>NZ_CP074133.1:0-4800000 GCF_018316655.1 Nocardiopsis changdeensis | reverse complement strand
GCGACGAGGTCGCCCACGACGACCGGTACGCGCGGACCTCGGAGTTCCTGCACGTCCACAAGGGGGTGTGGAAGGAGCGGCCGTACACCTTCGACGGGCGTTTCCACCGGGTCGAGAACGGGGCGCTGCCGGACGCGCTGGCGGCGCAGGACCTGCCGGAGATCTACTTCTCCGGCTCCTCCGCGGCGGCGATCGACGCGGCCGGCCGGCACGCCGACCACTACCTGTCCTGGATGGAGCCGACCGCGGCCCTGGCGCGGAAGTTCGCGGCGGTGCGCGAGCACAGCGCCGCGCTGGGGCGCACGCCCCGCTTCGCGGTCCGGGTGGACGTGGTCGCGCGCCGGACCGAGAAGGCGGCGTGGGACGTGGTGCGGACCGGGTTCGAGTCGGCCGACCCGGCGGCGCTCGCCCAGTGGCGGACGGGGGACTCGGTGGGGGCGGCGCGGAGCCTGTCGTTCATCGACGGGCCGGTGTCGGGGTACCGGGACCTGGAGGTGGAGCCGAACGTGTGGGGCGGCTTCAGCCTGCTGCGGGGCGGGCCGGCGTTCGGCCTGGTGGGGAGTTACGCCCAGGTCGCCGAGCGGATCGACGAGCTGATCGCGCTGGGCGTGGACGCGTTCATCCTCGCGGGGGTGCCCCACCTGGAGGAGGCGCGGCGCGTGGGAGCGGAGGTGCTGCCCCTGGTCACGGGGGCCCGAAGGCCCGTTCCGGCCTGAGCCGCGGGCGCCGGGGCCCGGCCGGGCCCCGGTGCCGCTCACGCCCCCGCACGCCGGTCCGCGAGCCACACCGCCAGCGCGGCCCCGGCGTACGCCGCGCCCAGCACGCTGACGGCGCCCCACCCCGCCTGCGCGTACACCCAGGCGGCGGTGACCGCGCCCAGCGCGCTGCCCGACGAGTAGAACACCATGTACGCGCCGATGGTCCGGCCGCTCGACCCCGGATCGGCCGCGACGATGCGGTCCTGGCTCGTCACGTGCACGGCCTGCACCGCGAAGTCCAGCACCACCACTCCCGCCGCGAACCACACCAGCGAGTTCCCGGCCTGCCCGATGAGCGGCCACGCCGCCACCGCGGCCGCCAGCGAGCCCGTGGTGACGGCCCCGCCCAGCCCCCGGTCGGCCCACCGCCCGGCCCGGGCGGCGCCCAGCGCGCCCGCCGCCCCCACCAGCCCGAACAGGCCGATCTGCGTCGTCGACAGGTGCCAGGGCCCGGCGCCCAGCGGCAGCGCCATCCCGCTCCACAGCACTCCGAACGACGCGAACAGGAACAGGCAGACCAGCGCCCGGACCCGGAACACCCGGTCGGTCGCGGTCAGGGTGAACACCGAGGCCACCGCCCGCGTGTAGCCGACCGCCGGGCCGCGCCCGCAGGCCCGCCGCGCGGGCGGCAGGGCCACGACGGCCGCGGCCAGCGCCGTCACCAGCACCGCCGAACCGGCGTACACCCACCGCCAGTCGGCCAGGTCGGCGACCGTCCCGGACACCGTCCGGGCCAGGATGACGCCGACCACCACACCGCCGGTCACCGTGCCCATGTTGCGGCCGCGCTCGGCGGGCCCGCTCACCGCCGCCACATGCGCCACGGCCACCTGCACCACCACCGAGAACAGGCCGACCACGGCCATCCCCGCCAGCAGTACGGTGCTCCCGGTGGCCAGGGCCACCAGTGCGCACCCGGCCGCGACCGCCGCGAGCTGGACCGCGATGAGCGCCCTGCGGTCCACCAGATCGCCCAGCGGCACCAGCAGCACCAGCCCCACCAGGTACCCGGCCTGGGCCGCGGCCACCACCGCCCCCGTTCCGGCCTCGGGGATCCCCAGGTCGGCCCCGATCCGCTCCACCAGGGGCTGGGCGTAGTAGACGTTCGCCACGGCCACGGCGCACAGCACCGCGAGCAGCCCCCGCACTGCTCCGGTCACGGCCTTCGGTCCGGCCCCGGGGGCCGCGCACTCGGTCATTCGCCCACCCTCGACGGATTTAGGTAGTAGTTTGAAACCAATCAGAGGCTATGGCTAAATGGTTGCGAAGTGCAACCGAAAGGTGGGGCTGCATGACGGACCCGGAATGGACCGACCCGCACTGTCCGGTCGCCCGGACCCTCGACCTCCTCGGGGACCGCTGGTCGCTGCTGATCGTCCGCGACGCCTTCGACGGGGTCCGCAGGTTCAACGACTTCCGGCGCGGCCTCGGGATCGCCCGGAACATCCTCAGCGACCGCCTGCGCGCGCTCATCGCCGTCGGGGTCATGGAGCAGCGGCCCAACGAGCGCGGCACGCGCAACGAGTACGTCCTCACCGACAAGGGGCGGGACCTGTTCACCGTGGTCGTGGCCCTGCGCCAGTGGGGGGAGCGCCACGCCTTCGAGCCGGGGGAGGAGCGCTCGGAGCTGCTCGTCCTCGCCACGGGCGCGCCGGTCCCCCCGGTCGCTCCCGCTGCTGCCGACGGCACCCCGCTGGACGCGGCGGACACCCGTGTTCGAAAGGTGGGCGACCCGGGGGAGTGAGGGGCGGTCGGGAAGGGGAGTCGCTGGCTGGAGCGTCTGCCCCTGGGCGGATGGTGCCCGGTGGGCTCTGGCGGGGGGGGGGGCGGTGGGCCTCGCGCATGTCTGCTCGCTCTGGCCGCGCCGGTTTCTACGGCTTGCTTTGAGCCCGCGCTGAATCCCGTGCCACAGTGCCCGGAGGTGATGGCTCCAGCCGCGCCGAGGCGGGAGCTGCCACTGGTTCCGGCACACGGCAGGCGGCCACCCGGTTGCGGGTGGCCGCCTGCGGCGCAAAAGTGTGCTCCGGCCTTCGGCGGCCCCCGTTCGGTCCCCGAAGACGACGGTTCAGTTCCCGGAGCCGACGATGGCGGTCACGCGGATCTCAACGCGCATGGCGGCGAGGCCGAGGGCCGTGACGCCGGTCTCGGTCCAGATCGGCGCGCGGCCGCCGAGCCGGCGGCGGAACTGCTCGGCCATGACCGCGTTGTGGTCCTCACCGATGACCCGGTCCTCCGGCGCGACCTTGTGGTACGAGTTCACGTGGATGACGTCCTTCCAGGTCGCGCCGACCGTGGCGAGCGTGCGCTCCACATTGTCGAAGGCCAGGACGATCTCGTCCTCCAGGGAGTCGGGGATGACCAGGTCGTCGTCCACCCCGGCCTGGCCGGAGATCTCGACCCGGTCGCCGACGCGGACGGCTCCGCTGTAGCCGAGGGCTGCGTGCAGCTTCTCCCCGAAGCCCGGAGTGACGCCGAAGGTGACGGTGCTCATGGCACATCTTCCTGTCCGTAGGGGTGCGTTTCCTCTTTGATGAGTTCACGCGTAAAGTGAAGCTAGCAAGCGATGACTTCAAGCGTCAAGTGATGGCGGATCACATCGGAAGGACGGGAAGGTTCATGGGCGACACGGCCGAGCACGGGGACGGCGAACTGCGATGGCTCGACGAGCAGGAGAAGGCGGCGTGGACGGGGCTGATCTCCCTTGTGCTGCTTCTGCCCGGCAAGCTGGAGTCGCCGCTGCGGCAGGAGAACGGCCTCACCCTGTTCGAGTACCTCGTGCTCAGCCACCTCTCCGAGGCGCCGCAGCGCAAGCTGCGGATGGGGGAGTTGGCCTTTCTGGCCAGCGGTTCGCTCTCCCGCCTGTCCAACGTCGTCAAGCGCTGTGAACAGCGGGGCTGGGTCGTGCGGATGCCGGACCCGTCCGACGGCCGGTACACCCTCGCCGAACTCACCGACGACGGCTTCGACATCGTGGAGGCGGCGGCTCCCACGCACCTGCGTTCCGTGCGCGCCGTCGTTCTTGATGCGTTGAGTCCGACCGACCAGAAGGCCTTGGTCCGCATCGCGGAGAAGCTCCGTATCGTTCCGGATGGTCTCGGGTGACGGTCGCTCCACGGCGACGCCCGGGAGGGGGATGCGGAACTTGCTTGCGGGCAACCGTGCTGTTCCTCTGCCCGCCTTGAGCCTGCTTCGGTTCTCGTGCCACAGTGTCCGGAGGTGGTGGCTTGGTCGTGCCGAAGTGCACGTAACGCGGAGATGACGCCCCGCGTTTTCCCTGGTCGTTAACTGTCAGCCCCGCGCACGCGGGGATGGACCCCGGTAGCCCGGGGCGTGGCGGAGCATCGTCGTGTCAGCCCCGCGCACGCGGGGATGGACCGTACGCATACTTCAAAGTGGCCCGAGGGGATCGGTCAGCCCCGCGCACGCGGGGATGGACCGTGCAGACCACCGGACAGGGTGAAGCCCACCCAGTCAGCCCCGCGCACGCGGGGATGGACCGCGTTCGAGGGCATGGGCCGCGGCATGCTCGTGGTCAGCCCCGCGCATGCGGGGATGGACCGCTCTACGTCGAGACAGTCACGCAAGGTACCCGGTCAGCCCCGCGCGCGGGCTCCGCACCCTGGGCCAGACCGCTATCGGCGCCAGCCTGGCCGGGCTGCTGCTCGTGGTTGCCACCGTGCTGACCGCCCTGCTATCCACCGGCGAGGCCGTCACCGTCGCAGTCCTGCTCCAGGCCCTCATCCCCCGGTCGCCGCGTACCTGTGGTGCCGCTGGGAGGGCCGACTGTCCAAGTAGGTCACGGAGAGTCGAGCTCCCCCGCCCTACCAGCATGGTGAGGCGGGGGAGCTTTTGCGCTGGGCCGCCGGTGCCCCCTCTCCAGTGGCCGCGGCTCGGGGATGGCCTGGTTTTGCACTCCCGGGGGAGCGGTCACCGGACGCCCGGGGTCTATGCGCGGCGCCGGTCCGTGGCCCACACCGCCGCGTCCGGGGAGCGCAGCCACACCGTCTGGGTTCCGCGGTGTCGGTCGACGGTCAGCCCGAACTCGGTGACGTCCGGCGCCCCCTGGGCACGCCACCATGACAGGCCAGCGGCGAACTCCTCCCACAGCAGGCGGCTGCCGGCCGACTCGACCCGGCCATCTGCGTGCAGCCACATCCATGACGCGCAGGATGTCGAGGCGACCCGGACGTGCGGCTCCTCGGTGTCGGGCTCGAAGCCCAGACCGTGCGCCCAGCCGGGCACGAGCAGGGACAACAGCACCGCCATGTCCCCGTCCAGCCACGCCTCGCGCGGATCGCCGGTGACCTGGTCCACCTGGTCCGGCCGGGCGTCCAGGTCCGGCATGGACCGCGCGGGCCGGCGCTGGCTGCGCGACCACATGAACGCAAGGCTGCCCTCGAACCGCCCGCGGGCCTGGTCGCCGTCGACGTCCAGGGCGGCGAGGACCCCGCCGGGGCCTCCGGGGGACGGCGACCAGGGCGTGACGATCCGGCCGCCCGGCCGGACGACGTCCAGCCACCGCCACGGCACGTCGGCCACCGTGCACGTGGCGATGAGCCGGTCCTGGGAGGAGGCCGGGACGGTCGGGTTCTCGCCGTCCCCGTGCAGGACGGTGGGCAGGTACCCGGCCGCGGCCAGGGCCGCGCGCGCCGTGTCGGCCAGGGTCTGGTCGACCTCGATCGTGGTGACGTGGTCCGCACCGACCAGTTCGGTGAGGAGCGCCGCGTTGTACCCGGTTCCGGTGCCGACCTCCAGGACCTGCTGCCCGGGCCGCAGGTCCGCAGCGGCCAGCATCCGCGCCATGATGCTCGGGGCGCTGCTGGAGGAGGAGGGGATTCCCATCCCCCCGGAGGCGCCGTCATCGACCTGGGTGACGAGTGGCTGGTCGGTGTAGGCGGCGCGCAGCCACTCGTCGGGGTCGGTGTTCCGGTCGTACCAGGCGCGGTCCTCACCCCAGAAGGCACGGGGCAGGCACCGGTGTCGAGGCACCCGGGCGAAGACGGTGGCGAGCCGGTCGGGGGTGCCCTGGGCGCGCAGCCCGTCGGCGAGGCCCTGGGCGAGGGGTGTGTGGTCGAGGGTCATACCCTCGGTCTGCCCGCTCACTTGCCGACCTTCCCGGTGCCGTTGCAGGGCTTGCAGGACACCCACTGGCGGAGGTTCTTGCCAGGGGTGCTGCCGTCGTTGGTCACCCACGCGCCGCCCGGGAGATCCCGCGCGGACCCCCGGGCCCCGGCCCTACCCGCGGACGGCGCCCTCGGGCCAGACCACGTGCACCGGCACCCCGTGGCGCCGGGCGGTGGCCACCGCGTCGGCGGTGCCGCCCCTCCCGGTTCCGGGCCTGCCGTCCCACACCGCGAACAGCCGCTCCACGCGGGCCAGCACCGCGGTGTTGGCCGCCGCGTACGCCTCCTCGTCGGCGGTGCGGAACGGCATGAAGCGCACCGCCGCGGCGCGCATCAGCAGCCCGTCGAACCGGTACAGGTCGTCCGCCCCGACCTTGGTCTCCCGGTAGTCGACCGACGGCAGGATCACCTCCAGGGTCCCGCGCGCCTCCCAGACCGACTCGGCGAACACCTGGTCGGCCCCCTTGGCCAGGCAGGTCACCCCGACCAGCTCGGGTCCGCCGCCGAACGCCGCCAGCTCGCGGTCCAGGGCCCGCCGCACCAGGGCGGTGGTCTCCTCGCCCAGATCGCTGTGTCCGGTGATGCCGATACGGGGCACGTCGTCCTCCGGGGGGTTGGGGCGTGGCGGGGCCACCAATCTAGCGCCGTGCCGCTCCCGCGGCGGTCGCACCGCCGACGCGGCGGACCCGCGACGGCGCCCCCGCCCCGCCCCACGCCACCCTCGCCCGGGAGTACGGAAAAGGGGCCGGGCGGCTCGCCCGGCCCCGTGCGCCGTGTCCTCTAGGAGTGCACCAGCGGGGTGTCCACCAGGTGTTCGGCCACGAACCACGCCTGGAGCTCGTTCTTGCGGATGACGTCCGACACCAGCAGGTCGTTGGTGCCGTCGTCGCCCAGCTCCTGCACCCGGGCCGCCGCGTCGTGCGCCTCCTCCAGGATGGTCTCGTGCGCCTCCAGCAGGCGCGAGAGCATCGCCGGGACCTCCTCGACACCGTTCGGAGGGCGCGGGATGTTGGTGATCTCCGCGACGTGCCGGGGGTCGCCGACCGCCACGCCGCCCAGGGTCTGGATCCGCTCGGCGACGGCGTCGATGAGCTCCAGCTGCTCGTCCGCGTGCTTGTCCATGAGCAGGTGCAGCTGGTAGAAGGTCTGGCCGCGCATCAGCCAGTGGTGCTTCTTGTAGAGGTCGTGCAGGATCCTCGTGTCGCACAGCACCTGGTTGAGCCGCTGGCACGAGTACATGCGCGCGTCGTAGGACAGCCCCACCGGGAGCTGGCGGACCGTGCCGAACTCCTGGATCTCCTTGCCCTTCTGGTGCAGCCAGGGCTGGCTGCCCTTGGACTTGGACGCCGTCCCTGACCTGTTCTCCGCGGTCGTCACCTCTGGTCCCCCTCCAGTCGATGTGACTCGTGTCCTGCGACGGGAGCCCCTGTCGGAACCCCGCCTGCCAGTCTCCGCCCCCTACCCCCCGCGAAGCCCGCATAACGGACCAATCACAAGTAAGTTTTCGGTGCTTCTTCGGCTCCCGCCCCCTCGCCCGCACCCGGTGCCCACCGCCCCCCGGGGGACGCGGAGCAGGGCCCCAGGGGCCGGAGGCGGGAGCCCCGGAGCCGGTCAGGCCGGGTCGAACCGGACCGGCAGCGCGAACAGCCCGTGCATGATCATGCTCGGCCACCAGCGCAGGTCCTCGGCGCCGTCGGCGAGGCGCAGCCCGGGCAGCCGGTCCAGCACCGCGTTCACCGCCACCTGCGCCTCCATCCGGGCCAGCTGCGCCCCGATGCAGAAGTGCGCGCCGTGCCCGAACCCCAGGTGCGAGTCGTTCCGCTCGGGGACGAAGGCGTCGGGGTCCTCGTAACGGGCCGGGTCGCGCCCGGCCGCCAGCAGCGACACCAGGACCGGCTCGCCCGCCGCCAGCTCCACCCCGCCCACGGTGGTCGCCCGGCGCGGGAAGCGCCAGGTGGCGTTCTGCAGGGGGCTCTCCATCCGCAGCGCCTCCTCGACGGCCGGACCCACCAGCGAACGGTCGGCGCGCAGCCGCTCCAGCTGGTCGGGGTGGCGCAGCAGCAGGTGGAAGAGGTTGCCGATGAGCGCCACCGTGGTCTCGTGCCCGGCCACCAGCAGCAGGAACGCCGCGGAGGTGACCTCGTCGCGGCTCATCTCCCCGCGCCGGTGCGCCTCCACGAGGTCGCCCAGCAGGTCGTCGGAGGGCGCGGCCAGCCGGACGTCCACCAGGGAGCCCAGGTAGGAGTCGAACCAGTCGGTGGTGGCGGCGATCGCCTCCAGCTCCTCGTAGGACGAGGAGTCGATCACCGCGGCCCGGCGGTGGAACTCCGCCCGGTCCGCCTCGGGCACGCCGAGGATGTCGCAGATGATCGTGATGGGCAGCGGGTAGGCCAGGTCCCGCACCAGGTCGGCCTCGCCCGAGCCGTCGGCGGTGATCCGGTCCAGCAGTCCGGCGGTCACGCGCCCGGCCCGCTCCACCAGCGTCCGCACCCGCCGCGGGGTGAACGCCGCGCCCGCCGCCCGGCGCAGCCGGGTGTGGTCGGGGGCGTCCACGTTGACCATGCTGAGCATCAGCGAGGGCCGGTGGTCGTAGGGCAGCCCGAGCCCGGCCTTGCGCCAGACCTCGTTCCCCGCGTGTGGGCTCTTGAGCATGTCGGGGTCGGCGAGCACCGCCTTGGCGTCGTCGTAGCGGGTGACGATCCACGCCCACGCCCCGCCGGGCAGGTCCACGCGGTGGACGGGGGAGTGCTCGCGCAGCCACCGGTAGGCGGGGTGCGGGTCGGCCTCGAACGCGGGGCCGTGCAGCTGCGGAGGGGAGACGGACATACCGGGGCCTTTCGGGGTGTGTCTGCGGGGACCCCTGACTCCTACCCACCCGCGTACCCCGCGCCCCGCGCACACGCCGCGCCCCGCGGCCGGTTCCGGACACCCGCCCGTCGTACGGGTCCGCTACCCTCGCCCCGCACGCCCCCCAACCCCTCCCGGAGCCCTCCATGAGCTGGAACATCGTGCTGATGCGGCTGCCGCACCACGTCACCTCGGTGGCGGACCTGACCGACGACGACGCGCCGCCGCCGATCGGCCCGGCGGCCGGGATCCTGGACCGCCTGCGTACCGCCTTCCCCGGCGTGGACCTGTCCGACCCCACCTGGGGCCTCCTGGAGGAACCGGGAGCCCGGGGCGCCGGATGGCTGCTGGAACTGGTCATCGGCGACCGGGACCCGGTCGAGAGCCTCATGGTGCGCATGCGGGGCGGCGGTAGCGTGCCCGCCGTGCTGTACCTGGCCGACCTCCTCGACTGCCGGGCCCTGGACCTGTCCTCCGGTGACATCGTCACCTGGGACGACTGGGAGCAGGACGGGGGCTCCCGCGCACGGTTCCACGAGGACCTGGCCCGGGCGCTCGGGCGCGATCGGGGCCGTGCCGCTCCGGACGGGGGCGCGTGACCGGCCGGTCGGGAGCGCTTGCCCGTCGTACGGGTCCGCTACCGTTCTCCCCGTGCCCCACCCCGGAACAGAGGAGACCCCGTGAGCTGGGACGTACTGCTGATGCGCTTCCCCGAGGACGCCGTTTCCGTGGACGACCTGTCCGACGACGACCCGCCGCCGCCGATCGGCCCGGCGGCCGAGGTCCTGCACCGGATCCGCACGGCCTTCCCCGAGACGAACCTGTCCGACCCCACGTGGGGCATTCTCGAGGACAGGGAGGACGGGTGGTCGATGGAGCTGGGCATCGGCTCCGAGGACCCGGTCCAGAGCATCATGCTGCACATCCGCGGCGGCGGGGACCCGGTGACCCCCCTGCGGCGCATGGCCCGCCTGCTGGACTGCCGCGCCCTCGACTGCTCGGACGGGGAGTTCTTCTCCGACGAGGGAGGCGGGGAGTCCTGGGAGGAGTTCCAGGCCTACCGGGACCAGGTCATCGGGCGGACCGGGGACTGACCCCCGGTCAGGGGGCGATGGCGCAGGCCGTCTCCAGGACGAACCGGGACCACGGCCGGTGCGGGTCGTGGCCGGTCAGCTCCCGCACCCGGCGCAGCCGGTAGCGCAGGGTCTGGGCGTGGACGTGCAGGGCGTCGGCGGCCGCGGTCGCCGCGCCCTCCCGGAAGTACGCGCGCAGCGTCTCCAGCAGGTGCGCGCCCGACTCGGTCAGCAGCGGCCCCAGCACGGCCCGGCGCACCGCGTCCGGGGCGACCGGGCCGCCGTTGAGCAGCGCCAGCACACAGGCGTCGGCCTCGCCGAGCAGCCCGCCGGCCCCGAACGCGTGCGGCGGCGCCGTCTCCAGGGCGCCGTCGGCCAGCCGGTAGGCCGCCGACACGTCCGCCAGCGGCCGCGGCGCCGGGATGCAGCCCCGCCAGTGTCCGCCGTCCAGCGCCCGCGCCGCCCGGCCGGCGTCGTCGGGCGCCAGCAGCAGCACCGCCCGCCCCGAGCGGGTGGTCACCAGGGGGTCGCCGCCCGCGGGTTCCATCCGGGCCGCCAGCTCCAGGGCGCCCGACACCGTCACCGGGGTCCGGTCGCCGACCGGTTCGGCCACCACCAGCACCCCCGGGTCCGGCGGGGCGATGCCCAGGGTGCGCGCCCGGTCGCGGATGGCGCCGCGCGAGGCCTGGCGGCCGATGACCAGGTCGTCCAGGAAGGTGCGCCGCGCCCGTTCCAGGTCCGCGTCCATCCGGCGGGCGGTCTCGGCGTGCCCGGCGGCCAGGCTCTCGGAGATCTGGTCGATGGAGGTCATCCACAGTTCGCTCAGAGCGAACACGTCCGCGGTGTCGAGCCGGTCGCCCGCGTACTCGGCCACGGCCCGCACGGCCGCCACCGACCCCACCCGGTGCGCCCGCACCACGGCGCCGATCGACCGGCCGTCGGCCGCCCGGCTGCGGCCGATCTCGCGCAGCCGTTCCACGTCCTCCGCGGCCAGCCGGGTCGCCCCGGCCGCCCACAGCTCCAGGGACCGGGTCACCAGCCACGCCGTGATCGCCCGCACCTCGGCCAGCTGCGACCCGTGCAGCGCCCGGTAGGCGGGCACCTCCGCGTGCACCTCGGCCACGATCCGCTCCACCAGCGCGGCGCGGTCCCGCATCAGCTCCGCGCCCACCGCGGCCCGCCGCTCCCGTCCCATCCCCGCCCCCCACCTCGTCGTCGCCCGGCCGTCGTGCCCGCGACCGTCCTGCCCGCGCGCCGCGCCCCGCGTCATGCCGAGCGCCCGCCGGGAACCGTGCCCGTGCGCCGCCGCCCGGTGGCGCGCCCGCGGACCGTCGGGCCCGCGCGCCGTCACGGTTCGGCGGTCCGCACCACCGGATCGGCGGTGCGATCGGCGGCCTCCCGGGTAAAAAGCCCGTACGGCGGCGGTGCAGCCACCGGAGCGCGGCCGGTCCGCCGTGGCAGTATGCCAAGTGTGCGGCCCGGGGGAGGCCGCGGGCCCGCCGACGGCCCTTCGGCGGGAGGCGAGGGCGTTACGGGCCGACGGGGGATGACGGCGATGAGGACGATGACGGTTCCCGAGCTCACACTCAACAACGGGCTGCGCATACCGCAGCTGGGCCTGGGCGTGTGGCAGGTCCCCGACGACCAAGTCGTCGACGTGGTCGCCATCGCGCTGGAGACCGGCTACCGCAGCATCGACACGGCCGCCGCCTACGGCAACGAGCGCGGTGTCGGCGAGGCGCTGCGGCGTTCGGGCATCGACCGCGACGACCTGTTCGTCACGTCCAAGGTCGCCAACCCCGACCAGGGCTTCGACGCCACCCTGCGGGCCTTCGACGCCACTCTGGAACGCCTGGGCCTGGAGACGCTGGACCTGTACCTGATCCACTGGCCGCTGCCCGCGCGGGACCTCTACGTCCCGACCTGGAAGGCCCTGGAGCACCTGTACGCGGAGGGCCGGGCGCGCGCCATCGGAGTGTCCAACTTCCAGATCGCGCACCTGGAGAGGGTCATGGAGGAGGGCGGCATCACGCCCATGGTCAACCAGGTCGAGCTGCACCCGCTGCTGGCCCAGGCGGAGCTGCGCGAGTTCGACCGGCGACACTCCATCGTCACCGAGGCGTGGAGCCCGCTCGCGCACGGCCGCCTCGTCACCGACGACACGGTCATCGGGATCGCCGAGGCCCACGAGCGCACGCCCGCCCAGGTGCTGCTGCGCTGGCACATCCAGCTCGGCAACGTCGTCATTCCCAAGTCGGCGACGCCCGAGCGCATCCGCGCCAACTTCGACATCTTCGGATTCGAGCTCACCGACCAGGAGATGGACCGCATCGGCGCGCTCGACCGCGGGGCCAGGACCGGCCCCGACCCCGACGCGTTCGACGGCGACTGACCGTCCGCCGCCCCGCGTTCGCGGGACACCTCCGGCGGACGCGCCGCCGGGAGCGTTCCGCCGGGTACGGCCTAGCTCTGCCGCAGCTCGCGGCGCCTGCGCGCGCCGGCCAGGGTGGCCTCGGTGCCCTGGCGCTTCATGCGCATGACGTAGACGAAGCCGCCGACGAAGATGGCGGCGAACAGCGCGAGCACCGCGACGAGGGCGAGCGCGGACAGCAGGAAAGTGATCGACATGGGCTCATCGTAGCCGCCCGCCCGGGCGACTCCCAGTGGGGTGTCCGCCCGGACGCGGCCGGTGGGCCGCCCCGCGACCGGAAGGGCCCGCCGGTGGACACCACACCGCACCAGATCGTCAATCCGCTGACCCTCGCCGACCCGGTGGGGTTCTCCCACGCCCTGGTGGTGACACCGGGCAAGGTGGTCCACATCGGCGGCCAGATCGCCCGCCGCTCCGACGGAGTGGTGGCCGGGGACGGCGTGGTCCAGCAGTTCGACCGCGCGCTCGGCAACGTCGTGGAGGCGCTGCGCGCCGCCGGGGCCGTGCCCGAGCACGTGGTCGACATGCGCATCTACACCACGGCGATGCGCTCCTACCGGGTCAGCAGCAACACCATCGGGTCGGTGTACCGCCGCCACATGGGCCGCTACTACCCGCCGATGACGGTGGTCGGGGTGACCGAGCTCATGGAGCCGGAGGCGCTGGTCGAGATCGTGTGCACCGCGGTCGTCCCGGACGTCCGCGACGCCGCGGAGCTGGACGAGGACGACGAGACCCGCGAGATGCTGGAGAGCATCGAGGAGTCGTCCGGGCCGGGCGTCACCGCGTCTCCCGGGACGGAGGACCCCGGCGACCTGCGCGAGCGCTCGCCCGCCTGAGGCCCGCGCGCCCCGTGCCGGGGCCGGCGGCCGTCACCAGGACCACCGCCGCAGCGCAGACGGCCAGGCCCGCCAGGGCGGCCGCGCCGACCGGGTCGCCGAACATCAGCAGGGACCAGAGCAGGGTCGTCGGCGGTGTCAGGTACAGCAGCGCCGACACCCGGGCGACCCCGAACCGGGCCAGGGCGGCCCAGTACAGGCCGTAGCCGCCGACGGTCGACAGCACCACCACCCAGGCCACGGCCGCCCAGAACCCGGGGTCCGCGGGCGGCGCGAGCGTCCCGGTCGCCGCCGCCAGGGCCGTGAACAGCACGGCGCTCACCCCGCACTGCACGGCCAGCGCCTGCGCCGGAGACCCGCCCGGCCGCAGCCGCCGCTCCAGCAGGGTCGCCGCGACCAGCGACAGCATCGCCCCGACCGGCAGCGCGTACCCCCACCAGGGGGCCGCACCGGGGGCGCGCAGGTCCGCGCCCACCACCAGGCCGACCCCGGCCAGGCCCAACGCCAGCCCCGCGACCTGCCGGGGTCGGACCCGCTCCCCGAGCAGCGGCACCGCCAGTGCCGTCGCCACCAGCGGTTGCAGCGCCGCGATCAGCGCGACCGTCCCCGCGGCCACCCCCGCCCCCGCCGCGGCGAAGACCCCGTACAGGTACCCGGCCTGGGCCAGCGCCCCCACCGCGGCGTGGCCGGCCGCGTCCCGCCCGGTCATCCGTCCGCTCCGGGCCCGTTCGCCTTCCGGCCCGGACCCGGAGGGCCCGCCCGTGTCGGTCCGGGCGGCCCGCGTCCGTCCGCCCCGCGAGCGCGCGCGGGCCCACAGGCACCAGGCGGCCAGCGGCCCGGCGACCACCAGGAACCGCCAGGCCAGCAGGGTCTCGGCCGGGGCGTGGCGGGTGCCGAGTTCGGCCCCCACGAACCCCGAGCTCCACATCACCACCAGCCCCGCGGCGAGCAGGGCCGGGGCGGGCGAGCGCCGCATCCTTCCACCTCCGGTGTCGTCGTCCGTGTCCTCCGCCCCTAGGTAAACACACCGGTCGGTATACTCGCGATGTAGTGACCTTCCGGCCGGGAGCGCCCGCCCCGGCCCGTCCGCCTCCAGGGGGAGCCATGACCGCCGCCACCGGGGCCGATCCGGCCGACCGCGCCGCCCGCCCCCTCACCCCGGCCGCCCGCCGGGTCCTCGAGGCCGCCGACGAGCTGTTCTACTCGCGCGGCATCAACACGGTCGGCATGGACCTCGTCGCCGAACGCGCCGGGGTCACCAAGAAGACCGTCTACGACCGGTTCGGCTCCAAGGCCGCCCTGGTCGCCCACTACCTGCGCGCCCGCGACGCCCGCTGGCGCGCCCACCTGGAAGCCCGCCTGGCCCCCGCCGCCACGGCGCGCGAACGCGTCGCCGCCACCTTCGACGCCCTGGAGGAGTGGGTCGGCGAGGACGGCCCGCGCGGATGCTCCATGGTCAACGCCTACGCCGAGCTCGCCGACCCCGACCACCCCGGCCGGGCCGTGGCCCGGGAGCAGAAGCGCTGGCTGCGCGCCCTGTACACCGACCTCGCCCGCGAGTCGGGCGCCCGCGGCCCCGAGGCCCTCGGCGACACCCTGACCATGCTGCACGAGGGCGCCGTCCTCACCCGGACCGTCACCGGCGTCCCCGACGCCGTCGGCACCGCCCGGGCCGCCGCCGACGCGCTGCTCACCGCCCACGGGGCGCCCTGAGCCGGGCCGGGGGAGTGCCGGGCCGCCGGCGCCCCGGTCACACGTAGCCGAGGCGGGACAGCTCCAGTCCCGCCACCTCCACCACGTCCGCGTGCTGGTCCCGGGACAGCCGCTCCCGCCAGGTCCCCACCCGCCAGGAGCGCCCGATCAGCAGCTCCGTCGCCGACACCCGCACCCCGGTGAACTCCCGCAGCCTCTTGGCGGCCTGCACCTCGCCGCCGTGCAGGTCCTCGTAGCGCAGTGTCAGCAGCCGGCCGGAGTCCAGGCCGCGGCTCAGCACGGCAGACATGCGCACCGCGCCCCGCCAGCGCATCGCGCACTTGGCCTCCACCGACCCGTCCCCGAACGTCTCCAGGTCGGAGGAGTCCTCCAGCCCGAAGAAGTGGTTGGGGAACTCGTGCTCCAGCTTCATGAAGCTCGGCTTGAGCCAGGCCAGCGAGCGCTCGTCGTCCAGCATCTCCGAGACGACGTCCCGACCGTCCCGGATGATCTGCACGAACAGCGCGTCGGGGAAGGCCGCGTGCAGGGCCTTGGCACTGAACAACAGGTCCGGGCTGGCGTCCCCGTACCGGGTCGCCTGCGCGCTGTGCTCGCACGGCTCGGCGGCGGCGCTGGCGGGCACCCGCTCCCACCGGCCCGCGCAGCGCGGGCAGGTCAGCGGCGTCAGCTGCCAGGACTCGGCGTACGCCTCGCGCAGCAGGGAGGCCGTGCCCGCCGCCTTCTCCAGGGCCAGCGAGGGTCTTCGGGCGACGGCGTACACGGCGTTGAGCACGCCCGGGGAGCCCGCGCTCAGGTGGAACCCGGGGGTGCGGGAAAGGGCGCGGGCGATCTCGGGGACACCGGAGTGGGGAGCGCCCAGCAGGAAGACGGGGCGCTGCACCTTGGTCCCGTTGACCACGAGGATGTAGGACGGCTGCTTCATGATCGTGCTGATTTTCGCACCCTTTGCCCTTCTCGTGTGCATCGGAGGGGCGTCGGTCCTGCGTGCCTTCGTGTGCTTTCCGAGGCTAGGGTGTGCAGGGGGTGCACGGGGCCGCCCTCCGTCAAGCAGAGGGAAAGCCGACACCAAGTCGCCGCAAGATCGAGGTAGGGCCGCGATGACGACAGACTCCCCAGCGTTCGCCGATCCCCAGGCGTTCGAGCGGGCCGCCGAACTGCTGGAGGCCGCGGACCGCATCACGGTCCTCACCGGCGCAGGCGTGTCCACCGACTCGGGGATCCCCGACTTCCGCGGGCCCAACGGGGTGTGGACCACCGACCCCGACGCCCAGGCCCAGTCCGACATCACCATCTACATGGGCGACGTGGACGTCCGGCGCCGGGTCTGGGCCCAGCGCCGCGCCCACCAGGTGTGGGACGCCGAGCCCAACGCCGCCCACCGCGCCCTGGCCGGCCTGGAGCGCACCGGGCGGCTGCGCGCGCTCATCACCCAGAACATCGACGGCCTGCACCAGCGGGGCGGCGTGTCCGACGAGCGGGTGGTCGAGGTGCACGGGACGATGCTGTGGGTGCGGTGCATGTCCTGCGGGCTGCGCACCCCCACCCCCGAGGTGCTGGCCCGGCTGGACGAGGAGTCCGACCCGCGCTGCACGGCCTGCGGCGGCATCCAGAAGTCGGACACGATCTCGTTCGGCCAGCACCTGGACCCGGACGTCATCCTGGCGGCCACGCACGCCGCCCGCGACTGCGACGTCTTCCTGGCGGTCGGCACGTCGCTGACCGTCCACCCGGTGGCGGGGCTGTGCGACATGGCGATGATGGCGGGGGCGTCCCTGGTCATCGTCAACGGCGAGGAGACGCCCTACGACGACTTCGCCTCGGCGGTCGTGCACGACTCCATCGGGAAGGTGCTGCCCGCCCTGGTGGAGCGGGCGGCCGCCGCCCGCTGAGCGGCCCCGGTACCGGCCCCGGCCCCGGTCCCGCCGGGCGGAACCGGGGCCGGACGGGGCCGCCGGGACCCGCCGGTCAGCGCAGGTGGGCGGTCACACGGGTGCGCCTGCCGCGCTGGGGGTTCTCCTGGTCGACGATGGCGATGATCCGCTCCACCGTCCCGTCCGGGAGGAAGCCCGGGGGGAACAGGGCCAGCACGGGGGCGACGGCGTCCTTCGCCAGCCGGTTCCCCGAGACCACGGAGTCGACCCCGGACAGGTACTCCCGGACCAGGCGCCGCAGGGGCGAGTACTCCGCGCCGTCCCCGGTGCCCGGCCAGCGCAGGTCCTCGGCCGCCTGCCGCAGCACCAGCAGCTCCAGTCGGCCCAGCTGGGTGGAGGTGAGCATGCGGCGGTAGGCGTTCAGGCGGCCCTCGGGGTCGATGTGGGGAGGGGACAGCCGCAGCTTGAGCACCTCGTGCGGCTCCAGCCACGCGCTGTCGCCGTCGGGGTCCAGGAACCAGGCCCCCATGTCGCCGTGGACCTCGCCGAGGTAGGGCAGCATCCCCAGGAGGACGCGGGCCCCGCTGCCGTTGACGCGCATGGAGATGGAGCGCAGCATCCGGGAGATCGTGCGGTTGTAGGCGATCGTCATGCCGTAGGGGTCGTAGACGTCCGGGCGCACCTCCACGTCCGTGTGCAGCTCGAACCCGATGCACTCGCCGACGTTCACCGGGTCTCCCACCTCGCGTGAGAGCAGCCTGCGGCTGCCCTCGCGGGTCCACGACTGCATGTGGCGCAGCCGCACGGCGTTCAGGAGGCCGAACCACTCCGGGCTGTCCAGGGAGCGCCAGACCCCCACCAGGGTGCGCCACTCGGTCATCGGCCCGGCCGACTGCGGGAACAGCTCGTCCAGGTCCACGTCGTCCTCGCGCACCAGCACCAGCAGTACGACGAGGTTCGCCGTGTAGTTGGCCTGGCGGACCGTGACCGGCAGGCGCTGGGGCTCGAAGTCGGCGTAGGAGCGGTTGGCCGCCGGGAACGGCGCCTCCCGGAACAGCTCGATGAGCAGGTCGGAGTAGTCGCCGCGCAGCCCCGGGTCCTCGGCGAACCGCCGCTCCAGCAGTTCGGCCAGGAAGTCCGGCACCTTGTCCCGGCCCGGCAGGCAGGCGAACGACAGCAGCGCGTACAGCTCCCCGTCGTCGATCCGCCGGGCCCGGCCGCGCCGCCGCGAGGTCCGCGAGCGCGAGGCGTCCAGCTCCTCCAGCGCCGCGACCACCGCCCGCGCCACCAGGTACTCGCCGAAGGTGGCGTGCAGGAACTCGAACACGCTCGCCGTTCCGTCACCGGTCCGGGCCCGCGCCTCGTGCACGAAGAAGAACCGGCCCAGCACCTGGTGGGCCGGGTCGATCCGGCCGTGCATCCCCGTGTCGTCCGGGTCCAGCGCGGCGTCGGGCAGCAGCACCGCCAGGTCGCGGTCCAGCTCCTCGGCGCTGACGTTCTGCCTGCGCCGGGTGAACATGGCCAGCGCCGCCACCTCGAGGCGGCGCAGCTCGCCCTCCAAGGCCTCGGCGAGGTCGTGCCGGCCCAGGCCGGAGTGGTGCTTGTCCACCTCCCGGCGGGCGAACATGGTGAGCAGCCGCTCGTACAGCTCCCCGTGGGTGAGGCCCTGGTCGGTGCCGCGCAGCGCGCCGTCCTCGGCGTCGTAGATGAGCAGCATCATCAGCAGCAGCGGCTGTTCGGCCAGGTCGCGGTAGCGCAGCACCGCCTCGGTGGTCAGCGCCCCGGTCGCGTCCGCCGCCCGGGCGTTGGCCCGGTTCCAGATGCCCACCAGGCGGCCGATCCGCGGCTCGTCGAAGGGGTCGAGCTTGATGACGGTCGTGCCCCGCGGGAAGCGGGCGCGGTCGGCGACGACGGTGCGGCTGGTGACGACGACCACCACGGGCAGGCCCATGGCCTCCTGCTGCTGCTGGAACTCCTGGACGCGTTCGAGGTAGTCGGAGCGGTCGACGCCGGTGGCCTGGAGGAGCTCGTCGAAGCCGTCCAGGATGACGACGGGCAGCGCCCCGTCGGCGGAGTCGGCCAGGTCGCGCCAGGAGACGCGGGTGTGCAGGGCGGCGGCCAGACCCTCTTCGATCTGCACGTGGATGGGCGAGTTGGGGCTGACCGCGCGCAGCTCCACCCGCACGGGCAGGAAGTCCGAGGCCGGCAGCCGGGCGGCCAGCACCTCCGTGAACTTCGACTTGCCCGCGCCGGGGTGCCCGAGCACCACGGTGGGGTGGTCGGTGGCGTCGGGGTGGGTCAGGTGGGCGGCGATGAACGCGGACAGGTCGTCCACCGGCCGGTGCAGGGACCACCACTCCTCGGAGGAGGGGACCGCATCGGGGGTGATGACCGCGACGCGCCCGCGCGGGGGGATGTAGGCGTCGGCCAGCGAGGGCAGCACCAGCCCGGGCGGGACGTCGGAGGCGCGCAGCACGGGGCGCTCCAGCACCGCGCGGTGGGCGGCGAACAGCTCCTCGCGGCGCCGGTCCACGGGACGGTCCGAGGCCACGGTCGCCAGCAGGCGGCGCAGCTCGCCCAGGCCGTCGTCGACGGCGGAGCGGGTGCGCCGGTGCTCGACCTGGTGCGCCCACAGCGCGAACTCGGGGACGTCGGCGGCCAGGAGGCGGTGCAGCTCCTCGTAGCGCTCGGTCGACCGGCGGCCCAGCTCCCGTCCCACGGCGGCCAGCAGGGGGTGGGCGGGGGAGTCGAGGCCGTGCCCGCGGGCGGCGGCCACCTGCGGCACCGCGTTCTGGAAGGCCTCGGCCAGGCCGTCGAAGTACTCCCGCCAGGCAGCCTCCTCCACCCCGGGCGCGTGCGCCCAGGGGGCTGCGGACGGGGCGGCGGCCTCCTGCGGGGCGACCTCCAGGGCCCGCGGGCCGGTGTCGGTGTCGGCGTTCCAGCGGTGGGGGAGCGCCACCCGGCCGGGCCGGCCGGGGGACAGCAGGGGGCCGAACAGGGCGGCCCGGTCCTCCTCCGAGAGGCCGAGCTCGTCCAGGGTCAGCGGGGCGTCGGCGGCCTCCCAGACCTCGTCCAGGGCCTCCAGGAAGGCGACCGCCGCGAGGACGCGCTCCGCGGCGAGGATGCGCTCGGTCCGGGTCAGGCGGCTCTCGCCGCGCAGGTGCTCCCGGATGCCCTCCACCGCCTCGCGGCCCTTGCTCACCAGCAGGCTCCGCAGCCCGAACAGGTCGGGGACCCCGAGGAGGCCGAGGCCGCCGTCGGCGAGCCGCTCGGCGAGGTCCCAGGCGTCGGAGTCCTTCTTGCCGAGGATCTTCAGTGCATCCGCGTAGGAGAGCTTCTTGGCCACGGGGGGACCTTCCGTCGTCGGAGGTGGTTCGGGGGATGGGAGGCGCGGGTCGGCCGGGGGCGGTGCCCCGCTGTCTATTGCGGGTCCGGACGGCTTCGTGCGAGATCCAGGATTCGGTTCACCACTCTTTCCGGAGGGAAACCTTTCGGAAAGGATTGCAGGACCGACCGTACCGTCTGCGAAGGGAGAAGAGTTCTCGTTTCCACGGAGCGTACTTCGTCCAGATATCTCAGGACCGCGCTTCTCAAATGGCCCAGGTCGCCTTCTGGCAGGTGGTGCCGCATGTCTTCTGCGGCCTGCTGGAGCACCAACACCTCCAGTCTTCCGAGCCGTGGACCGGAGAGCAGTCTTCGATAGGTGGCGGTTCGGGATGCGGAGAAGAGCCTGGGGAGTTCCAAGCGCAATCGTAGTACTTCGTGCATCTTCAGCCAGGCGACCTGGCCTTTGCCGTCGATGATCCCGTGCCAGGAGTCGAAGTCTTCCGAAACCCCTTGGATGTACGGGAGGATCCTGAGGAGGACGTCTGCGCCGGCGTCGTTGACGCACAAGGAGGTCGAACGGAGTGTCTGCGAAGCCGACGTTGAAAATTTTATTGTGGTCTGGTACGGGTCGCCGATGTCCAGTGAAAAATCACCGAAAGGAGGCGTGTTCTCGTAGCCTTCCATGATGAAGCCGATGCACTCTCCCATGTTCACCGGTTCGCCCGATTCGCGGACGATGATGGACCTCCTCTGTTCTGTTCCATCGTCGGCCTTCACATGCTTGACGCGTATCGTGTTCAGGAGGGAAAGCCATTCCGAGCTGTGAAGGGAGCTCCACAGGTTGGATGCCTTTTTCCACTCTTCTAGTGGATGGCCCGACTCGGGGAAGATCTCTTCTATGTCCACGGGGTTCTCGTGGGACAAGATCAGTAGGATGACCAGGTTCGCCGTGTAATTGGCCTGCCGGATGGTGCTGGGAAGGCGGGTCGGGGTGTAGTCGCTGTAGGAGCGCTCGTTTGTCGGGAAGGCCGCCTCCTGGAAGAGCTCTATGAGCAGGCCGGAGTACTCCGAGGTCTTTTCCGGGTTTTCCGAGAATCGATCCCGTAGTTCCTCGGAAACGAAGTCCACTATCTTTTCCCGGCCGGACAGGCAGGCGAAGGAAAGGAGGGCGTACAGTTCGCCGTCGTCGGCCGCTTGGGTTGATCTGCGCCTGTGCAGGGCCAGCTTTCGAGTGTCATTCAGGTAGTCCAGTGCCGCGACCACGGCCCGGGCCACCAGGTGCTCACCGAAGGTGGCGTGCAGGAACTCGAAAGTACTCGCCGTGCCGTTCTTGCTCTGTGCCCTCGCCTCATGTACGAAGAAAAACCGACTGAGCACTTGGTGGGCCGGGGCGATGCGGCCGTGCAGATCGGGATCGGCTGCGTATTCGAAGCCGCCGGGCATCAGGACCGCCAGGTCGCGGTTCAGTTCTTCGGCGGTCACATGCTGCCGCCGCCGGGTGAACATCGCTACCGCGGTGATCTCCAAGCAGCGCAACTCCCCCTCGACCGCTCGATCGAAACTGTTCTTCTCGAGTGAGGACCGGTGCTTCTTCACTTCGCGTTCGGTGAACTTGGTGAGCAGTCGCTCGTACAGTTCCCGGTGGGTGAGGTTTCGAACAGCGCTGCGCAGTGCGCCGTCCTCGGCGTCATAGATGAGCAGCATCGCCAAGAGCAGCGGCTGCTCGGCCAGATCGCGGTAGCGCAGGACCACCTCGGTGGTCAGATCTCGCAGAGCGCCGTCAGGTCGATCGTTCTCCCTCTTCCATACCTGGAGAAAACGGTCGATCTGAGCATCATTGAAGGGCTCCAGCTTGACAACGGTGGTCCCGATGGGAAAGCGGGCGCGGTCGGCGACGACGGTTCGGCTGGTGACGATGACGGCCACGGGAAGTCCCATCGCTTCTTGCAGCCGCTGGAATTCCTGGACCTGCTCGAGGTAGTCGGAGCGGTCGACGCCGGTGGCCTGAAGGAGTTCGTCGAAGCCGTCCAGGATGATCACCGGCAGCGCCCCGTCGGTGGAGTCCGCCAGATCCCGCCACGACACCCGGGTGTGCAGGTAAGCGGCCAGGCCTTCTTCGATCTGGAGGGGGATCGGGGCGTTGGGCGGGACGGAGCGCAGCTCTACCCGAATCGGCAGGAAATCAGATGGCGGCAGCTGCGCCGCGAGCATTTCTGTGAACTTCGACTTGCCGGATCCCGGATGCCCGAGAATCACAGTCGGGGTCTCTGTGCTCTGCGGATGTACGAGATGGGCTGAAACGAATCCCGCAATGTCATCCGTGACGCTGATTTCCGACCACCACTTCTCGGAGAAGAGAACCGCATTCCCTTCTTCCACGGCGATGCGGCCGCGAGGCGAGATGTACGTCTTTTCGAGCGAAGGCAGGACCAGGCCCTTGACGGGGCCGTCGTCCGTGGGCAGGACCGGCCGGTGCAGGACGTTTCGATAGAGGGCGGAAAGCTCGGCCCGCCGCCGGTCCACCGGTCGGTTCGAGGCGATCGATTCCAGCAGGCGGCTCACTTCGGCGAGCCCGGTGTCCAGTCTGCCTCGGATACGGCCGTCCCGCTGCTCGTGCATCCACATCGCGAACTCGGGGACCTCACCCGACAGGCTTCGTAGATGTTCGTCGTGACGAAGGGCCGCGGTCTCGGCCAACCTGTCGCCCAGTGCTCGCAGAGACGGATGGCGAACGTCGGCGATACCGTGCGCCTCGGCTACGGCCAGGCCTGTGACGAGCTTGAGAAAGGAGAGCTCCAGGTCCTCGAACCGGTCTGTGTGCTCCCACTCCGTCAGCTCGGAGAAGCCGGGGCCGTGACCGATTCCGTGCCATGCCGCGGCAGGGCTCGGTACGGGGGGCGGCCGGTCGGAGAGGAGTCGCCCGACCAGGGCGGTCTGCTCTTCGGCGGTGATCTCCAGGTCCCTGAAGGGGAAGGGCATCCCGGCCTGCTCCCAGGCCTCCTCCACCGCCTCGAAGAAGGAGACCACGACCAGGATCCGCTCCGCCGCCAGGATCTTCTCCGTCCGGGACATCCTGCTCTCGCCCCTGAGCTTGTCCCGCATCCCCTCCAGCGCCTTGCGGCCCTTCCCGACCACCATGCCCCTGATACCGAACAGGTCCGGCACCCCCAGCGCCCCCAGCCCCCCGTCGGCCAGTTTCTCGGCCGCGGCCAGGACCTCGGAGTCGTTCTTTCCCAGGAGCTTCAGGGCGTCCGCGTAGGACAGCTGCTTGGCCACGTGGGGACCTTCCGTCGTCGGGGGGCGGGACACGGGTCGGACCCGGCACCGGGGGTCGGTGCCGAGTCCGCAGGTCGACAGGGGTATGGGGGATGTGCGTACGGGACGGGCTAGGTCAGGCTCCAGTCCACCGGCTCCGCGCCCTGCTCCTTGAGCATCTCGTTCGTCCGGCTGAACGGCTTGGACCCGAAGAACCCGTTGCGCGCCGACATCGGGCTCGGGTGCGCCGACTCCACGCACGGGACCCCGGGCATCAGCGGCCGCAGGTCGCGCGCCTGGCGGCCCCACAGGATCGCCACCAGCGGCCCGCCGCGCTCGGCCAGCGCCCGGATGGCCTGGTCGGTGATGGCCTCCCAGCCCTTGCCCTTGTGGGAGGCGGGCGAACCGGGCTGCACGGTCAGGACCCGGTTGAGCAGCAGCACGCCCTGCTTCGTCCACGGGGTGAGGTCGCCGGTGTTCGGGATCGGCAGGCCCAGGTCGTCCTGCATCTCCTTGTAGATGTTCTTCAGGCTCGCGGGCGGCCGGACACCGGGGGCGACGGAGAAGCTCAGCCCCACCGGGTTGCCGGGCGTGGGGTAGGGGTCCTGGCCCACGATGAGCACGCGGACGTCCTTGAACGGCTGCTGGAAAGCGCGCAGGACGTGTTCGCCGGCGGGCAGGTAGGTGCGCCCCTCGGCGACCTCCTGTCGGAGGAAGTCACCCATCGCGGTGATCTGCGGCGCGACCGGCTCCAGGGCCTTCGCCCACCCGGCTTCCATGATTTCGTTGAGGTCCTTGGTGGCCATGGCCAGAACACTAGCGCCCGGCGGCGACATCCACGTCCCTTCCGGTCGATCGGCCCCCGAACGGACATCCCCGGGCCGCCCGCGGCCGCCGCCCGCCCCCTCAGGCCTTGGGACGGTCCCGTTTGGCCAGGCCGTGCCAGCGGCGCAGGTGGGCCGCCACGCGCACGGTCTCCGGGGACTCCTCGCCGAACACCCGCACGTGCCGCGCCACCAGCTTCCGGTACCGGCGGGCCGCCTCCGCCGGGTCGCCAGCGTGCCCCAGGTAGGCCGCCTGGTAGTGGTGGGCCCGCAGCGTCGTGGGGTGGTCGGCGCCCAGCACCCGCTCCAGTTCCGGGATCAGCCCGTCGAGCACCTCCACCGCCCGCCCCGGCTCGCCCGCCTCACCGGTCTCGAACGCCAGGTACAGCCGGGTGGTGAGCACCCGCTCGGAGTCCGGCCCGTACACGGCCGCCAGGTCCGGCAGCAGCTCGGCGTGCACCCGCGCCGCCCTGGCGTGGTCGCCCGCCCGGCCCGCGTTGGTCGCCAGGTAGTAGCGCACCGTCAGCGTCTCCGGGTGCCGGGGGCCGTGCACCCGCAGGATGTCCGGCAGCAGCGCCTCCATCGACTCCGCCGCCCGCGCGTGCGCGCCGCCTTTGCCCGTCAGGTACGCCTCCCGGCGCCGGGCCCGCAGCGTCTCGGGGTCGTCGGGGCCGAACGCCGCGCGCAGCCGGGGCAGCAGCGGGCGCAGCTGCGCGGCCGCCTCCGCGAACCGGCCCTCGCCCGCGGCCTCCTGGGCCCGCTCCACCAGGAGCCGCAGCTCGGTCCGGTCCCCGCCGCGGGCGGCGGGCGGCGGGGGCGCGGCCTCCGTGTAGGGCAGGGTCCTGGGCACCGGCAGCGACCCCCCGGTGTCGGGGCCGACCGTCGGGCGCGAGGGGCGGGGCACCGCGAAGGGCGCCAGGCGCTCGCGCACCTCCTCGGCGGAGGCGGGGCGCTCCTCGGCGCGCTTGGCGAGCAGGGCGTCCACCAGCTCCGCCAGCGGCCCGGGCAGCCCGGGCCGCAGGGACGCCACCGGCCGCGGCGTCTTCCGCAGGTGGCCGCGGAGCACCGTCAGCGGGTCGTCGCCGGGGAACGGGGGCTCGCCGGTGAGCATCTGGTACAGGATCGCGCCCAGCGAGTACAGGTCGCCCGCCTGGCCCACCCGCTCGCCCCGCACCTGCTCGGGGGCCATGTACAGGGGGGTGCCGAGCACCCGGCCGGTCTGGGTGAGGCGGCGGCTCTGCTCCGACGCGGTGAGCCCCGCGATGCCGAAGTCCAGGACCTTCAGGGTGCCGCCGTACAGCCCGGTCCGCTCACCGATCACCATCAGGTTGCCGGGCTTGACGTCGCGGTGCACGATCCCGGCCGCGTGTGCCGCGCCCAGCCCGGAGGCGGCCTGGGACATCAGGTCGGCGGCGCGTTCGACCGGCAGGGGGGAGGACTCGCGCAGCACGTCCGCCAGCGGCCGCCCGGCGACCAGCTCCATGACCGTGTACACCGAGCCGTCGGACTCCCGGCCGAAGTCGTGCAGGATGACGATGTTCGGGTGGCCGGCCAGGCGCGCGGTCACCCGCGCCTCGCGGCGGAACCGGGCGGCGGCCTCGTCGGAGCCGCCCCGCTCGGCGCGCACCAGCTTGACCGCGACCGGGCGGTCCAGGAGCTCGTCGACCCCCCGCCACACCTCGCCCATGCCGCCCCGGCCCAGGAGGGAGAGCAGACGGTAGCGGCCGCCCAGCACCCGTTCGTCGGCCATTCCCGTTCCTCACCGTCCCGAGCCCGTCCGCCGCTCCTGCGACCGTTCACGGCCAATGGGCCGTACAGGGCGTAAGAGTACAGTTGTCCGCGTTAATGTGGTCCCCTGTGCCCGCAGGCCGAACCCCCGCCGAGGGCGATGCCGCAGCCCCCACGTGGAATCGAGTACCACAGCCGTGAGCCTGAGTCTCTACGTCGGTCCGGACTCCCATCCGGACAAGTACCGCCTGGTGCGCTCCGTGGGGCGCGGCGGCGAGGCGACCCTCTACCTGGCGGAGGTCACCCTGGCGGGGCAGACGGAGCCGGTCGTGGTCAAGGCGCTGAACGCCGACATCACCGCGGACTCCGCGGAGTTCGCCGAGCTGAGCGCCCGCTGGGCCGAGCAGGCGGAGCTGCTGCGCTTCATCAACCGGCTCGGCGTCGTGGGAGTCCGCGAGCACTTCGAGGGCGCGCCGGAGCACCCCGCGGGCGGTACGGGGGAGCAGGCGGACCGCTGCCTGTACCTGGTGATGAACCACATCGACGGGCTGGACCTGCGCGACTGGCGCGCCGAGCACGCCCAGGAGGGCGTGCGCGGGCAGCGGGAGGTGCTGCGCTACCTGGAGCAGGTCGCCCAGGTGCTGGACATGCTCCACGCGGGGCGGGCCACGCCGTCCCGGCGGCCGGTGGTGCACGGCGACCTGTCGCCGGGCAACATCATGATCGACACCGACGGCCAGGCGACGCTGGTGGACTTCGGACTGAGCCGGATCGCGGCCCGGCACATGACGGCCCGGCCGTGGTTCACGCCGGGGTACGCGGCGCCGGAGATCTTCAGCGGGGAGTACAGCCCGGCCACCGATCGCTACGCGTTCGGCGCGGTCGCGTTCTACGCCCTGACGGGCGAGGACCCGCCGACGGCGCCGGAGCAGCTGCGCGAGCGCTTCGCGGCGCTGCCGCTGCTCGCCGACGCCGAGGAGCCCACCCGCGCCCTGGTGGCGTCGATGTTCTCGGCCGAGCCGGCCGACCGGCCCGAGGCCTCCGCCTGGGTGGGCGCGCTGCGCACCCTGGCCACCTCCGTGCCCTGGACGGGACCCGGAAGCGACCCGGCGGGCGACCCCGGCACCTCCGCGGTCTTCGCCGCGTCCCTGTTCAGCGCCGCCGCGGAGGACACCGACTCCACCGCCAGGCTCGACCCCTCGGTCCTCCCGCAGGCCCCGGCCGCCCCGGCCGAGGAGGAGCGCGGCACGGACGAGACGGTCGTCCTCCCACCGCCTTCCGGCGTCCCGCAGGCTCCGGTCGACCCCTCCGGTCCCAGTGCCCCACCGGTCCCGGGTGGCTCTGCCGGTGTTCCAGCGTCGTTCGCTTCTGGTGCCCCGCAGGGCTCGGCCGCCTCTGGCGGCGCCCAGGGCCCTGGAGCCTCATCGGCCCCGGGCGCTTCTGTCTCTGGTGCCCCACAGGCCCCGGCCGACCACGGTGCCCCGCCTGTTCCGGGCGGTGCTCCCGCCTCCGGTGGCGCCCAGGGCTCCGGCGCCCCGCAGGCCCCAAGCGCCCCGCCTGCCCCAGGGGGTACTTCTGCTCCCGGCGCCGCTCAGGCCTCCGGTGTCCCGCAGGTCCCGGGCGGCTCCGCAGACGCTTCGCCGCGGTCTGCCTCCGGCGCCGCTCAGGCCGCTAGTGCCTCACAGGGCTCGACCGCCTCTGGCGGCTCCCAGGGCCATCGGGCCTCTTCGGCCCCGGGCGCTCAGGGCTCCGGCGCCCCGCAGGCCCCGGGCGCCCCTGCCGGCGCTGTGTCCCCGTCCGCTTCCAGCGGCGCCTCGGGGCCCGGCGCCCCGCAGGCCCCAAGCGCCCCGCCTGCCCCAGGGGGTACTTCTGCTTCCGGCGGCGCTCCGGGTCCCGGGGCCCCGCAGGGCGCGGGCGGCGCTCCAGGCTCCGGTGGGCGGGGGGCGGACGTGACCGCGGTGCTGTCGCCGACCCCGGCGTTCGGGACGCCCGCGGTGGGCGCACCGACCCCCGTGGCCGGGACGCCCGCGGCGTCCGCGGACACGGAGTCGACCGTCGTCCTGCCCGGCACCGGGCCGGGTGTCGAGGACATGCCGCACCGGCCGGTCGGCGGGATGCGCGGACGCCCCGTCCAGCAGCGCCCCGCCGCCGGCCCCCCGCAGCCGAGCTCCCCGCCCACCGCCTCCGCCCCCGCCGGGCCGCCGCCCGGCCGGCCCGGCCGTCCCACCCCTCCCGGGGGCACGGCGCGCCCGCCGATGCCGCCGCCCGGGCCGGGCCGCGTCCCCTCGGGCCCGATGCCCTCCGGCCCCGCCTACGGCGGTCCGCCGCCCCCGCACTCCCAGCCCTCCTGGGGCCCGCCGCCTCCCCCCGCGGCCACCGGCGCCTTCCCCGCCTACGGCCACCGGCCCGCCCCCGAGCACCCCGAGCCCCGCAAGAGGTCGCGCAAGCCCGCCCTCATCGGCCTGGCCGTCTTCGCCGTGGTCTGCATGATCGGTGGCTCCGCCGTCACCTACGTGGTGATGGACCGCGGCCTGCCCTTCCTGGCGGACGGCTCCCAGCAGGTCGCCGCCGACGCCCCCAGCGACCCGGCCGCCCCCTCCGAACCCGAGGAGGAGGCCCCGCCGCTGGCCGCGCAGCCCACCGGCGCGCCCAAGGAGGACGCCTCCCCGCCCGGCACCGGCCCGACCGGGGACACCACCCTGCTCACCCAGATGGAGATCGTCGACCAGGACGGCCGCTGGGAGCCCGGGTCGGGCCGTGCCGAGATCGACGGGCAGGCCTACAGCCGGGCCCTCGTCCCCGGCGACCGCTGCTCCGACTACAACCCCTGCACCGGCTGGGCCGAGTACAACCTGGGCCGCGGCTGGACGACCTTCACCGCCCGGCTCGGCGTCACCGACACCTCCAGTTCCTCGGCGACCACCACCTTCATCGTCCACGTGGACGGAAACCCCGAGGTCACCGAGACGCTCAGGCTGGGCGAGACGCTGGACATCGAGGTCGACGTGCGCGACGCCCTGCGCCTGCGCATCGAGGTGGAGAGCGACGCCGGGGGCGTCTACCCCGTCTGGGCCGACCCCGCCCTCACCGCCTGACCCGGCCCCGAACACACCGGTGCCCCGCGGCCGTTCCCGGACGGCCGCGGGGCACCCGCCGTTCTCACTCGGCGCGCCAGCCGCCCTGCCGGTCGGCCAGGTTCAGCGCCGTCGTCACCAGCGGCACATGGCTGAACGCCTGCGGGAAGTTCCCCACCTGCCGCCCGATCCTGGGGTCCCACTCCTCGGCGAGCAGCCCCACGTCGTTGCGCAGCGCCAGCAGCCGCTCGAACAGGTCCCGCGCCTCGTCCTGGCGCCCGATCGACAGCAGCGCGTTCGCCATCCAGAAGCTGCACGCCAGGAACGCGCCCTCGTCCCCCGGCAGCTGGTCGGCCGAGTTCTCCAGGTCCGTCCGGTACCGCAGCACGAACCCGTCCACCATCAGGTCCTTGCGCACCGCCTCGATCGTCCCGATCACCCGCGGGTCGTCATAGGGCAGGAACCCCACCTCGGGGATCAGCAGCAGCGCCGCGTCCAGCTCCTTGCTGCCGTAGTACTGCGTGAACGTGTTGCGCTGCGGGTCGTACCCGTACTCGCACACCTCCGCGTGGATGGTGTCCCGCAGGGCCTTCCACCGCTCGATCGGCCCCTCCTTGCCGAACTCCTCGATGCTGCGCACCGCCCGGTCGGCCGCCACCCACGCCATCACCTTGGAGTGCACGAAGTGCTGGCGCGGCCCGCGCACCTCCCACAGCCCCTCGTCGGGTTCGTCCCAGCACCACTCCAGGTAGTTGACCAGGGACCGCTGCAACCCCCACAGGTAGTCGCCGCCCCGGATGCCGGTGCGCCGCGCCAGGTGCAGCACGTCCATGACCTCGCCGTACACGTCCAGCTGGTACTGGCCGACGGCGGCGTTGCCGATGCGCACCGGCCGCGACCCCTCGTACCCGGGGAGCCAGTCGGCCTCCCACTCGGTGAGCCGACGCTCGCCCCGGATCCCGTACATGATCTGCATCAGCTGGGGCTCTCCGGCGACCGCCCGGACCAGCCATTCGCGCCAGGCCAGCGCCTCGTCCGTGTACCCCGAACGGATGAGCGCCTCCAGGGTGATGGTGGCGTCGCGCAGCCAGCAGTACCGGTAGTCCCAGTTGCGGACGCCGCCGATCTCCTCGGGCAGGGAGGTGGTGGGGGCGGCGACGATCCCGCCGGTGGGCCGGTAGGTGAGCGCCTTGAGCACGATGAGGGAGCGGATGACGGCCTCGCGGTAGGGGCCGTCGTAGGTGCACTGGCTCACCCACTTCTCCCAGAACCGCTCGGTCCGCGACAGCGCCTTCTCGGCGTCGAGGTGGTCGGACTCCTCCACCTGGGAGGGGTGCCAGGTGAGGACGAAGGGGACGCGCTGGCCGGCGCTGACGGTGAAGGTCGTGTCGTGGGTGAAGTTGTGGCCCTGGAGGTTGACGGGGGTGCTGAGCCAGACGGCGTCGGGTCCGGCGATCGCGACCAGTTCGCTGCCGGTCCGGTGCATCCACGGGACCACGTGCCCGTAGTCGAACCGCAGGCGCAGCTCGGTGCACATGGTGACCCGGCCGCTGATGCCCTCCACGATGCGCACGATGTGCGGCGCGCCGCCGCGGGGCGGCATGAAGTCGATGACCCGGACCGTCCCGGTCTCGGTGTCCCACTCCGATTCCAGGATGAGCGTGTCGCCCCGGTAGCGCCGCCGGGTGGCCCGGGGCTCGCCGTCGGCGGGGCGCAGGGTCCAGTTGCCGTTCTGCTCGTCGCCCAACAGGGCGGCGAAGCAGGCGGAGGAGTCGAAGTCGGGCAGACACGCCCAGTCGATGGAACCGTCGCGCCCGACCAGCGCGGCGGTCTGCATGTCGCCGATCATTGCGTAGTCTTCAATCCAGCCGGGCACGCGGCTCACCCCCAACACGTTCGTCCTGAGTCTTGCGGTCGGCGCGGGCACTCTCGCCTCCGGACGGGGGTGGTGCGGTGCTCTGGGTCGGCCCGCTGCGCGCACGCCCGTGTGCACGCCCCGTCGGGGTGCTTCTCCCGGCCCGTTCCGATGGGGCGGTGCCCACCGCGGGCAGGGGCGCCGTTCGGGTCACGGCCCCTCCCCTCGCGACCACGCGCCGCTTGCCCCTGTACCCGGGTATGTGCCCAGGTGGGGGGCGACACAAAGGTCGGCTCGGGAGAGCCGCTCCGAAACGGTCCTTTCCGTTCACCGCGGTTCCCCATCTTCCCCCCTCTCCGGAGGGCGCGCCACCCGCAATTGCACGTGCATCGGAGAGTGCAGGGCGGTATGTGGTCAATTGGGGGAGTTTGCCGGACCAGAAGTTATGTCGTGGTGATCAACTAATGGCGAAGGGGTCACTGATTCGCCGATCGGATCGGTGTTTCCGGGAGGTTCTCGGACATCCGGAACAGGGGGAGGAAGATCTGGGTGAGGGGGCCGATCGCCACCGCGAACACCAGTGTCCCCACGCCCACCGTGCCGCCCAGCAGGAACCCGGTGATCACCACCGCCACCTCGATCACGGTGCGGGCCAGGCGCACCGACAGCCCCCGGGCGGCCAGGCCGGTCATGAGCCCGTCGCGCGGGCCAGGGCCCAGCTCCGCGCCGATGTAGTAGCCGGTGGCCAGTGCGCACGCCAGGATCCCCAGCAGTAGCCCGGCGACGCGGATCCACAGCACGCCGGTCTCGGGCAGCAGCCACAGGAACAGGTCCGCGGTCGCGCCGATCATGACCACGTTGCTCAGGGTGCCCAGCCCGGGCTTCTGTCGCAGCGGGATCCACAGCAGCATCAGCAGCGCGCCGACGATGATCGTCCAGGTGCCGATGGACAGCCCGGTGCGCAGGGCCAGCCCCTGGTCCAGCACCGCCCAGGGCATGGCCCCCAGGTCGGACTCGATCAGAAGGGCGACGCTGAGCCCGTACAGGGTCAGGCCGACGTACAGCCGCACCAGGCGGCGCAGCCGCGGCCGGGGCAGGACCGGGGTGATCATCACCCGGCTCAGCAGCGAGGGGCGGGGCGCCGCCGCGCCGCGGGCCTCCGGTCCGTCGGGGCGGAACTCGTCGGGGCGGGGTTCGCTCCGTTCGTCCACGGACCCGTCCTTTCAAGGAAAAGGGGGGATCATCGGATCGGGCGGTGCGGACCCCTCCCGGCTCCACCGCCATCCCCCGTGCCACGGTGGTGCCACTTCGGTATCCTGGCCCATATGGCACCGTACTCAAAGTGCCAATTCCAGAAAGTGGCCCCACGAGGGCGCGGACGCAGCGGGAACGGGTACGAGGAGGCGGCGCCATGGCGTCACGACAGGGCGGCGCGGTCCGGACCGCGGAGCGCTCCACGTCCGGCGGCGGCACCCGCCGGATCAACGGCCGCCTGCTGGCCCGCCTCATCGGCGAGGCGCCGGTGGAGCGCCCCTACTACCTCTCCATCGGCCGGGCCGTCAGCGGCCTGGTGCTGGACGGCCGGGTGCCCACCAACACCCGCCTGCCCGCCGAACGCGACCTCGCCACCGCCCTGGGCGTCAGCCGCAACACCGTAACCGCCGCCTACTCCTGGCTGCGCGACAACCGGTTCCTGGACAGCCGGCAGGGCGCGGGCAGCTGGACCGTGCTGCCCGACTCCGGCACGGGGGACCCCTCCCCGTCCCCGTTCCTGTCCGGGGCCGCCGAGCACATCGACCTGGGCGTGGCCGGGCCCCCGGCGGTGGAGGGCCTGCGCGACGCCGCGTTCCGGGCCGCCGAGCAGCTGGCCGCGCACGTGGGCGGCCTCGGCTACTACCCCCACGGACTGCCCGAGCTGCGCCACGCCATCGCCCGCCGCTACGTCGAACGCGGCCTGCCCACCACCCCCGAGCAGATCTTCGTCACCAACGGCGCCCAGCAGGGGGTGGCCCTGCTCCTGGACCTGCTGGTCCAGCCGGGCGACGAGGTCCTGGTGGAGTCGCCCACCTACCCGCACGCCCTGGACGCGGTCCGCCGCAGCGGGGCCCGGGTGCGCACGGTGGGGGTGACGCCGCAGGGCTGGGACATGGAGTACCTGGTGGACGCGTTCCGCCAGTGGCGGCCCTCGCTGGCCTACCTCATCCCCGACTTCCACAACCCCACCGGCGCCCTCATGGACGACGACGAGCGGCGGGTGCTGGTGCGCGAGGCGCGCCGGGCCGGGGCCCACCTGGTGGTCGACGAGTCGGTGGCCGAGCTGGCCATCGACTCCGGCGACCTGCCGGCGCCCGTGGCCGCCCACGACACCGACGGCCGCGTCATCACGGTCGGGTCCGTGGGCAAGCTGCTGTGGGGCGGGCTGAGGGTGGGCTGGATACGCACCACCCCGCCGATGGTGGCGCGGCTGATGGCGGTGCGCCAGCGCTTCGACCTGGCGGGTGCGGTGCTGGACCAGCTCACCACCACCCACCTGCTCGCCGACGTGATGCGCATCCGCGCCGAGCGCAGCCGCTGGCTGCGCCGCAACCGCGACGCCCTGCTGGCGGCGCTGCGCGACCGGCTGCCCGACTGGCGGCCCAACGTGCCCGGCGGCGGCCTGGTGCTGTGGGCGGCGCTGCCCCAGCCGGTGGCGAGCGCGCTGTCGGCGGCGGCGGTCCGGCACGGGGTCCACCCGGCGGCGGGGCCGGTGTTCGGGTCGGACGGAACCCTGGAACGCTACCTGCGGCTGTCCTACACGCGGCCGCCGGACGTGCTCGCCGACGCCGTGGACCGGCTGGCCGCCGCCTACGCCGAGACCCTGGCCCACCCGGTCCAGCCCCACGGCCGGCTGTACGTCTGACGGCCGCGCGCCCCGCGGCCCGGCCGTACGTCCGGGCCGGAGGGCGCGCCCCGCCCGGCCGGGCCCCTCAGCCGGTGAACCGGCGGGCGAACCGCACGACCTCGCCGATCACCTCGTCGCGGTTGGTCTCGTTGAACACCTCGTGTCGGGCCCCGGGGAAGATCCGGGCGGTGAAGTCCGAGCCGAGGACCGCCTCGATGCCGGTGAGGGTGCCGGAGAGCGGCACCAGGCGGTCGTCGGAGCCGTGCACCCACAGCAGGGGCATGTCCCCCAGCGAGCCCGCCGCCAGCCCCCGGTCGATCTCGGTGAGCATCGCGTCCACCGTGGCCCGCTTGAACGGCCCGTGCCAGACCAGTTCGTCGGCCACGTAGGCCTCGCCGACGGCGGGGTCGCGGGAGAGGGTGGCGGGGTCGATGGGGACGTCGGGGATCTCCTCGGCGGCGGACAGCGCCTCCAGTACCTCCCAGCGGCCCAGGACGGGGCCGGACAGCACCAGCGCGGTCGGCTCCTCCGGGTGGGTCTGGGCGTAGCGGGAGGCGATGAGGCCGCCCATGGAGTGGCCGATGAGGACCAGGGGCAGCGACCGGTAGGCGGTCCGGGCCTGGGTGACGACCCGATGGACGTCCTGGACCACCTCCGCGTAGTCCTCGATGAGGACCCGCTCGCCGGAGGAGCCGCCGTGTCCCCGGTGGTCGGCCCCGTAGACCACCGCCCCGGCGGCCACCAGGTCGGCGGCGACCTGCTCGTACCGCCCCAGGTGCTCGCCGTACCCGTGGACCAGGACGGCCAGCCAGGAGGGCTCGCCCTCCGCGGGCGCCCAGGCCCGGGCCGCCAGCCTCCCCGAACCGTTCGGCCCGCCCGCCAGTCCCCATTCCCGTGTGGTGATCACCGTGTCCTGCCTCCTCATCGGCCTGCGCGTCTGCGACGATCGCGGTGATGGTCGCCTGTGGCGTTGGACACCCTAGAACATCGCCCGCGCGCGTCCGCGCGACCCGGTCGGGTCCGCCGCGGCGGCGGGCTCCGTCCGGGGCCCGGCCGGAGCCCCGGCGGAGCGCCCCGGCCGCGACGGGCCCGGGTCCGGAGGATGCTCCGGAAACGGCGGTGTCCTCTCGTGCGCGCCGACGAAATATCTCAAAGCGTGTGATCGGGGCTACTCGCCCCGAAAGGCGATCTTCTACGCTGGACAGATGGGTATCCCTTCGGATGACCCCCGAGTGGTGCCGGTGGCGTTCTGCTCGACGACTTCGACTGAGAGGGTGACGCCCGTGCTGGCCGACTCCTATGGGCGAGTGGCGACGGACCTGCGGGTCTCGCTCACCGACCGGTGCAACCTCCGCTGCACCTACTGCATGCCCCCCGAAGGCCTGGAGTGGCTGCCCAAACCCGAACTCCTCACCGACGACGAACTCCTCCGCCTCATCGACATCGGCGTCACCCGCCTGGGCATCACCGAGGTCCGCTTCACCGGCGGGGAACCCCTGCTCCGCCGCGGCCTGCCCGCCATCGTCGCCGGGACCGCCGCCCTGCGCCCCCGCCCCCACACCGCCCTCACCACCAACGGCATCGGCCTGGCCCGGATGGCCCCCGCCCTGGCCGAGGCGGGCCTGGACCGCGTCAACGTCTCCCTGGACACCCTGCGCCCGGACGTCTTCGAGACCCTCGCCCGCCGCCGCCGGTTCGACGACGTCGTCGAGGGCATGGCCGCGGCCGCCGAGGCAGGGCTCACCCCGGTCAAGGTGAACGCGGTGCTCATGCGCGGCGTCAACGACGGCGAGGCCGCCGACCTGCTGCGCTACTGCATCGAGCACGGCTACGAGCTGCGCTTCATCGAGCAGATGCCGCTGGACGCCCAGCACGGCTGGCGGCGCGACGACATGGTCACCGCCGACGAGATCCTCGCCCGGCTGGAGACCGCGTTCGACCTCGCCGAGGCCGACCCGGGAACGCGCGGCAGCGCCCCGGCCGAGCTGTTCCGGGTCCTCGGGCACACCTTCCCCGACGGCCGCGAGGCCACCGTCGGGGTGATCGGCTCGGTCACCCGCCCCTTCTGCGGGACCTGCGACCGGGTGCGGCTCACCGCCGACGGCCAGATCCGCAACTGCCTGTTCGCCCGGGAGGAGTCCGACCTGCGCACCCCGCTGCGCGAGGGGGCCACCGACGCCGAGATCGCCGAGCGCTGGACGGCGGCGGTCGCCCGCAAGTTCCCCGGGCACGGCATCGACGACCCGGGGTTCCTCCAGCCCGCCCGGCCCATGTCCGCGATCGGCGGCTGACCGGCCGGGCCCGGACACCGCGGGAAAACCGGTGGACGGGCGGCCCCTTTTGCGGCTCAATGTTCCGGGGCGCGACCGCGCCCGAACCGTGAGAACAGGCCGTTCGCGAAAGGGAGGTGGCCTGTCATGACCTACACCGAGATCCCCGGCACCCGGATCCCCATCCGCATGTGGGCCCGCCCGGAGGAGGTCGAGGGCGCCGCCCTGGAACAGCTGCGCAACGTCAGCGGCATGCCCTGGGTGCACGGCCTGGCCGTGATGCCCGACGTGCACTACGGCAAGGGCGCCACCGTCGGATCCGTCATCGCCATGCGCGACGCCGTCAGCCCGGCCGCCGTCGGCGTGGACATCGGCTGCGGCATGACCGCGGTGCGCACCGACCTGACCGCCTCCCGCCTGCCCGACGACCTCGGGAAGCTCCGGTCGGCCCTGGAGGCCGCGATCCCCGTCGGGTTCCACTTCCACGACGAGGCCGTCGACCCGGCCGCCGTCCCGGGGCTGCGCAGCAAGGGCTGGGACGCGTTCTGGCGGGGGTTCGACGGCCTCGCCGATGCCGTCCACCCGCGCCGCGAGCGGGCGCTGCGCCAGATGGGGACCCTCGGCGGCGGCAACCACTTCCTGGAAGTGTGCCTGGACGACGAGGACACCGTGTGGCTGGTGCTGCACTCGGGTTCGCGCAACATCGGCAAGGAGCTGGCCGAGCACCACATCGGGCAGGCCCGCACCCTGCCGCACAACCAGGACCTGCCCGACCGGGACCTGGCGGTCTTCCTCACCGGGACCCCGGAGATGGACGCCTACCGCCGTGACCTGTTCTGGGCCCAGGACTACGCCCGCCGCAACCGCGACGTCATGATGGGGCTGGCCTGCAAGGTCCTGGCCGAGCAGGTGCCGGGCACCGGGTTCGGGCAGTGGATCTCCTGCCACCACAACTACGTCGCGGAGGAGACCTACGACGGGGTGGACGTGCTGGTCACCCGCAAGGGCGCGATCCGCGCCGGGTCGGGGGAGTACGGGATCATCCCGGGCAGCATGGCGACGGGGACGTACATCGTCCGGGGGCTGGGGAACGAGGACTCGTTCAACTCCGCCTCGCACGGGGCCGGGCGCCGGATGAGCCGGACCAAGGCGCGCAAGACGTTCACCGCCGCCGACCTGGCCGCCCAGACCGAGGGCGTGGAGTGCCGCAAGGACGCGGGGGTCGTGGACGAGATCCCGGCCGCGTACAAGGACCTGGAGTCGGTGATCGCCGCCCAGACCGACCTGGTGCGCGTGGTCGCGCACCTGCGCCAGGTGGTCTGCGTCAAGGGCTGACCGGCCGCGGGCCGTCCGCACCCGTCCCCGGGGCGGGCGCAAACGGCCCGCGGTGCCCCGGCGGGCTCCCCGCGGTGGTCGCCGCCCCGGCGGGCCGGCCCGGTGCCCCGACAGGGACCCGCGCCCGGTATGGGGCCCGGCAGCGGTACACGGCGGGTCCGGTGCCGTCCCTCAGGACGGGCTCCCGTAGCGCTCGGCCATCGCGGCGGCGCGGTCGCGCAGGGCGGTGCGCAGCCACTCGGGGGACAGGACCTCCGCGTCCGCCGCCAGCTGCCACAGCGCCCACTCGGCGTGTCGGCGGTCCTGGAAGTCCACCTCCAGCGTCGGCCGGCCGTCCCCGTCCTCCTCCCGCGCCTCGCGGACCTCCAGCGCGGTGTCCGCCAGCTCCTCCCGCCGCTGCGGGGCCACCCGGGCGAGCACGGACACCCGGTCGCCGCCGGTACGGAACCGCGCACCGCGCTCCCGCCAGACCCGGTCCAGGTCCACCCGGTCCGGCCGCCGCGCCGGTTCGTCCAGCGCCTCGGCGGCCAGGACCCGGGACAGCCGGTAGGTGCGGTCCTCCCCGGACCTCGTGGCCAGCAGGTAGCCCTGGTCGCGCACGGTGACCAGGCCGACCGGGTCGACCGTGCGCCACCGGGCGTCCCGGCCCGCGGCCGCGTAATGGATGCGCAGCCGGTACCCGGCGAACACCGCGCGCCGGATCTGGGCCACCACGGTGTCGGGCACCTCCTCGGCGGCGAGCCGGCGCTCCAGCAGGTCGGTCTCCGGGTCGACGAGCAGCCGCCGGGCCGCCCCGGCCGCCGTGGCCCGGTCGCCCTCCGGCAGCGCGTCGACCACCTTGCGCATGGCCGAGGCCAGCGCCGAGCCCAGGCCGAACGCCTGCGCCCCGCGCCGCGACCCGGCGACCAGCAGGGCGAGCGCCTCGTCGTGGTTCAGGCCGGTGAGCTCGGTCCGGAAGCCGGGCAGCAGCGAGAAGCCGCCGTGCCGGCCGCGTTCGGCGTAGACCGGGACGCCGGCCGCGGACAGGGCCTCGATGTCACGCAGCACGGTGCGGGTGGAGACCTCCAGCTCGCGGGCGAGCTCGGGCGCCGTCAGGCGCTCGTGCCGACGCAGCAGCAGTACCAGTGACACCAGCCGATCCGCGCGCATCCGAGAACTCTACAGAAATACCTGACAGAGGATGTCGTGTTTTCCCGGAAGGCTGGTCGGTATGACGAACAAGAGAGCGGCCACCGAGCCGAACGACCTGGGCAGGTACTTCATCGAGCGCGGCAACGCGGGCGACGTCGACGGATTGGTGGCGTTGTACGAGCCGGACGCCGTGCTGGCGTTCCCGCCGGGCAGCGTGGCCACCGGCCACGAGCAGATCCGCGCGGTGTTCGAGCAGTTCGCCGCCGCGGCTCCGGTGCTCGAACCGGGGAAGCAGCAGCCCGCGCTGGTGGGCGGCGACCTGGCGCTGACGGTGGCCACACAGGCCAACGGCGATGTGAGCGTCGAGATCGCCCGGCGCCAGCCGGACGGGACGTGGCTGTGGGTCGTGGACCAGCCCGCCCTCCGGTTCTAGCGGGAGAGGACGCGGCGGGCCCGCCGTCCGGTTCCGTACCGGACGGCGGGCCCGCTCCGCGAGGCCGGTGGACCGGGGGCGGGATCCCGGTCCGGTCGTGCCCGTGTGATGGTGCGTTCCAAAGCCCCGCCCGAAGGAGAGGGCCGACGACAGGGGAGGCGGAGAGGGCCGCGGCGGGGCATGCTGGGGGGATGAGCACTCTGGACGCGGTGATCCTCGCCGGCGGGGCGGGCACCCGCATGGGCGGCGTCGACAAGCCCGGCCTGGCCGTCGGCGGGCGCACCCTCTTGGAGCGCGTCGCGGCGGCGGTCCGCGACCATGAGCCCGAGGGGCGGACCATCGTCGTGGGCCCCGAACGGGACTCGCCGCGGGCGCTGTACGTCCGTGAGGACCCGCCCGGGTCGGGCCCGGTCCCGGCCCTGCGCGCGGGGCTGCCGCACGTGCGGGCGGACCGGTTCGCGCTGCTCGCCGCCGACCTGCCCCACCTGGCCGGGCGGCACCTGGCCCTGCTCGAACCGAACGCCGTGTTCGTCGACGCGGACGGGCGCGAGCAGTGGCTCACCGGCGTGTGGCGCACCGGCGACGTCCGCGCCGCCCTGGCCGCCTACGGGGGCCGTTCCCTGTACGGCCTGCTCGGCCCGCTGGGCCCCCGGCTCGTCCCGGCGCCGGACCCGGACGCCGTCGCCGACTGCGACACCCCCGAGGATCTGGAGCGCGCCGCCCGCCGCCTGGACGGCTGACCGGGAGGACCGGCCCGCGGCCCCGCAACGGGGGCGCGGGGGTCAGCCTGCGCCGGCCGCCCGGTTCAGCAGGGCCACGAGCCGCCGCAGCCCGTCGGCGTCCAACGCCGCCAGCGGGGTCTTCTCCAGGACGGCGCCGACCAGCTCGGCGCGTGCGCTGCGGCCCGCCTCGGTCAGGACCAGGACGCGGGAGCGCCGGTCCGCGGGGTCCACGGCGCGCTCCACCAGGTTCCGTTCGATGAGCTGGTTGGTGATGAAGGTCAGGTTCGGGGCGTTGCAGTGCAGGCGCTCGGCCATCGTCTTCATCGACGGCGGGGGCTCGTCCGGATCGATGGCCCACAGGGCCTGGAACGTCGCCGGTGTCAGCCGCCTCTCGGCCAGGGCCGGGCCGATCAGGTCGTTGGTCCGCGTCCAGATGTCGTGGATCGCGGCGACGGCCTCGAGGAGTCCGGTCCGTTCTGGCGTGTCCATGCCGCCATCCTATCGGTATTTCGAGGCTCGAAGGATCGTGCTACGTTCATACTTCAAGTCTCGAAGTAATGGAGGGTCTCATGGGAGACGACTTCCGCGGTGTCACGGCACTCGTCACGGGTGCGTCCAAGGGGCTGGGCCGGGCGTACGCGCTGGAACTGGCGCGCCGGGGAGCACGGGTGGTCCTGCTCGCCCGCAACGAGGCGCCCCTGCGCGAGGTCGCCGCGCAGATCCGTGAACGGCACGGCGGCCCCGACCCCGAGGTCATCACCGCCGACCTCTCCGCGCCGGACGGCCCCGGCCGGGTGACGGCCGAACTGCGCGACCGCGGCCTGTCGGTCGGACTGCTCGTCAACAACGCCGGTGCGGGCAGCGCCGGACCGTTCCTCGAACGCCCGTTGGAGCCGCAGCTGCGGTCCGTCGGGCTCAACGTCGGCGGGCTGCTCGCGCTGACCCACGCGATCGGCACCGAGATGGCGGCCCGGGGCTCCGGCGGCATCATCAACGTGTCGTCCACGGCCGCCTTCCAACCGCTGCCCTACCAGGCCGGCTACGCCGCGACCAAGGCGTTCGTGCTCTCGTTCACCGAGGCGCTGGCGGAGGAGCTGCGCGGCAGCGGCGTCCACGTCATGGCGGCGCACCCCGGGGCGATCGCGACCGGCTTCTTCGACGGCACCACGGCCGAGATCAACGCGACCGCCGCCGACGCTCCGGAGACCGTCGCGGCCCGCAGCCTCGACGACTACGCCCGCCGCCGCGCGGTGTCCTACCCGGGGTGGTTCCTGAACCGGATGATGACCTGGCCCGCACGCGTGCTGCCGCGCACCGCCGTCGCGCGGTTGGCGGGCGCGTTCAACCGGTGGCAGCGCTTCCACGAGACTACCGACCTCGCCTGACCGGGGGCCGGGGGCGGGGCGCTGTCAGCGTCGCCCCGCCGCCGACGGCGCCCCGCACACGGGCGACTTGCGCGATGCGGTCCCCGTCCCCCATCATGAGCGCCATGACGATCAGGAAGGGCGGTCTCCGCCCGGGCCTTTGAGCCCCACCGAGCCGGCGCAGGCGTCGGCCCACGAGCTTCTGTCCACCGTCGAACCCCTCTCCTGCGCCGCGCGGATGCGCGCCCTGGCGGACTTCGCCCGCCGGCACGCGGGAACCCCGGAACTCTCCGCGGTCGTCCGCGACCTGGAGGCCGACGGCCCGGGGACCGGGTTCGCCCCGCACGCCCGACGGGCGTTCGCCTCCCACCTGGCGCTGGTGTCCCGCGACCTGAACGCGGTCGCCCGCCACCTCGCCTCGCCCCACCCGGACCTGCGCCGCGCCGCCCTGCGCGCCGTGCGCACGCTCCCGGTCCCGGACGAGGCGGTGCTCCCCGTCCTGCGCGACGCGCCCACCGGGCTGCGGCGCGCCCTCTACCGCACCCTGTTCCACGCCCGCCGCACGGTTCTGGCCGACCGACTGCTGCCCGTCGTCCGCCGCGACCACGGCGCCCCCGAGGCCGCCGTCCTCCTCCCGGCCTGCTCCGCGCGGGCCGTCGCCGACCACCTGCCCGGCCTCGCCCACGCGGTCCGGTCCTGGAGCAGGCTCGCCCGCCGCCACCCCGACACCCTGGTCGCGTACCTGCGCGCCCTGGTCGGGGAACCGGACCGGAGGGCGCTGAGCGCCCTCGACCCGGTCCGCCCCGCCGCGGTCGCCGAACTCGCCGACCAGGACGCACGGCGGTGGCCGAACCTCTACCCGCACGCCGCCCGCCTCCGGAGCGGGGGCGACGAGCACTCCTACCCGTCCCGCTACCCGATGACGCCCTACGGCGACCGCAGCGTCCGGTCCCTGCTGCGCCTCATGCGCCAGTGGCCCGACCAGGCCCGGGTCGTCCTGAGCGCCATGGAACCCGCCGTGCGCACTCCCTACCTGGAGCGCTTCCTCGCCCGCCGCGACCACCTCTCCCACGCGGCGGTCCTCGCCCACCTCGACCTCGCCCCCGCGGACCTGGCCGAACGCGAGGCCCGGACCGTCCTGGAACAGATCCGCCGGACCCAGCGGTGGCGGCTCCGGTACGGCGACCCGTACCAGGACCTGGACGCCCTGGCCTTCCTGCCCTACGCCGAGGTCGCGGACGAGCTCGACCGGGCCGCGGCCTCCGGCGACGCCGGGCGCCGGGCCCGCGGCCTGGCCGCCCTGGTCGCCGCCGCGGGCCGCACGGGGGACCCGGGGACGGTCGCCGGCGTCCTGCTCACCCGCGCGGAGCGGGCGCGCGCCGAACGCGATCCGGTGCGCCGGGTCCTGCTGCGCTCGGTGGCCGGCCTCCCGGCGCCCCTGCTCGGGGAGGCGCTCCCGGCCCTGGAGAGGTTGCTGGCCGACACCGTTCAGAGCCGTGACACGAGCGCGGACACCCGGCGGGCGCTGCGGGACATCGCGACCCGCCTGCTGCGCCACCCGGACACCGGCGCGGACGCCGCCTCCTGGGCCCTGGACGTGTACGTGCGCCTGATCGAGCGGTTCGGCGTGGACGGCCTGGACCCGTGGGGGCGCCCCCGCGCCAACCCGCCCTGGTGGGCGGGGCGCCGGAAGGGGGGCGCGGCCGAACTCGAACCCCACCTGGACCAGGTGCTCCCCGCCGGACTGGAGACCGACCTGTACCGGCGGGCGGCCCCGGTGCTGGACGCCGCCCGCGGCCGCGGCGACCACGCCCCCACCGTCCAAGCGGCCTACGAACTGGGCGGCCGGGTCCGGAACCTGCCGGAGCTGGGCGCACACCTGCGCTCGGCGGCCCTGGAGGCGGAGGATCCGGCCGTGGCGGAGCGGGCGGCGACGCTGTACCTGTCCGGGCCGGACGCGGCGGACCGGGCCTGGGACCTCGTCGAGACCGCCCCGGACACCGTCTGGCTGCCGCGCGTCCGGCACCTCCTCGTCCGCACGCGGCCCACCGCCGACGTCCTGGCGGCCCTGGCCGCCTCCCCCTCCTGGATCCCGGACGCCGACCGGAGGGCGGCTTCGCGGTGGCCGGTGCGGCTGACCGCGGCCCTGGCCGACCGCCTGACGGCCGTCGCGGCCGACCCGGCCTTCGGGACCGACGACCGGGAGCGGGCGCTGCTGAGCCTGGGCGACCTTCCCCGCACGGCCCACCGGCTGCGGCCCTTCCTGGACGGGGACGACATCGTCCTGCGCGAGGCCGCGCTGTCCGCGCTGGGCCGCAGCGGCGACCGGACGCTGGGCCTGATCCTGCGGGGCGCGGACGGCCCGCAGTCGCGGGCCGCCGGCCCGGCGCTGTCGCGCCAGGCGTCGGCCACCCCGCCCGCGGAACTCGGCCCGGCCCTGGCCGGCGCCCTCGCGGGCCCCGCCAAGGTCACCGTCCGCAAGACGGCGGCGCGCCTGCTCGGACACCACCGTCCCCCGGGCGCGGTCGGGCACCTGGTCCGCGCGCTGGACACCGAGGGGCTGCACCGCGACGTGCGCGCCGCGGTGGTGGGCGCCCTGGTCCACTGCCTGGACGACCCGGCGGCGCTCCCGGCGCTGGCCCGGCACGCCCCGTCCTTCACCGAGACCGAGCTGCAGCTGGCCTTCCTGGCCCCGGGGCCCCGGTCCTGCCCGCCGGAGCACCGGAAGGCCGTGGCGTCCCTGGTGGACGCGCTGCCCGACCCGGACGCGCGCCACTGGCGGCTCAACGGCTGGGCCGCCCGCTGGACGCCCTGGGCGCCGGCAGCGGACACCGACGCGCTCGTCGACGCCCTCTGCGACATGGACCGGCCCTTCGAGCGGTCCCACGCGCGGATCGCGGCCCTGTGGAGGCGGGGGATCGCCCTCGACCGCGGGGACGAGGTGGTCCGCCGCCTGCTCGCCCTCGTCCCGCGGGGCGCTCCGCCCGTAGCGGTCCCGAGGGGGGAGGACACCCCGCACCGCAGGCTCGTCGCCCTGCTCGTGGTGCTCGCGGGCCGACCCGCCACGAGGCCGCCGCACGGCGTCCTGGAGGCCCTGGAATCCCGTGAGGAGTACCGGGTGGAGGCGGGACGGCTGATCGTACGGTGGATCCGGGAGCTGGTCCGGGCCGATGGAGGGGCCTCCGTGGAGGAGCTCGCCGGGCTGATGCTGCGGTACCTCCGGGCGGGCGGCCTGAGCGTGCGAGGGGAGGGAGACGGGGTGAACGTGTTCGAGGGGATGCTGCGCGACGGCCGCACCGGCACCGAGGTCCCGGACGGGATCGCCGCCGAGGTCTGCGCCCGTCTCCTGGACGCGGCGGAGCGGGAGGAGCCCCGGGCCCGGGACCGGGTGGGGCGGGCCGTTCTGGGAATGGTCGGCCGGGTCGTGCGCGAGCGGGGCTGGGCGGACCCCTGGCCCGCGCTGCTCACCCGTGTCGCGGAACTGGGCGACCCCGCCCTGCGCGCCGCCGCCTGGCGGCTGGCCGCCGACTGATCCGGGCCGGGCCCGGGGCGCCGAGCCCCGGGCCCTGGGCTCAGCCCTCGGAGCCGTCCAGCTCGTCGAGGGGCAGCGTCTCACGGAGGAACCCGCGCAGCCGGAGGAAGTCCTCCAGGTAGGCGCGGTGCTCGTCGCAGGCGGTCCACACCTTGCGCCGGTCCGGGGTGTGCAGCTTGGGGTTGTTCCACGCCAGGGCCCACACCGCCGCTTCACGGCAGCCGCGCCGTGAGCAGATCACGGCCTCGGCCCGCTCGGAATCACTCAACGCCACCCCCGGGGAAGAAAGAGAACGGACGCCCGGTCCACGGGCGGCAACGGCAGGCTAGGGGAAGCGGGCCGGAAAAGACAAAAGGCGACGCCGGGTGGCTACGGGGGCAAACCACCCGGCGTCGCATGCGATGTTCCGACGGGGGCTCGAAACATCGTCCCGCGCTCCGACGGGGGACCGGAGCGCCAAGACCCAATGTACACCGCCACCCCCGGGGGTACGTCAAGAGTCAGTTACGACGTTGTCTCGGGAGAGTCCCGGCGCTCGAAGGACTTAAGTCCCAGGTCAGGGCTTATATGCCCATTCTGTGGGGCCTCTGGGAGCGTGACGGAGGAGACGTCCGTGCCCTCTTGGTAACAGAAATCCCAACAGGGTCCAAAGTCCTTATCCGTACCGGGTCAAGTGCCGCGTCCGTTCCCTTCCCCCGCGCGGCGTGCACGAACGGGGCCGGTGTGACGGGCGGGGAATGTGGGCAGGCAGGTGGTCGGGGCCGGCCCGCGGGGCCGCGCGCAACCGATCAGTCAGGGGGTCCACACATGTCCGGACACACCTACCGGGTCACTGAGATCGTCGGCACGTCGCCCGAGGGGGTCACCGAGGCGATCCACAACGGGATCGAACGGGCGTCGAGCACGCTGCGCGGGCTCGACTGGTTCGAGGTCACCGAGGTCCGCGGCCACATCGAGGACGGCCGCATCGCACACTTCCAGGTGGGCCTCAAGGTCGGTTTCCGGCTGGAGGAGCCGCAGGAGTAGCAGCGCCGCCGGACGGCGGCGGGGCCGGGCGGGGGAGTCGTCCCCCGCCCGGCCCCGTACGTTCCGGTCGGCCCCGGCCGGCGCCGGTCAGCGCTCCTCGGACGGGTCGCTGCCGCGCTGCACGTCCACGTGCACGTGGTCCAGGTGCCGCAGGATCTCGTTGTCGGGGTCGGCCTCGTAGTCGCGCCACCCCAGCGACGGGTAGTAGGTGCTCCAGATGCGGTCGTCGAAGATGATGACGTCGATCTCGTAGTCGGGCGCGTGCGCGATCAGCCAGTGCGCCATGACCCAGCCCGCGCGCCGGTTGTCCTCGTTGACCGGGCGGTAGAAGATGTCCAGCGCCCGCCCCTCGTAGTGCGCCGACCGCTCGCCGTGGCCGGTGCTGTAGCCCCCGGGCACGAAGCCGCCCAGGCTGAGGCCGGAGAAGTGCTCCTCCACGCCGTCCTTGAGGTTCTGCGCCCGGGGCGTCAGGCCCGAGGGCTCCAGGTCGGGTTCCAGGACCAGGTCGCGGTTCTTGACGGAACGGCAGGTCAGCGAGGGTCCGGCGTCGTCCTCGGGGCCGTTCGTCAGGACGTCCATCACGGCATCGGGGATGTCGTCGGTGTCGGGCGCCTCCACGGGCGCGTCGTCGCCCTGGACGGCGACCGCGGCGGCGGTGGTGGCCCGCCGCGCCTGGTCGCGTTCGAGGCGGACGGTGTCCTCGCCGGTCCACACGGAGCACTCGGGGCCCCAGGGTGTGGAGATCGGGAAGGCGATCTCGCCCCGCTGTACGGCCCAGCGGGTGCCCAGGGCCGCGAGGGCGGCCAGGATGACGAGGATGCCCACGGCCAGGAGGACGCCGTTCCAGCGCCGCTCCCGTCGTACGGGTCTGTGTGCCATGCCCCTTGTGCCCTTCGCTCGTGCCGGGCGGTGGCCGCCCGGCGCGGGTTCCAGAGTGGTCAACTCCTCAGGAGATGCTCAGATTTCCGGCACAATGGACATTTTTCCCACATTGTCGATCGCCCACCCGTGGGAACGCGGGCCGGGGCGGCGCTCAGCGCACCGACCACAGCACCAGCAGGCCGCCCGCCACCAGGGTCACCGCCCAGATCCGGTCCATGGTGACCCCCTTCCACCGCAGTGCGTGGACCCCGAGGAAATCGTGCGCGACCAGCGCCGCCGCGGTGCAGGCGGCCAGCATCGCCGCGGTGTGCACCCCCGCCGCGAGCAGCCCGGTGAGCGTCGCGTCCCACAGGTCCCACACCCCGTCCCCCGGCACGTCCCCCACCCCGGGCCCCGCCGATCCGTCCGCCTCGGCCGACCCGTCCGCCTCTGGGGCCTGGGCGCTCTCCGCCGATCCGTTTGCTTCCGGGGTCCGGGCGCCCTCCGCCCCGGGCTCCGCTGCCCCGTCCGCCTCTGCGGTTCGGTCACCCTCCGCTGCCCCATGCGCCTCGGCCGCCCCGCCGGGCTCACCGGCCCCCGTGGCCGCCGGGGCCGCGGCGCCGTGGCCGGCGTGGCCGCCGCCGTGGCCCGTGCCGCCGTGCGAGGTCCGCCCCGCCAGCACCGGCATGAGCATCAGCCCCGCGCCGTGCGCCGAGGCCATGACGAACGACCAGGCCGCCAGCTGCCAGGGCGGCAGCCGGATCTCCATCCGGTGGACGTGGCGGCGCCACAGCAGCATCACCAGTCCCACCAGCACGATCACCCCGCCCCCGACCACGGGGAAGAGCACGGACGCGGTCACCGACCCGGTGACGGTGATCGCCACCGCGGCGGCCGCGACGCTCACCGCGTGGCCTGCGGCGATCGGGGGCAGCGCGCGCAGCACCGCGCCGCGACCGCCCTCCTGGAGGCCCCGGGCCACCGCCAGCATCCAGCCCATGCCCGGGTGCAGGCCGTGGAAGGCGCCCAACGCGACGAGGGTCAGAAGCTGAGCGGAGGTCACGGCGTCAGGTTCACACGCACCGGGGGAGCGGGCAACGGCCCGCCGCGGGCTGACCGACAGCGGTCACCTTGTGTGTCCGCGGTTTCACGCGGGGTCCGAGCGGGCAACCGCGCCGCCCCCGTGTCCCCGCGGCCCCGCCGATCCGGAGGTGAACGCCGGAGGGCGCCGACCGGAACCCGGTCGGCGCCCTCCACTGTCCTCAGGTCAGGGGCACAGGGCGTTGAGGTCGCTGGCCTCCTCGCCCACCTGGCGGCCCGGGTCGGCCGGGGACGGCTCGTCCAGGCCGGTGTACTCCTGCCACTCGGTGCGGTCGTCGCCGGTGCCCTCCCCGGCACCCTCCTCGCCCGCGGTGGCCGGGTCCGACGGGCTCGGGCCGTCGGAGGGCAGCTCGTCGCCCTCCGGGCCACCGGCCGAGATCGTCTCGGCGACCAGGGCACGGATCGCGTCCCAGTCCGGGTTCGCCGTGTTGACCTGCGGCGGGGAGAGCTGCAGCGTGCTCATCTCGCCGGTGTCGGTCACCAGGTCCGCCAGCTCCACGAACGCGGGCACCTTCGACTGCGGGATGTCCGTGCTCAGCGTCCGCTGCGTGGCGCCGGCCAGCTCCCGGTAGCTGGTGAGGATGGTGGTGGGCTCCACCTGCTCGGTCACGTACTTGATGAGGCAGCCCTGCCGCCCCATCCGGCCGTAGTCGTCGCTGTTCACCCGCGAGCGCCCGTACCAGAGCGCCTCGTGGCCGTCGAGCACCCGCACCCCGGGCTCCAGGACGCCGCCGTGGACGCCGTAGGGGATGGGCTCCTCGATCTTCACCCGGATCCCGCCGATGGCGTCGATGAGGTCCTGGAAGCCCCTCATGTCGACCATCGCGTAGTAGGAGATGTCCAGGTCCAGGTTGTAGCCGATGACGGCCTTGAGGGTGTCGGCCGACGGGTCGGGCACGCGCGGGTTGACCGCCAGCTCGTCGGGCTCCTCGGCGACCGTCTGGTAGACGTCGTTGAGGAGCAGGTCGAACCCGTAGGGCTCGGGGTAGCGCTCGGCCAGCGCACTGCCCTCGGGGAAGTGCACGTTCTCCAGGTTGCGGGGCAGGCCGATCAGCACCGCCTCGCCGGTGTGGGGGTCCAGGCTGGCGACGATCATCGTGTCCGTGCGGACGCCGTACCGGTTGTCCGCCGAGTCCGAGCCGATCAGCAGCACGTTGACCCGGTCGGCCCCGTCCCAGGGGTCGGCGGCGTTGTGCGGGGGCAGGTCCTCCCGCTCGGGGCCGCCGAAGATGTTGTTGAGCGCCTCGTACGCGGTGTACCCGCCGTGCAGGGCCAGCGCCGAGGGCGCCGCCACCGTCAGGCACAGCAGGACCACCACGGCGCCGCTGAGCAGGCGGGCGCCCGTGGTCGCCCCGGGGGGCCGGGTGATGACCCACGAGTGCACGATGACGGTCAGCCACAGCACCGCCACGACGAACACGACGCCCATGGCGGTCATCAGCCAGCTGCTGCGCAGGGCCAGGCTCGCCACGGACGTCAGAGTGCCCGCGTCGGAGCGCCCCAGGCTCAGCGCCCACACCGCCAGGGCCGCGATCCCGGCCAGGTACAGGCCCATGATGACCCCGCCCGCCACCCTGCGGCGCATCCGCAGGTGGGCGATGCCCGGAAGGGGGACCGCGGCGGCGGTCCACAGCAGGGCCCCGGCCGTGCTCGGGCGCGCGGGTGCCCCGTCCTGTTGCTCGTCCTCCGCTGCCACCGACGATTCCTCTCCAGGGGTCGGCCTTCCGGCCCCGTACTCTCCATTGTTCCCCGCCGCCGGACCGTTCGCGGTCATCGGGCACCGCTGCCGAACGGGTCCTCGACTCCCGGCGGGAGCCTCCGGGACGGAACGCGGAGGGCCACGCGCGGGCCCGGGGCGGACCGGGGTCCGCCGTCGGGGCCGGCCGCCTCCGCCACGGGGTGCGGGGTGCCCCCGGGGGTGTCGCGCCGACACGTGTGATCAGTGTGGCGCTTTGTCGGAGTTGTGTGCACGGCTACTCCCTCATTAGGGATGTTCTATACAAGTCTGTTATGTGGCGCAGACGCCGCCGATGGGGCATTGCGCGGACCCTTCCGGCCGTTCAAAGGGGTGAATCAGCCGATTTCTTTCTCGATCGGTAGTGATGGCGGCGCCGTAGCTGCGATGATCTGGCCGCAGGAGGGGGCGCCGTCCGGGGGAAGGGCGGCGTCATGGGAACGAAAGGCACCATTGTGCTCGATGCGGTTGACGCGGCGCTGATGCGCGCGTTGCAGGGGGACGGCAGAGCGACGTTCCAGGCACTGGCCGACGGGGTCGGCCTCTCACGTACGGCGGTGCGCGCCCGCGTGCGCCAGCTGGTCCAGTCGGGGGCGATCAGGATCGTCGGCGTCCTGCACGCCGGTGTGGTGGGCATGGAGGTCCTCGGCCATGTGTCGTTCCGTGTCACGGGACCGGTGGGTCCCTTGCTGGACGCTCTGGGGGAGCGCGAGGCGGTGACCTTCGCCGCGCAGACGGCGGGCAGGTTCCCCGCCGTCGCCCATGTCAGGGTGGCCGATGACGGCGCCCTGACCAAGGAGCTCGCCGAGTTGCGCGCGTTGCCGGGGGTGGACGGCGCGGAGGTGTTCCGGGCCGGGTCGGTGTTCAAGGACGCCCACAGCAGCGTGCGCGAACTGCGCGACGTCGAGTTGGACGCCCTGGACTGGCGACTGGTTCGCAGGCTGCTGCGCGACGGCCGGGCCTCGTACGCGGACCTGGCGCGCCAGGTGGGGCTGTCCCAGGCGGCGGCCCGCTCCCGGGTGGTGCGCCTGCTGGACTCGGGGGTGATCCACGTGACCGCGGTCGTGGAGCCGACGGCGATGGGCGCCAACGAGCAGCTGGGGTTCGGCCTGCGCTGCCGGGGCGACGCCGAGGCGCTGGGGACGGGGCTGGCGAACCTGCCCCGGGTGTCGTTCCTGGCCAGCGGGTTCGGCCGCTACGACGTGGTCGGGACGCTCAGCGCCCCCGACCGCTGCCGCCTGGTGGAGGCGCTGGAGGGCGTCCGCTCGACCTCGGGGGTGTCCCACGTGGAGACGTGGGAGCACCTGTCGGTCCGCAAGGAGCGCCGGGGAGGGGACCGCGAACTGGAGTGGATCCCGGGCTAGGGCCGGCCGGGGGCGGCCGTCGGACGCGCGAAATGTAACCAGCGGTAGCATTTTTACGTGTTTCCGTCCCGTACGCCTTGCATCACGCTTAAGTTACCCGTGAGTATGGAAGGGGTCGGTTCCAACCGGCCGCACCGGGCGCGGGTGTAGTGGGAGGCTGACGTGGCGCTTGCGGACACACTGACGGCTGTGGGGACTGTGGCGTTGGCCAGGTGCGGCGGCCGCCCCTTCGGTACGCACCTCTTCTCCGTCTGGCCCGGGGCGTCGTTCGCGGCGACCGCCTTCCCGGTGCGCTGCACCCCCGGCGACAACCTCGCCATCCACGTGGCCGTCGCCCAGGCCCCGCCTGGGTCGGCCCTGGTCGTCGACGTGTCCGGGGAGTCGGAGTACGGCTACGTCGACGAGATCCTCGCCGTGGCGGCGCGGGCCCGCGGCGTGCGCGGCATCGTCCTGGACGGGTGCGTGCGCGACGTCGCCGCCATCGCCCGCTGCGAGCTGCCCGTGTTCGGCGCGGGGGTCGCGGTGCGCGAGGCCCGCCCCGAGGCCGGCGGCTCGGTCGGCGACCCGATCGCCATGACGGCCGCGGGACCGGTCCCGCTCGCGGTGCGCCGGGGCGACTGGATCGTGGCCGACGACGACGGCGTGGTGTGCCTGCCCCGGGGGCAGGTCAGCGCCATCATCACCGAGACGATGGACAGCATCACCCGCGAACAGGAGATCATCGACGCCGTGTGCGCGGGGGAGAGCACCCTGGACCTGCTCGGCCTGGACCCGTCCCGGGTCAGCGGCTGGGAGGGCGGGGCGGACGCCCGCGGCCGCCGGGCCGGAGCGCGGCCCCGGACCCTGGGTCCCCGCCGCGAGGTCCCGGCCCGCGGCGCCGGGGGCGAGGCGGGCCGGTCGCGGCTGCCCTCCCGGCCCGCGGTGGGCGACTCCTACGGCGACTGAGCCCGCCGGGGCGCGGAGGGCCGCTGCGGCCCGGGACGCCGTCACGTACCGTGCGCACCACCGGCACCACAAAAAACTTCGGCCCCATCGGACGCGGCGCGGCCCCGGTCCCCGGAGGACGTTCCCGGGACCGGGGCCGAGGCGTGCGGAGGCCTCACTCCTCGGTGAGCGACAGCAGCTCGTCGATGTAGCAGGTGGCCTCGCGGACCGCGGCCGCCGGATCGGCGGAGCGGATCGCCTCGGTGAGCTTGGAGTGGTCGATGCCGTCCCCCGAGGGGGTGGGGTCGACGTCCTCCTTCTGGTTCTGCTCGTAGGCGGTGTGCGCGATGCTCGCGTGCACGACCTGCGCGATGTCGTCGTAGAGGTCGATGAGCAGCGTGTTGTGGGTGGCGTTGACGACCGCCCGGTGGAACGCGAAGTCGGCCTCCACGAACGCGCTCATGTTCCGCTCGCGCCAGGTCGCCTCGCGCAGGCCCATGGCCCGGTCGATGTCGGCCATGTCCTCCTCGGTGTGGCGCAGCGCTGCCAGGCGGGCGGCCTCCACCTCCAGGGCGCGGCGCACCTCCAGGTTCTCGCGCAGGCGCGAGCGCTCCAGGCGGCGGCGCAGGGCCCCGCCGAGTTCGCTGGAGGCGCGCACGAACGTGCCCGCCCCCTGGCGGATCTCCAGCAGGCCGGCGTGGGCGAGGGCGCGCACGGCCTCGCGCACCGTGTTGCGTCCCACCTCCAACTGCTCGGACAGCTCCGACTCGGTGGGGATGCGGTCGCCGATGCCCCATTCACCCGAGTCGATCTGCGCTCGTAACTGACTGATGACCTGGTCGACTAGACCGGTCCGGCGTGTCGAGGCGAGGGGCACGCTTTTACCTCCTAGGGGCGGGTCGCCGGATGACAGGGCCAGCGTACGGGTGCGGGTCGGTTAAAGCCGGAGCTTAGACCAGTCCCGTACGGGAATTGGTCTCGGACGGCAATGCGTTATCCTCATGCAGTACATCGGGTCATCCTACGAATATGTGAGCCGCCCTACATGAGTACCCGAGTCGTTCCCCGAAGCAGCGATTTGAACACCACCCCCGACGCCCCAGGCCGCCCCGGCGCCGGGGCGCTCCTCCTCATCGCCGCCGGCATCGCCCTGGCCGCGCTCAACCTGCGCACCGCCATCACCAGTGTGGGCCCCCTCCTCGACGAGGTCACCGCGGGCCTGGGCATGACCGCCGTGGGCGCCGGAGTCCTCACCACCCTCCCCGTGCTGAGCTTCGCCCTCTTCGGCGGGCTCACCCCCGCCCTGTCCCGCCGACTCGGGTCGCACCTGCTCCTGCTGCTGGCCCTGGCCGCCGTCACCGTCGGCCTGGCCGGGCGCGCCCTGGCCGACTCCCCGGCCCTGTTCCTCGTGCTGAGCGTGCTGGCGCTGTCCGGCGGCGCGGTCGGCAACGTGATCCTCCCCGCCCTGGTCAAGCAGCACTTCCCGCACCGCGTCGGGCTGATGACCACCGTGTACACCACCGCCCTGGCCCTGGGCACCACCATCGCCGCGGCCGCCACCGTGCCCATGTACGAGTCGACCGGGCAGTGGCGCGTCGCCCTGGGCTCCTACGCCCTGTTCGGCCTGGTCGCCGCCCTGCCGTGGCTGGTCACCCTGCGCCACCGGCCCGCCCCCGGCGACGGCGCGCGGGCGCTGGGCTTCCGCCGGGTGCTCTCCACCGGCGTCGGGCTCCAGGCGATGCTGTACTTCGGCACCCAGTCCTCGATCGCCTACATCATGTTCGGCTGGTACGCGCAGATGCTGCGCGACGAGGGCATGAGCGCCCAGAGCGCCGGGCTGGCCCTGTCGTACCTGACCCTGCTGGGCATCCCCATGTCCCTGGTGCTGCCCACCCTGCTGACCCGGGTGCGCGACCAGCGGCCGTTCGTGCTGATGTTCGCGGCGGCCTACCTGGTGGGCCTGGCCGGCCTGTGGATCTCGCCGCTGGACGGCGTGTGGGCGTGGACCACCCTGATCGGCATCGGTATGGGCAGCTTCGTCTACGCCCTCACCTCGTTCGCGCTGCGCACCCGCACCGGCGAGGGAACGGCGGCGCTGTCGGCCACCAGCCAGAGCCTGGGCTACCTCATGGGCGGCGCCGGACCCTTCCTGTTCGGCCTGCTGCACGAGCTGACCGGGGGGTGGCACGCGCCGCTGCTGCTGGTCCTGGTGCTGGTCCTGGGCAACATCGCCTCCGGCTGGCTGCTGGGGCGCCCCCGCTACCTGGAGGACGCCCTCGCCGCCCGGGACGACGCCTAGGAGGGCAGCCAGTCCAGGCGGCCGACGAGGTACACCGAGCCGACGAACGCCACGATGTCGATGACGGTGTGTGCCACCACGAGCGGCATCACCCGGCCGTAGCGGTGGTAGAACCAGCCGAAGACCAGGCCCATGACCAGGTTGCCGAAGAACATGCCCACGCCCTGGTACAGGTGGTAGAAGGCCCGCAGCACCGAGCTGGCGACCACCGCCTTCCAGGGCGTCCAGCCCAGCTGCCCCAGCCGGTGCAGTAGGTAGCCGACGACGATGACCTCCTCCAGGATGCCGTTCTTGGCCGCCTGGAGGACGAGCACGGGGACGTCCCACCAGTTGCCCTCCAGGGCGCTGGGGGCGATGGTGACGGTCATGCCCAGCCGCCACGAGACCACGTAGACGGCCAGGCCGCCCGCCCCGATCAGGGCCGCCAGCACGGTGCCCGACCGCAGGTCGAACCAGGGGCGGCGCAGGTCGAACCCGATGGTGCGCATCGACTCCGCGGAGCGGTGCAGCAGGTAGCCGGCCAGCAGCACCGGGGCCAGGCCCACCGCCACCCGGTACAGCTGCCAGGACAGGTCCAGCCACGGCCGCTGGTCGGCCTGGGGGCGGACGAGGCTGGCGGTGTGCTCGGCCAGGGACTCGGGTGCGGTGAGCACCCCGAGGAAGGAGATGACCGCCGACACCGCCGAGGCGCCCAGCGACAGTGCCAGCAGGCACACGATCTCCCAGCGCAGGGTGGTCGCCCCCGGCAGGGCGGGGGCGGTCGGGCGCGCGGTGTCCGGTGTCCGGGCGTCCCCGGCGGCCGGGGTGTCCTCGGGCGGCCGCCGGTCGGAGTGGATCTCGTCTCTCACGCAACGCAATCTACGCGCCCCGCGCGCCTGCTCGCGCTCCGGCGGTGTCCGCAGGTCGCGGCTCCGGTGCACGCCGGACCGCGGCGGACGGCCGCCACGGCCCCCGCGCCCCCGTCCGGCGGGGGCGCGGGGGCGCTCACAGTGACGAGGGGCGCGGGCGCCGGGGGAGCGGGTCAGTCGTCCCCGTCCTGGTCGCCGTCGTCCCCGTCGTTGCCGTCGTCGTTCCCGTCATTGCCGTCATCGCCGTCGTCGTCCCCGCCGCCGCCGTTGCCGCCGTCGCCGCCGTCCTCCTGGCCCTGCTCGGCGTCATCGTCGTCTCCGCCGCCGAGGTCGCAGGCGGTCGCGCCCAGCGTCACGGCGCCGGCCAGGGTCAGGGCGGCCAGCAGCGCGCGCAGCGACGCCCACCACGGGCGCGGGGTGTCGGGAAGTGTCACGGGTCCCTCCGCATCTCCTCCGCCGGGCCGGGGCCGGCCCGTGCGTTGTTCAGCCTAGGGGCGGGGGCCCCGCCGGGCCGGGAACGCGGCCGTGTCCGGCCACCGGTCCCGCGGCCGGGTCCCGGACACGCTCCGGCGGCCGCCTCCAGGGGATGGGAGGCGGCCGCCGACAAGCCGCCGGCCATGCGCGTGTGACACGGAGCGCGCATGGCCGACGGCTAGGGGTGGCGGTCGTCCCGCCCCGCCCCAGCCACGAAAGCGGGGAGGGACGACCGCCGGGGAACGGAAGACCAGGGTCAGTGAGCCGCTGAGAACTGGTCTTCCTCGGTGGAGCCGGTGAGAGCCGTGGTGCTGGCCTCGGGGGAGATGGTCGTGCTGATGGTGTCGAAGTAGCCGGTGCCGACCTCGCGCTGGTGGCGGGTCGCGGTGTAGCCCTCGGCCTCCGCCGCGAACTCGGCCTCCTGCAGCTCGACGTACGAGGTCATCCCGTTCCGGGCGTAGCCCTTGGCCAGGTTGAACATCGAGTAGTTGAGCGAGTGGAAGCCCGCCAGGGTGATGAACTGGAACTTGTAGCCCATGTGGCCCAGCTCGCGCTGGAACTTCGCGATGGTCGCGTCGTCCAGGTGCCGCTTCCAGTTGAAGGACGGCGAGCAGTTGTAGGCCAGCATCTGGTCCGGGTACTCGGCCTTGATGCGCTCGGCGAAGTTGCGGGCGACCTCCAGGTCCGGGGTCGCGGTCTCCATCCAGAGCAGGTCGGAGTGCGGGGCGTAGGCCAGGCCGCGGGCGACGCAGGCGTCGACGCCGTTGCGGAAGCGGTAGAAGCCCTCGGCGGTGCGCTCGCCGGTGACGAAGGGCTGGTCGCGCTCGTCGATGTCGCTGGTGATCAGCGTGGCGGCCTGCGCGTCGGTGCGGGCGATGACCAGCGAGGGGACGCCGGCGACGTCGGCGGCCAGGCGCGCGGCGTTCAGCGTCTTGACGTGCTGGCCCGTGGGGATGAGGACCTTGCCGCCCAGGTGGCCGCACTTCTTCTCGGAGGCCAGCTGGTCCTCCCAGTGCACGCCCGCCGCGCCGGAGGCGATCATGCCGCGCATGAGCTCGTAGGCGTTCAGGACGCCGCCGAAGCCGGCCTCGGCGTCGGCGACGATCGGGGCGAGCCAGTGCGGGGCGCTGTCGTCGCCCTCGGCCCAGGTGATCTGGTCGGCGCGCATCAGGGCGTTGTTGATGCGGCGGACGACGGCCGGGACGGAGTTGGCCGGGTAGAGGCTCTGGTCCGGGTAGGTGTTGCCCGACAGGTTGGCGTCGGCCGCGACCTGCCAGCCGGAGAGGTAGATGGCCTTGAGGCCGGCGCGGACCTGCTGGACCGCCTGGTTGCCGGTGAGGGCGCCGAGGCTGTTGACGTAGTCCTCGGTGTGCAGCAGGTTCCACAGGCGCTCGGCACCGAGGCGGGCCAGCGTGTGCTCCTCGGTGACCGAACCGCGGAGCTTGATCACCTGGTCGGCGGAGTAGGTGCGCTCGATCCCGGCCCACCGGGGGTCGGTCTCCCACTCCCGCTGGAGTGCCGCGCTGGCTTCCTGTCGTCGAGCGCTGGTGCTCATGTGCGTTCCCGCCTTACGTGTAGTCCCCAAGGTGTTCGCACCGGTCGAGGGGAGGCCCTGCCCGGGGCCAGGGGGTGAGCCCTGGGCGGTAAGTTCCCCGCCGGTAACTATGATTCTTGGTGAAGATCCAAGCCTTTTCCACTCGAAATCGGGTGAAGATCGTTGTTTCTTTCCGTACCATGAACCCATGGCGTACTTTGGTGCTGAAGAAATACCGTCTTTGACAGGTGACCTAGATCTCGTCACCTTCGGCCAGCGGCTCCGTCATCTCCGCCGGGCGCGCGGCCTGACCCTCTCCGACCTGGGAGAACGCGTGGGCAGGGCGCCTTCACAGCTCTCCCTGCTGGAGAACGGAAAACGCGAGCCCAAGCTCTCCCTCCTCACGTCCCTCGCCTCCGCCCTCGGCGTCTCCGTCGAGGAACTCCTCTCCAAGCAGCCCCCCAGCCGGCGCGCGCAGCTGGAGATCGCGGTCGAGGAGGCCCAGCGCGACCCCGTCTACCAGACCCTCAACCTCCCCCACCTCAAGGTCGGCAAGCGGGTCCCCAACGACGTGCTCGAGCACATCGTGGGCCTGTACGACGAGCTCAAGCGCCGCAGCGCCAAGCCCACCGCCACCCCCGAGGAGGCCCGCCGGGCCAACGCGGACCTGCGCCGCCAGATGCGCGAGCGCGGCAACTACTTCGAGCACATCGAGAAGGCCGCGGCCGAGACCCTCGACGCCGTCAACTACAGCGCGGGCGCCCTCTCCCAGGGCCAGATCCTCGCCATCGCCACCCACCACGGGTTCAGCCTCCGCTACGTCCAGGACCTGCCCCGCTCGGTGCGCTCCCTCACCGACCACGTCAACCGGCGCATCTACCTCAAGCGCGAGACCACCCTGGGCATGCACAGCCCGCGCACGATCCTGCTGCAGACCCTGGGCCACGTCGTGCTGGGCCACCAGAAGCCCAAGGACTTCGGCGACTTCCTGCGCCAGCGGGTGGAGGCCAACTACTTCGCGGCGGCCGTCCTCATCCCCGAGTCCACCTCGGTCACCTACCTCCAGGAGGCCAAGCACGCCCGCGACCTGTCCGTCGAGGACCTGCGCGACGTCTACTCGGTGTCCTACGAGATGGCGGCGCACCGGTTCACCAACCTCGCGTACCGCCACCTCGACCTGGTCTGCCACTTCATCCGCAACGACGAGACCGGCATCATCTACAAGGCCTACGAGAACGACGGGCTGGTCTTCCCCACCGACGAGACCGGCGCCATCGAGGGCCAGCGCATGTGCCGCCAGTGGTCGGGGCGCCAGGTGTTCGCCTCCCCGGACCGGTACTCGATCTACTACCAGTACACCGACAAGCCCAACGGCACCCACTGGTGCGTGGCGCACGTCGACCCCAGCCGGGAGCGCAACTTCGCGATCACCCTGGGCGTGCCCTACAAGGAGTCGCGCTGGTTCCGGGGGCGGGAGACCACCAACCGCACCAAGTCCAACTGCCCCGGCGGCGAGTGCTGCGTGCGCCCGCCCGCGGAGATGGCCGCCCGCTGGGAGGGCAACGTGTGGCCGTCGGCGCGCGCCCACTCGCACGTCCTGTCGGCGCTGCCCTCGGGCACCTTCCCGGGCGTGGACGAGCACGACGTCTACACGTTCCTGGAGAAGTACGCCCACGAGGACTGACCCCGGGACCGGGCCGCTCCGCCCCGGTACGGACGCGGACGGGCCCGCCCGGAGAACCGGGCGGGCCCTGGTCTGCGCCGAACGGGTCGGCTACAGCTCGACCTCGTTGCCGCCGATGGTCACCACGAGCCGGCCGTCGGAGGCGAAGCTCCAGTCCAGCGACCCGGAGTACTGGGAGCAGCGGGAACCGTTGGAACCGTTCCAGAACTGGTTCGAGCCGTCGGCGTCACCCTCGTAGCGGTCGTTCGAGCCGCCGTCGCACGAGGTGTTGCCCCGGAACACCGACGAACCGCCGTCGAACTGGAAGTTGCGCTCCTCGTTGCCGACGCCCAGGTTGTTCGACACGGTCAGGCTGCCGGGGTTCGAGTTGTAGGTGAACCCGTGCTTGCCGTTGCCGAAGGCGATGCTGTGGGTGATGGTGTGGTCCACGGCGATGTCCGAGCCCCCGAGCTTGAACCCGTTGCGGTCGCCGTTGGAGTGCTGGGAGCCGTCCGAGAGCGAACCGTTCTCCAGCGCCAGGGAGTGCTCGATGGTCACCTCGCCGATGGGCCCGGTGTCCGACTTCGCGTACAGGTCGTACCCGTCGTCGATGTTGTTGTACGCCACCGTGTAGCGGAACACGTTGCCGTCCCCGACGGTGAGCTTGGGGGCGAACCCGTCGGCGTCCTCGCCGTCGGAGTCGGCGTTGTCGTGCGAGACCGAGGTGACGATGAGGTTGTTCGCGGGCCACTCCGACCGGGGAGCCCCGGCGGTGTACCGGGCCAGCTGGAGTCCGCTGTCGCGGTTGAACCGGGTGGTCACCCGCTCGATGACGTTGTCGCTGCCGCCCAGCAGGATGCCGTTGTCGCCGGCGCGCTGGACGATGAGGCCGTTGACGTGCCACCGGTCCCCGCCGATGGCGAGCCCGCGGTTGGCCGGGTCCTCGCTCTGCGCCGAGAAGTCCAGCACCGGGGTCTCGCCGGGGTAGGCGAACAGCTCGTTGCGGTCGCCCGACAGACCGTCGTTCCCCGGCTCGATGTGCACCGTCTCGGAGAAGTCGTAGGTGCCGCCGCGCATGTAGATCGTCCCGCCGGGCTCGATCCGGTCGATCGCCGAGGTGAGCGTCGTCGGGTCGGACTCGGTGCCGGGGGCACCGGCGCTCCCGTCCGGGGCCACGAAGAGCTCGTCGCCCGAGGGCTGGGGGGTCTGGCCGCCGCCGTCGCCGTCACCGTCACCGTCGCCGCCTCCGTCACCGCCGCCGGACGGGGTTCCGGCGTAGGTCTCGAACTCGGCGACGCGGGGGGTGCCGTTCGAACCGGTGATCTCGAAGTCGATCTTGCTCAGCGCCGTCGGGGCGAAGGTGATGACGCCCGCCCCGCTGCCGGTCGCCAGGACGTTGCCGGTGTCGTGGTCGACGACCCGCCACGAGCCGATGGCGCCCTCGGCGCCCGCCGCCTCGCGGATGTTGATCGCGGACACCGTGGTGTCGGCGCCCCACTTGACCGAGATGCGCCCGGTCGAGCCGCTCGGCGACCAGTAGGTGCCCATGTCGCCGTCGATGACGTTCCCGAAGCTGGTGCCGGAGCCCTTGCTGGAGCCGTCGGCGCCGGCGCCGATGCTGAGGTTGGTCCCGTCGGGGGGATCGGTGGGCTCCGGGTCGGTCGGTTCCGGGTCGGTCGGCTCGGGGTCCGTGGGCTCGGGGTCGGTCGGCTCCTGTCCGGCGCACTCGCCGTCCGAGACCCGGTTGCCCTTGCCCGCGCCGGCGATCTCACCGAGCATCGCGGGCACGCAGTCGGCGTCGTCGAGCTCGTAGGAGTAGGGGATGCTCACCGACGTGTTGGACCGCGGGTCGGGTCCGGCGGGGTAGTTCTCGTCGCCCTGGGCGGACCAGGTCACGTTGTCGAAGACGTTGCCGCCGACCTCCCAGGAGCCCCTCTCGTTGGTGTAGAAGGTGCCCAGGACGTCCTTGGAGTCCTCGAAGTAGTTGTTCTCCACCTTCGCGCTCGCCCCGGCCCGGGAGTTGATCCCGGACTCCGCGATGTCGACGTAGTGGTTGTTGTACATGTGCCCGACGCCGCCGCGCAGCAGGGGCGTGCGCGAGTCGATGTTCTCGTACACGTTGTGGTGGTACGTGACGAAGCCGTTGGAGCGGTCGCTCTCGCTGGACCCCACCAGGCCGCCGCGGCCGGAGTTGCGCAGGACGCTGTAGGAGAGGGTGACGTACTTGGTGTCGTTCTTCATGTCGAAGAGGCCGTCGTAGCCCTCCGACTCCCCGCCTGACGCCTCCAGGGTGACGTGGTCGACCCAGACGTTGCGCACGCCCGACTCCATACCGATGGCGTCGCCGCCGTTCGACGTGGGGGAGCCGGACTTCTTGACGTTCCGGACGGTCACGTTCTGGATGATGATGTTGCTGGACCCCCGGATGTGGATGCCCAGCTGGTCGAACACGGCTCCGCTGCCGACGCCCACGATCGTGACGTTGCTGATGTTCTTGAGCTCGATCACGCCGGCGGCCGTCTCGCAGCCGTCGCCCGACACCTTCGAGGTGTTGCCGTGGTTGATGGTCCCCTCGACCTCGATGATGACCGGGGTGGAGGTGTCGGGCCGCTCGCACAGGGCCTCGTGGATCTGGGTGCCGGTCGTGGCGCGAACGGTCTGCCCGCCCGCGCCTCCGGTCGTCCCGCCGTTCTGAGTCGCGTAGCCCGTGGCCTCGCCGGTCTGCGCCGAGGCCAGGGACATCGGCAGGGCCAGGCCGGCGGCGACCATGGCCGTCGCCGCCAGCGTCGATACCAGCCGACGCGTGCTTGTTCGTCTCACCGTTTCCCCTTTCTGGGGGACGAGTGTGGGGTGTGTCTCATTCGAGAGTTAAGGAAAGCGCTTTCCCCGTCAAGGGGGTCAATCGACCTTTTCTGGGAAACCCGGATGACGCGAGTGCGTCGTGCGCCCGTAACCAGCGATTCCGCGGAATTCGACGTGGAATTTAGGATCCGGTACCAAAGAGGACGCGATCGGGGCCGCCCTCCCGTGGTCGTTCGAGGACTCGATTCGATCCCTCCACCAGCCCCCATGGCTCTCGGTGCCGTGGTGCTCACCCCGGTCGGGCAAGGCCGGCCCGTATCTCCGTCGGCTTCCGGGGCCTTCGGGAGGGGATGCGGAAATGCCCGAGTGGTCCGGGTCGAGGGTCCGTTCGAGATGTTTCGGGGGTCCATTCACGGGCCGAATGTAACGGAAAGCGCTATCCCTCGAATCGGCCTCGGGTTCCGGTGGATGAAGCCCGCACGACCTGCGCGTTCGGGGTCAGAGGGGCTCCCTGTTCGGTTGGGCGGTGGAGGTGGACGGGCGCGACGGGTGGTGGATCGGTCGGCTCGGGGCGCGATATAGGCAAGCGCTCTCCAGAGATTCCTTCGGGCGGGGGCCGGTCGGGCTTCGTCGGGGCGCCCGCGCCCGCCCGTTCGCGGGTGCCCGGGTGGCCGTGCGTGCGGGCCTCCGCCGGGGTGGCGGCGTCGGCGCCGGGTGGCGATTGTGCCCGGCCACCCTTGGTGTTACCGTTGGTAACACGAGCTGAACCTCCCCCTCCTCCCCCGGAGGGTCCGACAAAGGATGTAAGCGCATGAGTGAGGCCACCGCGCCCGCCTTCAGCCTGGAACCGAGCGAGGACATCCGCGAGGTCCGGGACTGGGCCCACGGGTTCGCCGCCGACGTCATCCGCCCCGCCGCCGCCGAATGGGACGAGCGGGAGGAGACCCCCTGGCCGATCATCCAGGAGGCCGCCAAGATCGGCCTCTACTCCCTCGACTTCTTCGCCAACCAGTGGCTGGAGCCCAGCGGCCTGGGCATCCCGGTCGCCTTCGAGGAGCTGTACTGGGGCGACCCGGGCATCGCGCTGGCCATCACCGGTACCGGCCTGGCCGCCGTCTCCGTCGCCGCCAACGGCACCCAGGAGCAGATCTTCGAGTGGACGCCGCAGATGTTCGGCACCGCCGACGACATCAAGCTCGCCGCGTTCTGCTCCTCCGAGCCCGACGCGGGCAGTGACGTCTCCGCCATCAGGACCCGCGCCGTCTACGACGAGGCCAAGGACGAGTGGGTCCTCAACGGCACCAAGACGTGGGCCACCAACGGCGGCATCGCCGACATCCACGTGGTCGTCGCCTCCGTCGACCCCGAACTGGGCTCGCGCGGGCAGGCCACCTTCATCGTCCCGCCGAACACCCCCGGCCTGAGCCAGGGGCAGAAGTTCGCCAAGCACGGCATCCGCGCCTCCCACACCGCCGAGGTGGTCCTGGACGACGTGCGCATCCCCGGCGCCTGCCTGCTGGGCGGCAAGGAGAAGCTCGACGAGCGCATCGCCCGCGCCCGTGAGGGGCGGCGCTCCAAGGGCCAGGCCGCGATGAAGACCTTCGAGGCCTCCCGGCCCACCGTCGGCGCCATGGCCGTGGGCTGCGCCCGCGCCGCCTACGAGTACGCCCTGGAGTACGCCACCCAGCGCGAGCAGTTCGGCAGGCCCATCGGCGAGAACCAGGGCGTGGCCTTCCTGCTCGCCGAGATGGCCACCCGCATCGACGCCGCCCGCCTGCTGGTGTGGCGCGCCGCCTGGATGGCCCGCAACGGCAAGGACTTCGACAACGCGCAGGGCTCCATGAGCAAGCTCTACGCCAGCGAGACCGCGACCTTCGTGACCCAGAACGCGGTGCGCATCCTGGGCGGCAACGGCTACACGCGGGAGTACCCCGTGGAGCGTTGGCACCGCGACGCCACGATTTTTACCATCTTCGAGGGCGCCAGCGAGATCCAGAAGCTCATCATCGGCCGCGCGGTCACCGGTCTGCCCGTGCGCTGACGTCCGCGCCGGTCAGGGGGTTCCGGCCGCGCGGGGCCGGTTCCCGCCGCCGCGGCCGCGAGCCGCGCCGCCGTCCCGTGGGACGGCGGCGCCCGCCCGGCGGGGCGCTCCGACGGGGACCCCGGTCCCCGGCCCCGCCGGGCCGTACGGCCCCGGGGCGGGTGCGGCGGGTTTCCCTGTCGCCGCACCCGCCCCGGGGCCCGTCCGCGCGGTGCCCGCCCTCCCGCGTACGGCGCCCCGCTCCGCCCGGCCCGCCGCCTCCGCCCCTCCGGGACGGGGACCGCCCGGGGCCGCGTCCGGGGCAGAGGGCCTTCGCCGCTTCGTGCCCGGGGCGCGGATGTGCCAGGATTCCGGGTATGCCCGGCACCGCACCCCCCGCCGACCCGCGCCCCGCGTCCGCTCTGGCCGTACTCGGCGCGCTCCTGGACCGCTCCCTGGTGCAGATCGAGGACGCCACCGCGGACGCCCGGTTCCACGACCGGGAGACCGTCCGCGCCGCCGCGGATGTCTGGGACGACAACACCCGAGCCCTCTTCGTCTCCGCCCTGGGCCGCACCCGCCGCGCCCGGGACCGGCGCGCCCGCCGGGCCCTGCGGTGGATGGCCGACCTCGGCCCCGCACGCCGGGCCTGGATGGCGGCGAGCGCCGCCGAGGCCGGGTACGACATCGGCGCATTGGTACCGCCCGCGCGGACCTCCGGCGACCCGGGCCCCGCGGCCGCCCCGGTGACCGGCGGCGTCGCCGAAGGGCTGGCCGCCGACCACCGCCTGGACACGGCCACCGTCAGCACGTTCTCGGTGGAGCGGCGGGGCACCCGGCTGACCGCCCGGGTCGTCCTCACGGCGGAGCGCGCCCGCCCCGGGCCGGAGGAGGGCGAGGGGACGGCCGACCTGGTCGTGCGCCTGCCCGAGGTGGACGAGGTCCGCTTCGACACCCGCGACGTTCCCGGCGCCCGCCTGTCCTGCGACCACTACGGGGTCACGGTCGCCTTCGGCGACGGCCTGCTGCGCGGGCCCGCCGCCACGGTGGAGGTCCGCAGGGAGGCCCGGGGTCCGGGGCTGCCGGCGGCCACCCGGAGCTGGTCGCCCCCGCCCCGGCCCTCTCCCGAACCCGCCCGAAGACGGGACCGGGGCCGCGAGGCGCGTCCCCTCACGGGGGAGGTCTCCGGGCCCGCCGCCCGGGCCGTCTGCCATCTGCTGGTCTGGACGATGATCAGGATCCGCTCGTCCGGCGGCCATCCCGGCCGGAGCACGACCCCGGTGCCCGCGCTGTGCCGGGCCCTGGCCGGCGCGGGCGCGGACATCGCCGCGGCCGCGGCGCACTTCACCCCGGGGCGGCGCGAACGGGCCTTCCGCGACCTGGCCCTGGCCTGGGTCCGCCGCGGCGGACCCGAGACGGCCGCCCACTTCGACCGGGCGCTGGACGCGGTGTCCCGCTCCTCGGGCATCGACGAGCTGGAGGCGGCCCGGCGGCTCGCCCGCGAACTGCGCGGGCGGGACAGCGCCCCGGAGCCGCGGACCGCTCCGAGTCGGGACCTCGACGTGCCCTCCGCCGCCGCCCTGCGCCTGGTCTCCTACACCGCCGGGCGGTCGTGGGAGGAAGGCGCCCTGAAGCCCGACGCCACCGTCCACCTGGCGGCCCCCGCCGACCCCGCCGACCCGGGGGAGCCCTGGCGGCTGCGGGTCCTCACCGCCCGCGCGCCCGACCGCGTGCGGGTGTCCACCCCGGCGTTCCGCGGCACCCTGCGGCCGCGCACCATCGACGACCACGACGGCCGCGCCACCCTGGTCGCGGCGGACGGGGCCCTGGAGGTCCGGGGCAGCTGGCACTGAGCACCGGCCGGCGCTCCGCCGGGGGACCCGCCCTAGGCTTGCGGCGGACCGCCGACCCGGCTCCGCGAGGAGGGAACCGCGTGCACGCCGCACTGACCGTCGCGCTCGACCACCGGCCCGTGCCGGGGGAGGACCTCCTGAGCGGTCTGGAGGCCGCCCTGGAGCCGGTGCTCGCCCCCTTCGACATGGAACTCGAAGTCCCCCCGTACCGCGACTACGAGTACGAGGACTGGGAGGAGGAGTACCGCTGGGCGGTGGAGTACTTCACCGCGCACCCCGACCGGCGTCCGGACCCCTTCGACCCGAACGACCGCCTCTCGCTGCTCAGCGCCCTCCTGTACACGCCGGTGCACCGGGATCCGGCCGACGGCCGCCTCTACGCCGTGACCACCGACAACCCCCGCGCGCAGTGGGACTACTGGTCGATCGGCGGCAGGTACCCGGGCATGCTCCCGGTGTCCGACCCCGATGACCCCCGGGTGCTGCCCGGCCGGGCGGGGCCCCGGGAGGAGCACGGGCCCTGGCCGGCCACCGGCGCCCCCGTGCGGCTGCTCGCCCTCGGGGAGCAGCGCGCGCGGAAGGCCGCCCGGGCGGCCCGGGACTGGGACCGGGCCCACCGCATCCTGACGGAGCACCCGTTCCCCGTGCGGCTGAGGGAGCTGGTCGCGGGGGCGAAGGGAGAGGAGCGGCAGCGGGCCCGCGCCCGCTACTTCGCCCAGCCCGCGGTGCGCGGGCTGATCGACGCCGGGCTGGCGGGCGATCTGGACTGCTCCATCGATGTGTACGACCGCCCCCGGGAGGAGTACGTCGCCGACGCCCGCGACGGGGTCGGCCTCGGCTTCGCCTTCCTGGACCTGGACGGCACCTGGTACGACCCCGACTCCCAGGCCGGGGTGCGGGCGCCGATCACCCACGGGAACCGGATCGACCGCCGCCGAGCCCACCTGGACCGGGTGGTGCCGCTGCTGGACGCGCTGCCCGGCGACGCCTACGTGGTCACCGTGGACTACCACTCCTGACCGGGGCCGCCGCGGTGTCCGTGATGCCGGCGGTGTCCGCGACATCCGCGGCGTCCAGGGCGTTCGTGATGTCGGCGGCGTTCGCAGCGTCCACGGCGTTCGGGACCGCACGGCCGCCGTTCCCGAGGGGGACGGCGGGACCGCCCTGTCGGGGCCGCGCGGAACGAGGCGTTCAGGGCCGGGGTGCGAGCAGCCGGTGTGCTGCGTCCGCGGCCGCCTCCTCCGCTTCGGCCGGGACCTCCCCGCCCTCGGTCAGATGCCGGCGCACCAGGGCCAGGGGCAGGTCCACCACCGCCGTCCGCACCCGCTCCAGGGCCGCGCCGACCGGTTCCCCGGGCGCGCGCAGCCGTTCGGCGACCTCCGCGAACGCTGTTCCCAGCCGGGCGTTCCCCCCGTCCCGCCGCTCCCGCTCGGCGGGCGGCCACCGCTCCGCCTCGAAGTCGGCGTCCGAGTACAGCAGGACGCGTGCCCGGTCCGGGGCGGCCCGGCTCCAGGCCGGCACGTGCCGGGCCGCGCCTACGGCCGCCGCCAGCGGGTCCCGTGCGGCCAGGGCGGCGAAGCAGCCCTCCTGGAAGTCGGCCAGGGCGGCCAGCCGGACGGCCGCCAGCAGCGCGGGCCGACCCGGGAACCGGTGGTAGACCGAACCGCTGGGCGCCCCCGCCTCCCGGGCCACGGCCGCCATCGTCACCGCCCCGGGCCCGCCCCGGGCCGCCAGGGCGGTGGCGGCCGCCACCAGGACGTCGGAATCGAAGCGCGCGGGTCTTCCCATAGGGGCGACTGTATGCTCCACTTGGTTTTAGAGACACCTCTCTAAAACAAGGAGTCCGCTCCCATGCGTGTCCGCAACCTGCACCTGCGCCACCTCGCGGCATCCCCCGACCGGGTCGGCGCCCTGCTCGACGGCCTGGCCTCGGCCGCCGACCCCCTCTGGCCCGCCGACCGCTGGCCCGCCCTGGTACTGGACCGCCCCCTGGAGGTCGGGGCGGCGGGCGGGCACGGCCCCGTCCGCTACACCGTCGCCGCCTACACCCCGGGGCGGCACGTGCGGTTCCGCTTCACGGCCCCGCGCGGGTTCGACGGGTTCCACGAGTTCACCGTCGAACCCGGGGAGGACGGCACCGTGCTGCGCCACCTGCTGGTCATCCGGGCGCACGGCCCGGCCCTGCTCACCTGGCCGCTGGTGTTCGGGCCCCTGCACGACGCCCTGCTGGAGGACTGCCTGGACCGCGCCGAGCGCGCCCTCACCGGCACCGTCCGCGCCCCCGCCCGGTGGAGCCCGTACGTCCGGCTGCTGCGCGCGGCGGCCGTGCGCGCCGGCCGGCGGCGCGACAATCCCCTGGGCGCCCGGGCGGCCCGTCCCTAAGATGGGCGGCGGCGCGCCATCCACACCCCCTCAGGAGACCCGTGTCCCACCTTCCCCTGCTGTTCCTGGACGTCGACGGCCCCCTCAACCCGTTCCGGGCACCGGGCGAACGCCGCCCCGACGGCTACACCACCCACCGCCTGCGCCCCCGGGGCTGGGAGGACGCCCCCAAGCCCCTGCGCGTGTGGCTGCGGCCCGACCACGGCGAGTACCTGCTCGCCCTTCCCTACACCCTGGTCTGGGCCACCACCTGGGAGTACGACGCCAACACGATGATCGGCCCCGTCATCGGCCTGCCCGAGCTGCCGGTGGTCGAGCTGCCGCACTGGTCCGACGCCACCGACGGGCTCTGCTTCAAGACCGCGACCCTGGTCGAGTACGCCGACGGGCGGCCCTTCGCCTGGGTCGACGACATGATCACCGACCGGGACGTCGACTGGGTGCACCGCCGCCACCCGTCCTCGGCCCTGCTGCACCGGGTGGACCCGCGGATCGGGCTGCTCGACGCCGACTTCCGGAGCCTGGAGGAGTGGCCGCCGGCCCGCCTGGCCGCCGCCCTCCCCGAGGACGACTGACCCCCGCGGGGGCGGCGACCGCCGGCGCCCTTCCCCCGCCCCCGGGCGGCCGGTGCCCTACGAACGGGCCCCGGCGTCCTGGCGGCGGGAAACGTCCCACCTCTACCCTGGGGCCATGCACGCGACCACGGGCAACGACGCCCCCACCATCACCATCCCCACCACGCACAACGGCCCCGACGGCTCCGGCAACGGCGGCTACAGCGCCGGACTGCTGGCCGCCCGCCTGACCGCCGTCGGCGGCCCGGCCGTGCAGGTCACCCTGCGGGTCCCGCCGCCCCTGGGCCGACCGCTGGCCGTCGAGGAGGAGGACGGAGCGCCCGTGCGGCTCGTCGACCCCGAGGCCGCCGATGCCAAGGCCCGGCTCGTCGCCGAGGCCGAGACCGTCACCGCCCCCGACACCCCCGCGGTCCCCGGCGAACCCGTCGACCCGGCCGCCGCCCGGGAGGCCGAGGGCCGCTACGCGGGCCTGGACCGGCACCCCTTCCCCCGCTGCTACAGCTGCGGAACCGAGCGCGCCGAGGGCGAGGGCCTGCGCCTGTTCGCCGGACAGGTCCGCGCGGGCCACGGCCCCGACGGGATCGGCAACACCGTCGCCTGCACCTGGACCCCGCACCCCTCCCTGGACGACGGCACCGGCGCCGTCGGCCTGCCCGACGTGTGGGCCGCCCTGGACTGCCCCGGCGGCTGGTCCAGCGACGTCGCCGGCCGCCCCGCCGTCCTGGGCCGCATCACCGTCCAGGTCCTGAGCGCCCCCCGGATCGGCCGGACGCACGTGGTCGCCGGACACCTGGACTCCGTCGACGGCCGCAAGATCCGCACCGGCAGCGCCCTGTACGACGCCGACGGGCTGCTCCTCGGCCAGGCGTGGGCCACTTGGATCGCCCTGCGCGGCTGACCCCGGGCCCGCCGCGCCGGGGACGGACCCCGCGAACCCCCGCGGGACCGCCCCCGGCGCGGGCACCGGACCCCTCGGCAACCTCTAAGCTCGAACGTTGTGGCCTACCAAGACGTGCGGCGGACCCCGATGACCGACAGCGACGACGCCCCCGGCACGGCGCCCGTGTCGGAGACCCTTCCCGCGCCCCGCGCCCGCGGCGGGCGGGGGAGCGGACGCGGGCGCGACCCCGAACGCCGCCGCGCCATCCTCGACGCCGCCGACCGGGTCATCCAGCGCGACGGCCCCGACGCCTCCATGATCGCCATCGCCGCCGAGGCCGGGATCAGCAAGCCCATCCTCTACCGGCACTTCGGCGACAAGAGCGGCCTGTACAGGGCGCTCGCCTCCCGCCACGTCGACCCCCTCATCGAGCGGATCCGCGACGAGCTGCACCGGCACACCGAGTTCGACGTGCGCGCCCGGGCCACCGTCGGCGCCTACCTGTCGATGATCTCCCAGAATCTCAACCTCTACCGCTTCCTCATGGACCGGGCCACCTCCGAGGACCAGCGCACCCGCAGCGACCTGGGCATGATGGTGCGCCGCATGGGGGAGGAGCTGGCCGAGCTCCTGGTCGGCGAGGGCCGCATCACCGGGCGGCTGCGCGCCCAGATCACCGCGCACGCCGTCGTCGGGATGGTGCAGGCGGCGGGGGAGTGGTGGCTGGAGCACCCCGAGGTCGGCGAGGAGGAGATCATCGACCACCTCACCGCGGCGGTGGTCGGCGCCGTCCAGGGCAGCAGTGACCGGGCCTGACGCCCGCGGGAGCGCGCCGCCCGGGACCCCGTTCGGCGGCGGCCCTTGACCTGGAGTGCACTCCAGGTCCCATGCTGGACCCGTGAAGGACTTCTACACCCCCGGGGAGATCGCCGAGCGCTTCGATCTCACCCTCGACACGCTGCGCTACTACGAGAAGGCCGGGCTGCTGCGCCGGGTGGACCGGGCGCCCAGCGGCCACCGCCGCTACCGCACCGACGACGTGGAGCTCCTCCACCTCATCCGCTGCCTGCGCGACACCGACATGCCCATCGCCCGCCTGCGCGACTTCGCCGAACTCGTCCGCGCGGGCGACCAGACCATCCCCGAGCGCCTGGACGTGCTCCAGGAGCACAAGAACCGGCTCGACGCCCGCATCGCCGAACTCATCGACCGCCAGGGCGCCATCGAGCACAAGATCGACTACTACCTCGGCGTCCTCTCCGACCGCGCCGCCGAGACCGCGCACACCCTCAAGGACGGCGACTGATGCGTTACACCGAGATCGGCGGCCGCAAGGTCAGCGCCCTGTGCCTGGGCGCCATGAAGTTCGGCAGCCAGACCGACGACGCCACTTCGGCGGCCCTGCTGGACCGGTTCATGGAGGCGGGCGGCACCTTCGTCGACACCGCCGACTGCTACCAGTACTGGGTCGACGGCTTCGAGGGGCACGAGAGCGAGACCTTCCTGGGCCGGTGGCGGCGCGAACGCGGCATCACCGACGAGGTCTTCATCGCCACCAAGCTCGGCGCCCAGCCCACCGTCCCCGGGGGCGGCCCCGAGTCCTGGGAGGGGCTGTCCGCCGGGGCCGTCGCCACCGCCGTCGAACGCAGCCTGCGGCGGCTGGGCACCGACCGCCTCGACCTGCTGTACACGCACAAGGAGGACCCGGCCACGCCGCTGGAGGAGACGATGGCGGCCCTGTCGCGGGCCGTCGACGAGGGCTCGGTGGCGCTGCTGGGCATGAGCAACCACCGCACCTGGCGGCTGGAGCGCGCCCGGGCCGCGGCCCGGGTCCACGGGCACCGGGTGACCGCGCTCCAGTACCGGTACAGCTACCTCCAGCCCCGCCACGAGGTGCAGCTGGAGTCCCCGGGGTTCACGCACGTCACCCCCGAACTGCTGGACTACGTGAACGCCGAGAAGGCCGCCGGGCGCGACCTGGTCCTGACGGTGTACACCCCGCTGCTCCACGGCTCCTACGCGCGCCCCGAACGCGCCGCCGAACTCGGCCCCGCCTACGACCACCCCGGCACCCGCAACCGGCTGGCCGCGCTCGACGAGGTCGTCCGGCAGACCGGCGCCACCCGCAACCAGGTGGTGCTGTCCTGGCTCATCGGCGGCGGGATGGTCCCGGTGATCGGGGTCAGCGGGACGGGGCAGCTGGACGAGGCGGTGGAGGCCGCCGACCTCGAACTCACCCCGGAGCAGCGCGAGACCCTCGACGCGGCCCACTGACCGGCCGCGGCCGCGGTGCGGGCCCGTTCCGGCGCGCGGGGGCGGGCCGGAACGGGGGCGGGCCGGGGCACGGCCGGAAGCGGACACCCGCGGGCCCCGCGCGCCGCGGCCGACGCGCGCCGGGCCCGGGGCCGGGCGGGCCGGACCGGATAGGGGCAGGTGGGAGCGGCCTCCCGGGGGTGACCGGAGACCCCCGGGACGCGAGTGACGCCTGAGCAACGGCGGACACGGGCCGTGCACATGTTCGCGAACACGGTTTTTACCGGCGTTTGACCGGATACCTTCCCTAGAGGCGGCGGTCGGATCCCACCGCCCGGGCGACCCGCGGGGAGGGGCACTTGCCGGAGAGCACGTACCACCAGATCCACTTCGCCTGGGCCGATCCCACCCTGCTGGGGCGCGTCGGCCCCGGGCCCGCCTCCTCCTCCCTCGCCGAGGACGAACGCCTCACCCTGCGCGCCTGGCGCAACCGCCTCCAGCCGGCCCTCACGGTCGACTACCGGGTGTGCATGCCCGACCCGGCCGAGCACCCCGAGACCCTGTGGGTGCGCGCCTACGAGGACGGGCAGGCGGCGCTCGTCTACCGCTGGCCGGGGGACGTGGAGTCCGCGCACGCCTGGGCCATCGTCGGCCCGGCCGAGGGGCTCACCCTCCCGCGCGTTCTGAGCCTGCACGAGAACCCCAACACCCGCCCGCACCGCACCCGTCCGCCCGCCCCGGGGTGGGCGGCGATGCCGGTGCTGGACGCCCCAGAGCCCTGGGAGCGGTCGGCGGCGCCGGGCGCGGTGCGCGCCCGCGACCGCCGCGCGGCCGACCTCGCCGCCCCGGGCGGGGAGGAGCTGCTGGCGCTGGGGGTCGCGGCGGCGCTGGAGCGGCCCGACCTGCCGGTGCGGGTGTTCCTGGACCCGGGACGGGCGGACCTGTGGAACGCGGTGCAGCTGCGCTTCCTGTGGGGGCTGCACCGGAGCCTGTACGAGGTGCTGAGCCCGCGCGGGACGAGCCCGGCGCCGGGCTGGGAGTGGTCGCTGTCCACGTACGACCCGGTACTGGAGGAGAGCCGACAGCACATCGTCTTCGGGCCGCCGACGGGGGCGGCGGGGCCGCTGCTGCGGATGCCCGGGGCCGGGTTCCGGACGGTGGCCGAGCGCCTGGTGGGCGTGCTGCGCGAGGAGGGCGGGGACGCGCTCGCGGAGCACCTCGCGGAGCGGGGCGTTCCGGACGCGCCGACGTTCGGGGAGCGCCGCGACCTCCTCACCGACTGGCTGGACCCCCGCCCGTTGGCACCCCGTGCCGGGGACGGGAGCGAGGACGGTGATGACCGGCCGCTCGCCGCGGCGGTCGCCGCCGACGGTGCGGAGCCGGGCGCCGAGGCCGCGCCGGACCGCTTGCCGGAGCCCTCGGTGAACGCGCCTGTGCCGACGGTGCCCGCGGCGAAGGCGTCCGCGGCCCGCCCGGAGGGCGCCGCCCGCCTCCGCCGCTTCGTCACCGAGGGCGCCTTCGGAGGCGAGGACACCGACTCCCCGGGCCCTAACGGCCCCGCCGATGCGTCCGCTGCTTCCGACGACCGGAACACCGGTCTCCCCTCCGGTGCCGAGCACACGGAGGGGCCGGTCGCCCCCGGTGGTCCCGCACGTCCCACCGGCCCTGGGGGCCCCGCCGACGACCCACTGGAAGCCGAGCCTCTTCCCCGGGAATCCGCAGGTCCGGGCGATTCAGCCGGTCCCGAACGCGCCGCGGCTGACGAGGACGCAGGTGATGAGCCGCCGGTGGCCGAGCCCCTGCCCCGGCTCCCTGAGGATTCAGGGCCTGCGGGCAGCGCTCGCTTCTCAGGGGCCGGGAAGGCTGCCGAGGTCGCACCTGCGGATGCCCTCGACGTTCCCGATGGTCCCACCGGCCCCGTGGACCGCACGGACAGCGGCGGCAGCGCCCCCTTCACATCGGCCATCGATGGCGACTCGATGGGTCCCGGCGATCTCACGGGCCCCGCGAGTCACACAGGTTCCATGAGCGCGGCCTTCGGGCCTGTTGATGGCGGAGATTCGGTCGGCCCTGCCGGCCCGACAGAGGCAGACGACGATCTGCCCGAAGCCGAACCCCTGCCCCGCGTTCCTGTCGATTCTGAACTCGCGGGCAGCGCTCGCCTTCCGGGGATCGGGGAGGCTGCCGAGGCCGTGCCTTCGGATGCCCTCGACGTTTCCGATGGTCCCACCGGTCCCGTGGATCGCACGGACATCGAGAGTGCGCCTTTCATGTCGGCTGACCTCGACGGTCCCACCGACCCCACGGGTACCGCGAGTGCGGCCTTCCCTGCCGGCGGCAGAGATTCGGTCGCCCGCACCGGTCCGGCAGAGGCGGACGACGATCTGCCCGAGGCCGAGCCCCTGCCCCGTGTTCCTGCCGATTCGGGGCCTGCGGGCAGCGCTCGCTTCTCCGGGGGCGGGGAGGCTGCCGAGGTCGCACCTGCGGATGCCTCCGACGTTCCCGATGGCCCCACCAGCCCCGTGGGTCGCACGGGCAGCGGGAGTGCGCCCTTCACGTCGGCTGACCCGGACGGTTCCACCGACACCGTGGGTCGCACGGACACCGGAAGCACGCCCCTCACGTCGGCCGACCGCGACGACCCCACCGACCCCATAGGTCGCACGGACACCGGAAGCACGCCCCTCACGTCGGCCGGCCTCGACGGCTCCAACGACCCCACGGGCCGCACGGGCAGCGGCAGCGCACCCTTCACCTCGGCCGACCCGGACGGCCCCACCGATCCCACCCGCATCACGAGCACCGAAGGGCCAGCGGGACCCTCCCGCTTCGCGGACCTCACGGACACCGCCGCGGCCGACGACGATCTCCCCGAGGCCGAATCCCTCCCTGGTGACACCGGCGGCGGTTCCGCGCCCCTGTCCTCCCCGTTCCGTAAGGCGTCCCCGGCCAGAGACCTCCCTGCCCGGGCCTGGGCGTCCCGGGAGGCCGCCGCCGAGGCAGCCTCGGCCCTGCCCGAGGTCGAGCCGCCCGGCACCGACGAGACCGGCCCCCAGGCACCCCCCGAGCCCTCGGTTCCCAGCGGCCGGGCCGCCGTGGAGCCACCCGATTCCAGCCCCGATCCCGACCCCGGCCCCGAGGAACCCCTCTGGCCCGGCCTCGCCCCCGCCTCCTCCGGAGGGGCGGACCCGGACGAGGCCCTGTGGCCGTCCACCACCCCGACCCCCGGCAGCGGAGCCGACGACGGTGCCCCCGGCCCGCACCGCCCCCGCATCGCGCCGACGCACACCGAGACGGCCACCGGCCCCGGCCCTGAGCCCTCCTCCCCGGACGACCGCCGACCGGGAGAGGGGCGCCCGCCGCGCATCTTCGACACCCCCGAACCCCGCAGGCCACGCATCGCCCCCGCCGTCGATCCGGAACCCCCGCGGGACCCCGAGCCTCCAAGGGATCCCGAACCCCCCGCCTCCGCCCGGCGTTCCCCCTCGCCCATCCGCACCGGCCTCTTCCGCAAGCGGACCACCCGCCGCGACACCCCCGCCGGCGGCACCTCCCGCGCCGAGGAACCGGACACGCCCCGCCCGGACGGCCGGGTCCGCGCCCTCGCCGAGGGCGCCTTCGGGGGCCGCCCCACACGGTCGACCCCGCAGCCCCCCGACCCCGAGGAGTTCCCGCCCGCCGCGGAGCGCACCCCGGACGAGGCCCCGCCCCTCTTCCCCGACACCCCCGAGCCCGATGCCGCCGCCGCTCCCCACCCCGAGCCCCCCGGCACCCCCGACTACGCCGCCGAGACCGCCCCCGAACCCTCCGAGCACGTCGCCCCGGAGGACAACTGGCCCACCCAGTACGTCGACCTCCCCCTGGACCGCCTGGAGCGCTGGCTCACCAAGTACGGCCCGGAGGAGGCCCGCATCGACCTCGTCGACGCCCGCGCCGCGGTGCGCGCCGAACGCTCCGAGCTCCAGCGCGTGCGCGACGAACGCGACCACTACCACGCCGAACTCCAGGACTCCCGCCGCGAGGTCGCCCGCCTGGACCGTTCCTGGATCGATCGGGAGGACGACGACGAACCCCTCGCCACCGGTTCCCCGCAGCGCCGGTGGCCCGTCCGCGCACTGGTGGCGCTGCTCCTGTTCGCCTTCCTCGTCACCGGCCTGGAAGCCGGGGCCCGCTTCGGCGTCGGTGCTCTCGACCTCCTCGGGCGACTGGCCGACGCCTCCTGGTGGCCGCTCTGATCCGTCCGGGAGGTCGCGCCGCCCACCCCCGTACCGACCGGCACCGGCGGGGCGGCGGCCGCCCCGGCCGGACGCGTCCCGTCCGATGCCGCTCTTGCCCGGGCCGACTCCCGCAGCGCGGCCGACCCGCGTGCGGCCGACCCCCTGAGCGGGCTGTGACCTTCCGCCGCTTTCCCCGGCCCCGCCCGCGTGCGGCGCGGCCGGGGGACACCCGCTCCTAACCTGGAGGGATGACAGGAACACCGCCGGTCCCCGCCGCCCTCCCGCAGCCGCTGCTGGAAGCGGTCCACGCCCTTCCCCTGCCCGAGCACCGGCGCGTCGCGCTCGCCGCCGCCCCGGACGCGCACCTCCTCCTCGACGCCGCGTTGGACCTGGGCGACACCGACCCCGACGGTGCCCGCGCCCTCCTCGACGCCCTGCGCTCCCACGCCCCGCAGGAGGCGCACCGCCAGTACGCGACCCACGCGCTCGCCGTCCTCCTGCGCCGCCAGGGCGACGCGGACACGGCCGACCGGCTCATCGCCGGCCTCCTCGACTCCGGCCGCCTCGACCGGGTCCTCGCCCTCCTCCTCGCCGAGGAGTTCGCCGCCGACGGCGCCCTCGAACGCGCCCTGAACTGCTACAACATCGCCTGCCGCAGCATCCTGACCGGCCCGGCCGAGACCGTCGCCGACCTCAACCGCATCGGCCTGATGCCCCTCCTGGGCCGGGCCGCGGTCCGCGAACGCCTCGGCCTCACCCCCGACGGCCACGACCTGGCCGCCCGCGAGGCCGACCGCCACCTGCCCGACGCGGCCGCCGAACTCCGCCGCATGGCGGGCGACACCACCGCCCCCGACCTCCCCCTCCCCGAGGCCTTCTCCGGCTCCTTCCCCCAGGACACCGCCGACCCCCGCCCGATCCCGGAGACCGTGCGCGAGAACCACGCTTTCTTCCCCCACCCCGCCCTGGGTGAGGCGCGCGAACGCGGCCTGCTGCCCGCCGACCCCGGTTCCGGCTCCGGCGACCCGGCCGCCCACCACCACGCCGTCGAGCTCACCCTGCGCGCCCAGGCCCGCGGCTTCCCGGACGTCCGGCTGGGCACGATCCCGGTCACCCCGGCCGAGATCGCGGACTTCGCCGCCGAACACGGCCTCGACCCGGCCGACCCGGGCACCCTCCGCGCCTGGGTCTCGGCGGTCCCGGCGCCGGATTCCCCGAACGTCGCGCCCTGGCCGCCCGAGCGCAACCACCCCTGCTGGTGCGGCTCCGGCCGCAAGTACAAGAAGTGCTGCGGCTCCGCCTCCCTGCGCTGACCCGCCAGCCCGGTCCTTCGCCCGCCCGGCTCTCCGTCCGTCCGGCCCCCGACCGCCCGCCCCTCGGCGGCGCCGGGGCGGACCGGGGCACGGCGCGCCCCCTGACCGGGCAGCCCCAGGTGGGCGCCGGGGGCGGCACCACCGCCCCCGTTCGCGTTCCGCCGGAACCCGGAGCCCGTCCACGGCATCGAACCGTCGTCCCATCGCGACGATCCGGAAGTGAGATGGCGCCCGTGTTCGGAATCCTGCGCCCCTGTCGCCACACCCTGCCCGACGGACTGGCCGACGAGTGGATGGCCCACATGTGCGGGCTGTGCCTGGCCCTACGCGACGACCACGGCCAGGTCTCCCGGATCGCCACCAACTACGACGGCCTGGTCATCTCCGTCCTCACCGCCGCCCAGGCCCCGGAGCAGGCCGGGACCCGCCAGGCCGGACGCTGCCCGCTGCGCGGCATGCGCGGGGCGCAGGCCGCCGACGGCGCGGGCGCCCACCTGGCCGCAGCGGTGTCCCTGATGCTGGCCTCGGCCAAGATCACCGACCACATCGAGGACGGTGACGGCGTCTACGCCCGCCGCGGCGTCCGCGCCCTCGCGGGCCGGATGGCCGAACGCTGGCGGCGCGGCGCCACCGCCTCCGGCGACGGGCTCGGCCTCGACGGCTCCGCCCTCCTCGCGGTCATCGACCGCCAGCGCGAACTCGAACTCTCCGCCGGGCCCGGCACCGACGTCCTCACCGTCACCGCCCCGACCGAGGAGGCCACCGGCGAGGCGTTCGCGCACACCGCCGCCCTGGCGGGCCGCCCGGCCAACGCCGAGCCGCTGCGCGAGGCGGGCCGCCTCTTCGGCCGCATCGCCCACCTCCTCGACGCCGTCGAGGACCTGGAGGAGGACCGGACCCGCGGCGCGTGGAACCCGCTCGCCGCCACCGGCACCGGCCTGGACCGGGCCCGCGAACTGTGCGACGACGCTGCGCTGGGCGTCCGCCTGGCCCTGGCGGAGACCGCCTTCACCGACGACCGCCTGGTCCGCGCCCTCCTGGAACGCGAACTCGGCCGCGCCGTCGACCGCGTCTTCTCCCAGGCAGGCCACCACCCTCCCGGCCACGGCCACCCGCACCCCGGACGGCATCCGCACCCGGGACAACACCCCCACCCCGGGCAGCAGCCGTACCCCGGTCAGTACCCGGCCGGTGGCCCGCACCACCCGCAGGGCCACCACCCCCACGGCCACCAGGACCAGAACCGCAAGCGGCGCCGCAACGACAGCGGCACCTCCGGCGACGGCTACGACTCCTACTCGTCCGGCGGAGGGGACCGCGGCGGCCGCGACAAGGACGGCGGCGGCTGCTGTGAGTCGTGCACCTGCGGAACGCCGCAGCTGCACCACCCTCCCAAGCGCCGGGGCCCCATCGCCGGCTGCGCGGTGGCGCTGTTCATGTGCTGCACCTGCCAGCTCTGCTGCCGCGACCCCCACCCGGGGCCGTGGTCGGGCAAGCGGCGCGACGCCTGGTGCGACGGCTGCGACTGCCCGGACTGCAACTGCGACTGCTGCTGCTGTTGCTGCGACTGACCGCGGTCCCGCGGTTCCCGCCGGCCTCTCCGGCGGGGCCCGGCGCCGGGCCCGGGCCCCTCTGGGCGGTGGCCCGGCACCGGTCGGCCACCCCCGGCGGCGGGCGCCCTGGGAGACGACGAACGCCCGGCCGAGTGCGGGGGAACGGCCCGGCCCGCGCGCTCCCGCCCCTCAGCCCCGACGGGCTCGGGCCCTGTCCGCCGCCCGGCGCGCGGCCTTCGCGACCCGGGCGTCCGGATGCAGGCGGCCCAGCGCCTCCAGGGCCGTCAGGGCCCCGGGGTGGTCCACCCGCCACACCCGCTCCTGCCCGGACAGGAGGATCTCGCCGAGGACGTCCGTCCCCTCCCCGGACCCGGGGCCGAGCAGTTCCCCGACATGCTCCTCGCCCAGGGCCAGCAGCCCGGACACCGTGTCGATCGTCCACCAGGGGCCGTACTCGGCGAGCAGGTCCAGATGCTCCCCGGGCGGGGTCCCGGGCAGGGCCATCAGCGCCCCGGCCGCCAGGCCGGCCACCTCGGCGCTCGCGGATCCGAGCAGGGCGCGCAGCTCCGGCGCTGCCCCATCGCCCACCGCGACCAGCACCGACACCCCGACCGTGCGGCGCAGCGCCCCCCGAGGCCCGGGCTCGGCGGCCGCGGCCGCGATGTCCCGGACCGCCTCGGCGGCCGTACGCTCAGCCAGCCACGGCCCGATCTCGGCGTCGTGCCGGGGCGGGGGCAGGGCGCTCAGCCTGTCGAGGAGACCGGCGGTCCCGGAACCGGAGCCCCGCCCCGCGGCTCCGGCATCCCGGCCCCCGGCACCTGCGCCGAACGCGCCGACCCCGTCGCCCCGGTCGGCCCCGGCGCGCGGGGCGGGCACCGCGCCCCCGGAGACCGGTTCCCCACGCGGTCCGTCCCCGGGCCCCAGCGACCGCATCCCGTGCCGCCCCAGCGCGGTGAGCACCACCGCGCCGTCGACCGGCTCTGTCGACACCGCCTCCTGGGCGCCCGGCCAGAGCGGCAGGGGCGAGCGCCCGCGGCCGAGCCGGTGCGGGACCAGGAGCCCGGCGGGGGAGGCCCCGACCAGCCGGACCGCCCCGACCCGGGCCAACCGCACCACACCGGCGTACACCGTCTCGGCCGCCACCGCGCGGGCCCGGCGCTCCGGCTCCGCCGGGCGGCGGCCGCGGCGCAGGTGCCACGCCAGGTCGACCAGCCGCGTCAGCGGGACCGCGGTGCCCTCGGGCACCTCCCGCAGCACGTGCAGGACGGCCGGCAGGGCCTCGCCCCCGCCGACCTCCCGCCCGGGGACCTCGTCGCCCTCGACGGCCGACAGGAACAGGGCCTCCCACACGGGCAGGAGCCCATCGGTCCGCCCGTCCGCGAACCCGGGGGCGGGGCGCGCCTCCCGGGAGTCCACCTCGATGACCCCCAGCTCCACCGCCGCACGCCACAGGGCGGCGAACTCCGGCAGGTCCCCGGCGCAGCCCAGCCTCCGCAACCGGTCGGCGCGATCGGCCGCGGCAGCCTCCGTGACCGCGGGCCACAGACCCAGCTCCTCCACCGCGGCGCGCACGTCGTCGGCGCCGAGTGCTCCGGCACGGGTCAGCGGCCTGCACGGGGAGACCCACCGGGCCAGGTCCAGCAGGTCGCACAGGGGAACGGTCCGCGCGGCGGCCCGCGCCGGCCCCGTCCCGTCCGGCAGCGCGAACGCGACGCGGCCGCCCATGCCCCAGCCCGACATCGGCAGCGACTCCTCGAATCCGCCGTACCCGGGTTCGGCCACGACCCCCCGGGCCGCACACTCGCCGACACCCCCGGTGCCGCCGCCGGTCCCCGCCGCCGAGGGGTGCGCACCCCCGGGGGCGACCCGCGGCCGGACCGGCCGACCGCCGCCCGTGCCCGCGTACACCATTCCCGCCCCCGCTCCATCGCACCTTCCGCGATGACCGCGTCACCGCGCGCAACGACCACCGTTCTACCGCCCGCGGGGCGGCTCCGGGGGCGGTTTCGTGCAATCCGAGCCCATATTCCGCAACGGTCCGCCCCTATCCGGCACGGGTCCCCGCAACAACCCGCACCCGCCCCTCCCCGTAGGCCGAAACCCCGCCCGCGCCGACCGGCTCCGATACGCGTCCGCTCCGCCGACGGCGCGCCTGCCCGGCGTGGGCCGGTCGCAGACCTCGGCACATCCCGAGGCTCGCCCGCCTCCGCTCCGCCGACGGCGCGCTTGCCCGGCGTGGGCCGATTGCAGGACTCGGCACATGCCGGGTCCCACCCATCGCGTCCGCTCCATCGGCGGCGCGCCTGCCCGGTGCCGACCGGTCGCAGGCCCCCGTCACACCCCGGGAGACCCGCCCGCCGCCTCCTGCCCCCCGGAAACGGACGCCATCCGCCGGACCACCACCCCCAGGACCTGCCCCTCCGGGCAGGGCCCGTGCACCCGGGAGTCCGTGCTCAGCACGTTGTCGCCCAGCAGCGCCACGTGCCCCCGCGGGCACGCCCCCCGGAGGCCGACCTCCACCGGGTACCGGTCGCCTCCCAGGGCGACCACCCGCTTGATGTACCACCCCCGGCCGGCGACCCTCCCGTCCAACGGGGCCGCCCCGCGCCAACCGGTCACCGGGTCGGGCTCGCCCACGACCACCACGTCGTCCGCCGCCATGCCGGACACGCCGCGCCGGACCAGCACCCGGTCCCCGGGCCGGTAGGTCGGCTCCATGCTCGTCCCCCGCACCGTGATCACCACGTAGCGGCTGCGCAACCGCCAGGCCGCCGCCCCCAGGGCGGCGAGCGCCAGCACCGCCGGCCCCAGCACCGCGACCACGATCACGCCATCACCTCGTCCGGTTCCGCGGGAGGGCCGCCGGGTGCGTCGCCGGGCGCGTCGCCGCCGGTGTACCCCTCCGCCTGGAGGGAGAACAGCCGGGCGTACTCCCCGCCCCGGGCCATCAGCTCCCCGTGGTCGCCCCGCTCGGTGACCACACCGTCCTCGAGGACCACGATCCGGTCCGCTCCGCGTACCGCGCCCAGCCGGTGGGAGATCATCACCGTCGCCGCCCCTGTACGCAGGGCCCGCAGCCGGTCCTGGACCTCCCGCTCGGCCTCCGGGTCCAGTCCCGAGGTCGGCTCGTCCACGATCAGCAGGTCCCGGCCCCGCCGCATCATCGACCGCGCGATCGCGAGCTTCTGCCACTGGCCGCCCGACAGGGTCGTGCCCGACTCCGTGTCCTCGTCCCCGTCCTCCGACTGGTAGAAGACGCGGGAGAGCATCGTGTCGTACCCGTGCGGCAGGTCCCCGATGAACCCGTCCGCCCCGGCCGTCCGGGCGGCCTCGCGGATCCGGTCGCCGTCGTCCCCGTCCTCCAGGGCCCCGAGCGCGATGTTCTCCCGTACCGGCAGCTCGTACGACATGAAGTCCTGGAAGACCGCGCTCATCCGGCTCCGCAGCGCGCCGAGGTCCATCTCGCGCAGGTCCGTCCCATCCCACAGCACCCGGCCCCGGGTCGGGTCGTACATGCGGCACAGGAGCTTGACCAGGGTGCTCTTGCCGGCGCCGTTGAGCCCCACCAGGGCCAGCGACCCCTCCGCGGGGATGGTCAGCGACACCCCCCGGAGCACCCACGGCCCGTCGTCGGTGTACCGGAACCACACGTCCTCCAGCTCGATCCCCTCGCGCAGCCGCCCGACGGGACGCGGATCGGCCGGGACCGGGAGGTCGGAGGGGGTGGAGACGACGTCCTGGTAGTGGCCCATCAGCAGCAGGGCCTGGTAGGCGCCGGTCAGGCTCCCGACGATGCCGCCCAGGGACGACTGGACCCCCGCGACCGCCGCGATGAACGCCGACACGTCGCCGATCGTGAACTCTCCGCGCAGCGCGCCCGCCACCATCCACACCAGGCCGCCCGCCGACACCAGCGCGCCCAGCAGGGCCAGGGGCCCGTGACCGAGGACCGTTCTGCGGTCCAGGCGTTCCTCGGCGCCGTTGATCCGGAGCAGCTCACCGCGCATCCGCCGCAGCAGGAACCCCCCGGCGCCGAACAGGCGGGTCTCCTTGATGGCCGCCGGGTCCAGCATCAGCTGCTGGTAGAACATCTGCCGGCGCATGCGCGGACTCATCCGCCACAGCATCCCGGCCCGCTCGCGGTCGAGCATCATCTGCACGAACAGCATCGGCAGTGCGGACACCACCGTGATCGCGGTGATCACGGGGCTGATGGTCAGGAGGATCCCGAGGAAGCCCGTGATCGTCAGTGCCCAGCGCACGGTTCCGAACAGCGACCCGAGGATCTCCTCCGGAGCGGTGGTCGCCGCCGTCTGCGCCATCCGCAACCGGTCCAGGAACGCCGGGTCCTCGAACCGGCGTAGCCCCGCGATCCGGTCGACCGCGCCGTACAGGCGCTCCTGCACGAGCAGCGCCACCGCGCGCTTCAGGCGCGAGCTCAGGTAGGTCAGCACGTACTCGGACAGCGCGGAGACCAGGGTGAACATCCCGAGGAGCACCACGAGCAGCAGGGGCGCCTCCGCCAGCGGCCCCGGGACGCCTTCGGCGCCGTCACCGGCCTGGAGGATGTCCAGGAGCCACTTGGTGACGAGGGTGGCCCCGGCGGGGAGGACGCCGGCCGCCACCGTCAGGACGGAGTACAGGACCAGCGACCAGGGGGCCGCCCGCCAGGCGATCTCCAGCGAGCGGAGGGCCCGCGCACACGCGGCGCGCGGGCCCATCCCGTCCCGTGGGGCGGACCCGGGCGCGTCCGAGGGCATCAGGCCTCCAGGAAGGCGGCCGCGACGCTCCTGACCTCCACACCGGAGCGGACCACCACACCGTCGGCGTCGGCGAGGATGACGGCGGGGATGCCGCCGGGGGAGAACGCCAGGCCGACCTCGTCGCCGAGGCTCTGCATGACGATGGTGGCGTGCCCCTCCAGGACGGAGGTGTAGGCGTCCGCGTCGGCCTCGGGGTCCTCGTGCCCCACGAACGCGATGACCTGCTCGGGGGACAGGCCCGCCCGCCGGGCGAAGTCCACCAGGGGCTGGAGCTGCTTCTTGCAGGTGCCGCAGCTCGTGTCGAAGAACGCGTACACCGCCCGGTCGCCGAGCCGCTCCTTGGCGGAGATCTCGACCCCGTCCCTGGTCGTGGCGGTGAAGTCCGGGACGGGCCGGCCGGCCGGGACCTCCTCCAGGTCCGGGAACTCGGGGAACGCCCCTCCCCGCCCGGGGGCCTCCAGTTGGCGCAGGCGGCGCACCAGCGCCATGGTCAGCACCAGGTTGAACAGCGTGAGAGCGGTCAGTACCACGACCGCCGCGACGAGGACTCCCATCACGTTCTCCAGGTTCTATGCGTGGGGGAGGGGCGCGGACGGCGTGCCGCCCGCCCCGGGGCCGAAGAGGTCGACGAGGTCGTCGAAGTAGAACGTCACCGCCGTGACCGCGACGGCGGCCGCCAGCATCACCGCCGCTCCGCCTGGGGGCGGAAGCGCGGGGCCGAGCGCGAGGGAGCACCCCAGGCCGGCGGCGGCGAGCACGGTCAGTACGGCGTTGCGCCACACGTGCGGCCACCCCAGCGCGGATTCGGCCTTGCCGAAGCACGAGCACGTGACGGCCTTCTCCGCGCGTACGGAGTACAGGGCGAGCAGGGCGAAGGCCGTGAACAGAACGGTGGCCGCGATGAGGGCGGGCACCCTCGCCCACGCCCCGGCGAGCAGGGCGGCGCCCACGAGCAGTTCGACCGCGACGTGCGCGAGGGAGGCGGCACGGGCGGGGAAGCGCGGGACACGAAGGCGTTCGGCCAGGTCCGCCCAGGTCCGGAGGTTGGCGTCACCGCGGACCTTGGACAGCCCGGAGGTGAGGAGGATCCCGGCGACCGCGGTCTGCAGGAAGAACGTGGTGAGTACGAGCAAGGGGGTCCGCTTCACGGTTCGCGGGGGCGGGGGAGGAGGGGCGGGCGCGGCCCCGCCCTGCGGCGGGACCGCGCCGACCAGGGGTCAGCAGTCGCAGGCGATGGTCACCCACGAGCTGCAACGGGCATCGCCGCCCTGCAGGCAGCACTCGCGGCGCTGCCGGTACACGCGCCGGGGACAGGTGCTGCTGACGCAGCGGTACTGGTAGCCGCACGGGGCGGCGGCCGCCTGGGCCTCGGCCCGGGGGGTGAAGCGTTCGAGGATCCGGTCGGCGAAACGAAGGAGGGGGGATGCCTTCATGGGACAACCTTTCTCTCACCACGCCCTACTGCGGGGTGATGGCAGAACCTTAAAGGTTGAATGTCCAATTGCGCCAGGTTCGTTGGCTCGGTCTCCAGAAGTTAACACGGGCAACGGGAACTGCAGGAACAACAGAAACCGCAGAAACATTCGAAACAGTGGAAACGGCGGGACCGGCGGGAACAGAGGTCGGTGGAACCGTGCATTCCATGATCCCATCAACCGAGGTGCGGCGGGGGCCTTGCCTGGTTGGGGAGGTGTCGCCGCCCGGCGCCGGGCGGGCCTGGCGCGGGGGCCTTTCCCGCTCCCCCGGGGTATCGACGCGTTTCCGTAGCGGAGTCCGGTTCCGATGGCTCCGCGCACATAAAAAAGCGAGTGGCTGTATCGCTTTTTCATTCCCCCCTGGTCCTCGGAAAGTTCGGGAAACCCGGTGATCATCCGTGAGTGCGGCGTTTTTCGGGACGTGGTACCGGAACGGTGATGGGAATTCCGGCCCCGGTCGCCCCCGTACCGCCGTCGGCATCCACTCGCTCCTCGCGGGCTCCCTGAGGGTTCCCCCGGGCCCGGTGCCCCGACCGCGACGAACCCCGCAGGGACCGCAGGGGAGGCCCGGCGAACCTGTGATCGCGAGGTCCTGGATAGGCCCATGCCGCCCGCCCAGGATCGGTGCCACGGCTCGAACGGGACCCCGGGACGCGATCGGACGCGTCGCCCACCACCACCCGGCCCCGGGCCGGACCGGCCGCGGGAGACCACGACCGGCGCCCCCGGCGGCACCGGCGGCGCGACCGCCCGCACCGGCACCGCCCGCACGGGCCGAAGACCCCGGGCCCCGGCGGCGACAGCCCGCCGACCGCCCCGCGACCACGACACCGAGGAGCAGGACCATGCCACGCCGACCCATCCACATCACCATGCCGGACCTGACCGGGAAGCGCGCCGTCGTCACCGGCGCGAGCGACGGGATGGGCCTGGGAATGGCCCTCCAGCTCGCCGCGGCGGGCGCCGAGGTGATCATGCCGGTCCGCAACCCGGACAAGGGCGCGGCCGCGATCGCCGAGATCCGGAACACCGCGCCCGGCGCCGACGTCTCGCTGCGCAGCCTCGACCTGTCCTCGCTCGACTCGGTCGCGACCCTCGGCGACACCCTGCGTCGGGAGGCCCGGCCGATCCACATCCTCATCAACAACGCCGGCGTGATGCGGCCCCCGGGGCGGCAGACCACGGCGGACGGGTTCGAGCTGCAGTTCGGCACCAACCACCTCGGCCACTTCGCCCTGGTCGCCCGCCTCCTCCCGCTGCTGCGCGCCGGCCGGGCCCGGGTCACTTCGCAGATCAGCGTGGCCGCGCGGCGGGGCGCCGTCAACTGGGGGGACCTGAACTGGCAGCGCTCCTACGACGAGATGCGCGCGTACAGCCAGTCCAAGATCGCGCTGGGGCTGTTCGGCCTCGAACTGGACCGCCGCAGCACGGCCCACGGCTGGGGCATCACCAGCAACCTCTCCCACCCCGGGGTGGCCCCGACCAGCCTGCTGGCCGCCCGCCCCGAGCTCGGCCGCAGTGAGGACACCCCGCACATCCGCCGGATCCGGGCCCTGTCGGCCCGCGGGATCCTGCTGGGCACCCTCGAGACCGCGAAGCTGCCCGCCCTCCTGGCCGCGACCGTCCCCGACGCCGGGCGAGGCGAGCTCTACAGCCCCGCCGGCCCCGGCCGGCTCGGCGGCCCGCCGGCCCGGCAGCGGCTGTACCCGCCGCTGCGCAGCGAACAGGAGGCCGCGCGCGTCTGGCGGACCTCGGAGGAACTGACCGAGGTCGCCTTCCCCGCCTCCTGACCGCCGCCCGCACCGCCACCCCACAGCCCACGGAGGCCGCATGAGCACCACAGCCCCCCGCCCGCCCCGCCCCAGAAGCCCCTGGTGGGTGATCATCGGCAGCGGCACCGCCAACGCCGTCGGCCCCCAGATGTACCTGGCCACCATCGGCCTGTTCGTACTGCCGATCGCCGAGGAGACCGGGTTCGGCCGCACCACCGTCACCGGGGCGTTCTCGGTCGCGGCGGTCGGGATGGCCATCGGCCTGGTCGTCGTCGCACAACTCGTGGACCGCTTCGCCGCGCGCTACATCCTCGTGCCGGGCTTCGTGCTGTTCGCGGCCTCGATGGCGCTGATCGGCCTGGTGCCGCCCATCGAGTGGGCCTACCTCGTCCCCTGCTTCTTCGTGGGCCTCTTCGGGGCCGGAACGGCCGTGCCCGCCACCCGGGCGGTGGTGAGCTGGTTCGACAACAACCGCGCCCTCGCCGTCGGGGTCGTGACGGGCATCATCGGACTGGGCTCGGCCCTGGCCCCGCTGCTGGCCGGAGCGCTCATCGAGAACGTCGGATGGCGGTCGGCGTACGGCCTCATGGCCCTGGTCTCCGTCCTGGTGTCGGTCACGATGGTCACCCTGTTCGTGCGCGCCCGCGCCGAACACCACGTCCGCGGACGGCTCGTCCGGGAGACCCGGTCCCGCGGACGCGACGTCAGCCTCGAATTCCCCGGCCTGACCGTCGGCGAGGCGCTCCGCACCCGGCGGTTCTGGGCCGTCGCCCTCGGCCTGGGCCTGGTCGGGGTCGTCGTCTACGGCCTCCAGGTCCACCTCGTGCCGATGATGACCGACCGCGGGCTCGCCCCCGAACAGGCGGCCACCCTGCTGGTCGTCTTCGGCCTCGCCTCGCTCGTGGGCCGGGTCGTCGGCGGCCTCCTCCTCGACCGCGTGCACGCGACCGTCGTCGGCCCGATCGTGATCCTCGCCCCCATCGCCGGCATGCTCTTTCTGGAACCGCCCTTCGGCGCCGCCGCGGTCGCGGTCGCCTTCATCGGCGTCGCCTTCGGCATCGAGGGCGACCTGCTCGCCCTGCTCATCACCCGCTACCTGGGCACCCGCCACTTCGGCCGGATCCTGGGCCTGGTCCAGGCCGCGTTCCTCCTCGGCAGCGCGCTGGGACCCCTCCTCCTCGGGCTCGGCTACGACCTGCTGGGCTCCTACGACCCCGTCATCCCCGTCCTCATGGGCGTCCTCGTCGCCGGCGCCGTCCTCATCGCGACCCTGGGCCCCTACGCCCACCCGGCCGTCGACGGCTTCGACCGCCTCGCCGCCCGCGACGAACTCGCCGCCGCCGAGGTCCTCAGCGACATCGCCGGCAGCGGCCACCCCGACCGCCCCCGGGCCCGCCCCCACACCTGACCGCCCCACCCGCCCGGCCACCCCGCCCGGGCGGACGCCCCACACCGAACTCCTCCACCAACGTCCCCTCTGGTGACCCGCACCTCTCTCAAGCTCGCGAATACGGGACCGATCGAAGACCACGCGCGTCGACACCGACGTCTCGCCCCGGTTCCGCACCTGCCTTTTCCCTCCTCGTACCGGCCCCCGTCCTCACCGCCTCGCCCGTCGGCCGAGCGGACTGGAACGAACGAGAACCGGCGGTGAAAGCAGGGACAATGTGCCGCCAGGAATGCACAGGGCACCCGCGGAGCACTCGCTTCGTGGGCCCCGCACCCCACCTGCTGGGCCGTTGTGCACGGCTTCGAGAACCACGACACGGGCAGAGAGAAGTAGAGGACATGGCGGGGTTCGACCGATCCGCGCCGGGACCTGGCTTTTGTGCTCCGGTTGGCGGCGGACGGTTACCGGGTCGCGCGATCCTCTACCAGACCCCGAACGAGCACATCGGCGTGATGGGCTTCACCGGGCCGGAACCCTAGCAGCAGAAGCCTTCGGCCCTGCGGTTCCGGTTCGTCCCTGGTGCGGGGTTGAGGACACTCGGGGTCGCAGCGCAGCGCCGTGCCTCACTGGGAGAGGAAACCGGAACACCGTCGGCCGTTCGTCTGGGGACCGGACCCGCTCCGATACCGGCTGGCTCACTTCGGTGGGTTGGTGCGGGCGGCCTCGGAGGGATCCACGTCGAGCACGTGGACGCCCGCGGCGGATGAGACCACGATTGTGCCGTCAGGGGTGGCCAGAAGGTCGTGTACCCGTGGCGGGGCCGGCCAGGGCAGGACGATCTTCTGCGGGGTTTTCGTGTCCAGGAACAGGAGGTACAACAGCCCCGGAAGCTCCTGTGGGCGGTTTCTCTCCTGGACGATGACGGCGACCGGGCGTCCGTCCCACTCGGTCACCCGCGACACCACAGCCCACGGATCCCCCGCCGAGAACACCGGCTCCAGATCGGGCAGGGTGACTATGTCCTCGGCTTCGGCGAGGTAGGTGTTCCCGGCCGCGCGAACGATATCGACGGCCCGGCCCTCGGGGACCCAACCGTGGAGACCGACCTCGCCCACCCGGGAGCCGTCATCCGCCCGTTGTACGTGAACGAAGGGCTTGTCGATGGTGTCGAAGCCGTAGTCCCAGGCCTCGACGACCTCCTTGGTTGTAGGACATACCAGGTAGCCGTGCCGCAAAGTGAGGCACTCGCTGATTTCCCGGTAACGGCAGTGGTTGAATCCCAGGGCGGGGAGCGATTCTCCGGTGGCAAGGTCCACAGCTGACACCGAATGGTGGTGCCCCTCCCCGGCTTGGTGCAGGAAGAGCAGGTCACGGCCGCCGTGGTGGCCCATGGCCAGGTGGTACCCGTCAAAGGATCGTTTCCCCGTCCCTGTATCAGGTAGGGGGAAGGTCTTCAGAACGGAGCCGTTGCGCATGTCGGTGATCGTCAGGGTCTCGGCGGTGGCGGACGCCAGGACCGGGGTGGGAGCGAGAGCGGGAAGGCCGACCAGGTGGACCGGGGATCCGAAAGAGTTCATGGGGCCCAGGGGGCGGCGGCTCCTCAGGTCGAAGGCGACCGCGAGGAAGAGATCGGTGAGACGGGCGTCCTCGCGCTCGTCCTCCATGACGACCAGCAAGGTGTCCTGGACCAGCTGAAGGCATGCCCCTCTCCACTCCTCGCCCAGCAGACGGGTCTCCTGCATCGTGCCCCTAGCGTTGTGCATTCCCCGGCACGGTACTGCTCATCCTCGACCCGGGCCGAAGCCGGGGCCGCCGCAGAGGACCGGGCCGTCTCCGAAAGGGGCGGGTGACGGTTGCATCCGCCCCCACTCGTCGGCCGCTGTTCGTGTCTGATGTGCCGGTACCGGTCAGATGGCCCTGTGCATGGAGACGCTCAGCTCTCGGTCCGCTTGGGCGGACGCCCACGGCGCGGGGGAGGCGGTGCCCATGCGGAGACCTGTTCCTCGGTCAGCTCCAACCTGTTCAGGTACTCTGCGAACCTTCGCCTCAGTTCGACGCCGTCTCTGTGCGAACGGCGCGGGCCGATTCCGGCCCCGACGCGGTCGACCCAGGGCAGTATCTCGGCCAGGCCTGCGAGCAGGGGGACCACGGTCTGCGTGGGGGCCTGGGGTGTCGCCAGGTTCCGTTCGACGATGTCCACCAGTGCCCAGGCGCGGTCACGCGCGTCCCATCCGGCCCATCCGAGCATGCTGGTGGGGGACAGCCCGGGGGAGGGGTCGGGAGAGTAGGAGGTGAACCGTTCATTGGGCATGTCGAATTTGCCTCGGTTGGCCCAGTACGACTTCCTGAGGAAATCGGCCGCGGTGAACTTGGGGGGCGACGGCGCGCCCGACGGATCGGCGTCAGCGGTGTCACCGGACGGAGGAGGGTTCTCCCACCTCCACTGCAGGTCCCACAAGCGCGTCCATTCTCGGTGTTTGCGCAGGCCGGAAGCGCGAAACCTGAGCGCTGCGAGGAAGGGGACGTGTTCCTCCGCGAGCAGCGCGGCGAGCACCTTCCTGACGGTGGATCCGGGGCTGTGCGTCTCGACGGCGGCGATCACGTCCGGATCGTTCTCCAGCGCCCCGATCAACTCGGAGAGAGGCCGAACGGTCGGCCGCTCGACCCCGTCCGTCCCCAGTGTGTACCAGAGCTCTCGGCTCTCGCACCGCTGTAGGAGCCAGGCGGCGACTGCGGGGCGCCACACGGATTCCCACGGGGGAGTGGCCCACCGGTGTTTGAAGTCCGGTCGTTCCAGCACACGGAGCGCAGGGTCGTTACGTAGGGCGTCGATGCGCGCGAGCACGACCCGGCGGTAATCGGACGGCCAGTGGGCGGGCGGAGTCGTGGAGCGGCTGATGGCGTTCCTCGCGAACCACTCGCTCTCCTCGAAGGCCTCGGGAGCCTCGTCCTGCTCCCGGGCCAGTGCGAACTCGAAGGCCCGTTCTCCCTGAACGATCCCTTCGGGCAACGAGTCGAGGGGAACATGGGGGATGCTCCCGGTGGGAACGATCCCGTACGACTCGTAGACCCGCCAGTCGAGCTCCTCCTGGAGCAGGACCATACGCCCCAGGATGGAGCGCCACTCTCGGCCCAGTACCGCGATGCGCTCTCCGGTCGGGGGTGTTCCGGCATCCTCGACCTCGGCGCGCAGGGTGAGGAGCTCGCGCGCCAGCGAGTCGAGTTCCCGGGGTATCTCCGCCTCGGTGAGAGCGGGCAGGGGCAGTTCACGCATACGCGATGAGGTGAACTCGTAGATCGCCTCCCAGCCCTCCCCCGACCTGAGCTGGTCGCCCCTGGGGTTGCCCTTGCTCCGGCTGACCTGCTTCATCCAGAAGCACACGGTCGAACTGTTGAGCACCCCGAGTAGCGCCAGGGCCGTCTCTTCGGTGATGGAGGTGGGCAGTTCGATGACCGGAGCCGAATTCAGCGGCGCGTTCACGTCCCGGTTCAGGGCGAAGTGGGTGTGGGTGGCCACCCAGGGGAAGATGATCGACCATGAGGACACGTTTCGGTTGGTCGTCAACTGATGCCAGTCGTACCATTTCTTCGGGTTGATCCTGGACCGGTTGGCGAGCACCCTCTGATAGGGCCACAACCGCCTGAGGTGCCCGGGAAGGTCCCGCAGGTCGACGAGTTTCGTGCGCTCTTCCCACGTGCGGGGGAAAAAGGCCTTCAGGTCGCTGCGGACCTGCCAGTCGCGAACCTCCGAACCGGTGACCAGGTCGATGGTCGCCTCCGCCTCCACCTCCCAACGGCGCATCGAGGCGGGGGACGCGGAGAACAGCTCGTCCGCTCCGGTGCTGGCGATGTAGCCGATGCGGTGGACGTGGTCGCTCAGCAGTGTGTCCGAGCGCAGGGAGCGGAACACGGCTTCGGTCCGGGGCGGGCTGAGAAGCCAGGGGTGGGTCCGGAAATCATCCTGTGGGCGTTCGTGGGAGGACGTCCAGGCGTCCTCGCTGGGAACCTTGGCGAGTCGCTCCTTGAGGGAGGTCCACACCCTGCCCTGGCCCGGGTCGTCCGGGGCGGAGGGCTCGCCGCGCTCACAGTTGACGACGGTGACGCGTGAGCCCGGGGAGGGTTCCCGGTTGCGCCCGGTGAGGATGAGCGTCGGTATGCCATGGCCGGGGATGTAGGCGCCGGAGGTGTCGATGATGTCGCTGATCTGCACCGTGGGGAGGAATCGCTCGACCAGGGGCCTGCCGAATTCCCGCTTGGCGAAGGCGCTCGCCGTCAGCAGGCCGACGTACCCACCCGAGCGGGCCAGGGAGAAGGCGCACTCGGTGAAAGGGGCGTTCAGGGTGAAAGCACCGGATCGCGCGCTCCGATAGCCCTCGCGGTAGGCCTTCGTCGCGTCCTGGTCCCCTGGGACGATGTAGGGAGGGTTGGTGGCCACCGCGTCGTAGCTGGAACGCCGCAGGATGTTCGCGCCCGTGGTCAGGTTCAGGAGGGCGAGATCCCCGTTTCCGGCCCAGGGCCAGCCCAGGACCACGGGTGCGCCGGGCCCTTCCAGCAGTGAGTCCGCCTCGGCGACGAGGAGCCGCCACTCCCGCTCGGCCTCGGGGGAGGCGTTACGGGCCTGCCCGAGCACTTCGACCGCGAGGCGGAAGCGGCTGACCATGACGGCGATCGGGCTGAGGTCGCAACCGTGGACGCAGGCCAGGGCCAGGGCGATCGCCTCGCCCCCGGGCAGGTCCGGCCTTTCCTCGCGAATCCTTTCCAACACCCGGCGGAACGCGTTCAGGAGGAACCCGCCGGAACCGCAGGCGGGGTCGATGTAGCGCAACCCGTGCTCGGTGACGCTGTCGGTCTCCTTGAGGGCCCGCCCCAGGGAACGGTCGAGAACCAGGTCGATGACGAAGTCGGGAGTGCTCTGCAGGGCGTAGGCCTTGCGTGAGTCCTCGGAGAGGTTCTGGTAGAGGATCTCGAAGAGGGTGGTGTCCGGTCCGGCGCCGGTGGCCGAGGGGATCGGCACCGATCCCAGAGGCGCGCGTTTCCCGTTGCGCCAGAAGGCCACCAGGTGCCGGGCCGTGGCCTCGTCCGGCCGGTGCTCTCGCCATGTGCCTGCGCCGTGGAAGACCTCGCCGAGAACGGGGTGCGCTTCGACCGCCTCGTTCATGGACCGCTCGATGACCTGTAGGGGGCTGGCGGTCGGGAGGTCGGCCGGCACGTCCGTCCGGGTCAGGGACGTGTGCTCCACGAGCCCGATGTCCTCACAGAAAGCGACGAAGGCGGTGGCGAGCACCCACAGGACGGCAGCGTGTTCAGTGTCCCGCTCTGTTGCCCCGGTGGCGGTGGGCGCGGGTCGAAGGCCCTCCCGGACGATGCCCACCAGGCGCCGGAGTGGCCCCAGCGACAGGGTCTCATTCACGCGAACCGTCTCCTCGTCCCTCGAAATACCTGGTCAGATCGGCTCTCCCGATGGCGGGAGAGGTATCCGGTCGGCCTTGTTCAGGATAATGCATCTATTGAGTGCGGTAAATAGTTGTGCGTGCTGCAGCTGATTGGTACCGTTGTAGACGTAGAACCCGCCCGTGCTGTGGCCCGCTCGGGTGCGCCGCACCACACCCCCAGTTCGTCGCTCTCCGTAACTCACAAATGAACAGAGGTCGCAGACACATGCCTGTCAAGCTCGCCGCGGTTCTCATTTGCATGGCCATCGCCGCCTGTCTGGCGCTGCTGTTCGCCGTGATCGCCATGCTGCTCACCCGAGAGGAGAAGAAGTCGTGGTCGGCCGCGCTGCGCGCGTCCTTCACCACGTTCCTCGCCACGATGACCGCACTGATCGCCATGGTCGGCGTCGTCTTCGCGGTCCTATGACCGGGAACCCGCCGGGGCCGCGGACCGCGGCCCCGGCCCGAGAACGACGGGCCGGCTGAGCGCCCCCAAGGATCCGGTCACCAGGTCCGACCTCCGAGGAGGGAAGAGTTTCCGGTCAACCCCCGATGTTCCCGGGGAGTCCTATCGCGGGTAGGTCGCCAGGTCCTGTGGCACTGACGGCAGGGCGGAGTCGTCGAACGGCATCGCGAACCTGATCCGGTCCCCCTTGCGCAGGTCGCGGAGGAGGAAGTGGTCGATGAGCCCCTGGAAGGTCTCGAACAAGGCGAAGAACTCGGCGTGCCGGATGAGGACGTCGCCGAGTGGGCTCCGCCCGCCCGTGTAGCGGCGGCGGACGCACTCGACGGTGAGGTCGAACCGGTCGGAGAGCCGGGGAGGGAAGCCGCGGGCGCTGCTGATCGTCTGCTTGTTCCCGGCCCTGTTGCCCGGCCAGATCATCACCCCGCCGACCGTGTAGCCCAGGTTCCAGAACGTCTTGAACTTCCCGTCATCGAGCTCCGTGACGACGGCCCGGGTCTTGTGCGGGAACATGGAGACGACGGTGTCGCTGCTGAGCCAGAAGCCGCCTTGGTCCGACTCGTAAATGGGATAACCCGCCGACTCCCATCGGCGAGATCGAAGCACGTTCCGTCCGGAAGTTCCCTGATCCAGAGCGTCCGGTGGTAGAGGCGCAGGGTGTCGTTGTGGGCCTCAGGGGCCTTACCCACGGGAATGTCGGTGGTCGTATGTCGTGTCGATCAGGGGGTCATCGGCCGGCTGTGATCTGTTCGGCGGTCGGGTGCAGATCCGGGCGCACCGCCTCCGACGCGTTCCTGGGCGCGGGAGGCATGGTCGGGGCAGTAGATCCGCAGCTGCGCTTTCGTACACCGCGCGTGGTGGTGCTTGATGATGGTCAACCGGTCGGCGGCCAGGACGGTCCCGCATGTGGAGCACCTTAGGTGGCCAGGGCCGACGGTGTTCCGGTCGGGGAAGACCTCGCCCAAGACACGGGGTTCGTCGTACCCGATCAGGTCTCGTTCGTCGGTGACCCCTGCGCTCCCTTTCTGTGGTGCCCGGCCTCGGTGTCGGCTTGCCGGAGAAACAGAGGCGCCACGGTGATCCTGTCATCGGGACTCGTTCGCCGCATCGCCCGCTGCGGGGCGCGCCGGTCTCTTGGGCGGCCGGGTCAGGCTCCGATGCGGAGGTCGGTGAGAAGGTCGAAGATGTACGACGGCCCTTGGAGGTCCTGGACCTTCCCGGGGCTGCCCAACGGCAGGAGCGTGTGCGCCTCGGCGAATTGGGCTCCCCGGTTCTCACGGGGACGAGATCTGGTCCATCCGGTCAGTGAGCCCAGGCGATGGCAGGTGCCCTCGAAATGGGTCTTGTCCACCCTGCGCATGAACACTGCGGCGACGTCTCACGGACTGTGGGATCCGCGAGAGGGACAGAGTTCGGATCCGCGGAGCGGTGGGAACCACTGTGGACGAACCGGACGATGCGCGCGGCCAGTGCGGGGTGGTCCTTGAGGGCGACTTCGACGGCATTGGCCAGGTTGATGCCCTGCTTGGGCGACTTGAACTGGAGGAAAAGCTCCATGATCTTGCGCGCCTGGTTAGGGGACGATGTGGTCAGTGCGAGGTCCGCCTCCACGGAGGGCTCGTTCAGTGCCCGCAGCAGTGTGTCGGCAACGGTGTGGAACAGGAACAGATATTCGGTTTCTAGCAGGACAGCTTTGGGACCCTTGGGGTCCATCGGGACCAGTTCCGGGGACCGGCGCCCTTCGGCGGTCCGTCGTGACTTCATTAGGTGCAGGGTGCTGGAGGTGTCCTGGTGCTTGAGGTCCTTGCTCCAGTGACGCAGGAACGCCGTGCTGTAGGTGAGGGCGAAGAGCTGACGGCACTTCCCTCCTCGGGGTCCAGCCTGGTGGTCAGGGTGGAGTAGACGCCGTACGTGAGTTCGTCGGCCAGGCTGGACACCGGGTCGTCCACCACGACGACGGTCGAGGACAGCTCCCTGCCCCGCTCCTCCAGGCTCTGCAGGAAGCAGAGCAGGGCGATCGCGGTCTTCTCGCCCTCACTGAGGTGGCGTGCGGGCTCCCCGTGGCGCAGTACCCGGTACTGTCCATCCCGGTGCTCGAAGTCGATGACGCATCCTGTCTCGCGCCCCCGGACCCCGCTCGCCCCCTAGCCCGGCGACCCGGAACCCGAGGCCCGCACTGCCAGGCCTGCGAGCACCAGTCCGGTCGCTGGCTCCGCGCTCGGAACCTCCCCTGCTGGGCGGCCACCACGCCGAGTACCTGCGCGAGCACCGCCGCGCCGCCGCCCTCCAAGTCCGGCACCCGCACTTGGCCGTCTGGTTTGGTGAGGCCACCGGCTCCTACTGGGGCGCCTCCTCCACCGACCTTGCTGAAGTCCCTGATGGGGGACCTTTCACCGACTGCTCGGTCCGCTCCACACCGAGTGCTGAGCCCGGTTCCGAAGGACCTGTGCGGCTGCGCCTGGTGTGCGGCCGCACAACACTTTTCCGTCGCCTTGAGCGAGGCGGCCTACTCGATGCCGGGCTCCTCGACGGGTTCGCCCTCGACCGTATGGACGGCTCCGGGCCCCGGATGTCTGATCGACCGGATACCCGGGTTCCGGTAAGTGAGCTGTATCGGTTCCCGGGAGGGCGTGAAATCTCTGGGCAAGTCCGTGTCGAGCACGAAGATCTGGAACGTTTCCTCCCGTTCTGCGGCCATGGCCTGGATCTGCCGGTACATCTTTGTACTCAGCTCCTGGAGCGGGCCCAGGGATTTCTGTGGGCTGTCCAGGATGAGAAAACCGGGGAAGGGGTACTGAGGACTGCTCAACGCGACCGACTGCAGCGCCAACCAGTACCCCACGATGAAGGGGACCCGGTTGCCCCCGCTGATGCTCACGGTGTCGAATTTCTTCCCGTCGATGTAGGGGAGGAAATCCCGCGAGTAGATGAGCGCCTCCCGCACGTTGGGAGCCGTAAAGCTATCCAGCAGCAGCGCACTGTAGATCTCTGTCAGGCTGGAGAACAGCGTACTGGACGTGGACTCGAGGTACTCCTGGTGTCGGCTCAGTTCCTCTTTGGCGTCCGTCCACGCTTCAACAGCCACTTCGTACGCGGTGGCGAAGCTCGCCGCGTGTTCGGCAGTGGAGAGCAGGAGGTTGATCCGTTCGACCTCCGCCGTCGCCCCTGCGAGCTGTTCTGCGACCCGGGCGAGTTCCTCGGAGCCGGGGAAACCCAGGCGCGAGGTGAGAAGGTCCAGCTCCGCCTCCAGTTCGCGGAGTTCCTCCAAGAGGTCGCTGCGGTAACTTTGAAGAGTCGCGCGTTCCTGTTCTCCTTGGATTAGGAGCAGGCGTATCTCCTCGCTCTGGTCCGATAGTTGGGTCTCCTGGGCGGTTGCCTCTCCTGGCACGGCGAGCGGGAGCCGGTCCGGGCCGCCGGACCGCTCATGCGGTGTCCTTCTTGGGCGGTGAGGTTCCTGCTGTGGAATGTCCTGAAGGCATAGCCGACAGGCTTCGGGCTCTGCACGATGTTCATCCAGCTCCTGGAGGCATCGCGGGCATTGGCTGAACTCGATGGGGGCAAGAAGGACGTTTGCGGTACGGACGCGATCCAGCCTCGCCAGGGCTGCTGCCAGTTCCTCGGATCGTGTACGGCGCTGCTGTTGTGTCTGTTCAAGGCGTTGCAGTGCTTCGTCTGTTCTGGCCACCGTATTGCGAGTGGCCGTGAGTAGTCCGCGCAGTGCGACGATTCGGTCGTCACGGGCCCCGAGAGAGGAACGCAGCCTCTCATCGGTCCGTAGAAGTCGTTGCCGATGCTGCTCCGCCTCGGACAACTCGTTCATGAGGTCGTGCTGTTCAGGGAGAGCTGCGCGTTCGACCAGAGCCTGTACACCCTGGAGATGGGCGCCGGCATCACGCCGCTTCCCCTTGGTCTCATCGACCTTTGCCTCCAGGGTCGTGAGGCGTTCGTCGACAAGCCCGAAGAGCAATTCGAAGATGCGCTTGCGTCGAGGGGTCAGAGAGGTGACATCGTGGCGGGCGATACTGTGATCGATCTCGAACTGGGGTACGTGCATGTACTCCCATACATGTTCGAAAGTCACTACCTTACGTCGGCCGTTCACGGTGACCTCGATATCTGAAGGGACCCCCAGCCATCGGAGCAAGGCTGTGCCGATACCGATCTCGTCCTGGTCGGGAACGACCGGGTACTCACCGAGGGCTTCCTGGGAGTCAAGGTCGACGACTTCCACGATTCCGGGAGTGCGTACCGCACGTGCCAGGCCGAGCCGGTGATCGCCAGCCACGATCTCCACGGTGACTCGTTCCACCGAGCGTTCCACCACTGGGGTCTGCTGGGCTTTCATTCCCAAGCCGAAGCGGATCAGCTCGATCAGCGTGCTCTTGCCCGCTCCGGGGTCGCCGATCAGAAGGTTCAGGCCTTTCCGGAAGGTTCGCCGGTCATGTCGTTCCTTGTCCGTGTGGAGTTCGAGCGCTTCGACCCGGAACAGGATGCTCACGTGATCAAATCTCCGAAATCGTGTTCCTCGTTCAGGGACAAGCGGCCCTGGATCAGTCCCGCGATACGGTTACCGTTCATGCCACGGGCGGCTTCGGCCACAGCGCGGCAGCGGTCCGAGATCGCCGCCCATGCGGGCGTGACTGCCGCTGCCCGGGCCACCTCTATGCCATGAGCGCTCGGCCGCAAGGTCATGCGGGCCCGGCCTTCGGAGCCGCGGAGAAGCAGAGTCCGTCCGAGCAGTGCACCCACCACGGTGTAGTAACGCTCGTCCCATGGGCCGTAGCGGTGCCTGTGCATGGGGGCCTCCACAGCCCGGACATCGGCCTCCTCCCGGTGGAGACGGGGATCGGTGGGGTCGAGTTCATCGAGGACCTGACTGGCGAATAGGGGATAGCGCACCAGGAAGTCGAGTTTGGCCAACTGCCCCAGTCCATCTACGTATCCGGGCCCGGAATTTTCCTCGGAGACCGAATGAACGAGGAGGAGAACCCGAATCTCGTGGTAGTTCCGGTCCCGGAGGAAGTACTCCCGGTTCCGAGTCGGAATAGGGTGGTTCACGTCACTCGCTTCCTTCTTCGTCCTGGGCATCGGAAACGGGAGTGGAGGATCCGAGCAGGATGGCGTCGGCGTTGAACCGGAACGGTGTGAACCAGATGCGGCATTGATCGGAGGCATCGGCGAGCGCTCCGGTGAGGAGTGTCCGGGTCAGTCGGAAGGGGAGGGGTGGAAAGCTCTCGGGTGGCAGCCGTGTGGCGCTGTGCCATAGGCGGGTGCCGAACATCTCCTGTCCCACACCTTCGTTGCGCAGCTCGACATGGAGATCATCGACTCGGTCTTCCAGTTCGTCTGCAAACTCCTGGAGCTGGGCGTGGTTGCCCGGTGAGTCGTCGACCTCCGCTGCGCAGGTTTTTCGCCATGTGGCCATGCGGTCTTCGGCCCGCTGAATGGCGTTGGACTCCAGTTTGCCTACGGTCATTTTGACGGAGACCTTGTGTTCGAAGGGGAGTCCCGGTGCGAGAAAGACCTGAGGCCTGCGCAGAGCCCGCTCGATCACTGTCAAAGCCTGACCCGTGGTCACGGTGCGCTTCTCCACGGCCTCTGGTCCGAGAGCATGAGGCCGTGTGCTGAAGGAACGGATCAGGTCGGTGAGTCCTGCATCTTCTGTGGGGAGCTGGTCCTCCATGCTCTGTTCCACGAATCCGGTGAGCGCCTCCCAGACCGCCTCCGCCTCGGTCGAAGGATGTCCGAGCCGGTGGAGCACGGGTCTGACGAATCTCAGTGGCCCTGCGTCGACGATGTGCCTTCGGCCCGGGATGTTCGTGTCCAACAACAGGGAATCCAGGAAGCGTGTAGAGGAGGCGATCAGATCGTTATTCGGTTCGCAGTGGTTCACATGGTTTGAGCGCCCCTGGGACTCCTCTTCGCTCAGCCCGGCGTCCTTGTGGTGTACCAACAGGTACCGGGCCAAGGTGAGGTTCAAACCGGCTCGCTCCTCGGGGGACAGTGCGTTTCGAGGAGTGGCGTCGGCTCCGTCTTCGAGCTGGCACAGGTCGCGAAGGAGCCGCGTCTCCGGCATGCTTCGGATGGCATTGTTGGTCACCATGCGGCACCCAGGAGCTTCGGAGAGACGTCGGTAGTTCCGGTAGAGATGAGGGATTCCGCCATCGCTCATCAGGGTCGACCAGGTCCACGCCCCCTGATCGTTGTCGAGGTGTTTGGCGGATACCAGCCACCATCGATCCCCGTCGAATAGTGCCCAATCCTCGTGGCGTTCGCTGATCAACGCTCGATGGGGTGAAACTTCTCCGTGTTGCCGGTCGGTCAGATCCAGGCTGAGGAGGGCGAGGAGATCACGGGTGGCGACACGTGACTGCCAGCGATAGCGGTTGAGAGTACGGGAGCCGGAGTCTTCCTCTGGGGCCACCGCAAGGAGGGGAGTCTCGCTCAGAGATGTTCACCCTTTCCAGAGATTGGTCAAGCTGTTTCTACCACTTCCCTTGAGGCAAGGGGGCCAGGTCTCAGGTTTCTTCTCAGGAAACCGCGTGCAGGTGGCGGTGGGATGGTTTTCGAACGGCTCCCTGACGTGGAGTGATCTCGGGAAGCTTAAGGAGGTCGAAATCAAGTTCGAATAAAGTACTGCGTTGATGGCCGAATGTGGCCGCTCTTCCTGCGACTCTCCGCTGGTACGGCAAGCTTTGAGTTAGAGAGGCTTCCCGGGTGTAGAGTCCCGGGTCAAGGTGAACGTCGCTCGGATTCACGTGGACTCGGTGGGCTCTTCATAAGCTTCCCAGGGCTGGAAGTGCCGTTTGGTGGATGGAGTCGGCGATGGCGTCGATCCGATCGAGGAGAGCCTCCGGCTTGGTGCCAAGGTCAAGGACGTGCTGGTGTCCGGTGATCCCCCTGCCGCCGTGGAGATGGTGTCGGCCGCCCTTGGTTTTCGGACTCGCTGCGTAAACCAGGCGGCCATTCACGAGATCGAGCCGAGTGCAGTAAGCCAACATTTGGTGGCAGTCGCCGACATGCCCGCTTGTACCCTAGACCCGCTTGTACTTGACGTCCACCACGTCGGCGGGGCTGCCGCTGTCGGCTCCCAAGAGCTCGTAAACGAGACCTGGGCGAGTCGTGCTGTTCTCTCGTGGTCCAAGTGGGATCGTGAATCTTGGGGCAGACACCGGCCTCCCCTGACGCTCAAGGCGTCGGACAGGGCTCGGATGCCGAAGTCCTCGAAAACCTGCCACATGCGCAAGATCAGGCAGTCGGCGCGCACTGCGCGGTCCTCGCTGGGCTCGTAGGAACACGCGCTCAGGACGAGCTCGGCCAGTCGTAGAGGTTGTCGTGCTGGCCGTCGTGGGCCTTCTCTTCCCCGGTTCGCCGACGGAGGCGATCGTGGTGAACCTGGTGGCGGGCCTCATCGAGGCGCCGCTTCTCTTCCTGGGGGCGTGGCGGCTGTCCCGGCGGGGGGAGAACGGGAGGCGGATGGTCATCGGGGCGGGTATCGCGGCGTCCGTGCACGGGGCGAGCATCATCGTTCAGGTCTTCTTCCTGGGAGGGCCGGTGGACTGGGTGTTGATCGCCATCGTGTTCGGCCTGGTGAGCGCCGGTACGGCGGCCGGTGCCGTGGCCGCGGCCGCCCATCCGGACACCGGCCGCTGGTGCGCGGGCGGGGCCGGGGCGCGGTGAGCGCGGCGCCCCGCCGCGGCCCGCCGGGTTCCGGACCTAAGACCCTGGAGCGGTTCCCGGGGCTCGGATAGGTTCGCGCCACCGCGCGGTCTCCCCGGCCGCCGGTTCACGGCAGTGCGCCGACGCGATGGAGGAAGCGTGTACGGAAAGACCGCTGTCGAGTGGGAGCAACTGGTCGCCGCGACCGTGGGCTTCCTGGAGGAGCGCGCGCGGGCGGGCGCGGTCGTCACCTACACCGAGCTGAGCCGCGCCCTGGTGGTGCGGACCGGACAGCGGGCCCTGGACTTCTCCCAGCCGGACGACCGGGCCGCGGTGGGGCGGCTGCTCGGCGAGGCGGTGGACCGGACCCTGCCCGAGGTCGGCGCCATGATCTCGGCGATCACCCTCTACCAGGGCGGGAACGACCCGGGGCCGGGCTTCTACGCCCTGGCCGTGGACAAGGGGCTGCTGACCCCGAACGCCTCCCCGGCCCAGCGGCTGGACTTCTGGACCGGCCAGGTGAACCGGGTCTACGCTCACTACCGGTATCGCTGACCACCGGTCGCGGGCTCGGGGGAGAACGGCCCGACGCCGCCCGGCCGGTGCGCACGAAGGTGTTCCGCCGACGGTGCGCGGACCCTGAGACCCCCGGGCCTCCAGGGCCCGCCACCGTGTTCCCCGACCCGAGGGAGGACCCATGGACCTCCGTGTCCGTCCGGCGGGCACCCGGCTTCCGGTCCGGTGGCCCGCGTGACCGGGCGGTCCCGGCCGTTCGCCGTGCTCGACGGGTTGACGGCCCCCGACCTCGCCGCCTGGGACGGCCTGTGGCAGGAGCCGGCGCCGCCGGAGCCCGGAGCGCTGCGCGTGAAGTTCCTCGGGGTGTCCACCCTGCTGCTCCACGACGGGGAGCACGCCGTCCTCACCGACGGCTTCTTCAGCCGCCCCTCCCCGCTGCGCTTGGCCCTGGGCGGGATCGCGCCCGACCGGGCGCGGATCAGGGCCTGCCTGCGGCGGTACGGCGTCGGCCGGGTCGACGCGCTCTTCGTGGCCCACTCCCACTACGACCACGCCCTGGACTCGGCCACGGTGGCCGCCATGACCGGGGCGACCCTGATGGGTTCGGCCTCGACCCGGAACATCGCGCTGGGCCAGGGCTTTCCCGGGCACCGGTTCCGGGAGGTGGTGACGGGCCGGACGGTGGAGGTGGGCGGCTTCGAGCTCACCGCGCTGCCCGCGGCGCACAGTCCCGGGGACCGGGCCCCGGGCAGTGTCCGGGCGCCCCTGTGGACCCCGGCGCGCGCCTCCGGCTACAGGACGGGTGACTGCTACGCGCTGCACGTGCACCACGGCGGACGCGGTCTCCTCGTCCAGGCCAGCGCCAACAGCGTGCCGGGGGCGCTCGACGGGTACCGCGCGGAGACCGTCTACCTGGGCATCGGTGCCCTGGGCAGGCAGGACGAGGAGTTCCGCGAGCGGTACTGGGAGCACACGGTGACCGCGCTCGGGGCGCGGCGGGTCGTCCCGATCCACTGGGACGACTTCCTGCGCCCGCTGCACCGGCCGCTGCGGCCGCTGCCCCTGCTCTTCGACGACATGGCGGCCAGCATGGACTTCCTGGTCGGGAGGGGCCGGGCCGACGGGGTGTCCGTCCGGCTGCCCCGGCTGGGACGGGACGCCGACCCCTGGGCCTGAAACTCCGGGACGACCCGCGGGAGGCCGGGAACCGGGGCCGCGAGTACGCCCTCATCGTGCTGCGGGTCGCACCGGGGACGTGAGCGAAGTCCGGGGTTCGCGGCGCCTGGGGTTTTTGTCGCTATCCGGACTTCTTCCTCTGGGCGTCGCCGCAGGGCTCGGCTAGGTTCGTCACGCAGCGTGGCCGACGCCGCGTGCGGCGGTCGCTTCGGAGCCGGCGTGTACGGCAGAGCCGAAGAGGGACGGAATCGGCCGGTTGACGCGGTCGCGTCCTGCCTCGCTGAGAGCGACAGGAGCGCTTTGTGCGCACCATTCGGTTGGCCGAAAGCGGTCACCTGCTCGATTCCACCGACAGATATTCCGTTGACCTGATAAAACGTGCGTGCCGGAATGGTCGCGGACCGTGACAGAACGGTCCCTTTCGGCGAAGAGGAGTGTGCGCGGGTGCCGCGGGACGAGTCGCTGGTCAGCATCGGTTTCCAAGAGGACGTCACAGAGGAGGAGGCCGACCGGTACACCCGCGACCTGGTGCTCCTTCTGGAACGCCTCGACGTGGACGAGGTCCGGCCGGCCGAGGAGGGGGATTCCTCCGCCGGAACGCGGTCCGCCGACCCGGCCGCCGTCGCGGGAGCGGTGGTGGTCGTCGGAGTCCTCTTCAAACCGGTCCTCACCTCTCTGGTCTCGCTCGCCGGGACCTGGCTCGAACAGAGCGGGCAGAGGTCGGTCACCGTGGAGGTCGACGGGAACAGGGTGACGGTCCAGGGGCGGATGGACCCCGCCGAAGTCGAGACCTACGTGCGGGCACTGCGCGCCCGGGAGCCCCGGCCGGCCGGGGAGGCCGACAGGCCCGGGGGACCCCCGGAGCCTCTGGAGGCCCGGGAGGCCGGGGAACCCCTGGAAGCAGGGGAGGGCGCGGAGGCGGAGGACACCGGAGCGTGAAGCGCACCGCCATCCTCATCGGTGTCAACTGCTACGAGGAACTCGACGACCTGCGCTCGCCGCACGCCGACGTCCTCTCCCTGGAGCGGGTGCTCAGGGCCAACGGTCACTACGACCGGATCCAGACGCTCCTGGACCCCGTCCGGAACGAGGCCATGGAGGTCCTCGAGGCGGCCCTCGCCGAGGCCGGCCCCCGGGACCTCCTCCTGATCTCCTTCTCCGGACACGGGCTGAAGGACAAACGGGGCCGCCTGCACCTGGCGCTCCGGGACACGCGGCGCAAGCGGCTCGAGACCACGGCGATCTCGTCGGAGGTCCTCAAGCGGCTCCTGGAGGACTCCAGGATGCGCAGCAGGGTGCTCCTGCTGGACTGCTGCTACGGCGGCGCCTTCGCGGACGGTTTCGCCACGCGCGGTGCGGAGGAGGAAGACCCGCTCGACCTCGAACGCCAGCTCAGCGACGGTGCCGGAATCTACGTCATCGCCGCCTCCGGAGCCTTGGAGCGGGCGCGCGAGGGGGACAACAGCCAGGGCGTCCGCCCCTCCCCCTTCTCCAGCGCGGTCATCCGGGGGCTGGCGGGGGCGGCCCCCGACGCCGACGGCGACGGGTGGATCGACGCGGTCGACCTCTACCAGCACGTCCACCGGGAGGTGGACGAGGTGGACGGGCAGCGCGTCACGGTCTCCTCGCTCGGGGTGCGCGGATCACTGATCCTGGCCCGGCACACCGGCGCCGCCACGGCCACGGGTCTGCCCGGCCGCGCCGACGGCGCGGCGGCTCCGGACACGGAGGCGCGCGGAGCGGGGGCGGGAAGGGGGGTGCGGGACGCCTCCTCCGGCCGCGGCACCCGGACGGAGCCGGCGGCTCCGGCGTCGGCCCCGGGCACATGGTCGTGGGCGCCCTACCTCGACTACCTGCGTGACGGGCTGCTGCGCCAGAGCCTCCTCCAGCAGCTGCCCGATGCCGGGAGCCAGGACATCGCGGTCTGCGATATGGGATCGGAGGCCCTCCTCAGCCGGGCCCTGGAACGGTGGGCCCTGACCGGCCGGGCCGGGGACCTCGCCGGGGAGGCGGCCAAGGAGTCGCGTCCCCTGCGCTACGGCTACCCCGCGGTGCTGTTCGACCCCGCGCGCCGGGGCCGGAGGGGCGGGCGGCCCAAGGCCGCCCCCCTCGTCGTCATGGACGTGGAGATGGTGGAGGAGCCCGGGGGGCGGTTCCTCGTTCCGGTCGGCGAGCCCGAGCTCAACCGGGAACTGCTGCTCTCCGCCGAGGCCGTGGCCGAGGAGGACATCGAGGAGCTGCTCGCCTGGTTCGAGGCGGACCGGCCCGGGGACGGCGTCACCGCGCTGTCGGACAGGGCGCGCACCGTGTGCGGGCGCCTGGGCCTGGCCATGGTGGACCGACTGGCCGCCGGAGGGCTGCGGCGGGCCCTGGACCTCCGCCCGGGGGCGCGGCGCGGGGCCTACAACGCCGCCCTGCTCTACCGCGGGGATCCCGCCGCCACGGCGGTCAAACAGCTCGTCGGCGACCTCGACCACCGCGAAGGCGGGAACGGCATCAGGCCCGGCGCCATCCGCGGGACGGCCCTGGGGGCGCTGTCCGAGCCCGCGGAGGCCGCACGCGAACACGGTGCCCGTGCCCCCGCCGTGGTGACCGGCCACGGGAACTCGGCGCAGGAGGCCATCCTGGCCTCGGCGATGAACCGCACCCTCACCGTGGCGACGGGCGCCCCCGGCACGGGCAAGAGCGAACTCATCACCTCCGTGGTCACCACCGCCGTCGCCGCGGGGCAGTCGGTCCTGGTCGCCTCCACCAACAACACGGCCGTCGACGAGGTGGCCGGCCGGGTGAACCGGATCGGCGGCGGGGCGGCCCTCATGGTGCGCACCGGCAACCGTGAGCGGAGGGCGGCCGAGCCCGAGGCCCTCACCGCACTGCTGGCCGCCTCCTGGCCGGAGGCCGACGCCGCCACCGCCGGTGCCCGGCTGGCCGTCCACGAGCGGGCCCTCGGACAGGCCCGGCAGGAGTTGGCCGAGGCCGAGCGGCGCGAACGGCGGTCGGCCCTGATCGCCGGCACGCGCCGGCGCCTGCTCGGGGGCCTGCCCCCGCCCGTCGCCGCCGAGTCCTTCGGGGACTCGCCGGACCTGCACGGCTGGAGGCACCGCGTGGGGGCGGCGATGGAGGCCCGGTGGACCGGCTGGTGGCACCGGTGGCGGACCCGCCGCCTCCTGGGGATCGACGGTACGGAGACGGAGCTGGGCGCGGTCCTGTCCTTCCTGGAGGTCGAACACGAGTGGCGGGCCCTGCGGGCCTCCTCCGCCGCGGCGCCGAGCCCGGAGGAGACGGCCGCCCGCATCCGCCGGATCAGGGCCGAGCGCCGCGAGGCCTCCGAGGAGTACCTGCTGGGCCGGACGGCGGAGGCGCTCCACCGGGGGCGAGGCGTCATCGAGGGCCGTCTGCGCGACCTGGCGTCGAAGCAGAAGTCCTGGAAGGGCATGCGGTCCCTGGTGCGCACGGTGCGGGCGTGGGCCGTCACGTCCCGGTCGGTGCGCGGCGTCTTCCCCCCGGATCCGGGTCTGTTCGACCTCGTCGTGGTGGACGAGGCCACCCAGTGCACCGTGGCCGACCTCGTCCCCCTGCTCTACCGGGCGCGGCGCGCCCTCGTCATCGGGGACCCCCACCAGCTCCAGCCGGTCGATCCGCTCGACTCCGAGGACGACCGCCGCCTGCAGGCGGTGCACGGCCTCGACCGCGCCCTCCTCGAGGAGCGGTCGCTCGGCCTCACCGGTGCCTCGGCCTACCACGCCGCCGCGTCCGCGCTCGTCGAAGGGGGCGGGGAAGTGCTCTGGCTGGACGAGCACTACCGCTGCCACCCCGACATCATCGCCCCGGTGAACCGGCGGTTCTACGGAGGCCGCCTGTCGGTGCGCACCGACACCGCGTCCCTGGCCGCGCCCGTGGAGCCGGCCGTTCGATGGATCGACGTCCAGGGGAGCTGCGAGCGGCCCCGGGCCGGCTCGTGCCTCAACCGGAAGGAGGGGGAGGCGGTGCTCGAACTGCTGAGGGAACTCTGGCGGACCCTCCCCCCGGACGCGGGCATCGGTGTGGTGTCACCCTTCGCCGCACAGGTCCGCTGGTTCGAGGAGAACCTGGGCGAGCAGGCGGCCGAGAGGATCCGGGTGGGTACGGCCCACCGTTTCCAGGGCGGGGAACGGGACGTGGTCGTGATCTCGCCGACGGCCGCCACGGGGGTGCACCGGAACGCCGGGCAGTGGGCCCTGAGCCGGCAGAACCTGTGGAACGTCGCGGCGACACGGGCCAGGTCGCGCTTGTACATCGTGGGCGACCGGCGCTACTGGGAGGAGAAGGGCGGCCTGCTCGCCGACCTCGCCTCCGCCGGAGGCCCGGCCGAGGAGACCGGGCTGGACGCGGCGGGCGTCCTGCTCTTCGAGGCGCTCCTGGCGCGGGGGCGGGATCCCCGGGTCGGGCACCGCGCCGGAGGGTACCCGTGCGACCTGGTGGTGCCCGGGCCGGACGGGGACACGGCCGTCGTACTCGACGGGGCGGCGCCGGACACCACGGGTTCGTCCATCCCGGGGCGGGCCCTGGAGCGAACGGTGGACCGCGTCGGGCTCTTCGCCGCCGTCTCGGGGATGCGGACGGTACGGGTGCCCGCCTGGCGGTGCCTGGCCGAACCCGAGACCGTGGCGGCCGAACTGGTATGAGCCGGCGCTCCGGGCGGCCCTGCCGGCCTGCCGCCCCGGACCGGCGCCCGGCGGAGTCCGCGGGCGCCGTCCCGGGCGGGTGGGGGGCGGTCAGGCGTGGCGGGAGCGGCCGGTCGTGGTGCGGTGGAGCAGGGCGGGGGAGCGTGCGCCCCGCCGGGCGGCGGACCGGCCGGTGCGGCCAGGACCGGTGCCGGGGCGTCCGCGGACCGCGGCGAACCGGGCGCACCAGCCCGAGCACGAGCAGCCGGGCCGGGCGCAGCGGCCGGTGACGGCGCGGCGCTTCGGGGCCGCCATCGGCACCGGGCCGCACGCCGCCGAGTCGAGCCTCAATACGGTGCCGTTGCGTTTCCGAGTGTTCACCGGGCGAACGTACCCCGCCTTCCGGAACGGGGGAAAGGGATTTTCCGGCCCCGGCCGGGAGCCCCGGGGCGGGGTGGGGCCCCGGCCTCTCGACGGTGGTGGGCATGGGGCGGGTGGGGCTGGGGGAGTGTCGTGGGAGTGGGGTAAAACTGGGCGAAGTTCGTATATCCCCCGACAAGTGAAGACAGGATCCCCCGTGTCCCTGAAACCCCTGACCCGGAATCCGCGCGCGGCGCTGTGCGCGGCGGTGGTCGCGGCGACGGCCCTGACCGGATGCGCCCCCGCCGAGAACCTCCTCAACGACGTCGTCCGGGACGTGACCGGTGTCCCGATCACCCATGACCAGGTCGACCGCGACGACCCGTTCGGCGGCACCGAGGCCGAGGAGTACGGGGAGGGGTTCACCGTCCCCGAGGCGGCCGCGATCGGCGAGTACCCCGCCGACCGGGTCCAGGAGGCCTACGACACCACCGGCGAGCTGCTGGAGGCGGTCTACCTGGACCGGGAATCCGTCTTCGGCGGTGACGACATGCGCTTCCGGTCCCTGCTGAGCGGGCAGGCGATGGACTGGTACGAGAAGTACCACGGGCACGAGGACCCCGCGCTCGACAGCCGCTCCCTGCTCTTCCACCTCACGCCCGGGACCGCCGAGCCCATCGGCGACGTGGTCAAGGTGGACGGCCGGATGTGGGCGGAGACCGCCGAGGACCAGTACGGGATGCCGTACCTGGCGGTGCGCACCGAGTACACCGTCGTCCACCCCGTCGCCCGGCCGGGCGAGGAGGTGTCGGTGCGCCTGGTCACCTCGCACTACGGGGAGGTGTCCTTCTACGACGTCGGCGGCCGCTGGGAGGCCTGGCCGAACTGGTGGCGCTCGGCCGGCCCGGTGCACTGCGTGTGGGACGAGTACACCTTCACGCCCGCCTACTCCGACGAGATGCCCGAGGGCGAGCGCCCCGAGGGCTGGATCGAGGACGACCCCTACGACCTGGAGTCCGCTCGCGACATGGGCGAGGAGGAGTGCGGGGCCATCGGCGCGACCTGACGCCCCCGCCCCGTGACCCGCGGCCCGCCCGGCGACCCCCGCCGGGCGGGCCGCCGTCCGTTGACGGGGGTCCCATCCGTCACCGGGGCCGGGCCGGAAACGGGGGAGCGGGGGTGACCGGGAACCCCTCGGGTGGGCGTCGCGCCGCGGCCGGTAATGCGGCATTGGTGTTCCTTGCGGCTTTTGTGGGAGTGGCGGATCGCGGCTTTATGTCGCGATCTTCCCATGTGCGTGAGACATGGGTCACGGAAATAAAGTCCGGGGTTTCTTTTAAGGGACTTCGTACTTTTGTGTTATCGGATCACCGCTGATCGCGGTTCGTCGGGAAAATTCCCCGTTCGCTTGCGGGGCCGGTGGCGGCGCCTCTAGCGTGGGCAGCGCTTTCGCGGTCGGGGGACGCATTCGCATGCCGCTTCCGGTCCGCGTCCGGCGACCGAATCGAACCTTTTCCCACCTTGTTCCGGGGTCCCTTTCAGCGGGTGCGGAACGGGGACCCTCACACGACACAGGAGAGAGACGGCCGATGTCGACCGAAGCCCCCGAGGTGCGTAGCGGTCAGCAGAAGAGCCTGAGCACCGCCGCCGCGCGGAATCTGGCCACCACCACCAAATCCGCCCCGCAGATGCAGGGCAAGAGCTCCCGCTGGGTGCTCAAGACCCTGCCCTGGGTGCAGACCGAGGGCGGCGTCTACCGGGTCAACCGCCGACTGACCTACACCGTGGGCGACGGCCGCATCGAGTTCCAGCAGACCGGCTCGCAGGTCCAGGTGATCCCCCGCGAACTCGGCGAGCTGGCGCTGCTGCGCGGCTTCGAGGACGAGGAGGTGCTCACCGACCTCGCCGGCCGCTTCGAGCAGCAGGAGTTCGAGCCCGGCCAGGTCCTGGTCTCCGAGGGCGACCCGGTGGACCGCCTGTACCTCATCGTGCACGGCCGGATCAGCCGCATCGCCACCGGCCGCTACGGCAGCGCCGACCGCCTGGGCGTGCTCGCCGACGGCGAGCAGTTCGGCGAGTCCCACCTGGTGGCGGAGGACCCGGTGTGGGACTCCACCTACCGGGCCGACACCGCCGGCGTGCTGCTCTCGCTCACCCGCCGCGACTTCGCCGAGGCGGTGGACCGCTCCGAGGCGCTGAGCTTCCACGTGCAGATGTTCGGGGCCCTGCCGGAGCAGCGCCAGAACAAGTACGGCGAGGCCGAGATCGAGCTGGCCTCGGGCCACGACGGCGAGTTCGAGCTGCCGCAGACCTTCGTCGACTACGAGCTCAAGCCCCGCGAGTACGAGCTCAGCGTCGCCCAGACGGTCCTGCGCATCCACAGCCGGGTCGCCGACCTCTACAACAAGCCGATGAACCAGACCGAGCACCAGCTCCGCCTGACCATCGAGGCGCTGCGCGAGCGCCAGGAGCACGAGCTGGTCAACAACGAGGACTTCGGCCTGCTCCGCAACGCCGACTTCGGCCAGCGCATCCAGGCCCAGGACGGTCCGCCCACCCCGGACGACCTGGACGACCTCATCACCATGCGGCGCAACACCCAGTTCCTGTACGCGCACCCCAAGGCGATCGCGGCGTTCGCCAAGGAGTGCAACAAGCGCGGCCTGTCCCTGGATACCGCCGAGATCAACGGCAACCGGGTGCCTGCCTGGCGCGGTATCCCGCTGCTGCCCTGCGGCAAGATCCCCGTCACCGAGCACCGGACCTCCTCGATCATCGCGGTGCGCACCGGCGAGGACAACGAGGGCGTCATCGGCCTGCACCAGACCGGGCTGCCCGACGAGGTGGAGCCGGGGCTCAGCGCGCGGTTCATGGGGATCGATGACAAGGCCGTCATCTCCTACCTGGTCAGCACCTACTACTCGGCCGCGATCCTGGTGCCCGACGCCGTCGGGATCCTGGAGAACATCGAGGTCAGGCCGCGTGCCTGACGCATCGCCGACACGATCGGCGGCGGTGCCGGGCCCACCGGCACCGCCGCGGACGACACCGACGAAGGAGGGGTGACACGGTGTCCTCGCTGTCCAGGCTGTTCGCTGCTCCCGCCGCGTCCGAGATCGCGGCGCTGGTGGACGCGGTGCTGCGCGATCCCCGGCGCCCCGGTCCGGCCGAGCTGCCGGTGCGGGCCCCCGCCCCGGCGGGCCCGGGGGCCGGAGTCGGAACCCCGTCCCTGCCGGTCCACCCGCCGGGCCTGCGCCCGGCGGGGTCCTCCGGCGCGGTCGCCTCCGCTCCCGCGGTCCCCGCGACCCCCGCCGACCCCGGGACCCGGGTGGCGGGCGGGGAGGCCGACCCCGTGCCGGTCCTGTACTGCCCCCCGGCGGTGCGCGACGACCCGGCGCTGGGCGACGAGGTGGACGACCGGCTCGTTGAGTGGGCCGAGGAGGTCGGCGTCTACCCCGGCCAGCTCGACCGGGTGCGGGCCGCCGGGTTCGGGCGGCTCATCATGCTCGCCCACCCCGAGACCGACGACCCCGACCGCCTGCTGGCCGCAGCCAAGTGCGCCCTGGCCGAGTGGTCGGTGGACGACCACTACGTGGACGGGGAGGTCGAGGAGGCCCGGCACGACCTGCTCGGGCAGCGCCTGGCCATCGCCCACTCGGTGATCGACCAGGCCCACCTGCCGCGCCGCTACGCGCCCGTCCTGGAGCGGGTGGTACAGGCCGACCCGGTCGCGGTGGCGCTGCGCTCCAGCATCGACAACCTGGCCCGGTACGCCACCTGGCAGCAGGTGCGCAGGCTCCGGCACGAGCTGGCCATCATGTTCGTCGCCTACAACCAGGAGGGCGTCTGGTACACCAGCGGGCAGCGCCCGCCGGTGTGGGAGTTCCTCATGCACCGGCACGAGAACAGCTTCGTGCCCTGCATGGCCCTCATCGACCCGGTGGCCGGCTACGAGCTGCCCGCCGAGCAGTTCGGCCGCCCCGAGGTCCGGCGGGCGTTGACCCTGGCCGGATCGGCCAGCGTCATCGTCAACGACCTCTACTCCATGGGCAAGGAGGACGTCGACGACTTCAGCCTGCCCCGGCTCATCGAGACCGAGGACGGCTGCACGGCCCGCGAGGCGATGGTGCGCACCGTCGAGATCCACGATGAGCTCATGCACACCTTCGAGGCGGAGGCCGCCGCCCTGGCCGCCACCGGCCCGCCCGAGCTCGGCCGGTTCCTGTGGGGCCTGTGGGCCTGGATGGGCGGCAGCCGCGAATGGCACGCCAGCAGCGCCCGCTACCACCGGCCCGCCGAGACCGTCCAGGCCTGACGGCCGGCACGGGCCCCCGAACGCAACGCACACCCTTCCGGCACGCGCGCTTTCCGCGTGCCCGCGGGGCGCCGCCCCGCACCATCACGACGACAAGGAGTTCCCTCCCGATGACCGACACCATGCCCGCGCCTTCGGCCGCACCCTCGGAGAAGGTCCTGCGCACCGCCTACCAGGAGTCGGTGGCCGCCTACTGGAACGCCGAGCAGGACCCGGTCAACATCCGCCTCGGCGAGGTCGACGGCCTCTTCCACCACCACTACGGGGTGGGGGACTACGACCCCTCCGTCCTGGAGGGCCCGGAGGAGACCCGGGACCGGCGCATCATCGAGGAGATGCACCGCCTGGAGACGGCCCAGGCCGACCTGCTGCTGGACCACCTGGGCCCGCTCGGCCCCCAGGACCGGATCATGGACACCGGGTCCGGGCGCGGCGGGACGAGCTTCATGGCCAACGCCCGGTTCGGCTGCAGCGTGGACGGGATCAGCATCTCCCAGAAGCAGGTGGACTTCGCCAACGCCCAGGCCCGCGAGCGCGGGGTGGACGACAAGGTGAGCTTCCACTTCCGCAACATGCTCGACACCGGCTTCGAGACCGGCTCGCTCAGCGCCAGCTGGAACAACGAGTCCACCATGTACGTGGACCTGTTCGAGCTCTTCGCCGAGCACGCCCGCCTGCTCAGGCACGGCGGCCGCTACGTGACCATCACGGGCTGCTACAACGACGTGACCGGCGGCCGCTCCAAGGCGGTCAGCCGCATCGACGAGCACTACACCTGCAACATCCACCCGCGCAGCCACTACTTCAAGGCCATGGCGGCCAACGGGCTGGTCCCCATCTCCGTGGTGGACCTGACCGACGCCACCATCCCCTACTGGGAGCTGCGGCAGCGCTCCTCCGTCGCCACGGGCGTCGAGGAGCCCTTCCTGACGGCCTACCGCGAGCGCAGCTTCCACTACCTGCTCATCGCGGCCGACCGCATCTGAGGCCTCCGGGCCGCGGGGCCGCCGCCCCCGGCCCGGACGCCGTGCTTCCCGGAGCGGCCCGGTCCGCCCCGGGGAGACCGCGCCCCGGACCCCGGCGCACGCCGTGCCCGCCTCAGGCGGGCACGGTCCCCCGCATCCGCACCGAACCCGAGGACGGCGATGTCCCACTCCCTGAGCACGAGTACGAGCACCGCGGCGCCCGAGCGCCCCGCCCCGGCACCCGGGCAGGAACCGATCCTGCTGGAGCTGGTGGACGAGAACGGGGTCACCACCGGCATCGCGGAGAAGCTGTCGGCCCACCGCGCGCCGGGCGTCCTGCACCGGGCGTTCTCCGTCTTCCTCGTGGACGGGGAGGGCCGCCTGCTGCTGCAGCGGCGCGCCCGCGGCAAGTACCACTCGCCGGGGGTGCTCACCAACACCTGCTGCGGCCACCCCTACCCGCAGGAACGGCCGCTGATCGCGGCGCTGCGCCGGGTGGGCGAGGAGCTGGGGGTGGCGCCCGCCCTGCTGCGCGAGGCGGGGACGGTGGCCTACCGCCACCCCGACCCGGCGTCGGGCCTGGTGGAGCACGAGTTCAACCACCTCTTCGTGGGGCGCCTGGACCTGCCGGCCGACCCCGACCCCGACGAGGTCGAGGAGGTCCTCGCGGTGGGCCCCGCGGAGCTGGAGCGCCTGCGCGCCGCGGAGCCGTTCTCGGCGTGGTTCACCACGGTCTGGGACGCGGCCCGACCGCAGGTCCGCGAGCTGGCGCCCGGGGCGGGCTGGTAGACCCGTCCGGCGGCTCCGCGCCGCCACGGTGCCACCGCGTCACGCTGCCGTGCCGCCACGGCGCCGCGGTGCCATCGCACCGTGGCACCGCGGCACCGCGGCCGCGTCAGGAGGCGAGCCGGGAGAGCACGGGCGGCAGCGGGCCGGTGTGCGCGACGGCGAGGCGGCGGGTGGCGCGGGTCAGGGCGACGTACAGGTCGTTGGCACCGCGCGGTGCCGCCAGCAGGGCGTCGGGGTCCACGACCACCACGGCGTCGAACTCCAGCCCCTTGGACTCGGTGGCGGTCAGCGCCACCACGTCGTGCTCCAGGTCCCGGGCCCCGGCGGCCCCGGGCAGGGCGGCCCGCACCGCCCCGATACGCGCGTCGGCCGTGATCACCGCGACCTTGCCCTCGCCGATCTCCGCGCGCTCGGCCGCCACCAGGCCGGCCAGGCCCGCGAGGCCGGCGGGCAGCGGTACGGCGCGCGGCGGGGCGCCGTCCTCGCGCACCGACTCCAGGGGCTCCTCGTCCGGCGCGGCGGCGCGCAGCACGTCGGCGGCCACGGCCATGATCGGCGCGGGCGTGCGGTAGTTCACCCGCAGCCGCTCCACGTGCACCTTGCCCGGGGCGTACGGCTCCAGGACACCGGTCCAGGAGGCGGCGCCCGCGGCGCTGCCGGTCTGGGCGAGGTCGCCCACGACGGTGAGGGAGCGGGTGGGCACCCGGCGCATCACCGTGCGCCAGGCCATCGGCGACAGCTCCTGGGCCTCGTCGACGATGACGTGCCCGTAGGTCCACTCGCGGTCGCCGCCGGCGCGTTCGGCCGTGGTGAGGCCGGGGCCGCGGTCGCGGTGCCGCTCGGCCAGGTCGGCGGCGCTCATCATCCCGTCCTCGAACAGGCCGGTGAACTCCAGCACGCCCTGGGCGTAGCGCTCCTCCTCGGCGCGCTCGGCGGCGGCGCGGCGCTCCCGGGCCCGGCGGCCGGAGTCGTCGCGGCCCAGCAGCTCGGCGGCCTCGTCGAGCAGCGGCACGTCCTCGACGGTCCAGTCCGCGGCGCCCCCGTCCGCGGGCCGGTGCAGCAGGGCGGCCTCGGCGGGGGAGTACCCGGCCTGCCCGCCCACCCGGGCCAGCGCCTCGGCGTCGGCGAACAGCTCCCGCAGCAGCCGCCGCGGGGACAGGAGCGGCCACAGCGCGTCCAGGGCGTCGCGCACCGGGTCCTCGGCCCACAGACGCTCGCCGACGTAGCGCACGTCCTCCTCCGGCAGCGCGCGCCCCAGCAGCGCGGCCTCGGCGCGGGCGAGCTCGGCCAGCAGCGCGTTGACGGCGTACTTGCGGGCGACGTTGTGCCCCAGGCGCAGGCCGCGCGCGGTGCGCACGATGCGCTCGCAGGCCTCCCCGGGCACGGTCAGCACCCCGGCGTCGGCCTCCACCAGGAGGTCGTCGGAGCCGAACGCCTCGCGCGGGGTGCGCTGGCGGTCCCGGACCGCGGCGCGGACCAGGGCGGTGACGCGGGTGTCGCCCTTGAGGGCGGCGACCCGGTAGGGGTCGTGCCGGGTCGCGGAGACCCCGGGGAAAAGGTCGCCGACCGTGCGCAGGACCGCGTCGGTCTCGCCCAGGGAGGGCAGGACGTCGCCGATGTAGCGCAGGAACGCCGGGTTGGGCCCCACCACCAGGACGCCGCGCCGCTCCAGGACGTCGCGGTGGGTGTAGAGCAGGTAGGCGGCGCGGTGCAGGGCGGCGACGGTCTTGCCGGTCCCGGGACCGCCCTGGACCACGAGCACGCCGTCGAGCCGGGCCCGGATCACCCGGTCCTGCTCGGTCTGGATGGTGGCGACGATGTCGCCCATGCGCCCGGTGCGGCCGCCGCCCAGCGCGGCCAGCAGGGCGGCCTCGCCGACGAGCTGGCGGCGGTCGGCGTCGCCGAGCCCGTCGAGGTCGAACACCTCGTCGTCCAGCCCGGTCACCCGGCGGCGGCGCACCCGCAGGTGGCGGCGGCGGGTCACCCCGTTCGGGTCGCCGGGGGTGGCGGCGTAGAAGGGGCGGGCGGCCGGGGCCCGCCAGTCCACGAGGATGGTCTCGTAGTCGGCGTCGCGCAGGCCGATCCGCCCGATGTAGCGGGCCTCGGGGCCGTCGTCGTGCACGAGGTCGATCCGGCCGAAGCACAGGCCCTCCTCGACCGCTCCCAGGCGGGCGCGCTCCCGGGCGTGCTCGAAGGTGCGGGTCTCGCGCTCCACCAGGGCGGCGAACCCGCTGCGGTCCTGCAGCTGGGCGTCGGAGAGCCGCAGCTCGGTGCGGGCGCGCAGTTCGTCCAGCCGCTCGTACATCGCGGTGACCCGGGCCTGCTCGGCGGCCAGGGCCTCCCGTTCGGGCGACCGGGCTTCGGGAGCGGATTGACTCACTGGTCTCCTCGTGGTAAGATCAGCGTTGATATCAAGACTGATGTCAGGTATTCATCGGGCAGAGCCCCTCACCATAGCACGCCGACCCCGGGCGTGCCACCCGCGCTCCGCCGCCCGCGACGCGTTCCGGCGGATTTCCCCGAAGGCCTCCCCAGCGGTCCGCGCGCCCGCTACACTCTGCCCCATGCGAAACACCTCCGTTCAGGCCCAGTGGTGGCGCCGCTCCTAGGCGGCGCCCACGTTTCGCGTATCTCTCGCAGCGACCGCCCCGGACCGGCGGTCGTTCTCCTTTCGCGGCCCCGGCCGGTGCAGCCCACCCCGACCGACCAGCGCCCGAAGGACCGGCCGTGACACCCAGCGACGCACAGACCACCACGTACCGCACCCGGGGCGGCGTGACCGTCCACCGCCAGGCCACCCCCTGCGACCCCGAGGTCCTCACCGACCTCGTCCGCGACGTCGAGACCCGCCGCGGCGGCGTGCTGTCCTCCGGCATGGAGTACCCGGGCCGGTACGACCGCTGGCACCTGGGGTACGTGGACCCCTGTCTGGAGCTGACCGCCCGCGGGCGCCGGGTCACCGCCACCGCCCTCAACGACCGCGGCCGCGTGCTGCTCCCCGTCGTCGCCGGCGCGCTGGAGCCCACCGGCGTCGACTTCGAGAGCGGTCCCGCGCACGCCGCGGTCACCGTCCCCGAGCCCGACCCGGGCGTGTTCTTCACCGAGGAGGAGCGCAGCCGCCGCCCCAGCGTCTTCACCGCGTTGCGCGCCGTCATCGACGCCCTCAGCGCTCCGGAGGACCCCAACCTGGGGCTGTACGGAGCCTTCGGCTACGACCTGGCCTTCCAGTTCGAGCCCATCGAGCGGCACATCGACCGCGACCCCGCCGACCGCGACCTCGTCCTGCACCTGCCCGACGCGATCGTCGTGCGCGACCGCAAGCGCGAGACGTGCGTCCGCTACACCTACGACTTCGCCGTCCCGGCCGCCGGCGGCCGGGACGCGGCCGACACCCGGGGCCTGCCCCGCGAGACCGAGCCGACCCCGCCGGTGGTCGCCGCCGAGGTGCCCGACGGGCCCGAGCCCGGCTCCTACGCCGCCGTGGTGGCCCGCGCCAAGGAGAAGTTCCGCCGCGGCGACCTCTTCGAGGTCGTCCCCGGGCACCGCACCTACGCCCGCTGCTCCTCGCCCGCCCGCTTCTACGAGCAGCTGCGCGAGCGCAACCCCGCACCGTACGAGTTCTTCTTCAACCTGGGCGAGGGCGAGTACCTGGTCGGCGCCTCCCCGGAGATGTTCGTGCGGGTCAGCGGCGAGCCGGGCCGGGGGCAGCGGGTGGAGACCTGCCCCATCTCCGGCACCATCCGCCGCGGCGAGGACGCCCTGGGCGACGCCGAGAACATCCAGGAGCTGCTCTCCTCCGTCAAGGAGAAGTCCGAGCTCACCATGTGCACCGACGTCGACCGCAACGACAAGTCGCGGGTGTGCGAGCCGGGCAGCGTCCGGGTCATCGGACGCCGCCAGATCGAGATGTACTCGCGGCTCATCCACACCGTCGACCACATCGAGGGGACGCTGCGCCGGGAGTTCGACGCGCTGGACGCGTTCCTCACCCACATGTGGGCGGTCACGGTGACCGGGGCGCCCAAGACCTGGGCGATGCGGTTCATCGAGCAGAACGAGACCAGCCCGCGCCGCTGGTACGGCGGCGCCGTCGGGGTGATCAACTTCGACGGGTCGATGAACACCGGGCTGACCCTGCGCACCGCGCACATCCGTGACGGGGTCGCGGCCGTGCGGGTGGGGGCCACCCTGCTCTACGACTCCGACCCCGAGGCTGAGGAGCGCGAGACCTTCCTCAAGGCGCGCGCCCTGCTGGAGACCCTGGCGCTGAGCGAGGAGGCCCCGGACGCCGCCGGGGAGTCCGCGGGGCGGGAGGCGGACGCGTCGGCCGAGCGCCCGGGCGAGGGCCTGAAGGTGCTGCTGGTCGACCACGAGGACTCGTTCGTCAACACCCTGGCCGACTACGTGCGCCGCCACGGGGCCGAGGTCACCACGGTCCGCTACGGGTTCGAGCCGGAGCTGCTGGACCGGCTGGCGCCGGACCTGGTGGTGCTCTCGCCCGGGCCGGGGCTGCCCGAGGACTTCGGGATGGCGGCCCTGCTCGACGCGCTGGAGGCCCGCCGCCTGCCGGTGTTCGGGGTGTGCCTGGGCCTCCAGGGCATGGTGGAGCACGCGGGCGGGGAGCTGCGCACCCTGGACGCGCCGGTGCACGGCAAGCCGGGACGGGTCCGCGCGCTGGGCGGGGACCTGGTGGCCGGGCTGGGCGAGGACGGGGTGTTCCAGGCGGCCCGGTACCACTCCACCTACGCACTGCCCGACCAGGTCAAGAACTACCGGGTCACCGCGGTCATCGACGCCGAGGGGGAGGAGCCGGTGGTGATGGCGATCGAGGACCGGGAGAGCCGCCGCTACGCGGTGCAGTTCCACCCGGAGTCGATCCTCACCGCCTCGGTCGGCGAGGAGATCGTGGCCCGGGCGCTGCGCCTGGCCCGCCGCTGACCCGCCGGTGCGCGGCCGGGGCCCCTGCGCGGGTCCCGGCCGCACGCCGGCCCGCGCGGGCGGGCTGCGGGGGCCCGGAACCGGGGTCCGCGGGCGGATCGCGACCGTGGCGCGGCCCACACGGAGCACCGCCCACCAGGCCGGATCCGGTGCGGCACGGGGCCCGCGCGTTCTCCTCGCGGGGACGGCGAGTTTGATCGATTCGTTATCGGTTAGTGGTTGTGCATGGGTATTTTGCTGACAATCCTCGGAATCATCCTTCTCGTCGCCGGCGTCCTCGGGGTGCTGCGGGGCCAGCTCCTGTGGGGCATCATCGCCATCGTGCTCGGCCTCATCCTGACCCCCGGCTACTTCTTCGGCCTCTAGTGCCCGGCGTCCCGTACTCCCGGCGGGGCCGGGAGGTCGCCCCCTCGCGGCCCGCGGACGGTCCGCGGACGGCCCCGGCCCGCCGGGCGTGCGGCCAGCGCCGCCGCGCCCCCGGACGTGTACCCTCGTGGAAGGCTGATCAGCCCCGACCCCGTCACACGCCCCCGTGTTCCCGAACCCCAGGCCACGGCGCTCACGCGTGCCCGCGGGCCGGGGCCATGACACGGGAGGCAGTGCAGTGAAGAGGGTCGAACCACAGGTCCGACTGATCTCGCGTCCGCAACTGGACTACGACGCGATCGCCGACTACCTCAAGGAGGTCGGCGGGGAGTCCTGGCTGGAGCGCTTCGACCGGGGGGACCTGGACGACCACCTCAACGACCCGCAGAACCTCGCCGAGTTCGCCGGGCGGCTGTGCTACCGCTCCTGGGAGCCGGGCCTGAACCCCAACGTCACGCGGGTGCGCACCGACCAGGACGCCTACCTGGGCAACATCCTGGCCAGCCTGCACGGTTCGGTGCTGGAGCACGTGAACTTCGGGTTCGTGCTGCACAACGTGTCGCGCGTCCTGACCCACGAGCTCATCCGGCACCGGCCGGGCGTGGCGATCTCCCAGGAGTCGCTGCGGTTCGTGCGCCTCACGGACCTGCCGTTCTGGTTCCCCGACTGGGCCCAGGACGACCCGGAGCTGATGGAGCGCGCCGAGGCGATGCTGGCGCAGATGGAGGAGTTCCAGCTCTGGATGGCGGACCACTTCGGCCTCGACGACGAGGGTGTGAAGTTCGCGGAGAAGAAGCACAAGACCTCCTTCATGCGCCGGTTCGCCCCCGAGGGCGTGGCCACCGGGCTGGTGTGGACCGCCAACGTGCGCACCCTGCGCCACACCCTGGAGGCCCGCACGGCGCCCGGCGCCGAAGAGGAGATCCGCCTGCTCTTCCACCGGATCGGGGAGACCCTCCAGAAGGAGGCCCCGGCGCTGTTCGGCGACTACACCGTGGAGGACGGCGCCTGGGTGCCGCAGTGGCGCAAGGTCTGACCTCCCGCCGAGAACCACCGCGAAGGCGCGGGGCCGTGCGACGGCCCCGCGCCTTCGCCGTTCTCGCGGGGGGATAGTGGTATACCGTTAACCGTCGGGCTGAGCCGACGGCCGATCTCTCGCGCGGCAACGGCGCCCGCCACCCGGGCCCGCCGCGCCGGACCCGGGAAGGATCCCACGTGACCGCACACCCCAGCACCACGATCTTCCGCGACCTGCGCCCCCTGGGCGGCGACCCCGTCGACCTCGTCGTGGTCGACGGCCGGGTGGCGGCCGGCCCCGCCGACGGGGCGGAGGTGGTCGACTGCGGCGGCCGCGTCGCCCTGCCCACGCTGGTCGACGCGCACATCCACCCGGACAAGACCACCTGGGGCGAGCCCTGGTACTCGCGCCGGCCGGCGCGCGGCATCGCCGAACTCGGGGAGCAGGACGCCGAGGTGTTCGCCACCCTGCCCACCCCCGTCGGGGCGCGCGCCGAGCGCCTGATGGGCCACGCCGTCACCCGGGGCACCCGGGCGATGCGCGCCCACGCCGACATCGCCCCCGCCTACGGGCTGGCCGGGGTCGAGGGCGTCCGGGAGGCCGCGCGGAACCTGGCCCACGCGCTGGACGTCCAGGTCGTCGCGTTCCCCCAGCACGGGGTGCGGCGGGCGCCCGGCACCGCCGAACTGATGGAGGAGGCGCTGCGCACCGGGGCCGCCGACCTCATCGGCGGCATCGACCCCACCGAGTTCGACGAGGACCCCACCGGGCAGCTCGACCTGGTCTTCGGCCTGGCCGACCGGTACGGCGTCGGCGTGGACATCCACCTGCACGAGGGCGGGGAGACCGGGGCGCGCACCCTGTACGCCATCGCCGAACGCACCCGGGCGCTGGGCCTGGGCGGGAAGGTGACGGTCGGCCACGCCTTCGCCGTGCCCCAGGCCGGGGACGGGTTCGACGCGCTGGCCGCCGCCCTGGGCGAGGCGGGGGTCGCCCTGACCACGGTCGCCTCCGACCCCTACCGGGTGCTGCCGGTGGAGCGGCTGCGCGGGCACGGCGTGCTCGTGGGCCTGGGCTCCGACGGGGTCCGCGACGCCTGGAGCCCGTTCGGTGACGCCGACATGCTGCACCGCGCCCACCAGCTGGCCAAGGTCTCCCGGGCCCGTACCGACGAGCAGCTCGACGCGGCCCTGGACACCGCGGCGCACGGCGGAGCGGCCGTGGTGGGCCTGCCCGCGGCGGACTTCACCCCCGGCGCGCCCGCGGACTTCGTCCTGGTGGAGGGCGAGTGCACGCCCCAGGTCGTGGTGGACCTGCCGCCGCGGAACCTGGTGGTGCGCGCGGGCCGCGTGGTGGCCAGGGACGGCGTCCTCGTCTGACCCGGGCGGTGCCCCGCCGGAGCCGCCGGGTCCTCCCCGGAGCCGGGCGCGTGCATGCTCTCCGCCAACGCCGGGTCGGCGGCCCGTCAACCCGTCCCAAGCCCTGACCATCTCTTCCCTGATCTGGGAAAAATGCCGTTTCCCCCGCTCACAGGGGGTAGGGCGGCGGGGTGTGGGGTGGGTCGACGGGCCCGCCCGCCGACCGAAGGGGGAGGACCATGGCAGGCCACCGTGCGGAGAGGTTCGTGGGGCACCACGTGTTGGACGACGAGGGCAACGACATCGGGAAGATCGCCCGGGTGTACCTGGACGACCGCACCGGTGACGCGACCTGGGCCTCCGTCCACACCGGGCTGTTCGGCATGCGGGAGACGCTGGTCCCCCTCCAGGGGGCGCAGCCGGTCCAGGAGGACATCCAGGTCCCCTACGACAAGTCCACCGTCAAGGGCGCTCCGAACATCGACGCCAAGGAGCACATCTCGCCGGAGGAGGAGCAGACGGTCCGCCGGTACTACGAGGAGCACGCGCCCTCGTCCTCGGGCCGGGCCGCGGAGGGCCGGACCACCGAGGGGTGGGCCGCCGAGGGCCGAACCGCCGACACGGCGGGGCGGACCGACACGGCCCCCGAGGGGTGGGCCGAGCCGACCGGGGCCCCGCCCCGCGCGGCCGGGCCCGGCCCCGTCGGCACCGGTGAGCGCGAGGCGTCCGCCGGAGCCGACGAGGAGGTCGTCATCCGCTCCGAGGAGGAGGTCGACATCGGTGTGGAGCGGCGCGAGTCCGGTCAGGCCAGGATGCGCCGCCACGTCGACACCGAGCGGTTCGACGAGGCCGTCCCGGTCTCCCACGAGGAGCTGGAGGTCGAGCGCCGCCCGATCACCGACCCCGCCGACGTCACGGACGCGCACTCCATGGAGGAGGGGGAGGAGACCTTCACCCTCTACGAGGAGCGCCCGGTCGTCTCCAAGCGGCAGGTGCCGGTGGAGGAGATCCACGTGCGCAAGCGCGAGGTGACCCACGAGGAGCACGTCGAGGGCGAGCGTCGCGCCGAGCGGATCGAGTTCGAGGACGAGGACGGCAACCCCGACGGGCGCTGACGCGGTCGGCCGGGGCGCGGACGCCCCGGCGGACCGCGGTGGTGGCTCCGGCACCCCTCCCGGGGGGCCGGGGCCACCTCTAGAGTGGGACGACGCCCCGACGAGAACGAGGACCGTCCCATGCGCACCTTCGAAGCCCTCACCACCGACGACGTGGTGCGGCGGTTCCTGGCCGCCCACCCCGGGACCGACGCCGTCTCGCGGTCGGGCAACGAGTACGTGGAGGGCGTCCTGCGGCTGGCGGGGGAGCAGCGCGGCGGCCGGTGGTACCGGGCCGTCCTGACCGGCGACGACATCGCCGGGATCCTGCTGCCCTGGCACGCCGGCGAGTACGGGGAGCGCGAGCCGGTGCCCCCCGCCGGGGCCACCGTCGCCGAGGCGGCGGCCACCCTGCGGGAGTGGCGCGAGGACTACCACCGCACCAACCCGGACTGCTGGGGCCGGCTGTCCTGGATGGCCGAGGCCCCGCACGGCCCGCTGTTCCTGAGCGACGGCGCGGTCGACCACCCCTACTACGAGCGGATGGAGCGCCGGGAGGGGCTCACCCACCTGGACGGCCTGCACCGCATGCTGGCCTGGACCCTGTGGGAGCGGCTGCCGGACGAGGTGGAGGCCTACGTGGCCGGGTAGCCGGTCAGGCGCAGACGGACGAGAGGGACACGGCCAGGGCGGTACGGCCCGGGCGGTCCATGCCGCGCTCGTCGGCGACGCGGCGGGCGGTGCGGGCCAGTTCGGCCTCGCAGCCGGGGGCCGCCAGACCGGCGCCGGCGTCGGTGAGCGCGCCCACCAGGGCCGGGGTGATCCGGTCCAGGTCGGCCCGGGCGTCGGCCAGGTCCGGCGGCCGCAGCGGACTCCGGTCGGGGTGGGCGTACCAGTCGGCGTGCCTGCCCCGCTGGATCACCTTGTTGGCCTCGATCTGGTCGCGCATGACCGCCAGCGCGACCTCCGGGTCGCCGCCCAGGGCGCGGGCCGACCGCTCGGCCTCGGCCAGCACCGTCGCCTCCCGCTCGGGGGCCTCGACCGGGTCGCCGCTGTGCCACTTGGCGGCCGCCACCAGCTCGGCGGTGGCCAGCCGGTCGGCCGACAGCTCCACCACCGGGGCCAGGAGGGCGGTCACCGGGGGCGCGGCCGTGGCCGAGGCGGCGGTGGCACAGCCCAGGACGAGTGCCGAAGTGACGGTGGCGGCGATGAGACGCACGGTGAACCCCTCGGAAGACGGGAGGTGGACATCCGGAGTGTAACCACATGACCGCGGATTGTTAGGGAAAGCGGCCGATCCGGTTCCGCTTCCCCGGCTCGCGGTCGCCGTGCCCGCCGGGGTGTCATCCCGGCGATCGCCACGAAGGGCACATACAGTCGCACTGTCGGTCACCGGGAGGGGAGTGCCATGCAGGAGGACGTCGGCGCGGAGATCACCGAGGAACCCGTCGAGGGCGACACCGCCCCCGAACCGCGGGGCCGCGAGGCGGCGCCCGGGCGCGGACACACCCTCGTCATCGGGGCGGGCATGGCCGGTCTGTCGGCCGCCGACCGCCTGGCGGAGGCCGGCGAGCGCGTCACCGTCCTGGAGGGCCGGGCCCGCACCGGCGGGCGCATCCACACGTTCCGCGAATGGGACGGCGCCACCCTGGACGCCGGGGCCTCCTGGATGCGCGGCGAGGAGAACAACCCCCTGGCCGACCTGGTCCGCTCCCTGGGGCTGCGCACCGCCGTGTTCAACCGCTCCACGGAGACCGCCTACGACCCCAAGGGCCGCCGGCTGCTCTTCGACCGGCACCGCCGCAACATGGAGGACGTCAACCTCCTGCACGAGCACATGTACTGGGCCAACATCGGCGCGGGCTCCCAGGAGTCCATGGAGCAGGGCATCGACCAGGCCCTCTACGACGCGAACCTGGTGCGCGCCCGCGCCCGCGACGCCAAGGAGATCGTGCACCGCATGGTCGAGGGCGACCACGGCGCCGACGCCGAGGAGGTCTCCTTCGAGGCGGTGGGCGCCCTGCACGAGTTCAGCGGCGACGACGTGGTGTTCCCCGACGGCATGGGCCAGATCACCGACCACCTGGCGCGCGGCCTGGACGTGCGCCTGGAGCACGTGGTCCTGGAGGTGTCCCACGGCGAGGACGGGGTGTCGGTGCGGGTGGACACCCCCGACGGGGAGGAGACCCTCACCGCCGACCGGGTCGTGGTCACCCTGCCCCTGGGCGTGCTCAAGGCCGGCCAGGTGGACTTCCGCCCGGAGCTGCCCGAGGACAAGAGGCTGGCGATCGAGCGGCTGGGCAACGGCCGCCTGGAGAAGCTGTTCCTGCGCTTCGACGAGGTGTTCTGGGGCGACGCCGAGGTGCTCGTGCACCTGGGCACCGAGCACGGCGCCTGGTTCCACTGGTACGCGGGCCAGCGGGTGCTGGGGGTGCCGGTGCTGGTGTCCCGCAACGGCGGCGCCCCGGCGCGGTTCCTGGCGAAGATGTCCGAGGGGGAGGTGGTGGAGCACGCGATGGCGTCGCTGCGCACCATGTTCCGCAAGGCGCCCGACCCGGTGGACCACCACCTCAGCGCCTGGACGGACGATCCCTTCGCGAGGGGCGCGTTCTCCTACACCGCCGTCGGCTCCGGCGACGGGGACCGGGTGGCGCTGCGCGCCTCGGTGGACGACCGGCTGTTCTTCGCCGGCGAGGCCACCGAGATCGAGCACATCGCCACGGTGCACGGCGCGCTGCTGTCGGGACTGCGCGCCGCGGACATGGTCCTGGAGGCCCAGGGCTGAGGCGCGGGCCCGCCGGGGCGGGCCCGCGGCCGGGTCACAGGTCGCGCAGCTCCTGTTCGACCGCCTCGACCTTGCCCTCCAGCGCCCCGGCGACGCCGGGCCGGATGTCGGCCTTGAGCACCAGGGACACCCGGCCGGCGCCCTCGCCCGCGGCCTCGGTGGCGGCCTTGACCACGGCCATCACCTCGTCCCACTCCCCTTCGACCGTGGTGAACATGGCGTCGGTGCGGTTCGGCAGGCCGCTGTCGCGCACGACCTTGACGGCCCTGGCCACCGCCGGGGCGACGGATTCGCCGGTGCCCATGGGGCTGACGGAGAAGGCGACGAGCATGGGGTCCTCCCGGTTTCGCTGTGGTTCTGCTCCGGCCAGCCTCGCAGACGGCCCCGCGCCCCGGCCACACCCGGCGTGCGGGCGCGTCGCCCGGCCGGCGGGCGCGCCGGCGTCCGCCGGGGCGGCCACGTGGGGGAACGCTTCCGGGGCCCGGTTCGTTCGTCCTGGAGGATCACACGGAGCGAAAACGACATATCGGTCAATCGACCTGCAATGCCGCAGGGTACGATGGGCGGGCGATCGCCTGCCGGGCCACAGGGGGAGTGGGGCACCACGGTGGCGGAGAACGACACCTCGGACCGTTATCGTTGGCGTCATGGGGCGATCCGCGGAAGATGGCAGACTCGAGGCGGGGGGCGATGTGGCCAGCCCGGCGGTCAGTGACCGTATCTGGACGGTTCCCAACCTGCTGAGCATGCTGCGGCTGCTGGGCGTCCCGCTCTTCCTGTGGCTCGTCCTGGTGCCGCAGGCCGACTGGTGGGCGCTGGGCGTGCTCGCCTTCGCCGGGCTCAGCGACTGGCTCGACGGCAAGATCGCCCGGGCCTGGAACCAGACCTCCCGGCTGGGCACGGTCCTGGACCCGCTGGCCGACCGCCTCTACATCTTCGCCGCCCTGCTGGGACTGGTCGTGCGCGACATCGTCCCGTGGTGGCTGATGGCCATCCTCGTCCTGCGCGACGTCCTCATCCTCGGCGCCCTGCCGCTGCTGCGGTATTTCGGCTACGGCCCCCTGCCGGTCAACTTCGCCGGCAAGGCCGCCACCCTGTGCCTTCTCTACGCCTTCCCCCTGCTGTTCATCGCGGGTTACGCCAGCGTCGTCGGAGATGTGGCGCAGATTATGGGTTGGGCCTTCGCGCTGTGGGGAACGGCTCTTTATTGGTGGGCCGGACTGCTGTACGCCGTTCAGGGACTGCGCCTGATCGCCCAGACCCGCCGTGACGAACGCGTCGATCTCACCGACGGTCACCGTGCCGCCGAGGACGGCGACCCCGGTCGCGGCCTCGACCCGGGTCGTTCCGATCCGGCCACGCAGGCGACCGCCGACGGCGACCCCGGCGCGGACGTCGACGGCCTCGGCCTGCCAGGCCGGGAACAGGGGCGGACGGGCACCTGATCCACCGACGGACCGGCTCACCGAGAGTCCTGTCGGAACGAAAGGGAGTGTCGTCTCCACCATGAGAACATGTCCCACCGCGCGGTCGTCCGCGCGCTCCGAACACCTTTTCCCCGCGGTGCCTCCCGCGGTCCCCGCACCCTCCACCGTGCGGAGGTGCCGGCGATGACCGCCCGCGAGGAGGGCGCCGCGGCGTCCTCGCCGAACATGAAGGCCGTGGTCATGGCCGGGGGCGAGGGCACCCGCCTGCGCCCCATGACCGCCAACCAGCCCAAACCCCTGCTTCCGGTGGTCAACAAACCCATCATGGAGCACGTGCTGCGGTTGCTGCGCAAGCACGGTTTCACCGAGACGGTGGTCACCGTCCAGTTCCTGGCCACCCTGATCCGCAACTACTTCGGCGACGGCGAAGAACTCGGCATGAAGCTGCACTACGTCGCCGAGGAGGTCCCGCTCGGCACCGCCGGCAGCGTCAAGAACGCCGAGGACCACCTGCGCGGCGAGCCCTTCATCGTCATCTCCGGCGACGCGCTCACCGACATCGACCTGACCGACATGGTGCGCTTCCACCGGGAGAAGGGCGCCAAGGTCACCATCGCCCTCAAGCGGGTCCCCAACCCGCTGGAGTTCGGCATCATCATCGTCGACGAGCAGGGCCGCATCCAGCGCTTCCTGGAGAAGCCCACCTGGGGCCAGGTCTTCTCCGACACCGTCAACACCGGCATCTACATCATGGAGCCGGAGGTCCTGGACCGGGTCGCCGCGGGCGAGGTGGTCGACTGGTCCGGCGACGTCTTCCCCGAGCTCCTGGAGGAGGGCGAGCCCCTCTACGGCTACATCGCCGACGGCTACTGGGAGGACGTGGGCACCCACGAGAGCTACCTCAGCGCCCAGGCCGACGTGCTGTCGGGCAAGGTCGCGGTGGAGATCGACGGGTTCGAGGTCTCCCCGGGCGTGTGGGTCGGCGAGGGCGCCCAGGTCTCCGCCGAGGCCGTGCTCAAGGGCCCGCTCTACATCGGCGACTACGCCAAGGTGGAGGCCGGCGCCGAGCTGCGCGAGTTCACCGTCGTGGGCAGCAACGCCGTGGTGCGCGCCGAGGCCTTCGCGCACCGCACCGTGCTGCACGACAACGTCTTCATCGGCCGCGGGGCCAACCTGCGCGGCGCGGTCATCGGCAAGAACACCGACGTCATGGCGGCGGCCCGGATCGAGGAGGGCGCGGTCGTCGGCGAGGACTGCGTCATCGAGTCCGAGGCCTACCTCCACAACGACGTCAAGGTCTACCCGTTCAAGACCATCGAGGCCGGCGCGGTCGTCAGCACCAACGTCATCTGGGAGTCGCGCGGGCAGCGGTCGCTGTTCGGGCCGCGCGGCGTCTCGGGCCTGATCAACGTGGAGATCACCCCGGAGCTGGCGGTGCGGCTGGCCAACGCCTACGCCACCACCCTCAAGAAGGGCGCGATCGTCACCACCTCGCGCGACGTCTCGCGCGCGGCCCGGACGCTCAAGCGGGCGGTCATCAGCGCACTGACGGCCGCGGCCATCGAGGTGCGCGACCTGGAGGTCGTGCCGCTGCCGGTGGCCCGCTTCCACACGTCCCAGAGCGGGGTCAGCGGCGGCATCACCGTGCGCACCACCCCGGGGGACCCGGAGTCGGTGGACATCCTGTTCCTGGACTCCGACGGCGCCGACCTGTCGCCGGCGGCCCAGCGCAAGCTCGACCGGGTGTTCTCCCGGGCCGAGTACCGCAGGGCCTTCCCCGGGGAGATCGGCGAGCTGACGTTCCCCTCGCGCAACGTGGAGAACTACGCCCACGACCTGCTGCGCGCGGTGGACACCTCCGGGGTCGCCGAGGCGGGCCTGAAGGTCGTGGTCGACTGCGCGGGCGGCAGCGGCTCGCTCATCCTGCCCTCGCTGCTGGGCCGGATCGGCGTGGACGTGCTCACCGTCAACAACCGGCTGGACGAGGACTCTCCCACCGACACCGCGGCCAAGCGCAACCGCGACCTGGAGCGCCTGGGCGAGCTGGTCTCCGGCTCGGGGGCCGACTTCGGGGTGCGGTTCGACCCGGTGGCGGAGCGGCTCTCCATCGTGGACGAGAAGGGCGAGCTGGTGGACGGCGAGCGCGCCCTGCTCGCGGTCCTGGACCTGGTGTGCGCCGAGCGCAAGGGCGGCAGCGTGGCGCTGCCGGTGACCATCACCCGCGTGGCCGAGCAGGTGGCCCGGGCCCACGGCGTCGAGGTGCTCTGGACGGCCACGGCCATCAACGAGCTCACCAAGGCGGTACAGGAGGGGGACGACGTCATCCTGGCCGGGGACGGCCGGGGCGGCTTCGTCATCCCCGAGTTCAGCCCGACCAGTGACGGCATCGCGGCCTTCGTGCGGCTGCTGGGCCTGGTGGCGCGGACCCGCAGCACGCTGAGCCGGATCGAGGGGGCCATCCCGCACGCGCACCTGCTGCGCCGCTCGGTGCCCACCCCCTGGGCCGTCAAGGGCAGCGTCATGCGGGCGGTCGTGGAGGCGGCGGGCGACCGCGAGCTCGACACGACCGACGGCGTGCGCGTCCTGGAGCCCGACGGCAGCTGGGCGCTGGTCCTGCCGGACACCGCCGAGGCCGTGACCCATCTTTGGGCCGAAGGTCCCGACCCGGACACCGCCCACCGGCTGCTGGCCGAGTGGGCGAACGTCGTCGAACGCGCCGAGGGCTGACCTCGGATTCCGGCCGGGGTGCGGGCCGTGTGGCCCGCACCCCCTTCGGTGTACGGTGGAAACAACGGCCCCGGTGCCGGTGGCCGAGCCGTGCCCGCTGGCTAAACTGGGCATAACGACAGGTCGTGGCGGTACGGCGGCGGCGAGGCGAATCCGTGGGGCGCGGGAGCGAACCAAAACCCCCGGAGCGGCATCGGTAACCAGAGAGGTGTCTCTTCTCGTCGGGACCGTCCCCGGCGGAGTCGGTGCTCCGGGCACCGGATCCGCCGTTCGCCCCACCGCTCCCGAGGCGGGGTGTCCACGGCAGGCCGACGAGGAGCGAAGCCCTTCCCGGACAGGGATATGGTTTAAAGTCGAGTGTTCCCTGGAGCGCCGCGTCGCCTACCGCACGGGCCTTCCCGCAACGGCGGACCCGGTAGAGGTGATGAGGAGTACAACATGGGGGATGAGACCTAGCGACCGACCGTGCGAGGTGCGCCGCTGCCGCGACAGCGGATCGTCTCGCCGCGTTCCGGACGCCGTGCGGGCCCCTCGCCCGCACGACGACCGGAACGTGCCACCGATCAGCCGAATCAAGCACCGCCCCGTGCGGTAGGAGGCCGAGCCGACCTATGTCGAGCGTTTACTGCACGCAGTGCGGTCACGCCGTTGCGGATGATGCCCGTTTCTGCTCCCACTGTGGGACCCCCGTCCGCAGGGACGGACAGCCCGGTCCCCGGCCCGGGGGGAGCGGGGAGTCCGCCGGAGACGTCACGTCCACCATCTCCATCTCCGGCATACAGGCCCTGGAGGAGGAGGACTCCGGTGACGAGTCGGGCAACGTCGACCCCACCAACGTCGACGCCCTGCCGCCCGGTACGGCTCTCCTGGTGGTGAAGCGCGGTCCCAACGCCGGCAGTCGCTTCCTCCTGGAGAACGACGTCACGACCGCCGGGCGCCACCCCAACAGCGACATCTTCCTCGACGACGTCACCGTCTCGCGGAGGCACGTCGAGTTCTTCCGCCGCGGCAACGGTTTCGGCGTCCGCGACGTGGGCAGCCTCAACGGCACCTACGTCAACCGGGAGCCGGTGGACGAGGCCGAGCTGGGCGGCGGCGACGAGATCCAGATCGGCAAGTTCCGGATGGTGCTGCTGACCAAGCCGCGCCGCTGAGGAACGGTATCGGGCGTGCACGCGCACCGTTGACGGCGGCGGCCGGGGCCGAGTAGGTTTGCGGCCCCCCGCCGCCGGAGAGCTTTGTATCGAAGGGTGCCGATTTCGCCCTCGGGTCCTGATCCAACGGGGGATACAGGGACGAGCGCCCATCCGGCATGACGACTCGTGGGACGGAGCCGCTGTGAAGCACATGGAGTTCGTCGGCGTCCGGGTTGAGATGCCCTCGAACCAGCCGATAATCCTGCTCAAGGAATCCGACGGGGACCGCTACCTCACGATCTGGATCGGCGGGGTGGAGGCGACCGCGATCGCGCTCGCGCAGCAGGGTGTGGTCCCGGCCCGGCCGCTCACCCACGACCTGTTCCGGGACGTGCTGGACGCGCTGGACACCCAGCTCACCACGGTCAACATCACCGGGCTGAACGACGGCATCTTCTACGCCGAGCTCGTGTTCAGCAACGGTGCCGAGGTCAGCGCCCGGCCCTCGGACTCGATCGCGCTGGCGCTGCGGACCGGTACGCCGATCTACGCGCACGAGGACGTGATCGACGAGGCCGGGATGCCCATCCCGGACGAGCAGGAGGACCAGGTCGAGGCGTTCAGGGAATTCCTCGACAACATCACGCCCGAGGATTTCGGGCGCCGTACGGAGTGAAACCGCGCCGGGCGCTCGGGGACGCCCCGGAACACGGCCGCGACCTGCGGTGATGTTCCGGGGTGCCGGTGTTAGATTGGGGACGGGGAAGTGAACGTCGAGGTCGGGGCCGAAAAACGGGGTGCGCGCACACGGCGTGACCACCGCGGCTCCGCGGCACCCGGGGGCGCGCACTTGGCGACGCGCCGAGGGGTGTCGTTGACGCTGCCCTCCGGCCGCCTTACGGTCGGTGCAGTGGAACCCGCGGCGCACCCGTTCCCTCTGTGGACATCCCCTGTCGAGACCGCCGCGGGACGAGAAGCCGGAGGTCGGCGTGGCGGTAGCGAGCGGCAAGCGGGAACCCCATGACAGGCGGTCCGCGCTGCGGCTAGCGGGGCAGCAGGGCCTACCGTGCGAAGAGGACGTGGTGGCGCCGCCTATGGACGTCGGGTACCGGGGTCCCGCGGCCTGTACGGCCGCCGGGATCACCTACCGTCAGCTCGACTACTGGGCCAGAACCGGCCTGGTGGAGCCGAGCGTGCACACCGGTGCCCACAACGCCCCCCTGTACAGCCTCCCCGACGTCCTGCTGCTCAAGGTGGCCAAGCGACTGCTGGACACCGGGATATCCCTCCAACAGATCCGCACCGCCGTGGACCACCTGCGCGGCCGCCCCGCCCCCGAGCTGGCCCGCATCACCCTCATGAGCGACGGCGTCAGCGTCTACGAGTGCACCTCCCCCGAGGAGGTCGTCGACCTCATGCAGCGCGGCCAGGGCATGTTCGGGCTGGCGCTGGCCAACGTCTGGCGGGAGCTGGAGGAGGCGCTGGGCGTGGTCCCGGCCGAGGAGCGCGGCGAACTGCCCCCCGCCCCGCCCGCGGCCCCGGTGGACGAGCTGGCCCGCCGGCGCAAGGAGCGCCGCACCGGCTGACCCGGGCTCCGCGCCGAGCACCGCAAGCCGATGACGATTCCTGCAAGCGGATGCAAGCCGCTTGCGTTCCATGCCGTACCTTAGGGGCATGAAACGTCGACTCGCGGAGGTCGCCGAGAAGGTCGGGGTCAGCGAGGCCACGGTCAGCCGGGTCCTCAACGGCAAGCCCGGAGTGTCCCCCGGTACGCGCGAAGCCGTCCTGACCGCCCTTGACGTCCTCGGCTACGAGCGCCCCACCCAGCTGCGCGGCGAGCGCGCACGCCTGGTGGGCCTGGTGCTGCCCGAACTCCAGAACCCCATCTTCCCCGCCCTGGCCGAGGTCATGGCCACCGAACTGGCCCGGCGCGGCTTCGCCCCGGTGCTGTGCACGCGCACGGCCGGCGGGGTCACCGAGGCCGACTACGTCTCGCTGCTGCTGTCCCAGCAGGTCTCGGGCATCATCTTCGCCGGCGGGCTGTACGCCCAGGGCGACGCAGCCCACGACCACTACGCCGACCTGCACGAGCGCAACCTGCCCACGGTGCTCGTCAACGCGGCCGTCGACTCCCTGGACTTCCCCCGGGTGGCCTGCGACGACGCGGTCGCCGTCGAGCAGGTGGTCGCCCACCTGCGGGCGCTGGGCCACGAGCGCATCGGCCTGGTGGCGGGCCCGCCCGACCACGTCCCCTCCCAGCGCAAGCGGGCGGCGCTGCGCTCCTGCTTCGGCGACGGCCCGCCGCCCCCGGTGGAGCACGCCCTGTACTCGATGGAGAACGGCCGGGCCGCCGCCGAGCGGCTGCTGGAGCGCGGGGTCACCGGGATCCTGTGCGCCAGCGACGTGATGGCGCTGGGGGCGGTGCGCGCGGTCCGGCGGCGCGGGCTGTCGGTGCCCGGGGACGTGTCGATCGTCGGGTACGACGACTCCCCGCTGATGGCCTGCACCGATCCGCCGCTGACCACGGTGCGCCAGCCGATCGAGGCGATGGGCCGGTCGGCGGTGGAGGTGCTGGCCCGGTGGATCGACGGCGGCCGGGTCTCCCGCGAGGAGCTGATGTTCGAGCCGGAGCTGGTGGTGCGGGCCTCGGCGGGCCCGGCCCCGGCCCTCCCGGACGGCGGCCCCCGGGGCGAGAGGGCGGCCGTCCGGGGCTGAGACACGGGATCCCCGGAGGGGCGTGCGCGGTCGCGCACGCCCCCTCTGTCGTGTCCGGGACCCCCGTGTGCCCGATGTCCCCGTCCGGGCGGTTCCGCGGGGCTTCGTTACGCCTTCGTTAGGCGGGTTCGCTCGACTCCCCTGTGTGATTCAGCTCGCATTATGCCTGTATTTCCAGGCTGTGTAGCTGATTTGCAAGCTCATGTTCGTTTCTTGCAGAAGTGTGTCCGGCTGTTTTATCGTTCCGGCACCACCACATGGCTTCCCCGGGGGAGGAGCCGGAAAGGAACGAGCAGGTTATGGGCACACACCGTGTCGCAGTTCCCCGGCGCACCGCACTCGCGGCCGCCGCCGTCGCCCTGGCGGTGGGCGTCACCGCCTGCGGCTCCGACGCCCCGGCCGCCGACGGCACCGTCACGATCGTCGTCAACGGCCAGCCGGAGCGGACCAAGCCGGTCGAGCGGGCGATCTTCGACGACGACGTGGAGGAGTTCCACTCCCTCCACGAGGACATCCGCATCGACCCCCGCGAGGGGTTCATGGACCCCGCGACGTTCCAGACCAAGCTCGCCGGAGGGCAGCTGGAGGACGTCTTCTACGTCTACTTCACCGACCCCGCCGCGCTCATCGAGCGCGGCCAGGTCTCCGACATCACCGAGCAGGCCGAGGCCCTGGGCATCACCGACCGGATCCAGCCCGGGCTGCTCGACGTGTTCCGCGACGAGGAGGGCCGCCTGTACGGGCTGCCCACCGCCAACTACTCGATGGGCCTGGTCTACAACCGGACCCTGTTCGAGGAGGCCGGACTGGACCCCGACTCCCCGCCCACCACCTGGGAGGAGGTCCGCGAGGCCGCCGACGCCATCAGCGACCTGGGCGGGGACCATGTCGGCTTCGCCGAGCTGAGCACCAACAACCAGGGCGGCTGGCACTTCAACGCCTGGATGAACTCCCTGGGCGCCGAGACCGTCGACCGCGGCACCATGACCGCGAACGTCGACGGCGCCCAGGGTCGGGAGATCCTGGAGACCCTCCACGCTATGCGCTGGGAGGACGGCTCCATGGGCGACCGGCAGATGCTGGAGTTCGAGGACCTCCAGCGCATGATGGGCGCGGGGACCCTGGGGATGTACATCGGCGCGCCCGACAACCTCAAGCCCATCGTCGACAACTTCGAGGGCGACTACGACGACTACGGCCTGGCCCCCATGCCCGAGCAGCAGGGCACGCTGATCGGCGGCGAGGGCTACATGTTCAGGGCCGGGCTCACCCCCGAGCAGATCGAGGCGGGCCTGACCTGGCTCCAGTGGAAGTTCCTGGAGCCCGACCGGTTCCAGGAGATGATCGACGACGCCCTCGAACTGGGCTCCCCGGTCGGCCTGCCGATGGCGCCCACGCCCGACATCTGGGTCGGCGGCACCCGCGAGGAGCAGCTGGCCCTGAAGGAGGCCAACGCCAACGTCCCGCTGGACAACTACCAGACCTTCGTGGACGCCCAGCCCGACATCCCCGGCTTCGTCGAGCCCCCGCAGGCCCAGCAGGTCTACGCGATCCTCGACACGGCCATGCAGGCGGTGCTGACCCGCGAGGACGCCGACATCGACGAGCTGCTCGCCACCGCGAGCGACGAGATCGACGCCGTCCTGGAGTGACGCCCCCGCCCCCGGCGGCGGCCCGCACCCCGGGCCGCCGCCCCGTCCCCACGGAGCCCGCCATGCCCGAAACCGGCACCGCGACCGTTCCCGCGCCGCCGGCACCGCCGACCCCGGCCCGCGCCCCCCGCCGGCCGGCCGGGGCACTGCGCCGCCGCGTCGCCGAGAACGCCGTCGCCTACGCCTTCCTGTCCGCCGCGATCCTCTGCTTCGCCGTCTTCTCCTGGTATCCGGTCACCCGGGGCGTCGCGCTGGCCTTCCAACAGGTCAACTTCGTCACCGACCCGGTGTGGGTGGGACTGGAGAACTTCCGGACCCTCGCCGAGGACCCGCTGTTCGCCACCGCCTGGGCCAACACCGCGCGGTTCACCCTGCTGGCCCTGGTCTTCGGCTTCGCGCTGCCGTTCGTGCTGGCGCTCGTCCTCAACGAGCTCAGGCACGCCCGCGGGTACCTGCGGCTGGTCGTCTACCTGCCGGTGATGCTGCCGCCGATCGTGTCGGCGCTGCTGTGGAAGTGGTTCTACGACCCCGGCCCCGGCCTGCTCAACGGGGCGCTGCGCGCGGTGGGCCTGCCCGGGCTGGAGTGGACCAACTCCGCCGACACCGCGATGATCTCGCTCGTCATCGTCTCCACCTGGGCCAACCTGGGCACCGCGACCCTCATCTACCTGGCCGGCCTCCAGGCCGTCCCCGGCGAGCTGTACGAGGCGGCCGAACTCGACGGGGCCGGGCTGCTCCAGCGGGTGTGGTCGGTGACCATCCCGCACATGCGGTTCGTGATCCTCGTGCTCCTGCTGCTCCAGGTCGTGGCGACCATGCAGGTGTTCGTCGAGCCCTACATCCTCACCGGCGGCGGACCCGAGGGGGCCACCACCACGGTCCTGCTGCTCATCTACCGCTACGCCTTCACCTTCGGCGACTTCGGCGCGGCCGCGGCCCTGAGCCTCATGCTCTTCGCGGTCCTGGCCGTGTTCTCCGCCCTGTACCTGTGGGCCACCCGCGCCCGCTGACCCGCCCCCCGAAGGAGAGCCATGATCCCGACCCGTCCCCGGCGGGCCCGCGGCGGCCCGCCCGCGCGCACCGGGGAGCGCACCCTCGTCTCCCCGCTCACCCTCAACAGCCCCCGGGGCAGGATCGGCTACCGGGTGGTCCTGCTCCTGGTGATCGTCCTGTTCACCGTGGTGTTCCTGGGGCCGATGCTGCTGGCGGTGAGCGGCTCCCTCAAACCCCCCGCCGAACTGGTCCGCACCCCGCCCACCCTGCTGCCGCAGGAGTGGCGGCCCGAAACCTACCTCCTCGCCTGGGAGACCCTGGACCTGGGCCGGTACCTGTGGAACACGTTCGTGGTGGTGGGCGGCGCCTGGCTGTTCCAGCTGGGGGTGGCCGTGCCGGCCGCCTACTCGCTGTCGCGGCTGCGCCCCGTGCTGGGCAACGCCGTCCTGGGGATGATGCTGGCGACCCTCATGCTCCCGGCCGCCGCGCTGCTCGTCCCCACCTACCTCACCGTCGCGGACGTGCCGCTGATCGGGGTCAACCTGCTCAACACGCCCTGGGCGGTGTGGCTGCCGATGGCCGCCAACGCGTTCAACGTGTTCGTGCTCAAGCAGTTCTTCGACCGCGTCCCCGCCGAACTGGTGGAGGCCGCCCGGCTGGACGGGGCCGGGCCCGCCCAGATCATGCTGCGGATCGTGCTGCCGCTGTCGCGGCCGATCCTGGCGGTGGTGTCGATCCTGGCGATCGTCGCCGCCTGGAAGGACTTCGTCTGGCCGCTGGTGGTGCTCCAGGACCCGCTGGTGCAGACCATCACCGTCCACCTGGCGCGGATCTCCACCGAGATGCCGCTCAACCTCCTCATCGCCGGGATGGTCGTCTCCAGCCTGCCGGTGCTCGCCCTGTTCCTGGTGTTCCAGCGCCAGGTGATCGCCGGGCTCTCCGCCGGCGCGCTCAAGGGATGACCGTCCCTCCCGACCCCTCCGACGACAAGGACACCGCAACGTGACCGGACACCACGACCCGGACTGGTGGCGCGGCGCCGCCATCTACCAGATCTACCCGCGCAGCTTCGCCGACGGCGACGGCGACGGCGTCGGCGACCTCGCCGGGGTGCTGCGGGAGATCGACCACCTGGCGGAGCTGGGGGTCGACGCGCTGTGGATGAGCCCGTGGTACCCGTCGCCGCTCGCCGACGGCGGGTACGACGTGGCCGACTACACCGACATCGCGCCCGTGTACGGCGACCTGGACCTGGCCGACCGGCTCATCGCCGCCGCCCACGAGCGCGGCATCCGGGTGATCATCGACATCGTGCCCAACCACTGCTCCAGCGAGCACGTGTGGTTCCGGGAGGCGCTGGCGGCCGGGCCGGGCTCGGCCGAGCGCTCGCTGTTCTGGTTCCGGCCCGGCCGGGGCGAGAGCGGGGAACTGCCGCCCAACAACTGGCGGTCCCGGTTCGGCGGCCCCGCCTGGTCCCGGGTCACCGAGGCCGACGGGAGCCCGGGGGAGTGGTACCTGCACCTGTACTCGGCGCAGCAGCCCGACCTGAACTGGGAGAACCCGCGGGTGCGCGAGGAGTTCGACGCGATCCTGCGGTTCTGGTTCGACCGGGGGGTGGACGGGTTCCGCGTCGACGTGGCCGACGGGATGGTCAAGGACCCGGGGCTGCCCGACGTCCCGGAGGGGGACGAGAGCGCGTTCTCCGACCGCGACGGGGTGCACGAGGTGTTCCGGCGGTGGCGGCGGATCGCCGAGTCCTACGGGCCCGACCGGGTGTTCGTGGGGGAGATGTGGCTGCCCGACCCGGAGCGGTTCGCCCGGTACCTGCGGGCCGACGAGCTGCACAGCGCGTTCAACTTCGACTTCCTCAGCTGCCCCTGGGAGCCCAAGGCGCTGCGGGCGGTCATCGACCGGACCCTGGCCGCGCACGCCCCGGTGGGGGCGCCCGCCACGTGGGTGCTGTCCAACCACGATGTGACCCGGCACGTCACGCGGTACGGGAGGGCGGGGGACACCGGGTTCTCGTTCGCGGACCGCCGCCACGGCGAGCCCGTGGACCTGGAGCTGGGCACCCGGCGGGCGCGGGCGGCGGCGCTGCTCGCGATGGCGCTGCCCGGCGGGGTGTACGTCTACCAGGGCGAGGAGTTGGGCCTGGAGGAAGTGGACGTCCCGGAGGAGCTGATCGACGACCCGGTGTTCGTCCGCTCGGGCGGCGCGGACCGGGGGCGGGACGGCTGCCGGGTGCCGCTGCCGTGGTCGGGGGAGGGGCCGCCGTTCGGGTTCGGGCCGCCGGGCGCGGCCGATCCGTGGCTGCCGCAGCCCGCGGGCTGGGCGGCGCGCACCGCCGCGGCCCAGGCCGCCGACCCCGACGGCATGCTGCGCCTGTACCGCCGGGCGCTGGCGGTGCGCCGGGCCGAACCCGCCCTGGGCGCCCCGCCCGCCGACGGCCCGGGGATGCGCTGGCTGGAGGCGCCCGAGGAGGTGCTGGCGTTCGCCCGCGGCGACGTGGCCTGTGTCGTCAACCTGGGCGGGGACCCCGCGGACCTGCCCGCGCACCGGGGGGTGCTGGTGGCCAGCGGGCCCCTGGAGGGCGATCGGTTGCCGTCCGACACGGCGGTGTGGCTGCGGATCGTCCGAGAGGGATGAAAGAGTGAGAGTCGAGGGCTTCGTGCGGAGGACGGCCGTGCGAAGCCCTCCTCGAACCCTGTCCGAGAGGGATGGGAGAAGGAGCCCGTGCGGAGGGACGGCCGCACGGGCTCCCCCCTTTTCCACCCCGGGTCTGGGTGTGATGCGGGACACGGTGTGTTCTCGGGGCGGGGGCGGTGCGACTGTCCGAGAGAGGAGTGCGGGGCCGCGCGAAGGCCCCGCCGGGGACCGTCCGAGAGAGGACGGTGGAGGGTCCGTGCGGAGGGACGGCCGCACGGGCCCTCGTTGCGCCCGGGCGCGCGAGGCGCGCGGAACGCGCGGGGGGACTCGGCCTGTGGCGATGTGATCGAGTACGGTCGTAACCACAACAGGGATGAAAACCGACATTCGCCCTGTCCGTACAAGTGAACACAGCGTCAGCAGGCTGTCGATACCGCGCGGGAGAGACCCCTGACCCAGGGGCGCCGACGGGGCAATACTCCCCAGTAACCTCTCAGGCACCACGGACCGTGCGGAGAAGGCCGCTCTGAAGCCTGGGCGCCGCCGTGCCCGGTGACAGAGGGGGAGACCGTGAGGAACACCGCCGATCCGCATCGGCCCTGTCACCAGGAGGTCTCCGTGTCCGACCAGCCCGTGAACGTCCCCGGCGCGCCCGCCCGGGTGTTCGCCGACCGCCACGTCGGACCCGCGCCCGGCGCCGTCGAGGAGATGCTCAAGACGGTCGGCTACGGCTCCACCGCCGAGCTCATGGCCGCCGCCGTCCCCGCGTCCATCCTCAGCGCCCCCGGACGCAGCGCGGACCTGGACCTGCCCGAGGCCATCGGCGAGGCCGAGACCCTCGCGGAGCTGCGCGCGCTCGCCGACCGCAACACCGTCGTCAAGCCCCTCATCGGCCAGGGCTACTACGGCACCTTCACCCCGCCGGTGATCCTGCGCAACATCATGGAGAACCCGGCCTGGTACACGGCGTACACGCCCTACCAGCCGGAGATCTCCCAGGGCCGCCTCGAGGCCCTCATCAACTTCCAGACCATGGTCTCCGACCTCACCGGCCTGCCCGTCACCGGCGCCTCCCTGCTGGACGAGGCCACCGCCGCCGCCGAGGCCATGACCCTGGCCCGCCGCGCCTCCAAGAGCAGGGCCGACGTCTTCGTCGTCGACTCCGACGTCTTCCCGCAGACCCTCCAGGTGCTGCGCACCCGCGCCGAGCCGCTGGGCATCGAGGTCGTCGTCGCCGACCTCTCCCGGGGCCTGCCCGAGGGTGACGCCTTCGGCGTCCTGGTCCAGTACCCGGCCTCCAGCGGTGCGGTGCGCGACCCGGGCGCGGTCATCGCCGCCGCCCACGAGCGCGGCGCCCTGGCCGTGGTCGCCGCCGACATCCTCGCGCTGACCCTGCTGCGCAGCCCCGGCTCCCTGGGCGCGGACATCGCCGTCGGCTCCACCCAGCGCTTCGGCGTCCCCCTCGGCTTCGGCGGCCCGCACGCCGGCTACATGTCGGTCGCCGAGAAGCTGCGCCGCCAGATCCCGGGCCGCCTGGTCGGCGTCTCGGTGGACACCGCGGGCCGCCCGGCCTACCGCCTGGCCCTGCAGACCCGCGAGCAGCACATCCGCCGCGAGAAGGCCACCAGCAACATCTGCACCGCGCAGGTGCTGCTGGCCGTCATGGCCGGGATGTACGCCGTCTACCACGGCCCCCACGGCCTGCGCGCGATCGCCCGCCAGGTGCACACCCGCACCGCGGCGCTGGCCGACGCCCTGGCCGAGCGCGGCTTCGAGGTGGTCCACGGTGCGTTCTTCGACACCCTGCGGGTGCGGGTGCCCAGCGCCGACCGGGTCGTGGAGAGCGCCCTGGCCGCCGGGTTCAACCTGCTGCGCGTGGACGCCTCGACCGTCGGCGTCAGCGTCGACGAGACCACGACCGCCGCCGACCTGGCCGCGCTGGCCGAGGCGTTCGGCGGGGCGGGGCACGGCCCCAAGGCCGCCGTGGCCGTGGACGAGGACGCCGACCGCGTGCCCGGGGACCTGGCGCGCGGGGTGGACTACCTCGACCACCCGGTGTTCAACACCCACCGCAGCGAGACCTCGCTGCTGCGCTACATGCGCAGGCTGTCGGACCGCGACCTGGCCCTGGACCGCACGATGATCCCGCTGGGCTCGTGCACCATGAAGCTCAACGCCACCACTGAGATGGAGTCGATCACCTGGCCGGAGTTCGCGGGCCTGCACCCGCTGGCCCCGCTGGACCAGGCGGCCGGCTCGGTGGCGCTCATCCGCGACCTGGAGTCCTGGCTGGCCGAGATCACCGGCTACGACGCGGTGTCCCTGCAGCCCAACGCCGGCTCCCAGGGCGAGTTCGCCGGCCTGCTGGCCATCCGCGGCTACCACCGCTCGCGCGGCGACGACCACCGCGACGTGTGCCTGATCCCCAGCTCCGCGCACGGCACCAACGCCGCCAGCGCGGTGATGGCGGGCATGCGCGTGGCCGTGGTGGCCTGCGACGAGGGCGGCAACATCGACGTGGACGACCTCAAGGCCAAGATCGCGAAGCACGCCGACGCGCTGGCCGCGATCATGGTGACCTACCCGTCCACGCACGGCGTGTACGAGGACACCATCACCGAGGTGTGCCGCCTGGTCCACGAGGCCGGGGGTCAGGTGTACGTCGACGGCGCCAACCTGAACGCGCTGGTGGGCTGGGCCAAGCCGGGCGAGTTCGGGGCCGACGTCAGCCACCTGAACCTGCACAAGACCTTCTGCATCCCGCACGGCGGCGGCGGCCCGGGCGTGGGCCCGGTCGCGGTCCGCTCGCACCTGGCGGCGTTCCTGCCCAACCACCCGGGCCAGCCCGAGGCGGGCCCGCACACGGGCGTGGGCCCGGTGTCGGCGGCGCCGTTCGGCTCGGCCGGCATCCTGCCGATCTCCTGGGCGTACGTGCGGATGATGGGCGGCGAGGGGCTGCGCACCGCCACCGAGGTCGCCGTGCTGTCGGCGAACTACGTGGCCAAGCGCCTGGAGCCGTACTACCCGGTGCTCTACACCGGCGCGGACGGCCTGGTCGCGCACGAGTGCATCATCGACATCCGCCCGCTGCAGAAGGCGAGCGGCATCAGCAACGAGGACGTGGCCAAGCGGCTGATGGACTACGGCTTCCACGCCCCGACGATGTCGTTCCCGGTGGCCGGGACGCTCATGGTGGAGCCCACCGAGAGCGAGGACCTGGCGGAGCTGGAGCGGTTCGTCGAGGCGATGATCGCCATCCGCGGGGAGATCGACAGGGTGGCGGCGGGGGAGTGGGACGCCGAGGACAACCCGCTCAAGAACGCCCCGCACACGGCGGAGGAGGTCACGGCCGACGAGTGGACCCACGGGTACACCCGCGCGGACGCCGCCTACCCGGTGCCGTCGCTGCGCCGCGACAAGTACTGGCCGCCGGTGGGCCGCATCGACCAGGCCTACGGTGACCGGAACCTGGTGTGCTCCTGCCCGCCGCCGGAGGCCTTCGAGCTGTAGTCCGGCCCGGTAGGGCGCGGGGGGCTCCGTCCGGATCCGGACGGAGCCCCCTATTCGGACATAAGGAAAATCTACGACATAAAGGTGAGGCTTCCGGGCTCCCACGGGGCACACGCGCCCCGAAGGGCGACACCGGCCCCCACGGCCCTCTCCCGCCGCCGTCGCGCGCGTTAGAGTTGCGGCGACACCCGCGTGTCCCACCGCGCGGACCCCCACCGGAAAGCGCCCAGCATGACCACGACGTCCGGACCCTCCGCACGCCACGGCGGCCCCGTCGACCCCCGGCCGCGGGCCGTCGACCCCCGGGACGCCCCCGCCGGACCCGCGCCCTCGGCGTCGGAGGCGGCCGGTCTGTGCGACCAGGCCCGCGACCTGGCCGAGAGCGGCCACCTCGACCGCGCCGCCGAGCTCTACCGCGGCGCCGTCGCCGCCGACCCGCCCCCGGACGTGCTGGCCCGAGCGCTGCTGGGCCTGGCCGTGGTCGAGGACGGCCGCGGCGACACCGCCGCCGCGCGCGACGCCGCCCGCCGGGCCCTGGACACGGGCGACGCCCGGCACGCGCCCCGGGCCGCCCACCACCTGGCGCTGTCGCTGGAGCAGGACGGCGAGGGCGTTGAGGCCGAGCGGGTCTGGCGCCGCCTGCTGGACCTGGGCGGTTCCGGGCACGCCGCCGTCGCCCACTACGGGCTGGCCCGCGCGGCCGAGGAGCGCGGCGACCCCGGGGCCGCCGAGGAGCACTGGGAGGCGGCGCTGGCCCCGCCGCCCGAGCGGGCGGAGCGGCTGCACGCCGAGACCGTGGCCGAGGCCGCCCGGGACCTGGCCGGGAGGCTGCTGGGCCGGGGGGCGCCGGGCGCCGCCCTGAGCGCCGCCGACCGGGGGCTGTCCGCGGCCGAGGACCCGGAGCTGCGCCTGCTGCGCGCCGCCGCCCACCTCGAACACGCCATCGCCGACCTGGACGCGGTCCTCGAACCGCCCGGGGAGGGCGGGGAGCCGGCCGCCCCGCCGACCGCCGGGGCCGCCGTGGAGCTGCTGGCCGGCCTGCTGGCGCTGCGCGGGGACGCCGAGGGGGCCGCCGGGGTGTGGCGCGGCGGACTGCGCGACCTCGGGGACGCCACCGCAGAGGAGGTCGGCGCCCGGCTGCGGCGCGGGTTCGCCCACGGGGGCGAGGAGGACGGGGAGCCCTGGTGGGAGCCCTACCTGACGGAGGCGGTGGCCACGGCCAGCGCGCCGGCGCTGGCGGCGGAGCTGTTCGCGGTGCTGACGCGGATGCACGCCCTGGCGGCGCTGCCCGCGCTGGAGGGGGAGGCGAACCCGGCGCGGCTGCGGGAGGCGCTGGTCCAGGCGGTGCGCACCCCCGACGAACTGGTGTGGGGTCCGGGCCTGCACGCGGACCTGCGGCGGCGGCTGGCGGAGGCCACCGGTGAGCGCGACCTGCTGCCCGAGGACTGGCCCGAGGGCCTGTGAGGCCGCGGGCCGCGGAGCGGTCCGCGCGTACCGCCGCCCGGGGGCTCTGCTCCCGGGCGGGGTTCGTCCGGCCCGTCGGGGGACCGGTGGGGGCGGTGGTGGTCGGGCGTTCGCGGTCAGGCGGCCAGGACGCGGGGGCGGTGCGGGGCGACGACGGCGCCGTCGGGCAGCAGCTCACCGGTGTCGTCGAAAAGGACGACGCCGTTGCAGAGCAGGCTCCAGCCCTGTTCCGGGTGACTGGACACGACGCGCGCGGCCTCGCGGTCGGTGTCCTCGAAGGACGGGCAGGCGGGTTCGTGGCTGCACATGGGATCGGCCTTTCGCTAGGGACTCGTCATTGAGCTGACGCCAAGAATAGTGGCTCACATCACATGCTTGTCGCGTTTCGGGGCGAAAACACGCGGTCGGTGTCGTCGTCCGCTCTCACACGGTGAGATACCCGCGGACCGCCTGTGGTTCGCATCACCTTCGGCCGGATCGTGCGGGGTCAGTACCCCTGGCCGCCCCGGGTCCGGCGCGCCGCCGGACGGCTGCGCATCCCGGCCCCGGCCAGGCCGCCGCGCTGGAACGCCCGCACCAGCTCGCCGCCCAGGTTCACCCCGGCGCCCAGCGCCAGGCCGACCATGACCGCCTCCACCAGCGAGAGCAGGCCCGCCACCGCCGTGCCCTGGGTGAACTCGATCAGCCCCCGGTACAGCAGGCTGCCCGGCAGCAGGGGCGCGATCGACGGCACCAGGTAGGGCAGCACCGGGCGGCGGGTGCGCCGGGCCAGCCAGTGGCCCACCACCCCCACGGCCACCGCGCCCACGACGGTGCCCACGACCGGCGGCACCTCGAACACCGCCCGCATGCCCGCGTAGATCACCCAGATCATCACGCCCAGCAGGCCGATGGTCACCAGCATCCGGGGCGGCACCGCCAGCGACACCGCGAACGCGATCGCGATCCCGGCCGCGCCCAGCAGTACGGGCGGGTCCATGGCGGTGCCCGCCGAGGGCAGGGCGTCCAGGTCGATGGACACGCCCAGGCGCACCGCCGTGTACGCGACCGCGCCCACCCCGGACACGATCGCGCCCAGGATGAAGAACGTCTCCAGCAGCCGGGCCGCCGCCGACACGTAGCTGCCGCTGATCCCGTCCTGGAGGCTGGCCACCAGCGGGCGCCCGGGCAGCAGCGCCATGATGTTGCCGGTGATGATCGCCCCCGCCTGGAGCCCCAGCTCCAGCTCGTGGCTCACCCACAGCAGCCCCACGCCGATGGTCGCCGCGACCATCGCCGCGGCGGTCATCTGGTAGAACTCGGCGACCCCGCGCCGGGCCAGGAACACCGACGTGCGGTCGCCCAGCACCGCCGCCAGGAACGCCACCGTCGCCACGATGAGGCCGCCGCCCATCATCACACTGGCGCTGGAGGCGATCAGCCCGAACCCGACCACGATCACCCAGTTGGGGTAGGGCATGCGGGCCCGCCGGATGTGCTCCAGCCTGGCTGCGGCGTCCTCCAGCTCCAGCAGGCCCAGGGCGGCCTGCTGCACCAGCGTGTGGAGCTCGTTGACCCGGAAGTAGTCCAGGGAGCGGCGGCGCACCACGCGCTCGCCGGTGATGGGCGGCTGGTCGCCGCCCGGGTGCGTGGACAGGGTGATGGTGGTGAAGGTGACCGACACCTCCGAACGGGGCAGGTTGAAGGCCACCGTGAGGCTGAGCATCGCCTCGCTGACGGCCTCGGTGCCCTCCCCGCTGGCGAGCATCAGCTCGCCGACCCGCAGCACCAGGTCGATGGCCCGGGCGTCGGGGAGGGGGCGCTCGTCCTCCTCCTCGTCCGGGGCCAGGTCGCGTTCGTGCCGGGCGCGCCAGTCGCGCATCCGGCTGAGCATGCGGTCCTCACCCGACGGCGGGCGGCCCCGCTTGTCCCCCATGTCCGTCCTCCCCTTCCCGCCGCCGCCCGGCGGCGGTCGACCCGGTGTTCACGACCCCTTCAGGGGACGCGGGCCCGTCGGCTCGGGTTCGCCCGCCCGGGGACCGGGTACCGGTGAGTTCGATCACCGGATCATCCTCCCAAGCCGGACGGGCCCGTGCGGCTGAACGCGCCGGGGGCCGCGGGGGCGGATCGGGGGTCATCCGTCCCGCTCCCCGGGGCGCACCAGCCCGCTCTCGTAGGCGTGCACCACGGCCTGCACGCGGTCGCGCAGGCCGAGCTTGGTGAGGATGCGGCCCACGTGCGACTTGACGGTGGTCTCGCCGACGATCAGATGCGCGGCGATCTCGGAGTTGGACCAGCCGCGGGCGACCAGCCGCAGCACCTCGCGCTCGCGGTCGGTGAGGGGGTCGGGGGCCGCGTCCCCGGAGCCGTCGGGGGCGGGCAGCAGCGGGGCGTACCGGGCCAGCAGCCGCTCCAGCACCTGGGGGGAGACCACGGCGCCGCCGGAGGCGACGGTCTCCACCGCCGCGACCAGCTCCTCGGGCGGGGAGTCCTTGAGCAGGAACCCGTGGGCGCCCGCCCGCAGGGTGCCCACCGCGTACTCGTCGAGGTCGAAGGTGGTGAGCACCAGCACCCGGACGTCCTGGTCCAGGGAGCGCGAGCGCTCGACGATGCGGCGGGTGGCCTCGACGCCGTCCATGCCGGGCATGCGCACGTCCATGAGGACGACGTCGGGCAGCAGCCTGCGGGCCGCCTCCACCGCCTCGCGGCCGTCGGAGGCCTCGCCGACCACCGACAGGTGCGGCGCGGCCTCCAGGATCATCCGGAAGCCGGCGCGGACGAGGGGCTGGTCGTCGACCAGCAGCACTGAGACGGGCACAGGCCGATTGTGCCGCATCCGGGGTGCCCGGCGGGGACGGTGCGCGACGTCAGGCCCCCGGGGGCAGGGAGGTGGGCAGCGGCGGAGGGGTGCCGCCGAAGGCCGGGCAGATGGCCTGGTGCTCGCACCAGTCGCAGAGCCTGCTCTTCTTCGGCTCCCAGACCCCGGCGCGGCCGGCCGCCTCGATCCGGGCCCAGATGTCGGAGATCTCGGCCTCGGCGGCGCGCAGCTCGTCCTCGGTGGGGTCGTACCAGCGGATCGCCCCGTCCCCGCCCAGGTAGACCAGCTGCAGCCGGGTGGGGACCACGCCCAGGTCGCGCCAGATCATCACCGCGTAGAAGAAGATCTGGAATTTGGCCTTGTCCTCGAAGCGCGGGGAGGGGGACTTGCCGGTCTTGTAGTCGACGACGCGGATGCGCCCGTCGGGGGCCACGTCGAGGCGGTCGACGTAGCCGCGCAGCCGCAGGCCGGTGGGCAGCTCCACCGAGATGCGCATCTCGCGCTCGCGCGGTTCCAGGGCGGTGGGGTTCTCCAGGTCGAAGTAGCGGCGGACCAGGTCGCGGGCGGACTCCAGCCAGGCGTCGCGGGCGGCCTCGTCGGCGAACAGCGACTCCACCTCGGGGCGCTTCTCCCGGAGCCTGTTCCACTGGGGGTCGACCAGGCCGATCGCGGTGCGGGGGGTGCGGGTCTCGGCGGGCAGCTCGTACAGGCGCTCCAGGCAGGCGTGGACCAGGGTGCCGCGCAGGGCCGCCGCGCTCGGTGCCTCCGGGAGCCGGTCGATGGTGCGGAACCGGAAGAGCAGCGGGCACTGGAGGAAGTCCGACGCCCGGGAGGGCGAGAGCGCGGACGGCAGGAGCACGGTGGTCATACACGTGAGCCTATGAGAAGGGCGTGACAGACGACACCCGTGCGCGCAGGCCCTGTGGTGCCGGGCCCGCGTGCCGGGCGCGGCACGGCCCCGTAACCTTGGGGGCGTGACCACCGGCAACGATCGTCCCGCGCCCCGCGACCGCTCCAACGGACTGCTCCTGGGCCGGCCCTTCGGGGTCCCCGTGTACGTCACCGCGTCCTGGTGGGTGGTGGCGGTCCTCATCACCCTGGTGTACGGCGGGATCGTGCAGGACCGCCTGGCCCTGCCGTCGGTGTTCTCCTATGCGATGGCGTTCGTGTTCGCGCTGCTGCTGTACGCGTCGGTGCTGGTGCACGAGCTGGCGCACTCGGTGGTGGCCCGGCGGTACGGGCTGCCGGTGCGGCGGATCGTGCTGTACGTGCTGGGCGGGGTCTCCGAGATCGAGAAGGAGGCGCCCACGCCGGGGCGGGAGTTCTGGATCGCGTTCGCGGGACCGCTGTTCTCCCTGCTGATCGCGGCCGGGGCGTACGGGCTGTTCCGGCTGGCGGACCCGTTCTCGGTGGTGGGCGAGCTGCTGTTCCAGCTGTGGGTGGCCAACCTGCTGGTGGGTGTGTTCAACCTGCTGCCGGGGCTGCCGCTGGACGGCGGGCGGCTGGTGCGGGCCGCGGTGTGGAAGCTGACCGGGCGGCCGCTGGCGGGCAGCGTGGCGGCGGCCTGGGGCGGCCGGGTGCTGGCCCTGGTGGTGGTGGCGGTGCCGCTGCTGCTGGGGTGGGCCGCCGGCGCCCTCAACCCGTGGGGCACGGTCTGGGGCCTGGTGCTGGGCGGGTTCATGTGGATGGGGGCCACCGACTCCCTGCGGGCCGCGCGGGTGCGCTCGCGGGTGCCGGGGCTGCGGGTCCGCGACCTGGCACGGGCGGCGCTGGCGGTCCCGGCCGACACCCCGCTGGCCGAGGCCGAGCGGCGGGCCGCGGTGATCGGGGCGACGGCCCTGGTGGTGACCGACTCCGAGGGCACGCCGACGGCGGTGGTGCATCCCGGGCTGGCCGCGGAGGTCACCGACGCGCGGCGGGCGTGGGTGCCCGTGGCGGAGGTGGCGCGGGCGCTGACCGCCCACTCGGTGCTCCCGCTGGACCTGGAGGGGGAGGAGATGCTGGAGCGCCTGACCTCCCATCCGCTTCCGGAGTACCTGGTGGTGGACGCCGACGGCGCGGTGCACGGGGTGCTGCGCGCCGCCGACGTCAACGCGGCCATGTCCGGCCGGGAGTGAGCCGGGCGGCGCCGTGACGCCGCCCCCGCCCCTCCCCGCCCGCCGCCCTCACCTGCGGGCGCCCTCGGGCCACAGGACGGACACCGGGCGGTGCAGGGAGCGGGCGTAGGCGACGATGTCGGCGGTGCCGCCGGGGCCGCGGGCGGGCTCGCCGTCCCACACCGCGACGAGCTGGTCGCAGCGTTCCACCAGGAGGCGGCCCGCCTCCAGGTGCGCCCGGGGCGTGGACTCCACGTGCGGCAGCGTGTGGACGAGGACGGCCTGGGCGAGCAGGCGGTCGTAGAGCGGGTGGTGTCCGGCGGGGAGCCCGTCGCGGTACTCCCGGGCGGGCACGATCGCCTCGAGCGGGGCCCCGGCGTCCAGGACTGCGGCGGCGAACAGGGTGTCGGCCCCGTCGGCCAGGCAGGAGAGGCCCACCAGGTCGCATCCGTAGGGTTCCAGGTGCGAGTCGATGAGGGCGGCGACGGCGTCGCCCACACCGGGGGTCAGGTTGCGATGGCCGGTGATGCCGATGCGGATCACGTCACCCTCCCTGCTGTTCGTTTAGCCGCCTTTGTACCCAGATGCAGGGACGGCGTTCACGAGCAGTGCGAGGCGGTCGTCGAGGTCTCGGACACACGCGGCCTGCGGCCCTCTGTAGCGCCGTCTGAACGAGCGGACGCGGTCCACGACCCGGGCCGAGCCGAACCGGGTCCCGGTCTCCAGGGCCTCCACGGCCAGTCGGAACGCCTCGTCGACGTCGCCCGCCTCGGCGTGCGCCGCGGCCAGCTCGACCTTGAGCACGGCGGCCTGCTTGGCGCCCCGCCCCTGGGGGCCGGACGCCTCGGCGAAGGCGTCGCGGGCGTCGTGCGGGCGCCGCAGGCGCACCCCCACCAGGGCGCGGTAGCCGGAGACCTTGGCCTGGTCGAAGGCGAACACCCAGGGCCAGGGCGGGTTGACGTTGCCCGAGCGGGAGATCTCCTTCTCGGCGCGGCCGATGGCGTGGGCCGCGGCGGAGCGGTCGCCGATGCCGGCGTGGGCCAGCGCCCCCACGCAGGCCAGCCAGGCGCGGGCGGTGGGGTGCGCGGAGGGGCCCAGGACGTGCTCGGCCTCCTGGACCAGGCCCAGGCCCAGTTCGGGGTCCTCCGCGGTGTCGATCTCGAAGGCGGCCAGGGAGCCGAGCATGTACACGTCGAGCAGGCGCATCCCGGCCTGGCGGGCGCGGATGACGGCGGTGCGGTAGTGCATGCGGGCCGACCCCATGTCGCCCTGGTCGGCGTGCAGCCAGGCGGCGAACCCGGAGGCCTCGCTGGCGGCGGCGCTGACGGCGGAGTGGTGGGCGGTGCCGCGGGCCTTGAGGAGCATCCGCTCGGCCAGGTGCACGTGGGCCACGGCGCTGGGCAGCAGGTCGCGGGCGGGCGAGGTGGAGTCCATGCGGCGCTGGCCGCCGGTGATGGAGCGCAGCGCGGGCGCGGTCGTCTCGTCGACGGCGGCGTGGCCGCCCTCGGGCGGGATGCCGAAGGCGGCACCGGCGTCGGCGGCGCGGGCGGCCGCCGGGGCGGGCGCGGGCGCCGGGTCCTCGTCGGCGTCGAGCGGCAGGGTGCCGTCGAAGCGCAGCAGGTGCAGCGGGATGTCCAGACGCCGGGCCAGGTCGTGCACCTGGGTGACGGTGAGCGACTGCTGGCCGTTGACGACCCGGGAGACCCAGCTCTGGGAGTAGGCGACGGCGCGCGCCAGGTCGCCCTGGGACCAGCCGCGGGCGGTGCGCACCCCCTCGATGACGGTCGCCATGTCGCAGGTGGCCAGGGCGGCCGCGATGCGCGGCCGGGACCACAGGTCCGGTGGAAGTTGGGACATGGAGTTCAGATTAGGGATTCGCGGTGCCGGAGGTGGCCGTGTTCGGTCCGGCGGTACCGGGTAAAGCCCGGGATCGCGGTTTTTCGTGGCTTCTCACAACCCCGTTCTAACGTTCTTAGGTGAGCGCTCCGCGCCTTGTGGCATGGGTTGTTGGGATAAGGGCGATAAAAACCTTCTGTCGGCTTTCATTGTGTTCCGGGGGTGTTCTCCGGGAGGGTGCGGCCTTCCCCGGGAGGGGCACGCATAACCGCTCATGCGTGATCCGCATAGGCGTGCTTTTCCGGTCCCGGCGGTGGGGCAGAGTGGGAACGTCGTTGGCGACCACAGGGGAGGCCTGAGTGACCGTCGATACCCCACCGGCGGGTGACCCGGACATGCGGTGTCCGGGCGAGATCGACCTCGTGCTGCGCGGGCTGGCCGCGGAACTGCGCTCGCACGGGGTGGAGGCCCGTGAGGACGGGGTGCACGGGATCGTGCACGCCGGACCGCAGCACGCGCTGCTCCGGCCGCACCGGGGCGACCTGTGGTGGTGGATGCGGTGGCCGGGGGAGCCCCGGCCGCTGGCGGGGGTGCCCCTGTCCCCGGCCACACGGACCTCCGAGGCGGTCCGCCGCATCCTGGGGGCCCTGGACCGTACCTGAGACCGCGCGGTCCGCACCGCGCCCCCCGGGGCGCGGACCCGGCCCGCGCCCCAGGGCGGGCGGTGCATGGGCTTCCCCGGAACCCAGTCTCCCTCTGTGCGGGGCCGCCCGGCCCCGCCCGCCCGACCGCCCCGCCCCCGGACCGCGCCCCCCGCGCCCGGACCCGGCGGGGAGACCGGAACGTCCCGACCGCAGTCCCTCCGCGGCCGGGCCGGGTCCGGAAGTGTTCCGGCCGCACCTCCCCCGTGGCCGGAGCACGACGACCGCCGGCACGGTCCCCCGTGCCGCGGCGGTCCCGCCCCGCGCCCCCGGGCGGTTCACGACGGGGCGCGCCCCGGCCCCTTCCCCTTTGCGGCCGGGGCGCGCCACCGCCCCCGTCCGAGGCGCGGGCCGGGGCGTCAGGCGCCCGGGAGCGCCGCCCCGGGGCCGTGGGCCGCCAGCGCCGCGCCCACGATGCCCGCCGTGTTGCGCAGCTCGGCCGGGACGATCGGGGTTCGGATGTCCAGCAGCGGCAGGAACTTGTCCGACTTGCGGCTCACACCGCCCCCGACCACGATCAGGTCCGGCCACAGCAGGTCCTCCACCACCCGGTAGTACCTCTGCAGGCGCTTGTGGGCCCACTCGTGGTAGGACAGGCCCTCGCGCTCCTTGGCGCCCGAGGACGCCTTGGTCTCGGCGTCGTGGCCGTCGATCTCCAGGTGCCCGAACTCGGTGTTGGGCACCAGGTGCCCGTCCACCACCAGCGCCGTGCCGATCCCCGTGCCCAGGGTGGTCATCAGCACCACGCCCGACACCCCCTTGGCGGCCCCGTAGCGGGCCTCGGCCACCGCCGCGGCGTCGGCGTCGTTGAGCAGCCGCACCGGCCGGCCGGTGACCCGGGCGAACAGCGCCCGCGCGTCGGTGCCGATCCAGCTCTTGTGCAGGTTGGCGGCGGTGCGCACCACACCGTTCTGCACCACGCCCGGGAAGGTGACGCCCAGGGGAGGAGCGTCCGCCAGGGGGAAGTGCGCGGCGATCTCGCCGACGATCTCGGCGACCTCCTCGGGTCCGGCGTGGTGGGGCGTGAGGATCTTCAGGCGGTCCTCGAGGAACTCCCCGGTGGTCAGGTCGACCGGGGCCCCCTTGATGCCGCTGCCGCCGATGTCGATCCCCAGCCCGGTGGTCGGCTCTGACATGGGTCCTCGTCTCCGTGTCCGTGCTCAGGCGAGCAGATCGGCCCGCTGGGCTGATACTGCCCTGACGGGCGGGGCTTCGCACACGGGGCCGGCGCGTGTCCGCCCGCCGCGGACGGGCCCAGGTGGTGTCGGCGGACCGATACGCTGGACGATCGCCCCGACCGAACCGAATCTGGGAAGACGAGAGCGACGTTGACCGGTATCCATGGCCGCCGTGGTCCCTTCACCGACGGTGACACCGTGCAGTTGACCGACCCCAAGGGGCGCATGCACACGATCACCCTCCACGAAGGGGGCACCTTCCACTCCCACAAGGGCAAGGTCGAGCACTCCGACCTCATCGGCCGGCCCGAGGGCAGCGTCGTGCGCTCCAACACCGGTACCGCCTATGTGGCGCTGCGCCCCCTGCTGATCGACTACACCCTGTCGATGAAGCGCGGGGCGACCATCGTCTACCCCAAGGACGCCGCCCAGGTCCTGGTGGAGGCCGACATCTTCCCCGGCGCGCGCGTCGTGGAGGCCGGCGCCGGGTCCGGCGCCATGTCCAGCTGGCTGCTGCGCGCGGTGGGGGAGAAGGGCATGGTGCACTCCTACGAGCGCCGCGCCGACTTCGCCGAGATCGCCCGCAAGAACGTCGAGCGGTTCTACGGCGGCCCGCACCCCGCGTGGAAGCTGACCGTCGGCGACCTCGTCGAGGAGCTCGACGAGACCGACGTGGACCGCGTGTTCCTGGACATGCTGGCCCCCTGGGAGTGCCTGGACGCCGTGGCGGGGGCGCTCATCCCCGGCGGCCTGCTGTGCTGCTACGTCGCCACCACCACCCAGCTCTCTCGCGTGGTGGAGGAGCTGCGCGAGGACGAGCGGTTCTACGAGCCGCGCTCGTGGGAGACCATGCTGCGGACCTGGCACGTGGAGGGCCTGGCGGTGCGCCCGGACCACCGCATGATCGGGCACACCGGGTTCCTGGTGGTGGCCCGCCGCCTGGCCGACGGGGTGGAGGCGCCCGAGCGCCGCCGCCGCCCGGCCAAGGGCGCCTACGGCCAGGACTACGAGGCGGCCCGCGCGGCCGCGGGCGGCGGCGCCGCGGCCCCCGAGGCCGCGCCCGCCGCGGAGGTCGCGCCCGCCGCCGGGGCGGAGCGGGAGCCAGCCGTCCAGGAGGCCCCCACACAGGACACCCCCGCCCAGGACACCGCCGCGGAGTGACCCCGCGCGGGGCCGCGCCGACCGCACCGGCCGCGGGACGCCCCGCGGCCCCGGCGGGGCGGCGGGCGGAACCGCGGCACGGCCCGTCCGGAGCACGTCTCCGGGCGGGCCGTCGCGTTTCCGGAAAAGGCGTCCCGGGGCGCTCCCCGGCGCTCGAGTACCGTAAACATGTCCGTTTCATCCCCGGCGACGTGCACGGCGCCGCCGCGCCGTCAAGGGGCCGAAGCGTGACCCGGCCCCGACCGAGAGGTTACTTTCTCATTACGTCGGGTCATCCTCTAGCAGCCTGACCTGCGGTGACGCAAGGTCTTGAAATGAGGCCTACGACACTCGTCAGGGCTGGGAGGTTAGGAATAGGGCAGGGGTAGGTACGCTCCCGAGTAGTCGTCCTTCTAAAGGGAGGTGGCGGACGTGGCCGAGCGCGACGACGAGCGTCAGAGCGACCGGGACCGTGAAGTCGCTGAACTCACGGCCCAGGTCTCCTACATGGAAAAGGAACTCAGCGTGGTCCGGCGCAAGCTCGCCGACTCGCCCCGACATGTACGCCTCCTCGAGGAGCGCCTCAGGGAGGCCCAGGCCAACCTGGCGGCGGCCAACGGCCAGAACGAGCGGCTGGTCTCCACTCTCAAGGAGGCCCGCGAGCAGATCGTGGCCCTGAAGGAGGAGGTCGACCGGCTGGCGCAGCCGCCGTCCGGCTTCGGCGTCTTCCTGGGCGGGCGCGACGACGAGACCGTCGAGATCTTCACCAACGGCCGCAAGATGCGGGTCAACGTGAGCCCCTCCGTGGACCTGGACGAGCTGCGTCCCGGCCAGGAGGTCATGCTCAACGAGGCCTTCAACGTCGTCGAGGTGGAGTCCTTCGAGACGGTCGGCGAGGTCGTGATGCTCAAGGAGATCCTCGAGGACGGCGAGCGCGCCCTCGTGATCTCGCACCACGACGAGGAGCGCATCGTCCGCCTGGCGGACCCGCTGCGCGACGAGCCGATCCGGCCCGGGGACTCCCTGCTGCTGGAGCCGCGCTCGGGGTACGTGTACGAGCGCATCCCCAAGTCGGAGGTCGAGGAGCTCATCCTCGAGGAGGTCCCCGACATCGCCTACACCGACATCGGCGGCCTGTCCGGGCAGATCGAGCTCATCCGCGACGCGGTCGAGCTGCCCTACCTGCACAAGGACCTGTTCCGCGAGCACAAGCTGCGCGCGCCCAAGGGCGTGCTGCTGTACGGCCCGCCCGGCTGCGGCAAGACGCTCATCGCCAAGGCGGTCGCCAACTCGCTGGCCAAACAGGTCGCCGAGCGCACCGGCCGCGACGTGGGCAAGAGCTTCTTCCTCAACATCAAGGGCCCGGAGCTGCTCAACAAGTACGTCGGCGAGACCGAGCGGCACATCCGCCTGGTCTTCCAGCGGGCCCGGGAGAAGGCCTCCGAGGGCACGCCGGTCATCGTCTTCTTCGACGAGATGGACTCGATCTTCCGCACCCGCGGATCGGGCGTGTCCTCCGACGTGGAGAACACCATCGTCCCGCAGCTGCTGAGCGAGATCGACGGTGTCGAGGGCCTGGAGAACGTCATCGTCATCGGCGCCTCCAACCGCGAGGACATGATCGACCCGGCGATCCTGCGGCCCGGCCGCCTGGACGTCAAGATCAAGATCGAGCGGCCCGACGCCGAGGCGGCCCGGGACATCTTCGCGAAGTACATCACCGAGGACCTGCCGCTGCACGAGGACGACATGGCCGAGCACGGCGGGTCGACCAAGGCCACGGTGGACGCCATGATCCAGACGGTCGTGGAGCGGATGTACACCGAGGGCGAGGAGAACCGGTTCCTGGAGGTCACCTACGCCAACGGTGACAAGGAGGTCCTGTACTTCAAGGACTTCAACTCCGGCGCCATGATCGAGAACATCGTCTCGCGGGCCAAGAAGATGGCCATCAAGGACTTCATCGACCACGACTCCAAGGGGATCCGGGTCGCGCACCTGCTCCAGGCGTGCGTCGACGAGTTCAGCGAGAACGAGGACCTGCCCAACACCACCAACCCCGACGACTGGGCGCGGATCTCCGGAAAGAAGGGCGAGCGCATCGTCTACATCCGGACCCTCGTCACGGGCAAGAAGGGCGCGGACTCCGGGCGGAGCATCGACACGGTGGCCAACACCGGCCAGTACCTGTAACGACCGCACCTCCGAGGACGACAGAGGGGGCCGACCGGACTTCCGGTCGGCCCCCTCCCGTGCCGGTGGTCCCCGGGCTCCGTGTCAGCGGGGTGCCGACACCTTTCCGACGAGGAGACACGATGATCGATACCCGCCTCGCCGGCCGGAACGTCCTGGTGACCGGCGGTTCCGGCAATATCGGCGCGGCGATCGGCCGCGCTTTCGCGGCCCAGGGGGCGCGCGTCGCGATCCACTACCTCGCCCAGGATCCCCCCGCCCCGGCGGGCACCGAATGGGCGCACATCACCCCCGCCGCGGAGGAGGCGGACGGGCTCGCGGAGGAACTCGGCAACGGCGCCTTCGCCGTCGCCGCCGACCTGTCCGAACCGGAGGCGGCCTCCCGGCTGGTGCGCGAGGTCGCGGCCCGGGCCGGCGCGATCAACGTCCTGGTCAACAACGCCGCCCACTGCGAGACGCCGGACACCGTCGACACGCTGACCGCCGCGTCGCTGGACCGCCACTACCGGGTGAACGCCATCGCCCCCGCGCTCCTCACCGCCGAGGTGGCGCGGCTGCACCGTGCGGAAGACCCGTTGTGCGTCGTCAACATCACCACCGATGCCGCGCGGGCCTTCCCCGGCCAGACCGGCTACGGGACGTCCAAGGGGGCGCTGGAGGCGCTCACCCGGTCCACCGCACTGGACCTGGCGGCCCGCGGCATCCGGGTGAACGCCGTCGCCCCGGGGCCCGTCCAGACCGGCTGGATGGACGAGGACCTCCTGGCCCGGGCGAAGGGGATCGTGCCGATGGGCAGGGTGGGCGAGCCGCAGGACATCGCCGACGCGGTGGTGTACCTGGCCTCGTACCAAGCGCGATGGGTCACCGGACAGGTTCTCCAGGTCGCCGGCGGGCACGCCCTGTGACCGTGTCGGCCACCGGGGTCCGTCCGCCGCCGACGCGGGGCGGGCCGCCTGCGACGGCGGCCGGCACCGGCCGGTACCTGTGACGACCACGCCTGAGAGGACGACGGAGGGGGCCGACCGGGCGACCGGCCGGCCCCCTCCGTGTTCAGGCCGCGTCCGGCGGCCGGGTACGGCCCGGTCAGAAGTCCACGGGGTCGCGGACCAGGGGGCAGGTCATGCAGTGGCCGCCGCCGCGCCCCCGGCCCAGTTCGGCGCCGACGATCGGCAGGACCTCGATGCCCGCCGCGCGCAGCAGCGCGTTGGTCTGGGTGTTGCGGTCGTAGGTGAAGACCACGCCCGGCTCCACGGCGACCGCGTTGTTGGCGCTGTCCCACTGCTGGCGCTCGGAGGCGTAGACGTCGCCGCCGGTCTCGATGGTCCGCAGCGCGGACAGCCCCAGCGCCTTCGCCACCACGTCCGTGAACGCCCGGGCGCCCTCGTCCACCACCTCCACGCCCGGGGCGCGGTCGGACGGGTACAGCGAGAAGGTGTGCACCGCGTCCATGATGCGCGGGTAGAGGGTGACCACGTCGCGGTCCACGAAGGTCAGCACGGTGTCCAGGTGCATGGCGGCGCGCAGCCTGGGCATGCCCGCCACGATGACCCGGCGGGCGGCCCCGGCGGAGAACAGCGCCGCGGCGACCTGCGTGACGGCCTGGCGCGAGGTGCGCTCGCTCATGCCCATGAGCACGACCCCGTCGCCCACGGGCATGACGTCGCCGCCCTCGAAGGTGGCCTGGCCCCAGGGGAGCTCGGGGTCGCCCCACCAGACGGTGTCCCCGGCGAAGTCCGGGTGGAACCGGTACACGGCCTTCATCAGCAGGGTCTCGTCGCGGCGGGCGGGCCAGTAGAGCGGGTTGAGCGTGACGCCCTCGTAGAGCCAGCAGGTGGTGTCGCGGGTGTAGAGGGTGTTGGGCAGCGGCGGCATGAGGTACTCGCGGCCGCCGGTGGACTCCTGGGCGAGCGCGAGGTAGGGCGAGCGGTACTCCTCGGGCAGGTCGTCGGCGGCCATGCCGCCGATGAGGAGCTCGGCGAGGCCGCGGGGGTCCAGGGACTCCAGGAAGGCGCGGGTGCCCTCGATCAGGCCGGTCCCGACCTCGTTCGGGGTGATCTTGCGGTCCAGCAGCCAGGAGCGGGCCCCGGGCACGGCCAGGGTCCGGGCGAGCAGGTCGTGGAGCTCGACGACCTCGACGCCGCGGCCGCGCAGCGCGGCGACGAACTCCTCGTGATGGCGCAGGGCGCTGTCCACCCACATGACGTCGTCGAAGAGCAGGTCCGCGGCGTTGGTCGGGGTGAGGCGGCGGTGGGCGAGCCCGGGTGAGCAGACCAGGACCTTGCGCAGGCGGCCCACCTCGGAGTGGACGCCGTGCGGCGGCGGGGCGGTGTCGGGCATGGCGGAGTCCCTTCGGAGCGGTTCAGAGCGTGATCAGGCCGGTGGCCAGGGCGGCCACGCCGGCCGCCGCCCCCGCGACGGAGACGGCGCACACGGCGAGCTCGGCCGGGGTGAACAGGCGGCGGCCCTGTTCGCGCCGGACCTTGACGAACAGCACGGTGGCGGGCGCGTAGACGATGAGGGAGACCAGGACGTACTTCAGGCCGGCCGCGTACAGCAGGAACGCGGTGTAGGCGGTGGCGAGCACCGCGATAGCGAGGGCGCCCCGGGACGCCCCGGCCCCGGCGCCCGCGGCGGGGCCCCGGGCGACCTTGACCGCGAACAGCGCCGCGAGCAGGAACGGGATCAGGGTCAGCGCGCTGGTCATGTTGAGCGCGAAGTCGAAGGCGTCCTCGGAGAACAGGGTGACGACCAGGACCGCCTGGGACAGCGCGGTGGTCATCACCAGGGCCGGGACCGGGACGTCGGCGGCGTTGGAGCGGCGCAGGAACCGGGGCATGTCGTCGTCCCGGGCGGCGACGAACAGCACCTCGGCGGCCATCAGGGTCCAGGCCAGGTAGGCGCCCAGCACCGAGACGATCAGCCCGGCGCTCACGAACACCGTCCCCCAGGGGCCCACGGCGTGTGCCAGGACCCCGGCCATCGAGGGCTGGCGCAGGGCGGCGATCTCCTCCATCGGCATGATGCCGTAGGACACGAGGGTGACCGAGGCGAAGACCGCGAAGACGCTGAGGAAGCCCAGGACGGTCGCCCGGCCCACGTCCTCGCGCCGGGCGGCGTGGCGGGAGTAGACGCTGGCCCCCTCCACCCCCAGGAACACGAACACGGTGACCAGCATGGTGCCGCGCACCTGGTCGAAGAGGGTCCCGGCGTCCGCGGTGCCGGTGAGGTTGTCGGCGAACACCGCCGGGTCCAGGAGGAACAGGGCCAGCACGACGAACACCAGGATGGGCACGAGCTTGGCGACGGTGACCACCCGGTTGATCGCCGTGGCCTCCCTGACGCCCCGGCGCACCAGCAGGAAGAACCCCCACAGGCCGGCCGAGGACAGCCCCACGGCCAGGAGGGTGTCGCCGTCGCCCAGGGCCGGGAAGAGGGCCCCGAGCGTCGACATGATGAGCACCCAGTAGGTCACGTTGCCGACGCAGGCGCTGGCCCAGTACCCGAACGCGGCGAAGAACCCGAGGTACTCGCCGAAGCCCGCCTTGGCGTAGGCGTAGACCCCGGCGTCCAGGTCGGGCCTGCGCACGGCGAGCATCTGGAAGACGAAGGCGAGCATGAGCATGCCGGTGCCCGCGATCACCCAGGCGATGAGGGCTCCGGCCACGCCGGTGGACTCGGAGAACCGCGACGGCAGGGAGAAGACCCCGGCCCCGACCATCGAGCCGACGACCATCGCCGTCAGGGTCGGCAGGGTGAGCCTGACCGGCGCGCCCCCGGACGCGCGTTCGGCGGCGTGCGCGCCGCTCATGCCTGCCGCTCGCGGGGTCCGGGGCGGTCGTCGCCCGGCGTGTTCGCAATGTGGCACATGGTCATAATCTAGGCGGATGGGTCCGTGTCGCCGGGCCTTGCCCGTGTCCTCGGGGTGTCTTGCGCTTTGCCGCGCGGACCGCGGCCGCAAGGGAGGCGGCAACGGTCGGCCGACTTTTCCCGGAAAACGGGTGAAAGGTTTTTCCCGGCCCGGGGAAAGCCGGTCCCACCTGCGATGACAACGGCGCGCCGGGAGGCCCGGAACTCCCGGGAAGACGGCGCTTGGGCCACAATCGACGCGGAAGCGTTCAAGACCGGCCCCCGGTGGATAATCTCTTCACCATGAGTGTGCGGCGGATTATGGGTATCGAGACCGAGTACGGGATCTCCGTGCCGGGCAACCCCGGGGCCAACGCGATGGTCACCTCAACCCAGGTGGTCAACGCCTATCTGGCCGCTTCGGCGGCCCGGGCGCGACGGGCACGATGGGACTTCGAGGAGGAGAACCCGCTGCGCGACGCGCGCGGCTTCGACCTGGCGCGTGAGGTGGCCGACCCCACGCAGCTCACCGACGAGGATCTGGGGCTGGCCAACGTCATCCTCACCAACGGGGCGCGGCTGTACGTGGACCACGCCCACCCCGAGTACTCGGCGCCCGAGGTCACCAACCCGCTCGACGCGGTGCTGTGGGACAAGGCGGGCGAGAGGGTGATGGCGGACGCGGCCGCCCGGGCGGGGGCCACGCCGGGGATCGAGCCCATCCAGCTGTACAAGAACAACACGGACAACAAGGGCGCGTCCTACGGCTGCCACGAGAACTACCTGATGCAGCGGTCGACGCCGTTCGGCGACATCGTGCGCCACCTCGTCCCGTTCTTCGTGTCCCGCCAGGTGGTGGTGGGCGCGGGCAAGGTGGGCATCGGCTCCGACGGGCAGGGGACCGGCTTCCAGCTCTCCCAGCGCGCCGACTTCTTCGAGGTCGAGGTGGGGCTGGAGACCACGCTGAAGCGTCCCATCATCAACACGCGGGACGAACCGCACGCCGACCCGGACAAGTACCGGCGGCTGCACGTGATCATCGGCGACGCCAACATGAGCGAGATCTCCACCTACCTCAAGCTGGGGACGACGTCGCTGGTGCTGTCGATGATCGAGGACGGGTTCATCAGCGTGGACCTGTCCCTGGAGACCCCGGTCGCCGACCTGCGGGCGGTGTCCCACGACCCGACGCTGGCGCACCGCGTGAAGCTGCGCGACGGGCGCCGGATGACCGCGCTGGAGCTCCAGGGCGAGTACCTGGACCAGGCGCGCAAGTACGTGGAGGACCGCTACGGCACGGACGTGGACCCCGACACCGCCGACGTGCTGGACCGGTGGGAGTCGGCGCTGACCCGGCTGGGCAACGACCCGATGGACCTGGCCGACGAGCTGGACTGGGTGGCCAAGCTCAAGGTGCTGGAGGGGTACCGCTCCCGGGACGGGCTGGACTGGTCGCACCCGCGGCTGCAGCTGGTGGACCTGCAGTACTCGGACGTGCGGCCGGACAAGGGGATCTACAACCGGCTGGCGGCGCGCGGGCGGGTCAAGCGGCTGCTGGAGGAGTCCCAGGTGCAGCGGGCGGTCACCGAGCCGCCGGAGGATACCCGGGCGTACTTCCGCGGCCGGTGCCTGGCCAAGTACGCGGACTCGGTGGCGGCGGCGTCGTGGGACTCGGTGATCTTCGACCTGCCGGGCTACGACTCGCTGCAGCGGGTGCCCACCCTGGAGCCCCGCCGCGGGACGAAGGAGCACGTGGGGAAGCTGCTGGACGCCTCGCCGACGGCGGCCGACCTGGTGGCGGTGCTGTCGGGCGGGCGCTGACCGCGGGCGCGCGGCGGGGCGGGGCGGCGTGCGCCCCCGCCCCGCCGCACGCCGGGACCCGGGGCGCGGGACCCGGAACGGCAGGGGCCCGCGGGGATAGGCTGGGCCCGTTCCCGCTGAGGAGAGAGGTCCATGAGTCCTTCGATCGCGACCAACACCACCGTCGACCTGGCCGGGCTGCTGGAGTTCGTGCGGCCCCGGCACAACGCGCTGCTGATCACCCGCCGCGGCGACGGCGGGCCGCAGGCCTCCCCGGTGACCTGCGGTGTCGACGGGCAGGGGCGGATCGTCGTCTCCACGTACCCGGAGCGGGCCAAGGCCCGCAACGCCGCGCGCGACCCCCGGGTGAGCGTGGTGGTGCTGTCCGACGACTTCGGCGGCGCCTGGGTGCAGGTGGACGGGGAGGCCGAGGTACTGGACGGCGAGGAGGCCGTCGAGCCGCTGGTGGAGTACTTCCGCGTGATCGCGGGCGAGCACCCGGACTGGGCGGAGTACCGGGAGGCGATGCGCCGCCAGGGCAAGGCGCTGGTCCGGGTGACCCCGCGGCGCTGGGGCCCGATCGCCACCGGCGGCTTCCCCGCCGACCGCGTCCCCCCGTCCGCCGGCTGACCCGGACCGGGCTCACACCGCCGCGGCCCGGTTCTTGCGCACCAGGTCCGCCGAACCGGCGACGCGGGCGGTGGTCAGGACGGCCGACCGGCGACTGAACAGCCGGAGCAGGAACGGGGCGGCGGCGTCGGCCGCCCGCGACAGCGCGCTGGGGGCCGACCGGCGCCGGTCCAGGGCGCGCACCAGCGCCGCGGCGACCTGCTCGGGCGTCCGGAAGTCCCCCGGGTACCCCTCGGTGCCGATCCCGTCGAAGAACTCCGTGCGGGTCAGGCCCGGCGAGAACGCCAGGGTGCGCGGACCGCTCCCGCGGGTCTCCCACCACAGCGCCTCGGTGAAGCTCAGCACGAACGCCTTGCTCGCCGCGTACACCGCCATCCCCGGGATCGGCTGGTAGGCGGCCATGCTCGCGATGTTGACCAGGTAGCCACCCGGGTCCAGCCGCCCGATGAACGCCCGTGACACGTCCACCGGCGCGGTCACGTTGAGCGCGAGCAGCGCCTCCAGCTCGTCGGGGTCCTGTTCGGCGAACGTGCCGTCGGCGCCGATCCCCGCGTTGTTGACCAGGCTCGTCACGCGGATGCCGCGGCGGTCGACCTCGGCGGCCAGGTCCCGGCCCGCGCCCGGGCGGACGAGGTCGGCCGAGACGGTCTCCACGCGGACGCCGTGGGCCCCGCGCAGTTCGGCGGCCAGGGCCTCCAGCCGTTCGGTGCGGCGGGCGACGAGTACCAGGTCGGAGCCGCGTGCGGCGAGCAGGCGGGCCAGGGCCGCGCCGATGCCGGAGCTGGCACCGGTGATGAGTGTGGTCTGGGAGGCATGATCAAGGGTCATGGCGACACCCTACGCCATGTGTGACACTCGGTGTCAAGATCGCCTCTGGGTGCCTTTCCTTGTAGGCTGGCGGGATGACGACCGGAGAACCGACCCCCGGCCTGCGGGAGCGCACGCGCCGCGCGGTCCACCGCGAGATCGCCGAGGCCGGGATGGCGCTCTTCCTGGACCAGGGCTTCGAGGAGACCACCGTCGACCAGATCGCCGAGGCCGCCGGGATCTCCCGCCGCTCCTTCTTTCGCTACTTCGCGACCAAGGAGGACGTGGTCCTGGGCGACATGATCGAGCGGGGGCACCGCATCGGCGCGGCGCTGGCCGCGCGCCCCTCCGGGGAGGAGCCCTGGGCGGCGGTCCGGGCCGCGCTGATGGCGCTGCGCGAGGAGGCCTCCGGCGGCCCCGAGGAGGAGCTGCGCATCGGGCGGATGCTGCACGGGACCCCGTCGCTGCGCGCCCGCAGCCTGGAGAAGCACCTCGCCTGGCAGGAGGTCCTGGTCCCCGAGCTCGCCCGGCGCCTGCGCGAGGCGCACGGCCTCGACGGGGTGAGCGCCGACCACCGTGCCGCCGCGATCATCGCCACCGCGCTCACCTGCATCGACGTCGCCACGGACACCTGGCTCCGCGTCGACGGGGCGGTCCCCCTCGAAGACCTCTGGGACGAGGCCGTCGCCGCCGTCCGGGCCTGATCGCCCGGTACGGGCGACACGCCGGTTATGTGCTCTTGCGCTTAGAGCGCGTGCGCAACTATCTTCGTTCCCGACTCCGACGAAGGGCGCACCATGCAGATCGACCTCAGCGGGAAGACGGCGCTGGTCACCGGATCCACCCAGGGCATCGGCGCGGCGATCGCGACCGGCCTGGTCCGCGCCGGGGCGCGGGTCGCGGTCAACGGGCGCGGCCCGGAGACCGTGGACCGCGCGCTGGAGCGCATCGCCGCCGAGCACCCCGGCGCCGACCTGGTCGCCGCCCCCGGCGACCTGACCGACGACGGCGGCCTGCGGCGCGTCCTGGACGCCGTCCCCGCCGTGGACGTCCTGGTCAACAACCTGGGCGTCTTCGGCGCCCGCCCCGCCCTGGAGATCACCGACGAGGAGTGGCGCCGCTACTTCGAGGTCAACGTCCTGACCGCGGTGCGCACGACCCGGGCCTACCTGCCCGGCATGGTGGAGCGCTCCTGGGGCCGCGTCCTCAACATCGCCAGCGACTCGGCGGTGGTGGTCCCCGCCGAGATGATCCACTACGGCATGACCAAGACCGCCCTGCTCTCGGTCACCCGGGGCTTCGCCAAGGAGGCCGCCGGGTCCGGGGTCACCGTCAACTCCGTCATCGCCGGGCCCACGCACACCGGCGGGGTCGAGGACTTCGTCTACGAGCTGGTGGACCGGGACCTGCCCTGGGAGGAGGCGCAGCGGGTGTTCATGCGCGAGCACCGCCCGATGTCCCTGATCCAGCGGCTCATCGAGCCCGAGGAGATCGCGAACATGGTCGTCTACCTCGCCTCGCCGCTGGCCTCGGCCACCACGGGCGGCGCCCTGCGGGTGGACGGCGGCTACGTGGACTCGATCCTGCCCTGACCGCCCCGCCCGGGGCGCGGGGTCAGGCCCGTACGGTCCCGCCCGGCAGGACGGTGTCCCGGCGGCACAGGCCCAGGCAGACGAGTTCGAGGAGGCGCCTGGCGCGCGGCTCCCAGTCGCCCGCCGGGTCGAGCTGGTACAGCCCGGCGATGGCCAGCAGCACGTCGTCGGGTTCGAGGTCCTCGCGCAGGGTCCCGGCGGCGCGGTTGGCGTCGAGCAGCCGCTGGAGCGCGGAGGTGAGCGGCCCGCGGGCCTCCTGGGCGAACCGGCCCCTGCTGGTGGCGCTCTGGAGCGCCCCGATGAGGCCGGCCTTGGTCATGGCGTACCGGGCGAACCGGGTGAGCCACAGCTTGAAGGCGTCCAGCGGCGGGTGCTCGTCGAGCAGGTCGTCGGCGGCCTGCGCCATCTGCTGCACCTCGGCGCGGTACAGCTCGAAGACCAGGTCCTCGCGGGTGGGGAAGTGCCGGTACAGGGTGCCGATGCCCACCCCGGCCTTCTTGGCGATGGAGTTCAGGGAGGCGTCACTGCACGTGGAGAACGCCTCGCGGGCGGTCTCCAGCAGGTGGGCGCGCGTGCGGACGCCCTGGGCGTGCAGCTGCTCGACGCGCTTGGTCGACACGGTCGTGGTCCTTCGTTGGCGGAGATCTCTCCGTCATAGGTTAGCCGATATTTCGATTTTTTGTCATCCCAGTTCAGACGGTGTTTTCCGAGGGTGCTGCGGCTCGCGTCACAGGTTTTCGGGATTGCCTGGCGGAGACCTCTCCGGTAAGTTCTGTGTACGTGGCGGAGACCTCTCCGTCACTTCATTCTCCTCGGTGGGGGCCGTTCCTTCGGGTTCGACGGCCCCGCACCGGGTCACAGCACCTGTCCCTAAGGACCCGCCATGCAAGACAACGCCACTTCCCTGCGGATCGGTGTCATCGGCGCGACCACGGGCATCGGAGCGCTCATCGCCGCCGAAGCCCGTCAGCGAGGGCACGACGTGTGCGACATCCGCCGCGACCCCCTGGAGATCGGCTACGGCGACCTCGACGGCCTGGACGTCCTCGTCAACGCCCACCAGGCCCAGGTGGGCCGCGAACGCGACCACATAGAGGTCGACCGCCACCTGATCTCGCTGCTCACCGGAACCCCCGTGCGGCTCCTCGTGGCCGGCAGCCACGGACACCTGTACGCCGACGAGTCCAGGACCGCCACCTACTGGCAGAGCAGGATGGCCCGCGGCCCCCTGCGCGACCTGGCGCGCTCCCTGGAACGCGCCTACTTCCTCTACCAGATCAGCCTCGACCTGCGGTGGACCTACCTGGCCCCGCCGGTCGAACTCGTCAGCGAGGGCGAGCGCACCGGCCGCTACCGGACCGGCGGCGACGTCGTCCTCACCGACGAGCACGGGCGCAGCCGGCTCAGCGACGCCGACTACGCCGTCGCCTTCGTCGACGAGATCGAGACCGACGCCCACTCCGGACGGCTCTACACCGTCGCCGCCTGACCGCCGGCGGTCCTCCCCACGTGCGGCGGGGAGGACCGCCGGTGCCCCCGCGGGCGCTCAGTCGTGCCAGGTGCCGTCGGTGCAGCGCAGGGGGTGCAGGCTCAGCGCCGTCCACAGCTCCAGCCGGGTCCGCGGATCGGACAGCGGGCGGCCCAGCACCCGCTCGGCGGTGCGCAGCCGCGCCCGCAGCGTGTTGCGGTGCACCCCCAGGTCCCGGGCGGTCCCCTCCACCTGCGCCCCGGAGTCCAGGTAGTGCCGCAGGGTGTGCGCCAGCTCCGTCCCGTTGCGCACGTCGTGTTCCAGCAGCGGCCCCAGCACGGCCTCGGTGAACGCCCGCGACCCGCTCTCGGGGACCGCCGACCGCAGCAGCGCCCAGGCGTCCGCCTCGTCCACGTGCCGGTACCCCTGCGGGGGGACCGCGTCGCGGGCCCGGGACACCGCCGAGGCCAGGTCGGCCGGCCCGCGCGCCCGGCAGGCCCCCGCCGCCGGCACCCCCGGCAGCAGTGCGAGCAGGCGCTCTCCGGCGTGCGGGCGGCCCGTGTCGGGCAGCACCGCCACCAGCACCCCGTCCAGCGGGCACAGCCCCGTGCTCTGCGCGGCACCGGTGTCCCCGAGCACGTCCACCAGGGCGTCCGCCGCCGCGTCCAGCGCGCTCGGCGTCCCCGGAGCGGGGTCGCGCTCCCCGCCGGTCCGATAGCAGACCACCTCCCAGGGCGGGGGCGGCAGCGTGAGCGGAACGCCCACCGGCCCGCCCAGCACGGCGGCCCGCAGCAGCGGGGCGCGTTCGCGGAAGATCGCCCGGCGCGCGTCGCGCGAGTGCAGCAGGTCCACCGCCAGCAGCGACGCGGCGTGGTTGGCCAGCACCCGCACGCTCGTGGAGGGGGCGGCGCAGCGCAGCGCCAGCCACCCCAGCGTCCGGCCGGTGGTGCCCAGCGTCTGCAGCAGGATCACCCCCTCGCCGTCCGCCGCACCGCCCGTCCCTGGGCCCGTGCCGTCCGCCTCGGCGGCGCCCGGACCGTCCGCGCCCGCCGTGCCCCGGCCGTCCCCGGCCAGGACCCGCATGCCCGGCGTGCCGCCGGACCCGGCCACCGCGGCGCGCACCGGCGCGTGCCAGGCCGGCTCGGCGTCCGGGACGGCCCGGCTGGTCATCCCGTTGCGGTCCAGCAGCAGGCACTCCCCGGACGCCGCCGACGCCAGCTCGTGCATCACCCCCGCCGGCCCCGAGCGCAGCGCCGCCCGCGCCATCGCGTCCTGGGCGGCCAGCACCCTGCCCTGCTCCCGGCTCCGCTCGGCGGCGTAGTGGTCGGCCACGGTCTCCACCACGGCGATGAACGACGTCTCGCCCTCCACCCGCAGCACCGGGAAGCCGAGCCGGTCGCCCTCGTCCAGCACCTCCGGCGGGATCGTCCCGCCCAGCCACACGTCGATGGCGAAGGCCAGCGCCGCGCACCCCGCCCGGTGCAGCCGCCGGACATAGGCGCGCCGCTCCTCCTCGCCGGACCCCAGGCCCAGCCCCACGGTCAGCACCAGTTCGCCGCCGCGCAGCCAGCGCACCGGGTCGGGCAGTTCGGTGACGTGCGCCCAGCGCACCACCCGGTCCAGCTCCGGGGACCCGGCCGAGGCGTACACCTCCAGGTGCGGTGCCGAGGTGATGTCGCGGACGGTGATGCTCACGGCTGCTCCCGGGTCCCGGTCGTGCGTCCCGGCGGCGCGCGGTGGGACCGACTGTGCGCGCCGCACTTTTGTCACGGTACGCCCTGTGCGGAACATCCCGGCGCCGGTGACAGGGGAGTGTCTACGGTCACAACAACACCTGAGCAGCGCCCGACGATCGCGCCACACGCAACCGGAGTTCCCATGTCAGAGCGGACCGCCCCCACGTCCTCGCACCCCGCGCGTGCGGCCGTGGCGGCCTTCGTCGGCACCACCATCGAGTGGTTCGACTTCTACGTCTACGCCACGGCCGCGGCCCTGGTCTTCGCCACCCAGTTCTTCCCCGCCGGGACGGACCCGGTCGTGGGCCTGATGGCCTCCTTCGCGACCTTCTCCGTCGGCTTCTTCGCCAGGCCGTTGGGCGGCCTGGTCTTCGGCCACTACGGCGACCGGCTCGGCCGCAAGTCGGCCCTGGTCATCACCCTGCTCATGATGGGCGTGGCCACCTTCTGCGTCGGCCTGCTGCCCACCTACGAGCAGGTCGGGTTCCTCGCCCCGCTGCTCCTGGTGGTGCTGCGGTTCGTGCAGGGCATCGCCGTCGGCGGCGAGTGGGGCGGCGCCGTCCTCATGGCGGTCGAGCACGCGCCCGAGGACCGCAAGACCTTCTACGGCTCCTTCGCCCAGCTGGGCAACCCGGCCGGCGCCCTGCTGGCCACCGGCTCGTTCGGCCTCATCGCCGCCTGGAACGCCGACGCCCTCCACGACTGGGCCTGGCGCCTGCCGTTCCTGGCGTCGGTGCTGCTGGTCCTGGTCGGCCTGTTCATCCGCCTCAAGGTGGAGGAGTCCCCGGTCTTCGAGGCTGCGCAGCAGAAGGGCGCGCCCACCGAGCTGCCCGTGCGCGAGGCGCTGCGCACCTCCTGGCGGCCGCTGCTGCTGGGCATCGGGATCCTGCCGGTCGCGGTCGGCGGCTACTACATCGTCACCACCTTCCTCCAGGGGTACGGGGTCACCGAGGTCGGCATCAGCGAACAGGTCATTTTGAACGGCCTGAGCCTGGCCGCGTTCGTGGAGCTGGTCGCCACCCTGGGGGTGTCCTGGCTGGGCGACCGCTTCGGCACCGTCCGCGTGGTCACCATCGGCCTGGTCGGCGTCATCGTCCTGGCGATCCCGCAGTTCCTGGTCCTGGAGACCGGCAGCGTCGGCCTGATCTTCCTGTCGCTGTGCGTCATGCGCCTGGCCATGGCCGCGGTCTACGGCCCGATCGCCCGGGTGCTCGCGCAGATGTACCCGCCGCGGGCCCGCTACACCAGCATCTCCATCGCCTACCAGGTCGCCGGCGCGATCTTCGGCGGCCTGTCGCCGCTGGCCTGCACCGCGCTGTACGCGGCGACCGGCAGCATCCTGCCGGTGGCGGGCCTGCTGATGGCGATGGCGGTGGTCAGCATCATCTGCCTGGCCAACGCGCCCCGGCACCGCGACGCCGACCTGCTGGAGTCCGCGTCGGCCTGAACCGGGCGCACCCCCCGACACCCCCCGAACCGGAAGCACCGATCGACGTTCTTCCGTCCCCCCGGGCGGGCCGGCCGTCCTCCGGCCCGCCCCGGGGCTCCCACCCGCATCCGAACCGAGGAGGAAGCCGTGTCCGGCCTGCTCATCCACAACGCCGCCGTCCTGACCATGGACGACTCCCGCCCCCGCGCCGAGGCACTGGCCGTGCGCGACGGGCGCGTGCTCCTGGCCGGCACGGCCGAGCAGGCCCGCGCCGCGGCCGGGCCCGGCGCCACCGAGATCGACGCGGGCGGGCGCACCGTCCTGCCCGGGTTCATCGACCCGCACAACCACCTGCTGTCCACCGCCGAGTCCCTGGCCGCCGTGGACGCCCGCTACCCCCGGGTGGGCAGCGCCGCCGAGCTGGTCGCCGCCGTCGCCGCCGAGGCCGCCCGCACCCCGGCCGGGCAGTGGATCCGCGCCTTCTCCATGGACGACGCCAAGTACCCCGGGGGCCGCCCCACCCGACGCGACCTGGACGCGGCCACCACCGAGCACCCCGTCATCGTCTACCACGTGTCCGGTCACCAGGCCGTCGTCAACTCCGCGGCCCTGGCCTGGAGCGGCATCGGCGAGGACGTGCCCGACCCGGCGGGCGGCTCGTTCGTGCGCGACGAGGGCGGCCGCCTCACCGGCATGGTCACCGACGCCGCGATGGAGCTGCTGCTGCCGCTGGCCGTCGACATCGGCTGCCACGGGCCCAACTTCCACACCGACCTGCCCACCGAGCACCTCCTGGGCTGGCTGTCCGACGCCGCCCGCCCCTACCTCTCCGCCGGCGTGACCACCGTGTGCGACCCGCAGGTGTCGGCGCGCGAGCTGCGCGTGTACCGGGCGGCGCGGGACGCCGGGACGCTGCCGCTGCGCACCTTCGGCATGCCGCTGTCCCACCAGCTCGACGCCCTCACCCAGGCGGGGCTGGCCTCGCCGTTCGGCGACGACTGGCTGCGCCTGACCGGCATGAAGTTCTACTCCGACGGCACCCTGCTGGGCGGCACCGCCAAGTTCACCGTCCCCTACGGCGAGCGGGGCCAGTTCGCCGGGAGCCTGTACCACCACCCCGACCAGCTGGTGGACCTGGTGACCCGGGCCGCCCGCGAGGGCTGGCAGGTGGCGATCCACACCCAGGGCGACGCCGCGATGGAGCACACCCTGGCCGCGATCGCGTCGGCGGCGAAGGTGTCCGGGCCCGACCCGCGCCCGCGGGTGGAGCACTGCGGGTACCCGACGGTGGAGCAGGCCAAGCGGTTCACCGAGTACGGGGTCATCCCGGTCAACCAGCCCAACTTCCTCTACGACAGCGGGCGCGACTTCCTGCGCCGCCTGGGGGACCGGGCCCACCGGCTCCAGCCGATGCGCGAGGAGCTCGACCTGGGCCTGCGCCCGGCGCTGTCCAGCGACGCGTTCGTCTCCAGCCTGCGCCCGATGGACACCATCGCCAACGCGGTGGGGCGCACCACCCGCGAGGGCGACGAGATCGGCGCCGACCAGGCGGTCACCCTGCACGAGGCGCTGCGGGCGCACACCCTGGACGCCGCCCACGCGGTGGGGATGGAGGACCGGCTCGGCGCCCTCCGGCCGGGGTACCTGGCCGACGTCGTGGTCCTGGACCGCGCCGTCGAGGGGCTGGGCCCGGATGAGCTGCGTTCGGTGAACGCCTGGCTGACCGTGCTGGACGGGAAGGTCGTCCACCGGGCCTGAGGCCCGCGCATCCCCGAGTCCGGGAAAGGGGCGGGCCCTCCCGGCCGGGGACCCGCGGGGGAACGGGGGCGTCCCCGCCCGCGCTGTGCGCGCGGGCGGGGACACCGGGGAGGGGGTGGGCGGGACGACTAGCTGGTGCGGATCCGCACGCCCCACGAGTTCACCATCGGCAGGACCTCCTGGTAGTAGGTGGTGCCGCCGCTGGAGCAGTTGCCGGAGCCGCCGGAGGTGACGCCCTGCGCCTGCGAGCCGGAGATGAAGGAGCCGCCGGAGTCGCCGGGCTCGGCGCACACGTTGGTGCGGGTGAGCGCGTTCACGGTGCCCTGCGGGTAGCGGACCGTCTGGTTGCGGGCCTGGATGGTCCCGCAGCGCCAGCCGGTGGTGGAGCCGGAGCGGCAGATCGCCGACCCGATCGGCGCCTGGGTGGTGCCGGTGACGGACTGGTAGGTGCCGTTGTAGCGGCTGACCAGGTTGGTCAGGGTGAAGTTCGAGGTGCCCCGCACGAACGCGGCGTCGTTGCCCGGGAAGACCGAGCGCTCGAAGGTGCCCTGGCCGTTGCCGATGGTCACGCCGGTGCCCACGGTGCCGCAGTGGCCCGCGGTGACGAAGCCCGGCTGGCCGGCGCTGTTGGTGGCGGCGAAGCCGACCGAGCAGCGGCCGCCCATGTAGTAGGCCAGGCCGCCGATGATGTCCGCGTACAGCTGCGGGGCCTCGTCGGTGGTGACGACCTCGACGGCGGAGGCGTCCACGTCGGCGTCGGCCAGGAGCGCGTCGACGTCGGTGCCCTCCAGGACCTCCAGGACGACGGTGTCGCTCGCGACGTCCGGGTACCAGCCGGTGACACCCTCGGGGGCGTCGGCCGCGTCGAGGGCCTCGACGACCTCGGCCAGGCCCTCGGTGCCGTACTCGACGACCTCGGCCTGCGCACCGGTCGCCTCGACCGCCGCGACGGCGTCGGCGCTGGTGACCAGGACGGTGAGGTCCTGGGTCTCGATGTCGTAGAGCGAGCCGCCGTAGGCGTCGCCGGCGGCCTCGGTCGCCTCGGCGTCGACGTCCAGGGCGTCCTCCTGGGCCTCCAGGAGCTCGGTGGCCTCGGCCTGGGTCAGGTCGAGGTCGCGGGCCAGTGCCTCCTGCATGGTGGCGGCGCTGTCATCGGCCACGGGGGTCTGTGGTGCGGTCGCCGCGTAGGCGCCGGGGGACATGGCGAGCACCAGGCCGAAGGCCAGGGCTCCCGTTCCGACGGCGGAGATAACGGGGGAGGGTCGCATGATCCCTACTCTCCAGGGGGATTGACGGGGGAATGGGCTCCCGTTCCGGTGGGGACGGGCGGCCCTTCCGCGGAGTGGGATTGGTCCACTCCGCGAAGCTCACCGAGACGCTCGGTAAACGATTCCAAACCATAAGTGGACACTTTGGCGAGGGAAAGACCCGCTTTCTCCGGAAAGCGCCCAAGTGGCAAGGGGATCATCCGATGAGACGGGGTCCCGCGGTGGCTGTTGGTAGTCGAATGTTGAACGACCTGTATTTTTCCGCAGTCGTCCGGTTACCCTGCGCGTAAAGCCGGGTGCCGCAAGGGGGGTTCCCTGGCCGGATCCGGTCACGGGACCCCGTCCCCTTCGTGACCGCGTGGCTACACGGCGGTAACAACCGAGGTCACGGTGCCGCCGCCCGCGGAGGCGCGACCGGTCCCGGATCGGCCGGGGGCGCGCCGGGGCGAGGGGGCCGGAACGAGGAGGGGCCGGGCCGCGGCCCGGCCCCGTCGCGGAGGGCCTACTCCCGGAAGGGGGCCGTCACGAGGTCACCAGGGTCAGCCCCCACATCGCCAGCAGGGGGTTCACCTCCTGGCCGAACGTGGTGCACCCGCCCCCGGGCGAACCGGAGCCGCCCGAGACGATCCCCTGGGCCTGGGCCCCGGCCACGATGGGCGCGCCCGAGTCCCCGGGGCCCGCGCACAGGTTCGTCCGGAACAGGCCGCGCACGGTCCCCTGGGGGTAGCTCACGGTCTGGTTGCGGGCCTGGAGGGTGCCGCACTGCCAGCCGTAGGACGGCGAGGACATGCACAGCGCCGACCCCACGGGGGCGGGCGTGGAGCCCGCCACCTCCAGGTATGCGGTGCTGTAGCGCTCGACCAGGTTGGTCACCACCCAGGGCGGGGAGACCTGCACGAACGCGCCGTCGGAACCGGGGAAGACCGAGTGCCGGAACACGCCGACGGGACCGTCGGGGCCCTGGAGGACGTCCCCGGGGCGGCCGCAGTGGCCGGCGGTCAGGAAGCCCTCGACGCCGTCGCCGCGCGCCGAGAAGCCGATGGTGCAGCTGCCGCCGTAGGCGGTGAAACGGTGGCCGCCGATGATCCGCCCGTAGGTCGACGGCCGGGCGGCCTCGACCAGGCGCACCGCGTCGTCCGGCACGCCCAGGTCGGCGGCGGACACCCCGGAGCCGGGGAGGACCTCCACCACGACGGCGCCGGCCTCGGGGTACCAGCCGACGACGCCCTCGGGGGGCTCGGCGGCGTTCAGCGCGCGGACGGCCTCGTCCGGGTCGCCGTCGACGACCTCGGCCGCGGCGCCCAGCGCCTCGACGGCGGCCACGGCGGACCCGTCGGTGACGTGGACCGTCAGCACGCGCGTCCGGACGTCGAACACCGACCCGGCGTAGGCGTCCAGGTCCGCGGCCGCGGCGTCGATCTCCGCGGCCCGGGCCTGCGCCCGCGGCAGCCCGTGCGCCTGCTCGGCGGTCAGGCCCAGGTCCCGGACCAGCGCGTCCTCGACGGTGTCGGCCGCCGCGGGGCCGGCCGACGCGAGCATCGCGGCGGCCAGGCCCAGCGCGGCCAGAGCGGGGGAGTGCTTCATGGGGGTGACTTCCTTGTGGGAAGGGGCGGGGGGAGCGGGCCCCGTGGGCCCGTGACCCCGGGTATTCCCGCTTTTCCGTTCGGTCACCACCTGGGATCATCCGAGCACCGGCCCGCAGCGCCCGGTCCGGCCGAGCCCTCGCGCGCCCGCGCCCCCGGCCTGACGGGCGCCGCCGCAGGGCCGGTCACGGCGCGACGCGCCCGGGAGCGGGGGCCGCCGGTGCGGATTCCGGCCGCGCGTACGCCCCGTGGTTCGAGGTAACCAGCCGGTATCGGGCTCCGGGAAGTGGGTTGAGGTGCCCGGTGTTGGGCCAAGATAAGGGCGAGAGCCCCGAACGGGAGGTAGCAGGTATGGCGAAGGACACCGGCGGTCAGAAGCACGCGTCGCGCCGCGACGAAGAGGTAGAAGAGGTCGAGGCCTCCGCCGACGTTCAGGAGCGCAAGGACCAGCTGGACGAGGACGTCGACGACATCCTCGACGAGATCGACGACGTGCTGGAGAGCAACGCCGAGGACTTCGTCCGGCAGTTCGTGCAGAAGGGCGGACAGTAGCCCGGCGGCCCGGCCCCGCGGCGGTTCGCTGACAGCGCACCGGCGATGCCGTCGGCGCCGCCGCGGACCCGGCTAGGGTCTGATCCGAGAAGACTGAGGACGAGGCGTCCCGCCCGCGTCGGGGCGGGGCGCGAGTGGAGGGAGTCGCGTGTTCGAAGGGTTCGAGGGCAAGGGGTTGCCCGCCGCTTTCATGAGTGCGGGGACCTCGTCCTTCACCGAGTTTCTCCGGGAGGTCAGGCCTGAACTGATGCCCGGCCACGGACTGTCGGCACAGGCGCAGGGGGCCGCCGCCGAGCACCTCGCCCCCGACGCGACGACGATCGTCGCGCTGACCTTCCCCGGGGGCGTTCTGATCGCGGGCGACCGGCGCGCCACCCAGGGCAACGTGATCGCCAACCGCGACATGGAAAAAGTTTATCGAACGGACGAGTTCTCCGCGGTGGCCATTGCGGGCTCCGCCGGCTTCGGTATCGAATTGGCCCGTCTCTACCAGGTGGAACTGGAGCACTACGAGAAGATGGAGGGCCGCTCGCTCTCCCTCGAGGGCAAAGCGAACAAGCTCGCGCAGATGGTCCGCGGCCACCTCGGCCTGGCCATGCAGGGCTTCGTCGTGGTCCCCCTCTTCGTCGGCTTCGACGAGAACGAGGGCCGCGGCCGCGTCTTCAGCTACGACGCGACCGGCGGCCGCTACGAGGAGCAGCGCTACTACTCCATCGGCTCCGGGTCGGTCTTCGCCAAGGGCTCCATCAAGAAGCTCTACCGCGATGACCTCACGGAGACGGACGCCGTCAAGGCCGCCCTGGAATCCCTCTACGACGCGGCCGACGACGACTCCGCCACCGGAGGCCCCGACCTGCACCGCAGGATCTTCCCCCTGGTCGACGTGATCACCGCGGACGGCCACCGCCGCCTGCCCGCCGAGGACGTCGCCCGCCTGGCGACCGAGGTGGTCGAGGGGCGCGCCGTCCACCCGGACGGCCCCACCGCCCCCCTGGCCTGAGCCGCCGGCCCGGCCCCACCCGCCCCATTGGACTTCTAGGTAAGGAAACGATCCGCGGTGTCGATGCCGTTCTACGTCGCCCCCGAACAGCAGATGAAGGACAAGGCGGACTACGCGCGCAAGGGCATCGCGCGCGGCCGCAGCGCCGTCGTCCTGCAGTACGAGGGCGGCATCCTGCTGGTGGCGGACAACGTCTCCCGCACACTCCACAAGATCAGCGAGCTCTACGACCGCATCGCCTTCGCGGCGGTCGGCCGCTACCCCGAGTTCGAGAACCTGCGCCTGATGGGCGTGCGCTTCGCGGACGTGCGCGGGTACCAGTACGACCGCCGCGACGTCAGCGGGCGCCAGCTCGCCAACATCTACGCCCAGACCCTGGGCACGGTGTTCAGCGAGAGCCTCAAGCCCTGGGAGGTGGAGATCGTCGTCGCCGAGGTCGGCGACACCGCCGACGGCGACGAGATCTACCGCATCACCTTCGACGGCTCCATCGTCGACGAGCAGGGGTTCGTCGCGGTGGGCGGGTCCTCCGACCACGTCTCCCAGGCGCTCAAGGACCGGTTCTCCGCGACCGCCTCCCTCGCTGCCGCGCTCAACGCCGCCACCCACGCCCTGGCCAGGGAGAACGGCGAGGAGCGCGAGCTGGAGGCGGCCAACCTGGAGGTCGCCGTCCTGGAGCGCTCCAGGGAGCACCGCAAGTTCCGCCGCATCCAGGGGCAGCGCCTGGTCTCCCTCCTCCAGGAGGGGCGCGGCGGGGCCGCCCCCGGCGGTACCACCACCGAGGACGACGCATAGCAGAAGCGGTGCGGCGCCCCGCGGGCGCCGCACCGGCCGGCGGACGACGCGGCCCCGTCGTCCCGGGCCGACGGTGACGGGAAGTTGGTGAGGCCGCGTGGAACGACGGATCTTCGGGCTGGAGAACGAGTACGGGGTCACGTGCACCTTCCGGGGACAGCGCCGGCTGTCGCCGGACGAGGTCGCCCGCTACCTCTTCCGGAGGGTGGTCTCCTGGGGGCGCAGCAGCAACGTGTTCCTCCGCAACGGCGCCCGCCTCTACCTGGACGTGGGCAGCCACCCCGAGTACGCCACCCCCGAGTGCGACAGCCTCGTGGACCTGGTGGCGCACGACAAGGCCGGCGAGCGCATCCTGGAGGGGCTGCAGGTCGACGCCGAGCAGCGCCTGCACGAGGAGGGCATCGCCGGGGACATCTACCTGTTCAAGAACAACACCGACTCCGCCGGCAACTCCTACGGCTGCCACGAGAACTACCTCGTGGGCCGGCACGGGGAGTTCGGGCGGCTGGCCGACGTGCTCATCCCCTTCCTGGTCACCCGGCAGATCATCTGCGGGGCCGGAAAGGTCCTGCAGACCCCGCGCGGCGCCCTGTACTGCGTCAGCCAGCGTGCCGAGCACATCTGGGAGGGCGTCTCCTCCGCCACCACCAGGTCCCGGCCGATCATCAACACCCGCGACGAGCCGCACGCGGACGCCGAGCGCTTCCGCCGCCTGCACGTCATCGTCGGCGACTCCAACATGAGCGAGACCACCACCCTGCTCAAGCTGGGCTCCACCGACCTGGTGCTGCGGATGATCGAGGCGGGCGTGGTCATGCGCGACTACACCCTGGAGAACCCGATCCGGGCGATCCGCGAGGTCAGCCACGACATGACCGGCCGCCGCAAGGTGCGCCTGGCCAACGGGCGCGAGGCGGGCGCGCTGGAGATCCAGCGCGAGTACCTGGAGAAGGTGCAGAGCTACGTCGACCGGCACGGCACCGACGCGACCGGCAAGCGGGTCCTGGAGCTGTGGCAGCGCACCCTGGAGGCGGTCGAGACCCAGAACCTGGAGTCGGTCTCCCGGGAGATCGACTGGGTCGCCAAGTACATGCTGCTGGAGCGCTACCGCGCCAAGCACGACCTGTCCCTGTCCTCGCCCCGGATCGCCCAGCTCGACCTGACCTACCACGACATCCACCGCGACCGCGGCCTGTTCTACCTGATGCAGAACCGCGGCCAGATGGAGCGGGTGGTCGGCGACCTGAAGATCTTCGAGGCCAAGTCGGTGCCCCCGCAGACCACGCGGGCCCGGCTGCGCGGCGAGTTCATCCGCCGCGCCCAGGAGCAGCGCCGCGACTTCACCGTCGACTGGGTGCACCTCAAGCTCAACGACCAGGCGCAGCGCACCGTGCTGTGCAAGGACCCCTTCAAGTCGGTGGACGAGCGGGTGGAGAAGCTCATCGCCGGGATGTGACCGGCGGCACCAGCGGCCCCGGCGGCGTTCCCCCGCCGCCGGGGCCGTGCCGTGCCCGCCGTCGGGACCGCCCCGCAGTGGGGCCGGAACGCCTCCCGGCGCTTTCGAAAGGGGCGCCGCGCAGGGCCGCGGTGACCTTTTGTTACCGATGTTCCGCCTCGGGGGGAGGTGGTGGAGGTCGCGCTTTTCGGTAGTGTGACCCTGTCCCGAGCCGGAAAACAGAGGTAGTGACCCATGCACCGACGTGCCGCCGCCCTCGCGGTGCCCCTGACCGTCATCGCTTTGACGGTCTCAAGCTGCGGAAACATCCCCGAGGAGTGGCGCACTCCCGCCTTCATGCGGATGGACGGTGACCAGCTCGACTCCCGGCTGCCCACCGTCACCGGTGACGTCGGCGAGGCGCCCGAGGTCGCCTTCCCCGACATCGAGCCCCCCGAGGAGGAGCTCTCCGGTGTCGTGGACGAGGGCCCCAGCGAGGAGGAGCTGGTCCGCGCCGACGACCTCGTCATCGCCAACGTCGCCCAGTTCCAGTGGACGGGCCCCGGCGAGGGCGAGCCGGTCGAGGGCCAGTCCAGCTACGAGACCGGGGCCCCGGACCTCATCCGTATGACCGACATGCCCGAGCAGATCAGCTCGGTCCTGGTCAACCAGGCCGTCGGCAGCCGCGCGGTGTACGTCTTCCCGCCGCTGACCGAGGAGGAGCAGGCCCAGGCCGAGTCCATGGGCCAGCCGCCCCAGGTGGGCGCCAGCGTCCTGGTCGTCGACATCCTGGACCGCTTCGGCATGGGCTCGGTGGTGCCCGGCGAGCAGACCACCGACGGCGGCGACGGCCTGCCCACCGTGACCCAGGAGGGCCACAGCGAGCCCACGATCGAGATCCCCGAGGGCGACGCGCCCGAGGAGCTGGAGGTCGTCCCGCTGATCGAGGGGACGGGCGACGAGGTCGAGGAGGGCCAGCAGGTCATCGTCCAGTACACCGGTGTGCGCTGGGAGGCCGACGAGAACGGCGACCACCCCGTGTTCGACTCCACCTGGACCCGCGGCGGCGCCCCCTTCGACACCACCATCGGCGCGGGCTCGGTGATCAAGGGCTGGGACGAGGGCATCGTCGGCCAGAAGACCGGCAGCCGCCTGCTCCTGGTCGTGCCCGGCGACATGGCCTACGGCGAGACAGAGGAGGAGGCGATGGGCGCCCCGGCGGGCACCCTCGTCTTCGTGGTGGACGTCCTGGGCGCCTTCGACAACCCGCCGCCGGCCGAGCCCGAGGAGGGCGCCTCCGAGGGAGCCGAGGACGGCGGTGAGGAGGCCCCCGCGGACGAGGAGTCCCCCGAGGGCGAGGCGACCGAGTAGCGCACCCCCGCATCCCGCGAGCACAGGGGCCTCCCGGCGACCGCCGGGAGGCCCCCGCGCTTTCCCCGCGGGCCGCACCGGACACGCAGAGCGACGGCGGCCTCCGGCGGCTCCGCCGCTGTGCTGCGTAGAGTCGTGCCAAGGTGGACCGAGCGGAGGGGGAGTCCGTGGAGGACCGGCTGCGCTACTGCTACGTGTCGGGGCTGAGCCTGGGGGTCCCCGCCCTGGAGGAACTGTGCGCCCAGGGACGCCCGCCGTCCCTGGTGGTCTCCTACCCCGCCGAACTCGCCCACCGCTCCGGCTACGTCGACTACGAGGCGGTCACCCGACGCCACGACCTGGAGCACCTGCGCGCCTCCGACCTGGGCTCGGACGAGGTCCGCGACGCGCTCGCCGTCCGCGGCGTCGCCCTGCTGGTCGTCGCCGGGTGGTCCAGCCCCGTGCCCGAACGCCTGCTGGCGGCCCTGCCGCGGGGCGGGGTCGGCCTGCACCCGGCTCCGCTGCCGGTCGGCCGGGGCCGCGCCCCCATCCCGTGGACGATCCTGCGCGACATGCGGGCCAGCGCCGTCACCCTGCTGCACCTGGACGGGGGCGGCGACACCGGCGACATCATCGACCAGGCGTGGTTCGACGTCGAGCCCGACATCACCGCCACCGGCCTGTACGACCGGGTGGCCCGCCGCCAGGCCGAGATGCTCGCGGCCCGCATCGACGACCTGCTGGCGGGCACCGCGCCACGGCGGCCCCAGCGCGGGCACGCGTCGGTGTGGCCGCGCCGCAGGCCCAGCGACGGGCGCATCGACTTCACCGCCTCGGGCCGCGACGTGGACCGCCTGGTGCGGGCCCTGGCCGACCCCTACCCGGGCGCCTTCGCGATGTTCGGCGGCAGCCGCATCACCCTGTGCCCGGGGATGCTGGACGAGGGGGTCCGGGGCGGCGCCCCGGGCGAGGTGGTGTCGGCGGGACCGGGCCGCGTGTGGGGTGTGACCTGCGGGGACGGGGCGGTGTTCGTGCCCGCGGCGATCCGCGTGGACGAGGGGGTCCGCGCCGACCCGACGTCACTGGCCATGTTCCGGCCCGGGGCGTTCTTCGACGAGCCCTCGCCGCACTCGCTCACCCCGGCCCGGCCGGTCCCGGTGCCCGGCCAGGCGCCCGGCCCCGACGGCCCCGTGAAGGAGGTGCCGGGGGCGAGGGCCGTCCGCTGAGGGTCAGATGAGGGCGGCGCAGTGGCGGCCGGCGGCGGCCGCGCTCAGGAACGCCGCCCGGTCCTCCTCCAGGCCCCGGCCCATGGTGGAGGGCTTCACCGGCAGCGCCAGCAGCGCCTCCTCCAGGCCCTCCACACCCACGTCCACCAGCGTGTGCCGGGCGCCCAGCGGCGCCGCCTGGGCGCGCACCCGTTCCCCGAACACCCCCGGCAGCAGCGGCACCACCACGTCGGCGCGGGCCAGCGCCACCCGCCCGTAGGCCGTCAGGCTGTGGTGGGACACCCCCCGGTGCCGGGGGCGGGGGTCGGCCTCGCTGACCCGCAGCGCCGCCACCGGGTGCCCGTCCAGCACCGCCGCCGCGTTGACCGCCTCGCCGCAGGACACCCCCGAGAACCCCCAGGGGGTCCCGGTTCCCAGGTTGCCCGGGCCCTGGCAGACCACCGCCGCGTCCGCGCCCAGCACGTGCCGGGCGGCCAGCAGCCCGGAGTGGACCGTCACCGCCTCCAGGTCGCCGCCGAACGCCTGCCCGGTGGTCACGCACCCCGCCAGCAGCCCCTCCTCGCGCAGCACCCCGAGGGTCCGGGAGAACGCGGCGGGCAGCGCACCGCCGTCGGTCATGACGTTGACCACCCGCGCCCCGGGCCGCTCGTGCAGCACCCCGGCCAGCACCGCGGGCAGCGACGAGTGCAGGTCGGCGACCACCACGGGCATGCCCGCCAGCCCGGCCGCGTCGCGCAGCGTCGCGTGGTGCGGGGAGTCCTGCTCGTCGGCGCCCTCCACCAATGCCTGGAGCGGGGTGTACCGCGCCTTGACCAGGTGCCCGGGCCCCTCCCGGTCGGGCGGCAGCCGGTCGGGCAGGGCCACCACCATCGCGTACCCGCCGGTGCCCAGCCCCAGGTCCAGGGCCCCGGTGTTGAGCAGCACGGTGTCGCCGGGGCGGGGGTCGCCCACCAGACCGGTGTAGGCGATCGCCCGGCACTGCGCCTCCCCGCCCGCGCCGTCCTCGACGGCGGCCAGGCACACCCGCACCCCGGGCCAGGACGGGAGGAGTTCACGGACTTCACCACGGCGCCACCGGATCATGCAAGGCACGGTACCTTCGTTGCTGAGTCGGTACGGGGACGACGCGCCCCGGGGCCGACGGCATTCCACACGCGGGCGAGAAGAGGGTGCAGGCGATGTCGCGCAGGAAGACGGAACGGCAGTTGAACCTGGTCATCTGCCTGTTGTCCACGCGCCGCCACCTGACGGCCCAGGAGATCCGCCGTACGGTGTACGGCTACGCCGAGGCCGACAGCGAGCAGGCGTTCAAGCGCATGTTCGAGCGGGACAAGCGGGAGCTGCGCGACAGCGGCATCCCCATCCAGGTGGGCACCGGCGACGCGATCAGCGGCGAGGAGGGCTACCGCATCTCCCGGGCCGACTACGAGCTGCCCGAGATCGAGCTGCTGCCCGACGAGGCCGTGGTGCTGGGCCTGGCCGCCCGCGCCTGGCGGCACGCCTCCCTGGGCGAGGCCGCGGCCAACGCCCTGTTCAAGCTGCGCTCGGCCGGGGTGCCGGTGGACACCGAGGCCGCCCCGGGGCTGACCCCCGCCATGCGCACCGACGAGCCCGCGTTCGGGCCGGTCTGGCAGGCGGTGCGCGACCGGCGGCCGATCGCCTTCGACTACCGCAAACCCGGCCAGTCCGAGCCCGAGCGGCGCGAGGTCGAGCCCTGGGGCATCGTCAACCTGCGCGGACACTGGTACGTGGTGGGCCACGACCGGCTGCGCGACGCCCGCCGCGTGTTCCGCCTGGGCCGCATCCGCGGCGAGGTGGAGGTCCTGCGCGGCGGCCCCGACGTGGTCGTGCCCGAGGGCGTCGACCTGCGGTCGGTGGCGGCCGGGCACCGGGCCGAGCCGGAGGCGACCGCCACCGTGCGCGTGCGCGCCGACACCGCCCACGCCCTGCGCCGCGGGGCGCTGCGCGTGGTCCCGGGCGGGCGCGAGGGCGCCGACGGCGGCTGGGACGTCCTCACCGTCCCCTACACCGACGTCCCCGACCTGGTCGAGCACGTGGCCTCCTACGGCGCCAACGCCGTCATCGTCGAACCCGCCGAGGCCCGTGCCGCCGTGGTCGAGCACCTGTCGGCGACGGCCGACGCCGGGGTCCCCGACCCCGACCCGGCCCCGGCCGCCGAGGCGGCCCCCGGCGGCGGCCCGGCGCGCGGGCCGCGCTCGGCCGACCAGCTGCGCCGCCTGCTGATGCTCGTGCCCTACGCCCTGGGCCGCGACGTGCGGGTGCCGGAGGTGGCGGAGCACTTCGGCCTCACCGAGAAGCAGGTGGTCGCCGACCTGAGCCTGCTGTGGATGTGCGGCCTGCCCGGGTACACCCCCGGCGACCTCATCGACGTGGACCTGGACGCGGCCAGGGAGACCGGCGAGATCATCATCGGCAACGCCGACACGCTGGCCCAGCCGCTGCGGCTGACCGCCGACGAGGCGGCCAGCCTGGTCGTGGGCCTGTCGCTGCTGGAGGCGCTGCCCGAGGCCGAGGGCCTGGAGTCGGGCGCCCTCAAGCGGGTCTCGGAGAAGCTGCGCACCGCCGCGGGCACCGCCCTGGGCTCCCTGGCCGACTCGGTGCAGGTCCGCCTGGAGGACTCCGACGACGAGCAGGTCGAGCAGACGCGGCGGCGCTGCGCCGAGGCCCTGGAGTCGGGCCAGCGCCTGCACCTGCGCTACCTGTCCGGGTACCTGGACCAGGTCACCGAGCGCGACGTGGACCCCATGGGCCTGGTCGTCCAGGACGGCCACACCTTCCTGGAGGGGTACTGCCGGCTGCGCGAGGACGTGCGCCTGTTCCGCCTGGACCGGGTGCTGGCCCTCACCGTGCTGCCCTACCCGGCCGAGGTGCCCGAGGGGGTGGGCCGCCGCGACCTGTCCGGCGGGCTGCTCCAGCTCTCCGACCGCGACGCGCTGGTCACCCTGGACCTGGAGTCCTCGGCCCGGTGGGTCACCGAGGACTACGTGTGCGAGTCGACGGCGGAGCTGCCGGGGGGCGGGGTCCGCGCCTCGCTGCGCACCCCCGCGCCCGCCTGGGTGGTGCGGCTGGCCCTGCGGCTCGGCCCGCGGGGGCGGATCACGGCGCCGCCGGCGCTGGCCGAGCAGGCGCGGGCCGAGGCGCGCCGGACGCTGGAGCTCTACCGGGCGCCCTGAAACCCGCGGACGGTCGGCCGAGACCGATTCGTCGCACGAGTGAGCCTCGGTTGTTCATCCGGGGGCAGGGTGTAGGTCGGGGTGGAAGGGATAAGGTACAAGCGTGATCGTCCTGACTGTCCTGTTCGGCGCGTTTGCGGTGGGAGGCGTCCTCATCGGCGTCCTCGCGCTGCGTGTGCGCCGGGCGGCGGACGCGCTGGCCCGACAGGTGGCGCGGGCGTCGGGCGAGCACCGGACCGAGGGGGCGCAGGCGCTCCCCCTCCGCCGTGGCGGGGACGGGTGACGACCCCGTGTCCGGTGCGCGTACCATCGAAGGCGCCTGGTCGCGCCGCGAAAGGAAGTGAGAAGGATGGGTATCGGGGCACGTGAGATCCTGATCCTCCTGGTCATCGCACTGCTGCTGTTCGGAGCCAAGAAGCTCCCGGACCTGGCCCGCTCCCTGGGCCGCAGCGCCCGCATCCTCAAGGCCGAGAGCAAGGGCCTGGTGGAGAACGAGGACGACCAGAACCAGCAGGCCCAGCAGCAGCCGCAGGCCCAGCAGCCGCAGCAGCAGGCCGCGCCCCAGGCGCAGCCGCAGCAGCCGCAGACCTCCTACCCGCAGCTGCCGCCCGGCCAGCGCATCGTCAACGAGGCCGGCGAGCCCCAGCCCTACAACAACCAGCAGTAACGGCAGGCTCGCGCGGTCCCGGTGGGCCGTGGCGGCGGGCGCGGCGCCCAGGGGCGCGCCGTGCCCGGGCAGGCGGCCGCACCACGGGTGCGCGGCCCCGAGGGAGAGAAGAGTGACCACAGGATGAGGGCCCGACGCCGGGCGGCCAACCCGGATGCCCGGATGCCGCTCATGGAGCACCTGCGCGAACTGCGCGGCCGCGTGGTGAAGGCGGTGATCGCGCTCGCGCTGGGATGCGTGGTCGGCTACTTCGCCTACGACTACGTGTGGGAGTTCCTCAAAGCCCCCTACTGCTCGCTGCCGGAGTCGAAGGTCGCCGCGCAGGACGGCTGCTCCCTCATCGTCACCGGCCCCTTCGACGCGTTCTTCGTCGCGTTCAAGGTGTGGCTGTTCGTCGGCGCGATCGTCTCGGCTCCCTTCTGGCTGTACCAGGTGTGGGCCTTCGTCGCCCCCGCGCTGCACACCCGGGAGAAGCGCTACGCCTACATCTTCGCCCCGCTGGCCGCGGTGCTGTTCGTCGCGGGTGCCGCGCTGGCCTACTACGTCACGGCCTACGCGCTGACGGTGCTGTTCAGCTTCCTGCCCGACGACGCCGAGCCCTTCCTGACCATCGGCGAGTACCTGAGCTACATGCTCATCATGATGACCATGTTCGGCCTGGGCTTCGTGCTGCCGCTGCTGGTCGCCCTGCTCAACATCATCGGCGTCCTGCCGCACGCCGCCATCGCCAAGTGGCGCCGGGTCATCATTTTCGGCTCGTTCGTCCTGGCCGCCGTGGTCACCCCCGCCGAGCCCATCTCGATGCTGGCCCTGGCGGTACCGCTGGTGGTCCTGTTCGAGGCCGCCGAGCTCTTCGCGTTCTTCAACGACCGCCGCAAGAAGCGCCACGACCCCTACGGCGACCTGTCCGACGACGAGATCTCCGAACTGGACGACACCCCCTCCTCCCTGGACGATCCGGACCTGGAGGAGGAAGCGGGCAAGCGCTCCTGAGCACCTCCCGTACGCGCTAGGGTCGGCGTCGGGGGCCGTCGGGCCCCCGGCGCCGACCCCTTTCCCCCTCCCCGGACGGCGTCCCCGGCAGTGTGAAGAGGACATCCGATGAGCGAGCAGACACAGACCGGGCGGGAGCTCCCGCCCGAGGCCATGGGCAACGAGAAGTGGCACGACACCACCGACGCGGTGTGGATGCGCTCCTCCCTCTCCAACCCCGACTCGGAGGCGATCGTGGAGGTCGCCACCTTCGACGACGGCTTCCGCGCGGTGCGCGACGGCAAGTCGCCCGGGAAGGGCACCCTGTTCTTCACCCCCGCGGAGTGGGAGGCGTTCGTCCTGGGGGCCCGCGACGGCGAGTTCGACATCCCCGAGGAGTACCTCACCGAGGAGGAGGCCAGGATCCAGCGCGGCGAGGTGGACGTCGAGGTCGGATGGGTCCCCTCCCCGCTGAACAGCCCCAAGGCGATGGAGGAGTACCATCGCCGTCAGCGCGAGGAGGCCGACGCGGCCGCGCGGGGGACCGACGCCCCCTGAGCGGTCCGCGCACACCCGGGCGCGAGGGTGTGCGGCGTCCCCGCGCCGTCCGTACACCCTCCCCGCCCCCGGGTAGCGAAGGACCCCCATGCAGTCCCCTCACATCGCCCTGCTGGTCAACCCCAAGTCGGGACGGCGCCGCGCCGCCGTCACCGCGGTCCGCCTCAAGGAGGCGCTGCGGGAGGCCGGGGCGCGCGTCCACGTCTACAGCGGCGGTTCGGCCGCCGACAGCCGCCGCCTGGCCCGCCTCGCCGCCGCCGACGCACCGCACGCCCTGGTCGCCGTGGGCGGCGACGGGCTGGTCCACCAGGCCCTCCAGGGCGTGGTCGGCACCGGGGTGCCCCTGGCCGTGGTGCCCGCCGGCACCGGCAACGACATCGCCCGCGCCTTCGGCCGCCCGCGCGGGTCGGTCCGCGACGTGGCCGCCGCCATCCTGCGCGGGCGCACCCGCTCGGTGGACTGCGTGCGGGTCGAGCTGGCCGACGGGACCCGCCGCCACTTCCTCAGCGTGCTGGCGTGCGGGTTCGACGCCCGCGTCAACGAGCGCGTCAACGGGTTCCGGTTCAGGATCGGCCGGGCCGGGTACCTCGCGGGCGTCGTCGCCGAACTCGGCTCCTTCAAGCCCGTCCGCTACGAGATCGACGTGGACGGCCGGGTCATCGACGAGCCCGGCATGCTCGTCGCCGTGGGCAACACCACCTCCTACGGCGGGGGTATGAAGGTGTGCGCCGCCGCCGAGCCCGACGACGGCCTCATCGACGTGGTCTTCGGCCGCGAGACGCCGCTGGCCCGGTTCCTGCTGCTGTTCCCCCTGGTCTTCACCGGCGGCCACCTCGACCGGCCCGAGATCGTCTCCGAACGCGGGCGCACCGTCACCATCCGCGCCGAGGGCGTGCCGGTCTACGCCGACGGGGAACGCCTGGGCGGGGCGCCCCTGGTGTGCGAGGTGGTGCCGAAGTCGGTCGAGATGTTGGAGCTGACCTCATAGGCTGGAGGCCATATGAGTAGTCACGCTGAGCGGTACGCCGCCTTCCGTCGGCGCCAGGGCGCCTCCAGCCCCGCCATCGAGGCGTTCCAGGGGCTGTACGGGTTCGAGTTCGACCCGTTCCAGGTCCGGGCCTGCAAGGCCCTGGAGAACGGCCACGGGGTGCTGGTGGCCGCGCCCACCGGCTCGGGCAAGACGGTGGTCGGCGAGTTCGCCGTCCACCAGGCCCTGGCCGAGGGCACCAAGTGCTTCTACACCACGCCCATCAAGGCGCTGTCCAACCAGAAGTTCAACGACCTGGTCGCGCGCTACGGCGCCGACCGGGTCGGGCTGCTGACCGGTGACAACAGCGTCAACGGCGACGCCCCGGTGGTCGTGATGACCACCGAGGTGCTGCGCAACATGCTCTACGAGGGCTCGGCCACCCTCGGCGGCCTGGCGTACGTGGTGATGGACGAGGTCCACTACCTCGCCGACCGGTTCCGCGGCGCGGTCTGGGAGGAGGTGATCATCCACCTGCCCGAGTCGGTGCGCATGGTCGCCCTCTCCGCCACCGTGTCCAACGCCGAGGAGTTCGGCGAGTGGCTGCAGCAGGTGCGCGGCGACACCACGGTCATCGTGGACGAGAAGCGCCCCGTCCCGCTGTGGCAGCACGTCATGGTGGGCGACCGCATCCACGACCTGTTCGTGGACCTGGAGGCGGAGGAGGGGACCGGCGGGGACGGCGAGGACTCCGAGGCCGGCGACCGGGACCGCGGCAGGAACCGCAAGGGCGGCAAGAAGCGCAGGCGCGAGCGCGGCTGGCAGCCCCGCGAGATCCGCGTGGGCGGGCAGACGCTGCGGATCAACCCGCGGCTGTCGCGCATCGCCGAGGAGGACTCCCGGCTGACCCAGCTGGCCCACCGCAGGCGGCACCCGCAGGCGCGCTCGCGCGGGACCGTGCGCCCGCGCAGCCGGTTCGCGCCGCCCTCGCGCCCGGCGATCGTCGAGGAGCTCGACGACCTCGGGCTGCTGCCGGCCATCACGTTCATCTTCAGCCGGGCCGGGTGCGACGACGCCGTCCGCCAGTGCCTGTCCGCGGGGCTGGTCCTGACCACCCCCGAGGAGGCCGAGGTCATCCGCGAGTACGCGGAGACCCGCTGCGCCGACATCCCCGGCGCCGACCTGGCGGTCCTGGGGTTCGACCAGTGGCTGCGCGCCCTGGAGTGCGGGATCGCCGCCCACCACGCGGGGATGCTGCCGACGTTCAAGGAGATCGTCGAGCACCTGTTCTCGCGTGGACTCATCCGCGCCGTGTTCGCCACCGAGACCCTGGCGCTGGGCATCAACATGCCCGCCCGCACCGTGGTCATCGAGAAGATCGACAAGTGGAACGGCGAGGCCCACGTCCAGCTCACCCCCGGCGAGTACACGCAGCTCACCGGGCGCGCCGGGCGGCGCGGCATCGACGTGGAGGGGCACGCGGTCGTCGTCTGGCAGGCGGGCAGCGACCCCGAGACCATCGCCGGGCTGGCGGGCACCCGCACCTACCCGCTCAACTCCAGCTTCCAGCCCTCCTACAACATGGCCGTCAACCTCGTCGGCCAGGTGGGGCGGCGGCGCAGCCGCACGATGCTGGAGGAGTCCTTCGCCCAGTTCCAGGCCGACCGGGCGGTGGTGGGCCTGGTCAAGCAGCTGCGCAAGCACGAGGAGGCGCTGGAGGGGTACGCCGCGTCCGCGGAGTGCCACCTGGGCGACTTCATGGAGTACGCCCGGCTGCGGCGGGAGCTGAGCGACCGCGAGGCGATGCTGTCCAAGAACCGGTCGGCGCGGCGGCGGGAGGAGGCGCTGGAGAGCCTGGAGCGGCTCCGCCCCGGCGACATCATCCGCATCCCCGCGGGCCGCCACACCGGGCACGCCGTCGTGCTGGACCCGGGGCTGCGCCACGACCTGCCCGCGCCGCTGGTGCTCACCGTGGACAAGCAGGTCAAGCGGATCAACGCGGCGGACTTCCCGGTCCCGGTGCACGCGTCGGGGCGGATGCGCATCCCCAAGTCGTTCTCGGCCAAGTCGCCGCGGTCGCGCCAGGACCTGGCCTCCACCCTGCGCAACAAGCTCAAGGAGCAGGGCACCGACCCCGTCTACGAGCGGGGCCCGCGCAACGCGGGGGAGGACTCCGAGGTGCTCCGGCTGCGCGCCGCGCTGCGCGAGCACCCCTGCCACGGCTGCGCCGAGCGCGAGGACCACGCCCGCTGGGCGGAGCGCTACCACCGGCTCCAGCGCGAGACCGAGTCCCTGCGCCGCCGGGTGGAGGGCCGCTCCCACGTCATCGCCCGCACCTTCGACCGCGTGTGCGGGGTGCTGGAGGACCTGGGGTACCTGGACGGCGACGACGTCTCCGACGACGGGTCGCGCCTGGCCAAGGTGTACTCGGAGCTGGACCTGCTGGTCGCCGAGTGCCTGCGCCGGGGGCTGTGGAAGGACCTCTCCCCGGTGGAGCTGGCCGCCTGCGCGGCGTCCCTGGTGTACGAGGCGCGCCGCAACGACGAGGCGTACCCGCGCCTGCCCGGCGGCCGGGTGGACGACACCCTGGCCGAGATGGTGCGCCTGTGGGGCGAGCTGAACGAGGTGGAGGCCCGCCACCGGGTGAGCTTCCTGCGCCGCCCCGACCTGGGGTTCGTGTGGACGGCCCACCGGTGGGCGCGCGGCGACCGGCTGGACGCGATCCTGCGCCAGTCCGACATGACCGCGGGCGACTTCGTACGCACCGCCAAGATGCTGGTGGACATGCTCGGCCAGATCGCCGGGGCCACCGGCGACCAGAGCGTGCGCTCCACCGCCCGCAAGGCCTCCGACCTGGTCCGCCGCGGGGTGGTCGCCTACTCCTCGCTCACCTAGGAGCGCTCCCCCCGGCCCCGCTCCACCGCCCGGCGGCCGGGGGGATCTCGCCGGAGCCGCGGACGACCAGGGCGGTGGGCACACGCTCCTCTCGGGGCGGGGAGGTGTCGCCCGCGATGCGCTCGAACAGGCGGCGCACCGCGAGCGCCCCGATGCCCGCCACGTCCTGGGCGACCACCGTCACCCGGGGCATCAGCAGGTCGGCCATGGGGAAGTCGTCGAACCCCACCACCGCCACCTCGCCGTGCAGGCCGCGGGCCTGGAGGGTTCGGATGGCGCCGATCGTCACCAGGTTCTGGGCGGTGAACAGGGCCGTGGGCGGGTCGTCGGAGTCCAGCATCGCCGCCACCGCCTCCGCGGCGCTCCGCGGGTCGGACAGGTCCCACACCGCGCGGCCGGGCCGTTCGGGCAGGCCGCGCTCGGCCAGTGCCGCCCGGTACCCGGCCAGCCGCTCGACCGCGGTGCTGATCCGGTGCCCGTCGCCCAGGAACGCGATCTCGGTGTGCCCGTGGTCGGCCAGGTGCAGCACGGCCCGCCGCGCCCCCTCGGCGTTGGCGGACAGCACCGCGTCGGCGGCCAGGCCGCGCGGGGGGCGGTCGGCGAACACCACCGGCGTCCCGTTGCGGATCTCCCGGTGCAGGTAGCCGTGGTCCGGGCCGGCCGGGACCAGCAGGATGCCGTCCACCCGGTGCAGGGTGGCCGCCCGCACCAGCTCCCTCTCGCGCTGCGGGTCCTCGTCCAGGCTGCCCGCCAGGACCAGCGTCCCGTGTTCGCGGGCCGCGTCCTCCACGGCCCGGCTCAGCGTGGCCGAGAACGGGTTGGCGACGTCCTCCAGCAGCAGGGCGATCTGGCGGGTGGCCCCGTCGGTGCGGCGCAGGCTGCTGGCCGCCAGGTTGGGCTGGAAGTCCAGCCGGGCGATGGCGCGGGTGACGCGGTCGCGCAGTTCCTCGGAGACCGAGGGCACGCCGTTGATGACACGCGAGACGGTCTTGATGCTCACCCCGGACAGGGCGGCGACGTCGCGCATGGTGGCCCTGCGCACCGGTTCGGAGGCGGCCCCGGGGCCGCCGCTGTGGTTCACCGACACCCGCATCTTCTTCTCTTCGACGACAGGACCGCCCCGGGTCCCGGACGGAGCCCGGGGCGGTCCCATTGTTCACCATCGCCTGTTCACCGTCGTCCCGCGCCGGCGTCCGCGCCCGTCCGGGGAGCGGGGCGGCGGGGGCGGAACATCCGTCCCGAAAGGGGTGTTGGGCGCGATGGGCACCCCGTGGTCGAAAGCGGTCACGGCGGAGTCCATCATGGAGGGGCACGGGACTCCGCGAGGAGCCTGTAGTCCGCAAGACACCTGAAACGAGGACCGAGCAGTGCTGCGCACCCTCATCAACGGCAAGATCCACCGCGCCACCGTCACCCAGGCCGACCTGCACTACGTCGGCTCGGTGACCATCGACGCCGACCTGATGGACGCCGCCGACATCGTCGACGGCGAGCAGGTCCACATCGTCGACATCGACAACGGCGCCCGGCTCGTCACCTACGCGATCACCGGCGAGCGCGGCACCGGCGTCATCGGGATCAACGGCGCGGCCGCCCGCCTGGTCAGCCCCGGCGACCTGGTCATCATCATCTCCTACGCGCAGCTGACCGAGGCCGAGCGCGCCGGGCACGTGCCCCACATCGTGCACGTGGACCGGGACAACCGGGTGGTCGCCCTGGGCGCCGACCCGGCCGAGCCGGTCCCCGGCGACCCGGAGCTCGTCCCCGGCCGCTGAACGCCCCCCGCCGGCGCCCGCGGGCCGGGCGCCGGCCGGGGTGCCGCGGGCCCCGGGGGAGGGGCGCGGGGGGTGGCGCCGACGTGTGTCCCGACGTGTCCGAAAAGGGCCGAAAACCCCTGACGTATGGCCGGTTCCGGACTGGTCGGCGGGCCCGGCGCCGGGTACATCCCGGGGCGGAATGGACGACACGCGGGACGCCGAGCAGCGTCGGATCGCCGAGCACATCCAGTGGCAGAAGCAGGGTGCCTGGGTCGTGTTCTGGGGCGTCCACACCCGCCGTTATTGGGCGTTCGCCTGCTGGCCGGTGATCCCGGCGCAGGGGGTGGTGGTCAGCGCGGTCGACCCGGGCGACCTCTACTCCGCGATGCGCGAGGTCGAGCGCGAACACGACTACCTGGGCTGGCGCCACCGCCGCCGCTGAGGGGTCCGGAACGGTGGGCCATATGACATGGCGGACGATATGAACGCGGCGTTACGATTCCCCCGTTGATCGGACGAATCGGAAGTAGGTCGCGTGTCCACGCATATCGTTCCCGGCGCCCTGCCGGAGGAGACGCGCCTTCGCCTCCAGCGCCGCACCGTCGCGGCGCTGATGCTCACCCAGGTGGTCGGCGGCGTCGGCATGGGGGCGATGATCGCCGTGGGCGCGCTCATCGCCCTGGACCTCACCGGCTCCGACACCTGGTCGGGCATGGCCACCACCATGATCACCCTGGGCGCCGCCGTGTTCGCGCTGCCGCTGGCCTCGCTGGCGGCCCGCCGCGGCCGCCGCCCCGGGCTGGGGCTGGGCTGGGCGATGGGAGCGGTCGGCGGCCTCGTCGTCATCGCCGCCGCGGTCGCCGAGCTGTTCCCGCTGTTCCTGCTGGGCATGGTCCTGGTCGGGGCCGGGACCGCCACCAACCTCCAGGCCCGGCACGCCGCCGTCGACCTGGCCTCGGACCGCAGCCGCGGACGCGACCTGTCCGTCGTGGTGTGGGCGACCACCGTCGGCTCGGTACTGGGCCCCAACCTCACCGCCCCCGGTGCCCGGGTCGCCGCCGTGCTCGGCCTGCCCGATCTGCTGGGCCCGGTGGTGTTCACCACCACCGGGTTCGTCCTGGGCGCCCTGCTCACCTTCGCGCTGCTGCGCCCCGACCCGCTGCTCACCGCCGCCCGCGCGGCCGCCTCGGCCGACCCCGCGGCGAAGGCCCCGGGCCGGCTGCCGGTGGGTGAGGTCATGAGGATCGTCGCGGCCTCCCCGGGCGCGCTGCTGGCCGTGGTCGGCATCGTCTGCGCCCACACGGTGATGGTCGCGGTCATGACCATGACCCCCGTCCACATGTCCCACCACGGCGCCGCCCTGACCGTGATCGGCCTGACCATCTCCCTGCACATCGCGGGCATGTACGCCTTCTCCCCGCTGGTGGGCTGGCTCAGCGACCGGCTGGGCCGGATCCCGGTGCTGCTGGCCGGGCAGGCGGTGCTGCTGGCGGCGACGGCGGTCTCGGGCACCGCCGGGCACGACGAGGCCAGGGTGACCGCGGGCCTGTTCCTGCTGGGGCTGGGCTGGTCGCTCAGCCTGGTGTCGGGCACGGCGCTGCTGGCCGGATCGCTGGAGGTGGGCGTGCGCCCCCGCGCCCAGGGGGTCAGCGACCTGCTGATGAACCTGGGCGGTGCCGCCGCGGGCGGCCTGTCCGGCGTGGTCCTGTCCCAGACGGGCTTCGGCGGCCTCAACCTGTTCGCCGCCCTGTTCACCGTCCCGGTGTTCGTGCTGGCGCTGCGGGCGGCGCGCGCCGGGCGCTGAAAAACTTCCGGACCTTTACCGGAAACGCCCCGACTTCTTCCTCGGCCCCCGGACCGGCGCGGTTACCGTGCAGGTCTGGGGCGCCCACCGCCCTCGGTGGGCCGACGCCACTGGAGGGGTGTTCTCACGTGACCGATCGGGATCCCGAGGAAGGGCCGCAGGAGCGACCGCAGGAGAGGCCGGGCGACCCGGTGAACCACCACCCTCCGGAGGAGTGGCGCCCCGGGGACCCCGAGGACCCGATGGAGGGCGGCCCGCAGCCGCCCGGCGAGCCCCCGCACGTCTTCCCCGGCCGGTCGCACGGGGGGCACCCGGGGCCGCCGGAGGAGGGCGGCCACCTGCCGCCCCCGCCCGGGCCGAACTGGACGCCGCCGCCCCTGGGCGACCAGGGGCCCGGCCCCGGCCCCGGGTCCCCTCCGCCTCCGCCACCGCCGCCCGGCGGCTACCCGCCGGGCGACCACCCCACGGGCGGGCCGCCCGAGCCGGTGGGCGGAGAGCTGTCGGAGGGACCCAGCGGTCCCGCCCAGGCCGGATACGAGCACGCCGGATACGCCCCCGGCTACGGGGAGGCGGACGTGTCCGGGGCGGGCGCGGGCAGCTACCCGGAGCCGCCGTACCGGGGGGAGTCCGCGCCCGGCCCCGGCTACGGGGAGCAGGGGCCGCCGTCCGGTCCCTACGGGGCCGGGTACGGCGCCGCGTACGGGCCCGGAGGGTACGGCGGGCACGGCGCGCAGCAGGCGTACGGCCCGCCGCAGGAGAAGCAGACCCCCTGGGGCAAGATCCTCGGCATCGGCTGCGGTGTGCTGCTGCTCCTGCTGCTGGTCGGCGGCGGCTGCACCGCCATCGGCCTGGTCCTGGCGCAGAGCGGGACGCCCGGTGTGGGGGCGCCCGAGACGGAGGACTCCGGGTCGCCGTCGGAGGAGGGTACCAGCGGCGCGGAGGTGACGGCCGGGCGCACCGAGTTCGAGCCCGGGCCGCTGTACTCGTCGGGCGACTTCACCAGCGTCGACGTGTCCGTGCGCAACGACGGCCAGGAGCCGCTGGACGTCAACCCGCTGTACTTCAGCGTCATCGACGTCTCCGGGACGCTGCACAGCACCTCCGAGGGGATCGGGATGGACGAGCGCGAGCTGGACGCGAGCACCCTCGTCCCGGGGCAGAGCACGTCCGGGGTGATCACCGTCCAGGGGCTGGTGGAGGCCGACCGCGTCGTGTTCGAGCCGTTCTACGGCGAGCCGATCGAGGCCCCGGTCCTGTAGCCCCGGGCGGGGCGCGGTCCCGCGTCCCGCCACGGCGCGCCCCGGCCGGCGGCGCCCGCGCGGAGGGCTCCGCGGACCCGTCCCGGGCGGCCCGCCTCCGGCCCTCCCGGGCCCGCGGGCGCGCGGCCGGGTCCTCCCGGCGCGCCGCTGCTAGGCTGGCCGGCATGGCAGGCGCATCGAGTTCGGCCGCTTGTGCGGCAGTGACGAGGACGTCCCGCTAGCGGCGGGACGTTCGACGTACGACGACACACCACCACCTGGAACGTCCAGCCGCTTCGTGACCGGTCCGGAGCGGCGCTTTGTGCTGCTCGAAACGCTTCAGAGCGACGGAGCACTCGATGCTTTCAGGCATTCCCTCTTCCCACGGGCGGAGCCCGTCCCCCCTGCGCGCCCGGCTCGTGCTGTGCGCGATGGCCATGCTGCAGTTCCTCATCGCGGTCGACGTGACCGTGGTCAACATCGCCCTGCCCTCGATCGGCGCGGACCTCGGCGTCGGGGGCCACTCGCTGACCTGGGTGGTGGTCGGCTACACGGTCACCGGCGGCGGGCTGCTGATGCTCGGCGGCCGTCTCGGCGACCTGTTGGGCCGCCGCCGCACGCTGCTGTCAGGCGTGGCCCTGTTCGGCGCGGCGTCCCTGCTGGCCGGGCTGGCCCCCTCGTTCCCGGTCCTGGTGGCCGCGCGCCTCGCCCAGGGGGCCGGCGAGGCCGTGGCGCTGCCCGCCGCGATGGCCACCATCGTGCTGATGTTCCCCGAGGGTCCGCGCCGCTCGCGGGCCCTGGGCGTGTGGGCCGCGGTCGCCAGCTGCGGGCTGGTGCTCGGGTTCGCCCTCTCCGGGATCATCACCGCCCACCTGGGCTGGCGCTGGATCTTCCTGCTCTCGGTGCCCCTGATCCTGGCCGTGCTCGCGGCCGCGCTCGTGTTCGTCCCGGCCGACCGCCCCGCCTCCCGGGAGCGGGCCCGGCTTGACCTGCCCGGCGCGCTCCTGCTGACCGCGTGCCCGCTGCTGTTCGCCTACGCGGTGGTCGGGGCCGGCGAGCCCGGTGCGAACCCGTGGGCGAGCGCCGCGGCGCTGGCCGGCGCGGTGCTGGCCGCCGCCGGGTTCGTGCTGGTCGAATCGCGGTCGCCGGACCCGCTGGTGCCCCCGGCCCTCCTCGCCAACGGTTCCCGCGTGCGGGCGAACCTGACGACGGTGCTGCTCAGCGGCGCGCTGTCGACCTCGTTCCTGCTGTTCACGTTCTACCTGCAGGACCGGCTGGGGATCGGCCCGCTGGGAGCCGGGCTCACGATGCTGCCGCTGGCCGTGGCGCTGATCGCGGCCTCGGTCCTCGTGCCCCGGCTGCTGGGCCGCTGGGGGGCGCGCGTGTGCGTGCTGGCGGGCCTCGGGGCCGCGGCGGCCGCCATGGCGGCGATCGCCCTCGTGGCGGTCCTGGGCGCCGGGGCGGCCTGGCTGCTGCCGGCGATGCTGCTGATCGCCGCGGGGATGGGCTTCGGGCTCGTGGGGCTGCAGTACATCGCGGTCGGCGGGACCACCGAGGAGGACGCCGGGATCGCCTCCGGCGTCCAGCGGGCGGCCGACCAGCTCGGCGGGGCCGCCGGCGTGGCCGTCTACGTGGGCGTCGGGTTCGCCCCCGCCGTGCACGGCCAGGACCCGTTCCTGGTCGCGGCGGCCCTCGCGGTCGCCGGGCTGGCCGTCGGCGCCGTGGTCGTCGGCCGCTCCCCGGTCGCGGGGGAGCCGCGGCCGCAGGCCGGCTAGGGGTCGTGCCGCGGTGCCGTGCCGGCCGACGGCGCGGCACCGCGGCGCCCCGACCGCCCGGGGGCGGGGTCAGGGGGCCAGCGCGGGGTCGCGCAGCCACTCCGCCAGGGAGTCCTGCCGTTCCCTGTCGCACTTGAGCGGACAGGTGGTGCAGTACCCGTGCTCGGGGTCGCCCTTGTAGTCGAAGCAGCAGGTGCCGCGCACCGCCCAGGTGCCCTGCGGGTGCCCGGGGGCGAAGGGGAACAGGCGCGGGCGCTTGCGGGTGACCGCGCCGGCCGCCACCACGGCGTCGGCCAGGCGCTCGGCCAGGTCCCAGGCCTGCTCGGCGTCCCGGGCCAGGTAGCGGGCCGGGTTGAGCATGTAGAAGTGCAGGGTGTCGAGCACCCAGCCCCACAGGGTGCGCTTGCCCGCCCGCGAATGCCCGTGCAGGGCGTCGATGAGCGGCTCGAAGGTCGCGAACAGGGCCTCGGCGGCCAGGCGGACCTGCTCGTCGGCGTCGCGGGCCGTCACGGCGCCGGACGCCCCGGCGGCCGGGTCGCCGGGCAGGACCGCGAAGCGCGTGTCCACCGAGACCGGGGTGCCGAACCGGGCGTCGGCGGTGTCCCAGGGCAGGTACAGGCCGTCGGGGTCGAGCAGGGGGGCGCGGCCGGTCAGGTACAGCGACGCCGACACCATGAAGATCGGCTCGCGCAGGGTGACCCTCAGGAAGTTGGTGGCGGCGGGGAGCCGGTGCCCGGGCCCGTGCTCGGTGCGCAGCTTGTCGAACAGGACCGGCACCCAGCCCTCGGCCGCCAGGGCGCGGGCCGAGTACCACTGCACGGTGCCGGCCGGGCGCCCGTGCAGTTCTCCGAAGGAGAGCAGCTCGGGGAGCGGCGAGAAGCGCAGGGGCGCGCAGGCGTCGCGGAGGGCCTCGATCGGATCGGAGGTCACCGGAGTCACCGTGGGGAACCTGCCCTTCGTCGCAGCGGAGCCGTCGTGTCCGGGGGTCGCGGTCGCAGGCCACCGGGGGACGGATAGAACGTCTGCGCCTCGTTAAGTGAGGCTACCCTAACGATCGGGGTCTCCGCAATGATCGCCGGGGTGACCGGAATCCTTCCCGTACGGGGGGAGGGGCAGGTCGCGGCCGTTCCAAGGTTCCGTTCGGGTTCGTCGTGCGGCGCCGGGAACGGGGTGCGCCGGGGCCGCGGGCGCACCCCCGCGGGTCAGGCGGCGGCCGGGCGGCGGCGCCGGCGCGGCCTGCGGTACTTGATCCACCACTCGACGAAGAGCAGCGGCACGAGCCAGGACAGGAAGCTGGACGCGGGGGCGATGGCCATCCCGAGCTCGCGCGGGTCGCCGGCCAGGGCCTCGGGGCTCGCCTGGAGGACGGCGATCGGTATCAGCAGGAAGATGATCACCCGGTTGAAGGCGATGCCGTAGATGAGGGCGAAGCTGCGCAGCATCCATTCGCGGTGGTCGGCGAACCTGCGGCGGCGGGCCATCACATAGCCCAGGACGGTGAAGCCCAGCCACAGCACCGCCCAGATCGTGTTGCTGATCTGGGTGCTGGTGCCGCTGCCGCTGAACGGCGAGATGAGCAGCGCCGGGATCCCCACCAGCGGGATCCCCGCCAGGACGTAGACCCGCCCGCTCCAGCGGTGCACCGCCGGGTACTTCGCGCGCAGCCACGGCCACACCTGGAGGATCACCAGCAGGGTCAGCAGGGTGCCGCCGAAGATGTGGGTCACCAGCATCGGGAAGTACCAGGAGGGCGTCTCCGGGATGGGCAGGCGGGCGTCGGCCGGGTCCAGGGAGAAGTAGGGCGGCACCGAGTAGAGCAGGAACGTGAGGCTGAACAGGGCCAGCGGCAGGATCCACGGCCGCTGCCACCAGCGGACGGGGGCCGGGGCCGGGCGGGCCGGCGGGGCGGCGGTGTCGGTCGGGGCGGGGGGTGCCATGGTCGGTTCTCCTTCGCGGATGCGGTGTTCACGAGTCTGGTCCGGGGCGGGGGAGGGCACGAGGGTGCGCCCACCCGGCCGCGGGTGGTGGGCGGCCGCCGCCGCGCGGGAGCCGCCCACCCGGTGGGGGAGTGGTGCGCGCACCACCCTCAGCGGCTCAGCGCCCGGAAGCGGCGCAGGGACAGCGGGACGCACAGGACGAGCAGGGCCGCGGGGATCGCCACGGCCAGGAGCCCGGCGTGGTCGGCGGGCCAGGAGTCGGAGGGCACGTCCGCGTTGCCGAACAGTTCGCGCAGGGCGGAGACGACCGCCGACAGGGGGTTCCACTCGGCGATCGGCGCCATCCAGGAGGGCATCGCGTCGGCGGGCAGGAACGCGGTCGAGAGCATGGTGAGCGGGAACGCCAGCGGGTAGACGATCATGCTCGACGCGTCGGGGTCGGGCATCACCAGGCCCATGAGGACCCCCAGCCAGACCAGGGACAGGCGGAAGAACAGCAGCAGCCCGATCGCCAGCGCGGCGTCGGCCGGGCCGTTCTCGGCCCGCCAGCCCAGCAGCAGGCCCACCGGGAGCAGCAGGGCCACCTCCAGGCAGGCGCGCACCATGTCGGCGGCGGTGCGGGCGGTCAGCAGCGACACCGGGGACATGGGCATGGACCGGAAGCGGCCCATCACCTCGCGGGAGACGTCGCGGGCGGTGCCGGTGGCGCTCCCGGCCACGCCGTAGACCATCACCATCGCCAGCATCGCCGGGACGAGGAACTCGCGGTAGCTCCCGGCCCCGTGCCCGGACATGACCTCGTCGAAGAGGAAGCCGAACAGCAGGACCATCACGACGGGCATGACGACGGCGATGCCCGGCTCGAAGGGGCTGCGCACCATGTGCAGGAGGTTGCGCCGGGTCAGGACCAGGGTGTCGGACAGGACCTTGCCGGGGCGGGCGGCGGCGGGCCGGGCCGGGGCGGCGCCGGGAGGGGTGTCGAGGACGGCGGTCATCGCGGATCACTCCAGAGGGGTCTCAGGCCGGAAGGGGGCGGGCGGTGCCGGCGCCGGTAGCGGCGTCGGTGTCGTGGCCGGTCAGGGCCAGGAACACCTCGTCGAGGCTCGGCCTGCGCACGCCGATGTCGGCGATGGCCGCGGTCGAGTCCTCCAGGGCGCGCACGGCCCCGGTCAGGACGGCCAGGCGGTCGGGGGCGGGCAGGCTGACGCGCTGCTCCTCGCGGTGCACGGTCGCCGGGGCGTCCAGCGCGGCCCCCAGCAGGGCCGCGACGGTGGACAGGTCGGCGGGGTCGCGCACGACCACGTCGAGGCGGTCGCCGCCCACACGGGAGCGCAGGGCGTCGGGCGTGCCCCCGGCGATGGCGCGCCCGTGGTCGATGACGGCGACGGTGTCGGCGAGCCGGTCGGCCTCCTCCAGGTACTGCGTGGTGAGCACGACGGTGGTCCCGGTCGAGACCAGGGACCGCACCGACTCCCACACGCCCAGGCGGCTGCGCGGGTCCAGGCCGGTGGTGGGCTCGTCCAGGAAGAGCACCCGCGGGCGCTGGATGAGGCTGACGGCCAGGTCGAGGCGGCGGCGCATGCCGCCGGAGTAGCCGTCCGACCGCCGGTCGGCGGCGTGTGTGAGGTCGAAGCGCTCCAGCAGCTCCTCGGCTCGTTCGCGGGCGGCGCGCGGGTCCAGGCCGTACAGGCGGGCGAACATCACGAGGTTCTCCCGGCCGGTGAGCAGTTCGTCGACGGAGGCGTACTGGCCGGTCAGGCCGATGGCGGCGCGCACCCGGTCGGCCCGGCGGACGACGTCGTGCCCGGCGACCTCGGCGCGCCCGGCGTCGGGGCGCAGCAGGGTGGCGAGCACCCGGACGGCGGTGGTCTTGCCCGCCCCGTTGGGGCCCAGCAGGCCGAAGACGGTGCCGGCGGGGACCTCCAGGTCGAGCCCGTCCAGGGCGCGGGTCTCCCCGTAGTCCTTGCGCAGTCCCTCGGCCCGGACGGCGGGGGGTTCGGCGGACATCCGTGTACCTCCTAAACTGTTTATGTGACACACTTATTGGTGTAAGTAATACACAGTTCTAGGATGGTGTCAACGACGACCCCGACGACTGGTGGCCCATGACGACCGAGGACGAGCGCAAGAGCCGGATGGCGCGGGATGTGGAACTGCTCTGGGGGCTGGACACGGCGCCCGCCCGGCGCGGTCCCAAGCCCCGCCTCAGCCGGGAGGCGGTGGTCCGCGCGGCGGTCGCCGTCGCCGACGCCGAGGGCATCGAGGCGGTCTCGATGCAGCGGGTGGCCAAGGAGCTCGGCTACACCACGATGTCCCTGTACCGGCACGTGGACAGCAAGGAGGACATGCTCGTCCTCATGCTCGACGCCGCCATGGACGGCGAGCCCCCCGGCCCCCGCGAGGACGGCGACTGGCGCGCCGGCCTGGAGGAGTGGTGCCACCGCGCCATCGACATGTCGCGCGCCCATCCCTGGTCGGTGTACGTCGGCATCTCCGGGCCTCCCAGCGGGCCCAACGGCCTGCGCTGGATGGAGTCGGGCCTGCGGGAGCTGGTCGCCTCGGGCCTGGACATCGGCGAGGCGCTCCAGATGCTGGTGCTGCTCTCGGCCGTCACCCGGGAGACCGCGCGCCTGGAGGCGGACATGTCGCGCGCCGCCCGCGCCGCGGGGGGCACCATGGTGGACAGCGAACGCGACTACAGCCTCGGGCTGCGCAGGGTCGTGACCGCCGAGCGGTTCCCCACCGTCGCCCGCATGCTCGAGGAGCACATCCTCGAAGAGGAGGCCGGGGAGGACGACGAGCGCTCCGGCGGCCCGGCGGAGGAACTCGACTTCGGCATCCGCCGCATCCTGGACGGGATCGAGGTGTACGTGCGGGCCAAGCGGGCGGGCGGGACGTGACGGGGGCGGTGCCGCGCCCGGCGCGGCACCGCCCCCGTCAGGCTGCTCAGCGGATGAGGACCAGGTGGTGGCGGGCCAGCACCGACACCACCTGCGCGGCCCGCTCCGGCTCCGTGCCCGCGGCCCCGGCCAGCTCCGCCACCGTCAGCGACCGCCGCTCGGCCAGCACCCCCAGCACGTCCCCGACCTCCGCCGGGAACGTGTACCGGCGGCCGCCCACCGACAGGGCGACCCGGTCGCCCTCGCGGGCCACCGGCGGCGGCAGGATCGGCACGAACTCCACCCGGGCGTCCGGCCCCGGCGCGCCCTCCTCCACCGGCCAGGGCAGCGAGAACGACGTGCGCCGCGGGAACCGCGCGTCCCGCTCGGCCAGGAACGCGTCCAGGTCGGCCTCCTCGGCCAGCTCCGCCAGCCGCGCCGCCAGCTCCCGCCGGTGCTTGCGCCGCACGTCCGGGTCGGCGAACCGGGGCAGGTCCCGCCGGAACGCCTCCTCCTCGAACAGCCGCCGCACCAGGGCCTCGGCCCAGTCCACACCGGTCGCCCGCGTGAACCCGAACGTCAGGTGCAGGCTCACGTCGCCGGTCCCGGTCACCGTGTGCCACCAGCCCCGGGGCACGTGCAGCACCTGCCCGGGCCGCAGCACCCCCTCCCACACCACCTGGAGCTCGCCGTCGGCGTCCCGCGGCGGGGTGTGCGCGTGGTCCACGTCGTTCTTCATCGGGTGGGGGCGCGACCCGGGGCCGTGCACCTGCCAGTGCTTGGTCCCCTCCACCTGCACGATCACCGTGTCGTGGTCGTCCCAATGGGTGTCGAACCCGCGCGACTCGCCCCAGATCAGGTACATGTTGGCCTGCACGCGCTCGCGCACGAGCCGCATCAGGTCGTCGGCCGCGGCCGCCACCGGCGGGTGCATCCGGTCCAGCCCGTCCAGCACCAGGCTCGCCCCGGCGCGCAGCTCCCGGTACAGCGCCTCGGGCCGCACCACCCGGCGCGTCACCCGGGAGGCCGTCCCCGCCTCGGTGTACCGGTCCACCGGGACCGGGGAGCCGTCCCGGTGCAGCCGCAGCCGCGGCGGCTCGGGGGCGCACGCCGCCAACAGGGCGTTGAGGTCGTCGAACGTCACCAGGGAGCGCACCGCGTCCGCGCCCAGGTCGGCGAACACGAACTCCTCCGACAGCCGCGCGGTCAGGGCCTCCCGGCCCACGGCGCCGCACAGCCCTTCACTGAACAGGTGGCCGGGATCGGTCACTGGGTTCCCGCCTTTCAACGGCGAAGGGGCCCGCCCGGCCCGGACACGGCCGGACCGGGCGGGTGCGGATGGGATCAGATGAAGTCGGAACTGGAGTCGGTACCGTCGCTGTCGCCGCCCGCGGTGATGTCGCGGGAGGTCACCTCGGCCAGCTCCTCGACCTCGACCTCGATGGGGTCCATGTGCCGCACCTCGCTTTCCGTGTGGGTTTCCTCTAGGACCAGGGCCGGCCCCGCGCCGGGCGGCGCGGCGACAGCCCCGTTCGGTGGGCCGCGAACGCGTGCGCGTCCGCGGCGAGCCCCACCGCGCGGCCGACCGCGCGCGGGCCGTGCCCGACGTCGCGCTCGTACCGCAGCAGGGCCGGTGGCCGCCCGTCCTCGGGCCGGGCCGCCGCCAGCAGCGCCGCGCACATCTTGCGCGGGTGGGCGGCGTCGGTCCGGGTGTCCCCGGCGAACCCGGTGAGCAGCACGCTCGGGTACCGCAGCCCCGGCGTGCGCACCGCACCCTCCAGGACCCGGTGGTAGGGCGAGTAGGACATCAGGGCGGCGAAGTCGTCGGGGTCGGCGACGGTCCCGAACTCGCGGGTCCACATCCTCCCCAGGCCCAGGTGCTCGAACCGGGCCATGTCGGCCAGCGGCGCCGAGGCGATCACCGCCGAGCACAGGTCGGGCCGGGCCGCGGCGGCGGCCAGCACCAGCAGCCCGCCGGCGGAGCCGCCGGACAGGCACAGCCCCGAGCGGACGCACAGGCCCCGGGCGACCAGGGCGTCGGCGGCCGCCACCAGGTCCTGCACCGCGCGCGGCTTGCCGCGTCCGGCCCCGGCCAGGTGCCACTCGCGGCCGATGTCGCCGCCGCCGCGCACGTGCGCCACCGCGTAGCGCCCGCCCGAGGCCAGCCAGGCCAGCACCGTCGCGCTGAACCCGAACCGGCGCGGGCGGCCGAACCCGCCGTAGGCGTGCAGCAGCGTCGGCAGCGGCTCCGCCGGCCGCCCCGCCCCGGAACCGGGGGGCGGAACCTTCACGGCGGCGCCGCGCGCGGTCAGGACGGTGACGGGCACCCGGGTGCCGTCGGCCGAGCGGCACCACAGCACGGTGCGCTCCACCTCCGGCGCGGGCGGCGGCGCGGCGGCCCCGGCGGGCCAGGGCAGCGGGCGGGCCGAGCCCGGGGCCAGGCGCAGCACGCGCTGCTGGGCGGTGACGTCGGCGTAGCCCAGGTACACGGCCCCGTCGGGGGCGGCGGCCGGACCGCTCACCATGCCCTCGCCGGGCAGGTCGACGGTGCGCGCCGGGGCCCCGGTCCGGGCGTCGTGCACGGTGGCGGAGTCGATGCCCAGCCGGGTGCGCACCACCAGCAGCTCGGGGGCGTCGGCGGTGCCGCAGGGGGCGAACGCGTCCAGCGTGCCGCCCTCCTGCTGGGGGACCACCTCGCGCCAGTGCTCCGGCCCGGGCCGGTCCGGGTGCGCGGCGCAGATCCGCCGCCAGGGGGCGTCCAGGGTGGTGCGCAGGTACAGCAGCCCGTCCGGGCCCAGGTCGGCCTCGGTCTCGGCCTCCACCCCCACCTGGACCGGCCGGAAGTCCGGCGCCTGCGGCGGCCCGGCCTCCAGGTCGGCCAGCCACAGGTCGGTGCGGTGCCCGGTGCCGTGGCTTTCGGTGAACAGCAGCAGCCGCCCGCCCAGGACCCGCACGCCGGGTACGGTCCCCGGCCCCGAGCAGGCCCGTACGAACGCCTCGGTGCCGTCGGCGGCCCGGCGCAGCCACACCCCGCGGGTGCCGCCCTCGTCGTCGCGCCGCACGTAGTAGAACGCGGGCGGGCCCTGCGGCGTCCAGGCCACGTGCGAGTAGCGGACCCCGCGCACCGGCGGGCCGATCGGGAGGCCGTCGGCGGTGCGCAGCACCTGGAGGACGCCGCGCTCGACCCCGCCGGTGGAGGTCTGCACCGCGACCAGGCGCCCGGTGGGGTCCGGCTCCCAGGCGTCCAGGGTGGTGCGGCCGCTGGGGTCGGCCGCCGCCGGGTCGTAGACCACCCGGGCCGGGTCGGCGCGCACCGCGGCGGTCCCGGCGGGGAGGCCGGCGGGGACGTCGAAGGCGACCAGGCGCGGGTGCTCGGCCCCGGCCGGGCGCACGGTGGCCATGACGAGCCCGGGGCGGTGCACCGGCACCGACCACAGGTCGGCGTCCAGGTGGAAGCGGATGCGCTCGGCGAGCCGGTCGCGCAGCGGCCACCCGGCGGCCTCGCGGGCGTGGTCGCGGGCCCGCTCCTCCAGCCACCGCAGCGTCCGCGGGTCGTCGGCGGACTCCAGCCATCGGTAGGGGTCCGGCACGGGGCGGCCGTGGAGGGTGTCCACGATGGACAAGGGTTCGCGGACGAGGGCGACTCCGGGGGCTCGGTTGCGCACCCTCACATCGTTCGGCCCGCCGTGTCGGACGGTCAAGAAAGAACCGGCTCACCCGGAGGTGACACGGGCCTTGCCGGAAGGTGAGGTCCGCAGGCCGGGACGGTGGCGGACCGCGCCCCCCGGGATTCGGACCGACCCTATCCGCGCGGAACGGGGTACCGGTGCGGACCGGACCGAGCGGAGGGCGGCGCACGTGAAAGGGCGGCGCCCCGCTCGGAGCGGGGCGCCGCAGGGCAGGGGTGTCAGGTGCCGGGCGTCAGTGGCGAGAGGACCGCCCGGCCACCTCGGGAGTCGACACCCCGTCCGAGTCCGCGTCAGACGTTGTCCGGGTGGCCGATGGCCAGGCCCGTCTCCTGGTCGAAGAAGTGCAGCTGGCTGACGTCGACCGCGAGCGTGATCGTGCTGCCCGGGCGCACCTGGCTGCGCGGGCTCACGCGGGCGGTGAAGAACGAGCGGTTCGCGCCCAGCGGCAGCGCGGCGTCGCCGTCGCCGTCGTCGCCCGCGGCGTCCTTGGCCAGGGCGGCGGCGTCCTCGTGGCGGACCGGCGGGGCGTCCACCGTGAAGATCACGTTGATCTCGGTGCCCAGCTCCTCGGTGACGTCCGCGGTGACCTGGATGCGCGGGTCGCCGTTGCCGTCGAGCTCGGCGTCGCTGAAGTCCGACGGGCGGATGCCCAGGATGATGTCGCGGCCCAGGTACTCGCGCAGGTTCGGACGGGAGTCCAGGACGGAGGCGGGGACCGGCAGGGTGTGCTCGGCGAACTTCAGCACCGCGCCGCCGCCCTCGGAGGTCAGCGAGGCGTCCACGAAGTTCATGGCGGGCGAGCCGATGAACCCGGCGACGAACAGGTTGACCGGGGCGTCGAACAGGCGCTTGGGGGTGTCCACCTGCTGGAGGCGGCCGTCGCGCAGCACCGCGACCCGGTCGCCCAGGGTCATGGCCTCGATCTGGTCGTGGGTGACGTAGACGGTGGTGACGCCCAGGCGCTCGTGCAGCTGGTTGAGGGAGGCGCGCATCTGGACGCGGAGCTTGGCGTCCAGGTTGGACAGCGGCTCGTCCATGAGGAAGGCCTGCGGCTCGCGGACGATGGCGCGGCCCATGGCCACGCGCTGGCGCTGGCCGCCGGAGAGGGCGCCGGGCTTGCGCTTGAGGTAGGGCTCCAGGCCCAGCATCTCGGCCGCCTCCTGCACGCGGCGGGCGATCTCGGGCTTGGGGACCTTGCGCAGCTTCAGGCCGAAGGCGAGGTTCTGCTCGACGGTCATGTGCGGGTAGAGCGCGTAGTTCTGGAAGACCATCGCGATGTCGCGGTCCTTGGGCGGGCGGTCGTTGACGATCTCGTCGCCGATGACCAGGGTGCCGGCGGAGATCTCCTCCAGGCCCGCGATCATGCGCAGCGCGGTGGACTTGCCGCAGCCGGACGGGCCGACGAGCACCATGAACTCGCCGTCCTCGATCCGCAGGTTCAGGTCGTCGACGGCTTTGACGCCGCCGCCGTAGATCTTGTCGACGCCCTCGAGGACGATCTCCGCCATGTCTGTGCTCCGCTGCATCGGGTCGGGGGTGACAGGGGTCTCGTGGCCGTCGACCCGGGTCACCCGGACCGGTTCGTGTTCGGGTTGATCGAACCGGACTGCTTTGCTGATCACATCAGACAGGATTCTGATCGAAAAGTCCAGAGTTGGATCGGAGTCGATCTGATTGCGGTCAGACTGAAACCCGGAGCGCTCAACTGGCATGGCGGCCCCAGGTGCGTTAGCCTGTCCGACGGTTCACCACTTCCTCCCCGACGGACACTCTGCGGGGCCGCCACGACACGGCGGCCGGGTTGAGGCATCCGGTTGGGGAGTCTGGGTAACCTAACGACCAGTCCAGCACTGGACGGACCGGTTGTGCGGCCCCCACTCGTCCGATCGGACGCTGCATCACGCGCCAGGTGCAGCCGGGATCGGGTGAGGGGCGGAAGTAGCGCGACCGGGCGGGGGGTTGGACCCGGAAAAGGCCCGAACATCCAGTAGACAACGGTCTTCCGAGCTCGCCGCCGACGGGACGGAGCCGGTCCGAAGGGTGGCTCGGGCCTTTTCCGCGTCCCCCCAATATGCTGACCGCACACCCTCACCACACCTGCGGAAAGCGAGACCCCACGTGGTCACCGAACACACGGAGCGGGGCGGGGCCCCCGCCGCCGGCCCCCAGGCGCCCACGGCGCCGGTGAGAGGCCCAGTGGCCGGCGTCCTCCCCCTCGGTCACCGCTGGGGACGGTACGACCTCCTGTGGCGCGTCCTCGCGGCCGCGGGCTCGGGCGTGGCCCAACTGCTCGCCCTGCCCCCCTACGGTCTGTGGTGGCTGGGGCCGCTGAGCGCCGCACTGCTCCTCTTCGCCGTCGCCGGGGCCCGGATGCGCCGCGCCGCCTGGCTGGGCGCCCTGTCCGGGGCCGCCCTCATGGTCCCGCTGGTGCGGTGGCAGGACGTGTTCGGCACCGACGTGTGGCTGCTCATCGCGGCCGCCGAGACCGTCTACTATCTGCCCATGGCCATGGGCATCGCGCTGGCCGCCCGGCTGCCGGGCTGGCCGGTGTGGACCGCCGCCCTGTGGGTCGCCCAGGAGGCCGTGCGCGCCCGCTGGCCGCTGGGCGGCTTCCCTTGGGGCAAGCTCGCCTTCGCCCAGCCCGACACGCCCTTCGCCGGCTACGCCGCCCTGGGCTCCTCCGCGCTGGTGACCTTCGCCGTCGCCCTCACCGGGGGCCTGCTGCTGTGGGCCCTGCTGCGGGTCGTCGCGCGCGGCCCGCGGACCGGCCTGCCCGCCGCGGCCCTCGCCCTGGCCGCCGCCGCCGCGGTCGTGCTCTGCGGCACCGTCGCCCCGGCCGTCGGCCGCCCCCCGGCGGGGGAGACCGTCACCGTGGGCATGGTGCAGGGCAACGTGCCCAACGTCGGGGAGATGTCCATCGCGGGCGAGCGCATGCAGGTCCTGCGCAACCACGCCGACGGCGTGCACGAGCTGGCCGGGGCCGCCCGCGCCGAGGGCACCGAACTCGACCTCGTCCTGCTGCCGGAGAACGCCAGCGACATCGACCCCTTCCGCGACCCGGCCGCCCGCGAGATCATCGACGCCGCCGCGGCCGACGCCGGGGTGCCCCTGCTGTGGGGGATGAGCCGCTTCAACGACGACGGCACCCGGTACGTGTCCAGCGTGGTGTGGGACCCCGAGACCGGCCCGGGGGAGATCTACGACAAGCGCTTCCTGGTGCCCTTCGGCGAGTACATCCCCTACCGCGACTTCTTCACCCGGTTCGTGCAGCGCCTGGAGCAGGTCAGCTCCGACGCGGTCCCCGGCACCGAGCCCGGCGCCGTGGAGATCGGCGGCACCACCCTGGCCGTGGGCATCTGCTTCGACGTGGCCTTCGACGCACCGGTGCGCGAGTCCGTGGCCGCGGGCGGCGGGATCATCGTCATCCCCACCAACAACGCCAACTACAACTTCACCGGCCAGTCCGACCAGCAGCTCGCCATCACCCGGCTGCGCGCGGTCGAGCACGGCCGCCCCGCCGTGGTGGTGTCCACCAGCGGCATCAGCGCGGTCGTGAACCCCGACGGCACGGTCGCCTACCGGTCGCCCGAGGCCGAGGCCGACATCCACATCGCCGAGCTCACCGCCGCCGACGGCCCCACCCTCGCCACCCGGCTGGGCGCGGCCCCCGAGGCGCTGCTGGCCGCCGTGGGCCTGGCGGCCGTGGCCGTCGCGGTGGTCGCCTCCCGCAGGGCCCGCGGGGCCCGCCCGGAGTGACCCGCGCCCGGGGCGAACGGCGGCGGCCGGGGAACCATGCGGGCCGGCGGGGCGTTCTTCCCGGTGAGGGAGGACCTCACCGGCCCGTACGACCCCGAGGATGGTTCCGTATGCCGATCCTGACAGTGCTCGCACTCATGGCGCTGCCCTTCGTCGAGGTGTGGCTCATGATCGTCGTCGGCGGCTGGATCGGCGTCCCATGGACGCTGGCCGCGCTGGTCGCCCTCATGGTGCTGGGCGTGGCGGTGCTGCGCCGGGCCGGGACCCGGGCCTTCCGCGACGCCGACGAGGCGCTGCGCTCGGGGCGGCAGCCGCGCGGCGGGCTGCTCGACCCGCTCATGCTCATGGCCGGCGGTGTCCTGCTGGTGATCCCGGGCTTCCTCACCGCGGTGGTGGGCCTGCTGCTGGTGCTGCCGTTCACCCGCCCCCTGCTGCGCTGGGCGTTCGCCGGCTGGGCGCAGCGGCGGATGCGCCGCATGCAGGACCGCATGGAGGAGGAGCTGCTGGCCCAGGGCGTGCGGGTGCCGGGCCAGAACCCCTTCGGCCAGAACCCCTTCGGGCAGAGCCCCTCCGGCGGCGCCGGGGCCGGTGCCGCCCGCGGCGAGGAGCGCCCCGCGACCTCGCGCGGCCGGGTCATCCAGGGCCACTTCGAGCCGGAGGGCGACACGAAGGACTGAACAGACCACCCTCCCTCCCGGTCCGCCGGGAGCGACGGGGCCCGCCGAGCGTCCGTCCCTCGGTGGGCCCCGTCCCGTGTCCGGGCCCGGCTTGGTATCGCCGATAACAGAAAACTGTTTCCCTTGATTGGTATCTCTGGTAGCGTTCACTTGTTATCAGCGATACCAACGGGTCCGTCCGCGACCCGTCGGCGAAGGGAAGCGCATGAACCAGCGCACGCTCGGCACCACCGGCCCCACCGTCTCCGCCCTGGGCCTGGGCACCATGGGCATGTCCGACCTGTACGGCCCGGCCGACGAGGCCGAGAGCATCGCCACCGTCCACGCCGCCCTGGACGCCGGGATCACCCTGATCGACACCGGCGACTTCTACGGCGAGGGCCACAACGAACTCCTCATCCGCGACGCCCTGCGCACCCGCTCCCGCGACGACGCCGTCATCAGCGTCAAGTTCGGCGCCCGCAAGCAGCCCGGCGGGGCGTTCCAGCACGCGCCCTACGACACCACCCCGGCCGGGGTGAAGGACCGGCTCGCCTACACTCTGCGCCGCCTGGGCACCGACCACGTCGACATCTACCGGCCCGCCCGCCTGGACCCGGGCGTCCCCATCGAGGACACTGTCGGCGCCATCGCCGAGATGGTGCGGGCCGGGTACGTGCGCCATATCGGCCTGTCCGAGGTGGGGGCGCAGACCCTGCGCCGGGCCGCCGCCGTCCACCCCATCGCCGACCTCCAGATCGAGTACTCCCTCTTCTCCCGGGGCGTCGAGGCCGACATCCTGCCCACCGCCCGCGAGCTCGGGATCGGCGTCACCGCCTACGGGGTGCTCTCCCGCGGCCTGCTCTCCGGCCACTGGAGCCCCGAACGGGCCCTGGCCGCCGGGGACTTCCGCGGCCACAGCCCCCGGTTCCAGGGGGACGAGCTCGCCGCCAACCTGCGCCTGGTCGAGGGGCTGCGCGCCGTCGCCGACCGGCTCGGCGCCACCGTCGCCCAGGTCGCCATCGCCTGGGTCGCCTCCCGCGGCGAGGACATCGTCCCGCTGGTGGGCGCCCGGCGCCGCGACCGCCTGGCCGAGGCCCTGGGCGCGCAGGACGTGAAGCTCTCCGCCTCGGACCTGGCCGCCATCGAGGCCGCCGTCCCGGCCGGGGCGGCGGCGGGCGACCGCTACATGGCCGCCCAGATGGCGTTCCTGGACAGCGAACGGCCGGCCTGACCGCGAACGGCCCCCGGGAGCCCGGGGGCCGGTGTTTTACCCGACCTTGGCGCCCTGTGGACGCGGCGGCGGACCGAACGGTGCGAGCATCCACAGAGATCGAGAACACGGCGGCCGTCACCCGCCCGTGACGGGCGGCGGCCGCCGCGTGCACGTCCGCGCCCGAGGGGGAGCCCCATGTCCGCCGTCCGATCCGCCCGATCCGCCGCCGGGAGGGCGTCATGACGCCCCGCGAGCCCGGCCGCACGGGCACCGCCGTCCCCGCCGTCCCCCGCCAGGCCGCCCGCGCCGAGGAACGCGGCGACCTGGGCCCCGGGCCGGTCGACGTCCTGCTCACCGTCAACGGCACCCGGCGCAGGGTCGCCGTCGAACCCCGGGTCAGCCTGCTGGACGCCCTGCGCGAGCGCCTGGGCGTGACCAGCCCCAAGAAGGGCTGCGACCAGGGGGCCTGCGGCGCCTGCACCGTCCACGTCGACGGCCGCCGCGTGCTCTCCTGCCTGACCCTGGCCGTGGCCTGCGCGGGCCGGGAGATCACCACGGCCGAGGGCCTGGCCGACGGCGACGAACTGCACCCCGTGCAGCGCGCCTTCGTCGAGGAGGACGCCCTCCAGTGCGGGTACTGCACCCCCGGGCAGCTGATGTCCGCGGTCGCCCTGCTGGAGGAGGGCCACGCCGGCGACGACGCCGAGATCGCCGAGTGGATGAGCGGCAACCTCTGCCGCTGCGCCGCCTACCCCGACATCCGGCGGGCCGTGCGCAGCGTCCGCGACGGTGCCGGAGCGGAAGGGGACCGGTGATGCGACCCTTCGCCTACACCCGCGCCACCGACGTCGACGCCGCCATCGCCGAGGTCGCCCGGGACCCCGGCAGCGAGTACCTGGCCGGCGGCACCACCCAGGTCGACATGCTCCGCATCGGGGTGGCCCGGCCGCGCCGCGTCGTCGACATCAACGACCTGCCCATCGCCGCCGTCGAGGAGCCGCCCGGCGGCGGGCTGGCCCGGATGAGCGACGTGGCCGCCCATCCGGCGGTCCGCGAGCGCTACCCCATGGTGGCGGAGGCCCTGGAGAAGGGCGCCTCGCCCCAACTGCGCAACATGGCCACCATGGGCGGCAACCTCATGCAGCGGGTCCGCTGTGCCTACTTCCGCGACGGCGACCGCGCCTGCAACAAGCGCGCGCCCGGCAGCGGCTGCGCCGCGATCCCGGGCGTCAACCGCGACCACGCCGTGCTGGGGACCAGCGATCACTGCATCGCCACCCACCCCTCCGACGCGGCCGTGGCCCTCACCGCCCTGGACGCGGTGGTGCGGCTGCGCGGGCCGGCCGGGGAGCGCTCCGTCGCGTTCGACGACTTCTTCCTGCTCCCCGGGGACACCCCGGACCGCGAGCACCCTGTCGGACACGGCGAGCTCATCACCGGCATCGACCTGCCCGACCTGCCGATGGCCCGCACCTCCCACTACCTCAAGGTGCGCGACCGGGAGTCCTACGAGTTCGCGCTCACCTCCTGCGCCGCGGCCCTGCGCATGGACGGCGACGCCGTCGCCGAGGCCCGCATCGGCCTGGGCGGGGTCGCCACCAAGCCCTGGCGGGCCCGCCGCGCCGAGGACATCCTGATCGGCGCCCCGGCCACCGCCGAGGCGTTCGCCCGCGCCGCCGCGGCCGAGATGGCCGACGCGGTCCCGCGCTCCATGAACGGCTTCAAGATCGCACTGGCCGAGAGGACCATGGTCCGGGCGCTGACCACCGTCGCGTCCCGTATCGCAGGAGGGGCGGCATGACCATTCCACCGCAGATCGGCCGGGGCATGGACCGGGTCGACGCCCGCGCCAAGGTCACCGGCGCCGCCCGCTACTCCGCCGAGCACGGGCCGCCCGGCACCCTGCGCGCGGTCCTGGTGGGCGCGCGGGTCCCCCGGGGCCGGATCACCGCGATCGACGCGTCCGCCGCCCTGGCGGCCGAAGGGGTCGCCGCGGTCCTGAGCCACCTGGACCTGCCCCGGGTGGCCGAGGCCCCGCACCTCATCCCGTCGCTGGCGGGCACCACCGCGCACGGGCAGAGCTTCTTCCCGATGCAGGACGAGCGGGTCCACTACGCGGGCCAGCCCGTCGCCCTCGTGGTCGCCGACACCCTGGAGCGCGCCGAGTACGCCGCCGGGCTGGTCGACGTCTCCTACGAGGAGGAGCCCTGGGTCGCCACCCTCGCCCAGGGGCGCGGGGACACCTACGAGCCCGAACGGATCTTCGGCGGGTTCGCCCCCGGCCGGATCGAGCGCGGCGACGTCGAGGCGGGCCTGGCCCGCGCCGACGTGCGGATCGAGAACACCCACCACTTCGCGGCCAACCACCACAACCCGATCGAGCCGTCCGCGACCACCGCCGTGTGGGAGGGCTCCGGGCTCACGCTGTACGACTCCACCCAGGGGCCCACCGCCACCCGGCTCACCGTCGCGCAGCTGCTCGGCATCCCGCCCTCGGACGTGCGGGTGATCAGTGGGTTCGTCGGCGGCAGCTTCGGCTCCAAGGCGATGATCTGGGCGCATCCCACCCTGGCGGCGATGGCCGCCCGGCACGTGCGGGCGCCGGTCACCCTGGCGCTGAACCGCGCCCAGACGTTCACCAACACCGGGCACCGCGAGGAGCAGGAGCAGGCGATCACCCTGGGGGCGACCCGCGACGGGCGGCTCACCGCCATCCGGTACTCCAAGACGTCGCCCACCTCACCCTTCGACGACTGGGCCGAACCGTCCATGGGGGCGGTGAACCGCATGTACGCGTGCCCCGCCTTCGAGGGCGCGCACCACCTGTTCCAGGCCGCCACCATGACGCCGACGTTCATGCGGGCGCCCGGCGAGGCCACCGGCGCGTTCGTCATCGAGACCGCGATGGACGAGCTCGCCCACGAACTGGGCATGGACCCCATCGAGCTGCGGCTGCGCAACCACGCCGACCTCGACCCCGAGAGCGGGAGGCCCTGGTCCAGCAAGGGGCTGCGGGAGTGCTACACGCTGGGCGCCGAGCTCTTCGGCTGGGCCGACCGCGACCCGGCGCCGGTCACCGGCGCCGCCCGCGACGGCCACTGGGTGCTGGGCACCGGCATGGCCGGCGCCATCTACCCGGTCTACGGGGTCTTCAACCCGCAGCGGGCCCGCGCCCGCGTGTACGCCGACGGGCGCGCCGTCATCGAGACCGGCTGCTCCGACTTCGGCACCGGCGCCGGCACCGTGCTGCGGCAGGTCGCCGCCGACGCCCTGGGCGTGGAGGCCGAGGCCGTGACCGCCCACTACGGCGACACCGATCTGCCCACCACCGTCGCCGCCGTCGGCTCCTCGGGGGCCGGGGCGATCAGCGCCGCCGCCCACACCGCCGCCACCGCCCTGCGCGAGCGGCTCGTCGCCCAGGCCGTCGCCGACCCCGGCTCGCCCCTGCACGGCGCCGACCCGGCCGCCGTCCGGGTGTCCGGCGGCCGCATGGTCCGGCCCGACACCGGGGCGGGGGAGACCTACGGGGAGATGCTCGGCCGCCACATGACCTTCGACGCCGAGGCCCTGGGCGAATGGACGCCGCCGGAACAGGCGGAGTACGGGACGGCCACCTTCGGCGCCCAGTTCGCCGAGGTCGCCGTCGACCCCGACCTGGGGCTGGTCCGGGTGCGCCGGATGCTCGGGGTGTTCGCCCCGGGCCGGGTCCTCAACTACAGGACCGCCCGCAGCCAGCTGATGGGCGGCATGCTCTGGGGGCTGGGCCAGGCGCTGCTGGAGGCCACCCACATGGAACCCAACCGGGGACGCTGGCTCAACACGGGCCTGGACGGCTACCTGGTCCCCGTCAACGCCGACGCCCCGGACGTGCGCGTGGAGATGATCGAGGTCGAGGACCGCGCGGTCAACCCGCTCGGCGTCAAGGGGGTCGGGGAGATCGGCCAGGTGGGGATGGCCGCGGCCATCGCCAACGCGGTCTTCCACGCCACCGGGCGCAGGTTCCGCGACCTGCCCATCACGGTCGAGGCGGTCATGGCCCCGGCCTGAACGCGGTCGCGGGGGAACGAGGCCGTGCCCGGAGCCGCATCCGGGCCCGAACACGAAGGAGACGATGTGAGCACGCAGATCCCCGAGCCGGTGGCGACGTTCTTCGACCGGGTGAACGCCCACGACGAGGCCGCCCTGGACGCCTTCGCCGACGACGCCGTGGTGGACGACTGGGGGCGCGAGTTCCTGGGCCGGGAGGAGATCGCGGCCTGGAGCGCCAAGGAGTTCATCGGCTCCAAGGGGGTCCTGGCCGTGGAATCGGTCGAGGACACCCCGGACGGGGTCCGGGTCGTGGGGGACTGGCGGTCCAACCACGCCAACGGGCCGAGCGAGTTCACCTTCGCCGTCGAAGGCGACACCATCACCCGCATGACCATCCGCGAGGGGTGAGCGCACCGGCCGTCCCGCGCCGCCGTGCGGGACGGCCGGTGTGACAACCGGGCGGCGGGCACGGTAGAACGGCACCGATCCGGTGGAGCACGACGGCGGGAGCAGCGGTGGGCGCAGGGGCGGGGACGGCGGAGCTGGAGGAGCACCTGCGCGGGTTCTGGCCGGGGCGGGAACTGGAGCCGGTCGCCCGGGAGGACGGGCCGGTCCTGGAGCGGCTCCCGGACTTCGCCGCCTACCGCGTGGCCCAGGGGAGCGGGTGGAACTACGCCACGGTCGGCGCCTCCGCCCTGGGCGGCCTGGAGTTCGTGCTCATGGCCCCCTCCGGGACCGACGACCACGCCGAGACGCTCGCCGCGGTCGCCCACTTCAACTCGTTCGAGGAGTACCGGGTCGACGCCGGCTCGGTCCTGCACCTCGGCCGCCCCTGGACGGACGGCTCCCGCATGGAGCACCTGCTGGTCAGCCCGCCCTACCCCTACGGGCCGCTGCTGGAGCAGGCCCCCGGCGGCGTCCGGTACCTGTGGCTGCTGCCCGTCCACGCCGCCGAGGCCGAGCTGGTCCTCGCCGAGGGCCCGGAGGCCTTCGAGGAGCTCCTGGAGGCCGAGGGCGTCGACATCCTCGCCGTCGACCGCCCACCCGTCGTCTGACCCTTGTCCTTTCGCGGTTTCCAGGACATGATCATATAGATCTTTGTATGGTCCCTCCGTGGACGAGCTGTGGAAGATCGAAATCGAGCCGGAGGTCCGACAGTGGCTGGAACTGCTCTCGGAGCCGCACTATGACAAGGCGGAACGGGCGGCCGACATGCTGGCGACCCACCCGACGACCTTGGGCGAGCCCTATTCCCGCCACCTCGGCGGGAAGCTGCGCGAACTGCGCTTCGTCCTGGGCGGCAGCGCGGTGCGCATCACCTACTGGCTCGCTCCCGACCGCCGGATCGTGCTGTTGACGGTGTTCCGCAAGACACGGTGGCGTGAGCGGGCGGAGCTCGAACGGGCACACCAGGCCCAGAAGGAGTGCGAGGCGCTGCACGGGCCGGCCGAGCACGACTACCGACGGATCAGGGGGGAAGAGTGAACCACTCCGCGTGGAGGACCCGCCGCGAGCGGGCACTGCTCGGTGAGCGGGTCGAGGAATCCCAGGCCTACGTGGAGGCGGGGCACGCCTTCGCCCTGGGCCAGGCCGTGTACGACCGGCGCACGGAACTCGGCCTGTCGCAGGCCGAGGTGGCGCGGCGGGCGGGCATGACACAGCCGCAGATCTCCAATATCGAAGGCGGGGACTCCACCCCGACCATCCCCCTGCTCACCCGTCTGGCCAAGGCGCTGGAGGCGTCGCTGACGATCGACCTGGACGGCGACGCCTCCAGCTTCCGCTTCACCCCGCATCCCGGGGGCAGGGGCTCCTCCGCGGCCTGACTCAGGAGCGGTCCGCGAAGCGGGCGTGGAGGGCGCGGACGGCCTCGGCCAGCTCGGGGACCGGACCCTCCACGGGCACGTCCGGGGCGACCTCGGTGACCGGCAGCGGCCGCACCGGGCCGGGCGGCAGCCCCCAGGACTCCCGCCACGCGGTCAGCTGCTCCGAGGAGCTCGCGTACACGATCCGGCCCAGCCCCGCCCAGGCGTGCGCCGCCGCGCACATGGGGCAGTGCTCGCCCGAGGTGTACACCGTCGCCGATGCCCGCTCCTCCACCGGCATCCGGGACGCCGCCCACTGCGCGATGGCCAGCTCCGGGTGGCGGGTGCCGTCGCCGCCGGAGACCTCGTTGTGGCCCTCGAACAGCACCGTCCCGTCGGCCGCCACCAGCACCGAGCCGAACGGCTCGTCTCCGGCGTCCAGGGCCTCCCCGGCCAGCTCCACCGCCCGGCGCAGGTGCCGCAGGTCGGTCTCGTCCATGGGTTCCTCCTCCTGTTCCCCCCGACCGTACACACGGCGACGGCCGTGCCGCCCGCCGGGGCGACACGGCCGTCCGCGTCCGTCAGACCGGGGTCGGCTCGCGTTCGGCCTCCTCGGCGGCCCGGGCCTCGGAGCGGGCCATCGCCCGGTCGTCCACCACCCGGATCACCGTGATCACCGCGATCGCCACGCCCGCCACCGCCAGGCCGGTCAGCAGCTTGCCGGGCTGGCTCACGTCCAGGTCGAAGAACCACCGGCCCAGCGGGGTCGCCATCGCCAGGGTCAGCAGCCCCACCATGGACCCCACCAGCGCGACCTTCCACCACACGTACGGCTTGGCCACCAGCAGCAGCACCCACAGCGTCGTCGTGCACAGCGTGATCACCACCGCCGTCCGGTCCGCCGGGTCGGGCACCGTCCGCCCGCCCAGCACCAGCAGGTAGGTGGTCACCGCCGCCAGCCCCGCCACCATGCCCGAGGGCACCGCCAGCCGCAGCGTCCGCGCCACGAACCCCGGCCGGGCGATGTCGGTGTTGGGCGCCAGCGCCAGGAAGAACGACGGGATGCCGAACGTCACCGCGTTGATCAGCGTCGCGTGCCGCGGGAAGAACGGGTACGACACCGCCAGCAGCCCCACGATCGTCGCCATCACCATCGTGTACACGGTCTTGGTGAGGAACAGGCTCGCCACCCGCTCGATGTTGCCGATCACCCGGCGCCCCTCGGCCACCACCCGCGGCAGCACCGCGAACCGGTCGTCCAGCAGCACCAGCTGCGCCACCGACCGCGACGCCGGGCTGCCCGAGCCCATCGCCACGCCGATGTCGGCCTCCTTCAGCGCCAGCACGTCGTTGACCCCGTCACCGGTCATCGCGACCGTGTGCCCCCGGTCGCGCAGCCCCTTGACCATGTCGCGCTTGCGCTCGGGGGTGACCCGGCCGAACGCCGAGTGGTCGTCCACCCGCAGCCCCAGCTCCGCCGGGTCCTCGGGCAGCTCCCGGGCGTCCACCGGCCGGTCCGCGCCGGGCAGCCCCAGCTCCCGGCCCACGGCGCCCACCGAGGCGGCGTGGTCGCCGGACACGATCTTGACGTCCACCCCCTGCTCGGCGAAGTAGTCCAGGGTGGGCCCGGCGTCCGCGCGCACCTTCTGGTCCAGCACCACCAGCGCCACCGGCTCCACCTCGCCGGGCGCCGCCGGGTGGTCCACCCGCAGCGGGGTGCGGCCCAGCAGCAGCACCCGCAGCCCCTGGGCGCCCAGCCGGGCCGCCTCGGAGGAGGCCGCGTGCCCCGGGGCGAGCACGTCCGCCGCGCCCAGCACCCAGTTCACGTCGCCCTCGGGGGTGCGGAACCCCATGCCGCTCCACTTGCGCGCCGACGAGAACGCCGCCTGCGCCGTGGGCTCCCAGTCCGGGGCCCGGTGCCCGCCGGCCCGCACCCCCTGGGCGATCGCCGCCATGCTCGCGTTGGGGTCGTGGTCGTGGGCGGCCAGCGCCGCCAGCACCTCGGTGGGCGTGGGCCCGCCCGCCGTGCCGCCGCCCAGGTCGCGGATCTCCGCCATCTTCATGCCGACCTCGGTCAGCGTCCCGGTCTTGTCGGTGCACACCACGTCGACCCGGGCCAGGCCCTCGATCGCGGGCAGCTCCTGCACCAGGCACTGGTAGCGGCCCAGCCGGATCACCCCCACCGCGAACGCGATGCTGGTGAGCAGGATCAGCCCCTCGGGGATCATCGACACCAGGGCCGCCACCATGCCGCGCAGCGCGTCGGCCAGCGGGCCGGAGATCTGCCCGCCCGCGGCGCCCTCGTCCAGGGTGACGTGGCCGCCCATGAACAGCTGGCTGTAGATCAACAGGCCGCCGATGGGGAACAGGGCGTAGGTGATCCAGGTGAGGATCCGGTTGATGCCCGAACGCAGCTCCGAGTGCACCAGGGAGAACCGGCTCGCCTCCTCGGCCAGCCGCGCCGCGTACGCGTGCCGGCCCACCTTGGTGGCGCGGAACCGGCCGGTGCCCGCCACCACGAAGCTGCCCGACATCACCGTGTCGCCCGGTTTCTTGACCACGGGGTCGGCCTCGCCGGTCAGCAGCGACTCGTCGACCTCCAGGCCGCCCGACCAGGTGACGGCGCCGTCGACCACGATCTGGTCGCCGACGCCCACCTCCAGGACCTCGTCCAGGACGATCTCCTGGGCGGACACCCGCACCACCGCGCCCTCGCGCACCACCCGGGGGCGGGCCGCGTTGACGATGGCGAGCTTGTCCAGGGTCCGCTTGGCGCGCAGCTCCTGGACGATGCCGATCAGCGTGTTGATGAGGATGACCATCGCGAACAGCCCGTCCTGTACGGGGCCGATCACGGCGATGATCGCGAACAGCACCGCGATCATCGCGTTGATGCGGGTGAACACGTTGCCGCGGATGATCTGGGCGACGGTGCGGCTGGCCCGGACGGGGACGTCGTTGGTCCGGCCCGCGGCGACCCGCTCGGAGACCTGGGACAGGGACAGTCCGGGTTCCTCCGGCGGCCGGGAGGGGCCGGTCGGGAGCGGGGACGGCCGCTCCGGGGCGGCCTCCGCGCCGCCGGGGCGGTCGTGGTTGTCGGGCACACGTGCTCCTGCGGATGACATGGACGGTGCGCGCCCGGGCCGGTCGGCGGTCCCGGGACGCCCCGAGGAGGGACCTCGGGAGTAGGGGAGGGACACAAGACTAGAAGATCGGTGACATCGGACGCAGTCGTGCCCGCTCCCGGACGCGGGTGGGGGCGGCACCACGCCCGGGGCGGGTGCCCGGACACCGGTGCGCGGGGAACGCCCGCGGGGCGCGCGGGAGGCGGGCGGGGCCGGTGGGACGGGCGGGTCCGCGGCGCGGACGGCGGAGAGGCCGGGGAGAGCGCCAGGGGGCGGGGACACCGGGCGCCGGGGGTGGGGCGCGGGATGCCGGGGTGCGGCGTGCGGCTGCCGGGGAGCGCGGATGCCCGGGCGGACGTCCGGGTGCGGGCGGCCGGGTGTGGGCGCCCGGGGAGCGGGGTACGGGTCCGGTCCGGGAGCCGCGGTGTACGGCCCGGGTGAGTCCGGGTACCGTGTTCCCAGCCTTCGAGGTCCCACCGCGGGGACCCGGAGAGACGGGTAGGTAGAGGTCCACATGTGCACCGTCATCGTCGGTTTCGACCCCGACGCCGACACACCCCTGGTCATCGCCGCCATCCGGGACGAGATGCGCGACCGCCCCTGGGACGGGCCCGGGCGCCACTGGCCGGAGCGGCCGGGGTTCGTCGGCGGACGCGACCGCCTGGCCGGCGGCACCTGGCTGGCGGTGGACCCGGGCCGGCCCCGCACCGCCGCGCTGCTCAACGGGTGGCCCTGGGACGGGAAGATGCCCTGGGAGGGCACCTACCCGGCCAGCCGCGGCGAACTGCCGCTGCGCGCCCTGACCCACCCCGTCCGCGACCCGCTCCAGGGCGAGGACCCGACCCTGTACGCGCCGTTCCACCTGCTGGACGCGGACGCCCACCACGCCGACCTGTACAGCTGGGACGGGCGCTGCCTGGACACCCGGCGGATCCCGGCCGGGGTGAGCGTCATCGTCAACACCGGCCTGGACCCGGCCGACCCGCGGGCGGCCCGGCACACGCCCGAGTTCGCGCGCACCCGCCCGGACCCGCGCCTGGCGGCGGCCCGCACGCCCGAGGAGGTCTGGGGGGAGTGGCCGCGGCTGATCACCGAGGCGGCCAAGGCCGCGCCGCGTTCGGCGGGCCTGGACGACAGCGGAGACCCCGGCGGCCTCATCGCCCACGCCGACCTGGGCGGCGGGAAGGTGTGGGCGACCGGGTCGGTGACCCTGCTGGCGATGGACCGGGACACGGTCCGCTACGCCTTCACCTCCGACCCGGCCGACCCGGGCGCCTGGGCCATGGTGGACACCGCGTCAGGCTGAGGCGGGGCCGGACCCGGCCCCGCCCCGGACGGCGGGCGGCCGCGGGCGCCCACGGCCTGTCGGCGCCCGCGCCCGGTGGTCAGTGCCCGCGCTCGATCCACTCCTTCAGGTGCGGGGCCTCCTCGCCGATCGTCGTGGGGTCGCCGTGCCCGGTGCGCACCACCGTGTGCGGCGGCAGCCCCAGCAGCCGGTCCCGGATCGATTCGATGATCGTCGGGAAGTCCGAGAACGACCGCCCGGTGGCCCCCGGACCGCCCCGGAACAGCGTGTCCCCGCTGAACACCGTGCCCAGCCCGGGCGCGTACAGGCACACCGCGCCCGGCGTGTGCCCCGGGGTGTGCAGCACCCGCAGCACGGTCCCCGCCACCGTGATCTCCCGCCCGTCGGCCAGCGCCCCGTCGGGCTCCCGGTCCGGATGGGCCATGTCCCACAGCACCCGGTCGTCCGGGTGCAGCAGCACCGGCGCCCCCACCGCGTCCGCCAGCGCGGGCGCCGCGTCCACGTGGTCGTTGTGGGCGTGCGTGCACACGATCGCCACCACCCGGCGCCCGCCCACCGCCGCCGCGATCGCGTCGGCGTCGTGCGGGGCGTCCACCACCAGCACCTCGGAGTCGTCTCCGACCAGCCAGACGTTGTTGTCCACCTGCCACTCGCCGCCGTCCAGGGCGAACACCCCGGAGGTGACCAGGTGCTCCACCCGCGCGCCGCTCACAGCACCACCACCGACCTCAGCACCTCACCGCGTTCCATCCGGGCGAACGCCTCCTCCACCTCGTCCAGCGCGATCCGCTCGCTCACGAACCCGTCCAGGTCCAGTCTCCCCTGCAGGTACAGGTCCACCAGCACCGGGAAGTCCCGCGAGGGCAGGCAGTCGCCGTACCACGACGACTTCAGGGCGCCGCCCCGGCCGAACACGTCCAGCAGCGGCAGGTCCAGCCGCATGTCGGGGGTGGGCACCCCCACCAGCACCACCGTCCCGGCCAGGTCGCGGGCGTAGAACGCCTGCTCGTAGGTCCGCGGCGTGCCCACGGCGTCGATCACCACGTCCGCTCCGAACCCGCCGGTGAGGTCGCGGATCGCCTGCACCGGATCGGTCTCGGCGGCGTTCACCGTGTGGTGCGCGCCGAAGCCCCGCGCCCACCGCAGCTTGCGCTCCTCCACGTCCACGGCGATGATCCGGTGCGCCCCGACCAGGCTCGCCCCGGCGATCGCCGCGTTGCCCACACCGCCGCAGCCGATCACCGCCACCGAGTCGCCGCGGGTGACGCCCCCGGTGTTGACGGCCGCGCCGATCCCGGCCATGACGCCGCAGCCCAGCAGCCCCACCGCCGCGGGGGAGGCCTGCGGGTCCACCTTGGTGCACTGCCCGGCCGCCACCAGGGTCTTGTCGGCGAACGCCCCGATGCCCAGGGCGGGGGACAGTTCGGTGCCGTCCTCCAGGGTCATCTTCTGCTCCGCGTTGTGGGTGTCGAAGCAGTACTGGGGGCGGCCGCGCAGACAGGCGCGGCACCGGCCGCACACCGCCCGCCAGTTGAGGACCACGAAGTCCCCGGCCCGCAGGTCGGTCACGCCCTCGCCGACCGCCTCCACCACCCCGGCGGCCTCGTGCCCGAGCAGGAACGGGAAGTCGTCGTTGATGCCGCCCTCCCGGTAGTGCAGGTCGGTATGGCAGACCCCGCAGGTGCGGACGGCGACCACGGCCTCCCCGGGACCCGGATCGGGTACCACGATGGTCGTCAGCTCGACGGGCTGCCCCACGGCGCGGGCCACCACGCCCCGGACTCGTTGCGACACGGAGATCGTCCCCTTCCGAACGGTGAGCGTCCGCGAGCGCGCTCGCGGTACCGCCACCCTCGTCCACCGGCCCGCCCGTGTCCACCACCCCACCGCCCGGACGCCACCCGCCCGGGCCGGGGAGGGCCGGACCGCCACCCCGGCGGTGACGCGTCCGGACGCTCCCCGTACCCTCCGAACGGCCGGACCGGGGAGCCCGGGCCGGCCGACGGGAACGGCCCCGGCCGAGACGTACAGCCCCCCAGGAGACAGAGAGAACATGCCGACACTCTTCGAGGCGTCGACCATCGGGTCGGCCCGGACGACGAACCGGATCGCCATGGCGCCCATGACCCGCAGCCGGGCCACCCCCGAGGGCCACGCGACCGACTCCATGGCCCGGTACTACGGCCAGCGGTCGACGGCGGGCCTGATCGTCACCGAGGGTGTCCAGCCCAGCCTCACCGGCCAGGGCTACCCGGACACGCCCGGCCTGCACACCGCCGAGCAGGCCGAGAGCTGGAAGCCGGTCGTCAAGGCGGCCCGGGCCGACGGCGCCCTGTTCTTCGCGCAGCTCATGCACGCCGGCCGGGTCGGCCACCCGGACGTCCGCGGCCTGCGGCCGGTCGGCCCGTCCGCCGTGGCGGCGCCGGGACAGATCTACACCCCCACCGGCCGCAAGGACCCCGTGGTGCCGCGCGAGCTCACCGCCGGGGAGATCCGCGGGGTGATCCGGGAGCACGTCGACGCGGCCCGCAACGCCCTCGCGGCGGGCTTCGACGGCGTCGAGGTGCACGGCGCGAACGGCTACCTGACCCAGCAGTTCCTCTCGACCAGCGCCAACCTGCGCACGGACGAGTGGGGCGGGTCGGTGCGCGGGCGCATCAGGTTCGCCGTCGAACTCGTGCGCGCCCTGGCCGACGCCCTCGGACCCGGCCGGGCGGCGCTGCGCGTGTCCCCGGCGAGCACCTCCCAGGGGATCGAGGAGGGCGACCCCCTCGCCCTGTACACGGCCCTGCTGGAGGAGCTGCGCGAGATCCCGCTGGCCTACCTGCACGTGGTCGAGGCCCCGGGCCGCCGCGACCTGACCCGCGCGCTGCGCGCGGCGTGGCCGCACACCCTGGTCCTCAACCCCCACCGCGACGAGGACCCGCTCCCGCCGCACGAGGCGGGCGCCGACGCCCTGGCGGACGCGGGGGCCGACCTGGTCTCCTTCGCCTCGGCCTTCCTGGCCAACCCGGACCTCCCGGCCCGCCTCGCCGCCGGGGGACCGTACAACCGGCCCGACCGCGCCACCTTCTACGGCGGCGACGACCACGGCTACCTCGACTACCCGACCCTGGGGGCGTAGCCGTGTCCCGCGTCGCCCCAGGTCATCCCCAGCCAGCCCCGCCCCGCGGGGATGGACCGGCGTCTCCGCGCTGCTCGGCGGTGAAGCTGAGGTCCGCCCCGCACACGCGGGGATGAACCGGGCCGCACCCGATACGCGCACCTGTGCCTGGGGGCCGCCTCGCGCAGGTGGGGATGGGCCGGTGGTGATAGTGGCTGCCTCGCCTACCTGCTCTTGGACGAGTCGTGTTCCAGCCAGTTGTACATCCTCGCTTTGAGCTGGTGGGGTCCGCGTGCGACAGTGTTCAGGGCAGAGAGTGGTACGTGCCAGATCTTTCATAACGCGGAGATAACGCTCCGCGTTTCCCCAGGTCGTTAACTGTCAGCTCCGCGCACGCGGGGATGGACCGCCCAGGCCGTGGCCTGGGCTTCTTTGCGGGCTGTCAGCTCCGCGCACGCGGGGATGGACCGTGGAGACGTGGGTCGCCCGGGGGCAGCGCGGAGTCAGCTCCGCGCACGCGGGGATGGACCGTGCTGCTATGACAGCATGTCAATAGCATCTAGGTCAGCTCCGCGCACGCGGGGATGGACCGGCTCGCAGGTGCGGCCATGAGCCACAGCCCGAGTCAGCTCCGCGCACGCGGGGATGGACCGATCGCCCTGTGGTTGGCGATCCCGGCCTCGGTGTCAGCTCCGCGCACGCGGGGATGGACCGCGGACGTCAGCGAGGACTACATCGGCCGCCTGGTCAGCTCCGCGCACGCGGGGATGGACCGGCGAAGCCGAAGGACTTCCTGCCGGAGTGGGAGTCAGCTCCGCGCACGCGGGGATGGACCGCTGTGGACGACCGCCCAGTGGGCGCTCAACGCGTCAGCTCCGCGCACGCGGGGATGGACCGCGGACGGCCCCGGGAGGGGACAGGTACTGCTTGTCAGCTCCGCGCACGCGGGGATGGACCGGAAGGGGTCGACGGCGCCCCGCCCCCTAGGGAGGACAGGGCGCCGTTGCCCCCGGGCTACATCAGGCCGGCCCGGTACGCCAGCGTGTGCAGGACGGCGGCCCCTACGACCAGAGCAGCCCAGATGCACCACGCCCACCAGGCGGCGCCGAGCAGCAGGGCGATTCCAGCGACGGCGAGCGCCGCCCATGTGAACCAGACGGCGACTTTGGTGCTCATGCTTCTCTTTCCTCGGGGGTACGGTGCACGATTCCGGGAGGGGCGGGCCCGGATGTCCTCTCCATCCGGGGTCCGCTCCACCGCTTCTCACGTGGAGCCGATCGTGGCTGAGCGCCGCCGGGGTCGCGACTCCAGCCGGGCGGGTGAAGACAGCATCCCAGGAACGACGAAAGCGCCCCTCACGAGCCCCGCACCGGCAGGGCGCGCTAGCCGCCGTCCTCTTCCGGAACCCCCGGCGTTCCGGGGCCCTCCGACACCTCTGGACCCTCCGGCTCCTCCGCACCCCCCAGCCCCTCCGGGGCCTCGGCGAGCCAGGCGGGATCCTCCTCCTCGACCGGCGCGGTGAACCTCACCAGTTGCAGGCCGTCGAAGTCCACCACCCGCCGACGCCGCTCACCCGCCGTCAGGACGACGTACCCCTGCTCGTTGTCGACCGTGTGCAGGCACACGGCGGCGCCATCCCCCACGGACTCGCTCACCGCGGCCCACAGCCTCTCGCGTACGCGGGCGTTCATCGTGCCCACGTACAGCCCCGTATCCGGCTCGATCATCCACCGGGACAGCGCACCGCGCACCCGGTCCGGTACCGCGGTCGTGGAGATCACCACCATCGACCCCATCAGTTCGCCTCCCCCGCGTAGTTCACCCCGCCGGAGACCGCGCCCAGGACGGGGTCCCATAGGTCGACCACCCGCCACCGCGTCGGCACCGGACCGTCGTCGTCCTCCTCGTCCTCCAGTTCCGGGTCGAGCAGCACCTGGATGTCCCGCACCATGCGCGGGATCATCCGGTACAGCTTCAACTCCGTCCGCAGCAGGGTCCGCGCCCGGGCCTCCGGGTTCTCCGCATCGTGCAGGGAGAAGGCCAGGGGGATCGTCGTCTTCGCCTTGTACAGGTCCGCGATGTCGTACACGAACGACTGCTGCTTGCCGGCGTGCACGAACCCCATGGCGGGCGAGCACCCCAGGTGCGCGATCACCGAGTGCACCACCCCGTACAGCGCCGCGTTCCCCGCCGACAGCGCCTTGTTGACCGGGCTCTGCTCGTCCCACACCGCCGGATCGTAGTTGCGCTTGAACGGCTTCACCCGGTGCTTGGTGGCCAGGCTCCGGTAGAGGGCCTTCATCCGCTGCCCCTCCAGGGCCCGCAGCCTCTCGATGCCGATCCCTTCCTCCACCTCCTCCCCGAACCGCATTTCGTACATCCGCCTGGCCACCGTGAGCCGTGCCGCCTTGTCGGTGTACGCGTGCGCCTGACGGTCCAGCCACAGGGTCGTCCGGCTCTCGGGCACCAGGCTCCCGTAGTGCAGGATGGCGCCCGACCCGCAGGAGACCACCGTCGTCCCGTGCCGCATGAAGGTGGCCAGCGCCGGTGACGTGATCGAGGTTCCGGGGCCCAGCAGCAGGCAGGCCAGGGAGGCCGTCGGGATCGGGACCCGGTGCACCGTCCCGGCCCCCGCCGCGACCTCGGCGCACACCCCGGTGTCGGTCTGCACGATGCGGCAGATGTCGGCGTACAGGAACGACAGGTTGTCCGAGACCTTCGGCAGCATCGCCAGGGTCGGCCGGGCCAGCGCCTTGCGCGCCTGCGCCTCGTTCGTCGCGGTCACCGGCCTCACCACTCCGCCGACGCGAGGCTGAGCATTCCGCAGCCGAACGACTTGCCGCGCCCCACGCCCTCGACCACGGCCCCGCGCACCGCCTCGGGATCGGTGACGACCGCGTACCCGTCGAACCTCGTCATGTGCAGGCGCACCTTGCGCCTCCCGCTCCGACCCGGGTCCAGGGCCGGGCCCATGCCGGTGCTCCGCACCTCGCGCAGCTCCAGGCCGCACCGCTCCGCGCGCTCGCGCCACCACTGCTCGGCATCGGCCCCGTACAGCGGCCGTGTGTAGGCGTTCACGCCCGGCCGGGCGCGCTCCCCGAGGCGTTCGGCGTTCTTCTCCGACTTGCCGAGCCGCTTGCAGGGGGTGGCGGCCAACCGGTACCGCACCTCCCGGCCCTTCTCCAACCCGGCGAGGAAGGGCGCGAGGTCGCGTTCGGCGGCCTGCCCGAACCCGTCGCCGAGCCGGTCCACGGCGAGCCGGCCATGGCTCTGGGCGAGCAGCACCGGACCGGTGCGCGCCTCGTCCACCCGGAACAGGATCCCGGCGTGCTGTCGGGGGGAGGGCATGGTCTCCTCTCCTAGGTGCTCGGAGGCCAGGTCGATGAGCAGACGGTGCAGTTCCCCGGCGTTGGAGAAGGCGGCGCGGGCCCGCCGCGACGACAGGTCGGGGGTGATCTTCGTGAGCCAGGTCAACGGTGCTCCTCAACGTAGGAGAACAGGCGCTTCCGGTAGTCGTGGCGGTCGGTGGCGACCAGGTGCGCGGGCAGGTCGGCCTCCTCCACTCGGACCTCCCGGCTCGCGTACCGGCGGTGGGCCGAGGCGAAGGAACGGGGGACGTCGTTGAGCACGGTCCGGGTGTCCGTGCCTCCGCCTCCGCCCGGGGTCTGCTCGGAGACCATCTCCACCGCCACGGTCGTGTCCCCGTCGGGGACACGTCGGTGCGGCAACGGGACCGACGTGCGCAGTTCGTGCTCCGGGTCCGGGACCCCGGTGCGCAGCACCAGGAGGGGATCGGGCACGAAGGACCGCCGCCCCAGGTAGGGCTGCCAGTGCGGCGACAGCAGCGCCCGCCCGATCTCCCCTGCTCCCGGGCCGGTGACGGCCACCGTGAACACCGCGTCGGCCAGGTACGACCTCCGCGTCACGATGGTGGTGGCGCCCTCGGGGCGCCGTTTGCCCTCGGCCGTGGGCACCGTCCGCTCCCGGGGCAGGCCGCCGCCGACCGTGTGGAAGTCGGTCATGTGCAGCCCGCGTGCGTCGATCCGCACGGTCAGCCGCAGCCCGTCGTACCGCTCCAGGGGGTCCTCCCGCCCGACCCCCTGCGCGGCGGCGAACATGCCCACCAGCCCGGACCGGGTGGGGAAGGACAGGGTGTCGCGATCGCCGAACGCGCTGTGCTCCCCCCAGCTCTGCATCGGCCCGGCCAGGCGCAGCAGCAGACCGGTCACGACCCGTCCCCGGGGTAGGCGGCGGCCACGGCGGTGTCGACCAGCTTCGGGTAGCCGGAGACCCGGTCACCGAGGTTCTGCACGGGCTTGTCGTCGATCCCGGCATGCACGGAGGCCAGAACGGCTTCGGGCCACCAGAGCTCGTTGATCTTCCCGGCGTACTCGCTCAGCCTGCCGACGGAGGCCGCACCGAACCCCTCGGTGTTGCGCACCGCGGCCTCGAAGGCGGGGGCGAACGACACCGGGCGGTCCGACCGCACCGCCACGTGGGCCAGGTCGGGCAGGGTCATCGCGGCGGTCGCGTTCTGCTTGCCCGAGGGGACAGTTCCCAAGAAGGCACGCAGGAACTCCGACACCAGCTCGCGGGCCGTGGCGGCGTCCCCGTCGAGGTTGCGCAGCAGCCCGCGCAGGTCGATGTTGGCGTAGCGGTAGAAGGTGCCGGTGCTGAACTGGCCCACGTTCATGTGGCCGCTGCCGTGGTCGTCCTCCTTGGGGACGTCGTCGACGGCGGTGAAGAAGTCGACCTCCACGCTGGTGCCGTGGGTGGTGAAGGCGTGCGCGAACTGCACGGCGCCGTCCACCTCGGTGGAGGGCAGTTCGGCGAGCATCCGGCCGAACAGGTTGACGGTGGCATTGCGCGAGCGCAGTACGGCCACGATGTCGTCGGCGGGCAGGATCCCCTTGGGGGTCTTCTTCGCGGACTCCTTGGCCACGGCGTCCTTGTGCTCGTGGGCGATGGCGGCCAGGGCGTCGATGGCGGAGACGGGGAGATAGAAGAGGACGGATGTGGCGGGCGGTTCGCCCTCCTTCTCCTTCTCCAGCTTGATCCCGCCCTTGGCGGCGGACAGGACGACCTGGCGCGCGCCCTGCTCGGCCACAGGGGCCTCCCACCCGAGGGCCGTGAGCCGCCGGGCGATCTCCCCGACGATGCGCCGGGTGCGCACGGCCGGGTCGCCGAGGCGTTCCTCGACCTGGTGGCGGACCGCCCGCTTCCAGCTCTGGCTGGAGATGCGGGTGCGCTCGGTGCCGCCGTAGACGACGGTCTTGGGAGAGCCGAGGTCGTCGCGGTTGACGTTGGAGTAGGGGAGCGTGTGCAGGACGTGGACGTCCAGGAACTCGGGGGTGCTCATGCGGCGGTGTCCTCGTCGGTTTCGTCGGTGGTGTTCGGGTCCGCGGGGGTTTTCTCCCGCCGTGCCCGTTCGGTCTCGATGACGCGGTGGTAGGACTGCACCCACTCCTTGGCGACGGCGTCGCGGTCGCCGCCCCAGCGGGACAGGTCCAGGGTCAGGCGGCCCCAGTCGATGTCGATGTCCCTGTCGCGGGCGTGCAGGACCAGGCGGGGGAGCTGGGAGTGCACGCCGTCGACGGACTGGCGGCACAACAGGTGGAGGCGCCCCTCCGTGGTCTCCCCGTTGAGCCGGCCCTCGGTGACGGCCCTGCCGATCATCGCCCCGAGGTTGGAGCCGCGCCGCAACGGGTCGGTGCCCTTCTGCCCGGTGCCCGGGGCTCTGCCGGTGCCCGGGGAGGAAGAGGGGCCGGGTTCCTCCGGCAGGGTGTCGCGGGCGTCCCCGCCGGTGCTTTCGGCCTCTTCCGTTCCCTCCGCGGCCTTCCGGTCGCGGGCCCGGCGGGGCTGGGCGGCGATCATCGCCGCCACCCCGTAGAAGGCGCGTTCCACATCCTGTTCCGGAGTCCGCCGACGGGTGCTGGGGTCGCTCTCGAGGTGGGTGAGCGGCCCGTTCAGGTAGCGGGCGACGAAGGTGTGCACGGGCAGGACGGCGGGGTCGTCCACCCGCCTGCCCGCGGCCCGGCGCAGGGTGGCCCGCACCGCGGGTTCGTCGCGCACCCTCTCTTCGAGGCTCTTCACCATCCGGTCGGCGGCGCGGAGGATCTCGGATTCGGTGCTCAAGAGGTCTCTCCTCGGTCGGTGCGGCGGGCGGGGTTGCGGTGGAACAGGTGCCGGCGGTGGTGCTCGACCACGGCGGCCACCCGGGGGCGGGAGCAGTAGGGGCCGGTCACCTCGTCATAGGCGGCCAGAGCCAGGCGGGAGAAGGAGACACCGGGGCCTTCGGCCTCCTCGTCCAAGGCGATCCGCCAGAACTCCTTCTCGGCGGTGGACCAGTAATGGGACAGGCCGCGCCGCAGCCAGGGGCCGGTTCCGGTGTCGGTGCGCGCGGAGCCGCCCGAGGGGCTGTTGCCCTCCTTCCAGGCGTCCGTGAGGGCCTTGCGCAGGCGGTACCCGAGGGATTCGGCGGAACGCCGGGCGAGCCGGATGCGCAGTCGCGCCCTGACCGCCTCCTCGGAGGTGTCGGAGGAGTCCTCCAGCCAGCGCAGCACCGGCGGCGTCGTGGCGGTGAACCACTGGCGGTCGCGGGTCTGCCCGTCCTGGTCGAAGCCGAAGGCGCGCAGCCGCATGCCTTTGCGGAGGTCCTCGGACAGGCGCGCCTGCTTGGTGAGGTGGTCGAACAGCCTCGGGCGGAACTCGTCCCGGATGTCCTCGGACAGCAGCGAGTCCAGGTCGCGCCAGACCGCACGCGCCGCGTCCGCGGGACGCGCGTACCGGCGGCCGTCCTTGCTGGTCTGGTGGATCAGGTACGGGTCGGTGGGCGGGACCGGCCGGTCCCGGCGCGACCAGGTGACATAGGCGTCCACGACCTTGTCGCCGCCCGGGTCGGGCACCAGCAGGACCGCGTGCGAGGCCTGGTTCAGCAGGGTGCCGGCCAGGCCGGTGGACTCCTCCGGCGCGCCCAGCGGGTCAGGGAGGCCGTCCCGCTCCCAGGGGGCGGGTTCCACGTCACCGGGTTCGTCCTCGTTGTCGGAACCGAAGGGGATGTTGAGGACCAGGCTCTGGAACAGGTTCCGGCCCAGGGGGTGGTAGGACACGGTTCCGCGCAGGGGCCCGGCCGTGCTGTTGGCCTCGGAGCGGCCGTCGACCGTGCGGGAGGTACAGCGCCCCGAGGGGCCGTACCCCAGGGTGGCGAGGAGGTGCCAGGCCGCTTCGTCGGGGAGCAGGGGGACCGGGGCCAGGTCGTGGTGATGGCCGCCCAGCCACACCTGGTTCTGGCCGGCGGTGCGGCCCCAGGCGAGCTTGTTGACGCCTGAGGTCTTGGAGCACTGCTCGCGCAGCCGGGGGTCCTGCGACCAGGGCCGCTCGGGGTGGAAGAGGTCGAACCGGTTCGGGAGGCCGGAGAAGTAGGCGTCCACCCGGGTCCGGTCGAACCCTCCCGCCTCGAGGACTCCGCGGCGCGCCCGGTACCACTCGGCGGCGTCGTCACCGCAGTCCAGGCCGGTGACGCGGGCGGCCAGCAGGGTCAGCACCCGCCACAGCTGGGCGGAGGCCGGGGGGAGGGGGAGTTCGATGTCGGAGAACTCGTGTGCGCGGTACAGCAGCTCGCGCAGCCCGACCTGGGGTGCGGGCGTGCCGTCGGCCGTTCTGACCGGCAGCCAGGGCCGCGTCACCAGGTCGTATGAGGGTGGGGTCACCGTCGCTCCGTGGGGAGGGTCGCTCGGAATGCGGAATGGGAAGGCGTCCGGGTGGCCGGGCGCGGGTCAGGTGCGGTACTCCAGGCCGTTGTCGGGATGGAGGAACAGGCGTCTGTCGCCGAGGAGGGCCTCACCGGCCCTGCCGTCCGCGTCGACCGGATGGACGAGGAGCACCAGGTCGTGGAGGTGGTAGTCGTCCTCCCACCCCTTCGGGACCCGGTTGGCCTCCGCCAGGGGCGGTTCCGTGTCGTGCGTGGCGCGCATGGGGATGGTGCGGGCCATGACCGCGCGCAGGTCGTCACCGTCCATACGGCCGTCGGCACCGGCCCCCGGGAGGCGCCGCGTCAGCCCGGCGTCCAGCCACAGGCCGCCGTGCGGGTCGCGGTAGCAGCACAGGACCCGCACCGAGTCGGCGCCGAAGCGGGTGGCCAGGAAGTGCTCGCCGATGGGGAGGTCGGACCTGGTGAGCGGGGACAGGTCCGCGTGCAGGTCCCGTGCGGTGGGGATCACCGCGTTGCGGCCGTGGGTGCGCAGGGCCAGCTCCTCCCCGATGCGTTTGATGTCGGCGTCGACGTCCTCGATGAGGGAGGCGTCGTCGTACAGGTCGTCCACCAGGGACTGGACGTCCTCGGGAACCCTGATCGGCCGGTCACCCCGACGGGCCAACAGGGAGTGGGTGCGCATCAGCAGGGAGGCGGTGTAGATGTAGTCCCAGGACTTGGGGAGGTGCCCCCTGCTCTGCTCCTCGCGGGGGACCAGGACCGCCATTCGGGGCTCGTTCGCCCAGGCCGGGCGGGTGACGATACCCAGGTGCTCGTGCCGCCAGCAGCGGCCCGCGCGCTGCAGCAGCAGGCCGATGGGGGCCAGGTCGGTGATGAGCAGGTCGAGGTCCAGGTCCAGGGACTGCTCGATGACCTGGGTGGCCACGATGACGGCCCGCTCGGGGCGGACGTTCTCCGCGGCGCCCTTCCTGCCCAGCCGGTGGGTGAGTTCCGCGGTGATCGAGGTGCGCTGTTCCTGGGGGAAGCGCGAGTGCAGGAGGAACAGTTCGGGCGCCGAGTCCATGCCGGAGAACCACTCGGCCAGCAGGTCCCGGGTCTGCTGGGCCTCGGCGACGGTGGTGCAGATGACGGCCGCGCAGCCGCCCTCGGCGACCAGGGGGCCCAGGAGTTCGCGCAGGGCCTGCTCCCGGTCGGGCCGGCCGTCTTGGAGGGGGACGGGGACCAGGTCCGCCTTCAGAGGGTGCCGTTCCGTGGTGGTGAAGGGCTCGGGGGTGGCGGTGACCTCACCGGTGGCGGGGTGGACGTGCAGCCAGCCGGGGTAGGCGATCCGTTCGACGAACGGCGGTGCGGAGCGCTTCACCTTGCCCTTGGAGCCGGAGACATAGGCCTTGACCAGGGCGTTGGCCACCGAGTGGTGCAGGGTGGCGGACAGCAGGACGACGGGGACGCCGTAGACGCCGAGCCAGTGCAGGAGGCGTTCCAGGAGCATCTGCATGTACGGGTCCACGGCATGGACCTCGTCCACGATCACGACCTTTCCCGACAGGCCGAGCATGCGCACCGCGTTGTGCCGTGCGGGGAGGGCGGCCATGAGTGCCTGGTCGATGGTGCCGGTCGACCAGGACGCGAGCAGGCCGCGTTTGGACTTCATGAGCCAGGTGGTGGGGGCCAGCCCGTCGGGCTCGGAGAGCTCTTCGTCGGTGGGGGCGTACTCGGGGTTGAGCCAGGCCATGGAGTGCAGCAGGGCGAGGGGAGCCCGGACGTCGGCCCGGCGCAGGGCGTACTCGCGCAGGCGGCCGTACATCTGGTCGGCGGTGGCCATGGTGGGGAGCGCGAGGAAGCGGCCGTGGTGGCCGGTGGCGGCGCCCAACAGGTCGGCGGCGTGCAGGGCGGCCTCGGTCTTGCCCTCGCCCGGAGGGGCGGTGATGAGCACCAGGCCGCCGTCGGAGCAAAGGTCGGGGAGGTGCCGGGCGAGTGAGGCCTGGAGGCCGTTGGGGGTGTCGATCGAGGGGAAGGACTCGGCGAACGACGTGGGGGAGGTGGTGAGGGGGCGCAGGCCCGCGTCGTCGACCAAGCGGGTGACGGCGGGGAGCGAGGCGTGGAAGCGGGCGAGGAGCGCGGGACGGCTGCCGTCGGCGGGAGGTGTCTTCAGTTGGGCGAGGAGGAAGTGCTCCTGGCTGACCAGCCAGTCGGCGAGGATGACCAGCCCGCAGACGAGGGGGGCGATGGCGGCCTTCAACCGTTCGGGGGGCTCGGGAGAGCCGGCGGCCTCGCGGACCAGCAGGGTGGCGCGCTCGCGCTGCTCCGACCAGGGGCCCTCGGCGAAGCGGTGCGTCGTGTATTCGTCGAGGGGGTCGGGATAGACACCGTGGTGCCCGCCGAGGAGTTGGGCCACCAGGTCGGCGACGTATTCGTCTTCGCCCGGATAACCGAAACGGGGGAGGGCGGAGGTGAGCCATTGGTGGGTGACGAAGGAATGTCCGCTCCTGTCGCCGGGGGGTGTTCGTGGGGATAGGAGGAAAGGGCGACGGGGATTTGCTCCTGGAATTCCCGGATGAGTTTTCCGATGTCGTGGCAGCCGGCCCAGAAGGCCACCAGCGCGCGGGCGCGGGACTCGTCCACACCGAGACCGTCCGCGATGCCGCGCCTGACACCGGGGGAGAGGAAGGCGTCCCAGAGGCTCAGGGCTGCGGCGGTGGCGTCGAGGGCGTGGAGGATGTAGGGGTAGCGGCTGCCTTGGAGGTTGCGCTCTTTGGCCCACAGATCGAGGTCGATATAGGTGGGGTCATCGGAGGGATCGGGGGGAGGGGGTGGGGGAGGGGGAGGCATCCGGGTGTGCTCCAGAGGTCATGAGAGCATGGTGTGGAGATTGAAGTTAACGCGGGTGTGCGAGCTTCCGCAGGCGTTTGGTGGATGTGGCCGGATTAGGTCATTTCTTAACCCGCCAGTAGGTCTCGCGGAGATAATGGACCGCGTTATCCCAGGTCATTAACTGTGACCCCCGCGCAGGCGGGGATGGACCGATCTTCGTACTGCCGTATGGGCCCGAGGGCGAGTGACCCCCGCGCAGGCGGGGATGGACCGGCCACGGCGGCGACCACCAGTGCGGTGTCGTGGTGACCCCCGCGCAGGCGGGGATGGACCGCCGACGGCCTGGGCGTGCTCGCGTCCATGCTCGTGACCCCCGCGCAGGCGGGGATGGACCGGGTGTAAATCTCCTGCGTCACCCCTTTTCCCCCGTGACCCCCGCGCAGGCGGGGATGGACCGAAGAAACACGGCGCGTGGATCGACGCCTTCGTGTGACTCCCGCGCAGGCGGGGATGGACCGGGCAGCAGCACCCAGGCCTGCATGCCGCTCTTGTGACCCCCGCGCAGGCGGGGATGGACCGTTCACCTGCCCGGACAGCGCCGAAAACCCCGCGTGACCCCCGCGCACGCGGGGATGGACCCCAGCCCCGCATGATCTGCTCACTGGTCGCCACGTGAGCCCCGCGCAGGCGGGGATGGACCGATGGTGTCCAGTACCTCGCGCGGGTCGGCGTCGTCAGTTCCCCGCAGGCGGGGATGGGTCGCGGGCCGGGGTCATCCGCCGACTCGGAGGCGGACGACGCGGTCCGGTGGAAGGTCGGGGCGGCCGGGGACCGGCCGCTCGCCGACCTCCCACCCGGGGGCGCCGACCTCGGCGGCCACCCGCGGCCAGAACGCGGCGGCCGCCCGGTTCGCCTCCTGGTAGTACACCGCCCACCGGCCGGGGTGCGCCCGCAGCACCCGGGCCGCCGCGGCGAGTCCGTGCCCGCGCCCGCGCACCGGCCGGAGCAGGAAGAACGAGGACAGCACCCGCTCCTCCTCGTCGAGCGCCCGGACCAAGGCGAACCCGGTGGGGACCTCTCCCAGCCGGAACAGGTAGGCGCACCAGCCGGGGTCACTCAGCGCCAGGTCCAGCCGCTCCCGGCGGAAGCGGCCCCGCGCGTCGGGCAGCGCACCGGTGAATTCGGACAGGTCGTGCTGGAAGAGGGGCCACAGCCGTTCCAGGGCGGAACGGTCCCCGGGGCCCACCGGTCGAATGCTCAGTTCGCTCATACGGAAAAACCTCCACCCGGATCGAGCCGGACGGAGGCCTCCCGCACACTCTATCGGTCACCGGGCGGGTTCGGCCCGCCCGCCTCCTCCCGTCGACGGCCCGGGTAGCGCGAACACGGACAGTGCCCCGGCCGCCACCAGGCCGGCGCAGGCGGCGAACGCCAGCGCGTATCCCGAGGCGGGCGCGCCCGCCTGGGAGGCGGCGAGGGTGGTCAGGGCCGCCAGTCCGAGCGATCCGCCGACCTGGCGGGAGGAGTTGAGGACGCCGGAGACCGCCCCCTCCTCGCCGCGGCGGGCCCCGGCCGTGGCGGCCATGGCGATCGGCGCCGAGGTGAGCCCCAGCCCTCCGGTGATGAGCACACCGGGCAGCACGATGCCCGCGAGCAGGCCGCTGTCCGGCGTGATCGTCGCCTGCCAGGCGAAACCGGCCGCCGAGATCAGCGCCCCGGCGACCAGCAGCGGACGCAGGCCGAACCTCTCGACCAGCCGCGGTGTGGCCTTGGAGGCGATGATGACGGCCACGGTGTGGGGCAGGAACGCCAGACCGGCCTGTAGCGCGCTGTAGCCCAGCACCTGCTGCATGTGGAGCGAGAGGAAGTACCAGACCGCGAAACCCGCGGCCCCCAGGAAGAACTGCACCAGGAGGGCGCCGGAGACGGAGCGCGACCGCAGGATCCGCAGCGGCATCAGCGGGGTCCGCGCGAACCGGGCCTGCACCAGCACGAACACGGCCAGGGCCACCATGCCCAACACCAACGGGACCAGGGCGCGGGCCGACCCCCAGCCGTACTGGGGAGTTTGGAGCAGCCCGAGTTCCAGCGCCGACAGTCCCAGCGTCACCGCGATCGCGCCGGCCAGGTCGAGGCCGCGGGTCCCCGGAGCCCGCCTCTCGGTGAGCAGCCACAACGCGGCGAGGATCGCGACCGCCCCGATCGGCACGTTGATCAGCAGGGTCCAGCGCCACGACAGGTAGTCGGTGAGCAGCCCGCCCGCGAGTGACCCCGCGGTCCCGCCGATGGCGCCGACCGCTCCCCAGGTGGCGATGGCCCGGGCCCGCGCCGGGCCGGCGGGGATCGCGGTGGTCAGGATCGTCAGCGTGGCCGGGGAGACCGCGGCGGCGCCGAGCCCCTGAGCGGCGCGCGCGGCGATCAGCGTTCCCGGTGTGGTGGCGAGCCCGCCGACCAGGCTCGCGATCGTGAACACGACCAGGCCGGCGATGAAGGCGCGCCTGCGTCCCCAGAGGTCCGCCATCCGGCCGCCGACCAGCAGGAACCCGGCGAAGGTGAGGAGGTAGGCGTTGACCGCCCACTGCAACCCTTCGGTGCCCAGGCCGAGGTCGGATTCCATGGCCGGCAGGGCGACGTTCACGATCGCCGCGTCGAGGACCATCATGAACTGCGCCAGGCAGACCAGCGCGATGACCGGCCATACGGTGTCGGGCGGGTGCGCGGGGACGCGCCCGGCGGGCGGCCCCTCGACGTTGTTCGTCATTTTCCTGGTTCTTCGTCGGTGGAGGGGAACGCCGGAGGGGACGCCGGGCGCGGTCAAGGGCGGGGCGCCGGCGTCACACGACGGCGACGGCGTCGATCTCGACGAGGCACCCGGGGTTCAGGCCGGCCACCACGTGGACCGTGATGGCCGGCGGCGGGTCGGCCCGGTTCCACACCTGCTGGAACGCGGCCACCCCTTCGTCGAAGGAGTGGCCCTCCACCACGGCGATGGTCCAGTGCACGATGTTCCCCAGGCCCGCCCCTTCGCTCTCGAGGATGGCGGCGAGGTTGCGGAACACCTGGTGGGCCTGCTCCCCGACGGTGGGGCCGACGACCTTGCCGTCGGCGTCGACGCCGTTCTGTCCGCCGATGTAGATGGTCTTCGCGGGCTGCTCGACGACCACGGCCTGGCTGAACGCGGGGCTGCGGTGGAGGCCCTCGGGGTTGATGTGACGTACGGGCATGTGTCGCCCCTTTCAGTCGGGACACCGCTATAACCGGTGTCCAAGTGACACCAGTTATACTGGTTTCATGCGAGCGAGCACAACCGGACGCGTCCTGCACGACCCCAAGGGCGGGTCGTTCCGCTTCGATGCCGGCGCCCTGTGCCTGGACTTCGCCCACACGGGCGGCGAGGGCCGCTACGCGGTTTTCGAGACCCTGCACGACCCTTCCGACCTGGCCGAATGGCTGGCCCATCCGGCGCTGGGCGTGGTGGTGACGCAGCCCGTCACGGACGAGGAGCTGGCCGCCGCCAAGGCCCTGCGCCAGGCGATCTGGATTGCTGCGCACGACCGGGCGGCGGACTGCGCGCCCGACGCCGCCGCGGTGGCCGCGATCAACGCGGCGGCCGCGCAGGCGCCGCTGACCCCCGAACTCGCCGCCGACGGCACCACCGTGGGATGGGCCCGGCCGGTGCGGGCGGGCCAGGCGCTGTCGAGCATGGCCCGGGAGATGATCGACCTGCTGTCCGGGCCGCTCGCCCACCGCATCCGCGAGTGCGCGGGCGACAACTGCCCGCTGGTGTTCGTGGACTCCTCCCGCCCCGGCGCGCGGCGCTGGTGCGCGATGGAGCGCTGCGGGAACCGCCACAAGCTCCGCGCCCGCCGCGCCCGGCAGGCGGAGGTGTGAAGGCCGGGGCACCGCCGGTACCGCGGGGCGTGGGTCTCCTCCCGTGCCGTGGCCCGTGGCCCTGGAGGCGCCCGGCGCCCGCCCTGCCGTCCTGATCCGGCCACCGCCGTCGGCCGTCGGCAGGGCGGGGCCGGGTAGGAACCGATCACCGCCACGCCGGGGAGGTCCGCCATGTCCACGTCGCCGATGCTGCTGGTCGCGGCCGGATGCGCCCTCGCGTGCGCCTGGGCGCTGTGGGACGTGGTCGGCTTCCACAAGAAGATGACCGGTTCCCACGAGGAGGAGCGCCTCGAGAAACGCAACGATGTGCTCCCCCAGGTGGCGGCGGCCGCCGCCGGCGGCACCGTGTGCTCGGGCCTGCTCGTGCTCGTGCTCGCGCGGCCGGAGAGCACCGGCGCGAAGGTCCTCCTGGTGCTACTGGTCGCGGAGGCGCTCGTCTGCGCGGGATGCATCTGGGTGACCGACGGCCTGGACCGGGCCCGCCACCGAGACCGCATCCGTGAACTCCTGACGGTCGCGCTGGGGGCCGCCATCGGGTCCGTGTTCCTGGCCTCGGTGGGGGTCGTCTCCCAGCCCGGCGCCCGGGAGGCACTCGGCGACGTGGTCGACACGGTCGGCGCGGTCTTCGAGGGCCTGCTGACCCTGGTGGCCATCGTCGTGACGTTCATCGTGGTCCTCGGGTTCATGATCCTCCTGAGCTGGGACGAACCGAACACTCCCCGGCGCCCTCCGGGGATGAGCAGGCAGGTGTGGAACCGGCAGCAGCGGATGCTGCGGCGGTACCGCGAGCGGTACCGGGGCCGCGGTGACTCCGGCTCGGGCTACAGCGGCGGCTCCGGAGATGCGTCCGGCTACGACGGCTACGGCGGCGTGAGCGGTGACGGCGGAGACGGAGGGGGCGGTGATTGAACGTGCGCCGCGGGGGAGAGGGCTCGGCGGGAAGGCGGCGAGGTGAACCGGGAAGGGGCGATGGCCTGTCCCGGCCAGGCGGGCCTGACCGCCGTCGGCGCGGGGTAGGCCGCTCCCGAGCGGGCGGACCGGACGCCCGCCGGGAAGGAGGTCTCTCATGCGCAGAGCCAGGGGTGGCGGACCGAGTGTCGGCGGCCGGGTGCCGTGGGACCCGATCGACCCGGTCCCCGAGCCCGAGTCGGAGCCGGAGGCGGACAGGCCCGGCACCGAGCGCAAGCCGGGCTGACCCGGTCCCGCGCCTTTCGCGTGTTCCAGGCGTGCCAACTCCGGGTCTGCCCTCCGGGGCGGCGTGCCCGTGACCGTCGCTCATCCGGCGCTCGGGTGAGCCGGAATCCCGGCCCCGGCCGATGTCCTGGGAGAGCAGTAGGCTCCCGGGATGAACGATGACGAGTGGAACCGCATCATCCTTTCGGCGAAGCAGGACGAGTCCGGCCCCTGGTCGTGCCCCGAGTGCGACGAGTACACCGTCCATGTGGGCCAGCGGTTCGACCAGGGGCGCGTGGTGGAGTACACGCTGATGTGCTTCGCCTGCCAGGCAGAGGTCGTCTCACCCGCCTGAACCCGGCTGTGCCGGTCGCCGCCGGACAGGTCCGTGTTCGGCGGCGCGGACACCCCACGGCCCCACCGCGACCACGGCCCCACCCCGACCACTGCGGTGCCGACTCCGGGACGGGCGGACGGGCGGGCCGGGGAGGGGCGACGACCCGTCCCGGCCGGGACGGGCCCGCGAACGCCCTGCACTAGTGCACAGCGGACCATTTCCCTTTTCCCCAGGGGAAAGCAGAGGCCTCGTGCGTACGTTGTCCCCATGAGATACCTCGAAGGGCCCTTCGCCCCCGTCACCGAAGAGATCACCGCCCACGACCTCCCCGTCACCGGCCGGATCCCGGACGGCCTCGACGGCCGCTACCTGCGCAACGGCCCCAACCCCCTGGGCGTGGAGGACCCCGCCGTGCACCTCTGGGGCATGGGACAGGGGATGGTCCACGGGGTGCGCCTGCGGGAGGGCCGCGCCGAGTGGTACCGCAACCGGTTCGTGCGCGCCCCGGGCTTCGCCCCCATGGTCCACGTGCTCGGGCACGCGGGCCGCGTCTTCGCCATGGCCGAGGGCGGGCTCCCGCCCGCCGAACTGGACGGGGAGCTGAACACCCTGGGCCCCTGCACCCTGGGCGGGACCCCGGAGGGGTTCACCGCGGGCGCCCACTCCAAGCACGACCCGCTCACCGGCGAACTGCACTCGCTGTCCTACATGCCAGGGCGCGACTTCGTCCAGCACATCGTGACCTCCCCCTCCGGAGAGGTCGTGCGGGCGGTGTCGGTGCCCATGGAGCGGACGCCGTTCCTGCACGACTTCGCGCTCACCGAGCGGCACGTCGTGCTCTGGGACACGCCTCTGGGCTTCGACGGGTTCGACTGCCGGTGGGACCCCGAGCGGCCCACCCGGGTGGGCGTCATGCCCCGGACCGGCGGCGCGGTGCGCTGGCTGGAGGTCGATCCCGTCCACGTCAGCCACACCCTCAACGCCTACGACGACGGCGACGCGGTCGTCGTCGACCTGGTCACGGCCCAGGGGCCCTTCGATCCGGCCGACCCCGGCGGCATCCGTCCCGTCCTGGACCGCTGGACGATCGCACCGGGGGGTGTCGGCCGGGCGCGGATCGACGACCGGCCCCAGGACTTCCCGCGTGTGAACGAGGCGCGGGCCACGCTGGTGCACCGGTACGGGTACACGGCCGCCACGGACCTGTACGGGATCCCGTTCACGGGCGAGGGCACGCCGCCCGATGCGGCGTTCACCAACGCCCTGGTCAAGCACGACCTGGAGCGGGGCACGAGCGAGGTGCACCGGTTCGGCAGGGAGGAGTCGGTGGGGGAGGCGGTGTTCGCCGCCACCGGGCCGGGCGAGGACGAGGGGTTCCTGCTGGTGTACGTGCACGACCCCGGGCGCGGCGCCGCCGACCTGGTGATCCTCGCCGCCCAGGACTTCACCGGTCCGCCGGTGGCCCGTGTGCACCTGCCCGCGCGGGTGCCGCTGGGGCTGCACGGCAGCTGGCTGCCCGACCGCTGAGGCGTGGCAGCATGGCAGCGTGAACGATTCCCGGCCGGCCTACCTCAGGATCGCCGCCGACATCGAGGGGCGCATCACCCGGGGGGAACTGGCGCCGGGCGACCCCGTGCCGACCACCCGGGCGATCACCCGCGACTGGGGGGTGGCCATGGCGACGGCCACCAAGGCGCTGACCACACTGCGGCAGTCGGGGGTGATCGTGTCGGTGCCCCGTGTCGGCTCGGTGGTCGCCCCCCGCAGGGCGGTGCCGCGTTCGGGCGAGGGACCGGAGCGCGAGCGGATCGTGCGCGCGGCGATGCGGATCGCCGACGCCGAGGGCCTGTCGGCCCTGTCGATGCGTGCGGTGGCGGCCCGGCTGGGGGTCGCCACCATGACCCTGTACCGGCACCTGGACGCCAAGGCGGAGCTCACGCAGCTGATCGCCGATGCCGCGTTCGCCGAGATCGACTACCCGAAGCCGCCGCCGGGGTGGCGTTCCCACCTGCGGGTGGCGGCCCGGTTGCAGTGGGACGCCTACCTGCGCCACCCCTGGCTGCCGCGGCTGGTGTCGATCACCCGCCCGGCCCTGCTGCCGGGACTGCTGGAGTACGGGCGCTGGACGCTGGCCGCGCTCGACGGCCTGGACCTGGACCCGGTGGTGCGGCTGCACGTGTACGCCACGGTGGTCAACTACGTGCGGGGCACGGCGATGAGCATCGAGAGCGAGGCCCTGGCGGAGATGGACACCGGCATGACGAGCCGCCAGTGGACGGCGGCGCGGGTCGCGGCCGAGGGGATGCCGGTGCCCGGGGTCACGGATCCGCGGGTGGAGCTGGACCTGGAGTCGTTGTTCGCCTTCGGGCTGGAGCGGTTGCTGGACGGTCTGACCCATGTGGTGACGCCGCGCGGGCCCCGCCCCTGACCGGGCCCACCGCTTCCCCGAACACCACCGGGCCCCGCCCGCCCCGTCCTTCCGGGGCGGACGGGGCCCTTTCCGGTTCCAGGAGCGGGGCGGCCGATTTCGAACACGCCGCCCGCGGTCCGGGACCCGGCGCGGCCGTGTGCTTACCGTGGGCGGGCCTCGACCGGTCCGGGCGCCGTCGAACGGATGCGCGCCCGGTCCGGGCGGGACGGCCGTGCGGCCCGCGCGTGTTCGGGGGATGACCCGCACGGTGAGCGCCCCGGCCCCGGATCCAAGGGGCGGTTCCGGGCCCGGGGCGCCGACCGCGACACGTGACGGGCCCGAGGTGCTCAGGGGAGAAAACCGTCTCTATGGCGCTTTGGGGGGATTTTTCCGGGCAGGGTCAGGCTCACCGGATCCCCCCTTGGGCCTCATGTGTCACACGGGTGGTGGGTGCGGCCGGGGAGATACCGGCCGGCCCTGTCCACCCGCAGGGACGAGTTCCACGCAGGACACAGCACCGGGGGTTTTCTTGGTCCCGCCCGCAGCACACGCCACCCCGTCTCCGACTCCGACCGCGACTCCGACCGCGATGGCACCGGTCCAGGTGCCCCGGCCCCGACGCCCCGTCGACTCCCACGGCTTCGAGGAGGGCTCGGCCGAGGACATCCTGGCCCGGCTGCACTCCCTGGCACCCGACGCGCCCCAGGCCCGGGAGCTGTGGGAGCGGCTCCTGGAGGAGTTCGTTCCCCTGGTGTCCCGGATCGCGCGCGACTACCGGGGCAGGGGCGAGCCCCTGGAAGACGTCACCCAGGCCGCCATGGTGGGGCTGGTCAAGGCCGTGCACGGGTTCGATCCCGGTCGCGGCACGCCCTTCCTGGCCTACCTGCGGCCCACCGTGACCGGCGAGATCAAGCGGCACTTCCGCGACCACACCTGGGCCGTGCGGGTCGCCCGCTGCCACCAGGAGAACCGGATCAGGCTGCGCCGGGTGTCGGAGGGCTTCGAGCAGGAGCACGGGCGCCGTCCCACCACGGCCGAACTGGCCGGGCTGCTGGGGTTGTCCGATGAGGAGGTGCGGCGGCTGCTGCAGGCGTCCGAGGCCTACCAGTGCCTGTCCCTGGACCGGACCGAGCCCGACGATGAGGGCGAGGAGGCCGGGACCCGTCTGGAGGACCGCCTGGGCGATGAGGAGACGGGTTACGAGCTGGTCCTGGAACGCGAGTCCCTCAAGCCGGTGCTGGCCGGCCTGGACGACCGGGGCCGCGCCCTGTTGCGCCTGCGCTTCTTCGACGACCTCACCCAGGCCCAGATCGCCGAGCACCTGGGCTGTTCCCAGATGCACGTCTCCCGCCTCCTGCGCGAGGTCCTGGACCTGGTGCGCGACCGGCTCGGGGAGTCCGACCGGCCACCCGGCTGACGGCCCGGTGCCGCACCGCCGCCACCGGGCGGCCGATCCCCGCCGGCCCCTTTGCCCGGCCCCGGGACCGCGGTCCTGCCGGGCCGCTGCCCGCCCGGGCGGAGCGGACCGGTGGACGGCCCTCCGACGGTCCGCGACCGACGAGGAGCGGCCCCGGCGCCGCCGCGGGCACGCCGCCCCGTACCGGACCGGTCGCCCCGCCCCGCCTGCCGTGTCGGTCAGCCGAGGGGGAGCACCGCGACGGGGACGCCGTTGAGGACCGCGTTGCCCGAGAGCGGATCCACCACCGAGGGATCGGTGACGGCGTTGACGTTGACCCCCGGGTTCTGTGCGGCGACCGCCATGCGGGTGCCGGGCAGGCCGTGCCCCCAGCCGTGCGGCAGGCTCACCACGCCGGGGGAGACGGTGTCGGTGAGCTCCACGGGGGCGTTCACCTCCCCGTAGGCGCTGCGCACGGTGGCCTCGGCGCCCTCGGCCAGGCCCAGGCGGGCGGCGTCCTGCGGGTGGACGTGCAGGGTGCAGGTATTGCTGCCGCCGGTGAGCCGGGGGACGTTGTGCGACCAGCTGTTGTTCGAGCGCAGGTGGCGGCGGCCGACGAGCACCAGGGAGTCGCGGCGCGCGGCCAGGCCCTCGCGGAGGCGTGCCACGTCCTCGGCCACGGGTGCGGGGCAGGCCTCGATGCGGCCGGAGGCGGTGGACAGGATCTCGGGGACGCGGGGGTCCAGCGGCCCCAGGTCCACACCGTGCGGCGCGTCCAGCAGGCTCTGGAAGGTGAGGCCGCCGGGGCGGGCGCCGAAGGCGTCGCCGTGGGAACCCAGGCGCAGGAGCAGGTCGATCCGGCGTTCTGACCAGGTGCCCGGGTACAGGGCGGCGGTCAGTTCGGCGGGGTCGCGTCCGTACACGGACGAGTCGGGGTCGGCGACGGCGCGGGACAGGAGCCGGGCGGCCTCGGCCTCGTCCACCGCGTCGGGGTCGGCGTCAGGCCCCTGGCCGGCGGCGATCTGCACGAGTCGGCGCAGGATGAGCGACTCGTCTGCCTCCCCCTCGCCCAGGGGCAGGGGTGCGGGGGAGTAGCGGACGGTGTTGCGCACCGCCAGTTCGGCGAAGGCGAGGTCGAAGTGGGGGGTGCGGCTCGGCGGCGCGGGCGGGAGGATGACGTGCGCGTGCCGCGTGGTCTCGTTGAGGTAGGGATCCACGCTCACCATGAACTCCAGGCCCGCCAGCTCCCGGTCCAGGCGGTCGCCGCCGGGGGTGGACAGCACCGGGTTCCCGGCCACGGTGACCAGGGCCCGCACCTGCCCGGTGCCGGGGGTGGCGATCTCGTCGGCGAGGGTCACGGCGGGCAGTTCGCCCTTGGCCTCGGGCAGGCCGCGCACGCGGCTGCGCCAGCGCCCGAGCCGGAAGGGGCGGCTGCGGCCGGCTCCGGCCGGGCGGTGGGCTGGGCGTGGGAAGAGGGCACCGCCGGGGCGGTCGAGGTTGCCGGTGATCAGGTTGAGCACGTCCACGAGCCAGCTGGTGAGGGTGCCGAACTCGGCGGTGGTGGTGCCCACGCGGGCGTAGACGGCGGCGGTGGGCGCGGCCGCCAGGTCGCGGGCCATGGCGCGGATGCGGTCGGCGTCCACGCCGCAGACGGACGCGACGGCCTCGGGGGTGAACTCCTCGGACAGGGCGCGGACCTCCGCCAGGCCCTCGACGTGCCCGGCCAGGGCCCCCGGGTCCGCGAGCCCCTCGGCGAAGAGGGTCTGCGCCATGGCGAAGAGCAGGTAGGCGTCGGTCCCGGGCCGGACTGGGACGTGTTCGTCGGCCAGGTCGGCGGTGCGCGTGCGCCGGGGGTCGACCACGACCAGGCGGCCGCCGCGGGCGCGCAGCGCCTTGAGCCGGCCGGGGAAGTCGGGCGCGGTGCACAGGCTGCCGTTGGACTCCACCGGATTGGCGCCGAGCATGAGCAGGTGGTCGGTGCGGTCCAGGTCCGGGACGGGGATGGCCAGCGGGTCGCCGAACATCAGCCCGCAGGAGACGTGCTTGGGCATCTGGTCGACGGTGCTGGCGCTGTAGACGTTGGTACTGCCCAGGGTGCGCGCGAGCAGGCCCGAGTACAGCTGTCCGGCCAGGGTGTGAACGTTGGGGTTGCCCAGGTAGACGGCGGTCGCGTCGCGGCCGTGGCGGCGCAGGACCCCGGAGAGCCCCGCGTCGACGGCGGCGAACGCCTCGGGCCAGTCGACCTCGCGCCAGTGCCCGCCCTCGCGCACCATGGGGCGGCGCAGGCGGTCGGGGTCGTTGTCGAGGGCGGGCAGGGTCGCGCCCTTGGGGCAGACGAACCCCGCGCTGAACACGTCCCGGCGGTCGCCGCGGGCGGCCGTCACCCGACCGGTGTCGATGGTGAGGGTGAGGCCGCAGGTGGCTTCGCACAGCGGGCAGATCCGAAGTGCCGTTTCCATGGGGGGCTCCAGTGACATACCGGACAGTCGGTTTGGTGTGACACTACCTCCGCCCGTACCGGGGCGTACAGATCGGGGTGCTCCTCGGTCCCGGTCCCGGTCCCGGAGCCGGAGCCGGAGGCGGACCAGGACGGGGAGAAGCCGGGTACCGAACGCGGGCCCGCCGACTGAGCCCGCCCCGGGCACGGCCACAATGGCCGCATGACAAAGCGTGCGGGGGATACCCGTGTTCCGGCGACCGGTGTCGAGGCGGCGGCGAACGGCCTTTTGGGCCTGTGCGCCGTGATGTTCGTGCTGCACGTCGTCGCCCCGACGCACTGGACCACGCTGGCGGTACCGGTGCTCGCCCTGCTGGCGGTGGGCCTGCGCATCGAGGCCGCCATCCGCGGCCGGGGCCCGGCGGACGGCTGAGGCCGCACCGAGGCCACGGCGGCCGCCACGCCGCTGCCGGTACCGAGGGCGCGGCACGTGCGCCCCGAAGGATGCGCCGCCACCGGCCGGGCCGACCTCCACCCCGGACTCGGTCAGGCCGCAAGGGGGATCTACGGTCGGCCGGATCTCTCGCGGATGCGGATGCTGTAGCCGCCCATACCGTCGCCAAGCGCGCGCCTCGCCCCATTGTTCGGACGTCGACGGTCTGTCCTCCCGCGAATCCGTTAACGGAGAGTGACGATGGCCGGGACGCGGCGGGCAGTCGGCGCCCGCCGGGAACAAAGGAAGGACGCTCGTGAGCACCACCGAAGAGCAGGCCGCCGAGGCCTTGCAGGCCGCTCCTCCGATCATCCTGGCGCCCGGTCCGCGCACCACCGACCGCATCCCGCCCCCGCCCACCGACGTCTGGGACCTGCCCTACGGCACCGCCTGGGTCTACCAGGGCGAGGGCAACAGCGGGCTCACCCGCCCGGTCCTGATCGCGGACGGCTTCAGCTCCGGCCCCAGCGACCTCGCCCTCACCTGGGAGCTCCTGGAGTACGGACCGTTCCCGCTGCTGAGCGAGCTCCGCCGCCGGGGCCGCGACGTGGTCCTGGTCGGCTACCACGAGCGCAGCGCCCCGATCCTCCAGAACGCCGAGACGGTGATCGCGGCCGTCACCGAGGCGAACGACCGGCGGGTGGGCGACCACCCGCTGGCCGTCGGCGGCTTCAGCATGGGCGGTCTGGTCACGCGGTACGCCCTCGCCAAGATGGAGACGACGGGCACCGACCATCAGGCGCGGCTCTACTACTCCTGGGACAGTCCGCACACCGGCGCCTGGATCCCGGTCCCCCTGCAGGCGTTCGCGCACTACATCAAGAAGCTCGACGGCCGCTTCTCGGACCAGATCAACAGCCCGGCCTCCCAGGAACTGCTGACCAGGCATACCGCGAGCTGGAAGGACAAGCCCACCGCCAGTGAGAAGCGCCGGGCGTTCCTGCGCGCGCTGGAGGAGGTCGGCAACTGGCCCCAGGAGCCCAGGCTGATCGCCCTGGCGAACGGCCCGGCCACCGGTGCCGGCAACGGGGTGGACCCCGATGCCGAGGCCGTGGTCGGCAAGGGGCCGGCCGTCACCGGGACCGAGCTGCGCACCCAGGCCGAGGGTGACGACCGGTTGGCCGCCAAGCTCCGGGTGGTCACCCTGCCCACCCGCCAGATCCGCACCAGCGGACTGCCCGACGCCGACGGCGCGCCCGGCGGCACCCTGCCCGGCTTCGGGATCCTCGCCGACGCGCTGAACGCGCTCCCGGCCTTGCTGGGCTTCAAGGTCGACGCCCCGGTCCGCGAGCACTGCTTCGTCCCGGCCGTCAGCGCCGTCGCCGCGCGCGAGCCGGCCACCCACGAGGACCTGTACACCCCGCTCAGCGAGGAGGAACTGGAGAAGACGCCCTTCGACGCCGTCAAACTCGCCACGCGGAACGAGATGCACGCCCTGGTCAGCGAGGAGCTCGCCACCTGGTTCCTGAACCAGCTGCCCTGAGACCGGGCTCGGGACCGGGGGCGTGTCGGGGAGGAGTGACGGCCTGCCCGCCGCGCACCCGGGCGGACCGCACCCGGGCGGACCCGCGGACGCGAGCCCGCCGGCCGATCCCGGTCCCCGAGCTCCAGCGTGTCCCACCGGTCGGGTGCACCACCGGGCCCCGCCCTCCGGTACCCCCGGAGGGCGGGGCCCTCTCGTGTCCGGCGACCGGAGGGGGCCGGACGGCGCCCGGTCCGCCCGGGGCCCGCCCTCCCGCGGCGCCCGGGCGGCCCGACCGCGACTTCCCCGAACTCCCGGTTGCGATAAGCGATAAAATCGTTACCCAGAGCTATGGTCGAAGGGTGCTGGAAACCCTGGCGCCCCGTGTGCGCACCTCAGGCGGGTGGCCCCCGACGCCGGCGGCCCGCGGACTCCTCGCCGCGCTGGCCCTCCTCGTGCTCGCGCTCACCGGCTGCGTGGCCCCCACCCCCACCACCGACTCCCACCGGGCCTCCGCCGGGCAGACCGTCACCGACCTCCTCTCCGCCGTCAACTCCGGAGTCCTGGTCGCCGCGGCCCACCGGGACGGGAAGGCCTTCTCCCCCTACCTGGAGACGGTCGCCTGGGACGCCGAGTCCGCGGCCCGCTCGATCGCCGACACCTACGGGATCATCCAGCCCCCCTCGGCCGAGTCCGACCTCCTGCGCGCCCGTCTGGTCCCCCTGTGCGACGACGCGGTCAACGCCCTCGCCGACCTGCGCATCGCCCTGCGCAGGGACGACTCCGCGGGGGTCGCCGAGGCCGCGCGCCTGCTCACGGAGACGGCCGACGCCCTGGAGCGCCTCGAGGGGGAGCTCTCATGAGGTGGCTGACGGCCTTCACCCTGGGCCTGCTCACCGCCGTCGGCGGCTTCCTCGACATCGGCGACCTCGTCGCCAACGCGGTCGTGGGCTCCCGCTTCGGCATGACCCTGGCCTGGGTGATGCTCGTCGGGCTGGTCGGCCTGATGCTGTTCACCGAGATGTCGGCCCGCGTCACCTCCACCACGGGCCGGGGCACCTTCGACCTGGTTCGCGAACGCCTGGGCTCCCGGGTCGGCCTCGCCAACCTGCTGGCCTCCTACCTCATCACCCTCCTCACCTTCGCCGCCCAGCTCGGCGGCATCGCCCTGGCCCTGGAACTGGCCAGCGGCATCCACTACCTGCTGTGGGTGCCGGTGGCCGCCGCCCTCGTCTGGATCGTGCTCTGGCGCGTGCCGTTCGACCGGATGGAGAAGATCTACGGCTTCATGGGCCTGGCCCTGGTGGTGTTCGGCGTCGCGCTGTGGCGGCTGGGGCCGGACTGGGGGGTGCTGCTGGAGGACGCGCTCGCGTTCGCCCCGCCCGCGGACGAGGGCACGGCGGTCTGGTGGTACTACGCCATCGCCCTGTTCGGGTCCGCGATGACCCCCTACAGCGTCCTCTTCTTCTCCTCCAGCGGCGTGGAGGAGAAGTGGACCCCCAAGGACCTGGCCACGGCGCGCGTCAACATCTTCTTCGGCCTCCCCCTCGGGGGGCTGCTCGCCCTGGCGATCATGGGCTGCGCCGCGGTCGCGCTCCTGCCCGCCGGGATCCAGGTGTCGGACCTGGGTCAGGTGGCCCTCCCGGTCGTCTCCTCGCTGGGCAAGATCGGGGTGGTCATCGCGATCCTCGGGTTCTTCGCCGCCACCTTCGGCGCCTCGCTGGAGTCGGGCCTGGCCGCCGGGTACGCGGTGGCCCAGTACTTCGGGTGGCAGTGGGGCAAGGAGCTCCCGCCCCGCAGGGCCGCCTACTTCCAGCTCGTGATCCTGGGCGGCCTGCTGGCGGGGACGCTCTTCGTCCTCACGGGCGTCGACCCGATCACCGTCACCGAGTACAGCCTGGTGCTGTCGGCCGCCGCCCTGCCGCTCACCTACCTGCCGATCTTCGTCGTCGCCAACGACCGCTCCTATCTCGGGGACCGCGTCAACTCGCGCTTCACCAACGTCCTCGGGTCGGTCTACCTGGTGCTCCTGTCCGCGGTCTCCCTGGCCGCCATCCCCCTGATGGTCTACACGAAAGCGGGTCAATGAGATGTCCGACAGAGGAGACGGTTCCGTCTTCCGGATCGGGTTCACCGTCCTGGACCGCCAGATCGTCGACGCCGACGGCGACAACGTGGGCAAGGTCGACGACGTGGAGTTCGAGTGGCGTGAGGGGGAGCCGCCCACGATGACGGCCCTGGTCAGCGACACCGCGGCCCTCGGCCCGAGGATCGCCGGGCGCCTGGGCCGGTCCTGGGAGGTGCTCCTGGGGAGGCTGCGGCCGTCCGACGAGGAGCCCACGCTCATCCGTTCGGAGGACGTGGAGCGGTTCGCCCCCTCCACGGTCCTGTCCATCCCGGCGCCGTCGGGCATGCGCCCCATGGAGACCTGGGTGGCGGAGCACATCATCTGCCGTATACCCGGGGGCCGGCGGTGAGGCGGCTGCGCGCGGGCGAGCTGCTCGGGGTGCGGGTGGTGGACCGGTACGGGCGCGAGGCCGGCTCGGTCCAGGACATCGTCGTGCGCCACGAGGAGGGGGTCTACACGGTCCTGGGGCTGGTCCTGGGCCGCTCCGCGCTCGCCGGGCGCTTCGGGTACGGGGACTCGCTGGAGCCGCCCACGCCGTGGAAGCACCTGTTGGGCTGGCTGCGGCGCCACGAACGCTACGTGAAGTGGGAGGACGTCATCGCGGTGCGGGAGGACCGGATCGAGATCGGGGTCGACCACGGGTCGCTGCCCCGCCGCTGGCACGAGGCGCACTGACACACGGGGCGCACTGACACACGGGGCGCACTGAAGCGCGGGGCGCACTGAGTCGTGAGGCGCGCTGAAGCACAGGGCGCGGGAACGCGGGGCGCGGGCACGCCGGACGCGCTGAGGCGGGACCGCGAGGTGGGCGCGCGCCGGAGCGGAGGCACGCCGAGGCGGGCGCGCATCGAAGGAGAGGCGCGTCGGAGTACGGGTCGCGCCGGAGGAGGGCGGCGCGGGGGAGGGGCGGTAGGCGGGCCGGGGAGCCGTGCCCGCGGGTCCGGCGGGGCGCATGTGCCGCGCCCCGCCGGCTCATTCGTCGTTGGGCCCCCGGCCCGCCGAGAACCGCAGCCGGTACCTCTCCAGCGCCTCCTCCATGACCGTTGCCGCGAGGCGGGCGACCGGTTCGACCCGGTCCAGGAGCGGCTCGTGGTCCGGGCCGCGGGCGACCACCCGCCCGCGCAGGGCCCACCCGTGCCGGCCGGAGTCCTCCTCGGCCAGCGACGCGTACTTGCGCACCTGGCGGGCGAGCCAGTCCTCCAGCGGGCGGGTCCACCACGGCTCCGGCGTCAGCGGGGTCGCCGACAGCCCGGGCAGGTCCAGCCCGCTCTCGTAGTCCCTGCTGGTGATGCAGGCGTCCCGCTCGGGGCCCTCGGAGTACCGCAGGTACAGCGGGCGCGGGTCGCGGACGAGGTCCGCCAGGCCGCTCAGGTCGGTGACCACCGTCGGCTCGCCTCCGGCGGCGAAGAGTCGGGAACCGTCCGCCATGGGTGCCGACTACCCGCCCGGCCCCGGGCCATGCCAGGAACGCCCCTTTCCGGGGTGGGAGAGGGCCCCGGTCATTCCGGGAGGATACGGCCGCCCCTCGCGCGTCGCCCGCCCCCGCCCGCCTCCTTACCGGAGAATCACCCTGCCGTCACAGAAAGTGATCGACATCGAAAGGCGCTTCCGTGTCCCTGCTCGCACGCTTCTCCGCCCTCGCCCCGGCCGTTCTGGCGGCGGTCGTGGCACTCCCGGCCCACGCTCCCGCCCATGCCCACGAGACCGCCGTGTCCGTCCCCCTGCCCCTGGCCGCCGCGGTGGCCGCCCTGCCCGTCGCCGACGAGGCCCGGGAGGGCTACGACCGCTCGCTCTTCCCCCACTGGGTGGACGCCGACCGCAACGGGTGCAACACCCGCTCCGAGGTCCTGCTGGAGGAGGCCGTGGTGGCCCCCGAGGTCGGGGACCGGTGCCGGATCTCCGGCGGGGAGTGGTCCTCCTACTACGACGGGGAGACCGTCACCGAGGCACGGGCGCTGGACATCGACCACATGGTGCCGCTCGCCGAGGCCTGGGACTCCGGAGCCTCGCAGTGGACGACCGCCCGGCGCCGTGACTACGCCAACGACCTGGGCGAGCCGGTGGCCCTGGTCGCCGTCACCGCCCGCCAGAACCGCAGCAAGGCCGACCAGGATCCGGCCGAGTGGATGCCCGCCTCCGCGGAGGCGCACTGCCGGTACGTCACCGAGTGGACCACCGTGAAGACGCGGTGGGGCCTGTCGGTCGACACCGCCGAGCGGGAGGCCCTGCTCGGCTTCGCGCAGTCCTGCCCGGACGCGGTCGTGGAGACCGAGCCCGCGGCCTGACGAGTCCGCGGCCTGACGGAGGGCGCCCGCCGCCGGGCCCCGGCACCGCGTCCGACGCGGTGCCGGGGCCCGCGTGCGTTCCCCGCGGGGCTCCCGTGCGCGGCCCCGGCCGGAGTTCCGTCCGGGCTCCCGTGCGCGGCCTCCGGCCCCGGCCGCCGCTCCGGTGGCGGAAACCGCTCCGGGGAAGCAAAATGTGGCCTTCCGGTGAGGTCTACCGGGGCCGACCGGCCCGGGCCGGATTGGTCCACTGCCCGCGGGTGCGAACCACCCGCGCAATGGGACGGAATCCTTCCTGTTCCGGTTCGCCGGTGCCCGGCGGCCCCGCCCGTACCGCCGTGCGCAGGGCGCCCACTGGTCCTGTGGGCGGTCCGGTCCCGCCGCCCACCAGCGGATCCGACGCTTCGTCACGGGCTGCTTACCGGCCCCCGCGGGCGGGAAACCCCTGAGACAGAGGGATCCCGGGTACCCGCCCCCCACGGCTCGGAGCCCGTGGCCCCTCCGACACCTCCGCAGTTCCGAGCGCTCGCCTTCGCCCCGGGCCGGTACCGGCCCGGGACTCCCCCCAATGGATTCCCGCTACCTCCCGGCCTCCGCGGTGCCGGGACGCGATCCACGACCGAAGGACCCGCACCATGCCGACCCTCACGTCCGACACCTCTCGTAAGAAGCACCGTTTCCGCGCGGCGGCGGCAGTGGCCGCCGCGACCACCCTCTTCCTCGGCCTCATGCCCACGGGCACGGCCAGCGCCCACGGCTACATCTCCAACCCGATGAGCCGCCAGGCCCAGTGCGCCGCGGGCATCGTCCAGTGCGGCGGCATCCAGTGGGAGCCGCAGAGCGTCGAGGGCCCCAAGGGGCTCATGCGGTGCGACGGCGGCGTCGGCCGCTTCTCCGAGCTGAACAACGACAACCACGGCTGGCGGGTCACCGACGTCAGCCGGGTCCAGACGTTCAACTGGACCATCACGGCGGCGCACTCCACGTCCACCTGGGAGTACTTCATCGGCAACCAGCGGGTGGCCGTGTTCAACGACAACGGCGCCCGTCCGCCGTGGTCGTTCAGCCACACCGTGGACCTGTCGGGGTACAGCGGACGGCAGAAGCTGCTGGCCCGGTGGAACGTCGCCGACACGGCCAACGCCTTCTACGCCTGCGTGGACATCAACATCCGCAGCTAGAGACCGGTCCCGCGCACGCGGGACCTCCGAGGGCCCGTCCGGCCCGGCGGCGGCGTCGCGAACGCCGTGGAACCCGCCGGGCCGGCGCGGCCCGCCTTCAGGGCCGAGTGCGCCGGGAGGGGCAGGGGGCCGCGGACGCGGGTCCGGGCCCGTGTTCGGTGCCTGTGCCTGCGCCGGTCCCGGCCCCGTGCCTCCGCCGGAGCCCGTCAGGGGTGCGCGGCGGCCCGGTCGGACTCACTGCGCAGAACGCAGAACTCGTTGCCCTCGGGGTCGGCGAGAACCACCCAGCCCGAACCGTCGGGGTTCCGGTGGTCGGCGACGAAGGCGGCGCCCAGGCTCAGGAGCCGTTCCACCTCCCGGTCGCGTGAGGTCTCGGGGCGCAGGCACAGGTGGATCCGGTTCTTGATCGTCTTGGGCTCGGGCACCTGGTTGAAGTGCAGGATCGGGCCCTCCGCCAGCATCACCTGCGTCTCCGGTTCTCCCGGCTCGTCCTCCGGATGCAGCGGGCGTCCGGTCACCCCGCTCCAGAACCGGGCCAGCTCATAGGCATCCGCACAGTCGATCGCCACATTCTGCACTACCGAGACCATGCGGCCCAGCTTCGCCGATCCGCGCTCCGGACGCCACCGGGTTTCCCCGTGCCGGTGTCGTCCGCGAGGCCCGGTCGTGCGGGAGCGGGGAGGGCGGGGGAGGGGAGGAGCAGAGCAGGGGCGGGTTCGCGGCCCCCGCGCCGAACGCGGTGCCCGTGTCCTAGAGGGCTCGGTCGAGGGCCGCGGTCAGCGCGACCGGGGTGATCTCCAGGCGGTCGAAGCGCCAGCCGTCGCCGGTGCGGCGCGCCCCGTAGCGGTGGACCGCGGCCGCGATGGCCTCGGACTCGTCGTCCATGACGAACACGGCGATGTCGTGGGCGCGGACGGCGGCGGTGTCGCCGTCGATCTCGATGACGAGGTTGGACTTGTTGTGCAGGGTGCGGGCGTAGTCGTCGTGGCGCGAGCGGACGAGTTCGACGAGCGCCCCGATGCCGCGGGCCCGTCCGCGGAGGGACGTGACGACGACGTCCTCGGTGAAGAGCCGGTCGCTCTCGTCGTAGCGGCCCTCGTCGATCCACAGGCTGTGGCGGGCGACCAGGTCGGCCAGTTCGGCGCGGTCGGTGAGTTCGCGGACGAGGGTGTCGGTGCCGGTCATGGGAGGTCCTCCGGTTTGTTAGTGGAACTAATGTTAGTGGCACTAATGAATTTAGATCGTTAGTGGCACTAACGCAAGCCGGTAGCCTGTCCGCATGGAGACCGGAGACGAGCTGCGCTTCGACCACGGCGACGAGACCCCGGCCCGACTCAGGGGCCAGCTCTCGCGCCTCCTCGGGATGACCGCCGTCCAGACGGGCCGCGTCGCGGGTGACGCGCTCGCCGCGGTGGGCGCCCACAAGAACCACTTCATGGTGCTGGCCGCACTCGCGGAGTTCGGCGACGCCAGCCAGGCGGACCTCTCCGGCCGCACCCGGATCTACACCAGCGACCTCGTCTCGGTTCTCAACGACCTCGTGAAGGGCGGGTGGGTCCGCCGTGCCCCCGACCCGGCGGACAAGCGGCGCAACGTCATCACCATCACCGGCGCGGGCGAGCGCCGCCTCGCCGAACTCGACCGCGTCCTTGAGGGCGTGAACGAGCACGTCATGGCGCCGCTCGACAGTGAGGAGCGTGCGCAGCTGTTCGCGCTGCTGGGCCGGATCAACGCCCACCTGGCCGACCCGCAGGGGAGTGCCTGACCGCCGGGGTTGGAGCGGACGGCTGGCGGTTCCGGGCCCCGGGCGGGGGCGCACCCGGGTGGGGTGGAACGCCGCAGTGGGCGCGGGTGTGGTGCGGGTGTTCACGCCGTGCGGAAGCGGGGTGTGCACGGCCCGGCTGCGGTCGGCCGCCCGGGCGGGGACGCACGGCCGGTCACCCGGGCGGGCCGGGCCCGGACTCGAACGGGAGACTTCGGAGCCCGGCCGGGGCAGGGAGCCCGGCCGGGCGAGCGGGTGCGTGACCCGGTGGGTCAGACGCGGACGACGATCTTTCCCCGCACGTGCCCGCGCTCGGAGTGGGTGTGCGCCTCCACGATCTCCTCGAGCGGGTAGGAACGCTCGATCCGCGGTGTGTAGAGCCCCTGACGGCCCAGGTCCGCGGCCTCCTCCAACAGTGCGGAATCGTTGCGGGCGTGCGCCAGGTGCGTGCCCAGGAGCGGGGCGTTGACGTGGTCGGCGACGCTCGACACGCGGGCGGGGTCGCCCGCGATCGCGACGAGGTCCGCCAGGGAACCGGAGGCCGCGGTGTCCAGCACGAAGTCGACGCCGTCCGGGGCGAGGGAGCGGACGCGCTCCGCGAGCCCCTCCCCGTAGGTGGTGGCCCTGGCTCCCAGGGAGGCGAGGAACCCGTGGTTGTGCTCGCCGGCCGTGCCGATGACCGTGGCACCCCGCGCGAGGGCGATCTCCACCGCGGCGCTGCCCACGCCTCCGGCGGCGCCCTCGATGAGGAGGGTGCGGCCCTTGAGGGGGCCGAACACCTCCAGGCCGGCCAGGGCGGTCACGGACGCCAGACCGGCGCCGGCGGCCTCCTCGTCGCTCCAGGCGGCGGGCGCGGGGGCCCAGGCGGAGAGCAGGGCCAGCTCCGCCGTCGCGCCGGTGAGGCCGCCCAGGCCGAAGACGCGGTCTCCGATGCCGACCCCGTCCACTTCGTCGCCGATCGCGTCCACCACGCCGACGGCGTCGCGTCCGGGGACGGCGGGCAGCTCCACGGGGAGCATGTCGCGCACCGCGCCGTTGCGCACCTTCCAGTCGACGGGGTTGACGCCGGCCGCCGAGACCCGGATGCGGATCTCGGAGGGGCCGGGGTGCGGGTCGGGCGCCTCCTCGATGATCAGGGTGTCCGTACCGCCGTACTCGTGGTAACGGGCTGCGCGCATGGTGTCCTGCCTTATCGGATCGGTGGGCTCGCCGGGGGCGGTGGACCCCGACGCCGCTACGCTAAAACCTGACGTCAACGTCAGGTGCAAATCGGGCGGACGGCCCGGAGGGCGGGGGCGGGCATGGGGCGGGATGGAGGGCGGGGGAGCGGTGCGTATCGGTGAGGTGGCGGCCGAGGCCGGGGTGAGCGTTCGGGCCCTGCGGTACTACGAGGAGCAGGGGCTGCTGCGGTCCGAGCGCAATGCCGGAGGGCAGCGCCTGTACACCGAGTCCGCGGTGGAACGGGTCCGGCTGATCCGGCAGCTCTTCGCCGCCGGCCTGCCGAGCAGGTCCGTGCGCGAGGTGCTGCCGTGCGTGGACGAGGGGACGGCACCCCCGGGGCTGGTGGACCATCTGGAGGTCGAGCGCGATCGGATCAGTGAGCGGATCGCTGACCTGCTTGCGGCGCGCGACCGGCTCGACGTGGTGATCGCGAACACGCGGAACCCTCCTCCGGAATGCGAGCACATGTGGTGAGGGTGAGGGAGTGGTCGCGTCCGGGGCCGTGCGGGCGGGCCACCGGACGCAGCGGCGCCCCCGCCGCCCCGAGGAGATGGGTCGGGAGTGAGAGGGGAGCGGACCGTGTGGGTCAGCTCGGTCGACCATCCCCGCATGCGCGGGGAGCAGGCGGTCCCGAAGATCATCGAACGCCGGTGGCTGGGACCATCCCCGCGTGCGCGGGGAGCAGCCCCCCGACTCTTCGGAGTCGGGGGGTGCTTTGGGACCATCCCCGCGTGCGCGGGGAGCAGCGTCTAGCACCCCCGCTCAGCGGTTGTCTTATGGGACCATCCCCGCGTGCGCGGGGAGCAGGCGTACCCCACCGCCCCCGCCACCGTGGCGGAGGGACCATCCCCGCGTGCGCGGGGAGCAGGCCGAAGTCGGACCGCCATTGAAGCTTGTCGGGACCATCCCCGCGTGCGCGGGGAGCAGTCCTGTCTGTGCAGGTGAAACGGGTTAGAGGAGGGACCATCCCCGCGTGCGCGGGGAGCAGTCGGCCAGCAGCTCCTCGCGGGAGGCCTTCGGGGGACCATCCCCGCGTGCGCGGGGAGCAGGCTCGTTGACCTGCGCGGATTACGGCGTCAACCAGTCGAATTTGCAAGTTCTCAAGAAACGGACATTCCACCCGGGAACGTGCTGCTCACTGTAGCGGCCAAGCACAGCGCCAGCAGCTGATTCACCCATCCGCTTGCAGGCCCGGGATCGGAGCAACGGGGCGGCTTCCCCTCGGGTGCGAGCAGATACGGTCCCTATTGCTCCGAGAGCGGCTCAGTCCCCCTCCGGGTCGGTACCACCGCGCTGGGTGCGCTGCCAGGCGAGGAACTCGCCCTGGCGGCGGACCGCTTCCTTCTCCTCGTCGGTGAGGTCGTCCGGGATCGGGTCCCGGGCCGGATCGTAGGCGGGATCGTCCATGTCCTACTCCCTCGCTTCGGTGGTGTGGCGGCGGGCCAGCAGCTCCCGCATCCCGGCGTGGTCGGGGGCGGCCAGGCGCTCGTGCGGGTCCGGGCCGGTCCAGCCCGGCGGCCGGTAGGCGACGACCTCGGTGCCGCCGCCGGGGGCGGGTTCGAGGGTGAGGACCCAGCGGCCGTGGATGAGGTCGTCCAGGACCCGCACCCGCGGATCCGGGTCGGCGGGGTGGGTGGTCACAGGTCCTCCAGGGGGCTGCGCCAGATGAGCGGGTGCGGGTGGGGGTCGCGTCCGGCGGTGATCGCCACGCGGGTGGTGTGGCCGCTGGTGGCGGCGTAGACGGCGCGGCCCTCCAGGGTGGGGCCGAGGTAGCGCAGCGGCACCCGGTGGGTGTGGGCCCAGAAGCCGAGGGTCTGGATCGAGGGGAATTCGCGGATGTCGCACACGTGCCGCATCAGGCCGCCCTCCCCAGGTTGCGCTTGAGGATGCGGGCGGCGGCCAGGGCGTCCTTCCACAATCCGTCCCGGTCGGCGGTCAGCCGGGTGGTGGACCGGATGGTGGCCGTGCGGACCCGCAGCCGCGCGGCGGCCCTGCTCTTGGCGGTGGTGGACTCCGGCCGGGTGCGGGCTTTGGAACGCAGGGCCCGGATGCGGGGGCGGGACGCCACCGCTGCGGCGAATCCCGGGTCGGAGTCCGGGCTGGTGCGGGGCGCCGGGACCCGCGGACGGAGGGGTGTCGTGTCCTCGGCGGGGAGGAAGGGCGGCAACGCCGGCGGGGTCGGGTTCTGCCGGGCGAGCCACCGGCGGACCGCGAGGGTGAGCGGGGCGAGGTCGCGGGCCGGGTGGGTGACGTAGGCGCGGGCCCGGGCGGCCCGGCGGGGCCGCCGCCGGCGCAGGGCCTCGCCCGCTGGCCAGCGGGCGGCCACGGGTTCGGAGCAGTTCAGGTAGCGGTATCGCGCCATACGCGCACACCTCCGGTCAGGGGTGCCGGGTGGGTGGCCCGGCAGGGGTTGGATAGGGCTCCATTAAAAACGGTGAATCACCGTTTTTCAAGGCGGTACGGTGAAACGGTCATCGTGAAGATGGGAAGGTGAATCGGACATTGGCCCCAACGCGCTCACGCCCCTACCATCGACGCATGCCCGAATCCACAGGTGACTTCAGTCCGACCATCCGCCGCCGGAGGCTTTCCGAGGAGCTGAAGCAGCTTCGGGCGACGGCCGGGCTCACCTTGGAGCAGGCAGCCAAGAAGCTCGAATGGAGCAGGGCGAAAATCGCCAACATCGAGACCGGAAAGCGCCTGAGGCCCTACGTCACGGACATCGCTCTGCTGTTGGACGTCTACGGCGTTACCGACGAGGCTCGGAGAGAAGCGCTCTTCGAACTGACTCGGCAGTCCCGCATCAAGGGCTGGTGGACCCGATACAGCGACTTCGCCGGGGCCTACTTCGGGTTCGAAGCAGAGGCATCGTCCATCGCGACATACCAAGTGGGTGCCATTCCGGGGTTGCTTCAGACACCGGAGTACGCGGCCGCATCCACGCGGGCCGCGCTCACCCCGCCGGAGGATGTCGAGCGGATTGTCGACGCCCGCGTGCGCCGTCAGCGCATCCTTGATCGGGGGACGCCGCCGCGGTTGTGGGCGATCATCGACGAGGCGGCCCTCGCACGTCCGGCCACCGCCACCGATCCCGAGGTGATGCATGGCCAGCTTCGCCACTTGGTGACGATGACCAAACGTCCGAACATCACCGTCCAGGTACTCCCGTTCTCAACGGGACTGCACGCTGGAACCGGTGGCCCCTTCGTATTGCTGGACTTTCCCAACCCCCTAGACCGGCCCATCGTGTTCTTGGAAACCCGTCACGATGGGCTCTATCTGGAGGATGCGGAGCAGGTCGCGGACTACCGCGACGTTCTCGACCACCTCCAGGGCACGGCGCTGTCACCAGCTGAGTCCGTGCAACACCTGACCCGACTACTCACCGACTAGGACACTGCACGTGCACCTGACCGACGATCTGAAATTCCGCAAGAGCAGCTACAGCACGACCGCCCAGGAGTGCGTCGAGGTCGCCGACCTTCCCGAAGGCGCCGCGATGCGCGACACCCAGAACCGGGAGGACGGACACCTCGCTTTTCCGGCTTCAGAGTGGGCAATCCTGCTCGGTGTTGCTCGCCGGGAGCTGTAGGAGTGAACACGGAAGCCCCCAGGGCGAGGCTGAGGGCTTCCGTGCTCCCCGGGGCTCTCGCCCTACACCGAAGGGGCGGTCTAGGAAGGCACCGGGGCTCGGTGGCCGCATGGGGACAGGCAGGGTGTGAGAAGCCGGCCGCAGGGGATCACGGAGGGGTGATCATGAGCGCTGGCGGTTTTGAGCCGAACTTCCGCAAGTCGAGCTACAGCGACCGAAGCAACTGCGTGGAGGTGGCGGATCTGGGTGGCGAAACGGTCGTCCGTGACTCCCGGAACCCGGACGCGGGACTCTTTCACCTTCCCTCCTCGGAGTGGGTCTCCCTCCTCCGCGCGGCTGCCCGCAGGTAAGGGTGCGGCGGGCCGAAACTCCGGCATGGTCGGGCGGGCACCCCATGCCGTGTACAGAGCCGGGGCTTCCTGCCGACCTGGCCGAAGCCCTGGAACCCATCGTGTTCGTTGAGGCGGATGGAGCTGGTCTGTGCCTGGCTGAACGCCCTCAGGTGGACCGCTGCCGCAGAATCTCCGCCTTGCTCGTGTCTAGGAGCGCCGATGTACTCATCCACCGACCGGCCGGCCTTCCACAAGTCCAGCCACAGCGCTAACGAATCCGCGTGTGTCGAAGTGGCGGAAGGTGCAGAGACCTTGGTCCGCGACTCCAAGCAGCCCGAGCTCGGGCAACTCCCGTTCCCGGCGGCGGAGTGGGCGGCGTTCCTGCGCACGGCAGAGGCGTAGGGCGAAGACAAGAACGGGGCCCTCCGCAGAGGGTCCCGTCGTTCACCTACGGTCCCTGATCGGTTAGGAGCACTGATGTACTCATCCACTGACCAGCTCGTCTTCCGTAAGTCCAGTTACAGCAGCGGACAGGGTCAGGACTGTGTGGAGGTCGCCGACGTGCCCGATGGCGACGCCGCGGTCCGTGACTCCCAGAACCCCGATGCTGGATATTTCCTGCTGACCGGTCGGGAGTGGGGAGCGCTCCTGGGTGTGGTTCGACGCGGTTAGGTGCGGATAGTCGGAGAGGCCTCGGGGGCGGGAAGGCACCGGGGCCTGGTGGCCGCATGGGGACAGACAGGGTGTGAGAAGCCAAGCGCGGGGGACCACTGAGGGGTGACCATGAGTGCTGGCTCCCTCGAGCCGAACTTCCGCAAGTCGTCCTACAGCGCGACCGCGAACGACTGTGTGGAGGTGGCGGATCTGGGCGGCGACACCGCTGTCCGCGACTCGCAGAACCCGGACGCGGGGCTCCTCCGCCTCCCCTCCTCGGAGTGGGTCTTCCTCCTCCGCGCGGCTGCCCCTAGCTAAGGAGCCGGGAACCGGTGACTCCGGCGTGGCCGGCGGGGCTCGCGGTTTGCCGGTTATGGGGGCGTACGGGAGCACATCGCCACCCCTTCAAGGTCAAGCTTGGGTCGGCTTTGGTTCTACCGGCGCGATGTTCAACGCTCTGACCAGCGCAGACGGATGCATGCTGTCCCCGGATAAGCGCCCCGGTCCGCAAGGGCCCGTGCCCCCGGCACCGCTCCCGGAATCGGTGCCGGACCCGGTCCTCGACCGGGCGGACGACTCGCGAGGGCGCTCGAAGCTCAGGGGGACAAGATGTCGCTAAGTGCCGCACGCCTCACCGCCGCCGCGGCGGTCGGGACCGCACTGGCGCTGCTCGCGCCGATGGCCGCGAGCGCTCACAGCACGGTGGAGCAGGACCTCGCCACCGCCAAGAAGGCCACCACCAAGTACCAGGACGAGGCCGAGGCGATCGCCGACGGCTACGTGCCGACCGACCAGTGCGCGCAGAGCCCGGACGGTGCTATGGGCTACCACTACGTCAACCCGTACCTGATCGACCGGAAGCTGGACATCCGCACCCCCGAGGTGCTGGTCTACCAGCCGGACGGGTACGGCGGCCGCAAGCTCGTGGCCCTGGAGTACTACTACGTCGACGCCGACCAGGACGTGGAGACCGACGACGACCGTCCCTCCCTCTTCGGGCACCCGTTCGACGGGCCCGACGAGCCCCAGGAGCCGGGCCTGCCGGTCAACTACACGCTGCACGTGTGGCTGTACCAGCACAACCCGAGCGGCCTGTTCAGCCCCTGGAACCCGGCGGGTTCCTGCGGGTACTGACCGGCGGCCGCACGGCCCGGTGACCGCGGCCCCGGAGCGCCCGCTCCGGGGCCGCCCTGACGCCCCTACAGCCCCTCACAACTCCCCGACGACCTCCCAGGTCTCCGGATCCAGGAGCCGCACCCCCGGCTCCTCCGTTCTCACCGCGACGACCTCGCCGTCCGGGTGCGGGGCCACCAGGAGAGGCACCATCCCCTCCGGGAGGACATCCTCCCCGCTCCGCATATCCCACGCACTCCCGTGGTACTCCACCTTCTCCGGGGTGTTATCGAGCCATGTGGAGTACACCCGGCCGAGCCACGGGTCCACCACGAGTTCGATGACCCTGGGCTCTTCGAGATCCGCGAACCCCTCCATGGTGAACGTGTCGACCTGCGAACCGGTGACGAAGTCCTGGACGATGATCTGGTCTCCGCGCACGTAAGCGATCCTGTCGGTTCCGGCGATCGGGGCGAAGTCCAGTTCCGAGGCCGGACGAACGGTCTGCAGGCGTTCACCCCCGCGCGCGTCCCAGATGGTGATGCTCCAGTCGTCGAAGCTCACCAGCTCCGTCACCGCCAGCCTTTGGTCATCGATGAAGACGGGATTGTTCCCTGGAACGTCGATACTGCTCACGGGCTCTCCCGTCCCTCCGTCGATGACCGATACGGTGTGGTCAGGGCTCCAACCGGTCAGAGCCATCAGCCCGTCAGGGGAGACCGCCAGTTCGCTCACGCCGAGCTCTGCGTTCAGCCCCGTGCCTCTTGCCGGCTCCTTGAGCCGGTGCCGGGTGGTCGTGCCCGCCACCAGGTCGAACACGGCGGCGTTGAGGGGTGGGACCTCCTCTTTCGCATCGGGATCCGGTACGACTGCGGCGACGGTGCAGCCCTGTGGCAGGAAATCGACGGCTCCGGTCTCCGGGGCGCCTTCATGGAACCGGGCGATCTCCCTGCCCTCCGGCCAATCCCAGACACCCACCCCGTCCTGCCACGTGCCGACCGCCAGCAGGTCCCCGTCCGGAGAGAACGCCATGTGGGAGGCGTCCAGTTCCCCGCCGCTTCGCGCTTCGGGAGGAGTGAATCCCTCGGCCTCGGTGCAGTCGGTGACCACGGCCTCCGGTGTACCAGCGGGTTCGGCCGGCTCGCCCCCCGACACCACGAGCGCGGTGGTGGCGGCAGCGGTCACGGCGAGAGCCCCGGCGGCGAGCGGTACCAGGGGGCGCATCCCGTTCCGCTTCCCGTCGGCAGCGTCCTCTTCGCCCTCTTTTCCACGTGGCGCCGACTCCTCCGCTGCGGCCCCCGCGAGCATGTTCGCCAGTTCGCGCGGGTTCGGCCGCAGGTCCGGGTCGGGATGCAGACAACCGTCGATCACCTTCCGGAACCGGAGCGGGGGACCGGCCTCTCCCGCGATGGAGGACATCAGGGCCGCCCAATGCCGTACGGCCCCCTTCTCTCCTTCGGGCGGCTCAGCGAAGACCGGTCCCGCGAACACCGCGCCGCCCGGAGCCGGCAGCACGTCCTCCGCCCGCAGGGGTCCGATCGGCACCGCCACCGCGTGCAGGTCGGCCAGTCCCCTGGCCAGTGCTGTGGCCACGGTGGGGAACCGCTGCGGGGCCAGCGCACCCCCGTTACCCTCGACCAGGTCGGCCAGGGTCTCCTCCCCTGGCCGGACGAAGGCGACCCAGGGGACGGCGCCCCGGGTGTCGGCGTCGGCCACCGCGCACACGTACCGGCTCTTCAGTTTCCGCAGGGCCTCCACCCGGCGGGCGAACTCGGCACGGAACGACGGGTCGGTGGCGCGCGCGGGTTTCAGGAGCACGATGGTCACGGCCGCACGGTCACCGGTTCCGCCCACGTAGCTGCGTGCCGCCCCGTCCTCTCCGAGTCTGCCGAGCAGCGGGTAGGGGCCGATGGAGGGCGGGTCGTGCGGGTGCAGGGGGAGCATGCCGTTCCTTTCCGTCAGCCGAGTTCGGCCAGGACATCCGAGGTCGTGGCATCGACGATGCGGACGGAGGCCGCCTCCGGCGGCAGTACGGCGAGTACGCCCCCCGCCGGGTGGGCGGCAAGGCTCCTGGTGTCCCGCTCACCGGTGCCGGCCACCACTTGCTCTCCGGTGGAGAAGTCCCAGGAGACGGCCCATCCGCTGTCCCCGTTGAGGATGCCCGCCTCGTACACGACGTGGAACAGGTCCGTGCCGGGCACCGCGGTGAGTTCCTTGAACCAATGGGGCGGCTCGCCCTCCGGACGGAGGAGACGGGGTTCGTCCTCCGCCAGGAAGTTCACATGGGCGATCCCCTCCCTGGTGAGGTAGAGCAGATCCCCCTCATCATTGGGTACGGCGATCGAGCCGCGCGCCAACTCGGTGGCCTCCTCCCTGCGGAACACCTCTCGGCCGGTCGCGGTCTCCAACACAACGACGGCATGTTGCAGGTTCAGGGCGAGGTACCTTCCGTCCGGGGAGTAGGCGGGCCAGTGACTCGACTCGGCGAGGACGGTTTCGACCTCACCGGTCTCCAGATCGATCACTCGGGTTCCATGGCTGCTGAAACCCTGGCTGACCGCGATCTTCCCGCTGTCCGGTGAGAACGCGAGCGGGTCGTCGTCGTAGTGATCGATCGTCAGCTCCTCGGCGTACACGGCCCGTTCTCCGGTTCGCAGGTCGAAGACGTGCACCCCGCCTTCCCGGGACGTGTAGGCGAAACGGCACCCGTCCGGGCTCACGGTCGGGGTCCCCGCCAATTCGGGTAGGGAATCACCGGTGAAGGCGACCTCCGTTCCCGCCTCCCAGTCCCACAGGGCGACACCGGTCGGATGCGACACGGCCAGCAGGCCGCCGTCGGCCACGAAGCCGAGTGTGGGGCGGACTGCCAAGTCGAGGTCGTAGGTGTCCTCGCCCGGAACCTCGAACCGGTCCCGGGCGGCCTGTGCGTACTCGGCCGCGAATTCCTCGGGCCGCGAACACGTATCCGCCTCGCCGTCGTCCCCTTCGCCCTGTTGCGCAGTCGCTTCCTCCCGTGGCGGCCCGTTCCCCTCCGCATTCCGCGCCGAACCCGCCCACACCCCCGCGCCCACGGCCAGGACCAGTGCGGCCGCGCCGGCGCCCACCGCCCACGACCGACCACGACGGGAGGGCGCCGACCCGTTCCGCGGGTCCCGGGAGACGTACTCCCGGTGTTCCTCCGCGACCCCCTCCACCTTCCGGGCCACCTCGGCCGGAAGCCAGTCCGGGGCCGAGCCGGCCGGGTCCACCGGCCCGCCCAGCTCCTCCAACACCCCGGCCGCGGTCGGCCGGTCGCCGGGGTCCTTGGCCAGGCACCGGGAGAGCAGTGCACGCAGGTTCCCGGGGACGGAGTCCAGGTCCGGCTCCAGGCGGGTGATGCGGTAGGCCACCGCGGAGGGGTGCCCTTCGCCGAACGGCCCGGTACCGGTGAGCGCGTACACGGCGGTGCCCGCCAGGGAGAAGACGTCCGCAGCGGATGACGCCTCCGCGCCTCCGTACAGTTCGGGTGCGGTGTACCCGGGTGTTCCGGCGACCATCGTCTCCTCGTCCTCGGCGGATTCGGCCTCCTCCAGGGCACGGGAGACCCCGAAGTCGATCACCTGTGGACCGGACGCCGCGACCATGACGTTGCCGGGTTTGAGGTCCCGGTGCACCAGCCCGTTCCCGTGCATGCCCTCCAGTGCGGAGGCGACGGCCCGCAGCAGGAACCGCACCGCCCCCTCGGGGAGCGGTCCGGACTCCCGGACGAGTTCGTGCAGGGTGGGACCGGCCACGTATTCGGTGGCCATCCACGGGATCCGGGCGGCCGGGTCGCTGTCCAGCACACGCGGGGTGAAGGGACCGAGGGTGCGGCCGGCCAGGTCGAGTTCACGGGCGAACCTGGCGCGGAAGCCGGGGTCGTAGGCGAACTCCGCCCGCACCGACTTGACCGCGGCGAGGGTGCCGTCGGCGCCCGTCGCCAGGTAGACGCGGCCCATGCCGCCCGAGCCGAGAACGGCGAGGAGGCGGTACGGGCCGATGTCGCGGGGGTCGTCCGGGGAGAGGTCGTGCATGGGGCCTTCGTTTCAGCGGGGTGTCTCAGTACAGCTCGTCGACGACGGTGAGGTTCTCGCCGTCCAGTACCAGCACCTGGTCCGCCTCCGTGTCGAGCACGGCCAGGAACTCGTCGCGGGGGTGCGGTCCCACCGGTCCGGGCAGCAGGGCGTCGCCGTCGCGGAGGACCTCGCCCGTGCCGGTGTCCCACACGGTCCCGAGCAGGTCGGTGGCACCGAAAGGGTCCTCGACGCCGAGGTACAGCCGTTCCCCGTCGGAGGAGAACACGGGGGAGAGCGCGACTTCGGGGGAGTCCTCGCCGGCGCGGCCCAGGTCTCGGAGGGTGGTCCCGGTCCCCAGGTCCACGAGGCGCACCCGGTCGCCGCCCTCCAGCAGCGCCATCACCGACGGCTCGGCCGGGTGCAGGGCGAACCCCAGGTTCCCCGGGCCCTCGAAGTAGTGGACCCAGTCCCCGGTCTCCACGTCCCACACGGCGACGCCCAGCACGCGCTCGAAGTCGTCGCTGACGGTGCCGACGAGCATCTCGCCGTCGGCGGTGAACTCCAGGTCGAACACGTAGGTGAACGTGTCCGGCCCGAGGAGGGGGACGGTGAGGACGCGTTCGCCCGCCGGGACGTTCCACACGTGGACGACGTGGTCGATGGTGTCCCCGTCGAGTTCGTTGGCGACGACCGCCAGGCGGGTCCCGTCGGGGGACAGCGCCGGCCTGCGGGGATTGGTGCCCTGCTCCTCGTAGACCAGGACGGCCTCCCGGGCCAGGGGGCCGCCGGTGTCCCGGAGGAGTTCGATGCGGTCCTCGTGGTCGGGCCCCGAACCGTCCGCGTGGACCGCCGCGATCGTGCCCTCGGCGTTGATGTCGGTCTCGGACGGCGAGGGGTCCAGGAAGGCCGTCATCTCACCCGCCCGCCAGTCCCATACGGCGAAGTAGAACGAGCCGGTCACGTAGATCCGTTCGCCGTCGGGGGAGAAGGCCACCCCGTCGGCAGAGGACAGGCTCTGTTGGTACTCCTCCGAGGCGAAGGCCGGGTCGGCGGACGGTTCGCCGTCCGCGCCGCCCGTCGTGCCGCCTGCGCCGGCCGACGCTGTGCCGTCGCCCGTGCCGCCGCCCCCTCCGCCTCCGGGCAGAACGGTGAGCGCGTACCCGCCCCCGGCCACCAGCGCCAGTGCGGCGGCCGCCGCCCCCGCCGCCAGCGCGGGCCGCCGCCACCGGGCCCGGTCCGCACGAGCGCGCTCCCCGGCCTCCCGCTCCCGCAGGAGGCGGACGTCCTCGGTGACGGGGCCGGGCAGCCAGGGGTGCCCGGTGTCCGGCATCGGGACGTCGGCCAGTTCGGCCAGGATCCCGGCGATGTCCGGACGGTGCCCGGGGCCCTTGGCCAGGCAGCGGGCGAGCAGGTCGCGCAGCGGGCCCTCCGGGACCGCGCCCAGGTTCGGCGCCTCCTCCAGGATCCGGCGCAGGGTCTCCCGGGGCGGGGCGAAGCCGAAGGGCGGCTCCCCGGAGGCGGCGAACAGCACCGTCCCGGCCAGCGAGAACACGTCGCTCGCCGGGGAGACGTCCCGGCCCCTGATCTGCTCGGGCGAGGTGTAGGCGGGGGTGCCGAAGGTCTGCCCGGTGCGGGTGAGCACCGTGCCCTCCACCGCTCGCGCCAGCCCGAAGTCGATCACCTGCGGCCCGCGCGGCGACAGCAGCACGTTGCCGGGTTTGAGGTCGCGGTGCATCAGCCCGGCCGCGTGCACCGCCTCCAGGGCGCGGGCCAGGCCGGACACCAGCACGGGCAGGGACTCGGCGGGCAGCGGCCCGTGTTCGCGCACCGCCTCCTTGAGGGTGGGGGCGGGCACGTACTCGGCGGCCATCCAGGGGACGGCGGCGTCGGTGTCCGCGTCCACCACGGCCGGGGTGAGGGGGCCGGAGACCCGGCGCGCGGCGCGGACCTCGCGGGCGAACCGGGCCCGGAACTCGGGGTCCTGGGCCAGGTCGTCCTTGACGAGCTTGAGGGCGGCCAGGTCCCCGCCCGGGGTGCGGGCCAGGTAGACCCGGCCCATGCCGCCCGCGCCCAGGCGGGCCAGGATGCGGTGGGGGCCGACGGTGCGCGGGTCGTCGGAGGTGAGGGGGTACACGGGGCGGGGGTTCCTCAGGGCGTCGCGGGACCGGGGCGCCGTACCGGGGGCAGGGGAGGGCTCGGCCAAGATATCTCTCGGACGGCCGTGCGCGGAGCCCGTGGCCGAATGCGGACTCCGTGCCGTGCCGGACTGCGCACCCTCGGTACCGGGCCCCCGATCATCGCGTGGGCCCCGTCCCGGCGGCCCCGGCGGATCAGGCCGCCGTTGCCGCCGCCCGCGGGTTCCGCGGGCTCAGGCCGATGGGGCCGACGTCGCCGCCGGGGCCGCGTTCCGCGGGCTCCGCCGGGGCAGGGGGGCGAAGCCGACCGCGAGCCCGGCGCCGATCACCGCCATGCCGATCCACGCGCCGAGCGAGGGCATGGGGGCGCCCAGGGCGGTGGCGACCAGGGCGGCCGTCGGGGCGGCCGCACCCGCAGCCAGGCTCGCGGCGCCCGCGCCGATGCGCGCCACACCCGTGAACCACAGCACGAACGACAGCGCGGTCGCGACCGCCCCCAGGTAGACCACCGCGCCCAGCACCGCCGGGTCGGCGACCATCGCCCACCCCGCCGGGTTCACGAACAGCGACAGCACCCCGAAGACCAGCGCCGCCGTCACCGTCGTCGCCGCCGTGTACCCCCACGCCCCCATGCGCGGCAGCGCGGGCGCCCCGAACAGCGTGAACCCGGCCTCCAGCGCGATCAGCGCCAGCGCCATCAGCACGCCGATCACGTCCGCGTGCCCCCACCCGGTCACCGCGACCGCGCCGGCGCTGACCACCAGCGCCCCCGCCACGACCCGAGCCGACGGCCGTTCGCCGCGGGTCAGCGGCCCGGCCACCGACAGCACCATGGGGATGCACGCCACCGCCGCCGCGAGCACCGCCGGTTCCGCGTGCGCCGTCCCCACGATCAGGGCCAGGTTGAATCCCACCAGCCCGGAGAGGGCGCCGGCGATCACCCAGAGAACGTCCCGGCCGCGCGGCAGCGGCACCTTCTGGGCGAACAGGCGGGCCAGCGCGACGACCGCCACCGCCGCCACCGCGTACCGGGCCGACTGGACGACGAAGGCGGGCATGTCCGCGGTCGCCCCGATCACGGCGACGCTGCTGCCCATCAGCGCCATCCCGCCCAGGGCGGGCCCCAGCCCCCACAGGGACGGCGGCGCGGGGGCGGCGGACGGAGCGGAGGCCGCGGAGGCGGAAGGGGCGGGGCTCAGGGAAGGTGTCTTTTGCACGCCTCCACTCTGGACCCGGTATGGTCCGACCGACAGGACCAAGCATGAGCGTTCCGACCGGACCAAAGGGGGCGGGGGAGATGGCCCAGGGCTCGGACTTCCTGCAACTGGACGCCTCCGCCGTCCCGCGCGGCGAGCGCACCGAATGGCTCACCGGGGCCCTGCGCTCGGCCGTCGCCTCCGGTGTCCTGCCGCTGGGCACCCGGCTCCCGCCCACCCGCGTGCTGGCCGCCGACCTCGGCGTGGCCCGCGGCACGGTGGTCGAGGCCTACCAGCGCCTCACCGAGGAGGGCCTGCTCACGGCGGCCCGCGGCGCCGGGACCGCCGTGGCGGCCCGCCCCCTGGACGCCCCCGCCGCACGCTCCACCGGCACCTGGGAACCCACCGTCTACGCGCCCGAGACCGTCGACCTCGCCAGCGGCATCCCCGACCTGGCGGCCTTCCCCCGCGCCGCCTGGCTGCGCGCCGAACGCGAGGTCCTGTCCACCGCCACCGCCCGCTCCCTCGGCTACGCCCCGCCCCAGGGCACCCCGGAGCTGCGCACCGAGCTCTCCGCCTGGCTGGCCCGCTCCCGGGGCGTGCGCGCCGCCCCCGGGCAGATCGTGGTCACCGCCGGGGTCACCGGCGCCCTGAGCATCCTGTCCCAGGTCCTGCGCGCCCGCGGCCTGGACACCATGGCCCGCGAGGACCCCGGCGCCGACGGCAACCGCATGATCCTCGGGCACTGGCTGCGCTCCACGGTCCCCGTCCCGGTGGACGGCGACGGCATCGACACCGACGCCCTGGCCGCCACCGACGCCCGCGCCGTCCTGGTCACGCCCGCCCACCAGTTCCCGACCGGCGTGGTCCTGTCGCCGCTGCGCCGCCGCGCGCTGCTGGCCTGGGCGCGCGAGCGCGACGGCCTGGTGATCGAGGACGACTACGACGCCGAGTACCGCTACGACCGCTCACCGGTCGGCGCCCTGCACGGCCTGGACCCGAACCTGGTGGCGCACACCTCCAGCCTGTCCAAGACCCTGGCCCCGGCCCTGCGCGCGGGCTGGCTGGTCCCGCCCCCGCACCTGCTGGAGGACGTGGTCGAGGCGCGCTGGGCCGCCGACCTGGGCTCGCCCTCGCTGCCCCAGCTGGCCCTGGCGCTGCTGCTGCGCGACGGCACCATCGCCCGCCACCTGCGCACGATGCGGGCGCGCCACCGCGCCCGCCGGGACGCCGCCGTGGCGGCGGTCCGCGCCCACCTGCCCGGCTGCACGGTCCTGGGGGTGGCGGCGGGCCTGCACCTGCTGGTGCTGCTGCCCGGGGGAGTGGACGACCGGGAGGCCGCCGCCCGCGCCGAGCGCGCCGGGGTGGCGGTGCAGCCGCTGTCGCGGCACCGCACCGCCCCCGGACCGCCGGGCCTGGTCATCGCCTACGCGGGCCACGGCCCCGCGCGGTTGCGCGAGGCCGTGGCCCGGCTGGGCGCCGCCGTCCGCCTCTGACGGGCGGCCGGGGCCGCGGGTCCGCCGGGCGGCTCAGGAGACCTGCGAGGCCTCCCGGGACGGCTCGGCGGCGGCCTTGGCGGCCTCCGGCTCTCCCGCCCCGGCGCGCCGGTCCAGGAGTCCGGCCGTCAGCGCGATCCCCAGCCCCGTCACTGCCAGGACGGCGCCGATCGCGGCGGGGGAGGACAGCCCCAGCCCCGCGGAGATGCCCACCCCGCCCAGCCAGGCGCCGCCCGCGTTGGCGAGGTTGAACGCCGAGTGGTTGGCCGCCGACGCCAGGGCCGGCGCGGCGCCCGCCTTGTTCATCACGAGCAGCTGCAACGGCGTGGCCACGCCGAACCCGACCGCGCCCAGCACCACCACCGACGCCATCGCGGTCCAGGGGTTGTGCACGGTGAACGTGAAGACCACCAGCACCACGGCCAGCGACCCCAGCGCGCCGTAGATGGTGGGCCGCAGCGCCCGGTCGGCCAGCGGGCCCACGACCAGCGACCCCAGGGTCATGCCGATGCCGAACAGCGCCAGCACCACGGTCACGCCACCGCCGCTCATCCCGGCCAGCTCGGTCATCATCGGCGCGATGTAGCTGTACACGGCGAACACGCCCGCGAACCCGAACACCGCCGACAGCAGCCCCAGCAGCACCTGGGAGTTCCCCAGCGCCCGCACCTCGGGCATCAGCCGCCCGGTGCCGGTGCGCTCCAGCCGGGGCACGAACACGGCGATGCCGACCACGGCCAGCACGGCGATCGCGGTCACCACCAGGAAGGCGGACCGCCAGCCCAGCTCCTGGCCGAGCAGGGTGCCCGCGGGGACGCCGATGATGTTGGCGACGGTCAGGCCCAGGAACATGCGGGCCACCGCGCGCCCCTGCCGGGCGGGCCCGGCCATCTGGGCGGCGGCCAGCGCCCCGGCGCCGAAGAACGCGCCGTGCGGGAGCCCGGCGACCACCCGGGAGGCGAACACGGTCTCGTAGGTGGGGGCCAGCACCGTGGCCAGGTTGCCCACGGCGAACAGGACCATGAACAGGATCAGGACGGTCTTGCGCGGCAGCCGGGTGGCCATCGCGGTGAGCAGCGGGGCGCCGACGACGACGCCGAGGGCGTAGGCGGAGATGAGGTACCCGGCGTGGGAGATGCTCACGCCGAGCCCGTCGGCGACCTCCGGCAGCAGGCCCATGATGACGAACTCGGTGGTTCCGATGGCGAAAGCGCCCAGGGCGAGGGCGAGCAGGGCCAAGGGCATGGCGGACCTCTCTGAACGGCTGTGGAGTGGACCGGGGGGTGAGGTCGGTGTGCGGGGGTGCGGGCTCCGTTGCCCGGGGCGTCGGATGTCCGGACATCCGGCGACACTGGCACAACCGGGGCCGGGGGTGGTCTACTTCCCGGTAACCGCCGGCCACCGGGTGTGATGTCCGACTCGCCCGCCGACCTGCGGCGCGGCGGGCCGGTGCGCCGCCCGGCGGCCGGGCCGCGCGGCCCCCGGGAAAGGGGGCGGCCCGCCGGTGGGGAAGACCGGCGGGCCGCGCGATTCAACGGGGGTCACGGGTGCGCCCCGGAACGGCCCGGGGCGCGGGTGGGAGGGTCAGGGCAGGTTCCACCTCTGGACGGCGCTGCCGTCGCAGTTCGCGATCTCGGTGCGGGTCCCGTCGGTCTGCGCCCGGCCGACGGGCTGCAGGCAGCGCCCCGACTGCGGGTTGCGCAGCCCCTGCTGGGCGGTGTGCGTCCACTGCTGGGCGCCGGTCCCGTTGCAGGTCCACAGCTGAACCCGGGTGCCCGCGGCGGTGCCGCCGCCCGCCACGTCCAGGCACCGGCCGTAGGCGCGGACGGTGCCGTCGGAGCCCACCGTCCACTGCTGGGCCTGGTTCCCGTTGCAGTGGGCGAGCTGGATCGGGGTGCCGTCGGCGTTGGCCGCGCCCGCCACGTCGAGGCAGATCCCGTTGGAGGCGGTGATGGTGCCGGTCCCGCCGCCGCCCGCGCCGTCGAGCGAGTACACGCGCACGTAGTCCACCAGCATCTGCTGCGGGAACTGCGTGCTGCCGTCGGGGTAGCCGGGCCAGTTCCCGCCGACGGCCACGTTGAGGATCATGAAGAACGGCTGGTCGAACACCCACGGGTCGCCGCCGGTGCTGGAGGGGGTGACGGAGTGGTAGACGTTGCCGTCCACAGACCAGGTGATGGAGCCCGGGCGCCAGTCGACGGCGAAGGTGTGGAAGTCGTCGGCGAACGACCACCCCTGCGGGTGCATGTAGGAGCCGGTGATGCCCTCGCCGCCCGAGTAGCCGGGGCCGTGGACCGTGCCGTGGACCAGGTGGGGTTCGCGGCCGATGTTCTCCATGATGTCGATCTCGCCGGAGTTGGGCCACGGGGTGCCCGGGAAGCTCCCGCCGAGCATCCAGAACGCGGGCCAGATGCCCTGGCCGCGCGGGATCTTGATGCGGGCCTCGACCCGGCCGAAGTGGGGCTGGAACTTGTTCTGGGTGGTCATCCGGGCCGAGGTGTAGCTCCCGTCGGCCTCGCGGCGCGCGGTGATGACGAGGTTGCCGTTGCCGTCCAGGGCGGAGTTGGCGCGGCTGTTCGTGTAGTTCTGGAGCTCGTTGTTGCCCCAGCCGTGGTCACCGGTCTCGTGGTTCCAGTTCGCGGCGGAGGGAGCGCTCCCAGACGCGCCGTCGAACTCGTCGGACCAGACCAGCGCGGCCTGCGCGGCGGCGGCCGGCTCGGCCTCGGCGGGGGCGGGGGAGGCGGCGGAGGTGCCGGGGGCCAGGAGGGCCAGGGCGGCCACGGCCGCCGCCACGGAGAGGGGGGTGCGGAATCGTCTCGTGCGCATGCGCGTACTCCGGGGGAGTGGTCCCGCCCCGGGGGGCGGGGGAGCGGACGGAGCGGTCGTGCCGCCGGGGCGCGACCATGGCGACCGAGCGCGGTCGCCGTGTGACCCACTGAATCGTAAAGTGACTTTACGTTTAGTCAGGGGACCGGAACAAGAGGTGAGACCCGGTCTCTTGGGGGCCGCGTTCCCGGCCGCCGCCCGGTCGCCCCCGTCCGGCCCGCCGGGTCGCGCGCCATCCGGTGGGGTGTCATCCGGCCGCGTGCCGCCCCGCCCCGGCGCCGCCGGGGGCGGGCCGGGCCGGGACCGCGGGTCCCGGCCGCCGCGCGCGTCACTTGTAGGCGGCCGCCCCGTGGCGCCAGTACCCGATGAAGGAGATGTGCGTCTTGGGCACCCCGCGCCCGCGCACCAGCTCCCGGCGCAGCCCCGTCGGCAGGGCCCGCTCCCCGGCCACGAAGCAGTACGGGGTCCCCGCGGGCAGGTCCGCCGCCAGCACCGTCCGCAGCGCCAGCTCGCCGGGCACGCCACCGCCGCCGTCGCGCGGCAGCCAGTGCAGGTTCACCCCGTCGGGGACCTCGACCTCGCGGACGTCGGCCGTCTCGGGGACCTCCAGGAACACCTCGGCGCGCAGGTCTTCGGGAGCCTGCTCGACGATCGACAGCAGCGCCGGCAACGCGCTCTCGTCGCCCACCAGCAGCTGCCAGTCGGCGTCCTCGGGCGGCAGGTAGTAGTACCCCTCGGCGAACAGGCCGGCCTCGTCGCCCTCCTTGGCGTTCAGCGCCCAGCCGGAGGCGGGGGCCCGGGAGCCGTGCACCGCGAACTCGATGTCCAGCTCCAGGCGCTCGGCGTCGAACCGGCGGGGCGTGTAGTTGCGGAAGAGCGGCTTCTCGGCGGAGGGCATGAGGTAGTACTTGGCGATCCAGCCGTTGCCCGCGGCCTGGGGCAGCCGCAGCCGCTCCTGGCCCTCGCGCGGCAGGAACAGCCGGGCGCACTGGTCCAGGCCCAGGAACTCGAAGTCCGCGAGCTCCTCGCCGCCCAGGGTCACGGTGACGAAGTTGGGGGTGGTCCGCTCGGTGCGGACGACGCGGGCGCGGACCATGGCGCGGCGCTCGGGGTTGCGGATCTTCATGGGGGTCGTCTCTCTTCTCCCGGCGAAGGGTGGGGCCGGGCATCTGCGAGGGGACCCGGTCCTGGTTAGGTTAGCCTATCCAACTTCCCGTCCGGTGTTTCGGGTAGGGCTCCCCGGGGAACCGGTAGGGGACCCACCCGGGCGGTCGCCACAAAAAACCTCCGAAAGAATTCCGAAACCGCGTCATAGGCGACCCGCATGAACGTGTTGAGGGTGAACCGAAAACCCGGGTGTTGCGTCAACCCGCACGAGGAGTGCAACGCACGCCCAGGTCAGCCGTCCCCGATGGAAGGACCGCCGATGAGCGCCATCCCCGCCCCCGACCAGCCCTACCAGCGCCCCGCCGACCCGGCCGCCCTGGTCGGCCGCTGGGTCCGCGTCGACGACCGGGCCCCCGCCTCCGTCGGGGTCCTCGAACACGCCCGGCGGACCGGAGGGGGCGCCGGCTGGGAGTGGGAGCTGCGCACCTCCGACGGCGTCGTCTCGGGTCGCGGCCCGCTGGCCGCTCGTCCCCTGACCGAAACCGCCGACCTGCGCTCGGCCCGCCGCAGACTGCGCGCGGAGCTGGCCGACCTGGCCGAGTTCGGCGCCCCCGACGACCCGGCCCTGGCGCGGGCCGCCGCCGACCTGGACCTCCTCGAGCTGGAGGCCGCGGCCCGGCCCTGAGCCGGGTGCGCCGCCCGCTCGGAACAGGCGCGCTCCGAGCGGGGGCCGTCCCCGCCCCCGGCCCCCGCGGCCGGGTTTCGGACAGTCCCGGCCCCGGAGGGGGTGCCGGGGCCGTCCCGGCCGGAGGTCGCGACCGCCCCGCCTTCCGTCACTCTGGTCACGGAAAAGGACGGAGAGGACGTACGCGTACCTGCGGGCACTCCGTACCAATGGTGGCTGTCACACTCCTTGATGCCACTTCGTGACAACCCCCTGCGTGACCGGTGCGTCTCTGTCAGAGACGGTGGACACGCCGTCACACGCGCACCATGCGGCGACGTGCGCACGGCAGGGGGAAACGAGATGGAGGGACGCAACGGCGTTCTCATGGAGACCGGGGCCTACTGGCTCCTCTACGTGGTCTCCGTCTGCGGCGCGCTGATGCACTGGAGGCTGGGCAACGAGGAGCTGGCGGCGATCTGCGGGGCGGCGGCCGTCCTCGCGGCGCTCCTCATCGCCGCCCGGCACCGCGACGACCTCGCCGCCCACCGCTGATCGCGCCGGCCCCGGCCGAACCCCGCACGCCCGCCGCCGATTCCCCGTCCCCGTGGGGTGATCATCACCGCGGCACCGCCCCTCCCTGGGCGTTTGCCCACCCGGTGTCCGGATAGTCTTCCCGGTATGCGTTCTTGGTCTGCGCCTGACATCGTCCCCCTGCCGGGTACCGGCGGTCCCCTGCGGCTCCACGACACGGCCACCGGCCGGATACAGGAGACCGCCCCCGGGCCCCGGGCCGGAATGTACGCCTGCGGAATCACCCCCTACGACGCGGCACACCTGGGCCACGCGTTCACCTACCTGACCTTCGACCTGGTCAACCGGGTGTGGCGCGACGCCGGGCACGACGTGAACTACGTGCAGAACACCACCGACATCGACGACCCGCTGCTGGAGCGGGCCGAGGCCATCGGCGTCGACTGGCGCGACCTCGCCCACCGCGAGATCGACGTCTTCCGCGACGACATGGCGGCCCTGCGCATCATCCCGCCGACCTCCTACGTCGGCGTGGTCGAGTCGGTCGACCTCATCAGCGACCTGGCCGCCCGCATCCGCGACACCGGCGCCGCCTACGACCTCGACGGCGACCTGTACTTCTCCGTCGCCGAGGCCGAACGCTTCGGCGAGATCGGCCACCTGGACCGGGACGTGATGCTCGACCTGTTCGGGCAGCGCGGCGGCGACCCCGACCGCCCCGGCAAGAAGGACCCGCTCGACTGGCTGCTGTGGCGCGCCGAACGGCCGGGCGAGCCCGCCTGGGAGAGCCCGCTGGGGCGGGGCCGCCCGGGCTGGCACATCGAGTGCAGCGCCATCGCCCTGGACCGGCTGGGCCCGGACTTCGACCTCAACGGCGGCGGCAACGACCTGGTCTTCCCCCACCACGAGATGGGCGCGGCCGAGACCCGCTGTATCACCGGCGGCCCCAACGCCCGGGCCCACCTGCACGTGGGCATGGTCGGCCTGGACGGCGAGAAGATGTCCAAGTCGCTGGGCAACCTGGTGTTCGTGTCCAAGCTGCGCGAGCAGGGGGTGGAGCCGGCGGTGATCCGCCTGGCCATGCTCACCCACCACTACCGGGGCGCCTGGGAGTGGACCGACGACCACCTGCCCGAGGCCCACGCCCGCGCCGAGCGCTGGCGCGCCGCGTTCGCCCTGGGCGCGGCCCCCGACGCCGCCCCGCTGCTGGCCGCGGTGCGCGCCGCGCTGGCCCGGGACCTGGACTCCCCGGCGGCGCTGGCCGCGGTGGACGCCTGGGCGCAGGCCGCGCTCACCGAGGGCGGCACCGACACCGCCGCCCCGGCGCTGGCCCGCACCACCGTCGACACCCTGCTCGGCGTGGCCCTCTGACGCCCTCCCCGAGAAGGTTCCGGGGATTCCCGCTCTCGCGGACGCGCCGGGCCCGGCGCGTCCGCGATCGATGTTCACCGACGCCCGCGCGTCGGTCGTACCGACCGGTACCCACACGGCCTCGCAGGACCGGGGCGCGGGCGGTGAGGCCGCCGGCCACGAGTGGCGCGAAGAGGACCCCTGCGGGGAGCCGGCCGGCACCGCGCCCGCGGCCCGGCCGGAAACGGCCGGGCCGCAGGCGCGTTCGGGGCTTCGACCCGTGCGGACCGCCGCCGGGTCAGCGGCCGATGGTCCAGGCGCCGTCGGCCTGGATGTGGACGAACTCGACCGCTTCGGGGCCGTCGAGCAGGGGCAGGTCGCCGAACGTGCTGCCGCCCTCGTAGGAGCCGATCTCGTTGACGATGCTCGCGTAGCGCTCCCCGTCCGCGCCGTAGGCCACGATGATGAAGTTGCTGCTGCCGGAGTGGGTGAGCTCCAGGGCCGTGGAGGCCGACGCGGTCCAGTCGAGCCGGTAGAACGCCTCCCCGGAGCCGCTGAGCCAGTAGACGTCCTCCGCCCAGGCCTGGGCCTCGGAGGCGTCCATGGGCAGCCCCTCGGCCGGGGCGCCGGACTCCCCGGCGCCGGGGGCCTCGGCGGCCGGGCTCTCCTCGCCTTGCCCGGGGGCGTCCGGCTCGGCGGCCGCGGTGGGCTCCGCCGCGGCGGTCTCCTCACCGCCGACCGGCTCCAGTTCGCCGACCGAGAAGGAGCAGGAGGTCAGGGCCGTGGCGAGGGTGAGGGAGGCGATCGCGGCGGTCGCTCTGGCGAGCACGGGGGCGGTCGGGGAGGGGATGGCGGTGCTGCGGGTCATCAGGGGATTCCCAGCCTAGGGTGCGGGTGGTCCGCTTCTCCGGATCCGGGGTCCGGTGCAGGGGTGACGGGGGAGAAGCCGTTCGTCCCCTGGGACGCCGCCCCCGGCCGATCGGTTCCCCGGCCCGCCGGCCCCCGTCCGCGCGGCCGGGACCGGGGCCCGGAAACGTCGGTGGGCGCTGTCACGATCCAGGCATGAGCACAGGAACCGACGTACTCGCCGCCACCGACTGGAACCGGACCTTCCACGCCTACGGGCCGGGCACCGACGTGCCCGGGCACCTGGCCCTCCTGCTCTCCGACGACCCGGCGGACCGCTCCCGGGCCCTGGACCACCTCTACTCCGCGGTGATCCACCAGGGCACCGTCTACTCGGCGACGGTTCCGGCGGCCCGGTACGTCGCCGGCGTCCTGGCCGACCCCCGGCTGGACGCGCCCGTCGGCGCGGCGTCCCTGCGCGCGCACCTGCTCGGCTTCCTGCGCGACGCCGCCGAGGGCGTCGCCGGCCACCTGTGCGAGCCCGCGCCCCCGGCGCCGGACTCCGCCGAACGCGACCGGGTCCACGCGGCCCTGGCCTCCGACGACGAGGACGAGGCCCTCGGGATCTGGGAGGACGAGGTCCTCCACGCACTGATGTACCACGAGGCCGCGGTGGCGCTGCGCGACGCCGCCCCGGAGCTGTACGCGGCGGTGCGCCCCCACCTCACCCACCACGACGGGACCACCCGCATCCGCGCGGTGGAGGCGGCGGGGGCCCTCGCCCTCCTGGGCGGACCGGCCCCGGACCTGTCGGGGGCGGCCGACATGGCCGAGACCCGGGAGGAGGGCGCGGTCATCGTGCTGGTGATGGGCGAGACCGGCGGGGACACCACCGAGTTCCTCACCCACTCCGACCCGGCGATCCGCGCCTGCGCGGCGCTCGCCCCGGGACAGCGCGGGAACCCGGCCGCGCTCGCCGAACTGCTGGCGGCCGCGGGCGGCCCCGAGGTGCCCGACGCGTGGTTCGCGCAGCGGCCCGCGTACTTCTCCGGGAGCGTGCGGGCCACCCTCCTGCGCGAGGCCGCCCGCCGCTGCGGGCCCGGGGACGCCGAGCGGATGCTGCCGGTGTTCCGCGCGCTGGCACCCGCGGCCCCGGCGCTGCGGGCCGGCGCCGACCTGGGGCCGATGCTGGAGGCGGCCTTCCCCGCCGGGGCGCCCGCACGGCCGGGCCGGGTTCAGCGGGAGTACCTGCGCGTGCTCGCCGACAGCGCCCTGCCCTGGACGGGCGCGCACGCCACCGGGTTCGCGGCGCTGCTCGAACGGCTCGGCCTGCCCGGCGACCGCGACGCCGTGCGGGCCCTCGCGGCCGCCGGGGCGGACGACGCCCGGCCCGGCGTCCCCGCCGGTGCCCCGACGGGCGGCGGCCGTGCGGCCCGCGAACCGGCCGACCGCGAACCGGCCGACCGCGAACCCGGTTTCGGGGCAGGATGAAACCGCGGACATCCCGGGCGTACCGGGGGTGTTCGTCCGGTTTCGGTCCGATGTGAACGCGGGCGGTGACCACCTGTGGCCACCGGCCCCGCCGTTCAGCAAAATCCGCTACCGAAGCGTGGTGGGATACCCCCCATGAAGACGCAGCCCCAATCCCCCGTACGACTCAGCCCGGCGGCCGACCTCGTCGCCGCCTTCGTCTCGACCGGCGCCGCCCTGGGCGACCGGGCCGACCTGGCGCACTTCCTGCGCGCCCACCGCCTGGCCGCCGAGGGGGCCATCCCCATCACCCTGGCCGACCTGGACGAGGCCATCGCCCTGCGCGAGGGCATCCGCGCCGTCCTGGAGCAGGCCGCCGAACCCGACCAGGAGGCGCTGGCCCGCGGCCAGAAGGTGCTCGACGGCCTGCGCGTCACCGTGCGCCTGCAGCCCTCCCAGGAGCAGCTGGCCCCGGCCGTGGTGGACGAGGTCCGCCGCGGCCTGGCCCGCATCGCCGGGGCCTGGGCCACCGTGCTCGCCAGCGGCGAGTGGCGCCACCTGCGCCGGTAGGGCCCGCCCGCCGGGGCCCGGGACGTTCCGGCGGGCACCGGTGTCCGGGGGCGCCCGGGAGCACGGCGCCCCGGACCGGGGACCGCGGAACCGAGGGAACCGGGAACGGCGGCCCCGGCCGCCGGACGCGTGTGAGCGCCCGTGAGCCGCCTGTGAGGACGGCGGCGGACCCTGGGACAGGCCCCGGGACGGTCCCGGGCGCCCGCACCCCGGAGGAGACCCGTGCCTGTTCCTTTCGCGCGCCGCGCAGCCGCCCTCCTGCTCACCCTCCCGCTGGCGCTCCTCGCGGAGAGCGCCCCCGCGTGGGCCGACCCGGCCCCGGCGGCCGAACCCGCCTGGGAGTACGCGGGCACCTACAGCTCCATCCTCGGCCCCGGCGGCCGGACCTCCTGCGACTACGCCGGACGGAGGGGGCTCGAGGCGGGGGAGTGGACCGACTACCGCTGTACGCCCATCATCGTCGGCCCGCCCAACACCGTCAGGCTGTACGTCCTGCGGTGAACGGCACGGAGAACGGAGAAGGGGCGGACCGGGCCGCCCCGTCCGCCCCTCCCCGGGGTCGCTCACTCGTCGTCGCGGCGGCGCAGGTAGCGCTCGAACTCGCGGGCGATCGCGTCGCCGGAGGCCTCCGGGAGCTCGGCCGTGTCCTTGGCCTCCTCCAGGCCCCGCACGTAGGACGCGATGTCCTCGTCCTCGGCGGTCAGGTCGTTGACCCCCGCCTCCCAGGACACCGCCTCCTCGGGCAGCGAGCCCAGCGGCACCTTGGCGTCCAGGAAGTCCTCGACCCAGGCCAGCAGCGCCAGGGTCGCCTTGGGGCAGGGCGGCTGGGCCACGTAGTGGGGGATGGCCGCCCACAGCGACACCGCCTCGGTCCCGGCGGAGGAGAACGCCTCGTGCACCACGCCCACGATGCCGGTCGGCCCCGAGTACGTGGTGGCGTCCAGTCCCATCTCCGCGCCCAGCTCGCGCGGCGACGCCATGCCGGTGACCGGAATCGGCCGCGTGTGCGGGGCGTCCGCCAACAGGGACCCCAGCATCACCGCGCGTCGCACGCCCAGACCCCGGGCGATGGACAGCAGGTCGGCGGCGTAGGAGCGCCACCGCATGTTCGGCTCGGGCCCGGTGACCAGCACCACGTCGCGCCCGCCCGGCATGCGCGCCACCCGCACCCGGGTGGTGGGCCACTCGACCTGGCCGACCTGGCCGTCGACCACCGTCAGCCGCGGCCGCGTCACCTGGAAGTCGTAGTAGTCGTCGGGCGCCATGGAGCACAGCTCCTGCGCGTCCCACTCCCGGGCCAGGTGCTCCACGGCCAGGCTCGCGGCCTCGCCCGCGTCGTTCCAGCCCTCGAACGCAGCCACCAGCACCGGGTCCACGAGTTCCCGGGTGAGCTTGGTCATTCGGCGGCCCCTTCCTGCACACGAACGCAGTCCACCCTATGGGGTGGCACCCCGCGGAGGGAACGGTTATTCACAGCACGCGCTCTCCCGCCCCGGCGCCGTGTACGACACGCCGCCCGGACACGATGTAAGACATCCGTCTCAGGTCCCGGAACGGTCGATGTTGTAGCCTCGGTGCAGCGACTGATCCGGACACCGTTGTCCCCGGCCGCATCGACCCGACCGCACCACGGACGGGTCCAGTGAGCGACCAGCCCGGCGGCCTCGCCGCCACCGCTCCACGGGTCCGACCGAGCCCGCCACTGCTCGGCACGCGACCACGGGACGGGGAGAGCCGGACTGCACCGGCACGGGCACCCCACAAGCCACCGATCGGACACGGGGATACGGGGGGTCGAGCACCGGATCCCCCGGGTGCCCCGAGATTAGAGTTGCGGACTATGAAAGCTCGCCTGACCTTCCGTGAAGCACTTTCCCAGCGAGTCGTCGTGGCGGACGGCGCGATGGGGACCATGCTCCAGGCGCACGATCTCGACCTGGACCAGTTCCAAGGGCACGAGGGATGCAACGACATCCTCAACATCACCCGGCCGGACATCGTCCACGACACCCACGCCGCCTTCCTGGCGGTGGGGTCGGACTGTGTCGAGACCAACACCTTCTCCGCGAACTACGGCGGCCTCGCCGAGTACGGCATCGAGGACCGCACCTACGAGATCGCGGAGGCCGGCGCCCGCATCGCCCGTGAGGCGGCCGACTCCTACTCCACCGCGGACCAGCCCCGCTACGTGCTGGGCTCCGTGGGCCCGGGCACCAAGCTGCCCACCCTGGGCCACGCCCCCTACTCCCTCCTGCGCGACCACTACGAGCAGTGCGCCCGCGGCCTCATCGACGGCGGCGCCGACGCGGTCCTGATCGAGACCTGCCAGGACCTGCTCCAGGTCAAGGCGGCCGTCGTCGGGGCCAACCGGGCGCGCAAGGCCCTGGGCCGGGACGTCCCGGTCATCGCCCAGGTCACCATCGAGACCACCGGGACCATGCTCATGGGCTCGGAGATCGGCGCCGCGCTGACCTCCCTGGAGCCGCTGGGCATCGACATGATCGGCCTCAACTGCGCCACCGGCCCGGTCGAGATGAGCGAGCACCTGCGCTACCTGTCGCACTACTCGCGGCTGCCGATCTCCTGCATGCCCAACGCGGGCCTGCCCCAGCTGGGCCCCGACGGCGCCGTCTACTCCCTCACCCCGGAGGAGCTGGCCGACGCCCACGACACCTTCACCTCCGAGTTCGGCCTGAGCCTGGTCGGCGGCTGCTGCGGCACCACCCCCGAGCACCTGCGCCGGGTCGTCGAGCGGGTGCAGGGCCGCGGCATCAAGGACCGCCGGCCCGTCCTGGAGGCCGCGGCCTCCTCCCTCTACCAGAGCGTCCCCTTCCGCCAGGACGCCAGCTACCTGGCCATCGGCGAGCGCACCAACGCCAACGGGTCCAAGAAGTTCCGTGAGGCGATGCTCGCCGAGGACTGGGACGGCTGCGTGGAGATGGCCCGCGACCAGATCCGCGACGGCGCCCACCTGCTCGACCTCAACATCGACTACGTCGGCCGGGACGGCGTGCGCGACATGCGCGAGCTGGCCTCCCGGCTGGCCACCTCCTCCACGCTGCCGATCATGCTCGACTCCACCGAGCCCCCGGTGCTGGAGGCGGGACTGGAGGCGCTGGGCGGGCGCGCGGTCGTCAACTCCGTCAACTACGAGGACGGCGACGGCCCCGACTCCCGGTTCACCCGCATCATGACCCTGGTCAAGGAGCACGGCGCCGCCGTCGTGGGCCTGTGCATCGACGAGGAGGGCCAGGCCCGCACCGCCGACTGGAAGGTCCGGGTGGCCTCCCGCCTCATCGACCAGGTCACCGGTGAATGGGGGGTGCGCACCAGCGACATCATCATCGACTGCCTCACCTTCCCCATCACCACCGGCCAGGAGGAGACCCGGCGCGACGGCATCGAGACGCTGGAGGCCATCCGCGAGCTCAAGCGCCGCTACCCCGAGGTCCAGACCACCCTGGGCCTGTCCAACCTGTCCTTCGGCCTCAACCCCGCCGCCCGCATCGTGCTGAACTCCGTGTTCCTCCACGAGGCGGTCCAGGCGGGGCTGGACTCGGCGATCGTGCACGCCTCCAAGATCGTGCCGATCAACCAGATCCCCGAGGACCAGCTCGAGGTGGCCCTGGACCTCGTCTACGACCGCCGCGAGGGCGACTACGACCCGCTCTCCCGGTTCATGGAGATGTTCGAGGGCGTCGACGCCAAGTCCATGAAGGCCTCCCGGGCCGAGGAGCTGGCCGCCCTGCCGCTGTGGGAGCGCCTGGAGCGGCGCATCATCGACGGCGAGCTCACCGGCATCGAGGCCGACCTCGACGACGCGCTCCGGCAGCGCCCCGCCCTGTCCATCGTCAACGACACCCTGCTCGCGGGCATGAAGACCGTCGGCGAGCTGTTCGGCTCCGGCCGGATGCAGCTGCCGTTCGTGCTCAAGTCCGCCGAGGTCATGAAGGCCGCCGTCGCCTACCTCGAACCCCACATGGAGAAGAGCGACGCCGACGGCAAGGGCCGCATCGTCCTGGCCACGGTCAAGGGCGACGTGCACGACATCGGCAAGAACCTCGTCGACATCATCCTGTCCAACAACGGCTACGACGTCGTCAACATCGGCATCAAGCAGCCGGTGTCGGCGATCCTGGAGGCGGCCGAGCGCGAGCGCGCCGACGTCATCGGGATGTCCGGGCTGCTGGTCAAGTCCACGGTGATCATGAAGGAGAACCTGGAGGAGATGAACTCCCGGGGCATCTCCGAGCGGTTCCCCGTCCTGCTGGGCGGCGCCGCGCTCACCCGCTCCTACGTGGAGCAGGACCTGGCCGAGGTGTTCGACGGCCAGGTGCGGTACGCCAAGGACGCCTTCGAGGGCCTGCGCCTGATGGACGCGTTCATGGCGGTCAAGCGCGGGGAGGAAGGGGCCGCTCTGCCCGAGCTGCGCCAGCGGCGGGTCAAGCGGGGCGCCTCCCTGAAGGTCACCGAGCCCGAGGAGATGCCCGCCCGCAGCGACGTGGCCACCGACAACCGGGTGCCGGTCCCGCCGTTCTTCGGTGACCGGATCAGCAAGGGCATCCCGCTGGCGGACTACGCCGCGTTCCTGGACGAGCGCGCCACCTTCATGGGCCAGTGGGGGCTCAAGGCCGCCCGCGGCGGCGAGGGCCCCTCCTACGAGGAGCTGGTGGAGACCGAGGGCCGCCCGCGCATGCGGATGTGGCTGGACCGCATCCAGACCGACGGCCTGCTGGAGGCCGCGGTCGTGCACGGGCACTTCCCCTGCTACAGCGAGGGCGACGACCTGGTGGTGCTGGACGAGGAGGGCCGGACCGAGCGCACCCGGTTCACCTTCCCGCGCCAGCGCCGCGACCGGCACCTGTGCCTGGCCGACTACTTCCGGCCCAAGGAGTCGGGGGAGCTGGACGTGGTGTCCTTCCAGGTGGTGACCGTCGGGTCGGCGATCAGCCGGGCCACCGCCGAGCTGTTCGAGAAGAACGCCTACCGCGACTACCTCGAACTGCACGGCCTGTCGGTGCAGCTCACCGAGGCGCTGGCGGAGTACTGGCACACGCGGGTCCGCGCCGAGCTGGGCTTCGCCGGCGACGACCCGGCCGAGCTGGAGGCGTTCTTCAAGCTCGGGTACCGGGGCGCCCGCTTCTCGCTGGGCTACGGCGCCTGCCCGAACCTGGAGGACCGGGCCAAGATCATGCGCCTGCTGGAGCCGGAGCGGGTCGGCGTGCACCTGTCGGAGGAGTTCCAGCTGGTGCCGGAGCAGGCCACTGACGCGATCGTGGTCCACCACCCGGAGGCGACGTACTTCAACGTCTGACCTCCCCTGGAGAACAGCGCACCGCGGCCGGGCCCCGTGCCCGGCCGCGGCCGTGCCCGGACACGGGGCCCGCGCGGGTGTGGGGCACCTCTCGGCGGATACGCGGCCCTCGGCCCCCCGCGGCGGGCCGAGAGTTCGTACGGTGGAAAGGACGGCGACAGCCCGGCTTCACGGGCGGGCACCCCCGACCGGCCAGCATGGAGGGCCGACCGCCGTGCCGACGAGACCACCGCATCCGAGGGGAGAGCGCGGCGCGCCCGCACCGCCCGGGGCCGCCGCCGAGCGCATGACCGAGACCAGCAGCCCGCACCCGACCGCCGAGCGCCGCCTACAGGCGGTGCTCCTGGACATGGACGGCACGCTCATCGAGAGCGAGCACCTGTGGAACGAGGCGGAGGCCGAGACGGTCGCCGAACTCGGCGGGGTGTGGACCGAACGCGACCACGAGGCCAACGTGGGCAACGCCGCCGAGCCCGTGGGCCGCTACATCATCGAGCTGACCGGCGCCGACCACCTCACCCCGCGCGACGTCGCGGACCTGCTGTACGCGCGCTTCCGCACCAAGCTCTCGGGCGGCGCCCGGCTGCGCCCGGGGGCCAAGGAACTGGTGCGCATGCTGTCGGCCGCCGGGGTCCCGGTGTCGCTGGTGACCTCCACCGAGCGCGAGCTGGTCGCCGACGCCATCGACGGCATCGGCCTGGAGAGCTTCGACGACTCGGTGGCGGGCGACGAGGTGGAGGCCAACAAGCCCCACCCCGACCCCTACCTGCGGGCGGCCCGCCGCCTGGGCGTGGACCCCCGCCGCTGCGTCGCCTTCGAGGACTCGCTGGTGGGCGTGACCGCCGCGGCCGACGCCGGGTGCGTCACCGTCGCGGTGCCCGACCACGTGGAGATCCCGCCGCGCGAGGGCGTGGTGTTCCGCGACGGCCTGGTGGGCGTGGACCTGGAGTGGCTGGAGTCCCTGGTCGCCGACCGCTGACCCGCCGCCCGTGGTGCGCCGTCCCGGCGGGGCCGGCCCGCCGCGGGTACGGTGGTGACCAGCGGGCTCCCGCACCGCCCCGCCGGCCCGGGTAGAGGGCCCGGATGGGGGGATCGCCCTAGGGGATCGGCCCGATGTGCGCGGCGGTGTGGAGTGGGAGACTGGTGCCATGCCTGACACTCTGACGACGATGACCGGTGTGATCCTGGGCGGCGGCCTCACCCTCGTGGGCCTCGTCATCAGCTTCCTGGTGTGGCGGGCCAAGGGCCCGGCCTCGGGCCTGCGCGGTGTGGCCTGGTCGCTGGTGCCGCTGGCGGCGGGGCTGCTGGGGCTGATGAACGCCGTGTGGCAGTTCGTGCTCAGCATCCTGGGCATCCTGATGGGCCTGATCTTCAACCCGATGGTGTGGGCCGGCGTGGCCCTGGCCGGGCTGGCCGTGGTGCTCTACGTCGTCTCCGGGTTCATGCGCGCCCGCGGCGTGGGCACCCGGGGCCGGGCCAGGGAGCCCGGGGCCGCCGAGGAGGGCGGGGCCGCCGCGCCCCCCGCGGCCGGAGCGCCGACCGCCCCGAAGGGACAGGTGGGGGGCGCCGCCCCCAAGGGCGGCAAGAAGCAGGACGACCTCTCCGAGTTCGGCGACATCGAGGACCTGCTCCGCAAGCACGGCATCGAGTAGCCCGACCGCCGGTCCGTCGTCCGGGGCCGCTCCGCGCACCGCGCGGGGCGGCCCCGTCGCGTGTCGGGGGTGACCGCGCATCTTACGCCCCTCTGGCCACTGGTGCCCCAGGGGTCGTCCGTAATCACAGAGGGTGACAGAAACCCCATGCTTGGAGGACCCCCAGCAAACAGGAAGGACTCCGTACAGTAACGGAAACGTATCGACATGGGCGGACTCATAGCACTTGCCATAGCTTGTCCGACCCGGTGATGACGTGGGTGGATCACGCACGTATGGTTGGCCCGGCGATATACCCGTGTCTCCCCAGCTCGCGGCGGTCATCCGACGAATGCGAGCTATCTAGGCATTTGTAGTTATATGAGACTTTTCCGTGCTTTTGTCACGATTTAGCTACATGGCCAGAGATTGGACGATATGCACCCACGGGGCGAGTAGGTTTGTCGCTGTGTAACAACCCGGGCGGAACGTCCTGTGGTCGTGTCCAACTCCTCGTATGAAACCGGACACCTCCGCGGGCGGGGCCCACGGTGACGGGTCATCCTCCCGCACCGCGGACCCGGCGCCCACGCCAGCCAGCGTCGAGAACCGGCCGGCCCCACCCGTGAGACCCGCATGGGTCACCCCCCACAGGCCTCACGTGTGGGCTCTGTCCCCCCTCGGCCAGAAGCGTATGAGTGGAGAGTGGTGGCCTGATGAGCGCGCCCTCGCATGCCCCAGAGTCGGCGGAGCGGCCCGAGGCCGCCGCCGCGGGCGTCAAGGCGCCGGGTGGGCGCGGTGACGCCGACAGCCGGTCCCTGCGCCAGATCGCCTGGCAGCGCCTGCGCAAGGACAAGGTCGCGATGGTGTCCGGCGTGATCGTCGTGCTGCTCATCCTGGCCGCGATCCTCGCGCCCCTCCTGGTCAAGTGGTTCGGGCAGCCGCCCACCCAGTTCAACCAGGACCTGATGGAGCCCAACACCGGCCTGCCCTACGCCGACCCGAACAACCGGGAGCCGGCCCCCGGCCAGCCGCTCCCCGCGGTCGACACCTGGGGCGGCATCAGCGGCGACCACCTGCTGGGCCTGGAGCCCAAGACCGGCCGCGACCTGTTCAGCCGCATCGTCTACGGCGCGCAGATCTCCCTGCTGGTGGCGTTCCTGTCCACCCTGCTGTGCGTCGTCCTGGGCACCCTGCTCGGCATCATCGCCGGCTACAAGGGCGGCTGGATCGACACCGTCATCAGCCGCGCCATGGACATCTTCCTGGCCTTCCCGCTGATGCTCTTCGCGATCGCGCTGGTCGGCGTCATCCCCAACGGCTTCCTCGGCCTGGAGGGGAACGGACTGCGCGTCGGCGTCATCGTCTTCATCATCGGGTTCTTCAACTGGCCCTACATCGCGCGCATCGTGCGCGGCCAGACACTCTCCCTGCGCGAGCGGGAGTTCGTCGAGGCGGCCCGGAGCCTGGGCGCGAGCAACCGGCACATCCTGTTCAAGGAGATCCTGCCGAACCTCGTCACCCCGATCGTGGTGTACTCCACCCTGCTCATCCCCACGAACATCCTGTTCGAGGCGGCCCTGAGCTTCCTGGGCGTCGGCATCAACCCGCCCACTCCCAGCTGGGGCAAGATGCTCTCCGAGGCGGTCGACTACTACGCCACCGCCCCCTACTTCATCATCTTCCCCGGCCTGGCCATCTTCATCACCGTGCTCGCGTTCAACCTGTTCGGTGACGGCCTCCGAGACGCTTTCGACCCCAAGACCTCCGACTAGGCCCGTGCGCCCGGTGCGCGGCACACCCGCTCGGCCCGCACCACGGCAAGGGCGCACTCGGCCCCGGACGGTCCCACCCATCCCCACATCAGGTTCGCAAGAGAGGCAGTTCCTTGAGGAAACGCACCCTCGGCTTCGTCGCACTCGGTGCGGCGGCGTCCATCTTCCTTAGCGCGTGCGGTGGCGGCGACACCGGCGAGTCCGGCGACGCCGCCGCGGCCGCCGGGTACGACGCCGGCTCGACCCAGATCGTGAACCCGTCCGACCAGACGGGCGGCACCCTGCGGTACGCCATCTCGTCGGACTTCGACTCCACGGACCCGGGCGACACGTACTACGGCTTCAGCTGGAACTTCACCCGCTACTACGCCCGTACGCTGCTGGCGTTCACCCCGGCCCCGGCCGAGGCGTCCACCGAGCTGACCACGGACCTCGCCGCCGGCATGCCCGAGCCGAACGAGGACTTCACCGAGTGGACGGTCAAGATCCAGGAGGGCCTCAAGTACGAGGACGGCTCCGAGATCACCGCCCAGGACATCAAGTACGCGATCGCCCGCTCCAACTACAACGGCGGCGAGCTGCCCAACGGCCCGCGCTACTTCGAGTCCAGCCTCGACCAGGAGCCGTTCAACGTCTACGACGTCGACGACCCGATGGCCACCTTCACGGCCGTCGAGACCCCGGACGACTACACCCTGGTCTTCCACCTCAAGGAGAGCTTCTCGGAGTTCCCCTACATCCTGACCCAGCCGCAGACCGCCCCGGTGCCCCAGGAGGCCGACCGCGGCGCGCTGTACCGGGAGAACGTCCTCTCCTCCGGCCCGTACAAGTTCGACGGCGCCTACGAGCCCGGCGTGAAGCTGAACCTGGTCCGCAACGAGCACTGGGACCCCGAGACCGACCCGATCCGCCCGGCCCTGCCGGACGAGGTCACCGTCGAGATCGGTGTGGAGCAGAACGAGATCGACCAGCGCCTGGTCAACGGCGAGCTCGACGTCGACCTGTCCGGCGTGGGCGTCGGCCCGGCCATGAAGAGCCAGTTCCTCCAGGACCTGGGGACCTACGAGGACAACCTGGACAACCCGCTGTCCGGTGCCCTGCGTTACGTCAACGTCCACACCCCGGTCCTCGACACGGCCTGCCGCCAGGCGATCGCCTACGCGGCCGACCGTGACAGCCTGCACCGCGCCTGGGGCGGCGACACCGGTGGCGACCTGGCCACCAACCTGCTCCCGCCGACCATCCCCGGCTCGGACCCCGAGGCCAACCTCTACCCGTCCGAGGACAACAAGGGCGACCTCGAGGCCGCGCAGGAGAAGCTCGAGGAGTGCGGCGAGCCCGAGGGCTTCGACACCGTCATCGCCGTCCGCGACGGTCGCCCGAACGACCTGGCCACGGCCGAGTCGCTCCAGGAGTCGCTCAAGCGCGTCGGCATCGAGCTGGAGATCAAGACCTTCCCGGCCGAGGACTTCTTCGCGCAGTACGCCGGTTCCCAGGACTACGTCCGTGAGAACAACATCGGCCTGAGCGTCTCGGGCTGGATCCCGGACTGGGCCAGCGGCTACGGCTTCGGCTACAAGATCACCGCCGGCGACGCCATCCAGGAGACCGGTAACTACAACACCTCCGAGCTGGACGACCCCGAGGTCAACGAGCTCTGGGACCAGGCCCTCACCACCGAGGACCCGGACGAGCGCGCCGACATCTACGGCCAGATCGACACCCTGGTGATGGAGCAGGCCGCCATCCTGCCCGTCGTGTTCGACCGCGCGATGTTCTACCGCTCGGACGAGCTGACCAACGTCTACTACACGTCGTCCTACGCCATGTACGACTACATGGCCCTCGGCGTGAACCGGGGCTAACGCCCCTACCGGCCTGAACTAGTACGAGAAGGCAGGTGAACGCGGCGGGGGTCCACGGCCCCGTGGACCCCCGCCGCCGACCGCGATGCTGAACTATATTCTTCGCCGCCTCGGTGCGGGACTGCTGCTGCTCGCCGTCGTCACGGCGGTGACCTTCTGGATCTTCTACGTCCTGCCCAAGTGGGCGGGCGTGACCCCGCGCGGGATGGCCGCGATGTACGTGGGCAAGGCCCCGACCCCCGAGGCGCTCGACGCCACGGTGGAGCGGCTGGGCCTGGACCAGCCCGTCATCGTGCAGTTCTTCGACTTCATCCGGTCCCTGGTCTTCGGCGACCAGTTCCAGTTCGGCCGGGAGACGGTGGAGTGCGCGGCCCCCTGCCTGGGCTACTCCTTCACCACCAACAGCCCCGTGCTGGAGCAGCTGCTCGCCCGCCTGCCGATCACCGTGTCCCTGGCGCTCGGCGCCGCCGTGATCTGGCTCATCGGCGGCGTGGCCGTCGGCGTCCTGTCCGCGGTCAAGAAGGGCAGCCTCTTCGACCGCCTGGCGATGGGCACCGCCCTGGTGGGCGTGTCCCTGCCGATCTACTTCACCGGCCTGCTGGCCCTGGCCTTCATCGTCCACGAGTGGAAGGTCCTCCCGGTCCCGCGCTACACGCCGCTGACCGAGAACCCCGGTGCCTGGTTCACCGCGATGCTGCTGCCCTGGATCACCCTGGCGTTCCTGCACGCCGCCCAGTACGCGCGCCAGACCCGCGCGGGCATGCTGGAGGTGCTGGGCGAGGACTACATCCGCACCGCCCGGGCCAAGGGCCTGAGCGAGCGCAAGGTGATCTTCAAGCACGCCCTGCGCCCCGCGCTCACGCCCATCCTGACGATCTTCGGCCTCGACCTGGGCCTGGTCCTGGGCGGCGCCATCCTCACGGAGAAGGTGTTCTCCCTCAAGGGCGTGGGCGCCTACGCCATCGACGCGATCATCGGCAAGGACCTGCCGGTCGTGCTCGGTGTGACGCTCCTGGGCGCCGTCTTCATCGTCGTCTGCAACCTGATCGTCGACCTGCTGTACCCGCTGGTCGACCCGCGGGTGCGCATCGCGGCCTGACCCCGCGCCGGTACCGATCAGCTCTAGTGAAGGAATGTGACATGGCCTCGACCGAGCCCGTCGTCCGCGTGGACGACCTGCGGGTGACGTTCCCGACCATGGACGGCGACGTCCAGGCGGTGAACGGACTGTCCTTCGAGGTGCCCGCCGGGGGCGCCCTCGGCATCGTGGGCGAGTCGGGCTCGGGCAAGAGCGTGACCTCGCTGGCCCTGATGGGCCTGCACCGCGGCAGCCGGGCGAAGATCACCGGCGCCATCGAGGTGGCCGGGAAGAACGTGGTGACCGCCACGGACAGGCAGCTGCGGGCGATGCGCGGCAACGACATCGCGATGGTCTTCCAGGACCCGATGCAGTCGCTGCACCCGCAGTACACCATCGGCAACCAGCTGGTCGAGGCCTACCGGGTCCACCACCCCAAGGCGTCCAAGTCCGTCGCGCTCAAGCGCGCGGTCGAGGCGCTGGACCGGGTGGGGATCCCCCAGCCCGAGAAGCGGATCAATTCGTATCCGCACGAGTTCTCCGGTGGTATGCGCCAGCGTGTGGTGATCGCGATGGGGTTGATGTGCGATCCCAAGGTGCTGCTGGCCGATGAGCCGACGACGGCGCTGGACGTGACGGTGCAGGCGCGGATCCTGGACCTGTTGGACGAGCTGCGCCGGGATCTGGGGATGGCCCTGATCCTGGTCTCGCACGACCTGGCCGTGGTGGCGGGGTCGGTGGACGAGGTCGTGGTGATGCGCCACGGTGTGGCGGTGGAGCGCGGGGACGTGCGCACGGTGCTGTCGGCGCCGGAGCACCCCTACACGCAGGCGCTGCTGGCGGCGGTGCCGCGGGTGGAGGTCTCCCGGGCCCAGCGCCGCGCCCAGGACCGCGCCGACCGCCTGGAGAAGGAGAAGCGCGAGGGGACCGTCACCGACCCGGCGAAGTTCGAGGCGTTCACCCCCGCCTCCACCGACGGCGAGCCGCTGCTCAAGGTCGAGGACGTCGCCCAGCGCTTCAAGGTGCGCGGCGGGGCCATGGGCCGCTCCACCGACTTCTGGGCCGTCAACGGCGTCAGCTTCGACCTGTACAAGGGTGAGACGCTGGGGATCGTGGGCGAGTCGGGCTCGGGCAAGAGCACGCTGTCGCGGATGGTCATGCGCCTGCTGGAGCCCACCCGGGGCCGGGTGGTCTTCGAGGGCCAGGACATCACGCACATGTCCGAGCGCGCGCTGCGTCCGTTGCGGCGTGATGTGCAGATGGTGTTCCAGAACCCGTACTCGTCGCTGAACCCGCGTGTGACGGTGGGCGACGCGATCGGGACGGCGCTGCGGGTGCAGGGCGAGCGCGACACCAAGAAGATCAAGCGCGAGGTGCAGGAGCTGCTGGACCGGGTCGGGCTCCAGCCGAACCACTACAACCGGTTCCCGCACGCGTTCTCGGGCGGTCAGCGCCAGCGGATCGCGATCGCGCGGGCGCTGATCCTCAAGCCCAAGCTGATCATCTGCGACGAGCCGGTGTCGGCGCTGGACGTGTCCACCCAGGACCAGGTGCTGCGTCTGCTGTCGGAGCTGCAGGACGACTTCGGGTTGACCTACATCTTCGTGGCCCACGACCTGGCGGTGGTGCGCCAGGTCAGCGACCGGGTCGCGGTGATGCGCAAGGGCGAGATCGTGGAGCTGGGCGACAGCGACTCCATCTACGAGAACCCGCAGAGCGACTACACCCGCCAGCTGCTGGCGGCCGCTCCGCTGCTGGACCCGGACGAGGCCCGCAGCCAGCGCGCCGAGCGCGAGGCGCTGCGCGCCCAGGCCGTCTAGGGTCTGTTCCCCGAACGCCCTCCCGCGCCGCCGGGGGTTCGCCAGGCGCCCGGCGGGGCCGGGGGCCCGCCCCCAGGGGGCGCCGGGCACGGACCGAAGCGCAGTGGAGGTTCGGGAGAACACGGTCTGATACACCGGGCCACGACGGGGGCCGGTCCGCGATCCGCGGGCCGGCCCCCGTCGGCGTTCGCCGGGACCCTCAGAACGCCGCGGGCGGGCGCCCGGTGGCGGCGGCGCAGAACAGGTCGGCCAGCTCGCGGCCGTAGGCGTCGGGGGAGACGCCGGGCCGCTCGCGCAGGACGGCCGGGGCGCCCCGCAGCGCGGCGAACAGCACGTCGGTGAAGACCTCCGGGTCGAACCCCCGGAACTCCCCGTACCGCTGCCCCTCGGTGAGGAAGCCGGTCAGCTCGGCCCGCCCGGCCAGCTCCTCCGCGTCCAGCTCGGCGCGCAGGGCCTCGGGCAACGTGGCGGCGGACACGATCTCCCGCCGGGCCGCCATCTCCTCGGGGTTGCTCGCGCAGTAGGCGACGTTGCCGGTGATGATCCGGCGCAGGCCGTCCTCGAACCCCTCCAGCGGCTCCTCCCCGCCCTCCATGGCCTTGTCGAGCCGGGCGGCGATGTCCTGCATGACGCGCCGGATCAGCCGCTCCTTGGTCTTGAAGTGGTAGGTGATCAGGCCGGGACTGATCGACGCCCGCCCGGCGATGCGCACGAACGACGCCTTGGCGTACCCCTCGTCCGCGATGGTCGCGATGGCGGCGCGCACGATCTGGTCGCGCCGGGCGGCCTCCACGAACGTCTCCCCGGACCCCTCCGACTCATTTCCTGGTTGCATGTACAGGATACTATATGCTCAACTAGGAGTGAGTCCACCACAGGAGGGTCCATGGAATCCGGAACCGTGGCGCTGACACGGGTCACCGCGCTGGCCGGCGGCGACCTGGCACCGGTCGACGGCGCCCTCGTCATCGAGGACGGCCGGATCGCCGCCGTGGGTGTGGCCTCCGTCCCCGCCGGGGCCCGCGAGGTCCCGCTGCCCGGGTGCACCGTCCTGCCCGGCCTGGTGGACACCCACGTCCACCTGGGCGCCCCCGACGGCCGGGGCCCGCTCGCCACGGTCCGGGCGATCGCCGACCACCTGCGCTTCCAGCCGGGCAAGCGGCGGGCCTTCCTCGCCCACGGCGTCACCACCGTGTGCAGCCTGGGCGACGAGAACGCCTGGGTCCACGACCTGCGCCGCCGCGCCGCGGACGGCACCTTGGCCGGTCCGCGCGTGCGCATCGCCGGACCGCTCTTCACCGCGCCGGGCGGCCACCCGGTCGCCACCATCGGCGCCTCGCCCGGCGACGACTGGGTCCGTGTCCCCCGCAGTCCCGGACAGGCCCGCGAACAGGTCGCGGCACTGGCCGGCGGGGACGACCCCGTCGACGTGGTCAAGGTCGTCCAGGACCGGGGCGACCCCGCCCGGCGGTCGCTGGAGCCGATCGCCCCGCCCGTACTGGCCGCCATCGCGGACGAGGCCCACCGGCACGGCGTCCCCGTGGTCGCCCACTGGGGGACCCTGCCGGACCTGGCCGAACTGCTGGAGGCCGGGGTCGACCACCTCCAGCACCTGGAGCCGCGCGGGCCGCTGGCCGGCTGGCCCGCCGAGATGCTGGAGGCCATGGTGGCGCGCGGGGTCACCCTCGCGCCCACCCTCGCCGTCACCGAGGCGGCGCTGGACGCCGACACCGCACGGACCCTGCGCCGCCGCGTCCTGGAGTTCCACGAGGCGGGCGGCACCGTGCTGGCGGGCAGCGACAGCGGCATGCCCGCCGTGCGCCCGGGCGCGGGCCTGGTCCGCGAGATCGAGCTGCTGGCCGCCTGCGGCCTGGACCCGGCGCAGGCCCTGGCGGCCGCCACCACCGGGCCCGCCCGCACCCTGGGCGCCGGGGCCCCGCTGGCCCCCGGCGCCCCCGCCGACCTGCTGATCGTGCGCGGCGACCCGCGCACCGACCCCGGCTCCCTGCGCCGGGTCGCCCTGGTCGTGCGCGACGGCCGCCCGGTCGCCCGCCGCCGACCCCGCCGAGGAGGGACACCGTGAACACCGAGGAAAGAGTGAACGTGACCGCCCAGCCCGCCGCCCCGCCCGCCGTCGTCCGCCACGGTGCGGCCTACCACCTGTCCGTGTGGGGCGTCCTCCTGCCGCTGGGAGCGGCCGCGGGCGGACTGCTGTCCCTGCTCCCGGGTTGGCTGCTCGCCCTGCCCGACTGGGTCCTGGCCCTGCCGTTCCTCCCGGGGGCGGACAAGCTCGAACTGCTGGCGGGGGTGAGCGGGCCGATCCTCACCGCCGTCCTGACGGTCATCGGCGTGGTGGCCGGGTGCTTCCTGGCGCTGATGTCGTACGACGAGGTCATCACGGTGAAGGTGGACGGGGAGGCCGTGCGCGTCACCGCCTCGGGGGAGACCGCCGAGGTCCCGCGCGAGCGCTTCGGGACCGCCTTCCTGGACGGCCGGGAGCTGGTGGTCCTGGACGCCGGCACCGCCGAGGCGGTGCGGGCCCGGACCGACCACAAGGCGAAGCGGCTGCGCGCCGCCTTCGAGGCGCACGGCTACGCGTGGTCCGAGGGCGACCCGCACGCCGACGCGTTCCAGCGCTGGCTGGACGGCACCCCCGACCTGGACGCCCGCACCCAGGCGCTGCTGCGCACCCGCCAGGAGGCCCTGGAGCGCAAGGACGCCGACGACGCCGCCGAGCTGCGCGCCGCGCTGGCCGACCGGGGCCTGGTGGTGCGCGACCGGGAGCACCGCCAGTACTGGCGGGCCCTGCCCGGCCGCGAGGTCTGACCCCCGCCCCCGCCGGTCAGGTGCCGACGGTCCCGCCGTCGTCCTTGCGCACCGCCACCACCGCGCAGCGGGGGCGGCCCTGCGGGTCGAACCCGGGCCAGTTGCCGACCGCCCGCGGGTCCTCTGCGGTGGGCTCGCCCCAGCGGGCGTCGGAGGACCCCGGCCCGCGCACCGCCACGAACAGGGTGCGCTGGTCCGGGGTGGCGCTCACCCCCGCGATCCCGCACCCGCGCGGTCCGGTCATGAAGCGGCGCACCCGTCCGCTGTCCGGGTCGGCGCACAGCAGGGCGCTGTTGCCCAGCTGCTCGCGGCCGTCGTCCCGGCCCAGTCCGGTCACGTCGGTGGTGATCCACAGCCGCCCGTCCGCCCCGGAGAACACCCCGCCGGGCGAGGCGAACCCCGTGCCCTGCCCCGCCCGGGCGAACTCCCGCCAGGCCAGGACGGTGGCGGCGTGGTCCATCGCCCCCTCGGTCCAGGCCAGCAGGCGGCCGCCGCCGCCCTCTCCGGCCTCGGGCAGGTACACCTCCCCGGTGCGGGGGTGGACCGCCGGGCGGCCCGGCCCCCGGAACCCGGTCGCCCCCACCGCGGCGGCCGCCCGGCGGGCCCGCAGCAGCACGGCGGCCTGGTCGGCGAACCCGTCCCGGGCGGTCAGCCCGGTGCGGCCGTGGGCCAGCGGCAGCCAGGTCCCCGTCCCGTCCGCGTCCAGCCGCAGCGCGTACAGGGCGCCCTCGTCCAGCGGGCTCGCGGACGGTCCGCGCGCCTCCCTCCAGGGGCGGGCGGCGACGAACTTGTACACGTGGGCGTCGTCGGTCATGTACACCACCGGGCGCCCCAGCGACCGGGCGACGACCAGCCCCCTGTGCCCCAGCCGCCCCAGCGCGGTGCGCTTGGCGGGCGGGCCCTGCGGGTCGAACGGGTCGATCTCCACCACCCAGCCGAACCGGTCGGCCTCCCCGGGCGTGCGGGCCAGGTCGAACCGGGACAGGTGCCGGTGCCAGCCGCGGGCGGAGTCCGCGGTCAGCCCGTAGGCCTCGTGTTCGGACCGCGGGCGCCAGGAGGGGTCCCGGGTCCCGAAGGCGTCGGCGAAGGCGTCCTCCCCGGTCAGGTAGGTGTGCCAGGGGGTGACCGCGTACGCGGACCCGCCGGTGGTGCCCAGCGGTTCGGCCCCGGTGTCCAAGGCCTCGTGCTCGGCCAGGGGGCCGGAGAACACCACGGGGGTGTCGGCGGTGATCCGCCGGTTGAGCTCGTCGCGCGCCATCCGCCAGCGCCCCTCGGACAGCTCGACCCGCACCACGGTCGCCCCCAGGGAGGCGATCTCCTTGGCGGCGCGCTCGGGGGTGTCGGCGCGGCCGCCGTCGGGGTGCAGCAGCGCCGGGTCCAGCGCGCCGTGCCCGAGCACCAGCACACCGTTGCGGGTGCCCTCGCGGGAGGGGCCCAGCGGCAGGTAGTGCAGACCGCTGTGCCCGGTGCCGACCTGCTGCCCGGCGTGGGCGGCGGTGTTCGAGGCGTCGGGCCGCCAGACGGGCCCGCCCGGGGCGATCGGCGCGCCCCAGGGCAGCAGGACGCGGGCGGTGTACCCGGCCGGGACGGTCACCCGGTCGGTGCGGGTCACCGGGACCTCGGTGAACCCCGGGGCCCCGTCGTCGGGGGCGGCCAGGGCCGGGACGGGCGTTCCGCCCAGGGCGGCGGCCAGGGTCCCCGCGCCCGCGGCGCAGAGCAGGCTGCGCCGGGACACGGCGGGTGCGGCCGCGGCGGTCGGCCGGGTGCGGTCGGGCATGGGTCCCCTCCGGGGGTGTGTCGCGCTCGCGACGAATCTCTCCAATAGTGATGAGATAACCACACAGAGTAACCAATTGCCCGCAGGCGGGACTCGCGTCGCGCGGAGGAAATAAAAACGGTTATCATTTCCTTCTAGGGTGCACAGCGGCCCCGCAGTCCACAGGTGAAGGAGAGTCCCATGGCGCGCAACGACGTCCGCCCCATCATCAAGCTCAAGTCCACGGCCGGGACCGGATACACCTACGTGACCCGCAAGAACCGGCGCAACAACCCCGACCGCCTCACCCTGCGCAAGTACGACCCGGTGGTCCGCCGCCACGTCGACTTCAGGGAAGAGCGCTGACCCCGCGCCGCACCCCGGCCGCCACCGCGTACACGCACCCCGACCCCGGAAAGGGCACACGGACATGAAGAAGGGCATCCACCCCGACTACCGCCCCGTCGTCTTCCGCGACCGCGCCGGCGACTTCGCCATCCTCACCCGGTCCACCCGGACCAGCGACAAGACGGTCGAGTGGGAGGACGGCAACACCTACCCGGTGATCGACGTCGAGATCTCCAGCGCGAGCCACCCGTTCTACACCGGCAACGCCCGCGTCGTGGACACCGCCGGCCGCGTCGAGCGCTTCAAGCGCCGCTACAACAAGTAAGACACACGGTGACGGCGGGGCCCGCGGGCCCCGCCGCCGAACATTCCAGGACAGGACACGATGGCCGTACCCAAGCGCAGGATGTCGCGCGCCAACACCCGCACGCGCCGCTCGCAGTGGCGGGCGAAGACCCCCGACCTGGTGCCCCTCACCCTGGGCGGACGCGAGTACCTCGTACCGCGCAACCTGGTCCCGGCCTACCGGCGCGAACTGCTGCCCCCGCCGGCCTGACGCCGTCCGGCCCGACACGGCCCGGCCCGACACGGCCCCGGGCACGGGGGCGCCCGCCGGGCGCCCCCGTCCGCGTCTCCGGGGCGCCGCGCGCCGGGGCGGCCGGGAGGCGCCGAACGGACCGCGCGAAACGCCCCCGTCCCGGTGCCCGTGCACTCCCGCCGTCGGGCAGGCTGGTGGGGTGACGACGACCGCCACGGGGGACCCGTCCCCCGGCCCCACCACAGTGCGCGCTCCGCGCAGACCCGTCGACCTCCTCGTGGGGGTCGGCGGACTGTGCGTGATCGCGGTGATCCTGCTCGCCGCCCGGGCCGCCACCGACGGCCAGGCCGGCCCCGACGCCCTGCGCTCCCTGCTGCCCGCCGGACCGCTCTTCCTCGCCGCGCTGGGCGCCAACCTCGCCCTCATCGTCCTGATCTGCGCCTCGGTCCTGATCACCCTCTTCACCGGGGCCCTGCGCGACCTGCTGCGGGCCGGCGCGGCCGCCGTCGCCGCCTACGCGCTCACCTCCCTGGTCAACGCGGTCCTGTACACGCTCATCGGCCCCGACCGGGTCCCCCCGGGCCTGCCCGGCGCCCCCGGCGACCTGTTCACCGGCGCCACCCTGGGCTATGTCGCCGCCGCCCTGGCCTACCTCCTCACCATGCCGGCCGGCCAGCCCCGCGTGCGCTCCCTGCTGTGGGCCGCCACCGCCACCGCCGCCGCCTGCGCCCTGCTGGCCGGGGTCACCAGCCTGCCCGCCCTGCTGCTCACCGCCGTCGCCGGCGCCACCTGCGCCGGGCTGCTCGGCTACGCCGTCGGCGCGGGCACCCCGCCCCCCGCCGACGACGCGATCCGCGCCGAGCTGCGCCGGTTCGGCCTGGAGCCCGCCGACGTGGTCCCGGCCGGGACCGACCCCGAGGGCGACCCCCGCCACCTGGTCGAACTGGCCGGCGGCGGGCGCGCCGAGGCCGTCGTGCTCGGCTCGGAGAACACCGCCGGGTTCTGGCGGAGGCTGCGCGACCTGCTGCTGCTGCGCGGCCCCTTCGCCCCCCGCATGCTCTACGGGGTGCGCCGCCGCGCCGAGCACGCCGCCCTCATGGCCCACGCCGTGCGCGACGCCGGGGTGGCCACCCCCCGGGTGCTGGCCGTCGGCGAGCCCCGGCCCGGCACCGTCCTGCTGGTCCGCGAGCTGCCCGGGGTCCGGCCCCTGGACGACCTGGCCGAGGAGGAGTTCACCGACGCCCTGCTCGACCGCTGCTGGGAGGCGCTGGGGCTGCTGCACCGGCACCGCATCGCCCACGGCGACCTGCACGGGGCCACCGTCGGGACCGACCTGGAGCACGGGGGGATCGTGTTCACCGGGGTGGGCCGCGGCTCGGTGGCCGCGCCGCCCCTGACCGTCTCCCTGGACTCCGCCGCCCTGGTCGCCCTGCTGGCCACCCGGGTGGGCGCCGAACGCGCCGTCGCCTCCGCCGTGCGCGCTCTGGGGGTGCCCGCCACCGCCGCGATCCTGCCGTTCCTGCAACCGCCCGGGCTGCCCTACCCGCTGCGCCGCGCGCTGCGCGCCCGCAAGGGGCTCATCGGCCGGCTGCGCGAGGCGGTGGTCGAGGTCGCCCCCGAGGCTCCCGCCGAACCGGCGCGGGTGGAGCGGATGCGGCCGCGCACCGTGGTCAGCGTCATCGTCGCCACCGTGGTCGGCCTGGTCCTGCTCTACCAGCTCACCGGCGTGGACCTGAGCGCCGTCGGCCGGGCCGACCCGGGGTGGGCGCTGGCCGCGTTCGCGATGTCCACCGTGTGCATGGTCGCGGCGGCGATGGTGCTCATCGGCTTCGTGCCGGTCAGGCTGCCCTGGTGGCGCAGCGTGCTGGTGCAGTACGCGGCGTCGTTCGTGCGCATCGCCGCCCCGGCGGGGCTGGGGTCGATCGCCGTCAACACCCGGTTCGCGATCAAGGCCGGGGCGTCCACCCCGCTGGCGCTGTCGGGGGTCGGGCTCGGCCAGCTGGTCGGGCTGCTGGTGCACGTGCCGCTGCTGCTGGTGTGCGCCTACCTGACCGGGACCTCGTACTGGACGGGGTTCACGCCCTCGCCGACGGTGGTGACCATCGCGATCGCCGTCACCGTGCTCGTCGCGGCGGTGCTGCTGGCGCCGAAGCTGCGCCGGGCGATCGCCGACCGGGTGCGGCCCTACCTGCGCGGGGTGCTGCCCCGGCTGCTGGACACCCTGCAACGGCCGGCCTCCCTGGCGATCGGGCTGGGCGGGACCGTGCTGCTGACGGTGGCGTTCGTGCTGTGCCTGTACTTCTCGGTGCTGGCGTTCGCCCCGGACGCCGCGCAGGTGAGCCTGGTGGCGGTCGCCGTGGTGTTCCTGGCCGGGAACGCGGTCGGCTCCGCGGCGCCCACCCCGGGCGGGCTGGGCGCCGTGGAGGCCGCGCTCATCGGCGGGCTGACGACGGTGGCGGGGGTCCCCGCGGCGGTGGCGCTGCCCGCGGTGCTGCTGTTCCGGGTGCTCACGTTCTGGTTCCCGGTGCTGCCAGGGTGGGGGGCGTTCTCCTACCTCCAGCGGCGGGAGGCCGTCTGAGGGGCCGGTAACCTGGAGGAACGCCGGAAAAGTACCCATCCGTGCGGTTTGTCACAGAAGTCCGCGCGCGGTCGCGGCGGCGGTTAGTCCTGATTTAAGGTCGGATAAGTAGGAAATAACCGACCGGAACCGTGCAAAGGACCCCGACGATGCGCCGCCTGACCCTCGCCGCCCCCACCGCCGCCGCCGTCCTGGCGGTGGCCGCCTGCGGCGCCCCCTCCGAGAACGCGGCCGCCCCCGCGGAGGGCACCGAGGTCCTCACCGTCGGCGCCACCGCGGTCCCCGCGGGCGACATCCTCGGGTTCGTCGACGCCGAGCTCGCCGCGGACGCCGGCCTCGACCTGGAGATCGTCGAGTACTCCGACTACATCGCGCCCAACGCCGCCCTGGCGGAGGGGCAGCTGGACGTCAACCTGTACCAGCACGAGCCGTTCCTGCTGGAGTACAACGAGGGCAACGGCACCGACCTGGTGGCCGTCGAGCAGGTCTACCTGCCGCCGCTGGGGCTGTACTCCCGCACCGTCGACGCGGTCGACGACCTGCCCGAGGGCGCGGAGGTCGCGCTGCCCAACGACCCCACCAACGAGTTCCGCGCCCTGCTCCTGCTCCAGGAAGGCGGCCTCATCACCCTCTCCGAGGACGCCGACGCCGCGACCTTCTCCCTGGACGACGTGGAGGACAACCCCAAGGACCTGGTATTCCGCGAGGTCGAGGCGGCCCAGCTGCCGCGCTCGCTGGACGACGTGGACGCCGCCATCGTCAACAACAACTACGCCCAGGAGGCGGGGCTGGACTTCCAGGAGGACTCCATCCTGCTGGAGGCCTTCGAGGACAACCCGTACGTGAACATCCTGGCCGCCCGCGCCGACAACGCCGACGACCCGCGCATCGCCACCCTGGTGGAGCTGCTCACCTCGGCCGAGACCGCGGCGTTCATCGAGGAGGAGTTCGGCGGCAGCGTCATCCCCGCCGCCCAGGGCTGACCCGCGCCCCGGCGCCCGCCCGTCCGGCCCGCCCGAGGGCGGGGCGGGCGGGCGGCGCGTGTCACCGGGGCGGGGTTGAATGGTCCGCATGAACGCACCGGAGACCGCCCGCCGCCTGCCCGCGCCCGACCGGGTGCGGGACCTCTCCCGCAGGATCGCGCTGCTGGAGTTCCTCATCGCCCCGGACAGCCCCTACCGCAAGCACGCCTTCCGCGCCGGCCCGCGCCCCGGGTGGGACCTGGCGACCATGGCCAACGGGGGAGGGGACGACTACGCGATCGCCTTCTCCGACACGTCCGCGGTGATCCGCTGCTTCGACCACGAGTCGCCGATGAGCCCCTACGCCAACGGCGAGGAGCACCGGCCGGGGACCGTGGACCTCCTGCCCGCGGAGTTCGCGGACGTCCTCGCCGACCCCGGCTTCAACGGCGGCGACCCGCTCTCGGTGAGCGCGCTGATCTGGTGGCGGGACGGGTCGGGCCGGTGGGGGACCGGGGTCCCCGGCGACATGGACGACGGCTCCGGGTGGCTGCTGGAGGGCCTCTTCCACCCGGCCCCCGAGATGCACTACCGCGACCACTTCCAGGTCTACTACGGCCGCCCCCTCGACGAGTTCGCCGTGGTGGACGCCGTCCTGGGCGAGCCGACCGAGGAGACCGCGGCCCTGCTGAACCCGGACGCCGCCGATCCCGCCGACCTGCTGCGCCGGGCACGGGAGTCGGTGGGCCGGGCGGGGTAGGTCAGGCACCGCGGGTGATGGCCTCGGCCTCGACCTCCGCGGGCTCGGGGCCGTCGTCCACGCGGCGCAGGACCCGGCGGCCGGCCAGGGCGATCAGCGCGGCCACCGCCACCGATCCGGCGGCCGCGTAGAGCGGGGCGCCGGGGGAGACGGCGACCGCGATCGCCGAGGCGGCGGGCGGGGCGACCGCGCCGCCCAGGAAGCGGACCGCGGAGTAGGCCGAGGACGCCACGGACCGGGGCAGGTCGCTCGCCTCCATGACGCACTCGGTGAGCACGGTGTTGAGCACGCCCAGCAGCAGCCCGCCGACGATGACGCAGGTGATCAGCCCGGGTCGCGAACCGATGAGGGCGCCCGCCGCCACCAGGTCCGCCGCGAGCAGCAGCAGGGTGGCCCACAGGACGCCGGTGCGCGGCAGCCGCCGGGTCAGCAGCGGCGCGCCGAACACCGAGGTGACCGCCAGCCCCAGGCCCCAGCCGAAGAAGACCAGGCCCAGCCCCGTCTCGTCCAGGCCCAGCGGGAAGGGGGTGTAGGCCAGCAGGGCGAAGAACCCGATGTTGTAGAACAGCGCGATCAGGGACAGCACCAGGAGCCCGGGCACCCGCAGCGCGGCGAACGGCGCCGACAGCGGCACCGGGTCGCCCTTGGGGACGGTGTCCCCGCGCAGCAGCACGGCGATGGTGAGGAATCCGACCGCCATCAGCACCGCGGTGCCGAAGAACGGGCCGCGCCAGCTGACGCCGCCCAGTAGCCCGCCCATCAGCGGCCCGGTGGCGATGCCCAGGCCCAGCGCCGCCTCGTAGAGCACGATCGCCGCGGCGGAGCCGCCGCTGGCGGCGCCGACGATGGTGGCCAGGGCGGTGGAGATGAAGAAGGCGTTGCCCAGGCCCCAGCCCGCACGGAACCCGATGACGGCCTCCACGGTGTCCCCGGAGCCGGCGGCCGCGGCGAACACGACGATCAGCGCGAGCCCCGCGAGCAGCGTCCGCTTGGCGCCCAGGCGGCTGGAGACCCAGCTGGTGACGAGCATGGCCAGGCCCGTGACCACCAGGTAGCTGGTGAACAGCAGCGAGGTCTGGGTGGGGGTGGCGTCGAGGCTGCGCGAGATCGCGGGCAGGATCGGGTCGACCAGCCCGATTCCCATGAACGCGATCACGCAGGCGAACGCCACGGCCCAGACGGCCCGCGGCTGCCTGAGGAGGGACGGCGCCTCCGGGGTGGACACGGTGGGTGTTGCGGTCTCCGCCACCATGGGGATACGGCTCCTTCACGGGTTCAGGTGGGGAGGACGGCGGCCTTGCGGTCGGGGCCCTCACGGGAATTCATATAGGTAACCTATGTTAATCCCCGCGCATTCCCCGGCGCGCACCGGGGGAGCCGGTCAGCCCTCGCCGCGCCGCAACCGCCCGTCCAGCAGCGCCACCGCGTCGGCCAGCAGGGCGCGCTCGTGCTCGGAGAGGTCGTCGAACAGCGGCAGCAGCGCCTCGCCGACCCGGCGGCGCCAGTCGTCCAGCGCCTCGGCGCCCGCCGGGGTCAGCTCGTGCAGGTGCGCCCGCCCGTCCGCCGGATCCGGCCGCCGCAGCACGTACCCCGAGGCGTTCAGGGACTCCACGATCACCGTCATCGTGGGCTGGCGCACCCGGCAGAACTCGGCCAGCACGCCCAGCCGCAGCGGCCCCTTCTCCTGGAGCACGCTCAGCGCCCGCCAAGTCGCCGGGGAGGTCCGCTCCCCGGTCTCGTGGGCGGCGTAGCGCGCCAGGCGGTTGCTGATGTTGATCACGCGCACCAGCAGGCGGGCGACATCCGGGTCGTTCACACGGTCAGCCTAGTCGCGCGCGGTCTCCGAGAGCCCGGCGTCGTGGGCGATGATCGCCGCCTGCACCCGGTTGCGCACCCCCAGCCGGGACAGCACCGCGCTGACGTGCGTCTTGACCGTGTCCTCGGCCAGGTGCAGGGTGCGCGCGATCTCGGCGTTGGAGGCCCCCGAGCCCAGTTGGGCCAGCACCTGGCGCTCGCGCGGGCTGAGGGTGTCGAGCCGGGCGTGGGCGTCCGCGCCCCGGCGCCGCCGGAAGCCCTCGATGACCCGGCCGGTGACCTTGGGCGACAGCACGGCGCCGCCCGCCGCCACCGCCCGCACCCCGGCCAGCAGCTCGCGCGGGGGAGAGGCCTTGAGGAGGAACCCGCTGGCCCCGCCGTCCAGCGCCCGGGCCACGTACTCGTCCCGGCCGAAGGTGGTGAGCATCGCCACCGCCGTGGCAGGGGAGGCCGCGCGCACCGCCTCGATCGCGGCGAACCCGTCCACCCCCGGCATCTGGATGTCCAGCAGCGCCACGTCCGGGCGCTCCCGCGCGGCCAGGTCGGCCGCCTCCCGGCCGTCGGCGGCCTCGCCCACCACGGTGATCCCCGGGTCGGAGCCCAGGATCGCCGCGATGCCCGACCGGATCAGCGATTCGTCGTCGGCCAGCAGCACCCGGATCATCGCGTCCCCTCCCCGTTGAGCGGTACCTCGTCCTTGGCGGCCAGCCGGTCCTGCGCGAAGCACAGCCGGTACGCGCTCCCCGCGCTCCCGGGCCACCCCGTGCCGGAACGGTAGTGGACGCACTCCCAGCCGGAGGGCGCCGCCGCCTCGGGCGGGTCGAGCATGGTCCGCGGCGGCAGCAGCGGCTCCACCGCGGAACGCGGCGCGCCGACCTCCAGCCCGGCGTAGACCGGCGGCGGCAGCACGGCCCGCGCCGACGCGGAAGCGTAGTACCCGGACCAGGCCAGGACCACGAGCAGCAGCAGCGCGGCCGGGACGGCGGCGGCCTGCACCGCCGCGCGCCGGGCGCGGCGCGCGGCTCCGCGCCGCCGGTCGGACTCCGAACCGCCCGGTCCGGGCGCGGGGTCCGGCCGTGCGGGCAGCCGGGCCGCCACGCGGAAACCGCCGTCCTCCCCGGGCCCCGCCTCGAACACGCCGCCCGCGGCCGCCACCCGGTCGCGCAGTCCGGCCAGCCCGCGCCCGCCGGAGGCCGGTGCGGGGCCGTCCCGGCCGGGGGCGCTGCGCACCGCCACGGCGAACCCGCCGTCCCCCGTCCGGGAGGTGTCCACGGCCACCGCCGCGCCGGGGGCGTGCTTGACCGCGTTGGTCAGCGCCTCGCGCACCACGGCGTGCGCGAGGACGCGCACCGGGGGCGCCATGTCCTCCCACAGCTCCGCGCCGGCCGCCGACACCTCCACCGACGCGCCGCGCGCCCCCGCCAGCAGCCCCTCCAGGGCGTCGGGGCCGACCGCTCCGCCGGCCCTGGGGATCCCGGGAGCCCGGTGCTCGGCCGTGCCTTCGGGGTCCGTGTCGGGCCCGTCGAGCAGGCCGATGATCTCCTGCAACCGCTCGACCGCGCCGATGGCCCCGGCGCCCAGCTCCGCGGCGCCGCGCCGGTAGTCCTGCGGCGACAGGCCCTCGGCCACCTCCAGGGCCCCGGCCCGGACCGCCAGCAGGCTGAGGTCGTGGCCCAGGGAGTCGTGCATGCGCGCCGCGATCCGCTCCCGGGTCCGGGCGCGCTCCCGGGCCGCCACCAGCGCGCGTTCGCGTTCGAGCAGCTCGGCCCGGCGCCATCCCAGGTCGGTGACCTCCGACCGGTACCGCAGCGCACGCCCCACCAGCCACGGCAGCACCGTGCACAGCACCGCGAACCCGGCCTGCGCGGCGGTGAGCGTCGGGTCGGCCCCCCGCACGAGCGCCGCCGCCGGCCAGGCCGCGGCGCACACCCCGGCGAGCACCGCCCCCGGGCGCCCGTACGGGCCCCACCGGCCCGCGGCCGCAGCGGCCGCCGCCACCGCGAGCGAGGGCCAGGGCAGGGCGGACGGATCGGTCACCGGGAACGCGCACGCGGCCGCGGTCGCCGCGGCCAGCAGTCCCGCCCGAAGCGTGTCGGGCCCTCGTCCTCTGTGCACCGGCCCAGGCTACGCGCGCCCCGGCCCCGGCCGCCTCACCCGAAAGTGCCGGTCGCCCGCCCCACCCGCACCCGTTCGGGGGAGGCCCGCCCCCGGGCCCGGGACCTACCGTCCTCCGCATGCCCTTCAAGAGCACCGCCCTCGCCGCCGCGGCCCTGGCCTGCCTGGCCGTCCTGGCCCCGGCGCCCCCGGCCTCCGCGGCCCCGGCCGGACCCGCCCCCGCCGAACTGGACGCCTTCGTCGCCGACCACCTGGAACGCACCGGCCTGCCCGGCGCGGCCTTCGCGGTGGTCCACGGCGACCGGGTCGTGCACACCGGCGCCCACGGCCGCGACGGCCACGGCCGCCCGCTGCGCACCGACACCCCGCTGCCCGTCGCCTCGCTGAGCAAGTCCATGACGGCGCTGGCCGTCCTGCGCCTGGTCGAGGAGGGGGCCCTGGGCCTCGACGACCCGGTGCGCGAGCACCTGCCCGGGTTCGCCACCGCCGACCCCCGCGGCGCGGACATCACCGTCCGCCAGGTCCTCGACCAGAGCTCGGGGCTGCACGACCTCGGCCTGCCCGACGGCCCCGAACCCGCCACCCTCGCCGAGGCCGTGGACCGCCTGTCCGGAGCCCGGCTCGCCGCGGCCCCGGGCCGGGAGTGGAACTACCACAACCCCAACTACCACGTCGCGGCCCGCCTGGTGGAGACCGTCACCGGCGAACCCTTCACCGCGTACCTGGAGCGCGCCGTCCTGGCCCCGGCCGGGATGGCCGACACCCGGTCGGCCTCCGACGGGGCCCGGACGGCGCCCGGCCACTTCCGCGCCTACGGCCTGAACCTGCCCGTGGCCGAGCCCGCGCACTTCGCCACCGGGTCGGGCGACATGGTCTCCACCGCCGACGACATGGCCCGCTGGCTGCTGCTCCACCTCAACGGCGGCGCCGTCCCGGGCGGGCCCCGCGTCGTCTCGCCGGAGACGGTGGAGGAGGCGCACACGCCCTCCGCGCCCAACGGGCGCACCGGGCTCGGCTGGATGCGCCGCGGCCCCGCCGACGGGGCGTCCCGGGTCCAGGTCTGGCACGGCGGCACGAACTCCACGCACACCGCCTACCAGGTCCTCGTCCCGGAGACCGGGTACGGCGTGGCCGTCCTGACCAACGTCGGCATCGCGCTCACCGAGGAGGACACCTGGGCCCTGGCCGAGGGGCTGATCGACCTGACCGAGGGGCGGACACCCGCCCCGGCGGACTCGGTGTTGTGGAAGGTGGACGCCGTCCTGGGCGCGGCCACCCTCGCGGTGCTCGCCCTGGGTGTGCGCGGGGTGCTGCGCGCCCCGGCCTGGGCGGCGGCCCGCGCGGGCCGGCCCCGGTGGCGGGCGGCGGTCCGCCTGGCGCCCTACGCCCTGCCGCCGCTGGCCCTGGCCGCCTTCGACCCGGCGGTGACGTTCGTGATGGGCGGACGGGAGGGGACCTGGCTGCAGCGGTTCTACGGCGTCCCCGCCGAACTGGTCCTGCTGGTCTCGGCCGCCCTGGTCTGTGCCGCAGTGGCGGGCACCCGCCTGTGGCGCCTCCGCCGACGCCCCGCGGAGGGGGTGTCCGCGGCCCCCGGGGCCGTGCCCTCCCCCTGAACGGCGGACGGTGCCCGCGCCCCGGGGGAGAGCGGGGCGGGGCACCGTGTCCGGCCACCGGGGCGGGGCGCTACCGGCACATGTGCTCAGAGGGACGGGGCGGCCGGCCGCGCCTCGCGGGGGAGGGCGTCGGGAGCGGGGACGGTCTGCGCCCCGCCCGTCCCCCGGAGCGGCTCGAACGGCCGCAGCCCGTGGACGCGTGAGAACCAGAGGGCCAGGCCGGCGGTGGACACGAGGGTGAGCGGCACCGAGATCAGGAGGGTGGCGGGGTCCACCGCGCCCTGGTCCAGGGACGAGGGGCTGAACGGCGCCGCCAGGAGCAGCGTCAGGTTGTTCGCGGTGTGGACGGCGATCGCCAGCTCCAGGCCCCCGCTCTTCCACACGAGGAAGCCCATGCACAGCGCGAAGACCGCGATGTCCACCTGGCCCACCCAGTCGTAGCCGTGCCCGAGCATGAACAGCGGCACCGGGAGCACGATCCCCCACAGGGGCGAGCGCAGCCAGGTGCCCAGGACCTGCTGCGGCAGGCCCCGGAACGCGTACTCCTCGGCCGCGCACTGCAACGGGACCAGCGCCAGGCAGAGCAGGAGCCCGACGACGAGCATGGGGTCCGCCCGCGGCACCGAGGCGTCGGCGGGCGGGTCGAGCAGGAACGCCCCCCAGTACACGGCCGCGTAGAGCGGCACGAGGACGGCGGCCGCCGTGAGCATCATCCGCCAGCGCAGCCGGCCCGCGACCGAGTGGAGGATCCGCGAACGGCCGCCGCCCCAGCGCGCGCCGAGGAGGACCGCCGGGATCATCAGGGCCAGCATCCCGAAGGTGAGGAGCACGTCGGTCGGGTTGTCCAGGGCGAAGGAGTCGGCGTCCGACGGCTCGGGCAGCCACGTCACGAACATCGAGGCCAGGGGCAGGACCACGACGCTCAGGAGGCCGAGCACCACGAACAGCGCACAGGCCACGGCGACGGTCGCCAGCGGCCGCCACCACCGGGACGTGCGGTGTTCGAGGAGGGTGAGCCGGTGGTACGGCAGCCCCGTGTTCGGGCGGGGCCGCACAGGAAGGGTTTCTGCGGTCATGCCCCCAGGCTGCCCGCCCGCGCCGCGCGGCGGATCGGTCGTTCGGACCAGGACCGCGCCTCATCCGCGCGGCGGAGGCGCATCAGCCGATCGGTTGATCCGGTGCGCCCGGCGCCGTCCCTAGGATGGCGGCGTGACCGAATCCGTGATGCAGGCGCCCGGACCGGACACGCGCCGAAGGCGCGCGTTCCACCGGCGGCGCGGCGTGCGCGCCGTGTTCGTCTCGGTGCTGTGCAGCCTGCTGGGACCGCTCCTCTTCCTCCTGGTGCTCGGCTTCCAGCTCGAAGAGCCCGAACCCGGCGAACCCGTGGTGATGATCGTGTTCCTGCTGGTGGACGCGCTGGTGGGCCTGGTCGCCTGCGTCGCCGTGGGTCCCGTCCACCGGTCCCGGACGGGCAACCTCCTCCTCATCCCCGCCGGGATCGTCAGCGCCTGGGCGCTGCCCGCGTGCGCCGTCGCGATCGTGCGGCTGGGGGCCCGGCGCTCCTACCCCCTGGCCGGCCTGGTCATGGCGGGCACGGTGGGCGCGGGCACGGCGTTCTCGTGGCTGTACGCCGACCTCACCGGGATCCCGCAGGAGCCCCTCCTCTTCGTGGTCCCCGCCCTCGCGCTCTGCACGGCGGTCCCGCTGTTGTGGGGCTACGCCCTGGGCACGCGGGAGGCGCTGCTGGCCAGCCTGGAGGAGCGGGCCGAAGCCGCCGAGCGCGCCCGGGTCGCGACGGAGCGCGGCCGCAGCGCCGACATCGCCCGGACCCGCGCCGAGGAGCGCAACGCCATCGCGCGGGACATGCACGACGGCCTCTCCCACCAGCTCGCGATCATCGCCATGCACGCGGGCGCCCTGGCCTACCGCTCCGACCTGCCGCCGGACCGGATGAGCGAGGCGGCCCGCACGGTCAGGGACGCCGCGGCGGACGCGAACGGCGTCCTGCGCGAGGTGCTCTCGGCGCTGCGGGCCGTCGGGGACGACGGCCCGTCGCACCCCGACACCGCGCCGCTGCCCGCCCCCGGGGCCGTCACCGACCTGATCGAGGAGGCGCGCGCCGCCGGGCGGCCGGTCGAGGCGCGATGGCACGGACTGGCCCCCGAAGACCTCGGATCGCTGTCCCCCACGACCGCCGTGTCGCTGGCGAGGATCACCTCCGAGCTGCTCATGAACGCGCGCAAGCACGCGCCGGGGGAGCCGGTGACCCTCGTGTTCGCCCGCGAGGGCGACGAGCTGTCGGTGCGCGCCTCCAACCCCCTGGCCGGCGGCGCGCCCCCGGCCCAGGGAACCGGGCTCGGGCTCATCGGTGTCGCCGAGCGCGCGCAGCTGCTGGGGGGCACCACCGGGTACGGTGGCGTGGGCGACCGGTTCGAGGTGGAGGTGAGGGTCCCGTGGCGGCGTTGACCGGGGGCTCGGGAGAGCCCGCCGTGCGGGTGCTCATCGTGGACGACGAGGCGCTGATGCGCGCCGGCCTGCGGCTGATGGTCGACGGCACCGACGGCATCGCCGTCGTGGGCGAGGCATCGGACGGGGCGGGGGCGGTGGCCCAGGTCGCGGCGCTGGACCCGGACGTGGTCCTCATGGACGTGCGCATGCCCGGCACCGACGGCCTGGAGGCCGTCCGGGAGCTGCGGGCGGCGGGCTCCCGGGCGCGCGTCATCGTCCTGACCGCCTTCGACACGGACGACTACCTCCTGGAGGCGCTGCGCGGGGGCGCGGTGTCGTTCCTGCTCAAGGAGTCCCCGCCGGAGACCGTGGTGACGGCGATCCACGACGCGGCGCGCGGCCGGCCGGTGTTCTCGCCCAGTGTCCTGTCCCGGCTCGTGGCGCTGGCCGCGGCCAACGGCGGGACCGGGGGCGGGGCGGCGGAGGCCGCGGACCCGGACCCCGCCGGGCCGCCCGGGTACGTGACCTCGCGGGAGTGGGAGGTCGGACGGCTCGTCGCCGAGGGCCGGACCAACGCCGAGATCGCCGAGGAGCTCGGCCTGAGCGTGGCGACGGTGAAGACCCACCTCGGCAACCTGTACGCGAAGCTGCACGTCACCAACCGGGTGCAGCTGGCGATCCGCGTGCTCGAACACACGGCCCGCGCCCCCGGCGGCCCGCCGCCGGGCTGACCCCCGCCCGGGTGGTCCGGGTGCCGGGGCCGCCGGCGCCCTGTTCCGCGCTCCCGGTGCGGACCACCGGGCTGACGCCCGCCCGGGAGCCCATCGGGCGCCGGGACCGTCGCCGCCCCGTTCCGCCGCGGCTCCGGCCGCGCTTCCGGGGGAGGACCGCCGGGCTGACGTCCGCCCGAGCGGGGGCCGCCGGGTGTCGGGAGCCGTCGCCGCCCCGTTCCGCCGCGGCTCCGGCAGGGCCCTTCGGCGTGGGCCGGGCATGAGACCGCCCCGGCGCGGACGGTGCGCCGGGGCGGTGCCGTGCGGGTCAGGGCACGTCGGCGGGCAGCAGCGCGGTGAAGTCCTCCCGGGTCGCCGAGGCGCCCAGCCCCACCAGGCGGCCCGCCTGGCGGGTGATCATCCGCTCCAGCACCTGACGGGCGTAACGGGCGTTGCCGAACGAGCCGTCCCGCTCCACCGTGGCGAAGTGCGCCGCGAGCGCCGCCAGCGTCTCGGGCCCGCACTCGTACCCCGAGGACGCCGCCATGCGGGTGACGATGGTGACCAGCTCGCCGTCGTCGTAGGACGGGAACTCCACCCGGTGGTTGAACCGGGAGGCCAGACCGGGGTTGGAGTCCATGAACCGGTCCATCTCGGCCGGGTACCCGGCGACGATCACCGCGACCTCGTCGCGGTGGTCCTCCATCAGCTTCAGCAGCGTGTCCACGGCCTCCTGGCCGAAGTCGTTGCCCTCCCCCTTGGGCGTGAGGGTGTAGGCCTCGTCCACGAAGAGCACACCGCCCCGGGCCCGCTCGAACACCTCCGCGGTGAGCTGGGCCGTGTGCCCGACGTAGCGCCCCACGAGGTCCGACCGGGCGGCCTCCACGACGTGGTCGCCCGGCAGCACCCCCAGCGTGTGCAGCAGCCTCCCGTACAGGCGCGCCACCGTGGTCTTACCGGTACCGGGGGGACCGGTGAAGACCAGGTGGTGGCTCATCGAGGACACGGGCAGCCCCATCGACCTGCGCTGCTCCGCCATGAGCAGCAGGTTCGCCAGGTCGTTGACGGTGTCCTTGACCTGCGCCAGGCCCACCAGGGCGTCCAGCTCCTCGCGCAGCTCGGTGATCTGCCGGTCGCGGTCGGCGGGGGAGTCCTCCTCCACCGCCCCCGCCCCCAGGTCCTCCGGCAGCAGCAGGGTCAGCGATTCGTGGTCCTCGGGGGAGGAGGCGCCCAGGCGGTTCGCCTGGCGGTCGATCATCTCCTCGAACACCTTGCGGGCCTCGCGGGCGTTGCCGAAGTTCGGCCCCTTGGGCATCCTCTCGAACATCCCCGCCAGGGCGGCCTCCGTCTCCGGGGCCAGCCGGTAGCTGTGCCCCTCGCAGAGCCGGCGCACGATCTCCACCAGCTCGCCCACCTCGTAGTTGACGAACTCGATGGTCTTGCTGAACCGCGACGCCAGGCCGGGGTTGGCCGCCAGGAAGCGGTCCATGTCCTCGGTGTACCCGGCGACGATCACCGCCACCTCGTCGCGGTGGTCCTCCATGAGCTTGACCAGCGTGTCGATGGCCTCCTTGCCGAAGTCGGGGCCCTTGCCCCCGTCGCCGCCGCTGGAGAGGGTGTACGCCTCGTCGATGAAGAGGACGCCCCCCTTGGCCTGCTCGAACACCTCGGTCGTCTTGATCGCGGTCCCGCCCACGTACTGCGAGACCAGGTCGGCCCGGGCCACCTCCACCACGTGTCCGTAGCGCAGCACGTCCAGCTCGGCCAGGATGCGCCCGTACAGGCGGGCGACCGTCGTCTTGCCGGTGCCGGGAGCGCCGCCGAAGACCAGGTGGCGGCTCATCGGCGGGGTGGGCAGGCCCATCTCCGCCCGCCGCTGTGCCATCTGGTTGCGGGTGATGAGGGTCCGCACCTCCTGTTTGACGTTGCCCAGGCCGATCAGGGCGTCCAGCTCCAGCATCGGGCCGGCGGCGGCCTCCTCCCCGCCCGCGCCCTCCTCCTCCGGCAGCGGCGCCAGGGGGACGGCGGTGCCCGCCTGCTCGCCGAACGCGTCGGGCGAGCCGTTGCCCTGGCTGAACAGGTCCTCGGTGCGGGCCTGCTCGCTGGCCACGGTCTGGCGCAGCCCCGAACGCCCGTTGTCGCGCACCGTGCAGTCCTCCACCACCACCTCCTCGGTGGAGTGGACCAGGACGCCGTCGGCGCGGTTGCCGAACACCTCGCACCGGCGCAGGGTGGCCCGCGCACCGGCGGCCAGCAGCACGCCGTTGCGCCTGCCCTCCCGCACCCGGGTGCGCAGCACCGTCGCGCGGCTGCCGCCGCGCACCGACACCCCGTCCCCCGCCGACGCGGAGACCTCGCAGTCGCGCAGGTCCGCCTCGCCGTCCGGGCCCACGGCCACGCCCGCGTCGCGGCTCTCCGCGATGCGCGCCCCCTCCAGTTCCAGGCGGCCGCCCTCGCGCACCGCCACGGAGGCGCTGCGGGTCCGCTCGAAGGTCATCCCCTCCAGCCGGCCGCGGGCCGAGCCCTCCAGCAGGGCCCCGTGCCCGTCGGTGTCCGACACCGCCATGCCCCGCAGGAACGGCGCCCCGCCGGTGATGACGATGCCGTGTCCGCCGGTGCCGCCGACCTCGCCGCGGTCGAACTCCACGACGCTGTCCTCGGCCAGCAGCAGGCCGCGGCCGCCCCGCACCCGCAGGCCCAGGAACGCCGTGGACGCGCGCCCCCCGGAGCGGACCGCGTCCCCCCCGGACTCCTCCACCTCGCAGTCGGTGAACACGCCGCGGGCCCGCTCGGTGACGTGCACCCCGGCGCCCTTCACGCGCACCGACCGGGTCCGGGCCACCTGGGGGTCGCAGCTGCCGCGGACCACGATCCCGTCGCCGCCGACCTCCTCGACCGTGCAGTCCTCGACCACCGGGCGCGCCTGGCTGGACAGGGCGATGCCGTCCTTCTCCGTGCGGTGCACGTACAGGCCGCGCAGGGTCGTGGCGGCCCCGTCCTCCAGGGCCACGCCGGGCTTGCCGGTCGCCGTGATCTCGCAGCCCTCCAGGGTGCCCGAGGCGTCGCCGCTGGCGAACAGCCCGTTGCCCCCGGCGTCGCGGAACACGCAGGACCGGACCGTCGGCCGCCCCTGCTCCCCGATGACCAGGGCGCTGGTCCCGACGTCCTCGACCACGCACTCCTCGATGAGGCTGAGCCCGGGGGAGACGATGACCACCCCGGCGCCCCCGGCGCAGCTCACCCGGCTGTCGCGCATGGCGACGGCGCCCGTCCCGCGCACCGACACCGCGGCCCAGGAGGCGCCGACGACCTCGCAGTCGGCCATCTCGACCTGGCCCGCGGGGATGTCCACCGTGGGCCGTTCCTCGTCGCGGCCGCGCAGGACGAGACCCGAGAGCTTGACCGCCTCCGCGCCTGAGAGCACGGCGCTCCCGGACGGACTGATCACCTCCACGCTCCCGCGGCCGTCGCGGGCGACCAGGGTGACGACCTCCCGCAGGACGAGGCTCTCCTCGTACCTGCCGGGCGCGATGGTGATCAGCGCGCCGCCGGAGGCCTCCTCCAGCGCCGCGGTGATCGTCTCGTGCGCTCCCTGGGCGCCGGGGTTGACGGTGAGGAGCTGCCTGCTCATCGGTGCCTTCCTTGTTCGTCCGGCCGCGCCGCGGCCCGGGTGGGGGAGGGCGGGGCGGCCCGCAGGGCCGCCCCGCCGGGGTGTCAGGGGCAGGAGGCGCGCACGGCCGACGCGGCGACGTGGGCGCTCGCGCCCTCCTGCGCCGCCAGGGGGTCGGCGCCCGCGTTGGTCAGTTCGACGGTGAACTCCGCGGCGGGGGTGACGAAGCCGGTGACCTGGACCCAGCCGCCGCGGACCTGCGACTGGTCGAAGCCGAACACCGCCACGGGCGGCTGCTCGGTGCCCACACCCGGCCGGATCAGGTACCGGGCCTCGCCGGGGGCCAGCCACAGGGGGCTCTCGTCGTCGGGGACGTGGACGTACAGCTCGCAGGAGACGCCCTCCCGCCCGGGCACGAAGGACCACACCGCGTACTGCCCGTTCCCCTGCTCGGGGTCGCCGGACACGGGGAGGGCGTCGTACTCGCCCGCGCACCCCTCGCCGTCGTAGCCCCCGGGCCGGGTCGCCCAGCCCTCGTCCGCGTCCTCGGCTCCGCCCCACCGGCCCTCGTGGCCGTAGGAGGCGCCGGGGAGCGCCGGGCAGCCGGGCCCGGCCACGGCGAGGTAGGAGCCGTCGGTGGGGGCGAAGCGCTCGGCGACGCCCCCCAGGACGGAGGAGTCTCCGCCGTTCGCCGCGCTCGGGTCCTGGGGGACCCCGGGGTCCTGCGGCCCGGCGGGGTCGGCCGCGTTCGCGTTCTGCGCGGCGTCCCCGGAGTCCTGCGGTGCCGTCTGCCCGGCACCGTCCCCGGCGGAGCCCGTGTCGGAGAACGCCTCGGCCGCGGACTCCTCGCCGCGGCCCTCCTGGGCGCCCGCGGCCGCCCCGTCCGCGGCGTCGCCCTCCTGGGCGGGGGGCCCGCCCTCCGCTCCGGCGGCGTCCTCCCCCGCGGGGGGATCCGCCGCGGCGTCGGTGCCGGTCTCCGCCTCCGCCTCCCCGGCGGAGTCCCCGCCGTCTCCGGCGGTGTCGGAGGCGGGGTCCCCGGCGGTGTCGCCGGCGGTGTCCCCGCTGCCGTCGGACGCGGCCACCGCGCCGGTGTCCGCCTCCGCGCCCTCGGCGGCGGGCGGTTCGGCCTCCGGCGCGGACCCCCGGTCGGGGGTCGAGGTCTGCACGGCGGAGCCGCCGACCGTGTCGCCGGGGTCGGGCATGGTGGGGGCGCGCAGGTCGGGCTGGACCTCCGGGACGTAGCCGGTGTCGGGGGCGGTGTCGGTGACGGGGGAGCCGCCACCCTCCCCGCCCGCCGGCACCGACTGGCCGCTCCCGGTGTCGCCGCCGGCCTGCCCGCCGGGCTGTCCACCCGTCTGCCCGCCGGCCTGGGCGCCGGCCTGCGCCTGCCCGGAGAGGGCGGGGGACACCGGCTCACCGCCCGCCATGACGTCCAGGGACACCGGGCCCCCGCCGGTGCCGGTCACCACGGCGAAGGGCGCCGCGACCAGGATCAGCCCGGCGATGGCGGCGCCCGCCAGCATCGGCGCCCCGGGCCGGTCCAGCGCGGGCTCCGCCTCGGCGGCGGCCTCGCGGTCGGCGCCGACCACCGAGCCCACCCGGCGGGCGGGGCCCTCGGGGCCGGGGCCCTCCTGCTCCCGGGGGGCCTCCGGGGCCGGGGCCGCCGCGGTGGCCTGTCCGGCCGCCCTCTCGGCGGACTGTTCGGCGGCGGGGGCCCCGCCGTTGAGGGCCGCGCCGAAGTCCTCCGCGGCGGGCGCCGCGGAGGCCGGGGCGGGCCGGGCGGCCGCGCCCGGCGCCTCCTCGGGGACGGGGGCCCCGGAGGCGGGGTTCGGGCTCATCTGCGTCCTCCGGGGGTGAAGGTCCCGCCGAGGTCGATGTTGGCGTCCTCGGTCCCCTGGAAGCTGCCGCCCATATTGAGGGTCCCGTCCGCGGCCTGGCGCTGGGCCACGGCGATGAGGTCCAGCAGGGTGTACAGGACCTCCTCCGCCTCGCCGATGTTCTTCTGCATCTGCTCCGCGTACTCGCCCTTGGTCCCCCACGGGACGCCGAGCGGTTCGCGCGCGGCGCGGGTGTGGGCGATGAGCTCGTCCGTGTAGTCGGCCGCGTCGTAGATCCGCGAGCCGTTCCTCCTGATGCCCTCAGGGAAGGCCGACAGGCCTCGTCCCGGTGCTGTCATCGGTTCCTCCTTCGAATCCGTGTCCGGCGGCGCCGGGCCCTCACCCGAGGTCGTCCAGGGAGACGCCCATGCGGCGCAGCGTCTCCTCGGGGTCGAGGTCGCCCCGTATCGCCGCCTGCGTGTCGATGCCCTCGGGCATGAAGGCCTCGTAGGCCTGCGCGACGCGGTCCGCCATCTGCTTCTGCGCGCGGCCGACGACCTCGACGATGGCCGCGGACAGCTCCGCCGGGGCCATGGTCCGGTACCCCTCGGTGTGGAACTTCAGCTCAGTCAGACGACCCGTCCCGTCCACCGTCGCGGCCACCAGCCTGTTCTTGGCCACGGCCTCTTCGGTTGCCGACTCCAGGCTTGCGCTTGCGTCCGAGAGTTCCCTCATCGTCGTGTGAAGCCGTTCCAGTTCGGCCTCCATCTGCTCCCGCATCGATGAGCTCATGGCGCTGGGCCCCCTTCTTCTGCTGTCCGGGCACGGGCCGTCCGAGCGTGGCCCGCTGCTGGTTCTTGTCGGTCCCCCAGACCTTCTCGTCCTCGGAGAGCCAGGTGGTCCGGTTGCGGTCGCGGTTCTCGGCACCGCCGCCACCGCCCATACCGCCCATCGGCGGCATCATGGGCGACATCATCGGCGAGCCCATCCCGTTCATGTTCTGCTGGCCCGCGGCGCCCCCGGGGCCGCCCGCGCCCGCGGCGCCCGGGCCCCCGCCCCCCTCGGCCTGGACCTGGGGCCCGCCCGCGCCGGTGGGCGCGGCGAACATCTGGGTGCGGTCCGAGGAGTCGGAGCCGTTCCCGCCCCCGCCGCCCGAGGAGTCGTTGCCGCTGCCGTAGCCGCCGTAGTTGAGGCCCTCGGGCCCGCCGCTCTCGAAGCGCGGCGGCGGGTACTCCACCTCCTCCGACGGTCCCTCGAACCCGCCCTTGATCGCCTCGCCCGTGTCCGGGTCGACGGGGTAGGGCAGTCCGGTGACCGGATCGACCTCCGCGGGCTCCCCCGTGACGGGGTTGATCGGGACGTCCTCCCCGCCGCCGGGGAAGTTGGTGTCCAGGCCCGGGTCGATCGGCGGCGGGGTGAAGGAGTCGGGCGGCAGCGGCTGCCCGGTGACGGGGTCGACGGGGGCCGGGAGGCCGGTCACCGGGTCGTAGTCGATGGGCATCCCCGTGTCGGGGTTGTAGGGGAGCCCGGTGTCGGGGTCGACCGGGAACGGCCTCCCCGTCTCGGGGTCGATGGGCAGTCCCGTCGCCGGGTCCATGTCCAGCCGCGTCCCGCCGTCGCCGGTGACCGGTTCGCCGGTGACGGGGTCGAGCGGCAGGGGGAGGCCGGTCTCGGGGTCGTAGGTGATCGGCAGTCCGGGGTCGGGGGACACCGGACCCCCGGTGACCGGGTCCACGGGGTGGACCTGCCCGGTCTCCGGGTCGTAGTCGATGGGCAGGCCGGTGTCGGGGTTGTAGGGCAGGCCGGTCTCGGGATCGACCGGGAAGGGCCGCCCGGTGTCCGGGTCGATCGGCAGGCCGGTCTCGGGGTCGAGTTCGAGGCGGCTGCCCCCGTCCGGGGACACGGGCTCGCCGGTGACCGGGTCGATCGGTGTGACCCGGCCCGTCTCCGGGTCGAAGTTGATGGGCAGGCCGGTGTCGGGGTCGAAGGGCCGACCCGTCGCGGGGTCGACGGGGAAGGGCCGCCCGGTGTCCGGGTCGATCGGCAGGCCCGTCGCCGGGTCCACCGCCAGGCCGGTGGGCGGCGGGAGGTTCGCCCCGCCGTTGCGGCGGCCGGTGCCGCCGCCCGAACCGGGGCCGTTGAGGCCCAGCGGCGGGGGAGGTGGGATCACGCCGCCCGGGACGGGACCGCCCCCCTGGGGGAAGTCGGTGCCCAGGCCGGGGGGCGGCGGGACGGTGCCGCCGGGTCCCCCCGGACCGTTGACGCCGACGGGGCCGTTGACGTCGCCCGGGCCGTTGAGACCCAACGGGGGAGGGGGTGCCACGCTCCCGGGAGGGGGCACCACGCCGCCCGGCGGCACCTCGCCGCCGGGGCCGGTGCCGTCGCCCCCGGGGTAGTCGCTGCCCGGGTCGGGCGGCCCCTCCAGGCGGACGGTCTCGGGCCCCGGCCCTCCGCTGCCGTAGTTCCCGCCGTCGTCGGGGCCGCCCTCGTAGTCGGGCGGGCCCTCCCCGGGACCCTCGTAGTTGAGGTCGTCCGGGCCCCCGTAGCCGGGGGGCGGCTCCTCCATCCAGTCGGGGATGTCGGGGCCCTCGCCCCCGGGCGGGCCGTCGCCCCAGTCGATCTTGATCTCCGGAGGACCCTCCCCCTCACCGTCGCCGTCGCCGAACATGTCGTCGTACGGGTTGTCGGTGTCGTTGATGTCGGGGACCATGCTCAGCGGCAGGCCGCCCTTGGGGTCCTCGATGATGTTGAGGTCGGTGTGCGCCCTCTTGTACATCTCCTCCATCTTGTTGTACAGCTCGGACGCGGCCGTGAAGACGCCCTCGAACTGCTCGCGCCACCGGTTCTTCAGCTCGTTGTTGACGTTGCTGTCCGTGATGTCGTCGCCGACGATCCCGTAGACCGGCGGGTCCGCGTGGATGGGGATCTGGAACTGTCCGCGGGCGCTGTTCCACTGCTCGCGGCCGGTGGTCACGTTGAAGTACCAGTCGTCCAGGATCCGCCGCATGCCGCTTTGCGGATTGTTCAGCGCATTCGTCACCGCGTCCTGGAGCGCGACCGCCTTGCGGCGGATCGGGTCCATGACCTCCTTGAGCGCTTCGTGGTTGTTGTCGACCTGGCGCCTCAGGTCCCGCAGGCGCAGGGCGAAGTCGTAGAGCCGGGCCGCGTAGGCGGACGCCGCCGAACCCGTCATCGGCCCGTCGGGAACGTCGAGCTCGTTGTACGCGGTGCGCATCTTCTCGCTCTGCGTGTCCAGCATGGTGCTCAGCTCGGACAGGTGCGTGACGAGGTCCTTGACCGGCTGGCCGTGGAAGGTGGTGGAACCGGTCCCGGGCATGGAGTTGGGGATGACGCCGGCGAGGGTGGCCAGAGCCGTGCGGAACTTGGACTCGGCCGACTCGGGGCCGGTCCACAGCTCCTCGATCATCGTGTAGCCGGCGTAGTCCCAGCCGTTGGGCATCTGGTACGTGTAGTAGCCGGACGAGTAGGTCTGGTAGCCGGGCTTGCGCATGCGCCACCAGCGGTTCATCTCGTGGCCGCCGTAGTCGAACTCGAAGCCGACGAACGGCTTGGTGTCCTTGGCGAAGTGGTACCGGCCGTGGTCCACCCAGTTGACACCGCTGCCGATGATCGTGTCCACGCTCGGCATCGGGGGGTGGTTCCCCCCGTCCTCGGCGTCGGCGACGATGTTCATGATCTCGTGCAGTGCGGGCACTCTTCCTCCGACCTCCTCGGGGTCTCGGCGGGTCTCGGTGGCGCTGTCAGGGGGCCGTGGTGGTGGTGCCGCCGCTGCCGGTCGTGCCTGGCGGGCTCCCGATCAGGTAGACCACCTGGCTCGCGTTGAGCTCCTGGTCCTCTTCCAGCTGCTCGAACTCGATGATGTTGACCTCGAGGCGGTCGCTGATGTCGTCGAGCTCCTTGCGGATGTCCTTGACGATCCTGAAGAGGTTGCCCATGGACTGGTCGATGCTGCCGGCGAGGAGGCCCGCGCTGGCGAGCCCGGACGGGTTGCCGAGGAGGGTGACGCCGGTGGTCTGGCCCTCGGTGCCGCTGCCGCCGTAGACGGAGTAGTTGTCGTCGTGCGCGTTCAGGGCGGTGTCGAGCCCGTCCACGTACTCCGTCTGGAAGGACCGCAGGCGGTCGACGTCGATCTTGGTGCCCTGGCCCTCCTGGGGGCCGTCGCCGTTGCCCCCGGTGCCCTCGCCGTCACCGCTCCCGCCGGATCCCTCTCCGTCCTCGTCCTCCTCGTCCTCTTCTTCTTCCTCGTCCTCGCCGTCCTCCTCGTCCTCTCCCTCTCCTTCGCCGTCCTCGCCGTCCTCGTCGCCCTCTCCGTCCTCGTCCTCCTCCGGTTCCTCTTCCTCGTCCTCCTCCGGCTCCTCTTCCTCGTCCTCGGAACCGGTGCCGGTCACGCCGCCGGACGGCTGGGGGGTCGGGTCCGGAGCCGGCCCGTACAGGCCCTCGCCCCCGATCGGGTCCGGGACGCTGTCCGGGTCGAGGTGGGAGAGCCCTTCCGTGGTCTCCGTTCCGGGACCGGAGGTCTCCCCGCCCGTCGTGGAGCCGTCCTCCTCCCCGCCGGGGACCTCGGTGACGAACTCGGTGCTCTCGGTGGGGTCGAGCGTCGCCGGGTCGGAGACGCCCTCACCGGTGATCTCCTCCCGGGGGATGCGCTCGCCCACCACGACCGGTTCGTCCCCGGTCCCGGCGGGGGCGTCCGGGGCGGGCCCGTACATGCCCTCGGTGACGATCGGGTCGGGGACACTCTCCGGGTTCTCGCCGGAGTCCTCCTCCGGGTCGGATCCCGGGTCCGTGGAGCCGTACCCCCCGGTCCGGTCACCGGACTGTTCGCCGGGCGTGGGGCCGCCGACCAGGACGGGGGTGTCGTCGGCGACGGGGGTTTCCGGGGCGGGCCCGTACATGCCCTCGGTGTCGATGTGGTCGGGGACGCCTTCCCCGTCGTCCCCGCCGTGGTCCCCGCCGGGGTGCGAGCCCACGGGGGTGACCGAGCCGGGTGCCCCGCCCGAGGTGCCGGGGTCCTGGCCGGGGCGGCCGTGCACGCCCTCGTACCCCTCCTCACCGCCGGGGCGGTCCTCGCCGCCGGGACGGTCCCGGTCCCCGCCGGGCTCGTGGTCGTCCTCGTCGGTGACGCCCTCCTCGTCGCCGCCGGGCCGGTCCTCGCCGCCGGGACGGTCACCCTCCTCGTCGCCGCCGGGGCGGCCGCCGTGCTCCCCCTCGGAGCCCTCGTCGCCCTCGCCGTCCCCGGCGGGGCGGTCCTCGTCGTCGTCCTCGGAGCCCTCGTCCTTGTCGTCCTCGGAGCCCTCGTCCTCTCCCACCGGCTCGATGGTGACCAGGCCGGTCTCCGGGTCGACCGAGACGGTGCCGTCCCCGGGGTCGACCGAGACCTCGCCGGTCTCGCCGTCCATGACGATGCGCAGGTCGCCGATCTCGACGGTGACGTCCGCGAACTCGCCCTTGACCGGGTCGACCGCGAGGGTCCCCGTCGCCGGGTCGATCGTCATGACGAGGCCGCCGGCCTCCACGGTGACCGGAGGGGCGTCGGGACCCAGCGGGACGTTCTCGTCCGACGGCTCGATCCTGACGGCGCCGTCCTCGGGGCCGACCGTGATCCGCAGGTCCTCGGCGAGGATGACGGTCTCACCGGTCTCGGGGTCCACGGTGACCACCGGGCCGACGGCGCCGGAGGCCCCGTCCCCGGAGCCGTCGTCCCCGGGAGCGCTGATGGGGACGGCTTCGACGGGGGCGGACACCGGCTCGGCCTCGACCGCGGGGATGCCCGCCATGACGGGCTCCAGGCGGGCCTGCTCGACCATGGGCAGGCCCGCGGACACCGGCTCCGCCTCCAGGGCGGGCGTCGCCTCCACCAGGTCCGACTGCTCGGGCGCGCGGACGGACACCACGTGCACCGGATCCTCCAGCGGCGCGGACACCGGTTCGGCGACCACGCCCTCGGTGGTCTCCTCCCTGGAGGCGGGGACGCCCTGGACCATCGGTTCGAGCCGCTGGCCCTCCACGAGGCGGCCGGCCATGAGCGGCGACGCCTCCGCGGTGGCGCCCAGCACGAGGTCCCCGTTCCGCTCCACGACGGAGGAGGACTCGGGGTCGATCACCACGCTCTGGTCCGCCGTGTCCACCTCGACCGTGCCCGACCGGTTGGTCATCATGAGCAGGCCGGTGGCCAGGTTCAGGCTGAGCGGAGCCCCGCCCGTCCCCGAACCGGACCCGGTCTGCTGGGAGGACAGGGTGGTGAGGAGTTCGGCCTGCTCCTCCTCGCCCTCGACGGGCGTCTCCGGCTCACCGGAGAGGGCGGCGCGAAAGTCGTACAGCGATTCGGACACGTTCTCGGTCTCCTTGCCGCCCGTACGGGGGCGTCATCCGAACTAGGGGAGGTGCGGGCCGGACCCGTGGACGGTCGGGTCCGGCCCGGGGAGGCCGGGCGGCGCGATCGCGCGCACCGCCCGGCCCGGTCCGGCTTCCGGGCGGATCAGAGGAGGGAGGCCCAGTTCATGGCCTCGCGGCGGTCCGTGCCGGAGTAGTTGTTGCGGATGTCGTTCAGGGCGTTCTGGGCCTTGCCCAGCAGGGTGCGCATGTCGGCGACGTTGAGCCGCCAGGACTTCACCTTCGCCTCGTAGTTCTCCTTGGTCTCACCTTCGAGGTCGGCCAGGAGCTTCTGCATCTTGGCGTCGAGCTCCTCGATCTGCCGTGCGACCGCTTCGGTCTGCTGGCCCAGACGCATCGTCGCGTCGTCGACATGGCCGTAGCTGACGTCGAATCCGTTCATGGGTTCCGCCTTGCCGTCGTAGGGGTGCGTGGAGGGGGCTCCGGGGACCGCCGCCCGGGGTCAGCCCGACTGGTTCGGGTTCAGGTCGTCCATCCACCGGGAGCCGGTCAGGATGGCCTGGTCCTCGGTGGCGTTCATGGCCTGGACCGTGCCGCCGAAGGTGCCGATCATCTGGTTCATGTCGTTGGTGATGAGCCGCAGCTCCTCCAACCAGCCCACCAGCGCCTCGCTGTAGCGGTTGGAGGCCGCGCCCTGCCAGGACCCGCGCAGGCCGTCACGGGTGTCGTCGACGTTCTGGTAGATGTTGTTGCACTGCGTGTAGGCCTCCTGCATCGCCTCCTGGGCGAGCCGGTTGGCCTCATCGGTACTCCGTGTTCTCGACATGTGCATCTCCTCTGGTGTTGGGCGCTAGGGGCAGGCGGTGCCCCCGCCTCGGGGGGAGGACGCCAAGGGGAGCGAGGCGGCCTCCTGGCTCAGCAGCGGCCCGGTGGGCAGGACCCGGAGCAGCGACGTCGGCAGCGGCACCGCCTCGTCCTCCGTGTATCCCAGGGCCGTCAGCGCGGCGGTGTCGGCGACCGGGTACTTGGCCGCGGCGTCCGTCACCACGTAGTAGGTCGGGGCCGCGTCGGTGCCCGCCACGGGCCGCGCGCGGACCACGCCGCCCTGTCCGGCGGGGATGCCGACGAGGGCGGGAGTGGGGCACCCGGGTTCCACGAACGGGCGCTCCTGGACCGGCCACGCCCGGATGCCGGAGGGCGCGTCCATGGTCATGGCCATCGACCCGTCCGCCTCCCAGCGCAGGCAGGGCACCCCGGCGCCCACCTCCAGCGCGGTGGGCGGGGCGGGGGGCAGGCCCTGGGCCGCGTCCGGGGTGGCGGGGTCGGCGGCGAGATTTGCGTGCACCTCGGCCGACGCGAGCGGCACGGGCTCGGGGGAGGCGTCGCCGTAGGCGGGACCGGAGACCGCGGTGTCGCCGAGCAGCAGCAGCGCCTGGGTGAGCGTCAGGGGGGCCAGCCCGTCCCGGGTGAGCAGGTAGTGCTGGTCCTCCTGGCCGGGCGCGGAGACCGCGAACACCTGGCCCACCGACCGGGTGGAGCCCGCCAGCTCGCGGCCCTCCTCCCCGGCCCCGGCCACCTCGGGGGCGACCAGGTCCGGGCCCTCGGGGACCGTGTTGAGGAAGGCGGAGTCCACCGGCAGCGCGGGGGTCGTCCCGTAGCCGAGGGCCTGCACGCCCCCGGCCTCCTCGTCCATGCGCAGCCGGGTGCCCTGCCACAGCAGGTACGGGGTGCCGTCCGGGCCGGAGACGAGGACGCCGTCGCCGGACCCGACGACCCAGGGGTCGGGCGCCTCGCCGACCACCAGGGCGGTCCTGCCGCGCGGCGCGTCCTCCTCGCCGACCGGTGCCACGGCGCACAGGCGCCAGGTGCCCTGGGTGCCCGCCTCGGGGAGCCCGTCGGGCGCCCCGGCGATGCCCACCGGGCCGCCCATCGTCTCCCCCTCCAGGGATCGCTGGGAGACGAGGGAGGTGGCGGCGCCCTCGCCCACGGCCAGCTTGGCCGACGCCAGGTTGGCGACGGGGCGCAGCACACCGCCCGAGTACAGGTACGTGGCCCCGCCGTCGCGGTCGATGACGATCCGCCCCTCCTGGCGCCAGGAGGTGGCCCCGCCGGGGAAGATCAGGCCGAAGACCAGGAAGCCGATGCAGATCAGCGCCCCGATGGCCATGCCGACGTAGGTGCCGGTGCGCGTGCGGCGCATGGGCGCGTCGACGGCGTCGGGGTCGGCCTCCAGCATCGCCGTTCCCAGCCGGCCCACGGTGAAGTTGTGGGCCATCACCCGGTCGCGTCGTGACTGCACGTCAGCCCCCGATCCCGCGCAGGAGGCCGAACACCCCGAACTGCGCCAGTACCAGGGGCACCAGGGCCACGCACAGGATCAGCTGGATGATCTCCGCGGCCCGCCCCCAGTGCGGCAGGGCCCGCCGCCCCGGCAGGCTCCAGGAGACCACCGCGAGGATCGTCGTGGCAGCGAACAGGCCCAGCACGGCCAGGAGGCGGCCCAGGGGTTCCGCGCCCCAGGCCAGGGCGATGGCGAGCACGCCCAGGGCGGCCCAGGGCGGGCCCACCATCAGCGCGCGCTGCCAGGCGCTGCCGAGCCCGCGCGACTGGAGCAGCATCACCAGGCACAGGATCAGCACGAACGTCTTGGGGATCCAGCCCGGGGTGAGGGCCAGGACGCACGCGCACACCGTGATCACGGCGCCGGTGGAGGCGTACAGGGCGGTCTGGAACCGGTCGGCCAGGTGCGTCCGGTCCAGCACCCGCCGGGCCGGGAGCGGGTCGATCTCCTCCTGGAGCTGCTTGGGGTTGGCCGGCAGCGCCGGGAGCTTCAGGCCGGAGAGCCGGAAGGCCAGCTGGGGGGCGTAGGTGCCGGTGAACAGCGCCAGCATCGCCACCAGGGCGGCGGCGTCCGGGACGGAGGTGCCCGGCAGGAACATCAGGAGCAGCCCCGCGACGGCGCCCAGCACCTCGACGACGAACAGTCCGGCGAAGAAGGGGATGGAGCCCGCCACCGCGGCGACCCCGAGCACGCTGGCGCCCGCCGCCGTCACCGAGGCGGTCAGGAGCACCGCGCCCGTGAACAGCGTCCCCGGCTCCCCGGTGGGGACCAGCGCCCCCGCCAGCCCCATGGCCAGGGTGGCGCACCCGGCCAGGCCGGTGGACGCGGAGAGGTCGGCCATGGCGCGCGAGGCGGCCCAGGCCGACAGCAGCATGAGGAGCGCCGAGGCGGTCGCGCCCAGGACGGTGAACAGGTTCCGGCCCCCGGCGGTGAGCACGCCGAGCCCGATCAGCAGCACCACCAGCCCCATGACCTGGAGCAGGACGCGGGTGTGGGCGGGCGACCAGCGGTCGGGCCGCTCCGCCATGCCCGTGGCCACCCCGTCGACGATGTCGTCGAAGTGGACCGGGGGCAGCTGCTCGCGCCGGGGCCGCAGGTACAGGGTCTCCCCGTGGCACAGGCCCAGGGACGCCAGGGTCTCGTCCTCGTCCAGGGGCTCGTCGCCCAGCTGCTGGAGGACCCACCCGTCGTGTTCGAGGCCGCTCTCGTCCAGGTCCTCGCCGTCGTCGCCCTCGGCGTACAGCACGAGGGTGGGGATGATCTCGGACAAGGGGACCTCGACCGGGGCCGCGATCTCGAACGCGCGCCCGGGGGCGCGGATCAGGAGGCGGCAGGGGTCGGCGGCGGAGGAATCGGACATCCGGCGGCCGTTCGACGGGGGGCTACGGAACGGCACAGACACTAACACTCAGATATCGGTTTCTGGTGTTGTGTTGGTTTATGTATCCGAATTTGTGACCTTGTTTCGTAACGGTAGCTTTTCCCGTGGCCTGCCGCTCACCCTGCCGTGGTCTCCTCGTTCCGGCATCCGCGAGCGGCCCCGACCGGCCCCACCAAGGAGGACCCACCCCCGTGAGCACCATCCGCGTACGGCGCCCGCCGAGGCGCCCCGGCCCCGACCTGCCCTCGGGGGAGATCACCCTCCAGGAGCCGCCGGAGCTGACCGAGCAGCAGTCCAGCATGTCCTCGGTCTTCATGTACATGCCGATGGCGTTCACTTCACTCGCGATGCTCATGATGTTCATCCGGCCGGGGAACATGGGCAACAGCGTGATGCCCTTCATCGCGGGCGGCATGATGCTGGCCGGCGCCGTCCTCATGCTCGGCGGGCAGTACCTGCGCGCGGTCCTGGAGCGCCGCGCCAAGCTCAACGACGATCGGCGGGACTACCTGCGCTACCTGCGGCAGATGCGCACCCGGCTGCGCCAGGTCGTCACCGAGCAGCGCGACGCCATGCTCTGGCGCGCCCCCGACCCCGACGCCCTGTGGTCCATCGTCCGCACCTCGCGCCTGTGGGAGCGCCGGGCCGACGACGAGGACTTCGGCGAGGTCCGCGTCGCGGTCGGCGAGCAGGCGCTGTCCATGAAGATCTCCCCGGTCGCGTCCAAGCCGGTGGAGGACCTCGAACCCCTCAGCGCGCACGCCCTGCGCCGCTTCATCCGCGCCTACGGCACGGTCGAGGACCAGCCCGTGCAGGTCTACCTGCGCGGCTACGCCCGGGTGACCATGCGCGGCGACCTGGCCGCCTCCCGGGCGCTGACCCGCGCGCTCCTGGGCCAGCTCGCCGTCTTCCACTCCCACGACGAGCTGCGCATCGCCGTGTGCGCCTCGGCGGCGGCCCTGCCCAACTGGTCCTGGGTGAAGTGGCTGCCGCACAACCAGCACCCCACCGTCCGCGACGGCGCCGGGCCGGCCCGCCTGCTCTGCACCGACGCGATCGAGCTCGAACAGCTCCTCGGGGAGGGGCTCGCCGACCGGCCCCGCTTCGACCCCGCCGCGGCCCCCGGGCGCGAGGAGCCCTTCGTGGTCGTGGTCGTGGACGGCGGGAGCATCCCGCCCGGCTCCCGCCTGCTCGGCGGCGGGTACCGCAACGCCGTGGTCGTGGACGTCGCCGACCCCATGCCGCCCGAGGACGACCCCTACACCCTCGCGCTGCGGGTGGAGCCCACCCGGTTGGTCATGCTGGGCAGCGACAACACCGGCCGGGACACCGAGGAGGACCTCGGCCGCCCCGACTCCCTCAGCCTGTCCCGCGCCGGCTCCCTGGCGCGGCTGCTCGCCCCCTACCGGGCCAGCGGCGCCGCCGTGGAGGTGACGGAGCCGCTGACGACCGACTTCGAGCTGACCACGCTGTTGGGCATCCGGGACCTGCGGTCCCACGACCCGGAGCGGATGTGGGGGGAGCTGCACCCCAAGAACCGGCTGCGGGTCCCCATCGGCATGACCTCGGAGGGGGCGCCCCTGGAACTGGACCTGAAGGAGTCGGCGCTGGGCGGCATGGGCCCGCACGGCATGCTGATCGGCGCCACCGGCTCCGGCAAGAGCGAGCTGCTGCGCACCCTCGTGCTCGGGCTGGCGCTCACGCACACCCCCGAGACGCTCAACTTCATCCTCGTGGACTTCAAGGGCGGCGCGACCTTCATCGGCCTGGACGGGCTGCGGCACACCTCGGCGCTGATCACGAACCTGGCCGACGAGGCCATCCTGGTGGAGCGCATGCAGGACGCGCTGCACGGCGAGCTGGTCCGCCGCCAGGAGCACCTGCGGGCGTCGGGCGGCTACAGCTCGGTGCACGAGTACGAGCGGGCGCGCGAGTCCGACCCGTCCATGGAGCCGCTGCCGACCCTGTTCGTGGTGGTGGACGAGTTCAGCGAGCTGCTGGCCGCCCACCGGGACTTCATGGACCTGTTCGTGATGATCGGCCGGCTCGGGCGGAGCCTGGGCGTCCACCTGCTGTTGGCGTCCCAGCGCCTGGACGAGGGGCGGATGCACCAGCTGGAGAGCCACCTCTCCTACCGGATCGCGCTGCGGACGTTCTCCGCGATCGAGAGCCGGGGCGTGCTGGGGGTGCCCGACGCCCACCGGCTGCCGTCGGCGCCGGGCAACGGGTTCCTCAAGACCGACACCGAGACGCTGACCCGCTTCAAGGCCGCCTACGTCTCGGGGGCCTACCGGGTGAGCCCGCGCGCCGTCCGCGTCAGCGGCGCTGCGGAGGCCGACACGGTCCTGTTCACGGACGCGCCCGTCCGCATGTCGGAGACCGTCACCGAACAGGTCGTGGAGGAGCAGCCGCAGGACGCGCAGACCCCCCTGCTGGAGGTCGCCCTGGACCGCCTGTCGGGGCACGGGCCCGCCGCCCGCGAGGTGTGGCTGCCCCCGCTGGGCGTGCCGCCGCTGCTGGACGAGCTGCACCTCATGACCGGGAGCGCCATCCCCGAGGGCGGGGTGCTCTGGGACGACCGGGGCTCGCTGCGGATCGCCGTCGGAGTCGTGGACCGGCCCTTCGAGCACCAGCGCAAGCCCCTGGTCGCCGACCTCACCGGAGCGGGCGGCCACATCGGCATCGCGGGCGGGCCCCAGAGCGGCAAGAGCACACTGCTGGCGTCGTTCATCCTGGGGCTGGCGCTGCGCAACACCCCCGCCCAGGTGCAGTTCTACGGCATCGACTGCGGCGGCGGCCTGCTCCAGGCGCTCAAGGGCCTGCCCCACATGGGCAGCGTCGCCGCGCGCACCGACGAGCGGCGCATCGTGCGGACCGTCATGGAGATGCACGAGATCCTCACCCACCGCGAGACGCTCTTCGCGGAGCAGGGGATCGACTCCATGGCCACCTACCGGGCCCGGCGCGCGGCGGGCGAGTTCGCGGACGAGCGGCACGGCGACGTGTTCCTGATCGTGGACGGCTGGGGCACCATCCGGCAGGACAACATGGACCTGGTCGCCTCCATCGTCCAGCTGGTGCAGCGCGGCCTCAACTACGGCATCCACGTCATGGTGGCCTCGCCCCGGTGGGCGGACTTCAACACCAGCGTCCGCGACCTCATGGGCAGCCGCTTCGAGCTGCGGCTGGGCGACCCGGTCGACTCGCTCGTCCACATGCGCGCCGCCCAGACCGTGCCCCGCATCCCCGGCCGCGGCATCACCGACGACAAGCACCACTTCCTGACCGGCCTGCCCCGGGCCGACGGGATCCCGGAGGCGGTGACGGTGGCCGCGGGCATGGGCGAGCTGGTCACCAGGGTGAAGGACGCCTGGGACGGCCCGGTCGCCCCGCCCGTGCGGACCCTGCCCGCCGTGCTCCGGGCCGCCGAGCTGCCCGGCTCCGACCTGGAGGGGACCGGCGGTGTCCTGCGGGTGCCGCTGGGCCTGGAGAGCCGGCGCATGCAGCCCTTCTGGCACGACTTCGGGGCCACGCCCCACCTGCTGGTGGTGGGCGACACCGAGTCGGGCAAGACCAACCTCGTCCGGCACATCACCAACGCGATTCGGAGCCACTACGGGCCCTCGGAGGCCCGGGTCGTCCTGGGCGACCAGAGGCGCAGGCTCTACGACGCCGTCCCCAAGGAGATGCAGCTGGGGTACGCGGTGACGGGCGACAGCGTGCGGGAGATGATGCAGGCCGCCGCGCAGGCGATGCAGGTGCGCATGCCCGGGCCCGAGATCACACCCGACCGCATCCGGCTCCGCGACTGGTGGAACGGGCCGGAGCTGTTCGTCATCGTGGACGACTTCGAGCTGGTGGCGGGCAGCGGATCCAGCCCCATGGCCCCGCTGGCGCCCATGCTGGCGCAGGGGGCGGAGATCGGCATGCACGTCATCCTGGTGCACGCGGCGGGCGGGTTCGGCCGGGCGAGCGGCGAGCCGTTCATCCGGTCGCTGATCGACCTGAACACGCCCAGCATCATGCTGTCCTCGCCGCCGTCGGAGGGGATGCTGTTCGGCAGCATCCGGGCCCGCCGGATGCCGCCGGGGAGGGCCCTGTGGATCTCCCGCCGGGACCCGGTGGAGGTGCAGCTGGCCCTGGTGGAGGAAGAGGGCGCCTGAGTGGGGGTGGGCCCGTCCTGGGGCCCCGGGACGGGGCGGGGCGGTCGGCCACGGTCGGCGGGGGAACCGCCTCCTGCGCGGCAGGGGGTTCCTCACCCGGCCGGGGCCCTTGGCCCCAGCCGGAGGGCATCGCTGAGTCCCCGCCGCAGGAGGTGAGGGCCGCAGGAGGCTTCCCGCCCCGGCCCCAGGGGGTTTCTCACCCGATCGGGGCCCTGAGCCACTGCCGGAGGGCGAACCGCTACCTCCGCCGCAGGGGGTTTCTCACCCGATCGGGGCCCTGAGCCACTGCCGGAGGGCATCGCTGCTTCCTCCGCCGCAGGGGGTGAGGGCCGCGGGTGGCTTCCTGCCCCGGCCCCAGGGGGTTGGGGTAGGGCGGTACTCGGCCCGGGCTCCAGGGGGTGAGGCGGACTGTGAGGTTTCCAGGTCGGTCACCGCTTGGGAAGGGCGGTCTGTGGTCGCAGCCACAGGTGACTGGTTTCCAAGAGCTGAATCGCTTGTGAAGGTACAGTCGCGGAGCGTGGATCCGTCCCCGCGCAGTCGGTGTCCGGCAGAGCGCCGGGCGGTTTCGTTGGGCGCACACCGTGGGTGGTGGGGGTGCGCTTTCCGGGGGCGGGTCCGCGCGAGGTGCGCACACCTGCACCGGTTGGAAAGGTTGGGGGCGCCGGCGGCGGTGCGGGGGCTCCACGCTGTTGCCTACTCCCGCGGATGACCGCGGTACCGGTCAGTGCCGGGGGTGAAAGCCGCACGTGCCTGCGACCTTGGCCCCAGCCCGGGCACAGGACCGCGACCCTGGCCGTAGGGGGTGAAAGCCGCGCGCTCCTGCGGCAACAGCCAGAGGGGGGTTGGGGAGGCATGACCGCGACCCCCGCCCTAGGGGGTATTGCCGCACGTACCCGCAACCCCGGCCACACCTCGGAGACAGGAACCGCGACCTCCACCCCAGGGGGTGTGGGAAGGAGGGCCCGCGACCCCTGCCCCAGGGGGTGAAAGCGGTACATACCCACAGCCTCGGCCACAACCCGGACACAGGACCGCGACCCCGGCCACGGCGGGGGTGAAGGTGCGCGGTCTCTCCTCCGGGCCTGGGCGGGGATCGCGAGCACGTGCACGTTCCACCCCCTGCGGCGGGGGTCACAATCCTTCCCCCCAACCCCCACTGGCTGATGCCGCGGGTACCCGCGGCCTTCACCCCCAGGGCTGAGGCGCGCGGTTCTTCTTCCCCCACCCCCTGGGGCCCGGGGCTGTGGGCACGCACAGCTTTCACCCCCCAGAGCTGAGGTGTGCGGTCCGGTGCCCGGTTTGGGGCCGGGCTTCCGGGTACGTGCGGCAACACCCCCTGGGGCGGGGGTCGCGGTCCTTCCTCCCCACACCCCCTGAGGCTCGGGGCTGTAGGTGTGTGCGGCCTTCACCCCCTGAGGCTGAGGGGCGCGGACCTGTGCCCGGTCTGAGGCTGAGGCCGCGGGTGCGTGCGGCTTTCACCCCCACTCCCATCCGTACCGCGGTCATCCGCGGGAGTAGGCACCAGCGTGGAGCCCCCGCACCGCCGCCGGCGCCCCCAACCTTTCCAAGCGGTGCGGGTGTGCGCGCTCCGGGTGCACCCGGCTCCGGCAGTCACACCCCCACCACCCGCCACGCGCGCCCAACGATTCCCCCTGGTGGTCTGCCGGGCGCCGACTGCGGCCGGGGCCGGGCCCACCCGGCGCGGACCGCCGTTCCCAAGCGGCCGGCCTTTTGGAAACCTACAACTACCTCGGCGAACACCCCCTGGGGCCGGGGGCTCCACTGGCCTGACACGGCTATGGCGGGCCACCCAAGTCGGGTGGGGAACCCCCCGCGGCGGGGGCCCAGCGATGCCCTCCGGCTGTGGCTCAGGGCCCCGGTCGGGTGGGAAACCCCCTGCGGCGGAGGGAGCAGTGATGTCCTCCGGCTGTGGCTGAGGAGCCCGGTCGGGTGGGGAACCCCCTGCGGCGGGGGCCCAGCGATGCCCTCCGGCTGTGGCTCAGGGCCCCGGTCGGGTGGGGAACCCCCTGGGGCGGAGGGAGCAGTGATGTCCTCCGGCTGTGGCTGAGGAGCCCGGTCGGGTGGGGAACCCCCTGCGGCGGGGCCCAGCGATGCCCTCCGGCTGTGGCCGAGGTTTCCAGGCGGGTGGACAACCCCCTGCGGCCGGGGCCCGCAGGTATGTGCGGCCTCCACCGCCTTGTGGCCGGGGCGGTGGGGACGCTCGCTCCGGCCTCTGGGGTCGAAGGAGATGATGCGCTCTCCGACCGTGGCTCGACCCCCAACAGCCCCACCCGTCACCCACCACAGCGTTGAAAGGGCATGGGGGCGGCCACGGGTCGGGGTCAGGGGACCGGTTCGCCCGGGGTGGCGGGGCGCCAGTCGCGGGCGCGGCCGTTGCGCACGACGGCGGCGGCCAGCACGCACATCACGATCAGGAGCCCGGCGCCGCCGACCACCGCCCAGGTCGGGAGGGCGTCCAGCGAGCCCAGGGGCGAGGGGTCGGGGACGAACCGCCCGCCCGCGGACAGGGCCGATTCTCCCGCGGGCACGGTGGTCAGCGCCGCGACGGGGTCGACCCGGCCGCCCCCGCCCACCGGGTCGCCCGAGCCCGACGGGGACGAGTAGGCGGTCGAGATGAGCCGCTGCCGCAGCTCGCCCGGGGTGAGCTCCGGTTCGCGGGCGGCCAGCAGGGACGCCGTCCCCGCCGCGAAGGCCGCCGCGACCCCCGGTCCCGAGCCGATCACGTGCCCGCCGCCGGGCCCCGGCCCCACGGTCAGGTCGCCCGGCGCCAGGAGGTCGACCCGCACCAGTTCGCCGTCGGCCCGCAGCACCGGCGCGGCCACCACGGGCAGCCCCTCGGGGTCGTGGGCCGCCACGCTCAGCGCGTCGGGGTGCTGGGACGGGTGCCCGGCCATCGGGCCGCGCACCGTGTTCACCGTCGCCGGGGCCACCACCAGGGATCCCGCCTCCGTCGCGGCCGCCACGGCGTCGTCCAGGGCGGTGCTGTTCTCCCAGGCCGCCGTGCCCACGAGGATGACGTCGGAGCCCGCGGCGGTCGCCTCGGTGATGCCGGAGGCGATCTGGCCGGGCGGGGTCACCCCGGTGTTGGGGTCCCCCGCCGGGATGAACCTGAGGGAGACGCCGGGCGCCACCCCCAGGGTCCCGCTGTCCTCCACGGCCCGGCCGCCCGCGACCCCCGCCAGGAACGTCCCGTGGCCCAGGCAGTCCTGGGAGCCCCCGCCCTCCACGGCGCCCTCCAGCGCCGGGCCCGCGGCGTCGAGCTCCGGGGCCAGGACGGCGATCTCCGTGCCGGAGCCCGTGCTCAGCCGGTGCGCCCGGTCCAGGCCGAGGAAGGCGCGGGTCCAGGGTTCCTGTTCGACCACCTCGGTGCCCATGACGGAGCAGGGCTGCCGTTCGCCCTTGAACTCGAAGACCTGGGGGAGGGGAGGCGGGGGCTCGTCGCCCGCCGTGTCCGCCGCCGCTGCGGCCGGGGCGGCCAGGGGGACCAGGGCGAGGAGCAGCGCGGCCGCCGCGCGGCCGACCGCTGCGCCGGGAGCCGGGGTGGATCTCAACGGGCTCTCCTGTCGAAGGGGGTGGGGAGGCGGGGCGCCGCGGGAGGGGAGGGCGCGGTCGGCGCCGGGGCTCCGCCGTGACGGGGGCCGCGCCGGGCGCGCAACACACCCTAACGGCTGCGCATCGCTCCGGGGAGTGGTGTCCGTCTCGCCGGGTCCGGTGTTCACGCCTCCTCCCCGCCGTCCGGGACCACCTCGGCGTACAGGACGTAGCCGCGGCCCCAGGGTTCGTAGGAGACGATGCGGTAGGCGGTGCCGCGGGCGAGGATGATCTCGCGTTCGTGGGGGTGGAGGCTGCGGTCGCCGACCCACAGGCCCCGGGTGCCGGGCGGGAGGGTGAGGCGGATGAGGTCGGTGGGGGAGCCTCCGGCGGCGCTGGGGCGGGGTCCCAGGGACGCGGACATGAACCCGGGGTCGGTGAAGGTGCGGCCGACGAGGGTGGAGGGGTCGGCGGTGCCCCCGGGGGCCAGGTGGTCGAAGCCGTAGACGCCGCGCACGGCTTCGACGCCTTCGGGCAGGGGTGCGTCGGTGGCGCCGTCCAGGCGCTCGATGATGTCGAGGACGTCCTGCGCGTCGGGGTACATGCCCCGCCCCCTCTTGTCGGGGAGTGTCTCGGCGATCCGGCCGGCGGGGCCGGCGTCGCGGTAGAGGTTCTCCAGGGCGGCCTCGGGGTGGCGGGAGTCGAGGACGCTCCGGACGGCCGCCTCCTGTTCGTGGGTGAGCCTGCCGCCGTTGAGGAGGTGGGGCAGGGTGTGCAGGGCGGGCCACCGGCCGTGGTTGGCCTCGTAGAGCTGCCAGCCGGGGTGGGAGCGGCTCTGTTCGCGGCGGCGGTCGAGTTCGGCCTGGACGGTGTCCTCGTCCAGGGGCTGGAGGCGGGAGAACTCGCCGATCCAGCCGTCGGCGGTGTACGCGTGGACGTAGCGGCGGGTGCGGGGCGGGAGCGCGTCGTGGGTGTTGGGGTTGAAGTCCGGGTCGTGGAGGAGGTCGCCGTATTCCAGAAGGCCCGCCTCGCCGGGGAACCGGCGGATGCCGTCGGTGCCCAGGACCCCCGGCCCCTCGGCCGGCGCCGTGTACTCGGGGGCCCCGACGACGAACACCGGGACGTCGGCGCGCAGCAGGGGCGGCACCGCGGCCGTGGCGTCGAACAGCCAGGACAGGTCGCCCGCTCCCGGTGCGGGGAGGGCGGCCGCCTTGGCGGCGCCCGGGTTGAGCTCGGCGTCGAAGAGCCGGAACAGGGCGTCCTCCGCGCCGCCGGTCTCCGTGACGGGGGTCTTCTCCTTCCCGTCGCGCAGGCGGTCGAGCAGTTCGGAGTAGGGGTAGTGGGGCGGGGACTCCTCGTCGCCGTAGGCGGGCGGGGGCTCCTCGCGTACGCCGTCGGCGTCCCGGGGCGGGCCGTCGTAGGCGGGCGGCAGGCCGCGGCCGCCGGAGTCCGAGGCGTCGGCGGGACCGCCCTCTCCGCGGTGGCGCGACCCCTCCGGGGCGCTCCCTCCCGGGGGCGGCGGCCCGTGGCGGCCGTCCCGGCCCGCCGGGGCGGGCCCGCCTCCGCGGCCGGTGCCGGGTGCCGGGGGAGCGCCCTCGTCGCCGGAGTCGTCCGAGTCGTCCGAATCATCGGAGTCGTCGCCCGTGTCCGGTGTCGCCTCGGGGACGTCCAGGTCCTGGAGGCGGGTGTTCAGGGTGTCCAGGTCCTGGTGCAGTCCGCGGAGGTCGGTCTCCAGTCCGCGCAGGCGGGGGAGCTCGGTGTCCGTGAGGTCGCTGACCCGGGTGTCCAGGTCTCCCAGACGCGTCTCCAGGCCGGTCCGGTCGGTCAGCAGGGTGTCCAGGGTCGTCCGCACCCCGTCCAGGGTGGTGCGCAGGTCCGGGCGCGCGTCGAGGAAGGGGGCGTGCTCCTCGGCGATCCGGCCGGCCTGCGCCCGCAGGTCCGCCAGGTGCTCCCCGGACCGGTCCACCAGGGACCGGACGTCGCGGGTCCCCTCGTTCACCCGGGTGACCGCCGTCTCGGTGGCCTGGCGTTCGGCCGAGACCGTCCGGCCCCGCTCCGCCACGGGCCGGTCGAGTCGCCCAGTCTCCTCGATGAGGGCGTCGAGCCGGTCCCGCATCCGCTGGACCTCGGCCCCGCCGCGTTCGGGCCGGCCGGCGAAGGCGGACAGCTCGGCCTCGAAGGCCGTGATCCGCCGGGCCAGGTCGTCGACCTGCGCGCGGGTGGTGAGGTCGGGGGCCGGCGGGGGCACCCGCGCGGCGTCGGCGCCGCGGGCGTCCAGCACCCCGTCCGCCCGGTCCAGGGCGGCCGCGGCCTGGTCGAAGGCCCGCCGGCCCTGGTCGCCCTCGGTGCGCACGTCGCCGATCACGTCGGCCACCAGCGGCCCGCCCAGGCGGGCGAGGTCGGCGGCCAGGTCCTGCTGGACCCGCGCGCGCTCCTCGAACCGGGGCAGGTTCCGGCGGGCCGCCGCGTCCGTGTCACCGAGGACCCGGTCGATCTCCGTGCGGACCGCGCGGTTGCGCGCGGCCAGCTCCCTCTCCTGGTCGTACAGGGTGTCCAGGTCGCCGCCCAGGCGGCGGACGTCGTCGCCCGCCGCGGCCTCCCGGGTCAGGGGCCGGTGCCGCGCCTGCGTGTTCAGGGTCTCGGTGCGCATCCGGCCCACGCGGTCGCCGACGGACTCCGCCAGGGCCCGGCCGCGGTTCATCCGGTCCGCGATCCTGTCCTGTGTCGCCCGAGTGAGGCGGGCCTGCTCCCGCGCCAGGTCGCGGTGCGCCTCGGCCCGGTCGAGGAGGGCGTGCGCCTCCGCCAGCAGGGCGTCCCGCCGGGCGTCGAGCGCGTCGATGTCGGCGGAGGACTCGTCCCCCGTCAGCGCGGCGCGGTCGCGCTCGAAGGCGTCGATCCCGTTGCGCAGGTCCGTCACGGCGGCCGGGGCGGGGGAGGCCGTGCCGGTCGGGTCGGGGAGGGCCGCCAACAGGTCGTTCGCGCTCCTGACCAGGGACGCGGCGCGTTCCACGTCCGCACGGGCCCGCTGCTCGCGCTGCCGCAGGTCGGTGACGGTGTCGCCGATCGCCTCGGTCTTCCCGCGCAGGTCGGCCGCGGGGTCCTGCGGGTCCCCGGCCCGGGGGTCGAGCTCGGTGTCCAGGGTCTCGCGCAGGGTGGTCCCGGACAGTCCCGGGGCCGCCGGGACGGTCCCCGGCGCGGGCGCGGCCGACGCGGACGGGCCCATGTCCCCGCGCGCGGCGTTGAGGGCGTCCACCCAGGCGCGGGTGCTCGCCTCGTACCGGCGCAGGCTCTGCCGGTACCTGTCCTCCTGGGCGCGGTAGGCGTCCCGGGCCTCCTGGAGGCGTTCCGCCGCCCACTCCGAGGTCTGGGAGGACCCGTCCCGGGGCTCGCGCGGCGGCCGGACGGCCCGCTCCTCCTCCGTCCGCCGGTGGACCTCGTGGGCGCGCAGGTAGTCGCGGACGGGCTCCTCCAGGCGGCCGCGCTCGCGGCCGTAAGAGCCCTCGTCGTCGCCCATGGTCTCGGCGGCGACGTGGACGCGCTCGGCCCCCGCGGCGAGTTCGGCGGCCCGCTCGGGGGTGACGATGCCCAGCCGCACGGCGTCGTCCTGGGAGACCCACACGCTCACGGTGTCCCGGGTCAGCCCCGTGTAGGAGTCCTTGCCCGAGGAGGCGCCGACGATCCAGGTGGTGTCGAGCTCGACGAGGTAGGCGGGGCCCAGGCGCTGGATCTCTGCGGTCGGCGGGCCCGCCGTGGCGATCTCGCGCCCGGCGGCGGCGGTCGTCGACGTGGCTCCCAGCTGGGTGTTGAGCGCCCCCGGCAGGACGCCGGTGTGCTTGTCGTAGACGTCCTTGTCGGTGGTCAGGCCGGCGGGGCGGAACGAGGGGTCGAGCGCCGTCCCCGAGCCGTGCTCGGAGGAGTCGGACATCCCGCTCTTCCTGCTGCTCGTGGTGCTCAGGCGGGCCCCGGCCACCACGTCCAGGATCCGGGCCCCGGACAGGTCGGGCAGGGCGGTCAGGCTCCACCGGGTCGAGCCCAGGTCCATGAGGGCGACGCCGTCCCCGTGGCCGGCGGTGCGGGAGAACAGCGCCTTGAGGGCGATGGACTCCAGCCCGCTGTCGAGGGGGGAGTGGCGGCGGTCCAGGTGCAGGGCGTCGGCGACGTGCTCGCGGGCGTGGCGCAGCCCGGCGGGGGTGAGGTTCCCGCCTGCGTCCCGGTCGCCGTCCCCGGGCTTCCAGCCCAGGGACCGCGCGACGACGACGGCTGCGGTGTCGCGGACGTCGCGCCCGCCGTCCTGCACGGCGGCCGGCATCATCACCAGGTCGTCGGGCAGGCGGGACGCGCGTCCGCCGGTGAACTCGGCCCCGGAGCGGTCGGCCAGGGCCCGCCCCAGGTCCCGGCCGCGGGCCCGGGACACCGTGTCGCGCAGGCCGCTCCGTCGGCCGGAGCCGCCCGAGGACTCCGTGGACCGGGGCGAGAGGTCCAGGTAGGAGGCGGGGTAGTAGGTGTGGATGCGCCCGGACTCCCCCCGGCCCGTGGCCTCCAGGTCGTCGGGCCCGCTCAGGCGCAGCACCAGTTCGCTGTCCTGCTCGACCTTGGCGTAGGGGCCGGAGATCTCCAGCTGCACGGTGTGGGTGACCTCGTCGGAGCTCCCGCGGGTGCGCGTGTCGGAGGCGGAGGCGCTGCCCGAGACGGCCGGCGAGGTGAACAGCGGCCGGCTGTTCGGCTCCTGCCCGGGCGGGTTCGCATCCCCGTCGAAGCGGGTGGGCTGGAGCGGGACGAGCTCGCCGCCGACCGTGTCGCCGGTTCCGCGGGAGTGGCTGCTCCCGGTGGCGGCCGTCCAGGTGTGGGACTCGATGATCGCGTCGCTGGAGGCCAGGTACTCGACCTTGCGCTCCCGGGTGCGCAGGTCCAGGTGGACCCGGGCGTCCTGGGCGGACCCGCCGTGGTTGGGGCCGTCGCCGGAGATCCTGCGCACGCGCACCGACACCGGCTCGCTCGTGCCGGACGTGGTGCCCAACCGGGTGGTGAGCGCCTCCAGCAGCCGCTCGCGGCTTCCGTCGGTGAGCTCGTACTTCTGGCGGCGCAGGTCCCCGACCAGGCTCTCCAGCGCCGCGGTGGGGTCGGCGGGGCGGATGCGCCGGCCGGAGTCCTCGAAACCGGGCCGGACCCGGACATCGGTGATGTCGGCCGGGTCGTCCTGGGGGGACAGGGAGAGGGTGCCGTCCCCGTTCTCGGTGACCCGGTCCAGGACGATGCCCGCCTCCTGGGCGTCCCGGGCCGAGATGTAGCCCGACATCAGGTCCTGGAAGCGGGCCGTCCACCCGCGGAAGTACTCCTTGGCGAGCCCCGGGCCCCGTTCGTGCAGCAGCGCCACCGCCTGGGTCGCCCGGCCCGCCAGCCGGTACGCGTAGCCCAGGGCGGCCTTGGGGACGATGGTCGTGGAGGCGGTGAAGGACGCCTTGGCGGAGGTGCCGTCCACGGACCGGAAGAAGTTCCAGGCGTTGTTGAGCCCGCCCACGGGGATCGGCCGGGTGGCGTCCTTGGGCGGAACGGCCGTGTCCGGGTCCTTCTGCCCGGCCTCGTCGACGATCCGGTTGCTCGTCCCGCCGCCCGTGGCGCCCACGCGGAAGGTGCCGCTCTTGGTGACGGTGTCGGAGGCGCCGATCTCCACGCTGGTCTCACCGTGGGCGATCGTCTGCATCTCGACCTGCTGGAACTCCGCGACCCGGTCGGGCTCCACACGGGTCGCGGTGGTGACGCGCAGGTCGCGGGGCGACAGGATGCCGCCGCTCATCTCCGGGCGCGAGCGCCGCCCGGTCGGGGCCGTGGTGGAGGGGTCGTCGGCCATGCCGGTGGGGGAGAGCAGCTCCTGGAAGTGGGTGCGCCCGCCGGTGGTGTTGAGGTAGGTGCGCAGTTTGCGCTCGAAGCCCTGGAACAGGCCGCGCCGGAAGCCGGAGAACAGCTCGAAGGTGCGGCTCGCGGAGCCGATGCCGACCCGCTCGACGGAGCCGCCGACCCGGACGAGGTCCTCGGCGCGGCGGCGCTCGCGCGCCTGCTCGGCGGTCTCCCTCGGGGGCCGTCCGGACCCCTCGGCCCCGTCGCCCGCCGACCGGTCCCCGTCGCGGTCCGTCGCGGCCTCCTCCGTGGCGCGTCGGGAGCCGTCGCCGTCCGTGCCGCGTTCGGAGCCGTCGCCGTCCGTGGCGCGTTCAGAGCCGCCGCCGTCTGTGGCGCTTCGGGAGCCGTCCCCGTCCGTCCCGCGTCGGGAGCCGTCCCCGTCCGTGCCGCGTTCGGAGCCGCCGCCGTCCGTCGTGGCGGTCCGCGCCGAGAAGGGGCCCTCGATCAGGGCGCGCGCCTGGGCCTCGGTGAGGTTCCGGTGGTCCTCGCCGCCCTCCCGGGGAGGCGGGGACGCCGTCTCGGTGAGGACCCGGGGCGTGATCACCGTGTACTCCGCGCGGATCGGCCCGGCGAACAGGTCCGTGCCCTGGTCGGTGCCGCGGGCCTGGTCGGAGCCCTCGTAGTCGCTCATGCGCGCCGTGAACGCGACGGGCCCCCGCCAGGCGTCGGAGCCGCCGGGGAAGAAGACGGTCTCGTCGGCCGTGTGGGTGACGGCGCGCGAGGTGTCCGAGGAGTGGGCGCGGGAGCCGCTCAGGGTGCCGCTCACCCCGCCCATCCGGCGGCCCATGCCGCGGGCGTCGGCCTCCCGGGAGCGCAGCAGGCCCGCTCCCGCCGTCAGGTTGACCGTGTGCGAGGAGCCCTTGCCGCGCGAGTCGCCGCTCCTGGCGTCGCCGCCCAGCCGCACGCCGGTCTCGGTGGGCGTGCGCCCGTCGAAGGACAGCGCCCCGAACTCCGCGTGGACGTGCACGGTGACGCTGTCCGGGCGCACCACCTCCTTGCCCTTGACCGTCAGCGCCGGGTCGACGAGGGCGTTCTCGGCGAGGTGGATCATCAGGCCCGGGTCCGACGTCAGCTCGCCGGTGCGGCCGTGCAGCGCGTCGGGGGTGAGGGCGTCCAGGACGCGCAGGGTGTTCTCACGGGCCACTTCGTAGTTGCGGCGGGCGCCGTACCTCTCGCGCCAGGTGCGCTCGCCGCGCGGGGCCCGCTCGTTGCCGGGGCGCCGAGCGTAGTCCCGGCGGTTGCGGGCCATGTCCGGGATGACCATGCCGGGGTGCTCGCGGGCGACGGACTCCAGCACCTGCTGTTGGAGGTCCTCGTACACCGTGGAGCCGTTGTCCCGGACCTGCGGGGCACTGCCGCGGTCATCCCTGTTCCGGTCCCGGTCGGGGTATTCGAAGCCGGTGATGGCCGTGCCGCTGAGGTCGGTGACGGTGTCCCCGCGCAGGTGGGCCATGGGCGGCCGGGGGGACTCGCCGTGGTCGCGCCCGCGCGGCCCGCCCCCGGCGGCGTCGTGGAGGGTCTCCGCGTCGCGGCGGGAGAGGATCTCGACCGTCTCGCCGGTGAAGGCGTGCGGGCTCTGCTCCCCCTCGATCCGCACGAAGATGTCGCGTTCGACGCGGTAGGCGAGGAAGTCCTCGGTGTCGGCGATGTCGCGGGCGATGGTGCGGCGGGAGCCGGTCCGGGAGGAGGAGTGCCCCTCGGAGTCCAGGGTGCGCGAGTAGACGTACTCCAGGGTGGGCACGTCGATGCGGGTCATACCGCCGCCGGGCAGCGACAGCTCGATGTTCACGCCGCCGCCGAAGCTGAACCCGAAGTTCCTGCTGCGGCTGCCGGAGGAGGTGACGGTGTGCTCGGCGCCGTCGTGGCGGGTGAGCTCGCCCAGGTGCGGGGCGTGCCCGAAGGCGCGGTACTCGGTGGCGGAGGACGCCAGGCGCACCATCCGGGACGAGCCGTCCTGCCCGAAGAGCTTGAAGGTGATCGGCCCCCGGTCCAGGTGGGGCAGGTACTCCTGGAGGGAGTCGTTGTCGAGCACGGTCCGGATCGCTTTGTGCAGGTCGCGCGCGGCTCTGCCCCGGGACCCCCGGGTGCCCTTGCCGGTGGCGCCCTCGGCGCCGTCCGGCGCGAGGCGGTCCGCGAGCCAGGTGCCGAGGTCGGTGTGGGCGGGGGCGGCCCCGTCCTCTCCGCCGTGGGGGACGATCCGCTCGACCTTGACGGGCAGGCCGCCGTGCAGGGTGCGGGGGTTGCGGCGGGGCGCGGGCCCCTCGGAGCCGGAGGAGGCGTCGTCCGCGCCCTCCCCGGCGGGCGGCCGGGGGATGCTGATGTGCTCGGGGGCGCCCTCGGGGCGCTTCTCGGCCTTGCCGGACAGGATCAGGGCCAGGCCGTCGCGCACCACCGCGGGGCGGGGTGCCCGGGCCGTCGGCCCGGCGGGCGGGGTGACGTCCAGGTCCACGCGCAGGTCGGTGGCGTAGACCTCGGCCGGTCCGCTGTTGTCCATCGCCTGCACGGCGGTGGACTTCGAGGAGCCGCCGCTCGCCCCGCCGCGCAGCCGGGTGCCGCCACTGGCGCCCACAGTGAAGCTGGGGCCGATCGGGTCACCCAGGAACGTCGGGCCGAAGTACAGCGGGTTGGCGGTGAACTTGACGCTGACGCCCCGGCGGGCGCCGCGCGTGAGGGTGTCGCCGGAGGAGACCGTGCGGGTGCGCTCCTGGCCGCCGATGATCGCGGCGTCGGTGCCCTCGCCGTCGCGGATGGGCACGTGCCGGTAGGCGGGCGGGACGCCGCCGCCGGGCCGGTCGGAGGACAGCCTGACGTGTACCGTCCACCGGTCCCCGGCGGGGCCGACGGTGATCTCCGGGCCGGTCCCGGTGAAGAACGGGTCCATGCCCTCCTCGCGCGCGATGCGGTCGACCTCGGCCAGCACCTCCTCCCGCCGGGCCCGCGGCATGCGCGGGCGCATCCCGCGCAGGGACCGCTCGACCGCGTCGGGGACGCCGTCGGTGCGCAGCCGGCCGGGGCCGACCATGCGCGATCCGATGAGGTAGTCGAGGTCGTGGGCCTCGCCATCGCGGTCCACGGCGAGCGAGCCGTCCAGCGTGTACGGCGCGGGGTCCCCGCCGTCCCCGTCGTCGGTGGTCCCGGTCCCGGAGCCGTCGTCGTCCGGGTCGCCGGGGTCGTCGTCGGGCGAGCGGTCCTCCCCGGGGGCGCGGTGCGACCCGGAGCCCTCGCCGGTCTCCGCGGGGGCGCGGTGCGTCGTTCCCGAACCCTCGCCCGTCTCCCGGGTGAGGGCGCGCCCGTCCGGCCCCAGGGTGTCCAGGGCGTGGTCCAGGAGGGCGAACACCTGGACATCGGTGGAACCGGGCACGGGCAGGGGGGAGTGGTCGCCGTACGGCGACTTCGGGCCGAGCGGGTCGGGCAGGCCCTTGGGGCCCTTGGCGTTCAGGGCCTCCAGCAGCTCGGTGTAGGGGTAGGGGGGAGGGGACTCCTCGTCGTCGTAGGCGGGCAGGGGCTCCTCGCGCACGCCATCCGTGTCCTGGGACTCCTGGGGGGCCCGGGGCGGGCCGTCGTAGGCGGGCGGCAGCCCGCGGTCGTCGGCGGTGCGGTCGAAGACGCCGTCGGTGTCCGGCACCGTGGAGGCGTCGTCGTCCGAGGGTGTGGACGGGGTGTCGGACGTGCCGTCGGTCTCCGTGTCCCGGGACGTGGTCTCCGGGGCCCGGTCCGTGCCGGAGCCGTCGGCCGAGGTGTCCCGCCCGGCCCCCCGGCCGCCGTCGCGGTCGTCGGACGGCGGCGGGCCGCGGTGCCCGTCCGAGCGGTCCCCCTCGGGATCCGTCCGCCGCGTCGATCCGTCACCCTCGCGGCGGCCGTCCCCGGGCGGGGGAGCGCCGTCGTCGTCGGAGCCGTCGTCCCCGCGCGTCACCGGGCCCGGGACCTCGGCGCCGTCCAGCCGCGCGCGCAGCCCCTCCAGGTCGCCCCGCAGGCCGCGCAGGGCGGCCTCCTCCCTTTCGAGGACGGGGATCTCGGTCTCGGTGAGGGTCCGGTTGCGGGACTCGGGTCCGTCCAGGCGGTCGGCCAGGCCGTCCCTGAGGCTCCGCAGGCGTGCGACGGCGTCCCGGGCAGCGGTCAGGGCGGCCCGCTCCGGGGCTCCGGGGAAGAGCGCGTCGGACCGCCCGGCGATCCCGCCGATCCGGGTGTCCATGTCCCCGAGCCGGGCGTCCGCGTCGTTCACCGCCGAGCGGACGGGGCCCAGGCGTCCGGCCGCGCCCGCCGCCGCGGCGCGGCCGGAGTCCAGGCGGGTGCCGACCTCGGCCTCGCGCCCGGTCACCGGAGCGGTGAGCCGGTCCGTTTCGGCGATCAGCTCCTGCCGCCGCCGCTCCATGGCCTCGACGTCGGCCGCGCCGCGCTCGGGGAGCGCGGAGAACTCCCGCAGGTCTTGGGCGAACCCCTCGATCCGCCGCTCCAGGTCCGCCACCTGCTCGGGCGTCGTGAAGCCGTCCCCGCGCGGCGGCAGCGGGGTGTGGGCGTTCGCGTGCCCGTCCAGCAGGCCGGTCGCCTCGTCCACCGCGGTCCCGTGCTCCGGCCGGCCCAGCCGGGTGCCCGGCGGGGCGGTGTCCCGCTCGACCCCGGCCGCGGCCGTGTCGACCAGCCTCTCGCCCAGGCCGGTGAGGATCCCCTCCAGTTCCGCGTGGAAGCGCTGCTGCTCCTGGAGGCGGAACAGTTCGGTGCGGGCCAGGGTGTCGGTGCGGGACAGCAGGCCGTCCAGGCGGGGTTTCAGCGCGTCGGCGGCCGCGGTCCGGTCGCGCAGCTCGCGGTCGAGCGCCTCCAGGGTCCGCCCGGAGTCCTCCAGCCGCGCGGCGGGCGCGGGGGCCTCTGGTGCGGGCGTCCCCTCGGGGGCCGGGGCGGGGGTCCGGAGGCGGGCGTCCTCCACCAGGCGGTCGTGCTCGGCCGCCGCCCGGTCCCGCTCGGCCCGCAGTTCGGCGAGGTCGCCGAGCGCCCGCTCGGCCCCGGTCCGGGAGGAGTCGACCAGGTCCAGGACGCCCCCGATCTCCGCCCGGGCCCGGTCGGCGGCGTCCGCCAGGTGTGCGCGCAGGTCGCGGGCCTGGGAGAGGAGGGTGTCCACTCGGTCCAGCAGGGCGTCGCGCCGGGCGGCCTCCGCCGCCGTGTCCCGGGGGGCGCCGGTGTCGGCGGAGAGCCCCTCGACGGCCGCGCGCAGGTCCAGCACGCTCCGCAGGCGGGCGTCGATGCCGTCGGTGTCGAGCAGGCGGTCCCCGCGCGGTACACGCGTGTCGAGGGTGCGCTCCGCCTGCTCGGCGCCGTCCTCGGCCTGCCCGACCCGTTCCCGGGCCCGCTCGCCGCGCTCGTTCAGCGCGTCCGCCGTCGTGCGGTCCTGCGCGACCCGGGACTCGAAGAGCGCCTCCGGCGCGTCGTACGCCCGGCGGGAGTCGGCCACCGACTCGGCCCAGGACCGGGCGCTCTCCTCGTAGGACTCCTTCGCCCTCTCCACCTCCGCCTCCTGGGCGAGGTAGGCGCTCCGGGCCCGGGCCAGCCGGTCGGCCGCCTCGGGGGACGCCTCCATCCCGTCGGCGGCGCGCTCGGCGCTGTAGGCGGCGTGCGCCTCCCGGTAGGCGGTGACCGGGTCGGTGAGCCCGCCCCGGGCCTCGTCGTAGGACAGCTCCTCGCGGCCCATGGCCTCGGCGGCCCGGCGGGTCTCCTCCGCCCGGGCGGCCAGGTCGCCCGCGTGCGCCTCGGTGACGACGCCGAGCCGGATCGCGTCCTCCTGGGACACCCAGGCGCTCACCTTGCCGCTGACCCGGCCGATGTGCTGGTGGTGGGAGTCCTTCAGGAACGGCAGGCCGCTCTCGGAGCGCGCCCCCAGCAGCCAGGTGGTGTCGAACTCGATGAGGTAGACCGGGCCCCGCTTCTCGTTCTGGGCGGTCGGGGGAGTGTCCGTCTTGGGACCGCCCCCGTCGGAGGAGGCGCCGGCCGGGCTCGTGGCCGACACGTTGGGCGCCCCGGTCATCACGGCGGCGTGGTCCTTGAAGTCCGGGTGCCCGGTGTTGATGCCGGTCGGCCGGAACCCGCCCTCGGCGGTCGCCCCCGCGCTGTGGGAGAGCCCGTCCTCGGAGGCGTGCTCCTCGGTGTCGCTCCAGTTCAGCCGAGAGTCGGGGAGCACGTCCAGGACCCGGGCCCCGCGCAGGTCGGGGGCCACGCCCAGCCGCCAGTCCAGGGAGCCGATCCTCATCAGGGGCACGCCCTCGTCCGCCCCGAGCGCCTCGGAGAACAGGGACTTCAGGGCGATGGACTCCAGGACGCTGTCGATGGGCGTGTACCGGGGGTCCAGGTCCAGCTCGTCGGCGAGGAAGTCGCGGGCGGAGTCGATCTCCTGCGCCGAGTAGACCCGGTCCGCCCCGTCGGCCGCGTCCCCGGGGCCGGGTGTCCAGCCCAGGGAACGGGCGATGGTGACGACCGCCGTGTCTCGGACGTCCGCCCCGTGGCCGCCGACGGCCGTCGGCATGACGATGCCGTCGCCGAGGCCGGTGGCCCCGCCCGCGGTGTACTGCCGGGCCAGCCGGTCCCGCATCGCGTCCGCCAGGTCGGGGCGGTCGTCGGCCGGCCCGCCCCCGATCCGGGGGCCGCCGCCGGAGCCGGTCTCCGTCCGCGGGGCGTCCGCCCCGGAGAAGTCCAGGTAGGAGGCGGGGTACAGGGTCCGGATCCGGCCCGCGTCGCCGTCGACGTCGAAGCCGACGACCTGCCTGTCGGTGAAGGGGACGTGCACCCTGCCCTTGCGGACGTCGGTCGGCCTGTCGAACTCGATGCTCAGTTCGAGCGTGCCCTGCTGGGCGACCTTGGCGTAGGGGCCGGAGGTCTCCAGCTGCACCGTGCGGGTCCGCTCCACCGTGTCGGAGTGGGTCCGGTCCTGCGAGGTCGTGTGGCCCGCGCCCCCGGCGGGGGTCAGGAACAGGGGCCGGTGGTCGGGCTGGTCGTCCGGCCCCCGGTCCTGGCCCTCGAAGGGTGCGGGGATCAGGTGCGTGTGGTCGGCGCCCACGGAGTTGCCGCCGCCGCGCGAACGGCTCCGGACCTCCTCGGACTTCCAGGTGTGCGACTCCACCATCTCGTCGGCCGAGCCCAGGTACTCCACCTCGGGCGCGGTCGTGCGCAGGTTGACCCGCACCACGCCCGAGGACGACGCGTGGCCGAACGGGGCGCCCTTGGGCCGCACCTTGACGGCGACCGGGACGTTCGTGCCCGAGGACTTGCCCAGCTGCGTGGTCAGCCTGTCGAACAGTCGCTTCCTGCTGCGGCCGGTGAGCTCGTACCCCTGCCTGTCGAGCTCCCGGGCCAGGGACTCCAGCGCCGCGGTGGGGTCGCCCGGGCGGATCCGCTGCCCGGTGTGCTCGAACCCCTCGCGGACGCGGACGTTCCCGGCGTCGTCGGGCTCGGGCTGGGCGCCCTCCTCCAGCGTCCCGTCCGCGTTCTCCCGTAGGCGGTCCACGATGACCCCGGCCCGGCGCGCGTCGCGCGCGGAGATGTAGCCGGACGCCAGGTCGGAGAGCGACGCCTTCCAGCCCCGGTAGTGCGTCGACCACAGGCCCGGGACGGCCAGGCCCCAGCCCTTCATGAGCTGGACCGCCTGGGTGACCGTGCCGCCGACTTGGAAGGCGTAGCCCAGCGCGGCCTTCGGCACGATGGTCAGCGACGAGGTGAAGGTACCGGTCTCCCCGGTGGTCCGGCCCGACCGGAAGAAGTTCCAGGTGTCGGAGAGCCCGGTGAGGGGGATGGGGCCGCGGGCGGCCGCCGGGGTGAGGTCGTCGGGGCCGTCGGCGTGGGCCTTGTCCGGGTTGGTCGAGCCGCCCGCGTTGGCGCCGATCCGGGCGCTGCCGCTGGTGGTGACGTTGTGCGAGGCCCCGGCGTTCACCGAGGTCTCGGCGTGCAGGACCGGCTGCATCCTGGTGAGCTGCATCCGGGTCACCTGGTCGGGGTCGGCCCTGGTGACGAGGTCGGCGCGCCCGTCGTTGGGCGAGAACAGGCCGCCGGTCATGTCCATGGCGTCGCGCTGGCCGCCGGGGGAGAAGGTGGCGGGGTCCCCGGCCATGCCGGTCGGGGAGAACAGGCGCTCGAAGAACGACCGGCCCCCGCGGGTGTCCAGGAAGTGCAGGAGTTTGCGGCCGGCCGCGAACTGGAGGGGCGACACGGGGGCGGACAGCAGGCCGCGGGCCCGCCCGCCGAGGTCGCCGCGGGTGCCTCCCAGGTCGTTGTTGACGCGTTCCAGCACGCCGTCGTCGACCAGGGCCCGCGCCCGGCGGGCGTCCTCCCGCGCGGCCTGCTCACGGCGCTCCCGGCCGGGGTCGCGGGTGTCGTCCCCGCGGTCTCCGTCGCGGTGGTCCTCGGTCCGGTCGGCGTCGCGGTCCTCGCGCCCTTCGCCGGTGCGGTCCCCGTCCCGGGCGTCCCCGTCCCGGGCGTCCCCGTCCCGGGCGTCCCCGTCCCGGGCGCCCTCGCCGTCGCGGCCTTCGCGCCCTTCGCCGGTGCGGTCGCCCTCGTGGCGGTCCCCGGTCCGAATGCCGTCGCCGTCGCGGTGCCCGTCCGTGCGGCCGTCCTCCCGGCGGTCCCCGTCCCGGACGCCGTCGCCGTCGCGGTGCCCGTCCGTGCGGTCGCCCCCGCGGCCCTCGCGGCCGTCGTGCCGTCCGTCGGTGCGGCCCCCGTCCCGGCCGTCGCGCCCTTCGTCGGTGCCGTCGCCCCGGTCCCGGTCCCCGTCGGTGCGGCCGCCGCCCTCCGTCCGGCCGTCGCCGCCGGACTCGGCCGGCGCGGCGGGGGCGGGCGGCGGGGGCGGTGCCAGCGCGCCTTGGACCAGGGCGCGCGCCTCGTCCGCGGTCAGGGTCTCGACATCGCCGTCCGCCGCCCGCGGCGGGCCGGTCACCGGCTCGGAGAGCATCTTGGGCGTGGTCAGGGAGTACCGCGCGTCGATCGGCGCGCTCAGCAGCGGCACGCTCTCGTCCCTGCCCGTCACCTGCTCCGAGGCGTCGTACTCGTGCAGGCGCGCGGTGAAGCGGACGTCGCCGCTCCAGTCGTCGGAGCCCTCGGGGAAGAGCAGGAGCTGGTCGGACTTGTGTTCCGAGCCGTGGGAGCGGTCCCTGTTCCAGGCCCGCGCGATGGTCGCGGCCACGCTCCCGCTGCCCATGGTCTTGGCCATGCCGCGGGCGTCCTCGGGGTTGCCGCGGGCCAGGCCCGGGCCCGCCGTCAGGGTCCCGGAGTGCGAGGCGCCCTTGCCCCGGCCCGACTCCTGCTTGGCGGCGCCGCCGACGTGGATGCCGGTCCTGCCGTCCTTGGATTCCTGGTGGGTGAGCGCGCCGAACTCGGCCTTCACCCGGACGGTGACCAGCCCGGGGCGGTGGAACTCCTTGCCGGTGAAGGTCCTCCCGAGGTCGATGACCGCCTTCTCGTCGAGGTGGATGGCCAGGCCGTCGCGGGAGGCCAGCGCCTCGCCGTTGTTGTTGAGGAACTCCTCCCGCAGCATCCGCTCGACCTTCTCGGTGTTCTGCCGCGCCACCCGGCGGTTGCGGCGCAGGCCCCAGTGCTCGCGCGGGGAGCGGGAGAAGTACGGGGCCCTCTCCCGGCCCGGCCTGCGCGCGTAGTCGGCGTGCGTGCGGGACAGCTCCGGGACCACGATGCCGGGGAGCCTCTCGGCCAGCCCCGTCAGGATCTGTTGGATGAGGTGCTCGGTGACCTGGTCGGGGCGCCCGTCCGGGGTGGCACCCCCCTCCGCCGCGTCCCCGTCCCCGGTGCCCGGCGTCCGCGGCCAGGAGAAGCCGCCCAGGCGGGACCCGTCGAACCGGGTGATCCGGTCCCCGCGCAGGTGGTCGAAGGGCGGCCGGGTGTCCGGCCGGGGCGCGGCGTGCGGGTCGGGCAGGCCCCGCGCGGCGGCGTCCAGGGTCCGGGCGTCGCGCACCGAGAGGAGTTCGACGGTCTCGCCGGTGAACGTGTGCCGCTCGGTCTCGCCGTCCACCTGCACCACCAGGTCGCGGTCGACCGCGTAGGCGGCGAAGTCGTCGGTGTCCGAGGTCGCCATGGCGAAGGTGTCGCGCAGGCCGGTCTTGGAGGAGTTCTGCGTCTCCGAGGACCACGTCCTGGTGTAGCCGTACTCTCCGACCGGGGCGTCCAGGCGCAGCCGGCCCCCGGGCAGGCGCATCTCGACGCCGAAACCGCCCCCCACGGTGAAGCCCGCCTTGGACGTGCGCCCCTGCGTGTCGGAGCGCGTCTGCTCGGTGCCGTCGTGGCGGACGAACTCGTCCACGCGCGGGGTGTGCCCCTTGGCCCGGTAGTCCGCGGCCGGGGACGAGATGTGCACGACCCGCTCGGTCCCGTCGGGCAGCACCGCCGTGAGCCGGACCGGGCCCTGGTCCATCGCGGGGAAGTACTGCCGGATCGAGTCGTTGTCGAGCTTCTTGGCGAACTCCTCGCGCCAGGCGCGCTCGGCATCGGCCCGCTTGTCCGTGGCGGGCCCGCCGTCGGAGCCGGTGCGCGGCGGCAGCAGCCTGTCGGCCAGCCAGGTGCCCAGGTCGGTGTAGGCCCTGCCGCCCCTGGGGCGGGGCCCGGTGGGGACGACGGAGGACACGCTGACCGGCAGGCCGCCGTGCTCCAGGCGCGGCCTGCGGGGCGGGGTGCCGGGGCCGCCCGTGGCCTCCCCGTCTGGCCGCGGCCGGAAGCGCATGACGGTCGGGGCCCCCTCGGGCCGGGGCCTGACCTCGCCGGGGACGACGAGGGCGACGCCGCGGGGCACCACGGCCGGGCCGCGGTCCGGCGTCGGGGCGCCCCCGTCGGTGCCGGGGGGCGGGCCGGGCGTGCGGACGCCGCCCGGGGGAGCGGCGACGTCCACGAGGACGCGCAGGTCGGACGTGTAGACCTCCGGGGCGCCCTTGCCCTTCACCTCCAGGGCGGTGGAGCCCTTCTCGGAGCCGCCGAACGTCATCGTCCGCAGCCCCAGGCCCGCGCTGCCGCCCGCGGACAGGACGGGGCCGAAGGCCCACCCGTCGGGGGTGGCGGACAGGAAGAGCGGGTTCACGTTGAACTTGGCGCTGAGGCCCTTCTTGGTCCCCTGCGAGGAGGACCCGCCGGCCTTGCCCTCGTGGGAGGCGGCGTCGGTGCGCATGGTCGCCGTCCGCACCTCGCCGTCGTCCGCGACGGTCGCGCGGTGGTACCCGTCGGTCCCGTCCCCGCCGTCGCCGCGCAGCCGCACCTGGAAGTGCCACTGGTCGGAGCCGCGCCGCACGGTGTGGGAGACCCCGTCGCGGCCGAAGAACGCGGTGGCGCCGGAGCGGCTCCGCATCTCCTTCTCGAAGTGGTCCAGGGCCTCCCTGCGCACGTCCGGGGGGACGAGGAAGCCCTGGGCGTCCACGGAGTCGGAGATCGCCGTGCGCACGTGCTCGGTCTCGACGTGCACGCCGTCGAGGTCGATGAAGCGGGTGGCGACGAGGTAGTCCAGGTCGACGGGGGCCGCGGTGCGCTCGGGCGTCCGGTCGCCGTCCCCCGGCGGCGGGGGCGGCGGGGCGTCGTCGGAGGTGTCGGCGGTGCGGTCGCCCTCGGCGGTGTGCGGGAGCGGTGCGGGGGCCTCGTCGTCGGACCCGTCGCGGGCGCGGTCGTCCCGCGTGGTGCGGTCGCCCCCGGGCGGCGGGGGCGCGGACGTGTCGTCGTCGTAGAGGTCGTCGAAGGCGCGGTCGCGTTCGGCGTCGCGGCCGCCGGTGTGCGGCGGGGCGTCGTCCCCGGAACCGGGGAGGGTGCGGTCGTCCGTGTCGGCGGGATCGCCGGACTCGGTCACGGGCACACCGGCCTCGTCCCGCGGCGGCGCGGCGGGCGGCTCCCCGCGGGTGACGGTCGGTGCCGGCTCCTCGGGGGTCTCCTCGGCGGGGACGGAGCGGTCCTCGGGCGTGCGCTCCACACCGCCGGAGCCGCCCTCGGACTCCGTCCCGGGCGGGATCGGACGGCCGCTCTTGTCGAGCCGGACCAGCGGGATCTCGGCGGTGAAGACCTGGACCGTGGTCGGCGGCGGCGGGGCCAGGAGGGGGACCGGCCCCAGCAGCCACTTGAGGTCCCCGGCGAACGACGGCGGGGACACCGGCGCCTTGGCATCCTTGGTCCCGGGGACGCCGACGAGGTCGCTGTACGGGTACGCGGGCGGGGACGACCGCTCGTCCTCGTAGGCGGGCGGCGCCTCGTCCCGTTCGGTGTCGTCGAACAGGTCCGGAGTATCCCGCCCGGTGTCGTCGGGCGGGCTCGTCGCGTCGGTGGCCACCGACTCCGCGTCCTCGCTGAAAACGCTGTCGGTCTCGCTCACGGCGTCGTCGTCGGACTCCGGGTCGTCGCGCTCCGCGACCGGGACCTCCGGGACCGGGGGCGCCTCCGCTTCGCCGGGACGGCCGCCCGGGTTGAGCTGGTCCTCGAACGAGTACGCCGGGGGAGGGGTGTCCGGCACGGCCGGGCCGTCCGGTCCGCGCTCCAGGGCCGCGTCGTCCGCGCTGGTGTCGCGCGTGTCGTCCGGCCGCACATCCTCGTGCGGACGCGGGTCCTCGTCCTCGGCCCGCGGCGGCGCGGGCGCCTCCTCCGGCCGCCCGTCCTCGTGCGGACGCGGGTTCTCGTCCTCGACCCGCGGCGCGGGCGCCTCCTCCGCGGCGGCCTCGCGGGACTCGGTGCCCCCGGCGGGCGGCGGGGGCACCTCGCCGCCGGTCGCCGGCTCCCCGGTGGAAGTCGGCGGCACCTCGAAGCGCCCGCCGTCCTCCGTTCCGGGAGGAGGCGGCGCGGACTCCCGGCCCTCGCCCCCGCCCGAACCGGGCGTGCTGGGGTCCTGCCCGTGGGGGTCCGGCGGGCCGGATTCCGTCGGCACGGGGGTGTTCGGGTCGACCGGGGCCGGGCCGTTCCCCTCCCCATTCGCGCGCGCCCCGTCCCCGGTGCGCTGCGTGCGGGTGTCGCCGCCCGTACCGCCCTGCTGCTGGCCGGGCTGGGGCGCGCCGCGGTCGCCTCCCGCCACCACGGGCGGCGGGGCGGCGGCCGGACCCCCGGCCTGCTCCTGGCCCGGCCGGTCGGTGCGCACGGCGCCGTCCGTTCCGGGAGGCGGCGCGGACTCCCGGCCCTCGCCCGAACCGGGCGTGCGGACGTCGTGCCCGAGAGGGGGAGAAGGGGACGCCGGGGCATCCCCGAACTCCTCGCGGCCGTCGATCCCGACCGGCGCGGGCGGGTCGTCCGGGGACGGTGCGGGAGCCCCATCGGCCTCCCCGCCCCGGCCCGGCGCGGGCGGGCGCTCCTGGTGGCCCCGGGTGTCCTGCGACGCCTCCGGGGCGCCGTCCCCGGAGCGCTCCGGGGACGACGGCTGCTCCGGCACACGCGCGGGACCGCCGGTCTCGGGCGGAGCGACCGGCCCGTCCTGGGGCCGGGGCGGCCGGACGCGGCCGTCCTCGTCGTCCGTGCGCGTGCCGTCCCCGTTCCGGACGGGCGTGCCGCCGTCGGAGTCCGGGTCGTCGTTCCGGTCGCCGCGGCCGAGGTCCACGACGATGTCCGTCCCGCCGCGCCCCGAACCGGGCCCGGGCCCCGGCGGTTGGTCGGAGCCCGCGCCGTCGGCGGTCTGCGTCGGCACCCTGTCCCGCGTCGGGTCGGCGACCGGCTCCGGCCCGGGGCGGGTGTCCTCCCCGGGCGGCGGCACCGTCTGCGTGTTCGGGTCCGGGGAACCGCTCAGGGCGTCGATGCCGGCCAACGCCGAGTCGGTCGACACCTGCTGGACGGTGTTCATGCTCGCGCCGGACGTGGCGGAGTACACCGACGCCTTGAAGCCCTCGCCCATGGCGGCGTTGCCCAGGCCTTCGCCCAGGTAGCCCTCGGCGGCCCCCGAGCCCGCGCCGACCCCGAGCTGGGTGAACCACATCCCCTTGCTCCGGAAGTGCTGGTACACCGGGTCGAGCATGTCCTGGGGCAGCCGCGACAGGTGCTCGCGCACGGGCGGCGGCAGGTGGTCGCCCAGGGTGCGCGACAGCTGCGCCCCCGCGTCCGGGGTGTTCCAGGTGCGCACCAGCGTGTCCGCGTAGTCGGAGCCCAGGCGGCGCGCCTGGTCGGCCCCCAGCGAGGCGCCGAAGTTGCGCTCGAACACCCCCGCCATGTCCTCGCGGAACCGGGCCCGGTTGGCGGCGTTGTTCCAGGCGGTCGCCCCGGGCGGGGCGTTGGAGCCGAACGGCACCGCCATCTCGTCCCGGTGCCGGGAGAACACGTCGGCGAGGTCGCGGTTGAGCCCGCGCCCGCCGGTTCCGGCCCCGGGGACGGGGACCGGGCCGCCGACCGGCGCCGGATCGGGGCGCGGCGTCGGCGCCGGGTCGGGGCGGGGGACCGTGTCGGGGTCGGGGCGCCCCCCGCCCGGGGGAGGGGGCGGGACGTCGGCGTCCGGACCGGTCGGGGGGACGTCCGGCCGCGGCGGCGGGGGGTCCGGCTGCGCCGACGGCACGGGGTCGGGCCGTCCGGAACCCGCGGGCGGCGGCACCACGTCGTCGATGTCGCGCAGGGGCGGGGGCGTGGGCAGGGGTTCGGGCACGCCCCTGCCCACCGGCGGCACGGGCACGGGATCGGGCAGGTCCCCCAGCACGTCGATCCGGTTGTTGAGCAGGTTGACGATCTGCCTGTCGAACACGGCGCCGACCAGCCCGGACAGCCCGGCCGAGACCAGCCCCTCCATCACCGCGCCGACGTGGGCCCCCTTGGTGAGGTCGTGGTCCCAGGTGTCGCGGGTGCCGTTGGCGATCTGGATGCGCTGGATGACGCTGTCCATGCTCGCGAAGAGCTGGCTGATGATCTGGTGGCCGGGCACGGTGAGGAGGAACCAGGCCAGGACCCGCTGCATGGCCAGGCTGCGGATCATCTTGAAGATGGGGATGTACTTCAGCGTCGCGCCGAAGGTGAACTTGGCCATGGCGATCGCCCAGGCGATCTCCACGAGGAGCTGGGCGAACTGCACCATCACCATCGCGGACATGTACTCCGCGTTGGCCGCGCCCTTGCGCAGCTCCACGGACAGGGTCCGGGAGATCTCCGCCGCCGACCCCAGGTAGTCGTTCTCGCCCTGGGTGAACTGGTTGATGGACCGGTCGTAGTAATCCGACGCACGGCCGCCGAAGTTCCTGCGAACACGGCCGCGCACGGTGTTCATCAGATCTTTGAGGTCCTGGGACAGCCTCGACCAGAGGCCGTCGTAGATCTCGGCCGCCGCGCGCATCGCCGGTGGGTCGGCGGTGGGCACCTCGATGCCGGTCAGGACCTGGATGGCCTTGCGGCTGGAGTCGGACATGTTGGGATCCAGCGGCACGCCCGATCCCCTCCCCTTCGACCCGCCCGCGGAGTGGGGTTACGTTAGCACCACGAACCGTGCATGTGGAAGTGGTGGTTCTTCCCTTTCTGTTCATGTTGGTGTGTCACGGAAACGTTGGACTTCGTTCGAGCACCGTGTTCGTGCCGGTCGGGAGACCGAGACTTCGCCGGGTGATCCCCCGCGGTTCATTCCGTGCCGGTCTCCCCGTGGGGCAGGTGTTCCACCCTGGATCCGGGGGTAGGCCAGAGGGACGGGCGCGGGCCGCCCGCACCGCCGCGCCGGAGCGCGGAGGTGCCGCGACACCGGCCCACGCAGCCATTCGGCTGCCCGTTTCTGTGCGATCCACCGGGCCTTCGGTTTTCGGTTGCGTCGAATCTCCCCTATGTAGGGCCTATTTCTCGTTCTGGGGGGTTGTTGTGTACTGTGCGCTCTCGGTACTCTCACGCTGAGAGAGCGTGAAACACACGCAAACCCACATCGGTCGGTGTCGGCCCGTCCCCCCGCGGACCCGCCCCACCTGCCGCTTCCCCACCCCCCACCCCCGTCCCGCCCGGGCGGAGCACACCGAAGGGAACAGGCCGCGATGCGATCCGGCTCGACCCGCCTGGCGCTCACCGTCTGCGCGCTCCTCGCCGCCGCCGGGTGCTCCGCACCCGCCGCGGAGACCGACGGCGCCGGAACGGAACCGCGGCCCGCGCCCACCGCCGCCGCCGGCGGTGACGAGGAGGCCGCCCTGGCGGCCTACACCGGGATGTGGGACGCGGTGGTCGCGGCCTCCCACGGAGACGAGGAGGCCTCGCGCGCCCTCGACGACCACGCGGTCGGTGCCGCCCGGGAGATCATGCGGACCGCGCTCGACGAGGCGGCCGCGGGCGGGAACGCCGAGGGCGAGCCCGTCCTCGACCCGGCCGTCACCGTCGAGAGCCCCGAACTCGCGGTCGTCGCCGACTGCGTGGACGACTCCGCCTGGCGGACCGGCGGCTCCGCGGGGACGGCGGGCCCCCGCAAGGTCGACGCCACGCTCATCCACGACGGACTCGCCTGGCGCGTGTCCGAACTGCGCATCTGGGAGGCCGGATCATGTTGAGACCCCTACCCCCCGCCGCTGCCGCGGCCGCCGCCGCCCTGGTGCTGGCGACCCTGAGCGCCGCACCCGCGCACGCCGACGACGGCTCCTTCCTCGGCAGCGTCGAGTGCGGCACCTCCGGCGGCAACGGCTGCCAGATCCTGCTGCGCTGGCTCCTGGAGCACGGCGGCGTCCCGGGCACCCCCGGCGCCAGCGGCTCCGGGGGGACCGGCGGCGCGGGCGGCTCCGACGAGTACGCCGACGTCGACTGGGACGCCATCGACTGGGAGTCCATGGACTGGGAGAACATGGTCGACTGGGACGCCATCGACTGGGAGGAGGTCTTCGCCGAGGCCGCCGAGGGCGAGGAGGGCACCGACCCCCTCACCAGCATCGAGGAGGCCATGGCCTCCTTCCAGCTCCCCGAGCCCACCATCGCCACCTCCCCGGGCACCGACTCCCTCATCCTGGTCAACACCCCCCTGTGGCTGTGGGTCGACCCCCAGAGCTGGGGCGCCGAGTCCACCTCCGCCGAACTGGGCGACTCCTCCCTCACCGTGACCGCCACCCCCGCCCGCACCCTGTGGACCATGGGCGACGGCTCCACCGTGGAGTGCGAGGGCCCCGGCACCCCCTTCGACCCCGCCGTCCACGACGCCGACTCCGCCTCCCCCGACTGCGGGCACGTCTACACCTCGGCCTCGGACGCGGCCCCCGAAGGCGTCCGCACCGTCACCGTCCGCGTGCTCTGGGACACCGAGTGGAGCTTCTCCGGCGGCGGTGGCGGCGCCCTCGACCAGCTCACCAGCACCTCCGAGGTCGACCTCACCGTCCGCGAGTCCCACGGGCTCGTCACGGACACCCACTGACACCGAGAAGAACTGAGACAGACGTGGTCGAGACGACGACGGCCCCGCCCCCCGGGGCGGGGCGGCAGACACAGCAGCCCCCCGCCGTGCGGCTCTCCGGCGGCGGCGCCCGGCGCTGGCGGTGGCTGGCGCTGGCCCTCACCCTGACGACGGCGGGCGCGCTCAGCGGCGTCATCGCCCTGGAACGCCTCGACGACCGCACCGGGGTGGTCGTCGCCGACACCGACCTCCCCGCGGGCCACGTCCTCACCATGGACGACCTGCGCGTCTCGGAGATGTCGGTGTCCTCCGACCTGTCCTTCGTGGACGCCGCCCGCCTGGAGGAGGTCGTGGGCCTGACCCTCACCCTCCCCGTGGTCGAGGGCGGGGTCCTGCCCGAGTCCGCCCTGGGCGCCGACGCCGCCTTCCCCGAGTCCGACCGGGCCCTGGTCGGCGCCACCCTCCAGCCCGGGCGCTTCCCCGCCTCCCTGGGCGCGGGCGCCAGCGTGTCCGTGGTCGTGAGCGGCGGCGAACAGCAGGAGGACGGCGCCCCCCAGGCCTACCTCGCCCTGGTCCGCACCCTCGTCCCCGACCCCGGGGTCGAGGGCGCCGTCAACGTCGAGCTGCTGGTCTCCTCCGCCGACGCCGCCCGCATCGCCGCGGCCGCCTCCGCCGGACAGGTCAGCCTCGTGCAGGTCCACCCGCGCGGAGGGGCGTGATGACGACGACGGTCGCCGTCTTCTCCCTGGGCGGCGCCCCGGGCGTGACCAGCCTGGGCATGGCCCTGGCCGCGGTCTGGCCCGGGGACGCGCCCGGAGTGCTGGTGGAGGCCGACCCCTCCGGCGGAGCGGTCGCCGTCTGGCGCCGCCTGCCCACCGAGCCCGGCCTGACCGGCCTGGCCGCCGCCATGCGCCGCGGCGGCGGCGCCGACCCCGAGGCCCACACCCAGGCCCTGCCCGGCGGGCTCCGGGTCTGCCCCGCGCCGATCACCGCCGACCCCGCCGAGGGCGCCGTGCGGCTCCTGGGCCAGCACCCCCTGCCGTTCGGCGCGATGGCGGCGCCGGTCGCCGTCCTCGACCTCGGCCGCCTCACCCCCTCCTCCCCGGCCCGCGCCCTCGTCGCCCGGGTCGACCACGCCGTCCTCGTCGTCTCGGAGCGCCTCACCGAGCTGCGCCGCGCCCGCGAGCACCTCCTCGCCCCGTCCTTCCCCGCCCGCGACCTCACGGTCGTGGTCTGCGGCGGCCGCGGCGGCGTCGGCGAGATCACCGGCGCCCTCGGCTCCGCCGTCTGGGGGCGCGTGCCCGACGACCCCCGCTCCGCCCGGTTCCTGCGCGGCGAACAGGACATCGCCCGGCCCCAGAAGCGCCCCCTGTTCCGGGCCGCCGACCGGCTGGCGCGCGCACTGGCCGCCGCCCGGACCGAGCCCGTCGTCTACGCGCCGCTGCCCCCGGGGGTGAACGCATGACCCCGCCCGACGAGTTCGCGGACCGCGCCGCCGAGCGCTTCCTCGACCCCGGTACCGACCGGGTGGAGGCCCAGTGGGTCGCCTACGTGTCCGCCGAGGCGGGCCGCAGGATCAGTGAGGAGACCCGCGGCGAGGACCCGGACACCCCGCAGGAGCACCGCGCCCGCGCCGACCGGGTCATCGCCAACATCCTCGACGAGGCCGCCCGCGCAGCCCTGGCCGAGGGCCGCCCCCTGCTGGCCCCCGCCACCGAGGCCGCCATCGCCGCCGCCTCGCTCGCCCAGGTCACCGGTGTGGGGCCGCTCCAGCCCCTGCTCGACGACCCCGAGATCGAGAACATCAACATCAACGGCGTGGACGCCTGGGTGCGGCTCGCCGACGGCAGCCGCCGCCTGCACGCCGGGCTGTTCGCCGACACCGACGACGTCATCGCCCTGGTCCGCCGCCTGGCCGCCGAGTCGGCCAGCGGCGAGCGCCGCTTCGACCCCGGGGCGCCCATCCTCGACCTCCAGCTCCCCGGCGGGGAGCGCCTCAACGCGGTCATGGAGGTCTCCCGCCAGCCCTCGGTGTCGATCCGCCGCCACCGGTACACCCACTCGTCGCTGCGCCGGCTGGAGAAGCTCGGCACGCTCGACCCGGCCCTGGTCTCCCTCTTCCGGGCCGCCGTGCGCGCCCGCCGCAACATGGTCGTCACCGGGGGCACCGGCGCGGGCAAGACCACCCTGCTGCGCGCCCTGGCCTCGGAGATCCCCCCGACCGAGCGCCTGGTCACCATCGAGGACGTCTTCGAGCTCGGCCTGGACCGCGACCGCGAGGCCCACCCCGACTGCGTCGCCCTCCAGGCCCGCCCCGCCAACATCGAGGGCGTCGGCGAGATCACCATCGCCGACCTGGTCCGCACCGCGCTGCGCATGTCGCCCGACCGCGTCATCGTGGGGGAGACCCGCGGCAGCGAGACCGTCCCCCTGCTCAACGCCATGAGCCAGGGCAACGACGGCAGCCTCACTACCCTGCACGCGGCCGGCTCCGCCGGGGCGTTCACCAAGCTGGGCGCCTACGCCGCCCAGTCCGCCGAACGGCTGCCGCTGGAGGCGACCGCGTCGCTGGTGGCCTCCGCCGTCCACCTGGTCGTCCACGTCTCCGCGCTGCCCACCGGCGAACGCCGCGTCACCAGCGTGCGCGAGGTCGTGGGCGCGGAGGGGCAGAACGTGGTCTCCAACGAGATCTACCGCTACTCGCCGCGCCAGGGCCGCCTCGCCGCGGCCCCGCCCAGCCCGGACACCCTCGACGTGCTCGCCGACCACGGCTTCGACCCCCTCTCGCTCCAGGCGGAGACGGCGGGGTGGGGCCGGTGAACACGAACACGCTCCTGCTCGCCACCGCCGGGGGCGTCGCCGGACTCGGCGTCTTCCTCCTGTTCGTCTGGGCCGCCCCGCTGGTCTCCGAACGCCTCCGCCGGGGCCGGTCCCGGCCGCTCCCGCGCCCGGGCAGGGTCGCCTTCGCGACCGCCGCCGGCGTCGGCGCCTGGCTCCTGACCGGCTGGCCGGTGGCCGGGGCGCTGGCCGCCGCCGCGGTCTGGTGGGCCCCGCAGGTCCTGGGCAGCGACGCCGAACACAAGCAGCAGGTCGAGGGGGTCGAGGCGGTCGCCGCCTGGACCGAGATGCTGCGCGACCTCATGGCCGGGTCCTCCGGCCTGCACCAGGCGGTCGCCGCCACCGCGCCCATCGCCCCCGAACCGCTGCGCGGGGCCGTGCAGCGGCTGGCCGACGACATGCGCCGCGGCCGCGAGCCGCGCGACGCGCTCCACACCTTCGCCCGCACCGTCGACAACCCCACCGGCGACCTGGTCGCCTCCGCCCTGGCGATGGCCGCCACCCGGCACGCCACCGACCTCGGCGTCCTGCTCGGCGCCCTGGCCGAGTCCGCCCGCGACCAGGCCGCCATGCTGGTCAAAGTGTCGGCCGGCCGGGCGCGGCTGCGCACCTCCTCGCGCATCATCATGGGCGCGACGCTGGGGATGGCGGCGTTCATGCTCCTGTTCAACCCCGAGTACCTGGCCCCGTTCGACGGCCTGCTGGGCCAGATCGTCCTGGCGGCCATCGGCGGCATCTGGGCCACCGCCGTGGTGTGGATGACCCGGATGTCCCGTTTCTCCCTCGGGCCGCGCGTCCTGGCCCCCGACCCGCTCAAGGAGGCCGCGCTGTGAACCCCACGACCGCGGCGGCCCTGGCCGGCGCCGCCCTGGGCCTGGCCCTGTGGGCGCTGGCGGCGGCCCGCTGGGCCCGCCCGACCCTGGCCGAGCGCCTGTCCGGCCCCCGCCCGCCGGCACGGCTCGCACTGCGCCCCTCCGAGGGCGGCCTCCTGACCCGGCTCGGCCGGGTCGGCGTCCCCCTGCTGCACGCCGCCGGTCTGCCCGGCAAGCGCGCCGCGCGCAACCTCAGGATCTGCGACCGCGACCCGGGCGGCTACCTGGCGGAGAAGGCGGCGGGAGTGGTGGTGGGGGTGCTGTTCCCGCCGGTGATGGGGTTGCTGCTGTCCCCCCTGGGGGTGCTGAACGGGCCTCTCGTGCCGGTCATCCTCTGGGTGGGGTTCGCCCTCCTCATGTGGTTCGCCCCGGACCTGTCCCTCAACGACGAGGCGACCAAGCGCAAGGAAGAGATGCGCCGCACCCTGTCCGGCTTCGCCGACCTGGTCGTGGTCTCCCTGGCCGGGGGCGCGGGCGTCAGCGGCGCCCTCACCGACGCCTCTGCCAACGGCGGCGGCTGGGCGATGGCCGCGATCCGCGACGCCCTCCGGGAGGCGTCCCTCACCCGGGTACCCGCCTGGCAGGTGCTCCGCGAACTGGGCGAACGCTACGACACCCCGGAGTTCGCGGAACTGTCCGCTAGCCTGCACCTGGCCGGAGCCGACGGCGCCCGGGTCCGGAGTTCCCTCTCCGCCAAGGCCAAGACCCTGCGCGTGCAGTTCCTCGCCGAGATGGAGGCCGCCGCCCAGGCCTCAACGGAGCGAATGAGCCTGCCCGTCGTCCTGCTGTTCGCCGGGTTCCTGGTCCTTCTGGGATACCCGGCCATGAACCTCATCCTCTTCAGTACCTGATCCCCTGCTTGGAGAAGCACCATGAAAGAGCTGTACTACCGCATCGTCACCGCGCTGACCCTGCCCAAGGACGACGGCGGCTACTCGACCGAGACGGTGGTGGTCACCGCGCTCCTCATCCTCGTCGGCATCGCGGCGGTCGGCGGTATCAGCACCTTCGTCGCCGAAGAGATCGCCAGTTTCGGCACTCCGTAGGAGACTCCCTTGCGACAGCAGAAAGACGACCGGGGCAGTGCCGAGCTGGCAGTTGCGGCCCCCGCGCTCCTCCTCCTGGTCATGCTGGTCGTCCAGGCCGCCCTGTGGATGCACGGCGAGCACGTCGCCGCCGACCTCGCACGCCGCACGGCCGAGCAGTCGCGCACCGTGGAGGGCACGGCCGCCCCGGCGGCCGCGCCCTCCGGCTCCGTCCTGTCCGACATCGACATCGCCGTCGAACGCGGGGCCGAGGAGGTCACCGTCACCGTGACCGGCTCCGTCCCCAGCCTCGTCCCCGGGGTCACCTGGAACGTGCGGCACGTGTCCGTGGCCCCCGTCGAGCGCTTCGTCCCCGGAGGTGAGACACCGTGAGGCACCGCGACCGCGACCGCGGCTCGGCCTCGGTGGAGCTGGCCCTGCTGGCACCCGCCCTGCTGACCTTCGCCATGCTCATGGTCTTCGCCGGCCGCGTCGTCGACGCGCGGGCCACGGTCGGGGAGGTCGCCCACTCCGCCGCCCGCGCCGCCTCGCTGGAGCGCACGCCCACGGCCGCCTCCTCCACGGCGACCGCCATCGCCGCCGCCGGGCTCCAGGAGCAGGGCATGGCCTGCACCGACCACACCACCACCGTCGACCACGGCGGCCTGGCCGCCGGGGGCGCGGTCTCCGTCACCGTCCACTGCACGGTGGACTTCTCCGATCTGTACGGGGTTGCCTTCCCCGGCGGCCAGACCATCGAGGGCGGCGCCACCGTCGCCGTGGACACCTTCCGGGGGCAGCCGTGACCACCGCCGCCGCGCGGGACGACCGCGGACAGGTCAGCGCCTTCGTCGCGGTGATGGCGGTCGCCTTCATCGCGTGCCTGGGCCTGGTCTACGAGGGCGGGGAACTCCTCCAGGCCCGGCGACAGACCGCCACGCTCGCCCAGGAGGCCGCCCGGGTCGGCGCCCAGCAGCTCGACTGGAACACGTACCGCGAGGGCGCCGACGAGGTCCCGCTGGACCCGGCCGCCGCCTCCGCCGCCGCCCAGGCCTTCCTCTCCTCCGCCGGGGCCACCGGGACCGTCAGCGTCTCCGGCGACACCGTCACCGTCACCTGCACGATGTCCTACTCCTTCACCCTCGTCCCGGCCGGATCGACCACCGTCGAGACGACCGCCACGGCACGTCCCTACACACAGACGACGACCCCCTGAGCACCTTTGTGAGGCGGACATGCATCCACTGAACAGGCTCGGCGCGGCCGTGTTCGCGCTCGCCTTCCTCGTCGGCGTCCCCTACGTCCTGCTGTGGCACGCCGCCTGGCCCGACACGCTCCCCTCCTGGGACGTCGCTCTCGCCCACCTGCGCGGCTGGCGGCTGCCCCCGGGCGTGCCCGCCGCCGTGCTGATCACCGCGCTGTGGGCGCTGTGGGGGATGTTCGCCCTGGCTCTCGCCGCCGAGGCCGTGGCCCGCCTGCGGGGCGTGCCCCTGCGCCTGCGCCCGTTCGGACCGCTCCAGGCCATCGCCGCCACCGCCGTCGCGGCCACCGCGGTCACCCCCGCCGCCGCCTTCGCCGACACCGTCGCCCAGGACGAGGAGTCGCCGGACCGGGAGGAGAGCGCCCCCGCGGCCCCGCAGGAGACCGCGGAGCAGGGGCCGGTGGAGCGCACCCGCACCATCAGCGGGTTCGCGGTCGGATCGGCCGAGCTGACCGAGCGGATGCGGGAGGACCTCGCCCCCACCGTCGAGATGCTGGGGGACCACTGGGACGAGAACGTCCCCGTCGCGATCACCGGGCACGCCGACCCCAGCGGCAACGCCGACCGCAACCGGGAGCTGTCCCGGGAGCGGGCCCAGGCGGTGGCCGACTACCTGGAGGAGGAGCTCGGGGAGGACGCCCCGGACACCGAGGTCACGGGCAGGGGGGCCGAGCAGCCGGTGGAGGGGCCCGCCGAGAGCCAGCGCCGCGTCGAGATCGCCTACACCCTCGCCCCCGCGTCCGCTCCCGCCTCTACCCCGGCCCCGCAGGAGGAGGCCGGCACGGACACGGCCCCGGAGGAGACCGGCGACGACGCCGCTGACGGCGCCGCCGCGGCGGAGGAGGAGGCCGACCGGTCCCTCATCACCGTGGAGAACGCCGCCGCCGTCGAGGACGACGGCCCCCGCGTCGTCGTCCTGGAGATCCCCGACGGCGCGGTCGCCGGGTTCGTGGGGTTCGCCGGCCTCGCCGGGGGCTACCTCCTGGGCAAGCGCGGCTCCTTCGTCCCCAGGATGGCGCTCAGCCTGCCCCGGCGCCTCACCGGCCGCCCGCGCCGCCTGGCGCTGCCGCCGGTCCCGCCGCGCCCCGAGCCCGGCGCCGAGATCGACGAGCGGGTCACCGTCGAACTCGACCACGTCCCCGGCCTGGGCCTCACCGGCAAGGGGGCGGACGGGGCGGCCCGGCGCCTGATCGCCAACGCCCTCGACCCGACCGAACCCCTCGCGGTGCGGATCCTCATCACCGAGGACGAGGCCGTCCGGCTGCTCGGCGAGACCGGCCGCGACCTGCTGCGCGACCGCCCGTGCGAGCCGGTCACCCTGGTCCCCGGAACGGAGGACGCGCTGGCGGTGCTCGCCACCGAACTCCACGCCATGGCCGAGGAGGACCGGGCCCCGCTCGCCCTGATCATCTCCGCGCCCGAGGCCCAGCACGAGCACGCCCTGTCCGGCCTCCTGCTGCACGGGCAGCACCGCGGCGTCACCGCCGTCATCCTCGGGAGCTGGCCGCTGGGCGGCAACTGCACGATCGACGCGGACGGGCTCATCTCGCAGACCAGCCAGCCGCTGGCCACCCTGTTCCACTGCTCCTGGCCGGGCTCGACGGCCGAGGAGGTCCACGCGGCCGTGCACGCCCACCACGCGGCGGACCACTCGGGGTCGGAGCGGCCGGTACGGCCGTCCTCCCGGAACCGGGGGGCCGCCGAGCCGCGCCCGGTGCTGGTCGCGGAGGACTGGGACGATGACGACGCCTTCGTCCGGGTGGGCGACGACGCCGCCTGGGAACGGCTCACCCGCGCCTGGGAGGAGGAGGCCGCGGCCGGCACCACGGCCGACGACGACGGGGAGACCACCACCGCCCTGGAGCCCGAACCAGCTCTGGACCCCGAACCCGCCCCGGACGACGGGGCCACCGTGGACGCCGCCTTCCGGGCGCTCCGCGAGGGGGAGTACGCCGAGACCGCCACGGACACCCCCGCGCACAGGCCGACGACGGACACGACCACCGCGGCTGACACGACCACCACGGCGGATGCCGAGGACGACTCCTGGTGGGACGAGACCCCCGTCCCGGAAGAGCCCGTCCGAGAAACGGCCCCGGACGACTCCGCCACCACGACCGCTGAGGCCCCCGGCACACCGGAGCCCGACGACGCCCCGGGTCCTCACGAGAACACGGCCGCCGAAGCCCCGGCCGCCCCGCCCGCCGAGGTCGGCACCACCACCGGGCAGGAGGACGCCGACGCGTCCCCGACCGGCCGTCGGAGCTCACGCGATACCCCCGCTGAGCAGGGGGACGCCTTCGCCGCCCTCAACGGGGCGACCCCGGCACCGGAGAGCCCCGCGGCCGCTCCCGCGCCCGCTCCGGCCGAAACCCCGGAGCCCGTGCGGGACACTCCCGCCGTCACGCCCCCCGACACGGACGGCGCCGAGACCGGGGAAGAGAAACCCAAGGCCGGGGGAGAGGCACCCGAGGCCGCCGCCCAGGCCCCGCCCGCACCTCCGTCCCCACCCGCCGCTCCCGCGGCTCCCGCAGCCCCCGCGGCTCCCGCCCCGAAGGAGGAGCAGAGGACCCGGGTCCGCCACGAGCGCGCCCCCGGCCGCAAGGCAGGCCGGGTCCGCGTGGTCCGCGTGGACCGTCCGGAGGCCCCGGAACAGCAGGCGGCCGAGCCCGTGTCCGTACCGGTCCCGGCCGGCCCCGTGGCACCGGCCCCCGGCACCCGACCGGAACGGGCCCCGGCGGCGGCCGCCGCCCGTCCGCGCCGCAGGGCGGTCGTCCGCGACCGGGCGGAGCCGCGCGACGCGGAGCCCACTCCGATGGCCGAGGAGGAGGCTTCCCCGGCCTACCGCCCCCAGCCCGCCAAGCCCCGCAAGGCGGGCCGGGGACGCACCTGGAAGCCGCGCGACGACGGCTGACCCGCACCGGTCCCACGACGCCGAGGGGCGGCCCCCTCCAGGGGGCCGCCCCTCGGCGTCCCGGGCCTCACCCGGACCGTCAGCCGTTGCGGCCGCCACCACCCCCGCCGTAGCCCGACCCGGAGCCCAGGTCGCTGCTGACGTCGAAGGCGTAGTCCTCGCTGACCTCGTAGTTGCGGGCCATCTGGAGCGTCCGGTCGGCCGCCTGGTCGAAAGCCGTGGGCAGCGCCTCGCCGTACTCGTCCAGCGTCTCGATCATGGGGGTGAGGTTCTTCGTCAGGGACTCCGAGATGTCATCGCCCGACCCCCAGACCGCCCCGAGGGACTGCCGGGCCGTCCGCAGCCGGGCGAAGGCCTCGCGCACGAGCCGACCGGGTTCGCGCAGGTCCTCACCGGCCCGCGCCATATCTTCCGGCAGCACTGTCAGGTGGTCGTCGGACATCGGCGTTCCTTCCCGTACGGGGGCGCGGCCCCGCCTGACCGGAACCGCACACGTCCCCCGGCCACGTTCTAGCCCCGCCGGGTGATCGGCACCCATGCGCCCGGCAACGCGCGGGTGTACACGGGGAGTCGCCTCCCGGGGCGGACACCGTGGACACCACACCCGCAGCCCAGGGGGTTCCCACCCGGCCGGGCCCCTCACCCACAGCCGGAGGGCGAACCGCTACCTCCGCCGCAGGGGGTTTCTCACCTGACCGGGGCCCTGAGCCACTGCCGGAGGGCATCGCTGCTTCCTCCGCCGCAGGGGGTGAGGGCCGCGGGTGGCTTCCCGCCCCGGCCCCAGGGGGTTGGGGTAGGGCGGTACTCGGCCCGGGCTCCAGGGGGTGAGGCGGACTGTGAGGTTTCCAAGACGTCCGCCATCTGGGAACGGCGGTCTGTGGTCGCAGCCACAGGTGACTGGTTTCCAAGAGCCCGATCGCCTGTGAAGGTACAGTCGCGGAGCGTGGATCCGTCCCCGCGCAGTCGGCGTCCGGCAGACCACCGGGCGGTTTCGTTGGGCGCACATCGTGGGCGGTGGGGGTGCGCTTTCCGGGGGCGGGTCCGCGCGAGGTGCGCACACCTGCACCGGTTGGAAAGGTTGGGGGCGCCGGCGGCGGTGCGGGGGCTCCACGCTGGTGCCTACTCCCGCGGATGACCGCGGTACCGGTCAGTGCCGGGGGTGAAAGCCGCACGCACCCACAGCTCCGAGCCCCAGGGGGTGTGGGAAGGAAGGACCGCAACCCCCGCCCCAGAGGGTGTTGCCGAACGTTCCCGCAACCCCAGCCCCAGCCCGGACACAGGACCGCGCACCTCCGCCCCAGGGGGTGTGGGAAGGAAGAACCGGAACCCCCGCCCTAGGGGGTGTTGCCGCACGTTCCCGCGACCCCAGCCCCAGCCCGGACACAGGACCGCGCACCTCCACCCCAGGGGGTGTGGGAAGGAGGGCCCGCGACCCCCGCCCCAGGGGGTGAAAGCGGTACGTCCCCGCGACCCCGCCCCCAGCCCATAGGAAGAACCGCACCCCCCACACGGCGCCACCGAGTAGACCGCACCCGCATCCCACAGACGTCATCAGACGACGCCCCGCCTGCACGACTTCACGACCTCATCGCTTCACAACACTCCCAGAACCCTCTTTCGCCGCCGCCAACACCAGATCCCGGTACGGCACCGCTACCACCGGAAGAGCCTCCAACCCCAGAAGCCGTTCCGTCTCCTCCAACCGGCGCGCGACCTCCTCCCAGGCGTCCGCGGACACGATCTCGGTCTCCACGAACGAGCCCACACCCGCGACCTCGTCCACCACTACAGCCAGTCCCGGCCGCCTCGGCGCCCGATAACAGGTGCGCACCTTCTCCACCCGAACCAGCAGCACCATGCCCAACGCCTCCAACAACCGATGCGCGTGTTCGGCCTCTCCTCCATCGGCCAGCGCCACGTTCGTCTCCCGCTTGGCGATGACCCCCTCGGCGCTGCTGGTGTTCCCGTCGGAGGCCGGCTTGTAGGTGATCTCGCACCGGTCCTCCTTCGCCCGGACCCGCAGGCACTCGACCGTCTCCAGGAAGTCGACGTCAGGGCGGCTGTAGTAGGTGTCGACCTCCACCGCCGAACCGGCGGAGGCGAAGCCCGACTCTTCCAAGCGCCGTTCCAGCGCCCCGCGTTCCTCCAGAACACGCTTGCGCTCGATCTCCACCAAGGCCACCGGGATCATCCCCTTCCAGGGGTGAGGGCCGCGTACACGCGGGCGAGGTTGTGCTTGCTGACCGACTCTCGTACCCCTGTCAGCGCTTCGGCCAGAGTCCGGGAATCCGACGTCGGGATGTTACGGAACAGCATCAGCTGTTTGGCGTCCGGTAGAGGGTTGGCGAGCCTGGGGTCGGGGTTGCGGGTGGGTGCGGCCATACCCCTCTGGGGCGGGGGTCGCGGTTCTTCCTTCCCACACCCCCTGGGGCTCGGGGCTGCGGGTGCGCGCGGCCTTCACCTCCTGGGGCTGAGGTGTGCGGTCCGGTGTCCGGTCTGTGGCCGGGGCCGCGGGAACGTGCGGCAACACCCCCTGGGGCGGAGGTCGCGGTTCCTCCTTCCTCACCCCCTCGGGTTGATGCCGCGGGTGTGTGCGGCCTTCACCCCCTGGGCTGAGGTGCGCGGTCCTGTGCCCGGTCTGGGGCCGGGGTCGCGGGTGCGTGCGGCTTTCACCCCCGCTCCCGTCCGTACCGCGGTCATCCGCGGGAGTAGGCACCAGCGTGGAGCCCCTTCACCGCCGTCGGCGCCCCCAACCTTTCCAGGCGGTGCGGGTGTGCGCGCTCCGGGTGCACCCGGCTCCGGCAGTCACACCCCCACCACCCGCCACGCGCGCCCAACGATTCCCCCTGGTGGTCTGCCGTGCGCCGACTGCGGCCGGGGCCGGGCCCACCCGGCGCGGACCGCCGTTCCCAAGCGGCCGAGCTCTTGGAAACCTACAACTACCTCGGCGAAGACCCCCTATGGCCGGGCACCCCACTGGCCTGACACGGCTGGGGCGGAGCTCCCGGTCGGGTGGGAAACCCCCTGCGGCGCAGAAGGCGGTTCACCTTCCGGCTGTGGCTGAGGGACCCAGTCGGGTGGACAACCCCCTGCGGCCGGGGCCGACAGGTACGCGCGGCCTTCACCCCCGTGTGTCCGGGGCGACGGGATGCTCACCCCCCTCCCCTGGGGTCGAAGGAGATGATCCGCCCTCCAGCGGTGGCTCGGCCCCCGGCAGGCCCACCCGTCACCCACCACAGCGTTGAAAGGGCATGGGAGACCTTTCGGGCCGGGGCGGGAGACCACTTGCGGCCTTCACCCCCTTGGGGCAGAGGAAGCGGTTCGCCTCCCGGCTGTGGCTGAGGTTTCCAAGCGGGTGGGAAACCCCCGCGGCGAAGGCCGTGCGGCGGCCTTCGCCAAGGCCGACGTCGAGCGGATGAGTGCGGAGCCCACCGGCCTGCCACCGGCCGTGCGCCCCGGCGGATCGCCGGGCTGTGAGCAGCCCTGGACAAGGCCACGCCCACGCACAGGCGTTTCCGCCCGCCGGGGCGCTCACGCACCCTGCGACGCGGTCCCCACCCCGCGGTTCATGTCGTTCTCCTTTGTGCGAGCCGCTGGAGTTGTCCTGCGTGGATGTCGCCCACCCATTCCCAGCCGGGCTCGGGCGAGTCGATCCGCGGGTCGTCGGGGACACCGCCGTCACGCAGGGCGTGTAGGTACGCGCGGTCCTGTTCGATCCGTGCGTGTACCTGATCGGCCCCGCAGACGGACCCGTGTCCGGGGATGAGGACATCGACGTCGTCCGCCACGTCCTCGAGCCGTCGCAGTCCGACGAGGTAGTCCTCGATCGGGTCACCGGCGCCGTTGAAGTCGTCGAGCATCGGAACGAAGACGTCGGACAGCATGTCGCCGGCCACCAGCACCCCGCGCTCCGCGATCAGCAGCGCCGCATGGCCCGGGGAATGCGCCGGATGCTCGATGATCCGGACTTCGGGGCCGTCCCAGGGGATCCGCACGGTTCCGGCGGGCAGACCGGTGATGAGGCCGTACAGGTCCAGCGGTGTCTCCTCGGCGATCTCCGGCGGCAGCCCCTCGGCGGCGCGGGCCTTCCAGTCCGCTTCCGACCGCACGACCCGCATGGCGGCCGCGCAGCGGGCTGTGCCGTAACGGGGAACGTCGCCGAGGTCGGCGTGCCAGAGCACGTGATCCCAATCAGGGTGCGTGGAGAAGCCCGCCACGACGGGGCGGCCCGTCTCGGACAGGTCGTTCGCAAGGCAGGTCAGTTCGCCGTCGGTGAGCCCGGGGTCGATGAGCAGCACACCCTCCCGGCCTTGCACGACAACGGTGTTGTTCCGGAGCAACTCGCTTCGGTGGATCAGCACACCTTCCGCGACCTGTGTCAGCATGGCGGCCCTGCCCTTCTTCGTGGGTTGATCGAGTCATGCGTGACAGCTCGGTGAGGTCGGTGATCGCCGTCGGCGTGCGCCTGCCGGAGCCCGGCCTGCCGCTCGGGATGAGTTCGGGCTGTTCGTCGCAGATTATCGACGGCCAGAGACAGGAATCCGGCGGCGCGTCGGCCGGAGGCGCGAGGGGCGACGCCTTCAGGAGACGCCGGAGATGATCGCGGGGCCCTCGCCTCGGCCTGTCGGCTACGCGGGGCGGACACGGCCGACCAGAGCATCGGGTTCGGGCCATCTGTGGGAGAGCGTCATCGTGTTCACCATTGCGAGCTCCCAAGATCGAGAAGGCCACGCGTACGGTTAGTCTGGTTGCCTGTTCTATTCGACTGCCATCATCAAATGGCAAGACTCGAACGGGAATGCCATGGAGGAGTCCGCATATCCGGGCAAGAGGACTGACAGTGCTAGAAAAGAGCTCGCCTCCTTGCTGAGGTCCGCTCGGCTGAACAGCGGTCTGGCCGGACAGGAGCTGGCCGACGTTCTGGGCTGGTCGCAGTCGAAGGTCTCCAAGATCGAGAACGGTCGCACTAGGCCCACCACCGATGACGTCAAGGCCTGGGTGGATGCCTGCCGCGTCTCGAAGGATGTGGCGCGGCATAGCTCCGAACTGGCCGAAGCCGTACTGGTGGAGTCCCGCCACTGGAGAGTGGTGCACGCTCGGGGACTCCGTGCCGGCCAGGAGGGAGTCCGGGCGCTGGAGCAGCGCGCCGAGGTCGTTCGTTCCTTCCAGCCCTCCCTGGTGCCCGGTCTGTTGCAGACCGCCGAGTACGCACGGCAGGTGCTCAGCGCCGTCGACCTCTCCGGTCGGCGTGACATCCCCGAGGCCGTCGCGGCGAGGATGCGCAGGCAAGAGGCACTCTACGAACCCGATCGGCGCTTCGAGTTCACGCTCACCGAGGCCGCGCTGCGCTGGCACCCCCACGACGCGGACCTGCTGGCCGCCCAGGTGGACCGTCTGCTCTCGGTCGCCACGCTCACCAACGTCACGCTGCGCGTCCTGCCCCTGTCCTCGTCCTTCGGCCACCTTCAGAGCAATGGGTTTCTGCTGTTCGAGATCCCCGATGATCCCACCGTCATTGTCGAGACCTTCACGCGGGAACTGGTGATCACCGACCCCGAAGAGGTCGGCCAGTACCGTGACATCCACGCGGTCCTCACCGAGCACGCCCTGAACGAGGCCGCCAGTCGTGATCACCTCAGGGAGCTTGCTGCCTCCCTGTGATCCCGGCGGACCCGGGCGGGGCCTGCGGGGGCCGCTATCCGCGCGGTTCCTCCCCGGCCGTGGAATCGGTGTGCTCCGGGCCGCCCGGGGGTGGGGGCGGCGGGGTCAGGGCGTCGGAGAACATGCTGTTCAGCGTTTCCTGGCGCTCCTGGTCGGACTGCGTCGGCGAGGTCCCGGGCGGGCCAACGGGCACGACCGTGGGCGTACCCTCTCCGTCGGCCGGCTCCTCGGTGTCCGCTTCCTCCGCCGTCTCGGTCGGAGGCGGCGCGGTGTGCTCCGGGGGCACGACCTCGGCGTACAGGACGTAGCCGCGGCCCCAGGGTTCGTAGGAGACGATGCGGTAGGTCGTGCCGCGGGCCAGGATGACCTCGCGCTCGTGGGGGTGGAGACTGCGGTCGCCGACCCACAGGCCCCGTGTCCCCGGCGGGAGGACGAGGCGGATGAGGTCGGTAGGTGAGCCCCCGGCGGCGCTGGGGCGGGAGCCCAGGGACGCGGACATGAACCCGGGGCTGGTGAAGGTGCGGCCGATGAGAAGGGCCGGGTTGACGGTGCTGCCGGGAACGAGGTGGTCGAAGCCGTAGATGCCGCGTACCGCCTCGACGCCTTCGGGCAGGGGGGCGTCGGTGGCGTCGTCCAGGTGCTCGATGATGTCGAGGACGTGCTGCGCGTCGGGGTAGAGGCCCTGTCCTCTTTTGTCGGGGAGTGTTTCGGCGATCTCGCCGGCGGGACCGGCGTCGCGGTAGAGGTTCTCCAGGGCGGCCTCGGGGTGGCGGGAGTCGAGGACGTCGCGGACGATCGCCTCCTGTTCGGGGGTGAGGGTGCCGCTGTTGAGGAGTCGGGGAAGGGTGTGCAGGGCCGGCCACCGGCCGTGGTTGGCCTCGTACAACTGCCAGCCGGGGCGGGTTCGGCTCTGTTCGCGGCGGCGGTCGAGTTCGGCCTGGACGGTCGCTTCGTTGAGGGGTTCGAGGCGGGAGAACTGGCTGATCCAGCTGCTGGCGGTGTAGGCGTGCACGTACCGGCGGGTCCGGGGCGGGAGCGCGTCGTGGGTGTTGGGGTTGAAGTCGGGGTTGTGGAGGAGGTTGCCGTATTCCAGAAGGCCCGCCTCGCCGGGGAACCGGCGGATGCCGTCGGTGCCCAGGACCCCCGGCCCCTCGGCCGGTGCGGTCCCCTCGGCCGGGTCCGTGCCGCGCCCGCTCTCGTCCGGCCCGAGGCCCGTCCGGTCGGCGGTGTCCGTGGTCGGTGAGGTGCCGGTCTCGTGGGGGAGGGGGAGAGCCGGGGACTCGGGTGCACGGCTCTCCTCCGATCCGGTGGTCTCCACGGCCGTCGTGGTGGTGTGCGGCTCCGGCGCGGAGAGGGCGGACTCCTCCTCCCCGCCCTCGGTGCGGGTGGTGCCCTCCTCCGAGGCCGTCACCGTGACCTCCGGTTCGAGCGGTGGGAGTTCCCCTTCGGCGGGTTTCGTGGTCCCGGTGCTCTCCGGCTCCGGTTCGGGGTCGGTGACGGCAGGGTCGACCGGCGGGTCCGGCAGAGGGACGTGAACGGGGGTGACCCGGGGGGAGCCGGGCGGGGTGGCGTCGTAGAGGTCGCTCTCGGCGTCACCCTCCTCTGCCTTCTCCGTCTCCCGGGGGCCGTGTTCCTCCTCGTGGCGGGTGAGGGGGTCCTCGGTGGTCTCCGCCGACGGATCGACCACGGTGGTCTCCGCCGGATCCGCGACCGTCTCCTCCGCCGGGGGCACGGTGGCCTCCTCGTCGGGAGTGACCGCGGACTCCTCACCGGGAACCACGGTGGTCTCCTCGCCGGAGGTGTCCACCGGCTTCGTGGACTCCTCCTCGACCGGCGTCTCTGTGGCCTTCTTCGCGGGTTCCTTGACCGGTGTCTCTGTGACCTCCTCCACCGGTTCCTCGACCGGGGTTTCCGTGATCTCCTCTGCGGGTTCTTCGACCGGCGTTTCCGTCGGCTCCTCCACCGGGGGTTCCTCTACCCCCGGCTCCTCCACCGCCGTCTCTGTGACCTCCTCCACCGGTGCCTCCGTCGGCCTCTCCGCCGTCCGCGGGTTGAGCGCGCGCAGGTCGCGCAGGGCGTCGACCATCTCCCGCATCGCCCGGTTCCTGGCCTCCTCCAGTTCGCGGTACCGCTCGTCCCGCTCCTGGTAGTCGATGCGCAGCGTGTCGTCGGCGTGGTCCGGGTCGACCCGGTTCACGAACTCGAACAGCTCCCCGCGCGCCTTGATATAGGCCGCGTCGGCCTTGGCGAAGGCCGCCTCCGCCTCCGCGTACCGGTCGATCTCCGGTGCGCCGGTGTCCAGCCCCCAGGCGCGCGCCCGGTCCTCGTCCACCCACCGCAGCACGGAGGAGTCGCTCTGGCTCCCCACGGGCGGGGTCCCCGGCTCGGCGGTGTTCTCCGCCCACACCAGCCACCGGGCCGGAACCCGCACCAGGAACATCCGCCTGGCCCCCGGCCCCTCGGCCAGCGCCCCCTCGCGCTGGCCGGACGACACCCCGTCCTTGGCCCCGCTCAGGGCCGCGTTGTCGGCGTCGAGGTTCTCCCGGAGGCGGTCCGCCGGGCGCGCGGTCTCCGTGACCTGGCCGCCCAGGCCGGCGTTCTGCGCCCGGTTCTCCGAGGTGTTCTGGGAGCGGCGGGTGCCCTCCTGGTCCGAGTCCCGGGCGCGGCTGTCGCTGCTCACCCCCTCGATCACGGCGCCGTCCGTGTTCAGCAGCGCCCGCGTCTTGACCACCGTGTCGCCGTACTCGGCGAGCACCGCGGCGTCCTGTGTGGCCTCGGGGGTCAGGGACAGCAGCAGCATCTCGTGCCGGCGGACGGTGATCCCGGCGGCCCGCTCCAGGTCCGTGATCCTCCGGTCCAGGAACCGGGCCGCCGCGTCGACCTCGGCGGGGTCCAGGAGGCCCGGGCCGCCCGTGCGCGTCCACCCGGCCAGGAGCGCGGCGTTGACCACCGCCGCGTCGAGCACGCCGCGGCCCTCCCCCTCGATCGCCACGGGCACGGAGTCGAGCCCCGCCGTGCCGTCCTGGTACCCGTGCCCGTCGCGCCCCCGGTGCAGGTCCGCCCAGTCGTCCGGGTACGACTCGGTCCCGGTGTGGTCGAAGTTCGCGGGGGTGTACGGGGTCCCGGTCGGCGCGGAGCCGATGCCGGGGCCGAGCGTCTCCAGGTAGGGGAGCGGGTAGACCGCCTGCGCCTGCCGGTCCAGGACCGACGTGGTGAAGACCTGGTCGCCGATGCGCAGGCTCGCGTCCACCCGGGTCGGCGTCGTGACCACGGCGAAGGGCGTGAACACGACCCGCTCCTGTGTCTCCTCGCGGGTCCGGCTCCGCGAGGAGGAGTCCTCCACCAGCGTCTGCCGCCGGTACGCGGGGGTGCCGCCGGCGCTGATCGCGCCGACCTGCCGGCCCGTGGCGGGGTCCTCGCGGTTGCCGATCGGCGCGAGCAGGTCGATGCCGGCGCCGTGCCCGTACCCCCGGAACGTGGTCTCCTTCTCGGAGGAGGAGGTCGCCTTGATGTTGCGGTCGACGAACTCCATCTTCCCGCCGATCTGCTCCACGCGGGACCCCAGCGGGCGCAGGTCCAGGTCGAGGGTGGCCGTCCGCGACCGGTCCTTGATGCGCGGGGTCCGCTCGGAGGACTCCCACCGGGTGTCCGTCGGGACCACGCGCACCTCGATGCCCGACAGGTGGGTCATCCCGCGGTTGAGGTCCGAGGTGACCGTCTCGATCAGGTCCTCGCGCGAGTGGGTGGTCAGCTCCCAGCCTCCCCGCCGCAGCCGCTGCTCCAGCTCGGAGACGAGGGAGGCGACCTGGACGGGGCGGGAGTCGTAGCCCTTCCCGGCCAGGTCCGGCTTGAGCACCATCTGCCGGTGTGGCCCCTGCGGCGGCGGGTGCGGGCTCTTGTGGACCCGGCCGTCCGGCCCCCAGGTCAGGTGGTCGTCGACGAGCCCCTCCGCGAAGACCCAGAGCGCGGGGACCATCACCTTCTGCGCGTCGCGGACCTGGGACGTCCACGCCGTGTGGTCGCCGGTCCCGGGCGACCGGGGGACGGAGAACAGGAAGTCGAAGTCCTTCTTGTGCTCGGTGGCCTGGAGGACGACCCCGTGGGTGACGAACTCGAAGGTGGAACCGGTGAACTTGACCTCGCGGCGGGTGCGGAAGGACACGGAGGTGGATTCGCCGCGCCCGTGGCCGTGGGGGGTGTACCGCAGCTCCACGCCCGGCTGGGCGATGGGCGCGGAGGAACCGCGCGGGGCCTGTTCGGCGGTCTCCGCGGTGGGCTGGGAGCTGAACACCCCCCGGGCGATCAGGACGGTGCTGAAGATCGAGTCCCGGTTCGTGTCGAACCCGTAGGAGATCTCCTTGACCTGGTTGGGCTCCATCACCGCGAACTCGCGCAGGACCACCGACGCGACGTGGGTGGGCACGTACCAGGTCACCGTGGTCGGCCGGGTCCGCCACGGGGCGATGCCGTCGTCGAGCTGCACCCGGAAGCGGGAGCCGCCGTCCCGCTGGATCCCCGGCGAGGCGGCCAGGGACTGGGGAGAGGTGTGGTTGGCGATGATCGCCGCCGCGCCCTCCCGGGAGGACGCGGCGCGGGAGAACGCCCAGTGGTCGCGGTCCAGGCTCGCGTAGGTGAGTGAGGAGACGGTGATGATCTCGGGTCCCCGGCGCATCAGGGCCGGGTTGAACGCCTGGACGCTGGAGAACAGCCCCGACAGGCGCCGCGCCCGGTCCGTCCGGTCGATCCGCAGCTCCGGTTCGGGGGCGGGGGTGCGGCGGCGGCCGCTCCGGCCGGCCGGGGTGCCGGTGGTCCGCTCCCCGGGCGGTGCCGTCTCCGTCGTCCGCCGGGTCCCGGTCCCCGAGGTCCCCGTGCCCGTGTTCCCCGTGTTCCCCGTGTCCTGGGCCCTCGTGTCCGTGCTCCCCGGGTCCGGGACCCCCCTGCCCGTGTTCCCGGTGTTCGTGTCCCCCGTGCCCGTGTTCCCGGTATTCGTGCTCCCCGGGTCCGGGGCGGTGACGGCCGTGGTGCCCTCGGCCTCCTCGGTGCCCTCCCCGCTCTCGGTGACGGTCTCCGGCCCCTGCCCGGGGGGAGGGGGGAGCAGGCCCAGGTTCTCACTGAGGAACGCCGAGGGGCCGCGGTCGAAGAGCCGTTCCGCCTGGGACGGCGGCAGCCTCCTGGGCGGCTCCGGGGCCTGCGCCGGGGGCGTGTCGAGGGTGAAGCGCTGACCGGTCCGCGGGGTGTGCAGCTCCACCCGGGCCCGCACCGGGTCCGGCACGCCGTCGCCGTCGCCGAAGAGCTGTCGCCCCATCCCCGTCCGGGACGGCGCCTCCCACCGGGAGGAGCGCGGCACCACGGAGTCGTCGGGCCCCATCCACGCCGAGAACTCCACGTCGGCGAACAGCACCCTGCTCCCGCTCTTGTCCTTGACGTTGGTCTCGGAGGCCGCCGAGACCCCGTACTCGCTCTGCTTGCGCGAGCGGAACTCGTTGGCGGCCCGGAAGTACACGCCCCCGGCCCGGGCGGGTGTTCCGAACGAGTCGACGCCGGCGGAGATGCTGCGCAGGGTCACCCCCGTCCGGCCCTCGGCGGTGACCGTCGTGACCTTGTCGGACTTGCGGCCGATGCCCGACGACGCCCCGGTGGTGCTGCCGGTGTGCGAGGAGTCCAGCGGGGTGGTGGCCTCGGAGTAGCCGGTGACCCGGACCCGCGGCCACACCGAGATGTGGTCCGGCACGGTGAACCTGCGCTCGCGCATCTCGTTGCGGAACGGCAGGAACTTCGTCTCCACCAGCTTGATCTCGACCTGGCCGGACAGCCAGGCGTCCCGGTCGGCTCGGAAGGAGGAGGAGTTGACCTGGGCCAGGACCTTCTCGGTGTTCAGCTCGGCGGTCCTGCGGTTGCGCCGGTGGTTCCAGCCCGCGTGCGAGCGGGCGGGCTCGGGGGTGCCGGGGACCGCCAGGTGTGGCAGCACCAGGCCGGGGTACTCCCGGTCGATCTCCGTCAGGAGCCTGTGCGCGAAGTCGCGGAAGAAGGACTGCGGGAGCTCCCCGTCCTCGGCGCGCACCTCCGACCCGTCGGCGTGGGTCACGTCGCGGACCAGCGCGTCGCCGAGGTGGGTCGGACCCCCCTCGCGGTCCAGGAACGGGTCGCCCGTCCGCTCCAGGTCCTCCGTCTCGGGGCGCTCCCCGTCGAGGCGGCGGACGTCGTCGGCGGTGACGGCCTCCAGCGAGGACGCGTCGAAGTACGTGGGCTCTGTGTCCCCGTCGAGCCACACGGCGATCGTCCGCCGGGTCCGGTAGACGGCCGTGTCCGTGCTGTGGAACAGGTGGGCGTCCCACGTGTTGCCCGAACGCCCCCGGCCCTTGGACCACACCTGCTGGAAGCGCGTCTCGAAGTAGGGCGCGTCGACCCGGACCGCGTCGCCCGGGGTCCGGGTCACCACGCCGCCCGACACCGCCACGAAGAAGCCCTTGAGCCGGTTGGCGAGCACCGAGGCGCCGCGGGCGTAGCGGTCGGTGAACTTCATGTTGAAGTCCCTGGGGGTCTCCGGGACCAGCTCCATGGAGGTCGGCGGGGCCCAGATGGTCAGCAGGCGCGTCCCGCCCCCGGCGTCGGGGACGCGCACGGTCCGGGGCTCGTCCGTCATCGTGGGCAGCTGGGTCATGACGATGTCGTCGGCGAACACCTCCAGGACGCCGCGCCGGTCCAGTTCGCGGCGCAGGGCGCGCGACCCCGTCTTGGGGTGGGTCACCACCTTGGGCTCGTCGCTGCCCGGGCGCGGCCGGTGGAGCACCCGGCGGGTGTTGGAGCCCTCCCCGGGGGCCTCGAAGCCCAGACGGTCGGCGACCCAGGAGTTGAGACCGGTGGGCGCCTCGGCCGGCTCGGCGGACCGCGTCCCCCACGGGGGCAGCAGGCCCCGCCACCGCGATCGGCCCCCGCGCGGCGTGCCGGTGCCGGTGCCCTCCCCGGGGGTCTCGGCGCGGCGCGTGATGGACTCGATCGAGATCGGGTGGGAGTTGGCCAGGTAGCCGCCGTACTTCGTGGCGTCCGGTGCCCCGGTCGGCGGGTCGCCCTCGGCCGGGTCTCCCTCGGCCCGGGACCCGTCCCCGGACGCGGTTTCCTCCGTGGCCGTGGCCGGGGGGTGGAAGGGGTCGGTGAACGTGATCCGCGGGGGGAGGTCGTCGCGCCGCTTCAACCCGCCCATGAGGACGAGTTCCACACCGTCGTCGAGCCGGGTCTCGGTCCGGACCGGGCCGAGGTCCATACCGTCGGCCGGGTCGTTCCCGCCCGCCGTCTGCGGCGGGGGCGGCCGGTGCGGGGTCCACTCGGCGGTGAGGGTGCTGCTGTAGGTGGTCCCCTCCCCGGTCATCTCCGTGGTGAGGAGCTGCGTGTGGCCGCCGTCGCCGGACTGCTGCTGGATCGCCGAACCCCCGAAGGCGGAGGCCCGGAAGCCGACGGCCGGCGCGGGGAGCCCGCTGACGCCCAGCAGGTTGGCCTGGAAGGCCACGACCGGGCGGCGCGCGGAGCCGACCAGCCCCGACTCGCCCCGCGACTCCTGGGTCTGCATGTCGTGCAGGCCCTTGTACTTGGCCACCGGGGCGCCGCCCCGGTTCCGGCCGCCCTCGTGCCAGTCGTCGTCGGAACGCAGCCGCAGCGTGAACGCGGTTCCGTCGGCGGAGGTCTCGGTGACCCCGTCGCGGGAGAAGAAGTCGCGGGGGTCGGTGCCGAGCCTCGTGTGCAGGGAGGCGCGCACGTCCGCGGGCAGGTCCGGGCGCGTGTCCAGGACGGCGTCCGGGTCCACGCGGACGCCGTAGGACTCGATCCACCGCGACTCGATCAGGTAGTTGAGCCGCAGCGGGTCCGCGCCCTCCTCCGTGCCGTCCGGTTCCTCGGTCGGGACCTCGGTGCCCACCTCGTCCTCCTCCCCGGGCGGGGGCGGGGGAGGCGGCGGGACCCTGGTGATCTCCTCCTCTTCGGTACGGGTCTCCTCGGTCTCCTCCGTGCGGGTGTCCTCGGCCTCTTCGGTACGGGTCTCCTCGGGCGGGGTGGTCCGGGTGGCCTCGGTGTCCGCGTCCTCGTCCTTCGGCGGCGGGGAGGGGGCCTTGGGGGGCTCCGTGGTCTCCCAGGGGCTCCGCGTGTCCGTGTCCTCCTCGCCCGGCGGCGGTGACGGGGCGCGGTCGTGTTCGTCGGTGAGCGCGGGATCCCGGGTGTCCGCTTCCTCACCCTGCGGCGGAGCCGGGGGTGTGAACGCGGTGTCGGACTCCCCGGGTTCCGGCGTGCTCTCCAGCCGCGGGGGCCGCCCCTCGACGTTCGGGACGGTGAGGGGGCCGCGATCGAGTCCCCCTCCGGTGCCCCCGGCCGTTTCCGCGGCGGGAGCCGACTCGGTGTCGATGGGTATGTACACCGGCTCGTCCGCGAACCGGACCCGCCGCTCGCGGCGGACACCGCTCCGCTCCTGCTCCTTCGCCGTGTCGGAACGGCCGGGGTCGCGGGTCGTGTCCTCGGGGGCGGGGGATACGCCCGACGGGGTCAGCGAGCTGAAGAAGAGGTCCAGGTCCACCCCGCCCCCGCGCCGCTCCGGGGAGCCGGACGCAGCGGACGGCGGCGGGAAGCCCCCCGCGTCGTCCGGGTCCGTGAGGGCGCCCTCCCGGCGGAACGGCCCGTCGCCGGAGGGGGTACCGGGCGGCGTGCCGTTCCTGGTTTCCCCGTTCCCGCTCTCGCCCACGGCCTGGGACGGCTCGGTCCGGTCGCCGAACACCGGGCCGCGTTCGCCCTCGGGGGACGCCGCGGCGGAGTCCCCCCGCGTATCGGAGGACTCCCCGGGAGGCGGGGCGTGCCCGTCGGGGGGCGTGGTCGGCCCCTCCGGGGCCTGGGCGGAGGACTCGTCCCCGCCCTCGGCGGGGGTTTCGACGCTTTCCTCCGGGGCGGCCTCGCGCTGGTTCTCCCGGGTGCCCCCGCCCTCTTCCTCCGGAGCGCTCTCGCGGTGGTCCTCCCGGGTGTTCCTGCCCTCTTCCTCTGGGGCGGTCTCGTGCTGGTTCTCCTGGGGATCCTCGCCCTCTTCCTCCGAAGCGGCCTCGCGCTGGCCTTCCCGGGTGCCCTCTTCCGTGTCCCGGTCGGTGGCGGCGCTGCCGCCCTCCTCCTCGGCGGCCGGGGGAGGGGGCGCGGCGGAGGAGTCGTCCTCCTGTGCGCCGGACTCCGCGGGCACGTCCTCGGGGGCACCGCTCTCGGCTGCGCCGCTCTCAGCGGCCGAACCGCTCTCGCCGGCCGGACCGCCATCGTCCCCTCGGCCGGAGCCGCTCTCCGACCCGCTCCCGGACAGGGCCGTACCCGTGCCCGAGCCGGGCCCGGCACCGGTCGGCCCACGCCCGCTCCCGCCCTCCGGCACGGGTGTGGTCATGTGCCGTGTGTCGGGATCGCCGCTCTCGGTGCGCGGCGACCGGTCCCCTCCGCCCGAACCGGACCCCGACCCCGCCTCCGAAGCGCCCGGCTGGCCGGACCCGGGGGGACCGGCGGGGGCGTTCCCGGTCTCCGACCGTTCCGACCGGCCGGACACCGACGCGCCGTCCCCGTCCTCGTCGTCCGTTCCGTATTCGGATCCGAGGTCGAACGACATGTCGTCGCCGCCCCCGCCCCGCAGGTGCAGGACCGGCCCCTCACCGTCCTCGTCGTCCGACTCGAACCCGTAGTCCGATCCGTACTCGTCGTCCGTTCCGTATTCGGATCCGAGGTCGAACGACATGTCGTCGCCGCCTCCACCCCGCAGGTGCAGGACCGGCCCCTCACCGTTCCCGGACGAGGATCCCGACAACCCGCTCCCTCCGGCTCCCGGCCCCGGAGCGAACGGCCGGTCGCCGGCGTCCTCCCCGTCCGGGCCGAGCCCGCGCGGCCCGGACCCGTCCGGCTCCGGGAGGTCCACCGGGGTGTTGTTGAGATCGCGCAGGTCGTCGAGGGCGTCGATGGCCCTGAGCCCGCCGGTCACGGCCAGGTCGTGCACGACCGAGGTGGCGGCGCCCGCCACCGCCGACATCCCCGACGCCTCCCACTGCTGCTCGGGCGAGAAGAGCAGGTTGGTCAGGCCCTCGCCCATGTAGCCCTCGAACGCGCCCGAGCCCGCGCCGATGCCCAGCGCGGTCAACCGGTCCCGCCACCGGGTCCCGAACTCGGCCACGGTGTCGGCGAAGGCGTTCGGGACGTCGCGGGCGAGGTGGTCCCGGGTGCTCTGCGGCAGCGGCGCGCCGCCCAGCACGTCGTCGAGCGCAGAGGTCGCACCCGGGGTGTTCCACGTCCGCAGCAGGGTCTCCGCGTACTCGCGGCCCAGGGCCCTGGCGGCGTCATCGCCCAGCTCGTTCCCGAAGTGGCGGGCGAACACGTTCCCCGCCCCGTCGATGAAGCGCTCTCCGTGCCCGATGCCGCTGCTCGCGGTGTTGGGCCGCTGCGCGGGCCCGGTGAACTCGTTGGAGTTGCGGGCGAACAGGGTCACCAGGTCCCGGTTGAACTCCGGCGTGATGCTCCCCGGCGGCCAGGTCACCGTGGGGCCGTCCTGTCCCGCCCCGTCGCGCCCGGGCCCCTCGCCCGGCGGTGGCCCCGGGGGGTCGTTCGGCGGCCCGGGCGGGCCTCCCGCGTCGTCGCGGACGTTCGGCGGTCCCGACGGGCCGGAGCCCGCGCCGTCCGGGACGGTCTCGGGGACGTCCCGCAGCGGCGGGTCCGGGGTCGGCTCCGGGCCCCGGCCGACGGGCCCGGGCGGCGGCTCGGGGACGATGTCGCGGACCGGCGGCGGAACGGGGGGATCGGGGAGGTTGTTCCCGAAGAGGTCCGCCAGCTGCCTGCTGAGGAACAGGTCGGCGCCCATGGACAGGCCCGCGCTGAGCAGCCCCTCCACGAACGCGCCCGCGGCGGCCATCCGGGTGAGCTCCTTGTCCCACTCGTCCCGGTTGCCCTGGTCCATCTGGATGCGCTGGATGAGCAGGTCCATGGTGGTGCCGAACAGCTGGGCCACGAACAGGTGGCTCAGCAGGTTCCACACCAGCCAGTTGAGGATGCGCCGAATCGCCTGGCTGCGGATGAACCTGAACATCGAGATCCACGCGAGCGACGCCCCGAACGTGAACTTCGCCATCGCGATCGCCCAGGCGATCTCCAGCGCCAGCTGGACGAGCTGGCCGATGATCATCCACTTGGCGTACTCGACCTGGTTGGCGGACTCCTTGGCGTACGCCCGGATCTCCCCGGCCAGTTTCGCGGCCTCGCCGACGTAGTCCCGTTGTCCCGCGGTGAACTGGGCGAGGGAGTTCTCGAAGTACTCGGTGGTGCGCCCGTCGAAGGTCGACCGCACCTTGCGGCGCAGCACCACGATCAGCTCGGGCAGCTCGGTCGCCAGGATGTACTCGACCGTGGCGTACATGTCGGAGACGTCCCGCAACCTGTCCTCGTCCACGTTCGGCCACTCGGTGCCGGTGAGGCCGTAGAAGAGGTCGGCCAGTCCGTCGGGGATCTCCATCCCCATGCGCGTCCCCGCCCCCGATCCGTTCCGCCGCCGGTCGCCCGCCGCCGGGAGCCGCGGGGCCCGGCGGACGCGACGATCCTAGGGCGGGACGGAGCCCCGGAACGGGCCCCGTGCGGTCCTTCCCGGAGTGTTCGCCCGGCCGTCACCGGGCGCGCACCCGGCGCTGACCGGACGGCCGCGAACCCCTGGGGGACGGGTCATCCGGGCGCGGCGGACCGCCGCGCGCCGTGCCGGTGTGCCGCGCGCCGTGCCGGGCGGGACGGCTCCGGGGCACCCGCCCGGCGGTGCGGCCCGTCCTGCCAGCCCAGCCCTGTTCCGCCCCGTTCGGCCCCTGCCCCGTCCGGCCCCGCCGATCCCACGGCGACCGGCCCCGCTGCGGGCCCGGGTCAGAGGCCCTCCGCGCCGAGGAACGCGCGCACCTCCGCCAGGAACCGGTCGTGGCACTCCACCTGCGCCCAGTGCCCGCAGTCCGGCACCGTGACCAGCCGCGCCCGCGGCATCAGCCGGGCGGCCCGCCGGGAGCCGCGCGGGTCCACCAGGGGGTCGTCCTCCCCGTGGAAGAACAGGGCGGGCACCCCGATCCGGTGCACCCGGCCGCTCAGGTCGTTGAGCATCCCGCGCCGCCCCACGGTGGCCCGGTTGTACCCCAGGTGGCCCAGCTGCGACCCGGGCCTGCGGATCAGGCGGGTGAACTCCTCCACCACCGGCGCCGGGATCGCCGCCGGGTTCCGGACCACGGCCCGCACGGACATCTCGGGGAAATACCGGTCGACCGCGCGCAGCACGGGCAGCACCAGAGGGTCGGGGGTGTGCACCGCCGCCCAGGCGCCCGCCTGCGTGAACCGGTCGCGCAGCCGCGGCACCAGCCCGGCGGAGGCGACCAGGACCAGCCCGGCGACCCGCCCGGGCTGCTCCAGGGCCAGGTTGAGCGCGATGTCCCCGCCCATGGACACCCCGGCCACGACCGCCCGCTCCACCCCCAGCGCGCCCATCGCCTCGTCCACGACCGCCGCCAGCTCCCGCGGCCCGCCCACCGGCCCGGCCTCCAGGCTGCCGCCCCACCCGGGCAGGTCCAGCGCCCACACCCGGCGGTCGGCGGACAGCGGCTCCAGCAGCCGGTACCAGGAGACCGCCGCGCCGTCCGGGCCGCTGCCGTGCAGCAGGACCAGGGGCGCAGGTCCGGGCCGCGCGCCGCCGGCCCGCAGCACCCGCAGGCGCCCGACCCCGACGTCCACGTACTCTTCCCGCGCCCCGGGCGGTACGAGGTGGTCCATGGCGGCTCCCTTCCGTCCGCCGCCCACCCTACGCACGCCGGCCCCCGGACGGCCGGAGGATTCCCGTACCGCCGGGCCCTCCCGTCGCCCGGACCCCGTTGCGCGGGCGCCCCCGGGGACACGAGAATGCCGGTGTCGCACGGTAACGGAGGCCACGCACACCATGACCGACCCCTCATCCGACGAACACCCGCCCCCCATCGACACCACGGCGGCCCACTCCGCCCGGGTCTGGAACTACTGGCTCGGCGGCAAGGACAACTACCCCGTGGACCGCGAGGTCGGCGACTACGTGCTCGCCGCCTACCCGGAGATGGTCGAGGCCGCCCGCGCCGACCGGGGCTTCCTCATCCGAGCGGTCACCCACATGGCCCGCGAGGAGGGCGTCCGCCAGTTCCTCGACGTCGGCACCGGCCTGCCCACCCACAACAACACCCACGAGGTCGCCCGGCGGGTGGACCCCGGCGCCGCCGTGGTCTACGTCGACAACGACCCCATGGTCCTGGCCCACGCCCGGGCGCTGCTCACCGGCGGCGCGGGCGACGTCCACTACGTCGACGCCGACCTGCGCGAACCGGACAAGGTGCTGGCCGCCGCCCGCGACCACCTGGACTTCACCCGCCCCATCGGCCTGACGGTCCTGGGCACCATGGGGCACACCGAGGACACCGCCGAGGCCTACGCCCTCACCCGCGCCTACATCGACGCCCTGCCCCCGGGGAGCTTCTTCGCCCTGTGCGACGGCACCGACACCAGCGAACCGATGGTGGAGGCGGCCCGCCGGTGGAACGACACCGCCGCGCTGCCCTACCACCTGCGCACCCCGCAGGAGATCGCCGGGTTCTTCGCGGGGCTCGAACTCGTGGAACCGGGTGTGGTCTCGGCGTCCCTGTGGCGGCCGGACGGGACCGAGGTGGGCGACCCCGCCCACGTGGACCAGTACTGCGGGCTGGCCCGCAAGCCCTGACCCCCGGCCGGCGGCGGCCTGTGGCCGACGGGTTCCGGCCCCCGGCTGCCGGTGGCCCCGGCCCGCGGTCCCCGGCCGGCGGGCTCCAGCCCTCCGGGACCGGCGGCGGGCGGCGGCCCGGACGGACGCGCGCAGGCGGTCCCGGGCCCCGCCCCCGAGGCCCCGCGACCCGCCCCGGAACCGGTCCCGTCACCGGCCCCTCGCCCTCCGCCACCCCCGCCACCGGCACTCGTGACACAGCGGTGACGGCCCGTTCAGCAGGGGTATCCCCCCGGGTCACCCCGGTCGGGCACGATGTTCGCCTTCCCCCGCACACCGTGAAAGCGAGCACCCGTGCCCTCTCCCACCTCCCCCGAGGGGACCGGCCCGGCCCGGCCCGTCCAGGTCGGCACCGGCGGGCACCGGCCCGGCATCGAGGGCCTGCGCGCCGTGGCCGTGCTCCTGGTCGCCGCCTACCACATCTGGTTCGGCCGGGTCTCCGGCGGCGTCGACGTGTTCCTCATGCTCACGGGCCTGCTCGTCACCGCCTCCCTGCTGCGCGCCGCCACCGGCCCGGGCATCCGCTACGGCGCGTTCCTCGCCCGGCTGGCGGCCCGCCTGCTGCCGCCCGCGGCCCTGGTCGTCCTGTTCACCCTGGCCGGGACCTGGCTGTTCCTGCCCCGGTCGCAGTGGAGCGAGGCGCCCGGGGGAGCGGTCGCCGCCCTGCTCGGCCACACCAACTGGCGCCTGGCCCTGGACTCGGTGGACTACCTGGCCCGCACCGGCGTCCCCGACCCCTTCCAGCACTTCTGGTCGCTGTCGGTGCAGTGGCAGTTCTACCTGCTGTGGCCCGCCCTCATCGCGGGAGCGGTGCTGCTCGCCCGGCGCGGGGGGCGCGACCCGCGCCGGCCGCTGTTCTGGGCGCTGGCGGCGGTGTTCGCGCTCTCCCTGGCCTACTCGGTGGTGACGACCCGCACCGACCAGCCGTGGGCGTACTTCGACACCGGGGCCCGGCTGTGGGAGCTCGCGCTCGGCGGGCTGGTGGCCCTGCTGCTGCCGGCCCTGCGACCCAGGCGCACCGCCCGGCTGCTCCTGGGCTGGGGCGGGCTGGCGGCGCTGGTGCTGTGCGGGGCGCTGCTCCAGGTGTCCACGGCGTTCCCGGGCTTCGCCGCGCTGTGGCCCACCCTGGCGGCCGCGGCCGTCATCGCTGCGGGGGCGCCCGCAGGCGAGGCCGTCGGCGTCGACCGGGTGCTGTCCTCCCGGCCGCTGCGCTACCTCGGCTCCATCTCCTATGCCCTGTACCTGTGGCACTGGCCGATCCTGGTCTTCTACCTGGCCGCCACCGACCGCGACCTGGCCACCCCGCAGGGCGGGGCGGTCATCCTGGCGGTGTCGCTGCTGGCCACCGCCGCGACCACCCCGCTTGCCGACCGGCTCGCCGGGCTCGGGCGCGGGGCGGGCCGCCGGGCGGTGCTGCGCGGCACCGCCGTCGCACTGGCCTGCCTCCTCCCGGCCCTGGGCGCGGCGGGCGCCTGGGCGCAGGCCCAGGAGGCCGAACGCGCCCGCTGGGACGCCCTGCTCGCCGACGGCGGCGGCTACCCGGGCGCCGCCGCCACCGACGGCGGCGCGGCGGCACCGGACCTGCCGGTCTACCCGCCGGTGTCCCTGGCCGCCGAGGACGCCCCGGTCACCTACGCCGACGGGTGCAACCAGACCACCATGGACTCCGAGGTCATCGTCTGCGACTACGGGCCCGACCACGCCGAGCGCACCGTCGCCCTCGTGGGCGGCTCGCACGCCGCGCACTGGTTCCCGGCCCTGGAGGCCATCGCCGTCGAGAACGACTGGCGGCTGCTCAACATCGTCAAGGGCGCCTGCCTGTTCACCGACGCCCCACAGGTCTACAAGGGCGAGCCCTACACCTCCTGCGCCGAGTGGAACCGGGGGGTGATGGCGGAGCTGGAGCGGCTGCGGCCCGACACGGTCTTCACCACCGGCACCACCACCAGCCTGGACGCCTCCGCCGGGTTCGGCGAGGAGCAGATCGTGGACGGGTACGTGGAGCGCTGGCGCGAACTGGGGGAGTGGGGCATCGAGGTGGTCGCGGTGCGCGACACCCCCAGGTTCGGGTTCGACGTGCCCGGCTGCCTGGCCGAGGCGGACCCCGCCGACCCGGACGCCTGCACCACCGAACCGGAGCGGTCCCTGGCACCGGTCTCCCCGCTGGCGGAGGCCGCCCTGCCCGCGAACGTGACGGTGCTGGACCTGACCGACCTGTTCTGCGACGCGGACGTGTGCCGCCCGGTGATCGGCAACGTGCTCGTGTACTGGGACGGCAGCCACATCGGCTCCACCTTCATGCGCACCCTCGCCCCGGAGCTCGAACGCCGCTGGCTCCTCGCCGAACGCCGCTGACGACCACGGGACGACCGCCCGGCCGCGGATGAACACTCGCCGAACACCGGGGGACCGGTGTGGGTCCGAGGCCTCTGAAGGCTCGGAAACGCCCCTCTTTCTTTCCGGATCCCACGGGGCCCCAAACCTCTGATCCGCGACCGGACAAGGACATCTCGTTTTTCAGGTCGCCTTCTTCACCAAAGGTGCACCGTGTGCGCATTGGGACGCAGTTCTTGTGATCTGGGTCACTATTCCCCTGGGTGTCTCGGGTTGCTAATGTCCCGTTCCGTCTCAGGACGACCGCCACCGGTCGCGCCCGTATGGCGCGGCACCCCTGCTCGGTGATCCCCCTCGGTCCTGGGAGAGGAAGAACCTCGCCATGCCCCGCCGTGCTCGGGTGTGGGGTGCCGCCGTGCCGGCCCTCGCGCTCCTGCTCCCCGTCCTGTCCACCCCCGCCCACGCGGAGCAGGAACCGGCCGCCGACACCCCGGCCGTCTCCACCACCGGGCCGGCCGTTGAAGGCAGCCCCCCTGAGACACCTGTCGAGCTCTCGGACTCCCGCGGGGGCGCTTGTTCCTCCGACCCCGAGACCCCTCGGCTGATCAACGAGGCGTCGCCCACCCTCACCGCCTACGTCCGCGACCGCGACTCCACCTCGGCCAGCCGACAGAAGGTCAAGACCGAATTCACCTGGTCCGTCGACGGTTCCCAGGTCGGCAGCGCGGAGAGCCCTTCCACCGACGTCGCGGCCTGGCCCTCGGGTTCCTTCCAGTCGGCCGATGCCTCCGGACTGCCCGAGAACGTGCTGATCGCCTATCGCGCGCGGGCCCACGACGGCACCTCGTGGTCGGACTGGTCCCCGGACTGCTACCTGAAGGTCAACACCTCGCGCCCCGACCAAGGCCCGGCGGTGGCCTCGACCGACTACCCGGACGACGGCATGGCGTACGGGGAGCCGGGACTGCCGGGCGAGTTCACCTTCGGCAACAACGGGGTGGACGCGGCCGAGGAGTACCACTACGGGTTCAACGACGACTCCTGCACCACCAAGGTCACCCCGTCGACCCCGGGCGGATCGGTCACGGTGACCCTCACGCCCGGGCAGGATGGGCCGAACTGGATCTACGCCCGCACGGTGGACGGCTTCGGGAACTCCTCCGACTGCGTGCTGGTGTACTCCTTCCTCGTCGCATCGCTCAGGCATCCGATCGTCCACCTCGCTTTCGACGAGGGACAGGGGGCCCACACCGCCGACATCATGGACCCCGACCACGGCGCCACGCTCTCGGAGGGCGTCGACTGGGTCCGCGGCCGCATCGGGACCACCGAGAACCCCAACACGAACCCGTCTCCGCGCATGACCGGCACGGCGGTGCACACCAGCGGCTACACCGACGGCGACCCCGGTCCCTACGACCGGATCGACGTGGACCACTCCTCTGTCGATACCTCCGGCACGTTCTCCGTCGGAGTCTGGGTCAAACTCGACCGAGCCCGCGCAGACCACATCGCGATGGCCCAGGAGGGCAGCGGGCAGAGCGCCTTCCGTCTCGGCTACGACGGCGACAGCGGCCGGTGGGCGTTCGAGATGTCTCCGGAGGACGAGCACTGGAACGGATCGCGCCCGTGGGCGTCGGCCGTCTCGTCCCAGGCCGCCGAAGTGGACGTGTGGACCCACCTGCTCGGCGTCCATGATTCCCGGACGGGCGAGTTCACCCTGTACGTCGACGGTGTCGAGCAGGGTCGAGCCACCCACACCGGGGAGTGGAACGCCACCGGGCCGCTGACCGTGGGCCGTGACCCGGGTCAGGGCGCGGGAGACCACTATTGGCCCGGGGTGATCGACGACGTCAAGGTCTGGGACCGCATCGTCCGCGACAGGCCCGTGTCCGACCGCGTATCCGAGGACAACGAGGTCTGGCACCTGGCCAACGCCCCGCTCGCCCCCGAAGGCCGCTGGCTGCTGGACGAGTACGACGGAACACAGGTGCTCGATTCCACCGACCATGGCTTGGACGCCGCTTTGCAGGGTGATCCGCTCACCGCCTGGAACCATGCGGAGAACCAGGTCACGGGTTCGCCCGGTGTCCGGTTCAACGGCGAGGACGAGTACATCGAAACCCTTGGTCCGGTCCTGCGCACCGACCGCAGCTTCAGTATCGCCGCCTGGGTGCGCCTGGATGAATCCGAGTTGGACACGGACGCCGTCGCCGTCAGCCAATCCGGGGAACACCGGAGCGCGTTCCAACTGGGCTATGAAAGTTCCAATGGCACCTGGGTGTTCCGGTTCTCGTCCGACGACGAACCCGTGACCGGGGCCGAGGTGTGGAGCGGTGTTCATTCGACCTCTCCGGCCCGACCGGGGGAGTGGACCCACCTGGCCGGCGTCTACGACTACACGCGCAAGGAGATGGTCTTGTACGTCGACGGCTTCATGGCGGCCCGGGCGAGTGTGGACCACGCCTGGCACGCCGAAGGCGGTCTGCTCATCGGTGCGGCGCGGATCCAGGGTGCGAACGGCCGTTATTGGCCCGGCGATATCGACGACGTCCATGCCTACCAGGGTGCTCTCGGGTACTTCGGTATGATCACGGTTCGCAACGGCTTGTTCCCCAATATTCGCGGCTGAGTTCTCGTCGTCTGGCTCTCGCCCCGTGGGCGTTCCCTGAATCATCCGAAGGGATCGCCCGGGGGGCGCTTTCGGTTCCCAGCGATCCTGGTTCGGTGTATCTCCCTCAAGTGGGTTTCTTGTGTCCTCCGGGGCATGGGGTGAAAAGGGCGGTTCAGCTCAAGGGCGGAATTCTGCTGCTTTTACTGTTTTGGATGCTTCTCTAGTGGTGGAATTCAATGGCGTGGCCGTCGGGGGTGGGGAAACGGCTTCTCCGGAAGGGGTCTCCGCTGGTCAGGGGATAGTCTGGTCGGGGTCGAGCCGTTTCCAGAGTGCTGTCGCGGAACGGTTTCGAATGCGCGAAGAGTGCTTTTCGGGGAAAAGGGGAGATCATGGCCGGGGTCGAGGAGAAGAGCCGGATGGAGAAGCGCTTCGAGCTCTGGGACCGGGAGGGGAAGGGGTACGTCGAGCGCTCCGACGTCGAGGCCGGGGCCGTGCGCTTCGCGCAGGCGCTCGGTGAGCAGGGCTCGACGAAGGAGCAAGCGCTCATCGACGCCTACATGGGCATGTGGGACTCCCTGTCCCGGGCCGCGGGCACGGACCGGGTCGGGAAGGACGTCTTCCTGCGGCTCTCCGAGACAGCGGTCATCGGTCAGGGCGACGGCGGGTTCGACCGGGTGCTGCGCCCGGTGGTCGAGGCGCTCGCGGACCTGCTGGACACCGACGGCGACGGGCGGGTCGGCGAGCGGGAGTTCGTGCGATGGGCCGGCGTCATGGGGGTGCGCGGCCCCGACTCCGCCAGGGCGTTCGAGCACCTGGACGGGGACGGCGACGGGACCCTCTCACGCGAGGAGTTCACCGTCGCGGTCCGGGACTACCTGTTCGGCAGGCACGACGCCCCGCTGTTCGGCGCCCGCTGACCGGCGGCGCCGTCACCACGGCGGGTCGCCGGCCGACCCGGGCGGCCTCGGGGTGCGGACCAGGGCGCCGGTCCGGGCCGCGGCCTCCAGGAGCACCGGGTCGGCCGGGAGGATCATCGGGGACCAGGCCGGGGCGTCCGGCCAGGCCCGGGCCAGGGCGGCGGCGGTGACGCGGTGGAAGTCGTCCAGGACGGCGGACGCCTCCTCCCGCGCGTCCCACCGCCGCTCCGCCCAGCACCACAGCAGCACCGTGGCGGCGGTCCACCGGCCCACGCCTCGCCGCCTGGCCGGTCCGGTCAGGTCGGACCGCGCGTGCGGCGGCGGCAGGAGGACCTCGGCCCGGCCCTGGTAGACCTCCCCGGCCGCGGCCCGTTCCAGGACGGTGGCCGCCTCCGCGAGGAGCCCGGCGAGGGCCTCGGGGCGGCTGCCCGCGGGGACGGCCGCCGTCAGTGACACCGGCACCCTCGCCCACACCGGTGCGGCCTGGTCGGAAACGGACATGATCCTCCTCGTGCTCCTCGTTCGTCGGGCGGCCCCCTTCCCCCGCCGAAGTAGCGGGGGAAGGGGGCCTCGGTCCGGCGCGCCCCGGGGCCGCGCGGTCCCGGGGCGCGCTCCCGTCAGCCTCGGTGGCCGGGGAACAGGTCCTGGAGGACGCGGGCCGCCTCGGCGAAGGTCGGGGCGGCGTTCAGCCGGTCGCGCGGGACCGGCGCGCCCAGCCGGGCCGAGAGGCGGGAGCGGATCTCCACCGCGGTGATGGAGTCCACCCCGGCCTCCGCGAACTCCATGTCGGGCTCCAGGTCCCGGAGGTCGTCGTGGCCGAGCACGGCGGCCGTGCACTCCATGACGACGTCCAGCAGCAGCCGCTCCCGCTCGGCGGCGGGCAGCGCGGCCAGCCGCGCCTTCAACGGCCGTGTGTCGGCGGTCATCCGGCGCCCCCCGCTTCCCGGGCCCCGGCGCCCGCGGACGCCCCGGCCCCGGCCCGGGTCCCAGCCCCGGACCCGACCCCTGTGCCGGCCTCGCCCGCGCCCCCTATCGGGCGCTCCGCCCGCGGCCCGTCGGTCTCCTCCAGCCAGGACAGCAGCTCCGCGGCGAACCCCTCCGGCGCGTCGAGGTGGAGCATGTGCCCCGTCCCCGCGACGGTGCGGACGTCGAAACCGCGCGCCCGGCCGTCGTCCCCGTCGATCTCCGGGACGAGCCCGCGCCGCTCGGCCAGCAGGATGAGGGACGGCACCGCGGTCGACTCCGGGAGCGCGGGCATGTCGAAGGCGTGCAGGTCCACCATGGTCCGCGGGTCCCAGAGGGCGCGGGCGCGCGCCTCCGCCTCGACCTCGGCGCGGGACCACCCGGGGTTGCGCTCGGCGATCTCCTCCGGGGTCACGCCCACCAGCCGGGCCGCCGACCGGGGGTCGGGGAGGTCGGTGACCGCCCGGATGCCCCAGTACGGTTCGGCGTAGACCAGCCGCGCCGGGCGCAGGCCGTCGGCCGCGAGCCCGAGGAGGGCCGCGCCCAGCGAGTGCCCCAGCGCGAGGTCGGCCCCCGCGGGCAGCGTCTCCACCAGGTCGTCGGCGAGCGCCCGCGGACTGTAGTAGCCGCGCGGGCTCGCGCCGTGTCCGCGCAGGTCGGGGGCGACGACCCGGTAGCCCCGGTCGGCGAGCACGCCGGCCGTGCGCTCCCAGGTGCCGGAGTCGCAGGCGAACCCGTGCACCAGCAGCGCGGTCCGTTCGCCCTCGCCCCACGTGCGGGTTTCGAGCCTCACTTCGCCTCCTCCTTCGTGTTCCGCAGCCGGGCCACCACGCGCCCGGCCAGTTCGGTGACGGACGGCCCGGACACGATCTCCACGAGGGCCAGGTCGCAGCCGAACTCCTTGCGGATCGCCCCCAGGAGCTCGGTCGCCATGATCGAGTCGAACCCCAGGTGGTCGAGGGTGCGGTCGCGGTCGACCCGCTCCGGGGGCGCGCCCACCACACGGGCCACCACTCCGGCGAGCATCTCCGCGGCCACCGCCTCGGCCTCCTCCGGCGGCGCCTCCGCCAGTCGGCGCCGGGCCTTCTCCAGGGCGGTGGCGTCGCACCCGGAGGACTCCGGGACCAGGCTCCGCAGCCGCGGCCTCTGCATGACGTAGGGCCGGATCTCGGCGATCCGGGCCCAGTCGATGTTCAGTACCGCGGCCACCTCGGCGTCGCGGCCCAGGAGCTCCTCCAGGGCGGCGAACGCCCGGTCGGCGGAGATCAGGCCCATGCCGAGCCGGACCACGGTGCGGGCGACGCCCTCCTCGGCCAGGGCGCCCACGTCGCGGATGCTGCCCCACTGCACGGCGATGCCGGGCAGGCCGGCCCGCCGCCGGGAGCGGACCACCGCCTCCGCGGTGGCGTTGGCCGCCGCGTAGCCCGCCTGGTGCAGGTTGCCGATGGCCGAGGTCACCGATGAGTAGACCGCGAACAGGTCGAGGTCCATGCCGCGGGTGGCCCGGTCCAGGACGTGCGCGCCGCCCAGCTTGGGCGCCAGCACGGCCCGGATCCGCTCGTCGTCGGTGTCCTCGAACGGCTCGTCGTGCAGCACCATCGCGGCGTGCACCACACCGCGCAGCGGACGGCCCTCCTCGGCGAACCCGGCGATCAGCGACCGGACGCCCGCGGCGTCGGTCGCGTCCAGCGCGTGCACGGAGGCCTGCGCGCCGAGCTCCTCCAGGTCCCGCAGGAGCGCGGGGACCTCCGGGGCGGCACCGCCGCGCCGGCTCGTCAGCGCCAGGTGCCGGGCGCCGCGCCGGGCCATCCACCGGGCGGTGGCCGCGCCGAACCCGCTCGTCCCACCGGTGATCAGGTAGGTGCCCGCGGGGTCGAAGGCGGCCGGGCGGGGCGGGACGACCGCGGCGGGTGTCCGCTCCAGGGACACCACCGCGCACCCGGCGGTGGCCGGGGCGCGCGGCGCGCGGAAGGCCTCTCCAGCGCCCTCCGGCTCGTGCAGCTCCAGCGGGAGCGGGCGGTAGGCGCCGGCCTCGACGTGTTCGGCGGCGCGGGCGAAGCACGCGGCCGCGGCGGCGGGGCGCTCGGCCGCCATGCGCGCGGTGTCGACCGAGGCGAGCAGCAGGTCGCCGTGGAGCGGCGGCAGCGGGGACGGCAGGGCGGGGCCGTCGGCCGCCTGGACGAACCGGCCGCCCGGCGGCAGCAGTTCCAGCGCGAGGGCCGCGGCGGCGCCGGTGGCCGTGTTGTAGACCACGTCGGGGCCGCGCCCGCCGGTCAGCGCGGACACCTTGCGGGCCAGGGCGGGGTCGCCGGTGTCGAGCACGTCCGCCACCCCCAGCATGCCCAGCAGGTCGCGGCCGTTGGGGTGCTCGGCGGTGGCGATGACGCGGGCCCCGACCTCGCGGGCGTGGGCGACCGCGGCGGCCGCGGTCCCCCCGCCCAGGCCGTGCACGAGCAGCGTCTCGCCCTCCCCCAGGCCCGCCAGGTGCTCCAGGCCGTGCTGCACGGCCAGGTAGGCGGGCAGGGTGGCGGCCTCGGTGAACCGCGTCCTGTCGGGGATCCGCCCGACCATGTCGGCGCGGGCGCACACCCGGGTCGCGCCGGCCCCCGGGGTGAAGGCGTAGACCCGGTCGCCCGGCGCGAGGCCGTCGACGCGGCCGCCGACCGCCTTCACCACCCCGGCGCAGGCGTACCCCGCGGAGTGGCCTCCGCCGGCCGCGGGGCGCGCCGGGGCCTCGCCCAGTGCTTCCGCGGCGTCCCGGCCGGTCACCGCCACCGCCCGTACGTCGATGAGGACCTCGTCCGCGGCCGGTTCGGGGGCGGCGGTGCGCACCCACTCCAGCCGGGAGGAGGGGCCGGGGTCGGTGAGCCGCAGGCGGCACACCTCACCGGGCCCGGATTCGCCCGTGGCCGGGGGGAGCGGGGCGAGGCGGGGCACGAACCGGCCCTGCCCGTTCAGCACCACCTCGTCCTCGCTGTCGGGGTCCGCCAGCTCGGCGGCCAGCGCCGCGGTGTCGGCGCCGGGGTCGCCGGTCCGGAGCAGGGAGACGTGCCGCAGGTCCAGCCACGGCCGCTCCCCGTCCAGGACGCGGGCCACGCCCCAGGTGGCCGCGTCCTCCGGTGCCCCGCAGGGCTCCGGGGCGGGAAGCACCCCGCAGGGGCGGGTCACCGCCCACACCCGGGGCGGGGTGTCGCGTTCCTCGAGGGCGTCGACCAGGGCGCGGAGCGCGGCGACGCGCTCCACCGCGGCGCCCACACCGCCGTCCGGGTCCTGCGGCCGGTCGCCCAGGAACAGCACGACCTCGGAGGGGGCGTCCCGCTCCAGGGCCCGGGCCCATCCCGCGGCGCACCGGGGCAGGCCGGTCCGCGCGGCGTCGCCCCCGCCCTCGACGATCCGCTCCCGCAGCGCCCGGGCGTGCTCCCCGGCGCCGTCCTCGGCGGCGATGAGCACCCGGGCGCCACTGAAGCCGGGCACGGGGTCCCGCGGCGCGGGAGAGCGGTCGGAGCGCCGGGTCAGGAGCACCGACGACCGCTCGTCGGCGTCGCTGAGCCGGGTGGTCTCCTCGAACCCGGACGACTCCAGCAGGTCCGTCCACTGCCGGGCGGTCAGCAACGGGGAGTCGGTGCGCAGGTCGGTGTCGGTGTAGGCCCAGAAACCGTCCAGCAGCCCGAACGCCAGCGCCAGCTGCCCGGCGTCGTGGTGCTCCACGGCCAGGAGCCGGCCGCCGTCGGCGAGCACCTCCGACAGCCGTCCCAGCACCGCCCGCAGGTCGGAGGTGGCGTGCAGCACGTTGGCGGCCACCACCAGGTCGAACCCGCCCTCGTCGAGCCCCTGCTCCGTGGCCGGGACCTCCAGGTCGAGGGTGCGGCACTCGACGAAGCCGTGGTCGGCGAACCGCCGCACGGCCCTGGACACCAGGGAGGGGGACAGGTCGGTGAAGACGTACCGGGTGCGTTCGGCGGGCAGGAGCGGCAGCAGCGCGGCGGCGGTGGCCCCGGTGCCGCCGCCGACCTCCAGGACGCGCAGCGGGCGGTCGGCGGGCCAGCGCTCGACCAGCGCCGCGACCGCGGCGGCGGCGTACCGGTTGGCCGCGCGCGAGAAGGGCAGCGACTCGTAGATGTACCGGGCCAGGCGCGCGCCGGAGTCGGAGAAGACGAGCTCGACCGGGTCGAGCTCCCCGCGCAGCGCCTCGGCCAGGCGCCACCCGCAGCGCTCGTAGAGCACCAGTGCCGGCGCGGCCTCGGGCAGGGCCCAGGAGGCCTCCTCCATGGCGCGCTCGGGGTCGACGGGCCCGCACACCCGCCAGCGGGGTGCGCCGCCGTCCGCGGAGACGTCCTCCAACAGTCCTTCGGCCTGGGCGACCGAGGCGAGGATCCCCAGGAGCCGGTCGTAGTGCGGGCGCACGCCCGCGGCGACCAGGTCGGCGGTGCCGAAGGTCTCGGCGCCCGCCGCCAGCTCGGCCAGGGCCCGGGCGGCGTGGTGCGCGGTCAGGGTCAGGGCGGCGGCGTCGGAGGCGAGGCCGCGGGAGCCGGCCCACTCCCGTTCGGCCTCCCCGATCCCGGGCGCCGCGGCCTCCGCCAGCTCCCGGGGGCCAGGCAGGGCGGCGGGTGGTGGGGACACCTTGGGGGCCGCGCGCATCCGGGTGGCGTAGAGGACCGGGCGGGAGGACCCGGCGCGGAACCGCCGGCCGCGGTACCCCTCGATCTCGACGGAGACCGTCCCGTCCCCGTCGGTGATGAGCAGGTCGCAGACGATCTCGTCGTCGGTCGCCTCGCGCAGCCGGGCGTGGACGAGGCCGGAGGCCGCGGGACGGCGCCAGCGGCGCACCGCCCCGATGGCGGCGGGCAGGAACGCGTCCCCGCCGGGGTCCGTGCCGCACAGGGCCGCCGTGGTCTGGAGGGCGGCGTCCATCAGGACCGGGGAGACCTCGAAGTCCTCCGCGTCGGCGACCTCGTAGTCGGCCAGCACCTCGCCGTCGGCCGCGTGCAGGCGGCGCAGCGGGCGGAAGGCGGGTCCGTACCCGATCCCCGCCTCCGCCATCCGGGCGTAGTGGCCGTCGGCGCCCAGGTCCGGGCCGCACCGGGAGCGCACGCGCCCGGCGTCCAGCGGGGGCGGCGCCTCACCGGCCGGCGGCCGGACCCGCGCCCGGGCGTGCGTCCGCCAGTCGCCGCCGGTCCGGGCGGCGATGCGCACCGTTCCGGCGCCGTCCGGGACCGAGACCTGGGTGCGCACGTCCATCTCCGGGTCCTCCCAGGGCAGGGGGAGGACCCGGAGGATGTCCAGGGAGACGACCTCGACGGGGCCCGAGAGCGCCCGGCGCCCCGCGGCCAGCGCCATCTCGGCGAAGGCGGCCGCGGGCATCACCACCGCGCCGCCCACCCGGTGGTCGGCCAGCCACGGCAGGCGCGCGGGCTCGACCTCGCCGGACCAGGCCGCGTCGGGGCCGGGGACGCGCTGGCCGAGCAGCGGGTGCTCGTAGGGGCCGCGGCCGGCGCCGGTGAGCGGCGCCCACCAGTCCGCGGACCCGTTCCAGTGCCGTTCGCGCTGCCAGGGGACGCCGGGCAGGTCGGCCACGCGCCCCTGTTCGGGGAAGAACCCGGCCAGGTCGGCCGCCCCCGCGGCGATGACCCGGCAGGCGGTGGAGTCGAGGGCGGCCCGTTCGTCCGTCGTCCCGTCCTCGGCGGGCCTGCGCAGCGTCGGCAGCACCGCGGTCCGGCCGCGGCCGGTTCCGGACGCCCGCCGCAGGTAGCCGCCCAGCACCGGGTGCGGCGCGACCTCCACGAACACGTCGCAGCCCTCCTCCGCCAGGGTTCGGACGGCCTGGGCGAACAGGACCGGCTCGCGGACGTTGCGCCACCAGTAGGCGGCGTCGGGCTCTCCGTCGAGCAGGCGGCACGCGGTGACGGAGGAGACCATCGGGGTGTGCGGGGTGCTCGGGGCCAGCCCCTCCAGCGCCCGCAGCAGGTCGGCCCGGACCGGGTCCATCATGCGGCTGTGGAAGGCGTAGTCGAGGTCCAGCTCGCGGTGGAAGACGCCGCGCAGCGCGAGCAGCTCGCCCAGTTCGCGCAGGGCCCCGGTCTCACCGGCGACGTTGACGTCGGTGTCGCCGTTGACACCGGCGATCTCCAGCCGGTCCCGGAACGGGGCGAGCTCCTTCTCCGCCTCCGCCGGGGACAGGCCCACCGCGGCCATCCTGCCCGTTCCGGCCGTCGTCCCCTGCGCCCGGCTCCGCTCCGCGATCACCCGGGCGGCGGAGTCCAGGTCCAGCGCCCCGCAGGCGTAGGCGGCGGCGACCTCGCCCGCGCTGTGCCCGACCACGGCCGCGGGGCGGACGCCCCGCTCGGCCAGCGCCGCGACCAGGCCGGCCTGGACCGCGAACAGGGCGGGCTGGGCGACCTCGGTGCGCGCCAGGGCGGACCGCTCCCGCGGGGCGCGCAGCTCGTCGACGACCGACCACCCCAGGTGGGGGCGGAGCGCGGCGTCGACGCGCTCCACCTCCTCCCGGAACACGGGCTCGGAGTCGAGCAGGCCGGCTCCCATGCCGGCCCACTGCGACCCGTTCCCGGAGAAGACGAAGGCCGCCCGTGCGCCGTCGGCGTCCGTCGTGTTCGCCCCCTCGGCGCCGTCGGCGCCCGGGGCCCCGTCCGCGACCGCCTCCAGCAGGTCGGCGGCCTCGGCCGGGCCCTGCGCCAGCACGGCGGCGCGGTGGCGAAGCCGTCCCCGCCGGACGGAGGCGGTGCGGGCCAGGTCGTAGAACTCCTCCGGGGCGGCCGAGCGCAGCCGGTCGGCGTGCGCCCGGGCCGCCTGCCGCAGCGCCTCCCCGGTGTGGCCGGACACCACGACCGGCAGCCTCGGCGCCGCGGACCGGACGGGGCTCCCCGGCCGGTCCGGTGCCGTGTGGGCGCCCAGGACCACGTGGGCGTTGGCGCCGCCCGCGCCGAAGGAGCTCACCCCCACCAGGGGGCGCCCCCCGCCGCCCAGGGGGAGCCTCTCCCGCACCGGCAGCAGCCCCAGCCCGTCGAAGTCGATCCCGGGGTTGAGGGTCCTCGAGTGCAGCGACGGCGGGATCTCCCGGTGGCGCAGGACCACGATCCCCTTGAGCAGGCCGGCCACTCCGGCGGCGGCCTCCAGGTGGCCGAGGTTGGACTTGACCGACCCCACCGGCAGCGGCCCGGCCGGACCGCGGTGCACGCCCAGGGCGCGCCCGAGCGCCGTGCACTCGACCACGTCGCCGACCCGCGTCCCGGTGCCGTGCGCCTCCAGGTAGGCGAGGTCCCGCGGCGACACCCCCGCGCCCGCGTACACCCCGCGCAGCAGCTCCTCCTGGGCCTCCTCGCCGGGGTGGGCCAGGCCGGGGGTGCGGCCGTCGCAGTTGATCCCGGTGCCCAGGACGACCGCGTGCACCCGGTCGCCGTCGGCGACCGCGTCGGACAGCCGCTTGAGCAGGAGCATCCCGCCGCCCTCGGCGCGGACGAACCCGTCGGCGTCGGCGGAGAAGGTCCGGCAGCGGCCGGTGGGCGAGAGCATCCGGGCCTTGGCGGCGATGACGTACTCGTAGGGGTCGAGCAGGAGGTTGACCCCGCCGGCCAGCGCCAGCCCGGTCCGCCCGGACAGCAGCTCCCCGCAGGCGTGGTGGAGCGCCACGAGGGAGGAGGAGCAGGCGGTGTCGGTCACCGTGCTGGGGCCGCGCAGGTCGAAGTGGTAGGAGACCCGGTTGGGCACCGCCGTCGCGCTGCTGCCCAGAGCGGTGGGCGCGTCGATCGACGCCGTGTCCCGGGACTGCAGGGAGCCGAAGGGGAGCGAGTAGACGCCGAGGTGGACCGCGGTGTCGGAGCCGTGCAGCCCGCGCGGGTCGACCCCGGCGTCGTCGAACGCCTCCACGGCCAGCTCCAGCGCCATCCGCTGGCGGGGGTCGATCCGCGCGGCCTCACGGGGGGAGATCCCGAAGAAGCCGGGGTCCCACTCCTCGATGCCGTCGACGATCCCGCCCGCGAAGGTGTAGCTCTTGCCGGGGCGGTCCGGATCGGCGGAGTGGAACCAGGCCTTGTCGAAGCGGTCGGCGGGGACCTCGGTCACCAGGTCGCGGCCGTCCCGGAGCGCTTCCCACAGGCCGTCCAGGCCGGTGATGCCGCCGGGGAGGCGGCAGGCGGCGCCGATCACGGCGACGGCGTCCTTCCCGGGGGTCGGAGTTCGGTTCATGCTGCCCTTTCGGTCGGGTTCGCCGGGGCGCTCGGGGCGGGCCCGCGGCAGGCCGGTCGTGGAAGGTCTCTGGTGCCGGTGGGAAGGAGGGCGGGGCGAGAGGCGGGGGCGCGCGGGGGCCGGTCCCGCCGCGCCGCGGCCGGATCGGGCGCGGGGGCGGTGTCGGGGGCGGCCGTCACACCGACGGGACGGGACCGGCCGCGCGGTCGGCGGCCAGGCGCCGCAGCGCCTCCTTGTCGACCTTGCCGATCCCGACCGTGGGCAGGGCGTCGAGGACCACCACCCGGTCGGGGAGCTTGAACGAGGCCACGCCCTCCTCGCGCAGGAACGCGCGCAGGCCGCGCAGGGTGAGCCGCCCGGCGGCGTCCGCCGGGCCGCCGCCGGGGACGACGACGGCGCACACCCCCTCCCCGTACAGGGGGTGGGGGAAGCCGACCGCCGCGGCCGCGCGCACCCCCGGGTGGCGGGTGAGCACGGCTTCGAGGTCGTCGGCGGCGACCTTCTCCCCGCCCCGGTTGATGACGTCCTTGACCCGGCCGGTCACCGCCACGTTCCCCGCCGGGTCGACGCGCACCAGGTCGCCGGTGCGGTAGTGCCCCTCGGGGCCGAACCGGCCCGGTTCGCCCGCGGCGCGGCCCGCGTAGGCGGTGATGGTGCTCGGCCCGCGGGTCCACAGCTCCCCCTGCTCCCCGGGGGCGACCGGGCGGCCGTCCGCCCCGACCACGAGCAGCTCGTCGCCGGGGGCCACCGGGCGGCCCTGGGTCAGGTCGGTGACGGCCTCGGGGTCGTCGAGGCGGGTGAAGGTCAGCAGCCCCTCGCTCATCCCGTACACCTGCTGGACACGGCACCCCAGCTCCGCCCTGATCCGGCGGGCGGTGTCCGGTGCCAGCCGCGCCCCGCCCACCTGCACCACCCGCAGGGACCACGGCGCGGCGCCGGAGTCGGCGGCCCGGGAGGCCAGCTGCCCGGCGAGGCCGGGGACCAGTGCGGTGTGCGTGACGCGGTGCAGGCCGGCCAGCTCCAGCAGGGCGTCGGCGTCGGCGGTGCCGGCGAAGGCGACGGAGCCGCCTCGCGCGAGCGCGCCGAACATCCCGGGGTGGGCGCAGGTGAAGCTGTGCGTGGCGGGGAGCGCCGCCAGGTAGACCGAGTCCGGGCCCAGGCCCGCCGCCACGGCGGAGGCGCGGACCACCGAGCCGAGCGCCTCGTGGGTGCGGGGGATGGGCTTGGGCGGGCCGGTGGTCCCGCTGGACAGGAAGTACAGGGCGGTGTCGCCGGGGTCGGCGGTGTGCGGGCGGGGGCCAGGGGCCGTGCCGGGCGCGCACAGCGCCGCGAGGTCCGCCCCGTCCGGGCCGGGGGCGCCGGGGCCGAGCACCAGGACGGCGCGCGGCGCGGGACCGTGCCGGAGGAGCCCGCGCAGCATGGCCGGGTGGTCGGTGCGCCCGGTGGCGGCCGGGACCGCGGCCGCCACGGGGGCGAGGTCGGCCACGACCGGCTCCAGTTCGTGCTCGCACAGGGCGGGGTGGGCCAGGATGGGCGGGCAGCCGGCCCGGATCAGCGCGAGCGTGAGGACGAGGAACTCGACGCTGTTGGGCAGCTGCACGAGGACGGGGCCGGGGGCCCGCACGCCCAGACCGGCCAGGCGGCGGGACGCGGCGTCGACGGCCCCGGCGAGCTCGCGGTGGGTCAGCGGCCGCGGTCCGGCGACCGCGGGCCGGTCCGCGGCCGCCGGACCGCCCGCGGCGTGCCGCAGCACCAGGTCGTCCAGGAGTTCGGCCCGCCACCAGCCCCGGGCCCGGTAGAGTTCCGGTCCGCTCGCCGCCCGCATCTCCATCGCCCCCTGGAATTCCTTTTTGTGAACACGGCCCGAAGGCCGCACGCGAATGGACAGTACTACAGGTGGCGAAGCGAATACAGAGGGTTTCCTTTTTGGTCGTGTATTCCGTTGTCCGTTTTTTGTGAGCTGCGTGGAAGTGCGTTTTGGAAGGGTTTTCCTTTGCTCTGTGATTTCCGGTTCTTCTGCCCTTTCGCGAAGGGTTCACGGCCTCCGACCCGGTCGCGGCGGGTTTCGGAACCGGGGATGAGGCACTGTCAGAGCCAACGAAACGGGCGTATCCGGCTTCGGAAAGTTGGCGGCGTGCATGAGGGGTCGGGGCGCGCGGCCGTGCCGTAGCCGGTGCCGGACCGAGACCGGAGAGGGCGGTCTCGTTGCGAATAGGATGGCCGCTGTGCGGCAGGCGGGTCCGCCGCCCGGCCCAGACCGTGAGAGTTCCTCCGACCCCCTAGGAGAAAGGGGCCCGAACCGTGGCCCAGCGCACCCTCTACCTCGTACGCCACGGCGCGGCCGACGCCCTGGGGCAGGTGACCGCCGACGGCCGGGAGCAGGCCCGGCTGCTCGGGCGGCGGCTCGCCGGGGCGCCCGTCGACGCCGTCTGGCACTCGCCGCTGCCGCGCGCGGTGGACAGCGCCCGGATCATCGCGGCCGAGATGCCGCGCGTGCTGGTCGACGAGGCGGCCGAACTCGTGGACAACGTTCCGTTCGTCCCCGGACCCGAGGACGTGCCGCCCTCGTGGAAGGGGTTCTTCGACGGTTACGACCGCGGCGAAGCCGATGCCGGGCGAAGGACCGCGGACGCTTTGACGGCACGGTTCTGCGGGCCCAACGGCCAGGGGCGGCGCGCGACGCACGAAGTGGTGGTGACGCACGCGTACCCGATCGCCTGGATCGTCCGCGAGGTATTGAACGCGCCGCCCGCGCAATGGATGTCCCTGGCGGGCGTCGCGAACGCCTCCCTCACGGTGGTCGAATTCAGCGACGACGGACCCCCGGCCGTCGTGATGTTCAACGACATGTCCCACCTGCCCGCCGGGTTGCGGTGGACGGGGTTCGCGGGCGGCGGCCGGGCCTGAGCACCGTCGGAGCGGTGAAAGGGCCTTGCCAGGGAGTGGGCCTGCGGAGCGTGCGGCCGCCACGGGACCGCGTTCGCCCGGGCCGACCGGGTGCAGGGGCGGCGGTTCCGGCGGCGGTCGGCCGGGCGGGGCGGTCAGCCGGTCGACAGGCGGAGCTCGTACCGGCTCACCCGGGTGACGGGACCTCCGCCCGCCCGCTGGCCGGGCGCGCCGCCCACCGCCACGTCGCCGCGGTGCACGAACCCCCGGGCCTCGTAGTAGGCGCGCAGCCGCGCGTTGGACGCCACGCAGTCCAGCCGCAGGGCCTCGGCGCCGTGGCGGCGCGCGGCACCGGACGCCCAGCCGAGCATCACCGACCCCAGTCCGGCGGCCCGGCGGCGCACGGCCATCCGGTGCACGTAGCCCGCGGCGCCGCCGAGATCCGACCACAACGGGTCGTCCCAGTCCAGGGTGATCGTGCCGGCGACCTCGCCGCCCGCGCCGACCAGCCATGTCTCACCCCGCGACACCGCCCCCGCGACCCATTCCGCGTCGAACCGCGGGGGCCACTGGTCGATGCCCCGCGCGCCCAGCCACGCGGCCGCCTCGTCGAGCACCTCCAGGACCTCGTCGATCCGGTCGTCGGACGCGACCTCGAAGCCGACCTCGATGTTCCGATCGAACGCCATGCCCGGATGATCGCACGGCCCCGGAATCCCCGGCGCGGCGGACGCCGCTTCCGCGACGGGCCTCAGCCGGGGAAGCCCAGGGCGAGCTGTTCGGGGCGCAGGTCGGCGGGGGCCGCGGCGGGCCGCTCCGGGGCGCGGGCGCGGGCGCGGTGGGCGGGGCCCGGGCGGTTCAGTCCGTGGCGGCCGGCGATCTCGCGGACGGCCTCCGTGACGATCCGCCGGTAGGACTCGGGCGCGTAGGAGCCGCGGCCGTACAGCCTGCCGTACAGCGGCAGCAGCCCCGGGTGCTCGCGTGAGAGCCAGGCCCGGTACCACTCGCGGGCGCCCGGCCTCAGGTGCAGCACGATCGGGGTGACGCGGGCGGCCCCCGCCTCGGCGATGGCGGCCACGGTCTCCTCGATCTGTTCGGCCGAGTCGGTCAGGCCGGGCAGGATCGGCGCCATCAGCACCGAGCACTCCAGGCCGCGTTCGGCCAGGCGGCGCACCACGTCCAGGCGCGCCCGCGGGCTCGGGGTCCCCGGCTCCACCGTGCGCCACACGGCCTCGTCCACGGAGCCCACCGAGACCGCCATGCCGACCTCGGTGACACGGGCCGCCTGTTCGAGCAGGTCCAGGTCGCGCAGGACCAGCGTGCCCTTGGTGAGGATCGAGAAGGGGTTGGCGGCGTCGCGCAGGGCGGCGATGATCTGCGGCATGAGCCGGTAGCGGCCCTCGGCGCGCTGGTAGGGGTCGGTGTTGGTGCCCATCGCGATGTGCTCCCCGCGCCAGGAGGGGCGGGCGAGCTCGGCGCGCAGCCGTTCGCCGGCGTTGACCTTGACGACGATGCGGGTGTCGAAGTCATGGCCGCTGTCCAGGTCCAGGTACTCGTGGGTGCGCCGGGCGAAGCAGTACACGCAGGCGTGCGAACAGCCGCGGTAGGGGTTCACGCTCCAGCGGAACAGGGGGGAGTCGCCGGGGACCCGGTTGATGATGGACCGGGCCCGGACCTCGATCGCGACGGGTTCACCGTCCTGCCCCGCCCGTACCGGCCCGGGCCCGGCCGTGTGCAGCCCCGCCCGCCCGGTGCCCCGGGCCGGGGGCGGCGTGTGGTCGAACAGCGCGGTCTGTTCGACGGTCGTGGTTCCCTCTCTCAGGTTCTCCCAGCGCATGCCTGTGATTCGAACATGTTTTCGAACGGCTGTCGAGTGGTTCGAACGCCGGACGGGGCGTCCGGACGGCCCGGCGCCGGCGCGGCGCGGGCCGGTTTCCCAGAAGCGGCAGGGGTTTCCGAGGGGGCGGGCCGGTGTCCCGGGAGGGAGAAAATCGTGCCGGTGGGCCGGGGGAGGGGCAGGGGCTGCCGGGGAACCCCGTTCCCGTCGGCCTCGGCTCCGTGCGCTCCGCGTGCCCCGCGGGGCCTGGCCGGGTCCGGCGGGTTCACAGCCCGGCGGCGACGAGGATGCGGTACATCCGGTCCAGGGGCAGGGCGGGGTTGGCGGCGGCGTTGTCGGCGACGTTGTGGTCGGGATCGGAGAGCAGCCGGTCCAGCAGCGCGTCCGTGGCGTTGGGGTGGGCGGCCACCCCGCCGCGCAGGGAGGGGTCGGCGGCGAGCCGTTCGAGGTCGCGCGCGGGGAGTTCCGGGTCGTGCAGGGCCAGGCGGCGCACCCGGGGGTCGGTTTCGTCGACGAACGTGCGCAGTGCGTGCCGGGGGAAGTTCGAGTGCTCCACGAGAGGAGGTCCGGGACGGATGTCGCCGTGTTCGCGTACCAGGCGTTCCAGGACGTCCGGCGGTGTGTCCGGGCGGTGGGCGGCGATCTGGCGGACCCGGGGGTCGGGGTCGTCGTCCAGTCGGCGCCAGGCCTCTTCGGGAAGGTCGTGGCAGGAGGCCAGCACACGCCGGAACACCGTGTGCGGGCAGTCGAGGTAGGCCAGCCGCTCGTCGAGAGGGGTCTCGCGCAGCCAGCCGGGTTCGGCGGGGTACCAGTACAGGGCCATCTCTGCCTCGAGGCTCCCGTTCGCGTACTCGGCCTCGACGAGCGCGTACAGCCGGTCCCGGGTCGCGGCGTCCACGTGGCGGCTCAGCGCCGCCGCGATCCGCACGGACGGGTGGTCGACGTCCGCCAGCCGGGCGGCCATCTCCGCGGAGAGGTGGGGATTGTCGGCGACGGCCGTGAGGACCCCCTCGTCCCCGCTCCGCACCAGCCGCTCGAACTGCTCCGCCGTGAGCGGGACGCGGCTGGCCGCGTTGGCGCGCACGGCGGGGTCGGCGAGGCAGCGCTCCCGCCATTCGGGTGGGATGCCGGGCCGCTCGTGCCGGGTGGCGGCCGCCCGGACCCGGGGGTCGGGGTCTGCGAGCAGTTCGGCCTGCACGGCCGGAGGGCGGTCATGCCAGACGTTCGCGATGGCGGCGCGCAGGTTCGGGTCCTCCGCGCGGGCGAGCGCGTCGCGGGGGCGGGCGTAGACCAGTTCCAGGTCGTCGAGGCCGAGCGGCACCCCGCGCTCCACCATGTCGCGGACGAAGTCCGGGTACGCGTCGCGGATCTCGGGGTCGGGGTGCTCTGCGATCCTCCTGCGCATCTCCGGGGAGACCCGGTCCCCGTACAGGGTCACCGAGCTCCGGCGGTCGCCGTGCGCCAGCAGGGCTTCGACGACGGCGTCCTCCAGCCGCCCGGGGCGCTGGGTCAGGCCGCTTCTGCCGGCCCGGTGCGCGACCAGACGCACCAGGACGTCCCGGGGCGCCGCGGGATTCCGCCCGAGCCCGGACAGCCGCGGGTGAGCGAGGTTCGTCATGGGGCCAACCTAGCCGGGCCGTTCCGGCCGGGACAGCCGTCCTTTTTCCGCCGCCGGTGCCGGGGACGGGGGCCGTCAGGCGGCCTCCAGGACGAAGAACAGGAAGGCCGGGCTGGTGGACAGGACGCGGAAGTCGTCGGGGAACAGTTCGCGGGCGGCCGGGTCGGGCAGCGGTTCGCTGATGGCGGAGATCCGGAAGCCGGCCGTGGTGAAGGCGTCCGTCATGGCGTGCAGCGGCCGGTTCCAGAAGCCCATGGTCGCGGTCAGGCCGCCCATGGTCCACTCCTCGGTCCAGTGGTGGGTCGCGAAGTAGTCGGTCCTCTGCCCGGCCGCCCGCTGGACGGCGTGGACGGCGAAGGGGTGGTCGACGGACATGATCAGGCGGCCTCCGGTTGTCAGCACGCGCCGGAACTCGGCCAGTGTCGGACCCCAGTCCCGGAGGTAGTGCAGCACCAGCGACGCCACGACGTCGTCGAACGCACCGTCGGGGAAGGGGAGCGGGTCGCGCAGGTCCGCCACCCGCAGGTCCGCCTCCCCGCCCAGCCTCCGCTCGGCCAACGCGAGCATGCCGGGGCTGAGGTCGATGCCGCTCACGAGGGCGCCCCGGTCGCGCAGCGCGGCGAACAGCGGGCCGGAGCCGCAGCCGGCGTCGAGGACCCGGCGGCCGGCGACGTCCCCGGCCAGGGCCAGGATCGCGGGCCGTTCGTAGTAGGCGTTCATGATGCTGGACGCGTTCTCGGAGTCGTAGCCCGCGGCCAGGTGGTCGTAGTCGTTCACCCGGGTCGGGCGGGAGGGCGCGGCGTGGTCTTCGGGCGGGTTCGGCATACCGGGCATCCTCGCCCACCGGACGGCGCGGCACAACGCGGCTCCGGCGCCGCGTGTCCGCTCCCGCGCCGTCGGGCCCGTGACGGCGCCGGGCCGCCCCGCTGCGTGTATCCGATCCTGTGCCGCTGGGCCCGTGACGGCGCCCGGCCACCCCGCTGCGCGTGTCCGCACCGGTGGGAAGGAGCCCCGGCCGTCGGCTGTCGGCGGGCCGGAGGTTCTGTTACAGTCATGACCACTGCAAGTGAAGTACTTTGTTTGGAGTGATTTCATGCGTGAGCTCGTCTACTACGCCGCCGTCTCCCTCGACGGGCGCATCGCCGGACCCGCGGGCGAGTTCGACTTCTTCTTCGCCCCGCTGGCGGACGAGGAGCGCTCGGCCGCCTACAACGCCTGGGTCGACGCCCACTACCCCGAGGTCACCCCCACCGCCGTCCGCGAGGCCTCCGGACCGGCCGACGCCCCCAACCTCCGCTTCGACACGGTGGTCATGGGGCTGGGCACCTACCGGGCCGCCTACGACCACGGCATCGAGAGCCCCTACGCCCACCTGCGCCAGTACGTGCTCTCCACGACCCTGGGGCCGGTCTCGGCCCCGGAGGTCACCGTCGTGGACCGCGACCCCGTCGGCCTGGTGCGGGCGCTCAAGGAGGAGGACTCCGACCTGGACATCTGGCTGTGCGGCGGCGGGAAGCTGGCGGGAGTCCTCCTGGCGGAGATCGACCGCCTGGTGCTCAAGAGCTACCCGGTGCTGGCCGGGGCGGGCGTCCCCCTGGTCGAGGGCGGCTTCGACCCCGGCCTGTTCACCGTCGTGGACCGGCAGGTGTTCGACAACGGCGTGACCGTCACCGAATACGCCCGCGCGTGAACCGGGGCGGCCCGGACGCGGCCGCGCCGGGCGGCGGCCGGTCAGCCCCTCTCCTCGCGGACGTCCCTCCCCTGCTCGGCGAACGCCTTGAAGTCCTCCATGTGCCGCTGCGACTGCTTGTGGAAGGCGCCGGGCATGAGGAGCGCCATCAGCCGCATCAGCAGGCCGCTGAACCGGTACTCGCTCTCGCTCTCCCAGAGCGTCTTCTCCGGGCCGGCCTCGGTCAGCGAATCGCGCACGACGCTCCACATGCCCGCGCCGACGATCTCGCGGTCGAAGTGGACGACGGTCCCCTCGGGGATCGCGTGCAGGTCCGCGGGCTCCCGGCGGGTGATCGTCTCGACGCACTCGAGTTCCTGTTTCCCCGACCGCATCACGACCCGCGACTCGGTGCCGAGCTCTCCGTGCACCCCGTTCAGCGGCTCGTGCGCCACCAGGTCCCGCAGCCACATCGGCAGGTGCGCCGGGTCGGCCAGCAGCTGGGCCACCCTCTCCCGGGGCAGGGCGATCTCGATCGAGTTGGTGTACTTCACGGCGCGCGTTCCCTCCAGGTGCCCGGCTGCGGCGGCGACGTGCCCCGGTTCGCCACCGGCGGACCGGTGGGCCCGCCCCTGGGCCGGGGACGGCCGCTCGCGGCGGAACGCGGAGGGGCCACGACGTCCCATGATGCCCGCCGGGGGTGACAGGAACCCGGAGCCCGGTGATCCGGCGCCGGGAAACGCGGGGGACGCCGCACCGCTCCGAGGGACTCGGCGCGGGGCGGCGTCCGGTCAGGGCCGGTCGCGGGGCAGCACGCCCAGGAGGGTCGCGGTCAGGGCCAGCCTCAGGGAGTCCTCCAACCCCAGGTGGAAGCGGGCCAGGTCGGGCTCGGCCTCGTAGGCCGCCCGGAGGCTGGGCGGGGGAGTGCTGTACGCCGAGAACGTACCGGCCATGGCCATGGTCTGCAGGCCGAAGAGGGCCGCGCTCTCGCCCAGCTCCGGCAGGTACTTCCGGACCAGGTCGGCCATGGTGGCCAGGCGGTCCAGGGAGGCGCGCTTGTAGCGCGCCACGACCTCGACGGAGACGTTGTGCTCCAGGACGGCGGCCTGGGCGCCGAAGAGGTCGCACAGCACCACCCGGCCGGACAGCGAGCGGCTGAGGACCCCGGCCACCGCCGTCGCCCGCTCGGCCATGGGCAGGTCCCCGTCGACGCCGGCGGCCAGCTCCCCGGCCAGCTCCGCCAGCCACTCGCGCAGGTAGCGGTCGAGCAGTTCGAGCAGCACCGCCTCACGGGACTCGAAGTAGCGCAGCACGTTCGGCTTGGCCAGGCCCACCCGGCGGCTGAGCTCGTTCAGGGTGACCGCGGCGACGGGCATCTCGTCCAGCATCGCCGAGGCGGTGTCGAGGATCGCCCGCCGGCGGATCTCCCGCTGCTCTTCGGTCCGCGCCCGCTGGAAAGTCACGATCGCCAGCCTAGCTTGAGTACCCCCGGTACGTTGACAGCGTACCGGGGGTACTTTAGTGTCGCGAATGAAAGATACTCGCGGTACTTTATTTGGTCGGAGGCCTGGCATGGGCGAGAAGTGGACGACGGCGGACATCCCCGACCAGCGCGGACGGGTGGCCGTGGTGACCGGGGCCAACACCGGGCTGGGGTACGAGACCGCCAGGGCGCTCGCCGGGCGCGGGGCGTCCGTGGTGCTCGCCGTGCGCGACACCGGGAAGGGCGAGCGGGCCGCGGCCCGCATGGGCGGCGACGTGACCGTGCAGGAGCTGGACCTGGCCTCGCTCGACTCCGTCCGGGCCGCGGCGGCGGAGCTGCGGTCCCGGCTGGATCGGCTCGACCTGCTGATCAACAACGCCGGGGTGATGTACACCCCCAAGCGGACCACCGCCGACGGCTTCGAGATGCAGTTCGGCACCAACCACCTCGGCCACTTCGCGCTCACCGGGCTGCTGCTCGACCTGATGCTGCCGGTGCCCGGCTCCCGTGTGGTGACGGTCAGCAGCACCGGCCACCGCATCCGGGCCGCCGTCCACTTCGACGACCTGCACTGGGAGCGGTCGTACAGCCGGGTCGCCGCCTACGGCCAGTCCAAGCTGGCCAACCTGATGTTCACGTACGAGCTGCAGCGCCGGCTCGCCGCGCGCGGCACCACCGTCGCGGTCGCCGCGCATCCCGGCCTGTCCGACACCGAACTCACCCGCAACGCCCCCGCCGCGCTCCGCCTGCCCGTCACGTGGATGGCGCCGCTGATCACCCAGACGCCGGCCATGGGCGCCCTGCCGACCCTGCGCGCCGCCACCGACCCGGGGGTGCTCGGCGGCCAGTACTACGGCCCCGGCGGGCGGACGGAGGTCAAGGGCCACCCCCGGCTGGTCGCCTCCAGCCCGGAGTCGTACGAGGTGGCCGTCCAGCAGCGGCTGTGGGCCGTCTCCGAGGACCTCACCGGCGTCACGTTCCCCGTCGGGGCGGTCGCCACGGCGTAGGGCGGCGAGGGGACGGCCTTCGGTCCGGGGGAGGTCTCTGACTTGGCCGCCCCGCGCCCGCAGGTCGGGGCCGGGACGACGGCGTGCACGGCGACCGCTGCGACCGGTCGGCCTCGACCCGTCCTCGAAACGCATTGGGCCTTCGGAGCGCGCATCCCCGACGATCTGCGCGTGCGTGGTGGCCTGCTGCTCCGGGTGCAGCGGCGCCCGCCGAGTCGCATCGCCGCCGCTGTGCAGGGGGCCGGTGGCCTCAGGCTCGCGCAGCGGCCTTCCAAGCGGCGGTGACACATCCTTCTTCCCAGTGCCACCACCCCTCCGTCTCGCCGTGCTCCAGCAGTTCGCGGATTTTCGGAAGGTCCGCATGCGGTGGGACCTCCAGGGCCACCATCCGGAACCGCTCGATGCCTTCGCCGGTCGCGCCGAGGCGGTGGAAAGTCTCCAGCACGCTCTGCCGAGCGGCGGCCGAGCCGTTGTCCCTCAACACGATGAGGCGGATGGTGCAGTTCTGCGATGGCCGGACCGTCTCCCCGGCCCAGAGCATGCCGTTACCGTCCGGCCGCATCCTGACGATGTCGCCGCGGGCGATTCCGCGGACGAACCAGGGTGTGTTGTCCAGGCGCACCGTGTCGTCGCCGAGGTCGACAGCCCATAGGCTCTCGACGTTCGCCGGCGGCCAGCCGTTCTCGTCCGTGTCCATGCGGAAGTGGACCTTCATGTAGTCGTCACCGAGGTTCGTCACCGAATCATCATCCACATCGCGATCACCGGGCCGGACTGCGGAGTAGGGGAAGGCGGACACCTCGGCCAGGACCGTGGGCGCATGCCGGAGGCGCGTTGATGCTGAGGACAGCGGCGCCCGGCGGAGGCCGGAGGGCCTTGCCGGGCGTCGGTGGCGTTGCGGGGGTGGGGGAGGTGGATCGGGGTCAGCCGTTGGTGGAGTGGAGGAAGGCGGTCCACTCGGACGCAGGGAAGGGGAGGTGCCCGTCGGCGGGGTGCTTGGAGTCGCGGACGGCGGCCCCGCAAGGCAGGTCGGCGACCTCGACGCACTCGTTGTTGCCACCGCTGTAGCCGCTCTTTCGGAAGTTCGCGGGCAGGTGTGCGACCTCGACGCAATCGCCATTGACACCGCTGTGGCTGCTCTTCCGGAAGCGGGCGACTTCGACGCATTCCTGGCCTTGTGCGCTGTAGCTGCTCTTGCGGAACTCCAGCTCGTTGGCTGTCACGTACTCTCCAGGGACTTCAGGACGTCTTCGATGAGCTCGAACGACAGGGCGGTGGACAAGGCGACTCCCTGAACGTTGCTGAATGCCACGTTATATCGCTCTACGTCGTCCGTTTGGTCCAGATAGAGACCGTCGACCGCGGTCTCCACGTACACCAGGGGAGGGTCGATGGGGGTTGGGAAGTCCAGGATGGTGAAGGGGCCCGCGAGAGCGAGGTGAGCGCCCGCGGAATAGGGCAGCACCTGAACGTCGATGTGATGGCGTAGCGCCATGTTCTTCAAGTGCTCCAGCTGGGCTTGCATGACGGTGGGGCCGCCGATGACCCTGCGTAGAGCCCCTTCGTCGATGACCGCGATGAGGTGCGGGGGCTTGATCCGGTTGAAGATGTTCCTGCGCTCCATACGGGCCTGAACACGGCGTTCGACATCGGCTTCCGGTATGGCGCGACCGGCGCGGAAGACGGCTGCCGCGTATTCGGGTGTCTGGAGCAGGCCGGGGAGGGTGAGGCCTTCGAAGCGGCGGAGCATGGAGGCTTCGGCTTCGAAGTCGGGGAGGGCGTTGCTGCCGAAGATGTCCTTGTAGCTGGACCACCACCCGGTTTCCTTGGATTCCCGGGTCAGCCTGTGGAGCGCGGCGCGCACGTCGTCGGTGGTGCCATAGAGGTCGGCGAGGGCGTCGATGTCGCGTGTGCGGATGCGCCGGGCTGTGGCGTTCTCGATGCTGCTGAGGGTGGACAGGGGAACACCGGACGCTTTGGCTGCGGCGGCCAGTTTGAGGTCGTGCGCTTCGCGTAGGCGCCGGAGTTCTCGTGCCAGGCGACGGCGGCGGACGCTGGGGCTGATCGGGCTCTGCATGAGGGGATCCTACGTTCAAGCAAACTCAGATTTCGAGTTGAACCGGTTGACTGCTCGAAATCTGAGTTGCACTATGGATGTGTCCGGTGATCGTCAGGTGACGGAGTGCTCCTGCCGATCAGGCTACGACCTGCCCGTGCCCTGTGCTGCTGCAACCGTGAACACCCCCCGGGGGCGAGCGGGCGGAACCTCTGTTCTTCCACCTTGTGCAAGGAGTGTCTTCGTCATGCTCGCAATCGTTCCCTCGCCCCCGCCGATGCCGTCCTTGCCGGAGGTGACCCTCCCCCTCGGGGAGCTGGTGCCGCGGCGGTGCCGGCACTACTTCACCCCGCACGCCCGCCGGGCGCACTACAAGGTGCGCTCCTACGAGTTCGGGTCCTCGCCGCAGCTGATGCCGCTGGTGCGGGCGTTCCTGGACGCCAGCGCCGCCGAACGGGACGCCGACTACCGGTACCTGTTCACCCTGCTCGGCTCGGAGCTGGCCGCGAACGCGCTCACCCACTCCCGCTCGGGGCGGCCGTTCGGGACCTTCACGTTGCGCTGCGAGCGCAGCCGCACGGGACTTCGCCTGACCTGCACCGACCAGGGGCGCCCGGACGGGCGCACCACCCCGGAGGGACGGCGCGAGTACCTGGTGGCCGACCCCGCCGGGCTGGACGTGGTCGCCGAATCGGGTCGGGGGCTCGCCCTGGTCGACGCCCTGGCCACCTCCTGGGGAGACAACGGCATCGCCGACCACCGCCAGGTGTGGTTCTTCCTCGCCTACGACCTCACCGACAACCCCTGGACCACTGCGGCCTGAACCGGTGCGGGCGGGAAGCGCAGCCCCACCGGGCCAATGACACCCGCCCCCACAACACCCGAGAACACAGGTGCCCCGACCGGTGCGCGAACACCGGATCGGGGCGTGATCACCACCTGCACCAGCCAGGAGATGACCGTGGAACACCCTACAACCGGCCGCCACCGGCGGCCCTGCACCGGCATGCCCGCACGCGTGTGGGCCCTGGCCGCCGCACTCCTTGCCACAGCCCTGACCGCGCTCTTCGTCCCCCGCCGAGCCGACCGAAAGCCGCACCCATTCCCAGCCGCATCCGAACACAAAGACGTTCCCGGGTGCGGTGACCTGCTCGCCGCCCCGCCCGGATCCCCCGACCGGAACACCCGGCCCGCCGGAGCCTCCGATGCATCCGCCCGCTGGGGACAGGCCTTCACCGGCCCGAGCGACCTGACGGACACCGACCCCGACCGGATCGCCGGAGCCCTGGTCCGCCCCTACCTGGACCTCGTCCCCCGGCCGCGCCCGGCGGAGCCGGAGGACTACCCGGCCGCGCCCCCGGCCACGGACCAGGGCGAGTTCGTCGAGCTGGCCGACCGAATCCGCGCCTACCTGGCTCTGAACCCGGGTGTCGGGGAGGTCTCCTGACAACCGGGGTCGCCGCGGGCGGTGTCCTTCCGACACCGCCCGCGGCCGTGTCCCCGGGGGCGCCCGTGTGCGACGCTCGCTTGCGGGAGAGCGCCGGGCGACAGGGGAGGACCATGGGCGAGTCCGAGTTGTTGGTGGTGGGGCCCGCGCTGGCCGTCGCCGTCGTGGTGGCCGTCGCGGCCGCGGCCGGGGTGTCCGCGCTGGGCCGCCTCGGCCACGGCCTCGCCGTGCTGCGCGCCGGCGGCCGCGCGGTCCTGCAACTGGGCGCGGTCTCCTTCCTCATCGCGGCCGTCGTCTCCTCCGGCCCGCTCACCCTCGGCTTCGTCGCGGTCATGCTCACCGTGGCCTCCCTGACCGCCGGACGCCGCATCACCTCCGCCCGGTGGCGGCCCCTGTGGGCGTTCCTGCCCGTCTGCCTCCCGATCGTCCCCGTCGTGGTCGCGCTGCTGCTCACCGGCCTGACCCCCGTCAGCGGCCTGGCCGTCATCCCGCTGACCGGGATCCTCACCGGCGGCGCGCTGACCGCGACGGTCCTGGCCGGGCGCCGGGCCACCGAGGAGCTGCGCACCCGCAGGGGCGAGGTCGAGGCCGCCCTGTCCCTGGGCCTGTCGCCGCGCGACGCCGCCCTGGAGATCGGCCGCCCCGCCGCCGCCTCCGCGCTGCTCCCGGCGCTGGACCAGACCCGGACCGTGGGCCTGGTGACCCTGCCCGGGGCGTTCGTGGGCATGCTGCTCGGCGGCGCGACGCCGTTCGAGGCCGGGGCGGTCCAGGTGTTCGTCCTGGCGGGTCTGCTGCTGGTGGAGAGCCTGGCGATCGTGCTCACCGTGGAACTGGTGGCCTGCGGGGCCCTCCCGGTTCCGGAAAGGGAGTGAGGCCCGGGCACGCGACGCCTCTGCCATGCTGGGCCGTACCGGTCCGGAGAACGGAAGGGCGCGTGCGGCGGATGGGCGAGCGGGAGTACGAGCGGGCGCGGTGGCGGGAGTGGGTCGGCGCCGTGCTCGCCGACCACGAGAGCGGCACGGCCGGGCTGGACCGGGTCGCCGGCCTCCTCGTGCCGGGCGCGGCCGAGGTGACCTCGCGCCGCGGCCCCCTCTACGAGCGGGCCTGTGAACTCGCCGCGGAGTTGGAGCGCCACCACGACCTCCGTACGTCCACCTGGGACACCCCCGACGACGTCACCCCCGTCGATGACCGGCAGTTGGCGCGGACCGTCGCGGAGGTTCGGCGCCTGGTCGGGGCGGCATGAGGAACGCTGCGCCGCGGGCGCGGTACGCGGAGACGACCGGTGAGGTGGAGGTGTCCGGGACGCGGGCCGGGCTGCTCGCACTGGTCGGCGTGTTCCAGGATGGGGACACTTCCCCGGAGGACTGACGCCGTGGGGCCGCCCGGGCGCTACGGCCTCGCGGAGGGCTCCGCGCCCGTGGCGGCGGCCTTCGGCGGGGCCCCTTCGGACACCCGGGGCGCCCGGCCGCCCGGCGCCCGGCCCGAGCGGTCGGCGAGCACGCCCGCCAACAGCACCACCACGACACCCGCCACCGGCACCACCATCAGGCCCGTCCGCAGCGTCGTCGCGTCCGCGATCGCCCCCACCACCGGCGGCGAGCACAGGAACCCCATCCGCATCAGCCAGCTCACCAGCGCCAGCCCGGTCCCCGGCTTCAGCCCGCGCAGCTCGTCGGCCGCGTGCATGGCCGACGGGATGAGCGTCGCCACGCCGAACCCCGCCGCCGCGAACCCCGCGATCGTGCCCGGGACGCTCGGGAACAGCAGTGCCGCGCCCAGCCCCAGCGCGGCGATCGCCCCGCCCGCGCGGGCCACCGCGCGCTGCCCGAACCGGTCGGTGAGCGCGTCGCCCGCCATGCGGCCGACGAACTGCGCCCCCACCAGGGCGATGTACCCGAACGCCGCCAGCGACGCCGGCGCCCCCAGGTGGTCGGAGAGGTACACCGCACCCCAGGTGCTGCCCGCGTCCTCCACCATGATCCCGGCGATGGAGATGACGGCCAGTGCCGCCAGGATCGCGTACCTGGTCCAGGCCGCACCGCTCACCCCCCGGACCTCCTGCTCGGCCCCGCCGTCGGCCTCCGCGGCCTCCTCGCGGTCCGGCCCCGGCAGCGTCCAGCGGTAGGCGGTCAGCGCCGTCGCCGACAGCAGCACGGCCGCCACCGCCAGGTGGACGCCCGGGGACACCCCCAGCCCCGTGGCCGCCGCGCCCATCAGGCCGCCGATCACCGCGCCCACGCTCCACAGGGCGTGGAACGAGTTGAGCACCGACCGCCGGTACAGCCGCTGCACCCGCAGCCCGTGCGCGTTCTGGGCCACGTCCACGACCGCGTCGAACGCCCCCGCCAGGAACAGCGCCCCCGCCAGCAGCGCCCACGTGGGGCCCACCGCCGCGCCGAGCATGCACAGCGCCGTCAGCACCGTTCCGAACGCCGCCACCCGGGACGACCGGAACCGGCGGATGACCGGTCCCGCCGCCATCCCCGCCACCAGCGCGCCCGCCGGGAACGCCGCGATGGCCAGCCCGTACTGGGCGTTGCCCAGCTCCAGCGCCGCCTTGATCTCCGGGTAGCGGGGGACGAGGTTGGCGTAGAGCGCGCCGTTGGTGAGGAACAGCAGCGACACCGCGGCGCGGGCGCGGCGGACGCTCCGGTCCACGGGCGCGCGCCCGGCGGGTGCGGCGGGGGAGTCCGGCGCGCTCATGGGAGTCCTCCAGGGGAACGGCAGAAGGTGTACGACCGTACACCTGTCGCGTACGATCGTACACTCCGGGGAGGCGCGGATCGAGACCGCGCACCCCGGGGATCCGCGAGAATGGCCCCGTCGGAACCGGCGGCGGAGAGGAGTCAGGGTGGCGACCGGACGGGTGGACCCCGAGCGCAGGGAGCGCATCATCGCCGCCGCCGCCGACCTCATCGCCGAGGAGGGCGTGGCCGGGACCTCCCACCGCAAGGTGGCCGCCCGCGCCGAGGTCCCGCTGGGCTCGATGACCTACCACTTCGCGGGCATGGACGAGCTGCTGCGCGAGGTGTTCTCCCGCTTCGCCCAGGACCTCAGCCGCAGGTTCGAGCAGCGCCTGGTCCGGGCCCGGAACCTGGAGGAGGCCCGCGAGGCCGTCACCGCCCTGGTCCACGACGAGCTGATGACCTCTCCGCGCGAGCTGGTCCTCACCCACGAGCTGTACACCCTGGCCGCCCGCCGCCCCGCCTACCGGGAGCTCACCCGGGCGTGGATGCTCCGTAGCAGGCGCGCCCTGGAGCTCCACTTCGACCCGCTGACCGCCCGCCAGGTCGACGCGCTCATCGAGGGGCTGACCATCCACCGCGCCCTGGAGCTGGAGCCCCACGACCGCGCGCTGACGGCGGACGCCGTCGCCCGCATCACCGCCGTCCCGTCGCCGGGCGGCCCCGCCGAGGGCTGAGGGCGCCCCGCGGGCGCCCCGAACGGCGGCCGCTCGGGGTGGTTCGGGCGGGTGGCGTGCCCGGTCGGCCGGGGGGCGCCCCGGGCCGCTGTTGCGAACGGTCGTTCCGGGCGGCGGTCGTGCCCGGCCGCCCGCGCGTCGGCTCCCGTTTCCGGGCTTGTACGCCCTACCTGATCGGCCGTAGGCCGCTTCGGGTTGCTGTCGCGCCCGGCGGTTGCGGGCTACTCCGGGCGGTGGACGTCGCAGGTCGCCCGAGTGGATTCCCGAGGCTGGTGCGGACGGGTGACGTGCCAGGTCGGCCGCGGTTCGTTCCGGGCCGCTGTAAGCAGCGGCCGTTTCGACCGCCCGCACGTCGACTCTTGGTTCCGGGTTCGTAGGGCCTGCCCGGCCTGGTCCCGGTTCCTACTCCAGCCCCAGCTCGTTGACGACGCGGGCGACGCGGTCGCGGTCCTGCGGGCCGAGGCCGCGGAGCGGCAGCGGCAGGCTCGGGCCGCGCACCAGCCCCAGGTGCTCGGCGATCGCCGCGGTCACCCGGAGGCTGCCGTGCCGGGCGAACAGGTCCCACAGGGGTCCAAGGCGCGCGGAGAGCTCCTCGGCCCGCTCCGCCGCGCCGGACCGGGCGGCGCGCACGATCTCCAGGGCCGGGGCGGGCAGGGTGCCGCCGACGACCGAATACCAGGCGTCGCAGCCCGCGTTCAGCCCGGTGGCGCCGAAGGCGTCCCCGGACACGCCGACCGTGACGCCCTGGGGCAGGAGCTCCCGGAGCCGGGCCACCCGCCGGGCGGCCTCCGCCGGGTCGGCGGGCACCCCGGGGATCTTCAGCGACGCGACGCCGGGCAGCCGCGCGACGTCGCGGTAGAGGTCGTCGGTGAAGGAGAAGTGCGTGGTCCGCGGGTTGTCGTACACGACGAGCGGCACGGACAGGGCGCGGGTCACGTCCTCGTAGAGGCCGTACACGTCGTCCGGGGTGAGCTCCTGGTACGACACCGGTGCCAGCAGCACACCGGACGCCCCGGCCCGCTGGGCGTCCTCGGCGAACTCCAGGACGTGCGAGGTGCGCAGGGCGCCGATGCCCGCCAGGACGGGCACCTCCCCGGCGTGCTCCACTGCCAGCCGGACCACGCGGGCGCGCTCGTCGCGGGTGAGGTAGGCGTAGGAGCCGGTCGACCCCAGGGCGGTGATCGAGTCGACGCCGGCCCCGGCCAGGCGCCCGACCAGGCCGGCGAAGGCGGCCTCGTCGACGCGGTCGCGGTGGATCGGGGTGAGCGGGAAGGCGCTGAGGCCGGTGAACATGGGCACTTCCGTGGATCGTCGGGCGGTCCGGCGGGGGCGCCGCCGGGCGGGCCGGGTCCGGGACCCGGCGGCGGGAAGACTACCGCGTCGCCCCTCGCCCCCGGCGCCCTGTGATGGTGATCGCCCGGTCACGGGGAGTGTCGCTCGCCCACCTTCGGCGGCCGCTCCGATAGAGAAAGGGGGACGCCCCCGGTGGGCGACGCGCTCCTTCAGCCGCCGAGAGGACCATATGGGCAGCATCCCCGACGAGGTCGCCCCCGGTGTCTTCCGCCTCGGCGACGAGGTGGTGAACTTCTATCTCGTGGACACCGACGAGGGCCTGGTCCTCGTCGACGCCGGGCTGCCCACGCACAGCTCCGCGTTTCTGGACGCTGCGTCCCGGGTGGGCGGGCGGCTGCGGGCCGTCCTGCTCACCCACGGCCACCCCGACCACATCGGTCTGGCCGCCCGCGTCCTGGAGCACTCGGGAACGGCGGTGTGGGTGCACGAGGGCGACGCGCCGCTGCTGGGCGGCGGCCCCGCGCAGGCGATCGTGCACGCCCCTCCCGAGCGCTCGATGCTGCCCTACCTGCTGCGCCGTCCGCGGGCCGCCCGCCTGCTCGCGCACCTGGAGGGGTCGGGGGCGTTCAACGCGCCGCCGGTGCCGGAGTACTCCACGTTCGTCCACGGCCAGGTCCTGGAGGAGGTGCCCGGGAGCCCGCGGGTGGTGGGCGCGCCCGGGCACACCCCGGGCAGCGCCGTGTTCGTCTGGAACGACCGCGGTGTGGTGTTCACGGGGGACGCGCTGGTCACCTACGACCCGACCACCGGCCGCAAGGGCCCGACCACGATCAGCCGGATGTCCACGCACAAGGGCGCCCAGGCGATGGCCTCGCTGGAGCGGCTGGCGGAACTGGGGGAGGAGGCCGTGGTGCTGCCCGGCCACGGCGACCCCTTCGCCGGCGGGCCGCGCGCGGCGGCCGAGGAGGCGATCGCGCGCGGGATCCAGTAGGGCGCCCGGGGCCGCCCGCGCGGCGGTGCCGGGCGGGACCGGGCGGGGCCCGCCGGATCGGGGGAGAACCGCGTGGCGTTCACGGCTGTCTACCCGGACGAACGAGTTGCACCGGACCTATTGACTTTCGATAGGTACCTATCGATACTCGATGCATGCGCAGCTACATCACCCTGGTCCTGCGGGCCGGCGTCGCGATGGCGATCCTCACCGGCCTCTTCGGCCAGATCGTCGTCATCCCCGGTGTCGCCGCCAGCGAGGTCGAAAGCTTCCCTCCCTACGCTCCCTACGAACTCCCCTATGTCACCCTTGCCGTTCTCGGTGTCGCCTGTGTGCAGGTCGCCCTGGTCGCCGTGTGGGTGCTGCTCGCGATGGTCGAGCGCGACGCGATCTTCACCCGGCGGGCCTTCTTCTGGGTGGACGTCATCATCGGCGCCACCCTCGCGGCGTCCCTGATCACCGCAGGGGTCACCGGGCACCTGCTGGTGGACTCGAACATCCCCTCTCCCGCCGACGGCATGGAGCTGATCGGCGCGCTGGGCGCCGCCGTCGTCACCACCGCCGGGGGTGTCGGCTTCGCCCTGCTGCTCATCCTCATGCGTGGACTGCTGCGCAAGGCGGCCGACCTGCAGTCGGAGATGTCCGAGGTCGTCTGAGGCGGATGGCGTATCCGGTTCATCGCTTCGCCCCTTTGAAGCGGATGGCTCATCCGGTTGGTCGAATCGACCCACCGAACCGGATAGCCGATCCGGTTGGGTCAACTGGATAGTCCATCCGGATGGCTGGATCGTCCCACTGAACCGGATGGCCTATCCGGATGGTCGGATCGGCCCGCCGAACCGGTACGCGCGGGCTCTGGGCCCCGATCCTGCCTCCGCTCGCGCCCCGACCGTCCACGGCGCACGAGGGCTGCCGGACGATGGCCTTGCCGGAACGGTCGGCGGAACCGGGAGAGGAGGCCGTGGTGTCGCCCGGCCGCGCGACCCCTTCGTTGCCCAGCCGCCCACCAGCGCGGCGCCGAGCGGGTGATCGGGCGCGGGAGCCGGTAGGGGCGCCCCCGTGTGGGCGCTTGCCGCGGTCGTTCGCGCGGGATCGCCTGCTCGGATAGGCCCGGCGGTCGCGAGACCGCCTTGTCCCGGCAAGGCGGGCTGTTCCCGCGAAGCCTTGACCGGTGACCTCCACCCGGGGTCTTCCGCGGCCGCCCGTTCAACGCCGCGGCCACGGCCCGCGGATCCCGCGCGTGGTCCGCGCTTGGGCGTTCGCGCCGGGTTCCGGGCGGGCTCCGTCGGGATTCCGGGCTTCAGCAGGCCGCGCGGCGCCGAGCGGGTGATCGGGCGCGGGAGCCGGTAGGGCCGCCCGCCCGTGGACGTCTGTCGCGGTCGTTCGCGCGCGATCGCCTGCTCGGATTCGACCGGTGGTCGCGAGACCGCCCTGTCTCGGCAAGGCGGGCTGCTCCCGAGAAGCCTTGACCGGTGACCTCTACCCGAGGTCTTCCGCGGCCGCCCGGTCACACGTTCCTTCACCGGCGGACCGCGTGGCGGCCGAGCGGCACCGCACCGCGGCGGCGGCCGGGTCAGCCTCCGTGCCGGGGCTCCTGGTTGAGGTCGTCGGCGGCCCGCTCGTTGAGCACGGCGGCCGTCCGCACGGCGCCGTTGACCAGCCCCTCGTCCGCCTCGGCGCCCCGCTTCTCAGCGGGCTCCTCCGGCGGGCCGGGCAGGACCCCGGCCATGACCCGCATGAGCCGCTGCACCAGCGACGGGCACAGCCCGCGCGCCGCGACGACCGCCGCCGCCAGCGGAGTGATCACCAGGTACGGGCGCCCGCGCGCGGCCGCCTCGACGATCCGCCGGGCGGCGTGCCCGGCGCCCGCCGACACCAGCGGCAGGCCGGCGCCCAGTGCGAACCAGCTGTACTCGCGTTCGGCGTTCCCCGAGAACACCGCCGCCCGGTGCGAACCGGTGCGCATCAGCCCCGGCACCACCGTGGTGACCCGCACCCCCCGGCGCGCGAGCTCCGCGCCCAGCCCCTCCGACAGGGCGACCTCGGCGAACTTGGCGCACGAGTACGGCAGCAGGTGCGGCACGCTGAGGTGGCCGCCGATGGACGTGATGGTCACCAGCGAGCCGCCGGTCCGCGACAGCGGGCCGATCGCGGCCCGGGAGATCCGCAGCGGGGCCCAGAACATGGTCTCCATCGCGTCGCGGAAGTGCTCCTCGGTGAGCACCTCCTGCGGGCCCACCTGGATGATCCCGGCGTTGTTGACGACGAAGTCCAGGTGGCCGAAGGCCGCCTCGGCCTCCTTCACCAGGCGCTCGGCCCCCTCCGGGTCGCGCACGTCGCACCGGATGCCGCGGGCCGGAACGCCGCGCGCCTCCAGGTCGATCACGGCCCGGTCCAGCTCGTCGCCGTCGCGCGCGCAGACCACCACGGACGCGCCGCGCTCGCCGAACTCCCGGGCCAGGCTCAGGCCGAGCCCGCGCGAGCCGCCGGTGACCAGGGCGACCCGCCCGGCGAGCCGTGTGGTGTGCGGCCGTGGTGCCAGCGCCGCCGCTCCGACGCCCAGCGCGGCGCCGGCCGCGGCCCAGGGCAGTACCCCGCCGCTCCGGCTCCGCCGCGCCTGCTGTGGCTCGTCCCGGCGGAACCGGGACGCCGCCCGGGCCGCCAGGAGCGGGACCAGGACGGTCTTCGCCTTCATCACCGGTCGCCTCCTTCGCGTCTGCTCCGGTTCCGCGCGCCGCGGGGCCGGTCCGTTCCTGCACCGTGCGGCTGGTCCGTTCCTGCGCCGCGCGGCTGGTCCGTTCCTGCACCGCGCGGCCGGTCCGTTCCTGCGGAGCGAACCCCCGCAGGCCCTCGGGCGGGGAGCGCCGGACGCGCCCCGCGCGGTCCCCCGTGGCAGCGCCCCTGAGCACCGCCGTCCTGCGGACCCGTTGTGTAGGGACGCGGCTACCCGGGACCGCGCGGGCCGAAACAGCGGGCGGCCCGTGCCGCCCCGTCCCCCTCCGTGCCGCCCCGCCCTGTCCCGCTCCGTGCCGCCCCGTCCTGGCCCGCCCTGTCCCGCTCCGTCCCGCCCGGCCCGTGCCGCCCCTCCCCGCCCGGTTCCGCCCCGGAGTGGAACGGGCCACGGAGGCCACGACCGGCGTCCGGCGGCCCCACCGGTCGCCGGACGCCGTCCACCGAACACCGCTGCTCCGGCTCAGCCGGTGGGGTCGGGCTCCTGGGCGCGTTCCCGCTCACGGTAGGCCTGCGCCTGGAGGTCCCACAGCTCCCGGTACACGCCGCCCCGCTCCATCAGCTCCTCGTGGGACCCCCGGTCCACCACCCGCCCCCGTTCCAGCACCACGACCACGTCGGCCATCCGCACCGACGCCAACCGGTGCGTGATGAGCACGACCGTCGCCCCCGTCCGTCCCGCGTGCGCGTGCAGCGAGGAGAAGAACCGGTGCTCGGCCCGGGCGTCCAGCGCCGACGTGGGCTCGTCAGCGATCAGCAGCGGCACCGCCGCCCCGTCGTCTCCCCGGTGGAACCCCCGGGCCGCCGCGAGCCGCTGCCACTGCCCGCCCGACGGCTCGTGGCCGTGCGCGAACCGCTTGTCCAGCAGCGTCTCCCACCCGCGCGGCAGGTCCGCCACCACCGTGTCGGCGTGCGCGGCCCCGGCCGCCCGCGCCAACCGCTCCGGGTCGTCCTCCGGGCCGCCCATCACCACGTTGCCGCGCGCCGTCATCGGCCAGTGCGTGTGGTCCTGGGCGATCACCGCGATCCGCGAGCGCAGGTCGTCGGCGTCCACCCCCGCCAGGTCGGTCGCGTCCCAGCACACCCGTCCGGCGTCGGGCGTGTACAGCCCCGACAGCAGCTTGGCCAGGGTGCTCTTGCCCGACCCGTTCTCGCCGACCAGCGCCACCGTCCGCCCCCGGGGCAGCACCAGGTCCACCCCGGCCAGCGCCGGACCCGTGGCGCCGTCCCCGTCCCCGTCCGCCTTGGGATAGGAGAACGTCACGTCCTCCACCCGGATCTCCGCGAACCCCTCCGGGGCGGGCGGAAGGTCCCGGCGGGGCGTGCGCTCGCGGGCCTTCTCCTCCAGCTCCACCAGGTCGGCGACGTACAGCCCCGCCTCGTAGACCTGGCCCACCGACACCAGCACCGTGCCCAGCGCGCCCTGGGCGACCCGCACCGCCACCACGGCCGCCCCGGCCGCCGCGATCGGCACGACCCCCTCGACCAGCAGCGCCCCCAGCGCGACGAACACCACCACCGTGGCGGCCCCGCCCAGGGCCCCGCCCGCCACCCGGATCAGCGCCATCCGCGTCGCCAGCCGCAACCGGGCCTGGAGCTCCCGTTCGGCGAACCGGTCGAACTCGGCGCGCAGCCGCGGGCCCATCGTGTACGAGCGCAGCTCGGCGGCGGTGCGCCGGTCGATCATCAGCTGCTGGAGCATGAACTTGCGGCGCACGACCTCGGTGAGCCTCAGCGTCAGCCGGTACCGCAGCCGGGCGGACGCCGCCGAGCTCCACCACTGGGGGACCATCGCCACCAGGATCAGCGGCAGCAGCACCGGGTGCAGTGTGCCCAGCACGCCCGCGGCCGCGGCGATCGCCACCAGGCCGGTGAGCACGTCCAGGCTCGTGCGGACCAGCACCCCCATCTGGTCGCAGCCGGTGGCGTACCCGCGGAACACGTGGTCGTTGAAGGCGCTGTCGTCGAAGGCCGCCGCCTCCACCCCGGTGACCGTCTCGTTGAACCGGCGCTCGGCGGCCAGCACCACCTTGGGCTCCAGTCGGGCCTGGGCGCGCCCGGCCAGCGCCCCGCAGGCTCCCCGGGCGAGCAGGGCCGCCGCGAGCAGGAGCAGGGAGGGCAGCGCCGCCCGGACCCGGTCGGGGGTGGGCACGGCCGCGAACACCTCCTCCAGGACGGCGTTGGTCGCCACCAGCGCCCACGCGGTGGCCGCGCCCATCCCCAGCCCGAACACGACGGTGGCGGCCAGGTCTCCGGGCCCCGCCCGGCGGCCCACGGCCAGGGCCCGACCGACCAGCACGGGCATCCGGCGCGCCATCGACCACCAGGTGGCCTGGCGGGCCCGTTCGCGGAACATCCGGTACTCCGAGGTGGCGAGCCGCTCGGCGTCCGCGTCGGGGGATCCGGAGGAGGCATCGTGCCCTGGATCGTTCCCGGCTCCGGTGTCGGCGTCGGCGTTGGTGTCGTGGTCCTGCAACAGGCGTTCCTCTCCGTTTCCGTGGCGGGGACAGGCCGATCATGACGGTCCGGTCCGTCGCCGGGGGAGGGGGCGACCGATTGCGGTCCGACCGCATCGGGCCACGGAGGGTCCCGCCGGGGGCGCACACGCGCGTCCGGCGGTCGGGAGGGGCCCGGACCGGCCGGGTAAGGGGCGATCCGAATCCGTGTTCGATGCGGTCTCCGGTGCCCTTCCGGGGGTCGTCGCGCCGCCTGTCACCGACCGGGGGAGAACGTCACGGAGTTCGCCGTATGAGTGTCAAGAGGCCCTTTGTCTTCTTGATGCCCGTTCGGGTTCCGTGTCCGGGTACGCGCCCCGCGCGAAACGCGGCGATCACGCAGAACCCGCACTCTCCCGACCCGTGCCGATATCAATGGAACCGCGACCGCGCCCGCCCCCCGCCACGGCGTCCGGACTCCGGTGAGGGAGAGGTGGTACATGGCTGGTCTTCGGGCGCGCACCCGTGACCTGCGGCACCGGATCGAGCAGACAACGGCGGTGGTCCGCGACCGCCTCACCGCCCACACCTGGTCGGTGGTGCAGGCCACCCTCGCGGCCGTCATCGCCTGGACCGTCGCCGGCGGCCTCGTCCAGGACCACAGCCCGTTCTTCGCCCCCATCGCCGCCGTCATCGCGCTCAACGCCTCCGGCGGCGAACGCGGCTCCAACGCCCTCAAACTCCTCACCGGGGTGTTCATCGGCATCGGCGCGGGCGAGCTCGCCCTGGCCGCGGACGTCGGCGAACTCGTCACCATGAGCGCGGCCACCCTGCTGGCCATGCTCGTGGCCGTCGCCATCAACGCCGAGCGCATCGTCATCGGGCAGGCCGCGGCCAGCGCCATCCTGACCACGATTTTCATCGGGGACGGCAGCCCCGGCATCGACCGGCTCGTCGACGCCCTCATCGGCGCGGGCGTCGCCCTGGTGTTCAGCCAGCTGCTGTTCCCCGCCCGGCTGGTCGCGCTGCTGCGGCGCATCGAGGTGGACGCGCTCGGCGAGATGTCGGGCATGCTCACCGGCGTCGCCCAGGCCCTGGACGAGGAGGGCGACGTCTCCAGCCAGCAGATGGTCAACCGGCTCGGCGACCTCAGCCGGCCGATGGCGGAGCTGAGCCGCGCCCGCGAGGCCAGCATGACCACCATCCGGCTGTCCACGATCCGCTGGGGCGACCCGCAGCCGGTGCTGGACGAGGACGAGATCATCGAGCGCCTCATCCTGCTCGGGGAGAGCTGCCTGTTCCTGTGCCGCAGCACCGCCGCGATGGGCGCCCACGAACGCCGCGAGCTGGTCCCGATCGTGTCCGGCATGGCCGACGTGCTGGCCACCCTCGCCGACGACCTGAGCAGCCGCGAGGCCCGCGAGCAGGCGGTGGAGCAGGCGCTGATGACCGCGCGCATGTACGGGCCGGGGCGGCCCGACGACGACCAGGTCACCCAGGCCACCCACCTGGCGGTGGAGATGGTCGCCACCGACATCATGCTGTTCGCGGGCATCCGGTTCGAGGAGGTGGAGGAGGTCCTCCAGGGCGACCTGGAGGACCCGAGGATCCCGCCGCCGCCGGGGGTGCCCTGGCTGCCGTGGCTGCGCTGGCACCCCCGCCTGGGACCGGTCCGGGACCGTTTCGCCCGCTGGGGGCCGGGGCCGCGCAGGCCGGGCGGGCCCCGGCGCTTCGGCCGCTGGCGCCCGGGGCCGCCCGGCTGACGGGCCGGCGCGTCCGGGGTTGCGGTTGACGCGGGGTCAACGCCTAACGTCGGTGACCGGACCGGAGGTACCGGTCCGACGAGGGGAGCGGTCATGCCGACCTGGCCGACCGGGCAGGTGTGCCGGATGACCGGCGTCAGCTCGCGGACCCTGCGGCACTACCACCGCATCGGCCTGCTGCGGCCCGCCGCGGTGGGGGCCGGCGGGGTGCGCCACTACGGCCGCGCCGAGCTGCTGCGGCTCCAGCGCATCCTGCTCATGCGCGAGCTGGGGCTGCCCCTGGCCGACATCGCCGCCGTGCTCGACGCCGGCGGCGACCCGGCCGGGGCGCTGCGCGCCCACCTGCGCGACCTGCTGGCCGAACGCGACCGCGTCGACACCCTCGTCACCACCGTGCGCCGCACCCTGGACGCACTGGAGGAGGAGGGGACCATGGGCGCGCTCGACCCCGAGACGCTCTTCGCTGGATTCGACACCGCCGCCTACACCGACCGCGCCCGCGCGCAGTGGCCGGCCCAGTGGGAGCAGGCGGCCCGCGCCGCAGACGGCCGGGCCCCGGCCGACTGGGAGGCGGACCGGGCCGGACTGGCCGCCCAGTTGGAGCGGATGGCCGCCCACCTGGCGGCGGGGCGGCCGGTCACCGACCCGGCCGTGCAGGCGGAGGTGCACGACCACTACCTGCGGGTCTCCCGCATGTGGACGCCCGACGCCGACGCCTTCGCCCACCTGGGGCGCGTGTACGCCGAGGAGGGGCCCTGGCGGGAGGTGTACGAGGCGGTCGCGCCGGGGCTGGCCGACTACCAGTGCGAGGCCATGGCCGCCTACGCCCTGGCCCGCCTGGACACCCGGAGGGAGGGGACGTGATCCCGCCCCACTGGACGGCGCACCGCCGGGAGGAGGACGGCGAGGTCCTGGGCTACCTCGCCCCGGCGGGCGCGGGGGCCTACACCCCGATGACCCCGTTCGGGCACGCGGCGGGCGCCCCGTCCGCCGAGGCCGAGGCCCGCGCCGCCCTGGACGCCCGCGGGCTGGCCTACCTGGCCGACCGCTGGCTGCTGGAGCTGCCCGGGCGGGCCGAGCCGATCACTGTGCGGATCGTGGAGGTGGGCCCCGACCGCATGCGGGTGGCCAACGCCGACTTCGGCTACGAGGAGGCCGACCTGGGGCACGTCTTCACCCTGGACGTCCCCGAGCCCGGCCGCCTGCGCCCCGCCTGAGTGCCGGGCCCCGCCCGAGCCTTGGTCGCTGCGGCTGGAGATCCCCGGGCGCCCGGCCCGCCGCCTCAGCGGGCGGGCCCGCCCGAGCGCCGGTCGCCGCGGCAGGGCCCTGGGGCGCCGTTCCGCCGTCCGGCGTACGGGCCCGCCCGGGCCGGAACGGCCTTCCACAGCACCGGGTCCCGCCCGAGCGCCGGTCGCCGAGGCAGGGGACCCCGGCCGGATGGCGTCCCCGGCCCGGGGCCGCCGCCGGTGGGCGGCGGCCCCGGGCGGCTGCTCGGCGGGGGCGACCTGGAATTCCAGGTGACGGGAAAGTGGCCGGGAGATGAATGGAGTCCTCGGTGATCGGGGTAGGGAACACACAACGTGACCCTCCGTGTCCGGTTCTCCCGGAACGTCCTGACAGGAGACTTTTGCAGACCCGACGGACCCCTGCCCCCGTTCCGTTCGCCCGCCCCCGCGCCTGTTCCCGCCCGGTGAGAAGACCCGGGCCCCGCCGCGCGCCCACCGCCGCGGCGGGCGGACCCTCCCGCTCCTGAGGAGGGCGGCGCGCGGGGCGGCGCGGCCCGCACCCCGGCGGGCCATCGCGCCGCGTCCCCGCGGCGGTCCTCCCGGACCGGCCCCCGCACCGCGCGCCCCGTGTCCGGCACGCCCCCGGACCGCCCCCTCCCGACGCGCCCCGTGACGCGCCGCCGGTCCCCGGCCGCGTCCGCACCGCCGGTGCCCCGCACAGCACCCGCGGTCCTTCGGCGACCCCCGAGCGGCATCCCGCCATCACCGCCCGGGCCCTTGCCGTACCCGGAAACGGGGCGCCTCCCGACGCCGCCCCGACCACCGGAAAGCGTGGAACGCAGTGACCGTACAGATCGATCCCCCTCCCACCAGCCCTTCCCCCTGCCGCGCGCCTCCGTGGACGCCCCCGTCCACGCGGGGGCGGCGGCCCCGGAGACGCGCGCGCGGCTCCGGGCGCCCGGGCGCGACCGCCGCGCCGCCCCGCCCCGGCCGGGCGCCGTCCCCGGCCCCCGCCCGAGCACCGACGACACGGCCCGGCCGAGCGGGGAGGACCCGCCCGACCCGCCCGCCCGCGCACGCCGCGCACCCCGCGCGTCCGGCCGGACCCCGGTGGTCCCGCGTCCGCCCGCGGGGCGGACGCGCCCGCCGACGCCGCGGCCCCGGGCCGGTGCCGGGGGCGCGGCGGGCGCTGCCCGCCCTGTGCGTCACCGTCACCGTCAGCCAGGGCGCGCTGTTCTACGCCTTCCCCGTGCTGGCCCCCGCGGTCTCCTCGGCACCGGCTGGTCCCTCATCGTCCTCACCGCGCTCTTCTCCGGCTCCCAGGTGCTGGCGGCCCTGGCCGCCCCGCTGGTCGGCCGCTGGCTGCGCCTGCGCGGCCCCCGGCCGGTGATGACCGCCGCCGCGGTCCTGGGCGCGGCGGCGCTGGCCGCCTGCGCCCTGGCGCCGTCGCTGTGGGTGTTCGCGGCGGCCTGGCAGGCGGCGGGGCTCGCCGCCGCCGGGCTCTTCTACCCGACCGCGTTCGCCGCCCTCACCCACTGGTACCGGTCGGCCCGGGTCCGCGCGGTCACCACCCTGACCCTGGTCGGGGGGTTCGCCGGGACGGTGTTCGCGCCGCTCGCCGCGCTGCTGGAGGCCCACCTCGGCTGGCGCGCCGCCCTCCTGGCCCTGGCGGCCCTCGTCGCCCTGGTCGTGGCGCCCCTGCACCTGTGGGCGCTGCGCGCGGAGTGGACGCCCCACGGCGATCCGGAGTCCGGCCGCCGGGCCGTGCGCGGGGTGATGGCCGGTCGGGCGTTCTGGGCGCTGACCGCGGCCCTGGCACTGGGCGCCTTCACCGTCCACGCGGTGGTCGTCGACCTCGTCCCGTTCCTGCGGGAGCACGGGTTCGGCACCGCCGAGGCGGCCTGGGTCCTGGGCGCCACCGGTATCGGCCAGGTGCTGGGCCGCCTCGTCTACGCCCCCTGGGAGCTCCGCAGCCGTCCGGGGACGCGGGCGGTGGCGGTGCTGCTGGTCTGCGCGTCGGGGGCCGTGCTCACGGCGGTGCTCGCCCTGGCGGGCGCCGCCCCGGCCGCGCTGTTCGCGGCGGCGCTCGCGGTGGGCGCCGGGCGCGGCCTGCTCACGCTGGTGCAGGCCACGGCGATCGCCGACCGGTGGGGCCCTGAGCACTACACCACGCTCAACAGCATCATGCACACCCCGATCGCGCTCGCCGCCGCGCTCGCGCCGGGGGTGTGCGCGCTCGCCGCCGGGGCCGCGGGAGGCTACGCGCCGGTGTTCTTCGCCCTGGGGGCCGTCGCGCTGCTGGGCGCCCTCGTCGCCCCCGCCGGGTCACCCGCCGCCGTGGCGGCGGGTGATCGCGGGTGAGGGCCGGGGCCCGGGTCAGAGGGCGTCGGCCGGCGTGTCCAGGACGGTGCGGTCGCGGGAGGACACCAGGTCGAACCGCGGCCCGGTGCGCGGCAGCTCGTGCCGGAAGAAGTACGCGGCCGCCGCCCGCTTGCCCGTGTAGAACGCCTCGCCCGGGGCGTCGCTCCTGCCGTGCGCGGCCACCAGCTGCTCCAGCCACATCCACGCCACCACCACGTGCCCGACGGCCTCCATGTAGGGGGTGGCGTTGGCCAGCGCCTCCGCCGGGTCGCCGTTCGCCCAGGCCTCCGCCGTGGTCCGCACGACCCGGTCCAGGGCGGCGTCCAGCAGCCCGGCGAACTCCGCCTCGTCCCCGCCCAGGCCGCGGGCCCGGGCGGAGGTGGCGCGCGCGGTCTCCACCAGCAGCCCCAGCCCGGCCCCGCCGCCCTGCACCGCCTTGCGGCCCAGCAGGTCCAGGGCCTGGATCCCGTGGGTGCCCTCGTGGATCGCGTTGAGTCGGTTGTCCCGGTAGTGCTGCTCCACGTCGTACTCGCGCGTGTACCCGTAGCCGCCGTGCACCTGGATCGCCAGGCTGTTGGCCTCCAGGCACCACTGCGAGGGCCAGCTCTTGACGAGGGGGGTGAGCACGTCCAGCAGGGCGTCGGCCCGCTCGCGGTCCGCGGCGCCGTCGGCGGTGGCGGCCTCGTCGACCAGCCGGGCGCAGTACAGGACCAGGGCCATCGCCCCCTCCACGTAGCTCTTCTGCGCCAGCAGCATCCGCCGCACGTCGGTGTGCTCGATGATCGGCACCGGCGGGTTCGCCGGGTCCTTGTCGCCCAGCGGGCGGCCCTGGAGGCGCTCGCGGGCGTAGGCCAGCGACTTCAGGTACCCGGTGTAGCCGACGGCGGCGGCGCCCGCCCCCACCCCGATCCGGGCGCCGTTCATCATGTGGAACATGTAGCGCAGCCCCTGGTGCGGCTCCCCGACCAGGTAGCCGACCGCGCCGGGCTCCCCGCCGGGGGTGTGCGCGCCCTCGCCGAAGTTGAGCAGCGCGTTGACGGTGCCGCGGTAGCCCATTTTGTGGTTGAGGCCGGCGGGGACGACGTCGTTGCGCTCGCCGACCGACCCGTCGGCGTTCACCAGGTACTTGGGCACGATGAACAGCGAGATGCCCTTGACCCCGGGCGGGCCGCCGGGGATCTTGGCCAGCACCAGGTGGACGATGTTCTCGGTGAGCTCGTGGTCGCCCGCCGAGATCCACATCTTGTTGCCGAACAGCCGGTACGTGCCGTCCCCGGCGTCCTGCGCGCGGGTGGTGATGTCGGCCAGGGAGCTGCCGGCCTGCGGCTCGGACAGGCACATGGTGCCGGTGAACCGGCCCTCCACCATGGGCCGCACGTAGGTGTCGACCTGCTCGGGGGTGCCGTGGGCGAGCAGCAGCCGGGCGTTGCCGACGGTGAGGAAGGGGTAGGCGGAGGAGCCCAGGTTGGCGGCCTGGAACCAGGCGCTGCACGCGCTGGCCACCACGTGGGGGATCTGCCCGCCGCCCACGGAGGCGGGCAGGCCGAGCGCGTTGAGGCCGGTCTCGGCCAGGACCTCCAGGGCCTTCTTGACCTCGGGGATCACGTGGACGCGTTCGCCGTCGAAGCGCGGCTCGTTGGCGTCGTTGGCCTTGTTGTGCGGGGCGAAGTGGTCGGTGGCGACGCGTTCGGCCAGCTCCAGGGCGCCGTCGAGGGTCTCGCGGGAGTGGTCGGCGTAGTGGGGGCGCCGGGTGAGGGACTCGGCGTCGAGCCATTCGTAGAGCAGGAATCGCAGGTCGCGCGCGGACAGCAGGGTGGACGCCACGGGGTCGCCTCCTCGGAGTGATTGACCGACTGGTCGGTATGGTATCCGTTCGGGGAACCCGCCGGGCGGCCGGGGCCGCCGGGGAGCCCGGGGTCCTACGCTGGGCGTGCACGTCCGACCGCCTTCGACAAGGAGCCCCGTGTCCACTCCCGCCGCCGACCCGTCCCGCACCGTCCTGCTGCTCAACGGGCCCAACCTCAACCTGCTCGGCACCCGCGACCCCGGCCAGTACGGCACCACCACCCTCGCCGAGGTCGAGGCCCGGGTCGCCGCGCTCGGCAGGGAGCTGGGCGTGGAGGTGGTCTGCGCGCAGAGCAACGGCGAGGGGGAGATGGTCGACCGGCTGCACGCCGCCCGCGGCTGGGCCGGCGTGGTCATGAACCCCGGCGCGTACGCCCACTACAGCATCGCCCTGCGCGACGCCGTCGACGCCATCGAGGCGCCCGTGGTGGAGGTGCACATCTCCAACGTGTACGCCCGCGAGGGGTTCCGGCACACCTCGGTCACCGCCCCGGTGGCCGCCGGGTACATCGCCGGCTGCGGGGTGCCCGGCTACGAGCTGGCGCTGCGCGCGGTCCTGGGCCGGGCGGCCGAACGCGGCACCCTGGGCTGAGGCCCGCGCGCGTCCGCGCGCCCTCCGGTACCGACCGGTCGGTTTCCATGGGGCGCACGGACGCGCGGCACACCCGCCTCAGCGGAAGGTCGTCAGCGCCGCCCCGGCCCGCTCCAGGTGCGCGTGGTCGTTGAACGACAGCAGCCGGGTGCCGCCGCGCCCGTGCACCACCTTGGTGAGCGACCCGTTCACCACGATCCGGTTCAGCTCCAGGAACCCGTGCGCCGGGGTCCGCAGCAGCGCCGCGCACACCGCCGCGACCACCCCCGCCGACGTGAACACCAGGGCCGTCTCGCCCCGGCCCAGTCCGGCGACCGTGTCCTCCAGCGCCGCCCGCACCCCGCCGCGGAACGCCTCCCAGCTGCCCGGCCCGTCGCCCCCGGCGGCCATCCACGCCGACAGCCCGGCGTCCAACCGCTCCTGGAGGGTGCCCTCGGCGACGGGGTGCCGGGCCAGCAGCCCCAGGTGGTCGTACTCGTTCCAGCGCTCGTCGACCGTCGGCACGGCGTCGATCCCGGCCTCGGCCAGGGCGGTCGCCGCGGTCTGGCGCTGCCTGCGCAGCGACCCCGAGAAGACGGGGCCCGGGCGCAGCCCGCGTCGCTCGAGCTCGGCGCCCAGCAGCCGCGCCTGCTCGTATCCGGTGGGACTCAGCTCGTCGTAGTCCTCCGCCTCCGGCGATGCCTTGCCGTGGCGGATGAGGTAGATGCTCGGCATCGCCCCAGAGTACGAGTGCGGCCCGCGGCCGCGGCGCCCGGGGGCGGGCCGGGGGCGGGCCGGGGCGCACCGAGGGCGGGAACGCGGAGGGGCCGGGGACCGGCGGTCCCCGGCCCCTCCACGGGGCGTCCGTCAGGGCCGGTACGCGGCGGCCCCGGAGAACTCGGCGATGGACCCACCCGCGGAGATGGACTCCCGCGCCGGGATCTCGGCGTCCTCCTTGGCCTTGAGCAGGGCGCCCAGGCCCACCGCCTCCTCCGGCGCCAGGAACGCCACGCCGTCGGAGTCGGCGAACACCACGTCCCCCGGGCGCACGACCGCGCCGGCGATGCTCACGGGGACGTTGATCGCACCCTCGATCCCGGCGATGCGGGTGGTCAGGGGGCTGTAGCCGCGGGAGAGGACGGGCAGGTCGTAGGCGAGGGTCTCGTCGTGGTCGTTGACCGAGCCGTCGATGACCGCGCCGACCGCGCCGCGGGCCTTGGCGGTGTAGGACACCAGGCCGCCGAAGCACGACCGCGCGAGGTCGCCGGACTGGTCGACGACGAGCACGTCGCCGGGCCGCAGCATGTCCGCGGCCATGTGGACGGCCGTGGAGTCCAGGTGCGGGATGCGCACCGTGACGGCCGTGCCGACGAACTTCAGCGGGCGCCGGTTGGGCGTCAGCCCCAGGGCGAAGCCGTGGTCGCGCAGGTGGCCGAGGGTGGAGACGCACACCTGGGACAGCTCGGAGACGATGGACGCGTCGATCTGCCGCGGCATGTCGTTGACGGTGAACAAGTCGGGTCCTTTCCGGTCGGTGGGGCGCGTGCCTACTGCGCGCTGGAGAGGTAGGGGATGAAGGTGGTGATCTCGGGGACGAGGATGAGGATGGCCACGACGACGACGTCGGCGACGATGAAGGGCACGATGCCGCGGAAGATCCGCCCCAGCCCGGCCTCGGGCACGGCGCCGGAGTACACGAAGGCGTTCATGCCGACCGGCGGCGTGATGAGCGCCATCTCGGCCACCTTCACGATGAGCACGCCCAGCCAGATGCCGTCGAACCCGTAGCCGACCAGGATCGGGTGCAGCAGCGGCCCCGCGATGAGGATCATGGAGATCCCGTCGAGGAACATGCCCAGCGGCAGCAGCACCAGCAGGCACAGCACCAGGACCAGGTAGGGGGGCAGGTCCGCGGCCAGGACCGCGTTCACCACCGCGGTGCTCGCCCCGGACAGGGCGAGGAAGTAGGTGAACACCCCGGCGCCGACCATGAGCAGGAACGTCATGGCGGTCAGCCCGACGGCCTCGGTCACCGACTCCTTCACCACGCGCATCCACCGGGGCGGGCGGGTGCGCAGGAGCAGGATGACGAACGCCGACACGGCGCCGAACGAGGCGGCCTCGGTGGCGGTGGCCACGCCCAGGTAGATCGTGCCGATGGACACGGCGAAGATGACCACCAGGAAGCCGAAGCCGACCAGGTCCAGGGGCGGGGGGCGGTTCCCCTCGGGGCCGGTCGCGGGCGCGGCGTCCGTGTCCGGGCCGTCCGCGGCCGCCGCGGGGGAGCCCGCGGAGCCGGGCGCCGCGGCCCCGACCTTCTCGCGTTCCGCGGCGCGCGCTGCCCGGCGGCGCTTGCCGACCGCGACGAGCAGCATGATGGTGACCGCGTAGACGAGGATCGTCAGCAGGCCCGGGCCGATGCCCGCCAGCAGCAGCTGCCCGATGTTCTCCTCGGTCACCACGCCGTACAGCACCAGCACGATCGACGGCGGGATGAGCACGCCGAGCGTGCCCCCGGCGCAGACGACGCCCGCGGCCAGGCGCAGGCCGTGCCCGGCCTTGACGATGGCGTCGGTGGACACCCGCGCCATGGTGGCCACGGTGGCGACGCTGGAGCCCGTGACGGCGGCGAAGAGCCCCGACCCGGACAGCGACGCCAGCGCGGTGCCGCCCGGCAGGCGGCGCAGCACCCGGGAGGCGAGGTCGAACCCCGCCTGGGCGAGCCGGGCGTGCACGGCGAACACGCCCATGAGGATGAACAGCGGGATGATGGTCAGCGAGTAGTCGGCGGCCGTGGAGTAGGGCTGGTTGGCCACCGTGCTGACCGCGGCGTCGGTGCTGCGCATGAGCACGATGCCGAGCAGGCCCGCCAGCATGAGCGAGAGCCCGACGTGGAGCCTGATCGCGAGCAGTCCCAGGAAGACCGCGACCACCGCGAGCAGGATCAGGAGCGTTCCTCCGGTCATCGTCCGACCTCCTCGTCGTGGCGGGCCGCGGACACCGGTTCCGGGGCGGTGTCCGCGGCCTCGGGGACGCCCGCCGCCTCGACCAGGTCCGCCACCGCGTCCCCGGAGGCCTCGCCGGACAGGCGGGCCCGGAGTTCGAGCACCTCCCGCCAGACGGCCGCCGCGAAGAACAGCAGGAAGGACACGAAGAGGACGAGCTTGGCCGGCCAGGTCGCCAGGCGCAGGATGTCGTTGGTGGTCTCGCTGCGGTCGACGGCGCTGAACAGCACCTCGGCCAGGCCCCAGACCATCAGCCCGCCGATGACCAGCAGCAGGAGGGCGCGCAGGCCCGACAGGACCGTCCGGGTGCGCTCGCCCAGGCGCGCCTCGATCAGGCCCACGGAGACGTGCCTGCCGTCGATCTCGGCGGCGGCCAGTCCCAGAAAGGCGACCATCACCAGGAGCAGCGTGGAGATGTCGACGGTGCCCAGGATCGAACGGCCCAGGGCGTTGCGGCTCACCACGTCGGCCACGGTCAGCAGCATCAGGGCGAGCAGCAGCAGGCCCGCGGCGAGGCCGAGGGCGGTCGACACGGCGGTGAGGGGCCGCGGCGGACGGAGCCGGTTCATGCGTCCTCCCCTTCCATGCAGGCGATCAGCGGGTCGGCGTAGTCGGAGGACGCGGTCTCCTCGGCGATGATCCGCCGGTAGTCGTCCAGGACCGACCGGGCGTCGTAGCCGCGCTCCTCGTAGCGGGCGACCCAGGTCTCGGCGGCGTCCACCTCGTCGCGCAGCTCGGCCACCTGGTCCTCGGGCAGCGAGGAGAACCGCGCCCCGGACTCCTTCAGCTCCGTGCAGGCGGTCCCGCCCAGGGCGTCCATCTCCTCCAGGCCGTGGGAGATCCCCCAGGAGGAGGCCTCCGTCAGGGCGTCGCGGTACTCCTGCGGCATGGACTGGAAGAGCTCCTCGTTGATGACCACGATCGAGGACGAGTACGCCCCGATCCCGGGGTCCATGACGTACGGGGTGCTCGTGGACAGGCCGAAGGTGGGCAGGTTGGCGATGGCCAGCGAGGTGTAGCCGTCCACCACGCCCCGGGACATGGACTCGTAGATGTCGTTGGCCGTCATGGCGACCGGGTTGGCCCCGGCGGCGAGCATGACCTCGGAGGTCAGGCCGCCCGCCCGGACGCTCCGGCCGCGCAGGTCGTCCAGGTCGTCCGCCTCCTCCTGGAGCCCCACCGCGGCGATGCCCAGCGGCAGGGGGAAGAGCAGGCGCACGCCCTGGCGGTCGAAGTCCTCCCGGTAGACCTCGTTCTCCTCGTAGAGGCGCTCGATGGCGGTCATCTGCACCTCGGGGTTCTTGGTCTCGAACGGGAGCTCGATGACGGTGAACATGGACAGGTCCGAGGCTGCGTAGATGGAGCCGACCTGGGCCATGTCGGCGCGGCCGTCCAGGGTGGCCTGCACCGACTCGTCCGCGCCCACCAGGCTCTGCGAGTAGTGGAAGCGGACGGTGACGCCGCCGCCGGTCGCCTCCTCGACCTCCTCGGCCCACCGCTGGATGGCGCGGGACTGGTCGGAGGTGGAGTTGGAGTACGTCGTGTAGTGCAGGACGTAGGTGCCGTCGGTGCCGGGGGTGCCGGAGCACGCGGTCGCGGTGAGCGCCAGGGCCGCGCCGGCGGCGGCCCACCGGAGCCGCCGCCGGACCCTGTTCGGGGTGTGGGATCCGAATGCCTTCATGGCGTCACTTCGCTGGTGTCACGCGGTAGCGCCGCAGGGACAGGGCGGGGTTGGCCTTGCGGACCGCGTCGAGGCGCGACCGCTCCAGGACGGCCGTCCCGACGCCGGGGGCCTCGCCGAGCGAGGCCAGGGCGATGCCCATGGGGTCCACGACCGCGCTGTTGCCCGAGCCGGTCGGGCCGCTCTGGTCGGCGGCGAGGACGTAGACGGTGTTCTCGATCGCCCGGGCGCGCAGCAGGGTGTTCCAGTGGTACTCCTTGAGCGGGCCGGGGACCCACTCGGCGGGCAGGGCGACGACGTCCGCGCCGGCGTCCACCAGGGTCCGGGTGGTCTCCGGGAAGCGCAGGTCGTAGCAGGTCTGCATGCCCACCGTGAACCCGTCGACCTCCAGCAGCTCGGGCGCGGCCGGGTCGGCGGCCAGGACGCGGTCGGACTCCTTGTAGCCGAAGGCGTCGTAGAGGTGCACCTTGCGGTAGACGGCGCGGACCTCGCCCTCGCCCAGGGCGACGAGGGTGTTGTGGATGCGGCCCCGCCCGGCGGTCTCGTTGACGCCGGCGATGGCGAAGACGCCGAGTTCGGCGGTCAGCTTCCGGAGCCGGGACACGGTGGGGCCGTCCAGGGGCTCGGCGCTGTCGACGAAGCGGTCGTCCATGGCGGGGGCGGTGTACACCGCGTACTCGGGGAGGACGACCAGGCGTGCGCCGCGGGCGGCGGCCTCGCGCAGGAGGCGTTCGATCTCGGCCAGGTTCGCGCCCTTGTCCTCGGTGGGGGCGAACTGGGCGACGGCGACGTTCAGGGTCATCAACGGCTCCTCAGGTCGTTCTCGATGGTGCGCAGGGCGTCGATCGCCCCGGTGAATCCGGCGAACATGGCGCCGTACTGCATGGTGGTCACGATGGTCGCGGCCCCCTCCTCCACGGCCAGGCGCTGCTCCGCCGGGCTCCAGGCGGGCAGGACCCAGGGCTTCCCGGCGGCGCGGGCGGCCCGGGCCAGGTGCCGCAGGTCGTCCAGGTCGGCCTCGGTGACCCCGTAGGCGCCGCGGTCGCGGCGCAGGGAGAGGTCGGAGGGGCCGATGAAGATGCCGTCGACGACGGGCAGCTCCAGGATGGCCTCGATGTCGGCGAACGCCGAGGCGTCCTCGATCATCGGGTAGCAGCGCGTCCCCCGGTCCTGCCGCGTCACCCACTCGTCGGTGAAGCCACGGTAGCCGGAGGTCCTCCCACCTGCGAAGGAGCGGTCCCCCAGAGGGGGAAACTTGGCGTACCCGCAGACCCGGGCGGCGTGCTCCACCGACTCCACGTGGGGGATCGCCACCGCGGTCGCCCCGAAGTCCAGGGCCTGCTGGATCGGGCCGCGCTCGGGCCCCAGGACCTTGGCGATGACGTCCATGCCCTTGGCCCGGATGAACGGGATGAGGGAGTCCAGGGCCGCCAGGTCGAACAGGCCGTGCTCGATGTCGAGGACGACGGTGCCGAATCCGGCCAGGTGGGCCATCTCCACGGCCGCCGTCGAGGGCTCCGTCAACCAGACGGCGTGCCTCTTGTCTCCTTGCGCGCTCACACTGCTCCTTGCCGAACGACTGTGATCCACAGCATGAAATCCTGTGCTGTGGACAACATGTATACATGGTGCATCCACCGAGTGCAAAGGTAGGGTGGGAAGGTGGAAGAACAAGCGAACAGCGGAAACCCCGGCACCGTAAGGCGTTCCGCGCGCGAACGCGCCTACGAATGGATCGGCGAGGCCATCCTTTCGGGAAGGTACGCCGAGGGGCAGTTCCTCGACGAGGTGGCGCTGGCCGGCGAGGTCGGCACCTCGCGCACTCCCGTGCGCGAGGCCCTCCACCGGCTTCAGGCCGAGAGCTTCGTGGAGCTGGTCCCGCGCCGCGGCGCGCAGGTCCGTGTCGTCACCTCCACCGAGATGAAGGAGATCTACCAGGCCCGTTTCGTCATCGAGTCGCACGCCGCGACGGAGATCTGCCGGCACCGGCGCGGGGCCCCCGCCGACGCCCGCGGGCTGATCGAGGCGATGGAGGCCGCCGGGCGCGAACGCGACTGGAACACGATGGCCCGCCTCGACCAGGCCTTCCACGGCTCGATCGTCCGCCACCGCGGCAACGCCGTCCTCGCCGAGATGTACGAGGCGATGCGCCCCCGGCAGGTGCGCCTGTCGGTGCGGACCATCACCGAGGCCCCCGAGCGCCTGGACACCATCGAGCGCGAGCACCGGATGATCGCCGACCGGCTGGCCGAGCACGACGGCGAGGCTGCCGTGGCCGTCCTCGCCACGCACCTGCGCGAGGTCCCCGAGGTCGTGCGGGCCTTCCCCGGCTGACGGCCCCGCCCGCGGCGGGGGACACGCCCCGGACCCCACCCGGCAGCTCGCGGGCGCGCGGCCCGATCCCGCGACACGGCCCCGCGGCGTGCCCGCGAACGGCCCGGCTCAGGGGACCGGGCGGCCGGCCGCCCGGTAGTCCCGGGGCGGCGCGCCCAGCAGGGCGGAGAAGGCCGCCGAGAACGCCGCCGGGCTGCCGTACCCCAGGTCCGCGGCCACCCGGGCGACGGGCTCGCCCCGGTCCAGCGCGGGCAGCGAGCGCAGCACACAGGCGCGCCGCCGCCACCGCGCGAACCCCATGCCGGTCTCGGCCCGGAACAGCCGGTGCAGCGTCCGCTCGCCCACGTGCAGCCGCGCCGCCCACCGCGCGGGCGGGTCGTGCACGTCGGGAGCCTCCAGGAACTCCTCGCACAGGGCCCGCAGCCCCTCGTGGACCGGCAGCGGCAGGTCCAGCGGCAGCGGGACCAGCCGCCGCAGCTCGTGCAGCAGCAGCCCGACCAGCGCCCCGTCCCGCCCCCGCCCGTCGTAGTGCGGCTCGATGTCCACCGCCTCCGACACCAGGGCGCGCAGCAGCGGCGACACCTCCACCACCTGGCAGCGCTCGGGGAACCAGGGGACCGCGGCCTGCTCCAGGTACAGGCTCCGGGTGCTCACGCCCTCCATCGTCACCTCGTGGGCGGTCCCGGCCGGGACGAGCACGGCGCGCTGCGGCGGCACCGTCCACGCGCCGTCCCCGGTGCGCACCCGCATCACCCCGGTGGCGCCGTACAGGAACTGGGCCCGGCGGTGCCGGTGCCGGGCCAGCACGAACCCGGGCGGGTAGTCCGTGCCGATCGCCAGGACCGGCCGGTCGATGTCCTCCACCTCGGAGACGGGGATGTTGCGCACGGCACCGGACCCTACCGGTCCGGCCCGCCGTGTCCGTTCGGCGATCGTTCCTGTCGCTTCACCGAATGCGCGCCACCCGCCCCGCCCGTACCGTGGAGCGGGTGCTCACCTCCTTCCTCCTGCTCCTGGCCCTGGGCTGCCTGAGCGGCCTCACCACCGTGGCCTTCGGTTTCGGCGGCGGCTTCGTGACCGTCCCGGTCGTCTACGCCGTCACGGCGGCCCGGGGCGGCCCGGAGGCGGACGCCATGGCCGTGGCCGTGGCGACCTCCACTGCCGTCATGGTCGTCAACTCCTCGGTCGCCACCTGGGCCCAGTACCGGGCCGGGCGGCTGCGCCGCGAACACCTGTGGCCGCTGGCCGCCTACATCGGCCTGGGCAGCGCGGCCGGGGCGTGGGCCGCCACGCTGGCCGGGGGCGAGGTCCAGCACGTGCTCTTCATCGCCTACCTGGTGGTGACCATCGCCGACAGCCTGCTGCGCAGGGGTTTCCTCGCCCGCCCCGCGGGGGAGGCGCCGCGGACCCCCGGCCGCGCGTCCACCCCGGTGGTCGGGGCGGGCATCGGCGCGGTGACCGGCTTCCTGGGGGTGGGCGGCAGCGTCATGACCGTCCCGCTGCTGCGCCGCCGCGGGCTGCCCATGCTGGAGGCCACCGCCATGGCCAACCCGCTCAGCCTGCCCGTCGCCCTGGCCGGGACCGCGGTCTACGTGCTGCTGGGCAGCGGCGGGGCGGGGGCCGGGTACGCCGGGTCGGTCGACCTGGTCGCCGCGGGGCTGCTGCTGGCCGGTTCGCTGCCCGCCATCGCGGTGGCCCGCCGCCACGTGGGCCGGGTCCCGGACCGCGTGCACGCCGTCGCCTTCGTGGTCCTGCTCGTGCTCGCCCTGGTGGCCGTGCTCCTGGTCTGAGGCGGGCCCTCAGCCCCCGGCGGCGTCCAGCACCTCGAACCCGAACCCGGCGGCCCGCAGCCGCCCGATCAGGGCGTCGCCCATGGCCGTCGCCGGGGTCACCTGGCCGCAGGTCGCGGGCAGGTCGTCGTACAGCAGGCACAGCGCCGACTCCGCGAGCATGACCGAGGTCCCCGCGTACCCGGGCTCGGGACCCGACACCCGCGTGTACACCCGGTGCCCGCCGCCCCGGCCCGCGAAGTGCACCGTGAACCAGCCCGCGGCCAGCTGCTCGGGGGTGGGGCCCTCGCCGGGGGCGCGCAGCGCCAGCAGCCGCTCGCGCAGCGGGGGCACCCGCGCCGCCGCGAGCAGCCCGCCCACGCCCGCGACCGCCGCGGCCGCACTGGCCGGGCGCAGGAACGCCGCGTAGTGCCCGTAGGAGAAGTCCGGCCCGTACCGCTCCGACGCGGCCGCCGACCGCACCACCACCTGTGGGTCCAGGGACGGCATCGGCAGCGTCCACCCCCGGGCCAGGCGGGTGCGCGGCACGCCCCGCCGGTCCACGCGCACCCGCCGCCCGGCGGGCGGCTCCTCCTGCAGGCGCCGCTCCCGGGCCGCCGCCAGGGTGCGGCCGGGGTCGGCGAACGCGCCCAGCAGCGAATGGAGGGTCCCCCCGGACGGGGTGCCCTTGGCCCGCACGAACCCCTCGACGTGCAGCGGCACGCCCTCGGGCAGCCGCTGCACGGTGAACAGGGCGCCCAGGTCGTGCGGGACGGAGTCGAACCCGCAGGCGTGCACGATCCGCGCCCCGCTCTCCACGGCGGCGGCGTGGTGCTCGACGTACATGCGGTCGACGAACTCCGGCTCCCCGCACAGGTCCAGGTAGTCGGTGCCCTCCGCGGCGCAGGCCGCGACCAGGGGCGCGCCGTGGACGGAGTAGGGGCCGACGGTGGAGACGACCGCCCGCGCCGACGCGGCCATGGCGCGCACGGATCCCGCGTCGTTCGCGTCGGCCACCAGCAGGTCGGGCGGCGGGGTCCCGGGGGCCTGCGCGGCCAGGCGCTCGCGCAGCGCGGCGAGCCTGTCCCGGTCGCGCCCGGCCAGCGCCCACCGCGTCCGGGCGGGCAGGTGCGCGGACAGGTATCCGGCGGTCAGCGCGCCGGTGTACCCGGTCGCGCCGAACAGGACGAGGTCGTGGTCGCGTTCCACCGTGACTCCCCGGGATCGGTCGGCTGCGCCGCCCAGTCTGGCAGCGGGCGCCCGGGCCCGCCGCACCGGCCCGCCCGAACCCGTGCGGCGGCGCCCGGCGGGCCCGGGGCCCGGCTCAGACGAGTCCGGCCAGGAGCGGGATCTGCTCGGGGTCGGACAGGGCGGAGCCGACCGCCACCATGCGCGCTCCGGCGCCGAGGTACTCCCGCGCGTTGTGCGCGTCCATACCGCCGGTGGCCACGATCCGCACGTCGGGGAAGGGCCCGCGCATGGCGCGGAACCACTCGGTGCCCAGCGCCGTCGCGGGGAAGGCCTTCACCCAGCGCCCTCCCGCCCGCAGCACGCCCTGCACGTCGGTCGGCGTGGCCACGCCGGGCAGGTGGGGCATGCCCGACCCCTCCGACGCGGCCATGACCTCGGCGTCGAAGCCCGGCGCGACGGTGAACGCGGCCCCGGCGCGGGCCACGGCGCGCACCTGGTCGGGGGTGATCACCGTGCCGGCCCCCACGGGGTGGCCGAGTTCGGCCCCGGCCCGGACGGTCGCGCGCAGCGCCTCCAGGCCGGCCTCGTCGCGCGCGGGCACCTCGATCGCGGTGACCCCCAGCTCCCACGCCCGCCGGGCCAGCGCGACCGTGGTCTCCACCGGCATGCCCCGCAGGATCGCCAGCACGCGGTGCCCCTCGAACAGGCCGTCCAGGCCCTCGTCACTCATCTGCTCCTCCTCCCGCGGCGGCCGCGGCCGCCGCAGCGCGCTCGGTCCACCGCTCGTCGGGGACCGCCAAGAGTTCGTCCACCAGCCGTGCCGGGGGAGGGGCGGCCAGGTCGCCCGCCACCCGCAGGACGCGCCCGGCGCACAGGTGCCCCAGGCGCAGGCGCCCCCGGGCGTCGAGGCCCCGCAGGCCCCCCGCCAGGTACCCGGCGGCGAACGCGTCGCCCGCGCCGACCGGCTCGACCACCTCCACCGGCGGCGCCGGCACGTACACCTCGCGGTCGCCCTCGAATTCGGTGGCGCCGTTCCCCGCGTCCTTGACCACCAGCCGGGGCGGTTCGGGCAGCAGGTCGCGCACGTCGCGGGCGGTGGGGGTGCCCCACAGCGCCTCGGCCTCGTCCCGGCCGACGAAGATGGTGTCGGCGAGGCGGGCCAGGGCCAGGAGGCGGGGGGCCGCCTCGCCGGGGCCCCACAGCCGCGGCCGGTGGTTCACGTCGAAGCTCACCGTCAGCGCGGGGTCGGACAGCAGGCTCTCGGCGAGGGCGTCGCACCCCGGGGAGAGCGCCGGGGTCACCCCCGACAGGTGCACCGCCCCCGCGGCCCGCACCAGCGGGTGCCCGGCGTCCTCCGGGCCGAGCGCCGACCCGGCCGACCCGGCCCGGTAGTAGTGGACGGTGCTCCCCGTCGGCGCCGCGTCCTTGGCGAACAGGCCCGTGGGGCGGTCGGGGTCGACCCGCACGCCGGACACGTCGACGCCCCGCTCCCGCAGGCCCTCCACGACGATCCGCCCGAAGGGGTCGTCGCCCACCCCGCCCAGCCAGGCGGCGCGGTGCCCGAGGGCGGCCAGGCCGCACGCGACGTTGGACTCGGCGCCCGCGACGCCCATGGACAGCAGCGGGGACCGGTCCAGGGGGAGCGGCTCGGCCGCGGTGAGCAGCAGCATGGTCTCACCGACACAGGTGATCTGCGGTGTCACGGGTTCCCTCCGAAAGCGCGGGCCGGCGGTGCGGGGACGTCGGCGGGGACCGAGAAGACGGCGCCGTCGCCGGGGCCGGGGCGGGCGAGGCCGGTCGAGGCGGAGGTGACGAACAGCCTCGGCTCGGGGGCCTCGACGACGCACACGCTCGTGGGCTGGGAGGCGGGCAGCTCGACCACGCGCTCCAGGGCCCCGTCGGGGTCGTAGCGGTGGACCCGCCCGGCGCCCCACACCGCGACCCACAGGTGCCCCTCGGCGTCGACCTGCATCCCGTCCGGGCTCCCGTGGTCCGTACGGGCGAAGACCGTACGCGGTCCGGGCTCGCCGTCCGCGGACACGTCGTAGGCGTCGATGCGGCCCGCGGCGCTGTCGGCCAGGTACATGCGGGTCCCGTCGGGGGTGAACGCGGGCCCGTTGGGCACGGTGTAGCCCTCCAGGACCCGGGTGACCCGGCCGCCGGGGTCGGCGCGGTAGAGCGACCCGGCGCCGGCGGTGCCGTCGTAGGCCATCGACCCGGCCCAGAACCGGCCGTGCGGGTCACAGCAGCCGTCGTTCATCCGCATCGGGGTGGCCGCGCCGTCCTCGGGGCGGGCCAGCCACTGTGCCACGCGGCCCCCGGACAGCAGCGCCACGCCGGTGCCCGCCGCAGCGACGTACGCGCCCGGCCGGTCCCGGACGGGCGCCACCGCGCCCAGCGGGACGTCCAGGGCGGCGACCGTCCCGGCGGGTCCGGGCTCCCGGGGGTCCAGCCGCAGGAGCCGGCCGGTGAGGATGTCCACCATCAGCAGGTCGGGGCCGTGCAGGCGCAGCCCCTCGCCCAGTTCGAAGCGGTCCGCGCTCCACGGTTCGACCGTCATGTGCTCCGCCCCCCTCACCATTCCGCGAAGGAGCCGTCGGCGTGGCTCCACACCGGGGGACGCCACCGGTGGCCGGTGCGGTCCGCCCGCCGCACGGCGTCCTCGTCCACCTCCACGCCCAGGCCGGGGGCCTCGGTGCGGTGGATGTGCCCGTCCGGGAACGCGAAGACGCCGGCGTCCAGGACGTAGTCGAGCAGTTCGGCGTCCCGGTTGTAGTGGATGCCCATGCTCTGCTCCTGGATGAGGAAGTTGGGCGTGGCGAAGGCGACCTGAAGGCTGGCGGCCAGGGCCAGCGGCCCCAGCGGGCAGTGCGGGGCCAGCAGCGCGTCGTAGGTCTCGGCCAGGGAGGCGATCCGGCGCACCTCGGAGATCCCGCCCGCGTGGGAGAGGTCGGGCTGGGCGACCGCGATGCCCGCCTGGAGCGCGGGCAGGAACTCGCTCCGGCCGAACAGCCGCTCGCCGGTGGCGATCGGCACCGGGCTGCTGCGCACCACGTCGGCGAGCAGGTGCCCGTACTCGGGCAGCACCGGCTCCTCGGCGAACATCGGGCGCAGCGGCTCCAGCAGGGGCAGGACGCGGCGGGCGGTGGCGGCGTTGAACCGGCCGTGGAAGTCCACGGCCACGTCCCGGTCCGGGCCCAGCACCTCGCGCACCCCGGCCAGCCGCTCGACGATGCCGTCGATCTCCCGGACTGTGGCGGAGCGGCCCACGATCCCGGCCGCGTTCATCTTGACGGCGGTCAGCCCCGACTCCACGCGCTCGGCGACGGCGTCGGCCAGCTCGGCCGGGTCGTCCCCGCCGACCCAGCCGTACACGCGGACCCTGTCGCGGACCGGGCCGCCCAGCAGCCGGTGCACGGGGACGCCCAGGCTCTTGCCCGCGATGTCCCACAGCGCCTGGTCCAGCCCCGCGACGGCGCTGGAGAGCACCGGGCCGCCGCGGTAGAACGCCGCCTTGGTGAGGCGCTGCCAGTGGTGCTCGATGGGGCGGGGGTCCTGGCCCAGCAGGAGGTCGGACAGCTCCCCGACGGCGGCCCGCACGGTCTCGGCCCGCCCCTCCACCACGGGTTCGCCCCAGCCGACGACCCCCTCGTCGGTCTCCACCCGGCACATCAGCCACCGGGGCGGGACCAGGAAGGTCTCGATACGGGTGATCTTCACTGCGGTCTCTCCAGATCGTCTTCGTGCGCGTCGTCCTCGGTGACGCGGAGCAGGTCCTCCCGGGCCTGGGCGAGCAGGGAGCGCATGGCGGCCTCGGCCGCGGCGGGGTCCCCGGCGGCCACGGCGTCGGTGACGGCGCCGTGGCTGGGCACCGGGTCCTTGTGGGCGCCCCCGTGCACCAGGCGGTCGCGCTCGGACAGCCCCGCGGCGAAGAAGACGTCGGTGCGGGTGAACAGCTCGTTGTGCGTCGCGGCCAGCAGGGCGCGGTGCCAGCGCAGGTCGGCGCTGACGGCCTCCTCGGCCGGGCCGTCGGCGGTCAGGGCCATCTCCTCCAGGGCGGCCCGCAGCTCGGCGGTGTCGGCGTCGGTGCGGCGCACGGCGGCGAGCCGGGCGGCGGCGGGCTCCAGCGCGTCGCGCAGCTCGGCCAGGTCGCGGAAGAAGACGTCGCCGGCCCCCGCGGCGATCTGCCACCGGACCACGTCCGGGTCGAGCAGGTTCCAGTCGCCGCGGGGGCGCACGAACGTCCCCTTCTTCTGCCGAGAGCCCACCAGGCCCTTGGCCGCCAGGACCTTGATCGCCTCGCGGATCGCGGTGAGGCTCAGGTCGAGCTCGTCGCTGAGCGCGGCCAGGTCGATCGTCTCCCCCTCGCCGATCCGGCCGGAGAGCACGCGCTCCCCCAGCAACCGCACCGTCTGGCCGTGCACACCGCGCCCCGAGTAGGCCGCCATCACATCCTCCGTTCCGGGCGCCTTACGACGACGCCTTGTAGATACTCCACCCTCCGTCGACCGGCAGGCTCGCGCCGGTGACGTAGGAGGCCTCCGCGGAGGCGAGGAAGGAGATGACGGAGGCGACCTCGCCGGGGTCGCCGAAGCGGCCCGCCGCGGTCTGCTCGACGCTGGCACGACGGTCCTCCTCGCCCACCCCCTCCCAGGCGGCGGTGAGCACGGGGCCGGGCAGCACGCAGTTGACGCGCACGCGCGGCCCGTACTCCACCGCCAGCTGGCGGGTCAGGGCGGTGAGCCCGCCCTTGGTGGTGGCGTAGGCCGGACGCCCCGGGAGGCCGAACCAGGCGTGCACCGAGGAGGTGATGACGACGCTGCCGCCGCACGCGGACAGGTCCTCCAGGCAGGCGCGCACCCCCAGGAACGCGCCGGTGAGGTTGACCGAGAGCTGGCGCTCCCAGGAGGCGAGCGAGGTCTCGTGGGCGGGCGCCTGCTCGAAGGTGTACGCGTTGGAGACCAGGACCCCCACCGGCCCGAAGGCGGCGCGGGCCCGGTCCACGACCCGGGTCCAGGAGGCCTCGTCGGCCACGTCGGCCCGCAGCGCGAGGGCCCGGCCGCCGCGGGCGCGGATGCGCTCGGCGGCCTCCTCCACGGCGGGGGACAGGTCGGTCAGCACCACCGAGGCGCCCTCGGCGGCCAGGCGGGCCGCGGTGGCCTCCCCGATGCCCTGCGCCGCACCGGTCACCACGGCGGTCGCCCCCGTGTGCCTGCCGTCCGTCATGCTCACTCCGTTTCCTGGTCGGTCGGTGGGTGCGCCCGGCGGGCGCCGGTCCCCCCGGGGCGCCGGTCCGGTCACCGCTGCTCCGGGGCGAAGTCCACGTCGGTCGGGGTGTCCGCCCCGGCCCCGGGGACCGGGGCGTCGAACCGGACGGGCTCGCCGGGCAGGGCCCGCGCGAGCTCGGTGCCGGACGCCCGGTGCACGAGGGAGCCGGCCCGCAGGGCCGTGAACGTCCCGGCCAGGCGGGCGGGCGAGGTCCCCGGCCCGGCCCAGTGGGGCACTTCCCCCCAGAAGCCGTCCGGGGTCACCCCGGCGACGGGCCCCGTGCCCGTGCCGAGGCCGAAGGCGATGGTCAGGGCCGTGGCGGCGCCCGGCGCCAGGTCGGTGAGGGGGCCCAGCGCCTCGACCTCGGTCACCCGGTCGACCGGGCACAGCCCGCCCAGGTGCTCCAGCGGCCGCTCCACCGGCGCCTCCAGCCACACCTCGGCGCGCGACCCGGAGTCGGGGTACTCGGCCTCCCCGTGCACGGCGAAGCGCTGGGTCAGGGTGCCCGCGGCGCCCACGTGGGCCAGCCACCCGGTCGCCGTGGGGAAGCCGACCTTGCCCACCACGTCCTGGGCGGGGACCCGCAGGACGCCGGGGGCGTGCCCCAGGACCTCCGGGTTGCCGTTGCCAGCCACGAGCGGGACGGTGTGCGGGCCCGGCCCGCCCACCCCCACGAACACGCCGCCCGCGTCCGGGCCGGCGCCGGAGCCGTCGATCTGCGTGACGTTCCACAGCGCCCACCGGCGGGCGGTGCCGGAGGTGTTGGCCGCCTCCAGGTCCAGCCGGAACCCGGCGGTGCCGGGCTCCAGGGTGATGCGGCGGCGCAGGCGCAGCCCCGACCGCGGGTCGTCCCCGCTGGTCAGGGTGAGCACGGCGGAGCCGTCGGGGGCGGTGACGGTCTCGGCCGTGTAGGCGCCCGAGTCCAGGACGGGGTCGGGGGGACCGGCCCACTGGCCGGGCCCGTCCCACCCCTGGGGCGCGGGCCAGGTCTTGTCCCCGCCCACGTTGTTCCACACGCTCATCGGCCCGTCCACCGGGCCGAGCTCCACGCCCTCCACGGGCCGCAGGTCCGCGTCCAGCAGGCGCGGGTTGCGGTACAGGTGCTCGCGGCCCCCGAAGCGCACCGACAGCAGGCGCCCGCCCAGGCCGGGGGCGGCCGTCAGCCGGACCGCCCCGTTGTCCAGGACGATCCGCTCGTGCGCCCCCGCGCCCTCGCGGCGGACCCCGACGCCGCTCACGCGGCCTCACCGTTGACCAGGCACACCTTGCCCCGACTCTCGCCCGCGGCCAGCCGGTAGGCGGCGTCCGCCTCGGAGAGCTCGAAGCGGTCCGAGACCACCCGCTCGGGGGACAGGCCCCAGCGGACCAGGTTGACCGACAGCTCGGCCATGGCGGGCAGCGAGGTCACCCACGACGCGTACAGGGTGAGCTGCTTGTGCAGCAGGGTGTCCGACACCTCGGTCTCCAGGGTGCCGCCCTCGCCCACCAGGGACACCCGGCCCCACTCGGCCGCCCCCTCCAGGGCGAGCGAGCGGCCCGCGCGGGAGCCGGAGCAGTCGATGGCGGTGGCCGCGCCCCGCCCGGCGGTGACCCGGCCGATCTCCTCGGCCGCCTCCTCCGGGGAGGCCACGGCGTCGAAGACGTCCAGGGACCGGGCCCACTCCCGGCGCCTGTCGGCGGGCTCCACCCCGATGACGCGGGCGGCGCCCATGCCGCGGCCGATCATGCCCGCGGCCAGCCCGACCGGGCCCAGGCCCACGACCAGGAGGTCGCCGTCGCCGTTGACGCCGATGCGCCGCAGGCCCTCGTAGGCGGTGCCGAACCCGCAGGCGATGAGCGCGCCGTCCACGAAGGACAGCTCGTCGGGCAGAGGAACCAGGGTCGACTCCTCCGCCAGCAGGTACTCGGCGTGGCCGCCGTCGCGCTGCCAGCCGTAGGAGGCCCGGCCCGGGTCGGTGCAGCTGATCATGTAGCCGCGGCGGCAGTTGTCGCACAGCCCGCAGCCCGCGATGTGGTAGACGATGACCCGGTCGCCGGTGCCGAACCGGCGGCACCCGGGGCCGGTCCTGACGACCGTGCCCGAGGGCTCGTGGCCCGCCACGACGCCCCGGTAGGCGGGGCCGTCGATGCCGCGGTGCGTCTTGTGCTCGCGGTAGATGTAGCCGATGTCGCTGCCGCAGATGCCCGAGGCGCCGACCCTGAGCAGTACCTGGCCCGGTCCGGGCTCGGGCACGGGCAGGGTGTCCACGACCGCGGTGGAGTCGCCGGGCAGGCGCACCCCGCGCATGGTGGCGGGCAGGGGACCGGAGTCCTTCGTGTTCACTGTTGTTCCCCCCGTTCGGGCTAGGCGAGCCGGTTGGCGGCGCTGCGCCTGCTGATGACGACGTTGATCAGGACGGCCCCGACGATGATGAGGCCGCGCACCACGTCCTGGAAGAAGGAGTTGACCCCGAGCAGGACCAGGCCGTTGGCGATGACGGTGATGAAGACGACGCCCAGGAAGGTGCCGCCGAGCGAGCCGCGCCCGCCGGCCAGCGCCGTGCCGCCGATGACGACGGCGGCGATGACGTCGAACTCCAGGCCGGCGGCGGCGCCGCCGTTGCCCGAGCCCAGGCGGGCCGCCAGCAGCACCCCGGTGATCGCGGCGAGCAGGCCGGTGGTCGCGAACAGCAGGACGCGGACCCGGGTGACGTTGAGGCCGGCCAACTGGGCGGCCGCCGCGTTGCCGCCGATGGCGTAGACCGAGCGCCCGTAGGCGGTGTACTTGGCGACGTAGGCGAAGACGCCGAAGAGGGCCAGCATGACGAGCGCGGCGGTGGGGATGCCGAGCACGGACCCGCCGAGCACGTCGAGCAGGGCGCTCTCGGGCAGCGGGACGGGCAGCGCGTCGGTCATGTACAGGGCCATGCCGCCCAGGACGCTCCACAGCCCCAGCGTGGTGATGAAGGACGGCACGTTGAACCGGGCCCTGAGCCACCCGGCGAGGGCGCCCCACAGCACGCCCATGGCCAGGGTGACCAGGATGGCGCCGATCACGCCCAGGTTCCACTCGGTGGCGCCCGTGGCGACGATGACGGACGCGAAGGCGACGGCCGGGCCGATGCTGATGTCGATCTCCCCGGCGATGATCACCAGGGTGACGCCCCAGGCCGCGATGCCGATGGTGGCGGCGTTGCGCAGCAGACCGAGCTGGTTGTCCAGGCTCAGGAACCCGGAGGCGGTGAGCCCCAGGACGATGTACAGGAGCGCGATGGCGGCCAGGAGGCCGATCTCGTTGAGGCGGTGGCCGTGGCGGCCGATGAAGTCGCCGCGGGCAGGGACCGCCGCGCCGGTGACCTTGGTGGTGGTGGTCATTGCTACCTCGCCGTTCACGCCGCCATCGCGGCGGCCATGATGTTGTCCAGGGTGATGTCTTCGCCGGTGAACTCGCCGTGCAGGCGCCCCGCGCGCAGGGCCAGTACGCGGTCGCACACCAGGGGGAGCTCCTCCAGTTCGCTGGAGACGAAGAGGACGGCCGCGCCCTGCTCCGCGAGCTCGCGGACGATGCCGTAGATCTGCGCCTTGGCCTCCACGTCCACGCCGCGCGTGGGCTCGTCCAGGAGGAGGATGCGACTCCCGGCGTGCAGCCACCGGCCGATGACGGCCTTCTGCTGGTTGCCGCCGCTGAGGTTGACGATCGGGGTGTCGGGGCCGGCGGCCTTGATCGACAGCCGGTCGATGAGGTCGCGGCCGATGGAGGACACCCGCGAGGGCAGCACGGTGCCGGCCCGCGAGGCGCCCCCGAACCAGGTCATGACCATGTTCTCGGAGACCCCCAGCAGGGGGACCACGCCCTCGCCCTTGCGGTCCTCGGGGGTGATGCCCACGCCCAGGCGCCGCATGGCGCGCGGGGTCGGGCGCGCCACCGGCGACCCGTCCACCTCCACGGTGCCGCTGGAGGGGGCGAACCCGGCCAGCGCCCGCAGGAGCTCGGTGCGCCCCGAGCCCATGAGGCCGCCCAGGCCCAGGACCTCGCCCGGGTACAGGTCGAAGGAGACCTCCTCGACCTTGGGCGGCACCGACAGGCCGCGGACCGCCAGCAGCGGTGTGTCCCCGGTGCGGGTGCGGCGCTTCGGAGGGGCCTGTTCCTCTCCGCCGCCCTCGCCCAGCATGAGGGAGACGATGTGCGCGGTCGTGGCGCCCCGTACGGGGACGGTCTCCACGACGGCGCCGTCGCGCATGACGGTCACGGTGTCGGCGACGCGGCGGATCTCGTCCAGCCGGTGGCTGACGTAGATGACCCCCACCCCGCGCGAGGCGACGCGGGCGACGGCCTCCAGCACGGTCTCGGCCTCGGCCGCGGCCAGGGCGCTGGTGGGCTCGTCCAGGATGAGCAGCCGGGGCCGGGCGCGGAAGGCGCGGGCGATCTCCACGAGCTGCTGCTGTGCCAGCGGCAGCTCGCCGACCCGGGTGCTCGGGGGGATGTCGACGCCGAGTTCGGCGAAGACCTCCTCGGCGCCCGCGCGCATGGCGGCGTAGTCGATGCGGCCGCGCCCGCCCGGCCAGGAGCCGAGGTAGAGGTTCTCCGCGGCCGACAGCTCCGGGACCAGGCTCAGCTCCTGGTAGACGGTGCCCACGCCCAGTTCGGCGGCCCGGCGGATGCCGCCGCCGGCCAGCGGGGTGCCGCCGATCTCGATGTCGCCGCTGTCGGGCGCCTCCACACCCGACAGCAGCCGGATCAGGGTGGACTTGCCCGCGCCGTTGCGCCCGAGCAGGGCGCGGACCTCTCCGGCGCGGATCTCGAAGTCGGCGCCGTCCAGGGCGGTGACGCCGGGGTAGCTCTTGGTGGCTCCGCGGACGCGGGCCACGACCTCGGTGTCGGGCGCCGCCGCGGCTGGGGTGTCGCTCATGGGTGCTCCACGGGTGGGACGGGACGGGCGGTGGGACGGGGGCCGGTCACGGGATGCCGTCCGGGTGGGCCTGGAGCCACTCCTGGCCGTCCTCGGGGGTGGTGTAGAGGTCGATCGGCGCCGGGGTGACGAACTCCTCGGGCGCGTCGCCCGCGATGATGCGCTGGACGGTCTCGCCCGCCAGCAGTCCGACCGCGGTGCCGGAGATGTCGACGTTGGCCTTGAGGATCCGGTGGTCGGCGAGCGCGCGGGCGGCGTCGGTGGACATGTCGCTGCCGAAGACCACGACCTCCCCGGCCAGGTTCCGGTTGGTGACCGCGCGGACCGCGCCCATGGTGGCGCCGCCGGCCTCGCCGTAGAAGGCGTCGAGGTCGGGGTGCGCGGTGAGCAGGCGCTCGCCCACGTCGACGGCCTCGTCGATGGTGGCGCCCTCCTGGTTGGCGACGATCTCGGCGTCGGGCAGGCGGTCGAAGAGCGCCTCCTCGAAGCCCTCGCGGCGCTGTACGCAGACCTCGACGAACTCGCAGTTCAGGACCGCGATGGAGGGGTCGTCCACGCCCTCGGACTCGAAGTGGTCGGCGGCGGCCTCGCCGAGCAGGCGGCCGAACTCGTGGGGGTCGCCCAGGATGTAGGAGGTGACGTACTCCCGCGCGGCCTCGTCCTCGATGCAGGTGTTGTAGCAGACCACCGGCACCCCGCTCTCGTGCGCCAGGCGCACGGCCGGGATGGAGGCGGTGGCCGAGACCGGGGACAGGACCAGGGCGTCGACGTCGGCCGAGGAGGCGATGTCGACGAAGGTGCTCTCCTCGGAGGCGTCGCCGCGGGCGTTGAGCTCCAGCAGCTGGATCTCGCTGCCCGAGCCCTCGGCGTAGTCCTGCATGCCTTGGCGGACCCCCGCGTAGAAGCCCTGGGCGTCCATGTAGACGACGCCGATGCGCCCGTCCTCGCCGAGCCGGGCGCCGCAGCCGGCGAGCACCAGCACGCACATGACGGCGGCGAGAGCGGCGAGCGGCCGTTGTGGTGGCCGTCTGCCCATGGGGGACCTCCTTGGCGTAGGGCGTACGTGCTCACCTGCGCGAACGCCTTCCTCAACTGCGGATGAGCATGTCAGAGTGGCCCAGGTAACGTCAAGAATAAATAGTAATTAATTATTTTTTCGGGCGCTCGGGGGCATGGGGAGGCCCCGCGGCGGGCGGCGGGGTGCCGTGTGCCGCGGGGCCTCCCGGGGGTCAGGCGCCCCGGTTGAGCCACCAGATCGCGGCGTTGAGCGCGGTCGCGAACGCCACCCACGCCCAGTACGGGACCAGGAGCAGGGCGGCGGCGGCCGAGGTCCGCCGGAAGGCCGCGATCGTCACGGTGATCAGCGCGAGCAGCAGCACGATGTCCACCAGGGCCGTGCCGCGCAGGCCCGCGGCGAAGAACAGCGGCGTCCACAGGGCGTTGAGGACGAGCTGCCCCGCGAAGAGGGCCAGGGCGGTGCCGCGCAGGGCTCCCCGCCGCCACACCAGCCATCCCGCCAGCGCGATCGCGGCGTACAGCACGGTCCACACCGGGCCGAACACCGAGGAGGGCGGGGCCCAGTCGGGCCGGGTCAGGCTCGCGTACTCGCCGGCGGTGTCGGGGCTGGCCAGGACACCGACGAGGGCGCTGCCGAAGGCCGCGGCCAGCAGTACCGCCAGCGCCGCGGCCTGGGCCGGGACCGAGGGGCGCGGGTCCGTGTCGCGGGGTGCTGCGGTTCCCATGGAGTCCTCCGGGGTCGTGGCGTGCACCGGCGGCGGACGTGTCCGTCACCGGAAGTCCTGACAAGAAAGTATCTTGGATTCCGTGCTAAATCCACGAAAAGCGATGATCGAATCACTGAAAGTGACGGGCTCCCGACTCCGGGGAACCGCGGGAGGGCCCCGGTGAGCCCCGCGCTGCGCCGGACGCTCATCGCGGCCGCGGTCGTCCTCGCCCTCCTGGCCGCGGCGGTCGGCGGGTTCGCCGCCTGGGGCCTGAACGCCTACCGCGCCGAGCCGGCCCCCTTGGGGGAGGCCCTCGCGCTGCCCGGGGTGCGGACCGAGATCGCCGACGACGCCGTCGTCCTCACCCCCGCCGACGGCGGGGACGGCACCGGGGTCGTGTTCTACCCCGGCGCCCGGGTGGAGGCCGAGGCCTACGCCGCGTCCTGGGCGCCGATCGTCCAGGACACCGGGGTCACCGTGGTCATCCCCCGGATGCCCCTCAACTTCGCGGTCCTGGACCCCGACCGCGCCGACGAGGCCGCGGCCGCCCACGGCGAGGGCGTGGACCGCTGGTACCTGGGCGGGCACTCCCTCGGCGGGGCCATGGCCGCCTCCCACGCCGGCGGCGACCCCGACCTCGCCCCGGCCGGGCTCGTGCTGTGGGGCTCCTACGCCACCGAGGGGGCCGGGCTGGCCGACCGCGACGACCTGCGGGTGCTGTCCGTCTCCGGTAGCGAGGACGCCCTATCCGACCCGGCGACGATCGAGGCCAACGGCCCCCACCTGCCCGCCGACGCGGAAAGCGTGGAGATCGACGGCATGAACCACGCCCAGTTCGGCGCCTACGGGGACCAGTCCGGGGACGGGACCGCCCGGATCTCCGACACCGACGCCCGCGGCGCCCTGGCCGAGGCCGTGACCGCCTTCCTCGCACAGGACCCGGGACAGGGACGGGACTGAGGAACCGGCGGATCGGGCCCCGCCCGGCCCGTCCGCTGGACTGCGGCCGCTCCCGCGCTAGCGTGTCCACAGGCGGCGAGGCCGCGAGGCGACGACGCGAGGAGCGGCATGGTCTTCCGGTACGAGAGCGTGGTGCCCGCACCGCGGGACGAGGTCTTCGCCTGGCACGGGCGGCCGGGGGCGTTCGCGCGCCTGGGCCCGCCCTGGCAGCCGGTCCGGCTCACCGCCGAGGCCGACTCCCTGCGCGACGGGACGGCGGTGCTGACCTTCCCCGGCGGCCTGCGCTGGGTCGCCGCCCACCTGCCCGAACGCTACGACCCGCCCCGCCGCTTCGCCGACCGGCTGGCCGCCCCGCCGCTGTCGGCGGTGCTGCGGTGGACGCACGCCCACGACTTCGAGGAGGACGGGGACGGCACCCGCGTCGTCGACCGGGTCGCCACCTCCCTGCCCGACGCGGTGCTGCGTCCCATGTTCGCCTACCGGCACGCCCAGCTCGCCGACGACCTGGCCGCACTGGAGCGCTCCCGCGCCTGGTCGGGCCGCCCGGTGACCGTCGCCGTCACCGGGGCGGGCGGCCTGGTCGGCCGCAACCTGTGCGCGCTGCTCACCACCTCCGGCCACCGGGTGGTCCGGCTGGTGCGGCGCGACCCGCGCGACGCCGGGGAACGGCGCTGGGACCCCGCCGCGCCCGCCCCCGACCTGCTCGACGGAGTGGACGCCCTGGTGCACCTGGCGGGGGAGCCGCTGTTCGGCCGCTTCACCGACGGGCACAAGGACGCGCTGCGCGCCAGCCGGGTCGGGCCCACCCGGGCACTGGCCGAACTGGTCGCCGCCCGGGCCGGGGACGGCGGCCCGCGCGTGCTCGTCACCGCCTCCGCGATCGGCTACTACGGGCCCGACCGCGGCGACGAGGTGCTCACCGAGGACAGCCCCCGCGGCAACGGGTTCCTGGCCGACCTGGTCGCCGACTGGGAGGCGGCGACCGGCCCGGCCGTCGCCGCGGGCGTGCGGTGCGTCCAGGTGCGCACCGGCATCGTGCAGACCCCGGCGGGCGGGGTGCTGGGACTCCAGTACCCGCTGTTCGAGGCGGGGCTGGGCGGCCGGATCGGCCACGGGCGGCAGTGGCTGTCGTGGATCGGCGCCGATGACCTGTCCGACGTCTACGTGCGCGCGGTCCTCGACGAGGACCTGTCGGGCCCCGTCAACGGGGTGACCCCCTACCCGGTGCGCGGCGCCGACCACGCGCGGACCCTCGCCCGCACCCTGCGCCGCCCGGCGCTCCTGCCCGTCCCCGGCTGGGCCCCGGCGGTCGTGCTGGGCCGGGAGGGCGCGGACGAGGTCGCGCTGGCGGACCAGCGGGTGGTGCCCACCCGCCTGCTGGCGGCGGGCCACCGGTTCCGGTACCCGTACCTGGAGGGGGCGCTGGCCCACCTGTTCGGCCGCGCCGTGCGGTCCTGACCCGGGGTCGGGTCACACCCGGCCGGAGGCCAGCGCGCCCTCGGTCCCCGCCAGGCCGATCTCGACGCTGTCGATCCGGTCCAGGGGCAGCGCGGTGGAGGCCCCCAGCCCCGAGGGGGAGCCGGACTCCGACCACGACCACGTGGCCGCCGTCGACCGCCCGCCCTCCTCGTCCACCAGGACGAGCGTGTACACGATGCCCTCGTCCCCGCCGCTGGCCGGGTAGTCGCAGGTCCAGTCGAACCGGGTCCCCCAGGCCGTGGGGGTGACCGTCACCGACGCCCGCAGCTCGACCTCGCCCACCGGGCTCAGCTCGACGGTCCGCGGCGCCTGCGCCACCGGCGCGGCGGGCTCCGGCGCCCCCGGCCCGCGGCCCAGCCGCCGACCCCGGCCGCCAGGACCGCGCCGGCCGCGACCGACGCCAGCAGCGCCCGGCCCCGGTTCCGGCGCCGCCGGGCCGCCGCGGCCACCGACGCCAGCGGGACGGCGTCCGGCGCCCCGGGCGCGGGCGGGCCGTCCGCCGCGGCCAGGGCCTCCTCCGCGGGCACCGCGCCCAGCAGGCCGGGCATGCCGGCCAGCTCCGCGACGGCCTCCCGGCAGGAGCCGCAGACCAGCAGGTGCTCCTCGAACTCGCGGCGCTCCCGCGGGTTCAGCGCGCCCAGGACGTACGCGCCGTCCCACTCGCGGTACGGGTCGCCCCCGCCCGCCACCGGGGAGGTCATGGCGAGACTCCTTTCTCCTGGAGGGCCAGGCGCATGGCGCGCAGGGCGTAGTGCAGGCGGGACTTGACGGTCCCCGCCGGGATCCGCAGCTCGGCGGCGAGCTCCTCCACCGACCGGCCGCGGTAGTACGCCCCCACGACCACGGCCCGGTGCTCGGCGGACAGCGCGGACAGGGCGTCCGAGACCAGCCACGCGTCCAGCACCGCCTGGCTGCGGTCGGCCTGGGGGCTCTCCGGCGGCCGGTCGGTGGTGAGCTCGCGGGAGTGCCGGGCGCTGCGCCTCTCATCGATGACGAGGTTGCGGGCGACCGTGTACAGCCAGGCCCGGACGGCGCCCTCCTCGCGGGCCATGACCTCGGGACGGCGCCAGGCGCGCAGCAGGGTCTCCTGGACCACGTCCTGGGTCAGGGGGACGTCGCCGGTCAGCCGCAGCACGTACCGGTGCAGCCTGTCGGCGTGCGCCGCGTGCAGCGCGGTGAGCAGGTCCTCCCGGGGACCCGCCCGCCCGCCGGGGCCGTGCGGGTCCATGGTCACGGATTCTGTACGAGGTCGAGCAGGAACTCGACCTCGCCGGCCTCCTCCACGGACACGAAGCCGAGGTCGGGGGCCTGGACGCCGAAGTCGGCGAAGGTGACGGGGACGCTCCCGGCGACCCGCGCCCCGGTCTCGGTGAGGCCGACCTCGGCGTCGACGGTCACCGGCAGGGTGACCCCGTGGACGGTGAGGTCCCCGACCAGCGCCACGGACTCGGCGCCCGGCTCCACGGCCGCCGGCTCGGTCAGCGCGAACGTCGCGGTCGGGAACTCGTCGGTGTTCAGGGCGTTGTCGCGGAAGTACGCGTCGCGGGCGTCGCTGTCGGTGGCGACCGTGGCCATGTCCACGGTGATCTCGGCGGCGGTGACCGACCCGTCCGCGACGGAGACGGTGCCCGTCACGTCCGGGGTGCGGCCGGTGACGGTGACGTCCTCGCCCTGGAGCACCTCGTCCACCCGGTACCCGGCGTAGGACTCGCCCCCGGCCACGGTCCAGTCGCCGTCGAATTCGGCCGCGTCGGTCACGTCGGCCACCCCGGGGGAGTCGACGGCGGGCTCCTCGGCGGCCCGGTCGGCGTTCATCCCCGCGTACAGGCCGGGGCCGAACACCAGGGCCGCCCCGCCCAGCACCACGACGGCCGCGCCCGCCCCGACCGCGATCTTCGTTCCGGTTCGCATGGTCCCCCTCGGGTTCGTGGATCACCGGTCGTCCGCACCCGGTGCGTCCGACTCCTCACCCCGGGAAACGGGGGAGGGGGTCCTCCGGTTCAACGCCGGGGGGTATGAACGGCGTCACTCGGCGGCGGGCTCCCGGCGCAGCAGGTCGCCGGGCTGGCAGTCGAGGGCCTCGCAGAGGGCGTCCAGGGTCGTGAAGCGCACGGCCTTGGCCCGGCCGTTTTTGAGGACGGCGAGGTTGGCGGGGGTGATGCCGACACGCTCGGCCAGCTCGCCGACGGACATCTTGCGCCGGGCCAGCATCACGTCGATGTCGACGACGATCGGCATCACACGACCTCTTTCGGTTCGGCCTGCGTCCGGGGGGCCTCGGCGCTGCCGACGATACCGAACACCGTCCCGGGAGCGGCGTACGGCGGCGCGGCCGGGTCTTCCATGGACTCCCCTCCATCGGACAACGATAGGAATCTATCGAAATTCGATATATAGGGCAAGGGGGGTGGGGCCTCGCCCGTGCTCAGGGCCGGTCCGGGTCCGCGGCGAGGTCCTCCAGGAGGAGGTCCGCCGCGCGCTCGCCGATCATGAAGGTCGGGCCGGCGGTGTTGCCCGCCGGGGTGAACGGCATGACCGAGGCGTCCGCGACCCGCAGCCCCGCCACGCCCCGCACCCGCAGCCGCGGGTCGACCACCGCGAGGGCGTCGGTCCCCATGCGCGCGGTGCCCACCTGGTGGTGCCCGGCGTCGGCCGCCGCGTGCACGTAGGCCCGCAGGTCCACCTCGCCGGGGTGCACCTCGGCGGCCACGTGGGCGGCCAGCTCCGGACGGCGCACCAGCTCCCGCAGCACCGCGACCTCCTCGATCAGGGCCTCCACGTCCCTGGGGTCGGACAGCGTGGCGGGGTCGATCCGCGGCGGGTCGGCGGGATCGGCCGAGCGCAGCCGCACCGTGCCCGTGCTGTACGGGTGCAGCACGACCGCCACCGTCGTGAACCCCGAGTCCGGCAGGCCCTCCTGCACGGTCGAGTAGACGTAGGGGATGACGATGCCCTGCCGGTCCGGGCGGATCATCGAGTTCTCGGTGCCCTCGCGGACCAGCTGCGCCTGCACCCCCATGCCCGGGACCCCGGGCGCCGCGCCGGCCCGCTCCCAGACCACCGGGACGACCGCGTGGTCGCGCAGGTTCTCGCCGACCCCGGGCAGGTCGACGACCCGGGTGATGCCGTGCTCGTGCAGGTGCCCGGCGGGCCCCACCCCCGAGAGCAGGAGGATCTGCGGTGTGCCGAACACGCCCGCGGCCAGGACCACCTCGCGCCGGGCCCGCACGGTCCGGGCCTCCCCGTCCGGGCCGCGGTACTCCACGCCGACGGCGCGGCCGTCCTCGATCAGTACGCGGGTCACGTGCGCCTCGGTGACCACGGTCAGCAGCGGGGAGCCCAGGACCGGGGCCACGTAGGCGCGCCAGGCGGTGACCCGGCCGCCGTCCACGAGGGTGGCCTGGACGAGGCTCGCCCCGAGGGGACCGCCGTCGTCGTTGTAGTCGTCGTTGCGCGGGTACCCCGCCCCCTCGGCCGCCGCGACGAACGCCGCGGCCACCGGGTCGGGGTCGTCGTTGCGCCGAACCGGTAGCGGCCCGCCGGTCCCGCGCCCGGCGCCCGGCCCGGGGCCGAAGTCCTCCAGCCTGCGGAAGTACGGTTCCACGTCCCGCCACGCCCAGCCGGCGGCCCCGGCGGCCTCCCAGGCGTCGAAGTCGGCGGCCGCGCCGCGGACGTAGGCCATCCCGTTGATCGCGCTGGTCCCGCCCAGGACCCTGCCGCGCGGCAGGTAGAGGGCGCGCCCGCCCAGGTGCTCCTGCGGCTCGGTGAGCAGACCCCAGTCGATCTCCGTGCCGAAGAGGGAGAACGCCGCGCGCGGGTCCTCGATGCCGGGCCGGGCGTCGGTGGGGCCCGCCTCCAGGACGGTCACCCGGTGCCCGGCGTCGATCAGCCGCCGGATCACCGGGGAGCCGCCCGGGCCCGTGCCGACCACGATGTAGTCGGCTCCCTCGCCGGTGCCGGTGTGAGTGGGGGTGTTCTCGTGGTGCATGGTCTCTTCCCAGTGGCCGGGGCGCCGCAGGGGAAACCCGGGGCGCCGGGAATGTACCCGATTCCGGGGAGGGTTCACCCCTCCCGGAGGTACGCACGAGCCGGGAAAACGACGGGCGGGCCGGCCGCACGGGGGAGTAGCGTGCGGGCATGGTGCCTCCCGAACAACTCCTCGCCTTCATCCCCGTCGCCCTCCTGCTGGTCCTCGTGCCCGGCCCCAGCGTCCTCTTCGTGGTCGGGCGCTCCCTCTCCCTCGGCCGCCGCGGCGGCCTGCTCAGCGTGCTCGGCAACGCCCTCGGCAACCTCCCCCTCATCGTCGCGGTCGCCTGCGGGGTCGGGGCGGTCGTCGCCGCCTCCGCGACGGCGTTCACCGTCCTGAAGCTGGCCGGGGCCGCCTACCTCGTCTGGCTCGGCATCTCGGCGATCCGCCACCGCCACCGGGCGGCCGAGCCGGAGCCGGCGGACGGCACGGCCACCCGGCTGCTGGCCCAGGGCTTCGTCGTCGGGGCGACCAACCCCAAGACCCTGGTGTTCTTCGCGGCGGTCCTGCCGCAGTTCACGGACCCGGCCGTCGGCTCGGTGCCCGCGCAGATCCTCCTGCTCGGCGCGGTCTTCGTCGCCATCGCCCTGGTGTGCGACGCCCTGTGGGCGCTGGGGGCGGGGCGGGCCCGCCACTGGTTCGACCGCTCCCCGCGGCGCCTGGCCGACCTGTCCGCCGGCGGCGGCGTGGCGATGATCGGCCTGGGCGGCGTCGTCGCCCTCTCGGGCCGCCACGCCTGAGGGCTCCGCCCCTGGCCGCCGCCGGGGCCGGGGGCGGGCCCGTGTTCCCACCGGGTCAGGCGAACATGCCGGGGCGGTAGCCGCCCGCGGGCTGGCGCGTCATGACGTTCAGGCGGTTGGCGGCGTTGATGACGGCGATGGCCGTCACCAGCGCCGTCAGCTCCTCCTCGCCGTAGTGCGCGGCGGCGTTGTCCCACACCTCGTCGGGCACGCCCCCGGCGGCGTCCGCGATGCGGGTGGCGTGCTCGGTCAGCTCCAGGGCGGCCCGCTCGGCGTCGGTGAACACCGTCGCCTCGCGCCAGGCCGAGACCAGGTGCAGGCGGGTGGAGGTCTCGCCCGCGTGCTCGGCGTCCTTGGTGTGCATGTCGACGCAGACACCGCAGCCGTTGATCTGGCTGGCCCGGAGCAGCACCAGCTCCCGGGTGACGTTGGACAGCGGCGAGTCGTCGAGGACCCGGCCGACCGCGGCGAGGTGCTTGAGGGCCTTCTCCGCGGCCGGGTTGCCGAGGAGCTTGAGACGGGTTTCCATGGAGGGCACTCCTTGCCATCGGTGGTGATGCACTGGTGCCCTTGAAGACACGGCGGACCCGCGTTCTGTGACACCTCCGGGAAAGGAGTCCGACGATCAGCCCCGGACCAGGCAGAACGGGTGGCCGGCGGGGTCCAGCAGCACCCTCCACCGCTCCGCGTTCGGCTGCCCGGCGGGCGCGGTCGCGCCCAGGGCCAGGAGTTCGGCCTGCGCGGTGTCCGGGTCCCCGACCGCGAAGTCGAGGTGGATCTGCTGGGGGACCTCCTGCCCGGGCCAGCGCGGCGGCCGGTACCCGTCGACCCGCTGGAAGGCCAGGGCGATGCCGTCCCCGGGCTCCAGCGCGGCGAAGTCGGCGGTGGACCGCGGGTCCAGGGGCAGGCCGGTGGCCCGCGAGTAGAACGCGGCCAGTTCCAGGGGGTCGGCGCAGTCGAGGGTGATCGCGGTCGGTCGCATGCGCATGGGGGCTCCGGTTTCCGGTTCGGGGACCGTCCCCTTCTACACCACGGGGCGGCGGGGGCGGGCCGCCCGGTCGGGGTGTCCGTATTGATCTACATTGTCCAGGTGGCGCTCCGAGTGTTCCAATTCCGTCGGAGGCAGGAGCGGAGAGCGCCGGACACCACTGCCCTGAACTGCGAGAACGGCGGACGGAGAACAGGTCGGGGACCGCTTGATCGGACCCCCGGCGGCCTCTAGGTTCGAGGGATGAACCCCCCGGAACCCCTCGCCCTGTTGCCCAAGGCCGACCTGCACGTCCACCAGGAGGCGACCCGCTACCTCGACCTGGTCCTGGCCGAACGCGAGGGCCGCGAGCCGTACGACTGGGCCGCCTGGCGCCGGCGGCTGGCGGCCGAGGTTCCGCCGGGCAGGGAGCGCCTGCTGCGGATCGGTTCGACGCAGCCGGTCCCACTCGCCCTGGACGCCGACGACGAGCTGTTCGTCGCGAGGTTCGCCGCGCTGATGCGCGACCACGCCGCCGCCGGCGCCTGCTACGTCGAGGTCCGCTGCGGAGGCGACGTCGTCACCCGCGACGGGTTCATGTCCCTGTTCCGCCGGGCCGAGCGCCAGGTCCGGGCCGAGTACCCGCGCCTGCGCGCCGAGGCCCTGGCGATCCTCGTCCACGGCGCGCGCGACCCCCGGCAGACGGCGGCCTTCGCCGAGGGCTGCGTCCGGGCGGCGGACGAGGGCCTGGCCGGGGTCGACTTCCTCTACACGCCCTACGACACCGAGGCGGACTGGACCCCCATGTACCGGCTGGCGGAGCGGTTCGCCGAGGCCGGGCTGGGGATCACGGCGCACGCGGGCGAGGTGTCGACGGCCAACATCGCCGCGGCCGCGGCGATGCCGGGCCTGACCAGGATCGGACACGGCGTCCACGCCGCGGCGGACCCGGAGCTGATGCGCCTGCTGGCCGACCGGGGCGTGACGCTGGAGTGCGCGCTGACGTGCAACGCCTACTTCGGGGTCCTGCCGGAGGTCGACGGGCATCCGCTGACGAGGCTGGTCGAGGCGGGCGTCCCGGTCACCCTGGCCACGGACAACCCCGTCCAGCTCGGCACGACGATCGAGCGGGAGTACGCCCTGGCGGCCGGGCTCGGCCTGGGGCCCGAGCGGCTCGCGGACCTCACGCGCAACGCGATCCGGGCGGCGTTCACCTCCGACGAACGCAAGGCCGCGATGCTCGCCGAACTGGCGGAGGCCGAGCGGGCCCGGCTCAGCGGCGGGCGCGGCGGTCCAGCCAGGCGGTGACCAGCTCCAGGGTCCGCGCCCCGTCGATGTCGTGCAGCAGCTCGTGGTAGCCGCCCTCCACCGGGTGGAACTCCTTGTCCTCGACGGGCAGGGACTCCACGAACGCGCGGCTCTGCCCGGCGTCGGTGACGTTGTCCCCGGTGCCGTGCACCACCAGGCACGGGGTGCGCCAGTGCGCGATCCTTCGGCGGACGCCCGCGTTGACCTCCAGCACGCTCGCCGCAGTCCGTAGGGGCATGCGCCCCCGGAAGACCCGTGTGTCCCGCTCGCCCGCCTCGACGTACTCCGCGACGCGGGTGAGCCGGGCGGGTCCGCGCCGGGGGATCGGCGCGGGCAGCCGGGGGAACAGCAGCCCCACCAGCTTCACGGCCTCGAGTACCGGTGGCGGCGGGAGCGGGATCAGGGCCGGGGAGGTCAGCACCACGCCCGCAACGTCCTGCGGGTCGACGGTGACCGATCCCGCCGTCACCAGCCCGCCCAGGGAGTGCCCGAAGAGCAGGACCGGCAGGCCCCGTTCGCGCATGCGCCGCCGCGTCAGCACGTGGTCGACCACGGAGCGGCGCACGTCCGGCGACCCGGGGCGGCCGGGGGAGTCGCCGTGTCCCTCCAGATCCTGGGCCCACACCTCGAAACCGAGTTCCACCAGGTGCGGGATGAGGCCGCCGTAGAGGGTGACGTACCGCTCGGAGTACTCGGAGTAGCCGTGCTGGAGCTGGACCAGGGCCCGGGGCGGCCCGGCGGTCTCCCACACGTGGACGCCCTCGGGGGTGGTGGTGTGCGCGGTCACGGGTGCTCCTGTCGTTCGGGGAGGGCACTGAGCCGGGCCGCCTGCATGGCCCCCAGCCTGCGCACGAACAGGACGGTGGCCACGACGGTCGGAACGACCAGCAGGTGCAGGGCCATACTGCCCCAGACGGCCGGGGTGAACTCGTAGGTGTACGGCGGGCCGCCGCGACCTCGTCGGCGAAGCGGCGCCGGAAGGTAACGTCCTCGGACAGCTCGGGCCGCACGGCCTTGATCGCGACGAGGCGAGCGGCCGAGGAACACCTGTCCCCTTCCGCCGCAGCCGATCCGCCCGTGCAGTCGGTAGGGGGCGAGAGTGGTGGGGTCGTCGTCGCGCAGGGGAGAGGCCATGGCACCGTTTCGCCGGGGGCGGGTTGGCCACGATGATCGCAGAATCCGCGCCGGGGCAGGGGGTCCATGCCGGTTCCGGCCACGACCGCCCCGCTCCGGACTCCCTCCGCCTGAGTGCCCCCTTCCCGTTCCCACGGCGACGGGACCTCGGGTGTTCCCGGCGTCCCGGCGTCGTGGAACACGGGCACGGCGGGCGGATGCCGACCGCCCTCCGCCGCGAGGGCGGAGGGGCCGCCCGTGTGCGGTCGTCGCACACGGGCGGGGGAGGACCCGTCAGGTCCGGGACGGTCCCTGGATCATGGCGAGTGTCAGCACGTCACCGCCGATTCCCCAGCCGCCGTCGGCGACCTCCTCGACGAGGACCATGGTGTTGGGGCGGACCCGGTCGCCGTAGATCTCCGCGTACAGGTCCGTCGTGCGGTGGACGATGACCTCCTTCTGCTCCTCTGTCAGCGTGCCCGCGGGAACCTTGAAGTTGGCGTAGGGCATGGTCGTTCCTCCCGGTGATGCCGGCGCTCATGGCCGGCCCCCTCTGCGTGTCGGCACCAGACTCGCCGTGCCGGCGCCGCGGTTCCAGTGGCCGTTCACCCGGGGGGCGCCGCCCCCTGGATCAGCGCACGCGCCTGCCGGAGACTTGAGGGATGAACCTGACCGAACTCGGTGTCTTCCTGAGGTCGCGGCGCGACCGGATCCGCCCGGCGGACGTCGGCCTGCCCGGCGGGCCCCGGCGGCGGGTGCCGGGGCTGCGCCGGGAGGAGGTGGCCCAGCTGGCCGGGGCGTCCGTCGACTACTACATCGAGCTCGAACGCGGTAGCGCGCAGCCCTCCGAGCAGATGGCGGTGGCGCTCGCCCGCGCACTGCGCCTGGACTCGGACGAGCGTGACCACCTGTACCACCTGGCCGGACGCCCGGTCCCGCCCTCCGGGGGCCCGTCCTCGCACGTCCACCCCGGCATGCTGGACCTGCTCGACCGGTTGACCACCACACCCGCCCAGGTCATCACCGACCTGCACGTCACGCTCGTGCAGAACCGCCTCGCCGTCGCCCTGTTCGGGGCGGCCCCGCCCGCCACCGGCATGGGGGCGAGCTTCGTCCACCGGTGGTTCACCGACCCCGCGGCGCGGTCCCTCTACCCGGTGGAGGACCACCCGCGCCAGTCGTGGATGTTCGTCGCGGACCTGCGCGCGGCGATCGCCCGCCGCAACGGTCGCGAACGGGAGGAGGCCGATGCCCTGGTGGCCGACCTGCTGCGGCGCAGCGCGGAGTTCACGGCCCTGTGGGAACGGCACGACATCGCCGTGCGCCGCGGTGACCGGAAGCGGATCCTGCATCCGCGCCTGGGCGCCGTCGATGTGAACTGCCTGACCCTGTTCGGTGAGGACGGCCGACAGCGGCTGCTGTGGTTCAGTCCGGTCATCGGCACCGGGGCGGCGGAGCAGCTGGACCTGCTCTCGGTCCTGGGCACCCAGGACCTCGGGCCGGACGCCCGGCCCGGGAGCGATCACGCCTTCTCGTAGTCCAGGGCGGTGATGCCCGGGGGCGGGGTGTCGGCGCGGCGTCCTAGGCTCGGTCCATGGATCGTGAACCCCCCTTGGTGCGCGAGGTCCCCCCGGAGCTGGTCGCCGAGCTCGCCGCCCTGCTGGAGGCGGAGGGCGAGCGGGACCTGGCGATCGTCGCCCACGACATCCGGCTGGTGCGGGCGTGCGAGTGCGCCGACGACTTCTGCCAGAGCTTCTACACGGCGGACCACCCCCGGGGGACGAAGTTCAGCGAGGGGCACCGGACGGTGGCGCTGATGCCGGAGGTCGGCATGCTCCACCTGGACGTGGTGTTCGGCCGGATCGTGTACGTCGAGGTGCTGGGGCGGCCGCCGCTGCGGGCCCGCTGAGCGGCGTCCCGGGCGTCCCCGGCGGCCGGGGCGCGGGCGGTTCTCTTCTTTTTCTACCGGGCGGTGACGCGTCCCCCGGCGCGGGATCCCCGGCGGGGTCGGCGTTCCCGGACACGGGGAGAGCCATGCCCACCTTTGTTCGCTATGCGAACCTTTGTGCGTTCTGCGAAACAGTGGCAATATGCGTGATTGTGTCGCGCTTCACGCAGTGGACCGCCCTGCGTCACATCCACGACACGTACGTCGAGGCGCCCCCGCGCGCCCGGAACACCGAGGAGGCGCACCGTGAACCAGACCGCCCGCAGTGCCGGGTGGCTCATGCCCCTGTGCTGGACCGCCGTCATGCTCGACGGCTTCGACATGGTGGTGCTCGGCACCACGCTCCCCACCCTGCTCGACCAGGGCCAGTGGGGCATCACCCCCAACAGCGGATCCGCCGTGTCGACCGCGGGCCTGGCCGGGATGGCGATCGGCGCCCTGTCCATCGGCACCGTCACCGACGTCATCGGCCGCCGCAAGGTGCTGATCTTCGCCGTCGCGAGCTTCTCCCTCTTCACCGCGCTGTGCGCGGTGGCCCCCACCCTGTTCGTCTTCGGGCTGCTGCGCTTCCTGGCCGGCGTGGGCCTGGGCGGCTGCCTGCCCACCGCGATCGCCCTGGCCACCGAGTACGCCCGCAACGGCAAGGGCGGCAGCGCCACCACCACGCTGATGACCGGCTACCACGTGGGCGCCGTCCTCACCGCCCTGCTCGGCATCATCGTGCTGCCCTCCCTGGGATGGCGGGCCATGTACGTCATCGGCGCGCTGCCCGCCCTGGTGCTGGTGCCGCTGATGATCCGACACCTGCCCGAGTCGCAGTCCTTCGGGACCCCCGCCGCCAGGACCGGGACCGGCGGTGTGGGCGCGGGCCTGGCCTCGGTGAAGTCGCTGTTCCAGAACGGGTTCGCGCGCTCCACCCTGGCGTTCTGGCTGGCGTCCTTCACCGGCCTGCTGCTGGTGTACGGCCTGAACACGTGGCTGCCGCAGATCATGCGCGAGGCCGGGTACGAGCTGGACGCGGCCCTGGGCCTGCTGCTGGCGCTGAACGCGGGCGCGGTCGCGGGCCTGCTGGTCGCCGGGTCGGTGGCCGACCGGGTCGGCCCGCGCCGGGCGGCGCTGGTGTGGTTCGGGGTCTCGGCGCTGATGCTGGCGGCGCTGAGCATCAAGCTGCCGGGTGTCGGCGCGTACGTGGCGGTGTTCCTGGCGGGCTGCTTCGTGTTCAGCTCCCAGGTGCTGGTCTACGCCTACATCGGCCGCATGTTCCCGCCCGCGAACCGGGCGACGGCGCTGGGCTGGTCGGCGGGCGTGGGGCGCCTGGGCGCGATCACCGGCCCGATCATCGGCGGCGTGCTGCTGACGGCGGGGCTGGCCTACCCGTGGGGGTTCTACATCTTCGCGGTGGTCGGCCTGGTCGGCGGGCTCGCGGTGTTCGCGGCCAAGCGCCCGGCCGCCGCGGGCGACCCTGCGGCCGGGACCGAGGCCGGGACCCGCGCCTGACCCCCGCCCGCACGGCCCGCCCCGGCCCCCCGGGACGGGCCGTGCCCCGAAGCCCGGACCTCCCCGGCCCGCGGTTCCGCCATCCGCGCCGTTCAGCCGTGCGGCCCCCTGCCCGCCGCCGAGTCGGCGAGGGGGCCGGACACGGGCCAGACGAGGACCTGGTTCCCGTCCGGATCGAGGAGCCGCAGGGACCCCGCCGTGTCGTCCGGCCCCGGGGGGAGGAGTTCCACCCCCTCCTTCGCGAGCCGTTCCCGGACGCCCTCGGGATCCCGGCAGGAGACGGTGACCTGCGCCGTACCGGAGCCGGAAAGGCCCGGGTGGTGGAGGAAGGCCAGCCAGCGGTTCAGGTACAGCACCTGACCGCTTCGGGCGACGCGGACGCCCAGGACGCGGGCGTAGAAGTCCCGGGTCCTCTCGACGTCCCGTACGTGGATCGCGACGCGGATGGCCAGGCCCGACGGCCCGGCCTCCGGATCACGGCCCCCGGTGTGCCGGGTGCGGTCCGGGGCCGCGGGGGAAGCGGGCCGGTCGACCACGACCTGCTGCCCGTCACCGAGGAGGAGGCGGACGCGGACGGTCGCCGCACCCTCCCGCCCTCCGTCCAGGACGGTGGTCCGCGCGCGCGAGACCGCGCGCCCGTCGGGGAAGGCCGCCGGCTCGCCGTGGTCCAGTTCCCCCGACCAGCGGTCCACGTCCACGACGGTTCCCGGGGGGCGCGTCTCCGCGTCCGTGTCCGCGCCGGCGGAGGCGGTGAGCAGGCGTTCGGCGATCCGTTCCAGGTAGGCGCGGTCCTGGAGGGTGTCGGCCGGCCCCGAGAGCCAGCCCGTCCCCTGGAGCGCCCCCAGGATCCCGCCCGTCATGGAGGCGAGGGTGTCGGTGTCGGCGTTGTTCAGGAAGGCCGCCTTCACCAGGCCGGAGCCGGGTTTGACGGCGAACCTCTCCGCCAGGTAGCAGGCCGCGGCGGCGGTGACGGTCCCGGCGCCGTTGACCGAGGGGTCGAAACAGCCGAGTTCGTGGAGGGTCTTCTCGTCGTCGGCGAGCGCGGACCTCTCCAGGGAGCGTTCACAGGTGCCCAGGAGCCCGCGCATCTCCTCGGCGGTGGCGCTCCAGGCGGTGTCGAAGCCGATGCCGCTGTTCTCCTCGAACGCGCGGACCCACTCCCGGGGAAGGGCCGAGCGGACGGGTACGGGATCCGGCCAGGCGGGTGTCGTGAGCAGCCAGGAGACCAGCCCCCCGTATTCCATGACCTCGGCGCGGTGCAGCATCCGCCCTACCGCGAGCGCGTGCACGACGGCCCCGACCAGGGCCCGGGGGTGTCCGTGGGTCGTGATCGCGTCCGACACGACCCGCGCGACCAGCTCCTCTTCGGTGCCCGGTCCCAGGAGCAGGGCGTGGGGGGCGGCGCGCATGGCCGCCCCGTTGGCCCCGGCCCGGAAATAGGCGTTCCTGTTCCCGGGGGCGCCGAGCCAGGGGGCCGTGCCGGAGCGCCAGGAGGCGGCGGCCCTGAGCACCGCCCGCCCGCCTCCCCTCTGGTAGACGGTCCAGGTGGGCAGTTCCACGGCGGTCAGGTGCTCCCACCAGCGGGGGCCCCGCAGGCAGGCCCGTGCGGTGGCCAGGAGCAACTGGGTGTCGTCGCTGTACTCGCCCGCCGCCACGGGGTCGCGGTAGCGCCGGTGGCGGGACCCGCCCCAGCGGTTCCAGGGGCGCGGTTCCAAAGAGGGTTCGGCGTGCCCGCTGCGGGCTTCCCCGATGATCCCGCTGCGCTGTTCCTGGGGCCAGCCCAGGGCGTCGCCCAGGGCCGCGCCCAGGAGCGATCCGCGGTACCGGTCGGGGTTGTTCTGCGTCGATGCGGGCTGCGTCATGCTCCCTCACGGTCGTGCGCCGGTGTCCAGGGGGCCGGGACGATGGGTACCCCCTCATGGATTCTCCTGCGCAGCTCGTTCTTGTCGAACAGCTCCGGGGAGACCGCCCAGACGAAGCGTTCCGGGCGCAGGCCGAACATGCGCAGCCTGGAGAACTCCTGGGCCGCCTGCTCCACGCCGGAGACCACGACGGCGGTGATGAACGAGGTGTCGATCGGACCGGGGACGAGGACCTCGGCCTGCAGGTCCGTGGCCGCGCCGGCCAGGTGCCGGTGCTTGCGCGTGTAGCCTCCCACACGCTCGGCGAAGCAGGATTCCAGGCCCTCGAGGCCCGCGCGCAGGTGGGATCCGCGTCCCGCGGCGGCGTTGCGCGGTGAGAACAGCGCTCCGGGACGGGCGACGAGGACGGGGGACAGCAGCACGCAGACCCAGTCCGGGTAATTGGTGTACTCGGGCCTCCTGCGGGCCTGGTCCAGATAGTAGGCGTTGGGGTATTGGAAGGTGCAGCAGATCTTGTCGGGATGCCCGTCGAACCGTTCCCTGTCGGTGGGCGAGAAGTATTCGGGGGCGTTCTCGGCCAGATCCCGGCTGCTGGTGATCCGGCCGTCCTCGATGATGTGCCGCAGATTCAGCGAAGGGGTGAAATGGGCGAGCCTGGTGACGCCGTACCGGCCCAGTGCCTCGTCGAACGCCGTTTCCGTGGCCGTCACGGCCGGACCTCCGTGAAGAGCGCGGGATCGGTGGGCAGGAGCGGGCTCCGCGTGCCGCTGTAGGTGATGACCAGTTCGGACCTGGCGCGGGTGATGGCCACATAGAGGAGCTTGGATTCGCGGGCGTGGGCGTCCTTCTCGTCGAAGGATTCCAGGACGTCCCTGTCGGGAATCCTCTCCGCCCCGCACAGGGGCAGGACGACCGCGTCGAATTCGAGTCCCTTGGCGGAGTGGTAGGTCGTCTTGTAGACGCCGGGCGGGGCCTGCCAGGTGAATCCGCCCTCCCTGAGCCGGGTGGCCCTGATCCCCCGGCAGGCGTGGTCGGCCGCCTCCCAGGTGCGCGCGATGACGGCGACGGTGCCGTCCCGGCCCAGGCGCTCGGCCGTCGCCCGGACGACCCGCAGCTCCTCGTCCTCGCCCGAGCACCGGACCAGGGTCGGCCGGGGGCCCGTGGCACGTGGCGCCAGGGGGGCGACGAAGTCGTCCGACTTCTCGAAGAACGGCATCTCGCTCACGGCGGTCGCCAGGTCGGCGATGGCCTTGGAGTTCCTGAGGTTGTCCCGGAAGCGCTCGACCCTGCGCACGCTCAGGCCGCAGGACTTCCAGGACATGGCCTGTCCATAGATCTGCTGTGCGTAGTCGCCGAAGAAGGTGACCGATCCGTCCTCGGGCACCGCGTCGACCAGGGACCGGATCTGCTCGGGGGACAGGTCCTGGCCCTCGTCGATCACGATGTGGCGGTACAGGTGCTCCCGCCGGTCGGCGGCCAGGCGCTCCCGGACGGCGGTGGCGATGTCGTCCCAGTCGAAGTCGTAGCCCGCGTCGCGCCGGAGGTCGCGGTAGTTCTCCATGACCTTCCAGATGACCGGGCGCAGCCCCCTGGAGAGCGGGGTCACCCGGCCGCGCCGTTCGGAGTCCGTGTAATGGTCGAGCTCGGTGAAGCCCATGCCCGAGATCCAGGAGATCTCGTCGGCGAACCAGGCGGGGCCCCGGTCCCACAGCCGGCTTCCCCGGTAGGCGGGGGAGACCGCGTCGACGGCCTTTTCGATGATCCGGATCCGGGCGGGGCCGCCGAGGATGTTGCTGCCGCGGACGAGTCCGGAGTTCGAGAGGTAGTGCCACGAGAAGCGCCCGTAGGTGCGGACGTCCAGGTCGCGGACCCGCAGGCCGGGAATGCCCTCCAGGTACTTGGCGAGGGTTTTGTTGTAGGTGACGAGAAGGGTTCTTCCGTGCCCTGGGGTATCGGGGGAGGAGAGATAGGCGGCGCGCCAGGCCGCCATGAGTGTCTTTCCTGTTCCTGCGGTTCCCAGGACCACGTGATGGCCGCTTCGGGGCAGGTATACGACGTCTCCCTGGCGCCCGCGGGGCGTGGGAAGGGACACAGGCGTCTCCTCTTTTCATTTGTCGAACGGATCACGGGAATCGGGGCTGAACGACCGATTCGGGACTCGAGCCCTTCGGGGGTGTCGGGGTGGTCTCGACCGGGGGTGTGTGATCTGTATTGATGTCATGAGGGGAGCGGAAAGCGCCATTAACCCTAGCGATCCCGGTCCGGGATCGCGAGCCGGTTTTCAGGGGTGATTTCCCCGCCGTTGACCGGCGCGGATATCCGGTACCGGGGAAAAAGGGGAGGCCGGGGCGCCGACGTGTCCGGATCGGTCCCGCGGGGGTCGCCGCCGAGCACACCCGCCGGGGCGGGCCGGGCCCCGAAGTCCGGGCCTCCCCGGCCCGCGGGTCAGGGGAGGGGGCGGGACAGGGCCGCGAGGTCGGCGTCCAGGAGGGGGCGCAGGAAGGCGCGCAGCCGGTCGGCGCGGTCGGCCGGGACGCCGCGGGTGGCGGGTTCGATGTACATGATCAGGTGCAGGTAGACCCGGTACAGGGCCAGGCGGCGCAGCAGGTCCGGGGTGAACTCCAGGGTCCCGCCGGCCTCGCGGTACCCGTCCAGGAACGCGGTGTCCTCCCGGATGTCCCCGAACAGGGCGAGGGAGACCAGGTCGGCGGCCGGGTCGCCGAAGAAGGCGCGTTCGGCGTCGATGATCCCGCTCAGCGCGGGCGCGTCGGGGGCCCCGTCCACGAGGATGTTGCCGTCCCACAGGTCGAAGTGCACCAGGACCGGGGTGGCCACCGCCCCCAGCAGGCCGCGGTGGCCGTCGACCGCGGCGCGGATGCGGTCCGGACCCCAGGGGAGCGCCACCCCGGTGCGGTCGGCGTCGGCCAGCAGCGCCCCGACCATCGCCGCGAACGCGTCGGGCCAGGCGGTGGCCGCCAGGGCCGGGCGGTCCGGGTAGCCGAACCCGGTGCCGGTGAGCGTGTGCAGTTCGGCCACGGCCCCGCCCAGCGCGCGGCGGACGGCGGCCAGCCCGGTCGGGGACAGCCCCGCGCGCACCTCCTCCAGCGGGACTCCCGGCAGCCGGGTCAGGAGCAGCCGGTACCGCTCCGGTTCGCCGGGCAGGGATTCCAGGCGCAGGGGGTCGGGGAGCAGCGCTCCCGGCAGGGGGCGGGCCAGGGTGTAGAAGCGCGCCTCGGTGTGCAGCAGCCGGTGCTCGTAGGACAGGCGCGGCTGCGCGGCCGGCGGCTCGGTCTTGAGCACGGTCTCGGTGCCGTCGGTGTGGGCGAGCAGGTGCACCGTGTTGTAGGTGCCGCCCGACAGCGGGGTGCTCCTGTGGACGGGCGCGGTCATGAGATGCCGTACCTGTCGGGGACGCCGTGCGGGGTCGGCTCGCCCGGGGAGGTCTCCAGGCCCAGGGCCTTCTCGATCCCCTCCAGGGCGGCGGCCAGCCGCGGGGCGTTGCGGCGGTACACCTGCGGGTGGGGCCGGCCGGCGAAGTCGGCGCGCAGCCAGACGTCGTGCCGCACCCCCACGGTGACCTCAAGGAACCAGGGTGCCAGGTACACGGTGGCCTCCGCCAGGCCGTGGGCGCGGCGCTCCTCGCCCGCGGCGTCGATCCAGGTGCCCGGCCCCGCCAGGGTGAGCGCCTGGGGTTCGGCGTCCGGGAGCCCTGCCGGGCGGCCCACCGGCACCCGTTCGGCCAGGTCGGCGGCGGTGGCCCCGGCTGCCGGGTCCAGGTCCATGAGCGAGGCGAAGCCGGAGTAGCCCTCGCCCGGGCGCAGCCAGGACACCCGCAGGGTGCGCGGGGCGCACAGGCCCTCGCCGGCCAGCACGTCGGCGGCGGTGTGCAGCCGGTCGCAGGCGTCGGCGAGGGTGAGGTCGTCGGTGTCGGAGGAGACCTCCCAGGACCAGGAGGCGATGGGCGCGGGCGCGGCGGGCAGCATCGGTGCTCTCGTGTCGGGCGGCGGCCCCGGTCCGGGGCCGCCGCGGCGGGTCACAGCCCGCTGTCGGGCTCGAAACGCACCACCACCGACTTGGAGGTGGGCGTGTTGCTGATGTCGGCGGTGGAGTCCAGGGGCACCAGGACGTTGGTCTCGGGGAAATAGGAGGCGGCGCAGCCGCGGGCGGTCGGGTAGTGGACCACCCGGAAGTGCGGCGCGCGGCGTTCGCGCCCGTCGGACCACTCGCCCACCAGGTCGGTGTAGGAGCCGTCGGCCAGACCGAGCTCGGCGGCGTCCTCGGGGTTGACCAGCACCACGCGGCGCCCGTCGGTGATGCCCCGGTAGCGGTCGTCCAGGCCGTACACCGTGGTGTTGTACTGGTCGTGCGAGCGCAGGGTCTGCAGCAGCAGGCGCCCCTGCGGCACCCGGGGCGCGTAGGTGCCGTTGACGGTGAAGTTGGCCCTGCCGGTGGCGGTGGGGAAGCGCCGGTGGTCGCGCGGCGCGTGCGGCAGGGTGAACCCGTTGCGCTGCCGGGCCCTGGCGTTGAAGTCGTCGAACCCGGGCACGACGGCGGCGATGTGGTCGCGGATCCGGTCGTAGTCGGCGAACGCGTCCCAGGCCACCGGGCTCTGGCCGAACAGGCGGGCGCCCAGGTCGCGGACGATGTCCACCTCCGAGCGCATGTCCTCCGACAGCGGCCGCAGCACGCCGTGCGAGGCGTGGACGCGGCTCATGGAGTCCTCGACGGTGACCCAGCGCTCCCGCCCGCCGTGGACGTCGCGGTCGCTGCGGGCCAGCGCGGGCAGGATGAGCGCGCGGGCGCCGGTGACCACGTGGGAGCGGTTGAGCTTGGTCGACACGTGGACGGTCAGCCCCACCCGGCGCATGGCGTCCTCGGTGACATGGGTGTCGGGGGTGGCGGCGACGAAGTTGCCGCCCATGGCGAAGAAGACGCGCACGTCGCCCCGGGCCATGGCGCGGATGGCGTTGACGGTGTCGTGGCCGTGCCCGCGGGGCGGCGAGAACCCGAACTCTGCGCCCAGGGCGTCCAGGAAGGCGTCGGAGGGCCGCTCGAAGATCCCCATGGTGCGGTCGCCCTGCACGTTGGAGTGGCCGCGCACCGGGCACACCCCGGCGCCGGGGCGGCCGACGTTGCCGCGCAGCAGCAGGAAGTTGACGACCTCGCGGATGGTGGGGACGGAGTGCTTGTGCTGGGTCAGGCCCATGGCCCAGCACACGACGGTGCGCTCCGAGGCGATGGCCATGGCGGCGATCTCCTCGATGAGCGGGCGCTCCAGGCCGGTGTCGCGTTCCACCCGGGCCCAGAAGGCGTCGGCGGGCTCGTCCAGGAGCTCCTTGGCGAACAGGTCGAAGCCGTGGGTGTGGGCGTCGATGAAGTCGTGGTCCAGGACGCGGGACCCGTCGCGGTCGGTCTCCAGCAGGACGCGGTTGACCGCGGAGAACAGGGCGAGGTCGCCGCCCAGGCGGATCTGCGCGAACACATCGGTGAGCTGGGTTCCGCGGCCCAGCAGTCCGCCGGGGTGCTGGGGGTTGCGGAACTCGCGCATCCCGGCCTCGGGCAGGGGGTTGACCGTGACGATGCGGGCGCCGTTCCTCTTGGCGCGCTCCAGGGCGGTCAGCATGCGGGGGTGGTTGGTGCCGGGGTTCTGCCCGGCGACGATGATGAGGTCCGCCCGGTACAGGTCGTCCAGGGACACGCTGCCCTTGCCCACGCCCAGGGTCTCGGTGAGGGCGGACCCGGAGGACTCGTGGCACATGTTGGAGCAGTCGGGCAGGTTGTTGGTGCCCAGTTGGCGGGCCAGCAGCTGGTAGGCGAAGGCGGCCTCGTTGCTCGTGCGCCCGGAGGTGTAGAAGACGGCCTGGTCGGGGCCGTCCATGGCGCGCAGCTCGGCGGCGACGAGTTCCAGGGCGTCGTCCCAGCCGATGGGGGTGTAGTGGTCGGCGCCCTCGGCCAGGTGGAGGGGCTGCGTGAGGCGCCCCTGCTGCCCCAGCCAGTACCCGGAGCGCTGCGCCAGAGCGCTCACGGAGTGCTCGGCGAAGAAGTCGGCGGTGAGGGGGCGGGTGGTGGCCTCCTCGGCGACGGCCTTGGCGCCGTTCTCGCAGAACTCCGCGCGGTGGCGCTTGTCGCCCTCGGGCCAGGCGCAGCCCGGGCAGTCGAAGCCGCGCTTCTGGTTGAGGGCGAGCATGGCGGGCAGTCCGCGCCGCACCCCGGCGTTCTCCCCGACCTGCCGGACGCTGTTGAGGACGGCGGGCAGTCCGGCGGCGGAGGTCTTGGGCGGGTCGATGCGCGGGGCGTCCTGCGCGGTGTCCGCGGGTACGGGGCGGTGGCGTCTCATGGCCGCATTGTCCCACCGTGCGGGGGCGCGCTTCAAAGGCGCCCCGGGGCGGATCGTGCGCTCTTGTCCCGTCGGTCAAGGGATTGACCGTCGCGGCGGTGGATTCCCGTCGTGTATTCGGTTCCGCGATATCCCTTATGTTCCGCGGGTCCGCGGGATATCCCCTTTCGGCGGCGGTTCCGGGCCACCGGGTGTGCGGGCGGCGGCGCGTGTGAGGTGGGGAGGCGATGCCTTTCCCCGGCCGCCGGCCGTGCCGCCCGCGGTTCTCGCGGCGCGCCCGCCCGTGGGCCGGGGCCGCGCGTCCGGTTTTCCCGGTCCGGCGGAGGGACATTTCGATCCGCCGTCGAAGGGGATCGGCGCGGAGTCCGGCGCGGCCATTGTCGCCCCTGCCGCCCCGGTATTTCCGCGGCCCCGTCGGTCGGCGGGGGAGTGCGCGCCCGTGCGGGCCGCCGGCCCGTTCACCGGTGGGCGGGCCCGGCCGCGTCGGCCCGGGCCCGCGGGCATCAGGACTGGTCGAACAGGGCGCTCACGGACTCGCCGTTGTGGATGCGGCGGATCGCCTCGGCCAGCGCCGGGGCGATCGACAGCGTCGTGAGCTTGGGCGTGACCTTCTCCGGGGCCATCGGCACCGTGTTGGTGCACACGATCTCGGTGACGTCGTCCATCGCGGTCAGCCGGTCCAGGGCGCCGTCGGTGAACAGGCCGTGGGTGCAGGCCACCCGGATGGAGCGGACCTTGTGCTCGCGCAGCCGCTCGATCAGCTCCACCACGGTGCTGCCCTTGGCGACCTCGTCGTCGAGGATGATCACGTCGCGGTCGGCGACGTCGCCTATGACCGAGGTGATGCTGACCTTGTCGTCGCTGAAGCGCTGCTTGGCCCCGGCGGCCACCGGGGTGTCCAGGCGGCGGGCGAACGCCGAGGCGGCCTTGGCGTTGCCGAAGTCGGGGGAGACGACCACGGTGTTGGACAGGTCGTCGCCGCGGAAGTGCGAGGCGAGCTCGCCCAGGGCGTGCAGGTGGTCGACGGGGACGCTGAAGAACCCGTGGACCTGGGGCGAGTGCATCGTCATGGTGAGCACGCGGTCGGCCCCCGCCGTGGCGAGCAGGTCCGCGACCAGGCGGGCACCGATGGAGATGCGCGGCGCGTCCTTCTTGTCGGAGCGGGCGTAGGCGAAGTGCGGCATGACCACGGTGGTGCGGGCGGCGGAGGCCCCGCGGGCGGCGTCGAGCATCAGCAGCAGCTCCACCAGGTTCTCCTGGACCGGGGGCACGAGCGGCTGGATGATGAACACGTCGCGTTCGCGGCAGTTGTCCTGGAGCTGGACCTCCAGGCAGTCGTTGGCGAACCGCGAGACGCGGGTGGGGGAGAGCGGCTTGCCGAGGTCGGCGCAGATCTCCTGGGCGATCTCCGGGTGGGCGCTGCCGGAGAAGATGACGATGTCGCGCACGGATGTCCCTGTTCGTGGGTGGGATGGGCCGCCACGAGGTTACTACCCGGGTTTTCGCAGGCCGCGGCGCGGGAGGCCGGTGCACGCCCCGGCACCGGGCACGGGCCCCGGCGCCCCGCGGCGCGCGCCCGCCGCGGGGCCGGGCCTCAGCCGTCCGCGCCCGGAGCGCCGTTCGGCCCCGCGGCCGAGGCGGGCGGTTCGGGCAGGGGGGAGGTGCGCGGCGGGGCGCAGGAGCTGCGCTCCACCAGTTCGGCGCCGACCCGGTACACCCGGCCCGGGCCCCGCCCGGGGGCCGGGGACTCGCGCATCTGCCGCAGCAGCAGGTCGAAGCACAGGCGCCCGAGCTCGTCGGCGCCGTTGTCCACCACCGTGACCGGGGGCTGCCAGCTGCGCAGCCAGCTGATGTCCTCGTAGCAGATCAGCGACAGGTCGCGGGGCAGGCGGATGCCCCGGCTGACGAGGGTGGGCAGGACCCCGAAGACGGCCTCGTGGTTGGCGGCGAACAGGGCCGTCACGTCCGGCCGGCGCTCCAGGAGCGCGCGGGTGCCCTCGGCGCCGAAGGCGGGCGTGAAGGGGCCCCGCTCGACCAGGGAGGGGTCCACGTCCAGGCCGTGCTCGCGCAGCGCCTGCTCGTAGCCCGCGAAACGCTCGCGGCCGGAGTTGGCCGAGGGCAGGCCGCCCACGAAGCCGATCCTGGTGTGGCCCAACTCCAGCAGGCGGCGGGTGGCGGCGTGGGCGCCCTCGCGGTCGGAGGCCAGCACGGAGGGGGCCCGGCCGTCCTCGGTCCCGCGGATCACGTTGACCGCGCCGGTCCCGGAGGCCATCAGCTCGTCGACCAGGTCGGAGTTGCGGCCGGTGCCGATGACGACGACGCCGTCCACGTTGTGCTCGGAGAGCATGCGCAGGACGGAGCGCTCCTTGGCGGGGTCGGCGTCGGTGATGCACAGCAGCACCTGGTAGCCCTCGGCGGAGGCGCGGCGCTGCACCACGTCGGCGATGGTGTGGAACGAGGCGTTGATGAGGTTGTTCATCACCAGTCCGATCAGGTGCGACTGGCGCGAGCGCAGCGCGCTGGCGGTGCGGTTGGGCCGGTATCCCAGGCCGCGCGCCGCGTTCTCGACCGCGGCGCGCGTCTCCTCGGAGATCAGCCCGGATCCGCTCAGCGCCCGGGACGCGGTGCTCCGGGAGACCCCCGCGGCCGTGGCTACGTCCTTGAGTGTGACCGCCATCTTCTCCCTTGTCGTGCACGGTACTGGGATCGGTTGCATACATCTTAACCCAGAGTCTCGTCAAGGCAACCCCTGAGTCATGCGACCGCGACGTTACAGCAGGTGAAGTTCATGTTTCCCCCTTGACTTTGTCCTGGTGTGGTGTGAACCATAATGCAACCGATCCCACACGGATGACCTGGGGCGCTTCGGATTCCCGAGACGGAAGAGGCATGCATGGACCGCACCGATGTGAACTGGCGGGGCTACTGGCCCGCGGCGCCCACGCCCTTCGACGCCGGCGGCGCCTTCGACGGGGCGGCCTTCGAGGCCCTGCTCGGGCTCTACGCCGACCAGGGCGTCCACGGGGTCCTGGTCAACGGCAGCACCGGGGAGTGGTTCAGCCAGAGCAGGGCCGAGCGCGAGCGCGTCGCCGAGACCGCCGTCGCCGCCGTCGCCGGACGCCACCCCGTCGTCGTCGGCGTCACCGCCTACACCCCCGGCGAGGCCGCCGACCTGGCCCGGCACGCCGCCGCGGCCGGCGCCGACGGCGTGCTCGCCACCCCGCCGCCCTACGTCCACCCCGGCGCCGACGAGATCCTCGCCTTCTACACCGCCGTCGCCTCCGCCACCGACCTGCCGTTCATGGTCTACAACTGGCCCCGCGGCGTGGCCGTGGACATGGCCGCCGACCAGGACCTGGTCCGGCGCCTGTGCGACCTGCCCACCGTCGTGGCCTTCAAGGACAGCACCGGGGACTGGCTGCGCATGCTCGCCACGGTGGAGTCCGTCGGCGACCGGGTCCGCGTCTTCGGCAGCTTCCTGCACCGCCGCGGCCTGGCGGTCCTGGGCGGCCTGGGCGGCGACGGCAACATCGACGGCGGCGGCCTGGGGGCCCCTTTCGCCGTCCCCGCCTACGAGGCCGTCCACGCCGGGGACACCGTCGCGGCCGCCCCGTGGATCGACCGCTACACCGCCCTGTCCTCGGCGCTCGTCGCCCCCGACTACAGCGGTCGGATCGCCTCGCCGATCTCCCAGCTCAAGGCCGCCATGGCCCTGCTCGGCCAACCCGGCGGCACCGTCCGCCCGCCCCTGCTGCCGGTCACCGACCCCGCCCGCCTGGAACGCCTGCGCGCCGCCCTGGACGCGGCCGGGCTGGAGCCCGCCGGGGGTGCGCGGTGACGCCCCGCTCCGCCGCCCGGGTGGAGGTGACCGTGGACGGGCGCCCCGTCCTGGTGCGCCCCGGGACCAGTGTGGCGGCCGCGCTGCTGGAGCAGGGCCGCTGGGACTTCCGCGTCGACCCGGTCTCGGGACGGGACCGCGGCCCCTACTGCGGCATGGGCGTGTGCCTGGAGTGCGAGGTCACGGTGGACGCCCGCCCCCACGTCCGGGCCTGCCTGGAGCGGGTGCGCGAGGGCATGCGCATCGACACCGCGGCCTCGGGGGAGGACACATGAGCGCCGACACCGCCGCGCCCGCGGCGCTGACCGCCGACGCCGCCGTGGTCGGGGCGGGCCCCGCCGGGCTCGCGGCCGCGCTGGAACTGGCCCGCGCCGGACTCGACGTCCTGCTCCTGGACGAGCAGGCCGAACCCGGCGGGCAGTACTACCGCCGCCCCGGCCCCGAGGTCCTGGACGCGGTGGGCGACCACCGGCCCGAGGGCGGGCGCCTGGTCGCCCGGGTGCGCGCCGCCGGCGTGCGCGTCCTGTCCGGGCACACGGTCTGGGGGGTGGACGACGACCGCCGCACCCTGCTGGCCGCCTCCCCCGGGGGCGCGGCCGTCCGCGTCCGGGCGCGGTGGGTGGTCGCCGCCACCGGAGCCTACGAGCGCTCCGTACCCTTCCCCGGCTGGCAGCTCCCCGGCGTCGTCACACCGGGCCTGGCCCAGCACATGTCCGCCGAGGGCGTCCGCCTGGGCCGCCGCGCCGTGGTCGCCGGCTCGGGACCCTTCCTCCTGCCGGTGGCCTGCGCGCTCCTGGAACGCGGGGTACGGGTCGTGGCCGTCGCCGAGGCGGGGCGCCCCTACACCCCGGGCCCGGCCTCCCTGGGCGCACTGCGCTTCCCCGCCCGCCTGGCGGAGCTGGCCTCCTACGCCGCCCGCCTGGCGCGGCACGGGGTGCGCGTCCACCAGGACACCGTCGTGGCGCGGGCCCACGGCGCGGACCGCGTGGAGGCGGTCACCCTGACCCGCTTCTCCGACCCCGAACGGGTCGTGGCCCGCCACGGCGTGGACCTGCTCTGCGTCGGCTACGGGTTCCGCCCGCAGGCCGACCTGCCCCGGCTCCTGGGCTGCGCCGTGGACCGGGACCCGGCCACCGGGGACACCGTGCCCCGGCTCACCCCGACCGGGCGCAGCTCCGTCCCCCACGTGTACGTGGTCGGCGAGGCCGCGGGCGCGGCGGGGGCGCCCACCGCGCTGGCCCGCGGCCGGGCGGCCGCACTGGACATCCTCGCCTCCTCCGGCCGCGCCCCCGACCGGGGCGAGCGCCGCCGGCTGGCCGTGCACCTGGCGTCGCTGGCCGGGTTCACCCGCCTGACGGCCGCCCTGTACCCGGCGCCCGCCGAGCTCGTCCCCGCGCTGGCCCGCCGGCTGCCCGGGCCCACGCTGGTGTGCCGCTGCGAGTGCGTCACCGCCGACGCCGTGCGCGCGGCGGCCGCCGCCGAGGGCGGCTCCGACGTCCCCGCCGTCAAGGGCGGCACCCGCGCCGGGATGGGCCTGTGCCAGGCGCGCGAGTGCGGCCCCGCCCTGGAGGCGCTGCGCGCCGGCGGCCCGGGCACCGGGACGGTCCCCGCCCGGGTGCCCCTGCGCCCGCTGCCGCTCGCCGCCGTGCTGGAACTGGCCGACACCCCCGGGGAGGACGTGTGAACGCCTACGACGCGGTGATCGTCGGCGCCGGCGTGCTCGGTGCCGCCACCGCCCTGGAACTGGCCGAGGCGGGCCTGTCCGTCCTCGTGCTCGAACGCGGCGCCCCCAACCGCGAGGGGTCGGGCACCACCGCCGGGAACCTGCACATCCAGGCGGTGCACACCCGCCGCCCCGGGCAGGCGGTCCCCCTGGACAGCGAGGCCCTGCTCCCCGCGCAGAAGGCCGCCGACGGGCTGTGGGCCCTGGCCGAGGAGCGGCTCGACGCGGACCTGGAGGTGCGCAGGAACGGCGGGTTCATGGTCGCCGAGACCGCCGAACAGCGCCGGGAGCTGCGCACCAAGCACGTGTGGGAGCGCCGCGCCGGGCTGCGGACCGAGCTCCTGGACGGCGACGCCGCCCGCGACGCCCTGCCGCTGCTGGGGCCCACGGTCACCGCCGCCACGTGGTGCCCGCACGACGGCTACGCCAACCCGCTCAAGGCCGCCCCCGCCTACCTGGCCGCGGCCCGCCGCCTGGGCGCCCGTGTGGAGGCCTTCACCCCCGTCACGGGCCTGGAGCGGCGCGGACCGGCCTGGCGGGTGCGCACCCCGCGCGGCCGCCACGACACACCGGTGGTGGTCAACACCGCCGGCCCCTGGATCAGTGACGTCAGCGCCCTGGCGGGGGTGGACATGAGGATGTCGCCCGTCGCCATCCAGATGCACGTCACGGTCCGGGAGCGGCCCGTGCTGCACCACCTGGTGCAGCACATCGGCGAGGGCATGTCCGTCAAGCAGGTCACCGCCGGGAACCTGCTGCTGGGCGGCGGCTGGCCCGCCCGCCGCATGGACCTGGACGGGCGCAGCTCCGCCGGTGTCGCCGGGCTCACGGGCAACGTCGCCCAGGCCGTCCGCATCCTGCCCTTCCTGGCCCGCCTGCGGCTGCTGCGCATGTGGGCCGGGCCCCTGGCCGCCACCCCCGACGAGATGCCGGTGATCGGGCCGGTGCCCGGCCGGGAGGGCCTGTACGTCGCGGGCGGCACCTACGCCTTCACCTTCGCCCCCCTGTGGGGGGAGACCCTGGCCCGCATGATCCGGGGCGAGCGCCCGCGGATCGACGTCTCCGCCTTCGCCCCCGACCGGCTGACGGCCCCAGCCGGGGACGCCGACCCCGCCGCCCCCGCACACACCGAGAAGGGAACCGCACCGTGCTGAACCACAACCGCGCCCGACCCGCCGCAGGGCAGGAGGGCTCCGACGCCTCCCTGTGGCTGACCGACGCCCATGTGGTCGACGTCCTCACCGGCTCGGTGGCGCGCGACCGCACCGTCGAGATCCGCGACGGCCGTATCGCCCGGATCGGGGACGACGCCCCGCCGCCCGGCGCCGCCGTCCTGAGCCTGGGCGGACGCCACCTGATGCCCGGCCTGATCTCGGTGCACACCCACCTGTCGGTCCTGTACCCCTTCGACGCCGCCGACTACGGCGAGAACCCGGCCACCACCGTCCTGCGGGCCGCGGCCCGGGCCCGCGACGCGCTCCGCGCCGGGGTCACCACCGTGCGCACCCTGGGCGAGCAGAACCGCGCCGACCTGCTGCTGCGGGACGCCGCAGCCAAGGGCTGGGCCCCCGCCCCGCGCATCATGGGAGGCGGGAAGGCGGTCTCCACCACCGGCGGCCACGGCAAGGGCGGGCTGAGCGTCTTCGCCGACGGCCACGACGAGTTCCTCAAGGCGGCCCGCACCGAGCTGGACGCCGGCGCCGACCACATCAAGATCTTCATCACCGGCGGCATCGCGCACCTGGGGGAGACCTTCAACGGCTCCCAGACCTCCGAGGAGGAGATGCGCGCCGCCGTCCGCGCCGCCCGGGAGCACGGCACCTACGTCGTCGCCCACGCGGGCGGCTCCGAGGCCATCCGGGAGGCCATGGCCTGCGGGGTCCGCGGCTTCGAGCACGGCTACGACCTCGACGAGGCCACCGTGGCGGAGATGGCCCGGCGCCGCGTCTTCCTCACCCCCACGCTCACCGTGACCCGGTGCCCGGACTGGATGCGCGCCCACGACTTCTCCGAGTGGCAGATCGAGCTGGCCATGCGGGTCGGCCCACAGCACCTGGAGAGCATCCGCCGCGCGGCGGCGGTGCGCCGCACCGACCCCCTGGACCCCGAGGCGCCCGGGATCACCATCGTGACCGGCACCGACTACCCGCCGGGCGAGCCCATGGACGGCACGGTCACCCAGGTGCGGGAGATGGAGTTCCTCACCCTGGCCGGGCTCTCCCCGCTGGAGTCCCTCCAGGCCGCGACCGTCAACGCCGCCCGCCTGGTCGGGCTGGAGGACGGGATCGGCCGGGTCGCCCCGGGGTACGCCGCGGACCTCATCGCGGTGGGCGCCGACCCCACCTCCGACATCACCGCGCTCCACGACATCCCCCTGGTCCTCCAGGCGGGCGGCGTGGTCCGCAACGACCTTCCGAAGACCTTCCCAGGAGGCCGCAAGTGACGGACACCAACGAGCGACCGCTGCGTCTGGCGGTGGACATCGGCGGCACCTTCGTCGACGCCCTCGCCTACGACGAGACCACCGGCCGGGTGAGCCTGCACAAGGCCTCCACCACGCCCGCCGCCCCCGCCGCCGGGGTGATGGAGGCGGTCCGCGGCCTGGCCGAGGACCTGGCGCCGGTGGCCGCCTTCGTGCACGGCACGACCCTGGGGCTCAACGCCATCCTCCAGCGGCGCGGCGCCGACGTCGGCATCATCACCAACGAGGGCTTCCGCGACCTGTTCGAGGTCGCCCGCGCCGCCATCCCCGCCGACCACATGTACGACTTCTCCTACGCCCCGCCCCCGGTGCTGGTGCCCCGGCGCCACCGCCTGGGGGTCCCCGGCCGGATGGACGCCCAGGGCGGGGTGGTGCGGGACCTGGACGAGGACGCGGTGCGCGAGGCGGGCCGGGTCCTGGTGGAGGAGCACGGGCTGGGCTCCATCGCCGTGTGCTTCCTGCACTCCTACGCCAACCCCGAGCACGAGCAGCGCGCGGGCGCCGTCCTGCGGGAGGCCTTCCCGCACGTGTCGGTGTCGCTGTCGACGGACATCACCCGCGAGTACCGCGAGTACGAGCGCACCAGCACCGCCGTCATGGACGCCTACATCCGCCCGGTCCTGAACGACTACATCAGCGCGCTGGAGGCGGGGCTGCGCGACAAGGGGCTGGCCGACCCGCTGCACATCATGCGCTCGGGAGGCGGCGCGATGACCTCCGGCCTGGCCAGGTCCGCGCCGCTGACCACGGTCCTGTCGGGGCCGGCCGGAGGCGTGGTGGGGGCGGGGCACCTCGCCTCGGTGCTGGGCATCGACCGCCTGCTCTCCTTCGACGTCGGCGGCACCAGCATCGACTCGTGCGTGATCGTGGACGGCGAGCCCAGCGAGGTCCACGAGGCCGACATCGACGGCTTCCCGCTGCTCATCCCGATCTTCGACCTGCGCACCATCGGAGCCGGGGGAGGCTCCATCGCCTGGGTCGACGACGGCCTGCTGCGCGTGGGCCCGCACAGCGCGGGGGCCGTGCCCGGCCCGGTCGCCTACGGGCAGGGCGGGACGGAGCCCACGGTCACCGACGCCGCCCTCACCCTGGGCTACCTGGACGCCGCGGAGTTCCTGGGCGGCCGGATGGGCGTGGACGCCGACGCGGCGGCCGAGGCCGTCCGGCACAGGATCGCCGAACCCCTGGGCGTGGACACCGCAGAGGCGGCGGCCAGCGTCTTCCGCGTGATGATGGCCCGCTCGGTGGGCGCGCTGCGCGAGATCACGGTGGAGCGCGGCCTGGACCCGCGGGAGTTCACCCTGCTGGCCTTCGGAGGCGCCGGCCCGATGCTGGGCCCCATGCTCGCCCGCGAGATGGGCATCGCCACGACGGTCGTGCCGCGCGTCCCGGCGGCGTTCTCCGCCTTCGGCATGCTGATGTCCGACCTGGAATACGAGTTCTCCGGCACGGTCCTGCGCCCCCTGGACGAGGACCGCCTCGCCGGCCTGGCACCCGTGTTCGGGGAGCTGGAGGACCAGGCCCGCGCGGTCCTGGCCGAGCAGGGCATCCGCGAGGAGCAGGGCCGCCTGGTCCGCCGGGTGGACGTGCGCTACCGCGGCCAGGAGCACACGCTGGGCATCGACCTGGAGCCCGGCGACACCGCCGCGGCGGTCCGGGACCGGTTCCACGCCCTGCACCGCTCCCGCTACGGCCACGCCATGGACGAGCCCTGCGAGGTCATGACCGTGCGCGTGCGCGCCGTGGGCCGCCTGCCCAAGCCGGCCCTGGCCCCGCAGGAGCCCGCCCGGGGACCCGCCGTCGCCTGCGGCTCCCGCAAGGCCTTCGACCTGGCGACCGGCGCGGTGGCGGAGTTCGCCGTCCACCGGCGCGAGGACCTGGCGCCCGGCCACCGGGTGGCGGGGCCGGCCATCGTCGAGGAGGGCACCGCCACCACCGTCCTGTTCGGGGACCAGGTCCTGACCCTGGACGCCTACGGACACCTGCTGGTCACCGCGGCCGGCACGGACAGCGACACCGACCGGGAGGAGCAGGAGTGAGCGCCAACGCGGCACCGTTGGACGGTGCCACCGTCGAGGTCATCCGCAACTACGTCCACTCCGTCGCCGAGCAGATGCGCCGCACCCTGGTGCGGTCGGCGTTCAACCCCGTTATCTACGACGTGCTCGACTTCGGGATCTCCATCTACGACTCCACGTGCCGGCTCATGGCCGAGGCCGCGGGCATCACCCACTTCCTGGGCGCCAACGACCACGCGCTCCTGAAGCTGGTGGAGTACGTGGGGGAGGGGGCGATGCGCCCCGGCGACGTCTACCTCATGAACTACCCGTACTGGAGCGGCGCCCACTCCTACGACGCCATGCTCTGCGCCCCCGTCTTCCGGGACGGCCACGAGGGGCCCGCCGCCTACCTGGCGGTGCGGGCGCACTGGATGGACCTGGGCGCGAAGGAGGCCGGGTACGTCCTGGACTCCACCGACATGCACCAGGAGGGGCTGATCTTCCCCGGCACCCGGATCGTCGCCGACGGCGAGGTGGTCCGCGACATCCTGGAGCTGATCCGGTTCAACTCCCGCCTCCCCGAGGCCACCATCGGCGACTTCCACGCCCAGCTCGCCGCGCTGCGCACCGGTGAGGAGCGGCTGCGCCAGGTATGGGAGAAGTTCGGCGGCGACACCGTGGAGCAGGCCGTCCACCAGGTCATCGAGCACGGGGAGCGGGTCGCCCGACGCGCGGTGGCCGCCCTGCCCGACGGCACGTGGAGCGCGGTGGACTACGTCGACGACGACTACGTCACCGACGACCCCATCCGCATCGCGGTGGAGGTCACCATCGCCGGCGACGAGATGACCGTCGACTTCAACGGGTCCTCCGGCGCCGTGGCGGGCCCGGTCAACCTGCCCATCGGCTCCACCCTGGGCCTGGCCAAGGCCGCCTTCAAGGGGCTGACCACGCGCGACGAGGCGACCAACGCCGGGCACTTCCGCCCGCTCAAGGTCGTGGCCGACCCCGGCACGTTCTTCCACGCGGTCTACCCCGCGGCGACCTTCACCCAGTGGAGCGCCATCGTGGCGTTCGAGCTGATCTACAAGGCGCTGGCGGGGGTCATCGACAGCCTCCCCGCCTCCAGCGGCGGGGACGAGCCCGGGTTCATGGCCCTGGGCAACGACCCCCGGACCGGACGCGACTACGTGGTCAGCAACAACGAGGGCATCGGCTGGGGCGCGGCCCGCGACCACGACGGGGGCACCGCCCAGCAGCACCCCTCCCAGACCACGGTGCGCAACACCCCCGTCGAGGTGCTGGAGCACAAGGCCGCGCTCTTCCACGAGAAGGTCGAGCTGATCCCCGACTCCGGCGGCCCGGGCCGCCACCGGGGCGGCCTGGGCGTGGAGCGGGTGGTGCGCTACACGGCGCCCGGCGAGGTCCTGTCCATGAAGAAGAAGAGCAAGACCCGGCCCTGGGCCATGCACGGGGGCCACGAGCCCGAGCCCAGCCACATGGACCTGTGGCCCGGCACGGACCGGGAGAAGCGGGTGGGCATGTACCGGGCGCCCATGGCCGCCGGGGACCGGTTCGCCAACCGGACCGCCGGGGGCGGCGGCTACGGCGACCCCCTGGAGCGCGACCCCGAGGCGGTGGTCGCCGACGTCCTGGACGGCTACGTCACCGCCCGCGCCGCCCGTGAGCACTACGGGGTGGAGGTCGCCGCCGACGGTACCTGGAGCCCCACCCCGGAGAGGACGGCGCACACCGGTGCGGACCCCGGGGCCTGAGCGCCCCGGGCCGGACCGCAGCACGAGTCGTCCGCGCGGGCGCACCGCGCCCGCGCGGACGAACCCCCGGCGGGACACGGACGCGAAGTCCCGTTCCCGCTGTACCGAGGCCGCAGCGCACGCCCCGCGCACGGCCCGTGGCGCCCCCGGGCGCCGTCGGGGCAGGCGGTCCCGCACCAGGACCTCCACAGGACGAAGGGCAGGCAATCCCCAGTGAGACACTTCCACGGTCGGCCGAGCCGACACCACACACCGCGTCCGGGCGGACCCGCCGGGCGCCGCGCCGCCGCTGGCGCGACCCTCCTTGCGGCCTCCCTGCTGATCACCGCCTGCGGCGGCGGGCAGGGGGGAGCGGGCGCGGACCTGCGGGCCGCCTCGCTGGTCATCGCCGAGAACGAGCCCCCGGCCACGTTCGACCCGGTCCAGGCCGACAACTCCACCGTCAACGAGGTGGTCCGCCCGGCCTACGACACCCTGGTCCGGTTCGAGGGCACCGAGCTCGTCCCCTCGGTGGCCTCGGAGTGGACGGTGTCGGAGGACGGCACCACCATCGAACTGACCCTGCGCGACGACGTGGTCTTCCACGACGGGTCCGCGCTCACCGCCGCCGACGTCGTCTACACCCTGGACCGCGTCCAGCGCCTCCAGATCGGCGTGGCCTCGTTCCTGTCCGCCTACGAGTCGGCCGAGGCCGACGGCGACACCGGGGTGACCATCACCCTGTCCGAGCCCTCCGCCCCGTTCCTGTCCGCGCTGAGCCGGGTGTACCTGCTCAACGCCGACCTGGTGGAGGAGAACGCGGGCGGCGACGACGGCCAGCAGTGGCTGTCGGCCAACGACGCCGGGTCGGGCCCCTACCGCCTGACCGGGTACACACCCAACCAGGAGGCCTCCTTCGAGCTGTTCGGAGACTACTGGGGCGGGGTCGACGGGCAGGCCCGCAACGTCGTGTTCCGCTACCTCGCCGAGGCCTCCACCCAGGCCACCGCCCTGCGCCAGGGCGAGATCGACATCGCCATGGACATCTCCCCCCAGGACTGGGAGGCCCTGGAGGCCGAGGGGTTCACCGTCGACCGCGCCGACACCAACGTGCAGCTCTACGCCCTGTTCGACATGACCGGCAAGGGCGAGACCGAGCAGCGGGCGCTGCGCGAGGCCGTCTCCTACGCCTACGACTACGACCAGCACGTGGAGAGCATCCTCAAGGGCGCCGGGGAGCCCGCCCGCGGGGTCCTGGCCGCCGGGATGCCCTGCCACGACCCCGACGTGGCCCGGCCCTCCTTCGACCCCGACAGGGCGCGGGAGATCCTCGCCGACGAGGGGCTGGAGGGCACCTCCCTGACCATGACCTACCTGGAGGCCACGGCCGAGATGGAGCAGGCCGCGACCCTGCTCCAGTCCAACCTCGCCGACGTCGGCGTCGACCTGACGCTCCAGGCCATCACCTACCCGCAGTACATCGAGATGACCTCCGCCCCGGAGGACGTCCCGGACCTGGGGATGATCTACTCCTTCCCGGCCTTCCCCGACGCCTCCGCCGTGCTGTACCAGGGCTTCCACTCCTCCAACGCCGGCGGCGGGCTGAACTTCGGCGGCTACTCCGATGAGGACGTCGACGCCCTCGTCGAGCGCGGCCAGACCGCGACCGATCCCGACGAGCGGTGCGAGGCCTACAACGAGGCGCAGGACATCATCGCCGACGACCACGCGGCCATGGTCCTGTCCAACCCGCAGTACGTCACCGTGATCGGCGAGGGGGTCTCGGGCTACGCCTACGACCCCGCCCACCACCAGACCGTGGACGTGTACCGCATCAGCAAGGGCTGAGGCCCGCCCCGGGCGGCGCCGGAAGGCGCGGCGCCGCCCGCACCCCCGCAGAACCACCACCCGGAAGGGGAGGCACGGTGCTCTCGTTCATCGCCCGGAGGCTGGGCATGATGATCCTGGTCCTGGCCGGCCTCATCACCGTCACGTTCCTCATGACCCAGGTCCTGCCCGGGGACCCGGCGCGTGCCGCGGCCGGCCGCAACGCCACCGCGGAACAGGTCGAGGCCGCCCGCGAACGGCTGGGCTTGGACCGGCCGGTCCCCGAACAGTACGTCTCCTACATCGGCCGCGTTGCCCAGGGGGACCTGGGCACCTCGGTCTTCACCCAGCGGCCCGTCCTCGACGACATCGGCCGGGTGCTGCCCTCGTCGGTGGAGCTGGTGGGCGCCGCGATGCTCGTCAACATCGCCGTCGCGCTCCCCCTGGGGGTGGTCTCCGCCTACCGGCGGGGCCGGGCGGCCGACCTGGCCGCGCGCCTGGTCGCCCTGCTCGGGGCCGCCGTCCCGGTCTTCTGGCTGGGCCTGATACTCCAGGCGTTCCTGTCCGCCCGCTGGGGGCTGTTCCCCCTCACCGGGCACCTGGGCTTCGGTGCGAGCGTCCCCGCCGTGACGGGGATGACCACGGTCGACGCCCTGCTGGCCGGGGACCTCGCCGCCTTCGCCGACGCGCTGAGCCACCTGGCGCTGCCCGCGGTGACACTGGCCGCGTCCTACGTCGCGGTGGTCACCCGGACACTGCGCTCGACCATGATCGGCGCCCTGGACGCCGACTACATCACCCTGGCCCGCGCCACCGGGGCCTCCGAGTGGCGGGTGGTCGTCTCCCACGGCCTGCGCAACGCCCTGGTGCCCACCAGCACCATCCTGGGCATGCAGCTGGGCTGGATGCTGGGGTCCACCGTCCTGGTGGAGTCCATCTTCGGCCGCGTGGGCGTGGGGGCCTACTCCGTCACCGCCGTCCTACAGAACGACCTGTACGCCGTCATCGGCGCCGTCCTGGTGATCGGGGTCGTCTTCATCCTCGCGAACTTCGCCGTCGACCTGCTCCAGCTGTGGCTCAACCCGCGCCTGCGGCGGGGCGGGCGGCGCGGTCGCGCGGTCGCGGACGAGTCCGCCGCCCAGGCCTTCGACACCGCCGGGGAGCGCACATGACCACCACCACACCCGCTCCCGCCCGGTCCGCGGGACCGCGCGCCCTCCTGGCCCGCCTCGGCGGAGACCGGCGCGGGCACACCACCGCCATCGACCGGATCGCCCTGGGCACGGCCGGGCTCATGGTCCTCCTGGCCCTGGTAGGCCCCTACCTGGCCCCGATGGACCCCTACGCCGTGAACCTGCCCGACGCCCTGGTCCCGCCGGGCGCCGAGTACTGGCTGGGCACCGACGCCAACGGCCGGGACATCCTCAGCCGCATCCTGGCCGGCGGGCGCACCACCCTGCTGGCCACCGTCGCCGTCATCGCCGCGGCCACCCTGATCGGCACCGTGATCGGCACGGCCGCCGCGCTGGGCGGCCGGATCGTCGACGAGGTCCTCATGCGGATCTGCGACATCGGCCTCTCCCTGCCCGCGATCGTCGTGGCCCTGGGCCTGGCCGCCGCCATGGGGCCGAGCCTGCAGTCGGCCGTGATCGCCCTGGCGGCCACCTGGTGGCCGGGCTACGCCCGGCTGGTGCGGACCCTGGTCCGCGAGGTGCGCGACGCCGAGTTCGTGGAGTCCGCGCGGGTCCTGGGCGTGTCCCGCACCCGCCTGGTCCTGCGCCACGTGCTCCCCAACTCCCTGAGCGCCCTGTACGTCCAGACCACCCTGGACGTGTCGGCCGTGATGCTCGTGATCTCCGGCCTGTCCTTCGTCGGCGTGGGCGCCCAGGTGCCCGCCTCCGAGTGGGGCGCGATGATCGCGGCCTCGCGCGACACCGCCGTCACCGCGTGGTGGACGGTGCTCTTCCCCGGACTGGCCATCGCCATCACCGCGGTCGCCTTCAACCTGGTCGGTGACTGGCTCCGCGTGCGCACCGACCCCACCCTGAGAACGGGAGGGCGCCGATGAGCGCGCACCCCACGGAAGGTAGCCCGCTGCTGGACATCCGCGGGCTGACCGTGTCCTACCCGGGCCCGGAGGGGCCGGTACAGGTCGTGTGCGGCGTGGACCTCGCGGTCGCCGCGGGCGAGAGGGTCGCCCTGGTGGGAGAGTCCGGGTCCGGCAAGTCCGTGACCGCCCGCTCGGTCCTGCGCCTGGACCCCGAGGCCCGCACCGGCGGACGCATCCTGCTGGAGGGGGACGACGTCCTGGAGATGGCGCCGCGGGAGGTGCGCCGCGTGCGCGGCGCCCGCGCCGGCCTCGTCTTCCAGGACCCGCTGGCCTCGCTCAACCCCGTCAAGACCGTGGGCTGGCAGATCACCCAGCCGCTGCGGATCCGGGGCGTGGGGCGGCGGGAGGCGCGGCGCCGCGCCGTGGACCTGCTGGGCCGGCTCGGGGTGGCCGACCCCGGCCGGCGCTTCGACGACTACCCGCACCAGTTCTCCGGGGGCATGCGCCAGCGCGTGGTCATCGCCATCGCGGTGATCGCCGAACCGCGGCTGCTCATCGCGGACGAGCCCACCACCGCGCTGGACGTGCGCGTCCAGGCCCAGGTCCTGGAACTCCTGGAGGGGCTGGCCCGGGAGCGGGGCATGGCGGTCCTGCTCATCACGCACGACCTGGGCATCGTCGCCGGGTTCGCCCAGCGGGTCGCCGTCATGCGCCACGGGCTCATCGTGGAGGAGGCGGACGTGGACCGGCTCTACACCGCCCCGTCCCACCCCTACACCCGGTCCCTGCTCGACGCCGTCCCCCGCATCGGCGACCGGCCCGGCCGCCGGCTGGGCGCCGGAGCCCCCGTCCCCGCCGCCTCCGAGGGAGAAGCACTGTGAACACCGCAGGGGAGGCCCCCCTCCTGGAGGCCCGCAACCTGGTCAAGACCTTCCCCGGGAACGCCGGGACCCGCGCGGTCGACGACGTGTCCTTCACCGTGGGCCGGGGGGAGGCGCTGGGGCTCGTCGGCGAGTCGGGGTCGGGCAAGTCCACCACCGCGCGCTGCGTCGCCGGGCTCGTGCGCCCCGACTCCGGCCGGGTCCTGGTGGCGGGCCGGGACGTCACCGGGGCCCGGGGCCGGGAGCTGCGCGCCATCCGGCGGCGGGTCCAGATGGTGTTCCAGGACCCCTACTCCTCGCTCAACCCGCGGATGACCGTGGCCGAGCTCGTGGGCGAGGGCATGTACGTCCACGGCATCGAGCCCGACCGGGCGCGCCGCCGGGACCGCACCGTCCAGATCCTGGAGACGGTGGGCATGGGGTCCGAGCACCTGGACCGCTACCCGCGCTCCTTCTCCGGCGGCCAGCGCCAGCGCATCGCCATCGCCCGTGCCCTGGCGGTCGGACCGGACCTGCTCATCTGCGACGAGCCCGTGGCCTCGCTCGACGTCTCCGTGCAGGCCCAGGTCCTGGACCTGTTCTGCGACCTGCGGGAGAAGCTCGGGCTGGCGCTGCTCTTCATCGCCCACGACCTGGCGGTCGTCCACCACCTCTGCGGGCGGGTCGCCGTCATGAACTCCGGGCGGGTGGTCGAACTGGGCGACCGCGAGCAGGTCTACACCGCGCCCACCCACCCCTACACCCGCTCGCTGCTCGACGCCGTCCCCGTCCCCGACCCCGCGGCGGAGCGCGCCCGCGCGGCCGCCCGCCGCCCCGTCCCCGCACACCGAGACCCCGAGGAGAACCGGTGACCACCGTCCGCATGTTCGTCAACGGCCAGGCCATGTCCGGCGGAGAGATCAGCCACGCCCTGGAGGGGGCGCGGTTCCTGGGCCCGGCGCTGACCGCGCCGCGCTACCGCTTCTACTCCGTGCGCGACGAGTTCCCGGGCCTGCACCCGGTCGGGGAGGACGGGCGCGCCGTCCCCGGGGAGCTGTACGAGGTGGAGTACGCGCAGCTGCGCGAGCGCCTGCTGCCCGAGGAGCCCGAGGAGCTGGAGCTGGGGGTGGTGGAGATGGCCGACGGGTCGGGGGCGCTGGCCATGCGCATGCGCGCCGCCTCCCTGGGCCTGCCCGGGGTGAGCGACATCAGCGACCGGGGCGGCTGGCGCGCCCACCTGGCCGCCGGGGAGGAGCTGTGAGCGCCGCCGACCTCGTCGTCCGCGGGGGCACCGTCGTCAACGCCGGCTGGCAGGGCGCGGCCGACGTGTTCGTCTCCGCGGGCCGGGTGACGGCGCTGGCCGAGCCCGGCGCCCCCGCCCCGGACGGGTCCCGCCCCGAGGAGGTCGACGCGACCGGCCTGCTCGTGCTGCCGGGCGGCGTCGACCCCCACTGCCACGTCGGCTTCACCTCGGGCGAGTTCACCTCCCTGGACGACTACCGGGGGTGCACCACCGCCGCGGTCTTCGGGGGCACCACCACCATCGTGGACTTCGCGATCCCCCGGCCGGGGCAGGACCCCCTGGAGGCCGTGCTGGAGCGGCGCGGGGCCGCCGCGCAGGGGTTGTGCGACAGCGCCCTGCACGGGTGCGTGGTGACCTGGGACGACACCACCGAGGAGCAGCTGCGCGCCATGGCGGGGCTGGGGGTGAGCACCGTCAAGATGTTCACCACCTACCGCGGTGAGACCATGGCCGACGAGTACACGGTGCTGCGGACCATGAAGGCGGTGAGCGCCACCGGCGGCATGGTGGTGATCCACTGCGAGGCCGACCACATCATCGAGGAGGCCCAGGAGCGGAGCGGGGCCCGCGGCCGCACGGGGGCCGAGCACATGGGCGACACCCGGCCCGGGCTCGCCGAGACGGCCTCGGTCGCCGAGGTGCTGGCGATCGCCGAGTCCGTGGACGCGCCCGTGTACTTCGTCCACCAGTCCTCGCCCGAGGCCGTCGAACTGGTCGCGGCGGCCCGGCGGCGCGGACGGCGCGCCTACAGCGAGGCGGTCGCCCACCACCTGGTGCTGGACGAGTCCGCCTACGCGGGCGAGCACCCCGAGCGGTTCGTGTGCTGCCCTCCGCTGCGCCCGCGTGCCACCGTCGAGGGACTGGGCCGGCACCTGTTCACCGGCGAGATCAGCACGGTGGGCAGCGACCACTGCTGCTACGACACCGCGCAGAAGGAGCGCTACCGCCACGACGTGCGCGCCATGCCCAACGGGCTGCCCGGGGTCGAGACCCGCCTGGCGGTGCTGTACTCGGAGTACGTGGCGGCGCGGGGGCTGCCCGCCACCCGGTTCGTGGAGCTGGTGGCGGCCGCCCCGGCGCGCCTCAACGGCCTGTACCCGCGCAAGGGGGTGCTGGCTCCGGGGGCGGACGCCGACATCGTGCTGTGGGACCCGGCCGCCCGGTGGACGGTGCGCACCGGGGACCTGCACATGGCCACCGACTACACCCCTTATGAGGGCCGCGAGCTGACGGGCCGGGCCCGCACGGTGGTCGTGGGCGGACGGGTGGTGGTCCGCGACGGGGAGCTGGCCGACCCCCGGCCCCTGGGGAGGAACCTCCCCTCGGGGCCGGTGGGGACGCTGCACTGAGGGAGGGCGCCGCGGTGGGCCGGGACCGGTCCACCGCGGCGCCGTACCCGGCCGGTCGGGAGGCCGCCGGGGACGCGGGCGTTAGAAGGGATAACGGGTCGCTGTTACCGCCGATACCCTGGAGTGCATGGGAGACAGGCAGGACACACGGCGGCGCGTGATCGACGCCGCCGCGGACATCCTCACCCGCCAGGGGCGCGAGGCCGTCACGACGCGCTCGGTGAGCGCCGCCGCCGGGGTGCAGCCGCCCACCCTCTACCGGCTGTTCGGGGACATGGCCGGGCTGTTCGACGCCGTGGCCGCCGACGGGTTCGACCGCTACCTGGCCGGGAAGCAGGCCCAGGTCGCCACCGGGGACCCGGTCCAGGACCTGCGGGCGGGCTGGGACCTGCACGTCCGCTTCGGGCTGGACAACCCCGCCCACTACGTGCTGATGTACGCTCCCGGCGCCTCCGGCGGCGGAGGAGGGGAGGCGGCGGCCCGGGCGCAGGAGATCCTGCGGGGGCTGGTCGGCCGGGTCGCCGAGGCCGGGCGGCTGGCGGTCGACGCCGAGACCGCGGCGGAGATGATCCACACCGCCGGGAGGGGTGTGGTGCTGCGCCTCATCGAGCGGGGCGCGGACGACCCGCGCCTGTCGGAGGCGGTGCGCGAGGCCGTGCTGGCCGCCGTGGTCACCGGCCCCGCGCGGACGGAGGGCGCCGGTGACACCGGGGTGTCCGCCCACGCCAACGCGTTGCGGGTGCTGCTGTCCCGGGGCGGGGCCGGCGGGCTGCTGACCCCGGGCGAGGCGGCCCTGGTGGACGAGCTGCTGGTCCGGCTGGCGTCCCACCGGCCCCCGCCCGCCTGATCCGCGGCGGCGGTCCCGGGCCGCACGGACCGACCGAGGAATCGCGGGGCGGGGCATGCCCCGACGGCGGTGGCCCCGGGCGGGGCGCCCACCGCACGCACCGGTCGCGACACGTGCCGACGGTGGTGCCGGTCGCGGCACACACCGCCCACAGCGCACACCGCCCACAGCGCACACCACCCACGGCGCGCACTGCCCACGGCACACACCGCCCACAGCACACACCGCCCACGGCGCGCGTCGGCTCCGGCAGGTTCAGACCGGGCCGGTGAGCAGGCGGACGCGGTCGCCGCCCGCGGCGGCGTCCACGCGGTGCGCGCTGCCGGGGTCGGTGTCGACCTCGGTGACCACCTCGCCCTCGCCGGAGGAGGCGTCCACGGCGTAGGCGGCCTCGGGCAGCGTGATGTCGGCGTCGCCGTCGCCGGTGCGCACCGTCACGGCGTCGGGGACGGCGGTGAGCTCCAGGTCGACGTCGCCGTCGGCGGTGACGGCCTCCACCTCGTCCGAGGCGAGCCCCCGGCCGATGAGGTCGCCGCCGTCGCTGGCCATGGTGAGGGGACCGATGGTGTCGGAGACCGAGACGCGGCCGTCGCCGCTGGTCGCGGTCAGGGGTCGGACGAAGCCGAAGGCCGTGATGTCGCCGCTGCCGCTCACCACGGTGAGGGTGGTGCCCTCCGGGACGATCACCTCGTACTCGGCCTCGCAGTCGGTGAAGGCCCCGCAGCGCACGCGCAGCCGGAGGGTGTCGCCGGTGAGGCCCCAGTCGGCCTCGGGGGAGCCCAGCAGGGAGCCGGAGGAGATCCAGCGGGTCACCTCGACCTCGTCGACGTCGCCGGGGGAGACGCGCAGGTCGCCGTTGTCGGCGTCGATGGTGAGCAGGTCGGAGGAGGGGGCGAAGCCCGCCTGCTCCGGTTCGGGGGCCCGGTCCGGGGCGCAGGCCGTGGCGGCCAGGAGTATCAGGATGCCTACCGCGGTCGCCGCGGCGGGGCGGCGCAGGGCCGCGCGGACCCTCCGGGCGCGGCGGGACGGGACGCGGGCGTTGCTCATGCCGCGACGTTAGTGCGCCCGCCGGCAGCGGACCCCCACGTGCGGGCACGTGTCGGGTCAAGCGCGGACCCGGCCGGAACGCCGGGGGCCCCGGGGCGGACGCCCCGGGGCCCCCGCGCGCTCGCGGAGGACGTCACTCCCGGCCGAGCGCCTCGTGGATGAGGGGGACGATGCCCTCCAGGGCGTAGGAGACGCCCAGGGTGGAGCCGCTGGAGAAGGCGTTGGCCAGCTCCGGGTCGTCCAGGATGATGAGGCGTTCGTCCTGCGCGGAGCCGATGCCCTGCAGGACCGGGTCCTCCTTCAGCGTCTCGGCGACGTCGCCGATCGGGAAGACGATGGTCAGGTCGGCGTCCAGGACCTCCACCAGCTCCGGGCTGAGGTCGACGTAGAACGCGCCGTCGGCCATGTCGGTGATCTCGGACTTGTACTCGAAGCCCAGGTCCTGGAGCACGTCGACGCGGCTGTCGCCGGGCACGTAGGCGCCGTACTGGCCGTCGAAGTAGGCGCCCACGGCGATGGTGACGTCGGCGAAGTCCGGGTTCTCCTCGCGCAGGGCCTCGAACTCCCCCTCCAGTTCGGAGACCAGCTCCTCGCCGCGCTCCTCCTCGTTCAGGGCCAGCGCGACCTGGCGGGTCTGCTCCTGCCAGGTGGTGCCGTAGGTGACCTCCACGCCGGGCGGCGGGCCGATCACCGGGGCGACCGGGGAGAGCAGGTCGTAGCGCTCCCGGCTGTTGTCGGAGCGGGTGTCGAGGATGACGTCGGGCTCCAGGGCCGCGATCTCCTCCAGGTTCGGCTCCAGGGTGGCCAGCTGGGCGGGCTCGGAGTCGAACAGGTCGGCGGCCCAGGGGCCGACGCCGGGGGAGCCGTAGGCCTGCCAGTCGGCGACGCCGACCGGCTGCACGCCCAGGGCGAGCGCGGTCTCGGCGTCGGACCAGCCCATGGCCACCACGTTCTCGGGGCGGTCCTCGACGGTGACGTCCCCGAAGAGGGTCGGGACGGTGACGGGGTAGCCCTCGGCGGCCCCGCCGGAGGGGGAGTCGGGCTCCTCGGCCGCCCCGCCGCCGCAGGCGGCGAGCATCAGGACGGAGAGCGCGCCGGCGGCGATCGCGCCGCCGCGGGTCAGCGGGCCACGGTTCATGGAGCCTCATCATTCTCGGGAAGGTCACGGTCAGCTTAGGCTTGCCTAAGGTGAATCATAGTGATGGACTCCGGGGTGGGTGCAAACCGGGATGAACGGCGCGCCGCGGGGTCGGCGATGCGGTGAGCCCCGCCCGCGGGCGGTTCCGGCACGGCCGGTGCCCCGCGCGCCGGCGCGCGTGTGACGTGGGTCATGGTCGACGGGGGCCGCTGCGGGCCGGACCCACGGGGCCCTCCCGTGCCCCGCGGGGGCGCGTTCGCGGCGGTGTCCGGGCCTGGCTAGCCTGTTCGCGGCACGACGACAGGGAATGGGACGATCGGATGACCACATGTTCAAGGGCGGGCGTACGCCCCGGCCCGGACGGGACGGCCGCGTGAGCGCAACCGCCGACGCCCCCGCCGACGCGCGCACCCCCGACGGCGTCCCCGCCGACGTCCGCGCCCTGGGCCGGCGCACCCTGCGCCGCAACCGCCGCGACGCCGCCTGCGCCACCGCCCTGCACTCCCTGCACCAGCTCGCCGAGGCCCTGGTCCCCGTGGCCATCGGCGTCACCATCGACCGGGCCGTCTTCACCGGCGACGTCGGCGCCCTGGCCCTGTGCGTCCTGGGCATGGCCGCCCTGTTCACGGTGCTGGCCCTCGCCTACCGCATCGGCGCCCGGTTCTCCATGCGGGCCGCCGAGAACGAGGCCCACCTGCTGCGGGTGGAGGCCGCCCGCCGGGCCCTGGACCCGCGCGGGGAGCGCAGCGGACTGCGCGCCGGGGAACTGCTGTCCGTGGCCACCTCCGACGCCGAGCAGGCGTCCCAGTACGTGCGCGCCTGGATCGGGCTCATCGCCATGGGCAGCGCGATCACCGTCACCACCGTCGCCCTGCTGGCCATCGACGTCCCCCTGGGGATCGGCGTCCTGGTCGGGGTGCCGCTGATGATGCTGCTGCTGCGCTTCCCCGCCGCCCGCATCACCCGGCGCAGCGAGGCCAAGCAGGCCACCGCCGCCGGGGCCACCGCCCTGGCCACCGACCTGGTCGGCGGCCTGCGCGTGCTCATGGGCATGGGCGCCCGCCGCGCCGCCGCTGACCGCTACCGCCGGGCCAGCGGCGTCGCCCTCACCGCCTCGGTGTCGGCCGCGGCCAGCAACGGCGTGTACCGCGGCATGGTGTCGGCCGCGGGCGTGCTGTTCCTGGCGTGCGTGGCCGCGGTCGCCGGCTGGATGGCGCTGGAGGGGCGGCTGACCATCGGCGAGCTCATCACCGTGGTGGGCCTGGCCCAGTTCCTGGCCGAACCCGTCCAGGGCCTGGGCATGGTCGGCCAGCTCTTCGCCACCTCCCGCGCCTCGGCCCGCCGCCTGGTGCGGCTGCTGACCGCCCCCGCCGCCGTCACCCCCGGCGAGCGGCCGGTCCCGGCCGAGCCCGTGGTGGAACTGGACGGGGTCGCCTACCGCACCCTGCGCGGGGTCGACCTGCGGCTGGCCCCGGGCGAGACCGTGGGCGTGCTGGCCACCGACCCGCGCGACGCCGAGGCGCTGCTGGAGCTGCTGTCGGGCCGGGCCGTCCCCGAGGACGTCGAGGAGGGCCGGGCCGCGGTGGGCGGAGTGCCCGTGCACGAGCTCGACCTGGCCGCGCTGCGCGCCGCCGTCCTGGTGGAGGAGCACGGGGCGACCCTGTTCGAGGGCACGCTGCGCACCAACCTGGCCACCGGCGGCGACCGCGACGAGGCGCACCTGCGCGAGGCGTTGCGCGCCGCCGGGGCCGAGGACCTGGTCACCGGGCACGCCCAGGGCCTGGACCGGCCCATCGCCGACCGGGCCGCGAACCTGTCCGGCGGGCAGCGCCAGCGCGCCGCCCTGGCGCGCGCCCTGGCCGCGGACCCGCCGGTGCTGGTCCTGCACGACCCCACCACCGCCGTGGACGCGGTCACCGAGGAGGCGATCGCCCGCGGACTGACCCGGGCCCGCGCCGACCGCGCCCCGGCGGGGGCCACCCTCGTGGTGGCCGCCAGCCCGGCGCTGCTCTCCCGCACCGACCGGGTGGTCGTCCTGGAGGAGGGGCGCGTCCGGACCGTGGGCACCCACGCCGAGCTGGTCGGCCGGGACCCCGCCTACGCCGAGGCGGTCCTGCGGTGACTCCCCTTCCCTCCCGCTCAGCCGGGAGTTTCCCCCGCGCGGCGACGCGCCACCGCGGTCCGGCGGCACGGCCCGGCCGCGGCGTGCCCCGCCGCGTGGCGGCACCACCCCGCGGTCCCGCCCTCCCGGGCACGGCGGCGGACGGCGGACCCGCCCGGGGCGGGGCGCCGGGCACAGAGGCAGGTTCCCCGGGCGCGGGCGCGCCGGGCACGGAAAGGACGGTGACCGCGTGAGCGCGATCGACGAACACGCGGACCTGCTGCCCACCGCGTCGGCCCGGCGCACCTGGGCGGTGCTCGGCGACGGGGTGCGGCGCAGCGGCTGGGGCACGCCCCTGTCCCTGGTCGTGGTGCTGTCGGGCAGCGCGGTCGGCCTGGTCGCCCCCTGGACGCTGGGCACCATGGTCGACGACATCTCCGGCGGCGCCGGACTGGACGCGGTGCTGCGCGCGGCCGGGATCATCGCCGCGGCGGCACTGCTCGGGGGCCTGCTCACCGGGGCGGGCGCCTGGCTGGTGACACGGGCCGGGGAGCGGATCCTGGCGCGGCTGCGCGAGCGGGTCATGGACCGGGTCCTGCACATGCCCGCCGCTCAGGTGGAGCGGGTGCGCATCGGCGACCTGCTGTCCCGGGTGGGCGACGACGTCGCAGTGGTCACCACCGGCATCGCCCGCAACGGCCCCGACGTGGTGATCGCGCTGGCCATGGTGCTGTCGACGGCGGCCGGGATGACCGCCCTGGACTGGCGGCTGGGCCTGGCCGGGCTGTGCGCCCTGCCGGTCTACGTGTGGGCGGCCCGCTGGTACCTGCCGCTCTCGGGCCCCTACTACGCCCGCGAGCGGATCGCGATGGGCGAGCGGTCGCACGCCATGATGGGCGCGCTGCGCGGGCGGTCGGCGGTGCGCGCCTACCGGCGCGAGGAGGAGCACGAGGGGCGGGTCTCCGACCGGTCCCTGGCGGCCATGGACATCACGCTGTCGGTGTTCCGGCTGCTCACCCGGTTCGGGTCGCGGCTCAACGGCGCGGAGTGCGTGGGGCTGACGGCGGTGCTGGTCGCCGGGTTCTGGCTGGTGCGCGGCGAACTCGTGACGGTGGGCGCGGTCACCGCCGCGGCGCTGTACTTCCACCGGCTGTTCGGCCCGATGATGTTCCTGGTCATGAACTTCAACGAGGTGCAGTCGGCCGGGGCGAGCCTGGCCCGGCTCGCCGGGGTGGTGGACCTGCCCGAGGCCCCCGAGCCGGAACGGCCGCGCGAGCCGCAGGACGCGTCGGTGCGGGTCAAGGAGGTCGCGCACCGGTACGGCCCCGACACCCCGCCCGCCCTGGACGGGGTCTCGCTGGAGATCGCCCCCGGGGAACGGGTGGCGCTGGTGGGCGCCAGCGGCGCGGGCAAGAGCACGCTGGCGGCGGTGATCACGGGCCTGCGCGTCCCCGACACGGGCGAGGTGTACCTGGGCGGGGTGCCTCTGGCCGACCTGGGCGAGCGCCTGCTGCGCGGGCACGTGTACCTGGTCAGCCAGGAGACCCACGTGTTCGCCGGGACCCTGCTGGAGGACCTGCGGCTGGCCCGCCCCGGGGCGGACGCCGCCGAGGCGGAGGCCGCGCTGGAGCGGGTGGACGCGCTCGGCTGGGTGCGGGCGCTGCCCGAGGGGCTGGACACCGTGGTCGGCGAGGGCGGCCACCCGCTCACCGCCGAACAGGCCCAGCACCTGGCGCTGGCCCGGATGGTGCTGGCCGACCCGCCGGTCGCGGTGCTGGACGAGGCCACCGCTGAAGCGGGCAGCGCGGGTGCGCGCCGCCTGGAGCGGGCCTCCCTGGCGGCCACCGAGGGCCGCACCACACTGGTGGTGGCGCACCGGCTGACCCAGGCGCAGGCCGCCGACCGGGTGGTGGTGATGGACCGCGGCCGCGTCGTCGAGCAGGGGCCGCACGCCGACCTGGTGGCGGCCGGCGGCCGCTACGCCGACCTGTGGCGCAGCTGGCAGGGCACCGCCTGAGCCCCGGCCCGGCGGGCACCGCGCCGGCCGGCCGTGCGGGGCGCGGGTTCCGGCGGAGTCCGGGCCCGCCGGGGCCGGGCGGCGGGCTCAGAGCACCTTCCGGGCCCCCGGCAGCGCACGGACGGGAAAGGCCAGCATCCAGCAGAGCGGCAGCCCCAGGGCCGCCACCAGCGCGAACTTCGCCACGGCCGGCGCCTGCACCACGCTGAACGCGTATCCCAGGGCCACCAGCACGACCGGGTGGACCACGTACACGGTGAAGGCGTGCTCCGACAGGAACCGCCCGAAGGCCCCCTGGCGGTCCAGGCGGTCCCGGAACAGCACCAGCAGGCCCGTGATGAGCCCGACGGCCAGTACCGACTCGGAGACCGCCATCACCAGGGACTGCCAGGTCCCGCCGCCCAGGAACTCCGTTCCCCCGGAGGAGCCGACGATGAGGACGAGGATCGCCGCCGCGGCCGCGCCCGCCGCGGCGAACCCCGCCCGTCCGGCTTTCCCGGACAGGCCCGCCGGCAGGCCGCGCCGGGCCGCGAGCACCCCCACGGTGAACAGCGCCGCGTACTGCGGCAGGTAGGCGGGGGTGGGCAGGCCCAGGAACCCGGCGTCCATCGGCAGCCAGATCCGCCACCCGTAACCGGCGAGGCCCAGCCCAAGGACGAAGCCCGCGACCGCGACCGGGCCGGGCGCCCGCCCCGGTTCCGGCGACGGCCGGTCCGCGCCCCGGCCTCCGCGCGTCAGGTACCGCCACAGGACGTAGAGCGCGCTGAACACGAACAGCACCTCCACGAACCACATCGGCCCCGGGGTGAGCGAGGTCAGGTAGTACTCCCAGTAGGGCAGCGCGCTCCCTTCTGCGAGGGCCGCGTCCCTCTCCGCCGTGTACTCGCCCACCGTCACCAGAGGGCGCAGCAACAGCAGCCAGGCCAGCAGCGGGATCCCCAGACGCAGCAGGCGTTCCCCGAGGAGGCCCCGGCCGCCCCTGCGGTCGTGGGAGCCCGGGAGGAACAGGCCCGCGATGAGGAAGAACGCACCCATGAAGAACGCCTGGTCGAACACCAGCATCAGGTCCAAGAACATCCCGGAGGGGTCGGCGGCCGGCTCCAGGTAGTACCAGCGCGGCACGTTGCTGTAGGCGATGGCGGCATGGTGCAGCACCACCAGCACCGTCAGGGCGGTGCGCAGGTTGTCAAGGTAGAGCAGCCGCGGGACGCCCGCGGACCGCACGGCCGGGGCACCGGTGGGCAGGGACATGGTTCGTTTCTCCTCGGGGGTCGTGGCGCGGGAGGGGCCGCCCGGGTCCGCGGGCACGCCGGGGGGTGGCCACGCGGGGCGGTCCGGCGCCGTTGCGCGGCGTCGCGAAGGGGCACCGCCGTACGCGTCGGCACCGGGGGCGGAGGAGCAGGGGCGGAAGAGCCGGGCCCCGGGGTCTCCAGCGGCCCTGAACCGAGGCTAGGGACCACCCGTCCGCGCGGGAATCCGTCCCGGCCCCGGTCCGGGGTGGGTCTGGACCCACACTTGCTCCGGACGGATGCGCTCGGCGGGGCCGCCCGGGAGAATGGCGGTGGGCGGCCGGGCCGCGCCGCACCGGGCGTCGGTCGGCCGGGACCGCCCGTCCCGAGAAACGCCCCCGTCCACGGCCGCGGCGGGACCCGCGCCCCCCGGCCGGAGAACCGGAGAAGAGCATGGACCGGCCCCCCGGCGGACCCCTCCTCGCCGTCGCGCGCCCTTTCGCCCAGGGGGCGGTGCGCTCCTCCGTTCTCCTCGTGCTCACCGCGTTCGTCCCCGGGATATGGGTGGCCGCCGCGTTCTTCTTCCTCCGGCTGACGGGCAGTGCGTTCGGGACCTTCTGGTGCGTCTTCGGCGTGGCGGTGCCCTGCCTCGTGGTGTTCCCACGCCCCGTCTGCGGCGCCGTGCGGTCGCTGGTCCTGCGCTGGACCGGAACGGCGATCCCCGACTCCTACCGGCCCCTGGTCCCGGTGACCAGGATGGCGACGCGCTACTGGTGGAACGGGTACGACTACCAGAGGTTCCGCTGGGTCTCGCTGTTCCACCGGTGGATCCTGTCCCGGGTGTACGACCCCGCCGCCTGGCGCGACATGCTGTGGCTCCTGGCCGCCCCGTTCACCGCCGGGGCGGCAGCGGCGGCCCCGCTGGCGCTGACGGCCGCGGGGGCCGCCGCGGTGGTGCGGCGGTGGTCGCCGCCCCCGCCGGTGCCGGACTGGGCCGGAACACCCGTGGCCGTGGCGGTCGCGCTCCTCGGAGTGCTCCTCCTCCCGGTGGGATGGCGGGTCGCCGTCCCCTCGGCCCGGCGCCTCCTCGGCCCGTCGGCCCCCGCGCGGTTCGCCGCGAGGATCGCCGCGCTGGTCCAGGGGCGGGCCGACCTCACCCACGCGCAGGAGGCCGAGCTGCGCCGGATCGAGCGCGACCTCCACGACGGGGCCCAGGCGCGGCTCGTCTCCATCGGCCTCTCGCTCAGCGCGGCCGAGCGGCTGCTGGACGACGACCAGACCGAGGTCAGGGAGCTGCTGAGGCAGACCCGGGAGAACTCGCTGGCCGCCCTGCGCGAGCTCCGGGAGCTCGCGCGGGGGATCGTCCCGCCGGTCCTCGCCGAACGCGGGCTCGTCGACGCGATCCGCGCGCTCGCCCTGGACGCGCCCCTGCGGACCGAGGTCCGTTCCACGCTGGAGCACCGGTTGGAGACGCCGATCGAGTCCGGTCTGTACTTCGCCACCGCCGAACTCGTGACCAACGCCGTGAAGCACTCGCACGGGTCGGCCATCGACATCACCATCGACCGCACCCGCCAGGGCGTCGCCGTCACCGTCGCCGACGACGGCCGCGGAGGGGCCCGCGCCGGTGCCGGATCGGGGCTGGCGGGGCTCAGGACCCGCCTCAACGCATTCGACGGTGTCCTCCGGATCGACAGCCCGCCCGGCGGACCCACCCGTATCACCGTGGAGGTGCCGTGCGCATCGTCGTAGTAGAAGACCTCTACCTCCTGCGGGACGGCCTGGTTCGGCTGTTGGAGGCTTACGGACACAAGGTCGTGGCCTCCGCGGGTGACGGGCCGACCGCTCTGCGGCTGCTCGCCGAGCACCGGCCAGACGTGGCCGTCGTCGACGTCAGGCTGCCGCCCACCTTCTCCGACGAGGGCCTCCAGGTCGCGCTGGAGGCGCGCCGCGGACAGCCGGGCCTGCCGGTGCTCATCCTGTCCCAGCACATCGAACAGCTCTACGCGCGCGAGCTGCTCGCCGCGGGAGGCGGCGGCGTGGGATACCTCCTGAAGGACCGGGTGTTCGACGCCGACCAGTTCATCGAGGCGGTGGAACGGGTCGCCCGCGGCGGCACCTCCCTCGACCCCGCCGTCGTCGCGAAGATCATGAACGCGGGCTCCGCGTCGCCCCTGGACGCCCTCACCGCCCGCGAGCGCGACGTCATCGCGCTGATGGCCGAGGGGCTGTCGAACCAGGCCATCGCCCGGCGCCTCTTCCTCAGCGAGGGGGCGATCAGCAAGCACACCACGGCGATCTTCGCGAAGCTCGGCATCGAGGCCGACGCCGACGGCAACCGCCGTGTCCGCGCCGTTCTCACCTTTCTCGGGGCGGCCGGCAGGACCTGACCCGTGCCGCGGCCCGCGGACGGCCCGCCGCACTCCCGGCCCTGACCGCGGCCCCGCCGGGGGCGCCCCGCACGCGGGTGCTCCGGACCCCGGTCCGCGTGCACGGCCGAGGGGGCGGTGGTGGGCGGTCGGGCGGCCGGTGGCAGGCTGGGCGGACGCGCCGGGGACCCGCCCCGAACGCGCCGAGACGAGAGGTCGGTGGGCCGCGATGACCGTTCCCGACACGGGGACGCCCTGGCTGCGCCGTTTCCATGCCAGGCCCGGGGCCCGGCTGACGGTGGTGCTCTTCCCGCACGCGGGCGGGACGGCCAACTTCTACCGGGAGTGGGCGACAGGCCTGCCGGAGGGGTTCGCGTCGGTCGTCGTGCAGTACCCCGGCCGGGAGACCCGGTTCGGCGAGCCCCTGGCCGCGCGGCTGGAGGACCTGGCGGCGGGGGCCGCGGCGGCCCTGGAGGGCCACCTGACCGGCCCGTACGCGCTGCTCGGCCACAGCATGGGCTCGCTGGTCGCCTACGAGGCGGCCCGCCGCCTGGCAGGCGGTCCGCTGGGCCCGCCGGTGCGCCTGTTCGCGTCGGCGCGGCGCGCCCCCGGCCGGGAGGGGCCCGCCTCCGGCGTCCACCTGCTGGACGACGACGGCCTGGTCGCCGTCATCGAAAAGCTCGGCGGCACGCCCCCCGGCCTGCTGGACGACCTCGACCTGCGGTCCCTGGTGCTGCCCTCGGTGCGCGGCGACTACCGGCTCGTCGACGCCTACCGGCCCGCCGCCCCCGAACCCCTGGACGTGCCCATTACGGCGCTGGCCGGGGCCGACGACCCCTCGGTCCCACCCGCCGAGGTGGACCGCTGGGGCGATCTCACCACGCGCGGGCACGTCCTGGAGGTGCTGCCCGGCGGCCACTTCTTCCCCGTCCGGCACCGGGCCGAGGTGCTGCGCGTCCTCGTCCGCGACCTCGCCGGCGCGGTCTGACCGGGGCGGCCGGCGGGAGGTCCCCCGAGGGGACGGCCCTCCCGCCGCGGCCGCGCCCCCGGTCACGGGCGGGGAGCCGTCACAGGCGCGGGTCCACCGGGTCCGCCGCGGGTCCCTCGATCCGGTACCGGTCCAGGGCGGTCACGACGTAGGCGCCCTCCCCGTCGGAGCGGTCGGTCCAGGAGGTGGTGCCGGTGACCCCGAGCAGGGCGTCGGCGGTCAGCGCCTCGCACACGTCCTCGATGTCCCCGGAGGCCACGGCCTCGGCCTGGTCGGCGCCGACGCGGTAGACCGCGTAGGAGCGGGCCCCGTCCAGCTCCTTCCAGGACAGCTCGGTGCCGTCCTCGCCGGTCTCGGCGCTCAGGCCGCGCACCTCCCCGACCTCGGGGTCGGTGTCGGGGGCCACGTCCGCCACGGGCGGCAGCGCCGGGTCGGAGTAGTACTCCTCGCGCAGGTGGCCGAACGCCTCCGCGGCCTCCTCGGTGAGCGACGTGAAGGAGAAGTACACGTCGCCGCCCACCTGCTCGACGCTGTCGGAGTAGTCGAGCTGGTCGGACAGGGCGCTCTCGCCGCGCCAGCCGGGCTCGCCCGCCCGGTAGGCGGCCTGGCCGATGTACAGGTCCACGCCGGTGCCCTCCACCTGGTCGGCCCACCAGTCGGTGAGGACCTCGTAGTCGGCCGCGGCGAACCCGCGCTCCCAGTACAGCTGCGGGACCACGTAGTCGATGGTGCCGTCCTGGATCCAGGTGCGGGTGTCGGCGTGCTGGGCGGCGTAGGACTCCAGGCCGTCGGTGTCCGACCCGGCGGGGTCGCTGCCCGCGTTGCGCCAGATCCCGAACGGGGAGATACCGAACCGGACCCAGGGCTTCTCCTCCTCGATGCGCTCGTGGATCCCGGCGACGAACCGGTTGACGTTGTCGCGGCGCCAGTCGTCGCGGTCGTCGAAGTCCCCGCCGTGCGCCTCCCAGGAGGCGTCGTCGTCGAACTCCTCGCCGTCCTTGGGGTAGGGGTAGAAGAAGTCGTCGAAGTGGACGCCGTCGATGTCGTAGCGCTCGACCACGTCCATGATCACGTCGGTGACCCAGGCCCGCACCTCGGGGTTGCCGGGGTCGAGGAACCCCTCGCCGCCGTAGCGGACCATCCAGTCGGGGTGCTCCTTGACGGGGTGGTCGTCGGCGAGGGTCTCCAGGTCGGAGGAGATGCCGACGCGGTAGGGGTTGAACCAGGCGTGCAGCTCCAGGCCGCGTTCGTGGGCCCCGGCGACGGCGTACTCCAGCGGGTCGTAGCCGGGGTCGCCGCCCTGCTCGCCGGTGAGGTAGCGCGACCAGGGCTCCAGGTCGGACTCGTAGACGGCGTCGGTGGTGGGGCGCACGTGCAGGAACACGGTGTTCAGGCCCAGCTCGGCGGCCTCGTCCAGGCGCGCGTCCAGCTCCGCCTGCTGCTCCTCGGCGGACAGGCCGGGCTCGGAGGGCCAGTCGATGTTGCCGACGGTGGTCAGCCAGGCGCCGCGCATCTCGCGCTTGTCGTCCGCGGCCCGGCACAGGGAGGCGCCGGGGCCGGGCGCGGGGGCGTCGGCGGCGCCCGCGACCGCGTAGCCGGCGGCGATCACCGCCGCGGCGGCGCCGAAGGCCGCCCACTTCCTGTAGGGGCGGGGAGCGGTGCGGGTGCTGTGTCGGCCGGATGCCACGTGACCTCCTCGGGGCCTGGCTCGGGGCGCCGTGCGGCGCACCAGGCATCAGAGTAGGTCATTACATAACATTTCAGACACACAGGAGCCTCGAAGAGAATAATTTTACCTTCGCCGGGTAAACCAGTGCGGCTCTGTGCGTCCGGTCAGTCGGTCACCGCCTGGCCGTGCTTCCAGTAGCCGATGAAGGTGATGTCGTCCTTGGCCACGCCCCGCTCGCGCACCAGGTGGCGGCGCAGCTCGGTGGGCAGCGCGTTCTCCCCGGCGACGAAGCAGTACAGGCGCTCCTGCGGCAGCTCGGCGGCGCGCACCGCCTCCAGGGCCAGGCGGCCGGGCACCGCGTGCGGGTCGGCGCGGGGCAGCCAGTGCACCTCGACCCCCGGCAGCGACCGCAGCGGGCGGACGTCGTCGGCCGAGGGCACCTCCAGGTACACGCGGGCCCTGAGGGTCTCGGGCGCCTGCTCCAGGGTCGACACGAGCGCCGGGAGCGCGCTCTCGTCGCCCACCAGCAGCTGGAACCCGGCGCCGGGGGAGGGCAGGTAGTAGACGCCGTCGGTGAGCAGGCCGATCTCGTCTCCGGGCCGCGCCGCCCGCGCCCACGCCGAGGCCGGGCCGCCCTCGCCGTGGTCGACGAACTCGATGTCCATCTCCCGGGCCGGGGCGTCGAACCGGCGCACCGAGTAGTTGCGCACGTAGGGCTGGCGCTCCTTGGGCATGTCGTACAGCTGCGACACCCAGCGGCGGTCGGTGGCGGTGGGCAGGTGCAGGCGGTCCTGGCCGGGGCGGGTCAGGAACAGGCGCACGAACTGGTCGCGGCCCAGGAACTCGAAGTCCGCGAGCTCCTCCCCGCCCAGGGTGATGTTGATGAAGTGCTTGGTGACCCGCTCGGTGCGCACGACGCGGGCGCGCATGATCGCGCGGTGGGCGGGGTTCTCGACACGCACGGGGCACTCTTCTCGGATCGGACGAACGAGCACGAACGTCCCTGAGGTTAGCCTTACCAACCCGCCCCCGTCGACCCGGGCCCGCCGACCGGCCCCTCTGGAATCGCCTTCCCGACCTTGGAGGCCCCATGTCCCCGACGGTTCCGACCTGCCCCTGGCCATGTCCGGATATGTACGCCCCTGGACGTACGGCGTCAGCCACTCCGAGCCGTGGTTGCGCACCGGGGTGCATCGTGTGCGGCGGGTTCACCGCCTGGCGGGTGGGCCCCGACGGCGGCCGCCGGGAGGTCGTCGCCCGGGCGGGATCACTCCTGAGGCCCCGATGAGCGAAGGGGCGATGACACGGGCCGGCGGGTGAGGCCGCACCTCGTGCCGCGGGACGCGCGGACCGGCCGGACCGGAGCGGGTCAGGCGGGGCCGAGGCGGCGGTCGAGGATGCCGGCGAGCACGGCGCAGCCGCGTCGCAGCTGGGGTGGGGACGCCGAGCCGTAGCCCAGGACCAGGCCGTGCACGGTCGGCTCGCCGTGGCTGGTGCGGCCGGTGTCGTCGACCACCACGCCGCGGGCGGCGGCCTCGGCGACCACCGGGGCCACCTCGCGGGCGGGCAGCGGCAGCATCGCGTGCAGCCCCGCGGTGTCCCCGGTCAGGCGCGGCCCCAGGTACTCGATGAGCAGGGCGCGGCGGCGCGCGTACTCGGCGCGCATCCGCCGCAGGTGCCGGTCCAGGTCGCCGCGCTCCAGCAGCAGCGCTGTGGCGGCCTGCACCGGGCCCGGGGTGCGGTCGGTCAGGTTGCGGCGCACCCGCGCCAGGTGCTCCACCAGGTCGGGTTCGGCGACGATCCACCCGATGCCCAGGTCCGGGGTGAGGGTCTTGGACAGGGTCCCCAGCAGCACCACCCGCCCCGGGTCCATCCCGTACAGGGCGGGCAGCGGGGCCACGTCGTAGCGGAACTCGGCGTCGTAGTCGTCCTCGATGACCACCGCCCCCGTCGCCCGCGCCCACGAGATCAGCAGCTCGCGGCGGGGCACCGGCAGCCGCCCGCCCAGCGGGTACTGGTGGGCCGGGGTGGTGTACACCAGGCCCAGGCCGTCGGGGAGCGCGTCCACGACCAGCCCGTCGCGGTCCACCGGGCACGGGACGATGCGCGCCCCGCGGGCGGCCAGCACGGCGCGGGCCTTCCCGTACCCCGGCTCCTCCACCCCCACCCGGTCGCCCGGGGCGATCAGCGCCGCCCCCGCCAGGTCCAGCCCGTTGCCGGTGCCGCGGGTGACCAGGACGTTCTCCGGGCCCACGGCGATCCCGCGGTACCGGCGCAGGTGCTCGGCGAGCAGGGAGCGCAGCTCCGGCAGGCCGCGCGGGTCCGGGTCGTCGTCCTGGGGCAGGTCGGCGGCGGCGCGCCAGGCCCGCCGCCAGGCCGCCCGGTCCACCGACCCCACCCAGGGCGCGCCCGGGCGCAGGTCGATCAGACCGCGTTCGCGCAGCTCGGCGCGGGTGGGCCGGTCCTCCGTCGCGGTGCGGCCGCTGCGGGCGGCGGCGGTGCGCCAGGCCGGTTCGATGGGGGCGGGCTCGGCGGGCGCGGGCGCGGCGCCCGGGGCGACGAAGGTGCCCGACCCGTGCCGGCCCTCCAGCCACCCCTCGGCGTACAGCTGCTGGTAGGCGTCGGTGACGACAGTGCGGCTGACCCCCAGCTGGGCGGCGAGGGTCCGGCTGGAGGGCAGGCGCTCGCCCGGGGTGAGGGACCCGCCGGTCACGGCCGCGCGCAGGGCGGCGGCCAGCTGGAGGGTGAGCGGCGCGTCGCCGGAGCGGTCCAGGCGCAGGGCCGGTTCGGCGTGCTGTCGGGGCACGGGCGCGGGCTTCCTAGAGTTCGAGGTGGTACAGGCCGACCGGCGCGGGCGGCGGCAGCGGCGGCGCGGAGCCGGGGTCGGTGCGGAAGGACCGCAGCAGGTGGCCGACCATGCGGCGGGCGGCGGCCAGCGCCGCCTCGGCGGTGTCGGCGCGGATGCCGTCGACGGCCATGAGGACCAGGGTGAGGTCGGTGCGCTCGAAGTCGGCGCGCAGGGCCCCGGCCTGTTTGGCGCGCAGGATCAGCCGCGCGAACCCCTCCTCGGCCCGCGCGCGGCGCTCCTCCAGTTCGGGCGAGAGGGGGGAGGAGCCCAGGAACGCGGCGCCGAACCCCCGGTCGGCGACCTGCATGGCGGCGATGCGGTACAGCGAGGCCGCGAACCCGCGCCAGGGGTCGGGGTCGGCCAGGGCGTGGTCGACGAGGTCGGCGCAGGCGGAGGCCTGGTCGGCGAAGGCCTCGGCGACCAGGTCGTCGCGCGTGGGGAAGCGCCGGTACAGGGTGGCGGTGCCCACTCCGGCGCGGCGGGCGATGGTGGCCATGGGCACGTCGATGCCGTGGGAGGCGAACGCCTCGCGGGCGGCGCGCAGGATGCGCTCGCGGTTGCGCAGGGCGTCGGCGCGCAGCGCGGGTCCGGCCGACGCCATCTGAGACGGATCTCCGGGCATGTGTCTCACATTACCGCTAAGTGGACGATGCCCTCCGTTTCCCTGGTTACCGTTCACGGGGCACGGGCCGGACGGCGGCCCGCACACCCCACCGTGAACGGAGGAGACGGGTGGCACAGGAGATGCGCGCGGCGCTGTTCGACCGGTACGGGCCGCCGGAGGTGATCTACCAGGGGCGCCTGCCGGTGCCCGACCACGGCGACGACCGCGTCCTGGTGCGGGTGCTGGCCACCAGTGTCAACGGCGGCGAGCTCTCGGGGCGCTCGGGCGCACTGGGCCCGCTGGGCGGCCTGGTCATGGGCGGGCCGCCCCGGCGGCTGGGCCTGGACTTCGTCGGCGACGTGGTCGCGGTGGGCGCGAACGTGCGCGGCGTCGGGGTCGGCGAACGCGTCTGGGGCCTGCTGCGCGGCTTCGGCGCCGCGGCCGAGTACGTGGCGGTGGCGCCCGACCGGATCGCCGCCGTCCCCCGGGGCATGGACCCGCTCCAGGCGGTCGCGATCCCGGTGGCCACCACCACCGTCACCGCCCTGCGCGACAAGGCGCGGCTGCGCCCGGGGGAGCGGCTGCTGGTGCGCGGCGCCACCGGCGGCGTCGGTGTGAGCGGGGTGCAGCTGGGCAGGGCCTACGGCGCGCACGTCACCGCCCTGGCCCGGGCCGAGCACCTGGACCTGGCCCGGGAGCTGGGCGCCGACGAGGCCTTCGACTACCGCACCACTGCCCCGGCCGACCTGGGCCGCTTCGACGTCGTCCTGGACACGGTGGGCACCGGCCTGCCCGCCTACCGGGCCCTGCTGGCCCCGGGCGGGCGGATGGTCGCGGTGTCCTTCGACCTGGACCGCCCGCTCCGGTCCCTGGGGTACATCCTGGGCTCGGCGGTGCACGGCCGCGGCCGGGTGCGGTTCTTCAGCGGGAACCCGCGCCGGGACCTGCTGGAGGAGGTGGCCCGCCTGGTCGAGGCCGGCGACCTGCGGCCGGTGGTGGACCGGGTGTTCCCGCTCTCGGACCTGGCCGGGGCGCATCGTGCGCTGGAGGCGGGCGGCGTGCGCGGCAAGGTGGTCGTCGACACGACCGCCTGAGCACCGAAGTGGTCGTGCGTTTCGGGGCGGAAGTGGCCCTGTTCGGGGGTCCACCCGGCTCCTAACGTGAAGGCATGCACTCGACCACCGAAACCGTTCCGGGCCGGGGCCCGCAGGCCCCGGCCGCCCCGGACCCCGCGTCCGCGCCCCTGTCCGCCACCGACCGGACCCGGCTGCGCCGGGGCAGGCACAAGCAGCGCGAGGACCGCGCCGAGCTGTACGCCCTGCTCGACGAGGGCCTGTTCTGCCACCTGGGCGTGGTCGTGGACGGCGCCCCCCGCGTGATGCCCACCGCCTACGGGCGCATCGGCGACACCCTCTACCTGCACGGGTCCACGGGGGCGCGGTCGATGAACGCCGACGGCGAGGTGTGCGTGACGGTCACCCTCGTGGACGCCCTGGTGCTGGCCCGGTCGGCGTTCCACCACTCGGTGAACCACCGGTCGGCGATGGTCTACGGCCGCCCGCGGGTGGTGACCGACCCGGACGAGCGCACGGCCGGGCTGCGCGCCCTGACCGAGCAGATCGCCCCGGGCCGCTGGGCGGAGATCCGCGAGCCCGACCGCAAGGAGATGGCGGCCACCCGGGTGCTGGCGCTGTCCCTGGCCGAGGCGTCGGTGAAGGTCCGCACCGGGCCGCCGGGGGACGAGGAGGAGGACATGGACCTGGACGTGTGGGCCGGGATCGTCCCCGTCCGGCAGGTGTACGGCGAGCCGGAGCCGGACCCGCTGCTCAAGCCGGGCATCGGGGTCCCGCGCCACCTGCGGGAGCACCGCTCGCCCGCCTGACCCCGGGCGGGGCGGGAACCTCCCGGAATCCGTGCGAGTGGAGGACACCAAGTGGCCTCCACCCCCGCGAGAGTGGGGTCACCGAAGCGGAACGCGCGAGACGAGGGAGCGACATGACCGTTCTGGTGACCGGTGCGACGGGGACCGTGGGGCGCCACCTGGTGCGGTGGCTGGCCGACCGGGGGCACCCCGTCCGGGCGCTCACCCGCCGCCCCGACCGGGCCGACCTCGGCCCCGGGGTGGAGGTGGCGGGCGGCGACCTCACCGACCCCGCCACGCTGAAGGACGCCTTCGCCGGGGTGGACGGCGTCCACCTCATCACCTTCGGCGGCGACGACGGGGCCGAGCTGGCCGAGGCCGCCGGCATCGTCGAGCTGGCCGTCGCCTCCGGGGTGCGGCGCGCCACCGTCCTGGGCGCCTTCGGCGGCAGCCCGATGGAGGACGCCGTGCGCACCGACCGCCTGGAGTGGACGGTGCTGGCCCCGATGGAGTTCATGTCCGGCGCCCTGGAGTGGGCCCCCGACGTGCGGGAGGCGGGCGCGGTGCGGACCCTGGCCGCCTGGCCCAGCGCCGTGGTCCACGAGGCCGACATCGCCGCCGTCGCGGGCGCGGCCCTGACCGAGGGCGGCCAGGGCGGCCGCGACCTGGTCCTGACCGGCCCGCAGGCGCTCACCCCCGCCGAGCGGGCGCGCGACCTGGGGGAGGCGCTGGGCACGGAGGTCGGCTGGGTGCACCTGACCGAGGACCAGGAGCGCGAGCGCCTGCGCTCCCAGGGCTTCCCCGAGGATTACGTCGAGTTCGGCGTCGCCCTGGCCCTGGGCCCGCCCGAGACGGCGGGCCGGGTGCTGCCCACGGTGCGGGAGGTCACCGGGCGCCCCGCGCTCACCTTCGCGCAGTGGGCGCGCGAGAACGCCGACGCCTTCCGGGCCTGAGCCGGTGCCGGGCGGCCTCAGGGCCGCCCGGCCTCACACCGGGACGGCCTCGACCAGCGTGTTCCCTGAGGGCGCGGGCAGCGTGCGCACCGACTCCAGCGCGAACCCGGTCCAGGCGCACAGGGCCTCGAAGCCGGCCCGGGTGCGCTCCCGGCCACCGGTGTTGACCAGCATGTTCAGGTCGCTCAGGAACGGCACCGGCGGACCGGCCGCGCCGGGGCCGTCCGGCAGCATCGGCTCCACCAGCAGCAGCCGGCCGCCGTCGGAGACCGCTTCCCGGCAGCGGGACAGGATCGTCGCCGCGCGCTCGTCGTCCCAGTCGTGGACGATGCTCTTGAGCAGCATCACGTCCCCGGCCGGCAGGGAGCGGAAGAAGTCCCCGGCCACCACCGAGCACCGGTCGGCGACCCCGGCCTTCTCCAGGACCGCCGGGGCGCGGGCGGCGCCGCCGGGCGCGTCGAACAGCACGCCGGCCAGGTGCGGGTGGCGGGCCAGCACCGCCGAGATCAGCGTGCCGTCGCCGCCGCCCACGTCCACCACCGTGGAGAACGGCGCGAAGTCGTAGGCGTCGGGCAGCACCCGGGCGGTGCCGCGGGTGCCGTCGGCCATGGCGGCGTGGAACATCTCCGCCCGGTCGGGGTGCCCGTCCAGGTGCTCGAAGAACGACGTGCCGTGCACGCGCTCGAACGCCACCGAGCCGTCGCGCACGCTCTGCGGCAGCTCCCGCCAGGAGTCCAGCAGCAGCGCGTCGGTGTAGAACCGGGCGATGGCCGCCCGGGAGTCGGGGTGGTCGGTGCGCAGCAGGTGCCCGGCCGGGGTGAGGGCGTACCGGCCCGGGCCGGTCTCGGCCACCAGCTCCACGGCCTCCAGCGCCCGCAGCAGGCGTTCGAGGGTGTCGGCGCGCGCGTCCAGGGCGCGGGCCAGCTCGGCCACGGTCGCCTCCCCCTCGCCCAGGGCGTCGGGCAGGCCCAGGCGGACGGCGCCGCCCACGAGGTGGGCGACCATGCCGCCGAACAGCATCCCGCCCAGGGTGCGGTGGGCGCGGGCTTCCTCGCTCGTGTCACCCAACGGGTTCACTCCTCGCTTCCGGTGCGGTGGGGGAGCACCGCGACCGGGACGGTGGCGGTGTGCAGGACGCCCTGGCTGACCGAGCCCAGGAACATGCCCTGGACGCTGCCGCGGCCCCGGGAGCCGACCACGATGAGGTCGGCCTGCGCCCCGGCCTCCACCAGGGCCTCCACCGGGTTCTTGCGGGTGCGCACCACGGACACGTCCACGTGCTCGACGGTCTCGTCCATGACCTCGGCCAGGACCCCGGCGACGATCTCCTCCGACTGCCGGTCCAGGAAGTCCTCGGGCGGGGTCCATCCCGAGGCGATCAGCGCCTGGGACGCGAACGGGGTGGGCGCCTCCCAGCTGTTGACCACGGTCACCTCGGAGTCCGTGATCCGGGCCGCCTCGTGCAGGGCGAAGTCCAGGGCGTGCTGGGAGTCCAGGGACCCGTCGACGCCGACCACGATGCGCCGGGGCTCCAGGGGCACCGGGCGGCCCTCGGCGGGCCGGGGCACCACCACGACCGGGCAGGCGGCACGGGCGGCCAGGCGGATACCCGCCGACCCGGCCAGGGCCGCGCGGACCGGGCCGAAGCCGCGCGAGCCCACCACGACCAGGTCGCCGGGGCCGGACCGGTGCAGCAGCGCCGCCGGGGGCTCCTCCAGGGCGAGGTCGGTGAGGACCTCCACCCCGGGGCGCAGCCCGCGGGCGTGGTCCGCCTCCTTCTCCAGGATGCGCCGGCCCTGCTCGGAGATCTCCTCACTGGGAGGGAACCGGGTGCGCCCGGCGTAGACGCTCACCACGACCGGCATGGACAGGGCGTGCACCACCTTCAGCGGCCACCCTCTCCGCTCGGCCTCGGCGCAGGCCCACTCCAGGCCCGCCCGCGCCTCCGCGGAGCCGTCCACGCCCGTCACCACCGCCGGTGCGCGTCCCTGGTCGTCGGTCATCGCTGCCGCCTCCTTCGCCCCTGGCGCCCCGTTCCGCGCCCTGAGAGGAGTGTGCCCCACGGGCGGTACGGGAACCGGGACCGCGGCTGGTGTGGCGGAGAACTCGGGCGCCCGGGGGCGGGGCACGGGTCAGCCGTGCGCGCGGTCCCCCGCCCCGGAGGTCCGGACCGCGTGCTCCTCGGCCCAGGCGACCAGCGGGACGAGCCGGGCGGTGACCTCGTGCCCGGCCTCGGTGAGGCTGTACTCCACGTGCGGCGGCACCACCGGGCGGGCGTCGCGCAGCACCAGGCCCTCGGCCTCGAAGGAGCGCAGGGTGCGGGCGAGCATCTTCTCGCTGACGCCGCCGATGCGGCGCAGCAGCTCGCTCCAGCGCAGCGGCCCCTCGCGCAGCGCCACCAGGACCAGGACGCCCCACTTGGAGGTGACCTCGCCCAGCAGGCGGCGGGACGGGCAGTCGGCGCTGAACACCTCGCCCTTGGGAAGACCTCCGGTCATGCTCACCCCGCCAACCTACCCGCAGGCGGCCCCGGGCGCGCGGGAGGGACGGCGGGGCGGACGACGGGGCCGGCGGCCGGGGCGCGCGCGAGCCCCGCGGACCCCGCGGGGCGGCTAGTGTCCGGTAGACGGGACGGGAACGGTCCCGGGCCCGGCAGGGCCAGCGAAGAGAAGGAAGCCCCGGCTTGCAGACGAACACCCCGGCCCCCCGGGACCCGAGCACCGATCAGCGGACCATGCCCCCGTGGCTGCCCCGCGCGGTCCTGATGGTCATGTGGACCGTCACGGCCTTCGGCGTGGCCCTGTGGCTGTTCCTGGAGCTGCAGGGGCTCATCGTCCTGCTGCTGATCTCCCTGTTCCTGGCGCTGGCGCTGGAACCGGCCGTCAACTGGCTGCACCGGCGCCACTGGCCCCGCGGCCCGGCCACCGGCGCGGTCATGCTGCTGGTGGTGCTGGCGACCGGGGTGTTCCTGAGCATGCTCGGTTCCATGCTGATCGGGCAGGTGCTGTCCCTGGCGGCCGAGACGCCCCGGATGCTGCGCGCGACGCTGGTGTGGGCCAACGCCACCTTCGGCACCGACTACTCGCCGACCAACCTCATGGAGTCGGTGACCAGCGCCAGCGGGGTGGTCCAGCAGTACGCCTCCCGGATCGCCGACAACGCGCTGGGCGCGGGGTCGACCCTGCTGGGGCTGCTCTTCAACGGGCTGGCGGTCGCGCTGTTCACGTTCTACCTGTGCGCCGACGGCCCGCGCTTCCGCCGGGTGATCTGCTCGGTGCTGCCGCCGCGCACCCAGCGCGAGGTGCTGCGGGCCTGGGAGATCGCGATCGAGAAGACCGGCGGGTACCTGTACTCGCGGGCGCTGATGGCCCTGGTCTCGGCCATCGCGCACTACCTGGTCCTGGCGGCCCTGGACGTGCCGTTCGCGTTCGCGCTGGCGCTGTGGGTCGGGGTGCTGTCGCAGTTCATCCCCACGGTCGGCACCTACGTCGGCGGGCTCGTCCCGGTGCTGGTGGCGCTGCCGCAGGGGCCCTGGACGGCGGTGTGGGTGCTGGTGTTCGTGGTCGTCTACCAGCAGTTCGAGAACTACGTGCTCCAGCCGCGCATCACCGCCAGGACGCTGGACATGCACCCCGCGGTGGCCTTCGGGTCGGTCCTGGCGGGCGTGGCGATCATGGGGGCGCCGGGCGCGCTGCTCGCCCTGCCGATGGGCGCCAGCCTCCAGGCGTTCCTGGGGTCCTACATCCGGCGCTACGAGGTGGAGGAGCACCCGCTGCTGAGCGCTTCGGAGGAGCCGGCGGAGGCGGCGGACGGTGAGCGGGACGAGCCGCCGCCGGGCGGTGCGGAGGGGCCGGAGGAGGGCTCCGGCGGGGACGGCGGCGCTTCCGGGGCGACGGACGCCGCCTCGGGCCCGACACCCCCCTGACACCCTGACCTCCTGACTAACCTTGAGGTGGGTACCTGATAAAAAGGTGGGTACCGGAACCTTGGAATGTGCCTCCCACCTGCGCGGTTGTCCCAGGGCAGCGACCGGGGACGTCCCGGTCCGGCAAGGGAAGGACCATCGCTCATGTCCGTCGTCATCGTGGGTGCCACCGGCCACCTGGGCCGCCTCACCGTGGAGGAGCTGCTGGAGCGGGGGACCCCGGCCGAGGGGATCGTCGCGGCGGGCCGCGACGCCGGGCGCCTGGCCGCGCTCGCCGAACGCGGGGTGCGCACGGCGCGCGTCGACCTGGACGACCCGGCCACCCTGGCGCCCGCCTTCGCCGGGGCCGACACCCTGCTGCTGATCTCCACCAGCGAGCCGGGCCGCCGGGTGCCCCAGCACCGGGCCGCGATCGAGGCGGCGGCCGCCGCCGGGATCGGGCACATCGTCTACACCAGCGCGCCCCGGGCCGACGACACGGTGCTGGTGCTGGCCCCCGACCACAGGGCCACCGAGGAGCTGCTCGCCGCCTCGGGGATCGCCCACACCGTCCTGCGCAACAACTGGTACCACGAGAACTACGTGCCGCAGCTGCACGCCGCCCGCGACCACGGGGAGTTCAGCGGCAGCGCGGGGCAGGGACGGGTGCCCAGCGCCGCCCGACGCGACTTCGCGGCGGCCGCCGCCGCGGTGCTCGCCGACCCGGCGTCCCACGCGGGCGCGGTGTACGAGCTGACCGGCGACACCGCCTGGACCTACGCCGAGCTGGCCGACACGCTCTCGGCCGTGCTGGGCACCGAGGTCGTCTACAAGGACCTGTCGACCGAGGAGCACGTGGCCTCCCTGGTCGGCGCCGGTCTCGACGAGGGGACGGCCTCCTTCGTGGCCGCCCTGGACGGCAACATCCGCGACGGCGCGCTGGGGGAGCCCACCGGCGACCTGCGCCGCCTCATCGGCCGCCCGGCCACCCCGATCGCCGACACCCTGCGCGACCTGCTCTGACGGATCGCGCGGCGGGGCCGGCCGGATTCCCGGCCGGCCCCTTCGTGCCTCACCGCCGCTTCAGCAGGGTCCGCATGTGCTCCATGTACGCCTGGGCCTGCTCGCGGTCCGCGAACCGCGGCGGCGCCTCCGGGAGGTCCGGCCTGCGTTCCGCGGGCAGCAGGGCGTACGCCTTCACCAGGTCGGCGTGGATCCTGTCGCACTCGCGTTGCAGCGCCTCCAGCACGCGCTCCTCGGCCGCCGCCAGCTCCTGCCGGGTCCCGTAGGCCGGGGGCTCGCCGCCTGACCTCTTCCCGAACCACCGTTTCAGTCCCATGGGCCGCCGCTCCCTTCCCGATGTCGCGGCGGCCCATTATTCACCCCTCGGCTCATTCACCCCTCGGCCAGGACGCGCTGGGCGATGCGGAACGCCGAGTTGGCGTCCGGGACGCCGCAGTAGATCGCGCTCTGCAGCACGACCTCCTTGATCTCCTGCTCGCTCAGCCCGTTGCGCAGGGCCGCGCGCACGTGCATGGCGAACTCCTCGTGGTGGCCGCGGGCGATGAGCGCGGTCAGGGTGATCATCGACCGGCTGCGCCGGTCCAGGCCCGGGCGGGTCCACACGGTGCCCCAGGCGTAGCGGGTGATGAACTCCTGGAAGTCGGCGGTGAAGTCCGTGGTCGCGGCGACCGCCCGGTCCACGTGGGCGTCCCCCAGCACCTCGCGGCGCACCGCCATGCCCGCCGCGCGCACCTGCTCCTGGGTCGGGGAGCCCGGATCGGCCGAGGCGGCGGAGGGCCCCGCGAAGTGTCCGCGCAGCAGGGCGGCGACCCGGTCCGGGGCCTCGGCCGGGGCCAGGTGGGCCACCCCGTCCAGGACCTCGACCCGGCCGCGGCGCACCCCATGGGCGAGGGCCTCCAGCGAGGCGGGCGGGGTGGGGCCGTCCTCGGCGCCCGCGACCGCGAGCACCGGCGCGGTGACCTCCCCGAGCCGGTCGCGCACGTCGAACCCGGCCAGGGCCTCGCAGACCAGCGCGTAGCCCTCGGCGTCGGCGTCCTGGAGCACGTGCAGCAGCGAGGCGACGACCGCCGGCTCGCGCTCGGCGAACCCGGGGGCGAACCACCGCTTCGCCGACGCCTCCACCACGGCCGGGGTGCCCGAGGCGCGGACCGTCGCGGCCCGCTCGCGCCACCCCTCGGGCTCGCCGATGCGCGCCCCCGTGCACAGCAGCGCCGCCGAGCGCACCGCCTCGGGGGAGTCCAGCAGCAGGTGCAGGCCCACGGCCCCGCCCACGGAGTCGCCCGCGTAGCAGAAGGAGCGGTCGGCGTCCCCGCGCGCCGCGGTCACCCCCCGGGCGAACGCCAGCACCCCGGCGGCCAGTTCGGCCAGGGTGAACGGCGCGTCCGCGGCCGGGGCGCCGCCGTGCCCGGGCAGGTTCCAGCCCACCACGTGGAAGGCGTCGCCGAGCCGTTCGGCGGCCGCCGACCACAATGCCGCGGCCGAGGTGCCCAGCGAGGGGCCCACGAGCAGCAGCGGCCGGTCGGGCCCGCCGGCGAGTTCGACTCCGGTGATGTGCGGGATGGTCATGTGTCGGTCTCCATGAAGCGGTCGGCGCGGACCAGGACGGCGTCGACGAGCGCGTCGGCGGCGCCCGCCGTCCCCTCCGCGGGTTCGGTGCCGGCGCCGGCGAACGCGGCGACGGCGCGGGCCTCGGCGGCCAGCCCCTCGCGGGCCCCCTCGGCGGTGGCGGCCATCCGGTCGGCGTCCACCCGCAGGCCCGCCAGCAGCTCCCCGGTCTGGGAGGCCGCCACGGCGGTGCGCCGGGCCAGGGTGCGCAGGGCCGCCCACTCGGCGTGCCAGGCCCCGTCCGGGCGCTCGTCCACGGCCAGCGCCGAGGCCAGGTGCAGGGTCGAGGCCAGCGGGGGAGCGGCCAGGGCCGCCCGCCGGACGAGCACCGACAGCACCGGGTTGCGCTTGTGCGGCATGGTCGAGGAACCGCCGCGCCCGTCGGCGGCGGGCTCGGCCACCTCGGCGATCTCGGGCCGGGACAGGGTGGCGACGTCGGCGGCCAGCCTCCCCCAGGCGTCGGTGCAGGCCACCAGGGCGTCGCCCAGGGCGGTGACGGTGCCGCGCGAGGTGTGCCAGGGCGGTGCGGGCTCCAGCCCCAGCCGCCGCGCGGTCGCGGCGGCCAGGTCCGTCGCCGCGGCCACCGGGTCGGCGGCGCCGCGCGCCCGGGCCAGGTCCACGACGGCCGCGAGGGTCCCGGCGGCACCGCCGACCTGCACCGGGAACCGGAGCCGGTCCAGGGCGTCGGCGGCGTCCAGCACCCCGCCCAGCCATCCGGCGGCCTTGAGCCCGAAGGTGGTGGGCACCGCGTGCTGGGTGAGGGTGCGCCCCGCCATCACCGTGTTCCGGTGGGCGTCGGCCAGCCCGGCCAGGTGGCCGGCCTGGCGGCGCAGCTCCGCGCGCACCTGGGCGACGGTGTCCCGGGCGCACAGCACCAGCGCGGTGTCCACCACGTCCTGGCTGGTCAGCCCGCGGTGCACCCAGGCGGCGCCGGGGCCGTCGGCGCGTTCGCGCAGCAGCCGGACCAGGGCGATGACGGGGTTGCCGCCGCCCTCGGCGGCCCGGGCCAGGCCGGGCAGGTCGTCGGCGCCGACCAGGCCGGAGAGGTCGGCCGCGGCCGGGGCGATCCCCGCCCCGGCCAGCGAGTCCGCCCAGGCCTGCTCGACGGCGACCATGGCCGACAGCCAGGCGCGTTCGGTGAACAGGTCGCCCGCGCGCTCGTCCCCGGGCCAGAACAGGTCGGTCATGGCGTCCGCGTCCGGTACCCGGCCAGGTCCAGGAACACGGTCTCGCCCTCGCCCTGGAGGCGGATGTCGAACACCAGCCCCTGTGCGTCGCGGCGGGCGACCAGGGTGGCGCGGCGCTCGGCGGGCAGCGACGCCAGCAGCCGGTCGGCGGCCAGCGCCGCGGCGTCGTCGGGCAGGTAGGCGCGGGTGAACAGCCGGTCCGTCAGCCCGCGCGCGAACACGGTGACCGCGAAGAACGCCGCCGCCCCGGGTTCGGTGGGCCCCGGCTCCAGGGTGCTGAACGTGTACCGCCCGTCGCGGCCGGTCGAGGCGCGCCCGAACCCGGTGAAGGTCCACCCGTCCCGGCGCAGCGACCCCGGCTCGCGCGGCACGGAGCCGTCCGGCCGGGCCTGCCAGACCTCCACCAGGGCGTCGGGGACCGCGTTCCCGGCGCCGTCGGTGACGAGCCCGGTCAGCCGGACCGCTCCGGCCGAGCCCGGCGGCACGAGGTCGCGGTCGCCGTCGTAGGGCAGGCCGTAGTGGAAGAACGGGCCGACCGTCTGTCCCGGGGTGGCGCGCAGCCGCGCCCCCTCGCTGGTGGTGCTCACGCGCCGTCCCCTTCCTCTTGCTCCATGAGCGTGCCGTGCGCGCCGCCCAGGACGATGTCCCACCGGTACCCGGTCGCCCACTCGTGCGTGGTCAGGTCGTGGTCGTAGGCCGCCACGAGCATCTCCCGGTCCCTCGGGTCGGTGACCGACTGCAGGATCGGGTCCAGCGCGAACAGCGGGTCGCCCGGGAAGTACATCTGGGTGACCAGCCGCTGGGCGAACTCCGTCCCGAACAGCGAGAAGTGGATGTGCGCGGGGCGCCAGGCGTTGTGGTGGTTGCGCCACGGGTAGGGCCCCGGTTTGATCGTCTGGAACCGGTAGTACCCGTCGTCGTCGGTCAGGCACCGTCCCGCGCCGGTGAAGTTGGGGTCCAGCGGGGCCGGGTGCCGGTCGCGTTTGTGCACGTAGCGGCCGCCCGCGTTGGCCTGCCAGATCTCCACCAGCTGGCGGCGCACCGGCCGCCCGCGGTCGTCGGTGACCCGGCCGGCGACGACCATGCGCTCGCCGATCGGCTCGCCCGACCCGCCGATGGTCAGGTCGGCCTCCAGCGGGTCCACGTCGCGCTCGCCGAAGCAGGGGGCCCAGCGCTCGACGGTCTCGGGGTCGGTGTGGTGCGGGTCCTTGGTGGGGTGGCGCAGCGCGCTGCTGCGGTAGGGCGGGTAGTCCAGGGCCGGCTGGGGCGCGGCGCCGCGGGCGCGGGCCTCCTCGATGGCGGCGATCTCCTCGCTGACCACCGACTGGGGCTCCAGGCCGGACGCCGTGACGGGGGTGCTGTTCATGGCGGGAGGCTACGGCCGGGGGCGGGGTGGCGTGGCTCTCCTTTCCGCTCAGTGGAAGAATGTTCCCCATGGCGGGGAACACCGGTACGCCCGGGGCGACCGTGGCCGGAAGGGTCATGGCGGTCCTGGGCGCCTTCGACGAGCACCACCGGCGGCTGTCGCTGTCGGCCATCGCCCGGCGCGCGGGGCTGCCGCCGCCCACCGCGCACCGGCTGGTCGGGGAGCTGGTGCGCCACGGGGCGCTGGCCCGCGAGGAGGGCTCCTACGTGGTGGGCCGCCGCCTGTGGGACATCGGACTGCTGGCGCCGGTGCAGACCACGCTGCGCGAGGCGGCCTCGCCGTTCCTGCACGACGTGTACGCGACCACCCTGGCCACCGTGCACCTGGCGGTGCGCGACGGCGACGAGGTGCTGTACCTGGAGCGGATGGCGGGCCGGGCGTCGGTGCCGGTGGTCAGCAGCGTGGGCTCCACCCTGCCGATGCACTGCACCGGGGTCGGCAAGGTGCTGCTGGCGTACGCCCCCGAGGACGTGCGCGCCCGGGTGCTGGGGTCGCTGCGCCGGGTCACGCCGTACACCGTCACCCAGCCCGGGGTGCTGCTGCGGCAGTTGGAGCGGGTCCGCCGCGAGGGGTACGCCACCACGGTGGAGGAGATGACCCTGGGGGCGTGCTCGGTGGCGGTGCCGGTGCGGCGGGGCGAGGAGGTGGCGGCGGCGATCGCGGTCGTGGTGCCCGCGCTCAAACGCGACCGGGGGAGGCTGGTCACGGCCCTCCAGGTGGCGGCGCAGGGCATCTCCCGCAGGCTGTGACCTTTCACCTGCGGTTTTTCACTGAGCGGAAGGAAGGGTTCCGCATTCGGGGCTGTGACACGGTCCAATGGCGGTCATGACCCAGATCACCACCACTGACGTGGCCATCATCGGCGCCGGCCCCGCCGGCATGCTGCTCTCCCACCTGCTCGCCGCCCAGGGGGTGGAGTCCGTCGTCATCGAGGCGCGCTCGCAGGAGTACGTGGCCTCCCGCATCCGCGCCGGGGTGCTGGAGCACTCCACCGTCGAGCTGCTGCGCTCGGTGGGCCTGGCCGACCGCCTGGAGGCCGAGGGCGACGAGCACCGCGGCATCCACCTGCAGTGGCCGGGGGAACGCCACCACCTCGACTTCGTCGACCTCACCGGCCGCAGCGTGTGGATCTACGGGCAGACCGAACTGCAGAAGGACCTCATCGCCGCCCGCACCGCCGCCGGGCAGCAGGTGCACTACGAGGCCGCCGACGTCGCCCTGCACGACCTGCGCACCGAGGCCCCCTCGGTCACCTTCACCGACCCCTCCGGGGAGCCGCACCGGGTGCGGGCGCGCGCGGTGGCGGGCTGTGACGGGTCCTTCGGGCCCAGCCGGGGCGCCGTCGGCGCCGACCTGCGCAGGACCTGGGAGCGGGTCTACCCGTACTCGTGGCTGGGCGTGCTGGCCGACGTCGCCCCCTCCACCGACGAGCTCATCTACGCCTGGCACCCCGACGGGTTCGCTCTGCACTCCATGCGCTCGTCCACCGTCAGCCGCTTCTACCTCCAGGTCCCCAACAGCACCTCCGCCGACGAGTGGAGCCACGACCGCATCTGGGACGCGCTGGCCGCCCGGCTCGGCCACGGCCAGGACGGCTGGGAGCTCGAACCCGGGACGATCACCGACACGAGCGTGCTGCCGATGCGCTCCTACGTGCAGACGCCGATGCGCGACGGCCGCCTGTTCCTGGCGGGCGACGCCGCCCACATCGTCCCGCCGACCGGCGCCAAGGGCCTGAACCTGGCGGTCGCCGACGTGGCCCTGCTCGCCCCCGCCCTGGCCGACCTGGTGCGCGGCGACAGCCGGCAGGCCGACGCCTACTCCGACACGGCGCTGCGCCGGGTCTGGCGGTGCACCCACTTCTCCTGGTGGATGACCACCATGCTGCACACGGGCACCGACCCCTTCGACACCCAGCTGCAGCTGTCCCAGCTCCGCTGGGTCGCCACCAGCGAGGCGGGCGCCACGGGACTGGCCGAGAACTACGCGGGCCTGCCCATCGGCTTCTGACCCGGGGCCGGTCGGCGGTCCCGAGTGCCGCGCGGGCGCGCCAGGTGGGCGTTCCCCGGTCGGCGGGGCGCGGACACCGGGCGGGCCCGCCCATCGGCGTCGAACGCGTTCTCGAACCCGCTCACCACCCGGCGGCGCGGCGGTTCGGGGACGCGCTCGCCGACGACGGCGCGCCCGGTCCCGACCGGCCGTGCCGGGGACCGCCCCCGCCGGCCCCGGCGTTCGACGGGCGGTGCGGCCATGCGGTCGGCCGGGCCCCGAGGCCGCCGGCCGGACCGGGGATCACGAGCGCCGCGGGCGCGGGTGCAGTAGGGTCGGGGCAACGCGATGACGGAGACGAGTAACCGCGGGACCGCGTGGACCCAGAGAGCCGCCGGCGGCTGGGAAGGCGGCTTCACGCCCCGGGGTGAAGACCCTCCCGAGTGCGGGGAGGAACGGTCCGGCCACCGGGCCCGATGCCCCGCCGGCCGGCCCCCGTGACCGGGCCCGAACGAGGCCGCCGCTCCGTCGGCGGCGAAGGCGTGGTGGCACCGCGAGTTCCCTTATCGCCCACGCCCCCAAGGGATCATTCCGAGGTCCTCGGAGGACTTGAGATGATCCGTTCCACGAGCCGTACCCTGGTCCGCGACCTGCGGCGACACGTCGGCGAGACGGTGTCGGTCCGCGGCTGGGCGACCACCCTGCGGCGACAGAGCCGGATGCAGTTCGTCGTCGTGCGCGACCACACCGGCACGGCCCAGATCACCCACCGGCGCCGCGGCGCAGGCGACGCCGTCGAGGCCGCACTGGAGTCCCTGACCGCCGAGTCCGCTGTGCGGATCACCGGCACGGTGGTCGACAACCCCGTCGTCAAACTCGGCGGCCTGGAGCTGGTGCCCCACGAGGTGGAGGTGCTCAACAGGGCCGAGGCGCCGCTGCCGATCGACGACCGGACGGGGATCGAGCAGCGCCTCGACCGGCGCTTCCTCGACGTCCGGCGCCGCCCGGAGGCGGGACTGCTGTTCGCCGTGCAGACGACCCTGGAGCAGGGCATGCGCGAGTTCGCGTACGCCGCCGGCGCCACGGAGATGCACACGCCCAAGCTGATGGGCGCCGCCTCCGAGTCGGGGGCCGACGTCTTCGCGCTCGACTACTTCGACCGTTCCGCGTACCTGGCGCAGTCGCCCCAGTTCTTCAAGCAGATGGCGATCGCGGCGGGGATCGACAAGGTCTTCGAGGTCGGACCGGTGTTCCGCGCGGAGCCGTCCTTCACCTCCCGGCACGCCACCGAGTTCACGGGCGTGGACGTGGAACTGGCGTGGATCGACGGGGTCGAGGACGTGATGTCCTTCGAGGAGCGGATGCTCGCCCACGCGCTGGCGAAGGTCGCCGAGGCGCACGGCGACGCGGTCGCCGAGCGCTTCGGCACCGACATCGCGGTGCCGGAGACCCCGTTCCCCCGGATGACGATGGCCGAGGCCCAGGAGGTCCTGCGGCGCGGCGGCTGGGACCCGGAGGGCGCCAAGGAGGACCTGGACCCGGAGGGCGAACGGCGCCTGGCCGCGCACGTCGAGGAGGAGACGGGGCACGAGTTCGTGTTCGTCACGCACTACCCCGCGACGATCCGGCCGTTCTACCACATGCGCTCCGCCGAGCGCCCCGACCTGACGCTCGGCTTCGACCTGCTCTGGAAGGGGCTGGAGATCACCACCGGTGCCCAGCGCGAACACCGCCACGACGTGCTGCTGGAGCAGGCGGCGGAGAAGGGGCTGGGCACCGGACCGCTGCGCGACTACCTCGACTGCTTCCGTTACGGCTGCCCGCCCCACGGGGGGTTCGGCATGGGGCTGGCCCGTGTGCTGATGGTCCTGCTCGGCCTGGACTCCATCCGGGAGGCGGTCTTCCTGTTCCGGGGACCCCACCGCCTCACCCCGTGACCCGCGCCGTCCCCGCCCGCGGCCCCGCGGGCGGGGACGGCGTCCTCCGCTGTGGAAGCGCCCGCCCTTGCCGCGGGGACGGCCGCGGGACGGCCGCGCGCCGGGCCGACCGGGGGCCGCGGCCTCGTACAGTGGTGGTTTCACCCCGGGCGCGCAGGACCTTCCGCGCCCCGTGACCGAACACGAGCCCCGCACCGGCGGGGACACCCGGAGGGAACCCCTTGTACCTGGCCCGCATCAACCTCGACCCCGCGCGCAGCAGCGGCATGGACCAGTGGGCGGCCATGGGCCAGGCCGTGCGCAGGGCCGTCGACCCCGACCCCGCGTCCGAGGCCCGCGTGCTGTGGGCGCGCACCTCGCCGGGCACACTGGTGATCAGCTCCGACACCGCGCCCGCCTGGGGCAAGGTCCCCGGCGCGACCTCCGCCGCGATCCACCCGCTGTCGCGGCACCCCGAGGGCGAGAGCGTCCGCTGGGAGCTCATCTCGGCGCCCACCGCCCGGCGCGGCAAGCGGGTCCCGCTGGCCGAGGACGAGTTCGAGGACTGGCTGTCCGGCAAGTTCGCGGGAGCGCTGGACCTCACCTCGGCGAAGTGGAAGCGCCTGGGCGGCAGGCCCGCCCGGTACCACTTCACGGGGGAGGCCGTGGTGCGGGACAGCGACGCGCTCCAGGAGCTGTGCCTGAACGGGATCGGCGCGGGCACGGCCACGGGCGCCGGGCTGCTCCTGGTCAGCCCGCTGGCACCGCAGTAGGCGGCGCGCACCGGGTCAGGGGTCCCCGCCCGCGTTCGCGTCCCCGTCGTTGCCCACGGCCTCCAGTCCGTACCCCGTCCGCTCCTCCTCTGCGACGGGGTCCGACGGGGCCCTCCCGACGGTGAAGGACCGCCCGCGGCCGGTGCCCAGCTCCTCGGCGGTGACGTTGACGATGCCGTTGGCGTCGATGTCGAAGGCCACCTCGATCCGCGGGGTGCCGCGCGGCGCCGGGGACAGACCGGTCAGGTCGAAGACGCCCAGCTCCCTGTTGTCCCGGGTGAGTTCCCGCTCGCCCTCGAACACGCGTATACGCGCACGTTCCTGACCGTCCCCGGTGGTCGTGAAGACCTCGGAGCGCTTGGTCGGGATGGTCGTGTTGCGCTCGATGAGCTTGGTGAACACGCCGCCCTCGGTCTCGATGCCCAGGGACAGCGGGGTCACGCCCAGTAGCAGGAGGTCCTTGACCTCGCCCTTGAGGACGCCGGCCTGGAGCGCGGCGCCGATGGCCACGACCTCGTCGGGGTTGACACCCCTGTCGGGTTCCCTGCCGCCGGTCAGCTCCTTGACGAGCTCGGCGATGGCGGGCATGCGGGTGGAGCCGCCGACCAGCACCACGCGTTCGATCTCGCCCCCGCCGATCCCGGCGTTCTCGAGGACCCGGTGGAGGTCCTCGACGACCAGCTGGAACCGGACCCCGGTCCGCTCGACCAGGTCGGCGGTCAGCCGCTGGAACTCGGTGCGGGTGAGCTTCTCGTGCAGGTGCAGCGGGCCCTCGGCCGAGGCGGTGATGTAGGGCAGGTCGATCCGCGTCTCGCCGGAGGAGGACAGCTCGGTCCTGGCCTTCTCCGCGGCCTCGCGCAGGCGTTCCAGGGCCGTCCCGTCCCCGGTCGGGTCCGCGCCGGTGGCGTCGGCGAACCTCGCGACCAGCAGGTCGACGATCGCCCGGTCCCAGTCGTCGCCGCCCAGGTCGTCGCCGCCGACGGCCTTGATGTTCACGACGCCGTCACCGATGTCCGCCACGGCGAAGCCGAGGCCTCCGCCGCCGAGGTCGTAGACGAGGATCGTGGCCTCGTCCTCCTTCTTCAGGTGGTAGGCGAGGGCGGCGGAGGTGGGCTCGTTGATGATGCGCAGGACGTTGAGGCCCGCGATGGTGCCGGCCTCCTTGGTGGCCTGGCGCTGGGAGTCGCTGAAGTAGGCGGGGACGGTGATGACGGCGTCGGTCACGTCCTCGCCGAGGTAGGCCTCGGCGTCGCGCTTGAGCTTCTGCAGGATGAAGGCGCTGATCTGCTGGGGGTTGAAGGTCTTGTCGTCGATCTTCACCGTCCAGTCGGTGCCGATGTGGCGCTTGACCGACCGGATGGTGCGGTCGACGTTGGTGACCGCCTGGCGCTTGGCGACCTCGCCGACGAGGACCTCACCGTTCTTGGCGAAGGCGACGACGGACGGGGTGGTGCGGGAGCCCTCGGCGTTGGTGATGACCGTGGGCTCACCGCCCTCCAGGACCGCGGCACAGGAGTTCGTCGTACCGAGGTCGATACCGATGGCCCTCGACGAGCGTTTCCGTGCACTGAACGGGATGCTCCGGAGGCGCTCGGCGACCTCGCCGGCGCTCCGCGGGCGTTCGCCGGGGTCCTTGGCGAGGAGCTCGCGCAGGAGGCGGTCGAGCGGTTCCGGGACGTCCCACCTCCGGGCCGAGGCCGGGCGGGGCGGCCTGTTCACGTGCCCGTGGATGACGGCGGGCATGTCGCCCGTGAAGGGCGGCTCCAGCGTCAGCAGCTCGTACAGGGTGCAGCCGAGGGCGTAGAGGTCGGTCCGGGCGTCGACCGGCCGTGAGTCGAAGCGCTCGGGCGCCATGTAGGGCAGGCTGCCGAGTGCCCCCCGGGTGAGGCCGTGGGTACCGTCGTCCAGCCACGCGATGCCGAAGTCGCAGATCTTCACCCGGCCGTCCGGCGCCCTGAAGAGGTTAGCGGGCTTGATGTCGCGGTGGACGACGCCGGCCCCGTGCGCGGCGGCCAGCCCTTCGGCGACCTGGGCGCCGATGTCCAAGACGGAACCGAGGTCCAGGCCCCGGGTGCGGCCGACGAGCGTCCGGCCGAGGTCTTCGCCCTCGAGGAGTTCGAGCACCAGGTACACGCGCCCGCCGTGTCCACCGATGTCGAACACTTTGGCGATCGACGGGTGGTCCAGGCGGGCCGCCGCCCGGCCCTCCCGCCGCAGGCGGTGCTCCAGCTCCTCGGGGGCGTGGTCGAGGACGAGCTTGACCGCGACGAACCGTCCCAGGGCGAGGTCCAGGGCCCTCCACACCTGCCCCATGCCCCCGTGCCCGAGCCGGGAGTCCAGCCGGTACCTGCCGTTGAGCTCTACCCCCTGCCGCATGCCCACCTCGCCTCGGTCATGGGGATGATTGTGGCGTGCGGGACCCCGCGCGGGTAAGGGGCCGAGGCCGGAACACCCGCACCCGGCCCGCCGGGACCGCCCAGCCAGCGGGCGCTCAGTGGGCCCGGCCGGCGAAGACGACGGAACGGGAGCCGGTCCCGCCCGTGCGGTCCTCCAGGGTGAGCGTGTACACCCACCACCGGCCCGACTCCGGTGACGGGCAGGAGTCCGCGACGCTCGTCGCGAGGAGCGCGGGGAGCCCGACCTCCTCACCGCTCCGCTCCGCCAGGGCGGAGGGGCCGGACTCCTCCCAGGGCGACGCGGCGTGGCGGCAGGTCGAGGAGACGCTCAGGTCCAGCGGCCTCCCCGTCCCGTTGATGACCTCCACTCCCCAGGTGACCCGCTCCTCCCCGCCGACGTCCTCGTGGGAGATGCCCAGCAGCTGGATCCGGATCCCGTCGCCGTACTCGAAGGGCCGGTTCGCCGGTACGAGCACGGACCTGACACCCAGGACGAGGGTGACGAAGAGGATCACGAGCACGAGCGCGATCCACGGAGCGAATCTCCGCAAGGCGTCCTCCGGGGGGGGGCGGGGCGTGCGGGGCACCGGGGGAAGCGTACACACCGCGGCCCGCCGCCCGTTCCCGGCCGGGACCGCCCCGCCGAGGGGCGCGGGCCGGGCGGTCAGGGGGTCTCGCCGCTGAGGACCCGGGCCACGGGCCGGCGGGCCGCCAGGCGCGCGGGCAGGGCCGTGAGCGCCACCGTCGCCGCGAGGGTCGCCAGCGCCGCGCCGAACAGCCAGGGCGTGGGGGCCTCGACCGCGTTCCGGGCGGCGAAGAGCGAGAGCACGCCGTCGCCGATGAAGAGGCCGACGGCGGCGCCGGGCAGGCCGGGCAGGAGCTGGGCGATCGCCAGGCCCGCGGTGATCTGCCCGGGGGTGGCGCCCAGCGCCCGCGCGACGGCCATGCTCACCCGGGCCTCCAGGGCCGTGGTCCACGTGGACGCGACGGTGTTCACGACGGCGAGCACGACGAGCAGGACGGTGACCACCGTCAGCAGGCGGTGGTCGTGGACGTCCCGGAGGTTGGCCAGGTCCGAGGAGCCGTACACGCCGTAGCTCCGCACGGTCTGGACGGAGAGGGTCAGCGAGGCGGTGAGGGCGATGACCGTGGCGGCCGTGGAGCACGCCTGCAGCACGGCCCGGCCCGGCCGGCGGGCGGTGATCCGCAGCCCCAGCATGAGCGGCGCGGGCAGCAGCGCGGACAGCGCCGTCAGCCGGGAGCGGTCCTGCGGCCGCCGCGCGGTGTCCGCCAGGACGGCGGCGGTCGAGGCGCGCAGGGTCCGCAGCGCGGGACGCACGGTGGCCAGCGCCGCCACGGCCACGGAGAGCACGACCGTCACGGCCACGGCCGTGAAACCGGGCCCGGCGGCCTCCCCGATCCGGCTGGCGGTGGGTGCGGCGACCGCTGGGAGGGCCAGGCGGGCGATCACCAGCCCCAGCGCGTTCGCCAGCAGCGCCAGGGCCAGGAACTCGGTGAACAGCACGGCGGCGACCAGGCCGGGCGTGGCGCCGACGGCCTTGAGCACCCCCGCCCGGCGCGTCTGCTCGACGATGCGCCCTGCGGCCAGCACCGCCACCCCGGTGACGGCCAGGAAGCCCAGCAGCCAGCCGCCGACGGTCAGGATCGGCCGGACGTTGCGGAGCAGGACGGCGTCCTGTTCGGCCATGGACCGCCAGCTGCGGTACGCCACCCCGGGGACGGGGGAGGCGTTGGCCTCGATGAACTCCTCGGCCAGGTCCGGGTCGCGCAACCGCAGGTGCAGGGCCGTGGCCACGGGGAGGTCCCGGGCGGCCAGCTCCCGGGCGTCGGCCTCGGTCAGCCAGGCCAGGCCGCTGTAGTCCGTGGGTCCGCCGCCGGGGCCGACCTGTGCCGCCCAGGGGTAGACACCGGTCGCCGCGGTCACGGCGGTCCCCACGACCGGGTACGAGCGGTCGGCGATGGTCACGCGGTCGCCGACGCCCGCGCCCAGGGCGGTGGCGAAGCCCCGCTCCAGCACCACCCCTCCGGGGCTCACCCAGTCGCCCGACGTCAGCAGCGGACGGCCGACCTCGCCCGGGTTCTCGTCGGCCCCGTGCACCACCACCCGCGAGTCGTACCCGCGCGCCGTGAGGGTGGCGTAGACGACGGGGAAGGGCCCGTTGTGGGCGACGACCTCGGGCTCCCGCGCCAGCGGGGCCAGGTCCGGGGCCGGGGCGAGGTCCGTTTCGGCCGCGAGCACCACCACGTCCGGTCCGGCCGTGGCCTCCCGGGTCTGCATGTACAGGGACTCGGTCTCCCCGCGCAGGGACAGCCCCGTCGCCGCGGCGGCCGTGGCCACGGTCATCGCGAGCACCAGGATCACCGCCTGGGTTCGATGCCGGCGGATCCCGGCCCAGGCGAGCCGGGCGACGAGCACGACGCGCCCCATCAGTCCTCCAGTCCGACCAGGCCGCCGAGCCACCCGGTGCCCGTGCCCGCCAGCCGGGTGTCGTCGACGAACATGCCGTCGCGCATCGAGACCACCCGGTCGGCGACGGCCGCGACCCGCTCGTCGTGCGTGACGATCACCAGGGTCTGCCCCGCGGCGCGCAGCTCCTGGAAGATCCGCAGCACCTCCAGCGTCGCAGCGCTGTCGAGGTTGCCGGTCGGCTCGTCGGCCAGGACGGCCAGGGGCTCGTTGACCAGCGCACGGGCGATGGCGACCCGCTGGCGCTGCCCGCCGGACAGCTGCGCGGGCAGGTGCCCCGCCCGGTCCGCGAGCCCGACCCGCTCCAGCAGGCGGCCCGCGCGGCGCCGGGCCTCGCGCCGGGAGCGCCCCGCCAGCAGGGCGGGCAGCTCCACGTTCTCCGCCGCCGACAGCTCCTCCACCAGGTGGAAGGCCTGGAAGACGAAGCCCGCGGACCGGCACCGCAGCCGGGCCAGGGCCCGCTCGTTCAGGGTGTCGATGCGCCGTCCGGCGAACCACACCTCCCCGTCCGTGGGCCGCTCCAGTCCGCCCAGCAGGTGGAGCAGTGTGGACTTCCCGCAGCCGCTGGGCCCGGTGACGGCCAGCATCTGGCCCTCGGGCACGTCCAGGTCGACCCCGTCGACGGCACGGAACCCGCCCTGTCCCTGACCGTGGCGCTTCACCAGGCCCCGGGCCCGGATCACGGCACTCGACACGTTCATCTGTCCTCGGATTCGTCGTCGGCTTTCGACCAGGCCCGCTCGCAGGCGGCCAACCAGCGCAGGTCCGCCTGCAACCGCAGGACGACCCCCTCCAGCAGCAGGACGCCGGGGGAGCCCGCGGGCTCGGCCAGTGCCGCCTGCTGCACCTCGTGCAGGCGGCGCAGCAGTTCGCGGCGCTGCGCCGCCACGAGTTCGACCGGGTCGGCCAGCCGGGCCGCGGCGGCCGCGACGAGCTTCAGGTGGAACTCCGCGAGGTCGGGCTTGGGCCAGTTCACCTCGGCCAGCCAGGCGGCCACGCGCTGCTGCCCGGCCGGCGTGAGGGCGTAGACCTTGCGGTCCGACCGCTCGGGGAGGCCGTCGTCCGCCTGCTCGCAGACCACGAGCCCGGCCTTCTCCAGTCGGCCCAGGGTCACGTAGATCTGGCCGGGGTTCATCGACGCGCCCAGCGGCCCCAGGCTCTGCTGGAGCCGGGCGCGCAGTCGGTACCCGTGCGACGGCTCCTTGGCGAGCATCGCCAGCACTGCGTCCTGCACTCTGCCCCCTAACGGTTAGCCAATAGATAGCGGTTATCCGATCCGGGTGTCAAAACGTCCCGGTCGCACGGGTCCGCCTGCGGGGGAGGGGAGGGCCGGAGGCCGGGGCCGGGCGGCCCGCTCCCCGGCCCGGCACACGACGGCGCCCGCGCCCGGAGCCTGTCGGCAAGGGGCGCGGGCGCCGGGCCCGCCGCCGCGCCGGGGGAGCCCCCGGGCGGCGCGGTCGTTCTACCGCCGGACCACCGGGTGGCCGCTGGCGATCGAGATGCGGTTGAACGCGTTGATGAGCGTGGCCGTCCACTCCACCGCGGAGATCTGGGCGGTGCTCAGGTGGGCGGCCGCGCGGGCGTTGACGGCCTGCCGGTCGACGGTCGGGTCGAGCACCGTCAGGGACTCCGCCAGCTCGAACGCGGCCCTCTGCGCGTCGGTGAACAGGGTGGTTTCGCGCCAGGCCGGCAGCACGTCCAGCGTGCTCTGCTCGACACCGGCCTTGCGCGCCTTCGCGGCGTGGATGCTCAGACAGGTCGGGCACCCGTTGATCTGGGACACCCGGATGTTGATCATCTCGATGAGGTCGTCGCCCAGCCCGGCCTCGTTCGCCGCGGTCCGGGAGGCGGCGGCCGCCTTGACCATCGCCCGGTAGACCTCGGGGTGCTCCTTGTCGATGTAGGGGCGTTCCGCGCTCACGCGTCGCCCCCGCCCCTGACGGTCTCCTCGACCAGGGCCAGGTCGGCCGGTCTGGGCCGGCGGAACCGCCCGCCCCCGGCCGTGTACTCCTCGCCGTGCTTCTTCAGGTGCGCGGCGAAGAGCGGGCACACGGGCACGACGGTGAGGTTCCCGCGGACCGCGTCGGCCAGGGCCTCGCGGACGAGCAGCCCGGCCAGGCCGCGGCCGCCGAACTCCGGGGCGACCTCGGTGTGGAAGAAGACGCGCTCGCCGGGGGCACCGGGCGGGTCGACGAAGTCCGCGCGCCCGGCGAGGGCGCCGTCCTGCGTGCTCACGGTGTAGGCGCTGACGGCGCGCGTCCGGTCCAGGGCTATGGACACGGGGGCGCCCGTCCTGTCGGTGTGCTGTTCGGTCATCTCGGCTGCCTCTCTGCGGGGACGGTGCCCGGCCGGGTCGGTGGTGGGGACGGCGGGAGTGGTGGGTGCGGTGGTCGCGTTGGTTCGTGCGCCCGTGCGGGGCGGGTGGCGGCCGGGCCGGCGGGACCGGTACGGTCGGCGGGACAGGCGGCGCCGGTCAGCCGTTGAGCTGCGCGTGGGGCGGCGGGTTCTTGCGCGGCCGCATCCGGACCGGGGGCAGCTCCGGGGCGGGGATCCTGGACATCCCCTCGCGGTTCCTGCCCGGGCCGCCGTGACCCACGTACCCCTCGACGCGGCCGAAGCGCTCGCCCTGGGCCTCCCACTCCTCGCGGTACCGGCTGATCTCCTCCGTCGTCCGGCCCAGGAAGTTCCACCACATGACGACCTCCTCGCCGAAGGGGGCGCCGCCCAGGAGCACGAGCCGGGCCGGCTCGGAGCCCCCGTTGGCGACGCGCAGTGTCCGGGCGCCGATGCCGGTGTAGCCCAGGGCGTCCTTGGGGACGTGCACCCCTTCGAGGGTGACGCTCCCGCCCGTGTCCACCAGGAGCCCGTGCTCGAACCCGGGGTCGACGGAGAGGGTGAGCTCAGCGCCGGGGTCGAGGCGCAATTCGGCGCCCACCAGCGGCGTGTACGTGGCCACCGGCGACCGCGAGCCCAGCAGCGAGCCGAGGAAGACCAGCGCGGAGCCCCCGGGGAACCCGACGGGTTCGGGGACGAAGTGCTCGAACCCGCGCTCCGGGCTGTGCCTGGCCTCCTCCGGCAGGGCGACCCAGAGCTGGACCCCGTGGAGCCGGCCGGAGTCCGCGGTGGAGGTCTCGGAGTGGCAGATGCCCGCCCCCGCCGTCATCAGGTTGACCTCCCCGGGGAGGACGTCCGCGCTGTGGCCGCCGGAGTCGATGTGGGCGATGGCCCCCTCGAACAGCCAGCTGACCGTCTGCAGCCCCGTGTGCGGGTGTGGTGCCACGTCCATGCCGCCGGTGGCCGCCACGTCGTCGGGGCCGTAGTGGTCGATGAAGCACCACGCCCCGATCAGCGAGCGCTGGCGCTGCGGCAGGGTGCGGCGCACGTTCATCGCGCGCGGCCCGCCCAGGGGCACGTCGCGGGCGGTGATGATCTCGACCGGCACCCCGTCCTCGCGTGCGGCCAGCGGGCCGGGCAGCCCGCCGTCGGCGCACACGTGCGTGTCCGGCCGGGTCTCTTGGTTGGTCATCGCGCTCTTCCTTCTGGTCGGCGGGCACGGACTCGGTGGGCACGGACACGGTGCCGTGCTCCCTCCGCCCCGGGCGGTGTGCGGTCCCCCTTCGGCGCACCGCGGTGGAGTAGGGGACGGGCCGGACGTCCCGCGTCGACGGCCCCGGGTCCCCTGACGGTGCCGCGCGGAGTCCGGGACGGCCCGTGCCGGGCGTACACCCTCCCCGTCCCCTCCAGGCGGGATCCCCGCCGTGGTGTTCGGTCAGTCCGGCTGCTCGGCCATGTGGTCCGAGACGCGCCTGGTGAGCCGGGCGAAGGTGCTGAGCTGGTGCGGCGTCAGGGCGTCGATGAACAGGCGGCGAACGTGCTCGACGTGCTGCGGCGCGGCGTCCTCGATCGCCTCGTACCCCTCCGGGGTGACGACGACGAACGCGCCGCGGGCGTCGTCGGGGCAGTCCTCCTTGGCCACCAGCCCGCGCTTCGCCATCCGGGAGACCTGGTGGGACATGCGGCTCTTCTCCCAGTGCACCAGCCTGGCCAGTTCCAGGAAGCGCATCCGCCCGCCCGCTTCCGTGAGGTTGGCGAGCACGATGTAGTCGGAGGCGGACATCCCCGAGTCGGCCTGGAGGAGCCTGCCCAGGCGCCCCAGCAGCGTCTCCTGCATCCGGATGAAGCCGTCCCAGGCCGCCTTCTCGTCCGGGGCCAGCCAGCGCGGCGTCGCGTTCATGGGCGCAGTGTAACGAAGTGGTTGACACCTCATCCACTTGAACCCGATCGGCGCCGGTGCGCCCCCGGTGGGGAGGCGCCCGCCGACCCGCCCGCCGGGCCCCGCTCCGGTGCGCGGGTCGGCGGGCCGCGGCGGCCCCGCCGACCGGCGGCGGGACCCGGCGCCGGCGCCGAGGCCGGCGGGCGGCCCCGGTCAGCCCTCGCCGTTCACCCGGGACGCCGCCTCCTCCCGCCACCGCAGGGGGTCGTCCTCCAGCGCGGTGCGGTCCCAGCGCCCGAGGTCCGCGGCGGCCTCGTAGGTGGTGCGCAGGAACTCCGCGACCGCGCGGTCGGGGTCGGGAGCGGAGCGGGCGGCCTCGTAGGGGAACAGGAACTGTTGGTACTCGGTGCTGTAGTACGCGCCCTCGGGGCCGACCGGGTGGTCGGCGAACCCCTCGGGTGCGGGGTAGGCGTAGGAGTAGAAGGCGCCCCCCTCGCCGCCGCCGGGCCAGAACCCGCAGCTGGACAGCTCCCGCGAGTACCCCTCGACCATGACCCAGTCCCCGCAGTTGGGGGCTCCGCCCGGGTGCGGCGGCGCCGACCGTCCGGAGAAGCGGGTGCAGGCGAGGTCCATGGCCCCCCAGAAGAAGTGCACCGGGCTGACCTTGCCGACGAAGTGCGACCGGAACTCGCCCATCACCCGGTTCGCCTGGAGCAGCTGGCGCCAGAACAGAGCGGCCGCCTCGCCGTCGTAGGAGGCGTGCTCGTGGTCCTCGGCGAAGGGGATGGCCGGGTCGACCTCGTTGGGCCGCGGCCGGATCGGCGCCTCGATCCCGAGCCGGTCGAGCATGTCCAGGACGCGGGCGTAGAACTCGGCGACCGCCATCGGCCGCAGCGGAAGGCTCTGCGCGCCGCCGTCGCTGCTGCGGACCTCCAGCCGGTGGCCGATGAAGTCGAACTCGATCTCGAAGGCCCCCGAGCGGTGGGGGACGGCCGACGTCGTCAGCCCGCGCGGGCTGACGTAGAGGGTCACCTGCCACCAGTGGTTGACCAGCGGTGTGTGGGCCATGCGGATCTTGCCCACGATCTGGGTCCACATGTGCAGGGTGTCGCGGGTGGGCGTCCAGTCCGAGACCCGCAGGCCGGGCCAGTTCGTCGTCGACGGGCCGGTCATGGTCGTCACTTCCTTCGCTGTGTCGCCGGGGTGGCGGGGCGGTCGTGTACGTGTCCTGCGGGCGGGCGCCGCGCCGCCCCTCCTGCTGCGCGGGTGCGACGGCGGTGATCGACGCGCCCTCCGGATGGTAGATGATGAATCAACTTTTTGGTAGCGGGAATCCCCTGTACGTCGGGTTCCGGGGTTTCCGAGGCCGATCGGTTGACACGTCAAGTACCGACCCTGAATAGTGGACACGTCATCCACTTGGATGGAGCCGGGCCGTCCGTGCCGCGGGCGCCCGACACCGGTTCGCCGCATCGGCGAATCGGTGTGCCGACAGGATCGGGCGGCGCGGGGAGCCGGTCGATCGAGCAGAGGGAGGGGCCGCATGGCGGTCGAAGTGAGGGACGCGCCCGAGGCCAAGCGCTACGAGGCCCGTGTCGACGGGGAGTCCGGGGTCGCGGGCGTCGCGGAGTACATCCGTACGCCGGAGCTCATCGCGTTCGTGCACACCGAGGTTGGCCCGGAGTACGGGGGCAGGGGGTCGGGTCCGCGCTGGCCCGCGCAGCCCTCGACGAGGCGCGGGCCGCGAACCTGCGGGTGCTGGCGACCTGCCCCTTCTTCGCGGGCTGGATCGCCCGCCACCCCGACTACCAGGACCTGCTGTACCGGTCCCGCAGCAGGGTGGAGGACTGAGCGGACCAGGAGCCGCGCCGTGCCGCCGCGACGGGAATGGTTGAGCGTTCAAGTGAGTTGACGGGGGCATGAGCACACCGACACGTCTCGCAGCCGGCACCTCGATGGGCGCCGTCACCCTCAACGTCGCGGACCTGGACGCGATGACCGCCTACTACCGCGACGGGGTCGGCCTGTCCGTCCTGGAGCAGGCCGGGCCGCAGGTGACCCTCGGACGCCCCGGCCGACCCGCCGTCGTCCTCGTGCACACCCCGGGCCTGCGCCACGCCTCACCGCGGGACGCGGGGCTGTTCCACACCGCCATCCTCTTCGACACGGAGGCGGCCCTGGCCTCGGCGGTCTACTCCGTCGCGCGCCTGCGCCCGGGGTCGTTCACCGGCTCCAGCGACCACCTGGTCAGCAAGGCGTTCTACTTCGACGACCCCGAGGGCAACGGCGTCGAGCTGTACTGGGACCGCGACCGCACGCAGTGGAGCTGGACCCACGGCCGGGTCGAGATGAACACCCTCTTCCTCGACCCGAACGCCTTCCTGCGCGACCACCTCGACGAGCGCGGGCTCGCCGGGGAGCCGATCGGGGACGCGCGGGTCGGCCACATCCACCTCTCCGTCGGCGACGTGGAGACGGCGCGCGACTTCTACTCCACCAAGCTGGGCTTCGACGTGACGCTGTCCCTGGGGGACCAGGCCGTGTTCGTCAGCGCCGGCGGCTACCACCACCACATGGCGATGAACGTGTGGAACAGCCGCGGGGCCGGGCGTCGCCGGCAGACCCTCGGCCTGGGGCGGGTGGACATCGAGGTGCCGTCGCCCGACGACGTCGGCGAACTCACCGAGCGCATGCGGCACTACCGGGTCCCGGTCCGCGACGACGGCCGGACGGTCGCCTTCGAGGACCCGTGGGCCAACGCCGTCCACCTCAGCGTGGCCACGCCCCCGCCCGACACGGCGGAGACCCCGTCCCCGGAGCCCGGCCCGACCGAGAACGGCCCGGACCAGGACTAGAGCCCCCGGGCGGGTCACAGGGGCGGGGCGGGGAGCCAGGGGGCGATGGGGCCGAGGTCCAGGAGGGCGCTGCCGGCGGCGCGCTCGGCGGAGGCCGGGCGCAGGGCGTCGGCTGCGCGGCGCAGGGCCGCCGGATGGCCGGCGAGGCGGGCGGCCTTGAGCACGAGGAGCCACAGCGCCTCCTGGAGGAGGTCGTGCGGGGGAGCGGGGACGGCGTCCAGGAGGGCCCGGGCGCGGTCGCGGTCGCCGGCGCGGGCGGCGAGCCAGGGCAGGACCCAGGGCGCGTACGGGCCCGGGTCCAGGTCCGGGGCCGGGTCGATTCCGCCACCGTCGGGGAGGGACGCGGCCTCCAGGAGCGCCGCGGTGCCCTCGGCCAGACCGGCCATGCCGGAGCGGGCCAGGACCGCGGCGGCCTCGGCGGGTGGGCGGTCCTCGCGCATACGGCGGTAGAGGGCCGTGAAGACCGCGGCGAGCGGCCGGTCGAACCGGTCGGCCAGGGCGTCCACCCGCTCCGCGTCCGCGTCCGCCTCGGCGAACAGCCCCAGCGCGCTGAGCGCCTGCATCCGGCTGATCCGCCCGTGGACCTCGAACGTCGCCAGGTCGTGGTCCACCGCCACGTCCACGACCTCCGCCGCCAGGTCGCGGCGCCGCCCCGCCAGCCCCGTGCGCCCGAACTCCTGCATCAGCCGCCCCGCCAGCGCCGTGCACAGCAGCCGCGGGTCCCCCAGTTCCCGGGCGATCCGCTCCGCCTCGCGCGCCTGCGCCCCGCGGTCCGCGGTGCCGCGGCTCTCCATCGCGACGGTCGCCAGCAGCCGCGCCCGCGCCGCCCGGCTCCCGCCGTCGCCGAGCCGGTCCAGGGTCCGCTCCGCCGCGGCGACCACCGCCGCCGCGCCCTCCGGGTCGTCCGAGCGCGTCCACACCCCCGGGACGTCGAACCGGCCGATGACGCGCGCCGTCAGTTCCGGGTCGCCGAACCGCTCGGCCGCCGTGATCGCCTCCAGCCGCTGCTCCGCCGCGGCCGCCACCGCTCCCGACACCGCCAGGTCGGAGATGAGCGCGGCCGTCGTCTCCAGCCGGCTGCGCGCCGGGACGGACGCGTACGCCGCCGCGGCGTTCGACCACACGTCCCGCTCCGACGCCGGCGACCGCAGCGCCGGGTCGCCGCGCAGGATGCGCACCTCCAGCTCCGCCAGCCGGGGGTCGGGGTCCAGCCCGAGTTCGTCGACCAGCCGGGCGCGGGCCCCGGCGAGCGCCGCCAGGGCGTCGCGCCGCCGGCCGCCCCGGTACAGCCCCAGCGCCAGCAGCCGCCAGGCCTCCTCGCGCCAGGGGTGGGAGCCCACCAGGGCGCTCAGCGAGGCGACCGCCTCGTCGATCCGCCCGGTGTCCAGCCGCGCCCGGGCGAGCCGTTCGACCGTGCGCACGCGCAGCTCCGCCAGCCGGGCCCGCTCCGCCCGCGCCCATTCCGCGTCGGCGAACTCCTCGAAGGGCTCCCCGCGCCACTGCGCCAGGGCGTCGCCCAGAAGGCGGGCCGCCTCCTCGGGCGGCGCCCCGCCCGCCTGCTCCGCCCACCGCTCCGCCCGGCGGACGTCGACGCACTCCGGCGGCGGCCGCAGCGCGTACCCCGCGCCCTCGGTGACCAGCACCCGCGGCCGCCGCCGGTCGGCCTCGAGCGCCCGCCGCAGGTCGGAGACGAAGGTGCGCACCGCGCCCTTGGCGCGCGGCGGCGGGTCGTCCGGCCACAGCTCGTCGACCAGCCGCTCCACGCCGACCACCCGCCCGCGGGCGGTCAGCAGCAGGCAGAGCAGTTCGCGCTGGCGCCGGCCGCCCAGCGCGACCGGCCGCCCGTCGGCGCCGACGACCCGCACCGGGCCGAGGACGCGCAGATCCCAGGTGTGCACCGTCGTGACGCTAGCACCGGTGCCCGGCACCGGTACTGATCGGACACTGATCGGCGCCCGCGATGCTCGTCGGTGTCAGGCTCCACGCACCGAGAGAGGTATCCATGTCCCGCACCATCCCCGGCTCCGAGACCGTCACCGTCGAGGTGGCCCCCGGCGTCCCGATCACCGCCGCCGTCCTGGGCACCGGCCCCGCCGTCGTCCTGCTGCACGGCTTCCCGCAGACCCACCTGATGTGGCGGCACGTCGCCCCCGCGCTGGCGGCCGACCACACCGTCATCTGCCCCGACCTGCGCGGGTACGGGGCCAGCGGCAAGCCCGCCGAGGCCGGCTCCGACACCTACGCCAAGCGCACCATGGCCGCCGACATCGTCGCGCTGGCGGCGGCCCTCGGGCACGAGCGCTTCGCCCTGGCCGGGCACGACCGGGGCGCGCTCGTCGCCTTCCGCGCCGGGCTCGATCACCCCGGCACCGTCACGCACCTGCTGTCCCTGGACGTCCTGCCGACCCTGGACATGTGGGACGTGCTGCACGGCGCCGACGCCCGCGTGGCCTTCCACCTCTACCTGATGGCCCAGCCGCCCGGGTTCCCGGAGCGCATGATCTCCGCGGTCGCCGACGACTTCTTCGCGAGCTTCATCGACGGCTGGGGGGCCGACGACCGGGCGATCCCCGCCGACGTCCGGGCCGAGTACCTGCGGGCCTCGCGCGAGGCCGTCCCGTCGATCGTGGCCGACTACCGCGCCTCCGCCGGGATCGACCTCGAACACGACCGCGCCGACCGCGCGGCCGGGCGGACCCTGGACATGCCGGTCACGGTGATCCAGCAGGACTGGGGCGCGGCGCTCGGCTACGACGCCGCGGGCCTGTGGGGCCGGTGGGCCACCGACCTGGAGCACCGCACCCTGGACGCCGGGCACTTCATGGCCGAGTCGGCGCCGGAGGAGATCACGGAGGCGATCCGCTCCCTGCTGCGCAGGTGAGCGAACGCTCCCCGGGGGCGGGGCGTTCTTTGCCGATCCCGTACCGGATCGGGATGTGCCCGCGCCCCGCCCTCGGGGACACCTGACCCTGCCGCCGCGTCGGGGTCCGAGCCCGTCGCGGCGCGTGCGCCCGCCCCCCGCCGCCGACGGCAGAGCCCCGGCACGACCGCCCCGCCGCCCGCGCGCGGCGGGGCGGCACGGGCCCGGGCGGGACGACGAAGGGTGAGGGTATGGATTCCACCGGGACGGCTCCCGGGGGCCGCCGGCGCCGGGTTCCGCCGGGCTTCCGGGGGTACCGGCGGGCATGGCTGCGCGGCGACGTGGTCGCGGGGCTCACCGTGTGGGCGGTCCTGGTCCCGGAGTCCATCGCCTACGCCACCATCGCCGGGGTCCCGCCGATCATCGGCCTGTACGCCGCCCCCGTCGCCCTGCTCCTGTACGCCCTGCTGGGGTCCTCCCGCCAGCTGGTGGTCGGGCCGATGTCCTCCACCGCCCTGCTGTCCGCGTCCGTGGTGGCCGCGGCCGTGGGCGGCGGCGGGGACGCGGTGGCCACCACCGCGGCACTGGCCCTGGTCACCGGTGTGATCGCGCTGGTCGCGGGCCTGCTGCGGCTGGGGTTCGTGGCCTCCTTCATCTCCGAGCCCGTCCTCAAGGGGTTCGTGATCGGCCTGGCGCTGACCATCATCGTCGGCCAGCTGCCCAAGCTCACCGGGACGGAGGGCGGCGAGGGCGAGTTCTTCGGCAGGCTGTGGGGATTCCTCTCGAGCCTGGGGGACACCGACGCGCTCACCCTGGCCGTGGGCCTGTCCGCCCTGGCCGCGCTGCTGCTGCTCAAGCGCTTCCTTCCGGTGGTCCCCGCCTCCCTGGTGGTGGTGATCCTGGCCGTGGGCGCCACTTGGGTCTTCGGCCTGGACCGCCAGGGCCTGGACATCGTGGGCCCGCTGCCCGGCGGACTCCCGCCGGTGGGGCCGCCGGACCTGGCGCTGTCGCAGTACGGGGCCCTGGTCGCGGGCGCGGCGGGCATCGCCCTGGTGGGGTTCGCCGAGGGGCTCGGGGCGGCCCGCACCTACGCCGCCAAGTCGGGGGACCGCATCGACCCCGACCGCGAACTCCTCGGCCTGGGCGGCGCCAACCTGGCCTCGGGGCTGTGCTCGGGCATGGTGGTCAACGGCAGCCTGTCCAAGACCGCCGTCAACGGCGCGGCCGGGGCCCGCTCCCAGGTGTCCGGGCTGACCGCCGCACTGCTCACGGTCCTCACCCTGCTGTTCCTCACCGGCCTGTTCGAGAAGCTGCCCGAGGCGGTGCTGGCCGCCGTGGTGGTCTCCGCCGTCCTGGAACTGGTGGACGCGGCCGCGCTGCGGGAGCTGTACCGGCTCGCCACCCCGGCGCTGACCGCCGTCTACGGCCTGGCCGCCCGGACCGACTTCCTGGGCGCCGTCGCCGCCCTGCTCGGCGTGCTGCTGCTGGGCACCCTCCAGGGCCTGCTGGTCGGCGTGGGCATCTCGCTGCTGCTCCTGCTGCGCCGCTCCTCCCGCCCCCACCTGGCCGAACTGGGCAGGGTCACCGGGCCCGGGGGCGCCTCCCCCCGGTGGGTGGACCGGGCGCGCGACCCCGCCGCGGCCGCCGAGGACCGGGTGGCCGTACTGCGGGTGGAGAGCGGCCTGTACTTCGCCAACTCCGAGTACGTGCACGACCGGCTCGTGGACGCGGCCCGCCCGCGGGACGTGCGGGCGGTGGTTTTGGACATGCGCGCGGTGCCCTTCGTGGACGCCACCGCCGCGCGCATGCTCGACCGGCTCGCCGACGGGCTGTCCGGACACGGGGCCGACCTGTTCCTCGCCCGCGACCTGGGCCAGGTCCGCGACCTGCTGCACCACCCCGAGGTGCTGTACCCGTCGGTGGAGGAGGCGGTGCGGGCCGCCCGCGCCCGCATCCGCGGCGGCCCGGGGACCGGAACCGAACGCGCTCCCGCATCCGACGACTGACCGGAGGAACCGTGCTCAACGCACTCGCGCAGGTCCTGCCGTTCGCGCTGGGGCTGATCGCCGCCCCGCTGCCGATCGTGGCCGTGATCCTGCTGCTCATGGCACCGGGCGGCCGGGGCAAGGCCCTGGTCTTCGTCCTCACCTGGGCGGGCGTCGTCTTCGTCGTCTCCACCGCGGTGGCGCTCGTCGCCGGGGCCGGGGACACCACCGCTGTCGGGGACTCCCCGGCGTGGGTCGGCTGGGTGCAGCTGCTGCTGGGCCTGCTGTTGCTGCTGGTCGCGGTCAAGAACCTGAGGGACCACATGAAGCGGCCCGAGGGGGCCGACCCCGCGCCGCCCGCCTGGCTGACCGCCATCGACTCCATGGGCGCCGGCAGGGTCGTGGGGCTGGCGGCGCTGCTGGCCGGGGCCAACCCCAAGAGCCTGGCGATGGTCCTCGGCGGCGGCGCGGCCGTGGCCTCCTTCGGGCTCGGGGCGGGCGGGACCGCTCTGGCCGCCCTGGTCTTCGCGGTGCTGGGCAGCCTCGGCCTGCTCGTGCCGCTGGTCGCCGTGGCGGTGTCCGGCGAACACGGCACACGGGCCCTGGAGAGGGCGCGCACCTGGCTGATCGCCAACAACGACACCGTCACCATGACCGTGCTGTTCGTCTTCGGCGGCGTCTTCGCCGCCAAGGGGCTGGAGGCGCTGCTCTCCTGAGCGCCCCGCCCTCGACGCCCCGCCGGACCCTTTTTCCTCATGTGCGGATATCCGGCATTTCTTCGAAGGATCCCCCTGTCCTTTTCGTCCCTTCGAATTTGCGTTTTCCTTGGGTTCTCTTGGCGTGAAACTTTCACCGCCGGACCGAAACCCCGTAAAGGGGGATGGAACAGTGGGAGCCGTTCCATCGGGAAAGCGTGAAAGGGAGGGCCATGCCCTACGGATCGGCAACGGGGTCGGGAGCCACACTGGCGGCGACGGGCCTCGCCACGGGACACCTGTGGCTCATCGCCATCGGGCTGGTGCTGACGCTCGTCGGAGCGCTCTTCATCAGGTTCTCGTTCCGTCCGGACCGGGGTCCGACCGAGTGACGACGGAACACGGCCCCGAGGAGCTTCCGACCGCGCGCTGCGTGCGCCCCGGAATGGTCGCCGCGCTCGCGGCGCTGGCCCTGAGCGGATTCTTCGCCTGGGGTGCGGTGCACCTCGTGGTGATGGTCCGCCACGGAATGGGATCCGAGACCAGTCTGGGGCTGGTGTGGCTCGCGTGCTTCGCCCTGCTGTGGTGGGTCCCGCTGGCCTGGTTCGAGCGCCCGATGCGGGCCACCGGCGAGCAGGCGGCCGGACTCGACCGCCTGTTCGTCACCGTGCAGATCCCGGTCTACAACGAGGACCCCCGGGTGCTGGAGATGTGCCTGCGCTCGGTGCTGGAGCAGAGCCGCCGGGTGGACCGGGTCCGGGTCGTCGACGACGGCTCCGCCGACCCCGACACCGGGGAGGCGGTCGACTACGCCGACATCCGGGACCGGTTCCTGGAGCGGGCGGCCGCGGCTGGGGTGGAGGCGACCTGGGACCGCACCCCGAACCGGGGCAAGCGCTACGCCCAGATGCACGTCCTCGCCCAGGACGACGCGGACGTCTTCGTGACGCTCGACAGCGACTCGGTCATGGACCGGCACGCCGTGCGGGAGGGGCTCGTGCCCTTCGCCGACCCGAAGGTGCAGTCGGTCGCCGGGCACGTCATCGTCCTCAACCGGAGCACCAACCTGCTGACCCGGATGACCGGTTTGCTGTACCTGCCGTTCACCCGGGGGCTGCGCAGCGCCCAGTCGGTCCTGCGCCGGGTCACGATCAACTCGGGGACGCTGGCCTTCTACCGGGCCCATCTGGTCCGCGACCGGGCCGGGGTCTACGAGAACGAGACCTTCATGGGCCGTCCGATGCAGATGAACGACGACTCCATGCTCACCTTCTACGCGCTGCTCGAAGGCGACACGGTCCACCAGCCCTCGTCGCTGGTCTTCACCCTGGTGCCCGAGCGCGCCGGGCACTACTTCGGCCAGCAGCTGCGCTGGATGCGCGGCACGACCGTCCGGCACCTGTGGTGGCTGCGCTACATGCCGGTGCGGGGCGTCGTGTTCTGGGTGACGGTGCTGGAGTACCTCCACCTGTTCCTGGGGTACGCGATCCCCCTGCTGATCCTGGCCCACCCGGGGCTGCGGGCGCAGGCGGGGGACATCGCCGTGGCCGCGCTGGTGATCGGGACGGCCGTCGGCTACCTGATGACGCTGCGGATCTTCACCATCGTGCGCTCGGACGAGACGGTGCTCCAGAGGTTCCTGCTGTTCCTGCTGGCACCGGTGGCCACGCTGTGGAGGCTCGTCCTCCTGCGGCCCCTGTACCTGTACGCGATGCTCACCTGCGGGCGCATCGCCGACTGGGGGACCCGGGACAGGGTCGAGGTCTCCCTGCCGTCGGAGGCCGCGGCGCGGTGAGGCGCCGGAGGGCGGCCCCCGGACCCGGGCGCCGCCCTCCGCGCCGCCCCGGCAAAAGAGACGTTGACCGCCCCTTGGCCCTGATCCGGGCGCGGGACGGGTAGATCCGACCCGGAACTTTCACGGTTCGGGGGTTGCCCCGGACCGAACAGCGCATCTTCAGGAGGGGTCCATGGCGCGTGCCACCGAGACCGGGAGCAGGACCGCAGGCGTTCCGCGGACCAGGGCGGGGGACGACCACACCGCCTCCGCGGAGCCCTCCCCGGACGACACCGCGGACTTCGACAACGCCAAGCGCGGGTTCATCGCCCCCGGCCCGCAGCACATCACCGGTGAGGACGGCAGGACCGTCTGGGACGTGCGCGACTTCTCCTTCCTCCTCGACGGCGCCGAGACCGCGCCGCCGACCGTCCACCCGCACCTGTGGCGGCAGGGCAGGCTGACGGCGATCAACGGCCTGTTCGAGGTCGTCGAGGGCGTCTACCAGATCCGCGGCATGGACCTGTCCAACATGACCCTCATCGAGGGCGATACCGGGGTGGTCGTCATCGACCCGCTGGTCTCGGAGGAGGTCGCCGCCGCCGGTCTGGCCCTGTACCGCGAGCACCGCGGCGACCGCCCCGTCACCGCGGTCGTCTACACCCACCCGCACCTGGACCACTTCGGCGGCGTGGCCGGGGTCGTGGACGAGGCCGACGTCGCCTCCGGCAGGGTGCCGATCGTGGCCCCCGAGCACTTCATGGAGCACGCGGTCTCGGAGAACGTCTACGCCGGCACCGCCATGATCCGGCGCGGCATGTACTTCACCGCCTTCGCGCTCGACCACGGCCCCGAGGGGTTCGTGGGGGTGGGCCTGGGCCCGGGCACCTCCCAGGGGAAGGTGGGGCTGATCCCGCCGACCCTGGAGATCACCCGCACCGGCCAGGAGGAGACCCTGGACGGGGTCCGGTTCGTCTTCCAGATGACCCCGGGCACCGAGGCCCCCGCGGAGATGAACTTCCACCTCCCCGAGCGCCGCGCCCTGTGCACCGCCGAGAACGCCTGCCACACCCTGCACAACCTGCTCACCCTGCGCGGCGCCCAGGTCCGCGACGCCCGCATGTGGTCGCGCTACCTCAACGAGACCATCGAGCTGTTCGCCGACGACTCCGACGTTGTGTTCGCCTCCCACCACTGGCCTACCTGGGGCACCGAGGACATCCGCGGGTTCCTCGCCGAGCAGCGCGACATGTACGCCTACCTGCACGACCAGACGCTCCGGATGATGAACAAGGGGTCGACGGGCATCGAGATCGCCGAGGAGCTGCCGCTCCCGCCCGGTCTGGAGCGGGCGTGGAGCATCCGCGGCTACTACGGCTCCGTCTCGCACAACATCAAGGCCGTCTACCAGCGCTACATGGGCTGGTTCGACGGCAACCCCGCCCACCTGTGGCAGCACCCGCCCCAGGCCCAGGGGGAGCGCTACGCCAAGGCCATGGGCGGGGTCGACGCCCTCGTGGACCGGGCCCGCTCCTTCGCCGAGGAGGACGACCTCAGGTTCGCCGCCGAGCTGGCCTCGCACGCCGTCTTCGCCGACCCCGACCACGCCGGGGCGAAAGACCTGCTGGCCGAGGTGCTGACCCGGCTCGGCCACGGGGCCGAGTGCGCCACCTGGCGCAACTTCTTCCTGGTCGGCGCGCAGGAGCTGCGCGAGGGGGTGCCGCCCACGGCCATCGCCCTGGCCGAGAGCATGGCGTCGGCGCTCAGCGTCACCCAGATCCTCGACTCGGTGGGCATCCGCGTCGACGGGCCGCGCGCCTGGAAGGAGAAGCTGTCGCTGGACCTGCACATGACCGACAGCGGCGAGCGGTACCGGGCGCTGCTGTCCAACGGGGTGCTCATCCACTACCCCGACCCCAAGGGCGGCGGCGCCGACCTGACGCTGACCCTGTCCAAGCCGGAACTGCTCGAGCTGCTGTCCACGGGCGACCTGGACGGGATCGAGCACGAGGGGGACGCCGGCGTGCTCCGGCGGCTGACGGCCGTCCTGGACGAGGCGCGCCCCGACTTCCCGATCGTCACCCCCTGAGGGGAGGCGGGCCGGGCCGGCGCCCCCGGCGGGCGCCCGGGACCCGCACCCCGCCGACGGAGCGGCCCGGCGGCCGGGGGCGTTCGTACGCCCCCGGCCGCCGCGTCGCGCCGGCCCCGGTCACCGTCCGACCGGGCCGGCCTCGACGAACTCGCCGCGCGTGGTCTCCACCACGATCACGAGCCGGTCGGGGACCCGGCCGCGCAGGTCGGCCAGCAGGGAGCCGACCGGCGGCACCTCCCGGGCGCGCACCTCGACGTGCATCGTCCGGGAGGCGGTGTACACGCGGGTGACCGACGCGTCCGGCTGCCGCGCGATCCAGCGGTCGGCGGCCTCCTCGACCCGGTGCGTCCACACCGCGATCAGGACGGTGGCGGTGGTGTTGACGGCCAGCAGGACGAATACGACCGCGAACAGCGCGCCCAGGACGATCCGCGGCCTGCGCCCGGACCGGGCGGCCCCGTCCCCGTCGGGGACGCCGTGCCCGGAGGCCGCGAACACCACCATGCCCGCGAAGACCAGGGCGAGCAGGTTGGACAGGAACAGCACCGCGGCCCCCGCCGACAGCCACAGCGCGCCCTGCCCCAGGCACACGCCCACCACGACCAGGGGCGGGACCAGGGAGATCGCGATCGCCACCCCCGGCAGGACCGCGGCCACGTCGCGGCGGCACAGGCCCACCGCCCCCGCCGCCCCGGTGGCCAGGGCGGCGACGAGGTCCAGCAGCCCGGGGGAGGTCCGCCCGGCGACCTGGCCGTTCTGGAGCAGGTCGTAGCCCCCGGGCACGACCAGGGAGAACACCACGCCGACACCGATCACGAGCAGGCACCCCAGCACGACCGTCCGGACCGAGTCGGTCCGGCTCCGGCGGACGATGCCCAGGGCGATCCCCATGATCGGGGTGGACAGCGGCGCGATGATCATCGCGCCGATCACCGTGGCCGTGGAGTCGGTCAGGACGCCCCCGGCGGCGATGAGCGCGGACAGCGTGAGCATCGTCCAGAACGCCGATCTCTTGGCGCGGCCGTCCCCCGTGGACAGGTCGAGGTCGTCCAGCAGGTCGTCCGGGCTGCGCAGTTGCGAGGCGGGCAGGACGCGTTCGAGGATTCCGCTGAGCATGGGTCGAGTATCGCGACGCGCGCCCTGGGAGCGGCGCAGGCGCGACGGGGGCGCCCGCGGCGGCCCGGACGGCGGCCGGGCACACGGAGCGGCCCCGCGCCCGGCCGGGGCCGGAGGCGGGGCCGCGCCCGGGCGACGCGGGGGTCAGCTCCGCACGTCCCTCACCCCGTCGGCGTCCACGAACGCCTGCTGCGCGGTCCATTCGCGCGCCCGCTCGCTGAGCGAGAACCCCAGCCCCGGCCGGTCCGGGACGCGCATGCGCCCGTCCGCGATCTCCAGCCGCTCCTCGAAGAGCGGCTCCAGCCAGTCGAAGTGCTCGACCCACGGGTCGATCTCGTAGGCCGCCGCCAGGTGCAGGTGGATCTCCATCGCGAAGTGCGGGGCCATGCGCACCCCGGCCCGCCGGCCGCGCGCCATGATCTCCAGGAAGGGGGTGATCCCGCCGACGCGCGGCGCGTCCGGCTGCATGAAGTCCACCGCGCCGGCCCGCAGCAGCTCCTCGTGCTCGGCCACGCTGGTCAGCATCTCGCCGGTGGCGATCGGCGTGGCCAGCTCGCGGGCCAGGGCCGCGTGCCCCTCGGCGTCGTAGGCGTCCAGCGGCTCCTCGATCCAGACCAGGTCGAACTCCTCCAGCAGCCGCCCCATGCGCACCGCCGTGCTCCGGTTCCACTGCTGGTTGGCGTCCACCATGAGCGGGAAGTCGCCGAGCTCCTCGCGGACCGCGGCCACCCGGGCCAGGTCGACCCGCCTGTCGGGGTGCCCGACCTTGATCTTGATCCCGCCGATGCCCGCCGCCCGGGCGGCCCGGGTGTTCTCCACGACCTCCTCCAGCGGCGAGGACAGGAACCCGCCGGAGGTGTTGTAGCAGTCCACGGCGTCCCGGTGCGCGCCGAGCAGCTTGGCCAGGGGCAGGCCGGCCCGCTTGGCCTTGAGGTCCCACAGCGCGATGTCCATGGCGGCGATCGCCTGGACCGCCAGGCCGCTGCGGCCCACCGACGCCCCCGCCCACACCAGGCGGGTCCACAGGCGCTGGATGTCGCTGGGGTCCTCGCCGACCAGCTCGTGCGCCACCTCGCGGGCGTGGGCGTACTGGCCCGGTCCGCCGGCCCGCTTGGAGTAGGTGTAGCCGATCCCCTCCAGCCCCTCCTCGGTGCGGATCTCGGCGAACAGCATCGACACCGAGGTGAGCGGCCGCTGGCGCCCGGTCAGCACCTTGGCGTCGCTGATCGGGGCGGCCAGGGGGAGGTCGACCCGGGAGAGGGAGACCGAGGCGATCCGGTCGGCCGCGCCGCCGCGCTCCGGCGCGGCGCTCGGGGTCCCGGCGGACGGGGAGGGGGTGTTCATGAGGGCTCCAAGGGAAGGGGGCGGTGTCAGCGGACCAGGGCCGGGCGGTCGGGGTCGAAGGCCCATCCGGGGATCAGGTACTGCATCGCGGCGGCGTCGTCGCGCGCGCCCAGCCCGTGCTCCAGGTAGAGCCGGTGGGCCGCGTCCAGGGCGTCGCGGTCCAGCTCCACGCCCAGGCCGGGCGCGGTCGGGACGGTGATCCCGCCGTCCTCGATGCGCGGCGGACGCCGGGTCAGCGCCTGTCCGTCCTGCCAGATCCAGTGCGTGTCCAGGGCAGTGATCGGCCCGGGGGCGGCGGCGCCCACGTGGGTGAACATCGCCAGGGAGATGTCGAAGTGGTTGTTGGAGTGCGACCCCCAGGTGAGCCCGAAGTCCCGGCACAGCTGGGCCACCCGCACCGAGCCGCGCATCGTCCAGAAGTGCGGGTCCGCCAGCGGGATGTCCACCGCGTGCGTGCGGACGCTGTGCGCCAGCTGCCGCCAGTCGGTGGCGATCATGTTGGTGGCCGTGGGCAGGCCGGTGGCCCGCCGGAACTCCGCCATCACCTCGCGGGAGGAGTAGCCGTCCTCGGCGCCGCAGGGGTCCTCGGCGTAGGCGAGCACGCCGTGCAGGTCCGAGCAGAGGGCGACCGCCTCGGCCAGCGACCAGGCGCCGTTGGGGTCCAGGGTGACGCGGGCGTCGGGGAAGCGCGCGGCCAGCGCCCGGACGGCGGCCACCTCCTCCTCCCCGGAGAACACCCCGCCCTTGAGCTTGAAGTCGCGGAACCCGTACCGGTCCGCGGCGGCCTCGGCCAGCGCCACCACGGCCTCCGGCGTGAGCGCGGGTTCGCGCCGCAGCCGCTCCCAGTCGTCGGCGGGCTCCTTCTCGGCGAGGTAGGGGAGCGGTGTCAGGGCCCGGTCCCCGATGTAGAACAGGTAGCCCAGCATGGGCACCCGGTCGCGCCGGCGGCCCTCGCCGAGCAGGTCGCACACGGGCACGCCCAGGTGCTGCCCCAGCAGGTCGAGCAGGGCCGACTCCAGGGCGGTGACCGCGTGCACGGTGGTGCGCAGGTCGAAGGTCTGCCGCCCCCGGCCGCCCCGGTCCCGGTCGGCGAAGGCGTCCTGCACCCGTCGCAGGAGCGGGTTGAGCTCGGCCACGGGGCGGCCGACGACGAGGTCGGCGGCGTCGGCGATCGTGGACCGGATCGCCTCTCCGCCCGGCACCTCGCCCAGCCCGGTGCGCCCCTCGCTGTCGGTGAGGATCGCGATGTTGCGGGTGAAGAAGGGGCCGTGCGCGCCGCTGAGGTTGAGCAGCATGCTGTCGTGCCCGGCGACGGGGACGACCTCGACGGAGGTGATGACGGGTGTGCTCATCAGGCCTGTCCTCCCGGCACCAGCGTGCCGTCGATCCGCCGGTCCAGCCGCCAGGGGTCGCCCTCCCGCAGCGCGGGCGGCAGCAGGGCGTCGGGCATCCCCTGGTAGGAGACCGGCCGCAGGAAGCGGTTCAGGGCGAGGCCGCCCACGGAGGTGCCGCGGGAGTCGGAGGTGGCGGGGTAGGGGCCGCCGTGCACCATGGCGTGCGCGACCTCGACCCCGGTCGGCCAGCCGCCGAACAGCAGCCGCCCGGCGCGCCGCTCCAGGACCGGCAGCAGGGCGTGCGCCGCGGCCAGGTCGCCGGGGTCCCCGGCGTCGGCGTGCAGGGTGGCGGTGAGCTGGCCCTCCATCCGCTCCAGGATCCCGGCCAGCGCCTGCGCCGAGGAGTGGCGGACCAGCAGGCCCGCGGCGCCGAACACCTCCTCCTGGAGGCGGGGGTCGGCGGCGAAGGCGTCCCCGTCCACGGTGAACAGCGCGGGGGCCGGGGCGTTGGGGCCGGGTCCGGCCTCGCCCCGGGCGGCGGCCTCGGTCCCGGGGTGGTCCTCCAGCGCCCGCACGCCCCGGTCGAAGGCGGCGGCGATGCCGGCGGTGAGCATGGTGTTCCCGGCCGCCTCGGACACGAGCCGCGCGGCACGGTCGACGAACCGGTCGCCGTCCGGGCCCTCGGGGACGAACACCACCCCGGGGTTGGTGCAGAACTGCCCCGAGCCCAGGGTGAGGGAGGCGACGTAGGCGTCGGCCAGCGCGGTCGCGCCCTCGTCGGCGAGGGCGCCGGGGAGGATCACGACCGGGTTGACCGAGGACATCTCGGCGAACACGGGGACGGGCTCGGGCCGGGCGGCGGCGAGGTCCATCAGGGCCCGGCCCCCGGCTCGCGAGCCGGTGAAGGCCACGGCCCTGATCCGGGGGTCGGTCACCAGGGCCCGGCCGATGTCGTTCCCCGCGCCGAACAGCACGGAGAACACGCCCGGCGGCAGCCCGGAGGCGGCGACGGCGTCCGCCACGGCGCGTCCGACCAGCAGCGCGGTGCCGGGGTGGGCGTTGTGCCCCTTGACCACCACGGGGCAGCCCGCGGCCAGCGCCGACGCGGTGTCGCCGCCCGCCGTGGAGAAGGCCAGCGGGAAGTTGCTCGCGCCGAAGACGGCGACCGGCCCGACCGGGATGTGCACGAGGCGCAGGTCGGGGCGGGGCAGCGGGGCGCGGTCGGGCAGCGCGGGATCGATCCGGGCCTGGAGGGCGTCGCCCCGCTCGACGATGCCGGCGAACATGCGCAGCTGGCCGGTGGTGCGGGCGCGCTCGCCCTCGATGCGGCCGCGGGGCAGGCCCGTCTCCCGCACCGCCCGGTCCACCAGCTCCTCGCCCAGCCCGTCGATGTTGTCGGCGGCACGGCGCAGGAAGGCGGCGCGCTCGGCCGGGGTCTGGGAGCGGAACGCGTCGAACGCCTCCTCCGCGGCCCGGGTGGCCTCCTCGATCTGGGCCGCGTCCACCAGCCCGATGGGCGGGCCGAACTCCTCGCCGGTGGCGGGGTCGACCGCGAGCAGGGAGCCGGCGGCCCCCTCCACGGGCCGCCCCGCCACGAGGGGACGGCCGTCCAGGGCCGCGGTCGCGGAGGCGGTGTGCTCGGACATTCAGGAGACCTTTCGGATCAGGGCGGCGAGTTCCGCGCACTCGTCCTCGGCGAGGGCGGTCAGCGGCGGGCGGACCGGCCCGCCGTGGCGGCCGACGGCGTCCAGCCCGGCCTTGACGATCGAGACGGCGTAGCCGCGGCCCCGGTCGCGGATCTCCAGGTACGGCAGCACGAACTCGTTGAGCCTGCGGTAGACCTCCGCCCGGTCCCGGGAGCGGACCGCGGCGAAGAACTCCAGGGCGAACCCGGGGACGAAGTTGTACATCGCCGAAGAGTAGGTGGTCACGCCCAGCTCCGTCAGGGGCAGGGCGAAGGTCTCGGCGGTCGGCAGGCCGCCGATGTAGATGAGGCGGTCCCCGACGGTGGCGTAGGTGCGCGTCATCGCCTCGATGTCCCCGACGCCGTCCTTGAGGCCGATGAGGTTGGGGTTGCGTTCGGCGAGGGCGGCCACCGTGTGGTGGGTGTACACGGCGTTGGCCCGGCTGTAGACGATCACGCCCAGGTCGGTGGCCCGGCACACGGCGCTCACGTGCTCGATCAGGCCCTCCTGCCCGGCCTCGGTGAGGTAGGGCGGCAGCAGCAGGACGCCGTCCGCGCCCGCCTCCTGGGCGGCGCGGGCCTGGGCGGCGGCCGCGGCGGTGCCGCCGGTCGCCGGGGCGAGCACGGGCACGCGCCCGCCGACCTCGCCGACCGCGGCGCGCACCACGCGATCGATCTCCTCGGGGGTGAGGGAGAAGCCCTCGCCGGTGCCGCCCGCGGCGAACAGGCCCGCCACGTCGTGCTCGGCCTGCCAGGACAGGTGCTCCCGGTAACGGTCCTCGTCGAAGGCGAGGTCGGCGTCGAAGTGGGTCACGGGGAAGGACAGGAGGCCCAGGGAGAGCCTCCGTGCCAGGTCATCGGGGTGCATCGGGTTCACGCGTCGTCCTCGCGTAGGTGGGGGCGGCCCGGTGGGCTGGTGCCCGCGGGTGTGTTGCCGTTACCGTACGGAGTGAGTTTCGATGCTGTCCAAGACTGGTTTTGCATCAACTGATACCGGGAGGGCATCAGGGGTCTCGTGTTCCGGGCCGGGGTCCCGCCAGCGGGGGAGGCGGGCGCCCTCAGCCGGGGTCGATCTCCAGGACGCGCCGGACGACGGGGTTGCGCGTGGCCCGCGGCCAGATCAGGTGCAGCTCCACCGGGTCCTCGGGCAGCCCCTCCAGCGCCTGGTAGACCACGCCCTCCACGCCCAGGCCGGTGGCCGAGGCCGGCACGAAGGCGATGCCCCGGCCCGCCGCGACCAGCCACACCATCGTCAGCACCTGGCTGACCGTGTGGACGACGTTCTGGTGGGAGATGGGCAGCAGGCTCACCACCAGGTCGTAGAAGTACCGCGCCTTGATGGGGGAGTGCATGATCAGCGGCACGTCGATGAGGTCGTCGGGCCGCAGCGGCCCCGGCCGCGCCGCCAGCGGGTGGTCCCGCGGCACGGCCACGAGCAGCTGCTCGCGGTGCTGGACCCGGGAGCCGAAGAGCTCCGAGTCGAACGGCGGGCGGCCCAGGCCCAGGTCGAGCTCCCCGGAGGAGAGCGCCGCGACCTGCTCGCGGGTGACCATCTCCGACAGCTCGATGTCGATCTCGGGGAGCTGCTCCTCCACGGTGTTGAGCAGGCGGCCCAGGACCCCGTAGGAGGAGGCCGCGGTGAACCCGATGTGCAGGGTGCCGCTGGACCCGGCCGAGATCCGCCGCGCCAGGTCGGGGGCGCGCTCGGCCAGGGCGAGCAGGCGCCGGGCCTCGGCCAGGAAGGCCTCCCCGGCGGCGGTGAGGACCACGTGGCGGCGGTCGCGCTCCAGGAGCAGGACCCCGACCTCGCGCTCCAGCTTCTGGATCTGGCGGCTCAGCGGGGGCTGGGTCATCGACAGGCGCTCGGCGGCCCGGCCGAAGTGCAGTTCCTCCGCGACCGCGACGAAACCCCGCAGTTGCTCGAAAGAGAACATGATGCCCTGAAGGTATCAGCTTATGCCGCATTCGACTTGGACATGCATGATCGGTGCTTTCTATGCTGCCACTCACCCGAACGCGTGACCCCGTTCACAGATGCGCCGGCCCCCCGGTACGGCATCGCAAGCAGGAGGAAACATGACCCACACACCGCGCGGGCGTTACGCGCGCCGCACGGCGGCCGCCGCCGCGGCCCTCGGCCTCTCGCTGACCGCCTCGGCCTGCGGCGGGAACCTGTCGGGCGGGGGCGGCGGTGGCGGCGACTACCCCCGGGGCCCGATCGACCTCCTCGTCGGCCAGGACCCGGGAGGCAGCACCGACCTCATCGCCCGCGCCCTGGCCGAGGGCGCCCAGGAGCCGCTGGGCGTCGCGATGCCCGTCGTCAACACCCCCGGCGCCAACGGCGCCCTGGCCGCGGGCGAGCTCGCCGCCCAGGAGCCCGACGGCCAGAACCTCATGGTCATCAACGCCTCCCTGGTCGCCATCACCCCGCTGGCCGTGGCCGAGGACGAGGCCGTCGACCTGGCCGACTTCGAAGTCGTCACCGGCATCTCCCGGGACGACTACGTGCTCGTCACCGCCGCCTCCTCGGACTTCGACACCCTCCAGGACCTGGTCGAGGACGGCGACGGCATCAAGTACGGCACGACCGGCGTCGGCACCGGCAGCCAGCTCGCGCAGGAGCTGCTCTTCGCCCAGGCGGGCGTGGAGGGCACCCCCGTGCCCTTCGACGGCGGCTCGCCCACCCTGGTCGCCGTCCTGGGCTCGCAGGTGGACGTGGGCGTGGTGCAGATCGGCGAGGCCATGCCGCAGATCGAGGCCGGCGAGCTGACCCCGCTGGCCACCTTCGCCGACGAGCGCAACCAGTACCTGCCCGACGTGCCCGCCGCCGCGGAGGAGGGCTACGACGTGCTGGTCTCCCAGTACCGGGCCGTGGTCGCCCCCGGCGGCACCCCGCAGGAGGTCGTCGAGAAGCTGCGCTCGGCGTTCGACGAGGTCTTCGCCGGCGAGGCGTACCGGACCTTCAACGAGGACAACTTCTTCACCCCGCACGAGACCGAGCCCGCCCAGGTGGTGGAGGAGTGGAACGCCTCCCGGGAGTCCTACCGGGCCATGGTCGAGGAGTACGGGATCGACATGCGCGGAGAGGGCTGATGGGGGCCGGACCCGGAAAGCCCGTGGTGCCGGAGGCCGGCCCGGCCTCCGGCGGGGCGCCCGCCCCGGACGCCGCGGACGCCGCCCCGCAGGCTCCGGACACCGCCGCCGCGCCCTCCGAGCCCGCCATGGGCACGAAGGGCCCCGGAGCGCCGGAGGCGGAAGCGCAGAACGCGGAAGCGCAGAGCGTGGAAGCGCAGGACGCGGACGCCGGGCCCGAGGACGCCCCGGAGCCGCTGGGCCCGGCGGCCAACGTCGCGGTCGCCCTCGTGGTCACCGCCTTCGGCGCGGTCGGATGCCTCGCCTCCTGGTCCCTGGGCGTCGGCACCCCGGCCGAACCCGAGGCCGGCACCTGGCCCCTGGTCATCTGCGCCGCGATCACCGTGCTGGGATGCGTCCTGCTGGGGACGGCCCGCCGCACCGCGGACACCGAGGCCTTCTCCGCCGCCTCGTGGAAGATCCTCGCCGGGGTCGGCACGATGGCCGGCTTCATCGCCCTGATCGGCACGATCGGCTTCGAGATCCCCTCGGCGCTGCTGGCATTCGTGTGGCTGCGCTTCCTCGGCGGCGAGTCCTGGCGGCTGTCCGCCGTGGCCTCGGTCCTCATCGTCGCGGCCTTCTACGCGGTCTTCGTGGGCCTGCTGTCCGTGCCGATCCCCCACCTCTTCTAGGAAGTGCCGATGGATTCCCTGGCCCCCATGATCAACGGGTTCGGCGTCGTCCTCGAACCGACCAACCTGCTCTACTGCCTGATCGGCGTCCTGATCGGCATGCTGGTCGGGGTGCTGCCCGGACTGGGCCCCGCGGCCACCATCGCGATCCTGCTGCCCCTGACCTTCGGCATCGAGCCCGTGACCGCGATCATCATGCTCGCGGGCATCTTCTACGGCGCCCAGTACGGCGGCACCATCACCTCGGTCCTGCTCCGCCTGCCCGGCGAGGCCTCGTCGGTGGTGACGGTGTTCGACGGCCACATGCTGGCCAAGCAGGGCCGCGCCGGGACCGCGCTGGGGATCGCCGCCATCGGGTCCTTCGCGGGCGGCACGGTCTCGATCGTCGCCCTGTCCGTGGTGGCCCCCCTGGTCGCGGGCTTCGCACTGGACTTCGGCCCGCCGGAGTACACGGTGCTGGCCCTGCTGGGCATCCTGCTGGTGGCCACCGTCGGCAACGGCGGGCGGGTCAAGGCGCTGGTCGCCGCCGGGCTCGGCCTGCTGCTGGCGACCGTGGGCCGCGACACCTTCACCGGTGCCGAGCGGTTCACGTTCGACTCCCTGGCCCTGGCCGACGGGCTCGACTTCGTGCCGATCGCGATGGGGCTGTTCGGCATCGGGGAGATCCTGCACAACCTGGAGCAGCGCCACCGCGCGATCTCCGGCCCGGTGAAGGTCGCCAACACCTGGCCCTCCCGCTCCGACCTGCGCCGGTCCTCCGGGGCGATCGCCCGTGGCTCGGTCCTGGGCTTCGTCCTGGGCATCCTGCCGGGCGGCGGCGCCACCCTGGCGTCGATGGCCTCCTACGCCCTGGAGAAGCGCCGGTCCCGCACCCCGGAGCGGTTCGGCCGGGGCGCGGTGGAGGGCGTGGCCGCCCCGGAGACCGCCAACAACGCGGCGGCCACCTCGTCGTTCATCCCCCTGCTGACGCTGGGGATCCCGGCCAACGCCACCATGGCGGTCATCTTCGGGGCGCTGCTCATCCAGGGCGTGCCGCCGGGGCCGCAGCTGGTCTCCCAGGAGCCGGAGCTGTTCTGGGGGGTGATCAACTCGATGTACATCGGCAACATCCTGCTGCTGATCATGAGCATCCCCCTGGTCGGCCTCTTCGTGCGGATCCTGCGGATCCGCCCGGCGGTCCTCGCCCCGATCACGGTGCTCATCACCCTGGTGGGCGTGTACACGGTGCGCAACAGCGTCTTCGACATCGTCCTGGTGGTCGTCTTCGGGGTGCTGGGCTACCTCATGAAGAAGTTCGGGTTCGAGCCCGGGCCCCTGGTCCTGGCGTTCGTGCTGGGGTCGCTGCTGGAGAGCTCGCTGCGCAGGTCCCTGCTGCTGTTCGACGGCGACGTCTTGGGCTTCGCCACGCGCCCCATCTCGGGGACGCTGCTGGCGCTGCTGCTCGTGGTCGTCCTCCTGCCGGTGGCGCGGATGCTGTTCGCCCGCCGCGCCGCCGCGGCCCCGGCCGAGCGCGAGAAGGCCCGTAGCAGTGAATGATCGGATGTGTGGTCGTGCTTCGAAGCCGCTTCCGTTGGTCCGCATCGCTTATCCACATATGTGCCACGTCGCCGAGGTCGGTACCCCGAGCGGGTATTCGTCGCGCCACATGTCCAGGCGGTTGCCCTTCGGCGGCCTCGGCGATGAACACGGAGGAACCCCGAATACCTTCCGGGGCCGGCCCGTCTCGGTGCCGTCCTCGGCCGGGGAAAGGCCTGTTCTGGCCGCGCGGGGGCATCCGCTTTCGGTCTGGTCCGGTCGCCGGAACCGAACCGGGTGCTTCCCTCCAACGGTCCGGCACCAGCACCGGACGTCACCGCCTTGGTCGGTGCGGCCTGCCACGGGAACGAGACGGGAATGGGGTCATGTGTCACCGGGGTGCGCTCCGCGCAGGTCGAACGGCTCTGTCATGAGGGCCCTATGTCCCGGCTTGAGCACACCTTCTTCGGGCATTCCACTTGTTATGAGATGAAAACTCACTATTAATTTTTTAATTTCCCATTCTGGATTTCCGTAGTCCCTCGTCACCGCCGCAGGAGGATGCCCCGGGAACTCGGTCGGGAGACACCGGTGCTCCACCTGGACGGGCAGGTGGAGCACCGGCGCCTCCCGACCGCGATGAGGGACACCGTGACCGTGTGGTGCCCGGGTCCACCCGGTCGGGGATCCATCTCACCATCTCGACGCCGACGGAGGAGGCATGAGTCGCTGGTCCTTGGTCTACGAGGGGGCGAAGCCGGCTCGGGCAGGAGTCCGTGAGACGCTCTGTACCCTGGGGAACGGCTATTTCGCCACGCGCGGTGCCCCTCCCGAATGCCGGAGAGGAGGGGAGCACTATCCGGGTACCTACGTAGCCGGCTGCTATGACCGGGCCTCCTCCACCGTGCAAGGGCACCGGGTCGAGAACGAGGACCTGGTCAATGCCCCGGACTGGCTGCCCCTGACCTTCCGAGCCGATGACGGCGACTGGTTCGACGAGCCCTCCCCCGACCTTCCCCAGCGCATGGAGTTGGACATGCGGCGTGGACTGCTGACCCGCACATTCCATGTCGTGGACGGCCCCAGGACCACCCGGGTGACACAAAGGCGCCTGGTCTCCATGCACGCCCCGCATCTGGCGGCTCTGGAGACGACCCTGCTGCCCGAGAACTGGAGTGGGACCGCAGTCGTCAGGTCGGCCCTCGACGGAAGGGTCACCAACGCGGGGGTGGACCGCTACCGCGATCTGAACGGTCTCCACCTGTCCCCCCTGGGTACCGGATCGGACGGCCCCGGGCTCGCCTGGCTGCACTGCCGAACCCTCACCTCGGCGGTCGAGCTCGCCTACGCCGCCCGGACCCGCATCACCCAAGGGGCGCTCCCCACGTCCCCGAAGACCCGCGCGGAGGAGGCATGGGTCGCCACCGACCTCGCTTTGGAGCTGACCGAGGGACAGCAGACCACCGTCGAAAAGGTGGTCGCCCTGCACACCTCACGCGACCATGCCGTCGGAGGCTGCCTCGAAGCCGCCCGTCTCACCCTGGCCCGGGCGGGCACCTTCGACGAATTGCTGCACGACCACACCACGGCCTGGCGTCATCTATGGCGTACCTGCGCGCTCTCCATCGAAGACGAGGAGGAGCAGATGGTTCTGAACCTCCATATCTTCCACATCCTGCAGACCCTGTCACCGCACACGGCCGACCTCGACGTGGGTGTACCCGCCAGAGGGCTGCACGGCGAGGCGTATCGGGGCCATGTGTTCTGGGACGAACTGTTCGTCCTGCCCTTCCTCAACCTGCGACTACCGGAGACCGCCCGTGCCCTGCTCCGCTACCGCTGGCGAAGGTTGCCGCAGGCGCGGGCCGCCGCCGCCGCTGCCGGCCTACGGGGTGCCCTCTTTCCCTGGCAGAGTGCGACCGACGGCCGGGAGGAGACCCAGAGCATGCACCTGAATCCCCGGTCCGGACACTGGATCGCCGACAATTCGCACCTGCAGCGCCATGTCGGCCTCGCGATCGCCTACAACGTCTGGCAGCACTACCAGGCGACCGGTGACCACGCCTTCCTTTCGGAGTTCGGGGCCGAACTCATCATCGACATCGCCAGGGCCTTCGCGGACATGTGCTCCTACGACAAGGCTCTGGACCGGTACACGGTACGCGGGGTCATGGGTCCGGACGAATACCACGACGGTTATCCCGACCGGACCACGCCCGGTCTGGACGACAACGCCTACACCAACATCATGGCCGTGTGGGTGATGCTGCGGGCCCTGGACGTACTGCGGATACTGCCCAGGCCCAGGCTCAGGGCCCTGGAGGAGACGCTCGGGCTCGGAAGCGGTGAGACCGAGCGCTTCGAGGATGTCACACGCAAGATGCACGTCCCCTTCCACGAGGGGGTGATCAGCCAGTTCGCCGGTTACGAGGAGCTGAAAGAGCTGGACTGGGACGCCCACCGCGGTGTCCGGCGCCTCGACCGCGCGCTGGAGGCGGAGGGGGAGAGCTGCAACGGCTACAAGGCTTCCAAACAGGCCGATGCTCTCATGCTGTTCTTCCTGCTGCCGGCCGAGGAGCTCGCGGAGATACTGCGCCGCCTCGGCTACGCCTACGACCCCGGGCTCATTCCCCGCACTGTGGACTACTACCTCGCGCGCACCTCCCATGGTTCGACCCTCAGTTCCGTCGTGCACTCGTGGGTGCTGTCCCGGACCGACCGTGAGGCGTCTTGGGTGTTCTTCCGTGAAGCGCTTCGAGGGGATATCGAGGACGCACAGGGGGGAACGACCGGCGAAGGCATCCACCTGGGGGCCATGGCCGGCACGGTCGACCTGCTCACCCGGTGCTATACGGGCCTGGCCACCATGACCGACGCTCTGCACCTCAGCCCGCTGCTGCCAGGGGGTCTGAGCCGTCTGTCCTACGACTTGCGCTACCACGATCACTGGGAAGTACGGCTCGACGTGCACCCGGACCATGTGAGGATCACAGTGCCGCCGTCGAAACTGCAGCCCATCGAGATCCGGCTCAAAGACAGGACGGTGTCGGTGGCACCCGGTTCGTCCTGTGTGCTTCCCCTGTCCCGGTAGGGAATGCACGGCCCGACAGCGTGTCGGGCCGACGGACGTCCCAACCAACGGGCCCGGCGTTTCCACCGGCCCTGTTCCCGGACGCCGTCCTCCGCTCATCCGGGAGCGTCAGGTCTGCGGTCGATGGACCACCATCACGGGCCGGTCCGAGCGGTACAGGACCCCTCGGGCGACGCTGCCCAGGGCAAGCCCCGCGAAACCGTGCCCGCCCCTGGCACCCACCACGATCAGACACGTGTTCCGGGTGTCGGCCGACAGCGCCCGAACGGGGTGCTCGCGCACCACTTCGAGCACTACCTCGGCGTTCGGATACCGCTTCGCCCAGGGTTCCACCGACTGTTGCAGGTCTTCGCGACGCCACCGTTGGATCCGGCCCTCCTCCTCCGAGCGAGGGGCCACCATCGATGCCGGGGCCGTCCATGCCCGAACCGCGCGGACCCGGGCACCCCAGAGGACGGCGGTCTCCAATGCCGTCGCCAAGGCGTGTCCGGCCCCAGGGGAGCCATCGACCCCCACCACGATGTCGCGTGCGCCCTCGGGCACGGGTTCGGGACGGACCAGGACCACGGGCACCGATGCGTGGGCGGCCACCTGGTCCGCCGTCGTTCCGAGTACGGTACCCGGCAACACACTGGTACCGTGCGTGCCGACCACCACCGAAGAGGCACGTTCGGAACGCTCCAGAAGGGCCAGGGTCGGTGAGGATCTGGCGACCACCTCTTCAGTGATTTCCACCTCGGGGGCCACCGCCGCCACGAGATCGGTCGCAGCACGTACCGCGTGCCGGGCCTCCTGTTCGCTGAGGCTTGTGGGCCTCACCACCCACCGGTGGAGCGAGTCCGCGTCATAGACACAGAGCACGAACAGGCGCCGAGCGCGCCTCCGTGCCTCACGGGCGGCCCAGAGGAGCGCGGCCATCGCCGCTTTCGACCCGTCGGTTCCGACCAGAATGTACTCGGACACCTGCAATCCCCTGTCTTACGATGTCGTCCCCCGGTGCCGGAACCGCCATGGACCAACGGCCGCTTGACCTGGACTCCACATCGGGCCCGCCACCGTCCGGTAGGCGTGCATCCACCACTGCGACGCCGGGTCGCGTCCCCTGTTCCTCGCCTCCTCAACGCGGACCAGAGCCGCCCACGCGGCGTCCGCTCATCGACCGGGGGACCAGGCGGACGAGGAGTTCGCGCTCTCCTCCCGCCCAGGGACGCACGGGAGCGCGAGACCTCAGAGCGGCGGCCTCGGCCGCCTGCGTGACAGGCTCCGCGGGCCCGGTCGTCAGGACGCTCCACCCCTCGCTCACAGCCCCGTCGACGCGATCGACCTCGAAGGCGCCGTCACCGGGGACGTACCCCGCGATCGATCCGTTTCGCGTCGTCCGGAAGACGATGGCGCCCTCATGGACGAGGTAGTTCACCGGAAGGATCGCTGGAACGGTCGCCCCCGCAGGGATGAAGCCGAACCGCCCCACACCGCCGGGCCGGATGAGTTCCATGCACTTCTCCGGTGAGAGCACGGTCGTCTCGGGGAGGGGCGCCGCCGTCGTCGCCGCACCCGGCGGCACGTCGGTGCCGCTCCCCAGCAGGAGGTCCTGTGTGGTGCCCAAAGCCGAGGCAAGGCGGTACAGGGCCTCCCGGGTCATACGTGTGGCATGCTCTTCCAGATAGGCGACGTAGCCGGGATCCATGTCGGCCCGGCAGGCGACCTCCTCTCTGGTGAGCCCCAGTTCCTTGCGTCGAGCCGCCGCTCTGCGCCCCAGATCGCTGCCCGGGTGGCCGCGGTGCCCTTCTCCTCGTCCCATGGGACGGCCTCTTCTCCCGGCGGAATGGGCGGTCACACCCGCGTTCCGCGTTGTCGCAGTTCTACCTATGCGGACACAGGCCTTCCTCGACGTGCCGAAACACGGCTCCCGACATGTCGGCGGCAACCGGCCTGGGCCGACTCCTGTGGAACGGGTTCATCGATCCGACGCCACTCTGCTCCGTGACCGCGCGTATGTGCGATGGTGCGGTACTCCAAGGTGAAAACTCCCTGTGAACGGTGGCCGAACCCGCCGACCGATCACGGGCCCTCCCTCTGCTCGGGGACGGCCGGGTCTCCGCCGAGCAGGGTGCCCTCACCCGCCGGGCCTGAACCGGTCTGTGCGCACGAGCCGCGATCGACCTACGCGAGGCCGGGATCATGGTGCGTTCCTCGCCGGACGAGTACCGGACCATCTCCCGGAACCCCGCTCTCCTCCCGCTCGCACGAGCCGTGTCGACCGTGCCGGCGTGCCCCAAGGTGGCGAGACCTGATTCGTTGGCCATGGGGCCCGTCGCGGATCCGTCCCCTCGGCGCCCTGTCTCACCGTTGCACCACCGATTCCAGGGCCATGAGGTCATCGTGCCGGTAGGACAGCCTGCAGTCGGCGCGGACCACTCCCTCGACGGCGCGCACAGCATGAGCAAGACGGGGGATATCGGAGCGTTGAGGAACATCGCCGGTCAGTGTGACCACCCCTCGGCGGACCGCCGTCTCGACATCGTCCAGGCCGAACATCCCGTGCACGATCTCGCGGTCCACCATCCGCTGGAGTTCGTCGTCGGGAACCTCGTACACCCGGAGCAGGTCGGCTCGGCTCACGATCCCCACCAGACGGCCTTCTCCGTCCACCACGGGGAGCCGCTTGACCCCGCGATCGCGCATGAGGGCCGCGGTTTCGCGGGGCTCTGCGTCGGCTGTGATGGTGACGGCCGGAGCCGTCATCAGATCCCTGACGACCGCCCCGCTGCTCTTGATCCGGTCGAGGCGCTCCCGGAAGGGCTCCGCCATATAGCCTTCCTCTGAGTCGGGGTCGGCGAGCTTGGTGAGCAGGTCGGCCGTCGAGACGATGCCGAGGACCCGGTTCTCGGCATCCACGACGGGTAGAGCGCTGACGTGGTGGCGGCGCATGAAGGCGGCGAGGTCCTTGTACCCGGTGTCCTCCCGGGCGGCGAAGACGTGTTCGGTCATCAGGTCGCCTACGGTCGCATTCATGGGAACCTCCCCCGACCGGTATCATCAGGTCCGCTCTCTTCAGGGTCCTGCCCCGACTCCGTGTAGGGCGCACGGCACGGACGTCCCCCGGTGAAGGGACGTTGGACCTCGACCCGCCACTTCCTCAGGCCCGGTCCCTCTGCGGTGGGAGCAGGAAGACGCGGGCCGAAGGAGCCCGGTGCCGTTCCCGCCGTGGCGGTGCGACACCCGCGTACACGGAGGAGGATCTGGAACGGTCTCCACTCCGGGCGATCCCCCCGTACTCACGTCCGGCCCGGGCGGACGGATTTCTCGATGCTCCGGGCAGTGGCCACCCTCTTGTGCACCAGGTCGGCCAGAACCAGCGCCGGGACCGCGCACACCGCCGCGGCCCAGCCGAGCGGTGGCGGCAAGGTGCCACCGAGCAGCGCGGGAAACGGGGGAACCACCAGGAAAATCCCCAGGGAGATGATCCCGGTCGCGATCGCCCACCCCAGCATCGGGTTCGTCCGAGGTGAGAGGGAGACCACCGGTGTGCTCTCGCTGCGGCAGGCGAGGGCCACCGCCATTTGACCGAGTACGACTGTGGCGAAGGCGGTACCCGAAGCCGTGGTGAGCAGTTCCGGCCCGGGATCCAGCCCCCACCGCCAGCCGCCGCTCCACAGAACGGCGGTGAACGCCCCCAGCGCCGCGGCGGCCTCGACGGGGCCGAGCACTCCGAAAACACGGATGACGACCTTCCGGTCGATCAGCGCACCCCGGGGCGGTCCGGTGGTCATGGTCCGAGAGCTGGGCGGTTCGGCCCCCAGCGCCAGGGCGGGCAGCAGGTCGGTGCCGATGTCCAGGGCCAGGATCTGGAGGACGCCCAGGGCGAGGGGGAAATCCCCACCACTCGCGGCCCAGGCCAGGAACGGGGTGAGCTCTGCGACGTTGTCGACCAGGTGATACGTGAGGAACCGGCGGATGTTGGCGAAAGTGGACCGGCCCAGTTCGATCGCCGCCACGATCGTCGCGAAGTGGTCGTCCAGCAGGACCAGGTCCGACGCTTCACGGGCGACGTCGGTCCCCGAGGCCCCCATGGCGACGCCGATGTCGGCGCGGCGCAGGGCGGGGCCGTCGTTGACCCCGTCACCTGTCATCGCCACTACGTGCCCGCGGCGCTGCAGGGCCGCGGTGATCCGAAGCTTGTCCTCCGGGGTCACCCTGGCCAGCACCGCCCCGTCGTGGTCCAGCAATCTCCCCAGGTCCCTCTCGTCGTCCGGCAGCGAGCTCCCGGTGGCGACGAGAGGCGTCCCGCGGACCAGGCCGACCTCCCTCGCGATGGCCAGTGCCGTACCCGGGTGGTCGCCGGTCACCATCGCCACACGCACCCCGGCCGTTCGACAGCGGGCGATCGCATCGCGCACCCCGTCGCGAGGAGGATCCTCCAGACCCACCATGCCGAGCAGCACCAAGCCGTTCTCGGCCTCCCGCGGTTCCTGGGGCATATGGTCGATCCGGCGCCGGGCCACGGCGAGCACACGCAGCCCGCGCCCGGTCATCGAGGTCAGCGCCGCCTCGGCCGCCCGGACGGGCCCGCACCGGGGCAGCAGCGCGTCGGGCGCCCCTTTGACGTAGACCTGGTCGCCGACCACCGCGGAGGACAGGCGGCGTCGGGGATCGAAGGGAAAGTACCGGTCCACCGCCTCGGCAGCGTCCGCACCAGTGCGGGCGGCCAGGGCGTGCAGGGCCGCCTCCATGGGATCACCGACCGGTCGGTGGTGGCCCTCGACCAGACGGACTCCGTTGGGGGAGCTGAGCGCCGCGGCCTGCGCCAGCAGTCGCGCCGCCCTCATCTGCTCCTCACCGCCCGACACCTCGGCCCTCGGTCCGTAGCCCCCACCTCGGATGTGGACGGTTCCGGAGGGGGTCCAGACCCTCACCACCTCCATTTCGTTCCTGGTGAGTGTTCCCGTCTTGTCGGTGCAGATGAACGTCGCCGACCCCAGGGTCTCTACCGACTCCAGGTGCCTGACCAGGGCGCGGGAGCGGGCCATGCGGTGTGCGGCCCGTGCCAGGGACAGGGTGACGGTGGGCAGTAGCCCTTCCGGGACCAGCGCCACCGCAACACCGACACTCAGCAGGAAACCCTCGGACGCACCGGCGCCCAGCAGAAGGGAGATCGCGAAGAAGACCACCGCGACCCCGGCTGCGATCCCCGAGATGACGGAGACCACTCGGCGCAGTTGCACGGAGAGAGGGCTGGGCGGTCTCCGGGCCTGGCGGGAGAGGGCGGCGATCCCACCCAGCCGGGTGTGCCCGGCCGTGGCGGTCACGACCCCTTCCGCCTCACCCTCCACCACGTAAGTACCGGCATGGACCCCTCCCCCCTCACCGGGGCGGACCGGTGCGCTCTCGCCCGTGAGGGGGGACTCGTCCACGGCCAGGCCGTGTGTTCGAACCAGGCGCATGTCGGCCGGTACCCGGGACCCCGACCGAAGCACGACCAGATCGTCCCGCACCAGCGCCGTCACATCGACCGGACGGCGGGTGCCGTCCCGGACCACCAGGGCGGTGGCGGGCATCATCTCGCGCAGTCGCTGCCCGGCACGGTCGGCACGGTACTCCTGGACGAACGCGAAACCGCCGTTCACCAGGACGACGACCATGATCGCCAAGCCCAGCTGGGGCATGCCCCCGACCACCGCCAAGAGCGCCGCGATCCACAGCAGCACGGCGAAGAAGTGCGTGATCTCGTGCAGCAGCAGGACGACCGGCGGCGAGCGGCGGGCCGAGGGCAGCACGTTGGGCCCGTCACGGCCCAGGCGCTCCGCGGCCTCGGCAGACGTCAGGCCGTGCACCTGCGGCCCGGGCGGAGGCGCCGCTCCAGCGGTGTCGCCCGTGCCCGGGACAGCGCTCACCGGGCTTCTCCACCGCCGAGGGGCTCATCGGGGCGGAGCGGAACCGTTCCCGCCTCCTCGCCGCCCTTCTCCAGAACGAAAGGCGGATAGCGGTCGGTCATCAGCGCGGCGTACGCCGCGACCCGCAGCCCCCAGCGGTGCATCCCGAGCAGGAAGTCGAACAGGCCCCGCGGATAGGACCCGGTGAAGAGCAGGGCCACCGCCGCGAACAGCACCAGCAGCCCGATCAGCCCGGGGGACTGGAACACGACCTCGGGGCCCTGCGCCCCCGGGGAGCCGTCCGGCTCCGAAACCGCCCGCACGGCCCCGGTGGTGAACAGGGCGACCACCAGGTAGTGGGGGATCGCCAGCAGCCACCACTTGACCAGGACCAGGCCCCGCGACAGGTCACCGGGCACCGCGACCTCCAGCCGTGCCGGGTAGTCGACATCGGCCGACAGGGTGAAGGGCGGGTAGCGGTCGGTCCCCAGCACCCCGTAGGCGTAGAACGCGACCCGCCAGCTCCACCGCAGCACCCCCACGTTGAAGCCGAAGATCCCCCGCGGGTAGCGGCCCGTGAACAGGATCGCGAAGAACGCCACCACGGTCAGCACGAAGAACGCGATCCACAGAAAGACCAACACGACGTAGTGGGGAATCACCAGGATCCACTTCACCAGCCACAGCCAGCGGCTCAGCGACGGGTCGAGAGTCCCCTCGACCTGAACCGGGTAGCGCGTACCGTCGTTCATGCCGACCACCTCCAAGGCGGGCCCCGACTGCGGCCATACCACTGCTCCCGACCCTTCCAACCGCCTTGCATGCCCACCAGAGGCTTCCGACGCCGATCACAGGGTCCGACGTCCCATGAGGGCGGTCCCGGCCGTGCTGTTCTCCGCCCTGTGGGCCGGAGATGATCCAGGGACGCGGGATCCACCGTGGGGCATCGCGCTGGCCAAGGCCCACCGCAAGCAGGACAACACTCGGTCTTTTGTTCATTACTCTTCGTGTCTCTCGAAGTACCCTGGCACCGGAGACCGGTCTGCCTTCGCACCGGCGGCATATCGGGACCCGGATACGGCCCGGCACCGCTCCTGGCGGCCGGGCCCGGCGCACGAGGCCTGGAGACCGACGGAGGAACTTCCATGACGCGGCCGATCCTGGTGGGTGTGGACGGCTCTGAACCGGCGCTCGGAGCGGTCGGGTGGGCCGCCGCCGAAGCGTCCCGGCGCGGCTGCGGCCTACTCCTGTTGACGGCTTTCGCCATGCCGCCGGCCGAGGCCGCGTTCACCCTGTCCGCAGAGGAGGTCCGCAGGGGCGTCGACGACGTCCTGGACACGGCACGGCAGAGGGTCCGGGATACACGTAACGACGTGTCCGCAGAGCGGGCCGCTGTGCTGGACTCCCCGGTGAAGGCGCTTCTGAACCGGGCTCCGCAGGCCGCACTGGTCGTCGTCGGACTCCGCGGGAGAGGCGGCGTTCCGGGCATGAAGGTGGGTTCAGTGGCCTACCGGGTCGCCGCGCATTCCCCGGCCCCCGTGGTCGTGGTCGGTCCCGAACCCCGAGAGGCGGACGAGCGGCTCATCGTGACGGGCGACGACGGCTCACCGCACGGCCGACGGGCACTGGCCACGGCATTCGAGGAGGCCGCCCTGCGCGGTGCGCGCGTACACGTGGTACGCGCCTGGCGACCGGTCAACCTGCCGGCGCCCGCGGTGGTGGGCACCTCCGAAGAAGAGCAGTTGGAACACGACCTGGCACCCCTGCGTGCCGAGCACCCTGACGTGCAGGTCGATGCACGGGTCCTGGAGGAACACCCGGTGACCGCTCTGGCCGATGCCGCGCAGGGCGCCGGCCTGCTCGTGATCGGCGCACGGGGACGCCACGGGTTCCCGCGCGCCGCGCTGGGGTCGACCGCACACGGACTGCTGCATTCGGCGCCCTGCCCGCTCATGATCGTGCACGCCTCCTGAGCGGAGCGGGGGCCGACGTCCACGCGGGGCGACGTACATCCGGTGGGCCGATGCCGCCGGGTCAGGGGGTGCCGGAGCGCCATCGGACGTACTCGGGCACGATGTCGTCGACACGCCAGCGCAGATCGGATTCGACCGCCACCACACCCTCCACGCCCCTGATCCGGCGGATCATCGCCTGTGCCTCACTGCGGTGCTCCACCGTCCCCGACAGCTTCACCACCCCGTCTGCGACATCGACGACGGGATCCTGGACGCGTACCGGCCGCAGGGCTTCTGCGATCTGGTCACGGGCCTCCTCTGCTATGTCGTCATCCTCTCTGATGAACACCGACAGCAGGTCGCGCCTGCCCACGATCCCGATCAGGTGCCCGCCACCGTCGACCACCGGCAGGTGCCCGATCCCGTGGCGCTCCATCGAACGGGCCGCGGCGACCACACTCCTGTCAGGGGACACCGTGATGGCCGGGCTCGTCATCAGCCCGCCTGCACTTCTGGCCTCGGCCTTGTCCGCGGCGTTCCCCCCGGCACCCGTCCGCGCCCGCAACCGGGCGCGCACAGGCGGCCGGTAGTCCCCTCCTGCGAACTCCTCCTTGTGGAGCAGGTCCTCCTCGGAAACCACACCGACCACGTGCCCCCCAGCGTCGGTCACCGGCAGCGCGCCCACCCGCCGCTCGACCAGCGCTGAGGCGACATCCCTGTAGTCGGCGTCCTCGGTGACTGAGAAGACCTCGGTCGTCATGACGTCTTGCACGGTACGCATCACGGGCTCCCCCCGGCCTCGGACCGGACCGCGTTCGTGCGGAGCAGACGGGGCGACACGGGTCGCCCGATCCGAACTCGATCCGAATCCACTCCTCGTCCGCCATCCTCCCTTCCTCCGCTTCCGGGGACCAGGGCCGTGGGTCCCGGCGCCGGACCTCATCGAGTCATTCCCAGGACGGGACGTACGCCCCTGGGGATGAGGCCTTTGAACGCTCTAACCTGGGAGAAGAGTGTCCTCTAGCGGTTAGGGGAGAACAATGGCCCAGAGTGCGAACGCACCCGTGGTGGTGGCTGTCAACGGATCGCCGGCGAGCGAGCGGGCCGTCGACTGGGCGGCGGGCGAGGCCCGTCGGCGAGGTCGGCGGCTCCGTCTCGTGTACGCCTTCTCCTGGCCCCTCTATCACTCCCTGCCCCGGGACCTGCCGGGCTTCGACGTGGACGAGTTCGCCCTCCGCATCGTGGGGAGCGCGCGCCTTCGCGCCCTGCAACTTGAACCCGACCTCACCGTCGAAGCGGTGCACATCACCAGTGACCCGGTCACCGTTCTCCTACTGGAGAGCCAGAAGGCGCACATGCTGGTCATGGGCGCACACCACCGGACGGCCGTGGACGCCGTCATTCCTGGGTCCACGGACCTGGAGATGCTCGTCTCCGCCCTGTGCCCCATCGTGATCGTGCCGGACCTGCCGCCCGGAACCGCTACCGGGCGCATACTGGTGGGGGTCGACGGTTCGGAGACCGCACGACTCGCCGTGGAATGGGCATTCCCCGCCGCTGATACACGTAAGGCGGTGCTTCGTGCGGTTACGGTGCACGAGGAGCACGCCTGGTGGCGCTTCGGCGCGCTGCAAGAACCGTCTTGGACCGGGAGTGAAAAGGAGAAGGAGACCGCGGAAACCGAGGCGCGAGCGGCAGCCGGACGTCTCTTGTCCGATGCGATCGCGGACGAACGCGTCCGGTGGCCGCAGGTGCGGGTCGAGGAGGTCGTCGCAGTGGGGCACCCGGCCCAGGCCCTGTGCGCCGCGGCCCAGGACTGCGACCTGATGGTCGTCGGCTCGCACGGTCGGGGCGGTTTCGCCGGAATGCTGCTGGGTTCGGTGAGCAGGCACGTGATCTCCCATAGCCCGTGCCCGGTCGCGGTCGTGCGCCGCCCCCGCCACTGACTGGCGGACGGAGCAGGGGACCGCAGCTCGCCGCCCCCAGGGCGGGCGGCCGTCACACCGACGCGGTGCCCGAGGCACCCGCCGCCGACAGGTCCGCGGCGATCGTGTCGGCCCATGCGTCGATCTCGTCCCAGTCCCGGAAGTCCCCGTAGTGGCCTCCGATGAGCCGGTAGAAGACCCGTCCCGGCAATGGGATGTGTTCCGGCCGCAGGGCGCCGGCGAGCAGGCGGTGCTCGCGGAGATCGAATCCCCTGCACAGCTCCATGATCTCCTCTGGGTCGCGGGCGTGTTTCTCGAACCAGCCCCCGACCGCCCTGGCCAGGCCTACGCTGAACAACCAGACCGGCATCCGCCCTAGCGCGTCGGTGTTGGCCCGGAGATAGTCGGATGCCTCCGTGAGCCAGGCGCCGCCGTGCACGGCGCTGCCCAGGACCGCGGCCTCGTAGACCTCCGCTCCCGGCGCCTCTGCCAACGGTTGCGCGTCCGCGGTGCAGCCCCGCTCACGTAGCCGTACCGCGATCCTTCGTGCGACTCCCTCTGTTGATCCGTGTTCACTCGCATAACCCACCAGCACTGTCATGACGGCACCTCCATGCCGTGTGCCCTTTTACGGGGCGGCTTACGTGCGGGCGACCGGCGGTCGGCCCCCGCGCCCGCCTCCGATGAGAGTTCGCAGTGGACGAGCGCCGGGGACCGGTACACGGGAGGGCCCCGCCAACGGGACGCTGATCCATCGGGAGTCGCATCCCACCCTCCCGTGCCGTTCGCAGGCGACCTGAAGCGGCGGCTACTCCTGGGCCTTGCGGGAGATGGGCACCCGTCGGCCGCTCTCCGAACGCGGGGACAGGCCGATGCTCACTTCGAGGATGCCCTTGTCGTAGGAGGCGGTGACGTCCTCCTCCGAGGCGTCCGCGGGGAGTGTGAGCGTGCGGCTGAAGGAGCCGTAGCGGAACTCCGAGTGCTGCGGCGTCGACGTGCTCTCGCTCCTCTCGGCCTGGATCACCAGGACCCCGTGCTCAACGGTGACGGCGAGGTCCTTGTCAGGGTCCATCCCGGGCGCCTCCACCCGGACCACGTACCTGTCGCCCTCCATCGCGGTCTCGACCCGCAGTCCCGCGGGCGACCTCCCGGCGAAGAAGGGTGCGTCGAACAGCTCGGCCAGGTCGGGGAAGAGCGACGGTCCGGTGCGGCGGGCGATGGCGTTCATGTCTTCATCTCCTCGGTTCAGGGGCACGGGCCCGAGTCGGCGGACCGCGGCCCTGCCTCCACTCGACCTCCGCCGCGGCCTCCGCGACAGACGCCGAAGGGTTCGTCCCGCAGGGACCTCCGTCACCCGTCCCGCGGGACCTCCCCCGGCGCGGCCAGCACGTGGAAGCCCTCCTCCTCCTGGGCGAAGTGCAGGCGCAGGACCGCATAGAGCTCGACGGCGACCCGCGCCGCGTACCGGCGTGCGTCGTCTGCGCCCTTCGGAGCGTCATCGGCCTCGTCCAGCGCGGCGCGCAGGCGGCGGGTCAGCTCCGCGATCTCCGTGTGCTCCCGACTCATCGCCGCGGTGGTGTCCGGTCCGCCCAAGGCGTCGGCGACCCTCGGGTAGAGCAGCTGCTCGTCACGCTGCTCGTGGGCGGACAGCTCGCCGAGGAACCCGCGCAGGCCCGCGACCGCCGCGGCCCGCTCGTCCTCCCCGCCTCCGACGAGGATCTCCGCGGCCGGCACCAGCGCCTCGATCCCCGGCCACAGCCGGATGTGCTCCTCTTGGAGCTCGCGGATCAGCTCGGCGTCGTCCCCGCGCAGTTCGGGGCCGAGCCCGCGGCGCCCTCCCGAGAGCGCCCGCAGGGCGTTGAGGATCACCGCGACGTCGATCCCCTCCTGGACCAGCGCCCCCGCCGTCGGCGGCAGCAGCCCGAACGCGGCCGCGACCATCGCCACCGCCGACAGGAGCATCCCCACCACCACGCTCTGGAGTGCGATCGCCCGCGTGCGGCGGGCGATCGCCATGCTCTCGGCCACCCGGGAGAGCCGGTCCACGGTGATCACCACGTCGGCGGTCTCGGAGGAGGCGGTGGAGCCGCGCGCTCCGAGTGCCACACCGACGTCAGCCGCGGCCAGGGCCGGCGCGTCGTTGACCCCGTCACCGACCATGACGGTGGGGGCCTTCGCGCTCTCGGCGCGCACCACCTCGGTCTTGTCGGTCGGGGACTGCCCGGCGTACAGGGCGTCCGCGCCCACGTGCGCGGCGATCCGCTCGGCGACGTCCCCCCGGTCACCGGTGACCATCACCGCGCGCTCGACCCCGGCCAGGCGCAGCAGCCGCAGGGTGCGCGGGGCGTCCGCCCGCAGCCGGTCGCGCAGCAGCAGGACACCGCCCAGGCGGTCGTCCACACCCACGAACACGGTGACCGCCCCGTCGCGCGCCGCCTCCGCGCGGACGGGATCCACCCAGCCTGGAAGGGTGTCCCCGGCCGCGGCCCAGTCGGCCTTGCCCACACGCACCGGGCGGCCGCCGACCGTACCGCGGACGCCGCGGCCCAGGACCTCCTCGGCGCCCTCGGGGTGGCGCAGGTCCAGACCGCGCTCCTTGGCCGCGTGCACGATCGCCGCGGCCAGCACGTGGGGGGACACCTGGTCCAGGGAGGCGGCCAGGCGCAGGACCTCCTCGGAGGACACCCCGTCCTCTGAGACCGCGCGGACCAGCACCGGACGCCCCTCGGTGACGGTGCCGGTCTTGTCGAAGAGCAGCACCCGGGCGCGCGCCAGCCGTTCCAGCGCGGCACCGCTGCGCACGATGACCCCGCGCCGGGCCGCACGCGACATCCCCGAGGTGAAGGCGATGGGAGCGGCGAGGATGAGCGGGCAGGGCGTGGCCACGACCAGCACCGCGACCGCCCTCACGGGGTCGCCCGACATCCACCAGGCCGCCCCGGTCAGCAGCAGGGTGACCGGAAGGAAGACCACGGCGTAGCGGTCGGCCATCCGCACGAACGGCGCGGTGTGCGCCTCGGCCTCGCGGGCCAGCCGGACGATGGCCGCGAACGCGCTCGCCCGGGAGTCGGTGGTCGCCCGCATCCGGAAAGGACCGCCGGCGTTGACGGTCCCGCCGCGCACGTCCTGGTCCGCCGCCCGTTCAACGGGGAGCGGTTCCCCGGTGACCGCCGACTCGTCCACCACGGCCGTCCCGTACGTGACGCGCCCGTCCACGGGCAGTATCTCGCCCGGACGGACCAGTAGCAGGTCCCCGGGGCGCACCTCCTCGACGGGGACGGTGGCCACCTCACCGCCGCCGTCGATCCGGTGTGCGGCGCGCGGCGCCCGGGCGAGCAGGGCGCTCAGGTCCCGGCGGGCCCGGCGCCCGGCCCGGTCCTCCAGCATCCGGCCGCCGGTGAGCATAACGGCGATGACCGCACCCGCGAGGAGTTCCCCGACCAGCGCGGACCCGACCAGCGCCAGGAGGGCGATCACGTCGACGCCGGGCCTGCGCTCCCGCAGGGTCCGCACCACCCACACGGCCGAGGCGACAGCGGCCACGGCGGTGACCGCCAGCCAGACCGCGTCGGAGGGGGCGGCCAGGCCGGACAGGCGCAGGACGACGCCGGCGGCAAGACCGGTCAGGCATACGGCCAGCAGCACGGTCGGGCCGCTCGGGAGCGGGCGCCCGTCGCGTTCTCCAGGTCCCATGGGGTCCAGTGTGCGCCGGACAGTGGGGCCGCACCAGGGCAGAAGGTCGCCTCCGAACGAAAAGAACGGGGTCCATCCCGGTCGGCCTCGATCAGTGTGAGCGCATCCGGTGTACCGGCAGGAGTTCGGCGAGGTCGGTCACCACGACATGCGCCCCGTGCTGCGACATCTCCGCTCGCATACCGGTGCGGTCTACCCCGATGATCAGCCCGAAACCGCCGCGACGACCGGCCTCCACCCCGGCCAGGGCATCTTCCACCACGGCCGACCGCGTTGGAGCGGCCCCCAGGCGCCGGACTGCTTCCAGGAACAGCGCGGGGTCGGGTTTGCCGGGCAGGCCCAGGCGTACCGCGTCGACGCCGTCGACACGAACGTCGAAGAGGTCTTCGACATGCGCGGCCCGCAACACCTTGGCGCAGTTGAGGCTCGCGGAGACGGCGGCCGCCGGGACGCCGGCGGAGCGCAGGGCCTTGACGAACTGCACCGTGCCCGGGAAGGCCCGCACACCGTATCTCGTCACGAGGGCCTGGAAGTGACGGTCCTTGCGATCGGTCAACAACGCCACCGTCACGGTCTCAGGATGTCCCGGGACCGGCTCCTGGGGCAGGTGCACACCACGGGAGGCGAGGAACGCTCGGGCTCCGTCGGCGCGCGATCGACCGTCCACGTAACGCAGATAGTCGTCTCTCAGGTCGAAGGGACGGAAGCGCGCGGACTCGTCGCGGGCGCGCTGGACCAGAAAAGCGTCGAAAACGCGTTTCCAGGCCGCGGCGTGCACAGAGGCGGTATCGGTGATGACACCGTCCGTGTCCAGTACTACCGCGCGTACACGGTCGAGTGGGAGGCCGGTTTCCCGATCGGTGTCCATGGGTCGTCACTCCTCTCCGTGGTGGCCTCCCTGCGGTGACGGTCCCCTACGAGCCGGGCCTCCTGAACGGTGAGCGATCGCCTACGCGGAACCGGTCTCGCAGGGGATCACGACCGGAGTACGGCGGCTCCGCGCACCCGGTCGGCGGAGAGGTCGGCCAGGGCCCGGTCGGCGGCGTCGAACGGATAAGGGGTGGTGGCCACTGACAGGTCGATATGTGACACCAGTTCGAGGAACTCCCGGGCGTCGGCCCGGGTGTTCGCGGTGACGCTGCGCAACGACCTCTCCTGGAAAAGGTCGTGGTCATAGTCGATCGGAGGGATCTCGGACAGGTGTATCCCCGCGATGGCGAGTGTTCCGCCGCGGTCCAGTGCCCGGAGGGCCACAGGCACCAGAGCTCCCACGGGTGCGAACAGAATGGCCGAGTCCAGGGGTTCGGGCGGTGGTTCATAGGCCCCGGAGGCGGAATGGCAGCCCAGTTCCAGCGCGAGCGTGCGTGCCCGACGGGACCTCGTCATCACATGCACGATCGCTCCCCGGGAGAGGGCGACCTGGGCGGCCAGGTGCGCGGAGGCGCCGAACCCGTAGAGCCCCAGTACGCCCCTGTCCGGCAGTTCGGCCCTCTGCAGGGCGCGGTAGCCGATGATGCCCGCGCACAGCAGGGGTGCGACCTCCGGGTCCGCCGACCCGGGCGGAAGTGGGTGTACGAACCGCTCGTCCGCTGTCAGGTAAGGGGCGAAACCCCCGTCGCGGTCCCAACCGGTGTAGGTCGATTCCGGGCACAGGTTCTCGTCACCGCTCCTGCAGTAGCGGCACTTACCGCAGGTGGAGGCGAGCCAGGCCACTCCCACCCGGTCCCCCGGTTCGTACAGGTCCGCCTCCGGACCACGGGCGTCGACCCGTCCCACAACCTCGTGCCCGGGGACCGTGCCCGGTGCGCGGGGCGGCAGGTCGCCCTCAGCGAGGTGCAGGTCGGTCCTGCAGACTGCGCACGCCGACACCTCTATGCGCAGTTCGCGGCCGCGGGGCACGGGAACCCGGCGCCGCACCCGACGCAGTGGCCGAGTAGAGATCGGGCCGGGGTCGATCACGGCCCAGGCGTCCATCATCGGTTCCATATCCCGAGTCCAACACGCCGGACGCAGACTGCCCAGGGGCCGATCGTCCCCTTATGGGGAGGGCTTCCGTCCGGGCGGACCGGTCACCGCGCATCGATCCGCTCGGGTTCACAAGGCCGTTCGATGAGAAAAAGGGGAATGCCGAGCGGCGGGCCCGTGCGTCCGGGGCGGGCCGGTGGCCTCGACCGGAACGCCGAAGAGCCGTGGGATTCCGTCCTGAGTCTCCGACGACGTCATCATCCCGACACGGGAGGTGGCTGAGCAGGAAGCGGCTCCTTCCCACCCATCGGCACCGTCCACGTCACAACGGTGCCCCCTTCGGGAACGTTGTCGACGTCGAATGTGCCGCCGAGCTCCGCCGCGTGTTCGGACAGGTGCCTCAGTCCGGCACGTCGGTCGACCCGGGGGACACCGGTACCGTCATCGACGACTTCGACCTTCAAACCACCGTTCACTACGACCAGCACTGCCACCCGACTGGCCACGGCCTCCAGTGCGACGTTCGACATGACCTCCCGTAGAACCGCGACGGCCTCGTCCGCGATCCGGTCCGGAATCCGGTCGTCGAGCACCCCCTCCATCGCCAACTCCGGGGTGAAGCCGAGCCGGGAGGCGGCAACGCCGATCTCGTCCATGATGCGGTCGCACAGCCGTCCGTGCTCCTGTTCCGTCTCATGTCCGGTCAGGGCGAAGATGGCCGACCGTATACGGTGGATGGTGGCGTCGATGTCGTCCACCGCCTGCCGGACCCGCTTCGAGACGAGCGGAGTGTCGACACGGTTCGTCACCCCACTCAAAGAGAGAGCCACGGCGGACAGCCTCTGGATCACGATCTCGTGCATTTGGCTGGCTATACGGTCCCGGTCCTCCAGCACTACGAGACGCTCGTTGTCCGCCCGGGCCCGGCTCGACTCCAAAGCGCTCGCGGCATGTCCGATGAAGGTGTGCAGGATCCGGGCCGCGGAAGGAGAGAACTGCTCCGCTCCCGACTTCCTGCCCACGCACAGAAGACCGCGCATCGGGGACGCGCCGCCCAGCGGTATCAGCAGGACGGGACCTATCCCCAGGTCACCGAACAAGGGGGATACGATCGGATCCGAAGAGATATCGGTGATCACCGGCTCCGCGCAAACCTGGGCCCGACCGGCCGGCGGTCCCTCGACGGCCATTCTGCGTTCCAGTAGTGCCTCGGCTCCCACACCGCTCGCAGCGCGCACGGCCATGTGCCGGCCGGAGTCGTCGGGGGCGGCCATGGCGGCGACGTCCGCGTCGACCATCAGACAGGCCCGTTCGACGACCCGGAAAAGTACCTTGTCGGCTCCCTCACCTCTCAGTAAACGCGTGGTCATCTCTTCGGATGCCCTCAATCCCAATTCACGGTGGTGTGCCTGCTCGTGAAGGCGGGCGTTCTCGATGGCCGGACCCGCTGCCGAGGCGAGCGCCGTGACCGCTGACTCATCGTTCTCGTCGAAGCGGTCGCCCCCGCGTTTCTCGGTGAGATAGAGGTTGCCGAACATCTTCCCCCCTACCCGGATCGGCGCTCGCAGACGAGTACTCATGTGCGGGTGCCCTGCCGGGAATCCGCGAGACCGGGGGGCGTCGGACATGTCGTATACACGCCGGGCAGGACCGGTGACGGAGACCGGGCCGACCAGGCCGCTGCCCCCTGGCCCGTGCTCGGTACAGGCGACCTCGGTGGCATCGGGGCCGATCGGGATGAACTGTTCCGGCCGACCGCCGTCCCCGATCACCTCGATCGCACCGTAACGTGCCCCGGAGAGGGCCATCGCGGCTTGGACGATCCGCCGCAATGTGTTCTGTAGGTCGAGTCCGCCACCGATTGTGACGACGGCGTCCAGCAGGGAACCGAGGTGTTCACGGCTCATGGCGGCCCCGCCGATACTGGGCCGCGGCTCTGAGGGAGGCAGGTCGCCTCCGTCTTTTCGCCACCCTGAACCCGGCTGTCGGTCCCAGGGCTCTGCGTCTCCACCCATCGGTACCACCTCGAAGCACTCACGGCACCGGGCGCTGTCCACGCAACGGGGCGGGTGGAGGGGCACGGGGCCGGCCCAAGGTGGCCGGCGCGGGCCCGTCGACGAACACCGCCCGTGTGATCACGGGACGCGACCGGTGCTGCTTGAGTAGATTGATACACCGCCCCACCATTTTAGGGCCTCGGCGGCTACCAGAATGAGGATGGGAAACATAAGGCTGCTGAGAGGGTGGTCCATGTGCCGGGGATTTTCGCTCCCATCCGAACCTGGCTCATCATTGGATACTCGGGGCACAGCAGAGACCGCATGGATTTTTTGGCGGTTTTTTGTATTCCAGGGCTTTCTATTGCGTGCCCGGGAGGATTCGGCCCCCCTGGCTTTCCGATCGGTTAGGGGGCCTGAGCCCCGTATCCGCCGAGACCCCTGGGGCCTTTCCCCTTTCCGGATCCGGCCCTGCCGGGTCGGGGACCGGAGGTACGGGGTCGGGGGACGGAAGGCCGAGGGCCCCGCCCCGGGCACGGGACAGGGGCGGCGCCGCGGGAGGCGCGGCGTCAGTCGGCGCGGGCGATGGCGATGGTCGCGCCCAGGCGGTGCCCCGCCTCGTAGAACATGTACTGCACGCCCCGGTCGGAGCCGAAGGACGGCGCCGCCGACCTCCCCGAGTCCGGGGGACCGGCCATCGGCGTGTGGACCACCCCCAGGTGGTCGCGCCGGGAGAAGTCCGCGCCCACCTCGGTCGCCCGGATGTCCCCGGCGCTCGTGTGGTAGACGACCAGCGTGCGCCCGCCCCGGGCCACCAGGTGGGGGCCGGACAGGTTCGCCACCCCCACGTCGGAGTGCCGGACCAGCGGCTCGCGGGCGAAGTCGAAGGTGATCCCGTCCGCCGACCACCCCCACCCGATGTCGCGGTGATTGTTCGTCCCGTTGCGCATGAACACCATGACGTAGTCCGCGCCCCGGTCCGCTAGCCGGTGCTCGAACACCCGGGCGTAGGAGGCCTCGGTGGTGCCCGGCACCATCGCGGTGTTCAGCACCACGCCGTGGTAGGTGAAGTCGATCCCGTTGCGGGAGCGGGCCAGCCGGGTGGTGGTGTTCTCGCCGTGGAAGTACAGCCACATCTCCCGGTGCCGGGTGTTCCACATGACGTGCGGCGAGGACACGTGGCTCACCGAGTAGTGCGGCGACCAGTTCCGGGACACGATCGGGTTGCCCGGGTGCTCGGTGAACGGGCCCTCCGGGCTGTCGGCGTAGGCCAGGCAGATCCCGCCCGGGGCGTCGTGCGGGGCGTAGTAGAGCAGGTAGCGGCCGGGGGCGTCGGACAGGCGGCCGACCGTTCCCCGCAGGCAGGGGAAGATCAGCTCCCCGGTCGGGTTGTAGGCCAGGTTCGCGGTGTCGAGCGCCTCGCGCACGAACCGGTAGGCGGGCAGCGCGTTCGCGGCGGCGGACGCCGGGGGAGCGGCGGGGGCGGCCGTCGCCGGGGCGGCCGCGCCGCCGGCGATCAGGGCGCCGGCGGCCAGGGTTCCGGCGCCCAGCAGGGCGGTCCGGCGGTCGATTCCCCGGGGGTTCGGTTCGGACATCTCGGGTCCCTTCGGGAGGGGGCGGGGGTGCACCGATGGCCACCGAGTCTCGACCAGGCGCGATGCGCTGGTCAAGGTTCTAATACGTATTAACGAAACTCTGCGGATACCGGCCGGAAATCTCCGCGGACCCCTTGACGAAACCCTGAGACGCGGCTCACAGTCATGGACTAATGCGCATTAGGACGCCGTATCGGAGGAGAAGCCGGTGGAGAACACTCGACAGCCCGCTGCCAGGGGACGGCGCAGGCCGCGCCAGTCCGACATCGCGCGGGCGGCCGGCGTCTCCCAGACCACGGTCTCCCTCGTCCTGCGCGGCACCACCGTGGGCATGTCCCTGGCGCGGGAGACGCGCCAGCGGGTCCTGGACGCCGCCGAGCGGCTCGGGTACGTGCCCGACCCCGTCGCCACCCGCCTGGCCTCGGCCGCCAACGCCATGCTCGGCCTCTACACCTTCAGCACCACCTTCCCCACCGACGTGGCGCACTCCTACTACCCGGTCCTGGTCGGGGTGGAGGAGGAGGCCGCCGCCCAGGGCCAGGACCTCATCCTGTTCACCGGCTCCTCCCGGGCCGGGACCGGGGCGGACGACCCCGCCGCGGTGCGGCGGGTGCGGGTCGCCGACGGCTGCCTGTTCTTCGGCCGCCACGTGCCCGACGAACCGATCCGGCACCTGGTCGAGGACGGCTTCCCCTTCGTCTACATCGGCCGCCGCGACGAACCCGACGTCCCCTACGTGGGCGCCGACTACGTCTCGGCCTCGGCCGCCGTGCTGGACCGGCTCGCCGCCGCCGGGCACCGGAACATCCGCTACCTGCGCGAACACGACCAGGCCCCGGCCTCCACCGACCGCGAGGAGGGCGTGCTGCGCGGCGCCCGCGCCGCCGGGGCCGGCACCGCCGGCCTGGTGGTGCGCACCGACGGCACCGACCTCGACGCCCTGCTGGCCGCCTGGCTCGCCGACGGCGTCACCGCGGTCGTCGTCGAGCAGACCGACACCGGCGCCGCCCTGTCGGGGCTGGGCGCCGCCATCGAGCGCGCCGGGCTGCGCTGCCCGCGGGACCTCTCCCTGGCCGTGCTCGGGGCGCCGGTCGGCGCCCGCGGCCGGGCGCCCGGGGGAGGCGCGGTGTTCAGCGGGTTCGACGTGCCGATGCGCGAGATGGGCCGCGACGCGGTCCGCCTGCTGCTGCGCCTGATCGCCGGCGAGGAGGGGCTGCGGACCCGGAGGCTGCTGCCCTGCGAACCGGTCGGGGGCGGCACCATCGCCGCCCCGCGCCCGCGGTGACCCCTCACCCCACGGACCGATCCCCCGCCACACGTGCCGCACCGGCGCCACCGCCGCGTGCGACGAACGGAAAGGAGAAGGGCGCCGCCCCGCCACCCGGGGCACCGCGCCCGACCACCCCATGACCGAGAGCAGAACCGAGATCCTCGTCGTCGGCGCCGGACTGGGCGGTGTCGCCGCCGCCCTGGCGGCCGCCGACTCCGGCCGCAGGGTCGTCCTGACCGAGCCGACCGACTGGATCGGCGGGCAGCTCACCTCCCAGGCCGTCCCCCCGGACGAGAACCCCTGGATCGAGAAGTTCGGCGCCACCGCCTCCTACCGCCGCCTGCGCGAGGGCATCCGCGACCACTACCGCCGCGTCTACCCGCTGCGCGCCGAGGCCGCCGCCGCGCGCACCCTCAACCCGGGGGCGGGCCGCGTCAGCAAGCTCTGCCACGAGCCGCGCGTCGCCCTGGCGGTCCTGGAGGAGATGATCGCCCCGCACCGCTCGGCCGGGCGGATCACCGTCCTGGAGCGGCACCGACCGGTCGCCGCGCTCACCGACGGCGGCCGCGTGCTGGCCGTGACCCTGCGCGACGCCGAGGGCGGCGAGCACACCGTCCACGCCGACTACGTGCTGGACGCCACCGAGGACGGCGACCTGCTGCCGCTGGCCGGGATCGACCACGTCACCGGGGCCGAGGCACGCTCCGAGCACGGCGAGCCGCACGCCCCGCAGACCGCCGACCCGACCAACCTCCAGGGCATCACCTACTGCTTCGCGGTCTCGCACCACGAGGGCGAGGACCACACCATCGACCGGCCGGAGATGTACGGCTTCTGGCGGTCCTACCGCCCGGACTTCTGGCCCGGCCCGCTGCTGGGCTTCCAGGCCCCGGACCCGCGCACCCTGGAGCCCGTCGCGCGCACCTTCGCGCCCAACCCCGACACCGACCCCCTGGCGGTCGACGCCGACCAGAGCGCCGACGCGGGGGACAAGGAGCTGTGGGGGTTCCGCCGCATCCTGGCCCGCCGGCTGCACCGGCCCGGCGCCTTCGACTCCGACATCACCCTCGCCAACTGGCCGCTCAACGACTACTGGCTCACCCCGGCCCTGGAGATCGAGGGGCTGGTGGACGCCGCCACCGTCCGCCGGGCCCACGAGGAGGCCCGCCAGCTGTCCCTGTCGGTCCTGTACTGGCTCCAGACCGAGGCCCCGCGGCCGGACGGCGGCACCGGGTTCCCGGGGCTGCGGCCCCGCCCAGACGTCACCGGTGCCGAACTCGGCCTGGCCAAGGCCGCCTACGTGCGCGAGTCGCGGCGCATCCGGGCGGTCACCACCGTCACCGAGCACGACGTGTCCCTGGACATCCGCGGCCCGCACGGCATCCTGCGCCGGCACGACTCGGTGGGCGTCGGCAGCTACCGGATCGACCTGCACCCCTCCACCGGCGGCGACAACTACATCGACATCGCCAGCGTGCCCTTCGAGATCCCGCTGGGGGCGCTGCTGCCGCGGCAGGAGACCAACCTGCTGCCCGCCGCCAAGAACATCGGCACCACGCACATCACCAACGGCTGCTTCCGCCTGCACCCCGTCGAGTGGAACATCGGCGAGGCCGCCGGGCGGCTGGCCGCCTTCGCCCTGGACCACGACACCACCCCGCACGCGGTGCACGCCAAGGACGAGCTCCTGGAGCGGTTCACCGCCCTGCTGGACCGCACCGGCGTCGAGCGCCACTGGCCCGACGTCCGCGGCTACTGACCCATCCCTCCATCCCCCCGCACCCTCCCCACCCACGAAAGGGGACCACCATGAGCGACCCGGGCACACGGCCGGCACGCGACCCCGTGCGCGTCGGCATCGACGTCGGCGGCACCTTCACCGACGCGGTGGCGGTCAGCGCCACGACCTTCGAACTCCTGGGCCAGGTCAAGGTGCCCACCAGCCACGACCACGAGGACGGGGTCGCGCACGGCATCATGACCGCCCTGGAGCGCCTGCTGGCGGAGGTCGGCGTGGCCGCCGACGACGTCGGCTTCCTCGCCCACGGCACCACCCAGGCCACCAACGCCCTGCTGGAGGGCGACGTGGCGACCATCGGCATCGTCGGCGTCGGCTCCGGCCTCGACGGCCTGGCCGTCGGGCGGCTGCGCTCGCTGGGCAGGCTGCGCCTGGACTCCGGGCACCGGCTGCCCGTCCGCTACGCCGCCCTGCGCCGCCCCGACGACCCGGACGCCGCCCGGGCCGCCGTCGACGCCGTGGTGGACGCGGGCGCGGACGTGGTCGTCGCCGCCGAGCCCTTCAGCGTCGACGACGCCGAGGGGGAGCGGGCGGTCCTGGAGGCGGCGGCCGCCCGCGGGGTGCCCGCCACCGCCACCCACGAGATCACCCGGCTCTACGGCCTCACCAAGCGCGCCCGCACCGCCGCGCTCAACGCCGGGGTCATGCCGCGCATGCTCCAGACCGCCGACCTGGTCGAGAGCAGCATCCTCAAGGCCGGGATCACCGCACCGCTCATGGTCATGCGCTGCGACGGCGGAGTGATGTCCCTGGGGGAGATGCGCAACCGGCCCCTGCTCACCGTGCTGTCCGGCCCCGCGGCCGGGGTCGCGGGGGCGCTCATGGGGGAGAAGGTCAGCGAGGGCGTCTTCCTGGAGACCGGCGGCACCTCCACCGACATCAGCGTCATCCGCCGCGGCCGCGTCCAGATCAGGCACGCCGAACTGGGCGGCCGGGAGACCTACCTGTCGGCCCTGGACGTGCGCACCGTCGGCATCGGCGGCGGGTCCGTCGTCCGCCTGGGCGGCGGGGAGGGCGACGGGGCCGCGGTCCTGGCCGACGTCGGCCCGCGCAGCGCGCACATCGCCGGGCTGCCCTACGCCTGCTTCGCCGACCCCGCCGAACTCGACGGCGCCCGGCTGGTCCGCGTCGCCCCGCTGGAGTCCGACACCGCCGACCACGCCGTGCTGGACAACGGCACCCGGCGCTTCGCCCTCACCGTCACCTGCGCGGCCAATGCCCTGGGCCGGGTGCCCGAGGGCGACCACGCGCGGTCCGACCCCCGGGCCGCCCGCGCCGCCCTGGAACCGCTGGCCCGCGCCCTGGGCACCGACGTGGCCGGGGCCGCCCGGGCGGTCCTGGACAAGGCGACCGAACGCGTCGAGGCCGTGGTGGAGGCGCTGATCGGCGACTACGGCCTGGACCGGTCGGTGGCCGCCCTGGTCGGCGGCGGGGGAGGCGCCGCCACCGTCACCCCGCACCTGGGCGAGCGCATGGGCCTCACCGCCCGCATCGCCGCGCACAGCGAGGTGATCAGCCCGCTGGGCGTCGCCCTCGCCCTGGTCCGGGAGTCCGTCGAGCGCATCATCCCCGGCGCCACCCACGCCGACGTCCTGGCGGTGCGCGCCGAGGCCGAGGCGGCCGTGGTCGCCCAGGGCGCCGACCCCGACGGGGTGGAGGTCGACGTCACCGTCGACCCGCAGCGCAACCTCGTCACCGCCGTGGCCACCGGCGCCACCGAGCTGCGCACCAGGGACCGCACCGCCGCCGTCGCCCGGGAGCAGGCCCGCGCCGCGGCGGCCGACAGCCTCGGCGCCGACGCCGCCGACCTCACCGAGTACGCCGCCAACGGGCGCTACCGGGTGCTCGGCCTGGTGCGCAGGCCCCAGGGCCCGTTCGGGCGCCTGTCCCGCGAACGCCGGCACATCCGGGTCGTCGACAGCGAGGGCGTGGTGCGCCTGCACAACGGCGACGCCGAGGTGGACACCCTGGTCGCCGGGCAGGCCGAGGGCCGCCTCAAGGACCTGGTCGAGGAGCGCACCTCCTACGGCGACGGCGGGGCCGTCCCGCCCGCCGTCTGGCTGCTGCTCGGCCCCAAGATCGCGGACCTGTCGGGGGTCATGGACGCCGGGCACCTGCTGGCGCTGGCCGGGACGGAGATCGCCCGGCGCGCCCCCGACGAGGAGGTCGTCGCGATCATGGAGCGGCGCCGATGAACGGCCCCACACACCAGGACGGCCCCGGCGGCCCCGGTGGACCCGCCGGCCCCGGGGCGCCGTACGCGGAGTACGCACGCATCGGCGCCGCCGACGAGGTCGACCTCGCCGCCGGCCTGCTGTCCCTGATCCCGCTGCACGAGGACCGCGACCCGGAACGGCTGCGGGAGTGGGCCGCCCGCGCCCTCGCCTTCGGCCGCGAACTGGCCGCCTCGGCCGAACGGGCCCCGGCCGCGGACACCGCCCGGACCGAGGTCGTCGAGGAGGCCGTCGGCGGCCTGGCCCCGGGCGAGGTCCTGCTGGCCGAGTACCTGCACCGCCCCTCCGGCGACCGCATCGTCGTCTACACCGACGCCCTGCGCCACGCCCACCGGGTGGCCCGCGCCGCGGGCTGGGGACGGGACTTCCCGCCCTCCGCGGTGCGCCGGGCCGCGCTGGCCCACGAGGAGGCCCACCGGATGCTGCACGGCGCCCGCGGCCGGGCCCTGCGCGACCGGCTCGGCCACGACCTCCTGCGCCTGGGGCCCCTGCGCCTGCGCGGCCACGTCGCCGGGGCCGACGAGATCGCCGCCCACGCCTACGCCCACGCCCGCTGCGGCCTGCGCCGCAGCCCGCTCGCCCTCACCGCGGCCATCGCCGCGACCCTCGAACACCAGGGGACCGCTCCCGGCGGACCGGACCCCGGCACACCCCTCGGAGACCGCCCGTGACCGCCCTGGGAATCCTTCTCGCAATGGCGGTGGGCGTCGGCCTGATGCTGACGCGCCGCCTGCCCACCGCCTTCGCCCTCGTCCTGCTCGCCGTCGCCATCGCCCTCATCGCCGGAGCACCGCTCACCGGCGAGGAGGAGAGCGTGGTCGGCACCGTCCTCCAGGAGGGCGCGCCGCGCCTGGCCGCGACCATGGTGGCCATCCTGCTGGGCAGCTGGCTGGGCACCCTCCTGTCCGAGACCGGCATCGCCTCCACGCTCGTCCGCAAGATCGTGGAGTTCGGCGGGGAGCGCCCCTCCCTGGTGGCGGTCGGCATCTTCCTGGTCGCGATCCTGTGCGGCAGCATCACCGGCTCGGCGCCGGCGGCGATGCTCGCCGGGGTGGTGGGCATCCCGGCGATGATCGCCGTGGGGGTCACACCCACGGTCGCGGCGGGCACGGTGCTGGTCGGCATCGCCGCCGGCCTGCCCCTGGAGCTCATCAACTGGCAGTTCCTCTCCGACGCGATCGGGGTGCCGGTGGCCACCGTCCAGCACTTCCAGCTGCGCATGTTCCCGATCGCCCTGCTCGGCGGGCTGGCCTACATCCTCGTGGAGATGCGCCGCAAGGGCGTGCGGCACACCTGGGCGGTGCGGGTCGGCGGGGGCGCCGGGACGGGCTCCCGGCGCGAGCGGGCCGCCCGGCGGCGGCAGCGCCGCGGGGACGCGCCCTGGTACGCCCTGCTCACCCCGCTGGTGCCCATCGTCCTGGCCCTGGGCCTGGAGATCCCCATCGTCCCGGCGCTGCTGGCCGGTGTGGTGTTCGCCCTGGCCACCGCCGTGCCCTGGCGGGAGATGACGACCACGGCCCTGCGCACCCTCTACCGGGCGTTCGACGTGGCGGCGCCGCCCATCGTGCTGTTCATCGCCATCGGCATGCTGCTGGCCGCGGTGAACCTGCCCGGCGCGGTCGCGGCCCTGAGCCCGGTCGTGGTCGCCGTCAGCCCGGGCCACGTCGCCCTGTTCGTGCTGGTGTTCGCCCTGCTGGTGCCGCTGGCCCTGTACCGGGGGCCGATGAACATCTTCGGCCTCGGCGCCGGTGTGGCCGGGGTGCTGGTGGCCGGGGGCATCTACCCGGCCCCGGCGGTGGTGGGGCTGATGGCCTCCTACGGCCAGGTCCTGGGCGTCTCCGACCCGACCAGCACGCAGACCGTGTGGAGCTCCCAGTACGCGGGGGTGCGCCCGGAGCGCTCGATGCTGTCCACCCTGCCCTACACCTGGGCGATCGCCGTCGCGGGCCTGTGCCTGACCGCCTACCTCTACCTGCTGTGACCGCCCGCCCGGCGGCCCCGGCCCCGCCGGGGCCGCCGACGACGCGGCCCCGACGGGACCGCGCGGGCCCGCGCCCGCGCGGCCGCGCTACGCCGACCTCTGCTGCGCCTTCCACGCCAGGTGGAGTTCGCGCCGGCGGTCGTACTCCTTCTTGGCCCGCCGCCGCGGGTCGGCCTCGGGCGTCAGCGCGGCCGGACCCATGATGTGCAGGAGCGCGTAGTTGATACGGAACCCCGTCCTGTACAGCAACGAGAACGAGTCGTTCCCACTCGGCTTGTCCATGGCCGTCCACCTCACTGGTCTTCGTGATCGCGGATGCACGCCGCAGGAGAGGGCCCGGGTGGGAGATCCACCGCCCTGAAGTCCGCGGCCACCCGCCCGGCCAGCGTACCGGCCCGTTTCCGGACGCCCCGGCCACCCCACCCCGCACGGCCCGCCGCCCGGTCCGAAGACCGGGCCGGCCCGGGGAAGGCCGCCTCCCCGGCGTCCGGCGGGTCCTAGCCGTTGACCAGCAGGATCTTGCCGAAGTGCCCGCCCACCTCCAGCAGCCGGTGCGCCTCGGCGGCCTCGGACATGGGCAGGGTGCGCTCGATGACCGGCTCGACGGCCCCGCTCGCGACCAGCGGCCAGACGTGCTCCTGAACGCCGGCCACGATGGCGGCCTTCTGCTCTGCGGAACGCGAGCGCAGGGTGGTGCCGTGGACCGACAGGCGCTTGAACACCAGGTCGGCGAGGTTGAGCGGCGCCTCGATGCCGTTCTGGAGGCCGATGACGACCAGGCGCCCGTCCACGGCCAGGGAGCGGATGTTGCGCTCCAGGTAGCTTCCGCCGATGATGTCGAGGATCACGTCGTAGGGTCCGTGGTCGGCGAAGTCCTCGGTGCGGTAGTCGATGACCACATCGGCGCCCAGCTCCCGTGCGCGGGCGGCCTGCTCGGGGCCGCCGACGGTGGTGGCCACGCGGGCGCCCCGCGCCTCGGCGATCTGGATCGCCATGGTGCCGATGCCCCCGGCCCCGCCGTGCACGAGGAGGGTCTCCCCCTCGCGCAGGCGCGCGGTCATGAAGAGGTTGGACCACACGGTCGCGGTCGCCTCGGGCAGGGACGCGGCCTCGACCAGGCCCACCCCCTCGGGGACCGTGAGCAGCTGGCCCGCGGGGACGGCGACCTTCTGGGCGTAGCCGCCGCCGGTGAGCAGGGCGGCGACCTCGTCGCCCACCTCCCACCCGGTCACGCCGGAGCCGAGCGCGGCGATGCGGCCGGAGACCTCCAGGCCCGGGTAGGGAGAGGCGCCCTCGGGCACGGGGTAGAGGCCGATCCGCTGGACGGCGTCGGCCCGGTTGAGGGCGGCAGCCGCAACGTCGACGACGACCTCGCCGGGCGCGGGCACCGGGTCCTCGACGTCGGTCCACTCCAGCACCTCGGGGCCGCCGAACTCCTTGATCGTGATCGCCTTCATGGCATCTCCTTCGTGGCCGGGGCGATTGAATGTATGCACTGCTTACATTAGGTACGCGAGTGTGCAGTGTCAACATTGGATCGCGCTCCCGGCCGGTGGCCTGTGCCACGCCGTATGGCGCGGCGCCATTGAGCGGGGTCGGTCGCCGGGCTAATGTGAGCGCTGCAAACACATCATGGGGGGCGGAACGATGACGAGCGTGCTCCAAGTGATCAGTGCGGCCGACCGCTGGACGCTGAACGACGGAACGGTCCACCCCTCCGGCTACTGGGCCGAGGAGGTCGCCGTCCCGCACCGGATCTTCACCGAGGCCGGATGGGACATCACCATCGCGACCCCCGGCGGCAGGGCCCCGACCCTGGACCGCCTCAGCCTCGGCCTCGCGGGCGGGACCCCGGGCAAGCGCCGTGCGGTCGAGGCCTACCTCGAGGAGATCAAGGACGCCCTCGACCACCCGGTCGCGCTCGACTCCGTCGACGCCGACGACTTCGACCTGGTCTTCTACCCGGGCGGGCACGGGCCGATGGAGGACCTCGCCTACGACGCGACCTCCGGCGCCCTGTTGGCCGACCGGCTGGCCTCGGGCCGCCCCCTCGCCCTGCTGTGCCACGCCCCGGCGGCGATCCTCGCCGCGACCGGCCCCGACGGCGCCTCGCCGTTCGCGGGCCGCCGGATGACCGGGCTGTCCAACCGGGAGGAACTGCTCAACCGGTTCGCCAGGAAGGCGCCCTGGCTCCTGGAGGACCGCCTCAAGGAGGCGGGCGTGGAGTACTCCAAGGGGCTGATTCCGCTGCGCCCGCACATCGTGGTCGACGGCGGCCTCTACACCGGGCAGAACCCGCAGTCCTCGGAGAAGCTCGCCGAGCGGCTGGTCGCCGACATCACCGCCGCGTCCTCCGGGGCCGGGCGCTGACCCGGGCGCGTCAGCGGCCGGCCCGTGCCGGCGCGGTCCGCGGGGCGGACAGCCAGGCCCGGTAGCGGCGCAGCGCCCGGCGCTGCCCGATCTGCTCGCGGAGCAGGGCGTACGCCGGGAGGGTGCCGGGCCGGGTGGACCTGCCGCGGGCGATGCGCCGCAGCTGGTGGCGGACCTGCGCCATGCTCGCGGCCGAGGCCAGCGCCTTGTTCGACCAGGTGACCGGCCGCATCGGCCGGTCGGCCTCGCGCCCGTCGCGCCAGCGGGCGGGCAGGTCCGGGGTGACGGCCAGTGCGGTGCCCATGCCGACGACCGCGACGCCGCTCGCCAGCACCGCCTCGGCGGTGGCGCGCCGGGTGACGCCGCCGGTGAGCATCAGCGGCAGCGGGCTGGTCTCCACCAGTTCCCGGGCCAGGTCCAGGAAGTAGGCCTCGCGGGCCCGGGTGCGCTCGTCGGCGGAGCGGCCGGTCATCGCCGGGCTCTCGTAGCTGCCGCCGGACAGCTCCACCAGGTCGGTGCCGAGGGGTTCGAGCATCGCGATCACCCGTCGCGCGTCGTCCACGTCGAACCCGCCGCGCTGGAAGTCGGCGGAGTTGAGCTTCACCGCCACCGCGAAGGACGGCGAGACGGCGGCGCGGACCGCGCGCACCACGTCCAGCAGCATCCGCGCCCGGTTCTCCAGCGACCCGCCCCAGGCGTCGGTGCGCTGGTTGACCAGCGGGGACAGGAACTGCGACAGCAGGTAGCCGTGCGCGGCGTGGATCTCGACCCCGTCGAACCCGGCCTGCTCGGCGCGGGCCGCCGTGACCGCGAACCTTTCCACGGTGGCTCGGATCTGCTCGGGGGTCATGGCGGTGGGGCGGCCGAAGTTCCTGCTGAGGCGGCCCAGGTCGACGCCCACCGCCGACGGGCCCCACACGACGCCGGGCATGTCGGCCTGCACCTGGCGGCCGGGGTGGTTGATCTGCATCCACACCGCGGCGCCGCCGGACTTGGCGGCCCGCGCCCATTCGGTGAAGGGCCCCAGTGGCGCCGCCTCGTCGAGGACCACGCCGGCGGGTCCGGTCAGGGCCTCGGCGTGGACCATGACGTTGCCGGTGATGAGCAGGCTGGTGCCGCCCGCCGACCAGCGCCGGTACAGCGACACCAGCCGCCCGTCGGGCAGCTGGCCCTCTCCCGCCATGTTCTCCTCCATGGCCGCCTTGGCGATCCGGTTGGGCAGAACCGCCCCGGAGCGCAGGCGCAGGGGGGAGTACAATCCGCCGGTCATCACAGTCCTCTTTCCTCGGGTGCGCATATGATGTGTGCAATGCTCACATTAGGGGGAGGATGTGGGCACTGTAAACATGAGGGAGCGTGATCCGTGTCGCAAGCGAACAGCAAGTACCACCACGGCGACCTGCGGGCCGCCTGTCTGCGCGCGGCCCGGGAACTGCTCGAGGAGGACGGCGGAGCCGCGCTGTCCCTGCGGGCGGTGGCCCGGCGGGCCGGGGTGTCGGCCACGGCCCCCTACCGCCACTTCGCCGACCGCGACGCGCTCGTCTCCGCGGTCGCAGCCCAGGGGTACCGCGAACTCGCCGAGTACCTCGCCGGAGCCCACCCCGCGCCCCGGACCCCGGACGACCTGGCCGAGATCGCCATCGCCTACGTCCGCTTCGCGCTGGAGCGCCCGGCCCTGTTCCGCGCGATGTTCGCCGAGCCCTGCGATCCCGACAGCGAGGAACGGGTCGCCGCGACCGCCGCGATCTGGGAGTACGTCCACGGCATCGTCCACGGGGTCTTCCCCGGGGCCGACCCCGAGGCGCTCTCCGTCGGGGTGTGGTCGTTCGTCCACGGCCTGGCGTTCCTCCACCTGGACGGCAAACTCGACGCCGACGACCCCGGGGCGGTCGCCGACCGGGTCCGGGAGGCCGTCCGGGCGCTGCTCACGGCCTCCGCCGCGATGCGGGGGGCGACGGCGTGACGGAGGGCGGCGCTGGCCTTTGAAAGCCGGCGCCGCCCTCCGTCGGCGGGAACCGCCGCGCCTCAGCGCATGCCCAGGCGCCTCATCGCCTTCAGCGCGACCGTCAGGCCCTGGGCCCAGGTCCGGTAGGAGAACCCCGGCGGGCGGGGTGAACCCCAGCAGGCGCTGGTGCGCGACCGTCTGCGGCTCGGTGTACTTGAGGATGCCCTCGGCGCCGTGGCGGCGGCCCAGCCCCGAGTCGCCCATGCCTCCCATCGGCGCGTCGATGCTGCCCCAGGCGGCCGCGAAGGCCTCGTTGACGTTGACCGTCCCGGCGTGCAGCCGGGCGGCCACCGCCCGCCCCCGGGCCCCGCTGCCGCTCCACACGCTGGCGTTGAGCCCGTAGGGGGTGGCGTTGGCCCGGGCCACCGCCTCGTCGACGTCGTGGTACCGGTAGACCGACACGACCGGCCCGAAGGTCTCCTGGGCGTACAGTGCCATCTCCGGGGTGACGCCGGCGAGGACGGTCGGCTCGTGGAACAGCGGCCCCAGGTCCGGCCGCGCCCGGCCGCCCGCCAGCACGGTCGCCCCCTTGGCGACGGCGTCCGCCACGTGCGCGGTGACCGTCTCCAGCTGGGCCGGGGTGGTGAGGCTGCCGACGTCGTAGCCGTAGTCGTACCCGGCCCCCACCCGCAGCGCCCTGGTCCGGGCGGCGAACTCGGCGACGAACGCGTCGTAGAGGGCGTCGGCCACGTACATGCGCTCGATCGAGACGCACAGCTGACCGGCCGAGGGGAACGCCGCCGCGATCGCCCCGTCCACGGCGCGGCCGAGGTCGGCGTCGTCCAGCACGACCATGGCGTTCTTGCCGCCCAGCTCCAGGGAGGCGCCGATCAGGCGCTCCCCGGCGTCGCGGGCGATCCGGCGCCCGCTCGCGGTGGACCCGGTGAACATCACGTAGTCGGCGTTGTCCATGAGCACCCCGCCGATGGAGCTCCCGCGGCCGACCACCATCTGCCACACGCCGGCGGGCAGACCCGCCTCGTGCATCAGGTCCAGGGCCCACAGCGCGGTCAGGGCGGTCTGGGTGTCGGGCTTCTGGACGACGGCGTTGCCCGCCATCAGGGCGGGGATCGCGTCGCCCGCGGCCATGCTCAGCGGGTAGTTCCACGGTGAGATGACGGTGACGACGCCCTTGGGGTGGCGCAGCTCGGTGGTGCGGGTCAGCAGAGGCATCGCGCCGCGGCGCCGCTTGGGAGCCAACAGCCCCGCCGCGCTGTGCGCGTAGTACCGGGCGGTCAGCGCGATGTCGGTGACCTCCAGGCAGGCGTCCCGGCGGGTCTTGCCGTTCTCGGCCTGCATCAGGTCCAGCGCCTCGTCGCGGCGCTCGATGACCAGGTCGTGGAAGCGCAGCATGATCCGCCTGCGCTCGCGCGGCGTGGTCGCGGCCCATGCCTCCTGGGCGATGCGGGCCCGCGCGAACGCCGCCTCGACGTCCGCGGGCGCGGAGACCGGCAGGTCCGCCAGCGGGCCGCCGGTGTAGGGGGCGGTGGTGGTCACCCGGTCGGCGTCCGGGGCGGCCGCGACGCGGGCGGTCAGCCGCCGGAGCAGGGCCGGGGTCAGCGTCGGCGGCAGCCCGGGCCCGTCGGCGGTCGGCGGTACCGGGGTGAGGGGAACGGTGGTCACGGCGGTGCTCCGGTGCCCCCGGCTGGTCGGCGGAGCGAGCGGTGCGGCCGGGGCCGTCTCGGGACCGGGCGTTCCCGGCCCGGCCACCGGGGTGGTGTCGGTCATCGCCGTCCCCTCCCGTCTCCGCGCCGGCGGTCCGGAACCGAGACCGGCACCGGCATGTGCAGCGCGGCCTGGCCCTCGGTGGTGACGTCGAGCCGGAGCGTCCGGATCGGGTCGAGCGAGCGCAGGTCGTCGGACATGCGGCCGCGGCCCGCCTTGAGGACGAGTCCGCGCGGCGAGCGGGTGCCGCCCGCCGAGAGCACGTTGGTCTGGTTCAGGGTGGCGTGCCAGGCGCCGCCGATCGTCGTGTAGGAGGTGAGCGTCGAGACCCGCTCACCGGACGGGTACGCGGTCTGGGCGGGCGTGGGCGCCGACAGCGTCAGGTCGTCCCCGCCGGCGTCGTCGAGGACCCGGGCGGTGGTCCGGTCGGCGTCGATGTCGACGTCGAGGCCGGTGACCCACTTGGGGAAGCCGTAGCCGTCGTGCCCGCGGACCCGGGCGATGTCGCTGCTGACCGGCAGGGACAGGACGTAGGCGTGGAGGTCGTCGTTCTTGAGGCCCCAGGCGAGGTCGACGAACCCGAGGCGGCCGTGCCGGGCGGGCCGGACCGGGATCGCGACGGCGGCCTCGGTGTAGAAGTCGATGTCGCACACGTCGTAGCGGAAGAACACGACCGAGGCCAGGCCGAGGCCGGGTGCGACCTCCAGCGGGTCCAGCTCCGCGGGCAGGCGGGAGCGGAGCGCGCGGGACCGGGCGAGCATCGTGACCCGGGCCGTGGAGATCCGGTAGTAGAAGTTCGGCGTGAGCGTCGGGCCGATGGGCGACTCGACCCTGGTCTTGGGCAGCCGGCGGAAGAAGTCGACGCCGCTGACACGCGGATCGCGGGCGACCTCCTCCAGGTCGGTGTCCATCCGGTAGCGGTCGTACAGGCCGCCCCTGGGAACGGCGACCGTGCGGCCGCCGAGGTCGACCTCGACCGTGTCCTGCGGGTTCGGTGACATCGGGCATCTCCTCGAACAGCTGATGTGTGCGGTGCTCACATGAGCGTAGGCGCCTGATGTATGCACTGTCAACAATGACTGCGGTCACACACGACGAGGCCCCGTCCCGGTACCGGGACGGGGCCTCGTCGCAGGTCGCAGGAGTGCGCGGGCGCGAGTGAGCGCGCCGTCATTCCGTGACGGGGTCCGTTGCGGGCACCCCGGCGTCCCTGGCGTCCCCGGCGGGCTCCGCGGCCTCCACGAGGGCGGCGAAGACCACGACGTTGTCCGTGTAGTGGCCGGTGGCGGCGTCGAAGTCACCGCCGCACGTGATGAGCCGCAGCTCGGGGCGTTCGGTGTCCCCGTAGACCTCCTCCGTCGGGAAGTCGTCCTTGGCGTGGCGCTCCACCGCGTAGACGGCGAAGTCCACCACGGTGCCGTCGGCGCGTTCGACCGAGACGGTGTCCTGCTCCCGCAGCCCGTCCAGCCGGTGGAAGACGGCCGGCCCGGTGGGGGAGTCCAGGTGGCCCGCCAGCACGGCGGGGCCCTCCTGGCCGGGCGCGGCGCCCCGCGAGTACCATCCGACGGCGTCCCACTCCTCCGGGGCCTCGAGGCGGCGGTCGTGGCTCAGGCCGAGTTCCACCATGTGCGAGGTGCGCAGGCCGATCGCCGGAGCGGTCAGGGACATCGGAGCCGACCTCCCCAATGCTGTGGGGGCCTCGGCCTGCGCCGAGGCGCCCGCCCGGACCGGGGCCTCGGGGGCCGGCGCGCCCACTGCGAAGGACGGCGGGGGAGGGGCGAAGGTCTGGCCCAGCCCCACCGTCAGGAGCGCGACACCGATCCCCGCGTACGCCGCCGTGACCGCCGCGGCGCTGGAATCGCCGCGGCGGTCGGGCCGCGTGTGGCGGCCCATCAGCCTTCGTGCCCCGGCCTGCGGGCCACGACGATCCCGCCCACCGCGGCCGCGACGAGGACGCCGCCCGCGGTGATCAGCCAGAAGTCGGAGCCGCCGTCGGCGGTCCCCCCGGCCCCGGTGTCGACACCGCCGACCGGGGTCTCCTCGTCCCCGCTCGGCTCCTCCTCGGTCGTGTCGTCGGGCTCCTCCGAGGCGTCATCGGCGGTCTCGTCCGTGGTGTCGTCGGAGGTCTCCTCTGTGCCGTCGTTCTCGGTGTCGTCGGACTCCCCGCCCATGTCGTCGCCCTCCTCACAACCGATGCCGTCCTCGTCGGCGTCGAAGTTGTGCGGGTCCCCCGGGCTGACCTCGAAGTTGCGCTCGGTGACGTCCGGGCAGTCCACATCCGGCCCCGTCGGCGGGACCGGGTCCTCCGCGAAGGCCGGCGCGGCGGTGCCCAGGGCGAGTGCGGTGCCGAAGACCAGGGTCGCGGCAGCGGCCGTGGCGGTACGCGTCATGTCCATGTGTTCCCCTTGTGCTCCTGAGGGGCCCGGCGTCGTGCGCCTCGTGCGCACCGGCCCCCGATTCAGCTTTCGAATCCGACATAAAGCAACAATCCGGGGGAAACTGCTTTTGCCCGTGGTGCTGAAAGGCCAAACTTTGTCGACATTCCCGGGGGCTTCATTTCCGGTGATCACGCCCCTTGAATGGGCGATGGGGGACCGGACGCCGATTTTCACGGTTCGGCCGTTCACCGTGAAAGAAGGGGATGTTCGGGCAGGTGCAAAAGACCGGTGCCGGGGAAGCACGACACCGGAGCGGTCCACCGCCCGGCGGTGCGAAGCGGTGGGCGAAACGAGCCGGGCGCCTCTCGCCCGCTGTAGCGTCGCCGTCCTCACCCTCACCATCCGGAGGTGCCGCGCGGGCAGAGCGGGTCCGTGCAGGCGCGGGGCGCCCAAGGTCGGTGTCGATGAGCTCCACCCGCCCGGCGACGATGCGGCGGGGCCGCAGAGCGACTTTCGGTGCGGCCGAGTCCAGGGCGGGTGTTTCCTCTGTCCCTTTTCCGGCCTGTCCCACCCATCCTTCACGACCGTCTGTGGTCGGCGCGGTGCCCTCGGGAACGGCGGCGGGTACGGCTCTCTCGGGCCGGGCCACGTGTCCGGAGCCCGACGAGCACACCACTCTGGAGGGCCCTTGCAGAACCGGATCGCGCCACCGCCGCAGCAGTCCCCGAGAGGGAGGGGCTGAGGCCGTGTTCATCAGCGCACGCTCCTTCGAGGAGTACCGGGCGATGTTCGCCCTCACCGAGCACGACCTGTCCCTGCGGATCCTGGACTGTCCGGGCGGCGCGGCCGGCTTCGTGGCGGAGGCCGGGGCCCGCGGCACGGACGCCGTGGCCGTGGACCCCCAGTACGGGGCCGACCGCGGTCGACTGGGCGAACTGGCGCTGCGGGAGATCGAGCACAGGCACACCGAACTGGTCGACGGCGACGCCGACTTCGTGTGGACCTGGTTCGAGGGCCCCGAGCAGTACACGCGGATGCGCTCGGAGGCGGCGCGCGCGTTCGCCCGCGACATCGCGGCCAGGCCGGACCGCTACGTCGAGGGCTCCCTTCCCCACCTGCCCTTCCCCGACCGCTCCTTCGACCTGGTGCTCAGTTCCCACCTGCTGTTCTCCTACGGGGAGCAGATGGACGAGGACTTCCACCGCGAGGCCCTGCTGGAGCTGGTACGGGTATCCCGGTGGCAGGTGCGCCTGTACCCGCTGTTCCTGCACACGCGCTTCCGGCGCTACCCGGCGCTGGAGGAGATGCGGGAGGCCCTGGCCGGGTACGGGATCGCCTCGCGGGTGGAGCCGGTGGACTACGCTTGCGACCCCGGAGACCAGGAGATGCTGGTCCTGGAGTGCGCCGACCGCGGGGCTCTGCCCGCCCGGGAGCCGGATCCCGACGCGGCCCGGCGCCATCACGACCCGGTGCGGTGGCGCCACCTGGACGCCGCCTCGGAGCGAACGGCCTCGTCCGAGGCATAGACGTCTCGGCGCGCGGCCAGGACGCACAGACGACCGGAGGACCACCGCCGAACCCTGTGGTGGCTTCCCGGGCCCCACCCCCGGATCCCGACGCGGTATGGCGGGGAGTCCGGGCATGCCGCGCACAGCCGGTGCGGTGCGAAAAGGGAGCGGACGGTCGCACGGGAGCAGTTCCAAGCGGAATGCCCGCCCCCGGCTTCGGTGCGCGCAACCACCGCCGGTTGTCGAGAGAACAGAGGTGACGCCAGCCTTCGAGGCCGAGCCCGTCCGTGCCCTGGCGTACCTCCCAAGGAAGGACCGGGTCCCGCTGTTCGAGAATGATGAAGCCCTCACCCGTACCCGTGAAGAACATGCGCTCCTCCGGCGTCGCGTTCTGATCCGTAGCGGGCACCGAGAGAAAAGGCGTAACTCTTGGGTCAACGCCGGGTCCTCGCACCGGTCAGCCCTGCGTGAGCGCTGACCGAAAGCGGCCACCGTGAGCTGACAAGGGATGTCATCACAGGTCAACGATGCTTCCGGTGGAACGTTGCGCAGGTGGGCCTGTGGGCTGTCAGCGTGCCTGACAGACACTGTCCGCCGAACGGGTCTTTCCGGTCAGCGGCCGGTGAGCCGACCGCCCGCTCACTGTTCGCGCTCCGTCGGCCCGCTGCCCGTCGCGCGTCAGCCACCCCGTTTTTCGTGGTCCTCGTCCTGATCACCCGAGACCACGGGAGACGAACCATGACCACCGGACCGCTGGCCACCGTGGAGCACGAGTTCCTGCGCCTGGATCTCGACCTGGCCGAACTCATCGACCAGATCGCCGCGTACACCACCGTGCGCCCCACCACCGCGCTGCAACTGCGGAACCTGCTGCTGTCGGGCACCATCGCCCGCCAGGTCCGCGACCGCCTCTGGCGCCGCCTGGTCGCCCGCGCCCAGGAACACGAGGAGTGGATGGTGGCCGCCCTCGGCATGGCCATGCCCGCTCTGAAGGTCTGCGCCCGCCGCCTGTGCCGCGGCCTGGACCCCCACCACGCCCAGGACGTCCAGGAGGAGATGCTCCTGGCCTTCGTCGTCGCAGTACGCGCCGCCGACACCACCTGGAACCGCCTGCCCTGGACGCTGTGCTGCCGCGCCCGCCGCGCCGGGATCCGCGCCCGCAAGGACGCCTTCGCCCAGCACCCCGCCACTCCCCGGCCCGAACCGCGAGCCACCCCCGCGGGCAACCCCGACCAGGTCCTGGCCCGCGCGGTCCGCGCGGGCGTCCTCACCGCCGACGAGGCCGAGGTCATCAACCGCACCCGCCTGGAGCACCTCCCGCTGACCCACCTGGCCGCCGAACGCCGAGCCAGCTACTGGAGCCTGGTCAAACGCCGCGCCCGCGCCGAGAAACGCCTCACCGAGGCGATCCGCTCCGGCCGCCTGTCCACCGAATCCCTGCTGCTGGTCGCCTGAGGTGCATCACCCGGAGAAGGCGGGAGACGCACAGCCGCCCGCCTTCTCACATCCCCCTTCTTCCTTACTCCACGTTCGTCCACAAGGGGGCGAGATGGCGAACCGACGACGGAGCACACCACCACACCGGAAATGGGTCCGGCCCACGGCCGTGACCGTGGCCCTGCTCCTGGGCCCGGCCCTGCTGCTGGGAGATCTGGCCACTGCCTGGGCCGATGGGGCCGGCGCCTACGCCGGGCACCTGCGCGACGTGGTGCGCCGCCTGACCCGCCTGGGCCAAGCCCTCGCCCTGTCCGTGGCGGTGCTCTTCACCGTGGTCGCCGGACTGCGCTGGACCGCCGCCGGAGGCGACCCCGGCGAGATAGACCGCGCCAAGCGCGCCCTATCCGGAGCCGGGATCGGCTACCTCATCGCCCTGTGCGGCGAGGCCCTGCTCATGGCCCTGGAATACGTCACGGAGTACGAGTACTGATGCGCACTCTGCGCGAGCCCGCACCCGATGGCATCGCCACCGACCAGCCACAGGAACACGCCGAGGTCTTCGACTGCGGCGCACTGGAGGTGTCCTGCCACATCACCCGGTGGTTCCACGACCTGGTGCTGGACGTCCTCGATCCGCTTCTGCTCTGGCTCGCCGGCCACCTGTTCACCACCCCCGGACCCACCGCGGGGATCACCCAGGTGTGGCAGACCATGGCCACCACCGCCAACATCCTCTACTCCCTGCTGGTCCTGGCCGCCGGGTTCGTGGTGATGGCCCACCACGGGCTACAGGCCCAGACCGGGGTCCGCCAGGTGCTGCCGCGGCTGGTGGTGGGGTGGGTCGCGGGCAACGCCTCGCTGAGCGTGGTGGGGCTGGCCGCCGGAGCCTCCACCGACATCGCCCGGGCCGTCACCGAGGACGGCGCGGCCGTGAAGAAGGCCGTCTACGGGCTCGATGGCACGGTCTTCCCCATGCTGGCCGAGGAGACCACGGCGGTGGTCCTGTTCCTGCTGGTCTTCGTCGTGCTGCTGGTGCTGTGGGTGCTGGTGGAGATCGTCCGCATCCTCATCGTCGTTCTGCTCATGGTCGGCGGCCCGCTGATGCTCGCCTTCCACGCCTTGCCGCAGACCAACGCGCTCGCGCAGATGTGGTGGCGTGCCCTGGGCGCGGTGTGCCTGGTGCCGATCGCGCAGGCGATCGCCTTCACCGCCCTGTCCGAGATCTTCTTCGGCGCGGACTCCCAGGCCCTGTTCGGAATGGGGGACATCGTCGCGGGCGAGGCGAACCTTTTCGACCTCTTCCTGCTCCTGGGCCTGGTCTACGTGCAGATCCGCATCCCCTTCTGGGCCTATCGGGCGGTGGGGTCGCCCGCCGGCCGTACCCCTGGAGCGGGGGTGGCCAAGTCCCTGGTTCGCACCGCCGTCGTGGGCGCGGTCGCTCTGGCCGCCGGTGGGGGAGCGGCTTCCCTGGGCACTGCGCTGCGCAGCAGCGGCGGCCCGACCGGACGGGCCCTGCGAGCGGTCCGCCACCTGCACCACCACCGGACGACCGAACTACCTCAACGGGTGCGCACCTGGCGCTTCAGCACTCTGGACCGGACGACGGACCGGTTCCACCACACGGTCTTCCCTGACCGTCGCAGCCAGGGCGAGCGCCCCGGGACGGTGCCCGCGCCGGGCATGCCGCACCTCAGGGCCGTCCCGGTCACAGGACGGCTTCGCCCGCCCCGGGCACACGCACCCCGCAGCGCCCCGGGTTCTCCGAACGCGCCGGGCGAGCCCCGCCATGAGCCCCGTCGTTGGATCGCCCGCGACCACCGGCCACCGCAGCACCGCGAACCACTTCGAACACGGGACGCCTTCGGATGGGACCGTATCCCGCCCCGAAACGGAGGGCTCAGGCCGGAACCATCGGAAACGGACCGGCCCGAACGGCGTCCCTGGAGGCCGACGCGGCCCGTCACGGGAATGCGGCCGCCACTGCCCCCGCACTCGGCCCCGGTCGCCCTGCGGCCGCGCCGCCGCTGGTGGCCCCGGCCCGGACGCCACCGCTTCTGACCGCCACCGCGTAGATCCCACATCGGCCCCGCACACCGAGGAGAACCGCCATGGACCGCGAACCGTCCACCTGGCAGGCGCAGATCCCCACCGACATCGACGTTCCCGAACCGATCCTGTGGGGCCTGACCGCCCGCCAACTCCTCATCATGGCCCCGGCCGTCCTGCTCGGATGGGCGCTCTTCACCACCGTCTCCGCCCTGACGTCCCCGATCTCCGCGGTCCTTGCCGCCGCCGTGCCCATCGGCTGCGCCTGGGTGCTCTCCCGGACCCGCCGCGACGGCATCGGGCTGGACCACCGTCTGTGGCTGGCCGCCCGCTGGCACACCAGCCCGCGCACCCGCGACCCCGACGCCGAGCTTCCGCCCATCGCCGCCGACGGCGTCATCGACCACCGACACCGCTGCGCCGTGGTTTTGGAGTGCACCACCGTCCCGTTCCACCTGGCCTCCGGCCAGGACCAGGACCGGATGCTCGCCGCCTGGGCCGCCCTCCTGGACTCCCTGACCGAACCCATCCAGATCCTGATCCAGCGCCGCCGCACCGACCTGGACCCCCACCTGCGCCTGTTGCGCTCCCACCTGGACCGGCTACCCGAGGCCCTGTGCCGCTCCGCCCGCGCCCATGCCGTCTTCCTCGCCTCGCTCCAGCACCACCACGACCTCATCCACCACCGCGTGCTGCTGGTCCTCACCCACCGCGGCCCCGAGGAACAGAACGGCGACGCCCTACTCCTGCGCGCCCACGACATCGCCGCCCAACTCGCCGCCCTGGGTGTGCGAGTCCGCGTCCATGACGGGCCCGGTGTTCAGCTCCTCCTGACCTCCTTCCCGGCCCCCGCCACCGCAGAATCCGGCAGCGAACCGGCCACGACCGAGGCGGCCACCACGGAGGAACGATGAACGACCACCCGCCGCAGATCCACCTGCACCCCTACCACCTGGACACCGATGGGCACCTGTCCCGGACCATGATCGTCACCGGCTACCCGCGCCAGGTCCGTGCCGGGTGGGCCGATCCGCTGCTCACCTACCCCGGCGACGCCGACGTCTCCCTGCACCTGGCCCCGATCCCGGCACCTGCGGCACTGCGCCGCCTGCGCCACCGCCGGGCCCGCCTGGAATCGGCCTGGCGCACCGACACCCTGCGCGGCCTGCTGGAGGACCCCCACCGCGCGGCCGCCGTCACCGACGCCGCGGACCTGGCCGACCGGGTCGCCACGGGGGAGACCCGCATGTTCCGCCTGGCCGTCTACATCACCGTCCACGCCGCCGACCCGCGCGAACTCGACGCCGAAGTGCACCGCCTGTCCGCCCTGGCCGCCTCGGTCCTGGTCGACCTCGCCCCGGCCGTCTACCGGCCCTGGGCGGGGATCCGTTCCACCCTGCCCCTGGGCACCGACGCCCTGAACATGGGCCGCAGCGTCGACACCGACGCCCTGGCCGCCCTCATGCCCCTGGCCGGCGCCGACCTGGAGGCACCGACCGGCCGCACCGCCGTCGTCTACGGCACCAACGCCCACTCCGGCGGCGTCGTCCTGTGGGACCGGTTCCACGGAGGCCTGGACAACTACAACGCCGTCGTCCTCGCCCGCAGCGGAGCCGGAAAGTCCTACCTGGCCAAACTCGAACTCCTGCGCTCCCTCTACACCGGGGTCCAGGCCGTCGTCATCGACCCCACCGACGAATACGCCCACCTCACCGCGGCCGTTGGAGGAACCCGCATCCCCCTCGGGCTGCCCGAGGGACGCATCAATCCCTTCGACCTCACCGGGGGAGGGAAGCAGGCGTTCACCCAGCGGGCCCTGTTCCTCACCACTCTGATCACCGCCATGGTCGGAAGCACCGACCCGCAGGAGACCGCCGCCCTGAACCGGGCGATCCCGACTGCCTACGCCGCCCACGGCATCACCGCCACCGACCCCGCCACCTGGGAACGCACACCGCCGGTCCTGTCCGACCTGGTCACCGCCCTGCGTCGCGACGCCGAAAGCTCCAAGGACGCCGGCTCCCTGGCCGACCGCCTGTCCGCCTTCACCGACGGCACCCACCGCGGCCTCCTCGACGGCCCCACCACCGCGCACCCCACCGGCCACCTCACCACGGTGACCCTGCGCCACCTGCCCGCCGAACTCCGCACCGTCGGACTGCTGCTGGTCCTGGACGCCCTGTGGCGCCGCATCACCGACCCCGCCACCCGCAGACCCCGACTCATCGTCATCGACGAAGGCTGGACCCTGCTCCAAGACCCGGTCGGCGCCCGCTACGTGTTCGACCTGGCCAAGAACGCCCGCCGCCACTGGGTCGGACTCACCCTGCTCACCCAGGACGTGGCCGACCTGCTCGCCACCGACCTCGGCCGCGCCGTCGCCGCCAACGCCGCCACCCAGATCCTGCTCCGCCAGGCACCGCAGAACCTCGACGCGGTCTGCGACTCCTTCCACCTCTCCCACGGCGAACGCCACATCGTCGCCACCGCCGAACGCGGCATCGCCCTGCTGGCCGCCGGGCGCCACCGCACCGTGTTCCGCGCTGTGGCCTCACCGGTCGAACACCGCCTCATCACCACCGACCCCACCGAGGCCACGGACACGGAGGGAAGCCGATGATCATCACCCTGAACCTGCCGCTCCTGGCCGCCACCGCCGCCTGCGCCGCGGTGCTGTGGACCGCGCTGCTGCTCACCGCCCGCCTGGCCCGCACCCTCTTCCTCGCCCGCAACGCCCGACTCCTGGAGATCCACACCCCGCCACAGACCACCCTCGATCACGCCGCCGCCTTCTGGACCCACACCCTGGGCCTGGTCCGGCCACGCTGGTACCACCGGCTGATCCCGCCCCACCTGGCCTGGGAGTACATCGCCTCCGCCACCGAGATCCGCATCCGCCTGTGGGTGCCCGGAACCGTCAACGCCCACGCCGTCGCCCGTGCCGTGGCCGCCGACTGGCCAGGAGCCACCACCCACCTCACCCCGGCCACCACCGCCCTGCCCACCGGCACCCGCACCCTCGGCCGCTGGATCGGCATGGCCCGCGCCGACCACTACCCCCTGCGCACCCGCTTCACCGACGACCCGCTCCGCAACCTCCTGGGCGAACTCGCCGACCTCTCACCCGGCCAGCACGCCCTGGTCCGCATCTGCGCCCGACCCGCCTCCCCGCACCGCGCCGCAGGCGCCCGTACCGCCGCCGCCCGCCTGCGCGGCCTCCACCCCGGCCTGCTCACCGAACCCCGAACCCACACCGTTAGTCCGCCCGGCATCACCGACGACGTCCGCGCCATCCTCACCAAGGCCTCCACACCCCGCCTGGCCTGCCAGATCAGCTGTCACCTGACCACCGAACACGCGGGTGAACAAGCCGAGCGCCGCCTGCGCGCCCGCGCCCAGGGCATCACCGCGTCCCTGGCCGCCTACACCTCCGGCCTCAACGCCCTGACCCGCCGCTGGATGCCCTTCCCCGGCCTGTGGGCGAACCACCGCCACCTCGCCCGCGGCTACCTGCTCAGCACCACCGAACTCGCCGCCATCGCCCACCTGCCCACCGACACCGCCGTCCCCGGTCTGGTCCGCGCCGCCGCCCGCACCCTCGCACCCAGCCCCCACCTGCCCCGCTCCGGCCGTGTCCTCGGCGACTCCGACGCCGGGCCCGCACGCCCCCTCGCCATCGGTATCGCCGAAGCCCGCCACCACGTTCACATCCTGGGCAAGACCGGCTCGGGCAAGTCCACCCTGCTCGCCCACATGGTCCTCCAGGACGCCCACGCCGGACGCGGCGCCCTGGTCATCGACCCGCGCGGCGACCTCATCCTCGACATCCTCGACCGCCTACCCAAGAGCGCGGCGGGACGCACCGTCGTGTTCGACCCCGCCGACCCGGTACCGCCCCCACGGCTCAACCCGCTGGCCCTGGGCGCCCCTGACCTCGCCGCCGACACCGCCGCCGGGATCTTCCAGCGCATCCACGCCGACTCCTGGGGACCGCGCACCGACGACATCGCCCGCGCCGCCCTGCTCACCCTCGCCCGCACCGGCGACCCCAACGCCAACCTCGGCGACATCCCCCGCCTGCTCGCCGACCCGGCCTTCCGCCACCGTGCCCTCACCGCCGCCCGGCCGCCCCGGCCACTCGCCGACTTCTGGACCTGGTACGAACGCCAGAGCCCCCAGATGCAGGCCGCCGCCACCGACCCGCTCCTCAACAAGCTCCGCACCGTCCTGCTGCGCCCCTGGGCCGGCACGGTCCTGGCCTCCGGAGCCGCCACCCTCGACCTGCCCCACCTGCTCGACCACGGCGGACTCATCCTCATGCGCCTGCCCAAAGGCCACCTGGGCGAGAACACCACCGCCCTCATCGGAACCTTCGCCCTGGCCGCCGCCTGGCACGCCATCGCCGGCCGCTCCGCGATCCCTGAAAGCCGCCGTCGCGACACCTGCGTCTACCTCGACGAAGCCGCCACCTTCCTGCACCTGCCCGGCTCCCTGACCGACATGCTCGCCGAAGCCCGCGGTTACCGGGCCGCCATGGTTCTCGCCCACCAAGAACTCGGCCAACTCCCCGCCCGGGTCCGCGCGGCGGTCGACGCCAACTGCCGCACCAAGGTCTTCTTCAACACCTCCCCGGCCGACGCCGCCCACCTGCACCAGCACACCCGACCGCACCTGAACGACCACGACCTCTCCCACCTCGGCGCCTATCAGGCGGTCCTGCGCACCCTGAGCGGAGCCACCGAACTCCCGCCCGCCACCCTGCGCACCCGGCCCCTGCCCCCGGCTGTTCGCCGCCGCGCCCACCACATCCGCAAGGCCTCCCGACGCTTCAACGCCCCGCCGGTCCGCGCCACCCGCACAGATCCGCGCCATGCCAAGGGAGAGGACGAACACCGATGAGCATCACCATCACCGAACGCGACCTGCGCATCCTGGCCGCCCTGCACGACCACCGCGTCATGACCACCCCGCAACTGGGCGCCCTCTTCTTCTCCAGAGGCGGAGGGGTGCGCGCCGTCCAACGCCGCCTCAAGACCCTCGCCGACCACCAGCAGATCGAACGCTTCACCCCACGTGCGGCCCGCTGGACCATGCCCCACCACTGGATCCTCGGCCGACGCGGCACCCGCACCCTGGCCGCCCACCGGGGCATCGACCCGCGCCGCATCGTCCATCCCCGGCATCTGCGCACCTCACCGTTGATCGACCACATCACCGGCCTGGCCCAGACCTACGTCTCCTTCACCACCGCAGCCCGCACCACACCAGGAGCCCGCCTGGAACGCTGGTGGACCGAGGCCCGCTGCCGACGGGCCTGGGAAGCCGACGGCATCCGTCCGGACGGCTACCTGCGCTGGCGGCAGAACGGCACCGCCCTGGACGCTTTCGTGGAGTACGACATCCGCACCGAGGCCCTGCGCGTCTTGGGGAAGAAGCTCGACCGCTACCGTGACCTGGCCCTACGCACCCAGCTGCGTTCCACCGTGCTGTTCGTCGTTCCCACACCAGGGCGGCTGAGCAGCCTCTGCACGGCCCTGCCCGCCCCCGACCCCTGGGTGCAGACCCACGTCACCACTTCGGACCTGCTCACGGCTCCGGGGCCAGCCGCGCCCGTCTGGCGCACCACCGGCGACGCGGCCGGCCACCTGCGCACCCTGGCCGACCTGGCCCGCTGACCGGCTGTGTCCAGACTCGTCGCGGGCATCAGCGCGGGACTCTTCCTGCTGGTGTCCGTGATCGCCGCCATCGGCATGGGCGACGAGGAGCGCCACAGGGCCGAGCAGGAGACGATCACCTCCGTCCCGGGCATCCACCCCGTCCTGCTGGACGCCTACCAACGCGCCGCGGCCCACCTCGCCGACACCCACCCGGGCTGCACAGGGCTGACCTGGCCCGTCCTCGCGGGCATCGGCCACGAGGAATCCCACCACGCCGCAGGAAGCACCATCACCCCCACAGGCGACACCGACCCACCCATCATCGGCCCACTACTGGACGGCACCGGCGTCGGCAACAACTGGACCCCGCACTACGACACCGACCAAGGGCGCTGGGACGGCGACACCACCTACGACGCCGCCGTCGGCGTCACCCAGCTCCTGCCCGCCTGGTGGGCCGACCACGGCGCCGACGGCAACAACGACACCCGCGCCGACCCCCACAACGTCTACGACGCCACCTGGTCCAGCGCCATCGAGCTGTGCACCAGCCACCCCGAGCAGCAGGTCGACTTCACCGACGCCCAAGACCTCCACGACGCCCTGTTCCGCTACAACCCCTGGGACACCTACGTCGACAACGTGCTCGCCCACATCGAGCACTACCAACAGCTCACCGCCTCCACCGTCCCACCAGGGGGAAGCGAGCAGGGGCGCATCGCCGCCGAATGGGCGCTGGCCCAGGTCGGCAAGCCCTACCTCTGGGGCGGCACCGGTCCCGACAGCTTCGACTGCTCCGGGCTGACCATGATGGCCTGGCACGCCGCCGGAGTCTCCATCCCCCGCGTCACCACCGACCAGGTCAACACCGGCACCCGCGTCGACCTCGACGTCCTCGCCCCGGGCGATCTGCTCTTCTACGACACCGGTAGCGGCCCGGCCCCCTCCCACGTCACCATGTACGTCGGCGACGGCCAGATGGTGCACGCCCCCTCCTCCGGCCAGACCATCCGCGTCGAACCTGTCGCCGGCGCCTACTACTCCGCTCGCTTCATGTCCGCCACCCGCCCTCACTGAGCGGATCACACTGCGCCAAGGTGGTTCGGGCCCGAGAACACGACGGTCCATGCCAGAACGCTGCCAAAGTCGCTACTGCGCTGTTCCAGACGGAGAAAGCCGTAGACAGACCGCCGATGCCGACCTCGAACCGGCGCGGGTGAATGAACAAAGGGGCAGACCATGGCTGGTGGCGACAAGACGGAGGAACCCCTCTACGTTCGCGACCCTGCAGCCTGGCGCCACGCACTTGCCGAGGGCAACCGATTCCAGGCCCGCAAACGCGTCGCCGCCAAAGTCGTCCTGCACGACGAACAAAGACGCCTGCTGCTGGCCGATCCCACCTACAAACCCTTCTGGGACCTCCCCGGAGGCACGGCCGAGGCCAACGAATCCCCACACGAGGCCGCCCTGCGCGAGGTACGCGAAGAACTCGGTCTGGACTTCGTTCTGGGAGATCTGCTGTGCGTGGAGTGGGCCCCGCCCCGCGATCCCTGGGACGACCTGCTCATGTTCATCTTCGACGGTGGAGTGCTTGTACCCGAACGTGCCGCGAACCTGCGCCCGGTGGATCCGGAGGTCGGAGACATCGGCTGGTTCACCCCTGAGCAGGTATCCCAGCGCCTTCGCGAAGACGTCTGGGCCTGGACTCGGCAAGCCCTGCTCGCTCTGGAGAACAAGACCATCGTCTACCTCACCCCCGACAGGTGTTAACGGCAGCAAAGATCGATGTCGGCGCCTGCTCCGGCGGCCTGTTCCCCCACCATCTCCCAGCCCTGGCACTGGTGGTCTTCCCCGGCCATTTCCCATGACGCGGCTGGCTGAAGTAGGGGCGCTCCTTCAGTGTTGTCCGGAGCCATCGGATTAGAAGTTAGCTGGTTCGGTGCCGCCACGTGTCATTCTGTGCCGTTTCATGCCACCCCATCCGATCACTGCTGTCGTTTCGTATCAAGAGCTGCCCGCTGATGCCACCCCGGTCCAGAACTGTGGAGCACGAACGGAGCACACACCGGCCCCTGGCGGCGTCCGATGGCACCTCGCAAGGTCCAGCTGGGTGTGGTCTCTTCTGTCCCCCGCAACGCACAATTTCCTTTCTCGACAGGGCCGTCCGGGTATCTGTCACCTTGACAAGGAAGGAGAATGCCGTCATGGCGTCTGTTTCCTCCGCATCGCGGCTGGTAGCTGTGGCGGCTCGTGCTCGGCTTCGTCCTCTGGGGCTTCGGCAGCGCGGCCGGTCCCGGTTGTGGTTGGACGACCGTGGGTGGTGGCTGGGGCTCGTGGAGTTCCCTTCCCCTCAATGGAGTCAGGGCAGTGGGCTCCACGTCGGAGCGATGTGGCTGTGGCAGGACGTCGACCACTTCACCTTCAACGTCGGTGAGCGGTTGAGCGGAACCGTGGACTACCGCGACGATGGGCAGTTCGCACCGGTCGCGGAGGATCTCGCTCTTCTTGCGCGGGAGCGGATAGTGGAATTGCGGTGCAGGTTCGTCGATCTGGAGTCGGTGGAGCGGCATATGGCGGGGCGGCCGGTCGGGCGCGGGCTCCTGTGGGAGGCGTGGAACGCGGGGGTCGTGGCGGCGCTGGCCGGGGACACCGCGGCGGCCCGGAAACGTTTCGCGGCTGTCCTGGAGGAGGATCCCGTTGTCCCTTGGATGGACGGGGCCCAAAGGGCGGCGCGAGAACTGCTGGACATGGTCCATGACCAGGGGGCTGTTCGGGCCTGGGTGAGGGAGCGCATCTCGTCGTGTCGGCAACGCCTGTCTCTGGAGTCTTCGGAACCTGCGCAGGGAGTATTCGCCGGACTGCTGTGAGCGCGGAATCTGACAGCGGAGAAGGTGCGGGCCTCGGAATGGGAGCTTTGTGATCGCGAATGTGCCGTGATCGCCCCCTGGCTCTCGCCTTCTCTGAGCACCGTTGCCAGGGGTGAGACTGGGCTCGGAGGTGGTGGTCGTGTTCGGGTCTGGTTCTGTGTACAAGCGGTGCGGATGCCGGGCTGCCGGTGTGGGGGAGCGGACATGTCCCCGGCTAAGGCAGCGGAGCCATGGAAGCTGGTACTTCTCGGTCGATCTCGAGCACGTTCCGGGTCGGCGGTGCCGGGTGCGTCGTGGCGGGTTCGTCTCCAGGGATGCCGCTCGGGCGGCGCTGCGCAGAGCCCGAGGCAGCGGGGCTGACACGCAGTCGTGGACGGTGGCCGGATGGCTCCGGCACTGGATGGACACCCGGGCTCGGCTGCGCCTGCGCACCCGGGTCGGCTACGCCGAGCACATCGACCGCTACCTCGACCCGTATCTGGGAGAGGTGCTACTTGAGGAGCTGACCCCCGCCCTGGTGCAGGAGGCGTTCGACCGGATCTCCCGCCACACTCTGGCCGGAGGAGTCCTCCTTTCCCCGACGACGGTGCAGCGGGTACGGGCCACGCTGCGGGCGGCGTTGAACACCGCGGTGCGCGAACGTCTGCTCCCTGCCAATCCCGCCCAGGGGCTGCGGCTGGAGCCCGGGGCCGGCACACGGCCGGTGGTGTGGACCGACCAGGCCGTCGCGGAGTGGACCCACGGTGGGGCGCGGCCTGCGGTGGCGGTCTGGACGGTGGAACAGACCCGCCAGTTCCTGGACTTCGTCTCCGAGGACCGGTGGAACGCGCTGTTCCACCTGGTGGTGATGACCGGGCTGCGCCGGGGTGAGGTCGTGGGCTTGCGGTGGGAGGACATCGACCTGATCAAGGGGACAGTCCGTATCGCCCGTCAGCTCCAGTCCAATCGGGGCGGCCTGGTGGAGTTGGCGCCCAAGAGCGCGGCGAGCCGCCGCATGCTCGTGCTGGACCACGCCACCACAGGGGTGCTGCGCCGCCACCAGTGGCGACAACAGCAGGAGGCACAGACACGCGGGCAGGAGTGGGATCCGCGCGGGTATGTGTTCACCGTCCTGCGGGGAGGCCCGTTGGCCCCTGAGCGTCTGTCACGCCTCTTCCGGAAGCTGAACGCGGAGAGCGGGTTGCCGCCGGTGCGGTTCCACGATCTGCGCCACGGAGCAGCGACATTGGCACTGGCTGCGGGGGTGGAGTTGAAGGTGGTGCAGGCGATGCTGGGGCACGCCAGTATCGTGCTGACCGCGGACACCTATGCCAGTGTCCTGCCGGAAGTGGCCAGGGAAGCGGCTGAGAGGACCGCGTGGCTGGTGCTGCGCGATTCCGGGAGGGGGCGTCGGTGCGCGGCGCGGCGTGAGCGCCGGGGGTTGGACCCAGCTCGGGCCCACCCTGGACCCATCAGTGCGACGGCTCCTCTGCGGTGAGGATGTATACCCAGGTTGAACTGGGGTTTTGTGGCGCACCCGGCAGGATTCGAACCTGCGGCCATCGGATTAGAAGCGCACGAACGGAGCACGCATGGCCTATCAGCGGCATCCGATGGCACCTCGTAAGTGTCGTTGCTGTGGCTATGTTGCCTCATTACTTGACGTAAGAGGGCTGTCGTCACAGCACAGGAGATGCTGCCCAGCGGGCGGGTGCAGATTTCGCGCGACCCGGTAGCGATTGCAGGGGCGCCCGATTACCCTGAAATGACCGATCCGGGTTGTCGGCTGTACCGACAGCACCAGCGGCGCCTTTATCTTCCCTTCGCCCGGGGATTCGGCCGTACCGCGCCCACCAGCGAAGTCCGTACTTCGGCGTGTCCACGCGCCCTCTCCGCATACCCCAGGGGTCGGTTATGGCTGAACTCAGCTCTTCTTCGTATTTCCCTCAGGATTTCCTCTGCGAGCACGCACGCTCCAAGCACCGCGTACTCGCCCGCCTGTCCCACAACCGAGGCCCGGACCAGCTCCAGACCGTTCTCACCTGTGGGAGCCCGTTGCTCGCGCAACGTATCGCGAGGCTGCTCACCACGATTGCCGAAGAAGGCCTGGGAGCGGGGGCAACAGCACGAGCCAACGCGCTCGCCGCCGACCTTCCCGACGCACCGGCCGCCTCGTTCCGGAAGGTCGTGGAGCACCTCCAGGCAGGGGTATGGCCCACATCTGAAACCACCTCCGTCTCCTGGGAGGAGGTTTTCGTGGGGGACCCTGCAGATGACGAGGCGGAGAACGACGAGCACACCATGCCCCAGGCCCGGCTCAGTGACCTGACCGCACCAGTGGTCCGTGTCGTCCAGTTGCGGGAGTTCTACATGCACGACAAGGAACGGCTTTACCGGGCCGCTCGTGCCCGCGGCTTCGAACCCGCCCCGGAAACCGAACGCCTCGACCACGACCCAGAGGACCTCGTCGGCGCGGTCATGCACCTGGCCGACCCCCTCGACCCTGTTCCCCGGGCCGGCACGATCGCCGAGGAGTCCTCCGCCAAGTGGCTCCGAGTGGATCACGGAGATGAAGTCATCGACTGGTCGTCCCAGACCATCAAGGAGACCTTCCACAGCGGATCCCGGCTCCGTCGAGGGCCCGATCCCGTCCACACGAGGGAGACCCAATGGGGCACTCTCCCCGACTTCGCGCAGCTCTTCCCCCTGCTCGACGGGGGCTGTGACTGCAACAAGGTGGACTGCCCCGACTGCGAATCCTGGACGCTGATTCCGCGCACAGCCGACATCCTTTACTCCGCGCTCAGCATGATGGCGGACGAGGCTTACGACGACGTGAACAACGGAGACCGGACCGTCACCGGAAAGGACGACGCATGGATGTTCTTCGACACCCTTCCCTGGGTCACTTGGCAGATGCCGGTCCAGTGGCGTCGCCTCATGGCCAGGGCCTGTGACGACCTGGCAGAGGATCTGGCGGCAGGCCGCGAGCCCCGTCCGCGATGCCGCGCCGAGGAAGTCGCGCTGTTCCTCGCACTGGAGAGCGAGGCACAGGTCCACTTGGAGATGACCCAGGATCGGGAGGACGCGGACCACGAAGCACTGCCCGAGCACCGAGACGACTACACCTGGGATTTCTGCCTCGACATCTTATTCGAGGACCACGACGTGATGCTGCTGTTCGATCCCAGGTTCGACGGTGTTGAAGATCCCGGCTCTGAGCTGAACCGGCTCCAGGCGATGGGGGACATGCGTCCGCAGAGCTGGTTCGAGAACTTTGGAAGCCAGGATCCGCGTGACCCCGACCGCGGGTTCCGCCGCTGATCGAGTACAGGCGCTGAGCCCGGAGGGCCAGGACGGGGAGCGGTCTCTGACCGTGGCCACGGGGCGGGGGACGGTCTGTCGGGGCGGTGAGGTTGGATAGTGGACGTGGTTGAGTCCAAGGGTGTTTTTCAGCGCCACGCCGGGGTCATCTGCGCTACCGGCGGATCGCTGAAAAATCTGCTTCGAATCGATGAACCAGGCCTGTTGCGGCCAGGGACTTTACCGTCGGGTCCTCATTGCCCCTGCGAGGGGTAGCAACCTCGGAGGGGAGCGGGGGGACTGAGAGTCCCCGGGGTCCTCATTGCCCCTGCGAGGGGTAGCAACAAGGGGAACCCTCCGAGTGCGTCTCCCCATGCGAGTCCTCATTGCCCCTGCGAGGGGTAGCAACACGCCCTGTTGGAGGACTGGGGCACCGGCCACGAGGTCCTCATTGCCCCTGCGAGGGGTAGCAACGTGATGCCGAGCACGAGCAGCGTCTCGGGGGTGAGGTCCTCATTGCCCCTGCGAGGGGTAGCAACGGCCCGTCCAGACCACCGCCGAGCGCGACGAGAAGTGTCCTCATTGCCCCTGCGAGGGGTAGCAACACGCCCGGGTCGCCAAGGCCGTCGCTGACGCCTACGTCCTCATTGCCCCTGCGAGGGGTAGCAACATAGAGGCCACCAAGTGCCCGTCGTCGGCAAGGAGTCCTCATTGCCCCTGCGAGGGGTAGCAACGCGTCAGTCAGCGGGCTCACCGGGCCCCCTCCGCGTCCTCATTGCCCCTGCGAGGGGTAGCAACGCGGTGCGGCCGCGGCCGCCGTGTCCAACGTCCACCGTCCTCATTGCCCCTGCGAGGGGTAGCAACATGTCCAGGTAGGCCGCCAAAGTCGCAACCTTGGCGTCCTCATTGCCCCTGCGAGGGGTAGCAACGTCGGTCACCACTCCTGGGCGGAGATCCGCACCCGGGTCCTCATTGCCCCTGCGAGGGGTAGCAACGTCAGCGGGGTATCCACGGGCTGATCCTCTCAGGCGGTCCTCATTGCCCCTGCGAGGGGTAGCAACGTGTGGTCCTTGACGACACGACGACTCCGTACCGGCGTCCTCATTGCCCCTGCGAGGGGTAGCAACCCAGACGGGCGGGGATCACGCTGGAGAGCGTGTACCGTCCTCATTGCCCCTGCGAGGGGTAGCAACCGGCCGGTGCCGGCCGACCGGTCGCCGCTCGTTCCTGTCCTCATTGCCCCTGCGAGGGGTAGCAACAGGACCACGGCGGCCTGTACACCGCCCACCTGCCCCGTCCTCATTGCCCCTGCGAGGGGTAGCAACGGGCGCCCGTGTGGGAGCAGATCACCGCCGCGGTAGTCCTCATTGCCCCTGCGAGGGGTAGCAACTGGGCGAACGCCGCCGACTGGGAGGAAGTCGCGGCGTCCTCATTGCCCCTGCGAGGGGTAGCAACGACGACGCACACGACGGTGTAGCACCCACCCGGAGTCCTCATTGCCCCTGCGAGGGGTAGCAACGGCGGCAGCGGGGTGGGGTCCTGCCCCAGCAGCATCGTCCTCATTGTGCCCCTGCGAGGGGTAGCAACGCGGCCTCGCGGGCCCGGCGGCGGGCGGAGTGCCAGGTCCTCATTGCCCCTGCGAGGGGTAGCAACAGGAAGCTGGCGAAGGCGGCGCGGGCGTTCCCGACGAGTCCTCATTGCCCCTGCGAGCGGTAGCAACTCGGGACGGGAGGTGTGCTCACTCATGCGTTCGAGCGTCCTCATTGCCCCTGCGAGGGGTAGCAACGCGGTGCGGGTCTCCCACTCCTCCACGGTGAGCGGGTCCTCATTGCCCCTACGAGGGGTAGCAACTCGGCCTCGTGGCTGGTCACCTCGTGCCGGCGGGGGTCCTCATTGCCCCTGCGAGGGGTAGCAACGCGTCCAGCAGGATCGCGGCCCCGGTTCCCAGGGGTCCTCATTGCCCCTGCGAGGGGTAGCAACCTGCCTGGGCGGTGCGGGCGGCATCTTCGGCGCGGGTCCTCATCGCCCCTGCGAGGGGTAGCAACTGGTGGGGCATGGGGTTCTCCCTGAGGTGTTGAGCGTCTTCATCACCCCTGCGAGGGGTAGCAACAGCGGTTCACCGAGTGGGCGGCCGGCGGAATCGAGTGTCCTCATCGCCCCTGCGAGGGGTAGCAACCTGCGGACGCCCATCAGGGTGCGGTGCGCCTCCCGTCTTCATCGCCCCTGCTAGGGGTAGCAACACCCCGACGAGGAGGTGCAGTGGTGACCGCCCCGACGTCCTCATCGCCCCTGCGAGGGGAGCAGCACCCCGACCATCCACCGGAGAGTAACGAGGTCCTCGCGGTCGTCATCGCCTGTGCGAAGCGTGAGAGTAAGATTTGTGTGCCATATGCGCTAACCACAGGCCCCTTGGAGGGGTAAAAAGATGTGATTCTTCGGCGCATGTCGCATTTTTTAATCATCCCTTCGAGGGGTGCGGGGTGGGCGTATGCGCCCACCCCTTCCTTTTTCTGGCGTGCTATTCTCCTCGTGTTCGGACGAAATCTTGAAGACAGTCAACCAAGAACTACATCGACTGCACTTCGAGTGTGCGGGGTTCGAACGCTTGTTGGCTTATCGATGCGAATGGGGCGAACGATGGAGCTCTATGTTCGGAGCATGAGGATCACCTGGGGATGGTGGTCGAGGTGGTCTGGCCGTCCGAATTCGGTGGAATTGGAAGGAGTTGCGATCCGCTATTGGTGTGGTCGCAGGGGCATAGGAGGAATTAAGTAGAGTTCTGGGCTCGCATGCATTGGGTTGCATCTTCACTTCCTACATGAGAAGTGCGGTGTTCCCAGTGTGATCAGGGCGTGGCCGGTTGGCTGCGCTCTGATCGCCGCTCAGGGGTGGCGGCTGCATCGGCATCAGCGAAGCAGCCTCGGTTCCTTGTCGGGGGTGATGGCTGGGGGCATGTCCATCTAGGTCTCGAGGTGCCCTCGTTGATGGGGTGGAGGGGGCGGGATCGGAAGGAAGCTTGATCGGTCCTAGGTCGGGTCCCTTCGGCGAAAGATGGCCTTTGTGGCTTCTCTTGTCGAACGTGTTTTCGGTCTTTGATCCCCTTACCAGTTTTGTTCGCTCAGTGTGATGGAAATGCAGTATTTGGCCTTGGTTGGCCATCTTGCTGATCTGAGGGCTTTTCTGTCGGCGTTGGTTCCTACCGTGTTGCCTCGTCATCTGATGTTGAGTGAGGAGGTCACCTGTGCGTCTGCGAGTAGCGGTCCACACCAGGGCCCCGTCCCTGCAATGGAGGGAAGTGCTGCGCCCGGGCCGCGGCCTGGTCTATGAACTGCTCTCCTTCGGAGCGCCGGAGCTCGGTGCCCGGTTGCACGAACACGGCTGGGGGAAGACCGGCATGGTCCCCTTCGGCCACAGCGCCCCCACGTTCCCGTCCACCCCCCGCAAACGTCGCCAGTACACCGCTGGCGGAACGGGAGTGGTGGAGTTCGCCAGCCCTGTACCGGAGATCATCGAGGGCCTGGCCAAGGGCTTGGCTAGAGAGCACGTGCTGGACTGGGGCGGCACCGCCCTGCGGATCCAAAAGGTCGATGTCGTCGCCCCGCCGGACTTCGCCTCCGGGAAGGCGGTGCTACGGACCTCCACCCCGGTGGTGATGAAGGGCTCCGGACACAACGAGCACGGTGAGCGCACCACCCGCCAGGCCTGGGTGCTGCCGACCGAACCCGAGTTCCCCGCCTACTTCGAGGGGAACCTGCGCCGCAAGGCCCAGACGATCGGTGTCGACCCGGAGGTGTCGGTGCAGGCCATCACCTGGGTGGGACCCAAGCGCAGTTTCGCCGTGAGCCAGGGGCACAAGCCCGGGGCGGCTCTGGAGGCGGAGATCCACGGCGCCCCCGAGACACTGCGGTGCATCTGGAGCTGGGGGCTGGGGCAGGCCAACTCCGCCGGGTTCGGGTGGGTGATCGCGTGAGTTCCACGACCATCGGGCTCGGAGTGCGGTTGACCGCGCACCCCTTTCAGCGGATCGGTGCATTCGCCCTGTCCAGCCTCGTTTACCGGACTCGCAAGAACCTGAAGGAGCTCACCCACCCCCTGGAGCTGACGGAGGGGGATCTGCGGGCCGCGAACGCGAACATGACCCGCGACCTGGAACGCACCACCGAGATCGCCGACAGCAAAGGCCCTCACGGGTTCTGGCTCGGCGCCAGCTACCTGTTCTGGCCCAACTGCCCGATCAACACCACCAACCGCAAATCCCTGCTGGGGCAGGGGCTCAAGGACAAGCTCGCCGCCTGGCGGCACCTGCCCGAGACCGACACGGCCGTGGACGCCCGGTGCGTGCTGTGCGATCGCCCGGCCTGCGGGTTCTACGGCAAGGTCGACGTCCCGCTGACGGAGAGCTCCTCCTACCGCAACACCACCATCCCCACCCATGAGGGGATGGCCCTGTGTCGCGGATGCCTGCTGAGCTTCTACGCCCTGCCCTACGGGTGTTCGATCTGGGGCGGTCGCGCCACCGCCCTGCACACCTGGGACGACGACCTGCTGTGGGCCCTGACCAAGTTCCAGGTCGACCAGACCCGCCGCCACGCCCTCACCGGCGCCCCCGCCGGGGCCCGCCCCTCCTACGCCCGCCAGCTCGCCGCACTGAGCAGGGTGCGCGGCTACGAGGAACGGGTCACCGACGGTGTGGAGCTGATGGTGTTCACCAACAGCAACAAGGAGCAGGACCTGGCCGTGCACGCCATGGACCAGCCCGCCACCGAATGGATCCGCGACCTGCCCAAGCCGTCCTTGCACTGGCTGGGGCGCGCCCACCGGTGGGAGAAGGTCCCCGGCCGGTCCATGCTCGCCCGCAACCTGTTCGACCTCCCCGAGAGGGTCATCCCCACCGTCTCCCACTTCCTGCGGGAACGCGCCCTGGGCAAGGGCGGCATCTGCGCCCAGACCCCCCTGCTGTCCGCCACCTGCTCCGACTACGCCACGAAGGTGCTCCAGGTGTCCTCCACCGACATGGACCAGATCGACCAACTCGCCGCACGCATCGCCACTGTCCTCAACACCCACGACGACAAGGAACTGAAGAAGTTCCTCCAGGCCCGCAAGAAGCTCACGACCCTGCGCGCGTGGTTGCAGCGCCAGTCCGTCGACCGCACCCTGCGCACCCAGGACCCTGACCCGTTCATCACCCAGCGCCAGTGGCGGCTGCTCTTCGACGCTGAGGACCGGGTCTTCCTCCACCGGGACCTGTTGTTCATCGGGGTCCTCAACCACCTGCACGAACTCAAACCCTCCTGGCGCGGACACGACCACGACGACGTGTCCACCGACGACCTCATCGCCGACACCGACCTGGAAGCGGAGAACGACTAATGACCTACCTCGTGGGCAAGCTCGCCCTGGACATCACCGCTGGTGCCCCCAACAACGGCCGCGGCGAGGACAACACGGCCAAGGTCAAGTACCTGACCGTCGGCCGCGGGGAACGCGTCCCCTACATCTCCGCTCAGGCGTTCCGCCGCTGGTGGCGCGACTCCCTGCCCCTGGGTGAGAAGCGTTCCCCGGTCACCCGCTCGGGCACCGGTAAGAAGCAGCAGGCTTACACCGACGGGCGCCCGGACCTGTACCTGGACGACGACCTGTTCGGCTACATGGTCGCGACCAAGCAGGGCAACTACCAGCGCGACACCGTCCTGGCCACCGGCACCCTGGTGGCGCTGCCCGCCAAGCGCATCGTGACCGACTTCGGCACGATGAGCCGCGGCTTCCCGGCCGACGCCGACCCGGTCATCCACGAACACGAGCACTACACCGCCGAGATGGCCGCCGACGTCCTGGTGGACCTGCCGCGCGTGGGCACCTTCGAACAGGACGGGGGAGGGCTGCGCAAGGCCCTGTCCCCGGCCGCCGCCCAGGAAGCCGTCACCGCCGGGGCCGCCGAGTACGTGCTGCGCGGAGTCGGCGCCCTGCGCCTGCCCTTGGCCGAGCGGCGCCGCCGGGCCGCGGTGCTGCTGCGCACCCTGGCCCAGGTCCAGGGCGGGGCCAGCCGGGCCCTGCACTACGGCGACCGCGCCCCTTCCTTCGTGCTGCTGGCCCCCCTCAAGGGGGGCAACAACCCCTTCACCCGGGTGCTGGCCACCGGGCCGCAAGGGGCGTTCTTCGACACGGCGGTCTTCGCCGAGGAACTGCGGGCCTGGTCCGATGAACTGGACGGCCCCGTCCACATCGGCTGGGCTCCCGGGTTCCTCGGCGCCCAGCGCGACCAGGCCCGCCAGGACCTGGCCGAGGAGATCACCGCCGGGCGGGTGGTCATCGACCACCCGCGCACCGTGCTGGGCGCCTTGGCCAAGGAGATCGAGGCCGGCCAGCGCGACGCCTGGTTCGAGGACGCGACCGTATGACCAGCGCACTGGAGATCACGATCACCGCACCGGTGGCCTCGTTCCGCAACCCCCTGTACTCGGGGGTGCAGGTCACCCTGCCCTGCCCGCCGCCGTCCACCGCCGCAGGCCTGCTGGCCGCCGCGGTGGGCGGCTGGGACCGCATGCCCGCCGACACCCGCATCGCCATGGCCTTCACCGCCCAAGGCAAGGGCGTGGACGTGGAGACCTTCCATCCTCTGGCCACGGCGGGCAAGAAACCGGACCCCACCCCCAAGGACCACGAGTTCCTGGCCCGGACCACCCTCACCCTGTGGGTGTTGGACCATCTGGACCTGTGGGAGAGGGCGCTGCGCCGCCCGGTGTGGCCGCTGCGCCTGGGCCGCAGCCAGGACCTGGCCTCGGCCCGCACCAGCCGCATCACCCTCTACCCCGGGCAGGGCACCCAGGGCCACGCCCTGCTGCCCGCCGAGAACTCCAGGTCCGGCATGCAATTGCGGATGCCGCACACCATCAGCCCCGACCGCTCCCGCATCCAGTGGGGCACCTACCGGTACGCCGCCCAGGGCAGCAGCGCCCGCGTCGACTCCGAATGGCGCACCAGCGACGGCCAGGCGGTCGTTCCGCTGGCCCCCGTCCACCCCCATGCTGCCGCTGGCGCTCGGGTCGAGTTGCCACACATCTGGGCCAAGAGCCCCGACACGCGCAGCCAGCCTCCTCAGCCCGGAGAGGCGCTGACCACCCACCTACAGGCCACCACCCGCGCCCTGGACACCCTGCACACCCGCACCGGCACCCTGCCCGCAACCGATGCCCGCTTCTGGGACCGAGCCAGGCTCACGTGCCTGTTCCACGACGCGGGCAAGGTCCCGGACGGGTTCCAGACCATGGTGGGCAACCCCCCGCCCCAACAGCCGTGGGGCAGGCGGCACGAGGTCTACTCCCTCGCCTTCGTCGAACACGTCCTGGCCCACCTGCCGGAGGACGAACGCACCTGGATCGGCCTGGGCGTCCTCACCCACCACCGCCCCCTGGCCGGGGGCGAGGGGTCCATCCGCAACGAAACCCGCACCCTGACCGGCCCGAAGGACTTCCACGACCACTTCGGCCCCGTGGACCCGGCCTCGGCCAACGCCCTGGCCACCTGGCTCGCCCAGACCGCGAAAGCCCCCACCCCAGCAGAGGCCACCCCCGAGGAGCTGGCCGAGGCCGGGCACCGGTTGCTGGAACGCATCCTCACCCACTGGGACCGCGGCCAGAGCCCCGACGAGGAGGCCGGCCTCACCGCCGTCCTGCTCCAAGGCGCCATCACCCTGGCCGACCACGTCGCCTCCGCCCACGGCCACCTGCTCACCACCCACCCCTTGACCAGCATCGACTACCCCGCACGGCTGCGCGCGACATTGAAGGCCAAGAACGCCGACACCTACCCGCACCAAGAACGCGCCCACGCCACCACCACCCACATGGTGCTGCGCGCCCCCACCGGCAAGGGCAAGACCGAAGCCGCCCTGCTGTGGGCCACCACCCACACCCACCACACCGCAGACGAAACAGCAGGCACACCCCGCCTGTTCTACGCCCTGCCCTACCTGGCCTCCATCAACGCCATGGCCACCCGCCTGCGCACCGACCTGGGACACGACCAGGTCGGCGTCGTCCACTCCCGCGCCGCGAGCTTCTACCTGTCCACCGCCACCTGCGACACCACCCCCACAGACCCGGCCGCAGCGGAACGGCAACGCGCCTCGGGCGCGGTCGCCAAAGCCAACGCCAGCCGCCTGTTCCGCGAACTCGTCCGCGTCACCACCCCCTACCAGCTCCTGCGCGGAGCCCTGGGCGGCACCGCGCACGCCTCCACCCTCATCGACACCACCAACTCCACATTCGTCTTCGACGAACTCCACGCCTACGAACCCCGCCGCCTCGGCATGATCCTGGCCATGATGGGACTGTGGGCCCGCCTGGGCGGACGCATCGGCGTGCTCTCCGCCACCCTGCCCGACCGGCTCCTGGACACCATCCGGGCCGCCCTGGGCCCCGACCACACGGTGGAACTGGTCGAACCCGACACCGACTACACCTGGCCGCGCCGCCACCGCCTGCACCTGCGCGAGGACCACCTCACCGACCCCGCCAGCATCGAGGACATCCAAACCTCACTGCGCGCCGGACGAAGCGTGGCCGTCATCGCCAACAACGTCGCTGACGCCTGGCACCTGTACGACCAGCTCGCACCGCTCGCCCGAGAACTCCACGGCGACGACGCCGCCCTGCTCCTGCACTCCCGCTTCAAGACCGGCGACCGCAGCAGGATCGAACAGGCCATCCGCGACCGGTTCGGCACCCGGACCACACCCCGCCGCCCCGGACTGCTGGTGGCCACCCAGGTGGTCGAGGTGTCCCTGGACGTCGACTTCGACGTCCTGCACACCTCCGCCGCACCCCTGGAAGCGCTCCTGCAGCGCTTCGGCCGCATCAACCGCATCGGAGCCCTGGACCATCCGGCACCGGTCATCGTCCACCGACCCCACTACGCCCCACGCGGCAGGTCCGGACCCGACTTCGCCGACAAGGTCTACGACGCCGAACCCACCCGGCTGGGCTGGGACACCCTGGCCCGCCACCAGGGCCGCGAACTCGACGAACGCCTCTTCACGGCCTGGCTCAACGAGATCTACACCAGCCCCTGGGGAGACCGGTGGCAGGACCAGGCCGACACCTCCCGGGAGGACTTCCGCGACCAGTTCCTGTCCTTCGACCAACCCCTCAACGACACCACACAGCTCTCCGCGGCCTTCGACGCGATGTTCGACGGCGTCGACGGCACCCTCGCCAAGGACCGGCAGGACTACAAAGACGCCCTCCAGAACACCTCGCCCGGAGAGGAACGCGGCACGGGCAGGCTGCTGGCCTCCCAGTACCTCATCCCGCTCCCGCACTACGCCCGCGCCCTGGGCACCTGGGACCACACCCTCAACGTCCTGATCATCGACGCCGAATACGAACCAGACCGCGGCCTGATCACCATCCACCCGCCCGGCAACGCCGCCGGCGCCTACCAGCCGGGGGTGCTCCTGTGATCTCCGAACAGGACGTGGGCGGAGTGCACATCAAGTACCTCTACCACTGCCCCCGCCAGCTGTGGCTGTTCGCCCGAGGGTTCCGCCCCGAGGCCACCAGCGCCACCGTCCAACTCGGCGAAGCCGTCCACGACACCTCCTACCGGCGCGCCCACCCCGTCGACCTCGGTTCGGCGCGCCTGGACGACCTCGACGGAAACCTGTGGGTCCACGAGACCAAATCCTCCTCACGCCCCAGCCCCGCCGACGAAGCCCAGGCCATCCACTACTGCTACCGGCTCCGCCTCGTCGGCGTCGACACCCAAGGCGCGATCCTGCGCTACCCCAAAACCCGCCGCACCCAACGCATGCCCTACGAACCCGACTGGGACGAACGCGCCCGCACCGACATCGCCAACGTGCGCACCACCGTCGCCCAACCCCTCTCACCACCCCGGCCGGCCCGCACCCGGTGCCGGGGATGCAGCTACTTCGACTACTGCTGGAGCCAGTGATGCCCACCGCAGCCCGCACCTACTGGCTCACCACGAGCTGCCGCATCCGACGCAAAGACCAGTCCCTGCTCATCGAACGCGACCACGGCGAGCACGTGCGCATCCCCATCACCGACGTGCGCGACCTCATCGCCTGCAAACCCGTCGACGTCAACACCTCCGTGATCAGCCTGCTCAACCAGCACCACATCAACGTCCACCTGCTCGGCTACTACGGCGACTACACCGGATCCCTGACCGCCGCTGACACCGCGACCTCCGGAGAGACCGTCATCGCCCAGGTGGCCCTGGCCACCGACCCCGAAAGGGCCATGCCCATCGCCCGCGACATCGTGCGCGCCACCGCCTTCAACGTTCGCCGCATCATCGACCGGACCCTGCTCAAGGCCCCCTACACCGTGCTGAAGAACAACACCGAGGACGCACCCGACGCGGCCTCGCTCATGGGCATCGAAGGCAACTTCCGCCGCTCGGCCTGGGAGGTCCTGGACACCAAACTCCCCGACTGGCTGCAACTGCACGGACGCAGCCGCCGCCCGCCCAAGAACGCCGGAAACGCCTTCATCAGCTACGTCAACGGCATCGTCTACGCCCGCACCGTGACCGCCCTGCGCCTGACCCCGCTGCACACCGGCATCGCCTTCCTGCACAGCACCATGGAACGCCAACGCCACTCCCTGGCCCTGGATATGGCCGAGATGTTCAAACCGATGTTCTCCGAACGGCTGCTGCTGCGCATGGCCTCACGCAACCAGCTCAAACCACACCACTTCGACGTGGACTCCAACCAGGCGATGCTCAGCGACACAGGACGCAAACTCGTCGTCGCCGCGGTGCGCGACGAGTTCGCGACCACGGTCAACCACCGCGAGCTCAAACGACCGGTTGCCTACGACGAACTGCTGTACCTGGAAGCCCTCAAAGTGACCCGGGCCTGCCTGGAAGGCGACACCTACAAGCCGTTCCGGATCTGGTGGTGAACCGGCCGTGCACGTTGTGGTCGTCTACGACACCGCCGCCGAACGCAACCCGCAGATCCTGCGGACCTGCCGGCTGTACCTGCACCACGTGCAGCGCAGCGTCTTCGAAGGGCAGTTGAGCCCGGCACAGCTCAAACGCTTCGAGCGAGCGGTCAAGGACGTCATCGACGACGGGTACGATCACGTCCTCGTCTACACGTTCCCGCCGGGCGCCGTCCCGCAGCGGCTGGCATGGGGGATCACCAAACCCGAGCCGAGCGACATCCTGTGAGGGAACGGTGATCGTGCTCCGGGGCCGGTTTTCAGCGGCACACCGGGCTCTGCTGCACTACCGGAGGTTCACTGAAAAATGTGGTCCCAGGGCCCTCGGCGTAAGCCTGGGACCTGCGGCTTTACCGTCGGGTCCTCATCGCCCCTGCGAGGGGTAGCAACCTGCCCGCCGGTCGGCGGCGGCGAAGGCCAGCAGGGTCCTCATCGCCCCTGCGAGGGGTAGCAACGGCGATCACCTCCCGGTCCAGGTGCAGGTCCACCAGTCCTCATCGCCCCTGCGAGGGGTAGCAACGGTCGGGGTGGCGGTCCCTGGAGAGGACGCCCGGGGTCCTCATCGCCCCTGCGAGGGGTAGCAACGTGTGCATCAGCAGGTTCTTGCGGGTCATGCCCGTCCTCATCGCCCCTGCGAGGGGTAGCAACAGGGAAGGCGATCGCCTACGGCGAACTCGCCATCCTGTCCTCATCGCCCCTGCGAGGGGTAGCAACGCATCGGCCAGCGTGATACCGCACAGGTCTGCGACCAGTCCTCATCGCCCCTGCGAGGGGTAGCAACTTGAGAGGGCGGGGCCATACGGTCCCGCCCTTTGTGGTCCTCATCGCCCCTGCGAGGGGTAGCAACTAGAACGCGCGGGTCATCTGCCGGATGGCGGCGAGTCCTCATCGCCCCTGCGAGGGGTAGCAACTTGATGTTCGCGGAGGAGTGGCTGGAGTACACGGGCGTCCTCATCGCCCCTGCGAGGGGTAGCAACAGCAGCATCTGCACCGCCCGGCCGACGATCTCCCCGTCCTCATCGCCCCTGCGAGGGGTAGCAACAGGGTTTCCGTGTCCGTGAATCCGCTGGTCGTCGCGTCCTCATCGCCCCTGCGAGGGGTAGCAACGGGGCGGCCTGAGCGGCGCCGCCCCCTCCCCCACGGGTCCTCATCGCCCCTGCGAGGGGTAGCAACCAGCGCACCCACACCAGGACGACCTCCGCACCAAGGTCCTCATCGCCCCTGCGAGGGGTAGCAACGCGGTGAGCTGCCCGCAGAGGGCGACGGCGTCCTCGTCCTCATCGCCCCTGCGAGGGGTAGCAACATCAGGTACCGGGCGCGGGCTCGGCGGTGCTCGGAGTCCTCATCGCCCCTGCGAGGGGTAGCAACCGCTCGCGGCGGGCGACGAGCCCCCACCCGGCCCGGGTCCTCATCGCCCCTGCGAGGGGTAGCAACTCCACACCTGGCCGTAGCGGGGCGGGCTCGGGGGGTCCTCATCGCCCCTGCGAGGGGTAACAACGTGGCCAGGACTCCGGGCCCGGCCGCGCCCAGCTCGTCCTCATCGCCCCTGCGAGGGGTAACAACGCGGCGGAAAATCGCTGCTGGCGGGCGCGGTAGGGTCCTCATTGCCCCTGCGAGGGGGTAACAACACAACGGCACCAGCCTGCAGCGCGGGCACCCACTGCTAGGGGCCATTCCAGTTAGAACAGGGCCTCCTGGACTTGGTGCTTGGGGGGCATCCCCTCCCCAGCGGCGGAGCATAGCTCTGTCCAAGACGTGATCCCACCCTGCGTGGCCAGTGCGTGCAGGACAAGGGCTGCGGCCACGGCGTCCCACAGCGCTCGGTGCGGTCTGCCGGCGGGGACCAGCTTGTTGACGCGGTCGTGTAGCTCGAAGTGGTCCAGCAGAACACCGAGGTTTTTCGGGCCTGGCACGTCCAGGGTCCGTGCCAGACGCAGGGTGTTGATCAGCCCGGCCGGGGTCACCCGCGGGTGCCGCAGGCGGAGGAGCCTGTTATCGACACCCACGTTGTGTCCCACCAGGTAGTGGCCCTCCACCCGGGACACGAGGGCGTCGTCGATCTGCTCGGGGCGAGGCGCGCCTCGGAGGGTGTCATCGTCCAGGCCGGGGCTGATCCAGGGACGGCGTGGGACCGGTCGGCCAGGGTTGACGAGGGTGTCGTAGGCGGCGTTCATGTCGGGGGCCCCGTCGACCAATGGGACCAGGGCGATCTCCAGGATCGCCTCCTGGTCGCGGTCCTGGGCGCCGGTGCCCTCCAGGTCCACCGCGACCAGAGGCATTCTCGTCCACAGCAGGTCGGTCATGACGGGTCCCCTTCTCATGCCGGTCAGTCGTCCTCGTGACGTGCGGCCGCCGCCAGTCGCTCCCGGGCCTGGTCGAGCTGGCGCTGTTCGTCCTGGCTCAGGGTGTACCCGGCCAGGGTGCGCCCGTGCGCGCGGTGCAGGTGCGGATGGTCGACCTCCCACACCTGGAACCGCAGCCGGTGTTGCAGAGCGTAGCGTCGCTGCTCGCCGAGGGCGTGGGTGAGCACGTGCCCGCCCTCGACCAGGAACGGGGCGTCGGTGTCGTAGCCGAAGCAGTCCAGCGCGGCGCGGAACTCGTCCTGGGACGGCGCACGGTGGTCGTCGGCGCAGATCCTGCGCTGGGCGGCGGGGCAGATGTCGCACAGCTCCGGGACGCCCCAGTGGCCGTTGTAGTCGGGCACCTGGTGGGCGTAGGTGACCCCGCAGCTCGTTTTGCGGAACAGCGACACACCGGTGCCGTGCTTCCGCCAGGCCCGGACGACTTTCGCGTCCAGCTCTTCGGGCAGCACCTTGCGGCGCTGGTAGTCGGTCGCGTAGGGCACCTGCACACCGAGGTCGCGTAGGTAGGTGGCGTTCTCCTGTTTGTGGTAGTAGCCGGTGAACACCAGGGCGTCGACCCGGGTGCGGTCGGCGAGGTCGAGCACGTTCCGCATCGTGTCCGGGTCGTCGTTCCACCCGGGGGTGATGGGCCGCCAGTACAGGATGACCTTCGTGCGGCGGCGGTGCGCGGCGGCGGTCTCGATCGATTTCACCGTGGCCTGGGACTTCGCGATCGGCTCCACCCGGGAGTCGGTGATGCCGGAGTAGGTGAACAGCAGCGTCACCCGCACGTTGGCCAGGGCCTCGAAGCGTTCCATGTCGGCTCGGGTGACGTGGAAGCGGGTGATGATCAGCACCAGGTTGCGCAGGCCCTGCCGGTCCAGCTCCTCCAGGACCGCGAAGGTGTGCGGCTTGACTCCGGGCAGCATGGGATCGGTGGCCTTGTTGAAGAGCTGGATCGGGGTGGTGTGCGGGGCGAACGCCTCGTGGCCGGCCAGCATCTCCACTGCCTCTTCGGTGGTGACCAGCAGTTGCGGGGTCTTGTTGTCGAAGTCGCCCCAGAAATGCCTGACGCAGTAGCCGCAGTCCAGCGGGCAGCCGATGATGTGGTTCAGCGACAGCCCGCTCTTGCGGTTGGTGATGATCTGGCCCATGTACGGGTCCAGCTCGGCTTGCTGCTCGGCGGGCATCACGGCCAGGGTGCGGGGCCCGACGGGGATCGAGGCCCCGTCGGTCAGCGTGGTCTCGGTCATGGTGACAGCTCCTCGGATCGGAGGGTGGAGGTGAGCAGGTGCGTGAACGCCGGGCCGAACCACAGGTTGAACTCGCGCTCGGTGCCGGCCGGGTCATCGCTGGTGTGGATGAGGTTGTCGATGAACCGGCTCTCGGCGCAGGCTGCGGCGGTGGAGTCGGTGCCGTAACGGCCTCGGATGGTGTCCGGTTCGGCTTGGGCGGGGTCGTAGTGGCCCAGCAGGGCCCGGATCCGCTGCGGGGTGTCGTCGGTGGGGCCTTGGAACAGGGCGACCGTCACCCGTTGGCCGACCCAGTTGCGGCGCAGTTCGGCGGTCACGTCGAACGGGAACCGGTCGTCGAGGGCGAGCATGTCCGCGTAGTGGGTGAGGATCTGCGCCTCGGTCACGACCACGGCACGCCGGTGGACCAGGTGAGCGTGCGTGGCGATGTGCTCCAGGACGGTATCGACCAGGCCGCGGCGGGTGGCGTCCGGTTTGCACAGCGCCACCGCCCACCGCCCCCACCCACCGTCCGGGACGAGCACCGTCACGCAGCGACCTGCGCAGGCATGCGGTTCTTCCACCGCCGGGCGATCAGCCACCGGTAAGCCGGATCCAGCACCTCCAGATGGGCGGCGCCCACCGGCCCGTCGGTGTGCTTGATCTGCCGGTACACCTCGAACAGCAGAACGACCTGCTGCCAGTAGGCGGGTAGCGGCAGCGCGGCCACCTGGGCGGGGGTGTAACCGGTCCGGTCGGTGCGCAGTGCCTCCTCGTGCTCCAGGACCTGCGCGATCACGGCCATGGAGGTGCCGGTGCCCATGGTCGGAAGGGGCGGGTCGGGACGGACGTAGCCGGGGGTGCGGGGCTCGTTGAGCAGGCGGCGTACCGTCTTGGCGTCGCGGTCGTTGACGTGCATGGACCCGACGTGGTGGGTGTAGTGGCCCAGCTCGACACCGAGTTCGCGGGCGGCCACCTCCTGGAGGAAGGTGAACGCGAACACATCCGAGACCATGCCCATGTAGGCGTCGTTGCCGCGCATGTAACACGTTAGGTTCAACCGGCCCGCGCGCAGCAGGAACTGGGCGGCGATCGTGCAGGATACGTCCGGGTTGTCAGGCACCGCCAGTTCCTCGGCCCGGTAGATGGCCAGCACGGCGCGTTTGCTGCCGGGGTCGGCGCGCAGCAGCTCCAGCACCCGCGCCCATTGGGTGGCGTTGTCCTGGTCGGGGGTGAACAGCTTGGTGCCGTACGCGGTGCCGGTGAGGACCTTGCCGTCGGCGGAGTAGGCGGCCATGCCGGGCGCGTAGTAGCCGATCATGTCGAGGTCGTCGCGTCCGGCCGCGTACCACAGGGCCTCAGCGATGTTGTAGACGACGTTGACGGCCCGCCGTTCCAGGAACGGCAGCCGGTTGCGGGGGTCGGTGAGCCGGAAGCTCACGTTGGTGATCTCGACGGAGTCGTTACCTCGGGAAGAGGTGGTGTATTCCGGTTCAGCGGTGACCGCTTCCAACACGGCCAGGTAAGCGTCGTGGAAAGAAGCGAAGGGCGGGGGCTTCAAGGGCATGCCGGTTCTCCAGGTCAAGGGGATGAGGTGGGCGCTGGACGGGGCCGGCTCGTCGCCCGGAGGGCAGGGCCGGCCCGGGAAGGGGGCTTCGGAACCCGGAACGGCTCGTTGCCGGGCGGCCGGTCGCGTTCCTGCGGTCGGCTACAGGAGGAGCCCCACGGTCGACTCTGCCGGGTCACCGGTGGCGGCCTTCCTCCACGGTGAGGGTGACGCTGATGAGCTTGTGGTCGGTGTGGGCGGGGTCCCCGTCCCACACCCGGTAGGTGCCCGGGACCACGCCGATCTCGTTCGTGGCCAGGATCCAGTCGATGAGCAGCGACCCGGGGGTGTGGGTGGTGGGCTCCAGCAGGGCGGCGGGGCGGCCGAGCTGTTCCCAGTCGCGTTCGGCCACCGCGTACAGCCCGCACCCGTCACTGTGGCGGCGGGTGCCGGTGTCCTCGTCCCAGGGGCCGATCAGGGTGTCCAGGGCGCGGGTGTCGTCCAGCCACTCCCCGGAGGGCAGCAGCATCCCCTTCTGGCGGCGTTTGTGCGCCGGGACCTTGGTGTAGTCGCGGTGGGGCAGGTGCGGACCCGATCCTGTGCTGTTCAGGTCGCCGGCCACCACCATGGGGAAGTCCCTGTTGATCTGGGAGGCGAGGCTCTCGGCCTCCATCAGCCGGCGGGTCCCGGAGGAATAATCCAGGTGCGGGATGTGGATCCGCACCGCGGCATGGGGGTCGTGGCGCGCCGTGAGGGTCCAGGTGTTGCGGCCCCACCGGTGGTGGTCGGTCTGGGCTGTGGACTCCTCGATGAGCCGCCACACCTGGGGGTCCCACACCAGGGCGGGCGGGTTATCGGACCGCTCGATGGCTCCGATCTCGATCTCGTAGATACCGCCGAACATGGTCTCGAAGATGTCCAGGGCCTCGCGTGCGGGGAGGCCGCGCGGGATGCGCCAGCGGGCCTCGTTGATGGCCATGAGGGTGGGACGTGTGCCGGTGGCGGCGTAGTCGGCGAAGACCGGGTGCAGACGGGACAGACCGTGACCGTCCTCGAGGCCGTCCTTGAGGTTGACCAGAGCGAAGGGCACCTGCATGTGTGGGACTCCTGGCGTGGTGACGGATCGGATCGGGGATTACAGCTGGCGGCGTGTGAAGGCGTGGATGCCCTGGCCGTCACGGGCCACGGCCTCGATGTGGTCGGCCAGGGCGGTGGCCGGCCGCGGGGCGTTCACGCGGGTGGCCCCGTGGGGGCGGCCCTGCGCGGTGTGGTGCAGGAAGTAGAAGTGGCGGCCGGGGTAGACCAGCAGCGACGGCAGGGCCGTCCCCGGGGCGGCGACGGCCACCTGGAAACCGGCGCGGGCCTGGACCCGGAAGACGTGCGCCAGGAACTCGCCGTGGCGGGTGAGCGGAAGGTGGGGCACCCACAAGGTGCGGATGTCCAGGTGCTGGGACCTGTACACCAGGTAGCGTGCGGCCAGTTCGTCGCGTTCTCCGGCGAGCTCGTTGACGGCGCGGGTGCGCTCGCCCGCATGCCACCGGCACAGGACCTTGTCGGTGGGGTCGCTGATCAGGGTGCGTGCCTCGACCCGCCAGCACACCCCTGGCCCGCTGTGGCGTTCGTGGGCGTCGTCGAGCTCGAACTGCGGCTGGTCCAGGCGGTGCCCCTCGTGGTGGGCGAGCTGGTGGGCCCGGTCCAGGGTGTCGGTCAGCAGCGGGAAGGGCGGTGAGGTGCTCATCGCGGCTTTCTTTGTGGGTGGCTCATAGGCCTCAGATCGCTTGCCAGACGGCAGGTGAGTGGGGGCGTCCCCGCCCCGGGGCCGGGGCGGATACCCGGATGGGAGTCGGGGCGGGGACACCGGGCACCACCCGGGAGGGAAGGAGGGGCGGCGCCGGGAACGCCCGCGTTCTCCCGTTCGCAAGGGCAACGAACCGCGGGCGTGGGTCCAGGTCGTTACGAGGCGGGCACGGTCGCCTCCGTCCGTGGCAGCAGGGCGGTGAGGCGGTCCACGGTGGCCGCGATGGTCGCGTCTGCGGCCAGGTCGGTAACGGACTCGTTGGCCCAGGCCGGGTGTGCGGTGCGCAGGTGGGCGAGCACACCGACCAGGTCCAGAGAGGTCACGCCGGCTTCGGCCCAGGACACGTCCACCGAGCCGGGGGCGGTGCCGATGGTGCGGGTGGCCAGGGCCAGCACCAGGCCGGTGACACAGCCGTGGTCCTGGGCCGTCCAGGTGGCCGTGGCGGGAAGGTCCACGTAGGTGCGGTCCTCGGCGCCGGTGCGCTGCCAGACGGCCGGGGGCAGCTCGGCGCGTTCTTCACCAGGGGAAGAGGGGCCGGTGGGGGTGTGGCCGTGCACGTACAGGCCGGCGACGGCACGGAAGAGTTCGTCGGGGTCGGTGGTGGCGGTGGCCACCGGGGTGCCCGGGGCGGTATCGGTGATGTGGCCGGCCAGCACGGCCCGAGCTCCGACCTCCACCACGCCGGTGGGCTGCCCCTCGGTGAGGCGGCCGATGACGTCGGCGAAGCGTACCCGGGCGCGCAGCTGGTAGGCCCAGTAGTCGGCGCCGAGGCCGGTGGCGGGTGCTCCGGTGCTGGTGGAGACCATCAGAGCCGTCGGTGCGTTGGGCTCCAGGGTGTCCAGTTCCTGGCGCAGTGCCTCTTGGAGCGGGATGACCGCGGGGCTGTGGGCGGGCACCACGTCGCGGATCGCCTTGGCCCACACTCCCACCCGCTCCAGGGCCACAGCCGCTGCCGCGAGGTCGGCAGTGGTACCGGAGAGCACGCTCACCCGGGGGCTGTTGACCACGGCCACGTCCACGCCGTGCTCGGCCGCCACCGCCTCCGCCTGGTCGGCGGCTAGGGCCACGGCGAGCATGCCGCCCTTCCCGGACAGGGTCGCGAGTAGGCGGCTGCGGGCCGCGATGACCCGCGCGGACTGCTCCAGGGTGAGAGCTCCTGAGGCGTAGGCGGCGGCGACCTCCCCGGCCGAGTGCCCCACCCACACATCAGGGGCGATGCCCCAGGTGGTGAGGGTGTCGGCCAGGGCGACCTGGACCAGCCACCCGGCGTGCTGGATCTGCTCGAACCCCTCCAATGGTGCACCGGGAGCCCACACGGGCCCGTCCACGAAGGGTTGCAGGGCGGCCCGGCCGCGGTCCACGGCGGCGGCGAAGACGGGTGTGGTGGCGGCGAGTTCGACGGCCATGTGCTGGTGGTGGGTGCCGTGCCCGGAGAACACCCCCACCAGCCGCTCACGCGGGCCGTGGGCGGCCAGGGGGCCCAGGATGTTCTGGTGGGGAAGCCCGCTGGCGATCGCGTGCAGGGCCTCGGCCGCCTCGCCGGGGGTACGGGCCACCACGGCGGCGCGGTGGCGCGGGTCGTGGTCGCGGCCCCACAGCGCGGCCGCACCGACCGGCGCCAGGTCCTCGAGCGCGGCCACGGCGGAGGACCACCGGGCGGCGGTGCGGTTGAGGACCTGGCGGGTGTGCCCGGACAGCGGAATCACCACCGGTGCCGCTGGTGCCCTCTTGCTGGCGGGTTGTGGTTCGGGGGCGGGGGCGAGGATGAGGTGGGCGTTGGTGCCGCCGAACCCGAACGCCGACACCCCCACCGCCGCAGGGGTCCCGTCGGTGCCGGTGGGCCAGTCCACGGCCCGGGTGGGGACGGTGATGCGGCGGTTGCCCACCAGGGCGACCGGGTCGGTGTGGTTCAGGGTGGGCCAGATGCGTCCCGCGCGGGCTCCGACCGCCGCGCACATCACGTTGACGACCCCGGAGACGGCCTCGGTGTGGCCGAGACCGGGTTTGACTGAGGTGAGCAGAAGCGGTTGCTCCCGGTCCCGGGTGCGGTAGGCCTCGGCCACCCCGCGCAGCTCCTGGGCGTCCCCGGCTGCGGTACCGGTGGCGTGCCCGAGGACCGCGCCGACCTGGTCGGGGGACAGGCCTGCCGCTGCCAGGGCGCGGGTGATGGCCTTGGCCTGCGCGTGGCCGTTGGGGGCGATCAGGTGCGAGGTGCGGCCGTCGTGGGTCACGGCGCTGCCCAACAGGCGTACCCATTCCCTGGTGCCGGGGGTGAGGTCGGTGGTGCGGCGCAGGATGAGGGCGCCGCCGCCCTCGGAGCGCACGTACCCGTGCGCCGCTCGGCTGAACGGGGAGCACACCCCGTCGGGGGCCATCACCCCGTCGACCTGGTGGAAGTAGGCGTTGATGGCGGCCGAGTCCAGGCTGTTGACGCCTAGGACGACCGCGGTGTCCACCGTCCCGTCGGCCAGGTCCCGCGCCGCCAGGTGCAGGGCCACGGCGGAGGCCGAGCACGCCGAGTCCACGACGAAGCTGGGCCCGTGCACGCCCAGGTGGTAGGAGACGCGGTTGGCGATGATCGACAGGGCGCCGCTCTGCCCGGTGTGCGGGGTGGTGCGCACCCCGGGGGCGAACACCCGGCCGGCATGGTCGACCCCCGCGGCGCCGGCGTAGACGCCGGTGTCGGTGGCGGCCAGTGAGGAAGGGCGGATCCCGGCGTCGGCGAGCGCCTCCCACACCAACTCCAGGGCCAGGCGTTGTTGGGGGTCCATCTGCTCGGCCTCGTCGGCGCTGATCCCGAAGTGCCACCGGTCCAGGCCCCAGTCGTGGTCGGTGAGGGTGCCGCCGTGCCACCGCCAGCGGGGACGCTGGTCGGGGTGGACCTCGGCGACCAGCCGTTCCCACCGCTCCTCGGTCAGGGGACCGACGACGATGCGGTGCCCGGCCAGGGCCTGGGCGAGCTCGTCGGGGGTGGTGATATGGCCGGGCAGGCGCACCCCCATCCCCACCACGGAGACCGTGTGCGTGCTCATCGGATCGGCCCCCGCACCACGAACACCGCCGCACTGTGCATCACCCGTACATCGACCTGGGCGAAGCGCAGGTTCAGCTGCCGCTCCAGATCCACCAGCCGGTCACCGCGGTTGTGGAAGGTGTTGCGGCCCGGCTTGTTGTAGGCGCGCATCAGGAGGCGGGCCGGCAGGTTGTGGTCGGCGTCGGGGTCGCCCGCGCCCAGCAGGGTGTAGCCGAAGGCGACACCGTCGTCGGTGAGCGCGTCAACGAGCCCGTTGAACGCGGTGGCCTTGGCGGTGAACCCGGCCCCGGGTACGCAGTGCAGGACGTTGCCCATCGCGATGGAGGTGAACGTCCGCGACAGGCCGGGCCAGGGGGCGGCCAGGATGTCGTGCAGGTGGGCGGTGACCTGCGCCCGCCCCGAGAGCCGCTGCTGCGCGTGGGCCAGGGGCGCGGTGTTGATGTCGAGTACGTCGACGCGCCACTGCTCCGGGGGAGCGGGCGGTGGGGTGGTGGCCAGCATCTCGGCGTCGGCGGGACCGATCTCCAGGTGGCGGGCGCTCACGTGCTCGGCGTACAGGCCGGCCAGGGCGGTGTTGTCGATGCGCCAGGCGTAGGTGTGGGACAGCTCGCCGACGAGCCGCTTGTACCGGGCCAGGTTGCGGGGGCTGTACAGGGTGGGGTTGGGGGATGACACCCAGGAGGCATCGGTACGGGGTGTGTTCTCGGGCATGGGTGACCTCGCTTCGGCGTTGTCGCCTGCATCGAAGAAGGGGGTAAGAGGGCGGGGTGTCAGGCCATGGGGAGCATGCGGGAGAGCTCGGCGGGGTCGTCGAAGCCGCGCACCCAGGCGTTGGCGAACCTCTGGTCGGTGGCGGCCGTGGCCATCGCCGCCATCAGCTCCGGGGGGACGTTGCCGGTGTGGACGGCGTTGACCAGGTGCGAGAACGACGCGGTGTGGCGGATGTGCTCGTTCCACAAGGTGGTGAAGGTGTCGGTGAAGAACGCCTCGTCGAAGCCGCCGTGCTGGTTGTAGTGCTCGACCATGCGGTCGGCGGTGAAACAGGCGCTTTTGGTGGACAGCGACCAGCCCTGTCCGGTGCGGGGCTCGGTGGTCACGACCGTGTCGCCGACGCCGACGACGAAGCCGGTGCCCACGCGGGCGACCGGGGTGCGCACGACCGGGGTGACCGTGGTCAGCAGGGTGTCGCGGGGATCGGACAGCGTGGCGGAGTTGAACCGCTCACCCAGCTCCGGCAGGAGCCGGGGCAGCCGTTCAGCGAGTAGGGCGTACACGTTGCCGCGGCGGCCGTAGGCACTCAGGTCCAGCGGGTTGTCCTCGCCCGGGCGGGCGGTGACCATCACCGAGTGCGCGATTCCGGCCGAGGTCAGGATCGGCACCACGTACACCTCGCTGCTGGAGGCCGCGCCGGTGGCGACCGAGTACACCTCCACCTCGGCACCGGCGACTTCGGGGAAGTCCCGCAGGTACACCTGGGAGACGACCTGCCGCTCAGCGGCCAGCGGCCGGGAGGGGTCGGCGGGGAACAACCGACCCAGTTCACCCGCACCGACGGTGATGAGGACCGCGTCGAACAGGCGGGTGAACACGGTCAGGTCCGACAGGGTGATGCCGCTGATGGTGACCTTGCCACCGCGGTCCTCGAAGCACTCCAGCAGATCGGGGAGCTTGACACGGGGTTCCACCGCCGCCCCTGCCGCGCCCAGGTTGCCGGTGAACCCGAACTCGGCGCCGTCCCGGAGCCTGGTGATCATGGAGACGGTTTGAAAGAAGTGGTCCTCCTTCTCCCAGAAGTCGAGGTCCAGCGTGCGCTCCAGGCCCAGGGCGGTGGGCAGCGTCAGCTGGGTCATCTGAGCGGGACCCCGGCGCAGCTCTTCGGAGGACAGGGACGTGGCCACGGTGACGTCCGCGCCCCGGACGAGGAGGCGGTGGGCGAGCACGATCCCGGTCAGCCCGGCACCGACGATCAGAACCTTCACGATTTCAGCTCCCAGGTCGGAGGTGGGGGTCACACACGGCGGGCCGTGCGCTGGTTGATCACGTCGCCCAGCGCGGCGCGGGTGGCGGGCACCGACCGCACGTCGCACAGGGTCACCTGGCTCTCGGGCACACCGAACCGGTGTGCCACGGCCTCCGGGTCGGGGTCGCCGGGCACGTGGTCCAGAACGATCTGGACGGGCAGCACGTGTTCCGAGAGCAGGTCCAGGGCCGTCTGCGCCTGGTCCAGGTCCTCGGGCCCGGTCACGACCAGGGCGCCGCAGGCATCGCGCACCACGCTGGGCCACAGCGCGTCGAACAGGTGCACGTCGGGGAGCCCGAGCAGGTGGAGGTTGGTGGTTCCCACGGGGACCCGCCCCATGGACAGCTGCACCGACACCGGCGTATCGGCGTGCGCCTGGGTCGTGGCGGCGGAGGTGTAGAGCGTCTCCACGTGGGTGATGGGGGTGATGGCCGAGCAGGTGCCCAGGAACTCCGCGCCCCGGTGCTCAGGGGTGCCCAGCACGATCACCTTGGACGAGCGCAGGGACGCATCACAGTGTGAGGAGCGCCCCCAGGAGTCGCGGACCTCGTCGCGGGGGTCGAACACACCCCGGAGCTGCTGGCGGCTGACCCGGGCCCGGTGGTGGCGCAGGAGTTCCGAGACCAGCAGGATCGTGACCCCCCGGCTCATGCGCAGCCGGGTGGCGATCTCCATGATCGTCAGCGGCGCTGCGCCTTCGCGGTCCAGGTGGTAGAGGAGGAGCCACACCGTCAGGGCGCGCTCGCCCACGGTGTCGCCCACTTCGAAGGGCGCATCGCCCAGGGGCCGCACCAGGGTGTGCTCTCCCAGGGGCGGCAGCAGGACCTTCTTCGGCGTGTACGGGGGTACGGGGATCCTCGTGGCAGAGGACATCAGCGCCCCCCACTCAGGACAGGAGGCAGCGTGTGCAGGGCCGTATCGGTCCCCGCGGGCAGCAGCGGGGCGACACGGTCGGCGAAACGGGCCAGAACAGATCCCGCATCGGACAGCCCCCGTTTGGGGACCACCCCGGCCACCCACATGTCGTCGGTGGCCGGCAACAGGACCAACGCCCCGTCATTGAAGCGGACGACCAAACGCTCCACCGTGAGCGGAACGTCCTTTTTCAACCCCATTTCCGCATAAGCCCGGGAGAGGTTCTTCAACGCGTATCCGATCGCCCCGCACCGCTCGATCGCCTCACGGGACAAAGCAGGACTGGCGTCCACGACCCGGCCGTCGCTGGCGAAGATCACCACGTCGAAGCCGTGATCGGTGTGCAGGGTGCGGATCTGTTCGTGAACGGTAGCCGCAGGATCATCGCCTGCCAGGCTGCCCACAGGTGCCGTATCGCGGGGGTCGATCGTGTTCATGCCTCCATCATGGGCGCACCGGGAAATGAGGTTCAAGAATAACTCTGATAATTTCCATCAGCACCCTGATGGAAATCATCAGTGCGCTGATAAATGTTATCAGTATGCTGATATCCCTTCCGTTCGCTCGTTTGATGCGTGATTCTTTGCGCGAATGGAGGAGAAGCGAATGGGTCATTGTGCGAACTGCGGGCGCGACCGGGCCGCACGTCGCTGCACATGCGTTCCCGAGGTGTTCTGGGACCTGGACGATGTCCGCGCGGCGGTCAGCGCGGGTGATGCCGCCGAGACCATCCGCCTCCTGCGGCGCGAGACCCGGCTCAGCCAGACCGCGATCGCCAGAATGGTCGGCCTGTCCCAGGGCATGGTCAGCGCCATCATCTCCGGCGGCCGGCTGATCTCCCGCGACCGTCACCAGCAGGCCCTGCGCGGCCTCGGAGCTCCCGAACCGGCCCGCCCCTCGTCAATACCCTGCGCAGAAGACGACCCCGACGACTTGGAGGCCATTCTGCGCGACGGCACCGACCGCGCGACCCTGGCCGGCATGGAACAGGAGCTCGCGGCCCTGTCGGCCGCCTACGTCAGCCGGCCCTGCGCCCCGCTGCTGCCCCGCCTGAACACCCTGCGCACCGGAGCACTGGAGCACTACCGTTCCGGAGCCCGCCCCCGCCATGCACACGACCTGCTGGTCATCGTCGGCGCCTGCGAGCTCCTGCTGGCCTACGCCGCCCACGACGGCGGCAACCCCGCCGCAGCCCTGGCCCACCTGGAGCGCGCCGCGCGGTGCGCGGACTTCACCGAACACCCCCACCTGCCCGGCTGGATCATCGGCACCCGCGCCCTCATCGGCGACTGGCACCCCGCCACCGGCACCGACACCCTTGCCCTGCCCGGCCATGCCCCCAGCCCCCAGGCGTGGGCACGCCTGACCGCCATCACCGCCCGCGCCGCCGCCCGCCGCCACGACAGGCACACCGCCCGCGCGGGACTGGACCGGCTCGTAGACCACCAGGCCCAGCCCGCCGACACCGACGACCTCTCCCGACGCCTGGGTGGCATCTTCGCGTTCCCCGACCCCAAGCGCGACTACTACATCGCCGCCACCGCCGTCCTGCTGGGCGACGGCGACCGCGCCACCACCCACGCCCACGGGGCGATCACCGCCTACGAGGCCGGTCCGGCGATCCAACGCAGCTACGGCGACCTCGCCCTGGCCCGCATCGACCTGGTCTCCGCCCACCTGCTGTGTGGCGACACCGACGCCGCCCACACCGCTCTGGAGCAGGTCGCTCGGATCCCTGCGAGCGACCGCATCCACCAGCTGCGTCCCGCCCTGCACGCCTGCGCCGAGCTGGCGTTGAACGCCCCCATCGCCCCGAGCCGGAAACGGGAGATCACCGACCGGCTGACCGCGTTGCGGCTACCGTGGGGACCATGAGCGCCCCCCTGACATCCGCTCCCGCCGTCCTGACCGAGGCCGCCCACACCCTGGGCGCCGACCCGGCCACCGCAGTCCTGGTCCGCCACCACGGCACCCAGGTCTGGCACCTGCCCCGAGCCGGGGCCATCGTGCGGGTGAGCGGCCTGCGCCACCACCAGGCCGCCGAACGCTCCGTGGCCCTGACCCGCTGGCTGCACACCCGCGGAGTCCCGGTCACCGAACCCCTCCTGGACCGCGTCCTTATCGAGGACACCAGCGTGGCCACCCTGTGGCGGTACTACCCCCAACCCGCCGGCACCCATCCCGCGCCCGCGGACCTAGGCAGCACACTCGCGGCCCTGCACCAGGCCGGACCGCCCCCGGCGGAGATCCACCTCCCCGCGGCCGCTCCACTGAGTTCCCTGCGCCACACCCTGCACCACACCACCACCCTGGCTCCAGGTGTTGTGGCCGAGCTGTCCGGGCGCATCGACGACCTGCTCGACGCCTACCACGAGCTGGACTTCCCCCTCGGGGTGGGGCTGATCCACGGAGACGCCTGGCTGGGGAACATCCTGTTCGACGGGGACCGGCCGGTGCTGGGCGACTGGGACGAGGCGGTGCTCGGCCCCCGCGTCCTCGACCTCGCCAACCTCTGGCAGGGGCACCGCCGGTTCGGTCGCACCCGCGCCGAGATGGACGCGTTCGCCGCCGCCTACGGCTACGACCTGTCCACCTGGCCCGGTCTGGACGTCCTGATCCGCATCCGGGACCTTCACACCCTGGGGTCCTACGTCCGCGCCGCGGACCGTGGCGACCAGGCCGCCCAGACCCAGCTCACCCGCAGACTCGCCACCCTGGACGACCCCGCAGCCTCCTGGACCTCCCGATGATCACCCCACCCGAGGACCGGGCCTGCGGGTACTGTCGGCGGTCGCGCGCCTCGGAGGGGCCTGGGTCGTGTGCGTGCATCCCGGCATGGTTCTGGGACGTGCCCGAGGTGCGCCGGGCGGTGGAGGAGCGGGATCCCAGTGAGCTGATCCGGTTGCTGCGCCGGCACACGGACCTGTCCCAGACCGCACTGGCGCTCATGGCCGGCATCTCCCAGCCGTCGGTGTCCGGCATCATCTCGGGCAAGACGACCATCAAGCACCTCGACAAGGTGAAGGCCGCCCTCAAGGGCCTGGGTGCCTTCCAGCGGTTGGCATCTGCTGATGTGTCCACCTTCACTGAACGCTTCCCATCCGAACTCGGCCTGGGGCTGAACGGCTCCGGGCAGCAGACCGCGTCAGTCCTTGAACGAGTGACCCGCCTGGATCTGGAGGAAGTCCCCGGGGCCGAGGAACAACCGCCCTATTCGGCAATCAGTTCGGCCGTACTGTCGTGGCTGGTATCCGAACCCTCCTCCGGTTCCGAGGAACTCCGGGGCGAGGAAGGTCCCGCAGCGGCTATCCAGGCTGCTGCGGCTGCGTTCGCGAGCCTGGACAACCGCTTCGGCGGCGACCATGCCCGGATAGCAGCCACGCAGTACCTCAGCGGCACGGTGGTTCCGCTGCTGCGCAGGTCCTACCCGAGCAGCACCGAGCGCTCAGTGTTCGCGGCGTCTGCGGAGTTCGTGCTCGCGCTGGCGTGGATGTCCTACGATGCCCAGCGCAACGGCATGGCCCGACGCTACTTCGTACAGGCCTTGGATCTGGCGGACCATGCTGAAGACCGCCTGCTGGGAGCCAGTGTGCTGTCGGCGATGAGCCACCAGGCCAACTACATAGGTTCCTACACCGAAGCACGCGACCTGGCACGGGCGGCGTTGACCGGAGCCGGGGAGCGGGCGACGGCGACCCTGCGGGCGCAGTTCCTGATGATGGAGGCGCGCGCCCATGCATCCCTGGGGGACACATGCATCCCTGGGGGACAAGGGCGCGTGTTCTCGGGCGATGGGCCACGCCGAGCAGGCGTTCAACCGGCGCGACCCCAGTGCCGATCCGTCGTGGATCGGGTACTTCGACCAGGCGGAGTACGCCGATGAAGTGGCCCACTGCCACCAGGACCTGGGGGAAACCCGTACCGCTCGACGGTCGGCCGAGCAGAGCCTGACCGCGTCCTCCGGGCAGGAGTACGCGCGCAGCCGGGTCTTCACCCGGCTCGTGCTGGCGTCCGCCATGCTCGGGCAGGGCGAGGTTGAGGAGGCCTGCCACCTGGGTGCCGCTGTGGTACCGCAGGTGCGGGTGACGTCCTCGGCCAGGTGCGCGGGATACCTGGACACGTTCATCGACAGCGTGCGCTCCTATCAGGGGCAGCCGGAAGCGGACCGGTTCCTCCGCCAGGCTGGGACTGTGAAGGCTCTGGGATCTCCAGGTCAGTAGGGATTCCAGGTGCGGGGGCGGCGGGGGTCGGCGAGGTCGGCGATCCGCCGAGCGATCTCGGCGTCGATCTCGGGGCTCTCTCCACCCTTCTGGGCGAGCCAGGTGGTCATCCGCAACTCCCTGACCTGCTTGTAAAAGGGGTAGCCGTCCCAGGAGGTGACGTCGAACCCGTAGACGTCGCAGAAGTCGGCGTACTCGGTGTCGCTGTGCCAGCCCAGGTCTCGGTACAGGGCGGTCAGGACCAGATCCCATTCGGGTGGGCCCCAGCAGATGCCGTCCAGGTCGAAGAGCACAACCCCCTGGGAGGTGGCCAGGACATTGCCGATGTTGGCGTCCCCGTGGATGACGCGTACGCCGAGGACAGGTGTGACCGCAGACCAGCGAGCGGCGAGGTCCTGGTGGTGTGCGCGGAGCAGCTCGCGCTGGGCGGTGTCGAGCCCGGGGGCGGTGTCGATGCGTTCGGCCACGCGGTGGAAGGGGTCCAGGGCGGACAGGCCGAGCGACGGTGGCGGGGTGAGATGGTGCAGGGTGCGCAGCAGCCGGGCCAGTTCCCGTGGGAGGGTCCATTCGCCCTGGACCGCCTCCCACAGGGTGACGACCAGGTCCTCGGCCAAGACGGGTTGCTTTCCGGGTAAGGGGCGGGTCACTGGAAGGGACTGTTCGGCGAGCCAGCGGGCGGCTCGTACCTCCCGGTCGGCTTCCTCCCACCTGTCCGCAGAGCGCTCAACACGGGCGATCACGTCACTGCCGAGACGGAACACCGCTCGCTCTCCCATCCGAACGAGATCGGGAGGACTGTCAGTCCGTGAAGCGGGAACCCCCAGGGCCCGGGCGGCAGTGCTGACAGCGCGAGCGGCACGCTGGGGGAAATCTTCGGTGTGGGCCACAGGCCCCAGGCTATGCCGGATCGGCTCCGCCGCCCCATGACTACCAGGTACTCGAACCCTACGCCACCACCCGGCACGTCCAGGAGTTCGACGAATTCCTCACCGACGCCTCGCCCCTTCGGTCATGAGCCCTTCACGTCCCCGGCATCCACCGTTTGGACAAGGAGGGATCCCTCAGAGAAACGACCCGTCGACGTGCCTCGGGCAGCAAACGAGGTTCCCGGGCGGTCCGAGCGCACAGCCAGGCTGTCATCCTCAACTCCCTGACCGCGGCCAGGGTCTCGAACCCGGACCAGTCCCGTACATCCCAACCGTAGGCGTCCACGAAGGCCCTGTACTCCTCGGCCGTGTACCACCCCACCCGTTCGTAGACGGCGGCGACCACCAGATCCCATTCACGAGCGCCGACACTGAAACGCTCCAGGTCCAAGACCACCGCCTGCCCGTCGGTGTTTTGGACGATGTTCTTCCTGTGGGCATCACCGTGGACCGGACCCGGCGAAACCGCATAGTTCAAAAGGGAGGCTTCGAACCTCAAGCCCGCCAGATGTGCCTGTAGGAATTCCTTATCCAGTGCTCCGAGGGCTGACCGATGAATGTACTCGTCTATTCCTGCGAACGGATCCAGGGCGGGCAAGGACAGCTTCTCGGGAGCGCGCAAGCGATGAAGGCGTCGCAAGGCCCCGCCGATCACAGCAGGGGATCCAGGGCTGGTCTGGGGAACGAAGTCCCAGAGGGTGATCACCCATCCGCTGTCATCGAGCCGGGGCACCTCAGATCGAGTGCGTACCGCGGGTACTCCGCTCTCCTTGAGCCACTGTGCCACCGCCAACTCCCGGCGAGCCCGAAGCAACCCTGTCTGCGAGCAGATGCGCAGAACAACCCCGGCGTCGGGCAGCAACAGGTTCGCGTTCTCACCGATCGGGCCGAGGACACGCAGTTCCTGGGCAGGCCATCCCTCACACTGAGCGACCCTGCCGCCGATGCCCAAGGCGCGTTCACGCGTCAAGCTCTCTTCGGTCACGCTCCTACGCTACGCCGAGAACGACCGGCTCAGTACCGTTTATCGAAGTACCCCACGCAGGACCTCTCCTTTCTCCACCGCAGTCGAACGGCGAACAAGAAGCATGGCTTGAAACAACGCCCTGTCTCGCTCCTGTTCGTTGCAATAGAGTCCATACTGAATGTCGATCATGATCGGAACGGCGGATTTCGATGACGCACCACCCAGCGCCGGTGTGCGGGTACTGTCGGCGGTCGCGCGCCTCGGCGGGGCCGGGGTCGTGTGCGTGCATCCCGGCATGGTTCTGGGATGTGCCCGAGGTGCGCCGGGCGGTGGGGGATCGGGATCCCAGTGAGCTGATCCGGTTGCTGCGCCGGCACACGGACCTGTCCCAGACCGCACTGGCCCGGATGGCTGGCATCTCCCAGCCGTCGGTGTCCGGCATCGTCTCGGGCAAGACGACCATCAAGCACCTCGACAAGGTGAAGGCCGCCCTTGAAGGTCTGGGGGCTCTTCGGCAGCCTGGATCTGCTGATGTGTCCGCCTTCACTGATGCGACCTCGGGTAGCACCTCCTCCTCCGGGAACGCACCGGGGAAGCTGGAAGATGTGAAGCGACGAGACTTCCTCGAAGTGGCTGGCACCAGCGTTATCACCGCTCCTCTCATCAACCTGCCCGGGTTCGGCACCGACACGACCCGGGTCACCCCTGGAGAGCTGGACGAGGTCCACCAAGCCGCCGCCGTCTTCTCCAGCTGGGACCACACCTACGGCGGCGCAGGCGTACGCGCCGCCGTCACCGCACACCTGCGCTGGGCCGTCTCCCTACTGGACCGAACCATCCCCTCAGCCCTGCGGGAGGACACCTTCTCCGCCGTGGCTAGGCTCGCCATGGTCTGCGGGTTCATGGCCTTTGACGCCTACGCCCACGACGAAGCACGGCGCATGTTCACCTTCGCCACCCGCGCAGCCGAGGAGGCGAACGACTGGCACCTACGTGCCAAAGTCCTGTCGCACCGCTCCCGTCAGGAGATCTGGTGCGGCGACCCCGAAGCCGGCCTGACCTTCGCCGAGCTCGCTCTGGTGCGCTCCGACCGCCTCTCGCCACCAGAGGTCGCCATGCTCCTGACTGCCAGAGCGCGCGCCTTCGCCAAACTCCGCGATACCCAGCAGACCCTCACCGCTGTGGCCCACGCCGACGAAGCCTTCGCCGCCCAAGGCGGCCCCCAGGTTCCGGAATGGATGGCCTACTACGATGCCGCCCAGCACGCAGGAGATACCGGCCACGCACTCTGGGATCTGGCTGTGGAGAACCTGCACCCCGCGAAACCGGCCCACGACCGCCTCCAGTCGGCAGTGGAAGGCCACTCGGACGCCTACCGCCGCTCCCGGGCCATCTCCGGCATCAAACTCGCCTCCTTGCAGACACGCAGCGACACCGAACAGGGCCAGGACACTGCCTTACGTGCCCTGGATGACATGGGCCAGGTGCGCTCCCGCCGCGCCGAAGACGACCTTCGGGAACTCGCGACCACAGCTTCGGACACCGCACCAGAGCTGAGCCGACTCATCATGGACCGGATCGAAAGCAGACCACGACCTTGACCCCCGCGGCCGAATACCAACAACTGCTCGCCCCAGCACTGCGCCAAGCCGGCATCCCCCGCTCACCGGAGCAAGCACGCCCTATCCGCTTGGGCGAGAACGCCATCCTCAGCCTGTCCGGCCTCGTCGCCCGTATCTCCCGGCCTGGACAAGCCCGTGCCGCACACCGAGAAGTGGCCATCGCCCGCTGGCTCGCCACACAAGGACTCCCAGTCGTCACCCCTCTCGATGTCGACCAGCCCATCATCATCGACAATCGAGCCATCACCTTCTGGGAAGAACTGCCCGAGCACGGCCCCGGCACCGTTGAGGACGTCGCACACCTTCTGCGCACCCTTCACGCCTTACCGGTCCCCGACCACCTGAACCTGGGACGGCTCGACCCGTTCGTGCGACTGCCCCAACGCATCGACGACGCCGCCGGGCTCAGCGACGCTGACGTGGCCTGGTTGCGCGAGCGTCTCGCCGAGTTGCAACAGGCGTGGAAGACGCTCCCCGCCGGCCTGAGACATACCGTGGTCCACGGCGATGCATGGACCGGCAACATTGCCCGCCATGCCCACGGCACGCTTCTCCTCGACCTGGAGCGCTGCTCGGTCGGTCCACCGGAGTGGGACCTGGTATCCACCGCGATGAAGACCCACTCGGTGCCGTGGCTTTCGGAAAGCGACTACCGCAGCTTCGTTCAGGTGTATGGGGGCGACGACGTCAGGGCCTGGCCCGGTTTCTCTACTCTACGGGACATCCGAGAACTGCGTATGACGCTATATTTCGTCCAACATTCATCACAAGAGCACATGCGCAAGGAAGCCCAGCTGAGAATCGACTGCCTACGCGGCCATCGAGGCCCTCGCCCTTGGCCGTGGACGCCAGCGACCTGAAAACAGGCCAAGCACATCCTTGTCGGGTTCGCCGGTTTCTCTGCGGACACCACACCTGCACGGCCATGGTGCCAACATCTCGATCTGAACAGCATCGACTCCCCCTGGCGCGACCATGTCAACACAGATGAGCCGAAGAAGCAGAGTCGAGAACCCAACCCTGTACGAGCGAGATCAGCGCTGTCAGGGGAAACGGTCTTCTTACTTCCTCCCGTGCCGGTAATCCCTGGGTGACATTCCGAACGTCCGGCGGAACGTCCGGCTGAACACTTCGGGCTGGGTGAACCCGCAACGTGCGGCGACACGGTGGATCGGTACCGGGGCGAGTGCTGGGTCGGCCAGGAGGCCGCGGGCCCGTTCCAGGCGCTGTTCCCGCACCCATGCCGCCACGGTGTGCCCCTCCTCCTGGAAGAGGCGGTGCAGGTAGCCAACGGAGATGTGGTGCGCGGCGGCGATGGCCCCTGGAGTGAGCTCAGGATCGTGCAGGTTGCGTTGGACGAAGCCGCGGATCTCCAGGACCAGGGAGCGTCGCCTGCTCCGCGGTTCCAAGGCGTCTTCGGCCTCCAGGGTTTGAGCGAACAGCGCCGCGGCCAAGTCAGCGACCACTGTCCCCAGGCGCATCTCGTCGGTGGAGCTGTAGGGCCCGGGTGCCCCGGTCAGGCTTGTGAGCATGCCGGTCAGTAGTCCGCCGATTCCCTCCCGGCCGGCCATTCGCCGTCCGGTGAGTCGGTGGGTGTGGGCCCGGGGCAGCGGTAGGAGGTGGTGGGGCAGCTCGACACCCGTGCACACGACGGGGGCGCCCTCGTTCCACGCGGTCAGCTCGAACGGGCGGGAAGTGTTGATGACGTGCAGGTCCCCGGGCCCGTAGGCCGACTCCTGCGCGTTCTGGATGTTGACCATTCGGCCCCGCTGGAGAAAGCAGAGGTTGTACGTACCGGGGTCGGAGCGGTCGATCAATTCCTCGGTACGCTTTAGCACCGCGGGATGCAAGGCCATGTTCCACACACGCACCTCGCCCAAGTGGAGGTCGCGCTGGACCATGCCGAAGCCGTCCGGGTCGCAGCCGGTGAGCTCCATGGGGGTGACGGGGACTGTGGACAGGAGTTCGCGGCAGAGTTCGTAGCGTTCCGCGGCGTCGATCGTCCCGGTGTCGAACTCGGTTGCGGTCACGGACCACCCTCTCTGTCCGGGCCCCTGCCTTCAACGGGCCCGGGCTTCGTGGGTGCAGTCTAGGAAGCCCGCCTTTCAAGCGCCTTACGTTCCCGCCTCGGTGGGGGCGGGCGCCCTGACCCGTTTCGCTGGAACCGCCCGGGGCCACGGTCGTCCGGTACGGGGCGGATCGGCGGTTGCGGACCGGGGCTTCCGTCCACGGGTTGGACCTCCTCCCCGGAAAGCAGAAAGCCCCCCGCACGGCATCGCGCCGGACGGAGGAGTCTTATCTGCGCTATTTATTCATTGAATTCCCTGGAATGGGTGCAGCCCCTGGAGTTCTGGTAGGCGCTGGTCGGCCACTCTCCTGGGCAGATGACGAAAGTGTATACGCCGGAGTTTCCTATGTTGTATCCCTTTTTGTTGCACCCGCTGTCGCTGCTGTCCAGGATCGTCATTACCCTCTTGTGTCCGGACGTGTCCCAGTAGGAATTGTAGAAAACCGCTCCGAACACGGGGGAGCCATCATTGGGGGCGGTGTCGCAGATTTTGAAGACGTCCCCGTCGTCGATGAACTGCATCGTCCCTGATCCGGTCGAGATCGTCATGTTCGCTGCGGCCGTGGCGGCGGAAGCCGGGGCTGCCGATACCAGACCGGTGGACATCACGGCTGCGGCGACGGCGGCGGCGGGCATGATCTTCTTGAGCATGGGGAGGTGTTCCTCGCTGGTTTTCGCTCGCCGGGGCGTCCCGGTCGAGGGGCTCGAAATTCGGGTCACCTCATTTTTTCAGTTTTCTCGGGGTCGTCGTTGACCAGGAGTGACCACTTCCTTGATCCTGGGTCCACCGGTTCATACGGTCAGCGATAGGGATTCGGCCCTCGGGGTGCCTAGGCCTGGGTCCCGTTCATCGGTGGAGCACGCCGCTCTGTACGGCCCTTACGCCTGCGGCGGAGGCGGGCGTGCAGAGAGTCAAGAACGTGGCGACGCAGAAACAGGGACGTCTTTGGGAGGTTCGGTGTGGCTTGAAGCGCTCTCGGGGTCCTCTTCGGAGGGAGCCGTCGCATGAGGCGTAGCAGGTCCTGAGGAAGATCGGCTTGCACCGCAGCACCAGGAGCGCGGCCTACAACCAGACCGGGTCGGAGTACTTGACTCCTATTGCTTCCAGGTCCCAGTGGGGTTGGTCGCTTCCGGTGCCGAAGTCGCCCTTCTCCCGCAGCTGCCGCTCCCGGGCCAGATCGAACCCCGGCCGGAAGTACTGGAAGGTCTCGGCGTTGTTGCGGCCCTGGGCGGTGACCGCGCCGAGCACGGCGGAGAACGTGTGGTGGGGGACGGTGAGCCAGTCCGCCCACCGTGCCCATTCCCGGGTGTCGTCCAGCAGCGTCTCACCGACGTCGAACACCACAGACCGCACCATGACACCCCTTGCCTCTACCCGGGTAGATCTCACGCCCGGCTCACCCTAGCGACCCCCTGGGCCGCCGAGCTCCCAAGGCGTGGGTTGCGGTGCGAACTGCCGCTAATCGGCAATTCATGTCATCTGGGAATTCCATGTTCCCCCGCCGCTTCTGGTGGTGTCCGATCAGGCCTCATGTCCCGTAACGGGGTGATTATCAGAGAACTGATAAAGATTATCAGCGCGCTGATCGCTTTTCTTGGGAGCTCTGTGCATGGTGGGTGCACGGGCACGGATCCGCCCCGGCAGCGGCCCGCCCTGCCGATGTGATCTTCGTGCTGGAGCGGACACACGCTCGGGCCACCGTGACAGCCGCACACGACCTCGACCATCCGACACAGGAATGAGATGCCCATGACCGATGTGAGCTCCGACCCCGGGCAGGTGGAGAAGATCCGCCGGCAGATGGTCGACACCCTGCTCCGGCTGCAGGAGGAGTGGGGCATGCCGCCGATTTCGGCGGAGGTCGCGGATGTGCTCAGGAAGGTTCCCCGGCACGTGTTCGTCCCCGAGGTGTCGCTGGAGGACGCGTATGCGACCGACTACGCGCCACCCGTCCAGCGGACCGGGGACGGCCTCATCACCAGTTCGATGTCCGCGGTGCGGGTGCAGGCCATGATGCTCGACCAGGCCGGGCTCGGACCGGGCATGCGGGTGTTGGAGATCGGCTCGGGCGGATACAACGCCGCCCTGATCTCCGAATTGGTCGGGGTCGGCGGTGAAGTGACCACCATCGACATCGACCCCGAGGTCTCCGACCGGGCACGCCGCTATCTGGATGAGGCCGGGTACAAGGATGTGCGCGTGGTGACCGGTGACGCCGAGTACGGCGTGGAGGCGTTCGCCCCCTACGACCGCATCATCGTCACCGTCAGGGCGTGGGACCTGCCGCCGGCCTGGACCGCCCAGCTCACCGACCACGGCCGCCTGGTCACCCCGATGCGGCTGCGCGGGGTGAGCCGCACCGTCGGATTCGACCGCGTCGGCGATCACCTGGCCAGTCGCCCCGATCACCACCTCACCGTGTTCGTGCCCATGCAGGGCGCGGGTGCGCACGAGGAGCGCGGGATCGCCGTGCAGGGGGACGACATCGCCCTGTACGGCGCAGAGGAGCCCGTGGACGTGGCCGCGTTGCGGAACTCCTTGCACGGCCCTCGCAAGGAGTTCTGGCCGGGGATCGAGTTCACGTACCCCGACCGGCTGCACCTGTGGACCGCGGCCCACGCCGACCGGTACGCGATGCTGCACGTGGCCGGCGACGTCCTCGAGCACGGGCCTTCCGGGCCCCTGGCCCGCCAGCCCGTGCCGGTGGTGCTCGCCGACGACGGGAGCGTGGCGGTGCGCACCAAACGCTCCCTGGGCGATGGCCGGTTCGAGATCGGCGTGTTCGCCTACGGACCCCGTGGCCAAGACGCCGCCCAGAACTACATCGACGTCCTGCGCGCCTGGGACCGGCACGACGGATCCATGGCCCGCATCGAGGTCTGGCCCAGCGGCACCCCCGACGCTGACCTCCCCACGAACCGGGTCCGGGTCTTGGACAAGCCGCACACACGCACCGTCCTGGCCTGGCCCTGAACGCACCCCACCCCGGGGTGTGCCCCTCCACCCGAAAGGAAGACAAGTATGTCTCTGGACCACCACCAGGTCGACGCCGACGGGTTCGACCTGGACGTCGAGGTCATCGAGAGCGCCCCTCGGCTCGACTCCCTGCTCAACCTGACCGGGGACAACTGCGGCTCCACGTGTGAGAGCGCCTGCTCCACCACCTGCCCCTAGGACGGCCCTTCGCTGAAACCCCGGCGCCGCAGCCAGCGGCGCCGGGTCATCCCCTCTTCAAGGAGCGCCCGTGCACCCCCGATTCACCGCCCACTCCAGCGGCGTGCTGCGCGCTTCCGCGCTCGCCGCCCCCCACGACCTCCCCTTGTGGCCTGACGGCCCCGCCGACAGCCCCGAGCACCGCAGTGCGTGGGTCGGATGGCTGCGGCAGGTGCGCGACCATCCGGTGCTGGGAGCAGCGATCAGCGACGCCGGCCCCATCCTTTTCCAGCGGATCGACCACGTCTGCCATGGCGGCGCCAGCGGGCGTGACCTCGCGCGGGTGGCCCGCTCCTGCGCCCGGTACGTGTTGCGCGCCCAGAGCCGGGCCGCGCCGTTCGGGTCGTTCGCCGGGGTGGCCCCGACCCGGTTCACCTCCGCCGTATCCGGGAACGTTGGCGTCGACCACCGGCCGGTGGCACGGGTGAGCGCGGCCTGGACCGCGGCGGCCGTCGATCGGTTGGAAACCTGCGAGCCGGAGTTCACCGCCCACCTGTCGGTCGTCGCCAACACCCTCGCTGTGGTGCGAGCTGGCCGGATCCTCATCGAGCACCAACCCGAATCCGGCGCCGACCACGGCAGGCGTTCCTCGCTGCGGCTGACCGCCCCCGCGCGCATGGCCCTGGAGACGGCCCGCACCCCCACGTCCTGGGCCCAGGTGGAGGCCGCGCTGAACACGGCGTTCCCCGACCGGGGAGACGCCGTCCGTGCCCTGGTCGGCACGCTGGTGCGTCACCGGGTGCTGTTGACCTGCCTGCACCCGCCCATGGACACCCCCGACCCGCTGGGGCACCTCATCGCAGCCGCGCGCGACGCCGGCGCCGACCGGTACCCGCACGCCGCGACGGTCCTCGCCCACCTGGAGACCGCGCAACGGAGCCTCGCGGACCACGACCATGCACCCGAACCCGCAGTGCGGGCCGCCGCGATGAGCCGCGCCCGCACCGCACTCGCCGGTGTGGCACCGGTGGACACCCCGACCAGCGTGGACCTGCGGCTGGAGAGCGACCTGGACCTGCCGCGCACCGTCGCCTGGCAGATCCAGGACGCCGCCGGAGTGCTCGCCCGCCTGTCTCCCGTCCGCCAGGGCACTCCCGCCTGGGCCGACTACCACCGGCGATTCTGCGAACGCTACGGGATCGGAGCAGTGGTACCGGTGACCGAGGTGACCGACCCCGACTGTGGACTCGGGCTCCCCACCGGGTTCCACGGCTCCCGGCTTCCCACGCCCCCAGCCCAGGCGCTGTCCGAACGCGACGCCGTCCTGCTCGGCCTGGCACAACAGGCCACCTGGGACGGGACGGGCGAGGTCGTGGTGGACGACCACCTCCGGGACCGCCTCGGCGCCACCCCGCTCGACACCGTGTGGCCGCACACCGAACTGCGGGTGCGTGTTCACGCCACCAGCCGGGAAGCCCTCGACGCCGGTGACTTCCGTGTCGTGGTCGCCGGGGCCTCCCGCGGGGCCGGCACCACCGTGGGCCGATTCCTCGACCTGCTGCCACCCTCCGGCCGGGACCCCTTGATCGACCTGTACCGGCATCTGCCCACCCTGCGCCAGGACGCGATTCTGGCCCAGCTCACCTGCCCGGCGGCATCCACGCGCGGCGACCAGGTAGCGCGCACCCCCACGGTGCTGCCGACCCGCCTGGCGCTGGGCCAGCACCACCCGGCCGACCCCAACGCCCTGGGACTGGACGACCTCGCCGTCACCGCCGACCCTCACCGCCTGCACCTGGTCACCCGCCACGGGCTGCGGCCGGTGGAGCCGGTCGTATTCCACGCCCTCGAATTCACCCGCGCCGCCCACCCCCGGATGCGGTTCCTCGCCGAGCTGCCCTGGGCCTTCACCGCCGTTCCCGTCCCCTTCTCCTGGGGAGCCGCCACCCACCTGCCCTACCTGCCCCGGGTGCGGTGGCGGCGATGCGTCCTGGCCCCCGCCCGGTGGCGGTTGGACGCCCACACCCTTCCCGGCCCCCACGCGCCGTGGCAGGAATGGGCCGACCACCTGGACCGGTGGCGAACCACCCACCGGGTCCCGGACGAGGTGGAGATGGGGGAGAACGACCAGCGCCTGCGGGTGGATCTGCGCCTGCCCGCCCACCAGGACCTGGTGCGCACCGGGCTGGTCCAGGCCGGGAGGATCTTCCTACGCGAGGCGTCCACCGACCAGGACCTGGGCTGGATCGGAGGCCGCGCCCACGAGATCGTCGCGACCGTGACCGCGAACCAGGCACCGAGCCCGGTCCGGCCCCTCCCCGGATCGGCTCACCCCCGCAGCCCAGAGCACCTGCCCGGCGAAGCCGGGTGGTGCTCGGTGAAGCTGTACGGCCACCCCGACCACGCCACCGCCCTGATCACCGGGGGGCTTCCCCGGTTGTCTGCTACCGGAACGCCGCTCTCCTGGTGGTTCCTGCGATACCGGGACCCCGATCCTCACCTGCGCGTACGGGTCCACATCAAGGACCCCGAACAACTCAAGGCCGTGCACGCCTGGACACGTGACCTCCGCGCCCAAGGCCAGGTCGCCGCCGTCGTCCACGACACCTACACCCCCGAGTCCGGAAGGTTCGGGCCCGGTACCGCGATGGAGGCCGCCGAGGCCTTGTTCGTCGCCGACTCCCGCGCGGTCGCCGCCCAACTCGCCACCGACCAGACCGAGGCAGGCACGCGCGTGTGGGCGGCCGCCAGCATGACCGACCTCGCCCACCACCTTCTCGGAAACGCACCGGATGCCCGACGGTGGCTCATCGACCACGCACCCGCAGGCACCACCGACCGCACCGAGGCAGCGCACACGATCACGCTCACCGACCCCGACCACGACGGCCCTCCCGCCCCCATCCGGGACGCCTGGGAGCAACGTGCCCAAGCAGCCCGCGCCTACGCCAAGGCCCTCGCCGACCTCGGCTTCACCGCCGCGGAAGTGCTGCCGGACCTGCTGCACCTGCACTCGACCCGGCTGTTCGGCCCCGACCCGGCCACCGAACGGGCATGCCTGGCACTGGCACGGGCCGCCGCTCTGAGCTGGAACGCCCGTACCAAGGAGCCCCAGTGACCACCGCCACCACCACCGCGAACCGGGCGCACAGCACTGCCCGGACGATCCTGGACAGCCTCACAGACCCCGACCACGTGCGGTTCCTGCCCGACAAACCGGCCCTGCGCCAACGCCCCTCCTCCCTGGGCGGCGGCACCGCAGGCGTAGCGCTGGCCCACATCGAGGCCGCCCGCACCGGACACGGGTCCTGGAACACCGCCAAGGCCTGGCTCACCCGCGCCCTGTCCGGTCCGGTCAACGGCAGTGACACCGCCACCCTGTGGTCCGGAGCCCCCGCCCTGGGTCTGCTCACCACCATCGCCGCGACCTCGCCCACCCACCTGGCCCGAGCACGCACCCGCCTGGACGAGGCCACCACACGCCTCACCCTCCACCGGCTGGACCAAGCCCACGCCCGCCTCGACCGAGACGAGCTCCCCACCCTGGCCGAGTTCGACCTCATCCAAGGACTCACCGGGCTCGCCGCCTACCACCTGCACACCCACCCCGACGCCGACATCACCGCCCAAGCGCTCACCTACCTGGCACGGCTCACCCTTCCACTGCCCGACGACCCCGACCAGCGGCCAGGCTGGTGGACCGAGCAGTCCCCCCACAACCACCTCGACCCCGACTTCCCCGGCGGACACCTCAACCTGGGCACGGCCCACGGCATCGCCGCCCCCTTGGCGGTACTGTCGCTGGCGCTGCACCACGGGGTCACCGTCGACGGGCACACCGACGCCATCGGCCGGATCCTCAACGTCCTCGACACCCGGCGCCACACCGGCCCGCAAGGGACGTGGTGGCCCTACTACATCACCCCCCGACGGTGGAGCACTGGCCCGACCACCGCCCCCTCCACCGCCCCCTCCACCGCGCAGCGGCCCTCCTGGTGCTACGGCACCCCCGGCCTGGCCCGCGCCCAACAACTCGCCGGGATCGCCCTGGGCGACCACGGCCGCCGGGCAAAGGCCGAGCAGGCGATGGCCGACTGCCTGCGCGACGCCTCCCAGCTCGACACCCTCACCGACCTCGGGCTCTGCCACGGATGGGCCGGGCTGCTGCACTGCGCCTGGCGCATCAACGCCGATGCCCCCGACGCGCCGCTGACACAGGACCTGGACCGCATCGCCCTCACCCTCATCGACCGTCTCGAACCCGACGGCCACCACAGCCCGGACCCCGAGTTCCTCGACGGCCGCGCCGGGATCGCGCTGGCCCTGCACACCTACGCCACCGGCACCGCGCCCGGCGTGCCCTGGGACGCCTACCTCGCCCTGGCCTGACCACCTCCTGGAAGGACACGACGATGAAGACCGACCCCACTCGCACCGGTGCGTGGCTGCAGGTCAACATCGAATTCCCCGACCCGGCCACCGCCGAACACGCCGGCGTCCACCACCTGGCCCCCGCCTTGGCCGACTTCCGCTGGTTCGTGATGCGCAAGGACGCCTGGCGGTGCCGCATCCACCTTCCCCACGACACCACCGAACAGATCATCCTCCAGGAACGGGTAACCGAGCTCCTGGACGGTCTCACCGCCGACGGGCACCTGCGCCGGTGGACGCATGTCGTGTACGAACCCGAGCCCCGCGCCTTCGGCGGCACTGCGGCCATGGAAGCCGCCCACACCCTCTTCTGCGCCGACACCCGCCACCTCATGGAGTTCCTCGCCACCTCCGAAGGAGGGCCGGACCGGCGCAAGGAGGTGTCGTTGCTGCTGTGCCACACCCTGATGCGCTCCGCGGGCCTGGACCACTACGAGCAGGGCGACGTCTGGGACCGCGTGTCCGCCACCCGCCACCTACCCACCACCCGCCCGCCCACGGAGAAGATCCACCACCAAGTACACCGCCTGCTGAGCGTCGACCCCGGCCCCCACGCCCCGCACTTCACCACCGGAGCCTTCGCCGGATTCGCTCCCTGGGCACAGGCGTTCCAGGACTGCGGGCGCGAGCTGGCCGACCTCCACACCCGCGGCCGACTGGAACGCGGGCTCCGCGCAGTCCTGGCCCACCACGTCATCTTCTGCTGGAACCGCCTCGGCATCCCGGCCCCCACCCAGGCGGTGCTCTCCCACACCGCGGCCCGAACCATCTTCGACCCCGAAACGGTGCACCTGTGACCGGTCAGGAACTCCCACCAGCGATCCGCTACATCCCGCTGGTCCCTCGCCCACGTCCCCCAGCGCTCCCGCTGCGACAACGGCTCACCGAACTCAACGGCCTTGTCCACAAGGCCGACCAGGCCCCTAACCCTGAGGAGGGGATGACGCGCACCTGCGAGGCGATGAACAAAGCCGCCCTGGTCGCCAGCGACACCGGCCAACCGGACCTCGCCGAGGCCCTGTGCTGGCAGCAGTACGACGTGTTCGCCTCAGCCGGGCCCCTAACCGCGAAAACCGCACTCCTGGCCCTGCAACCACTGGTGAACCTCGGCCGCCTGGCCATCCGCACCGGCCACCCCACCGCGGCCCACACGGTGTTCGAATCCCTGCTCACCGCCACCACCCCCGGGCAGCCCGCCCAGGTGCAAGGACGAACCTGCCCGGTGGCAGACCTGGTCACCAGCCCGAGCGAGCGCACCGAGCTACGCCGTTTCCTCTGGGCGGTCATGCTCGCCGACGGCACCCGCGCCCTGTGTGTCGCCGACCGCTGGCAGGACGCCGTCGAACACCTTCACCGCTACAACGGCATCGGCACCCGCCTCCTGGACGGCCGCCAGGTCGCCGTTCTGGCCGCACTCCACCGCCAAGATCCCGACGCAGCCCGGATCCTTCTGGAAGGGACCGTGTGCAATGAGCCGTGGGAGCAGGCTGTAGCCGCCTGCCTGACCGCGGCGAGCGCGCGCGTGGCGGGTCACGACCCTGCTGACGCCGTCACCGCTATGGCCCGCCACCTCATCGAACTACCGCCCACACCAGGTGGCGCCGTCTTCGCCGCCCGTGCAGGCGTGCTGGCCTGCGAGCTGGCCCCAGGCCACCGCGCTCTCGTCTCCCACGTGATCGACACCGTCATGGGAAGCAACGACGCAAACGCGGCAACCGCGGTCCTGGGTTCTCCGGTGGTCGGAGAAGAGCTGAGCCTCCGGCAGCGTCAGACCCTACGCGAGCGTGTCCGGCAGGCTGAGCTGGTCCGGGCCGACCAGCCCGCCTCACTGACCGAGGAACTGACGGTGATCTGCGACCAGGCAGCCACCCACCTGGTCTGCCGTCTCAAGCATGCGTACCCGCACCTGACACCATGAGGTGGACGCTGCGACAGGCCAGTTCGGCCAGACGCCGGGTGAGCGTGTGGGCGTAGTCGCTTGCCCCCACAACGGTCGCCTCCATCTCACGAACCACGTTGAAGACGACCGCTGCGAGTCCGTAGCGGGCGCGTCCATGGTCGATTGATACGCGTGATCCGCTCCAAGAACTCGTGTCCGCGGCCGGCTGGGTGCCCTCGCACGATCTTCCAGTGGGACGTCGGGGCCACTTCTGTGTAGGGCGCTGACGCTCCTGAAGGGCTCCTGTCGTGGCGCCGTGCCAGACTCTGCCCCACGCACGGAACAGCCGACTGGAAACGAGGGCCCTGTGACCCTGCGGATCGAACGCCACCGAGTCGACGAGAAAGCGATCGGGGAGGCCCTGGACGACTTCGCCGACAGGATCGGCCAGGACGTCAACGACCAGCAGCACAGCGGCCGGGACGGGTTCGGCTGGAAGATGATCGGCCGCGACCTGGTCACCTACGCCGCCGCCCGGTCCGCCACCGACCCGGAAGCAAAAGCCGACATCCGGGCCGCCCTGTACTCGGCCGCGGAGGCCTTCACCGGAGCGCTGCTGCTGGACGGAGCGCCCACCTCCGTCGAGGTCTCGGTCCACCTCACCTACACCGGGACCGGTGTCTCCTACCGGGACCTCGAAGAGTACGGAGAAAAACCCCGGGGCCAGCGGCCGATCGCTCCCGGCAGGTGGGCTCACGCACTGTACCTGTGCGTCATCTCCGGCCTGTGCGACGCCTACGAAGGCCCCCTCGTCCAGTTCGCCGCGGGCTTCACCGAGGATCAGGTGCTGCACCGAGCGCTCGCGTTCTACGTCTACCCGGGACTGGGCGCCGAGCGCGACCAGCTGACGGGGTACGTGGAGTCCGCGATGGCGCCCTTCTTCGCCTCCCTGGAAGAGGGGTCCCAGAAAGGCCTCCCCGACCTGGCCGCGGTCGACTTCGAACTGCTCTTCCTGCACGCCCTGCTCAGCCGCAACGAGCAGCTGTTCTGGTCCCTCATGGCCATGCGGCTGGCGTGGCTCCGCGACAATCGCGACAGCGAGGACCTGGACGCACTGCTCCCGGTGGCCGAGCTCGCCTTCGCCGCCCTGGCGGTGCGGGTGGAGGGCTGGACGATGCCCTTCGACACCGACTACCTGCCCCGGCACCTCGTCCAGGGCGGCCGCGGCCTTCGGGTCGGCCCCTACGGTGCGGACAAGGACCCCGAAGCGCTGCGCCTGCTGGCCCAAGGGCCGATCGAGGTCGCCCACCCCGCCGAAGCCTCCACCGGTAACTGGACGGTCGAGAAGCTCTTCAAACGCAACGACACCTGGATGGGAGAGGCCGCGCAGGCCGATACCTCCCGTTACAGGACTGCCGACGACCTGATGCGCTACGCTGACTTCGAGCAGCTCACCTTCGGCCGGTCCCTGTCCGTCGATCCCCAAGCCCGTCACCCCCGACAGCTCGCCGCGTTCACGCATGCCTCCCAGTTCACCGCGGCCGCCTTCGCCTGCACCGCAGCGGGAGGGGAGAGCGTCGAGGTGGCCCTGGGGGAGTCCACGGCCGTGCTGCGCACGTTCGGACCCCGCAACGGTGTGTCCGGGAACCGGCTCGCCACCGCAGTGGAGTACGCCCTGATCTCAGGGTCACCCGAACGTCTGGAGGCGCTGTTGGGCATGCCGGAGGAACTCTTCCCGCGCCCGGGCGGCCCGGGCACCTCCGTCTTTCTCCGCTACGGGGTCGCGCTGCTGACCTACCTGCGGTCCGCCCCGACCGGTCCCGGCGCGGTACCGGGCCCGCGTGTGCGCGAGGCTCTCGACGCGGCACTGGAAGCGCTGGCCGGCCACACCCGCCCCGGTTCCCCGCCGCCCCCGGTGATCGCGCTCTCCCAGCTGGTGGCCGAAGACCAGGAGGGTTTCAACCTGGCCCTGGCCGATGCCCTGGAGGCGTACCGGGACGCGTACTCCTTCGGGGAACAGGCCCGACGCTCGGACGGGCTGGTGGACCGGCGGTCACTGACCCTGGCCTGTCTGGCCCGGATGCGGGGCTGGGAGGTGCGCATCGACAGCGGCTACCTGCCCCAGGGGCTGCTCGACCGGGCCGGAGCCCTTTCCGTTCCCTGACCACGGAGACACGCACATGGCCTCGGCCATCCCTGCACATGCAGCGAACCCCGGTGAGCGGTTCCGCAGTTGCCAGGTCGCTCCCGGTCTGCAGACCCCCGAGTACGCCCGCGCGGTCCTGGGAGCCTCGATACCCCAAGGGGGCGGCGGAGATCGACCTCATGATGGCCCAGCGCCTGGAACAACAGCAGATCCTGGACCAGGAACACCCGCCCGGGCTCCACTTCATCATCGACGAGGGCGCGCTGCGCAGGATGGTCGGGAGTCCGAAGGTGATGGTCCAGCAGTGGGAGCACCTGCTCGAGGCCACCGAACGCACCCACATCACGGTGCAGGTCATGCCCTTCTCCGAGGGGGCTCATGCCGAACTGGCCGACTCCTCTACGCTCATGGAGACCGAGTTTCACGGGACGATCCAGTACCTGGAGACCCTGGCCACCGGGAACATCGCGACCAACCTCCCGGCGACCGCCCTGGCCCGGGCCAGATTCGATTCCCTGGCCACGAACGCGCTCTCCGAAAAGACGGTGCGCACCCTACTGTGAGAGCTGATCAAGAAAGCGACATGACCGAAGAAGCTGATCTCCGGTGGCACAAGTCGAGCTATTCCGGAAACGTGGGCTCCGAGTGCGTGGAGGTCGCCGAAGGCCCCCGCACCCTGGTCAGGGACACTCGGAACAGTGATCTGGCCTGCCTTGCTTTCGGCACCGGGGAATGGTCCGCCCTCATGCTCACCCTGAATCTCGGCGAATAGCAAGAAAGCATCGGCCCCCATCACGCGTGGTGACGGGGCCCGACCTATACCGCCATATTCGACCTACTGCGCGCCTGCCTGCCTTCCCCGTCCGCACCGCTTGGAACTGTGCAAGACGCTTCTGCGCCGTGATGCGACACCCTGACACCCCGGTTCCCCAACGGTGGCGGGGTCCGACCACAGACGGGTCGGCCCTGCCACCACAGGAACCCCGGTAAGAACCATCGCCTCGGCCAGGTCGGACTTCACCTCCCGGGCCGTCTTCCGTTAGACATTGATCTTCGCCAGCGCCGTGTCGATGGGCTTCAACAGGGTCTTCTTCGTGACCTCGGCACGGATCCTGGTCAGCGCCTGCTTCTCTTGACCGCCTCCGCGCCCACCGAGGACCCTCACGGCTGCGGTGGCCATCCGCTCCGAGCGCAGCGTTTTGGATCCGCCCGGCCCCGTACCGGTGAACACGGTCAGCCTCTCCAGGACCTGCGCAGCCCAGGGCGTCGATTCCCGGGGCAGCAGGTCGACGCACCAGAGCATGCCGGTGAGGATGTCGTGGACGTGCGGCCGCAGATAGGGCGAGTGGGTCTCCCCGCTCTCGGCCGGCGCGGCGGGCAGGGCCGGGATCAGAGTGAGCATCTCCCTGACGGTCGACGCGGGATCCTCCAGAGCGTCCAACAGGCCGGTGGTCCGGCGGCACCACGCTTTGGAGGGGTGTGTCCCGGGCGGGGTGAGCAGGCCCGCGACCAGACCGGCCAGGCCCGGGGTCGCGCACAGGTCGGGATACTTACAGCGCAGCACGTCGCCGAACACATCGCCGGGGCGAACAGTTCGCCCAGGGGTAGGGGGGCATCCAGGCGCAGCAGGAGCTGCGCCAACCGGATCTGGGACCCCTGGAAGGCCGGGTTTGTCCGGGTGAACAGAGCGGACCCCTTGCAGGCCTGGGCGTACAAGTCGCGCAGCCGCTCCAGGTGGGGGCGAAGTGCCGCGTCAGGCGCGTCCTCGCACATATCGAGGACGTGCTCGAGGGGGACCAGGTACTGCGATGCCGCTTCCAGCAGGAGTCCCATCCGGACGGCGTCCCAGGCCCCTGCCTCCTCTTTCAGGTGAGTGACCAGATTCAGGTACAGACCATGGATGGTGCCCCGAGGATCGTCGGCGAAGTAGATCGTCTGATATCCGGCGGCCAGGCGACACCACAGCAACGCGCTCCAACGCATCTCCGGATCGAGCCTTTCAGCGACAGCCCGGACCTCAGGGCCAAGAGGCGGGAGAGGCCTGTGGTGCGGGTGCTGGAGGGCGGCGTCGGTGATCGCGGTGTGCAGGACGGTGACGACCTCGGGCAGGCCGGGCACGTACAGGCGCGCGAGGATGTCCTGGGCTCGGTCACGGATGTCGTATTCGGCAACGATCCGGGATGCCCATGCACGGGCCTGGGGTGTGGGCGTGGCGGTCGACAGCATGGATTCCTCACCGGGGGTGAACGGTACGGGAGCGCCACCCTAGTGAGGGGCAGCGACCGAACGCAGCCATTGCTTGGGCAGCACCGGGCCCGCCTGCAGGTCAGGGCCGAGCGGGAATCCGTGCCGCGGTGGCCCGGAAAAGCGCCCCGGCCGCGAGCACGGGCACAGGACGAGCAGCCGGCGCGCCGGAGCCAGCCGTGTTGCCTTCAGCGTCGATCCCGTGCCACCATGTGCGCACGGCGATGAGGGCGCCGCGCCTCCCCCACTCCACCCGGCGTTGGGGCGCGAGGCCAAAACGGCGGGACCGCCTGCCCTCACCCATCAATCTGCCTGTGGTGCGACAACAGGACCTCTTCGAGCGTGGCCGGGGCGCTGGGAGTCTCCATGTCCCGTCACATCAGCCTGGCCCGAGCACGCGCCGCCGCGACCGGGGAAACCCACCTGACCGCAGCCAAGGCCATCGCCGCATTGCCTGCCGAGTCGTCGATCATCCCCGAGGCCACCCTTGGCCAAGCCCACCTGGAGACCGACCTGCTCCTGGGGCTGCGCGACCTCATCTACATGGGTCCCCCCTATGACGTGCCGGTGGCCGTCACACGCCGCACCCCCGCCCGGGACGGTCTGGTGCTGGAGATCGCCCGTCCCCACCTCACCGACACCCTGACCCTGTGGTTGCCCTACACCGACATCGACGGCGAGTTCCACGGCATTCCCGGCCTGCGCGCCCGCCACCGCGGACACCGCCTGGAACTGCGTCTGCTCTCACAGGACGCGACCGTCACGATCCCCGTCTCCCGCGCCCAGTGGGGCTGGGCCCGCACCCACGTCCACGCCGTGCACGACTACCGCGGCACCCCTTTGTGGGCACAGGATCCCACCTGCCTCACGGCCGTGGAACGCGACACCCTCGCCCGACGCCGCAAGCGGTTCCATGGCCCACACGCGCAGCACTGGTACCGCTTGGGATCGGCCATGCTGCGCCGACTCGGGCTTCTCACCACCCACCACGTGACGGGTTTCGCCGGACATGCGGACCTGTGGCGCGGGCTCTCCTGGGCTGGCCCCCTGAACATGGAATGGGGGCGCCCCCACCACGTGGCCGCCCTGACCGAGCAGTTGACCGATCCTTCCTGCCCGACAGCACTGCCCGCCCCGTTGCGCCACAGCGTCGAACACGACTCGGAGAGGTCGATCAGCCGGATCCGCAGCGCACGCGGCATCGAACTGCAACTGCGCCCCTGCACGGCCTCCGGCGACGGCCCTATCTGGGAGTGGGAGAAGCACCTGCCGCTGCACGGACCGTACCGGGCCCCGCATCGGCGAAGCTCGCAACTGCTCCCCGACGCTGTCCGCAGCCTCCTCATTGACGCTTTCACCGGCGATCATGCCAGCACCCTCGGTGTGGCGGCCCCGCAGATCACCGCCCGGGGCGGGGGAGGCTGGAACGTCTCCCACGTCGACGGGCTCCTGGGCGCGGTCGGGTTCCTGCGCTACCTGGCCCAGTCGCAGAGGTTCGCCGACCTGTGGCCGCGCGACCTGCAAGACGCCACCGACATCAACACCACCCACGGCCCTTGGCGGATGGTACGGATCTGCGGGGTCGACGTGGCCTTCGAGTGAGGCCACGTCGGGTGTGGGGAACCATGGCGCTCCCGCCCCGCCCCGCCGCAGGCAGAGCCACGCCTGGGGTAGTCGGCCCCACGCACCTCAACCACCCGGCAGTCCCAGCAGGCCGGCGACCCTGCCGGCCGTGCCGGGGCTACTATCGGCGTGCACGACGGTGATCCCCAGCTCGGCCGCTGGAGAGAGGTTCTCCGCGCGGTCATCGACGAAGACGCACTCCCCGCCGTCCAAGCCCATGCGATCCAGGGTCCGCCGGTAGATCTCCGGATCCGGCTTGGCCAGGCCCTCCACCTCCGACAACACCTCCACCTCGCACAAGCCGGCCACCCCCAACACCCGGTAGGGGTCGTAAGGATCGCGTCCGAAACTGTTGGACAACAAGGCCGTGCGCACCCCGGCACGACGGGCCAGACGCGCCAGCTCGACCATCTCCACCGCGGGCTGTACCCGCGCCCACGCACGCCCCATCAGATCAACGTGTTCATCCACCCCCAGCAGCAGAGCCGTCAGCCGGTTCCACTCCGCCTGCCCCAGACGCCCCGCCTCCAGCTCCCGGTACAGCCGGCGCCCCTCAGGATGCCGCCCCAACACGTGGCCCCACGCATGTGCCGGCAACCCCTGGTCCACACACCAGCGCCGCAGGGGCGGACCCACCGGAGCGGTCAAGACACCGACGAAGTCCAAGATCAGACCGCGAAAGGGAAGAACAGGGGACGCAGAGGACATCGAGGGGGCTCCATCCGGCACAAGGAAACAGCCGTGCCCGGTCGTTCACGGCGGCTGACCCCCGACTTCCCATCAGATTTCCCCGTTCGGCCCCTATCCATGCCGCCCGCCGGTTACCCTCGCTGCGAGCTCGCCGACTCCACCGACTCCACCCCCGATCCAGGAGCCCCCTGTGACCTCCTCCACCGCCGCGTTCACACACGATGTCCTGCGCATCGCCGAGCAGGCCACCGTCGCACTGATGGATGACGCCGCCCACGCCCACCGCCTCATCGACGCCCTCGACGAGGACAACGAGCGCCTCATAGAGGCACGGCTCCCGAGCGACCCGCAGGCAGTGCACCTGCGCAACCTGGAGGAACACCTCAACAGCGCACGCAGTGACACCGCCCTCACCCATATGCACGCTGTAGAAGGCCAGGCCCGCGCCCACGCCGTGTGGTGGGCCGACGCCGCGTCCCAGGCCGTCCTGGCCCTGGACGGCTACGCCCCCGACTACCGACTGCTGGCCACCGACCCGGCCACGATCCTGCGCGAGGAACAGCTGGAACTGCTGTCCGGGCCTGAGGACGCCGAGCGTGCCCAGCTGCGCGCCACAGGCGGATGGACGGCATCCTTGAACGGGGCTGGAGCGATCTTGGACAGCGCCCGAGCCGCCTCCCTGGGCCTGAGGCTGATCCACGCTCCGCAGGGCCAGAACACCACGGTTGAACCGGACTGGACCCTGAAAGCCCGCTACCACGTCCTGTGGGGCCGCATGTGGCGAGAGCACAACCTGCCGCTGCTGCCCGAACCCGATCTCCTGGCATGCCGCTTGCAGGGCGCGCTCGACGAGGACCAGCTCCAGGCCGTGCGCACCGCCATGGACACCTGGAGCCAGATGGCCCAGAGCATCCAGCAGCTCCCTGAGCTGACCCAGCGGGACCTGCACGGCATCGGAACACCCGAGGAGCGTCACGCCGTAGGCGAGCAGTTGGAGAAGGCACAAGAAGACCGCCTGCAGTCCACCGAGGTACTCGCCGCTTACGCACGCGCCCTGACCGAGGCATGGAAGACCGCGGTCGGGGTGTCCGCCCACAAGCACTGAAGTGGAGCATCGGTGAGGTGGGCCGGTACTCACGCGGTCGCCTCCACAGTGGTGTCGGCGTGGTCGCGGTGGGCCACTGGCGGCACCGGCCGGACCCTGCTCGCGTCGATCGGTCAGATCGCCGACCTCCATCCGGCGGCGGCGGCGTGGAGACCGGTACCGCTGCCCGAGGACCTGGAGGACTGTCGCGGGTACCCCGGGCACTGCTATGAGTTCGCCGCCCACCTGGCCGATGCCGTGGACGGGCTGGTGTACGTGGAGGGCTACGCCACGCCGTTCGCAGGAAGCACCTGGGCGTTTCTGCACGCCTGGGCCGGGTGTCTGTCGGACGGGGCGGCACTGGATCCGACCTGGCCCGAACCCGGGACGGCCTACTACGGGATCCCGCTCCCCGCCGCGTACCGGCGCGATGCGCCGCGCGCCCGGGGCTCAGGCGCTGCTGCTGGAGATGCTCCCGCGCCCGGTGCGCACGGCCGGGCTCCCGGCCGGGGTTGTGGCCGCCGGCGCCGACGAGTCGGTGTGCGGACGTTAGCGCTCGGTGCAGGGCCCAGCAATCGGGGAGCCCCATGATTCCCGGCGCAGGCTCCGATGTGTGGGGGGCGAAGACACTGGTCGATCCCTGTGTTCGCACAGGGGGTGACTGGTGCGCACGAGTCGGGGCGCCGCCGGGGTGTCCCCGTGCGGCGCCCTCGCGTCGGTGAGGCCCCCTTGAAGAGGGCGGTGGTCACCGGAGCAGGGTGACCAGTGCGGCCAGGGCCGTGGTCAGGACCGCGGCCAGGGTGAGGGTGGCGGCCAGCGTCGCCGCGGCGTGGCGGATGGCCTTGGGGTAGGTGGCGCCGTCGCGGCGGGCCAGGTAGGCGGCGCCGGCCCCGGCCAGTACGGCCACGACCGTGACCACGGCACCGGACAAAGCCAGGGATACGATCCACGCGGACATGTCGGTTCTCCTCCGTCATCGGTGTTCTGTCGACGGGATCGAATTTGGCCGAAGGGGTGGCCGCCGGTGACCGTCTGGACGAAGATGAACACCGACGCACATGTGAGGCGGTCGCGACGGGAGGCGATGTGGACCAGGTCGACCCTCGGGAGGAACTGAGTGAGCGCCTGGACACCGCCCGGCTTCGGTTGGGGCTGACCAAGGAACAACTGCGCGCCCGCGCTGGGTTGGGCCGGACCACGGTCAGCAACGCGCTCAATGGCACCGGGCCGCTGCCCACGAAGGAGACCATCACGGCGCTGGCCCGGGCCCTGGGCCTGGAGTCCGGGCTGCTGTTGGAGCTACGCCGCAAGGCCGCGGATCCGCCTGGCCAGATCGGGGTGGTGGCCGCCCCCGGGTCGGCCCCGCCGGACCTCCCTGCTCCGGACCCGTCAACGCACGCCGCCAACACGATCATCGGCGACCTCTCCCACAGCACCGTGGTCCAGGCCCACACGGCCATCATCTCCCCACCGAACCCGCCCGCGCCAGCCCCCCGGCCCGCACCGGGCAGGCCCATCGGTGAATGCGACCCCCACGACCTGGAGATGCGCGTGGCGGGCAGCCCTCCGGATTCACTCGCTGCGACCGTGAGCGTGCCCCAACGCGACACGGCACGGCTGCCGGGGTACGTGCGGCGGGACCACGACGACGTACTGGACCGCGCCGTCCGGGCGGCCCTGGGCGGGTCCAGTCGCATGGTGGTGCTGGTCGGATTGTCCTCCACCGGCAAGACCCGCGCCTGCTGGGAATCGGTCCAGCCCCTGGCCGAGCACGGATGGCGGCTGTGGCATCCCTTCGACCCCACCCGCGCCGAGGCGGCGCTGGAGGGCCTGGGCCGGGTGGGTCCGCGCACGGTGGTGTGGCTCAACGAGTCCCAGCACTACCTCGGTCACTCCCGTTTCGGTGAACAGATCGCCGCGGCCCTGCACGTCCTGCTCACCAACCCCGACCGCGGTCCGGTGCTGGTCCTGGGCACCCTGTGGGAGGAGCACGCCGAGGCTCTGACCACCCAACCCAAGCCGGGACATCAGGACGCGCACGCCCAGGCACGAGCCCTGCTGGAGGGCCGGCAGGTCACGGTCCCCGTCGCTTTCACCAACGACCAGCTCGACAACGCCCGAGAGCTCGCCCAATCCGGCGATGGCCAGCTCGCCCACGCCCTGGAGCACGTCCGTGACGGGCGTCTGGCGCAGACACTGGCCGGGGCTCCCGAACTCGTGCGCCGCTACGAAACCGCCTCGCCGGGAGCCAGAGCGATCCTGAACGCGGCCATGGACGCCCTCCGCCTCGGGGTGAGCCTGCACCTGCCCCTGGGTTTCCTGGTCCAGGCCGCAGAGGACTACCTCACCGACGACGAACTCGACGCCTTGCCTGACCAGTGGGTGGACCAGGCCCTGAAGGAGACGGGAACAACGGTTCACGGCGGGCAGGCCCCACTGCGGCAGGTCCGGACCCGCCGCAGCGACCAGAACACCTCCAAGGCCCAGGGAGCCGTGTACCGGTTGGAGGACTACCTCGAACAGCACGGAGCCCACGAACGCAGGATGTTCTGTCCTCCATTGTCTTTCTGGCAGGCCGCACATGACCACCTCATCGACCCTGAAAGCCTCTACCATCTCGGAGGAGCAGCCAACATCCGCCACCGCCTGCACTGGGCGGCGCGGCTTTTTGTCGCCGCTTCCGAGCATGGACGCATTGATGCCTTGGTGAACGTCGCGCAAATTCGACATTTGATTGGAGATTCACCCGGAGCCGAAGAACTGTGCCGCCGCGCCGCCAAATCTGGACACATCGATGCCCTTGGTCATATTGTTAGAATGCGAGCGGAGAATCAGGATTACGCTGGAGCCGAAATCGCCTACCGCGAAGCCGTCGAAGCCGGGCATCCCGAGTTCTTGCTACAAGAAGCAATTAGAATGGAAGAGGAGGGTGATCTAGTCGAATCCAAAAAAATTTATCACCGACTTGCTTCCTCCGGAGATATCCAGTCCATGGTGAGGCTTGGGCGACTGTGTGAAATGGCTGGGGATAACGCTGGAGCCGAGGAGAGTTACCGGCAGGCAGTTGCCGCTGGGGATAAGTCTTCCCTGTCTCGTGTTGCGCGCATGCGGGAGTTGGTCGGGGACTTCAGGGGTGCGGAAAGACTGACCCGCCAGGGCGTTAGGGCAGGTGACAAGTGGGCTTTGGTGCGACTCATCTTAATGAGGGAGGAAAGTGGACGGCAGGATGCTGCCGAAATTCTGATCAGCCAAGCCATTGAGACTGGGGATATCGAAAGCATAGTTGAACTCGCGCGAGTGAAACACCGCGCAGGGGATTGGGAGTACGCCGAAAAGTTGCAACTGATGCTCGACTCGGCCTTTGAAGATTTCAATTGCGCGCTAGGTGCAGGCAGGGAGCGCCCTGAGGAGAAAAGGGTTCTCAGGGAGCATGAGGCCTCCGAAAAAATTTATTCCCTCGTAAAGCTTGCGGCATTGCAGGAGGAGGCTGGAAACCAGGCTGCGGCCGAACATCTAGCCCGTCGAGCCGCCGACGCAGGAAATACTAATGGCCTGGCAGAGTTAAAGCGTATACGGGAGGAGTCCGACGACGAAGAGGAATTCCTTCTCGTGAGCAGGTGGGAAAGCGATCTTTTGTGGCCGCATGGACTAGATCCAGATGGAACACCATCGCAACCATGGTAATATGCGGCACATCCCCACTGCATTTTTCGGATGCAGGAAAATATGCTCACACCTCCTCCATTGCACCCATCCTTAAATCCGATTGGCGAGACCACTGAGATTCTCCTACTGATATTTCATGTGGGTTGATGTTCGGGTTGGCCAGGGCCTGCTGGGACCCCATCACGGCCATGTACCAGGCGCCGAAAGCCGCGCTGAAACGCATATCGTCGCTGTTGGGGGAGTCGAAATCCAGCAGGAGAGAGTCGTCCATGGGCGCATCCCCGCAGGTGACAACGACAGCGCGGAACCCGTCCGCCCCTACTGGGGGAGAGCTAGCCTGGTGTCCGGTCGCGGCCAGAAGGCGCTCTTGGGGTGCGGGCCACAGGCCGGTCTTCTACGGTGGCGTACATGGACTCCCTGAGCACGTTGCCGACCGCCCACCCCCGGTACGCGGAGGAAGCGCGGTCAGCGCTGGCCCGCTACCTGGACCACGCCATCGCCGAACAGGGCCAGGTCGCGGCCCTGGTCGCCGGAACCACCGATGCCGAAGGCTGCCGGCGGCGGCGCGATGCGCTGGTGCAGGCCCGCCGTGTCCTGGACGCCGACGGCCCGTCGGCGGTGCCCACGATGGTGATCGCGGGGGCGGTGGGCCACTGGCAGGCGCGGTTCGATGAAGCCGACGACCGCATACTCGGAGGACAGGTCCAAATGGCGGAGCTGGGCCGGTTGCAGATCGACAAGATCACCGCGCTGTTGGCGGTCAACGCCCTGGCCGACCTGGCCCGGTCCCGCGGCATGAACCTCGGCGGGCCTGGGCTTCACCGCGCCGACGCGGTGCGGCGCGGCCTGGCCGGCGCCTGGGCGGCGGTCCGTGGCGTGTTCGAGCGCGGAGCACTCCGGCGCCCGCGCTGACCGGTGTCCGGCTGGCGGGGCCGGTCCGCGGCCGGGCCGGGCGCCGCCGATTCTCCTGTGGGTGCGGGTCGGCCGTGGAACGGAGGAGCGGCCAGCGAGGAAGGGGTTGGTGATGTCGCTGCTGATGGTGTGGCTGAACCGCACCCCTGAGCCGCCCGCGTACCCGCGCTGTTCGACGTGCCGCCATGTGGCCGATCCGCACGGGCCCGCGCCGGGCCGGATGCGTCTGCACCTGTCCCTGACCCGCGCCCACGGCGCCGAGGCGACCCCGCACGAATGGATCTGCCCGGCCTGCGGGTACACCGCGCCGCTGTCCACCGGTGACTACGCGACGGTGAGCGAGCCGCGGCGATGCCGCCGCTGGTACTGCCGCCTGGAGTGGATGGCGCCCCCCGAGGTGGAGCGCCCGGCCTGTCCGCGCTGCTACAGCCCGGCCCGCGCCCGTTGACTGCCGCGCCACCTGTTCACGGTGTCGCCTTCGGCGGGGGCACCGGGTAGAGCCCTTGCTTCTCGGGGTCGGGGGTGCGTATCCACTCGATGTCGATCTCACCGTCCACCGACTGGGGGTTGAACGCGCTCATGTAACCGGTGGAGGTGAGGACCTCGACCCCCGGCCAGACCCGGCTCTGCTCGGCCGCCAGCTCATCACACAGAAAGACGAGCGCCCCCCGGAAGGGGTTCTCCCCCGCCTCACTCCCGTCTCGGTCAGGTGCGGTGACGAGGACGACCGGACGGCCCAAGCCCAGGACCGCGGCCTCCAACCGCCACGGGCGTCCCTCTCCTTTCCGGGCGCTGGGGTCGCGCACGGCGTACAGCGCGGAGATGCAGTCCACGCGCACGTACATTTCGTCACTAAAGCCGAAGGTGGCGACAGAGGGCTGGAGCCAGTACTGGGTCATGGATCCCAGCATGCCGCTGGGCGTGGCCTGCGCGCCGGGTGATCGAAAAATCCCCCTCCCATCGTCCGGGTCGGCGCCTGCCCGCCGTGCCCGCTTCGCGCCCTACCGGCCCGGTGCGGAGACCGAGCGCAGGCGTCGTGCGCTGTCGGGGGTGGTGAGCCAGGACCGCCACGCCGCCGCGTCGGTGCCCACCCCGTCGGGGATCCCGAGCCGGGCCAGCGCCCCGGGGTATGCCGCCTCGTACACAGCGTTGGCGGCGGTGGCGTGCTCGGCCGAGCGCAGCAGCCACGGGGCGGGCAGGCGGCGGCACCACAGCAGGTCGGGGCGGTCCTCGTCCCACCAGGCGTCGATGACGCCGCGGTCGATGAGGCCGCAGATCAGGTGCATGCGGTGGCGAGCGCGCTCGCTAGGGGCACGGCCCTCCTCGCCGCGTCCGTCCAGGTTCTCGTCCTCCTTGACCAGGCCGTTCAGGTCCACGACCGGCGGCGGGGTGGTATGGGTCAGGTGCGCGGCCGCCCAAGGCAGCCCGGCCGCGCGCAGCAGGTGGGCGCGGTGGTTACCGTCCCCGGCGACCGCGTAGACGGGTCCGGCCCAGCCGGTGATCCGCTCCAGCTGCACCGGGTCGCCGCTGGTGAACAGGTCTTCGGTGAACTCGGCGACGTCTGCGGTATCAGCCAGGGCGCGCAGAACATCCAGGGGGACCTCGGGTTTGTGGTCGAGCCTTCCCCACACGGGGTGGTCGGTGGCGACGATGAGGTGGGCCGGTACCCACGCGGTCGCCTCCACCGTGGTGTCGGCGTGGTCGCGGTGGGCCGGCGGCGGTGCGGGCGGCCCCAGGGGCAGCCGGCACTGGGGGTGGGAAGCCTGGAGGGTCTCGGTGCGCTCGGCCCACCACCCCGCCAGATCCCGCACCCCGGCCAACTGGTGGCGCAGGGCGGTGCACGCGGCCAGGAACGCCGTGTGCACGGGCTCGTCTCCCTCCAGCAGGTCCTTCACCACGGTGTGGTCGATGAGCGTGCGGCCGGTGCTCTCGACCAGGGGGCGCGGGGCGTGCACGTGGGGCGGGTCCAGCACCACCCGCTGGCCGGGGCCGGCGAACTGGGCGGCGGCCCGGGCGGCCGCGGCGGGGGTGGGGGCGAAACCGTGTGCTGTCCCCACCTGGCGGGAGGTGCCGTCCTCGGGGAGGGGGCTGCGCAGCCGGAACCGGCCGTCGGACCGGTACCCGACCTTCCACACCGGTGCCCCCGTCGGGGGTGCCGGCGCCGCGGTGGCCTCCACCGCGGCGTCGACGCGCTCAGCGCGCAGCACCAGCAAAGCGTGGGCGATCTCGGCCGAGGTCGCCCCCATGTTCAGGCGGCGGCGGATGCGCTGGTCACGGGCGGCGTCGGTGAGCACTTCGACCAGGCCCCGAGTGGTGTGCAGGGCCCTGTCCAGGTCGCGCACCAGGCCGGGGGTGTTCACCCCCCAGTGGGCGGACGCCGCGGTGCCGCGCAGCTGCTCCAGGGTGCGGGCGGCGGTGTCCAGTTCGGCGCGGGCCGCGTCCAGGTCCGGATGCGGTCCCGTGGCGCGCTCAGCGGGCGGGACGGTGTGGTCGGGGGCGGTGACCAGCTCCTGGGCCAGTAGCCACCGCTGGGTGGGGGGCACCCGCGGGGCCAGTGCCGAGACGATGTCGGCGGCGGCCGCGGCCGCGAAGCGGCGCGGGTGCGCCAGGCGGCGCACCGCCTGGGTGGGGGTCCGGCACAGGTGTTGTTCGCCCACCCGGCAGGTGGGGCACACGACGGCGAGGGGGTAGATCATGGCCTCCAGCGTAGGGAGGGCGGCCCGGCCTCGGGGGCACTTCACCGGGGCCGACCGCTCCACGTCGCGGTTTCCTGTGTGGAGCACGGGTTCCCGAGGCAGAATGAGCGGTATGACCACCACACGCCAGCCCCCCGTCACGCTCGTCGGCGTGCAACGGGGTGGTGCTGACAAGACCTCCGCGACCGTGGACCTGGGCGCGTTCCTCCCCGCGGCGGACGATCCCGACCAGCCGCGCCCCACCCTGGTCGACGACGGCCATGTGGTAGGTGGGCGCTACGGCTCGGTGGTGCCGGGGATGGCCGACGATTACGACAGGGTGGTGCTCGACCCGCCGCCGCTGTTCGGCCCTTCGCGGGGCGACGACTGATGCGCCGGCGGTGGCGGGTGCAGACCTGCGCCGACATCGGGATGGGCTCGGTGCTCGTGGCGGGTCTGGCGCTCATGGGCGCTCCGTGGGAGTCCGTGGCGCTCCTGGCGGCGGGTGTGAGCGCGCTCGTGGTGCGCCGGGCCCGGCGCTCACGGGCCAGGGCCGACCGCCCGGTGGCAGTCCGGTAGCGGTCGTGGGAGCGTGGCGGGGCCCGGAACCCGGCGATGGGGTTCTGGGCCCTCGTTCGTGAGCCGGTCAGCTGGTGGGCTGCTCGCGCTCGGGCGGGGCCTGCTCCGGCTGGGGCTGGCGTATCTGCTCCAGCAGCTTGCGGCTGCGCTCGTCCATGCGGGCGGTGGCCAGCAGGCCGCCCTCGGCCTTGGCCTGTGGCGTCGGCTCGCGTCGCTGCCGGGTGTCCCGTTGGGCGCGGCCGCGTTTTCGCTGCGGCTTCTTGTCGTTCTGGCGTGGCCGTGCGGGAGCGGGCGTGGGCGGCGGAGCAGGGGCGGATGGCAGGGCGGGGGAGGGCGGCGGGGCGGGGGTGGGGACGGGCCGGTCGAACAACCCCTGGGGGGAGCGCAGCAACTGCGCCTCGATCTGCTCCCGCAATCCCGCAGGCAGGTCCGCCTGCTCCGTCAGGGACCGCTCCAGCTGGGCGCGCGTGTGGGCGTAGGTGTCGGGCATCCGGCGTTCCTGGGCCCAGCGCAGGGTGTCCAGCGCTTCCCGCAAGTGGGCGTGCCGGCGTACGTCGTGCCGTGCGGGCTGGGTCTGCCGGTCGCCCCTGGCCTGGCCGCGCCGGCGTGAGCGCCGCTCGGGGGCCGGTGTCCACGGCTCGGATCGGCGGAACCGGTCCTTGGGAAAGTGGCGCAGCTGCTGCTTGATCCGGTCCACCAGATCTGTGGGGGTGTCGGGGCGGTTGAGCAGTTCCACCAGGGCGGCGCGGTTGTCCTCATAGGCGCGGCTGTGCCCCTTGGCCTCGGCCCACTCCAGCTTGCCGATGTGGCGCTCCACGTCCTCGCGTAGGGGGTCCCGGGCCTGGAGGGAGGGCCGGTAGGGCTCCACGGTGGGCACACGGCGCGGCACCTCGATGACCTTGGCGCGCCGGGGCTGGGCCTGGGCGGCCTCGCGCAGCAGAGCGCGGGCCTCGGTGACCAGGTGCGGGGGCAGGCTGTGCACGCCCTGCTGGGTGAGCCGCCTGCGGAGCACCTCGGCCAGGGTGCGCACGTTCGCCGCATCGCCCTGGGCCAGTGCCTGGCGCAGGGAGGCCGCCGCCTGTTCCACGGGGTCGGGCGCTGAGGCGGTCTCGGCTACCGCCGCCTGGCGCGGGGCGGGGTTCGAGGGAGCGGGGGTGGCGGGCCGGGAGCGCGTGAGGTGGTCGCCGTGCAGGACGCACTCGGCCAGCGGTACCCACTCGACCTCGCCGGTGCCGTCACGGAATCCGACCTGGAGGGCCCTGTCGTGGTCGGTATCGTCTTCCAACCGGAACAACCGGTGGGGGACACTGTTGCCGACCAAGGCGCGCGTGACGGCTTCGTTCGCGCGCACCAGCCACACGTAGTCGCGCGCCTGGGGCGATTTCGCCAGACGCAGCAGCTCGGGGTCCGGGTCGTGGGTGAACACCAGGCGCAGCGGTTTGCCGCCGGTGGGCATGATCAGCTCGGTGCAGCCGCGCCCCTCCTCCAGGCCCTTGAACTCGGGCGGGGCCTGGACCGTCGCGTCCGTGCCCGGGTGCTCGCGCATCCAAGCGCGCAGGTGGCGGCGGGCGTAGAGGTGGTCGGCGCTCTGTCCGCCCCGGATGTGTTCGCGTCCCTGGGCCATGCGCGCGCACAGGTTGGAGTCGGCGCGATGGGCGAAGTGGGGGATCTTGTCCTCGGGGACCTTCAGGATCAGGCGTCCTCCGCACCCGCCCAGCAGCAGACCGCACCAGTGCGTCTCATCGCGCTCTTTGGCCTGGTCCCGGAACTCTTTGGCCTCGTCGGGGTCGGTGGGCATGTAGGAGGGTTCGTCTGACCCTTTGTGACCGGTCACGGCTGTGCGGACTCGGCGGCGATCCTCGGTGGGCATGTGCGCACAGATAACACAGCGTGCTCAGCCGTGTGGGACTTTCCGGGCAACTGGCCGAATACGGCCACTCTCCGCTCACGCCGGGGCGTTTGCGCTCAGGCCGGCCAGGCGCCGACAGCGGCCGTCGGCTCCGGCGTCGCCGGGGTCCTTCCCGTGTGCCTGCGGACCGGGGGCTCACACGTCGGCCCTGGTCCGCACACTGGATCCGGTCAGTGCGCAGTCGCCGCGGTGGACCGGCCACGTGGTGTGGTCGTCGGGACCGACTCCCGCCCAGCGCAGCACGGCGGCCGCGTTCGGCCCCCGTTCGGGCACCGGCCCTCCGCAGTGGTCGCCGCACTCGCGGGCCAGGTCCCGACAGGCCTCCAGCACGAACCGGTGCAGGATCTCCCGGTCGGCGTCATCGAAGCGCGTGGCGCCGGCGCGCAGGCGGCTCCGGATGTGGTGCTCGCGCAGCAGGAGCGCGTGCTCGGCCTCCTGGACCTGGACGTGGCGGCGGTGGGCGCGTTGGGCATCGCGCGCGGCTTTGGCCACCAGCACGCCGCGATGTATCAGTCGGGAGCCTGCTGGTCGGGGCGGCGTCGCCACCGGCGGACCTCGGCGTGGGTCAGAGGTGCGGTGCGTCCGGCCGAGAGACGGACATCAGCGACCGCCCGCCGCCTTGCGATACCAGGACTCCGCTTCCCCTTCCTTGCCCTGTAGCTCCAGCAGGGCCCCGAGGTTGTTCATGGCGCCGGTGTGTCCGCCCTCGGCAGCACGCCGGAACCAGGGCTGCGCCTTCTTCGCCTTACGCTGGTTCTTCAGCAGGGCCCCGAGGTTGTTCATGGCGTCGATGTGTCCGCCCTCGGCGGCCTTGCGGTACCAGAACTCCGCCTCCTCAAACTCGCCCCGCTGCTTCAGCAGGGCCCCGAGGTTGCTCATGGCCAGGGTCCGTCCGCCTTCGGCGGCCTTGCGGTACCAGGACTCCGCCTTCCCCGCCTCACCCCGGTCGGCCAGCAGGGCCCCGAGGTTGTTCATGGCCAAGATCTGTCCGCCTTCGGCGGCCTTGCGGTACCAGGACTCCGCTTCTTCGACCTCACCTCGGTCCCGCAGCAGGTCCCCGAGGTTGTTCATTGCCAAGATCTGTCCGCCTTCGGCGGCCTTGCGGTACTAGGACTCTGCCTCCTCGACCTCCCCTCGGTCGGCCAGCCGGGCCCCGAGATTGTTCATGGCGCCGGTGTGTCCGCCCTCGGCGGCACGTCGGAACCAAGTCTCGGCTTCCGCAGTCTTACTCCGCTCCCTCAGCCTGATCCCAAGATTGTTCATGGCGCCGGTGTGGCCGCTTTCGGCCGCCTTGCGGAACCAGGACTCCGCCTCCTCCACCTCACCCCGATGGTCCAGCAGGACGCCGAGTTTGATTTGGGCGTCGGTGTTGCCGCCCTTGGCGGCGCGGCGCAGGCGTGCTTCTTCCTCGTCCTCGGGTTCGGTGCGAAGCAGCCTGGTCTTGGCGAGGGGCGGTGGTGCGGCTTGTCCGGTCAGGAGCATGTCCCAGACCTGGCGTGCGGTGGGCCGCCGGGCGGGGTCCTTGTCCGTGCAGGCCAGCACGATGCCCAGCAGCGGGTCGGCCAGGTCCCCGGTCTGGGGCGGGTGGTTCAGCACACGGTTGATGCGCGCGGCCTGGGTGGGGCCGGGGAACGCCGCGGCGCCGGTGGCGGCGTAGACCATCACCACACCCCAGGCGAACACGTCGGCCGATGGTCCCACGGACGTGCCCTCGAGCTGCTCGGGCGCCATGTACCCCAACGTGCCGACCGGGGTGGCCGAGACGGTGTCGGCCTCCAGAGCGCGGGCGATCCCGAAGTCGATCACCCGCGGCCCGTCGGCGGCCAGCAGGATGTTCGCGGGCTTGAGGTCGCGGTGCACCACCCCGGCGGCGTGGATCGCCGCCAGCGCGGTGATGGTCTGCACCGCCAGCCGGTGCAGGTTCCCGCCGGTGCGCGGCCCTTCCTGGTGGATCGCTTGGGCCAGGGTCGGGCCGTCGATGTACTCGGTGGCGATCCACGGCCGTTCGGCGTCGGGGTCGGCGTCCAGGATCTCGGCCAGGCAGAACCCCTGCACCCGGCGGGCGTTGACCAGTTCCCGGGAGAAGTAGCGGCGCACCTGAGGATCGGCGGCCAGGTGCGGGTGCAGCAGCTTGACCGCCGCCCGCCGCCCGTCGGCGTCCCGGCCCAGGTACACCAACCCGAACCCGCCCGACCCCAGCTTCCGTATCAGGCGGAATCCGCCGATCTGCTGTCCCGTTTCGGTCATCGCTACCTCTGTCCGTCTGTTGTACGCCCCGAACCGGGCCGGGCCCGGCTTCCCAGGATTCCCCGCCGGGGGCAGCGAGAGGTCGCGGACAGGTCACAAAGCCCAGCTCGTGCGGGGACCGGGACTTGTCTATAGGCAGGGTCAGCCTGTGGGCTTGCGCTCGGTGCCGGGCTTGTCCGCCTCCGCCTTCGGCTCGGGGCCGGGCGGATCGAACTCATGGTTTCCGAAGCCAGGGCTGGTCTTGGATCTGTATACGGAGGTCTCCTTCCCCTGGGGGCGGCGGGCAGGCCCCGGTGGTCGTGAGGGCCACGGTCGGAAGCGCCCCTGCCACCGAGTTCTGTAATCATCCTCGTGACGGGCCGCTCGAACCTATGGGTGACGCGGTTCCGGTAGCTGGGAACGCCGCCAGTTGCCGAGGTGGGACTCAAGCTTGGACGTCGTCGATAGCCTCCAGAATTAGCTCGGGTAGGACGCCCAGGGACACGCGCAGCAGCTCTTCGATCGGAACCGCGTACGGGCTGGCGTCCACGTCGATGTGGCGGGCCCACTCCACGGGGTGGTAGCGGGCCAGCATCGAAAGCGTGTGCAGGATCGCCCACCAGGCCATGAGCGGGTGCATTCCACGATCGGCTCCTGGTGGTGCGGGGAACAGGTACCGGCCTCCCTGGTAGAGACGGCTTTTCCCGTGCAGGAGGGCGATCCGTTCGGTGTACTTCCTGCCGAGGTCCGCATTCCATCTCAGGTAGACCTCGCCAGAGCCGTCCACATGTGGTTCGTATGCGGGGTCGGCGTCTGGTCCGGGGCCGGTCTTGGCGAAGTCGTAGCCTGCGGCGTCAGGAAACACCGCGAGGTAGTCGTGAAGCGTCTGGTGGTCGGTGGTGGTGATCACCCATGGCGGGAGCGGCCAGGCCGGTACCTGCACCACATCCTGCTCCTGCTCCGGGACGTCGCGGATCTCGATCTGCAGGGGAGTGCGCCGGTCTGTGCTCGGCTCACCGAACAGCCACTCTCCGGTCTCGGGTATGCAGTCCCACAGCTTTTCCAGGGGCACCGCTGTGTCGCCCCACACCGGGGAGCCCAGGATCTTGGACAACCGTGTGAAGCTGCCCCGGTTTTCAGGGCCATCCGTGCGGATCTGTACGTCGGGCAGGGGATCGCGCAAGGTGTCGTTCCGGGGGCTGATGCCGTGTCCGACGAGTTCCCATTTGTCCTGCGCATTGCTGGCGGCGGCTGCGATGGCACGTCCGGCCTGGCTGAGCCCGTAGAACACGGTGATCGGGCGAGTTGCGGGAGCGGCGTCGGCGGCCTGGCGGAACAGCTGTTCGGCTTGTTCCAGGCCGAATTGGTAGGTGACCTTGCGCGGCTTCGGCTTGGCGGTGGGGGCCGGGGGGTTGGCGCGTGTAGCCCGGAGTCGGGCCCAGGCGCTGTCGTTGAAGTGCACGGCCTCAGGCTAAGGCGCGGCTATGCCTCTGCGGGATTCATACCCATCAGGCTCGGGCACGCCCACCGTAAACGCCCGGTCCTGGGGAGGCGGACAGCCCGGAGGATGTGTCTGCGAACCTGTCCCGCCGGTGCACGGGGGCCCGCCGCGCTCCAGGGCCGGGGCCGCGGCGGGCCTGGCTGCTACTTGACCTCGTCGATCAGCTCGGCGGAGGACATCGGGTAAAACTGGGCGTCGTCGTTGTCGTCGCCCCAGCGCGGCGCTACCAGGTGGCCCTAGACCGCCAGGAGCCGAGGGCCCATTCGCCTCGCTAACACAGACCCTCGTCCCCTGGCCACCGATCTCCCTACTGAAGGTCTACTCCCCCAGCCTCGGAAGAGCCACACTGCTCGGTCGCCGTCCGGGGCGGGTTCGTACACGGCCCGCGGGGACACCTGCCCGGGAACGCTCAGCAGCGCCCCCAGCTCCTCCACGGGAACCTTGTAGATCTCCCACCGCTCGCACACGCCCTACACCACCACCCCGTCCCAGCAAGGCGGACCGCCCACGAGGCGCACGACCACCGGGTCCGACTCGTCTCCTGATCCCATGGGTCGATGATGTGGCCGCCCCCACCCGAACGTTCTCAGGACACGCCCGGCCGCGCCGCATCGCCCGCACCACAGGCGATCCCGCACCCCGCCCTGCCCCTGCCCCGCTTCATCGGGGCAGGTCAGAGGCCGCGGCAGGAGTAAGCTTGCGCTACATTCTTCGAACGCAAGTTCGAAAGCGGTGTCCTTCCCCTGCCGCTCACGGAAGAGGAGGGGAGCAGGAGTGCTCGGCAGCCGACCGTTCGCGCATCTGCGGGTCGCCTCGCACTACTCGATGCGCCACGGCACCGCCGCCCCCGCCGCACTGGTCGAGCAGGCCGCCCACCAGGGCCAACCCATGGCGGCCCTGACCGACCGCGACGGGGTGTACGGGGCCGCCGAACACATTGACACCTGCCGCCGCACGGGCGTGCGCCCGGTGCTGGGAGTCGACCTCGCCCTCGCCTCACCCGACGGGGGACGCGTCGTCCTGCTAGCCCGCGGCGCCACCGGATGGGCGTCGGTGTGCCACCTGGTCACCACCGCCCACCACGACGGCGCCGGCCCGGCCATCACCCGCGACCAGGTGGCCGAGCACGCCCACGGGCTGGTCGTGCTCCTGGGGACCGATTCCGATGTGGGCCTGGCCCTGGCCCAGCGGCGCGGCTCCCACGCCCGCGACCTGCTCACCGCCTGGCGGGCCACCGGCGCCGAGATCGTCCTGGCCCCGCATCAGCACGGGGCGGACGGGCAGCTGCACACCGCCCGGTCCCTGGTGCGGATGGCCGACGACGAACGCCTCCTGGCCGTCCTGACGAACACGGTCCGCTACCCTGACCCGGGCGACGCCTCCGTGGCCCAGGCCCTGGACCGCATCCGCCTCTACAGCCCCGGCGGCCACACCCCCGGCCCGCCCACCACCAGCGCCCACCTGGCCGACGCCGCCCACATGGAGGCGGTGGCCGCAGGGGTGTGCGCAGGCGACACCACCCGCGCCCGCCGCCTCATCGCGCACACCCTGGCCCTGGCCGCCTCCTGCGCCCTGGACCCCGTCGCGGACCTGGGCGCGGGACGCATTCACCTTCCCGACCGCCCCGACGCACCCGCCGAACTGCGCTCGCGCCTGGACGCCGGCGCCGCCCGCCTGGGCCTGGACCGCTCCCGGGCCGTCCGCGACCGGGTGGAACAGGAGCTGGCGACCGTCACCCGGATGGGGTTGGAGTCCTACCTGCTCACGATCGCCGACGCGGCCGACGCCATCCGCGCCAAGAACATCCGCTGCTCCGCGCGGGGGTCGGCGGTGGGCAGCATGATCGTGCACCAGCTCGGCATCTCAGCGATCGACCCGCTGGAGCACGGGCTGCTGTTCGAACGGTTCTGCGGCCCCGACCGGCCCATGCCCGACGTCGACCTGGACGTGGAGTCGGCGCGGCGCCTGGAGGCGTACGACGCGGTGATCGCCGCCCACCCCGGCTCCAGCGCCGCGGTGGCGATGATCGACACCTACCGAGCCCGGTCGGCGATCCGCGACGCGGGGCTGGCGCTGTCCCTGCCCACGGTCGAGGTCGAGCGCATTGCCGCCCTGATGCCCCGGGTGCGGGCCTCGCGCATCTGCGACACCATCCGCGAGCTGCCCGAACTACGGGCCATGGACGGCTGGAACACACCGCGCATGCGGGAATTGGTGGATCTGGCGCAACGCCTGTCCGATCTACCACGCCACGTGGCGATGCACCCCTGCGGGCTCGTGCTGAGCGACCACTCCCTGCCCGACCGGCTGCCCACCCGCCCCTCCGGGAGCGGCCACGCCATGGTGATGGCCGACAAGGACGCCGTGGAGTCCTGGACCTGGGGGCTGCTCAAGCTGGACGTGCTCGGGGTGAGGATGCAGTCGACGCTGGCCCATGCCCTCGGCGAGGTGGAGCGCACCACCGGCAAGGCCCTGGACCTGGACGCGATTCCGGACGGCGATCCCGCGACCGCCCACATGATCGCCGCCAGCCGCACCATCGGCTGCTTCCAGACCGAGTCCCCAGGGCAGCGCGAGCTCGTCTCCCGGCTGCGGCCCGCCACCGTCGCCGACCTGACCATCGACATCAGCCTGTTCCGCCCCGGCCCGGTCGGCTCCGACCTCGTCACCGACTACCTCACCGCCCGCACCACCGGCCGCCCGGCCCCCACCGCCCACCCTCTGCTGGAGCCGATCCTGGCCGAGACCGGCGGAGTGATGATCTGGCACGAGCAGATGCTCCGCATCCTCGACGCCATGACCGGATGCGGCCTGCACCAGGCCGAATCCTGGCGCCGGGCCCTGAAAACCCCAGAGGGGCTGCGTGAGGTCGCCTCCGAATTCCACACCGCCGCCACCGCGCAAGGCCACACCCCCGCCACCATCGACGCCGTCTGGGAGCGGCTTGCCGCGTTCGCCGCATTCGGGTTCACCAAAGCCCACGGGGTGGCGTTCGCCCAGGTGGCCTACCAGTCCGCGTGGATGAAACGCCACCACCCTGCCGCGTTCGCCGCCGGGCTGTTCACCCACAACCCGGGGATGTATCCGCGGCGCACCCTCTTGGCGGAGATGCGCCGGTTCGGTGTCCGCGTCCTACCGATGGACATCCACGCCTCCAAGCGCACCTGGCGGGTCGAACAGGTGGATGAGGACCACTGGGGGGTGCGGCCAGCGCTTTCCGACATCGGCTCGCTCACCCCCGCCGAAACCGACCGCATCCTCGGCTCGCGCCCGTTCACGGGCCTGCGCGACCTCATCGTCCGCGCCCACCCCTCCACCCCCGCCTTGGACGACCTCATCCTCGTCGGAGCCCTGGACCACCTCACCGGCGCCGACCAGGACGACGGCCCCGACCGCCGCGACCTGTTACTGCACGCCCACAGCCTGGCCCGCGCCCACCCCCGGTCCGCGGCCGGGGCCGGGCAGCTCGCGCTGGCGACCACCCCGGACCAGGTGCCCGCTGGCCAAGGCACACCGATGACGCACACCGAGCGCCTAGAGGAGGAGGCCCGGATCCTGGGCTATGAGATCTCCGGCCACCTCATGGACCGCCATGCCGACCGGCTGGCCGACCTCGCGGCCCGGCCCCGCCCGCCGCTGGTGGCCGCCGCAGACCTGCACCGGGTTCCCACCGGCACCACCGTCGCCGTGGCCGGTCTCACGATCGCGCTCCAGACCCCGCCGATGCGCTCAGGCAGGCGGGTGATCTTCGCGAGTATCGAGGACCGCACCGGCGTCGTGGAGGCCGCCATGTTCGCCGACGCTCAGGAGCACTCGGCAGGTGTGTTCCGGACCGAGCCCGTCGTGGTGGTGACCGGCCGCGTCCGCCGCTCGGCCCCCGGAGCCCTGCCCACCCTCACCATCACCACGGTGCGAGCTCTCCGACCATGACCTCCACTCGCTTCCTGCTGATTGGTACGAAGAAGTGGGATAGGCCTTACCGAGGCAGACGCAGTATTCGCAGGCTGCGGCGAAGGGGTGGGCGGTGTTGTCGGGGGGCCGTGGCCTCAGTCGGCCTGGATGGACCGGATCGAGTTCCCCGCGAATTCCCGCTTGATCACGGTGACCGGGGGGCGGTTCTCGTCGTCGCCGGCGCCAGGACACGGGTGGTGCGCACCAGATCGTCGGCGGTGGCGCCCTCGGGCATGACGTAGACGGGGCTCAGAGCGAACCGGCTGACGAGCTCGTCGACCTCCTCCAGCTCGTCCGGGGTTCGGGCCACCACCTTGAACACGGCCCGCCCGCTGGCCGAGAAGGTGTTGAGGACGGCGGGAACGATGCGCTTGGCCGCGTCGACACCGGAGGTGGCGAGCTTCGGGGAGACGTTGAAGACCACGCCGTCGACCAGGAGTTCGTTCTGGGGTGCGATCGTGCCGTTGGTCTCGACCTCCACGCGCTTTCCCGCCGCCAGCAGCCGGCGGACGAGCGGGATGAGTGCGCGCTGCTGGAGGAGCGGTTCTCCGCCCGTGACGACCACCAGGCCCACGTCGGTCCTGCACGCCCAGTCCGCCAGTTCGCCCACGTCGCGGCGGTGTGCCTCACGAGTGGGGTCGTAGACGGTCCAGTCCCAGGTGTACTTGGTGTCGCACCAGGAGCAGGTCAGGTTGCAGCGCGACAGTCGGATGAACAGTGCCGGGACACCCAGGCTCGGCCCCTCCCCTTGGAAGGTCGGTTCGACGTCGCCGAAGCATTCCGCGACGATCAACGACGTCCCGTGGCCGGACACGTGCCGGGTTGCGTTGCCGGCGGGGGTCATGTTCCCTCCACGTCGAATCGTGCCCAGCTGCGTGCGGTCTCGCTGACCTTCACCGCTTGGAGGCGTCCGGGGATGTGGGGTTCGACGTGGGTGATGAACCATTCGGCCAGGTACCGGGCCAGTAGTTCGGACGTCGGCTCGACGGGGAGCACCTCGTGCAGGTTGCGGTGGTCGAGCTCCTCGTCGAGGTACTCCTTGAACGGTGCCAGGTCCGCGAAGTCGGTGATGAAGCCCGGCGGGGCCAGGCGGTCGGCGGTGAGGATGACTTCGACCTCGTAGCTGTGGCCGTGCTGCCGTGAGCACTTGTGCTCGGTGGGGAGGCCGGGGAGGCGGTGTCCGGCCTCGAAGGTGAACCGTCTGCCTATCGTGAGGGTGCCCTGCGGGCGGGGCTCGGGGGCGTTCAATTGCCTCTCCTCGCTTCACTGCTGAGAGAGCCGAGCGCTGACGGAACCGGCGGTTCGCGACAGCGAGCGTGGGGACTGCTCCTCACTCTGGCCCGGCCGAAGCCGCGTGGGATCCCCCGCGGGGGTACCCACCACGGGGGCAACGAGCTCGTACGTTTTCGGAAGCGAGCCCTCTCATGTCCGATGCCCCTTACGTTCCGCGCATGTTCCCTGTCTCCGTCAAGGGGGTGATGATCCGTGACGACCGGATACTGCTGCTGCGCAACGAGTGAGAGCCGCCCGGCGGCAAGATCGAGATCGGCGAGATTCCTGAGAAGTGCCCGCCCCGGGAGACCGGGGAGGAGGTTGGGAACCGAACCCACCGGTGTGAGGGCGGAGCCGACCCAGTCGCGGCCGGGATCAGGAGAGGCTCCTTGCCCCAGCTGGTGGTTATCGAGGCGGTCACCTCCGCCGAAGCATTGTCAGCGACGGGGGGTTTCACCGGCGCGCACGCCCTGTACGACGAGGCGCTTTCGCTCGCCGCCCGGCACGGGCTGCCGTACCAGGCGCAGTGCCGGGCGAGAAGTACCCGGGTGCAGAGGTTCGAGGAACTCCACACCGATCCTCGGTCAGGATTGGAGAGCCTACGCCGCTGGGGGTGTTCGCAGGTCGGCTCGCCGGCACCACCGGTCATTGAGCCCGAGTCTCGGAGTACATCGAGGCCTATGCCGCTCCAGGAACGAAGAATCGTGGGTCACGTGATGAACACGGCGGTTCCCAGAGGGGAACCTGGTCCTTGCCGGGCGTCAGCGGCGTTGTGCGGGATTGGGGAGGCGAGGGTCAGCCGCGGACGGAGTGGAGGAAGGCGGTCCACTCGGGGGAGGGGAAGGGCAGGTGTCCGTTGGTGGGGTGCTTGGAGTCGCGAACGGCGGCTCCGCAGAGCAGGTCGGCGACCTCAACGCAGTTGCCGCCGGTATCGCCGCTATAGCTGCTCTTACGCCAGACCAGGCGGAGTTCGGATTCGAGCGGGACCTGAGTCATGAGTACTCCTCCATGATCTCCTGGAGCCGAAGGCGGGACTGCGCGGGCTTGAGAGCCGCGAGGCGCAGATGCTCAAACGCTATCTGGTGCTCCTTGATCTCCATCGGCTGCTCCAAGTAGATCGACCCCGTGCGGTGCTCGATGTAGATGACTCCGGAGTCGATGGTGGCCGGGAAGCCCAGGATCGAGAAGCTGCCCATCATGCCCGGGTGGGCCCCGCTCCGCTGAGGCAGCACTTGGAGGGTCACCTTGGGCCGCTGGGACATCTCCAGCAGGTGGGCCAACTGCTCGCGCATCACCTCGGCGCCGCCCACGTTCCGCTGTAGCGCGGCCTCGTCGAGGACCGCCCACAGCCGTATCGGCTCATCGCCTTCAAGGATCTTCTGGCGGGACATGCGTATGTCCACGCGGCGGCGGATCTCTTCCTCTCCTAGTTCCGCGGTGCCGTTCTCCATCAGTGCCGTTGCGTAGGCGTGCGTCTGGAGCAGTCCGGGAAGGAGCTGAGTCTCCCAGGCGTAGATCTCCGAGGCTCCCTGCTCAAGGCCGAGGTAGAGGGAGAACCACTTGGGGACGGTCTCGCTGTGGTGCTCCCACCAGCCCTTCTTCTTGGCGTTGCGGGCGGCTTGCAGGTAATGCTCCCGGTGGTCCTGCGGGACCCGGTAGAGGTCGAAGAGGATTTCTTCGAGGTCGCGTGTGCGGGGTGGGACGACCGCGGTCTCGATGTAGTGGAGCTTGCCGGTGGTACAGCGCAGGGCGGTGGAGACTTCCTTGCGGCTGAGCCCGGCCTCCTCGCGGAGGCGCTTCAGTTCGTGGGCGAGCCAGCGTCGCCAGACTGTCGGGCTGGAGCCCATGGATGCCACCTCGTGTGTTTTCGGGGTCGGTGCGGTGAACGTTAGCGGAGTTGCGTCCGCTTGCTGGGGGAGTCGGCGGAGAACCTGGCTGGCCAGGTTCGGTGTTCCACTGGCCAACCTCCCATTGAGATCCTATATTGAAAATCAATATTGACTCTCAATGAGCTGAGAGGATCCACGCTCTGGCGCAAGCCCAGTCGCTGCGAGCTTGTGCCCTAGTGCTGCTGCACCTCCCCCTGAACTGCGATCTCATGCTGAGGAGTGTTTTTGCCATGCTCGGAATCGTCTCTTCGCCCCCGCCGATGCCGTTGCCGATGCCGACGCTGCCGGAGGGGACCCTGCCGCTGGGGCAGCTGGTGCCGGAGCGGTGCCGCCACTACTTCAACCCCAACACCCGCAGACTCCACTACAGGGTTCGCTCCTATGAGTTCGGGTCTTCGCCGCAGCTGATGCCGCTGGTGCGGGCGTTTCTGGACACCAGCGCCGCTGAACGCGACGCCGACTACCGGTACCTGTTCACCCTGCTCGGGTCGGAGCTGGCGGCCAACGCGCTCACCCACTCCCGCTCGGGGCGGCCGTTCGGGACCTTCACGCTGCGGTGCGAGCGCTGCCGCACGGGGCTGCACCTGATGTGCGCCGACCAGGGGAGCTCGGACGGGCGCACCACCCCGGACGGGGAGCGTGAACACCTGACCGCCGCCCCTACGGGCTGGATGCGAACACTGAATCGAGGCGAGGGCTGGCGCCGGTAGACGCCTTGGCGACTTCGTGGGGCGACAACGGCATCGCCGACCGCGGGCAGGTGTGGTTCTTCCTCGCCTATGACCTGACCTGCAACCCCTGGGCCACCGTGGCCTGAATCGATCCGGGTGGGAAGCGCAGCCCAAGGCCAATGACACCCACCCCCGGAACAACCGAAAACACAGGTGCCCCGACCAGTGCTCCCACACAGGGCCGGGGCGCGATCACCACCTGAAGCAACCAGGAGGAGACCGTGGAACACCCTACTATCGGCCGTCACCGGCGGCCCTGCGACAGCATGGCCGGGCGCGTGTGGGCCTTGGCCGCCGCGCTGCTGGCCACCGCCTTGGCCGCACTCTTCAGCCCCCGCCTGGACCGGCTTCCCCGTCGGGTCCCGCGCGCGTTGTCCACAGCGCCGGCCCCCAACAGCGTTTCCGGACGTGACGGGCGAGGTGGTGACCTGCTCGCCGATCCGACCGGCTTCCCCGAACAGCGTGCCTGGGAGAGCGGAGCGTCCGCCGCCTCGACCCGTTGGGAGCAGGCCTACCGAGAGCGCTTCACCCCCTTCGAGGAGGACAGGGCGGACGTCGACCCCGATTGGAGCGCCGGGGCCCTGGTGCGTCCCTACCTTGCACGAGCCACTGTTCCCCGGCCGCGTCCGGCCGAGCCGGAGGACTACCCGGCCACGCCCCCGGCGGCAGACTCCGACCCGGCGGAGGACGAGTTCGCCGAGCTGACCGACCGCATCCGCGTCTACCTGGCCCAGCGGGCCTGAACGGGGGATTCCATGACCAGGCTCGTACTCTCCCCGCCCGCCGCGGCCCGCACCTGGTGGGAGCACCGTACCTACCCCCGAGTCCTGCCCCATGTCGGGCGGGCCCGTCACGACCTGGCGCGAGACCTGGCCGGTTTCGACACCGACACCATCGACACCGCCCTGCTGTGCCTGGGTGAGCTGGCGGCCAATGCCGTGGAGCACACCTCCGGGCCCTGCTTCCACCGAGCCCTGGCCCTGATCGATGAGCGCATCCTCTGGCTGGCCGTGCTCGATGACGGCGGAGCGGTCGGCTCGCCGCACATCCCTGAACAGGCCACCGAGGACCTGTGGCGTACCTCGGAGGACGGTCGGGGCCTGATGCTGATCCAGGCTCTTGCCGTGGAGTGGGGCTCCTACACCCTGGGGCCTCGCGAGAACACGACCATCCTGGGCCGCGCGGTGTGGGCCGCACTGCCCATTGAGCCCGGTGCGATCCCGGCCGACCTGCCCGCGTTCGTCCTCACTCCCTGAGTAGCGTCCTGTCTCATGGGCGGTGTTCCTTCGGGGACACCGCCCATCTGGCCGTCTGCGCCGTTCCGCTGCCGCTTCCCTTTTCCTGGTTGTGTTTTCGCAGGCAGTCGGGTTGGACATCCCTGAGCGGTGAGTATGGCGACAGTTTTTCTCCCGCGAGCTACTCAGAACCGCTTGTGCGAAGCGCGGTAGGCGCACTACGTTCACTCAAGTCACTAAGAGTGACGATCAAATCACTCAAGGGAGTGCCTTTCTCGTGCGTGCGTTCGTGCTGTCCACGTTGTGCCTGGTGCTCACCGCGGCATGTTCCGGAACTCCCGAGAGCACCACCTCCATGGCCGAACCGTTGGCCCGATCCGCAGCTCCCCTGGCGGAAACGGAGGCCACGACACAGCCTTCCGAAGAGCAGGCGGTCACCGCCTACCGGGATTTCTGGGACGCGCTCGTGGTCGCCTCCGCCGAGATGGACCCCGATCACCCCGATCTCACGGAGCACGCCACGGGACAGGCACTGGAACTCGCCCGCCACGGTGTCCAAGGCGTCGCCGACGCGGGCAAGGGAATGGAGGGCGCGCCGGAACTGCACCCCGTGGTGGTGTCGGCCTCCCCCGAAGACGAGCCCACGGTCGTGGAGATCGAGGACTGCCAAGGAGGCGGCGACTGGACGGTCATCGGCGCGGACGAACCGGAGTCCGACAACGTCCTCGTCACAGCGACGGTCACCCGCGACGTGTTCGACTGGTGGGTCACCGAGATGCGCATCTGGGGTGAGGACACGTGCTGACCTCGCTCGTGTCGGCCGGAGCGTTCGCTGCGGGGGTGGCTGTTTCCGGGATTCCCATGCTTCCGATGGACGACAGTGCCGGATTGCGCGGATCGGCGGTGTGCGGTCACCACGGAGGGCCGGGCTGCAGCGCCACGGCCACCGCCCAACACGGCACCACTTCCTCTCCCAGAGGAGGAGACCCGGCCTCTCCGACGGGATCGGGAAGCGGACTTCGCCTCGTCGCGCAGGTCGCCTGCACCTCGTGGCGAGAACACGACGCCGAACAGGAGTGGACGTGCTCGGCCGGCTCCATGCCCGCACTGGCCGAACCCGTTTTCGTCGATCCGCGCATGGTCGCCGAGCAGGCCCGCGCCACCATGACCCTGCCTTCGCCTGATCCTGCAGCCTCCCCGGAATTCGGCATGGACACGGTCGTCGGCTTCCCGGTGTGGCTGTGGATGGCCCCTGCCTTTTGGGAACCGGTCAGCGCTACCGCCGAGGTCTCTGCCGGATCGGTCACCGTCACCGCCACCCCCGACCGTGCCACCTGGCACCTCGGCGACGGCACCACCCTGACCTGCGAAGGCCCAGGCGCCGTCTACAACCCCGACCGGCGCGAACCGGCAGCCCCTTCACCCGACTGCGGTCACATCTACACCCGCGCCTCGCACCGGGAGCCCGACGGCACGTTCCCCGTCACCGCCACCGTTGTCTGGACGGTGACCTGGTCGACCACCAGCGGCGACGGCGGCACTCTCGACCCGCTCACCACCACCGCCCGCCGCGCATTCAGCGTGCGTGAGGTGCACGCCCTCGTCACCGACTGATTCGCCCTCCGCCACCGACGAAAGGCCGCCGAACCCGTGACCACGATCTCCGCACCACCGGATTCGAATCAATCCGACCGGAAAAGCAGGAAAATCCGCTTGACCCCTACCCGAACCCGTCGGTGGAAGCGCCCCCTCGCCGGCATCACCGCAGCCGTTCTGGGAGGAGTGATCGCTGCCTGGGCGGCCGGATACGAGGAGGAGCGCACCCCCATGCTGATCGCCGCCACCGATCTCGTCCCCGGTGAGGTGCTCACCTCCTCCCACGTTCGCATCGTCCACGCCCTGGGCGTGGAAGGCCTGGACCTCGCCACCACCGAGAGCGCTCTCGGAGCACCGGTCGCTCTCCCCGTGCCCGAGGGAACCGTCCTCACATCCCCGATGTTCACCGACACCGCTTCCTGGCCCGCACCCGGGAACACGGTGGTGTCGATGCAGACCACCCCCGGCATGCTCCCCGCCTCGGCCGGTCCGGGCGCACCGCTGCTGCTCATGAGCGCCGAGACCGATCCGGTTCCGGCGCGGCTCCACGGCTCGGGGGAGGAGGGGGAGACGTCGGGCTCCCGTGTCATCGAGCTGATCGTTCCCGAGGACCGTGCCGCCGATGCCGTTCACGCTCTGGAGGGCTCCACCGCCCGCTTGGTGCTCACCCCCGAACCCTGATCGTCATTCCCGCTCACCCCGTCGCCCACGACAACGACCGAACACGAAAGAGAAGACGATGATCATCGCGGTGTGTTCGCTCTCCGGAGCACCGGGCGTCACCACCCTGGCCACAGCCCTCGCGGCCATCTGGCCCGCCGGTCCGCTCACCGTTCCGGTTCTGGTGGAGGCCGACGTCAGCGGCGGGGACCTGGCCGTATGGCACCGCATCGAAGGCCGACCCGGGCTGGTCTCCCTGGTCGCCTCCGTGCGCTCGGCCGCCGACCTCATCCAGGTGCGGCAGAACGGGGTCCGCAGGGCCCTGCTCGGCCATACCGCCGAACTGCCCGGCGGTCTGCGGGTGCTGACCGCACCCGCCACCCCGCATGAGGCCACGCCCGTGGTGGACGTCCTCGCGCACCGCAGAGCCGTTCTCGACGGCGGCGTCACCGTCCTGGACCTGGGCCGGGTGATGCCCGGGACCGCGGGCGCCCGTCTGCTCGCCCACGCCGATGCCGCGGTCGTCACCGTTGACGGCGACGACCCGGCACAGCTCCACCGGGTCGCCCGCTGCCGCGACATCCTCGACGCCCTCACCGAGAAGGGCGCCGTGGTGGGTCTGGCCGTGCGGGGGAACCGCTTCACCTCGATCGAGATCGAGACGACCACCGGCCACCGCGTGTGGGCCCACCTGCCCCACGACCCCACCGGGGCCGGCTACCTGCGCGGTGAACGCACCGGCCCCCGCGGCCCGCGCGAACGCTTCGCCGCCTGGTCCCACACCCGGCGCGACCCCGACGCCGTCACCTGGATGCCTCTGCTGGCCGCCGCCCAGCAGCTGGCCGATCGGATCGACGACCTGTGCGCCGACACCACGGCGGCGCGCACCGCCGCCCTCATCGAGGCGGGTGCCGCATGACCCCGACACCTTCCTCCCCACAGCCGGCCCCAACGGCCCTGCGCCACGTTCCCGAGCACGTACGCGACCTCGCCCACCACTGGGCCGACCAGGTCACCGACACCCTCGTGCGCCGGTCAACGGACGGCGACCACCTCGACCCTGGACAGACCTCCCGGCGCGAACGCGCCGACTCCCTCGTGTCCGTCCTCCTGGAGGAGCACGCCTGCCGGGCCCTCACCGGAGCCGCCCATCCCCTCGACGAACACGAGGAGGCGTGGGTCCGCACCCGCGTCCTGTCCCAGGTATGCGGCCTCGGCCCCCTGGAAGAGCTGCTCGCCGAACCCGGAATCCGCGACATCCACATCAACGGCACCCGCGTCTGGGTCGACTTCGGCGGCGGACAGCGCGAAGAGCGACCGCCCATCACCTCCACCGACACCGAACTCATCGCCCTCGTCCAACGCCTCGCCGCCCAGGCCCCTGGCGGCGAACGCCGCTTCGACGCCTCCGCACCCCTGCTCAGCATGGAACTGACCGACGGCGCCCGCCTGTCCGCGGTCATGGGCGTCTCCCGCCACCCGGCCGTCACCATCCGACGCCACCCCGAACGGGAACTCACCCTCACCGACCTGACCGCCTCCGGCATGCTCACCAAACCGGTCCGCGCCCTGCTCGTCGCGGCCGTCCGCGCCCGCCTGAACGTGGTCATCGGCGGAGCCACCGGATCGGGCAAGACCACCCTGCTGCGCGCCCTGGCCCGCCACATCCCGCACGACGAACACGTCATCACCATCGAGGACGCCTACGAACTCGCCCTGGACTCCGACCCCGACCGCAACTGCCTCGCACTCCAGGGCCGCCCGCCCAACACCGAAGGGGCAGGGGAGATCACCCTCGCCGACCTGCTCCGCCACGCCCTGCGCATGTCACCCGACCGGGTCATCGTCGGCGAGACCCGCGGACAGGAAACGGTCGCTCTGCTGCACGCCATGACCATGGGCACCGACGGCTCCATGGCCACCGTGCACGCCTCCTCCTCAGAGCAGATCCTCACCAAACTCGCCACCTACGCCAACCAGGCACGCGACCGCCTCACCCTGGAGGAGAGCGCCATCCTCATCTCCTCGGCGGTCCACCTGGCCGTCTACATCGACACCGACGCCCACGGCACCCGCCGCGTCGCCGGCATCCGCGAGATCGTCGGCTGCGACGGACCCCGCGTGGTCACCAACGAAATCCACACCGCGGAACACGGGTTCGTCCTCCCGCTGAGCCCGCCCTACGCGCGCAAGCTCGTCCGCACCGGCTTCGACCCGACCACCCTGCTCACCGGGAGCGGCGCATGACCACGATGCCCGTCGCCGCACTGGGCGGAGCCGCCGTCGGCGTGGGCCTGGTGCTGCTCGCCCCCACCCTGCCCACGCTCTTGTCCGCCCTCCGCTCCCGCCTGAACCTCACCGGTCCGGCCGGACTGCGGATCGCCGCGGCGGCCGGTGCCGGGACGATCACCTGGACCCTCACCTCCTGGCCGGTCGCCGCGCTCCTGGCCGCACTCGCCCTGTGGTGGCTGCCCCGCCACCTGGCCCCCGACCGCACCGTCACCGCCGAGGCCGACCGCATCGAAGCGGTCGCGGCCTGGGCCGAGCAGCTCCGCGACCTCATCAGCGCCTCGGCCGGACTCCACCAGGCCATTCGCGCCTCCGCCGGCACCGCACCCGCACCCATCCGCGAGGATGTATGCGGCCTGGCCGACGATCTCACCGCAGGCCAGGACCTCGACCGGGCACTCGTCGAGTTCGCCCACCGGGTCGACAACGAGACCGCCGACCTGGTCGTCGCCGCGCTCACCATGGCCGTCCAACGCCACGCCGCCGACCTGGCCGCGCTGCTGGGCACACTCGCCGAAGCCGCCCGCGACCGCGCCGCCATGCTCGTCCGCATCCAGGCCTCCCGGGCCCGCACACGAACCTCCGTACGCATCATCACCGCGACCTCCCTCACCATGGCCGCCAGCATGGCCGTCCTCAACGGCCCCTTCTTCGCGCCCCTCGGCTCGGCCGGCGGACAGGTCGTTCTGGCGCTGGTCGGGGCGCTGTGGGCGGCCGCGCTCGGGTGGCTGTCCCGCCTGGCCGAACCACCGCACACCGAACGCCTGCTCAACACCGCAGAGGGGACCCGATGAACGCCTTCGTCGCCGCCATGGCCGGAGCCACCGCCGGAGCCGGGCTCTGGTGGACCGCCTGCGCCCTGAGCCGCCCCGGCCTCGCGGAACTCCTCCCCACAGAAGAAGGAGAAGCCGTCGAAGCGTCGACGCGGCAGGGTGCGAGCGGAACGGGAGCAGGGATTCTGGCCCGGATCGGCCCCCCGGCCGAACGCCTCGGCAACGACCTCGCCGCCTGCAGCCAGGACCTCGACACCTACCGGGCCCACCAGATCGTCGCCCTGCTGGGAGCGGGCACCGCAGCCGTCCTCCTGGTGTCCCTGGCCGCACTGCCCGAGTTCCCGCTCACCATCCCGATCGCGCTCCTGCTCGGAGCCGTCCTCCTGGCCTCAGCGGTCTTCGCACCCGCCCTACTCCTGAGGTACCGCGCCGAGCACCACCGGACACAGCTGCGCCAGGCCACCTCCGCCATCGCCGACCTCACCGGCATCGCCCTCGCCGGAGGAGCAGGAGTCTCCACCGCCCTGTCCTCCGCCACCCGCGCAGGAGCCGGGCCCGCCTTCACCCGGATCCGCCACTGCCTGCGCGAAGCCGACCTGCGCGCCCACTCTCCCTGGGACGCCCTCGCAGGCCTGGCCCACCACACCGGCGTACGCGAACTCGACGACCTCGCCGCCTCCCTGCGCCTGGCCGGCACCGACGGCGCCCGCGTCCGCACCTCGGTCCAGGCCAAGGCCGCCACCCTGCGCACCCGCCGCCTCGCCGCCCTCGAAACCCGCGCCCACCAGGCCACCGAACGCATGACCCTGCCCGTCATGCTCCTGATCCTCGGGTTCCTCCTGCTCATGGGACACCCGGCCATCGTCCACGTCACCACCGGCTTCTGACACCGGCCACGGAAAAGAAGGAAGACCATGAGCCGTCTCCGGCGAACCCTGGCAGCGTTCCTCGAACCCCGGACCGCACGCTCCGACCGAGGATCCGCCGCCACCGAATACGTGCTGATCCTCGCGATCGTCATCGCCATCGCCGTAGGCGTCGGTGCCATCCTCACCCCGCGGATCCTCAACAGCGCCCAATCCATCGACCTGGGCGTCAACCCGTGAAAACCCCGCACCGGCGCGGTAGGGGCCGTGACCGGGGGAGCGCCGACATGATCCTCGCCCTCCCCCTGGCCTTCGCCATGCTCCTGGGCATCGTCCAGTACACGCTCTGGACCCACGCCCACCACCGCGCGCAGGCCATCGCCACCGAGGCCCTCGCCGGCGGACGGGTCTTCAACGGCACCGAGCACGAAGGCGAAGAACGGGGATACGCCCTGGCCGGCGACCTCGGCGGAACCCTGCTGCGCGACACCACCGTCGACGTCCGACGACAGGGTGGCACCACTCGCGTCACGGTGGACGCCACCACCCTCGGACTGCTCCCCGGCTGGAACCCCGGCGTTCACGTCTCCCTGACCGGACCCACCGAGCACGTGGAACGTCCATGACCAAGGTCCCCTCCACACGGAGGAACACCGGCAGGGGAAGCGACCGCGGCGGCGCCTCGGTCGACCTGATCGTGCTCGTGATCCCACTGCTGCTGGTCTTCCTCTCCCTGATCGCCCTCACCGGGCGCCTCTACACCGCGGCGATCGCCGCCGACGCCCTCGCCCACTCCGCGGCACGGGCCGCGTCCCTGCACACCGACCCGAGCCGGGCACGGGTGGCCGCCGAACAGGCCATCACCGACAGCGTGGGGGAGTGGGCGCGGGCCTGCCACGCCCCCACGCTCACCCTGCGACCGACCACCGTCGCGGACACCCGCGCGGTCCGGGCCGAGGTCACCTGCACCACCCGACGCGACGACCTCCGCCTTCCCGGCCTGCCCGCCGAGCGCGCTGTCACCGGCTCGGCCGTCTCCGTCCTGGACGTTCACCGTTCCCGGGAGCGCCGATGAGCGGCGGCAGCCCTACCGCGTTCGTCCTGGCCATCGCCACCACCCTCCTGGCCTGCCTGGCCCTGGCCCACGACGGCGCACGCCTCCTCCACGCCAAGACCCGGACCACCGCACTGGCGCACGAAGCCGCCCGCACCGGAGCCCAGCACCTGGACACCGCCCGGCTCCGTGAAGGGGCCGTTGCCCTGGACCCGAGAGCGGCTACGGCCGCGGCGCAGGCCCACGCCATCGCAGCAGGAGCGAACGCCGAAGTCCAGGTGGAGGGGGAGACGGTGACGGTCACCGTCACCACGGTGCGACAGCCCACCGTGTGGGGCGGCCTCGGTGAGGTCGAGATCGCCTCCCGGGCCACTGCCACCGCCCACACACCCTGACCGGAGGAGGAACCGCAGATGCATCCGGTACGAACGATGGCCGCGGGCACAGCCGCACTCGCGCTGCTCATCACGCCGCCGCTGATCCTCAGCCGGTGGGAATGGCCGGTGGGGGAGGAGGTGACCGGGACCTATCTGTGGTTGTCCCTGCTCAGCGGGACACTGCCGACCACGGTCCTGTACGCCTTGGCCCTCGTCGTGCTGTGGGGGCTGTGGGCGGTGTTCGCCATCCTGGTGACAGCCGATGTCATCGCCGTGCTGCGCGGGCACCTTCCCCGGATCGGGTTGGTGCGCGTGGCCGTCACCGGCCTCGCCGGAGGCTCGGTGGCGGTCAGCGCCCCGGCTGTCGCGGCGGTGTCGGCACCGGCTGACAGCACACCGACCACCGGCACACCCGACGCCGACACTGCGCCGACCCAGGGCGAACCGGCGCACCTGCTGGAGCGCACGCGCGTCCTGGCCGGATTCGGACTCGACTCCGCCGAACCCGGACCATCGATGGTCGACGAGTTGGGGCCCACCGTCCAGCTGCTCCAGCTGTTCGGCGACCGGAACACCCCGATCACCGTCACCGGGCACACCGACGCCAGCGGACCTGACGACCACAATCAGGTCCTGTCCGAGCAGCGGGCGCAGGCCATCGCCGCCCTGCTGACGGAACAGCTCGGGCAGGAGTGGGAGATCACCGTCGAAGGGGCCGGCTCCCGCTGGCCGCGTGACCATCCGGACCTCGGCGCGGCGGCCGACCGCCGGGTCGAGATCACCTACACGCTCAGCACCGGCCGACAGGCCCCTCCGCAGAACATCGAACCCGCACAGAACGACACCGCGACGGTGGAACCGGAACCACGGGAGAGCGGGATGGCCGTCCCACTGATGGCCCTGGCCGCCGGAGCGGTGGCCGGAGGTGCGGCGGGCGCGGTCATCGGGCGGCGCACCGCACCCGGACACTGCGTTCCCCCCGGCCTCGCCGACACACCCCGGCAAGCCGAAGAGAACGAAGAGCAGCAGGAGGCCGAGCCCCCGGAAGGCGCCATCGGCAATCCGGTACAGGTCAGCCGCCACACCAACGGGGTGCTCTTCACTCCGGAAGGGCACCTGCGCATAGCTGACACCCTCGCTATCGACCCCACCACAGGGCCGGCCTTCACCGGCGAGTACGCGGCGGCCGTGTTCTCCTCCATCCTCGACCGGGCCCTGGACGACCCCGCTGTACACGTGATCACCCCTGCGCCTCTCATGGCCGCGGTCGGAGCTTCGCCCCGGGCGGGCGGGGAGCGACTGCGCGTCCTCCCGGACCTCGCCTCGGCGCTGACCGAGGCCGAACTCTCCTACGTCACCGGCGACGAATCCACCCTGCTCCTGGTGGAGGCGCCGACCACACCTGTCCTCGCCGATCGGCTGACAGCGCTGACTTCCCACGAGGACGGCGACATTCGTGCTCTCGCCCTGGGCGAAGGAGGGGGATCCTCGCCCCGGGTGCACTGCGACAGCCTCGACACCATTCGCATCACCGCCGCCGACGGAACCACCGCCACCTACACGGACCTGCGCCTGCTTCACCGGATCACGCCTGCCGCAGCCCACGGCGCTGTGGAGGAACCGCCTGAGGCCGAGGAACCCGACACCCTGGATTCTGTAGATGAAGACCCCGCACCCGAACCCCGTCCAGAAGCGAACACCGAGCCCGAGCCGATGTCACGCATCCAGGTGCGGCTCCTCGCTCCCCAACCCGTCATCACCTACAACGGCCAGGACATCGGTGTCACCATGCGCGCTTCCGCCCGCAGGCTCCTGGCCTTCCTGGCCCTGCACCCGGCCGGGGTGAGCACCGACCTCCTCACCGACGCCCTGTTCCCGGACACCTCCGAGACCAAGGCCAAGACCCTGCGCAACACCGCCGCCAGCAGTGCCCGGCGCGCTGCCCGCCAGGCGTGGGGAGACCACGAACGGGAGATCATCGACGTAGCCCAAGGCCGCTACCGGCTCCGCGCCGAAGCGGTCAACGTCGACATCTGGCGTTTCAGCACGGCGCTCAAGGCCGCCAAGGACACGGAGGACGAAGCCCAGCGCCTGACACATCTGCAGGTGGCGGCCGACCTGTGCTCCCACGAGCTGTTGACCGAGGTGGACCTGCCTTGGATCGAGGAGAAGCGCCAAGCGCACCGCCGTGCGGTCGCCGACTGTTTCGTCGGCCTGGCCAAGGCCGCAGAAACCCCAGGGCAGGCGCTGCCCTGGCTGGAGCGCGCCCGCGAGGTCGACGACCTCAATGAGACCATCTACCAGGAGCTCATGCGCACTCACGCGCTGCTGGGTCGTCCGGACGCCGTCCAGCGCACGTACCAGGCACTGGTCGAGCATCTCAAGCCCATGCGGGTCCGTCCCAGCGCCGCTACGAACAAGCTTTTTCAGGAGGTGGTCTCCGCCGGCGGATGAACGGCGCACGTGGTCGAATGAGGGCTCCGAGGGCGAGATGAAGCGGTCGATGCCGGCTTTGGGGCCGCAGCCATTCTGCGTTGACCGTCTCCTGTCCGAGGAAAAGCCGGGCGTGGCCTGGGTGGCCTAGGGGCTGCACGGTAATCTCCACTTCGCCGCGGGCTACCCGGAGACCGTGCTCCTGCGGGTTGCGCTGTCGCTCGTGGGCGCAGCGGAGGTCCCCCGGCGGACATGGTACGGCTCCCCTCGACCGAGGCCGGGGCCATGGCCGCGCACGCCGTTCGGAACGTCCTGACGACCGTTGCCTCCTGCGCTCACCGAGGCTCTGACCGCGCTGCACGAGGTGGTCCCGACACCATCGGGCGGCCGCCTACGTGTTCCTCGCGGACCACCCGGCCAGCCCTCTGCGGTCTGCACGGGTGTGGGCGGTCGGCGGTCGCGTCGTCCGCGAACCGGGGGCCAGGTGCCCGTCGGCGGCCAGGGCGCGGATGTCGTGCTCCAGGCGGCTCCCGCCGGTGAGGTCCGAGGTCACCCGTGCGGCTCCTAGCGGCACCGGGCAACACCGTCCGTGGGAACAGGCTCCCGGTGTCTCTTCGAACGCGTGCCGCCGGTACGTTCCCCCTCATTTCGAGGCCGGCGCGACAACACGGGTCCGTGGTGGACCCCGACGACCGGCCGGTCAACAGATCGGCGCCTACCGCCGGATCCTGTGACCGTTCCTCACGTCCCGGCGAGGACGACGACGTGCTTTCCGGGGCGGTGACCGGACTCCAGGTCGTGCTGCGCCTGTGCCACCTTGTCGAGCCCTTCGTAGGTGTCGGCGATGACGACCTTCAGCGACCCGTCCTCGATTGCACGGAGGTACCGCCCGAGCGCGTCGGCGGGCAGATCGTCAGCACCGCCGGCGTAGCTGGTGAGGCGGACGCCGGTGGGGATGGAGAACGGGGAGAAGTCGGGGATGGTCCACTCTCCGTTGAGGGCGCCGACGAAGCAGACCGTGCCACCGGGGCGGACGAGGGAGAGCGTGGCCGGCAGCGCGGTCGCGGCGACCAACTCCAGGGCCGCGTCGAGGCCGCCCGGTACGAGGCCGCGGACCGCGTCCGTCAGCGTGTCGTCGTCGAGCAGGGCGTGATCCGCACCCACCTGCGTGAGGAGCTCGAACCTGGCGGGGTTCCGGGTGGTGGCAAGGACCGTGGCGCCGAGCCGGTGGGCGATGGAGATCGCGGTGAGGCCCACGGTGGACGTGCCTCCCCGGATGAGCACGTACTGCCCGGCCTGCAGGCCCAGGGTGGTGATGGAGCCGTGCGCGGTCTGCAGCATCTCCGGGAGCGCACCGAGGACGTCCCATCCCAGGTCGGTGTCGAACGGGATCGCGTTGGCCGCGTCGACGACGGTGTACTGCGCGTAGCCGCCGTCGATGGAGCGGCCCAGGCCGCCCATCATCGTCGCGACCTTCTGCCCGGGGGCCAGCCCGACACCGTCGCCGACGGCTTCGATGCCCGGGATCCGGGGGAAGGAGAAGTCGGGTCCGGATTCCCCCTTTCGGCTGGTGACTTCGGACTCGTTGACGCCGAACGCCATCACGCGGATGCGCACGCGCCCGGGCCCGACGTCGGGGACCGGCACCCGGGAGACGGTGAGTTCGTTCGGTGCGACAGGTCCGGTGAGCCGGATCGCGCGCATGGTGTCAGGCATGGTGGGCCTCCTGGGTTCGTGGGGCTGCGGTCGAGTGGGTGTCGAGGAGCGCTCGGTACGCGCGGCGGACCATGTCCTCCTCCAGCGGCGCGTCCTGGTGGAACAGGCGATAGCTCCACCACCCCCACATCAGGGCGTCGACGGCGCGGGCCCGGGCGTCGGAGAGACGGCCGCGGAGCAGTGTGAGCGATTCCTCTTGGAAGGCGCGGACGAGGTCGGCGGCGCGGGTGCTGCGCGCCGCGTAGTGGTAGAGCTCGGTGTAGAGGCGCACGTCCGCGGTGCTCGGACTCGTGGCCCCCACGGTGGCCGACACGAGCACCTCGATCACGGCGTCCGTGGTCGAGGCGTCCCGGAGCGGTGCGGCGAACCGGGGCTCCAGTTCACCCCGAAGCGTCTCGAACGCGGCGACGACGAGCCCGTCGAGATCGGGGAAGTAGTACGTCATCGATCCCAGCGGAACGCCGGCCTGTGCCGCGATCCGCCGGTACGAGGCCGCGTGCACCCCCTGCGAGCGGATCACGTCGAGCGTGGCGTGCAGGATCCGGGTTCGTCGTTGCGGATCGTTGGGTCTGCCTTTCCGCACGGGAGTCTCCTTGTGTCGGCCAAAGTACGTACCATGGTACGCACTTTCGCTCTCACGGCTTCGACCTCGGAGGACACATGCAGGAAGACGCACTGCAGCAGTACGCCAGAGACCGCGCCGAGGAGCTGCCCGGTGCCGGGCTCGAGTACCCGTTCGGCCCGGACTGGGAGGTGTTCAAGGTGCGGGACAAGGTGTTCATGCTGCTGACCGAGGTCACCGGCGAACCGATCGTGATCGTCAAGGCCGAGCCGGAGGACGGCAAGGCGCTTCGGGAGCGCCATGAAGAGATCACGCCCGGCTACCACATGAACAAGCGGCACTGGATCACCCTGAACCCCGGCGGAGACCTGCCGCAGCGCCTCGTGGAGGACCTGGTGACCGAGTCCTACCTGCTCGTCGTGGAGAACCTGCCCCGGGCGCGGCGTCCCGTGGACCCGGCGGCCTTCGAAAGGAGCAAGCGATGACGCTCTCCGGCGAACAGCTCCAGCAGACCGCCCGCGACACCGCGGCCGCGCTCGCGCACGTCGAACGCGGACGGCCGTTCACCCCGCACCTGGACGTGTTCAAGGTGCGGGGCAAGGTGTTCCTCATCGTCACCGAGGACGATCCGGACCTGCAGATCATCACCGTCAAAGCGAACCCGGACCACGGGGACGCGCTCCGCCGCGACCACGAATCGATCACGCCCGGGCACTACCTCGACAAGCGGCACTGGATCTCCGTCGGCGCGGGCCCGGGCATCACCGGGCGGCTGGTCGAGGACCTGGTGCACGACTCCTACGACCTGGCCTCCGGACATCAGGAAGGGCGGGAATCGTGAGCGGGCGGCCGCCGTCCCTGTTCGATGCGGACGACGCCTCCCGACCGCTGGCCGACCGGCTGCGCCCCCGCACCCTCGCCGACGTCGTCGGCCAGGACCACCTCCTCGCCGACGACGCCCCGATCGGACGGTCGGTCGGCGCACACCGGCTGGTGTCGATGGTCCTGTGGGGCTGCCAGGCTGAGGGAGGACCACCGACGCACCTGGCGTTCGAACCGCTGTCGGCGACCTTCTCCGGCGTCGCGAACCGAGATCACGGAGCGGCCGGCTGTTCGACCCAGATGTCGGCGGCGAACCACCGCAGCGCCGCACGCAGGCGCTCTGCTTGGAGGGGGTCCACCGCGTTGACCTCCTCGGCCCTGCACACGACCTTGCCGCCCTGGTAGTCCTTCAGCGTCCGGGTGGTCTCCAGCGGCCAGCCTCGACGCGGCCAGACCACGACCTGCGCGCCCTCCCCCTCGCCGACCACGCTGACCTGTTCGAGACGGTCCCACCTGAACGGCTTCTCACTTGCGGGAAGGTGCGGGGGCCGCAGCCCGGCGCGGGACAGGACGAGCCGCGGCGGTCCGCTGAAAAAAGCCAGGAGACCACCCAGGAGGCCCGCGATCAGTCCCCCCACCACGACGGCGACCAGCATCTCCGTCCCACTCACGGAGGGATGGGCCTCACCTGTCGCGTACATGGTCACCGCCAACAGTCCAGAGGCGATCCAGACGATCCCGCCGAACATGAGAGCCGGACCGCCCACTCCCGAGAGACGGCCGCCGGTGATGACGACCTGCTCGACCGGCTCCGGAGCCGGATGCGGTCCCGGGAGGACGTCGAAGGCCAACTTCGCCGTGTCGCCCCCGGACACCTTGACGCGCCGCGCCACGCCGCGGCCCTCGGAGCTCACCAGGAGCGAGCGCTGACCGGGAGGGACGGGGAAGGCACGGGAGGCGAACCCGGGGGCCGTGCCCAGGACGGTGCCGTCCACGGCCACCTCCACGGGGTGTGGGCTGAGGTTGCCGATGACCAGCTCGCCACCTGCTCCCTTCGGGGAGTCCCGCTGTTCGCCTGCGCCCGCGCCGACGCCCCGAACGCCACGGAGCCTTCGCCAGAACGTCGGCGTCTCCGGCTTGATCGTGTCGGAACCGGTGGCCTGAGGCATCTGCTTCGCGGGGCCGGCCGGACCCCCTTCGGGGTCCCGGTCCTGTCCGGGCTCGAACCGGGTGTAGGCGAGCGTGTACCGGGCCAGTGTCTCGGTGACGTCCGGGGGCAGCCACCGGCCAGTGTCTGAAGCTCGGGACACTCCCACGGCGGCCAGGTGCGCCGACACCTCCTCCGCACCCGGCCGGGACTCGGGGTCCTTGGCCAGACAGGCTCGCACCAGGTCGACAAGGGAAGCGGGGAGGTCGGCCAGGTCGGGCTCCTCGTGCACCACCCGGAAGACCACCGCGTGCACCGGACCGTCGCCGAAGGGGCTGCGGCCGGTGGCGGCGAAGGCGAGCACGCACCCGAGGGAGAACACGTCCGAGGCCGGGCCGACCTTCTGCGTCTTAGCCTGTTCGGGGGACATGAAAGCGGCGGTGCCCAGCACCGTGGAGGTGCGGGTGTGGGAGGTGGAGTCCAGGGCTCGGGCGATCCCGAAGTCGATCAGCCGCGGACCGTCCTCGGCCAGCAGCACGTTGCCCGGTTTGAGATCGCGGTGCACCACCCCCTGGGCGTGCACCGCCGACAGACCCTCGGCCAGCCCTGCCCCGAGCACCGCCACGGTCTCCACCGGCAGGGGGCCGTGGTCGGCCACGGCCCGGTGCAGAGTGGGGCCGGGGATGTAGGCGGTGGCCAGCCAGGGCGGGGTGGCGCTGGTGTCGGTGTCCACGACCTGGGCGGTGTAGAACCCGCCGACCTTGCGGGCGGCGGCCACCTCGGTGGCGAACCGGCGCCGGAACTCGGCGTCCTGGGCCAGGTCGGGGCGTACGACCTTGACCGCGACGGTGCGCCCACCGGGGGAGCGGCCCAGGAACACCTGACCCATCCCGCCGCCGCCCAGGCGCGCGTGCAGGGTGTAGGGGCCGGTCCGGGTGGGGTCGCCGGGCAGGAGGGGGTCGGGCATGGCACCGCTTCCAAGGGGGGTCGGGTCCGGTCCAGAACCGATGTTCCCAGCGAACCCCTCCGTCATGCCCCTTTCGGAAGCGGTCCGAGTACGCCGAAAGGGGCCATGGCCTGTCCCGGCCAGGTCGGTCTGTCCGCCGTCGGCGCGGGGTAGGCCACGCCCGTGGCGGGCGCACCCGACGCCCCCAGGGGAGGAGACCCCCGTGCACAGATCCAAGGGCGGCGGCCCGGCCAGCGGCGGCCGGGTGCCGTGGGACCCGCTCGACCCGGTCCCGGCACCCGAGCCGGAGACAGAGGTGGACAAGCCCGGTACGGAGCGCAAGCCCACTTGAGGCCACGCCCTCGTCAAGGCGGACCCCACGCAACCCCCGGTTGCGCGGAGGCCGTGCGCGCGTCCGGACCGATCGGTCCCCGAGGCCCACACCCGGTCGCCGGTGTCCGCACGTCGGAACGGCGCAAAAACCATTGGCCCCGGGGCCCGTCTTGGCCGATCATGCCCGGATGGTCGATCGACACTTCTCCGAGCCGGACCTGGCCGATCTGTACGACTACTTCAACCCCTGGGGCTCCACGCCCCAGGACGATTTCTACCTCGACCTGGTCCTGCGGTCCCGCGCTGTACTGGACGTGGGCTGCGGAACGGGCAAGATCCAGCGGGTGGCCCGCGAGCGCGGGCAAACCGGGCGTCTGGTGGGCCTGGACCCGGCCGCGGCGATGCTGGAGGTCGGCCGCCGCGACCGTGAGGACGTCGAGTGGGTCCACGGCGACCTGCTCGCCGGCCCCTACGATGACCCCGGCCATGGCCCGTTCACCGGGGCGTTCGACCTGGTGATGATGTCCGGGCACGCCTTCCAGGTGTTCACCTCCGACGAGGAGCTGCACGCCGTGCTGGCCGCGGTGCGTCGGGCGCTGGTGCCGGGGGGACGGTTCGCCTTCGAGACCCGCAACCCCGCGGTCCGGGGCTGGGAGGCCTGGACCCCCGAGCGGGTGCGCACCGTGCAGGGCCCCGGCGGGCGCCGGGCCACCTCCGTGCACCGGTTGCGGGAGGTGCGCGGCGACCTGGTGACCTTCACATCGGACTACCACCTGGAGGGCTGGTCCGAGCCCGTGGTCAGCCGCAGCACCCTGCGGTTCCTGGACGCCGACACCCTGGACCGCTTCCTGGCGCAGGCCGGGCTCGCCGTGGACGAGCGGTACGGCTACTGGGACCGCACCCCGCTGACCGCGACCAGCACGGAGATCATCACCCTCGCCCGCCCGGCCTGATCCGCGCCGTCCGTGTGACCGGAAGGCGTGGCCCGCTCCTTCCTGTGGTGGGGTCCACTCGAACAGGAGGGGCCCCAGCAGAACGGAGAACGACGAAGGGGCCTGACCTGGGGCCTTCGTCACCAGCGTCATGATCCGCCCGGGCCCGGGCGGTATGCGCGAGTGCCGCCAGGGGGCGGCGCCGGCGATGGGGGCGCGTCGCCTCAGTCGGCCGCGGTGGCTTTTCGGACGCAGTCGCGGAGCAGGGCGCGGCGCTGGTCGTGTACGTCATCGGCTTCCCGACTGCTGGCCGCGTACACGTTGCTGACCGGAGACCAGGCCATGGACATGGCGATGACCATGGCCATGATGTCGAACGGGTCGCCCGCGCGGACCCGCCCGGCGGCCTGGGCCTCGGCGATGGCCGTGAGCTTGCGGTCGTCGTAGTGCTGGTGCATCTCGACGAGGTGCCCGGCGGGCCGACGCTCCAGCCGTGTCCAGGTCGCCAACCGGATGAGGTCGGGACGGCGCAGGTATTCGTCGTACAGACGGACGGCCCACTCCGCCAGATCGTCGGCGTCGATGGGCACGACGTTGGTGATGCGCTCCAGCGAGTCGAGGAGGATCGCGTCGAAGAGCCGCTCCTTGTCGCCGAAGTAGGCGTAGAGCTGGGCCTTATTGGTGCGCGCCGCCGCCACGATGCGCTCGATGCGCGCCCCGGCGATGCCGTACTGGGCGAACTCTTCGGTGGCGGCGTCCAGGATGCGCTGGTAGGTCGCGGCGCCTCGCGAGGTCTGCGGTCGTTCCGGCATGCCCGCAGCCTACCAAACAGAACAGTTGGTTTGCCTCGGTGTGCGGACGCGCCTACGCTGAAACAGACAGAACAGTCTGTTTAAGGAGAGACGCATGCGGACGACCGACGGATGGCGGGCCACCGGCCCGACAGAACTGCGGCGTGTCCGACTGGAGCGCCGTGACCTGCGCCCGGACGATATCGCGGTGCGGGTCGACTACTGCGGCGTGTGCCACAGCGACCTGCACGCCCTGGGCACCCACGACCGGCATGCGGAAGCGCCCCTGGTCCCCGGCCACGAATTCACCGGCGTCGTGGCCGGAACCGGCTCCGAAGTGACCGCCTTCTCGGTCGGCGACCGCGTCGCGGTGGGCAACATCGTCGACTCCTGCGGCGAGTGCGCCATGTGCGAAGCCGGACAGGAGAACTTCTGCCGCTCCTTCCCGACCTTGACCTACGGCGGGACCGACCGGCGGGACGGATCGACCACCCTGGGCGGCTACTCCCGCGAGTACGTCGTGCGCGACGCCTTCGCCCACCCGCTCCCCGCCGGGCTCGACCCGGCCGCGGCCGCCCCGCTGATGTGCGCCGGCGTCACCGTCTGGGAACCCCTGCGCTCCCTCGGCGTGGGCCCCGGCAGCCGCGTCGCCGTGGCCGGCCTCGGCGGCCTGGGCCACCTCGCGGTCAAGATGGCCGTGGCACTGGGGGCCACCACGACCGTCATCAGCCGCACCCAGGACAAGCACGACGACGCCCGGGAACTCGGGGCCCACGACCTCATCGCCTCCACTGACCCCCGACAGATGGCCGCCGCCCGCGACACCTTCGACGTCCTCATCGACACCGTCTCCGCCCCGCACGACCTCGCCCCGTATCTGAAACTGGTGGCGATGGACGGCACCCTCAGCCTTCTCGGGTACCTGGGCCCCGTCGCCGTCGAGACCACCGACCTGCTCATCGGCCGCAAGAAGCTCGGTTCCGCGGGCAGCGGAGGCCGCCCGGCGACAGCAGAGATGCTCCGATTCTGCGCCGACCACAGCATCACCGCCGACGTCGAGATACTCCCGTCGTCACAGGTGAACACGGCTCTCGACCGCCTTCGGCGAAACGACGTCCGCTACCGCTTCGTGCTCGACATGTCCGACCTGGACTGAAGGGGCGGTGGGCCGGGTCGTGCGGTCCGGGCGACGGCCCGCGTACGGCCCGGCACCCCGTCCTCTCACCGTGGCGGCCGAACCACCGGCATCCCCGGCTTCCGGCACTGATCTTGTGGTGCGGTAACGGTCGGTCACCCGTGTGGGCCGTGGGGGCGCTTCTCCCAGACCGCTTCGGGTGGCAGGCCGCGCTCCCTGCGCGCGCGGTCGGTCACTTCCTGGATGAACGCGGTCTTCGCCTCGGTGTACTCGCCCGGGGCGACAGCGGTGGCCGCGAGTCTGCGCTTCAGATCCGCATAGCGTGCCGCCTCCTCCGGGTGGGAGCGCAGGTGGTCGCGGAGGATCCTCTGGTTGCGGGTGGGCCAGCTCGCCCGGGTGACGACGTGCAGGATGTGCGTGCGCACCCCGCCTGGGGCGCGCACGTAGAGCAGCCGGTCGGTCATGCCGTTCTCGTGCGGGGTGAAGCCGAGACGGGCCAGGGCGGGCTCGTGGTCGCTAACCCCTTGCAGGGACGCGGTGGCCGCCATCAGGTCGATGACGGGTTTGGCCGCGAGCCCCGGGACGGAGGTGGCCCCGATGTGCTCGATCTCCGTGAACAGCCTGGGGCCGGCCTCCTGGAGTCCGGCGATGGCGGCAGAAGCCATACCGGGCCAGCGCGGGTCGTAGTCGGCGATCGCTATCGCTGGGGGTGTCATGGAGAACAGGCTGCCAGTGGCACTGTCTCCCGTGTGGGGCGTCGGCCTCTTGCCGCTCGACGACTCCGAGGGGGTGAAGGCCCCGGAGGCGCAAGTGGTCGGAGTTCCTTGGCCGAATGTCCGCCTCTTGCGCACTGGGATTCGCACGCGGCCCAGGGACACCTGGCCCGTACCGTCGCCTGAGCGGGGGTAGGGTCGGTAGGGGCCGATGTGGGCCGGGTCGCCGGTCAGGAGGGGGCGGGTCCGGTCAGAACCGATGTTCCCGGCGAACCCGTCCCTCATGCCCCTTTCGGGGGCGGGCCGAGTAGGCCGAAAGGGGCCATGGCCTGTCCCGGCTACCGGGGCCTGTCCGCCGTTGGCGTGGGGTAGGCCGCTCCGGGAGCGGGCGCACGCGACGCCCGCCGGGAAGGAGACCCCGTGTACAGATCCAGGGGCGGCGGCCCGTCGGCGGGCACGCGGATGCCACGGGACCCGCTCGACCCGGTCCCGGCTCCCGAGCTGGAGCCGGAGGCGGAGAAGCCCGGCACCGAGCGCAAGCCCGCCTGAGGCCATGCCGGGATCACCCAGGGTCCCGCGCGGCGCGCGGGGCCTGGGTGCGTGTCGGGTGTCAGCGCGGGAATAGACCCCACATGACCGCACACCCCCTCCGCGCCCCCGCGGCGGCCCTGGCCCTGACGGCCGTGCTGACCGCCTGCGGCGCACAGCAGACCCCCGCGCCCGAGCCGGAGACCGCACAGCCGCCCTCTCCCTCACCCTCTCCCACCGGCCCCTCGGAGGAGGAGCTGCAGCAACAGGAGATCGACACCGTCTCGGCGTGTGTCCACGGCCACCTGGCCGAACGTGCCTACACGATGGCCGAGGGGAGCGCGGAGGAGGACGAGTCCGGCGCGGACGGCGGTGACCTGGCGGAGGCCTTGCTGGCCGTCGGCCACAGCTACGCCGCGTCGGCCCAGGCGTTCCTGGACACGGCGCTGCCCGAGGCCGGTGAGGCGGTGGCCGACCAGACCGACAGTGAGGGCCTGGTCATCGCGCTGACCCAGTGGTGCGTCGACACCGGGGTCATCGACGCCGAGGGCGAGCCGATCGACCCGCCGCCGGGGTACGAGCCCCCCGACGACACCGAGTGAGCCCCGGTGCCGGAACCCGGGGCCCGAGCAGGGGGGCGAGACCGGCAGGAGCAGGGACCGGCGCTATGACCTCCCGCGAGACCGTCGGGGCTCGGGCGGCCGGGATCCGGAACGCCCGGGGCTGTGCCGGTCGCTGCGGAACAGGGCCGTGCCCGATTCCGGCGGCAGGGCCGCTTGCGGTCGTGGCTCGTCCCGGCCACTGGCGTCTGCCCGTCGCCGGCGCGGGGTAGGCCGCTTCGCGGCGGGCGTACCGGACGCCCGCAGGGAAGGAGATCCCGTGTACAGGTCCAGAGTCAGCCCCTCCGTCGGTACCCGGGACCCGTTCGACCCGCTGTCATCGCCCGCGCCGGCCACCGAGCCGGAGCGGGAGGAGGAGAAGCCGGGCACCGAGCGCAAGCCGGGCTGACACCGCACGCCCCAGACCCCGCATCCCCGCCCCCAAGATCCTCCGATTCCTACAGCGGTAGGAGGCGCTTGCCTGCCAGGGCCCGGGGTCCATGTCCGGCACCGGCTTGGAGGCCGCGGACGTGGGCCCGCGCGCCCGAAGCATTCGCGCTCCTCCGGATCGGCCTCGCCATGACCGGCCGGGCCTCTCGTACCAGCGGCTTCGCCCCGTACTTCTGACCGGCGAGCCCCGCCGGGCCACCGGTACCGACCACAGCCCGTCGCCCCTGAGAGGGCACCCGGGGATACCGTGACGTGAACCATCGCCGGTGGCCCGGCGGCCGCATCTGCCGCCGTCGGAGGCCTTCGGCACGCTGGCCCGGCCGCCACCGCCGACAGTCGCCGGCCTCGCGCCCCCATGTTCGCCGCGACCGCCGTACATGACCGCCGCGGTGAGCCGGCGGGCATTCCCATCACCCTCGCACCGGCCGCGTTCGTCGCGGTCCTGCGTGTCAGCCCTCGCGCGCTGTCCGAGCGTGGAAAAGGAGCACCGCGATGGCCCCCTTCTCCACCACGCCCCGGCCCGCGGGGCCCATGACGCCCTCCCACCCGAACGCGCACGCACCCGACCGGTCATGAACCTCTTTCGCCTTTCGCGCATCTGATGTCGTTGCCCGTCCGGGAGACGGGCCCCGGTTCCCAGACCTTGCCACCCCCTCCAACGCAAGGAGCAACTGTGAGATCCCCGATCGCGGACCGCTACCGCCTCGACGAGGTCATCGCCGCAGGCGGTATGGGAACGGTCTGGCGAGGCCACGACACCCGGCTGAACCGCCCGGTCGCGGTCAAGCTTCTGAGGGATACCACCGCCGCGGACACCGAGGGCGCGCGCAGGCGGTTCGAACACGAGGCCATGGCCGCGGCCAGGCTCCAGGGCCCCGGCTTCGCGGCCGTGTACGACCACGGCGAGGCCGTCGCCGATGGGGAGAAGATCGCCTACCTGGTGATGGAACTGGTCGAGGGGGCGTCACTGTCCACGCTGGTCGGGAGCGGGGAGCCGCTCGCGCCCGAGCGGGCGATGGAGATCGTCGCCGCGGTCGCCGACACCCTCCAGGTCGTCCACGGCGCGGGGATCATCCACCGCGACATCAAACCCGGCAACGTCCTCGTCACCCAGGACGGGGAGGTCAAGCTCGTCGACTTCGGCATCGCCCGGATCAACGACGTGACCTCGCTGACGTCCACCGGCGTCGCGCTGGGAACGCTCTCCTACGCCTCCCCCGAACAGCTCAACATGCGTGGACTCACCCACGCCACCGACATCTACTCCCTCGGCGCGGTCGCCTACCAGTGCCTGGCCGGGAAGCCGCCCTTCGACTCCAACGACCACGCCGCCGTCATCGCGGCCCACCTGACCGCCGAACCGCCCCCGCTTCCCGACCGGGTCCCGGAGCCGATCCGGCACGTGGTCCTCAGAGCGCTCGAGAAGGATCCGCGGGACCGGTGGGCCTCGGCGGAGGAGTTCGCCACGGCCTGCCGGGACGCCGCCGCCGGGGACCCGACGGTGCTGAGCCGGCGCGCCCCCGGCAGGGGGCGGAGGGGGCACGGAATGTGGTCCTGGCGAGGCGGGTTCGTGGCGGCCGCCGTGGCCGCCCTGCTGCTCCTGACCACGGCACTGGCCTGGTCCCCGCTGACGGGGGGCGACGACCCCTCGGCCGTCGCGGACGGGGGCGGCACCGTCGCGGCCACCGGGACCGACGACGACCCGACCGACGGCGGCGGACCGTCGGATCCCGACCCGAGCGGCGATGCGCGGGAGACGCCCGACGAGTCGGCCTCCTCCTCGGACGGCGGGGAGGCGTCGGCGGAAGGCACGTCGGGCGGGGCCGACGACGAGTCGGACGACGGCTCCGGGGAGGAGCCGGACGGCTCCGGCGGCGGGGGAGGCACCGCCGGTTCGGGGGGCGGGGGTGGCGGCGGAGGCGGTTCGGGCTCGACCGACGGAACGGTCCCCGCCGTCGTCGGGATGTCGACGAGCGAGGCCAAGAGCGCCCTCCAGGCGAGCGGCTTCACGAACATCCAGGGCACCCCCGGCTACGGTCCCCCCAGCGGCGAGGGCAGGTTCATCCCCGAGTCGTGCGAGGTGCTGAGGCAGTCCCCTGAACCCGGTACGACCCTGGACAAGAGCGAACCGGTGCAGCTGACCTACTACTACGTGGGCAGCAACTGCGGCTTCCCTCCCTCCTACAACTGACGGGCCCGGCCGGGTGCCGACGGCGACTCGGCACGCCCATCGCTCGTGGCGGGTCCCGGCCGCCGTCAGAGGTGACCGCCTACCCCGGGGCCGCCGCTTCGGGGCGCGTACCGGGGCCTGAGACGTGACCCTGGCACCGTGTTCGGGGACCGCGCCCGGCTTCACGTGGTTTCGCGGCGGCGCCGACCGTGCCGGTCAGCCGCCCGCCGTCTCCCTCGACCGGAGCTCCTCCATGGCCTGCCGCCCGAGGCTCTGGGAGATGTGCGCGCGCATGACCTCCGCGGCCCGTGCCCCGTCGCCGTCCGCCACGGCGTCGGCGAGCGCTTGGTGTTCGGCGCGGACGCGCTCTATCTCCGCCTCGGAGTCCGTCCGGTACTTCAACGTGAACTGGCGATAGCGGTCGGCCTTGTCCCACAGGCTGTCGAGGATCTCGATCATGGGCTGGTTGTGCGAGGCCCGGTAGACGGCGCGGTGGAACTCGCGGTGGGCGGTGAGCGCCGGGATCCCGGCGGTGCCGGTCAGCGGGTGCAGGTCACCGACGGCCTTTCGGATGGCCGCGACGTCGGCGTCGGTGCGGCGCTCGGCGGCCCACCGGGCGGCCAGGGGGTCGATGTTGAGGCGGATCTCGTACAGGCTCTGGGCTTCGGCGAAGGTCAGCTCGGACACCCGGGCGTCCTTGTGCGTGGCCAGCACCATCAGCCCTTCGCTGGCCAGGCGCTTGAAGGCCTCGCGTACCGGCGTGGTCGAGATGCCCAGTTCGGCGGCGACACCCTCCTGGTTCACCGCGGCCCCGGGGTGCAGGGCATCGGTGAGGATGCGCTGCTTGATCTCCTCATAGGCGTACTCGCTCTTGCTGAAGACCCGCTTCGTCGTCACGTGCTCCCCGTCCTCCCTGAGGGAAGAGGATACCGCCCGATCACGCCTGCTTGCATCATGTAGCCTATAGGCTAGGAGGTGCGATGTCGATCGATTCACACCGCAGCCGGCGGAGGCTGCGGACCACTACGGGCAGTGTCGAGTTCTTCCACCTCGGTGCCGTACCGGGAACCGAGGACCTGCCCTTCGCGCACAAGGTGATGCTGGAGAACCTGCTACGCCACGAGGACGGCGACCTCGTCTCGGCCGCCGACATCGAGGCGCTCGTCGCGGGCCGCGTCGGCTCCCACGAGATCGCCTTCCACCCCTCGCGGGTCTTCCTGCACGACACCAACGGCGTGCCCGTGCTGACCGACCTGGCCGCCCTACGCGACGCCGTGGCCGAACGCGGCGGGGACCCGGCCGCCGTCGACGGCGCCATCCCGGCCGAGCTGACGGTCGACCACTCGGTGTCCACCGACTTCTTCGCCCGCCCCGACGCCCCCGCCCTCAACGTGCGGCGCGAGTACGAGCGCAACCGCGAGCGCTACCGCTTCCTCAAGTGGGGGCAGCAGGCACTGAGCACCCTGAAGGTGGTGCCGCCCGGCGCGGGGATCATGCACCAGATCAACGTCGAGTACCTGGCCCGGGTGGTCGAGGTACGCGACGGCCTCGCCTTCCCCGACACCGTGGCCGGGACCGACTCCCACACCACCATGGTCAACGGCCTGTCGGTGCTGGCCTGGGGTGTGGGCGGCATCGAGGCCGAGGCCGCCCTGCTGGGCCAGCCCGTCTCGATGCTCATCCCGCCCGTGGTCGGGGTCGAACTGGTCGGGGAGCTGCGGCCCGGGGTGACCGCCACCGACCTGGTCCTCACCGTCACCGAGCGGATGCGGGGCCTGGGCGTGGTCGGGGCGATCGTGGAGTTCTTCGGGCCCGGCGTGGCCGCGACGAGCCTGGCCACCCGGTGCACCCTGGCCAACATGAGCCCGGAGTTCGGGTCGACCGCAGCGCTCTTCCCCGTCGACCGCAACACCCTGGACTACCTCCGCCTCACCGGACGCCCCGAGGAGCAGGTACACCTGGTGGAGGCCTACGCCAAAGAACAGGGGCTCTGGCACGACCCGGCCGGCCGCCCCCGCTTCGACCGGACCGTCACGGTGGACCTGGACGGGATCACCCCCAGCCTGGCCGGACCCCGGCGCCCCCAGGACCGCCTGGACCTGGGCGACACCCGGCGCGCACTGCGGGAGGCCCTCCCCGAACACCCGCGGGACGACACGGACACCGGGGGCGGGGGCACCGGCGACGGGCCCCGGGACGGTGCGGTCGCCATCGCCGCCATCACCTCCTGCACCAACACCTCCAACCCGGCGGTGATGATCGCCGCCGGACTGCTGGCCCGCAACGCGACCCGCCTCGGCCTGCGCCCCCGCCCCTGGGTCAAGACCAGCCTGGCCCCCGGCTCCCGCGTCGTGGTGGACTACCTGGAACGCGCCGGGCTGATGGGAGACCTGGAGGCCCTGGGATTCGGCCTGGTCGGCTTCGGCTGCATGACCTGTATCGGCAACTCCGGGGCCCTCCTGCCGGAGGTGGAGGCCGCGGTCGGGGAACGAGGGCTCGTGGCGGCCTCGGTGACCTCGGGCAACCGCAACTTCGACGGGCGGATCAACAACGACGTCTCCCTGAACTTCCTCGCCTCCCCGCCCCTGGTGGTGGCCTTCGCCCTGGCCGGCACGGTCGACATCGACCTGACCGCCGAACCGCTCGGCACCGGCGCGGACGGCGGGCCCGTGATGCTCGCGGACCTGTGGCCCGGCGAGGCCGAGGTGGACGCGGTGGCCCGGGCCTGCATCGAGCCGTCCTTGTACACCGGGGTCTACGGCACCCTCTTCGACGGGGACGACAACTGGAGGGGCCTGGACGCCCCCGAGGGACCCGTCTTCGCCTGGGATCGCGAGTCGACCTACCTCCGGCGGCCCCCGTTCCTGGACCGCGCGACAGGCACCACGCCCCCCGGGCAGCGCGACATCACCGGTGCCCGGGTCCTGCAACTGCTCGGCGACTCGGTCACCACCGACCACATCTGCCCCGCCGGGCGCATCCCCGCCGCGAGCGCGGCCGGACGCTTCCTCACCGGACAGGGCGTGGCGGAGCGGGAGCTGAACACCTACGCCTCACGCCGCGGCAACTGGCAGGTCATGCTGCGCGGCGGCTTCGCCAACCCGCGGCTGGAGAACCGGACGACCCCCGGCCTGCCGGGCGGGAAGGCCGTCGACCTCGGCCCGGACGGGGCCGACCGCATCACAGACGACGTGCACGTGATCGCCGAACGCCACCTGGAGAGGGGGCAGGACCTGATCGTGATCGGCGGCAAGGAGTACGGGACCGGTTCGTCCCGTGACTGGGCGGCCAAGGTCACCGCCCTGCTGGGCGTGCGGGCCGTGATCGCCGAGTCCTTCGAGCGCATCCACCGCTCCAACCTGGTCGGCATGGGGGTGCTGCCGCTCCAGTTCGAGGACGGGCAGAGCGCACAGAGCCTGGGGCTGACGGGGCGGGAGGAGTACACCGTCGCCGGGATGGAGGGCCGGCCCGAGGTGCCCGCCCGCCTTCGCGTCACCGCCCGGCACCTGACCACGGGCGACGTCGTGGAATTCACCGTACGGGCCCGGTTGGACACCTCGCGGGAGCGGCTCTACCACCGGCACGGCGGACTCCTGCCCTACATCCTGGACCGGGCGTTCCGGGCATCAGCACGCGGTTGACCCCTGCCGGCCTCACGCGCGAGGGCCGCCCGGAGTCTTCCGGGCGGCCCTCGCGCGTGAAGTCCGCGGGGCGGTCAGACCCGGTCGTGCGCCTCCGCTCCCTCCTCGTCCGCAGGGCGGGTCGGGACGGCGGGGCGGAACCTCCGCCACAGGGTCCAGACCAGTCCGAGCAGGAGGAGGCCGTACAGGGTGATGGTGATGGGACTGCCGACCAGGGTGAGCGGGTCGTTGCCGGAGTTGGCCATGGCGTCGCGCAGGGAGTACTCCGCCAGCGGGCCCAGGATGACGGCGATGAGGATCGGGGCCAGCGGCACCCCGGTGCGCCGCATGACGAAGGCCAGCGCGCCCAGGACGCACATGATGGCCAGGTCGGTCTTGCTGGCGCCGGTGGCGTAGACGCCGAGGCAGGCGAAGACGGTGATGCCCGCGTAGAGGTAGGACTGGGGCAGCAGCAGTAGTTTCGCCCAGAGCGGGGCGAAGGGCAGGTTGATGACCAGGAGCACCACCGTGGCCAGCAGCAGTCCGGCCAACAGCGCCCAGACGATGTCGCCGTTGCGCTCGAACAGCAGCGGGCCGGGCTGCATGCCGTACTGCTGGAAGGCCGCCAGCAGGACCGCGGCCGTCGCCGAGGTCGGCAGGCCCAGGGACAGCAGCGCGCCCATCGCGCTTCCGGCGGTGGCGTTGCCCGCGGCCTCGGGTGCGGCCACGCCCTGGATGGCGCCCTTGCCGAACCGGGGTTCCCTGCGGCGTTTGTCCAGTTGGCGCTCGGTGCTGTAGGCGAGGAAGGTGGGGACCTCGGCCCCGCCGGCCGGGATGATCCCGAAGGGCACGCCGATACCCGCACCCCTGAGCCATGCGGGCAGAGCGGCGCGGAAGTCCCGCCCCGACAGCCAGGGGCGACCCGCGGAGGGCACGATCTCGTGCGCTCCGCGGTGGCCCACGCGTCCCGCGGCGTGGAGTACCTCGCCCACCGCCAGCACGGCCACGGTGATCACCACGACGCTGATCCCGTCGAACAGGGCCGGAACCCCGAAGGTGAAGCGTGCGGTGCCCGTGGACTGGTCGGTGCCCACCAGGGCGAGCCCCAGGCCGATGGCCAGCGCGGCCAGGCCCTTGAGCGGCGACTCGGAGACGATGGAGGAGATGGCCACGAAGGCGAACAGCGCCAGGGCGAAGTACTCGCCGGGTCCGAACTCGGTCGCCAGGTCGGCCATGGTGGGGGCGAAGAACACCACCAGTACGGTGGCCAGCAGACCGCCGACGAAGGCGCCGATGGCGGAGGTCGCCAGCGCCTGCGGGGCCCGCCCGTTGCGGGCCATGGTGTGGCCCTCGAAGGTGGTGGCGATCGCGGTGCTGTTGCCCGGGGTGTTCATCAGGATGCCCGCGGTGGAGTCGCCGAAGAGCCCGCCGAAGTAGACGCCGCTGAACAGGATGAGCGCGGCGAGGGGATCCAGTGTGAAGGTCATCGGCAGCAGCAGCGCGACGGCCATGGCCGACCCCAGGCCCGGCATCACGCCCACCGCGGTGCCCAGGAAGGCGCCGACGACGATCCACACGAGGTTCATCGGGGTGAGGACGTCGCCGAACCCGCCGAGCAGGTGTGTCAGTTGCTCCATGTCACAGACCTCCCAACAGGCCGGACGGGAGGTTGAGGCCGAGCATGCCGCTGAACACGATCTGGACGGTGGCCGCCATGACGAACCCGACGGTGAGGTTGCGCAGCAGGTTGCGGTTGCCCAGGCCGGTGGCCACGGTCGCGAACATCAGGGTGGCCATGACGAGCCAGCCCACGATGTCGATCAGGGCGCTGAAGGCGATGACACCGGTCAGCACCAGGCCGACGGCGCGCCAGTTGGTGCCCTCCTGCTCGGCCAGTGCGCGGCGGCGCTCGGGGGTGCGCCGCAGCGTCGAGGCGACCAGCAGGGCACCGACGACCGCCGCGAGCGCGGCGACGAACCAGCCGAAGCCCTGGGGGCCGAGCAGGCCCCCGTCGCCGATGACGTCCATCCCGAGGTTCCCCAGGGCCAGGACCGCCGCCATGAGCAGCAGGACGGCGCCGATGAGCAGTTCGCCGCGTCCTTCCCAGAAGGACAGGGGGCGCGCCGGCTCACGGTCTCCCGGCGGGTCGGTGGTGGGGGACGGGTCAAGGGTGGTGTCGGACATGTTTCTCCTCCGTGGGGTCCCGGGTCAGGCCTCGTCGATGAGGCCGAGGTCGATCATGAGTGCGCGGGTCCGGGTCTCCTCCTCGGCGATGAAGCCGGTGAACTCCTCCGGCCCGGCCCAGTTGGGTTCCCAGCGGTTGCGGTCGATCGCCTCCTGCCAGGACCCGGCCCGGTACATCTCCTCGGTGATCGCCAGCAGCTCGGCCTGCTCCTCGTCGGAGATCCCGGGGGCGGCGACGATGCCGCGCCAGTTGACCAGGTCCACGGAGGGGTAGCCGAGTTCCGCCGTGGTCGGTACGTCCACGCCCTCCAGGCGTTCGGGGGCGACCACGGCCAGGGCGCGCAGCCGGCCCCCCTCGATGAGGTCGCGGAAGTCGTTGAATCCGCTGACCCCGATCCGCACGGTGCCGTTGGCGTCGGAGAGCAGGGACAGGGTGAGCTCGCCGCCTCCGGCGTGCGGTGTGTAGTGCAGGTCCGCCGGATCGAGCCCGGCCGCCTCGGCCAGCTGTCCGGCGACCAGGTGGTCGGGGGAGCCCGCCGACCCTCCGCCGACGGGGATGGTCGGGTCCTCCCGCCAGTCGTCGAGGAACTCCTCCAGGGTCTCCCACGGGGAGTCCGCGGGCACCGCGATGACCTCGAAGTCGTCGGTCAGCCGGGCGATCGGGGTCACGTCGCTCAGCCGTGCCGAGGACCCGCCCATCTCCACGCCGCCGACCATCGCCGCGCCGGTGATCATCACGGTGGCGGGGTCGGCTTCCAGCTGCCGCAACTGGCCCAGCCCGATCGTGCCCCCCGCGCCGGGGACGTTCACCACCTGGACGCTGTTGACGATCGACTCGGTCCTGGTCGCCTGCTGGAACTCGCGGGCGGCCAGGTCCCAGCCGCCCCCGGCCGCCGCCGGGGCGATCACGGTCAGGGCCGAGCGGGCCAGCGAGCCCTCGTCCTGCCCCATCGCGTCCTGGACCGCGAAGAAGCCGGTCACCAGTACCAGGACCGCGCCCGCGGCGGGTGCGATGAGCCCCTTGTCGCCGATCATGAAGAACCCTCTCTCGTCGTTCCTGTCACGCGGGTCAGGCCTTCACCGACAGGACCGGGCACTTCGCCTCCAGGATCAGGCGCTGCGCCGTGCTGCCCACGAGCAGTTTTCCGATCGCCGACCGGTGGCGGACCCCGATGACCAGGAGTTCGGCGTCCGCCTTTTCGGTCAGGTTCAGCAGCGCCGCCGCCGCATCGGAGTCGGCCAGGTGCACCGCTCGCGCCTGTACGCCCTCCTGTCGGGCGCGCTCGACGAGGCTCTGGAGCGTGGAACCCCCCACCGCGCGGGTGTCGGCCGGGGCGTCGTGCGAGGCGGCGTTGGCGATCACCAGATCCCACCCCTGAAGAGAGGCCTGCCGCACCGCCGCCCCGAACGCCGCCTCGGCGGAATCCACCGGGGCGTGGGCCAGTACAACCGTCATCTGTTCCTCCTCGTGCACTGCCGTGACCGGCATCACAGTATGTAGTGTATAGGCTGTATCATTCTTCGCATCCCGTCAACTCCTGGGAAACGGTGGGGAAACGGGCGGCGGAGGGCGCGGTGGCGTTCAAGCGGTGCGGGCCACGGTGCGGGCGGCGACGAACACTGCGGGCCGGGTGCCGGAGGCCGGAAACGGATGTCGGTCTTCCGTCCGGATCGTGGTCCTGGGCCTTCGCTCAGAGGCGAACACCGTGCTTGAGGCTGACGGTGCAGGTCACAGGGGTTTTGGGTGGGCTGACGGCGGGGCCGAAAGGTGGTGCCCTGGTGGGCTCCCCGGGGCGGGCCGGGAGGGGGTGTCCAATCTCGGCGGTGGGGTGGCTTCTTTCCCGGGTGGAAGGTTTTTCTGCTGGAGGGAGGGGGCGGTATGGGGAAGCCGGAACGGGCGCGGCGGTGTCGACACGGGGTGCGGCTGCGGGCGGTCGGCGAGCGAGGGGAGGCCGGGGCCGGGCGGTGGAGCGGACCGTGTCGGCAGGCCGGAGCGGACACGGTGCCGGACGCCGGGATGGTGGAGCGGCGGGAGCTGGTGGAGGGGCTGCGGGCGCTGGCGCGGTTCCTGGAGGCGGATCCGCGGCTGCCGGTCGGGCAGGCGGCGCGGGTGGAGCTGTCGTACTTCCCCGAGGGGTGCGACGGGCGCCAGGAGGACGAGGTGCTCCGCCTGGCGCAACGGATGGGGACGCCTGCCGGATGGGAGGGGGCGCTGTTCGTGGCCGAGAAGCGGTTCGGACAGGTGGCCTACCGGGTGGTGTCGATCCCTCGGGCGGTGGGGGAGAGGGAGCGTCCGACCGGGTGGTGAGGGAACAGGGGAAGGCGTGCCCCGGGCCGTGTACGGTCCGGGGCGTTCCTGCGCGACTGGATCGCGGGGGCGAGGCCCGAGGGGGTTCCGTCCGCGATCGCCGGGGTCATCGACCGGAACGCCCGGGCCGCCCTCGTGCTCGACGGGTTCCACCGCAGGCTGCTCACGGTGAGCAAGCGGACGCCCTATCCGGCCGCCGACATCGAGCGGGCCGGGCCGGGTCCCCGTCCGGCGGGGTAGGGCCGGGCGCGCGCCCGGGAGCCGCAGCGGCCGCCGGAGGGAACGCCTTGAAATCCCCTAGGCTGGGCGGCGCCCCCGCCCCCTTTGCGAAACACGGTGCCATGAACACCCCGCCCCCCATCGACACCTCACAGGCCCACTCCGCCAGGATCTGGAACTACTGGCTGGGCGGCAAGGACAACTACCCGGCCGACCGCGAGGCCGGGGACCGGATCGTCGCGGTCCTGCCCGAGATCGTCGACATCGCCGTCGCCACCCGGGCCGTCCTGGTCCGCATGGTCACCCACCTGGTCCGGGAGGCGGGCATCGACCAGTTCCTGGACATCGGGACCGGGCTCCCCACCGCGAACAACACCCACGAGGTCGCCCAGCGGGAGGACCCGGCCGCCCGGGTCGTCTACGTCGACAACGACCCCCTGGTCCTGACCCACGCGCGCGCCCTGCTCACCGGCACCCCCGAGGGGGCCACCGACTACATCCACGCCGACCTGCGCGATCCGGACACCATCCTGGACCGGGCGGCCCGCACCCTGGACCTCAAGCGCCCGGTCGCGATCACCCTGTTCGGGGTGCTGCCGTTCGTGGGGGACGACGCCGAGGCGAAGCGGATCATCGACCACCTGATGGGGGAGCTGCCCGCGGGCAGCCACCTGGCGATCGTGCACAGCACCAGCGCGGTGACCGGCGAGGCGATGGAGGAGGCGGTGCGCCGGTGGAACGAGGCGGGCTCGGCCGTCTACCACCTGCGCACCCCGGAGCGGATCCGCGCCCTGTTCGACGGACTGGAGCCGGTGGAGCCCGGGGTGGTCTCGTGCCCGCTGTGGCGGCCCGACCCCGTCGAGGTGGGCCGGGCCCGGGAGATGGACGAGTTCTGCGGGATGGCCCGCAAGGGGTGACCCGGGGCCGGGCGCACCGGGCCCCGTGTCGGCGTTCCGAATCCCCGGATTCCGGGAACCGGAGGCGCCCCGGGGACGACGTACAGGGCGGGCACGGCGAATGTGCACCCCACGGGTCCCGCGGTCCCGTGGTGGGGACGGGGGAGGAGCGGAACGCGGGTCCCGCTCCGGTCCCCGGTCCCGTCGCCGTCCCGTCGGTCGGGCGGCCCACCGGTCGTTCCCGGTCGTGTCGCTGCGGTCGCTCCGGTCACCGCGCGGCGCCACCGGGGAGGGACTCCCGGTCCGGTGCGGTTCCCCGGCAGGGGGTGTTCGGGCGGCGCGGCCTCCGAGCACCCCCTTCTTCCGTGTCCGGCCTCCCGGGACGGATACCTGTGGCCGGAGCGGGACGGAGCTCCCGGACGGCAGGGTGTTTTGGCATCATCGACGCTGACGACCGGACGAACACCCCCTCACCCGGAAGCGGTGCCATGCCCGACCCCCTGTACGACGGCGATCCCGCCCGGATCGGCCCCTACACGCTGCGGGCGCGCCTGGGCGGCGGCGGGATGGGCCGGGTGTTCCTGGGGACCTCGCCCGGCGGGTACCCGGTGGCGGTCAAGGTGGTCCGCCCCGAGCTGGCCGAGGACGCCGGCTTCCGGCGTCGGTTCGCCGCCGAGGTGGCCGCCGCCCGCAAGGTCGGCGGACTCTACACCGCCTCCGTCGTGGACGCCGCCACCGACGCCGACCCGCCGTGGATGGCCACCGCCTACATCCCCGGCCCCTCCCTGGACCGGGCCGTGCACGAGCGGGGGCCGCTACCGCCGGAGGCGGTCGCCGCGCTGGGCGCGGGCCTGGCCGAGGGCCTGGCGGCGGTGCACGCCCAGGGGGTGGTGCACCGCGATCTCAAGCCCGGCAACGTCCTGTTGGCCGAGGACGGGCCGCGGCTGATCGACTTCGGGATCGCCCGCGCCCTGGACTCCACCTCCCACACCCACTCCTCCGCCGTGCTGGGGACCGCGGCGTTCATGTCCCCCGAGCAGGCCCGCGCCCGGGAGGTCGGCCCGGCCTCGGACGTGTTCTCCCTGGGGTGCGTGCTCGCCTTCGCGGCCACCGGCGCCAGCCCGTTCGGGGACGGCCCGGTGCACGCGGTCGTCTTCCGCATCGTGTACGAGGAACCGGACCTGTCCGCCCTGCCCGGGCCTTTGGCCGCCCTGCCCGGGCCTTTGGCCGCTCTGGTCGCCGACTGTCTGGCCAAGGACCCCGCCGCCCGCCCCGGCTTGGATCGCGTACTGTCCGCCCTGGCCCCGCGGGCACCGGACGCGGGGCCGCGCGCCGCGGGCGGGTGGCCGGACGGGGACCTGACCGAGGCCATCACCCGGCACCGGACCCGGCTGGTGACCGTGGCCCGGACGAGGGCGGACCCGGACGGGTCCGCGGAGGACGCCCTCCTGTCCCTGATCGCCCTGCCCGAGGACCGGGCGAGGATGTTCGTGCTGCTGGGTTCGGCCCCCGGCCCCGACATCTCCACCGAGGCGGCCGCGGCCCTGGCCGGGTTCCCGGCCGACGAGCCCTCGCGGGCGGAGGAGGCGCTGTGGGACCTGGCCGCGGCGCACCTGCTCACCGAGCGGCCCGGCGGCCGCTGGTCCATGGACCCCGCGTTCGCCGACCGCGCCCGCACCCTCGCACTCCGGCCCGGACCCGACACGGGGGGAGGGGAGGGGGACGCCCGGGAGCGGGCCCTGGACCGGCTCCTGGACTTCTACACCACACGGGCCTATGCCGCGGACGCGCACGTCCGCGCCACGGACGGCGGCGCTCCGAACGAGGTGTTCGCGGACCGCGAGGCGGCGCTGGCGTGGCTGGGCGCCGAGCGGGAGAACATGGCCGCCGCCGTGCGTACCGCCCACGACACCGGACGCGCCTCCACCACCGTCGATCTGTCCGGCGCCCTGGGCGCATACCTGTACGTGCAGGAGCGGTTCGAAGAGGCCGTCACCGTGTACACCCTGGCCCGGGAGGCCGCGCGCCGGGCCGACGACGGCCACGGCGAGGCATGGGCGTGCAACAGCCTCGGCATGACGTTGGGCGAGGTACGCCGGTTCGACGAGGTGGTGGACGCCTGCACCCGCGCACGCGACCTCTACCGACAGTTCGACGACACCTACAACGAGGGCCGGGCGTGCCTCCGGCTCGGCTCGGCGCTGCGCGAGATGCGCCGGTTCGAGGAGGCCGTGGACGCCTGCGCCCGTGCGTGCGACCTCTGCCGACGGTCCGGCGACACCGAGGGGGAGGCCGTCGCGTGGAACAACCTCGGCAAAGCCCTGCGGGGGGTCCTCCGGTTCGATGAGGCGGTGGATGCCCAAACCCGGGCGCGCGACCTCTTCCAGCAGCTCAACGCCACCTTCAACGAGGCCGTGGCCTGGAACGATCTGGGCCTGGCGCTGTACGACGCGCACCGGTTCGACGAGGCGGTCGGCGCCCACACCCGGGCGCGCGACCTCTACCGGTGGATCGGCGATACCGTCGGCGAAGCCGACGGATGGGACTTCCTCGGTTCGGCGCTGCGCATGGTGCGCCGGTTCGGGGAGGCGGTCGAGGCGCACACGCGTGCCCGTGACCTCTGCGAACGGCTCGGCGATACGCGGGGCGAGGCCAGGGCTTGGAACAACCTCGGCAACGTCCTTCAGGACACCTTCGCGGCGGGGGAGGCGGTCGACGCGCACACGCGCGCCCGCGATCTTTACCAGGGGCTCGGTAACACACAGGGCGAGGCTCTGGCGTGGAACAACCTCGGTTCGTCGTTGCGCGAGGCACGCCGGTTCAAGGAGTCGATCGATGCCCATACCCGGGCACGCGACCTCTACCGGCAGGTCGGGGATGAAGCGGGTGAGGCCCTGGCCTGGACGAACCTCGGTTCGTCCTTGGACGAGATGTACCGGTTCAAGGAGGCGATCGACGCTCACACTCAGGCCCGTGAGCTCTCCGAGCGGCTCGGCGACGGCCAGGGGGAGATCCTGGCGTGGAACCGACTCGGCCTCGCACTGCGCGAGGCGCGCCGGTTCGATGAGGCCCTGGACGCTCACACCCGGGCCCGTGAGCTCTCCGAGCGGCTCGGCGACACCAAGCAAGAGGCCGACGCGCGGAACAACCTCGGCAACGTCCTGTTCAGCATGCGACGGTTACCGGAGGCCGCCGACGCCTACACCGGGGCGCGTGACCTCTACCAGCGGCTCGGGCACACCCACGGCGAGGCCCTGGCCTGGAACAACCTCGGCCTGGTGCTGCGCAGATCGGACCGGCTCGACGAGGCGGAGGACGCCTACACCCGCGCACGCGACCTCTCCCGACGGTCGGGCGACATCCACAGCGAAGCCCAGGCCTGGGAGGGCCTCGGTGACACCTGGCGGGCGACCCGGCGCAGGGACGAGGCCCGCCACGCCTACGCGCAGGCGGTCCGGGGCTACCAGGCCACGGGGGACGCCCGGCGGCTCCGCGGGCTCAAACTGTTCCTGTTCCTGCGCGGGCCGCGGTAGGGGCACCGGCCGTGCAGGGAGCGGCCGGTGCTCACGGGCGGGGCAGGGCCACCGGGGCGGTCCACAGGCCGGCGAGGGCGTCGGCCAGTCCGGACGCCGCCCGCTGCCAGGAGTCGTGCGCCGTGTGCGCCCCCTCGGCCAGGGCGCGCTCCCGCTCGGCGATCATGTGGACCATGAGGATGCGGACCATCTCCTGGCGCTCCTCGCGGACCTCCTCGGGCAGGTCGGGCAGGCACCGGAGCAGTTCCCTGCCCGCGCGGGCCAGGGATGCGGAGTCCAGGGCCTCCAGCGCCATGATGTCGCGGTAGGCGGGGTCGGCCATGACCTGGGCGCTGAACCGCCCGAACCAGGAGGGGACGCCCAGGTCCGCCAGGTGCTGGGCGAAGGGCGCCACCATGCAGGCGATCCAGTCCCGGACGTCGTCGGAGCCCTCGGCCCGCAGCACCATGTGGCGGCGGATCTCCTCGATCCGGTCGGTGTGCCTGCGCACGATGGCGCGCACCAGGCCCTCCCGGGAGCCGAAGTGGTAGGTGACCGCCGTGTTGTTCCCCTGCCCGGCCTCCTGGCCGATCTGGCGGTTGGAGACGCCGGAGATCCCGTGCTCGGCGAAGAGCCGCTCCGCCGCCGCCAGGATCGCCTCGCGTGTCGTGACGACACGTTCCGACCTCGTCCGCCTCTCGCTCATGGGGACCACCGTACCGATCCCGTCCGGCAGGCCCGTTCCGGCGCCCGGCGGGGCGGTCCGGGGCCTGGCCCGGGGCGCGGTCGGCCCGGACAGTGACGCTGACCACACCGGAACCGCTCCTGCCCAGCTGACGGCGCCGCCGCGTCCCCGCCTTCCCTCCGCGTCCGACCGAAAGGGGATCCGGTCCGGTACACACTGTTATCTTAAGTCAGGCGACTGACTTAAAAGTCGGTATCGGTGCACGTCAGGAGACGGGGGTCCCCTCATGGGCGGTGTCCGCGCCCGGGCGCCCGCAGGGCCGCCACGCGTACGGCCCGGCCCGGTCGTCCCGGTCCCGGCCTCCGGCGGGGCCGGTGTTCCGCTCATGCGGGCCTTGGGCATCCCGTCCATCCCCCTACTGCCCGAGCCGCCGTTGCCGACACCGCCCGCGCGGTCGCCGCCACCCTGTCCGTCCGCCCCTACCGCCCCCGCTGTTCGTACCGCCGAGGACCGCTGAGCCCGGCCCCGGCGCATCCCCCTCCCGCCCGCCCCGGCCCCGAGCCGGGACGCGACCCCTGGACGCCGCACCCGACCGGCGCCACGGTGAGAGACCGAGAGGAAACCGCATGCCGGCCACGGACCACGCCCCGGAGATCGACCTCGACGCGCTGCGGGCCAGGTACGCCCGCGAGCGGGACCGCCGCCTGCGCCCCGACGGCGCGGTCCAGTACCGCTCCGCCGCCGGAGAGTTCGGCTACTACGCCACCGACCCCTACACCCCGCGGAGGGAGCGCGAGCCCCTGACCGACACCGTGGAGGTGCTGGTCGTCGGCGGCGGGTTCGGCGGCCTCGTCACCGGCGCCCGGCTGCGCCAGGCGGGCGTGGAGTCGATCCGGATGACGGACGAGGCCGGGGACTTCGGCGGTACCTGGTACTGGAACCGCTACCCGGGCATCCACTGCGACATCGAGTCCTACTCCTACATGCCGCTCCTGGAGGAGGTCGGCTACGTACCGGAGTGGCGCTACGCCCCCGGCGAGGAGATCCGCCGCCACGCCGTGGCGATCGCCGAGACCTTCGACCTGTACCGTGACGCGCTGTTCCACACCCGGATCACCTCCCTGGACTGGGACGGCCGGGCGCGGGAGTGGACGGTGGGGACCGACCGCGGGGACCGGATGCGCGCCCGGTTCGTCATCACCTCGTCCGGCACGCTGACCCGGCCCAAGCTGCCGGGCATCCCCGGGATCGAGGACTTCGCGGGCCACACCTTCCACACCAGCCGCTGGGACTACGGCTACACCGGCGGCGACCAGGACGGCGGCCTGGTCGGCCTGGCCGACAAGAGGGTCGCGGTCGTGGGCACCGGGGCCACCGGCGTGCAGGTCATCCCGCACCTCGCCCGCGACGCGGAGCACCTGTACGTGTTCCAGCGCACCCCCTCCACGGTGGACGTCCGCGACAACCGCCCCACCGACCCGGAGTGGGCGGCCTCCCTCAAGCCCGGCTGGCAGCGCGAGCGCATGGAGAACTTCCTCGCCGTCGTCTCCGGCGAGCCCGTGGAGACCGACCTGACCGGGGACGGCTGGACCGCCACCGCCCGGCTCCAGCGCAAGGTGGTCTCCGGAGCGCTGGACACGAGTGTCCCCCCGCAGGAGCGCGAGCGCCTCGACGAACTCGCCGACGCGCGCACGATGGACCGGATCCGGGCCCGTGTGGACGAGGTCGTCGACGACCCGGCCACCGCCGAGCTGCTCAAGCCCTGGTACCGGTACATGTGCAAGCGGCCCTGCTTCAGCGACCACTACCTCCAGACCTTCAACCGGCCCGACGTCACCCTGGTCGACACCGCCGACCACGGCGGCATCACCCGCATGACCCGGGACGCGGTCGTCGTGGGCGACGCCGAGTACCCGGTCGACTGCGTCGTCTTCGCCACCGGGTTCGACGTGGGCGTCTCGGGGGTGCTGTCCGGCGCGCTCCCCGTGCGCGGCCGCGACGGCCGGGAGCTCCTCGCCTCCTGGAGCCGCGGACCCGTGACCCTGCACGGCTTCTACAGCCCGGGCTTCCCCAACCTCTTCCACCTGGGGGCGCTGCAGAACGCCAACTCCGTGAACTTCGCGCACATCCTGCTGGAGCAGGCCGAGCACATCGCCGCCGTCGTCGCCGCGGCCCGCAAGGCCGGGGACGTGGTGGTCGAACCCTCCCCGGAGGCGGCCGAGGCGTGGGGGCGGGAGGTGCGCGAGACCGCCCACGACAACTGCGCGTTCCAGGCCGAGTGCACGCCCGGCTACTACAACCGCGAGGGCGCCGGCGTCCACGGCGGCACCTCCTACAGCCCCGGGCCCGTGGCCTTCCACCGGCTGCTCGGACGGTGGCGCGAGGAGCGCCTCCACGAGGTCCTCAAGCCCGGGGACTGATCCCCGGACGGGCCAGGGGTGCGGGGCCGTGCGCCGGTCCCGTGCCCCCGCGCCCGCATCCCCGCACGAATGGTCCGCACCCGTGCCACCGAACGCACAGAGCAAGAAGAGAAAGAGAGCCCCCATGCAACAGCCCCCCTCCGCCGGGCGGCGCGCGGCGGCCGCCCGAGCGCTCGCGGCGCCCGTCCTGGCGGTCGTGGTGACGGCCTGCTCGGCCCCCGAACCCCCGGACCCGGATCCCGCCCAGGCCCCGGCACCCGGGGCGGCGGCGCAGGTGACGGCCGAGCTCCTCACCAGAGTGACCTCCGTCCACGAGGAGACCGGGATGACCCTGCTGGAGGGGCCCGTCCTCGCCCCCGACGGAGGGCTGCTGGTCGTCGACGTCACCGCCCCCGAGGGAGAGCCGAAGGTGCTGCGGGTGGACACCGGCTCCGGCGAGGTGGAAACCGTCTTCACCGAGGGGGACGGCGCGTACACCTCCGCCCAGTTCAGCCCCTCCGACGGGCGCCTGTACCTGACCGACTTCGCGGGCGGGAGGATCGACAGCCTCACCGCCGACGGGGAGGACCACACGACCTTCTTCTCCGGCGAGGTCGACGGGGCGGTCATGCGGCCGGACGACCTCGCCTTCGACGAGGACGGGAACCTGTACGTCAGCGACTCCACCGGGTTCGACGGGCCGGTCTGGGAGGCCCGGGGCCGGGTGGTCCGGATCGACGGGGAGACGGCGGAGGCGACCGTCCTGGCCCGGGACCTGCCCGCGCCGAACGGCATCTCCTTCACCGAGGACTTCACCGGGCTGTGGGTGAGCCAGTACGCGGCGAACCGTGTCGACCACCTGGCGCTCGACGGTGACGGCACCGCCGTGGAGACGGCCCACACCGCCCTCCACTTCAATGGCGGTACGAGCCGGGTGGACTCCAACGCGATCGACGCCGCCGGGAACCTCTACCAGGCCGTCCACGGCCGGCCGGGCATCCTCGTGTACAGCCCGCTCGGCGAGCACCTGGCGACGGTCGAGGTGCCCGCCGACGACGCCGAGGGCCTGGACTCGGCGACCAACGTCGCCATCGCACCGGGGGAGACCGACGCCTACATGACGGTCAGCGGCCGGGACGGCGGGTTCGTCTACACCTTCGAGGCGCTCGCCGAGGGCATCCGCCAGTCCAACGGCGGCTGATACCCATCGCGGACGCGGGGGCGGGCCGGGGCCCCTTCCGGTGATCGGGAGCCGTTCGCGGGGTGTGCGGGGCGACAGGTCCGCTCCCGCGACGCAGTGCGGGCGGCGGCGACGGAGCCCGGAGCGGCGGGAGCACAGCGCTCCCACCGCCCCGGCAGCCCCGCCGGTGTCGCGCGACAGCGACGGCACCGGGACGGACCCCGCCGCCCCGGGCGCCCCGGAACCCGTTCCGGACCGCGGTTCCGGCCCCGGGGTCAGGCGACGGCCTCGCGGCAGACGTCGATGAAGGCCTGGACCCGGCGCACCGGCTTGCGCCCCGCGAGCCGCATGATCTCGATCCCCAGCCCCTCGGAGCGGATGTCCAGCTCCCGGGTGGCGTACGGCAGGTTCTCGTAGCTGCGCTCCAGCACGGTGCGCTGGGTGAGCAGGGCATTGCCCAGGTCGCGGGCGACCAGGGCGCGCACCATCTCGAAGCTGCCGGTGCGGAAGCGCACGTTGGGGGTGAGCCCGGCCCGGTCGAACAGGCCGAGGAAGTAGTCGCCGCCGGGCGGCAGGTCGAAGAGGATCAGCGGCTCCGTGGCCAGGTCGGCCAGGGTCAGCTCCTCCTTCGCGCTCAGGGCCCCGTCCACCGGCACGAGCGCGTACGGCGGGTCGGACCGCAGCCACTGCGTGGCCACCCCGGTCGGCGGCCGGACGGAGGCCAGCTCGTAGTGGTAGGTGACGGCCAGGTCGATGCGCGAGCCGAGCAGGTCGTCCAGCAGGGCGCCGTGGGCCGCCTCCACGAACGAGAGCCGCACCCGCGGGTACCTGCGCGAGAACTCCGCGATGACCTTGGGCAGCAGGATCGGCGCGATGGTCGCGTAGCAGCCGACCGTGAGGTCCCCCTCCACCTCCTCCCGCTCCCGGTGCGCCGACTCCCGCAGCTGTTCGAGGCTGGCCCGCACGTCGTCCGCCACCGCCAGGGCGTGCCGGCCCGACTCCGTGAGCCGCATCCCCCGGGGCGTGCGGACGAAGAGGGCGACCCCCAGCGCCGCCTCCAGGTCGGTGAGCGCCGTCGACACCGTCGACTGCGAGACGAACAGCTCCCGGGCCGCCGCCGTCACCGACCCCAGCCGCGCGATGGCCCTCAGGTACTCCAGCTGCCGCAGGCTCACGTCGCTCATCAGGGGGTTCCGTTCTCCGGGGTATCGGTTTTTCCGAAGGGGAGCTTCGGATCTATGTGTTTTACAGATCGTACAGACCGCCCCGATAGTGGTGACCCATGACACAGGCGGGTCGGACCCCGCGGCCCCCGGGCGCTCCCGGCGCCCTCGCGGACCTCGACCGCACACCCCCGTGTGCGAGCGGCCTCCTGGTCATCGAAGGAACCTCCCGCGGCGGCGGGGCCGCCACGGCCCCGGGCCCGGGGGAGGACCAGGACCGCACCCCCAGGAGGACGGATGACGAGTGAGCTCTCGGAGCGGGTGGACCGCAAGGACCTGCGGAGGAGCGTGTTCGCCGGAGCGGTGGGCGTCTTCGTCCACTGGTTCGACTGGGCCGTCTACGCGTACCTGGCGACCACCATGGCGCAGGTGTTCTTCCCCGAACAGGACGGCACCACCGCGCTCCTCTCGGTCTTCGCCGTCTTCGCGGTGGCGTTCTTCGTGCGCCCGCTCGGATCGGTGCTCTTCGGCCACCTCGGCGACCGCTTCGGCCGCAAGGCCACCCTGTCGATCGTCATCATCTCGATGGCGGCGGGCACGCTCATGCTCGGACTGCTGCCCGGCTACGACTCCGTCGGCATCCTCGCGCCGATCCTGCTCGTGGTCGCCCGCGTCATCCAGGGGCTGGCCGCCGGCGGCGAGTTCGGCTCGGCCGCGGCCTTCCTCGCCGAGTTCTCCCCGCCCAAGCGCCGCGGGTTCGGCTGCTCCTGGATCGAGTTCGGCTCGGTCGCCGGGTTCCTGTGCGCGTCGTTCGTGGTCTGGGCGCTGCACGCGGCCTTCCCCGCCGAGACCGTCCTGGACTGGGCGTGGCGGATCCCCTTCCTGCTCACGGTGCCCCTGGCCGCGGTCGGCCTCTACATCCGCCTGCGCATCGAGGACACCCCCGAGTACCGCGCCCTGGAGGACATGAACAACGTCCCCAGCCAGCCGGTCGTCGAGGTGTTCCGCTCCAACCGCAGGCAGTTCCTCCAGACGGTCGGCATCGAGACCTTCATGAACTCGACCTTCTACATCGTCCTCGTGTACCTGATCACCTACCAGGAGGAGATCGTCGGCATCCCCGCCGACCGGGCGGCCCTGCTCTCGGCCGCGGCGTCGGTGGTGGCCATGGGGGTCATCCCGCTCTCGGGCATCGTCTCCGACCGCGTGGGCCGCAAGCCCGTGCTCTACACCGCCGCCGCCCTGCTGGTCGTCGCAGCAGTCCCGCTGTTCCTGCTCATGCAGGCGGACGCCTCGTGGGCGGCGTTCGCCGCGACCTTCGGCCTGGCCTTGATCCTGGCGATCATCCTGGGCACGCACGCCTCCGCGGTGGCCGAGCTGTTCCCGACCCGGACCCGGCAGAGCGGCCTGTCGATGGCCTACAGCGTCGCCGGGGCGTTCTTCGCCGGCACGCTCCCGTACCTGATGACCTGGCTGATCTCGTTCACCGGCAGCTCCATGGTCCCCGCCTTCACCATGATCGTCATCGGCGTCATCGGCGCGGTCACGCTGCGCACCATGCCCGAGACCGCGGGCTCCAGCCTGCTGCACGAGAGCGACCGGGCCCCGCGCTGAACCGGCCACGGCCCGGACACCGGCAGGCCCCGCCCCGCGGACCCCCCTCGCGGACGGCCGCCGGACGGTCCGGAGAGAACACGCGGGGCGCGCCCGCCCCGCGACACCACACGCGTTGAACGAACCCCGGAGGTTCCGCATGTCAGTCGAAGAGATCGAGGTCGTCGTCGTGGGAGGGGGGCAGGCCGGGATCGCGATGAGCGAGCACCTCGGCGACCGCGCGGTGCCGCACGTGGTCCTGGAACGGCACCGCGTCGCCGAGCGCTGGCGCTCGGAGCGCTGGGACTCGCTGGTCACCAACGGCCCCGTCTGGCACGACCGCTTCCCCGGCCTCGAATTCCCCGGCCTGGCTCCCGAGGACTTCGCCACCAAGGACCAGGTGGCGGACTACCTGGCCGACTACGCCGAGAAGATCGGCGCGCCGATCCGGTGCGGGGTCGAGGTGACCTCCGTGCGCAGGCGCCCCGGCGGCCGGGGGTTCCGGGTCCGGACCTCGGACGGCGACATCCACGCCCGCTACGTCGTGGCCGCCACCGGCCCGTTCCAGCGGCCGGTCGTCCCCCCGATCCTCCCGGAGGGGGCCGTCCCGCACCAGCTCCACTCCAGCGCCTACCGCAACCCCGCCCAGCTGCCCGAGGGCGCCGTGCTCGTGGTCGGATCCGGCTCCTCGGGGGTGCAGATCGCCGACGAGCTCCGGGCCGCCGGCCGGCGGGTGTACCTCTCCGTCGGCCCGCACGACCGCCCGCCGCGCAGGTACCGCGGACACGACTTCGTCTGGTGGCTCGGCGTCCTCGGCAAGTGGGAGGCGGCGACCCCTCCCCAGGGCGCCGAACACGTCACCATCGCGGTCAGCGGCGCGCACGGCGGCCACACCGTGGACTTCCGCACCCTGGCCGCGCGCGGCATCACCCTGGTCGGCCGGACGGAGTCCTTCGACGCCGGGACCGTCCGCTTCGCCCCCGACCTGCGGGACAACATCGCCCGGGGCGACGCCGACCACCTGGCCCTGCTCGACGAGGCCGACGCCTACATCGAGCGCAACGGCCTCGACCTGCCCGAGGAGCCGCAGGCCCGGGAGCTGGGGGAGTACCCGGAGTCGGTGACCGACCCCGTCCTCGAACTCGACCTCGCCGCCGCCGGGATCACCACCGTCCTGTGGGCCACCGGCTTCACCGCCGACTACTCCTGGCTCCAGGTGGACGCCCTCGACGCCGACGGCAGGCCCCGGCACCAGCGCGGGGTCTCCTCCGAGCCCGGCGTCTACTTCATGGGGCTGCCGTGGCAGTCCCGCCGCGGTTCGAGCTTCATCTGGGGGGCCTGGCACGACGCGAGGTACGTGGCCGACCAGATCTCGATCCAGCGCGGCTACATGCGGCACCACGACGCGCGGCCGGACCCGCGACGGCGGTCGCAGTCGCAGGCGCAACCGCCATCGGGTTCGCACGCGAATCCGAGCCCGCGCCCGTTCCCGTCTCCGTCCCACGCCCAGGGGTGATCACACCATGACCACGCACACGCGCATCCGCAAGTTCAACACCAGGGACACCTACCCCGAGCAGAACCTGGACAACGACCTGTGCCAGGCGGTGGTGGCCGGAGGGGTCGTGTACCTGCGCGGCCAGATCGGCCAGGACCTGGACACCGGGGAGTCCGTCGGCGTCGGCGACGTCCGCGCGCAGACCGACAGGGCCATGGCCAACATCGACCTCCTGCTCAGGGAGGCGGGCAGCGGACTCCAGGACATCGTCAAGGTGACGGTCTACCTCGTCGACCCGCGCTACCGTGAGGAGGTCTACCGCGAGATGGGGCGCTGGCTGAAGGGCGTCCACCCGGTCTCCACCGGTATCGTCGTCCAGGCCCTGGCCCGGCCCGAGTGGCTGGTGGAGATCGACGCGACCGCCGTGATCTCGGGAGGCGGGGCATGACCTTCTCCATCGCGGCCCACCAGGACGGCAGGTTCGGCATCGCCGTGTCCTCGTCCTCCCCGGCCGTCGCCGCGCGCGTCGTCCACCTGCGCGACCGCGTCGGCGCGGTCGCCTCCCAGAACATCACCGACCCGAGGCTGGGGACGGCGCTGCTGGACCGGCTCGCCGCGGGGGAGGGGGCGCGGGAGGCGCTCGACTCCGTGGTCGGCGGCGAACCGAACGCCGCGTACCGGCAGCTCACCGTGGTGGACGCCTCCGGCGCGGCGGCCGCGTTCAGCGGCGGGCACACCCTCGGCGTCCACGGTGAGGCCACCGGGCCGCACTGCGCCGCAGCCGGGAACATGCTCGCCGACCCCGGCGTCCCCGCGGCCATGTGCGCCGCCTTCGGCGAGACCGGGGGAGAGCTGGAGGAGCGCCTGCTCGCCGCCCTCGCCGCGGGCCTGGCCGCCGGCGGAGAGGCGGGGCCGGTGTACTCGGCGGGGCTGTCCACCGTGTCGGCGAACGGTTGGCGGGACACCGACCTGCGCGTGGACTGGCAGGAGGACCCGGTGGGGGCGCTGGGCGGGCTGCTCGGCGTCTGGCTGCCGCAGCGCGACGACTACGTCCGGCGCGGCCTGGACCCGGCCGCCGCACCGGGATACGGGGTGCCCGGCGATGACCGCTGAACCGGGGGCTGTGGATGGGGGCGGGGGTGCCTCCGGTGGGTCCGGTGGCTCCTGGGACCCCGACGGGACCGGCGTTCCCGGCGAGACCGTCGTCCCAGGCGTCTCACGTGTACCGGGCATCGCAGACGGCTCCGGATCCCCCGGCGTTCCCGGCGGGACCGGTGTCCCGGGAGTCTCACGTGTACCGGGCATCGCAGACGGCTCCGGATCCCCCGGCGTCCCCGGCGGGACCGGTATTCCAGGTGCCCTGGATATCTCAGGCGTAGCCGGTGGCTCCGGCACCTCCGATATCCCCGGTGCCGCCGACCGCTCCGGCGCTCTGCCGGACGCGACCGGACACCTCGACCGGCTGATCGCCTACTCCGAGACGCTGCACGCCCACCCCGAGACCGCCTGGGAGGAGCACCGCGCCGCGCGGTGGACGGCGGAGCTGCTGGAGGAGTTCGGCTTCGCCGTCCGGACCTCCTACCTCGGCTTCCCCACGGCGCTGCACGCCTCCTACGGCTCCGGGCGGCGCCGGGTCGGCTTCATCGTCGAGTACGACGCGCTGCCCGGCCTGGGCCACGCCTGCGGACACAACCTGATCGCCGCCATGTCCGCGGGGGCGGCGATCGCGCTGCGGCCGTGGGCCGAGCGGTTCGACCTGCGCGTGGACGTCATCGCCACCCCGGCCGAGGAGGGCGGCGGCGGCAAGATCGAGATGCTCGACGCCGGCGCCTTCCGGGACCTGGACCTGGCGCTGATGGCCCACCCCGCGCCGGTCGACGCCCCGCGGGCCGAGCCCTACGCGGTCGCCCACGACCACGTCCGCTTCACCGGCCGGGCGGCGCACGCCGCCGCCTACCCGCACGAGGGCCGCAACGCCAACGACGCGTTCGTCGTCGCCCAGGTCGCCCTGGGGCTGCTGCGCCAGCAGCTCCCGCCGGGCACCCGCGTCCACGGGATCCAGACGGTGGGAGGCCAGGCGCCCAACGCCATCCCCGAGGTGACCGAGGGGCGCTGGTACACCCGCGCCGAGACCCTGGCCGAACTGGAGCCGCTGCGCGATCGGGTGCGGCGGTGCTTCGAGGCGGGGGCGCTGGCGACGGACACGGCGCTGGAGTTCACCCCGGAGTCGCAGTCCTACTCCGAGTTCCGCACGGACGAGCGCGCCCTGGAGATCTACACGCGCCACGCCCGCGCGCTCGGGCGGCGGCTGGACGCCCCGGCGGAGCAGCAGACGATGAACCGGGCCTCGACCGACATGGGCAACGTGTCCCGGCACGTGCCGGCCATCCACCCCTACATCGGCCTGGGGTGCTTCCCGGTGAGCAACCACCAGCCCGGGTTCGCCGCCGCCTGCGTGGGGGAGGCCGCGAACCGGGTCATCGCGGACGGCGCCACCCTGCTCGCCCGCACGGCCCACGAGTACTTCGGCCCGCCGGCCGACCCCCCGCCCGGCCGCGTTCCCGCCCAGGTCTGAGCCCCGCGAGCGCGCTGTGCCCGCCCCGACCCCGGGGCGGGCACAGCGCGCTCGGCGGTGGATGGGCGGAGCGGGTTGAGAGCTCATCTCATTTGGCGAGTCCGCGGTACCGAATGAGGATGCGGGCGATGCCGGCGAAGGTGAGGGAGTGGTCGGCCGGTGGCGGCATCCGGCCGGTCACTCCATGGTGTGTTCGACCTGCTACCGGTGGCGCCCCAACCGTTTCGAGGAGGACTCCCCACTCGTGTGGGTCGGACGGTGGACGATCCCTGTTGCCTGAGCCAGTGGTGCAGGTGGTCGCAGCCCTTGTGGCCGTGCAGCTCGGCCGTGCGGCGTCGTGGTGGTCCATGGCTGGAACGGAGGGGAGGAATCCCTCCAACCAGGGGTCGTAGGGCCTGGTTGTCATGGGTGCGGCCCCGGAGATGAACACGGACAGGGGCAGGCCGGATCGACCGGTGATCAGGTGGATCTTCGCCCCCTTCTTGCCCCGGTCGACAAGATCAGGACCCGTCAGATCCCCCCTTTGAGGGCACGCATGTTCACCGGTCCGATCGCTCACCGCGACCAGTCCGACTCACCTCGGGAACCGAGCTCGTCCAGGACCAGCCGGTGCAGCTTGGCCCAGCCCCGGGTTACAGGTGTAACCGGCGTGGCCACAAAGATGGTCGTGGCCAGGGCCTTCCGGTCGCCGTGTCTGCGCCGTCCGCCGCCCCGGGGATGGATGGGTGCCTCGGGCACCAACCGCTGGAACGGTTCCCCGGCTCGTCTGGCACAATCCATTCCACCATCGACGCACAACCAGGCCGCCGAGAATCCCAATAAGAGAATTCCTGAGATGTAGGATAAAGGAAGCCTGTCGCCGAGAAGAGGGTTTTCCCCTCTTTGGGAATTCAATGAAAAGTCGACATTGTGGCGCCCTCTTTGGTTGCACTTGGAGTTGCAGTGAGTTTTCCCGTGCGGGTAATCGAATTTGAATGCCTTGCTGGAATGGTGGAGGGAGAGGCTTTTGTTTTCTTTCAGTCCCGGTGTTGAGTCTCTTTTGGGGTCCGGATTTGTGGGTGATCTGCGGCGCAAAGATTTTCCAGAAGATTTTTCCGATGTCGTAGTAGATGGTTGGATCATGGAAGATGGTTCTGCCCTGCTCTCGAAGTTTAAAAGATTCTACTTTGGATCGAGAGCCTCATTCCCTGGTCCAGGTGAGTACGAGTTGGCCGTTAATGGCAGGGGTATCCCAGATGAGGACATGGACACGAACGGTATGGAAGGAGTTGCGGGCCTCCTTGGGAGGGGGACTGCCTTTGCTTGGGAGGTTCTTTATCGGGCCAATCTTCAAATTCCAGATCGCAGGATCGTTTCCAGGGTGAGCGCGGCTCCGATCATGGGAGATCCTGGCATGTTTTCTGGATATGTGACTTTCTTTTCTTTTGATTACATGGAGGATTTGGGCATGAGTTTCCGAAAAAATCACGAAGATTGGCGGATTTATATTTCCTCGGAGGAGTGCTCTTTGCCTTTGTCTGATTAGTTTTCAGATGTAACCGATGATTCCCGGAAGTTGGTGTCATGCTGTGGGCGCTAGTTGTCTAGGTCTCGTGAGTCGTACGCAAGGAGGAGGCGGGTTCGTGCCCCGAGAGTGAGAACGACGAGAATGGCTGTGGATGCACGTGGCCGAGCGTTCCGCAGGCAAGGCTGGATCATTATCGGTGAGTGGTGGTGCGAATCCTGTTCGCTGAGATCGCTCATGTCCAGTAGGCAATGATGCTGCCTATCGGGACATCCGTGGTATTGATGATTTATTTTCCCGGGGATCCACCTGTATGAATGACGCTAGGCGGCTATGGGGTTTGCTGTAGGGCGGGCTGTGATTCCTTGGTGTGGCAGGAGAACGTCAGAAGGGCCGGCGCGAGCATCCTGATCTTGGACGAGCTCATCGTGATGTGTCGCAATACCCGCCACCGCACGCTCGCCGATGCACCTCAAGGCTCGTAGCAGCAGGCTGCGGGCCCGGTCGTTGACGTTCCCGGTGGTTCCGGAGGCCGCCCCTGTTGCGACCAAGTCCTGCGACCTCTGGCCGTGGAGTCCCCGACGGTCCGTTTCCGTCGTGGTCCCGCGGGCACGAGCCGGCCGAACCGCACGGGGCAAGGGGTGCGGTCACGCCCGTCTGCGCGGCCGGACGCGCGAGCGGGGTGTCGCGCCGCCCGGCCCGCCGGGGTGGGGAGTCTTCGCGGCGGCCGGGCGGGCACCGGTGGCGGGCGGAGCGCGCCGTGCCCCGGGCGGCCGGATGCCGCCGGCCGCACCGACGCCACCGGCCGGCCGCTCCCGGCCTTTGCCGGCATCGCCCGCACTCTCTGGTCTGCCAGCGCCCGTCCACCACAGGGGATGAGTCCTGGGGTGTGCGTTCGGGGCCGGGGATGGTCGCGGGGTTCCCGGCGGGTGGCCCGGTGGAGGGCCGCTCCACCGGGTTCGGTCGACAGGGGCCGGTCGGCTTCGCCTCCCGGCGTTGCGGCTAGCGGAACCCGGCGGGGAGGGCCATGAGGTCGATCCCCCACAGCAACGGCAGCATGAACAGCACCCCGGCGACGATGAGGGCGAGGGCGATGACGTTCAGCCAGAACCCGGACCTGACCATCTCCATGATCTTCACCTTGCCGGTGCCGAACATGATCGCGTTCGGAGGGGTGCCCACCGGGAGCATGAACGCGCAGTTCGCGGCCATCGCGCAGGGGACCATCAACGCGTACGGGTGGATGCCCAGGGAGACCGCGAGGGCCGCCATGACCGGGAGGATCATCGTCGCCGTCGCGGCGTTCGAGGTGATCTCCGTCAGGAACAGCACGAGCGCGGTGGCGATGACGATGGTCAGGATCACGTCGACCCCGTCGAGCACGCGCAGCTGTTCGCCGATCCACGCGGAGAGGCCGGTGTCGACGAACCCCGCGGCGATGGCCAGCCCGCCGCCGAACAGCAGGAGGATCCCCCAGGGGATCTTCTTGGAGTCCTCCCACCGGAGGATCCTCTTCTCCCCGGCGCTGCGGGTCGGCAGGGTGAACAGGACCACCGTCGCGACGATCGCGATCACTCCGTCGCTGATCCCGGGAAGGAGGTCCTCCCAGAGGAACGACCGGGTCACCCACATGAACGCCGTTCCGAGGAAGACGGCGAGCACGACCTTCTCCTCGGTGGACATCCGGCCGAGGGACCTCCGCTCCTCCCGGATGATCTCCCTGCCGCCGGGAAGCTGCTTGAACCGGACCCTGAGCTTGACGCCCGTCAGGTAGAACCACGCCAGGGCCAGCAGGAGGACGGCGGTCGGGACCCCGAACACCATCCACCCGCCGAACGAGATGCTCTCGCCGAAGAGCTCCCCGACGGTCGCCGAGAGAACGGCGAGCGGCGGGGTCCCGATCAGCGTTCCGAGGCCGCCGATGGTGGCCGCGTATCCGATGCCGAAGACGATGGACTTCTCGAACCTGGGCAGGTCGTCGGCGAACTCCCCTCCCCGCAGCGAACGGGCGGCCTGGTACACGACCGCCAGTCCGACGGGGATCATCATCATGGTGGCGGCCGTGTTGGAGACCCACATCGACAGGAAGCCCGTCGCGACCATGAAGCCGAGGACGATGCGGCGCGGACTCGTCCCGATCGCCGCGACGATCGAGAGGGCGATGCGCTGGTGGAGGTTCCATTTCTCCATCGCGATCGCGAGCGAGAACCCTCCGAGGAAGAGGAAGATGATGTCGTTGCCGTACGCCGCGACCACGGTATCGCCGTCCAGTGCGCCGGTCAGCGGCAGGAGTACGACCGGGAGCAGGGACGTGACCGGGATGGGGATCGCCTCGGTGATCCACCAGGTCGCGACCCACAGGGTGGTGGCGAGGACCGCCAGCCCCGCCGGTGAGAGCCCCTCGGGTTCGAAGAACAGGAGCGTCACCACGAACAGCAGCGGGCCGAGCACCAGCCCGGTGACGCGGGCGGGCGTGTAGCCGGGGCCGGGGCCGCCGGGCTCCGCGGCCGGCCCGGTGGCCTCGGAGCCCTCGTGTGCGGCGGGTCCGCCGGAGGCCGCCGACTCCGCCCGCGGCGGTTTCCCGCGCTCGGAGAACATCAGGAGCCCTTTGATCTGCCGGTGGGACGCCCACAGGCTCTCCCACAGGGGGTACGGGTACGAGGTCGCCATTGCTGCACCTTCTCTGCTCTTCGGCCCGGCGCGGACCGCGGCGAAGAGACGGGTTCGGGGGGTGAGCGGATCGATCCCGGCCGTGTTCGGGAACAGGGCCGAGGGGACTCCGCGGGGAGGTAGGGGACCGTCGCCGGTCGTGGCACCGGCTCCGTCGGCGGCGCCCGTGGCCCGGGCGGTCGTTCGCGCCGCCTCGGAGACGCGATGTGCGGTATCGGAGACGGCGGCTCCCGTGTGCGCGACCGCCGCGGGAGCCGCCGGTCCCGGGCGGTCAGCCGTGCAGGTCGCGGAGGACCTTGTAGAACTCCGCCTTGCCCTCGAGGCCGATGCCCGGGAGGTCGCCCGGCGCCACACGGCCGCGGGTGACCACCGCGTCGTCGGTGAAGCCGCCCGTGGGCTGGAACTCTCCGGGGTAGGACTCGTTGCCGCCGAGCTTGAGGGCGGCGGCGATGTGCAGTGAGAACTGGTGCCCGCCGTGCGGGATGCACCGGCGTGAGGACCAGCCGTGCAGGGCGAGCATGTCCAGGATCCGGCGGTACTCCGTCAGGCCGTAGCTCAGCGCCGGGTCGACCTGGATGAAGTCGCGGTCCGGGCGCATGCCGCCGTAGCGGACCAGGTTCCGGGCGTCCTGGAGGGAGAACAGGTTCTCTCCGGTCGCGATGGGGTTGCGGTAGTTCTCCGACAGCGTCGCGTTCAGCGCGTAGTCCAGCGGGTCGCCGACCTCCTCGTACCAGAAGAGGCCGTACCGGTCGATGGCCCGGCCGTACTCCAGGGCGGTCCGCAGGTCGAACTTGCCGTTGACGTCCACCATCAGCCGGGACCCGTCGCCGTCCAGGACGTCGATGACCGCCTCGATGCGCCTGAGGTCCTCGGCCAGGTCGGCGCCGCCGATCTTCATCTTGACGATCTCGTACCCGGCGTCGAGGAAGCCCCGCATCTCGTCCCGGAGGTCCTCCAGGGTCTTGCCGGGCGCGTAGTAGCCGCCGGCGGCGTAGACGAAGACGTCCTCGTCCGGGGCGCCGTCGCCGTAGTGGTCGGAGATCCACCGGTACAGCGGCACTCCGGCGGCCTTGGCGGCGAGGTCGTGCAGCGCCATGTCCACCACACCGACGGCGACGGAGCGTTCGCCGTGGCCGCCGGGCTTCTCGTTGCGCATCATGACGTCCCACGCCTTAGCGGGGGAGAGGTCGCCGTTCGCGTCCAGCAGCTCTTCCGCCGCGGCGTTCCGCAGCCGCGGCAGCATCCGCTCGCTCAGGATGGCGGTGGCGTTGTACCGGCCGTTGGAGTTGAAGCCGTAGCCCACCAGGGGCCTGCCGTCGACCACCACGTCGCTGACCAGGGCCAGGATCGTGCAGTCCATCTTGCTGAAGTCGATGTACGCGTTGCGCATCGACGAGCTGATCGGGATGGTTCCCACGTGGGCGGAAACGATTCGCATGGGTCTCTTCCTGCGGAAAGGGGTCTTATAAGTCTCTTATAAGTTATGCGGGACCCTATACTGGCCGGGGTGGGGCCACAAGCCCATGAGGGAAAATCTTGTGAGAGAGGTCACGATGACCGGCGCGAACGTCTTCTCCAGCAAGGGCGGGCTGGCCTATACCGAGCTGCGCCGCCGCATCACCTCGGGTGAGCTCGCCCCGGGGTCACGCCTGTCGCAGTACGAGCTGGCGGAGGAGATGGGGATGAGCATCACCCCCCTGCGCGAGGCGATCAGGCGGCTGGCCAGCGAGGACTGGGTCGTGATGGACACCCACCGGGATGTGCGCGTGGCGGCCATGAGCGCCTCCGAGGCGCGCGAGCTGCTGGAGGCCCGCTTCTCGCTGGAACCCTCCGCCACCGAGCTCGCCGCGCTGCGCCGGACGGAACGGGAGATCGCCGCGATGAGGGCGGCGGCCGACGCGCTCCTGCCGGTCACCCGCACCTGGGGCGAGGAGGCCATCGCGGCGCACAGGGCCTTCCACCGGGCGATCTACACCGCCTCCCACAACAACGTGATGATCCGGCTCCTGGACGACCTATGGGACAAGGCCGACCGGTACCGGCGGATCGGCCTGGAACTGCCCGCGGGCGCCGAACCGCGCACCATCGACCTGAACCAGCACCACGAGATCCTGGAGCTCGTCGTCATCGGCGACGGCGCCGCCGCGGCCGGACTGGTGCGCTCCCACATCCTCAACAGCCTCGGCGCCATGGTCACGGACACCCTCGAAGGCAGGGAGCACGCCGCGTACCACCCGATCGCCGGGCACTAGGCCGAGCACACCGCGGCCCGGGCGGCCGGGGCGGGGCCGCCCGTCGTGGTCAGGGCGGGGTCGGAAGCCAGGCGTCCGTGCGGCGGTGGCGGCCGAGCCCGGCCGCGTCGAACTCGTCGAAGTGGTCGCCCCTGGTGACGCCGAGCCTCCGGAGCGCCTGGGAGATCGGGCTGCCGGCCGGTGGGGCCGGTTCGCCCTCCGCGGTGTGCAGGGGGCCGAGGACCACCTCGCCGCGGTCCCACACCTGCGCGGACTGCGTTCCGGTCCCGCCGAAGAAGTCCGCCTCGACGTAGGCCACCGGGCCGTGCGCCGAGCACGCCGCCGACCTGTCGCCGAGCCCGGCGGGCGCCTTCCAGAACCCGTCGAGGCCCGGGGCCCCGGCGACGGTGAGCGCGTCGAACAGCGCGTCGGTCATCGGCAGCAGCGACAGGCCCTGGTTCAGGGGCACGATGTGCGCCTGACGGACGGGGCCGGCCAGCTCACGGAGCACCGCTCGGTCGGCGATGACTGCTTCCAGCTGATACACGCCCCCATTGTCGTCCGGCCGCCGGAGGTGGGGGAGGGCGGGGCACCCGTTCGGGGTCATTCGGGGTCAGGGGGTGGGGTGGTGGGGCCAGTGGAGGCGGGCGCCGCCGTGGGCGGCGGGGTCGGCGCCGACCGGGCGCAGGTCCGGGACGCGGTCCAGGTGGCGGGTGGCGGGGGAGAGGTGGGAGCCGACCACCAGCGTGTGCGCGCCCGAGGCCAGGCCGGCGAGGATGCCCGCCTCCGCGTCCTCCAGCACCAGGCAGCGGTCCGGGGCGACGCCCAGGCGCTTGGCCGCGGCCACGTAGCCGGACGGGTCGGGCTTGCCCGCGGCCACGTCCTCGGCGGCGACGAGCACCTCGGGCACGGGGAGGCCCGCGGCGAGCAGGCGCGCCTCGGCCAGCGGCCGGGAGGCGGAGGTCACGACGGCCGTGCGGGCGCCGCGCAGCAGTTCCAGCAGGCGGCGCGCCCCGGGGATCTCGGTGATGCCGTCGGTGCGCGTGGTCTCCTCCCGCTCGATCTCCTCGGCCACCGCGTCCACGTCGTGCCCCGGCGGCAGGAAGCGAAGCAGCGTGTCCTTGGTCTGGCGGCCGTGCGAGTACGCGAGTACGTCGGCGAGCACGACGCCGTGGCGGGTGGCGAAGCGGGCCCACACGTCCTCCACCACCGCGGTGGAGTCCACGAGGGTGCCGTCCATGTCGAACAGCACCGCCTCGACCTCGACCGTGGTGCGGCCGGCCTGGTCCGTGCTCATCGGGCCTCCTCGCGATAGTTTTACTCGGAGCCCGAGTATATTTCCCGAGTGGAAGGACTACCAGTCGTGACCGGAGACCGGATGTCCCGTTCGGCGCGCCTGCGGTGGTCCACCGCCTCGGAGCTGCTCCGGCTGGTGTACGCCGAACCCGGGATCACCCGTACCGCGGCCTGCGAGCGGCTGGCCCTGGCCAGCGGCGCGGCAGCCGAGCTGATCGAGCGGCTGCGCGCCGCCCGCCTGCTGGCCGAGCACCGCGCCGGGCGCGGCGGGCCCGGCCGCCCGACCACCGTGCTGGGCGCCCACCCGCGGGGTCCGCTCGCGGCCGTCATGGACCTGCGCGCCGCCGGGTGGCGGGTGCTCCTGGGCGACCTCGCCGGCACCGTGACCGAGGCCGCCGCGGGCACCTACGGCGACCGGGAGCCCGTGGACCTCCTTCCGGAGGTCGCCGGGGCGGTGGGCGCCGCGGCGCGCCGCGAGCACGGCCGGGTCGGGGCGGTCGTCGCCGCGGTCGCGGGCGCCGTGAGCGGGACCCGGCTGCTGCAGTTCTCCACCCGCGGCTGGCACGAGGCCGACCTGGGCGTCCTGGCGGGCGGCACCGGCGTACCGCTGCTGGTGGGCAACGACGCGACGCTCGGCGGCATCGCGGAGGCGCGCGGGGGCGCCGCCCGCGGCGCGCGCGCCGCGCTGCACCTCCTGGTCGCGGTCGGCGTCGGGGGAGCGCTGCTGGTGGACGGCCGTCCGGTGACGGGGGCGCGCGGAGCGGGCGGCGAGTACGGGCACCTGCCACTGGGCGATCCCGACCTGGCCTGCCCCTGCGGGGCGCGGGGCTGCTGGGACCTCATGGTCGACGGCCGCGCCCTGGCCCGCCACCGGGGCGACCCGGTCCCCGGGGACCCGTTCGCCTACGGGCGGGAGGTGCTGGAGGCCGTCCGCTCCGGGAGGGTATCGGACCGGGACCGGCGGGCGGTCGAGCGCACCGCGCGGGCGCTCGGGGCGGGGATCGCGGGCCTGGTCAACCTGCACGACCCCGACGCGGTCACCCTCGCGGGCCTGGCGCCCGGCCTGCGGGCCGCGGCCCCAGGCGCCTTCGCCGACGCCTACCGCGGCGGCCTCATGGCGCTCCACCGCGCCGACCCGCCGCCCGTGGCCGACGCGGTCCACGGCTCCGACGGCCCGGTGCGGGGCGCCCTCGCCCTGGGCTTCGACGAGATCACCGGGCCGGCGGCACTGGCCCGCTGGAGCGCGCGCAGGACCCCTTGACCGCCTCTTCGGCACGGTGCGGGATGAAGCGCGGATCATCGCCTTTGGCGGTGGCGCTGTTGCTTTTTCCCTGTCGACTTTTCGCGTGTCCCTGACCTGGGCTGCCACCCCCGGCCGAGGACGACGGCGAGGATGCCTCCCATCGGTCCGCCCCCCGCTTCTGTATCGCCTTCCGCCTGTCGGCCGACTGCACCGGCCGGCTGCGCAAGGGGCTGGACCCGCGGTTCACGCTGTCCCGGATGTCCGACCACAGGGGCGTCCAGAGCCGGGGAGAGCCCGACGGACCGGCCGGAGTCCGGCCGGTCCGGACGCGTCCCTGGCCGGACGCGACGGGGGCCGACCATCTGCGCTCCGGTGCCCACCACCACCGCCCGGTGGTGCGGGGCACCGTGCTCCCCGGCTCAGGTCGCCGCCGCGAGCACGCGTTCGGCGATGCGGTCCGCCGCCGCGCCCTCCTCCTCCGCGACCGCCACGGCCAGCTCCCGGGCCCGGCCGGAGCACGCCGCGGCCCCGTCGATCGCGGCGGCCAGCCGCTCCGGGGTGAGCCTCCCGGTCAGCGGGGCGGGGCCCGCCCCGATCCGGTGGACCCGGTCGCCCCAGAACCACTGGTCCCCGGCGAACGGCCGCACGGCCTGGGGGACCCCGGCGCGCATCGCCGCGGCGACGGTCCCCGCCCCGCCGTGGTGCACCGCCGCCGCCACGTGCGGTAACAGCAGGTCGTGCGGGACCTCGTCCACCACCAGGACGTTGTCGGAGGGCGCGGAACCGGGGGAGAGGGCGCCCCAGCCGGAGGCCAGCACCGCGCGGCGCCCGCTGAGCCGCACCCCCTCGACGACCGTGCGGGTCAGCCCGGCCGGGTCCCGGTGCACCGTGCTCCCGAAGCCGACGTACACCGGCGGCTCCCCCTCTTCCAGGAAGCGCGCCAGCGCCCCGGGCAGGGCGCGGCCCTGTTCGGGCGGCAGGTGCAGGGCGCCCAGGGGAGTGGCGGAGGGCGGCCAGTCGGCCGGCGCCGGCAGCAGGTGGCGGCTCCAGGCGTGCACGGCCCCGCCCGCGGTGATGCGCTCCGGCAGGTCCGGGCCCGGGCCCAGGTCCAGCCTCTCCGCGCGCCATCGGCGCAGCATCCGCCGGTAGGGCGCCTCCACCGCCGAGGCCAGCCGCCAGCTCGGCCGGTTGAGCGCGGCGGGCGGGCGGAAGGGCAGCAGTGGGGAGGCGAACCCTCGGGTCGGCGTGTACAGCGGGATCGCCAGGAGCGGGACCGCGGGCACCCCCAGCCGGTCCGCGAGGTCGGCCGCCCCCAGCGCCTTGGGCGCGAAGACGACGGCGTCGCACGCCGTCCCGGCCAGCCCGGCCACGCTGTCCAGCCAGGCCCGCAGGGCGGGGGCGACCCGGCGCGCCGAGGTGAGCGCGGCCATCGTCCCGCGGCCGGCGAGTTCGTCCTGGAGCGCGAGCGTCCCCTCGTCCAGGGCGGCGAAGTCCACCCCGTGCCGGGAGACGAACGCGGAGAACCGGCCGGGCGCCGCGAGCACGGCGTCGTGGCCCCGCCGCCCCAGGGCGAGGGCCAGGGCCGTGAACGGTTGGACGTCGCCCCTGCTCCCGGTGGTGACGAGCAGCGCCCTCATCTTCCGCGCCCCTTCCTGACCCGGTCCCATTCGTCCAGCAGGTCCGGGAACCGGTCGGCCATGAACCCGTACATGTCCCGCATCAGCTCCAGCCGCTCGCGGCGCCGGGGATCGTCCCCCACCGCGGCCAGCCCGCGTTCGGCCAGGGCCCGGAAGCGGTCGAACTCGGCCATCTTCGCCCGGAACGCGCGCTGGAAGACGTCCTCGGCGAGCCGGTACCGGTCCCGCCGCTCCCCGGGCCGCCGGAACCGCTCCACCAGGCCCGCCTGCTCCAGCCTGCGCAGGGAGACGCTCATGCTGCTCTTGGCCACGCCCAGCGCCTCGCACAGGGCGGGGGCGTCGGCGTCGTCCTCGGGGGCGCTCAGCAGCCGGCCCATGACGCGGCCCTCGGTCCGGCTCAGCCCCAGGCGCTCGTAGAACAGCCCGGCCTCTTCGACGAAGGCCGCCACGGCCTCTTGTTCGCCCATGCCCACCACTTCCATCGATTTGTTCGGATCATTCCGAACAAACAGGAAATGGTCAAGGCCGTACGGCCCGCCTTCCCGGAGGCGGGGATGGAGCGACCGCCACCGGTTCCGGGAAGCGGCCCGCCTCCCCGAACCGGGGCCGGAGACCGTGTGCTCAGGCGTTCTCCAGGCGCCGGCGGGCGCGCCGGACCAGCGGCCACCCGGCCGCCGCCGTCCAGGCGATCCCGAGGGGCAGGCACCACCACGGGGTCAGCGGGCCGGCGTCGTAGCCGGGCAGGGCGAGCGCCGCCCAGACCGGGGGCAGGACGGCCGCGGCCAGGTTCCACGGGAAGGGGGCGGCCCAGGCCAGGACGGGGCTCAGGACCAGGACGGCGCCGACGGCCTTGGCGGCGACCAGCGCCTCCACCGTGTTCGCCGCGAACGCCGCCATGAGCGCCACCAGCAGCGGGGCCTGGAGGGACGCCAGCAGCACGGCCGCCACGGGCAGGGGCCCGCCCCCGCCCAGGGACGGACCGCTCAGAGGCAGCGCCACGGTCAGCCCGGCCAGCGACGCCGCGCCCGCCAGTGCCATCCGGTAGGCCAGGTAGGCGGGGACCGACACCGGGGAGACGCGCAGGACGAGCAGGACCCCGCCGTCGAGCTCCTCGGCCGCCCGCAGCCCCTGGACGAGCCCGAACATCATCGGCACGTGCAGCAGCACCAGCGCCGCGACGAGCGCCGGGGCGTGGGGCCGCAGGTCGAACCCGAAGGCGTCCATTACGAACCCGGACACGGGCGGGAACAGCAGCCGCAGGCCGACCGCCAGCAGGGCCGGGGAGCACAGCAACAGCAGGAGGAGGGGGTCGCGGCCGGTGCCGAACAGGTCGGTACGGGCGAACCGCACGATCGCCGGCGTCCGCCCCCGGCCGACGGCCCGGGTCCCGGGGCGGGGACGGACGCGGACGGGCCGTGTGCGCCCCGGCGGCGCCTCCGCCCCCGGGCGGACCAGGAGGGGGCCGAGCACCGCCCACCCCAGCGCGTACACTACGGCGGCCGGGGGCGGGGAGCCTGCGCCCCCGGCCAGGCCGGAGCGGATGAGCTCCGCGCCCGCCGTGGTGGGGACCGCGTACAGGAGCGGGTGCCCGGACGGCCCGAAGACGTGCACCAGCGGGACCAGGACGAGCGGCGCGACCACCGGCGGCAGCACCAGCAGGAAGCGCGGCAGGTCCGGGCTGCGCGCCCCCGCCGCCAGGCACGCCGCGGTCAGCAGCGCGGACGTGAGCGCCACGCCGCCCAGGACGGGCGGGAGCGCCGCGACCAGGTCCGCGGGCCGGTCCCGCAGCGCCGCCACCGCCATGGGCAGGGCGATGAGCAGGGCCAGGGCGGTCAGCGTCGCGATCCGGGCCGCCGCACCCTCCGCGGGCCGCAGCGGGCTCGCCTCCAGGGACCGCCGCGAGCCCTCGACCCGCTCGAAGAGGAGCAGGAAGGCGCCGAAGAGCGCGCCGAAGCCCGCGGTGTCGAGGAACAGCAGGTGGGCCGCCACCTCGTCGGCCGCCCCGGCGGGCAGGGCGACCAGGGTGAGCGTCCACACCGCGCCCAGCGCGGCGGCGACGGCCGCGATGCCGTACCTCGCCTGGAGCCGGGCCTCCAGCGCGGCGGCGGCGAGCAGCCGGTTCACAGCCGCTCCCGGGTGACCTCGGTGAAGACGTCGGCCAGCGACGCCTCCCGGGTGTGCAGGGTCTCCACGGCGCCCTCCCGGAGCAGCCCCAGGAGTTCGGCGTCGTCGGCCAGGGCCCGGGCCGCGACCTCCCGGACGCCGCCCCCGCGCAGCTCGGCGACGATCCCCGGGCGCCCGTGGCGGAGCCTGAACCCGCGCGGGGAGTCGACGGCGGCGATCCGCCCCCGGACCACGAAGGCCACCCGGTCGCACAGCAGGTCGGCGGTGGCCATGTCGTGGGTGGTCAGGAAGACCGCGCACCCCCGGTCGGCGGCCGCCCGGACGACGTCGCGCACCAGGGCGGCGCGCACCGGGTCCTGGCCGGAGGTGGGCTCGTCCAGGAAGAGGACGTCGGGCCGGTTGACCAGGGCCCGGGCCAGGTTGAGGCGCATGCGCATCCCCTTGGACAGCTCCGACAGGCGCAGGTCGGCCGCCCCGGCCAGGTCCACCCGCTCCAGCAGCTCCACGGGGTCCTCGACCGGGCCCCGGTACAGGGAGGCGAACGCGGCGAGGTTCTCCCGGGCGGTGAGCCGCCCGAACCCGGCCGGGAGCTCGAACCCCACCCCCACCCGCTCGAAGTAGTCCCGTCCCCACTCCTCCAGGCGCCGGCCCAGGACGCCCACCTCGCCCCGGTAGCGGCGGAGGAGCCGGGTCAGCACCTTCTGCGCGGTCGACTTGCCCGCGCCGCTGGGCCCCAGGAACCCGAACACCTCGCCGCGGCCGACGGTGAAGCCCATGCCGTCGACCGCCGGGGACGCGGCGCCCGGGTAGCGGACCGAGAGGCCCTCGACGGTGATGACGGGGGCGCTCACGGGCGCGTTCCCTGCTCCGGGGCGGGCAGTCCGCGCAGTGCGTGGAAGACCCGGTCGATCACGTCGGGCAGCTCGACCCGCTCGTGGGCCTCGCTCCAGGCGATGACGGCCTCGGCCAGGGCCGACGCGCACGCCGCGGCCACCGCCCGGGTCTCCATGTCGGGCTCCCGCCCCTCGGGGGTCAGCCCGCGCTCGAAGGCGGTGCGGGCCGAGGCGAGGTTCTCGCCGATCCGGGCGCGCAGGCCCGGGATCGACAGCAGGAGTCCGACCCGGCCCAGCAGGGCCTCCCGGTTGTGCTCGTAGACCTGCCCGAGTCCGGCCATGGTGGCCCGGTGGACGCGCTCCACGGGGGGTTCGGCGGCGGGGCGGGCCCGGACCAGCTCCTCCAGCATGGGGTCGTAGTCGTCGTCCAGGACGACGTCCTCCTTGGTCGGGAAGCACCGGAAGAACGTCATGTGCGAGACCCCGGCCTCACGGGCGATCTGCGCGACCGTGGTCGCCTCGTACCCCTGCTCGGCGAAGAGCCGCAGGGCCGCCTCCTGGATGGCGGCCCTGTTCCGTCGCCGCGTGTGCGTCCTGCCGTCCATGCCGCCGCCCGTTCCCGCCGCAGAAAGTGTTAGTCACTAACATAATGCGGGTCGGGGCGCCGCGCCACCCCCGGCCGGGCGTCCTTCAGGCGGGCATGTCCCGGCGGTGCAGGGCCCACGCCCCGGCGGCGGCCAGCGCCCCCGCCAGGAGGGCCAGCACCAGGGGAGCGGCGCCCGGCGCACCGTAGTAGGGGTTGACGTGGGCGAACGGCGAGGTGAGCAGGAACAGGACCTCCGGCACCGCCCCCGTCTTCACCGCGATCTCGACCAGGATCCCCGTGCCGAGCGCCGCCCACCCCAGCGCCGCGCACAGGCGCGGCAGCGCCCCGTACGCCAGGAAGGCCACCGCCGCCACCACCCACACGGACGGGACCAGCGAGAGGGTGAGCCCGGTGAACCGGACGAGGTCGGCCGCCGACCCCGGACCGCCCAGGAACACCCCGGCCCCGACCGCCGTGCCCAGCACCGCGAGCAGGACCGCGGGGCCCAGGAAGGCCACCGCCAGGTGCGCCAGCGCCCAGCGGAGCCGCCCCACCGGCCCCGACAACAGCAGCTCGGCGGTCCCGGCCGCCTCCTCCCGGCGGAGCCGCAGCACCGCCAGGACCGCCTGGGCGGCGATCGGGAAGACGAGGACGAAGACCACGTACACGAAGAAGGCGTCCCGGGGCGCCACCCCCAGCGCGTCGGCCATCGCGCGCACCCAGGGCGCGCCCGCGTACTCGGCCATGGCGCCCGCCCCCACGGCCCCCATCGCCAGGCCGACGCCCGCGACCGCCCCCGCCCACAGGGCCAGGGAGGTCCGCTCCGAGCGCAGCGCCAGGGCCAGGGGGGACCGCAGCGAGCGGGCCGCCCGGGCCGGGCCCCGGCCGCGGGGGAGCAGTCCCTCGCCCGGGTCGCGCCGGTCGGCCAGGGCGAAGGCGGCCGCCGCCAGGGCGGCCGTGCACAGCAGCACGGGCACCAGCGCCCACCAGCGTTCGCCGGCGAAGGGCCGCACGTTCTCCAGCCACCCGGAGGGCACCGCCCAGGTGACCCACAGGGCCGGTCCGCCCGCCATCGCCCCCAGCCCGCGGACCAGGTGCAGGGCGTAGAAGGCCCCGAACGCCAGCCCCACCGCAGTCCCGGTGCGCGCGGTGAACTGGGCGGCGACGGCGGCCAGGCCCGCGCCCACCCACGCCGCCGCGCCGACGACCAGCCCGAAGGCCGCCGATCCCGCGGCGGGCGCGCCGGTCGCGACCAGGCCCGCGGCGACGGCGGCCGCGATCGCCGCCCCCGCGCCCAGGGCCACGGCCAGGGCCGCCGCCAGGTCCGCGTGCCGCCCCAGCGGAAGCCCGGCGAGCAGCTCGCGCCGCCCGGAGCCCTCCTCCCCGCGGGTGGCCCGCACCACCAGCAGCACGGCGCCCAGAGCGGCGCACATCGTCCCGGCGCCGAACGCCTGCTGGACGGCGAGCGCCTCGGCGGAGTCGTCGAACGCCCGGCTCTGGAAGAGCACGAACATGGGGATCTGCCGGAGCTGCTCCCAGCGCGCCGCGCGGTCGGCGGCGGTCGGGTAGGTGGTCCCGGCCGCGGCCACGCCGCCCAGGGCGATGCCGACGGTGCACAGGGACCACACGGCGAGCAGGACGCGCTCCCGGCGCAGGACCGCCCGGGCCAGCGGGGCGGCCCCGGCCGCCGTCCCCCCGGCGGGGCGGGCGCCGACGGCGGTCATCGCGCCCCCTCGGCGGCCGTGTCGTAGTGGCGCAGGAACAGCTCCTCCAGGGTGGGCGGATGCGCGCCGAGGTCGCGCACCCCCAGTTCCCCCAGGCGCGCGCACAGCCCGGCCAGCGCCGCCGGGTCGGCGTGCAGCCGCAGCCGGTCGCCCTCGACCTCCAGATCGTGGACGCCGGGCAGGGCGGCCAGTCCGTCCGGGGGAGCGGACAGGACGGCGGTGACGGTGATCCGGGACAGGTGGCGCAGGTCGTCGAGGGTGCCGCTCTCCACGGTGCGGCCCGCGCGCACGATGGAGACCCGGTCGCAGAGGGCCTCGACCTCGGACAGGATGTGGCTGGACAGCAGGACGGTGCGGCCCCGGTCGCGCTCCTCGGCGACGGTCCGGCGGAACACCTCCTCCATGAGCGGGTCCAGCCCGGAGGTGGGCTCGTCCAGGACGAGCAGCTCGGTGTCGGCGGCCAGCGCGGCCACCAGGGCGACCTTCTGCCGGTTGCCCTTGGAGTAGGCGCGGCCCCGGACGCGGGTGTCCAGCGCGAAGCGGTCCACGAGTTCGGCGAGCCGCCGTCCGTCGGTGCCGCCGCGCATGCGCCCGAGCAGGTCGAGGGTCTCCCCGCCGGACAGGCCGGGCCACAGGGCGACGTCGCCGGGGACGTAGGCCAGCCGCCGGTGCAGGGCGGCGGCGTCGTGCCAGGGGTCGCCGCCGAGCACGGACGCGGTCCCGGCGTCGGCGCGGGTGAGCCCGAGCAGGATGCGCAGGGCGGTGCTCTTGCCCGCGCCGTTGGGGCCGAGCAGGCCGTGGACCTCCCCGGTGCGAACGGTCAGGTCCAGGCCGTCCAGCGCGGTGGTGCGGCCGAAGCGCTTGGCGAGTCCGCTGACGCGGATCGCCTCGGTGGTCGTCATGGCTCTTCCTCCCGGGGGGTGGGGGGTGCGTCGCCGGTGAGGGCGTCGGAGATCGGCCGGCCCTGCTCGCCGGACAGGAACGCGACCGTGGTCGTGTACACCCCGACCATGGCCGCGGCCAGCCGCGGGGTGTGGGCGGGGTCGAGCGGGTCGACGCCCATCCTGCGGCGCAGGTGGGTGTGCAGGGTGAGGGTGGACAGCTGCATGGCGCCCATGACCGCGGCGGCGTCCCGTGTGGCCTCGGCGCCGGGTGGAAAGCGTTCGGGGTCCTGTTCGGTGAGGAAGCGCTCGGCGAGCGCCGCCCCGGTGTCGAAGAGCTCGGCGGCCGCGGGGGAGTCCTCCACCAGGGCGCGGGCCAGGTAGCGGGTGCTCGCCCCGCTCGCGCGGTGCATCGAGTCCATGAACCCCGGGGCCGCGGTGTCCTCCTCCAGGGCGCGCCGGGCCTGCTCCAGCAGGGTGCCGACGGCGTACTCGTCGCAGGCCCGCCGCAGGCCGTCCTTGGAGCCGAAGTGGTGGCGGATGAGCCCGGTGGAGACGCCCGCGGCGGCGGCGATGAGCTGCACGGTGGCGCCCTTGGTCCCGCGTTCGGCGAAGACCTCCAGTGCGGCGTCGCGTATGCGCGCCCGGCCGGTGAGGTCCTCCGCGGGTCGTTCCGTGTCCATGCCCCGATGCTACACGTTCGTGTAGTCGACTACACGAACGTGTAGCGCTAAGAGAGCGCTAAATCCGTTGAAAACAAAAATTCAATCTGTTCATATGTTTCCAAGGGGTCCGCAGGGCCCCGCGACGAAAGGCACCCCCATGGAACAGCTCCACGACTTCCTCGCCTGGGCCTGGCCGCGCCACCTCAACCCGCTGAGCTGGTACATCCGGCCGCTCTTCTTCCTGCCCATCGCCTACTTCTGCTGGACCAGGCGCCCGGCGGCCCTGGCCCTGACCATCGTTGCCCTGCTGACGAGCTTCTTCTGGTTCCCCGAACCCGAGGAGATCGACCCGGCCATGGCCGGGGTCCTGGAGATGGAGGAGCGGCTGTTCGCCGACCCCACCTGGGTCACCTGGCTCAGCCTCGCGATGGTCCCGGTGCTGCTCGGCTCCCTGTGCGCCGCCTTCTGGTACCGCTCCCCGGGCTGGGGACTGGTCGTCATCAACGGCGGACTCGCGCTCAAGATCGGCTGGACCATCGCCAACTCGGGCACCGACGGCCTGGCCACCCTGCTCCCCCTGGGATCGGGCATGGTGATCATGACCGCCGTCGTCGTCTGGACCGCCCGCCGCCGCGGCCTGCCCCTGTCCCTCACGGGCGGGCGCCCGGGCGGGCACGGGAGCGGCCCGCGGGCCGAGACGGCCGCCCGATGACCGGGCGCACCACCCTGGAGGAGAGGACACACATGCCACCGGCGTTCACCGGACAGGAGAAGGCCCGCATCACCGGACTGCTGATGGAGGCGGGGGCCGACCTGTTCACCGCGCGCGGCCTGCGCAAGACCTCCCTGGAGGACCTGGTCGCACCCGCCGGCATCGCCAAGAGCAGCTTCTACGCGTTCTTCCGCTCCAAGGAGGACCTCTACCTGGAGCTGATGCTGGCCCGGATGGCCGACGTCAAACGGCGGGTCGTCGACGAGGCCCTGGAGTCCACCGACGACACCGAGGAGGCGCTGCGCCGCTTCCTGCGCGCCACCCTGGAGGTCCTGGACACCGACCCCCTGTACCGGCGGCTCGTGACCCACCCCGAGGAGATGGACGCGGTCCTGCGCAGGGCCGACCCCGAGCGGCTGACCGCCTCCCCCGACAACCCGGCCAACGGGCTGGCCGCCTTCGTCACCGCCGCGCTGGAGCGCGGGGACCTGGTGCCCGCCACCCCGGCCGCCGTGGTCGGGGTCCTGCAGACCGTCATGCTCGTGCCCGTGAACGCCGGCCGGCTGGCCGACCCCGCGGCCTACGACCAGACCGTCGACCTGCTCGTCGACGTCATCGCGCGCGGCCTCACCGCGCGGAAGGAGTGAACGTGCACGCCCTGCTGCTCACCCACGGCACCCGCGGCGACGTCCAGCCGTTCCTGGCCCTGGCACTGGCCCTGGAGGCCGCTGGCCACACGGCGACGGTCGCCGGACCGGAGTCCTACGCGCCGCTGGCCGCCGCGCACGGCGTGGCCTACCGTCCGGTCGACGACGGCCCCAACGCCCTCATGGAGGACCCCGGCCTGTCCGGGGTGCGCGAGACCGGCCTGCGGGGCCTGCGCGGCGCCGTCCACACCGTTTCCCTGCTGCGCGCGATCACCCCGCTCATGCGCCGGGTGTACACCGACATGGCCGCGACCGCCGACTCCGGCGCCGACATCGTCGTGCACATTCCCGGCATGCCGGGCGGGCACATCGCCGAGCGCCTGGGCGTGCCCGCGGTGCCGGTGGGGCTACAGCCCTCCTGGGTGCCCACCGGCGCCTTCCCCGCCCCCGGCGTGCCCTGGCCCGGCTGGGTCCCCGCCCGGTTCCACCGGCTGAGCTACCGGCTGGCCGGGGCGGCCCTGCGCGGCCAGCGCAAGGTCGCCGAGGACCTGCGCCGCGACCTGGGGCTCGCGCCGCGCCCCGGCGCCCACGACCCGCTGCGGAGGCCGGACGGGACGCCCGCCACCGTGGTCCACGCCTTCAGCGGGCACCTGGTGCCCGCCGACGCGGGCTACCCCTCATGGGTGCGCACCACCGGGTTCTGGTTCGTGCCCGAAGACGCGGAGGGCGGCCTGCCCGACCGCGTGGAGGAGTTCCTGGCCGCGGGGGAGCCGCCGGTGTTCGTCGGGTTCAGCAGCCTGCCCACCGCCGACCCCGCGGCCACCGGCCGCACGGTCGCCGCGGCGGTCCGGCGGGCGGGGGCCCGCGCGATCGTCGCCTCCGGAGGCGGGGGAGCCGTCGCGGCGGACGGCGGGGACGTGCTGGCCGTCGACCGGGTCCCCCACCTCGCCCTCTTCCCGCGCTGCGCCGCCGTGGTCCACCACGCCGGCGCCGGGACCACCGGCGCCGCCCTGGCCTCCGGGCGCCCCCAGGTCGTGTGCCCCTTCTGGGGCGACCAGCCGTTCTGGGCGGGGCGCGTCCACGCCGCCGGGGCCGCGCCCGCCCCGCTGAACGGCCGCCGCCTCACCGAGGACGCCCTGGCCGCCGCCCTGGACACGGTCCTCACGGACGCGGGGACCGCCGCCGGCGCCGCCGCCCTGGGCGAACGGGTCCGCGCCGAGGGCGGGGCCGCCGGGGCGGTCCGCCTACTGGAGGAGGTCCTGAAGCCCTAAGTTCTGCTGTCGGCGCGGCCTTCCGCGCCGCCGGGGGGCGGGGCGGCGCCCGCCGCGTCCGGGGCGGCCGCGCGCAGCACCAGCCGCATGGTCAGGCCGCCCCCGGGGGTGGAGTCGGGGGCGAGCGAGCCGCCCATCGCCTCGGCGAACCCCTGGGAGAGCGCCAGGCCCAGCCCCAGGCCGGTCCCCGTGTCGGTGTCCCCCAGGCGCTGGAAGGGCACGAACATCCGCTCGCGGTCCTCCTCCGGGATCCCCGGCCCGTGGTCGATCACCAGCACCTCCACGGTGTCCCCCACCCACGACGCCGACACGGCGGGCGGCGCCCCGGCGGGGCTGAACCGCAGCGCGTTGCCGACCACGTTGGCCAGGACCCGGTCCAGCAGGCCCGGATCGGCCCGCACGTCGGGCAGCTCCTCCGGCACGTCCACCCGGACCGCGGCCGCCTCCCCGCCGAACTGCTCCAGCGCCGCGAACACCGATTCGCGCAGGGGCAGCGACTCCAGCCCCACGCCCAGCACCCCCGCCTGGAGGCGGCTCATGTCCAGCAGGTCGGTCACCAGCCGGGTGAGCTGGTCCAGGGACTCGTCGGCCATCGCGAGCAGGCCCTCCCGGTCCTCCTCGCTGAAGCTCACCTCCCGGCTGCGCAGGCTGGTGACGGACGCCTTGGCGGAGGCGAGCGGCGCGCGCAGATCGTGGCTGACCGCCGACAGCAGGGCCGTGCGCATCCGGTCCGCCTCGGCCAGGGGCTTGACCGTGGCGGCCTCCCGGGCCAGCCGCTCCTGGCGCAGGGCGACCGCCGCCTGCGCGGCGAACGCCTCGATGACCCGGCGGTCCCCCGCCTCGGGTTCGCGGCCGCGCACGACCAGGGTGAGCCGGTCGTCCACCGGCACGTCGATGTCCCCCTGGGCCGGCGCCCGGCACGACTCCTCGCCCTCGCGCACCGCGGAGGCGACCACCGACCAGTCCCGGGGGTCGCGCCGGTGCTCCGGCCCGCCGACCGCTCCGGGGCGCCGCTCCAGCAGCGAGACCGACGTGAACGAGAAGGTCTCCAGTAGCCGCTCCATGAGCGCCTCCAGCGGGCGCGAGCCGCGCAGCACGTTCCCGGCCACGGTGGCCAGGAGCTGCGCCTCGGCCCCGGCCTGGGCGGCCTCCCGGGTGCGCCGGGCCGCCTGGTCCACCACCAGGCTCACCGACACGGCCACGACCACGAACCCCGCCAGGGCCAGCAGGCTCTGCGGGTGGGCCACCGTCAGGGTGAAGTAGGGCTCGGTGTACAGGAGGTTGAGCAGGGCCGAGCCGCACACCGACGCCAGCAGCGCGGGCCACAGGCCGCCCACCAGGGCCACCACGGTGACCGTCGCGAAGACCAGGACGACCCCGCTGGCGAGGTTCGCCTCGTCCGTGGAGAACCCCAGGCCGAAGCCCACCGACAGTAGGGCCATGAACGCCAGGGCGCAGGCGGCCAGGCGCCTGCGGCGCGAGACCGGGCTCACCGCCCGGGCGCGGGTCCGCAGCCCCACCTGTTCGTGCGTGACCAGGTGGACGTCGATCGCCCCGGACAGGGCCGTGGTGGTGGCCCCGATCCCGGGGGAGAACATGCGGGCGATCCGCCCCCGCCGGCTGGCCCCCAGGACGAGCTGGGTGGCGTTGACCCCGCGGGCGAACGCGATCAGGGCGCGGGGCACGTCCTCGCCCAGGACCTGGTGGTACGTGCCGCCCAGGCTCTCCACCAGCAGGCGCTGGCGGGCCAGCAGGGCGGGGTCTGCCCCGGTGAGGCCGTCGCTGCGGGCCACGTGCACCGCCAGCAGGTCGGCGCCCTTGCCGCGCTGGGCGATCCGGGCGGCCCTGCGGACGAGCGTCTCGCCCTCGGGGCCGCCGGTGAGGGCGACCACGACCCGCTCCCGGGCCTCCCAGGTGTCGGTGACCCCGTGCTCGGACCGGTACTGCTCCAGTTCGGCGTCCACCCGCCCGGCCAGCCACAGCAGGGCCAGCTCGCGCAGCGCCGACAGGTTGCCCGCCCGGAAGTAGTTGCTCAGGGAGGCGTCGATCTTCTCCGGGGCGTAGACGTTGCCGTGCGCCAGGCGGCGGCGCAGCGCCTCGGGGGTCATGTCGACCAGCTCGATCTGGTCGGCGCCGCGCACCCAGGCGTCCGGGACGGTTTCGCGCTGGCGGACGCCGGTGATCTGCTCGACGACGTCGTTGAGCGACTCCAGGTGCTGGATGTTGAGGGTGGACAGCACCGTGATGCCCGCCTCCAGCAGGACCTCGATGTCCTCCCAGCGCTTGGCGCTGCCGCTGCCCGGGACGTTGGTGTGGGCGAGCTCGTCGACCAGGACGACCTGGGGGCGGCGCCGGAGCACGGCCTCCAGGTCCATCTCCTCGAAGGAGGACCCGCGGTAGGCGACCCGCCGCCGGGGGACGGTCTCCAGGTCGTCGACCATGGCCTCGGTCAGGACGCGGCCGTGGCACTCCACGAACCCGATGACCACGTCCGCGCCGCGGTCGCGGCGCCGGTGCGCCTCGTCCAGCATCCGGTAGGTCTTGCCCACCCCGGGGGCAGCGCCCAGGTACACCCGCAGCTCACCACGTGTCACCACATCGCCTCCTCCGGGTTCATTCTCACCGGTCAAAGGGCGTTCTGATGTCGTATGGCGCTAATTGTCCGCTAAATCCGCCGGTCCAGGCGCTAAGGGAGCGCTATCCCGATGGCCCCGCCCCCGGCTCCGGCCCCACAGTCGTTCGGGCGGGTGCCGCATCGGCGGAGCCCGCCGGCGGGGCCGCCCGGCCCCGCCGCGACCACGACAAGGAAAAGGACATGGCGGACACACTGCTCGTCCTGGCGACCATCGGCTTCTTCGGCCTGTGCGTCGCCTACGTCCGCGGCTGCGAACGCGTCATCGGGGACGCCCCGGCGCTCGGGGACCCCGGGGACGGCACCGGCGCCCCGGCTTCCGAAGCGGAAACGGCGGTACCCCGATGACCTGGGAAGAGATCACCGCGCTGGCGATCGCGATCCCCCTGGCCGCCTACCTGGCGGCCGCCCTGCTGTTCCCGGAGAGATTTTGATGACCGTCACCGGATGGGCCCAGTTCCTCGCGCTCATCGCGCTCCTGGGCCTCACCGCCCCCGTGCTCGGCCGCTACATCGCCGCCGTCTACGGCTACGCCGACGGGGCCAAGGCCCCCGGCGACCGCCTGTTCCTACCGGCCGAGCGCCTGGTCTACCGGCTCTGCCGGGTGGACCCCGAACGCGAACAGCACTGGACGCGCTACGCGTTCTCCCTGCTCGCCTTCAGCCTCATGTCCTTCCTGTTCCTGTACGCGCTGCTACGCGCCCAGGGCGTGCTGCCCCTCAACCCCGACGGCCTGCCCGGCCTCGACCCCCACATCGCCTTCAACGCCGCGGTCAGCTTCATGACCAACACGAACTGGCAGGCGTACGCGGGCGAGACCACGATGAGCCACCTCTCCCAGATGACCGGGCTCACCGTCCAGAACTTCGTCTCGGCGAGCGCGGGCATGGCCGTGATGGCGGCGTTCATCCGCGGCATCGCCCGCCGGGGCGCCACCACGCTGGGCAACTTCTGGGTGGACCTCACCCGCGGCGTGGTGCGCGTCCTGCTCCCCCTGTCGTTCCTGGTCGCCCTGGTCCTGGTGACCCAGGGCGTCGTCCAGAACCTCAACGGGCAGACCGTCGTCACCACCGTCGAGGGGGCCGCCCAGGCGGTCCCCGGCGGACCGGCCGCCAGCCAGGTGGCGATCAAGCAGCTCGGCACCAACGGCGGCGGGTTCTTCGACACCAACTCCGCCCACCCCTTCGAGAACCCCACCGCACTGAGCAACCTCGTCCAGACCTGGGCGATCCTCATCATCCCCTTCTCCATGGCCTTCGCCTTCGGGCACCTGTGCGGCGACCGCCGCCAGGGCCGCGCGGTCTTCGGGATCATGTTCGCGGTGTGGGCGTTCATGTCCGTCGCCGTCATGCTCCTGGAGGGCGCGGGCAACCCGCTGCTGGGCGGCATGGGCGTGGACCAGTCCGCCGGGTACCTGGAGGGCAAGGAGACCCGCTTCGGCGCCGCCGCCTCCGGACTGTGGGCCGCGGCCACCACGGGCACCTCCAACGGCTCGGTCAACGCCATGCACGACAGCTTCACCCCGCTCGGCGGCGGCCTGTCGATGCTGCACATGATGTTCGGCGAGCTCAGCCCCGGCGGCGCGGGCGTCGGCCTCAACGGCCTGCTGGTCATGGTGATCCTGACGGTGTTCATCGCCGGGCTCATGATCGGCCGCACCCCCGAGTACCTGGGCAAGAAGGTCACCGCGCCCGAGATCAAGCTCGTGATGCTCTACCTCCTGGCGATGCCGGTGGTCCTGCTCGGCTTCGCCGCCGCCTCGGCCGTCAACGACGCCGCGCTGGCCTCGCTGAACAACACCGGGCCGCACGGGCTGTCGGAGATCCTCTACGGCTACGCCTCCACCGCCAACAACAACGGGTCGGCCTTCGCCGGGCTCAACGCCGCCACCTGGTGGTACACGACCACGATGGGGGTCGCGATGCTGGTCGGCCGCTTCCTGCTCATCCTCCCGGTCCTGGCCATCGCCGGGTCCCTGGCCCGCAAGCGGCCGGTGCCCGCCACCGTCTCCACCCTGCCCACCCACACCCCGATGTTCGGCGGGCTGGTCGTCGCGGTCGTCGTCATCGTCGCCGGACTGACCTTCCTGCCCGCCCTGACCCTCGGCCCCGTCGCCGAGTACTTCTCACTGTGAGCCGCACCATGCACGACGACACGTCCGAACCCGTGCCCCGGGACGTCATCACCGCTCCCGAGCGCGAACCCGTCTTCATCTACCCGCCGGACGAGGAGGCGTTCCCCGAGCCGAAGGGGAGTCTGGTCAGCGGGCCCATCCTGCGCCAGGCGCTGATCGGCTCGGTCCGCAAGCTCGACCCGCGCGTCCAGTTCCGCAACCCTGTGATGTTCGTGGTGCTGGTCGGCAGCGCGCTGGCCACCGTCCTGTTCACGGCCTCCCTCGTCCAGGGCGACACCGCGCGGGCCGGCTTCGGGGCCCTGCTCACCGTCTTCCTCTGGGCGACCCTGCTGTTCGCCAACTTCGCCGAGGCGCTGGCCGAGGGCCGGGGCAAGGCCCAGGCCGCGGCCCTGCGCGCCACCCGCAGGGACACCGAGGCCCGGGTGCGCACCCCCGGCGGGGAGCTCGTGACCGTCGCGGGCACCGATCTCAAGGTCGGCGACGAGTGCGTGGTCGCCGCCGGGCAGGTCATCCCCGGCGACGGCGACGTCGTCGAGGGCATCGCCACCGTCGACGAGTCCGCCATCACCGGCGAGTCCGCGCCCGTCATCCGCGAGTCCGGCGGCGACCGCTCGGCGGTCACCGGCGGGACCACGGTGCTGTCCGACGAGATCGTCGTGCGCATCACCACCCCGCCGGGCGAGACCTTCCTGGACCGGATGATCGCGCTGGTCGAGGGGGCCGAACGCAAGAAGACCCCCAACGAGATCGCCCTGAACATCCTGCTGGGCGGGCTGACGATCGTGTTCCTGGTGGCCGTGGTCACCCTCCAGCCCCTGGCGGTCTACTCGCAGGCGCGCCAGGACACCATCGTCCTCATCGCCCTGCTGGTGTGCCTCATCCCCACCACCATCGGCGCCCTGCTGTCCGCGATCGGCATCGCGGGCATGGACCGGCTGGTGCGCCGCAACGTCATGGCCACCTCCGGGCGGGCGGTGGAGGCCTCCGGCGACGTCACCACCCTGCTCCTGGACAAGACCGGCACCATCACCCACGGCAACCGGCAGGCGTCCGAGTTCCTGACCCTGCCGGGCGTCTCCGACGGGGAGCTCGCCGAGGCCGCCCACCGCTCCAGCCTGTCCGACGGCACCCCCGAGGGGCGCTCCATCGTGGACTTCGCCATGGCCGGGCGCCCGTACCTGAACGGGCGCACCGCCGACCGGGGCGTGATGGTGCCCTTCACCGCCGAGAGCCGGATGAGCGGCCTGGACGACGGCGCCCACCTCATCCGCAAGGGGGCCGTGGACGCCGTCGCCCGCTGGGTGCGCGAGAACGGCGGAGAGGCCCCCGACCGGCTGTTCTCCCTGGCGGAGAAGATCTCCGACCAGGGCGGCACCCCGCTGGCCGTCGCCGAGGTGCCCGAGGGGGGCGGCCCCGCCCGTGCCCTGGGGCTGGTCCACCTCAAGGACACCGTCAAGCCCGGCATGCGCGAACGCTTCGAGCAGCTGCGCACCATGGGCATCCGCACGGTCATGGTCACCGGCGACAACCCCAGGACCGCCGCGGTGATCGCGAAGGAGGCCGGCGTCGATGACTTCCTCGCCCAGGCCGCCCCCGAGGACAAGCTCGCCCTGATCCGCCGCGAGCAGGCGGGCGGCGCCCTGGTCGCCATGACCGGCGACGGCACCAACGACGCGCCCGCCCTGGCCCAGGCCGACGTGGGCGTGGCCATGAACACCGGGACGCAGGCGGCCCGCGAGGCCGGGAACATGGTCGACCTGGACTCCGACCCGACCAAGCTCATCGAGATCGTCCACATCGGCAAGCAGCTGCTCATCACCCGCGGCGCGCTGACCACGTTCTCCATCGCCAACGACGTCGCGAAGTACTTCGCGATCCTGCCCGCGATGTTCGCCGCCTCCCTGCCGGGGCTGGAGCGGATGAACATCATGGGCTTGGCCTCGGCCGAGTCGGCGATCCTGTCGGCGGTGGTCTTCAACGCCCTGGTCATCGTGGCCCTGGTCCCGCTGGCCCTGCGCGGCGTCGCCTTCCGGGCCCGGTCGGCCTCGGCCATGCTGCGCCGCAACCTCCTCGTCTACGGCGTGGGCGGCCTGATCGCCCCGTTCGTCGGCATCAAACTCATCGACATGCTCATCAGCGCGCTGGGAGTGCTCTGACATGCTGCGCCAGCTCATCGCCGGGTTCACCATGATGGCGGTCGCCACCATCGTCCTCGGCCTCGCCTACCCCCTGGCCGTCACCGGGATCGCCCAGGCGGCCTTCCCGCACCGGGCGAACGGGTCCTTCGTCGAACACGACGGCCGGACCGTCGGGTCGGAGTGGATCTCCCAGGAGTTCACCGGGCCGGAGTACTTCCACCCGCGCCCCTCGGCCGTCGGCCACGACCCCCGGGACAGCGGCGGGGCCAACCTCGGCCCCACCGACGCCGGACTGCTGGACGAGGTGGCCGCCCGCACCGAGGCCTACCGCGACCTCAACGGCCTGGAGCCGGACGCCGGGGTCCCGGTGGACGCGGTGACCGCCTCCGCCTCCGGCCTGGACCCGCACATCTCCGTGGAGAACGCCCGGCTGCAGGCCGACCGGGTCGCCCGGGCCCGCGGCCTGGACGCCGCGCGGGTCGAGGCCCTCATCGGGGAGCACACCACGCGGCGGACCCTGGGCGTGCTGGGGGAGCCGGGCGTCAACGTCCTGGAGCTCAACCTCGCCCTGGACCGGGCCCCGGCCTGACACTCGGCGGCCGCCTGGGACGAAAGGGGGCCGCCCTTCCCTACCATCGGTGCGGTGGGACGCCGTTCCCACCGCACCGGACACACGAGAACGGACCGACCATGAGCGACGGGAACGAGGCGCCTCCCACGGTGCTCGTCGTCGACGACGACCCCCGCCTGCGCAAGACCCTGGAGCTGAACCTGCGGGCCCGCGGCTACACGCCCTACCTCTCCGACAGCGGCGAGCACGCGCTCAAGCTCATCGCGCACCACCACCCCGGGCTGGTCCTGCTCGACCTGGGCCTGCCCGGGATGAGCGGGCTGGACGTCCTGCGCGGGCTGCGCGGCTGGACGCAGGTCCCGGTCGTGGTGCTGTCCGGGCGCGACACCGAGCAGATGAAGGTGCAGGCCCTGGACCTGGGCGCCGACGACTACGTGGTCAAGCCGTTCGGCATGGACGAGCTGTTCGCCCGGGTGCGGGCCGCCATGCGCCGCACCGCGGCGTCGGCCGAGCCGGAGGCGTCGGTGGTCACCGACCACTTCACCGTGGACCTGGCCGCCAAGCAGGTCACCCGGGGCGGGGAGCAGGTCCGCCTGACCCCCCGGCAGTGGCACATCGTCGAGGTCCTGGTGCGCAACCGCGGCCGCCTGGTGACCCACCGCGAGCTGCTGCACGAGGTGTGGGGGCCCGAGTACGAACGGGAGACCAACTACCTGCGCGTGTTCATGACCAAGATCCGCCAGCGCCTGGAGCCCGACCCCCCGCGCCCGCGCTACTTCCTCACCGACCCGGGGCTGGGCTACCGGTTCCTGGCCGGCGGGGAGGAGGGGGAGCGGTGAGAAGCCCGCGCGCGTACCCGAGCCGCCCGTTCCCGCAGGTCGGGGGACTCCGGTTCGGACCCGGGATCTGGAAGCGGCCCCCGCTGGTGACGGTGGCGGCCTTCGGCGCGTTCGTCCTGACCGGCACCCTGCTCCTGTCCCTGCCCGCCGCCGCCGACGGGCAGGCGACCCCCTTCATGACGGCGCTCTTCACGGCGACCTCGGCGGCCAGTGTGACCGGCCTGGCGGTCGTCGACACCTCCGGGCACTGGTCCGGCTTCGGCGAGACCGTGATCCTCGTGCTGATCCAGATCGGCGGGTTCGGGATCATGGCCCTGGCCACCGTGCTGTCGCTGCTGGTGAGCCGGCGCATGGGCCTGCGCATGGCCGTCACCACCGGGGCCGAGACCAAGTCGGTGTCCCTGGGGGAGGTGCGGCAGCTGGTGCTGGGGGTGCTGTGGGTCACCCTGGTCTTCGAGGTGCTGCTGGCGGCCGTCCTCACGCTGCGCTGGTGGACCGCCTACGACCTGACCTTCACGGCGGCGCTGCACACCGGTGTGTTCCACTCGGTCTCGTCGTTCAACAACGCCGGGTTCTCGCTGTACTCCGACAACCTGATGGGCTACGCCACCGACCCGTGGATCACGCTGCCGGTCGCGTTCGGCGTGATCGCCGGGGGGCTGGGCTTCCCGGTGTGGGTGGAGCTGTGGCGGTTCTCCCGGAAGCACAAGGAGAAGCGCCACTGGACGCTGCACGCCAAGTTCACGCTGGGGATGACGGCGGCCCTGCTGGCCGTCGGCTTCGTCGCGTTCCTGGCGCTGGAGTGGACCAACCCGGCGACCATGGGCCCCCTGGACACGGAGGACAAGGTCCTCACCGCCTTCTTCCAGTCGGTGATGCCGCGCACGGCCGGGTTCAACAGCCTGGACTTCGGCGCGATGCAGACGCAGACGCTGCTGGTCACCGACATGCTGATGTTCATCGGGGGCGGGAGCGCGGGTACCGCGGGCGGCATCAAGGTGACCACGTTCGCCGTGCTGATCCTGGTCGCCTACGCGAACGTGCGCGGCGAGCCGACGGTCCACGCGGGCGGGCGGCGGCTGTCCGCGGGCACCGCCTCCCAGGCGACCACGGTTGCCATGCTGGCGCTGGGGCTGGTGCTGGCGGGGACCCTGGTCCTGATGATCGTGACCCCCTTCACCCTGGACCAGATCCTCTTCGAGACGACGTCGGCGTTCGCGACGGTGGGGCTGTCCACGGGCATCACCGCCGACGTGCCCCCCGTGGGGCAGGCGGTGCTGGTCTTCCTCATGTTCGTCGGCCGCATCGGCCCCATCACCCTGGCGTCGGCGCTGGCGCTGCGCCGGCACAGCCGGCTGTACGAGCTGCCGGAGGAGCGCCCGATCGTCGGCTGACCCCGCGCACCCGGCGGCCCGGGACGGACGGATCCGTCCGCCCCGGGCCGCCGACCGCGTGCGGACTACAGGGTGATGCCGATGGCCCAGGAGAACAGGGCGTACATCGAGCCCAGGATGACGACCAGGGCGATGAGGTTCAGCCACAGGCCGCCCTTGATCATCTGGCCGATGCGGACGTACCCCGTACCGAACACGATCGCGTTGGGCGGGGTGGCCACCGGGAGCATGAACGCCATGGTGGCGGCCAGGGCCACGGGGACCACGAGGGTGAGGACGTCCATGTCCATGCCCATCGCCACGCCCCCCAGGATCGGCAGGAACGTCGCGGCGGTCGCGGTGTTGCTGGTCAGCTCGGTCAGGAACAGCACCAGCGCCGTCACCACCAGGATCAGCACCCACAGGGGGATCCCGGCCAGGACCGAGACCTGGCCTCCGATCCAGGCGCTCAGGCCGCTGGCGGTGAACTGCGCGGAGATGGCCAGGCCGCCGCCGAACAGCAGCAGCACGCCCCAGGGGAGCTGCACCGCGGTCGCCCAGTCGAGCAGGCGGGTGCCCTGCCGGTCGATCGGGACCAGGAAGAGGACGACGGCGACCGTCATCGCGATCCCGGCATCGGAGATGCCGGCCAGCCACGGCAGGGCGCCGCCGACGCTCTCGCTGCGGGCCAGGATCGGGATGAAGATCCAGGACAGGGCGGCCAGCGCGAACACCAGGGAGACGCCCTTCTCGCCGCGGGACATGGACCCCATCGCGGCGAGCTCGGAGCCGATCAGCTCCTGGGCGCCCTCGACCCTCTTGGCCTCGGGCGGGAACACCTTGACCAGCACGAACCAGGCGATCAGGAGGAAGACCGCGGCCAGCGGCACGCCGGCGAGCATCCACTGGCCGAAGCCGATGGTGATGCCGTGGGTGTCGGAGAGGTAGCCGACCATGAGCACGTTGGGCGGGGTGCCGATGATGGTGGCCACCGAGCCGATGGACGACGCGTAGGCGATGCCGAGCATGAGGGCGGTCGCGAAGTTGGCGTCGGTGCGCCCGTTGCGGAACTGGGTGAGGACGGTGACCACGGACAGGCCGACGGGCAGCATCATCACGGCTGTGGCGGTGTTGCTCACCCACATGGTGATGAACCCGGTGGCGATCATGAAGCCGCCGATCAGCCCCGCGCTGTTGGAGCCCACCTTGGAGACGATGGTCAGCGCGATCCGCTTGTGCAGGTTCCACTTCTGCATGGCCAGGGCCAGCATGAAGCCGCCCATGAACAGGAAGATGGTGTCGGAGCCGTAGGAGGAGGACACGCTCGCGATGGGCGTGCCGTCCAGCATCACGGGGAACAGCACCAGCGGCAGCAGCGAGGTGACCGGGATCGGGATGGCCTCGGTCGCCCACCAGATGGCGATGAACGCGGTGATCGCGGCGACGGTGCGGCCGTTGGCCGAGACGACGGCCTCGTCCTCGCCCTCGGCGAGCGGCAGCGGCATGTCCGGCATGAGCAGGTAGACGATCAGGCCGACGAGGGGGCCCGCGATGAGGCCGATGACGCGGGAGCGGGTGAAGCGGCCCTCGGCGGACTCCTCCGGGGGCGATGCGGTGCGGTCGTCCGGTTTCTGCTCGTTGGGGGAGGTCATGTGTTCCTTCGTCGTGGGGGTGTGCAGGCGCCGCCGCGGACCGGGCCGACGGATTCCGTTCGTTACCGGCAGGTCACCGGCGGATTTCCTGCGCTTTCCGAAGGAGGGTGAGCACGTTCGGGGCGATGTGTCCAATCCCCGCCGGAGAATTGAGGTTCTCCTGACATTAGGTGACGTTCCGCCCGGAGCCCCGGACCCAGGGTGACGTGGGTCACGGGCCGGAACAGGTCGCCGCGGTCAGCGCCAGGATCAGCCGGTTCACCGGCACGTCGATGCCGTGGCGCTCGGCGGCGCGCACCACCGCCCCCGTCAGGGCGTCGTACTCCAGCGGCCGCCCGGCGATCCGGTCCTGGAGCATCGACGTGGTGGCGCCCTCCGGCGCGTTCTCCAGCCAGGCCAGGACCTCCCGGGCGTGCGAGGCGGACAGCGCGGCGCCCTCGGCGCGGGCCACCCGGAGGGCCTCGTCCATGATGCGGCGGGCGACGGCGCCGACCCCCGGGTCCCGGAGCACGTCCGCCCGGCGGCCGGTCAGGGCGGTGAGCGGGTTGGCGGTGATGTTGGCCAGCAGCTTGGCCCAGGCCGCCGTCACGAAGTCCGCCTCCAGGCCGACGCGCATGCGCCCCGCCGCCAGCTCCGCCGCCAGCGCCCGGGCCGGGGCCTCGTCGGGCAGCACCAGGTCCCGGCGGCCGACGCGGCGCAGGGTCGCCCGGCCCGGCCCCGTGCGCTCCACGTTCAGGTAGACCACGGCGGGCACCACGTACGCGCCGCCGGTGTGGGGGGCGACGCGTTCGCGCTGCTCCACCCCGTTCTGGGCCACCAGCACCGTCGTCCCGGGGGCGGAGACGGCCCTGAGCCACGCCGCGGCCGCCTCGGTCTGGTGCGCCTTGACCGCCAGGACCGCGGTGTCGTACCCGGCGATGTCGCCGGGGGAGTCCGCCTGCGCCACCGGCCAGGACTCGGCGGACCCGTCCTCGGTCACCTCGATCCGCCCGAACCGGCGGCTCGCGCCGCACACCGTCACCGGGCGGCCCGCCCGCGCCAGCGCCGACGCCACCGACGTCCCGATCGCACCGGCGCCGATGACGGCGACCGGTCGCCCCTGCCCGCGCGCGGCCATCCCCACCCCCTGTCGGCGCGGGGCCGCCCCGCGGGGGGCGTCCCCTTTCGGCCCCGTGCGGGCACCCTAACCGGGCGTGTCCGCGCGGGGCCGCTCCGCGTGCCAGGGGCGGGCATGGAGGGGGCAAACACTCGCCCACCCGGCCCTGTCAGGGCGCCGGGCGACGGGGTGCGGACGGGCGGCGGTACCGGCGCGCCCGCCGCGCGCGCCGGCGTCCGCTTTTTGTTCGAATTCCGTCCGGCGAGGCTTATTCGGGTGTCCCGGGCGGACCGAAACCGCGTTCTTCGCCTTTTCTGTTGCGGGCACCCCCGGGTTCGGAGAGTATTGGCGCGGTGATCCTCCGTGTCATTGGTGCGCGAGGTGATCTTTTCCGTGAATCGCGTATGAAACGAGAAAGGATGGTGGAATGAGGGTTCTGTCCACCGCGCTCGCCCTTGCCCTGACGAGCGCGCTGGTGGGGGCGGTCCCCGCCCACGCGGCCACCGGCGAGGTCGTCGTCTTCACGACCGAGTTCGAGGACCTCGTGCGCTACCCGGACCCCGCGTCCGGGAGCTGCACCGTACTCCCGCCGACCGCCCACGTGCTGGTCAACCTCACCGACGCGGAGGTGAGCATGCACGCCGGGCGCGGCTGCTTCGGCCCCGGGGTGCCGGTGGCCCCGAACCGCGGCTGGCACGCCCCGCCCAGCGGGCTGTTCAGTTTCTCGGTCGCCTGATTTCCCCGGAGAAAACGGGCATTTCCTCTCCGATTTCTCTCGCCGTGTCATGATGCCCTTTATCAGAACATCCTCTCAGGTTGTGGAACCCCGTTCCCCGGGGTTTGGGGCCTGAGAACCCGTTCCATTCCTTGACGCTTTTCCCGGAATCGGTCCAGTCTGTGCTTCCGTTCGATCGGTTCCGCGCACCCTCGGGGGCCGCGGAACGACGGGGACCGCGAACGGAAAGGTGTCCTCCCTTCATGCTGCACACCCTCATCGTCGGCCTGGGGAGATCGGGACGGGGGCTGCACGCGCCGTCGCTCGCCAAAGCGCGGGCGGCGGCGCGCGGCCTCTTCGCCCCGGGACCGGTGATGGGCCACGACCCCCTCCAGCCGGGGGCCGAGGGGGTGACGGCGGTGCCCTCCCTGGAGGAGGCCGCGCGCCGCCTGCCGCCCCGGAGCACCGTGGTCCACCTCTGCACCCCGCCGCACCTGCGGGCCGAACCGCTGGAACGGCTCGCCCGCCTGGGATACCGCATGGTCGTCGTCGAGAAGCCGCTGGCCCTGGACCTGGCGGAACTGGCCGCGATCGCCCGGCTGCGCCGCCGCTGGGGCCTGCGCCTCACCGTCGCCACCCCGTGGACGGCCAGCGCGCTGAGCGCCCGCCTGCTCGCGGTCCACCGCTCCGGGGTGTTCGGGCGGCTGCGGACCCTCACGGTGCTCCAGCACAAGCCCCGCTTCACCCGGACCCTGGAGTCCTCCGGGCACCCCACCGCCTTCGACGTCGAGGTCCCGCACGCCCTCGCCGTCGCGGTCGCGCTCGCCGGCGACGCCGAGGTGGCCGGGGCCGAACTCGACGACATGGCCTTCGACGGGATCCGCCTGCCCGGCCTGGGGGCCGCCCGGATGGACCTGGTGCACCACACCGGGGTGCTCACCCGGATCGAGTCGGACCTGACCTCGCCGCTGCGGGAGCGCCGGATCGTGCTGGAGTTCGACGAGGCCGTCCTCACCGGCCACTACCCCTGCAGCGACGCCGACCACACCGCGCAGCTCACCGTGGCGGCCCACGGCCGCGGGCCCACCCGGTCGGTGTTCACCGACGACGCCCTGACCGCCTTCTGGCACCGCTGCTACGCCCGCTTCGCGCAGCCCGCCCGCGACCTGGGCGACCTGCCCGTGCACGTGGAGGCCGTCCGGCTGCTCGCCGAGGCCAAGGACCTGTGCTCGGCCCGCGCCGCCGAACAGGAGGTGGAGAGTGCCGTCGGAGCCTGAGACCCCCCGCCTCGCGGGCCTGGGCGACGAGGCCGCACCCGGCCTGGACGGCCAGCTGGCCGCCCTGGACGCGCTCGGCTGGGACCTGCTGGAGGTGCGCACCCTGGACGGGGTCCCGATCGCCGCCGTGCCCGAACGGGACGTGGCACGGGCCGCTGAGCGGATCCGCGGCGCCGGGGCCGGGGTGGTCGCCGTCGCCGCCAAGATCGGCGACTGGTCCCGCCCCGCCACCGGCGACTTCGCCCTCGACCTGGCCGAACTCGACGCGCTGGCCCGCCGCTGCGCCCTCCTGGGCACACGCACCGTGCGGATCATGTCCTATCCCTCCGGCGGGCTGACCGAATCCGAGTGGGGCCGGGTCGCCCGCGCCCGCGTGCGCGAACTCGCGTCGCGGGCCCGGGACGCCGGCCTGCTGCTGGTCCACGAGAACTGCGCGGGCTGGGCGGGCGAGGACGCCGAACGCGCCCTGGACCTGCTCGCCCACGCCGACAGCCCCGCGCTGCGTCTGCTGTTCGATACCGGCAACGGGGTCGCCCACGGCTACGACGCCCCCGCCATGCTGCGCGCACTGGCCCCCCACGTGGCCCACGTCCACATCAAGGACGCGGTCCGCACCCCCGGCGGCGACACCGCCTACGTCCCGCCCGGCGAGGGCGAGGCCGGGGTGCGGGAGTGCCTGGGGATCCTGGCCGACCACGGGTACTGCGGCGCCCTGTCCATCGAGCCCCACCTGCACCTGCGCCCCCACCTGCTCGCCGACGGCGCCGACCCCGGCCGGGGCGACCCGGCCGCGTTCGTGGAGTACGGGCGGCGGCTGGAGGACCTCGTGCGCCGGTCCTGGAACACGGAGGGAGCCCGGTGACCCTCACCGAGGACGACATCGCCCTGCTGCTGCGGCTGCTGGAGACGCCCACCGCCGGGCCTCTGGAGGTCGGCCGCGACGGCCCGCGCCCCCGGCTGCACCAGGCCCAGCGTGACTACGCCCGGGCCGCCGCGCCCACGGGCTTCCGCACCGTGCACCACGCCCCGGCCGACCCCGCGGACCTGGACCGGCCCGGGGTGCCCGCCGCGGTGCGCGAGGCCGCCGCCGACCCCGGGTTCCTCCGGTGCCAGCCCAGCCTGGTGCTGCGCCTGGGACCCGACACCGTGCCCCGCGAGCGCACCGTCATGTTCAACGTGCACCTGGACACCGTCGCGGGCGGGCCGCCGGCCTCCCGCGACGGCGGCCTCGTCCGGGGCCGGGGCGCCGTCGACGCCAAGGGCCCGGCGGTGGCGCTGCTGGCCGGGGTGCGCGCCGCCCGCGAGCGCTCGCCCCGGCTGGGCCGCGACACGGCCGTGCTGATCCAGGCCGTCGCGGGCGAGGAGGGCGGCGCCATGGGGGTGCTGGGCACCCGGCCGCTGGTCGACCGCGGCCACACCGGCCGCCTCAACGTGTTCTGCGAGCCCACCTCCGGCCGGTTCCTCACCCGCTCCACCGCGTCCATGACCGCCCGGGTGTCGGTGCGCGGCGAGGACGCGATCGACGACCGCCCCCACATCGGGCACAACGCCTCGGTCCTGCTGGGGTTCCTCGCCCACCGGATGGGCCGGTCCCTGGACGGGCACGCCCGCACCGGGGCCGTGTGCGTGGCGGGCCTGCACACCGGCACCCTGCACAACCGGGTGTACGGCAGCGGCGACCTGCTGTTCAACCTCTCCTACGCCGACGCCGGGGCGGGCCGGACCCTGGAGCGGGAGGTGGCCGGCGCGTTCGACACCGCGCTGGAGGAGTTCACCGCCTCCTTCGCCGACACCGCCCTGTTCGCCCGCACCGCCGCCGACGCCCGCGGCCTCACCCGCCTGGACTGGCCCAAACGGGGCCTGCCCGTCCTGGACGACCGCGACGCCTGGGGCCACGACCTGCTGCTCCGGGCCGGGGTCCCGCGGTGGCCGGCGGACGAGCCGGCCTTCACCTGCGACGCCATCTGGATGGCCGGGGTCCCCGACGCCTGCACGGTCGTGCTGGGCCCGGGCGACCTGGCCGCCGACGGGGCGCACGGCGACGACGAGCGCGTGCGCCTGTCCGACCTCGACGGGTTCGCCGACACGGTGGCCCGCCTGCTGACCGCCTTCACCGACGCAACGGACGGAGACCAGTGACCACCCTTTCCCCCGAACCGCCGGGGTCCGCCCCGGAGCGGACCGCGGTCCTGACCGACCACGACTCACTGCTGGCCTTCCTCACCGGGGTCTTCGCCCACCGGGGGCTGCCCCCGCACCGGGCGGCCGCCTCGGCGCGCGCCCTGTGCCACGGCGACCTGACCGGGATGGACTCCCACGGCACCGCCAACCTCACCCGCCTCTACCTGCCCCTGCTCGACGAGGGACGGGCCGACCCCCGCGCCGAACCCCGGATCGTCACCGACCTGGGGGCCGCCGTGCTGGTCGACGCCCGCCGCGCCCTCGGGCTGTGGGCCGCCACCGAGGCCATGGACCTGGCCGCGGACCGCGCGGAGGCCGGCGGGATCGGCATGGTGGCCGTCCGCGGCGCCACCCACCTGGGCTGCGCCGGATACCACGCGCTGCGCGCGGCCGAACGCGGCATGGTCGGCCTGGTCGCCAGCAACTGCGGCGGACAGCGCATCGCCCGGCCGCCGGGCGGCGCCGCGGCCCTGCTGGGCACCAACCCGCTCAGCGCCGCCGCCCCCGCCGGCGACCACCCGCCCTTCCTGCTGGACATGAGCACCACCGCCGCGCCCACCGGGCGCATCCGCCAGGCCGCCCGGGAGGGGCGGCCGGTGCCCGAGGGGCTGCTGTGCGACGACCGCGGCGGCCCGGTCACCGACCCGGCCGAGTTCGACGCGGGGCGCGCGCACCTGATGTGGCTCGGCGGAGAGCCGGGCCGGTACAAGGGCTTCGGCCTGGGGCTGCTGGTCGAGGTGCTGTCCGCCCTGGTCTCCGGCTCCGGGCGCGGCCCCGCCCCGCAGGCCCTGGCCGGCGACGGGAGCCCCGCCGGGCGCGACGACGACATCGGGTACCTGATGCTGGCCGTGGCCCCCGACGCGCTGCGCGGGGGCGTGCGCGAGGACGCCGAGGAGCTGTTCGGGACGGTGCTGGGCTGCCCGCCCGTCGATCCCGCGGACCCGGTGCGCTACCCCGGCTGGCACGAGTACCACCGGGCCCGGCGGTGCAGGGAGCACGGTGTGCCGCTGGCCGCCGGGCTGTACCGCGAACTGGCCGACGTGGCGGAGCGGACCGGCCTGGCCGCCCCCGCGATCCTGGAGGAGGGGCGATGAGGGCGCTGCGTGTGGCGGTGGTGGGCCTGGGGGTGATCTCCCGGTTCCACCTGAAGGCACTGGCGGACTCCCCGGACTGGGACCTGGTCGCGGTCTGCGACCTGGCCCCGGCCCGGATCGCGGCCCCGCCGCCCGGAGCGGCCGGGTACACCGACCACGTCCGGATGCTGGAGCGCGAACGGCCCGACGCGGTCGTGGTCACCGCGCCCAACGACGCGCACGCGCGGATCTGCGCGGACGCGATCGCCGCCGGAGCGGCGGTGTGCGCGGAGAAGCCCCTGGCACTGGACGTGGCTGAGGGGGAGATGCTGGCAGCCCTGGCCCGGGAGCGCGGGACGGTGCTGTTCACGGCCTTCCACCGCCGGTACAACTCCGAGTTCGCGGCGCTGCGGGAGCGGATCGCCGGGCACGCCGTGGAGGAGGTGACCGTGCGCTACCTGGAGCGGATCGAGGAGCACGCGGGGGACGACACCTGGTACCTGGACCCGGCCCGGTGCGGCGGCGGATGCGTGGCCGACAACGGGCCCAACGCCTTCGACCTGGTGGAGACCCTGCTGGGCCGGGCCGAGGTGACCGCGGCCCGGGTGGAGCACGACGGGGCGGGCGTGGACCGCCGGGCGGACATCGCCCTGGCGGCCGGGGCCGCGCGGGCCCGGGTGCTGCTGGACTGGTCCCATCCGGGGGAGCGCAAGGACGTGGAGGTGCGCACCGCGGACGGGCGGGTGCTGACGGCCGACCTGCTGGCCGGGCGCCCCGCCTTCAAGGAGTCGCTGTGGCACGAGTACGAGGGCGTCGCGGCCGACTTCGCCGCCCGGATCCGCGCCGGACGGGCCGGCGACGGGGCCGGGGTGTCCGCGCTGCGCCTGGTCGCCGAGGCCTACCGCGCGGCGGCCCGGGAAGAGGGGGTGGTCCGGTGAACCCGCACGAGGACGGGGCCAAACGGGAGGTGGCCGCGGCCCTGGTCAAGGTGCTGGTGCACCGCAGGACCGACCGGGGCATGCGGCTGGAGCCGTTCGCGAGCCGCTGTGTGCGCGCGGGCGAGGTCCACGAGCTGGTCGCCACCGACCACACCGGGACCGCCGAGGGGACGCGGATCGACCGCGTGGGCTTCCTCGGTTTCGCCGAGATCACCGCGGCCGGCGTCGTGGACCGGGGCGACGAGGTGTGGATCGGCCCGCGCCGGGTGGGCGTGGTCCTGGGCTTCGACGCCTGCCACACGCCCAACCACTACAACGTGCTGATCCACGCCGACCCGGTGCCCACCGGCCGGGACCTGGAGCTGCTCCCGGAGGAGCGCGTGGTCTTCCGGCAGGGGAGCGCGGAGGCGGTGGCCGACCTCTTCCCGGGATCATTTGCAGAAAATACCGAAGAATGTCCGATATAAAGTTTCCGCAGTTTTGACGATTTCTCGCCCGAGGGTTTTTCCGGGGGTCGGGTCGGGGTAATATGTAAAAGGGATCGGGCTCCTGGTGGAAAGCCCGCGGTATTCCCCCTTCGGAAATACCCTTTCCTTTTCATTTTCTTTTCTCAAGGAGAATTCATGAGCGTCGCCGTCAAGGCCAGCAGCCGCCTCGAAGAGCGCTTCAACCTCTGGGACCACAACGGCAACGGCGTGATCGAGCGCTCGGACTTCGAGCAGGAGATCCAGAACATCCTCGACCGCTTCGGCGCCGACGCCTCGGGTCCGGGCGCGGCCGGCCTGCGGGCCGCCTACCTCGGCCTGTTCGACCGGCTGGCGCGGTCCGCCGGCACCGAGCAGCTCGACAAGGAGGCCTTCCTCCAGGCCGCCCAGAGCGAGATCGTCAGCCGCGGCAACGCCGGCTTCGCCGAGGTCCTCCAGCCCACCATCCAGGCCATCATGGGCATCGCCGACACCGACGGCGACGGCGAGATCAGCCCGGTGGAGCTGGAGCGGTGGTTCGAGGCCATCGGCCTGTCCGCCGACCAGGCCCGGGAGGCGTTCCAGCAGATCGACACCGACGGCGACGGCACCCTCAGCGTCGGCGAGCTGGTCGCCGCCGTGCGCGACTACCACCTCGGCAAGAACGACATCCCGCTCCTGGGCGTCTGACCCGCCTTCGGGAACCGAACCCCTTTTCCCGGCCCGGCCGCACACGGGTGCGGCCGGGCCTCCGCGTCCCCCTGGAACGGAGCACATGAAGTCGACACTCGCCTCCCCGGCCTCCACGGAAAGGAGCGGGGAGAATTCCGGCGTACCCTTCTTCGACCAGTCGGAGACGTTCCGAAGAATATGGCCCGAGATCCGGGGCCACTGCTCCCGCGTCCTGGACGACGGGAAATTCTCGCACGGCTCCATGGTCGCGGAGTTCGAGCGCGCCCTGGAGCGGTACACCGGTGCCCGGCACGCCGTCGGCGTCAACTCCGGCACCGACGCGCTCGTCCTGCTGCTGCGCGCCGCCGGACTGCGCCCGGGTGACGAGGTGATCGTCCCGGCCCACACCTTCGTCGCCACGGCCACCGCCGTCGTGCACGCCGGCGGCGTCCCCGTCTTCGCCGACATCGAGGAGCACGGGTACGGCATCGACCCCGACGCCGTGGCGGCCGCCGTCACCGACCGCACCCGCATGGTCATGCCCGTCCACCTCTTCGACCGCCTCGCCGACATGGTGGGCGTGCGCCGCGTCGCCGACGCCCACGGCCTCACCGTGGTGGAGGACAGCGCCGAGGCCATCGGCATGCGCTCCGGCGGGACGCACGCCGGACTGCTCGGCACCGGGGGAGTGCTCTCCTTCTTCCCCGCCAAGACCCTGGGCGCGGTCGGCGACGCCGGAGCGCTGCTCACCGACGACGACGCCGTCGCCGAGACCGCGCGGATGCTGCGCCACCACGGCCGGTCCGGGCGCACCCTGGCCGCGTTCCCCGGCATCTCCAACCCGACCGTCGTCACCGGCGGCAACAGCAAGATGGACGACCTCCAGGCCGCCGTCCTGCTGGCCAAGCTCGCCCACCTGGACGCCGACATCGAACGCCGCGCCGTGCTGTCGCGCCGCTACGACGACCGGCTGCGCGGCCTGCCCGGCGTGCGCGCCGTCCCCGGCGACCTCCCCGTCCGGCCCGGCGAGAACCGGGTGGTCTACGTCCACCTCGTCCAGGTCGACGACCGCGACGGCCTCGCCGCCCGCCTGGCCGCGGCCGGGATCGGCACCGAGGTCTACTACCCGCGCCCCCTGCACCTGCAGCCCTGCTTCGCGCACCTGGGGTACCGGCCCGGCGACCTGCCCCGGGCCGAGGAGCTCTGCCGCACGGCCCTGGCCCTCCCGCTCTACCCCGACCTGGCCGAGGAGGCCGTCGACCGGGTCTGCGACGAGATCGAACGCCACTACTCCGGGAGGTCCCGATGACCGTGGCCGCCGAACGGACCGCCGTGCCGTTCTTCGCCCCCGACCTGTTCGAGGCCGACCGCGAGGTGCTGCTGGAGGCGCTGTACGAGGTCGGCACCGACCCGGAGCAGAAGTTCATCCTGGGCCGGCGCACCGCCCGCTTCGAGGACGCGCTGCGCGCCCGCCTGGGCTCCGCCGACGCGGTGGCCTGCTCCAGCGGCACCTCCGCGCTCACCCTGGTCCTGGCCGCCATGGGCGTCGGCCCGGGCGACGAGGTGATCGTCCCCGCCTTCGGCTGCGCCCCCCTGGCGAGCACCGTCCTGGCGGTCGGCGCGGTCCCCGTCTTCGCCGACATCGACCCGGCCACCCTGACCATGGACCCCGAACGCGCCGAGGAGCTGGTCACCGGACGGACCCGCGCCCTGATGCCCGCGCACATGTTCTCCGTCATGGCCGACATGCCGCGCCTGCGCGACCTGGCGGCCCGGACCGGGCTGCGGCTCGTGGAGGACTCCGCGCTCGCCCAGGGCGGCGTGCTCCGCGGCAGGCCCGCCGGACGGTGGGGCGACGCCGGCGTGTACTCCTTCGTCCAGGTCAAGGTCTTCGGGATGCCCGGCGAGGGCGGAGTGGTCCTCACCGACGACGCGGCCCTGGCCGGACGGGTGCGGATGCTGCGCAACCACGGCCAGGACGGCCGCAACCGCTTCCTGCACCACCACGTCGGCCACAACAGCCGCTTCGACGAGGTCATGGCGGCCTTCCAGCTGCACCGCCTGGCGGGGCTGGAGGAGCGCGTCGCCCGCCGCACCGCCATCTGCGACCACTACTCGGCGGCCTTCGCCGACCTCGCCGAGGCCGGGGTGGTCGCGCCCCCGGTGGGCGGGGACGGCCGCTTCCCCTACGTCTACACGCTGCTGTGCGAGGACCGGGACGGGCTGCGCGACCACCTGGCCGCCGCCGGGGTGGACGCCCACGTCTACTACCCGCGGACCCTGCCCGAGCAGCCCGCCTTCGCCCCCCACGCCCGGCCCGGCGGGGACTGGCCCCGCGCCCGGGAGGCGGCGCGCCGCAACATCTCCCTGCCCCTGTACCCGCACCTGGCCGACGCGGCCGTCGAGCACGTGGTCTCCGCGGTCCGCGCGTTCGCCCTCGGGAGGAAAGCATGACCGACCACCTGACCGCGCCGCCCGCACCGGTGCCCGCGGCGCCGGCCCCCCGGCCCGCCCTGGGCACCTACGCCCGGCTGGCCAAGCTCGACATCGTCGACTACTACATCGGCCTGCCGCTGGTGTTCGCGATGACCCTGCCGCTGCTGGGCCCGCGCGCCGACACCCTCGGGTTCCTGCTGCTGGTGCTGCTCGCCGAGGTGGCCGTGGTGGCCGCCATGGTCGCCTTCGACGACGTCACCGGCTACCGGGACGGCTCCGACGCCGCCAACTACGGCTCGGACGCCGCCCGCCGCCGCCTGGCCCGCAAACCCCTGGTCGCCGGGACCCTCACCGAGGCGCAGGCGCTGCGCTTCGGACGGATCGCGACCGTCGTGAGCGTCGTCCTGTGGACGGCGGTGGTGGCGCTGGCCCCGCACCGGCCGCTGTGGGCCGTGATCGGCGCCGCGCTGTGCCTGGTCGCGTCGGTCCAGTACTCCTGGGGCCTCAAGCTCAGCTACCGGGGCTTCCAGGAGCTCTTCCTGGCCGGCCTGGGCGTGGGCTGGATCCTGGTCCCCTACGGCCTGCTCGTCGGGCACGTCGACGGGTTCGTCATCGTGCAGGCGCTGGTCTTCGGCGGCGGCCCGATGATCTTCGGCCTGTACTCCAACACCAACGACGCCGACGGCGACCGGGCGGCCGGGCGCATCACCGTCGCCGCCAGGGTCACCCCGCGCACCAACGCGGTGTTCATCATCGCGGTCACCGCGCTGGAGACGCTGCTGGTCACCGGATCCCACCTGCTCGGCATCGCGCCCTGGTGGTTCCCCACCGTGCTGCTGCCGGTCATCGCGCTGCGGGTCGCCCAGCTCTACACCGGGTTCGTCACCGGGGACATCCTGCGCGCCCGGCGCATGGCCATCCACACCCACCGGGCCACGGTCGTGCTCCTGCTCGCCGCCAACCTGGCCGCGGCCCTGCTGCCGGGCGCGCCGTGGTGACCGCCGTCGACGTGGCCGTCGTGGGCGCCGGACCCGCCGGACTGGCCACCGCCCACCTGCTGACCGCCGCCGGGCACACCGTGCGGGTGCTGGAGTCCGTCCACGCCGTGGGCGGGCGGATGCGCACCCTGCGCACCGACGGCCACCTCATCGACACCGGCGCGGAGATGATCCCGTCGGCCGACGCCTACCCGGCGACCTGGCGGCTCATCCGCGCCACCGGCCTGGACGCCGACCCCGAGGCGGTGCCCCTGGTCCGCGACGCCCTGTCGGTGTGGTGGAAGGGCCGGGCCCGCCGTCACGCCGGGCGCCCCCTGGGGCTGCTCACCGGCATGGGGCTGTCCCCGCGGGCCCGCCTGGACCTGGTGCGGCTGCAACTGCGCCTGGGCCGGGCCGGACTGGACCCGGAGCACCCCGAACGGGGCGGCCTGGACGAGGCGACCGTCGCCGACCTGCTCCGCCACCGCCACCCGCAGCTGGGCGAGCGCCTGCTGGGCCCGCTGGCCGCCGGGTTCTTCGGCTGGCCTCAGGAGGCGGCCGCCGCCGGTCCCTTCGCCGCCCACCTCGCCGCCTCCGGCAGCACCGCGACCTGGCGCACCTACCGCGACGGGATGGACACCCTGGCCCGCGCCCTGGCCGCCGGGCTCGACGTGCGCACCGACCACCCCGTCACCGGGGTGGTCCCCGGGCCGGACGGCGTGCTCGTCGACTCGCCCGCGGGTGCGTTCACGGCCCGGGCCGCCGTCCTGGCGGTGCCCGCGCCCGAGGCGGCCCGCTTGCACCCGGCCGCGCCCCCGGCCGAGCGCGACTACCTGCGGGCCTGCGAGTACGCGCCGATGCTGCGGATGACCGCGCTGCTGGACGCGCCGCTGGCCCCGCGCGGGGCGCGCCGGGGCTTCGCGCTGCTGGTGCCCGACGACCCCCTGCTGGGGGTGGTCACCATGGACCACGCCAAGCACCCCGGCCGGGTGCCCCGCGGCCGCGGCCTGATCTCCCTGGTCACCCGCCCCGAGGCGACCGGCGCGCTGATGGACGCCCCCGACGAGGACGTGGACCGCGCACTGCTGGCCCGGGCCGAGCACATCCTCCCCGGGGTGGACGCGCACGTGCGGGGCACGGTCGTGCACCGGTTCCCGCACGGGCTCCCGCTGCCGCGCCCCGCGGCGCTGGCCGCGCGCCCCGCGTTCACGGCGCGGCCCCTGTCCGCCGTCGACTACGCCGGGGACTGGACCTCGCTGCGCCCGTGCAGCGAGGGCGCGGTGGCCTCCGCGTTCACGGCCGCCGAACGCACGGCGGCCTACCTCGCCCAGACCCGCGAACCGACCCCGATCGAGGCATAAGAGGCATGATGCTCACGAGCAAACCCATCCACCTGGGCACCCTCTTCGACGACCTGGCCCGGCGCGGCTCCACCACCGCGATCCGGCTGAGCAGGCCGCTGGACACCGCCCCCGAGGCGGGCGTGGAACTCGACGTCCCCAGCGCCGCCGCCCTGGTCCGGCGGTTCGCCGGCTGGTTCGCCGAGGCCGGGGTGCGCCCCGGCGACCGGGTGGCCATCGCCAAGCGCAACCACTGGGACTACGTGCTGCTGTCGTGCGCCGCCGCGCGCCTGGGCGCCGTCCCGGCGTCGCTGTCGGCCCACCTGGCGCCGGAGACCCTCGACACCCTGCTGCGGAGGCTGGGGCCGGCCCTGCTGGTCACCGATGCCGACCTGCTCCACACCGCCCGCTCCGCGGGCCGCGACATCAGCGGGCGCGCCACCCGCACCCTGGTCGTGGACGGGGCGCGGCAGGGGGAGCTGTCCCCGGCCGACCTGCACGGCGCCGCCGCCCCGCCGCCGCGCCGCCCGCACCTGGACGCGCCGCTGGCGATCATGCACACCTCCGGGACCACCGGCACCCCCAAACTGGTCGTGCACACCACCCGCACCATCATGCGCAGGCTGGCCGGGTTCGAGTCGCACCGGTGGCCGGTCCTGGGCAGCCGCCGCGACGACACCGTCACCTCCTCCTACTCCTACGCCCACGGCAGGGCGCTGGCCTGGACGGCGGGCGTGCTGTGGCTGTTCCCCGAGGCGCTCTCGGTGATCGCCGACCCCGACTGGGAGCAGGCCGCGCCCGCGCTGCGCCGGCACCGCCCCACCACCCTGGAGGTCCAGCCCGCCACCCTGGCGCGCTGGCAGCGGCACCTGGACCGGGAGGGGGACCTGTTCGCGCGGGTGCGGCTGTTCGTCAGCACCTTCGACGCCGTCCACCCCTCGACCGTGCGGGCGTTCCTCGGCGCCAGCGAACGCCGGGCCCCGGTGTGGATGCAGGGCTGGGGGCAGAGCGAGACCGGTCCGCTGACCTTCCGGTTTTTCACCCGGCGGTCCCTGGCGGAGCGCCAGGGGGCCGACCCCACCACCCGCGACCTGGGGCGCCCCATCCCGGGCCGGACCCGGCTCCGAGTCGTGGACCAGAAGACCCTCCGCCCCCTGCCGACGGGGGAGACCGGCCTGATCTACTGCCGCACCGACGCCCTGTGCACGGGCTACGTCGGCGAGGAGGGGCGCTGGCGCAGCAAGCTCATCGGCCAGTGGTGGAACACCGGGGACATCGGCTCCATCGACCGCACCGGAGCGGTCCGGCTGGTGGACCGGGAGGTCGACTCCCTCACCGAGGGCGGCTGCCTGGAGATCGAGGACGTCGTCGACGAGCGGCTGCCCCAGGTGCTGGAGTGCGTCGTCCTGGGGGTGCCCGACGGGCCGCCCGTCCCGGTCGTGGCCGTGCGGGACGGCGCCCTGGACGTCGGGGCCTGGAAGGAGGCCGTGGCGGACCTGCCGGAGATGGCCGAGCCGGTGGTCGTGGACTGGGAGGACCTGCCCCGCACCGGCACCGGCAAGGTCCGGCGCGGGACGCTGCGCGAGCGCCTGGGACTGCCCCGCACCGCCGCGGGCACGGGGAAGTGGACATGACCGCCGCGACGGTCGCCGCCGCCGCGCCCCTGGCGGGGACCGCGGTACGGGCGGCGGGCGACACCCTGCCGGTGCGGATCGCGGCGGCCCGCCTGCGGGCGCTGGGGTGCGCCGTCGAAACGGACGGGGCGTGGGAGGGCGCCGGGCGGATCGACCTGCCGGGCACCGGCGGCGCCGGGTGCGACATCGGCTGGTCGGCCGACGGCGCGGACCCGGCCGACGAGCGCGACGTGCAGGCCGCCTGCGGCCTGGCTCACCTGCACGGGCTGGCCCGGGGCGGGCCGCGGTTCCTGCCGGTGGACTACGCGTCGGTGTGCGCCGGGGTGCTGGCCGCCCAGGCGGTCGCGGCGGTGCTCCTGGCCCGGGAGAGGGGCGGCCCCGCCCTGCGGGCCTCGGTGTCGGTGTCCGGGGCGGCCCTGCTCGCGGTCGCCCCCTACGCCGCCGAGGCCACCGCGGACCCGGACGGCGCTCCTGTCCCCGGGCCGGGGGAGCCGCCGCCGTTCCGCTCCGCCGACGGGGTCCGCTTCGAGATCGAGACCCTCGACCCGGAGGCCTGGCTGCGGTTCTGGGAGCTGCTGGGCGCGCCCCGGGAGGCGATCGCCGCCGGGTGGGCGCCGTTCCAGCGCCGCTTCGCCACCGCCGTGTGCCCGCTGCCCGCCGCCCTGTCCACCGTCCTGGAGGCGCTGCCGTTCGCTGCGGCCGCCGAGGCGGCCCGGGCGTGCGGGGTGGGCGCGGTGCCCCTGCGGACGCCCGAGGAGACGGCGGAGGAGGAGCCGCCCTCGCCCTGGCGGCTGCGCGGCACCGGCCCGGCCGGGGCGCTGCCGCCGTTCACCGGACCGGGACCCCTGTCCGGGCTGCGGGTGGTGGAGGCCACCAACCGCGTCCAGGGCCCGCTGGCCGGACTGCTGCTCACCCTGCTGGGCGCCGACACCGTGCGCGTCGAACCGCCCGGCGGGGACCCCATGCGCGGGGTCCCGCCGCTGGCGGGCGGGCTCTCGGCCCGCTTCGCCGCGTTCAACCGGGGCAAGGGCGCCGTCGAGTGCGACCTCAAGACCGGGCGCGGGCGCCGTGCCGCCGCGGACCTGGCGGCCGCCGGGGACGTGTTCCTCTACAACTGGCCGCCGGGCCGGGCCGAGCGGTTCGGCCTGGGCGCCGACGACCTGGCCGCCCGCGCCCCCGGCCTGGTGCACGTCCACGCCGACGGGTGGGCCGGCCGGGACCCCGCGCCGGACACCCCGGCCACGGACTTCCTGGTCCAGGCCCACGGCGGGATCGCCCACCTGCTGGCCGACGGCGGCGAACCCGCGCCGTCCCTGGTCACGCTCACCGACGTGCTCGGCGGGCTGCTCGCCGCCGAGGCCGCCCTGGCCGGGCTGCTGCTGCGCGCCCGCGCGGGCACCGGTGCCGCCGCCCGCACCGCCCTGGCCGACGCCGCCCGGCTGCTGCGCGCCGCCGGGCGGGGCACCGCCCACCGCCCCCGCCCCGGCACACCGGCGGCCGCCGACCCGGCCGCCGCGGCCGAGGCGTTCCCCGAGGCGTTCACCCGCGTCCACGGAACCGCTCTGCCCCGGGCCCCGTGGACCTTCACCGAAGCGGAGGACCACCGATGACCTGGACGTCCGCGGCGGGCCTGGTGCTCACCGACCTCGTTCCGGCGCAGCTGCGGGAACGCTGGGTGCGGGAGGGGCTCTGCCCGGGGCGGGACCTCTACTCCCTGTTCCTGGACCGGGTCCGGGAGGACCCGTCCCGCGAGGCGGTGGTGGACGGACACGGCACCCTGGACCGGGCCGGGCTGGCGGCGCGGGTCGGCCGGGCCGCCGCGCTGCTGCGCGCCCGCGGCTGCGGCGAACGCGACGTCATCGGCGTCCTGCTCCCCGACGGCCGGGACGCGCTCGCCGTCGAACTCGCCGCCGCCGCGCTGGGCGCCGTCTCCCTGCCGGTCCCGCACGGCCGCTCCGCCGCCGACGTGGCCTGCCTGCTGGCCCGCTCCCGGGCCGCCCTCGTGGTGACCGACCGGGACGACACCGGGGACGCGCCCGTCCTGCGCCCGGACCCCGGGGCCCTGGACGGCGGCGGCCCGCCGCCCGCCGCGGCCGCCCCCGACCCGGAGTCGCCCGCCCGCATCCTCGTTTCCTCGGGCTCGGAGGGCGAACCGAGCATGGTCGCCTACAGCCACAACGCGATGGCCGGGGGCCGGGGCGCCTACGCCCGGGCGGTCCTGGGCGGGGGCCCCGTCCGCCCGCTGATCGCGGTCCCCCTGGCCTCCTCCTTCGGGTCGCTGGGCCTGGTCTCCCTGGTCGCGCTCGGCGCGACGCTGGTCCTGCCCGGCCCGTTCGACCCGGTGCGGGTGCTGCGCGCGATCGAGCGCCACCGCCCCACCCACCTGGTCGGCGTCCCCACCATGCTGCGGCGCGCCGCCCTGGCCGAACAGGACGCCGACACCTCCTCGCTGCGCGCGCTCGTGGCCAGCGGCGCGCCCCTGCACCGCGAGGTCCGCGACCTGTGCGTGCGGCGCTTCGGCCGGCCCGTGGTCAACGTGTACGGGTCCACCGACGGGGTCAACTGCCACACCGCGCACGACCCCGCCGCGTGGGAGCCGGGGGTGGCCGGGCGCCCCGACCCCGCCGTCTGCGAGATCCGGGTGTGCGACCCCCGGGGCGGGCCGCTGCCCGCCGGCGGGACGGGGGAGATCCTCGCCCGCGGGCCGATGACGCCCCTGTGCCACGTGGCCGCACCCGACCTCGACGCCCGCCGGCGCGCCCCGGGCGGGTGGGTGCGCACCGGGGACCTGGGGCGGATCGACGCCGACGGGACCCTGCGGGTGGTGGACCGGCTGCGCCGCACCGTCATCCGGGGCGGCGTGACCCTCCACCCCGCCGAGGTGGAGCGCGCCCTGGCCGCCCACCCCGCCCTGGCCGAGGCCCAGTGCGTGCCCGTGCCCGACCCCGACCTGGGCGAGCGCGTGTGCGCCTGTGTCTGCCCGCTGCCCGGGGTGGACCCGCCCACCCCCCGCGAACTGCTCTCCCACCTGCGCGAAGGGCACGGCGTGGACGTGCGCGCCCTGCCCGAGCACGTGGTCTTCCTGCCCGCGCTACCGCTCGGCCCCACCGGCAAGGTGTGCACCGCCACCCTGACCCGGATGGCCGCCGAGGCGGTCCGCGACCGACCGACCGTACTCTCTGGAGGCCCCCGATGAACGGCACCGCCACGGCGCCCGGCTACGTCTTCGACAACCACAACGAGAACGCGCCCGACCAGCACCGCTTCCTGGCCGCCGCCTACGACCCGCTGACCACCCGCAGACTGGCGCAGACCGGCGTCGGCCCCGGCTGGCGCTGCCTGGAGGTGGGCGCCGGCGGCGGCAGCGTCGCCCACTGGTTGGCCGACCGGGTCGCCCCGGGCGGCTCGGTCACCGCCACCGACGTCAAGCCCGAGCACATCGCCCCCGCCGAGGGGCTGGAGGTGCTGCGGCACGACGTCGTCCGGGACCCGCTGCCCGAGGGGGCCTTCGACCTCGTCCACTCCCGCCTGGTCCTGCTCCACCTGCCCGAACGCGTCAAGGTCCTGGACAGGCTGGTGCGCGCCCTCAAGCCCGGCGGCGTGCTCCAGCTGGACGAGTTCGACATCACCTACGGCCCGTCCCTGCTCATGCCCGACGAGGGCGCCCGGGACCTGTACGAGCGGTTCCTGGACGCGAAGATCCGGCTGATGGCCCGGGCCGGCGCCGACCCCGCCTGGGGCCGCAACGCCGCGGTGGCGATGCGCCGTGCCGGACTGGTGGAGGTGGACCCGCAGCCGCACCTGGAGCTGTGGACCGCCGAGTCCCCCGGCGTGCACCTCATCTCCCACCACACCCGCCACCTGCGGGACGCGTTCGTTCGGGAGGGGATGACCGACGGGGAGCTGGCCCGGGTGCGGGACCTGCTGGCCGATCCGTCGTTCCGGGCCTGCTCCTGCGCGATCTACTCCGTGCAGGGCCGCAAACCGCTCTGACCCGCCGCCCGGGGCGGGGCGCCCGGCGCGGCGCCCCGCGGGCGGGGCCCGGTCAGCGCACCGGCGGGGTCATGCCGGTGCCGATCCCGAGGCGGTTGTAGAGGTTGACCAGGCCGACGGCGGTGACGAGCGCGACCATCTCCCGTTCGGACAGGTGCGCGGCGGCCGCGTCGTGGACCTCGTCCGGCAGGCCGTCGCCGTCCAGGCGGGTGAGGGCGTCCACGACCGCCAGCACGGCGCGCTCGACCTCGGTGAAGTGGCCGCCCGCCTCGCGCCAGGCCGCCACCAGCGCGACCCGCTGCGGGGACGTCCCCGCCTCCAGGGCCTCCCGGGTGTGCATGTCGACGCAGAAGGCGCAGCCGTTGAGGACGGAGGCGCGGAGCTTGACGAGCGTGTGCAGCCCGTCGTCGAGGACCCCGTCCAGGACCGCGCTCAGGCGGGCCAGTTCCGTGTACGCCTCGGGGAGGTGGTGCGCCATCTGCGCGCGGGGGCTGCCCATGGGATTCCTCGTGTTCCTCTCGGTGGCCGCGGGCGGAGGGGACCGCCGGACACAGGGAAACTACCAAGGGTGAGGGTGGGGGCACGCGGGGTTTCCGAATGGTCGCTTCGGTGGGGATCGGTCCCCGTACGCCCCCCGCGTCCCGGGGGTCCGGTCAGATGCGGGCCCCGATGGCGCCGGCCCCCCGCGACAGCTCCGGCAGCCAGGCGAGCAGCTCCTCGGCGCTGGTGACGTCGGTCGTCGTCACCAGGTTGATCGCCCCGACGACCTCCTTGTCGGCGTCGCGCACCGGCAGGCTGAGGCTCAGCGCGCCCAGTGAGCGCTCGGACTCGGCGAGGTGGTAGCCGTTCTCCCGCACGCGCTCGACCTCCTCCTTCAGCTCCCGCGCCCCCTGGGTCCCGCCCGAAGCCAGCGCGACCTCCGGGAAGCGGTGGAGGTACTCCTCGAACTCCTCGTCCGGCAGGGCGGCGAGCAGCACCTTCCCGCCGCCGATGTTCAGGGGCACGCGGCGCCCGATCGGGAACTGGTAGCGCAGGGGGTCGGCGCCGCTGACGCGGGCGACCAGGATGCGCTCGTCCCCCGACCGGACGAACACCGACGAGGTCAGCCGCGTGGTCGCGGACAGCTCGGTGAGCACCGGCGTCGCGACCGTGCTCAGCCGGTCGTTGACCACGAAGCCGTGGGCCAGTGACAGCACGACCGGGCCGAGCGAGTACCCCAGGCGGCCCTGCTGGACGTAGCCGCGCCGCACGAGCTGGTTGACCGTCCGCTGGGTGGTGGCCAGGTGCAGGTCGGCCTCCCGCGCGATGTCGCTCAGCCGCAGCGGGCCGCGCGCGCGTTCCAGGCATTCGAGGACGTCCAGCGCACGGTCGAGCGTGCGCCCCTGGTTTCCGCCTCCGGCTGTGGCGCCCATGCTCGCCTCGCCGCTCCTTCGCTCGTGTGTCCTCGGGGGTCCTCCGCGTCCCGGACGGGGCCCGCGAAGCCCGCCGGGGACGGCGTTCCCGCCCGGTATGGCCCTCCCCAAGGTAGCGGAGATGTTTCCGGCGGGTTGACAGCCGGAAGAGCCACAGGTCACACTCCCTATCAACCAGCAAGAGGAACTATCACCCAATGATAGATGGTGGAGTAATGAAGGTAGCTGTCCTGGGGCTCGGCGAAGCCGGCGCGATCTACGCGGAGGCCTTCGCGTCCGCCGGCCGGCGGACGGTCGGCTTCGACCCCGCGCCCGCGATCCCGACGCCCGCGGGCGTCACACGGGCCCCGTCGACGGCCGAGGCGGTCGCGGACGCCGACCTCGTCCTGAGCCTGACCACGGCCGCCCACGCGGTCTCCGCCGCCCGCGACGCCGCGCCCGCCCTGCGCGAGGACGCCCTCTACATCGACCTGAACGCGGCCTCGCCGCAGGTCAAGGCCGAGGTGGCCCGTACCATCGGTGACGCGGCCCGCGTCGTGGACGGGGCCGTCATCGGTTCCGTCGTCAAGTTCGGGGCGGCGGTCGAGGTCCTCCTCGCCGGTCCGGCGGCGGACGCGGCCGCAGAGGCCCTGAAGGCCGTGGGCTCCGCCGCCGAGCCGATCGGGGACGCCGTCGGAGCGGCGTCCGGACGCAAACTGCTGCGCAGCGTGTTCATGAAGGGCCTCGGCGCACTGATCACCGAGTCCGTCGACGCGGGGACCGCGGCGGGTGAAGAGGAGTGGATGCGCAAGCAGATCGCCGACGTGCTCGCCGGGGGCTCCGAAACGCTCGACCGCCTGGACCGCGGCACCCGCCTGCACGCCGTGCGGCGGTCCCGCGAGCTGGACGCGAGCATCGAGCTGCTGGCCGACCTCTCGGTCGAGACGCCGGTGAGCCGGGGCGCGGCCGACCGCCACCGGTACCTGGCGCGCTCGGCCGGCGACGGCGCCCCCGAACTGATCGACGCCTTCGCGGAGATCCCCACCGCGGCCATCGGGGACGCCCGCGACCGCCTCGGGTTCCTCTCCTCCCGGATCAGGCCGGTCTGGGCCGGGGCGCGGCTGGCGGGCCGCGCGCTGACCGTCCAGACGCGCCCCGGCGACAACAAGGCCCTGCACCGCGCCCTGGCCGTCGCGCGCCCCGGCGACGTGCTGGTCGTGGACGGCGGGGGCGACGACTCCCGGGCGCTGCTGGGCGAGCTGATCGCCGAGCGCGCCGTCAACAGGGGGGTGCGCGGCATGGTGGTCGACGGCGCGGTGCGCGACGTCGACGAGCTGCGCGAGCTCGGATTCCCCGTCTGGGCCGCCGCGGTCTCCCCCGCGGGCCCCTACAAGGACGGGCCCGGCCACATCGGCCGCACCATCTCCGTGGGGGGCGCGGTCTGCGCCCCGGGGGACATCGTGGTCGCCGACGGCGACGGCGTGTTCATCGTCCCGCGCCTGGAGGCCGAGCAGACCCTCGCCGCGGCCCGGCTCGTCCTGGAGGACGAGGCCGAGCGCCTGCGGACCATCCGCCGGGAACGCGCGTGAGCGCGCCCCGGCCCCCGCGGTCGCTCCGCCCGAGCGACACCCCGCCCGCCCGCGGGCACCGGCACACCCCCGCACCGAAGGTCTCCCCATGCCCATCGCCCTGCTAGCCCTCGCGGCGTTCATCGCCGTGATCATCGTGTGGAACGTCGTGTTCAAGCGGAACATGGGCGAGGCCATGCTGCTCGGACTCGTGGCCACCTCCCTGTTCGCCGGGGCGCAGGCCCCCGCCTACCTCCTGGGCGGACTGGCCGACGCGCTCACCCACGACGTGCTCTACGCGGCCCTGGCCTTCGTGTTCATGGCCTACCTCATCGACGCCACGGGGCTGATCCAGAGGATCCTGGCCATCCTCAACTCCGTGTTCGGCCGCATCCGCGGCGGCCCCGGCTACATCGACACGGTCGCCTCGGCCGTCTTCGGGTCCCTGTCAGGGTCCAACTCGGCCAACACCGCCTCCAGCGGCTCCTTCACCGGACCCTGGATGGTGCGCACCGGGTGGACCCCCACCCGGGCCGCGACCGTCCTGGCCGGGAACGGCGGCATGGGCGCCGCCCTGCCGCCCAGCGCGTCCATGGTCATCATGATCGGCTTCGCCGGGGGCATGGTCACCACCGGCCAGGTGTACCTGGGCCTGCTCGTGGCGGGGCTCTACCAGATCCTGCTGCGCATCGGCCTGGTGGCGTACTTCGTGCGCCGCGACCGCGTCCCCCGGGTCGACGAGCACGACCTGGTCCCGCTGCGCACCTCGCTGCGGCAGGGGGCCGGGGCGCTCTCGATCTTCCTGGGCGCGCTCATCCCCATCGGCGTCACCGTGGGCCCGCTGGGCGAGTACCTCACCGAGTCGACCCCGCTGGGCGACGCGATGGGCGAGATCTCCCTGCTGACCTGGATCCCCATCCTCATCATCGGCTTCTCGCTCCTCGCCGGACGGGACCGCCTCCCGCGGACGGTGCGCGGCTGGTCCCGCCTGCTCGACGGGGCCATGCCCAAGTTCGCGACCATCGGCGCGCTGCTGTTCTTCGCGATCGCCGCGAGCGAGATCCTCGGGCGGCTCGGCCTGGCCGAGGACGTCAACACCATGCTGGAGTCCCTGCCGGTCGGCTCCACCCTGATGGTGATCGTGGTCGGGCTGGTGATCGCGCTGGTGGCGGGCCCGCTCTCCTCCACCGCCACCCTGACCGCCGTCGGCCAGATCTCCTTCCTGGCCCTGGTCGGGGTGGGCGTCGACCCGCTGCTCGCGATCATCGCCATCCTGGTCTTCGCCTCCACCGAGGGGGCCTCCCCGCCCGCCTCGGGGTCGATCTTCGTGGCCGCGGGGCTGACCGGGGCGCGGCCGGAGAGCACCTTCCTGCCGCTCATCGTCTACTACATGATCCCGATCTTCCTGATCGGCTGTCTGATCGGTTGGGGCGTCCTTCCGGTCCTGGGGGGATGACCGTGACCGATCTCAAGTCCCGCGCCCACACCGTGGTCCGCGTGCTGTTCAAGGTCGGGCTGCTGTGCTGCTTCGCGCTGGGCACGCTCCTGGTCCTGGGCCAGGCGGCCGGCGTCGTCGCGCAGCGCCCCGAGTGGGTGACCGGCACGTCCGAGCTGCTGTTCGTGCCGACCGTCGGAGCGGCGGCCGCCTTCGGCGTCCTGGGCTTCATCGGCAACTACCTCCGGCCCGCGGGGGAGGCGGAGGCAGAGGAGGACTGAGCAGGACCGGCGACGGCGGGGCGGGGGCGCTGCGGCCCCCGCCCCGCCGCGGCCGTGCCGCTCCGAACCGCCGCCGCGCTCCGGCCCGCCCGCCGGAAGGCGCAGGGCCCTCGACGGACCGCCTGCGGCCCCGGCCCTCCCCTGAGGACACCTCGCCGGGCCTTCAGACCCCCGGCGGCGGTACCGGAGGGCATCCGAGAACCGGGTCCTAGGCGTCCGGGGCGGTGCCGTGGTGCTCCCGGTCCGCCTCCTCCCGGGTGGCGGTGAGGGTGCCCAGCAGGGCGACGGCGTCCGCCGAGGGGGTGCCGGGCTCGGCGGTGTAGCCGACGATCCACAGGCGTTCCTCCCCGGCGGGCTCGAACACGTCGAAGTCGACCTCGATGAGGCCGACGTCGGGGTGGCGGAACGACTTCCTGCCGGTGCGGTGGCGGTGGACGTCGTGGTCGGCCCAGTCCCGGGCGAAGACGGCGCTGCGCGCCGACAGCTCCCCGACCAGCGCGGTGAGCTCCCCGTCCATGGGATTGCGTCCGGCCTCCAGGCGCAGCATCGCGGCGGTGGTGCGCCGGGCCAGGGGCCAGTCGACGTAGTAGTCCCGGGCGCGGGGGTCCAGGAAGACGAACCTCGCCATGTTGGGCGGCCGCCGGTCCGTGTCGAAGTGCGGTGAGTACAGGGCGCGGCCCAGCCGGTTGGCGGCCACCAGGTCCTGGCGGGCGTTGTGCACGATCGCGGGGGCGCCCATCGAGTCCAGCATCCGCTGGACCGAGGGCCGCACCCCGTGCGGCAGCGGCGGGACCGCGCGGGCGCGGGGGGCGGACGCGGCGCGGGCGAGGTCGAACAGGTGGGCGCGCTCGACGTCGTCGAGCCGCAGGGCCCGGGCGATCGCGTCCAGGACGCCGTCGGAGGCGCCCCCGATGTTGCCGCGCTCCAGACGGGTGTAGTAGTCGATGCTGACCCCGGCGAGCATCGCCACCTCCTCGCGGCGCAGCCCGGGCACCCGGCGGTCGTCCCCGTAGACGGGGATCCCGGCCTGCTCCGGCGTCACCCGCGCGCGCCTGCCGACCAGGAAGTCGCGGACGGTCTTCTTATCCATGCCTCCACGCTAGGCAGGGGGCCGCCCCGGTGGGAGACCCTGTCGGGGACCCCCACCGGGGCGGCCCCGCGGCGGCGCGCCCCGGACCCGGGGCACGGGGCCCGGAGCGCGCCGCCGCCCGGGCGGGTCAGCCCCGGCGCAGGGTGGAGATGTCGATGACGAACCGGTAGCGCACGTCCGAGGCCAGAACCCGCTCCCAGGCCTCGTTGACCCGGTCCGCGGAGATGACCTCGACCTCCGGCGCGATGCCGTGCTCGGCGCAGAAGTCCAGCATCTCCTGGGTCTGGGCGATGCCGCCGATCTTGGAGCCGGCGAAGGAGCGCCGGTTCTCGAACAGGGTGAACAGGGTCACCGGAACCGGCTCGGGCGGCGCCCCCACGCTCACGATCGTGCCGTCCAGCGCCAGCAGGTTCAGGTGGGCGTCCAGGTCGATGGGAGCGCTGACCGTGTTGACGATGAGGTCGAAGGTGTTCGCCAGCTCCTCGAAGGTGGCCGGGTCACCGGTGGCGCGGTAGTGGTCGGCGCCGAACCGCAGCCCGTCCTCGCGCTTCTTCAGGCTCTGGGACAGCACGGTCACCTCCGCCCCCATGGCGTGGGCGAGCTTGACGGCCATGTGGCCCAGGCCGCCCAGGCCGACGACGGCGACCCTCGTGCCGGGCCCGGCGTTCCAGGTGCGCAGCGGCGAGTAGGTGGTGATCCCCGCGCACAGCAGCGGCGCGGCCTTCTCGAACGGGATGGCGTCGGGGATGCTCAGGACGAAGTGCTCGTCGACCACGATGCTCTCGGAGTACCCGCCCTGGGTCACCGAGCCGTCCCGGTCGACGCCGTTGTAGGTGTCGGTGAACCCGCGCAGGCAGTACTGCTCGACCCCGGCCAGGCAGTTGGCGCACTCCCGGCAGGAGTCGACCATGCAGCCGACGCCGACCCGGTCGCCGACCCTGTGGTGGGTGACCTCGGACCCGACCCGGGCGACCACGCCGGCGATCTCGTGCCCGACGGTCAGCGGGTAGGGGACCTCCCCCCAGTCGCCGCGGACGGTGTGGATGTCGGAATGGCAGATGCCCGCGTAGGCGATGTCGATGAGGACGTCCCTGGGGCCGACCTCGCGGCGCTCGACCGTGCCCGGTGTCAGCGGCGCGGTCGCCGAGGTGGCCGTGTAGGCGCGAACGGAGGACATGGATCTCCTCGGTGGTCTCTTCCGGTGGACGGTGGCCCCGGCTCCGCGGGGGGCGGGCGTGCCGGGGGAGCGGACGCACGGACGCGGAGCCGCTCACCGGACCAGTCGACCACCGGGGAGGCGTCCCCGGGAGGCCCTGTCAGGGCCCGTCGGGGGCGCCGCCGGGTGCGGGCGCCCCGGGCGGCGCCGGCCCGGAGGGGGCCCTGCCGGTACCCCCATCGACAGGGGCTCCCTTCCTGGGCGCGGACGTGGTGGCCTGGAGGGGTACACCGCCGCGCCCGCGCCCTCCCCGCTGTGGGCGGCCCCGGGAGTGACTCCCGCGCCGCGGGTAGGCGTGGTGTCGTGGACGGGTAGCCGAGAGAACGAGGATGGGAAGACCATGCGCGCTGTCGTCATGCACGCACCCGGCGACGTCCGGGTCGAGGACGTCGAGAAGCCGGTGATCGTGGAGCCGACCGACGCGGTCATCCGCGTGACCGCCGCCTGTATCTGCGGCTCGGACCTGTGGCCCTACCGCGGTGTCGAGAAGCAGGACGGGCCCGCACGGATGGGCCACGAGTACATCGGGGTCGTCGAGCAGGTCGGCGCCCGGGTGGAGGAGATCGCGGTGGGCGACTTCGTCGTGGGGTCGTTCGTGGCCTCCGACAACACCTGCGAGATCTGCCGGGCCGGGTTCCAGTCCCGCTGCGTCCACCAGGTGATGATGGGCGCGATCGGCACCCAGGCCGAGTACGCGCGCATCCCGCTCGCCGACGGCACCCTGGTCAAGGTCCCCGGGGAGCCCACCGAGGCGCAGGCGCGCAGCCTGCTGGCCGCCTCCGACGTGCTCGGCACCGGCTGGTTCGCCGCCGTCGCCGCCCAGGCCGGTCCCGGGAAGACCGTCGCGGTGGTCGGCGACGGCGCGGTGGGGCTGCTGGGGGTTCTGGCGGCCAGGAGGCTGGGCGCCGAGCGGGTCATCGCGATGTCGCGCCACGCGGACCGGCAGGCGCTGGCCCGGCGGTTCGGCGCGACCGACGTCGTCGAGGAGCGGGGCGAGGCGGGCGTCACCCGGGTCAAGGAGCTGACCGGCGGCTACGGCGCCCACTCCACGATCGAGGCGGTGGGGACCCAGGAGTCCATGATGCAGGCGATCCACTCCACGCGCCCGGGCGGGCACGTCGGGTACGTGGGCGTCGCCCACGGGGTCGAGCTGGACGGCATGGACCTGTTCTTCTCCACCGTGAGCCTGCTGGGCGGGCCGGCGCCGGTGCGCCGGTTCCTGCCCGAGCTGGTCGATCTGATCATGACCGACCGGATCGACCCGGGAGCGGTGTTCGACCTCACCCTGCCCATCGAGGAGGCCGCCGAGGGCTACCGGGCGATGGACGAGCGCCGCGCCACCAAGGTGCTCCTCACCCTCTGATCCGGGGGTCCGTCCGTTCCCCCGGGCCGCGCCGGGGCGGGCCGCCGGCCCCGCCCCCGGCGTCGACTCAACATATCAACGAGTGTTAGTTTGTTGGTATGTCTTCCGACTCCTGTGACCTCCTCTGCCTCGACCTGCCCCAGGCCGAGGCGGTCCGCGCCGTCGTCCCCGCCGACGAGGACGTCCGGGCCGCCGCCGAGCGGGCGCACGCCCTGGCCGACCCCACCCGGCTGCGCATCGCCCGCGCCCTGGCGGCCGGCGGGGAGCTGTGCGTGTGCGACCTGGCGTGGGTCTGCTCCGCCGCGCAGAACCTCGTCTCCCACCACGTCCGCCGGCTGCGCGCCGCCGGGCTGGCGGCCTCCCGGCGCGACGGCAAGCTCGTCATGTACCGCCTCACCGACACCGGACACGCCCTGCTGTCCCTGCTGCTGCCCGAGGCCGGCCCCGTGCCCGCGGCGGGAGAGGGCTGAGCCGTGTCCGACCTGTGCTGCGGTGACGACGGCGCTCCCGAGCCGCCCCGTGTCCGCCCGCTGCCGGACCCGACCGCCGCTCCCGCGTCCCGTGCGCCGGCCGAGGTCGCCTGCCCCTGCTGCGCGGACGGCGGCGTCCGCGATCGTCACCTCCCGGGCACCGCCGCCGACGGCCGCGGTGCGGACGGTGGCCGCGGCCGTGCCCCCGCCGGGGCGGCCGCCGACGGCGACGGGTGCGGCGACCCGACCTGTGGCGCGCCCGCGTCCGGGCCGGGGGAGGCCCCGGGCGCGTGGTGGCACTCGGCCGCCGTGCGCTGGGCCGCGGCCGCAGGGGTGTTCTGGCTGTCCGGGCTGCTCACCGAGTGGTTGATCGGCCTTCCCGCGGTCGCGACCGCGCTGTTCGCCGCCGCGATCGCCGCGGGCGGGTGGACGTTCGTGCCCGGCACCCTGCGGGCGCTGGCCCGGGGAAGGCTCGGCGTGGGCACGCTGATGACGGTGGCCATGGCCGGCGCCGTCCTGCTCGGGGAGGTGGGCGAGGCCGCCATGCTCGCCTTCCTGTTCTCCCTGGCCGAGGCGCTGGAGGACCACGCCGTGGCGCACACCCGCCGCGGTCTGCGCGCCCTGCTCGACCTGGTCCCGGCGAAGGCGACCGTGCTGCGCGGCGGCTGCGAGGCCACCGTCGCCCCCGCCGAACTACGGGAGGGCGACCTGCTGCTGGTCCGCCCCGGCGAGCGCGTCGCCACCGACGGCGTGGTCCGCTCGGGCCGCTCCACCGTGGACACCTCGACCGTCACCGGCGAGTCCGTACCGGTGGAGGCGGTCGAGGGCACCGGGGTGTTCGCGGGCACCGTCAACGGCGGCGGCGCCCTGGAGGTCGAGGTCACCGCCCGGGTGGCCGACAACTCCCTGTCCCGGATCGTGCACATCGTCGAGCGCGAGCAGGCCCGCAAGGGCGCCGCCCAGCGCCTGGCCGCCGGGATCGCCCGGCCCCTGGTCCCCGGCGTCCTCGTCGCCGCGGCCCTGATCGCCGCCGTCGGCTCGGTGTTCGGCGACCCGGGGGTCTGGATCGAGCGCGCCCTGGTGGTGCTCGTGGCCGCCTCCCCGTGCGCGTTCGCCATCTCCGTCCCCGTCACCGTGGTCGCCGCCGTCGGCGCGGCGAGCCGGTCGGGCGTGCTGGTCAAGGGCGGGGCCGCCCTGGAGGCGTTCGGGACCGTGCGGGTCGTCGCCCTGGACAAGACCGGGACCCTCACCCGCAACCGGCCCGCCGTGGTGGCCGTCGAGCCCGCACCCGGGCACACCCGCGAGGAGGTCCTCGCCGCGGCCGCCGCCCTGGAGGCGCGCAGCGAGCACCCCCTGGCCGCCGCGATCCTGGCCGCCCGCCCCGCCCCGGAGCCGGCCCGGGACGTGGCGGCGGTGCCCGGCAGCGGCCTGGCCGGAACCTCCGCCGACGGCACGCCCCTGCGGCTGGGCCGCCCCGGCTACATCGACCCCGGCCCCCTGGCCCCGGCCGTGGTCCGCCTCCAGGAGCAGGGCGCCACCACCGTCCTGGTCGAGGCCGCCGGCTCGGTGGTCGGGGCGGTCGCGATCCGCGACGAGCCGCGCCCCGAGGCGGTCGAGGCGGTGGCCGCCCTGCACCGCATGGGCGTGCGCACCGTCATGCTCACCGGAGACAACGAGCGCACCGCCCGCGCCCTGGCCGCGCAGGTCGGCGTCACCGAGGTCCACGCCGACCTGCGCCCCGAGGACAAGGCGGCCCTGGTCGCCGGCCTGCGCCGCCACGGGCCGGTGGCGATGGTCGGCGACGGCGTCAACGACGCCCCCGCCCTGGCCACCGCCGACACCGGGGTGGCCATGGGCGCCATGGGCACCGACGTCGCGATCGAGACCGCCGACGTGGCGCTCATGGGCGAGGACCTGCGCGCCCTGCCCCGGGCCCTGGCCCACGCCCGCCGCTCCCGGCGCGTCATGCTCCAGAGCCTGGTGCTGTCGGGCGGGATCCTGCTCGCCCTCGTCCCGCTTTCGGCGTTCGGCGTCCTGGGGCTGGCGGCCGTCATCCTCACCCACGAGCTAGCCGAGGTCCTGGTCATCGCCAACGGCGTCCGCGCCGGGCGCCGCCCCGCCGCGGACGGCCCCCGGGCCCGTCGGCCCGGGGCCGGGGCGGGCGGGTAGGAGGAGGGCCAGGAGCGCGGTCGCGGCCTGCACCGCCGCGAGGGCCCAGAAGACGGCGGTGTACCCGGCGGCCGGGCCGCCCGCCGCGGACCCGGCGGAGGCCAGGGGGACCAGGAGCGCGAGCCCCACCGCGCCGCCGGCCTGTTTGGCGGTGTTCATCAGCCCCGAGACGGCCCCGGCGTCCTCGGCGCGCGCCCCGGAGGTGACGACGGCGGTCAGCGGCGTGGCGAACAGCCCCGCGCCCAGCGCGATCGCCACCGCCGGGCCCGCGACCGCCGTGAGGTAGGCGCCCGAGGACAGGGCCGCCGCCTGCCAGGCGAAGCCCGCCGCGGCGGTGAGAGCCCCGGCGGCCACCAGGGTGCGGGCCCGGAAGCGCTCCATGAGCCGGGGCGCCACCCGCCAGCCGACGAGCATGGTGACCAGGGTGTGGGGGAGGAACCCCAGTCCGGTGGCCAGTGCCCCGAACCCCAGGACGTCGTGCATGGCGAAGGCGAGGAAGTACCACATCGGGATCTGGAGACAGGCCCCCGACAGCAGCATCAGGAGGTTGCCCAGGCCGGTCGCGCGCTCGCGCAGCAGCCGCGGCGGCAGCAGCGGGGCGGCCGCCGTGCGGGTCTCGACCACGGCCAGGACGGCCAGCGCGAGGACCCCCGCGGCCAGGCAGGCGACCGCGCCCGGGTCCGCCCGCCCGTGGTCGGCGGCGCGGGTGAGGCCGTAGGTGAGCGCGGTGAGTCCGACGGCGGCCGCCAGGGCTCCGGGCACGTCCAGGCCGCCGCGCACCGCCGCGCGGCGGTGCCCGCCGGTCAGCACGCGCAGGGCCGTGCCCACGGCGAGCAGCCCCAGGGGGACGTTGACCAGCAGGACGGCCCGCCAGGACAGCGCCTCGGTGAGCAGCCCGCCGACGAGGTTGCCCGAGGCCCCGCCGGCCAGACCGACCGCCGTCCAGACGGCCAGGGCCCGGACCCGGGCGGGTCCCTCGGGGAAGGCGGAGGTCAGCACGGTCAGCGTGGCCGGGGCCAGCACGGCGGCGCCCAGCCCCTGCGCGGCGCGGGCGGCGACCAGCACCCACGGTGCGGTGGCCAGCCCGCCGACCAGACTGGCCGCGGTGAACAGCGCGAGCCCGGCGGTGAACGCCTGCGACCGCCCGTACAGGTCGGCCAGGCGGCCGCCCGGGAGTAGGAACCCGGCGAAGGCCAGCGCGTAGGCCCCCGCCACCCACTGCACCCCGCCCGGTGCGAAGTCCAGCGCCGCCCGGATCGGCGGGAGCGCGACGTTGACCACCGACACGTCGAGCACCACCATGAACTGCGCCGTGCAGACCAGGGCGAGCACGCCCCGGTGCGCCGCGCCGGGCCCGGCGCCGGCCGCGCGTTCTCCCATGACGCCCCTCCCCATCAGAACGATGTGACCGCATCGGTTTGCCTGAGACCGTAGCCGGGCTACGATGGCCCGGTCAAACCGATGTGTCCACATTGGAAAAAGGGGGGCGGGGATGGAGCGACGGGCCCGCGGCCGGGGGGCCGCGTACGAACGGCGCCGGAACGAGATCGCGGACGCGGTGCTGGAGGTGGTGGCCGCCGAGGGGCTGTCGGCGGTGTCGCAGAGCACGGTCGCCGCCCGCGCCGGGGTCTCGCCCGGCCGGGTCCAGCACTACTTCCCGGCCCGCCACGAGCTGATCGAGGCCGCCTTCGACCGGGCCAACGCCCTGAGCAGCACCCGCATCGCCGCCCGGGCCGGCGCGGACTCCCCGCCCCGCGAGGCGCTGACCGCGGTCCTCACCGAGCTGATCCCCTACGACGCGCCCACGCGCACCCACATGCGCATCCGCCAGTCCTTCACCGCGCTGGCCCTGTCGGAGGAGTCCATCGCCGACCGCATGCGCGGCGAGTACGAGCGCTTCCACGGGCGGCTCGCCGACCTGCTGCGCCGGGACCGGGAGGCCGGCGCGCTCCCGGCCGCGGTGGAGCCGGACCGGGAGGCGGTCGCCCTGGCCGCCCTTGCCGAGGGCCTGGCCTACTACGTCCTCATCGGCCGCGAGGACGCCGGCGCGGCCCGCGACCGGGTGCTCTCCGCGATCGCCGCCCTCTACGCCTGAACCGCCCCGGCCGGCGGCCCCCGCGGGGGGCGGATACCGTGGTGGTGCCGCCGCCGCGCCGTCCGCCCAGGTGGGGCGGGCCGGGACACCGGCCGGCGGCCGTTTCCGAGAGCCGATGGGGTGAGCCGCCCGTGAGTGGGACACAGACCGGGCCGGCAGGCCGCCGCGCGTCCTCGGCCGACGCGGCGCGGCCGCACGAGGGCGCGGGCCGGGGCGCCTGGCGGCGCGAGTCCAACACCTCGGTGCGGCGGGCCGCCCCGCTCCCGCGGGGCGCCGCGACGCCCTTCGTGATCATCGCCGAGTCGCACGTGCTGGGCGCCCCCGCGGAGTGGGAGCCGCACGTGCACCCCGCGCACGAGCTGGTGTGGGTGAGCCGCGGTGCCCTGACCTCGCGGGTCGGGGACAGCGTCTTCACCGTCTCGGAGGGGTGCGGGCTGTGGGTGCCCGCGGGGGAGGTGCACTCGGGCAGGCTCACGGCCGGGGCCGGGTTCCACACCGCCTTCTTCGCTCCCGAGCGCACCCGGGTCGCCTTCGGAGGGCCGACGGCCATCGCCATGACCCCGGTGCTGGAGGCGCTGCTGATGCGCCTGGCCCGCACGGACCTCGACGTCGGGGAGCGGGAGCGGACGGAGGCGGTCGTCTTCGACGTGCTCGAACCCGCCGAACGGCAGCTCGCCCTGCGGCTGCCCGGCGACGCCAGGGTCGGCGCGGTGGTGGAGGCGCTGTTGGAGGACCCCGCCGACGACCGCTCCCTGGACGAGTGGGCGCGGGACCTGGGGGTCAGCGCCCGCACGGTCAGCCGGGCGTTCCGCGCCGCCACCGGGCTGTCGTTCGCGCAGTGGCGACGGTCACTGCGCATCCACCGGGCGCTGACGCTGCTCAGCGAGGGGTGCGAGGTCCAGGACGCCGCGGAACTCCTCGGTTACGCCCAGACCAGTACCTTCATCGAGGCCTTCCGGCGGGTCATGGGCACCACGCCGGGGGCGTACGCGGGCGCCGCGCACCCGGCTCCTGTCCGGAATCCCGTATCGGGTGTCCAGAAGTCCTGATTGCAGCCACAAAGCGGACAAATCTATCCTGAGTGAGTGAAGGCTAACCTAATCTCCACTCCGGGCGGCCGCGCTCCCGCGTGCTCCCGAACCCGCCGTGACCTGCCCGGACGTGCAGTCGGAGCCGCCGCGCCGCACACGGCCGACCGGACGCCGCGCCGCGCCGCCCGGTTCCCGGCACCCGGGCGCACCGCCGTGCGCACGGCGCCGTGACGGGCGCGCACGCCCTGCGCGGAGACGGCCTGGTCCTGAGCCACGGCGGGACCGAGGTCGTCCACGGGGCCGCCCTCGCCCTGGAGGCCGGACGCGTCACCGCCCTGGTCGGGCCGAACGGCAGCGGCAAGTCCACCCTCCTGCGCTCCCTGGCCCGGCTGCACCGCGTCGACGCCGGGCAGGTCACGCTCGGCCCCGGCGCGACCCCGGCCTCCGCGTTCAGCGCCCGCCGGTTCGCCCGCGAGGTCACCCTCTTCTCCCAGTCCCGGCCCGTGCCCGAGGGCCTGACCGTGCGCGAGGTCGTGGCGTTCGGGCGCCACCCGTACCGGCGCGGCCTCGCCGGCCCGAGCGCCCGGGACCGGGAGGCGGTCGAGCGCGCCATGGCCGCCACCGGGGTCGGCGACATGGCGGACCGGGCCGCCGGGGAGCTCTCCGGCGGGGAGATGCAGCGCGTCTGGCTCGCCACCTGCCTGGCCCAGGACACCGGCGTCGTCCTGCTGGACGAGCCCACCAACCACCTCGACCTGCGCTACCAGGTCGAGACCCTCGACCTGATCCGCGACCTCGCCCAGGACCACGGCGCCGCGGTCGGGGTCGTGCTGCACGACCTCGACCACGCCGCGCGCGTCGCGGACACCCTGGTGCTGCTGGACGCCGGGCGCGTCCGCGCCGCGGGCGACCCCGCCGAGGTCCTCACCGAGGAGAACCTCGGGGAGGTCTACGGCATCCCGGTCGAGGTCACCCGGGACCCCCGGACCGGGCGGCTCCGCATGGACCCCGTCGGCCGGCACCCCGACCGCACCCGGTCGGCCCCCCGCACCTGAAGAACACACGAACAGACACAGAGCAGAGAGAACACCCCATGACCCGGCTCCGCCCCCTCGCGACCGCGGCCACCGCCGCCCTCGCCCTCGTCCTCGCCGCGACAGGATGCGGCACCACCGACGTCGACGAGCCCGAGACCGGCGCCGTCGCCGCGCCCCCGTCGGACGACTGCGCCCAGGACACCACGGCCACCTCCACCGGACCGGTGTCGCTGACCGACGGCGTCGGCCGCACGGTGGAGCTCGACCGCCCCGCCGAGCGCATCGCCGTGCTCGAATGGCAGCAGGTCGAGGACGCGCTCACCCTGTGCGTCACCCCCGTGGCGGTCTCCGACACCGAGGGCTACAGCACCTGGGTGAGCGCCGAGGAACTGCCCGAGGGCGTGACCGACATCGGCAGCCGCGAGGAGCCCGACCTCGACACCCTCTACGCGGCCGACCCCGACCTCATCGTGGTGGAGGCCTTCAGCGCCGACGACGAGATCATCGCCCGGCTGGAGGAGCGCGGCGTGCCCGTCCTCGTCACGCTGGGCGCCGACCCCGCCGACCCCATCGAGAACATGCGGAACGTGTTCCGGATGATCGGCGAGGCGACCGGGCGCACCGAGCGCGCCGACCAGGTGATCGGCGAGTTCGACGCCCACCTGGCGCAGGCCGAGGAGGAGGTCGCCGCCGTCGACCTGCCCACCACCGACTTCCTGTACTTCGACGGCTGGCTCCAGGGCGGCAACCTCACCATCCGGCCCTACGGCGAGGGCGCGCTGTTCACCGCGCTCGGCGAGGAGCTGGGGCTGACCCCGGTCTGGACGGACGAGATCAACGAGGCGTACGGCGACGGCGGCGTGAACCCCTCCTACGGCCTGGCCCAGACCGACGTCGAGGGCCTCACCGCCGTCGGGGAGGCCAACCTCTTCTACGCCAACGACGAGGGCGTCGGCGGCTACGTCGAGGAGCTGGAGAAGAACCCCATCTGGACCTCCCTCCCGGCCGTCGAGGAGGGCCGGGCCTACTCCTTCCCGCCCCGGATCTGGGGCGCGGGCGGCCCCCGCTCCACCGCACAGGCGGTCGACGCCTTCGCCGACGCCCTCACCCGGGGATGAGCGCGAACCCGGAGACGGCCCGCCGCCCGGCGGGCGGGCTAGCCCCGACCCCGCCCCGGCCCCTGCCGCCGCGCACCGGACCGCGCGGCGCCGCCGCCGGGGCGGGGGTCCTCGCGGGCCTGGCCGCCGCGATCCTCGCGGTGGGCCTGTGGCACCTCACCCAGGGCACCTCGGGCGTGGGGTGGTGGGACCTGCTGCGCTTCACCGCCGGGGCTCGCGAGGAGGTCGACGGCGTCCCGGTCGGGGACGTGCTGGTGGGCTCCCGGCTGCCCCGCCTGTTCGCGGGCGTGGCCGTGGGCTTCGCCCTCGGCGCCGCCGGGGCCCTCCTGCAGTCGGTCACCCGCAACACGCTGGCCTCGCCCGACACCCTCGCGGTCACCGCCGGCTCCTACTTCTCCCTCACCCTCGTCGCCGCGTTCGGCCTCGCCGTCCCGCTGTGGGCCTCGGGCCTGGCCGCGTTCACCGGCGGGCTGCTGGCCGCCGCGTTCGTGCTGGGGCTCGCCGGCCGCGGCGCGGGCACGGCCACGACCCGGCTCGTCCTGGCCGGGTCGGTGGCGGCGATGGCCCTGGACGCGGCGACCGCGATGCTGCTGATCCTGTTCAAGGAGAACACCACGGGCCTGTACGCCTGGGGCAGCGGCTCCCTCGTCCAGCTCGACATCGCCGCCTCCCTGCGGGCGATGCCGCTCATCGCCGCCGTGCTCGCCGCGGCCCTGCTGCTCTGCCGCCGGCTGGACGTGCTGGGCCTGGGCGACGACACCGCGGCCTCCCTGGGCGTGCCCGTCCGCTCCACCCGGATCGCGGCGGTGCTCTGCGCGGTGCTCCTCACCGCGGCCTCGGTCACCCTGGCCGGGCCGATCGCGTTCATCGGCCTGGGCGCGCCCGTGCTGGCCCGCCTGCTCGCCGGCCGGGTCCGGGCGCTGCGCGGGCACCTCGTCATGGTGACGGCCTCCGGCCTGCTCGGCGCGCTGCTGGTCCTGCTCGCGGACGCCGGGCTGCGCGCCCTGCTCGGCGCGGAGGGGGCCGCCTCGATCCCCACCGGCGTGCCGACGGCCGTGCTGGGCGGTGTCCTGATCGTGGTGCTGGCCCTGCGCCTGCGCGACGCGGGCCCGGTCCGCCGCCCGCCCGGCGCGCGCACCGCGGCGCGGTCGCGCCGGCGCTTCCTCGGCGTCCTGGCCGCGGCCGCGTGCTGCTCGCCGGCGCCGCGCTCGCCGGGGTGCTCGCGGGCGGGCTGTGGCTGCGCACCGGGGACATCGCGCTCTGGCTCCAGGGGACCGCCCCGGAGCTGATCGGCCGGGCCCTGGACGAACGGGTCCCCCGGGTGGCCGCCGCGGTCCTGGCCGGCGCGGCGCTCGCCCTCTCCGGGGCCGTCGTCCAGGGCACCGTGCGCAACCCGCTCGCGGAGCCGGGGCTGCTGGGCATCACCGCGGGCGCCGGGCTGGGCGCGGTGGCCGTGGTGACCGCGGCCCCGGGCGCGGGGCTCCCGCCGCTGCCCGTCATGGCCGTGCTCACCGGACTGGCCACCTTCGCCCTGATCACGGCGGCGGCCTCGCGGGGCGGGCTGCGCCCCGACCGGTTCGTCCTGGTCGGCATCGGGACCGGGTACGCGCTCACCTCCGTCACGACGTTCCTGCTCCTGCGCGCCGACCCCTGGCAGACGCCGCGCATCTTCACCTGGCTGTCCGGGACGACCTACGGGCGCACCTTCCCGGACGTCGTGCCGGTCGCGGTGGTGCTCGTCCTGGCGGTACCGCTGGTGCTCGGCCTGGCCCGGCACCTGGACCTGCTCGCCGTCGACGAGGACACCCCCCGCATCCTCGGGATGCGCGTGGAACGGACGCGGCCGGGGCTGCTCGCCGTCGCGGCGGTGCTGGCCGCCGTCGGCGTGGTCGCGGTCGGGGTGGTCGGCTTCGTCGGGCTCATCGCCCCCCACCTGGCCCGCTCCCTGGTCGGCGCCGCGCACCGGCGGTCCGTCCCGGTCGCGATGCTGCTGGGCGCCCTGCTGGTGAGCGTGGCCGACACCCTGGGCCGCACCCTGATCGCACCCTCCCAGATCCCGGCCGGGCTCATGATCGCCCTGGTCGGCGCCCCCTACCTCGCCTGGCTGCTGCACCGCTCCCGCGCGTGACCGCCGCCCGAACCACCAGGAGTACCCCATGCCCGCCGGCACCGCCGACGCGTCCGCCCGCAGCACCGCCGTCCCGTTCGACCCGGCCGCCCCGCCCGCGCCCCTGGAGCGGATCGCGCCCGCCCCGGTGCTGGAGCGCTGGGGGGCCGTCGACCGCTCGTCCCACGCGCCCCGCATCGTGGCCGCCCCCGGGGCCCGGGAGGGGGAGTGGGCCGGTGCCGCGCTGGTGACGGCGCGCCCCGGGACCGCCTACGGCAAGATCGTCGACGCGGTCGGCGACGTGCCCGCGGCGGTGGAGGCCGTCCTCGCCCACGCGCGGGACCGCGGCCTCGTCCAGGTCAAGTGGGAGGGGTGGACGGTCGACGCCGGGCAGGCCCGGGCCCTGGGCTTCGCGCCGATGCGCGCGCCGCTCGGGTCCGCGCGGGACGGGGGGCACCCCGGCACCGGCCACGTGCGCTGGCTCGGCGCGGCGACGGCGGAGCCCTCCTACTACCGGCAGACCACGGACTTCACCTGCGGGGCGGTCGTCGCCCTGGTCGCTCAGGAGCAGGCCGGGGCGGTGCGGCCCGGGGCCCTGGACCGCCCGGCGGAGCTGGCCCTGTGGCGCGGCGCGACCAACTTCCCCGCCTGCGAGCCCGTCGGCCTGGGCGTCGCCGTGCGCCGCGCGTGGCCGTCCTCGCCCGTCACGGTCGGCCTCGACACGGAGCTGCCCGTGCTCCTGGACTCCTACCCCGACGGGGAACGGGAGTGGCGCGCCGTCCTCCAGGCCGAGTCGCGGGCGGACGCGGCCCGGGCCGGGGTCCCGGTCGAGCCCCGCCGGCCCGCCCCGGCCGACCTCCGGGACGCGCTCGCCCGGGGGGAGCACGTCCTGCTGCTGGTCTCGCTCGCGCGGATGCAGGGGTTCGACGTGCCGCACTGGCTGCTCTGCCACGGCGCGGTGCCGGGGGCCCTGGTCGTCGAGGACCCCTGGACCAACGCCGCCACCGGCGACACCTGGGTCGACGCGCACCTGCTGCCCGTGCCCGACGCCTCGCTCGACGCGATGTGGGGGGTCGAGGGGGACCGCCGCCGCGGCGCCGTGTACATCGGGCGCCCCGCCGCGGCGGGGGAACCGGGGGAACGGTGGGGGCGGGGGTTGCCCGAGCCCGCCGGGAACGGATAGAAGGGGAGACCGAGAGGGCCGCCGGTGCGGGCCGCACCGCGCCGGGCGGACGAACCGACCCCGGGGAGCGAGCATGGAACACACGGCCGCGGACGTGCCCAACCCCTTGGAGCAGCCGACCGTCGAGGACCTGCGCCGGCGCACGAGCATGAAGTGGCGCACCTACCCGGAGGACGTGCTGCCCCTGTGGGTGGCCGAGATGGACGTGCCCCTGGCCGAGCCGGTCGCCCGGGCGCTGCACCGCGCGGTGGAGCTCGGCGACACCGGCTACCCCGTCGGCGGACGCGCCTACGCCGAGGCGCTGGCGGGGTTCGCGCAGCGCCGCTGGGGCTGGAAGGGCCCGGACGTGGAGCACACCGCCCTCGTCCCCGACGTCATGCTCGGCATCGTCGAGGTCCTGCGCCTGGTCACCGGGCCGGGCGACACGGTGGTCGTCAACCCGCCCGTGTACCCGCCGTTCCACGCCTTCGTCACCCACGCCGACCGGCGCGTGGCCGCGGCGCCGCTCGGCGCGGACGGCCGCCTCGACCTCGACGCGCTGGGGGAGGCCTACGCCGCCGCCCGCGCCCGCGGCGGCCGCCCCGCCCACCTGCTGTGCAACCCCCACAACCCGACCGGCGCGGTGCACACCGCGGACGAGCTCGCGGCCGTGGCCGCCCTCGCCCGGGAGTACGGCGTCCGGGTGGTCGCCGACGAGATCCACGCCCCGCTGGTGCTCGACGGCGCGCGGTTCACCCCCTACCTCAGCGTCGACGGCGCGGAGGACGCCTTCGCCGTCACCTCGGCCTCCAAGGCCTGGAACCTCGCCGGGCTCAAGGCGGGCCTCGTGCTCGCCGGACCCGGTGCGGCGGACGACCTGGCCCGCATGCCCGAGGAGGTCGGCCACGGGCCCAGCCACCTCGGCGCGCTGGCGCACACCGCCGCCCTGAACGAGGGCGGCGCGTGGCTCGACGCCCTGCTGGCGGGTCTGGCCGCCAACCGCGAACTGCTGGGGAGGCTGCTCGCCGAGCACCTGCCCGGTGTCGGGTACACCCCGCCGGAGGGCACCTACCTGGCCTGGCTGGACTGCCGGGGGCTGGGGTTCGACGACCCCCGCGACACGGACGGCCCCGGGGTCGTCACCGACCTGGCGGGCCCGGCGCGCGTCTTCCTGGACCGGGCGCGGGTGGCGCTCAGCTCCGGCCACACCTTCGGCTCCGGCGGCGCGGGCCGGGTGCGCCTGAACTTCGCCACGTCCGCGGCGGTCCTCACGGAGGCGGTGCGGCGCATGGGGGAGGCGGTGCGGGCCGCCGGCTGAGACGGCCCCGGGCCGGGGCGGCGCCGCGCGGGTGCGGCGCCGCGTCCGGCTCAGATCACCGACAGCTCGCGGAGCTTCGCCTCGACCTGCGCGTTGTCCGGTTCGACGTGGTGGGTCCCGTCGGGGTAGACGACCACCGGGATGTTCGTCCTCCCCGAGATCTCCCGCGCCCGCTCGGTCGCGGCCGGGTCGTGCTCGACGTCGATGTACTCGAAGGGCACCGCCAGGTCGGTGAGCTGCTTCTTCGTGCGCCGGCAGTCCCGGCACCAGTCGGCCCCGTAGACGCGGATCGCCGCCTCGTTCATCCGTCCTCCCTCTGGGTGGTCACCGCCCCAGTGTCCCCTATGCGGACACACGGCCACGAACGGGACGTGCCGCCCGGTCAGGGGAGGAGGCCGCCCACGAGCAGCCCCAGCGCGGAGGCGAGCAGGCCGAGCAGGAGCATCCCCCAGGCGTACACGAGCGCGACGCCCCGGGAGCCCGCGCGCAGCAGCCGGACCGCCTCGACCGAGGCCGTGCCGAACGTCGAGTAGCCGCCCAGGAACCCCACCCCGGCGACCTCGGGGAGGCCGCCGGCGTATCCGTGGGCGAGGGCGTAGCCGGTGAGCAGGCCCAGCAGCAGGCAGGCGGAGACGTTCACGGTGAGCGTGCCCACCGGCAGCCGGGTCCGGCCGCCCCGGGTCAGCGCGGTGTCGACCAGGAACCGGCAGGCGCCCCCCGCCCCGCCGGCCAGCGCGGTCATCAGCAGCAGGACCATCACCGCCCCCGCCCCGCGCGGCGCGCGACCGCTGCCGCCCCCGCGACGCCGACCCCGGCCGCGGCGACCCCGGCGGCGACGCTCGCCACCGCGTAGGCCGCGGCGACGGACGGGTGGCCGGTGCCCGCGAGCCGGCCGACCTCGATCACGTACGTGCTGTAGGTGGTGAACCCCCCGAGCACGCCGGTGCCCGCGCCCAGGCGGACCCGCCTGCGCCACCCGGTGTCCCCGCCCGAGCGGGAGAGCGCCTCCAGGAGCGCGCCCAGCAGCAGGCTCCCCAGGATGTTGACGCCGAAGGTCGCCCACGGCCACTGGCCCGCCCCGGCGGGCAGGGCCGCGCCGATGCCCGCGCGCGCGAGCGTGCCGACCGCGGACCCGGCCGCGACCAGCAGTGCAGTGCCGAGGATGTGCGTGCGGGGCCCGGGGGCGGTCCCCGCGGCCGCGGGCCGCGCCGGTGTGCGTGTCATCGCCGAACCCTTCCGGGCGGGCCGGACCCGCCCCGTGGAAACGGTGCAGGAACCATCAGCCGACCGGCGGTTCGGGCGGGCGCCCCGGCGGGATCCATCGCCGCCGCGAGTCTATCCCGGCCGGTGGGGGCCGGGGCGGAGCCGGGCCGTGCGGAGGGCGGCCGAGGGCGGACACCCGGCATGCGGGACCCGGGGCGGGGGAGGGCCGCCGGGTTGGGCACAATGCCCCTATGGGTGGAACCGACGTCACCACGTCCGTGCTCTGGTCCGCGCTGGGCGGCCCGCCCGGCCTGGCGGAGGGGGTGTCCTACCGGGGTGCCGGGGCGGTGCTCCCCGCCCGGCTGCCGGTGCGGGAACTGGCCCGCGCCACCGTCGGGGTGTGCTCGCTGGCCGCCGCCGAGCTGCTGGCCGCCCGCGGCGGCGCCCCGGTGCGGCCGGTGGAGGTGGACGAGGGCTCGGTGGCCACCGCCTTCGTCAGCGAGCGCCACCTGCGGGTGGACGGGCGCCCGATGGTGCCGTTCGCGCCCCTGTCCGGGTTCTGGCGCACCGCCGACGGCTGGGTGCGCACCCACGCCAACTACCCCCACCACCGCGAGCGACTGCTGGCCGCCCTGGAGCTGTCCGGGGACACCGACGCCGAGGCACTGGGCCGGGTGCTGGCCGGGCGGCGGGCCCGGCAGGTGCAGGAGGAGGTGTACGCCGCCGGGGGACTGGCGGTGGCCGTGGCCGACCACCCCGACCCCACCCGCCCTCCCGTCGTGGAGGAGCGCCCCATGTGGGGTCCGGCCGACCGCCCCCTGGGCCCCGCGGACCTGCCGGCCGCCGGGGTGCGGGTGCTGGACCTGACCCGGGTGATCGCCGGACCGGTCGCCACCCGCACCCTGGCCCTGCTCGGCGCCGACGTGCTGCGGGTGGACACCCCCCGCCTGCCCGAGGACCGCGACACCCACATCGACACCGCGCCCGGCAAGCGCTCCACCCTGCTGGACCTGGCCGAGCCCGCGGACCGGGAGGTGTTCGAGGGCCTGCTGGCCTCGGCGGACGTGGTGGTCACCGGCTACCGCCCCGGGGTCCTGGACCGGTACGGGCTGTCGCCCGAGGACCTGGCCGAGCGGCGCCCCGGGATGATCACCGCGGCCCTGTGCGCCTGGGGCTGGTCCGGCTCCCGCTCCGGGCGCCGCGGGTTCGACAGCCTGGTGCAGGCCGGGGTCGGCATCGCCGCCGCGGAGGCCGGGGAGGACGGCGCCCCCGGCGCGCTGCCCGCCCAGGCCCTGGACCACGGGACCGGGTACCTGCTGGCCGCCGCCGTCCTGCGCGCCCTCACCGACCGGGCCGCCGACGGCCTCGGACGCGACCTGCGCCTGTCCCTGGCCGGGACCGCCGGGCTGCTGCTGCACGGTATCGACCCCGTGCCCGCCGCCGGGGGCGCCCACGACCCCGAACGGTGGCTGACCACCGCGGACTCCCCGTACGGCGGGCTGCGCTACGCCCGCCCGCCGATCGGCTACGCCGGGGCGCCCACCGACTGGGCGACCCCGCCCACCCGGTGGGGCTCGGACGCCCCGGCCTGGCTCTGACCGCCCCGGCGCCGGCGGCTCAGTACCGGTGCTCCAGCAGGGCCCCGGCGACGGCGGCCCCCTCCGGCTCCAGGACGTCGTCGCCGTCCTCCACCTGCCACAGCGCGTCCTGGAGCACCCGCCCCAGCGTCCACCCCGCGGCGCGCGACCGGTCCAGCCCCAGCCGCTCGGCGAGCAGGTCGAACCGGCGCAGCACCGCCCGCGGCACGTCGCCGCGGGCCCGGACCTCCTCCCACCGGTTGGTCAGGGCCGGGAGCAGGTCGAACCCGGGGTCCCCGGCCAGCGGCTCGGGGTCGATGGCCAGCCACGGCTCGCGGTCGGCGGCCAGCACGTTGTCGTAGTGCAGGTCCCAGTGCAGCAACCGGTCGCCGGGGGAGTCCAGGAGCTCGGCGACCGCGGCGGCGCAGGCGCGCACCAGGGCGCGGTCCTCCTCGCGGCGCAGCTCCGGAACGGCTCCGGGGGCCTGCGCCACCATGGCGGACGCCACGTCGGCGAGGGTGCGCAGCCCCGCCGGGGCGGGCACGGCGGTCAGCCGGGCCAGCAGGTCGGCGAGGATTCCCAGGGCCTCGGTGTCGTCGGGCACCGCCGACAGCGGGCGGGCGGCGTCCAGCCGTTCCAGCAGCAGGCCGCCGGTGGCCGGGTCGTGGTCCAGCAGGCGGACCGCGCCGTCGCCGTTCCAGGTGCGCAGGCCCAGGGCCGTGCCCGCGCTCTCCTCGGTGACGGGCTGGGCCTTGAGCACGGCCGGTGTGCCGTCGGGGCGCACCACCGGCAGGACCAGGCCCGCCATGCCGTTGCGGGCGGGGCCGTCGGGGCGCAGCGACCAGCGGTCCACGAGGTCGCGGACCAGGGCGGGCAGCGCGGCGAGCCAGGCGCGGCCCCGCGGGCTGGAGCCGTGCGAGGCGACCAGCGCCTCGGGGACGTCGATGTGCAGGGAAAAGGGCACGGGTGAGATCTCCTTCGCGGTGGATGTTCCAGGGGTCGCGAAGGAGCGGGGCGGTGCCCGGATGCGCCCGGGCCGGGGTCAACGCATGGTCAACACTGTAGGGCCTGCCGAGGGCCGGGGGGACGGCGGTGTCGGAGGCGGTGGATAACTTACCGCCATAGAACACCGAGGAGTCGTCCATGCCCCCGCTGCACCCCGAGCTGCGCCGTATCCGCTACCTCCCCGTGCCCCCGGTCACCAGGGGCACCAGCGGGGTCATGCGCTGGTTCACGTCCCGGATGCGGCCCGGCCGCGTGCCCGCGGACATGACCGTGCGGCACCGCACGGTGCCCGGCCCCGCCGGGGCGCCGCCGGTCGAGGTGTGGGTCTACCGGCCCCGGTCCGCCCCGTCCACCACCCCCGCGCTGCTGTGGGTCCACGGCGGCGGGCACCTGATCGGCCACCCCGCGCAGGACGAGCGGGGCAGTGTCGGGTTCGCCCGCGAGCTGGGCATCACCGTGGTCGCCGTCCGCTACCGCCTGGCGCCGCGCCACCCGGCCCCGGCCGGCCTGGAGGACGTCCACGCCGCGCTGGAGTGGATGGCCGCCTCCGCCGGTGAGCTGGGCATCGACCCCGGGCGCATCGCCGTCGGCGGGGCCAGCGCCGGGGGCGGCCTGGCCGCCGCGCTGGCGCTGCTGTGCCACGACCGGGGCGGGCCGCGGCCGGTGTTCCAGCTACTCGTGTACCCGATGCTCGACGACCGCACGGCGCTGCGCACCGATATCGACACGGCGAACATGTACCTGTGGTCGCCCTCGGCCAACCGCTACGCCTGGAGCGCCCTGCTGGGCCGCCCGCCGGGCTCGGAGGGGGTGTCGCCCTACGCCGCCCCCGCGCGCCGGGAGGACCTGTCGGGGCTGCCCCCGGCGTGGATCGGGGTGGGCACCAACGACCTGTTCCACGACGAGGACGTGGCCTACGCCCGCCGCCTGGAGGAGGCCGGGGTGCCGTGCGCGCTGAGCATCGTGCCCGGCGCCTTCCACGGGTTCGAGGTCCCCTTCGCGGACACGGGGGTGGTCAGGGGCTTCCGCCGCGCGCAGACCGACGCCCTGCGCGCCGCGCTCTTCCCCGACGCCTGAGGGCCCCCCGGCGCCGCGGCGTGCCGGACGGGGTCAGCCCCCGGTGACCACGCCGATGGCGGTGGCCAGCACGACCGCGTTGTAGAAGAACGCGAGGATGCCGTGGAGCATCACGTGCCAGCGCATCCGGGTGCTGACCACCGCCACGTCGGACACCGCGAACGTCGACCCCATGACGAAGGAGAAGTACAGGTAGTCGGGCATGGTCGGGTGCTCCGTGCAGGGGAACTCCAGGCCGCGTTCGTCCTCGTTCCGGGCGCGGTAGGAGCGCGCGTACCCCGAGTGCAGCAGGATCCAGCCCAGGACCATGGTGAGGGCGCCGAAGGCCGCGATCGCCGTGCCCAGGACGTCGTCGCCGCTGAAGTCCAGTACCAGCAGGGCGGCGCTGAGCCCGGCGAAGCCCGCCAGCACCGGGAAGACCAGGATGAACCGCTTGGGCCGCAGGACGCGCTCCCACCGGCGGCGCGGCCGGGGAACGCCGCCGGCGGCCCCCGGTGCCCCCAGCGCGCGGCGGCGGACGCTCCAGATGCCGACGGCGAGGTAGAGCAGGACGGCCGCGTCCCACAGGAACAGGAAGCCGAGGTCCTCCTCCGGGTCCCCGCCGAAGATCAGGAACAGGCCGAGCAGCAGGATGAACAGTTCGGCCAGCCGGGTCAGGGCGAGTCCGGCGAACCCGGTCCGGGCGGCGGTGGTGGTCATGTCCGCCACCTTCCCGGGCCGCCCCGCGGAAGGGGAGCGGACACGCCGGGCACGGCCCCCGGCGCCGCTGCCCGGAGGGTCAGCCGGTGAGGGTCAGCTCGAAGGAGTACCGCGAGGCCCGGTACAGGTGGGAGCCGTGCTCCACCACCCGGCCCACGTCGTCGTAGACGGTGCGGTCCATGGTGAGCAGCGGCGCCCCGCGCCGCTCCTCCAGCACCCGCGCCTCGGCGGCGGTGGCGACGCGCGCCCCGATGCTCTGGGAGGCGACCTTGAGCCGCACCCCCGCCGCCCGCAGCAGCTGGTACAGCCCGTGGTCGCGCAGGGCGTCCTCGTCCAGGCGGACCAGGTCCGCGGGCACGTGGTTGCGCATCAGCGCCAGCGGCCCGTCGCCGATGCGGCGCAGCCGCTCGATCGTGTACGCCCGGCCCCCCTCGGGCAGTTCCAGGACGGCCGCCACGGCCGGGGGCGGCTCCTCCACGACCAGCCGCAGCACCTCGGTGCGCGGCTCCTCCCCGGCGCGGGTGAGGTCGTCGTAGAGGCTGGACAGCTCCACCGGGCGGCGCACCCGGGGCCGTACCACCTGGGTGCCCACCCCGCGCCTGCGCACCAGCAGGCCCCGGTCGACCAGGTACCCGATGGCGCGGCGCAGGGTCGGCCGGGACAGGCCGAGCCGGTCGGCCAGCACCACCTCGTTCTCCAGGCGGGTGCCCGCCGCCAGCTCGCCGTCCAGGATGCGGCGCTCGATCTCCCGGGCCACCTGGAAGTAGAGGGGGATCGGGCTGGCGCGGTCCAACGGGATCGACAGGGGCGTCTGGGTCACGGTGCCAGTGTACAGATTGACCGGAGATCATGATGTCCATATGTCTAGACAAACTCTTGACACCGGGGAGGGTCGGCGTGACGATGGGGGCGCCGGTGTGACGTGACGCACACACCCCCCCGTTCTCGAAAGGGCGCTCCATGCGCATTGGCCTCATCGGAACCGGACGCATCGGACTCTCGCACGCCGCCGCCCTGGCGGCCCGACCCGAGGTCGGCGACCTGCTCGTCGCCGACCTCGACCCCGCCCGCGCCCGCGCGGCCGCCGAGCGCACCGGCGCCCGGGCGGCCGAGCGGGTCGAGGACCTCCTCGCCCCCGGGGCGGTCGACGCCCTCGTGGTCACCGCCGCCACCGACGCCCACCCCGGCCTCATCCTCGCCGGGGCCGCCGCCGGGATCCCCGTCTTCTGCGAGAAACCCGTCGCCCCCACCGTCGCCGAGACCGTGCACGTGCTCACCGAGGTCGAACGCGCCCGGGCCCGGGTGCACATCGGTTTCATGCGCCGCTTCGACGCCGGGTACCGGCGCGCCCACAGGGCCCTGCGCGACGGCGAGCTGGGCGAGCTGCACCGGGTCCACGCCACCACCTGCGACATGGCCCCGCCGCCCGCCGCCTACGTCGCCGGGTCCGGGGGCCTGTTCCGCGACTGCCACGTCCACGACTTCGACATCCTGCGCTGGGTCACCGGCCGGGAGGTCGAGGAGGTCTTCGCCTACGGGGCCGGCCGGGGCGCCGACTACTTCGCCGAACACGGCGACGTCGACACCTCCGCCGCCGTGCTGCGGCTGTCCGACGGGACCCTGGCCACCCTCCAGGGGTCGAGGTACAACGGCGCGGGGTACGACGTGCGCATGGAACTGGCCGGAACACACGCCACCCTGGCCGTCGGACTCGACGACCGGGTCCCCCTGCGCTCGGCCGAACCCGGCACCGCGTTCCCCGCGGGCGACCCCTGGGAGGAGTTCTGGTCCCGGTTCACCCCCGCCTACGAGGCGGAGATCGCCGCGTTCATCGCCATGGTCCGCGACGGCACGCCCAGCCCGTGCACGGTCGCCGACGCGCTGGAGGCCGTACTCGTCGCCGACGCCGCCGACCTGTCCAGGCGCGAGCACCGGCCGGTCCGGGTGGACGAGGTCCGGCCCTGAACCGGCGCCGGCGAGCAGAGAGGGAGGAGACCGCGTGACCACCGCCCCCGACGGACCCGCGACCGGGCCCCGCCCCGCCGGACCGTCCGCCCCCGCCGAGGTCCTCACCATGGGCCGGGTCGGCGTCGACATCTACCCCGACCAGGTCGGAGTGGGCCTGGACGAGGTCACCTCCTTCGGCAAGTACCTGGGAGGGAGCCCCACCAACGTCGCCGTGGCCGCCGCCCGGCACGGCCGCTCGGCCGCCGTCCTCACCCGGGTGGGCGACGACCCGCTGGGCCGGTTCGTGCGCCGGGCCCTGGCCGGGTTCGGGGTGGACGACCGGCACGTGCGCGCCGTCCCGGGCACCGCCACCCCCGTCACCCTGTGCGAGGTCTTCCCGCCCGACGACTTCCCGCTGTACTTCTACGGCCGCGACCCCGCCCCCGACCTGCTCATCGGCGCCGACGAACTGGACGAAGGCGCCATCGCCGGGGCCGGCCTGTTCTGGGTCACCGGCACCGGCCTGTGCCGGGAGCCCTCCCGCACCGCCACCCTGGAGGCCCTGCGCGTCCGCGGCCGCCGCGGCCACACCGTCCTGGACCTGGACCACCGGCCGATGTTCTGGGACTCCCGCGAGGACGCCCGCGCCCAGGCCGCCAGGGCCCTGCCCCTGGTCACCGCCGCCTGCGGCAACCTCGACGAGTGGGAGGTCGCCGTGGGCACCCGCGACGCCGACGAGGCGGCCCGGCGCGGCCTGGACCTGGGCCTGGAGACCGCCGTGGTCAAACAGGGCCCCGAGGGGGTCCTGATCGCGACCGCCGCGGCCGTCCACCGCGAACCCCCGGTCCCCGTGGATGTGGTCAACGGCCTGGGCGCCGGGGACGCCTTCGGCGGCGCCCTGTCCCACGGGCTGCTCGCCGGCTGGGGCGTCGCCGAGACCGCCCGGTTCGCCAACGCCGCCGGGGCCATCGTCGCCTCCCGGCTGTCCTGCGCCGACGCCATGCCCACCACCGCCGAGGTCCGACACCTGCTGGGGGAGCCCGGGCGGGAGCCCCCGCCCGCCGACCGCGGACCGGCGGGGGAGGCACCGTGATCGCCGACCGCTACCGCGACCTGGTCGCCACCCGGGTCCACCGCCCCGACGCCATCGCCCGGGCCGCCGCCGACCGGGCCCGGCCCGCCTCCCCGGTCGGGCCCACCGGGCGGGTCCTCATCATCGCCGCCGACCACCCGGCCCGCGGCGCCCTGGCCACCGGGGGCCGCCCGCTCGCCATGGCCGACCGCGTCGACCTGCTCGACCGGCTGTGCACCGCCCTGGCCCGGCCCGGGGTGACCGGGGTGCTGGCCACCGCCGACCTCGTCGAGGACCTGCTGCTGCTCGGCGCCCTGAACGGCAAGTCCGTGTTCGGCTCCATGAACCGGGGCGGCCTGGCCGGGGCCGACTGGGAGGTCGACGACCGCTTCACCGGCTACACCCCCGACGGCCTGGTCCGCGCCGGACTCCAGGGCGGCAAGATGCTGCTGCGCCTGGACTACGCCGACGGCCGCACCGCACCCGTCCTGGAGCACTGCGGCCGGGCGGTGAGCCTGCTCAACGCCGCCCGCCTGGTGGCGATGGTCGAACCCTTCGTCTCCCGGCGCAGCGGCGGCGTGCTGCGCAACGACCTGTCCACCGAGGCGGTGGCCCGCGCCGCCGCGATCGCCTCGGGGCTGGGCGACTCCTCCGCCCGCACCTGGCTCAAGCTGCCGGTGGTGGACGGGATGGAGCGCGTCGCCGCCGCCAGCACCCTGCCCGTGGTCCTGCTGGGCGGCGAGGCCGCCGCCGACCCCGAGGCCGCCTACGAGCGCTGGGCCGAGGCCCTGACCCTGCCCACCGTCATCGGACTGACGGTGGGCCGTTCACTCCTGTACCCGGCCGACGACGACGTCGAGGCCGCAGTCGACACCGCAGTGGGGCTCCTGTGACATCCACCGAACACCGCCACCACCTCCCGGCGCTCAGCACCGCGGCGCCGCCCTTCCGCACGGTCGTCACCCCCGAGGCCGCCGGATGGACCTACTCCGGGCTGCGGGTGCTGCACCTGGCCCCGGGCGCGAGCGCGCGCATCGCCACCGGCGGGGCCGAGACCCTGGTCCTGCCCCTGGACGGCGGCTGCACCGTCACCACCGGGGAGGGGGAGGTGTTCGGGCTGACCGGCCGCAGGGACGTGTTCTCGCGGGTCAGCGACTTCGCCTACCTACCCCGGGACGCCCACGCGACCGTCGCCTCCGCCGGGGGCGGCCGCTTCGCCCTGCCCTCGGCCCGCTGCGAGCGGCGCCTGCCCGCCCGCTACGGGCCCGCCGAGAAGGTCCCGGTGGAGCTGCGCGGCGCAGGTCAGGCCTCCCGCCAGGTCAACAACCTGTGCACCCCCGAGAGCTTCGAGGCCGACCGGCTCATCTGCTGCGAGGTCCTCACCCCGGCCGCCAACTGGTCCTCCTACCCGCCGCACAAGCACGACGAGGCCACCGGCACCGAGTGCGAGCTGGAGGAGATCTACTACTTCGAGGTCGCCCGCGGCCCCCGCGGCCCCGGCATGGGCTACCAGCGGGTCTACGGCGACCACGACCGGCCCGCCGACCTGCTCGCCGAGGTGCGCTCCGAGGACGTCGTCCTCATCCCGCACGGCTGGCACGGGCCCTCCATGGCCGCCCCGGGCTACGACCTGTACTACCTGAACGTCATGGCCGGGCCGGGCGACGAGCGCGCCTGGCACATCACCGACGACCCCGCCCACGGCTGGGTCCGCGACACCTGGGCCGGTCTGCCGACGGACCCGCGGCTGCCGCTGTGCACCGCCCAGGGGCCGGGGGAGGGCCGATGAGCGGGGACACCGTGCGCCTGACCACCGCCCAGGCACTGGTCCGGTTCCTGGCCGCCCAGTACACCGAACGCGACGGCGGGCGCCGCCGCCTCATCGCCGGGGTGTGGGGCGTCTTCGGCCACGGCAACGTCGCCGGGCTGGGCCAGGCCCTGCTCCAGGCCGCCGTCACCGGCGAGGCCGACCTGCCCTACCACCCGGCCCGCAACGAGCAGGCCATGGTGCACGCGGCCACCGCCTACGCCAAGGCGAGCGACCGGCTGTCGGCCTTCGCCTGCACCGCCTCCACCGGGCCCGGCTCCACCAACATGGTCACCGGGGCCGCCCTGGCCACCACCAACCGGCTCCCGGTCCTGCTACTGCCCTCGGACATGTTCGCCACCCGCGCGGTGGACCCGGCGCTCCAGCAGCTGGAGGACACCCGGGCGGGGGACGCCACCGTCAACGACGCCCTGCGCCCGGTCTCCAAGTACTGGGACCGCGTCACCCGGCCCGAACAGCTGGTCCCCGCGGCCCTGGCCGCGATGCGGGTGCTCACCGACCCCGCCGAGACCGGCGCCGTCACCCTGTGCCTGCCCCAGGACGTGCAGGCCGAGGCCCACGACTGGCCCGAGGCGTTCTTCCGCGACCGCGTCTGGCACGTGGACCGGCCCCGCCCCGACACCGCCGCCCTGGAACGAGCCGCCGCCGCGGTCCGCGCCGCGCGGCGCCCGCTGCTGGTCGCCGGGGGCGGGGTGGTCTACTCCGGGGCGGCGGCCGAGCTGCGGGCGCTGGCCGAGGCCACCGGCATCCCCGTCGCCGACACCCACGCCGGCAAGGGGGCCCTGCCCTGGGACCACCCGTGCTCGGTCGGTGGGCTGGGCGCCACCGGGACCGCCGCCGCGAACGCCCTGGCCGCCGACGCCGACGTGGTCGTCGGGGTGGGCACCCGCTACAGCGACTTCACCACCGCCAGCCGCAGCGTGTTCGGCGACCCCGGCGTGCGGCTGGTCAACGTCAACATCGCCCGCGCGGACGCGGTCAAGCTCGGCGCCCACACCGTGGTCGCCGACGCCCGCGAGGCCCTGGCCGCCCTGCGCGCCGCCCTGGACGGGTACCGCGTCCCCGCCGCGCACGAACGCCGCGCCCGGGAGCTGGCGGCGGACTGGGCCGCCGAGGTCGACCGCCTGCACCGCGCCCCGGCGGCCGACGGCCTGCTCGCCCAGACCGCCGTCCTGGGCGTGCTCAACGACGTCCTCGACGACCGCGACGTGGTGGTCAACGCCGCCGGGAGCATGCCCGGCGACCTCCAGGCGCTCTGGCGGGCCCGCGACCCCAAGGCCTACCACGTCGAGTACGCCTACTCCTGCATGGGCTACGAGGTCGCCGCCGGGCTGGGGGTGCGCATGGCCGCCCCCGACCGGGAGGTCGTCGTCCTGGTCGGCGACGGCTCCTACCTGATGATGGCCCAGGAGATCGCCACCATGGTCGCCGAGGACCTCAAGGTCACCGTCGTCGTCGTGGACAACCGCGGCTTCGCCTCCATCGGCGGGCTGTCGGAGTCGGTCGGCTCCCAGCGCCTGGGCACCGCCCACCGCCGCCGCGACCCCGTCACCGGGCGCGACGACGGACCGCCGCTGCCGATCGACCTGGCCGCCAACGCCGCCTCCCTGGGCGCCCGCGCGGTCCGCGCCCGCACCCTGGACGACCTGCGCGACGCCCTGCGCGGCGCCCGCGACGGTACGGGGGTCACCGTCATCGAGGTGCGCACCGACCCCCGCGCCCCCGGGCCCGACTCCGGCGCCTGGTGGGACGTGCCCGTCGCCCAGACCTCCGAGCTCGACACCACGCGCCGGGCCCGCGAGGCCTACGAGCGCGCCCGCACCGCCCGCCGCCACCACCTGTAGCCCATCGCCTTCAGAAAGGGACCGAACGGATGACAGAGGCCACCGGCCCCGCCCAGGACCGGCTGATCCTGGGATCGGCCCCCGACTCCTGGGGGGTGTGGTTCCCCGACGACGAACGCCAGGTCCCCTGGGACCGCTTCCTCGACGAGCTCGCCGCCACCGGCTACGAATGGCTCGAACTGGGCCCCTACGGCTACCTGCCCACCGACCCCGACCGGCTCGCCGACGAGGTGGGCCGCCGGGGGCTGAAGGTCAGCGGCGGCACCGCGTTCGGCAACCTCCACGACCCCCGCGCCCGCGAGGACACCGTGGCCGTGGTGCGCGCCGTCGCCGGGCTCACCGCCGCCGTGGGCGCCCGCCACCTCGTGCTGATCCCGCCCATGTTCCGCGACGAGAAGACCGGCGCCTACACCGAACCGCCCCACCTGGACGCCCGCCAGTGGGCCGAGCTCACCGCCACCGCCGACGAGTTGGGCCGCATGCTCCTGGGCGACTACGGCGTGCGGCTGTGCCTGCACCCCCACGCCGACACCCACGTGCTCACCCAGCCCGAGATCGAGCGCTTCCTCGACGCCACCGACTCCGACCTGGTGTCGCTGTGCCTGGACACCGGGCACGTGGCCTACGGTGGCGGCGACGCCGTGGACCTGATCCACCGCTACGCCGAACGCGTCGGCTACGTCCACATCAAGCAGATGGACCCGGCGGTCCTGCGCCGCGTCCACGCCGAGGGCCTGTCCTTCGGCGAGGCCGTCGAACTGGGGGTGTGCGTGGAACCGCCCGCCGGGGAGCCCGCCCCCGCCGCCGTCATCGAAGCGCTCCGCGAGGTCGACGCCCGCCTGTTCGTCATCGTCGAACAGGACCTGTACCCGTGCGAGCCCGACGTGCCCGCGCCCATCGCCGAGCGCACCCGCCGCTACCTCAACTCCTGCGGCCTGGGCGCCCGCCGCCAGAGGAGGCCCTGACCCGGCCCGCCGCACCACCGAACCGTCCCCCGACCGAGAGGGCCCACGACCCATGCAACGCCCGAAACCCCGCACCTCACTGGCCCTGGCCGCCGCGACACTGCTGGCCGCCACCGCGTGCAGCTCCGAGGGGGGACGCGGGGAACCCGCCGGAGACGGCGCCCCGGCCCCCGAGCTGACCATCGCGATGATCACCCACCAGGTCCAGGGCGACACCTTCTGGGACATCGTCCGCACCGGCGCCGAGGCCGCGGCCGAGAAGAGCGGCGTGAACCTGGAGTACACCGCCGACCCCGAGGCCTCCGAGCAGGCCAACCTCGTGCAGAACGCCGTCGACCGCGGCGTCGACGGCATCGCCGTCACCCTGCCCTCGCCCGACGCCATGCGGGACGCCGTCACCGCCGCCACCGAGGCGGGCATCCCCGTGGTCGCCCTCAACGCCGGCATGGACCAGTGGCAGGACATGGGCGTCCAGCAGTACTTCGGCACCGACGAGCGCCTGGCCGGGGAGGCCTACGGCGAGCGCCTCAACGAGGAGGGGGCCCGGAACGCCGTCTGCGTCATCCACGAGCAGGGCAACGTCTCCCTGGAGGCGCGCTGCGAGGGACTGGCCGAGACCTTCGACGGCGAGTCCGAGGTCCTGTACGTCGACAGCGCCAACATGCCCGAGGTGCGCTCCACCGTCTCCTCCCGCCTGGAGGAGTCCGCCGACGTCGACCACGTGGCGGCCCTGGGCGCGCCCATCGCCGTCACCGCCGTGGACGCCGTCGCCGACGCGGGGTCCCAGGCCACCGTGGCCACCTTCGACACCAGCGCCGAACTCGTCGAACTGGTCCGCGCCGGCGACGTCGCCTGGGCCGTCGACCAGCAGCCCTACCTCCAGGGCTATCTGGCGGTCGACTCCCTGTGGCTGTTCAACACCAACGGCAACACCCTCGGCGGCGGCGAGGCCGTCCTGACCGGCCCGGCGTTCATCGACGGGACCAACATCGAGCAGGTCGCCGAGTACGCGGAGAGGGGGACCCGGTAGCCATGGCGGGCACGGAGGCGCTCCGGGCGCCGGACCCCGCCGCGGGCGGGGGACAGGGCGCGGCGGGGCCGAACCGCCGGTCGCCGCTGCGCCGCCTGGCCACCCGGCCCGAACTGGGGTCGCTGCTGGGCGCGGCGGTGGTGTTCGCGGTGTTCTTCGCCGTGGCCGAGCCCTTCCGCACCGCCTCGGCCATGGGCACGGTCCTGTACGCCGCGTCGACCATCGGCATCATGGCGGTCGGGGTGTCGCTGCTGATGATCGGCGGCGAGTTCGACCTGTCGGCCGGGGTCGCGGTGGTCTCCTCGGCGCTCACCGCCTCGATGACCGCCTGGTGGTTCGGGCTCAACGTGTGGGCCGGGGTGGCGATCGCGCTGGCGGTGTCGCTGGGCATCGGGTTCCTCAACGGGTGGATCCTGGTGCGCACCCGGCTGCCCAGCTTCCTGGTGACGCTGGCGATGTTCCTGATGCTCCAAGGGCTCAACGTCGCGATCACCCGCATCGTCGTCGACGGGGTGTCCACCCGGAACATCTCCGACATGGACGGGTTCGCCTCGGCCCGGGCGGTGTTCGCGTCGTCCTTCCCGGTGGGCGGGCTGGACCTGCGCGTCACCGTGCTGTGGTGGGCGCTGTTCACCGCGCTGGCCACCTGGGTGCTGCTGCGTACCCGGGTCGGCAACTGGATCCAGGCCGTGGGCGGTGACGCCGAGGCCGCCCGGGCGATGGGCGTGCCGGTGGCGGGGGTGAGGATCGGGCTGTTCATGACGGTGGGGTTCTTCGCCTGGTTCTCCGGCATGCACCTGCTCTTCGCGTTCAACACCGTCCAGTCCGGCGAGGGCATCGGCAACGAGCTGCTGTACATCATGGCGGCGGTGGTCGGCGGCTGCCTGCTCACCGGCGGGTACGGGACGGTGGTGGGCGCGGCGGTCGGCGCGCTCATCTACGGGATGACCCGGCAGGGCATCGTGTACGCGGGCTGGGACAACTACTGGGTGATGTTCTTCGTCGGCGCGATGCTGCTGGCCGCCGTCGTCCTCAACGCGTGGTTCCGCGCCCAGGCCGACAGGGGGACGACATGACCGACGCGCCTCTGCTGGAACTGGCCGGGGTCGGCAAGGCCTTCGGCACCGTCCGGGCGCTCACCGGGGTGGACCTGGTGGTGCGGGCCGGGGAGGTGACCTGCATCCTGGGCGACAACGGCGCGGGCAAGTCCACGCTGATCAAGATCATCGCCGGGCTGCACCCGCCCACCACCGGGGTGTACCGGGTGGACGGGCGGGAGGTCGCCCTGTCCTCCCCGCGCCAGGCCCGCGATCTGGGCATCGCCACCGTCCACCAGGACCTGGCGATGGCGCCGCTGATGCCGGTGTGGCGCAACTTCTTCCTCGGGAAGGAGAAGCTGCTGCGGTGGGGCCCGTTCTCGATGGCGGACGCCGCGGGGATGCGGCGGATCGCCGACGCCGAGCTGCGCCGGATGGGCATCGTCCTGCCCGACATCGACGCGCCCGTGGGGAAGCTGTCCGGCGGCCAGCGCCAGGTGGTGGCGATCGCCCGGGCCGTGTACTTCGGCGCGCGGGTGCTGATCCTGGACGAGCCCACCGCCGCCCTGGGCGTCAAGCAGTCGGGGATGGTGCTCAAGTACATCGCCGCCGCCCGCGAGGAGGGGCTGGGGGTCGTGTTCATCACCCACAACCCGCACCACGCCCACCTGGTCGGGGACCACTTCGTGGTGCTCGACCTGGGCGAGGTCGTGCTGGACGCCGCCCGCTCCGAGGTCCGGCCCGAGGACCTGGTCCACCAGATGTCCGGCGGCGCCGAGCTGGAGGGCCTGCGCCACGAGCTCGAACGCGGCGGGCGCGCCTGAGGGCGCCCGCGGACCGGCCCGGGAGCCCCGGTCCGCGGGCAGGGGGCGCCGCGCCCCGGCGGAGGCCGGGCCGCGGCGCCCTTCCGCGTGCCCGCCCCGCCCCGCCGGGGGCGCGCGACCTTGACGGATCTCCGGTGGCGGCGTTACGGTCTCCTCAGTTGTTCGCTTTGAGAACAATGGTTCGCTATACGAACGGAAGGTCCTTCATGATCGCGCCACTGGACGAGGCGATCGCCGAACTCGTCCACGACGGCGACACGGTCGCCCTGGAGGGGTTCACCCACCTCATCCCCGTCGAGGCCGGGCACGAGATCATCCGCCAGGGGCTGCGCGACCTCACCCTGGTCCGGATGACCCCCGACATCGTCTACGACCGGATGATCGGCGCCGGCTGCGCCCGCAGGCTCGTGTTCTCCTGGGGCGGCAACCCCGGGGTCGGCTCCCTGCACCGGTTCCGCGACGCCGTCACCACCGGCTGGCCCGTCCCCCTGGAGATCGAGGAGCACAGCCACGCCGGGATGGCCAACCGCTACCTCGCCGGCGCCTCCGGACTGCCCTTCGCCGTCCTGCGCGGCTACAGCGGGACCGACCTGGTCGCGCACAACCCCCACATCAAGACCGTCGTCTGCCCCTTCACCGGGCAGGAGCTGGCCGCCGTCCCCGCCCTCAACCCCGACGTCACGGTCATCCACGCCCAGCGCGCCGACCGCGCGGGCAACGTCCAGATGTGGGGCATCATCGGCATCCAGAAGGAGGCCGCCCTGGCCGCCGACCGGGTCCTGGTGACCGTCGAGGAGGTCGTCGACACCCTCGAACCCGTCCCCGGCCAGGTCGTCCTCCCCGCCCGGGTGGTCGACCGCGTCAGCGTCGTCCCCGGCGGCGCCGCCCCCTCCTACGCGCACGGCTACTACGAGCGCGACAACGAGGCGTACAGGTCCTGGGACGCCGTCGGCCGCGACCGCGAGGCCTTCACCCGCTGGCTCGCCGACCTCACCGCCACCGCGCCCGCCGCCACCCCCGAGGGGACCGCCCTGTGACCACCGCGACCCGGACCTCCGACTGGACCTCCGACGAGATCATGACCGTGGCCGCGGCCCGCGCCCTGGGCGACGGCATGTCCTGCTTCGTCGGCATCGGCCTGCCCAGCACCGCCGCCAACCTGGCCCGCCGCACCCACGCTCCGGGCCTGTGGATGATCTACGAGTCCGGCACCCTGGGCACCGTCCCCGCCCACCTGCCGCTGTCCATCGGCGACGGCGTGCTGGCCGAGAGCGCCGACGCGGTCGTCTCCGTGCCCGAGGTGTTCAACCTCTGGCTCCAGGCCGGGCGCATCGACGTCGGCTTCCTGGGCGCCGCCCAGATCGACCGCTACGCCAACATCAACACCACCGTCATCGGCGACTACGCCGACCCCAAGGTGCGCCTGCCCGGCGCGGGCGGCGCCCCCGAGATCGCCGCCTCCTGCGGGGAGGTCGTCATCATCGTCCGGCACAGCACGCGCGCGTTCGTCGACCGGGTCGACTTCGTGACCTCCGTCGGCCACGGCTCGGGCCCCGGCGACCGCGAGCGCCTGGGCCTGCGCGGCCGGGGCCCCACCCGCGTCATCACCGACCTGGGCGTCCTGGAACCCGACCCCGACACCCGCGAACTGGTCCTCACCGGCGTGCACCCCGGGGTGACCGTCGACGAGGTGCGCGCCGCCACCGGCTGGGACCTCAGGGTCGCCCCGGACCCGGAGACCACCCCCGAGCCCACCACGACCGAGCTGTCGGTGCTGCGCTCCCTGACCGGAACGGGGGCCCGGTGATGGCCGACGTCCACATCCTCGACGCGGTGCGCACCCCCTTCGGCCGCTACGGCGGCGCCCTGTCCGGGGTGCGCCCCGACGACCTCGCCGCCCACGTGGTCGGCGCCCTGGTCGAACGCACCCCCGCCCTGGAGGGCGGGGCCGTCGACGAGGTCGTCCTGGGCAACGCCAACGGCGCCGGGGAGGAGAACCGCAACGTCGCCCGCATGGCCGCCCTGCTCGCCGGGCTGCCCACCACCGTCCCCGGCGTCACCGTCAACCGCCTGTGCGGCTCGGGCATGGAGGCCGCGATCCAGGCCGCCCGCGCCGTCCAGACCGGCGACGCCCGCCTGGTCCTGGCCGGGGGAGTGGAGTCCATGAGCCGCGCCCCCTGGGTGCTGCCCAAACCCGCCAAGGGCTTCCCCGCCGCCGACGCCGCCCTGCACTCCACCACCCTGGGCTGGCGCATGGTCAACCCGCGCATGCCCGGCCGGTGGACCGTGTCGCTGGGCGAGGCCACCGAGGGACTCGCCGCCGCCCACGGCATCGGCCGCGACGACCAGGACGCCTTCGCCCTGGCCAGCCACACCAGGGCCGCCCGGGCCTGGGAGCAGGGCGTGTTCGACGACGAGATCGTCCAGGTGCCCGGCGCCGCGCTCGACCGCGACGAGTCCGTCCGCGCCACCTCCGCCGACAGGCTCGCCGCCCTCAAGCCCTCCTTCCGGGAGGACGGCACCATCACCGCGGGCAACGCCTCCCCCCTCAACGACGGCGCCGCCGCCCTGCTCATCGGCGACACCTCCGCCGCCGAGGCCTTGGGCGTGCGGCCGCTGGCCCGCATCGCGGGACGCGGCGCGGCCGGGGTCGACCCCGACGTGTTCGGCATCGGCCCGGTCCGCGCCGCCGAGATCGCCCTGGAGCGCGCCGGGATCGGCTGGGGCGACCTGTCCGTCGTGGAGCTGAACGAGGCCTTCGCCGCCCAGGCCCTGGCCTGCATCCGCTCCTGGAGCGAACTGGACCCGGCGATCGTCAACCCGAACGGCGGAGCCCTCGCCATCGGCCACCCCCTGGGCGCCTCCGGCGCCCGCGTCCTGGGCGCCCTCGCCCACGAGCTGCGCCGCCGCGGCGGCGGCTGGGGCCTGGCCGCCCTGTGCATCGGCGTCGGCCAGGGACTGGCCGTCGTCCTGCACGCCGACTGACCGAAACCGTCCCCACCACCCCCCGGGAAGGCCCGTACCCATGACCGAGACCCTGCTGGCGGACGGCCGCTGGTCGTCGCGCATCCACACCGACGGCTGGCGGCCCGCCCCCGCCACCCGTACCGTCACCGCCCCCGCCACCGGCGAGGCCCTGGGCGAGGTCGGCCTGGCCACCGCCGCCGACGTCGCCGAGGCCGCCGAGCGCGCCGACGGCGCCCGCCGCGCGTGGGCCGCCCGCACCCCCGCCGAGCGCGCCGCCGTGCTGCGCCGCGCCGGGGACCTGTTCGAGCGGCACGCCGAGGAGATCCGGGACTGGATCGTCAGGGAGGCCGGGAGCATCCCGCCCAAGGCCGCCATGGAGACGACCATCGCCGCCGCCGAATGCCACGAGGCGGCCGCCCTGCCCACCCACCCGCACGGCGACGTCCTCACCTCCAACGACGACCACTGGTCGTTCGCCCGCCGCCGCCCGGCCGGGGTGGTGAGCGTCATCGCCCCGTTCAACTTCCCGCTCATCCTGGCCATCCGCTCGGTCGCGCCCGCCCTGGCCCTGGGCAACGCCGTCCTGCTCAAGCCCGACCCGCGCACCACCGTCTCGGGCGGGGTGTCCATCGTCCGCGTCTTCGAGGAGGCCGGGCTGCCGGCGGGGGTGCTCCAGCTGCTGCCCGGCGGCGCCGACGTGGGCGAGGCCGTCGTGACCGCGCCCGCGGTGCGCGTGGTGTCCTTCACCGGCTCCACCCCGGCCGGCCGCAGGGTGGGCGAGGCCGCCGCCCGCCACCTCAAGCGCGCCCACCTGGAACTGGGCGGCAACAACGCCCAGGTCGTGCTGCCCGGGGCGGACCTGGCCGGGGCCGTCTCCGCCGGGGCGACGGGGTCGTTCCTGCACCAGGGCCAGATCTGCATGAGCACCGGCCGCCACCTGGTCCACGAGTCCCTGTACGAGGAGTACGTGGCGGCGCTGGCCGAGAGGGCCGGCCGCCTGCCCGTCGGCGACCCGGCCGCCGGGTCGGTCGCCCTGGGGCCGATCATCGACCGGGGCCAGCTGGAGCGGGTGCACGGCATCGTCACCGCCACCGTCGAGGCGGGCGGCAGGCTCGCCGCGGGCGGCACCTTCGAGGGGCTGTTCTACCGGCCGACCGTGCTGTGCGACCTCACCCCGGACATGCCCGCCTGGCGGGAGGAGCTGTTCGGCCCGGTCGCCCCGGTGCTGCCGTTCGCCACCCCGGAGGAGGCGGTCGCGCTGGTCAACGACTCCGAGTACGCGCTGTCGGTCAGCCTGCTGGGCGAGGTCGGCGAGGCCATGCGGATCGCCGACCGCATCGACACCGGCAAGCTGCACATCAATGAGCACACCGTCGCCGACGAGGCCAACGCCCCGTTCGGCGGGTGGCGCGACTCCGGCACCGGCTCCCGGTTCGGCGGGGCGCAGGCCAACATCGAGGCGTTCACCGAGACCCAGTGGCTCACCGTCCGCCCCGACATCCCCGACTACCCCTTCTGACCCGTCCGGCCCGGGCACCCCGCGGGGCGCCCGGGCCGGTGTCGGCGGCCTGCGGTAGCCTGCGCCCTCCGGGGGCCGGAGCGCCCGGCGCCGCCGGCGAACGGAGAGAGGGGACGCCCATGGCCTCGATGACCCACCTGTACGCGGTCCTGCCGGTCACGGACCTGGAGGCCTCGCTCGGCTGGTACACGGCGCTCTTCGGCCGACCCGCCGACGAGGTGGTCGGCGAGGAGACGATGTGGCGGGTGGACGAGGCGGCCTGGGTCGTCGTCGCCGCCCACCCCGACCGCGCCGGCGGCGGCATCCTCACCCTCGGCGTCACCGGACTCGACCGGATCCTGGCGCGGCTGACCGCCCACGGCGCCGGCCACGAACCGGTGGAGACCTACGGCAACGGCGTCCGGCACGCCGTCGCCCGCGACCCCGACGGCAACAGCGTGTCGCTGGCCGAGGCGCCCCCGGCCGAGTCCCCGTGAGCGCCGGTCAGGGCAGGAGGCCCGCCCGGCGGGCCGCCACGACCGTCTCCATCCGGGTGTGGGTGCCGAGCTTGCGCATCGCGCCGCGCAGGTAGCTCTTGACGGTCTCCGCGCCCAGTCCCAGGCGGCGGCCCACCTCCGCGTTGCCGCAGCCCACGGCCACCAGCGCGAGCACGTCCACCTCCCGCGGCGCCAGCGCCGGGGCCGGCGCCCGCCCGGGGGTCGGGCCGGACAGCCGGTCGCACACGCCGCGCAGCCGGTCGCGCAGCTCCGGGTCGGTCACCTCCTGGGCGATCGCCCGCAGCTCGGCGTGCGCCTCGCGCAGCCGCTCCCAGTCGGGCCCCGTACGCGGGTCGCGCGCCGCCCGCGTGATCTCGGCGGTCTCCACCCCCGCCACCCGGCGTTCCACCTCCGCGCGCACCGCCAGCTCGGCGGCCAGCCGGGATGCCGCGTGCTCCAGCGCGGCCACCGTGCGCGCGCCGATCGGCAGCGGCTCGCGCACCCCGCCGTACAGCAGCGCCGCCACCGACCCCGCCACCACGACCGGCACCGCGGCGACCGCGCGCAGCCCCTCGGCGCCCACCGGCGCGTCGTACTCGTGGCTGATCCGCCGGTCGGCGACGTAGTCGTCCACGCTGCCCGGCCGGCTGGTGACCAGCACCCGCCCGCCCAGGCCGCTGCCGCCCCGGATCACCAGCCCCCGCAGGGCGTCGGTGCGCGCCCCCGCGATCTCGGTCAGCCGCACCGCCGTCCGCTCCGGCGCCGCCGTGCCGCCGAACAGCACGGGCAGGCCGGTGGTGCGCCGCGCCCGGCCCAGGGCGGCGCGGACGAGCACGGACGCCCGGGGCACCAGGGAACCGGACGGGAGATGCGCGAGGGCCATCGGATCCTCCTGTGGGCCACCGGGCGCGGCGGGTGCGGGCGGACGCCCCGTCGGCACGGGGCACGGCCGCCGCCTCCCGCCGTGCGGACGGCGGCCGGAACGGCCGTGTGACCAGGATTACACACCGGCGCCGCCGGGCGACCACCCCCGAAAGGGGGTGGCGGGCCCCGGCGGCGTGCCCGATGCTCGGCCCCATGGGCGACACACGACTCTCCTACGCGTCCGGGACCTCCGACACCCCCCTGCTGGGCGACACCATCGGCGCGAACCTGGCGCGCACCGCCGCCCGCCACCCCGACCGCGAAGCGCTGGTCGAGGCCGAGACCGGCCGCCGCTGGACCTACGCCGAGTTCGACGCGGCCGTCGACGCGGTGGCCCGGGGCCTGCTGGCCCGCGGCGTCGCCCGGGGCGACCGGGTCGGCATCTGGTCCCCCAACAACGCCGAATGGGTCCTCACCCAGTACGCCACCGCGCGCATCGGGGCGGTCCTGACCAACGTCAACCCCGCCTACCGCTCCCACGAGCTCGACTACGTGGTCCGCCAGTCCGGCATGCGGCTCATGGTCGCCGCCACCGCGCACAGGTCCAGCGACTACCGGGCGATGCTCGCCGAGATCCGGTTCACCGAGACCGTGTTCATCGGCACCCCCGACTGGGACGCCCTGGTGGAGGCCGGGAGCACCGTCGACCCCGGCGCCCTGGACGCCCGCGCCGCCGAGCTGTCCTGCGACGACCCCGTCAACATCCAGTACACGTCGGGCACCACCGGGTTCCCCAAGGGCGCGACCCTGTCGCACCACAACATCCTCAACAACGGGTACTTCGTCGCCCGGGGCCTGGGCTACACCGAACACGACCGGGTCTGCCTGCCCGTCCCGCTGTACCACTGCTTCGGGATGGTCATGGGCAACCTGGCGGCCACCTCCCACGGCGCGTGCATGGTGCTGCCCTCCGCGGCGTTCGACCCCGCGGCCGCGCTGCGCGCCGTCCAGGACGAGCGCTGCACCTCCCTGTACGGGGTGCCGACCATGTTCATCGCCGAGCTCGACCACCCCGACTTCGCCCGCTACGACCTGTCCACCCTGCGCACCGGCATCATGGCGGGCTCGCCCTGCCCGGTGGAGGTCATGAAGCGGGTCGTCGGCGAGATGAACATGGCCGAGGTCGCCATCTGCTACGGGATGACCGAGACCTCCCCGGTGTCCACCATGACCCGCCGCGACGACGACCTGCGCCGCCGCACCGAGACCGTCGGCCGGGTCATGCCGCACCTGGAGGTGAAGGTGGTCCGCCCCGGCACCACCGTCGCCGCGCCGCGCGGCGAGGCGGGGGAGCTGTGCACCCGCGGGTACTCGGTGATGCTCGGCTACTGGGACGAACCGGACAAGACCGTCGAGGCCATCGACTCCGCCCGCTGGATGCACACCGGCGACCTGGCCGTCATGGACGACGAGGGCTACGTCGACATCGTCGGCCGGATCAAGGACATGGTCATCCGCGGCGGCGAGAACATCTACCCCCGCGAGGTCGAGGAGTACCTGTACACCCACCCCGACATCGCGGACGTACAGGTCATCGGCGTCCCCGACCGCAAGTACGGCGAGGAGCTCATGGCCTGGGTGATCATGCGCCCGGGCGCCGAACCCCTCACCGAGCGGGCGCTGGCGGAGTTCTGCGAGGGGCGGCTGGCCCACTACAAGGTCCCGCGCCGCGTCCACGTCGTCGACGCGTTCCCCATGACCGTCACCGGCAAGGTCCGCAAGGTCGAGATGCGCCAGGCCGCCATCGACCTGCTCGGACTGCACGACCACCGGGGATGACGGGCCGGGGCCGGGCCCCCTGAAAGGGGAGGGGGCCCGCCCCGGCGCGTCCGGCCGGCCCGGTCAGCGGCCGGCGACCTCCCGCAGGCCGGGCAGGCCCGCGGCCGCCTCCGGCTCGTAGACCCGCGCGAGGACGAGGAACAGCAGCGCCACCCCCAGGGCACCGGGGTCGGGGACCCCGACGGCGCGCTCGCCCACGTAGCTGGCGCGGCCGCGCCGCGGGGTGAGGTCCGCTGTGCCCGCCGCACCCCGGGCCGCGGCCTCGGCCGCAGCGCTGAAGGGGGCGTCCGCCCCGTCCCGGGCGGCGTCCCCCAGCGCCCGTGCGGCGGGCGCGAGCGCGTCCACCAGGGTGCTGTCGCCGACCTCGGCGCCGCCCACCCGCCGGACGGCGGCCAGGCCCGCCTCCGCGGCCTCCGCCGCCGAGCGCGCGTCGGGCACCCCCTCCTCCGGCCAGGACACCGCGCCGAGCTGCTGGAACAGGAGGCCGAAGAGCGGCCCGCTGGTACCGCCCACGTCGTCCAGGAACGCCCGGGCCAGCGCCCCCATGCCGCCGCTCGCCGCCCCGTCCAGGGCCTGAGCCCGGCGCACCCCGCCCAGGAGGTTGTCGCCGAAGTCGCCGTCGCCGACGAGCTGGTCGAGCGCGGTGAGGTCGTCGCGCGACTCCGCGACGGCCTCGGCGAAGCGGTCCAGGACGGTCCGGCCGGACGGGTCGGCGGCGTCCCCAGCCTCCGGGGCCGGCCCGGGCCGCACCACCGCCCCGGCCGCGGCCTCCGCCGTCAGCGTGCGGGAGGGGAGCACCAGCGGGGTGTCCGAGGGCGCGGTCCACAGCTGCACCCACTCCGGTTCCATCCGGGTCAGGGTGAGGGAGAACCCGGACATGTCCAGGGCCGCGGTGAAGGTCCCGGGCACCACCGCCAGGGGCTCGGCGCCGCGCGCGGACAGCGCGTCGTACAGCAGCGAGCCGACGGCGTGCAGCTCCAGGCCGGTGGTGGCGCCCAGGCCGTTGACCAGCGCCAGCACGCGCTCCTGCCCGGCGGGCAGGGCCGCGAGCAGGTCGTCGGCCATGCGCTCCACCAGCTTCTCGACGGGGAGGCGCTCGACGGTGCCCGTGCCGCGTTCTCCGTGGATCCCCACCCCGTACTCCAGGGTCCCGGCGTCCAGGGCGAAGGCGGGCTCCCCGGTCGCCGGGGAGGTCTGCGCCCGGGCGGCCACCGCGATGCTGCGCGAGCGCGCCACGATCCGCGCGCCCAGGTCGGCGAGCTCGTCGAGCCCGGCCCCCTGGTCGGCGCGGGCGCCGAGCAGCTTCTCCAGCACGACGGTCGCCGCGGTGCCGCGGCGGCCGGTCGCGGAGTCCTCGCCGTCGGTGGCCAGGTCGTCGTCGACCAGGACGGTGGCGACCGGGACCCCCTCGTGGCGCAGGCGCTCGGCGGCGATCCCGAAGTTGATGACGTCGCCGGTGTAGTTCTTCACGATGAGCAGGACCCCGCCGTCCCCGGCGACGGCCGCGCAGGCCGCGTGGATCTGCCGGTTGTGCGGGGAGGCGAAGACCGCGCCCGGGCAGACGGCGTCCAGGCCGCCGGGCCCCAGCAGGCCGGTGTGCAGCGGCTCGTGCCCGGAGCCGCCGCCCGACACCAGCGCGACGGCGCGGCCCGGGGCGCGGGTCCTCGCGCGCAGGAACAGGGGGTCCTCGTGGACCTCGATCAGGCCGGGATGGGCCAGGGCGAGCCCGCGCGCGGCGGTCGCGACCGGGTCGGCGGACGGCAGGAAGTGGGTCATCGGTGCTCCGTTCGGTGTGGGGACGGTCGGGCGGGTCTCAGTGCCAGGCCAGCCGGGACCGCCGCGCCCAGTAGGCGTCGGCGGGCTCGGCCAGCGCGGCGAGCCGGTCCCGCTGTCCGGGGTCCAGGACGATGTCGGCGGCGCGGAGATTGGCGGCGAGCTGGTCGACGGTGGCGGCCCCGGAGAGGACGATGTCGGCCCAGGGCTGCGCGATGACGGCCGCCAACGCGACGGCGTCACTCGTCGTACCCGTTTCGCGGGCGATCCGCGCCACCGGCTCCAGCTCCGGTGCCAGGTGCGGCCCGGCCAGGCGGCCGTTGGCCATGGCCTCCTTGACGATCACCGTGCGGCCCTCGGCGTGCGCCTGCGCCAGCGCCTCGCCCGCGGAGCGCTCCAGCACGTTGTAGGTGCTCTGCACGCTGTTGAACAGGGGCCGCCCGCCCACCGTGACCTCCAGCGCCGCGCGGATGGTCTCCGCCTGGCGGGGGCCGCTGGTGGACAGGCCGACGGTCACCCCCTCGGCGGCCAGCCGGGCCAGCTCCCCGTGCAGCCCGGTGTCGCCCAGCGCCGGGCTCTCGGGGGTCACCGAGTGGACCTGGTAGATACCCAACCGGCCGCCGAGCAGCGCGCGGGTCTCGGCGAGCTGGCGGCGGTACTCGGCGACGCCGTGGTCCTTGACCTCGTGGACGTCGGCGTCGGTGCGCCAGCCGGCGGTATAGGTGTAGCCCCACTTGCTGCCGACCACCACGTCCGCGACCCGGGGCCGGGCCGCCAGCCACCCGGCCAGGAACTCCTCGGCCAGGCCGTAGGAGCGGGCGGCGTCGAAATAGCGCACGCCGCGCTCGTAGGCGGCGTCCATCAGGGCGAACGCCCGCTCCCGCAGCGCCTCGGGCGAGCGCACGGCGGGCAGGTCCGTGTCCCGGCCCAGGTTGATGTAGCCGGGCCGCCCGACGGCGGCCAGGCCCAGGCCGATGCGCAGGGGCGGTGCGGTCCGTGGAGTCGCGGTCAAGAGAGGAGCCTTCCGAACGGTCTGCGGTCGGTGCCGTGCGGGCGGCGGTCCGCCCGCACCGGTCACCCATCCTGCGCGATCCGGGCGCCGATCGCCACGAGGGCGGTCCCGAGCCCCGGATCCGGCGGGGAACGCCGCCGCGCCCGCCGGGATTCCGGCGGCCGGGGTGGCGTTTCACACCGGGCCACCGGCGCGTGGACACCGCGCCGCGGCGGCGGGCGCTTGTAGGGTCCCAGGGGTACGGGCGGATCGCGCCACGGCCCGCCGGGCGGCGCTCCGTCGAGAGGATTCGGGTTCTCGGTCCAGGAGCGGACGAACATGGGCAGTACGGCTCAGATCGGTGTTACAGGCCTCGCGGTGATGGGGCGCAACCTCGCACGCAACTTCGCGCGCAACGGCTACACGGTGGCCGTGCACAACCGGACGGCGGCGCGCACCCGCGCCCTCGTCGAGGAGTTCGGCGGCGAAGGCGACTTCGTCGCGACGGAGACCGCCGAGGAGTTCGTGGCGGCCCTGGAGCGGCCGCGCCGCCTCGTCGTCATGGTCAAGGCGGGCGAGCCCACCGACGCGGTGATCGCCGAGTTCGCCCCGCTGCTGGAGCCCGGCGACATGATCGTCGACGGCGGCAACGCGCACTTCGCCGACACCCGGCGCCGCGAGCGCGAACTGCGCGAGCGCGGCATCCACTTCGTCGGCACCGGCGTCTCCGGCGGCGAGGAGGGCGCCCTGAACGGGCCCAGCATCATGCCCGGCGGGTCCGCGGAGTCCTACGAGGCCCTGGGCCCGATGCTGGAGAGGATCGCCGCCCGGGCCGACGACGGCGCGCCCTGCGTCACCCACGTCGGCCCCGACGGCGCCGGGCACTTCGTCAAGATGGTGCACAACGGCATCGAGTACGCCGACATGCAGCTCATCGGCGAGGCCTACCAGCTGCTGCGCGACATCGCGGGGTACGACCCGGCGCGGATCGCCGACGTGTTCCGGCGCTGGAACACCGGCCGCCTCGACTCCTACCTCATCGAGATCACCGCCGAGGTGCTCTCCCACGTGGACGCCGCCACCGGGAAGCCCTTCGTGGACGTGGTCCAGGACCGGGCCGAGCAGAAGGGCACCGGCCGCTGGACGGTGCAGACCGCCCTGGACCTGGGCGTCCCCGTGTCGGGGATCGCCGAGGCGGTGTTCGCCCGGTCGCTGTCGGGCCACGCCGACCTGCGCGCCGCCTCCCGCGGGCTGCCGGGGCCGACGGCCCGGCCGCTGCCGCCGGAGCGGGCCGAGGCGTTCGCCGACCGGGTGGAGCAGGCGCTGTACGCGTCCAAGATCGTGTCGTACACGCAGGGGTTCCACCAGATCGCCGCCGCGAGCGCGGAGTACGGCTGGGGGATCGACGCGGGCGCGGTGGCCCGGATCTGGCGCGGCGGCTGCATCATCCGGGCCGCGTTCCTGGACCGGATCACGGCCGCCTACGAGGCCGACCCGGGACTGGTGTCGCTGCTGTCGGACGCGGAGTTCGCGCGGGAGATCGGCCGGGCCCAGGACGACTGGCGGTCCGTCGTGTCCCTCGCCGTCGCCGAGGGGGTGCCGGTGCCGGGGTTCGCCGCGGCGCTGGCGTACTACGACGGGATGCGCGCGGACCGGCTGCCCGCCGCCCTCACCCAGGGCCAGCGGGACTACTTCGGCGCGCACACCTACCGCCGCACCGACCGCGAGGGGGTCTTCCACACCCTCTGGGGCGGCGACCGCTCCGAGATCGAGGGCTGAGGCGCCCCGGCCTCCGGGCCCGGCCCCGCGGCGTCAGTCGGCGGAACGCTGCCGCGGGGCCCGCTCCACGTCCAGGCCCTCGGCGGACACGCCGGTCACCCCGTGGGTGGCGGCGGCGATCTCGATCGCCTCGCGCCGCTGCTCCTCGGTGACCGGCAGGACCGAGGACAGGGTCACGCGGCCCCCGGTGCTCTCGACCGAGATCGCCTCCTCGGGCAGGCCCAGTCGCTCGGCCAGATCCCCGCGGATCTTGGAGCCGATGAGTCGGTCCGAAAGCGCGCTCCGTGTGGCACCGGCCATCGCGGTCCCCTTCCTCTCCTCGCGGGCGTGCGCCCTGCTTGGGACATCCTCCTGGTCGCCGGTGGCCGGAGCCAAGAGCCCACCCGCCGCGCCCCGCCGGGGGCGGAGCTTCGTGGTTCTCTGTGGTGTTTCGTCCCTGCCCCGCGCCCGGCGGGACCCGGGATTCGGCCCTGCTGCGCGCCCCCTTTCGGTCCGGCTCCTCGCCGCCCTCCCGCCCCCGGCGGTACGCTGCGACCCCCGACCGAAAGCGAGCGCCCCCATGCCCCCCGAGCCCCGCCCGCCCGGGAACGGGTCCGGGCCGTGGCCGTGCCCGTGCTGCGGGTACCTCGTGCACGGGGACGGGCCCGGAGGGCACGGCATCTGCCCGATCTGCCGCTGGCAGGACGACCCCGTCCAGCTGCGGTGGCCGTTGTCCGGGGGAGGCGCGAACCGGTCGTCACTGCTGGAGGCCCAGCGCCACTACGCCGCCCACGGCGTGTCCCGCGAGACCGGCCGCGCCCGCGCCCGGCCCGCGACGGAGCACGACGCGCGCGACCGGGGATTCCGCCACATCGACCTGCTCATCGACGACATCGAGCTCGCCGCCGACCCCCGCGTGCCCTGGCCCGCCGACCGCACCGAGCTGTACTGGTGGCGCCCCGGCTTCGGCCACTGGCGGCGAGGCCCCCACCACGGAGAGACCCCATGTCCCTGACCGACCCCCGCACGCTCTTCGACACCATCCGGGACCACCCCGGAGCCTTCGGATTCGGCCGCTCCTTCGGCGAGGTCCTAGCCTTCTTCGTCGGATACGGCACCGCGACCCCGGAGGGGCCGCTGACGGGCTTTCGGGAATGGCTCGCCGCCGACCTCGGGTTCGGGAGCAACCTGACCTGGAAGGCCCTGGTGCTGTGGCGCGCCTTCCCCGACGAGCCCGACAGGAAGGCGGTCCTGCCCCCGTTCGAGGACCCCGCCGACGACGCCGTCGCGGTCGAGACGCTGTTCGAGGCCCTGAACGCCTTCCTGGACTTCCGCGACGCCCACGGCCTCGACGCCGTGTACGCCCGCTACGCCGAGGTCTTCCCCTACGCGCCCCGGGAGCCCCGATGACCGGCCGCGCGGAGTGGGACCGCCTCGCCGAGCGGTTGCGCGCGGCCAGGTCCGGGCGCGACGCCGTCGTGGCCGCCGTCGACGGGCTCTCCCCGGTGGGCGGCATCCACGTGCTGTCGCGCGCCCCGACGCCTGAGCGTCCGGCGGCGGTGATGCGGGGGAGCGCCGGCCCCGCCGTCTAGCATGGCCGGTACCGCAGCAGGAACCATCCGCAGAGAGGTGCGCGCCCCGTGACGTTCGCAGATCTCCACCGGCCCGGCCGACCGTTCGTGCTGCCCAACGCCTGGGACGTCGCCTCGGCCCGGCTGCTCGCCCGCGAGGGCTTCCCCGCGGTCGGCACCACCAGCCTGGGCGTGGCCGCCGCGCACGGCCTGGCCGACGCCTCCCGCAGCGGCGGGGAGGCCACCGCCCGCCTCGCCCGCGACCTGGTCGGCGCGCGCCTGGGCCGGTACCTGACCGTCGACATCGAGGACGGGTTCTCCGACGACCCGGCCGCCGTCGCCGAGTTCGTCGCCGGACTGGGCGTCGACGGGGTGAACATCGAGGACAGCACCCGCGGGGAACTGGTCGACCCCAAGGCGGCCGCCCGCAAGATCGCCGCCGTCAAGGAGGCGGCCCCCGCCGTCTTCGTCAACGCCCGCACCGACGTCCACTGGCTCGGCGGCACCGACCTCGACGACACGCTCGCCCGGCTCGCGGCCTACGCCGAGGCGGGAGCGGACGGCGTGTTCGCGCCCGGGCTCGCGGACCCCGGCGCCATCGAGGCCGTCGCCGTCGAGATCGCCCTGCCCCTCAACGTCCTGGCCACCCCGGCGCTCGACCTCCGCCGGCTGGGGGAGCTGGGCGTGGCCCGGGTCAGCACCGGCTCCCTGCTCTACCGGGCCGCCCTCGGTCGCGCCGTGGACACAGCCCTGGCCGTCCGCGACGGGCTGCCGCTGCCCGGCGCCGTCTCCTACGCGGACGTGCAGGCCCTCGCCGGGGACGTCCCGCCCGCGGAGTAGCCCGGCCGGGAGCCCCCGCGCCGGGCGGGCGGCCAGGGGACCGGCCCGGACCCCCGCCGCCCCCGCCCGGGTGGAACACGGCTCCGCCGCCGGTCACCCCTCGTCGCCGGGCGCGCCGTCCCCCGGGGTCCCGGAGGGCGGCTCGCCCGTTCCGGGACCGCCCTCTCCAGGGTCGCCCTCCCCGGGACCGCCCGTGCCGGTCGCCTCCTGCTGGGTGACGCTGTCGGCGTAGTCGTTGGCGGGGTCGCGGTAGACGGTGTGGATGTGGCCCCACCCGGACGTGGTGTACCCGTCCACGTCGGCGCCCGCCGACCCCTGCTGGTCGGCGAACTCCACGTAGACGTCCGGCCCCGAGATCTGGAAGTAGATGCCGTCGCCCCGGGACATGTCGTACTCGGTGGCCCCCGACCAGTTCACGTACGTCTCGTCCAGGGTCGCCTCGATCTCGGCCAGGGCCGCGGCCGTGGTCTCCCCGTCGGCCAGCCCCACCCAGTTCGCGACCACGTCCAGGAGCAGCCGCTTCTGCTCGTCGGTCAGGTCCGCCCCGGCCAGACCGGTCCCCGTCGGGTACGAGCAGGTCCCGCCGGGCGCACAGGTCAGGTTCCGGACCTCCGACCCCTGGTACAGGTCGGCCTTCTGCTCCTCGGTCAGGCTGTCGTAGAAGGCGAAGGCCGTCTCGTACATGCCCGCGAGCGGCCGGACCTCCTCGCCCTCCTCGTTCGTGTAGACGGCGGGCTGGGAGCCCAGGTGGGTGGGTGCGAACGTGACCGTGTCGTCGGAGCCGTCCAGCGTGGCGTTCAGGCCCAGGTGGTGTCCGCCGAACTGCACCTGCCAGGCGCCGGAGTCGGACGGGTCGCCGAAGAAGGCGATGTAGTACCGCCCCAGCGAGTCCTCGGTGCTGGAGCTGTGCTCCGCCAGGAACTCGTCGCCGCCCATGATGCCGGTGACGGTCTCGTACCCCTCCTCGCTCAGCAGGGCCTCCAGGACCTCCATGGCCGCCGCCCGCTGCTCCCCGGTCAGGTCGTCCAGGTCCAGCCCGGCCCGGTCGACGAACGTGACCGGGAAGTTCGACCACGTCGTGGTCTTGGACCCGTCGTCGTAGGCGTGGACCAGCTGCTCGCGCTGCTCGTCCGACAGCGTCTCCAGGAACGCCCCGGCCGCCGCCGCGGTGGCGGTGACCGTCTCGTCGCTCGTCGTGGCCGGGGCCGCCGCGTCCGCCGTCGAGGACGTGGTCGCGGCCGGGGCCCCGTCGGCGGAGCCCGTGGCGGCGCACCCGCCGATCACGAGGATCGCAGACAGGGCCGCCGCGATCCATGCCTTCTTCGTGCGCGCCGGCCGGTGCCGGGCACGCGCGGTTCTCTGGTCGGTGGTGTTCGTCATGGACACGACGGTAGGAAGCGGACCTGGGAGTTCCCTGAGTGCCGACCGTGAGAAGCGCGGGAACGGCGGGTCTCCGCGCCGCACCGCCCGTCCCCGGCGGCAGTCCTTCGCCCGCTGGGACACGGCCGCGGCGCCGTCGCGACCGCCCTCCCGGACACACGCCGGAGGGGACGCCCGCCACCGGGCGGCGAGACGGACGCCACCGGTGTGCTCCGCGCCACGGGAGGCCGGGCGCCACGACGGCGCCCCGCGGCCCGGCGCGGCCGGGTCCGCCTCTCAGCCGTGCAGGGCGGGCCGGTAGACGAGTTCCTGGATACGGCCGTCGAACGTCCGGCTCGCCACCAGTTCGAGGTCGAAGTCGGCCGCCCCCTCGAAGATCCGGCCGGTCCCGGTCCGGCCGCTGACCACGGGGAAGAGCGTCACCTGGAGGAGGTCGACGAGCCCGGCGGCCATCAGCGCCCGGTTCATCGACAGGCTGCCGTGCGAGCGCAGCGGCACCCCGGACTCCTCCTTGAGCCGGGCGACCACGTCCACGGCGTCACCGGCCGCGAGGGCCGCGTCCGGCCAGTCCAGGGGGCCGGTGAGCGTCGTCGACACCACCGTGGTCGGCATGCTCCGCATCCGGGCGTTCACCGGGTCGAGGTCGGCCTCGGGGATCGGGCCCAGCAGCTCCGCGAACTGCCGGAAGGTGGCCGCCCCGAGGACCAAGCGCTGGTCCGCGCCGAGCACGGCGCGGCGGTCGGCGAGGAACTCCGGCCCCTGCTTGCCCCAGTACCCGCCCCAGTCCCCGTCGGGTCCGTAGGAGCCGTAGCCGTCAAGGGTGGAGAAGACGTCCCAGGTGTAGGTGGCGGTCATGGCGCTCTCCTCGCGTTCGTTCGGCGACGTGTCGGTGGTACCGACCAGACTCCGCCGCGGAACTCATCGTGCTCGACGTCCCGGATCCCCGCCACCTCCGGGCCCGTGCCCCCGACGGCCGCCGGGGCGCCGTGCCCGCCCGCTTCCCGGGACCCCCGGCCCGGCGGGAGGACGGCGGGGGCGCGGGCCCGGATCGGCCCGCGCCCCCGGAGGCGTTCGCGCCTACTCCTCGTCCGTCCCGCCGTCCTGCGCGCCGAACGGTGACCCCGGCGGGTTGGAGCCGTCGGTGACCTGCGGCTCGCCCGTGGCGCTCTCGGCCAGCCACTCGTCCCAGCTCGGCTGCCAGTAGCCCCAGCCGTTGTCCCACTCCTTGACGCGGTCGGTCCCGGTGGTCTCCAGGACGTCGCCCATCAGGGTGTTCTCGAAGAACCACCGGGCGTCGTCCATCCGCAGGTTGGTGCACCCGTTGGAGGTGTTCGCGCTGCCGATGTTGCCGTTGTAGGACGCCTCGTGGACGAACTCGCCGCTGTTGGACGTCCGCACCGCGTACTGCACCGTGGTGCTGTACCCGTTGCGCCCCGCGGGCAGTTCGACCGTGTCGGAGTCCATGAGCAGCGTCTCGTACCGCTCCATGAGCACGTGGGTGCCGCTGCTGGTGGTGGAGAAGTTCGACGTCCCGTCGCCGTTGCTCACCGGGATGGTGCGCACCTCCTCGCCGTCGACGGTGACGACCATCTCGTGGTCGGGCACGTTCATGTCCATGCGCAGCTCGCGGCCGATCTCGAACTCCAGGCGGTGGTCCCGCACCCCGTACACCCCCTCGGCGGCCCGCACGCCCGCCAGGTGCATCTCCACGCTCACCTGCTGGTAGGGCTCCCAGTAGGTCTCGGGCCGGAACACGACGGTCTTGTCGTCGAGCCACCGCCACGACCCCGCCACGCCCTGCTCGGAGACCACCTTGAGGGAGTTCTCCACCGCGGTCTTCTCGGTGACCGGGAGATCGAAGCCGATGGTGATCGGCATGCCCACGCCCACGGTCTCACCGGAGGTGGGGAAGTTGTGGCTCAGCTCCAGGCGCTGCCCCTCGACCGCCGCCTCGGTGGTGAACTCGTGCACCAGCTCGGTGGGCTCGCCGTCCGCGTTCTCCGCAGTGGCGGTGACGGTCACGTCGGCGCCGGGGGCCAGGTTCCAGTCGGCGGTCCAGGCGGTGCCGTCCTCGCTGAGGGTGCCGGTCATCTCGAAGGGGGAGGCCTCGTCCTCGGCCTGGCCGGGGACCACCTGGTCGACCGTGACCTCGGAGATGGTCCCGTTCTCCGCGGTGACGGTGACCGGTGTGTTCGGGGCGACGGCCTCCGCTCCGGCCTCGGGGGCGATGGTGAGGACCGCGGCCTCGGAGCCCGAACCGCCGGGGTCGTCGCCTCCGCCCGCGGAGGTGCAGGCGGTCGCCGCGAGCGCGAGCGCCGCCAGAGCCATGCCGAACCGGCCCGGAGCCGACGGGGGGATCGTGCCCATCACAGTGGGTCCTCGTTTCCTTAGAACGCTGGTGTCCTGTAAGACTCCCGTCCCCGAAAAAGGTTCGCTCATACGGGGCATCCCGGGGCATATTTCGCTCACAGCCGGGGCGCTCCGACCCCCGGCGGGAACGAACGGGGCGAGAAGCGGACCACGCCGGTCGCCGGGGGACGACCGTCCGGGAGGTCGCCGCACCCGGCCCCGGGGAGGTCCTGGTGCGGGTGTCGTCTCGCGGGGTGTGCCGCACCGACCCGCACGTGGTCGGGGCCTACCGGTGTACTGGCCCCGGGTGGTGCCCGGGCGCGAGGCCGTCGGCGAGATCGCCGCGATCCTGTTCACCCCGGTCGGTGACCTGGCGCCGGCGGCCACCACCGTGTGCCCGCTGGAGGACCTGAAGGCGGGCCGGTTCGCGGGCGCCGCCGTCCTGGTTCCCAGGCGCGTGACAGGGTTCGGGATCAGGCGGGGCCCGGGTGCCCGACGGTCCGGGCGGCCGCACGGACCGTTGCCGGACCCCGGCGCCGACCATGTGCGCGTCCTTCCACGCCGCCTGAGACCGGCCCGGGCACCGCGCGGGCGCCCGGGCCGCCGACCGGCTGTGCGGGACCGGTCCTGGAGGGGGCAGGGTGGGCGGGGCCCGGCGCGCCGGTGGCACGCCGGGCCCCACAGGGACGGATCAGTGCCCCTCGTGCTCCTCGGGGGACCCGGAGGGCGCGTCCGGGGCGGGCCCGGTGCCCAGCATCCCCTGCATCTCCGCGATCTCCTCTTCCTGCGCGTCCACGATCTCCTGCGCCAGCGCGCGGGCCTCGGGGTCGACCCCCTCGGCCAGCTCGGCCTCGGCCATCGCCACCGCGCCCTCGTGGTGGGCGATCATGTGCTCCAGGAACAGGCGGTCGAACTCCTCGCCCTCGGCGGACTCCAGATCGGCCATCTGCTCCTCGGAGAGCATGCCCTCCATCATCCCGTCCGAGTGCTCCATCCCCTCCGGGGAGGTGTCCGCGCCCCAGGACTTCAGCAGCCCGGTCATCTGCTCGATCTCGGGCCCCTGGGCGTCGCGGATGCGCTCGGCCAGGTCGGCGACCTCCTCCCCGGCGCGGGTCTGCGCCAGGTCGGCCATGGCCACGGCCTGCTCGTGGTGCGGGATCATCATCTGCGCGAAGTGCACGTCGGCGTCGTTGAACTCCGCGGCGCTCTCCTGCGCGGCCGGCTCCCGGGGGTCGGCCGGGGCGTCGTCGGTGCCGCAGGCGGCCAGGGCCAGTGCGGCGAACAGTGCGGCGGCGGTGCCCCTGAGGGCACGGTTCACGAAGGTCATGGCGACCTCGTTTCCTCTCGTCTGTGGGTGTTCTCCGTGCTATCGGCGAGAGGCGGGCGCGGAGCGGCCGCGCGGGACCGGCCGGCGCCCGCGCGGATCCTATATACGGAACACCTGGAGATCGGAGAGGACCGGACGCTTTCCGGCCGCCACCGACGGCGGGTCGTCGCCGCGCAGGGCACCGGTCGCGGCGGCGGGCGCGGGCGGCCCGGGCCAGGGCGTGAAGGCCGTGGCGGCGAGCCCGGCCCACGGCAGCCCGGGGCCGGCGAGCGTGGGGCACACCGATGTGGGGTCCAGCTCCGGCAGCGCGGAGGAGGCGGTCTCCAGGACCGGCTCCACGTGCGCCCTGGAGAGGGTGTGCGCGACGGGCGCGGGGTGCGCGCTGTGCGCCGCCTGGGCGGCGGGTGCCGCGTGCGCGGCACCGTGGCCGCGGTCCCCGTGGTCGGCGTGGCCGAGCGTGTGCATGGCACCGAAGGCGGCCAGCAGCACCGCGAGCAGCAGCGCCCGCACCCATGGGGAGAGCCCCGGGGCGAAGGCGGGTCGCTGTGTTGCTGCGGTCACGGCGGCAGTCTACATTCCCCAACCAGGTAGGGGTATCGGGGTCGTCTCCAGGGCGCCCGTTCCGCCGCCCCGCGCCCGTGAGCGCTGCGCCTGGCCGCCGCCCTTCCCACGTCTGTGGGGCGCCGCTCCCGGATGCCGTCTCCCCGCCCGGCCGCCCTCGCGGTCGGTGCGGGCACGGCCTCGCCCCCGTCCCGCTCGCGGCGCGCCCCGCTCCGGCCGACCGCCCCCGGCCTGCCGGGGCCGCCCCGGTCGCGCCGCCCCTTCGTGCAACGGATCTGATTCGTGTTCGCCCAGTTCAACGGGGCTGTTCGCGCCCTCCATTACCCAAGAGGTAATCGACGCCCTTCCCTCCGGCCGGGATGCTCGGTGGTGTCGACGGACACGACCCGGAAGGGGAACCACCATGACCACCCGTACCGCTCCCGCCACCGCCTCCGCCACCTGGCCGCTGCGCCTGCTGCTGGGCACCGACGCGGCCACCTGCCTCGCCGCCGGAGCGCTGCTCACCGCCGCCTCCCCGTGGCTGCCGGGCCTGCTCGCCCTGCCCGCCGCCCTGCTCGTCCCGGCGGGGGTCTTCCTGCTGGGCTTCGGCGCCTGGCTGGCCTTGCTGGCCTCGGGACGCGGCCTGACCCGCGCGGCGGTGCGGGCCGCCATCGCGGTCAACGCCGTCTGGGTCGTGGCCACCGGCGCCCTGGGCCTGGGCGTCCTGGTCGACCCGAACGGGTTCGGCACGGCGTTCCTGCTGGTGCAGGCGGCCGCCGTCGCCGGGCTGGCCGCTCTGGAGGCCGTCGCCCTGGGCCGCGCGGACCTGGCCTGACGCACCGCCCGTCTAAGGTGGTCCGCAGCAACCGGGGAAGGGGGCGGAGTGACCGGGACGACCGAGCGCGCGGAGGCCGGCGGGCTCCTCAGGGAGTGGCGCGGCCGCCGCAGGCTCAGCCAGCTGGAGCTGTCGCTGCGTGCCGGGGTCTCCGCCCGCCACCTGAGCTTCGTGGAGACCGGCCGCTCCCGCCCGGGCCGCGAGATGATCCTGCGGCTGGCCGAGTGCCTGGACGTCCCCCTGCGCGAGCGCAACCGGCTGCTGCTCGCCGCGGGGTACGCCCCGGTCTTCGCCGAACGCCCGCTGGACGACGCCGACATGGGCCCGGTGCGGGAGGCCGTCCGCCGGATCCTGGCCGGGCACGACCCGTATCCGGCGGTGGTCGTGGACCGCGACTGGACCCTCGTCGAGGCCAACGCCGGGATCGGCCTGTTCTTGGAGGCGGTCGATCCCGACCTGCTGGCCCCGCCCGTGAACGTGCTGCGGCTGGGCCTGCACCCGCGCGGCATGGCGCCCGCCATCGTCAACCTCGACCAGTGGCGGGCGCACCTGCTGCACCGGCTGCGCCTCCAGGCCGACTGGTCCGGCGACGCCGGCCTGGCCGGTCTCTACCGGGAGCTGGCCGCCTACCCGGGCGGCGACCCGGGGCCGCCCCGCGGGACACCGCCCATCGCGGTGCCCCTGCGGCTGCGTCTGGGCGGGCGGGAGCTGTCGTTCCTGTCCACGGTGGCGACGTTCGGCACCCCGCTGGACGTGACCGTCTCCGAGCTCGCCATCGAGTCGTTCTTCCCGGCCGACGACGCGACGGCCCGGGCCCTGGGCGCCGTCCGCGCCCCCGCCTGACCCCGGGCCCCGGAGCCCCGGCCCCGGGCCCCGGCTCCGGATCACCCTCCGGGCCGGGACGCGGGACCCCGGGACCGCCTCAGTGGTAGGACCACATCACCATTTCGGCCGCCGCGAAGTTCCGGGCCCGGAGCTCGTCGCGCTGGATGATCCAGAACGGGCACGCCACGATCCCGGGGTCCTCGGGCATGTCCAGCTGGGCCTGGGCCAGCAGCACCCAGCCCCCCTTCTCGTCCTCGGGGGAGGAGTCCATGATGGGCGGGTCCTGCGGCGAGTAGGCGTATCCGCCCAGGATGATGCCGTCCTCCCACTCCACCGTCCGGTGGCCGTGGTCCTCCAGCTGGTACTCCTCGTAGAGGCGCGCGGTCTCCGGGTCGGAGAGGACCGCGTCGTCGGCGCTCGTCGGCAGGCTCGGGACGACCCGGGCGTAGAGGGGGCGCGGTTCGATGACGGGGAGGGCGCTGCCGTCCTCGGGGAGTGCGCGCTCGGACGTGGGCGTTCCCGCGGGGACGTAGACCACGGAATCGGAGACCTGCCTCGACGTCTGGCAGTCGGGGTCGGTCCTGTCGGTGAAGAACAGCAGGTGGCCCTCGCGCGGCAGCGGGAGGTGGCAGCCGTCCGGGGGGAGGGCGGCGCAGTCGACGGTCGCGACCAGGTCCAGGCCGTTGTCCCACTCCACGCCCTCGGGAAGAGAGGGGAGGCCGCCGTACCGCCCGACCGGGGCGCCGCCGTCCCTGTTCGAGGGGCTCAGCTCGGTCTGGGGCAGGACGAGGCTCAACGCCAGGTCGATGGCGTGTTCGGGGACGCCCGCTTCGCGCGCTCTGTCGCGGTATGCCTGGGAGGTGTTCATACCGGACATGCTGCCGCAGCCGGGGGACACTCCGCGCCATGGCGGTGGCGGGCGCCCCGCTCAGGCGGGCGTGTCCGGGTCGCCGTCGACGGCGGCGGCGATGCGCGGGACCAGCTGCTCCAGCGCGTACGGCAGGCTCAGCACCGTGCTCCAGGTCAGCGCGCCCGACACCACCACGTCGTCGACGATGAGCGCGCGCCCCTGGGCCACCACGTCCAGGCTCTGGTACACCCGGTGGTCGGCCAGGTCCTCGCGCAGCCCCGGGCTGAACCCGGCGTTCCACAGCAGCAGGTCGCGGTCGAGCAGTTCGAAGTCCTCCTCCGGCAGCGGGGCGGCGTCGGAGTCCCCGGTCAGCTCGGCGATCTCCGCCGGCGTCTCGAACCCCAGCGCCTCCAGGAACCGCGTGCGCGGGTCGGTGGGGGAGCGCACCACGAAGGTCCGGTCGAACCGCTCGGCGACCACGGCGCCGGCCCCCTGGAACCGCGGATGGGCCGCGCTCATCTCGGCGAACCGCGCCTCCACCCCGGCGACGAGCCCGGCGGCCTCCTCCTCCCGGTCCAGCGCCCGGCCGATCGCCAGCGTCATCTCGTCCCAGGGCGCACCCCAGTCGGGGAAGTCGCCGAGCTGGGCGACCGTGGGCGCCAGCACCGACAGGGCGTCGTAGTCCTCCTGCGTCAGACCGCTGTACAGCCCGACGATCAGGTCCGGTTCCAGGGTGGCGATGAGCTCCAGGTCGGGCCGGTCGCCCTCCGGCCGCGGCATCACCTCCGGCGCGGCCCCGCCCAGCGAGCCCTGCGCCCACGGCCAGACCCCGTGGGCGAACTCCTCGTAGAAGTTGGTGACGCCCACCAGCCGCGGGCCCGCGCCCAGGGCCAGCACGGCGTCCACGTCGGTCAGGCCCACGGTGACGATCCGCTGGGGTTCGGCGGGGATCTCGGTGGCGCCGAACCTGTGCTCCACGGTCAGCGGGTACCCGCCGCGGCCCGCGGACGCGCCCGGGTCCGCGTCGTCGCGGCCCCGGCCGCAGCCGGCCGCGGCCAGCCCCAGCGCGCCCGCGGTACCGGCCAGCAGGGCGCGTCGGCTGAGGGAGGGGTGGGGCACGGCGACCTCCGGGGGGAAGGGGGCGATTCGGTCAGCCTTGCCTAACACCACCCCGCCCCACCGCGCAACAGCCCCGCCCCCGCCAGCCCCATCGGACCCGCCATCCCCACCGCCCCCACCACTCCTGCGGCTCCCACTACCTCCGCCGTCCCTGGCGCCCCCCGCCCGCACTGCCGCCCCCGCCATCCCCATCGGACCCGCCATCCCCACCGGTCGTGCCGCACCTGGCCGACCCGGCTCGGGGCCAGGCGTGCGGGCCCGCCCCAAGCGACGGACACGGCCGGGTCAAGACACCGTCCGCGGGCCATGCCCGGACCCCGAGGGGGGAACCACTCCGGGTGCGGCCGCCCGGCCGCGCCCGAACGGACCGGACACGGCGGGGGACGGATGAAGGCGCTCACGGTGGAACCCATGAGGAACGGATCGGTGCGGGTGGAGGACGTCGAGCCCCCCGTGCCCGGGGAGAACGACCTCCTCGTCGACGGGATCGCCCTGGGGGTGTGCGGCACCGACCGCGAGATCGCCGGCGGCGAGTACGGCGCCGCCCCGCCCGGCCGCGACCGCCTCATCCTGGGACACGAGTCCCTGGGCCGGGTCCGCCAGGCCCCGCCCGGCAGCGGGTTCTCCCCGGGCGACCTGGTGGTGGGCATCGTGCGCCGCCCCGACCCGCTGCCCTGCGGGCCCTGCGGCCACGGCGAGTTCGACATGTGCCGCAACGGCGAATTCACCGAGCGCGGCATCAAGGAACTCGACGGCTTCGGCTCCCAGCAGTGGACGGTGGAGGCCGACTACGCGGTGGCCCTGGCCCCGGCCCTGGAACGGGTCGGCGTCCTCATGGAGCCCGCCACCGTCGTCGCCAAGGCCTGGGAGCAGATCGAGCGCATCGGCGGCCGCGCCTGGTTCGACCCGGAGACCGTCCTGGTCACCGGGGCCGGCCCGATCGGCCTGCTGGCCGCCCTGCTGGGCGTGCAGCGCGGCCTGGACGTGCACGTCCTGGACCGGGTCGAGGAGGGCGTCAAGCCCGAGCTGGTGGCGGCCCTGGGAGCCACCTACCACACCGGCAGCGTGGCCGACCTGGCCGCGCGGGTGCCGTTGGACGTCATCGTCGAGACCACCGGGGCCACTCCGGTCATCCTCGACGCCATGGAGCACAACGCCGCCGACGGCATCGTGTGCTTCGTCGGCCTGGGCAGCGCCGGCGGGCCGGTGCAGATCGACTCCGAGCTCATGGGCCGGCGCCTGGTCCTGGAGAACGACGTGCTCTTCGGCTCGGTCAACGCCAACCGGCGCCACTACGAGCAGGCCGCCGGGGCCCTGGAGAAGGCCGACCACGCCTGGCTGGAGCGGCTGATCACCCGGCGGGTGCCGCTGGCCGAGGCCGCCGAGGTGTTCGCCGCCCCGCCCGGCGACCAGGTCAAGGTCGTCGTGGACCTGTGAGCCCCCGCGGCAGGGGGCGTAGGGCCCGCCCCGGCGGGCCCTACGCGGTGTTTTCGGCCCCGGTGCGAGGGCAGGTGACCCGTGAGGACGTCGATACAGGAGGAGTCCGCCGATGACAGACGACGACCCACGGTCCCCCAAGATCGTCCTGGGCGTGGACGGGTCCGGGCACGCCGACGCCGCCCTGGAGTGGGCGGCGGCCGAGGCCGAGCGCACAGGGCGTCCGCTGGACATCGTGCTCGCGCTGCCGATGCCGATCGTGGTGATGTCCGAGGGCCCCACCCGCCCCTCGGCGACCCAGCAGCTGATCGCGCACGGGGAGCAGACCCTGAGCGCCGCCGCCGACCGGGTGCGCGGGCTGTTCCCGGCGGCCCGGGTGGAGGTGTCCCTGGTGATGGACGACCCCGCCCCGGCGCTGCTGGAGCGGGCCGGGCACGACGACCTGCTGGTGGTGGGCTCGCGCGGGCTGGGCGCGCTGCGCTCGGCGGTGATGGGCTCCACCTCGGTGCGCCTGGCCGCCCGGGCGCACTGCCCGGTGGCGGTGGTGCCGGAGAAGTGGGCGCACGCCGGCCGCAGGAACCGGACCGTGGTCGGGGTGGACGGCTCGGAGGCCTCCCTGCACGTCCTCCGGTTCGCCCTGGGGCGGGCGCGCGAGGACGGGTCCGCGGTGACGGTGGTGCACAGCTGGGAGATGGCCACCCCCTTCGCCCCCGAGGCGCTGGCCGCCTCGGGGTGGACCCCGCCGGAGGAACTGCTGGAGCAGCGTTCGGGCGAGCTGGTCGCCGGGATGTTCGAGGAGGTCGGCGACGAGGCGGAGGGCGTCGACGTGTCGGTGGTGCGCAGCCGCCAGGCCCCGGAGCGGGCGCTGCTGGCGGAGGCGGAGAACGCCGACCTGGTGGTGGTCGGCTCGCGCGGCCGGGGCGGCCTGCGCGGGCTCTTCCTGGGGTCGGTCAGCCAGGCGGTGCTGCACGGGGCCGAGGTCCCGGTGGTGGTGATCCCGCACCGGGCGGAGGAGCACCCGGAGACGCTGCCCTGGTCCGGCGGGACCGACTGACGGACCGGACCCGAGAGCCGGGACCCGAGGGCTGGGACGCGAGGGTCGGGACCCGAGGGCTGGGACCGGGGACGGGCGACCGAGCACGGACGGCCCGGTACGGACGACCGAAACGACCGCGGGGCGGTCCGGCGGATCACCGTCGGACCGCCCTTCGCCGTACGTCCGCCGCTCCGGGCCGCTCCGGGCCGCACCGGGGTAAAAACGATTCATCAACCCGGTGGCCAGGGATGTGTTCCACGGCATAATCGCATCTTGACGCCCTTCCCGCCCCAGGGATAACCTTCGCTCAGCATTGTTTAAAACGATTCAAGTGCCTCGTTCAGGCGGCACCTGGTCGACACAGCAGCAGCGAACGGAGATCCGCCGTGGCCACACCCTCCTCCGACCGTCGCGCGGGCGCCCTGGAGGTCCTGCGGCGCCAGCACATCGAGCTCCCCTCCTGGGCGTTCGGCAACTCCGGCACCCGCTTCAAGGTCTTCGCGCAGCAGGGCGTCCCCCGCGACCCGTGGGAGAAGCTCGCCGACGCCGCCCAGGTCCACCGCCTCACCGGCGTCGCCCCCACCGTCGCCCTGCACATCCCCTGGGACCGGGTCGACGACTACGCCGCCCTGGCCGAGCACGCCCGCGGGCTGGGCATCTCCATCGGAGCCATCAACTCCAACGTGTTCCAGGACGACGACTACATGCTCGGCAGCGTCACCAACCCCGACCCCGCCGTGCGCCGCAAGGCGGTCGACCACCTCCTGGAGTGCGTCGACATCATGGACGCCACCGGCTCGCGCGACCTCAAGCTGTGGTTCTCCGACGGCACCAACTACCCCGGCCAGGACGACCTGCGCGCCCGCCAGGACCGCCTCGCCCAGGCCCTGTCCGAGGTCTACGGCCGGCTCGGCCCCGACCAGCGCATGCTGCTGGAGTACAAGCTCTTCGAGCCCGCCTTCTACGCCACCGACGTCCCGGACTGGGGCACCGCCTACGCCCACTGCCTGGAACTGGGCGACCGCGCCGTCGTGTGCGTGGACACCGGCCACCACGCCGCCCACACCAACATCGAGTTCATCGTCGCCTTCCTGCTCCGCGCGGGGAAGCTCGGCGCCTTCGACTTCAACTCGCGCTTCTACGCCGACGACGACCTCATGGTCGGCTCCGCCGACCCCTTCCAGCTCTTCCGCATCATGTACGAGGTCGTCCGCGGCGGCGGGCTGGACGCCGACACGCAGGTCGCGTTCATGCTCGACCAGTGCCACAACATCGAGCCCAAGATCGCCGGCCAGATCCGCTCGGTCATGAACGTGCAGGAGGCCACCGCCAAGGCCCTGCTCGTGGACGCCGACGCCCTGGCCGACGCCCAGCGCGAGGGCGACGTCCTGGCCGCCAACGCCGTCCTCATGGACGCCTACAACACCGACGTGCGCCCGCTGCTGGCCGACCTCCGCGCCGAGCAGGGCCTGGACCCCGACCCCATGGCCGCGCACGCCCGCTCCGGCTACACGGAGCGCGTCGTCGCCGAGCGCAAGGGCGGCACCCAGGCCGGGTGGGGCGCGTGAGCACCACCGGACCCCGGCAGACCGACCGCACCGAACGCGCAGACCGCACCTCAGTACAGGGGGACCCCGTGTCCGACACCGTCGTCGACCAGCTGATCGCCCGCAGCAACACCCTGGGCGCCGACCCGCGCAACACCAACTTCGCCGGCGGCAACACCTCCGCCAAGGGCGAGCGCACCGACCCCGTCACCGGCGAGCCCGTCGAGATCCTGTGGGTCAAGGGCTCCGGCGGCGACCTGGGCACCCTCACCGAGGACGGCCTGGCCGTCCTGCGCCTGGACCGGCTGCGCGCCCTGGTGGACGTCTACCCCGGCGAGGAGCGCGAGGACGAGATGGTCGCCGCGTTCGACCACTGCCTCTTCGGCAAGGGCGGCGCCGCCCCCTCCATCGACACCGCCATGCACGGCCTGGTCGACGCCCCGCACGTCGACCACCTGCACCCCGACTCCGGCATCGCCCTGGCCACCGCCGCCGACGGCGAGGCCCTCACCCACGAGTGCTTCGGCGACCGCGTGGTGTGGGTGCCCTGGCGCCGTCCCGGCTTCCAGCTCGGCCTGGACATCGCCGCCATCGCGAAGGAGAACCCGAACGCCATCGGCGCCATCCTGGGCGGCCACGGCATCACCGCCTGGGGCGCGACCAGCGAGGAGTCCCGGGCCAACTCCCTGGAGATCATCCAAACCGCCGAGCGCTTCATCGCCGAGCGCGGCCGTCCCGAGCCCTTCGGCCCGGTCCTGCCCGGCCGCGAGGCCCTGCCCGAGGCCGAACGCCGCGAGCGGGCGGCCGCCCTGGCTCCCGTCATCCGCGGCCTGGCCTCCACCGACCACCCCCAGGTCGGGCGGTTCACCGACAGCGACGCGGTCCTGGACTTCCTGTCCCGCGCCGAGCACCCGCGCCTGGCCGCCCTGGGCACCTCCTGCCCGGACCACTTCCTGCGCACCAAGGTCCGGCCGATGGTCCTGGACCTGCCCGCCGACGCCCCGCTGGAGGAGGCCGTCGCGCGGCTGAAGGAGCTGCACGAGGAGTACCGGGCCGAGTACAGCGCCTACTACGAGCGCCACGCCACCCCCGACAGCCCGGCCATCCGCGGCGCCGACCCGGCGATCGTGCTGGTCCCGGGCGTGGGGATGTTCTCCTTCGGCAAGGACGCCAAGACCGCGCGGGTGGCGGGGGAGTTCTACGTCAACGCCATCAACGTGATGCGCGGCGCGGAGGCGATCTCCACCTACCGGCCCATCGAGGAGTCGGAGAAGTTCCGCATCGAGTACTGGGCGCTGGAGGAGGCCAAGCTGGCCCGGCTCCCGAAGCCCAAGCCGCTGGCCACCCGGGTCGCCCTGGTGACCGGTGCCGCCAGCGGCATCGGCAAGGCGATCGCGACCCGGCTGGCGGCCGAGGGCGCCTGCGTGGTCGTGGCCGACCTCGACGCCGGCAAGGCCGCCGCGGCCGCCGCCGAACTGGGGAACTCCGACGTCGCCGTCGGCGTGGCCTGCGACGTCAGCGACGCCGACGCCGTGGCCCGCGCGCTGCGCGAGGCCGCCCTGGCGTTCGGCGGCGTGGACCTGGTCGTCAACAACGCGGGGCTGTCCATCTCCAAGCCGCTGCTGGAGACCACCGAACAGGACTGGGACCTCCAGCACGACGTGATGGCCAAGGGGTCGTTCCTGGTGTCCCGCGAGGCGGCGCGCCTCATGATCGCGCAGGGCATGGGCGGCGACATCGTCTACATCGCGTCCAAGAACGCCGTGTTCGCCGGACCCAACAACATCGCCTACTCCGCGGTCAAGGCCGACCAGGCCCACCAGGTGCGGCTGCTCGCCGCCGAGCTGGGCGGCCACGGCATCCGCGTCAACGGGATCAACCCGGACGGCGTGGTGCGCGGATCGGGGATCTTCGCCGGAGGGTGGGGCGCCCAGCGCGCCAAGGTGTACGGGGTCGAGGAGGAGGACCTGGGCAGGTTCTACGCCCAGCGGACCATCCTGGGGCGGGAGGTCCTGCCCGAGCACGTGGCCAACGCGGTGTTCGCCCTGACGGCGGGGGACCTGTCGCACACCACGGGGCTGCACGTGCCCGTGGACGGCGGCGTGGCCGCGGCGTTCCTGCGATGAGCGCCGTCCACGCGGCGGTCGACCTGGGCGCGTCCAGCGGCCGGGTCATCGCGGGGCGGGTCCGGGACGGGCGGCTCCTCACGGAGGAGGTCACCCGGTTCGCCAACGGCCCGACCGCGGTGCCCGCCGCCGACCGCACCACCCTGCACTGGGACGTGCTGTCCCTGTACGCCGGGGCGGTCGAGGGGCTGCGGCGGGCGGCCGGCACCCACGGGCTCGCCTCCGCGGGGGTGGACTCCTGGGCGGTGGACTACGGCCTGCTGGACGCCGACGGCGCCCTGCTGGGCAACCCGGTCCACTACCGGGACGCCCGCACCGACGGGATTCCCGAGCGGGTCTTCCGGCACTGGCCCGCCGACGCGATGTACGCGGTCAACGGCCTCCAGGTGCAGCCGTTCAACACGGTGTTCCAGCTGGCCGCCGAGGCGGGGAGCGCCCGCCTGGCGGCGGCCCGGGACCTGCTGCTCGTCCCCGACCTGCTGGGGTACTGGCTGACGGGGGTGAAGGCCGCCGAGCTGACCAACGCCTCCACCACCGGCCTGGTCGACGTCCGCGAACGCCGCTGGGCCCCCCGCGGCCTGGAAGTGCTCGCCGAATCCTTCGGCGTGGACGCCCGCGCCCTGCTCCCGGACCTGGTCGAACCCGGAACCGTCGTCGCGCCCCTGCGCGGCGACCTCGGCGGCGCCCCGCTCGTGGCGGTGGGCTCCCACGACACCGCCTCGGCGGTGGTCGCGGTACCCGCCGCCACGGCGGACTTCGCCTACATCTCCTCGGGGACGTGGTCCCTGGTCGGGGTGGAACTGGACGCCCCCGTCCGCACGGAGGCGTCCCGGGCCGCGAACTTCACCAACGAACTCGGCGTGGACGGCACCGTCCGCTACCTGCGCAACGTCAGCGGCCTGTGGCTCCTCCAGGAGTCGCTGCGCACCTGGCGCGAACAGGGGCGGGAAGTGCACCTGGCCGACCTGCTGGAGCACGCGGCCCGGGCGCCGGCCCTGGCCTGCGTGGTGGACGTGGACGACCCCCGGTTCCTGCCGCCGGGGGACATGCCCGCGCGCATCGCCGCGTTCGCCGCCGAGACCGGCCAGCGCCCGCCCGAGAGCGAGGCCGGGTTCGTGCGCTGCATCCTGGACTCGCTGGCCCTGGCCTACCGCCGGGCCGTCCACCAGGCCGCCGAGCTCAGCGGACGGAACGTGGACGTGGTCCATATCGTCGGCGGGGGCGCCAACAACACGCTGCTCTGCCGGCTCACCGCCGACGCCGTCGGCCTCCCCGTCGTCGCCGGCCCCGCCGAGGGGACCGCCATGGGCAACCTGCTGGTGCAGGCCCGCGCCGTCGGCGCCGTGGACGGCGACCTGGCCGCCCTGCGCCGCATCGTGGCCGCCTCCGCCGAGACGGTCACCTACCACCCCGAGGGCCCGAGTTCCCACTGGGAGTCGGCCGCCCGCCGCATCACCCCCTGACACCTGTGGCTCCCCGGGTGGGAGCCACAGGTGCCTTGCCCTCCTTTGCCTTCCCCTCCTTGAGCCCGCCCCGGCCCCCATGCCACAGTGTCCGAAGCCCCCGGCTGCAGCCCATTGGTACTCGCATAACGCAGAGATAACGCCCCGCGTTGTCCCAGGTCATTAACGTGAGCCCCGCCCACGCGGGGATGGACCGCGTGCATCGACCAGGGGATGCCCGGGATCCTGTGAGCCCCGCGCACGCGGGGATGGACCGACGTCCACGTTGTCGGCGTCGCCGCCCGCGAGGTGAGCCCCGTGCACGCGGGGATGGACCGTTCACCTGGATGGACGCGATCTCCGCGCCTTCGTGAGCCCCGCGCATGCGGGGATGGACCGAGAACGGGCGACTCAGCATCTGGTTCGGTGACCCGCTGTTTCTCATTACGCGGGCCGCTGAGGCGGGCATCTTGTGGTCTCACGACGCTCCTGATGATCACTCAGAGCGCCACAAGAGGCGGGGAGAGACGAATACCGGTTACGCGATCACCGGCGTCTGCCAAATGCTCCGCCTGGATACACTGCCTCAACCCACCCCGACCGGAGGCCACCTCTGTGGTACCTGCACGAGTATTCGCCGTTGCCCCGCTGGCTCTGGTGATTCTCGTCCTGTCCGGTTGCTCTTCCTGGGGCTGCACCGACACGACGGCGGAGCGCGGTGAGGCCGGGGTCAGGGTGGGGGTTGTGGGCACGGACGGTCAGGCTCTCGGAGTCACCGCCGAAGTCGTTGACTGGCGCCTTGAGCCCCACCCGCAGGTGCTCTCCGAAGGTGACCGGGTCCATTTCTATTTCCACTTCGACGGCGCCAACGAATATTCCGACCCCGCAGTGGACGCCTGCGCGGTCGACAAGGAGCGCGTGGTGCTGGGGTGCCAGACGGTCTACTCGTCTCAGGCGTTCGGGCCGGCTGACGATCCCCGCACGGGCGATGACTGGCTTGCCGTCGAGAACCCTGAGCAGGTTGCCGAAGTGTTGTTGATCCCCAATGACCAGTCCTACGACCGCCCCACTTGTGAAGCGGACATCAGGGATGGCGGCGGGATGCACCCTCCGGAATCGCCCAACATGGGGGACCGGCTGTAGGGAGGCCAAGGTGATTGAACGCGTCGGTGACCCACTGACTTCGCACCCTTTGCCGACCTGATCCGCGACATCGGCATTCCCGGAACAGCGGTGCGCACCTTCGCGCTGTGTCAGTTCGTGCTCTAGGTCCTAATCCGATCATCGCCTGGACGCTGGGTTTCCATGACAAGACCATTGCCCGAGTCGCTGCCCAGGAGGGAGAGACCAGGAGCCGCTGCGCCCCCAGCGACCACAAACGGTGATCGAAGCGGTGAGGCCAGGGAGAATGTCGATCGCTCGATCAACGGCTCTTGCAAGTGCCGCCCCCAAGCGGGGGTGGTGGGGGAGAGCGAAGGGTCGACCACGTTCTGGCAGGTGCGGTGGATGCGCAGGCTCAGGGACACGATGTCGCTCAGGCCGCCGTCAGCGTCCGCTCGCCCTTGGGGAATCTCAGAAGCCCCGCTCACCTTGAGCCAGGCTCGGTTTCCATGCCACAGTGTCTGAAGTCTTCGGTCGTAGCCTGTCGGCACTCGTATAACGCGGAGATAACGCCCCGCGTTGTCCCAGGTCATTAACTGTGAGCCCCGCGCACGCGGGGATGGACCGGCCAACGTGGCGTTCGCGGTCGGTGACATCGGTGAGCCCCGCGCACGCGGGGATGGACCGTAGGTCACGCTCGCGGTCTCGGCCTCGGTGACGTGAGCCCCGCGCACGCGGGGATGGACCGCCGTTCATGTCGATCGAGTGCGGGTCGGGCTTGTGAGCCCCGCGCACGCGGGGATGGACCGAACCGCAGCGGCCCGGTCGGTATCGAGACCGTGTGAGCCCCGCGCACGCGGGGATGGACCGACCAGCAGGTCTACTCCGTGCTGCACATCGCGGTGAGCCCCGCGCACACGGGGATGGACCGCGCACCGAGTACGAGAACATCACCGAGGCCGTGTGAGCCCCGCGCACGCGGGGATTGACCGGCGTATGCCTCGTCCACCGGCGGGGACGGCACGTGAGCCCCGCGCACGCGGGGATGGACCGCCAAGGTGGTTGTCACGGCGATCGCCAACATCCTCACTCCGCTCGTTGCGGGGTTCCTGCCGGATGTGCATGGGTCCCCCATCGACGCGGTCGTCATCAGCGTCGTCAGTCTGATAGTGACGTTCCCTGCCGGGTATCTCGCCCCGCACGCGTCCCGCCCCGACGTGGAAGTCAAGCACTGACCGCACACATACGCCTCTCCCTTCGCGGGAGGGGTGCTTTCATTTTCGTTATGCCCGCTTGCCCTTGGCGATCTGGTCGACCCGGGCGGGAGAGAGGCCGAGTTCGGCGGCGAGAGCGCGGACTGTGTGCCCCTGTTCTCGCAGCTCGGCGACGGCGGGCTGACGGACCGCTTTGAGGGCGTCCTCTACCTCGGCGAGGGCGGCAAGGATCTCGCCGACAATGCGGGCGCGGATGAGCGGGTCTGTCTCTTCAGCAGCGGACTTGGGGAGCTTGCGCAGGTGAGTGAGGGTTTCGGGGATGTCCATGCTGTCAGTGTAGGCGCCTGAACATTTTTCGTCCAGGTGTCTGATTCCTCTGTCTGGGTGCCTATGCAATGAGGGTGTGGCAGACAGATATGGAGGGAGGTGGCAGGGTTGGATGTCATCCTGATCCTCCAGATCGCGGTCACCGTGCTCAGGGGCCGAGGATAGTCAAAGTGCCCCCGGCCCCATTCCCTCGGAATGGCACACACCAGCAAGGAGAAGAAGTGGACGCAGGTAAGATCCTCCTCGCCCACAACGTCACCGCCGTGGCCGCCTTGGCCGTGGTCCTGGTGGGCTCCCTCTCCACCGGCATCATCTGGTGGGTGTGGGCCGCGATGGGGCTGATCGTCGTGGTGACGATCGGGCTGAACATCGCCTACTCCCGCGGTCGGTAGTCCGGTCCGCCGGCGCCCCGTTCCCTTCCGAGGACGGGGCGTTTCGCTGTCCGAATGCGGCCACTGCCTGCGAGCGATCGGAGGTTCAGGGGTTCCACGCCCGCGCGGCAGCTCTCACGTCAGGCTGAGGGCCCGGTACACGGCGACGACGGTGGACGCCCCGACGATCTCGCCCCGGGCGATCAAGTCCACCGCCTCTTCCAGCGGCCACCACTTGATCTCTTGGGCTTCGTTGATGTCCGGCACCGTGTCGGTGGGAGTGGCGCCGCGGGCGAGGTAGATGATCTGCGGCTGGTCCACGGACCCGATGGCGGGCTGGAACGTCACCAGGTGCTCCATGGACTTGGGCCGCCACCCGGTTTCCTCTTCGACCTCGCGGGCCGCCGCCGACCCGGTGTCCTCGGCGGTGTTGACGTAACCGCCGGGCAGCTCCCACACCCACCGGTCGATGATGAACCGGTGCCGCCGCATGAGCAGCACTTCCCGCGCGTCGTTGATGACCAATGTCATCGCCGCCGGGGGCATCTTCACCACGTACTGGGTGAAGGACACCCCGTCGGGGAGGGTGATGTCGACGGTGGACAGGCGGATGTGCCGGTTCTCGTCCACGAGCCTCTCGCCATGGACCGTCCATTGGGTGGTCACACCGGCACCCTAGTGGGGCGTCACTTCTCCCCTTGCCGTACAGGGTGAGGGTGGTGACACGAGGGTGACGGGCGGTGGCTGCGGCGGCGATGCCTGAGATGACGACAGCAGTCCGGGTAACGGCATTCGGCAGTGGGCGGCCTGCACGGTGCGTGAGGGGGCGGAGCGGAAGCGAGTGGGCAGGCCCCACGTGGTTGGGGATGGACGGGCCTCGGTGAGGCAGGTGTAGACGGAGCGCAGATGAGCCCGGTTCAGGCGGGGCGGGATGGGCGCTGAGGTGTTCACGGGGCTTGGGAGGGACGCGCTGCGCGGGTACCCGGCGTTGACAGCGTCCGGATGTGCGGTGCCGCGTCTACTCGAGGGCCTCGACCGCCAGTTCGGTGGCCTTCGCGATGAGGGCGTCGTCGTACCCCGCGCCCGCCTCGTCGCGGCCGGACATGACCGCCAAGACCACGGGATCGCCCTCCGGCGGCCACAGCACACCGATGTCGTGCCGCGTCCCGTAGCCGCACGCGCCGGTCTTGTCCCCCACCTCCCACCCCCCGGGGACACCGGCCCGGATCAGGTCGTCGCCGGTGGTGTTGGCGCGCATCATGGTGACGAGGATGTCGCGTTTGTCCTCCGGTAGGACATCCCCCAACGCGAACTCCCGCAGGCTGGTGGCCATCGCGCGCGGAGTGCTGGTGTCGCGGACATCGCCCGGGGCGGCCTCCGCCATCTCCGGGGCGACCCGGTCCACATTGGTGACCTCATCGCCGATCCCGCGCAAGGCCTCCCTCAACCCCTCCGGCCCGCCCAGTTCCTCGAAGAGCAGGTTGGAGGCGGTGTTGTCGCTGTGGCGCAGCGCCGCGTCCCCCAGTTCGCGCAACGTCATACCGCTGGACACGTGCTCCTGGGTGACGGGGGAGTGGAAGACCAGGTCGGCCTCGGAGAAAGTGACGACCCGGTCGAGCTCCTCCACGGGCGTCCGGTCGAGTACGGCGCCGAAGGCCAGGACCTTGAAGGTCGAGCAGTAGGCGAACCGCTCGTCCGCCTGGAACTCCACCGCCCGCCCCGTACCGGTATCGAGCGCGTAGACGCCGAGCCGGGCGTCGAACTCCTCCTCCAGGCGCGTGAACCCGGCGTCCATCCGGATGGGGGACGGCGACGCCGAGGGTTCCGCGGGCGCGGTGGCCGAGGGCGGCGAGCCGACGGAACCGACGGGGGCCTCCGGGGAGGAGCAGCCGGTGAGCGGCACCAGCGCCACCGGGACCAGCACCGTCAACGCAACGTGTCGAGCCATGGTCCACGGCACCGCGAAGCACCTTCTCTCCGTATGTGAACGGTGACTCTGGGAAGTCTCGCGGGTGCCGGTCCCGCTGTCGACGATGTCTGCGGCACGGCGTGTACACCGGCCGGGACGCCCACGCCACCACCGCCGCGGTCCTCGCCGGGCCGACGGGCCTCTCCGCGGCCAGCGCACCGTTCCCCGAACCGGACTCGGCGGCGCGGCCGCCGCAGCGTGCCGGAGTGCTGTCCTCCGCCCTAGCCGGCGGCCTCCGCCGGCCGGGGCGATTGCCCGGGACGCGAGTCGGGTAGTGGCCCTTCCATGCTGCTCATGAGGCTGCCCGGCGTGTACCGGGCACAGCACGACACCTCGCTGCTCCGGTTCGTGCTGCGCCGCTTCGGCCGTGCCGCCGGGCGCTCGGTCCTCGACGTCGGCTCCGGGACCGGGGCACTGGGGATCGAGGCCTTCCGGGCCGGAGCCGCCAGTGTCACGTCGGTCGACCTGTCGCGCCGCTCGGTGCTGACGAGCTGGCTCAACACCCGGCTCCACGGGATCCCCGCGACGGTCCGGCAGGGCGACCTGTTCGCCCCCGTGCTCCCGCGCCGGTTCGACCTCGTACTCGCGAACCCGCCCTACGTCCCCGCCCCCGCACCGCTGCCGCCCCGCCACCGGATGGCGAGGTGCTGGGACGCGGGGCCGGACGGGCGTTTCCTGCTGGACCGCATCTGCGCCGGGGCGCCCTCCGTCCTCAGCGAGGACGGCGTGCTCCTGCTCGTGCAGTCCGAGCTCGCCGACGGGCAGGCCACCCTGGACCGCCTGGAGAAGGCCGGTCTGGCGCCCGCGGTCCTGGCCCGGGGCCGCATCCCGTTCGGGCCGGTGCTGCGGTCGCGGGCCCCGGCGCTGCGCGCCCGCGGGCTGCTCGCCCCCGACCAGACCGAGGAGGAACTCGTGGTCATCGAGGCGCGCCATGTCTGAGGACCGCCGCCGGGTCGTCGTCACCGGAGAGGGCCCGATCCTCGTCTTCGGCCCGGTCGACGTGGAGATGCCCGACGGAACGCGCCTGCTCAGCGACCGCGCGGTGACCGCGCTGTGCACGTGCGGCCGCAGCCGGCGCCGCCCGTTCTGCGACACCAGCCACCGCCGACGCGTACGCGACAGGCACGACGCGCACGGCGGGCACGGCGGGAATGGCGAACACGGCAGGAACGACGAACGCGGCGAGAACGACGAGCCCGATGAGCGCGACCGAAAGGCGGGCCCATGACCACCACGATGCGGCCGACACCGTCTCCGTCTCCGACACCACCGGTGCCCGCGGCCACCCCGCCCACGGCTCCGGCGCTCCCCGAACCCCGGGGCCCGGTCTCCGAGGCGGTCCTGTCCGCGCTGCGCGGCGTCCCCGCCGAGCCCCCCGGCCTGGACGGGGTCGAACCCTACGGCGATGACCTCCAGCTCGCCCTCTACTGCTGCTACGAGCTGCACTACCGCGGGTTCGAGGAGGTCGACGACGCCCGCGAGTGGGACCCGGCGCTGCTGTCGCTCCGCGCCGGGCTGGAGCGGGCCTTCCTCGGCGCGCTCAGGGACGATGTGCCCGCCGGGACCGACGTCGGGGCCGAACTCGACGGACTCCTCGTCGAACACGTCGACTCCTTCGGCGTCTCCCACCACCTGCGCCGCGACGGGGAGCAGTGGCAGCTGCGGGAGTACGTCGCGCTCCGCTCGCTCTACCACCTGAAGGAGGCCGACCCGCAGACCTTCGTCATCCCGCGCCTGGACGGCCCGGCCAAGGCCGCCCTCGTGACCGTGCAGCACGACGAGTACGGCGCGGGCGACCCCGGGCGGGCGCACGCCCGGCTCTTCGCCGAGATGATGTCCGAACTCGGCCTCTCCGCCGCCTACGGGGCCTATCTCGACTCCGCGCCCGCCGAGATGCTGGCCGAGGTCAACTTCATGTCGCTGTGCGGGCTGCACCGCGCCCTGCGCGCGGTGCTGGTCGGGCAGTTCGCCTTCGTCGAGCTGACCTCCTCGCCCGGCTCGGACCGGCTGGTCAAGGCCATGCGCAGGCTGGGCTGCGGTCCGGCCGCCGTCCGGTTCTACGCCGAGCACGTCGAGGCCGACGCGGTGCACGAGCAGCTCCTGCGGCGCGAGGTGATCGCGCCGCTGCTGGACGCCGAACCCGGACTGGCCTCCGACATCGTGTTCGGGCTCCGCTGCAGCGCGTTCCTGGCCGACCGCCTGGGGGACCGGCTGCTGCACCACTGGGCCCGCGGGGAGTCGGGTCTGCGCGGCGGCACGGAAGCGGGGACGCCGTGACGGCCCCCGGACCGGCGGCGCGGGTCCGCGTCCTCCCGGTCACCGACGGAGGGGACACGGTGCCCGCGGAGACGGTCGTGCGCGACCAGCTCCAGGACATACCGCCCCGCCTCCCGCCCTGGCTCGGCTACGACGATGTCGGCTCCCGGCTGTTCGAGCAGATCACCGAGCTGCCCACCTACCACCTGACCCGTGTGGAGCGCGGCCTGCTGGAGCGCCACGCCCCCGAGATCGCCGAACTGCTCGCCTGCGGGCGGATCGCGGAGCTGGGCAGCGGGAGCGCGAAGAAGACACGGCTGCTGCTGGAGAGCTGCCTGCGCCTGCGGGAGACCGCCTACCTGCCGATCGACGTCGACCGGGACATCCTGTGCTCCAGCGGCACCGCCCTGGTCGAAGAGCTGGACGGTCTGGAGGTCACCGGCCTGTGGGGGCGCTACGAGGCCGGTCTCGACTGGCTGCGCGCCAACGCCCGCGGGCCGCTCGCGGTCCTCCTGCTCGGCAGCGGCTTCGGCAACGCCACACGCGGGGAACGTGCCGGACTGCTCCGCGAGATCGCCCGCACCCTGCCGCCGGGCGGCGGCTTCCTGGTCTCCGCCGACCTGGACAAGGACGGGGAGGAGCTGCGGGCCTGCTACAACGATCCGCCCGGGTACTCGGCGTTCGCCGACTTCCGGCTCAACTACCTCACCCGGCTCAACGACCTCTACGGCGCCGGCTTCGTCCTCGACGACTTCGTTCCCCGGGCTTACTACAACGCGGCCACATCCACGGTGGAGGGGGTCCTGCTGGCCCGGTCCGACCAGGAGGTGCCCGTGCCGGGGCTCGGGATCACGCTGCGCATCCCGCGCGGGGAGTCGCTCAACGTCGGGTACTCGGTGAAGTTCGACGAGGGGAGGCTGGTCGACGAGGTCGAGGCGCACGGGTTCGACCTGCGGGCCCGGTGGCTGGACGACATCGCGCGGTATGGGCTCTTCCTCTTCCGCCGCCGCGGGGAACCGACGGACGCCTTCACCGGGCCCGCCGGGCGCACGGGGACATCCCGCACCCGGTGACGGTCACGCCCCGGTGCGCCACGCCGCGTGCCCGGGGCGCGCCCCGCCGTACGCCTGGGCCGCCTGGCCCGGCCGTGCGCCCGGCTCCGCGGCCGGTCCTTGCCGGGACCCGGCCGGGCCACCGGCCGGGGAGCCGTACCGGCCCCCGGCCGGAGACGCAGGGCCAGGGCGCCGGGTCAGGGCGCGGGGTAGGGGCGCTCGCGCAGCAGCCGGGCGAGGTGGGCCGCGTTGCGGGCCAGGGTGGCCGTCGCGGAGGCGACCGCGTCCGGTGTCCGCTCCAGGTCGATGTAGTCCTTGGGGTTCATGGCCTCGTGGTTCCAGTAGGTGCCGCCCTGGGCCGGAATGGTGAAGCCGGTGTCGCCCAGCGCCTGGTACAGGTCCGCGGTGATCTTGTGGGCGCCGTCCTCGTTGCCGACCACCGCCGTCACGGCGACCTTGCCGAACATGCTCGGCCTGCCCTGGTCGTCGGTCTCGGACAGCTCGGCGTCCAGCCGCTCCAGGACGCGCTGCGCGACACTGGACATGTGGCCGACCCAGGTGGGCGTGGACACCAGCAGGATGTCCGCGTCGAGGATGCGCCGCCGGATCTCGGGCCACGCGTCACCGTCGCCCATGTCGGTCTTCACGCCGGGGTGGACGTCGAAGTCGACGACGCGGACCGAGTCGCCGGTGACGCCGTGCTCGGCCAGGGCGTCGAGGACCTGCCGGGCCATCAGTTCGCTGCTCGACGGGTCCGGCGAGGGCTTGAGGCTGCACACGAGGGCCAACGCGTTCAAGGAATCCATACGGGGTGCCTACCCCACGCGGAGTATCCGATCGTACGCGCAAGGTAATTTCTGGGGAGCCCGGCCGTCGGCAGGAGAGCCCGCGCGGCCTCCGCCGGAGGGCCTCCCCGGGGTCCGCGCCCCCGGAGGCGGGCACCTGGTCCCGGGAACGGACCCGCCGCCGGGAGCGCCCCCTGACCCCCTGGGGGGTGGCACCGCCTTCGGGAACGCCCGGCCCCGGCCCCGGCCCCGGCCCGGCGCACGCCCCGCTCCCGGGAACGGCCGCCGACCCCGCCGGCGGCCGTTCCCGGGACACCGGGCAGGGGGCCGGATCAGCCCTCGGCGGCGCGGGGCAGGCGGCGCACGAACGGCGCGCACACCACCGCGACCAGGGCCGCGCAGCCGCCCAGCACGAACGCCTGGTGCGTCCCGGCGGCCTGGGCCAGGGCCGCGTCCCCGGTCTTCGCGGCGGCGGCGCCGACGGACATGGCCGCGACCATCACGGCCACACCCGCCGCGCCGGCCAGCTGCTGGAGGGTGTTCATGATGGCGCTGCCGTGCCCGTACAGCTCACGCGGGAGCGCGCTCAGCGACAATGTCATCAGCGGGGTCATGAGCATGGCCATGCCGACGCAGAACACCACGTGCATCGCGACCACCGTTCCCGTGCCGGTGTCCGTGTCCGCGGTGCTCAGCCACCACTGGCCGCCGCACAGCAGCAGCGCGCCCGGGATCACCAGGGGCGCGGGGCCGACCGTGTCGTACAGGCGGCCGACCAGCGGCGACAGGACTCCCTGCACCAGGCCGCCCGGGAGCAGCAGCAGGCCGGTCACGAGGATGCTCTGCCCCAGGCCGACCTGGAGGTGCAGCGGCAGGACCAGGACGGTGCCCAGCATGGTGGCCATGCAGACGACCACGATGACCAGGGAGATCCGGAAGCGGCCCACGCCGAGGGGGCGCAGGTCCAGCAGCGGGGAGCCCGAGCGCTGCAACCGCCGCTGGCGCAGCACGAACAGCGCCAGCGCGACCGCGCCGACGGCCAGGGCGGCGACGGGGACCAGCGCCCCGGAGGCCGATCCGTCCAGGGCGCCGAGGCCGCCCAGGCCGTAGACCAGGCCGCCGAAGCCCGGCACCGACAGCACGACGGAGGGCACGTCCAGCGGGGCGGGGCCGGTCTCGTCGGGCAGCCGCACGAACACGGCGCCCAGCGCGAGGACCAGCACCGCGATGGCCAGCATCAGGCCGAACACCCAGCGCCACCCCAGGGTGTCGGCGATCAGGCCGGAGACGGTGGGGCCCACGGCCGGGGCCACCGAGATGACCACCGAGTTCAGGCCCATGACCGTGCCGCGGTGGGCGACCGGCACATGGTTGAGGGTGGTGGCCATCAGCAGCGGCAGGATGATCGCGGTGCCGCAGGCCTGGACCACCCGGGCCAGGAGCATGGCGGTGAAGCCGGGGGCCAGCGCCGCCAGCAGGGTACCGACGGTGAACAGCGCGATCGCCGTGGTGAACAGGGCGCGGGTGGTGAAGCGGCGGAGCAGGAAGCCGGTGGTGGGGATGACCACGGCCATGGTGAGCATGAACCCGGTGGTCAGCCACTGCACGGTGGTGGCGCCGACCCCGAAGTCGTTCATGAGCTGCGGCAGGACGACGCTGAGGACCGTCTCGTTGAGGATCATCAGCAGCGCGGACACCGCCAGGACGGAGATGACCGGCGTGATCCGCACGGTGCCGGTCCGTGTGGGCGGGCCGGCCGCCACGGGTTCCGGGTCGGGGCGGAGCGCCGGGCTCTGCGGGCGGTCGTCGGTGTGCGACATGGGTCCTCTTCCGGTTCGGGAACGTCCCGGAAATGCTATCTACTGCCATGTTGGCAGAAACTGCCATAACTGTGGGTGATGCTCACCACGTTCCGCGCCCTGTGCCAGGATGTGCAGATGACCGACGACCCCCGCGACCTGCGCACCCGGCGCCGTCTGGCCACGCACCGGGAGATCCACGAGGCGGCCCTGGACCTCTTCGAGGAGCAGGGGGTCCGTGAGACGACGGTCCAGCAGATCGCCGAGCGCGCCGGGGTCTCCCAGCGCACGTTCTTCCGCCATTTCGAGACCAAAGAGCAGGCCGGGCTGCCCGGCCACCACCGGCTGGCGCGGATGGTCGAGGAGCTGGAGCCGCCTGCGGGGGACCCTGCCGGGACCCTGCGCCACATCGAGCGGGCCACGGCCCTGGCCCTGGCCGCCGACGACCCCGAGCTGCGCGAGCACCGCCGGGTCGCGCTGCTGTTCGCCCGCGAGCCCGAGCTGCTCGTCCTGGCGGCCGCCCGGGAGAAGGCCCTCATCACCCGGCTGCGCGAACGGCTGAGCGCTCCCCCCGCGGACCTGGACCCCACGGCCGCGCTGCTGGTGGCCGAGATCGCCGTCGCCGTGTGGCGCACCACGTGGGAGCGGTGGGGCGAGCGGACCGCGGCGGGGGAGGAGGTCGACCCCGTCGACCTCTACCGCGAGTGCTCCGACCGCCTGCGCGCGCTGTTCCCCTGAAGGGGTTCCGTCCTTTCCCGTGCGGGTCCCTGCACGCGCACGGTTCGCCGCTCCTTCCCCGCGGTGTCCTGGGGGAGCCGGGTCCACGTCCGCGCCGGTACGGTCCTTCGGCCCTTCTGGGCGATGTCCTGATGGGAGCCGGGCCCGCGCCCGCGCGGTCCGCCGGGGCTTCTGGACGGTGTCCTGGCGGGAGCCGGGACCGTTCCCGCGCGGACCGTCGGCGCTCGGCGACGGTGTTCCGGCGGGCCCCGGGCCTGCCCCCGCACAATCCGCCGGTGCCCCGTCCCCCGCCGGGCCCGCGCCCCGTCCCGCCCCGGCAGGGTCAGGCGGTGCGGTGGGCGGCGGTCGAGCCCCGCACCACCAGCTCCGGGGTGAACAGCAGCCGTTCGTGCCGGTGCTCGGGGTCGTCCAGCTCCGAGTTGAGCAGCCGCATCGCCGCCCGACCCAGGTCGTACTTGGGCTGGGCGATCGTGGTCAGCCCCGGGTGGATCAGGTCGGCGAAGTCGACGTCGTCGTACCCCATCACCGAGATGTCGTCGGGCACCCGCAGCCCGCGCCGCCCCAGGCCCTTCATCAGCCCCAGGGCCAGCTGGTCGTTGGCGCACAGCACCGCGCCCGGGCGCTGGCGGGGCCCGCCCGCCAGCACCTCGTCCACGGCCTGCTCGCCCTGCCCCGGGTTGAGCTGGCCGCGTTCGACGAGCCGCACCGACGTGTCGGGGTCCATCCCGGCCTCCGCGAAGGCGGCCCGCAGCCCCTCGTGGCGCAGCCGCACCTGCTCGATGGAGAACGGGCCCGACAGGAACGTCACCCGCTCGTGCCCCAGCCCGATCAGGTGGCGGCCGGCGATCAGCCCGCCGGCCAGGTTGTCCACGCTGACGCTGCACCCCGTGTCCTCGCCCACGTCGCCCCGGTCCAGGGCCACCCAGGCGGTGCCCTGGCGGCGCAGCCACAGCAGGTCGGACAGGTCGTCGTCGACGGGCATCACCACAGCGCCCGCGGCGCGCTGCTCGGCGAGCAGCCGGATGTTGCGGCGCTGGCGCTCGCGCGCCTCGGCGGAGTTGAGCAGCACCACCGCCAGCCCCTGCGTGGCCGCCTCGTCCTCCACCCCGCGCGAGACCTCGGTGAAGAAGGGGTTGGTCACGTCCAGCACCAGCAGCCCCACCGAACTGCTGCGCCCCGAGCGCAGGCTGCTGCCGGAGGAGTTGCGCACGTAATCCAGTTCGGCGATCGCCCGCTCCACCCGCTGCCGGGTTCCGGCGGCCACCCGCTCGGGCCGGTTGAGCACGTTGGAGACGGTGCCGGGGGAGACGCCCGCGTGCCTGGCGACCTCGGTGATCCCCACCTTGGGGTGGGAAGGACGGGTACTGCTGGACAAGGGGGTCTCCCGGGTGGTGGTCGGGGGCGAGGGCCCTCGCATGGTATCGGCGTGCTCCCGGCCGGGCCGGGACCGCTTGCGAACCCATGGTCACACCGCGATTGAAACGTGTCAATGAAAGTGCCCCGGAGGGTCGCCGTGGTGTCGGGCGCCGAGGGTGGCACCTTGTCCGCTCCGGTTCCGTTATGCGGTTGACACCTGGGGTTTTCTTGGTGATCCCCTTGACTGGCCGGTGTGTGCCACTTAACATCCACTTCATATTAAAACGTTTTTGAGGGGTGCTTCGGGAAACTCCCGGCGGACCCCGCACCGGAGAAGGAGGGCCACGTGGACCCATCGGAGGTCCCCCCGCCCCTCGCGCTGGTCGACGTCACCAAGTCCTTCGGCAGCGTCCGCGCCCTGCGCGGCCTGTCCCTGGAACTGCGCGCGGGAGAGATCCACGCCCTCGTCGGGGAGAACGGGGCGGGCAAGTCCACCCTGGTCAAGACCATCGCGGGCGTGCACCGCCCGGACACCGGGCAGATCCTGTCAGACGGGGAGCCCGCGGTCTTCACCGCCCCCGCCGACGCCCAGCGCGCCGGGGTCGCGGTCATCTACCAGGAGCCCACGCTCTTCCCCGACCTCAGCGTCGCCGAGAACATCTTCATCGGCCGCCAGCCCCGCACCCGCCTGGGCACCATCGACAGGGCGCGCATGCGCGCCGAGACAGCCGAGGCCTTCGCGCGCCTGGGCGTCGACATCGACCCCGACCGGCCCGCCAACGGCCTGTCCATCGCCGACCAGCAGCTGGTCGAGATCGCCAAGGCCCTCACCCGGCGGGCGCGCGTGCTCATCATGGACGAGCCCACCGCCGCCCTGTCCGGGGTCGAGGCCGAGCGGCTGTTCACCGTCGCCCGCACCCTGCGCGACGCCGGGTCGGCGCTGCTGTTCATCTCGCACCGCTTCGACGAGGTGTTCTCGCTGTGCGACCGCATCACCGTCGTCCGCGACGGCGCGTTCGTCTCCTGCGACCCCACCTCCGACCTGGACGTCGACACCGTCGTGCGCCGCATGGTCGGCCGCGAGGTCACCAGCCTCTACCCCAAGGAGGAGGCCGAGCACGGCGACGTCGTCCTGGAGGTCGAGGGGCTGACCCGCGCCGGGGTCTTCGCCGACGTGTCCTTCTCCGTACGGGCCGGTGAGATCGTCGCCCTGGCCGGGCTCGTCGGAGCCGGGCGCAGCGAGGTCGTCCGCGCCGTCTTCGGCGTCGACCGCTACGACGCCGGGAGCGTCCGCGTCGCCGGGAGCCCCCTGCCCGCCGGACGGCCCAAGGCGTCCATCGGCGCGGGCATGGCCCTGGTCCCGGAGGACCGGCGCCACCAGGGCCTGGTCATGGAGGAGTCCATCGGCCGCAACGCCACCTCCACCCGCCGCCGCGTGCTCAGCCGCTTCGGCCTGCTCGGCGCCCGCGCCGAGCACGCCGCGGCCCGCGAGTGGGGCGAGCGCCTCAGCCTCAAGTACGGCTCCCTCGACGACGCCGTCTCCACCCTCTCCGGCGGCAACCAGCAGAAGGTCGTGCTGGCCAAGTGGCTGTCCACCGAGCCCCGGGTGCTGTTCATCGACGAGCCCACCCGCGGCATCGACGTCGGCACCAAGGCCGAGGTCCACCGCCTGCTGTCGACCCTGGCCGGGCAGGGCCTGGCCATCGTCATGGTCTCCAGCGAGCTCCCCGAGGTGCTGGGCATGGCCGACCGGGTCCTGGTCATGCACGAGGGCCGCATCACCGCCGAACTCGACCGCGCCCGGGCCGACGAGGAGTCGGTCATGTACGCGGCCACCGGACAGCGACCGAGCGAGGCCGCATGACACACGCACCCGCCACCGCCCCCGCGTCCGCGGCCGGGGCCCCGCCCGGCAAGGGCGGCCGCACGGCCCGGCCCCGCCGCCAGTTCCGCGAGATCGGCGTGCTCCTGGCCGTCGTCCTGCTCATCGCGGCGACCTGGGCGCACAACCCCGGTTTCCTGTCCAGCCAGGGCGTGCGCGACCTCTTCCTGGGCGCCACCGTCCTGGTCATCCTCGCCGTCGGCCAGTCCCTGGTGCTCATCACCCGCAACGTCGACCTGTCGGTCGGGTCGGTCCTGGGCCTGTCGGCCTTCGGAACCGCCGCGCTGTTCGCGGCCTTCCCCGGCCTGCCCGTCCCCGTCGGCATGCTCACCGGGGTCGCCATCGGCCTGCTGTGCGGCCTGTTCAACGGCCTGCTGGTGACCACCGTCAAGGTGCCCGCCCTGGTCGTCACCCTGGGCACCCTGTACATTTACCGGGGCCTGGACCACTGGTGGGCGGGCGGCCGCCAGATCAACGCCGCCGACCTGCCCGCCGGGTTCCTCCAGCTGGGCCGGGCCGGCCTGCTGGGGATCCCGCTCCCGGCCCTGGCCGCCATCGTCGTCGCGATCGTCATCGGGGTGTACCTGTCCCGGTACAGCAGCGGCCGCGAGCTCTACGCCATCGGCTCCAACGCCGAGGCCGCCCGCCTGTCGGGCATCCCCGCCGGGCGCCGCGTCGTGCTGGCCTTCGCCCTCAACGGCGCGCTGGCCGGCCTGGCCGGGGTCCTGTTCACCGCCCGCTACGGCACCGTCGACTCCACCGTCGGCACCGGCATGGAACTCCAGGTCGTGGCCGCGGCCGTGGTCGGCGGCGTCGCCCTCACCGGCGGCGTGGGCACCGTCTTCGGCGCCGTGCTGGGCGGGATCCTGATGACCACCATCACCGCCGCCCTGCCGATCTGGCAGATCAACCCGTTCTGGCAGCAGGCCGTCGTGGGCGTGCTCATCCTCGCCGCCATCGGCCTGGACCGGCTGCTCGCGCTCCGGACGGCGCGCAGGCTTCGAGGAGGAGGTGCCCGTGGCGCCTGACAACACCGTCACCGCCCCCGACCGGGAACGGCTGCGGACCACCGCGCCGCGCTCCCCGCTCCGGTCGGCGCTGTCCACGCAGGGGCTCCCCGTCCTGGGCGCGCTCATCGTCGTCGCGGCGATCGCGGTCATGTTCGTGGACATGTTCGGCACCGCCCGCAACATCAATTTCCTGGTGCTGAGCATCGCCGCGATCGCCATGATCGCGCTGCCGATGACGCTCATCGTCATCACCGGCGAGATCGACCTGTCGGTGGCCAGCACCCTGGCCCTGACCAGCGCCACCCTGGGCATCCTGTGGGAGGCCGGGACGCCGCTGGAGACGGCGATCCTCGTCGCCCTGCTGCTGGGCCTGGCGCTGGGCGCCCTCAACGGGTTCCTCATCACCGTCTGCGGGTTGCCGTCCCTGGCCGTCACCATCGGCACCATGGCCCTGTACCGGGGCCTGGCCTACGTCCTCCTGGGCGACCGGGCCGTGGCCAGCTACCCGCAGGACTGGGTGAGCGGGGTGCGCCAGCCCTTCCTCGGCATCCCGGGGCTGCCGTGGATCGCCGTCGCGATCCTGGCCATGGCGCTGGTGTTCGCGGTCGCGCTGCACGCCACCGCGTTCGGCCGGTCCCTGTACGACATCGGCAACAACGACGAGGCCGCCCGGTTCACCGGGGTCCCGGTGAAGTGGACCAAGTTCTGGCTCTTCACCCTCAGCGGGGCCGTCGCCTCCGGCGCGGGCGTCCTGTGGACCCTCCAGTACGGCACCTCCCGGGCCGACACCGCCATGGGCCTGGAACTCCAGGTCGTCGCCGCGGTCCTGCTCGGCGGCGTGTCCATCTTCGGCGGCGTGGGGTCGATCCTCGGCGTGATGTCGGGCGTGCTGATGCTCGGCGTCATCCGCAATGCCCTCCAGCTGTTCGGTATCGGCAGCGACGTGCTCCAGGTCGTCACCGGCGCGATCCTCATCGCCTCCGTCGTCACCCCCAACATCGTGGCCCGGGTACGCTCCCGCCGCTCGCCCGCGCCCCCCACCGGAGCCGTGTCCGGTGACCGTCCACTCAACGGAGAAAAGTCATGACACACCGTCCCCGCCACCTCCTCATGGGAGCCTGCGCGTTCGCCGCCGTCCTGATGACGGCCGCCTGCGGCGGGACCACCATCGACGACGCCCAGGACTCGGGCGGCAGCGGCCCCACCGGCACCGCGGACCCCAACGCGGAGATCCCCGAGGGCCTCAAGATCGACTTCCTGCCCAAGCAGCTGAACAACCCGTTCTTCGACATCGTCAACACGGGCGGCACCGAGGCCGTCGAGGAGCTCGGCGGCACCGCCACCGAGCGCGGCGGCACCGAGGCCACCGCCGACTCCCAGGTGGAGTACATCAACGCGGCCAGCCAGGCGGGCAGCGACGTCATCGTCATCGCCGCCAACGACCCCGACGCGGTCTGCCCGGCCCTCAACGAGGCCCGCGACAACGGCGCCGCCATCGTCGGCTACGACTCCAACGCCAACTGCACCGACGTGTTCGTCAACCAGTCCTCCACCGAACTGGTCGGCCGCACCCTGGTCGAGATGATCGCCGAGGACCTGGGCGGGGAGGGCACCTTCGCGGTCCTGTCCGCCACCCCCAACGCCACCAACCAGAACGCCTGGATCGAGGCGATGGAGGAGGTCCTGGCCGAGGACGAGTACGCCGACCTGGAGATGGTCGACGTGGTCTACGGCAACGACGACGACCTCCAGTCCTTCCAGGAGATGCAGGGCCTCATCCAGGCCCACCCCGACCTGGACGGCGTGGTGTCCCCGACCACCGTCGGCCTGGCCGCGGCCGCCCGCTACATCAGCGACTCCGAGTACAAGGGCGACTTCGCCGTCACCGGCCTGGGCACGCCCAACCAGATGAGCGAGTTCGTCCACGACGGCACGGTCGACCAGTTCGCGCTGTGGAACCCGCTCGACCTGGGCTACCTGGCCGGGTACACCGGGGCGGCGCTCAAGGCCGGGCAGATCACCGGCGCGGCGGGGGAGACCTTCACCGCCGGGCGGCTGGGCGAGTTCACGTTCGAGACCGACGGCGAGATCGTCCTGGGCCCGCCGCAGGTCTTCAACGCCGACAACGTCGACGACTTCGACTTCTAGCGGGGAGGGCCGACCGTGCAACGGATCTGCTTCGTGCTGAAGGTCCGACCGGACCGGCTGGAGGAGTACGAGGAGCGGCACGCCGACGTCTGGCCGCAGATGCGCGAGGCGCTGACCGAGGCCGGGTGGGGGAACTACTCCCTGTTCTCCGCCGGGGACGGCACCATCATCGGCTACCTGGAGACGGAGGACTTCGACCGGGCCCGCGAGCTGATGGCCCGCACCGAGGTCAACGCCCGCTGGCAGGCCGAGATGGCGCCGTTCTTCGAGGGGCTCCAGGCGGCCCCGGACGCGAGCATGGTGCCGTTGCGGGAGGTCTTCCACCTGCCCTGACCCCGCGGGAGCGAACGGCGCGGCGGCCACCGTCCAGGGCCGCCGCGCCGCCGCGTGCCATGGGGCGGCGCGGCGTGGGGACGGCGTGGGTGCGGTCCGGGGCACCGGAGTGTCGCACGCCGACGGCGGGCCGGCCGGGCCAGGCTGGAGGCGACCGTCCCCGTCCCACACCCGAGGTGCCCGTGCAGACCGTCACCGTGATCCTGGCCGCCGTCGCGGCGCTGGTCCACGTCTACATCTTCGTCCTGGAATCGTTCCGGTGGACCGCGCCGTCCACCCGCAGAACGTTCGGGATCTCCGCCGAGGACGCCGAGACCACCCGAGAACTCGCCTACAACCAGGGTTTCTACAACCTCTTCCTGGCCGTGGTCACGGTCGCCGGGCTGGTGCTGTGGGGTCCGGTGCCGGCCGCCGGGACCGCGCTGATCCTGGCCGGAACCGGGTCCATGGCCGCCGCCGCGCTGGTCCTGGTCACCCGCGACCCCGCCAAGACGCGCGCCGCCATGGTCCAGGGGACCGCTCCCGCCCTGGCGGTGGTCTCCACCCTGCTCACCCTCTGAGGGGCGCGGGCCGGTGCCCTAAGGGGTCGGTGCCGGGGCGCGGGGCGGTCCGGGGCGAGTGATGATCACGACCCCCGCGCGGGCCCCGTGCGGTCCTCGGCGGGGTCCCGTTTCTGCCAGAGTGAGGCCGGGGGGCACGGCCGCACCGCGTGCCCCGAGACACCCACCTGCAAGGAGGCACGCCATGATCCTCATCGTCGTCAAGTTCCGGGTCCGCCCCGAGGTCGGGGACTCCTTCCTCGACGCGGTCGCCGACTTCACCGCCGCGACCCGGGCCGAGCCCGGTAACCTGTGGTTCGAATGGTCCCGCAGCGTCGAGCGCGAGAACGAGTTCGTGCTCGTCGAGGCTTTCAAGGACGGCGCCGCCGAGGCCCACGTGAACAGCGACCACTTCCGGGAGGGCCTGGCGGCGATGAAGCCGCTGCTCACCGAGACCCCGCTGATCGTCAGCCGGGTCGTGGAGGGCGAGGGCTGGGACCGGATGGGCGAGCTCACCATCGACTGAGGCGCGCCGGCGCCGCCCCGGTCCGGTCGGCCGCCCGGGGAGGGGCGTGCGCCCCGCCCCGGGCCGGGGGCGCTCCGGCGGCCGGAGGGCGGGAGTCCGGGACCGGGTCAGCGTAGGCGGAGCAGGCCCGCCGCGGTGCCCCCGAACCCCGCCCGCCGGTAGAACCCCTCCAGGTGCGGCTCGAAGTCCACGTGCACCCATTCCACGCCCAGGTCCCGCAGGTCCGCCACCAGGGCCGCGACCACCCGGCCGCCCACGCCCCGCCGCTGCGCGGCCGGGGCGACGGCGGCGTCCAGCAGGAACGCGTGCCCGCCCCCGTCCCAGACCGCGTGCACGAACCCGGCCAGGCGCCCGTCGTGGAACTCCCCGGCCCAGGACCGGCTGTGCCGCCGCAGCCGCTCGCCCCAGGGCACGAGCGCGTACGGGTGCCCGAACGCGGCGGCGTGCAGCCGCGACACCTCGGCGTCGTCGACGGGGAAGCGCGTGCGCAGGCGGCGCTCCATCAGCCGCCCAGAGAACGCTTGAGGATCTTGCCCATGTCGTTGCGGGGCAGCGCCGCCACCACGCGCAGGACGCGCGGCCGCTTGTGCGGGGCCAGCTGGGCGGCCACCAGGTCGGCCAGCTCCTCCAGCGTGGGGGCCTCGCCCCGGGGCACCACCCAGGCCACCACCCGCTCGCCCAGGTCCGGGTCGGGCTCCCCGGTCACCGCCGCCTCCGCCACCGCCGGGTGCGCCAGCAGGACGTTCTCGATCTCCCCGGCGCCGATCTTGTACCCGCCGCTCTTGATCAGGTCGGTGCTCTTGCGCCCCACCAGCCGCACCGAGCCGTCCGCCGCGCGCACCGCCATGTCACCGGTGCGGAACCAGCCGTCGGCGGTCATCGCCTCGGCCGTCGCCTCCGGGCGGTTCAGGTAGCCGGTGAACAGGTTCGGCCCGCGCACCTGCACCTCGCCCACCGCCTCCGGGTCGCCCGGCGGCAGCGGCGTCCCGTCCTCCTCGACCAGCCGCAGGTCCACCCCAGCCAGCGGGGTGCCCACCCCGCCTGGCGCGGAGCCGTCCCCGGGGCGGACGGAGGTGTTCATCAGGGTCTCCGACATCCCGTACCGCTCGACGACCCGGTGCCCGGTGGCCGCCGCCAGCCGCTCGTGGTCGGGCAGCGGCAGCGCCGCCGACCCCGACACCAGCAGGCGCGCCCCCGCCAGGGCCCCGGCCAGCTCCGGGTCCTCCCCCACGGCCAGTGCCAGGCGGTGGTACATCGTCGGCACCCCGAACAGCAGGGTCCCGCCGCCCCGCAGGGCCGCCGCCACCGCCGAGGGCTCGAACCGCCCCGTGTGGTGCAGCGTCCCGCCCCGGCGCAGCGGGCCGAGCACCCCCAGCACCAGGCCGTGCACGTGGAACAGCGGCAGGGCGTGGACCAGCACGTCCTCGTCCGTCCACGACCACGCCAGGGCCAGCGCGTCCAGGGTCGCGGTCACCGCCCGGCGCGGCAGCAGCACGCCCTTGGGAGCCCCGGTGGTCCCGGAGGTGTAGACGACCAGCGCCGTCGACTCCTCGTTGAACTCCCGGTGCGGCGGTGCGGCGTCCGGGGCGGGGGAGGCGTTCACGTCGACCCGGCGCAGCCCGTGCAGCGCCTCGGGCAGTTCGGCGCCGGGCGGGGCCAGCAGCAGGTCCGGGGTGCTGTCGTCGACGATGTGCGTCAGCTCCCGGGCCCCCGACCTGGGGTTCAGCGGCACCGCCGCCGCCCCGGCCAGGACCGCCGCCACCACGGCCACGCACGTCTCCAGGGCCGGCACCGCCCAGACGGCGACCCGCCCGCCCTCGGGCAGTTCGGCGGCCAGCCGGGAGGCGGCCGACGCCAGTCCGCGGTAGGTGAGGGAGCGGTCGCCGAAGACCAGGGCGGTCCGGTCGACGGGATCGACGACGAGCGGGAGCACGGCGGGTTCCTTCCCGGGGGCGACAAGGGATCGTCCCATCTCTATCGCACCCGGAGGGCACCGGTCGCCCGCGCCCCGGCTCCACGGCGTGTGGAACCGGCCCGGGGAGCGCCCGTGCGGCCGTGGGCGGCGGCGGGCCCCGGCCCACCGCCGCCCACGGCCGCGGACCGGTCGGCGCCCCCGCGATCGACCGGTCCGGCGGTGTCCGCCCCGTGCCCGGGCGCCGTCTCCCGCCCGGGGCGGGCGGGGGTGGTGCGGGTCGGGGCCGGCGGGCGGGCTAGAGGCCGCGGCGGTGGTGCCCGCAGCGCGGTCCGCTCCGGTTCACGCGCAGGCCAGGACGGTGAACAGCACGGTGACCGGCAGGCCCGCGTAGATGCCGCGCAGCACGGTGACGTGCTCGCGCCCCTGGACCCGGTGCGACTCGCGCACCCCGGCCAGCAGCATCCGCCAGCGGGCGGGCACCGCGCCGGTGGCGGGGCCGGGGGAGGGGGCGCGCACGGGCCGGTCTCCGCCGCCGTCCTCGTCGTGGTCGGCGGTGTCGTCGGCGGGGCCCGCCGGAGCGGAGGGGTCCGCGGAGCGCGCGACGGGGTCCGTGGCCGGGGCGGGGGCCTCGGGGCCGCCGGGGGCCAGGACGGCGTAGTGCACGATCATGCGGCCGTCGGTGTCGGTGACGCACGCGGTCAGCCCGGGCCACAGCGACGGCTCGCGCTCCAACAGGGCGGCGATGTGCCGCGCGGTGACGATGACCTTGCGGGGCCCGCTCACCGACAGGGGTTCGGCGGGCGGCCGGGGTGGTGCCGGGGGCGCCGGCGGGGCCGGCTGCGGTGCGGGCACCCGCGGCCGGGCGGGCGCGGCGGTGCGCGCGGGCGCGGCGAGCGGATCGGAGGACGGTTCCCGCGGGGGCGGAGCCGCGGGGAGGGGTTCGGAAGAACGATCGGAACTGATTCGGAGGGTGTTCATTCGAATCCTCTTTTCGGGGGTCCGTGCCGATCCGGCGGCGGTTCAGGTATTCCTGATTCTCTTCGTGCTTTCTCCACGTACCGATTGAGTGATTCGCAGGTGATCCGACGTATCCACTTCTTCGGGCCGACCTTCACCGATTCCAGCTCCCGCGCGTAGCAGAGTTCGTAGACGACCCTTTCCGAAAGGTCCAGGATTTCCGCTGCTTTGCGTACGCTGACCAGGAGTTTGGGAATCTCGACCACGTGGGTTTCCCGGCGCTCGATCATGGGGGTGAATGTAGCAATGCGAGAGAGCGGCGGACAAGGCCGGGCCCTGGGGTTTTTGTTCCCTATGTTCTTTTTCGGGACCTTGCCGGGGGTCGGGGAAAAAGAATGCGGCAGTGCAGGGGCCTGCGAGCCCCTGTCGGTCTCGCCGGGTAAAGTTCGGGGAAAGGGGGCTTTGTTCGCGCTTTACCGTGCGCTTTTCGCCGGCCGGGGCGGGATGCCGTTCCGGGGCGGGGAAGCGGTGGCGGAGGGTGCGCCCGAGCCCCGGCCGGGATCCCGGCCGGGGCTCGGGAGGGCGCGGGTCAGACGGCGGACCAGCCGTTGTCGACCGGCAGGATCGCCCCGTTGACGTTGCTCGCGGCGTCCGAGGCCAGGAACACGATCGCGGCGGCCAGCTCCTCGGCGGCGGCGATCCGGCCGATGCCGTTCGCGTACCGGCCCAGGGCGGTCGGCCCGTCCACGCTGGTCGGAGTGCCGACGGCGATGTTGGTGGCGGTGCCGCCCGGGGCGACCGCGTTCACCCGGATGCCGTGGTCGCGGTACATGACGGCGGTCGACTTCACCAGCCCCATCACCCCGTGCTTGGAGACGGTGTACGCGGTCCCCGACGCGCCGCCGCGCAGGGACGCCTCCGAGGCGGTGAACACGACCGACCCCGACCCCTGCTCCTTCATGATCGGCAGGACCGCGCGGGTGAGCAGGAACGGGGCGGTGAGGTTGACCCGGATCAGCCGCTCCCACATCTCGTCCCCGACGTCGGCGGTCGCGGACATGTCGTCCATGATCCCCGCATTGTTGACCAGCACGTCGACGCCGCCCAGCTCCTCCACGGCGGTGCGGACCACCTCGGCGACGACCTCCGGCGCGCTCAGGTCGCCCACGACGGCCTGCGCCGCGACGCCCGCGGCCCGCGCCTCCTCGGCGGCGGAACGGGCGCCGTCCCCGTTGATGTCGGCCACCAGGACCGACGCGCCCTCGGCGGCGAAGGCCAGGACCGCGGAGCGGCCGATGCCCGACCCGCCCCCGGTGACGATGACCTTTTTGCCCTTGAGACCCGTCTCCATCGCTGCCCCCTCGTTCTGTACGGCGGCCCCTCCGGCCGCGCACGCCATCCTACGTCTTTTTTGTCGCTGAGTGACATTTTGTCGGTTGGTGACATAGGGGATAGGCTGATCCGGGTGTCGGCGGCGAAGGAGAGGGCGGGGACGATGGAGGCGGTGGCGAAGGGCAGGCCGCCCATGACCGAGCGGCGCAAGCGGATCATCCGGCTCCAGATCGCCCGTGCGGCCATGGAGCTGTTCGCGGACAAGGGCGTGGCCGGGACCACCGGCGACGACATCGCCCGCGCCATCGGCATCTCCACGCGCACGCTGTGGCGCTACTTCCCCAACAAGGAGGGCTGCGTCCGGCCGCTGCTCACCAGCGGACTGGAGGTCATGGCCGACCACCTGCGCGGCTGGCCCGCCGACCTGTCGCTGGTGGACCACCTCGACCGGGTCGGCGCGTTCGCCGGGGGCGGGGAGACGGTGGAGGAACCGGTGGCCGCCCTGATCCGCATGACCCCGCACGAGCCCGGGCTGATGGCCGTCTGGCTGGACGTGCACCGGGCCGCCGAGGACGTGTTCGCGCGGATCCTCGCCGAACGCGTGGGCGTCGACCCCGGCGACTTCCCCGTGCGGGTCCGGTCCGCCGCGCTGAACGCGGCCCTGCGCGCGGCGGCCGAGCGGCAGGCCCTGCACGGCGGCGAGCCCACCGGGACGGGCGCCCGGCTGCGGGTCGCGCTGACCGCCCTGGCGGACGGGTTCGGCCCGGTCCCGCCCGGCGGAAGGTCATGAACGGCTCCGGAACAGTGTGTTGAACAGGCGTTTCCCGGGTCTTACCGATACCGTGCCGCGGGTACCGTGACCGGATGAGCACCACACCGGAAGACAACACGGGACGCGAGGACACCGGCCGGGCGCCGGAGGGGGCCGGCCAGCCGACCTTCGAGCCCGCGACCGCCGTGGCCGAGGCGCCCGAGGCCGAATACGGCGCGTCGGAGCAGTACGAGGGAGAGGTCTCCGACGAGGAGGGCACCGGGGCCGCCGCCGCTGAGCCCGCGGCCGGGGGCGCCTTCTCCGCCGAGACCTTCGCGCTCGTCGGCGTCGCCCTGCTCGCCGTGACCATCCTGTCCGGGCAGCTGGTGCAGATCCTCACCAGCATGATCCTGGTCGGCGGCGAGCCGATCGCCGCCGAGCAGATCGCCCAGATCCGGATCCAGATCGCCGCGGGCGGCACGCTGGCCCTGCTCACCGTGGTGACGTCGCTGCTGTCGCTGTTCCTGGGGACCGCGACCACGCGGCCCTGGGCCAAGTGGGCCGCCATGGTCGGGATCATCGTCGGCGTGCTGTTCGTGCTCGCCGGGGCGGCCGCCTTCCTGCTGATCCCGGAGGCGGCCCCGCCGCAGCCGATGATGCCGCCCTTCTAGGGGCGCCCGCGCAGCCATTCCCCGGCCCCGGACGGCTTCGGCCCTCCGGGGCCCTTTCGTTCCCGGGGACGGTCGTCCGGCCTGGCGGCCGGCCGGTCGGGGCGCCCGCCCGCGCCGCCCCACCCTCCGCCCGGCCCATTCGCCCCTGCCGGCCGTTCGCGCTGGCCGAGCCGTCCCCTGGCCGGGTCGTCCGCCTGCACCGACCCTGCGCCCGCGCCCCCAGTACCGTCCAGGGCGTTCGTCCGCGCGCCGACCCGGCCCCGCACCGCCCACCTTGGCCGTCCATGTCACCCGCGCTGTCCAGGCAGACCTGGGCGCCCAGGTCGGCTGGGGCGGGCGGTGCCCTCGGGGCAATCGGGGTGGCTGGGTCGGTTGGGGCGACTGGCGTGGTCGGGACAGCCGAGGGCACGGGGGTGACCAGGGCGGGTGAGTCGGCCGGGGCTGTCGAGATGACTGGGGTGTCTGCGGCAGTTGGGGCGGCAGGGGGAGGGGCGGCCGAGGTGGGCAGGGTGCCTCGGGACAGTCGGGGTGCCCGGGGCGGCTCGGGTCGCCAGGGCGCGGCAGCCGGGCTGACCGGGGTGCTCAGGACGGCAGGAGCAGCCGGGTTGGCTGAGGTGGTTGGGATGGCTGGGGCAGGCAGGGCAGCCGGGGTTCTTGGGGCGACTGGCGTGGGCGGAGCAGCCGAGGGCGCGGGTGATCGGAGCGGGCAAGGTGGCCGTGGGTGAGTGAGTCGGCCGGGGCTGCCGAAATGACCGGGGTGTCTGCGGCAGTCGGGGTGACGGGTGCTCGGGGTGGCTGAAGTGGCCGGGGCGGATCGGGGCGGTGGCTAGGGGCGGAGGCCGGCGAGGAGGACGTCGACGAACAGGGCCCGGTCGTCCGTGTCCGGTTCGTCGGCGTCCGCGTCCGGGACCGAGAGGCGGATGGCGTACTCGATCCCGCAGATGAGCCGCTCGACCCGGTCGCCCGACAGGTCGGTGCGCACCACCCCGGCGCGCTGCGCGCGTTCGAGCACGTCGCTCAGTCCGTCGAAGGTGGCGGCCTTGAGCTCGGTGATCTCCGGGCTCATGTCCTGCTCGGCGAGCAGGACCGCCTGGAGGCCGCCCGACTCCAGGTGCAGGTCCACCACGGCGCGCAGCGCGCTCTCGAAGGCGCGCTCCGGGTCGGGGTCGACGGCGGCCTCGAGGGCGATCGCGTTCAGCCGGTGCAGGGCGTCCCGGGTGAGCTCCTCCACGAGCGCGTGCGCCGTGGCGAAGTGCCGGTAGACGGTGCCCACGCCCACCCCCGCCTCGCGGGCCACCTCGTTGAGGCGCAGATCCCTGGGGTCGGCGCGGCGGGCCGCCGCCAGGATGCGGTCGCGGCTGCGGGCGGCGTCGGCGCGGAGCGGGGTCGAGGTCATGTCCGGGATCCTATCCGGCCGCCCGGGAAACGGATGAGGGATCCGGATCACGTCCCCCTCGGCGAGGAAAGCGGATAGCTCATCCGTTTTGGGTGCTAGGGTCGGCGGATAAGTTATCCGTTTTTGGGTGCGAGGAGCAGGCCATGGCGCGCAGATCACAGGACGCACGGAAGGCACGGGGGACACAGGGGGCACAGGAGGTCTGGGATCCGGCGTGCATCCCCGACCAGCGCGGCCGCACCGTGGTGGTGACCGGCGCGACCGCGGGCGTCGGGTACTTCGCCGCCGAGCAGCTCGCCGGCGCGGGCGCCCGCGTGGTGCTCGCCGGACGCTCCCCCGAGCGCCTGCGGACGGCCGAGGCGGCCATCCGCTCCCAGGTGCCCGATGCCGCCCTGGACCGGGTGGTCGTCGACCTCGCCTCGAAGGCCTCGGTGGCGGAGGCCGCCGCCGCACTGAGGGAACTCGACCGCATCGACGGCCTGCTCCTCAACGGCGGCTCGATGGCCATGAAGGCGTCAGAGGTCACCGGTGACGGCCTCCCGATGCAGCTCGGCACGCACGTCGTCGCCAACGTGGCCCTGACGGCCGGGCTGCTTCCCGTCCTGGTCCGCACCGGCGAACGCGGCGGCGCCCCCGCCCGGATCGTGCACACCTCGACGGGGTTCGTCGACCTGCTCCGTCGGCCCGTCACCGACGTGCACGGCACCTCCCGGATCGGCGTGGTCGCCTACAGCCGGGCCAAGGCGCTCACGGAGGTGTTCGGGTTCGAGCTCGACCGGCGGCTGCGCGCCGCGGACGCGCCCGTGCGATCCCTGGTGGTGCGTCCGGGCATCGGCGTGGACGCCAGGACCCCGCGCCGCGCAGGCATCCGCGACCACACGGTCCCGGTGCGGCGCAACCCCTACACGCCGTGGGCGCAGGGCAAGGACGCCGCCGCCTGGCCCGCGGTCCGGGCCCTCACCGACCCGGGCGTCCGGGGAGGCGAACTCTACGCGCCCGCGAACGGCAGGCGCGGCGTGCCGGTGCGGATCCAACCGCGGGAGGTGGCCCCGCCGGAACTGGTCGGGGACCTGTGGCTCCGGCTCGAAGAGCTGGCCGGGATCACTGTGCCCGTTCCGGACACGGCACGCTCGGGCCCCGCGCACCCGGACCCCGTGCACCGGGACTGAGCCGTGCGGCGGCAGCCCTCGGGAGCGGAGCGCAGGCGGGCGGATTATTCCCCGCTCCCCGGAGGCCGAGGCCGTTCCTTGACCTCAAGCCGGGTTGAGTTCTTAGCGTCGTCCCCAGCCGCCCGGGAGGGACCGGGCCGGGAAGCGAAGGGGATCCACGATGACGACGCTCGTGACGGGGGCCACCGGCAACACCGGACGGCACGTCGTGGCGGAGCTGCTGCGCCGCGGCGAGCGGGTGCGGGCACTGACCCGCGACCCGGCCGCCGCCCGCGACAGACTCCCCGCCGGGACCGAGATCGCCGCCGGAACGCACACCGCCCCCGCCGAACTGGGAACCGCGCTGGCCGGTGTCGACCGCCTGCACATCACGGTGACCGCCGGGCTCGCCGAGGTCGGCCCCGAACTCGTGCGGCGGGCCGTCGACGCCGGGGTGCGCCGCATCACCGTGGTATGGGGCGGCGGCGTGGGACCGGTGGAGCGGGCCGTGGCGGACTCCGGGGTGGACTGGACCCGCCTGGAACCCCAGGAGTTCATGTCCAACACGCTGACCTGGGCCGACGCGATCCGCAAGGAAGGTGTCGTGCGCGAGCCCTACGACTTTCCCAGCGCCCTGGTCCACGAGGGCGACATCGGGGAGGTGGCCGCGATCGCGCTGCTGGAGGACGGTCACACGGGCAGGGCCTACAACCTCACCGGGCCCGAGGCGCTCACCTCCAGCGAGCGCGTCGCGGTCCTGTCCCGGGCGACCGGCCGCGACATCGCGTTCGACCGGATCACCCACGAGCAGGCCGTCGAACGGCTGACCGCCACCGGGGTGCCGCGGGAGGACGCCGAGTACGTGATCGGCTGGTACGCCGCCTCCGACCCCGCCTCCAGGACCGTCGACGGCACGGTGGAACGGGTGACCGGACGCCCCGCCCGCACGTTCGCGCAGTGGGTGCGGGAGAACCTCGACCGGTTCTGAGGGACGGCCCGTTGTCGGGGCCGGGCCGCGGCCCGGCCCCGACGGGCGGCTCAGAGGGAGGCGGCCGCGGCGGCCCCGTCGCGGATGTGCAGCACGGCGTCGGCCGTGGCGAGCGTCTCCGCGTCGAGCGGGAAGTACCCCTGCTCCGGGGTCGGGTCGCGGCGGACCCGGGCCGCGGGGTCCGTGACCGTCTCCGTCAGCCCCCAGACGTCGACCCGGCCGTCCAGGAGGCTTTCGTGGGTGCCCGGTTCGGGGGCGGCGAGCCTCAGGGCGTCGCTGCGGCCCAGGCTTCCGGCGACGAAGGAGTACCGCTCACCCACCACCGCCCTGATGATGGAGCCCGCCCCCGACCAGACCAGGTCCATGCCCGCCAGCGTCCAGCGGCTCGGGTTCCCCTGGAGGTGGCGGTTGTGCGCGTACACGAGCGTCGGCCCGCGGTGGTGTTCGGCCTCCCGGATGTCGAGGAGGTTGCGCGCCATGACCGCGTCCCGTACGCCCAGCATGCGGGAGGTCCGCACGGCCGGGTCCAGGGGCTCGGCCGCCGCCCGGTGGTAGCGCAGCAGGTCCAGGGCGGTGGTGATGTGGGTGCGGGCCGCCGCCCACGCGGTGCGCGAGGTGGCCGCGACCAGCTCCGGCGCACGGGCGTAGAGCTCGGTCAGCAGGTCGTCCGCGAGCGCCCGCAGCCGCAGCGCCGCGTCGGTGGCGCCCACCGACGCGGCCGGGTCCATGATCGCCTCGGTGCGGCTCCAGAGGTCGTCGTCGCCGGCGAGCGCCGCGACGTCGAGGTCCAGGCCCAGGAAGTCGCGGGCGTGCTCCAGGTGGCGGCGCGGGCTCGGGGCGGAGACCATCTCCGTCGGGGCGTCGAAACCATGCAGGGACAGCCGCTCCCGGGGCGGGCGGCCGCGGTTGTACTCCCGCATCCAGACCACCAGTTGCCGGGTGGCGGCCTGCTCGCCGAAGCCGTGGGAGAAGCCCTCCCGCATCACGGCGTCCAGGCTCGGGGAGGTCCGGCCGTGGACGAAGTCGTCGACGGCGAGGGCGGCGGCGCGGTCGGTCTCCAGGGCGATCGAGCGGAAACCGTGTTCGGCCAGCCGGGCGAACAGCTCGTTGCGGACCAGCGGGAAGGCGGGCTCGGTGTGCGTGGGCTCGCCCAGGGCGAGAAGCTCACAGGACGGGGCGGCGAGGTCGTGGATGTCCAGGCTCATGTGTCTCAAGCGTATCTCTGAAAGAGCTGTTGAGACTTTCTCCGTCAACCTTCCGAGGCGGTGCTGTAAAGTCTCAAAGCGGTGATCGAATCTTGAGACCGACGGACCTCGCGCGCGAGCACGGCATCTCGACCCAGGCGGTGCGCAACTACGAACGGGACGGGTGCCTGCCCGCGGCGGAGCGCACGCCCAGCGGATACCGGGTGTACACCGAGGTGCACGCGGCGGCCCTGCGCGCCTACATGTCCCTCATCGCCGCCCACGGGCACGCCGCCGCCGGGCGGATCATGCGCGCGGTGAACACCGGGCGGCTCGACGAGGCCCTGACGGCCATCGACGAGGGGCACCGGCAGTCGCTGCGCGACCGCGCCACCCTCGACGCCGTGCGCGCGGCGGTCGACCACCTCGTGGCGCAGGGCGACGCCGTTCCGGCGCGGACCGGCGACCGTGCTCCCCGCACCATCGGCGGGCTCGCCCGGCGGCTGGAGGTGACCCCGGCGACCCTGCGCAACTGGGAGGCGGCGGGAATCCTGGCGCCCGCCCGGGAACCGGTCACCGGGTACCGGGTGTTCCGCGCGGACGACATCCGCGACGCCGAACTCGCCCACCTGCTCCGTCGCGGCGGATACCCGCTGGAGCACATCGCCGCGGTGGTGCGCCGCGTCCGCGCGGCGGGCGACACCGAGGCGCTGGCGGCCGCCCTGGAGGACTGGCAGCGCAAGCTGACGGCGCGCGGGGTCGCGATGCTCACCGCCGCGTCGGACCTCGACCGCTACCTGCGCCTGCACACCCCCGCCGGGTAGCGCCCCGTCGCGCGGGAACGGTCCGGGCGGGCACCGCGCGCCGGGCAGTCGGCCGTCGGGTCGGGCGGTCGGCGCCCGGTCCGGACGGTCAGTCGTCGGCGGCGACGAGCAGGGTGATCCGGCCCCGCGCGCGGTCGATGGACACGAACTCGTGAAACTCGCCGTGGACACCTCCCCAGTCGTGGAAATCCTCCTCTCCGACCCCGTTCAGGTGGAACACCCGCGCGGCCGCGTCCAGGACGTCGAACACCTCGCGCCGCAGGTCGGCCTCCAGGTCGGCGGGCACCGCCCCGTACTGCCCGGCCCAGGTGCGCAGGACCGCCGCGCTCTCTGCGGTTTCGACGGGTTCGTACGCCTCCGGGGTGATCGCCGCCAGCCAGTACGAACCGTGCCGGGTCTCCTCCGGGTGGGCGCCGTAGCCCGCGTACGTGTCCCGGAACTGCTCGTGCCCGATGAGCGCGGCGAGCAGCTCCCGGTCGCCGGGGGCGCCGGAGAACCGCAGGTGTTTGACGTCCACCCACCGGAAGGCGTGGGAGTGGGGGGCCGAGAACCTGTAGTGGCGGAAGTTGAGGAAGACGCGGCCTTCGTGGGCGAGGGCGTGCGTCATGGTCGGGCGGTGTGGGAGCACCGGACGGGCTCCGCCGGGGGTCGTAGGGCGTGCCCGCACGGGGATTCGGTGGTCGCGGCTTCTCCGACGGCGATCTCGATGACGCACATGGGCTCGCACCCGCCTCTGCTCTCGTCGGCACATGGAAGGCCCCTCGGGTGGGGTCTCCCGGGCACTTTCCATTCTGTGCCAGAGGGCCCGGCCCCGGTACCGGTTCGCCGGACCTGGGGATAACTCTGCCGGGGGCGGGTCCCACTATCGTCGGTGGCGGACCGGGGAGGGGCGATGGGACGGCCTGAGGTGGGAGCCGCCCTGCGGCGGTGCGCCGAATGCGGCGGATACGAGTACGCGGGCGCGCCCGCGTGCGGCACGTGCAGGGCCCTGGTGGACGGTGTTGTCGAGGAGGGCTGGGCCGGTTTCGTGGAGGAATTCGGCGGGGGCGACGAGGTGGAGCTCGCCGCCATGGTGGCCGACGAACCCGACCGCCACGACTGGCGCGTGGTGGACGCCGCCCTCGACCGGCTGACCTGTGCTGACTGTGGTGAGCGGACCGGCCGGGGGCCGCTCGGCTGCGCCCCCTGCGATCTCGCGCACGGTTTCCGCTACGTGGCGATCGAGCGCGACCGCCCGGGGGTTCCGCCGGGGAACGAGCACGCGGTCCGGGTGAACGTGTCGGTGGTGCGGCGGCCGCACGTGACCTCGGCGAACGAGCTACTGCTGCGCCGTTTGACGCTGCCTGGGCTTCTCGTCGGACTGCTGCCGACCACCGAGGAGGCGCAGCGCCTCGCTGCCACGGCCAGACAGGTGGTGGTCGGGCCGGAGCGCGAGCGCACGGTAGAGCTCATGGTGGAGGAGATGTTCAGCAGCCGCCGAGTTGAGGGGTAATTTCGCATTTGATGCGTAGAAAGTGGCCCTGTGGGTTCTGTGTCTGATTCTTGAGAACTTGTAAAATCGCCTTATCTTCGGTGGAATCGTCGCAGGTCATTTACTCTGCTCCCCGCGCACGCGGGGATGGTCCCTGGTTGGCCACGGCCAGGCTCTTGCGCGGGTACTGCTCCCCGCGCACGCGGGGATGGTCCCCTTGACCGGTGCCAGCGCGGCCCTGCTGCCCGCTGCTCCCCGCGCACGCGGGGATGGTCCCAACGTGCTCGCGTTCTTCTTCCTGGACCCCCGCTGCTCCCCGCGCACGCGGGGATGGTCCCGACAACGGCAGGCCCCGCTTCAGGACTCGGCCCTGCTCCCCGCGCACGCGGGGATGGTCCCTGCCGTCACTCCATGAGCGCGTACATCCCGGGCTGCTCCCCGCGCACGCGGGGATGGTCCCGCGAATCGCGAACTGCATCACGGTGATGCCCTCTGCTCCCCGCGCACGCGGGGATGGTCCCGCCCGCGCGGACATCGGCATCCTCGTCGTCAACTGCTCCCCGCGCACGCGGGGATGGTCCCGACCCCGCGGCCGCAGCACTGCACCGCGCGGTCTGCTCCCCGCGCACGCGGGGATGGTCCCGGACAACTCACACCCATGCCCGGCGTCGTCGTCTGCTCCCCGCGCACGCGGGGATGGTCCCTCCTCCGCCAGGGCCTTCTGCGCTGGCAGTCGCTGCTCCCCGCGCACGCGGGGATGGTCCCCACATCGAAGGCACCTGGGAGCTGAACGACGAAGCCTGTTCCCCGCGCACGCGGGGGCGGGGCTGTGGGGTGGGGGCTGTGGGGTGTCGGCGGTGGGACGGTTTGTCGCGTGCGCGGGAAGCGGGTCAGGGCTGGAGGACGTAGCGGCCGCGGATGCCGCCCTTGGCGAAGGACCGGTGGGCGTCGGCGGCGTCGGCCAGCGGGACGACCGCGTGCACGCGGGTGGGCAGCTCGCCCGCGGCGGTGCGCGCGAGCAGGTCCGCCAGGCGGGCGCCGTCCGGCACTACATTCACGGCGCGCAGGTCGATCCCGCGGTCGGGGGCGATCGGCGAGACCGGCTGCACGCCCACGAAGACCCCTCCGTCGCGCACCAGGTCGCGCCCGCGCTCCTGGAGCGCCGCGGTGTCGGCGACGGCGTCCCAGCCCTCGATTTCGCGGTCGGTGAAGTCCGCCCCCAGGCCGCGGACGAACTCCTCGTCCGCCGGCCGGGCGAGCCCCGTCACCCGCCAGCCGCGCTCCTGCGCGAGCGTCACCACGTACCCGCCGACGGCGCCCGCGGCGCCGGTCACCAGCAGCCGGTTCCCCTGCTGGGGCGCGTCGCCGAGCAGGTCGACCAGCTGGGCGGCGGTCAGCCCGTTGAGGGGCACCGTGGACACCGCGGCCAGGTCCTGCCCCTCGGGCACCTCGGCCACGTCGGCGGCCGGGACCACCAGCTGCTCGGCGTAGGTCCCGAAGTCCCGGTCGAGGCCGCCGACCAGCCCCGCGACGCGGGTGCCGACCGCCAGGTCCACTCCCTCGCCGACGGCCTCGACCGTGCCGGAGAAGTCCCAGCCCAGCCCCGTGTGCTCGGGCTGGTCGATGGCACCGAGCCCGTGGAAGAAGCCGGCGGCGACCGCGAGGTCGACCGGGTTGACCGGGGCGGCGGCGACCCGGACGCGGATCTCGCCGGGGCCGGGCTCGCGCAGCGGACGGTCGATGAACTCGATGGAGTCCGGCCCGTTCGGGACGCGGACGACGGCGGTGCGGAAGGTGGGGGTTCCCATGGTGGCGTCCTTTCAGGCCCCTGGGGGCCTTGCGCTCGGAAGCTGACAGGCATCACTCTGGTGGGGTAACTCTCCAATGGGAAGTACGCACCTCGAAGTGCGTAACCCACCCCCGGGTAGGAAGGACCGGCCGATGGCGACGATGACCGCGGCCCAGCGGCGGGCACAGGCGAAGGCCGACTACGACGCGTTCCTGGCGGCCTGCCCCAGCCGCCAGCTGCTCGACCGCATCTCCGACAAGTGGGTCACGCTGGTCCTGGCCGCGCTGGGCAGGGGCGGGCCGTGCCCCGCCGGTGAATCCTGGGAGGAGCCGCGGGCGATGCGCTACTCGGAGCTGTCCCGGCGCCTGGCCGGGGTCAGCCAGAAGATGCTCACCCAGACCCTGCGCTCGTTGGAGCGCGACGGCCTGGTCACCCGCACGGTGACCCCGACGGTGCCGGTGACGGTCACCTACGAGCTGACCGCCCTGGGACTCTCGCTGCACGAGCTGATGCGCGGCGTCAAGGCGTGGGCGGAGGAGCACATGGCCGAGGTGCTCGCGAACCGGGAGGAGTTCGACGCCCTGGCCGGGTGAGGCGGGCGCCGCCCGTCAGGAGGCGGCCGCCTGCTCGCGCAGTGCGGGGCAGTGCTCGGGGTCGGGGCGCTCGGTGAGCTCGATGACCCGGTCGAGTCGGCGCCCGGCCTCCTGGAGTTCGGCGATGCCCGCGGTGATGCGGGCCCGTTCGGCGCGCAGGGACTCCAGCACCCCGGGCGCCGCGCGCCCCGCGTCGACGCTGGGCAGGATGGCGGCGACGGTGCGGCTGTTGAGCCCCGCCGCGAAGAACTGCCGGATGATTTGAACCCGCTCGACCGCCGACGGCGGGTAGACCCGCTGCCCGCTCGGCGTGCGCTCCGGGGTGAGAAGCCCCTGCTCCTCGTAGTAGCGCAGCGCCCGGGTGCTCACCCCGGCGTGCTCCGCCAGCACACCGATGCGCATGGAACCGTTCATCCGCTCCCCGCCCTTTTTGTCGTGGATCACAGTCCGCGGGCTTGCCCTTGACGTCAACGTCAAGTCCTACGGTATCCGGACAGGGCGGCGTTCCCGTCCGCCCGCACACGAGATTTCGGGGGAACCCATGGATGTCACCGGCTCCGTCGCACTGGTCACCGGAGCGAACCGGGGTATCGGCCGGCGCTTCGTCGACGAACTCCTGGCCCGCGGGGCCGCGAAGGTCTACGCGGCGGCCCGCCGCCCCGAGACCGTCGAGGTCCGCGACCCCAGGGTCGAGACGCTGCGACTGGACCTGCTGGACGCGGATTCGGTGGCGGAGGCGGCCGCGCGGGCCGCCGACGTCACCCTGCTCGTCAACAACGCCGGGATCGCCACCGGGGCGAACCTGGTGACGGGCGACCCGGACGCGGTCCGGCTGGAGTTCGACACCCATTTCTTCGGCACGCTCGGCGTGATCCGGGCCTTCGCGCCCGTGCTCGCGGCGAACGGCGGGGGAGCGGTGGTGAACGTGCTGTCGGCGCTGTCGTGGTTCGCCTACGACGGCGCGGGGGCCTACTCCGCGGCCAAGGCCGCCGCCTGGAACATGACCAACGCGGTCCGCCTCGAACTGGTCGGCCAGGGGACCCTGGTGCAGGGGGTGCACCTCGGGTCGGCCGACACCGACATGATGGCCGGTTACGACGTGCCCAAGATCGATCCCGCGGACGTGGCCCGGGCCAGCCTGGACGGTGTGGGCTCGGGGGCGCTCGAGGTGCTGGTCGACGACGCGAGCCGCTCGGTGAAGGCGGCGCTGGCGGAGGACCCCGCGAAGTTCTACGCGTCGGCGCTCGGGCGGTGACGGCGGTGCGGGCGCGGCGCCCTCCGGGGAGGTGAACGCGGTGGGGGCGGACGGGCACCGTCCGCCCCCGCCGGGCCGCGGTCACGCCCGGAGCCGGGAACGCAGCTCCTCGCGCTCCGCGCGCAGCCGCGCCGCGTTCTCGGGCCGGGTCCGGCCGGCGCGGTCCAGGGCCGACGACTCGTCGGCCAGGTCCAGGGCGGCGCGGCGCGCCGGGGCGGGGAGGTCCTCGTTCCCAGCGACGCGCAGCGCGGCCTCCAGCGCCCGGACGGAACCCCCGCGGAAGTGGTGGGCCCACAGGCCCGAGCCGCCCTCTTCCACGGCGACGGCGACGTACGCGAACCCGCGGCGCACGAACGGCGGCCGTTCGGGCGCCTCCAGGAGTGACGCGCAGGCGGCCGCCACCGGCGGGATCCCGCGCAGGCGGGCGCGCACCAGGGACAGGGCGTGCGCCGCGGCCTGGGTGCCCTTGTCGCCGCTGTGCGTGTGGGGGAGGATCTCGGCCTCCGCGGCGAGGTCGGCGTCCCGGCCGCGGTCGAGCGCGCCGAGCAGGAGCAGGCGGACGGGTAGGGACCACTGGCGCTTGTCGCGCAGCACGGTGCCGGCGACCCTGTCCGCGGTGGCCTCGCCCAGGCGGGCCAGGGCCGCCGCGTAGGTCACGACGGCGGGCGGGGCGCTCGTGTACGGGTCCGGCTTCACGAACAGGCGCTTGCGCCAGGTGCGGGCGAACGGGGCGAGATCCTGCGGACGCAGGGCGTTCGCGCCGTGGAGGAGTTCGAGCAGGACGGCGAGCGCGGGCTCGGAGAGGTCCGGGCGGGCGAGCGCGGCCCGCAGGCCGTCCAGGTGCCGGGCGACGACGGCCTCGCGCAGTTCGACCGCGGCGTCCCGCCCGGGCCGGTGCTCGGGGTCGAACCCGGGGCTCGGGGGCAGGCCGGCCGAGGCGCGCACCTCGTCGACGGCGTCGGGCCAGGCGGCGTCAGCCGCCCGGACCTCGGGCGCCGTGCGCGCGGACGGGGCGTCGGCCGGGACGCCGGCCGGGACGGGAGTGCGGGTCCAGCGGTCGGCGATGACGACCCGGAGCCAGGGCGGTACCCGCTCGTCGCGGAGCGCGGCCAGGGCGTGGGCGCGGGTGGAGCCGCCGAAGCGGGAGACGAGGCGGACGGCGGCCTCCAGGACGCGGGGCGCGGCGTCCTCGCCGCCCGCGGCCCTGATCTCCTCGGCGAGGTCGACGGCCGCGGACACGGGGTCCGCGCCGTCGGCGGCGGCCAGGTCGAGGAAGGTGGAGACCTGGCGCCCTTCCAGGGCCGCGGCGCGGGCGGCCCGGATCGCCCCGGGGTCCTTCCACCGGTTGAGCACGCGGGCGTCGGCGCGGCCGAGTTCGGCCAGGACGGTGGCCGCCGGGCGGGCCCGGGGGTGGTCGGTCTCCAGGGCGTGGGCAGTCAGGGCGGCGGCCTCGTCGCCGTGGGGGCGGAGGGCGTCGAGGCCGTCGGGGGAGAGGGCGGTGTCGAGGTCGGCGCGGGAGAGGGCACCGCGCAGGCGCAGGGCCCGGGCGGCGGGGGCGAGGAGGTCGCGCATGGCGGGGTGGGCGACGAGCGCGTGGAGGAGTTCCTCCTCGCCGTCCCGGAAGGGGACCGGGCCGGAACGGTCGTCGCCCAGGACCTCCAGGCGGGTGCGCCACTCGTCGGCGAGCGCGGGGTCGGCGCGGCGGGGCGCGGCGTCGCGGCGCAGGACGAACACCTCGGTGTCGGAGCGCCCGCCCAGGACCGCGAAGCCGTGCGGTTCCAGGAGGGAGAGGGCGCGGGCCACGGCGGCGCGGTCGCCGCCGAAGTAGACGCGCTGGGGGCCGGCCAGGGCGCCGGAGGGGTCGAACCCCTCGGCCTGGGTGTGCCAGCCGAGGTAGGGGTGGGCGGCGGGGAGGCCGCGGCGGGCACGCTCATCCCTGGCCCGGCCGTGCACCTCGTCCTGGGTGACGAGGTGGCGGCCGGGCTCGAGGAAGAGGACCCCCGGGGCCCGGCGGAGGGTGTCGAGGATCAGGTCGCGCTCCGACATGGGAGGGAGATTAGCCGGGACGGGGGACAGGTCCGTGCCGCCGCGCGGGCCAGAGGAGATCTATGGCGTAAAGGTGGCGGTCTGTGCACTCTGTCCTCACCGGACGGAGACCATCCCACTGCCGAGTGTCGATACCGGTCACCACCCCTTGAGGGCCGAGACCCAGGTGTTGAAGGGGTCGGGGTCGGCCGTGTGCCAGTGGGCGGGCACCTCGGTGCCGAACTCCGCCTCGACCCAGGCCCGGAAGGGCGCGAGGGCCTCCACGGCCTCGTCCTCCTCCGGTGGCCCGGTCAGGAGTTCGGAGAAGGGGAGGTCGTCGTAGCCGATCGCGATGAGCCGCAGGAAGTCGACCGCGGAGTCGGCCAGCAGGAACGCCTCCCCGTCCGAGCTCAGGGCGACGAACCGCGTCGTCCCGGAGTCGTTCCACAGCAGGCACATGCCGCCGTCGCCGGAGATCTCGCCCAGCGGGACGAGGTCGCCGTGACCGGGCTTGCCGGGCTCGAACCATCCGGTCAGGCTCTCGCCGGGCGAGAACACCACGCCGAGCTGCCGGTCGCCCGGGTACGGGGTGAGGAAGTACCCGTGCTCGTTGGTGAACCCGAAGCCCTGGGCCTCCATCCACGCCCAGGCCCGCTCCAGCGGCTCGGGCAGGGTGATCCCGGCGGGCAGGTGTGGGGTCAGCAGGTCGGTCATGTGCGTCATCGCGGGCTCCCGGGACGGGTGGGGCGGTCGGGTCGGTCGCTCGGATTCTGCCGTACGCCGGTGTCAGGAACGTGGGGCGATGGGCTCTCTCGTGTGGCGGCCCCAGGCGACGAAGGCCGCGAGAACGAGGAGCACGGCGTTGAACGCCACGTCCGTCTCCCCCCGGGAGAGGTGGAAGACGATGGCGGACGCCTGGAGCGCGGCGCAGCCGAGGGCGGCCAGGACGGTCAGCCCCGGCCGGATGCGGGTGAGGGCGGGGAGCAGGACGCCGAGGCCGCCCAGGACGTCGAGTACGGAGGTGGTGTAGAGCAGCGCGGACGGGGTCTGCCCGACCCAGGGGAAGACCTGGGCGAGTTCGGTGATCGGGGTGGTGAGCTTCCAGACGCCGCCACCGACGAAGACCGGGGCGAGGAGGAGCTGGGCGGCCCAGAGGCCGATGTGGAGCACGCGGGAGGAGGCGGGGGCCGGGTGCCGTCGGGGTTCGGTCTTCACGGGGTCTCTCCGGGGTTCGGGGGCGGGAACGGGTGGGGCGTGGCGGGCGAAGCGGTGTCGTCCATCCGGTTCAGAAAGTAGCCCATCAATTAGATAGTAGACAACTCGTTCAGAAGTCGCCAGGGTGTGTGGAAAACCGGCTAGTATCGCTCACCATGGGAACCAAGGAGCCGGACGGCGTGGACCCCAGGGTCCTGCGGACCCGGCGCGACGTCGTCGAGGCCGCCACGGAACTGTTCGTGACCGAGGGGTGGAGCGTGGTCACCCACGCGGAGGTCGCCAAGCGGGCCGGCTACTCCAAGGCGACCGTCTACGCGCACTGGCCGACGCGCCTGGACCTGATGCGGGCGTCGATCGGGAAGATCTGCGACGAGGCGGACCACCCGGAGCCCACCGGAGACCTGCGCGAGGACCTGGTGCGGGGGCTGGTCGATTTCGCGGAGGACCTGGCGGGGGGCCATCTGGACCGGGTGTTCGGGGGGCTGCTGGAACGGGCGGGGAGCGATCCGGAGGTGGACGAGCTGCGCCGGCGGCTCTACGAGGCGGGGACCCGGTCGCTGGAGGCGGTCCTGCGGTCGCACCTGCCGCCGGAGGACGTCGAGCCGTCGCTGGCGCTGCTCGTGGGCGGGGTGCTCGCCCGGGGCGCGTTCCAGGCGCGGCCGGCGACGCGGGGGTTCGTCGAGGACCTCGTGGACCGGGTGCTGGCGTCCGCGCGCCGGGGCGAGGCGGAGTGACGCGGGCGCAGGCGGGGGGTGGGAGGGGAAGCGGGAGCGGTGCCCGGGGGGAGTGGTGCTCGGGGAGCGCCGGGGCCGTTCGGGGCTCGTGCGGTCGGGGCGGCCCGTGGCGGTCGTGGTGCCGTGGGGTGGGGTCGCTTCCGGCGGGGTGGTCGGTCGGCTGTGACCGGCGGCGGGCCGGGGGGCATGGCGCCTCAAGGCCTCCTTCGCTCCGGGCCGGGCGGCCGGGGGAGGAGTGCCGCGGGTGGGGCCGGGCGGACACGACGCCGTCAGGGTGGGGTGATGGTGTTGCTGGTGGGGCTGGATGGGCGTGGCGCCGTCGGGACGGGGCCGCTTCCGGCGGGGTGGTGGCCGGTGGATGTTCCCGTTGGGGCGGGGTGATGGGGGTGCGGGTGGGACCGGGCGGGCATGGCGGCGCCGGGGCGGGGTCCACTTCCCCACCGGCGATGACGGGGGGCTGTTGCTCGGCTGGGTGAAGTCCGGGTGTACGGGAATTGAGGCCCACGCCACGTAACCCCGAACACCCTGTTCCGGGTGGCGTGCTGCACACTGTTGGGCATCACATTTTCGCGCTGCCCGCTCCGGCGCCCTCTGAGAGGCATCCCCCATGATGACGCGAACACTTCTGCCGACCCCTGTTCCGGTCCTGGCCTCGGTCGCGGCCGTCCTCCTGCTCACCGGCTGCGGATCCCCCTCCGGTGAGGACGCCCACCGGGCCGCGGCGGCCGCGGCCCTGGGCAGGGACCAGCTCACCGACACCACGTGGGCGGAGATCCAGAGCGAGGCCGAGAGCACCTGCGAAGAGGAGGAGGGCGTGTTCGCCCTGGCGACCACGATGACCGCCGAGGACGACGCCGAACTCGCGTTGCGCAGGGTGAACGTCGAGCACGTGTGCCCGGACCGGCTGGAGGAGCTGGACGAGGTCGTCGCCGGACTCCCCGGCTAGGGCGGCCGCCGCCCGCCGCGCGTCCTGCGCGGTCCCCGGGCGCCCCGTGGCGGCCCCCGCAGGTCGGGGCGCGCCCGGGGGCGTGCGCCCTCCCCGCCGGTGTGGCCGCTGTGGTGTGTCGGCGGTCTGGGGCAGGATCGTGTCCGGTGGCGGGCCCCGGGCGGCCCGTCCGGCCCGGGCCCGGCGTCCCGGAACCCGGAAGGGGAGAGCGGAAATGACCAAGGTGACCTGCGACCTCTCGATCTCGGCCGACGGCTGTGCGGCCGGGCACGGTCAGACCGAGGAGCGCCCGTTCGGCGACGACGGCGGTGACGGCTCGGGTGCCGCGCTGCACGCCTGGATGTTCGACACCCCCGAGGAGAACCGGGCCGAACTCGACCTCATGGCGGGGGCGGGGGCCTACATCATGGGGCGCAACATGTTCGGTCCCGTGCGCGGCGGGTGGGACCGGGAGTGGAACGGATGGTGGGGCGAGGACCCGCCGTTCCACGCGCCGGTGTTCGTGCTGACCCACCATCCGCGCGATCCGCAGCCGATGGCGGGCGGCACCACGTTCCATTTCGTCACCGACGGGATCGGGGCCGCGCTGGCGCGGGCGCGCGAGGCGGCCGGGGACGCGGATGTCGCGGTGGCGGGCGGCGCCGCCACGGTCAACCAGTTCCTGGCCGCGGGGCTGATCGACGAGCTGCGGCTGCACATCGTGCCGGTGGTGTTCGGCGGCGGGACGCGGCTGTTCGAGGGGGTTCCGCCGCTGAGGCTGGAGCAGGTGGGGTCGCGGGCGGCGAGCGGGGTGACGCACGTGACGTACCGGGTGCCGCGCTGACCGGGTGAGCGGCCGGGCGGCCGGAAAAATCGTGTGCTCCGCGAGCGCGGGGCCGCCAGACTGGGCCGATGCTCATGCACAGCGACCAAATCGTCCTCACCCCGCAGACCGCCGCACGGCTCATCGAAGACCAGTTCCCGCACTGGGCGGGGCTGCCGCTGGTCCCGGTCCTGCCCGGGGGCACGGTGAACGCGGTGTTCCTGCTGGGCGACGACCTCGTCGCCCGGTTCCCCCTCCAGCCGGCCGACCCGCAGGCCGCGCTGCTCGCCTTGGAGGGCGAGGCCGCGGCGGCGCGCGAGCTCGCGGGCCGCACCCGTTTCGCCACCCCCGAGCCGGTGGCGATCGGTGCGCCGGGGGAGGGGTACCCGATGCCGTGGAGCGTGCAGACGCGGTTGCCGGGGACGCCCGCGGACCGGAACGACGCCGGGAGCGGCACCGACTTCGCCCTGGACCTGGCCGAGTTCGTGCGCGGGGTGCGTGCTATCGACGCCCGGGGGCGGGTGTTCCGCGGGCAGGGGCGCGGCGGCTGCATCGCCGACCATGACGAATGGGTGCGTACCTGCCTGGAGCGTTCGGAGGGGTTGCTGGACGTGCCCCGGCTGCGCCGGCTGTGGGAGGGGCGGCTGCGCGACCTGCCGCGGGGGAGCGATCCGGACGTGATGTCGCACGGCGACCTCATGCCGGGCAACCTGCTGGTGCGCGAGGGGCGCCTGGTGGGCGTGGTGGACGTGGGCGGGTTGGGGGCGGCCGATCCGGCGCTGGACCTGCTGTGCGCCTGGGATGTGCTGGAGGAGGGGCCCCGGGCCGTGTTCCGGGAGGCGTTGGGGGTCGGCGACGCGGAGTGGGAGCGCGGGCGGGCCTGGGCGTTCGAGCAGGCGTTGGGGCTGGTCTGGTACTACCGCGAGAGCAATCCGCCGATGAGCCGGATCGGCCGTCGCACGCTGCGGTGGATCCTGGAGGGCGAGGGGTGAGGCGGGGGACGGCCGTGCCGCCGGTGGCCGTGGTGCCCTTTCCCGTCCGGAGAGTGTGAGGGGTAGGGCGGTGTCGGCTCCGGTCCTTGCCGCCGGAGGCGGGTCGGACGCAGGTGGGGTGGTAGGGCGGGCCCCGGCCGCGTGCGGGTCGCCGCCGCGGCCGGGGCGTAGGGGCCCTTCGGGCGCGGGGTCGTTTCAGGGGTGCCGGGCCTTGTGCCAGGGGGTGGGCAGGACGCCGCCCCTGCACAGGTGGGCGTGGAGGATGCCGAAGGTGTGGTCCGCGTGGCGCAGGGCGGCGACCGGGTCGGCGCCGGGTTCGCGGATGTCGCGCAGGGCGGAAGAGACCTCGTCGAACAGTTCGTCGGCGCGTTCCTGCTGGGCCGGGGTCGGGGGCCGCTTGCGGCGGGGGTCGCCGGGTTCGGTCCGGGACATGGCATCGTTCCCTTCTGTGGTCGGTCGGTGTGTGCGTGTCCGTCGTGGGAGCGGAGGCCGTTCGGCCGGTCGGGGAACCGGGACCGGACGGGCGCGGGGCGCGGTGAGACGGGCGAAGTCGTCGAAGCCCAGGGGGTTCACAGCCGCCCCAGGAGTTCGGCGACCAGGTCGCGGGCCAGGGCGTCCTCGTCGCCGGAGCGGGCGACCGGGACGGTGACGTGGGGTTCGCCGGGCATCGGGCGCCACCATTGCCGGTCGACGTGGCGGACGGTCACGCGGCGCCCCGCGTACTCGGCGCGGACGGAGCCGGGGAGGTCGCCGTTCTCCGCGGCGATCCCGCGCCGTCGCAGCGCGGAGTGGAGGGCGAGGACGGCTTCCTCGTGGAGTTCCGAAGACGGTGCGGGCGGCATGCGGCGGCTCCTGGCACATAGTGGGCTCGGGTACGACTTGAAGTGTCCGCCGATGGAAAGTGCCAGGTAAAGGGACTTGTCTGCTCAGCGGCGAGGTTCCGGTGCCTTCGGAATTTCACGGAATCGCTCCGGAGGGAGCGGCGGATGTGCTCTCCTGGACGTATGCCCCCTGTACCGAAACAGGTTCTGTCGCGTTACGGCCGTGAGGTGGCACGCCTGCGCACCGAGGCGGAGCTGACGCAAACCGCGCTGGCCAATCGTGTCCAGAGCAGCAAAAGCCAGATATCGGACGTGGAGCGCGGAAAGGCTTCGCCGTCGCCGAGGCTGCGGAAAGCGCTGGACGAGTCGATCGGCTTCGGGAGACTCTCGCGCCTGTGGGAGGACCTGACCGGCAGCAACCGTGCGCCCTGGCTGTCGGAGATCGCTTCAGCGATTCAGGATGCCCAAGCCGTCTGGGAGTACCAGGCGTTGGCGTTCCCCGGCTATTTGCAGACCGAGGCGTACGCGCGCGCCATCGTTCTGGCATCGGCTCCCTGGCTGTCCCCGGATGAGCTGGCCACGAGTGTCGGTGAGCGGGTGACTCGGGCGAAGCATTTCTCCGAGGCCCTGCGCCCGCTGCTGTGGTTGGTGCTGGACCAGAGTTTGCTGGGTCGAAGGTACGGGGGTGTGGACGTCACCCGTGAGCAACTGGAGTACCTGATCGAACTCTCGGAGCGGGGGAGGATTACCCTACAGATCATGCCTTCCGATCATCCCAAGCACCCTGGCAACGCGGGTTCTTTCCGGGTGATCACCATGAAGGACTCCACCGAGCTCGCCTACGTGGAGAGTGCCGAAGAAGGGCGCATTCTGACCAGTTCGACAGCGGTCGCTCAACGCAGGATGCTGGTGGGAAGCCTGCAAGGGCTGGCATGGGAACCGGAGGCCTCGCTCCGGATGGTCCGCGATGAAGTGAAGAGGTTGGACAGTGCAAGCTGAGTGGCACAAGTCGAGTTACAGCGGTGGAACCAACGACTGTGTGGAGGCGCGCGAGTTCGCCGCGGGCGCGGATGTCCGGGACACGCAGAACCGCGAGGCCGGGTACCTGACCTTCGACCGGATGGAGTGGGCGGCTCTCCTTCAGTCCGTGAGCCGCTGACCTTTCCGCTCCTCCCCTCGGCTCCCGCGTTCGCGTGGGAGGCATTAAGTCCCGAATGAGGATGCGGGGTGTGGGTAGACCCCGAACGGTTGTCGAAATCCAGGAGGCAGTCCATGGCTGAGTGGCACAAGAGCACCTACTCGGACGGCGGTGCCAACTGCGTTGAAGCGCGCGAGTTCACCGCGGGTGCCGATGTCCGGGACACGCAGAACCGTGAGGCCGGCTACCTGACCTTCGACCGGATGGAGTGGGCGGCGTTGGTGCGCTCCGTGAGCCGCTGACCTTTCCGATCCCTCACCCGACCCCCCGCGTCCGCGCGGGGGGTCTCCTTGTGCGCTGCCAGGGGTCCGCTCCCCTCCGCCCGGGACGGGGCCTCGCCTCTCACATGCGTGTTCTGTTTCTCAATGGGAAGCACGGTGTACAAGTAGGTCGAAACTGTCAAAGAACGCGAAGGGCATATCCATGGACGAATGGCGCAAGAGCACCTACAGCAACTGCGAGGGCAACTGCGTGGAGGTCCGGGAGACCCCTCGGGCCACGGACGTCCGGGACACGCAGCACCGCGAGGCCGGCCACCTCTCCTTCACCCCCGGCGAGTGGTCCGCGCTCCTGCGCTCGCTGATCCGCTGACCCGCTGACCCGCGGGGAGCCGCGGTCGCGCCGACGACGGCCTCCGTCGGCGCGACCGCCCCGGCCGCTACACCGCCCCCGCCCCCAGCGCTACAGCGCGCCGGTCCGGGCGTCGTGCCACAGGTCCACGCCGCCGTCGATCGCGTGCTCGTCGATCGCCGCCAGCTCCCGGTCGGTGAACTCCAGGTTCCCCAGCGCCGCCACGTTCTGCTCCAGCTGCGCCACCGACGACGCCCCGATGACCAGCGACGTCACACGCGGGTCGCGCAGCGCCCAGGCCAGCGCCAGCTGCGCCAGCGTCTGCCCGCGCTCCGCTGCGATGCCGGCGAGCGCTCGCAGGTGCCCCAGCGTCTCCTCCGACAGCCACCCGGCGTCGAAGGACTTGTCCTGGGTGGCCCGGGACCCCTCCGGCACGCCGTTCAGGTACCGGTCGGTGAGCAGCCCCTGGGCCAGCGCCGTGAACCCGATGACGCCCACGCCCAGTTCGCCGACGGTGTCGAGCAGCCCCTCGGTCTCGATCCACCGGTTGAGCATCGAGTAGGAGGGCTGGTGGATGAGCAGCGGCGTCCCCAGCCCGTGCAGGATCTCGTACGCCCTCCGGGTGCGCTCGGCGTCGTAGGAGGAGACGCCCACGTACAGCGCCTTGCCCTGGCGCACGGCGGTGTCCAGCGCCCCCATGGTCTCCTCCAGGGGGGTGGAGGCGTCCAGCCGGTGGGAGTAGAAGATGTCGACGTAGTCCAGGCCCATGCGCTGCAGCGACCGGTCCAGCGAGGCCAGCACGTACTTGCGGGAGCCGCCCCCCTGCCCGTACGGCCCCGGCCACATGTCCCACCCGGCCTTGGTGGAGACGACCATCTCGTCGCGGTAGGGGGCGAAGTCCTCGCGCATGAGGCGGCCGAAGTTGATCTCGGCGGCCCCGTAGGGCGGCCCGTAGTTGTTGGCCAGGTCGTGGTGGGTGATGCCCAGGTCGAAGGCGCGGCGTGCGATGGCCCGCTGGGTCTCGAAGGGGCGGTCGTCGCCGAAGTTGTGCCAGTACCCCAGCGAGAGCACGGGCAGGTCGAGGCCGGACCGGCCGGTGCGCCGGTAGAGCATGGTTCCGTCGTAGCGTTCGGGGGCGGCGACGTAGGTCATCGTGCGGGTTTCCTCAGGTGGGCGGTGCGGCCGGGGTGTCCCGCGCGGGCGGGCCGGCCGGTACGACGGTCCAACTCTGCTCCGGCCCGCGCCCGTTGTCCAACGGGTGCGGGCCGGAGCCGGGGACCGAGGCCCCCGGGGCGCCGCGCCGGTCCTCAGCGGGGCGGGACGGCCTCGGGGTAGCCCAGCTCGGCCAGCGCCCGGCGCAGCCGGTCGGCGGCCTCGCCCAGCACGGTCTCGTCCTTCTCCACGGGCAGGTCCGAGACGTCGAGGTCGCTCGGCTCCCAGATCGGTGACACGTGGATGTGCAGGTGGGGGACCTCCAGGCCGGCGATGATCAGTCCCGCCCGCGGGGCGTCCCACGCCTTCTTCACACCCCGGCCGACGGCCCGGGCCACGCCCGTGCAGTGGGCCAGCAGCTCCGGGTCGGCGGTGGTCCAGTCGTCCACCTCCGCGCGCGGTACGACGAGCGTGTGCCCGGGGCGCAGCGGCGCGATGGTGAGGAACGCGACGGCGACCGGGTCCTCCCAGACGAAGTGGCCCGGCAGCTCGCGGTCGATGATGCGGGTGAACAGAGTCGGCATGGTCGCCCTTCCGGAGGAGACGGGGTGCGGTTCCCGGGGCGGGAGCCCCGGGGCAACGCTCTCACGTCCGGTCCCGCCGTCGGCGGGGCTCCGCGGGCCCGGGAGGTCCCGGGCGGTTCCGGGCCGAAGGGCGGTACCGCTCAGCGAGAGGAGGGGACGGAGGCGGCCAGGACCTCGTCCACCGACCGGAGTTCGTCGAGCAGGCGCACGGACTCCACCAGGAGCACCCCGTAGGGGAGCGAGGGGTCGTCCAGCGGCGGGCCGCCGCCGCTCCGGCAGTGCCGCTCCAGTTCCCGTTCGGAGCGGTCGGTCCGCTCGACGGCCGTGTGGAACCCCTCGACGGGCGGATCCCAGCCGGGGACCTCGGTGTCCTCCCACTCCTCCAGGACGCGCCAGGCCTCGGCGGTGGTCAGGAGCAGGTCCCCGCACCGCGCCATCATGGCGGGCCCGGTCTCCTCGTCGTCCTGGGGGCTGTACGTGAGGCTCCGGGCGATGGAGGCGGTCTGGTGGGCGGCCCGTTCCAGGGCGTCGACGAGCCGGTCGTGGTCGCTGACGTGGAGTGTGCCGGAGTGGAGCAGCCGGCGCGGGTTGTAGATGATGCTCTCCCGGGCGGTCCCGGTGGCCTCGCGCGCCTGCCGGGCACTGCGCAGCAGCTCGTCGGTGCGTTCGCCCCACCGCCGCGCGGTGTCGCGGTCGGGGCGGCCCTCGCGCAGTGCGTCGCCCATGTCCTGGCACAGGCCGCGCAGCCCGCCCGCCAGGGAGGCCACGGCCGCGGCGGCGCCGCGCAGGCGCAGCGGCGGCAGCAGGAGGAGGTTGACGGCCACCCCGATGCCGGCCCCGATCAGGACGACGGCGAAGATCTCCGCGGCCTGGGACACCACCGCCTGCGCCCCGTTCAGGGAGACGAAGACGGAGAAGGCGAAGAACGCCGCCGTGGCGACCTGGTTCCCCTGGTCGCCGAGGCGGCGCCAGCGGCCGATCAGCAGGGCCGCCAGCGCCGCCAGGGCGAAGACCGCGTACCCCGGTCCCGCCAGGATCGCCAGGACGGTGGTCAGGGCGAGGCCCAGCAGGACCGCCCCGAGCATGCGCAGCGAGCGCAACAGGGAGCGGTAGAGGGTGGTCTCCACCATCAGCAGGGCGGCGAACGGCGCGAACGCGGGTGTCGTCGCCTTGATGAGGCCGAAGGAGACCAGCCAGGACAGGGTGGCGGCCAGGGCGGCCTTCAGGACCAGGACGGCGGTCTCCCGCTCCGGTGTGCCCCGGGTCAGGGCCCGCCGGGCCCGGCGGGCGGCGCGGGCGGGGAGCCGCTCGGTCCCTCGGACGTCGCGGGTCACCGTGCCCCTCAGCTCGGCGTCTCGTCCCGGTCCACCCGTTCCCTGAGCTTGTCCAGGGTGGCGGCCAGGAGTCGGGAGACGTGCATCTGGGAGCAGCCGATCTCCTCGGCGATCTGCGCCTGGGTGAGGTCCTCGAAGAAGCGCAGCCGGAGCAGGACGCGCTCGCGGTCGTCCAGGCAGCACATGGCCGGGCGCAGGGACTCGCGTTCCAGGACCAGTTCGTAGGAGTCGTCCTCGCCGCCGATCCTCTCCTCCAGGGTGGGGCTCCCCTCCTCGTCCTTGTGGTCGGGCAGGTCCAGGGACAGGGTGCTGTAGGCCTCGGAGGCCTGGAGCAGCTCCTCGACCTCGGCCCGGGGCAGGTCCATCTCGCGGGCGAGCTCGTCGATGCCGGGCTCGCGGGCGTGGCGCTGCTGGAACTCGATGCTCACCCGGTGGAGGCGGCCGCGCCGCTCCTGGTGGCGGCGGGGCACGCGCACCGCCCAGGTGTGGTCTCGGAAGTGGCGCTTGATCTCGCCGGTGACGGTGGGCAGCAGGTAGGAGATGAACTTCTTGCCGCGGTGGGGGTTGTAGCCGTGGACGGCCTTGACCAGGCCCAGGTGGGCGGTCTGGCGCAGGTCCTCGTAGGGCTCGCCGCGTCCGCTGTAGTGGCGGGCGATCCGGTACAGCAGGGGCCGGTACAGCTCCAGGACCTCTTCCTGGATGCGGATCGCCTCCGGGTCGTCCTGGGGCAGGGCCTGGAGCCCCTCCAGGAGTTCTTCCGCCGAGCGCCCCTCGACTTCCTTCTCGTCGACTGCGGGGCCGGTCTCGATGGGCATGGCTTCCTCCACGTGAGCGGGAGTGGTGCTCGTGATGCGGTCCGCGGTCGGCGCCTTCGCCGGTGCGGTTTCGCGTCCTCGTTGTGCGCCGGGCGGTGGTACCGGTCGTCCGCCCAGGCCATGGCGGTCGGATCCGACCGCGCTCACCCGGCGCCGTGTGAACGGCTCCGATGGGTGGCCTCGTGGCCTATGTGCCCACTGAGACGGTTACTAACGTTTCGGTCACTTCTTTTCTGGAGTGTTGACTCCGGAGTGGCCGTCCATGTGCCGGTCGCCCCGGGGGCGGTGGCCTCCAGGAGGCGGTGGCACGCGGCGGTCACCTCGCCGGTCCCGATCAGGGCCAGGCCCGGGTCGAGCTCCGTGCCGTGGGGGTCGCCGCGGCGGCCCGACCACAGGCAGGTGTGCAGGTGGCCGTCCCGGCGGGGGCCCCACAGCGCCGGGGGGACCGGTCCGAACAGGCGGACCGAGGGCGTGCCGTACGCGGTCGCCAGGTGCGCCACGCCCGTGTCGCCGCACACCAGGAGCCGGGCGTGGGCGACGAGCCCGGCCAGCAGGCCCAGGGAGGTGCGGCCCGCCAGGACCGACCCCTGGGGCAGTCCGGCGGCCTCCGCGACGCGTTCGGCCGGTGCGGCCTCCTGCCGGGAGCCGGTGACCAGGACGCGCAGGCCGAGGCCGGAGAGGTCCCGTGCGACGCGGGCGAAGCGCTCGGGCGGCCACCGGCGGGCCGGGGAGGCCGCCCCGGGGTGGACGACGGCGGTGGGCCGGTCGGCCCCCTCGGGCGGCTCCGGCCGGGGCCAGCGCAGGTCGCGGGGGTCGGCGGGGACGCCGTGCCAGGTGGTCAGGGCGGCCCACACGTCGGCGTCGTGGACCCCGTCGGGCCAGGGCGGGCCCGGCCGGTGCGGGGCCTGGGGGTGCCGGTGGGTCCACAGGCCGCGGGGCGCCAGCGCGGCCAGGGCGGCCGTGCTCTGCGGGCCGCGGCCGTGGAGGTTGACCGCGAGTTCGGGGGCCGTGCGCGGGCGCGGTTCGGGCACGTGCAGCGCGGGGGTGGGCAGGACCTCCCAGCGGAGTCCGGCCAGGCGCAGGAGGTGGCGGTACCAGGAGGGCCCGGCCAGGACGCGGTGCCATCGCGGCAGGGCCCGTTCGAGCGCCCGCAGCGCGGGGACGGCGGTGACGAAGTCCCCCAGTCCCAGTGAGCGGCTCACCAGGACCAGGGGGCGTTCGCCGGTCGCGGGCCTCTCGCCCGGTCCCCCGTGATCGGGCGGGAGGCGCCCGGCGCAAGGGCGCCGCGTCACCGGTTGGGGGCCGCGGAGCTGACGTCGGCCAGGGCCGACTTCTCGTCGACGGCCTGGGCCAGGTCGCCCATGCTCACGACGCCCACGACCCGGTCGCCGTCCACGACGGGGAGCCGGCGTACGGCGCCCTCGCGCATGGTGTTGACGGCGTCGCGGATGTCGCTCTGCGGCGGCACCGTGGCCACCTCGGAGCTGCAGATCTCGCCGGCGGTGTGGTCGGCGGGGTTCCCGTTCTCGGCCACGCACCGCACGACCATGTCCCGGTCGGTGACGATGCCCACCAGGTGGTCGTTCTCGGTCACCAGGACGTCGCCCAGGTCGGCGTCGCGCATGATCCGCGCGACCTCCTGCAGGGACGTGTCGGGTGAGACGGTGCGGACCTGGGTGGTCATCACGTCGGAGATGCTCTTCGTCGCCATTTCCGGTCCCCTCCTCGGGTCGGAGCCAATGGGAGTGCACCTGGCCACTAGCCCGCGCCGCGGCGCGTAAACCCCTTCTGCCGGTGGCACTTCGGGCCGCGCGCCCGGGTCCGGCGCCCATGTTTAGCGACCGTTCCCGCAGGTAGTCGAGTGCTTGCGTCGAGCATCGGCTCGCCGGTCCGTGGAGAAGGGGGCTGGACCGCAATGCGTGTCCTGGGTGTGAACGCGGTCTTCCATGACCCGGCCGCAGCGCTGGTCGTGGACGGCCGCACGGTGGCCGCGGCCGAGGAGGAGCGCTTCTCGCGCCGCAAGCACGGGAAGGAGCCGGTGCCCTTCTCCACCTGGGAGCTGCCGGTGGAGGCGATGCGCTGGTGCCTGGAGGAGGGCGGGCTGTCGCCGCGGGATCTGGACGCGGTCACCTACTCCTACCACCCGGACCTGGCCGACCCCGACGGGCCGGGGCAGGACGCCCGCTGGGAGCACCTGCGCCTGTTCTACGTCGAGCGGGCGCCGCACTTCCTGGAGTCGGCGCTGCCCGGGCTGGACCGCAGGCGGGTCGTCCACGTGGCCCACCACGTGGCCCACGCCGCGTCGGCGGTCTTCGCGGCGCCCCCGTTCGAGGGCCGCCGCGACTGCGTGGTCCTGGTCGCCGACGGCCGGGGCGAGTCCGGGTCCCACCTGGTCGGCTCCTACACCGGCGGGGAGTTGGAGGTGCTGGTCCGCCAGCCGCTGCCCGACTCGCTGGGGCTGGTCTACGAGGAGCTGACCGAGCACCTGGGCTTCCACCGCTCCAGTGACGAGTACAAGGTGATGGCCCTGGCCTCCTACGGGAGGCCGACGATGCTCGACGCGGTCCGCGAGCACCTGCGGTACGAGGGGGAGGGGCGGGTGCGCGCCCGCGACGTGCCCTGGGAGTCCCTGGCCCCCGCCCGCAGCCCCGGCACCGAGCCCGGGCCCGAGCACGCCGACCTGGCCGCGAGCGTCCAGGAGGCCGTGGAGGAGGCGCTCCTGGGCGTCGTGGGCTGGGCGTACGAGCGAACGGGCCTGCGGCGGCTGACCATGGCGGGCGGTGTCGCGCTCAACTGCGTCGCCAACAGCCGGGTCTTCCGCGAGGGCCCCTTCGACGACGTGTGGGTCCAGCCCGCCGCGGGGGACGCGGGGACCGCCCTGGGAGGGGCGCTGTACGTGGCGGCCAAGGCCGGCGACGACCCGCAGCCGATGCCCGGCGCGGACCTGGGGCGCTCCTGGGACGAGGACGAGCTGGCCGCCCTGCTGCGCGACGCCGAGGTCGAGGTGGAGCGCCCCGCGGACCTGCCCGCGGCGGTCGCCGCCGCGCTGGCGGACAACGCCCTGGTGGCGTGGTTCCAGGGCCGTTCGGAGTACGGTCCGCGGGCGCTGGGGCACCGCTCCCTGCTGGCGCACCCCGCCGACCCGGCGAACCTGGAGCGCCTGAACCGGGTCAAGGGGCGGGAGCGGTTCCGGCCGGTGGCCCCGATGGTGGCGCAGGAGCGGGCCCCGGAGATCTTCTTCGGCGGCCCCCTGCCCAGCCCGTACATGCTCTTCGTGCACCAGGTGGCGCAGGAGTGGCGCGAGCGCATCCCGGCGGTCGTCCACGTGGACGGCACGGCCCGGGTGCAGACGGTCTCGGCGACGGACGAGCCGCTCACCGCCCGCCTGCTGTCGGAGTTCGAGCGCCGGACGGGCCTGCCGGTCCTGGTCAACACCAGCCTCAACACCGCCGGGCGGCCGATGGTGGACTCGCCCCGGGACGCGCTGGAGTGCTTCGGGTCCGCGCCGGTGGACGTGCTGGCCATCGGCCCGTTCCTCGTGCGCCGCCGCCGGAGCGCGGCGGCGTGAGCGCGCGCGTGGAGTACGCGGTGGTCGTGCCCACGGTGGGGCGCGAGAGCCTGGCGCGGGCGTTGCGGCCGCTGGTGGAGGCGCCCGAGGGGGCGGCTCCGCGGGAGATCGTGGTGGTCGACGACCGGCCGCCCGGGCGGGGCGCTCCGCTGGAGGTGCCCGACCACCCGCGGCTGCGCGTGCTCGGCAGCGGCGGCCGCGGTCCCGCGGCCGCCCGCCAGGCCGGGTGGCACTCCTGCCGGGCACCGTGGATCGTGTTCCTGGACGACGACGTCGCCCCGCCCGACGACTGGGCCGAGCGCCTGTGCGAGGACCTGGACGGGCGCCCGGAGGAGGTGGGCGGCGTCCAGGGGCGGATCGTCGTCCCGCCGCCCGAGGGCCGGGCGCCCACCGACGCCGAGCGGGCCACGCTGGCGCTGGCGACGGCGCGGTGGATCACGGCGGACATGGCCTACCGCAGGTCCGCCCTGGAGCGGGTGGGCGGCTTCGACGTCCGGTTCCGCCGGGCCTACCGGGAGGACACCGACCTGGCCCTGCGCGTGGTGGACGCGGGCTTTCGCCTGGAGTGGGGCGGCCGGATGTGCGTCCACCCCCTGCGCGGGGGCGGCCGGCTGCGGAGCCTGGGCGCCCAGCGCGGCAACGCCGACGACGTGCTCATGGACCGCCTGCACGGGCGGGGCTGGCGGCGGCGGGTCGGCGAGGGCCGCGGGGCGCTGCGGCGGCACGTGGTGACGACGGCCGTCCTGGCCGCGGCGGTCGGGGCCGCCCTGGCCGGGCGCCGGCTCCCCGCCGGGGCGCTGGCGCTGTGGTGGGCGGGGCGCACCGCACGGTTCGCCCTGGAGCGGGTGCGCCCGGGGCCGCGGACCCCCGCCGAGGTCGCCGACATGGCGGTGACCAGCGCGGCCGTTCCGCCCCTGGCGTGCCTGCACCGGCTGCGGGGGGTGGTGGTCCACGCGGGCGCGTCCCGGCGCCCGGCGGTGCGCGCGGTCCTGTTCGACCGGGACGGCACCCTCATCGAGGACGTCCCCTACAACGGGGACCCCGACCGGGTGCGCCCGCGTCCGGGCGCCGCCCGGGCGGTGGAGCTGGCGGTCCGCTGCGGCCTGTCGGTCGCGGTGGTCAGCAACCAGTCGGGGATCGCCCGGGGGCTGCTGACCGAGCGGGAGGTCGGTGCGGTCAACGAGCGGGTGGAGCGCCTCCTGGGCCGCTTCGACGCCTGGTGCGTGTGCCCCCACGGGGAGGGCGACGGCTGCGCCTGCCGCAAACCGGAGCCGGGGCTGGTGCGCGAGGCGGCGGAGCGGTTGGGCGTGCGCCCGTACGAGTGCGCCGTGATCGGCGACATCGGCTCCGACGTGGAGGCGGCCCGGGCCGCCGGGGCGCGCGGGATCCTGGTGCCCACCGCGGCCACGCGCGGGGAGGAGTGCCGTGCGGCCCCCGAGTCGGCGGCCGACCCGTTCGGCGCCGTGGTGCGGCTGCTCGGCGGAAGCGCGCCGTGAGGGCGGGAACGGTGCTGGTGGCCCGCCCGGACGGGATGGGCGACGTCCTGCTGTCCGGTCCGGCGGTGCGGGCCGTGGCCCGGCACGCGGACCGGGTCGTCTACCTGGCCGGGCCGCGCGGGGCCGGGGCGGCCCGGATGCTGCCCGGCGTGGACCGGGTGATCACCTGCACGGTGCCGTGGATCGCCGCCGACCCGCCGCCGGTGGACCCGGTGCGGGTGCGGCGCCTGGTGCGCCTGCTCGCCGGCCTGGGCATCGACCGCGCGGTCCTGCCCACCTCCTTCCACCAGTCGCCGCTGCCCCTGGCGCTGGTGCTGCGCATGGCCGGGGTGCCGTGGAACGGGGCCATCAGCGAGGACTACCCCGGGAGCCTGCTCGACGTCCGCCACCGGGTGGAGGAGGGGCTGCCCGAGACGGAGCGGATGCTCTCCCTGGTCCGGGCCTGCGGGATGGAGCCGGCGCCGGGCGACGACGGGCTGCCCGCGGTGCGCGGGCCCCTGCCCGACACCCGGGGGCTCACCGGGCCGGACGGGTACACGGTGGTGCACACCGGCTCCGACGCCCCCGCCCGGGCGATCCCCGTGTCCAAGGCGGGGGAGATCGTGGCGGCGCTGCGCGCCCGCGGCGGCCGCGTCGTCCTGACCGGTTCGGCCGAGGAGGCCGACCGGGTGCCCCGGGCGCACGGGGACCCGGGCGTGGTGGTCCTGGCCGGGCGCACCCGCCTGCCGGAACTGGCCGGGGTGCTGTCCCGGGCGGCGGCCGCGGTGTGCGGGAACACGGGGCCGGCCCACCTGGCCGCGGCGGTGCGCACCCCCGTGGTGTCCCTGTTCTCGCCGGTGGTCCCCGCGGCCGTGTGGGCGCCGCGCGGTTCCCGGGTCCGGGTCCTGGGGGACCAGGGCGCCCGGTGCGCGGGCAGCCGGGCGCGGGTGTGCCCGGTGCCGGGCCACCCCTGCCTGTCCGGTGTCTCCCCCGAGAGCGTTCTGGCCGCCGTCGACGAGATACGGGAGGACCGATGACCGTGACCGATGGGGAGGAGCGGACCTCCCCGGCGGGGGAGCGCGCGCCGGTGCGCGGGCGCCGCATCCTGCTCTGGCACGTCCACGGGTCGTGGACCACCGCCTTCGTGCAGGGGGCGCACACCTTCCTGCTGCCGGTGACGCCCGACCGGGGCCCCGACGGCCGGGGGCGTGCGCGCACCTGGGACTGGCCCGACCGGGCCCGCGAGGTGCCCTGGGAGGAGGTGGGCGCGAGCGAGCCGGACCTGGTGGTGCTCCAGCGCCCCCACGAGGCCGGGCTCGCCGAGCGGCTGCTGGGCCGTGTCCCGGGGCGGGACGTGCCCGCGGTGTACGTGGAGCACAACACGCCGCGCGGGGACGTGCCGCTGACCCGGCACCCCCTCGCCGACCGCGACGACATCCCGGTCGTGCACGTCACCGGGTTCAACGCCCTGATGTGGGACTGCGGGCGGGCGCCGGTGCGCGTGGTGGAGCACGGGGTCCCCGACCCCGGCCACCGGCGGGTCGCCCGGGAGCCGCGCGCGGGGGTGGTCGTCAACGAGCCGCTGCGCCGCTGGCGGTTCACGGGCACCGACCTCCTCGCCGGACTGGCCGAGGAGGTCCCCCTGGACCTGTTCGGGATGGGGGTGGAGGGCGTCCCCGAGCACCTGGGGACCCCGCAGGGGCGCATCCGCGTCCGCGAGGACCTGCCCCAGGCGCTGATGCACGACGAGCTGTCCCGGACCAGCGTCTACGTCCACACGTCGAGGTGGACCTCGCTGGGGCTGTCCCTCATCGAGGCCATGATGCTCGGCCTGCCGGTGGTCGCGCTCGGCGCCACCGAGGCCTACGAGGCGGTGCCGGCCGGGGCGGGGGCGGTCTCCACCGACCCCCGTTTCCTGGCGGAGGCGGCCCGGTCCTTCGTCGAGGACCCCGGGCTGGCCGAACGGGTCGGCGCGCAGGCCCGGCGGGCCGCGCTGCGCCGCTACGGACTCACCAGGTTCCTGGACGAGTGGGACCGGTTGATCGAGGAGGTGACGGGATGAGGATCGCCATGGTCTCCGAGCACGCCAGCCCTCTGGACGCAATCGGGGGTGAGGACGCGGGAGGGCAGAACGTCCATGTGGCCGAACTTGCCATGGCACTGGCCGAAGGCGGGCACGAGGTGGTCGTCCACACGCGCCGCACCGACGTCCACAGACCCGACACGGTGTCCGTGGGGCCGGGCCTGCGGGTCGAGCACGTGCGGGCGGGGCCCGAGCAGCCGGTTCCCAAGGACGAGCTCCTCCCCTACATGGGCGAGTTCGCGCGGCGGCTGCGCGCCTCCTGGCGTGCGGACCGCCCCGACGTGGTCCACGCCCACTTCTGGATGAGCGGGCAGGCCTCGCTGGAGGCGGCCGGGCGGCTCGGCCTGCCGGTGGTGGAGACCTTCCACGCCCTGGGGGTGGTCAAGGCGCGCCACCAGGGCGCGGCCGACACCAGCCCGCGGGAGAGGATCCCGGTCGAGCGGGCGGTGGCCGCCCGCAGCGAGCTGGTCGTCGCGACCTCGGCGGAGGAGAGGCGCGAACTCCTGTCCTGGGGGATCGCCCCGGGGCGGGTCGCCGTGGTGCCGTGCGGGGTGGACACGCACAGGTTCGCCCCCGCGGGCCCGGCCGCCCCGCGCCCGCGGGGCGAGCGCGTGCGCCTGCTCAGCCTGGGCCGCCTGGTGCCCCGCAAGGGGGTGGACACGGTGATCCGCGCCCTGGCGGGGGTCCCCGGCGCCGAGCTGCTGGTGGCGGGCGGGCCCGCGCCGGGGCGTCTGGACCGGGACCCGGAGGTGGGGCGGCTGCGCGGGATCGCCGCCCGGGAGGGGGTCGCCGACCGGGTGCGCTTCCTGGGGGCGGTGGACCGGTCGGAGGTGCCGGCGCTGCTGCGCTCGTGCGACATCGCCGTGAACCTGCCCTGGTACGAGCCGTTCGGGATGTCCACGGTCGAGGCCATGGCCTGCGGCGTCCCGGTGGTCGCCTCCCGGGTCGGCGGCCACCTCGACACCGTGGTCCACGGGGAGACCGGCCTGCTGACGCCCGAGCGCGACCCGCGCACGGCGGCCGACGCGATCGCCTGGCTCGCCTCGGACCCGCAGACCCGCGCGGAGTTCGGGGCGGCCGCCGCCGAGCGCGCCCGGTCCCTGTACTCGTGGGCCGAGGTGGCCCGGGGCAGCGAGGAGTGCTACCGCGGCCTGCTGGGCCCGCGCGCGGTCCCGCTCCCCGGGAGGGGGCGGCCCGAGCCGATCGCCGCCGTCCGGCGGGGGGAGGGGGAGTGATGCACGGCCACCTGCGGTCCCTGGCGGCGGCGCTGGAGCTGACCGACGCCGGGCGCGTGGAGGAGTGGGGCGTCCTGGCGGCCGGCAGGCTCGGTGCGGGGCACCGCCTGTTCGGCTGCGGCAACGGGGGCAGCGCCGCCGAGGCCCAGCACCTGACGGCGGAGCTGACCGGGCGCTTCGAGGGGGAGCGGGAGCCGCTGTCGGCGATCGCCCTGCACGCGGAGACCTCCAGCGTGACCGCCATCGCCAACGACTACGGCTACCGGCGGGTGTACGAGCGCCAGCTGCGCGCCCACGCCCGCAGCGGGGACCTGCTGGTGTGCATGTCCACCAGCGGGAGCAGCGCCAACGTGCTGGCCGCCGCGGAGGCGGCCCGGGAGCTGGGGGTGCTGTGCTGGTCGCTGACCGGGCCCGGCCCCACGGTGCTGGAATCGCTCAGCGACGAGACCGTGGCGGTGCCCGCACCCGACACGTCCACGGTGCAGGAGGTGCACCTGGCCCTGGTGCACGTGTTCTGTTCGGGGGTGGAGCGGGGGCTGAGGGAGCGTGCGGCGTCGGTGCCCCCGCCGCGGGAGGCGGCGGCCGCACGGGAGAGGGGGACGGCGTGAACTCCGCAGCGGGAACGATCGCGGTGCTGGGGGACGCCCTGCTCGACGTCGACCTGCGGGGGACCTCCCACCGGGACTGCCCCGACGCGCCGGCGCCGGTCGTGGAGGACGCGGCCGCGCGCCACCGGCCCGGGGGCGCGGCCCTGGCCGCCCACCGCGCGGCCCGCGACGGGCGGGCCGTCACCCTGGTCACGGGGCTCGGCCGGGACGCCGCCGCCGAGACCCTGGCCGGGGTGCTGGGGGCGCGGGTGCGCCTGGTGGTCCTGCCCATGGCCGCCGGCACCCCCACCAAGACGAGGATCATGGCGGACGGCCGCACCGTCGCCCGGGTGGACGGCGGGGGCGGCCGGATCGACGGGGCGGTGGACCGGGACGCCGTCGCGGGTGCGCTGGCGGGCGCCGACGCCGTGCTGGTCTCGGACTACAGCCGGGGGCTGACGTCGCGCCCGGAGGTGCGCGACCTGCTGGCCGCGTGCGCGGAGCGGGTCCCGCTGGTGTGGGACCCCCACCCCAAGGGGGCGCCGCCCGTGCCGGAGGCACGGGTGGTGACACCCAACGCCGCCGAGGCCGGTGTGGAGGACGGCGACCCCGGCGCGGCCCTGGAGCGGGCCGCCCACCTGGCCCGCACCTGGCGGGCCCGCTGTGTGGCCGTCACCCTGGGGGAGGACGGCGCGGTCCGGGCCGATCCGCGGGGGGAGGGCGAGCGGGTGCGCGCCGTCCCCGCGGCAGGGGGGTCCGACCCCTGCGGCGCGGGCGACGCCTTCGCGGCGGCCTGCGCGGCGGCCCTGGCCGACGGGCGGGGCGAGGCCGCCGCCGTCCGGGTGGGGGTGGCCGCGGCGTCGGAGTTCGTCGCCGCCGGCGGGGCCGGGGCGTTCGCCCCGCAGGGGGAGCACGGCCCCGAGGCACTCGGCGCGCTCACGGGGGCGGCCGGAGCCCTCTCCCACCGCGGCGGGGAGCGACTGGTGGCGACCGGGGGCTGCTTCGACATCCTGCACGCCGGGCACGTGGAGCTGCTCCGGTACGCCCGCCGCCTGGGGGACCGGCTCGTGGTCCTGCTCAACAGCGACGCCTCCGTGCGGGCCCTCAAGGGGGGAGGGCCGCCCCGTGGTGGGGGAGGCGGACCGGGCCCGGCTGCTGGCGGCGCTGGACTGCGTCGACGGGGTGCGGATCTTCGACGACCCCACCCCGGTGCGGGAGCTGGCGCGCCTGCGGCCCGACGTGTGGGTCAAGGGCGGCGACTACGAGGCGTCCCGGATGCCGGAGACGCCGGTGGTGCGCTCCTGGGGCGGGGACGTGGTCACGGTCCCGCTCATCCCGGGGCGGTCCACCACAGGGATCATCACGCGCATACGCGGCCGGGAGGCCGTGTCGTGAACCGCGCCCGGACCGGGTGCGGAGGACAGGGAGAGGAGGGGGACATGGTCTCCCTGGGGAACACCGTCATCACCGGAGGCGCGTCCGGGCTGGGCGCGGCGACGGTCCGCGCCGTACAGGACGCGGGCGGCAAACCGATCGTGCTCGACCGCCGCCATCCCGGCGGGGACGTGCCGTTCGAGCAGGTCGACGTGGCCGAGCGCGAAGAGGTGGAGCTGGCGGTCCGGCGGGTGGTCGAGCGGCACGGCCGCATCGACGCGGTCGTCAACGCCGCGGGCATCGACGCCTGCGGTTCGCTGACCGACGTGCCCGCGGCCGACTGGGAGAAGGTCCTGGCGGTCAACCTGCTCGGGACCGCCGCCGTCACCCGGGCCGCCCTGCCCCACCTGCGCGACTCCGGGGGCAGGGTGGTCAACTGCGCCTCGACCCTGGGGGTGCGCGCGGTGGGGGACGCCACCGCCTACTGCGCGTCCAAGTTCGGGGTGGTGGGGTTCACCCGCGCGCTGGCGGCGGAGTCCGCCGGGCAGGTGGGGGTCACCCTGCTGATCCCCGGGGGCATGGCCACCGCCTTCTTCGACGGCAGGCCCGAGCAGTACCGGCCCGGGCCCGACGCCGCCCTCAACGACCCCGAGCACGTCGCCGAGGCCGGTCCTGTTCGCCCTCACCCGCCCGGCCGGGTGCGAGGTGCGCGAGATGGTCGTGTGCCCCGCGCAGGAGGTCTCCTGGCCCTGACCGGACGTCCCAGGCCCGACGGCACGAGGAGGGAGACGCACGTGGAGACGGTGACGCACTGGGGGAGGACGGTGGTGACCGGCGGGGCGGGGTTCCTCGGCGGGCACCTGTGCGAACGGCTGCTGGAACAGGGGGCGGAGGTGGTGTGCCTGGACAACTTCGCGACCGGGCGCCCGGGCAACGTGGAGCACCTGTTCGGGCACCCCCGCTTCCGGCTGAGGGAGGCCGACCTCGTCCGGCCGGTCGAGGCCGAGGGGCCGGTGGACACCGTGTTCCACCTGGCATCGGCGGCCTCGCCGCCCGACTACCTGCGCCTGCCGGTGGAGACGCTGGAGGCGGGCAGCCTGGGCACCCGCAACGCCCTGGCGCTGGCGGAGGAGGGCGGGGCCCGGTTCGTCCTGGCCTCCACCAGCGAGGTGTACGGCGACCCGCTGGAGTACCCGCAGCGGGAGACGTACTGGGGCAACGTGAACCCGGTCGGGCCCCGCAGCGTGTACGACGAGGCCAAGAGGTACGCGGAGTCGCTGGTCATGGCCCACGGCCGGGCCCGGGGGGCCGACGTGGGGATCGCGCGCATCTTCAACAGCTACGGCCCGCGGATGAGGGCCGACGACGGGCGGCTGGTGCCCACCTTCGTCAACCAGGCGCTGGAGGGCAGGCCGCTGACCGTCGCCGGGGACGGTCAGCAGACGCGGTCGCTGTGCTACGTGGACGACACCGTCCGCGGGCTCATGGCGCTGGGCGCCCGCCGCGGGGTGCGCGGGCCGGTCAACATCGGCAGCGACGAGGAGCTGAGCGTGATCTCGCTCGTGGGGCTGGTGGCCTCCCTGACCGGGACGCGGTCGGGGGTCGTGTTCGTCGAACGCCCCGAGGACGACCCGCGGTTCCGCCGGCCCGACATCCGGCTCGCCCGGGAGCTCCTGGGGTGGGAGCCCAGGACGCGGGTGCGCGAGGGGATGCGGCGCACCATCGACCACTTCGTGGAGCTGCGGAACCGCTCGGGGAGGGCGGTCGCGTCGAACCCGTGAGCCTCGCCCCGGGCCGGGACCGCAGGACCGGCGGAGGGCGCCGGACCGCGGCAGCCGGGCGGGGCCGCCGGGTGCCGCCTCCACCTCGCGCACCTGGCGGGCCTGGCGGTACCCGGCCGCGGGAAGTGGGCGGAGGCCGTGTGCCACGGGGCACAGACGCCCCGCGGAACACGGGAAACCTGTGGCCACGGAGGTTGCGGGGGACATGGAGGCGAGAGGGGCCACGGGGGCCGGGGGACCTGGGGACGTGGAAGGTCGTGGGGCCACGGAGGTCGCGGGGGACACGGAGGCCAGAGGGGTCGCGAGGAACCTAGGTGCCACGGGGGCACAGACGCTCCTGGGGTTCACGGGGGACATGGGGCCATGGAGGGTCGTGGGGGCCACGGAGGTCGCGGGGGACGTTGGGAATCTGGGGCCGCAGAGGTAGCGGGGGACGCGGAGGTTGTGGGGAACCTGGGGGACACGAGGGCACAGGGCCCCGGGGGCACGGGGAGTCTGGGGGGCACGAGGGCCGGGGAACACGGGGAACACGGAAGGGGCCGTGCCGGTGGGTGGCGCGGCCCCTTGTGGCGGGTCGGGGCGCGGGGTCAGGCCGGGACGGCGTCGGTGGGCCGGTCCCAGACGCGGTGCAGCCCGATGAGCCGGGAGAACTCGGCGGCGCAGGTGCCGTCGGCCTCCGGGGCCACCACCACGCCCAGCTCCTCCCGGGTCCGCTGCGCCGGGGTGACCGCGTGCTGGGGCAGCGGCGGGGCGATCCCCAGCTCCGCGCCCGCGCCCACCAGGGCCAGCGGCTTGTGGTGCTTGTAGGCCTCCAGCACGAAGTGGCGGGCCATGCCGTCCCCGGACAGGGCCGTGACGGCGTCGGCGCCGTCGGGCACCGCCACCGCGTCGTAGAGCACCGAGGACATCGTGGGCAGCGCCCGGTCCACGGCCAGGGTCCCCCCGTCGGAGGTGCGCACCGTCCCGTCGGTGACGGCGAGCAGCTCCACGACGGCGCCCTCGGCCGTCAGCGGTTCGCGCAGCCCCTCCACGCTCGCCGCGTCCACGCCGTCGGCGACCAGGATCGCGACCTTGCGGCCCACCACCGACCCGAAGGCCGTCTCGGCCTGGCTGAGCGCGGGCGAGGACCGCCCGTGGTTGGGCGAGGCCCCCTGCGCGGGCGCCTCCACGCCCACCCCCCGGGCCACGGCCACCGCCAGGTCGTGGTCGACGTTGGTGAGGTTGGCGACCACCCGCCGGCGCACCTCCGGCTCCTCGCACTTGCCCAGCTCGAAGCGGAACGCCGCGACGAGGTGCTCGCGCTCCCAGGACGCCAGGCTGTTGTAGAACAGGGTGGCCTGGGAGTAGTGGTCCTTGAAGCTCTCCGCCCGCTCGCGGATCTTGTGCCCCTCGACCTTCTCCGTGTAGTGCCGGTAGACGCCCTCGTCGGCCAGGGCGGGGCAGCCGCCGCCCAGCGAGTTGGGGAAGTAGGAGGTCCGGCCCCGGTGCACCCGGTGCTGGGCCAACCCGTCCCGCTGGTTGTGGTCGACGGGTGCCAGCGGCCGGTTGACCGGGATCTGCTGGAAGTTGGAGCCGCCCAGCCGCAGCAGCTGGGTGTCCAGGTAGGAGAAGTTGCGGGCCTGGAGCAGCGGGTCGTTGGTGAAGTCGATCCCCGGCACCACGTTGGCGGTGTGGAAGGCGACCTGCTCGGTCTCGGCGAAGAAGTTGTCGGGGTTGCGGTCCAGGATGAGCCTCCCGACCGGCCGGACCGGCACCTGCTCCTCCGGGATGATCTTGGTGGCGTCCAGCAGGTCGAAGTCGAACGCGTGCTCGTCCTCCTCCGGGACCAGCTGCACGCCCAGCTCCCACTCGGGGAACTGCCCGCGCTCGATGGACTCCCACAGGTCGCGGCGGTTGAAGTCGGGGTCCTTGCCCTGGATGCGCTGCGCCTCGTCCCACACCAGGGAGTGGGTGCCCAGCAGCGGCTTCCAGTGGAACTTGACGAACGTGCCCCGACCCGCGCGGTCGACGAACCGGAAGGTGTGCACCCCGAACCCCTGCATGGTCCGGTAGCTGCGCGGCAGCGCCCGGTCCGACATCAGCCACATGATCATGTGGGTGGTCTCCGGCTGGAGGCCGACGAAGTCCCACAGGGTGTCGTGCGCCGACTGCGCCTGCGGGATCTCGTTGTGCGGCTCGGGTTTGACCGCGTGCACGAAGTCGGGGAACTTGATCCCGTCCTGGATGAATAGATAGTACCGCACTTTTGCGGTTACGATAAGTGGCATGCCGAAAGAACCCCCGACCTCCTCTTCAAGGACCCTGGACTTGATGTCCGGCCGCGCCTGGCTCTACGCCCGCGTCAGCAAAGACCTTCGCGATGGCTCCTCTTGCGACCAGCAGCTCACGATCGGGCGCCGCGAGTGCGAACGCGAGGGCGTCCCCGTCGCCGGGGAGTACCGGGACGACGACATCTCCGCATCCCAGTACGCCAAACGGGCCCGCGCCGACTGGGACCGGCTCATGGACGACCTCAAGGCCGATGCGCAGCCAGGCGACCGCCTGTGGGGGTGGGAGATCAGCCGTTTGGCCCGTGAGCGCGGCACCTGGTCTGAGACCGTCAGGCTGCTCCAGGATCTCGGCATGTTCCTGTGGGTGGGCGGGAAGGTGTACGACCCCCAGTCGCCGCAGGACATGTTCTTCCTGGACATCATGCTCGCCAAGGCCGTCGCGGAGGTGGGGGACACCCGGCAGCGCATCCTGCGGGACGTGGCCGCGCGCGCCGAGGCCGGCGGGGCGACCGGCAAACCGGGCTACGGGTTCGAGCACGTCTACGACTCATCGACGGGCGCTTTCCTGGAGCGCCGTCCCAAGGCCGACGAAGCGGAGGTCGTCGCGGAGATGGCCGACCGGCTCCTAGCAGGGGACGGCCTGGAGACCATCGCCCGGAACCTGAACGCCCGCAAGGTCCCGAACAGCATCGGGCGCGTCGCCGGCGAGCAGATGCCCAACGGAAAGGCCTCGCGCGGCTGGACGGCGGCGACCGTCCGGAGCATGCTTATGCGGTCCTCCATCATGGGCAAACGCTCATGGAAAGGGCGGCTCATCAGCGAGGGAGGGTGGGAGGGGATCGTGTCCGAGGACGACTGGCATGAACTCCAGCGGATCCTCAAGAGCAAGTCCGGCCAGGTTCGGGACGGGCGTGCGTCCCATGAGCTGTCGGGCATCGCGACGTGCGGCGCGAAAACCGAACGCGCAGAGGAAAACCAAATGCCGAAGCTGGTGCGGTGCGGGTGTCGGGTGTATGCGGAACCCGCGAAGCACGGCCGGGTGTACCGGTGCCGCGGCCGGTACGCGGGCGACGAGTCCGGGCACGTTACCCGCAAAGCCGACCTGATCGAGGAGCAGGCCACCGGACTGCTGATGGAGCATTTTTCACGCCCTGATGTGAAGGCCGCCCTGCTGGCGCCCCCGGATGAGAACGGGGAGGCGGCGCGCGCCCGCGCCGAGGTGCAGCGGCTGAAACAAGAGCTGGAGGAGCTGTACGAGGATGTGCGGGCACGTAGGGTGTCGCGCGCTCTGGCTGCGGCGGACGAGGAGGGGATCCGCGCCGAGCTGAAGCGATTGGAGGGGAGAGTGCGCCCGCGGGCCGTCGACCCGATGCTGATCGCTTTGGCGCGGAATCCACGGGCGGCGTGGGCGGGGTGGAGTGTGGAGCAGCGCCGCAAGGCGTGGCGGGCGGCGGTGGCGCGTTTGGATGTGCTGCCGGTGGGGCGTGTGGGACGCCGGCAGGTGCCGGTGGAGGAGTCGATCCTGGTGGAGTTCGTGGATTTCGGTGCGGCATGAAGAAGCCCCGGCTGCGGGTGGCCGGGGCTTTTCTATGCCCTGCGCGGGCGGTAGGTGGCTCGGATCAGGGTCCAGGAGATGGTGTGGTTGGCGAGGGGGCCGAGGGCTGCGATGGGATCGCGGCGGGCTTCGGCGCAGCTCACGTGCCCCCTGCCGAAGCTCATGAGGACCGCAGCCAAGACCTCATCGCTCATTTCGTCGACTCCACAGCGTGCGGTGTTGTGGGTGGACTCTCCGTCGCGGAGGTTCCAGGTGAGCCCGTCGGGCCCTTCATGGAGGGATGCGGGCCGCGCGAGGTCAGGGACCACCTCCAGGCGAAAGGGGATCATGGGCTCATTGGTCATGCCAGTGCCTTCCTGTGCGCGAAAGGCCCCGGGGGAAGCTCGGGGTACGCCCGGGTGGGCGGATATGTGAGGCTATGTGATTGCGGTCACATCAGTAAAGTCTGAGGCGCAGTCCCAAAGGTAAAGACTTTACCTTTCCGACCTGCGGAAACGGACCTTCCTGACATACCGGTACGCCGAAAAGCGGCCCTGGCTTGGACCGCTACTGTCTCATGACCATCAGACGCATCGAACGCCAGTTCGGTTCACCGGCGCTTCAGGATCTCCTGGCGCATCTCGGCGGCGATGTCCTCGGGCTTCTCGTGCGCCCCGGCAGAGATGCGCAGGGTTTCAGGGCGCCCGTTGACTACTGTCACGAACAGCCAGTGCCACCGACCGTCCTCGTGCCTCCAGCCCTCCAACAGCTCGCCCTCCTGGAGGGGGTGCACGTCCCGTAGGCGCACGTCCGGATCGTGGGCGGTCTCTATGGGTGGCCGGGTGCCGCGAGGGACCATCAGGGGAGGTGTCGGCGGAGCGGATCGGCCTTCAAGTAGGGCTTCGATGGTTCCTGGAGAAAACTGGTACGCCCTGTCCAGCTCAAGAAGTGTTCCTGGGCTGAACTTGTGCGGCTTTCCGCCTTCGATGCGTTGCAGGGTCTTGTAGTTGACTCCCGTGGCTCGTCCGAACGCGGCCAAGTTCTTCCACTCAGGGTTTAGCCCAACGCGACGCTCCGTAAGCATAGTGCCCACCTCGCGCCGAGTTTCGTCACTTTCGGTCATGGTTCCACTCCTTAGGGGCTTAAGAGACTCGCTGAGTATGCGGACTCATTAGGACTCGCGCAAGGAGTCTAGGACTCCCGTATCCAAAGGGATAGAGAAGCCTCCCCTTAGCGCCACGTGAGTCCGAAACCTTTGCCCTAGGGAGACTTTTGGTCCAAGTGAGTCCTAGTTAGGTCTTGCAATCTAGGACTCTGAGTCCTAGTGTGTCTGTCATGCCAGTCGTACAGCAGGCAGGACACAACGGACCTGCGATCAGAGACATCCGCCGCATCAGAGGGATGAGCTGCTCTGAGCTGGCCGATCAGGTCGGCATCCACGAGCAGTCACTTCGGAACCTGGAGCTCTACGACTCCGTGACTAGGCCTGCTGACCCTAAGGGGTGCAGCTGGGAAGTCCTGGAGCGAATTGCTGCCGCCCTCGGAGTCCGAGTCCAGTCCATCTCTCGCGGACCCATCGGACAGATGGCAAGCCCTGTTCCTGCCAAAGACGAGGAGGACGCGGCATGACCCCCGAAGAAGAAGCCCACCGCCTCATAGCCGACCTCGCTGCCGCCACCGGGTTCCCCGAAGCGGAGCTCCACGAGTGGCTGGCGTCGCCCCCCGTGAACCCGGGCTGGAACCGCGAGGACACGTTCTTCGCCCGCCTCAACTCGCTGCGTGCCGGGCCGATGCCCCCGCACGTGATCCGTGAGCTCCGCCGGATGTTCCACGCCGGCGACCGTAAGGCCCCCGCGGCCTAACGCAAAGCGCCCCCGCCCGGATTGCGCCCGGACGAGGGCATTGGCACCCACCAACTGAAAGAAGGAAGTGCCGTGACTCAGACTACCGAAAACCCTCCGGTGTCGGGACTGCGCGTCCTGGACATCGCCCACCGCATCGTCTCCGAGCTCGGAACGTGGCAGTACCACCCGGCGCTGTCCGTGCGGGTCTGCACGAACGTGGGCACCGGCCCGGAGATCAGCCTGCACCTGAACCAGCACGAGACGGACGCCGCGACCCGGCGCGTGTGGATGGACGACCTGGAGGTGCTGCTCGGAGAGGCCGCCCGCGTGCAGGACGCCCCGCACGGTGTCCTCGCGACCCTGGGTGTCCGTGACTGGCGTGACACCGGTGTGACGGTCTACGCCTCGGAGTACGTGACGGAGGTGGCCCGATGACCGCCTCCGGCCTGCACCACTTGCCGACCGACGACCCGGCCCCCGTCCGCATGGTTCTGGAGACCCTGGCCAGGCTCGGCGTCACCCCCACTGAGGGACAGAAGCGCACTTTGGCGGTCGCCCACTCCTACGGGTGGCTGCTGGGTGAGGACGGTATCGCGAAGATCCTCGCGGACGGCTCTCCGGCTGCTCGTGCGGCCCGGTCTCGCCGCCGGCTGCGGGAGGCCGGGTTGGCGGAGGCGGAGCGCCGCCACCACGCCTCTCTGCCGCGCTCGCAGGACACGCGCCTGTGGTCGCCCACCGAGGACGGGTTCACCTGCCACCTGTGTGACCTGGACTTCGGCCGGTACGTGGACCCGGCTCAGGCCGCGTCGGCTGCCGTGGACCACACCAAGACCTGCGAGGGAGGTGCCTCCGATGTCTGACGACGAGTTCCTGGACCTGATGGACGCCCTGTGGGGTGTCGGCGGCGGCGACTCGCTGTGGGCGATCGCCCTGGAGGACTCCGACCCGGAGCCCGCGGTGATCGACCCGGCGATGGAGGCGCGTGCGGCGCGGGACATCGCTCTGGCGGGCGATCTGCTGATGCCGCCGCCGGATTTCGACTCGGTGTGGCCTGAGGCGCACGACCTGGTGCTGCCCGACCGCGATGACTACCAGCCTCGCCCGTTCCCGATCGACCCCGACGAGGAGGTGGGCTGGTGAACCCCGCGAAGATCCACGCCTTGTGCCCCTACTGCGGGTCCGTCATCCAGGTCCGCCAGGACGACACGATCCGCTACCACCGTGGCCCGGACCCCGCGTACCCGCAGGCGAACCACTGCAAGCGCGGGATGCGCACGGTCACCACCGAGTGGCCCGAGCACACCGACAGCAAGGGCCGAACGGTCCGCACCCACCCGGGCGAGTTCAAGCCGGGCCGTCTGGTGACCTCCGCTGAGCTGTGGGACCTGATCTACAGCCCGGAGTGGATCACCGCCAACCCGCACGAGCAGCGCGAGCAGCTCGACAGGTTCGAGATCCGCGTGAAGGGAGCCGACCAGTGACCGCCATCGACGAGCGCACCACCGCTGAGACGCCCGCGATCACTCAGCCCGGCGTCTACGACATCCCCGAGGCCGTCTACCACGCCGACCCGGTCCCCGGCCGGTCCCTGTCCTCCTCCGGCGCCCGCCGCCTCCTGGAGTGCCCGGCCCTGTTCGACTACGAGCGCCGCCACAAGCGCGGGCCCAAGAAGGCGTTCGACATCGGGTCCGCCGCTCACCACCTTGTGTTGGGAACCGGCCCGGAACTGGTCGTCATCGACGCCCCCGACATGCGCACCAAGGCCGCCAAGGAACAGCGCGACGCCGCCTACGCCCGCGACGCCATCCCCCTGCTGCCCGCCGAGTTCGAGCAGGTGCAGGCCATGGCCGAAGCCCTGAAGGGCCACCCGATGGCAGCGAAGGTGTTCGCCCCGGAGCGCGGCCCCGCTGAGCGGTCCCTGTTCTGGCGGGACGCGGAGACGGGGGTGTGGTGCCGGGCCCGCCTGGACCACATGCCCACCGCGGACTACACGGCCCGCTGGTTCATCGTGTCCGACTACAAGACCACCCGGTCGGCGCACCCGGAGCAGATCTCCAAGGCCGTCTACGACTACGGCTACCACATCCAGGCCGCCATGTACCTGGAGGGAGTCCGGGCGTTGGGCATCCACGCGGACCCGCGCATGGTCTTCGTGTTCCAGGAGAAGGCCGCCCCCTACGTGACCACGGTCATCGAGCTTGACCACGTCGCTTTGAAGATCGGCCACTCCCAGCTCCGCAAGGCGCTCGCTCTCTACAGGCAGTGCTCCGAGTCCGGCAGGTGGCCGGGCTACTCCGAGCAGGTCGAGACCATCTCGCTCCCCGTGTACGCGGAGCGCAAGCACGAGGAGGACATGTGAACCAGGTCCAGCAGTACCGCGGCTACCCGCAGCAGATGCAGGCCGCCCAGCCCATCCCCATGCCGACCCGTGTCGGACAGGGCACCGCTGTGGAGCAGTCCCGTGCGGTCGCTGAGGTGCAGGCCGCGATCGTCGTCGCCCAGCAGTGCCCGCGCGACATCGCTGGCGCCGTCGCCCAGATGAACGACTCCTGCCAGCAGAAGGCCCTCGCCGAGCGCGCCTTCTTCCGGTTCCCCCGCGCGGGGCAGACGGTCTCCGGGCCGTCCGTACACCTCGCCCGAGAACTCGCCCGGTGCTGGGGCAACGTCCAGTACGGGGTGTCCGAGCTGCGCCGCGACGACGAGATCGGCCAGTCGGAGATGCAGGCGTGGGCGTGGGACGTGCAGACCAACACCCGGTCGTCGTCGACGTTCATCGTGCCGCACAAGCGCGACACGAAGAAGGAGGGCCCCAAGCCCCTGACGGACATGCGGGACGTGTACGAGAACAACGCCAACAACGGTGCCCGCAGGCTCCGGGAGGCCATCTTCTCGATCCTCCCCCCGTGGTTCGTGGAGGAAGCCAAGGAGCTGTGCAACAAGACTCTCGCGGACGGCGGGGGCAAGACGGTCGCTCAGCGCGCGGCTGAGGCCATCGCGGAGTTCCAGAAGGGCGGGGTCACCCGGGACCAGCTCGAAGCGAAGCTGAACCGCAAGGTGGCGTCGTGGACGCACCACGACATCGCCCAGTTGGAGGTCATCTTCACGTCGCTCCAGCGCGGCGAGGTCACCAAGGACGAGGAGTTCCCGGCGGAGCGGTTGGGCGACGAGGCGTTCGAGCCCGCGCCGGCGCCCCCCAAGCCGGAGCCGACTCCGGCGGAGAAGGCTGCTGACGAGGAGTGGATGGCCGGGGGTGCGTCATGAACCTCCTTCTGAGCGCCGCCGGCGTCGTGGCCGCGTTCGCCCTCGGGGTCCTGCTGATCGCGTTGGGTGCGTGGCTGTGGATGGACACCGACCGGATCGCCGACGAGTTGCTCGCTGAGGCGGACCGGGAGGTGGCCCGGTGAAGCCCTTGGCCTGACCCCCGCTGAGTACCTGGAGACGCTGCTGGACCGGGCGCAGGCCCGGGTGAACCCCCCGAAGGAGACCCCCGATGAGTGAGACCACGACCCGTCTGCCCCGCCGCCGCCTCCGTGCGTGGCCTGCCAGCGGTGGCGCAGTCCAGATGTCCGCGACCCCTGAGGGCGCCGACGAGACGACCGCCTCCCCGGTGTGGGAGGTGCCTGCCGGAGATGTCGCTGAGGCCATGGCGGTGCTGTCCGCGGTCGCCGACCCGGAGGCCCTGGCCCTGAAGACGCAGCGCGACGCCATGGCGCACGAGCTGGAGAACGCCAAGCGGGCTCTCGCGGACGCTGAGGCCCGCGCGTACTCGCAGGGCGTGGAAGACATGCGGCAGGCGGCGATGAAGGCCATCCTCCGCGCCGACATGAAGATCCGCTCCGACGCCGACTTCGTCATCCGCGACCTGGCCATCAGCCGCGAGCACACCTCCTGCGTGAGCTGCGGTGGCACCGGGATCGTCAGCCACGACGGCGACTGGGAGGACGGGGTCATGTTGAGCCCGCCTTACGACGTGGCCTGCGCGGACTGCGGGGCGCCTCAGGCGGTGGAGACCCAGCTTCCTGGGGTGCGTGAGGACGCCGACCGGGCCCGTCGCGACCCGGGGTCCCGCCCGTGCGGGTCCGATGCGCCGCACACCGACCACGTGTGGGTCGACGGCGACGAGTTCCCGTGGTGCCCCGGCACCGCCTGACCACCCCCCTTTTCGGGCCGCTCCCAGTGCGGGGGCCTGGGGGCGGCCCACCCCAGAAGGAGCACCACATGCCGCTCACGACCTACACCGACGCCACCCCGCGAATCACCGGAGCCGACCTCAGCGTCACCGCCACCGGGCTCTGCGACCCCGACGGCAAGACCACCACCATCAAACCCAAAGCCACCGGAGACCGACGCTTGCCCGAGATCGCCGCAGCCGTCGCCGAGGTCAGCATCAGCCTGCGCATGTTCCAAGGCGAACGGCACCTCGTTGTCATAGAGGAACTCCCGCCCGCTCGCGCCAACGCGCTGGCCATCCTCGGCATGGTCCACGGTGCCGTCCGCGCTGAGCTGATCTCGCGCCTCATGCCCTACGCAGTGGTCCCGCCCGCCACGTTGAAGGCGTTCGCGACCGGGAAGGGCAACGCGACCAAGCCCGATATGCGCATGGCCCTGTACAAGCGGACCGGGCTCGACATTGCCGATGACAACCAGGTCGACGCCTGGTGGTTGCGTGCGGCTGGGATGCAGGCGTTGGGCCATCCGGTGGTGGATCTGCCTGCTGCGCAGGTGGCCCGTCTGGACAAGGTCGTGTGGCCGACGTGGACGCTCGGAGGCGAACCGGAGGTGGCCCGGTGAGCATCCGTACCGCCCCGGCCCTCCCCGCCGACTACGGCAAACCCACCGCCTCCCACTACGACCTCGCCGCCGCTATGCGCAACACCGACGAATGGGTCCTTGTCAGCGGCTACACCAACCGCCGCACCGCCCTGAACATCGCGTCGAAGATCCGCAACGGCGTCCTGCCCGCCTACCGCCGCCACATCTACGAAGCCCGCGCCATCACGACCGCTGAGGGTGTCCACGAGACGTGGGGCCGCTACGTCGGAGAGAGGGGAGACCAGTGAGGTACGTCCGCGCCGCGAACACCCGCGACCAGCGCAGCGCTCCCACTGTCACTGACTGGCGCGACCAAGCCGCGTGCCGCGACCACGACGCCGACCTGTTCTTCGACGACACCAAGGCTGGGATCGCCGCCGCCAAGGCCATCTGCGCGGCGTGCTCTATGCGCACCGACTGCCTGGAATACGCCATCACCAAGCCTGAGCGGTACGGAGTATTCGGCGGCATGGACGCCGACCAGCGCCACGCCGAACGCCGCAACCGGTGGAGGCGAGCCAACGCCGCCGCCCAACGCGGAGAGGCGGACACGGTCACCGAAACCGTCGTCGATGCCACCGGCACCCGCCGGCGCCTTCAGGCCCTCGCCGTGATCGGAGTCGGCGTCCGCACCGTCGAACGGCATATCACCACGGCCGCTCACGACTACCTCGACAGGATCCGCACGGGCAAGCGCGAACGGGTGCCCGCCGACCTCGCCAAGGAGGTCGCCGACATCTATCCGTCGCTGGTGGCCACGGGAGGGGTTGCGGCAGGAGGGGCGGCGATGGCGGCGGCCCGCAAGCGCAACTGGCCAGGACCTCGCGCTTGGGAAGGGCTGGACATCGACGACCCGAGGGTCGGGCCGATGGGAGAGCCGCAGGAGCCTCGCGAGGAGCCGAAGCGGAAGCCCCGGGTGCCCTCGGAGGGGTGCGCTCGGCGCCTCCAGGCCGCCGCTACGGCTGGCATCCCGCTGTCCGTGGTCACCGAGGCCACGGGGCTGTCGGTGTCGTTCCTGTCCAAGGTGCGTGCGGGGAAGGCCGTGACGCTCCATGCGCAGACCGCTGAGCTGATCCGGCGAGTGTGGCCGCAGGTGGCGGCATCGGAAGTGTTCTCGCCGGGGACGATCGGCCAGGCCGTCACGAATGGCTGGCTGCCGCTGGAGGCGTGGGAGGGCGTGGATATCGACGACCCGGACGCCCAGCCCCGCCAGACCGCCGCCGCTTGACCCACAGTCTCCCGCCGTGTCTGTGACCACCCCGGGCACGGCGGGTTCCACCCCAAGGAGGGGACATGCAGCCCTACTACGAAGACCCGCACACCCAGCTCTACGTCGGCGACTGCCGCGACGTCCTGCCCGCACTGGAGCTCCAGGCGGATTGCGTGATCGCGGACCCGCCCTATGGTGAAACCTCCCTCGCCTGGGACCGGTGGCCCGACGGGTGGCTCGAAGTCGCCGCCATCGTCGCGCCCGCCCTGTGGTGCTTCGGGTCCATGCGCATGTTCCTCAAGCACCACAGCGAGTACACCGCAGCCGGATGGAAGCTCGCCCAGGACGTCGTCTGGGAGAAGCACAACGGCCCTGGCTTCCAGACCGACCGGTTCCGCCGTGTGCACGAGATCGCCACCCACTGGTACCGGGGGGCGTGGGGCGATGTGCACCACGAGGTGCCGCGGATCATCTCCGGAGAGCACCGCCGCACCATCAGGCGATCCGAGTACGGGCCCGCGCAGTACGGGTCCCGGGGACCGTCGGCGGACGTGCGAGACGGCACGGTGCTGGCCCGGTCGGTGCTGTACGCGAAGTCCATGCAGCGTTCGGCGATCCACCCCACGGAGAAGCCCGTGAAGGGCCTGCTGGAGCACCTGGTGTCGTACTCGGTGCCTCCGGGCGGTCTGGTCGTGGACCCGTTCGCGGGGTCCGGGTCCACGCTCGTGGCCGCCCGGGAGATGGGACGCCAGGCGGTCGGGGTGGAGGCGTCGGAGGAGTACTGCGAGGCGGCGGCGAAGCGCCTGTCCGCGATCGACGCCCAGCCCCACCTGCCGTTCGAGGTGGGGGCGTGATGCACGACTACGACGCGGTGTTCACCCCGCCCGCGACCACCAGCCAGCACGACCCCGACGCCGCACACGACCAGAGGGTCCGCGCCCGGTTCGCCCGCGAGCTCGCGGTCATGTTGGACGAGCACGGCCAGGACTACGCCGCACACCTCGTCAGGGCGATGCCCACCGACGGGGAGTGGCCGTGAACAGCACAAAGCCCGCGCCGGAGGTGGCGCGGGCTGGCGTGTCAGGCGGACCTACTCGGCGTCGGCGTTCACGATCCGGCGGATCTGCTGCCGGGTGTACCCCGTCGCTTCGGCGATGTCCTTCTGTGGCATGCCCTCCTGGTTCGCCGTGCGTATGGCGTTGGCGACGGCGATGCGTAGGGCTTCGGTGTGCTCTGCGGATTTCCGCCACTGGTCGGCGAACTGCTTCAGGGATGGCTTGTCCATGCCTATCAGTGTTCCACTGGTCATCATGGAACTAAGTGTTACATCGAACTGTCTCAAAGTCCATGGCAGAAACCACTTGACGATGGAACATGATGTTCCATAGAGTGGTGCCAGTGGCGGGGCGAGAGGTCCCGCGAACGAAAACGGGGAGCACATGACCAACCAAATCGACACCCGTGGGGGCAGCCCCTTCGACGCGATCATGCAGGTCGACGCTGAAGGCAACGAGTACTGGTCCGCACGACAGCTCATGGCCCACTTCGGGTACGCCCGGTGGGCTCATGTCCGTGACGGCATCGGCCGCGCCAAGGCCGCCATCATCAACACTCTCGGGGAGAGCGCGGCTCAGGACCATATTGACCCCGGGGTGCACATGGTCGACCTGGGGTCCGGAGCCACTCGACAGGTCGATGACTTCCGCCTCACCCGCTACGGCGCCTACATGTGGGCCATGAACGGCGACCCCCGCAAGGAAGAGATCGCCAAGGCGCAGACCTACTTCGCCACCAAGACCCGCGAAGCCGAGATCACCCCCGCCCCCGGAGGCGATGACCTCGACCTCCTCTACGGCATCCTCGACCGGATCCGCGAGGACCGGAGTCGCATCCAGGCCGCCGAGGGACGCCTCGACACCACGGAAGCCCGCCTCGAAGCCATCGAGGGACACCACGACTGGTTCACCGCCCTCGGCTACGCCATCAAGAACGGGCACCAGCGCGACCGCGCCTACCTCGCCCGGGTCGGCGCCACGGCCTCGCGGCTGATGCGGACCCGCGGCGAGAAGCCCGTCAAGCGAGATGACGCCACCTTCGGCGAGGTCAACACCTACCCCACGGACGTCCTCGCAGAGGCGTTCAGGTCCGTTCAGCCCTAACGACGCACTGCGGGACGCCCTCACCCGAATTGGGGGCGTCCCGCCTCACCAGGAAACCACAGGAAGGCGCCCCGATGCCCACCACGGTCCAGGCCCGCCGCCTCCGCCCCGGCGACCGGATCACCATCCACGGCCGCACCCTCACCATCCGCACCATCACCCGACGGTGGCCCTGGTCCCGAGACGTGGTCCTACGCGGCCGTCTCGACACCGGCACCCACACCCTCTACCGCGTCAACGCCCGCAAGGAGATGGAGACCCGATGATCCGCGCCACCCGCACCGGCCACCCCTGCGAAGGCGTGGTCCACGCCGACCACCTGCCCGCCTCCGTCAACCTCACCACCGCCGCCAACGACGGGTGGGTCATCGAGGCCATCACCGACCTGCCCGGCGACCTGAACCTGCCCGGCGATGCCGCCCGACTCCTCGCCGCCGTCCAGGCCACCGACCTGCCGTGGACCCTCACCCAACGCCCGCCCCGCACCGGCGCAGGCGTCGAAACCGTCATCGACATACGCGACATCGACCCCCAGGGCGGCTGGTCCAACCCCTGGAAGGACTGGAAGTGGGACACCTGCGGTGCCCTCTCCTCGTACATCACTCTCAGCCGCGCCCTGGAACTCCTCGCTGACCACACCAAGAAGAAGGCCGCGTGATGACCCACCCGCTCGCCCGGCCGCTCACCCCCGTCCACCACAACGGCCAAGAGATCGGCGGCATCCTCCGCACCCGCTCCGGCACCCCCATCAAGGCCACCGACGCCATGACCCGGCTCGCCCAGGACCGACAGGAGGAGCCCCGGTGGCCTACCGACGCCGTCGTCACCACCGCGCCCCGCGACCCGCCCAGCGCTCCGACGGCCGGTGGTACGCCGACTGCGACGTCTGCGACTGGACCACCGCCCCCGGCGACAAGGGCGCCATCCAGGCTCTGGTCGCCGATCACACCCGCAACCCCGACGCGTAAGGCGGGCCCCGGAAGCGCCTATCTCCCGGGGCCCACGCCGACCGTACAGGAGGCCCGATGGGCGACCCCACGAACCCCTACGACCCGGACCACTGGCCCGACCACGAAGACGCCTAGGAGGCGCAATGAGTACCACGACCACCCGCTGCTGGGGGTTCGTCCACGCCGACGGCCCCACCAAGGGCGACCCCTACGAGCACGGCGAGGGGGCGCCGCACTTCCCCACCCGTGAGGCCGCCCTCGAATGGCTCGGCAGCCTGAACGACCACCCCAACCTGAACCTCGCCCAGCTCGACGACGACTGCCACACCGTCACCTGCGCCACGTGCGGCGGCTCCGACGACGAGTACCACTACACGGCCAAGGAAGCCGAGGTCGCCGCCCGCGACTGGGACTGCCCGACCTGCGCCTGACACGACGGGACCGGGGCGCCCAATTCGCCCCGGTCCCACCCCAGCAAACCACAAACGCCCCTGACCGCCGACAACACCAAGGAGACACCGTGAGCCGCTACCCGCACCGGGTCCGCCTCCGCGGAGGCCGCAACACCCACGCAGCCCGCGCCTACCAGGACATCACCTACGACCTCATCACCCCATGCGACTACGTCGCGAACACGCAAACCGGAGACCACGCACTCCCCGACGACGCCGCCGTGAACTGCCCACGATGCGTCCGCCAGCTCAACGCTGAAGACGCCGACCGATCCAACCCGCACCTCGCCTGACCCACCCCAGCCCGACCGGACCCTTTGGGCGGCCGGACACCGCGTGCAAGACGCGGACGGGCGCCAACCACACCAAGACCGAACGACACCAAGGAGGGCACGTGAGCGCACCAAACCACTACTGCGGGACCTCCGTCCCCTCCCATATCCAGACCGCATGGGACCGATGGGAGGGCGCGGCGTGGCGCACCATCCGCCACGCCGAAACACTCATCGACCACCCCGCCGACCAGCGCTTCACGGTCCGCGCCCCCGACGGCATGTGCACCACACACCTCACCCTGTGGCGCGAAGCCCGCGACCGCAGCTTCGACCCCCGCACCGGGGACCGCTGGCCCGGCGGCGGCGGTACCCCCTTCACGATCCTCGGGGACGTCGCGCGAGCCCGGGAGGAGCGCCGCCGCGAATGGGACGAGAAGGCGGCAGCGCAAATGCAGCTCATCGAGCGGGTCTGTTTGAAGGGGGACTCGCCCCAGTGCGCTCCAAAGCCCGCGTGTGTGGCCCTCGTGCAGCTCCCGCTGTTCGACCTGGAGACCGCGCCATGACCGCCCTCCTGCCCGAGGACGCCGCGTGGCTCGCCTCCAGCACCGGCATCGACACCGACCAGCCCTGCACCCACTACGACGCCGCACACGGCCGCACCTGCGGGGCCACACCCACCCGCCAGTACATCCCCGGGCGGCGGTGCTACCAGCACGCACCCGACCGGAAGAAGGAGACCCGATGAGCCGCCTCGGGGACGCCATCCGCGCCCACGACCGCACCCTCACCCACCTCGCCGCCGTGTACGCCGACGAGATCACTCGCGGCGGAGGCGAAGACCGGCAGGTCATCGAAGCCCTGGAGTTGCTGCGCCACCAAGCCCACCACTGGGTCGACGAAGCCATCGACACCGAAGAGCTGCGCCGGCCGCCCGGAGGCAACGCCTGGCGAGCCCGCAGGTACCGCGAGCTCGAAGTCCCGACCGCCTGACCAACCGACCGACCACGACCCACGGGGGGCGCACCAGATGCCGCGCATCCGCACCATCAAGCCCGACTTCTTCACCAGCCTCACCATCGCTGACCTCACCTACGAGGCCCGGCTCACCTTCATCGGGCTGTGGACCCACGTCGACGACCAGGGCCGGTGTGTCGACGACGCCCGCCTCGTCAAGGCCGCCGTGTGGCCGCTGGACGAGCGCACCGCCAAGGACGTCGACGTCGACCTGTGGGAGCTGTCCGACGCCGAACTGGTCTACCGGTACACGGTCGGCGCGAAGAAGTTCCTGTGCGTGACCTCGTGGGCGGAGCACCAGAAGATCAGCCACCCGGCGAAGGCGAAGCTGCCGGCACCGGAGGAGGGGGAGCCGACCCCAAAAGCAGAGCGTCCTCGTAAGCCCTCCGGAGGGTCTCCAGAGGATCTCGGAGGTTTTCCGGAGCGTCTCGGAGGAGTGGTGGAGGAGGCTCCGGAGGACTTCCCGAGGCCCCGCCTTGCGCCCGAAATGCCCGAATCGGCAGGAGAGGGCGACGAAGAGGCCCTGCCGTACCCCGGGGCGGTCGTCCTACCCATGTTCACCAGCGAAAACGTTCCCTCCGGAAATCCTCCAGAGGATCTCGGAGGATCTCCAGAGGACGACGGAAATCCTCCGCGAGGAAAGGAAAGGAAAGGAAAGGATCTATATAGCGCATCCGCGCCCTCCTCGCCTCACGGCGAGGGACACAGCGATGCTCCCCCCACCCCCAGCGGCTACGACGACCCGCGCTTCCAACAGTTCTGGGCCCGCTACCCGCACAAGGTGTCGAAGAAGAAGGCATGCACCGCGTTCTTCAAAGCCCTGAAGCGCACCACCTTCGAGCAACTGATGGCCGGACTGGAGCGCTACCTCACCCAGGACCGCCGCGCCCTGGACGGCTACGTCAAGGACCCCGCCACGTGGCTCAACGGCGACTGCTGGAACGACGAGCCGCTCCCGCGCGCCGCCAACGGCGGCCCCGCCCCCACAGCCCCCAAGCGCAGCTCCCGCAACGAATGGATGGCCAACCGATGACCTACATGCCGCCCCACGACATCGACGCCGAGATGATCGCCCTCGGATCGATGCTCCTGTCCGAGCACGCCGCCCCCCAGGTGGCGTCCATCGTCACCGCAGGCGACTTCTTCCGACCCGCCCACGAACTCCTCTTCCACGCGATCCAGCGGGTCCGCGCCGAACACGGCCACGCCAACGTGCCCCTCCTCCACGACCACCTGTCCAAGGACGGCAACGACATCGCCGGCGTGGACCTGGTCTACCTGTTCAAGCTCGTCGAAGCCGTCCCGACCTCCGCGAACGGCCCCTACTTCGCCCGTAAGATCCGCGGCCTGTCCGTGCGCCGCCGCGTCATCGCCACCTGCACGACCGTCGCCCAGAAAGCGCACCTGCTCCCCGACGAGGACCCCGCGGACGCCATCGCCGGGTTGGCCCAGAAGGCCATCGACGAGTTCGAGGCGGTCCGCGACTACGAGTCCGGCGACAACCTGGAGACGATGACCGTCGACGAGTTCCTCGCCGTCCCGGACGAGGACTACGACTGGATCGTCCCCGGGCTGCTGGAGCGCGGCGACCGGCTCATGCTGACGGGCGCGGAGGGTCTGGGCAAGTCGACGCTGCTGCGGCAGCTCGCCATCACGATCGCCGCGGGCATCCACCCGTTCAAGCACGAGCACATCGACCCCAAGCGGGTCCTGATCGTGGACGCAGAGAACAGCGACACGCAGATGCGCCGCAAGCTCCGGCCGCTGCACGCCCAAGCCCGTCTCCAGGGCCGGCCCATCGCCGAGAACAACCTGTGGATCGAGCCGAAGCTCGGCGCCCTGGACCTGCGGCAGGACAAGACGGTGTCGTGGCTGCTCAAGCGCATCAACCTGATCAAGCCCGACGTGCTGGTCATCGGGCCCCTGTACAAGCTGACGCCGAAGGCGTTGCAGACCGACGACGACACGGCGCCGATCCTTGCGGTTCTGGACATGATCCGCGACAAGGGCATCTGCCTGCTGATGGAGGCTCACGCCGGCCACGCCCTGGGGGCGGGCGGCAAACGCGACTACCGTCCTCGCGGGTCCGCGAGCCTGATGGGTTGGCCGGAGTTCGGGTACGGGGTGCGGCCCGCGGATGTGGAGGTCGAGGAGGGCAAGCGCTTGGTCGAGCTCACGCCGTGGCGCGGCGACCGGGACGAGCGGGATTGGCCGGACATGCTCCAGTCGGGCGGTCGGTGGCCGTGGTCGATCGGGTTCCCCGGTGGCGTGCAGCCCGGCAACCCGTATGCGAGGAGCGCGTGATGACCCTCACCATCGGCAGTCTCTGCTCAGGCTATGGCGGGCTCGAAAGTTCTGTGCAGTCCGTCCTCGGCGGCGACCTGGTGTTCGTCGCGGACCCCGACCCGGGCGCCGCCCGCATCCTGACCCACCACCACCCCGACGTCCCCAACTTGGGCGACATCACGACCCTCGCGTGGTCCACCGCCCCCCGGGTCGACATCCTCACGGCCGGCTACCCCTGCCAGCCGTTCTCCCAGGCCGGACTCCGGAAAGGAACCGACGATGAGCGCCACATCTGGCCCCACATCTGCGATGCCATCTGCGTACTACGACCCCGCCTCGTCGTCCTTGAGAACGTGCGAGGTCACCTTCGACGAGGATTCGACACCGTCCTCGCCGACCTTGCCCGCGTCGGGTTCGATGCGAGCTGGGTTTGTGTACGCGCATCCGACGTCGGCGCCCCGCACCGGCGGGAGCGGCTCTTCGTCATCGCGTGGCCGAAGGGCGAAATCCCGTACTTCCCCCGAACCAGTGTTGCTGGAGGGACAGGAGGCGCTGTTCCCGGCGGTGTGACGCTGCTGCCCACCCCGGACGCGTCGCAGGGGTCGCGGGGCGGGTCGCAGCACCCGGACAAGCGCCGCGCCGGCGGGCACTCGGTATCACTGGCGGACGTGGTGGAGCAGCAGCTCCTGCCGACGCCGGCGGCCCGGGACTGGAAGTCGGGGCAGTCGAACCTGATCGGCACCAACGCTCGCCCGCTGAACGAGGTCATCGAGAACCTGCTTCCGACACCCAGGGCGTCGGACGGATCCCACGGCGGCCCGAACCAGCGCGGCTCCAGGGGGGACCTGATGCTGTCCTCCGCTGTTCAGCCCGAGCACTTCGGTCCGTTCGCCGCGGCGGTTTCCCGGTGGGAGTCGGTCATGGGCCGCCCCGCGCCAGCGCCGACGGAGCCGACGGGCAAGAACGGGCGCCCGCAGTTGTCGCCGCGGTTCACGGAGTGGGCGATGGGTTGCCCCGATGGTCACGTCACCGCGCCGGAGATCGGCCTGTCCCGTGCCGAGCAGTTGCACGCCCTCGGTAACGGCGTGGTGTGGCAGCAGGGCTCCTACGCGGTCCGTCTGCTGCTGGAGCGGGTCACCGCGGTGGCCGCATGACGACGCCCCGCCAGCTCGAACCTGGCGGGGCGCGTCCCCAATCGTCTCATACGCGCCTGTGGCGCACGCTGGCGGCCGAACGGGGTTTGTCGGCAGTCCGTATAAGGCTCAAGTTTCCTGAGCGCTCAGCGCTCATCTCAGCCCCGGGAGGGGACATGACCGAAGCGCCCGACCCCCAATACCCCGACGCCGACCGCGGCTTCGAGATCCGCGTGTCCCCCGACGAACGCAACGTCGCGATCTACGACCCCGGCAACGCCCCCTGGTTCGTCCCGATCGACCGCGGCCGGTTCGTGCGCACCGCCGACCTCGACAAGGCCGGATGGAAGCAGTACGTGCCCGCCACCGACCGCGACACGATCCTCGCCCTGGTCGCCGACTGGGCGCACCGGTCCGCTGAGTACGGCGGCCTCGGCCCCGGCGACCTCGTGTGGGCGCTGGAGCAGGCCGGATACACGCTGCCCAGCCCGGAAGAGGCCCGCGCCGTGGTGGGGGAGGCGTGATGGCCGACCCGCCATGCGCCCCCAAGATCCGCTACCGCGACCGCATCGCCGCACTCATCGCGCTCGAATCCACCCGCCGGCGCGGACACCGCCGCCCCAAGAACGAGGTTCGCGCGTACCGGTGTCGGCATTGCGCCGGATGGCACCTCACCTCGCAACCCAAACGCACCAAGGAGAACTGATGGCCACCGACGACCTACTCCGCCGCGCCGCCCGGCGCCTCCGTGAAACCTCGGGTGACGCCGACACATGGACATGGCTCACCGCCACCGCGAAGGCCGTCACCGCGATCGCCAACCGGGACCCCGACGTCCACCAGTCCCACCACGGGCGCGCACCCGAGCTGGCTGTCAGTGACCACCTGGCGGTGTTCAGCCCTCTCGTCGGCACGACCCTCGCGGACTGGCTGGACCTCACCGCCGAGCGGGTCGAGGAGCGGCAGTGGAGCGACGACGGGCCGATGGTGGCCCGCGCGCTGGCCGTGGCTCGCGCGATCACCCTCGAAGACCTCAACGACGCACTCGCCAAGGAGAACTGACATGGCCGGAGAGACCCAGATCACCTGCAAGGCAGAGGAGTGCAGTCGGACTCCCCTCAAGCGCGGCATGTGCAACGCGCACTACCTGCGCTGGTGGAAGGCAACCCCCAAAGAGGAACGCCCCGCACCGACCGTCGAAGAGCGCTTCTGGGCCAAGGTCCGCAAGACACAAACCTGCTGGATCTGGCAGGGGTGCAAGAAGCCAAGCGGCCACGGGATGTTCGTCGTTCAAAAAGGGCGCACCGTCTCAGCGCACGCGTTCTCCCTGGAGCTTCGCCTGGGGCACCCGACCCCGGAGGGCAAGGAAGCATGCCACCGTTGCGACAACCCCTCCTGCGTGAATCCCAGGCACGTCTACTACGGGACCCGCCAGGAGAACGTTGACGACGCATGGGCCCGTGGTCGGCACCCCATCGGCAGCGCCCGACCCGCAGCAAAACTGTACGAGGACCAGGTCATCGAGATTCGCGAGCGCTACGCCCTCGGCGATGACGCTAAGGAGCTGGCCAGGGAGTTCGGAATCAAGGTCTCAACCTTGAGGCACATCGTTCTTGGTCTGAAGTGGAAGCACGTCGGCGGTCCGATCACTCGTCGCCGAGAACTCATGAAGAAGGCGGCCTGACCATGGCGAACGATGTTCAGATCACGCTCGTCGGCAACCTCGTCGACGATCCCGAAGTCCGCATGACCGCGAAGGGTGACGCTGTCGCCAACTTCCGGGTCGCGTCCACGCCGCGCACCTTCGACCGCGCGTCGGGGGAGTGGAAGGACGGCGAGTCCATGTTCCTCACCTGCACCGTGTGGCGGCAGTACGCGGAGAACGTCGCGGAGACCCTGACCCGAGGTATGCGCGTGATCGTGCAGGGGCGGTTGAAGCAGCGCTCCTACGACACCCAGCAGGGCGAGAAGCGCACCGTGTTCGAGGTGGATGTGGACGAGGTCGGCCCGGCGCTCAGGTCCGCGACGGCGAAGGTGACCAAGGTCCAGCGGCAGTACGCCGCGAACGGATCGTTCGGCCAGTCCCGGCAAAGCGGCGATCGAAACGGATGGACTAGCACCGAGGAGGCTCCGTTTTGAGCCCCTTCGAAGCCGTCCTCATGTGGTCCGGTGCCGCTGTCCTCACCGGTGTCGCCCTCGCCGCCCTCGGAGCCGGGATCGCGGTCTTCGGCGCCATGCTCCACGAGGCCGTCAACAGGTGGCGGATCAAGGGCCTTACTCGCGCCGAAGTCCGGTACGTGCGCAGGGTCGCCGCCCGCCTCCGTGACCGAAGCAAGGCCCGCGATAAGCCCAAGGGGCGCCGCTGGCACGACACGTGGGAATTCCACGGAAGCTGACCACCCCGGGGCGGGTTTCGGCCCGCCCCACCACACAGGAGGACCAGTGAGCCACACCCACGAAACGCCCCCGGTCCACTTCGGAGAACCCCGACAGACGTGGTGCCCCACCTGCAAGGTGAACTCCGTCGCGAACACCCCCATCTACGCGCTCGCATCAACCGGCCCCTACTGCATCGGAGAGTGGTCTCTGTGCGACAGGTGCGGATTCAGCCCTTACAGCGAGCCCCACACCCAGGAGGACCAGTGACCCAGCGCCCCGGCTACACCGCCACCTACGACGTCATCGACAAGCTCGACGACTACCTGCCGCCCGACCCCGCGCACCGCAACGCCATCATCTGGCGGGCCGTGCAAGCCGCCCTGGACGCCGAAGACCGTGAGGTCGTGAACCCGCTGCGCGCCGACCTGGACAGCGCCGAGAGGGACGCACGCCGCCTCGCCGACGAAGTGAAGCGGCTCAAGGGGGAGCAGTGAACGCCTGACGTCGGGGGCGGCCCGCTCCCGCCCCGACACGTACCAGGGCACGCCGAACACGTCTACCATTCGCATAGCGCACACAGGAGGTCAGATGGGCATCGTGGAATTCCTCAACGCCCGCTACGACGAGGAAGATCGGCTCGCCGACGACATGCTCGACTACCAGAAGCACCGAAGCCGAAGCGGTGAGATCGACCCCATCGACGTCCACGATCCCGCCCACGGCATGTGGGTGTACGACGACGACCGCATGCACAACACGATCGCCATGGACGAGGTCCGCCTCAAGCGCGAGGTTGCGGCCAAGCGGGGAATCCTGGCGTTCTTCGAGCGCGCCGACGGCGACTCGGCATGGTGGTACGAAGACGCAGTCCTGGGTCAGCTCGCTGCCGTGTACGCCGACCACCCCGACTACCGGGAGGCGTGGAAGCCGTGACCGTCACTGATCTTCCCGCCCCACCCACACCTGCGCAGCAACTCGATACTGCCGAGCAGCAGGCGTCCGAGGAGTTGCACGCCATCATCGCCGCTGCCGTTGCCGCCGGGATCACCGGGGCCGCGCTCCTCGCGATCGTCGCGCCGCTCATGAACGCCGTGTCGCGTGCCGCGCAGACGGGCTGGACGATCGGGACGCGGATCGCCATGAACGCCGCCGTGGGACAACGGATGGGGCGCAACGCCTACTTCGCCGAACCCCTCCCCACCAGCGTGGAAGCGGACGTGGCGGCGGTCGTAGCCGACGCGGCACAGCGGGTCGATGCCGCACACACCGGACGGCCCACCGGGGGAGTGCCCGTCACCCCCGCCACCCCGGAAGTGGAGCTCGCTCGGTTTCAGCGGCGGATGGTGCGGCTGGCCGTCACCAAGATCCACCAGGCCGCATCCGCCGCCACCTACAGCTACACGCGCTGGTTGGGCCTGGACCTCGAATGGGTCACCCGCAGGGACGGCAAGGCGTGCGCGGTGTGCACAGCCATGAACGGGCAGCGCATCGGACCGGGGAAACGCTTCACCCCGCCCATCGGGCGCGGCATCCCCCGCAAGCTGTGGGCCGGATTCCAGGGGCTCCCACCAGCACACCCATCGTGCCGGTGTCGCCCTCTGCCGAGAGAGCCCCGCCCCCGCACATGAGAAGAGGGCCCGCGTCCCCCGACAGCGAGCCCTCTTCAACCCCCGTAGAAGTTCCCGGTCCCAGGCTGTGGAAGGAACGAGTCTCTACAGGTCAAAGTCTAGACCGACCTTGGGGGACCCGATGACGCTTTCCTGCCGCCTCTGCGCCGCCGACATCCACCACGGCACCGTGTGCGCACCCTGCATTGGCTCACTCGCCGCCGACCTGCGAGCCCTCTGGGCGACCGGAGACCTCCACGGCCTGGACGTGGACCTCGACATCACCATCGCCCGCATGGACGTCCGCCCCCGCAGCGGCAACGGCGGCAAACCCTCCGAGGCGCCCCTCCTCATCAACGACGCCGCCAGCGACATCCGCCGCGACCTCCACACCTGCCTCTCCGGCTGGTGCCGGATCCTCATCGACGACCACGGCGCACCCGCTCCCGCGGACACCATCGCGGCCATGGCCCGGCTGTTGCACGCGAACATGGACATCGTCCGTGTCGCCGAGTGGGGCGACTCGGCAGTGGAGGAGATCCGCTCGCATGTCGCCCGGGTGCGGCACATCGTGAACAGGCCCGCCGAGCGGGTGTTCGCCGGCCTGTGCCCGGACTGCTCGAACCCGGTGTACGCGCCGGCCGACCGCACGTGGGCGCGGTGCCGTGTGGAGGGCTGCGAGGGGCGTGTGGACGACATCGAGGAGCGGCGGGAGGAGTCTGTCCGGGCGGCCCGTGTGGCGGCTCCGGAGCGCAGGTTGTCGGTCGCTGAGGCGGCGATGGCGGCGCGTGCGATGGGGCACGGGGTGACGGACCGGGGGATCCGCAAAGCAGTCGCCGAGGGGCGCATCGTGCCGGTCGCGGTGAAACCCCGGTTGGTCGTCCGGTTGGGGGATGTGCTGGGGATGGCGGCGAGGAAGACCCGGGTGGCGTGAGCAAGAAGGCCCCCGCCGGAAGGGCGGGGGCTCGGGTCAGCTCTTTCGGCGACGCGCCTTCTGGGCTTCGACGATCTCGGGCTTGAGGATGCGCCGGACGGTCTCCCTGCTGTAGCCGCTTTTCTCGATGATCTCCGTCTGGGGAACGCCTTCCTTGGCGACCTCTTGGAAGGCGCGAGTGCGCTCCTTCTCGGCCTGCTCGATCGTGCGGTTGTACTTCTCCACTGCTCGGGTGATCGGGTGTGTGCTCATCTCTCCATGATGCCACGCATGTTGGGCACGAACCACATGCCTAACGTGTTGACGTGCCACGCATGTTGGGCCTAGAGTGTTAGTCATCAGCACGAGCGAGGGAGCGGACATGGACACGAACCAGATCGACAAGGCAGTCAGCACCCGAGCCCGCGTCCGCATCAACGGGCGCAACGGGTGGGCCAAGGGCGCAGAAGGCATCGCAATCGGCTTCCGGAGCCTCTACGGCAATATCAAGGTCGGCTTCGCGGACGCCGCCGGGAACTACACCGGCGAATACACGATGGTCCACTACACGAACGTGGACATCATCGAGGACGAGGACACCACTCAGCAGCCCCGGACCACGAAGACCACGGACCGCCGACGCCCCACCGTCACCGAAGCCCGCATCAAGAAGGCGATGCGCCGGCTCCAGCGGCAGGCCGACACTCAGGCTCGCAACGCCGCCCACGCCGCCCACCGGGCCGAACGCCACACCATCGCGTCGCACCTGCGGGCGCTGGGTGTGGACGATGCGACCGCCACGGGCATGGCCGCGACCCTCCGCAAGAAGGCCACCCACGGCGTCAAGGGCTACGCGCTCAAGGACGGTGTGCGGCGCTCTTGTGTCCGCTACACCCGGGGGCAGTTCGTCGCCCTGCTGGCCGCGTACAAGCCCCGCAAGAAGGCGTTCCAGGACGCCCGCGCCCACGCACTCGCCGCCTGACCAACCAGCACCAACCGAAAGAGGACCCGCATGGCCGACGACCGCTTCCACATCGACCTGTCCGAGGACTCCAACGCGGACATCACCGAGACCATCACCCAGGCCGTCGCGGCTGGCGGGTCGCTGCACATCACCGACTACGACGGGCGGGTCGCCGTCTACCACTGGCACTCCGAGGAGATCTCATGACGACCACGATCGAGGACCGGTACTACATGGAGGACATGGCCGCCCCCGACCCCGTCACCGACACGTGCCTGCGACCCATCACTCGGCTCGGCTACCTCGTCGACTGCGGCATGCAGCTCGCCGACGACGCCGAATGGGACGAGGTGTACTGCCCCTGCGACCTGCTTGCCGTGAACAGCGGCGATGCCGACTACGCCGAGTACACGGCGATCCGCGAGGACAGGCGAGAACGCGCCGCATGAGAGCGGCCCGCCAGGAGGTGGAGCTCCGGCGGGCCTGTGGAACCCCAGCCAGCAAGCAAGGAGAACCATGACTGAGACTATCGCCCCCAGCATCGCGCCGCCCTCACCCGCACGCGCTGGTGAGCCGCACGTGAACGCCGCTCTGGATCGGATCGTCGGTGAGGCCGGATGGCTCACCCCCTCCCAGTTCGCCGAGGTCATCCTCCGCGCGGGGATCGTCGGAGTCCGCGACAGCATCGACGAGGGGCCGGTGGGCCTGTGGGTCATCGACCGGCTCCAGGCGGAGGGTATCGACGCCCGCGCCTATGCCGGGATGTCCACGATCACCGTGTACGGGCCCCGTGGCGGGCGGCTGGTCGTCCTCGGGCAGGTGCGCATCCCCGACGGGCACACCATGGACGCGCTGGAGCGGGAGGTCACCGACGGGGAGTGGCCGGAGCTGGTGCGCGGCGGGTACGACGACGAGCGTTGACCTGCATGTTCAACCGTTAGGTTGCACAACTTGACTCAGTTCCGTATTCTGTTTCTAAGATTCGGAGAATCGCTATAAAGACTTGAGGCCCGGCGGCGGAAGCCCCGGGCCTTTGTTGTGCCCGGAGGTGTTTTGGCCACCAACGTGCAGCTCGCGCAGCAGGCCCAGGACTCCATGCGGGCGGCGAAGCGCTTCAACGCGATCGTGGAGCTGTCCACGGGCATCGAGTGGGCGACCTCCAGCGGCGAGGCAGTGCGCGTCGCACCCCACGGCGACGGTTGGGGCGTGTTCAGCAGCGGCGTGCTGTGGGGCGCCCGAGGTAACGCGTCGGCTGCCGTGGACCTGGCGGCCCGCATCCTGCCGCCTGCTGACGCTGACCTCGCGGCGCTGCTGACGTGGACCGCGTGCGGGAAGCCCCGTATCTGAACGTGTTCGGAGGTGTCCATGAAGGCCGACCACGCGCGCATCCGAGAGCTGGAGCACTGGCACGCCCGCCGCGACTGCGAAGAACACGGCCACCTGTATCCAGAGGACTACACGCTGCCCCCGGGCGGAGTCGAGGTCATTGAGAGGCGTCCGTTCGGCTACAAGACGTCGATCCGGATCATCAACGGCGGACCCTCCTGCACACGGTGTGGCACCACATTGCCCGTCGAGACGCCCACCCACTGATCGTGCCCGGCGCATCGTCCCCGCGCCGGGCGCACCCCTCAACCTCCCAGGAGACACCGTGATCCGCTTCGACAGGACCCCCAGCGCGAACGTCCTTCCCGCAGAGAACACGCAGGTGAGCGGACGCGTACTCATCGAACTCATGGACAACGGCCCCGAAGTCGCGGCGGAGTTCACCGCTGACAACCTGGACGAGTACAACGCCACCCTCGTCCGAACCTTGCGCGCGCTCGCAGACGAGATCGAGAACCCCGCCTGACCACCCCCGGATCGTCCCGGTCGCTCTCGCTGGGGGGTCGGAGCGACCGGGACCACCTCACCACGGATCCGACTCCAACAACGGCTCCGTGTTCTCCTGACACCACGGCACCATCAACTCCACAGCCGCATCCGTGTCACCCATGTGCTCCAACGCGATCTCCCGCAACGCAGGCTCCGCATCCTCCTCCAACGCAGCAGTGTTCGCCTCCATGCCCAGGATCACGATCTGCGCCTCCTCGTGAGGCTCCAAGTTGTCCGCGTTGACGTACACGTCCCGCAGCCGCAGCGTGTCACAGATGGACTGGGCGGAGCGCGGGTCCACCTCCACCGACGGCGACGCGGACGGCGACTCCACAGCAGCAGGCGACGGCGACTCCGACGGCTCCGCTTCCTCGGGGGCCTGCGACGCACACCCGGACACCACCAGCACCGCGACAGCGGACCACACCAACAGCCTCATCACACACCTCCAGTAGGGGGAGCGCCGGAGCGGGCGACGCGAGACCAACAGTGTGACACCGGAACCGGCGGGAGGTGAGGGGGTTGTGGGGCGCGGCCAACGCATCGACGACACCAAACGCGCAGCCATCATCTCCGACATCCGCGCCGGCGGAACCTGCCGAGGCATCGCCAAAAAGCACGGAGTCAGCCCCGGAAGCGTCGCGAACTTCGCCAAAGAGGCTGGTCTGAACGACGCTTTTGAACGTACAAGCACAGAGAACGCCACGCGCGCGAAACAGGCCGACAACCGGGCTCGGCGCGCACAGCTCGCCTCCGACCTCCTCTCCGACGCCGAACGGCTCCGCAAGCAACTGTGGGAGCCCACGACCATCGGGGCGTTCGGTGGCCGTGACGGCGAGTGGCACACCGCTGAGGTTGAAGAGCCGCCGTTCGCGGACAAGCGGGCGATTCTGACCTCTGTGCAGACGGCGGTGCGTGCGTCCGCTGAGCTGGAGAAGGTCGATGCGGCCAACTCCGCTGACGGGGCGAAGTCGATGTTGGGCAACCTGTTCGCGTCGGTGAAGCAGGTGTGGGAGGCGGAGCGTGCTGGAGAGCCTCCCTCTGAGCCGGAAGCAGTTGGAGAGCGTCGCGACGAGTGACGCGTCGGTCAACATCTGGGACGGCGCCATCCGCTCCGGGAAGACCATCGCAAGCCTGTTGCGCTGGTTGTTCTACGTGGCGGAGGCCCCGCACGGCGGCGAGCTCGTGATGATCGGCCGCACCCGTGAGGCCATCGGCCGTAACGTCATGGGCCCGCTCCAGGACCCGGCCTTGTTCGGGGATTTCGCCGACCAGGTGAAGTACACGACCGGAGCGCCCACAGGAACCATCTTGGGCCGGCGGGTGCATGTGATCGGCGCGTCGGACGCGAAAGCGGAGAAGGTGATCCGCGGTATGACGGTGGCCGGCGCGTACTGCGACGAGGTCACCGTGCTCCCCGAGGACTTCTTCACGCAGCTCCTTGGTCGCATGTCGGTTGAGGGCGCTCAGCTGTTCGGGACGACGAACCCGGACAGCCCGTCGCACTGGCTCAAAGTCAAGTTCCTGGACAAGCTGGACCAGTTGCCGCACTGGCGGTACTGGCGGTTCACCATGGACGACAATCCGGCGCTCAGTGAGGACTACAAGGCCAGGAAGCGCATCGAGTTCACGGGGCTCTGGTTTCGGCGTTTCATCCTCGGGGATTGGGTCGCTGCTGAGGGCGCCGTGTACCCGATGTGGGACCCGGACCGGCACGTCCTCCCGTGGGGGGAGTTGCCTCCGTTGCAGCGGATCATGGCCGCCGGCGTCGACTACGGCACCACCAATGCCTCCAGTGTCCTGCTGCTCGGGTTGTCCGATGAGCGTGACGAACGCGGCCGCGACCGGTCCCGGCTGGTGCTCGTGGATGAGTGGCGGCACGACCCGCGCACTGGGGCGCCGCGCCTCACCGACGGGCAACTCTCGGACCAGGTGCGGGCTTGGCTGCGCACCGCACACCACCCGAAGCAGGTGGGGATACCGGTCGAGTACGTGGTGGTCGACCCGTCCGCCGCGAGCTTCCGGCTCCAACTCCATCAGGACGGGTTGGCGTCCACCCCGGCGGACAACGACGTGAACCGCGGTATCGCGCTCACGGCGACGCTGCTCGCTGAGGGGCAGCTTGTGGTGGCGGACCGGTGTCGTGGGTGGACGAACGAGGTGTCGGGCTACTCGTGGGATGACAAGGCGACAGAGAAGGGCGAGGACAAGCCCGTGAAGGTCGCCGACCACAGTCTGGACGCCAGCAGGTACGCCCTCGCGACCACGGAAGCACTGTGGCGCTCTGCGCTCCCCGACCCGATTGGACTGGCAGCATGACCGAGCACGACACCACCCCCGAAACCCAGATGCCGACCTTCCGAGAGACGGTCACGCTCGCGGCGGCGACTCTCGCTGAGGCGCGGTCGTGTGCTGGGCTCCAGCCCGCTCCGCAGCTCGTGTCTGTGGCGGACTCGTACATGATGCTCGCGCAGATCCTGGACCGGCGCGAGCGGGGCCTCGAATGAGTCACCCTCCCGAGTCTCTTGAGCGGGTTGCTCAGCGCGCCGTGGAGAAGTTCCACGGGGCGCTCGGTGAACTCGGAGAGCAGCAGTGGCAGGCGTACATCTGGAAGCGTCTCGCCGTGTCCCTGTTCGAGCAGGTCGAATCCCTCACTGGGGCGACCGAGGTCGGCGTCAGCCTGGACCCGTCGATGCCGTGGCCGGACGTCACCCTGACGGTCACGCCAACGTCCGCGAAGCTCTCCCGCAGCAACTCCAAGTGACAGCAGTGCGGGAATCCCCGGGCCTGATGACTACCGACCGTGAGGGGGTGGGGCATGCCGCTCCCTGACTCGTCCGTGCCATGGCCCCCCAAGGACACCGACCTGCCCCGCGCCTACTACGACGAATGGGGCGCATGGTACGGAGGCTCGGCAGAGGAACTGTCCGCTGTGTACGGCGGCGGAGGATCCCGGCTCCGGCACTTCCCGACACCGCGCCCCTCGCAGTATCGCGGCGGGGTAGTCGGTGCGGCGGCCCGCTTCTGGTGGGGCCGACCGCCCAACCCCGAGCAGATGCCCACCCGCATCCACGTGCCCATCGCCGGGGACATTGCCACCACCAACGCCGAACTCCTCTTCGGTGAAGCGCCCACCCTGGTCGCTGAGGACGAGAAAACCCAAAAGCGCCTGGACTTCCTCATGTCCGAAGGCGGCCTCGGCGCGGTTCTCCTTGAAGGCGGCGAGGTGTCATCGCCCTACGGCGGCGTGTACCTGCGCGCGTCATGGGACCTCGCTGTTGCCGACCATGTGCTCGCGGACGCGATCATCCCCGACTGCGTCGCCCCCGAATGGCGGGCTGGACGCCTGGTCGCCGCCACCCTGTGGAAGGTGCTGGAGGAACGCGACGACGGGCGTGTGTGGCGACACCTGGAACGCCACGAATCCGGCAGGGTGTACCACGGACTGTACGAGGGGTCCCGTGACCAGCTCGGCCGGAAGCTTCCGCTGGCAGACCGGCCGGAAACCAAGGGCTTCAAGGTCGACGCCGATGGCGGCATCGACACCGGAGCGACCGGGCTCGCCATCGTGTACGTGCCGAACATCCGCCCCAACCGGCTGATGCGCGGATCCCCACTCGGACGCTCCGACTACCAGGGCGCCGAACAGCTCATGGACGCCCTCGACGAGGCGTACAGCTCGTGGATGCGTGACGTGCGGCTGGCGAAGGCACGTCTGATCGTCGCTGACTCCTATCTGGATACGCACGGGCGCGGCAAAGCGGCGACGTTCGACCTTGAGCGTGAGGTGTTCACCGAACTCAAGGGCCTTCAGGGGGTTGGCGATAAGTTCACTGACCTCATCAAGGAAGTGCAGTTCGACATCCGTGTTGACGAGCACGAGCGCACCGTCCAACACCTTCTGGAGCAGATCGTCCGCGCCGCCGGGTTCAGTGCTCAGACCTTCGGTGAGTCCGGGGACTTGGCGATCACCGCCACCGAAGTGCAGCACCGGGAGCGGCGCACCTTCGCGACACGGGACCGCAAGATCGGGTACTGGCGACCCGAACTCGCGCGCTTCGCGCTGGTGCTGCTGGAGATCGATAAAGCCCAGTGCAAGGCGGACGTGACCCCACAGAGGCCCACCGTGGAGTGGCCTGACGGTGTGCAGGACGCACCCGAGGCGACCGCGCGCACTGTGGAGCTGCTGACCCGGGCCCGCGCCGCCTCCGACGAGGTCAAGGTGCGGATGGTCCACCCCGACTGGGACGACGACCAGGTCGCCGAGGAAGTTCAGAAGATCCAGGACGAGAACCCGATCGTCGACCCGCGGACTGTCGCTGGCCTCGTCAACGGACAGGACCCCGAGGACGACGAAGGCGCCGGCGAGGACGCGCCGGCGCCTGAAGGGGACCGCTAGAACGTGAAGCCTTCGTCGCTCGGCGGATCGTCGTTGTGGTGCGGCCCGGTCAGGTTGTCGTCCGTGCCGCCCCATCCGGTGCCACTGACGGCGTTCCATGCCGTAGGCCCGTAGACGAGCACCACCCACGAGGAGTCCAGGCCCCTGCTGTAGTCGGGCGTCTTGATGATGCGCAGCGCCCCGCTGGGGTGGATGTCATACCGGTAGCTGCCGCGTTCCCGGTCGTCCCGGAAGTGGCGTTCAGCCCCGTTGCTCTGGATCACTTTCACAGCCATGCGCCAACCGTAGTCCCGCGCCCCGACACATGGGGGCGTTTCGCCCATCCACGCTGAGGCCACCCGGGCGGTGGCCTCTTCGCATTTGGAGACCACATGTCCGACGAGCAGCAGGGCCAGGCGCCCGAAGCCGCCGACACCACCCAGCAGCACGCCCCCACCGGCCAGCAGGACACCACCAAGCAGGAGACGCAGGCCGTCCCCGAACGCGTGGAAGACCTGCCCGAGTGGGCGCAGAAGCTCATCAAGGACACCCGCAAGGAGTCCGGTGACCACCGCGTCAAGGCCAAGGAGTACGAGTCCAAGCTGACTGCGGCCGAACAGGCCCGACAAGACCAGCTGGATGCGATCGCTCAGGCCCTCGGGCTGAAGGACGCTGACAAGCCTCCGTCGGTGGATGACCTCACCGAGCAGCTCACCGCAGCTCAGCAGCAGGCGCAGGAGCGGGAGTCCGCTCTCCGTCAGCTCACTGTGGAGCGCGCCGCTGAGCGTGCGGCCCGTGAGCACGGCGCGGACGTCGACACCCTCCTCGACTCCCGCACCTTCGCGAGCAAGCTCGCAGACCTAGACCCCGCGGCGGACGACTTCGCCGCGACCGTGAGCGACCTGGTCAAGCAGACCGTCGACTCCAACCCCAAGTACCGGGTGGCCCCGGCGGCCACCTCCAGTAGCGCGGACTTCTCCAGCGGGCCTGGTGAAAAGCGCACCTCTCGCCCCACCGGCCTCTACGACGCCGTGTCCCGCACCATCGGGCCCGGCCGCTAGGAGATAGATCCCGATGCCTCAGACGCTGGCTCAGGCCCAGCTCAACACCCAGGACGACATCTCGTATGCCGTCATCGACAACCTGCGCCGGTACAGCTGGCTGCTCGACCAGATCGTGTTCGACGACACCGTCACCCCCGGCACCGGCGGCGGGTCCCTGGTGTACGGGTACACGCGGCTCCTCGCCCCCCGCGGCGCGGCGTTCCGTGCGTACAACTCCGAGTACACGCCCACCGAGGCGACCCGTGAGCGGGAAACCGTCGAACTGAAGCCCCTCGGTGGCAGCTTCGAGATCGACCGTGTGCTCGCCGAGCTGGGTCAGGCGTCCACCAACGAGCTGACGTTCCAGATGCAGCAGCTCCTCACCGGTGTCCGCGCCAAGTTCCAGCAGGAGCTCATCAACGGCGACACCGCCGTGGACGCGCTCGGTTTCGACGGCCTGGACAAACTCCTCGTCGGCAGCTCCACCGAGTACAACCCGCTGGACGAGGGTGAGACCGACGGGTACGTCGACTGGACCCCCGGCACCATCAACACGCAGGCGCTGGCGATGTCCGCCCTGGACAGGCTGGATGACTGGCTGTCCCGTATCGTCCCGTCCACGACTGGTGGCGGTGACCTCGGCGCCCCGGGTGCGCTCCCGCCCGGAGTGAAGGCCATCCTGGGCAACACCACGTCCATTACCCGTGTGCGTGCGCTCGCCCGGTGGGCGGGCATGTACACCCAGTCCCGTGACGACCTGGGCCGCCAGGTGGAAATGTACGGGCCGTGGACGCTGGTGAACATCGGCGATGACATGACTGGCGCCTCCCCGATCATCCCGATCGAGTCCCGTGATGCTGACGGCGCCGGCGCGGGCGGCAACATCACCGGTCTCACAGACCTGTACGCGGTGTCGTTCGGTCTGGACTCGTTCCACGGTGCGTCCGTGGCCGGCCGTGGCCTCGTCAGCACGTACATGCCGCCGTTCGACCTGCCTGGTGCGGTGAAGAAGGGCGAGATCGAGATGGGCCCGGTCGCCGCCGTGCTCCGCAACGTCAAGTCGTGCGGTGTCATGCGGAACATCAAGGTCACGGGGGCCTGACATGGCTGAGTTCAAGGTGACTGCGCCTGACGAGGGCTTCTCTGGTGAGGTCGCGGGCGTCGTGTTCTCCAAGGGCGCGGCGACCGTGGACAGCGACGACAACCGTGCCGCTCTGGCGTACTTCCGTCGCCGCGGCTACAAGGTCGAAGGCGGCGAGCAGCCGAAGCGGACCGCCTCCCGCGCCAAGAAGACCGACGAGTAGCAGAGGGGGTGTCCCGTGGTGCTGGTGTACGCGACCCCGCAGGAGCTGGCCGCCTGGCTGGACCTGACGGATCCGCCTGCGGGTGCGTCGCTGGCGCTGCGGGACGCCTCCCTCATCGTGGATGACCTGCTGGTCGGTGCCGTGTACGACACGGACGCCGACGGTAGGCCCACGGATCCTGCGGTCGTAGAGGCGCTGCGGGACGCCACGTGTGCGCAGGCGACCTTCAAGCCGAAGGGCACCAACCAGCCGTCCGAGGGCGGGAAGGTGGCGTCGGTGAAGGTCGACAAGGTGTCCAAGTCCTACGCGGTGTCCCCGACGACGGGCGCGGTTGTGGACGACCCGGTGTCGTCTCAGGCCGTGTCGATCCTGCGTCTCGCGGGTCTGGTACCTGCGCATCCTCGGGTGGTGTGATGCTGCCGATCATCACGGATCAGGTGTACGTGCTGCGTCCGCCGATCGTGAAGGACTTGTACGGCAACGAGTCCAGGTCCACTAAGGACTGGTCGGCAGCTGTGCGCACGGGCCCTTTCGACGCGTGTGTGCAGCCGGACAGCGCCACCTTGGGTGCGTCGCTGGCGACCAAGGAAGAGCGAAGGGGCGGCCGTGAGCAGCGCAGCCAGTCCATCCAGGTGTTCCTCAACCCCGGGGTGGACGTTCTCGCGACGGACGGCCTGGAGATCAACGGCGTCGTCTGGCAGATCAACGGCGACCCCTTCACCCTCCCTGACGTGGGCGGGATCGGCCACATGATCCTCAAGGCCGACCGGATCGAGGGGTGAACCATGGGGCGTGTCCAACTCAACCAGCAGGTCATCAACCGGCTCGGCAGCTGGGGGCCGGTGGACGACGACATCCGCGACCGTGCCCGCCGCGTGCAGGCGATGGCCAGGGGGCGGGGCCCGATCGACACCGGCGACTACGTCCAGTCGATCGACACCGAACGTCTCCAGCCGCACGGGTGGCGGGTGATCGCCCGTGACCGCAAAAGCGAGTGGATCGAGTACGGGACCAGGCCGCACGAGATCCGGCCGCGCAACAAGAAGGCGTTGTGGTGGCCCGGCGCCCCGCACCCCATGGCTCGCGTCATGCACCCTGGCACCCGGGCCACGCATAATCTCGCCGAGGCGCTGGAGTTGGCGGCGCGCGGCACCACACACACCTAGGAGCAGCAATGCCGCACGTCAAGATCGGCTACCCGCACAAGGGCAAGGACGGGTCGTCCCGCCAGCCCGGCGACATCGTGTGGGTGGGTCCGCAGGAAGCTCGCGACATCATCGCCGGAGGCAAAGGCAAGGAAGTCAAGCTCTCGCCGGAGGAGATCGTCGAACTCCAGCGCGCCGCTGACAAGGCAGCCGCAGAGAAGGAAAAGGCGACCAAGCCCAAGGCTGCGGCGAAGCCCGCACCCGAGGCACCGAAGGCGGACACCAAGGCGCCGGCGCGGAAGCCGTCCGATGGGTGACCTCCCCGTCATCCGAGTGGAGCGCTACGGCGACGAGCAGCGCGTCCTGGTGGACGGCAAGCCGCTGGCGATCGCCGTGGACGACGGCATCAGGATCATGTCCGCGCCCGGGTATCCGGCGGGTATCAACGTGACGATCCTGGCGTCCACTGTGGAGCTGACCGACTCGAACGCTCCCAGGGTGTCCGACGAGGACAAGCAGAAGGTCGCCGCGTATCTGGACTCGAAGGCTCCGCCGTCGTCCTGGAGGCCCAAGCCGCGCGGGGGGTGACATGGCCCTGCCCGTCATCCTTTATCCGGACGCCGAACTGGTCGTCACCACGTGGCTTCGGGGGCGCCTCGGAGCCCATGTCGGGCACGTGTGTACCGACTTGCCGGTCCCGGACCGTTTCCCGGCGCTGCTGCCCATCGTGCAGGTGAACCGGCTCCCGTCCCCGCCTGCTGATCGCCGCGTCCACGACATCGCCCGCATGCAGGTCGTGGTGCGCGTCGCTGAGTCCACGGGACGGCCCGGCCTCAACAGCTTGGCGGGTCTGGTGGGCGCGCACTTCGCTGTCCTCGGTGGCTCCCAGGTGACCATCCCCGCGACCGATCACACCCCGGCCGGACCTGCGACCGTCGGGTGTGTCCGACGCCAGACGAACCCGTCCGCATACCCGGACACGAACACCAACCTGCTCGCCGCGTCCTTCACCGGTGAGCTGTATCTGAGGCCCTTCCGGGTCTGACCTGCCCACGTCTCCAGCCCCGCACCACACGGTGACCGGGGCTTTTCCGCATGCCCACGCCAGGGCTGAAAACCCCAGGAGGGGACATGGCGGACAACGTCAATGCGATCCGCGCATTCGGAACCGACGGCGGCAAGTGCTACGTCGCACCCATGGGCAGCACCCTGCCCACCGGCCTGGACCCGTTCGGCACCGAGTGGTGGGACCTCGGCGCGATCGACCCCACCGGCTTCAATGAGGCGTATGAAGAAGAAAGGAACGAAAAGAGGCCCTTGGGGTACAAGAGCCCTGTTCGTACCGACATCATCTCGGTGACCAAGACCATCACCACCCCGCTGTGGGAAACCAACCCCTACACCCAGGCCTTGTACGACGGCGTGGACCTGTCGGACATGGTGGAGCTCCCGGGCGGCATCCTCACCTATCCGGTGCACCGGCCGACCGGTCAGCGCCGCTACATGCTCGCTGTGGATACGTTCGACGGCACCAACCACGAGCGGACCGTCGCGGCGATCGCTGAGGTCACCAGTCGTGGCGAACGCCCGAAGAACGCCGAGAACGTCACCGCGACGTCGCTGACGTGGACGATCTACGAGGCGAGCGATGGCCTCATGTTCAACCGATACTTCCTGTCCGACGGCATGTGGCTGCCCGTGGAGTCCATGGAGATCGGCGGAACCGCGACCGTCGCCGTCGCCGCGACCACTCAGCTCACCGCGACCGCCACGTACTACAACGCCACCAGCGACGACGTGTCCGCGGACGCCGACTGGGACACCTCCGCGCCCACCATCGCGACCGTCGACTCGGACGGCACCGTCACCGGCGTGACCGCTGGGACCGCGACCATCAGCGCCATGTACCGGGGCGTCACGGACACCCTGTCGGTGACCGTCACCGCCTGATCCAGACCGGTGGGCGGGGTCCCGGGCAGGTGCCCCGTCCACCTATCACCTACCTGCCCACCAACCTGCCCTGAGGAGTAGTTGTGGCCGCACGCCAGCCCGCCAAGAAGCCCGCCGCCCCGTCCGTTCCCGCTGGAGCGGTGAAGGTCGTCGACCTACCCGACAACAAGGCCGCGCAGGTCAACGAGGCAATGGAGGAGACCGTCCCGTTCGTGATGTCCGACGGAACCGTGTTCACCTTCAAGCCGCCTGTGGACTGGTCGTACAACACGGACTTCGCTTTCGTCCGAGGAGACATCGTCAACTGGGCTCGCGGCGCCCTCGAAGACCCTGAGCAGCTCGAAGCGTTCCTTGACGCTCCCGCCCGCGCCGTGGGCCGGATCATCCGCTACTACGACGACCGGGCCGGAGTCACCCGGGGGGAAGCCTCCAGCTCCTCGCCGTCCTAGAGGAGCACCCTCGCGAGGTCGAGCTGGACCTGCTGGATCGCGGTTATGACCTGGTCGACTACTACCGGGGCAAGCTCAGCTTCCGGCGGATGGTGCTGCTGGTCATCCACGACATGTCCCGCATGCCCCGCACACGGGCGGCCCTTCAGGGGCTCGATCCGGGGCGTCCCTGGGACGAGACCAATAGCCAACTCGCCTTGGTGGACTCGCGGCTCCAGTACCTTGCGCGCATCCTGTGGGTCGGCCTGCACCTCAAGGACGAACCTCCGGCGATGCGCCTCTACCCGGTGCCCACATCCAAGAAGGACGCGACGGAGTCGGAGCAGCAGACCCGCAGGCCGGACCCGCGCAAACAGGCGTACCTGGAGCGGTTCGCGCCCCCGAAGCGGCACCTGACGCTGGTCAAGCCGCCGCCGGAACACGAGGCACCACCAGAGCAGTAGAGGGGGTGTCCGATGCCGGATGCCGGTCAGGTATGGGTCGACGTACTCCCCGACCTCAAGCGTTTCGGCCCCCGCCTGCGCGCCGAACTGAAGCGCCACGCCGACAAGGGCATGGACGTCCCGGTTGGACTCGACTCGGCTAAGGCCAAGTCCGAACTCGCCGCTTTCAAGCGTCAGCTCAACGAGGTCGGACGTCAGGCCGTGACCGTCAAGGTGTCCGCGAACACCCGGTCCGCATTGGCGTCCCTGGTGGGTGTCGAGAAGGCCATCGACCGGATCGACGGCCGCACGGTCAACGTCAAGGTCAACACCACCGGCGGGACCGTCGCGGCCCCGACCGCGCCCCGCACCGCACCGGCATTCCCCAGTGGTGGCGGGGGCCGGACCGGGCTGGCCGCGTTCGGACAGGGCCAGCAGCAGTTCTCCGACGTCTCCCCGGCCGGGGTCCTCGCGATCACCACCCTCATCCCGCCGCTGATCCCCGCCGTCGGCGCGCTCGCCGGCGGGCTGGGCGCGGTCGCATCCGGGTTCACCGCGGCCGGTGTGGGCGCGGCCGGGTTCGCTCTGGCGGCGATCCCCGCGATCCAGGAGGCCAGCGACGCCACCGGCGACCTGACCGCCTCGCAGGAAGAGTTCAAGGACGCCATGGGCGGGCTGACCGCCTCCTGGCGGCAGTTCCGCGCGGAGACCGACCGGCCCGTCCTCCAGGCGGCCGCGGACGGTATCGGCGTTGCCAGCACGGGCCTGCGGCTGCTGACCCCGGCGACGCAGCGCACCGCGCAGGCCCTGTCCACCCTGTCGGAGGAGGCTGAGGAAGCGCTCGGCGGCCCGCGGTGGACGAACTTCTTTGCGTTCGTGGCCCGGCAGGCCACTCCGTCCACGCTGACGTTCGGCCGGTCCATCGGCAACTTGACCAGCGGCCTTGCCGGTCTGGTCATGAACATGGAGCCGCTCTGGAACGAGGTCGCGCCAGGGCTGGAGAACCTCACCGCGCGGTTCGCCGCGTGGGGCCACGAAACGGAGAACTTCCAGGGTTTCATCTCGTGGACCTTGGAGAACGGGCCCACGTTCGTGGATCTCTTCGGGTCCATCGCCGGTGCGGCGGTCGACGTGGGTGTCGCCCTCGGGCCTCTGGGTGTGGTGTACGCCGAAGGCCTTACCGCGCTGGCCAGCGCCCTGTCGGCGGTCGCGGAGAACGCCCCGTGGCTACTCCGGCTCGCCGTCGCCGCACTCACCGCCCGGTCCGCGATCCAGCTCCTTGGGTACGCGAATCAAGGCCTCATCCAGCCGATGCGGGAGCTGCCCGGCCGGATCCGTGAGTACGCCACGAACCTCACCACCGCAGGCACCTCGGCGTCCGGTGCCGCAGCCGGTGCGGGCCGGTTCCGTACAGCCCTGTCCGGTGTCACCGGCGCCCTGGGCGGCCCGTGGGGCATCGCGATCACCGCCGGGATCGCCGCCCTGGGCCTGTTCGCCGCAGCCAAGTCCAACGCCGCCGCGAAGGTCCGCGAATACGCCGATGCCGTGCGCGAGGACTCTGGTGTCATCGGCGAGAACACCCGCGCACACGCCATCAACAGCCTCGAAACCGAGGGTGTGCTGGAGCAGGCCGAACGCCTCGGCGTAAGCCTCAACCAGGTGACCGACGCCGTCCTCGGAGAGACGGGCGCTCAACGGCGCCTCAACGAGGAACTGGACCGGCAGATCACCGCCCTGGATGACGCTCTCCAGGCGCGGGAGATCACCGAGGAGCAGTACGCCAAGGACCACCGGGCGATCGAGGCCCTGCGAGAGTCGATCAACGGCGAGAACGCCGCGATCAATGAGTCCGTGGGCTCGTACCAGCGCAAGACCGAGGCGATGGGGGAGGCCCAGGGGGCTCAGGAGGGCGTCAACCAGGCGATGCTCGACGGGGCGTTCCTGGCCCGCGACCTGAAAACTGCCCTGGACAGCCTCACCGGGACCACCGTCGGGATGACGGAGGCCGAGTCGAACTTCCAGGCCGCGATCGACGCCGCCACGGAATCGGCCGCCGACAACGGCGCCACCCTGGACTTGAACACCGAACAGGGGCGCGCGAACGAGGCCGCTCTGCGGACTCTGCGGGACACGATCAACGAGAACACGGAGGCTGTCCGTCTGAACGACGGGAGCATCTCCGAGCAGATCGCCACCCAGGCTCGTGGTCGCGAGGAGTTCGTCAGGGCCGCTCGTCAGATGGGGCTCACCGCGCAGGAGGCGGAGGATCTCGCTGACGAGTACCTCGGTATCCCGTCTAATGTGCGGACCGCGATCGAGGTGAATTCGCGGGGTGTGTGGTCCACACAGCCGCACCAGAACACCTCGCACATGTCGCCGTCGAACGGGCAGTCGCAGTTCTATGCCGAGGGCGGCGCGGTCCACGGACCGGGGACTGCCACCTCCGATTCGATCCCGGCGTGGCTGTCCGATGGTGAATTCGTGCAGCCCACCCACGTCGTGGACCACTACGGCGTCGGATTCATGGAGGCCCTCCGCCAGAAGAAGATCCCCAAGGGCGGCATCCCCGGATTCGCGAAGGGCGGGTGGGTCACCAAGGGGACGGGTAACACGGCGGCGGAGATCGTCAACGATCACCGCCTGGACGTGCGGGAGAACTACGCCCGCCTGGTGAGGATGCTCATCGGGTCCATCGGCGACAGCATGGCGGAGGACTTCAAGAACTCCGCACGCGGGCCGATGGGTGTTGTGCAGTTGGCGGAGGCGTCGCTCGGTAAATACCCCGAGTCGAACGGCAACAACGTCAACGCGATTACCCGCTGGTTCGGAATGAATGGCGCGCCGTGGTGCGCGATGTTCATTAGTTGGTTGTTCGCGCAAACGGGTGCTTCCCGCGCTTTGGGTGGCGCGGCGAGAACGGCATGGACCGGTGATTACTACGGGTCGGGAATGGCCCGCACCAATTCGCCGCAGCCGGGCGACGTGGCCGTGTACGGGACCCGGCACGTCAACCTGATCGCCTCTCAGGGCGGCGGCCGTCGGATCGGCGGCAACCAGTCCAACAACGTGACCGCGGCCCCTTACAGCGGGGGCGCGATCTTCCGGCCGATGTGGGACCGGGTCGGCTACGCCGGCGGCGGCCTGGTGTCGATCGCGGACATCTTCTCCCAGGACCGGGAGGAGGACCACCGGGGCGGCATGTCACCGCTCGTGCGCACCATCCGGGAGATCAGCGGCTACGCCAGGGGCGGTGTCGCATCCGGTCTCGCCGTGGTGGGGGAGCAGGGCCCGGAACTGGCCTACTTCGCGGACCCGGCACGCATCTACTCCAACGCCGAGTCGCAGCGGATGCTCGCCACCGCAGCGAAGGTGACCGCCACCAGCCGCGGCGGGGACGGGGCGTCGGCCCCGCTGGTCGGGGCGATCAACGCCAGCCTGCATTCGGCGGACGCGACCGTCCAGGAGATGGCCGAGGAGATCACCCACTCGCTGCGGGTGGCGCTCAAGGGCGGGAGGTTCTCCGGCGATGGCTGACCTGGCGGAACGCCAGTACGAGGTGGGTGGGGTTGTCTTCGGCGACCTCACCCCCATCCAGTCCGACGACATTCGCATCGGCGACACCGAGGTCCGCACCGACGACCGCGACAGCCCCGGGGTGGACGGCTCCCAGATGGGGCGGGACTACCGGGACGGGCGCACGATCGGCCTGGACCTGTGGTCGAACGTCCACACCGCCGGGGAGATCCGCGGCGCGTGGGCGGCCCTGAAAGCCGCCTGGTCCGCGGACACCGCCCGGTTGACCCCGCGGGAGGTGGTGCCGTTCCGGTTTCGGCTGGAGGGCTCGACCACGGTCGTGGTGTACGGGCGGCCGCGCCGGTGGGCGCCGGCGTCGCAGCGCCAGCGCGGCACCGGCCTGACCGAGGTCGTCGCGGACTTCCGCACCGTCGACCGGCTCTTCTACAGCGACGTCGAGAAGCAGGTCGCCTTGACCCTCGTCGCGGACGGCGGCGGCGGCATCACCTGGCCGGTGACGTGGCCGATCACGTGGGCGCCGGGCGGGGAACGCCAGGACGCCGTGGTCAACGGCGGCGATGAGCCGACGTGGCCGGTGATCACCATCCGAGGGCCGGTCGCCCAGCCCGAGATCGAGCTCGTCGGTACCGGCCGCAGCTTGCGGTTGGACATGACGGTGGCGTTCGACCGGGCCGTCACCATCGACACCCGCCCGTGGGCGCGCACCATCCGCGACGACAACGGCGTGTCCTACCGGCACACCGCGAAGGGCGCCGCCTTGGCGGACTTTCAGCTCCCGGTCGGGCAGACCGTGCTCGCGTACCGCGGCACCGACATGTCCGGCCAGTCCTCATGCACTGTCTCGTGGCGCGACGCCACCGAAAACCCCTAGGAGGCTCTGGTGGCGTTGCAGCTCGACTCGTGGGCGGTCGCCGGCGCGCAGTCGTCGGCGCGGATCGCCCGTCTTCAGCTCCAGTCGGGGACCCGCTCCGGCAACGGCATCGTGGAGTCCGGGGACCTGCTGGTCCGCGAGCTCGCGGTGCCCGGCACCAGTGTGCGGGTCTCCTCCGGGGCCGCGGTCATCCTCGGCAAGGAGGCCGCGTTCCAGGGCAGCTACTACGCCCACAACATTGGCGACGCGACGGTGCCGATCTCGGCGACCGGCTCCGGCGGCGGGCGTACCGACATGGTCGTGTTGCAGGTGGAGGACCCGGGGATCGACGGCACCCCGTGGACGCACGACCCCGCCGTCGATCCCGTCTACTACTTCCGGGTGATCGAGGGGGTGTCCTCCACAGCGACCGAGCCGCCGTCCGGGCTGACCGCGATCCCCCTGGCGCGGATCACGATCCCCGCCAGCACGTCGACGATCACGAACTCCATGATCACGGACCTTCGGCAGATGCTGAATCCGAGGATCCACACCGAGGTCCGGGTCCAGAAAGGCCAAGGGCTCGCGGACGGCCGCTTCGACGAAGCGGACTTCACCAGCGACTACGAACGCTGGCCCCAACACGACTGGACCGTCACCATCCCCTCGTGGGCGACGCAGGTGCAGGTCCAGGCGAACTGGAGCAACGTCATGTACCCGCAGCCCGGCGGCACGACCGCGGTCTACGACGCGCGCGGCCTGGTCCGCGTGGGCCTGATCGGTACCGGCGGCAACACCCTCTACACCATGTCGTCGGCGTACAACTTCAACCCCACCTCCGCAACGAACGGCTACCGGTGCAGCATCGGGCTGGCCGCCCAGGCGAACATCCCCACGGCGATGCGCGGCATGACCTGTGACCTGCGCATGTACGCCAAAGCGGACGTCGACATGCTCAACCACTTGGTGGCCGACGGCTGGGCGAACTTCGACGTCACCCTCACGTTCCGCGAGCTCGCCACGCCCGGCGCGACCCTGTGAGGCGGTGAGACGTGCCCTCCCTTGTCGGAGCGACGACGGCCGGCGGCTGGCAGGCCGCCACCACCCTGGCCGTGCCCGCCGGGGTGCGCGCCGACGACACCCTCCTGGCGTGGCTGTCCGCGAACGACCACGCCGCCGTCACCCCGCCCGCGGGGTGGGTGCTGGCGGACTCGATCGTCGGCGGCGACCTGGGCGCGCTCACCGGCGTCTACCTGTACACCCGCACCGCCACCACCGCAGATGCCGCTGACCCGCCGGCGGAGTACACGTGGACGTGGTCCGGGGAGCACTGGCACCACGGCATCTGCGTGGCGGCCCGCGGCGCCGCGACCCTGCCCGCGCTGGCGCTGGCCGCCGACGAGGCCACCGCCGCCCTGCCTCTACCGTCCCTGGACGCGGTGGGCGGGGACATGCTGCTGGGGTTCGGCTACCACTGGGGCACCACCCCGGGCACCGAGCCGACCTTCGCCGGTCTGGACACGGTCGCCACCCAGGACTCGATCCTGGTCGCGGCGATGGACTCGGCCACCCCGGACGGGCCCACCGCGGGGTACGTGTGCACGTCCACCGAGGTCGGGCGGATGGCCGTCGGCGCGATCCTGCTCCGCCAGCCCGCGTGGGAGCCGCTGCCCGCACAGCAGCCGCTGCCTCCGAAGAGCGCCTGGCGGTACTACGCCTTCAACGCGTTGACCGGCGCCCAGTTGGACCCCGACCTGCCGCTGGGGGACGTGCGCATCACCCGGTCCCTGTCCGGGCCCTCGCGGATCACCGCGACGATCGACCCCGAATTCGAGGACCTGCGCACCGCGAACGGCGGCCTGGTCCTGGACGAGTGGCAGACCCTGATCGTCGCCGAAGCGTCCGGGCAGCTCCGGGCGGGCGGGCTGCTGACGCAGGTCGACACCCTGGGGCCGAAGCTGACCCTGGAGATCACCGGCGTGTCCGGGTATGCGGAGGCGCAGCCGATCCGGTCCACCCTGTCCTGGGGCGGGAAAACCGCCGGGCTCACCGGCGCCGGTGTGGACCCGCTGGACGTGGTGCGCCGCATCTGGCAGTACCTCCAGGAGCAGCCCGACGGGAACATCGGCGTCACCCTGGACGCGACAACGACCCCGTACCGGCTGGGCGAGTGGACCGGCGGCATCCGCAAAATCAACGAGAACGGGTCCTTGGGTCCGGCGAAGGAGCTGCACGGGCAGCCGATCCCCATCGACAAGATCTGGGACCCCAAGACGGACCGCAAACCGGTCGCAGCGACCGGCAAGCAGGTGTATTGGCAGTACTCGATCCCGTGGTGGGACGACATCGAGGCCGGGCAGCGCATCACCCAGCTCGGCACCCAGACGCAGTTCGAGTACCTGGAGGAGTACTCCTGGGGCGTCCCGGGCGAGACGGTGGTGCGGCACATCCGCCTCGGCTACCCGCGGCTCGGCCGCCGCCAGACCCGGCTCACGTTCACCGAGGGCGAGAACGTCATCGACCTGGTCCCGGTCCGCCGCGACGGCAGCGACTACGCCAACCTCGTCGTCGTGTACGGCGCCGGCGAAGGCAGCAAGAAGGTCCGGGGCTCCTACTCGGTGCGGGACGGCCGGCCGCTGCGCGCCAAGAGCGTGGACCGCCCGGACCTGACGTCGGCGGCGGCCTGCACGGCGGTGGCCAAGGAGGAACTCCTGCGCTGGTCGAAAATCTCCGACATCACCGGGTTCACGGCGGTCGACCACAAGGCCGCGCCGATCGGGAGCTTCGGGCCCGGCGACGACGTGCTAGTGGAAACCCGCACGGGGTGGACGCAGACCCGCCTGTGGGTGCGCATCACCGACATGACGATCAGCCCCGGCTCGGACGAGGTCGCGGTGACCTGCCGCCGTTCCGACCGGTTCAGCTACCCGGGAGGGGTGTGACGTGGACGCTGCGGCACAGCACGCAATCGACGACCTGACCCGGATGATCCTCCGCCTCCAGTCGCAGGTGGACACCCTCCAGCGGGGCGGGCGCGGCGGGCAGCTCGCCCACTCGTCCCTGGAGGAGGGGCAGGCGGTAGAGGTCCGCGACGAGACCGGGGCCGTGCGCCTCCGCTTCGGCTACCAGCCGGACGGGCGCGCAGCGGTGGTCACCGAGGGCGGAGAGCCCGTGACCGCGCCCACCGCCCCCACCGTGACGCCGATGCCGTCCGGGCTGCGGGTGTCGTGGGACGGTGCGCTCGCGGACGACTCCGCGCTCCCCAGCGACTTCGACCACGTCAACGTGCACGTCAGTACCGAGGATGGGTTCACCCCGTCCGAGGCGACGTTCGTCGTCACCATCCCCCGCTCCGCCGGCGCGGTCCCCATCGCCCCGCTCACCGTGGGCACCACCTACTACGTGTGTCTGGTCCCGGTCACCACCGGCGGCATCGTCGGGGACCCGTCCGCGCAGGCATCCGGAGTCCCGGCGGCGGTCACGGACATCGCCCCTGGGTCCATCACCGAGACGGAGATCGCGGACGACGCGATCAGCACGCCGAAGCTTCGCGCGGAGGCCGTGACCGCTTTGAAGATCGCTGCGGAGGCCATCGAGGCGGGGCATATCAAGGCGGCGGCGGTGACCGCGTCCAAGCTCGAAGCGGAGCTCGTGTTGGGGACGCGGATCATCGCGGGCACCCCGTCCGGGGCCCGGGTCGAGCTGGACAGCACTGGCATCAAGGGCTACAACGCGGCCGACGAGCTGGTGTTCGTCGTGGACGACACGGGAACGGCGTTGTTCAGCGGCGACATCGTCGCGTCCGAGATCTCCGGCTCGCGGATGGTCGTGGGCACCGCTCCCGGGCCGACCGGTGTGATCGAGGGCGACGCGAACGTCGTGACGCAGCGGGTGCGGGTCGGGAACATGACCGCCCAACTAGTCGCATCATCGGCGTCGAACCAGTCGGCGTTCACCGCCACCTCGGACGCCACCTCCCCATCCTCGCCGCTCGCCGGATTCGCGGCCACGTCCGGGGCCGTGTCCTTCGCGATCGACTCCTCGGCATCCACCGCCGACGGCCTGCCCTCGATCACTGGACTGGCGAACTCCACGCTGTCCCAACTCGCGGTGTGGTCCAAGCGCAACGACGTGGCCGAACCGATGGCGACCCTGACCGCCACCACCACCGAGACCAGCGGCGCATGGACCTCCCCCGGAGGCGGTCAGGTGCGCCTGGTTGCGGACTCGGGGTCTGCGTCGGTCCGGTTGTCCGGGCCCAGCGCGGCCACGAACTCGTTCAAGTGGGGACGCGTTTACGGCATCGACGGCGCCAGCGGCACCCGGGCCCTATCGCTCCGGTCGCCGAACGCCGACGCCGACAACCTGCGGTCCACGATCGTCCTGGAGGGCGCGAGCCCGTCCCGCACCAGCTCGCGGGCGATCATCTACGCGCGTGAGCTGGTGCTGACCAACGAGATCGACGGCGACGCGCTCGCATCGGGTACCGCGCAGGTGAGGCTGGTGTCCGGGGTGTACCTGAACGCGCCCGCCCATGCGCCGGTGCGCACCGACATGGTGTCGTGGCCCGCATCGCTCGCGGCGGCCGGCAGCTGGCACGCGTTCCCGTCCGGGAACTACCCGGCCGTGAACTTCACGACCGGCCCCTCGGGACGGGTGCGCATCACCATCACTGCCGCCTTGGGCAACAACACCGGGACCACCACGACCATCCACATCGGCGCCGCGCTGTCGGGGGCTTCCTCGGTGTCCGCGGCCGTGGGGCGGGCGTGGACGGCCCGGGGTGTGCTCATGCAGTCGTGTTCGCGGGTTCTGTACCTGGACCTGGTGCCGAACGGCACGTACACGCTCACCCCGTCGTACAACTACAGCTCGGGGACGGTGAACGTGTACACGACCTTTGAGCACTCCATCGTCGCCGAACCCCTTCCTTAGGAGGATGCATGTCCGAGATGCCTACGGAGCCGGAGCAGCCCGCAGAAGGGACTCCCGTCTTGGAGGACCCGGTGGAGGTGACGCCGGATCCTGAGGTGCCGACTCCGCCGGTGGCTAACCCGGAGCCCCCTCCGCCTCCGGCGCCGCCGATGCCGGAGTACCCGCCGGACCCGCCCGACGTCGACGGATAGGAGACCTCCGTGTCCATCAGTCAAGTCCTGGTGCAGTACAACGGGCACCCGAACAGTATGCCCGAGGACGACCCGGGAGAGATCCTGGTCCGCGGCGGGTGGGGTGCGGCCCCTGAGGTGGTCGCGGCCGGTGTCGCGGCGGTGCTCCGCGGCGAGGGGATGCAGACGCGCACCCGCACGACATCGACGGTGTACTCGTCCGAGCCCGCTCCGGGCGGCGGCACACAGCACGTGGCGACGACCACTGTGGTGACGTCCCCGTGGACCCTCCCCGACCCCGAGTAGGAGGTCCCGTGCGCCGCTTGCGCTCGATCCTTGACGCCATCTCCCTCGCCCCTTTCGAGGCCATGCTCGGCGTCGTCGGCGTCATCAGCGGAACCACGACCTTCCTCGGCGTCGCACCACCGTCCATCGCGGAGATCCTGCCCGCACCCATGGTCCTGGCCTGGGCGGTGTCGCTCCTGGTGGGATCCCCGCTCATCCTCGTCGGCTTGGCCACCCAGCAGCTCCGCGTGGAGCAGGCCGGGCTGGTGCTGCTGGCCGCGACCACCCTCATCTACGGTGCCGCGATCGTCGCTGTCCAGCCCGCAACTGCGACGACCGCCGCCGCCACCTATGTGCTGTACGCCGCCGCGTGCCTGCTTCGTATCCGGGTGCTGACCCGGGCGTTGCGGGCGCGCGAGGTGCCTAGATCGGAGACCGAATGATGGGCTTGGACGGGGTGGTGATCGGCGGGGCCGGCGCGAGCCTGCTGGGTGCCGTGGCGTGGGCGATCAGCTTGCTGTTCCGGGCTGCGCAGACCCGGTCCGATGCGGGTACGGCGACGGTGACGGATGCCGCTGCTGCGAACGCCGCCCTGGTCTCCTCCCTCAATGGCTTGCAGCAGGAGAACGAGCGGTTGCGCGCTCGGGTCAGTTCGCTGGAGGACGAGCTGAGCCAACGGGATGAGCGTATCGACGCCTTGGAGGCCCGTATCCGGGAGATGGAGTCGCGTTTGCACGATGAGCAGACGCGTCTACGCCGGATGGCTGATGAGTTGGCGGAGCTACGCCAACGCTAGCCCGATTTCTCCACATTCATGCCCCTTTGTGGGGCTTTTTTCATGCCCAGGAGGGCGCATGCCAGAACCCGACAAGCTCCAGTGGCGCAGTGACTTCGGCTGGTCCAAGTCCAGCCCTGCTGGGAAGGCCTACCCCAAACGGGGCCTGGTCGTCCACTACGACTCCTCGGATCAGAACCTCGCGAACAAGCCGCACAGCGCGTGTGAGGCGTACTGGAAGCGCACCCGAGGCTTCCACACCGGACCCTCTCGCGGATGGGCGGACATCGGCTATTCCTGGGGATGTTGTAGTCACGGATACGTGATGGAGGGGCGCGGGCTTTTCCGCACCCAGGCTGCCCAGCCCGGCGGCAACAGCACGTACTACTCCGTGACGCTGATGACCGGGCCTCGCGACGAGGTCACCCCGGCGCAGATCAACGCCGTGAGGCAGCTCCGCGAGTGGCTCATGGAGCCCACCTCGTCGATCTCCGGCACCGTGAAGGGGCACCGCGACTTCATCGCCACCTCCTGCCCCGGAGACAAGGCGTACCGGATGGTCCGCGACGGCACCTTCACCAAGCCCGCCGTGTGGGGTGACGACACCCCGGACGTTCCGGAGCCGACCGAGCCCGCCCCGAACCCGGCGCCCAAGCCCAAGCCGCCCGCGACCAGGGCGCCGGGCTTCCCGCTGCCCAAGGGGTACTACTTCGGGCCCCGATCCGGGCCTGCGCACTCGGTGTCGGGCTACTACTCGCACCGCGAGGACCTGCGCGCGTGGCAGCGGCGGATGCGCGACCGCGGGTGGGTGATCTCGGTGGACGGCCTGTACGGCAAGCAGACCGAAGGCGTCGCCCGCGCTTTCCAGGCGGAGAAGCGGCTGCTGGTGGACGGCAAGATCGGCGCCGACACCTGGAAGGCGGCGTGGGAGGCCCCGGTCACGTGAGCACCTCCGGCTGGTCCTGGTACTAACCCACCCCTGAGAGAAGGATTCGATGTCCCGTCCCATTTTCGGCCGCGAGCCCGTGGTCATCATCAACGCCGTACAGGCCGTCCTGCTGGTCGCGCTCGCGGCGGGCGCCCCGTACCTGGACGCGGTGTCGGTGCCGCTGATCGTCGCCGCGCTGGGTGCGGTGCTCGGCGCGGTGCAGGCCGTGGTTGTGCGCCCGGTCGCGCCGGCGGCGTTCACCGCGGTCGTGACCACGCTGGCGCCGGTCCTGACCCACTACGGTGTCGGCCTGTCGGATGAGCTGGTGGTCGCGGTGAACGGCGCGATCGTGGCGGTGCTGGCGCTGGCGACGCGGCAACAGGTGTCGCCGAAGGATCTCGAACTCGCGGCTTGACCGCACGCGTGAGCGCCCCTCCCTTCGCGGGAGGGGCGCTTTCCTTGTGCCCGGGGTCAGCTCTCCTTCTTCGACCCCGGGCCGCCTTTGCGTGGCCTCACGGGGATGTGCGCCTGAACGTCCCCAGTGCGCTTCAGTCGTTCCCGGTGGGTGCGGCACAGCCCGTTCGCGGCATGGGGGCGTCCGCAGCCGGGGACCTCGCAGAAGCGTTTCTTGCGACCCTGCGCGGCTGCCAGCGCCTCCTTGGTCCACGACTGCACAGACTGTGGCCTCAGGGGTTCCTTGAGGGCCTGGCGGGCCTCCTCGCGCGCTGCGTCCGGGTCGCGTGCCGCCTCGAACCGGGCCCACGCCGGAGATCCGACCCGCTCAAGACCCTTGGTGGACAGGGTGGCGTGCAGCCTGGCGGACACGAGCCGGGTGGCACGCCCGAGCCCGTGCCGCTCCCGGTACTGGTCGGCGGACATGCCGTGCTCGCGGACGTGACGGCCGAGAAACTGTCGTTCGGCACCGCATTCGTGGCAGATGAGGCCACCGTCGGCTCCGGTGGTGAGCTGCCCGTGGACACCGTGCCCATCGGGGTCGCCGTACTGGAGGGTCATGGGTGCATGAAAGCAGAAACCCCTCCCGGAGGAGGGGTTTGCCACGGGTGTTACAGCATGCCCCGGTCTTCCGGGCGAGACAATATGGCAGGTCCGGTGCGACACGGTTCGCACACCTGGTCGTCGGGCAGCTTCTCCAGTAGCCAGGACGCCTTTTTCCGCTTGCCGCATCGTGTGTAGCCGGGCGCACCGATCAGATGCCAGTTGTCACCGGCGTCCATGCTGGTGGCGTAGGTGGCGATCTCTCCGGTGCGGGGGACAGCGATCAGGTGCGTCTTGTCGGGCGCTACCTCCACGAGCGCTCCGGCGCCCTCCAGGTCGGTGGCCATGCGGGACACCTGGACACGCCAGCGCGTGGCGGCCGGTAGATCATCTGCGGGGTACCGCCCTGCCGGGGCCACCCGAACCGCGCCTCTGGGGCCGCCGGGTGCGGGCTGCATGCTGGCATCGGGGTAGTCCTCGGCGAGCGCTGTGCGCACAATGGCCAGTGCTTCTCCGGTGTCTTTCTCGGGCACCATGGGCCTCCTTCAGGTGGTCGACGACATCCCTGCGTGGCGGGGAGCAGGAGGTGCTAGACGCGCGCGACGGTGGCGTACAGGGCGTTGTCCGCGATGTCCCACGCGCCCACGCGGGTCCAGCCGTGCGCTTCGAGGGTGGCGTCCGCGGCGTCCTGGATGTCCTCCATGTCGGCGTCGGTACGGGCGGTGGTCTCGACGGGGTCCAGGACCAGGGTGTCGGTCATGTTGCCGTTCTCGTCGGCGGTTCCGACGGCGACGTCGGTGTAGTCTCCGGCGACAACATCGGAGGCGGTTCCGACGGCGGCGATGTAGGTGGTCATGGTGTTCTCCAGGGGGGTGATCTGGGCGATGGGGGTGCGGCTGTTGCCGCGGGTGAGGATGATCGGCTGTCCGGTCCTCTGGACTTCGAGGGCCAGGTCTCCGAGGATTTTCCGGGCCTGCTCGATGCCGTAGTGCTTGCTGCTCATGAGTAAGACCTTAAGGTCCTTAAGGTCTCTTGTCAAGGGGATCTTAAGAACCCTCCTCGCCATCATCGCCGCCAGTGCCCGCCCTGTCCGGAGAACGCGAAACCCCCGCCGCTGGCATGCGACGGGGGCCGGGTCCGGCCATGCTTCCCCACCGGACCCTCCCCGGATTCCCAGCCCGGGGCCCTCCCCGCGCTTTGATCACCTCAGCGGTGTAGGGACGCGGGAGCTTGGTGGGGCGACGGGTGACCGCCGCCCCGTGCCCACATCTGGTGGGCGTGCCGATCCCCTCGAGACGGTTTCGGCGTCTAATCCGGTAGGTCAGCTACCGAAGTCGTAGTCCTCACCCCGGCGGCGGCCGTCCTCACCCAGCAGCGGAACTCCAGCGGCTCGGGCGGCGGCGATGCGCTCGCCCTGGAGGCGGACCGCTTCCTTCTCTTCCTTGGTGAGGTCGTCCGGGATGGGGTCCTCGGACGGGTCGGTGTGGCGTCGGTGCGGACTCATGGGTGTGCCTCCCTGGGGAACGGCGCCCCGTACCGGGGACCGGGGTTGCGGAGTCGGGCTTCGAGTGCCGTGGCGGTCGGCTCCATCAGCGTCGGGGTGATGCCATCGGTGAGCGCGGTGCCCATCCACCAGTCGGCGGTACGCCACACCCGGTAGGTCTGGCCGTACTCCTCCTGGAGGCGTGCCAGCTCGGCGTCATCACGGGTGTGGTCCTCCAGACGCGCGAGAAGATGCGCAGCGGTGGGTGCGGACAGCGTCACCGTGCCCCGCCGCGCCACCCACGCCGCAGGACGGTCGGCGCGGGGAGCACGGCTGATCTCCCAGTCGGGGTACGCGCCGGCGACCACAGCGAGCGGACCCGTGTACCTGTACTCGTCGACCGTCATGCCTCACCCCTCTCAGTGGGCACGACGGTAAGCCGGAAACCCCGCACGGTTTCGCAGCCCAGAAAAGGTAAAAGACCCGCAGAATCCTGCGGGTCCCAACGGAAGCAGGCGGACGCTACGCGACCCCGGCGCGCTGCGCCAACGGCCGCAGCTCCGGAGTCGACCTGCGGTGCTCCCGCCGCAACAGCTCCGTGATGACCGCACCCGTCGACGGGTCGTGGCGCACCAGCTCAGCGGCGATCCGCTCCGCCTCCAACAGGGTGTTCACTGCCGCGGCATCCTGCCGGGTCTGGGTGTAGGCGCGCGCGAGGTCCAGGTGCACCTGTGCCCGTCGACCCACCAGCCCGGAAGGGAGGCTGGCGACGTCCAGGTCCTCGCCGGCCGCCACGGCGGCGCGCGCGTCCCCGACCTTCACGTTCGTGCTGATGGTGTGGATGGCGACGTTCGTCGGCCCGAACGCCGTCCCGTGCAGATTCAGGTCCGTGCCGAGCCGGTCCGCTGCCCGCTGCGCCTGCCGCAGGAACCGCGGCACCGCCGCACGGTCGTACTCCGCCGCCGCCGCGGTCGCCGCCGCCAAGTGCAGACCCCCGTACACCGACAGCTCCTCCGGGGTGCCCGGGTGCATCCGCCGCTCCAGGGCGTGCGCCGCACCCATAGCGAGCTCCGCCGCCACATCCGGGTTGCCGCGGCTGATGAACACATAGGACAGCCGGTACGCGCCGACCGCAGCGAGCAGCGTCTCGTCCGCCCACTCCGCGGCGGCCATCGCCCGGTCCGCCGCCTGCCACGCCAGATCCGTGGCACCCACCCGCCGCAGCACCGCAGCAGCGGTGTTGTAGACCATCGCCCGCGCCGAGCACACCGCCGGCCGGTCCGCACCCCGGGACCTCGCCGCCGCCTCCACGTCCCGGATCAGCCGGGGGAGCCTCCGCCCCGCCTCGCCGTACCGGGTGGCCTGGTAGGCGGCGTAGGTGCGGTGCGCCTCAGAGCGCAGCCGGGCCACGTCCACCGGGTCCTCGCGGCCGGTCTCCGCGACGATCACCTCCAGGGACGTGTACCGCATCATGGCGCGTTCGATGTCGGCAGCGGGCGTGTAGCGCACGGGGGCGGCCTCGGGTTCGGATCCGGTGAGCTCGGACAGGGGGAGCCGTAGGACGTCGGCGAGCCGCGACAGTACCTCGTGGGAGTCCACGGCGAGCTTGCCGCGCTCGACCTGGGACAGCCATGACTCGGAGCGTCCCACGAGGCCGGCGAGGACGGTTTGGGAGTAGCCGCGCCGGCGGCGGTGGGAGCGGATGATCTGGCCCCTGGTGGCTGCGTCCACGCCGGGCCTCCTGTCTAGAGAGTACGGGTGACCTGGAGTAGGTGTTCCCAGGTGGGGAGGCGGGATTCGTAGGGGGCGTGGTGGTCGTAGACGAGGGTGACGGCGGGGATGGACCGGAGGGTCGCCAGGGAGCGCTGGAACGCGGGGTGGGAGGCGAGTTGGGGTTTGCAGTGGGGGACGACGATGGTGGGGACGTCGTAGCCGACCATTTCGCAGAGGAGCCCGAGGGCGAAGTTGTCGGAGTGTCCGTCGGCGAACTTGTTCGTGGAGTTGAACGTGAGCGGGCAGGCGAGTACGAGGTCGGCTTTGGGGGAGCCTTCGCCTTGTCCGGGCATCCGGTATTCGGTGCGGACGGGCGCTCCGGTGAGCTGCTCCAGTTCGGCGGTGTCGTGGAAACGGACGCCCATGGGGGTGGACATGCACACCACTTGCCAGCCGTCGCTTTGGAGCGTCCTGGCGAGCTCGGGGGTGCCTTCGGGGGCGGGGGCGCCGGAGACGACGAGGTAGAGGGTTTTCGCCATGTGGGCAGTGTAGGGGTGGGGGTGTGGGGGGTAGGGTGTTTCGCGAAACGGGTCCCGCCGCTGCGTAGGCGGGGCCCGTTTTTGTTGGGCGCGCATGGGTGTGGGCCCCGCCGTGCGGCAGGGCCCAAGGGGTCAGCGGGTGTCCGGGGTGGTGCTCCGCGCCCGAGGGGACCGAAAAAGAAGGGATGACCTGCCCTGCCCCCGCCTTCGCGGGGGCTTTCCTGTCCTCCCGCTGCACGTGCACACGGGGTAGAATGGGCCCACAACCACATAAAGCGAGCCCGCGCGGTGTTACCAGCACCGACACGGGCTCTGACCACCGATCCTGAGTCAGCAGGAAGGGCGGCTAGGCATGAAGCTTAGTCACATCATAGTCGGTGACCCGAATCGAGGGCATGCCTCTCGGGTCACAACGTCGTACCTCCCCAAGGGAGGTACGCGATGAAGGTGCACCGCACCAAGCACACCGCGAACTTCACGATCGCCCCCAACGCGATCCTTCGCGAAGAGCGCATGTCCGAGATGGCGCGCTTGATCCTCCTCCGCCTCCTCTCCAACACGGACGACTACGAAGGCGCGACCGCACTCAAGATGTGGGAAGACGCCCGAGCCATCCGAGGCGACGCAGCCCCCGGCAAGCGCGCGTTCCTCAACGCCTTCAACGAGATGGAGGAGTTCGGGTACCTCGTGCGCACCAAGGTCCGAGAGGGCAGCAAGTGGGTCACGCACGTGGACGTCTACGACACCCCGCAGAACCTCCCCGAGGAGACCTCGGATGAGCCCTCGGGAGACGACTCTCTCGGACTGCCCGGTTTCGGGAAGTCCGAGCGCGAGAAGCCCGAGCCCGGGAAGTCCGAAAGCGGGCAGTCTTCTAAAAGGACCATGGAGAAGGATGCATCTAGAAGGACCATCTCTTCTTCTTCGGTGAGCGGTCACGTTGAGCGTGAGCCCGCTCCCGTCGCTGAGAAGAAGACGAAGACTCCTGAGAGCATCGTCATCGAACGACTGGGCTGCACCGACGACGAAGCTCGCATGGTCGTGGACTACATCGAGCAGCAAGGCGACGGCAGGGGCGGGCGCATCCGGTCGCTCGTGTGGTGGGTGACCAACCGGGAAGAGCGATTGTTGCTCGGAGACCTCGCGCATGTGCGCCGCCACTCCGCTCCGCCGACCGTGACGGTGTGCGGCGACCACCAGCAGGACATGCCCCCGCACGGGTGCGCCCTGTGCGCGGGGGAGATCAAGGCCGGGGACCCTGAGGACATCGCTCGTCTGCGGTCGCACCTCGCGGCGGCGGGGGAGAAGGCACGCCCGGACCTTGCGCGGCTCCTGGGAGCGCCCGAGAGGCCCGCACAGCGCGCGTACAGCGATGACCCAGGCGCCTACTACCGGCGGATCAACAAGGGCGCCTACAAGCCGTACAGGAACCCCGAGAACCAGGACGTGTACGACGAGCCCCTGTTGGCGTCCCCGCGCCCGCAGGACGTCACCGGGGCGCTCGCTCCCGTCGTGACCGCTGAGCAGATCCGCAACGGCACCGACGACTTCCGGCTGTAACCCCGTAGGCCGCCCGGCGCACGTCGGGCGGCCCCACGCCTACCCAGCTATGAACGAGGCCGCAAGGCCCGCCAAGCCGAGAACCGTTCCGCTGACAAAGCCAATCAAGAACTGCCGCGTTGCGCGCTTCTCCGCCTTCGCCGTTGCCTTCTTCGCCTCCTCGTTCTCCTCCCTCAGATGAACGAGATCCGATCGCGTCTGCCGGGACTCCTCCCTCAGAGCCTTCAGCTCCGCGTGGAGCACGATGTTAGTTACAGCCTCCTCCCGTTCCTCTGGGGGCAGAGCTTCAGCCGCGACCAGGTCATCCTCAACGGCTTTCTCAAGCTCACCGTAAGTCCGCCCGTTGAGGGCCCCCCACGTCATTCGTCGCGCGAAATCGTCAACACCTGAGGCCTGCCTGAAGGCCGCCTTGAGATCATCGGTGACCTGTAGGCCAGGGTGGTTGTGTACGAAGTTGTTGACGATCTTCCGAACGGGTTCAGTCAGCTTCTCGGCGAACTCGGGGTTGCTCATGCCGCCCATGATCCCGCGCTCCGCGTCCGGTCGGGCTTACCCCGACCCCAAGCCCGTGGCCGGTTCCGGACACGCAGAAGGCCCCGCCGAAGCGGGGCCCACGCTCACGTCCTCCCGCCGGGAAGGATGTCGGAGCCAGTCTACGTCACCCACCGCCGGTACCGCCGCCACACCCACCCGCCCTGCACGTACAGGACCACCAACGCGCACACCAGACCGGCACCGGCAGCGACAGGGTGCGGGCCGGCCAACTGGACGGCGCACGTGATCGCGGACCACAGGATCAGGGCGAGGAACACCAAGCGGCGGATGAGGTAGATGGCCGCCCAGTAACGGCGGGACAGCGGGGAGCGGGAACGACGGGGGACGAACTCGGTAGGGGCAGACACAGGGGGCTCCAGGAGGTAGAAGGCCACCCCGCCGCCCGCCCGAAGACAGGCGACAGAGAAGCCCGCTACCGGGACTTGCGCTCCTCCAGCACCAGGTGCAGCAGCACACCCGCCGCACCCAGCACCACCACCGGCAGGATGCTAACGAACACCACCACCCAGTCCGGCGCCGCGTGGTGCCCCTGCGCCTCCAGCAGGTGGTAGACCGCCTGCCCAAACGCACCCAAACCGAGCGCGGCCCCCGCAGACACCCCGGCGAACCACCGGCCACGCCCGTGGACCAGTCCGCCGACCGCGACCCACAGGGCCGCCGCCGCATACGCCTCGATACCGATCGGCAGGGTAATCGCGAGGTCCACGACCAGTCCGTCGCCGATCCCGGGCAACAGGTTGACCGGCCCGAACCCGACCATCCTCCCCAGTCCGACCCAGCCGCCCCAGACCGCTGTGAACGCGGACAGGCTGATGGCGAGGGTCGCGGCGATCAGTCCGTAGGGCTGCCGGTCCGATCCGCCGGTCTGCGGTCCGGTCTGGCCAGCGGTGGTCTGCTCGCTGTCTCCTGTGGTCTGGTCCGTCCGGTCCGGCGTCGGCGCGGTCTGGTGGACCGGGGGAGCGTCGGCCTGGACCCGGGCTACGGGGGCGGTCTGCTGAGGCTGGACCGGGGCCGCCTCTTCGGACTGGGGGGTGGGCCGGACGGCGCCGGTCTGGTCGGTGACCTGCCCGGACTGGCGGACCGGACCAGACCCGGACTGGCCCTCAGGGGCCGCAGCCCGGCCGCTACCGGACTGGGAGGACCGGTCCGGAGAGGGCTGCCCGGTCCGGACCGTGGGGGACTGGACCGGCGCCTCAGTAGACCGGGAAGACCGGACCGGCCGGACCGGGTCCGCGGACTCCTCAGGCCGGACCGGGACACCGTCCCCGACCGGACCGGACTGCGGACCGCCATCCTGATCCGTCTCGGACCGGACCGACTCCTCCAGACCATCCACCGGACCCGGACCGGGGTAGTCGGACCGCCCCCACCCGGACCGGTCCTCCCGCTGCTCCTTGTACAGGCCCAGCAACCGGGTGGACCGGGAAGCGCCCCACCCGAACTCGGACATGAGCTGATTGCGGCCCGGTAGCTCACCCAGCCGGTACTCGAACTCGCGGATCTCCGCCAGCGCCACGTCGTCGGACGGCGGGGTCGTCGTAGGTGCCATGATGGAACTGCCCTTCTGGGGTAAGTGGCCCGCCCGTGGGGTTCGATTCCGGGGCGGGTCACGCTGTTTTCTGACTGTCTTCCGCGGCCCGTGACGCCCGTGACGTCACGCCCCGCACACCCCCTCCCGGGGGCCCTGGAGGGCGCCTATCCCCCTCCCCGTGACGGTGGTGTCACGGTGTCACCGCAGGTCAGGGCCGTCACGGCCACTGTCACGCGGTGACGGTGTCACGGCCGTGACACCCCCGCCGTCACGCCGGTGTCACGCTCATCGCCGCCTCGATATCGCGCCGGTACCAGCCCCGCGCGTCCCTCCCATCGACCTTCAGCGAGTGGACCGGGCACACCCCCGCGGCCGTCATCCGCGACCGCAGCAACGCCTCGTCCCCGCCCGTCAGCCGGGCGGCGAGCTGGTCGCGGGTGGCCCGGTCTGCCCCCAGGTCCGCCATGACCCGCAGCGCACCGACGAGGATGTCGTCCTCGACGATGACGGCGTCCTCGATCCCGTCGTCCCCCACGCCCAGTGCGGGCCCGGCAGGCGCCGGCGCGGGGGAGGGGCCGGTGCCGAACAGGTCCCAGTCCGCCGTCGCCCGACTGGACGTGGTGGCTGCGGCGGGCGCGGGCTCGTCCTCGACGATCTCGGCGTCCTCCGTGAACAGCTGCCGCATCCGCTCGTACCGGGTGGCGTAGTCCTCGCCCGCCGCCTGCGCGGACGCCTCATCCAGATCCGGGCGCACCGCCGCGATCCGCAACGCCATCTGCTCCATGTCATCCGGCAGAATGTTCCACCCCTGGTAGCGGGTCGGCAGGTCACCGTCCACACCGATCCACCCGGCGCCCTTCGCGGTCAGGTGCTCAGGGCGCAGCTTGAGCTCCCACGCCGACTCGAAAACGGCGGCGATCTCCTTCTGCTGGCGGACCTTCATGCAGATGCCCACCCCGGTCTGGGTGGACATCGCCGCGGGCACCAGGTCGCCAGTACCGCGCAGGACGGACAGGACGAGGTTCACGGCTTCGTTGCGGGCGATGCGCTGGATCTGCTCCAGCGTCTCCGCGAGCTCCACCACCTGGCCCTTCCCGGCGGCGGCCATCGCTTCGGCGCCCTCATCGAGGATGATCACGATCTCCGGCAGGTCCGCGCCGACCGGGAGCAGGTTGGTGTTGTGCTCCTTCTTGCGCTTGCGGTACGCGATCTTGCGGTGCTTCGCGATCCGCACCGCGGCCTTCACCATGCGGATGGCTTCATCCAGGTTCGGGGCGGCCCAGTCCACCGGGCAGCGCTGCACACGCCCGTCCAGCCACACGTCCACCCACGGCTGCGTCATCCCGCCCCCGTTGAGGTCGATGTGCCACACCAGCGCGTCCCGGCACATCCCAACGGTCGCGGTGATGCCCCACAGCAGGGTGGTTTTCCCGGCGCCCTTCTTGCCGACGATGAGCCAGGATTCCTCGCGCATGGGGCCTTCGGTGGTGTCGCCGTTGGGGTGGGCGCCGATCGGCACCCCGTCGAGGATGCTGCGCTGCTCCTCCCACAGCGGGTGCCCTTCGTCCAGGGCGGTGAGGACGCGGGTGGGGACGCGCATGATGACGGTGCGCTGCCCCTCGCCGGCGGGTTCGATGACCTCGATGCTGCACCCGTGGGGGAGGTTGGCGTCCGCGGCGAGCCCGGGGGCGAGGTGGCGGAGCTGGTCGACGGTGGCGCCCGCCTTGGGCAGGCACACGCGCACGTCCTCGCCCATCCGGTTGTCCCACTTGGTGACGGCCTCCACGACGGTGCCGCGGAAAGGCTGTCCGCCCCGTTCAACGATCCGGGTCTGCCACTCGGCGTTCTCCTTGGCGACGGACCCGAGCACGATGCCACCGCTGCTGCGCTCCTTCGCGGGGGCCTTCGCGCGGCGCTTCAACCACGGCCCCAGGCTGGCGCCGAGCACCGACCCGGATACCAGCGACCCGATGCCCAGCACCGTCCACGGGTCCCCGGCCAGCGCCCACGCCATCCAACCCCCGGCGCCAGCCCACCGCGCCAGAGCGGCGGTGACCCGCTCCGGGGGCGCCATGCCGCCGGTCACGATAGAGGAGAGCGCCCCGACGGCTCCCACGCCGACACCGACGAGCGGGTGCAACCCCAGCGCGTCGGCTCCGGCGGCGGTCGCGGCCAGCCCGATAGCGGCCGTCGTGGCGTTGCCGAGGACGTTGTCGGTGGCGAGTGACCAGGTGGCCATCGGGGGCCTCCTCTCAGACGTTGGGGCGGGTCAGATGTTCCACTTGGACTCGTCGCCGCGCGGCGACTCCCGGCGGGCGAGGTCGTCCTCGTGGGCGCGGCGCATCAGCGGTTCGATCTCCTCCGCGATCTGCCGGGTCTGAGCGATCGCCGTCGCGAACTCCCGGAGCTTGTCGTTGATCGCGGAGTTGATGGGGAAGCGGGCGCCCTCCAGGCGGTCCGCGTAGGCCTTCACCGCCATGGCGACCTGAGTGGGCACGTCCACCCACTGCCGGGAGTCAGGGACGATCTGGTAGGCGTCGGCGGGCTCGTAGCGGGACATGGCGGCGGCCATGTCGGCGGCGATGCTGGCGGCGGGCAGAGCCATGGTGGTTCCTCCTGTGTGCGTGCTGGTGCTGAATCCGGGGACGTCGCCAGCGGCGACTCGCTCATTCCACGTGCGCGGGTCGACGTTGGCGTCGTAGTCGCCGGTGGTGTAGCCGGGGTGGTCAGGGCCCAGGCCCCGACGGTCCACATATCCGGGACGGGTATCCCGCGGGTCTGCGTAGTACGACCCGGGGTGTCCGGGGACCTCGGCCCCGAGGGTGTAACCGTCGCGGGCGTACTGCCCAGCCGGGGTCTCCTTCGTACTCCGGGGGCGGGTGGGCTTCTTGCGGGGGGCGAACAGGGCGGCGATGAACGCGAGGATCGACGCGCCGATCCGGGTACTGCCCTTCTTGCGTGCTGCCGCGGCGGCTGCCCGGCGGCGGGCCTTGAACGAGGACTGCCCGGACGCGGCGTTCCACGCTCCGGACGCTCGGCGTCCGGTCTTGTCGTCGGCCCAGTCGCGGGCGCGCGCCGCACTCCGGCCGATCCGGCCCCTGAGGCCGGGCTTGTGGGTGGTGGGGTGTGCGCCGCCCCACCGGGACTTGGACACAGATCCTCCAGTCGTGCGGCCTCCGGTGCCGCTGGTCGGGGGGTTCTTGCGCTTCGCGGTAGTGGTGTCGCCGGCGCTGCGGCGGAACAGGCCGCCACGGGGCGAGACAGAGCGAGGAGTGCTGCCACGGGAGCCGCTGCCGGGAGAGCCCGGACGGGACGGCCTGCGGAGAGAACCGCCGCGTGGCGACGAACCCCGGGAGGAGCCCCCCGCCGGGCCGACGCCAGAACGTCGGCCGACGCCCGCAGTGCCCACGCCGCCGGATCGGGACGATGACACCTTGCCTGCGGTGCGCCCGGAGCCCAGCCCCGGCATGCGCCCACCCAGCCCGCCCATGCGGGCGGTCCCGGTGGACCCGCGGGTGACGGTGGTCTTCTCCGTCCGCATCCCCTTGGTGCCGCCCTTCTTCTTGCGGCGCCGGTGCGCGATGTACGCCGCGCCCCCGGCGGTCGCGGCCACAGGAGCAGCCAACCACCCGGCAGGGCCGACCACACTGGCGAGCGCAGCGGACCCCAGCACGGTCGCGCCGAGACCACCAACGGCGATCTGGCCGATCGGCAGGCCCGTGGCCTTCGGGGACTTCTCGGCAGGAGCCTTGGGCTCCTCCGCGGCCGGGGCGGGAGCAGGCGACGCCGTCTCAGTGTCCTGCGTGGGCTCAGTCATCCCACTCCGTCCTCTCGATGTACTCGTCGGTCTGATCGACGGTGTCGTCCGGGCCGTCCAGCTCGCCCAGAGCCGCCGCATAGGACAGGGCCTGGCTCATCGCGCACACCCCAGCCAGGCAGCCGGTCGCGTGCAGCACGAACCAGGCGGTGTCGCGCTGAGACCATGCAGCCCACCCAGCGGCGACGATGTAGGTGAACAGGACGAGAGTGCGCATGGAGGCCCCCTGCGGTTGGCGTGATGTCGCCGTCAGTGTCATGCTGGGAACCTCCTCTCGTCTTGCAGATGCGGGGAATCGCGGCCCGCCCGGGTTCTTGGTGGAATAGGGCGGGTCGCTTCTCATATCCGCCTGAAACGGGCGAGCACCTCGGTGATCGCGTTCGGGATGCCGGCCTTGTCGGCGGGGTAGACGTACTGGACCGTCCCGGCAGGGTCCGCTTCGTCGAACGCCCGCACCGTCCACTGGCCGGGGTCGGGCTCCCACAGGGCCTGTCCGCGCAACTGGCGGCGGCCGACGATGGCAGTCCACAGCACGGCGCGCGTGTACGGGCCGACCGGGCTGTTCGGGTGCACCGTCACGCCCGGGTGGGCGTCCGCGATCGCGCGGAGCTCACTGCCGAGGGCGGACTGCTTGTACTTGGTGGCCACAAGGCTCTCCTTCTCGGGGGTGGACCGTTTGGTCCCCTTGCCGCCTCAGGACGGGAGGCGGCGCGGGCACCACACGGGCGCGTCAGGAGGAACGGCGAGCCCGGTCGGCCTCGGCGGCGGCGCGGTCGTTCAGCGTCACCGGGACGCGGCGGGCCAGCAGACGGGACACGACCCAGAAGAAACCCGCCAGCGCAGCGAAGCCGGCGACGGGGAGGGCGTGGGGGTGCGCGAGAGCGAACTCCATCGCGCGGGAAACGGCGTCAAGGACGCTCGGGGGTATGGTGGGGGTCATGCTCTGCTCCTGGTCTAGCAGGGGTTCGGGCTAGGCCCTGTCCGGCGTTGCAGTCGCCGCGATAGGGCCGCTACCAGGAGCGAAAGTCGGGGGTTAAGCCTTGATCCCGTCCTGGATGAAGAACACGGGCATGTTGTTGCCGACCAGGTCGTAGTTGCCCTCTTCGGTGTAGAACTTCACCGCGAACCCGCGCACGTCGCGCACCGTGTCGGCCGAGCCGCGCGACCCGGCGACGGTGGAGAAGCGCACGAACACCGGTGTGACCACGTCCGGCCCGCTCAGGAAGTGGGCGGCGGTCACGTCCGACAGGCCCTCGTAGGGGCGGAAGTGCCCGTAGGCGCCCGCGCCGCGGGCGTGCACGACCCGTTCGGGGATGCGCTCGTGGTCGAAGTGGGTGATCTTCTCCCGGGCGTGGAAGTCCTCCAGCAGCGTCGGCCCGCGCGTTCCGGCGGAGAGCGAGTTGTCGGTGTCCTCCACCCGTACGCCGGTGTCGGTGGTCAGCGGACCCTCGGAATCGGTGCGGGCGGCGTCCAGCGCCCGGTCCTTGGCGTCGCGCGTCTCGTCGTTCATCTGTACCCCCTGCTCACAGCCGTGGCCTCCGGCTCCGTCCGGGTGCCACTGACCGGTTCGGGCCCCGGGCAAACGCGTGACACGCCCGTGCGCCCGGACGGGCTCCCGGCGGCCCGGGCGGCCGCCCGGACCATGTGTGAAGGCGGGGGAACCGGGCAGTGGCACGCGGGAAGAGGAGAGGGGGGATCGGTGATGACCGAGAAACGTCCGCCGGCGCAGAGCCAGCCCTATCCGGGGCGCACCGAGCCGATGGATCCCCGGCCGCGCGACGAGATGCGCGACTACCGGGGCAGCGGGCTCCTGGAGGGGAAGCGGGCCCTGATCACCGGAGCCGACTCGGGCATCGGCCGGGCCACCGCGGTGGCCTTCGCCAAGGAGGGGGCCGACGTGGTGTTCGGCTACCTCAGCGAGGACGCCGAGGCACAGCACACGGTGGGCCTGGTGCAGGAGCAGGGGCGGCGCGCCGTGGGGGTGCGCGGCGACCTCGCCGACGAGTCGTACTGCTCCCACCTGGTGGAGCGGGCGGTGGAGGAGCTCGGCGGGATCGACGTCCTGGTCGAGCACGCCGCCACCCAGGCGCCGGTGGAGGACATCACCGACCTGACCACCGAGCAGCTGCGCCGGACGTTCGACGTCAACGTCATGGGGGTGTTCTGGACGGTGCGGGAGGCCGTGCCGCACATCCCCGAGGGCGGGTCGATCATCATCACCGGGTCGATCAACGGGCTGCGCGGCAACGACACGCTCATCGACTACGCGGCGAGCAAGTCCGCGGTGATGAACCTGTCGCTGTCGCTCTCCCAGGCCCTCATGGACCGCGGTATCCGGGTGAACTGTGTGGCACCCGGGCCGGTGTGGACGCCGCTCATCCCCGCCACCCTCGGGGAGAAGGGGGCCGAGGGCTTCGGGGAGCAGGCGCCGATGGGCAGGGCGGCCGATCCGGACGAGATCGCGCCCTCCTACGTGTTCTTCGCCAGTGGGCGGCTGTCGTCGTACTACACGGGGGAGACGCTGGCGCCGACCGGCGGCGAGATCCAGGCCGGCTGACCGCGCGCGGGGGGCGGGGCGGACCCGGTTCGCCCCGCCCCCTCGTGTCCGGCGGTGCCCCGCGACGCCGGGCGGTGTGCCCGGCCGGCGCGGTCAGCCGCTGCCGGGGAAGAACTCCCGGGCCTTGGCGGCCAGGCCCCGGACCGCCACGCCGCGCCGGTCGGGGTCGCCCGACAGCAGGGCCTTGACGGTGTCCACGAGCTGCTCGCGGTCCACCTGGGGCGGGATGGGCGGCATGTCCGCGTCGCAGCGGACGTCGATCAGGGCCGGCCGGTCGGCGGCCAGGGCCCGGTCCCAGGCCGGGCCGACGCCGTCGGGGCCGTCCACGGTGATGCCGACCAGCCCGGCCTGCTCGGCGAAGGCCGCGTACGACAGCTCCGGCAGGTCCTGGGAGAACGGGGTCTTGGGCGATCCGCCCATGGCGCGCAGCTCCCAGGTGACCTGGTTGAGGTCGTTGTTGTGCAGGACGCACACCACCAGCCGGGGGTCGTCCCACAGCTCGTGGTAGCGGCGCGCGGTGAGCATCTCCATGAGCCCGTTCATCTGCATGGCGCCGTCGCCGACCAGGGCGATCGCGGGCCGGTCGGGGTGGGCGAACTTGGCCCCGATGGCGTAGGGGACGGCGCACCCCATGGTCGCCAGCGTGCCCGAGAGGGAGCCGCGCATCTCCGCGCGCATCTTGAGCAGGCGCGCGTACCAGTTGGTGACGGACCCGGAGTCGGCGGTGATCACCGCGTCGTCGGGCGCGCGCAGGGAGAGCTCGTGCACGATCAGCATCGGGTTGACGGGGTCGGCGGGGATGCGGGCCTGGGCGTCCAGGACGTCCCACCAGCGTGCGACGCCCTCCTCGATGGAGGTGCGCCAGCGGCGGCGCGGCCCGGTGAGCTCGTCGGGGCGGTCCAGGCGCTCCAGGAGCGCGCGCAGGGTGGCCTTGGCGTCGCCCACCAGGTTGACCTCGGTGGGGTAGCGCATGCCGATGGCGCCGGGGTCGGTGTCGATCTGCACGGCCCGGCGGCCGAACGGCGGCAGGAACTGGGTGTAGGGCATGTTGGAGCCGACGATGACCAGGGTGTCGCAGTCGCGCATCAGCTCCCAGGAGGGGCGGGTGCCCAGCAGGCCGATGCTGCCGGTGACCTCGGGCAGGTCGTCGGGGAGCACGTCCTTGCCCAGGAGCGCCTTGGCGATGCCGGCGCCGGTGGCGTCGGCCAGGTCCAGGACCTCCTGGCCGGCTCCCCGCGCGCCCTGGCCGATGAGGATCGCGATGCGCTCCCCGGCGTCGATGACCTGCGCGGCCCGGTCCAGCGCGTGGACGGGGGGCAGGGTCCGGGGGTGCTCGTGGAGGCGGTCGGGCGCGCTGGAGGGCACGTGCTTGAACGCGTGCTCGGGCGGCGTGTAGTCCAGTTCCTGGACGTCGCCGGGGATGATCAGGACGGTGGGCGCGGAGCGGCCCAGGGCGGTGCGCACGGCCCGGTCCAGGACGTTGGGCAGCTGTTCGGGGACGGTGACGGTGGCCTGGTAGGCGGCGACGTCCTTGAACAGGGAGTGCAGGTCCACCTCCTGCTGGTAGGAGCCGCCCAGGGCGGTGCGGTCGGCCTGGCCGACGATGGCGACGACCGGGACCCGGTCCAGCTTGGCGTCGTAGAGGCCGTTGAGCAGGTGGATGGCGCCGGGGCCGCCGGTGGCCAGGCACACGCCGGGCCCGTCGCCGAACTTGGCGTATCCGACGGCTTCGAAGGCCGACATCTCCTCGTGGCGGCTCTGGACGAAGCGGGGCCCCTCCGGCAGGCGGCCCATCTGGGCGACCAGGCCGTTGATCCCGTCACCGGGGTAGCCGAAGATCTTGGTGACGCCCCACTGCGACAGCCGGCGCAGCAGGTGGTCGGCGACGTTCTGCGTCATGTCTCCCCCTGGGGTGCGGGGGCCGCGGTCGGTGCGCGGCCCCGCGGGTCGGTGCCGGTCAGCCGCGGGCGCGCTTGGTGCGGGTGCCGCTCTCCTTGCGCAGGGCGTCGACCAGTTCGGCCTTGGTCATCTTGGAGCGCCCCTGGACGCCCAGGCGGCGGGCCTGTTCGTACAGGTGGTCCTTGCTCGCGTTGGCGTCCACGCCCCCGGCGGTGCCCTCGGACCCCTTGCGGTTCTTCGCGCCGGGGTCGGAGGCGCGGGAGTCGGAGGCCCCCTTGCCGTCCTTGGCCTCCCAGTGGTCGCCGACCTTCTCGAAGGAGTGCTTGACGGCGGCCATGGCCACCCGGTGGGCGCGTTCGCCCTCGCCGTACTGGTCCACGGCCGAGTCGTGGGCCTTGATCCAGGTGCGCTGGGCCTTCTTGGAGGACCTGCGCAGCGTGTCGGGCAGTTCCCGGGTCCCGGGCATGGGACCCACCTCCCTCGTGTGCGTGTCGTGGTGCGGGTGTCGTGCGCGGGCGCGGTGTTCAGGGACGGAAGACGACCTTGACGGCCCCGTCCCGCTTGGCCTGGAACATGGCGTAGGCGTCGGCCGCGTCGTCCAGGGCGACGCGGTGGGTGGCGAAGTCCTCCACCCCCAGGACGTCCCTGTCGTCGAGCAGGGGGAGGATGTCGGGCGCCCAGCGGCGCACGTTGGCCTGCCCCATGCGGAGCTGGATCTGCTTGTCGAACATGGTGAGCATCGGCAGCGGGTCGGCGGTGCCGCCGTAGACCCCGATGACGGAGACGGTGCCGCCCCGGCGGACCAGTTCGATGGCGGTCTGGAGGGCCGCGAGCCGGTCCACGCCGGCGGTCTCCATCAGCTTGGCCGCGGCGCCCTTGGGCAGGAACGAGGTGAGCCGCTGGGCCAGGCGGGCCGAGCCGTGGCCCTGCGCCTCCAGGCCGACGGCGTCGATGACGGCGTCGGGCCCCTGGCCGCGCGTCCGTTCGCGGATCTCGCCGATGAGGCCGTCGGTGCCGTCGGAGGGGTCGAACACCTCGGCGCCGCGGGCGGCGGCGCGGGCGCGCCGCTCCGGCACCGGGTCCACTCCGAAGACCCGGCCCGCGCCCAGGTGGCGGGCCACCCGGCAGCACATGTCGCCGATGGGCCCCAGCCCCAGGACGGCCACGGAGCCGTCCGGCGGGACGTCGGCGTAGCGGACGGCCTGCCAGGCGGTGGGCAGCACGTCGGACAGGTACAGGTACCGCTCGTCGGGGCCCTGGGCCGGGACGGGGATGGCGTTGGCCTCGGCCCGGGGCACGCGCAGGTGCTCGGCCTGGGCGCCCGGGACCGATCCGTACAGGGAGCTGTAGCCGTAGATGGGGGCGCCGGTGCCCTGGCCGTCGTCGCGGGTGGTCTCGCACTGGGTCTGGAGGCCGCTCTCGCACATGGCGCAGTGGCCGCAGGAGATCTGGAAGGGGATCACCACGCGGTCTCCGGGCGCCAGCGAGGTCACCCCCGGGCCGGTCTCCTCGACGGTCCCCAGGGCCTCGTGCCCCAGGATGTCGCCCTCGTGCATGAAGGGTCCCAGGACCTCGTACAGGTGCAGGTCGGAGCCGCACAGCCCGGAGCTGCCGACCCGCAGGATCACGTCCGCGGGCTCCTCGATCCGCGGATCGGGCACCGTCTCGGCGCGCACGTCGCGGGTGCCGTTCCAGACGACAGCCTTCATGCCCCCTCCTCGTGGCCGCAGGCGCTTCGTTCCGTCGTGGGCGGGCCACTACCCGGGCGCCCCGGGGGGAAACACCGGGACACCGGAGGGAACACCGAGGCGCCCGGGGCCGGGCGGGGCGCCCGGGGCCGGGCGGGGCGGCCGGGGGCGTGTGCGGCGGAGCGCGGCGGGAGGGGGGCGGCGCCCTCCCCGGCGGGGGTGCGGGGAGGGCGCCGGGTCCGGTCAGGCGGTGTGCTCGCGCAGGTACTCGGCGAACTTCTCCAGGCCGTCGATGTTGCGCGGCCCGGAGATGCCCTCGTTGTAGTCCAGGACGAAGAAGTTCTCCTCCGCGACGGCCGGGACGTCGGACAGCGCGGGCAGCTCCTTCAGGAACGCGATCTTGTCCTCGGCGGGCTGGTCGCCGTAGTCCAGGATGATGACCACCTCGGGCCGCGCCTCCACGACGGCCTCCCAGCCGACCTGGGTCCAGCGCTCGTCCAGGTCGCCGAAGACGTTCTCCCCGCCCGCGAAGCGGATGATGTCGTTGGGCGGCACCTGGGACCCGGCGGTGAACGCCTGGTCGGTGCCCGAGTCGTAGAGGAACACCGGCACCGGGTCGCCCTGGGGCGCCTGCTCCTGGACCGCCTCGACCCGGGCCCGGTAGTCGGCGACCAGCTCCGCCGCCCGGTCCTCCACGCCGAAGATGGCCCCGAGCCGCTCCAGGTCGGTGTACAGCCCCTCGAACGGGGTGACCCGCTCGGGGAAGCCGGGGTAGTTGAAGCACGACTCGGTGTGCATGAAGCTCTGGATGCCGAGCCCGTCCAGGATCTCCGGGGTGATCCCGCGCTGGTCGCTGAACCCGGAGTTCCACCCGGCGACCACGAAGTCGGCCTCGGCGTCCACGACCAGCTCGCGGTTGAGCAGGTCGTCGCTGAGGAACTCGACCCGCGCGTACTCGTCGGCCCAGGGTGACTCGGTGACCGGGGGGTTGGCCGGGGGCATCACGTAGCCGTGCACGTGGTCGGTCAGGCCCAGGGCGAACATCTTGTCGGCGCTGCCGCCCTCGTAGGCCACGGCGCGCTGCGGGACGGTGTACTCGACCTCCTCGCCGCAGCGGTTCACGGTGGCGGTCTCGGGTGCCGCGCCCGCCTGCGCGGGGTCCTCTTCGACCCGGGCGCCGCAGCCGGTGGCGGCCAGGGCCGCCAGGGCCAGGGACACGGCGGCCAGCGGCCGCAGGGGGAGGGGAGGGTGGTTCACGGGGTGCCTTCCTGATGGGTGAGCCGGTAGAGGAGCTGGGGCGCGCCGGTCAGCGGGTGGGGGACCACGGTCGCCTCCACGCCGAACACCTCGCGCACCAGGTCGGGGGTGAGCACCTCGGCGGGGGCCCCGGCGGCCACCAGCCGTCCCCCGCTCAGGACGCCGATCCGGTCGCAGGCCGCCGCGGCCAGGTTGAGGTCGTGCAGGACGACCAGGGTGGTGGCGCCGACCTCGCGCAGCAGCGACAGGAGGTGGATCTGGTGGCGCACGTCCAGGTGGTTGGTGGGCTCGTCGAGCACGAGCACCCGGGGCTCCTGCACCAGGGCGCGGGCCATCAGGACGCGCTGGCGCTCGCCGCCGGACAGGGTCAGCACGCCCCGGTGGGCGAGGTGGGCGATGTCCATGGCGTCCATGGCGTTCGCGCACAGCTCCCGTTCGCGGGCGGTGAGCGGCCCGTTGCCGTTCTGGTGCGGGACCCGGCCCAGGGCCACGACCTCGGAGACGGTGAAGTCGAGGTCGCTGCCGTTCTCCTGGGTCAGGGCGGCGACCCGGCGGGCGCCCTCGCGGGGCTTGAGCGAGGCCAGGTCGTCGCCGCCGACGCGGACGGTGCCGCCGGTGGGGCGCAGCGCCCTGTAGACGCAGCGCAGCGCGGTGGACTTGCCCGAGCCGTTGGGGCCGACCAGGCCGACCACGGAGCCGTCGGGGACGTCCAGGGACAGGGAGTGCACGAGGGTGGCGCCGTCGATGGCGACGGTGAGGCCGTCCAGGCTCAACCGCATCAGCGGCCTCCGAACAGGTAGCCGCGGCGGCGCATGAGGACGAGGAACACCGGGACGCCGATGAGGGCGGTGAGCACGCCCAGCGGGAGCTCGCGGGGCGCGGCGACGGTGCGCGAGACGAGGTCCACCCAGACCATGAGGACCGCCCCCGCCAGCGGGGCGACGGTGAGGACGCGCCGGTGGGCGGCGCCGACGAGGATGCGCACGACGTGCGGGACCACCAGGCCCACGAACCCGATGGCGCCGCTGACGGCGACCATCGCCCCGGTCATCAGGGCGGTGACCAGGAACAGGACGCGGCGCAGCCGGTCGGTGTCCACGCCCAGGCTGGCGGCGGTCTCGTCGCCCAGGGCGGTGGCGTCCAGGCGGCGGGCCAGGGAGTGCAGGACGGCCAGTCCGGCCAGGACCAGGACGGCGACCACGGGCAGGGAGCCCCAGGTGGCGGCGCCGAACCCGCCCATGGTCCAGAACAGGACGGTGGAGGTGGCCTCGTTGCCGGGGACGAGGTAGACGATGACGCTCATGACGGCCTGGAACCCGAAGGAGAGGGCGACGCCGGTCAGGACCAGGCGCAGCGGGGTGATCCCGGCCGCGGTGCGGGCGATGAGGTGCACCAGCAGGGTGGCGGCCAGCGCTCCGGCGAACGCCCCGGCCGAGACGGCGTAGGGGCCCAGCGCGGCCAGGGCGCCGAGCACGCCGACGGTGACCGCGCCGACGGAGGCGCCGGAGGAGACGCCGAGGATGTAGGGGTCGGCGAGGGGGTTGCGGACCAGGGCCTGGACGGCGACGCCGACGGCGCCCAGGCCGGCGCCGACGAGGGCGGCCAGCAGGACGCGCGGGGTGCGGATGTTCCAGATGATCTGGTAGCGGGTGACCTCGTCGGGGGTGATGGTGCCGCCCGTGAGGGCGGCCCACAGGTAGCGGGCGGTCTCGGCGGGCGGGACGAGGGCGGTGCCCAGGCCGATGGCGGGCAGGGTGGACGCGGCCAGGAGCAGGGCCAGGACGGCGGCGGCGGTGGCGGTGCCGGCGGGGGTGGTGAGCCAGCGCGGGCCGGAGGGGTGTGCGGGTGCCGTGGGCGGCGGTGCGGTCAGCGGGGGTGCTGGGGTCGGGGACACCCGTGCTCCTGGAGGGTCGGGGCGCGGTCGCGCCACGTTGTGGAAATGACAACGGTTGTCATAGTAGAGGGCGTACGTCCCCGGTGGGAGGGGGACGCGGGAACACGGTCCGGTGGGCGCCCCCGCCGCGAGGAGGAGGAGCGGACGGGGGCGCCCGGACCGCGGGGCGGCGGAGGCTACCAGCTGGACTTGGTCACGCCGGGCAGTTCGCCGCGGTGGGCCATCTCGCGGAAGCGGATGCGGGAGAGGCCGAACCTGCGCAGGTGGCCGCGGGGGCGGCCGTCGACGGAGTCGCGGTTGCGCACGCGGGTGGCGCTGGCGTCGCGCGGCTGGCGGCGCAGTTCGGCCGCGGCGGCGGCGCGGGTGTCCTCGTCGGTGTGCGGGCTCTTGATGAGGCGCTTGAGTTCGGCGCGGCGCTCGGCGTAGCGGGCGACGACGGCCCTGCGCTGCTCGTTGCGGGCGATCTTGCTCTTCTTGGCCATCAGACCTTCTCCCCCCGGGCGCGGATGTCGGCGACCACGCGCTCGATGCCCCGGGCGTCGATGACCTTCATGCCCTTGGTGCTCACCCTGAGCTTGACGAACCGCTGCTCGCTGGGAAGCCAGTACCGCTTGGTCTGGATGTTGGGGTCGAAGCGGCGTTTGGTGCGCCGGTGGGAGTGGGAGATCGTGTGGCCGAAGGCGGGCGCTTTGCCGGTGACCTGGCAGATACGGGACATGGTGGACTCCTTCGGGGTCAGCGGGCGGACTGCGGCCCGGGGTAGGGGAGCAGGGCCATCTCGCGGGCGTTCTTGACCGCGGCGGCGATGAGCCGCTGCTGGCGGGCGGTGACCCGGGTGACGCGGCGGCTGCGGATCTTGCCCTTCTCGGAGATGAACCGGCGCAGCAGGTCGACGTCCTTGTAGTCGACGTAGTCCAGTTCGCCCAGCGGGTTGGCGAACTTGCGGGGTGCCCTCTTCTTGTCGGGGCGGCGGTCGGCCACGGGGTGTCCTCTCAGTTCTCGGCGGCGGCGAACGGGTCGTCGGCGAAGGCGGTCTCGTCGTCGGTGGTCAGGCAGGAGTCGAGCAGGGCGGTGAGCCGGCCGGCGTCCAGGTCCACGCCGGTGAACGCCAGGTGCTGGCCCCGGTCGCCCACCGCCGGGTCCCAGTCCAGGAGGGCGGCGGTGCGCCGGGCCTCGGGCACCATCTCCAGGGCGGCCTCGGGCAGTGCCGCCAGCCAGGGGCCCGCGGCGGCCACGGTGGCCAGGTCGCGGTGGGAGTCCCACACCAGGACGGTGTCGGGGCGGCTGCCCAGCCACAGGCGGCCGCGGCCGCGCAGGGTCATCGACACCAGGTCGTCCATGGCCTCGTGCAGGCGGGCGGGGTGCAGCGGGCGGCGCCGCGACCACACCACGGTGCTCACCCGCCCGGTGGTGCGGCCGCAGTGGTGGGCGCCCAGCGGGTCGCAGCGGTTGTGCGCGGCGGCGGTGTCGAACCGGCCCGCGGTGAGGGCGGAGGTGTCGTCGGGGTCCAGGACGGCGGCGGCCGGGTTGAGGTGCTCGACCAGGGCGCGGGCCTCGGCCAGGTGGCGGCGGCCGTGCAGGGCGATCGCGGTGGGGTACTCGATCTGGGCGGTGAGCACCTCGCTGACGGCGCGCTCGTCGTTCTCGGCGATGTCCAGGCCGCGGTCGACGAGGTCGTCGTGGCAGGCCAGGTCGGGTAGCAGCCGGTCGGCGTCCACGGCGGTGACGACGGCGGTGAGGGTCAGCTCGGGCTGGGCGGCCACGGCCTCGGAGACCGTGCGGGGTTCGACGCCGTCCCAGGCCTCCACCACGCACAGGTCGTACTCGCCGATGGCGGCGGTGGCCAGCAGGAAGGGGACGAGGTCCTCGCGCAGGGTGCACGAGGCACAGGCGTGGACCAGGTGGACGGGGTCGCGGCCGAGCTCGCCGCGGTGGTCGCGGGTGACCCGGGTGACGGCTCCCTCGCCGATCTCCGACAGGTCGTGGTGGACCACGAGGGTGCGGGGCAGGCCCAGGGCTGCCTCGACGGCGCGCTCGCGCGCACGGCGGTGCAGGCCGGTGATCACGGCCACGCGCATGGTCGCCTCCTCTCATTGAAAATGAAAACCGTTTTCAAAACATACACGACACCGCCCGGGACCGTGACCCCGGGGGTGCGAGCCGCCTCCCGCCCGGCCGCCCGAAGCGCCGACGCGCCCGCGGAGCCGGCCTGCTCCTCGGCGGACGCCGGGCCTCCGGGAGGCGCGTTCGCGCGGGCGTGCCCGGAGGTCGGCGGGCGCGTGCTGGCCCCCGGGGGTTCGTGCGGGCACGGCCCGGCGGGCGGGTCAGCCCGCGGCGGGCTCGGTGGCGGGGTCCGCGGTACTCCGGGCCGGGGCGGGACGGGGGGAGGAGAAGGTGCGCCCGCCCGGGGCCAGCGCCGCCAGGGCCGGGGCGGCCACGCAGGCCAGGGCGCAGGCGACCAGGACCGGGCCGGCGCCCCAGGCGGCGGCCGCCGGGCCGATCAGCGCCAGGCCCACCGGGGCCAGCCCGTAGGAGAACAGGAAGTCCAGGGAGGACACCCGGGCCAGCTTGTCCGGGGCGACCTCGCGCTGCACGGCCGTGAACCAGGGCACGTTGAACAGTTCGATGCCCACCCCCACCACCGCGTACGCGGCCATGACCACGACCGGGCCCACCGGGGCGACCAGGCTCAGCGGGGCCAGGGCGTACAGGCCCAGGCCCGCCAGGGCCGTCCACCCCTGGGCGCGGGGCTTGAAGCGGGACACGATGACCGCGCCCAGCAGCGCGCCGGCGGTGTAGGCGGTCAGCGCCCCGGCCAGGACGGCCTCGCTGCCGTAGTGGTCGCGGCCGGCCACCGGCAGCAGGACGCCGGTGGCGGAGTAGCCGGTGGCGATGACGACGGTGAGCGCGCCCAGCCCGGCCAGGAACCAGGGGTGGCGGCGGGCCTCGGCCAGGCCGTCCAGGAACTCGGTGTGGAAGGGCGCGCGGGCGCGGGCGGGCGGGGCGGAGGCGCCGCGGGCGGGGGCCAGGGCGGCGACCAGCCACAGCGCTGCGGTGCCCAGCAGCAGCACCCAGAGCCCGGTGACCAGCGCCAGCAGGGCGGTCAGCCCCGGCGCCACCAGGGTGCTGACCCGGGTGGAGAACGTCAGGGCGGCGTTGGCCTGCTGCCGGTGGTGCTCGGGGACGACCTCGGCGGTCAGCGCCTGGAAGGCGGGGCGGCAGGCGCCCTGGCCGGCGCCCACCACGGTGGCGGCCGCCGCCATGAGGGCGGTGGAGGAGCCCATCCCCAGGACGAGGACGGGGGTGGCCAGGGCGGCGGCCAGTCCCGACCAGAGCACGACCGCGCGCCGGGAGTACCGGTCGGCGAGCAGGCCGCCCGCCGGGACGGCCGCCAGGAAGCCCGCGGTGCGCAGGGCCAGGACCAGGCCCAGGTCGATGGCGGTGAGGGAGCCGTCCAGGACGGCCAGGCCCAGGATGAAGGGGAGCGCCCAGGTCGCCAGCCCCGAGGCCGTGGTGGCGCTCCACAGGCGCCAGAAGGCGGGGTCGCGCAGCGGGCCGCCCGGGCGGGCGGCGGGTTCGGTGTTCGGCGCCGTTGTCGAGGACACGCGGTGTTTCTCACTCTCCGGAAGGCGGTGATGGCTGCTCGTCCACTGTAGTGAAAACGATTATCAGTAGCGACCTTGTCGGGGACATTCGCTCCCGCGGCGGGTCTGCGGTGGGGTCGGCGGGCCGGAAGTGGTCCGCTTTCGCGGGGGGAGAAGTGGGAATGTCCGTTCCGGGCGCGGCACCCCGCGCCGGTGGGTGCGGGGCGGATCACGTTCCGTGTTCTCACGATTCGATGACAACGATTTTCATTTCCTCTATAGTGCCGCTCAGGACGACCCCCTTCCCGAAAGGAACCGCGTGGACCGTTCGCTCATCGCCACGCTGCCGCCCCCGCTCCCGGCCGCGCAGATCATCGACCTCAACCGGCCCCGCGCCGACCTGGCCACCCACCGGACCCACGAGTGGAACGGGTGGGCCCTGGACGTTCCCCCCGGCGTCTTCCTGCCCGGCGCCACCAGCCGCATGATCCACCAGAGGATCCTGGAGGACGCCATCGACGTGCGCGGCCGCCGCTACGCCGCCATGGGCTGCGGCCTGGGCGTGGAGGCCGCCGTGGCCGCCCTGCGCGGCGCCCGCACCGTCCACGCCCTGGACGTGCACCCCGCCAGCGTCGCCGCCGCCGAGGCTGTGTACCGGACCGTCGTCGGAGACACCGCGCCCGGCACGGAGTTCACCGCCCGGGTGTCCGACCAGTTCTCCGCCGTGCCCCCCGGCACCGTGTTCGACGTCGTCACCTTCAACCCGCCCGCCGTCAGCCAGGTGGTGAGCACCGACCCCGACGTGGTGCGCAACGTGTGCGTGGGCGCGCCGGTGACCGACGCGTTCTTCACCCAGATCGCCGAACGCGGCCTGCTCGCCCCGGGCGGGGAGGTCCACCTCATCGTCTCCAACACCGCCGACCTGCGCGCCATCATCGGACGCGCCGCCGACCTGGGGTTCACCGCCGAGGTCGCCCACCTGCACGACTGGGAGGACGGCGTGCTCACCTACCTGTTCCGCCTGACCCGGGAAGGGAACGCGTGAAGACCCTCAGCGACCTGTTCGAGGCGGCCCGCACCTCCCCGGTCCCGCTGCCGGTGGCCACCAGCGTGTTCTGGGTCCACCACGGCACCCGCCTGGCCGGGGGCGACGTCACCTACCTCAACCGGTACGTGCTGGTCCGGGTCGGCCCCGCCTTCGGCGCCTGCGCCTTCGAGGACGGCGAACTCGACCCGGCGGTGTGCGCCGAGGCGTCCGGGCGGCCCCTGGGCGAGCTGCTCGCCGACGACCTCCCGCAGCCGCTGCGCCTGGCGGCCCTGGACGCCCACCTGGCCGCGGAACTGCCCCACCACCGCGATCCGCGCGCCGAGGCCGTCACCCTGCCCGAGGGCACCCCCGAGCAGCGCGCTGTCGCCCGCGACGCCGCCATCGCCGGGCTGCTGCCCGACCCCGAGGGCCGCCGGATCGGGCTGATCGGGGTGGTCGACCCGCTGGTGGCCGCCATCCGCGAACGGGGCGGCGAGTGCCTGCCCTGCGACCTCAACCTGCGCCGCACCCGGTGGGGGGACGAGGTCGCCCCGTCCATGGACGGGGTGCTGGAGGAGGCCGACGCCGTGGTCGCCACCGGCATGACCCTGGGCAACGGCAGCTTCGACACCATCCTCGCGCGCTGCCGCGAGCGCGGGATCCCGCTGGTGGTGTACGCCCAGAGCGGTGCCGCCGCCGCCCGCGCCCTGCTCGGCGAGGGGGTCACCGCCCTGTCCGCCGAACCCTTCCCGTTCTCCCAGTTCAGCGCGGTCCCCACCGCCCTGTACCGGTACCGCGCCGACGGGGCGGGGGCCGGTTCGTGACCACCGGCACCGGCCGCGCCGCCTGCCACCACGGAGAGATCGTCCAGGGGGTGTTCCTGGACCGGGGCGGCCGCCCCCGCCGGGGCCTGGTCACCCTGCCCATGGCCGACCCCGTCACCGAGGCGGTGTTCACCCCCCGGCCCGGCACCCCCGCCCACCGCATGAGGGTGTACCCGCCGGGCCGGGTCAAGGCGGCCCGCGCCGCCGCCCTGGCCGCCGCCGAGTGCGCGGCCCGCCGCGCCCGGGTGTGCGGGGGGACGCTGCGGCTGCGCGGCGGCGCCCCCACCGGGCTGGGCCTGGGCTCCTCCACCAGCGACGTCACCGCGGCGGTGCGCGCGGTGTGCGCCGCGTTCGGGGTGGACCCCGCCCCCGCCACCGTGGCCCGGATCGCCGTCGCCGCCGAGGGGGCCAGCGACCCCATCATGTGGGAGGGCGGCCGGGCGCTGCTGTTCGCCCAGCGCGAGGGCCGGGTCCTGGAGGACCTGGGCGCCCCGCTGCCGCCCCTGGTCGTGGTGGGCTGCCTCACCGGCGGGGGCGCACCGGTGAACACCCTGGGCCTGCGCGCCCGGGTGGACCGGGGCGAGGCCGCGGTCCACGAGCGCCTGCGCGCCGCCCTGCGCGCGGCGGTGGCGGCCCAGGACGCCGCCGAGGTGGGGCGGATCAGCACCGAGAGCGCCGTCCTGAACCAACGGGTTCTGCCCAAGCCGGAACTGGGGACGCTCAAGGGCGTCGCCCGCCTGTGCGGGGCGGTCGGCGTCCAGGTCGCGCACAGCGGCAACGTCGCCGGTGTGCTCTTCGACGCCCGAGCCGACGACCTGGGGGCCCGGATCGACACCGCCCTGGAACGGCTGCGCGGGGCGGGCCTCGTCCCCACCCGGGTCTTTCCCACCAGCCCCCCGACCCCTGGAGAGACGACGTGGACGACCACGTGTGCGAGACCCTTGGCAGACCGGACCTGATCGACCTCGGCGGCGGGCTGGTGTGCCTGCGGTTCGAATCCATGAAGGTGGCCTCGGCCGCGGCGGCCGTACGCCACCTGCTCGACACCGGGGTCGTGCGCCCCGGCGACACCCTGATGGACAGCTCCAGCGGTATCTACGCCTACGGCCTGGCCCTGGCCTGCCACCGGTACGGGCTGCGCTGCCACATCGTGGGGTCCACCACCATCGACCGGACCACCCGGGTGCAGCTGGAGATCCTGGGCGCCACCCTGGAGCAGGTGCCGCCCTCCGACGACCTGCGGTTCGACCAGAGCCGGCGGGTCGCCCGGGTGCGGGAGCTGCTGGCCGAGCACCCCGACTACCACTGGATGCGCCAGTACCACGACTCGGTGCACTACCTGGGGTACCGGGCGGTGGCCGACCAGATCGCCAAGGAGCTGGACCCCGCCCCGCTGACCGTGGTCGGCGGGGTGGGGTCGGGCGCCTCCACCGGGGCGCTGGCGACGTTCCTGCGCGAGCGGGCGCCCGACACCGAACTGGTGGGGGTGCAGCCCTTCGGCAGCGTCACCTTCGGCGGGGAGGCGGTGCGCGACAAGGAGATCATCATCGCGGGGATCGGCAGCTCCATCCCCTTCGGGAACGTGGACCACACCCTGTACGACGTCGTGCACTGGGTGGGGTTCGACGCCGCCCTGGCCGGGAGCGTGGCGCTGCTGCGCGAGCACGCGGTGTTCGCCGGGCTGTCCGGCGGGGCCGCGCACCTGGTGGCCCGCTGGGAGGCGAGGCGGGCGCCGGAGCGGCGGGTGGTGTTCGTGGCCGCCGACACCGGGCACCGGTACGTGGAGTCGGTGTTCGCCCGCCACGGCGAGGCGCCGGACGTGAGCACACTGGAGCCGGTGGCCGTCCGCGACACCGCCGGGCTGACGGCGCCGTGGTCGCGTATGGAGTGGGGGCGGGCGCCCGCCCCGGCCCGCGCCGTGCACGCCGAGGAGTGAACGGCCCCGCCCGCGGCCGGGGCCGGACCGCGCCCGGCCGCGGGCGGGCGCCGCACCCGCGTACGGCTGCGGGCAGGCGCTGTGCGCACCGTTGTGAGTCAAGGTCCGGGCAATGGAAATCTGTCTGGATTTTGCTCTGAAAAACGGAGATGGTTGTAGGATTTGTTGGAGGCAACGGATTCGGTTGCCGGGTGAGGGGGCTCCATCAGGTTGGGGAACGGCGCCGCGCGCGTCCTCCCCGGGCGGGGCCGGACGGCGTCTCCTCACCACACAGGCCCCCTCCCTCTCCTTTCCCCTTCTTCGTCCCCGGACGCGGGTGCGCCCCCGCCGCGACGCGGCGGGGGCGCACCGCCGGGGTGCCCGCCGGGCGCTACTCCAGGACGGCCAGGAGGTCGCCGCCGTCCACGCGCTGGACGCGGTCGACCGCCACCCGCGCGACGGTGCCCGCCACCGGCGCGGTGATCGCCGCCTCCATCTTCATCGCCTCGATCGTGGCGACCGTGGCACCGGCCTCGACCGCCTCACCGGCGCCCACCACCAGCGTCACCACGCCCGCGAAGGGCGCCGCCACGTGCCCGGGCACGTTCTTGTCGGCCTTCTCGGCGGCGCGCACCGCCGAGGCCAGCGACCGGTCCTGGATCTGCAGCGGCCGCAGCTGGTCGTTGAGCCGGGCCAGCACGGTGCGCACCCCGCGCTCGTCCGGCTCGCCCACCGCCTCCAGCTCGATGAGCAGCCGCACCCCCGGGTCCAGGTCCACCGTGCACTCCCGGCCCTGGCGCAGGCCGTAGAAGAAGTCGGCGCTGGAGACCACGCTCGTGTCGCCGTAGGCCGAGCGGTGCTTCTGGAACTCCTCCGTCGGCCCCGGGAACAGCAGCCGGTTCAGCGTGGCGCGCCGGTCCTTCTCCAGGCCCTCGCGCTGCTCCTCGTCCAGCTCCACCACCGGGCGGGCCGCCGGCCGCCCCTGGAGGGCGCGGGTGCGGAACGGCTCGGGCCAGCCGCCCGGGGGCACCCCCAGCTCGCCGCGGAGGAACCCCACCACCGAGTCGGGGATGTCGAACCGGGACGGGTCGGCCTCGAAGTCGGCCGGGGACACCCCCGCGCCGACCAGGTGCAGCGCCAGGTCGCCCACCACCTTGGAGGAGGGGGTGACCTTGACCAGCCGCCCCAGCATCCGGTCGGCGGCGGCGTACATCGCCTCGATCTCCTCGAAGTGGTCGCCCAGCCCCAGCGAGATCGCCTGGGTCCGCAGGTTGGACAGCTGGCCGCCGGGGATCTCGTGGTCGTACACCCGGCCCGTCGGCGAGGACAGGCCCGCCTCGAACGGGGCGTAGACGCGCCGTACCGCCTCCCAGTACGGCTCCAGGTCGCCCGCGGCCGCCAGGCTCAGCCCGGTGCTCCTGTCGGTGTGGTCGAAGGCCGCGATGATCGCCGACAGCGACGGCTGGGAGGTGGTCCCGGCCATGGACGCCACCGCGCCGTCCACGGCGTCGGCGCCCGCGTCCACGGCGGCCAGGTAGGCGGCCAGCTGGCCGCCCGCGGTGTCGTGGGTGTGGACGTGCACGGGCAGGTCGAACTCCCGGCGCAGCGCCGCCACCAGAGTGGCCGCAGCCGGGGGCCGCAGCAGGCCCGCCATGTCCTTGACCGCCAGGATGTGCGCTCCGGCCTCCACCGTCTTCTCGGCCAGGCGCAGGTAGTAGTCGAGGGTGTACAGCTCCTCGGCCGGGTCGGACAGGTCGCCGGTGTAGCACAGGGCGACCTCGGCGACGGAGGTGCCGGTGGCGCGGACCGCTTCGATGGCCGGGCGCATCTGCTCCACGTCGTTCAGGGCGTCGAAGATCCGGAAGATGTCGACGCCGGTGGCGGCGGCCTCCTCCACGAACGCCGCGGTGACCTCGGTGGGGTAGGGGGTGTAGCCGACGGTGTTGCGCCCGCGCAGCAGCATCTGGAGGCAGATGTTGGGGACGGCCTCGCGCAGCGCGGCCAGCCGCTCCCAGGGGTCCTCGGCCAGGAACCGCAGCGCCACGTCGTAGGTGGCCCCGCCCCACGCCTCCAGGGACAGCAGCTCGGGCAGGGTGCGCGCCACCACCGGGGCGACCGCCAGCAGGTCCTTGGTGCGCACCCGGGTGGCCAGCAGCGACTGGTGGGCGTCGCGGAAGGTGGTGTCGGTGACCGCGACGCGCGGCGACTCGCGCAGCCACCGGGCGAACCCCTCCGGGCCCAGGTCGGCCAGCCTCTGCCGCGACCCGGCGGGCGGCGACCCGGCCGGGAGCTCCGGCAGCTTCACCGACGGGTCGATGAGGTGGGGGCGCTCCCCGTGCGGCTTGTTGACGGTGACGTCGGCCAGGTAGGTGAGCAGCCGGGTGCCGCGGTCGGCGGAGGGCCGCGCCGTCAGCAGGTGCGGGCGCTCCTCGATGAAGGACGTGGTGACCCGACCCGCCTGGAAGTCCGGGTCGTCCAGCACCGCCTGGAGGAACGGGATGTTCGTGGCCACGCTGCGGATGCGGAACTCCGCCACCGCCCGGCGGGCACGGTTGACGGCGGTGGTCAGGTCCCGGCCCCGGCAGGTGAGCTTGACCAGCAGCGAGTCGAAGTGCGGGCTGATCTCGGTGCCGGCCGCCGCGGTGCCGCCGTCCAGGCGGATGCCCGAGCCGCCGGGGGAGCGGTAGGCGCTGATGATGCCGGTGTCGGGTCGGAACCCGTTGGCGGGGTCCTCGGTGGTGATGCGGCACTGGAGCGCGGCCCCGCGCACCACGATGGTGTCCTGGGAGATGCCCAGGTCGGCGAGGGTCTCGCCGGAGGCGATGCGCATCTGGGACTGCACCAGGTCGATGTCGGTGACCTCCTCGGTCACCGTGTGCTCGACCTGGATGCGCGGGTTCATCTCGATGAACACGTGGGAGCCGTCCGCGCCCACCAGGAACTCCACGGTCCCGGCGTTGCGGTAGCCGATGCGCCGGGCGAACCGGACGGCGTCGTCGCAGATCCGCGCGCGCAGCTCCGGGTCCAGGCCCGGCGCGGGGGCCAGCTCGATCACCTTCTGGTGGCGGCGCTGGAGGGAGCAGTCCCGCTCGTACAGGTGCACCACGTTCCCCTCGCCGTCGGCGAGGATCTGCACCTCGATGTGGCGCGGGTCGACGACCGCCTTCTCCAGGAACACGGTGGGGTCGCCGAACGCCGACTCGGCCTCGCGCATGGCCGCGGCCAGGGCCTCGGGCAGCCGGTCGGGGCGGTCCACCCGGCGCATGCCGCGGCCGCCGCCCCCGGCGACCGCCTTGACGAACAGCGGGAACCCGATCTCCGCGGCGGCCCCGACCAGGGCGTCGGCGTCGGCGGAGGGGGCGGAGGAGGCCAGGACCGGCACGCCCGCCTCGCGGGCGGCGGCCACCGCGGTGGCCTTGTTGCCGGTCAGCTCCAGGACGTCGGCGGGCGGGCCCACGAACGTGATCCCGGCCTCGGCGCAGGCGCGGGCCAGTTGCGGGTTCTCCGACAGGAACCCGTACCCGGGGTAGACGGCGTCGGCCCCGGACTCGCGGGCCGCGCGGACGATCTCGTCGACGGAAAGGTAGGCGCGGACCGGGTGGCCCGGTTCACCGATCTGGTAGGCCTCGTCGGCCTTGAGCCGGTGCAGTGAGTTGCGGTCCTCATGGGGGAAGACCGCGATGGTCCGGGCGCCCAGTTCGTAGGCGGCGCGCAGGGCCCGGATGGCGATCTCGCCCCGGTTGGCCACAAGCACTGTACGGAACATGGTGTCCTTCTGGTCGGTGGGAACGGCACGGGCCGCATCGCGCGTGCGCCACCGGCCCCGTCGACGGTGGGCGCATCCCGTGTACGCCCCGCACGTTTGCAGGGGTAACCTAACCGGCGCGGTCCCCGGGGCCGGCGACCGGCCCCCGGCGGCGGGGCGGGGCGCGGTGCGTTCCCAGGGTCCTGCCCGCCGCGGGGCCCCGCCGAACCCCGCCGCGGCGCGGGGTCAGTCCCCGAACGCCGCGCTGTCGAAGGAGGCCAGGTCCTCGCGTCCGTCGGTGACCCACCAGCGGGCCGGGGAGGGCGACCGGGGCCCGGGCGAGTAGGAGAGCAGGAGTTCGTCGGAGCCGTTCGCGTCGTGGTCGGCGCAGCCCTCCAGGCCCGCCACGTGTTCGGTCCCGGAGCCGCCGGCCAGCGGGCCCTCCTCGGGGCCCGAGCGCACCAGGGGCGGGGTGTCGGCGACCCGCAGGGCCCCGTCGGCCCAGTGCACGGTGTCGACCCCGTGCCCGGCGCGGCCCACGGCGGCCTCCCGGGTGCCGTCGCCGTCGGTGTCGCACAGGGCCAGGGCCCGGGTGCCGCCGTAGGCGGCGGTCGCCTCCCCGGGCAGGTCGAGGCCGACCGGGTCGCCCGGGTCCGCGGTGAGGGGGCCGGGGTAGAGGTTGAGGCGGTGGTGGATCTCGGGGGGCTCGGTCTCGTACCCGGGCTCGTTGTTGCGGTTGCCGTCGTCGCCCACGACGAGGTCGGCGGCGCCGTCCCCGTCCAGGTCCCCGAAGGCGGCCATGGACCCGCCCACCGTGTCGGCCTGCGCCCAGCCGGCCGGGTCGCCGGGGCCGGTGAGGAGCAGGGTGTTGCTCGTCTGCTCGCCGTCGCTGGAGTGCTGCACCAGCAGCGGGGAACCGCCGGTTCCGGCGGGGCCGGCGACCAGGGAGCCGATCCAGGACGGGAAGGGGCGCGAGCCGGTACGGGCCGGGGCCCCGTCCGGGCCGATCGGGCCGTACAGCACGGTGATCTCCTCCTGCCCGCCGGTGCCGTCCTCGCGGACCAGCGCCAGGTCGGCCGCCCCGTCGGCGTCGAAGTCGCCGACCGCGGCCGGGGGCCAGCCCGACGGCGACATCCCGTCCTCGGGCAGGGCCAGCGGGACCGGGTCGGCGCCGGGCCCGGTGGGGCCGCCCCGGTACACCGCGTGCACCGCGGGGCCGTCCTCCCCCTCCGGGTGGTGGACCAGGGGGATGTCGGCGAACCCGTCCCCGTCCAGGTCGGCGGCCTCCCCGCGGGTGCCGTCGCCGCCGGTGCCGGGAACGGCCACCGCGCGGACCGGCCCCGGGTCCAGCACGGTGCGCGTGGCGGGGTCCAGGCCCCGGGCGGAGCCGTACACGACGATGACGCGGTCGGCCGTGTCGGTCAGCCTCTCGGTGTCCATGCCGGCGGCGAAGACCAGGTCGGGGTAGCCGTCGCCGTTGACGTCCCCGGCCGTCCGCGACCCGGTGCCCTCGGGGACGGGGGCCGACGGGTGGTCGCGCACCTGCTCCGCCCCCTCCTCCCGATCACCGTCGGCGGCGGGGCCGCTCCCGCAGGCGGTCGCGAGCAGGGCGCACAGCAGCAGGGGGAGGGGGCGGTGGCGGCGGGGCATGGGACTCCGATCGAGGGGGTGTGCGGGGAGGATACCCGCCGCCCCGCCGGGCACGCGGCGGTTCAGGCGCGCCCGGCCTCGTACACCCGCAGGTGCAGGTCGGCCAGCGCGAACATCGGCGTGGGCACGCCCAGGGCGCGGCCGCGCGCCACCAGGTCGCCGATGATGTGGTCGGCCTCCACCGGGTTGCCGTGGGTGAGGTCCCAGTACAGGGAGGTCGTGGTCCCGGCGGTGGTGTCGCCCAGCATCCGGTCGGCGCGCTCGCGCACCTTCGGCCGGACCGGGTACCCGGACGCGGCGGCGACGGCGGCGGCCTCCTCGAACACGGCCCGGGAGAACTCCCGGCCGCCCTCGGCGGAGTTGATGCGGCCGATGGGGCCGCGCATCAGGCAGTTGCAGGCGCCCATGCTCGCCAGGAACACCCACTTGTCCCACAGCTCCTGCACCGCGTCCTCGGCGGCGGTCGCGGAGAACGTCCCGGTGTCCAGGGCGGCGTGCACCGCGTCCAGGGGGACGACGGGGGTGTCGGAGACCGGGCCGTAGATGAGCTGGGCCATCCTGCCGACCTCGACGATCTCGCCGTTCTCGCCCAGGCGGGTCTGCACCATGGCCACTCCGCCGTACACGCGGTCGGCGCCGAACCGGTCGATGAGGGCGTCCATGTGCCGCATGCCGTTGAGGAAGGGCAGCACGGCCGTGCCGGGGCCCACGGCGGGGGCGATGTCCTTGAGCGCCGCGTCGAACCCGTAGGACTTCACGGCCAGGACCACCAGGTCGTAGTCGGGGGCGAGGGTGTCGGCGGTGACCGCGGTGACGGGGACCGCCTCCACGGAGCCGTCCAGGTCGCGCACCCGCAGGCCGTGCTCGTTCAGGAGGTCGGCCCGGGCCGGGCGGACCAGGAAGTCGACGTCCCGGCCCGCCTGGACCAGGCGGGCCCCGAAGTAGCCGCCGACGGCGCCCGCGCCCACGACAAGGATTCTCACTGTTGCTCCCATGGAGTGGTTCGTTGAACATCGAACAACGTAGGGCCATGGGATGGCTCGCGGCAAGGCCGGCGCGGGTCCCGCCGTCCCGCGCGGGCGGGGCCGCCCCGGCCCCGCCCGCGTCGCCGGTCAGAAGTAGCGGGGGGTGAGGTCCTCGGACGGCCAGGTGCCGACCGCGTTGACCGCCGACCACAGCTTGGGGTCGATCTCGCCCCAGTTCAGCCCGTCGCCCTCACCGCGCCGGTTGAACAGCGCCGCGATCGTGTACCCGTTGGACCGGGCCAGGAACGTGTACGTGCCGGGCATGCTGCCGAAGTGCCAGGTGTTGCGCCCGTTCGCGGTCGGCCGCACGTACCAGCCCAGCCCGTAGTGGGTGGCCCCGCCGCCGGTCTCCGGGACCGCCATCACCTCGTCGATGGACGCGGGGGTCAGCACCCCGGCCGCGCCGGGGGTGTCGTAGACGGTGCAGTACCGCACGAGGTCGACGGCGGAGGCCACCCACCCGCCGTTGCCCAGCTGGTTCTCCAGGTTGAACCCGCCGTAGGGGGTGGGGACCTTCGCGCCGGAGGCGTCCAGGACGGTGGTCGCGGTGTACTTCGACTCGTAGCGCACCTCGCCCGCCTGGCCCTGGGCGAGCGAGCGCCCGGCGCGCATGCGCGCCACGTCCACCGGCCCCAGGACGTCCGAGACCGTGAAGTCCTCGAAGGTCGAGCCGGTCACCGCCGCGATCACCCGCGACACCAGGAGGTAGCCGTAGTTGCTGTAGGAGTACGCCGTCCCCGGGGCGGCGTCGAGCGGGAGGCCGCTGACATGGGCCACCACGTCCTCCTCCGAGAGCGGCAGCCCGAACCCCGACTCGGCGGCCAGGGCGTGGTCGCGCCACAGCGGGTCACCGGAGACGTCCCGGTTCCAGCCGCCGAGGTGCTGGAGGGCGCGCCGGACGGTGACCTGTCCCAGGCGGGGGTCCGCGGTCCGGCCCGGCAGCGGCGACAGGTCGACGAAGTCGCCGACGGGGGCGTCCAGGTCCAGGTCGCCGCGCTGGGCCAGGAGCATCGCGGCGGTCCCGGCGATGTTCTTGCTCAGGCTGGCGATGCGGAACACGTCGGTCTCCCGGGTGGTCGCCACCGCGGGGTCGGCCCAGGTGTAGCCGCGCGCCAGGGCGATCCTGCCCTGGCGGGACACGGCCAGCGATCCGGCGCTGATCCCGCGCGCCTGCATGTAGTCGCGCATGACGGTGTCGAAGTGCGCCATGGCGGGGACGTTCGGGCCCGAGGTGCGCCAGGTCCGCTCGGCGGCGTGCGCGGGCAGGGCGTCGGCGGCGAGGACCGCCGCGCCGAGCCCGGCGGCCAGGGCCAGGGCCCTGCGGCGGGAGGGGGCGGGGGCCTGCTGCTCGTGGGTGCCGTACGGCAAGGAGGGGCCTTTCAAAGAAGGTGGGGCTGCGGGGCCTTCTCTGGCGGGGGCACGGGGAGAAGCGGGGGAACCCGGAGAAGGTACCGATCCCGGCGCGCCGGGTCAACGCTGTTCCCCGGGTCCGGGCGGCGGCGCCCCGGGACCGGGGGATACCGTGGCCGGGACCGTACCGGGCCCGGTCGTGGAGCGGCCGCTCCGCGGCCCGACCGCGCGCCCGACGCGGCCGCCGCGGGGGCGGCCGGCCCCGACCGACCGAGGAGCAGTGAATGGGATTCCCGAAGGCGCTCGACCACCTGGTGTACGCGGTGCCCGACCTGGCGGAGGGGGTCGACGCGTTCGAGGAGCTGACCGGGGTGCGGCCGGCCCCGGGCGGGCGGCACCCGGTGGGGAGCGCGAACGCGCTGGTGGCGCTCACCGTGGAGGGCGAGCGGGCGCCGCACTACCTGGAGGTCATCGGGCCCGACCCCGAGCGGGCCGACCCGGGGCCGGTGCGGGTGTTCGGGCTGGCGTCGCTGGAGCGGCCGCACCTGGCCACGTTCGCGGTGGGGGTCGCGGACCTGGCCGCCGCGGTGGCGCGGGCCCGCGCCGCGGGCCACGACCCGGGCGACGCCGAGCCGTGGTCGCGGGCCACCCCGGACGGGCGCGAGCTGCGGTGGTCGCTGGCGAAGAAGGAGAGCGAGCGGTACCCGGAGCCGGTGCCGTTCCTCATCGACTGGGGCGGCACCCCGCAGCCGGGGCTGGGCGACCTGCCCGCGCTGGAGCTGGTGTCGCTGCGCGCCGAGCACCCGGACCCGGGGGCGGCGGGCCGGGCGCTGGCGGCGCTGGGCGTGGACCTGGACCTGGCACAGGGCCCGGAGCCCCTGCTGGAGGCCGTCCTGCGCGGCCCGAAGGGGGAGTTCACCCTCCGGTGAACCGCGACCCGCTGTGAACGCGCACCCACCGGCGGTCTACGCTGTCCTCCCGCGTGCGGAATCGGGACACGAGGGACAGGGGGCCGCCGATGGGCGCTCGGGTGCGGTCGGCGTTCGGATGGGCGGGGATCGGGGTGACGGCGGCCGCGGTGGTGTTCGGGGTGTGGGCGTTCACTCTGCCCCCGGGGGCACCGCCGGAGGGTCCCCACGAGGATGTGCGCAACGGCGTGTTCGCGGTGCCGGTGGCGCTGATCACCGCCACGGTGGTCGCGGTCGCGGCCGGGTACCGGATGAGCCGGCCGGAGGAGCCGCCGCCCCGGAGCCTGGTGCTGTGGTCGGCGGGGGCGGCCGCCCTCGCCGTGCTGTGCTCTGTCCCGGCCTTCCCCGCGGATTCCTTCGCGCCGACCGCGGACCCGACGGTGTTCGGGGAGTCGGAGCGGACGCTCGCCCTGTGGGCGGTGCTGCCGCTGGTCTCCCTGGGAGCGGTGCTGTTCCTGGCCGGATCGGCCAGGTGGCCGGAGAGGGCGCGGCGGTACCGGTACGGGGGCCTGGCGGCCGGCGTGCTGGTGGTGGCGCTGTGCGCCGCGCTGGTGGGGCCCGCGGCCCGGTACCGGCCGCTGGAGCACACCTTCCTCGACGCGGCCCCGGGGGCCGCCCCCGAGGTGCCCACCGACATCACCCGGGCGGGGTGGACCTGGCGGTCCCCCGAGAGCACCGCGGTGCGACGGGTGGAGGCCGGGACGCACGGTCCACTGGTCGTTCTGGACGACGGCCTGGTCGGCCTGGCCGGAGAGACCGGTGAGGTGCTGTGGACCTACCGCAGGCCCTACAGCCCGGTGCTGGAGACCGGGGTACTCCCCGACGGGCCGGAGCGCGCCTACGTGGTTCACGCTCCGCACCCGCAGCAGGAGCCGTCGGCCGGGGAGACGGAGTGGATCCGCACCGTTCTGGACACCGCCACCGGCCGGGTGGTCGAGGAGGGGCCCTTCGAGGAGCGGGAATCGGACGGGCCGGCCTTCTCGGTGGCCCGCTTCCCGCAGCACTCTCCCTCCTATATCTCGGAGTGGAAGGAGGTCCTGACCTTCTACGACCCCTTCGGCGGCGGGGAGTGGCGGCTGCCGGTGGGGTCGTCGGACCCCGACCGCGCCTGTACGGCCGACACAGGCGGGCTCGCGGTCCAGGAGGGGGTCGTCCTGGTCGGTGCGCAGTGCACCGACCGCGACCCCGGCGCCGAACCCCGCTGGGCCGACCTGGAGTACGGGGAGCAGCGCGACGAGATGGAGCGCCTCGGGGAGAGGGCCGTGGTGACGGGGTACGACCTGGCCACCGGTGAGCTGCTGTGGCGGGACGAGCGTCCGGGCGATCCGGACAAGGCGGCCCCGATCCTCGTCCTGGGCGGTCCGGCCCGCCCCGGGACCGATCCGGTGGTCCTGACCTCGGACGTCGCCCTGAACGTGCACACCGGGGAGGAGGTCGGCATCGTCCCCGACCACCTGCTGTTCGCCAATGGGGGCATACCGGACCGGAGCGCTTACCTGCGCCTGGACACGGGGGGCGCGGTGGTGATGGAGGACCCCGGCGGCTCCGAACCCGTGCTGATGCACCGCACGAGCGCAGCCGGGGAAGTGGTCGGCACCACCGAGCTCTCGCAACGGTACGAGGAGGTGGCCCGGGGCCTGCCCCTGGGGGAGGCGATGGTGGGAACGCAGGGCTCGGACACGGTGCTGGTCATCGATCTGGACGGTGCCGCCGGTGGAGAACCGCGGCGCATCGGGATCGACGCCGGCCCCGAGGTCGGGCGGGCCCTGGTCGTCCCGGTGCCCGGCGCGGTCGTCGCCTACTCCCGCCGGGACAGCGGTATAGGGGTCGGCGTGGGGTCCGTGGTCGTCAACGGGCTGGTGCCCTGAGGCGGGTGTGGTCACGCTCCCATATACGGGAACGGCCGTCAGGTCACGCCTCGGCGTCGGATCCCTACAGCCCTTGACCCGTTGTGCGCGGACTGCAAAGGATGGCACGGCAGACGGCTTTTGTGATCCACGACACGATGGGCGGGCGCCTTCGTGAGACGGCCCCGCCGCTCCGGGAGGAGAGATCATGCGTGCACGGCGGTGGTCGGTCGCGGCGGGGGCGCTCGGGTTGGCGCTCGTGGCCTCGGGGTGCGGGGGCGGCGGGGACGGGGGCGGAGACCGGGTCGAGGTGTTCTCCTGGTGGACCGGCGGCGGCGAGGAGGCCGGCCTGAACGCGCTCATCGAGCGCTTCGAGGACGAGAACCCCGACATCGAGTTCGTCAACGCCGCCGTCGCCGGCGGCTCGGGCACCAACGCCCAGGCGGTCCTGGAGGGGCGCCTGCAGAGCCAGGACCCGCCGGACTCCTTCCAGGGGCACGCCGGGGCCGAGCTCCAGGACTACATCGAGGCGGGCTACCTCAGCCCGCTGGACGACTTCTTCGAGGAGCAGGGCCTGCACGACGCCCTGCCCGACCAGCTGGTGGAGCAGATCACCTACGACGGCAGCGTCTACTCCGTTCCCGTGAACATCCACCGCTCCAACGTGATGTGGTACAGCCCCGCGGTGCTGGAGGAGGCCGGGATCGAGGCCCCGCCGCAGACCCCCGAGGAGCTGGTGGAGGCGCTGGAGACCGTCGCCGAGGAGACCGACGCCATCCCCATGGCGGTGGGCGCCCAGTGGACGGTCGACCACCTGCTGGAGTCGGTGCTGCTGGGCTCGCTGGGCACCGACGCCTACAACGCCCTGTGGGAGCCCGGCGCCGACTGGGACACCCCCGAGGTCGCCGCGGCGCTGGCCACGTTCGACCGGATCATGGAGCACACCCAGGAGGAGTCGGCCGCCGAGGACTGGCAGGAGGCCGCGCGCCGGGTCGCCGACGGCGAGGCCGCCTTCAACATCATGGGCGACTGGGCCGCCGGGTACTTCGACGAACTGGGAGCGGTCCCGGGCGAGGACTACGACTGGGCCGCCTCCCCCGGCACCGAGGGCACCTACATGTGGCTCTCCGACAGCTTCACCCTCCCCGTGGGCGCGCCCAACGAGGAGGCGGCGCTGACCTGGCTCGAGCTGGTCGGCAGCCGGGAGGGCCAGGACATCTTCAACCCCCTCAAGGGCTCCATCCCCGCCCGCGAGGACGCCGACCCCGCCAACTACGCCGACAGCCCCTACCTGGAGTCGGCCCTGGCCGAGTGGCAGTCCGGGCCGGAGCTGGCGGGCTCGTTCTGGCACGGGGTCACGGTCGGCAACCGGTGGAAGAACGACGTCGACACCGCCGTCGGCCTCTACCTGGGCGACGGCGACGTCGAGGCGCTCCAGGACGCGCTGGTCACGGCCGCGCGGGCCGAATGAGCACGTCGCCGAACCGGTCCGGGGCCGCCGTCGGCGGCGGCCCCGGCCGCACCTCCGGCGGAGGCCCGCGCCCGGCGCCGCGCCGCGCGCTGCACCGGGCCCGCGCCTGGCTGCCCGGGCTGCTGCTGGTCTCCCCGTCGATCCTGCTCATCGGCGTCTTCGTCTACGGCATGATCGGCTGGAACCTCCGGTTGGCGCTCAGCGACAAGCACGCGCCGATCCAGGAGGGCGAGTTCGTCGGCCTCGTCAACTTCGTCGCGCTGTGGCAGGAGGCCCGCTGGCCGGCCGCGGTGGGCAACGCGGTCGTGTTCACGGTGGTGTTCGTCGGCGGCGCCCTGGTGCTGGGCTGGCTGCTGGGACTGCTGCTGGACAAGGGCATCCGCGGCGAGCCGGTCTTCCGCACCCTGTTCCTGGCGCCGATGGCCGTGTCCTTCATCGCCACCGGTGTGGTGTGGCGGTGGCTGATGAACCCGGCCCCCGCCGAGCGCGCCACCGGCCTGAACGCCCTGTTCGTCCACTTCAACCTGGACTTCCTGGTCAACGACTGGTGGACCGCGCCGGACCTGGGGATGGCGGCGATGGCGCTGCCCGCGATCTGGCAGCTGGCCGGGTACATCATGGCGCTGTTCCTGGCCGGGTTCCGCGGGGTGCCCGAGGAGCTGCGCGAGGCGGCCCGGGTGGACGGCTGCTCGGAGTGGGGCGTGTACCGGCACGTGGTCATGCCGCAGCTGCGGCCGGTCCTGCTCAGCGCGGTGATCATCCTGGGCCACATGTCGCTGAAGGTGTTCGACCTGATCATCGCCATCGCCGGGCAGCAGATCGTCGCGGACGTGCCCGCCGTGTACATGTGGGCGATGGTGTTCGAGGTCCGCGACCCGGCCAAGGGCGCGACCATCGCCTCCTACCTGCTGTTCGCGGTGGCGCTGTTCGTCGTCCCCTACCTGGTGTGGACGGTGCGCAAGGAACGGAGCGAGGGCCGTTGAGTGTTCAGAGCGCGCCCGACCGGGTGACCGCGCCCGGCGGCCGGGCGGCGGGGACCACCCGCCGCGGGCAGGCGGTCAGGTTCGCCGTCCTGTTCGCGCTGGCGGTGCTGTTCCTGCTGCCGATGTACGTGCTGCTGGTGACCGGGTTCAAGCCCTTCGCCGAGGCGACCGCGGCCCGGGCGTGGTCGCCGCCGCAGACCTGGAGCACGGAGGGCTGGGCGGCGGCCTGGGAGGCCCTGTCCTCGGGGCTGCGCAACAGCGTGGCGGTGGCGGTGCCCAGCGCGGCGGTCTCCGCGGTGCTGGGGTCGATGAACGGCTTCGTGATGGCGCGCTGGCGGTTCCCCGGCGCGGACACGGTGTTCACGCTGTTCCTGTTCGGGATGTTCATCCCCTACCAGGCGGTGATGATCCCGCTCCAGCAGATGCTGGTGGGCGCGAACCTGATGGGCGGGGTGTTCCCGCTGATCCTGGCGCACACCGTGTACGGGATCCCCATCTGCACGCTCATCTTCCGCAACTACTACGCGAGCATCCCGCGGACCCTGATCGAGGCGGCGCGCGTGGACGGGGCGGGCATGCTGCGGACCTACGCGTCGGTGGTGCTGCCGGTGTCGGCGCCGGCGTTCGCGGTGACGCTCATCTGGCAGTTCACCTCGGCGTGGAACGACTTCCTGTTCGCGGTCTTCCTCACCGGCCCTAACAGTTGGCCGGTGACGGTGCAGCTGAACAACGTCGCCGGGTCGATGGTGGTGCCCTACAACCAGCAGATGGCCGCGGCGGTGCTGGCGTCGCTGCCCACGCTGGTGGTCTACCTGGTGCTGGGCCGCTACTTCATGCGCGGCCTGATGGCCGGGGCACTCAAGGGCTGACGCCCGGCCGGCGGGGCCCGGGCGCGGAGCCGCCCCGCCGGCCGGGCGGCCCTTGTCCGAGTGGCCCCGGTCACACCAGGATGGGGGTGTCCGCGCCCCGCGGAGGGGCGCACCGGCGAACAGGGAGAGGCGACTTGAGCCCCACCACCTCCAGCACCGTCGACGGCGTCCTGCACCGCAGCGCGGCGCGCACCCCCGACCGCACCGCGCTGGTCTTCGGCGACCGCACCTGGACCTACGCCGGGCTCGACGCGGCCGTCACCCGGGCCGCCGCCCGGCTGCTGGCCCTGGGGGCGGCCAGGGGGGACCGGGTCGCCGCCTACGGCCGCAACTCGGACGCCTACCTCATCGGGTTCCTGGCCTGCGCGCGGGCCGGACTGGTCCACGTCCCCGTCAACCACGCCCTCCAGGGCGAGGAGCTCCTCTACCTGCTGGAGCAGTCCGGCAGCACCATGGTGCTCGCCGACCCCGCGCTGCGCTCGGCGGTCGACGCCGTCCGCGACGGCGCCGGGGTGGAACAGGTCGTGGAGCTGCGCGACACCCCCGGCGGCCTGCTGGCCGCGGCCTCGGAGGGCCCCGTCCCCGACCTGGGGGTGGAGACCGCCGACACCGACCTGGTGCAGCTGCTGTACACCTCCGGGACCACCTCCCGGCCCAAGGGCGCGATGATGACCCACCGGGCGCTCGTGCACGAGTACCTGTCGTGCGTGGTGGGCCTGGACCTGCGCGCCGACGACGAGCCCCTGCACGCCATGCCGCTCTACCACAGCGCCCAGATGCACGTCTTCCTCATGCCGTGGCTGGCGGTGGGCGCGCGCAACACCCTGGTGGAGGCGCCCGACCCCGCCGACCTGCTGCGCCGCATCGAGGCGGGCCGGCACGGGGCGTTCTTCGCCGCGCCCACCCTGTGGGTGGCGCTGGCCAACCACCCCGAGTTCGCCGAACGCGACCTGGGCAGCCTGCGCAAGGCCTACTACGGGGCGTCGATCATGCCCGGGCCGGTCCTGGAGAAGCTCCGCGGCGCCCTGCCCGACCTGGGGTTCTACAACTGCTTCGGGCAGAGCGAGATCGGTCCGCTGGCCACCGTGCTGCGCCCGGAGGAGCACGCCGACCGGCCCGCGTCGGCGGGGCGGGCCGCCCTGTTCGTGGAGCTGCGGGTGGTCGACGACAAGGGCGAGGACGTCCCGCCGGGGGAGCCGGGCGAGGTGGTGTACCGGTCGCCGCAGCTGTGCCAGGGGTACTGGGACAAGCCGGAGGAGACCGAGGAGGCGTTCCGCGGCGGCTGGTTTCACTCCGGCGACCTGGTTCGCGCCGACGCCGAGGGCTACATCGAGGTGGTGGACCGGATCAAGGACGTCATCAACACCGGCGGGGTGCTGGTGGCCTCCCGCGAGGTGGAGGACGCCCTGTACACCCATCCGGCGGTGGCGGAGGCGGCCGTCGTGGGCACGCCGGACGAGAAGTGGATCGAGGCGGTGACGGCGTTCGTGGTGCCCGCCGCCGGGGCGGACACCGAGGGTCTGGAGGAGGCGCTGGCCGAGCACGTGCGCGGACGCCTGGCGGCGTTCAAGGCGCCCAAGGCGGTCCGGCTGGTCGACGACCTGCCGCGCAACGCCTCCGGCAAGATCCTCAAGCGCGAGCTGCGCGGTACCTGAGCCGGCCCGCACCGGCGACGGGCGTCAGGCGGAGCTCAGGGACAGCTTCACGGCGAAGCCCAGGAACAGGGCGCCCGCCAGGGACGCGGCCCCGGCCGAGAGCCTGCGCCGCCGCCGGAAGGCGGCGGCCAGGCGGGTGCCGCTGAAGATCAGCGCCGACAGGTACAGGAAGCTGACCAGCTGCAACAGCAGGCCCAGGACCAGGAAGGACACCGCGGGGTAGGGGTAGGCGGGGTCGACGAACTGGACGAAGAAGGAGATCAGGAAGACGATCACCTTCGGGTTGAACAGCGACACCACCAGGGCCCGCCGGTAGGGGCGCTCGGCGGCCTCGGCCCCGGAGGCGTCGGCGGCCTGCTGCTCCAGGCTGCGCCGGTGCCGGGTGGTCCACATGGCGTAGGCGGAGCGCAGCATGCCGAAGGCCATCCAGACCAGGTAGGCGGCGCCCGCGAACTTCACGACCGCGAACACGACCGGGTTCGTCTTCAGGAGGGTGGCGGCCCCGGCCGCGGCGAGCAGCATGAGCACGGCGTCGCCGGTGAAGACCCCGGCGGCGGCCGTGTACCCGGCACGGGTCCCGCCGCGCGCGGCGACGGAGAGCACGTACAGCGAGTTGGGGCCGGGCAGGAGCACGATGAGGACGAGGCCTGCCAGGTAGGTGGGCAGGTCGGTGATGCCGAGCATGGTGGAAGTCTGTCATCCCACCTTTCCCGGCGGGAGCCCGGGCACCCCGTGACACCCCTCACCCGTGCCGCGGGCCGGTGCCGGGACCGGGTTCCGGGGCGGCGGCGAAGCGGCGGGCCAGGAGGTGGAACGCCTCCTTGGGCTCCCAGTGCCCGTCGTCGGGGGACAGGCCCGACTCCAGGGAGGGCGGGCGCACGATCCCGAAGGACGCCTTGTCCTGGTCGCGCTCGGGGTCCTCGGAGTACCGGCAGTCGCCCTCGATGAACATGCACACGAACGCCCCGTGCACCTCCTCGGTCTCGAACACGTCCAGCAGCTCGTCCAGGGTGTCGGCCTGCACCTTCTCGCTGCGCCGGTACCCCGGCCGCACCCTGCGGTCGCCCGGGTCGCTCCAGTCGAGGATGTCGGAGCCCGACCCGCCCGCCTCGCGGGCGCCCTCGTAGGCGCAGCAGCCGAACTCGGTGACCAGCACCGGCCTGCCCCAGCCGCGCAGCGCCCGCAGCCCGTCCCGGTAGGCGCGCAGGCCCCTGCCGTCGAGGTAGTGGTCCACGCCGACGAGGTCGAACGGGGACCAGTCCACGTTCTCCCAGCCGCCCGACCCGTAGGTGAGGGGGCCCGCGAACCCGGCCCGGGCGGTGCGGGCGAGCCGCCGCAGCAGCCGGTCCAGCCTCCGGTCGAACAGCGGCGACAGTGGGAAGAGCCAGGCGAGCCGGGCGGTGCGCACCGCGAACGTGTCCCCGGGGACGATGCCCTGGGCGAAGACCGACAGCTCGCAGCCGACGTTGAGCCCCACCCGGTCCGGGTGGTCGGCGCGCAGCCGCTCGCAGAAGGCGGCGGCGCGGCCGAGCCGCTCCGTGATCTCGTCCTGTGTCCCGTCCACCAGGCGCGGCTGCACCCACACGAACAGCCCGTGGTCCAGGGCCGACCGGGCCGCCTCCTCCAGCCGGCCCAGGTCGTGCCCGAACACGGTGACGGCGTTGCAGCGCAGGTCCTGGGCGATGACCCGCATCTCCCCGGCCACCACGTCGGGCCGCCACCGCTCCCGCGAGTGCTGCCCCGGCAGGTAGGAGGAGCCGACGTCGTACAGCACGCCCCTCTGGGCCAGGGCGCGGCGCGGGGGCGGGTCCCCGGCCGCCGCGGAACGGGCCGGGGCCGCCGGGCGGACGGCCGCCAGGGCGGCCAGGCCCGCGGCGGCCGACAGCGCCGCCGCCCAGCCGGGGACAGCCCGGCGGCCCAGATCCCGGCCAGGAGCAGGCCGGCGCGCACCCCCAGGGCGGTCCACAGTCGGCCCGAGCGCAGCCGCAGATACCCCAGCAGGAACCCGAAGGCGAAACCCGTGGCGAGCGCGCCCGGGTCCCCCTGCACCAGTGCGGCGGCCGGAGCGAATAAGGCGGCCTGCGCCGCCACCGCGCCGAGTCCCCGCCGGCGGGTGCCCAGGGCGTACTGGACGTAGCCCCGGAACACCGCCTCCTCGGGCAGCACCACCGCGACCAGCGCCAGCGCGGCCGCGCCCCAGGCCGCCGCGGGCGGTGCGGCCGGGGTCCAGGCGCCCAGGGCCAGCGCCGCGCCCAGGACCGGGACCGCCCCGGCCAGCGCCGCGCCAGCCCGGTCCCCGCGGCCGCCAGCGCGGACCGGGTTCCGCCGGTCAGGCCCAGGGCCGGGAGCGGCGTCCCGGTGGCGCGCAGCAGCACCCACAGCAGCAGCGCAGCGCCGGGCGGGACCGCCGGCGGGGGCGCGAAGGCGGCGAGGAGGGCGAACCCGGCGGCCGCGGCCACCGCCCCGGCCCGCGCCCGGCCGGGGGAAGGGGGTGGTGGCGGGGTGGTCATGGGGCCTCCCGGCTATACTCCGTACAACGTTCGGAGTTTCAATGTACGTCGAGGGGACGGGAGGCGCCAGTGGTGACCGAGGACGACCCGCGGCCGATCCTCGACCTGCTGTGGAACGGCATCGACCCGCCCCGGCGCGGGCCCCGGCACCGGCTCACCGTCCGGGGCGTGGTCGACGCCGCCACCGCGGTTGCGGAGGTGGAGGGCCTGGCCGCCCTGTCCATGCGCCGCGTCGCCGCCGCCCTGGGCGTGGGCGCGGCCACCCTGTACACCTACATCCCGGACAAGGCGGCCCTGCTGGCCCTGATGGTGGACACGGTGATCGCGGAGGCGCCGCTGCCCCACACCCTGCCCGGGACCTGGCGGGACAAGGTGGCGGCCTGGGCCCGCGCCGACCTGGAGGGCTACCGCGCCCACCCCTGGCTGGTGGACCTCATGGGCGCGGAGCGCCCCGTCGGCCCGGGCGCGCTGGCCTGGACCGACTCGGCGCTGCGGGTGTTCGGGGGCACCGGCCTGGCCGACCGCGAGGCCCTCGCGGTGATCGGGGCCGTGGACGGCTACGTGCGCGGCCACGCCGCCCGGGCGGTGGACGCCGACCGTACCGCCCGCCGGGTCGCCCCGGACGGCCGCGCCTGGTCGGACGCCCAGCTGGAGTACCTGGCCGACCGCGTGCCCTCCGGCCGGTTCCCCGCGGTCGAGCGCCTCACCGAACCGGGGCCGGGGACGGAGGAGGTCTTCGAGGAGGGCCTGTCCTGGCTGCTCGACGGCGTCGAACGCCGCATCGCCGACGGCCGGTCCGCCGACCGCTGAGCGGCCGTGCCCGCCGCCCGGCCCGCCTGTTGCCGTCGCACGTCGGCCTGTCCGCCGCCGCACGTCGCCCGTGGGTGGCTCGGCCGGGCGCCCGTGTCAGCGGCGCCGGGCGGCGCGGCGGCGCTCGGCCCGGTGGGCCTGGAGCAGTCCCGGGGCCAGCAGGTGGCCCAGCCCCGCCCGGTCCAGCCGGTCGACGAGCGCCGGCTCCGTGATCCCGAGGTCGGCCGCGGCCTGCTCCAGCCGCCACTGCGCCGCGCCCAGCGCGTACAGCAGGCGGGCCTGCCGCGCCTGGGCGGCCGACAGCCGAAGCGTCTTGAGGTAGGCGGCCCGGCCGCGCCCGTCCTCGATCACCTCGCCGACGTGCAGGTCGTCCCCGCGGGTCGGCTCCGGGGCCAGCCACCCCGTGCGGAACCGGTACCGGCGGCCCCCGCCGTCCGGGTCGGAGTACTCCCACCCGCCGAAGTCCGTGCCGCGCCCGCTCCGGTACAGCCCGGCGGTCAGCGAGGACAGCATGAGGGTGTCGTGGCCCTCCCGCGTCCGGTCGCGGCTGCGCGCGACCTCCCGGCGCAGGTCCGCCAGGGAGCGCACCCGCGTCTCCCGCAGCGGCGTGTACAGCGGGGGGACCGTCGCCCGCAGCAGCCCGTAGGTGTACAGGGTCTCGCCGAACAGGTCCAGCAGCATGCTCATGTGCAGCGCCCGGTAGTCGTCCGGGTGGGGGTACAGGTGCACCGACGCCAGGGCGTCGGCCACGTACACCGCCACGCCGCACTGGTCCGGGTGGATCTCGAACACCCGCAGCGCCTCGGCCAGGCCGCCGATCGCCCTGCCGGGGAGGGCGTCGGGGACGGGGGAGGGGACGCCCCGGTGGACCAGGTTCCGCGACCACTCCGCCCAGGCGATCTCGGGGCCGCCGGAGAACAGCGTCAGCAGCCCGTCCACGGCCTGGCGCATCGGCAGGAACCGGCTCCGCCCCCGCTCGGCCCTCCGCGCCCCGTGGGCGCGCGGGTGCGGGTACACGCGCCGGGGCGGTGACGGGCTTTTGGGCGGGACGATGCGGGTCCCGTAGGAGGCACTGGGCGCGTCGTCGCCCTCCCAGGTCAGCAGGTAGGCGTGCGGGACGTAGCAGCACGCGCCCCCGTACCCCCGGGCCGCGGACGGGTCGTCGCGCAGGTCGTCGTCGGCCAGCGGGTGCAGCCGCAGCCCCGGCACCGGCGCGTCGCGCAGCAGCGGCACCAGGCGGATGCCGCCCCACTGCTGGGCGGTGCCGGTGGCGACCCCGGCCAGGTCCAGGCTCTGCGCCTCGGTCACGGGGCCTCCTCGGGGCGGTCGGCGGCCAGCAGGGTGTCGGCGGTGGCGAGCAGGTGCGCGCGCAGGTCGGCCAGTCCCAGCCGCTCCTCCCCGAACCGGGCGAGCTCCACCAGGGAGGGCAGCACCGCCGGGTCGTGCAGCCCGATGGTGGGCACCGCCGGGGACAGCCGGTGCGGCGCCAGGGAGTCGGTGTCCAGCACCGGGGCCAGGTGCACCATCGTCACCGACCGCTCGGGATCGACGCGCCGCCGCCACAGCAGCAGGGCGTCGGACAGCAGCGGCGGGGTGTCGTCGTAGCCGTCGGACACCACGACGACCCGGGAGGGCCCGGTGTCCAGGGCGTCCAGGATCGTCTCGGTGAGCCGGGTGGGGCCCGCGGGGCGGGCGGTGAGCGGGTCGGCGCGCCCCGACAGCCAGTGCGAGGACCCGTCCGGGGACAGCGCCCGCAGCAGGTGGTGGCAGGCCAGGGCCAGCGCCAGCGGGCGGTTGCGCCGCACCGGCGAACCGATGGAGGAGTAGCTGTCGTCCAGGACGGCGGCGGTGCGCGGCCAGGTCCCGGCCAGCGGGCCGGCGGTGCGCAGCGCGGCCCGCTCCAGCGCGGCCTCCAGTTCGGCGCGCCGCTCGCGGCGTTCGGCCACGGGCAGCCCGAGCACGTACACGCACAGCCGCAGCAGCGGGGCCGAGCCGAGGTCGGTCAGCGGGGCGTCCAGGCCCAGCCGCCGTGCGCCGCGGTCCAGGCGCAGCCGCTCGGCGGCGGTGGTGCGCTCGGCGATGCCCTCCAGGAACACGGCCCGGGGCACCCGGTGGTGGGTGGCGAACCCCTCGGCGACGGTGAAGGGCAGGCCGTACAGCTCCCGGGCCGCGTAGTGGGCGCGGCGGTGGGACTCCAGTAGAGGGGTGGTGTAGGGGCGGGCGCGGCGGGCGGCGGGGCCGGAGAACAGGAACCGGGCCACCTCGGCCGGCAGCGGCACCCGGGCGTGCCGGGCGGCGGCGCGCAGACCGGCACGGTACTTCAGGGCGTCCAGCGCCAGGGGGCGGCGGGCCAGCCAGGCGCGCATGACCGCGCGGGTGCGGCGGTTGTTGACGCGCTCGGCGGCCAGGCGCCGGAACAGGCGGTACACGCGCTGCGGGGGCATGAGCGCCAGCCTGCGGCCGATCAGCCCGTTCTCGCGGACGCGCGTCGCCGGGTCGGCCGACGGACGCGGACGGGAGAGCAGGGTGTGCACGATCCGCGCGGCGTTGTGGTCGTTGACGTGCAGGGCGAGCATCAGGCCGTACAGGTCGGGCAGGGTGCCGTGCACGTACTCGTGCAGGAAGTCCAGGGCGGGGCGCTGGTCGTCGGCGCCGGTGTGGAACTCGCGCTGACCCGTGGAGGAGACCGCCGCGGCCGCGAAGAGCAGCAGGTCCTCGCAGGCCAGCAGGTCGGTGTAGGTGTCGGTCATGTTCGGGGCCGCCTCCGGCCGGCGCGCTGCGGGCCGGGGAGTGCTGGCGCGACCGGCGTGAATGGTGCGTACAAGGCAGTTCTCGGAAGTCGCGGCCCAAGTCCCACGGCCCGCGGGTCGAACGTAGCAAAACAGCCGCGCGCAGCAGAACCGATTTATAACCGGGAAGTCGATAACGTCTTCGTTGTCCGAATGCCGTCGCCGGAAGGAGCACCGCGTGCCCCTGCGCATGCTCGTCCGCTCGGTGCTGGTGCTCGCCCTGGCGGCCCTGGCGGTGGCCGCCCCCGGCGCGGCGGTCCCGCACGACCCGGACCCGGGGTACCGCTCCACGGGCTGCGGGCTGCCCGCGCCCCAGGAACCGGGGGAGGCGGTGCGGTACTCCCTGGTCAGCGACGGTGTGGAGCGCGAGTACCTGGTCCACCTGCCCCGGGGGTACACGCCCGGCCGCGCCTGGCCGGTGCTGCTGGCCTACCACGGGCGCGGAGGCAGCGCCGAGGGCATGGCCGGGTACTCGGGGCTGACCGGGCTGCCCGCGGTGGTGGTGCTGCCCGACGCGCTGACCGGCGAGGACGACCGGTCGGCCTGGCAGGGCGCCCCCTACTCCCCGCCCGGGGCCGACGACGTCGCCTTCACCCACGCGCTCCTGGACACGGTGGAGTCGCGGACCTGCGTGGACCGCACCCGGGTCTACGCCGCGGGCATGTCCAACGGGGGCGGCTTCACCGCCGTGCTGGCCTGCGCGGCGCCGCGGCGGATCGCGGCGATCGCGCCGGTGGCGGCGGCCTTCTACCCGCACGGCCTGGAGTGCGACACCTCCCGGGCGGTGCCGGTGGTCTCCTTCCACGGCACCGCGGACGAGACCATCCCCTACACCGGGGACCCCGGGCGCGGGCTGCCCGACGTCGCCCGGTGGAACGCCGACCGGGCCGCGGCCAACGGCTGCCTCCGGGGGCCGCGGACGGAGCGGCTGGGACCCGACGTGACCGCCCTGGAGTGGACGGGCTGCGCCGGCGGCGCCGACGTCCGGCACCTGGTGGTGGCCCGGGGCGGGCACACCTGGCCGGGGGCGGTCTCCGCCAGTGGTCCGGGCCGCACCACCGACACCGTCCCGGCGTACCGGGAGCTGTGGCTGTTCGCGGCCCGCCACCGCCTGCCCGCCGCCTGACCCCGCAGCCGGGCGGCTGCTAGCCTTCCGGAGGTTCTTCACGGGGACCGAGGCGACGAGGGGGACGATGGGCGGGGAACGCGCCGCGGCGTGGCGGCGGGAGCTGGAGGCGGTCCACCGCAGGCTGCGCGACGCGATCGGCGTCGCACGGGCCGCCGTCGACCGCGGCGAGGACACCGGGAGCGCGGCACAGGACCTGCTGCTCTACTGCCACGGGTTCTGCCGAGCCCTCACCGGCCACCACCGCAGCGAGGACGCCACCCTCTTCCCCCTGCTGGTCGCCGCCGACCCGGGGCTGGCCCCGGTCGTCGCGCAGCTCAAGCAGGACCACTCCATGCTCGACCACCTCATCGGCGCCCTGGAGAAGGCCCTGGAGCGGGGCGGGGACGCCGAGGAACTGCACCGCCACCTCGACGGCATCGAGGCGGTCATGGAGACCCACTTCGGGTACGAGGAGCGCAGGATCGGCGCCGCCCTGGACGCCCTGGACGCCGGGGACCTGGACCGCACCGACCTGTTCGGCCCCATCGCCTGAGCCCCGGCCCCTCTCGGAGCGCGCGGGGCGGGCCCGCGGGGAGCGGGCACCCGTCCGCAGGGGCGGGCCGTGCGGCCGGTGAGGGGATGGCGCCTCCCCGCCCCCTCGTCCCATGGTCCGATGTCGTAGCGTAGACGCCGTGGGATCGCTCCCATGGCTTTCCGTGACCGATCGCTACAATCCGCCACCGCAGGAGGAACCCCTGGTGAACGCCCCGCACCCCTACCTCGACCCCGCGCTGAGCGTCGCCGACCGGGTCGCCGACCTGGTCGCGCGGATGACCCTGCCGGAGAAGGTCGGCCAGATGCTCCAGCTGGACGCCCGGGGCGGGGTGCGCCCCCTGGTCGAGGACATGCACGCCGGCTCCCTGCTGCACACCTCCCCGGAGCTCGTCCTGGAGGCCGCCGCCCTCACCGAGCGGACCCGGCTGCGCATCCCCCTGCTCATCGCAGAGGACTGCATCCACGGCCACTCCTTCTGGGAGGGCGCCACCGTCTTCCCCACCCAGCTCGGCATGGCCGCCACCTGGGACCCCGGGCTCATCGAGCGCGCCGCCCGCGTTACCGCCGTCGAGGTCGCCGCCACCGGCATCCACTGGACCTTCTCCCCGGTCCTGTGCATCACCCGCGACCTGCGCTGGGGCCGGGTCGGCGAGACCTTCGGCGAGGACCCCCACCTGATCGGCGAGTTCGCCTCGGCCATGGTCCGCGGCTACCAGGGCGACGGCCTCGACGACCCCACCGCGATCCTGGCCTGCGCCAAGCACTTCGCCGGGTACTCCGAGACCCAGGGCGGCCGCGACGCCACCGAGGCCGACATCTCCCGGCGCAAGCTGCGCTCCTGGTTCCTGCCCCCGTTCGAGCGGGTCGCCCGCGAGGGCTGCCGCACCTTCATGCTCGGCTACCAGTCCATGGACGGGGTGCCGGTCACGGTCAACTCCTGGCTGCTCGACGAGGTGCTGCGCGGCGAGTGGGGCTACACCGGCACCCTCGTCACCGACTGGGACAACGTCGGCCGCATGGTGTGGGAGCAGAAGATCCAGCCCGACCACACCCACGCCGCGGCCGCCGCCGTCAGGGCCGGGAACGACATGGTCATGACCACCCCGGGCTTCTTCGAGGGAGCCCAGGACGCCGTCGCCCGGGGCATGCTCGCCGAGGAGGAGATCGACGCCGCCGTCGCGCGCATCCTCGCGCTCAAGTTCGAGCTGGGCCTGTTCGAGAACCCCCGCCACCCCGATCCCGCCCGCCAGCGCGTTGTCATCGGCCGCCGGGAGCACACCTACCTCAACCTGGAGGTCGCCCGCCGCTCCCTGGTCCTGCTCGCCAACGACGGCACCCTGCCGCTCACCGACGAGCGCGCCCCCGGCCCCGGCGGCCGCGCCGTGGCCCGCACCGGCGAGGCCGCCCGCACCATCGCCGTCGTCGGCCCCAACGCCGACGACCCCCACACCCAGCTCGGCGACTGGGCGGGCGCCTCCGGCCAGGTCGACTGGCTGCCCGAGGGCCACCCCCGGGAACTGACCCGCACCGTCCTGGACGGCCTGCGCGACCACGCGCCCGAGGGCTGGAAGGTCGTGCACGCCCGCGGGGCCGACATCTGCAGCCTGGGACCGGACCCCGCCGGGGCCGCCTTCCCCGACGGCCAGCCCCGGCCGCCCGTGGTCCACCCCGCCGAGCCGGACGAGGCGATGATCGCCGAGGCGGTCGCCGCCGCCGAGGCCGCCGACCACGTCGTGGCGGTCGTGGGCGACCGCATCGAGCTGGTCGGGGAGGGGCGCTCCACCGCCACCCTGGAGCTGGTCGGCGCCCAGACCGCCCTGCTGGACGCGCTCGCCGCCACCGGCACCCCGATGACGGTCGTGGTCGTCTCCTCCAAGCCGCTGGTGCTGCCGGAGTCGGCCCTGAACGCCGCCGCCCTGGTGCACGCGGCCAACCCCGGAATGCAGGGCGGCCGGGCGGTCGCCGAACTGCTGCTCGGGCTGATCGAGCCGTCCGGCCGGCTGCCCGTCTCCTACGCCCGCCACGCCGGGCAGCAGCCGACCTTCTACAACCAGGTGCGCGGCCAGCACGGGGACCGGTACGCCGACCTCACCCAACGGCCCGCGTTCGCGTTCGGCGAGGGGCTGTCCTACACCCGGGTGGAGTACTCCGACCTGGTGGTCGCCGAGGCCGACCTGGGCCCGGGCGACACCGTGCGCGCCGAGGTCACCGTCGCCAACACCGGCGGCCGGCCGGTGCTGGAGACCGTGCAGGTGTACGTCTCCGACACCGTCACCTCGGTCACCTGGGCCGACCGGGAGCTCAAGGCCTTCCGGCAGGTGGAGCTGGCCCCGGGGGAGGTCCGGCGGGTGGTGCTGGAGGTGCCGGTGGCCGACTGCACCCTGGTGGACGCCGCCGGGGTGCGGCGGGTGGAGCCGGGCGGCTTCGAGCTGCGGGTCGGCCCGTCCTCCCGCGAGGAGGACCTGCTGCGGGCCCCCTTCACCGTCCGCGCCTGACGGCGGGGCGGGTGCCGGGAGGGCGGGCCCGCGGGCCCGCCCCGGCGGGCCGCCCCGCGCTCACCCCGCGGCGAGCGCGCGGCCCGCGTCGCGGGCGGTCTCCAGGGCCCGGGCGCGCTGCTCCTCGGCGAGGCCGCGCAGCCCCTCCATGGCGGGCGTGGTGGCCGCCAGGGTCAGCTCGCGCTTGATGAGGGTGAGGTCGGCCTCCCACAGGTCGGAGACCAGCCGCAGCAGGTAGGGGGTGGAGTGGTCCCAGCCCTCGCGCGGGGTGCCGGGGCCGTAGCCGCCGCCCAGGGTGGTGACCAGCACGGTCGGGGTGCCCTTGAGCAGCGGGGTGCCCGTCCCGCCACCGGTGATCACCAGGTCGGCCCAGGCCTTGAAGTGCTGGGAGACGCCGTAGTTGTACAGCGGGACGGCCAGGATGACGGCGTCGGCGTCCTGGAGCTCGGCGGCCAGGCCCGCGGCCAGGTCGAGCGCCCCGCGCTGCTGCGGGGTGCGGTCGGCCTCGGGGGTGAAACCCGCGGTGGTGGCCAGGGCCCAGGCGTCGGAGGGCAGCGGGTCGGTGCCCAGGTGGCGGCGGACCACGGTGCCGCCGGGGTGGGCCGCGGCCCACTCGGCCTCGGCCCGGTCGGCGATCTCGGCGCTCGCCGAGGCGGCGGGCAGGATGCTGGCGTCCAGACGGAACAGGTTCACGGAACTCACTCTTTTCAGCCGGGGTCGCGGAGCGCCGGGTACGGCGCACGGTGCGGCGGCACGCCGGGAGGGCCCGGTCGCGCGTTCGCACGCCATCATAAACGGACTTCACCCCGCTTATTGTTCCCGGGGTAGATTGGCCCCGTGAACCTCCCAGTGGTGCCCTTCGGGAAACCGCGCCCCGAACGCGCGGACGCGGCGCGCAACCGCGAACTCCTCCTGGCCGCGGCCCGCGAGATGATCGCCGAGAACGGCGTGGAGAACGTGACCATGGACGCCCTCGCCGAGCGCGCCGGTGTGGGCAAGGGCACGGTGTTCCGCCGCTTCGGCACCCGGGCCGGCATCTTCCGGGCACTGCTCGACGACAGCGAGTACCGCTTCCAGGAGCGCGTCCTGTCCGGGCCGCCGCCCCTGGGACCGGGCGCACCGCCCCGGGAGCGGCTGATCGCCTACGGGCGCCTGCGCACCGGGTTCCTCCTGGAGCACCTGGCCGTCGCCCGGGCCGCGGTGGACTACGCGCAGCCCGCCCCGGGCGGAGCGGTGAGCATGACCCTCCCGCACTTCCGCATGCTGCTGGCCGCCCTCCCCGTCCCCCCGCCGCACCTGGACGGCATCGCGCTCCAGCTCACCGGGGCTCTGGAGGGGCCCCTGCTGCTGTCCCTGGCGATGGGCGAGGACGCCGTCCCGCCGGAGCCGGGCGCCTGCCACCCGCTGGCGGACAGCTGGCAGACCCTCGTCGAGCGCCTGCTGGACTGAGGGGGACCACGACCGGGGGAGAAGAGTGCCGGGGGCGGGCCCCCGGCACATCCGCGATCCCGGGTCACTCCGAGGGTTCGGGCAGGGGCGGGCACTCGATGGTCGGGTTCACGCCCATGTAGTTCAACGGCCCGACGAATACGGTGCCCAGGGTGTAGCCGACGTTGGAACACGAGGGCTCGTCGCTGAACAGTCCGCGCTGGAACACGGCGATCACGCCGATGACCAGCCAGACGACGACGAGGGTGGAGATGACGATCTTCGTTCGCATGGGTCCGCCTCCACAAGGGGGGTCGAGGCTGTACCGTCCTTTGTCTTCAGCGAACCCTTACCCCCGAGATCGGGCGTTTCACCTCCCGGTGATCACGGCCACACGTCGAACCGCCACCGGGTGGGCGCCGGGCCGTCCTCGTCGGTGGGGAACGCGTACACGTCGGAGGGCACCACCGTGTACACCCCGTACGGGGGCGGCCCCGCCGTCGGGGCGCCCTCCGGGCCGGTCAGCTCCCCCTCACCCGGGACCGGGGCCCAGCCGTGGTGCTCGGCGTAGGCGGCCGCCACCCAGGCGAGGCGGTCGCGGTCGCGGACCGGTTCGGCCGTGCCCTCCACGACCGCGTCCATGCCCGCCACCGTGCACGCCAGGCTCACCCGCGGGGCCCCGGCCAGCAGCCGTGACTTGGCGGTGCCCGCGCCGGAGGCGAAGAACGGCTGGCCGTCCACCCACACCGCCAGCACCGGCCGGGTGTGCGGCGACCCGTCCGGGCGCACCGCCGTCAGCCACGCGGCCCCCGCCCCCCGGGACAAGCGGGCCAGCGCCTCCTGCCAGTCGGCCGGTCCCCGCCCGGTCAGCGGACGGGCCTGCGGGTTCGGAAAGGTGGACATGCCGCTACCCCCCTGGTCGCCTTGCACGAACCGCCCAGGTTAACGGCCCGTGCCGACATCCACCCGGTATTCACGCGGCGCGCGTCCGGGCGCGTCGCGCGCCGACCGCCGTCAGGGAGAACACCGCGGCGGCGCCCACCGCGGAGGCGAGCATCACCGTGCTCATTCCCGCCAGGGTCACCGCGCCGCCCCAGCCGGCCAGTGCCGCCACCGCCGAGCCCAGGCCGAACTGGAGGGTCCCCAGCAGCGCCGAGCCGCTCCCGGCCCGGTCGGCGGGCAGGTGGGCCAGCGCCAGCGCCGTGGCGTTGGGCGAGACCAGCCCGGTGAACAGCATCATCACGAACAGGGCCGCGGTCACCGACAGCAGCGACGCCGCGCCGGCGGCGTCCAGCGCGACCAGCGCCCCCACCGACGCGATCGAGCCGGCCAGGCCCAGCAGCAGCCGCCGGTGGATCTCCACGTGCCGCACCAGCAGGGCGTTGGCCTGGTTGCCCAGGATCATCCCGAGCGTGGTCACCGCGAACACCAGGGCGAACCGCTGGGCGTCGGCGCCCAGCTCGTTGTGGGACACGAACGAGAACGCGGAAATGTAGGTGAACGACATGCCGAAGCCCAGCGCCAGGGTCAGGGTCGGCAGCAGGAACCGCGCGTCGCGCAGCAGCGCGCCGAACACCCGCAGCTGGCCGCGCGGGTCCACGGCGGTGCGGCGCTCCCGGGGCAGGCTCTCGGGCAGCGCCCACCAGACCAGGACGGTGGTGAGCAGGCCGACCGCGCCCAGGGCGCCGAACAGCACCGGCCACGGGCCCAGGAGCAGCAGCTGCCCGCCCAGGATCGGCCCGAGCATGGGGGCCAGCCCCGACAGCAGCACGAGCCGGGAGAAGAACACGGCGGCGGCCTCGCCGTCGAAGACGTCGCTCACGATCGCGCGGGACACGACCAGCCCCGCGGCCGCCGACAGCCCCTGGAGGAACCGCAGGACGGTGAAGACCTCCACGGTGGGCGAGAAGGCGATGGCGACCGTGGCTGCGGTGAACACGGCGGTGCCGGCGAGCAGCGGGAGGCGGCGCCCCCAGCGGTCGCTGAGCGGGCCCACCACCAGCTGGCCCAGGGCCATGCCGGCCATGACCGAGGTCAGGGTGAGCTTGACGGCCGACTCGCTCGTGCCCAGGTCGGCGGCGATGGCCGGGAGCGCGGGCAGGTACAGGTCGGTGGCCAGCGGGCCGACGGCGGACAGGGCGCCCAGCACGATGACGAGCAGCAGGGCGCGGGCCCGGCCCGGCGCGGGGCGGGCCGCCGGAGCGGTCGGGGCCGCGGAGGCCGGGGTCGGCGCGGGGGCCGGGACGGTCGGGGCCGGGGGCGCGGGAACGGTTGTCGGGGTCGCCGCGTGGCGGCGATCGGGGCGCACGGAGGCAAGGGTCACCGGGGAATCTCCATTACCGGATCGGGATGGTCAGGGGTGCGCTGAACGCGCGGTGCGCGGGCGCCGTGAACCGTCTTCGGACGGGGCGCCGTGGACTGACCCCGAAGGGCCGCACTCCCGGCTCCAACAAGGGTCGGGGGCCGGGAAAATCCCCGCTTTCCCCGAGGAATTCCGTGATCCGGATTACGTCGGCGCGATCCCCTACAGGACAGGGGATCCGGGGGAGCGTGGCGACCCCCACGGCGGATCCGTACCGTCCGGACCCCAGGAGCGGGTAAACGGCGGCCCATGCCGGCGCAGGGCCCGCCCCAAGGAGTGGTCATCCGGCGGAACGCCGCACGCAACACGGTTTTCACGGCGGACCGCCTTGTCCCACCGGCCACTCGCGGGTAGGAAGCAGGGAAGCCCCCAGGAAGGACCCCCGTGTACCCACCCCCGCCCCTCCGCCGGAGGGCCGCCCTGACGGCCGTGGCCGCAGTGGTCGCCGCCGGCGTGCTCGGCGCCCCCGCCCCGGTCCTGGCCGACCCCGCCCTGCGCGAGCACGGCAACGGACCCGAACGCAACGACGTCGCGGCCGTCCCGCTCCAGGACCCCGCCCGGACCCTCACCGCCCCCGCCCCGCCGCAGGTGCCCGGGGTGGACCCCGACACCCCCTACCCGCGCCAGAGCGAACTGCCGGTCCACCCCGAGGACCCCGGCGACCACTCCGTCAAACTGGGCCTGACCCCGTACCACGACCTCGCACCGGCCCTCAACGAGCTGATGGACGACTCCGACCGGGTCAGCGCCGAGATCATCGGCACCAGCACCCGCGGCCGCGACCTGTACCTGGTCACCCTCACCGAGCCGGAGAACCGGGCCCGCGCCGACCAGCAGCGGCGGATGCGCGAGCTCATCGCCGACGACCCCGCCCGGGCCGCCCGCGACCGCACCCTGCCCGACCGGTACAAGACCCCGGTGCTCGTCAACGCCAACATCCACGGCAACGAGTGGGAGGGCACCGACGCCTCGCTGCGCGTCATCGAGGAGCTGGCCCACAGCGAGGAGCCCGCCACCGAGGAGCTGCTGGAGGGAGCGCGGCTGTACTTCGTGCTCACCGCCAACCCCGACGGGCGGGCCGCCGGGACCCGGGCCAACGCGGCCGGGTTCGACCTCAACCGCGACTTCGTGACGGTGTCCCAGCCGGAGACGGCGGCGGTGCGCCAGGTCATGATCGACACCCAGCCGCTCGTCATGGTCGACCAGCACGGGTACGTGAACGGCACCCTCATCGAGCCGTGCACGCCCCCGCACGGCCAGAACTACGAGTACGACCTCTTCATCAAGAACACCTACGCCAACGCCCTGGCCATGGAGGAGGCGATCCTGGAGCTGGGCTACACGCCCGAGGACGACGGGGTGCGGCCGCCGCAGATCCCGTTCCGGGACAGCGCCGACGGCTGGGACGACTGGCCGCCGATCTTCACGCCCATGTACGCGCCCTACCAGGGCGCGGTCGCCTCGGCCACGGTCGAGTTCCCGATGCGGGTCAACAACGCCGACTACAGGGACCTGCCGGAGGAGGAGCTGCGGCGGCGCTCGTCCATCAACACCGACATCTCCGCCGCCACCATCGAGGCGACCATCGAGTTCGCCCGGGAGAACCGGGAGGAGCTGATCGCCGACCAGATCGAGGTGTTCCGCCGCGGCGCGGCCGGCGAGGAGCAGGTGGTCCCGCCCGAGGAGTGGGTGCCCGGGTTCGGCCCCGAGGACGTGTACACCACCGAGTTCCCGCGGGCCTACGTGCTCCCGGGGCGGGACCGCGCCACCGCGCGGCTGGTCGACTTCCTCATCGCCAACGACGTGCGGGTGGACCGCGCGGAGGAGGGCTTCACCGCCGGGGGGAGCACCTACCCGGCGGGGTCCTACGTGGTCGACATGCACCAGCCCAAACGCGGCATGGCCAACGTGCTGCTGGAGGCGGGCCGCGACATCAGCGGCGACGTGGAGGCGATGTACGACATCTCCGGGTGGAGCCACGGCCTGCTGTGGGGCGCCCGGGTCGACCCCGTCCAGGAGGCGGTGGCGGCGCCGACCGGGCCGGTGGCCGCGGCCGCGCCCACCGGCCGGGTGGAGGAGCCCGGCGCGGCCGGGTGGCGGCTGGAGGTGGCCGACGGCTCCGACGCCGCGGCCCTCAACGGCCTGCTCGCGGCCGGGGCCGCGGTGACCTGGGACGGGGGCGGCGCGGTGGTCGCACCGGAGGCGGCCGGGGCGGTCGCCGAGGCCGCCGACCGGCACGGGGCGGTGTTCGCGGCCGCCGACGAGCCGGGCGGGACCGCCCTGGAACCGGTGACCGTGGCGGTGGCGGGCGCCGCCGACGAGGTGTTCACGCTGCAGGCGCTCGGCTTCGAGCTGGTTCCGGTGTCCACCGCGGTGCTCAACGGCGGGTTCGACTGGTCGGGCGTGGACGTGCTGTACGCGGGCTCGGGCCTGGTGTACGCCGACCTGGACGCCGACGCCCGGGCGGCCCTGGACGGGTTCCTCGTCGGCGGCGGGGGCCTGGTCGGCCGCGGCGCGACGGGCGCCCGGCTCAACGACCAGGCGGGGCTGCTGGACGTGACCCGCGCCGCGGGCCGTTCCGACGCCAACGGCGTGGTGGCCGCGGAGGCGGGCGAGGGCGTGCTCACCGGCACCGGCGGGCACACGTTCGTGTACTCGCCGGGCTGGTTCACCGACCTCGGCGCCGGGGTCGCGGTGGAGCAGACCTACGCCGACGACCCGCTGGTGGCGGGGCACTGGCGGGCCGACGCGAACGGCGCGGGCGGCCCGGACGCGGCCGCCGGACGGGCCGCGGTCGTCAGCGGCACGGCGGACGGCGCCGCGGTGGTGCTCTTCGGCACCGAGCCGATGTTCCGCCACCACCCCAAGGGCCTCTTCGCCCAGGTGGCCCAGGCCCTGTACTGGACGGCCTCGGCCCCGCCGGCCTGACCCCCACCCCACCGTCCGCCCCGGGAACCTCCCCGGGGCGGACGGCGGGGCGGTGATGGGTCAGAGGCGTCCGTGGATCGGCGCGAGGCATTGCCGTGAGGACCATCTCCCGGTCATGGAGGGCATCGGGACGAGCCCATGGTCGAACACGTTCGAAAAGCCGAGACGGTGCCCAGGACCTGTTGGACCCTGCTTCCGCCCCGCGCGATCGCGTGCTCTCCTGAATTATGCGCGGCATCGGAAATCCGAAACCGATCGATTCCGAATTCTGTTCGGATGGGCGTTGCGCGGGGTCTACTCTGAAAAACTGAGTCGACCCTGCCGGGGGGTCTGGAGAAATGCTGGGAGGGTCGGGCCGTCCTGGGGTGGTATATGAATAGGGGTTTTCCTGGGCTTGGAGACCCTTCAATGAATCTTTGGAGGGGATTGCCGGTTTTTCTTCTTCGGATGGACGATCCTTGAATGAGGATCGAGCGGTCGGTGGAGAGTCGATTCCGCCGTCTTTCGGGAAGGGGCGTCCATGTACGAGCAACCCCCCGGCGAGCCACAGCAACCGTGGCAGCGACCCCCGCGGTCTCAGGAGAACTGGCCCTGGGTCCTTCTCGGCTGCGGGATCGCCGCTCTGCTGGTCCTCATCCTGATGGTCGCCTGCACGGCCTCGTTCTTCGGTACCGTCCTGAGCCCCTCGGGGAGCGGTGACGGCGGGGTCGGAACCTCCGAGGACACCTCGGAAGGCCCTGATGCCCCCGGCGATGGTGACGGTGGTATCAGTGCCGAAGGCGAGAGCCAGGACATAGGCATCGGAGAGCCCGGGGTCATGGCCGACTGGCGCATCACCGTCGATTCGGTGGAGACCTCTCCCACCTACGGCGACGGGTACTCCCTGGAGGAAGCCCAAGGCGAGTTCCACCTCGTCGGCCTGACCGTCGAGAACATCGGGCGCGAGGTCGGTCACTTCTCCGAGGAGGATCTGACCCTGATCGACGCGGAAGGCAACAGGCACGAGGCCGACACTTCGATCCTCGCCGACGGTGCCCTGTCTTCGGAGCAGGTGAACCCCGGGAACCGGGTGATGGGCACGGTCGCCTTCGACCTTCCCGAGGGGGCGCAGCCCACCGTCCTGGAGGTCTCCGGGGCCGGAGCCCCGCTGGAAATCCTATTGGACTAGGGTTGTCGCCTCGGGAGGAGCGAAGGCCCGCGGGTCTTTTTCCGAGGAATCCGTCCAGGAGTGGGTGATTCGGTTTTTCGGGAAAGTCGTCGCCCTTTGCGGTTGAGAGAATGCGGTCTGTTGTGGTTGTTCCTGTGGGTGAGATATTCACAGGAATTTCCGCTGATCTGTGATCTCCTTCGGTGGTTTTTGGGGCTTTTATTCTATTTTTCGGCTGTCGCTGGGCGATCCTTGTGTGAAGGCTGGAGGAATCGATGGCCGGTCGGTCCCTTCGTTCTCGAAGGAGTACGCCCATGTACGAGCAACCACCGAGCGGAGCACACCCGCCGAACGGGCCACAGCCACCCTGGCAGCAGGGACCGCCCCCTCCGCGAAAGAAGAAGTGGCCTTGGGTGCTGCTCGGTTGCGGGATCGCGGCCCTGCTGGTCATCGTTCTGGCGGTCGCGTGCACGGGGGCGTTCTTCTCCGCGTTCACGGGGCCTGCGGAGGACACTTCCGGCGACGGGGCCCAGGAGACCCCTGTCGGTCTCGGGGAGCCCGCCGATCTGGGGCAGTGGCGCGTCACGATCGAATCGATCGAAACGGCGTCGAGCTACGAAGAGACGAGCCCTCAGGGCGAGTTCAAACTCGTGGCGCTGACCGTCGAGAACATCGGTACCGAGTCGACGATCTTCGACAGTGGAGCGCTGTCCCTCATCGACGCCGACGGCAACACGCACTCGGCGTCGACCACGGGGAGTGAGGACTCCCTGTTCCTGGAGCAGATCAACCCCGGGAACCAGAAGTCCGGAACCGCTGTCTTCGATGTTCCCGAAGGGACCGAGATCACGGCCGTCGAGATCCAGGACACGTTCTCCATGGAGGACCCCGTCACGGTCCAGGTCGACTGAATCGGCCGGCGTTCTCCACAAAGGCTTCGGAGGGCGCCGATCAGGGGCCGCCCGGGTGACCGGGCGGCCCCTGAAGACGTTCCGGCCGGGGTCGGCCTGTAGTGCGGATCGCGGTGGTGCCGGGCACCTGCCCCGGATTCCTCGCCCCCTTCCGGATTCGGTGCCGCCGGCTCCAACGGCCGCTTTCCGGGGAGGCCGGCCTGGACCGCACCGGCGGCTCGGCCGCCATGCCGAAGCACACAGGGGTCGACGATGAGGCCTCATCCGCTCTCACCGTCTCTGGAGGGGAGAGCGTGGGGTTGGTTCGACTATCAGCTAGCGATCTATTGTCTACAATTTTGGGGACCGGTCGTCCAGAGCGAGGAGACCCCCCGTGCAGACCTCTTCACCACCGTCCGGGGCGGTGGACGCCCACCAGCACTTCTGGCCCGCGGGGGTGCGCCCGAGGGACCCGCGGATGGCGGTGCTCGACCGCGCGTTCGCCCCCGCCGACCTGGAACGCGAACTGGCCGGCGGGATCGCGCGCACGGTGCTGGTGCAGTGCGCGGCCGGGCCCGCGGAGAACGACCGGCTGGCCGCGTACGCGGCGGCCTTCGCGCCGGTCGGGGCCGTGGTGGCCTGGCTGCCGCTGGACGACGCCGGCGCCGCGGAGCGGGAGCTGGCGCGGGTGCGCGCCCTGACGCCGCTGGTCCGGGGCCTGCGGGCGGCCGTCCCGCCGGGCACCCGCGCCGACGGGGAGCTGCTGCGGGTGATGGCGGCGGCGGGGGAGGCCGGGCTGGTGTGGGAGATCGTCGTGACCGACGCGTCCCACGTGCGGCTGGTGGAGGAGGTGACTGCGGTCCACCCGTCCCTGGGCATCGTGGTGGACCACCTGGCCACGCCGCCGCTGGGCCGCCCCGACGCCGGGGCGTGGGGGGAGTGGATCGACCGTCTGGCGGCTCTGCCCTCGGTCGCGGTGAAGGTCTCCGTCGGGGGCGACGTGCTGACCGGGTGGGACTGGGACGCCGGCGCCCTGGCTCCTTACGTCGGATGGGCGCTGGAGGCCTTCGGGCCGGAACGGGCGATGCTGGCCGGGAACTGGCCGGTCGTCCGCCTCGCGGCCGACCACGCCACCGCCTGGGGCTCGCTGCGCGCGGCCGTCGCCGCCGCGACCTCGGCGGCCGGGCTCGCCCGGGTGGAGGGCGGCACCGCGCGCCACTGGTACGGGATCGCCGGGTAGGCGCGCCGCGGCGGAGGGCCCGGGCCCTCCCGCCGCGGCGGAGCGGTCCTACAGCCAGCCGGGGACCACGAAGACCCCCCAGGTCAGCAGGGGCGCCACCAGGATCATGGACATGCCCCACTGCATGAGCCGCCGGAAGACGCGGTCGCGCTGGTCCGGGGCGGAGTTGGCCACCACGAGCGCCCCGCTGGTGGAGAAGGGCGAGGAGTCGACCACCGAGGAGGAGATCGCCAGGGCGACGATCATCCCGACCGCCCCCACCTCGCCCGCCAGGAGGAACGGCACGGCGAGCGGGATCAGGGCGCCGAGGATGCCGGTGGTGGAGGCGAACGCGGAGACGGCTCCGCCGATCACGCAGATCAGCAGGGCCGCCACCAGCGGGACGCCGATGGCGGCCACGCTGCCGCCCAGGAAGTCGATCGTCCCCATGCGCTCCATGAGGCTCACGTAGGTGACGATCCCGCAGATCAGCAGCACGGTGGACCAGGCGACCCGGTCGACGGCGCCCTTGGCGCTGCGGGGCGAGAACACGCTCAGCACCACCGCCACGCTGATCGCGGTCAGGCCGACGTCGAGGCCGAAGGCGAGCACGCCCACGCCCAGGGCGACGATGCCGAGCAGGGTCAGCCCCCGGTCCCGGTCCAGCGCGATCGGTGCCTCCTGTGCCACGGCGGTGCCCCCGCCGCCGGCGTCGGTCCTGGTCGCGGTGGCGGTCCGGGCCGCCGTGCCGCCGGAGGCCGGGGCGGCCCCGCCGCCACCGTCCCCGGTTCCGGGTCCGTCCCCGGACCGTGCGGGGGCGGGGGCCGTCCCGGCGGCGGGGGCGTCGCCCTCGCGGCGGCCCAGCAGTTCGCGGCCGCCGAACATGAAGAAGACGGCCACGCTGAGCAGCAGGTTGAAGACGAACGACGCCGCGAAGAGCAGCGGCGGCGACCCCTCCAGGCCGTTGCGCGCGACGACGCCGTTGGTGATGGTGCCGAAGATGCTGATCGGCGAGAACCCGCCCGCGCTGCCGCCGTTGATGATCAGCAGGCCCATGAGCACCGGGTCGATCCGGTGGCGCCGGGCGAAGCCCAGGCCGATCGGCGCGACGATCGCGATGGCGGCGGGGACCACCGCGCCCGCCGCGGTGAGGGCCGCGGTGACGCCGAACATCACCCAGGGGATGAGGGCGACGCGTCCGCCGACGGCGCGGACGGCCACCTGGACCAGCCAGTCGACGGTGCCGTTGTTCCGGGCCATGGCGAACAGGAAGGTGACGCCCACCAGGACGACGAACAGGTCCCCGGGGAAGCCCCCGAACACGTCGTCGGTGGTCTCCCCGGCGACGGTGAGGGCGACGACGAAGGCGGCGAACAGGGCGAGGGCGCCCATGTGGACGGAGGTGACGGTGGCGAGGAGGAAGACCAGGACGAGAACGAGGATGGAGATGACTTCTGCTGGCACGTGCGCGGCCCCCTTGTGAAGGCTCGACGGCGGAGAGTCGGTCGAACATGGCCCGGTGGGCCGGATGCGGCGGCCGCGGGGGTCGGGGGGACCGGCGCGTGGCTGACACCGACATCACTGCGATATTTCACTATGTGAAATATTGATTCTGCTTAGCAGAAGTATGTCTTCCGGTTTTGGCTGCGTCAACTGTTGCTTGAGATGTGAGTCACAGTAAAGTGGCGCCACGAGAGGCTCGCAAGGGGGTTGTGGTGGTCGGCGTGAACTTTTAGGATCCATTTAGTGGAATCAAATTTCCACAATGCGGATGTTCTCCGAGAGGATCGCCATGGATGACACCACCGGACGCCACTTCCTCCAGATCCCCGGCCCCAGCAACGTCCCCGACGAGGTCCTGCGCGCCATGTCCGCGCCGACCATCGACCACCGGGGCCCCGACTTCAGCGCGCTGTTCGGCGAACTCCTGCGCGACCTGCGACCGGTCTTCGGCACCGCCGAACCCGTCATCGTCTACCCCTCCTCGGGCACCGGGGCCTGGGAGGCGGCCCTGGTCAACACGCTCTCCCCGGGCGACCGCGTGGTCGTCTTCGAGACCGGCCACTTCTCCACCCTGTGGGGCGAGATGGCCGCCAAGATCGGCCTCGACGTCCAGGTGATCCCCGGCGACTGGCGGCGCGGGGCCGACCCCGACCGGCTCGCCGAGGTCCTCGCCGCCGACACCGGGCACGGGATCAGGGCCGTGTGCGCCGTGCACAACGAGACCTCCACCGGCGTGGTCAGCCGTATCAAGGAGGTCCGCGAGGCCATCGACGCCGCCGGCCACCCCGCCCTGCTGCTGGTCGACACCATCTCCTCGCTCGGCTCGGTCGACTACCGCCACGACGAATGGGGCGTCGACGTCACCGTCTCCTGCTCGCAGAAGGGCCTCATGCTGCCCCCCGGGCTCGCCTTCAACGCCGTGGGCCCCAAGGCGCTGGAGGCCTCCCGCACCGCGCGCCTGGCCCGGTCCTACTGGGACTGGGCGCCGATGCTGGAGGCCAACGGGCGGGGCTTCACCCCCTACACCCCGGCCACCAACCTCCTCTACGGCCTGCGCGAGGCGCTGCGCCTGCTGAACGCGGAGGGGCTCCCCGCCGTCTTCGCGCGGCACGACCGCTACGGCCGGGCCGTCCGCGCCGCCGTCCGCGCCTGGGGCCTGGAGGTGCTGTGCGCCGACGAGCGCGAGTACTCGGGTGTGCTCACCGGGGTCCTCGTGCCCGAACACCACGACGCCGACCACGTCCGCAGGGTGATCCTCGACCGCTACGACATGTCGCTGGGCGCCGGGCTGGGCCGCCTGGCCGGACGGGTCTTCCGCATCGGCCACCTGGGCCACACCAACGACCTCACCATCGCCGGGGCCCTGGCCGGGGTGCAGATGGGGCTGGGCCACGCCGGGGTGAAGGTCGCCGGCGACGGCCTGGCGGCGGCACTGGAACTGCTGGACGAGCACTGACCCGTCCCCGCAACGGACACAGGAGCGATGGAGGCCACATGACCAGCACCACCGACACGACCGCCGCCGACGGGCTCGCGGGGGAGGCCGCGGACCTGCTCCGCAGGGAGGGGGTGACCGACGCGCGGTTCGACGACTACTCGCGCCACCTGTTCTCCCGCGACGCCAGCATGTACACCATCACCCCGCTGGGGGTCGTCTTCCCGCGCGACGCCGACGAGGTGGCCGCCGTGGCCTCGGTGGCCGGGCGCCTGGGCGTCGCCCTCACCCCCCGCGGCGCGGGCACGAGCCTGGCCGGCCAGACCGTGGGCGCCGGTCTGGTGGTCGACATGTCCCGGCACATGCGTGCCATCCTCGACCTCGACCCCGAGGCACGCCGGGCCCGCGTCCAGCCCGGCGTCGTCCAGGACGAGCTGAACGCGGCGGCCGCCCCGCACCGCCTGATGTTCGGCCCCGACACCTCCACCAGCAACCGCGCCACCGTCGGCGGGATGATCGGCAACAACTCCGCGGGCAGCGGCTCCCTGCGCTACGGCATGACCATCGACCACGTGCGCACCCTGGACGTGGTCCTGGCCGACGCCTCCCGCACCACCCTGGGGCCGCTCACGGCGGAGCGCCGCGCCGCCCTGGCCGCCCGCCCCGGCCTGGAGGGCGACATCCACCGCGGGCTGGCCCGCGTCCTGGCGGACAACGCCGACGCCATCGCCACCGGCTTCCCCGACTTCTGGCGGCGCGCCTGCGGGTACCGCCTGGACCGGCTCGCCCGGGACCCCGGCTTCGACCTCGCCCGGTTCGTCGTCGGCTCCGAGGGCACCCTGGCGCTGGTCACCGAGGCGCTGGTGGACCTCGTCCCCCGACCCGCGCGGACCGTCATCGCCGTCGGCCACTTCACGAGCGTGCCCGAAGCGATCGCCGCCACCGGGGACGCCCTGGAGCTGGACCCCGCCGCGGTGGAGCTGATGGACCGCACCATCCTGGACCTGTCCCGGCAGCGCATCGAGTACGCCTCGCTGGGGAGCATCCTGCGGGGCGACCCCGACGCCCTGCTGTTCGTCTCCTTCACCGGCGACGACGAGGCCGAGCTGGCCGACCGGCTGCGCCGGCTCGCCAAGGCGTGGAAGGCGAACGGCCACGGCTACCACACCCTGGAGGCGGTCACCCCGGCCCAGCAGTCCGCCCTGCTCAAGGTGCGCAAGTCCAGCCTGGGCCTGCTCATGGCGGCGGGCAGCGGCACCCGGCGCCCGCTGGCCTTCGTGGAGGACACCGCCGTCGACCCCGTGCACCTGGTCGAGTACACCACCCGGTTCAAGGAGATCCTGGACCGGCACGGGATGGAGGCGGGGTTCTACGGCCACTGCTCCGTGGGCTGCCTGCACATCCGGCCCTTCGTGGACCTGGCCGTCCCCGGCGAGGCCGAGCGGATGCGCGCCGTCGCCGAGGAGGTCCGCGACCTGGTCACCGAGTACGGGGGCGTGAACTCCAGCGAACACGGCGACGGCCTGGCCCGCAGCGAGTTCAACCGGAAGATCTTCGGGCCCGACCTGTACGCGGCGATGCAGGACGTCAAGCGGATCTTCGACCCGGACGACCTGCTCAACCCCGGCAAGATCGTCAACGCGCCCCCGATGACCGACCACCTGCGCGACGCCGCCCTGCCGCCGGCCCCGCCCCTGCGGACCCGGCTGTCCTTCGAGGTCGTGGGCGGCATGCGCGGGGCCGCCGACCGGTGCATGAACATCGGCCTGTGCCGCAAGACCTCCACCGGGGCCATGTGCCCCTCCTACATCGCCACCCGCGACGAGGAGCACGCCACCCGGGGGCGGGCCAACGCCCTGGTCAAGGCCCTGTCCGAACCCGACCCGGCCGCCGCGCTGGGCGGCGAGCGCCTGCACGAGGTCCTGGACCTGTGCCTGATGTGCAAGGCGTGCAAGAGCGAATGCCCGCTCGGCGTGGACATGGCCAAGCTCAAGAGCGAGACCCAGTCCCACTACCACGACGTGCACGGCGTCCCGCTGCGCACGCGCATCTTCGGCTCGGTCCGCACCCTGTACCGGTTGGGGTCGGCCACCGCCCCGCTCAGCGGCCTGCCGAACCGGTGGCCGGTGCTGCGCCGCCTCATGGAGCGGGCCACCGGCATCACCGCCCGGCGGCCCCTGCCGGCCTTCGAGCGCCGGAACCTGGTGCGCTGGTTCCGGCGCCGGAGCGCCCCGGAGGGCCCGGCGCCCATGGGGGAGCTGACGTTCCTGGCGGACTCCTTCGCCACCTACACCGAACCGGGGATCGGGCGGGCCGCCGTCGAGCTCCTGGAGCACGCCGGGTGGCGGGTCCGCCTGGAGAGCCGGGGCTGCTGCGGGCGCTCCAGCCTCTCCAAGGGCCTGGTCGACGACGCCAAGGCCAAGGTCGGCGGCCTCGTCGGGCTCCTCAGCGAGGGCTCGGCGGCGGGCACGCCCATCGTGGGCTGCGAGCCCTCGTGCGTGCTCACCCTCAAGGACGAGGCCGAGTCGATGCTGCCGGGCGACCCCCGGGTGGCCGACGTCGCCGGGCGGGTGCGCCAGGTGGAGGAACTGCTCACCGAGGCCCTGGACGCGGGCCGGATCGCCCTGTCCGCCGACTCCTGGCCCGCCGGTCGGCGTATCCTCTTCCACGGGCACTGCCACCAGAAGGCGGAGGTGGGTACGGGCGCCACGGTGGAGCTGCTGCGCCGCATCCCCGGTGCCGAGGTGGTCGAACTCGACGCCGGGTGCTGCGGGATGGCCGGGTCGTTCGGGTTCGAGGCCGAACACTACGAGATGTCCATGAAGGTCGGGTCCGACCGGCTCTTCCCCGCGATCGAGGCGGAGGGGGAGGACACCGTGGTCGCGGCCACCGGCGTCTCCTGCCGGCAGCAGATCGGGCACGGGACCGAACGGCGGGCCTGGCACCCCGTCGAACTGGTCGCGGTGGCGCTGGCGCCCCGGGACCCGGACGGCGGCGGCTCCGGGCGGCGGTGACACCGGACGGCGGGGCCCCGGCCGGGGCCCCGCGCGATCGAGACGAGGGAGGGACCATGGACCGGTCCACCGCGACCGGCACCGGCGCCGGAACCGGCGACCAGCGCATCGTCAAGCCGCCGAGCATGGTGGACCTGGCCGCCCGCTCCATCCGGCGGATGATCCTGGCCGGGGAGCTGCTGCCCGGCGACCGGGTCGTGGAGAACCGGCTCACCCGGCAGCTGGGCATCAGCCGGCCGCCCCTGCGCGAGGCCCTGCGCCGCCTGGAGCACGAGGGGCTGATCCGCCAGTCCCCGCACCGCGGCGCGGTGGTCACCCCCCTGACCCTGCACGACGTCTACGAGATCATGACCCTGCGCCAGCGGCTGGAGCACATGGCCGTCGAACTGGGGGTGCCCGTCACCGACCCCGGACGGCTGGAGCGCTGCCGCGCGGCGCTGCGCCGCATGGAGGCCGCGGCCGACGCCCTGGACGAGGCCGAGCTCTCGGAGTCCAAGTTCGAGTTCCACACCGCCGTGGTCGGCCTGTCGGGCCACCGGCGCCTGGAGGAGGCCTACCGGTCGATCCAGTTGCAGATGCAGCTGTGCATGGTGCTCAACCGGCACGCGCGGGCGCACCGCAACGAGACCGCCGCCAGCAACGTGCTGCGCCACCACCGCCTGCTGCGGGTCATCGAGGAGGGGGACCCGGGGGCCGTGCTCGCCGAACTGGCCCGGCACGGCGACCGGACCTTCCTCGACGACCTGCCCGGCGACCTGGAGGCCGGCAGCGAACAGGCCCTGGCCTGGCTGAAGAGGGAGCAGGCCGGGGGCGGCGGGACCGCTCGCTGAGGGGCGCCCCGGAGGCGGCAGGCGTCCGGCAGGGGGACGGCAGGCGGCCGCGGAAGAGTGCGCGGTGGAGGTGATCCAGCGATGATCTTCATCGAACTGTTCGTGCCCCGCGGCACCCTGGACGGGGACCGGCGCCGCCGGCTGGCCGAGGCCCTGGGCGACGTCACCCGGCTGGCCCGGGGCGAGGAGATGCAGGAGGGCTGGAAGCGGGTCATGGGCTCGCTGCTCCAGGTGGTGGTGCACGAGCCCGAGGTCTGGGTGGTCGACCAGGGCGTCGCCGCCGACGGGGCGCCCCGGTACGTCGTCCGGGCCCACGTCCCCGGGCCGTGGCGCAAGTCCATGGCGCAGAGCCTGGTCGAGCACGTCACCGAGGCCGTGGCCGAGATCGAGGACGACCCGCGCCGCCCCTACCGGGAACCGGTGGTGCAGGTCCAGGTGGTGGGCGTGGCCGAGGGCTCCCTGGGCGTCCTGGGCCGGTCCGTTGACTCGGACGGCATCGTGGAGCTGATGAACGAGCCCTACCGGGAGGACTACGAACAGGGCCGGGCCGTGGTCGATCCGCTCTGCGGGGTCTACGTGGTGCTCGACGAGAGCGCGGTCACCCTGGAGCGGGACGGCGTCCTGCACGGGTTCTGCTGCGCCGGGTGCCGGGACGCGTTCATCGAGAAGGAGGAGAAGGCGGCGGCCCGGGCGTGAGCGCGGCCCGCTCGCGGCGCAGCAGGGCGAGCGCCGCCTCCGGGGTCGGCGCGGCCCCGGCCTCGATCCGCGGGAGGTGGCCGGCCAGGGCGCGGGTGACCCTGACGACGTCGGGGTGCCCGTCGCCCGGCCCGCCGCGGACCACCCGGGCGGCCCCCAGCACCCGGGCCGCCCGCTCCGGGGCGCCGGCCAGGAGCAGCAGGTCGGCCACACCCACGCCCACATGGGCGAGCATCGGCGGATCCGCCATGGACACGACCAGGTCGAACGCCTCGGCCAGCCGGGCCGCCGCGGCGTCGGCCGCGCCGCGCGCCACCTCCAGGAACCCGGCGGCGGTCGCGTACAGGATGCGGTCCGGCGCCTGGGAGTCCCGCGCCAGGTGGGAACAGGAGTCCAGCAGCTCCCCGGCGGCCGCGAGGTCCCCCTCGTGGCGTGCCAGGTCCGCCAGGCACACGCGGGCGCGCGCCGCCCGCCGGGCGGACCCGCCCCCGGCGGCCGCCTCCCGGAGCTCGGCGCGGGCGGTCTCCGGGTCCCCGGCGTCCACGGCCATCATCGCCCGCCACACCGGCTCCCCGACCCCGAGCCCGCGGGCCCGCGCCAGGTGCCCGCGCGCCTCCTCCAACGCCCCGGCGGCCGAGCAGGCCGCGGCCAGGGACAGCGAGGCCGTGGCCGTCCACCAGGGGTCGCCCGCCTCGGTGAACCCGGCCAGCGCCCGTTCGAGGTCCGCGCGCACCCCCGCGGCGTTCCCGGCGGCCCCCTGGAGAAAGGACGACACCTGCCGCACCAGGCCCCGCTCCCACGGGTCGGGCGCGTCCAGGTGCGGGGCCAGCGCCGCTCCGGCGTCGATGAGCGCGCCGTCGGCCAGGGCGAGCAGGGCGGTCGCGACCGCCCCCTCGGGGGAGCCGTCCCCCGGAGCGGGGGCCGACCCGGCGGCCGGCTCCCCGGCGAACAGCACGTTCAGCAGGTACAGGGCGCAGGTGCGCGGCCCGGTGGGCCGCAGCAGCCGGGCGGCCGCGGCGTGCTCGTCCCGGACGAGCCAGAACAGCCCGAGCACCGACCCCAGCCGCTCGGCCGTGCCGGTGTCACCGCTTTCGTACGCCCAGGCCAGCGCGGCCACCAGGTCGTCCAGGCCGGCGGCCAGCGCCGCAGTCCCTTCCCGCTGCCCCGGACCGCGCAGCCCCGCCCCGAGGTCCTCGGCCACCGCCAGCAGGGCGGCGGCGTGCGCGGCCCGCGCCCCCACCAGCCGCCCGGCGGCGGCCAGCCGCTCCCGGCCGAACTCCCGCACGGTGTCCAGCATGCGGTACCGGCCCCCGGCGGAGTCCAGCAGGGAACGGTCCACCAGGGCGTACAGCGCCGGCGCGGGCACGCCCAGCCGGGCGGCCGCGCCCGCGGTGAAGGGGGCGGCGAACACCGACAGGACCTCGGCGGCCTCCCGCTCGGCCGGGGCGAGCAGGTCCCAGCTCCAGGCGATGACCCCGCGCAGGGTCCGCTGGTGCGGCGGCGCGGTGCGGTCGCCCCCGGTCAGCACGGCCAGCCGGTCGGTCATCTGGGCGGCCAGGTCCGCCAGGGGCATCGACCCCAGCCGGGCGGCGGCCAGCTCGATGGCCAGCGGCAGCCCGTCCAGCGCCCGCCACACGGCGGCGGCCTCCTCCGTGGGGGAGAAGTCCGGGTCGGCGGCCCGCGCCCGGTCGGTGAACAGCCGGCCGGCCGCCTCGGGCGCCAGCGGCGGCACCGGGAGGCGGGCCTCCCCGGCCACCCCGAGCGGCTCGCGGCCGGTGGCCAGGATGCGCAGCCCCGGGCAGCGGGCGGCCAGGTCGGCGGCCAGCCGGGCGGCCGCGTCGACCACGTGCTCGCACCCGTCCAGCACCAGCAGCGTTTCGGTCGTGCCCAGCGCGTCGGCCAGGGTCTCGACGGGGGAGCGGGACGGGCGCAGCCCCAGGGCGCGGACGGCGGCGTGGGGGACGTCCTGCCCGGCGGCCACCGGGGTCAGGGACACGGTCCGCACCCGCACCCCCGAGGCGGTCCGGGCGGCCTCGGCCGCGAGCCGCGACTTGCCGACCCCGCCGGGCCCGGTGAGGGTGACGAGCCGGTGCCCGGCCAGCCGTTCCCGCAGCCGGGCCAGGTCCGCCTCCCGGCCGACGAACGAGGTCAGCGGTGCGGGCGGCTCCCCCGGGACGCTCCGTGCCGGTTCGCCGCGCAGCGCCCTCAGGTGCGCCCGCCGGACACGGGGGCCGGGGTCCACGCCCAGCTCCTCCGCCAGCCGGGCCCGGTGCGCCTCGTAGGCGGCCAGGGCCTCGGGGGTCCGCCCGTCGTCGGCGAGCACCTCGATGAGCAGCGCCAGGGGCCCCTCCCGCAGGGGGCGGGCCGCGGCCAGCTCCTCCAGTTCGGCGGCGAGCGCGGCCGGGTCCGCGCCGGGCAGCGCCAGCGCCGCCCCGGCCCGGTCCTCGCGGGCGTCCAGCCGCAGCCCCGTCCACCGCTGCGCGACGGCGGCCGCGTAGGGCGGATCACCCGCGTCGGCCAGGGGCTCCCCGCGCCACAGGCCCAGGGCGCGGTCCAGCCTCCCGGCCGCGGCGGCGGGCCGCCCCCGGCGCAGCTCCTCCCGGCCCTCGCGGACCAGGCGCTCGAAGAGAAGGGCGTCCACGGCGTCGGCCGGCACGTCCAGCAGGTACCCGGCGGGGACCGAGCGCAGGACCGAGGGGTCGGGCAGGGCGCGGCGCAGCCGGGACACCGACGAGTGCAGGGCCGCCTCGGGGTGCTCGGGCGCCGCGGTCCACAGGGCGCCGATGAGGGCGCCGTGGGTCAGCGGCCGCCCCGCCTCCAGGGCGAGCCGGGCCAGCAGGGCCCGTGCCCGTGCCCCGCCCACGGCCCGCCCGTCCGCGCGGACCGGTCCCAGCACCCCCACACGCATGCCCGTATTCTCCCGCACGGGAGGAGGGCCCGTGCCGCGGGGGCCGGGGGCGGGCCCGGGGCGTGTTCAGCGGGTGCATTCGTGCGGCGCCCGGTGGGGCCGGACCGGGGCCGGCCGTCCGAGCACAGGCGACGCGGAATGATCCGCCGAACACGCCCTAGATCGTTGATGGGAAATCCCTGAACCCGCTGCGCGCATGGCGAAGGGCGTCGAGGATCAGAGTGTGACCAATGACCTTGACGCCCTTCTGACAGCACTCTACGTCCATCTCGACGACCATGTGCTCCCTTCGGCGAACCAGCGCCGCGGCCCGGGCCGCCCCCGAAAGCTCACCGACGCCGAACTCGTCTGTGTCGCCCTGGCCCAGGTCCTGCTCAGGTGTGACTCCGAACGCCACTGGATGCGGGCGGCACCGGCCCGGATCGGGCACCTGTTCCCCCGCCTGCCCGGCCAGTCCGAGTACAACCGCCACCTGCGCGATGCGGCCCCGGTCCTGCTCAAGGCCGCGATGTGGCTGGCCCGCTCCGTCCCGACCTGGTGGGAGAACCTGCGGTTGATGGACGGCACCCCGGTGCGGTGCGGGGCCTCTCGCGTGACGGTGGACCGCTCCGGCCCGGGCGAGGTGGCCGGGTACGGGCGGGACGTGTCCCACCACGCCTTCTACTGGGGTGCCAAGCTCGTGCTCATCACTACCGCGGAGGGGTCGGTGTGCGCGTTCTCCCTGGCCCACCCCAAGGAGTTGGACGAACGCAAACAGGCACTGCACCTGCTGCACGTCCGACCGTGCGCTCCGGGGCTGAGCGGTGATCGTGTGCGACAAGGGCTTCGCCGGGGTCGGTATCGAGACGGCGGCCGCCGGGTTGGGGTTTGCCCTGGTGCGTCCGGCGCTCAAGGGCGAATCCGTCGAGGGCCGGTTCCCGGGCTGGTTGCGTCAGAGGATCGAGGCCGTCATCTGGACGTTGAAGAACCAGCTCGGCCTGGAGCGCCACCAGGCTCGCACCAGTGAGGGGCTGTGGGCGCGGGTGTGCCAGCGCATCTGCGCGCTCAACGCCGCGATCTGGCACAACTGGCTGGTGGGTGCCCCGGTCAAGCGGTCGTTGATCGCCTACGACCACTGACCAGGACACATTTCCCCATCAACGATCTAGAGTGGTCGCCCATGAGCACCCCCTCTCTCCGCGCCGTGGAGATCACCCCCGACAACGTCCGCGCCGCGACCGGGATCCGGGTCCGCGCGGACCAGGACGCCTTCGTCGCCCCCGTCGTCCTCTCCCTCGCCGAGGCCTACGCCTCCCGCGCGACCGCCTGGCCCCGGCTGATCCTGGACGGGGACCGGCCCGTCGCCTTCGTCATGGCCGGTTTCGACCCCGACAGGGAGGACCCCGACCGCCGCTGCGGCATCTGGCGGCTCAACGTCGCCGGGGACGAGCAGGGCAGGGGCTACGGCCGCTTCGCCGTGCAGGCCGTCCTGGACGAGGCCCGCCGCCGCGGGCACAAGCGGGTCACCGTCTCCTGGGTCCCGGGGGAGGGCTCGCCCGAGGAGTTCTACCTCCGGCTGGGCTTCCGTGAAACGGGCCGGGTGGTGGGGGGCGAGACCGTGGGCGAACTCCTCCTGGAGTGAGCCTCACCCCGGGGCCGGGGCGCGATAAGGGGGACGCCGGGGCGGCGGTGGCCGTATCCGGCCACCGCCACCCGGTCAGTGCAGGCTCTGCCCCAGGCCGCCGTCCACCGGCAGCTCCACGCCGGTGGTGAAGGTCGCCTCGAAGCCGAGGAACAGGACGGCCCGCGCCACCTCGGCGATCGTGCCGTGCCGCTTCATCGGGGTGGCCTCGTCGCCGATCCGCCCCATCTCCGCCTTCTCGGCCTCGGTGGCGTTGGTGAACCCTCCCGAGGGGGTGTGGATGAAGCCCGGCGCGACCGTGTTCACCCGGATCCCGCGCGGCAGCAGCTCCGAGGCGAGCACCCGGGAGAACGCCCTCACCGCGGCCTTGGTCCCGCTGTACACGCCCATGCCCGCGGTACCCGTCAGGTTGGTCACCGAGGTCGTGAACACGATCGACCCGCCGTCGGCCAGCAGCGGCAGCAGCCGCTGCACGGTGAAGAACGGGCCCTTGGCGTTGATCGAGAACATCCAGTCGTAGGACTCCTCGGTGGTCTCGGCCACCGGACCGAGCCCGGAGACACCGACGTTGACGTGCAGGAAGTCGATGCCCCCCAGGTGTTCGCGCACGCTCTCGGCCAGGGCGTCGGTGTCGGCGAGGTCGGCGGCGTTCGCCCGCACCGCGTGCACGGCCGGGCCGAACCTGCCGCGCACCTCCTCCAGGTTCTTCTCGTTGTTGCCGGTGAGCAGCACCCGGGCCCCGCCGGCCAGCAGCTCCTCGACCACGCCCAGACCCATGCCGTGCGTACCGCCGATGACCACGGCCCGGCGGCCCTCGTAGACGCCCATGTCGTCCCCGTTCGCTCGTGGGGCGGCCGGTCGCCGCCCTCGATGGGACCACGGTGCCCGCGGCCGCCACGGGTGCCCTACGGGAACGCTACGGTTGACGCATGCGCGTGGGGGTGTTGGGTCCGCTGGAGGTCCGGGCGGGGGACGGGAGCCCCGTCGCGGTCCCCGACACCCGGGTCCGCGCCCTGCTGGTGCTCCTGGCGCTGGCCCGGGGCCGGGTGGTGTCCGCCGACCGGCTGGTCGCCGACCTGTGGGGCGAGCGCCCGCCGGCCCGGCCCGCGGCGGTGCTCCAGGCCCGCGTCTCCCAGCTGCGCGGGGCCCTGGAACGCGGCGAACCCGGCGGACGGGCCCTGGTGCGCCACCGGCCGCCCGGCTACCTGCTGGAGGGCGCCGACCTGGACCTGGACCGGTTCGAGGACCTGCTGGACCGGGCCCGCGGGGCCGCCCCGCGCGAGCGCGCCGACCTGCTCTCCCGTGCCCTGGACCTGTGGCGGGGCCCGGCCGCCGCCGGGTTCGCCGAACTGGACGGGGTCCGGGAGGACGCCGCCCGCCTGGAGGAGCGGCGGCTGACGGCGCTGGAGGACCTCGCCGAGGCCCGCCTGGAGCTGGGCGAGCACGCCGGGCTGGCCGACGACCTGGCGGGCCCGGCCCGCGAGCACCCCTACCGGGAGCGGCTGCACGCCGCCCTCCTGCGCGCCCTGTACGCCGCCGGACGCCAGGGCGAGGCGCTCACCCGCTTCGAGGAGCTGCGCACCCGCCTGGCCGACGACCTGGGGGCGGACCCCGGGCCGGAGCTGACCGCGCTGCACCGGGCGGTCCTGCTCCAGGACCCGGCGCTGAAGCGGGCGCCCGCGCCGCCCGCCGGGAACCTGCCCGCCCCCGCGGCCGAGCTGGTCGGGCGCGACACCGAGGTGGCGGCCGTGCGCGGCCTGCTGGAACGCCACCGCCTGGTCACCGTCACCGGGCCCGGCGGGGTGGGCAAGACCAGCCTGGCCCTGGCGGCGGCCCGCGGCACCGCCGACCCGGCCCTGCCGCTGGACCTGGCCGCCCTGGACCGGGACCCGTGCGCCGCGCTGGCCACCGCCCTGGGCGTGCGAGACGGGGAGGGCGACCTCACCGGCCGGATCGCCGCGCGGCTGCGCGGCCGCCGCGCCCTGCTGGTCGTGGACAACTGCGAGCACGTCGTGGACGAGGTCGCCGACCTGGCCTCCGTCCTGCTGGCGGCCCTGCCCGACCTGCGGATCCTGGCGACCTCCCAGGTCCCCCTGGCCGTGGCGGGCGAGTACCTGTACCCGCTGGCGCCCCTGGACACCCCGGCCGACGACACCCCGGCCGCGCTGGCCGCCTCCCCGGCGGCCCGCCTCTTCCTGGCCCGCGCCGACGCCGCGGGCGCCCGGCCCGGCACCGACCCGGGCACCGTCGCCGCCGTCGCCGCGATCTGCCGCCGCCTGGACGGCATCCCCCTGGCCCTGGAGCTGGCCGCCACCCGGCTGCGCCACCTGGGGGCCGTCGAGCTGGCCGCCCGCCTCGACGACCGGTTCGCCCTGCTGGGCGGGGGCCGCCGGGACGCGCCCGCCCGCCAGCGCACTCTGCGCGCCGCCATCGACTGGAGCTGGGACCAGCTCACCGGCCCCGAGCGCGCCCTGCTGTCCCGGCTCGCGGTGTTCGCCGACGGCTGCGACCCGGCCGCCGCCGAGGAGGTCGGCGAGGGCTCCCTGGACCTGGTCGGCGCCCTGGTGGACCGGTCGCTGGTCGTGGCGTCCACCCGCCAGGAGGGGACGCGCTACCGGCTGCTGGAGTCGGTGGCGGTGTACTCCCTGGAGCACCTGGCCGCGGCGGGCGGGGAGCACCGGGCCCGGGCCCGGCACGCCGCGTACTACGCCGGCCTGGCCGAGGGGGCCGACGCCCGCCTGCGCGGCCCGGGCCAGGCGGAGGCGCTCGCCCTGCTGGACCGGGAGGAGGCCAACCTGCGCGCCGCCGCCGACTTCGCCGTCCGGGACGGCGACGCCGCCACCGCCCTGCGCCTGGCGGTCGCCCTCACCTGGTACCGCTACCTGCGCGGCCGCACCGCCCTGGCCCGTACCGCCCTCGACACTGCCCTGGCCCTGCCGTCCCCCGCCGACGGCGCCGCCGGGACCGCCGGGGAGGGGGAGACGCGGGCGCGGGCGACGGTGCTGCGGGCGGCGCTGGCCAGGCCCGCCTCCGACGACGAGTGGTGGCACGACGACGCGGACGCCCGCCTGGACGGGGTCGCCGACCCCGCGGTCCGGGCCCGGCTGGCCTGGTTCGCCGCGTTCACCCGGTCGGGACTGGGGGACCCGGCAGCGGCCGCGGCCCGGGTCCGGGCGGCGCACGCGGCGGCCCTGGCCGCCGGGGACCGCTGGAGCGCCGCGCTGGCGCGGGTCCTGCTGGCGCTGGCGGCGTTCGGGCGGGGGGACCTGGCCGCGGCCCTGGCCGACGGCCGCGCCGCCGAGGCCGACCTGCGCGACCTGGGGGACCCCTGGGGCCTGCTCCAGGCCTTCGACGTCCTGGCCCAGACCGCCGAGGCGCTGGGCGACCTGGACGAGACCGCCCGGCTGCACGCCGAGGGCCTGCGGATCGCCGAGGACCTGCGGCTGTGGCGGGACGTGTCCCGGCACGCCTCCGGACTGGGGCGCACGGCCCTGCTCACCGGCGACCTCGACCGGGCCGACACCCTGCACGAACGCGCCCTGCGGCTGGCCGAGGAACAGCACGACACGGTCGCGGCCCAGTACGCCGACGCGGGCATCGCCCTCACCGCGCGCCGCCGGGGCGACCTGGACCGCGCCGAGGCGTCCCTGACCCGGTGGCTGGAATGGAACCGGCGCACCGACGGGCACATCGGCGCGGCGTTCCTGCACACCCAGCTCGGCTACATCGCGGAGCAGCGCGGCGAACCCGCCCGCGCCCTGGAACTGCACGCCCGCGGCCACGAGCACGCCCGGCGCAGCGGGGACCCCCGGGCCCTGGCGCTCGCCCTGGAGGGCGAGGCCGGGGCGCGCTCCCTGGCCGGGGAGCACGCCGCGGCCGCGGACCTGCTCGACCGGGCCGCCGCCCTGCGCGCGAGCGCAGGGGCGCCGCTGGCCGGGATCGAGCGGTGGGACGTGGAACGCGCCCGCGCGCGCCTGGCGGCGCACACGGGCGCGGGTGGAGGGGACGGTGAACGGGGAACCGTCCCCGCGGTCAGCGGGTGATGTCGTCCGGGCCGTGCGCGGGCCCGTGGTCGAACTCCCGCCAGGGCTCGTCCGGCACCGGCGGGTACGAGGGCCGCAGGTCCGCCGGGACCGGGCGGTCGGCGGCCGCCTCCACGCCCCGGGCGGCGAGCAGTCCCGCCACCGCGTCGCGCAGCTCCGGCAGCATCGCGTACAGCACGTCGCCGGGGCAGGCGGTCGCGTTGAAGTCGCGGTGCCCCAGGATCGCGCTCCGCGGGTTCAGCCCGTAGGCCGCGCACAGCCACGCCAGCGTCTCCACCAGGGAGTCCCGCAGCGGAGCGGTCGGCGCGACCGAGGTGTAGGTGCCCTCGTTCTCGATGCCGACGCACGTGCTGTTGTTGCCGGCGACGTGCGCGCCCACCACGTGCTGCCCCGCGGCGATCGCGGGCAGGGTGCGGTCGCGGCCCTCCATCACGTGCCCGCCGCGGCTGATGGTGAGCTGCTGTCCCGTGTCCGCCCAGCCGTTCGTGTCCATGTGGTGGTTCTGGATCGCCCGGGACAGGGAGTAGGCGTGGGCCAGCGAGTGGTCGGTGCTGTTGGCGGTCGCGGTGTGGTGCACCACGATGTACAGCGGCGGGGAGGCCAGCACCTGGACCGGGCTCGACGGGGGCCGCGCGCCCCAGGCCGCGCGGCCGTGCACCGAGGGCGCGGCCGCGGCGGGGGAGGCGGGGCCCAGCAGGGCGGCACCGCCGAGGACAGCGGCGCCGGTGGTCAGCGCGGCGCCGCGCAGGACGGCGCGCCGACCGGGTCCGTGGGGGTATGACATGGGGGGTTCCCTCGCTATCTCACGGTTCGTGTCCGTTCCACTGCGGAAGTGGAACACGCACCACTGCAACACGGCCGTGAAAGATGGTCAAAGGGTGACCCGGTACCTTTTCTGACCGGTTCCGGTCAGCGCTCCCGGCCCGTGCGGAGGTGACACGACGGCGCTTCCGGGTGTATCGCGAAGGGCTTTACCATCGGCGTTCCCCGCGCTTTCCGGACCGTTCGGGGCGCCATTCCCCGCCGGCCCTCCGGTGCCCGGGGAAAGGGAAGGGCGCGGTCCTTTCCCGGGAAAGGACCGCGCCCGCCGCACCGCCAGGTCTCAGCCCACGGGCTCGGGGGTGCGGGCGCCGCCGAAGATCCTGGGCAGCCGGCCGCTGCGGTGCAGCCACCAGTCGGCGATCAGCGTGAACAGGGGCGGGACGGAGGCGGCCAGCGCCAGCAGGGTGGGCCACACGCCCCAGCGCAGGTGGACGGCCGAGACCAGGCAGGCCACCACGTAGAGGATGAAGGCGATCCCGTGCAGCATGCCGAAGAGCGCCACGCCCTGTTCGTTTCCGCTCCCGAGGTATTTGACGTACATGCCCGCCAATAGGCCGACCCAGGTCAGGGCCTCGACAACGGCGATCACGCGGAAGGCGATCGCGTTCACCAGGGCTGCGATGTTCACGGATTCCCTTTGGTCACGATGGTGTGGACACGGGTGATCCCGTCCATGTTCGTACCGGGATCGGTCCCAGGCTAGGGCACGGTTCCGGACGCCCGATTCCGGGGTCGCGGGTCCCCTCCCGCACCTCCCGGAGGACCGGGGAGGACGGCGGCGGCCCCGCCCGCACCGCGCTCCCCGCGGCGGGGGCCGCCGTTCCGCGGGGGAGCGGCCCCGGGGCGCTCTGGGCGGTTAGGCTAGGCTGGCCTTATCCGTACAGGTCGGTCGAAAGGGGACGGCCTGTCCGCCCCGCGGCCCGCCCCGGCCCCCATCCCGACACTCAGGAAGCGACGGCGGTGACACCCCGGACGACCCGCCCGCGCGGCGGCGCGCAGGCCGCCGCCGAGCCCCTCCCCCCGGTCCCCGCCGCACGGGCCCCGGCTCGGGGTGGCCCCGTCCGGGGCCGCGGGGGCCGGCGGGCGGCGCCCTGACCCTCGCCTCGACCGCGCTGATCGCCCTGGCCTTCGCCGGCCTGCGCACCGGCCGGGTGCTCACCGCCCGGCCCGAAGACCCCTCCGTCCCGTAACGGAGCCCCGACCGCTAAGAGCTCATCTCATTTGGTGAGTCGGCGGTAGCAGATCAGCGTGCAGGCGATGCCGGCGAAGGCCAGGAAGTGGTCGGCCTTGCGCTCGTAGCGGCGGTGAAGTCGGCGGCATCCGGCCAGCCAGGCCATGGTGCGTTCCACCTGCCACCGGTGTCTGCCCAACCGCTGCGAGGACTCCACACCCCGGCGGGCCAGACGGTGCACGATCCCCCGGCGCCGGAGCCAGCGGCGCAGGTGGGCGTAGTCGTAGCCCTTGTCGCCGTGCAGCTTGCCCGGTCTGCGCCGCCGGGGTCCGCGACGGGAGCGGATCGGAGCGATCCCTTCCACCAGGGGCTGCAGCGCCTGGCTGTCGTGGGTGTTGGCCCCCGAGATAGCCATGGACAGGGGCAAACCCTGCCGGTCGGTGATCAGGTGGATCTTCGACCCCTTCTTGCCTCGGTCGACAGGATTCGGACCCGTCAGGTCCCCCCTTTGAGGGCCCGCATGTTCACCGAGTCGATCGCGCACCGCGACCAGTCCAGCTCGCCTTGGGAGCCGAGCTCGTCCAGGACCAGGCGGTGGAGCTTGGCCCACACCCGGGCCCGGGTCCACTCGGTGAAGCGCCGATGCGCGGTGGGCCCGGAGGGGCCGAACACCGGCGGGAGCTGAGCCCAGGTACAGCCGCTGGTGGCCACGAAGATGATCGCGGCCAGCACCTGCCGGTCACCGTGTCTGCGCCGCCCACCGCCCTGGGGGCGGGTGGGCGCCTCGGGCACCACCCGTTGGAACAGTTCCCACAGCTCGTCCGGCACCAGCCGTTCCACCATCGACACAGGAGCAGGCTACCGAGAAACCAAATGAGATGAGCTCTAAGGAGCATGGAATGACCACCCCGACCCACGAGCGCCGCCTCGAGATGTACCCGCTGAGGCCGCGCGTGCTGGAGGTCGCCGAGGTCGAGCGCATCACCCCGCGCATGATCCGCGTCCACCTGTCCGGCCCCGACCTGGAGGGGATGCGCAGCGACAACTTCGCCGACCACGTCAAGCTGTGGTTCCCCAACGAGGACGGGGAACACGTCCTGCCGGTGGTCGAGGACGACCGCTGCCTCAACTTCCGCGCCCCGGGCGTGGTCTTCCGCGACTACACCGTACGGGCCCTGGACGGCGAGCGCCTGACCGTCGACTTCGTCTCCCACGACCACGGCCCCGCCGGCCGCTGGGCGCAGGCCGCCCGGCCCGGCGACAGACTAGGCGTGCTGGGCCCGCGCGGCACGGCGTGGATCACCGGTGGGTTCGACTACCACGTGCTGCTGGTGGACGAGACGGCGCTGCCCGCCGCCGCCCGCTACGTGGAGGAGCTGCCCGCCGACGCCCGGGTGTTCGCGTTCTTCGAGGTGGTGGACGCCGCCGAGGAGCAGAAGCTCGACGCTCCCGAGGGGGCGCGGATCACCTGGCTGCACCGGGGCGACGCCGAGGCCGGTACCACCGACCTGCTGTTGGAGGCGTTCCGGGCGCTGGAACTGCCCGAGGGCGACGGGATGGTGTACGCGGCCGGGGAGGCGACCACCCTCAAGCCGATCCGCCGCCTGCTCAAGGAGCGCGGGTTCGTCCGCAACGTCACCTGCGAGGTGGACGGGTACTGGCGCCGGGGGACCTCCAACCTCGACCACCACGAGGCCGACGACGACGAGTAGCCGGCCCCCGCACGACCGCGCCGCGCCCCGGACGGATCGCCGTCCGGGGCACGGCGCGGCCGCGTGCCCTCCCGCCGGGCGGGTCAGCAGTTGGGCAGGTTGTACGAGGGGTAGTGGCCCGCGTAGGTGTAGAACTTGCCCCCGCGGGTGCGGTACCAGTGGTTCCCGTGCTTGTTGATCAGGGAGCACTCCAGGAGCACGTACTCGCCGGGCGCGACGGTGTCGACGGCGTGCGCGCTCGCGTACGGCTCGGTGCGCACCGGGGCCGTGGTGACCGGGTAGCCGTACACGTAGGCCCACGCGGGCGCGGGCATCAGGGTCACGGCGAGCGCGCCGGCCGCCGCCACCGCACCGACCTTCTTGAGCATGCTCTTCACGGGGGGTCCTCTCCTCGGTCCGTCGCGAAAACGGAAATGAAGCGGTGAAATCCCGGGAGGCCGACCTCCGGGGCACGGTCATGCAAGCAGAGGGCCGGAGAAAAAACAAGGCCGATTTCCCTTTCCCGGGGAAAGCCGATGCGGGGGGCTTTTCCCTGCTCGTCGCCCCGAGGCCGGGGGTGGCGCGGGGGAGGCGCGAGGCCCCTGCCGCGGCGCCGACCGCAGAGGGGGCCGGTGGTCCCGGCGGTCCGACCGTGCCGTTCACACCTTTCCAACCTGCGGATATGCGGAGTCCGAAGGCCGGGGTCCCGGGGCTCCGCTCCGCCCGGGGCGGGACGCCCCGCGCCGCGGCGGCGTCCGTCCTCAAATAAAGCTCAAATGGTCGCCTCCGCCGTCGAGGGGGAATCCGGGAGTCCCTAATATAGGGTCGGCCCCTTTCTGTACCCGAAAAAAAGGGGCCTCCTCCTTTTCTCTCCCGCGGGGTTCTCCCCGGTGATTTCCGGCGAAGCTCAAATTTTGCTCAACCGGACTCCCGCCCCGGCCGTCCGGCGCGGCCCCGGGCCTACAGTTGCTCTCGCTCCGGCCGGAGTGTGAACCACGACACGCCCCCGAGACTCAGGAGAAACCATGAAGGCCTCTCTCGCGCGCATCGGCGACCGCCTCCTGGAGGGGCTGGCGCCCAAGGCCACGGCCAAGGCCGACCAGTTCGAGTGCAGCTACACCACCTACCGCTGCCGCCTGCCGTACTGCGGCGGCAGCGGCTACTACCTCTCGCGCGACTACAAGTACCAGTGCAGCGACGGCAGCTACCGTTGGGACCCGGTCGGCTGCTGCCGCTGACCCCCTCGGTGGCGGCCCGGCAGCGGGCCGCCACCGGCTCCGCACACTCCCCTCCCGAGGCACACCTTGCTCCCGCTCACCGCACTCTTCCTGCAACTGGCCGTCGCCGGGATCTTCCTCGCCTCCGGGCTCGCCAAGGTCCGCGGCCGCGACAACGAGACCACCTGGGCGGTCCTCGCGGAGCGCCTGCGCCTGACCCGGCTCCCCGTCCGCACAGCCTCCGCCGCCCACAGCGCCGTCGAGCTGGCGATCGGGCTGGTCCTGCTGACCGGGACCTGGGCCCGTGTGCCCGCACTCGCCGCGGCCACCGCACTGTTCGCGGCGTTCACGCTGCTGGCCCTGTACTCCGCCCGCGCCGGGACCGCCGTGCCCTGCTCCTGCTTCGGCAGGGCGCGCACCGACCTGGGCTGGCCGCACGTGTGGCGCAACCTCGCCCTGACCTGCGCGGCGGCGGCCGGCCTGGGCTGCGCGTGGGCCTCCGCCGGGGCGCCCCCCGCCTCGTGGGGGGAGATCGGGCTGGCCGCCGCCGCGGCCGCCGCGGTCACGGCCGCGACCGTCTCTTTCGACGACCTGGTCGACCTCTTCGCCGCCGGCACCGGGGAACGGCCCGGCGCCCGGACCCCCCGTTCGTGAACCTGGAGACAACCGTGGCAATCCTCATCGCGGCGGTCGTGCTGCTGACCGCCCTGACCCTGTTCAACCTGATGCTCACCCTGGCCGTCGTACGGCGCCTGCGGCAGTCGGAGGGGTCCCCCCGGGCCGGCGGGGCCGCCCCGCCCGCCGACCTCGCGGACATCCCCGCCGGGATGGAGATCCCCGACTTCAGCGGTGTGAGCACCACGGGGGAGGCCGTCACCTCGGCGGGGCTGCGCGGCCGGATGGCCCTGTACGCCTTCTTCGACACCGGCTGCGGCTCGTGCGAGGAGCAGCTGCGCCCGCTGGTGGACTTCGCCCGCGAGGTGGGACTGCCCCGCGAGCAGGTGATCGCGTTCGTGGGCGACTCCCGGGGAGAGGCCGACGCCTACACCTCGGTCCTCGAAGGGCACACGACCGTCGTCATGCAGACCATCCACCACGAGGCGGGGCAGGCGTTCTCGCTCACCGGCATCCCCGCCTTCGTCTTCGCCGACGCCTCCGGCCGGGTCGCCCGCTCCGCGGTGGCGGTCGAGGACCTGCGGGCCGCGCTCGTGGGGGTGTGATGGGCGGCTCCGGGGCCGACCGCGCCCGCCCGCAGGGCCCGGGGCCGCGCGCCGTGTTCGCCCGGACCCGGCGCTCCCTGGAGATCGCCTGGCGGGCGGCCCCGGCCACTCTGACGGCCTACGGGCTGCTGAACGTCGCGGCCGGGCTGCTGCCCGCGGCCGTCACCCTCCTCACGAAGTGGCTGCTGGACACCCTCCAGTTCGGCGCCCAGGCCCCCGGCGTGCCCGGGGCGCTGGCGGGCGAGCCGGTCAGGGTGGTCGTGCTCCTGGGCGTGTGCACCCTCTCCACCGCCCTGTCCGGGCACCTGGTCACCTACCTGGGAGGGCGCATCCGCCGCGAGGTGGGACTGCTCGTGCAGCAGCGCCTCTACGCCAAGGTGGACGGGCTCGGCGGACTGCGCCGCTTCGAGGACCCGGCGTTCCTGGACCGGCTGCGCCTGGCGCAGACGTCGGCGAGCTCGGCCCCCGAGGAGATCATCGAATCCCTCTTCGGGATCGTCACCACCGCTCTGATGATCGCGGGCCTCCTCGGCATCCTGGTGACCATCAGCCCGGTGGTCACCGCGGTCACGGTGCTGGCGGCGCTCCCGGCCCTCTTCGTCCAGCTCTCGCTCAACCGCAGCCGGGCCGGGATGATGTGGCGGATGAGCCCCCGCCTGCGCCGCCAGGTGTTCTACCGCGCCCTCATGGTGAACCCGGCGGCGATCAAGGAGGCGCGCCTGTTCGGGGCCGGCGGCTTCCTCCTGGACCGGATGGGCCGGGAGACCGCGGAGGTCAACCGGGCGGAGGAGAGGGTGGACCGCAGGACGGTGGCCGCCCACGCGCCGCTGGCCCTGCTCGGGGCCCTCGTGCCGGCGGGGGGACTGGTGTGGATGGTGGGCGCGGCCGTGCGGGGGGATTTCACCATCGGGGACGTGTCCGCCTTCGTGGCCGCGGTCGCCGGGGTGCAGAGCGCCCTGACGGGAACGGTCGAGACCCTCTCCCGCGCCTACCAGGCGCTCCTGCTCATGGGCCACTACGACGACGTCATGGACACCCCTCCGGACCTGCCCGTGCCCCGCTTCCCGCGCCCCGTCGGGCCGCTGCGCACCGCCGTCCGCCTGGAGGACGTGTGGTTCCGCTACACCGACGACGGGCCGTGGGTGCTCAGGGGGGTCTCCCTCACCATCCCCGCCGGGCGGTCCCTGGCGCTGGTCGGGCTCAACGGCGCGGGCAAGAGCAGCCTCGTCAAGCTCCTGTGCCGCATGTACGACCCGACGCGCGGGCGCGTGCTCTGGGACGGCGAGGACATCCGGGAGACGGACCCGCGGGAACTCCGGGCGCGGATGAGCGCCGTGTTCCAGGACTTCATGGCCTACGACCTGTCCGTCCGGGAGAACATCGCGATCGGCGCCCTGGAGCACGCCGACGACACCGGGCGGATCCGCGAGGCGGCGCGCGACGCCGGGGCGGACGGGTTCGCGGCCGACCTGCCGAGCGGCTACGACACGATGCTCTCCCGCGAGTTCTACCAGGGGGAGGCGGACGAGGAGTCGGGCGTCACCCTCTCCGGCGGGCAGTGGCAGCGGCTGGCCGTGGCGCGGGCGCTCATGCGCCGGGGCAGGGACCTGCTGATCGTGGACGAGCCGACCTCCGGCCTGGACCCCCAGGCCGAACGGGAGGTCCACGACCGGCTGCGGGCGCTGCGGAACGGGACGACGACCGTGCTGGTGTCGCACCGCCTGGGCGCGATCCGGGGCGTGGACCGGATCGTGGTGCTCCAGGACGGGCGGATCACGGAGGAGGGGCGGCACGCGGAGCTGATGGCCCTGGGCGGGGAGTACGCCCGGCTGTTCGCCCTCCAGGCCGAGGGGTACACCGGGCCCGGCGAGGACGCCGGGAACGGGGGCACCGGGAACGAGGACGCCGGGCCCGAGGGCGCCGGCGATGGGGACGGCGGCCATGGGGGCACCGGGCGGGACCTGCCCGGGACCGCTTCCGGTCCCGCCGTGGAGGCGATCGCATGACGGCGGCGGGCTGGCTCGCCGCGGCCGCGCTGCTCCCGGTGCTGGCGGCGGTGTACCTGCGCGGGGCCTACGTGGTCGTCACCGTGGACGGCCAGAGCATGGCGCCCGCCCTCGCCGCGGGCGACCGGGTCCTGGTGCGGCGCGGTCGGCGCGGCCTGGAACGCGGGACGGTGGTCGTCGTCGGGCGGCCCTCGCCGGAGAGCGGGTGGCGCGGCGCGGCACCGCTGGGCCGCCGGGTCGCCGCACAGGGCTGGTACATCAAACGCGTCGCCGCCAGGGCGGGGGAGGACTACCCCGCGGCCGTCGGCATCGACGGCCCGGTCCCCGCCGGACACCTCGCCCTGCTCGGCGACAACACCGGCAGCATCGACTCCCGGCACCACGGGCCCTGCCCCGAGCACCAGGTCCTCGGGGTGGTGGTCCGCAGGCTGGGACCGCCCCCGCAGACCACCCCCTGACCCCCGCCCGCCCGGGAGGGCGGGCGGTCCGCACGGGGGCGCGGGGCGCCGGCGGGGGACGGCGCCCCGCGCGGGGGCGGCCGCTCAGCGGAGGGCGTCGGCGACGACCCCGGCGGCGGCCGCGATGAGCTCGTCGCGGCGTTCGGCGTCCTCCTCCTCGCGGCTGGACATGACGGCCACCACGATGGGCTCGTCGCCCTCCCGGGGCCACAGCAGGCCGATGTCGTTGCGGGTGCCGTGGCTGGCGGCGCCGGTCTTGTCGCCGACGGTCCAGCCCTCGGGCACGCCCGCGCGGATGGTCGCGTCGCCCGTGGTGTTGCGCAGCAGCATGTCCACCAGCACCTCGCGGCGGTCCTCGGGCAGGACGTCGCCCAGCGTGTACGCCCGCAGGCTGGTGGCCATCGCCCGCGGGGTGCTGGTGTCGCGGACGTCGCCCGGGGTGTACTCGCTCAGGTCCGGCTCCCAGCGCTCGGCCTCGATCACCTCGTCGCCGATCCCGCGCAGCGCGTCCTCGAACCCCTGCGGGCCGCCCAGCTCCTCAAGCGCCAGGTTGGCGGCGGTGTTGTCGCTGTAGCGGACCGCGGCGTCGACGACCTCCAGGAGCGTCATCCCCGTGTCCACGTGCTGCTCGGTGATGGGCGTCCACCCCACCAGGTCGTCCTCGGTGTAGGTGACGACCCGCTCCATCTCCTCCAGGGTGTTGCGCTCCAGGAGCGCCCCCGCGGACAGGGCCTTGTGGGTGGAGGCGTACGCGAACCGCTCATCGGCGCGGTGGGCGATCTCCGCCCCGGTGCCGGTGTCGACCGCGTACACCCCCAGGCGGGCGTCGAACTCCTCCTCCAGGGCGGTCAGCTCCGCCGAGACGTCGACGGGCGCGGCGGAGACGGCGGAGGCGGGCGCTGACGGCGACGGGGACGGCGCCGCCGAGGGTTCGGGGCCGGCGCCCCCGCAGCCGGCCAGCGGGAGCAGGGTCAGCAGGGCGGCCGGGGCCAGGTGTCGCACGGAACGGGTCATTGCTCAAAGGATCCATTCGTGTTCGGAGGGTGTCCGTGTGGGGGCGCGGGCGGCCGCCGGCCGCGCCGCGCCCCCCGGGGGGGGGAGTCAGCCGAGTTCGTCGACCACGATCTCGGTGGCGTCGGCGACGAGCTCGTTGATCGGCTCCGCGTCCTGGGCGTCCTGCGCGGTGAAGACGGAGATGACGATCGGGTCGGCGCCCTCCTCCGGCCACACGACCGCGATGTCGTTGCGGCCGCCGTAGCCGGCCGAACCGGTCTTGTCGCCGACGGTCCAGCCCTCGGGCACGCCCGCGCGGATGGTGTCGTCGCCCGTGGTGTTGCGGACCAGCAGGTCGATGAGGACGTCCTGCTTCTCCTCGGACAGGGCGTCGCCCAGCGTGTACGCCTCCAGGCTGTCGGCCATCGCCCGCGGGGTGCTGGTGTCGCGGACGTCGCCCGGGGTGGCCTCGTTGAGCTCGGTCTCGTAGCGGGCGGGCTCGGTGACATCGTCGCCGATCGCGCGCAGGTCCTCCTTGAAGCCCTCCACGCCGCCGAGCCCCTCCAGGATCAGGTTGCCGGCGGTGTTGTCGCTGAAGCGCACCGCGGCGTCGATGATCTCCATGCGGGTCATCCCGGTGTCGACGTGCTGCTCGGTGACGGGGGAGTACTCCACCAGGTCGTCCTCGGTGTAGGTGACCACCTCCTCCATCTCCTCCAGGGTGTGCTCGGCGAGCAGCGCCCCCGCGGCCAGGGCCTTGAAGGTGGAGGCGTACGCGAACCGCTCGTCCGCGCGGTAGGCGACCTCCTCGCCGGTGCCGGTGTCGACGGCGTAGACGCCGAGGCGGGCCCCGTACTCGGCCTCCAGGGCCGCGAACCCGGGGTCGGCCGAGGGCGACTCCGAGGGCGCGGCCGACGCGCTCTGGGGCTCGGCCTCGGAGGTGCCGCAGGCGGTGAGGGCCAGCAGCGCCAGGGTGGCGGCGGCCGGTCGCAGTCCGTTGAGACGGGTGGTGCGGGTGAGCATCGGTGGTGCCTTTCGTCTGCGGATGAGCGTGCCGGGTCCGGGGAACGCCGGGCCGGTGCGGCCTCGCCAGCAGTCTGTCCCCCGAGACCTCATGCCGTCCAAGACGGCAATCGCCGTTTCCATGCGTTTCCGGCATAATCTCGGCTCATGGATCTGGTGGGTGCTTGTCGGGCCTTCGTGTACGTGAGCGATCGGGGCGGTTTCACGCCGGGCGCGGCCGCCGCGCGCATTCCGCAGCCGGTGGCCAGCCGCCGGGTGGCGGCCCTGGAACGCCATCTGGGCGGCCAGCTGTTCGACCGGTCCACGCGCAGGGCCGTGCTGACGCCGTTCGGGCGGGAGGTGCTGCCCGCGGCGCGGCGCCTGGTGCGGTTGGCGGAGGAGCTGGAGTACGACGCCGAACGGGCCCGGCACAGCCCCCTGCGGCTGGCGGTGCCGGAGACGTGCGCGACACGGGACCTGGCGGCGCTGGGCGCCGCGGGACGCGACGCGGGGCTGCGGCTGGACTTCCGGCCGGGGCCGCCCGCGGTGCGCGCGGCGGCGCTGCGCGACCGCGAGGTGCGGGCGGCGGTGGTGGCGGTGCCGCCGGTGGACGCGGCGTGGCGGGTGCCGCTGGGGGTCGGCTCGGCGACGGCGTTCGAGGTCCGGACCCTGTACCTGGGGACGCTGCGGGTGGGGCGCGGGGAGCGCCCCGGCGGCGGCCGCCGGCTGTGGATCCAGCCGGAGGACGACGTGCCGCACGTGCGCGATCCGCTGTCGCGCTCGCGCGACGCCCTGGGACTGGGGCCCGGACAGGTGCTGGTCGCGTCGTCCCTGGCGGACGCGGCGACGGAGGTCCTGGTCCGCGGAGACCTGCTGCTGTGCCCGGCGGGACAGGCGGAGGCGCTGGGGCTGTACTGGTGCGCGCTGGGCGAGCCGGTGGTGGAACGCGGCTACGATCTGGTGGCCCAGGGGCAGGAGGAGACGGAGCGGCTGCGGGCTCCGCTGGCCGCGGCCCTGGCCCACTGCCTGGACGCCGTCCCCGACCCCGCCGCCCCCGAGCCCGCCGCCGTCCCCGACCCCGGGAGGACCCCGTGACCGTCGCCACCACCACCGCCCTGCTGCGCGGGCTGCGCCGTGAGCTGGAGGAGGGGGGACTGCGGGGCTCCTTCCTGGTGCGGGACCTGCGGACGGGGGAGGAGATCGGGATCGAGCCCGAGGAGGAGTTCCCGTCCGCGTCGCTGGTGAAGGTGCCGCTGGCGATCGCCGTGCTGGAGCGGGTGCAGACCGGGGAGCTGGACGGGGCGGAGCAGGTCCCCGTGGACCCGGGGAGGGTGGAGACCTTCGGGCCGATCGGCATCTCCCGGTTCCGCCACCCGGCCCGGGTGGCGGTGGAGGACCTGGTCTACCTGAGCACGTGCCTGAGCGACGGTGCGGCCGCGGACGCCCTGCTGGCGCTCACCCCGCCGGAGCGGGTGGCGGCCTCGCTGCGGGCGGCGGGGATCGCGGGCATCACGGTCCGGCACACGATGGAGGAGCTGCACCACACGCCGGTCGACCGACTGAACCCCGACGAGGGCCACCTGGCGCACAGCCTGGCCATCGAGGCGGGTACGGCGGGGCGGGGGCACCGGATCCCGCAGCTGGACGTGGCGCGCGCGAGCACGGGGTCCGCGCGGGCCTTCACCGACCTGCTCCAGGCGCTGTGGACCCCGTCGAAGATCCACCCGGAGGTGGCGGCGCGGGTGCGGGGGCTGATGGCGCACAACGTGCTGCGGCACCGCCTGACCCCGGACTTCGTGTCGGACGCCACGACGTGGTCGTCCAAGACGGGGAGCCTGCTGAACCTGCGCCACGAGGTGGGCGTGGTGGAGCACGCCGACGGCGCGGTGTTCGCGGTGGCGGCCCTGACGGAGTCCCGGGTCCCGGCGGTGCACCAGCCGGGCGCGGAGGCGCTGATGGCACGGGTGGCGCGCACCCTGCGCGACCGGCTCCGGTCCGGGTGAGGCGGCCCGGCCGGGTCACAGCGGGTGCAGGCCGGCGGCGGCGTGGCGGCGGACCACCTCGGTGAGCCGGTCCAGGGCGGGGGAGCGCAGGTTCCAGCGCTGCCAGTAGAGGCGGACCTCGACGGGGTGGTCGGGGGCCAGGTGGACCAGCTCCCCGGCCGCCAGGGCGTCCCGGCACTGCCCCTCGGGCACGGCGCCCCAGCCCATGCCCAGGTGGACGGCGCGGGCGAAGTCCTGTGAGGCGGGGATGTAGTGGCGCGGCCCGCTCGGGGCCAGGCCCAGGGCCTCGCGCAGGAAGCGGTCCTGGAGGTCGTCGCGCCGGTCGAAGGTGACCATGGGCGAGTTCGCCAGGAGTCCGGGGTCGCGGCGGCCGCCCAGGTGGCGGTCGTGGAACTCCGGCGTGCACACCACCAGGTAGCGCAGGGTGCCCAGCCCCTCCACGGTGCAGCCCTGGACGGCCTCGGGGGTGGAGGTGACCGCGGCCATGACCGTCCCCGAGCGCAGCAGGGACGTGGTGTGCTCCTCGTCCTCGCGGTGGACCTCGAACGCCACCCCGAGCTCCTCGGTCACGACGGCCAGCGCCTCCAGGAACCAGGTGGAGAGGCTGTCGGCGTTGACGGCGACGGGCAGCAGGCGGTCCCCCTCGTCCGCGCCGAGCTCTCCCAGAGCGTCCTCGTCGAGTGCCAGGACCTGGCGGGCGTGGCGCAGGACCACGTCCCCGGCCGGGGTGGTGGCGACCGGTGTGGTGCGCCGGACCAGCACCTTGCCGACGGCCTGCTCCATGGCCCGGACGCGCTGCGACACCGCCGAGGGGGTCACGTGCAGGGCCCGGGCGGCCGCCTCGAAGGTGCCCTCGTCCACCAGGGCCGTGAGGGTGCGCAGGTGCTCGAACTGGAAGGGCATATTAAGCCTCTCTTAGGGGTTCTAAGAAAGTTTAGCTTTACTGCACATCGGCCGCGGGCCTAGCGTTCTCTCCGTGAACGCGACTCTTCTCCCCGCGATGCTCGGTCTGGGTACCGGGCTCGCCCTCATCGTGGCCATCGGCGCCCAGAACGCCTTCGTCCTGCGCCTGGGCATCTCCGGGCGCACCGCCACGGTCCTGCCGGTGGTGCTGGTCTGCTCCCTGTCCGACGCGCTGCTCATCACGCTGGGCGTGCTGGGCATCGGCGCGGTGATCACGGCCCTGCCCGGGCTGGTGACGGTGGTCCGGGTACTGGGGGCGGGGTTCCTGCTCGTGTACGGGGCGATGGCGGCCCGGCGGGCGCTGCGCCCGGACGGCGGCTCGCTGGAGGCGAGCACGGGCGAGGTGGTGGGGCGCGGCGCGGCCATCGCGACCGCGGTGGTGCTGACCTGGCTCAACCCGCACGTGTACCTGGACACGGTGCTGTTCCTGGGCTCCCTGGCCAACCAGTACGACGGGGCCCGCTGGTGGTGGGCGGCCGGCGCGGTCAGCGCCAGCTTCCTGTGGTTCTTCTCCCTGGGCTTCGGCGCGCGGCTGCTGCGGCCGGTGTTCGCCCGTCCGGGGGCGTGGCGGGTGCTGGACGGGGTGATCGCGGTGGTCATGCTGGCGCTGGGGGCGCGGATGGCCCTGGGCGGCTGACCGGACACGGCCGCGCCCGGCTCCGGTCGGCGGAGCCGGGCGCGCGGTCGGGCCTCAGGCGCGGCGGTAGCGCAGCAGGGTGGCCTGGGAGTCGAACACCCGGGACTCCACGAGCTCCAGGCCCAGGCGGCCGACGGAGGCGGGGAAGGCGGGCCTGCCGCCGCCCAGGACGACCGGGTGCACGAAGACGCGGTACTCGTCGACGAGCCCGTGCCGGGTGAGATCGGCCGCCAGGGCCGAGCCGCCGAACAGGACGAGTTCCTCCCCGGCCGCCTTGAGCTCGGCGACCTTGTCCACGCCGTCCACCACCCGGGTGTTCCAGTCGGCCTTGTCCAGGGTGCGCGACACCACGACCTTGGGCTTCTCCCGCCACATGGGGGCGAAGGCCAGGTCGTGGGGGTCGTCGGAGTGCTTCTCCGCCTCGGGCCAGAAGCCCGACATCATGTCCCAGACGACCCGGCCGTAGAGGAAGGCGTCGGCGCGCTCGCCCAGGGCCCGGGAGTCCTCGGACAGCTCCGGCCCCATGACCGGCCAGTCGAACTCTCCGTTCGGGCCCTCGATGTAGCCGTCGAGCGACTGGTGGACGAAGTAGGTGAGCTCGGCCATGGGGGCTCCTGCGGGTTCGGTGCCCGGTCCTGTCCGCCGGGCGCGCGCCCACGCTAACGCCTCCCTGCGACAACCGGCCCCCTCCCCCCGACAGCGCGGCGCCCCGCCCCGGGCGGTCCGGGGCGGGGCGCTCGGCGGCGGGCTCAGCCGGCGGTCTGCGGGCTCCGGCCGGGACCGGAGTCCTCGGCCTCGGCGACGACCTGTTCCACGGGTTCGGGCAGGTCCAGGCTGTCGCGCAGGCGCACGCGGGGCAGCAGGACGCCGACGAGGACGCCCACCACGGCGATGCCGGTCGCGACGAGGAAGATATCGCCGGTGGCGGAGCCGTAGGCGCCGGCGACGATGTCGCGGAGGAAGGGCGGCATGGCGTCCAGGTTGAGGGTGCCGCTGCCGGACGCGGCGGCTCCCGAGGCGTCCACCCCGGCGGCGGTCAGGCCCTCGGTGATGCCGGTGGCGACCCGGTTGGCCAGGACGGCGCCCAGGACGGAGACGCCGATGGTGCCGCCCAGGGAGCGGAAGAACGTGATGGCGCCGCTGGCGGCGCCCAGCTCGCGCAGGGGCACCGAGTTCTGCACCACCAGGACCAGGTTCTGCATGGACAGGCCCACGCCGGTGCCCACCAGGAGCATGCCCAGGCCCACGTAGGGCAGGGGGCTCTCGGCGTCGATGGTGGACAGCAGGAAGAACCCGACGGACAGGGTCACCAGGCCGGTCATCACGTAGGACTTGACCCGGCCGGAGCGGGAGACCATGCGCCCGGAGACGGTGGAGGAGACCAGGACGCCCAGCATCAGCGGGATGGTGAGCAGGCCGGCCTCGGTGGGCGAGTAGCCGCGGGCGAGCTGGAAGTACTGGCCCAGGAACACGGCGCCGCCGAACATGGCCATGCCCACGGCGACGCTGGCCAGGATGGCGACGGCGGTCTCGCGGCGCGCCACCAGGTGCAGCGGGATGACCGGCTCCGACACCCGGGACTCGACCCACACGGCCAGGCCGAGCAGGAGCGCGGCACCGCCGACCATGGCGGCGCTCTGCCAGGAGATCCAGGCGAAGTCCCCGCCGACGAAGGTGATCCACAGCAGCAGGACGCTGACCCCGGCTGCGATGAGCGTGGCCCCCACGTAGTCGACCTTGGTGTCGGGGCGGCGCACGTCCTCCAGGTGCAGGGTGCGGGCCAGGACGACCATGGCGACGAGCATGAAGGGCACGCCGATGAGGAAGCACCAGCGCCAGCCCAGCCAGGAGACGTCGGTGATGGCGCCGCCGATGAGGGGGCCGCCGACGGTGGCCACGGCCATGATGGCGCCGATGTAGCCGTTGAACTTACCGCGTTCCTTGGGGCTGACCAGGCTGCCGATGACGACCTGGACGAGGACCTGCGAGGCGCCCATGCCCAGGCCCTGGAGGGCGCGGAAGGCGATCAGCTGGCCGGTGGTCTGGGCCAGGCCGCACAGCAGCGAGGCGACGATGAAGATGACGATGGAGAGCTGCAGCAGCCGCTTCTTGTCGAAGAGGTCGGCGAGCTTGCCCCAGACCGGGGTGGAGGCGGTGGAGGCCAGCAGTGCGGCGGTGACGACCCAGGTGTACTGCGACTGGGTGCCGTTGAGGGAGCCGACGATCTGGGGGAGGGCGACCGAGACGATCGTGCCGCTGAGCATCGTGACGCCCAGGACCATGAGCAGCCCGGTGAGGGACCGGAGGACGGTCGGGCGGGCCCCGGTATCGGATAACGGACGTGCTGCGCTCACATGCACCCCTGCGAAGAAAAGTAAACGGAGTTGACCTGCTCACCAGCTTACATGCACGCCGCGCAAATATGCCTTCCAGGCAATTTTTCAGTCCGTGTAACATGTCACCATGGACGTCTCCCCCGGTCTGCGCGAACGCAAGAAGGAGCGGACGCGGCTGCGCATCCACCGGGCCGCGCTGCGACTGATCGTCGAACGCGGCCTGGACGCGGTGACCGTCGAGGAGATCGCCGCCTCCGCCGAGGTCTCCCGGCGCACCTTCTCCAACTACTTCGCGGGCAAGGAGGACGCCTGCCTGTACGGCGACACCGCCCACATGGAGGACTTCCTCACCGTCCTGCGCACCCGCCCCGCGCACGAGTCGGCCTGGACCGCGCTGCGCGCCACCGTCCGCACCGTCTACGACGCCCGCGACCTGTCACCGGACCGGGAGTGGGCGCAGAGCACCCGCCTGGCCCTCAAGCACCCCGCCCTGCTGGGACGGCGGCTGGCCGGACAGCAGGGTTTCCTGCACGAGATGACCGCGCTCCTGGGGGACCGCGCCCTGCCCGCCGGGATGCACCGCCCCGGACTGCTGGCCTCGGTGTTCCTGTCCGCCCTGCTGCACGCCCTGCACGAGTGGACCCAGGAGGGCACCGGCACCCTGGACGGGGTGATGGACTCCGTCCTGGACGAGGTCGGCGCCGCCTTCACCGATCCCGCACCGCCGCCCTGATACTGGGGGCATGGACGAACGCCCTCCGCTGCCCGCCACCACCGCACCGCAGGAGGGCGCACGCACCCCGGCCGCCGCCGTCCTGCCCGCGGGGAGCCTGGAACAGCACGGCCCCCACCTGCCGCTCACCACCGACACCCTCATCGCCTGCGCTCTGGCCGAACGCGTCGCCGAAGCCCACGCGCTGCGGCTGCTGCCCCCGCTGGCGTTCGGCTGCTCCCACGAGCACGCCGCCTGGCCCGGCACCGTCAGCGTCTCGGCGGCCACCCTGCACGCCCTGGTCACCGACATCGCCGACTCCCTGGACGGAGTCCCGCTGCTGATCGTCAACGGCCACGGCGGCAACCACGTGCTCGCCAACACCGTCCAGCAGTCGGGCGGTCGCATGGCCCTCTTCCCCGGCCCCGGCGAATGGGAGGCCGCCCGCACCGCGGCGGGCATCACCACCACCAACGACCAGGACATGCACGCCGGGGAGCTGGAGACCTCCGTGCTGCTGCACACCCACCCCGGCCTGGTCCGCCCCGACTACGCGCGGGCCGACCACCGGGCCGACGAACGCGACCACATGGGCACCCTCGGGCTGGCCGCCTACACCGCCAACGGGGTGGTGGGCCTGCCCTCACGGGCGAGCGCCGCCAAGGGGGACGCCCTGCTCGCCCACCTCACCCGGCGGGCCGCCGGACACCTGGCCGCCCTGGAACAGGCGCGCCGCCGCCACGGCGACGCCCGGTAGCGCCGCCACCAGCGCCAGCACCCCGTAGACCACCGACACCGTCAGGCCCTGGCCGGCCCCCAGCCCGGCGGCGCCGAACGCCGCCGCCGTGGCGGCCTCGCGCGGGCCCCACCCGCCCATGTTCACCGGCAGGCTCATCGCCGCCAGCGCCAGCAGCGCGAGCGGCACCAGCCGCGGCGGCGGGGCGTCCACGCCCGCCAGGTGGGCGGCCACCAGGAACAGGGCCACGTGCCCGGCCAGCGCCGCCGCCGACAGCGCCAGCACCGCCGGGGCCCGCCCCAGCAGCCCGGCGCGCACGTCGCGGACCGTCGAGGCCAGGAGCCGGCCCGGACGGGAGTCCCGGCGCCGGGGGAGGAGGGCCGCCGCGGCGAGCAGGGCGGCGACCGCCGCGAGGAGCAGCAGGGAGGCGACCGCCGCGGCCCGGCCCGGCCCCCACAGGGCCGAGGGCAGGGTGAGCACCAGCACCGCCACGGCCAGGCACAGCACCACCTGCCCGGCCAGGCGTTCCAGCACCACGGCGCGCACCCCGCGGCCCAGGTCGCCGTTGGCGCGGCCGTGGCCGACCGCCCGGTGGGCGTCGCCCAGGAACCCGGCGGGCAGCACCGCGTTCAGCAGCAGCGCCAGGTAGTAGTCGGCCACCGCCCGGGCCGGGGACAGCCGCAGGCCCACCGCCCGCGCCACCACCAGCCAGCGGGACGCGCACAGCACCGTGGTGACGGCGCCCAGGGCCAGGGCCGCGGCGACCGCGCCGGCGTCCACCACCGCCAGCGCGGCCGTGAACGCCTCCAGCGGATACCACCACAGCACCCCGCCCAGGATCAGGGCGCCCGCGCCCGCCCGCAGCACCGCGCCCCGGCAGCGGCGCCACCACCCCGCGCGCCGGGGACCGGTGCGCCGCGGGCACCGGCACCGCCGGGCGCGGCGGGCGCGGGCGGGTGCGGGCGCAGCGTCACGGCCGGTCCCCGGGGGCATGAGCAGCAGGTCGTCGTGGTGGACGACGACGGTCAGCCGCTCCCCGTCCAGCTGCTCCCGGCGGCGGGCGAGGTAGTCCTCCAGCGGCAGGCGCGGCTCCTGCTCGGCGGCGGCGCCCACCCAGCCCTCCAGCCACATCCGGGTCACCGGCGCCGGGTCCGGCCCCAGCCGCCACGGGCTGGGGAAGGTCGTCGCCCGGTACCCCCGGCGGGCGAACGCCCCGATCGCGGCCTCCACGGCGTCGGGGCCCAGGCGCCCGCCCCGGCGCTGGTGGGCGTTGAACGCGGCGGCGACCGCCGCGTCCAGCGGGTCCTCCGGGGTGAGCGCCACCCGGCCCGCCACCGACAGCGTGAACCAGGCGGGGCGGCCGGTGCCCGCGACCGCGTCGGCGACGGCGAGGACCTCCTCCCCGGTGAGGACGTCCAGCAGGGCCGAGCCGGCCACCAGCGTGGCCCCCGCCAGGTCGTCCGGGCGCAGCCGGGCCAGCTCCAGCAGGCGGGCCTCCACCCGGGGCGCCGGGACCCGGCCGCCCGCCAGGGCCAGCAGGCGCGGGTCGCGGTCGAACAGCATCCAGTGCCGTACCCCGGCCAGGCGCGGGACGGTCCAGCGGGCCAGCGACCCGGTGCCGCAGCCCAGGTCGGCGACGACGGCGCCGTGTGCCGCCAGGGCCGACAGCGGGCCGCGGGAACGGGCGCGGGCGTCGGCGTCCTCGCGGGCGGCCAGCCAGCGCGGTGTGAACTCCTGGGTGTCCGCGGTGCTCACGGGGTCACCTCCCGGTCGAGGACGGCGCTCACCGAGCGGGCCGTCTCCTCCCATCCTGCCAAGTCGGCGCGGCGCCGGCGGGCCGAACGCCGAAGCCGTTCCCGCAGCGCCGGATCGGTGAGCCAAAGGCGCAGCGCACGGGCCAGGGCGTCCGGATCCCCGGGCGGGACGAGCAGGCCGGGCCGGGCGCCGGCCCGGTCGCGCCCCAGGGCCTCGGGCACCCCGCCCACGCCGGAGGCCAGGACGGGGACGGCACGGGCCAGGGCCTCGGTGACGACCATGCCGTAGGTCTCGGCGCGGGTGGGCAGCACCAGCAGGTCGGCCGCGGCGTAGGCGGCGTCCAGGTCGGCGCCGGTGAGCGGACCGGGCAGGGACACGCGGCCGCCCAGGGGCCGGGCCGCCTCCCGGACACGGGCCGCCCACGCGCCGCCGCCGACGGCGGGCAGGCCGGGGCAGGCACAGGTCCAGGGCAGGTCGCGCACCCGGTCCAGGGCGGCGAACAGGAGGTCGTGGCCCTTGCGGGGCGTGGGGGAGGCCGCGCACAGCAGCCGCGTCCCGTCGCCGGGGACGGCCTCGGGGGCCGGGTCCACCCCGGGCGGGGCGACGGCCACCCCGGTCAGGCCGTGGCGGGCGGCCAGGTCCCGGGCCGCCGCCCCGCTGGTGGCGATGACGGCCGCCGCGCCGCGCAGCACCGCCCGCTCCCGGGCCTCCAGGTCGGCGGCCTCGGCGGGGGCCAGGCCGGTCTCGTCGGCCAGCGGCAGGTGGACCAGCACCACGATCCGCGACCGCCCGGCCCACGGCAGGACCGCCTCCGGCACACCGCAGGCCACCAGGCCGTCCAGCAGCACCGTCGCCCCCCGGGGCAGGCCCGCCAGCAGCCGCTCCAGGCCCGCCCGGTCGCGCTCGCCCGGCCGCGGCCACGCCCCGGGCACCTCCACCCGGTCCAGGCCCAGGACCTCGGCCAGGCGCAGGTCGTAGGTGTGGCCGCCGCTGGGGGCGGAGGGCTCGGGCACCACGAAGACGGTCAAAGGTCCCTCTCGTAGGAGGCCCACGCCACGTGCGACTCGTGCAGCGTCACCGCCACCCTCGCCAGCCCCCGGGCCGGGGCGTCCAGCCGCTCCACCAGCCGGTCGGCCACCACCCGGGCCAGGAACTCGGTGGTGGTGTTCACCCCGGCGAACCCGGGCACCTCGTCCAGGTTGCGGTGGTTCAGCTCCCCCACGATCCCGGCCAGGACCCGGGAGAACTCGCCGATGTCCACCACGACCCCGTCGGCGTCCAGTTCCGCGCGGTACACGGTGGCGTCCACGACGAACGTCGCGCCGTGCAGGGCCCGGGCGGGCCCGAACACCTCGCCGCGGAAGCTGTGGGCGACCATCATGTGGTCGCGGACCGTCACACTGAACACCGGGGTCCTCTCAGGGGTAGACGATGCGGTGGCACAGGGCGGGCAGGGAGCCGTCGGCCAGCCGCGGCAGCACCGACGGCAGGTCCTCGAAGGCGCTCTCCCCGGTCAGTAGGGCGTCGAAGGCCGGGTCGGCGAGCAGCCGCAGCGCCAGCCCCAGGCGTTCGGCGTGGTCGTAGCGGGAGCGGCGGGCGGGCGAGATCATCCCGACCTGGCTGGCGCGCACGGCCAGCCGCTGGGAGTGGAAGTCCCCGCCCAGCGGCAGGATGACGCGCCGGTCCCCGTACCAGCTCAGCTCCACGACCTCCCCCTCGGAGGCGAGCAGCTCCAGGGAGCGGGTCAGCCCGGCCTCGGTGGCGCTGGCGTGGAAGACCAGGTCGCAGTCGCCCATGGCCTCGGCGGGCGCGGCGAACCCCACCCCCAGCGCGGCGGCGGTGCGGGCCCGCCCGGGGTCCACGTCCACCAGCTGCACCCGCGCGCCGGGGATCCGTGAGGCCAGGCGGGCCACACAGCAGCCCACCATCCCGGCGCCCACCACGGCGATGCGGTCGCCGACGAGGGGGGAGGCGTCCCACAGGGCGTTCACGGCCGTCTCGACCGTCCCGGCCAGGACCGCCCGCTCGGCGGGCACCCCCTCGGGCACCGGGAGGACCGCGTCGGCCGGGACGGTGAACAGGTCCTGGTGGGGGTGGAGGCTGAACACCGTACGCCCCACCAGGTCGCCGGGCCCCTCCTCGACGGTGCCCACGTTGAGGTACCCGTACTTGAGGGGGCCGGGGAAGTCCCCTTCCTGGAAGGGGGCGCGCATCACCCGGTACTGGCCGGGCGGGACGCCGCCGCCGAACACCAGGGTCTCGGTGCCGCGGCTGATCCCGGAGCAGCGGGTGCGCACCAGCACCTCGCCGGGCCCGGGGTCGGCCAGGGGCTCCTCGCGGATCTCCCCGCGGCCGGGGGACCGGATCCAGAACGCCCGCGCTGTCCGTGCCATGGTCCTCCTCGTCGTGCTCGTGGACGCCACCCGCCCCACCCTCTCAGCCGTCAGGCCCGGTCGCGGTGCAGCCGGGCGATGTCGCGGCCGAAGGACCACACCAGCAGGGCCAGGGCGGCGGCGACCACCGCCGCGGCGACCGCGGTCGGGACCACCGGCGCCAGGGCGGCCACCAGCGCCACCCCCTGGACGGCGGCCACCGCCTTGCGGGCCCTGCTCGGCGGCAGCGGCGCGGACAGCCAGGGCGCCCACCGGGCGGCCGCGGCGAACACGTACCGCATGGCGCCGATCCCCAGGGTCCAGGGGCCCAGCAGCGGCGCGGCGGCCAGGCTCAGGACCAGCAGCAGGAACGCGTCGGCCTCCATGTCGAAGCGGGCCCCGAAGGCGGTGGCCGTGCCGGTGCGGCGGGCCACCGGCCCGTCCACCAGGTCCCCGGCCAGGGCCAGAGAGGCCACGGCCACCACCGGCCAGGGGCCGGCGCCGTCGGCCAGCAGCCCGGCGGTGGCGGCGATGAGGGTGCACCGGGCCAGGGTGATCGCGTCGGCGGGCCCGAACCGGTGCCGGGCCCGCGCGGCGGCCCGCGCCAGCAGGGCGGCGCCGGCACCGGCGACGGCGGCCGCGACCGCCCAGCCGGCCGGGTCCAGCCCGACCGTGGCGGTCAGTACCGCCAGCACCGCGAACTGTCCCGCCGCCGCGCAGGCGAGCGCCCGGCGCGGTGAGCGCCGGTCCGGGCCGCGTCCGGGCGCCGGCGGCGGCGCGGGCGCGGTGGCGGCGGGCTCAGGCATCGGGCAGCTCCGGCGCGGGCAGGTCGTGCCCCAGCCGCTCGCGCTTGGCCACCAGGTAGGGGAGGTTCTCCGGCCGGACCGGGGCGAGCAGGCGCTCGCGCACGGCGACCTTGACCCCGTGCGTCTCCAGGGCGCGCGCCTTGTCCGGGTTGTTGGACAGCAGCCGCACCGACCGCACCCCCAGGTGGCGCAGCACCCGGGCGGCGGGGCCGTAGTCGCGCACGTCCACGGGCAGGCCCAGGGCGGTGGCCGAGTCGACGGTGTCGAGCCCGTCGGCGTCCTGAAGGGCCAGGGTGCGGACCTTGTCGAGCAGGCCGATGCCCCGGCCCTCGTGGCCGCGCAGGTACACCACCACACCCCGGCCCGCGGCGGTGACCACCCCGACGGCGGCCGCCAGCTGGTCGCCGCACTCGCAGCGCAGCGCCCCGAACACGTCGCCGGTCACGCACTCGGAGTGGATCCGGACCGGGACCTCGTCGCGGTCGCGGACCTCGCCGTGCACCAGGGCCAGGTGCTCCCCGCGGTCCCCGGGATCGCGGAAGGCCACCAGGCGGAACGGCCCCCACCGGGTCGCCAGCTCCGCCTCGGCGGCCTCGTCCAGCGCGTCGTCGTTCATCTGCGATCCCCTCGGGCCGTGTCTGCAAGGGACTGCGGACGGGGGAGCCGCTCGGCCTGTTCTCGGACCCGCCCGGTACAACCAGCGCTTGCCCGGGCTTTCGCGATCCGAAACGCGTGTGCTACCTGCCGCCCACTCCCATCAGGCCGTCCGCCAGGGAGCGGCGTGCCACGAGGTAGACGACGAACAGCGGGACGGTGGAGACCACGACGGCGGTGAGCAGCCCGGGCACGTCCACCCGGTACTCGCCCTGGAACTCGTACAGGCCCATCGTGATGACCCGCCGATCGGCGGACTGGGTGAGGATGAGCGGGAAGAGGAACCCGTTCCAGGCCTGGAGCGCGGAGTAGACGGCGACGGTGCCCAGCCCGGACCGGGACATGGGGACGACCAGCTGCAGGAAGGTGCGCACCGGCCCGGCGCCGTCCAGCGCCATGGCCTCGTACAGCTCCTCGGAGATGTCGCGCATGGACCCGACCAGGATCAGGACGCACACCGGCAGGGCGAAGGCGGCGGTGGGCAGCACGATCGCGGTGAGGGTGTCGTACAGCCCCAGGCGGACGATGATGAGGTAGACGGGGATGATGACGGCCTGGGCGGGGATGGCCAGGCCCAGCAGGAACACGCGGAAGGCGGCGTCGGTGACGCGGGTCCGCGAGCGTACGACCGCGTACGAGGTGGTGGCGGACAGGACCACGACCAGGGCGACGACGGCGAGGGTGACCAGGGCGGTGTTGCCCACGAACCCGAGCAGGCCCTTGTCGATGGCGGTGGCGTAGTTGCCCAGGGTGGGGTCCGAGGGCAGGGCCAGCGGGCCCTCGGGCACGTAGTTCTCGCCGCGCTGGATCGTGGCGACGAGCAGGGCGTACAGCGGCAGCGCCACCACGACCAGCCAGACCAGGGCGCCCAGCCCGCCCAGGACGTTGGGGCGCTCGCCCACGCCCCGGTACCGGACCGGCGCGCCGCCGCGCGCCCGCCGGGGCGCGGCCGTGCGGCGCCCCTCCACAGCGGTGCGTTCCTCCACGACGCTCACATCCCCTCCCTGGTGCTGCGCATCGAGCCGAACCCGGTCAGGCGCACCATCACCAGGGCGATGAGGGTCGCGACGATGACCAGCGTGAACGCGATCGCGCTCGCGTAGCCCAGCTCCCAGCTGCGAAAGCCCGCCCGGAACATCAGGTACGGGACGATGGTGGTGTCGGTGCCCGGGCCGCCGTCGGTCATGATGAGCACCGTGTCGAAGTAGGTGAGGGACCCGACGACCATCAGCACCGAGGAGGTCGTCATCGTGTTGCGCAGCTGGGGCAGGGTGATGTGCCAGAACATGCCCAGCCGCCCGGCCCCGTCCATGCGCGCCGCCTGGTAGAGGGTCGCCGGGATCTGCCGGGCCCCGCCCTGGTAGAGCAGCATGTGCAGCGGGATGAACTGCCAGGCGGCGACGAACACGATCACCCAGAACGCGCTGCCGCCCCCGCCCAGCGGGTCCAGGGTGCCCAGGCCCAGGGCCGGTCCCAGCCAGGCGGGCGGGCCGAAGTTGGGGTCCAGCAGGGCCCGCCAGATGATGGCCACCGCCGCCGAGGACAGCAGCAGCGGCAGGAAGAAGACCGCGGACAGGATCGCGCGGCCGCGCTGGCGCCCGGCGGCCCACACGCCCAGGAGCAGGCTGATCGGTGTCTGGAGGGCCCAGCTGGCGACGGTCAGCAGCAGGCTCAGGCCCACGGCGCGGTGCATGAGCGGGTCGCCGGCGAGCCGGGTCCAGTTGTCGAGCCCGGCGAAGGCCGGGGTGCCCAGCCCGCCCCAGTGGGTGAAGGACAGGTACGCCACCAGCAGCATGGGCAGGGCGGCGAACAGCGCGAAGAACACGACGCCCGGCAGGGCCCACAGGGGGCCGGGCCGCCCGGTGCGGGGGGCGGCCCGGCCCTGGGTGCGCGCGCTCACAGGGCGGCCAGGGCGTCGACGAACTCCTGCGGGGTGCGCTGTCCGTTGAACAGGGCCTCGATCTCGGTGACCATCGGGGTGGCGACCTCGGGGGTCAGGGCCTGGTCCCAGGACAGCTGGAAGTGGGGGGCGTCGCGGACCAGCTCGTACTGGAAGACGGCGAACTCGGGGTTGGGGCTGTCGGCCAGGACCTCCTCGGCGTCGGCGGTGGTGGGCACCTCGCCGTTGGCGACCATGTCGGCCACGTACTCGTCCTGGGCGGTGTAGGAGAGGAACTCCAGGGCGTGCTCCAGGTGGGGGCTGTCGGCGGTGACGGAGAAGTAGTTGGTGGGGTTGCCGACGATGTTGGCGGGGTCGCCCTCGCCGCCCGGGATGGGCGGGAAGGCGACGTAGCCCAGGTCGTTCTCGGCGAACTCGCGGGCCTGGTCCAGGTGGGTGGAGTACTCCCACGACCCCATCAGGTGCATGGCGGCGCGGCCCTCGGAGAGCAGGGTGGAGGCGCCGCCCTCGGTGTAGCTGACCGAGGCGTAGGAGTCGCCGAAGGCGCCGCGGTCGACCAGGTCGGCGACCATCTCGGCGGCCTCCAGCACGGCCGGGTCGCGCCAGCCCTCGGAGTCGCCCCCGGCGATGCGGGCGAACACCTCGGGGCCGCCGATGCGGTCCACCAGGTACTGGAGCCACATCTGCTCGGTCCAGGGGTCGGCACCGGCCAGGGCGAAGGGGGTGACGCCGGCCTCGTCGAACTCGTCGACCAGGGTCAGCACGTCGTCCCAGGTCTGCGGGGGTTCGACGCCGACATCCTCGAAGACGGCCCGGTTGTAGAAGAGGACGACGGGCTGGGTGCCGCGCAGGGGGATGCCGTACTGGACGCCGTCGACCTTGCCCGACTCCAGGACGGAGGGCAGGAACGCCTCGGCGAGTTCGGGGTCCTCGGCCAGGAGGTCGTCGAGGGGTTCGAGCAGGCCCTGTTCGGCGTAGGGGGCGATGCTGCCCGAGCCCCAGTTGAAGAACACGTCGGGCCGCTGGGGGGAGCCCATGGCGGTGCGCAGGCGTTCGACGTAGTTGTCGCCGGGCACCTGGTCGATGACCGCCTGGACGCCGTCGGCGCCCTGGTCGGCGTTGAAGCGTTCGACGGCGCCCTCCTGCACGACGACGAGGGTGTCCTGGTACATCCACACGTGCATCTCATCGGAGCCCTGGGCGGCTCCCCGGCCGCCGCAGGCGGTCGCGGTGAGCAGGGTGAGCGCGGCCAGTGCGGCGGCCGTGCCGACTCGGGGGGTGGTCATCGCGTATCCCTTGGTCGAAACTTTCGGAATTTGTTCCGAAACTTGTGGTGCCCGAATGTACGACGCGGCGTGAACCACGTCAATATCCGTTGTGGCCCCGATCACCACCCGATCGGGAGCGGCGGTGCTGAACAGCGCCGGGGCGCGTAGTATCGGGCGGCGTGAGTACTCAGTCGAACCAGGAAGCCCCCGACGGAGCGATCACCGGGCCGGTGACCATCGCGAAAATTGCGGAGGCCGCCGGGGTCTCCGTCCCGACCGTCTCCAAGGTCCTCAACGGCCGCGCCGACGTCGCCGAGGACACCCGTGCCCGTGTGGAGGAGCTCATCCGCACGCACGGGTACCGGCGCCGGCGCGCCTCCGGGGGAGGCCGCTCCGCCCTCATCGACCTGGTGTTCCACGAGCTCGACAGCGCCTGGGCCATCGAAGTGGTGCGCGGGGTGGAGAACATCGCCCGCGAGGAGGGGCTGAGCGTCGTGCTCACCGAGTCCGGCGGCCAGACCCCGCGCGACGACTGGGTCGACGCGGTCCTGGCCCGCCGCCCCACCGCCGTCGTCCTGGTCTTCTCCGACCTGGCCGCCGAGCAGCGCACCCGGCTGTCGGCGCGCGGCATCCCCTTCGTGGTGGTCGACCCCGCGGGGGACCCCGGGCCCGACATGCCGGCGGTGGGCTCGGCCAACTGGAGCGGCGGGCTGGCCGCCACCCGCCACCTCGTCGACCTGGGGCACCGGCGCATCGCCGTCATCGGCGGGCCGCGCGAGGTGCTGTGCAGCAAGGCCCGCATCGACGGCTACACCTCGGCCCTGGACGCCGCGGGCATCCCCGTGGACCCCGACCTGATCCGGCACGGGGACTTCCACGTGGAGAGCGGGCGCGACCGGGGCCGGGAGCTGCTCGCCCTGGACGACCCGCCCACGGCGGTGTTCGCCGGCAGCGACCTCCAGGCCATGGGCCTGTACGAGGCCGCGCGCGAGCTGGGGGTGCGCATCCCCGAGGACCTCAGCGTCGTGGGCTACGACGACCTGCCGGTGGCCCGCTGGGTGGGGCCGCCGCTGACCACGGTCCGCCAGCCCCTGACCGAGATGGCGGAGGAGGCCACCCGCATGGCCCTGGTGCTGGCCCGCGGGGGGCGCCCGGCCAACCTGCGCCTGGACCTGGCCACCGCCCTGGTGGTGCGCGGCAGCACCGCGGCGCCGCCCCGGCGCTGAGCGCCTACCCGGCCTGTTCGGCCTGTGCGGTCTGCTCCGGCTGGTCGGGCAGGGTCACGGCGATCTCCCCGCCCAGGGAGTGGCCGCCCTCCAGCTTGAGGCGGTCCCCGCTCCAGAACCGCCCCGGGTCGTAGTACCCGGGGCGGCGCCCGGCGGGCAGCAGCCCCATCGCCTCGTAGGTCAGGGCGATGACCTCGGCGCAGTAGGCCGACTCCAGGGCGCGCTCGGAATGCCCGGCGTCCTCGCCGCGGCGCAGGAAGGAGGGCAGGCGCAGGGGCAGCCGCCCGCGCGCCCACCGCCCGGCCATCTGCGCGGTGGAGGGGAAGGGTGTGCCGTCCAGGCGCGCGATCGCCCGCAGCACGGCGTCCTCGGCCTCCCGGCCCACCTCGGGGTCGATCTGGCGCAGCCAGCCGCGCTGGCCGTACTTGCGCCCCCACACCAGGACGGCGTCGCGCAGGTCGTGCAGCTGCACGCCGCGCTGGTGCCTGCCCGTCCACATGTCGGGCAGGGAGCGGCCCAGTTCGGCGTGCCACATCAGCGGGGGCAGGTCCTCGATGACCACCGACATGCCCACGTGGTTGACGGGGCTGTTGGTGGTGATCTGGATGGCGCGGTCGGCCGCGCTCGTTCCGCGGAACACCCACACATCGCCGGTGCGGGTCAGCTCCAGCGCCCGGTCCAAAGAGATCTCGCTATCGGCCACACCGCTAGCCTAGGCACATGCGATGGTGGAAAGTACTCGGAGCGGCGGCTTTCGTGGGTGTGGCGGCCACGGGCGTGGCGATCGCCCGCGCGGAGCGCCAGCGCCGCGCCTACACCCCCGACCAGGTCCGCGACCGGCTGCGGGACCGCGTGGCGCAGGTCTCCGACGCCGCCGACCAGGCCCCCGACCAGGACGTTCCCCCGGAGGCCGGGCAGGGGAGGGCGGGGTCGGCGCTGAGCCGGCTCGCGCGCCGCGTGCGCGCTCTGGCCGCGCGCCTCCGGCGCCGGTCCCCGGCTCCCACCGGCCGCTGAGGCCGGTCCGCGCCCTGCGGGGCGTGGCCGGATCCGGTCACCCCCCGCGCGTGTCCCGCGCCCCCCGCACCGCCGCGACGATCCGCTCCGCCACCGCGGCGGGCTCCTCGTGCTCCCAGAAGCGCAGCACGGTCCAGCCGGCCTCGCCCAGGCGCCGGTCGGTGTCGGCGTCGCGCTCGCGGTTGGCGCGCACCTTCTCGGCCCAGTAGGCGGCGTTGGTGCGCGCCGTGGTGTGGTGCTCGGGACAGCCGTGCCAGAAGCAGCCGTCGACGAACACCGCGACCCGGCGGCGGGTGAAGACCAGGTCGGCGGTGCGGCGCAGCGCGGGCAGCGGCCGGGCCGAGACCCGGTAGCGCAGCCCGGCGGCGTGCACCAGCCGCCGCACGGCCAGTTCGGGGCCGGTGTCGCGGCCCCTGTTCGCGCGCATGCTCTTGCGCACGCCCTCGTTGAGCGCCCTGGCGGGCCGGGGAACAGCCATGCGCCGCATCCTAGGCCGGCCCGGGCGGGCCGTTGCCGCCGCCGGATGTTACCGGCCGGTGTTACCAGTGGGTATTACTGACTGGTAGGTTTGCCGCTGGTGCGGCGGGCATGCCGTTCCCATGGCCTTCGAGGGGGGAGTGCGGTGCGTCGGGACGCCCTGATCCGGATCCGGCCGGTGCCCGAGGCGGGCTTCCGGCTGTTCGTCCTGCACCACGCGGGCGGTTCGGCACAGGCGTACCGCCCCTGGGTGCGCCACCTGCCCGACGACTGGGACGTGTGCCTGCTCCAGGCCCCCGGCCGCGGGGCCGACGGCACCGCGTTCCGCGACGCCCGCGCGCTGGCCCGGCACCTGTACGCCCTGATCAGCGCCGACCACGACCGGCCCTTCGGGCTGTTCGGGCACAGCATGGGCGCGCTGGCCGCCTACGAGACCGCGCTGCTGGCCCTGGCCGGGGACGGTCCCGCCCCCGCCTGGCTGGGGGTCTCGGGCTGGAGCCCGGCACCGGGGCCGGAGTGGATCGAACCCCGCCACCTGCTGCCCGCCGACCGCCTGCGGGCGGGGCTGGCCCGGATGGGCGGCACCCCCGCGGCCACCCTGGAGGACCCCGAGCGGTGGCGGGCCGCCGAACCGCTGATCCGCGCCGATCTGGAACTGGTCGACACCTGGCGCCCGCGCCCGGACACCCCGACGCTGCCGATACCGGTCTCCGCGCTGGCCGGGGCCGAGGACACCGGGATGCCGCCCGCGCGCATGGACGCCTGGCGCGAGCACGTGACCGGTCCGCTGGCGCGGCACACCCTGCCCGGCGGGCACTTCTACTTCGTCGGCCGCATCGGTGAGGTGGCCGGGCTGATCACCGCCGACGTCCGCGCCGCCGTCGGGGCCGACGCCTAGAGTCCGTTCCCGGGTGCTCTACCGCGGCGCCGGGCGGTACCGCGGCCGCGGGCCGTCCGCGGCGGTTCGGGAGAACGCGGTCTAGGAGGGCAGGTCGCCCGTGGCCAGGGCGACGGTGGCGGCGATGACCTGCTCCAGGCAGCGCTGCTCGGCCGCCTCGTCCGGGGCGGCCAGGTGCTGGGACAGCAGCCCCTCGAACGCGGCCAGGAAGAACCGCGCCACCACCGGCGCCGGGGCCGCCAGCGCGGTGCCGTTGCGCTCGGCCAGGGTGGTGAGCAGCTCGGTGGTCACCCGGAGCATGTCCATGGCGTGTTCGCCGTAGGCCTCCCGCAGCACCGGGTCGCGCAGCGCCTGCACCGACAGCTCGTCCCACAGGATCGCCACCCCCCGGTCCTCGGTGCTGACCCGCCACAGCACCCGCACCGTGTGGGCCAGGGACCCGGCGAACCCGCCGCCGGCCGCGTGCTCGGCGAACGGCCGCACCTGGTCGACGATGCGGCGGCCCAGCTCCTCGAACACGGCCCGGGTGAACTCCGCCTTGGAGCCGAATACGTAGTGCACCGTCATCTGCGCCACGCCCAGTTCCGCGGCGACGGCGCGCGTGCTCCCCGCCGCCGCCCCCTCGCGTCGCATGAGGTCGATCGCGGCGTCGATGAGCTGGGGGCGCCGCTGGGCGGCGGGAACGTGGGCCATGCCCCCATGCTACCGAACACGTGACTTGGTCGCTTGACATAGTTGATTAACTTGGTCATGTGACAAAGTTGGTTGCACGCCTCTCGGGAAGGCGTGGCCGGCCGAACCGAAGGGGCACGCTGTGACCACGACCACCCCGGAGACCCTGCCCATCCCCGAACCCCCCGGCCTGCCGCTGCTGGGACACCTGCTCGACCTCTCCTCCGACCTGGGGGAGCTCGTGGAGCTGGCCCGCCGGACCGGCCCGATCATGCGCATGCGCCTGCCCGGCCAGAGCCTGATCGTGGTCACCGGCGGCGACCTGGTCGCCGAGCTGTCCGACCAGACCCGGTTCCGCAAGAACGTCCACCAGGACCTGGAGTACCTGCGCGCCCTGGCCGGGGACGGCCTGTTCACCGCCTACGGCGACGAGCCCAACTGGCGCAAGGCCCACGACGTCCTGCTGCCCGCCTTCTCCCTGGGCGCCATGCGCGGCTACCACGCCACCATGCTCGGCGTCGCCCGGAGCCTGACCGCCTCCTGGGACCGGGCCGCCGCCGCGGGCACCGAGGTCGACGTCGCCGCCGACATGACCCGGCTGACCTTCGACACCATCGGCCTGTGCGGCTTCGGCTTCGACTTCGACTCCTTCGGCGCCCCCGACCCCCACCCGTTCGTCGCCGCCCTCGCCCGCGCCCTGGAGCACGCCCAGAAGCACTCGGCCCGGCCGCCCGGCACCGGCCTGCTCTTCGCGGGCGCCGACCGGGCCTTCCACCGCGACATCGCCTACATGGGGGAGGTCGTCGACGAGGTCGTCCGGGCCCGCCGGGCCTCCGGCGACACCTCCACCGACGACCTGCTCGGCCGGATGCTGCACACCCCCGACCCGGTGACCGGTGAGCCCCTGGACGACGTCAACATCCGCCACCAGGTCATCACCTTCCTGGTGGCCGGGCACGAGACCACCAGCGGCGCCCTGTCCTTCGCGCTGTACCACCTGGTCAAACACCCCGAGGCGCTGGCCCGTGCCCGCGCCGAGACGGACGCCCTGTGGGGCGACACCGACCGCCCCGACCCCGGCCACGACGACGTGGGGCGGCTGCGCTACCTGCGCCAGGTCCTCAACGAGTCGCTGCGGCTGTGGCCCACCGCCCCCGCCTACGCCGTCGAACCCCTGGAGGACACCGTCATCGGCGGACGCCACCGCGTCTCCAGGGGCGAGACCCTGCTGGTCCTCACCCCGGGGCTGCACCGCGACCCCGGCTGGGGCGACAACGTCGAGCTGTTCGACCCCGAGCGGTTCTCGCCCGAGCGCGAGAGCGAGCGCCCCGCCCACCTGTTCAAACCGTTCGGCAGCGGCGAGCGCGCCTGCATCGGCCGCCAGTTCGCGCTGCACGAGGCCGTCCTGGTGCTGGGGCTGCTGGTGCACCGGTTCCGGTTCCTGGACCACGCCCACTACCGGCTGAAGGTCAAGGAGACCCTCACCATCAAGCCGGACGGGTTCACCCTGCGGCTGCGCCGCCGTACCGCGGCCGACCGCCTCCGGGCCCCGGCGCCCGCGGCCGACGCCCCGGCGGCGGTCGGCGGCGCCGCGCGGCGCGCACCCGGCACGGCGCTGAACGTCCTGTACGGCTCCAACCTGGGCACCTGCGCCGGGCTGGCCCGCGACCTGGCCGCCGACGCCGCCGAGGCGGGCTTCACGCCCCGGGTGGCCTCCCTGGACGGGGCCGTCGGAGACCTCGGCCCCGGACCGGTCCTGATCGTCACCGCCTCCTACAACGGCCGCCCCACCGACGACGCGGCCGCCTTCCTGGAGTGGCTGCCCACCCTGCCGGCCGACGGGCTGGAGGGCGTGCGGTACGCCGTCCTGGGCGTGGGCGACCGCAACTGGTCGGCCACCTACCAGCGGGTCCCCGCCCTGGTGGACGACCTGCTGCATGCGGCGGGGGCCGAGCGCCTGGCCGACCGGGCCGCCGCCGACACCTCCGGCGACTTCACCACCGCCGTCGCCGACTGGTCCGCCCGGGCCCTGGGCGCCCTGCTGGACGCCTACGGGGAGCCCGCCGGCCCCGGCGCGGGACCCGGCGCGGCCGCGGACCCGGAGGCCGCCGGCGCCCCGCCCTACACACTGGTCGACGCGCCCGCCACCGCCCTGGACGGCCTGGCCGAACGCTACGGGCTGCGGCCCATGAGGGTCCTGGAGACCGGCGACCTCGCCGACACCGCCCACCCCGCCGGGCGGCCCAAGCGGTTCGTGCGCCTGGAACTACCCGCCGGGACCTCCTACCGCACCGGCGACCACCTGGCCGTGCTGCCCCGCAACCCCGACGCCCTCGTCGGCCGGGTGGCCGCCCGCTTCGGTGTGGACCCCGGCCGCACCGTCCGGCTGGAGCCCCGCGGGGGCACGCGGTCCCCGCTCCCGGTGGACCGGCCGGTCGCCCTGGGCGAACTGCTCGCCGGCGCCGTCGAACTCCAGGCCCCCGCCACCCGCGAGCAGGTGCGGACCCTGGCGGACCACACCCCCTGCCCCTTCACCTCCCGGGCCCTGGCCGATCTGGCCGGCGCCCCCGACGCCGCGGAGCGGATCGCCGGGCGCAGCGTCCTGGACCTGCTGGAGGAGCACCCGGCCTGCGCGCTGCCCTTCGAGCACTACCTGGGCATGCTCGCGCCCCTGGCCCCGCGCTCCTACTCCGTCTCCTCCGGCGCGGCGGCCGCCCCCGGAACGGTGGACCTGATGGTCTCCCCGCTCACCGCCCCGCACCGCTCGGGGAAGGGCCGCTACCTCGGCACCGCCTCGCACTTCATGGCCGCCCTGGAACCGGGGGACGAGGTGCGGGCGCGCGTCCTGCCCGCCGCCGACGCCTTCCGGGTCCCCGAGGAACCGGACGTGCCGGTGATCATGGTCGCCGCGGGCACCGGCCTGGCCCCCTTCCGCGGCGCGGTCGCCGACCGCGTGCACCGCGGGGTGCGCGGCAGGGCGCTGCTGTACTTCGGCTGCGACCACCCCGACGCCGACTACCTGTACCGCGAGGAGTTGGAGGCCGCCGAGCGGGCCGGGGCGGTGCGGCTGCGCCCGGTGTTCTCGGCGGCCCCGCGGGAGGGCGCGCGGTTCGTGCAGGACCGGATCCTGGCCGAGGCCGACGAGGTGCTGGGGCTGCTGGAGGCGGGCGGGCGCGTGTTCGTGTGCGGTGACGGCCGGGCCATGGCGCCGGGGGTGCGGGCGGCCTTCGTCCGGATCCGCCGGGAGGCCGCCGGGTGCGGCGAGGAGGAGGCCCGGGCCTGGCTGGACGGGCTGATCGGGCGGGGCCGCCACACCGAGGATGTGTGGGCCGGGTGAAACGGGGCGCCCGGGCCCGTCCCCCACGGCGGACCCGGGCGCGGTCCCGGCCGGGTGGCGGGGGAGTCGGCCGCGGCGCCCCCCACGACTGGGAGCGCTCCCAGGCCGGGATTCCACGATAGGCGATCCGAAGACCCTGGGTAAAGAGGGGATGACGAACCGTTTCCCCCGGCTTGGGCCGGAGCGGGTAGGCCGGACCCCGGCCGGGACCCGGCGCCCTGCCCCAACGGATGCCCACTCTTGTCCCCCGACCCCTGTCCCGGTGCTCGCACGGCCGCTACCGTTGTGGTATGAGCCTTGAGCTGCCGACCGAACGACTCCAGATCAGGGAGTGGGAGCTGGACGACGCCGAAGCCGCCCTGAGGATCTACGGGGCCGCCGAGGTGGCGCACTGGCTCACGCCGGAATGGCAACCGGTGAACGACGCGAACGCGATGCGCTCGGTCCTGCACGCCTGGATCGAGGCCGGACCCAACCTCATCCCGCCCGCCGGGCGCTGGGCCATCGTCCGCAAGGAGGACGGCGAGCTGGTGGGCGGGCTGTCCCTCAAACTCCTGCCGCCCTACGAGGAGGACTTCGAGCTCACCTGGGCGCTGCGCCCCGACGTGTGGGGGCAGGGGTACGCCACCGAGGCGAGCCGGGCCGTCATCACCTGGGCCTTCGGGCAGGGCATCGAGGAGATCTTCGCCGTTGCCCGGCCCAACAACGTGCGCGCCGTCGGGGTGGCCCGGCGGCTGGGCATGGAGTGGGTGGGCGAGACCGAGAAGTACTACGACATGCGCCTCCAGGTCTTCCGCCTGCGGCCGAGCTGACGGATCGGGCCGCCCGCGCGCGCCGGCTCAGCCGAGGTGGCTGCCGATGCGCTCGGTCTCCTCCTCGGACAGCCGCAGCGCGGCCGCCGCCACGTTCTCCTCCAGGTGCGCCACCCGCGAGGTGCCGGGGATGGGCACCATCACCGGCGAGCGGTGCAGCAGCCAGGCCAGCGCCAGCTGCACCGGGGTGACCCCGCGCTCAGCGGCCATCGCCGCCAGCGGCGAGTCCGGCCCGGCCAGCGCGCCGCGGTCCACCGGGGCCCAGGGCAGGAACGCGATCCCGTCCTTCTCGCACTGCTCCAGCACGTCCTCCGACTCCCGGAAGGAGGGGGCGTACTGGTTCTGCACCGAGGCGATCGGGGTGATCGCGCGGGCCGCCGACAGCTCGTCCACGCTCACCTCGCTCAGCCCGATGTGGCCGATCTTGCCCTCGGCGCGCAGGTCGGCCAGCTCGCCCAGCTGGTCGGCCAGCGGCACCTCGGGGTCGATGCGGTGCAGCTGGAACAGGTCGATGCGCTCCAGGCCCAGGGTCCGCAGGCTCATCTCCACCTGCTGGCGCAGGTACTCGGGGCGGCCCAGCCGGTGCCACAGGCCCGGACCGGTGCGCACGAACCCGGCCTTGGTGCCGATGACCAGGCCCTCGGGGTAGGGGTGCAGGGCCTCGCGGATGAGCTGTTCGCTGATCTGCGGGCCGTAGGAGTCGGCGGTGTCGATGAAGGTGACGCCCAGTTCGACGGCCCTGCGCAGGACCGCCAGCGCCTCGTCGCGGTCGCGGGGCGGCCCCCACACCCCCTCGCCGACGATCCGCATGGCGCCGAAGCCGAGCCGGTGGATCGGCAGGTCGCCGCCGAGGGCGAGGGTCCCCGAGAGGGCGGCGGGCTCCGCCGCGTCGTACTGGTCGGTCACGGATGTCCCTTTCGTGTGCGGCCCACCGCCGGGAACGCGGCCGGGCCGGTGTTCCGGGCAGGATCTCAGGAGGCGGCGGTGCCCGCAAGGCGCCACGGAAGCCCCGCCCGGACCGGGCTCAGGAGAAGTCGGAGCGGTGGTCGACGGCCCACTGCGCGTAGGTGCGCCCCCGGCGGCCGGTGACCTTCTCGTAGTCGGCGGAGACCAGGCCGGAGGGGTCCCAGCCGTCGGGGGCCTCCCACAGCAGCCAGTCGCAGATCTCCGGCGGGACGCCCTGGGAGATCCACAGCTCCCGGGCCTCCTCGTCGCTCAGGTGCACGAACCGGACCTCGCGGCCCAGGGCCGCGCCGATGGCGGCGGCGCGTTCGGCGGCGGTGACCGTCTCCGGGCCGGTGAGGGTGTACGCCTTCCCGTGGTGGCCGGACCCGGTGAGGGCGGCGACGGCGGCGTCCGCGAGGTCGGCCTCGTGGACCGGGGCCCAGGGGCGGTCGCCGTGCGGGGCGCGGACGACGCCTTCGGCGCGCACGGATCCGCTGTAGGAGTCCAGGTCGTTGGCCATGAACTCGCCCGCGCGCAGGTGGGTCCACTCCAGGCCGGAACGTTCCACCGCCTCCTCGACCGGGCGGTGGTGGCGGTAGCCGAAGTCCGTGTCGTCGCCGTCGGAGACCGAGGTCGAGGACAGGACGACCACGCGCCGGACCCCGGCCCGGCGCATCAGGTCCACCACCGCCGCGGCGGTCTCGGCGACGGGGAACAGGAACACGGCGTCCACGCCGTCGAAGACCCCGTCCAGGGTCGCGGGGTCGGCGAGGTCGCCCGCCGCGACCTCGACCCCGGCGGGGAACGTGCGGCGGGACGGGTCGCGGGTGAGGGCGCGGACGCGCAGTCCGCGTTCCCGGAGCCCCGGCACGACCAGCCCGCCCACGGTGCCGCCGGCGCCGGTCACCAGGACGTGTTCGATCTTTTCGGAATTCTTGTTATCCATAGTGGGACAGTAGTGTCCCACTATGGAAGTGTGCAAGTCCGTTATGGGAGGAGGGGGTAGGTTGGCGCCATGACGACCACCGACAACCCGAGGTCAGGGGCCCGCAACCGGACCCGGCGCGCCATCCTGGCCGCCGCGGCCTCCGTCCTGGGCCGGGACCGCAACGCCCCGATGGCCGCCGTCGCCGAGGCCGCCGACGTGGGCCGCAGTACCCTGCACCGCTACTTCCCCGACCGGGAGAAGCTCGTCGAGGCGACCTTCGAGGACTCCATCGCCGAACTCGGCCGGGTCATGGAGCAGGTGCGTCCGGAGGAGGGTCCGGCGGAGGAGGCGCTGTGCCGGGTGGTGAACGGGCACGTCGAGGTCGGCGACCGGATCCTGTTCGCCTTCGGCGACACCGCGACCGTGCGCCGCTACGGCGGGCTCCGCTCCGGCGAGCCCGAGGAGCCCGAGGTGCTGGTGCGGCTGTTCGAGCGGGGCCAGGCCGAGGGGGTCTTCGACCCCGACGCCGACCCGGCCTGGCTGGTGCACGTCATGTGGGCCCTGCTGTTCACCGGCCTGGAACGGGCCCGGGCCGGGCGGATCTCCCCGCAGGCCGTGGCCCCCCTGGTGCTGCGCACCCTGGAGAACGGCGTCACCGCCCGCCGGTGAGGCCCCGTGCGCGCGTCAGGGGGCGGCCACGGTGACGGGCGGGGTCAGGGTGACGCGGCGCCGGCCGCAGGCGCAGTGCTGGTAGGAGACCAGGCCCTCGCTGGTGGTGTGGGCGGATTCGGTGGTCCAGAGGTGTTCGTGCTCGGTACGCATGCCGCCAGTCTGATGTAATGGCATTATGCATATCAACCCTTACGGCCAGGATCCGGTGGGGCTCGCCGTCGACCTGGTCAACCAACCACCGGAGGACACCGACGACCTCGCGCGGCGCTGCGCCGATGTGGGGTTCGTCCTGGAACGCGAGGTCGGCGCGGACGACCTCGCCCGGGTCCGCGCCTTCCTCCGGGAGTGGACCGGCGTGGTCGACGCCGCCGACCCCCCAGAGCGGGCCGACCGCCTCAACCCGTTGCTCGTCGAGTTCGCGTCCGCGCCGCGCCTGACCGACCACACCCGTGACGGCTGGCACCTGCACTACCGCCCCGACGACCTGCCGGCCCACCGCCAGATCGCCGCGCTCATCGCGGTGGGCACCGCCCTGCACCTGACCGGGCGGGGCATGGACCGGCTGGGCCGGTGCGCCGCGCCCGACTGCGACCGGGTCTTCGCCGACTTCTCCCGCAACGGCCGCCAGCGGTACTGCTCGCCCGCCTGCGGCAACCGCGACGCCGTGCGCCGCCACCGCGCCCGCCGCCGGGCGTAGGCGCCCCGGGCGGCGTACATCCCCCGGCGGACGCGGGGTGTCCACCCGGGGCCGACGCCGTGCCCCCTCCCGCCCCCGCAGGATGAGGGGGCACCTGTGGTACAAGGAGGAAGGAAGAGGCCCTTGAACGGCTGGAAGGCACTCGGCGCGTCCCTGCTCGGGCTGGTCGTCGGCACGGTCGCCGGATTCGTCCTGTCGGAGGTGGTCGCCGTCTCGCTGCTCCTGTTCGGCGGCGGCGACCTGCCCTCGTGGGCACCCGGAGTCAAGTACCTCATCGTGGTGGGCGCCGCCGCCGGCCTGGTGGGCGGACCGCTGCTGGCGGCGCGCGGGGGGCGACAGGACGTATGACACGGCGGGACACGGGCGAACGGGACACGGGCGAACACGTCTTCGGCGCCGGCGCGGACGCCGCCATCGCGGCCGTGACCGCCCTGGCCCTGCTCGGCGCCGAGACCTTCTTCTCGCTGGACCGCGGGTCGGCGCCGCAGCCGCAGTCCCTGGCCGTGCTCGCCCTGGGCGCCGCCTCGCTGGCGCTGGTCGGCCGCCGCCCGCTGGTCACCGCGGTCGCGGTGGGCCTGTGCCTGCCCCTCTACTACGTGGCCGGCACCGCCGACACGTGGGCGGCGTGGCTGCTGCTCCTGGTCGCGGTGCTGCGCATGGCCGCGGTGGGGCTGCGGACCGCCCCCGTGGTGACCGTCGCGGTGGCGCTGGGGCTGTTCGCCGTCGCCGAGGCGTTCGCGTTCAACCCGTGGCGGGCCCTGCTGGTGCTGGCCTGGACGGTGGCGATCGCGGCGGTGGCCGCGGTCCTGCACCAGCGCGCCGCGCACCTGCGCGCCGCCCAGGAACGCGCCCTGGAGGCCGAGCGGACCCGTGAGGAGGAGGCCCGCCGGCGCGCCACCGAGGAGCGGCTGCGCATCGCCCGCGAGCTCCACGACGTCATCGCCCACGACATCTCCCTGGTCAACGTGCAGGCCTCGGCGGCCGTGCACCGACGCGACCCCGAGCAGGCCCTGGAGGCGCTGGAGGCCATCAAGGCCATCACCAAGGACACCCTGCGCGAGCTGCGCGCCACCCTGGGGGTGCTGCGCCAGGTCGACGAGGCCGAGGGCAACGCGCCGGTGCCCGGTACCGACCGGCTGCCCCACCTGGTGCGCGCCGCCGCCGAGGGCGGCCCGCCGGCGCGCCTGACCGTGGACGGCGCCCCCGCCGGCGGCCCCGCGGAGATGCCCGCGGTGCCCGCTCCGGTGGGGGCCGCCCTGTACCGGATCGTGCAGGAGGCGCTCACCAACGTGCGCCGCCACTCCGACGCCACCGCCGTCGAGGTCGCCCTCACCACGGAACCGGGCGCGGTCACGGTCCGGGTGTCCGACGACGGGTCGGCGACCGCGGAACCGGTCGAGGGCAACGGCCTGACCGGGATGCGCGAGCGCGTCACCGCCCTGGGCGGTACCTTCGAGGCCGGCCCCGGGACCGGGGGCGGCTTCCGGGTACGGGCCCGCCTGCCGGTGGACCGAGACGACTGACCGCCCCGGAGAGGAACCGCAGCGTGCACGACGCCGGCCCCGACACCATCGACGTTCTCATCGCCGACGACCAGACCCTGGTGCGGGCGGGCTTCCGCTCCATCGTCGAGGGCGAGCCCGACCTGCGGGTGGTCGCCGAGGCCGGGGACGGGGCGCAGGCGGTGGAGGCCGCCGCGCGCACCCGCCCCGACGTGGTGCTGATGGACATCCGCATGCCGGGCACGGACGGGCTGGAGGCCACCCGCCGGATCGCCGCCGACCCGCGCCTGGCGGGGGTGCGGGTCGTCATCCTCACCACGTTCGACCTCGACGAGTACGTGTACTCGGCGCTGCGCGCCGGGGCCAGCGGGTTCCTGCTCAAGGACACCGAGCCCGCCGAGCTGCTGCACGCCGTGCGGGTGGCCGCTCGGGGCGACGCCCTGCTGGCCCCGGCGGTCACCCGCAGGCTCATCGCGGAGTTCGCCGACCGCATCAAGGAGCCGCCGCCCGCCACCCGCCTGGCCGGTCTCACCGAGCGCGAGCGCGAGGTGCTGGCCGCCGTCGCGGCCGGGCTCAGCAACGAGGAGCTGGCCGCCCGCCTGGTGGTCTCCCCGGCCACCGCCAAGACCCACGTCAGCCGGGTGCTCACCAAGCTCGGGGCCCGCGACCGCGCCCAGCTGGTGGTGATCGCCTACGAGACCGGAGTGGTCCGCCCGGGCTGGCTCTCCTGACCCCGCCGACGGGTCACAGGCCCGCGTCGCGGCGGGAGACCGACGCCAGGTCCGCCTCGATGCGCGCGGTCGCCTCCAGCAGGGCGGGCAGCAGGTCGCGGCGCACGTCCTCGATCGAGGACCGGTTGGCCTGCGCGGACACGTTCGCGGCCGCGATGACCCGGCCCGCGGTGTCGCGGACGGGGGCGGCGATCGACCGCAGCCCCTCCTCCAGCTCCTGGTCCACGATCGCGTACCCCTGCTCGCGCACCCGCAGCAGCTCGGCGCGCAGCCGCTCCGGGTCGGTGACGGTGAACCGGGTCAGCGGCTCCAGGCGCACCCGCTCCAGGAAGGCGTCGATCTCGGCCCCGTCGCGGTCGGCCAGCAGCACCCGCCCCATCGACGTGGCCACCGCCGGGAACCGGGTGCCCACCCGGATCGACACGGTCATGATGCGCGAGGTCGCCACGCGGGCCACGTACAGGACGTCGTCGCCGTCCAGCACCGACACCGACGCCGACTCGTGCACCCGCGCCGAGAGGTCCTCCAGGTGCGGCTGGGCCACGTCGGGCAGCCCCGCCGAGGCCACGTAGGCGTACCCCAGCTCCAGCACCCGCGGGGTCAGCGAGAACAGCCGCCCGTCGGTGCGCACGTACCCCAGGTCGGCCAGGGTCAGCAGGAAGCGGCGGGCCGCGGCCCGGGTCAGGTGCGTCTCGCGGGCCACGTCGCTCAGGGTCATCGACGGGCGCTCGGCGGAGAACGCCCGGATCACCAGCAGGCCGCGTTCCAGCGACTGCACGAAGTGTGCGCCGCGTTCCGGTTCGTCTTCGGTGGGCATCTGCTCTTCCTGGGGACGAGGGCACGGGAAAAGGGCCGGAGCGGGCGACAGGGCCCCCGGCGATGTTCTCATACCGCACACCGTGCCGGTGCCCCGGTCCCCCCGGGGCCGCTGCGATGATGGGCCCGCACCTGGACACCGCCACGGAAGGGGACACCGGACCCATGAGCGTCGACCTGCACCACGTCGAGAGCGGACCCGCCGACGCGCCCCCGCTGCTGCTGGGCGGCTCGCTGGGCACCACCACCGAGATGTGGGAGCCCCAGGTCGAGGCGCTGTCCGCCGCGTTCCGGGTGATCCGCTTCGACCACCGCGGCCACGGCCGCTCCCCGGTCCCGGCCGGCCCCTTCACCATGGCCGACCTGGCCGGGGACGTGGTGGCGCTGCTGGACCGCCTGGGCATCGGGCGCGCCCACTACGCCGGCCTGTCCCTGGGCGGGATGGTGGGCCAGTGGCTGGCGGTCCACCACGCGGAGCGCCTCGACCGCCTGGCGCTGCTGGCCACCTCGCCCTACGCGGGCCCGGCCGGGCCCTGGCACGAACGCGCCGCCCTGGTGCGCGACCGGGGCACCGGCGCCGTCGCCGACACCGTGGTGGGCCGCTGGTTCACCCCGGACTTCGCCCGGGAGCACCCCGGCGACGTCGCGCTCCTGCGCGACCTGGTCGCCGCCACCGACCCGGAGGGCTACGCGGGCTGTTGCGAGGCCGTCGCGGGCTACGACGTGCGCGGGGACCTGCCCGGCGTCACCGCCCCCACCCTGGTCGTGGCCGGGGCGGAGGACCCCTCCACCCCGGCCGACCGGCACGCGGACGTCATCGCCCGGCTGGTCCCCGGTGCCGGGTACACGACGCTGCCCGCCACCGCGCACCTGGTGTCCTGGCAGCGCCCGGACGAGGTGAACGCCCTGCTCCTGCGGCACTTCTCCGCGCAGGGGTGACGGGCCCGGTCCCGCCGGAGCGCTCCGGCGGGACCCGGCGCCTCACCGCTTGACCGCCACCCCCGAGTACTCCCACAGCTTGACCGTCAGGTCGCCCGGCCGGGTCCGCGGCGCGATCTCGGGGTGGCGCCAGCTGGCGCAGTCGACCGCCCGCGGCTCCTCGTCGCGGTCGTCGGACCAGGCGCTCACCCGGTCCAGCCCCTCGAAGGCCGCCGCGGCCTCCTTGGGGGAGCGGACCCGCCCCCACGGGGTGCCGAAGGACAGCATCTTGTCGGTGACCCACGCGGCGGTCTCGGGGTCGTCGGACACGATGTGCGAGTAGATCAGGAAGGACCCCGGGGCCACGCGCTCCATCAGCCGGGACACCATGCCGAAGGGGTCGGCGCTGTCGGGGATGCAGTGCAGCATCGACACCAGCATGACGCCCAGCGGCCGGTCGGTGTCCAGCAGGTCGCGGGTGAGGGGGGCGGTCAGGACGGACTCCACCCCCTGGGAGATGTCGGCCATCAGGAACCCGGCGCCCCGGCCGCCCGCCAGCAGCGCCCGGCCGTGGGCGATGACGATCGGGTCGTTGTCCACGTACAGGACCCGGGCGTCCGGTGAGACCCGCTGGGCGACCTGGTGGGTGTTGTCCGCCGTGGGCAGCCCGGCCCCCAGGTCCAGGAACTGGTCGATGCCCTGCGAGGCCGCGTACTCCACCGCCCGGGTCAGGAACGCCCGGTTCTGGTGGGAGAGCGTGAGGAACTCCGGTAGCTGCGCAAGGAGGACGTCACAGGCCTTGCGGTCCACCTCGAAGTTGTCCTTGCCGCCGAGCAGGTAGTCGTACATCCGGGCGACGCTGGGGGTCTCCATGTCGATGTCGGGGGGGAAGCGGTCGGCCATGTGCGGTCCGGGGCGGCACCCGGCGGGCGACACCGCCGGGCAGAGGGCGCCCCTGCCTCCTTCGTCGTGTGGGTGCGGTCGTCGCGCGCGGGGGCGGCGGTGAGGAAGAGAGGGCCCGTACGGACGGGGCGGAGGACGGGCGGTGCGGGGCTGCGGACCGGCATCGTCGACCTCCTGTGCTCGGGCGGCGCGGGACGCGCGCGCCGAACGGGTTCCCGTTTTCCCGTGCGGGAATCCGCCACGCCGTGCGACGTGATCTTGAGCCGAATCGTAACCGCCCCGGTCACTTCCCACGGGCGTTTTCCCGAGGAAATCGCAAATCGCGTATTCGATCGGCCCGTGTTCATGTTCCCGGGCGCGGGAATGGCGGCAGTTCGTCGGCCAGCGCGCCCGGAGCGGCGGCCCTGATGCGGTCCCCGGAACCCGAGGGTATATCCACCGGCCCCGGCGGGGAAGGCGCCGACCAGAACGCGGCCGCCGAGTCCGGTGCGTGATCGGAGGGGTCGGTGACGTCTTCGATTATCGCCTCGGAGGCATTATCCCGAGCTGTCTCCTCTGGGACCGAAGGTCCTTTTATGCGCCCGGCCGCCATCACCCGGGTGCGCAGCGCGCCCCTGTCCATGCCCGCCCACCGGGTGAGCGTGAACGGGTCCCGGTCCGCCTGCGCGGCCAGGGCCGCGGCCGCCGCCCGCAGGTGCGCGCACACCCCGTCCCAGCGGTCGCAGGAGCAGGTGGCCACCAGGGCGTCCCAACCCCGCGGCACCAGGTCCACCCCGAACATCGTGCACACCCGCCCCACCGGTACCGGCAGCTCGCCGGCCAGCACCCGGGCCCGGAACACCTCCTGGGAGGCCAGGGCCTCGCACACGCGGTCCCACAGGGCGTCGTCGGGCACCGCGCGGATCAGGCTCACCTCGAACCCGCCGACCCGCGCGGTGACCTCGCCCGGGCGCACCGACAGCCGGTCCACCGGGCCCGGGACCGACGGGCCCAGCCACTGCTCCACCTGCTCCGACCAGCTCACGCCACCGCCTCCGGGGCCAAGCGCACGACCTCGCGCAGGTCGTCCACCGACAGCCCGGCCAGCCAGGCCTCGCCGGTGGCCACCGCGCCCCGCGCCAGGGCGCTCTTGCGTTCGATCATCTCGTCCACCCGCTCCTCCATGGTGCCCACGCACACCATCTTGCGGACCTGCACGTCGCGCCGCTGCCCGATCCGGAACGCCCGGTCGGTCGCCTGGTCCTCCACCGCCGGGTTCCACCACCGGTCCACGTGCACCACGTGGTTGGCCGCGGTGAGGTTGAGGCCGGTGCCCGCCGCCTTGAGCGAGAGCAGGAACACCGCGGGGCCGTCCAGGGTCTGGAAGCGGTGCGTCATCTCCTCGCGCTCGGCGCGCGGGGTGCCGCCGTGCAGCCACAGCACCGGCACCCCCAGCCGCGAACGCAGGTAGGGGGCCAGCCGGTCGCCGAAGCGGGCGTACTGGGTGAAGCACAGGGCCTTGTCGCCCTCGGCGGCGGCCTCGCCCAGGATCGACTCCAGCCGGTCCAGCTTGCCCGACCGGCCCGCCAGCGCCGAGCCGTCGCCCAGGAACTGGGCGGGGTGGTTGCAGATCTGCTTGAGCCGGGTCATGGTCGCCAGCACCAGGCCCTTGCGTTCGCGCTCGTCGGCCTCGCGCAGGCGCTCGGTCATCTCCTCCACGACCGCCTTGTACAGGGACGCCTGCTCGGGGGTGAGGGTGCACCAGGTGCGCATCTCCACCTTCTCCGGCAGGTCGGCGATGATCGACCGGTCGGTCTTGAGGCGGCGCAGCACGAACGGGCCGGTCATCCGCCGCACCCGGGCGGTGTCGGGGCCGTCCTCCCCGGCCACGGCCTCGCGGAAGGCGGCCGCGGAGCCGAGCAGGCCCGGGTTGGCGAAGTCCATGATCGACCACAGCTCCTCCAGGTCGTTCTCGACCGGGGTGCCGGTGAGCGCGATGCGGGTGCGCCCGGGCAGGGAGCGCACCGCCCTGGCCTGGAGGGTGTCGTGGTTCTTCAGGGCCTGGGCCTCGTCGCAGACCACGCGCTGCCAGGGCAGGCCCGCCAGTTCGCCGGTGTCGCGGGAGACCACCCCGTAGGTGGTGATCACCAGGTCGCAGCGGCCGACCAGGCGGGCCAGGTCGTTGCCGTGCGGGCGGTCGGGGCCGTGCTGGACGTGGACGCGCAGGTCGGGGGCGAAGCGCTCGGCCTCGCGCCGCCAGTTGCCGACCAGGGACACCGGGCAGACCAGCAGGGTGGGGCCGGTGTCCAGCGGACGGGCGTCGGCGAGCAGGGCCAGCAGCTGGACGGTCTTGCCCAGGCCCATGTCGTCGGCCAGGACCGCGCCCAGGCCCAGCTCGCCCAGGAACCGCAGCCAGGAGGCGCCCCGCTCCTGGTAGGGGCGCAGGTGGGCCTTGAACCCGTCGGGGGTGCCCAGGGGGCGCAGGTCGGCGGCGGCCGAGCCGTCGAACAGGGCGCCCAGCGGGCCGGGGGCGACGACCTCCTCGACCGGCAGCGGCGGGGCCTGGCCGGCGCCGACCGCGGTGCGCACCGCCTCGTCGGGGCGCATCCGGCGCCCGCGCGTGGAGATCCACTCCAGCGCGGCCTCCAGGCGCTCGGGGTCCAGCTGGGTCCAGCGGCCGCGCACCCGCACCAGGGAGCGCTTGAGGCGGGCCAGCTCGGCGAGTTCGGCCAGCTCCTCCTCGGTGAGGGGAGCGGTCTCGCCGTCGGGGTCGCCGCGCAGCACCGCCTCGAAGGACACGGCGACGATGTCGGAGGGGCCGATGCCGCCGACGCCCTTGCGGCCCTTGACGGGCTCGGCGGTCATGCGCAGGCCCACCCGGGGGCCCTTGCGCAGCTCGGGCAGGACCACCCCGAAACCGGCGGCGGCCAGCGCGGGCGCTGCCTCGGCGACGAACCGCTGGGCGTCCTCCACACCGAGCAGCAGCCGGGAGGGGGCCAGGTCGCCCAGTGCCCGGCCGACCAGCGGGTGGTGGCGCGCGGCGCGGCGCAGGTCGGCCAGGGCGGTGACGGAGACGTCGGGGGGCAGCCAGGCGGCACCCTCGCCGGACCACACCTGCTCCAGGGGCAGGCGCAGGCCGGGGTCGGCGACCGAGCGGACCCAGAACTCGACGGTCCAGGGGGTGCCGCGTTCGGGTTCGCGCAGCAGGAACAGCAGCCCGGCGCGGCCCGCGCCGCGCACCCGGGAGCGCCACTCCCTCAGGGCCGGCCGCAGCCGGGCGGCGGCCTCGGCGTCCAGCACGGGGTCGTCCCCGGTCAGCGCGGCGGCCAGCAGCGCCTCCGGGGTGCCCGGTGGGCTGGTGCTCTGCCGCCGGAGGCGTCCGTTGAGGGCGGTGGAGGGCGACGGGCGGGCGGTGCGGCGGGCCACGGCGTCGGTGAGCAGTTCCACGGGTGCCAGCACGCAGGCGCGGGCGACGGCGTCGGCGGAGGCGCCGGGCAGGTGGGCCCGCGCGGAGGCGGGCAGGGAGGCGGTGAGCGCGGCCAGGTGCTCCTCGGCCCAGGAGGCGGGGGCGGGCCGCCACCGCGCCCGGGGCGGTGCGCCCACCAGGTCCGGCAGCACGCACCCGGCGTCCACCAGCGCGCGGGCGAAGGCGTCCACCGCGGCCAGGTGGCGCAGGGACGGGCCCGCCCCGTCGGGCGGGGAGCCGAGCAGCCGGTCGGCGGCCGCGGGCGGCAGCCGCAGGCCGGGCACGGTCCAGGTGTGGAACGCGGCGGGCTCCCCCGAGGCCCGGGCGGAGTGGTCGGGGGCGGCGGTCGTCCCGGGCAGCCGCAGCTCCAGCACGGTCCGCTCCGGCACCGCCCGCCCTCCGCCGCCTCCCCCGGGAGCGTCGGGCGACGGGTCCTCCGCCCCGGCGGCCAGGGCCTCCAGCGCCCGGTGCCCGAGCGCGAACGGGTGCGGCCGGTCCCCGGCCCGCCCGGTGCCGGGGGCCTCGCCCTCACCCCACACCACCAGCGCGTCCCTGTCCCACACCCCGTGCAGCACCCGCATCCGTCCCCCCGTTCCCGTCGGGCCCCAGTATCCCGGTCCCCGCCGACACCCCGGGCGGGGGGACGCACGAGGGCCCCGGCGGACGCCGGGGCCCTCGGGTGCGCGGGGAGGTCAGAGGCGTTCGGGGACCTCGTTGCCGACGGCGAGGATGCCCTCGCGCATGCGGGTGCGCCACAGCAGGACGCCGCCGATGATGAAGAACGCGATCAGCGACACCACCGCCACCCGGTAGCCGCCGGTGATCGACACCGCGACCGTCACCGCCAGCGACCCCAGGAACGTGGAGCCCTTGTCGGAGATCTGGTAGAGGCTGAAGTACTCGGCCTCCCGGCCCTTGGGGATGAGCTGGGAGAACAGCGACCGCGCCAGCGACTGGGTGCCGCCCAGCACCAGGCCGATGCCCACGCCCAGGGCGATGAACAGCGGTACGTCGCCCGCGGGCAGGAAGTAGGCGGCCGACACCAGGCCGCCCCAGACCACCAGCGTCACCAGGACCGTGCGCTTGGACCCCAGGTACCGGGACAGCCACCCGGTGGCGAAGGCGCCGGCGAAGGCCACGAACTGGATGATGAGGATCGTCAGGATCAGCGTGCCCTGCTCCAGGCCCAGGTCCTGGGTGGCGAAGGGGGCGGCGTAGCGGATGGCCGCCTGCACGCCGTCGTTGAAGAAGATGAACGCGAGCAGGAACAGGATGGTGTTCGGGTACTTGCGCATGTCCTTGAGCGTGCGCCCGAACTGCCTGACCGACTGCCCGATCCTGGGCGGCCCGCCGGTGGCCAGCGCCCCGTAGCGGTTGCGCAGGGGGCGCAGCGCCAGGACGGTGAAGCCCAGCCACCAGACGCCGCAGGACGCGAACGCGATCCGGGCGGCGTCCGCGGCGCCGATGCCCAGCGCGTCGGTGTTGAGCACCAGCACCAGGTGCACGACCAGCAGCAGCGCCCCGCCCAGGTAGCCGATGCCCCACCCGGACACCGACACCCGGTCGCGCTCGTCGGGGGTGGAGACCTCGGGCAGGAACGCGTTGTACACCACGATCGAGAAGCCGTACAGCAGGTTGGCCAGCAGGAACAGCACCGAGGCCGCCAGGTAGCCGTCGGAGGCGAAGTACAGGCCGACGGTGGCCGCCGAGCCGCCGAACGCGGTCCAGAACAGCCACCGCTTCTTGTTCTGCGAATGGTCGACCATCGCCCCGAACACCGGCAGGAGCACGATCTGGACGAGGATGGCGGCGGTGGTCAGCGCCGGGTACAGCGCGTTGGGGTGCAGGCCGAACAGCCCCAGCGACAGGTCCGGGTCCAGGCACGCCTGCGAGGTGTCGGCGCCCACCGACGAGCAGGCCAGGCCGCTCAGGTAGGGGCCGATGAGCACGGTCACCACCGAGGTGATGAACACCGAGTTCGCCCAGTCGTACAGGTACCAGCCGCGCTGTTCGCGGCGGCGCTGCGCCGGGTCGGGGGAGGGTTCGGAGTGCGCGGTGGCCTCCGGGGCGGGGTCGGTCATGGTGGGGGTTTCCTATCCGTTGTGCGCTCTGACGGGGCCGCCGGTCCAGCGGCCGCGGCGGACCAGCACGTCCCGCAGCGCGGTGGTGTTGTCGGTGACGATCCCGTCGACGCCCGCGTCGAGCAGGTGTTCCATCACCTCGGGTTCGTTGACGGTCCACACGTGGACCTGGATCCCGAGCCGGTGGGCCGTGTGGATGAGGTCGCGGCTCAGCACCGGGAACGACCCCTGCCACATCGGGATCTGCGCGCACAGCGGGGCGCGGGGGGCCAGCGGCCGCAGCAGCGGGGACAGGGAGGCCACGCGCAGCCGGGCCACGTCCACCGGGCCGCAGGAGGTGGCGACCGGACGGGGGAAGAGGGCCCGCGCGCGGTCCAGGCGCCGCTGGTCGAAGGAGCCCACGCACACCCGGTCCCAGGCGCCGGTGCGGCGCAGCACGTCGATCAGGGGCGCGACGGCGCTGTCGGCCTTGAGGTCGATGTTGAACCTCGCGTGCGGCCAGCTCCCGAGCAGGTCCTCCAGCAGGGGGACGGGCTCGCGCCCGCCGACCCGGGCGCGGGCGACCTCGCGGTAGGGGAGGTCGGCGATGGCGCCGGCCGTGTCGGTGGCGCGGTCCAGGGTGTCGTCGTGGAACGCCATGAGGACGCCGTCGGCGGTGGCGTGCACGTCCGTCTCCAGGTACGTGTAGCCCAGGTCCACGGCGTGCTGGAAGGCGACGGCCGTGTTCTCCAGCTCGGTGCGGCGCACGCCCTGGTCGTCGGTGATCCACCCGCCCCGGTGGGCGAGGGCCAGCGGCACGGGGGAGGAAAGGTACGCGTGAGTCACTCAGGCAGTATGCCGCCTGCGGGGGAGGCCGTGGCGGGGGGCGGGTCGGGCGGTGGCCGAACCGAAACCTGGTATGCCAGGTGGATCGGGGCCGTACGAGGGGGCTCTGTGAGGGGGTGTGACCGGATGTCGTCCCCTGGGAAGGGAAACGTTCATGTCCCACTCGCCCGACCGTCACCACGGGCCCCGCGGGGCCTGCCCCCGCCCGATCTGCTCCGGCGCGCAGGACCCGCACGTCCGGCGCACCGCCGCGCCGCCCCCGGCGAACCCGTACCGTCCGGCGGCCACCCCGGCGCGGACCCCGCCGCGGCGGACGCCGCGGGGCCGCTGCCACGCACCTCTGGAGGGGCACCGCACCCCGGGGGAGGTCCACCTGCTGGCCCAGCAGATGGCGGAGGTCCTGGCGGGGCGGCGCACCCCCGAGGCGATGCGGGACCGGGTGGGGGTGGCGGTGCGCGAGGAGCTGCGGCGGCTGCGGGGCGCGCTGCCCTGCCGGTCGGCGCCCCGCCTGGAGCGGGTGTTCCACCAGCGGGTGGGCGAGGGCCTGGAGGCCAGCGCGGTGATCGCCTGCGACCTGCGGGCGCGGGTGTTCGCGTTCCGGGCCCGGCGCCGGGACGGGGTATGGATCTGTACCGACCTGGAGACCGATGGCTCGCTCCGCCGACCGATGCCGTAAATGCCCTGGATATTCCCTGGAGTGCGCGGATAGGGTCCGTCAGGGGCGGGATCCGCCCCTGACGGACACGGCCGACCGCACCCCCACGGTCGCGCCCGGACCGCGGCGGTCCCGGACACACGGGCCCGCCGCCCGACGAGCGAGGAGGGGCGCCCCCGGGCCCCGCGCCGGGACGCCGACATCTGCATGAAACCCACCGACATCGTTCACCTGCACACCGTCGGCGCGCCGACCCTGTCCCCCGACGGCTCGCGCGCGGTGTTCTCCGTGGTCCGCCCCGACCTGGAGGAGGACGCCTACCTCGGGTCGCTGTGGTCGGTCCCCACCGACGGCTCGGCCGCGCCGGCCAGGCTGACCCGCGGCGACCGGGACCGGTCGCCGGTGTTCTCCCCCGACGGCCGCTGGATCGCGTTCCTGCGCCCGGACGGGGACAAGCGGCCGCAGATCCACGTCCTGCCCGCCGACGGCGGCGAGGCGTGGAAGATCACCGCGCACCCGCTGGGCGCCGGGACCCCGGTGTGGAGCCCGGACTCGACCCGGGTGGCGTACACGGCGCGGATCCCCGAGGAGAAGCGGTACGTGGACGGCGAGCCGGGCAAGGAGCCGCCGCGCCGGATCACCCGCCTCAAGCACAAGCTGGACGGCCTGGGCTACCTCACCGACCGGCACTCGCACGTGTTCGTGTCGGCGCCGATCGACCCGGCCGCGGAGGCGGGGGAGCCGGTGCAGGTCACCAAGGGCGACTTCGACCACTCCGGGGTGGCCTGGAGCCCCGACGGCGGCGAGCTGGTGTTCTCCGCGGCCCGCCACGAGACCCACGACACCGACCTGGTGGAGGACCTGTGGGCGGTGGCGCCGCAGGCCGGGGCCGAGCCGCGGCGGGTCACCGACGGCACCCTGAGCGCCGGGGCGCCGGTGTACTCCGCGGACGGGGCGACGGTGTTCTTCCTCGCCGACCGGCTGGGCGAGGACCTGCGCGACTTCGTCGGCCGGACCACGGCGGTGTGGTCGGTGCCCGCGGACGGCTCGGCCGCCCCGACCCGGCTCACCCCCGAGGAGGACCCGCGCTTCGTCGGCTCCCTGGCGGTGACACAGGAGGGCGTGCTGGCCACGGCCGAGCGGCGCGGGGCGGTCGACCTGCTGCTGGTGCCGTTCGGGGGCGGGGAGCCCGCGGTGGTGCTCGCCGACAAGGTGCAGGTGCAGGCGTTCGACGCGGCGGCCGGGGTGACCGTGGCCGCGGTGGCCGACGGGCGCAGCAGCGGTGAGCTGGTGGCGGTGGAGGCGGCGGGCGCCCGCGCGCTGACGTCGCTGGCAGCCGGGGTCGAGCCGCTGCCGATGACGGAGCTGGTGGCGCACACCGCCGACGGGTACCCGGTGCACGGGTGGGTGGCGGTCCCCGAGGGCGAGGGCCCGCACCCGGTGCTGCTGATGATCCACGGCGGGCCCTTCGCGCCCTACGGCCACCAGGTCTTCGACGAGACGCAGGTGTACGCGGCCGCCGGGTACGCGGTGGTGATGTGCAACCCGCGCGGGTCCTCCGGGTACGGGCAGGAGCACGGCCGGGCGATCATCGGGGCGGTGGGCGAGGTGAGCGCCACCGACCTGCTGGCCTTCCTGGACGAGGCCCTGAAGGACGAGCGGCTGGACGCCTCCCGGGTGGGGGTGCTGGGCGGTTCGCACGGCGGGTTCATGACCACGTGGATCGCGGGCCACCACAGCGACCGGTTCCGGGCGGCGATCAGCGAGCGGGCGGTCAACGCGATCGACAGCTTCAGCGGCTCCTCCGACATCGGGTCGCTGTTCCCCGAGCCGCTGTACGGGCCGGCGGAGAAGTGGGCGGAGCAGAGCCCGCTCACGTACGCGGACCGGATCGGTATCCCGGTGCTGATCATCCACTCGGAGGAGGACTGGCGGTGCCCGGTGGAGCAGGCCCAGCGCCTGTTCGCGGCGCTGAAGGCGCGCGGGGCCGAGACGGAGATGCTGCTGTTCCCCGGTGAGGGCCACGAGCTGTCGCGATCGGGGCTGCCCAGCCACCGGGTCGCGCGGTTCGAGGCGATCCTGGAGTGGTGGTCGCGCCACCTGTGACGCACGGGGCGGGGGAGGTCCGCCTCCCCCGCCCGCGGTTCGCATGATGCACGTCACATTTTCTGCTGACTTGACCCCGTTTTGGTGCTCTTCTCCGGGGCAGAAAACGGTGCCGTTCCCGCGCACCGGCGGGCTTTGCCGCATTCGTGAAGCAACCCCGCAGGTCGGAAGGTTGCCCAAGGAAAAGTAACGAAAGGGTCGCGTCCGGTCCAGGGGGTGGATTACTGTTCCCTCAGACCGGGTCGCCCCCGTGAGTCGCCACCAGGGCGACGGCACCCGGTGCCGCCGCGCTCCGCTCGCTCCGAGTCCTTTTCCCACGAGCGGAGGCCGCCGCAGAACGCCCGGCACCCGCGCGATCCCTCGCGCCCCCGACGCCGGGACCCCCTCGCTCCCGCATCCCCTGCGCGCCCCTCCGGCGCGCCCTCGGGATGCCCTGCGCCGGTAGGCGGGTGTGGGAGGAAGGCAGTCGGTCCCTTGACTCGCAACCCTGTCACCGGTGGTGCCCGCCGCCGCTTCGCGACGGTCGGCTTCGCCGCGCTGGGCGCGGTCGTGCTCTCGTCCGGCGTCGCCGCCGCCGAGCCGACCGCCGAGGAGGCCCAGGAACGGTACGAGCAGCTCCAGGAGGAGCTGTCGGGGCTCAACGAGGCCTTCAACCAGGCCGAGGAGGACCACGAGGCGGCCCAGGCCGAGCTGGAGGAGATCCAGGAGCGCCTGACCGCGGCCGAGGACGAGCTGGAGGAGATGTCCGGCAAGGTCGCCGGGATCGCGCAGGTCGCCTACACCGGCTCGCCCTACAGCATGTTCACCGTCCTGTTCGGGGGCGTCCCCGACGCCGCGCTGCAGAACGTCGCCGACCTCGACTACCTCTCCGAGGGCCAGCAGGACGTGCTGGCCGGGTACATCGAGGAGGTCGAGCACAGCGAGAGGCTGCACGCCGAGGCCGCCGAGACCGAGGAGCGGGCGGCCGAGGCGCTCGAGGAGGCCGAGACCGCCCAGGAGGACGGCGAGGCGGCCCTGGAGGAGCAGGCCGAGGTGCTGGAGAGCCTGGGCGGGGTGGACCCCACGTCGGTGGAGGTCGCCGGCTCGGGCGGCGGCGGGACCGAGGTCGCTGCCTCGGGCGACGTGCAGGCGGTCCTGGACTTCGCCCGCGCCCAGATCGGCAAGCCCTACGTGTGGGGCGGCACCGGCCCGGACGGGTACGACTGCTCGGGCCTGGTGCAGGCCGCCTGGGCCCAGGCCGGGGTGAACCTGCCGCGCACCACCTACGACCAGGTGAACGCCGGGACGCGGATCTCCCGCGACCAGGTGCAGCCCGGCGACCTGCTGTTCTTCTACAGCGAGTCGGCGCCCAGCCACGTGGGGATCTACTCCGGCAACGGCATGATGATCCACGGCTCCAACCCGTCCAAGCCGCTGGAAGAGGTGTCGCTGGCGGCGTACTGGGACGGTGTGTTCACGGCCGCCGTCCGGGTCGGCTGACCGGGCGCGCCCTTCCGCCCCCTGGAGCGCCCTCCGCCCGGGGCCGCCGGCGCCCCTGCCGGGTGCCGGCGGCGGGCGCGGACGCCCCGCGGTCTCCGGACCGCGGGGCGTCTCGTGCGTCCGAGGGCGGTTCCGTGTCGATACGGGGAGGTCGGAACGGACGGGGGACACCGGGGCAAGGCTCCCCACGGTGACGCGAAACAGGGCTATAGTGACTCTGTGTCACTGAATAAACACGTAGGGTCTCATGTCGACGGGGTATCGCACCGCGGCCGGGTCGAGCGCGTCCTCACCCGGGTCTTCCGCAACGACTGGAGTGCGCTGACGCCCCCCGACATCGGCGGGTGGACCCCCGACCTGAGCGTCAGCGTCGTCATCCCGGCGCGCGGCGGACAGGACCGGCTCGACCTGGTCCTGGCCGCCCTGGCCGGACAGACCTACCCCGAGCACCTGGTGGAGGTCCTGGTCGTCGACGACCACTCCCGCCCGCCCCTGCGCCTGCCGGAGCTGCGCCCCCGCCGGTGCCGCGTCCTCACCGTGCCCGACGGCACCTGGGGGGCCGGGTACGCCCGCGCCTACGGCGCTCACGCCGGGACCGGCGACATCCTCGTGTGGCTGGACGCCGACACGGTGGTGGGCCGGGAGTTCATCGAGGCCCAGGCCCGCTGGCACCACGTGCACGCCGAGGCCGTCACCCTGGGACGGGTGGCCTTCGCGGACTCCGCCCCCGACAGCCCCGCGGAACTGCTGGCCCAGGTGCGGGCCGGCACCCTGCACGACGAGATGGCCCCCGGGCGCGGCCACGAGTGGATCGACCGCGTCCTGGCCGACAGCGACGACCTGCGCGACGCCGACCACCTGGGATTCCACGCCTACCTGGGGGCGGCCGCGGCCGTGCGGCGCAGCCTCTACGAGGCGGCCGGAGGGGTGGACCCCGACCTCGACCTGGGCCAGGACACCGAGTTCGGCTACCGGCTCTGGCAGGCGGGGGCGGTCATGATCCCCGAACCCGCCGCCACCGCCTGGCACGTGGGCCCGGCCGGCACCGCCCGCACCCGGCTGCCCTCACAGCGGTTCCGCACCGAGGTGCTGGCCGAGCTGATGCCCCACCCGCACGCCTACCGCGAGCGCGTCCCCGCGCACCGGCGGCGCGTCCCGCTGGTGCACGCCGTGGTCGACGTGTCCGGGGCGCCCTACGACCTGGTCCGCGGCTGCGCGGACCGGCTGCTCGACAGCGCCGAGACCGACCTGGCCCTGACCCTGGTCGCCGACTGGGAGGGGGCGGGCACCGCCCCCGGTGCCCCGGTCGGACCGCACCTGGACCTGCGCCTGATCCAGGCCAACTACCTGCGCGACCCCCGCGTCTCGTTCGCGTCCCGGACACCGCGCACCGGCTTCCCCTCGCCGTTCCTGCTCCAGGTCCCGGTGGCCTGGGGGCTGGGCCAGGTGGCGCTCTCGCGCCTGCTCGCCGGGGCCGAGCGCTCCCGCGCCGGGCTCACCGAGCTGTACCCGGCGGCCTCGCCGACCCGGGACGCCGGGGTGCGGCTGTGGCGCACCCGCGCCCTGGCCCGGGCGCTGCGGGTGCGCGAAGAGGACGAGGACCTGGGGGACGTGGTGGCCGAACTGCACGGCCGCTACCGCATCCACGCCGGGCAGGACACGCTCACCGACCTGTCCCTGTACCGGTCCGTGCCGCCGCCCCCGCGCCCGGTCCCGCGGGTCGAGCGCACCGCCGCGGCCGGGGACGCCGGGACCCGGGGGACACCGGACGGGCCGGGGACCCGCCGCCGGAGCGGCGGGCCGGGCGGCTCGCCCGCTGGCGCGAACGCCTGGCCGGGCTGGCCCGGCGCCGCGGCCGCGGGTGAGGACCCCGCGGGTCAGGACACGGCGTCGATGGACGTCAGCAGCTGCTCGCGCAGGGCCTCGTTGATCGGGGTGGACCCGGTCTCCGCGGAGGCGGCCTCCTGGCCCTCCTCGCTGATGACGTAGCGCAGGAACGCCTTGACCCGCTCGGCCTCGGCGTCGTCGGGGTAGTCCAGGCACACCGCCTCGTAGCTGACCAGGACCAGCGGGTAGGCGCCCTCGGCGGTGGTGCCGTAGTCCAGGTCCAGGGCCAGGTCGTACTCGTTGGTGGCGTCCTCGCTGCGCGGGGAGTCGGCCACGACCTGCGCGGCCGCGTCGGGGGAGATCTCCACGAAGGAGTCGCCCACACCCACCGACACGGTGGACATGCCGTGCACGTGGGACATCTCCACGTACCCGATGGAGCCCTCGGCGCGCTTGACGGTGTCGGCGATGCCGCTGTTGCCCTGCGCCGACTCGCGCGGGGTGACCGGCCACTGCCCGTCGGCCTCGTGCGGCCACTCGTCGGGGGCGGCCGTCTGCAGGTACCGGGTGAAGTTCTCGGTCGTGCCCGAGTCGTCGGCGCGGTTGACCGGGGTGATCTCCAGGTCGGGCAGGTCGGCGTCGGGGTTGTCCGCGACGATCTCCGGGTCGTTCCACCGGGTGATCTTCTGGTCGAAGATCTTCGCCAGGGTGCCCGGGCGCAGGTTGAGGGAGTCCACGCCCTCCAGGTTGAACACCACCGCGATGGCCACCGTGTAGGCGGGCAGGTTGATGGTGTCGGATCCGCCGCAGCGCTCCATGGCGTCGGCGTTCTCCTCCGGGTCCACCGCCGCGTCGGTGCCCGCGAAGGCGACCGCGCCGTCGATGAACTGGTTGCGGCCGCCGCCCGAGCCGATGGAGTCGTAGTAGACGCGCGAGTCGCAGGCCGACTGGTACCCGGCGATCCAGGTCGTCATCGCGTTCTCCTGGGCGCTGGACCCGGCCCCGGACAGGCTGCCGGAGAAGCACTCCAGGTCGTCGGGGACGGCCGGGGGCGCGGCGTCGCGCACGGCGTCGTCGCTGCCGCAGGCGGTGGCCGCCAGCAGCAGTCCGGCGAGGGCGGCGCCTGCCGCGGCGTGGGTCCGGGAGCGCTTGTTGGACGGGAGCACGACTTGCTTCTCACCCTTTCATCGGTGTCGGTGACCCCATGGTGTGCACCGACGCGTCGCCCGCCGTGGGCGCGTTCTGGCAGGTGTACGGAACACCGCCGAAGAATTTAACCATTGCGTCCGCGATGCCCGGCACCGCCCCCGGCGGGGCCGGCGACCGCGGCGCGGGCGTGCATGACACGCGGGGGAGGCGGGCAAGGGTAGGGGCGTGATGAGCACGCACCGCATCCCGACCGTCCCCGTGACGTCAACCTACCGCCTGCAACTGCGTCCGGAGTTCACCCTCGTCGACGCCGCCGGGGTGGTGGACCGGCTGGCGCGCACCGGCGTGGGCGCCCTGTACCTGTCGCCGGTCCTCCAGGCCGCCCCGGGGTCCGCGCACGGCTACGACGTGGTCGATCCCACACGGATCTCCGCCGAACTGGGCGGGGAGGAGGCGTTCGCCGCGCTGGCCGCCAAGGCCCACGAGGCCGGCATGGCCGTGGTGGTGGACATCGTCCCCAACCACATGTCGGTGGCCCGCCCCGACGCCAACCCCTGGTGGTGGGACGTGCTGGAGAAGGGCCGGGGGTCGGCGTACGCGCGGTGCTTCGACATCGACTTCGACGCGGGGCCGATCCTCCTCCCCGTGCTGGCCGACGACGGCGACGGCGGCCGGGCCGCCCTGGCCGACCTGCGCGTCGTCGACGGCTGCCTGGCCTACCACGACAGGCTCCACCCCCTGGCCGAGGGCACGTACACGCCCGGGGACGACGCGCGGGCCGTCCACGAGCGCCAGCACTACCGGCTGGTGTCCTGGCGGCGCGGCGACTCCGAGCTCACCTACCGGCGGTTCTTCGACGTCAGCGAACTGGCCGCGGTGCGGGTGGAGGACCCCGGCGTGTTCGACGCCGTGCACGCCGAGATCCTGCGCCAGGCCGACCTGGGCCGCATCGACGGGCTGCGCGTCGACCACGTCGACGGGCTCACCGACCCCGGCGGGTACCTGCGCACCCTGGCCGCCCGCTTCCCCGGCTGGATCGTGGTGGAGAAGATCCTCGCCCCCGGCGAGGACCCGCCCCGGTCCTGGCCCGTGGCCGGCACCACCGGCTACGACGCCCTGCGGGTGACCGGCGGCGTGTTCGTCTCCCCGTCCGGGGAGGCCGACTTCACCACCCTGGCCGCCGACCAGGGGGTGGAGGTGGACATGGCGGCGGTGGACGCCCATGCCCGCCACGCCGCCGCCACCGACCTGCTCGCCGCCGAGGTGCGCCGCATCGCCGCCCTGGTGCCGCCCCGGCCGCCGCGCGACGGCCGCCCCCTGGACGCCGTGGCCCTGGAGCGGCGCGCCGACGCGGTGGTCGAGCTGCTGTGCGCCTTCGACGTGTACCGCTCCTACCTGCCCGAGGGGGAGGATGCCTGGGCGCGGGCGGTGGAGACCGCCACCCGCCGGCGCCCCGACCTGGAGCAGCACCTGGAGGCGATCGACGACCGGGTCCGCGCCGACCCGCGCGGGGAGCCCGCCCGGCGCATCCAGCAGACCAGCGGCATGGTCGTGGCCATGGGCACCGAGAACACCGCGTTCTACCGGGCCACCCGGTTCACCGCCCTGAACGAGGTGGGCGGCGACCCGGCCGACTTCGCGGTCGCCCCGCAGGAGTTCCACGCCGACGCCGCCCGCCGCGAGGCCGCCGCCCCGCACACCATGACGGCCCTGTCCACCCACGACACGAAACGCTCCGAGGACGTGCGCGCCCGCCTGGCGGCGTTGGCCGAGGTGTCGGAGGGGTTCACCGAAGCGGTGCGCCGCTGGACGGACCGGTGCGCCCTGCCCGAGCCGTCCCTGAACCTGCTGGGCTGGCAGACCCTGGTGGGCGCCTGGCCCATCGACGCCGAGAGGCTCACCGACTACCTGCTCAAGGCCGCCCGCGAGGCCCGCCTGGGCACCTCCTGGACCGCGCCCGACCCCGACTTCGAGGACCGCGTCCGCGCCTGGCCCGGCCGGGTCCTGGACGACCCGTCCCTGCACGGCGAGGTGCTGTCGGTGGTGGAGTCGGTCCGCGGGGCCGGGTGGTCCAACGCCCTGGGCCAGAAGGCCGTGCACCTGCTCGGCCCCGGAGTCCCCGACGTCTACCAGGGCACCGAGCTGTGGGACCTGTCCCTGGTGGACCCCGACAACCGCCGCCCGGTGGACCACCGGCTGCGCGAGGAGCTGCTGGCCCGCCTGGAGGAGGGGTGGCTGCCGCCGGTGGACGGGTCCGGCGCGGCCAAGCTCCACCTGGTGCGCACCTGCCTGCGCGCCCGCCGCGACCTGGAGCCGCGCGGGTACCTGCCGCTGGAGGCCTCCGGCCCGGCCGCCCGGCACGCGCTGGCCTTCGCCCGCACCTCGCGCGGCGCGTCCCACCCGGACCTGGCCGCGGTGGCGACCCGGCTGCCGATCACCCTGGCCGACGCCGGGGGCTGGGCGGACACGGTGCTGCCGCTGCCCTCGGGGCCGGGGGTGTGGCGCGACCTGCTCACCGGCCGCGAGATCGCCCCGACCGGCCCCGACGGGCTCACCGCCCCGCCCCTGGCCGGCCTGCTGGACCGGTACCCGGTCGCGGTGCTGCACCGCTCCTGACCGGGACGGGGCCGGGGCGGGGCGCCGGTAGGCTGGCGGCGATCATGACGAGCACGAACACCGCAGGCGGCCCGCGGCCGCGCATGCCCGAGACCGCGTTCACCGCCCTGGCCTGCCCGGCCTGCGGGCTCGACCTCGCCGCCACCGGCCGGGGGGTGGAGTGCCGGGCCGGGCACGTGTTCAACGTGGCCCGCGAGGGGTACGTCAGCCTGCTCACCGGCGCCACCCCTCCCGGGACCGGCGACGACAAGGCGATGGTCGCCGACCGGACGCGGTTCCAGCAGGCCGGGCACTACGCCCCCATCGGCGACGCCCTGGCCCGGACCGTGGCCCGCGAGGCGCCCGGGTCCCCGTTCGTGGTGGACGTGGGCGGAGGCACCGGCCACTACCTGGCGCACGTGCTGGAGGAGGTCCCCGGCGCGGTCGGCCTGACCGTGGACGCGTCCAAGTTCGCCGCCCGCCGCGCCGCCCGGGCCCACCCGCGCGCGGGCGCGGTCACCGCCGACGCCTGGCGCGGGCTGCCGCTGCGCGACGGCACCGCCGACGTCCTGCTCAACGTGTTCGCCCCGCGCAACGCGGAGGAGTTCTCCCGTGTGCTGGCGCCCGGCGGGCTCCTGGTGGTGGTCGTGCCCGGGGCCGACCACCTGGCCGAGCTGCGTGCTCCGCTGGGGCTGCTGTCGGTGGACCCGCGCAAGGACGAGCGCCTGGAGAAGGGCCTGCACGGGCGCTTCGACCCCGTCGGCGTCGAACCGCTCCGGTTCACGATGGACCTCGCCCGTGAGGACGCCGCCACCGTCGTGGGCATGGGCCCCAGCGCCCGCCACCTCGACCCCGCCGAACTCGCCGGCCGGATCGCCGCCCTGCCCGAACCGGTCGCGGTGACCGCCTCGGTGCGCCTGCACCTGTACCGGCCGCGCTGAGCCGGGTACCGCGGGGCCGCCCGGCGGGGAGGAACCGCGGAAGCCCCCGGAACCCGTGTGTCGCGCGGGTGGGCCGCCGCGCCTTCGGGTAGGCAGGTGTCCGTGAGCGAATCGGAGATCATCACCGACGGGTCCCCCACACCGGGACTGGGAGTGGACGGCGACTTCGCGGTCTGGGCACCGCACCGCGACCGGGTGCGGCTGCGCCTGGGCGCGGCCGGGGACCCCGACCCCCGGGTGGTCGACATGGAGCGCGGCCCCGACGGGTGGTGGCGCGTCCGGGTCGACGGGGCGGGGCCCGGCACCGACTACGCCTACCTGCTGGACGACGACCCCCTCCCGCTGCCCGACCCGCGCTCCTTGCACCAGCCCCACGGGGTGCACGCCCCCGGCCGGGTGTACGACCACGGGGCGTTCGCCTGGGAGTCCGAGTGGACCGGGCGGCCCCTGGCGGGCGCGGTGGTCTATGAGATGCACGTGGGCACCTTCACCCCCGAGGGCACCCTGAAGGCGGCGATCGACCGGCTGGACCACCTGGTCGGCCTGGGGGTCACCCACGTGGAGGTGATGCCGCTCAACGCGTTCGACGGCACCCACGGCTGGGGCTACGACGGGGTGCTCTGGTACGCGGTGCACGAACCCTACGGCGGGCCCGACGCCTTCAAGGAGTTCGTGGACGCCTGCCACGGGCGGGGGCTGGCCGTCCTGCTGGACGTGGTCCACAACCACCTGGGCCCCTCCGGGGCCTACCTGCCCCGCTTCGGCCCCTACTTCTCCGGGGAGAACGCCTGGGGGCCCTCCCTCAACCTCGACGGCCCCGACTCCGACCCCGTGCGCCGCCACATCATCGACAACGCCCTGGGGTGGCTGCGCCACTACCGCCTGGACGGGCTGCGGCTGGACGCCGTGCACGCCCTGCGCGACGACCGGGCGGTGCCGATCCTGGAGGAGCTGTCCGCCGAGGTGGACGCGCTGGCCGCCGCCCTGGGGCGGCCGCTGTCGCTGATCGCCGAGTCCGACCGCAACGACCCGCGCACGGTGCTGCCGCGGGAGGCGGGCGGGGCCGGCATGACCGCCCAGTGGTCCGACGACCTGCACCACGCGCTGCACGTGGCGCTCACCGGCGAGACCCACGGCTACTACGCCGACTTCGCCGGGCCCGACGTGCTGCCCGCCGTGCTGACCGGGGTGTTCCGGCACGCCGGGACGTACTCGTCGTTCCGCGGCCGCACCCACGGGCGGCCGGTGGACACCGCGCGCGTGCCGGGGTACCGGTTCCTGGGGTACCTGGCCACGCACGACCAGATCGGCAACCGGGCCCGCGGCGACCGCATGGGCGAGCACGTGTCCCCGGGGCTGCTGGTGTGCGGGGCGGCGCTGCTGCTGTGCTCGCCGTACACACCGATGATCTTCATGGGGGAGGAGTGGGCGGCCACCACCCCCTGGCCGTTCTTCGCGTCCTTCACCGACCCCGACCTGGTGGAGGGCGTGCGCAACGGGCGGCGGCGGGAGTTCGCCGCCCTGGGCTGGGACGCCTCGGAGATCCCCGACCCCATGGACCCGGCCACCCGGGACGGGGCGGTGCTGGACTGGTCCCAGCCGGGGCGGGAGGGGCACGCCGAGGTCCTGGAGGCCTACCGCGCGCTCATCGCGCTGCGCCGGGCCGAGCCGGAGCTGGCCGACCCGCGGCTGGACCGGTTCGCGGTGACGGCCTCCGGGGACGGGCGGTGTCTGGTGCTGGTGCGCGGATCGCTGCGGGTGGTGTGCAACCTGGGCGCCGAGCCCGCCGAGGCGGTGCTGGACGCCGTCCCGCACGAGCTGCTGCTGGCCAACGGGATGCCGGAGACCGACGGGCGGCGGGTGCGGATGCCGGGGGAGTGCTTCGCGGTCCTGCGGGTGTGATCCCCGGACGGGGGAGGCCGCGGACGGCGGGTCCCGGCACGCCGCCTCCCCCGCGCCGGGTCAGGTCGGCAGGAGGTCGATGGGACCGGCGAACCCCGCCTCGGCCCGGTCCCGTTGGACGATGATCCGCAGCGCCTCGGTGCCGCCCGGGACCGTGCAGCCCATCGTGAAGTCATGGGTGCCGCCCTCGACGGTCGGCAGGGGGGTCTCGCTCCGGCCCTCGTACGGCCGGCCGTCGACCTCGCAGGAGGCCGTCAGGGAGGACAGGTCGAAGGGGCGCCCCAGGCCGGGGTCCTCCACCGTGACGACGAACTCCACGCGCCGTCCGTCCCCGGTGTCGGCGGTGACGACGACGTCGTCGACGGTGTAGAGGACGTCCACGGTGTCACCCGGATCCGTGTCGCCCTCCACCCCGAACGGGTAGGGGACGGCCACCGGTTCGCCGAAGGGGGTGCCCTCGGGCAGGGGGTCGGGGGAGGAGCAGGCCGTCAGGGCCAGGAGCGGCGCGAGGAGTGCGACGCCGGGGGGAAGAGCACGCATGTGCGCATCCTAACCGCCGGCCCCGCGCGGCGGTCGGCGCGGTCCTGCGGGTGTGGGCGGGCGTCAGCCGGGGACGCCGGTGAACTCCAGGTGTTCGCCGTGGTGCTCGACCGCGACGAGCAGTTCCACGGATTCCTCGGGAACCGGGCACTCCATGGCGAAGGCGTGGGTGCCCGCCTCGGCCTCGCCGGGCGCGTCGTCGATGCCGGCCGCCACCGGGCCGTCCCCGGCGTCGCAGGTGACGGCCATGTTCCCCATCCCGAAGACCCTGCCCAGGTCGGGGACCTCCACGGTGAGGGAGAAGCCCACGGTGCCCGGCGCGGTGGCCGCCACGTCGTCGACGGTGTACAGCACGTCGGCGGTGCCGTCGTACTCGTGCTCGTAGGCCCCGACGGGGAAGGGCACGGCCACGGGCTCGCCGAAGGGCGTGCCCGCCGGCTCCGTGCCGGGGAGGGCCGACGGGTCCACCCGCGGGGAGGGGGCCTCCGGCGGCGGGGTGGTGGGCCCCGGCCCCGTGCCGTAGCCGGACCCGGCGGGGAGGAACTCCAGCCCCGGGCCGGGAGAGGAACAGGCCGCCAGAAGGGCGATCGGCGCCAGGAGCACCAGGCGTGAGGGGAGGTTCCGCAGGGGGACGTTTCGCATGGGGGCACTGTAGACCCCGCGGGCCGGACCCCGGCCGGCCCGGCCCGCGGGCGTTCACCGGCGCAGGTGCTCGAACACCGTCAGCCACTGGTCGGGGGAGACGAACCCGACGGGCGCGCCCCCGGGTACCCGCGCGGCCGCCAGCGCCCGGTCGACCCGGCGGGCCGGGTGGGCGCGGCGCAGCGACGCCCGCAGCGAGCCGCCCACCCCGGAGAACCCGAGCTCCACCAAGCGGCGGTAGCCGTCGGCGTCGGCCGGGCCGAGCAGCGGGTCGGCGCGTCGGCGCAGCAGCAGGACCCCGGCGTCCACCCGGGGCACCGGGTGGAACCGGTGCCGGGGGATGCGGCCCGCCCGCTCCCACGACCAGCGCGGCCAGGTGAGCACGGTGAGCCTGCTCCAGCGGCCGTTGCCGCCGGTGCGCTTGGCCGCGTACTCCCACTGGGTGATGAGGGTCGCCCCGGTCAGCGCGGGCGCGGCCAGGCACCACCGCACGATGTCGGCGGTGCGGGAGTAGGGGATGTTGCCGACCACCGAGAACGGCTCGCTCGGGGGCCGCACCCGGGTGAAATCGGCGCACACCACCCGCACGCCCGGGTGGCGGCGGGAGACGCGGTCGGCGAGCCGGGCGTCCAGCTCGTAGGCGACCAGCCGGCCCGCGGCCGGGGCCAGGAAGCGGGTGATCGCCCCGTCGCCGGGGCCCACCTCCAGGACCAGGCCGTCGGGGTCCACCCCGGCCAGGCGCACCACGCGGCGGGCCGCGGCGGGGTCGGTGAGGAAGTTCTGGGACAGGCGCCGGCGGTCGTTCCCCGGGCGCGGTCGTACGGTGCGTACCACGAGAGGTCCTTGTCGGCCGCCCGGAAGGGCGGCGTCGGGGGACGGGCGGCACACCGCAGGAGCGGCCCGAGGGCACGCGTACGAAAAGGAGGCCCGCCGACCCGTCCCGAGGGAAAAGGGACGCGGTCGGGCCCGGACCGGGGCGCTGTCAGAGGAAGGACGGACCCCCTGGCACCGCCGACATCGCACCGGGGAAGGTACGGGAACGGCGGTGCTCTCGGAGGGGTCCGGTCACCGGCCCGGGCCGCTGGGGCGGGGCCGGAGTTCGAGGTCGTGGGCGCGCGCGGACCGGGCCGGGGCACGGTCGGTCACACCGAAGAAGGCCGACATGGCTTCACCGTAGGGGCACGGCCGGGGCGCGGGCAACGCATTTATTAATGGCTCGCGGCCTGCGGCCCGGAGCGGGGATACTCGGGGCCATGCTCGACTTCTCCGCCTACGACACCCGCAACTACCGCACCGTCGACGTCGCCACCGGCTACGACGGCTGGTCGGCCACCTACGAGGACTCGGTCCTGGACGCCATGGACCTGGCGCTGCTGGAGCGCCTGCCCCACCCCGACTGGACTCGGGTGGGCCGCGTCGCGGACCTGGGCTGCGGCACCGGGCGCACCGCCGCCTGGCTGCGCGGCAAGGGGGTGGCCGGCGCGATCGACGGGGTGGACCTGAGCCCGGGCATGCTGGAGCGGGCCCGCGGGCGCGGCGCCCACACCACCCTGGCCGAGGCGGACGTGCGCGACACCGGGCTGGCGGGCGGCGCCTACGACCTGGTGGTGTCCTCGCTGATCGACGAGCACCTGCCCGACCTGGCGCCCTTCTACGCCGAGGCGCGCCGCCTGGTCCGCCCCGGCGGCCTGTTCCTGCTGGCGTCCTACCACCCGCAGTTCGCGATGGTGTCGGGGATGCCCACCCACTACACCGACGCCACGGGGGAGTCGGTGGCGATCACCACCCATGTCCACCTCATCAGCGGGCAGCTGCGCGCCGCGCTGGCCTCCGGGTGGACCCCGGTGGACATGGTCGAAGGGGTGGTGGACGACACCTGGGTGGCGGCCAAGCCCAAGTGGGAGAAGTACCGGGGCCACCCGGTCTCGGCCGCCTACGCCTGGCGCGCGGTCTAGGAGAGCAGGGCCTCCAGCCACAGGGCGCGGTGGCGGGCGATGTGGTCCGCCGCCGGCCCCCAGTGGTCGGCGTGGCCCCGGGCGTACAGGTCGGCCCAGGGGGCGCGGCCGGTGCGGCCGCCCTCCACCAGCAGGTCGTACATGCCGCGCACCCGGTGGTGGGCGGCGTCGGGCAGCTCCTCGCGCTGGGCGCGGTCGCAGCCGTAGCCGTCGGCCAGAGCCCGCAGGCGGGCGGCCTGGGCGTGCGGGTCGCCGCCCGGGTGCAGGGGCACGAACCCGTGGGCGGCGTAGCCGAGGTCGCCCATCCGGGTGCCCGGACCGGCCCCGTCCCAGTCGATGAACACCCACCGGTCGCCGTCGCGCACCAGGTTCCACGGGGCCGGGTCGTTGTGGCAGAGGACCTCCTCGCGCGGGTCCGGGATGGGCACGTCCCACACCGCCTGCTGCGGGTGGCGGGGCCGGTAGGAGGCGGTGAGGTCGTGCAGGCGGCGGAGCAGCCCGCCCAGCCGGCGCAGCTCGGCGGCGGTGAGCGGCGGCCCCTGGTCGGCCAGGGTGCCGGGCACGTACTCCAGCAGCTGGTCCCCGGTCAGGGAGCGCCCGTAGGAGCGGGGCGCCGCCTCGTAGCCGTGCTTCTCCAGGTGCCGCAGCAGGTGGACGACCGAGGGCGCGGCCCGGTGCCACTGCTTGCGGACGGTGCCGCCGACCCGCAGCACCGGGCCCGAGGTGTTGCCGCCGTGCAGGACCTCGGCCTCGGCGTCCCGGCGGGGCGGGGGAGGGGTGGGTGTCATGGGGCCCATCGTCCGGGGCCGGGTGAGCGGGTGTCCAGGGTTTTTCACTTGGAGGCGGCGGCCTCGGCGCGGTCCATGTCGGCGTCGCCGATGAACAGCAGCCACACCAGGACCACCGCGCTCAACACCCCCATGGAAGCGAACACCCAGGTCAGCCCGGCGAACTGGGCGATGACCCCGCCGGCGGCGGCGCCCAGGGGCATGGTGCCCCAGGCCAGCAGCCGGTAGCCGCTGTTGAGCCGGCCCAGCAGGTGGTCGGGGGTGATGCGCTGGCGCAGGGACACCGTGGTCACGTTCCACACGGCGATGCCGAGCCCGCCGACGAAGAACCCGGCGCCGACGAGGTACGGGTCGGCGGTGAGGGCGGGCACCCCGACCAGGGCGACGAAGGTCACCGCGGAGACGCGCATGGACAGGGACCGGCCCAGCAGGCCCACGACGCGGGAGGCGGTCAGGGAGCCCAGGATGACGCCCAGCGCGGAGGTGGTGAGCAGAACGCCGTAGGCGGGCTCGGCCAGCCCCATGGGGGAGTCCGGCCCGACCGCGTAGAGCACGAACACGGCGAAGGCGGCGCTGCTCGCGAAGTTGCTGATGCCGACCATCGCGGCGAACGCGCGCAGCAGGCGGTGCCGCCACAGGTAGCGCAGCCCCTCGGCGATGTCGGCGCCCATGGTGGAGGGCCGTTCGCGGTCGACCCGGAACCGGCCCGGGACCAGGAGCAGCGCCCCCACGGCGACCAGCCACAGGGCCGCCGGGGTCGCCAGGGACAGCGCCAGACCGGTCGCCACCAGCAGGCCGCCCAGGGGTGGGCCGACGAACTGGTTCATGGCCATCTCGGTGGCGTGCAGGCGGCCGTTGGCGCTGTCGAGCCGGTCGCGCGGGACCAGCTGGGGCAGGATCGACTGGGCCGAGGTGTCGTAGAGGGTCTCGGTGACGCCCACGCCCAGGGCGACCGCGTACAGCGCCCAGATCCCGCCGGTGCCGGTGGCCGCGGACAGGGCCAGGAGGGCGGCGAGCACGGCGCGGGCGGTGTTGGCGGCGAGCATGATCCGGCGCCGGTCCAGCCGGTCGGCCAGGGCCCCGGCGGGCAGGGAGAACAGCAGCCAGGGCAGGGACAGGGCCAGGGACACCCCGGCGATGAGCAGGGGGGAGTCGGTGAAGCGCAGTGCGGCCAGGGGGAGCGCGATCTTCAGGACGCCGTCGGCCAGGTTGGACAGCGACGACGAGGCCCACAGGCTCCAGAAGGGGCGGCCCAGGCCACGGGGGGTGGAAGGGGAGGTCATCGTCCGATCCTGCCAGGGCGATCGAGAGAACTCAATCGATTGGACGAATCCCGATCGTTGTAGCATCCGACCATGGCAGACGCAGAGCAGTACGCGCCGGAGCCCGCCGCACCCGTGCGTGAGCGCCGCCCCGCCACCCCCGAGGAGACCAAGGCGCTGGGGCATCCGCTGCGGGTCCGCATCCTGCGCCTGTGCCTGGACGAGATGACCAACAAGGAGCTCGCCGAGCGCCTGGGCGTCTCCCCGGGCACCGTCCTGTACCACGTGCGCCGCCTCGTCGACGTGGGCTTCCTCGTCCCCGGCATCCCCCGCACCGGGCCGAGCGGCGCCCTGGAGAAGCCCTACCGGGCCACCGGCGAGACCTGGTGGCTGGACAGCCCCCTCCAGGACGCCGGGCCCGCCGCCGCCCACGCCCCCGTGCAGGCCTTCCGCCGCGAGCTCGACGAGGCCGGGCCCGGGGCGGTGCGCACCTTCTCCCGGTTCACCCTGCACCTGTCCGACGAGGACATCGCCGAGCTGGACCGGCGCATCGTCGCGGTCCTGGACGAGTTCGTCGCCACCGACGGCGAGCGCCGGGACAGCCCCCGCTACAGCGGCATGTTCCTGCTGCACCGGCCCGCCGGGGCGGGCGGCCCGGACCCGGACACGGAGCGGGGCGCCGGCGCCCGCGGCACCGACGCCCCGTGAACGGAAGCGACCCCGTCAGCCCCCGTACCGCACGTACAGGAACACCGCCAGGACGATGAGCACGACCGCCAGCACCGCCGCCGCGATCTTGGCCGCCGAGTAGGGGCGCTCGCCCTGCACCTCGCCGGTGCACCCGTTGACCACGACCTGCCAGGTCTTTCCGCCGTGCAGGTAGGCGCCCGCCCACACCGGCACCAGCAGCAGCTTGCCGGTGACCTCGGAATAGGCCGTGTCCACCGAGGTCACCCGCTGCTCGTCACCGCCGATGTCGCGCTTGCAGTCCCGCTCGATGGTGCGGGCCATGATCCGCTTGGCCTCGCCCAGCCCCTGCTCGGGCTCCACGTCGTAGCGCAGCGCCTCGTGCCCGGCCAGGTACTCGTGGGCGTAGGGCCGCGCCTTCTCCAGCGGCCACGGCTTGAGCGCGTCCACCTTCTCCGGGGCCACCTGGGTGGTGGCGTTGACCAGCACGTCGTCGAAGGACCGCGAGACCCGGCCCCGGGCAGGGTACCAGCGGGTCTTGCGGACCTGCCGGGTCCTGGTGACCGACTTGCCGTTCTCCTGGGCGGTGTAGGTCTCGGTCACCCAGTAGTACTCGCCGCGCCTGCCCTTGTAGTCCGACACCGTCCGGGCGTCGAAGGTCCAGTGCGGCAGGTAGGTGCTCTTGAACCGCTCCGCCTCGTTGACCTTCTTCAAACTGTTGGGCGCGAACCAGCGGCTGCCGGCCCACCGGGCCAGCGAGTCGTGGGCCGCCCGCCGTTCCACGGTGAAGGGCAGCACTGCTTCCGGCGGCACCTGGACGTCCGCCGAGTCGTCGGTGACCAGCGGCGCGGTGCAGAACTGGCAGGTCCGGGCGAGGTGGTCGCCCTGGATGTGGGCTCCGCACCCCTGGCAGACGAACCGGTGCCCGGCCACCTGCGCCGCCGGCCTGCGGGCGAAGAGGGTCTCCACCGCGTGCTCGCGCACCTCGCGGGTGGCCTCGGGGATCTTCTCCTCGCTGCCGCAGTACGGGCAGCGCATCCGGCGTGTACCGGCGGAGTACTCCAGTCGGGCCCCGCATGAGCCGCAGGGGAACTCGTGGGGGGATGTCGGTGACGGGGGAACGGCGGTGTCGGACATATCGGCCTTCTGGGGTCGGGGGATGGGAGACGCGGTGCCCGGTCAGGCGGGCGGCATGGGCGGCGGGGTCGCCGCGAACAGTCCCGAGAGCTCCGGGACCTGTCCGGCCGCGGTCCACTGGGCCATGCCGGCCTTCCAGACCAGGGTGTCGCGGGTCAGGCGACCACCGCCGACCTGCTGCGACAGGGCGTTGACGTCGAAGGGCCCGGACTGCTGCCCGTCCACACCCACGAACCACTGGGCCTGCGGCAGCGGCGGCGGGGCGGCGGCGGGCTGAGCGGGGGCCTGTGCCTGCTGCGGCTGCTGCGGCCGGGCCTGCGGGTTCATGTTCTGGGCCATCTGCTGGGCGGTGGCCAGCCCCATGCCCATGCCCATGGCCTCGCCCATTCCGCTGCCGGGGGTCGTGGCGGCGTCGCCGATCGCGCCCGCCGTCTGGAACTTCGTGTATTGGTCCAGGTCACCCAGCACGCCCATCTGGGAGCGCTTGTCCAGGGCCTTCTCGACCTCCGGCGGCAGGGTGATGCTCTCGACGTTGAAGTCCGGGATCTCCAGGCCCACCGACGCCATGTCCCGGGTCAGCGCCTGGGACATGCGCTGACCCAGGTCGTGCTGGTGGATCGCCAGATCCAGCACCGGGACGTCGCGGGCGGCGGCGGCCAGGGCGCTGCCCAGGCGACTGACGATCATCTGCCGCAGGTAGCCCTCCACCTCCTCGGTGCGGAACTGCGGATCGGTGCCCGCCAGCTCCCCGATGAACAGCGGCGGGTCGATCACCCGCACCGAGTACCCCCCGAAGGCGCGCAGCCGCACCGGGCCGAACTCGGGGTCCCGCACCATGACCGGGTTCTGCGTACCCCACTTGAAGTCGCTGAACCGGCGGGTGTTGACGAAGTACACCTCGGCCTTGAACGGCGAGTCGAACCCGTGCTTCCAGCCCTTGAGGGTGCTGAGGATCGGGATGTTGCGGGTCTCCAGGGTGTACATGCCGGGCGCGAACACGTCGGCCACCCGGCCCTCGTTGACGAACACCGCGATCTGGGACTCCCGCACGGTGAGCCGTGCGCCCATCTTGATCTCGTTGTCGTGCCGCGGGAAGCGCCAGACGATCGTGTCGCGACCGTCGTCGGTCCACTCGATGATGTCGATGAATTCGCCACGGATGGCGTCGAACAGGCCCACGTGTACCCTCCCTGAGATCTCCCTCGTCATCAGGGTGGACGCTCGGGCACACCGAGAGGTTCCTCGCCCGGGCCGGTCGGCCGCGCCGTTCACGGTCGCGGCCGGGTCCGGTCACGGGCCGCGGCGCGGGTCCGGCACCGCCGGCGCCGGGCTCAGGGGCGCTGGATCCGGCGGCCGGTGACGCGGTTGGGCACGATCCGCAGGACCTGGTCCCGCGGCCCCTTCGCCCAGGGCACGGGCAGCCGTCCCTGCGGGATGCGGGAGAGCTCCCCCGCGTCGCGCACCCACCGGCAGCGCCCGGTGAACAGGGCGCTCCAGCCCTCGCGGCGCTCGTCGTCGAAGTGGTCCACCTGGAAGGAGGCGTAGCCGCGGGAGTAGCGCATGACGGTGCCCGCCAGGCTCGTGCGCAGCACGATGGTCTCGTTCACCAGGGCGTAGTTGACCGGGAGCACGGTCGGCGCCGCGTCGCCGTCGATGGTGAAGGCGATCCGGCCGATGTCGCGGGTGGCGGCCAGGTTGAAGCACGTCCGGCGCTCCAGGACGGTGAAGGTCGCCTCGGTCTCCCCTTCCGCGAGATCGGTGCCCAGGAGCATCGCGGCGTCCTCGTCGAGCCGGTGGGTCCCGGCCAGCAGATCGTCGCCGTGAGCCCGGCCGGACGGCACCGCCGTCTGTTCCCGCGCGGTTCCGACACCGCTTTCACGCACCATTGCGACCCCCCGAGATCGGTTCCCCGTTTTTCTCGATCCCCACCATCGTCGCTGTTCAACGGGGGCGGGGCTGGTGCCCTACGGTCCCCGGGACGCCGGCGGAGGTCCTCTTCCGAGCGCCTACCCGGGAGGCCCTAGTCCCCAAACAAAAAGGGACGTTGTGCCCCATAGGCGACAACGCCCGTTGTCTAAGCTGGGAAAACGGGACCTGTGTCACCGGTGGCAGCGCCGTTCGGACGGCGCGCACCCGCGGCCCCCTGCCCCACAATGGGGCTCGGCGGCCCGGGACCGGGACCACCGGTGAGGAGATGGGGTGCGTACCTGATGCACGGCGACGAGACGATCCGGGTGTTCCTGGTCGACGACCACGAGATCGTCCGCCGGGGGGTGGGCTCCCTGCTGGACGACGAGGACGGCGTCGAGGTGGTGGGCGAGGCCGGCACCGCGGCCCAGGCGCTCGCCCGGGTGCCCGCGCTGGCCCCCGACGTGGTGGTGCTCGACGTGCGCCTGCCCGACGGCGACGGGGTCACCGTCTGCCGCGAGATCCGCTCCCTGCTCCCGGACACGCGCATCCTCATGCTCACCTCCTACTCCGACGACGAGGCCCTGTACGGCGCCGTCATGGCCGGGGCGTCGGGCTACATCCTCAAGCAGATCCACGGCACCGACCTGGTCGGCGCCGTGCGCACGGTCGCCCAGGGCCGTTCGCTGCTGGACCCGGAGTCCACCACGCGCATGCTGGAGCGGCTGCGCGAGGAGGCGGGCCGCAAGGACCCGCTGGGCGAGCTCACCGACCAGGAGCGCCGGGTGCTGGAGCTGATCGGCGAGGGCCTGACCAACCGGGAGATCGGCGCCCGCATGTACCTGGCGGAGAAGACCGTCAAGAACTACGTCTCGCGGGTGCTCGCCAAACTCGGCATGGCCCGCCGCACCCAGGCCGCCGCCTACGCGGTCCGCCTGTCCCTGGGCGGTTCCTGACCGGTCGGGCGGGCGCGGCGCCGGGGCGCGCCCCGCCCGGGCCGGGCGCGCCCGCTCAGGCGCGGGCGCGGGCGGGCACCGCCCAGCGCACCGTGGTGCCCCCGCCCGGGGCGGAGTCGATCTCCACCGAACCGCCGAGCTCCTCGGCGCGGGAGACGATGTTGCGCAGGCCGCTGCGGTGCGCGTCCTCGGGGATGCCCGCGCCGTCGTCGGAGACCCGCAGCACCACCCGGCCGTCGGCCACCGACACCTCCACGTCCACCGCCGTGGCGTGCGCGTGCCGGGCGGCGTTGGACAGCAGCTCGCGCAGCACCGCCACCAGGTGCCCGCCGGTGGCCTCGTCCACGGCGGTGTCCACCGGCCCCTGGGTGAGCAGCCGGGGAGCGAACCCCAGCGGGTCGGTGGCCCCGTTGACCAGGTCCAGCACCCGCGAGCGCAGCCGGGAGGAGTCCTCGCCCGAGCTCTGCAGGGCGAAGATCGTCGAACGGATCTGCCGGATGGTGTCGTCCAGGTCGGTCACCGCGTTCTGCACCCGCTGGGACGAGGTGGCGTCGTCGATCCGCCGCACCGTGCCCATCAGGGTGATCGCGGTGGCGTACAGCCGCTGGATGACGGTGTCGTGCAGGTCGCGGGCGATGCGGTCGCGGTCCTCCAGGACGCTCAGCCGCTCGGAGTCCAGCCGGGCCTCGGCCAGCTCCAGGGCCACGGCCGCCTGGTCGGCGAAGGCGGCCAGCATGCCCATCCACGCGGTCGGGAACTCCTCCCGGCCCGCGGCGCGCGCCAGCAGCAGCACGCCCCGCGCCCCGCCCGGGGGCCCGAACGGCAGCACCAGGATCGCCCCCAGGCCCAGTTCGGCCAGGAACTCGATGCCCGGGTCGCAGTGCTCGGAGATGTCGGTGCGGATCGGGTCGCCGCTCAGGTAGACCCGCCCCAGCAGGGTGCCCGGGGTGCACGCGAGCGTGGCGCCCCGCACCCCGGCAGCCAGGGACGCGCCGCGGCGGCCGTGCACCGCCCCCTCCGGCGACCCGTCCCCCTCCGGGGCGTCCCACACCCGCACGGTGAGGGTGGCCGGCTCCTCGCCCGGCATGGCGATGACGGAGAGGTCGGCGTGCGCCATCAGCCGCGCCCGCCGGGCCACCAGCCGCAGCACCTCCTCGGGCGGCGCGCCCGACAGCAGCCGGGTGGTGATCTGCCCGGAGGCGTCCAGCCAGGTCTCCCGGCTCTGGGTCTCGGCGAACAGCTGGGCGTTCTCGATGGCGGTGCCCGCCGCCGTGGCCAGGGCGCGCAGCAGCAGCTCGTCGTCCCCGGTGAACTGCCCGCCGTCGCGCTTGTCGGTCATGTACAGGTTGCCGAACACCCGGTCGCGGATGCGGATGGGCACCCCCAGGAAGGTGCGCATCACCGGGTGCCCCCTGGGGAAGCCCACCGACTCGGGGTGGTCGGAGACGTCGCCCAGGCGCAGGGGCTCGGGCTCCTTGATGAGCAGCCCCAGGATGCCCTCGCCGCGGGGCCAGTGCTCGATGGAGGAGATCTCGTCCGGGCGCAGCCCCACCGGGATGAACCGGCTCATCTCGCCGTCGGGCCCGATCACGCCCAGCGCCCCGTAGCGGGCGTCGACCAGGCTGCTCGCGGTCTCGGTGATGCGCAGCAGCAGGGGGTCGAGCTCCAGGCCCTCCCCGATGGAGACGACCGCCTCCAGCAGGGTGCGGATGCGCTCCTGGGTCATGGAGATCTCGCTGAGCCGGGAGCGCACCTCGTCGAGCAGGTCGTCCAGCCGCACCTCGGGGAGGGACAGCCGCTCCTGGCCGGGGGCGGTGCCTTCACCGTCACTCATGGGCGCTCTCTCCACCGTTTCTCCGAAGGTCTCCTCCGAGTCTAGGGGCGCCTTTCCGCCACCCGTATCCGGAGTGCCGAACCCCCGGTGCCCACGGTCGCATCCCACGAGGTCACAGGCCTTCCTGAGTTTCCAGATCCATAGAGATCAAAGGTTGAACTCTTTTTATCGGGAAAATGGGACCTTCTTCCCTTGATTTTCCGTCCCCTGCCTGGAGGGGCCGCGGAGCGCGATTTTCCGATCACCAGTGGATCGCATCCCGAGGAGAGTCCCGGACCACCGAGGACCCCTCCCCGAGGGTCTCGGCGCCCACGACCCTCCGCCCCTTCAGGGTAGGCCGGTCCGGCCCGCCCGGGCGGGTTGTCCACAGGGCCGGCCTCCCGCCCGTTCCCCCGGTTCCGTGTGCGCGGAGGACCGCCATCGGGTACGGCTGGAGTGAGCCGCCCACCGACCCCGAGGAGCCCTCCTTGCCCGAGACCGAACCCGGAGCCGTCCTGTTCGACCTGTTCGGCGTGATCGCCCGCCACCAGTCCGCCGAGGGGAAGGAGCGCCTGACCGCCGCCATGGGCGCGGCCGACCCCGCCGCGTTCTGGGACGCCTACTGGGACCTGCGCCTGCCCTACGACCGCGGGGACCTGGACGGGCCCGCCTACTGGAGGGCGGTGGGGGAGCGGCTGGGCCGCGAGGTGGACCCGCCCCTGGCCGCCGCGCTGATCGCGGCCGACATCGACAGCTGGCGGGCGGTGGACCCCGACATGGTCTCCCTGGTGGAGCGGCTGGCCTCGCGGGGCCGCACGGTGGGACTGCTGTCCAACATCCCGGTCGAGCTGGCCGACCGCTTCGAGAAGGACAACCCGTGGCTGGCGGCGTTCTCGGTGCGCGCCTTCTCCGGCCGCCTGGGGGTGGCCAAGCCCGAGCCCGAGGTCTACCTGTGGTGCCTGGAGCGGATGGCGGTCGACCCGGGGGACACCCTGTTCGTGGACGACCGCGGCGAGAACGTGGCGGCCGCCGAGGCGCTGGGCATGGCCGGGCACCTGTTCACCGGCCGCGCCGCCCTCGAGGCGCGCCTGTAGACACACGGCGGGCCCGGGGAGCGCACCGCTCCCCGGGCCCGCCGCCGGGGGTCAGCCGCGCGCGGTGACCCTGACCGGGGTGTCGTCGAGCGAGTCGTCGCGGGTCTCGCGGGTCAGCAGCAGCGCGACCAGCGTGATCACGCTGACCAGCACCAGGTAGCCGCCCACCCACGCGATCCCGAAGGTGCCCGCCAGCCAGGTCGCGATGTAGGGGGCGAACGACGCGCCCAGCAGCCCGGCCAGGTTGTAGGCGGCCGAGGCGCCGGTGTAGCGCACGTTGGTCGGGAACAGCTCCGGCAGCACCGCCGCCATCGGGCCGAAGGTCAGGCCCATCAGCGACAGGCCGATGACCAGGAAGGCCAGCACCCCGACGGTCCCCGAGCCCAGCAGCGGGCCCATGGCGAACCCGAAGACGATGATCGCGGCGGTCACCGCCACCAGGACGGGCTTGCGGCCGAACCGGTCCGACAGCAGCCCGGCGACCGGGGTGAAGATCCCGAAGAACACCACGCCCACCAGCAGGAACACCAGGAACTGGGAGCGGTCGTAGCCCAGGCCGGTCTCCGGGTCGGTGCCGAAGCCCAGCGAGAAGACCGTCATGAGGTAGAAGAGCACGTACGTGGCGACCATGACCAGGGTGCCCAGGATCAGGGCGGCCCAGTTGCGGCGGAACACCTCGACGATGGGCGTGCGCACCTGCTCGCCCGCGGCCAGCACCTTGGCGAACGCGGGGGTCTCGTGCAGGCTCAGGCGCACCCACAGGCCGACCACGATGAGGATCGTCGACAGCAGGAACGGCACCCGCCAGCCCCACGCCAGGAACGTCTCCTCGCTCATGGCCTGGCTCAGGATGAGGAACACGCCGTTGGCGAGGAAGAACCCGATGGGCGCGCCCAGCTGCGGGAACGTCCCGTAGAAGCCGCGCTTGCCCGCGGGTGCGTTCTCGGTGGCCAGCAGGGCGGCCCCGCCCCACTCGCCGCCCAGCCCCAGGCCCTGGCCGAACCGGCACAGCGCCAGCAGCAGCGGGGCGAGGACGCCGACCTGGGCGTAGGTGGGCAGCACGCCGATGCCGACGGTGGCGATGCCCATGGTGAGCAGGGACGCCACCAGGGTGGCCTTGCGGCCGACGCGGTCGCCGAAGTGGCCGAACACCCAGGAGCCGATGGGGCGGGCCACGAACGCGATGGCGAAGGTGGCCAGCGACTGCAGGCGGGCGGCCATCATGTCGCCCTCGGGGAAGAACAGCGCCGGGAAGACCAGGACCGCGGCGGTCGCGTAGATGTAGAAGTCGTAGAACTCGACGGACGTGCCCACGAGGCTGGCGGTGAGCACCTTGCGTCGCGGGTTGGTCGGCGGGTCCACCGGCGCGGGGGTGCCGCGCTCCGGTGCCGGGTGCTGTTCGGCGACGTCCGTCATGGGACTTCTTTCCAGGTCAGAGCGATGGTCTGCAAAGGGAGGATGACCGGATCGTAGACCTAATGGACACTATGTGGGATATTTGTCTCGCCATATGGACAAGGGGGTGGGGGTGCGTCCACTCCCCGAGAGGGCGCGGAACCGCGGAACGCCTTTCCCGCAGGGGGTCCGGGAGGGCCTATGGCGTCGGCCACACCCGGGGGACCGGCGCGCGGGCATGTCACATCCGCGGCGGCCCGAACCGTCCATGGGGCGACGGAACACTCCACCGGGAGGCACCCATGGTCCACGAACTCCTCGTCCTCGGCGCCGGATACGCCGGACTCGCCGCCGCCCGGCGCGCCGCCCACCACGTTCGCGCGAACGGCGCGGGGCTGCGCGTCACCCTGGTCAACGCCACCGACACGTTCGTCGAACGGGTCCGCCTGCACGAGGTGGCCGCCGGGCGCGACGTCGGAGTCCACCCCCTGGCCGACTCCCTGAACCCCGCCATCGATCTCGTCGTCGGCCGGGTGGAGGCCGTGGACACCGAGGCGCGCACCGTCGACGTCCGCACCGGGGACCGGTTCCGCACCCTGCGCTACGACACCCTCGTGTACGCGCTGGGCAGCACCGCCGCGGCCGACGCGGCACCCGGGGCCGCCGAGCACGCGGTCACCCTGGCCGGGCTGGAGGGCGCCCGCGAGGTGGCCCGACGCATCGCCCGGGAGCGCCCCCGCACCCTCACCGTCGTCGGCGGCGGACTGACCGGCCTGGAGGCCGTCACCGAGATCGCCGAGGCCCACGCGGGCATGGACGTGCGGCTGGTGACCTCGGGCCCGGTGGCGGCCGGCGTCGGCGCCAGGGGCCGGGCCCACGTCCGCCGGGTCCTGGACCGCCTGGACGTCTCCGTCCGCGAGCACACGCGGGTCGCCGCGGTGGAGGCGGGCCACGTCAAGCTGGAGGACGGGGACCTGCTGGAGAGCGACCTCACCGTGTGGAACGCCGGGTTCGACGTCTCCCCGCTGGCGGCCGGGGCCGGGCTGGCCGTGGACGGCTCCGGGCGGGCCCTCGTCGACGGCACCCAGCGGTCGGTCTCCCACCCGGACGTGTACGTGGTGGGCGACGCCGCCCACGCCGACGCCGTGGACGGCCGGGAGCTGCGCATGTCCTGCGCGATGGGGCTGCCCATGGGGACCGCGGCGGCCGATGCCGTCGCCGCCCGGCTGGCCGGGCGCGAGCCGGACGCCGCCCCCTTCGGCTACCTGTTCCAGTGCGTCAGCCTGGGGCGGCGTGACGGGCTCATCCAGTTCGTGCACGCCGACGACTCCCCGCGCGGGGCCTTCCTGACCGGGGGCCTGGCCGCCCGCTACAAGGAGATGATCGTGTCGTCCGCCTACGGCGGGCTCCGGGGGAGCGGCAAGCAGGGCTCCGCCGAGGGGTACCTGTGGCTGGTGCGCGGGTCGGCCCGCCGGTTCCTGCGCCGGGCCGCCTGAGCGGCGGGGCTCAGCCGCCCGCGGCCCCCTCGGCGCCCCCGGGGCGCCGGGGCACCGCGCCGGTGGGGACGACGCGGGTGCAGGCGCTCCTGAAGCGCTTGACGAGCTCCCCGTTGGCGCGGTCGCTGCGCTCCACCCACTCCCGGGCGGCGGCCTCGTCGCGGCCGCCCGCCAGCTGGCGGCGCAGCAGGCGCTCCTCGCGCAGCGCGTCGTCGGCCTCCACGTACCAGAGTTCGGCGAACAGCGGGCGCAGGGACCCCCAGGGCTCGGCGTCCCAGGCCAGGTAGTTGCCCTCGGTGACGACGAGCCGGGTGCCGGGCCCGATCACGTGGCGGGCGGCGACGGGCTCGTGCAGCCGCCGGTCGTAGTCGGGGACGTAGACCGGGTGGTCGGTTTCGGTGAGGAGCCGCCGCACCAGGGCGGCGTACCCGTGCGCGTCGAAGGTGTCGGGGGCGCCCTTGCGGTCCAGCCGCCCCAGCCGCTCCAACTGGGCGTTGGACAGGTGGAAGCCGTCCATGGGCAGGTAGCCGGCGGTGCCCGGGGCGGTCCGGGCGTCGGCCTCGGCGACCAGCTGCCGGGCCAGGGTGGACTTGCCCGCCCCGGGGGCGCCGGTCAGGCCGAGCAGGGCGCGGCCCCGGGCGGGGACCAGGGCCAGGGCGTCGTCGACGAGGGCGGCCAGGGCTTCGGGCATGGGTAGAGGGTACGCCCTCGCGGTGTCCCCGTGCCCGGGGGCGGGGAAGGGGCCCCGCGGCGCCGCCGCGGGGCCCGCCCGGCTCAGGGGGCGTGCCCCACGTGGGCCAGCGCCTGGCGCAGCAGGACGTCCTGGCCGTCGTTCATCTCCGCGTGGACCACGGGGTCGGCGGCCTCGGCGGGGGTGAGCCACACCAGGTCCAGGGCGTCCTGGCGGGGCTGGCAGTCGCCCGACACCGGCACGATGTAGGCCAGCGCCACCGCGTGCTGGCGCGGGTCGTGGAACGGGGTCACCCCGGGGGTGGGGAAGTACTCGGCGACGGTGAACGGCTGCGGGGAGGCCGGGACGCGGGGCAGTGCCACCGGGCCCAGGTCCTTCTCCAGGTGGCGCAGCAGCGCGTCGCGGACCCGCTCGTGGTACAGGACCCGGCCCGAGACCACCGACCGGTGGAACCGGCCGTCGGGGGTCGCCCGCATCAGCAGGCCGACGTGGGTGACCTGGCCGACCTCGTCGACCCGGACCGGGACGGCCTGCACGTACACCAGGGGCATGCGGCCGCGGATGCCCTCCAGCTCCTGGGCTGAGAACCAGCCGGGTCGGGTCTCGGCGGTTTCGGTCATGGGGTGCGCGGCGCGGTCCCGCCCGGCAGGGCGGAAGGGGTGCGCCGCTCCCTCCCTTCTGTGCGCTGTGCGTCGGCCCGGGGCCTCAAGGACACCATGTGTCCCTACCGCTTTTACCGCACTCGGGCGCCCGGGGCACGGTGCGGGGGTGCGTCCGGGTGTGTCCGAGAGAGGTGTGCGGGCCTTCCCCGGAGGCCGAGGACGCCGGCCCGGGGGTGAGGTGAACCTGTCCCCGCGGCCACATCGGCGAGTTTTCGGGGGTTTTCCTCGCAAAAGCCTGACGGAACCTCTCTGGAGAGGTTACGATCTCGTACGCGGTTGCGTAGTGGAAAGATTACGTCCGGTGAGAGGTGGCCTCGAGTGGCACGGGATGTCCGGTTCCAGGAATGTCTCCCGCACACCGGTGTGACGGTGGTATCGGTGGAGGGCGAGATCGACCTGGCCACCGTCCCGGGCCTGCGCGCCCGGTTGGCGGCGGCGGCCCGCGAGGAGGGCTGTGAGTGCCTGGTCGTGGACCTGGCGGGTGTGGGGTTCCTGGACGCGAGCGGCGTGGGCGCCCTCGTGGCGGCGCAGCGGGCGATGAACGCCCGGGGCGGCCGCCTCGTGCTGGCCCGGCCGCGCCCGGTCGTCTCCCGGGTCCTGGGGATCCTGGGCCTGGACCGGGTCTTCGAGATCGTGCCCGCCCCGGCCGCCCGCTGAGCACACCCCGGCCCCCGGCGCGGGAAACGCGCCGGGGGCCGGAGCGCGGACCGGGGCCTTCGGGCCGGGGGCGGGGCCCGGGATGCGGTGCCCCCCGGCCGTGATGGCCACGTCGTCGACGGGGGCCGCCCGGCGCCGTACCGGCCCCCGGTCCGGGGGAGCGCTCAGCCGCGCTCCCCGTCCGCCCCCTCCGGCTCCCCGTCGCGCTCCAGGAACTGGGTCAGCAGGTCCGGGACGGCCAGCGCCGCCCAGGCCAGCCCCTGGCCCAGCCCGACGTCGGCGGCGGTGTACATGCCCTTGCCCGAGGCGGTGGTGGCCGACACGTGCGCCAGCCCGGCCCGGCGCTGGAACGGCGTGCGGGTGATCCGCCAGCCGATCACCGCCGACCGCTCCAGGGTCGTGGTGTCGCGCACCGCCATGCCCCGGCGCACCACCAGGTAGCGCGGGTGCAGGCCGTGCCCCAGCGCCCGGTGGGAGCCGACCGCGTACCAGAACGCCACCACCGCGAACGCGGCCCCCAGCAGCCACCAGCCCCAGGGCGGGGCGGCCTCCACCAGGTGGGTGACGACCGGCAGCGGGTTGAGCTGTTCCTCGATCTCGTGGGCGGCGTCCCACCACGCGGCCTCGGCCAGCGTGTGCAGCCACGCCAGCCCGCCGGCGACGGCGAAGCCCGCCAGCGAGGCCCACCCGGCGCGGACCAGGCGGCGGCTCAGGGCCGACCGCGGGTGCGCGGTCAGCGGCAGGTCCAGGGGCGACTCGGGGGTGCGCATCAGGTCCGCGGCCAGCTCCCGGGCTCGGTCCCGGGGCATCGGCGGGGAGAGGCGGCTCTTGGCCTGGGTCTTCTCCGCGTCCGCGGCCCCCAGGCCGGTGGCGACCGCGCGCACGTCCGCGCCTCCGGCGGAGCGCAGCACCAGGGGCTCGTGCAGGGTGACCCCGTTGAGGCGCCGGCCCTCGATCGTCAGGGACTGGCTGTTGAGCAGGCCCCGGCGCATGACCACCGTTCCGTTGGACTCCCGGGTCAGCCGGTAGTCCCACCAGGTCTCCACCGCGACGGCCACCAGGACGACCGTGCCCGACACCAGCAGGCCCACCAGCGCCGCCGGGACGACGAACAGCAGCCGGGCCATGACGAACGCGCCGATCTCCGCGGTGCTGGGCAGCCCGGCCTGCTCGGAGATCCACCGGTAGATCCAGCCCTCGGACTGGGCGTTGGCGCCGATCAGGGCCGCTATGGCACCGATGCCGATACCCAGGGTGGCGGTGGTGGCCGGGGCGTAGGCGAACCACCGCCGGTCCAGGCGGGCCAGCTCCAGGCCGTCGGCCTCCTCCGCGCCCCCCGCGCCCTCCGCCCCTTCGGTGCTCCCGGCGGCCGGCGTTTCGCGGTACAGCAGCTCGCGGCGCAGCCGCTCGCCCTGGGCGGCGGTGACGAACTGGAGTTTGACCTGGTCGGATCCGGAGTCGACCTGCTCGCCGGTGCCGACGGTGACGACGCACAGGCCGAAGGGCCGGGCGTAGACCGGCGCCGCCACGTCCACACTGCGCACGCGCTCGCGCGGCACCGAGCGGTAGGCCTTGGCGACCACGCCCGAGCGCATCTCCATGCGCTCGTCGGTGACGCGGTAGGAGACCGCCTTCAGGACCATCATGTCCAGGGCGGTGAGCCCGGCGATGAGCGCCAGGGCCCCGGGCAGCGGGGCCAGGGCCCACCAGGCCAGGTCCAGGACGATCAGGACGACGGTGCCCACGACGGCGGCGGGGACGATGAAGAGGGCGCCGGCGGCGGTGTTGGCCCACACGCTGAGCGGGCTCAGGCCCTGCCAGTCGCCCAGCGGGCGTTCGGTCGGGGGTCGCTGCGCGGTGGTCACGTGGCATCCCCCGGAACCGCCTGGGTGGTCTCGGTGAGCTGGTCGGCGACCCGGGTCGCCAGGGCGTGGTCCAGGCCCGCGATCTCGATCGGCCCGGCGGCCGAGGCGGTCGTGACGGTCACGCTGGACAGCCCGAACGCCCGCTGGAGCGGCCCGCGCGCGGTGTCCACGGTCTGGATGCGCGACATGGGGGCCACCCGCCACTCCTGCCAGAACCAGCCGCTGGAGGCGTAGACGGCGGTGTCGGTGACCTCCCAGCGGTGGACCCGGTACCGCCACTGCGGCATCACGAAGGTGATCAGCAGGCCGGGGACCCCGATGGCGGCGGCCGCGAGCAGGAACCAGAAGCGGACCGGCTCCCAGATCAGGGCGGGGACGACGGGGACCGCGGTGAGGGCGACCGTCGCGATCAGCGAACGGGTGGTCCACCAGCGGACGGCCCGGGGGTCCACGCGGTGGTGCGGCGGGCGCAAACGCGGTGTGTCGGTGGTCATCGCGTCCACGTCTCCTCTCGGTCTTGTGGGCCCCTGTGGCCCGGCTCCTATAAAAAGTGATATCACAATGCTATGCTCGCGTCATCACTTGAGAGAGAAGGAACGCACATGACCGAATCCGCCGCCCCCGCCCCCGGCTACCGGGAGGCCCCGCAGTACCGTGAGACCACGGCCAAGAGCCGCGACGGCATCGGCATGTTCCTGCTGGCCCTGCTGATCGTGCTCGTCGGCGCCGCCGTCGCCGGTTCGCCCTTCCTGGTCGAGGCCGTGCCGCTCCTCGCGGCGATCATCGTCGGCGCCGTCATCGCCGTCGTCGGCCTCTTCCTCATGCTGGGGCTGACCATGGTCTCCCCCAACGAGGCCCGCGTCGTCCAGCTCTTCGGCCGCTACGTCGGCAGCGTGCGCACCGACGGCCTGCGCTGGGTGAACCCGCTGACCGACCGCAACGCCGTCTCCACGCGCATCCGCAACCACGAGACCTCCGTCATGAAGGTCAACGACGCCTCGGGCAGCCCCATCGAGATCGCCGCCGTCGTCGTGTGGCAGGTGGAGGACACCGCCCGCGCCACCTTCGAGGTCGACGACTTCGTGGAGTTCGTGTCCATCCAGACCGAGGCCGCCGTGCGCCACATCGCCGGCCACTACCCGTACGACTCCTACGACGCCGAGGGTGCCCTGTCCCTGCGCGACAACGCCGACGCCATCACCGAGCGCATGTCGGAGGAGGTCGGACAGCGGGTCGAGGCCGCGGGCGTGCGCATCGTGGAGTCCCGCTTCACGCACCTGGCGTACGCGCCCGAGATCGCCCAGGCCATGCTCCAGCGCCAGCAGGCGGGCGCCCTGATCGCCGCCCGCCAGGAGATCGTCGAGGGCGCCGTGGGCATGGTCGACCGGGCCCTGTCGCGGCTGTCCGAGGAGCACGTGGTCGAGCTCGACGAGGAGCGCAAGGCCACCATGGTCAGCAACCTGCTGGTCGTGCTGTGCTCGGACCGCCCCGCCAGCCCGGTCGTGAACACGGGGACGCTGTACCAGTAACGGGGTGAGGTGGCCGTGCCGGAGCGCAAGAAGGTGCTGCTGAGGCTCGACCCCGCCGTCCACGACGCCTTGGCGCGGTGGGCGGGCCAGGAGTTGCGCAGCACCAACGCCCAGATCGAATTCCTTCTGCGCCGCGCCCTCGACGACGCGGGGCGGATGCCGAAGGAGGCCGGGGACATCCCCCGCCGCGGCCGACCCCGCAAGGAGGGGCCCGGGTCCCCGGACTCGGATGGCTGACACCCCCTGCGAGCACGAGGCGCCGGACACCCGCGACGGGTGTCCGGCGCCTCGCCTCCGTCAGGGCCTCAGAGCGCGGCCGCGGCGGCGCGGCCGGCGGTCCGGCCCGAGAACAGGCAGCCGCCCAGGAAGGTGCCCTCCAGGGCGCGGTAGCCGTGCACGCCGCCGCCGCCGAACCCGGCGACCTCGCCCGCCGCGTACACGCCCGGCAGCGGGGTGCCGTCGGCGCGCAGCACCCGCGCGTCCAGGTCGGTGTGCAGCCCGCCCAGCGTCTTGCGGGTGAGGATGCGCAGGCGCACCGCGATCAGCGGGCCCGCCTTGGGGTCGAGGATCTGGTGCGGGGACGCCACCCGGATCAGCTTGTCGCCCCGGTAGTTGCGGGCCCCGTGGATCGCCGTCACCTGGAGGTCCTTGGTGAACGTGTTGACCATCTCCCGGTCGCGGGCCACCACCTCGCGGGTGACGGTGTCGGGGTCCAGCACCCCGTCCCCGGCGATCTCCCGCATCTTCTCGATGAGCGCGGGCAGCCGGCCGGCGACCGCGAAGTCCACCCCGTGCTCCTTGAACGCCTCCACCGGTCCGGGCGCGCCCGGCAGCGCGCGCTTGAGGAGGAGCCGGACGTCCTTGCCGGTCAGGTCGGGGTTCTGCTCCGAGCCCGACAGCGCGAACTCCTTCTCGATGATCTTCTGGGAGAGCACGAACCACGTGTAGTCGTGGCCGCTCTTCATGATGTGGTCCAGCGTGCCCAGGGTGTCGAACCCGGGGAAGTACGGGGCGGGCAGCCGCTTGCCGGTGGCGTCCAGCCACAGCGACGAGGGCCCGGGCAGGATGCGGATGCCGTGGCGGGACCAGATCGGGTCCCAGTTCTGGATGCCCTCGGTGTAGTGCCACATGCGGTCGGGGTTGATGATCTGCGCGCCCGCCTGCTCGGTGATGCCGAGCATGCGCCCGTCCACGTGCTCGGGGACGCCCGACAGCATGTGCTCGGGCGGGGTGCCCAGCCGCTCGGGCCAGTTCTTGCGCACCAGATCGTGGTTGGCGCCGATACCGCCGGAGGTGACGACGACCGCCTGCGCGGACAGCTCGAACTCCCCGGCGGCGTCGCGGTTGCTGGCCCGGCCGCGCTCGGCGTCGCTGGGCGCCAGCACGGTGCCGCGCACGCCCGTCACGGCCCCGCCGGTCACGACCAGCTCGTCGACGCGGTGGCGGAACCGCAGGGAGACCAGCCCCCGCTCGGCGGCGGCGCGCACCCGGCGCTCGAACGGGGCGACCACGCCCGGACCGGTGCCCCAGGTGATGTGGAAGCGGGGGACGGAGTTGCCGTGCCCGTCGGCCAGGTAGCCGCCGCGCTCGGCCCAGCCCACGATGGGGAAGAGCCGCAGGCCCATCTGCCGCAGCCAGGAGTACTTCTCCCCGGCGGCGAAGTCCACGTACGCCTCGGCCCACCTGCGCGGCCACGCGTCCTCGGGGCGGTCGAAGCCGGCGGTGCCCATCCAGTCCTGGAGGGCGAGCTCCCTGGAGTCGCGGATGCCCATCCGGCGCTGCTCGGGGGAGTCCACGAAGAACAGGCCGCCGAAGGACCAGAACGCCTGTCCGCCCAGGGACTGTTCGGGTTCCTGGTCGAGCAGGATCACGTGCTTGCCCGCGTCGGCCAGTTCGGCCGCCGCCGCCAGGCCCGCCAGTCCCGCGCCGACGACGATCGCGTCGGCCTGATCCGCTGCGCTGCTCATGGGGGTCGTGTCTCCTCGACTCGGTCGGCCGTGCCCGCGGCACGCTGTGCGCGATGGTGACGACTGTGCTCCTTCGCCGGGCGCGGGGCAAGGGCCATGTGTGCCGTACGCCACAGCTTTTGTCAGCCTGTGACAAACCCGCAGGTATCCGGCATGATCATTCGGCCCGCGTGCGCCCGCTCCCCGCTCGACCGCGCCCGCGCAGGTCCCCGCCCCGACCGTCGACCGAGGATCCCCCGTGTACTTTCCCCCTGCGGCCTTCGACCCCGGCCCCGCGGCCACCGTCATCGGCTTCGCGCTCCTGCTCTTCCTGCTCGCGGTCCCCTACGCGGTGTCCGCCCTGCCCCGGATCGCGCCCGTGTTCACGCGGCCGTCCGGCCTGGTGGCCCTGACCCTGCTCCTGTCCGCCGTGGAGGTGGCGGCGGTCATCGCCTTCCACACCACGGCGGTGCATGGCCTCTCCCTGGGGGACCTGGTGCCCCGGGGGTTCCAGGAGACCGTGCCCGGGTGGCGGGCCCTGGTGGGGGAGGAGCCCCCGTTGTGGCTGGTGTCCGGTGCGGTCGCCGCCCTGTTCGCGATCTTCGTGGTGTGGGCGGTGCGCGAACGGGCACGGGTGCCCGAGCCGCGGCACACCCCCTTGGCCCGTTGGTCGGGCGGGGAGATGCTGCTGTACCGGGCGTCCCTGCCCCTGGGGCTGTCGTGCGGCGTCGCCGCGTACTACCTGGTGCTGTACCCGCTGCTGGCGGCGCACTTCGGGCCGCTGACCGGAGTGCTGGCGGTCGCCCTGGTGTCCGGGTGCCAGTACCGGACGTCCGGGCCCGCGGTGATGCTCTGGTGCTGTGTGATCGAGGCGGGCCTCCTCGGGCTCTACGCCTTCGTGCTTCCGGGAGGGCTGGCCGCGCCCCTGCTCCTGTGGTCCCTGTTCGGGGTGGTGCTCGGCCGGATGGCGGCGAGGCAGCGCCTCGGGGAACTCGGGGAACCGGTCCTGGAGGTTACGGTGCTGGACGCCGACGGCGCGCCGGTGCCGCGGCGGGAGGGCTGACGTGTACTTCGTCCCGCCGGGCTTCGAGCCCGGGCCGACCGCCCTGGCGGTCGCCGCCGCCCTGCTGCTCGTGATGCTCGTGCGTCCGCTCTTCTCCACGCGGACGTACGCGGACGCCCCCGGGGCGCCCGCCCCTCTCACTCAGCTGGCCGTCGTCCACCTGGGGTTCGTCCTCGCGGAGGTGGTCCTGTCGGTGGCCTTCCTCTACACCCTGCACGCGGCGACCCCGGCCGCCCTGGGCCTGGACCCGATGGCGGTGGGGCCCGAGCACCTGTGGATGCCGGAGGGGGCCGGGCACTGGTTCGGCCCGGCCGCCGGCGTCGCCCTGGGCGGGTTCGCGCTGCTCGCCGTGCTCGTGTGGTGGGAGCACCGGGGCGGCCCGGGGGAGCCCCCGCCGCCCGCCGAGCGGCTCGTGCCGCGCACCGCCGCCGGGTGGCGGCTGCTCCTGGCCGTTCCGGTGCTCGACGGGCTGTCCGGGGTGCTCGTGTTCGCCCTGGTCCTCTACCCGACCGTGGCGGTCCTGGTCGACCCCTGGGCGGCGGTGCTGGCGGCGGGCTGGATGTGGGGCTGGCGCAGTTGGCGCTGCCCCATGAACGGCGGGGTCGGTGCGGGCACCCTCTTCGGGGTGTTCGCCGCCCTGCTCTACGCCCTGGGACTTCCGGGTTTCCCGGTCCCGGGGGCGCTGCTCATGGTCGGGATGGGCGTGCACCGGGCGATCCTCTTCCACCGGGTCCTTTCGGCCCTCGCCGACCGGGCCGACGACGAGGCGCCCCTGGAGGTGCTGGAGGTGACGGTGGAGGACCCCGGGCGGCGCTGAGCACGGTGGGGGCGCCGCCGCGCCCCCACCGCGTTCACGCCCCGAAGCGGACCAGCGACCGGCCGCCCTTGCCCTGGCGCATCCGCTCGAACGCGTCGGGCACGCCCGACAGCGGGATCTCGTCGGTCACCATCGCCCCCAGCCGCAGCCCGCCCGAGCGCACGCCCTCGGCGATGACGGGGAGGTCGCGGTCGGGGTCGCTCGACCCGAAGACGCACCCGCGCACGGTGCGGGCCTGGTGGAACAGCTCCAGGGCGTTGAACGACACCTCGTCCTTCACCGACCCCACCCCCACCACGGTGATGGTGCCGCCGCGGCGGCTGATGTTCCAGGCCGTGCGCACCACCTGGGCCGAGCCCACCACCTCGAAGACGTGGTCGGCGCCGCGTCCGCCGGTGAGCGCCCGCACCGCCTTGAACAGGTGCTCGTCGGAGAGCAGGAACTCGGTGGCGCCCAGCGACCGGGCCAGCTCCTCCTTGGCGGGGGAGACGTCCACCGCGACCACCGGGTCGGCCCCGGCCATGCGGGCCGCCTGGAGCACGGACAGGCCCACCCCGCCCAGGCCCATGACCACGACCGACTGGCCCGGGCGCACGGCGGCGGAGTTGTTGACGGCGCCCCATCCGGTGAGCACCGCGCACCCCAGGACGGCGCCGGTGGCCGGGTCCAGGCCGTCGGGCAGCGGCACGACGGCGTCGGCCCCCACCACGGTCGCCTCGGCGAACGCCCCGCAGCCCAGGCCGGGGTGGACGGGGGTGCCGTCGGTGAGGTGGGCGTAGGGGACGGCGGCCCGGTCCAGGGCGTGTTCGCACAGGTGGGGTTCGCCGTTGCGGCAGAACCAGCAGGCCCGGCAGGCCGGGGCCCAGTTGAGGATGACGTGCTGGCCGGGGCTGACGGAGGTGACGCCCTCGCCGACGGCCTCGACGGTCCCGGCGCCCTCGTGGCCCAGGACGGCGGGCCACTTCTGGGGCAGGGTCCCGTTGGACAGGGACAGGTCGGAGTGGCAGACCCCGGCGGCGGCGATGCGCACCCGCACCTGGCCGGAGCCGGGGTCGGGCAGCACCAGGTCGCGGATCTCGGGTGGCGTGCCCGGCGCGGAGAAGACGGCGGCCTTGACGGTCGTACTCATGGGAGGAACTCCAATCACGGACTGCCGCGATCCTAGCGATACCGACCGGTCGGTAAAAGAACGGGGTTCGGTTGTCGGAAAAGTCCCATGACTGGTTCTTTGTTCTTTTCGACCGGTATTTTGCCCGCCCCCGGTGATCATGGGGACTAGGGAGGCACCATGGTCAATCCTGTCTGGGTGGGCACCCTCATGTTCGGCGAAGTGCCGATCGGGGTGCGCCTCTACAGCGCCCGCGAGCGCCGCGGACCGGTCCTGCACCAGTTCGAACGCGGCACCGCCGACCGCATCCGCTACGTCCGCGTCAACGAGCGCACCGGCGAGGAGGTCCCCGCCGAGAAGATCGTGCGCGGCGCCCGCACCGCCGTCGAGGACGAGTACGTCGTCCTGGAACCGGAGGAACTGGAGGAGATCCTCCCGCACGGGTCGCGCACCATGCGCCTGGACGGGTTCGTCTCCGAGGGGTCGGTCGGGCCCCTCTGGTACGCCTCCACCTACTACATGGCCCCGCGCGACCCCGCCGACGCCCAGCCCTACCAGCTGCTCTACGCGGCCCTGGACCGCACGCGCCGGGCGGGGACGGCCACCGTCGTCCTGCGCGACCGCGAGTCCCCGGTGCTCATCGAGCCGACCCGCGGCGTGCTGTCCGCCTCCACCCTGTGGTGGCCCGACGAGGTGCGCGCCCCCGACGACGTGATGCCGCCGGTGCCCTACCCCGCGCTGGGCAAGGAGGAGCTGGCGCTGGCCGCCGAACTGGTCGACTCGCTGTCGGTCGACTGGGACCCGGCCCGCTACGAAGACAGCTACGGCCACCGCCTCACCGAACTGGTGCGGGCCAAGGCCAGGGGAGGCACCATCACCCACCGGCCCGGCGGGGAGGACCGGCCGCGCCGGACCGAGGGGTCCTCCAGGGACGGCGCTCTCCAGGAGGCGCTGCGCCGCAGCCTCCCGCACGGGCGCGCCCCCGGGCCGCGCCCGCCCGCCCGCGGCGAGGGCCGGCGCACCAAGCGCGAACTGCTCCGGCGCGCCTCGGAGCTGGACGTGCCGGGCCGCTCCAAGATGAACCGTGAGGAACTGGAGGAGGCGGTGGCCCGCGCGGGCGGCCGCTGACCGCCCGCCCCGCGGCCGCCCCCGCGCCCGTCCGGGCGCGGGGGCGGCCCGTGCCGGGGACCGCGTGTTCACCGAACCGTGCCCCTTGGCCCGGCCCCGGTGCGGGTATCCCCACATCGAACGGACGAACCCCGAGGCGGCGCACGGTGGTGAAGGCCGCGCCGCCGCGGGGGTCCGTGATTCCCGACGGTCTCACTGGGAGGTTCAATGAAGAACCCGACCGGTCCGGTGGCGGTTCGACGGCACTACCTCATGTGCCGCCCCACCTATTTCGCGGTCGAATACGCGATCAACCCCTGGATGGACCCCGCCGTGCGGGTCGACCGGGAGCGGGCGATCCGCCAATGGGAGGCGCTGCGCGACCTCTACCTGGAGCTGGGCCACGAGGTCCAGGAGATCTCGCCCATCGAGGGGCTGCCGGACATGGTGTTCGCGGCCAACGGCGCCCTGGTGGTCGACGGCCGGGTCTACGGCGCCCGCTTCGCCAGCGCCGAACGCACCCCCGAGGGGCCCGCCTACCTGGAGTGGTTCCGGGCCGCGGGGTACACCGAGACCCGGGAGCCCAAGCACGTCAACGAGGGGGAGGGCGACTTCATCACCCTCGACGACGTGGTCCTGGCCGGCACCGGGTTCCGCACCGAGGCGGCCGCGCACCAGGAGGCCGAGCGCTTCCTGGGCCGCCCGGTGGTGACCCTGCAACTGGTGGACCCCCGCTTCTACCACCTGGACACGGCCCTGTTCGCGCTGTCGGGCGAGCGCGTCGCCTACTACCCGGGCGCGTTCTCCGCGGGCAGCCGCAGGGTGCTGGAGGCGCTGTTCCCGGACGCCCTCCTCGCCACCGAGGACGACGCCCGCGTCCTGGGCCTGAACGCCGTCTGCGACGGCCGCAACGTGGTCCTGGCCGCCGAGGCGCGGGACCTGGCCGACCGGTTGCGCGCCGAGGGCCTGACCGTCCACCCGGTGGAGCTGGACGAGCTGCGCAAGGCCGGCGGCGGCGCCAAGTGCTGCACGCTGGAGCTGCGTCCGGCGTACGGGCAGGCCGTGACGGACTGACGGGAGGCGGCCGGGTCCCGCGCACCCGTGTGCGGTATCCGGCCGTCCAAACCCCGGAGAATGTGGGATACACCACCACGGGTGAGGGTGGACTCACTCGTAGTCACAGGTCATCCGTCCGCCACGGAATCCGAAGCCCCTCCGCGCCCGGAAACGGGTGCCGGGAGGCCCTGGTCAAAAGAGGGCGGATCAATAGGGTTCGTCAGAGTGAAGAGCAAACAGCGCAGACTACCGCGTCGGATCCGTGAACAACTGATGATCGACGCCGCCGTCACGGAATTCTCCCGGGGCGACTACCACACGGTGCGCGTCGAGCAGATCGCCGCGGCCGCGGGAACCTCCAAACCGACGGTGTACCACTATCTGGGCTCCAAGGAAGGCATATTCACCGCCTGCGTGCGCCGCGAGTCCGAACGCCTCATGCTCACCCTGCGCGCCGCCGTCCACGACCCCCGCGCCCCGCGCGGGGAGGACCCCCTGCGCCGCGGAATCCGCGCCTTCTTCGGATTCGTGGTCGAGAACAGGGAGAGCTGGACCGTCCTGTACCGGCGCGCCGCCGCCGGCCCCTTCGCCGCCGAGGTGACCCGGGCCCGCGACCGCGTGCTGGCCGAGGTCACCGACCTCATCACCACCTGCGGCGGACTGCCCGGGGACGTGCGCGAGCGCGACGCCGCGCTGCTGGCCAGGATCGCGGTGAGCACCGCCGACGCGTTCGCCGACTGGCTGCTGGACCACCCGGGGGAGAGCCCCGAGGCGATGGCCGACCACGTCACCGCCCTGACCTGGGCGCACCTGGAGGCACGCGGCGCCCCGGCCGGAGCGTAAGGCGTCTCCGGCGGATCATTCCGGGTCGCGGCCGCCGGGCCGACCTCGCCGCGCCGCCTGGGCTCGGACGGCCTACCCCGGGCCGACCTCGCCGGGAGGCTTGCGGGAAGTCACCCGACGACCGCTCCCGGCACCCGGCGCGAGCGCCGGGCCACACGAGAGCATCCACCGAACACGCCTTGGCGGCGGGGCGCCCGCGTGCGCCGGAGCGCCCCGCCGCTCCGGCCCGGGGCCCGCCCGGAGGAGGCGTGCGGCCGTTCGGAGGGACGCGGGGCGCAGCCGGAAGGGCGCCGAGGCCGGCCCCCACACCGGTCCTCGACGCCCTTGAGGACCTTCCGCCGCGCGACGGGCGGGCCGCAGCGGGGCGGAAGGTCCGGAAGAGTACGGCCTCAGGCCCTGCGGGCGTGGTTCAGCGCGAGCACGCTGACCAGGTCGTAGGCGACGTGGGAGGCCGCCGTCGAGGTGATCTGCGCGTGGTCGTAGGCCGGGGCGACCTCCACCACGTCGGCGCCCACCAGGTTGCAGGAGGACAGCCCGCGCAGGATCTCCAGCAGCTCGCGGCTGGTCAGCCCGCCCGCCTCGGGGGTGCCGGTGCCGGGCGCGTGCGCCGGGTCCAGCACGTCGATGTCCACCGACACGTAGAGCGGCCGGTCGCCGATGCGCTGGCGCAGCGCGTCGGCGATCTCGTCCACGCCCTTGCGCATGACGTCGGCGGAGGTGACGATCCCGAAGCCGAAGCGGCGGTCGTCCTCCAGGTCCTTCTTGCCGTACAGGGGCCCCCGGGTACCGACGTGGCTGATCGCCTCGGTGTCGAGGATGCCCTCCTCCACGGCCCGGCGGAACGGGGTGCCGTGGGTGTAGGGCTCGCCGAAGTAGGTGTCCCAGGTGTCCAGGTGGGCGTCGAAGTGCAGCATCGCGATGGGGCCGTGCTCGCGGTACAGCGAACGCAGCAGCGGCAGCGCGATGGTGTGGTCGCCGCCCAGGGTGACCAGGCGGGTGCCCGCACGCACGAAACCGGAGGCGGCCTCGTCGATGGTCTCCACGGCGTCGCCGATGGAGAACGGGTTGACCGCGATGTCCCCGCCGTCGACCACCTGGGCGGTGGCGAACGGGGACACGTCCAGGCCCGGGTGGTAGGGGCGCAGCAGGCGGCTGGCCTCGCGGATGGCGGAGGGGCCGAACCGGGCGCCCGGACGGTAGGAGACACCGGTGTCGAAGGGGACGCCGACCACGGCGATGTCGGCCCGCTCGACCTGGTCGATGCGGGGCAGCCGCGCGAACGTCGCGGGTCCGGCGAAACGCGGTACGAGGCTGGAGTCGGTGGGTCCGATCGGTGCGCTCATCGGGCGGTGGTGTCCCTCTCGTGGTCGGCGCGCTCTGCGCGGCGGGTCGGGGTGCGACCGGCGACGTCGTCGGCGTCGGCCGCACGCGCTCCGGTCAGGGTAGGCGGGAACCCGGGACCGCTCCAGTGGACGAAAAGCACAACCGGGTGTGTTCCCATGGACGGAGTATCCAAGGCCGCTCCAGGGGCCGGGGGACGTCCGGCGAGGGCCGGGCGGGGGAGGGGGACGGGTGGACGAGGAGCACCGCGGGGCCGACGGCATCGCGCTGGGCACCGTGCTGGCCCGTCGCGACCTGGGCCTGCGCCCGGTCGTGGAGGCAGGGGACCCGGCGGTGACCTGGGCGGTGTCCAGCGAACTGGCCGACCCCACCCCCTACCTGCGCGGCGGCGAGCTGCTGCTGACGGCCGGCAGCGGGCTGCCCGCGGACGGGGCCGGGGTCCGCGCCTACGTGGCCGCCCTGGTGGAGACCGGGGTGGCCGCCCTCGGGTTCGGCGTCACCCCGGTCCACGACGCCGTCCCGGCCGCCTTGGCGGAGCAGTGCCGCCTGCACGGGCTCCCCCTGTTCGAGGTGCCCCGCCCCACCCCCTTCGCCGCCGTGGCCCGGGCCGTCGCCGAGGCGCTGGAGGAGGTGCGGCTGCGCGACCTGCGCCGCCTGGGCGAGGCCCACCGCGACATGGCCCGCGCCGTCTCCGCCCCCGACCCGGCCGAGCGCGTCCTGCGGGTGCTGGCCTCGGCCCTGGACGCCTGGGCCCTGGTCCTGGGGCCGGGCGGGTCGGTGGCGTTCTCCGCCCCCGGGGCGCCCGAGGACCCAGGGCCGGAGGCCGCCGAGCTGCTGGGCCGCCTGACGGCGCCGGCCGGACCGCGCAGCGCCAAGACCCGCCTGGCGGGCGACGAGGTGTTCTGGCACACCGTCGGCACACCGCCCCGCGAGTACGGGGTGCTGCTGGTGGGGCGCCCCGAACCGCTGGGCCTCACCGACCGCGCCGTGCTGCGCACCGCCACCGCCCTGCTCGACCTGGTCGCGCGCACCGCGCCCGCGCCGCCCCCGGTCCCCGGGGCGCTGATCGCCGCGCTGCTGCTGGACGGCGGGCCCGGCGGCGCGGCGGCGCCCCTGCTCTCCGAACTGGCCGGAGACCCGTCGGCGGACCGCTACCGGGTGCTGCGCGCCGCCCCGGCCGGGACCGGCCGGCCCGCCCCGCCGCCGCTGCCCACCGCCGTCGCGGGCGCCCTTCCGGACGGGACCCTGCGCGCCGTCCTGGCCGACCGGGGCGCCGACGCCCACCGGGCCGACCTGGACGGCCTCGCCCTGTACGGCTGGACCGGTGCGGTCGGCGACCCGGTGCCGCCCGGGGACCTGCCCGGGGCCGACCGCCGCGCGGCCGCGCTGCTGGACCGTGCCCGCGCCGCGGGCACGCCGCTGCTGTGGGAGGAGGGCACCGACCCCTTCGCGGAACTCCTGGACCCGGCCGCCGCCGACGCCCTCGCCCGCCGGGTGCTGGGGCCGCTGGCGGGACGGGACGACACCGCCCGGATGCTGCGCGGCACCCTGCGGGCCTGGCTGACCCGGCACGGCGGCTGGGACCGGGCCGCCGCCGACCTGGGCGTGCACCGCAACAGCGTCCGCTACCGGATCGGCCGGATCGAACGCGAACTGGGAGTGGACCTGGGCGACCCCGAGCAGCGGATGCGGCTGTGGTTCGCCCTCACCCGCCTGCCCGGCGGCTGAGCCGCGGCCCGCGGCGGCCGGGCCGGGGAGGCGCGGTGGCCGTTTTCGGCCAATCGCGCGGTATCCCTTGCACGTCGGCTGTTCCCGGCCCCGGAGATGGTGGAAGCTGAAGGGCCACCCCGGCGTCCGGACCCGGTGGCCGCGCTCCGCCTCCCGTGCCTTCGGCCACCCGTCACCTCTCACAGAAAACGGATGTGGACAGTGCCATCGGCCTCCGAAACGCGCGTCTGTCGCGGTTCGCTCAACGACGCCGGATTCGAGGCAGGACACTGGATGGACGCCACCGTGAACACGAGGTCAGGGAGCCCCATGTCGTTTCCTCCGCTGGACACGGCCCTGCCCGCAGGGGTCGACGCCCGCGAACACGCCCTCGCACTGCGCCGGATGCACGACGCGTCCCTGAGCGGACGCCCCGGCCCGGTCCGGCCGCGGCCGGTCATCGAGGACTCCTGGAACCGAATGCGCCGCTTCGGCATCGACCCCGACGCCGGGCCGCCGCCGCGCCTGGTGTCCACCGACGAGCTGCACCGCCGCCGGCAGGAGTCCCCCATCGCCGAGGTCCTGCCGCTCATCCGCCGGTCCCTGGTGTCGGTCGCCGACGAGGCCGACCACATCATGCTGGTCACCGACGCCTCCGGCCAGATCCTGTGGCGGGACGGCTCGCACCGCATGCGCGGCGTCGGCGACCGGGTCGGACTCGTGGAGGGCTCCTACTGGAACGAGGGCAGCACCGGCACCAACGCCATCGGCACCGCCCTGGTGGTGGGCCGGCCGGTGCAGGTGTACTCGGCCGAGCACTTCGTGCGCAGCCTGCACACCCTGACCTGTGCCTGCGCCCCCATCCACGACCCGCGCGACGGGCGTCTGCTGGGCGCCATCGACGTCACCGGCCCGGTCTCCACCATCCACCCCTCCACCCTGGCCCTGGTCAGCGCCGTCGCCCAGCTGGCCGAGGCGCACCTGCAGAGCATCCACCACACCCACCTGGAGCGGCTGCGGGCGGTCTCGGCGCCCCTGCTGGCCGGGATGCGGGAGCGGGCCCTGGTGGTCGACGAGACCGGGTGGACGGCCGCCGCCGTCAACATGGAGCCCATCCGCCGGGTGCTGCTGCCCACGCACCGCGAGAGCGGTACCGCCTGGCTGCCCGCCCTGGGGGAGTGCTCTCTGGAGCCGCTGCCGGGCGGCTGGCTCGTCCGCCCCAGGCCCGCCGAGTGCACGGCGCCCTCGGTCGTCACCCTGGACCTGTCCGGGCCCGCCCCGGAGGTCACGGTCGAGGGCAGCAGCGGCAGCTGGGCGCACCGGCCCACCCCGCGCCACGCGGAGCTGCTGCTGTTGCTGGCGGTGCACCGGTCCGGGCGCACCGCCGCCGAGCTGTCCACCGACGTGTTCGGGGCGGTCGGGCACGTGGTGACCGTCCGGGCCGAGCTGTCCCGGCTCCGCCGCCACCTGGGCGGCATCGTGGAGAGCCGCCCCTACCGGTTCAGCGAGGACGTGGTGGTGCGCGTCGTGCTGCCCGACTTCCCCGAGGACCTGCTGCCGGGTTCGCACTCCCCCGGGGTGCGCGAATTGCGGTCCCGGGTGGGATCGGGTGACGGAGCGGTTCCCCTCGGTGTCGAGGTCGCAACCTAGTGCAACCGTTGCGGACGGGGTCCCGGGCGCGTTTGATGGGTCGTGCGCGGCCCCTGCCGGGGCGGACGTCGGGCAAGAGAGGGCGCGACGGCCGCAGCAACCGGGAGCGGTACCGGCGCCCGCCGTATCCGAGGCCTTGAGGGGGGCCGAGGAGCCGCGGCGGGCGCGTCCACAGGCCGGAGGTGGGTCCGGGACCTCGGGGGAGTCCGGACCGTCCGCGCATCGGCGGCGTCCCGGTACGGTCTCTCCGGGACGCCGCCCCGGCACCCTTCCGGGGCCCTCAGTCCTCGGTGCGGGCCGAGGCCGTGTCCTTCTGCCCGTCGGCGTCCTCGGCGGCCGGGGCGCACTGCAGGCAGTCCATCCGGAACACCTCCTCGCCGTCGACGGTGCCCACGAACGTGCCCGGCAGACCGTCGTCGCCCGCCGGGCGGGCGATCAGCGCCTCTCGGGACAGCTCGCCCTCGAACCGCACCGGGGCGCCCTCCTCGGTGGTGCCGGTGCAGTGCACGACGGTGGTGCCGCCGGCCTCGGCGTCGGCCTCCCGGGAGGGGGAGGCGTCGGCGGGCGGGGTCGTGCCGCACTCCAGGGCGCCTTCCAGCGGGTGCCCCTCGCGGGCGAAGGCGCGCTCGGCCCCCGGGCGCAGCACCGTCACCGACAGGGCCTCGGCGGTCCGCCGCAGCTCCACCGCGGCGGGGTCGGTCTCCGCCGCGGGCGAGCACGAGACGACGGCCCAGGCCGCGCCCGCCAGCAGGACCGCCAGCGGCGCGCGGGTCCCGGTCGAGCGGACTCCCATGGCTTCCCCTTCCTCCGGTCGGCCCGCCTCCGCGGCGGGCCCGCCCCCACGGTCGCCGAGGGGCGCCCGGCCGCACCGTTCCGACACGGTCACCGAGAGTGAAATATCGTCCAAGATCCGGTCATCGCCGTGCGGGTCACCGGATCCGGGCGGGTACTCCTCAGAGACGATGCGGACTGATCGGGCGAAAGGGGAAAGCGTGATGAACAGCACGAATCCCTTGTCCGGCGGGGGTCATGGCGGTGCACTGGGTTACACTCGCTGCATTTACCGAACCGTGTTCGCGCACGGCTCACCCGACCCGACCGTCGCATCGGCGTCGCCCCCGGCCCGGCCGCCACGGACGACCCGTGTGAACCGTGGGCCCGTCGAGGGCGTCGAAACCAGGACCAACGATGATCCCGGCGGCGCCGCACCGGCCCGCCCGACCGTCCTTCCCAACGGAGGTGGATCGTGTCCACTGACCCCCGAGAGCAACAGCCCGATCGCCAGGGCTCGCGCATCGACCCGCACATCGGCCGCTACGCGCGCCGAGCCCAGGGCATGGTCGCATCGGAGGTCCGGGCACTCTTCGCCGTCGCATCGCGCCCCGAGGTCGTCTCCCTCGCCGGCGGCATGCCCAACGTCGCGGCGCTCCCCCTGGAGCCGCTGGGCGAGCTGGTCAAGGACGTCGTCGCCGAGGAGGGCGCGGCCGCGCTCCAGTACGGCTCCGCCCAGGGCGACCCCGTCCTGCGCGAGCAGCTGTGCGAGTACATGAAACTCGAGGGCATCCACGCCGCCCCCGACGACGTCATCGTCACCGTCGGCTCCCAGCAGGCCCTGGACCTCATCACCCGGGTCTTCGTCGACCCCGGCGACGTCGTGCTCACCGAGGCGCCCACCTACGTCACCGCCATCAACACCTTCACCGCGTTCCAGGCCGACATCCGGCACGTGGGCATGGACGAGCAGGGCGTGGTCCCCGAGGAGCTGGAGGAGGCGCTGGTCCGCGCCGAGCTCGACGGGCGGCCGGTCAAGTTCTTCTACACGATCCCCAACTTCCAGAACCCGGCCGGGATCACCATGAGCGCCGCGCGGCGCACCGCCGTCGTCGAGACCTGCCGCCGCCACGGCGTGCTCATCATCGAGGACAACCCCTACGGCCTGCTGCGCTACGACGGAGAGCCGCAGCCCACCCTGTACTCCCAGGGCGAGGGCAACGTCGTCTACCTCGGCTCGCTGTCCAAGACCCTGTCGCCCGGCCTGCGCATCGGCTGGGCCCTGGCCCCGGCCGCGGTCCGCGCCAAACTGGTCCTGGCCGCCGAGTCGGCGATGCTCAGCCACTCCACCTTCAACCAGCTGGTGGTGCGCCGCTACTTCCGCAAGTTCCCGTGGAAGGAGCAGATCAAGGCGTTCAACGGCATGTACAGCGAGCGCCGCGACGCCATGCTCTCCGCGCTGACCGCGATGATGCCCCAGGGCTGCACCTGGACGCGCCCCGAGGGCGGCTTCTTCGTCTGGGCGACCCTGCCGGAGGGCATCGACGCCAAGGCCATGCTGCCCCGCGCCGTCACCGAACGCGTCGCGTACGTGCCCGGCACCGGGTTCTACGCCGACGGCCGCGGCCGCCAGAGCATGCGGCTGAGCTTCTGCTACCCCACCCCGGAGCAGATCCGCGAGGGAGTCCGGCGCCTGGTCGGAGCCATCGAGGGCGAGCTGGACCTGCGTGATACGTTCGGCAGCACCCTCGCCCCGCCCACCGAGGGCGACCAGGCCCCCGCCCCCGACACGCCCTGACCCCGAGGGGCACCGAGCAACATGACAGCACAGAAGGAGGTCCGCGCCGTGGCCGACCTTGACCGCGTTCTCGTTCTCGCCGGGGGCCTGTCCCCCGAACACGAGGTGAGCGTCCACTCCGGACGCAGTGTCGCCGAGGCGCTGCGCCGACTGGACGTGGAGGTCCAGGTCGCCGACGTCGACGCCACCCTGCTGGACCGGCTCACCGCGGACCCGCCCCAGGTGGTCTTCCCCGTCCTGCACGGGTCCGCGGGCGAGGACGGCACCATCCGCGAGGTCCTCGACCTGGTCGGAGTTCCCTACGTGGGGGCCGCCCCCGCCGCCTGCCGCCTGGCCTACGCCAAGCCCACCGCCAAGGCGCTCATGGCCGCCCGCGGCGTGCGGGTGCCGCGCGGCGCCGTCCTGCCCAAGTCCGCCTTCCACGACCTGGGCGCCCCGGCGCTGCTGGCCAGGCTCGCCGACCGGCTGGGCTCGCCGCTGTTCGTCAAGCCCGACCGGGGCGGATCGGCGTTCGGCGCCACCCCCGTCACCGGGGTGCAGGACCTGTCCGCCGCCCTGGTGTCGTGCTTCGCCTACAGCGACTCGGCCCTGGTCGAGGAGCAGGTGCAGGGCACGGAGCTGGCCGTGGGCGTGCTCGACACCGGCGACGGGCCCACCGCCCTGCCGCCGGTGGAGATCGTGCCCGACGGCGGGGTGTACGACTACGCCGCCCGCTACACCGCCGGCCGCACCGAGTTCTTCTGCCCGGCCCGGCTGCCGGAGGAGGTCCTGGCGGCGGCCCGCGAGGTGGCGCTGACCGCGCACCGCGCGCTGGGGCTGCGGGACCTGTCCCGCACCGACCTCATCGTCACCGACGGGGGCGAGGTCATCTTCCTGGAGGCCAACGTCGCCCCCGGGCTGACCGAGACCTCCACCTTCCCGATGGCCGCGGCCGCTGCCGGGCTGGACTTCGCGGTCCTGTGCCGGGAGCTGGCCCACCAGGCGCTGCTGCGCGGCTGACCCGGACCGGGGGAGAGGGGCCCGCCGTCCGGCGGGCCCCTCTCCGTGTTCCGCGCGCCCGGCTCAGCGGGCCGGGGCCAGCTCCTCCGGGACGGCCACCACGTCCACCAGCGCGCCCTTGCGCAGCACGGTGATGGGCATGCGCGAGCCGATCGCCGTGCCCAGCATCAGCCGCTGCAGCCCCTGGCCGTCCTGGACCGGGTGGCCGGCGGCGTGCAGGACCACGTCGCCCAGGTGGATCCCGGCGACCCCGGCGGGGCTGCCCGGCACCACCTCCACCACGCGCAGGCCGCGCGTGCGGCCGGTGCGCCCGGCGATCTCCGGCGGCAGCGGGGCCGGGACCCCGGCCACCCCCAGCCAGGCGCGCCGCACCCGGCCCCGGGAGACCAGGTCGGCGATGATGCCGCGGGTGGTGGAGTTGATCGGCACCGCCAGGCCCAGCCCGTACCCGGCGACGGCGGTGTTGACGCCCACCACCCGGCCCCGGGAGTCGGCCAGCGCGCCCCCGGAGTTGCCCGGGTTGAGGGCGGCGTCGGTCTGGATGACGTCGTCGATGAGCCGCACGTGCCGCCCCTCCCGGGCGGGCAGCGACCGGCCCAGCCCGGAGACGATCCCGGCGGTGACCGATCCCGACAGCCCGAACGGGTTGCCGACGGCCACCACCAGGCGGCCCACGGTCAGGGTGTCGGCGTCCCCCAGGGTCACGGGCGGGGCGAGGTCGCGCTCGGTGCGCAGCACCGCCAGGTCCGAGAGGGGGTCGGCGCCGACCACGGTGAACGCGGCCTCGGAGCCGTCGCCGAACGCGGCCCGGCCCCGGTCGGCGCCGTCGACGACGTGTGCGCTGGTGAGCAGGAGCCCGTCGGGCGTGAAGACCACGCCCGATCCGGAGCCGGAGCCGCGGGGGCCGCGCAGGGTCAGGGCGGCGACGCTGGGCAGGACCGTCTCGGCGACGGCCGTGACGGTGGAACTGTAGGAGTCGAGGATTTCCTGGTCCGGTGTCTGCGCTGTGTTCTTCTCAGCGTCCATGTGCACCCCAACACCGGCCGGCCCCCGCTGATGCCGGGAAGCCCTTGCGCCCAGGGCGAACGCGCGGGCCGGCGGGCCGCCACGCCACGGCGGCCCACCGGCTCGGTCGGACCCGTGTCACCGGCCCGACGCCCCGATGACACCACGCCCCGCCGGTGCCGGGCAAGGGGGGCGGAGCCGGGATCAGCCCCTTCCCGTGTAGGGCATGGCGGTGGGCAGCACGGTGAGCGAGTGGACGTTCGCCCCCGGCGGCATCGCCGCCATCAGCAGCAGGGCCTCGGTGAACCGCTCCACCGGGATCACCGGCTCCACGGCCGTGGAGCCGTCGGCCTGCAGCGCCGCGGGCTGAGGCCCCCCGTCCGCGGGGGCGACGTTGCCGACGTCGATCTGCCCGCAGGCGATGCCGTGGGCCCGCCCGTCCAGCGTCAGGGAGCGGGTGATGCCCAGGACCGCGTGCTTGGCCGCGGTGTAGGCGATCGCGTGCGGCCGGGGCACGTGGGCGGAGGGCGCGCCGTTGTTGATGATCCGGCCGCCGGGCGGGGACTGGTCGCGCATCACCCGGAACGCCTCCCGCGAGCACAGGAAGGTCCCGGTGACGATGGTGTCCAGGACCGTGTGCCAGTCGGCGAGGTCGACCTCGGGCACGGGGACCCGCGGGACGGCCGCGCCCGCGTTGTTGAACAGCAGGTCCACCCGGCCCAGCTCCCGGACCGCGGCGGCGAACAGCGCCCGGACCGCCTCGGGGTCGCGGATGTCGGTGGGCACGGCCAGGGCGTTCCCGGCGTCGCTCCCGGCCAGCCGCAGGGTCTCCTTGAGGGCCTCCTCGCGGCGGCCCGCCACGACCACCCGCCACCCGTCCCCCAGCAGGGCGAGGGCGGCGGCCCGCCCCAGGCCGCTGCCGCCCCCCGTGACGACGCAGACGCCGCGCCCCGTGCCGCTCACAGCTCCTCCGCGCTCATCCAGGCGCGCAGGATCCGCCGGGCGCGGGGCCCGGGCTCGTCGGTGTAGGCGGTGCGCGCGTGCAGGACCCGGCTGTTGCGGAGCAGCAGCAGGTCGCCCGCCTCCATGCCGAGGGTGAAGGCGACCTCGGGGCGGTACAGCACACCGTCCAGGGTCTCCAGGGCCTCCCACTGGCGGTCGGTCAGCGGGGGGCCGCCCCGCTCCGGGGAGGTGCGCACGGTGCGCGGCTGGTAGTAGCAGTTCGACGTCCCGTCCGGCCCGGTGAAGAGGATGGGGGTGACCACCACCTGCTCCCCGGCCCGGCCGGTGCGGTCGAACGTCCAGTCGCCCTCCAGTTCGGCCAGGGCGCCGGGGTACTCGCGGCGGATGATGTCGCGCGCGGTGCGGGCGCTGGCCAGCCGGGTCCGGCCGCCGCCGTCGGCGGCCGGCTGGAGGCACAGCAGCACCAGGACGTCGCAGGTGTCGCAGTGGAACGCCAGCTCCGTGGCGCCGTCGCCGTCCTGGTCGCGCAGGATCCGCGTCAGGGCCCCCTCCGTGTTCTGGGGGATGACCTCGCCCAGGGCGCGGAGCAGGAACAGCAGGCCCGAGGCGAGCTCGGACTCGGGTCGGGAGGCCACCGCCGCGTTGGACACGTGCGCGAACCCGACCGCCCCCAGCCCGCCGGACAGGAAGGAGCGCAGGCGCTCGCGCACCGGTACGGCCCCGTTCCAGTCGCCCTTCGCCGCGTCGGCCCACAGGGCGTCGCGCTCCGCGTCGTCCAGCCGGGTCGTCCACAGGGAGGGCCGGTTCTCCAGGTCGTCGGTGGTCCATCCGAGTTCGAGCGTGCTGCGGTCGGTCAAGGCTCTCTCCTGGGGTCGTGGGAAGGAGTGGCGGCTGTTCACTGGGTGACGCTCTCCCGGGGCACGGGCACCGGGGGGAGGAACCCGGCGTCCGAGGCCCAGGCCAGCGCGGCCGCCCACCAGCGCCGGGTGGGCGGTGCGAAGGCGATGCCGTGCCGTCGTAGGACGGACACCGTGTAGGCGGAGTCCACGGTCACGTTGCGTTCCCCGAGCCGCGACCAGGCCGCCGCCAGGCCGATCTCGGTCGGGTGGAGCCGCTCGGCGCGCTCCAGGGCCGCCGCGAAGGCGGCGTCGTCCCCGAGGGCGACGGGGTGGCCGCACGCGTTGATCCATCGCACCAGGTCATCATGGGCGACGGTGTGCGGGTTCTCCACGTGGTACACGCCGGGGGCGGTGTGGGGGTGCAGCGCCAGGGAGGCGATGGCGGCCGCCACGGTGTCCACGTAGGAGAACGCGAAGGAGTCGTCCGGCCGCCGGGGGGCGGCGCCGGACAGGACGTAGCCGCGCACCAGCTGGTACACGCGGTTGTCGGCGATGTTGGCCTGGAACGCCCCGGTGCGGCTGTGCGCGGCGACGTGGCCGCTGCGGTGCACGTGGCAGGGGCGGCCCGAGGCGGCCCAGGAGCGGAGCACCTCCTCGGCGGCGAACTTGGCCCGTTCGTAGGGGGTGCGGAACTCCTGCCCGATCCACAGGTCGGCCTCCCCGAAGGTGCGGGGGCCGCCCGCCGCCGTCCCGGACACCGCGAGCGTGGACAGGTGGTGCAGCCGGGCGCCCGGGGCGTGCCGGTCCATCCAGTCCACCAGCCGCCGCACCGCGGCCGTGTTGGCGTTCTCCAGCTCGGCCGGCGGGGCGACCAGGCGCACGTCGGCCGCCGCGTGGACGACGGCGTGCGCCCGCCCGGCCCGGCGCACGGCCGCCTCGTCCATCCCCAGCCCCTCGCGGGTGATGTCCCCGCGCACGGCCTCGACCGCGCCGGTGCCGCCGCCGACCCGGCGCACGGCCTCGGCGTCGGTGGAGGCGCGCACCAGGCAGGTGACCCGGGCGCCCCGGTCCAGGAGCTCGGTGAGCAGGTGGCCGCCGATGTACCCGGTGGCGCCGGTGAGCAGGACCCGCACGGGTTCGCGGGACACCCGGGTCCGGGGTTCGGGGGGCGCCCCGGCCAGCAGCGGCTGGCCGGAGGTGGAGGCCGGGACCCGCACCGCCGCGGGGGGCTCCGCCCCGGCGGCCGCGGCGACCTCCGCGCCGAAGCGGGCGACGATCTGCCCGGCCTCGGAATCGGCGACCCGGGGGTGGGCGTACACCAGGTCGGCGACCAGGCGGCCGTCCACCACCCGCGCGGTCAGGCGCAGGTCCTGGAGGGTGTCGCCGTCGTCGCACCGCGCCACGCCCGCCTGCTCGGGGGCCGCGGACCAGCGCAGGGACGGCTCCCGCGGCGGCCGGAAGGCGCCCAGGAAGTTGAAGCCGGTGGCGGGCCGCTCGCCGGGCGCGTCCAGGGGGATCTCGGGGGCGGCCGCCAGGGCGCGCTCCACGTCCCGGGGCGAGGCCGTGCCGGGCAGCCGTACCCGCCGCACCGCGGTGAACCAGCCGACGGTGTCGAGGAAGGGGTCGCCCGCCGCGGTCGTGTCCCGGCCGTGCGCCTCCACCTCCACGTCGGTCCCGCCGGGTCCGCAGCGGTGCCCCAGGGCCCGGGCGAAGGCGCCGAGCAGGAGGGCCTCCAGCCGGCGGCCGCCCGCCCGGGACAGCGCCGTGGTGGCGTCCGGGGGCAGGGACCAGACCAGGGCCCGGGGCCGGGCGCCGTCGCGCGGCGCCGGGGCGGGGGCGGGGGCGGGCCGGGGGCCGGCCTGCGGGGCCCGCGCGGCCCAGCGGTAGAAGTCCCCGGCCGGTGCGGTGTCCGGGGTCCCGACCAGGGCGCGGCGGTAGGCGTGGGCGAGGTCGTCCAGCAGGATGCGCCAGGACACCCCGTCCACGACCAGGTGGTGGGCGATCACCGCCAGGCGGTCGTCCGAGCCGGGGCCGCCCCGGAAGAGGTGGACCCGCAGCAGGCGCCCCGATCCGGGGTCCAGGGAGCGGTGGAGCTCGGTGCAGACCCCGTGGATCGCGGCGGGCGCGTCCGCGGGGTCGTCCGGCAGCGGGGAGAAGCCCACCGCTCCGGGGCCGTCGGCGGCCCGGGGCGCGCCCGGCCCGGCCGGGCCGATGGGGCGGCGCAGCGCCTCGTGCCGGTGCAGGACGGCCTGCACGGCGGCGGTGAGCGCCTCGGGGACGACCCGGCGCCCGCAGCGCAGCAGGACGGACTGGTTCCAGTGCCGCGGGTCGCTCAGGGGGGTCCCCAGCAGCCAGCGCTGGGCCGGGGCCGCCGCGCCGCTCGGCCGCCGGGTCCGGCTCCCCCGCCCCGCCCCGGGGCTGGCCGCGGCCTCCCCGGGGCGGGACGCCCGCGCCAGCCCCGCGGGGGTCGGGTACCGGTAGAAGTCCTCGAACCGGGCCCGCCGTCCCAGCCTGCGCAGCAGGGAGACCGTGCGCATCGCCAGGATGGAGTCGCCGCCCAGGGCCAGCACGTCGGCGTCGGGGGCCATGGCGGGGACACCCAGGGCCGCGGCCCACAGTCGGGCGATCGCGTCGGCGGTCCCGGGCCCCTCCGGCTCCGGCGCCTCCGGCTCCGGTGCCCGTGGCCCGGTCTCCCGGGCCCGGGAGCCGAGCACGCGGTCGATCTCCGCGGCGATCCTGTCCCGGTCGAGCTTGCCGTTGGGGGTGGTGGGCAGTTCGGGCAGGGCCACCAGCGGGGCCGGGACCGCGTGGTCGGGCAGCCGCTCGCGCAGGAGGGCGCGCACGGCCTCCGGGTCCCCGCCCGGGGACAGCCGCACCGCGGCGGCCAGCCGCGGGCCGTCGGGGGTGGTGCGGACCACCACCGCGCAGCGGGCCACCCCCGGGCACGCCTCGGCGACCCGTTCGACCCCGTCCGGGTCGACCCGGAAGCCGCGCACCTTCACCTGCCGGTCGGTGCGGCCGACGAAGACCAGGTTGCCGTCCGGGCGGCGGCGGCACACGTCGCCGGTGCGGTACACGCGCCCGCCGTCGATCCGGACGAAGCGCTCGGCCGTCTCCCGGGGCAGGCCCAGGTAGCCCGCGGCCACCCCGCTCCCCCCGATGAGGAGCTCCCCCTCGCCGGTCCCCGCGACGGTGTTCCCGTCGGGTCCGACCAGGCGCAGCACGGCGTCCCCGATGGGGGTGCCGATGGGCACGGTGGACTCGTCGGCCGGCAGCCCGGCGGCCTCCCGGGCGGTGAAGCAGGTGGCGCCGACGGTGGTCTCGGTGGGGCCGTAGTGGTTGACCACGCGGTGCGCGACCCCGCGCTCCAGCAGGTCGGCGGCCAGGGCGCGGGGCAGGGCCTCACCGCCCAGGATCAGGGTGTCCAGGGGCGGGGCGTCGGCGGGGCGCCCCTCCAGCAGGACGGCGAGGTGGGAGGGGGTCGTCTTGAGCCAGCGCGTCCCGTGGCGGGCCAGGCACGGCCAGAAGGCCCGGGGGTCGCGGGCGAGGCCGTCGGGGACGACGTGGACCGAGCCGCCGGTCGCCAGGGCCAGGAGCCAGGCGGTGTGGCCGAGGTCGGCGGCCAGGGTGGTGACGTGGGCCAGGCGCGGTGCGTCGGCGCGGGTCAGGCCCAGCCGCCGCCGCAGGGCGCGGGCGTAGTGGACCGCGTTGGCGTGGGTGACGGCCACGGGTTTGGGCTCGCCGCTGGAACCCGAGGTGAAGGACAGGTAGGCGGTGTCGCGGGGGGCGGCGGCGGGCCGGACCGCCGGGACCGTGCCGGGTCCGGCCCGGAAGGGGTCCAGGACCTCGACCCTGCGCGCGCCGGGTATCCCGGCCCCCTCCTCGGCGGCCAGCGCGTACCGGACCCCCGCCGCGTCCAGGCGGCGGGCCAGGTCGGCGCCGCTCCAGCCCGGGTCGACCAGCACCGCCGCGGCGCCCGCCCACAGGGTCCCGTGCAGCAGGGCCGGGAGCCGGGCGTCGCGGGGCCCCGCCAGGGCGACCCGGTCGCCCCGGCGCACCCCCATCCGCTCCAGGGCCGCCGCGGTGCGCAGGGCCGCCGCACGGAGCCCGCGGTGGTCGAGCGAGCGGTCGCCGTCGGTCAGGGCCGGGCGTTCGGGGTGGCGGCGGGCGGCCAGGTCGAGGAGGTCGGGCAGGGAGGGGGCGGGGCGGTGGGGCGCGGTCATGTTCTCCGTTCCGCGGTCGGTGTCCCCGGGCGGGCCCGGGGCGGGGCGGTGCCGGGCAGGCCGGCGACGAAGGCGGTCAGGCGCGTTCCCGGTCCCAGCCGTCCGGCCAGTTCCCACGCGAGCATCCGGTGCAGCCCGTCCAGGTGGACGAGGCCGCCGCGGACCCGCAGGTCCGCGTAGTCGTCGTGGTCCACCGGCCGGGTGCTGAGGTACACGGGGGTGAAGGGCGCCCGGGCCAGCAGGTCGAGCTTGGCCGCGCACACCGGGTTGGCCCGGGCCAGCTCCGGGCCTCCCCGGCGCAGGACCTCGGCGGCGCGGGCGACGGTCAGGCCGGTGCGGGGCACCAGTTCCCGGGCCCCGCCCTCGGCCAGGTGCCAGGGCAGGACGACGCCCAGGGCCTCCCGGGCGGTCAGCCGGACCCGGGACCAGGTGCCGAGCATCCGCTCGGCGCGCTCCAGGTTCTCCTCGCCGTCCCCGTTCGAGTTGGCCTCGTGCGGCCGGTCCCGCGGGTGGTCGCCGCGGTAGGCGGCCAGGACCTCGTCGAAGGGGACCTCTCCGAGCCGCTCCACGGGACCTCAGCCCGCGCTGTACTCGGTGAAGTGGCGCTCGGCGAACAGCTCCGGCCACCGGTCGCCGCCCAGCTCGAGCCGGCGGGCCCGGCGCAGCATGTCGCGCCAGTGGGGCTTGGCGGGCCGCCACCTCCCCCCGACCTGGCAGTAGGAGGCGTCGATGAAGTAGCGGTCGCGGCCCCCGCCTCGGTGCGGCACGGCCCGGCGCGCGTGGAACAGGGCGGAGTCGAGCAGCACCGTCGAGCCGGGGGGCAGGTCGGCGATGACGGTCTCGCCCGGCAGGACGGCGGTCCCCAGGTGGGCGCGCGCGGTCTTGCCGGCGCGCTCGCGGTGCGAGCCGGGCAGCACCGCCAGGTGCCCCATGGTGGCGTCCAGGCCCGCGGGGTAGTGCAGGGCGTGGACCATCAGCAGGTCCGCGCGGTCCCCGTCGTGCGGTTCGCGGTCGTGGTGCCAGGGCTTGCCCTCGGTGTCGGGGCCGTGCCGGGCGCTGTGCAGGTGGTGGTGGACGAAGGGGCCGCCCATGAGCGCGGCGATCCTCTCCAGCAGGGGCGTGAAGGTGAGGAGCTCCGCGTGGGCGGGCATCTCCAGTTCCACGAGCGGGGGCGGACCGTGCCGGTCCGGGGCCAGGGAGGAGGCGATCGAGCGTTCTCGGAGCCCGCGGTCGACCCAGTGGTCCACCTCGGGCAGCAGGCGCCGACACAGGTCGTCGGGCAGCAGGCCGGGGAGGACGAGGTGGCCGGATGCGGCGAAGCGTTCTCTGAGGTCGTCCGCGTTCTCGTCGCGCACGGAAGGGGGGAGGGTCAAGGTACCACCCGGATTCGCACGTCGGTTTTCAGGGGTGCCGGAATTGTTCATCGCGGGGACACCGGCCGATGTTCTTCGGTCGGTGTTTCCCGGTGGAAAACAACGGGGGGTTTCCGGAGGGGGTGAGTTCCGCTTATTCCCGGGATCAATTTTCCATCGGCCCGGAGTCGTGTCAAGGCTCCCCGGAGAATCGGCTTGTGACCTTGGGTTATCCCTCGAATACCTCATGGATTCCGAAAAACCGCAGGTCAGATGTTTTCCTGGGGTGAATTCAGGTGTGGGAACGACGCGTGTGGCCGATGGGACGCAAGGGGTCGAGGAATTCGCCGGTTCCTGGAATTCCCTCCGGTGTCGGTGTTCTCCCGGATTGCGAAGAACGCCGCCGGGGCGGGGGAGATCCCGTCCCGGCGGCGTTCCTCCTGTTCGGTGCGACCGTTATCGCCCGTTCGCCCGTTATCGCAGGGCGCGTTCGACGGTGTCCTGAAGGGCGGCCCGCAGCAGGGCGGCCTTGTAGCGGGTGCCCGGCAGCGGGGTGGTGCGGGCCGCGACCGCGTCCAGCGCCGCCGCCACCCGCGGGCCGGGCGCCGCGCCCGTCGCCGCCCCGGCCAGGGCGTCCTCCACCTCCGGCAGCCTCAGCGGTACCCGGGCCACCGCCCCGACGGCCACCGCCGCCCGTTCCACCGTCCCGTCCGGGCCCGGCAGCAGCCGGACCACGGCCTCCACCAGCGGCCACTCCGCCCGGGCACGCCCGGCCGCGCGCCGGTGCGCGGCCCGCTCACCCGGTACCGGGGCGGGCAGCAGCACCGCCGTCAGCACCTCGTCGGGGGAGAGCAGGTGGTCGCGGCCGGGCTCCGCGGGTCCGTACAGGTCGGCGAGGGGGAACGTGCGCGTCCCGCCCGGGCCGACGGCCTCCACCGCCGCGTCGTAGGCCAGCAGTGCGACGGCCAGCGACGACGGGTGGGGGGAGGTGCAGCCGCCGCTGTCGAACACGACCCCGTGCAGGTGGTCGCCCTCCCGGGAGGGGCACTCCCGGCCCGGCGCGTGCGCGTCCGGGAACGCCGGGTGGTCCAGGTAGGCGCAGCGGCCGCGCTGGAGCAGGTTGCCGCCCACCGTGGCGGTGCCCCGCACCTGCGGGGTGGCCAGCGCACCGGCGGTCAGGGCCAGCGCCGGGTACCCGTCGAGCCCGGCCAGGGCGGCGACCGTGGTCAGCGCCCCCACCCGGGTCGCCCCGTCCCCGTCGCGGGCGGTCCCGTGCAGGCCGGCGATACCGGTCAGGTCCACCACCGGGGCGCTCCCGGCCTGTTCGATGCCCCCGGCGCGGGGGCGGGCCCCGGTGGCCAGGGCGGCCAGCGCCCCGTCCAGGGAGTCGGGTCGGACGACGGTGCTCATCGGATCCCCTCGATCAGTCGGTCCGGGCGCAGCGGCAGCTCCCGGGGACGCCACCCGGTGGCGTCGAAGACGGCGTTGCCCAGGGCGGCGGCCACCCCCACCACGGACACCTCGCCCAGGCCCACCCCACCGCCGGGGACGTGCTCGAACCCCTCCTGGTGGAAGTGCACCTCGGTCTCGGGCACGTCGCCCATGCCCGGGATGCGGTAGTCCTCCAGGTCGTCGGTGAGGATCGCCCCGGTGCGCGGGTCGTGGCGGCGCTCCTCGAACAGGGCGTAGCCCACGCCCTGCACCACCGCGCCCTCGCACTGGTTGCGGGCGGTGCGCTCGGAGTAGATCCGCCCGGCGGCGATCCCCGCCCAGCAGCGGGTGGGGCGCACCCGCCCCAGCAGGGTGTCGACCTCCACCTCCATGACGTGCACGGCGCCGCTCATGCCCCGGCCGATGGCCAGGTCGCCGGACATCTCGGGGGTCAGCGCCCCCCACCGGTCGCGGCCGCGGCCGCCCACCACGCTCAGGCCCTCGGCGGCGGCCAGCGCCTCCTTGAGCACGTGCTCGTCGATGGGGCCTTGGGCGGGGACGCCCGGGTCGAGTTCGCGCAGTGCGGCGCGCAGCCGGTCCGCGGCGTCCGCGGCGGCCGGCCCCATGGAGGGAGTGGTGCGGCTGCCGTAGGAGCCGGTGCCGTGCACCGACGAGGAGTCGCCGATCTCCACGCGCACGCCCCCGGCGGGCAGGCCCAGGCGCTCGGCGACGGTGTCGGAGAGCACCGTGCGGATGCCGGTGCCCAGGTCCTGGGTGGCCGCGCGGGCCACCAGCTCCCCGCCCCGGACGACCAGCTCCACCTGCGCCCGGGGGCCGAACAGGTAGAGCCAGTTGGAGGCGGCCACGCCCACCCCGCGCCGGAAGCGGCCGGTGCGCGGGCCCCGGGGCCGCTCCCGCCACAGCGGGGTGCGCGCGGCGCGCTCGTACAGGGCGCGCCGCTTGGGGTTGCCGTCCCAGCGCAGCCGCAGGGCGAGGGGGTCCTCGTCCAGCCGGCGGGCCATCTCGTCCACGGCCTGCTCCAGCGCCCAGGCCATCGGCGGTCCGCCGGGGCCGCGCATGGGCATGCCGGGCGGGCGGTTGGTGACCACGTCGAAGTCGCGCACCCGGCGGGGCGCGCGCCCGTACATGAGGAAGGCCAGGGTGGCGGTCGTGGAGCCCACGGAGACGCCGCCGTCGCCGTGGGAGTCGACGCTCATCGCGGCCAGGCCGCCGTCCCGGTCGGCCAGCAGCGCCACGCGGGTGCGGGTGCCGGGGCGGTGCCCGGCGTCGGTGAGCTCCTCGGCGCGCGTGAAGGCGACCCGGACCGGGGCCCCGGCCGCCCGGGACAGCTCGACGGCGGCCTCGATGTCGACGGAGATGCCGTTCTTGGCGCCGAAGCCGCCGCCGACGTGTTCGGTCACCACGTGCACCCGGTCCCGGTCCAGCCCCCAACGGGCGGCGACCCGGTCGGCGAGCCTGCTGACGGACTGGGTGGAGGCGAACAGACGGAGGCCGTCCCCGCTCCAGTGGGCGACGCACACGTGCGGCTCCAGCGGAGTGTGCACCTGGGTCGCGGTGGTGTACTCCTGTGCCACCAGCAGCGGGTCGCCCGCCTCGGCGGCGGCGCGCAGCCGCCGCACGGCGGTGGGGCCGCGCCAGCTCAGGGTGCCCGGGCCGCGCACGTTCCCGGTCCAGGGCGCCGGGGGCGTGGGGGCCTCGCCGTAGGAGGGTGCGCCGGACCGGTCGGTCCGGGTGGGGTGGACCAGGGGCGCGTCGGGGGCGCGGGCGGCGTCGACACCGGCCACGGCGGGCCGGGGCTCGTAGGCGACGGCCACGGCGGCGGCCGCGGACCGGGCCGCCTCGGCGGTGGGCGCGGCGACGGCGGCGATCGGCTGGCCGACGTAGCGGACGGTGCGGTCCGGGGGCAGCAGGTCGACCAGCGGGGTCGCGGGGTCGGCGGCGTGCACCGCGCGGACCCGGGCGTGGGGGAGCGGGGAGCGGACGATGACGCCCTCCCAGGTGCCGGGCGGGGCGTGGTCGCCGCTGTAGCGGGCGCGGCCGGTGACCTTGTCCAGGGCGTCCACGCGCGGCGGGTCCCGGTCGGGCTCGCCGTCGAACTCCCCGGCGCAGGCGGCGGCCACGGCGGCGAAGATGCCCTCGTAGGCGCCGCAGCGGCACAGGTGCCCGGCCAGGGCGTCGGCGATCCGCTCCCGGTCGGGCCGGGTGTCGCCGTGCTCGGCCCGCCAGGCGTCGACGAACACCGACGCCTCGACGACGAACCCGGGCGTGCAGAACCCGCACTGGAGTCCGTCGTGGGCGGCGAAGGCGCGCTGGACGGGGTGGTCGCCGCCCAGGCCCTCCACGGTGGTGACGTCGCGCCCGGTGAGCCGGTCGGCGGGCAGCAGGCAGGAGACGGTGGGGGAGCCGTCGACGAGGACCGTGCAGGCACCGCAGACGCCGGTGCCGCAGGCGATCTTGGTGCCGGTCAGGCCCAGGCCGTCGCGGATGTGCGCGGCGGCGCTGGTGGCGGGGGAGTCGGGGACGGTGGCGGGTGAGCCGTTGACGTGGGCGTCCATAGTGCTCTGTGTGTTCTTCCCGAAGAGGATGTTGTCAATGACAACTTATGGGGGGCGCCCACGGGGTGTCAACGGTGTCTTCGGGCGGGTGTCGCCGCGTCCGAATGTGATCTACCTCGTAAAGGTGGCGGTTTCGGACATTCCATAGATCTCCGGTTCCCGGGACCCCGGCTCACGGGAGTTCGGTGTCCGTACCCCCGTGGGTGTCAGTGCCCGCGTCCCCGGTCCCCCCGTCGGTTCCGCCGCCGGTCCCTCCATCACCGGTCCCGGTCCCCTCACCGGTGCCTTCTTCACCCTCGCCCGTGCCGGGGTTCCAGCAGGCGTCGGGGTCGGTCCCGCAGTCGGTCGGGTCGACCGTGACGCAGTCGGGATGGTGGGGGTCGGTGTGGCAGTCGGTCCCGGTACCGCCCCCGGTCCCGCCGGTCTCCTCGGTGGGCGGTGTCCAGGTGCCGCCCTCCCCGCCGGTGCCCTCCCCCTCGGAGGGGGCCTCCTCCACGGGCCCCTCGCCGGAGGCGGAGGGGACCACCGCGACCTCCTCGGAGGTCGGGGTGTTGCCGACCGGCTCCACGGGCGGGGGAGTGCTCTGGACGTAGACCCAGAACAGCGCGCCGCCCAGGGCTGCGAGCACCGCCAGGGCCCCGGCCGTCACCCACCCGGCCGCGGGGCGCCGCCGCCGGGGCCGTTCCGCGGCGGGTGCCGGGGGAGCGCCGTCGGGCGGTCCGCCGGGGCGGTTGTGGCCCGCGGTGCGGGGTGCGGTCCGCGGGGACACCCGGGTGCGCGGTGTCTCCGTCCCGGGTGCGGCGGGCCCGGTCCGCCAGGGTCCTCCGGCGGTCTCCCCGGGTGCCGCCCCGCCCTCGGGGGCGCCCCCGGCGGGGCCGACCGGGGGCAGCGGCCCGGTGGCGGGCCCGCCGTCGGACGGGGGTGCGGCCCCCCGCCGGGGTCCGGGCACCTCCGGGACCGCGCGGATGCGGGCGGTGTCGGTGTCCACGGCGGTGGAGGTCTGCTCCAGCAGCAGGGTGGCAGGGGTGGCCGCGGGCAGGGGGCCGCCGCCGATGAGCGCGCCCAGCACCTCCATGGCGGTGGGCCGCCGGTCGGGGTCCTTGTCCAGGCAGCGCTCCAGGACGGGGCGCAGCCGGTCGGGGACGCCGGTCAGGTCCGGAGGGGAGGTGAGCACCTGGTCGACGATGGCCAGGGTGGTCCCGCCGTGGAAGGCGCGGTGGCCGGTGGCGGCGTAGACCAGGACGCAGGCCCAGGAGAACAGGTCGCCGGCCGGCCCCGCGGCGCGGCCGCGGATCTGCTCGGGGGACATGTAGGCGGGGGTCCCGGCGACGGTGGTGGTCTGCCGGGTGGCGTCGACCAGCCGGGCGATGCCGAAGTCGATGACGCGGGGGCCGTCGGGGCCCAGGATGACGTTGCCGGGCTTGAGGTCGCGGTGCACGACCCCGGCCTCGTGGACGGCGGCCAGGGCGGTGATGGTGGCGATGGCCAGCCGGTCCAGGTCGGGGCCGGTGCGGGGGCCGCCGTTCTCGACGGCGGCGCGCAGGGTGGGGCCGGGTACGTACTCGCTGGCGATGTAGGGCGGGTCGGCGTCCATGTCGGCGTCCAGGACGGCGGCGGTGCAGAAGGGGGCGACGCGGCGGGCCGCGGTGAGCTCCTGGGCGAAGCGGTCGCGCTGGCGGGAGTCGCCCTCCCAGGTGCGGCCCAGCACCTTGACCGCCGTCCGGGTGCCGTCGGCGGCGCGGGCGAGGTAGACGGTGCCCTGTCCGCCGCTGTCGATACGGGCCGTGACGGTGTAGGGGCCGATGGCGGCCGGGTCGGTGGGGAGGAGCGGTGTGGTCATGGTTCGCGCCCTGTCGGTGGGGAGTCGCCCGCTGCGGTCTCCATCGCTCACTGTGACGTGGCCCGGGGGCCGGGGGGACCTTGCCCGCCGGTGATAATCACCTTGCTTTTTCCGGACGACGGGGGAGACCGGTCCGCATACCGCGCGAACCGGTCTCCGGGTGGGACGGGCCCGTCAGAGCCCGAGCGCGTGCATGGAGAAGTCGAAGACGAAGACGCCGGTGAGGATCCACATGAGCCAGCCGACGTCGCGGACGCGTCCCTGGACGGTGCGCAGGACGGTGTGGGCGATGATGCCGATGCCGATGCCGCCGGCGATGTCGAAGGCGAAGGGCATCATCGCGATGGTGAGGAAGGCGGGGACGGCCACGCCCATGTCGGACCAGTCGATGTCGGCGACGTGGGTCATCATCAGCGCCCCCACCAGCACCATGGCGACCGAGGCCGCCTGGGCGGGGACGATGGAGAAGACCGGTGCGAAGACGATCGCGGTGAGGAACAGGGCGCCGGTGACGACGCTGGACAGCCCGGTGCGGGCCCCCTCGCCGACGCCCGCCGTGGACTCGACGAAGACGAGGGTGGCCGAGGAGCTGGTCAGGCCGCCGACGACGGCGCCGGTGCCGTCGGTGACGAGGATCTGGTTGACGCGGGGCATGGCGCCGTTCTCGTCGGTGATCCCGGCCTTGGCGCCGATGGCGAGGATGGTGCCGACGGCGTCGAAGAACCCGGCCAGGACGAGGGTGAAGAGGATGACGCCGGCGGTGGTGGGCCCGGCGGTGGTCCAGGCGCCGAGGAGGTCGACCTGGAAGAGGAGTCCGAAGTCGGGTACGGCGACCAGGGAGGCGGGGAGTTCGGGCGCGCCGCCGCCCCACTGGGCGGCGTCGAGCCCGAAGGCGTAGTGGACGACGACGGCCAGGACGGTGGCGCCGACGATGCCGTAGAAGATGGCGCCGGGGACGCCGCGGACGAGCAGGGCCGAGGCCAGGGTCAGGCCGATGACGAAGATGAGGACGGGCCAGCCCAGCAGGTGTCCGCCGTCGGCCTCGGCGCCGAGCTGGAGGAGGCTTCCGCCCTCGCCTCGGCTGACGAAGCCGGCGTTCTTGAGGCCGATGAGGGTGACGAAGAGGCCGATGCCGACGCCGATGGCGATCTTGAGGTCGCGGGGCAGGGCGTTCATGACGGCGGTGCGGACGCCGGTGACGACCATGGCGATGATGATGAGGCCCTGCCAGACGACCAGGCCCATGGCCTCGGGCCAGGTCATGTTGGGTGCGGCCTGGTAGGCGACGACGGCCATCACCCCGAGGGCGGCGGCGCAGGCGATGGGGGCGCGTCCGACCACGCCCATCATGATGGTGACGAGCCCGGCGGACAGGGCGGTCATGGTGGTGAGCTGGGCGGGGTCGAGGTGGTCGCCGTTGATGTCGGTGGCGCCGCCCAGGATGACGGGGTTGAGGACGATGATGTAGGCCATCGCCATGAAGGTGGTGAGTCCGCCGCGGAGTTCGCGTGCGGGGGTGGAGCCGCGGGCGGTGATGGAGAAGTAGCGGTCGAGCCAGGATCGACCTTCGTGGGGGGTGGATTGCGGGCGCTGGGCGCTGTCGCGTGTGGTCATGTCCCCTCCTGGAGGGAAACGGGGCGGCCTTCGGTCGCCTGATGAGAGTGGATGATCACGCAGAGTGATCGTCCGTGGGCGTGCGGGGGCGTCGTCGCCCCGTGCCCAGGGCGGTGGCGCGCGCGTGCGCGGATGGGCGCGTGCGCCGGTGGGCCGCTCACCGGGTGGGTGAGGGAGGTCGGGCGGTGCGGCGGGGTGGCCGCCGCACCGCCGGTGGTCTTACAGGGGGATGCCGACGATGTCCTCGGGCCGCACGGGGGCGTGGGTCAGGGCCTTGCCGGTGGCGTCGCGGACGGCGGCCACGATGGCGGGCGTGGAGGACAGGGTGGGCGGTTCCCCGGCGCCGCGGACGCCGTAGGGCGAGTGCGGGTCGGGGTGTTCGAGGACCTCGATGCGCATGGGCGGGGTGTCGAGGATGGTGGGGATGAGGTAGTCGGTGAAGGAGGGGTTGCGGATCTGCCCGTCGCCGACCTGGACCTCCTCCATGAGGGCCAGGCCCAGGCCCTGGGTGGAGCCGCCCTGGATCTGGCCGATGAGCTGGAGCGGGTGCATGATCTTGCCGACGTCCTGGACGGCGTCCAGGGCGATGACCTTGACCAGGCCGAGTTCGACGTCGACGTCGACGACGGCGCGGTGGACGCACATGCCGAACTGGGTGTGGGAGGAGCCCTGCCCCAGGGTGGGGTCGAGCATCTCGGTGGGCCGGTGGTGGTACTCGCGGGTCTGCTCCACGACGGTGCCGTCGCCGAGCAGGTCGGTGAGCGAGACCAGGGCTCCCAGGGTGCGGGAGACGACCTTGCCTCCGGTGAGGGACAGGTCCTCGTCGTCCAGGGTCGCCGGGATGTGGCCGCGTTCGCGGGCCAGGGTGTAGAGCTCCTCGCGTACGGCCAGGCAGGCGGTGCGCACGGCGCCGCCGGTCATGTAGGTCTGGCGGGAGGCGGAGGAGGATCCGGCGGAGCCGACACTGGTGTCGGAGGGGGCGATGACGACCTTCTCCACGCCCAGTTCGGTGCGGGCGATCTGGCCCTTGACGGTGACCAGGCCCTGGCCGACCTCGGCGGCGGCGGTGTGGACGAGGGCGACGGGTTCGCCGTTGACGACCTCCAGGCGCACGCGTGCGGTGGAGTAGTCGTCGAAGCCCTCGGAGAAGCAGAGGTTCTTGAGGCCGACGCCGTAGCCGATGCCGCGGACGACGCCTTCGCCGTGGGTGGTGCCGGCGACGCCGCCGGGCAGGGTGCGCAGGTCGGCGGGGTCGGGCAGGGCGTCGCGCGCGGGCGGCAGGGGCAGGTCCTTGGCGCGGGCGAGCATCTCGGCCATGGGCAGGGGCATGTCGACCTCTTGGCCGGTGATGATGCGCGAGCCCTGGCTCATGGAGTTCTTGATGCGCAGGTCGACCGGGTGCATGCCCAGGGCCTGGGCGAGGCGGTCCATCTGGGACTCGTAGGCGAAGCAGGCCTGGACGGCGCCGAAGCCGCGCATGGCGCCGCAGGGCGGGTTGTTGGTGTAGACGCCGTAGGCGTCGACGCGGGCGTGGGGGATCTCGTAGGGGCCCAGGCCCAGGGAGGAGGCGACGCCGACGACGGCCGGGGTGGCGGAGGCGTAGGCCCCGCCGTCGACGATGACCTCGGCGGTGGCGTAGAGCAGGGTGCCGTCGGCCAGGGCGCCGTGCTCGTAGCGCATCTTGGCGGGGTGGCGGTGGACGTGCCCGTAGAAGGACTCCTCGCGGTTGTAGACGATCTTGACGGGCTTGCCGGTGTGCAGGGCGAGCATGCAGGCGTGGATCTGCATGGACAGGTCCTCGCGGGCGCCGAAGGCGCCGCCGACGCCGGCCAGGGTGATGCGGACCTTGTCCTGGGGCAGGGCGAGGGCGGGGGCGATCTGGCGCTGGTCGACGTGGATCCACTGGGTGGCGACGTAGAGGTCGACGCCGCCGTCCTCGGCGGGGACGGCCATGCCGGACTCGGGGCCGAGGAAGGCCTGGTCCTGCATGCCGACCTCGTACTCGTCGGCGACGACGACGTCGGCGCGGGCGCGCAGGGCCTCCAGGGCGGTGTCGGGGTCGCCCTGGGCGAAGTCGCCGGTGCGGATGGGCTGGTGGCGCAGGCGGTTGCCGCGCTGGTTGTACTCGGGGTGGTCGGGGACGGTGCCGGGTTCGTGGACCAGGGGGCAGTGGGGGTCCATGGCGGCGCGGCGCGGGTCGGTGACGGGTTCCAGGACCCGGTAGTCGACGCGGATGCGCTCCATGGCGCGGCGTGCGGTCTCGGGGTGGTCGGCGGCGACGATGGCGACGGGTTCGCCCTTGTAGCGGACCTTGCCGTAGGCCAGGACGGGCTGGTCCTCGAATTCGAGGCCGTAGCGCTTGGTGCCGGGGACGTCCTCGTGGGTGAGGACGGCCTCGACGCCGGGGACCTTGAGGGCCTCGGTGATGTCGATGGAGAGGATCTCGGCGTGGGGGTGGGGGCTGCGCAGGGTGGCGCCCCAGAGCATGTCCTCCATCCACATGTCGGAGGAGTAGGCGAATTCCCCGGTGACCTTGAGGGTGCCGTCGGGGCGCGGCGGGCTGGCGCCGATGCCGTCCCTGGTGGTGCTGGTGAGATCGGTGACGGTGGTCGCCGGCATCAGCGGTTCGCCTCCTGGGTGAGTCGCGCGTGGGCGTTGCGGCCGCGGGCGGCGGCGGCCTCGCGGGTGACGGTGGTGAGCTCCCCGCCGGAGACGACGGGGCGGGCGCCGACCCACAGGTGGGTCAGCGGCGGGGTGGGTCCGAAGACGGCGGCGACGACGGGGTCCTCGATGACGTCGTAGCCGAAGCCGTCGACGCGCCACAGGGCGATGTCGGCGAGTTTGCCGACGGTCAGGGAGCCGAGTTCGGCGTCGCGGCCCAGGACGCGGGCGCCGCCGAGGGTGGCCATGTGCAGGGCCTGGCGGGCGGAGAGGGCCTGGGGGCCCTTGCGGGCGCGGGCCATGAGCAGGGCCTGGTGCATCTCCCCGGCCAGGGGGGTGAGTTCGCTGGAGGCGGGGCCGTCCACGCCCAGGCCGACGGGGACCCCGGCGGCGAGGAGTTCGGTGGTGCGGCAGATGCCGGCGCCCAGCCGGGCGTTGGAGGTGGGGCAGTGGGCGACGCCGGTGCCGGTGGCGGCGATGCGGGCGATGGCGTCGTCGGAGAGGTGGACGGCGTGGGCGAACCAGACGTCGGGGCCGAGCCAGCCGAGCTTCTCGGCGTACTCGACGGGTGTGCAGCCGAACTCGGCCCGGCACTGCTCTTCCTCGTCGAGGGTCTCGGCGAGGTGGGTGTGCAGGCGGACGCCCTTGTCGCGGGCCAGGTGGGCGGCCTGGACCATGAGGTCGCGGCTGACGGAGAAGGGCGAGCAGGGGGCGACCGCGATGCGGGTCATGGACCCGGGCGAGGGGTCGTGGTGGGTGTCGATGGCGTCGGCGGTGCCCTGGAGGGCGTCGTCGAGGGTCTCCACGACGCTGTCCGGTGGTAGGCCGCCCTGGCTGTGGCCGCGGTCCATGGAGCCGCGGGCCAGGTCCAGGCGCACGCCCACGTCGAGGGCGGCGCGCACCTGGGCGTCGACGATGTCGCCGCGGCCCGAGGGGTGGATGTAGTGGTGGTCGGAGGCGGTGGTGCAGCCGGACAGGGCCAGGTGGGCGAGGCCGGCGGTGGTGGTGTCGGCGACGACCCGGGCGTCGAGGCGGTGCCAGATCTCGTAGGAGCCGACGAGCCATTCGAAGAGGGTGCCGTCGGTGAACAGGCCCTGGGTGGCCCACTGGTAGAGGTGGTTGTGGGTGTTGACCAGGCCGGGGGTGGCCAGGTGGCCGCGGCCGTCGACGCGGGTGGCGTCGTCGGGGACCAGGTGGGCGGGCGCGGGTCCGTCGCCGACGGCGGTGATGAGGCCGTCGCGGGCGATGATGTGCCCGTCGGGGTGTTCGGCGCCGTCGACGGTGGCGATGTGGGCGCCTTCGATGACGAGGGAGCGGTGGTCGGTCATGCGGTGCTCCCGGCGGTGTCGGTGCCGGCGCGGCGTGCGGCGGCCAGGTGGACGGCGTCGAGGATCTTCTCGTAGCCGGTGCAGCGGCAGAGGTTGCCGGCGAGGGCTTCGCGGATCTCGGGGTCGGTGGGTGCGGGCCGGCCGGCGTCGACGGTGCGGTTGAGCAGGTCGTCGGTCTGGACGAGCAGGCCGGGGGTGCAGAAGCCGCACTGGACGGCTCCGGCGTCCAGGAAGGCCTGCTGCACGGTGTTCAGGGGGCGGTCGCCGCCCTTGCCGGCGCCGTCGGCGAGGCCTTCGACGGTGCGGACGCGGCGGCCTTCGGCCTGGCCCGCGGCGACCATGCACGAGCAGACGGTGACGTCGTCGAGGTAGACGGTGCAGGAGCCGCATTCGCCCTGTTCGCAGGCGTTCTTGCTGCCGGGCAGTCCCAGGCGTTCGCGCAGGACGTACAGGAGGCTCTCTCCGGGCCAGACGTCGTCGGCGGTGACGTCCTGGCCGTTGACGTTGATGTTCACGCGCATGCGGCGGCTTCCTTGCGGTAGTCGGTGATGGACCAGGTCAGGGTGCGGCGGGCCATGACGGACAGGGCGTGGCGCCGGTAGGCGGCGCTGCCGCGCTGGTCGTCGATGGGGCGTGCGGCGGCGGCGACGAGTTCGCCGAAGCGGCGGACGGTGGCCTCGGGCAGGGGCCCGGGGGAGTCCCAGTCGATCTCCTGGGCGAGGAAGTCCTCGGCGGCCTCGGCGCGCAGCGGGGTGGGTCCGGCGGAGCCGATGCCGGTGCCGACGGTGCGTGCGCCGGTGTCCAGGGCCAGGGCGAAGGAGGTGACGGCGATGACCATGGCGTTGCGGGTGCCGATCTTGGCGAAGTGCTGGGGACCGGCGGGTGCGGGCAGCAGGATCGCGGTGATCAGTTCGTCGTCCCGGCGCGCGGTGGTGCGGAACGAGAGGAAGAAGTCGCGGGCCCTGACACGGCGGGTGCCCCGGGTGGAGGCGAGTTCGACGGTGGCGTCGGCGGCCAGCAGCGGCGGGAGGGCGTCCCCGGCGGGGGAGGCGCCGCCGAGGTTGCCGCCGACGGTGCCGCGGTTGCGGATCTGCGGTGAGGCGACCGTGCGGGAGGCCTTGGCCAGTCCCGGTGCCAGGGCGGGCAGCTCGGCGATGATGCGGCTGTAGGGGACCGCGGCGCCCAGGCGCGTGTGGCCGTCGCCGGCGGCCTCCCAGCGGGAGAGTTCGGCGACGCGGGTCAGGTCGAGCAGGATGTCGGGCCTGCGCTTGTCGAAGTTGAGTTCGACCATGACGTCGGTGCCGCCGGTGATCGGGACGGCGTCGGGGTGCTCGGCCTTGGCCTCAAGCGCCTCCTGCAGGGTGGAGGGGCTCAGGAATCGCATGTGTGAGGGTCCTCGCGTTGACTTGACCGGTGGGTTGTGTGAAGTACAGCACTCCGGTGTCGTCGCTTCCAGGCGGCGATGACATGAAGTGATGGCGGAACGAACGGTTATCGTTGGTCGTTTCCTCCAAGTGGTGCCCGTGGGAGGGTTCGTACTTCCCCACCACTGAACTCCCGTAAGGTCTCGGGGACCATCATCGACACACGGACTCAAGAGGGACGTTCATGCGTCTTGGCGATTTGATCGCGGTCGAGCGGCTGCACCTGCGCTTCCTGGCGGGGGCGGAGGAGGCCGACCGCGAGGTGGGGTGGGCCTACACCACCGACCTGTTGGAGCCCGCGCGGTATCTGCGCGGGGGCGAGCTGGTGCTCACCGGGATGATGTGGCGTGAGGGTCCAGGGGACTCGGACCGGTTCGTGGCGTCGGTGGAGTCGGCCGGCGCGGTGGCGATCGGGGCGGGGACGGCGCTGGGCTCGGTGCCCGAGGACCTGGTGCAGGCGTGCCTGCGGCGGGGGATGCCGCTGGTGGAGGTTCCGCCGGAGACGTCGTTCGGCGCGGTGACGGAGGAGGTGCTGGGCTCGCACACCCGGCGCCGGTTCGCGGGGCTGGCGCGGCACCGGGACCGGTTGCGCCAGGCGGTGGCGGAGGTGGCCGCCGGCGCGGATTTCGCGGAGGTGTTCGCGCGGGCGTCGGCGCAGGTCGGGGTGCGCGCGTGGGTGGTCTCGCCGACGGGCCGGCTGGTGGCCGGCGACGGCGCGGGGCTGGGCGCGGCCGAGCGGGAGTGGCTGGCGGCCCGGGCCCTGGCGTGGCCGCTGCTGCCGCACACCACTCGGGTGCCGGGGGCCGGGGAGGCGGTCGTGACGGTGCGGGAGGTGGCCACGTCGCGGTCGCATCCGCTGTCGCGGTGGCTGCTGGTGTGCGCCGGCGACGAGGCGGTGTGGTCGGAGGAGGAGCGCGAGACGGTCGCCGAGCTGGGGTCGGTGGCGGTGCTGGCCCGGGGGCGGGTGGAGGACCGGTGGAGCACCGAGGCCCGGCACCTGGAGGGGGTGGCCCGGCTGCTGGCGGCGCAGCGGTTCGACGAGGTGGCGGCGCTGCTGCGGGGCACTCCGCAGGGCGGGGGCGAGGACCACGTGGTGGTCAGCGCCGTGATGCTGCCCGCGCCGCGGGCGGGCGAGCTGACCCGGCACGTGGTGGCCGAGCTGGTGGCCGACCTGCCCGGCGCGGTGGTCACCGGGGACGGGGACGGCGACACGCTGGCGCTGGTCCCGGTGCCCGCGGGCGGCGACCCCCGGGAGGCGGCCGAGCGGGTGCGCACGGTGCTGGTGGCCGGGGCCCGGGTGCTGGAGGGCGGCCTGCTGGACCACCGGTTGGCGCTGGGGTCGTCCTCGGCGGCGCGCGGGGTCCCGGAGCTGCGGGGCGCGGCGGTGGAGGCCCGGCACGCGCGGCGGCTGGCGGAGCTGCGGGGCGGGCGGTGGCGGGTGATCGCGGGGGCGGAGATCGACTCCCACGAGCTGCTGCTGGCGTCGGTGCCGGAGGAGGTGCAGAGCTCCTACCGGGAGCGGCTGCTGGGCCCGCTGGTGGCCTACGACCGGGACCACCGGTCGGAGCTGGTGGAGACGCTGGAGCGGTTCCTGGAGCACTCGGGGTCCTGGCAGCGGTGCGCGGCGGCGATGCACGTGCACGTGAACACGCTGCGGTACCGGATCGGCCGGGTGGAGGAGCTGACCGGCCGGGACCTGAGCAACCTGGAGCACCGGGTGGACCTGTTCCTGGCGCTGAAGCTGCGCGACTGAGCGGTTCCGGCGGCGCGTTGTCGGCGGTGCACGGTAGGGTGCGCGCCCATGGGCACGGATGTTTCTCGGGAGTCGTTGCAGGGCGCGGATCTGGCGGGGGCCGATCTGCGGGAGGAGTGGGGGAGCGCGGGGGGCGCGCCCCGGGAGCTGGTGGGGTGCGACCTGTCGGGGGCGGACCTGCGCGGGGTGGACCTGGCCGAGGCGGTGGTGCGGGACTGCCGGCTGGACGGGGCGCGCCTGGAGGGCGCGGAGCTGGAGGGGACCCGGTTCGTCGGCGGCGGGGCCGCGGGGGCGGTGTTCGGCGGGGCCGAGTGCACCGAGGCGCGGTTCGAGCGGGTGGACCTGGCCAACACCCGGTGGCAGGGGGCGCTGCTGACCGACGCGGTGTTCTCGGGGTGCCGGATGACGGGGGCGGGGCTGACGTCGCTGCGCGGGGTGGGGTACGCGTTCGACCACTGCAACCTGATGCTGGCCCGGTGCAAGGGCATCGACCTGCGGGGCCGGGTGCTGGAGGGGCTGCGGCTGGACGAGGCGGACCTGTCGGCGGCGGACCTGCGCGAGACGGTGTGGGTGGACTCGCGGCTGCGCGGGGCTTCGCTGGTCGGGGCGAGGCTGGCGGGCGCGGACCTGCGCGGCGCCGACCTGGGCGAGTTCACGGTGGAGCAGGCGCAGTACCTGCGCGGGGCGATGATCGGCCCCGCGCAGGCGCGCCTGCTGCTGGGAGCGCTGGGGATCACCCTCGCCGACTGAGGGTGTCCTCCAGGGAGCGGGGCGGGCGGCCCAGGGCGTCCTCCACCCCGGTGGACGGGTGGGCCTCGCGCCCGCGGGCCAGCGGGCCCATGAGGTCGGCCAGCACCTCGGCGAGGTCCGCGGGGACGCCGGCCCCGGTCTGCTCGGCGATGAAGGCGTCGGGGGTGACGGGGGTGTGGACCACCGTGCGGCCGGTCGCGGCGGTGAACACCCGGGCGACCTCGTGCAGGGTCAGGGGGCGCGGCCCGGTCAGCTCGTAGGTGCGGCCCTGGTGCCCGTCGCCGGTGAGGGCGGCGACGGCGACCTCGGCGATGTCGTCGGCGTCGACGAACGGGCACGCGCCCTCCCCGGTGGGCAGGCGCAGGTCCCCCGCCTCGACCAGGGGAGAGAAGAACCCCTCGGTGAAGTTCTGGGCGAACCAGGTGGGGCGCAGCACGGTCCATTCCAGGCCGCTGGCGGACAGGGCCTGCTCGCCCTGGAGGTGGCCGTTGTCGGTGTTGCGGCGGTCGGCGTAGTAGCCGGGGTCGTCGGAGCCGCGGGCCGAGAGCAGGACCATGCGCTCCAGGCCGCGGTCCCGGGCGGCGGCGACGAGCTCGGGGGTGTGCGGTTCGGTGTCGTTGGGGACGACGTAGGCGGTGCGCACCCCGTCCAGGGCGGCGTCCCAGGTGGCGGGGTCGGTCCAGTCGAAGCGGTGGGCCGCGCTGCGCGAGGCGACGCGCACGGCGCGGCCCCGCTCGGCGAGCAGGCGGGCGATGCGGCGACCGGTGGTGCCGGTGCCGCCGATGACCAGGATGGGGTCGGTGTTCGTCATGGGGGAAGTCCATCACCCCCGGCTGAGACGATCCATGGTCGCGAGTCTCGCCTGCATGTGCGATCGTCTACGGCATGGACGCACTCTCCGACCTCCTCGACGGGGTCCGGGCCCGCGGGGCCCTGTTCAGCCGTTCCCTGATGGAGCCGCCCTGGTCGGTGCGCTTCGACCACGCCCTGCCCCTGACACTGGTCACGATGGTGCGGGGCCGGGCCTGGGTCGCTCCCGGGCGGGGCGGCCCCCTGCCGTTGGAGGCCGGTGACATCGCGGTGCTGCGCGGGCCCGGCGCCCACACCGTCGCCCACCCGGCCGACGCCGCCACCACCTGCACCGTCCTGTCGGAACAGGTCTGCCTGGGGCCGGACGGCGAGCCCCTCGACGAGGACGTCGTGCTGGGGGTGCGCACCTACGGCCGGTCGTTCGACGCCCCCGACCTGCTGCTCAGCGGCGGCTACGACGTCACCGGGGAGGTGGGGCGGCGGCTGCTGTCGGCGCTGCCGGAGGTGCTGGTGGTGCCCGCCGACGCCTGCCACGACCCGCTCACGCAGATGATCCTCAACGAGGTGGACTGCCAGGTGCCGGGCCAGCAGGTGGTGCTGGACCGGCTGCTGGACCTGGCGCTGGTCTCGACCCTGCGGACCTGGTTCGACCGGCCCGAGGCCGACCCGCCCGCCTGGTACACGGCGCTGGCCGACCCGGTGGTGGGGGCGGCGCTGCGGGCGGTGCACAACCGGCCCGACGCGGCGTGGACGGTGGCGGGGCTGGCCGAGGTGTGCGGGGTGTCGCGGGCGACGCTGGCCCGGGACTTCACGGCGCTGGTGGGGGTGCCGCCGATGGCGTACCTGGCCGAGTGGCGGATGACCCTGGCCGCGGACCTGCTGCGCGACACCGCCGAGACGGTGGGGGCGATCGCCCGCAGGGTGGGCTACGCGGACGCGTTCGCGTTCAGCGCCGCGTTCAAGCGGGTGCGCGGGGTGTCGCCGACCGACCACCGCCGGGGCGTGCGGGGGTCAGTCGGGCAGGTGGAGGCGGCGCACGTGTAGGGCCACCTGGAGGCGCAGCCTCCCCGGGACGGTGCGCACGCTCCAGCCCAGGAGGCGTTCCAGCCGTTCCAGGCCCTGCTGGGCGGTGGAGTGGTGCACGCCCAGCGCCGTGGCGGCCGCGCGCACGCTGGACGCGGTCGCCAGCGCGTCGGCCAGGGCGATCAGGGCGGTGGAGGTGCGGGCCAGCCGCTCCAGGGCGGTCACGTCGGGCGGGGGCGCGTCGCCGGGGGCGACGGTGTCGGCCAGGGGCAGCAGGGCGCCCAGGTGTTCGGCACGGACGAGGCGGGGGCCGGGGTCGGCGCCCGACCCGGCGGCGGTGAAGCGCAGGGCGCGGCGCGCGTCGGCCAGGGACGCGGGCAGGTCGGCGACCGGTACGGCCGGGCCCAGCCCGGCGCGGGCGGTGCCGGGGTCCTCGCCGGGGGAGAGCAGGCGCACCGGGCCCCGGCGGGGGGCCAGGACCGCGCGGCGGGCGGCGGGCCCGATCCCTGCGCGGCGGGCCGCGGCCAGGCGCTCGTCCTCGCCGCGGGCGGGGTCGGTGAGCACCGCCGCCAGGGGGAGGGCGGGGGCCGGGGAGCGGTCCAGGTGGTCCAGGACGGCGACCGCGGCACGCTCCAGCACCATGTCCAGGACCGGTCCGGCGGGGCCGGGCACCTCCAGCCACAGCAGGGCGGTCCCCGCGGTGGCGGTCGGCCAGGACGGGTCCGGGGGCGGCTGCGGGGCGCGGGTGAGGCGGCCGTCGGGCAGGGCGCGCAGGGACAGGGCGCGGGCCGGGTCCGTGAGCGCGGCGGGGTGCCCGGCCAGGGCGGCCGCACCGCGCACCAGGGGTTCCAGGCCGGTGCCGTGCAGCCGGTCGAAGTAGGCGATGACCTTGACGGCGTCCCCGGCCTGGGGGTCCAGTGCGCTGATGCGGCCCAGCAGTTCCCTCATGGAACCAGTGTGCCCTGCCTCACACGCCGAGGGTGCGGCGCAGCCAGGGAAGGCGTGCGGCCGTGGCCTGGCGGGACAGGGCGGCGTGCGGGGCGAAGGAGTCGAAGCCGTGGAAGGCGCCGGGCCACACGTGGAGTTCGGCGACGCCGCCCGCCCGCCAGATGCGGGCGGCGTAGTCGACGACCTCGTCGCGGAAGGTCTCGGCCGAGCCCACGTCCAGGAACGCCGGGGGCAGCCCCGACAGGTCGGCGGCGCGGGCGGGGGCGGCGTAGGGGGAGGTGTCGGGACCGCCCGCGGCCCCGCCCAGCAGGGCGTTCCAGCCGGTGTCGTTGGAGGTGCGGTCCCACACGCCCAGGCCCGCCATCTGGTGGGCGGAGACGCTGTCGTTGCGATCGTCGAGCATCGGGTAGATCAGCAGCTGCGCGGCCAGGGCGGGGCCGCCGCGGTCGCGGGCCAGCAGGGCGGTGGCCGCGGCCAGGCCGCCGCCGGCGCTGGCCCCGCCCACCACGACCCGGGCGGTGTCCAGGCCGTGGGCGGCGGCGCCGGAGGTGAGGTGGACCAGCCCGGCGTAGCAGTCCTCCACGGGGGTGGGGTGGGGGTGCTCGGGGGCGAGCCGGTAGCCGACGGAGGCCACCGCCAGGCCCAGTTCGCGGGCGGTGGCGAGCAGGTCGGGGATCTCGGGGCCGCGGTGGGTGCCCAGGATCATGCCGCCGCCGTGGATCCAGTACAGCAGCCCGGTGGGCTCGGTGGTCCAGGTGGGCCGCCACAGCAGCAGGGGGACGTCGGCGCCGTCGCGGCCCGGGAAGGTGAGGGCGTGCTCGGTGAAGTCGCCGCCGTGGGCGAAGTCGCCCTCGACCGGAAGGCCGGCGCGGGCGGTCCGGATGGCGTCGATGAGGTCGGGGGTGATGGAGGGGGTGATCTGGTCGCCGATCAGGGCCAGGGCGGCGGACAGCTCGGGGTCGAAGGGCGGCGGAGGCGGTGTGGTCAACGGAGGTCTCCCGTCGGTGTCGGTGCGCGGGACCCCATTGTGCGGACGCCGCCGGGCGGGGCGGTAGCGGCGTGCGGCGGGGTGGTGCCCGCCGTGTGGCGGGGTCAGGACCCCAGGGCGCGGGCCAGGGCGAGCATCTGCGCGGGGCGGGCGGTGTCGCCCTCCTCCAGGGACCAGACGGTGTTCTCCAGGACGCGGACCAGGGTCCAGGCGCGGGCCCGCTCCCGGTCGGCGCCGGTGGCCTCGGTGAGCAGGTCGAAGCGGCGGCGCAGCAGGCGCTCGGCGCCGGGGCCGGACGGGAAGCGGTTCCACAGGGCGGGCAGCAGCTCGTAGCCCGGGTCGCCGGCCAGGGGCTTGGGGTCGATGGCCAGCCAGGGGCCGCGGCCGGTGCCCGGGAGCGGGGCCAGGACGTTCTGGTAGTGCAGGTCCCAGTGCAGCAGGCGGTCCCCGGCCTCGGGGGCGACGGCGGCGGCCACACCCGCCCACCGGTCCAGGGCGGCGTCCAGGTCGCCGGGCGGGTCGGCGGCGGCCCGCAGGCGGCGGGCGCGGGCGACGAGGCGTTCGGTCATGGGGCCCAGGCGGCGCAGGCCGGGCGGCCCGGGGCGGGCGTTGAGGGTGGTGAGCAGTCCGGCGATGGTCTCCAGGGCCCGGTCGATGCCGTGGGCGTCGATGGTGGAGTCCAGGTCGCGGCCGGGGTCCAGGGCCTCCAGGAGCAGGTCGCCGCTGCCGGGGTCGTGGTCGAGGAGGCGGACGCAGCCGTCGCCGTCCCAGGCGCGCAGGGCGTCGGGTTCGCCGCGGGTCTCGGCGTCGACGGGCTGGATCTTGAGCATGGCCGGGCGGCCGTCGGCGGTGGTGACGGGCAGGACCAGGGAGACGGCGCCGTGCAGGGGGTCGCCGGCGGGGGCGAGGCCCCAGGCGTCCAGGCGCTCGGCGGCCCGGCGGGGCAGGTCGGCCACCCAGTCGGGCCCGCAGAAGCGGGTGAGGGCGGCGGCGACGCGGGCGGGCACACGGACGGTCATGGTGCCGCAGCCTAGCGGGCGGGGCGGGTGCGCCGACCGGGGTCGCCGGCCGGCGCCGGCCGGCGGCCGCCGCGCCGGGAGAGGGCGTCGACCATGCCCGACAGGGCGGGCTTGGGCCGGTAGGCGGTGTCGAAGGGCAGGGCGGCGTCGGTGCCGGGGAACCACTCGGGGATCCAGGAGTGGGCGTCGGTGACGCCCCAGACGGTCACGTTGACGCAGCCCTCGACCTCCAGGCAGGCGGCCAGGACGTCGCGGTACTCGCCGCGCTGCTCCCGCAGGTCCTCGTCGGTGACGGGCTCGGGGATGCGCACGTCCAGTTCGGTGACGGCGACCTCCAGGCCCAGGTCGGTGTAGCGGCGCATCTGGTCGGCGAGGTCCTCGGACACGTTGCCGTGCACGAAGTGGGACTGGAAGCCGATGCCGTGCAGCGGGACCCCGCGCTCGACCAGGTCCGACACCAGGGCGTAGAGGGCGTCGGCCTTGGGGCCGGCGGTCTCGATGCCGAACTCGTTGATGTAGAGCTCGGCGTCGGGGTCGGCGGCGTGGGCGCTGTAGAGGGTCTGGGCGATGTAGTCGGGGCCCAGGACCTCGTACCAGAGGTTGCGGCGCATGTCCGGGCCGCCGTCCTCCAGGGGCTCGTTGATGACGTCCCAGGCGGAGACGCGGCCGCGGTAGCGCTCCATGACGGTGGTGACGTGCTCGTGGACGACCGCGCTCAGGCTCTCGGCGTCCCAGTCGCCGCCGGCGAGCCAGTCGGGCTGCTGGTTGTGCCAGAGCATGGTGTGGCCGCGCACGTTGAGGCCGTTCTCGGCGGCGAAGTCGACGACGGCGTCGGGGCCGCTCCAGTCGAACTCGCCCCGTTCGGGCTGGACGTGCTCCCACTTCATGGTGTTCTCGGCGGTGACCGAGGTGTAGTGGTCCTCGACGATGCCCCGGTAGCGGCGGTCGTGGGCCAGGGGGTCGACGGCCACCGCGACGCCCAGGTCGATGCCCCGGGCGCGGGCGAGCCCGGGCAGCAGGTGGCCCTCCTGCTCTGGTTCGGGCAGGACGGCGACGAGGACGCCGGTGACCGTGAGGACGACGGCGCACAGGGCGGCGGCGGTCAACAGCACCCCCTTTCCGTTGACGGGCGCGGGCCTGCCGTGCCCGCTGGTGCGGTGCCCGGTCACCCCTCACCCCTCTCCCGTGGTGACGGGGAAGGCGGCCAGGCCGCGCAGGGTCGTGGTGGGCCGGTGGACGGGCCGGCCGGCGGGGCGCAGCCGCGGTGCCCTGGTGGCCAGGGCGTGCAGGGCGATGCGCCCTTCCAGCCGTGCCAGCGGCGCCCCCAGGCAGTAGTGGATGCCGCCGGAGAAGGCGAGGTGGTCGGATGCGTCGGTACGGGTGATGTCGAACCGGTCGGGGTCGGCGAAGCGGTCGGGGTCGCGTCCCGCGGCCCCGATGGAGCACAGGATGTAGCTCCCCCGGCGCAGTTCGTGTCCCATTATGGACGTGTCCCGGTTCACCCAGCGGGAGGTCATCTGCACCGGCGGGTCGTAGCGCAGGACCTCCTCGACGGTGTTCCCGGCCAGGCCGGGGTCGGCGGTGAGCAGGTCCCACTGGTCGCGGTGGCGCAGCAGGGCGGCGGTGCCGTTGCCGATGAGGTTGACGGTGGTCTCGAACCCGGCGACGAGCAGCAGCCGGCACATCGCGGCCATCTCCCGGGGGGTGATCTCCCCGGCGTCGGTGGCGGCGGTCAGGGAGGAGACGACGTCCTCGCGCGGGTCGGCGCGGCGCAGCCGCATCAGGTGGTCGAACAGGGCGTCCAGGCGGTCCGAGGCGTCCTGGATGCGGCGCAGGTGGCGGGCGGAGCGGGGCCCGTCCAGGGACGACCCGATGGCCGCGCCGATCTCCACGAACGCGGCGTGGTCGTCGTCGGGCACGCCCAGCAGCCGGGTGATGACCGCGATGGGCAGCGGCTGGGCGAAGTCGGCCATGAGGTCGAAGCGCCCCTTGGCCAGGGCGCGGTCCAGCAGGTCGTGGGTGATCTTCTCGATCTCGACGGCGTACCGCTCCATCATGCGCGGCGTGAACGCGGGCCGGGCCAGGGCGCGCAGCCGGGTGTGCTCGGGAGGGTTGCGGGTGAGGAAGGAGAGGTCGATCAGGTCCACGCCGGTCGGTTCGGCCGTGGGGCCCTCCGGGCGCACGCCTAGGGAGCGGTCGCGCAGGATGCCCTGGACGAGGGCGTGGGAGGTGGCGGTGCGGAACCCGAACCGGCTGCGGACGAGGGCCCCCTGGGCTCGCAGGCGCCGGTGGGTGGGGTAGGGGTTCGCGCGCCAGGGGTGGTGCATCAGGCGGGAGGCGTGGTCCCCCCGCTGGGCGGCGGCCCAGGTCATCGCCTGGAACATGCGCAGGCGGGCGTCGGTCCGCAGGGAGTTCAGGACCTGCATGGGCGCTCCTCTCGACGCTACGACCCTAGGCGGGCCGGGTGCGGGGGCGCTGCGGCCCGGGACGAGTTGGCCGATGCAGGCCAGGGGGGAACTCCCGGGGGCGGTGGGGCGTTGTCGGCGCACCGCGGGGGGAGCGGACCGCAGGTGCGGAGCGGCGCGCCCGACGGCGCGGGGCGCCGCGGGTCCGCGGGACCCGCCGGGTTGGCTACGATCGCTGGGGTCTGGTGCACGTGTGGTGTACGAGGCGCGACCAGACTCGGCGAATGCGGAAGGACTGAGGACGTTGGGTCCCCTTGAGAGCACCGATCCCGATCGCATCGGCCGGTACCGGTTGATCGCACGCCTGGGGGCGGGCGGTATGGGCCAGGTGTTCTTGGGCCGGTCCGCGGGCGGGCGGGCCGTGGCGATCAAGCGGATCCACCCGCACATGGCGACCGACGCCGCGTTCCGGGAGCGGTTCGCCCGTGAGGTGAACGCGGCCCGCCAGGTGAGCGGCGCGTTCACGGCGCCGGTGATCGACGCGGGCCCCGAGGACGAGGTGCCGTGGCTGGTCACCTCCTACGTCCCCTCCCTGCCGCTGGACGACGCGGTGGCGGCCCACGGCCCGCTGCCCGAGCCGACGGTGCGGGTGCTGGCGGCCGGCCTGGCCGAGGCGCTGGCGGAGATCCACCGGGTGGGGCTGATCCACCGGGACCTCAAGCCCGGCAACGTGCTGCTGGCCGAGGACGGGCCGCGGGTGATCGACTTCGGGATCGCGCGGGCCACGGACGGGACGGCGGCGACGCAGTCGATCATCGGCACGCCGGGGTTCATGAGCCCGGAGCAGGTGCAGGGGGAGACGCTGACCCCCGCCAGCGACCTGTTCGCCTACGGTGCGGTGCTGGCATACGCGGCCGGGGGCACGGGCCCCTTCGGCGAGGGGGCGATGCCGACGATGGTCATGCGGATCATCAGCAGCGAGCCGGACCTGTCGCGGGTGCCGGAGTCGCTGCGGCACCTGGTGGCGGCCTGCCTGAGCAAGGACGTGCGGGGCCGCCCCACGCCGGGCGAGATCCTGGACTACCTGGGCGAGGTGCCCGCCGGGGCCGCGTGGCTGCCGCCCGCGGTGATGGCGGGTGTGCAGGAGCAGGTGGCGACGGTCAACCGGGCGCTGTCGTCGGCGGAGCCGACCGGCGCCCACGGCCGCGGCGAGGGCTCCGCGGACCCGACACGGGTGTGGGGCGCGGTGGCCGGCGGTGCCGCGGGAGCGGCGGCCGGGGCGTGGGGCGACGACGCGGCCACGCGGGTGACGCCTCCCGCGGCCCAGGACCAGGGGGCGACCTCGGTCCTGGGACAGGGACAGGGACAGGGGTACGCGCCCACGCAGCAGTACGGCGCGGGCCAGGCCCAGGGCTACGACGCGACGCAGCAGGCGCAGCCGTACGGTGCCGGGCAGGGGCACGACTCCACCCGGCGGATGCCCGCGCAGGACCAGGGGTACGGCTCGGGGGCGTCCGCTCCGAACGACCCCTACGCCGACCTGTACGGGGGGCGGCGCGGGGCGCCCGGGGCCGACGCCGAGGAGCTGCGCCGCCGCGAGTACGAGCGCCACCAGGAGCAGCTGCGCGCCCAGCAGGAGCGCCAGGAGCAGGAGCGCCGCCGCCAGGAGGAGTACGCGGCCCAGCAGCGGCGCCGCCACGAGGAGCAGGTGGAGCACCGACGCCGCCAGGAGGCGGACCGGGCCCACCGCGAGCGGGTGCGCGCCGAGCAGGAGGCGGCGCGCCGGGCGCAGGCCGAGGCCCGCGAGGCGGGGCGGCCGAGCCTGTGGAGCTTCGCCAAGCTGCTGCCGCTGCTGATCCTGCCGTTCATCCAGATCCCGCTGGGGTACGGTGCGGCGCTGGCGTGGGAGTGGTTCACCACCGAGACCGACGTGTGGAACGGCTCGGTCTTCGTGTTCGAGCCCCTGTCGATGGACGGGTTCTGGCACGCGACGATGCTGGGCTACTTCATCCTCAACAACCTGGTGTCGCTGGAGTTCCTGGTGCGGTCGCTGCGGACCTCGTTCGTGACCGGCGCGGTGCTGGCGCTGGGCGTGATGGCGGCGACCAACGGGCTGCTGTACAGCTTCGGCTTCTGGGGCTGAGCGGCGTTCACCGGACGACCCCGGCGGGCCGGACCGGCCGGTCGGGGTCGATGCGGTGGGAGAACACCTCGCGGTGCGGGTCGGTGCGGGCGACGGCCCTGAACACCAGGGGCAGGGCGAGGTCGCGCAGGAACGCGCTGACGGCGTTTCCGGCGAGTTTGGGGGAGCCCTGGCGCCGTCCCAGGGCCACGACGCGTTCGACGCGGTCGCGGCGCAGGTGCTCGTAGGTGGCCAGGGCCTGTGCGGGGTCGTCGATGTCGCGCAGGCAGGAGGCCAGGACCAGGGCGTCCTCCAGGGCCTGGGAGGCGCCCTGCCCGCTGGAGGGGGCCATGGCGTGGGCGGCGTCGCCGAGCAGGCCGACGCGGCCCCTGCTCCAGCGGGGCAGCGAGGCGATGTCGTGGATGCCCGTCGGGGTGAACGCGGCGGGGTCGGCGTGGGCGAGGGCGGCGGCGATGTAGGGGGCGTCGCCGGAGAACCGGTCCAGGACGTACCGCTGCCAGCCGCCCGCGGGCGCGGGGGTGTCGGGCCCGACGTCCGGGTGGGGCAGGTTGACGAACCACAGGGCGGTCTCCTCCCCGGTCTGGTAGCCGAGGAAGGCGCGGCGGCCGAAGACCATGCGGGTGGTGCCCGCGGGGGTGGCGGGCAGCAGGTGCGCGGGCAGGGAGCCGCCCATGTTGAGCAGGCCGGTGTAGGCGGGGCCGGGTGCGGCGGGGTCCATGGTGCGGCGGACGGGGGAGTGGATGCCGTCGGCGCCGATGAGGACGTCGCCCCGGGCGGTGCCGCCGTCGGCGAAGGAGACGGTGACGTGGTCGCCGTGGTCGGTGTGGGAGACCAGCCGCCTGCCGTAGGCGACGGGGACCCCGGCCCGCGCGGCGGCCTCGGCCAGGACGGTCTGGAGTCGGCCGCGGGTGATGGTGCGGGTGCGCAGGCGGTCGCCGTGTTCGGCGGAGCCGTCGCGGAGGCGGCCCAGGACGCGGCCGCGGCCGTTGGTGAACTCGATGGTGTCGCTGGGGAAGGCGGAGTGGGCGATGACGTCCTCGCCCGCGCCCAGGGCGTGCAGGACGGCGAGCCCGTTGGGGGCCAGGCCCAGGTGGGAGCCCAGGCCGGCGGCGGGGCCGGGGTGGGCCTCGAAGGTCCGGACGTCGATGCCGGCCCGGCGCAGGGCCAGCGCCAGTGCGGGGCCGCCGATGCCGCCGCCGCTGACGAGTACGCGCATGATGGTCTCCTGGAAGAGGCGATATTATTTCGTTCGGTCGAACGAAATATATTCGGAGGGGTCGCCGCGGTCAAGGGCGTGGTGCCCCGCGGGCGTGCGAAGAGACCGGCGGAACGGAGAAGGCATGGATCGGGACAGGGCGCTGCGCGAGGTCGAGGAGGCCGGGCGCGTGCTCTCGGCCGCGGCGGTGATGTTCCACACCGCGGTGGGCGAGCGCCTGGGCATCGGTCCCAGCGACTGGAAGATGATGGACCTGCTGGAGCGGCACGGCCCCTGTACCGCGGGCGAGCTGGTCCGCCACTCCGGGCTGGCCCCCGCCTCGGTCACCGGCGTCCTGGACCGGCTCCAGCGCCGCGGCATGATCACGCGCGGCAGGGACGAGAGCGACCGCCGCCGGGTCGTGGTCACCCTCACCGGCGTCCCGGCCGAGCGCGCCGCCGAGGTGTTCGGCCCCCTCATGCGCGAGCTCGGCGAGGTCCACGCCGGCTACGACGCCGACCAGCTCGCCCTCATCGCCGGGTACCTCACCCGGGCCGCGGCCGCCCAGACCCGCGCCACCGCCGAGGTCGCCGGGGGCGCGGAGCCGGCGGGGGAGCCCGCCGGCGGATAGGACGGCCTCCGGCGACCGGCGCCGGCCGCGAACGGCGGTGCGCTCATCGCCGCGGTCGGGGACGCGACAGCGCAGCTCCGACGCCCTGGACGGAACAGCAGGAGCGCGGACTGTCGGAGGGACCGGCCAAGGTGGCGGTGGCCGCCTCCGCCGCACCCGGGCGGGCGCCCCGCCACCGCCCCCGACACAAGGGAGACCCCCATGCCCGGCCGCCTCACCCCGGCCCGCTTCGTCGACCTCTACGACCTGGGCGCCAGACCGCACCTCCTCGCCCTCCGCACCTCCGTCGGCGACCGGCGGCGCCGGGAGTGGCTGGTCGGCGCCGGGCTCCTCGCCCCGTGCGACCCCCCGAGCCGCGGCTACGCCTTCCGCGTCACGGAGGCGGGCCTGGCCGCGCTGCGCGAGCACCTGGACCACCTGGAGGAGCGCGAGTCCCAGGGGCTGCCGTACCGCTCCGGGAACGAGTACGGCATCCAGCGCGGGGTCCTGGCCTCCCGTGCCGGATTGGACGCGGCCCTGGCGCGGCGCGCACGGGGTGAGGCCGCGCCCGTGGAGGCGGCGGGCACGGAGTGGTGGGGCGGGCAGGGGACGCCGGCGTGGGAGGGCTCGCCCCCCGGGGTGCTCCGGGCGGTGGCCGTGTTGCGGGCGGCCGGGCACGCGCCCATGGACTGGACGGCGGCGGGGGAGCCCAGGGGCTTCTACGTGGAGCCGCGCGGGCGGCTCCTGTACGTCTACCACGGCGAGGGCCGGCGCTCGCAGCGGGAGGACGGGGGGTGGTTCACCGCGGAGGTCGGCGCCTACGCGGACGCGCTGCGCGCCGCCGGGTGGCGGGTGGACGCGGACACGGGCCGGTGCGCGCACGTGCGGGTGCCCGGCTCCGGCCGGGGGTGAAGCCCGGTCCGGGCCGGGGGCGCACCGCCCCGCGCCGTCAGACGTGGGCGGGCAGGCCCTCGATCTCGGTGACGCGGTGGTGGACCGGGCGGCTGGGCTCGGCCGCCGAGCAGGTGGCCGGACAGGCCGCGCCCTCCTCGCGGGCGACGGCGACCGTGTACAGGCCGCGGTCGTGGCCCAGGGTGACGCGGACGCCGCCGGGAACCTCCTCCTCGCCCAGGTGGGTGACCTCGTCGGTGCCGACGGTGCCCAGGCGCATGCGCAGCGCCGCCTCGGCCGCCTGGACGGCGGAGGAGTCGCTGCACCGGCCGCGGAAGTTGTCGGGGACCAGCAGCCCCTTCTCCAGCGAGGTGACGGTGTGCACGGCCGAGACGGGGTCCAGGCGGCCGAAGTAGGCGCCCTGGGGCAGGGCGACCAGGTTGGCGGCGAACCGGTCGCCGCCCACGTGGGTGGTCTCCCAGACCTCGGCGTCGGTGTCGGCCAGGGCGGCGGCCACCGGGCGGCCCAGGACGGCGCAGCAGGGGTCCTTCTTGGCGTGGGTGCAGACCAGGTACAGCGTGTGGTCGACGGGGGTGCCGAAGTCCGGTGGTACGGGGCGCTCGGCGGCGGTGACGTCGATGTCCAGCAGCTCGGCCTGGTCGGTGAAGTCGACGCGCCGCACCCAGGGGGAGGTGCGGCTGACGTGGGCCAGGTAGGCGCGGCGCGGCCCGTCGGCGTCGCGCGCGGCGCCGGGGCGCTTGATGAGCTGGGGCCTGACGTCGTGGCCGGCGATCCGCGCGGCCAGGGCGGAGACGACGCCCCCGTCCAGCCCGGGGCTGGTGAAGGCGGGGTGGCGCCAGGGGCCGGGGTGCTCGATGAGCAGCCATCCGACGGTGCGTCCGGCCGTTCCGGCGATCTGCTCGCCGGTGTAGCGGGCCAGGGCCGAGCAGCCCCGGCTGCCGTCCGGGGCGGTGGGTAGGCGCACGGGTCGGTCCAATCGGGGGCGGGAGCGGGCACACGGGAGCGCGGGGTGCCCGGGACGTGCCCGGGCACCTTTGCGCGCCGAGGTTAGGTTAGCCTATCCAAGCCGTCGCCGGTGCCGGAGGGGCGCGTGTCGAGCATGGCGATCAGCGCGTCGCGGGAGGCGGCCACGTGGGCCTCGGCGCAGGCGGCCGCCGCGTCGGCCTCGCGGCGCCGGAGCAGGTCGACCAGGGCGCGGTGCTCCTCCACCGAGTCCCGGCGGTAGTGCGGGTGGCAGTGCCGGATGCGGGTGAGCTGGAACAGGTGGACCGGGGAGCGCAGGGCCTGCCAGGCGCCCGCCAGCCGGGTGTTGGCGGCGATCTCGTAGAGGAGGTCGTGGAAGCCCAGGTCCAGGCGGAGCAGCTCGACGGCGTCGGTGTCGTCGGACAGCGCCCGGTCCAGGGCGTCGACCAGGCCGGACAGCTCGGCCAGGCGGGCGTCGGTGACACGGGCGGCGGCGCGGTGGGCGGCCAGGCGCTCCAGGGCGCCGCGCACGGTGTAGACCTCGTCGACGTCGGTCGGCGTGAGCTCGATGACGCGGGCGCCGCGGTGCCATTCGCTGACGACCAGGCCGTCGCGCTCCAGCAGGGCCAGCCCCTCGCGGACGGAGCCGCGGCTGACGTCCAGGCGGGTGGCCAGGTCGACCTCGCGCAGCGGTGCGCCGGGGGGCACGGTGCCCTGGAGGATGGACTCGCGGATGCGGTCGGCCGCCTCGTGGGCGAGCCCGCGCCGCCGGGCCCTGCGCATGCGCCTCCTCGGATGACGGGATGGTCGGGTGCTGGGAAAGTGTAGGGCGCACGCAGTAGAGAGTGAGAACCGTCCGGGTCTCGGTACGGTTGCGGGCGGTGGCGCCCCGCCCCCGTTTTGTTGACATTCGGACAAGTTACGGCCGACTATGGGGCGCGCGGCCGCCGCGGTCCGGATACCGTCCTGATCCGGAACACGGCGGCCGCCCCGTGTGCTCAGGAGGGCGCGGAGAGCCCGCCGTCGCTGTGCAGCAGCTGCCCGTTGACCCACCCGCCGCGCGGCGAGCACAGGAATTCGACCAGGTCGGCGGTGTCCTCGGGGGTGCCGGTGCGGCCCAGCGGCGTGTACCCGGCCGTCTCCCGCTTCAGCTCCGGGGTCATCCACCCGGTGTCGACCGGCCCCGGGTTCACCGCGTTGGCGGACACGCCCAGGTGGGCCGGCTCCCGGGCGGCGGCGACGACGATCCGGTCCAGCGCCGCCTTGCTCGCGCCGTAGGGCAGGTTGCCGACGGTGTGGTCGCTGGTCAGCGCGACGATCCGGCCGGACCCGCGGGGCGCGGTGAAGGCGCGGGCGAAGGCGCGCACCAGCAGCCAGGAGGCGCGGGCGTTGACCGCGAAGTGCCGGTCGAAGGACTCCACACCGGTGTCCAGCAGCGAGGTGTCCACCGATTCGCAGTGGCACAGGACCAGGGCGGCGGGCGCGCCCAGTTCGGCGCCCACCCGCTCCACGACGCGGTCGGGGACCGCTGGGTCGGCGAGGTCGGCCTCCAGCGCCAGGTGGGCGGCCCCGCGTTCGGCCAGGGCGGCGCCGACCCGCTCGGCGGCGCCGGGTTCGGCGCCCCAGGGCATGCGGGCGTCGTAGGGGGCCCAGTGGGTGAAGGCGACGTCCCAGTCGGCCCCGGCCAGGCGCAGGGCGACCGCCGCCCCGATGCCGCGGGTGCGGCCCACTCCGGTGACCAGGGCCACGGGTCGTTCGGAAGAGCGCTCTCGTGTCATGGCGGCCAGCGTGGCGGCCGCCCCCGCCCCCCGGCAAGGGGTTTTCGCGGGTCAGCCGGTCAGGTCGGGGATCAGCCGCGGCCCGTGGCGGCGCACGTGGTCCAGGAACGTCGCCACGGCCGGGGGCGTGTAGCCGCCGCCGGAGCCCCCGGCCGCGTGCACCACCCCGATCGGCCGCACCGCGTCCGGGTCGGCCAGGGCCAGCTCCACCGTGCCCGGCAGGGGGCCGCGCGGGCGCGCGGGCAGCACCGACACCCCCAGCCCGGCGCCGACCAGTCCGCGGGCGGTGGCGATGTCGTCGGCCTCGAAGGCGACCTCGGGTGTCAGCGCCGCCCGGTCGGTGATCAGGTCCGTCAGGTGGCGCACCCCCCGGCCCGGCTTGAGGAGCACGAACTCCTCCGCGGCCACCTCGGCCAGGGCGATCTCGCGGTCGGCGGCCGCCAGCCGGTGGTGCTCGGGCACCACGAGGCGCAGCGCCTGGGTGTGCAGCACGGTCGAGGCCAGGCGCGGGTCGGCGGGCAGCGGCGAGGTCAGCGCCAGGTCGGCGCCGCCCTCGGCCACGCGGTGCAGGGAGTCGGCCCAGGGCTCCTGGACCAGGGTGAAGCGCACGCCGGGGTGGGCGCGGCGGAAGTCGCGCAGCAGGGCGGGCACCACCTCCACGCCCAGGGTGGGCAGGAAGGTGAGGCCGACCCGGCCCTGCCCCGCGTCGGTGATCTCGCCCACCCCGCGGGCCAGGTCCGCCAGGGCGCGTTCCACGTGCGGCAGCAGCAGGCGGCCGGTGCGGGTCAGCCGCACCCCGCGCCCGGTGCGTTCGACCAGGGTGAGCCCGGTGTCCTCCTGGAGGCGGGCGATCGCCCTGCTCAGGGTGGGCTGGGGCATGCCCAGGGATTCGGCGGCGCGGGTGACGTGCTCGGTGCGGGCCAGGGCGGCCAGCATGTGCAGGCGGGGGGCCAGCAGTCGGGTGATGCGGTCGGCGTCCTCGGGTTCCATGCGTTCCAGTATGGATCAGCGCCCGTCCATGCATTGGACGTATGGGTCGCCGGTTTCTAGCGTGGGTTCCATGGACTCCGCGCACACCGACGACGACCGCCCCCGGGCGGGGACCTCCGCCTACCGGCGCACCGTGGTGGCGATGGTGGCCGTGGCGGTGGCGACCTTCGCGCAGCTGTGGTCGGTGCAGCCGGTGCTGCCGGAGCTGGCGGAGGACCTGGGGGAGTCGGCGGCGCGGGTGTCGCTGACGGTGTCGGCGGCCACCGGCGCGCTGGCGGGGTTCGCACTGGTGTGGAGCGGGCTGGGGGACCGGTTCGGGCGCACCCGGGTGATCGCGGTGTCCCTGGCGGTGGCCACCCTGGTCGGCTGCGCTGCACCCTTCGCCGGCGACCTGTGGCTGCTCGTGGCCCTGCGGGCGGTGCAGGGGGCGGCGCTGGGCGGGGTGCCCGCGGCGGCGGTGGCCCACCTGTCCGAGGTGCTGCACCCGGCCGACGCCGCCCGGGCGATCGGTGTGTACATCGCCGGGAACCCGCTGGGCGGGATGGGCGGGCGCCTGGTCTCGGGGTGGGCGGCCGCCGCCGGGGGGTGGCAGTGGGGGGTGGCGGCCTCCACCGCGGTGGGAGTCCTGGCCTGGCTGGTGTTCGTGTGCGCGCTGCCGCGCCGGACCCGCGGCGCGCCCCGGTCCGGGGCCGGCGGGGTCGGCGGCCGCTCCCGGTGGCGGGCGGCGCTGGCCACCCCCGGGATGGCGGCGCTGTACGCGCAGGCGCTGCTGCTCATGGGCGCGTTCATGACCGTCTACAACCTGCTGGGGTTCCGGCTGACGGGCGAGCCGTTCGGGCTCTCCCAGGCGGTGGCGTCGTCCCTGTTCGTCGCCTACACCGCGGGGATGGCCGGGTCGGCCTGGTCGGGGCGGGGCGCGGGCCGGTGGGGGCCCTACCGGGTGCTGGCGGTCTCGGTCGCGGTGATGGGCGCCGCGGCGGCGGTGCTGGCGGTGCCCTGGCTTCCGGTGGTCGCGGTGGGGCTGGTGGTGTTCACGTTCGTGTTCTTCTGCGCGCACGCCACCGCCTCGGCCTGGGCGGCCCGGCGGGCCGGCGAGGGGCGGGCGCAGGCGTCCTCGGTGTACACGCTGGCCTACTACGTGGGGGCGAGCGTGCTGGGCTGGGCCGGCGGACTCTTCTACGACCGCTGGGGGTGGGGCGCGGCGCTGGTGTTCGCCGGGTTCCTGTGCGCGTCGGCGCTGGTCGCGGGGCTGGGGCTGCGGCCGGGGAAAGAGGTATTGCCCGGGGCCGGGGTGTCCTTGACCGGAACGGGGAGCGGTGCGGGGGAGCGTGGAGGGGGAAGGCCGCCCAAAGTGGTTTAAGATTCAACCACCTGGTCTCGAAAGAGGTGCCGAATGGACGTACGCCCCGCGGGGATCCACCACGTGACCGCCATCGCCACGGATCCGGCCGCCAACGCCGACTTCTACCGCAACGTTCTGGGCATGCGCCTGGTCAAGCGCACCGTCAACTTCGACGACCCCACCACCTACCACCTCTACTACGGGGACCGGGCGGGCAACCCCGGCACCGTCATGACGTTCTTCCCCTGGCCCGGGGCCCCGCGCGGGCGCCAGGGCGCCGGGCAGGCCACCGTCACCACCTTCTCCGTCCCGGAGGGGTCGCTGGGCTGGTGGGCCGGACACCTCAAAGCCCTGGACGTCGACTTCACCCGGCCCGCCGAGCGCGGCGCCGAGGACGTGCTGTCCCTGCGCGACCCCGACGGCCTGGTCATCGAGCTGGCCGCCGCCCCCGACCACCACGACACCGATCCCTGGGACGGGGGCGGCATCCCCACCGAGCACGCCGTGCGCGGCATCCGCGCGGTCACCCTCACCGAGAACCGGGTCGAGGACACCGCCGCGATGCTCACCGACCAGCTGGGCTTCCGGCTGGAGGGCGAGACCGCCGACCGGGTGCGCTTCCGCACCGCCGCGGCGGGCGAGGCGGTGGGCACCATCGTCGACGTGCTCGCGCGGCCGTCCGCCGAACGCGGGCACGTGGCCGCCGGCACCGTCCACCACGTCGCCTACCGCGCACCCGACGGCCCCGTCCAGGCCTCCTGGCGCGAGGACCTCCTCGCCCGGGGCGTGGGCGTGACCGAGGTCCGCGACCGCAACTACTTCACCTCCATCTACTTCCGCGAGCCCGGCGGGGTGCTGCTGGAGATCGCCACCGACGGACCCGGCTTCGACTACGACGAGCCCCTGCTCGAACTGGGCCGCTCCCTGCGGCTGCCGCCGTGGCTGGAGCCGGACCGCGAGGCCATCGCCGCGGCCCTGCCGCCCCTGGACGCCGACCGGTGAGCGCGGTCGCCGACTTCGTCCACGTCGTCGAACCCGCCCGCCGCCCCCAGGCGCCCACCCTGCTGCTGCTCCACGGCACCGGCGCCGACGAGCACGACCTGCTCCCGCTGGGCCGGACCCTGGCCCCGGGCGCGGCCCTGCTCTCCCCGCGCGGCAGGGTGGACGAGAACGGGATGAACCGCTGGTTCCGGCGGCTGCGCGAGGGCGTCTTCGACGTCGGGGACGTCATCGCCCGCGCCGCCGAGCTGGCCGACTGGGTGCCCGCCGCCCTGGACCACCACGGCCTGGGCGCCCCGGTGGTGGCCGTCGGCTTCTCCAACGGCGCCAACATCGCCGCCGCCCTGATGCTCCTGCACCCGGACGTGCTGGACGGCGCGGTGCTGCTGGGCGCCGGCTACCCGCTGCAGGGCCGCGACCCCGACCGGGTCGACCTGGCGGGGAGGGCGGCCTTCCTGGGCGCGGGGGCGGCCGACCCGATCAGCACCCCCGACCAGGCCCGGCTGCTGGCCGACCACCTCGCCGCCCTGGGCGCGCGGGTGGAGCTGCTGGAGCACCCCGGCGGGCACAGCGTGCCCCCGCGGGTGGTGGAGGGCGCCCGCGCCTGGTTCGAGGACCGCTACGGGCCCCACTAGACCACGGCGGCGCCCCCGGACCCGGGCGCCGCCGTCAGGCGGGGTGCGGTGCGTCTCCGGATGCCCGCACCCCGCTAGAATTCGTCGCGGACACCCCCTTTCTCCCTCTTCATCCCGCACATCCCCGCTCGAAAAGAACCCATGATCATCCCTGTGCTGCGGGGGCGGTGACCCGTGGACCCCGAGATCCTCGGCCTGCTCCTCCTGGTCGGCGTCGCCGCCGGATGGGTCGACGCCGTCGTGGGCGGCGGCGGCCTGCTGCTCCTGCCCGCCCTGCTGGTCGCCGCGCCCACCACGCCGCTGGCCACCCTGCTGGGCACCAACAAGCTCGGCGCGATCTTCGGCACCGCCTCGGCCGCCGTCGCCTACGCCCGCAAGGTGCCCGTGGACCGCGCCGTCGTGCTGCCCACCGCGACCCTGGCCCTGCTGGGCGCGGGCGGCGGGGCGGCCCTGGCCGCCGCCCTGACCACCGACGTCCTCAAGCCCGTCATCATGGTCGTCCTGGCCGGGGTGGCGCTGCTGGTGTACCTGCGGCCCGCCATGGGCGCCGCCGAGGTCCCGGGCCTGCGCACCCGCAACCGGCTGCTGGCCGCCATCGCCCTGGCCGGGCTGGGGGTGGGCTTCTACGACGGGCTCATCGGGCCGGGCACCGGCGTGTTCCTCATCATCTCCCTGACCGCCGTGCTGGGCATGGACTTCGTGTCCGCCTCCGCCGCCGCCAAGATCGTCAACGTCTGCACCAACCTCGGCGCCCTCACCGTGTTCGCGATCGGCGGCCACGTCGACTGGCTGCTGGGCCTGGGGCTGGCGGTGTCCACCGTCATCGGCGCCCAGATCGGCGCCCGCATGGCGCTGCAGCGCGGCTCGGGGTTCGTCCGCGCGGTCCTGCTGGTGGTCATCGCCGGACTGCTCCTGCGCATGGGCTGGGACATCTTCGCGTCGTGAGGCCCCGATCCCGGTGACCTGTGCAGGTCACCGGGATCCGCGGGCGCTCCGCGACCGTCCGAGAGGTGAGGACGGATTCCCCCTCTGAGACGAATGGTGCGCCCATGCCCCCTCGCACGACCAGCCGCACGCAGCCCCGCCGCACCCGCGGGTGGAGGACCGGCACCCTCGCCGCCCTCACCGCGGCCGCGGCCGCCCTCGCCCTGACCGCCTGCTCGGCCAACGCCGGACCCGACAGCGCGGGCCTGGAGTACGACGCGGGCGCCTTCTCCTCCACCACCTTCGACAGCTGCATCGACCCCGGCAACCGCGAGTACCACGGCCCGGGCGACGAGACCTACCTCTACCCCGCGGGGCAGCGCACCTTCGAGTTCTCCGGCTCCGACGCCGCCGAGATGGCCTCCTCCACGGTGGTGTCCAAGGACGACCTCGAACTCACCGTCACCGGGCTGGTGACCTTCAGCCTCAACATCGAGTGCGACCAGCTCCAGGAGTTCCACGAGCGGCTGGGCCTGAAGTACACCGCCTACGAGGACGCCGGCTGGATCGACCTGCTGCGCGACTACATCGGCCAGCCCCTCAACCGGGCCCTGGACGACGCCACCAAGGAGTACGCCTGGCGCGACCTGTACACCAGCGCCGACGCCAAGGCCGAGTGGGAGCAGAAGGTCGGCGACCTGACCGCGGCCTACATCGACGAGCAGGGCGGCGGCGAGTTCTTCTGCTCGCCCGTCTACACCGGCGAGGAGGAGTGCGGCACCCCGCAGCTGACCATCCAGCAGCCCACCCCGCCCGAGGAGGTCCGCAACGCGCTGACCCTGGCCCAGGAGGCGGTGGAGATGACCACCGCCCAGGAGCAGGAGAACGAGCGGGTGGACAAGGAGCTGGAGGCGATCGAGGCGCTGGTGGAGGTGCTCGGCCCAGACGGCTACATCCTCTACCAGGCCCTCAAGGACGGGAAGGTCGACTTCCTGCCTATCCCCTACGGCAGCGGCGTCAACGTCGCCCCGCGCGGCGGCAACTGAGCCCCGCGGCCCGGTCGGGGCGGGCGCCCGCCCCGACCGGGCCGCCGCGCGCCCGCCGGGGGCACGCAGGGTAAAGAACTGCTCACCTTCCGCGGGGTTTGTTCGCGCCCGCCGCCGGTGACGTGGCAGGAGAGGCCCCGCGCGGGTCCGGCCGTCCACGCCCGGCGGGCCCCCGGCGGGCCCCGGCGGCCGGGAGCCGGGCGGGGCCGGGCTCAGACGCGGCCGGGCCGGCCGCGGACGAAGGGGGACGCCATGACCGATCCGACGACGGTGGAGAACGGACGGGGGCCGCTGGCCTCGCCGAAGCTGTGGGTGGCCCTGGTCCTGCTGGTCGGGGTCGTGGTGTTCATCGTGCAGAACCGGGAGCCCACCGAGATCAGGCTGCTGCTCGTCTCCGTGACCTCCCCGCTGTGGGTGACCCTGACGGCGGCCGTGGTGGTGGGCGGGCTCATCGGCTGGCTGCTGCGCCCCTCGGGGAGCACCCGCACCGGCCGGGCCGCCCGCAGGGGCCGCTGACGGCGCCGGACGCCGGCGCGGCGGGCCCCGGGGGAGGTCCCCGGGGCCCGCGGGCGCCTACAGGGCGGGCTCGGTCCGGCCGGTGAGCGCCGCGGTGGCCTCCTCGACGATGCGGTGGGCGGCGTGCAGGTTGGAGGCGCCCCACACGTCGTAGTCGAACCGGTACACCCGTCCGCCGCGCACCGCCTCCAGGCCGGCCCACACCCCGTCGGAGAACGTGTCGGGGGCGTCGGGGAACCCGGACCCGGCCAGCACGAAGACCACATCGCCGTCGCCCCGGTCCAGGTTCTCGTACGACAGCGGGACGAAGTCGGTCCCGCCCTCGGGCTCGGCCTGCCCCTCGGGCCGGGCCAGCCCCAGGTCGCCGATGACCTGGCCGGGGAAGGACGCGGCGGTCTCCAGGCGGACCTCCGTGTCGCTCTGCAGCCGGACCAGGGACACCTCGGTGGCCGGGTCCACCCCCGCCTCCCCGATCGCGTCCCGGGCCTCCTCCACCGCCGCGTCGTAGGCGGCGTCGGCCCGCTCGGCCTCGGCCTCCCGGCCCAGGACGGCGGCCACGTCGTGCAGGTGGGTGCGCCAGGACCCGGTGCCCTCCCACTCCAGCAGGACGGTGGGCGCGATCGCCGACAGCTCCTCCTCGATCGCGTCCTGCGCGCCGACCTGTGTGGACACCCCGATGATGAGGTCGGGTCCGGCCAGGGCCAGCGCCTCCAGGTTGACATCGTCCTCGGCGGGGGAGTTGGTGACCAGGTTCATCATGTCGCCCTCGACGTCCTCGGGCAGGAAGGGGGCCAGACCCTGTCCGGGGGCGCCGGGGGTGCCCATGGCGGCCACCGGGTGGTGGCCCAGCAGGGTCACGGCGGCCAGTGTCGGACGCCACAGGACGGCGATCCGCTGCGGGTCCGCGGGCACCTCGACGGTCCCGTTGGCGCCCTCCACCGTCCGGGTCCCGGCCCCCTCGGAGGCCGGAGCGGGCCCGGCGCCGGAGCAACCGGTCACCCCCAGGACGAGGACCAGCGCCGATGCCGCTAGGGTGACCGTTGTTCCGGACGGGCGCGCCGGGGGTGTCCGGCGGCCGGGACGGAGGCTGCGGGAGAAGTACATGGGGGGACCCTTCCGTGCGAGGACGACCCAGGTAAGGCTAACCTGTCCTGGTCGATCCGCGGTGGTGGGAACGGTCCACGCCGGGACGCCCCCGGACGACGCCCACGATCACCTACACGACGAACGGGGAAGCCGTGGCCCTGCGCGCGCCCACCCTCGCACCCCCCACCCCGACCCGGCGCATCGTCCGGCCCGTCGGCCTGCTCGCGGCCCTGGGAGCCCTGGCGGTGTGCGTCCTGCTCAGCATCACCGTCGGCGCCAAGCCCATCCCGGTCGCCGACGTCTGGGCCGCGCTGACCGCCTACGACGGGACCTACGACCACAACGTCATCCGCACCCTGCGCGTACCGCGCACCGTCATCGGCGTGTTCGTGGGGGCGGCACTGGGCCTGGCCGGGGCGCTCATGCAGGCGCTCACCCGCAACCCCCTGGCCGAGCCGGGCATCCTGGGGGTCAACTCCGGTGCCGCCGCCGCGGTGGTGGTCGCGGTGTTCGCGTTCGGGGCCGCCGGGTCGGCGCTGATCTGGCCCGCCTTCCTGGGCGCCGCACTGGCCTCGGTCGCCGTCTACATGCTGGGGTCGCGCGGGCCGGCCAGCGCCACCCCGGTGCGGCTGGCGCTGGCGGGCACCGCCGTGGCCGCGGTCCTGCAGGGCCTGATCTTCGGCGTGATCGTCCTCAACGACTTCGTGTTCGACCGCATCCGGTTCTGGCAGGTGGGCTCCCTGGTCGGCCGCGACCTGGAGATCTTCTGGCAGGTCGCCCCGTTCCTCATCGGGGGTGTGGTGCTGACCCTGCTGCTGGGCCCCTCCCTCAACGCCGTGGCCCTGGGCGACGACCTGGCGGCCTCCCTGGGCGCGCGCATCCCGACGATCCGCACCCTGACCGCGATCGCCGTGATCCTGCTGTGCGGATCGGCGACCGCCTCGGCCGGGCCCATCTGGTTCGTGGGGCTGATCATCCCGCACGTGGCCCGCATGGTCACCGGCCCCGACCAGCGGTGGCTGCTGCCCTACTCGGCGGTGTTCGGCGCGATCCTGCTCACCGCCGCCGACACCCTGGGCCGGGTCGTCGTCCCCGGCGCCGAGCTGGAGGTCGGCATCATCACCGCGTTCGTCGGAGCCCCCCTGTTCATCGCCCTGGTCCGCAGCAGAAAGATGGCAGCCCTGTGAGCACCCTGACCCCGCCGCGCCCCCGCACCGGGGGCCGGCTCACCCCGCGCGGCTCCTTCGCCCTGCGCTTCGGCGACCGCGTCTCGCTCCTGGTGCGCCCGCGCACGCTCGTCGTGGCGCTGGTCCTGGTCGCGGCCGCCGCGGCCGCCCTGGTCGTTTCGGTGTCGGTGGGCGACTACGAGATCCCCATCGCGGCGGTGCCCGCCGCCATCGCCGGCGTCGGCGAGCGCCTGGACGTGTTCTTCGTCCAGGGCGTGCGCCTGCCCCGGGCGCTGACCGCCTTGGGGGTGGGCGCCGCCCTGGGCCTGGCGGGTGCGGTCTTCCAGAGCCTGTCCCGCAACGCCCTGGGCAGCCCCGACATCATCGGGTTCACCAGCGGCGCCGCCACCGGCGCCGTCGCGGTGATCCTGCTGGTGGGCGGCGGCCGGATCATGGTGTCCGCGGGGGCCGTCGCCGGCGGCCTGCTCACGGCCGCCGTCGTGTACCTGCTGGCCATGAGGAACGGCGTCCAGGGATACCGGCTGGTGCTGGTCGGCATCGGCATCTCGGCGATGCTGACCGCGGTCCGCGACTACCTGCTGACCCGCGCCGAGCTCACCGACGCCATGAGCGCCCAGATCTGGATGATCGGCAGCCTCAACGCCCGCGGCTGGAGCGAGGTGATCGCCGTGTGGGCGAGCCTGGCGCTGCTGGGCCCGGTCCTGGTCTACCTCGGCGGCCGGCTGAGGTTCATGGAGCTGGGCGACGACACCGCGCGCGCCCTGGGCGTGAACACCCAGGCCACGCAGATGGCGGCGCTGGCCGCCGCCAGCGCGCTGACCGGCGCGGCGATCGCCGTCTCGGGCCCCATCGGGTTCGTGGCCCTGGCCGCCCCGCAGCTGGCCCGCCGCCTCACCCGCACCGGCGGGACCACCTTCGTCGGCGCGGCACTCATGGGCGCCGCCCTGCTGGCGGTGGCCGACCTGGTGGCGCTGCGCGCCCTGGCCCCCACGCAGCTGCCGGTCGGCGTGGTCACCGCGGTCATCGGCGGCGGCTACCTGATCTGGCTCCTGTACACCGAGTGGCGGCGCGGCCGCGCCTGAGCCCGCCCGACCCGCGCACCCATCCCCACGAGGAAGAACATGACCGTCCACCACATCGACCGCCTCAGCGGCCAGGAGCTGACGCTCGCCTACGACCAGCGCGTCATCTCCCGGGACCTCGCCGTCACCATCCCCGACAACTCGTTCACCGTCATCGTGGGGCCCAACGCCTGCGGCAAGTCCACGCTGCTGCGCGCGCTGTCGCGCACCCTCAAGCCCGCCCAGGGGCGGGTGCTGCTGGACGGGCAGGCGATCTCGTCCTACCCGGCCAAGGAGGTGGCGCGGCGCCTGGGGCTGCTTCCGCAGACCTCCATCGCCCCCGACGGGATCGGCGTGGCCGACCTGGTGGCCCGCGGCCGCTTCCCCCACCAGGGGTTCCTGCGCCAGTGGTCCAAGGACGACGAGAGGGTGGTGGCGGAGGCGATGGAGTCCACCGGCGTCGCCGAGCTGGCCGACCGGTCGGTGGACGAGCTGTCGGGCGGGCAGCGCCAGCGGGTGTGGCTGGCGATGGTGCTGGCCCAGCAGACGCCGCTGCTGCTGCTGGACGAGCCCACCACCTACCTCGACATCGCCCACCAGATGGACATGCTGGACCTGTGCGCGCGGCTGCACGACCAGGGCGGGCACACCCTGGTGGCGGTCCTGCACGACCTCAACCACGCCTGCCGGTACGCCTCCCACCTGATCGTGATGAAGGACGGGGAGATCGTCGCCGAGGGGGAGCCCTCCCGGATCGTGACCGCCGAGCTGGTGGAGCACGTGTTCGGGCTGCCCGTGCGGATCATCCCCGACCCCGAGACGCACACCCCGCTGATCGTGCCGGTGGACCGGCGCCGCAACGGCGGCTGACCCCGCGCGGCACGGCGGGCGGGGGCGCCGCAGCGCTCCCGCCCGCCCCTCCGGGCCGCCCGGGGCCGGGCCCCGCGGGCCCACGCGGGTCAGGCGCCCGACAGCTCCAGGCGCAGCACCAGCTCGACCAGCTCCACCACCACCTCCTTGACGGAGGAGCGGTCGCGGGCGTCGCAGAGCATGACCGGAACCGGGTCGGCCACGTCCAGTGCCACGCGCACGTCCTCGGCGCGGTGCGAGCGCTGTCCGTCGAAGCAGTTCACCGCCACCACGAACGGGACCCTCCGCGCCTCGAAGAAGTCGATGACGTCGAAGCAGTCCGTGAGGCGGCGGGTGTCGGCGAGCACCACCGCGCCCAGCGCCCCCTCCACCAGTTCCTCCCACATGTGCGAGAAGCGCCGCTGCCCCGGTGTACCGAACAGGTACACCACGGTGGCGGGGTCCAGGGTGATGCGGCCGAAGTCGAGGGCGACCGTCGTGGTGGTCTTGGCCTCCACCCCCTCCAGGTCGTCCACGCCGGTCCCGGCGACGGTCATCTCCTCCTCGGTGTGCAGCGCCTCGACCTCGCTCAGCGCCGACACCAGCGTGGTCTTGCCCGCGCCGAAACCGCCGGCCACCACGATCTTGAGCGTGTCGGGCGCCTGCCCGAACACTCCCGGTGCGTCCATCGTCGTCGTTCCGTTCAATGCGCCTCAGAGTTCCTTGATGCGCGCCAGTACCGCGCGCAGTGTCGCCTCGTCGGGCCGGTCCCGCCCCCGTGCGGGGGAGCGGGCCAGCACGTATCCCCGGTCCACCAGGTCCGCCAGCAGCACCCGGACCACGCCCAGCGGCAGCCCCGACCGGGAGGCGACCTCGGCCACCGTCGCCGGCCGGCCGCACAGGGCGTGGATCCGCCGGCACTCCGGATCGTCCTCGACCACCTCGGACACCGCCACCACGGAGGTGGTCAGGGTCAGGTCCGACCGGGAGGGGCGGGTCCGGCCCCCGGTCAGCGCGTAGGGGCGGATCAGGTCCGGCCCCTCGCCGTGGTCGGGGATCACCCGCGTCCGCCCCGGCGCGGGAGCGCGGCCAGGTGGGGGCCGACCCGGCGTACCAGCCGGTTGATCTCGAAGGCGGCCTGGCCCATGTCGCAGTCGGTCCCGGCGGCCAGCGCCAGGGAGGCGCCCTGCCCCGCGTCGACCACGAAGAAGAACACGGTGTCCAGTTCGACCACGGTCTGGTGCACCTTGGACGCTCCCAGGGGTGCGCGGGCGCCCCTGGCCAGGGACGCGAACCCCGAGGCGATGGCGGCCAGGCGCTCGCCGTGTTCGCGGTCGATGCCGGGGGAGGCCGCCAGCGGCAGCCCGTCGGCCGACAGCAGCAGTGCGCTGCGCGAATGCGCGATCCTCTCGACCAGGTCGGCCAGCAGCCAGTCCAGGGTGCCGGTCCCGTTCTCCTCGGCTTGGGCGGACATCATCCTCATCCTTCCTCGGTGTCGCCGTCCGGTCCGGCGGCGCGGGCGCGCCGGGTTCCGGCCTGGAAGGCGCTCATCAGCGAACGGACCCGCTCGGGGGAGCGGTCGTCGTCATCGGTGGTGGTCACGGGTTCGGGTGCCGGGTCGACGGCGCGCCGCCGGCGGCGGGGGAGCCCCATGTAGTGGTCGGCGTCGGTGCCCCCGTGCGGGCCGTCCCCGTTCGCCGGGGCCGCGGGGGACACGTGCACCGTTTTCTCGGACACAGTGCTCTCGGACACCGTGCCGCCGGGCACCGTGTCCTCCGGCGACGGGGGAGCGGTGACGGCGGCGGGCGGTGGGGGAGCGGGAGCGGGGCCGGGCTCGACCAGGGCGTCGGCGGGCACGTGCACGGTCGCGCGCACGCCGCTGCCGCCCGGTGCGGCGGACAGCTCCACCCGCAGCCCGTGGCGGGCGGCCAGGGTGGCGACCACGAACAGGCCCAGCGGCGAGTCCTCCACCAGCCCGGCGACGTCGAACCGGGGCGGGTCCGCCAGCAGGGCGTTGTACTCCTCCAGGGCGGCCTCCCCCATGCCCAGCCCCCGGTCGGTCACCTCGATGCGGCAGCCGTCGCCCAGGGCCGCGCCGACCTCGACCTCGGTGTCGGGCGGGGAGAACGCCGTGGCGTTCTCCAGCAGCTCGGCCAGCAGCCGCGCGGTGTCGGCGGCGGTGTCGCCGCGCAGCGCCACCGGGGGCAGGCCGCGCGGCTGGACGCGGGTGTAGTCCTCGATCTCCCCGGCGGCGGCCCGCACCACCTCGTGCAGCCGCATCGGGGCGCGGGGGCGCCGGGTGGGGGCGCCGCCGCTGAGCAGCATGAGGTTCTCGGCGTTGCGGCGCAGCCGGGCGCTGAAGTGGTCGACGCGGAACAGGGCCGCCAGGGCGTCGGGGTCGGTCTCGTCGCGTTCCAGCCGGTCCAGGACGGCCAGCTGGCGGTGGACCAGCGACTGGGTGCGGCGGGCGATGGTGCCGAACATGGCGCTCACCCCGGCCCGCAGCCGCGCCTCCTGGACGGCGGCGGCCACGGCGGCGCGGCGGGCGTCGTCGAAGGCGTCGGCGACGTCGGTGATCTCGTCGCCCCGGGTGCGCGGCACCGGGGCGGGCTCGGGTCCGACCTCCTCCCCGGCGCGCAGGCGGGCGGTGAGGCGGGGCAGGTGGACGCGGGCGTACTCCAGGGTGGTGGTGCGCAGGCGGTGCAGGCGGCGGCCCATGCGGACGGCGCCGGTGATCGCGACGGCCGCCGAGGCCAGGGCGACGGCCAGGATCGGGAGGCTGGTCAGCAGGGCGGTGCGGGCGAGGTCGGCGGAGCGGGCGTCGCCGTAGTCGGCCAGCAGGCGGAGCTGGCCGCGTTCGACGGAGCGCATGCGCTGGTCGGAGGCCTCGGCGGCGCCCTGCCAGGCGGAGGCGTTGACCGGCGGGCGGGTGTGCTGGGGTGCGGCGATGACCTCGTTCTGCAGGTCGCGCACGCGCCGGAGGGAGTCGTAGGTCTCCAGGAGCCGGTAGGTGCGGGCGTCCTCGGGGGCGAGTTCGGCGCCGATGCGGTCCCAGGTGTGGCGCTGGGCGCCGGCGGCCGCGACGAACTCGGTGTGGGCGCCGGGGGTGAAGGTGTCGGTGGCCACGGCGTGGGTGAACACGGTGTTCTGGCGGGCCAGCAGTTCGCGGGCGCGCATCAGGGAGGTCAGGGAGCGCAGGCGGGGGATCTGCGCGGGTTCGGCGTGCTCGACGCGGGAGTCCCAGAAGCGCAGGCCCTGCTCGACCAGGTCGTGGTAGGCGGCGGCGGTCTGCACGAGTTCGCGGCGGTAGGGCGGCAGCGCGTCGACGATGGCGCGGTGGTGGGCCAGTCCCCCCAGGTCCCGTTGCAGGTGCAGGGCCTGGACGGGCAGCACGTCGGTGTCGAAGCCGCCCAGGACCCCGGCCAGTTCGTCGACGGCGGCGTCGGTGGCGGCGCGGGAGTCCTCCAGGGCCAGCAGGCTGCTCTGGGCGCCGTTCGCGGAGGCGGCGGTGGCCAGGCGTTCGTCCTGGAGGGCGCCGATCACCGCCGAGACGGCGGTGCCCGCCTCGCGGGTGAGGGCGGTCTCGGTGCGCAGCGCGCGGATGTCGCCCACGAGCAGGGCGGTGAAGAGCGACCACACCAGGAGGAGGACGGTGCTGGGCAGGAGCACCAGGGTGATCATGCGGGCGCGGAGCGACCGGCGCTTCGTGGGGGGCATGGGCTCGCTTCCGGGCCGGTGTCGGGGGGTAGGGGGTACCGGATCCACCCGAGTGAAGCCGGTCACCAGGGGAGAGTGCAAGGGGCGGGTGGGGCGCCCGGGGGCGGGGAGGGGCGTCGTGCCTGGTCAGGGGCAGGGGCTCAGGTTGGTAACGGAGCAGTGGGAACGCTGTGCTCCCCTGAAGAATCTACGTCGTAAAGGCGGGGGTTCTTTTGACCAAAGGCCCATAACAACAAGAAGGCGTGCGGCTCCGCCGCACCCCTCTCCTGATGAACAGCCTGGTTGGGGCCGGTCCGGGGCGGGTAAGGTGCGGCGTGCACACCGGACGCCTACCGGGGAGGGTCACCGTGAAGCTCACCGAGGAACAGATCCGCGACGGCCTGGAGCGCCTGGACGGCTGGCAGCTGGATTCGCAGGGGCCGGTGCTGCGGCGCACCCTGCGTCTGGCGGACTTCCCGGCCGTCGTGTCTTTGGTGAACACCATCGCGCAGGCGGCGGAGCAGGTCGGCCACCACCCCGACATGGACATCCGTTACGACACCCTGCACCTGGCCCTGTCCACCCACTCGGTCGGGGCGATCACCGACAAGGACATGGCGCTGGCCGCGCGCATCGACGAGCTGGTGCCGCAGGGCTGAGGGGCGGAGCGCCGGCTCCGCCCCGGCGGGTCCCCGGGGTCCGGGGACCCCGGTCCGGTCAGCGCAGCCGGGACCGGCGCATCTTGCCCGAGGCGGTGCGCGGCAGCTCGGGCACGAAGTCCACCACGTCCGGTGCGGCGTGGGTGGCGAACCGGGTGCCCACCCAGTCCTTGAGTTCGGCGGCCAGCTCCTCGGAGGCCTCGGTGCCCGGGGCGAGCACGACGCGGGCGCCGATCAGCTGTCCGGCGAGTTCGTCGGGGATGGAGTACACGCCGCACTCGTCCACCGCGGGGTGCTCGTTGAGGACGGCCTCCACTTCGGTGGGGCCGATCCGGTAGCCGCGGCTGAGGATGGCGCCGTCGTCGCGGGTGGAGAAGAACAGCCATTCGCGGCGGTCCAGGATGCCGGTGTCGCCGGTGAGGTAGAAGGCCTTGTCGGGGGTGAAGCGGACCTGGGAGGCGGCGTCGTTGTCGAGGTAGCCGGTGAACCAGGCCAGGGGGCTGTGTTCGAGGTCGACGGCGATGCGGCCGTAGGCGCCCAGGGGGGCGGGTTCGTCGGAGATGGCCTCCAGGACGGTGACCTTCCAGCCGGGCAGGGCGGGGCCGATGGCGCCGGGGGTGGCGTCGCCGGTGTCCTGGCCGGTGTCGCCGTTGGGGATGCCGACGCACCAGCCGAGTTCGGTCTGGCCGAAGTGGTCGCGTACGGGGATGCCGAAGAGGTCGGTGACCCAGTCGATGACGTCGGGGGCGAGGGGTTCGCCGAAGCTGGTGAGGCGTTGGACGACGATCTCGGGGGGCAGGGTCTTGGTGGCGGCGCGCAGGGTGCGGTAGGTGGTGGGGTCGGCGGCGAGGTTGGTGACCTCGTACATGCCCAGGACGTCGAGGGTGAGTTCGGGGTCGAAGAATCCGGCTCGGAGGGCGATGGAGGCGTGTCCGGCGAGCAGGGGTGAGATGAGGCCGTGGTAGAGGCCGAAGGCGGAGCCGGGGTCGGCGGTGTTCCAGTAGGTGTCGTGGTCGTCGACGCCGAGGCCGTAGTGGTGGTAGGCGTGCATGGCGGCGAGGGCGCGGACGGGTACGGGGACGCCGCGGGGTGGGCCGACGAGTCCGGAGACGTAGACGATGGCGAGGAGGCCGTCGCCGCCGACGGCGGTGTCGGGGGTGGGGGGTGCGTCGGTGGTGGAGAGGGCGGTGAGGGTGGTGTCGCCGTCGCGGAGGGGGTGGGTGCCGGTGGTGGCGATGGTCCAGGGGGGTGTGTCGTCGGTGTCGAGTTTGGTGCGGTGGTGGTCGTCGACGATGACGAGGCGGGTGTGGGAGGAGGTGAGGCGTTCGCGGATGGCGGAGGGGGCGAAGGAGGTGAAGAGGGGGACGAGGACGGCGCCGAGGCGCCAGGTGGCGAGGGCGGTGACGGCGAGGTCGATGCCTTTGGGGATGAGGGTGGCGATGCGGTCGCCGGGGCGGATGCCGTGGGCGGCGAGTCCGTTGGCGAGGGCTTGGGAGCGTTCGCGGAGTTGGCCGTAGGTGAGGGTGGTGGGGGTGAGGTCGGGGCCGATCTGGGTGATGGCGGTGCGGTCGGGGTGGTGGCGGTCGCACAGCACGTGGGGTACCGAGGTGGTCGGGGAGTCGTAGGCGGTGAGCCACTCACGTACACGGTGTGCCGGGTGGGGCATCGGAGGTCGTCCTCGTCTCGGTGGGTGCGGTGCTAGGGGCGGGACATGTCAACACTATGCCCACTGTCCAGACCTTCTTGTGGGGGTGAAGGGGGTTTTCCCTGGGTGGGACGCGTGGTGTGGGGGTTGGGGTTCGTTTGTGGTCGTTGTGTTCGTGGTGGGTTTTTCGGGCGCTCGCGTCGGGGGTGGGTGTTCGGCCATGATGTGCGGATGAACGCTGACATGGTGGCCGACCGGTTGGGTCTGGCGGAGGATGACCGTCGTTGGTTGATCGCGGCGCGGGGGTTGCCGGAGCCGTTGGAGCCGTTGCGGGTGCCGCAGGGGGCGGATGCGGAGCGGGTGTGGGACGAGTTCGGTCTGGAGCCGTTGGATCGGGCGGATGTGGCGGCGGTGTGGCCTGGGCCGTCGGGTGAGGGGTGGTCTGCGGAGGCGTGGGCGCTGGTGGTGGGTATGTACCGGCGTTTGGCGGCGGATGCGGGGTTGCCTGTGGGGACGTGGGTGGATTGGCCGTCGTTGGTGGGTTATGACGATGTGCGGGTGCGGGTGGCGTCGTTGGTGGCTTTTGCGGCGCGGGTGCCGGCGCAGTATGCGGCTCATGGTGCGTTGGGTGTGGATCCGGCGGTGACGCGGGCGACGTTGGCGGATGTGGGTGTGCAGGTGGGGCGTTCGCGGCGGATGTTCGGTCGGGTGGGTGTGGAGACGGCGTCGTGGGTGGCGGCGCAGTTCCGTGGGCGGTTGTTCTGGGTGGGCGGGTTGCAGTTGGAGCCTGCGGTGTTAGGGCCTCAGGGCGGGGTGGAGTGGTATTCGCGGGAGGAGGCGGCGGGGTTGGGTCCCGGTTTCGGGGTGGGGGATCCGGTGTTGCGGTTGCACATTCCGTCGGGTGGGTTGGATCCGGTGTCGGTGTCGGATGCGTTGGGGCGGGCGCGGCCTTTCGCGCGGGCTCATTTGGGGATGGATCCGGTGGTGGCGACGTGTACGTCGTGGTTGTTGGATCCGCGGTGGGGTGAGGTGTTGGGGGAGGGGTCGAACATCGTGGGGTTCCAGCGGCGGTTCACGTTGGTGGGTGGGGGTGTGCCGGGGGAGTCGGATGTGTTCCGGTTCGTGTTCGGGTTGCCTGAGGTGGATGTGGCGCGTGCGTCGCGGCGGACGCGTTTGGAGCGTGCGGTGGTGGAGCGTTTGGAGGCGGGTGGGGGCTGGCAGGTGCGGACGGGGTGGTTGCCGTTGGCGGGGTGAGTGTTCGGGGGGTGTCGGCGGTGTGGTCGGCGCCCCCCCTTTTTTTGTGTGGGGGGTGGGGTCATGTGGGGGGTGGGTGGTGTCGGGGTGGATGGTGGCGGTCTGGGTGGTGTGGCCGTGGCTGTCGCAGTCGGTGCAGGGGTGGGTGAGGAGGGTGGGGGTGAGGGTGTGGTCGTCTTCGAGGCGTGCGGTGATGAGGGTGCGGCGGCCGGTGCCTATGCAGGTGCGGCACAGGATGCGGATGTGCATGGGCGCAGGATAGGTTCCCGGTGGTGGTGGGTGCGGGGATGACACGGGGTCTTTGTCCCTGTTTCGGGTGTGGTCGTCCTGGGGTGTGCGGCGGGGTGCTGTGGGCCGGTCGGGTGGGTGGTTCAGTCGGGGGCGGGCAGGGTGATGCAACCGGTGCCGCCCAGGTCCAGGACGAGTCCGCGGGGGGTGCGGACCAGGCGTAGGACCAGGGTCTGGCAGGTGGGGCAGCAGGCGATGAGGCCGGGGCCGTCGGTGTAGACGTGCAGGCGGGCGAAGGCGCCGTGGTCGCCGCAGTGGGCGCAGAGGCGTTCGGCGGCGGTGATGTCGACGGCGAAGACCTCGGAGAGGGGTCCGGCGAGGACGTTGGCGTCGAGGTGGGTGCGGGTGGTGGGTGGGTTCATCGTCCGCCTCCGCTGCCGTAGCGTTCGGTTCGGATCCGGTGCGGGTCGTGGCCCAGGGCGAGGAGGCCGTCGGCGACGGTCTCGACGAAGGGGGTGGGTCCGCACACGAAGCACACGGGGGTGAGTTCGGCGGGGAGGCCGTGGGTGTTGAGGTCGGCGACGCTGAGTCGTTTGGGGCCGCGGGCCGATCCGGGGGGTGCGGTGCGGGTGTAGGCGAGGAAGACGTCGACGCCGGGGCCGGCGGCGGGTCCCAGCTCGGTGCGGTAGTAGCGGTCGTCGGGGGTGCGCAGGGAGTACAGGAGGCGGAAGAGGGCTCTGTTTCCGGTGCGGCGGCGTTCGCGGACCATGCCGGCCAGGGGGACGATGCCGGAGCCGCCGCCGATGAGGACGACGGGGTCGGGTGAGGTGGTGTCCCAGACGAACCAGCCGCCGAGGGGGCCGCGTAGTTCGACCTGGTCGCCTGGGGTGAAGTCGTGGACGAGGTAGGGGGAGACCTCTCCGTCGGGGTCGAGTTGGACGGTGATCTCCAGGCGGTCGGGGCCGGAGGCGGAGGCGATGGAGTAGGAGCGTTCGGCGGTGTAGCCGTCGGGGGCGCGCAGGCGCAGGTCGACGTGTTGTCCGGGGCGGTGGCCGGTCCAGCCGGGGACGGAGAGGACCAGGGTGCGGGCGGTGGGGGTCTCCCACCGGTCGGTTTCCAGGGTGGCCGGGGTCCAGGGGGCCATGGGTCAGTCCCCCCGGTAGCGCTGTTCGCGCCAGGGGTCGCCGTAGTCGTGGTAGCCGGCCTGTTCCCAGAAGCCGGGTTCGTCTTCGTGGTGCAGGGTGAGGCCGCTGATCCATTTGGCGGATTTCCAGAAGTACAGGTGGGGGACGAGGAGGCGGGCGGGGCCGCCGTGTTCGGGGGTGAGGGGGCGGCCGTCGAAGGTGTGGGCGATCCAGGCCTGGCCGTCGGTGAGGTCTTGGAGGGGGAGGTTGGTGGTGTAGCCGCCGTGGGAGTGGGCCAGGGCGTAGTCGGCGGTGGTCTCGACGTCGTGGAGGAGGGTGTCGAGGCTGACGCCGGTCCAGTCGGTGTCGAGTTTGGTCCAGCGGGTGACGCAGTGGATGTCGGTGTGGGGGTTCTCCTGGGGCAGGTCCAGGAGTTGCCGCCAGGTCCAGGTGTGGCGGGTGCCGGTCTCGGTGGTGATGGTGAGGGTCCAGGTGTCGGTGTCGACGCGGGGTGTGGGGCCCACGGTCAGGACGGGGAAGTCGTGGGTCTGGTACTGGCCGGGCGGGATGCGGTCGGGGTCGCCGCCGCGGCGTCCGTGGAAGCCCCTGGTGATGAGGTTCATGTGCGTGGTCCCTCGCCGGTGGTGGTGTCGTCCCGGGCGTCGTACCCGGGGGTGTGCCTGGTCAGGGCCGGGTGGGGGTAAAGAGGCGGGCGGGTGCGGGGGCAGGTGGGGCATGGGTGGGTGATGGCCTGGTCAGGGTAGGGGAATCGGCCGTTTGCGGGGGCGGTGCGGTGGAAAAGGGTGGCCCCGGGCCGCGGGAGCGCGGTCCGGGGTTTTTCCACGGGGGGATGGATGTCCGAGAAGAAGGTGGTCCTGGAGCAGGCCGCCCAGGAGTTCGCCGACGCCAACGCGAATCCGCCGTTCATCTACGAGCTGCCGCCGGAGCAGGGCCGGGAGGTCCTGGAGGGTGTGCAGAGCGGTGAGGGTGTGCCCAAGCCGGAGGTCACCGACGAGTGGGTCACGGTGGAGGGCGGTCCGACGGGGCAGGTGCCGGTGCGGATCGTGCGCCCGGCGGGGGCGACCGGGACCTTGCCGGTGGTCTTCTACATCCACGGGGCGGGCTGGGTGTTCGGCAGTGCGAACACCCATGACCGGCTGGTGCGGGAGCTGGCGGTGCGGACGGGGGCGGCGGTGGTCTTCCCCGAGTACGACCGGGCGCCGGAGGCGAAGTACCCGACGGCGATCGAGCAGAACTACGCGGCGGCGCGGTGGGTGGTGGAGCACGGGGCGGGCAGGGGCCTGGACGGGTCGCGTATGGCGGTGTGCGGGGACTCGGTGGGCGGGAACATGTCCGCGGTGCTGGCGCTGATGTGCAAGGACCGCGGGGGTGTGGAGCTCAAGGGGCAGGCGCTGCTGTACCCGGTGACCGACGCGGATTTCGACACCGGTTCGTACCACGAGTTCGCGACGGGGTATTTCCTGAACCGGGACGGGATGATCTGGTTCTGGGACCAGTACACGACCGATCCGCAGGAGCGTGCGCAGATCTATGCTTCGCCGTTGCGGGCGTCGTTGGAGGAGTTGCGGGGGCTGCCGCCGGCGATGGTGCTCAATGGTGAGGCGGATGTGCTGCGTGATGAGGGTGAGGCGTACGCGCGTCGGTTGCGGGAGGCGGGGGTGCCGGTGACGGCGGTGCGCTTCCAGGGGATGATCCACGATTTCATGATGGTGGACAGCATGCGTGATACGCATGCGAACCGGGCGGCGCTGCTGTTGGTGTCGGATTTCCTGGCGGGGGTGCTGGAGGTCCGGCCGTCGGTGCCGCGTCAGCAGGCGGGGCGGACGGGGGCGGCGGTGCGCTGACGGTCGTGGTGTGCGGGGGCGGGGCCCGGTGGGGCCCCGCCTTTCGCGTGTGGTTCAGGTGGGGTCGATGGCGGTGTTCTGGCCTGCGGCGATGCGCCATCCGTAGGGGGTGCGGGCGAGGATGTACAGGGCGCGTCCGTGGGGTCCGGGGGCGGGGTGTCCGGTGGTGTCGACGGGGGTCTGGTGGACGTTGGCGGCGATGAGGTCGGGGGACAGGGACAGGAGTTTGACGATGTCGTAGCGGGCGCGGGAGTCGGTGAGGGGGCCGGTCATGGCTTTTTCGGCGAAGGCGGTGATCTGGGTGCGGCCGTCCAGGCGTGTGCCGGCGGCGTTGGTCCAGGAGGCGTGGTCGGTGTAGAGGGCGCCCAGGGCGTGGGGGTCGTTGGTGTTGAAGGCGTCCTGGAGGGCGTGGACGGTGGCGGTGGCGTCGGTGCGGTCGGTGTCGGTGATGGGGCCGACGGTCATGGTGGTCATGGGGTGCTCCGGTGGTCGGGTGGGGCCCGTGGGGGCGGGGTGTCGCCGACCATTCGACAACCTCGACCAATGTTGAGGTCAAGGGGTGGGGTCATAGGGTCTTGCGGTAGCGCAGGGCGGGGCGGCCGGAGTCGAAGCGGTCCGGGCCCAGGGGCTGCCAGCCGGTGGATTCGTACAGGGCGCGGGCGGCGGTGTTGGCGGGCGCGACCTGGAGGGTGACGGCGTCGGCGGCCCGGGCCAGGTGTTCCAGGGTGGTGTCCAGCAGGAGGCGTCCCCGGCCGCCGCCCTGGAGGGCGGGGGCGATGGCGAGGTAGGCCAGGTGGGCGGTGCGGTCGGGGGCGGTGGGCAGGTGGGTGAGGGTGTAGCCGCCTGGGGGGTGGCCGGGGGCGCGCAGGAGCAGGAGCAGGCTGGGCGTGTGCCGGAGTGCGCGGCGGGCGCGGGCGCGGGCCTGGGGGTCGGGGGCGGTGCCGTCGCGGTGGGCGAGGGCGGCGGTCCACAGGTCGGCGCAGGCGGGGTGGTCGGCGGTGGTGCCCGGGGTGATGGTGTGGGTGATGGCGGTGCCTTTCGGGTGTGATGGTGGGCACTGCGGTGCGGGCGGCGGGGGGTGCGGTTCAGGGGCGGGGGTGGGCGAGGTCGGCGGCCAGGCCGGTCAGGAGGGTCAGGGCGGCGGTGACGGCGGGGTGGGTGCGCGAGCCGCGGCGGGTGCAGGTGAGGATTTTGCGCGCGGGGGACGGCTTACCCTTCAGGGGGACGCGTGTGATGGGCAGGGCGGGCAGGTCGGCCAGGCGGGGGATGAGTGCGACTCCCAGGCCGTGGGCGACCAGGGCGGCGACCGCGCTCCACTCGCGGGCCCGGTGGGGGCCGTGGGGGGTGAAGCCGGCGGCGCCGCAGGCGGACATGGCGTGTGCGTGGCAGGTGGTGTCGGGGGGCGGTAGGACCCAGGTCTGGTCGGCGGCCTGTGCCAGGGGTACCTCGGTGAGGTCGGCCAGGGGGTGGCCGTGGGGGACCACGAGGTCCAGGACGTCGTCCAGGAGGGGTGTCTGGTCGAAGCGGGTGTCGGTGGGCGGGGGGACGCCGGGGGCGGCTTCGATGACGGCGAGTTCGACCTCGCCCTGGAAGAGCAGGTCCAGGGCGGGTCCGGGTTCGGTCTCGGTGAGGCGTACGTCCAGTCGGGGGTGGTCGGCCGACAGGCGGGCGGCCATGGGGGCCAGTAGGCGGGACATCACGACGGGGAAGCAGGCGACGCGCAGGAGTCCGGCGGGTTCGGTGCCCAGGCCGCGGATCTGGATCTCGGCCTGTTCCCAGCGGGCGGTGATGTCGTCGGCGTGGGTGAGCAGGTCGTGGGCGGCGGGGGTGAGGCGTACGCCGCGGCCGCGGGGTTCGAGCAGGGGGACGCCGAGTTCTCCGGCGAGCAGGCGGATCTGTTGGGATGCGGCCGAGGTGGTCATGTGGAGGGCTTCGGCTGCGGCGGTGACGGTTCCGTAGTGGGCGACGGCGCGTAGGACGCGCAGGCGCCGTAGGTCGATCATGTAGTCCATGCTTCATGGTCTTGTCCAGAAATTCAACGTGGACATTGATGGTGTGGAGAGGGAGGCTGGAGTGGTCCGGTCTCCGAGGAGAAGGAATCGAGGACGACGATGACGAGCACCTGCCCGCACTGCGGCTGGCCCGACTCCCAGCCCTTCCGTGTGGTGTCCCGGCATGTGACGGCGGCCGGGTCGACGGTGTGGGTGCGCTGTGCGTGCGGTTCCCTGCAGGTCCGCGAGGTGGGCGTGGCGGGGGTGCGTGTGGTCTCGCGGGGGCGTCCGGACCTGGTGCCGGGCGGTGACGGCTGCCCGGCCTGAGGGCCGGTGTCGGCGTCCGGGCTGTGCTGAGGTCCTCAGGAGGTCCTCAACGGGCGGCCTGCGGCCGCAGCTCGGCCGCCGTACCCGGTACCCCGAGGGCGGGATCTCCAGAACCTCCGTCGCGGTCCTCGCCCGCCCGTCACCCGCCGCCGCCCTCGACGGTCGGCCTACGTCACAGGCCTCCCTCGGGGACCGCTCCTGTGGGCCTGGAGAACCCCGTCGGGCGGTGTCGGTGGCGGCGTCTAGGCTCATCCCGGACGTGTCGTCGATGTGGCGGGAGGGTCGCCATGGACGGGCAGGAGGGTGTGCCTGCGACCGAGTTCCCCCGGCGGATGGGCAAGGTGGCGCCGCGTGAGCTGGCGCTGCACGGCTACACCCGGTTCGAGCACCTGACGCGGGTGACGGCGGCGGATCTGCTGAAGATCCACGGGGTGGGCCCCAAGGCGGTGCGGATCCTGGAGGAGGAGCTGGCCGCCCGGGGCCTGTCCTTCGCCTCCCCCGGCCGGTGAGGGCCGTTGCGGGGGGCGGTGCGGAAATCGTGGCGCGGGGGTGGTCCGCGATACGGTTACGACCATGAACGACACCCCGACACGACCGTCCACGTCGGTTGAGGACTACGTGAAGGTCATCTACGACCTGCAGGAGCGCGGTACCGGTCCGGTGACCATCTCCGGGATGGCGGAGCGGTTGTCGGTCTCCAACTCCTCGGTGTCGGGGATGCTGCGCAAGCTGGGCGATCTGGGGTTGGTGGACCACCGCCGGTACGGGTCGGTGCGCCTGACCGAGGAGGGGACCAAGGCGGCGCTGTCGGTGCTGCGCCGCCACCGTCTGCTGGAGACGTACCTGGTGGCGGCGCTGGGCTATTCCTGGGACGAGGTGCACGACGAGGCCGAGATCCTGGAGCACGTGGTGTCGGACAAGTTCGTGGACCGGATCGCGTCGTATCTGGGCGATCCGGTGGTCGATCCGCACGGTGATCCGATCCCCACGAGTGACGGGCGTGTGGTGGAGCGGCCCTCGGTGCTGCTGTCGGAGGCCGAGGAGGGTGTGGAGGGCACGGTGGTGCGGGTCAACGACACCGACCCCGACCTGTTGCGGTACCTGGCCGATATCGAGATCGGGATCGGGATGACGGTGCGGGTCGAGGAGCGGCTGCCCTTCGCGGGGTCGTTGCGCATCACGGTGCGTTCGGGGCCGGGGGGACGGGGGCGGGACCGGTCGTTGGGGCTGGTGGCCGCCGAGGCCCTGTGGATCGCGCCGGCGGAATCCTGACCCCCTGTGGGGCCCGCCCTGGGGGGCGGGTCCCACAGGGGGTGTGTCATGCCTGGGGGATTGCTCCGGGGGTGCCGTCGGCGATGGTGAACCGGGCCAGGTCGGCGATGGGCGCCCCGGGTGCGGAGACGCGTTCCACGGTGCGGTAGTCGGCCTGCCAGTGGGTGGGTGTGAGGGTGTTGCGGACGTAGCCGCGGGTGCGGTCGATGAACGTGATGTGGGGGTTCTCGGCGAGCTGGACGGCGTCGCCGGGGTTGTGGTGGGTGCCGTCGCCGCCGCTGGTGAGGGAGGTGCCGACGAGTTCGGTGGCGACGGTGGCGGAGGCGGGGTCGTCGAAGTCGGCCTTGACGTCGACGACGTAGTTGGCGTGCACGTCGCCGGTGATGACCACGGGGTTGCGCACGCCGGCCAGGTGGTCGCGGACCTGGTCGCGTTCGGCCTTGTAGTTGTCCCAGGCGTCGTCGCTGAAGCCGCGGGGGGTGCCGGCGGCGAAGTCGCGCTGGGAGAAGAACACCTGCTGGGCGAGGATGTTCCACTGGGCGGGCGTGGTGGCCAGTGCGTCCAGCAGCCAGTGTTTCTGTTCGGTGCCCAGGAGGGTGCGGTCGGGGTCCTCGCGGTCGGGGGTGGACTGTACGTCGCGGTACTGGCGGGTGTCGAGCAGGTGCAGGCGGGCCAGGCGCCCGAAGGTCAGGGTGCGGTACAGGTGCAGGTCGGGGCCGTGGGGGCGTTGGGCGGGCCGTAGGGGCATGTGTTCGTAGTAGGCCTTGAGGGCGGCGGTGCGGCGGCGGGTGAACTCGGGGGAGGGCTGTCCGCCGTGGGGGTGGTCGTCGGCCCAGTTGTTCTCCAGTTCGTGGTCGTCGAAGACGACGGCCCAGGGGAAGGCGGCGTGGGCGGCCTGGAGGTCGGTGTCGGTCTTGTACTGGGCGTGGCGGATGCGGTAGCCGGGCAGGTCGTGGACTTCGCGGGCGGGGATGTGGGGGCGGCCGGCCGTTCCGGTGCCGCCGGTCTCGTAGATGTAGTCGCCCAGGAACGCGACGAGGTCGAGGTCCTCGTCGGCGAGGTGGCGTTGGGCGGTGTAGTGGCCGTGGGTGAAGCTCTGGCAGCTGGCGAACGCGAAGGCGAAGCGGTCGGTGCGGGCGCCGGGGGCGGGGGTGGTGCGGGTGCGTCCGATAGGGCTGATGTGGGTGCCGGTGCGGAACCGGTAGTGGTAGTGGGCGCCGGGGCGCAGGCCGCGGGCCTCGATGTGGACGGCGTGGGCGTCGGCGGGGCCGGTGGTGGTGGTTCCCGAGGCGGTGGGGCGGGTGAAGTGTTCGTCTTCGGCGATCTGCCAGTGGACGTCGACGGCCCGGTCGGGCATGCCGCCGCGGCCGTCGGGGGCGAGGGGGTCGGGGGCCAGGCGGGTCCACAGGACGACGCTGGTGTGGTCGGGGTCGCCGGAGGCGACGCCGAGGGTGAAGGGGTCGGTGCGCGGGGCCGGGCGGGGGGCGGCCGCGGCGGCGGGGGTGTGCCAGGGGGTGGCGCCGGCCAGGGCGGCGGCGCCCAGGGCCGCGCCGCTCGACCAGGACGCGGCGGCGGGTGATGGGGGTGTCCGGCATGGGTTCTCCTCGGTGCGGGGTCGGTGCCCGCCGGGGGTGGCGGGGCCGTGTTCCATCCGGTCACAGGGGGGCGAACTCTCCGGTCTTGCCGGGGTGAACATCTTCTGACATGGGGTGGCGAATCGGTGACGGTGCGCGACGGGCCTGGGGAACCTTTTGCTTTCGCGGGGGCGGGGGCGGGGTGTGTGCGTGGTCGGTGTGTCCGCCGGGGGTGGCGGGTGGTCGCACCGCCCCCTGAGCCCGGTTCCGGTCCTGTCGGGTGGGGTGGGCGCCCCGCCCCTGCCCGTGGAGGGGCGGGGCGGCGTATGCTGGCGGCATGCGCAAGCGACATTAAGTCCTACGACGGTCCTCGGTCCGTGCCCGGGCCCCGCCCGGCGGCACCGCTCTTTGGTGTCCCTGCACGTTCGACCGAAAGACCTCATCCATGACTGTCAAGTCCGTGCGCGCCCCGGGTGCGCGCGTGTTCCGGCTGACCGGGCCGCTGTACGTGTACGCGGCGGCGGAGGAGTTCGTCCTCCTGTATCCGGTGTACGCCCTGCTGTTCGCCGACCACGGCCTGTCGGTGGCGCAGATCGGTTCCCTTTTCATGCTCTGGTCCGGTGTGGGGCTGGTGTTCTCGGTGCCGGCCGGGGCGCTGGCCGACGTCGTCCCGCGCCGGTACCTGTTGGCGGCGGCCCCGGTGTTCACGGCCGCCGGTTTCGCCCTGTGGCTGCTGGCGCCGGGTTATGGTGCGTTCGCTGCGGGGTTCGTGCTGTGGGGGGTGGGGGGTTCCCTGTCCTCGGGCTGTCTTGAGGCGCTGGTCCACGACGAGCTGGCGCACCGTGGTGCGGTGGGCCGTTATGCGCGGGTGATGGGTGTGGCCCGGGCGCTGGGGGTGGCGGCGGTGGGTGCGGCCACCCTGGCCGCGGTGCCGGTGATGGCCTGGGGCGGGTACGCGGCGGTGGGTGCGGCCAGTGTGGCGGTGTGCGGGGTGTGCGCGCTGGCCGGTCTGGTGCTGCCCGAGTACCGGCCGGGCTCGGGGGTCGCTTCGGGGGCGCCGGGTGCGGTGGGTGCGGGTCCGCACCGGCCCCACCACCCCTCGGCCCCGGCCGTCCCGTCCGCCGCGGAGGTCGGTGGGGACGGGGATGAGGACCCCGAGCCCGCCACGTTGCGGGAGTACGGTGCGGTCCTGCGCGCCGGGCTGGTGCAGGTGCGCCGGGACCGGCGGGTGCGGGGCGCTGTCGTGCTGCTGGTGGTGGTGACCTCCTTCTGGGGGATGCTGGACGAGTACGTGCCGTTGCTGGTGTCGGGCCACGGGGTGGCGGCCGCGGGGGTGCCCGCGGTGCTGGCGGTGGTGTGGGCGGGGGTGACGGTGGGCGGTCTGCTGGCCGGCCCGGTCTCGCGTCTGCCGGCCGGTGTGTTCGCGGTGCTGCTGGGTGCGGCGGCGGTGGCCGTGGCGTCGGGGGCGCTGCTGGGCGGTGCCGTGGGGTGGGTGCTGCTGGGTGCGGGGTTCGGTGTGTGCCAGGCGGCCTGTGTGGTGGCCGATGCCCGGTTGCAGGAGCGGATCACGGGGTCGAGCCGGGCCACGGTGACGTCGGTGGCGGGGCTGGGCACGGACCTGGTGACGACGGCGGCGTATCCGTTGTACGCGGTGGTGTTCGCGCTGACGGGGCACGGGTGGGCGTTCGCGGTGTTCGCGGCGCCCTATCTGGTGGCGGCGTGGGTGCTGGGGCGCAGGGGGCGTTCGGGCGGGTAGGAAAGTTTCGCCGGTCGGGTCGCGGGGGGATGATTCCTGCGATGAAGTCGCCGCGGGGGCCGAACCCGACCGGTTCCCGGGGCGTCTCCTCCTGTGATCGGGTGTCCTGGACCCCGAGGGGGGCGTGGTGTTCGCCACGCGGGCACCGTGGCCGAGGACGGAGGTCGCGGTGCGCGGGGGCCGTAGGTGTCGAGGGACCGCCTACGGCCCTTCCCCGTGGGTGGGCGGTACCCCACGGATCGATGCTCTTGCGCGCGTGAATAGCATCGTTTCTTGTGGCACATCAGACGAACCCGGTGAACGGTGACGGAACGGGTACAGCCCGCGTGCGCGGTATCGACGTCCACTATGTGGACCGCGGCGTGGGCTATCCGCTGCTGTTCGTGCACGGGCACCCCTTCGACCACACCTTGTGGGAGCCGCAGGTCCGGGCGCTGGCCGGGCGCGGTTTCCGGGTGGTCGTGCCGGATCTGCGCGGGTACGGCCGTACGACGGTCGTTCCGGGGGTCACCACCATGGATGTTTTCGCCCGTGACCTGGCGGCGCTGCTGGAGCATGTGGGGTTGGACTCGGTGGGGGTGGTGGGGTTGTCGATGGGCGGCCAGATCGCCCTGGAGCTGTGCCGGCTCTTCCCGGACCGGGTGGACTCCCTGACGCTGGCGGCCACCAACCCCTATGCCGAGACCGAGCAGGGGCGGGCGTCGCGGCGGGCGGTGGCGGCGCGGCTGCGGGCCGAGGGGATGGTGGGCTACACCGACGAGATGCTGGTGGGGATGATGACCGAGGCCAATGTGCGGGCGCTGCCCGCGGTGGCCGACCATGTGCGCGCGATGATGTACGCGGCGCCGGCGGAGGGTGCGGCGGCGGCGCTGCTGGGGCGGGCCGAGCGTACCGACCATCTGCCGTTGCTGCGGCGTATCTCGGCGCCGACGCTGTTGGTGGCGGGGCAGGAGGACGGGTTCACGCCGCCGGAGTTCACCGAGGCGATGCATGTGCGCATCCCGGATTCGGTGGTGGAGATCATCGAGGGGGCGGGTCATCTGCCCAATCTGGAGCGGCCCGAGCGGTTCAACGAGGTGCTGCGCCGGTTCTTGGAGCGTTCGCGTACGCGGTTGAGCCGGACCGGTATCTGACCTGCTGTCCCCGCCCCCGCCCCCGTTTCTTTGGGGGCGGGGGCGGTGTGTGTCAGTGGTGCTGGGTGTGCAGGTCCAGTCGGCGGGGGACCAGGGCGAAGACCGCGGCGGCGGCGGTGAGCATGACGAGTGCGCCGATGAGGCCGGTCAGGGACAGGGAGTCGGTGAAGGCGGTGCCGGCGCGGGCGGCCAGTTCGGTGGTGCCGGTGCGTTCGGCGATCTCCAGGGCGGCGCCCAGGGATTCGCGGGCGTGGGCCAGTTCGGTGGTGGTGGGGCCGGTGATGCCGGCGGTGTCCAGGCGGGCGCGGTAGAGGGCGGCGGCGGTGGAGCCCAGGACGGCCACTCCCAGGACGTTGCCCAGGTCGTAGGCGGTCTCTTCGATGGCGGCGGCGTTGCCGGCCTTGGCGGCGGGGGTGCCGGACATGATGATGGCCGAGGCGATGGTGAGGGCGCCGGCGCCGCAGCCGATGAGCAGCAGTGCGGTCAGGACGACGGGGACCAGGGGCGGGGCCAGGTGGAGCAGGGCCAGGCCCGCTCCGGCGACGGCCAGTCCGCCGGACAGGGCGGCGCGCGCCCCGATGCGGTCGGCCACCCGGGGGGCCAGGGGTGAGGCGATCACGGCGCCCGCGGCCATGGGGGTGAGGTGGATTCCGGCCATGAACGGGGACAGCATCAGGACCAGTTGGAGCCATTGGGCGACCAGGAGCAGCAGGGCCGCCATGGCCAGCATGGAGGTGAGTGCGGCCAGGACTCCGGCGGTGAACTGGGGGCGGGCGAACAGGCGCACGTCCAGCAGGGGGTCGGGGCGGCGCAGGCAGCGCAGGACGAACCAGGTGAGCACGGCCAGGGCGGCGGCGAGGGCGGCCCAGGCGGCGGGGTCGCCGGGGCCGGCCTTGGCGAAGTGTTTGATGGCCCAGACCAGGGCGACCATGCCGACGATGGCCTGCACGGTGGCGGTGGCGTCCCAGGTGCCGGGGGCGGGGTCGCGGGCTTCGGGGAGCAGGAGCAGGCCGGCGGCCAGGGCGGCGGCCATGACGGGCACGTTGACCAGGAACGCGGCGTGCCAGGTGAAGTGTTCCAGGAGCAGTCCGCCCAGGATGGGGCCCACGGCCATGCCCAGGGAGGAGGTGGCGGCCCAGACGCCCAGGGCGGTGGCGCGTTCGCGCGGGTCGGGGAAGAGGCTGCGGATCATGGACAGGGTGGTGGGCATGATCATGGCGCCGCCGGCGCCCAGGAGGGAGCGTACGGCGATGACGGTGGCGGGGGTGTCGGCGAGCAGGACCAGGAGGGAGGCGCCGCCGAAGACGGTGAATCCGGTGAGGAGGAGGAGGCGGCGGCCCCATCGGTCGGCCAGGGCGCTCATGGGGACGAGTAGGCCGGCCAGGACCAGGGAGTAGATGTCGATGATCCACAGCTGTTGGGCGGCGGTGGGGCGCAGGTGGGCGGCCAGGTCGGGGAGGGCGACGTTGAGGACGGTCATGTCCATGGCGACCACGAGGAGGCCGGCGGACAGGACGGCCAGGCCGGCCCAGCGGCGGCGCCGGGTGGTGGTGGGCGGGGGGTGGGTGGTCATGGGGTCCTCGGGTGGGCGGTGTGGGTGAGGGCGGTGATGGAGCGGTAGAGGGTGTCGGTGTCCAGGGGGGTGTCGTGGAGGAGGGCGTGGATGAGGGCGCCGTCGGTGAAGACGGCGATGGCGTGGGCGGTGTGGGGGTCGGTGTAGGTGGTCAGGGCGTCGACGAGGCCGTTGAACCAGGTCAGGGCCAGGGGGCGGAGGGCGGGGTCGTGGGCTGCGGCGGTGGCGAGGGCGAAGTCGGTGGCGACCTGGTCGCGGTCGGCGAGGTAGTGGGCGATGAGGTCGCATAGGCCGCGGGGGTCGCCGTGGTGGTCGGCGAGGGTGGTGCGTACCTGTTCCAGCCAGGTGTCGCTTTCGCGGGTGAGGTGTTCCAGGGCGGCGGTCTTGAGTTCGGTGAGGGATGCGAAGTAGTAGGTGGTGGAGCCGAGGGGGACCTGGGCGCGGGCGGCGACGCGGCGGTGGGTGAGGTGGGCGGCGCCTTCTCCGACGATGAGGTCGGCGGCGGCTTCGATGATGGCGCGGCGGCGGCGTTGGGGGTCGCGGGGGCGGGGTGGGTCGCGGTCGGTGTCGGTCACGGGGGCGCTCCACGGTTTCTGGAACAAACGTACATGTACAAGTGTACATGTGGGGGGTTCGGGTTCTGCGGTGCGCAGAGCGGCCCCTGTGGGGCGGCGGGGTGTGCCAGGATGGCGCGCACCGTTCCCGGACCGAGGAGGCGAGGCCCCATGGCGGCTCCTGGCAGTACGCTCCCGCCGCTGGGCCCGGGGTATCGGCGGCTGCTGGCCGCCGGGGCGCTGGGCAACCTGGGGGATGGCATCGCCCTGGTGGCGCTGCCCTGGTACACCGCGACGTTGACCGGTGACCCGGTCGCGGTGGCGGTGGTGGCGGCCGCGGGGCGGCTGCCCTGGTTGGGGGCGCTGGTGGCCGGGGCGGTGGGCGACCGGATGGACCGGCGCCGCCTGATGGTGCGGGCGGGGGCGGGCAAGGCGCTGGTCCTGGTGGTGCTGGCCGCTTTGGCGGCGGTGGGGGCGGCGCCGGTGCCGGTGGTGGTCGCCGCGGCGCTGCTGGTGGGGGTGTGCGAGGTGTTCTTCGACAACACGGCCCAGTCCCTGATGCCGATGGTGGTGCCGCGCGAGCGCCTGGAGCGCGCCAACGGGATGCTGTGGAGTGTGGAGGAGGTCGCGGGCCGGTTCGCGGGCGCCCCGTTGGCGGGGGTGCTGGTGGCGGTGTCCGCGGCGGCGGCGTTCGGGGCGCAGGCCCTGTTGGCGGCGGGGGCGGTGGGGGCGCTGCTGGCCCTGCGCGGGGATTTCACGCCGGTGGCCGGGGCGGGGGCGGCGGTGCCGTTGCGGGTCCTGGTGGGTGAGGGGGTGCGGTGGCTGTGGGGGCACCGGTTGCTGCGCACCCTGGCGGTGGTGCTGGGCCTGTCCAATCTGGCGGCGTCGATGAACGCCGCGGTGCTGGTGCTGTTCGCCCGGGACGTGCTGGGGGTGGGGGCGGCCGGGTTCGGGCTGCTGTTGACGGCGGTGTCGGTGGGGATGGTGCTGGGGGCGCAGGTGGTGCACCGGCTGGTGCCGCTCGTGGCGCCGGGGGTGGCGTTGGCCGCCGCCCTGGCGGTGCAGGCGGTCGGTTACCTGCTGGTGGGGTCGGTGCACCGTGTGTGGGTGTTCGCGGTGTGCTTCGTGGCGGTGGGGTTCTTCACCATGTGGTGGAACGTGGTGACGGTGTCGCTGCGCCAGCGCATCGTTCCCGGGCACCTGCTGTCGCGGGTGCTGGCGGCCTACCGCACGGTGGGGTGGGGGACCGCGCCGGTGGGGGCGCTGGCCGCGGGGGGTCTGGCCGCGATGCTGGAGCCGGTGGTGGGGCGGGTGTGGGCGCTGTCGGCGCCGTTCCTGGCGGCGGGGGTGCTCAGTGCGGTCCTGGTGGCGGTGTCGGCGGCCCGCCTGACCACGCGGGCGGTGCGCGCGGCCGAGGCGGGGGCCGGGTCTCACACGCGTTCGACGGGCACCCAGACCTCTCCGGAGGCGGTGGACCCGTCCTCGCCGTAGTCGGCGGTGACGAGTTCGGGGCCCGGGGCGGTGCGGTGGGTGGGGTGGGAGGGGAACCACTGGCCGTAGGCGTCGACCCATACCCGCTGGATGCCCTCGGGGAAGGGCGCGTCCTCGAAGGGGAACACCACCCAGGTGCCCGCCGCGACCTCCAGGACGTCCATCCCCTCGGGGGCGGGGGCGGTGCTCACCGCCGCCTGGTAGTAGTCCAGCAGGCTGCCCTCGGCCCGTTCGGGTTCGATGTTGTCGACGGCCGAGACGACTCCGCCGGGTTCGCCGTCGGACAGGGCGGCCAGGCGTTCCCAGGCGGTCTCGCCCAGGCCGCGGACGAACGCGTCCATGTCCGGGTTGACGCCTTCGTGCACCAGGGGTACGCGTGCCCGGTAGCCCACGAGGCGGAACGCCTCTTTCTCCACGATCCGGTACCGCACGGCGGTACCTCCTTCCACGGTCAGTCGGAATGTCATGCGCGGTTGGGAGGTCAGGACCGCGCCGGTGCGCCGGGCCTGGCCGGGGCCGACCCCGTGCAGGGCGCGGAAGGCGCGGGCGAACGCCTCGGCGGACCCGTAGCCGTAGCGGACGGCGATGTCCAGCAGGGTGGCGTCGCCCTGGGCGACCTCCACCGCGGCCAGGGTGAGCCGGCGGCGGCGCACGTACTCCGACAGGGGCATCCCGGCCAGGGAGGTGAACATGCGGCGCAGGTGGTGTTCGGAGGTGAGTGCCGCGCGCGCCATCCGTGCCACGTCCACCGGCCGGGAGGTGTCCTCCTCCACCAGGTCCAGTGCCCGGTTCAGTGCCTCCAGCACGGTCGTGCTCCTTTCGGTCCGGTCTTCGACGCTAGGGGGTGCGGGGGTGTGCGTACCCGACCGGGGGCGTGCGTGTCGTGTCGGGTCGCACGCCCGGGCTTCGGGCAAGGTCGGGGAATCGTTGGGCAAGGACTTGCGTCGCCCCCGACGTGGGCGGTTACGGTGGCATCACCCTCAGCTGAGGATGGCCCGACAGGCCGACCCCGAGAAGGAGGTGGGCGGGGCGAGGCCAGGATCGCGCCCCGCGGATACATGGACCTTGGTTTTCTGCGACCGCTGTACGACAACGACGCCCCGGTGGCCTCGGTGCATCTGGACACCAGCCGTGACACCACCGACGCGGACAAGAAGATCGAGCTGCGCTGGCGGCACCTGCGCGAGCGGTTGAGCGCCCAGGGGGCCGATGAGGCGACCTTGGACGTGCTGGAGGAGGCGGTCGGGGAGGGTTCCTCCCGGGCCTACGGCGACCACGGCCAGGCGCTGTTCGCGTCGGGTGGGCGGCTGCTGGGCGAGTACACGCTGGGTGAGCCGCCGGCGCGGGACCGGGCGCTGTGGGCGCCGGTCCCCGACGCGCTGCCGGTGGTGGTGGACCGGGGCCGGCACCTGCCGTACGCGCTGGTGGCCCTGGACCGGGTCAAGGCGAAGGTGTTCGCCTATGCGGGCGACCCCGATCCCAGGCCGGTGTCGGAGAGGGACTTCACCGGTGCGGACCTGCACAACATCGACACGATGGGGCGCGGGGGGCCGGGGAGCCTGGGCGGGTACAACGGCGACTACGTCCGCAAGCAGTACCACTTGGAGACCTGGCGGGAGAACACGGCGAGGCTGGCCGAGCTGGTGCGTGAGGCGGTGGCGGAGGTCGATGCCCGGATCATCATCGTGGGCGGGGACGACGAGGCGATCTCGTATCTGCGCGACAACATCCATGAGCGCAGGCTCTCCATCCCGATCGAGGTGGTGCCGGGCGGTCGCGGCGGGCCCGATGCGGAGCAGCGCCTGCACCAGGCCGCGGCGCAGGCGCTGCGCGCCTTCGTGGCCGACTCCCAGAAGGGGGCGTTGGAGGAGTTCGAGCAGAAGCTCGCCCAGGACCAGGCGGTGCGGGGTACCGAGTCGACGCTGCCGATGCTGTCGGAGGCGCGGGTGCGCACGCTGCTGCTGGGTGCCGAGCGCGACGGTGAGCCGGAGCTGTGGGGGTCTTCCACCGCGCCGATCCTGGTGGCGGCCAAGCCCGAGGGGTTGGACGATCCGGGTGCGGCGTTCCGGGCTCCGGCCAGTGCGCTGATGCTGCGGTCGGCGGTGATGGCTGATGCGGGGTTCAGTGAGGTGCTGGACGACGGTGAGCCCGCCGCGGGCAGTGGTGCGATCCTGCGGTTCCCGCGCCAGCGCGCGGAGCGGTGACGGGCAGGAGCGAGGGGGGTCGTCCGCGGTGCGGGCGGCCCCCGTTTTTTCGTGTCGTGTGTTCAGGCGCCGGTGGTCATGCCCAGGTGGAGGAGCAGGTCGGCCTCGGTGAGGAAGGCGATGGCCTGGCCGCGTTCGGCGTAGGTCTCGGCCTGGCGGTGCTTGGAGGTCTTGCCGGGGCCGTCGTGGCCTCCGATGACCAGGATGTCGGTCTTCTTGGTGACGTTCTTGGCGGGGGTGCCGCCGGCCTCGGCGATGCGCCGCCACACCTCGGGTTTGTCCATGGTCTCCAGGTCGCCGGAGACGCATACGACCTTGCCGTACAGGGGGCCGGAGGGGTCGGCGTCGGGGGAGGGGGCGGGTAGGTCGGTGCGGGCGGCGCGCTGCCAGCGGGCGAACCGGTCCTCGCCGAAGGCCTGGGGGGCCGGTGCGGCGGCCCCGGGGGCCGCGGGGGGCAGGGGGGTGAGGCGGCGCAGGGCGCTGCCGGCGGCGCGGGCCAGGTCGGCCAGGGAGGTGGTGCCGTGGCGTTCCATGGCGGCGATGGCGATGCGGGCGGCGGCCTCGGCGTCGGCGTCGGCCCGGTGGTGGTGGGTGACGCGGTGGCCGATGTGGGCGCTGACGGTGGGCAGCCGGTGGTCGGGCAGTTCGGCCCAGGTGCGGCGGGACAGGGCCAGGGTGCAGGCGTAGTCCCAGTCGGGGGTGGTCAGGCCGGTGCGGGCGCAGGCCTGGGCGATGACGCCCATGTCGAAGGGGGCGTTGTGGGCGACCAGGGGGTCGCCGTCGGCGAACTCCACGATGCGGGCGTGGACGCTCTGCCAGGTGGGGGCGTCGGCGACGTCGTCGGGGGTGATGCCGTGGACGGCGATGTTGTGGCGGGAGAAGAAGTCGATCCCGGCGGGCGGGCGGATCAGGGTGGTGTGGCGGTCGGCGATGATTCCGTCGCGCACCTTGACCAGGCCGACGGCGCAGGCGCTGCCCCGGTCCTGGTTGGCGGTCTCGAAGTCGATCGCGGTCCAGCTGTCCGTCACCCTGTTCTCCTCCCCGCACTGTGTTGACGCGTTGAGGCTACCGTCGTATTCCGGTGCCGGGGGCGCGGTTTGGTCGGCCGGCCCCCGGTACCGGGGGTTTCATTCGTCCCACAGGTCGGTGGTGTGGGCGGCGGTCAGGGCGGCGGCCCGGTCCAGGAACTCCTCGGCCGGCAGGGGCGGGAGGCGGCGGCCGTCGCGCAGGCGTACCGCGACGGTGTCCTGGGCGGCCTCGCGGGCGCCGATGACGGCCTGGTAGGGCACCAGGCGGTGGGTGCGGATGCGGGCGCCCAGGGCGCCGGTGCCGGCGGGGGCGGTGTCGGCGCGCAGTCCGCGCCGCCGGGCCCGGTCGGCCAGGTGGGCGGCGGCCGCCTCCTGGTCGGGGGTCACGGGCAGGGCGATGGTCTGGAGGGGTGCGAGCCAGGCGGGGAAGGCGCCCTGGTGGACCTCGATGAGGTGGGCGACGACCCGTTCGATGCTGCCGATGACGCTGCGGTGGACCATGACGGGCCGGTGGCGGGCGCCGTCGGGGCCGGTGTAGTGCAGGTCGAAGCGTTCGGGCTGGTGCAGGTCGACCTGGACGGTGGACAGGGTGGATTCGCGTCCGGCGGGGTCGGCGATCTGCACGTCGATCTTGGGTCCGTAGAACGCGGCCTCGCCGGGGCCCTCCTCCCAGTCCAGGCCGGCCTGTTCCAGGGCGGATACCAGCAGGCCGGTGGCGCGTTCCCAGGTGGCCGCCTCGCCCGCGTACTTGCCGCCGGGGCCGGGCAGGGACAGCCGGTGGCGCAGGGGGGTGATGCCCAGGGCGCGGTGGGCGCGGCCGATGAGGTCCAGGGCGTCGGCGGTCTCGTCGACGACCTGGTCGGGGGTGCAGAAGATGTGGGCGTCGTTGAGGCGGATGGCGCGTACGCGGGTGAGGCCGCCCAGGGATCCGGAGGGCTCGTGGCGGTACATGTCGCCGAGTTCGGCGACGCGCAGGGGCAGTTCGCGGTGGCTGCGGCCGCGGGAGCGGTAGAGGAGGGCGTGGTGGGGGCACAGGCTGGGGCGCAGCACCAGTTGGTCGCCGCCGTCGTCCAGGGGCGGGAACATGCCGTCGCGGTAGTGGGCCCAGTGGCCGGACTTCTCGTACAGGGCGCGTTTGCCCAGGGCGGGGGAGTACACGTGCACGTACCCGGCCTCGCGTTCCAGGCCGCGCACGTACTCCTCCAGGGTGTGGCGGACGGTGGCGCCGTCGGGGAGCCAGAACGGCAGCCCGGCGCCGATGAGGGGGTCGGTGTCGAACAGGTCCAGGTCGCGGCCCAGGCGGCGGTGGTCGGCGGTGGTCACGGGTTCCTCCCGAGGGTGCGGGGGCGGACCACCGGATGCGCGAAGCCCCGGGGAGGTGCGCCCCGGGGCTTCGTTGAGTGCAAGAGTCAGCGCGCCGGTGGCATCTCCGGCGTCGTCGTGCTGTGGGCGCGCTGCATGGTGTGACCCTACCAGAGGTCGCGGCGGGGTGTCCTGCGGTAAACCGCACCCCTCTTCGGCGGGCGGCACCATGGCCGGGGCCGGGGCGCGGCGGCCAGCATGGGCACCGTCGGGAAGCGAGGACGGGAGAGCCGATGATCACCCTGCGGGGATTGACCAAGCGCTACGGCGACGTGTTGGCGGTGGACTCGTTGGACCTTGAGGTGCGCCCGGGGCGGGTCACCGGGTTCCTGGGGCCCAACGGTGCGGGCAAGAGCACCACGATGCGCATGGTGCTGGGTTTGGACCACCCCACGTCGGGGCGGGCGCTGGTGGGCGGGCGCCCCTACCGGGAGCTGGACCGGCCGCTGCACCATGTGGGTGCGGTGCTGGACGCCCGTGCCGTGCACCCGGGGCGCAGCGGGCGCGCCCACCTGTTGACGTTGGCGCGTACCCACCGCATCCCCGACCGGCGGGTGGACGAGGTGCTGGAGCAGGTGGGGCTGGAGGGTGCGGCGCGGCGGCGGGCGGGGACGTTCTCGCTGGGGATGAGCCAGCGGTTGGGGATCGCCGCGGCTTTGTTGGGGGATCCGGGGGTGCTGTTGTTCGACGAGCCCGTGAACGGGCTGGACCCCGACGGGGTGCGGTGGATCCGTGAGCTGATGCGGGAGCTGGCCGGGCAGGGTCGGACGGTGTTCGTCTCCAGCCATCTGATGAGCGAGATGCAGCTGACCGCCGACCACCTGGTGGTGATCGGGCGGGGTCGGCTGATCACCGACGCGCCGCTGGCCGAGGTGCTGGCGCACAGCGCGTGGACGGCGGTGGTGGTGCGCAGCCCCCACCCGGAGGACCTCGTGGCCGCGCTGGAGGCCGAGGGCGCGGGGGTGGAGCGGCCGGGCCCCACCGAACTGGTGGTCACCGGCCTGGGGATGGAGCGGGTGGGGGAGTTGGCCCACCGGGCGGGGGTGGTGGTGCACGAGCTGCGCACCCGGGACGCCTCGCTGGAGCAGGCCTACCGGGAGTTGACCGAGAACGCGGTGCAGTACACCGCCCGGAACGGGGGAGGGCGATGATGTCCGTTGCCGTTGTGGGAAGGCCGGCCGGGTTGCGCCGTGCCCTGTCGGACCTGGGTGCGGCGGTGTCCGCGGAGTGGGTGCGGCTGCGGTCGGTGCGCACCACCTGGTGGGGTGCGGCGGTGGCGCTGGCGTTGATGTGCGCGGTGGCGCCGTCGGTGGCGGTCTCCACCGTGTCCAACGCCCAGAACGGGTCGGTGCCGGTGGCGGAGGTGCCGGCTTCGGAGATGGCGGCCTACGCCACTTTGTGGGTGGTGCAGTTCGTGGTGGTCGGCCTGGTGCTGCCGGTGATCACCACCGAGTACTCCTCCCGGTCGTTGCACGCGTCGTTGCAGGCGGTGCCGGTGCGGTGGCGGCTGCTGGCGGCCAAGGCCGTGGTGGCGGCGGGGTTCGTGTTCGTGTTGGGGGTGGTGGCCGCGGCGGTCGGGACGGTGCTGTCGTTCGCGGTGATGTCCCACCCCTACCTGGCGGGGTACGGGACGCTGGAGGCGGGCGAGGCGGTCGTGTCCGTGCTGCGCCAGGGTGTGTACCTGGCGCTGGTGGCGGTGACGGCGCTGGGGGCGGGTGCGGCGCTGCGGTCGGTGGCCGGGGCGCTGACCACGCTGTTCCTGCTGATCGTGGGGTTGCCGGTGATGCTGTTGATGATGGGCGGCGAGCTGTCGGTGGTGCTGGGCGAGCGGACGCTGTTCGTGGCCGGTGCGGGGTTCATGGACACCGATCTGGCGTTGGGGCCGGTGGGGATCGGGCCGTTCGCGGCGGGCGTGGTACTCCTGTGCTGGTCGGCGGTGGCGCTGGCGGCGGGTGCGGTGGTGCTCGCCCGCCGCGACGCCTGAGGTGAGCGGGGGTAGGGCCGCGGTGGCGGGTCGTTGGTGGGAGCCGGTCGCGGCGGTGGCGGGGCGGTTCGCCCGGTCCCTGGCGGGGGCGTGGGCGGGGCAGGTGACGGCGGCCGTGACGGTGCTGTGGGTGGTGGCGGCGCCGGCGGCGCTGTGGCCGCCGTTGCGGCCCGCGGTGGCGGGGTGGGCGGTGCGGGTCGCCGAGTGGGACCTGGGGCGGTTGGCGCGCTGGTACGGGCGGGCGGTGCACCCCGATCCGGGGGTGCGTGCGCGGGTGCTGTACCTGGTGGCGCGGTTGCCGGTGGCGTTGGTGGCGTCGCTGCTGCTGTTCGTGCTGGGCGGGTTGGCGGTGCTGTTCGGGGTCGGTCTGGTGTGGGACGCGTTGACCGGGGGCGCCTCCGCGGTGGACATCCGGATGACGGGGGTGCGGATGCACGTGTCCTCGTTGTCGTTGGGGGCGATCTTCGGCCTGGGCACCGCCGGGCTCCTGTGGGCGGGCACCGAGGCGGTGGCGTCGGTGGAGGCGCTGTTGGCGCGGCGCCTGGTGGGGCCCAGTACCCGGGATCTGATGGTGCGGCGTATCGATGAGCTGACCCGTACGCGGTCGGAGGTGGTGCGGGCGGTGGACGAGGAGCGGCGCCGTATCGAGCGGGACCTGCACGACGGGGTGCAGCAGCGGGTGGTGGCGTTGTCGATGCTGTTGGGGCGGGCGCGGCGCGGTGGGGACGCGGAGCGGGCGGCGGGGCTGGTGCGCGATGCCCACGCCGAGGCGCTGGTGCTGTTGGAGGAGCTGCGGGACGTGGCCTGGCGGGTGTACCCCAACGCGTTGGACACGTTGGGGTTGGAGGCGGCGTTGACGGAGGTGGCCGACCGGTGTCCGCTGCCGGTGGCGGTGCGGGTGTCGGCCGATCCGGTGCCGGTGGGGGTGCCGGCGACGGCGTTGTACTTCGTGGCGCGGGAGGCCATCACGAACGCGGTCAAGCACGCGGGGGCCGGTCAGGTGGCGGTGCACCTGACGGGTGGGGGCGGTGGTTGGGAGTTGCGGGTGTGGGACGACGGCCGGGGCGGGGCGGATCCGGCGGGGGGCGGGTTGACGGGGCTGGCGCGGCGGGTGGCGGCTTTGGACGGCACACTGTCGGTGGACAGTCCGGTGGGCGGGCCGACGACGGTGTGCGCGGTGCTGCCGGGGTGAGGGGCGTTTCGAGGAGGGTGGAGGGTTCATGCGTCTGGTGATCGCCGATGACTCGGTCCTGTTGCGGGAGGGTCTGGTGCGCCTTTTGGAGGAGGAGGGGCACGAGGTGGTGGCGGCGGTCGGGGATGCCGGGGCGCTGGTGGCCGAGGTGGTGCGGCACGCGCCGGATGCGGCAGTGGTGGACGTGCGGATGCCGCCCACGCACACCGACGAGGGGTTGCGGGCGGCGCTGGAGATCCGTGCGGGGCATCCGGGTGTGGCGGTGCTGGTGCTGTCGCAGTACGTGGAGCGGCGTTATGCGACCGAGCTGTTGACGGGGTCGCCGGGCGGGGTGGGGTACCTGCTCAAGGACCGGGTGGCGGATGTGGGGGAGTTCCTGGCGGCGCTGGAGCGGGTGGTGGCGGGCGGGGCGGCGTTCGACCCGGAGGTGGTGCGGCGGCTGCTGGCGCACGCCCGGCCCGATCCGCTGGCCCGGTTGACGCCGCGTGAGCGCGATGTACTGGAGCAGATGGCGCAGGGGTGGAACAACCCGGCGATCGCGGAGCGGTTGCACGTGTCGTTGAGCGCGGTGGAGAAGCACGTCAACGCGATCTTCGACAAGTTGGACCTGGACCACGGGACGGGGCACAGCCGCCGGGTGCGGGCGGTGCTGCGCTATCTGGGGGCGTGAGGGGCCGGGGCGGGTACGGCGGCGGGGCCGCACCCGGCCCGGGGTGCGGCCCCGCGGTGGGGGGTCAGGGGGTCACTGGGCGCCGATGGCGGCCTCCACCTCGGAGATCCACTGCTGGGCGGCCTCCTCGGGGGTGAGTTCGCCGAAGGCGAGGGAGTCGGTGACGCGCTTGGTGATCTCCACGACCTGGCCGGCGCCGATGGGCGGCGGCGGGTTGCCGTCGACGATGCCGTCCTCGATCTCGGACATGAACACGGCGCTGCGCTCGTCGGCGGGGGGCAGGGAGCTGAGGATGCTGCCGCGGACGTCGACGTTGGCGGGCAGGCCCAGGTCGGCCAGGATCAGTTCGGCGGCGTCGGTGCTGTTGAGCATGAAGTCGACGAAGCGGGCGGCCTCCTCGGGGTGCTCGGAGCCGGCGGAGATGGAGTAGAACATGGCGGGCTTGAAGAACATGCCGGTGCGCTCGCCGGTGGACTCGCCGGGGTAGCGCAGGAGTTCGATCTCGTGGCCGGAGGACTCGGTGATGCCGCCCAGCTGGTTGGTCCAGAAGTGGGCCATGGCGCCGGTGCCGGTGGAGAGCACGGACTGGTCGGGGCCGCCGGCCTCGATCTCCACGCTCTGGGCCGCCTCGGGCTGGCCGCCGGTCTCCAGGAGTTCCTGGTTGAGCTCGAACCATTCGACGAGGGTCTGCTCGGAGAAGCCCAGGGTGCCGTCCTCGTTGTAGAGGCGTTCGCCGCGCTGGCGGGCGAAGATCTGGAAGCCCTGTTCGTTGTAGCCCATGCTCTGGGTGCCGACGATGTCGCCGCCGGAGGCCTCGGTGATCTCGGCGGACAGTTCGATGTAGTCCTCCCAGGTCCAGGAGGTGTCGTCGGGCATCTCCACGCCGGCGGCCTCGAACGCCTCGGGGTCGGCCAGGATGGTGTAGGCGTTGACGCCGCTGGCGATGCCGTAGGTGGCGCCGTCCAGGTCGCCGCTCTCGGCGACCAGCGGGTCGATCTTGGACAGGTCCAGGCCTTCCATCTGCGACAGGTCGGCCAGGGCGCCGCGGTCGCCGTATTCGCGCAGGTAGCGCTCCTCCTGCATCATGATGTCGGGGGCGTCGTCGGCGGCGGTGGCGGTGGCGAGCTTGTCCCAGTAGGAGCCCCAGTCGGTGTAGTCCGCGACGATCCGGATGTCGGGGTTCTGGGCCTCGAAGATGTCGATGACCTGCTGGAGGGTGGAGTGGCGGTCGTCGGCGCCCCACCAGGAGTAGCGCAGTTCGACGACGCCGTCCTCGGATTCGGAGCCTCCGCCTCCACAGGCGGTGGCGGCCAGGGCCAGTGCTGTCATGGTGGCGGCCAGGGCCAGTGGCCGGCGGGCGCGGCGCTTGTTCACGGGGGACATAGGGGGTGGGTCCTCTCGATATCTACTTGATGCCGGTGGTCGCGATGCCCTTGACGAGGTAGCGCTGGCCGGCGAGGAAGAATCCGAACACGGGTCCCAGGGCCACCACGGACATGGCGAACAGGGGACCCCAGGAGGTCTGGGAGCTGGAGTCGACGAAGGTGCGCAGCGCCACCGGGACCGTGTACATGTCGGGCCGGGTGAGGAAGATCAGCTGGCTGAAGAAGTCGTTCCAGGTCCAGATGAAGGTGAAGATGGCGGTGGTGGCCAGGGCGGGCATCGACAGGGGCAGGATGATGCGCAGGAAGATGCGCACGTGTCCGCAGCCGTCGATGCGGGCGGCCTCGTCCAGGTCGCGGGGCAGGCCGCGGATGAACTGGACCATGAGGAAGATGAAGAATCCGTCGGTGGCCAGCAGCTTGGGGACGATGACGGGGTAGAAGGTGTTGATCCAGTCCAGTTCCGCGAACAGGATGTACTGGGGGACGATCACGACGTGGATCGGCAGCATGATCGTGGCCAGCATGATCGCGAAGAAGAGCCGCTTGCCGCGGAATTCCAGGCGGGCGAAGGCGTAGGCGGCCATGGAGCAGCCGATGAGGTTGCCGACGATGGAGCCGCCCACCACGATCGCGGAGTTCAGCAGGTAGTGGTGGAAGGGGTACTGCAGGGCGTTCCAGCCCTCGCTGTAGTTCTCCGGGGTGAAGTTCCAGGGGATCAGGCCCGGTTCCCGGAAGATCTCGGCGGTGGGTTTGAAGGAGCTCGACAGCATCCACAGCAGCGGGTAGAGCATGATCAGGCCGAAGCCGATCAGGCCGATGTGGGTGAGCAGTCGCCGGATGCGGTCGTTGCGGTCGCGGGTGCCGCGGGGGCGGGCGGGGAGCCGTGTGTCAGTCGCCATAGAAGACCCAGAACTTGGAGGCGAGGAAGTTCACCGCGGTGAATCCCCCGATGATCATCAGCAGGAGCCAGGCCATCGCCGAGGCGTAGCCCATGTCGAACGCGCCGAACCCCCGTTGGTAGAGGTAGAGCGTGTAGAAGAGGGTGGAGTCGGAGGGGCCGCCGGTGCCGCCGCTGACGATGAACGCCTGGGTGAAGGTCTGGAAGGCGTTGATGATCTGCAGCACCAGGTTGAAGAAGATGATGGGGGTGAGCATGGGGACGGTGATGTGCCAGAAGCGGTGCAGTCTGCCGGCCCCGTCCACGGCGGCGGCCTCGTAGTACATGGCGGGGATCTGGCGCAGCCCGGCCAGGAAGATGACCATGGGTGCGCCGAACGTCCACACGTTCAGCACGATGAGGGTGCTCAGGGCGTGGTCGGGGTGGGAGACCCAGCCCTCGCCCTGGATGCCGAAGAACGCCAGTACCTGGTTGACCAGGCCCTCGGCTCCGAAGACCTGGCGCCACAGGATGGCGACGGCGACGCTGCCGCCCAGCAGGGAGGGCAGGTAGTACACCGACCGGTACAGGGCCAGGCCGCGTACGCCGCGGTCCAGGACCATCGCCAGGGCGAGTGCGAGTGCGAGCTGCAGGGGCACCGACACGAACACGTAGACGAAGGTGACCCGCAGGGCGCTGTGCAGGCGGGCGTCCTCGAGCATCCGCTCGTAGTTGGCCCAGCCCACGAACTCGTAGTCGCCGATGAGGTTGTAGTCGGTGAAGGAGAAGTAGAGCGAGGCCAGCAGGGGGCCGGCGGTGATGAGGGCCAGGCCCACGAACCAGGGGGCGAGGAAGCCGTAGGCGGCGAGGTTCTCGCGCTTGCGGCGGCCGGTGCCGCCTTTGGGGGCGCGTCGGCCGCCGCCGGCGGGGGCCGCGGGCGCCGCCGCCGGGCGGGTGCCGCGCTGGAGGAGCGCGCTCACAGGGATCCGCCTCCTGTGGGGGCGGTCTCCGACCGTGAGGTGGAGACGCGCGTACCAGGGTGCATGGTCACGGACCGCCAATCTGATCGGGGAGGGGCGCGGACCGGGGCCGATGGCCCCTGTGTCCGAGAACACTGCGGAAAAGCGCAGGTTATGGGTTGGTAAGCGCTATCCAGCTATTAGGATGCTCAGTTTCTAGCACCGGGTTACAAGGGTGTCAACGCCCGGTTTCCCCTTGCGGGGCAAGCGCCGCCCGGATCGTTACCTTCCGGTTCGCCCGCTGAGCCGGGGTTTCGGCCGGAACTTCCTGCCCCCTTGTGCCCGTTTCATCCCCTTGTTCGCCCCGTGCGCCCCACCCGTTTCGGTCATGGGATCGCTCCCGGGCATTGTGGTTCCAATGGGAAAGCGTTTACCATCCTGGTGTGAACCACACCACGCAACGCAGGTACGCGATCGTCGGCACGGGTTCCCGGGCCCGGATGTACACCCGGGCCCTGGCCGCCACCCACCGCCGCCACGGAGCCCTCGTCGCCCTGTGCGACACCAACGCCACCCGCATGGCCGTGCACAACCGGATCGTCGCCGAGGCGGGCCTGGACCCCGTGCCCGCCTACGCCGCCGACGCCTTCTCCCGCATGCTCGCCGAGCAGGCCGTGGACGAGGTGATCGTGTGCACCGTCGACCACACCCACGCCGACTACATCGTCGCCGCCCTGGAGCACGGCGCCGACGTCATCACCGAGAAGCCCATGACCACCGACCTGGAGGGGCTGCGCCGCATCGAGGAGGCGCGCGAGCGCACCGGCGGCCGGGTCACCGTCGGCTTCAACTACCGCTACAACCCGGTGCACCGCCGCGTCCGCGAGCTCATCGCCCAGGGCGCGATCGGCGAGGTCGGCTCGGTCCACTTCGAGTGGATGCTGGACCTGCGCCACGGCGCCGACTACTTCCGCCGCTGGCACCGGGACAAGGCCAACTCCGGGGGGCTGCTGGTGCACAAGGCCAGCCACCACTTCGACCTGGTGAACTGGTGGATCTCCGCGCGTCCGGAGGAGGTGTTCGCCTCCGGGCGGCTGTTCTTCTACGGGGAGGAGAACGGGCGCCGGCACGGGCTGGCCGCCGACTACGAGCGCGGCCACGGCTCGGCGGCCGCCGACGCCGACCCCTTCGCCCTGCACCTGGCCGACAGCCCCGACCTGAGCGCCCTGTACCTGGACGCCGAGCACGAGGACGGCTACCGCCGCGACCTCAACGTGTTCGGTCCCGGCATCACCATCGAGGACGACATGTCGGTGCTGGTGCGCTACGACACCGGGGCCCGTCTGACCTACCACCTCACCGCGTACGCCCCCTGGGAGGGGTACCGGCTGGCCGTGACCGGCAGCCGCGGCCGCCTGGAGCTGGACATGGTGGAGTTCGACCGCACGGTGGCGGGCCGTACCGAGGACAACCCGGTGCGGGGCATGCCCGCCCCCAAGGAGGACACGGTCTCGCGGCTGGTGCTGCGCCGCCACTGGAGCGAGCCCGAGGAGGTCCCGGTGGAGGTGGGGACAGGCGGCCACGGCGGCGGCGACACCGCGATGCTCGACGCGCTGCTGGGCCGGCTGGACGACGGCATCCGCCCCGACCACGCCGACGGCGGCAACGCGCTGTTGACGGGGCTGGCCGCGAACGCCTCCATGGCCTCGGGGGCGCCGGTGCGCGTCGCCGACCTGGTCGCGGGGAAGGACGCGTGAGCGCCGCGGGCCCGGTGCCGCTGCTGCTGGTGGGCCTGCACGGCCACGGCCGCTCCCACCTGCGTTCGCTGCTGCCGCTGGTCAAGGCCGGGACGGTGCGGCTGGCGGGGGTGTGCGACCGGGTCGCGCCGGCGGCGGGCGACGACCTGGAGGGGCACGGTGCGGTGCCGTTCTTCGACGACCTGGCCACCGCCCTGGGGCGGACCGGTGCGCGTGTCACCGTGCTGGTGACCCCCATCCACACGCACCTGCCGTTGGCCCTGACCGCTCTGGAGCACGGTTCGCACGTGCTGTTGGAGAAGCCCACCACGGCGACCCTGGCAGAGCTGGACCGGTTGGTGGAGGCGGTCGACGCCTCCGGGCTGGCCTGCCAGGTGGGGTTCCAGAGCCTGGGGTCGGCGGCGGTGGACGCGGTGCGGGCCCTGATCGCCGAGGGTGCGGTGGGGCGGGTGCGCGGTATCGGCGGCTGGGCCGCGTGGGTGCGCACCTCGGCCTACTACGGGCGTGCGCCGTGGGCGGGGCGGCGCCGCCTGGACGGGCGCGAGGTGGTGGACGGGGCGATCACCAACCCGTTCGCGCACGCGACGGCCACCGCGCTGGCGCTGGTCGGCGAGGGGGCCCACGCGCCCTCGGACATCGAGCTGGACCTGTACCGGGCGCATCCCATCGAGAGCGATGACACCTCGGCGCTGCGTTTGCGCACGGCGGGCGGGGTGCCGGTGGTGCTGGCGACGAGCCTGTGCGCGCCGGCGGAGGTCCCGCCGCGGCTGCTGGTGCACGGCGAGCGGGGGCGGATCGAGCTGGAGTACACGCTGGACCGGGTGAGTGTGCACCGGCCGGGTCGGGCGCCGGTGACGGCGACCCATCCGCGCCGCCACCTGGTGGCGGACCTGGTGGACCATCTGCGGCACGGGACGCCGCTGCTGGTGCCGCCGGGGGCGACGCGGGGGTTCATGCACGTGTTGGAGGCGGTGCGGACCGGGCCCGATCCGGTGCCGATCGGCCCGGAGCACCAGCGGGTGTGGGAGGAGGACGGGGTGGTCCACCGGACGGTGGACGGTGTCACCGACCTGGTGTCGCGTGCCGCGGAGTCCCTGTCCCTGTTCCGCGAGCTGGATGTTCCCTGGGCGCGGGTGGATGCGGAGGCGGGTTCATGACGAGGATGGCGCCCGGCGGGGCCGGTGCGGCGGTGGCGGTGTGGAACGACGGGGCGGGTGTGGAGCCGCGGCTGTCGCCGCGCCCGTACCTGCACCCGGTGCGCACCCGGGCCGGGGTGGTGGTGACCGAGGTGGTGCCCGAGGACCACCGCCACCACCTGGGTGTGGGGGTGGCGGTGCCGGACGTGTCGGGTACGTCGTTCTGGGGCGGGCGCACCTTCACCCCGGACCGGGGGTCGGTGATGTTGGACAACCACGGGCGCCAGAGTTCGCGGGGCCCGGTCGCCGGGCCGGGGGGCGTGTGGGTGGAGGAGGTGTCCTGGACCGGTCCGGGGCGGGGTGAGCTGCTGCGCGAGGAGCGCCGGTGGCGGGTCCGCGGCCTGGACGGGTCGGCGTGGGTGCTGGACCTGGAGTGCACGCTGCGCAACACCGGCGGCCGTGACCTGTCGATCGGCAGCCCGGCCACCAACGGCCGTCCCGGGGCGGGGTACGGGGGGCTGTTCTGGCGGGCCCCGATCGGCCCTTCGGCGCCCCGGGTCCTGGGCCCGGAGGGTGTGCGGGGGGAGGAGGGGCTGCACGGGTCGCGTGCGGGGTGGCTGGCTTTGGAGGGGGACGCGGGCGGGCCGTGGACGCTGCTGTTCCACCAGCCGGGCGGGCACACCGATCCCTGGTTCGTGCGTGCGCGGGAGTACCCGGGGGTGGGTCCGGCGCTGGCCTGGGAGGAGCGGTTGCCGCTCCCGGCGGGAGGGGAGCTGACCAGGTGTCTGCGCACCGCCGTCGTGGACGGGCACCCCGGGGACCTGGACGCCCTGGCGGCGGCCGTGGTCGCCCTGCCCTGAGCGGTGCGTCGGGATGTACGCGGAATCGAAGAACGAGAGAGGGAAGACCCGCATGCGTGTGCTCGTCACCGGAGGTTCGGGGCGGCTGGGCCGCAGTGTCGTGGCCGGTCTGGCCGCCCGGGGCCACGAGGTGGTCTCGGTGGACGTGGCGCCGGCCGAGGGGCCGCCGGGGGTGCGGGGGGTGGTGGCGGACCTGTTGGACGCGGAGGCGCGGTCGGGGGTCTTCGCCGAGGTGCGTCCTGAGGCGGTGGTGCACCTGGCCGGGATCGCGGTGCCGTTCGCGCGTCCGGATGTGGAGACGCTCCAGGTCAACACGGGTCTGGCCTGGGCGGTGCTGGGTGCGGCGGTGGAGCACGGTGCCCGGGTGGCGGTGGCCGCCTCCAGTCCGACGGTGTACGGCTACAACACCCCGGGGTGGCGGCCCCGGTACCTGCCGTTGGACGAGGAGCACCCGGTGGCGCCCTGGCACGCCTACGGGCTGAGCAAGCTCATCGTGGAGGAGGCGGTGCGGGCGCTGGCGCGGACCTCGGGGGACTGTGTGCTGTGCGCGGTGCGGCCGGGGTACGTGGTGGCGCCGCAGGAGTGGGAGGGGGCGCCCACCCAGTTGGGGCACACGATGGCCGAGCGGGTGGCGGATCCGGAGTTGGCGGGGGTGTCGCTGTTCAACTATGTGGACGCGGCCGATGCGGCGGATCTGTTCGCGCGTGTGGTGGAGGCCCCGGAGCGGGTCGAGCACGGCGGGGTGTACAACGCGGTGGCGGCCGATCCGTTGGCGGAGGGGCCGGTGGACGGGTTGATGGCGCGTCTGCACCCGGGGTCGGCGCCGGTGGCCGGTGCGCTGGCGGACGGGCGTGCGGTGTTCTCCAGTGACAAGGCCCGCCGGGACCTGGGGTGGGAGCCCCGTGGGACCTGGCGTGACCGGTTGCGCGTCGACCGGGCGGGGTGAGGCGGTGCAGCGTCGGGGCGCCGCCCGCTCGGCTACGCTGGGAAAGAGTTTTCCAGGACGTGGGACGAGAAGGGCCAGGGGCGTGGACTCGGGTTACGTAACGCTGGAGCAGGTGGCCGAGCACGCCGGGGTCTCCCTGGCGACCGCCTCCAGGGTCATCAACGGCAGTACCCGGCAGGTCAGCCAGCGGCTGCGGGACCGTGTCACGGCCAGTGCGCAGCAGTTGGGGTACCTGGCCAACGCCTCGGCCCAGACGTTGGCGCGTAACAGCAGTTCGCTGGTGGGGTTGCTGGTGCACGACATCTCCGACCCCTATTTCTCGTCGATCGCGGCGGGGGTGACGCGGTGCACGGAGGAGCAGGGGCTGGTGCTGGTGCTGGGCACCACCGGCCGGTCGGTGCAGAAGGAGGGGCGGGTGCTGGCGGCGCTGCGTTCGCACCGGGCCAAGGCGGTGATCCTGGTGGGGTCGCGTTCCACCGATGAGGAGAGCAACGCCCGGCTGGCCCGGGAGATCGAGGCGTTCCGGCGTCAGGGCGGGCGGGTGGCGTGCGTTTCCCAGCCGGGGCTGCCGGCGGACACGGTCAGTCCCGACAACGCGTCGGGGGCCGCGGCCCTGGCCCGGCACCTGGTGGGGTTGGGGCACCGCCGGTTCGCGATCCTGGCCGGGCCCAGTGATCTGCGTACGGCCCGGGAGCGGTTGGACGGGTTCCACGGGGCGTTGTCGGCGGCGGGGATCGCGTTGGACCACAACAACGTGATGCATGGGGCGTTCACGCGGGACGGGGGGTATGAGTCCACGCGGCGGCTGATGACGCTGGGGACGGACGCGACGTGTCTGTTCGCGGTGAACGACGTGATGGCGACGGGGGCGATGGCGGCTCTGCGGGATCTGGGGATGAAGGTGCCCGAGGACCTGTCGGTGGCGGGGTTCGACGACATTCCGACCCTGCGTGATCTGACGCCGGCGCTGACAACGGTGCGGCTGCCGTTGGAGGAGATGGGGGAGAAGGCCGCGGAGCTGGCCCTGGACGCCGACCATGAGGGGGAGTTCCGGGTGGTGACCGTGCCGGGGGAGGTGGTGGCGCGGGAGAGCACCGCGCCGCCCACCGCCCCCTGAGGGGTGGTCAGCCGGTGAGGACGGCGGACAGGTCCCGGTCGGCGAGGCCGGGGTGTGCGGTCAGGAGTGCGTGCACCCGGGTGAGGACGGGCAGGTCGGCGGTGGTGGTGGCCAGGGCGATGTCCTTGGCGGCGAGGCGGACGGGGTAGAGGGCGTCCTGGGCGAAGGCCCGTGCGGCGGCGCCGGCCATGGGGCCGGCGAGCAGTCCGTTTTTGGCGGCCTGTTCTGTACCTCGTCATGCGTGAATCGCATAACGGATAGGTTGTGCGGCATGAGCATGCCTCCCGATCTGGATCTGCGGCTGGTCCGGTACTTCACCGTCGTCGCCGAGCAGTTGAATTTCGCCCGTGCCGCCGAGGAGTTGCGGGTCGCCCAGCCCTCCCTGAGCCGTCAGATCCAGCGGCTGGAGAACGCCCTCGGCGTGCGCCTGCTGGAGCGCACCACCCAGGGCAGCCGGCTCACCGCCGCCGGCGCGGCGTTCCTTCCCCGGGCTCAGCGGCTGGTGCACGACGCCCGGCAGGCGGTGCTCACCGCACGCGCTGCCGCGCCGGCGCGCACGGTCACCATCGGGTACGCCGACGATCTGATCATCACGCCCGCTGTACGCGACCTGCGCCACCGGTGTCCCGACGCCCACGTCCGCACCCGCCACCTCGGCTCGCGGGACGCCGGCGCCCTGCCCGCCCGGCAGGTCGACGCCCTGGTCATCCGCACACCGCTGCCGATCCCGGCCGACGGCCTTGACCTTGTGGTCCTCTACGCCGAGCCCCGGGTCCTGCTCGTGCCCGCGTCCCACCGCCTCGCAGGCAAGGAGTCGGTCACGGTCGCCGACATCTCCGCGGAGCCGCTCGTCGGCTGCACCGGTGCGGGTGCCGACTGGACCGCTTTCTGGCGGCTCGAACCCCGGCCGGGCGATGTCCCCGCCCCGCTGGGCCCCACCCTTGCCGATACCTACGATGACAAGATCGAGGCCATCGCCGAGGGGAACGCCGTCGCCGTCGTTCCGTCAGGCGACCTGCGCCACACCCTCCGCCCCGGCCTGATCGCCGTTCCGGTCGAGGAGGTCGAGCCCTGCCGGGTCGTCGTCGCCACCCGGTCCGCGGACACCGGCCCCCTCGTCGCGGAGTTCGTCGAGTCCGCCAAGCGGTTCCTCGTCCGGCACACCTGATCTCCGGCGCTGTCGGCCCGATAGGTCCCGCCCGTCATGCAGGAGCTGCATGACGGGTTGCGGAACAGGTCTTGGACGGGGCCGCCGTCGAACCCGTTGACTGGTCGCATGACCGTTGACTACCGCGCACAGACCGTTCTGCTCACCGGGGCCAGCTCCGGGATCGGAGCCGCCTTCGCCAAAGCCCTGGCCGCACGCGGTTCGAACCTCGTGATCGTCGCCCGGCGCGCCGAGCGGCTGGCTTCGATGGCGGACGAGCTGCGCCGCACCACAGCTGCCCGTATCGAGGCGATCCCGGCGGATCTCTCTCACCCGTCCGCCGCACACGAACTCCACCAGGCGGTCGCCGATCGGGGCATCCGGGTCACGAGCCTGATCAATGGGGCGGGGTTCGGCTCGTTCGCCCTGTTCCCCGGCGCGGATCCTGGGCGGCTCACCGCCGAGATCGCCGTCCACGCGATGGCGCCGGTACAGCTGACCGCGGCGTTCCTGCCCCAGATGGTGAACGCCGGCAACGGCTTCGTCATCAACCTCGCCAGTGTTTCCGCCTACCTCCCGTCTCCCCGGATGGCCGTCTACAGTGCCACCAAGGCATTTGTGCTCAGCTTCACCGAGTCACTGTGGACGGAGCTGCGCGGCACCGGCCTCACCGTGTTCGCCGTCTCGCCCGGTGCCACCGCCACCGACTTCACCACCGGGATGGGGCCGGATGCCGAAGTGCTGACCGCCGGGAAGCTGCGCACGCCCGAGGATGTCGTCACCACCACGCTGCGCCACCTCGAGCGCCGCAGCCCCGGACCGGCCGTCATCGACGGGAACCTCAACAAGCTCAGCGTGTTCATGAGCCGGTTCATGAGCCGACGCTGGAACGCCCTGATGATGGCGCGCGTCTTCGACCCCGACGGTCGGCGTCCTTCGGGAGCCGGGCGGGACCAGCCGGGAAGGGGTGGTGGCCGGCTCAGCGCGGGGAGCTCCCGGACACCCGGCAACAGGACGGGTAACCGGTGAGCGGCCGCTCAGGTGTGGGCCGCTCCGCCTTGTACCGGCGGGTGGATCAGCTCCGCCTGGAGGGGCAGGGGATCCGGTGCCGTGACTGCGAGGCCATCATCGGCACCCCGGTGCGCTCCTGTCCGAACTGCGGCCGCGACGATCCCGCCCCAGCCACCCGGGACGAACTCGAAAACCTCTTCATCGCTGAGGGGCTCGACAGCAGCGGTCAGCTCTACGCCGCTGGTCGCGCCGGGTTCACCCGCTGATCAGGAGGGCTGAGCGGCCCTCACCCTCCCACGGTTTCTCCGGTCTCCGGGGCGGGCGGTGGCCCTGGTGCCGGGTGTCGCGGCGGACCGTGGCGGTCCGCCGCGACACGTCCCGTCCGGTGCTAGGGGAGGGGGTTGAGCGTGTCGGCGAACACCACACCGTGCCCGAGGCCGGTGTCCGCCGACAGCGCTCCGCGCTCCACCCGCACGCCGCTGGGGGCGGCCAATGCCCCCAGGTCTGCGAAGGAGGCGCGGTCGATGTCCTCGACCATGGCGGGTCGGGACAGGCACAGGGCCAGCTGCCCGGACAGTTCGGGCAGCAGGTGGGGGGCGACCGGGACGCCCCGGCGGTCGGCCGCCTCGGCGATGCGCAGGAAGGGGGTGATGCCGCCCACGCGTACGACGTTGGGCTGGGCGATGTCGCACACCCCGGCGTCGATGTAGCGTTCGAACTCCTCGACGGTGCGCAGGTTCTCGCCCAGGGCGAAGGGCACGGGGGTGCGCGATCGCAGCCGGACGTGGGAGCGCAGGTCGTCGGCGGGCAGCGGTTCCTCGATGAAGTGGGGTCGGTGCTCGGCCAGTGCCGTCAGGGCGCGGGCCGCGGCGGGCACGTCCCAGCGCTGGTTGGCGTCGACCATGAGGAGGCCGTCGGCGCCCAGGAGGGTGCGTACCGCCCGTACGCGTTCGGCGTCGCGGGCGGGGTCGGGGGAGCCGACCTTGATCTTGACGGCCCGGTGTCCGGCCGCCAGCCATCGGCGGACCTGGTCCTGGAGGTCGGTGAGGGGGTAGTCCAGGTTGACGCCGCTGCCGTAGGCGGGGACCGTCGTGCGGCGTCTGCCCAGGTGTTCGACCAGGGGCAGGCCGGCGGCCTTGGCCGTCAGGTCCCACAGGGCGATGTCGACCGCGGCCAGGGCCATGAGGGTGATGCCGCTGGTGCCCGCCTCGCGCAGGTGCCGGCGCAGTTCGTCCCAGCGGGAGGGGTGGGCGGGCCCGCCCAGGAGGGCGGGCCGCAGGTCGTCTTCGAGGAGGGCGCGCACCGAGCGGGCGCCGATGAGCGGGGTCCAGGAGAACCCCGTTCCGGTGAGGCCGGTGTCGGTGTCCACCTCCACCACGACGATGTCGTTGCGGTCCACTCCGCCGTCCCACGCCCGGTGCAGGGGCAGGCGGTGGGCGCGGGCGCGCATTGCGGTGACGCGCACGTGTTCAGCCCTTTCCGACCAGGGCCAGGCCGGTCTCGATGAGTGCGGCCAGGTCGGCCTCCTCCTCGGGTGTGGGGTCGGTGAAGGGGGCCCGGACCCCGCCCACGGGGAGGCCGCGCAGGCGTGCTCCCGCCTTGACCAGGGAGACGGCGTAGCCGGGGGAGCGGTCGCGCAGGGCCACGAGGGGGTCGAAGAACTCGGCGAGGAGGCGGTCGGCCAGCGGGTCGCCGTTCTGGACGGCCTTGTGGAAGGCGTCGGCGACCTCGGGGACGAAGGCGAACGCCGCCGAGGAGTACAGGGGTACGCCTACGCCGCGGTAGGCGGGGACGGTGAGTTCGGCGGTGGGCAGGCCGTTGAAGAAGGTGAAGTCGTCGCCGCGGACCTTGCGTACCGCGAGGACGATCCGGTGCATGAGCCCCAGGTCGCCGATGCCGTCCTTGATGCCGACCACCGAGGGCAGGGCGGCGATCTCGGCGGCGGTCTGGGGGGTCAGGACGAGGGTGCCGCGCTGGTAGACGATGACCGGCAGGTCGGCCGCGGCGGCGACGGTGCGCACGTACTCGACCATTCCCTTGCGGGGTGCCGTGACGAGGTAGGGGGGCAGGAGGAGGATGGCGTCGGCGCCGGCCTCCTTGGCTGCGCGGGCCTGTTCGACGGCGGTGGCGACGCTGCCGCCGGCGCCGGCGACGACCGGGACGGCGCCGGCGACGGTGTGGACCGTGCGGGCGACCACGGCGGCGTGTTCGGCGGCCGACAGGGCGTGGATCTCGCCGGTGCCGCAGGCGGTGAACACCCCTCCGGCGCCGTGGGCGACGCCGGAGGCGACGTGGTCGGCGAGGACGTCGAGGTCCACGGCCCCGTCGGGGCCGAAGGGTGTGAGGGGGAAGAAGAGGATTCCGTCGAAGCGCATGGCTCTCCTCGGGGGGAAGGGGGGTGTCACAGGACGTGTTCGATGTGGCGGCGGGCGGTGGTGGCGATGACGTCGTCGGTGTCGGCCGCCCAGATGTCGGCGTTGAAGATCTCGACCTCGATGTCGCCGGTGTGGCCGGCGGCCTCCACCGATTCGCGCAGGGAGCGCACGTCGATGTGGCCGTCGCCGACCATGCCGCGGCCCAGCAGGGCGTCGGCGGGCAGGGGCAGGACCCAGTCGCAGACCTGGAACAGGGCGATGCGTCCCTCGCGGCCGGCGCGGGCGATCTGGGTCCGCACGTCGGGGTCCCACCACACGTGGTAGGTGTCGATGGTGACGCCGACCGCTTCGGCGGGGAGGTCCCGGGCCAGGTCCAGGGCCTGGCCCAGGGTGGACAGCACGGCCCGGTCGGCGCAGAACATGGGGTGCAGGGGTTCCAGGCCCAGGCGGACGCCGCGCTCGGCGGCGTAGGGGGCCAGGGCCGCCAGGGCGTCGGCGACGCGTGCGCGTGCGCCGGGCAGGTCGCGGTCGCCTTCGGGCAGGCCGCCCACGACCATGACCAGGACGGGGGCGCCCAGGGCGGCGGCCTCGTCGATGGCGCGCCGGTTGTCGTCCAGGGCGGGGGCGGGGTCGTGGCCGGTGAGGAAGCCGCCCCGGCAGTAGGAGGTGACCCGCAGCCCTGAGCGGCGAACGAGGGCGGCGGCCTTGTCCAGGCCCAGGTCGGCGACGTGTTCGCGCCACAGGCCGATGGCGGGGACGCCGGCGCGCAGGCAGCCGTCGACGGCCTGGACGAGGGTGGCGGGGCGGACGGTGGCCTGGTTGAGGGACAGCCGGGCCAGGCGGGGGTCGCCGGGTTCGGGGGTGGGGACGGTGGCGGGGAGTCCGGTGGGGACGTCCACGGGGGTGGGGACGGGGGTGCTCATTGGTGCACCCCCGCCACGTGCAGCAGGGCGCGCATGCGCTCGACGGCCAGGTCGGGGTCGGTGAGGACTCCGGCGGTGTCGGCCAGGCGCAGGGTGCGGGCCAGGTGGGGCAGGTCGCGGGCGGACTGCATGCCGCCGACCATGTGGAATCCGTGCTGGTGGCCGTTGAGCCAGGCCAGGAACGCGATGCCGGTCTTGTAGTGGGGGGTGGGCGCGCCGAAGAGGTGGCGGGCCAGGGGGACGGTGGGTTCGAGCAGGGCCCGGTAGCGGTCGGTGTCGCCGGCGTCCAGGGCGGCCAGGGCGCGGGCGGCGGCCGGGGCGATGGCGGCGAAGACGCCCAGCAGGGCGTGGGAGTGGCCGTGGTCGTCGCCCTCGATGAGGTCGGGGTAGTGGAAGTCGTCGCCGGTGTACAGGCGTACTCCGGGGGGCAGCAGGCGGCGCAGCCGGACCTCCAGGCCGGCGTCGAGGAGGGAGACCTTGATGCCGTCGACGCGGTCGGCGTGGTCGGCGATGAGGGCGGCCACGGGTTCGATGGCGTCGGCCGGGTCGGGGAAGCCCCAGTACCCGTCCAGGGCGGGGTCGAAGACGGCGCCCAGCCAGTGCAGGATCACCGGGCCCTGGGCGCGGTCGAGCAGGGTGGAGTAGACGCGGGTGTAGTCGGCGGGTCCGGTGGCGACGGCGGCCAGGGCGCGCGAGGCCATCAGGACGGGGACGGCCCTGGCCTTGTGGACCAGGTCGAGCTGGTCGCCGTAGGCGGTGATAACGCTTTCCAGATCGGCGTGCGAGGGCTCCAGTCCGTCGGTGCCCACGCCGCAGGCCAGGGCGGCGCCGCGGGCGGCGGCCTCGGCGCCCGAGCGGCGGATGAGCTCGGCGACGGTGTCGGGGTCCAGGCCCATGCCGCGCTGGGCGGTGTCCATGGCGTCGGCCACCCCCAGGCCCTGGTCCCACAGGTGGTGGCGGAAGGCCAGGGTGGCGTCCCAGTCCAGGCGGGCCGGGGCGCCGGGGGCGTTGGGCAGCAGGGGGTCGGCGACCACGTGCGCGGCGGCGTAGGCGGTGCGGGTGCGGGCGGGGGGCAGGGGGGAGGCGTCGGCGGCGGGGCCGGCGGGGGTGAAGGGGGCGAGGGTGCCGTCGCCCTCGGGCAGCAGCAGGGGGCTCATCGGATGGAGACCTCGCCGAGTTCGATGGTGCGGCCGGTGCGGGCCGACTCCAGGCCGGCCTCGGCCATCTGCAGGCCGCGCGCCCCCGAGAGCAGGTCGTGGGGGAAGGGGGAGCCGGTGGCGACGTGGCGCAGGAAGTCCTCCCACTGGGCGCGGAACCCGTTGGGGAAGTCGGTGTTGTCGGGGACGTGCTCCCACTGCTCGCGGTAGCGGCCGGGGTCGGCGGCGTCGGGGTCCCAGACGGCCTTGGGGGTGAGGGCGCGGGGCTGGACGCGGCAGGAGCGCAGGCCCGCCACGGCGCTGCCGTGGGTGCCGTCGACCTGGAACTCCACGAGTTCGTCGCGGTCCACGCGCACGCTCCAGGAGGAGTTGATCTGGGCGACGGTGCCGCCCTCCAGTTCGAAGATGCCGTAGGCGGCGTCGTCGGCGGTGGCGTCGTAGGGGGCGCCGTCCTCGTCCCAGCGGCGGGGGATGTGGGTGGCGGTGCGGGCGGTGACGGTGCGCACCGGGCCGAAGAGGTGCTCCAGGATGTAGTGCCAGTGGGGGAACATGTCCAGGACGATGCCGCCGCCCTCTTCGGCGCGGTAGTTCCAGCTGGGGCGCTGGGCGGGCTGCCAGTCGCCCTCGAAGACCCAGTAGCCGAACTCCCCCCGTACGGACAGGATCTCGCCGAAGAAGCCGGAGTCCACCAGGCGGCGCAGTTTGAGCAGGCCGGGCAGGAAGAGCTTGTCCTGGACGACGCCGTTGCGCACGCCCGCCTGTTCGGCGAGTTTGGCCAGGTCCAGGGCCGAGTCCAGGGTGGACGCGGTGGGCTTTTCGACGTAGATGTGCTTGCCGGCGGCGATGGCCGAGCGGACGGCCGCTTCGCGGGCGTGGGTGATCTGGGCGTCGAAGTAGACCGAGACCTGCGGGTCGGACAGGACGGTGTCCAGGTCGGTGGACCAGCGGGTCAGGCCGTGCCGGTCGGCGATCTCGCGCAGTTTGCGCTCGGAGCGGCCGATCAGGATGGGTTCGGGCAGGAGCCGGGAGCCGTCGGGCAGTGCGATGCCGCCGTCGTCCCGGATGGCCAGGATGGACCGGGTCAGGTGCTGTCGGTATCCCATGCGCCCGGTGACGCCGTTCATGGCGATGCCCAGTACGCGATCGCTCATCTGATGTGACCACCTCTCTTGTGAAAGCGCTTTCCACCTTACGGCAAAGTTCGCCTCCACACCAGTGGCGAAGCACGCGGCCGGCGGCGGGGGCGGCCGGGTGCAGTGGTCGGGAGGGTGAAGGGGCTGGTCACCGGTCGCGGCGGGGGCGGGGGTCCGCCGCGGCTCCGGACGCGGGCTGGATCCGCCGCGGCCGCGCGCCGCGGCGGACCGGGCGCGCTTTCCCCGGTTTTCCCGGCGGGCCCGACCTGGGCGGACTCCGCCGCCGCGGGCGCCCGCGGGGCGGCCCCACCGGGGGCCGCCGGTGCTCCGGGGGGCCGATCGCGCCCCCGGAAAACGGAAAGCGCTTACATTTCCGGGGATCGGGCCCGCCGCCCCGGACGGGGCGGCGGGCCGGGCGTCAGCGGGCGGTGTGCGCGGTGACCTCGGCCAGCACCAGGTCCCACAGCGGCTCGGGCGGGTACTGGTGGCCCACGCCGGGCAGCGGCACCAGCCGGGCGCCGGGGACGGCCGCGGCCATCGCCCGCCCGTGGGGCAGGGGGAACATCGGGTCCTCGGTGCCGTGCAGCACCAGCGTGGGAACGGTGAGGGCCGCCGGGTCGGGGTCGGAGGAGCCGTCCTCCTCCAGGATCCAGTGGTTGGTCTGCGTCGCCGCCATGTCGGCGGTGCGGTCGTAGACCCGCGCGGAGAGCGCGCGCGAGCGCTCGGCGTCGAAGACCGACCCGGCGAACGCGCGCTCGCCCTCGACCATCGCCTCGATGGCGGCCTCGCGGTCGCTCCAGTCCGGCCCGGGTCCCTGGTCGGCGAACACGGCCTGGAGCCGCGGCTCCATCGGCGGCAGTTCGGGCCGGTCCGGGCCGCCGGTGCCGCCGGGGGTGGTGGACTGCAGGGTCAGGGTCGCCACCCGCCCGGGGTGGTCCAGGGCGATGCGCTGGGCGAGGTCGGCGCCCATGGAGATCCCCACCAGGTGGGCGGTGTGCGCGCCCACCCCGTCCAGGACGGCCAGGGCGTCGGCCACCAGGTCCTTGCGGGTGTAGGCGGGCGCTCCGGCCGGGTAGGCGGTGGACCGGCCGGTGTCGCGCAGGTCGTAGCGGACCACGTGGCGTCCGGCGGCGGCGAGCCGGGCGCAGAAGCCGTCCTCCCAGTAGTCCATGGAGGAGGCCGCGCCGCCGATGAGCAGGACGGTGGGGTCCTGGGCCGAGCCGAAGGCCTGTGCGCAGATCAGGGCGTCGCCGGAGGGCAGGAGCAGTTCTCCGGAGCGGGCGGGGTCGGTGGACATGGCGCTCTCCTAACTACTGAATTAATAGCTGCTACTATTATTTTCATAGTTTTGCGAGGAGGACAAGTGCCCGGTAAGAGGAGTTACGGCGAGGGGTGCCCGATCGCGCACTCCCTGGACCTGGTCGGCGAGCGGTGGGCGCTGCTCGTCGTCCGGGAGCTGCGGCTGGGGGCGCGCCGCTACAGCGACCTGCAGGAGGCGCTGCCCGCCATCGCGCCCACCGTGCTCTCCCAGCGCCTGAAGGACCTGGAGGCCGTCGGTGTCCTGCGCCGCCGGGAGCTGGAGCCCCCCGCGGCGGGCCGGGTGTACGAGCTGACCGAGTGGGGCGCGGAGCTGGAGCCGGTCTTCCGGGCGCTGGCCCGGTGGGGGGCGCGCTCCCCGGTCGTCCCGCTGTCGGGGCACGTCAGCGCCGACTCCGTGATGCTGGGCCTGCGGACCTTCTTCTCCCCGCCCGAGGGGCACGAGCCCTGGTCGGCGCGCTACGAGGTGCTGTTGGGGCGCGAGCGCTACCGGATCGGTGTCGAGCGGGGGCGGCTGGCGCACCTGGCCCGGGGGCGGGACCCGGAGGGGGCGGACGTGGTGGTGCGCACCACCAAGGAGGCCTGGCGGCGGGTCCTGGCGCGGGAGGAGCCTGTGGCCGGCGCGGTCGCCGCGGGCCGGCTGGAGGTCGAGGGCGATCCGGACCTGCTGGAGCGCCTCGTCGCGGCCGCGGCGCCGCCCCCTGCCGCCGGGTAGGGGCTCAGGCGCCGCGGGGGTCCAGGGTGACGCCGGGCAGGGCGGGCAGGTCGGCCAGTGCGGTGACCCGGTGCAGGTGGTGCACGCCCGGCGGCAGATTCGCGGCCAGGACCGCCGCGTGGGCGGTCACCAGGGCGGTGGCCCGTGACTGGCCGCGGCCGCGCGCCCGGCGCAGGTGGGGGCCGCTGCGGGCGGCCGCCGTCCAGGCGTCCGTGCCCGGCAGGTGCGGGACCCCGCGCAGGCGGCCCGCGCCGGGCAGGCGGGCCAGCAGCCCCAGGCCCCGGGTCAGGGCGGGGGAGTCCAGTCCCAGGTGGGTGCGGACCGGGCGGCCCAGGTCGCGGGTGAGCACGTGCTGGTCGGCGAAGTCGGCGCGCAGCAGCCGTCGCCGCCCCTGCCCGGGCAGGTCGAGCCGTGCGCCCCGGGACAGGTTGCGCACCGCCTCGCCGGTGGCCGGGTCGGGGAAGGAGCGGCCGAGCAGTCCGAGGGTCCACGCGGTGGCGGCCGCCCCGTGGGCCTCGCCCTCGCCCAGGAGCACGGCCACGTCGATGGGGTCGGTGCCCGGGTGGGCCGCGTGCAGGTCGGCGGCGAGCAGGGTGGTCAGGCCCGGGGCCAGGCCCACGCTGAGCAGTACCGGTGCGCGCGGGGCCAGGCGTTCGAGCCGGGCGGTGTAGCCGGCGGTGGCGGTGGGGTCGACGAAGGCCGCCCCGTGGTCGGCGGCGATCGCGGCCAGCGCGGGGTCCTCGGCCCCGGCGGCGTTGACCACGACGTCGATGCCCTCCAGGGCGTCGCGGTAGTCGTCGTGGCGGGTCAGGTCCAGGGGCAGGTCGGCGCGGCGGGGGTCGCGTCCGGCGGTCAGGCAGGTGTGTCCGGCCGCGCGCAGTGCGGCCGTGGCGGGCGCGCCCACCGCGCCGTAGCCGCCCAGGGCCAGCACCCGCAGAGTTCTTGTAGTCATACTCCAAATAGATATGTGGAGTGGCACTACAGTCAAGTCCTAGGATCGTGGCCATGGACACGCACGCCGTCGACGGGCGCACCGCCCGCTCCCTGGCCACCCGCGCCCGGATCGCGCGGGCCGCCGCCGCCCTGTTCACCGCGCGGGGGTACGCCGCCACCAGCGTCGCGGCGATCGCCGCCGAGGCGGGGGTGGGTGTGCAGACGGTGTACTACACGTTCAAGACCAAGGCGGCGGTGCTCGGTGAGGCCGTGGACCAGGCCGTGGCCGGGGACGCCGAGCCCGTCCCGACCCTGGAGCGCCCCTGGGTGCGCGAGGCGCTGGCCGCCCCCGACGCCCGCGGCCAGGTGCGCCTGCAGGTGGCCGGGACCGGTGCGGTGATGGAGCGGGTCGCCGGGCTGCTGGAGGCGGTGCGGGGCGGGGCCGCCGACCCCGACCTCGCCGGGCTGTGGCGTACCAACGTCGAGCAGCGCCGTACCGTGCAGCGGGTGTTCGCCGGCGCCCTGGCCGACCGGGGGGCGCTGCGCCCGGGGCTGGACGCCGAACAGGCCGCCGACCTCATGGTCGGCCTGCTCTCCCCGGAGCTGTTCACCCTGTACACCGTGCACCTGGGCCGCTCGGTGGAGTGGTGGCGCGAGCACACCGCCGACGCGCTGCTGCTCCAGGTGGTCCGGTCCTGACCGGGGGCCGCCCTGCCCGGTTCCGGGCTCGGGGTCCTGAACGGCCCGGGGGTCAGGCCAGGAAGCCGCGGACCAGTTCGGCCACGCGGTCCGGGCACTGGCGGTTGACCCAGTGCCCGGCCCCCTGGACCACCTCCAGCCGCGCCCCGGGCACCGCCGCGGCCGCCGCGGCGGTGCGGGCGGGGGCGACGCCGATGTCGCGGTCGCCCTGGACGAACAGGGCCGGACAGGAGATCTCGCCCAGGCGCGGGCGCAGGTCCACGTTCATGCGGATGGGGCCGATGGAGGCGTTCTGCCAGTCGGAGGAGCCCGTGCCGTTGGTCCGGGCCTCCTGGAGGACCTCGTCCACGATGGCGTCGAAGTCCTCGACGGGCCCGGGGATCAGGGCGGAGCGCACGAAGCGCTCCACGCCCGCGCGCGAGCGCATCATCATCCCGGGCAGGGTGGTGTTGAGGAGCCGGCTGCGGGCGGTGAGCCACAGCAGCTGGTGCACCACGGGCGGGAAGGAGAGCGTTCCGGCGGGGGCGATCGCCACCAGGCGCTCCACCCGGCGGGGGTGTTCGATGGCGTAGGCCAGGGTGAGCGCGCCGCCCTGGGACAGGCCCACCAGGGCGGCCCGGTCCAGGGCGAAGTGGTCCAGGACGGTGTCGATGACGCTCAGCAGCACGTGGTGGTCGGCGGTGCCCCGCCAGGGGCGGCTGCGGCCCTGTTTGGGCCAGTCGGGGGCGAACACGCGGTGGTCCGCGGCCAGGGCGGGGATCAGGTGCCGCCAGCTGAGCAGGGCGTTGTCCTGTCCCGCGCCGCTCAGCAGGAGGACGGGCGGGCCCTGGTCGCCCGCGACGGCGACGCTGAGGGGGCCTTCGGGGCGGGTGATGACGGTGCGGTCGAAGGGGTCGTGGGTCACGGTGCGGGGTCCTTTCCGCGGGTCCGCTGCCAGCGCTGGAAGAGGGCGGGCAGCTCCGACTCCAGGAACCGGTACAGCTCGTTGACGTTGGCCAGGCGCTCGCGGCGCTGCGCGGAGGCGTCCCGCAGGACGCGCAGGCCGTGCTCGGTGACCTCGCGGAAGCCGGAGGCCTGGGCGTAGCGGCGCTCCAGCATGCGGCTCCACCCGTCGGCGGAGATGCGCAGGTAGGCGTTGCGGTCGCCGGGGCGGCGCACGGTCTCGACCAGGCCGCTGGGGGTGAGCAGGCGGGCGGCGGTGCTCAGGGAGCTGCGGCTGACGTGGAGGGCCTCGGCGATCTGGGCGGGGCTCTGCTGGGGCGGGTCGCAGATCAGCAGCCAGCCGACCACCCGGCCGGAGATCAGGGGCAGGCCCTCGCGGGCGAAGAACTCCGCGACCTCGTCCACGAAGGCGGCCTCGTCGTCGGTGGGTGCGCTCATGCGAACAGATTACCGTCGTTGCAGTCATGACTGCAACAACGGTAATGGGTGTGCGGGGGGCGTGGTGCCGTGGACGGCCGCCGACGACCGGGGCGGGTCAGGGGGCGAAGGAGTCCAGGGCGGCCGCGCGCATGTCCTCGTACCCGGCCCAGTCCCCCTCGAGGCCGGCCCAGGCGACGGTGTAGTACACGCCGGGGGAGGCCGTGATGTTGCGGGCCAGGACGCGGCGCTGCTGCCCGTCGCCGGTCCAGCCGAACTCCCAGTCGGCGGCCGACTGGAAGGGGGTGCGGTCGGTGACGTCCTCGACCAGGATCCGCCGGTAGTCCGGCAGCCGCCCGGAGTCGATGACCCCCTGCTCCTGGTCGAGCACGTGCTGGTACTCGTCCTCGGTGGGGTGTTCGGCGCTGTCGATCTGGAGGTAGGTGGCGTCGGTGGGGGAGTCGTAGAAGACGCTGGTGCCGTCGACCCGGCGGATCCACCCGTCGGGCACCAGGATGGAGAAGCCGTTCTCGGGGTCCGGTGTCCAGGTCATGCCGCTGTGGGCGGGCTCCTGCGGCTCCTCCTGGGTCTGCCCGGTCCCGGGGGTGGCGTCGGCGGCTGCGGTGGTGTCGGCGGCGTCCGCGTCGTCGGAGGGCGCGCCGTCGCCGGGGCCGGAGCCGTCGGACAGGGCGGTCCCGGTGGGGGCGCCCCAGGGGTCGACCACCACCAGGACGGCGGCCCCGGCGACGACCAGGGCCAGGCCCAGGGTCAGGACCACCACCGGCCAGGAGAGGCGGCCGCGCGGGGCGGGCCGCCCCGCGCGGGGCCGGGGGCGCCCGTCGGGGGCGCCCGGGGGCGGGGGCTGGACCGGGAGGGTGGGGGCGGTGCGGGGCGGGATGAAGGAGCCGGTGAGGGCGACCTGCCGGGTGGTGCCGAGCCGCCGCGGGGCCGGACTGTACCGGGGGCCGACAGGGGCCGAGCGGTGCGGCCGGCGCCTGGGGTCCGGTGCCGGGCGGGGGACCTGGGGCGCCGCCGCAGGGGCCAGGGCCGTGGCCGCCGGGGCCCGGGGGCGGGCGCGGGGGCCGTCCCGGCCTCCAGCAGCGCCCGGCAGCGCCGGGCGTCCAGGCGCCGCTGCGGGTCCTTGGCCAGCAGTCCGTGCACCGCCTCGCGCAGCGGCCCCGGGGCCAGCCGTTCCGGCGGTTCCTGGTGGAGGATGGCGTTGAGGGTCGCCGGGACCCCTTCGCGGCGGAACGGGGAGATCCCCGTGGCCGCCAGGTACAGGGTCGCCCCCAGCGACCACAGGTCGCCCGCGGGGGTGGCCGGCCCCGACGAGAGGCGTTCGGGGGGCAGGTAGGCGGGCGACCCCATGATCCCGGCGGTCTGGGTGACGGCCGTGGTGTCGGCGATCGTCGCGATGCCGAAGTCGGTGAGCACCACCCGGCCGCCGTCGGTCACCATGACGTTCTCGGGTTTGACGTCCCGGTGCGTGATGCCCTGCCGGTGCGCGGTGTCCAGGGCGCTGAGCAGGTCCAGGCCCCACCGGGCGACCTCCTGGGCGGGGCGGACGCCCTCCCGGCGGACCAGTTCGTACAGGGAGCACCCGGTGAGGAACTCCATGACGATCCAGGGGCGGTCGTCCTCTTCGAAGACGTCGTGGACGGTGACGATGTTGGGGTGCGACCCCATGGCGGCGGCCTGGGCCTCGCGGCGGGCGCGGGCGGCGGCGCGGGCCCGCTCCTCCTCGCTCAGCCCGGGGCCGAACAGGATCTCCTTGACGGCGACGGTGCGGTTGAGGTCGTCGTCGTGGGCCTTCCAGACCCGCCCCATCCCCCCGCGGCCGAGTTCGGCGGTGAGGCGGTAGCGCTCGCGCAGCAGGCGCTCGGGTTCGGTCTCGGACCCCATCGGGCTCCCTCGGGTGCGGGCCGTCGTGTACGGAAGAGGCGCGCACGGGGGGCGGCCAGGGCACGATTGTAGTGATGTGCGCGCCCGCCCCGGACCGCCCCCGGTGCGGGGCCGCGGCCCGTCGGCGGGTGCGCACCGGCCTGAGCTGGGAGGGGCGGGGCGCGGGTGGGGGCGGGAATGGGGGACGCCACGTCCGACACGCATGGTTTCGCCCGTACGTGGTAAAAAGTTAGGTGTGCCGAACTTCAGAGATTGGAACCCTTCACCGCGCTGGGCCGCCGCTCCGCTCGTCCTCGCCCTGGCCCTGACCGCCTGCTCCTCCCCGGCGGGCTCCTCCTCCGCCGGCGCCGACGACGGGCGCCCCCTGGTCCTGACCACGTTCACGGTCCTGGCCGACATGGTCGAGAACGTCGCCGGCGACCGCGTCCGGGTCGCCTCCCTGACCCGCCCCGGCGCCGAGATCCACGGCTACGAGCCCGTCCCCGACGACCTCGTCCGCGGACAGGACGCCGACCTGATCCTGGAGAACGGCCTGGGCCTGGAGGCCTGGTTCGCCCAGTTCACCGAACGGGTGGACGCCCCCACCGCCGTGCTCTCCGAGGGCGTGGAGACCATCCCCATCTCCTCCGGCGACTACGAGGGCGAACCCAACCCGCACGCCTGGATGTCCCCCGACAACGCCCTGGTCTACGTCGACAACATCCGCGACGCCCTGGTCGGGCTGGACCCCGAGGGCGAGGCCGGGTACACGGCCGCCGCCGAGGCCTACAAGGCCGAGATCACCGAGGTCGGCGACTACCTGGAGGAGGAGCTGGGCTCCGTCCCCGAGCCCGCCCGCGCCCTGGTCACCTGCGAGGGCGCCTTCTCCTACCTGGCCCGCGACGCCGGGCTCGCCGAGATGTACCTGTGGCCGGTCAACGCCGAGAGCGAGGCCACCCCGCAGCGCATCGCGGAGGTCACCCGGTACGTCGAGGACAACGGGGTGCCCGCGGTGTTCTGCGAGAGCACCGTCAACGACGGCACCCAGCGCTCGGTCGCCCGGGCGACCGGGGCCGAGTTCGCCGGACCCCTGTACGTCGACTCCCTGTCGGAGGAGGGCGGCCCCGTGCCCACCTATCTGGACCTGCTGCGCCACGACGCCGAGGCCATCGTGGCCGGGCTCGCCGGGGGGCGGCCGTGAGCGCCGCGGCGCCTCCGGCGCCCGCGGTGGAGGTCGTGGACGCCACCGTCCACTACGGCGACGTGCTCGCCCTGGACGGGGTGTCCCTGTCGGTGGGGCCGGGCCGGATCTGCGGGCTGCTGGGCACCAACGGCTCGGGCAAGTCCACCCTGTTCAAGACCGTCCTGGGGCTGGTGCGCGCCGACCGCGGCCGGGTGCGGCTGCTGGGCCTGGACGGCGCCACCGCCCGCCGCAGGGGGCTGGTGGGGTACGTGCCCCAGACCGAGCAGGTGGACTGGGACTTCCCGGTGAGCGTGCGCGAGGTGGTCATGATGGGCCGCTACGGGCGCATGGGGCCGCGCCGGCGCCCGCGCGCGGCCGACCGCGAGGCGGTGGAGCACGCGCTGGAGCGCACCGACCTGACGGGCCTGGCCGAGCGCCGGATCGGCGCGCTCTCGGGCGGCCAGCGCAAGCGGGCGTTCGTCGCCCGCGCCCTGGCCCAGGGCGCCGACGTGCTGCTGCTGGACGAGCCCTTCGCCGGGGTCGACAAGGGGTCGGAGGCCACCATCACCGCGCTGCTGCGCAGGCTGCGTGACGAGGGCCGCACCCTGCTGCTGTCCACCCACGACCTGGCCCGGGTGCCGGAGTTGTGCGACGAGGCGGTGCTGCTGCAGCGGCGCGTCGTCGCCCGGGGCGCGCCCGAGGAGGTGCTGCGTCCGGAGACCGTCATGGAGGCCTTCGGCGTCCACGTCGAGGAGGAGGGGGAGCGGTGGAGGCGCTGACCGCGGTCGTCGACTGGTTCGCCGTGCCGGTGCAGTTCGACTTCGTCCGCCGCGCGCTGCTGGTGGCCGTGGCGGCCGGGGTGGTGTGCGCGGTGCTCTCGTGCTGGATGACCCTGGTGGGCTGGTCGCTCATGGGCGACGCGGTCTCCCACGCGGTGCTGCCGGGGGTGGTGCTGTCGTACATGTTCGGGCTGCCGTTCGCGCTGGGCGCTTTGGTGTTCGGCACCGGGTCGGTGGCGCTGATCGGGGTGGTCAACCGCACCTCCCGGGTCAAGGAGGACGCGGTCATCGGGGTGGTGTTCACCGCGATGTTCGCGCTGGGGCTGGTGCTGGTGTCGGCGGTGCCCAGCCAGACCGACCTGGGGCACATCCTGTTCGGGAACGTGCTGGGGGTGTCCGACGCCGACATCGTGCAGATCCTGGTGCTGGCGGCGGTGGTGCTGGGCGTGGTGTGGTTCAAGCACCGCGACCTGACGCTGTACGCGTTCGACCGGGTGCACGCCCACGCGGTGGGGATCAACCCGCGCCTGCTGGAGACGCTGCTGCTGGGGCTGCTCGCGGTGACGGTGGTGGTGGCGCTGCAGGCGGTGGGGATCATCCTGGTGGTGGCCATGGTGATCATCCCGGGGGCGACCGCCTACCTGCTCACCGACCGGTTCGAGCGGATGCTGGTGATCTCGGTGGGGGTGGCCGTGGTGGCGGCGGTGGCGGGGGTGTTCGCCAGTTACCACCTGAACGTGTCCACCGGCGGGTCCGTGGTGCTGGCGCAGGCGACGGCGTTCGCGCTGGCCTACCTGTTCTCGCCGCTGCACGGTGTTCTGGGCCGGCGGCGGCGCCGGCCTGCGGGTCAGAGCACGGCCCGGCAGTAGAGGCGGTGTCCCCGGGCGGCCGCGGTGCGGGCCAGGTCGGCGAGCCCCTCGGTGAAGCCGGCCGGGCCCGAGGTGTCGGCGCCGTCCGGGAGGAGGCCGGCCGCCCACGCGGCCGCGGCGCGTTCCCGCTCGGAGGGGGTGGCCGCGGCCAGGGCGTCGCGCAGCCGGTCGGTGAGCGCCATCATCCACATGCCGCCGTGGGCCGGGTCGGTGAGCAGTGCCGCCGCCCGGGGGTCCCGGCCGACCTCGTCGGCCGGCAGTCCGGTCAGGGCCGCCTCCAGCCCGCCCAGGTCGACGGCGGGGTGGACCCCCTTGACGGACAGCAGCGGCACGCCGGCCTCGGTGAGGTCGGCCTCCAGCAGGGCGGCGGCCGCGGTGTCGTCGGCGGCGGCGAGGTAGTCGTAGATCGGCATGGCGCCAGTACACCGCATCCCCGCGACATTCGGCCCCGCGCCGTGGGCCGGGCGGTCGGGGGGCGGGCCGGTGCCCGGTTCAGGTGCGGGCGGCGGCGTGGCGGCGGTAGTGGCGGGCGGCGCGGGCCCGGTTGCCGCAGGAGGTGCCGCACCACTGCTGGCGTCCGTGGGCCTGGACGAAGTAGCGCTCGCAGCGCGGGGCGGTGCAGACCCGCAGCCGTTCGCGGTCGGGCCCTTCCAGGAAGGCGATGGCGGCGCGGGCCAGTGCCGCGACGGTGTCCGGGCAGCCGCCGCCGGGGGCGAACTCCACGGTGGGCACGTCCGGTCCCTCCCAGCGCAGCCGGGGCACCACGGCTTGGCGGGCCGCCGCGGCGTTGAGCAGGGCGAGCGCCTCCCGGTCGGGGGGCGGCAGGCGGGTGTCGGCGGGGTCGGGCCGGGCCGTGCCGACCACGCGGGCGAACAGCGTGCGCACCGCCCCGCGCAGGGTCACCACCTGGGCGTGCAGCTCCTCGTCCACCGGCGGTGCCGCGCCCTCGGGCAGCAGGTGGGCCGCGGCGGCCAGCCAGTGCGCGGTCCCCTCGACGCCGTCCAGGTCGTCCGCCACGCCGGAGCCGTCGTGGCGGATCGTCCCGGCCAGTTCGAGTGCCAGTCGGCCGTCCATGATCCCCCGTTCGTTCACCGCAACCCCACTTGCCCGCATCCTTCCCCACGGGCTAGCGTTCTAACGGTTAACACTAACTTATCCGTTAGAACCTCGTCTCCGGTGAACCCGGAAAGGACCCCGATGACTCTTCTTCTCGCGCACATCAGCGACCTGCACCTGGACGGCTCCGAGCGCGCCACCGAGCGCGCCGAGCGCACCGTGGCCTACCTGCGCGACCTGCCGCAGGCCCCGGACGCCCTGCTGGTCACGGGGGACATCGCCGACACCCCCGCGCGCGAGGAGTACGAGGAGGCGGCCCGGCTGCTGGACCTGCCGTTCCCGGTGATCGTGTGCCCGGGCAACCACGACGACCGGGCGGGGCTGCGCACGCACCTGCTGGGGGAGGGGGCGTCGGCGGAGCCGTTCAACCGGGTGCACCACGTGGCGGGGGCGGCGGTGCTGGCCTGCGACTCCACCATTCCGGGCGAGGACGGCGGGCGGCTGGACACGGCCACGCTGGTGTGGATCAACGAGACGCTGAGCGACCTGCCGGCGGACGTTCCGGCGCTGCTGGCCTTCCACCACCCGCCGGTGCGGATGCACCACCCGCTGCCGGACTCGATGCGCCTGGGCAACGCCGACGACCTGGCGGGGCTGCTGCGCGCCCACCCCCGGGTGGCGGGCATCCTGGTGGGCCACATGCACACCGGCGGGGCGACGATGTTCGCGGGGCGGCCGCTGCTGCTGGCGCCGGGGGTGACGTGGACGCTGCGCATGCCCTGGGAGGGCGAGCCGGTGGCCGACCGCACCCAGCCGCCGGGGGTGGCGTTCCACCTGTTGGACGAGGACCAGCGGCTGAGCACGCACTTCCGTGCGGTGATGCGCGCCGGGGCGGAGGTCTGAGCGGGCGGGCGCGCCGTGCGCGCGGGGGGTGGCGCCGCGTTTTCGCCGGTCGGGCCATGCCGTCGGGGGGCGGGTGGTGTGCGCGGGGGCGGCGGTGCCGGGGAGCACTTCGGGGCCGCCACGAGTCGGTGGCGGCCCCGTCGGGCGGAAGGTCCCGACCGAACCGGTGGCCGCGCGGGCGCGGCCTGGTCGGAGCGCTTCCCGGTTCGACGGGCCCGGGCAGGTCGGGCCGGGCGCCGTCGGACCCGTTGGGATTCTAGGCGAGCGGGGGGAGTCGCCGGTCCCGGTCAGAGGAGCATGGCGAGCTGGCGGCACTGGGCGACCAGGGTCCCGGTGGAGTCCCAGATCTCCATGTCCTCCTCGTGCAGGCCGCCGGAGACGTGCTTGGTGAAGACGCGGCAGGCCAGCCAGCCGGGGGCGGGCCGGGCGCGCACGTGGACGCTCAGTTCGACGGTGATGGTCGTGAACTCTCCGATGTCGAGGACGGCGGGCGGGGCGAAGTCGACCATGGCGGGCAGTGCGTGGACGTCGGGTTCGCGGCCGTCGGCGAAGCGCATCCAGAACTCGGCGTGGGGGCGGCCGTCCTTCCTGCCGTCCAGCCAGCCGGGGCGGGTGGGGTAGCGGTACTCGACGCTGTGGGCGATGCCGAGCCCGTCGGGTTTGTCCGCGAACTCGTCGGGGACGGGGCAGTCCCCGGGGGCGGGCAGGTCGGGCGGGGTGTCCAGGGTCAGCACCCGGGCGGCGGGGTTCGGGGTGAGGTCGCCGTAGGTGGCGGTGGCGCGGATGACCTCTTTGCCGTTCTGCTCCAGGACCACCTGGCCGGTGGCGGTGCGGCGGCCCTCGCGGATGACCTCGGTGCGGGCGGTGGCCGGGCCCGGCGCGGCGGGTCGCAGGAAGAACGCGGAGACGGCCAGGGGGTCGGGCTGGCCGAGGTTCTGGCGCAGGGCGTTGAGGGCGGTGCCCAGGACGTACCCGCCGTTGGGGTGGGAGGTGAAGGTGGTCCAGGCGTCGGTGAGGGTGGCTGCGAACTCGCCGTCGGCCAGTTTCTCCACGCGGGTGTCGCGGTCGAACCGGTACTGCTCGGTGATGGGGTCAGGGCTCATGCCGCAATGTTACCGGCGAGTAGGGGCCGGTCGGGGGCGCGGAGGCGAAACGGGTTGACCCTGACGCGGCGTCAGGGCCTAGCGTCGGAGGGACCGGGAACACCCCCGTCACCTGCGCGGACACAAGGAGGGCCGATGGGCCGCACCGTGGGCGAGGTCGCCCGCCTGAGCGGGCAGACCGTGCGCACCCTGCACCACTACGACCGGATCGGGCTGCTCGTCCCGGCCGAGCGCACCCCCTCCGGCTACCGCAGCTACAGCGACGGGGACCTGGAGCGGCTGCGCCGCATCCTCACCTACCGGGAGCTGGGCTTCGGCCTGGAGGAGATCGCCGGGATCCTCGACGACCCCGCCGCCGACACCCGCTCCCACCTGCTGCGCCAGCACGGCCTGGTGACCGAACGCATCGAACGCCTGCGCGCCCTGGCGCGCAGCCTGGAACTCCTGCTGGAGGCCGACACCATGGAACTGAACATCACCCCCGAGGAGCGCCTGGAGCTCTTCGGCGACTTCGACGTGGAGTCCCACTCCGCCGAGGCCGAACGGCGCTGGGGCGGCTGCGAGGCCTACGCGCAGTCCCAGCGCAAGGTGGGCTCCTACACCAAGGAGGACTGGCGACGGAACCAGGCCGAGGCCGCCGAGATCTACCGGGCCCTGGCCGACGCGATGGCCGAGGGGGCGCCCGCCGACGGCGAGCGGGCCATGGACCTGGCCGAGCGCCACCGCGAGCACATCACCCGCTGGTACTACGACTGCACCACCGAGATCCACCGCGGCCTGGGCGCCCTGTACGTCGACGACGAGCGGTTCACCGCCACCATCGACGCCGGCGCCCCGGGGCTGAGCCTCTACCTGCGCGAGGCCTTCGCCGCCAACGCCGACCGCCGCGAACGCCCCTGACCGCCCCGCCCCGGGGCGACCCGGGGCGGGAGCGAGGGCTCAGGGGATGAGGACGATCTTGCCCGAGCCGTGCGCCTCCAGTTCGGCGTGGGCCTGGGCGGCGTTGGCCAGGCTCATCAGGCGGGGCTCGGGCATCACCAGCCGCCCCTGGGCCTGGGCGTCCAGCAGGGTGCGCAGCACCTCGGGGGTCTGCCCCGCCGCGCCGCCGGAGGAGAACCGCACCCCCAGCTCCTGGGCGGCGCCGTCGGCCAGGGTGACGATCCGCTCTGTGGTGCCGCCGCGCAGCGCGATCGCGTCCGGCAGCACCCCGTGCCCGGCGGCGTCCAGCACCGCGTCCACCCCCTGGGGAGCGGCCTCGCGGACCCGGTCGGCCAACCCTTCGCCGTAGGCGACCGGGATCGCGCCCAGCGCCTGAACCCGCTCCAGGTTCGCCTCCCCGGCGGTGCCGACGACGGTCACCCCGCCGGCCACCGCGAACTGCACGGCGATCGCCCCGACCGTTCCGGACGCCCCGTGCACCAGCAGCGTCTCGCCCTTGCGGGGCGCCAGCTCCCGCAGTCCGCGCAGCGCCGCCTCCCCGGCCACCGGCAGTGCCGCGGCCTGCGCCCAGTCCAGTTCCTCGGGCTTGGCCGCGTAGGTCCCCACCAGCGCGTACTCGGCGTATCCGCCGGTCAGCGCCCAGCCCGCCACCGCCTCGCCCACCGCCGTGTCGGTGACGCCCTCGCCCAGGGCGTCGACCGTTCCGGCGACCTCCGAGCCCAGGCCGCGCGGCAGGGTCCCGAACCGCATGGCGCCCGAGCGCACCTTGACGTCGAACGGGTTGACCCCGGCCGCCTTGACCGCCACCCGTACCTGCCCGCGCCCGGGTTCGGGGCGGTCGGCCTCCTCGACGGTGAGCACCGACGGGGCGCCGTACTCGGCGAAACGGACAGTGTGCATCGGGCGTTCCTCTCGTCCCACGGGTGGTCTAACCTAACGTGCCCGCCCCGCCCCCGTCCCGAACGAGGAGACATGCCCGGACTCCTGGCCGCCGTCGACCGGTTCAACGACGCCCACCCCTGGGACCACAACGCCCACTACCACCGGTGGCTCCTGGAACAGCTCCCGGCGCGCGTGGACCGCGCCCTGGACGTGGGCTGCGGTACCGGCGACCTGGTGCGGGCGCTGGCCGGGCGGGCCGCGGAGGTGGTGGGGGTGGACGCCGACCCGCGTGTGGTGGACCTGGCCCGCGCGGCGACGGGGCGGTGCCCGGGCGTCTCCTTCCGGGTGGCCGACGCCGCCGAGGAGCTGCCCGAGGGGCCCTTCGACGTGGTCACCTGCGTGGCGGTGCTGCACCACCTGCCGTTCGCCCCGGCCCTGGAGCGGATGCGCGACCGGCTCGCCCCGGGCGGGACGCTGCTGGTGCTGGGCGTGCACGAGCCGTCGCAGTTCACCGACCACCTGCTGGGCGCCGCCGCCGTCCCGGCCAACCTCGCCGTGGGCTGGGCGCGCGGGCGCCGCCCGCGCCCGGAGGCGATGACGGCCCGCACCGCGCCGGCCGCCATGACGCTGCCCGAGATCGCCCGCGAGGCGGGCCGGATCCTGCCGGGGGTGCGGCTGCGGCGGCACCTGTTCTGGCGCCACTCCCTGCTGTGGCGGGCGGAAGGGTGAAAACGGGTGGCGTGTCGGCGCGGACACGGTGCACAGTTCCACAGGAAAATCCACATAACGCCCGAATTCACTGGGAAGTGAGCCGCCCGTGCGCTGGACCGTCCACTCGGAGCGCCCCCTCTACACCGACCCGTGGCTGGACGTGCGCGTCGCCGACGTCGAGCTCCCCGACGGCCGGCACCTCGACCACCGGCTGATCCGCCGCCCCCGCGGCGCGGGGGCGGTGCTGCGCGACGGCGGCCGGGTGCTGCTGCTGTGGCGGCACCGGTTCATCACCGACACCTGGGGTTATGAGATCCCCATGGGCGGCGTCCACGAGGGCGAGGACCCGTGCGCGGCCGCCGCCCGTGAGGCGGAGGAGGAGACGGGCTGGCGGCCGGGCACCCTGGAGCCGCTGCTGCGGGTGCAGCCCTCCAGCGGCCTCACCGACAGCGAGCACCACGTGTTCGTCACCGACGACGCGGTGCGCGTAGGCGAGCCCGCCGACGCCTGGGAGTCCGAGCGCCGGGACTGGGTGCCGCTGGCGGAGGTCCCCGCGCTGGTCGCCCGCGGCGAGCTGGTCGGCGCCACCACCGTCAGCGCCCTCCTCTACCTGCTCTGCCGGGCGTGAGCGGTCAGTCCCACCAGAAGGACCAGGTCTCGTCGCCGATCAGCGACTCGGCGTAGGACTCCAGGCTGCCCGTGCCCTGCCAGACGTTGTCGGGGCACAGGGCGAAGTGCTCGGCGGCCACGCGCATCGCCCGCTCGCGGTCGGTGACGACGCAGGCCGTGCTCAGCACCAGGGTGTCGAACCCGGCCATCACCAGCCGCGTCCCGAACCGGCGCTCCCAGTCGGCCAGGACCGCGGAGATCGCCGTGACGTCCAGGCCGTGGTTGACCGCCCCCTGCCAGCCGATGACGCTGAGCGCCTCGGCGCCGGAGGCCGCCCGGACCAGGCCCAGGCGGGGGTCGGGCCGCTGGGCGAGCCAGGCGGCGCTGCGGTCGGCGCACTCGCCGGGGTCGGCGGTCAGCGGCGCCTCGGGGGCCAGGCCCGGCCAGGTGAGGCCGTGGGGGGCGGTGACGGCGAGCCGCTGCTCGGGGACGAGGTGGTCGTACTCCTCGTCGACCTCGGTGGAGCCGCTCCAGGCCTTGGCCAGGACGGCCTCCACGTCGTGGTCGGCGGCCGCGCCCGGGGCGGGCGGGGAGAGTTCGCCGGTCTCCCAGGGGCGGTCGCCGTCCTCGTCGCTCATGGAGGTCAGCAGCAGCGGCCACCACCCCGAGTCGGCGTGGGCGGCGCGCAGTTCCTGCCACAGCCCGTCGGGGGCGGTGCCGTCGCTGATCCACATGACGGGTTCGCCGGCCCCGGAGAGCGCGGGTTTGCCCGGCGGGAGCTGGATGGAGATGTCGGCCTGGGGGTCCATAGGGGGTTCCTCGTCTTCCTTCGACCACGCTCGGATCGCGCAGGCAGAGTACCGACTCCCGGGGGCGGGCCACTCCCCGGAGGGGTGCGGGTCCGCGGCGATGCATGAAAATCCCCCGGACGGTCAGTGGCCCCGGTAGGAGAACGATCCGGAGCAACAGGAGGACACGATGGCCGAGGAGAACAAGGGCCCGAACAAGTTCGACGAGCTCCGCGGCAAGGCCAAGGAGCAGGCGGGCAAGGTCACCGGCAACCGCGAGCAGGAGGCCGAGGGCAAGGTCGAGCAGAACAAGGCCAAGCTCAAGCAGGCCGGCGAGAAGGTGAAGGACGCCTTCACCTCCGACGACAAGAACCGCTGAGCGCGGTGTGAGGGCCCCGCCCGGGAGGGCGGGGCCCTCACCTGCCCGGGGGTGCGGGAAAACGCCTGGCACGGGGCGGCCGGGGGCGGTTACCGTACCCCGGTGAACATCACCCGCACCCGCTGGCGCGCCCCCGCGCTGGCCGAGACGGTGGCGGCCATCGCCGCCGAGGCCGACCGCGCTTGGGAACGGACCCTGGCCGAGTGGGGCGCGGCCCCGGGCACCCCGGCCGAGCGCGACCTGGCCGCGCTGGTCGCCGACGCGCCCGACCGGTTCGAGTGGCGCGTCGTGGACGCCGCACTGGACCTGCTCGCCTGCCCCGACTGCGGTGCGCCCCTGGGGTCGGGGGAGCGCGGCTGCGGCCCCTGCGACCTGGCCGACGGCAACCGGTACGCCGCCCGCGAGGTCGACCGCCCCGCCGTCGCGCCGCGCAACGAGCACGCGGTGCGGGTGGCCTGGACGGTGGCCCGCCATCCGCACCGGTATGGGCCGCGCGCGGTGTGCGGGATGGAGCTGAGCCTGCCCGAGGTGTACGCGGGCCGCATGCCGACCACCGCGCAGGCCCAGGCCTACCGCCGCCTGATCGACGGGCTCACCGACGCCCAGGTGGAGAGCGTGGCCTCCCTCGATGAGCTGCTGCGCCTGGCGGCCCGCCGGTGACCGGGCCCGGGCGCCTCAGCCCTGTGCGGTGAGGTCCTCCTCCACCAGCAGCCGCTCGGCGGTCTTCTCGTAGCCCAGCAGCCGGTTGACCTGGAGCATCGCGGTGTTCTCCCGGTTCAGGGTCACCGCCATCGCCTGCACGTGCGGGAAGTTGTCGTGTACCCGCAGGGTCTGGGTGGCCTTGACCCGGCTGGCCAGGCCCCGCCGCCGGTGGGCGGGCAGCACGGCGGTGTCGTGCTGGTCGGCGACCGGCCCGTGCGTCACGGTGCACACGGTGGCCGCCACCACCTCGTCGGAGAACCGGTCGACCACCGCGCCCACCAGCAGCCGCGAGCCGTCCTCGGTGATCCTCCGCTCCCAGGCCCGCACGTCGTCGGGGCCCCACCGGCGCGGCTCCTCCTGGAAGGCGGCGCCGGGCGCGTCCAGCAGGTGGTTCATCACCTCGCCGAAGGACTTCACCAGCGCCGGGGGCGCCGACCCCACCCAGTGGGTGATCCGGTACCCGCGTTTGGGCGCCGACGCCAGCCGCCAGCACCGCTGGAGGGTCTCCTCGTCGAAGGTCTGCACCTGGAGTTCCAGGTGCAGCAGGGTGCGCAGGTTCGGGCTGGTGCGGGCGAACGCCTCCCCGGCCCGGCCGGCCAGGACGGTGCTCTGCAGCCGGGTCATGCCCTCGGCGCGGGCCCGCGCGGCGGCCGCCGCGCGCAGCCGGGTGCCCAGGCCGCGGCGGCGGGCGGGGGCGTCCACGAACAGGCGCAGGAACCCGATGCCCTCGTCGTGGGGCTGGCGCCGCAGCTCGGCGGTGCCCAGGATCGGTCCCCCCTGGTCGGGGCGGGCCGCCCACCGCCAGGCCCGGCCGCCGCGCCCCTGCCCCAGCCGCTGGGCCAGTTCGTCGGGCTCGGGGGCGCTTGCGGACAGTTCACGTCGCCCCGCCACATGGACCGCGCTCCACGCCGCCAGGTCGGCGGGGGCGGCCGTGAGGGGATCGAAGACCTCCACCACTGGACTCACACGTCCACCGTTTCACACCACCCCCGCCCCTGTCCCGGTTCAGCGCAGCAAGGACAGCCGTTTGGTGAGCCGGTTGACCTCCCCCCGCGCCCCCAGCAGCGCCAGCCCGGTGTACTCCACCTCCTCCGGGGCGGTGTCGGCCAGCGCGTCCAGGTAGGCGACGTAGTCGCGCGAGCGGCGGGCCACCTCGTTGAACCCGACCACCAGCAGCCCCTGGTCCTCGGCCTCCTCCTTGATCTCGCGCAGCTGCTCCCCGGTGGCGGTCAGGGTGGGCACCGGGTGCGGGTTGAGGCCGGCGTGCACCCGTCCGCCCGCGTCCTTGCCGTCGGCCGCCACCGAGTGCTCCAGCCGGCCGCCCAGTGCGAGCCCGAGCACCGCGCCCGCGTTGGCCGCCTGCCCGGGCGGCAGGTCCTCGCGCAGTACGACGACGATCTTGGTGTCCATTGCCATGGTCCGCCTCGCTCCCGTGTTCCGTTCATCCGCCAAGTGGACGCGCATCAGGCTAGACAGCTGGATGCCGTCGATGGTGCAATGCCGAACATCATTCGGAGCGAGGGGCGGGGAACGGACCGTGGACGAACTAGATTCGGCGATCGTGCGCGAACTCCAGCGCGATGCGCGGCAGACCAACCGGGCGCTGGCCGCGAAGCTGGGGGTGGCGCCCTCCACCTGTCTGGAGCGGGTGCGCCTGCTCCGGCGGCGCGGCGTCGTCCGCGGCTTCCACGCCGACATCGACCCGCAGGCGCTGGGGCGCCGGGTGCAGGCGTTCGTGTCGGTGCAGCTGCGCCCGCCCAGCCGCCGGGCGATCGAGGGCTTCAAGGCGGCGATGCACGCCCTGCCGGAGGTGTCGGCGGTGTACGTGGTCGCGGGGGAGCACGACTTCCTGGTCCACGTGTCCGCGCCGTCGCTGGACGCGCTGCACTCCTTCCTCATCGACCGGCTCACCGAGCGCCGGGAGGTGGCGGGCTTTCGCAGCCAGATCATCTACGACAGTGTCGTGAAGACGGTGGCCGAGCCGCTGGAGCCCGGCACCGGCTGAGCCGGGAAAAGGGGGTGCGCACGCGGGGCGGGGGAACCGGCGGGGGGTCGGGTGCGTCAGAGGGGGGAACCCGCACCGTCCGGAAAGGCCGCCCATGAACGCGAAGAACGCCGCCTTCTCCCTGCCGCTCGGCGTGGCCTTCGGCATCGTCTTCGGCATGCTCTTCGACAACATCGCGCTGGGGATCGCCATGGGCGTGGCCCTGGGTGTGGCCTTCGGGGCCGGGGCGTCCGCCGCCGGCTCCAAGCGCGACGACTCCTGACCCCGCCGCCCGCGCCGGGGGTGGGGCGGTCGTCGAGGCACCCCGGGGCGGTCCGGCCCCGGCGCCCCCGGCCAGGATGTCCCCATGGACATTCCCCACCACATCGACGCCCTGGCCGCCGAGGGCCGCCTCCTGGCCGAGGCCGCCGAACGCGCCGGGCTCGACGCCCCCGTCCCCACCTGCCCCGGGTGGACGGTCCGCGACCTGCTCGCCCACACCGGCCGCGTCCACCGCTGGGCCGCCTCGCACGTGGCCTCGGGCAACGGCGGCCCGCCCGCGCAGGCCGCCTGCCCGAGGACGCCCGCCTCCTGTCGTGGTTCCGCGAGGGGCACGCCGCCCTGGTCGGCACGCTCGCCGGCGCCGCCCCCGGCACCGAGTGCTTCGCCTTCCTGCCGGCCCCCTCCCCGCTGGCGTTCTGGGCCCGGCGGCAGTGCCACGAGACGACCGTCCACCGCATCGACGCCCAGAGCGCGCTGCGCCCCCCGGCGGACGCGCCGGACCCGGCGGTCGCCCCCGAGGTGGCCGCCGACGGCGTCGACGAGCTCCTCATGGGCTTCCTGGCCCGGCCGAAGAACCGGCCGGCCTCCGACCCGCCGCTGACCCTGGCGGTGCGCTCCACCGACACCGGCCACGCCTGGACCGCGGCCATGACCCCGCAGGGCTCGTCCCCGGCCCGCGGGGACGCCGACGCCCCCGACGCCGTCCTGGCCGCGCCGGCGGCCGAGCTGTACCTGGTGCTGTGGAACCGGGCCGAGCCCGCCCCCGGCGCCCTGGCCGGGGACCGGCGCGCCCTGAAGGCGTGGCGGGGGTCGGCCCGGGTCGGCTGAGACGAGGTGACACAGGTGTCGAAGGCCACACCCGGGCCTTCGGCACCGCCGGTAACCTGCGCGAACAGGGGGTTCTCACGGACGCCCCGGCCTCCGGGTGAGCCCACTGTTTCCCCCGTGTTACGGCCCGACACGTCCAGGCAACGCACCCTTCCTACCTTCGATAACGTCAGCCGACACCGAACAGGAAGGGCCGGCCGTGACCCCCGAGACAGGCCGCCGCGCACCGCGCACGGGCAAGAGCTGGATCTCCCACTGGGATCCCGAGGACACCGCCTTCTGGAACGACGGAGGCCGCCGCACCGCCCGCCGCAACCTGTGGGCGTCCATCTTCTCCGAGCACATCGGCTTCTCCGTGTGGAGCCTGTGGTCGGTGCTGGTGCTGTTCATGACCCCCCAGACGGGGTTCGACTGGTCCCCGGAGCAGAAGTTCCTGCTGGTGTCGGTGGTCTCCCTGGTGGGCGCGGTCCTGCGCGTCCCCTACACCCTGGCGGTGCCGTTCTTCGGCGGCCGGAACTGGACCATCATCTCGGCGGCCGCGCTGCTGCTGCCCACCCTGCTGGCCGTGTACCTGATCGGCAGCCCGGACACCCCCTACTGGGTGTTCGTGGTCCTGGCGGCGACGGCCGGGCTGGGCGGGGGCAACTTCTCCTCGTCCATGGCCAACATCAACTTCTTCTTCCCCGAGCGGGAGAAGGGGGTGGCGCTGGGCCTGAACGCCGGCGGCGGCAACATCGGCGTGGCCACGGTGCAGCTGGTGGGCCTGGGCGTCATCGCCCTGTTCACCCTCGACGGCGCCCGGCTGGTGCCGCTCTTCTACGTGCCCTTCCTGCTCCTGGCCATCTGGGTCGCGTTCCGGCACATGAACAACCTCACCGGTGCCCGCACCGATGTGGCCGCGCAGCTGGCGGCGACCCGGGACCGGCACTTCTGGATCATGTCGTTCCTGTACGTGGGCACCTTCGGCTCCTTCATCGGGTTCGGGTTCGCCTTCGGCCTGCTGCTGCAGAACCAGTTCGGGCTGGAGCCCCTCCAGGCGGCCTCCATCACCTTCCTGGGCCCGGCCATCGGCTCGCTGGTCCGCCCGGTGGGCGGGCGCCTGGCCGACCGGCTGGGCGGCGCCCGGGTCACCCTGTGGAACTTCCTGGCGATGGTCGCGGGCACCGCGGTGGTCGTGTTCGCGATCAACGCCGACTCGCTGCCCCTGTTCGTGGGCGCCTTCGGGGTGGTGTTCGTCCTCACCGGCCTGGGCAACGGCTCGACGTACAAGATGATCCCGTCCATCTACGCGGCCCGGGCCCAGGACGCGGTCTCGCGGGGCGAGGACCCCCTGGAGGCCCACTCCTACAACAAGCGCATCGCCAGCTCCATGCTGGGGCTGATCGGGGCGATGGGCGCCCTGGGCGGTGTGGCCATCAACCTGGTCTTCCGGGAGTCCTTCCGGATGACGGAGTCGGCCGCCCCCGGGTTCCTCGCCTTCCTCGGCTTCTACCTGGTGTGCGCCGCGGTCACCTGGGCGGTCTACCTGCGCCGTCCCCGCGCCGCCGCCCCCGGTACCGCCGACCGCACCGACGACGCCGTGGAGTCCGCGCAGCGATGACCACCACCCACTGCCCCTACTGCGCGCTGCAGTGCGCCATGCACCTGGAGACCGGTCCGGACGGCCGCCCCGCCGCCCGGCCGGCCCCCTTCCCCACCAACCGTGGCGGGCTGTGCCGCAAGGGGTGGACCTCCGCCGAGGTCCTGGGCGTCCCCGACCGCCTCACCCGCCCCCTGCTGCGCAAGGACCGCACCGGGGGGTTCGGCGAGGTCGACTGGGACACCGCGCTGGACCACGTCGCCGAGCGCCTGCTGGCGCTGCGCGCCGAGCACGGCCCGGACTCCGTGGCCGTGTTCGGCAGCGGGGGGCTGACCAACGAGAAGTCCTACGCCCTGGGCAAGTTCGCCCGCCTGGCCCTGGGCACCTCCCAGATCGACTACAACGGCCGGTTCTGCATGTCCTCGGCGGCCGCGGCGGGGAACCGGGCGTTCGGCCTGGACCGGGGGATGCCGTTCCCGCTGACCGACGTGGGCGCCTCCGAGGTCGTCGTGCTGGCGGGCGCGAACCCGGCCGAGACCATGCCGCCGATGATGGGCCACCTGTCGGCGCCGCGCCTGATCGTCATCGACCCGCGCCGCTCGGCCACCGCCCGGGTGGCCCTGGACAACGGGGGACTGCACCTGGCCCCGCGGCCGGGCACGGACCTGGCGCTGGCCCTGGGGCTGCTGCACCTGGCCGGGGTGCGGGGCTGGATCGACCGCGCCTACCTGGACGAGCGCACCACGGGGTTCGAGGACGCGTGGGCGCACGCCGCCGCCTGGTGGCCCGAGCGCACCGAGCAGGTCACGGGGGTGCCCGCCGTCCGCCTGCGCGAGGCCGCCGACGTGCTGGGGGCCGCGGCCCGGGCGCGTTCGGCCTACATCCTCACCGGCCGGGGCAGCGAGCAGCACGCCAAGGGCACCGACACCGTCACCGCCTGGATCAACCTGGCCCTGGCGCTGGGCCTGCCCGGCCGGGAGGGTTCGGGGTACGGGTGCATCACCGGGCAGGGCAACGGCCAGGGCGGCCGCGAGCACGGCCAGAAGGCCGACCAGCTGCCCGGCTACCGCCGTATCGACGACCCGGCCGCCCGCGCCGACGTGGCGGCCGTGTGGGGGGTGGACCCGGGCGCCCTGCCCGGGCCGGGCCGCTCCGCGTTCGAGCTGCTGGACTCCCTGGGGGAGGGCGGCGGCGCCCGCGCCCTGCTGCTGTTCGGCTCCAACCCGGTGGTGTCGGCCCCCGACAGCACCCGGGTGCGCTCCCGGTTGGAGTCCCTGGACCTGCTGGTCACCGCCGACTTCGTGCTGTCGGAGACGGCGGCCCTGGGCGACGTGGTGCTGCCGGTCGCCCAGTGGGCGGAGGAGTCGGGCACCATGACCAACCTGGAGGGGCGGGTGCTGCGCCGCAACCGCGCCTTCGCGCCGCCCGAGGGGGTGCGCACCGACCTGGAGGTGCTGGCGGGGCTGGCGGTGCGGCTGGGCCAGCCCGCCGACCGGTTCCCCACCGAACCCGACGCGGTGCTGGCCGAGCTCGGCCGGGCCACCGAGGGCGCCCCGGCCGACTACTCCGGGGTCACCCCCGAGCGGCTGGCCGCCGGCGAGGCCCTGTACTGGCCGGTGCGGCGGGGCGCCGGGCCCACGCCGCGCCTGTTCCTGGACTGCTTCGCCCACCCCGACGGCCGGGCGCGCCTGGTCCCGGTCGCCCACCGGCCGCCGGCCGAGTCGGCCGACGCGGCCTTCCCGCTGATCGCCACCACCGGGCGGCTGATGGGCCACTACCAGTCCGGCGCCCAGACACGCCGGGTGCCCGAGCTGGCCGGGGCCGAGCCGGAGGTGTACGTGGAGGTGCACCCCGACACGGCCGCCCGTGCCGGGCTGGGCGAGGGCGACGCGGCGCTGGTCACCTCGCGCCGGGGCGCCACGCGCGCCCGGGTGCGGCTGGAGCCCGCGGCCCGCCTCGACACGGTCTTCCTGCCCTTCCACTACGCGGGGGAGCAGGCCGCCAACAACCTCACCAACCCGGCCCTGGACCCGGTCAGCCGCATGCCCGAGTTCAAGGTGAGCGCCGTGCGCCTGGAGCCGGCCCCGCCGGAACCGGGCCCGTGACCCCGCAGAGCCCCGGGCACGCGCGGCCCGCGCCCCGTGCCCGTCCCCGCCCGGCCGACGCCGTCCGGCGCGACACCCCACCCCGTAGGAGGCAGCAGTTGAACACCGTGCAGGGTGCACGCCGGATCGTGGTCGTCGGCAACGGAATGGTCGGCGCTCGGTTCGCCGAGGAGGTGGCCCGCCTGGACCCGGCGGGCGAGCGCGTCCACGTGACCGTGGTGGGGGCCGAGCACCACCCCGCCTACAACCGGGTCCTGCTGTCGGGTCTGGTGGCGGGGGACTACACCGCCGAGCAGATCCGGCTGCCCGTCCCCGACACGCCGGGGGTGACCGTGCGCACGGGCCTGTCGGCCGTCTCCCTGGACACCGCGGCGCGCACCGTCGCCCTGGACGACGGCACGGGCCTGGACTACGACGAGCTCGTGCTGGCCACCGGTGCCCGCGCGGCCTTCCCGCCCGTCACGGGGGTCTCGGCCGCCGACGGCGCCCCGGGGGAGGGGGTGTGCGCCCTGCGCGACCTGGACGACTGCCGCCGGCTGCTGGCCCTGGTGCGCCCCGGCGCCCCCGTGGTGGTGCTGGGCGGCGGCGTCCTGGGCCTGGAGGCCGCCCGGGGGCTCCAGAGCCGCGGGGCCCGGGTGTCGGTGGTGGAGTCCTCGCCGTGGATCATGCGCCGCCAGATCGACCGCGCGGCCGCCGACATCCTGCGGCGCCGCTACGACGCGCTGGGCGTGAAGGTGCACTCCTGGCGGGTGGCCTCGCGCTGGATCCCCGGTACCGGTCTGGAGCTGGACGACGGGCGGGTGCTGCCGGGGGACGCCCTGGTGGTGACCGCCGGGGTGCGCGGCAACATCGAGCTGGCCAAGGACGCGGGGATCGAGGTGGAGCACGGGGTCCTGGTGGACGACGCCCTGGCCACCTCCGACGCCCGCGTGCACGCCATCGGCGACTGCGCCCAGCACCCCGGCGGGGGCGCCGGCCTGGTGCAGCCCGGCTGGGAGCAGGCCGCGGTGCTGGCCCGGCGGCTGACCGGGACCGAGCCGCAGGCCCGCTACACCGGTTCGCGGCCGGTGACGCGGCTCAAGGCCGAGGGGATCGAGCTGACGGCGTTCGGTGAGGTGCACACCGACGAGGAGGACGGCGGGGACCTGGAGATGCTGACCGTCAGCGACCCGCACGGGGGCCGTTACGCCAAGCTGGTGGTGCGCGCGGACCGGCTGGTGGGCTCGGTGCTGCTGGGGTTCCCGGAGGCCGCGGCGGTGCTGTCGCAGCTGCACGACTCCGGTGCCCCGGTGCCCGCCGACCGGCTGGCCCTGCTCCAGGGGACCGTGCCCGCGGCGCCCGCCGGGGAGGCGGGGGAGCGGCCGGCGCCGGTGGTGTGCCGGTGCAACGCGGTGACCCGCGACGACCTGGAGCAGGCGTGGCTGGACGGGGCGCGCACCCGGGAGTCGATCGCGGCCGCCACCAGGGCGACCACGGGCTGCGGCGGGTGCGTGCGCGACGTCAACGCCCTGCTGTCGGGGTGGGACACCAAGGCCCCGGTGTCCTGAGGCCGGTGCGCTGAAGGACGGCCGCCCGCGGCCCGGCCCCCTTCCCTCACCGCCCCTCTCCGGGCGGCGGGCGGCGCGCACGGCCCCGTCGGCCAGGACGGGGCCGTGCCCTCCCCCGGGGCGGGAGGGCGCGGAGCGGGGCCCGGGACACGGGCTGTCACCGGGCCGTGCCAGCATGCGGGCATGACCTTCGCCCTTCCCACCTCCCGCGACCAGGTGTCCCTGCTGGTCGACTGGACGCGCGAGAATCGCCCCGCCGACCTGCCCGCCGCCGAGAAGGCCCAGCAGGACATGCACGGGGAGCTCCCGGCGGCCGTTCGCAAGGCCGACCGGTTCCTCCGGTTCATGGACCGCCGGGCCGAGGACCTGCCCCCGGAACTGCGTCCCTGGTTCTGGGACGGTGTCACCCAGGCGCTGCTGCTGCAGGGCGGGGACAAGTGCCGGTGGGCGGCGCCCCGCGCCCACGCCCGGGCCCGCCGGGCCGAGGCCGACCACGGCCTGCCCGTGGACCCCGACCACCACGCCTCCCACACCCTCTTCGTGGCCCGCAGCGGTGTCCTGCCGGCCAAGGAGGTGCGCGCCTTCCAGACGTGGATCACGCAGACCCTGCCCCCCGAGCGCGCCTACCCCGCCCTGACCGGGCTGATCACCGCCCGCGCCGCGGGCGGCAGCGCACCGGCGGCGGGCACCCACACCCTGCTGGCCAAGAGCGCGAAGGCCGCCGGGGTGGGGGAGCAGGAGCAGTCCCGGGCGCTGGCCGGGGTGCTCGCCGCCTCCCGTGGGACCGCGGTCCCCTCCGCGCTGTTCACGGGGGCGGCCGGGGTGTTCGCCCGGACCCCGCCGCCCGCCGGGCACCTGGCGGCGTTCTGGGAGCTGTTCCCGCCGGGGCGCTACGCCAAGAACGACGGCGGTACGTGGCTGCGCATGCTCGACGCCTCCGGGGCGGTCGACGCCCTGGTCCGCGGTGAGGTGACCCCCGAGGCGGGGGTGGCGGGCTGGCTCCAGCGGTTCGTCCGCCTGCACCTGTTCGTCGCCTCCGGTGACGGGGTCATCGTGCAGCGCATGCCGCCGGAGCTGTACGCGCTCCTGCCGCGCCTGGCCCCGCGGTTGCGGGCCGAGGGTCGGCTCCTGGACACCTGGACCTCCGGCTCGGGCCACGGCAATCTCGACGGCATGCTGCTCGCGGCCTGCCTGGCCCACGGCATCCCGGTCCTGATCCCGCCGCGCACGATGGAGCTCTCCTATATCAAGGACTCTCCGCACCTGGGCGTCCTGCTCGCGCACCCCGTGCTGGGGCCGCGCGCGGAGCTCCAGATCTCCCGCCTGCACCGCCACCACACCGGCGCGCCGCCCGGCGTGCGCAGCGCGATCGGGTTCTACCCCGGGGTGCCCGAGGCGGTCCCGGTGGTGCGCGTCCGGGCCGAGGGGTGCCTCTCCCGGGTCGGGCGGGCGGGCCTGCCCGAGGCCCGCTTTGCGCTGGGGGAGCTGGACGACCTGCTCGACGGCGCCGCGGTCGCGGCGCTGGAGGGGATCGAGGACGAGCTGGCCGCGGTCGACCCGCTGCGCCCGCTGCTGCGCGCCCTGCACGGCGGCCTGCCCGAGGAACTGGGCTGGCCCGCCTTCGACGAGGCCGTCGCCGAGCTCGGCGGGCCGGGCGGGGTGCGGCGGCTGTGCCCCTCCTGGCCGGTGCTCACCCTGGTGGGCGCCGACCGTGCGATCGCCGTGGACCACACCGGCCGCCGGGACTCGATCGGGTTCTCGTCCGGGAAGGGCGAGATCCCGGTGGTGCGCTATCTGGACGGCCGCTTCCTCGTCGCGGTGTCCGGGAGTGCGTACTGGTCCGACCGGCCCGGCGACACGTTCGTCCTCGCCCCCACCGCGGACCCGGACATCGTGAACTGGTCCGAGCAGCAGTCCCTCCGCGACGAGGGCGAGCGCTCGGGGTACCGGTTCGCGCCGAGTCCGTCACAGCACAGCGTCATGCGGCAGATGAGCGACGGCACGGCCGTCTGGGTCCACCACGATTACTTCGAGCGGTACACCTGGCATGTGCTGACCGGCGCGGGGGTCGAGAAGAGGACGTCCCTGCCCGGGTTCTTCGCGGGAGGCCCCGGTGAGGGGATGCGCTGGGATTCGGAGCACCTGTCCCTGGTCCGCCTGCCCGAGGGGGTCGACTCGCCGCTCGGCCACAAGGACGGGCTCAGCGGGCTGCGGGCCGCGGTCGAGGACCACCACGGCGGGACGGGGGAGCACGTCCTGGAGGGGGCGGACGGCCGCCGGGCCCGCCACCTGGTGCGGGGCGCCACCGGCGGGCCCATGGGGATCCTGCGGTTCCCCGGCACCGGGGTCGACCTCGTCGTCACCTGGGGGCCCGGCTACGGTCGGCGAAACGAGGCCTTCGGCGTCGCGGTCGAGGACGACACCCTCCAGTGGGAGGTGCGCACGTCGCCCGACTCCGGGCATGGGGACCTGCCGTTCTACCCGCCCGTCGGGTTCTGGCACTTCCTGCGGCCCCGCGACCCCGGCTCCTCCGCCGCGCTGCGCGGCGCCGACCCCGGGCGGGCCCGGGCGCTGGTCGACGCCCACTCGGCCGAGGGGGCCGCGGGAGTGCTCAAGGCCCTGGACGAGCACCTGCCCGGGGTGGTGCGCGAGGAGGTCCGCGCGGGTGTGGTCCGCGTGGTGGCCGCCACCGCCGAGCTGGGGGTCCGACGCGAGAAGCTGGTGGAGCGCGTCCGCGCCGACCGCGCCGCGCTCACCGGCGCGCGCGCCCCCGGGGGCGCCGGCGCCTGAGCGTCCCGGCTCAGCCGGTGGTCACGGCCAGGGCCGTGCACAGCAGGGCCGCGGCGGAGGCCAGGGTGCGCAGATGGTTCCAGCGCACCCACACCGCCTCGAAGTCGCCGCGCACCGCGGCCGGGTCGGCCAGCCGCTCCGCCGACCCGGCCCGGTCCAGGGCGTTGTTGCGCGGCACGTTCACGGCGAACGTCACCACCAGCACCAGGACCAGCAGGGCCAGGGCCGCCCCGGCCCACCAGGCCGAGGACGTGTGGCCCGCGGCCCAGTGCAGGACCGTCTGCCCCAGCAGGACCACGGGGGCGCCGATGAACACCACCGCGAAGAACGGGTTGAGGATGGCGACGTTGATGCCCTGCATCGCCTCGACCATGGACCGGTCGCCCGCCCGGCCCAGCCCCGGCATCACCGCGATGGAGAAGGCGAAGAACAGGCCGGCGAACAATCCCGTCAACACCACGGACAACACCGGCACCACCGCGTACACCATGCCCGCCAACAACCGGCCACCCCATGCTCTTTTTTCGTGAAGCCCGCAGTATCTGGGCGGATTGTACGCCCGGTGTCACCGTCGCGGCCATGTCCTCAAGGCCTGTAAGAATCGGCGGAATGCGCCGCACACCCGGCCGAACATGAATACTTTCTCCGCGGTTACATGAATATGACCACGGAATGTCACCATTATCCCTCTTTTCCGGAAGGTCGTATCGCTATACCGTCGGGTAATGTGCTCCTCCCCGCTCGTGGGGCGCGAGCGGGAACGACGGCTACTGCGCGCGGCGGCCACCCCCGGGACCGTGACCCTCCTGGCGGGCGCCGCCGGAACCGGCAAGACCCGCCTGGTCCGGGAACTGCACGACCCGCACGGGACGGCGGTCCTGGCCGGACACTGCCCGCCGGGCGCCGAACCGTTCCCCTTCGCGCCGCTCATCGAAGCCCTGCGCCGGGTCCCCGTCCCCGGCGGGCTCAGCCCCCTGTGCGGAGCCCTGCGCGCCCTGCTCCCCGAACACGCCGACCGCCTTCCCCCGGCCCCGGAGCCGGCCGCCGACCCGGCGTCGGGCAGCCACCGCCTGTACCGCGCCCTCACCGAGCTCCTCGACGCGCTGGAGCCCACCGTCCTGGTCCTGGAGGACGTCCACTGGGCCGACCCGGACACCCGCGACCTGCTCGCCTACCTCACCCCCCGGCTGCCCGCCCACCTGGGCCTGGTCCTCACCTACCGGCCCGAGGACCTGCCCCGCTCCTTCCCGGTGGCCGCCCTGGCCGCCCGCACTCCCCCCGGCACCGGCCACCGGGAGCTGACCCTGGGCCCCCTCACCCCCCACGACCTGCTCGCCCTGGCCGAGCACGCCCTCCCCGGCGGTGCGCCCACCCTGGAGGACGCCCGCCGCCTGCACGCCTGGACCGGGGGGCTGCCCCTGGCCGCGGTGGAGACCCTGTACGGCCTCGCCGCCTCCGGGGACGGCTCCGACCCCCGGCCGCGGATCCCCGACCGGCCGCCCGTGCCGCCCTCCCTGCGCGACTGGCTCCTGGACCGCCTGCACGCCCTGGACGGGGACGCCCGCCGCCTGGTGCGCGCGGCCTGCGTCCTGGGCGGTCCCGCCACCGAGCCCCTGATCGCCCACGTCGCCGAGCTCACCCCCGCCCGTGCCGACAGGGCCCTGTCCCGCGCCTGCCGCAGCGGCCTGCTCACCCCCACCGCCCCGGCCACCCTGGCCCCCGCCACCCCGCTGCTCGCCCAGGTCTGCCACGCGTCCCTGCCGCACGGCAAGCGCCGCCGCCTGCACCGCGTCGCCCTGGCCGCCCTGGCCCTGTCGGCGGAGCCGCCCCACGCCCGGCTGGCCCGCCACGCCCGCGAGGCGGGGCTGCTGGAGGAGTGGACCGACCACGCCGAACGCGCCGCCGACCATGCCCTGGAGCAGGGTGAGGACAGCACGGCGGTGGTCCTGCTGCGCGACGCCCTGACCCGCCCCGACCTGCCCTCGCGGCGCCGCCGCGACCTGGCCCTCAAGCTCGGCCGGGCCGCCCTGACCGGTATCTCCGCCGAGCACGCGATCGCCCGGCTGCGCGAGGTCCTGGCCACCCCCGGCCTGCCCGCCGCCGAGCGCGGCGAACTGCGCATGGAACTGGGCCTGCTGCTGCTCAACCAGGCCGCCCAGAACCGCAGCGCCCGCGGCGAGCTGGTCCGTGCCGCCGCCGAGCTCGCCGAACGCCCCGACCTGGCCGCCCGCGCCATGTGCGCGCTGGCCGTGCCCCGCAGCACCCCCGACTCCGTCGACACCCACCGCCGCTGGATGGACCAGGCCCTGGCCGCCGCCCACAGCAGCCACGACACCACCGTCGCCCACACCGTGGCCGTCAACCACGCCACCCTGCTGGCCCAGGTCGGCGACCCCGCCGCCTGGAAGGTGGAGCTGCCCGCCCCGGGCACACCCCACGACCCGCCCACCCCCGACACCCTGGCCCGCCGCCGCGAGTTCGCCCGGGGCTCGCTCAACCTCGCCGACGCCGCCGTCATGCTCGGCCACTACGAGCGCGCCGACGGCCACCTCGACGACGCGGCCGCGTGGTCGGGCGCCGACGACGCCCCCTACATCCACGAGAGCGTGCGCGCGCTGCGCCTGACCCTGGACTGGGCGCGCGGCCGCTGGCAGGGCCTGGCCGAGGAGGTCGACCGCCACCGCGAATCGCCCCGCCTGGCCCACCTGCACTCGGTCACCGCCGAGCTCGGGCTGCTGCGCGCCGCCCTGGCCCTGGCCCAGGGCGACCCCGGGCTGGCCCGCACCCTGCTGGTCCGTATCCGCCCCGGGCCCGGCGGCGCCGCAGAGGCCCCGGGCGGTCCGGTGGGGGGCGGCGGGCAGGAGGCCCCGCCCGACTACACCGTTCCGGTGCGGGCCTTCGCCGCCGGGCTGCTGGCCCGCATGGCCACCGCCCAGGGCGAGCCGGCCCGTGCCTGGGGGCATGTGGAGGACCTGGTCTCCCTCATCGCGGCCAAGGGCATCTGGGTGTGGGCCGCGGACCTGCTCCCCGGTATGGAGGCCCTGGTGGAGTGCGGTCGCGGCGCCGTCGCCCGCGACCTGTGCGCCCGCCTGCGCGCGGGGCTGCGCGACACCGACGCCCCGGCCGCCGCCGCCTGCCTGCTGCGTTTGGAGGCGGCCCTGGCCGGCCACCGCGGCCACCACGACCGGGCCCTGCTGCTGTACGCCGAGGCCGAGGACGCCTACCGCGCCATGCCCCGCCCCTACGACGCCGCCCAGGTGCGCGAGGCCTGTGCCCGCGTCCACTTCGCCCGCCCCCGCGGTGAGGGCGCCGAACCGGGGGTGGCCGCCCTGCGCGCCGCCCTGAAGGAGTACGCGGGGCTGGGCGCGACCTGGGACGCAGCCCGGGTCCGCCGCCTGATGCGCTCCCACGGCGTCACCCCCGCCGCCGCCCCGGCCCGGCCCCACCACGACCGCAGGCTCTCCCCGCGCGAGGGGGAGATCGCCGACCTGGCCGCGCGCGGCCGCACCAACCGGGAGATCGCCGCGCTGCTGCACCTGTCCCCGCGTACTGTGGAGACGCACGTGGCCAACGCCCTGTCCAAACTCGGGCTGCGGTCGCGCCGCGACCTGACCCCTCCCCCCGACTGAGCACCCCGCACCGCCCTCCCCGCCCCCAGACCCGCGCTCCCCGGTTCCGGCACGGCGGTGCCGACCCCCCGAGGAGACCGCGCCCGATGACCGCACGAGTGCCCGCGACGACCTGCGCCGCCCTGGCGTTGAGCCTGCTGCTGACCTCCTGCGGGATCGTCCCCGGCCTGGGCGCGGGGGACGGGGACGCCGGCGATCCGGCCCCCTCGGCCTCGCCGGAGGCCGCCCCGGCCCACCGCGACCTGCCCCTGACCCGCCAGGGGCGCATGTTCCTGGAGGGCGGCAGCGACGTCATGCTGGAGGTCACCTTCCGCAGGCTCCAGCACAACGGCGAGTACCTCATGCTCGAGGTCGACCACGACTTCCTGGAGCCCCTGCGCACCGGCGGCACGGCCACCGACCGCACCGCCCCCCTGCGCCTGCTCGACCCGGTCACCGGCGAGGTCCTGAGCGCCATCAAGGATCCCGGGACCGACCTGTCGCTGGGCACCTACTTCAACGAGGGCTCCGACATCACCCCCGTCCACGAGGGCGTCCCCACCACCTTCCGGCGGTACTTCCCGGCGCCCTCCCGGGACGCGGAGCACCTGACCTTCACCGGGTCGGGGCTGGGGCACGTGCCGGGGCTGCCGGTGGAGTACGTGGACGAGTTCACCCCCTCGCCCGAGCCCGACATCCACGACTACTTCAACGAGTACGCCGAGAGGACCGCCGAGGAGCTGCCCGAGGAGCTGCACTACCCGGAGAAGGTGCCCGAGCCGGGGATGGACGTGTCCCGGTTCCGCCAGGGCATCGAGAGCTTCGTGGACACCCCGGAGTCGTCCACCACCCGGTCGGGGGACACCGAGACCATCTCCCTGCACGCCGACCGGATGTTCGACGTGGACGCCGCCGAGCCCACCGCCGAGGCGGCCGAGACCATCCGGCGCACCGCCCTGACCCTGCGGGAGAACCCGGGGTCGGGCGAGGTCACCGTGGTCGGCCACACCGACGGCAGCGGCTCGCAGGCCCACAACGACGAGCTGTCGCTGCGCCGCGCGGAGGCCGTGCGCGACCTGCTGGCCGAGGAGCTGGGGGAGGGCTTCACCCTCACGGCGCGGGGGCGCGGCTCCCGGGACCCGGTCGCCGAGGAGGGCGGCGCGGACGACGAGCAGGCGCGGGCCCGCAACCGGCGGGTGGAGTTCGTCTTCACGGTGCCCGACGCCGCCGCGGCGGGCGGGGACGGGGGGCTGGAGTCCGCGGCCCGGCACGTGGCCGGACCGGCGGTGTTCTTCGAGGACCTGGAACCGGTGGCCGCCGCCGAGCACGGGGACGTCGAGCTCAACGTGTACCCGCTGGTGCGCGACGGCGCGTACCTGTTCCAGATGGTGGGCCTGGGGAACTCGACCCTGGCGGACCTGGAGGCCGACCTGGGCGCCGCCGGGGAGGAGGCGGGCGGGCCGGACCGGGTCACCGAGGGCACCCTGGGCGGGTTCCGCCTGCTGGAGCCGGGCGGGACGACCCGGTACGTGGTGCGCCTGGTCACCGAGGACGGCTACGAGGACTTCGCGGACGAGGTCTTGACCCTGTCGCCGGGGGACGAGTACCTGGCGCTGGCGGTGTTCCCGGCCCCGGGTCCGGAGGTGGAGTCGATGACCCTGCACGCGGGCGCCTTCGGGGAGTTCCCCGACGTGCCCATCCGGTAGGAGGGCGCGGTGGCGGGCCGCGCCCCGCCGCCCGGCCCGGCGCCCGTTCGCCCCGGGGCCGCCGCCGGTCCGGGCCGACGCGGCCCGCCGCAGAGCGGACGCTTCCCCGCAAAAGCACCTTCCGGCGGGTTACCGTGGCCCCGACGCACTCCCGAACCGAGGAAGCGGGTGCAGCCACCGTGCACGAGGACACCTCCCGGCTGGTCTCCCGGGCCACCGACGCCCTGATCCGGTCCATGGCCGGTGACGAGGCCCCGCAGTGGCGGCTCACCCTGGAGGGCTACGCGGAGCTCTTCGCCAGGGCGAGCCACGTGGCCGCTGCGGAGCTGCAGCGTTCCCGCGCCGAGGTGGCCGCCCGGCCCGACCTGGCGCCGGAGGCGGCGGGGGAGTGGCGCCCCAAGCTGCGGCGGCTGCTGGAGGCGGACCCGGGGGCGGCGGAGCGGCTCGGGGACCTGCTGCGGAGGCTGGACGCGCCCGCCCCGGAGGGGACGGCGAACACCGTCGACGGCGGTGTCTCGGGCGGTGTGGTGGTGCAGGCCCGCGACGTCGGCGGCGGTGTCGGCGACACCATTCAGGGGGACCGCATCGACCGGTCCGGGGCCACGGCGGGCCGCGACGTGATCGGCGTCCAGTACAACGGCGGCCGCGACCGGTAGCCGTCAGCGTCCGCGGACCCCCACCCCGCGGGCCCGCAGGACCTCCAAGGCGGCGTCCACGAGGTCGGGGAGCAGCCGCCGGGACTCCTCCAGGTGCTCCCAGACCAGGGTGAACGGCGGGAGCGGCCCGAAGCCGCCGCGCAGGCAGTCGTCCAGGGCGTCCAGGTTCCAGCCGTAGTACCGGCCCGGTCCGACCAGGGCCTCCGCCAGCGCGCAGTACAGGCCGGGCTCGTCGGTGACCGCGGCGCCGTCCAGCAGGAAGGCGCCGCCCGCACGATCGGGTCCCCCGCTCCTGTTCGCCATGGCCAGGCGCAGCCACTCCCACCTGGCCGCCGTCGGCAGCGGCCGCCACAGGCCCGCCTCCCGGGGGACGCCGCGGCCCCACAGCTCCCACACCGGCCGGGACTGCGGGTCCGGCCGGTCGTCGCCCTCGTCCTCCAGGGTGATGTCGACGAGCGTCCCGCCCAGGACGGACGGCCGGGTCTCGACGGTCTCCGAATCCAGGAGGACGTCGCGCAGCACCCGCCCGTCCCGGTCCAGCGCGCGCAGCAGGCCTTGTGCGCCGCGCCACCGCCGCGGGCGGCGCAGCACCCCGCGCAGCTCCGCCGTCGGCTCACAGCCCAGCAGCCGCAGCGGGGGCTGCGACGGTGGCGTGTAGTCGTACAGGCCGTCCACGCGGCGGCAGTGCGCCCGCGACCCCTCGTCCGCCCGGTGCCGCGGGTACACGGTGTACCGGGCCCACGGCCCCGGAGGATGGGCGAGCGGACGGTCGTGGGAGACCACGTCGGCCTCCAGGAACACCTCCCACAGGCGCGGGTCCTCGGGGTCGGGCCGCCGTCCCAGCACGTGGACGCCGCTCAGCAGGAACCACTGGACCCGGTCCTCGTGCCCGCCGTCGACCTCCACCGACAGTCCGGCCGCCGGCCCGGGCCCGTCGGGGTCCAGGGCCGCGTCCAGCCGCCCGCGCGGGTCGCAGCCGCGCAGCCGCAAAAGGTTGCGTGCCGTGCGCGGCGGCGCGAACAGACCCTGGACCATCGTGCACCGGGCCCAGGGCACCTCGCCGCGGTCGGATTCCTCGTGTACCAGCAGGTACCGGAACGGCACGTCCCGGCCCCGGTCCGCCCGTTCCATCCGCGCCCTCCGTGCCCGTGTGCTCCGAGCACTCTACGGGGCCCGGCGCCCGTGTCTCAGCCGGTGAAGGGCTCGGCGACGAGGCGGCCCCACGCCACGAAGCAGTTCAGGGCGAGGTAGACCAGGTCGACCGCCATCAGCTTGAACTCGCGGCGGCGGATGCGCGTGATCGCCGCGCCGACCATGATCAGGGCCAGGCCGATGGCGGCCAGCGGCGCCAGCACCGGGGCGATGCCCAGCAGCGGCGGCAGGATCAGGCCCAGCGCCCCCAGCACCTCCAGGGCGCCGATGGCCTTCACCGTGCCGGGGCGGACGTCCTCGACCCACTGCGCGGCGGCCCCGGTCGCGAGGATCTTCTCCTTGGGGATGAGGATCTTGCCGCCGCCGCCGAAGAAGTAGGCGGCGGCCAGCAGTCCGGCGACGATCCACAGCGCGATGTCCACAGGGGTCCTCCTCGTTCGTTCTCACCCCTGTGGACACCGGTCCCCGGCCGAATGTGACAGGGCCCCGGCGGCGCGGCTCAGCCCGCCCCCTTCCCCCCGGTCGGCGAGCGCACCGCAAGCAGGACGGCGGCGGCCGACATCTCCAGGGCGCGGTCGGGGGACGGGCGGCCGGACAGGTCGGGCTCGGAATGGACGGGCGGTGGGCCGCCGTGTGCGCGAGGTCCGTCGGCGCAGGGGTTCGGGCCGCCGGGGTCAGGTGCCGGCGGCGTCGAAGCGGTCGCGGGCCCGTTCGACCTCGGGGGTGTGGTCCCGGATCCAGGCGAGCAGCACGTCCACCGGCTCCCGCATCGTCTTGCCCAGCGGCGTGATCCGGTACTCCACGGCGACGGGCCGGGTGGCGACCACCTCCCGTTCCACGATGCCGTTGCGCTCCAGGCGGCGCAGGGTGGCGGTGAGCGACTTCTGGGTGACGGCGGGGATCGCGCGGCGCAGCCCGTTGAACCGGGAGGGGCTCTCGCACAGCACGGCGAGCACCTCCAGCGACCACTTGTCCAGGACCTGGTCTAGGAGTTCGCGGTGGGGTGCGGTGATCTCCAGGGCGTCGTGGGCCCGCGGGGAGGTTTCCGGCATGACACCTGGTCTCGTTGAAGTTTCTTTCGGATACCAGGTACCAAGGGTAAACCACTTCGGCACCCGTCACGAGGAGACCGCCATGGCCGTCCGCCGCTTCACCCCCGAGGGCATGATGCAGCCCGTCCCCTACCACCACGTCGCCGTCGGGACCGGCACCCGGCACGTGCACGTCAGCGGCCAGATCGCCCGCGCCGCCGACGGCTCCCCGTCGGCCCCCGGGGACCTGGCCGGGCAGGTCGCCCATGCCCTGCGCAACACCGCCGCCGGCCTGGCCGGGGCGGGGGCGACCTTCGCCGACGTGCTGCGCCTGACCTTCTACGTCACCGACTGGGAGCCGGAGAAGATCGGCGCCTTCATGGAGGGCGTGGAGCAGGTGTCGGTGGAGCTGGGCCTGCCGCGGCCGATGCCCCCGGCGTCGCTCATCGGCGTGGACCACCTCTTCGAGCCCGACGTGCTGGTCGAGGTCGAGGCCACGGCCCTGCTGGACTGACCCCCGGGGCTCAGGCGAGGCGGGCGGCCCGGTCCAGGAGGTACTTCTCCTCGACCGGGTTGACCGCCAGGGCGGCCGCGGCGCGGTAGGCCGCGACGGCGCCCGCCGCGTCCCCGGTCTCCTCCAGCAGGTGGGCCCGCACCGCCGGGTGCCTGCGCCGCGTCAGCGGGTCCTCGGCCAGGCCGTGGCGCCGGTCCAGGTCCGCGAGCAGGGCCAGCCCCCGCTGCGCGCCGTAGGCGCGGGCGACCGCCACCACCCGGGCCAGCCGTACCGGGGCGCTGGGGGAGAGGCGCTCCAGCCACAGGTACAGCACCGCGATCCGGGTCCAGTCCGTCCGCCCCGGGGCCGGGGCGGCGGCGTGCACGGCCGCGATGGCCGCCTGCAGCCGGTACGGCCCGGTCTCGTGCGGGTCCCAGGCGGCGTCGAGCAGCTCCGTCCCCTCGTCGACCAGGGCGCGGTCCCACAGCGTCCGGTCCTGGTCGTCCAGGGTCAGGAGTTCGTCGTCGTGCCCGGTGCGGGCGGGCCGCCGCGCCTCGGTGAGCAGCATCAGCGCCAGGAGCCCGGCCGCCTCGCCGTCGTCGGGGCGCAGGTCGCGGAGCATGCGGGCCAGCCGGATCGCCTCTGCGGACAGGTCCGTGCGGGCCAGCGCTCCCCCGGTCGTGGCGGTGTACCCCTCGTTGAAGACGAGGTAGAGCACCCGCATCACGGAGGCCAGGCGCTGCTCCAGGTCCTCGTCGGTCGGCGGGGCGAACCGGGCGCCCGCGCGGGCCAGGCGCTGTTTGGCGCGGCTGATGCGCGTGCCCATGGTCGCCTCGGTCGTGCCGTGGGCGTGGGCGATCTCGGCCGTGGTCAGGCCGCCGACGGCGCGCAGGGTCAGGGCCGCCCGGTCCGCCGGGCCCAGCACCGGGTGGCAGCACAGCAGGAGCAGGGTGAGGCTGTCGTCGGTGGCCGGCGCCGGGGGCGCGGACCGGCCGGGGTCGAGCAGGACGGACTCGGCCGCCCGCTGCTCGCGCAGGCGCCTGGCCTGGTCGGAGCGCAGGAGGTCGACCATGCGTCGGTAGCCGACCCGGATGAGCCAGGAGCGGGGCTCTTGGGGGACCCCCTCCTCGGGCCAGGTCCGGCTCGCGGCCAGCAGGGCCTCCTGCACCGCGTCCTCGGCGAGGTCGAAGCGGCCGAAGCGGCGCACCAGGGCGCCGAGCACCTGCGGCGCCTCGGTGCGCAGCAGGTGCTCGGTCTCGGGGTTCACGCGGCGAAGTCCTCACCCATGATCGGCCGGATCTCCACGGGTTCCCCGAGCACCTCCACGATCCGGGAGGCGATCTCGACGGCGCGCTCGTGGCCGGACACGTCGATCACGGCGAAGCTGGCCAGGACCTCCTTGAGCTCGGCGAAGGGCCCGTCGGTGGCGACCACCCCCTCGGGTGAGCGGCGGACGGTGGTGCTGACGGCGGGGTGGCCCAGTCCCTCGGTCGCGACGAGCTCGCCGCTGTGGAGCAATTCTTTTTCGAGCCGCTGGTAGGCGGCGAACGCGTCGAGCGCGTCCTGCGAGGGCGTGTCGGCGGTCGCGGCGTCCCAGGCCGCGGCCGGGGTGTAGCCCAGGAGCAGGTATTTCACGGTGTCCTCGTCTCTGTCGTCGATGCGGGTACGGTACCGGTCAGGCGGTGCGGCGCAGCCACAGTGCCACGGCGGTCGCCCAGGTGAACGCGACCAGGCCGTTGACGGCGATCTGCACGCTCATGTGGTCGGGCGACATCGGGAGGAGGAGTACGGCCGCGGCCGCTCCGCTCAGCACGGCGGGCGCGACCGCCCGCCTCCGGGCGTGGCGGACGGCGAGCACGGCGGCGGCGACGGCCAGGGCGGTGAACGCGACCGCGGCGGCGGCCGAGTGGGCGATGCTGTGCCAGGACATCTCCTCTACCGGCCCGTCCGGGGTGCCGACCGGGAACCCGTACTCGGGGTCCATGGTGAACACCCCGGCCGCGATGAGGCCGACCCCGAAGACGGCGACCAGGACCGGCAGCGCCCGCCGGCCGAGGCCCTCGGTGAGGGTGCGGGCGGTGCCCGCCGCCAGGGCCAGCGCGCCGAGCCCGGCGGTGGCGAACGTGGCGATCTGTATCCAGCCCAGGTCGCCGGTGGCCAGCTGGCTGATGGGGTGCCGGGTGATGTCGAAGCCCTCCCTGGTGAGGATCTGGGCGACAGCGGACGTGAAGAAGACCGGCCCGGCCAGGGCTCCGGCGGCCAGCAGGCGCCGGGTGGCGGCGGTCGCCGAGGTGCCGGGCGCGGGGGCGGTGACGGTGCTCATGCGTGTGTCCTCCTTGGTGGGTTCTCGCCGTCACCTCGGGGCCGCCCGGGGGATCTCGACACCCATTTGATGTGATCCAAGTCACACTTCGAGGGTGTCGAAGCCCGGGGCCCGGCCGCGAGGTGTCGGTGCAACCCCGATCGAGGAGGACGGCATGAACGAGAACACCCGGCCGAGCGAAGCGGTCACGGCCCTGGACCGGCTCGTGGGCACCTGGGCGGTGACCGGCGGCGCCGAGGGCACCGTGCGGTACGAGTGGATGGAGGGCGGGTTCTTCCTGCTCCAGCACGTGGAGCTCACCCAGTTCGGCGAGCCGGTCACCGGCATGGAGGTCATCGGCAACCCGCACCCGTTCGGGGAGCCGGTCGGCTCCGACGTGGTGTCCCGGTTCTACGACTCCCGGGGCAACACCCTGGACTACGTCTACGAGCTGGTCGGCGACACCCTGACCATCTGGGGAGGCGTCCGGGGCGGCCCCGCCTACTTCACGGGGGAGTTCTCCGCGGACGGCTCCACCGTCACCGGAGCGTGGGTCTACCCCGGCGGGGGCGGCTACGACTCCACCATGACCCGGATCTGAGGCCGGGGGCCGTCGCGCCCGGGGCCCGCACCGCACGGTGCGGGCCCCGGGCCGTGCGGGGCGGCCCTCAGCGCAGGCGGTCGTAGACCAGGGTGACCGTCCCGTGCTCGCCCGCGGCGTGGGAGGCCAGGGCCCACTTCTCGGCGGGCAGGCCGTCCTCGAACAGGCGCGGGCCGCCGCCGATGAACTCGGGGACGATCATCAGCGCCAGCCGGTCGACCCGGTCGGCGGCGAGCAGCGGCCTGATCAGGCTGGCGCTGCACGGCACGAGGATGTCCCCGCCCTCCTGTGTCTTGAGCCCGTCGACCACCTCGGCGGCGGGGGCGTTCTCGATCCGCGTGCCCTCCCACGGGGAGGCGGCCAGGGTCCGGGACAGGACCACCTTCTCGGTCTCGGCCAGCCAGGCGGCGAACCCCCGGTCGCGGGGGTCGGCCGCCTCGTCGTGGGCCACCGGCGGCCAGTAGCCCAGGAACCCCTCGGCGTTGACCCGCCCCATCAGCGCAGTGGTGGCGGTCCGCCACAGGTCCGTGAGGTGGTCGCGGGCGACGTCGGTGACGGCGTACGGCACCACCCAGGCGTGGTCCTGCGGGCCGCCGGGCCCGCAGTACCTCCCGTCGAGGGAGAGGTTCATGTTCGCGATGACCCTGCGGTCGGCGTGTCCGGTCATTTCGTGCTCCTCGGGGTGTCGGAAGGGGTGCCGCCGACGGTGGCGGCGAGCCGGTCCAGGGCCTGGTCCCAGCCCAGGCCGATGCCGGCGACGAAGTCGGCGGAGGCGACGGTGCTGTCGGTGATCCGCAGCCGCACGCGGAGCCGGGTCCCGCCGCCGGCGTCCTCGAGCGCGAACCCGTAGTGGCCGGTGAACGCGACGCCGCCCCCGGGCAGCAGCGGGGAGAGCCGGAAGGCGATCCGCTCGCCCGGGACGGCCTCGTCCACCACCCCCTCGGCGCGGCCCACGACACCGTCCGCGCCGGAGGTGTCGGCGGCGTCGCGGTAGGCCAGCACCGCCCGGCCGCCGGGCCGCGCCTCCAGGACGGCCTCGGTGACGGCCAGGTCGTCCGGAGTCCACCAGCGGGCGAGCAGGCCGGGCTCGGTGAGGTGGCGCCACACGGTCTCCCGTTGCGCGTCCAGTACGCGTGTGAAGGCGAAGCTCCGCTCGTCGGCCCAGCGCTCCCGGTCGGCGGCGCGCGTCTCGGCGGCCAGCGACGCGGCGTAGGCGTCGAAGGACCCGCGGTGCTCCCGCGCCTGCCCGGCCAGCCCCTCCAGGAGGCCGGCCAGCTCGCGGAGCGGTCCGGGCTCCAGCGCGTAGATGCGCCGGTTGCCGGTGCGGTGGGAGGTCACCAGGCCCGCCCGCTCCAGGCGTTGCAGGTGCTTGGTCGCCTGCGGTTGGCGCAGTCCGGCGCGTTCGGCGACCAGGCCCACCGACAGCGGGCGCTCCGCCAGGATGCGGGCGATGCGCAGCCGGGCGGGCTCGCCCAGCGCCTCCAGTCGTTCGTGCATGACCCGAGTATTCACCAAAGGGAATATTCCTGTCAAGGAATACTCCGGTTCGGGTGCCGGACCCCGCCCGACCCGGCCCGATAATGTCCCGGTGACCACCCCGGAAATCTCGGCCCGTGAGGCCGAAGTGCTCGACCTGCTCGGCGGGCACCTCAGCAACGCGGAGATCGCCGCACGGCTGTTCATCTCCGTGCGCACCGTCGAGTCGCACGTCTCCTCCCTGCTGCGCAAGCTCGGAATGCCCGACCGCCGGGCGCTCGCCCGTGCCGCTGCCGAGCGCTCCCGCGGCGGGGGGCGGGACCGGTCGGCTCCGGCCCTGCCCGCGCCGCTGACGACGTTCGTCGGCCGGGTGGGGGAGCGCCGCGACCTGGCCGAGGCGGTCCGCGGGCACCGCCTGGTGACCGTGGCCGGCGCCGGCGGGGTGGGCAAGACCCGCCTGGCCCTGGCGGTGGCCGCGCAGGCCGCCGACGACTTCCCCGACGGGGTGTGGTTCGCTGACCTGGTCCCGCTCACCGAGCCCGGGCGGGTGGGGGCGGCCGTGGCCGCCGCGGTCGGCGTGGGCGAGCGCCCCGGCGGCGACTTCGACGAGGCGGTGTCGCAGGCCCTGGCCGACCGCCGGGCCCTGCTGGTCCTGGACAACTGCGAGCACGTGCGCGAGGGCGTCGCCCCGTTCCTGGAGCGGCTGCTCACCGCCTGCCCGCTGCTGCACGTGCTGGTCACCAGCCGCGCCCGGCTGCTGGTGCCCTTCGAGCGCACCTTCCCGCTCCCGCCGCTGTCGCTGGAGGGCGGCGAGGACTCCGAGGCGGCGGCCCTGTTCCTGGAGCGCGCCGCGGCGGTCGGCCCGCCGCCGGGGACGTCGGTGGGCGAGGAGGTCGCGGCCGTCTGCGAACGGCTCGGGGGCATGGCGCTGGCCATCGAGCTGGCGGCGGCCCGGTGGTCCACGCTGGGCCCGGACGGCCTCATGGCCGGGCTCGCCGACCAGCTGCGCGTGCTCACCGGCGGCCCCCGCGCCGACGACCGGCACCGGTCGGTGCGCGCGGTGCTGGACTGGAGCCACGGACTGCTGGAGCCGGAGGACCGGGCCCTGCTGCGCCGCGTCTCGGTGTTCGTGGCGCCGTTCACCCCCGAGGCGGCCGCCGAGATCGCCGGGTTCGCGCCCCTGGACAAGGCCGCGGTGGTCGACGGGCTGGGCAGGCTCGCCGAGCAGAGCCTGCTCTCGGTCGCCCCCTCCTCGACCGGGACCCGCTACCACGCCCTGGAGACCATCCGCCAGTACGGGGCCGAGCACCTGGCCGGGGCCGGCGAGCAGGACGAGGTGCGCGCCCGCCACCTGCGCTGGTGCCTGGCCCGCGCCGCCGAGCTGGAGGGCGGCGGGGGAGCCGGCTGGCGCACCCGGTTCGACGCCGTCGCCGAGGACCTGCGCGCCGCCCTCACCGCCACCGCCGAACGGCCCGAACACCGCGCCGGGGTCCACCGGCTCGCCCTGTCCATGGGCGGCCTGGCCTTCACCCGCACCCTGCTCGGCGAGGCCCAGCAGCGGTACGTGCAGGCGGCCGGGCTCGCCGACCGGGGCGGCCCCGCGGTCGCGGCGCTGCGCAGCGCCGCCGCGGTGGCCGGGTGCCGCGGGCTGGACGGCGACTCCTACCGCCTGCACCGCTGGGCCGCCGTGGCCGCGGAGCGCGCCGGCGACGGCCCGGCGGCGGCACGGGACCTGGCCGACTCGGCCGTGGTCGCGTACCGCTTCTCCACGTCCTTCGCGCAGCTTCCCCCCGCCGAGGAGGTCAAGGAGGCGCTCGCGCGCGCCCGCGAGCTGGCCGACGACTCCCCGGCCTCGCGGGCGGCGCTCGCCCTGGCCGAGGCCGCGGTGGTCGCGGACGCCTTCGGGGCGCTCCAGGGGGACCCGGACAACCCGGCCCCGGAGACGGTGGCCAGCGCCCGGCACGCCGTCGACCTCGCCCGCGAGGCGGGGGACCCGGTGGCCGAGTCCGCCGCCCTGGACGCGCTCTCCGGCGCCCAGTGCTGGACCGGGGACTCCTTCGCCTCCGCGGAGGCGTCCCGGCGCCGGATCGAGATCCTGGACCGCGTCCCGCCCTCGCCCGCCGCCACGCACGAGCTGATGGACGCCCTGGCCATGGCCGCGGCGACCGCGATCGGCGTCGGCGACCTGCCCCGGGCCCGCCGGTGGGGCCGGCGGATGGCCGACCACCCGCTGCTGTCCGAGGCGGGGCACCACGCCGCCTCCTGGCTCCTGGTCGCCGACGCGTTCGCGGGCGAGGTCGAGGGGGTGCTCGCGGGCGCCGAGAGGTTCAAGGAGGCCTGGCAGCGCAGCGGCCGGCTGCGGACGCGCTCCCTGGGCCCGGCCGCGGCGGCGGTGGCGATGGTCCACGGCCTGCGCGGGGACCCCGACGCCCGGGCCGAGTGGCTGGAGGTCATCGACCGGGCGGGGCCCGGGGACGACCACCGCCTGGGCTACGGGGCGGTCTTCGACGCCCTGCTCCTGCTCCACCACGGGGACGCCGACAGCGCCCTGGAGCGCGTCGCCCCTGAACCGGGGCGGGTGTGGAAGTGGGTGTGCTGGGTGTGGCTGCACTGGTACACGGCGCTGCGGGCGGAGGCGGCGGTGCTCGCCGGGCGCGCCGACGCCCGGGAGCTGGTCGACGCGGCCCGGGCGGTGGTGGCCGGGAACCCGGTGGCCACCGCCCAGGTGGAGCGGGCGCGGGCGCTCCTGGACGGCGACGCGCCGGGGCTGCCGGCCATCGCGGCGGCGTTCGAGGCGGCGGGCTGCCGCTACCAGGCGGCCCGCACCCTGGTGCTCGCCGGGGGCGGGCACCGGGCGGCGGGCGAGGCCGCGCTCACCGCCCTGGGCCTGGTCCCGGGGACCTGAGCGGCCCGTCCGGGGCCGCCTCCGCGGGGGCCGCAGCGGGTCCGCGCGGAGGCGGCCCCGCCGGGGGAGGGGCTCAGCCCGCCGCCCGCCGCACCAGGTCGGCGATCCGCTTCTCGACCTCGTCGGTGACCTCCACCAGGGCGAACGCGGTCGCCCACATCGGCCCCTCGTCCAGCAGGGCCGGGTCGTTGAACCCCAGCGTGGCGTAGCGCGCCTTGAACTTGGCCGCGCTCTGGAAGAAGCAGACGACCTTGCCGTCCAGCGCGTAGGCGGGCATCCCGTACCACGTCTTGGGCGCCAGCGAGGGCGCCTCGCGGGTGACGATGGCGTGCACGCGCTCGGCCAGGACCCGGTCCTCGTCGGGCATCTCGGCGATCTTGGCGAGCACGTCCCGCACCGCCTCGGCGGCCTTCTCCTCGCGCGAGGCCCGCCGCGACGCCTTCTTCTGCTCCTGAGCGTGCTCCTTCATCGCCGCCCGCTCCTCGGCGGTGAACCCCTCGTACGTTCCCTTGTCGGCCATGGTCGCTCCCCGTCGTCGTGGATGGTGCCCGGCCGGGTCGTCCCGGCCCCCTGTGACCACCATCCTGCCCCGGCGCGGGTCAGGGGCGCCTCCGTGGTGGCCACGGAGACCACCACGGATCGCGGTCCCGGTGGTCCCGCAGGGTCCGGCGGCGCCGCACCGGGCCGCGGGCCGCACGTCCTCGGCCCGGCAGGGCGGTCCCGGCCCTGCCGGCCCTGCCGGTCCCGACGGCCGGTGGTCGGCGGAGACGCTAGAGGACCGCGCACTTATCAGACCATGCATATATGTGCGCTATCCTCTATCCATGTCATTGCGGCACGCCATCCTCGGCATCCTGTCCATCCGACCCATGAGCGGCTACGACCTCAAGAAGGCCGTCGACGGCAGCGTCGGCCACTTCTGGACCGCCGACCAGTCGCAGATCTACCGGACCCTCTCCGCCCTGGTGGAGGAGGGGCTGGCGTCCCGCGGCACCGTCGTCCAGGAGGGCCGCCCCACCCTGCACCCCCACACCGTCACCGAGGCCGGACTGGCCGAGCTCGACCGCTGGCTCGCCTCGCCCCTCAAGACCCCGCCCACCCGCGACGCCTTCCTGGCCCGGGTGTTCTTCGCCGACCGCCTGCCGCCCGAGGACGTCCGCGCGCTCCTGGACGCCCGCCGCCGGGAGATCGCCGCGGAACTGGCCGAACTGGAGGCCGTGGAGACCCCCGACCCCGCCGACCTGCCCGAGGGCGTCTCCGCGCTGGGCTACCAGCTGCGCCTGGCCGCCCTCGACAACGGCATCGCCCACGCCCGGGCCGAGCTCGCCTGGCTCGACGCCACCGAACAACGACTCGAACGGATCACCCCATGAGCCCGCCCCCCGCCGCCCGGCTGCACCGGATCGCCGCCCGCTACGCCGCCAGGCCCACCGTGTCGGCCTTCGCCGCCGCGATCGAGCAGCCCTCCACCGGGTTCTCCTGGAGCCACGGCGACACCGAGCGCCCCTACTTCATCGCCAGCATCACCAAGCTGTACACCGTCGCGGTCGTCATGCAGCTGCGCGACGAGGGCGCGCTGACCCTGGACACCCCCGCCGCCGACCTGATCGGCGCGGACACGATGCGCGGCCTCAACACCCACGGCGGACGCGACCACGGACCGCGCATCACGGTGCGCGAGCTGCTGTCGCAGACCTCCGGCATCCCCGACTACTTCGAGCAGAAGCGCCCCGACGGCACCACCTTCCTGGACGACGTCCTGCGCGCCGACGCCGCCTGGACCACCGACGAGCTCATCGACATGGCCCGCCGCCTGCCCAGCCCGTTCGCCCCCTCGACCCCGGGCCGGGCGTACTACAGCGACACCAACTACCAGCTGGTCGGGCGCATCATCGAGACCGTGACCTCCGAGAGCCAGGAGGAGGCCCTGCGCACCCGGATCACCGGCCCGCTGGGCCTGCGCGACACCTGGATGCTCACCCCGGACACCCTGGATCGCTACGGCGAGGTCGCCCCGCTCCTGCACCGCCGCCGGGCCCTGCACATCCCCCGGGCGATCGCCTCGTTCCCGCCCGACGGCGCGGTGGTCTCCACCGTCTCCGACCAGCTGCGGTTCCTACGGGCGTTCACCGGCGGCCGGCTGTTCCCGGAGCACTACCTGGCCGAGATGACCGCGCGCTGGAACCCGGTCTTCTCGCGCCTGACCCCCATCGACTACGGGACCGGGATCATGCGGTTCCGGGTGCCCCGCGTGCTGTCGCCGTTCGCGCCGGTCCCGACGATGGTCGGCCACTCCGGCGCCTTCGGCAACGCCCTCTACCACCTGCCCGGACGGGACCTGTACGTGGCGGCCACCGTCAACCAGATGGAGCCGCGCTCCCTGGTGCACGGCCTGGTGGCGCAGCTCGTCGCCCGGTTCTGAGGGGCGGCCCGGGCCCGGTTCAGCCGGGGGTGTCCAGACGCTGGGTGCCGACCACCGAGAGCAGGCGCAGGGCGCCCTCCGACGGGGAGCCGGGCTCGGCCGTGTAGATGACGACCCGCTGGTCCCGGTCGGCGACGTCCAGGACGTCGCAGTCCAGGGTGACCGGCCCGACCAGCGGGTGCTCGATGGTCTTGCGCAGGGCGGGGGCCGGGCCCACGTCGTGGGCGGCCCACAGCCGGGCGAACTCCGCGCTGCCCGCGAGGAGGTCGCCCACCAGGGCCGCCACCTCGGGGTCGTCGGGGTAGCGTGCGGCGGTGACGCGCAGGTCCCGGGCCGCGATCCGGGAGAACGCCGCCAGGTCCGACAGCCGGTACCGTCGCCGGTCCGACCCCGGCGGGGCGAGGAAGACCTGCCGCACGAGGTTGCGCTCCTGGCGGGACAGGGCGGAGAAGTCCCCCATCAGGGCGGCCGCCAGGTCGTTCCAGGCGATGACCTCGTAGGTCGCCGACAGCACGACCGCCGCGGCGCCCGGCAGTTTGCCCAGCAGACGCAGGATGCTCGGGCGCACCTCGCGGGAGGGGCCGGCCGGCGGTCCGGGCGGGGAGCCGGCGAGGTAGTGGAGGTGGTCGCGTTCGGCGTCCGACAGGCGCAGCGCCCGGGCCAGCCCGGCGAGCACCTCGCGGGAGGGGTGCGGGCCGCGCGCCTGCTCCAGCCGCGTGTAGTACTCGGTGGAGATGAACGCCAGCTGCGCCACCTCCTCGCGGCGCAGCCCCGGGGTGCGGCGCCGCGGACCGGCGGACAGGCCCATGTCGGCGGGGGTGATGCGCTCGCGTCTGCCGCGCAGGAAGCCGGCCAGCTCTCGTCTGTCCACCCTCCCAGTGTGCCCGGGCGGCGGGGCCGATCCAGGTACCGCCGGTACCTGGATCCGTTCCGCCGCCGGGCCCACGCTCATGGCCATGGACACTGTGAACGAACACCACACCCGCACCCCCGGCCTGCTGGCGGACCGGACCGTCCTGGTGACCGGCGCGAGCCGGGGCATCGGCGCCGCCGCGGCGCGCCTGTTCGCCGCCGAGGGGGCCCGGGTCATGCTCACCGCCCGGACCGGGGACCGACTCGAGGCCGTGACCGAGGAGATCCGGGCCGCCGGCGGCACCGCCGAGTACACGGTTTGCGACCTGGGCGACACGGACGCCGTCCGCGCCGCGGTCGAGCGCACCGTCGAGGTGTACGGCCGGCTCGACGCCGCCTTCAACAACGGGGCGGTCGCCCTGCCACCCGGCCCGCTCGACCAGGCCCCCGAGGCCGACCTGGACCTGATCTACACCGTGAACTTCAAGGGCACCTGGGCGGCCCTGGCAGCCCAGGTCGCCGCCATCCGCGCCACCGCGGGCACGGGCGCCATCGTCAACTGCTCCTCCGTCGGCGGCTGGCGGGGCAACGCCCTCCTGCCCGCCTACGGGGCGATGAAGCGGGCGCTCAACAGCCTCACCGAGTCGGCCGCGATCACCTACGGGCCCGAGGGCATCCGCGTCAACGCCGTCGCGCCCGGCACCACGCTGACCGACATGGTGAGCGCCTGGGAGGAAGTGTCCCCGGGCATCGTCGACGCCCTCAACGCCCGGACCCCGCTGCGCCGGGCGGCCGCGCCCGGGGAGATCGCCCAGGCGGCCGCCTGGCTGCTCAGCGAGCGGGCCTCCTACGTGACCGGGGTGGTCCTGCCGGTGGACGGGGGGCTGCACACGGCGTGACCCGCCCGCGGCCGCGGGGGCCGGCGGCGCTTTCCCGGGTAGGGATCCCGGCGGCCCCCGCGGGGGGCCTTCGAGCCGAGACCGGAGGGACCCAGCGCGGTGGGAGACGACAGTGCGGCCGACGAGGCGGCGGAGCGGCGGTTCTTCGCGGGCCTGCCCGCGACACGGGGGGCGGCCGGGGCGCTGATCCTGTCCCCGGCGGGGGAGGTCCTGCTGGTGGAGCGCACCTACCGGCCCGATTCGCCCTGGGGCCTGCCGGGCGGCGTCGTCGAGCGCGACGAGTCCCCGCTGGCCGCCTGCCGCCGGGAGCTGGCCGAGGAGCTGGGGGTGGCGGCCGCCGTCCGGCGGCTGGTCGCCGTGGACTGGGTGGCGGCCGAGGGGGTGCGCACCACCGCCCTGCACTGGCTGTTCACCGCCGAGCTGCCCGGGGGCGCCCGGCTCCGGCTTCCCCCGGAGGAGCTGTCCGGGTGGATGTGGGCGGACCCCGGCCGCGTCGGCGGCCTGCTGGCCCCGAACACGGCCCGCCGGGTCGCGGCGGGCCTGGCCGCCGCCGCGGCGGGGGAGACCGTGTACCTGGAGAACGGCCACCCCGTCCTGGGGCCTTGAGCGCGCCCGCCGGGGCGGACCCTGAGGTGTTCCTGAGGCGGCCGTGAGCCTGTCCGGACCCGGGGCGGGCACTCTCACGGGTATGAGCACACCCGCCGACAGCGGCCCCATCGACAGCCCCGACCCCTCGGTCGCCGAGCACGTGCGCCGGTACATCGCCACCGGCGGCGCCAGCGGCTACCTGGAGGGCGGGACGACCAACCTCGTCCTCACCCACCGCGGCCGCACCTCGGGGCGGCTCTACCGCACCGGCCTGTTCTTCGGCACCGACGGGGACTCGCTGGTGCTGGTCGCCTCGGGGGCGGCGATCACCCACACCCACCCGCAGTGGTACCTCAACGTGACCGCCCACCCGGAGGTGGAGGTCCAGGTGCGCGACCGGCGCCTGCGCATGCGCGCCCGCACCGCCCGAGGCGCCGAACGCGAACGCCTGTGGGCCATGATGGCCGAGCGCGCCCCGGTCTACCGCACCTACTACGAGCCCCGCACCCGCCGCACCATCCCGGTGGTCGTCCTGGACCCGGCCTGACCGGGGCTATGAGGCGGCGGCCTGGGCGATGGCCTGGGCGTGGAGGCGGAGCCGGTTCCGGTGAGTCCGGGGGGAGAGCGGCGCGACGTCGATCGCCGCGCGCGCCGTGGCCGGGTTCCGTGACGGGGACGCGGCGCCGCGGGGCTTGACCCTGCCGCAGGGTCAACCCCCCAGCATGGGCCGCACCACCCGTACCGAGAAAGGCTGCGAGCCCATGCGCCACTTCACGATCCACCACGACGGAGTCGCCATCGCGGTCTCCCGCGGCGGCCGGGGCCGCCCGCTGGTCCTGTGCCCCGGCCTCGACACGACCCGGGCCGAGCTGGGCGAACTGGTCGGGCTGCTGCGGCGCGACCACGACGTCGTGGCCTTCGACCTGCGGGGCCACGGCCTCTCCCCGGCCGCCGGCCGCTACACCTTCGAGGCGTTCCTCGGCGACCTGTCCGCCGTGATGGCGCGCACGCGGCGCCCGGGAACGGCGCCCCTGCTGGTGGGCTACTCCCTGGGCGCGGACCTGGCCGTGCACTACGCCTCGGAGCACCCGGACGGCGTCGCCGGACTGGTCCTCATCGACGGGGCGAACCCGGTCCCCGAGCCGTTCGTCACCGAGGACCTCCTGCCGCTGTTCCGTGCGATGTGGGAGGACGCGGCGGCCCGGCGCGCGGCGGACCTGGGCACCGACCGGCAGGTGCTCCTCACCGGCCGCGAGATCCTGGACCTCAACATCGAGGTCGACGCGGTCCGGGCGCGGATCCTCGACCGCTACCGGAGGATCGTCCCGCCCGTCACCGTGATCGCCTCGGCCTCCCTGTCCGGGGGCGGCGCGGGAGCGCACGGGGAGCGCCTGGACCGGAACTGGCGCGCCGGCATCGACCGGCTGGTGCGCGAGCTGCCCCGCGTCGCGGTCACGCGGCTCGACGCCGACCACCGGATGCCGTTCACCCACGCCGCGGAGATCGCCCGGATCATCCGCGGGGCGCACGGCGGCCCGGCGACGACCGCGTAGGAGACTGGTCCGATGCTGACCATCGGGGAACTGGCGTCCTACGCCGGGGTGACGGTGCGTGCCGTGCGGCACTACCACGCCGAGGGGCTGCTGGCGGAGCCGGAGCGGGACCGCTCCGGCTACCGCCGGTACGGCGCCGACGCCGTGATCGAGCTGATCCGGATCCGCACGCTCGCCCGGGCCGGGGTCCCGCTGTCGCGGGTGCGGGAGCTGCTGCGCGCCGACCGGGAGGGGTTCGCCGCGGCCGTGGACGACATCGACGCGCGGCTGCGGGCCGAGATCCTGCGGTTGCAGCACCACCGGGAGCAGATCGCCCGCCTGGCCGCCGGGGACGGCCTGGTGCTGCCGCCGGAGGTGGTCGGGTACCTGGAGCGGCTCCGGGAGCTCGGGGTCGACGAGCGGATCGTCCGGGCCGAGCGCGACGGCTGGATCCCGCTGGCCGCGCACGCGCCCGAGCGGATCCCGGAGTGGATCGCGCGCAAGACGGACCAGATCCGCGACCCGCGGTTCGCCGGCTTCTACCGGACCCTGGGCTCGGTCCTGGACCGCGACGACGACCCGCGGCTGGAGGAGCTCGCCGACGGGCTGGCGTCCTACATCACCGGGCTGGCCGAGGAGATGGGGGACGCCTATGTGGACGACGTCGACGTGGAGCCGACGATGGCCGGCCTGATGGACGCGCTGGCCTTCGACACCGTGCCGCAGGCCCGCCGGCTGATCGAGCTGCTGCGCGGCCGGGGCTGGTCCGGCTGGACCAGGCTCGCACGGGTCGAGGGGGACACCGGCCCCCGGTGAGGCCGTGGCGGACGGCCCGCAGGCGTGGCGGCCGGCCCGTACGGCGCCGAACTTCGATCCCGCTCGTACAATGGCCGCATGCACACCGAGCGGATCCCCCCGCACCCCGACGTCGCGGCCCTCACCCTGCAGCGGCTCCTGGAGGCGCTGGTGGACCCGGTGCGGCGCAGCATCGTCGAGCAGCTCTACGACGCCCCGGCCGAGGTCGCCTGCGGCGGCTTCGACCTGCCCGTCGGCAAGTCCACCGCCACCCACCACTTCCGGGTGCTGCGCGAGGCCGGGCTCATCCGCCAGTACTACGAGGGCACCTCGCGGATGAACACGCTGCGCCGCCGGGAGATCGACGCCGCCTTCCCCGGCCTGCTGGAGTCGGTCGTGGCCGCGGACCGGGCGGAGCGGGCCGCCGCCCGGTGAGGTCCGCCGCGCGGGTTTGCGTTCGAGCGCGCTCGAAGGCCTAGCGTCCCGCGCATGACGACGACACCGAACACTTGGATCATCACCGGCGCCTCCCGCGGCCTGGGGCGCGCCCTGGCGGAGGCGGCCCTGGCCGCGGGCGAGCGCGTGGCGGCCGCCGTGCGCGACCCCGGCGGCGTCGCCGACCTGGCCGCCGGGCACCCCGACCGCTTCCTGGCCCTGGCCCACGACGTCCGCGACACCGCTGCCGCCCCGTCCCTGGCCCGGGCGGTCCTGGACCGGTTCGGGAGCATCGACGTGCTGGTCAACAACGCGGGGCGGGCCGTGGTCGGAGCGGCCGAGGAGGTCGGCGACGGCCCGCTGCGCGAGCTGATGGACCTGCACCTGTTCGGCCCCGCCGCCCTGGTCCGCGCCGTGCTGCCCGCCATGCGCGCCCGCGGCGCGGGGACGATCGTGCAGATGAGCAGCCAGGGCGGGCGGATCTCCTTCCCCGGGGTGTCGGCCTACTCCGCGTCCAAGTTCGCCCTGGAGGGCTGGTCGGAGTCCCTGGCCGGGGAGGTCGCGCCGTTCGGGGTGCGGGTGATGCTGGTGGAGCCCAGCCGGTTCCGGACCGGGTTCAACGGCGCCGACGTGCTGGAGTTCGCCGCCGACTCGGCGGTCTACCGCGACGTGCTCGCGGCGGTGCGCGCCGACATGGCGGGGGCGGACGGCCGTCAGGAGGGCGACCCCGGGCGCGCGGCCGGGATCATCGTGTCCCTGGTGCGCGGCGGGGAGGTGCCGCTGCGGCTGCCGCTGGGCCGCGAGGCCGTCGAACGCCTGGGCGCGGCCCACCGGCGCGGCCTGGCCGAGCTGGAGCGGTGGGCCGGGACCGCCCGCGACGCCGACTTCGCCGGGGTGCCGGCCTCGGTCCGGCCGGTCTAGTCTGGCGCCATGGCCACCGATGAGCTGATGAACCGGGCCCTGGCCGCCCTGGAGGACGGCGCCCCGCCGTCGGTCGAGGCGATCCACCGGCTCACCGACCCGGCCGTCGCCGCCGGGCCGATGACGATCGCCGAGGTCGCGGACCGGCTGGAGCTGTCCCCGCACACGCTGCGCTACTACGAGCGCGTGGGGCTGGTCCGGGTGGCCCGCGACGCCGGCGGGCACCGGGTGTACGACGCCGGGGCGGTGCGGCGCCTGGTGTTCCTGACCCGGATGCGGCTGTCCGGGATGGCGGTGCGCGACCTGCGCCGCTACGTGGAGCTGGTCGACGCCGGGGAGCACACGGTGCCCGAGCGGCTGTCCATGCTGCTCGAGCACCGCGAGGCCACCCGCCGCCGGATGCGTGGACTGGCCCTGTCCCTGGCCGCGATCGACTACAAGATCGCGACCTACGGGGGAGCGGCCGGCCCCGAGGGGGTCTAGGCCAGGGGGCCGCCGGCGCCCAGGGCCAGGTCGGCGAACCGCTCGCCGATGCGGCGGTGCGCCGCGGTGTCCGGGTGCAGGGAGTCGGGCAGGGGCAGCTCGGCCGCGTCCGCCTCCCCGTACAGCTCCAGGCCGTCCAGGTAGTGCAGGTGCGGGTCGTCGGCCGCCCGGTCGGCGACGATGCGGGCCAGCTCGCCGCGGATGTCGGCGAGCGCGAGCCGCCCGGCCGCGCGCGCGGCCGCGTCGCCCCCGGCCCGGTAGGACAGTCGGCCCTCGGCGAGGGCGGACATGTCCATCTGCGTGGGCCCGGGGACCTCCTCGTGGATGGCGCAGTGGATCGGGGAGACCACCAGCAGCGGCGTGTCCGGGTGGCCCTCGCGGACGGTGTCCAGGAACCCGTGCACGGCCGGGCCGAAGGCGCGCCGGTGCAGGGCGTCCTGGTTGACGACGTTGATGCCGAGCTTGACGCTGATCGCGTCCGCGGGGACCTCGCGCAGGGTGCGGGCGGTGAAGGGGTCCACCATGGCGTTGCCGCTCAGGCCCAGGTTGACCAGGTCGACCCCGGCGCGCAGCGCGGCGACGGCGGGCCAGGTGGCGGTGGGGCCCGCGGCGTCCGAGCCGTGGCTGATGGAGCTGCCGTGGTGCAGCCAGACGCGCCGCCCGCCGGCGGGCGCGGGGGCCACGGGGGCGTCGGTGCGCAGGGCGACGGGGATGGTGGCCTCGTTGTGCGGCAGCCAGATCTCCACGTCCTTGTCCCGGTCGGGCAGGCCGGTGAAGCGGACGGTCCCGACCGGGCCGCGGCGGTGCTCGACGGCACCGGTGGCCATGTCGATGACCAGGGTGTCCCCGCCGTCGACGTGCCCCTGGGCGGTGAGGCGCCCGTCCACGAGCAGGTCGTAGACCCCGGCGGGGCGCGGCGGGGCGCCGGTGAAGGTGCGCTTGGTGGGCAGGGCGTCGAGTTCGACGACGGTGGCGCGGGTGCGCAGGGCCAGGCGGACGCCGGAGGTCTGGGCGGCGATGTGGTCCATCATCGGGTCGGGCGCCTGGGCCAGGGCCCGCCGGGGCAGGCGCATGGGGCGGGGGCCGTGGTCGGTGGGCCGGATCTCGACGGCTCCGCGCAGCAGGTCGGCGGTGACCGGGGTGGTGACGGGGTCCATGGCGGGTTCCTAGTGGTGGTCGGGTGCGGGCCAGTTCCGCAGCAGGGAGTCGAGGGCGTCGATGGTGCGCGACCAGGTCGCCTCGGTGTCGGGGGCGCTGTGGTCGAAGCCCCCGCCCATCTCCAGGCTCACGTAGCCGTGCAGGGTGGCGCCCAGCAGCCGGACGGCGTGGGTCTCCTCGGCGCCGGGCAGGTCGTAGCCGCGCAGGACGGCCCGGGTCATCCTGGCGTGCCGGGGGCCGGCGCCGGCGGCCGCGGTGGCGGCGTCTAGCCGGAACCGGGTGGCGTCGTAGCGGCCGGGGTGCTCGCGGGCGTAGTCGCGGTAGACGTCCGCCAGGGCGGCCAGGGCGTCCCTGCCCGAGCGCCCGGCCAGGGCGTCGGCGGCCCGGTCCGCGAGCTCCTCCAGGGCCAGCAGGGCGATCCGGGTCTTGAGGTCGTGGGAGTTCTTCAGGTGCGAGTACAGGCTCGCGACCTTGACGTCGAACCGGCGGGCGACCTCGGAGAGGGTGACGTGCTCGAACCCGGCCTCGTCGGCGAGGTCGGCCCCCGCCCGGACGAGGAGTCCGGTGCTGAGCCCGGCGCGTGCCATCGTGACCTCCCTTTTCGGCTACAGCGACCCTACATATGCCTAAAGGGTTTAGGAAATCGCTGGATTCCTGTAAGGAATGCGATCCCGCTCACGCCGTCCGCCCGCGCGGCCGCGCGGGGCCCTTCCCACGGGCCGGGCCGGAGCATAGGTTCGGCGAATGGACCCTCGGAAATGGACCGACGAGGCCGCGATCGCGCGGTGGGACGCCTCCGCCACCCGGGAGGCCATGGAGGCGCACGGCCGGGACGGCGACTTCGCCAAACGGCACCTGGCCAATCCGGCCCTGCTGCGGATGCTCGGGCCGGTGTCGGGGCTGCGGGTCCTGGACGCGGGCAGCGGCGACGGCTACCTGAGCCGGATGCTGGCCGCGCGCGGGGCGCGGGTGGTGGGCCTGGAGCCCGCCGGGGCGATGGTCGCCTTCGCCCGGGAGCGGGAGGAGAGCGACCCCCTGGGGGTGGAGTACGTCCAGGGGGACCTGGCCCGGACGCCCGTCCCGGGCGGGCCGTTCGACGCAGTGGTGTGCAGCATGGTGCTGATGGCCGTCCCCGACTGGCGGCCCGCGATGGCGGCCTGCGCGCGGGCGCTGCGGCCGGGCGGGCTGTTCGTCTTCGGGATCGTGCACCCGGCCTTCGAGGGGCTGGCCGGGAGCTGGCGCCGGCACGGCGAGTACCGGCAGGACCGCTACCTGGAGGAGTACGTGGTGCACGGCCCCGCCGCGCCGGACTTCCACCGGCCGCTGTCGGCGTACCTGAACGAGGTCGCCGCCCTGGGGCTGCGGCTGCGCGAGGTCGCCGAGCCGGGGCTGGACCCGGACGCGGCGCGCGGGGCGGTGGCGGCGGATCCGGGCGTCGGAGCGTACGTCCGGATGCCGAACTTCCTGTTCGTGGCGGCCGAGGTGCCCTAGGGCTCCAGGCCGCGTTCGATGCGGTACTGCTCGGCGAGGTCGGGGTACTCCCGCGCGGGCACCTCCACCAGGTGGGCCGGCCGGCCCAGGGTCTCCCCGATCCGCTCGGCCGCCGCGCGGGCCGCGCCGGCGGTGGCGTACACCCCGGCGACGACGGTGTGGCCGGTGCCCACGGGGTCGGGCTCCTCCTCTTCCAGGCGCGCGCCCGTGCTCCAGGGGATCGGGCAGGGGCCGTCGTGCTCGGGTTCGGGGCACAGCAGGCGGGCGACGGCCTCGCCCTGTGCCAGGGCCTCCTCGCCGGTGGCGAAGCCGGGGACGAGGATCTCGAAGGTGCGGGGCCGGTCGGCGCTCATGGGGTCCCTCCTCGGTGCGGGCCCGGTCGACGATAGTCCCGCCGCCCGGGCCGCGCACCCGGTTTTCGCAGGCCGGCACCGCGGGCGGGTCCGCGCCGCCCCTGGCCGCGGTCCGGGCTCAGGAGCCGTCGCCGGTGAAGTAGTGGGAGATGTCCTCCCACGTGAAGGGCTCGCGCCAGGCGGGGGCGCCGGTGAGCCAGCCCGACATCGCGGTGACGACCTCCTCGGGGGACTCGGTGTACGTGCGGTGGTGCTCGGTCGGGCCGCCGTCGCGGTACTCGAGCTGGTACCTGCCCTCCCGATGCCTCCACAGCACCTGCACGTAGTGGTCGTCGGCGCGTTCGACGATGAGGAACTCGTTGCCCGCCTCCAGGCCCGCCACCATCGTGTCCACGTCCCGGGGGGTGGGGGCGTGGACCGTCCGCCCGCTCTCGTTCCATGCCTTGGTCGTCATGGGGTGAGTATCGGCCAGGGGTGCGACAGCCGTGGCCACTACTCCCCAACATTCCCTTTGACTCCCCCCGAAAGGGAGGTTTAGAGTACAAAAAAGCACTCCAGTGGGGAGTGGTAGGGAAGGAAAGGGAGTTCCGATGAACGCCATCTACCGGTCCGAGGCCGGGGAGCGGGAGGTCCGGCGGCGGTACCTGGAGGCGCTGGACGCCTGGCCGGTACCCGCCGAGCGGGTGCGCCTGCCCACCCGGGAGGGCGAGACGTTCGTCCTGGTCTGCGGCCCGCGCGACGCGCCGCCCGTGGTGCTGCTGCACGGCTCGGGGGCCAACTCCGCGGTGTGGGCGGGCGACGCCCCCACCTGGTCGCGGCACCTGCGGATGTACGCCGTGGACCTGGTCGGCGAGCCCGGGCTGAGCGCCCCCGCGCGCCCCGCCCTGGGCTCCGACGCCGTCGCCCTGTGGCTGGACGACGTCATGGACGGGCTCGGCCTGTCCCGGGCGGCCTTCGTCGGGATGTCCCTGGGCGGGTGGGCCGCCCTGGACCACGCCGTCCGCCGCCCCGGCCGGGTCGAGCGGCTGGCGCTGGTGTGCCCCGGCGGCATCGGCCGCCAGACCCCGCTGCGGCTGGCCCCGGCCCTGGCCTGGACCCCCTTCGGCCGGTGGGGCAGGCTCCGCTCGGTGCGCGCCGTCCTGGGGCTGCACGACCCCCGGTACGCGCCGCTGGTGGAGGAGGTCGCCGCCGCCTTCGGGGAGTTCCGGCCGCGCACCGAGACCCTGCCCGTGTTCTCCGACGCCGACCTGTGCTCCCTGGACATGCCGGTGATGGCGGTCGTGGGTGACAGGGACCTGATGCTCGACTCGGCGGACACCGCGCGGCGGCTGCGCGCCCACGTCCCGCACGCCGAGGTCACCGTGCTACCCGGCGTCGGGCACGCCGTCATCGGGCAGGGCCCCGCGGTGCTGGACTTCCTACGCGCCTGAGCGCTCCGGGACCTCCAGCTGCGACTCCAGGGAGTCCAGGACGGAGGCCAGCCCCGCCCGGAACGTCTCGCGGGCCTCCTGCTCCAGGTAGGGCTCGGACTCGTCCCCGTTGGCGAACGCCCCCGCCTGCGCCATCGCGGTCAGGGTGGGGAAGCGCGCGCCGAAGTCCGGGGCGACCTCGTCCAGCAGGCCCGACCGCTCGTGCCACCACACGTCCTCGGGGATCCCGGTGACCGCACCCGCCCGGCGGGCCTCGGCGGCGACCTGCACCTGGCCGCGCACCAGGTTGAACAGGGTCCCGTAGGCGGTGCGGATGCGCGCCGGGGGCAGGCCCGCCCGGTGCAGCACCGCCGCCAGCGACTCGAAGAGCCGGTACTCGTTGGGGCCCAGCACCGGGCGGGCGGTGGAGACCTCCAGGGTCCAGGGGTGGCGCAGGTAGAAGTCCCACAGCCGCACGGCCCAGGCCTCGGTCGCGGCGCGCCAGCCGGGGGAGCGGTCGGCCTCCGCGGCGTCGGCGGGCTCGCCGAAGACGTGGTCGTACATCAGCTCGACGAGTTCGTTCTTGCTGGCCACGTAGGTGTACAGGGACATGGCGGTGCGGCCCAGGCGCTCCCCGACCGCCCGCATGGACAGCGCCTCCATGCCCTCGGCGTCGGCCACCTCCACGGCGGTGGCCACCACCAGGTCCACGGTGAGCTCGGGCCGGCGGCCCGCGGCCGGGGCGGGGGCCGCCCCGGCCGGGGAGCGCCACAGCAGGGACATCGTGCGGCGTGCGTCTCCGCGCCCGGGGTACACGACCACGAATGTCCTCCTTATGGCATAAACTCGATCGGTCTGAGAGTTTATCGCATAAGGAAACCTGGAGAACAGCGTGCGAACCGAGCATCCGGCCGACGGCCACGACACCATCCAGGTCCGCGGTGCCAGGGAGAACAACCTGGCGGGGGTCGACGTCGACATCCCCAAGCGCCGCCTGACCGTCTTCACCGGCCTGTCCGGCTCCGGCAAGTCCTCCCTGGTCTTCGGGACCATCGCCGCGGAGTCCCAGCGGCTCATCAACGAGACCTACACGACCTTCATCCAGTCGTTCATGCCCAACGTCGGCCGCCCCGAGGTGGACGCGCTGCGCAACCTCAGCGCCGCGATCATCGTCGACCAGGAGCGCATGGGCGCCAACTCCCGGTCCACCGTGGGCACCGCCACCGACGCGGCCGCCATGCTGCGCGTGGTCTTCAGCCGCGTGGGCACCCCCCGCCTGGAGCCCTCCAGCGCGTTCAGCTTCAACAACGCCGAGGGCATGTGCCCCGAGTGCGAGGGCCTGGGCCGGGTCAACGCCATCGACATCGGCGAACTGGTCGACGCCGACCTGTCCCTGAACGAGGGGGCCATCACCGCCCCCGGCTACGGGGTGGGCACCTGGTACTGGCAGGTCTTCGCGGGCTCCGGCCTGCTGGACCCGGACAAGAAGGTGCGCGACTACACCGAGCAGGAGCGCGAGACCTTCCTGTACCACCCGGTCACCAAGGTCAAGGTCGGCACCAACAACATCAGCTATGAGGGCCTGGTCCCCAAGATCAAGCGCACCTACCTGTCCAAGGACCGCGAGAAGATGCAGGCGGGGCTGCGCGCGTTCGTCGACCGCGCCGTCACCTTCTCCACCTGCCCCGAGTGCGAGGGCACCCGCCTCAACGCCGCCGCCCGGTCGGTGAAGGTCGCCGGGCGCAGCATCACCGAGTGCTCGGCGATGCAGATCGACGACCTGGCCGCGTTCGTGCGCGCCCTGGACGAGCCCTCGGTCAAGCCGCTGCTGGACGGGCTGGGCCACACCCTGGACTCCCTGGTGGAGGTCGGCCTGGGCTACCTGAGCCTGGACCGGGAGTCGGGCACCCTGTCGGGAGGGGAGTCCCAGCGGGTGAAGATGGTCCGCCACCTGGGCTCCAGCCTCAGCGACGTCACCTACGTGTTCGACGAGCCCACCATCGGCCTGCACCCGCACGACATCGAGCGGATGAACAACCTCCTGCTGAGCCTGCGCGACAAGGGCAACACCGTCCTGGTGGTCGAGCACAAGCCCGAGACCATCTCCCTGGCCGACCACGTGGTGGACCTGGGACCGGGCGCCGGCCCCGCGGGCGGGCGCATCACCTACACCGGCGACGTGGCGGGCCTGCGCGCCTCGGGCACCCTCACCGGCGACCACCTGGACCACCGGGCGCGGCTGCGCGAGGACGTGCGCACCGGCCGCGGAGTGCTGTCCATCACCGGCGCCACCTCCCACAACCTCAAGGACGTCAGCGTGGACATCCCCCTGGGGGTGCTCACCGTGGTCACCGGGGTCGCCGGGTCGGGCAAGAGCTCGCTGATCCACGGGGCGCTGCCGGGCCGCGAGGGCGTGGTGGTGGTCGACCAGTCGCCGATCAAGGGGTCGCGGCGCTCCAACCCCGCCACCTACACCGGGCTGCTGGACCCGATCCGCACCGCCTTCGCCCGCGCCAACGGGGTCAAGGCGGCGCTGTTCAGCGCCAACTCCGAGGGCGCCTGCCCCGAGTGCAAGGGCGCCGGGGTCATCTACACCGACCTGGCGATGATGGCCGGGGTGGCCACCACCTGCGAGCAGTGCGAGGGCAAGCGGTTCCGCCCCGAGGTGCTGGCCCACACCCTGCGCGGCAAGGACATCAGCCAGGTGCTGGCCATGTCGGTGGTGGAGGCCCGGGACTTCTTCGCCTCCGGCAACGCCCGGGTCATCCTGGACCGGCTGCACGACGTGGGCCTGGGCTACCTGGGCCTGGGCCAGCCGCTGACCACCCTGTCGGGCGGCGAGCGCCAGCGGCTGAAGCTGGCGATCTCCATGGCCCGCCAGGGCGCGGTGTACGTGATGGACGAGCCCACCACCGGCCTGCACCTGGCCGACGTGGACCGGCTGCTGGCGCTGCTGGACCGGCTGGTGGACGACGGCAACACGGTGATCGTGATCGAGCACCACCAGGCGGTGATGGCGCACGCCGACCACATCATCGACCTGGGCCCGGGCGCCGGGCACGAGGGCGGCCGGGTGGTGTTCGAGGGCTCCCCGGCCGAGCTGGTCGAGAAGGGCGACACCCTGACCGCCCGCCACCTGCGCACCTACCTGGGCCGCTGACCCGGCGGGCGGCGGTGCCGCCGGCCCGCCCGCCGCGCTCCCCGCGGCGGGCGGGTCAGCGGGAGGGGTGCAGGGAGCGGAAGGCCGAGCGGTAGGCCAGGGGGCTCACCCCGACGGCGCGGTGGAAGTGGCGGCGCAGCGTGGCGGCCGTGCCCATGCCGCAGCGGGCGGCGATCTGCTCCACGCTCGCGTCGGTGCCCTCCAGCAGCTCCCGGGCCAGGCCCACGCGCTGGCGGTGCAGCCACTCCAGCGGGGACGCCCCGGCCTCGGCGTGCATGCGCCGGGCCAGCTGCCGCGGGCTCAGCCCCGCCCGGCGGGCCAGGTCGGCCACGGTCAGCGGCCGGTCCAGCCGGGCGCGGGCCCACTCCAGGGCCTCGCCCAGCCCGTCGCGGGTGCGCGGCACGGCGGGCGGGGCGATGAACTGGGCCTGCCCGCCCGGCCGGTGGGCCGGTGCGACCAGGCGCCGGGCCAGCCCGTTGGCCGCGGCGGCCCCGTGGTCGGTGCGCACCACGTGCAGGCACAGGTCCAGCGCCGCCGTCTTGCCCGCGGCGGTCAGCACCCGCCCGCCGTCGGTGTACAGGACGTCGGCGCGCACGTCCACGCGCGGGTGGCGGCGGGCCAGCTCACCGGCGTGCATCCAGTGCGTGGTGGCCGCAAGGCCGTCCAGCAGCCCCGCGGCGGCCAGTACGAACGCCCCCGTGCACAGCGAGACCACCCGCCGCCCGGCGGCGTGGGCGGCGCGCAGCGCCGCCAGGAACACCGGGTCGGGCTCCTCCAGCGGCCGGTGGGAGGCGGGCACGACCACGGTGTCCACCGCGGCCAGGTCCTCCCAGCGGCGGGCGGGCACCCCCGGCAGCAGGGGGGCGGGGGCGCCGTCGGCGGTGTGCGCGCTCAGCCGGTACCAGTCGCCGTCGGCGGACAGGTCGGAGCGGTCCACCCCGAAGACCTCGGCGGCGATCGCCGTCTCGTAGGGCATGGTGTGCTCGTGCAGGGCGATCCCGACCGTGTGCATGTCCGAAAGTGTACGCAGGGCGTCGGATCGGACGCTGGTCGGTGGGGCCTGCCGGGCCCGAGGATAGGGGTCATGAACTCCTCGACGACTCATCGGTCCGCGCGCGGCAGGGTAGTGGTGTACGGGGCCTACGGGCACACCGGCAGGTTCGTGGTGGCCGAACTGCTGCGGCGCGGGCTGGAGCCGGTGCTCTCCGGGCGCAACGCGGACCGCCTCGCGGACCTGGCCCCGGCCCACCCCGGCCTGGAGGTGCGCCCGGCCCCGGACGCGCGGGCGCTGGGCCGGGCGGTGGCGGGCGCCGCGGCGGTGGTCAACGCCGCCGGCCCCTTCCTGGACACCGCCGGGCCGGTGGCGGCGGCCGCCGTCGCGGCCGGGGCCCACTACCTGGACGTGACCGCCGAGCAGCCCGCCGCCGCGGCGACCCTGCGCGAGCACGCCGCGTCCGCCGCGGCGGCGGGGGTGGCGGTGCTGCCCGCGATGGCGTTCTACGGTGGGCTGGCCGACCTGCTGGCCACCGCCGCGGCCGGCGGCGACCCGGTGCAGGAGGTCACCGTGGCCGTGGGCCTGGACGGGTGGCGGCCCACCGAGGGCACGCGCGTCACCGGCGAGCGCAACACGGCCCCGCGCCTGCTCGTCGAGGGGGGCCGGCTCGTGCGGCTGGAGGAGGTCGCGCCCGCCGGCCGCGACTGGGACTTCCCCGGGCCGCTGGGGCGCCAGGCGACGGTCCCCCTGCCCTTCTCCGAGATCGTGCTGCTCCACCGCCACCTGGGCGCGGACCGGATCACCTCCTACCTCAACGAGGGGCCCCTGGCCGAGCTGCGCGACCCGGCCACGCCCGGCCCCGAGGCCGCCGACGCCACCGGCAGGTCGGCCCAGCGGTTCGCCGTCGACGTGCGGGTGCGGGTGGAGGGGACCGAGCGGCGGGCCACCGCCTCGGGGCAGGACATCTACGCGGTGACCGCGCCGCTGCTGGCCGAGGCGGTGGTGCGCCTGCTGGACGGGCGCGTCCGCGCCGTCGGGGCCCTGGCCCCGGGCGAGGTGTTCGACGCCGCGGACTTCCTGTCGGCGCTGGCCCCCGACCCCCTGGCCCTCACCCTGCCCGCAGCGGTCCCGGTCCCCTAGGGCGGCGGCCCCGAGGCCCGGCACCGCGTGTTCCCGGTGCGGCCGCCCGCTCGGGCGGCCGCACCGGACCTGCGAGGGGACAGGTCAGGAATCCCGCTCCACCAGGTCCTTGAGGCGGCCCAGGCGCTCGCGCCAGAACTCCTTGGCCCCGGTGGCCGCGTCCGGGTCGGCCAGCCGGGACTGCTCCACCGCCACCGACACCCGGTCGGCGTCCCTGGCGGTGAGGTAGAAGACCACCCGGGTGCCGTCGCCCAGGTCGGCGGTGACCCGCTTGGGCGGGTTGTCCGAGCGCACCGTCAGGTCGGCGTCGGCCAGCCACCGCTCGCGGACGTCCTTCTCCGACAGCGCCGCGAAGACCTCTTCCGCCGGCGCGCGCACCGTCTTGGAGGCGTTGGCCGAGTAGCCGTCCTTGCGCTGGCCGGGGGCGCGCATCCCGCGCTCCTGCTCGTAGGCGACCGTCAGCGACTGCGCCCACCAGCCCGCGACGCCCCGCTCCCGGACCAGGTGGGCGGCGATCTCCTTGTGGGTGCGACCGGTGGCGCCCCAGGCGTCCAGCACGGCGAACCACTCGTCGTAGCCGCGCCCGGTGCGCTCGCGCACCGCGTCGGAGGACACCCGGGCCCGCATGGTCGCGGTGGTCTGCTCCGGGGCGGCGGGCGCGGCCGGCTCCGGTGCCGTGGCGGCGGGTGCGGGGGCCTCCCCGGCCGCGGGGCGGGCCCCGTCGGGGAGCAGGTGGGCGCGGGCCGCGGTGTAGCTCTCCCCGGTCTTGGCCATCCGGGTGCGGACCTGCTGCTTGAAGGACTTGTGCCTGGTCATGACGGCTCCTGGGCGACGGCGGCACGACCCACGCTCGTCCACCCCGCCGGTAGGGCGCATCAGACCGGCGTCCCGAGGACTCTCAGGTCCCCTTTGCCCCCTCTCAGCCGGCGGCGTGGGCGCCGGAACCGGGGGTTGGGCGCGGGACGGCGCCACACCTCCAGGGTACTCCGTCCCCACCGGTTCCTCCAAGCCCGCCCGCCCCGCGCGGGTGTCCCGACGGCCCTGTTCAGGGGCGGCGGGCGAGGAACAGGGCGTGTCCGCCCTCCCCTTCGGGCACGAACTCCTCCGCCTCCACCACCAGCCCCGCCCCGGTGATCCACTCGCGGTAGCGGGCGGCGTCCGCCTGGCTCCACCACATGGGGACGCCGCCTCCCAGCCAGTCGGGGTCCGTCCCGGTCCAGGCGCGGTGCCCCGTGGTGGCCAGCAGGGTCCCGCCCGGCCGCAGCCACCGGCCGATCCGGCCCAGCAGCGCGGGCTGCTCGGCCAGGGGCAGGTGGATGAGCGCGTACAGGCACACCACCGCGTCCAGGGATTCCCCGGGCAGGTCCAGGGCGGCGATGTCGGCCCGGGCGAACGCGGCGGCGGGCACCAGGGCGCGCGCCCGCGCGATCTGCACCGCGCTGATGTCCACCCCGCGCACCCGGTGCCCGGCCGCGGCCAGGTCGCGGACCACCGGCACCCCGGTGCCGCAGCCCAGGTCCAGCACCTCGGCCTGCCCGGGCAGCCGGCCCAGGAGGTCGGCGATCCACGGCCCGTACTTGGCATCGGTGCCGAAGGCCTCGTCGTAGCGGTGGGACAGGGCGTCGTAGCCGCGCCGCACGGTCTCCTTGGGGTCGGTGTCCATGCCGGGGACGCTAGCCGCACGGCCGATGCGGGGCGAGGGGTTTTCCGCATCCGGACCCCGGGGGCGGGTCGGGGGCGGCTCAGGGGCATCCCCGATGGATTCCAGGCCGCCCGTGTTAGATTCTGGCCATGCGGTCAAAAAATGAGACGGGCGGTCAGAAGAGGTCCTTCATCGAGGAGGCCCGGCGGAAGCAGATCATCGCGGCGGCGGTCGAGACCATCGCCGAGGTGGGCTTCCCGAAGGCCTCCCTGGCCCGGATCGCCGCCACGGCGGGCGTCAGCAAGGGAGTCATCTCCTACCACTTCGCGGGAAAGGACGAACTGGTGGACCAAGTGGTCGTCACGGTGTACACCGAGATCGCCGACACGCTCCTGCCCCGGCTCGCCGAGCAGGAGAGCGCCACCGACGTCGTCCGCGCCCATGTCCTGGGAGTGGCCGAGTACGCCCTGGCCCACCCGGACCGGCTGCGCGCGCTCACCGAGATCTTCGTGCACGACCGCGGCGCCGACGGGGTCCCCCGCTACGGCGCCGTGGCCGCCGAGCCCCTGTACGAGTCCCTGGAGGGGCTCTACCGCGAGGGGCAGGCGCGCGGGGAGCTGCGCGAATTCGACGTCCGGGTCATGGCGGTCACCCAGCAGTCGGCCATCGACGCGATGTTCGGCTACTGGATCTCCCGCCCCGAGACCGACCTGCTCGCCCACGCCCGCGAGCTCGCAGACCTGTTGGTACGCGCGGTGCGGCCCGACTGAGCCGTACCCCCCATCCCCTTGGACGAGGACACCATGTCACAGCACGCCCCACCCAGCACCGCCGCCGGACCCGGCGGCGGGCCCCGCACCCGCCTGCACTACATCGACAACCTGCGGGTGGCGCTGACCATCCTGGTCGTGCTCCACCACGCGGCCCTGACCTACAGCAACATCCCCGTGTGGTTCTACCTGGAACCGGTGGGGGACGCCTCGGCCGGGCTGCTGGACCTGTTCATCGTCCTCAACCAGACCTACTTCATGGGCCTGTTCTTCCTGCTGGCGGGCTACTTCACGCCCGGTTCGGCGGACCGCAGGGGTGTGCGCGGGTTCGTGCGCGAGCGCCTGGTCCGCCTGGGGGTGCCCTTCCTGCTGTTCGTGCTGCTGGTGCGGCCGCTGCTGATGATCCCGCCCTACCAGGACGCGGTGGCCCAGGGCCTGGCCGGCGACATGCCGTTCTGGCTGTTCGCGATCGTGGCCTACGACCCGGGCCCGATGTGGTTCGTGGAGGTGCTGCTGGTCTTCGGCCTGGCCTACGCGCTGGTCCGGCGGCTGCGCCGGGACCGCGGCCGGGCCCCGGAGCCCCGCCCGGCCGACGACGCGCGGCTGCGCTGGCTGTGGCCGGTGGTGGGGTTCACCCTGGCGCTGGCCGTGGTCTCGTTCCTGTGGCGGTGGGTCAACCCGGCCCCCTACTACTGGCCGGTCCTGGGCCTGCCCAGCCCGAACTACCTGCCCCAGTACGTCTCCCTGTTCGTGGTCGGGATCCTCGCGTTCCGCGGCAACTGGGCCACCCGCCTGCCCGGCGCGGCCGGGTGGTACGGGGCGGGCACGGCGCTGACGGCCCTGGTCGCCTTCTTCGCGGCCCAGGGGGCGCTGGGCGGCGCGGAGGCCGCGGCGGGCACCCCGCAGGCGCTGGCCCTGATGGTGCTGGAGACCTTCCTGTCGGTGGGCACCATCCTGGCGCTGCTGGTGTTCTTCCGCCGGTTCGTCGCCGGCGGCGGGCCCCTCTCCCGGTTCCTGTCCGCCAACGCGTTCGCCGTCTACGTCCTGCACCCGCTGGTGCTGGTCGCCGGCGGGGTGCTGCTGGCCGGGTGGGAGGCGCCCGCGGCGGTGAAGTTCCTGGCCCTGTCCGCGCTGGCGGTGCCCGGCTGCTGGGCACTGGCCGCCGCGGTCCGGGCGGTCCCGGGCGTCAAGAGGATCCTGTGACCTGATCCGGAGGGGCCGCCCCGCACGGGGCGGCCCCCCTTTTTTTCCGGGTGCCCGCGGGGAGGCGGGACGGCTAGGGTGCGGGGGTCGACCATCCCTGGGAAAGGACCCGTGTGGCCAGTCAGAAGGAACGCATGCTCGCCGGTGAGCTCTACCGGTCCGACGACCCCGAGCTCCAGGCCGAGCTGATCCGCGCGGAGAAGCTCGCGCACCGCTACAACACCATGGAGCCGGACGACCCCGCCCGCCGCGAGGCGCTCGCCGAACTCCTGGGCGGGCTGGGCGAGGACACCTGGATCCGGCCGCCGCTGCGGGTGGACTTCGGCTACCACATCACCATCGGCCCCCGCTCGTTCGTCAACTGCGGGGCCGTGATGCTGGACGTGGCCCCGATCCGGATCGGCGCGGACGTGCAGATCGGCCCCAACGTCCAGCTGCTCACCCCCACGCACCCGATCGAGCCGGGGCCGCGCCGCGACAAGTGGGAGGCGGCCGAGCCCATCACCATCGGCGACAACGTGTGGCTGGGCGGCGGCGTCATCGTCTGCCCGGGCGTGAGCATCGGCGAGAACACGGTGGTGGGCGCGGGCGCGGTGGTCAGCCGCGACCTGCCCGCCAACGTGGTCGCGGTGGGCAACCCGGCCCGGGTGATCCGCGAGATCGACCCCGAGTCCTGAGCACCCCGCTGTGACGGGCCGCGGTGAGGGGCCCGCCCGCGGGCGGGCCCCTCACCCCTGGAGGCGGTCCATGTTCTCCTCCCCCCAGGCCCCCAGCGCGTTCAGCGCGGGGACGAGGGAGCGCCCGAAGTCGGTGAGGGAGTACTCCACCCGGGGCGGGACCTGTTCGTGGACGTGCCGGTGCACCAGCCCGTGCGCCTCCAGTTCGCGCAGCTGGAGGATGAGCACCCGTTCGCTGATGCCCTCGACCGTGCGGCGCAGCTCCCCGAACCGGAGCGGCCTCTCCTGGAGCCACCACAGGATGAGGGCCTTCCACTTGCCCCCCATGGCGTGCATCGCCGCGTCGAGCCCGCAGATGTAGGTCCGCCCGCCCATCGCCCCTCCTCACTGATAAAAATGCCGGTACCCGATAAAAATATCGGTACTTGAAGAAATGTTCGTACCCCGACCAGCATGGGAGCGGACCCGGGCGCAGGCCCGGGGATTCCTTCGAGGACGGGGAGAACGACATGGCGAAAGAGCGGCGCACGGCGGTGACCGTCATCGGACTCGGGCTCATGGGCTCGGCGCTGGCGCGGGCGTTCGTCCGCGCGGGCCATCCGACGACGGTGTGGAACCGCAGCCCCGGCAAGGCGGCCGCGCTGGTGTCCGAGGGGGCCGGGGCCGCCGGGTCGGTCGCGGCGGCGGTCGCGGCGAGCCCGCTGGTCATCGCGTGCCTGAGCACCTACGACGCCACGCTCGCGGCGCTGGGCCCGGCCGCCTCCGGGCTGCGGGGGCGCACCCTGGTCACCCTCAACTCCGGCGCCCCGGCGGGGGCGCGGCGGATGGCGCGGTGGGCGGCCGGGCACGGCGCCCGGTTCCTGGACGGCGCGGTCAAGGACGTGCCCACCGCGGTCGGGGGAGCGGACACCCTGCTGTACTACGGCGGCGACCGCGAGGTGTTCGAGGAGCATGAGCCGGTCCTGCGGGTCCTGGGCGGCGACACCGTCCACCTGGGGTCCGAGCCCGACCTGGCCGCCCTGTACGAGACGGCGGTGGGCGTCCCGCTGCTGCCGGCCCTCCTCGGCTTCTTCGAGGGGGCGGCCCTGATGCGCGAGCGGGGGCTGGAGGCGGCGGCGTTGGTGCCCTACTCCGTCAGATGGCTGGAGATGATCGCCTCGGTCCTGCCCCTGTTCGCGCGGGAGATCGACTCCGGCGACTACTCCGATCCGGTCTCCACGGTGGCGACCTTCCACGCGGGGATCCCCGAGGCCGCCCACGCGGCGCGGGAGGCCGGCGTGGACACCGCCTGGCGCGAGGCCATGGACGAACTGCTCGAACGGGCCGTCGCGCAGGGGCTCGGCGACCGGAGCATCGCGGCGCTGTACGAGCTGCTCCGGCGGCCCGAGCCGGTGTCCTGACGAAGGTGACCGCCCCCCGGTGTGGCGCCACCGGGGGACGGGGTCGGTCGGCCCCTCAGGAGGGGGCGGCGGCGGAGGGCTCCCCGGTGGCGAACTGGGTGCGGTACAGCTCCGCGTAGCGGCCGCCCCGGGCGAGCAGCCCGGCGTGGTCGCCGCGTTCGACGATCCGCCCGCCCTCCACGACCAGGATGGTGTCGGCGGCGCGGACCGTGGCCAGCCGGTGGGCGATCACCAGGGCGGTGCGCCCCTCCAGGGCCTCGGCCAGGGCGGCCTGGACGGCGGCCTCGGAGGTGGAGTCCAGCGCCGAGGTGGCCTCGTCCAGGATGACGACCTGGGGGTCGCTCAGCAGCAGCCGGGCGATGGTCAGGCGCTGGCGCTCCCCGCCGGAGAACCGGTAGCCGCGTTCGCCGACGACGGTGTCCAGCCCGTCGGGCAGGGAGGCCACCAGGTCGGCCAGGCGGGCGCGGCGCAGGGCGTCCCAGACCTCCTCGTCGCCGGCGTCGGGGCGGCCCAGGGTCAGGTTGGCGCGGATGGACTCGTGGAACAGGTGGCCGTCCTGGGTGACCATGCCCAGGGCCCCGCGGATCGAGGAGAAGGACAGCTCGCGCACGTCCCGCCCGCCCAGGCGGACGGTCCCGGAGTCGGGGTCGTACAGGCGCGGGGCGAGCTGGGCGATGGTGGACTTGCCGGCCCCGGAGGAGCCGACCAGGGCCACGGTGGTGCCGGGTTCGACGGTGAAGGACACCTCGTGCAGGACCTGCCGGCCCTCGGCGGGGTCCAGGACGGCGACCTCCTCCAGGGAGGCCAGGGACACCTTGTCGGCGGCGGGGTAGGCGAAGGAGACCCGGTCGAACTCCAGGGACGCCGGCCCGGGCGGCAGGTCGGCGGCGCCGGGGGCCTCGCGCACCAGCGGCTCCAGGTCCAGGACCTCGAAGACCCGGCTGAAGGCGACCAGGGCGCTCATGACCTCCACGCGGGCCCCGGCCAGGGCGGTCAGCGGCGCGTACAGGCGGGTGAGCAGCATGCCCATGGCCACGACGGTGCCGGCGTCCAGGCCGCCGGACAGGGCGCTGAAGCCGCCCAGCCCGTAGACCAGAGCCAGCGCCAGGGCCGAGACCAGGGTCAGGGCGGTGAAGAACACCTCCTGGACCATGGCGGTGCGCACGCCGATGTCGCGGACGCGGTCGGCGCGGCGGGCGAACTCGGCGGACTCGCGTTCGGGGGAGCCGAAGAGCTTGACCAGGGTGGCCCCGGGCGCGGAGAACCGCTCGGTCATCTGGGTGCTCATGGCGGAGTTGTGCTGGGTGCGCTCGCGTTCGATGCGGGCCAGGCGGGCGCCCATGCGGCGGGCGGGGTAGACGAACACGGGCAGCATGACCAAGGCGGCCAGGGTGATCCACCAGGACAGGGTGAGCATCACGGCCAGCGCCAGGACGAGGGTGACCAGGTTGCTGACCACCCCGGACAGGACGCTGCTGAAGGCCCGCTGGGCGCCGATGACGTCGTTGTTGAGGCGGCTGACCAGGGCTCCGGTGCGGGTGCGGGTGAAGAACGCGACCGGCATGCGCTGGACGTGGTCGTAGACGGTGGTGCGCAGGTCCAGGATGAGGCCCTCGCCGAGCCCGGCCGACAGGCGCCGCACGATGAGGCCCAGGGCGGCCTCCAGCAGGGCGACGGCGGCGATGAGACCGGCCAGCAGCAGGACGGTGCGGGGCGCCCCGCCGCTGACGATGGTGTCCACGACCCGGCCGGCCAGCAGCGGGGAGGCGACCGCCAGGACGGAGACGGCCACGCTCAACGCGAGGAACCAGGTCAGGACGCGGGCGTGGGGCCGGGCGAAGCCCGCGATGCGGCGCAGGACGGGTAAGGAGAAGGGTCGGCGGTCCTCACGGGCGTGCATGGCGTGGTAGATCGAGTTCCACGCGGCCATCTCCATGCTCATGGGCGGTCACCGGTTCCGTTCGGGGAGTTGCGGATACCGGAACGTTACGACCTGAACCAATGTTGAGGTCAACTTCCGGGGCCGGCCCGTGTCGGCGGATTCAGCCGACGTGGACCCCGAACCTCTCCAGGGCGCCGGAGAGCCACAGGCCCTGGCGCAGCACCAGGAAGCCGACGATGCCCACGATCCAGGGCAGCGCCTCGCGCCCGCTCGACTCGATCCCGGTCCGCCACTTCTCCAGCCGGGGGCGCGCCCGCTCGCCCAGGGCCCGGTACCCCAGGTAGAGCAGGAGGCCCGGCGCGACCATGACGAGGTTGTAGGCGGCCAGCACCGGCAGCCACACGGCGGGGGACAGGCCGGCGGCGGTCATGATGCCGATGGCGCCGAAGTAGGGCAGGGCGGTGGAGCCCTCCAGCAGCCCGGTGCCCAGCCCCAGGGCGACCATCGCCCCCACGCGCAGGGACTCCGGGCGCCGGGGGCGCGGCTCGGTGGACATGAAGAACGAGTACACGAGGGCCGCGCCGCCCGCCACGGTCAGGACCCAGCCCAGGGCGGTGTCGTCGAGCAGGCCCCCGATCCCCTCCAGGGCGACGCCGGCGCCGAACATGAGCGCGCAGCCCAGGGCGAAGTAGAACGCGGCGACGGTGCCCAGGTAGGCCAGCAGCGGGCGGGCCACCGAGCGCGCCCCGCTCAGGAGCACGTACAGGGAGACGCCGATGACGGCGGGGCTGAGGGTGTCCAGCAGGGCCAGCCCGGCGACCGGCAACAGGACGTTCAGAGACGGCACGGGGGGCTCCTCTGTTTTTCTCACGGCTGTGCGAAATAAAATAACACAGGTGTGTTAGAAAGTACGCATGCCGAAGATCGTTGACCATGAACAACGTCGTCGCGAGCTCGCCGACGCCCTGTGGCGGATCGTCGCCTCCCAGGGGCCGGCCGGGGTGTCCATCCGCTCCGTCGCCGCCGAGGCGGGCTGGTCCCCGGGGGCGCTGCGCCACTACTTCCCCACCCGCGAGGAGCTGCTGCTGTTCGCGATGGACCTGTCCGAGGCCCGGGCCGTGGAGCGGATCACCCGCCTGCACGAGCACCTGGAGCCGGGCCTGTCCATGCTGGAGACCCTGGCCGCCTACGCCGAGCAGCTGCTGCCGCTGGACGACGACCGCCGGGCCGAGTACCGGGCCTGGGAGTCGGCCGGGATCCTCCGGGAACAGGACCGCGACCGCGCCCGGCGCTGGCAGCAGCAGCGCGGCCTGTACCGCCGCCTGGTCTCCGCGCTGGCCGGGGTCGAGGTGGGCGAGGACTCCGAGAGCCCCCACGCCGACCCGTGGGTGGAGGAGTGGTCCACGCACCTGCACTCGATCGTGGACGGCCTGGCCCTACAGCTGATGGTCACCCCGGGCATGACCGACCCCGAGGACTGCCGCCGCAGGCTGCGCGCCTTCCTGGCCCGGGTCGCCGAGGCGGCGGAGTACCGCGAGAAGAACGCCCCGAACGATGACTGAAGCGCCCTTTGGTGCCCGATGTGACCAAGGTCCGGATTCTGGGCACCGCGCCCGGGCCGTTAGGGTGTGAGCCCAGCGACACCACCACGGGGGGCACGGGTGACCACGGACAGCACGGAGAAGGCCACCGGGCCGGAGTTGACCTACCGCCACGCCGGCCGGGACGACGTGCCCGCCCTGGTCGAGCTGGTCAACTCCTGCTACCGCGGCGACTCCTCCCGCCGGGGGTGGACCACCGAGGCCGACCTGCTGGAGGGCCAGCGCGTGGACGCCGAGGGGCTGGCCGCGCTGCTGGAGCGCACCAACACCCTCATCCTGCTCGCCGAGGCCGACGGGGTCCTGGTGGCCTGCTGCGAGCTCCAGCGCGGCGTCAACGGCGCCTACTTCGGGATGTTCTCCGTGCGCCCCGACATCCAGGGCGGCGGCCTGGGCCGGCGCGTCCTGGCCGAGGCCGAGCGCACCGCCGCCCAGGAGTGGGGCTGCCGCCTGATGCGCATGAAGGTCCTCAAGCAGCGCCCGGAGCTGATCGCCTGGTACGAGCGGCGCGGCTACACCAACACCGGCCGCACCGAGCCGTTCCCCTACGGGGACGAGGCCTTCGGGCTGCCGCGCCGGGACGACCTGGCCTTCGTGGAGCTGACCCGGGAACTGCCCGCCTGAGCGGCCTCAGTCGGCGTCGGGCCCGGCCTCCAGGTTGGCCGACATCCGTTCCAGGACGCTCACGGCGGCCCGGTACTCCTCGGAGCTGATACCGCGCGAGATGCGCTCGCGGGAGGCCCGGACCTTCCCGAACAGGTCGTCGTGGGCCCGGCGGCCGGCGTCGGTCAGGTCCAGGGCGACCAGGCCCTCCAGCCAGCCGCGCCGGCGCAGGTCCTCCACCGCGGGGGCCGTGCTCACCTCGCTGTCGTCCAGGAACGCGGCGAGCCTGCGGTCCAGGTCGGCCAGGGTGCCGGGCTCCTCGTACAGGGAGTGGAGCACCTGCCAGTGGCGCCGGCCCAGCGACTCCGAGGCCAGGGTCCGGTCGAAGTCGTTCTCGATGAGCCGGTCCAGGTGCTTGAGCCAGTAGCCGATGGGCAGGTCCGACATGCTCTCCCCCTTTGGAGACAGTCACTTACTATCGACATCGGTAAAGATACATCTTTATGGTTCCGGTGTCGTCCCCCGTCTGTGTCCTACCCGCCCGCTAACCTGGCCGCCATGCCCGACACCCCCGCCCCGCTGCGCATCGTCCGCGGCGACGCCACCGTCCCCCAGGCCGCCGGGCCCAAGATCATCGCCCACGTGTGCAACGACCGCGGCGGCTGGGGCAAGGGGTTCGTGCTGGCCCTCTCCAAGCGCTGGCCCGAACCCGAACGCGACTACCGCGCCTGGCACCGGGAGCGGGCCCGCAACGGCTTCGGCCTGGGCGCGGTGCGCCTGGTGCGGGTCAGGGCCGACACCTGGGTGGCCAACATGGTCGGCCAGCACGGCACCAGGCGCGGCAGCGGCGGCCCGCCGGTGCGCTACGAGGCCATCGCCACCGGCCTGCGCACGGTGGCCGATCACGCCCTGGAGCTGGGCGCCACCGTGCACATGCCGCGGATCGGCTGCGGCCTGGCGGGCGGCAGGTGGGAGCGCGTCGAACCGCTGGTGCGGGAGGAGCTGTGCGCCCGCGGCGTGGCCGTCACCGTCTACGACGTCGACTAGCCCGCACCCCTTCGAGCCGCCGCCGCTTCGGCCCGCCCTACGAGCGGCCAAAGGCCCCCGACGGACGGCCTGCGGCCACGGGCTCTCCCCCGGGGGCCGCTCCCGCAGGCCTCCCGCCTCCCGCGTCCCCGGCCTCCCGGATCAGTCCACCCGGCCCTCGGGCCCGTGGACGGTGACCGTTCCGGCGGCGCCGTCCACGGTGACCGTCTGCCCGGTCCGGATGCGCTCGGTGGCCTCCGGGACGCAGATCACCGCCGGGATGCCGTACTCGCGGGCCACGGTCGGCCCGTGCGCCATCACCGCGCCGGTCTCGGTGACGAGCCCGCCCGCGGTGAGGAACAGCGGCGTCCACCCCGGGTCGGTCGTGGGCGCGACGAGGACCTCGCCCGGCTCCACCGACGCCGTCGCCGGGTCGCGCACCACACGGGCGCGGCCGGTGACCCGCCCGGGGGCCGCCCCGGTGCCGGTGAGCGCCCTGCCGTCCGCGGCCCGGGGCGGCAGCAGGGTCTCCACGTCGGTGCCGTCGTCGAGCAGGGCGACCGGGACCCGCCGGCGCCGCAGCTCCCGGGCGTGGAGCTCCCGGCGCCGGGCGACCTCGGCGCGCGGGTCCGCGCCGCCTTCCGCCACCGAGCGCAGCTCGGACGGGTCGAGGAACATGACGTCCCCGGCCCGGTCCAGGAGCCCCTGCCCGTAGAGCCGGGCACCGATCAGCAGCAGGCGCCTGCGCCGGTCGCGCAGCGCGTACAGCCCGGCGAACTTGCCCGCCTCGCGCAGCCCGCCCAGTTCGCGGGCCCGGCGCAGGAAGAAGGCGGCGACCCGGCCGCGCACCGGTCGGGCGCGGCGCGCCCGAGCGGAGAGTTCGGCGAGCATGGCCTCGGCCCGGGCGGCGGCCCGCCCGAACCTCTGGTCGGGGGCCTGCCCGGGGTCGGTGACCCGCAGGTAGCCGGCCAGGGCCGCGAAGACCGGTGCGGGGTCCTCCGACCAGCGCGGGACGCCGACGTCGACCTCGGCGGCCGAGCGGACGCCGTAGCGGTCCAGGAAGGCGTCCAGGCCGAAGTCCGGCAGTTCGCCGGCCAGGTGGGCGGCCGCGAGCTCCTGGGGCGGGGTGCCCAGCAGCCGCTCCCGGTAGGGCTCGGCCTTGCGGGCCATCCGCCAGAGCGCGAGGTCCATCTGGAGGGTGACGTTGTGCGGCATGCCGCCCAGGACGGTGCGGATCTCCTCGTCGGTGGCGATCCCCCGAAGCAGCGGGGGCAGGGCGGCGCAGACCGCCAGGCCGCTGACGACGGGCCACAGGACCGGGTCGGGGCGCTCCTGCGGGTGCTCGCCCTCCTCGACCAGGTCCAGCAGCTCCCCGAGGGTGGGCGGGTCGGCGACGGGCCGGAGCCGCAGGCGTTCGAGCTCGTCGAACACGCGGGCGCGCGCGGCCCCGGGGCGGGCCAGCGCGCCGAGGATCCCGGCGGCCGCCCGCGGCGCGGCCGCCAGTGCGACCGCGCCGCGCCTGCGCGCGGCGGGCAGCGGGGCGAAGCGGGGGTCGTCGAGCATGTGCTCGACCACGGCCTGGGCGCGCGGCCCGAAGTCGACCGCCATCAGCCCCACCAGGCGCCGCCGGGTCGCGGGGTCGCGCATCGCGTCGGTCAGGTCGCCGTAGAGCCGCCCGCCGATGTCGACGATCTCGACGGCCAGGCCGAAGGAGGCGAGCATGCCCGCCAGCACCGACTTCAGGGTCGCCATGCCCATGGGGGTGGCCGGGCGGAGCATGCCCTGGACGTGCCCGAACTCGACGTACAGCCGCGGGCCCGGCGCCGCGCCCCGCGGGGGCGGCGGGAACAGGGTGGTGATCGGCCGCGACTGCAGCAGCCACAGGGCGCCTTCGCGGTCGTAGGCCCACTCGAGGTCCTGTTCGGCGCCGAGGGCGCCGCGGAGGCGCTCGCCGGCCCGGCGCAGCTCGTCCAGGCGGTCCGGGGTGAGGCAGCCGTGCCCGGTCGGCGCGGAGCCGTCCAGGACGTAGCGGTCGGCGGCCGCGGTCCCCTCGACCACGGCGGTGCCCGGGCCGGGGGCGGCCTCGACGACGGCCCGGCCGCGTGTGCCGGTGAGCGGGTCGGCGGTGAACAGCACGCCCGCCGCCTCGGCGTCGACCATCCGCTGGACGACCACGGCCATGTGCGCGTCCCCGTGGGCGATCCCGGCGGCCTCGCGGTAGGCCCCGGCGCGGTCGCTGTGGAGCGAGTCCCAGCAGGCGCGCACGGCCGCGAGCAGGTCCTGCGCGCCCTCCACCGCCAGGAACGTGTCGTGCTGTCCGGCGAAGCCGGCCTCGGGCAGGTCCTCGGCGGTGGCGCTGGAGCGCACGGCGACCGGCCCGCCGCCGAGCCGCGCGTAGGCCGCGAGCACCTCTCGGCGGGGCACCTCGCCGCGCCGGTACGCCCGGGTCGTGACGCAGAAGCCGTCCGGGACCCGTTCGCCCAGGCGGATCAGCGCGGCCAGGCCCGCTGCCTTGCCGCCCACCAGGTCACGCCGGCCCGGGTCGACCTCCGACAGTTCGAGCACGTCCATTCCGGCACCCCCCTTTTTTTCAATACGACTGCAATGTACATGCGTGGCAATACAGTCGCAATGTAAGGTGGGCCGCATGCCCCGAAAGATCGACGACCGCGAGCGCCGGGAGCGCCGCGAGCTGCTCGCCGACGCGCTGATGCGCCTGGCCGCCGCGCAGGGCCTGGAGAAGGTGAGCCTGCGGCACGTGGCGGCCGAGGCGGGCGTCTCGACCGGGATGGTGCAGCACTACTTCCGCACCAAGGACGAGATGATGGCGTTCGCCGTCACGATGGTCATGGACCGGATCCGCGAGCGGTCATCGGCGCGGGAGGCGCCCCAGGAGCCGCGCGCGCTCGTCCGCGCCCTGCTGCTGGAGATCCTGCCGCTGGACGAGACGCGCCGCCTGGAGGGCCACGTCTCCCTCGCCTTCCTCGCCTACGCCGCGACGAAGCCGTCGATGGTCTCGGGGCTGGGGGAGGAGGCCGCGCAGATGCGCGCCTTCCTGGCCGGGCAGTTGCGGGCGGGCGGGGCGCGGGGGGTGGACCCCGAACGCGCGGCGGCCGGACTGCTGGCGCTCGTCGACGGCCTGGGGCTGCAGGTGCTGGCCCGCCAGTGCGGGGCGCGGGAGGCGGTCGCCGCGCTGGACGCCCACCTGGACCTGGTCTTCGCCCCGGCGCCCGCGCCGGCGGGCGGCGCCCCGCCGGGGTGAGGCCGGGCCTACCCGTCCTGTGGGGGGTTGCCGCGGGCCCGCATCTGCCGCAGGGCCTCGTTGGCGGCGTTGACCTCCGGGTAGAACTGCCGGTGCACCTTGTAGGCGCCGCCGTACTCGATCCGGTGGTAGAAGCCGGCCGGGTCGCCGAAGTGGAAGTCGCGGGGCAGGCGCTGCGCGCCCTCGCGGTCCACCACCAGGATCGCGCGGTCGGTGACCACGAACGTCGCCGCCGGGACGGTGAAGATGCCCGATCCGGTCAGCGCGATGAACCCCGTCTGGACCCGCTCGCCGGGCTCCAGGTGCGGCGCGGCCCGCTCCGCGACCATGGCGGCCCGCCGTTCCCTGTACCCCATGCGCCTTCCCCTCCCGGGCGAGATGTCCCCGTAGTGTAGGGCGCTCCCGCCCCGGGGCCCAGCCCCCGGGACGGACGCGGGGCCGGGTGCGGCGCCGGCCCCCGCGCCCGTTCGCGGCGGTCCCGGTCAGGGTGCGGAGGGGGCCGTCTGGGAGTCCAGCCACTCCTCGAAGGTCGTCGGCGCGATGCGCGCCCCCTCCCCGGGCAGCAGCACCTCGCCCGCCATGGACGTCCCGAAGACCCCCGACCAGGTCGGCACCAGGCGCACCCGCCGCCCCCGGGCGTCCAGGGTGCGCCGGGCCATGTCCACCAGGTCCTGCGTCTGGGGCCCGGCGATGTCGGGGTGGCGGCCCACCGGCCCGCCCACCGCGACCTCGGCGAGGATCTCGGCGACGTCGGCGGGGGCGATCGGCTGCACCAGCAGCGGGGCGATGGCGGCCGCGCCGTCCTGCTCGGTCCACCCGGCCACCATGGCGGCGAAGTCGTGGAACTGGGTGGCGGGCACGATGGTCCAGGGCACGGGCCCGCTCTCCACCAGGCGCTCCTGCTCGCGCTTGCCCGCGTAGTGGGGGTTGCCCTCCACCCGGTGGATGCCCACGATCGAGAGCAGGACGTGGTGGCCCACCCCGGCGCGCTCCTCGGCGGCGAGCAGGGCGCGGGTCAGGTGCGCGAAGCGCTCCACCGAGCCCTCGCGGTCGGCGGCCGCGATGTTGGTGGCGTCGACGACGGCCTCCACCCCGCGCAGGGCCTGGTCGAGCCCCTCCCCGGTGGCCAGGTCCACGCCGAGGGAGCGGCTGATCCCGACGACCTCGTGGCCCTGCCGGCGCAGCGCGGCGCAGGTGAGGGAGCCGATGTTGCCGGTGGCCCCGGCGACGGCGACACGCATGGCGGTTCCTTCTTTCGCTCGGTGGTGGTCCCGAAGCCGAACATATCGTGGACCAAACAGATCCACAATGTCTTCGATAGGCTGGCGGTATGAAGCTTCCCGCGAGCACCGAATGGGTCCTGCACTGCGCCACCACCCTGGCCCAGCTCGAACCGGGGGACACCGCCTCCACGGCCCAGCTGTCCCTGTACTTCGACCTGCCCGCGCCCTACCTGGCCAAGCAGCTCAAGGCCCTGGTCAGGTCCGGTGTGCTGAGCGCGACGCCGGGCCCCCGGGGCGGGTTCCGGCTGGCCCGTCCCGCCCGGGAGATCGACCTGCTCCAGATCGTGGAGTCGGTCGACGGCGCCTCCTCGCCCTACCTGTGCGCGGAGATCCGGCAGCGGGGGGCGGGGGCGCTGCCGCCCGAGGAGTGCCGGGACACCTGCGTGCTGGCGCGCAGGATGGCCGAGGCGCACCAGGCGTGGCGCCGGAGCCTGGCCGGGAGCAGCCTGGCCGACATCCTCGCCACGCTGCCCCCGGGGGCCCCGGCCCGCACCCGCGCCCGCCTGGCGGCGGTGCGCTGACCCCTACCGTTCTCCGCCCAGGTGCCGGGCCAGGAAGCGGGCCGCGTCCTCCCCGGCCCAGGCCGGGACGCCGGTGTGCCCGCCCATGTTGGCGTTGAGCGCCTTCTCCGGGGAGCCGAAGGCGTCGAACAGGTCCAGGGCCGACTGCCGGTCGTTGCCCTCGTCGTCCCACTGCAACAGCAGGTGCAGCGGGATGGTGACCCGGCGGGCCTCGTCGAACACCGAGCGGGGCACGAAGCTGCCGGCGAACAGGACGGCGGCGGCGATGCGCGGCTCGACCGCCGCGAGCCGGACGCCGAGGGAGACGATCCCGCCCGAGTAGCCGACGGGGCCGCCGATCCCGGGCAGGGCCAGGAGGGCGTCCAGGGCGGCCCGACACTCCGGGGCCGCCGCCTCCACCACCGGCAGGACCAGCCGGTCCACGAGGTCCTCGCCGGGCCGCTCGCCGGCCGCCAGTGCGCGGCGCAGGTCGGCGCGGGCCTGCTCGGCCGTGTCCGACCGGGGCCGGTCGCCGCTCCAGGGGAGTTCGACGGCGGCCGCGGCGAAGCCGTCCGCGGCGCACCGCCGGGCCCTGGCCGCCAGGCGGGGGTACATCCCGCGCAGGCCGCCGGGGTGGCCGAGCAGGACCAGCGGGGCCGGCGAGGAGGCGGTCGCGGACTCGGGCGTCCACAGGATGCCGGGGACGTCGCCGAGGGTGAAGGCGCGCTCGAGGAGACCGCCGTCGAGGCGCTGTTCGGAGGTGAAGTGCATGGTCGTGTTCCTTCGGGAGTGCTCGTGGACGGCGCTCCCGGGCGACCTATCGCCCGACCGTGACCCCGCAGGGGAGCACCCATGTCGATACAGCTTTGACTTGATTGTCGGGTGTGGAGGACTCGGTCTTCAGGCCGGGGAGGGAACGCCCTTTTCCTTTCTGGTGGTGTAGGCGTAGCCGTCCGCTCGCTGGAGCAGGCGGACGTGTCGGTGGTTGATGCCGGGACGGCGGCCCTGGGCGGTGGTGATGTCGAAGTTGCCCCCGGCGCGGACCAGGACCCGGCCGGTGTGGGTACCCCGTCGCTTCCCGGCCGGGACGACGGCGCGTACCAGGTCGCCGGTGGTGAATCCGAAGTGCCGCTTGACCCGGCCCCGCCGCAGCCGGGGGAAGCCATAACGGTCAGGCGTAGTCCTGGCATACGTGCCACGCCCGGTGCACCCCGCGATCAGCACCGTGCCCACGATCTGGGTGACGGTGTCGGTCTTGCCGACGCACAGCGCGTCCAGGGTGTGGGACTTGGGCAGTCGGTTGCGGGCGCGGTTCCACTTCGTGCGCCCGCCCGAGCCCACACGGGTGGGCAGGCGCCGGTCGAGTGCGCGCCAGAGCGCCCATCGGGTGGACTGCGCCGCGGCGGCGTCCCTGAGCGGCGCCTTGGCCCGGGCTTTGACCCTGGCCAGGACGCGGGGGTCGGCGACGAACTCCTCGATAGGTCGGTCGGCCTTGGCCCGGTTGCACGGGACACACGCCAGGACCAGGTTGGCGACCCGGTCGGAGCCGCCGCGGGAGCGGGGGCGGACGTGGTCGATGTTCAACGGCACCCCGGTGGCGTCGCAGTAGACGCAGGCGCGGTCGAACTCGGCCAGCAGGTATTCGCGGACCTCGTACCCGTGCAGGGTGCCCTGCTGGTATTCGATCCCTTCCAGGGGCCTCCCCGCGGACAGGGCGTGGGTGTCGAACGCGACCCGCTCCACGTGCACCGCCGTGACGGGCGCCCACCGGGCGAACCGGTCCACCCACGACAGGGTGGTCTCCACCCGGTGGCGCAGACTCGGAGCGAGCCACCCCCGGGGCCGGGTGCGGTTGGAAAAGCGCGGGGCGCGGTGGCGCAGGTTCGCGGTGCGGCGCCGCCGCCGGTACCCGGACCTCTGGCCCATCTTCTTGCGGATGGCCGCACCCCGGTGGTCGATCTGGAGGGCGTACCGGCCCCGCCGCTCACCCCCCTGGGAGGTGAACACGGCGATGCCGGTGTGCTTCGATCCGGGGTCGATACCGATCTCGACGCCGTCGATCTCGGAGTCGGCGGCGGTGCGGTCCTTGAGCCGGATCGTGAACGGGGTGTGCCGGGCGACCACCGCCCGGCCCCGGGACAGAAGCCTGCGGGCCCTGGCCGGTGGGCAGGGCTGCAGGGGCGTGCCGTGCCTGTCGAGGACGAACACGCACGGGTGGGTGGTTCTGGTGGTGTTGCCATGGGCCTCACGGCCCCGCTCCCCGGCCCCGAGGGGCTCGGGGGTGACGCCACCGGCACCAGGTGAGATGCCGGTGGTCTCCCCTCGACCATGTTCCGCACCGGGTACCGCCGTCGAGCGGCGGTGTCCGCGTCCCGTTTCGTTCCCGATCCGGGGAGTGTCTGCTGACGCGGATTCCAGAGCAGGCCGCTGAGGAAGCACGGCCTGGTGGGTCTTCTGTCCTGTGCGGAACGTAGCCATCGAGGTCACCTCCTATGCGGTGATGGCCGGGTCTGGTAAAGGCGGCCCCCAACCACATGGGCTGAAAGCCCGGGATGCTTGGCCCGGGATCCCTTTACGGGTACCACCTCCTCGTTGGGCGGTCCGATTCGGCCCATCGCCCCCTTGGGGCGTTTGCGGGGGATAGGAGCGAGGATTTTCCTCCAGTTTTGGGTGTGCGCAATCGAGGGACTGGAATTCACGCCTAGCCGCCTTCCTGGTTCAGCAGGATGGGGGTCGGTCGGAAGTCGTCAGGGTGTTGGTGGTACCGGGAGGATCCGATTTTTTCCGTGACATGGGGGACATGGATCGTGTTCTCGTGTGCAGTCTAGGGCCGGCCGGACGGCCGCGAAGCCCGAATTCGCTTCTTTATCGTTCGCCTTTTCGATTCACCGTGTATTTCGACGGCTTATGTCCTGATATGAAATGCCCCGCAGGTGAACCGCCCGCAGGCCGCTCCCCGGGGGCGACCCTGCCGGACACCCCGCACGGCGGCACGCTGACGCCCTCCGATAGCGTTCGGCCGTATCGGAGCACGCCGGGACGGCGTGCGCCCTCCCGGGAGGAACAGCACCGTGCGCCCATCCCCGCCCCCGCCCGCCCGGGCGGTGCCCGCGTGAGCGAGACGGACCCGACCGCCGCCACTGCCCCCGCGGACCGCGGGACGGCCGGCGAGGTCTTCGGCGCGTTCCTGCTGCTGGGCCTGACCTCCTTCGGCGGACCGGTGGCGCACCTGGGCTACTTCCGCGAGGCGTTCGTCGTGCGCCGCCGGTGGCTCTCCGAGGCCGCCTACGCCGACCTGGTGGCCCTATGCCAGTTCCTGCCCGGCCCCGCCTCCAGCCAGGTCGGCATGGCCCTGGGACTGCGCCGCGCCGGCTACGCCGGGATGGCCGCCGCCTGGACGGCCTTCACCCTGCCCTCGGCCGTGCTCATGGCGGGCTTCGCCCTGGGGGTGCAGGCCATCGGCGCCGAACCCGGGGCCGGGTGGCTGCTGGGCCTCAAGGCCGCGGCGGTGGCCGTGGTCGCCCACGCCGTCCTGGGCATGGCCGCGACCCTGGCCGCGGGGCGCCGCCCGGCCACGATCGCGGTCGCCGCACTGGTCCTGGCCCTGCTGGTGCCCTCGGCCCTGGGCCAGGTGGCGGCCATCGCCCTGGGCGCCCTGGCCGGCCTGCTCTGGCTCTCCTCCGGGGCGTCGGCCGACCGCGACACGACCGGGGCCGGCGTGCCGGTGCGGCGCCGCACGGCCCTGGCCTGCCTGGCGGTGTTCGCCGTCCTGCTCGCGGGCCTGCCCGCGGCGGCCGCGCTGACCGGCAACGCGGCCCTGGGCACCGCCGACGGCTTCTACCGCGCCGGGTCGCTGGTCTTCGGCGGCGGCCACGTGGTCCTGCCGCTGCTGGAGGCCGAGACGGTGGGCTCCGGAGCGGTGGACCACACCTCGTTCCTGGCCGGCTACGGGGCGGCGCAGGCCGTGCCGGGACCGCTGTTCACCTTCGCCGCCTACCTGGGGGCGCTCATGCCCGTGGCGGGCAGCCCGCTGCTGGGCGCCGCGCTGGCCCTGGTAGCGGTCTTCCTGCCCTCGGCGCTGCTGGTGGTGGGCGCCCTGCCGTTCTGGGAGCGGCTGCGCGGCGACGCCCGCGCCCGGCGGGCCCTGGCCGGCGCGGGAGCGGCGGTGGTGGGCATCCTGGCCGCGGCGCTGTACGACCCGGTCTTCCTCCAGGGCGTGGTCTCGCCCGCGACGATGGCGCTGGCCGCGGCCGCGTTCGTGGCGCTGGCGGTGTGGCGGGCCCCGGCCTGGGCGGTCGTCGCGGCGTCCGGCGCGATCGGCTTCCTGCTCCTGTGACCCGGCCGGGCGGCGGACCCGCCGCGGCCCGTCACCACGAGGAAGGCGCGGCCCCGGAGCGGCCTTCGGCCGCCCGGGGACTCGTGGTCCCAGCGTGACGCCGTGCGCCTTCCCCGACTCCTCGGCCGCGCCTCCCGCGGGCGGGCGAGGGGCGAGGTCACCGGCCCGCCTCCGTGCGGGCTCAGGCCGGCCGAGCCTTCACGCCGGCGGCCGAGCGCGCCCGGGACCGGAACCGGGCCGGTGACACGCCCACCACCCGGCGGAACGCGGTGCTGAACGCGCTCTCGGACCGGTAACCGGTCGCCGAGGCCAGCTCGGGGATCGACAGCGTCCCGTGTCGCAGAGCGTCGCGCGCCAGGCTCATCCGCCACTGGATCAGGTACTCCAGCGGCGGCACCCCCACCCGCTCCTTGAAGGTCCGGGCGAAGGCCGAACGCGACATGTGCCCGGCCTCGGCGAGTTCTCTGAGCGTCCAGGAGTGCGCCATGTCCGCGTGCATGGCGCGCAGCGCCGCACCGATCCCGTCGTCGTTGAGCGCGCAGAGCCAGCCGACGGGGCGGCCGGTGCGGCTCGCGTGGGCGCGGAGCATGTGCACGAGCATGATCTGCCCCAGGTGGTTGAGGACCAGGGGGCCGCCCGCCGCGTCGGCCTCCAGCTCGACGACCAGCAGCTCGCAGACGAGCGCCAGGTGCCGGGCGCGCGGGTCGGTGGAGGGCACGACCACCAGCCGCGGCAGGATGTCGGTCAGCACCGACGCGTTCGCGTCCTCGAACGTGAACCGCCCGTCGCACACGTAGGTGTCGTCCTCGGCCTCCGGGCCGATGCGGACCACCCCGCCCGCGGCGTTCCCTCCCACCCGGACCGCCGAGCGCGGGTCCGCGGTGGGCGTGCCGGAGAGCACGTACGGGTCGGGGTTGCCCAGCAGGTAGTAGTCGCCCCGCTCCAGCCGCACGGGTTCGTGCCCCTGGAGGAGCAGCCAGCACCCGCCGCGCGCGACGAAGCCGGTCCTCATGTGCGCGGCCCCGTCGAAGCGCGCCGCCCACTCCCCGGTGGCCTGCACGCTGGGCCCGATCGACGTGCTGGGCCGGAGCAGGCCGATCGCGTCGGCGACGGGGTCTCTGAAACCGAGCAACACGCGGCCCTCCTGGACGATCTGTAAAGAATCAGGGATCTTACATTATGGATCTTGCCTGTCAGGCGCAGCATGATCGTTGGCGGAGCGGAGATCGGCCGAGATCCGCGCGGACAGTGACAGGGGAGTTCCCATGGGACAGCTCGACGGCAGGACATCGCTGGTCACCGGTGGCAACGGCGGCATCGGCCTGGCCACCGCCCAACGGCTGGCGGACGAGGGTTCGCACGTTTTCATCACCGGTCGGCGCAAGGCGGAGCTGGACGCCGCGGTCGAGGCGGTCGGAGCGGACCGGGCCACGGGCGTCGTCGGCGACGTCTCGGATCCGGAGGACCTGGACCGGCTCTACGCGGCGGTCCGGGCCCGGGGCAGGGGGTTGGACGTGCTCGTCGCCAACGCGGCGATCGGTGAGTTCGCGACGCTGGAGCAGACCACCCAGGAGCACTTCGACACGACCTTCGCGGTCAACGCCCGGGGCGTGGTGTTCACCGTGCAGAAGGCGCTCCCGCTGCTCAACGACGGGGCCTCGGTCGTCCTCATCGGCTCCACGGCCGCCGACCGCGGCATGGAGGCGTTCGGCGCCTACGCCGCGTCCAAGGCCGCCGTCCGGTCGTTCGCGCGGACCTGGTCCGTCGAGCTCAAGGGGCGCGGCATCCGGGTGAACGTGGTCTCGCCGGGCATGATCGAGACCCCCGGCGCCACCGCCCTCCTCGGTGAGGAGGGCGCGCGGGCCGCCCGGACCGGTGCCGCCGAGACCGTGGTCAAGGGCCGTACGGGCGAGCCCGAGGAGGTCGCCGCGGCCGTCGCCTTCCTGGCCTCGGAGCAGAGCGGCTATGTCGTGGGGGCGAACATCTACGTCGACGGCGGCGTGAACCAGGTCTGAGGACCGGGTCCGGGAAGCCGCCGCGCGTCGCGGGGGGTTCCGGGGCGGGCGCCGGTCGCGGGGACCGGCGCCCGCGGGGGCCGCGCGGTGCGCGGCCCCCGGTGTCAGTCGTGCTGAGCGGGGTCCAGCAGAAAGACCGGGATGCGCCGGTCGGTCTTGGTCTGGTAGTCCGCGTACGGGGGGAACGCCTCCACCGCGCGCTCCCACCACAGCTCCCGTTCGGCGCCGGTGAGCTCGCGCGCCACCATGTCGTTGCGCTCGGGCCCGTCCTGGAGCTCCACCCGGGGGTCGGCCTTGAGGTTGAAGTACCAGACGGGGTGCTCGGGCGCGCCGCCGAGCGAGGCGACGACGGCGTAGCGGCCCTCGTGCTCGACCCTCATCAGCGGCGTCTTGCGCAGCTTCCCGGTCTTGGCGCCGATGGAGGTCAGCAGCACGACGGGAAGGCCGTTCATGGTGGTCCCCTCGGTGCCGCCGGAGGACTCGTAGAGTTCCGCCTGCTCGCGGGCGCGGGCGGAGGTACTGGGTTCGTATTCACCGTGCAAAGGCATGCGCCCAGTCAAACAGCAACGGCGGCCCCGGGGGACCACCGGCTCGCGGGCGGGTCGGTCCCGCCCGCGAGCCGGTACGGCTACCCGCCGGCGGCGCGTTCCGGACCCGCGTCCTCCAGGGGAGCGTCCCGCCCCGACGGCGCGGGGGGCGGTGGCGGCGCGGGGGCGAACCGGCCGGTGGCGACGAGGACCGCGACGAACGCGAGCGGCACGATCCACCCGCTCCAGCCCAGGACCGTCGCCTGCGTGGTGTCGATGTGCTCTCCCGCCGCGGCGAAGAGGAGGTAGGTCCCGCCCGCGCCGTTGAAGGCCGCGTGGGCGAGGGCCGCGGGCCACACCGACCCCGACCGGAGCCGCAGCCAGCCGAAGACCGCGCCGACCACGGTGCACATTCCGGTCATCATGACCACGGCCAGCCAGCCCGGCGCGTCCGGGTAGTTGTACCCCAGGAGGACGAGCGGGGCGTGCCAGACCCCCCAGATCACGCCCGAGACCAGCAGGGCCGGCAGGGTGCCCAGCGGCATCAGTTTCGGGAGCAGCCACCCGCGCCACCCGAGCTCCTCGCCCAGCGCAGGGAGGAGGTTGATGAACGCCGCCATCGGGAGCGCGGCGACCTGGACGGCGACGAGCACGCCGACCGGTACCGGGATCCCGTCCGCTCCCAGGGCGCCCGCCTGCTCGTCGAGGACCTCCCGGAAGGCCGAGAAGCCCGTGAAGTCGGCCGGGTAGACCCCCAGCAGCGCGCCGACCGGGAGCGCCGCCAGGACGAGCGCGATGGGCACGAGGATCCCCGCCGCCGCGTAGCCCAGCACCCTGCGGGCCGGCCGCAGCGGCCACAGCCCCAGCGTTCGCGCCTTGTGCGGCGGCCGTTCCACGAAGAACACGACGACGAGGGCGGCGATCGCGGGGGTCCCCATCACGGCGACGGCCACGGGGGCGAACCAGGGGTCGGCGATCCCCTCGCCCAGCCAGAGCGGGAGCGCGAAAAGCCAGGCGAGCGCGAACGCGAGGCCCGTGAAGACGGCGACGGAGCGCAGGTCGTGGCGGCTCGTGCGGCGCCCGCCCGGGGGCGCGGCGGCGGTCACGGCCGCCGGCTCTCGTCGAGGATGTGCAGACCGGCGATGGTCCGGTCGTCGCGGAACGCGATGCGCGCCGTGTAGTCGCCGGCCTCCAGCGAGAGCGGCGTGTTGGTGACCGTCACGTCGGCGGCACGGGCCACCTCCGGCTCCCCGTGCCCCTCGAAGGCCCCCGACATGCCGACGATCTGCGCCCAGGCGGCGGCGAGCGCGTCCTCGGACAGGCCGTCGCGCATGGCCGGGTCGAACCGGTCGGTGATCCGCGACCACCGGCCCGCCGCGAGGTCCTCGATCACCGAGGCCGCCAGTTCGGCGGCACCGGGGAGGGGGGTGGTGTCCATGGGTTCTCCCGTTCTGGGGTCGACCGGTCTGCCGTAGCGCTGGAACGCCGCCTGCCGGGTCACGCCGAGCGCGTCGCCGATGACCTGCCACGTGACGCCGTTGCGCCGCGCCTGCTGCACGACGGCGCGCACGACCCCGTCGGCGTCCGCCTGCATGCGCAGGGCGAGTGCGATCGAGCCGGCCCAGTCCTCGTCCGCGGTCCGGAAACGCGAGGCGAGGAACTCCTCGGTGTGCGTTTTCAGCGACCGCAGCGCATCCGTCAAATCTTCTTGCACTTGTAAAGCATAGGTTTACAAGCGGGCCGAGCGCAAGCAGGGGGTGCGGCCCGGGGCCCGCGGGCCCCGGCCCCGGAAGCCCCGGGCGGCGCTCAGTCCATGAGGCGGTCGAACATCCCGCGCACGTCCGCCGCGGAGTAGTCCGAGTCGTACTCCCCGGGCACGATGTCGAGGAAGTAGGACTCGTACTCCAGCTCCTCGGGGCAGGGGTCGCCGATCTCCTCGGTGTACTCCTCCACCGGCTCGCCGCTGCGCAGCTCGTAGGCCTGGAGGGTGAACGCGCTGGCGTAGAAGTCCACGTCCGTCGACCCCGAGAACGGGAGCAGCAGCTGGTCCTCGCCCGGCTCGTAGGCGCACGTCCGCTGGAAGGAGCCCCGTTCGGGGCCCTGCACGCAGACCACCAGGACCGTCTCCTCGACGGTGCCGGCCCGCCAGGAGTCCGGGAAGCCGTACTCCTCGGGGTCCAGCCCCGACACGCGCATCGCGTGCGGGCCCTCCCCCTCGTAGGCGGGCGCGGCCGGGAACGCGGCCGGGTGCGCGCAGTACTCCTCGGTCGCGATCAGGCTCTCGGCCGAGCGCGCCGCCAGGGGGTGCTCGGGATGGGCCGCCAGGAACTCCTGGTGGGCCCCCGCCCCCTCCTCGGGCCGGACCGAGGCCAGGGCCTCCGCGCAGTCGAACATCCGGACCGGGGCCTGTTCGGCCTGGGGTTCCATCACACGGGCCAGCGCGGGGTCCTCCCAGTCCTGGGCGAGCAGCCAGCCGTCGATCTCCCGGGCCCGGCACGGGGCCATGCCGTCGAGGGAGGACAGGAACGACTCCGCGACGGCGCCCACCCGCCCGCTCTGGCCGGGGGCGTCCTCCAGGGTCCGCGCCAGCTGCGTGAAGGCGTCCTCCACGGCGGCCACCGCGGGGCCGTGGCCGCCCAGCGCCTCGCCGGCGGCCTCCTGCTCCCGGGCCCGCGCCACGACCGTGCCGAGCAGGAGTTCGGCGCGTTCGGGGCCGGCGCCGTCCCAGAGCGCGCCCGGTCCGGACAGGTACCGCTCCAGCTTCTCGGCCGCGGACGACGGGTCGGGGTCGGACAGGGCGGCGGCGAGCAGCTCACAGGCCTGGCGCTGCTGGACGCCGCGGTCGGCGGCCGGGCCGTGGGCGATCCCGTGCGCCGGGAGGAGCCAGCGCAGGGAGGCCAGGGCGCGGTCGCAGTCGCCCGCGGTGTGCGCGGCCCCGGCGTCCCGGGTGATCGCCCAGGCGTCCAGCCGCAGCCACGCGAGGGCGACCAGGAGCACGCAGGAGCCCGTGAGCACCCGGGTGCGCCACCGCGGCGGGGCCGCCCCGCCCGGGGCCGGGGCCGGGGTCCCGCCGGGGCGCCGGGTGAGCCACCAGGCGTGCACGACCGTGCCCGCCCACACCAGCCCCAGGAGCACTCTCCAGGCCGTGACGTGCGGGAACAGGGCGATGAGCGCGACCAGGGCGAGCGCCGCGCCCGCGGCGGCCAGGGCCCGGCGCGGGCGGCGCACCAGCAGGTAGCCCAGCCCGAGCAGGGTGGCGTTGCCCAGGACGACCGAGAACGCGTCGGGGCCCCCGGGCGGTTCCGGGCCTTCTGCGGCTCCGGCCTCGGGGCGGACTCCGGGATCGGCGGAGGTGTCGGGATCGGCGGGGGTCTCGGGGGAGGGGAGGGGGTGTTCGGGTTCCGTCATGGAGGGCTCCGGCCGTGACGAGGGGGTGACCGTGTGTTCTCCACCCAATCAGACCGCGGGCCGCCCCGGGAGCCCCCGCCGGTGCGCACCGGCGGGGGCCTTGTCCGTCCGCCGTCTCAGACCCGGCACAGGACGGTGCCGCGGGGGATGACGAAGACCGCGTCGGGGTCCCGGCTCCAGGCCGCCCACCCCGCCGAGATGCGTTCCAGGTCGGCGGGGGAGGCCAGCCCCTCCGCGACCGCCTGCCGGGCCAGGTCCGACTCCAGGATGCGGCGCGACCACATGCCGCCCCACCAGGAGCGCCGCTCGGGGGAGGAGTGGTCCCACACCTCGGCGGCGTAGGTGACGTCCTCGAACCCGGCGGCGCGGGCCCAGGCGAGCAGGCGCCGCCCCGCGTCGGGCTCCCCGCCGTTGGCGCGGGCCGCGCGCTGGTACAGGTCCATCCACTCGTCCAGCTCCGGCGGCCGCGGGTACCAGTACATCCCCGAGTAGTCGCTGTCGCAGGCCGCCACCACCCCGCCCGGCGCGGTCACCCGGCGCATCTCGGACAGGGCCCGCACCGGGTCGGCCACGTGCTGGAGCACCTGGTGGGCGTGCACCACGTCGAAGGAGGCGTCGGGCAGGTCCAGGTCGTGGACGTCGCCGACCCGGAAGTCGATGTTCCCGGCGCCCTCCTTCTCCGCCGTGGCGCGGGCCAGCTCCACCGCCTCGGCGGAGGAGTCCACGGCCACCACCCTGCCCGGCGCGACGCGCGCGGCCAGGTCGACGGTGATGGTGCCCGGACCGCACCCGATGTCCAGCAGGGAGCGCCCCGGGGTCATCTCGGCGAGCGCGTACCCGGCCGAGTTGGCGGCGTTGCGCCAGCGGTAGGAGTCGGTGACCGAGGGGTGCTGGCCGTGGGTGTAGCGCGTCATCGTCGCCCTTTCCGTCGGGGGACCGCCGTGTTCGCGGTACCCCGACCCTACACCCGACGTCTCTAAAGGTGAGATTTCAATATCAACATGTGAGACATCAATTCTGTGCGACCCGGTCCACCAGGTCCAACAGGGCCGCGGTCCCCGCCGCGTCCCCCAGGATCACCAGCCGCAGGCTGCGCGCGCCCGGGTCGTGCACCGCCTGGACGTGCACCGGCGGGCGCCCCTGCCCGGGGGTGGCGGCCGCCGCCGTGAGCAGCGTCGTCACCCGGTCGGCCCGGTCCCGGTCCACCCCCTCCAGGCGCACCACCGCCGACACCTCCGCCGAGGCCGGCCCCTGCGGCTCCGGCGCCTCCACCGGGCCCCCGCCGAACGCCTCCAGGTCCTCGCGCCGGATCCGGTACTGCTTGCCGATGCGCGTCGCCGCCAGCCTCCCGTCGCGGATGTAGCCGCGCACGGTCTTCACGTGCAGCCCCAACAGCTCCGCCACCTGGTCCACCGAGTAGTACCGCTGCTCCACGAAACGTCCCTCCACTGCCGGATATCCCCTGATCCTAGGGCTCTACGGGGGAGGATGAGGGAGCTTGGAGGACCGCGGAGAACGCCGGAGAAAACCGTCCGGACCGCGATGAGTTCCGGCCCGGCGCCGGGTCTGTACCTGTGACGGAGCAGCACGCACCGAAGGGACACCACCATGACCGAGCTCGAGATCACCCCGTGCCTGTGGTTCGACGGCCGGGCCGAGGAGGCCGCGGAATTCTACGTCGGCGTGTTCGACGACGCCCGCATCCTCAAGGTCGTCCACAACGGCCCCGGCATGCCCGGCACCCAGGGGTCGGTCCTGACCGTCGACTTCGAGATCCAGGGCCAGCGGATCACCGCCCTCAACGGCGGCCCGGAGTTCACCTTCAGCGAGGCGTTCTCCCTCCAGGTGCCGTGCGCCGACCAGGCCGAGTCCGACCGCTACTGGTACGCCCTCCTGGAGGGCGGCGGCCAGGAGAGCCAGTGCGGGTGGCTCAAGGACCGCTTCGGGTTCTCCTGGCAGGTGTTCCCCCGCGAGCTGGACGACCTGGTCACCGACCCCGACCCCGGCCGGGCCGAGCGGGCCGTCAAGGCCATGCTCACGATGCAGCGCATCGACATCGAGGAGGTGCGCCGGGCCGCCGACGCCGCCTGACCGGCCCCGGCGGCCCGGGCCCGTCCTTCGGACGCCCCCGGGCCGCCGTGCGCCGCGGAAGCGGTCCCCGGGGCGGGCCCGCGGCCGCGGGCCCTCGCGGACGGCGCCGGACGGGCCGCAGCACGGCGAAGGCGCGCAGGGGCACCGTGCGGCCGGGGCGGGCCCCGGCCGCACGGACCCGCCTCACACCCGCACGAGCGTCAGGTACGCCATCCCCATCACCTCGCGCCAGCCGTCGACGCGGGCCACCCGCTGCCGGTCGGACAGGGCGCGGACCTCCTCGGCGTCGGGGGAGCCGGGGTTCTCCAGCAGCCACTCCTCCCACGCCTTGGCGTGCCGGTTCTCGAAGTCGTCCCACTCCTCCAGGGACGCCTGCGACAGCGCCCGCAGCCGGAACCCGTAGGACAGCGCCATGTCCACCAGCCCGCGCATCGTCCGGTACTGCTCGCGCGGGGTGTCGTACATGGCCGCCAGCTCGGCGTCGGTGGGCTCGCGCACCCAGAAGCACTCGCCGAACAGCAGCCGCCCGCCCGGCCGCAGCAGGCCCGACAGCGCCTCCAGGGCGTTGGCGGTATGGGTCACCGGCTCGCCGCCCCAGGCGTGGGTGGCCCCGATGTTGAACACGACGTCGGCCCCGCCGCCCGACCACTTCCCGGCGTCGCCCACCACCAGCTCCACCCGGTCGGCCAGCCCGCGCGCGGCGGCGTTGGCGCGGCCGTGGGCGACGGCCCCCTCGCCGATGTCGATGCCGAACCCGGTCGCGGTCGGCGCGCCCTCCAGCGTGCGCAGCAGCAGCTCGGCCCACCCGCAGCCCACGTCCACGACGTGTCGGCCGTCGAGCGGCCCCAGGGTGTCGATGAGCCGGGCGGCGTGGGCGTCCGACAGCGGCCCGTTGAAGTCGCAGTCCCGGTGCAGGGGAGGAATCTCAGGAGTGGTCATCCGGGCAGGGTGGCACGCCCCCCGCCCGGTGTCACCCCGATTTCCCCGGCGCGGCGAGCGCGCAGTCGCCGCAGTACCCCGCCCCGGGCACCCGGTAGTACAGGCAGCAGGTGGTGCGCCGGAACACCGCCGCCCCGCCGGCGTCGCGCCCGGTGTAGGAGCCGGTCCCGGCCAGCGCCGGGGACGCCGCCAGCAGCCGCACCACCTCCTCGGCCCCCTCCCGCACCGCGGGCCGGGCCAGGCCCAGCGAACGCGCCGCCCCCGCCAGGGCCGAGGCGGTGTTGCCGCGCAGCAGTCCCGGCGCCACCCGGCCCGTGCCGCGGGGCACCGCGTCCAGGGCGGCCGCCACCGGCTCCAGCACCCCGGCCAGGACGGTCGCGGCGATGTGGCCGGCCACCGCCGCGGGGTCCTCGCGCGCGATCGGCTCCGCCCACCGCTGGGAGGTGCGCAGCACCATGGGCCCCTCCGCCCCCGGGTCCCGGTGGAAGTCCTCCGCCCGCAGCGCCGCGCCGTGGCACAGCGCCGCGGCCAGCACCGGCGACAGCGTCCGGGTGGCCAGCCCCTGCTGGAACAGCGAGGCGCCCACCCGCCACTCCACCTCCCGCGCCGGGACCCCGGCGGACCCCGCCAAGCTCCCGCGCACCCGCTCCACCTCCGCCGCCACCGCCCCCGGGCCGGGGTCGCCCAGCGCCCGCCAGCGGGGCCCGGGAGGCGCCGCGTCCAGGACGAACAGCATGTTGATCCGGCCCACACCGGCCAGGACCGGCCCCACCTCGACCCGCCCGTCGCCCACCCTCGCCCCTCTCCCGCAGACCCCCGCACGCCCCGGGTAGTGCCACCACCACCCCGTGTCCACGTGCTGATGACATCGTGTCCCGGCCGCCCCGAACCTAGATTGGGACACGTGACCGGTCACAGTCCATCCATCACACGCCCCGGCGGCCACGGAGGCCCGCCCGAGGCCCCCGCCGGGCTCGCGCGCGCCATCGCGGCGGCCCACAGGGCGCCCTGGCGCACGCGCGCGGTCGAGATCGCCCACCTGATGACCTCGTTCTCACTGTCGCTGTTCTACCTGATCCCCGCGCTCCTGCTGGTCGTCTCCGCCTCCTGGGTGGGGTTCATGATCGCCCCCGGGGGAGAGGACCCCTGGCGGGAGGGCTTCGACGGCCTCCTCACCGGCGCGCTGACCATGCTGGTCCTGCTGCCCGCCGCCGCGACCCTGCTCTCCCGGCTGGCCTGCCGGGTGCAGCGGCACCGGCTGGGCACGGTCTTCGGGATCGTGGAGACCGCCCCGCCCGACCCGCTGGCCCCCGACGGCCGCTGGTCGCGGCTGTGGCGGTTCGTGTTCGGGCGCGAGGCCTGGTCCATGGTCGTGTACACCACCGCCGCCGGCCTGCACGGGCTGCTGTTCGGCGGGATCGTGGTGGCCCTGGTGGTGTGCGGACTGGCCGTGGCCGTCGGCGCCCTGGTCGGCACCGTGTTCATCCTCGTCCAGGGCCAGCCCTCCGACCTGGTCGGCCCGCTGGTCCAGGTGGTCCTGGCCCCGCTGGCCGTCCTCATCGGCGTGCGCCTGGCCCCGTACGCGGTGTCCACCGAGGTGGCGCTGCACCGGGCCCTGCTGTTCGACGCCCCCGAGGTGCGCATGCGCCGCCGCCTGTCCCACGTCCAGGACAGCCGCCTGCGCATGGTCGACGCCGCCGAGGCCGAACGGCGCCGCATCGAACGCGACCTGCACGACGGCGCCCAGCAGCGCCTGCTCGCCCTGACCCTGACCCTCACCCGGGCCCGCGCCCGCGTGGGCACCGACCCCGGCGCCGCCCTGGAGCTGATCACCGAGGCCCAGCGCGAGTCCCGCGAGGTCATGGAGGACCTGCGCGAGGTCGCCCGCGGCCTGCACCCCCGCGTGCTCACCGACCGCGGCCTGCCCGCCGCCCTGCCCGTGGCCGCCGGACGCTCGCCCGTCCCGGCCAAGGTCGAGGTGGACCTGCCCGAACGCCCCTCCGCGCGCGCCGAGGGCGTCGCCTACTACGTGGTGTGCGAGGCGCTCACCAACGTCGCCAAGCACTCCGGCGCCTCCCGCGTCACCGTGTCCGCCCACCGCGTGGAGCGCCCCGCCCGCCAGGGCGGGGACCTGCTGCGGGTCGCCGTCACCGACGACGGCGCCGGCGGCGCCGAACCCGACTCCGGCAGCGGCCTGTACGGCCTGTGGGACCGGGTGGACGCCGTCGACGGCGTCCTGACCGTGCACAGCCCGGCCGGTGAGGGCACCGTCCTGACCGCCGACATCCCTTGGGAGGCATGAGAACCGTGTTCCACGGCCACGACGCGCGAACGGTCCCCTACGGGGCCGCGCAGGACACCGGGGCCCCGGACGGGGGGCCGCGGGTCATCATCGCGGAGGACTCGGTGCTGCTGCGCAGCGGCATGGTCCGGCTCCTGGAGGACGCCGGGGTGGAGGTGCTGGCCCAGGTCGGCGACGCCGACACGCTGATGGCCGCCATCGCCGACCACCCGGACGTGGACCTTTGCCTGGTGGACATCCGCATGCCGCCCACCTTCTCCGAGGAGGGCATCAAGGCGGGCATCCGCATCCGCGAGGAGCACCCCGACGTGGCGGTGCTGCTGCTGTCCCAGCACGTGGTGAGCCGCTACGCCGCCGAACTGTTCGGCGGGCGCGACATGTCCAGGGTCGGCTACCTGCTCAAGGACCGGGTCGCCGACATCGACGAGTTCCTGACCGTGCTGCGCCGTGTGGCCGGCGGCGGCGCGGCGATCGACCCCGAGGTGGTGTCGCAACTGCTCAGCGGGCACCGGGGCAGCGCCCTGGACCGGCTCACGCCCAGGGAGACCGAGGTGCTGGAGGTGATGGCTCAGGGCCTCAACAACGCGGGCATCGCGGCCCGGCTGACCGTCACCGAGCGCGCGGTGGAGAAGCACATCCGGTCGATCTTCACCAAGCTCGACCTGGGCCAGGACGACCACGACCACCGCAGGGTGCAGGCGGTCCTGCACTACCTGCGCGACCACGACCGGAACTGACCGGCACCGGGACCCAAGGGGGCGAGAGCCCGAACGGAGAGGAAGACAGTGAGTTTCAAGGCACGGGGCCTGTACGCCTCGTCGAGCAAGGAGCCCGGCACGGGGTTCCGCATCGGGCCGTGGCTGGTGCTGGGCGGCGTCCTGGTGGTGGCCCTCATCGCGATCACCGCGGTCTCGGTCCTGGGCAACGTGGGCGTGGACCGGGGGGACCGGCGGGACTCCTTCGCCGCCCCCGAGCGCGTGGTCGTCGAGAACGGCACCGGGGGCCGGGTGGCCTTCTCCGCCGCCGGGAACGACGAGGTCCAGGTGGAGCGGGAGCTGCGCGGCACCCCCCTCACCGAGCCCGACGAGGACATCGAGGCCGAGGGCGGGGACCTGCGCATCGAGGCCGAGTGCTCGGGTGTGTGGTTCCTGGGCGGCTGCTCGATCGACTACGACATCGCGGTGCCCGCCGGGGTGGCCGTGCTGGTGGAGACCATCGGCGGCGAGGTCACCGCCACCGGCATCGAGGGCGGGGTGGAGGTGTCCACCGTCAGCGGGGCCGTGGAGCTCGCCGACATCACCGGCGACGTGGAGGTCGAGACCACCAGCGGCCGGATCGAGGCCGAGGGGGTCACCGGGTCCGCGGACCTGGAGTCCACCAGCGGGGCCGTCAGCGCCTCCGGCGAGGGCGAGCGGCTGCGCGCCGTCAGCACCTCGGGCGACGTGGACGTGACCGGGTTCGCCGCGCAGTCGGTGGAGGCCGAGTCCACCAGCGGCGGGGTGGCCGTGGGCGGCGGGTTCGACACCGCCGAGATCTCCTCGGTCTCCGGGAGGGTGGAGGTCGACACCGACGCCCCGTTCCGGACCCTGGTGGTGGAGACGACCAGCGGCTCCGTCGACGTCCGGGTCCCCTCCGGCGACTACGACGTGACCGGCGAGTCCGTCTCGGGCGGGCGCGACATCGAGGTGGGCACCTCCTCCGACGGCCCCCGCGTCCAGGTGGACACCGTCAGCGGCGGCGTCCGGGTCCACGGGGGCTGACGCTCAGCCGCGGGTGAAGCGCAGCGCCGCCCAGTCCGAGTCGATCGGCACCTGGGCGGCGGGGCGCCACCCGTCGTCGACCAGGACGTCCCAGCCCCGGTCCGAGCGCAGGTCGGTGATGATGGTGCCGCCGGGCTGGGGGTAGCACACCCACACCGCCGCGGCCGGGGACAGGGTCTTCAGGACCGGGTGGACCTCGCGGTCCACCGTCGCGCGGTCCAGCGCGAACAGGTGCACGGAGTCGTACTCGGCCCCCTCGATGGGGCCCAGGTCGATGTGGGTGTCGGGCGGCGGCTCCAGCAGCCGCAGGTACCGCTCGGGGGCGTTGAGGACGAGCAGCCGGTCCCCGGCGCGGACCCCGAGCCTGTGGGCGAGCGTCTCCGACATGTCCCCCTCCGATTCCTGCGGACGGACCCCTTCGCGTCCTAGGGGACACGGTAAGGGCCCGGCGGCCGGAAACCGAGGATCTGCCCCCCGTCGACCCGGAGATGACCGGGTTTTTAGGATGCCCCGGCCCGGGGCCGTGGGGCTCGGATCCGCCGGGAGAAGGGCGATCCCGCTCCCGGGGGGACGGCCCGGGGCGTATCCGCCCCCTCTCCGATCCATGTTCCCCACGGGGCCCCTGCGTGCGATGTGTAGCCGGGAGGCGGCACGGGTAGGCGCGGCTCCAACCGAGGGGACGACCGGCTTCGAGGAGGCCTGGTGACGCACTCGGACGAGGGGACGGGCGGGGCCGGCACACCGCCGACCAGGCGGCCGACCAGGCTGTGCGCCGGCCCCGGGGCGGCCCCGTCGCCGCCGGGCTGACGGCCTTCGGCGCCGGCTCGCCGGCCGCCTCGGTCCTCTCCGGGAGCCGTACCGGGCAGCGGGCCGCCCAGCGCCCGGGCGGGCACGTCCGGCACGGGGCCGGGGCGGCCGCCGAGGAGACGCGCGGTTCCTGCCCCGGCCGCCCGGCCGCCGCCTCTCCCGGCCGGTGTGCGAGGGCCCGGCGGCCGGGGCCGAACGAGGAAGGAGCGGAAGATGGCGGGACACGATTCCGAGGAAGCGCGTGCGCGGGGCTCCGCCCGTGAGGGGGCCGACGCGCCGACCGACATGCCCGCCTCCTCGTGGTGGGCCTCCCTGCGCCGGACCGTGACCGAGTTCCGCGCCGACGCCCTGACCGACCTCGCCGCCGGTCTCACCTACTACACGATCCTGGCCGTCTTCCCGGCGCTGTTCGTGCTGGTGTCCCTGGTGGGCCTGGCCGGACCCGAGGCCACGCGGACCCTGACCGAGAACATCACGGGGACCGTGCCGGCCGACGCCGGCCGACTCCTGACCACGGCGATCGAGAACCTGCAGGCCAACCGGGCGGCGGCCGGGATCTTCGGTCTGGTCAGCCTGGCCGTGGCCCTGTGGTCGGCCTCCGGCTACATCGCGGCCTTCATGCGCGCCTCCAACATCGTCTACGACGTCCCCGAGGGACGGCCGATCTGGAAGACGCTGCCGATCCGTGTCGGCGTCACCCTGCTGATGGTCGTGCTGCTGACCCTGACCGTGGTCGGCATCACCCTCACGGGGGGCGTGGCGGAGCGGCTCGGGAACCTGCTGGGGCTCGGGCCGACCGCGGTGACGGTCTGGAACATCGCCAAGTGGCCCGTGCTGCTGTTCATGGTGGTGTTCATGATCGCGCTCCTGTACTGGGCCTCGCCCAACGCCAGGCGCGGGTTCCGGTGGGTCAGCCCCGGGAGCGTGCTGGCGATCGTGCTGTGGATCCCGGCCTCGGCGGCCTTCGCCTTCTATGTGGCCGAGTTCGCCTCCTACGGCAGGACCTACGGCAGCCTGGCGACGGTGGTGGTCTTCCTGGTGTGGCTGTGGATCAGCAACATCGCGATCCTGCTCGGCGAGGAGTTCAACGCCGAGATCGAGCGCGGACGGGCCGTCTCCGGGGGGCTCCCCGAGGACGTGGAGCCCTACGTCGAGATGCGCGACGATCCCGCCGACGGGCGCGGGCGCCGTCGGCGGGACCACGGGCACGAGGGGGGTGTCCCGCGCCAGGGGAGGTCCCGGGAGGACCGCCACCGGGAGCAGCACAGCTCCTGAGGTCCCCGGCCCCGGCGCGCGGGGCGGCCCGCGCGCCGGGGCCCCTCCGTGCCTGGGCCCGCGGCAACGGCCGGGGCGGGCCCGGGGACCCGCCCCCCGTCGATCCGGAGACGACCGGGTTTTTAGGATGCCCCCATGACAGATGAGAACGGCGTACTGCGCTGGGGCGTGCTCGGCACGGGCGGGATCGCCCATTCCTTCATGGAAGGCCTGCGGGCCACCCCCACGGCGCGGGTCACCGCGGTCGGCTCGCGCACATGGGAGCGCGCCCAGGAGTTCGCCGCCGCCTGGGACGTGCCCCGCGCCCACGGCTCCTACGCGGAGCTGGCCGCCGACCCCGACGTGGACGTGGTCTACGTGGCCACCCCCCACCCCTGGCACCACCCGCACACCCTGCTGTGCCTGAACGCGGGCAAGCACGTGCTGGTGGAGAAGCCGATGGCGATGAACGCCCTCCAGGCCGCCGAGATGACCGGGGCCGCCCGCGACAACGGCGTGTTCCTCATGGAGGCGATGTGGACGCGCTTCCTGCCCGCCCACCGCCTGGCCCGCGAGCTGGTCGCCGACGGGGCGATCGGCGAACTGCGGCAGATCTCCGCCGAGTTCGGCGTCAACGCCCCCTACGACCCCGACCACCGGCTGTTCAACGCCGACCTGGGCGGCGGCGCCCTGCTCGACCTGGGCGTGTACCCCCTGATGCTGGCGTCGTGGTACCTGGGGGAGCTCACCGTGGTGGGGGCCACCCGCCGGCTGTCGCCGGACCACATGGTGGACACCCACACCACGGTGCTGGTGCGCGGGGAGCAGGGGGCGACCGCCACCCTGTCGTGCGCCTCGCTCACCACCCTGCCGGACCGGGCCGTGCTGGCCGGGACCCGCGGCAGGGTGGAGCTCCCGCTGTTCTGGGCGGCGACCGAGGTGGTCCTGCACCGCGAGGGCCGCGAGCCGGAGACCTTCGAGCGCCCCTTCCGGGCCAACGGCTACGAGTACGAGGCCGAGGAGGTCGCCCGGTGCGTCGCCGCCGGGCTGTCCCAGAGCCCGGACATGCCCTGGGAGGAGAGCCTGCGCCTGGCCGCGCTCACCGACAAGGTGCGCGACATGGGCGGGCTGGTGTACAGCGCGCCCACGGTCAAGGCCGTGCCGCTGTGAGCAGGTCCGCGGTGTCGGGGTGGACCGGCGCGGCCCCGCCGCGCCGGGGCCGCCCGCCCAGGGCCGGCATGCGCCGCACCCGGGAGCGGGCGGCGCGGGCCAGGGCGCAGCGCGCCAGCGCCGCCGCGTCCAGGTGCGCCACCACCATGAGGGCGTCCTTGGGGCCGACGGTGCGGGCGAAGAGGTCGTCGATGTCGCTGTGCCCGCTGCGCGGCCGCACCCCGTAGACGTCGCCCTCGAACACCCGGTAGGCGTCGCGCACCACCAGGGTGTCGGGGTCCAGGCCGGGGCCGTCGCCGAGCCAGTCCGCGGCCTCGGCCGCCACGCGCCGGACCCGTGCGGGGAGGGCCCGGCGCGTGTTGGGGAAGACCCGGTGCGGGCCCAGGCCGTGCAGCCACCCGGCGTAGACGGCGGGGTGGCGGGTGCGCATGACCACGTCCATGCCGCGCAGCGGCCGGGTGCGGATCTCCCGGGTGAGGAAGTGGGTCATCAGCGCCGAGGTGAGCCCGGTGCGGCGGTGGGCGGGCACCACGCCGGTGGCGTCCAGGTACAGGGCCGGGCGCCCGTCCAGCCGCAGCCGGTGGTAGCCGCCCCAGCCCACGGGGACGCCGCCGTGGTCCAGGATCAGGGCCAGGGAGGTGACGCGGTCGAAGAACCCGCCCTCGATGCGGGCGTGCCAGTAGGCGGAGTGGTCGGCGCCGAAGGCGCGGGCGGCCAGGCCGCGCAGGATCATGTGGAGGCGTTCCCGCCGGTCCGCCGACAGGGACGCGGGGGAGTCCCAGCGGGCGATCCGGTAGCCGGGGCACAGGTCGCGGACGGTCGGCGGCGGGTCGAGGGCGGGCGTCGGTCGGAGGGCACGGTCCCGGGTGAGCACGCGGATCCCACTTTCATCACTCTAGGAAGTCAGGTGACTGCCCACAGTAGTTGTTCTGGGATGTGCCCGCTCGGACTTCCCGCAGGAGGCCCCCGCCGGATCAGTCGGCGGACCGGCGCAGGCGGGCGGCCAGGGCGGCCATCTCGGTGCGCAGCTCCTCCGGTTCCTCCACCCGCATCTCCACGTCGAGCATGGCCAGGTAGCAGGCCATGGTCCGGAGCGAGTCCCCCGCGACCTCCAGGACGCAGGAGGTGTCGTCGACCGGCTCCAGGCGGCCGTACTCGCCGATGCCGCGCCCGGCGGCCTCCTCGGCGCCGATGAGCAGCCGCACCCGGGCCCGGTGCGGCCACATGTGGAAGTTCATCCGCTCGGCCAGGTAGGCGGCCACCCCCTGCTCGGGCGGGTCGCGCGGGGGCACCCGCGGCCCGGTCGGGGTGAGCGGGCGCATCCGGTCCACCCGGAAGGTGCGCCAGTCCTCGCGCTCGTTGTCCCAGGCCACCAGGTACCACAGCCGCCCCCGGGAGACCAGGCGGTGCGGCTCGGTGACGCGGCGCGAGACGGTGCCGTCGTGGCGCTCGTAGTCGAAGCGCAGCCGCTCCCCGTCGCGGCACACGCCCGCCACCAGGGCCAGCACGTCGGCGTCCACGCTGGGGCCCCGGCCCGGCATGGGGACGGTGAAGGTGCCCAGGGCGTCCACCCGGCGGCGCAGCCGCGAGGGCAGCACCATGAGCAGCTTGGCCAGGGCGCGCACCGAGGTCTCCTCGATACCGCTCACCCCGCCCTGGGCGGCGGTGCGCAGGCCCACCGCGACGGCGACGGCCTCGTCGTCGTCCAGCAGCAGCGGCGGCAGGGCGGCGCCCGCGCCCAGCTGGTAGCCGCCGCCGGTGCCCATGGTGGCCTGGATCGGGTAGCCCAGCTCCCGCAGCCGGTCCACGTCGCGGCGCACGGTGCGGGCGCTCACCTCCAGGCGGTCGGCGAGCTCGCTCCCGGGCCAGTCCTTGCGGGTCTGGAGCAGGGACAGCAGTCGCAGCAGGCGTGAGGACGTGGTGGTCGACATACCCGCAGTCTGCCAGGAGTGCAGGACAGGATGTGTCCGCTACCGGTGGGGGATCAGGGCGGCGGCCAGGTGCAGCGCCGCCGCCGCGCCCAGGCACGCCGGGAGCGAGACCTGGGCCAGCGGCCCGGCCAGGGCGGCGCCGGCGGCGAACGCCGAGATCTTCAGGCTCGCCCCGGTGGTGAACACCCGCGCCCGCAGGCGGTCGGGCGCCTCCCGGTGGCGGATCGCGAACAGGGCGGTCAGCTGCGGCCCCTCGGCGGCGCCCACCAGGGCCAGGCACACCAGCAGCGCCGGCGGCCCGGCCGCGAGCGCGGCGCCCGCCGTGCCGAGCCCCTGGACGCAGACGCACACCCGCAGCAGCGCGTCGGGGGAGAGCGCACCGGGGCGGCGGGCGAGCAGGAGGTTGGCGGCCAGCGAGCACACCGCCATCCCCGACAGCAGCAGCGCCCCCTGCTCGGCCCCGCCCAGCAGGCGCGACCCCAGCAGCGGAGCGCACACCACGAGCATCCCGGTCCCGGCGATGGACAGAGAACTGGAGGCGGTGGCCCGGCGCAGCGCCCCCGGGGCGAACACCGCGCGCACCCCCTCCCACAGCCCGGGCAGGACCGGGCCGGCGGCGTGCGCCGCCGGGGCGCCGGGCAGCGCGAGCGCGGCCGGGACCGCCAGGGCGATGAGCACCGCCGCGGCGACCACCGCGGCACCGGCCCCGGCCCCCGCGGACACCACCCCCGCCAGCGCCGGACCCAGCAGGGAGGCGGCGCCGAAGGTCATCGCGTCCCAGGCGTCCGCCCGGGCGCGCCACCGGGCCGGCGCCACCCGGGGCAGCTGCGCCGTCCACCCGCCCGAGAGCACCGGGCCGAGCAGCCCCACCGCCACCGCCGCGCCGACCGCCCACGGCAGCGGGACCCGGCCCAGCGCCAGGGCGATGAGCGCGAACCCGGCCGCGTACCCGCCCAGCGCCCACGCCAACACGCGCCCCGGCCGCCGTGAGCGGTCCAGCAGCGCGCCCACCAGCGGCCCGCCCACCGCGGCCGCCCCGGTCAGCCCGGCGAGCAGCGCCGAGCCGGCCACGGCCTCACCGGTCAGCGCCACCCCCAGCAGGAGCAGCGCGGGCCCCGACATCTCGTCGCCCGTCCGGGCGGCCGTCGCCCCGCCCAGGTACCTCATCACGTCGCGCACGGACCGGACGCTACGGAGTAACGCCTCAAAACAGAAGAGGCGTTACAGTGGCCGCATGCCGACCTCCACCGCCCTGACCGGCCGCTCGGTGCGGGCCGTCGCCGCCCGCACCGCCGACCTCGTCAACGCCCTGGCCGCACCGGACACGGACCCGGCCCGCGTGGAGGAGGTGCTGCGCGCCCACGGCGAGGACGACCCCGTCACCGGCCGCGACCTCGCCGCGCTGCGGGAGGCCGCCGCGCGGATCCGCCGCGTCCTGGAGGCGGGCACCACCGCGGCGGCCGCCGCCCGGGTCAACGCCCTGCTGGCCGCCGCGCACCCGCCCCGGCTCACCGACCACGGCGGCGCCTCCCACTGGCACGTCCACACCGACTCCCGCGACGACGCGCCCCTGGCGGAGTGGTTCGCCGCCTCGGCCGGCCTGATGCTGGCGCTGCTGCTCACCGACCGACAGCGCCCGCCGGGCGGGGTGTGCGGGACCGAGGGCTGCGGCCGGGTGTTCATCGACACCGGCAGCGGCAGCGCGCGCCGGTTCTGCTCCAAGCGCTGCGCCACCCGCTCCCGGGTGCGCGCCCACCGCGCCCGCGCCTGACCGGGAACCCGGGTGCGGCACTCCCAGGTGCGCCGCGGCCTTCCCCCCACCGTCCGCGGCCGCGAGGGTGAACCCCATGAGCACACACGCAACGACCACCGAAGACACCGACAGCGCCCGGGGCGCGCACGGCACGCACAAGGTCGTCCTGGTGACGGGGGCGGGCAGCGGGATCGGCGAGGCCGTGGCCCGGCGGCTCGCCGGCCAGGGGCACACCGTCGTCCTCACCGGGCGCCGCGCGGACCGCCTGCGCGCCGTCGCCGACGAGCTCACCGGCGTCGGGCACACCGCCCTGGCCCGCACCCTGGACGTGACCGACCGGGCCGCGTTCGCCGACCTGGTCGCGGACGTGGTCGCCGAACACGGGCGCCTGGACGTCCTGGTCGCCAACGCCGGGGTGATGCTGCTCTCCCGCCTGGAGTCGCTGCTCGTCGAGGAGTGGGACCGCATGTTCGACGTCAACGTCAAGGGCCTCTACAACGGGATCGCCGCGGTGCTGCCGCGCTTTCGCGACCTGGGCTCGGGGCACGTGGTCACCATCGCCTCGATCGGCGCACGCGAGGTCGTGCCCACGTCGGCGGTCTACTCCGCCACCAAGTTCGCCGCCCGGGCCCTGACCGAGGGGCTGCGCCTGGAGTCCGACCCCTCGATCCGGGTGACCACCGTCTCCCCGGGGGTCGTGGAGTCCGAGCTCGCGGACCACATCACGGACCCGCACGCGGCCGGACTCATGGTCGGGTACCGGGCGGCGAGCATCCCGGCCGACGCCATCGCCCGCGCCGTGGCCTACGCCGTGGACCAGCCCGCCGACGTGGACGTCAACGAGATCGTCGTGCGCCCGGCCGCCCAGCGCTGAGCCCTCACCGGGCCCAGCGGTCGATCCAGCCGGCGACGCGCTCCATGAGCAGCTCCCCGGCGGCCTCGCCCTCGGTCAGCGCGAGTAGCGAGAACGCGTGCGGCAGCCCCTCCAGGACGTCCACCCGCACCCGGGTGCCCGCCGCGTGCGCGGCCGCGGCGTAGCGCAGGGTGTCGTCCAGCAGCGCCTCGGCCCCGCCGACCACCATCAGCAGCGGGGGCAGGCCCGCCAGGTCGCCGTGCAGGGGCGACTGCGGAGCCCGGTCGCGGGCGGCCCCGCCCAGGTAGCGGCCGGTGAGGTCGGCGATGAGGGCGCGGTCCACCCCCGGGTCGCCCGGGGTGTCGGCGGACAGCGAAGGGCTGCCCAGGGTCATGTCGGTGACGGCGGACTGGGTCACCACGGTCCCGGGCGGCGGGTCCCCCGCCGCCTTGAGCACGAGCAGCGCGGACAGGGCCAGCGCCGCGCCGGAGGACTCGGCGACCACCGCCACGCGCCCGGGCGCGAACCCCTCGGCGAGCAGGTAGCGGTAGGCGGCGACCACGTCGTCCAGGGGAGCGGGGAAGGGGTGGTCGGGCGCCAGCCGGTAGTGCACGGCCAGGGCGGGGCGGCCGGTGGCCGCCGACAGCCGCCGGGCGGCCGCCGTGATCAGCCCCGGGTCGCGGTGGACGAACCCGCCGCCGTACACGTACAGCAGCACGCCGCGTTCACGGGAGGCGCCCGGGGCGTTCGCCCACACGCCTCCGGGCGCGGGTTCGCCCCCGTCGTCGCGCAGGGGTGCCGGGTCGGTCAGGGCCGCCGACACCCGGGCCGCGGCCTCGGGGTCGGTGGGAAGGCGGTGGACGTCCATGGGGGACAGGTCTACCGCCTTCCCCTTCGTCCTGTCATCGGATTATCGGCTCAGTCGGCCACCACGGCCACGGCCTCCACCTCCACGAGCTGGTCGTCGTAGCCCAGGGCGGCCACGCCGAGCAGGGTGGAGGGGGCGTCGTGGTCGCCCATGTGGGCGCGCACCACGTCCCAGGCGGCCACCAGGTCCTCCTGGCGGGGGGAGGCGACGTAGACGGTGGTCTTGACGATGTCGGCGAGCGAGGCCCCGGCGTCGGCCAGGGCGGTGCGCAGGTTGCGCATGACCTGCTCGGCCTGGCCCGCGACGTCGCCGGCGGCGACGGTGGCCCCCTTCTCGTCCAGGGGGCAGGCCCCGGCGGTCCACACCGCGCGCAGGGGGCCGCTGACGGTGGCGGCGTAGGCGTAGTCGACGTCGGGGGTGAGGGTGGCGCTGCGGACGAGGCGGACGGCGGACATGGGTCTCCCGGGGTCGGTGGTGTTCTCACCCGTCTCCAACGCGGAGGGGGCGGCGGCGGTTCTGGTTTCTGCCGTCGGCAGACGTGTCAAGGTTCCTTGACAGGAAAAGAGTGTCAACATATCTTGACACCATGGATGAGGGAACGCCGCTCGACCCGGCCACCGGCCTGACCGCCGTCGCCGCACTGCGCAAACTCGCCGACCACCTGGAGTCCCTGCACGTGCGCGCCGCCCGCGAGCAGGGCCTGTCCTGGCAGGAGATCGCCGACCGACTGGGCGTCACCCGCCAGGCCGTCCACCAGAAACACGCCCACCGGGAGTGACACCGTGTTCGAACGCTTCAGCCGCACCGCCCGCGCCATCGTCTCCGACGCCGTCGCCACCGCCGCCGAGCAGGGCGACGCCAAGGTCGGACCCGCGCACCTGCTCCTCACCCTGGCCCGCGCCGACGGCACCGGCGCCCGCATCCTCGCCGACGCCGGGATCACCCCCGCCATGCTCGCCGACCCGCCGACCGGCCCCGCCGGGCTCAACGACCGGGAACTGCACGCCCTGCGCGCCGTGGGCATCGACACCGACGCCCTGTTCCGCCGCCTGGAGGAGGCCTTCGGCCCCCAGGCCCTGACACCGCCCGCCGAACCCGCCCCGCCAAGACGGCGCGGCCGCCTGGGCAGCCCGTTCGACGCCAGGGCCAAGAAGGTCCTGGAGCTGTCCCTGCGCGAGACCATCGCCGCGGGCCACACGTCCATCGACTCCGCCCACATCCTGCTGGCCCTGCTCCGCCAGGGCCTGCCCGAACCCGCCGCCTCGGTCCTGGCCGAACACGGCCTCACCTACGACCACGCCCGCGACCGCACCCGCGAACTCCTCGACGAGGCCGCCTGATCACCAACGCCATGCTCTACTGGCTGACCGATACCGCGACCTCCTCGGCCTACGTCGGCTACGTCGACGAGGCGGGCCGGGGCGAGGTCGACGAGGACTCGGGCGTGCCCACCGGCGTCCTCGTGTTCGCCCACGACGTCGGCATCCGCCGTTACTCCGAAGCGGAGAACACCATCGTCCGCTGGACCGACGTCGAGGGTCGCGGTGGGCACTTCGCCGCTTTGGAGGAGCCCGACCTGCTCCTGGACGACGTGCGCGTGTTCTTCGCCGACCTGCGCTGACCCGCGACACCGACCGCAGGTTCCCCCCACCTCGGGGGCACCTGCCCCTCAGGCCAGGACCGCCACCCCCAGCGCGGCCAGCGCGCCGAACCCGACACCCCACAGGACGATCGCCACCGACTGCCAGAACACCACCGCACCCCGGGGAGCCCCGAAGGAGACCGTCGCGGCGGCGGTGATCTGGCTGGGCAGGGCGAGCGGACCCAGCAGGGCCACTCCGGCCACCCCGTACCGGTCGAACTGCTTGCGCAGCTTGGCGCGGCGGGGAGAGGGCTCCGTCCGGGGCCGGTCGGCGCGGCCCGCACGCACCTTGTCGCGCAGTCGCACGGACATGGCCACCGAGAACAGCAGGGACACGATGTTCCCGGCGACCGCCGCAGGGACCGCGACCCAGACCGGGACCCCGGCCACCACCCCCAGCGCAGACCCGCTGTAGGACTCGATGAAGGGGATCGCCCCGAGTACGACCACAACGGCCCATTGCAGGGCCACGGGGACCTGGGAGGTGACTCCCTGGAGGAACTCGATCACGGTGTAACCCTTCGCCGGTTGTGGATCGTTCAGGCACCACCATCGCCCGCGGCCCCCCGCTCACGGCAGTGCGGCCGTGTCACCACCGGACCGTGACATTCGCCCGGACGGACCGTGACGCCGTGTCACTGGTGGGGGCGGCCCGGCCCCCGCCAGACTGGGAGCGCGCCGCGCCGGGTCCGCGGGCCGGCGCGCCGACGGCCGCGGACACGGGGGGACGCGCATGGGGCCGGAGCAGACCGAGGAGACCCAGGGGCGCCTGCGCAGGCTCAACATGGACATCGTGTCCGGGGCGATCGCCGCCGTGGGCGCCCTGCTGATCGCGACCGACGCCGGGACCTGGCAGGAAGCGGTCATGATGAGTGCGGCCCTGGCCGTGACCATGCTCATCGTCAACCGGTGGGCCGCCGGCCGTGAGCCACGCGCCGCGGTCCTCCTCCCCGGCCTGGCCTTCGTCGCGGCCGTGTGGGTCTTCGGGGTCCTGGCCGCCGACTCCGCCACGGCCGTCTACAGCGTCGCGGCCGTGGCCACCATCACCGTCTCCGAGCTGTCGCGCCGCCCCAGGGCGGCCACCGCGGCGCTCGTCGCCGCCGGCGCGGCCCTGGTCGCGGTCAAGGCGGCGCTGGCACCCGAGGGCCCCCTGGAGGCCGCGCTCCGGTACGGGGTGGCCACCGCCGCCGTCGCCGCGACCGGGTTCGTCCTCGTCTCCCTGGTCTTCGCGGTCCGCGACATCCTCACCGAGCTGGAGCGGGCCCGCGAGCGCGAGGCGGAGGTGGCCGTCATGCGCGAGCGCGTGCGCTTCGCCGGCGACCTGCACGACATCCAGGGCCACACCCTGCACGTGGTCAAACTGAAGGCGGCCCTGGCCCGCAGGCTCCTGCGCACCGACACCGACCGGGCCGAACGGGAACTGGGCGAGGTCCAGGACCTGGTCGGGGACACCATCGCCCGGACCCGGGAGCTCGCCTACGCCCAGCGCAGGCTCAACCTGTCCGCGGAGCTGGAGAACGCCAAGAACCTGTTCGAGGCCGCGGGCATCCGGGTGGAGGTGGAACGCGAAGGCGAGGTGGACGAGCGCTCCGCGGAACTGGTCGGCCAGGTGCTGCGAGAGACCACCACCAACATCCTGCGCCACGCCCAGGCCGGCCGGGTGGGGATCACCCTGGTCGAGACGGGCATCATCATCACCAACGACGGCGCGGGCCGGGGCCCCACCCCAGCCCTGCGCGGGCTGGCCGCCCTGGCGGAACGGGTCGCCGGGGCCGGGGGCACCCTGACCGCGCGGCGCGAGGACGGCCGCTTTCTGACGGCCGTGTCCTTCCCCGCCGCGGACACCGGCCGCTGACCACGACCCCGAGAGGACGCCCATGACCACCACCGTGGTGCTCGCCGACGACGAGGCCCTGCTGCGGTCGGCCCTGGCGGCGCTGCTGCCCCTGGAGGGGGACATCTCCGTGCTCGCCGAGGCCGCCGAGGGCGCCCAGGCCGTGGAGGCGGTACTGCGGCACCGGCCCGACGTGCTCGTCATCGACCTGGAGATGCCCGGCACCGACGGCCTGGAGGCCGTCGCCAGGCTGCGCCGGGAGCACCCCGGACAGGTGGTCCTCATGCTGACCCGGCACGCCCGCCCCGGGGTGCTGCGCCGGGCGCTCAAACTGGGGGTCCAGGGCTTCGTCAGCAAGGCGGCCGACCCCGCGCACATCGCCGAGGTCATCGCGGCCCTGCACGCCGGCAGGAGGTGGATCGACCCGGACGTGTCGGCGCTGGCCGTCATCGACGACTCCCCGCTCACCGACCGGGAGGTCGACGTGCTGCGCGAGACCCGGGAGGGGTACTCGGTCGCCGAGATCGCCGCGCGCCTGCACCTGGCCGAGGGCACCGTGCGCAACTACCTGTCCAACGCGATGCACAAGACCCAGACCCGGACCCGCCACGAGGCCGCCCGCTACGCCCGCGAACACGACTGGCTCTGACCGGGGCGGGCACCGCCCGCCCCGGTCCCGGCCTCAGGCGCGGCGGCGGGCCCGCAGCACCGAGTCGTGCAGGACGGCCCGGTGCCCGCCCCGGTCGACCTCGCGGCTGCGGGACTCGCTCACCAGCACCTCCCACTCCCTCTCGTCGAGGCCTTCGGCGACCTCGGCGGCACCCACCCGCGAGTGCTCCAGCGACCCGCCGTGCCCGTGGCCGTGGTCGTCGGCGTGGTCGTGGCCGACGACGAACAGCGTGCCGCCCGGGGCCACCGCCGCCGCCAGCCGGTCGAAGAACGCCCGGTACCCGCCGGTGGGGTGCGCGTAGTGGCTGCACACCAGGTCGAACCCGGACCCGGGGATCTCCTCGGTCAGGTCCGCGCGCACCCACGTGATGCGCCCGGCCACCGCCGTGTCCAGCGCGGCCGCGCGCTCGCGGGCGGCGTCCAGGGCCGCCTGGGAGATGTCCACGGCCGTCACCTCCCACCCCTGCCCGGCCAGCCACCGGGCCTCGGCCCCGGTGCCCGCCCCGGCGTCCAGCGCCCGCCCCGGGGCCAGCCCGGTCACCTCGGCCACCAGCTGCGGGTTGGGCGGCGCGCCGTACCCGTGGCCGTGCTCCCGGTAGCGGTCCTCCCAGTAGGCCCGGTCGAACTCCTGCCCCATACGTCCCCCTCGTTCCATTTCCTGCGTCACAGTCCGTGGCGGCTCTCGCCCGCCACCGCCTCGTGCACCCGCGCCTCGGCCGAGAACGGCCGCCGCGCGCGCATCCGCTCGACCGCGCGGTCGGTCTCCTCCATGACCAGGTCGCCGTTGATCTGCGCGCCCGCCATGGTGCCCGCCGCGGCGGCCGCGCCGACCTGGGCCATCAGGTCGGTGACGTTGCCCGCCGCCCACACGCCCGGCACCCCGGTGCGCCCGCCGGCCTCCACCGGCACGTGCTCGCCCACCCCCATCGGGTGCTCCCGCACCTCCAGCCCCAGGGCGGACAGGAAGCCGGCGCGCGCCACCATGCGGGTGGCCACCGCCACGGCGTCGCGCTCCACCACCCGGCCGTCGGCCAGGCGCACCCCGCTCAGGCGGTCGCCGTCGGTCTCCACCGCGACGACCTCGCCCTCGACCACCTCCACGCCGCGCGCCTCCAGCCGCTCGCGGTCCTCGGCGCCGATGGGCGCCGCGGTGTGGGCGAAGAACACCACGTCGTCGCTCAGCTGCCGCATCAGCAGGACCTGGTGCACCGACATCGGGCCCACGGACAGCACACCGATGCGCTGCCCGCGCACCTCCCAGCCGTGGCAGTAGGGGCAGTGGAGCACATCGCGCCCCCACCGCTCCCGCAGGCCCGCCACGCCGGGCAGCTCGTCGACCAGGCCGGTGGTCACCAGCAGGCGGCGCGACCGCAGGGTGCGCCCGTCGCCCAGCGCCACCGCGAACAGGCCGTCGTCGCCGCGGGAGGCCCCCACGACCTCGCCCTCGACCACCGCACCGCCGTAGGAGCGCAGCTCCTCGCGGCCCCGGGCCACCAGCTCGCGGGGGGAGACCCCCTCCCGGCCCAGCAGCACGTGCACACCCTCGGCGGGGGAGTTGCGGGGCTCGCCCGCGTCCACCACCGCCACCGAGCGGCGCGACCGGGCCAGGGCGACCGCCCCGCTCAGCCCGGCCGCACCGCCGCCGATCACCACCACGTCGTAGTCGTAGGCGCCGTTCTCCGTCACCTCGATCACCTCCACGGCCAGGATGCGGTCCGGCCCGCAAAAAACACAAAAAACTTTGCCGCAATGGCAAACGGCCTGGAGGTGGGGCCGGTCACAGGTCGGGGACCAGCACGCTCAGGCAGGTCACGCACGCCTCCAGCTTCTCGAACTCGGAGATGTCCACCGGCAGCACCCGCCACCCCTGCCCGGCCAGCTCGTGGACGGTGCCGTGCGCCGCCGCGCTGATCAGCACGTCCCGTCCGCCCAAAGGCAGCACGTGCGCCCCGGGCTCCTCCGCCGGACGGCGCACCGGCGGCAGCGCCGAGGCGTCCACCAGCTCCTCCAGCCCGATGAGGGTCCCGTCGCCCAGCGCCGTCACCGCCGACTTCAGGTGCAGGACCGCGCCCAGCGGCACCCGCCGCACCTCCCGGCCCAGCGGCTTGAGCAGCCGCTCCAGCTGCGCCGCGCCCGCCTCGTCGGTACGCCCGCCCAGGCCCACGTACACCGTGGCGCCCACCTGGAGCACGTCGCCGCCGTCCATCACCCCCGGCGGCTCGATCCGCGCCACCCGCAGCCCCAGCCGCCGCACCGCGGCCTCCACCCCGTCGACCTCCCCGCGCCGCTCCGGCGCCCCCGACCGGGTCAGCACCGCCAGGTCCCCGCACACCACCACCGAGTCCTCGACGAACACCGAGTCGGGGTGCTCGGGCGCCGCGTCCACCTCGAACACCCGCCACCCCGCCGAGGACAGCACCTCCTGGTAGATGGTGTACTGGCGGGCGGCCAGCACCGGATCGACCTCCACCCGCTCGATGTGGGTGACGATGCCCTGCGCCAGGCCCGGCCCGGGCCGGCGCATCAGGGCGACCCCGGGAGAGTGCGTGTTCACGTGTTCTACCTCCGGAAACGGGTGTGCTCCTCGCTGGAGCGCACAACCTATCGCCGCTGCCTACCCCGCCCCCGGATACGGCACGCGGGTCTTTCGGCTCGTTCGCGCCGCACCGCGCCCGGCGGGGCCGCACCGCCCACCGCGCGGACCGGGCCCCGACACGTGCCCGAACGCTTGGAGGGCACCGCACCGGCGGCATAGTGTGGTCGACCGCCCCGGAGGACCCCTGGAGGATGCGATGGACGTGATCGTGGTCGGCGGCGGCATCGTCGGCGCCAGCGCGGCGTTCCACCTGGCCGGCAAGGGCGTGTCCACCGCGCTGGTGGACTCCGCCCACACCGGGCAGGCCACCGCCGCCGGGCAGGGCGTCGTCTTCCCCTGGCCCTTCCCCTGGGAGGACCCCGGAATGCAGGCCTTCAAACGGGGCGCCGCCGCCCACCTGCCCGCGCTCATCGCCGAACTCGCCGACGACGGCCAGGCCACCGGGTACGAGCGCGTCGGCGGCATGTCCGTGGACCTGGAGGGCGACGACGCCGGGTACGACCTGGTCTCCACCCTGGCCGCCATGCCCGGGTACGAGGGCATGGGCCGGGTCGAGCGCCTGGCCCCGGGCGAGCCCCGCGAACGCTTCCCCCTGCTGGACGCCGCCTACCGCGGCGTGTACGTCGAGGGCATGGCCCGCGTCCACGGCAGGGTGCTGCGCGACGCCCTGTTCAACGCCGCCGAGGAACGCGGGCTGCACTACCGCAAGGGCGACGCCCACCTGCTGTGGAACGGCCACCGGGTCACCGGGGTGCGGGTGGGCGGCGAGGACCTGGAGGCGCCGGCGGTGATCGTGGCGGCCGGGGCCTGGACCGGGCGCCTGCTGTCGGTGGCCGGGGTGGAGCTGCCGGTGTTCCCGGTGCGCGGCCAGATGACCCACTTCGCGCTGCCCGGGACCGACACCCGCCCCTGGCCGGTGGTGCGCTTCGGCGAACACCAGAGCCACACCGTCGCGTTCGGCCCCGACCGCGTCGTCACCGGGGGCACCCGCGAGCCCGAGGCCGGGTTCGACCGCCGCGTCACCGCCAAGGGGCTGGCCGAGAACCTCACCTCGGCCCTGGAGCTGATGCCCGGCCTGGCCGACGCCACCGTGGTGGAGACCCGGGTGGGCTTTCGCCCCGGCACCCACGACGGGCTCCCGCTGCTGGGCCCCCTGGAGCGGCTGCCCGGGGTGATCGTGGCCACCGGCCTGGGCGGGGAGGGCCTGTCCCTGGGCGCCTACCAGGGCGCGGTCGCCGCCCGCCTGGCGACGGGCCGCGAACCGGGACAGGACCTGGCGGCCCTGCGCCCGGACCGGCCCACCGCCCCGGCCTGACCGCGCGGACCGCCGCCCGGGCGGCACCGGGCCGGCACTTGAGTAGGCGTACTCAGGCGCGCCGCCCGCGCCCCGGAGACCATGGGCCCATGAACCCGTTCGCCCCCACCCCCCGGTCCACCCCCCAGTTCTACCTCCAGTCCGTGGTCTCCTTCGCCGCCGCCTCCGTCGGCCTGGGCGTCGGAGTGGTCCTCCTGCCCGTCGACCTGTGGATGCGCGCCTTCCTCGGCATGGGCCTGCTCTACGTCATCACCGCGACCTTCACCCTGGCCAAGTGCGTGCGCGACCGCCAGGACGACCAGGCCGCCGCCGCTGCCGCCCGCCAGTACCAGGAGTGGAACGGCGCCGAGCAGGTCCCCCAGCCGCGCTGAGCCGCCGGTTCCGGGCGGGGACGGCGCCCGGAACCGGTGTCAGGCGTTGGGCGGGAGAGCGGTCCCGGCACCCCGGCGGCGCGGCCGCAGCAGGTCGTGGCGCTCGGCGGGCAGGGTCGGCTCTCCCGCCCCCTGCACCTCGAACCCGGCGTCGGCGATCATCTCCAGGTCCGCCCTGCCCGCCTGCCCCTCGCTGGTGAGGTAGTCGCCCAGGAACAGCGAGTTGACGATGTGCAGCGCCAGCGGCTGCAGGGTGCGCAGGTGGATCTCCCGCCCGCCCGCCAGACGCACCTCCACGTCCGGGAACACGAACCGGGCCGCGGCCAGGATGCGCAGGCACCGCTGCGGGGTCAGCTCCCAGGTGCCCTCCAGCGGGGTCCCCTCGAACGGCATGAGGAAGTTGACCGGCACCGAGTCCGGGCCCAGCTCCCGCAGCGCGTACAGGGCGTCCACCAGGTCGTCGTCGCCCTCGCGCATCCCCGCGATCAGCCCCGAGCACGGCGAGAGCCCCGCGTGCGCGGCCCGCTCCACCGTCTCGACCCGGTCGGCGAACCCGTGGGTGGTGCAGATGTCGGCGTACCGCTCCTCGGAGGTGTTGAGGTTGTGGTTGTAGGCGTCCACACCCGCCTCCCGCAGCCGCTCGGCCTGCCCCTGCGACAGCAGCCCCAGGCAGGCGCACACCTCCACCCCCGGGTGCTCCCTCTTGATGTCCTCGACGGTGGGGGCCAGCCGTTCCACGTCCCGGTCGGTGGGCCCGCGGCCGGACGCCACCAGGCACACCCGGGTGGCCCCGCCCCGCACCCCCTGCGCGACCGCCTCACGGGTCTGTTCGGGCCTGAGCCAGGTGTACTTGACGATCTCGGCCCGCGAGCCGAGCCGCTGGGAGCAGTAGGAGCAGTCCTCCGGGCACAGGCCGCTCTTCATGTTGACGAGGTAGTTCAGCTTGACCCGGCGGCCGAAGTAGCGCAGCCGCACCCGGAAGGCGGCGGCGACCACGTCCATCAGGTCGTCGTCGGAGGAGCCCAGGACGGCGCGCAGTTCGTCGCGGGAGGGGAGTTCCCGGCGCAGCGCCTTGTCGGCGAGGTTCTGGTAGGTCGTCACAGCACACGATCCTGAGGGCGCGGCCCCGGTCCGCGCACCCCCCGGACGCGCCAAAAACACCGGCCGACTCCTTGTAAGGGCGCACCCGTCCCCGCCCCGGACCCGGGGGCCGCGCAGACCCGCCCCGCCGCGCACAGGCCACGCCCCGCCCCCGAACGGGCCAAGCGTCGGCCATCGTTGCCCCGCCACCGGTAGCGCACCCGTGACGCATCGTGGGTAGGAGGACCACCCTGGAGAGAACGCCCACCGGAAGGAGCGAACGTGAGCACCGTCAACGGGGGAGCGGGGGCGGACGCCAACATCGTCCACGTGACCATGATCGCCGCCGCGGCGGCCATGGGCGGATTCCTGTTCGGCTACGACAGCGCCGTCATCAACGGCGCCGTCGACGCCATCCAGGCCAGGTTCGACGTCGACTCGGCGACCCTGGGATTCACCATCGCGTCGGCGCTGCTGGGCTGCGTGCTGGGCGCCGCCACCGCGGGGTCGCTGGCCGACCGGTTCGGACGCATCCGGGTCATGCAGGTCGCCGGCGTGCTCTTCGCGGCCAGCGCCATCGGGTCGGCCCTGCCCTTCGGCGTGTGGGACCTGACCGCCTGGCGCGTCCTGGGCGGCGTCGCCATCGGCATGGCCTCGGTCATCGCCCCCACCTACATCGCCGAGGTCTCGCCGGCCGCCTACCGCGGCCGCCTGGGCTCCCTGCAACAGCTCGCCATCGTGCTGGGCATCGCCTGCTCGCAGCTGGTCAACTACGGCATCGCCCAGATCGCCGACGGCAGCGCCCACAACACGATCGGCCCCCTCCAGGCCTGGCAGTGGATGCTGGGCGTGGAGGTCCTGCCCGCCCTGCTCTACCTGCTGCTGAGCCTGCTCATCCCCGAGTCCCCCCGCTACCTGGTCCGGGTGGGCCGGCTCGACAAGGCCCGCACCATCCTCGCCGAGGTGGAGGGCGGCGGCACCGAACGGGTCGAGCGCCGCATCGCCGAGATCCGCCGGGCACTGGGCTCGGAGGTGCGCCCCAGGCTGAGCGACCTGCGCGGCCCCTACCTGCTGCTGCCCGTGGTGTGGATCGGCATGGCCCTGTCGGCGTTCCAGCAGCTGGTCGGCATCAACGTCATCTTCTACTACTCCTCCTCGCTGTGGCAGTCGGTGGGCGTCGCCGAGTCCGACTCGCTGCTGCTGAGCCTGTTCACCTCCATCGTCAACATCGTCGGCACCGTCATCGCCATCTCGCTGGTGGACCGGATCGGCCGCAAACCCCTGCTGCTGGTGGGCTCGGCCGGCATGACCCTCGCCCTGGCCACCGCCTCCTACGCGTTCGGGCACGCGGTCGTGGAGGGGGACGCGGTGAGCCTGCCGTTCGCGTGGGCGGCCGTGGCGCTGGTGGCCGCCAGCGCGTTCGTCCTGTTCTTCGCCCTGTCCTGGGGTGTGGTCGTGTGGGTGCTGCTGGGCGAGATGTTCCCGCTGCGCATCCGCGCCGCGGCCATGGGCGTGGCCACCGCCACCCAGTGGCTCGCCAACTGGCTCATCACCGTCACCTTCCCCAGCATGCGCGACTGGACCCTGAGCGGCTCCTACCTCATCTACGCGGGGTTCGCCCTGCTCTCCCTGCTGTTCGTGTGGAGGTTCGTCAAGGAGACCAAGGGCAAGACCCTGGAGGAGATGACCGGCTGACACCCGGGGCCGCCCACCCCGCACGCCCGGGCCCGGACCAAGGCCCGGGCATGATCACCCCCGGGTTCGCCCCACCCCGGGGTGTCGCGCCCGCCGGCCCCGCACCCGCCCCGCCACCCTGACCGGGACCGGCGGCGCGCGCCGCCGCGGAAGGGAGCGGGTGTGACCGGGAAAGGCAGCGCGGGGGCGACCGAGGGCCTCGCGGAGGGCGGAGGCGACCTCGCCAAGGTGACCATGATCGCCGCCGCGGCGGCCATGGGCGGATTCCTGTTCGGCTACGACAGCGCCGTCATCAACGGCGCCGTCGACGCCATCCAGGCCAGATTCGACGTCGACTCGGCGACCCTGGGGTTCACGGTCGCCTCCGCCCTGCTCGGCTCGGCGGTGGGCGCGGCCGTCACCGGCTCGCTCGCCGACCGGTACGGGCGCATCCGCACCATGCGCATCGCCGGCGTGCTCTTCGCCGTCAGCGCCGTGGGCATGGCGCTGCCGTTCGCGATCTGGGACCTCATCCTGTGGCGGGTGCTCAGCGGCGTCGCCATCGGCATGGCCTCCGTCATCGCCCCCACCTACATCGCCGAGATCGCCCCCGCCGCCCACCGCGGCCGCCTGGGCTCCCTGCAACAGCTCGCCATCGTGCTGGGCATCGCCGTCTCCCAGCTCGCCGACTACCTCATCGCCCTGGCCGCCGGCGGCAGCGCCTCGAACATGCTCGGCCCCCTCCAGGCCTGGCAGTGGATGCTGGGCGCCGAACTGGTGCCCGCCGCCGTCTACCTGCTGCTCACCCTGGTCATCCCCGAATCGCCCCGCCACCTGGTGCGGGTCGGACTCGTGGACCAGGCCAAGGAGATCCTGGCCAAGGTCGAGGGCGGCGGCCCCGCCCGGCTGGACCGGCGCATCACCGAGATCAGGTCGGCCCTGGGCTCGGAGACGCGCCCCAGGCTGAGCGACCTGCGCGGCCGGCTCGGACTGCTGCCCATCGTCTGGATCGGCATGGCCCTGTCGGCGTTCCAGCAGCTCGTGGGCATCAACGTCATCTTCTACTACTCCTCCTCCCTGTGGCAGTCGGTGGGCGTGCCCGAGGGGGACTCGCTGCTGCTGAGCCTGTTCACCTCGATCATCAACATCGTCGGCACCGTCGTGGCCATCACCCTGGTCGACCGGGTGGGCCGCCGCCCCCTGCTCCTGGTGGGCTCGGCCGGCATGGCACTGGCCCTGGCGGTGGCCGCCTACGCGTTCGGGCACGCCACCGCCGTCGGCGAGGAGGTGACCCTGAGCTTCGGCTGGGGCGTGGTGGCCCTGACCGCCGCCAGCGCGTTCGTGCTGTTCTTCGCCCTGTCCTGGGGCGCCGTGGTGTGGGTGCTGCTGGGCGAGATGTTCCCGCTGCGCATCCGCGCCGCCGCGATGGGCGTGGCCACCGCCACCCAGTGGATCGCCAACTGGGCCGTCACCGTCACCTTCCCCAGCATGCGCGACTGGAGCCTGAGCGGCTCCTACCTCGTCTACACCGGCTTCGCGGTGCTGTCGCTGCTGTTCGTGTGGAGGTTCGTCAAGGAGACCAAGGGCAAGACCCTGGAGGAGATGACCGGCTGACCCGCCGACCCGCGCGGGCCCGCTCTGTTAGCGTCGAAGGCATGGACGAGCCGGAGCGGGCCTGGGAGTTCGCCACCGCCCCCGCCGGAACCGCCCCCGGGGTCGTGTCGATGGTCGGCTACCGGGCCCTGGCGGTCCCCGAGGCGGTCCACCTGGGCCTGCCCTCGGCGACCGTCACCTTCATCGTCTGCCTCGACGAGGGCGTGCGCGCCGCACCCGACGCCCGCTCCCTGGCCACGGCCCGACCCGCCCCCGTCCTCCTGGGCGGACTCCACCTGAGCGCCTCCCACGTGCGCCAGCAGCCCGGCCAGGCCGGGGTGCAGCTGGCCCTGCACCCCCTGGCCGTGCGCTCCCTGTTCGGGGTCCCCTGCGCCGACCTGGGCGTGGAGGACTACGACGGGCTCGCCCTGACCGGCCCGCGCGGCCGGGAACTGCACGAGCGCCTCACCGCCACCTCCACCTGGCAGGACGGGTTCGCGCTCATCGCGGACCACCTGCGCGACCGCTACCGCGACCGGCGCCCCCGCCCCGAACTCGCCCGCGCCTGGCGGCTGCTGGAGGAATCCGGCGGCCGGGCCCGCGTGGAGGACATCGCCCGGCAGGTGGGCCTGACCCCCCGCCACCTGGGCACCCTGTTCCACCGCGAGGTCGGCCGCCCGCCCAAGACCGTGGCCCGCCTCATGCGCTTCGACCACGCCCGCCGCCGCATCGCCGCGGGGATCCGCCGCAACGGGCACGCCGACCTGGCCGGCGCCGCCGCCGCGGCCGGCTACACCGACCAGGCCCACCTGAGCCGGGAGTTCGGCCGCTTCGCCGGACTGCCCCCGGCCGCCTGGGCCGCCCGGGAGTTCCGGAACGTACAAGACGCCGCCCCCGCCCCCGGGGGAGCCTGGGGGCATGAGCACACACGACACCACCACCGCGGCCCTGCGGCCGCGCGTATGGGCGACCCTGCAGGCGCGTGACGCCGCGGCGCTCATCGACTTCTACACCGGGGCCTTCGGATTCACCGCCACCGCCCGCCACGACGACGCCGACGGGCGGGTGGCCCACGCCGAACTCCTGTGGCCCGAGGGGGCCGGCGGGATCATGCTCGGCGACCACACCCCGGGCCGGGCGTGGTCGCGCGAGCCCGGCACCGCGGGCACCTACGTCGTCACCGCCGACCCCGACGCCCTGTACCGGCGGGCCGCCGGCCACGGCGCCGACATCGTCCGGCCGCTGGAGACCACCGACTACGGGGCCCGCGAGTTCACCGTCCGCGACCCCGAGGGCAACCTGTGGTCCTTCGGCGACTACCCCGGCGCATGACCGGGCGCGCCCCGCCGCGGGTGCGGCGGGGCGCACGGCGTCACTCCGCCGGCTCGCCCGCCAGCAGGGCGCGCACCCCCTCGGCGGTGGTCTCCACTAGCTCCCCGCCCACGAACAGCCACCGGGTGATCCCGATCGACTCCAGGAACGGCAGGTCGTGGCTGGCCACGACCAGCGCGCCCTCGTAGGCCTCCAGGGCCCCCGTCAGCTGCCGGACGCTGGACACGTCCAGGTTGTTGGTGGGCTCGTCCAGCATCAGCAGCTGCGGCGCCGGCGAGGCCAGCAGCAGGGCCGCCAGCGCCGCCCGGAACCGCTCACCGCCCGACAGGGTCCCCGCCACCTGCGCCGCGCGCGCCCCCCGGAACAGGAACCGGGCCAGCTGGGCGCGGATGCGCTGGTCCTCCACCCCCGGCGCCAGCCGCTCGACGTTCTCGGCCACCGTCAGGGCGTCGTCCAGCACGTCCAGCCGCTGGGGCAGGAACCGGGCCGGGACGAACACCCGCGCCGACCCCTCCCTCGGCTCCAGCTCCCCGAGCAGGGTGCGCAGCAGGGTGGTCTTGCCCGCCCCGTTGCGGCCCACCAGGGCGATCCGCTCGGGGCCGCGCACCCACAGGTCCGCGTTCGCCAGCGCCCCGTGCACCGGGGTCAGCCCCTCGGCCTTGAGCACCTCGCGCCCCGAGGGCACCGCCGTCTCGGGCAGCTCCACCTTGATCTCGGCGTCGCTGCGTACGGCCTCGGCGGCCTCCTCGCGGCGCTCGCGGGCCTCCTGCATCCGGTCCTCGTGCACCCCCTTGAGCTTGGCCGAGGACTCCTGCGACCAGCGCTTGAGGTTGCCGGCGGCGATCTTGGGGATGCCGCCCTGGGCCTGCACCCTGCGGTTCTGCTTCTGGCGGCGGGCCAGTTTGACCTGTGTCTCCTCCAGCTCCCTCTTCTGGCGCTTCATGTCGGCGTCGGCGGCCCGCAGGGCGCGCTCGGCCGCCTCCTGCTGCACCGCCAGCGCCTCCTGGTAGTCCGACCAGCCGCCCCCGTACCAGGTGACCGACCCCGTGCGCAGCTCGGCGATGCGGTCCACGCGCTCCAGCAGGTCGACGTCGTGGCTGACCACGATCAGCGTGCCGGTGCGCCAGGAGTCCACGGCGTCGTAGAGCCGCTTGCGGGCGAACAGGTCCAGGTTGTTGGTGGGCTCGTCCAGCAGCAGGACGTCGGGCCGCTCCAGCAGCAGGGCGGCCAGGCGCAGCAGGGTGGCCTCGCCGCCGGAGATCTCCCCGACGGTGCGGTCCAGATCGATGCCGTCCAGGCCGAGCCCGCCCAGGGTGGCCAGGGCGCGCTCCTCGACGTCCCAGTCGTCGCCGACCGCCTCGAAGTGCTCCTCGGACACGTCGCCGGACTCGATGGCGGCCAGCGCCGCCCGGGTGTCGGCGATGCCCAGGGCCTGGTCGACGCGCAGGCCGGTGTCCAGGGTGATGTTCTGCGGCAGGTAGGCCAGGCGGCCGCCGACGGTGACCGACCCCGAGGCCGGCCGTAGTTCGCGGGCCAGCAGCCGCAGCAGGGTGGACTTGCCCGAGCCGTTGGTGCCGACCAGACCGGTGCGGCCGCGGCCCACGGTCAGGGACAGGTCCTCGAAAACGGTCGTGCCGTCGGCCCAGGCGAAACCCAGGGCGGAGACGGCCACGGAGGCACCGGCGACAGTGGGTTGGGACATGGTTCTCTCGCAATACGGAAGCGAAGTGACAGGGGCTTCGTATGCGAGCACCACGCGGCCGGGGCCGACAGGAGAGGTGAGAGGGTCCCGTTGGGGGACGGCTCGTGCACCGAGGTTCCATCCACGCGGATCCGCCGACGGCCCGGGGCCGTGGCGAACGGCCGGTCGGGGCCGTGCCGCGTGATGATCGCGAACCTCAGATGCGCAACGTCCACCTCATTCGTAGACAACAGGACGGGGCACACCGTACACGACCCCTCCGTGTTTGTCACCCCCCCGTCCGCCACCGGATCCGGCGCCCGCCCCGGCCCCGCACGGGGCCGGGGCGGGCGCGCTCGGTACCGGAGTAAGCCCCGAAAGATGGGCCCGGCCCCGCACGGGGCCGGGGGAGCGGAGGAGCGGCCCGCCCGCCCCGGCCGTCCTGGGAGGGCACGCGGGTCCGGGGGCGCTCTCAGCTCGCCGTGCGGGACCCGCCGCAGAAGACCTCCGCGACGAGCCGCCGCTTCGCTTTCTCGAACGCCTGCGCCACGGCGGCGAAGTCGAGCTCGCCGTCCCCGACGGTCAGTGAGGCGGTGAGGGTCGTGCCCCCGTCGGGCGTGCTGTACATCAGCGCCGCCCAGCCGGCGAAGCCGCCGTTGTGGTGGAAGACCGTGCCTCCGCAGTCGGTGTCCTCCACGAACAGCCCCAGGCCGTAGCGGAAGTCGCCGCTCTCGGGGTGGGGCGTGCGCATCTCGGCCAGCAGCGGGGCCGGCAGGAGCCTGCCGCCCATGAGCGCGGAGATGAACGTGTGGAGGTCCTCGGTGGTGGAGATCATGTCGCCGGCGCTGGACGCCCAGGAGGGGTTCATGCGGGTGACGTCGGCCAGCTTCGACCGGCCCTCGTCCTCGTACCGGTAGTAGCCGTGGGCGTGCGGCTCGGGGATCTCCGGCGAGCCCTCCGGAGACACGGTGTTCGCCATCCCCAGCGGTTCCAGGACCAGCCGCCGCATCTCGGAGGCGAGCGGGCGGCCGGTGACCTCCTCGACCAGCAGCCCGGCCAGCACGTAGTTGGTGTTGGAGTAGCTCCAGCCCGTTCCCGGCTCGAACCGGGCCGGCTCGGACAACGCCAGCAGGACCAGCTCCTGCGGCCGGTAGGTGCGGGACAGGCCGTCCACGTACTCCCGGCCCTGCGCCGGGATCCCCGGCAGGAGGGTCCCGTCGGGTTCGAACTCGCCGGTGAAGTTGAACACCCCGCTGGTGTGCTGCAGCAGCATCCGCACCGTGATCCTCCCGTCCAGCCCGAACCCGGGCAGGGAGTCGGCCACCGGGTCGTCCAGCCCGATCACGCCCTCGGCCACCAGCCGCAGGACCACGGTCGCGACCAGGGTCTTGGTCACGCTGCCGACCCGGAAGTGCCCGTCGGTCGGCGGCTCACCGCTCTCGCCCAGCTTGCGCACCCCGGCGCTGCCGACCCACTCCCGGCCCCGGTCGTTCACCCGCAGCTGCACCCCCGCGAACCCGGAGCCGACGATCTCCTGGAGGGCCGCCCGCAGTTCCGGGCGGTCCTGCCCGCCCGCGGTCTCGTTGTTCCGGTCGGTGTTCTTCGTTTCGCTCATGCCTTGAGCGTCGACCTTGACCTCGGGGCAAGGTCAAGCCCCCATTTTCTGCGACATTCCGACGACCCGTGGCCGAGGGGCGGCGCGCCGGGCCGCGGGACCGTGCGCGCCCCTCGACCCGTGGCCGCGCGGGTTGACCCCGCCCCAGGGTCAGGGTGCACACTCACCATGTGACCACAGCGAACCCGCCCCGTTCGGGGAGATCTCCGGATCCGGCCCCCGGCACGGCGCCCCGCGAGAACACCCCGGCCGAGGCCGCGGGGGCGACGCCCGGCCGCGACCGCACGCTCGGACCGGACCGATGACGGGGGACCGGGCCGAGGGCGTCACGATCGGGCAGGCGGCGGCGTTCGCGGGTGTCACGGTCAAGACCGTGCGGCACTACCACCGGCTCGGCCTCCTCGCCGAACCGCGGCGTGACGGCTCGGGCTACCGCAGGTACGGCTCGGACGACCTGCTGCGGCTGGTCCAGGCCCGGACACTGGCCACCGCCGGCGTACCGCTGTCGGAGATCGCGTCCCTGCTCGACGCCGACCCGGAGCGGTTCGCCGACGCTCTCGCCGACGTCGAGCGGCGCCTGACCGACCGGATCACGGACCTGATCGCCCGGCGGGACGCCCTGTACCGGCTCGCCGACGACCGGGCCCTGCTGTCCGACCGCGCCCTCGCGGTCCTGGACCGGATGGCCGGACTCGGCTTCGGCCCCGACTACGTGGCCGGCCAACGCGAGGCCCTGGTGCTGTTCCGGGCGCTGGCCCCGGAGGGCCTGGACCACTTCCTGACCAACCTCGAACACCGGCTGGACGACCCCGGGTACGTCGACCTGATCAAGCGCAGCGTGGCGGCGGAGTCCTGGGAACCCGAGGACCCCCGGATCGAGGAGCTCGCCACGGCCATCGCCGCCAACCTGCTGGCCGACCGCGAACTGCTGGCGGTGCCGGCGGGCTTCAGGATCGGGCCCGACACCGCCACCCGGTACGGGATGATCGACCACCACCGCGAGGACCGGTCGCCGGCCTGGGCCCGGCTCAACGCACTGGTCGAGGCCGAGCTCCGCTCCGCGGGCGTTCCCATCCCGCACCACTGAGGCCCGGCCCACGGCCGGACCGCACCGCCGCCCCTGAACGGGGCGGGCTCACTCGAGGTCGATCTTGCGCTGCAGGTACTCCTCCCGGCCGATCTCCCCGCGCGCGTACCTCAGCCGCAGCTCCTCCTGGGCCCGGTCCACCGGTGGGCGCCGCGGCCCCGGGTCGGCCCTGCCCGCGCGCACCGAGGCCGAGACGGTGACCGCGAGATAGACGCCCAGCGCCACCAGCACCAGGACCGAGACCGTGACGAACAGACCGGTCACCGCGTACTCCCTTCAGCCGGGGGAAGTCCCCACCTCCTGTGTACCCGGGCCGCCCCGCCCGCACCAGGGGGTCCCGCGCCCCTGTGGACGACCGGACCCCGGAAGGCTCCCCGTATCCTGGAATGTCGCCATCCACAGGAGAAGGGGCGGGATGCGCGTTCTGCTCGTGGACAACCATGACTCGTACACCTACAACCTGTTCCAGCTGATCGCCGAGGTCGCCGGGGCCGAGCCCGCCGTGCTCACCAACGACGACCCCGCCTGGGACGGGTTCGACTTCGCGGACCTGGACGCCGTCGTCGTCTCGCCCGGCCCGGGCCGCCCCCAGCACCCCCGCGACCTGGGCCGCGTCCCCGAACTGCTGGCCGCCACACCCCTGCCGGTGCTGGGGGTGTGCCTGGGCCACCAGGCCATCGCCCACCTGGCCGGAGCCGACGTCCAGTCCGCCCCCCAGCCCCGGCACGGCCACCTCACCCGCGTCCGCCACACCGGCACCGGCCTGTTCGCGGGGATCCCCCAGGACTTCACCGCCGTGCGCTACCACTCGCTGGCCGTCCCCGAACCCCTGCCCGCCCCGGTGACGGCCACCGCCTGGGCCGAGGACGGCGTGGTCATGGCCCTGGAGCACCGCGACCTGCCCCGCTGGGGGGTGCAGTTCCACCCCGAGTCGATCGCGGGGGAGCACGGCGCCGCCCTCATCGGCAACTTCCTGGACCTGGCCCGCCCCCACCGCCCCGCCCCGGCACCGTCCGCGCGGCCCGCCCCTCCCGCCGCCCTCCCCGGGACCGCACCGCGCACCCGCACCCTGGAGGGAGCGGTGGACACCGAGGCCGCCTTCGCCCACCTGTACGGCGACGCCGAGTACGCGTTCTGGCTGGACAGCTCCCGCCCCCAGGGCCCGGCCCGCTTCTCGTTCCTGGGCGCGGCCACCGGCGAGGTCCTCACCTACCGGGTCGGCGGCCCCGTCCGCGTCCAACACCCCGACGGCACCGCCGTCACCGAGCCCGGCACCGTGTTCGACGCCCTGGAACGCCGGCAGCGGCCGCGCACCCCCGCCCCGCTGCCCTTCGAGTTCACCGGCGGGTACGTGGGCTACTTCGGCTACGAGCTCAAGGCCGACTGCGGCGCCCCCGCCGCCCACACCTCGCCCACCCCCGACGCGGTGTGGCTGCGCTGCGACCGGTTCATCGCCGTGGACCACCACACCGGCCGCACCCACCTGGTCTGCGCCGACGACGGACCCGACGGCGACGCCTGGCTGGCGGCCACCGCCGCCGCCCTGGCCGACCTCCCCCCGCTGGGCGCCCCGGCCCCGGCCGCCACCCCCGAAGACCCCGCCCACCTGCTGGAACGCCCCCGCGAGGGCTACCTCAACGACATCAAGGAGTGCCTGGCCCAGCTGGCGGCGGGGGAGAGCTACGAGATCTGCCTGACCAACCGCCTGCACACCCGCTACACCGGCACCGACCTGGACTTCTACCGCCGCCTGCGGGCCGCCTCCCCGGCGCCCTACGCCGCCCTGCTGCGCCTGGGCCCCACCAGCGTGCTCAGCGCCTCACCCGAGCGCTTCCTGCGGGTGACGGGCGAGGGCGAGGCCGAGAGCCGCCCCATCAAGGGCACCGCCCCCCGCCACCCCGACCCGGCCACCGACGCCCGCCTGGCCCGGGAGCTGCGCACCGGCGCCAAGACCCGCGCCGAGAACCTCATGATCGTCGACCTGCTCCGCAACGACCTGGGCCGGGTGTGCGAGGTCGGCACCGTCGGCGTGCCCGCGTTCATGTACACCGAGTCCTACGCCACCGTCCACCAGCTGGTGTCCACCGTCCGCGGGCGGCTGCGCGCCGACGTGTCGGCGGTGGGCGCCGTCCGCGCCTGCTTCCCCGGCGGGTCCATGACCGGCGCCCCCAAGCTGCGCACCATGGAGATCATCGACGCCCTGGAGGGGTCGGCGCGCGGCGTCTACTCCGGCGCCCTGGGCTACCTGTCGGACTCCGGCGCCGCGGACCTGAGCATCGCCATCCGCACCGCCGTCCGCCGGGGCGAGGAGCTGACCATCGGCGCGGGCGGCGCCATCATCCTGGACTCCGACCCTGAGGACGAGTACGCGGAGATGCTCCTCAAGGCCGCCGTCCCCCTGCACGGCCGCTGACCACCGCGAAATCGGCTTGCGGGGACGGGGCGGGTGCGGCCAGGGTGAATACCGTGAACACCGAGGTCCCGCCCCACCAGATCCGCGCCCGGTACACCGACACCACGGTGACCGTCTACCAGGCCTACTCCCCGCGCCTGGGGCTGCCCGCCGCCCGGGACGGCCGCTTCCCCGCCGACTGGAAGCGCGGCCGCATGACCTGGATCAAGCCCTCGTTCCTGTGGATGATGTACCGGTGCGGATGGGCCCGCAAGGAGGGCCAGGAGACCGTGCTGGCGGTGGAGATCACCCGCGAGGGCTTCGAGTGGGCGCTGCGCCACGCCTGCCTGTCCCACTACAAACCCGGGGTGCACGCCGACCGCGACGCCTGGCGGCGGGAGCTGGCCGCCGCCCCCGCCCGGGTGCAGTGGGACCCCGAACGCGACCTGCGCCTGCGCCCCCTGGAGCACCGCTCCCTCCAGCTGGGGCTGGCGGGCGAGGCCTCCACCCGCTACGCCGACGAATGGATCGTCTCCATCACCGACACCACCCCCACCGTCCACCGCGTCCACGACCTGGTCCGGCGGGGCGAGACGGAGGCGGCCGCCGCCCTGCTGCCCGACGAGCGCCCCTACCCCGAGCCCCCCGGCCTGCTGGACCGCCTGCGCCCCGGAGCCGCGGCATGACCATGACGGTGACCGTGCTGGGCACGGCCTCACCCGCCCCGCTGCCCGACCGGCCCTGCTCGGGGTACCTGCTGCGGGCGGGAGAGCGGTCGGTGTGGGTGGACGCCGGGTTCGGGACCCTGGCGGCCCTGCGCGCCCACGCCGACCCCGCCGCCCTGGACGCGGTGTGGATCTCCCACCTGCACGCCGACCACTGCGCCGACCTGGCCGCGGCGTTCTACGCGCTGCGCTACGGCGGCCTCGCCGCCGCGGGGCCGATCCCGGTCTACGCCCCCGCCGGGCTGGCGCGGCGGCTGGCGGGGTTCTTCGGCCGCCCCGACACCGCGTTCCTGGAGAACACGTTCTCCTTCCACGACCTGCACGACGGCCACCGGGTGCGCCTGGGCGACCTGGAACTGACCTCGCACGCGGTCGTGCACGACGTTCCGGCCTACGCGCTGCGCGCCCGACACGACGGGCGCACCCTGGCCTACAGCGGCGACAGCGCCCCCTGCCCGCAGCTGGCGGACGCCGCCCGCGGCGCCGACCTGTTCCTGTGCGAGGCCGACCACGACGCCCCGCCACCGGGGGAGGAGCGGGCGCACCTGACCCCGGAGGAGGCCGCCGCCGCGGCCGCCGAGGCCGGGGCGGCCCGCCTGGTCCTGACCCACACCGGCCCCTCCCTGACCCCCGAACGGGCCGCGGCCCGCGCCGGCGCCGCCCTGGGGCACCCGGTCGCCCACGCCCGCGAGGGCGAGACCCTGCGGGTGTGAGCCGCACAGAACTAGAACACGTTTCATAACGGTGTTAGGTTCCGTGCATGCGAGTCGACGAATACCTGCAACACGATGCCGTGGGCCTGGCCGACCTCATCGCCACCGGCCGGGCGAGCGCCCCCGAGGTGCTGGAGGCCGCGATCCGCCGCGCCGAACAGGTCGAACCCCGCCTCAACGCCCTCGTCCTGAAGATGTACGACGAGGCCCGCCGCCGGGCCGCCCACCCCCCGACAGGCCCCCTGTCCGGAGTGCCCTTCCTGCTCAAGGACCTCTTCCAGGACTACGCCGGATTCCCCACCTCCGCCGGCAACCGCGCCCTGCGCCACGTGCCCGCCACCGGCCACGCCGAGATCGTGCGCCGCTGGCTCGACGCCGGCCTGGTCCCCTTCGCCAAGACCAACGTGCCCGAATTCGGCGCCAAGGGCATCACCGAACCCCGCGAGTTCGGCCCCGCCCGCAACCCCTGGAACACCGCCCACACCCCCGGCGGCTCCTCCGGAGGCTCGGCCGCGGCCGTCGCCGCCGGCGTCGTACCCGCCGCGGGCGGCAACGACGGCGGCGGCTCCATCCGCATCCCCGCCGCCTGCTGCGGCCTGTTCGGCCTCAAACCCGGCCGGGGCCGGGTCCCCTTCGGCCCCGCCTGGGGCGAACCCATGCACGGCGCCTCCGTCAACGGCGTCCTGACCCGCACCGTCCGCGACAGCGCCCTGCTCCTGGACGTCATGGCCGGCCCCGAACCCACCTCGCCCTACCCCATCGCCCCGCCCGAACGCCCCTACACCGCCGAGACCGACCGCGACCCGGGAAGACTGCGCATCGGCTTCACCGACCGCTCACCCCTGGGCACCCGCGTCCACCACGAGGCCGTGCGCGCCGTACGCGACGCCGCCGCCCTGCTGGAGGACCTGGGCCACGACGTGACCGAGGCCGAACCCGCCATCGACGGCCGCGCCCTGACCGAGGACTTCCTCACCCTCTGGTACGGGTCCATGGCCGCCCTGGTCGACGGCATCAAGGCCGACACCGGCTGCACCGACGACGACTTCGAACCCGACACCCTCATCCTGGCCGCCATGGGCCGGACCCGCAGCGCGGGCGACTACGTACGCGGCCACGACCGCTGGAACGCCCACATCCTGGCACTGGCCGACTTCCACTCCCGCTACGACCTGCTGCTGACCCCCACCATCGCCGGCCCCCCGGTGACGATCGGACGCCTGGACCCGCCCGCCTGGCTGCGCGGCGCCGAACGCCTCCTGGTGCGCACCCGCACCGAATGGCTGGTGACCCGCACCGACCTGGTCACCACCGAGGTCATGAACAACCTGACCGCGACCCCGTTCACCCTCCTGGCCAACCTCACCGGCACCCCCGCCATGTCCGTGCCCCTGCACTGGACCGACACCGGACTGCCCCTGGGAGTGCAGTTCATCGCCCCGGCGGCGGGGGAGGGGCTCCTGCTGCGCCTGGCCGCCCAACTGGAACAGGCCCGCCCCTGGGCGCACCGCCGCCCCACCGGCGTCCCCTTCCCCGAACCCGCCACCGCCTGACCACCACACGGAACAAGGCGGGGCCGCCCCGACCAGAGGCGGCCCCACCATCAGACCTCCAGCACCAGCTTGCCGGTCACGTGCCCGGTATCGCCCAGCGCGTGCGCCCGGGCCGCCTCCGCGAGCGGGAACACCTCCTGCACGTGCGCCCGCAGCAGACCGCGCTCCACCAGGTCCGCCACCGCCGCCATCCCCGCGTGATCGGCCTCCACCAGCAGGCCCGCCACCCGCACCCCCAACTCCCGCGCCCGGGCCCGGTGCCCGGCGGTCACCGCCAGGATCGACACCGCGATCCCGCCCGGCCGCAACACCCCCAGCGACCGGTCCAGCACCTCACCGGCGAACGGGTCCAGCACCACGTCCACATCCCGCACCACCTCGGCGAAGTCCACCTCCCGGTAGTCCACCGCCTCGTCGGCACCCCACTCCTTGAGCAGCCCGTGCTTGGCCGCACTGGCGGTACCGATCACGTACGCCCCGCGGGCCTTGGCGATCTGCACCGCCACGTGCCCCACCCCGCCCGCGGCGGCGTGCACCAGCACCCGCTGCCCGGGCCGCACGTCCGCGGTGTCCACCAGGGCCTGCCAGGCGGTCAGCGCCACCAGCGGCAGCGCCCCGGCCTGGACGTGGTCGATCCCGGCCGGCTTGCGCACGAACGCCCGGGCCGGCCCCACCGCGTACTCGGCGTGCGAGCCGACCCCGTACGGGTACGGCAGCATCCCGAACACCTCGTCGCCCGGCTCGAACAGGGTCACCCCGTACCCGACCGCCTCCACCACACCGGCCACGTCCCAGCCCAGCACCAGCGGGAGCCGGTCCAGGAACCCGGCGTTCGCCCGGTGCTTCCAGTCGGTGGGGTTGACCCCGGCGGCGCGCACCCGCACCAGGATCTGACTCGGCCCGGGCACCGGCCGCGGCAGGCGCACCTCCCGCAGCACCTCGGGGCCGCCGTAGGCGTCCTGGGAGACCGCCCGCATCATCGCGTCATCGCTCGTGTGACTCATGGGGACCAGCCTGCTCCGCAGCCGGGGGACGAACAATGGCATGATCGCCATCTTTCGATACGATCATGCCATGAGCGCCGAACCCCGACCCCACCTCGTCGCCGTCCTGGCCCTGGACGGCGTCTACCCCTTCGAACTGGGCATCCCCGCCCGGGTGTTCGGCTCCGCCGACGGGCGCTACCTGGTGCGCACCTGCGCCCTGGAAGGCCCCACCGTCCCCACCAACGCCGACTTCTCCATCACCGTCGACCACGGCCCCGAACTCCTGGCCCGGGCCGACACTGTCGTCATCCCCCCGTTCGACACCGGACGCATCACCCGCGAACCCCCGCCCGCACTGCTGGCAGCCCTGACCGGACTGCGCCCGGGCACCCGCCTGGTGTCCATCTGCACCGCCGCCTTCGCCCTGGCCGCCGCCGGCCTGCTGGACGAACGCCCGGCCACCACCCACTGGGCGCTCACCGACATCTTCCGCACCTGGTACCCCCACGTGGACCTGGACCCGGACGTGCTGTTCGTCGACGACGGCGACCTGCTCACCTCCGCCGGCGCCGCCTCCGGAGTGGACATCTGCCTGCACCTGGTCCGCCGCGACCACGGCAGCGAGGTCGCCAACCACGTCGCCCGCATGTGCGTCGTCCCGCCCTGGCGCGACGGCGGCCAGGCCCAGTACATCGAGCACCCGGTGCCCGACCCCGACCGCACCGGCACCGCCGCCACCCGCCAGTGGGCCCTGGAACACCTGGACGAACCCCTCTCCCTCGCCGACCTGGCCGCCCACGCCCGGATGAGCCTGCGCACCTTCGTACGCCGCTTCACCGACGAGGTCGGCACCAGCCCGGGCCGCTGGCTCACCGCCCAGCGCGTCGAACGCGCCCGCCACCTGCTCGAGACCACCGACCTGGCCGTGGAGGAGGTCGCCTCCCGGGTCGGGTTCGCCACCGGCGCCTCCCTGCGCCAGCACCTGCGCGCCGCCCTGGGCGTCTCCCCGGCCGCCTACCGGCGCACCTTCCGCCGCGCCGTCCCCACCGGCTGACCCAACCGGCGCGCGACAGCGCCTAGAACGCGTCCCAGGAGCCCCGCACCCGCTCGTACACCGCGCGCACCCCCGGCTCCCGCACCTGCGGGAGCCGGGCCAGCACATCCAGGAACACCCCCCGGTCCGGACGGAACCGCCGGTGGGGCAGCACCCCCACCGACACCTCATCGAGCAGCGCCGGCTCCGGCGCCCGCCCCCACTCGACGGCCGACGCCGCCCCGCCCGGCAGCACCAGGTGCGCCCAGGCGCCCGCGGCGAGCGGCACCACGGGCACATCCCCACCGGGCCGCCACACCTCGCCCGTCTGCGGATGCACCGGCACCACCAGCACATCCGCGTCCGGCACACCGAGCCCCGGACCCGCCGGCGCCGTCCGCAACCCCCGGTCCCCGGCCGGGAGCAGCGCCTCGCACGCGGCCGAGAACAGCACCGCCGCCACCCCCTCGCACACCACACCCGCCCCCGCTCCCGCCACCACAAGATGCGCCAGCGCCGCCCCCACGGCGGCCTCCCACACACCCTCCAGAGCCGAGGCCCTCGGCCACGCCCCCGACCCGGGCTCCGGCGCCGCCCCGCCCGGAGGCTCCTCCCACCGGGCATCCGCCAGCGCCCGCGCCCACCCCGAAGGCACGACCCCGGAACCCACCGCCCGCACCGCGCCCGCCTCCAGGCGCACCGACTGCCACAGCGAACAGTCGTCGATCCGGGCGCCCACCGCCCGCCCACACCCGGCGCACGCCAGGTTCGGCCCCGCAGACCCGTCCAAGCCGCAGCAGTAACCGGCGCACCACTCCGTCACCAGCACCGTCCCGCGGACGTCACCCGGGGCCAGCACCACCGCACCCGCGGCCCCCAGGGGCACCGAGTACACCGGGGCGAAAACACCGTGGGCCGCCGCCTCCGCCTCGTCCACCGCCTCCCACGGCAGCCACGGCGGACCCGACCGCCGGGGGTCCATCGCATACGTCCCCGAACGCATCAACACCGGCATCAGCACACCGTTGCCCCACTTCTGGTGCGCGTGGTCGGGCAGCGCCACCCGCTCCACCGGCGCGCTCAGCACCGTCCCGCATCCCGCGCACACGAATTCCACCACCGGCGACCTCCACCCGAGCGGGCCCGGCAGGGGAGTGGCCACACCCCGGGCACCGGACCGACACGGCCGATCCTGCCAGTACCGGGCACCCTCCAATGGCAGGGGCGAACCAAGTACGCCGGCAAGGGGCGATGACCCCGCCACACCGCCCAGCACCGCACCCCCGGGATGCGGGGCTTTTCGTGTCTCCAAGGCCGGATCGCCGCCCGCGCACCCGGTGTCCGGGGGTGCTAGTCGTTCCTCATGTAGATATCGAAGCTCAGATTGATACCGGCCATGAAAAGCGCTGCCAGGAAAACCCACGGGGTTATCGCGAACACCCCGTCGACCCCGTCGAGCACCAACCCCACCAGAGCGCCCAGGCAGGTGATCGCGATCGTGCCCCACGCCCAGAACATGAACGTCCGCCGTAGCTCCCGTCGACGCATCACACGGTCCAAGGCGTCGATCTCCGCGCCGACGATGCGCTGGGGCCGGCCCGGCGGAGGAGAGCGCATCGGCGGCCGCGGATTCGACCCGCTGGGCCCGGTCCCGCCGCCCCCCGAGCCGGAGCCGGACAAGCCCGGCACCGAGCGCCGCGCCCCGCGCACCACGAAGCCCTGCGCTCCGGAACTTCCGAGGTGCGGGGCTTGTCGCGTGTTCCGGGGCCCGGCCCGGGGCGGGTGTCACAGGTGCGGCGTGACCAGCTCGACCACCTTGCCCTTGGAGGCGGGCCCGATCCAGGTGGCGAAGATCTGCCCGTCCTTGAAGACGTGCAGGGTGGGGGTCGCCGTGATGCCGTACTCGGAGGCCGTCTGGGAGCTCTGGTCGACGTCGGCCCGGGCAACGGTCACCCGGTCCGCGAACTCGTGGGCGACCTCGCCCAGGACCGGGTCCAGCGTCCTGCACACGCCGCTCCACTCGGCCCGGAAGACAGCCAGAACAGGCCCCTGTGCTTTGACGACCTTCGCCTCGAAGTCCGTGTCGGTGACGTCCAGGACGGTGTCGGCCATGGTGGCGCTCCTTCGTGACCGCAGGGTTGGGATGACGATGCCCATCGTCTCCGCCCCGCGGCCTGTGCGGCGGTGGCGCGAGGCGGGCGCCCGCTCCCTGTGGCGGTCGACAGCGGGCGCCGGATGCGCCTGGTCGCCGAACCCTGGCAACCCCCTGCGGCCGCCCCACCAGGTGGGGCGGCCGCAGCCGATGTCGGCCTCTGCCAGATCCCATCCCTCAAAAAAAAATTCAGCCCCGTGTCGATCCGGGCCCGCCCCGTTCGACAAGAGAGTGAGAGTCAAGAGTCATACGAAGACACTGTGGAGCGAAATGCGCAAGCTGATCGAATCGACGTTCATCACCACCGACGGCGTGCTCTCTTCCCCCGAGAAGTGGGGAGCGCCGTACTGGGACGAGGAGCACTCCTCCTACGCCGCCGAACTGCTGGGCGAAGCGGACGCGCTCCTGCTGGGGCGCCAGACCTACGAGGGGTTCGCGGCGACGTGGCCGCACAGGGACGGGGACGACTACAGCAAGCGCATCAACGCCCTGCCCAAGTACGTGGCCTCCCGGACACTGATCGGGACCGAGACCGCCTGGAACGCCACGGTCATCAAGGGCGACGTCGCCGAGGAGGTCGCCCGGATCAAGAAGGAGCCCGGCAAGAACCTCCTGAAGTTCGGCACCGGAGAGCTGGACCGCACCCTGATCGAGCACGGCCTCGTGGACGAGTTCCACCTGTGGATGTTCCCCGTGATCGCGGGCCGCGGGCAGCGGCTGCTGGACGGCCTGGACATCACGCACCTGGAGCGGCTCCGGACCAGGGAGTTCGCCAACGGCATCACGGTGATGGTCTTCGGCCCCAAGTAGCCGGACCACGACCGCCCTGAAGCCCCGGACTCCCGGAGTCCGGGGCTTTTCGCGTTCCCCGGCCACATTCGGCCGTGGCCCCACCCGGCCACCGGAACCTGCCCACCGCCGGCGCGGGGTAGGCCGCCCCGGGCGGCGGGGCCGGCCGAACGGAACGCACCCGCCCTACGACGCGACACCCCGCACCGGCACGGGGGAGCGGCCCCCGGCGGTCTCGGAGCGGTGGGAGTGGCCGACCTCGGCGCCGAGCCCGAAGTAGTGCCGGAAGCTGTACACCAGCGGCCGCCAGCGCTCCGGATCGACATGGTCGGTCCCGGGCACCACCACATCCTCCCGGGCATGCACTCGCACCACCTCGGCCTCCACCACCACATGGGCACCGGAACCGTCCGGCCGCACCTCGCGCACCACCGCCTCCAACTGCAACGGGCACTCCACCACACGCGGGGGACCGACCAGCTCCGACTCCTGGGCCGTCAGGCCCGCCGCGCCGAACTTGTCCGCCTCGAACCGGCAGCCCGGCGGCTTCCCCTCGGGAACCGGGTACCGCCCCGTCAGCGGCGCCAGCCGCTCCACCCGCTCCCACAGGTCGGCAGAGGGCAGGTTCACCACCAGCCCGGCACCTTCCCCCAGGTTGCGCGCCGTCTGCCCGGTGGCCCCCAGCCCCAGCACCACCGTCATCCCCAGCGCCCAGACCGACGAGACGGGCGCCAGATTGGGCGTCCCGTCACCGTTGAGCGTCGAGAGCAGGGCCACCGGGGTCCCGAAGTAGAGGATGCGGGGTTCGATACGCAGATGTCCGTCGGAAGTCATGGTCGAAAACCTAGGCACGACTCGTTTCGCCGGCCGACGAAGTGTCCCCGCTCCGGGAGGCCCCCGCGCGACGCGGCGCCGCGCAGGGGCCCTCTCGGTGCGCCGTCCCCGGTTCCCCCCGGACCGGGGCCGCGGCGCGGCCACGCACGTCACCCCCGATCGGCGCGCGGCCGGCACTCGCGCTCGACACGCCCCGGGACTGCGGAACCCGTACGGGACGGAGCTGCGAGTGCACCAACCCACTACCCGAACGCCCACCCGCAAACGCCATCTCGGAGTGACGCACATCACCGAACACAAGTTCAACGGCAGGCCGGGGGAGAGGACCCCCTGCTCAGGCGTGCGGACCCACCGTGACGGCACCGAACGTCAACCGCGGCATCGCCTCCAGAATCTCGCCGATCCGCTCCACCCGCTCCGCGACGGCCTCGCGCCGGGCCGCCGAGAGCGGCACCAGCGCCTCCACCGTCACGTCCAGCCGGCGCCCCGAACGCCGCTGGTGCCACACGCCCGCGGCCACCCCGTCCAGGTACAGCACCGGAAAGTTGCCCGCCTGGCCCGCCGCCAGCGCACGTTGCCCGACCGCACCGGGAAAGACCACGTCACGGGGGTGCGACCCCACCGTGTAGGCGTCGAAATAGGGGAGGAGCAGCACCTCCGGCACCGGCCCCGGAGCCTCCCCGACGTCCCCGGCCACCCGGTAGGCGACCGTCCCCTCCACCTCCACGGGCTCGATCCGCCCCTCCAACGACGCGAACAGCGCGCTCGCCCACCGCCGGGGAGCCGACATCCACTGCGCGAAGTGCTGCGGCGTCGCCGGACCGTACGCCCGCAGATAGGACAGCACCACGTGCTCCAGCGCCGCCCCGGCCTCCGCGGGCGCGAAGTCCGGCAGCCAACGGCGCGGGCTCGTGTAGGTCACCCTGCGCCCGCGCGTCGGACCGAAGCACAGCACACCCCGGTTGGCCAGGGTCTGCGTGGCCGCCCGCCAGCGCGGCCACCTGTCCTGGAAGGCCTCCATGACCCGGTCCGCCGCCCAGGGGCCCGCGTGTTCGGCCAGCGCGTCGGTGAGCTCGTCGACGGTCAGCTCCCGGTCCGAGAGGACCTCGGTGACGGCGAGCTCCAGCTCCCGGACCTGCTCCGGTGCGAGCAGGCCGTTGTGGGCGCCCTTGCCTCCCCGGGCGCGTTCGGCCGCCTCCAGCGCCGCGGACCACAGGGGGAGTTCCCGGGCGGGCAGCAGGTGCACGGTCCCGCGCGGCCCGAAGGTCTTGACGAGCTCGTGGGTGTCCCACAGCGCGGACCGCACGTGGGTGCGGTCCGCGCCCTTGAGACGCAGTCCCACGGACAGCTCGGCCGCCGACATCACTTGGGCGTGGGCCCCGGACATCGCCGAGACGACGTCGGCGGCGCTGTCGCCGGGGGCGGCAAGCCCGTGCCGCCACAGGCGTCGCGCGGTCATGTCCTGCCAAGTGGTGGGGGTGCCCATCGTGCTCCTCGGGGGTGGCTCCGTGTCCGTGGCTCCACCCTAGAAAGAGTGGAGGTCAGGTTCTGTCCTCGAGGTGAGAGCCGGGAAACCCTGTGGGGAGGGCGCTCCCACCGTTTACTTGACATAATGTGCATTATCGGCGGTGTGTACGGGAAGGCCGAGAGGGGCTGAAACGCCCGCACCACAGGCGTTCCAGCGCTTCGGTCGTTGTTCGGGCGCCTCGGACGCCTGGGGCTCGACGAACGCCAGCACGCACGAGCGCCGACGGAATCCGGGGCGCGCCGACGGGCGGCGCGTTCGCCGTGGGAACGATGGCCACGGATGGTGATCGGCGAATCCGGAGAGTCATGACCCGTGGTCCGAGCGTCCATCCGCGACATCGGCCCGCCGGCCATCGCCCGCGGCGTCTTCGGCCGCCCGCGCACGCTCGTCACCTGGGCCCTCGCGCCGCTGGTGGGATCGCTCCTGGGCGGCGCCGCCCGCCGCATCCCGTCGGTATCGACCCAGGGCCACCTCCGGTGGACTCCGGACATCCCGGCCCCCGACTCCCCGCTCGACACCCTCTCCGGCCCTGACCACCGGAAACGGCCGGAAACAGCCAAGTGCCGAACAGTGGGCGTCCCCCGCTCCGCCCCACTCCCATCCGCCAAGTTTTGATGCATAACATGCTTTATGCATCATTTGCGTGTCCTTGTGAAGTTCATGCCCATAATCCACTCCATCCCACCCAATGACCGTTTCAGGGCACCCGAACCCCGTGCCTCCCCGAAGGTCACCGGACCGGCTCGGCGTCTGGAGTTCGGCGATCCCCCGCGGTTACCGTGGCCCTGATCGACGAGCCCCTCCCCCTCACCGGGAGCCCGCCGATCCCCGCACTCCCCCGACCACACCATCCAGGGAGAAGAGCATGGGACTCGGCCAGGACGAACTCCAACGCATCGACGCCTACTGGCGCGCCGCCAACTACCTCTCCGTCGGCCAGATCTACCTGCTCGACAACCCCCTCCTGCGGGAGGAACTGCGCCCCGAGCACATCAAGCCCCGCCTCCTGGGCCACTGGGGCACCACCCCGGGGCTCAACTTCTGCTACGCCCACCTGAACCGGGTCATCAAGGCCCGCAACCTCGACATGATGTACATCATGGGCCCCGGCCACGGCGGCCCGGCCGCCGTGGCCAACGCCTGGCTGGAGGGCACCTACAGCGAGGTCTACCGGGACGTCAGCCGCGACGGGCCCGGCATGAAGCGCCTGTTCCGCCAGTTCTCCTTCCCCGGCGGCATCCCCAGCCACGTCGCCCCGGAGACCCCGGGCTCCATCCACGAGGGCGGCGAGCTGGGCTACGCGCTCGCGCACGCCTTCGGGGCCGTGTTCGACAACCCGGACCTGGTGGTCGCCTGCATCGTCGGCGACGGCGAGGCCGAGACCGGGCCGCTGGCGGGCAGCTGGGACTCCAACAAGTTCCTGGACCCGGTGCAGGACGGCGCCGTCCTACCGATCCTGCACCTGAACGGCTACAAGATCGCCAACCCGACGGTGTCGGCGCGCATCCCCGAGGACGAGCTGCTGCAGCGGTTCCGGGGCCACGGCTACCACCCGATCATGGTCAGCGGCGACGACCCGGTGTACATGCACGGGCGGATGGCCGAGGCCCTGGACGAGGCGATGGACCGGATCGCCGACATCCAGCGGGTGGCGCGGACCTCGGGGCTGGAGCGGCGGGCGACGTGGCCGGTGATCGTCCTGCGCTCCCCCAAGGGGTGGACGGGCCCGCGGGAGGTGGACGGGGTCCCGGTGGAGAACACCTGGCGGTCGCACCAGGTGCCGCTGGCGCAGGTGCGCTCCAACGAGGAGCACCGGCGGATGCTCCGGGAGTGGATGCTGTCCTACCGGCCGGAGGAGCTGTTCGACGAGGCGGGCGCCCCGGTGGAGGAGCTGCGCGGGCTGCCGCCGCAGGGCGGGCGGCGGATGAGCGCCAATCCGCACGCCAACGGGGGCCTGCTGCTGAAGGACCTGCGGCTGCCGGACTTCCGGCGCTACGGGTCGGTGTTCGAGGGGCACGGCACCCACACCAGTGAGGCGACGCGGGTGCTGGGGCACTTCCTGCGCGACGTCATCCGCGACAACCCGGACAACTTCCGGCTGGTGGGGCCGGACGAGACGGCGTCGAACCGGCTGTCGGCGGTGTACGAGGCGACGGACAAGGTGTGGGGGGCGCAGATCCTCCCGGTGGACGAGCACCTGGCCCGGCGGGGCCGGGTGATGGAGGTGCTGAGCGAGCACCTGTGCCAGGGGTGGCTGGAGGGCTACCTGCTGACGGGGCGGCACGGGCTGTTCAGCTGCTACGAGGCGTTCGTGCACATCGTGGACGCGATGTTCAACCAGCACGCGAAGTGGTTGAAGGTGACGCAGGGGCTGGCGTGGCGGCGGCCGATCGCGTCGTTGAACTACCTGCTGACCTCGCACGTGTGGAGGCAGGACCACAACGGGTTCACGCACCAGGATCCGGGGTTCCTGGACGTGGTGCTGAACAAGCCGTCGTCGGTGGTGCGGGTGTACCTGCCGCCGGACGCGAACACGCTGCTGTCGGTGGCGGACCACTGCCTGCGGTCCAGGGACTACATCAACGTGGTGGTGGCGGGCAAGCAGCCCGCGCTGGACTACCTGTCGGTGGAGGAGGCGGTGCTGCACTGCACGCGCGGGATCGGGATCTGGGAGTGGGCGAGCACGGACGGGGGCGGGGACCCGGACGTGGTGCTGGCGTGCGCGGGTGATGTGCCGACGCTGGAGACGCTGGCGGCGGCGGACCTGCTGCGGCGGCTGTTCCCGGAGCTGCGGGTGCGGGTGGTGAACGTGGTGGACCTGATGCGGTTGCAGCCGGCGAGCGAGCACCCGCACGGGATGCCGGACGCGGAGTACGAGGCGCTGTTCACGTCGGACCGGCCGGTGATCTTCGCGTTCCACGGATACCCGTGGCTGGTGCACCGGTTGGCGTACCGGCGCCGGAACCACCGGCACCTGCACGTGCGGGGCTACAAGGAGGAGGGGACGACCACGACGCCGTTCGACATGGTGATGCTCAACGACCTGGACCGGTTCCACCTGGTGATCGATGTGATCGACCGGGTGCCGGGGCTGGGCGAGCGGGCGGCGCACATCCGGCAGCGGATGGTGGACGAGCGGTTGCGGCACCGGCTCTACACACGGGAGCACGGTGAGGACCCGGCGGACATCAGGGATTGGGTGTGGCCGTACTGATGCGGGTGCTGGTGGTGAACGCGGGGTCCTCGACGCTGAAGCTGAGCCTGCTGGACTCCGACGACGCGGTGCTGGGGTCGCGGACGGTCGAGCTGGTGGACGGCGGGTGGGATCCGTCGGCGGTGCGGGATTTCCTGGAGGGGCTGCCCTCCCCCGAGGCGGTGGGGCACCGGGTGGTGCACGGGGGGCGGGAGTTCACGGAGCCGGTGCGGTTGGACGCGGGGGTGGTGGAGCGGTTGACGGCGCTGACGCCGTTGGCGCCGCTGCACCAGCCCAAGGCGCTGGCGGGGGTGGAGGCGATCACGGAGGCGGTGCCGGGGGTGCCGCAGGTGGCGTGTTTCGATACGGCGTTCCACGCGTCGTTGGGGCCGGAGGCGTTCACGTACGCGGTGCCGTCGCAGTGGCGGGAGCGGTTCGGGGTGCGCAGGTACGGGTTCCACGGGTTGTCGCACGCGTACGTGTCGGGGGTGGCGGCGCGGCGGACGGGCGGGCGCCGGATCGTGACGGCGCACCTGGGGGCGGGTGCGTCGTTGGCGGCGGTGGCGGAGGGGCGGTGTGTGGACACGACGATGGGGTTCACGCCGCTGGAGGGGCTGGTGATGGCGACGCGTTCGGGGGACGTGGACCCGGGGATGGTGCTGTGGTTGCAGCGTGAGGGCGGGTTGGGCGCGGACGAGGTGGCGGAGGGGCTGGAGCGGGGCGGGGGTCTGGTGGGGTTGGCGGGGACGGCGGACATGCGGGAGGTGCTGGCGGGGGTCGGGCGGGGCGAGGAGCGGTCGGTGCTGGCGTTCGGGGTGTACGTGCACCGGTTGCGGGCGTCGGTGGCGGCGATGGCGGCGTCGTTGGGCGGTCTGGACGTGCTGGTGTTCACGGCGGGTGTGGGCGAGCGGTCGGCGCCGGTGCGGTGGGCGGTGGCGCAGGGGCTGGGTTTCCTGGGGGTGGTGGTGGACCGGGCGGCGAACGAGGGGGTGTCCGGGGAGGCGGACATCTCGGGTGCGGGGGCGTCGGTGCGGACGCTGGTGGTCCCCACGCGTGAGGACGTGCAGATCGCGCGGGGGGCGCGGGAGGTGGCGGGGGTGTGAGCCCCCTCCCCCGGTGGGACGGGCGCGGGCCGTGGGGTCCGCGCCCGTCGTGGTGTGCGGGGGGGCGCTCCCCCGGGGTTCTTCCTTGCCGGTGGCGGGGGCGGGGGGTATCGTCCGGGGTCCATGCGTGTACGGCGGGAGGTGGTGGTCGTGAGGTTCAGAATCCGGCCGCCCGTCCGGAGGGTCCGGGGTGCGGGCGGCGGGTTCCGGAAGGAACGAGATGTCCCGTACGGACGCCACCAAGCCCCTGTGGGTGCGCCATGTCGAGCATGGTCCCGGGGCGGTGCACGATCACCGCTTCGGCCCGTGTGATCTGCCCGAGCGTCCCGGTCCCCGGGACGAGGGGACGCGGTGCCGGTGGGAGGACCCCGGTGTGCTGCTGGGGGGTCGCACCTGCTGTTCGGGGTGCAACGACCGGGCGTGCAGGGCGGAGTGGCAGGCGATGGTGAGGGCGGCCAACCGCAGGGAGCGCTATGCGGGCCGGCGTCTGGTGCGCCGTTACCTGGCCGGTCTGGAGACGGAGTGAGGGTCCGCCCGTAGGGGCGGGTCCGGTGGGGGCTTTCGCGGCGGGTGCCGCGGGGCCCCTTCGTCGTGTGCGGGTGGTTCAGCGGCGCCGGTACAGGGCCGTCACCCAGGGGGAGAGGACGGCGAGGAGTGCGGCGGAGAAGGCCAGGGTCCACAGGACGGGTGCGGTGGCGCCCTCCCCCGCGGTGAGGTCGCGGACGGCGCGGGTGAGGTGGGTGACGGGGTTGAGTTCGACGACGGTGCGCAGCCAGGCGGGGAGGGTCTGGGCGGGGACGAACACGTCACCCAGGAACACGAGGGGGAAGAGGAGGGTACTGGCGGCGGTGACCGAGGCGGGTGTGCGTGCCAGGAGTCCCACGAGCAGCCAGGCCCAGGAGAGGGCGAAGGCGAAGGCGGTCAGGAGGGCCAGTGCGGCGGCGGTGCCGGCCGCTCCGCCTTCGGGGCGGTATCCCATGAGCGCGCCCGCGGCCGTGACGCAGGCGGCGGCGGTGAGGTAGCGGGCGGTGTCGCCCAGGAGGGAGCCCACCAGGGGTGCGGGGGTCCAGGTGACGAGGGTGCGCAGGCGGTCGAAGACGCCGCGGGCGATGTCGGTGTTGAGGCGCACGCCGCTGCCGGCGGTGCACAGGACCACGCTCATGACGGTCATGCCGGGGATGAGGAAGTCGAGGTAGGCGTCGGTGGTGCCGGAGACGGCGCCGCCGAGGAGGTAGGCGAACATCGCGGTCATCAGGACGGGGAAGACCGTGACGTCGATGAGCTGGACGGGTTCGCGCCGCAGCTGGGACAGGGCGCGCAGGCCGAGCAGGGCGGTGGCGCGGGCGGGTCCGGGCCGGGGTGGGGCGGGGTGGGCCATGAGTTCGGCGAGTGCGGCGGTGCGGTCGGTGTCCTGTGGGCGGTGGGGCGGGTGGGTGGCGGTGGGCGGGTTCATGCTGCGGGGTTCCGTTCGGTGAGGGAGAGGAAGACCTCGTCCAGGGTGGGCGGTTCGAGGGTGAGGCGGTCGACCTGGACGTGTGCGCGGTCGAGTGCGGTCAGGAGGTCGGCGCCGGTGCGGGCGGTGCCGTGGGGGCCGGTGGCGGTGGCGGTGAGGGCGCCGTCGGTGTCGGTGTCGAGGTGGGCGGTGTGGGGGGCCAGGGTCCGGCGGGCCTGTTCGTGCTGTTCGGGTCGGGTCAGGTGGAGGCGTAGCCGGGGGTGTCCGTGGGCGGTGCGCAGGTCGCGGGGGGTGCCCTGGGTGAGCAGGCGTCCCCGGTCGATGACGGCGATCCGGTCGGCGAGGCGGTCGGCCTCGGTGAGGTACTGGGTGGTGAGCAGGACGGTGGTGCCCTGGTGGGCCATGGTGCGGACGAGGTCCCAGACCTGTTCGCGGCTGCGGGGGTCCAGGCCGGTGGTGGGTTCGTCGAGGAAGAGGAGCCGGGGTGAGCCCAGCAGGCTCGCGGCGATGTCGAGGCGTCGGCGCATGCCGCCGGAGTAGGTGTGCACGGGGCGGTGGGCGGCGTCGGTGAGGTCGAACACCTCCAGGAGGCGTTCGACGCGGTCGCGGGCGGCCGCGCGGCGGTGGCCGTTGAGACGGGCGAGCAGGGTGAGGGCGGAGGTGCCGGGGAGTTCTTCGTCCAGGCCGGCCTCTTGGGCGGTGACGCCGATGAGGGTGCGGATCTGTGGGGCGTGGGTGCGTACGTCCAGTCCCATGACGCGGGCGGTGCCGCCGGTGGGGGGCAGGCGGGTGGTGAGCATGCGCACGGTGGTGGTCTTGCCGGCTCCGTTGGGGCCCAGGAGGCCGAAGACGGTCGCGGGGGGTACGCGCAGGTCGATACCGCGTACGGCGTCGGTGTCGCCGAAGGTGCGGGTGAGGTCGTCGGTCTGGATGGCCCAGGTGGTGTTCACGTCGGCTGTCTCGTCTCCTGGTTCGGGTGGGTGGGGGTCAGGGGGTGCGGGCGCCGTCGAGGAAGAGGGAGACCAGTGCGCGGGCGCCCTGTTCGGGGTCGGGGCCGGTCATGTCGACGGCGCGGGCGAGGTGGAGGAAGGCGTTGCACAGCAGGGCGGGGTCGCGGTCGGCGAGTTCTCCGGCGGTGATGGCGGTGCGCAGGTGTTCGGTGAGGGGGGTGAGCAGGGCGGCGGTGTAGGCGGTGCGGATGGTGGTGCGGACGTCGTCCTCTAGGAGGTCGAGGGAGTCGAAGAGGTGCTGGTCGAAGGAGGTGTCGGCGCCGGTGGGGTCGGAGACGGCCTCGGTGATGACGGCGCGCAGGACGGTGTCGAGGTCTCCTTCGGTGTCCAGGGCGCGGCGCAGGTCGCGGCCGCGGCGTTCGATGAAGTCGAGGGCGACGAGCTGGTGGAGGGTCTCCTTGCCGCCGGGGAAGTGGTGGTAGAGCGTGGGTTTGCGGACGCCGACCTCGCGGGCGACGGCTTCGAGGGAGGCGCCGCGGTAGCCGTGGGCGGCGAAGTGGGCGGCGTAGACGGTCATGGCGCGGGTGCGGGTGTCGGTGGTCATGGTGGTGCTCCGGGTGTCGGGGTGGCCTGCGACCTCACTCTACCTACCGGTCGGTAGAGCGCGTGCGGGGTTCGCCGTGACGTGCGTCACCAGCGGTGCGGCACTCCCCCGTCCGCCGTGTGGGCGGTGGGCGCCGGGATCGGGAATGCTGTGGGCATGAGCGAGCGTCTGGTGGATGCGGTGGAGGAGTATCTGGTGGCGCGTCGGGCGGCCAAGCCGTCGGAGCACACGGTGGCGGCCTACCGGCGGGACCTGCTGGGGGTGCTGGGGTGCGCGGCCGGGATCCGGGGGGCGCGGCCGGAGGAGCTGCGGTGGGCGGACCTGGACGTGGCGACGCTGCGGGGGGCCTTCGCGGAGTTCGCGGCGTCCAGGGCGGCGTCGAGCGTGCTGCGGGCGTGGTCGACGTGGAACGGGTTCTTCGGGTTCTGGGTGTCGGAGCGGGTGCTGTCGGGCAACCCGATGCCGGCGGTGCCGCGGCCGCGGGTGCGGCCCTCGGGCCCCAAGCCGCTGCGGGGCGAGGACACGCCGGAGCGGCTGCTGGAGGCGCTGGCGCGGGGGGCGCGCAAGGCGCGCGACCCGTGGCCGGAGCGGGACCTGGCGGTGCTGGCGCTGGCGCTGCTGACGGGGATGCGGTCGGCGGAGATGCTGGCGTTGCGGGTGGACTCGGTGTCGGGGCGGTCGGGCGAGATGCGGGTGCGCGTGGTCGGCAAGGGGGGTGGCGAGCGGGTGCTGCCGATCGAGCGGCCGCTGGAGGTGCTGCTGGAGGCGTACCTGGCGTCGCGGCGGGAGCGGTTCGGGGCGGTGGCGGGGGCGGACCCGCTGCTGGTGGACAACCGGGGCGAGGGGCTGCGGCGGGGCGGGCTGCAGTACCTGGTGCGGCAGTGCTACCGGCACGCGGGGGTGAACGACCGGGTGGCGCGGGGGACGCTGGTGCACGCGCTGCGGCACACGTTCGCCACGCGTCTGGCGGAGGACGGCGCGTCGGTCACCGAGATCATGCACCTGCTGGGGCACGCCTCGGTGGCGTCCTCGCAGGCGTACATCGAGGTGACGGCGCGGGCGACGCGGGACGCGGCGTCGTCGAACCGGACGTACGGGGTGGTGCGGCGGTTGGCGGGGGGCGATCGCGGCGAGGTCGTGGGCGGCGCTGGTTAGGCTGGGTGCGTGCAGCAGACGATGGTGATCTCGACGGTGAACGTGAACGGGCTGCGGGCCGCGGCGAAGAAGTCGCCGGGGTTCGTGGACTGGTTGTCGGCCTCGGCGGCCGATGTGGTGTGCCTTCAGGAGGTGCGCGCGGAGGCGGCCCAGCTGCCGCCGGAGGTGGCCTCTCCCCCGGGGTGGCACGTGGCGTTGGCCCCGGCCGCGGCCAAGGGGCGCGCCGGCGTGGCGGTGTACTCGCGGGTGGAGCCCGACGCGGTGCGGGTGGGGTTCGGCGAGGCCGAGTTCGAGGCGTCGGGCCGGTACCTGGAGGCGGACTTCGGCCGGGTGTCGGTGGCGAGCCTGTACCTGCCGTCGGGCGAGGTGGGGACCGAGCGCCAGGACGAGAAGGAGCGCTTCATGAAGGCGTTCCTGCCCTACCTGGTCGGGCGGCGCGAGGAGCTCCGGAAGCAGGGCCGGGACCTGGTGGTGTGCGGGGACTGGAACATCGCGCACCGGGAGGCCGACCTGAAGAACTGGCGCGCGAACACGAAGAACTCGGGGTTCCTGCCCGAGGAGCGGGCGTGGATGGACCGGGTGTTCGGTGAGGCCGGGTACGTGGACGTGGTGCGGGCGCTGTTCCCGGACCAGGAGGGCCCGTACTCGTGGTGGTCGTATCGTGGGCGTGCCTTCGACAACGACACGGGATGGCGCATCGACTACCAGGTCTGCACGCCGGAGTTGGCCGGCCGTGTGGTGGAGGGTCGGGTGGAGCGGTATCCCGACCGTGCGGGGCGTTGGTCCGATCATGCGCCGGTGACGGTGCGCTACCAGGTGTGAGGGGTGGGGTGCGTGGGCGTTCCGGTGGGTGTGCCGATCGTGCTGGTGCACGGTCTGCGGGTGTCGGGGAGCATGTGGCGGCCGCAGGTGGACCTGTTGACGGAGCAGGGCCGGCGGGTGGTCGCGCCCGACCTGCCGGGCCACGGGTCGCGGCGGGGTGAGGACTTCTCGCTGGGCCGTGCGGTGGACGCGGTGGTGGAGGCGATCGACGGCGTGGGCGGCCGGGCCCTGGTGGTGGGGCTGAGCCTGGGCGGGTTCGTGTCGATCGCGACGGCCGCTGCGGCGCCGGGGAAGGTGGCGGGCCTGGTGGCGGCCAGTTGCACGGCCAAGCCCGCGCAGGCGTTGGCGCAGGTGTACCGGATCCCGGCGGTGCTGATGGACCGGCTGCCGGACAAGGGTGCGACGTTGAACGAGCGTTTCCACCGGTTGACGTTGCGCGACACGGCGGCCGAGGCGGTGCTGGACGGCGGGTTGGCGGTGGAGGCGGCCACGGCGGTGATCGACGCGGTGGCGGAGATGGACGCGTTGGCGGCGCTGGAGCGCTACCCGGGGCCGGTGTGGCTGGTGAACGGGGCGCGGGATCATTTCCGGCTGCATGAGCGGCAGTTCTTCGAGGCGTGCGCGGAGGGGCGTCTGTTGAACGTGCCGCGAGCGGGTCACATGGTGAGTCTGGACCAGCCGGTGGATTTCACGCGGATCGTGTCGGACGCGGCCGACGTGGTGTGGGTGCGTGAGAACGCGGCGGCCCGGGAGGGGCGTTCGCTGGAGTCGGATCTGAAGTCCGACTGATCCGGGTTTTGTGTGCGGGGGGGGTGGCCTGGGGCCGCCCCCCTTTTTTCGTGCGCCGGGTCAGCGGGTGGCGTGGGCGCGGGGCCGGGTGGTGGCCGGTGAGGCGGGGTGGGGGCGGGTGGGCAGGTGGAAGAAGATCGCGGGGTCGGTGCGGGTCGGGTGCAGGGGGGCGTCCAGGCCGAGGGAGGCCTTGAGGTCGGTGAGGGCGCGGTGGGTGTGGGGCGCGCGGGCGGCGGAGGCGGTGAAGTAGCCGGTGGTGTTGTTGGCGAGCCAGGACAGGACGAGGGCGCCCTCGGTGAAGGGCGGGGTGTGGGGGTGCTGGAAGACGCCGTGGACGGCGATGGGGGTGTGGGGGTCCAGGGTGGGCAGGAGGTGGTGGAGGTACCAGCGGGCGAACCAGCCGCCGTGGGTGCTGTCGAGGGCGAGCAGTCCGGTGTGTTCGGGCAGGTGGGTGAGTTTGGCGCGGACGTCGCCCTTGGTGTGGGTCCAGCGGTCGGGGTCCATGCCGGGCGGGAGGTGGTGGGGGTGGGGGTCGTGGGTGTCGAAGGTGTGGAGGCGGCCGGTGCCGTTGTGGTGCAGGGCGGCGAGGGTCCAGGCGGTGGCGGTGCTGTGGGCGGTGCCGATGCGGACCACGTGGTCGGGGGCGTGGTGGCGGACGAGGAGGTAGGTGATCTCGGCTTCGATGTCGTGGGGTGCGGGGGCGGGGGCCGGGGTGGCGGGCAGGGCGCGGATGTGGTCGCGGGCGTGGGCGAGGCCGTCGCGGTGGGTGCGGTAGAGGGTGCTGATGTGGTCCAGGTCGATGGTCGGCACGGTGCTGCTCCCGGTGGTGCGACGGAGTGTGATTGCCGAACGTAGCAGCCCGGTGACCCGGTGCCGGGGTTGTGGTGGGCGTGTCGTCGCCGCGGGCCCGGGGTGGGGCGGGTTCGTCGGGGTTCGCCCCTTCTCCCCCGCCGTGGCCCGGTCCGCCCCTCCCCCGCGGCGGCGCGGCCGCGGTCAGCGGCGGGCCTGGACGAGGCCGGAGTCGTAGGCGGCGATGACGGCCTGGGTGCGGTCGCGGGCGCCGAGCTTGGTGAGGATGTTGGAGACGTGGGTCTTGACCGTCTCGGTGCCCAGGTGCAGGCGGTGGGCGATCTCGGTGTTGGTGAGCCCCTGGGCGATGAGGGTGAGGGTCTGCGATTCGCGGGGGGTGAGGGTGGCCACGGCGCGGGCGGCGGGGGTCGGCCGGGAGGGGCTGGCGGCGGCCAGGTCGCGCAGGGCCGTGGGGAAGAGCAGGTTCTCGCCGCGGTGGGTGATGCGGATGGCGGCCAGGATGTCCTCGGGCGGGGTGCGTTTGAGGAGGAACCCGGTGGCGCCGGCGCGCAGGGCGTCCCAGACGTAGGCGTCGTTGTCGAAGGTGGTCAGGACCAGGACGCGGGGGGCGTCGGGGCGGGCGGTGAGGGTGCGGGTGGCCTGGATGCCGTCCAGGCGGGGCATGCGCACGTCCATGAGGACCAGGTCGGGGCGGGTGCGGGCGACGAGGTCGGGGACGCCGGCGCCGTCGTCGGTCTGGCCGACGGCCTCCATGTCGGGTTCGGCGTTGATGAGGGCGGCGAGCCCGGCGCGGATGAGGGCTTCGTCGTCGACCAGGGCGATCCGGATCATGGGGTGTCGGTGTCTTTCCAGTTCAGGGTGAGGTCGAGGGTCCAGTGGGTGGGGTCGGCGGCGGGGTGGGGGCCCGCGGTGAGGGTGCCGCCGAGCAGGTGGGCGCGTTCCTGCATGCCGGTGATGCCGCGGCCGCCGGTGCGGCGCCGTCCCAGGGGGCGGCGGGGCGGAAGGGGGTTGGTGGCGGTGAGGTGGAGGTGGCGGGGGGCGATGTCCAGGGTGAGGTCGAGGGGGCGGCCGGGTGCGTGGGTGAGGGCGTTGGTGAGGGCCTGTTGGGCGATGCGGTAGGTCTCGCGGGAGAGCAGGGCGGGGACGGCGCGGGGGTCGCCGTCCAGGGCCAGGCGCAGGGGCGTGCCGGTGTGGGAGGCGGTCTCGGCCAGGTGGGTGAGGTGGGTGAGGTCGGGGGGCGGCGCGGTGGGGGCGGTGGTGTCCTCGCGCAGGATGCCCAGGGCGTGGTCGAGGTCGGCGGTGGCGGTGCGGGCCTGGTCGGCGATGTGGGTGAGGGCCTGGCGGGCGAAGTCGGGGTCGGTGTCGATGAGGCGGGCGGCGGTGGCGGACTGGAGGGTGATGACGGACAGGGCGTGGCCCAGGGAGTCGTGGAGTTCGCGGGCCAGGCGGTTGCGTTCGGCCAGGGTGCGGGCGCGGGCCTGGGCGTCGGCGAGCAGGCTGGCGGGCGAGGGGCCCAGCAGGCGCGGGGCGAGCCGGGCCATGAGGTGGCCGGTCAGGGCGACGGCGGCGATGACGGCCAGGAGCAGGGCCAGGCCCGCGAGGGGGCCCAGCGGGCTGGGGACCGGTTCCGGGGAGGGGCCCAGGACGGTGAGGGGCCCGGCGGGGGCGAGGGGGTCGCCGGTCAGGGGTGCGACGGCGAGCAGGGCGGACTCGGTGAGGCCGACCATGGTGGCCAGGCAGACCGCCATGCCGGTGAAGGTGAACAGGCACAGCCACACGAAGGTGCGCGCACCGGGTGCGGGGGGCGTGTCGGGCAGCAGGTTCAGGGGGCCGCGCAGCAGGGCGCGGGCGAGCTGGTGCTGTGCGCCGGCGACGGCGGGGACGCGGGCGGTGGCGGCCAGCGCGGCCAGGGTGATGAGCAGGCCCAGGACCCAGCCGCCGGGGCCGGGGCTCTCCTGGGCGGTGCCGCCCTGGGTGATGAGGGTGGCCAGGACGAGGCCGGCCATGGCGTAGGGGGTCAGGAGCGCGCCGCCGATGATGAGGTAGGCCCAGCGGCGGTAGGTGTGGGCGCTGGTGAAGGGCCGGGCGGCCGTGGTGAGCGGTCGGTGGAGGTGGCGCACAGGGTGATCGTCGCACGCCGGGGCGGCGGTGCGCCTCCCCCGTGGTGGGGAGGGTCCGGACCGGTCCGGACCGGTGGCGTGGCGGCGCTCACACCGTGCAGTGGCGGCGGTCGCCCCCGTGGGTGTCCCCGGTCATGTGCGTGCCGGTTGACCGGATTTCACTGTGATTTGCCCCATATTGATGGGTTGATGGGGTGTTTTCTGTGGGGTCGGTGCTCACCGGGGTGACGGTGTGCTCCTAGTGTTGGGGATGTGACGAGCAGTACAACGCCGCCCAACCCCGCGGCGAACACCCCAGATCAGTCCACCACCACCGGGCTGGCCCACACCCTGCGGCGCCGCCACATGGCGCTCATCGCCATCGGCGGTTCGGTCGGGGCGGGCCTGTTCATCGGCTCCGGCGCGGTCATCCAGGCGGCCGGCCCCGCGTCCGTGGTCTCCTACCTCATCGCCGGCGCCCTGGTCTTCCTGACCCTGCGCGCCCTGGGCGAGATGGTCGTGTCGGTCCCGGCCGCAGGCTCCTTCTCCGACTACGCGCGCCTGGCCTTCGGCCCCCGCGCGGGCTTCACCATCGGCTGGGTCTACTGGTGGATGTACGCGGTCCTGGTGGCCGCCGAGTCCGTCGCCGGCGCCACCATCCTGTCCGGGTGGATCCCCGGCGTCCCGGCCTGGATCCTGGCCCTGGCGGTCCTGCTGTCGATGACGGCCGCCAACCTCATCTCCGTGCGCGTCTTCGCCGAGACCGAGTCGTTCTTCTCGCTGGTCAAGGTCGCCACCATCGTGGCGTTCCTGTTCATCGGCGGCGCCTGGGCGCTGGGCCTGTGGCAGGGCGCCGACGGCTCCTCGGTCGCCAACCTGTGGCAGCACGGCGGGTTCGCGCCTCAGGGGTGGACGGCCGTGCTGGCCGCGACCGTGGTGGTGCTGTTCGCCTTCGGCGGCGTGGAGATCATCACCGTCGCCGCCGGGGAGAGCGCCGAGCCCGAGCGCGGGGTGGCCACGGCGGTCACCAACGTGCTGTGGCGCATCGGCCTGTTCTACGTGGCCTCGATCCTGGTCATCGTGGCGGTGCTGCCCTGGGGTACGGTGGATCCGGGGGCCAGCCCCTTCGTGGCGGTCATGGAGCACGTCGGGATCCCCGGCGCGGCCCTGATCATGGAGATCGTGGTGTTCATCGCCGTGCTGAGCGTGCTCAACGCCGCGATGTACACCTCCTCCCGGATGCTGTTCACCCTCACCCGCCAGGGGGACGCCCCGCGCGTGCTGCGCGGGACCAGCCGGCGCGGCGTGCCGGTGCGGGCGATCCTGCTGGGCACGGTGGTCGGGTACGTGGCCGCGGTGGCCGAGTACCTGTTCCCCGGGCACGTGTTCCCGTTCCTGGTGGCCTCCATCGGCGCGATCCTGCTGGTGCTGTTCCTGACGATCTGCGCCTCCCAACTGGTGGTGGGGCGCCGGGTCCGCGAGCGCGAGCCGGAGCGGCTGGGGTTCGCCATCTGGGCGTTCCCGTACCTGACCTGGGCCACGCTCGTCGGCCTGGTCGTGATCGGGGTGGCGATGCTGGTCATCCCGGACCAGCGCCCGGCGCTGCTGGCGTCCCTGGGCGCGGTCGCGGTGGCCCTGGCCGCCTTCGAGGTGCGGCGGCGCTTGGGCAGCCCGCCCTCGGACCGCGTCCTGCCCATGGACGGGCGGGCCGGAGCGGACGGGCTGCGCCGGGACCCCGGGGCCCCCTGACACACCGGACGTCCGGACGCGGGCGCCGCTCCCCACCGGGGCGCGGCGCCCGCCGCGCGTCCGGGGCACGGACCGCGGGGCGGGGACCGGGTGGTCCCGTTCGGTGGGGGTTCGGGTGCTGGTCACCGGTTTTGTCGCTAAGGTGTCGCGCAACCCCTGAGAGGAGCACCCCCGTGCGACATATCGTCGGCTTCCTGTCCGGTCTCATCCTCGCCCCCGTCCTGCTGCTGGCCTGCGGTTGGGCCTTCTCCCACCTGCGCTCCCTGCACGCCGCCGAACGCGGTGTCCTGGAGGGCAGCGGCCCCCTGGTCCTGGCGGGCCTGGTGGGCGTGGGGGTCATCGTGGCGCTGCTGGCCGTCCCCCCGCGGCTGACCCCGATGCTGCCGCTGTCGGTGGCGCTGGTGCTGGGCTCCGCGACGGGTGTGGCGCTGGTGCGCGGACACCTGCTGGAGCGGCTGCCCCCGGTGCCCGGCCTGGAGGGCGCGCTGGACCTGCTGCCGCTGGGCGTGTTCGTGCCGGTGGCGCTGGTGCTGGCGGCCACGGTGTTCGTCGGCGGGCGCTGGCGGCGCTCCGAGGAGCACGAGGTCACCGAGGAGGAGTACTTCGAGGGCCTGTACGAGGAGGGCGAGGAGCGGCCCGCGGACAAGCGCGCGGAGCCCGAGGCCCAGCACGTCCCCCGGCACCGGGCCTGAGCGCCCCGTCCCCCGCACGGCCGCGGGCCCGCATCCCCGGGAAGAGGGGTGCGGGCCCGCGGCCGTGTAAGGGGGGTTCAGCGCCAGGTGGGGCCCCAGGCGGAGCTGTTGGAGACCCCGGGCGGCAGCGGCGGCAGGCCGGTGCCGCCGCCCGTGCGGGGCGGCGCGGGCGGCTCGGCCGCGGCCGGGCGCGCGGGTTCAGGTCGGGCCGCGGGTGCCGGGGGCACCGGGGGTTCTGCGGGCGCCGCGGGCTCCGGCGGTGCCGGCTCGGGCCGGGGGGCGGCCTCGGGCCGGCGGGGAAGCGGCTCGGGCTCGGGTTCGGGGGGCAGGAAGCCGCGGACGCGCTCGGCGCCGGCGGCCTCCTCGGCCAGGACCGGCTCGGGGATGGGGGTGGAGTCGTCGGTGGGGTCGGGGATGGCCGGTTCGGCCGGGGCGACCCGCTTCCACCACAGGGCGGCCTCCTCGGCCAGGAGCTCGCCCTCCACCTCCAGCCAGCCGGCGACCAGGGGGTGGCGGCGGTGGGCGCTCCAGGAGCGCGGGTAGGGCTGCTCGTCCAGGACCAGGACGTGCTCGCCGTCCAGGGTGGGGATCTCGGCGGGGACGCCCTCGTTCCACACCCAGGTGCCGTCGTGGGCGACCAGGTTCCACCAGCCGCGCACGGTGCGGGCGGCCGGGTCGGGGTCGCCGTCGCGGAAGGCGCGCACCCAGCGCGGGTCCGGCGGGTCCCCGGCCAGGCCCATGCCGTTGGGGCCGACCAGGGCGTCGGCGAGCAGGGTGTGGAGCTGGAAGTTGTCGCCGATGCCGTCGAACAGGACGCGGAAGGCGCGGCCGGACTCCCGGTCCAGGACCAGGGCCGATCCCGCCTCGGCCATGCGCAGCAGGGCGCGGACCTCCTGCAGGTCGGGCAGGTGGTCGCCGAGCTGGTTGGCGACGGCGACGAGTTCGGCGTGCAGGGTGGGGTCGCGGCGCACGTGGGAGCGCACGGTGGAGCGGGTGAGCATGGTCTTGGCGGCCAGGGCGTGGCGGGCCACGGTCCACCAGCACATGGTGGCGCCGGGGGCGTCGGCGCCCAGGTCGGTGGCGACGCGGTTCTCGTCGGCGGCGGTGACCGAGTCGGGGTCGGGCGGCTCGCCGCCGCCGGTGCGCTGCCAGGCGCGGGCGAAGACGATGGCGCCGCGGCCGATGGCGCGCAGGCGGCGCAGGACCTCGGGGCCGGCGGGGCCGGGGTCGGTGCCCGTCTCGACGAGCGCCCCGGCGACGACGCACAGGTCGGCGGTGATGCCGGGGGCGGCGTGGTCGCCGGTGAGGAGGGGGGCCAGGGCCTCCAGGGCGAGTTCGCGCTCGGAGACGGGGATCCGGGAGGCCAGGACGAGGACGCGGTGGACCGCGGCGGGGAACTGGCCGGGGTCGGCGGTCACCGAGGCGTCGATCAGTTGTTGGAATGTGGCGCGGAATTCGTCGACCATGGGCCCGTCCCCTTTCTCACGCAACCAACCTAATGTGTCGTGAGTGAAGGATCGCACGATAAGTGCGGTTTTCCGTCCTCACAGGCGGGTTCGTTGACGATTCGAGACGAGGCCCCGCCCGGCCCCGTCACAGCCCCAGGCGGGTCACCGCGTTGTCGTCCAACGGGTCCGCGCTGCGGATGTAGTCGTGCACCGTGCGCGGGTTGGTCCAGCGCCCCTGACGCATGATCTCACGGTCGGCGGCGCCTCCCAGCGCGGCCTGGGTGGCGAATCCGGCGCGCAGGGAGTGCCCGCCGAACGCGTCGGGGTCCAGCCCCGCGCGGGCCGCGTACTTCTTGACCGTGTCCCCCACCGACTGGCCGGTCATGGCGCGGGTGCCCAGGGCGCCGTGGCGCGAGACCGACACCAGCAGCGGGCGCTGCGAGCCGTCGGCCAGCGGCGCCAGCGCGGCGGCGTCCAGGCGGGCGCACCGGTGCGCGGCGGCGGGCGGTTCGGCGGCGGCCCGGGCCAGCAGGGCGCGCACCGCGTCGGCGCCGCCCTCCAGGTGGGCGGTGCGCAGCTCCGCCCAGTCGGCCAGCGCGCACACCGGGCAGGTGTGCCGGTGGCGGCCCCGGGGCAGCGCCACGACGTGGCCGCGCCGCCCCTCCTGGTCGGTCTTGGTGGCGCCCAGCTCCACCAGCAGCGTCGTCGCCCCGCCCGCCGGGTCGGTGCGCACCGTGATGTCGTCGAAGGTGATGCCCGCCAGCTCCGAGCGGCGCAGCGCCCCCGCGAACCCCGTCAGCAGCAGCACCGTGTCGCGGAGCCGGGCGACACCGCCCGGGTGCCCCGGCCCGGGCCGGTGGGCCAGCAGCGCCTCCAGGGTCGCCAGCACCACCGGGTCCTTGCGGCGCGGGCGGGCCCGGCGGGTGCGGCGGATGCCGCGCAGGGTCAGACGCACCACCTCGGCGCGGGTCGGCGAGGCCAGCCCGTGGGCGCCGTGCACCGCGGCGATCGCCGCGGCCCGGCGCTCGATGCTGGCCGGGGCCAGCGCCGGGCGCCCGTCGGGGGTGCGGGCCTGGGCGCAGGCGGCCAGGTACACCGCCACGTCGACCGCCTCGGCGGGCAGCGCGGTGCGCCCCTCGGCCAGGCACCAGGCGGTGAACGCGGTCCAGTCGGTGCGGTAGGCGCGCAGGGTGTTGGGCGACTGGGCGTTGGCCAGGAACCGGCCCAGCGCCCGCGCCTGGTCGTCGTCGAAGCGCTCGCGCACCCGCTCCAGGGCGCGGGCGTCCACCAGGACGCTCTGGGTGCCCGCGGCCAGGCGGGTGCGCACGGCGTCCGGCAGGGCCACGGCGTGCTCGGGGGTCTCCACCGGGCTCTCCCCGCGGGTCAGCCGGACAGGTGGGAGCGCAGGGCGTCCCACAGCTCGGCCGGGGGCATCGCCCAGAAGATCAGGCCGGCCGAGACGGCCAGGGCGACGGCGAACCCGATCGCGGCGATCCTGCGCCGCAGCACCACCGCGGCGACCGCCGACACCGCGGGCACGACCAGCGCCAGCACCAGCAGCCAGATCAGGGCGGTGCCGATGGAGTCCACGGCCCCCGCCGCGGCGGCCGGGTCGGCGGGGTCGACGGCGGCGGCGTCCATGGTGGTGAACAGCAGCATCGCCAGCGCCAGCGGCGACCCCAGGCCCCACACCAGGGCCAGGACCACCCACAGGGCGGTGACGCGCCGGTCGGGCGGGTCGTCCAGGACCACCGGGGTGCGCGACACCCGGCCCCGGGTCCCGGGCTCCTGCCCGGCCTCCGCGCCGGCGCGCTCCGGTGCGGCGCCGCGGTCGTGGTCCCGCCGGGGTTTGCGCTGTCTGCGTTTCTTGGGTGACACGCCCGGGAGCCTACCCGCCCAGGGGGGTGAAGTGGATCAGGGACACGAACACCAGCGGCCAGGCCAGCAGCACCAGCGACCACAGGGCGGCCCTGCGGTCCCCGGCGACGGTGGCCACGGCGGCGGCGAGCAGGGGGATGCCGACGAAGGCGCCGAAGGAGAGGGTGAACCACTCCGCGGCCGACCCGGCGTGGGACTGGGCGTTGGCGCCCATGAGGTACCCGGCGGGTCCCAGGGCGAGGGCCATCAGGGCCAGGATGAGGACGACGACGCGGATTCCGGTGGGGTGGCGGGTGTTGCGGCCGCCACCGGAGGCGGAGGGACTGTCGGACACGGGGGCCGGGGTGCCTTTCGGGAACGGGTCGGGGAGGGCCGTCGCGCACGCGCGGCGCACGGCCTCGCGATCGCGCGGACCGGCCGTGGCAGGGGGCGTGCTCTGTAAAACGTACTCCACCCGCGGGGTGCCCGAAACCGGTGGCGGGCCGCCGTCACCGGTGGTCGGGCCAGGGGCGGGCGGCGCCGCTCAGGCGGGTGAAGGACGCCAGCAGGCGCAGCTCCTCGATGCTGCGCGGGGCGGTGGTGGCCAGGTGCGGGGAGTGGACGAGCACGGCGATCAGCTGGGCCCGCGACAGGGCCACGTTGAGGCGGTTGCGGTCCAGGACGAACGCGGTGCCGCGGCTGGTCTCGGCGGCGTCGGAGGTGGTCATGGAGCAGATGACGGCCGGGGCCTCCTGGCCCTGGAAGCGGTCGACGGTGCCGACCCGGACCCCCTCCAGGGCGGGGTCGGCCTCGGCGGCGCGGGCCAGGGCCCGGCGCAGGGCCCGCACCTGGAGGTTGTAGGGGGCCACCACGAGGATGTCGTGGCCGGTCAGCCGCCGGGGCCCGGCACCGGGGTCCAGGGTGACCTTGTCGGCGACCAGGGCGGTGGCCGCGGCCACCACGGCGTCGACCTCCTCGGGGCTGTGGGTGGTGCGCCCCCGGTGGTCCACCACGTGCGCGTACAGGCCGGGCTCGTGGACGGACAGGGTGCGCTGGGCGGTGGCGGGGTGGGCGTGCAGGCGGCCCTGGTAGGACAGGTCCGAGACGGGGGCGCACACGGCCGGGTGCATGCGGCGGGTCTGGTCCAGGAAGTAGCCGCGGGCGGGGTCGATGATCTGGCGGCCGCCCATGAGGTGCTGCAGGGCGGAGGCGTCGGCGCCCTCGCCGTGGGTGCCCTGGACGACCTGGGGCAGCTGCTGGGGGTCGCCCAGCAGGACCAGGTCGCGGGCGGCGGCGGAGACGGCCAGGGTGTCGGCCAGGGCGAACTGGCCGGCCTCGTCGATGATGAGCACGTCCAGGGGGTCGGCGACCATGGAGGCGTTGGCCATGGCCCAGGCGGTGCCGCCGATGAGGACGGGGCGGCCCTCGGCGGTGTGCTTGGTGCGCCACCCGGCCAGGGCCTGGGGGCTGGTGGGCTGGTCCCAGGGCAGGTCGGGGTCGGCGTCCTTCTTGGACTTGGCGCGTTTGGCCGCGGGCAGCTCCACCCCCGCCTCCCGGGCGGCGCGCAGGGCGGCGGACATGACGTTCTCCACGGCCTTGTGGCTGGTGGAGCACACGCCCACGCTCTTGCCCTGGCGGGCCAGGTGGGTGATCAGGCGCCCGGCCAGATAGGTCTTGCCCGCCCCGGGCGGGCCCTGGACGGCGAGGTAGGAGTGGTCCAGACGGTCGACGGCGGCGATGGTGGCCTCGATGAGGTCGCCGCCGTGCGCGGCCGGGTCGGGCAGGGGCCCGGCGGGGGCCAGCCGCGGGGGGATGCGGCGCAGCAGGTCCAGCCCGGCGTGGCGGGGCCAGTCGGGCAGGTCCTCCAGGGCCCGGCCGGCGACCAGCTCCAGGGCGCCGTCCTTGGGGGCGGGGTTGACCGGCGAGCCGGGCAGGACCGCGACGGGGTTGCGGAAGTGCAGGGCGTCGGCGTCGCAGGTCTCCAGGACGGTGAGGCTGTCGGGGCGGGCCTCGGCGACCGAGGCGGTGGCGGCCAGCGCGGGCTGGCCGGGGGCGCCGGGGTAGAGCAGGTGGACGTCCTGTCCGGCGGTGAAGGGATGGGGGTGGGAGGTGTCCAGGCGCATGAGGATCTCGCGGCGGACCTTGCGCTGGCGGCCGGTGGGCTCGATCCACTCCCCCGCCCGGACCTGCCAGGGGACCGCGCAGTCGGTGTCGGTCTCCAGGTCGGTGAGGGGGGCGTTGGTGCGGCGGTAGTGCTCGCGCCAGGGCGGGAGGTTCTCGCGCTGGTAGTAGCCGACCAGGGCGGCCAGGGAGGCGCGGGCGGCCTCCTCCTCGGTGCGCTCGGTCGGGTCCTGGGGCACCTGGTCCAGGAGGGGTCCGGTGAGGGCGGCCTGGCGGGCCAGGCGCTCGGCGCGCTTGCGGGCGCGCTCGGCCTCGTCCTCGGTGAGTTCGAGCTGGACGGCGGGCCGGTCGGTGATGCCCTGGAGGGTGCGGTGCTCCTCCAGCCAGTCGCGCAGGCGGGCGGTGGAGTGGCAGTCGTCGCGGTTGTAGGCGGCGATGTCGGCCAGGACCTGGGCGGCGCGGTCGTGGTCGCCCGCCTCCAGGGCGGACAGGTGGGCGGCGTAGGCGTCGATGCTGGAGGTGGCGGTGGTGACCCCGCCGGAGCGGGCGTCGGGCAGGTAGAGGGGTTCGAGGTACTTGATGGAGTAGGAGCGCTGGGAGACGCGCAGGCTCTTGCGGACCACGGTGTACAGGTCCACCAGGCGGTGCTCGCGCAGGAGCCGGTTGACCTCCTCCTCGCGGGTGGCGAACTCGGAGCTGAGGTGCTTGAGGCGGTCGACCTCGTAGGAGGCGTAGTGGTAGATGTGCGCGCCGGGGTCGGCCTCGATGCGGGCGCAGGCGAAGTCCACGAAGTCCTCCAGCGCCTTCTTCTCCTGGACGCGGTCGTGGGCCCAGAAGGTGTGGAAGGTCTCGGCTCCGTGCTCGTCCTCGGTGGTGGCGCCGAAGAGGTACTCCAGGCCGCGCCCGCCCTCGCGGGAGTGGTAGGGGTAGCCCTCCATGTCGAAGAAGACGTCGCCGGGGCTGGGGGCGGGCAGGCCGGCCAGCCCGTCGGGGGCGAACACCTCGGCGGTGACGGTGCCCTGCGGGTTGTCGGGGGTGCGGGTGGTGTCCTGGCGGACCTGGAGACGGGCCTGGGCGCGCAGCTGCTCGAAGGAGCGGCGGGGCAGGGTGGCGGGGCGCTGGTCGTCGTCGGCGCGGGCCAGGTCGTCGATGGTGCAGACGCCGGCGTCGATGAGCTTGGCGGCCTGGTCGGTGCGCAGCCCCGCGACCAGGGACAGGTGGCGGGCGGCGGTGCGCCCGGAGGAGCACCAGGTGGAGTAGCCGCAGCCGTCGCAGGAGGGGCGGGGGGCGCCCCAGGTGGGCGAGGGCAGGGCGGGGGCGGCGGCCAGGGAGTCCAGCAGCCGGTCGGTGACGGTGCCCAGGATGGGGGTGAAGTCGACGGTGTCCAGGCTGTGGGTGTGGCCGTCGCCGGTGAGCAGGTGCATGCGGCGGGGGGCGCGGCCGGTGGCCACGGTGACGGCGTGGGCGTAGGCGGCGAGCTGGACGACGGCGCCGGGGCCGGGGCGGCGGGCGAGCTTGGTGTCCCAGGGCTCGTAGGTGAAGGGCTCCTCGGGGTCGGCGTCGGGGCGGGGCGCGCCGGTGGCGGGGTCCAGGTCGGCGCGGATGAGGAAGTCGGCGCGGCCGTGGAAGGCGACGGGGACGGGTCCGCGGGAGGGCAGGGGGTGGTGGAAGCAGCCCTGGTAGATGACGGGGGCGCCCTGGGCCATGGCGTGGGCGGTGGCGGCCGCGGCCTCGGCCAGGGAGGTGTCGTCGGGGTGGGGGTCGGGGATGTGCACGACGTGGCCGAACAGGGCGGTGAGGCGTTCGAGCTCGGCCTGTTCGTGCAGGAGGCCGTGGTGGGCGACCAGGGGGTCGACGGGCTCGGGGGCGGGTGCGCCCTCCACCCGGGCGGCCAGCGCGGCCTTGAGGGCGCTGCGGTGGTCGCATTCGAGGGTGTCGACGAGGTCTGTGGGTGAGACGACCCAGCCGGTGGTGGTGCGGAACAACGCCCCTGCTCCCTCGCATGTCGGTGGATGATCTTGCGAATGACGGGGATTGTGCCACGCGGTGGGGACGTGCGGGGGATCACACGCGGATCCCGCACCGCCCGCAACGCAGGGCGCCCCGCGCCCTCGGGGAGGGTGCGGGGCGCCCGAGGGGCGGGTCGGGGGCTAGGAGACGACCTGCCACTGCACCTGGCCGACGCCGGCCCCGGTGCCGATGATCTGGTCGAACGCGGCCGTGGACAGGTCCAGGCAGCGCCCGGCGACGAAGGGCCCGCGGTCGTTGATGCGCACGGTCACCGACTGCCCGTTGTTGGGGTTGGTGACCTGCACCATGGTCCCGAAGGGCAGGGTCTTGTGCGCGGCGGTCATCGCGTTGGGGTCGAAGGTCTCGCCGTTGGCGGTGGTGCGGCCCGCGAAGTCGGCCCCGTAGAAGGAGGCCTCGCAGGTGCCGCCCTCCCCGGTGGGCTCGCCGCCGCCACCGCCGCCGTTGTCGGTGGAGGTGTCCTCCTCCGGCTCCGGCTCGGGCTCCTCCTTGATGTCGGAGGCCTCGGCGCTGGTGGTCTGGGTGGCCCCGGCGACGGCCTCCTCGGCCCCCTGGGCGGCCCCGGTGTCCGGCTCGCCCTGCTCCTGGGCGGGGACGAGGGGGTCGGGGTCGGCCTCGGGGACCACGGTGGCGTTGGTGGCGCCCTCGGGGCCCGCGCCGGTGGCCACGACGGCCGCGGTCGCGGTGCCGCCCACGAGCAGGGCCAGGCCGGCGGCGCCGGCGAGGATGAGGGTGCGTTTGCGGCGGGCGCGCTTGGCGGCGACCCGGGGACCCACGGGCGCGGGTCCGTGGGCGGCGTCGAGGAGCGCGGTGTCCTCGTCGACCGGTGTGGTCTGGGGCTGGTTTTCGCCCACGTCGGAGTCCTTTGAACGGGAACAGGGCAGGGCGGGCCGCTCGGGTGGCCCGTGCACGGCGCCGCCCGGATGAAGGAGGGCGGGGGGTGCGCCGGGTGCACGGCGCCCGCCGGTGCCGGGCCGTACCGGGGCCCGGGCGCGGGGCCGGAGAGGGACCGCCGGGTGGCGTCACGCGGGGTCTGAGCGCAGAGCCTAAGGGGTAACGCTGAGGTCACGGTACCGGAAAGCGACGGTTTGTGGAACTTCTCACGACACCGTTGCGGACGGTCCCTATCCGGTCACGGGTCGGTCATCCGGTGATGCGCGGCTCGGGCAGGTCCGCGCGGCGCGGCGGGATCCCGTCGGGGAACAGGGCGGCGGCCGGGTCGGCCAGGTCGTGGCCGCTGAGGTGGGCGACGGCGCGGGCCAGGGAGGGGTTGTCCAGGTGCCCCCCGACGGTGCGGATGAGCAGGGCCAGGGAGGGCAGCACGGGGGCTCCCAGCCCCGCGGCGGCGTAGCGGGCGGCCACCGCCGGGGTGCGCGAGGCCCCGGCCCAGCAGTGCAGCAGGACGCGCTTGCCCTCGGCGCGCAGGGCGGCGACCGCGGCGGCGGCCTCGTCCAGGGCGAAGTGCAGGTTGGCGTTGGTGCTCGGGTTGTCGTGCAGCCACACCCGGACCCAGTCGGCCGGGGCCAGGTGGGGCGCGTCGGTGGGGTGGGTGCGGCACAGCGACACCACGGCGTCGACGGTCTCGGGGCGGGCGCGCAGGTGGTCGATGTTGCCCAGCAGGACCTCGGGGTCCAGGGGGTGGGGGACGGCGAAGGGCGGCAGGCGGCGCGGCTCGGCCGCCAGGACGCTGCAGTGGGGCCACAGGTCGGCGCGGGGGCCGCGGACCAGGGCGAAGGTGTCGGCGACCAGGGTGTGGGGGTCCACCGTCCCGGCCAGGACCCGCAGCGCCTGCAGGGGGACGGCGGACAGGCCCCAGCGCGCCCCGGCCAGGGCCCCGGTGTACATGGCGGCCGGGTCCCCGGAGGCGGTGTAGGCGGTCCAGACGGCGTCCACCAGGTGGGTGCAGGCGAAGGAGCCCCGGTGGGGCGCGTGCTCGGGGACGGGCGTGCGGACCAGGGCCCGCCAGGAGGCGCCGCGGGGGTCGTCGACGGGGGCGTGCTCCAGCTCGGGCGAGCGGTCGGGGGCGGCACCGGTGCGCACCAGGGCGCGCAGGACATCGGTCCAGGCCCGGTCCAGGGGGTCGGCGGGCGGCGGGGAACGGTGGTCCAGCGCGGTACGGGCCAGGACGGCCAGGCGGGCGGGCGGTGAGGGGGCCGGGTCCAGGAACCGGGCGAGCAGGCCGGGGTCGGCGCCGACCAGGGCCGTTGCGGCGGCGGCCCCGGTCAGGACGCCCATGGCGCGGTCCCAGGCGGGTTCGCGGACGTCGTCGGACACAAGGGGCGTGGGCATGGCGCTGCCTCTCGGGGGGCGGTGGCGGGTCCACCGGGATGTCTTCCCCGTCGGGGGCGGATGCGCACCCGGTTGCCGCAATCGGCCACCCGCCCGGGCGTTCACGCGGGCTGGGGGATGGCGGCCCCGGCGTAGCGGGCGGCGACGGCGTGGGCGACGGCCGCGTCCGGGCACAGGGGTCCGGCCACCACGTCGGCCCCGGACCGTTCCAACCGCCGCTGGAACAGCCCGGGGGCCAGCAGCCAGGAGGCCACCGCGACGCGCCGGTGCCCGCGGGCGCGCAGCTCGGCGACGCGCTCGGCGACGGAGGGCGCGGCGGTGGCCGCGAACGCGAGGTGGACCGGGGCCTCCAGGCGGCCCGACAGGGCGTCGGCGGCGCGGCGCAGGTCGGCCATGGCGCGGGGGTCGGAGGTCCCCGCGCAGCCCAGGACCACGGCGTCGCCGGGCCGGTACCCGGCGCGGACCAGCCGCCGCACCGCGGTGTCGCGCACGGCCGGGTGGTCGCCCAGGGCGGGGGTGACGACGGCGTCGGCGCGCCCGGCGCGGGCGAGCTGGTCGGGGATGTCGGTGCGCACGTGGTAGCCCGCCGCCAGGAACGCCGGCACCACCACCAGGGGGCCCGGGGAGTCGGCGGCGACCCGGCCGACGGCGGGCTCCAGGACGTCGGCGAAGGCCAGGCGGGTGGGCACGCGCGTCAGCTCGGCCACCCGCAGCGCCAGGGAGTGGGCGACGGCGGTGCCGCGCGGGTCGCGGGTGCCGTGCAGGGCCAGCAGCAGGGCGGGGTGTCGGTGCACGGTCCTCACTCGCATCCGGGGGTGTCGTCCAGGGCCAGCCGGTAGCCGCGCTTGACGACCGTCTGGATGATCTTGGGGTCGCCCAGCGCGGTGCGCAGCCGCGCCACGGCGGTCTCCACGGCGTGGGCGTCGGCGTCCTCCCCCAGGCAGGTGAGCAGGCGGGTGCGGTCCTGGACCTGGCCGGGGCGGTGGGCCAGGGCGCGCATGAGCCGCATGAGGGTGGGCGAGAGGGTGTGGACGGTGCCGTCGACCAGGACCGCGTGGCCGCGCAGGCGCAGCCGGTGCCCGGCCACGGCCAGGGTCGGGAAGCGCGCGGGCAGCTCCTCGGCCAGGGACCGCACCTGGGCGCCGATCCGGGCGCGCTCGGGCCAGGTGGTGGGGATGTCCTGGGCCATGAGCGGGCGGGCGGTGACCGGGCCCACGCACATGGCCAGCACGTCGCGGCGCAGGGCCTGGACGAGGGCGTCGCCGTGGCCGGTCGCGCGGGCGCGGGCGAGCAGCCCGGCGGCGGCCGGGGCGCTGGTGAAGGTGACGGCGTCCACTCCCCCGCAGGTGATCGCCTCGATGAGCCGGTCCAGGGGGCCGGTCTGCTCGGGCTGGGTCCACCGGTAGACGGGGATCTCCACGACGTCGGCCCCGGCCAGGCGCAGGGCGGCGGTGAAGTCGGGCAGGGGCTCGCCGTGCAGCTGGATGGCCACGCGCAGCCCCTGGACGCCGCGCTGCAGGAGGTAGTCCAGGACCTCGGCGGAGGACTCCGAGGGCGGGGACCACTCCTCGGTGAGCCCGGCGGCGCGGATGGCGCCCTTGGCCTTGGGGCCGCGGGCGAGCAGGCGCGAGGCGCGCAGGGAGTCCAGCAGGCCGTCGACGGTGCCCCAGGTCTCGCAGGCCTCCACCCAGCCGCGGAAGCCGATGCCGGTGGTGGCGACGACGACGTCGGCGGGGCGGCGGACCAGGTCGTCGGAGACCGCGGCCAGGCGCTGGTCGTCGCTCAGGGGGACGATGCGCAGCGCCGGGGCGGCGATCACCTGGGCGCCCTTGCGGCGCAGCAGGGCGGAGAGCTCGTCGGCACGGCGGGCCGCGGTGACGGCGACGGTGAACCCGGCCAGGGGCGCGGTGGTGGGCGGGCTCGGGGTGCGCGGGCCGGGGGTGAGCGGCGGGGCGGTGGTCATGTGGCTCCCTCCGTACGGGCCCGGGCGCCGATGCGCACGGTGGTGCCGTCGTCGTGGACGGCCCAGGTGTCCAGGGCCACGTCCGGGTCGTCCAGGCTGCGGCCGGTGCGCAGCGAGAAGACGTTCTTGAGCAGGGGCGAGGCGACGGTGGGCTCGCCGGCGCGGTCGCCGACGATGCCGCGGGACAGGACGGCGGCCCCGGTGAAGGGGTCGATGTTGTCGACGGCGTACAGCTCCCCGGTGCGGGTGCGGAACAGGGCGGCCTGGCGGCCGCCGGGCAGCAGGACGGCGACGCCGTCGTCGGGGCGCAGCCGGGCGCTGGGGCAGGCGGCGGTCCAGGCGGAGCCGGTGTCCTCGGCGGCCGGGTGGGCGGCCTCGGTGGCGTAGGCGGTCATGCGTTCTCCCGGGTGCGCAGGGTGGGGATGCCGAGCCCGACGGGCGCGGCGGGGACGGGCTGGTCGCGGGTGGTGGTGAAGGCGATGGTGGGGTCGGGGGTGTCGGGGGCGTTGGCGAAGGACTGGAAGCGGGCCAGCTTGTCGGGGTCGGCCAGGACGGCGGCCCACTCGTCGGTGTAGGAGGCGACGTGGCGGTCCATGGCGGCCTCCAGGTCGGCGGCGATGCCCAGGGAGTCCTCCACGACGACCTCGCGCAGGTGGTCCAGGCCGCCGTCCAGGGCCTCGATCCAGGCGGCGGTGCGCTGGAGGCGGTCGGCGGTGCGGATGTAGAACATCAGGAACCGGTCGATGTAGCGGATGAGGGTGGGCTCGTCCAGGTCCGAGGCGAGCAGGTCGGCGTGGCGGGGGGTGAACCCGCCGTTGCCGCCCACGTACAGGTTCCAGCCGTGCTCGGTGGCGATGATCCCGAAGTCCTTGCCGCGGGCCTCGGCGCACTCGCGGGCGCACCCGGAGACGGCGGACTTGAGCTTGTGGGGCGAGCGCAGGCCCCGGTAGCGCTCCTCCAGGCGGATGGCCAGCCCCACGGAGTCCTGGACGCCGTAGCGGCACCAGGTGGTGCCCACACAGGACTTCACGGTCCGCAGCGACTTGCCGTAGGCGTGCCCGGACTCGAACCCGGCCTCGACCAGGCGGGTCCAGATCGCGGGCAGCTGCTCCAGGCGGGCGCCGAACAGGTCGATGCGCTGGCCGCCGGTGATCTTGGTGTAGAGGCCGAAGTCGCGGGCGACCTCGCCGATGACGATGAGCTTGTCGGGGGTGATCTCCCCGCCCGGGATGCGCGGCACGACGGAGTAGGTGCCGTTGCGCTGCATGTTGGCCAGGTGGCGGTCGTTGGTGTCCTGGAGGGAGGCCTGCTCCCCCTCCAGGATGTGGCCGTTGCCCAGGGACGCCAGGATGGAGGCGACGGCGGGCTTGCAGATGTCGCAGCCGGCGCCGGTGCCGTGGGCCTCGATGAGGGCCGAGAACGTGGTGATGCCGGTGGCGCGGACGATCTCCAGCAGCTCGGCCCGGGAGTGGGCGAAGTGCTCGCACAGGGCCTTGGACTGGGCGATCCCGGCCTTGTCCAGGAGGTTCTTGAGCATGGGCACGCACGAGCCGCAGCTGGTGCCGGCGCGGGTGCACGCCTTCAGGGCGGGGACGTCGTGGTTGCCGTCGCAGATGGCCTGGGCGATGGCGCCCTTGGTGACGGCGTTGCAGGAGCAGATCTGCGCCGAGTCGGGCAGGGCGTCGGCGCCCAGGGCCTCGCCCTGGGGGGTGATCAGGGCCAGCGGGTCGCCGGGCAGGGGCGAGCCCACCAGGGGGCGCAGGGTGGCGTAGGCGGTGGCGTCGCCCACCAGGACGCCGCCCAGCAGGGTGGTGGCGTCGTCGGACAGGACGAGTTTGGCGTAGCGGCCGGTGGCGGCGTCGTTGACCACCACGTCCAGGCAGTCGGCGGTGCGGCCGTGGGCGTCGCCGAAGCTGGCCACGTCCACGCCCAGCAGCTTGAGCTTGGTGGAGGTGTCGGCGCCGGTGAAGGTGGCCCGTCCGCCGACGAGGCGGTCGGCCAGGACCTCGGCCATGGCGTTGCCGGGGGCGATGAGCCCGTAGACGGTGCCGCGGTGGCAGGCGGCCTCGCCGATGGCGTGGATGCGGGCGTCGGAGGTGGTGCAGGTGTCGTCGACGGTGATGCCGCCGCGTTCGCCCACGTCCAGTCCGGCGGCGCGGGCGAGCTCGTCGCGGGGCCGGATGCCCACGGAGAAGACGACCAGGTCGGTGTCCAGGCGGGTGCCGTCGGCCAGGAGCAGGCGGGCGGCGCGGCCGTCGGGGCCGGCCTCCACGGCGGTGGAGGCGGCGCCGGTGTGGACGTGCACGCCCAGGTCGGAGACGAGCCCGGCGAGCAGCGATCCGGCGCCCTCGTCGATCTGGGCGGGCATCAGGTGGGGCGCGAGTTCCACGACGTGGGCGTCCATGCCCAGCAGGCGCAGGGCGTTGGCGGCCTCCAGGCCCAGCAGGCCGCCGCCGATGACGACGCCGGTGCGGGCCCCGGCGCGGGCGGCCGCGGTGATGGCGTCCAGGTCCTCGATGGTGCGGTAGACGTGGCAGCCGGGCAGGTCGTGTCCGGGCACGGGAGGCACGAAGGGGCTGGAGCCGGTGGCCAGGACGAGCCGGTCGTAGGCCAGGGTGCGCCCCGAGGCCGTGGTGACGGTGCGGGCGGCGCGGTCGACGGCGGTGGCCCGCTCGTCGACGTGCACGTCCACGGCGGGGCCGGACAGGTCGCCCAGGGACAGGTCCTCGGCGGTGGCGCCGTCGAAGTAGGAGGACAGGGCGACGCGGTCGTAGGCGGTGCGGGGCTCCTCGCCCACGACGGTGATGTGCCAGTGGCCCGCCGCGTCGCGGTCGCGCAGGGCCTCGACGAGTCGGTGGCCGACCATGCCGTTGCCGATGACGACGAGTTCTTCCATGGGGGTGTTCCTCCCGGTGCGGTTGCGTTTCAGGCAACCTCCGAGGTGTTACCCGGGCGTTGGGCGATGGTGTCGGGCATGTTTCGTTGTGCTGTCACCGCAGGTGGGAGCCGAGTGATGGGGGCATAGTGCGAGCGTGGGCGGGGTCGCGGGCCCCGGTGGGACCTCGGTCACACCCTGTTCGGGAGGGCGCGGGTGGGGGAGGATGGCGGGCGATGACCACCTCTCCGCTCTCCTTCGACGCCTCCGAGCGCGCCCGCCGCGCACTGTCCAGCCTGTCCGCCCTGGCCGTGGGCGACGCCTTCGGCTCCCAGTTCTTCGTGCCCGGCAACCGGTTCCGGCACCGCGCCCGGGAGCTGCCCGAGGGGGTGTGGTCGTGGACCGACGACACCGAGATGGCCGCGTCGGTGTACCGGGAGGTCGTCCGGCACGGGGAGGTGGACGCCGACCGGCTGGCGGGGTCCTTCGCCGCCCACCACGACTTCGACCGCGGGTACGGGCCCGCCACCGGCCGCCTGCTGCGGCTGGTGCGCGAGGGCGCCGACCACCAGGACCTGGCGGCGGGCTTGTTCGACGGGGCCGGGTCGTGGGGCAACGGCGCGGCGATGCGGGTGGCCCCGCTGGGCGCGTTCTTCGCCGACGACCCCGGGGCCGCGGCCGGGTGGGCGGCGGTGAGCGCGCGCGTCACCCACACCCACCCCGAGGCGGTGGACGGGGCGGTCGCGGTGGCGGTGGCCGCCGCCCTGGTGGCACGGGGCGAGGCGGGGGCTCCGGGGACGTTCCTGGGCTGGGTGGCCGACCTGCTGCCCCGGGGCGCGCTGCGGGAGGGGGTGCGGGCCGCGCGAGCGCTGCTCATCGTGCCCGAGCCCGTGGGCGCGGCCCACCGGCTGGGCAACGGCTCGCGGGTGCGGGCCCTGGACACGGTGCCGTTCGCGCTGTGGGTGGCGGCCAAGCACCTGCGCGCGCCGCTGGAGCCGGCGCTGTGGGCCGCGGTCGCGCCGGGCGGCGACATGGACACCGTGGCCGCGATCGTGGGCGGGGTGCTGGGCGCGGACCCGGCGGCGGCCCCGAGGTGGGCCGACCGGGTGGAGGCGCTGCCCGCCTGGGCGCTGGACTGACCGGGCGCCCTGGTCCGCGTTTGGAGGGTTTCGGGGACCGCACCCCCTGTTCCACGGGGTGAACGCGGCTCCGGGGTTCCGAAAGGAGTTCAAGGCCACGATGGAAGGTACGGGCCGCCGACCGGGGCCCGTGGACCGACCGGAAGGGGCCTGCCATGACCCAGGACGAGATCATCGCGTTCATCGAAGGACTGCCGGAGGTGGGCACCGTGCGGGCCGGCTCCGAGAACGGGGCGCCGGAGGCGGCGTGGGGGGACGTGTTCTTCTTCCACGAGCCCGGCGGCGACCCCGCCCGGCGCCGGAACATGCCGTTCGCGACGGTGGTGGCCTCGGACTACCCCGGGTTCGACACCGCCTCCCGGCTGGACCGGCCCGGCGTGTTCCGGGTGAACATCGCTGTGGGGCGGGAGCTGTTCGAGGAGCTGGTGGGGTACCCGCCGGCCGCGCACGCCGAGCACGCCGACGGCACGGACCCCTCGCAGGCGGACCGGATCATCGCCCACCCGCTGTACGCGGCCCAGGGGTGGGTGGCGGTCGTGTGCCCCGGCGAGGCGACCTCGGAGCGGGTGCGCGCACTGGTGCGGACGGCCCGCGAGGCTGACGCGGCGCGCAGCGCCCGCCGCACCGGCGGCGCCTGAGGCCCCGCCGGACCGCGGCCTGACGGGCCGCGCCGGCGGGAACCCTGGAGCCTGCGTCGGAATCCCCGTTCGCCGACCGCGCTCAAGGAGAGGCCCGGCGCCCGCCCCGAGTGCCGGGAGCGTTCGTCGGGGTCGGCCCCCTGGGCACAGGCGGCCGCGACCGGGATGACCCGCCGGAGCCGTCCTAAGCCCCGGGCCGTTCGCGATCGTGGCGTTCGCGGGCGGCCCGGACGTCCTCCCGGTGCTCGACGGCCCACCGGTCCAGCGCGGTCAGGGGTTCGAGCAGGGTGCGGCCCAGACCGGTGAGGGAGTACTCCACCCGCGGGGGGACGCTGGCGTGGGCGGTGCGCTCCACCAGGCCGTCGCGCACCAGGGCGCGCAGGGTGAGGGTGAGCATGCGCTGGCTGATGCCGTCGATGGTGCGGTGCAGCTCGCTGTAGCGGTGGGTGCGCCGCCCCAGCAGCACGATGACGAGCACGCTCCACTTGTCGCCGATGCGGTCCAGGACCTCCCGGACCGGGCAGTCGTCGGGGTTCACGGCGGGGCCGACACCCTCCCCCGGGGGAACACGGGTGTTCGTTGCGGACATTGAAGTGCCTCCTTGTCCCTGACCTGCGACTCCCCCATACTCACTGATAATGTGGTTACGCACAATATGTAAGTAAGGGGGCGTCGTGGACGAGCAGGACACCGAGCGGACCGCGCCGCAGCAGGCCACCGGCACCACCGACGGGCGCGAGGCCGCCCCCGCGGACCCGGCACCGCCCGCGACACCGCCCCTGGCCATGGTCACGGGCCTGGTGACGGTGGGGACCGAGGACGCGCCCGCGTGCTCGGACGGCGTGTGCTGGTGAGTGGGGAGTTCGTTCCGTGCAGGTAGAGATCTGGTCCGACATCGTCTGCCCGTGGTGCTACATCGGCAAGCGCCGCTTCGAGAGGGCGCTGGAGTCCTTCGCGCACGCCGACGAGGTCGAGGTCACCTGGCGCAGCTTCCAGCTCGACCCCGGCTTCGCCCAGGGCGAGAGCATCCCCGTCTACGACGCGCTGTCCAAGAAGATGGGCGCCCCGCGCGAGCAGGTGCGCGCCATGACCGAGCAGGTCACCCGGGTCGCCGCCGAGGAGGGGCTGGAGTACGACTTCGCCTCCGGCGTCATGGTCAACACCTTCGACGCCCACCGCCTGGTCCACCTGGCCCAGAGCCGGGGCCTGGGCGACGCCGCCCACGAGGCGTTCATGAACGCCCAGCTGGTGCGGGCCGAGGACCTCTCCGACCCCGAGACCCTGGTGAGGATCGCCGTGGAGATCGGCCTGGAGGAGGCCGAGGCCCGCGAGGTACTGGCCGGGGACGCCTACACCGCCGAGGTGAACGCCGACATCGACGCCGCCCGGCGGCTGGGCGCGACCGGGGTGCCGTTCTTCGTGATCGACCGCGCCTTCGGGGTGTCCGGCGCCCAGCCGGTGGAGGTGTTCGCCTCCGCCCTGGAGAAGGCCCACCAGGCCTCCCGCGGCTGACCCCGGCCCCACCGCTCCCACGGCCCCGCCCCCGGTCCCCCGGGCGCGGGGCCCTCGGCGCGGCACCCTCCCCCGGACGGGGGAGGCGGCTCCCCCGCGCAGGTGAGGATCACCCGCCCCCGCGCCGACAGGCTTGGTGGAGAAGACACCGCACGCCTGTGAGGAGCACGCCGTGAACACCTCGGCACCCCCCGCCGCACCCGGGACCGCGTCCGCCGCCCGGACCGCACCGATCACCTGGGCCGTCCTGGCCTGGTCCGCGGTCGCCCTCGCCCTGGGCCTGGGCTGGGCCGCCGGCCTGCTGCCGCCGGGGGTCCCCGACGGCGACGGGTTCGGCTCCCTGTACGGGCGCTGGGGCGCCGGCGCGGCCGCCTGGACCACCCTGGCCCTGGGGGCCGCGGGCACCGCGACCGCCCTGCTGATGATGCGCCCGGGCCGCGGCGGCCGGGCGGTGGCCTACACCGCCTGGGGCCTGTCGGCGGCCGTGGTGGCGCTGTTCGTGACCGGGAGCCTGCTGGCGTTCCTGGGGTACACGATGATCATGCCGGTGGCGGGCTGGTTCGTGCCCGGCCTGGCCGGGAAGTGGATCACCCAGGTGATGCTGCCGGAGAACCTGGGCCTGTTCTTCTTCGCCGCGGGCGCGGCGCTGTGGGCGGTGGCCGGGCTCTCGGCCCTGCGGGCCGCGCGCGGCGCCTGCCAGGACTGCGGACGCGCCCACGGCTGGACCCCGCACGCCGAGCACGCCACCCGGGTGCGGGCGCTGCGGGTGGGCCGGATCGCGGTTCTGGTCGCCTGCCTGAGCGCCCTGCTCTACCCGTCGATCCGGTTCCCCTGGCTGTTCGGCATCACCCCGGGCATGGGCGAGGGCTTCGCCGAGGAGCTGCGGGCCGACCCGGGCACCCTGTTCATCGGCGTGGGCCTGGGCTCGGCGGGAGTGGTCGGCGCCGTGCTGATGCTGGGGCTGGTGCAGCGCTGGGGCGTGCGGTTCCCGTTCTGGATGGTCGGCCTGGCGGGCCGCCGGGTGCCGGTGGCGCTGGCGGTGGTCCCGGCGACCGCGGTCGCGGTCGCGCTGATCGCCATGGGGCGCAGCGTCATCGTGCAGTTCGCCCTGGACCAGGTGGGCATGACGAGCTCGTCGGCGCTGCACACCGCGATCTTCATGTCGATGGCGGTGTGGGGCGTGGCCCTGGCCACGGCGGTGGCGGCCTACGCGGTGCGCCGCCGCGCCGAGTGCGGGACCTGCGAGCGCGGCCTGCCCGAGGCCGAGCCGCGCGACCTGCGCACCGCCGCCTGAGAGGCCCCCGCGGCCCCGGCCCCCGCACGGGGGCCGGGGCCGCCCGCGTCAGCGGCCGTGGACGGCCATCCGGACGCCCAGGCCGACCAGCACCGTCCCGCTGACGGCGTCCGACCAGCGGCGGACGGCCGGGCGCCGGAACCACTCCCCCGCCCGGCCGACCACGGCGGCCAGCCCCAGGTACAGGACGATCTCCACCGCCACCTGGAGCAGCGCCAGCAGGGCGGTCGTAGCGAACAGCGGCCGGTCCGCCGGGACGAACTGCGGATAGAACGCGACCATGAACGCGGCGGCCTTGGGGTTGGCCAGCATCACCAGGAACCCCTCCCCGAAGGCCCGCCACCAGGCCCGGGCCGCCTCCCGCGGCGGGTGCGCGTCGACGGGGCCGGCCTCGGCGGGGCCGCGCCGGGCGGACAGCAGCGCCTTCACCCCCAGGTACAGCAGGAAGGCCGCACCGGCCACGCGCAGGACGAGGTAGGCGGCCTCGGAGGCCGCCACCAGGGCGGCCAGGCCGGCGCCGACGCACAGCGCCCACACGTACAGGCCCGCCTCCAGGCCCAGGACCGTGGGCACGGCCCCGGGCAGGCCGCGCAGCGCGGCACGGCGCATGATCAGCACCATCGCGGGTCCGGGGGAGGCGGAGATGAGCACCACGGCGACGAGGAACGCGGGCAGGGAGGTCGTCAGGTCCATGCCCCCTATGACACCCCTCCCCCGCCCGCGGCACAATCCGGTTCCCCCGGCGGCCCTTCCGCGGGTCCCGTCCGGCGAAGGCCGCGCGGGGGACGGCCGGTCAGGGGCGGGGGTCCCCGGCCAGGCGGGCGTACAGGTACAGGTCGCGGCGCTCGCCGCCGATCTCCTGCCACCGGCGCATCAGGCCCTCCCGGCGGAACCCGGCGGCCCCGGCCACCCGCAGCGACCCGGTGTTCCACGGCTCGATCGCCAGCTCCAGCCGGGGCACCCCCAGGGCGTCGTGCGCCCAGGCGGAGGCCAGGCGCAGGGCGTGGGCGGCGGCACCGCACCCCCGGTAGCCCGGGGCCACCCAGTAGCCGAGGGAGCCGCGGCCCTCGGCCGCGTCGCGCAGCGACAGGGTGATCCCGCCGACCCCGCGCCCGGTGCGGGTGTCGGCGATCACCAGAGGAACGCCGACCCCGCGGGAGAGCACCAGCGCCCGGCTCTCGATGTACCGGCGGGCGGCGGCCTCGTCACAGGGGTCGGGGAGCGTGGTGACGCTGACGGTGTAGGGGTCGGCGGCCGCCGCCACGACCAGGGGCAGGTCGGCCTCCTCCCACAGCCGCAGCAGGAAGGGCGAGGGCCCCGGAGGGGGCGGCGGCAGGAGGGGCGCGCCGCCGGGCCGCGCTCCGGTCAACTGAAGAAGCCCGCCACGCCCCGGCCGGCCGCGTCGGCGGCCCGGCACCACCCCATGCAGGACTCGGCGGCCTGGAGGACATCGGGGTCGAGCGCGGCCTTGGACCCGTCGTCGGCGGCGCCCCACTGCTCCAGGGCCTTGCGGCACCGCTCGGTGCTCCACTCGCCGTAGCCGGGGACGAAGTCCGAGGGCGCGGGGACCGGATCGGGCGCGCGGCCGTAGCCGAACTCCGCGACGCTCACCGCGGTCACCCCCACCGCCCCGAGCCCCTCGTCGACGGTCTCGGGCCACCCGGCCCGCATCGGGGAGAAGTCGTTGTTGTCCAGGTAGCGGCCGTGGAACTCGCAGATCCACTTGTACGCGTAGTTGTACATGGTGCCCTGGTCCGGCTCGAAGGGCCCGCCCTCGATGACCGCGCGGATCGCGTCGCGGACGGGGAGGAGGTCCAGGCCGGAGAACTGGGCGTCGAAGTGCTCCAGGTGCTGCTTGAACCGGCCGCCGATCATCCGCCGCAGCTTGTCGTCCCCCGAACCCACGGAGGCGTGCAGGACGTCGAGGTCGACCACGTAGGTCGTCAGCGCGTAACTCATGCGGGAACGCTACCGGCCCCCGCCGACACCGCGCCCCGGACGGTCGCGCCCCCACGGACGGCGGGAGCGGACCGGGCCCCGCCCCCGGTGGGGCCGCGGGGCCCGGTCCGGGGCGGGTGTCACAGGTGCGGTGTGATCAGGTCGACCACGTTGTTCTTGGAGGCGGGCCCGATCCGGGTGGCGACGATGTTCCCGCCATTGAAGACGTGCAGGGTGGGGATCGCCGTGATGTCGTACTTGGGAGGCGTCTCGGGGCTCCGGTCGATGTCGAGCCGGGCGACGGTCACCCGGTCCGCGTACTCCTTGGCGACCTCGGCCAGGACCGGGTCCAGCGCCCTGCACACCGCGCTCCACTCGGCCCGGAAGACCGCCAGAACGGGTCCCTGTGCTTCGACGACCTTCGCTTCGAAGTCCGCGTCGGTGACGTCCAGAACGGTGTTGGCCATGGTGGTGCTCCTTCGTGACCGCGGGTCGGGATGACGGTGCCCATCGTCCCCATTTCGTGCCGGGTTCCGCGGTGGAACGGAGCCGACGCCGGTTCCCTGGAGGGGTTCGTGGCGGTACGCCCGCTTTCGCGGGTGCGGATCCGGAGCGCCGCAAGGCGGGTTCCGGATCAGCCGATGCCCGGGACCGGCGGCCTGCCCTGGGGGCGGCTCCACCGGGACGCCCTGCCGCGGAGTCTTGCCCGGTGGCCGCGATCACCGGCAGCGCGCCCGGGGCCCGGACGTGTCAGTCGGCCGGCGCCGCCCGACGCAGGCGGCCCGCCCGGGTCAGGACGGCTCGGAACCGGCCTGCGCCGCCCTGTGGCGCCGGTAGTAGCGGGCGACACGGGCGCGGTTGCCGCAGCGGGCGGGTGAGCACCAGCGGCGCCGGGGGTGGGCGGGCAGGAACAGCATCACGCAACCCTCGGCTTCGCACCGCTTGATCCCGGCGGCCCCCGGCCCGGTGACCAGATCCACAGCGGCCTCGGCGAACACCGCCGCCAGCACCGCCCCCGCCGGGCCGGTACGGCAGGTCACCGCCCTCACCCCGGTGCCGTCCCGGTGCAGTTCGCGCACGGGCGGCGCGGCGCGCTGGGCGGCGTTGAGCCCGGCCAGGGCCGCCCGGGGCGGGGCCGCCCCCTCCAGCAGGGCGTCCACCACCGCCCCGGTGTCGGCGCGTACCGCGTGCAGGGCGGCCAGGTCCGCGGCGGTGGCGGAACCGCGGGCCTCGGCGGGCAGGCGGTCCGCCTCCAGGGACAGCCAGGCGGCCAGCAGCTCGGGGGTGGCGATCAGGTCCGTGCGGCGTCCGTCCGGGCCCGCGGGCCGGGTGTTGACCAGGTCCAGGGCCAGGGGTTCTCCGGTGAGGGGTCCGCGCTCGTCCATGGGCTAATGCTACATGGCGACATTGACGCATTAGCCGACTCCGGAGTAGAACTAATGCATCTTCTCCACAGGAAGGCATGTGACATGTCCGTTCGCACCGCCCCGCCGCTCGCACTCCCCGCCCGGACCGCCCACCGCCGCGTCACCGCCGCCGGGGCGGACGTCTTCTACCGCGAGTCCCTCCCCGACGCCGAGGACGCCCCGACCCTGCTGCTCCTGCACGGCTTCCCGTCCGGCTCGCACCAGTTCCGCCGCCTCATCGACGCCCTGGGGCGGCGGTACCGGCTGATCGCCCCGGACTACCCGGGCTTCGGGCGCACCCGGGAACCGGAGGGGTTCGCCCACACCTTCGACCGCCTGGCCGACGTCGTGGACGCGTTCACCGACGCGCTGGCACTGGAGCGGTACGCGCTCTACATGTTCGACTTCGGGGCGCCAGTGGGATTCCGCCACGCCCTGCGGCACCCCGAGCGGATCACCGGCCTGGTGGTACAGAACGGCAACGCCTACGAGGAGGGCCTCTCGGAGGGGGCGCGGGACTTCGTCGCCCTGACACCGGACGCCCCCGGCGCACGGGAGGCCGTCCTGGGACTGCTCACCCCGCAGGGCATCCGCGGCCAGTACGAGACCGGAGCGGCCGCACCGGAGCTGATCGACCCGGACGGCCCGCTGCTGGACGCCGCGTTCTTCGACCGGCCCGGACGCGAGCGGGCCCAGCTGGCGCTGGCCTTCGACTACAAGAACAACGTGGCCGCCTACCCGGCCTGGCAGGCGTGGCTGCGCGGGCACCGGCCGCCGACGCTGATCACGTGGGGCGCCCTGGACCCCTTCTTCCCGGAGCCGGGCGCGCGGGCGTACCTGCGGGACGTGCCCGACGCCGAACTGCACCTGTTCGACACCGGGCACTTCGCCCTGGAGGACCACCTGGGGGCCATCGCGCCGCTGGTCGCCGACTTCCTGGACCGGCTCCCGCGGTGAGGGCCCGCTCCCCGGTATCCCCCACGCGACCCCGGCCGCTCCCGGAGTGGGCCTCCCGTGAAGAATGAGGCCATGGAGTTCTTCTGTTACCACCGCGACCGGCGGGGATCCCTGGCCCTGCGCGAAGAATTGCTGGAAGCGCACTGGTCCTACATGGACCGGTTCGCCGAGGGGATGATCGCGCGCGGGCCGACGTTCGCCGAGGACGGGGAGACGCCGACCGGCAGCGTGCACATCGTGGACCTGCCGGACGCGGCGGCCGCCCGGGAGTTCGCCTTCGCGGAGCCGAACTACCAGGCGGGGGCGTACCGGGACGTGCTGCTGCGCCGGTGGCGCAACCTGCTGGGGCGCACCATGTGGGACTTCCCTCGGGCCGAGGGCGGAGGCGATGACGGCCACCTGTTCCTGGTGCTCGGCCTGGGCCCCGAGAACACCGGGGACGCACCGGACACCGCGGTGCCCGACGACCGGGACGCGCTGATCGCCTACGGGCCGCTGCTGTCCGACGACGGGACGGTCCGAGTGGGGACGGCGGCGCTGGTACGGGCCGCGGACGCCGGGGCCGCGCGGACCGTGCTGGACGGGGAGCGGCACGCCGAGGTCGAGGTCCACCCCTGGGAGTTCGGCGGGCGCCGCTGAACCGGGGCGGGCCCGCACGGCGGTAAACCGCTGGCCGCGCCGGAACGGCTGATGACAGGATGCGGCCCATGACGCAGTACCGGATCCGCGCCGACTACGACGCCCGCACCATCGTGGTCTACCAGGCGTACCCGCCCGCGATCGCCGACGCGGCACTGCGGGCGGGGCGCTTCGTCGCCCCCTTCTCGTTCCAGCGGATGACCTGGATCAAGCCCTCGTTCCTGTGGCTGATGCACCGCAGCAACTGGGCCCGCAAACCGGGGCAGGAACGCGTCCTGGCGGTGCGGATGACCCGGCAGGGCTGGGAGCAGGCGCTGTCCCGGGCCGTACCGACCACCGCTGCTCCCGAGGAGCTGTCCAGGGCCGCCGTGCACCTGCAGTGGGACCCCGAGCGCTCGCTGCGCGGAGCGGCCCTGAACCACTACAGCATCCAGGTCGGCATCGGCCGCCACCTGATCCGCACGTTCGCCGAGGACTGGGTGGTCGGCCTCACCGACCTCACCCCGCAGGTCCACAAGGCGGCGGCGCTCGTCCGCGGCGGGCGCGCCGACCAGGCCCGGCGGCTCCTGCCCCCCGAGCGCCTCTACCCGGTGGGCCCGGACCTGGAAGAGCGCCTCACCCCGGCCTAGGACGCGGCCCGCCAGCCGGTGGGCGCGGCCGGTGCCGCGCCGCTCCAGCCAGGGTTCGTGCCCGACGCTCCCGATCCGGGTCAGGGGTGGGATTCGGCCCGGCAGTGGGTGTGCCGCCCCGGCCGGAGGGAGCGACCGGTGCCGCGCCGGTCGTGGCGGTGGACGGGGGCGGAGCCGGCCGGATGGTCGGGCGAACCGCGACCCGCCGGTGCAGAAGTGCGCCGCCGGCCAAGGGAGTGAGGGCCCCGTCGAGGTCACGGTGAGGAACACCCCGGGCGGGGCGCGGCAAATGGATGGCGCCGGCGCACGGTTCTTCGGCAGGGTGGGGGCGGGAACACCGGTGCCGGAGAAAGGGATGCCGACATGGCCAGCAAGTTCACCGAGCTCGCGTTCGACTGCGCGGATCCGGAGGGTCTCGCCAGGTTCTGGTGCGAGGTCCTGGGCTATGAGGTGCAGGGGCGGGAGGACGGCTTCGTTTCCATCGGCTCACCCGAGGTCCCCGAGGGCGCCCGGAGGCCCGGACCGGTCCCCCCGGTACTGACCTTCGCCCGGGTACCGGAGGGCAAGGTCGTCAAGAACCGGCTGCACATCGACGTCAACCCGACCGACCGGGACCAGGCCGAAGAGGTCGAACGGCTGCTGGGGCTGGGCGCCCGGCGCGCGGACGTGGGCCAGGGCGAGGGGGACACCTGGGTGGTGCTGGCCGACCCGGAGGGCAACGAGTTCTGCGTCCTGGCCACACGCCGCCCCTAGCGCCCCTTCAGCGGGTCATTCCGCCCCGCGCCCGCGAGGCCGCCTCTTGCCGCGCCGCCTGCGCTCGGACGGCCGAACCCGGGCCGACCTGCGCCGGCCGTCTTGCGAGAGATCGCCTCGCGCCCGCTCCCGGCATTCGGCGCAAGCGCCGAAACGCTCGAAAGCATCCACCGAACACGCCCTAGCGCTGTTCGGCGGATCATCCCGCCCCGCGCCCCGGGCCGACCCGTGGCCGCGCGGCGGGGCCGGCCCCCGCACGCGGAAAAACCCCTGGCCCCGCCGGAGCGCGCCCTGTGACAATGCTCCACGTGGAAGAGGTCGAGGTGGTCGTCGCCCACCGGGACTGCGCGACACTGCGCGTCGGCGACGTGTTCCTGAAAATCGACGCCGACCAGAGCCGCACCGACACCGAGGTCGAGGCGATGGCCCTGGCACCAATCCCCACCCCCGAGGTCCTGTGGCGCAGACCCCCCGCGCTCGCCCTCGCCGCCCTCCCGGGCCGACCCCTGGGCCGCCTCGGCCGACCGTCCACCGCGTCACCGGCGGCGTGGGCCGCGGCCGGGGCCGCCGTGCGGGCACTCCACGACGCGCCGCCGCCCCCCTGGTCCGGCCGGGACCCCGACCGGCTCGCGGCCGACCTGGACGCCGAGTGCGCCCGACTCCTCGACGACGGCCTCCTCCCCGCCGACCTGGTCACGCACAACCGCCGGCTCGCGCAGGCCGCGCTCCGGCCGTGGACACCGGTGTTCGTCCACGGCGACCTGCAACCCGCCCACGTGTTCGTCGACGGCGACGAGGTCACCGGCGTCATCGACTGGACCGAGGCGGGACCGGGCGACGCCCTGTTCGACCTCGCCGTCCTGACCCTGGGCCACGAGGAGCACCTCGACGACGTCATCGCCGGCTACGGCGCCGACGTCGACCCCGACCTGATCCGCGCGTGGTGGTCCCTGCGCTGCCTGCTGGCGATCCGCTGGCTGGTCGGGCACGGCTTCGACCCGGCGGCGCCGGGCTGCGAGATCGACGTGCTCAAGGCCCGGATGTGAACACCGAAGAAAGGACCGACCCGCATGCGGGCAGAGCAGTTCCCACGGGCGGTGGCCGCGGCCACCGCGATCGCCTCCTCACTCGGCCTGGACGCCCAGGACGCCGTCGTCCTCCACGACTCGAACAAGCTCACCCTCCGGCTGCTGCCCTGCGACGTCCTGGCCCGGGTGGCGCCGACGGCCGATCAGGTCGCCCGGTTCGAGGTCGACCTCGCACGAAGGCTCGTCGGCGCCGGCTGCCCCGTCGCCGCCCTCGACCCCCGGGTGGAGCCGCGCGTGCACGAACGCGACGGCTTCACGGTCACCCTGTGGACCTACCACGAACCCGTGACCTCCCACGCGGTCCCGCCGGCCGACTACGCCGACGCCCTGGAACGCCTGCACACCGGCATGCGCGGCATCGACCTCCCCGCACCGCGGTTCACCGACCGGGTCCAGGACGCCCAGCGGCTCGTGGCGGACCGCGACCGCACCCCGGCGCTCACCGACCCCGACCGGGAACTGCTCGGCGACACCCTGGCCACCCTCAAGAGGACCGTCGGCGAACGCGGCGGCTCCGAACAGCTCCTGCACGGCGAACCCCACCCCGGCAACCTGCTCGCCACACGCGAGGGCCCGCTGTTCGTCGACCTGGAGACGTGCTGCACCGGACCCGTCGAGTTCGACCTCGCCCACGCACCCGAGGAGGTCGGCACGCACTACCCGGGAGTCGACCACGACCTGCTGCGCGACTGCCGGATCCTCGTGCCGGCGATGATCGCCACGTGGCGCTGGGACCGCGACGACCGGTTCCCCGACGGGCACCGGATGGGCACCGAATGGCTCGCCCGGATCCGCGCCGCCCTCGCCTGAGAAACACCGCGCTCCCCCTCGCGATGAGTTCCGGCCCGGGTAGGGGTCAGTCGTAGTGACCGATCCGGCACCGGACACCCGGAGGACACCATGACGACCACCAACGACGGCCCGGACACCACCGCGCTCCCCGGCCGCCCGCCCGTCGTCGACCAGGCCACCTGGCAGGCCGCCCGCGACGAGCTCCTCCTCCGCGAGAAGGCCCACACCCGCGAGGGCGACGCCATCGCCGCCGCCCGCCGCCGCCTGCCCATGGTGGAGTTCGACGGGACCGTCGAAGTCGCGGGCGCCGACGGCCCCGTCCCGTTCACGGACCTGTTCCAGGGACGCGACGAACTCGTGGTCTACAGGCACATGTGGAACGACGGGGAGCCCCACCAGGGCCAGTGCTACGGCTGCACCACCGCGGCCTGGCACCTGCGGGACGCCTCCTACCTCAACGCCCGCGGCGTCTCCCTGGCGTTCGTGACCGAGGGCCGCTGGGAGGAGGTGGAGCCCTTCGTCGGGTTCATGGGCTACACCCAGCCCTGGTACTCGGTGCGCGGCCTGCCCGAACCCGTCGGCGGCGAGATGGGCTACCTCGTCTGCTACCTGCGCGAGGGCGAGCGCACGTTCCTCACCTACTCCACCACCGGCCGCGGCTGCGAGCGGGTCAACGCCTCCATGGGCCTGCTCGACATGACGCCCTACGGCCGAGGCGAGGCGTGGGAGGACAAGCCCGAGGGCTGGCCCGAGGGCGGGGACTCCTGCTGGACCTGGTTCACCGACGCCGACGGCAACCCCACCTGGGGGCCGACCGGCCGCCCCACCCCGCAGTGGACCCGCCCCGGGGCGACCCGGCTGTAGGCCCCGCGGCCGCACCGGGCCGCCCGACGGGGGCCGGTCGGGGCGGGGCACGGCGCCCCGCCCCGACCGCACGGGCTACAGCAGCAGGAACGAGAAGTCCTGCGCCGTCCTGCGCTTCAGCGGGAAGTCCGCCTTGACACGGCGGGCGACCTCGCCGCGACTGATGCCCAGGGCCTGGGCGATGAGCCGTTCGGGGCGGACCGGCACGGGGTCCTCGAAGGACACCTCGACCCGGACGGGCCACGGGTCCTCGGGGGCCGGGGGCGCGTCGAGCTCCCAGCAGCCCTCCCAGTCGAGCGCGAACCGGTTGCGCCGGGCGGTCGACGGGTCGAGCAGGACCCGGGCGACGAGGTCCGCCGAGTTGGCGGTGTACCCGGCGAGCAGGTCCGCGGGCAGCGAGCGGACCGGGACGCGCTCATGGACGATGAGCTTGCCGGTCCGGTCGCAGCCGACGCAGTTGACCAGCAGCCAGACGTGGAGCAGTTTGCCGTTGGCGTTGACGCGGAACCGGCCGTCCTTGGTGGTGGCGCGCTCACAGGAGCAGTCCACGCAGGTGAGGACGGGCAGGGGCAGGCGGGTGCGCCGCACGGCCCAGGGCAGCACGGAAAAAGTAGGTGAGGACAAACCTGATCTCTCTCAAGACCTGACGGAGTGCACGGGAAAGAGAGCCGACGGTGTCCGTCGGCGTCCGATGCGCGAAAAAGCGTCAGGGTCAGAGAGCAGGGGGCGTCATGCGCGCGTTGTCCTCACGTAGGCGAACAGGGCGGGAACACGCTAGGGCCCCGCCGCCCGCCGGGGCAACACGTTTATCCGACCGCCGCCGGCCGGCGGGAGGCGCCGGGGCGCGGACCCTTCAGGAGAACGCGTACACGGTGAAGTCGGCCAGCGGGACGTACCCGATCCGCCGGTACAGGGCCGTGCTGGTGGGGTTGCCCGGGTCGGCGAACAGCACCACGTCCGTCGCGCCCGCCGCCAGCGCGGCCCGGCTCACCTCCACCGTGACGGCGCCCGCGTAACCGCGCCCGCGCAGGTGCGCCGGGGTGGAGACGGGGTCCACGCGCACCATGCCCGCGACCATCGGGGTCGTGCCCGCCATGGAGGCCGGCGTACCGTCCGGGGTCTCCCAGAAGGTGAAGCCCTTGTCGCCGAAGCGGGTGTCCGCCCAGTTCCCGGCGTCGATGGCGTCGATGGAGGTCTGCTCGCCGACGTCGACGCAGAAGTCCCGGCACCAGCGCACGACCCGCTCGCGGTCCCCCGGGCCCGCGACGCGCGCCCGCCCCGCCGGGACCGGTCCCGGCGCGGTCAGGACGCCCAGCCGGTGGAGGCGCACGCACCAATCCTCAGGGGTGGCCGCCGCGCCCGTGCGCCGCTGCCACGCCCGGGCGAAGGCGGCGGCGGTGTCCCGGTCCGCGAGGACGCCGGGCAGGGACCTGCCCAGGCCGGAAAGGCGGGCGGCGAGGGCGTCGGCCCGCCCGGGGGACACGGCGGAGAGGTACAGGCGGCGGCCCCCGAGGCGGTAGAAGAAGGCGCCGACCCCGTCCCCGTCCTCCCACCACCCGAACTCGGCCGGGTCGGCGCCCGGCGGGCCCGCTCCGCCGGCGCGCGCCTTCTCCAGCGCCGTCAGCGGTGTGGTGTGCAGGGCCGGGCGCGAGCGCAGGAAGCCCCCGGCCCGGTCGAGGAAGACGTCGATGTCGTCGGTGAGGTGCCAGCCGTCCGGATGCATGCGCGCCATCCTCCCGGAGGGCCGCCCCCAACGCCAGACGGTGCCCGCGCGAACCCGCGGTCCGTGCCCGGCACCGCACAAGGGCCTCCGGGAGCAGGCGCTAGGCGGTCCCCCGGGCGAAGGCGAGACCGTCCAGGCCGGGCAGGTGGGCCGGGTCCAGCGGCGCGTAGCCGAACCACGGGGACACCCGGGCGGCGGGCTCCGCGCCGGCGAGGGCGGTAGCCAGCCCGGCGGGGTCGACGACACAGCGCTCGCCCGGGAGCGCGTACAGCATGCCCTCCACGGTGTCCGGGGGCGGGGCGCCCACCCCCCGGTCGCCGATGGCGCCCACGGCGGTGGCCCAGAACGCGTACTCCTCCCCCAGCCGGGTGCCCGCCAGCGCGCCCGCGCTCCACCAGCGCACCGGCCCCTGCCACAGGGTCATGGTGCTCTCCTGCCGCTGGAAGTGGCTGTTGTGCCCGCTCGCCAGCACGGGTCCGCGTTCGGCGAGGGCGAGCAGCTCGGCGGCCATCATGGCGTCCCGCACGCCCAGCAGCCGCCCCATGCGCCCCGGCGAGGTGTCGGCCATCCAGTGGTGGTAGCGCAGCAGGCCCAGGGCGGTGCGCCCGTCCTGGCGCGCCCGCTCCCACTCCTCCCGGGAGGAGGACGCGACCAGGCGCGGCGCCTGTTCGTCGAGCAGCGCCACCAGGTCGTCGGCGATCAGCCGCAGCCGGACGGCCTCGGCGGAGCGCCCCACCGACCGGGCCGGGTCCATCATGGCCTCGGGGTCGGTCCATCGGCCGTCGTCGCCGAGCAGGCGGTCGAGCGTGTCGGCGGTGCACGGGAGCAGGTCGGCGCCGACCCGGGCGGCGAGGTGGCCGTGGAGCCCGGTGAGGGCCCGCCGGGGGCTGTCGGCGGCGGTGATCTCCAGCGGTCCGTCGAACCCGGCGAAGCGGACCCGTTCGGACGCGGGCCGCCCCTCGTTGTAGGCGCGCATCCAGCGCACCAGGTCGCGGTTGCCCGGGAAAGCGCCCCACCCGTGGCCGAACCCCTCCTCCACGGCCCGGTCGAGGGTGCCCGTGCCGGAGGTGACGTACCCGTCCACGATCCGCCCCTTCAGGCAGTCGCTCTCCAGCGCGATCGTCCGGTACCCCGCCTGCTCGACGAGGATGCGGAAGAGGTCGTTGCGCAGCCGGAGCAGGGCGTCCTGCCCGTGGGCGGGCTCGCCCAGGGCGAGCAGCCGGGGCCGGGCGGGGAGCAGGTCCAGGACGGCGTCCGCCTCGACGGGGCGTGCGGCCGGTGCGATGTCGATAGCCATGCCCTCAACGCTATCTTTGAAAACCCGGGTGAGACTTTCCGCGGAGAACCCCGGGGCCTGGGACAAGAACCCTCAAAGCCGCTGGTACCCCCAGGTGTCCTACATGCGGGTGCGGGCGTACAGCCGCAGCGCCTCGCGCACGAACTCCGCGCCCTCCCGGTCCCCGTAGGTCCGGGCGAACGCCGGGTCCTCCACGTAGGTGTCGGCCAGGCACGTCACCATCGCGATCGACCGCTCCCTGTCGCCCGCGTGGACCGGGGTGCCCGGGATCGCCAGCCACTCCACGTGCCGGGCCGCCAGCTCCTGCGCCCGGTCGGAGTCCGGGGCGGCGCCCTCCCGCGAGGCGGCCGCCCAGTCGGCGACCAGCGCCTCCGTCGCGCGCTTCCACTCCCGCTGCTCGCGCACGCTCTTGTCGTGCCACCACTCGTTGCCCGCCCGGAACGCCTCCTCGCCCCAGCGCTCCACGACCCCGTCCCGGTAGCGGTCGTTGAACCCCTCGAACATCACGTCCGGGCAGGGGTCCACCCCCTCCTCCCGCGCCCGGAGGGTGTGCCGCACCTCCCGGATGTACCGGTCGATCCGTTCGCGCTCCTGCTCCAGGGCGGCGATGTGCGCCCGCAGCCCCTCGGCCTCGTCGACCTCCTCGGCCAGCACCCGGCCGATGTCGGCCAGGCCCATCCCCGTGCGGCGCAGCAGCAGGATCCGCTGCAGGCGGGCGACCTGCTCGGGACCGTAGTGGCGCAGGCCCCCCGGCCCCGTCCGGGAGGGGGACAGCAGCCCGACCTCGTCGTAGTGGCGCAGGGTGCGGCTGCTGACGTCCGCCCGCGCCGCCAGCTCCCCGATCGTCCACTCCACCGCCGTCCCCCTTCCCGTCACCGGCCCAGCCGGGCCAGTGCGGTGTCGATGACCTCCGCGTGGTCGTCGCGCAGCGCCTGGGCCGCGGTGCGCCCGGTCGCCGCCAGGTAGGCGTCGACCAGCCGGTTCCCGGCCGCGTACCCCGCCCCGGCGGGCAGCCCCACCGGGGCGGTGCCGAAGCGCCTGGCGCTCTCGTCGCCGTGCACCCAGGCCGTGAAGTTCTCCATACCGGTCACCCCCAGCCCCGAAACCACCTTGTCGAACACCGCCTCGTCGCGCAGGTGCGGCACGGCGATGCGGGTGCGGCCCAGGTCGTCGCCGTACAGCTCCCGGGCGAAGGCGTCGGCCAGCCCCTCGCCCACCACGTGCTCGCCGACCGTGACGGTCGCCGGGTCCCACACCACCCCGCCCGGGGCGTAGCGCAGGTTGTGGTGCAGCTCGTGCACGGCGGTGGTCTCCAACCGCTCCAGGTTCTCCGGGAACGGCCACAGCGTGATGGTGATGTAGCCCCAGATGCCGCCGAACCCGGCCACGCCCAGCACGGTGTCCGTGAAGTGGGCGTCGCCCGGGTCGCCCAGGGTGAGCAGCACCGTGACGTCGTGCGGCTCCAGCCCCGGCACGGCCTCGGCCAGCCGGGCCGCGCCGCGCTCCATGGCGGCCCCGATCCGGTTCCACGCGTCGGCGCGCGCCAGGTCCTCCAGCGCCGCCAGGCACCGCTCCTCGTCGCGGTCCAGCGGAAAGCCCATGCCCCGCAGGTGCACGTCCACCAGGTCGACCTCCACGGGCGCGAAACGGTACATGCCCCGCACGGGTTCGAGCATCTCCGCCAGCAGTCCCAGGCGGTCCTCGGCCGGGGCGCGCAGCACGCGCTCCATGCCGGTACGGGTGTCCACAACAGTGATCTCCATGGCCCCGACGCTAGGGGTTGACGCTGCGTCAACCGCAAACCGGGGAACCGCGGCCCCGCTCCGGTCAAAAGCCGGTCGCGCCGTCCACCCGCTCGCGCAGCAGGTCGGCGTGGCCGTTGTGGCGGGAGTACTCCGAGACCATGTGCATCAGGATCCAGCGGTGGGAGACGGTGTTCCCCCGCCACTCCCTCCGGGCCAGGGCGTCCAGCGGCAGCGACGCCGACACCTCGCGGGAGCGCTCCACCCCGGCCCGCCACAGCGCGAACGCCTCCCGCACCGGCGCGGTGTCCGCGCCGAGGAAGTCGCCGTCGGGGTCCTGCGGGGACTTGACCGGGTTGGGCGTGTCCTCTCCCATCAGGTGGCGCTGGAACCACGTGAACTCCACGTGCGCTAGGTGCCGCACCAGTCCCAGCAGGGACATCTGCGAGGGCGGCACGGAGCGCTCGCGCAGCCCCGCCTCGTCCAGGTCGGCGCACTTGAGGGCCAGGGTCTCGCGGTGCCAGTCCAGCCACTGGGTCAACATGGTGCGCTCGTCGGCCACGAACCGCGGGAACACACGGGGATCGCTCATGGCCGCGACCCTAGGGGCGCCCCGCAACGGCGGTCAACGGCAAATACCGCCCGCCCCGGCACCGGCCCTGAAGGCGGGGGAGGCCGGGAGCGCCGCCTTCTCCGGTGTTCCGATGACACCGCCCCGCCCGGGTGGGGCCCTCCGCCACCGGCGTCCGCACCGGCCCCGGAGACGCGGAAGGCTAGGAGCTCCGCCCCCGTGCTCCGGCGACACCGCCCCGGCCCGGCGGACACCTTCACCTCCGGGGCGTCCTGCGGGACGCGGCCGCCGGCCGGGGCGGGCGGTGCGGCGGCAGGGCGCCGCCACCGCACCGGACCCGGCCGGCCACGGCCCGTCCTCCGAACGCCCTCCCGCGCCGCCCGGGGCGCCGGGCACGAACCGCACCGGGGCGGAGGCGCGCGAGAACACCGGCTAGACGAGCCCCTGGGCGAGCATGGCGTCGGCCACCCGCTCGAACCCGGCCGCGTTGGCCCCCAGCACGTAGTCGCCCGGGGCACCGTGGCGCTCGGCCGCCTCCTCGCAGCGGTCGTGGACGTCGGCCATGATGCGGGCCAGCTCCGCCTCGGTGTACTCGAACGACCACGACTCGCGGCGGGCGTTCTGGCGCATCTCCAGCACACTGGTGGCCACCCCGCCCGCGTTGGCCGCCTTGCCCGGGGCGAACAGCACCCCGGCCTCGCGCAGCACCCGCACCGCCTCGGGGGTGGTGGGCATGTTCGCGCCCTCCGCGACCGCCGCCACCTCGTTGCGCACCAGGGCGCGGGCGTCCTCGGCGTCCAGCTCGTTCTGGGTGGCACACGGGAGCGCCACCGTGCACGGCACCTCCCACACACTGCCGCCCGCCACGTACCGGGCGGCGCCGCCGCGCCGGGCGGGGTAGTCGGCGACCCGGCCCCGCTCCACCTCCTTGATCTGCTTGAGCAGGTCCAGGTCCAGGCCCTTCTCGTCCAGGACGTAGCCGCCCGAGTCGGAGCAGGCCACCACCACGGCCCCCAGCTGCTGCGCCTTCTCCGCCGCGTACAGGGCGACGTTGCCCGACCCCGACACCACCACGCGGACGCCCTCCAGGGACCGGCCCCGGCGCTCCAGCATCCGCTGGGCGAACAGCACCGCCCCGTACCCGGTGGCCTCGGTGCGCACCCGCGAGCCGCCCCACTCCAGGCCCTTGCCGGTGAGCACCCCCGCCTCCCAGCGGTTGGCCAGGCGCCGGTACTGGCCGAACAGGTAGCCGATCTCGCGGCCGCCCACCCCGATGTCCCCGGCGGGCACGTCGGTGTGCTCGCCCAGGTGGCGGAAGAGCTCGGTCATGAACGACTGGCAGAACCGCTCGACCTCGGCGTCCGAGCGCCCCTTGGGGTCGAAGTCGGAGCCGCCCTTGCCGCCGCCGATGCTCATCCCCGTCAGCGCGTTCTTGAAGATCTGCTCGAAGCCCAGGAACTTCACCACGCCCAGGTCCACGCTCGGGTGGAAGCGCAGGCCGCCCTTGTAGGGGCCCAGCGCGCCGTTGAACTCCACCCGGAAGCCCCGGTTGACGTGCACACGGCCGCGGTCGTCGCGCCAGGGCACACGGAACACGATCTGGCGCTCGGGCTCGCACAGGCGCTCCAGGATCCCGGCCTCGACGTACTCGGGGTGCTGGACCAGCACCGGGGAGAGGGTCTCCAGGACCTCCAGCACGGCCTGGCGGAACTCCGGCTGGTCGGGGTCGCGGCGCACCACCCGCTCGTAGGCGGCCCGAACGGCGGGGTGGTGGTCGGCCAGGCCGGTGACGTGGACGTCGGACATGCGCAACGCGGTCCTCTCGATGGCGGCACCCCGACGCCGGGCGGGGCGACCGCGACATGACGGGGTCGTGGCTGTTTCGGTGGCGTGCCATCGACGTTACACACGCTCCCACCGGCACCCCCGCCCCCGGGGTACCCCACGGCCGACCGGCCGGGACGGTCCCCCCGGTGTGGTCGAATGGCAGACACCAGCCCCAGGGGCCCCACCGGCCCCGCCCTGCGCGAGGAAACCGATGCCGAACCCGCCCGCCGCACCCCTGCCCGACCTCGTCCGCCGCTGGCAACGGGGCTGGGGGACGGCGCGCTCCCTGCCCGAGCCGGCCGAGGCCGACGGGGCGCTGCGCGTGCACTTCGGGTTCGCGCACCGCCACGACGAGTACATCCTGCTCGACGCCGACGGCGCCCCCGACACCATCGCCGCGGCCGCCGAGCGCGTCCTGGCCTCGGAGCACACCGACTGGCTGACCGTGCCCACCGCCGCGCCCGACAAGACCGCGCTGCTGCTGGAGGAGGCCGGCCTGGCGGTCGACCCGGGCACCGAGACCCTCATGACCGCGGACCTGGACGAACACCCGTCCCTGGACCCGCCCCGCCCCTACCGCGTCACCGTCGGCAGGGCCCGCGCGGTGATCCGGGTACGGGTCTCCACCGCCCAGGGCGAGGAGGCCGCCACCGGGGTCATGGGCATCTCGGCCGACGACGCCGTCGCCGACTCCATCACCACCGAACCCGACCACCGCCGCCGCGGCCTGGGCGCGGCCGTGATGTCGGCCCTGGCCGGGCACGCCCGCCGCGCGGGCGCCGTCCACGGCCTGCTGGTCGCCTCCCCGCAGGGGCGCCACCTGTACACCTCCCTGGGCTGGACGCCCCGCGCCACCGTCCTCATCGCCCGCACCCCGCCCGGAAAACCCCGTGCGCCCGGCCCCGGCCCCGCACCATCATGGGCGCCATGACAGACCCTCTCCGCCCCGGAACAGCCGCCCCCTCCCCCGCGCGGGAACCGTCCGCGCGACCCGTGCGGATGGGGGTGGTCGGCCTCGGGCAGGGGCTCCACCTGGCCCGCTGGGCCCGCAGGGTCGGCATCGACGTGGTGGCCGGGTGCGACACCGACCCCGCCGCCCGCGAACGGGCCCGCGCCCACCTGCCCGGCGTCCCGCTGGGCGGGCACTGGCGCGACCTGCTCGACGCCGACCTGGACGGGGTGCTCCTGGCCGACGACTTCGACACCCACGCCGCACCCGCCCTGGCCTTCCTCGAACGCGGCGTCCACGTCCTGTCGGAGACCGCCGCCTGCACCGACGCCGAACAGGGGCGCGCCCTGGTCGAGGCCGCCGACAGGTCCCAGGCCACCTACTCCTTCGCCGAGAACTACGTCCTGCACCCGCACGTGCGGGTCCTGCGCCGGCTGGCCGACGAGGGCGCCCTGGGCCGGATCTCCCTCATCGAGGCCGACTACCTGCACGGCATGTCACCGGAGGCCGTCCGCGCCCTCACCGGCGACCCCGCGCACTGGCGCGGCCGCATCCCCTCCACCGCCTACTGCACGCACTCGCTGTCGCCGATCCTGGCCGTCACCGGGGCGTGGCCGGTGGAGGTCACCGCGTTCCCCGTCGACACCGCCGACCCGCGCCGGGCCGCCGTGATGGCGGTGCGCCTGTCCACCGGCGCCCTGGCCCTGACCCGCAACGGCTTCCTCCAGGGCGAGTCCGACGCCCACTGGAGCCGGATGTCGGTGCACGGCACCCAGGCCGCCGCCGAATCGGTCCGGGCCGCCGGGGAGCGCGCCTGGTCGGTGCGGGTACGCCGCGAGGGCTGGACCCGCGACGACGGCACGGCCCACGAGGAGGAGCTCACAGCACCGCCGGTGCTGCTGGACGGCGCCCCCCTCGCCCGGGGGGAGGAGGGCACGGTGCTGATCCTGCGGGGGTTCCGCGACACGGTCGCACACGGCACCCCGCCCCCGGTCGGGGTGCGCGAGGCGGTGGCCGCCTCCCTGGTCGGGGTGGCCGGCGCCCGCTCGCTGGCCGAGGGGTCGCGGCCGGTCCCCGTACCGCTGCCCTGACCCCGCCCGGCCGACGGCCCCGGCCTCCGCCCCGCCCGCGGGCAGGACGGAGACCGAAACAGGGCGAACGCCGCACCGCCCCGGCGGGACGGCCGCCCGCCCACGGGCGGCGGGCCCGGCCGGAGGCGGGGGATCACCGGCGCCGCGGCGCCCCGCGCAGCCGGGAGCGCACTCGCTCGGCCCGTTCGTCCGCGGCCCCGTCGCCCCTGGCCGAGCGCCGCCCCATCTTGTACAGGACCTCGGTCGCCAACGGCACGTCGGGGGCCTTGGCCCAGCGGGCGCGCCGGTTGCGTTCGACGCGCTCCTGCACGTCGGCGCCCGCGTCCAGGTCGGCGGTGGTGCGCCCACCGGACAGGGCCATGGCCTCCGCGCGCCGGTTGCGGCGCGAGACCCGGCTCTTGGCGCGGGGGACGCCCTTGCGCGAGGCCTTGTCGTTCTCGCCGTACCAGTTGCGGCGGTCACGGGTGTAGGACAGCAGCTTCTCCTCCTGCGGAGAGCGGCGGCGGGCCATGGGCCCTCCCTTCGTTCGCCATCTGCCACCGATCCTGTCCCCCGCCCCGGCCCCGGCGCCACCGGTTTTCCCGCCGCCGGACCCGTGCGAGGCTGGACCCGTGAACGACCCCCTCCCCCTGCCCGGCGGCATGATGAACACCGTCACCCGCCGCGGCGACCGGGTGCTGCGCACCGCCCCCGCCACCGCCGCCGCCCTGCACCCCCACGTGCGCGCCCTGCCCGGAGCCGGGTTCGACGGCGCGCCCCGCCCGCTGGCGCTGGGCCCCGACGGCCGGGAGGAGCTGGGCTTCGTCGAGGGCGAGGTGGCCCTGCCCCCGTTCCCCGCCTGGATCGCCGACGACGCGGTCCTGGCCTCGGCCGCCCGCCTGCTGCGCCGCTACCACGACGCGGCCGCCCGCGTCCCCGTGGACACCGCCGCGCCCTGGCCCGCCGACCTGGCCGACCCGCACGGCGGACCGCTGCTGTGCCACAACGACCCGTGCGTGGAGAACCTCGTGTTCCGCGGGCGCAGGGCGGCCGCCCTCATCGACTTCGACCTGGCCGCCCCGGGCCGTCCGCTGTGGGACGTGGCCGCCCTGGCGTACTACATGGGGCCCACCCTGCCCCCCGAGGCCGCGGCCGGGACGGTCTGGGAGGGCCTGGACACCGCCCGCCGCCTGCGCGTGATCGCCGACGCCTACGGCCTGGCCGGCGCCGACCGGACCCTGCTGCCGCGGACGGTGGAGGAGTACCTGGAGGTGGCCCGGGCGTTCGTGGCCGGGCGGATCGCCGCGGGCGACGCGGCGTTCGTCCGCGCCCACGCCGCTTCCGGCGGCTGGGAGCGCTGGGACCGGCGCCGCGACCGGCTCGCCGACCAGCGCCCCCGCCTGGTCCGGGCGCTGGCCTGAGGCCGGCCCCCGGTCAGGGGGTGCGGCGGGTGACCGCCACCAGGTAGCGGCACCCGCCCCGCCCGGGGTTGTGGAACTCGCAGGGGGCCGCCGAGCCCAGCCGCAGGCAGTCGCCCTCCCCCAACCCGTGCACGGTCTCCCCCTCGGTGAACTCCAGGAACCCCTCCAGGACCCAGATCTGGTGGTGGGTGAAGGCGTAGGCCTCGGCGGGGAAGGCCACCCGCGCCCCCGGCGGCAGGTGCACCTCCACCAGCTCCAGGCGCCCGCCCGAGGCGGGCGAGACGGCCCGGCGGGTGTAGCCGGTGTCGGGGTCGGTCCACACCGGCTGGTCGGCGCGCCGGACCAGCCGGCGCTCGCCGCGCTCGGCGTCGGCGATCAGCTCCGACAGGGTGATGCCCAGGGCCGCCGACAGCCGCCCCAGCAGGGAGGCGGTGGGCTGGACGTCGCCGTTCTCGATCCGGCTGATCATGGTCCGGGAGACCCCGGACAGGTCGGCCAGGGCGGCGCCGGTCAGGCCCCGGTCCGAGCGCAGGCGCTGGAGGGTGGTGGCGAGGGCCACAGAGAGGTCATCGCTCATGGCGTTCACTATAGTGAACACATTCGTTTAGCATCCTCACTATGAACGCGATGCCCGCCCTCCACACCGTCCGTGACGCCACCCCGGCCGACGCCGCCGCCTGCGCCGACATCTACGCGCCCTACGTCACCGACACCGCCATCACCTTCGAACTGGAACCCCCCACCACCCGGGAGATGGCCGCCCGCATCGCCACCGCCCAGGACCGCCACGCCTGGCTCGTCCTGGAGGACGCCGACGGCACCCTGCTGGGCTACGCCTACGGCGGCACCTTCCGCACCCGCGCCGCCTACGACCGCTGCTGCGAGGTCAGCGTCTACCTCCGCCGCGGCCTGCGCCGCACCGGCGCCGGGCGCACCCTGTACTCGGCGCTGCTGCCCCGCCTGGCCGAACGCGGCATGACCCGCGCCATCGCCTGCATGACCCTGCCCAACGACGCCAGCCTGGGCCTGCACCGCGCCCTGGGGTTCACCGACGTCGGCGTCATGCACCGGGTCGGCCGCAAGCACGACGCCTGGCACGACGTCGCCTGGGCCGAACTCGACCTCACCGCACCGAACGCCTGACCGACCACCCCCACCGGCCGCCCCGGCGACACGGGCCGCTCCCACCGCCCTCTATCCTCGAAAGATCCCACCTTTTCCGCGCCGCCCCGGGAGAGCCCGTGCCCCCAGCACCCGCCCGCCACCGCCCCACCGGCCTGGCCTTCGCCCTCGCCTCGGCCCTGGCGTTCGGCGGCTCGGGCGTCTTCGCCCGCCCCCTCCTGGACGCCGGCCTGGACCCGGTCCACGTCACCTGGCTGCGCCTGGCCGGGGCCGCCCTCCTGCTGCTGCCCGTCGCCGTGCGCCACCGCCGCCTGCTGACCCGCCGCCCCCTGCTCATCCTCGCCTACGGCGTGTTCCCCATGGCCGGGGTCCAGGCCCTGTACTTCGCCGCGATCGCCCGCATCCCCGTCGGCATCGCCCTGCTCATCGAATTCCTCGGCCCCGTCCTGGTCCTGGTCTGGCTGCGCCTGGTACGCCGCACCAAGGTCCCCCCGGCCGCCGTCGTCGGCGTGATCATGGCCGTCACCGGCCTGGTCCTGCTGCTGGAGGTCTGGGCGGGCATGCGCCTGGACGCCGTGGGCGTCGGCCTGGCCCTGGGCGCGGCCGCCGCCCAGGCCGCCTACTTCCTGCTGTCGGACCGCACCGGCCAGGACGCCGACCCCCTGGCCGTCATCGCCTTCGGCTCCCTCACCGCCACCGTCCTGCTGCTGCCCCTGGCCCGCCCCTGGTCCATGGACTGGGAACTGCTCGCCACCACCACCGCCCTGGGCCCGCTGCCGCTGCCCGGCTGGTCCCTGGCCCTGTGGCTGGGCCTGGTCTCCACCGTGATCGCCTACTTCACCGGCATCGCCGCCGTACGCCTGCTGTCCCCGCAGATCGCCGGAGGCGTCGCCTACCTGGAGGTCGTCACCGCCATCGTGCTCGCCTGGATCCTGCTCGGCGAGGCCCTGGCACCCGTGCAGATCCTCGGGGCGGCCGTCATCGTCGCCGGGGCCTTCATCGCCCAGACCGCAGTCCCGGGCACCCCCGAACCCCCCGCCCCCGCGGAGCCCGCCGACCCCGACCGGCCCGCCGCCCTGGCCTGAACAGCCGGGCCGGCAGCCCTCAGCCGCCCCCGCCCACCGCGAACGGCTCCCGCCCCCGGGCCGCACGGCGCCGCGCCAGCCACCAGGCCCCCGCCCACGAGCAGGCGACCACCGCCGCGATCACCACCCGCGACGTCATCAGGTGCTCGCGCGGGTACAGGGTCCCGGTCAGGTAGAAGTCGATGAACCCCGACTCCATCACCGCCCGCCCGGTCGCCGCCCGCGACCAGTTCTCGATCTCGGTCAGAAAACACGGCCAGTCCACGATGACGATCCCCAGCGCGTAGGCGGCCACCCCCAGGTGGACCCAGAACAGGCGCGGACGCCACCAGGCGGCGAAACCGCCCAGGACGACACAGGCGAAGAACACGAAGTGCAGGGCCGCGGCGGCGTACCCGGCCGCGAGGACGAGGGAGGTCATGCCCCGAAGCTACGCAGCGGCAGGCCTCCCGCCATCCGCACGCGTACTCACCCCGCCTGAGCACCCGTACTCATCCGCACCCGCGCGCCCGCCCTCCCGGCCCGGCCGCACCCCGGTACCGTGTGCGTCCATGACCACCGCACCCTCCCTCCTCGTCCTGGGCGCCAGCGGCCACCTGGGCGGCGAGGTCGCCCGCCGGGCCCTGGCCGCCGGCCATCAGGTGAGCGCCACCTCCACCACCGGCGCCCCCGCCGCCCCGGGCATCGCCTGGCACGCCCTGGACCTGCGCGATCGCGACGCCGTCACCGACCTGGTCCGGCGGGTGCGCCCCGAAGCCGTCGTCAACACCGCCTACCGGCAGGGCGACTGGGCCGTCACCGCCGACGGCGCCGCCCACGCCGCCCTGGCCGCCGCCGCGGCCGGCGCCCGCCTGGTCCACGTCTCCAGCGACGCCGTGTTCTCCGGCACCGCCCCCGCCTACCCCGAGACCGCCCTCCCCGACCCCGTCAACCCCTACGGGGCCGCCAAGGCCGCCGCCGAGACCGCCGTCAAAGCCCTGCACCCCGACGCGGTCATCGCCCGCACCTCGCTGATCATCGGCGGCAACGGCTCCGCCCACGAACAGTTCGTCCACCACCTGGCCGCGGGCGGCCCCGGAGCCCTGTTCACCGACGACGTCCGCTGCCCCGTCCACGTCGGCGACCTGGCCGACGCCCTGGTGGAACTGGCCGCCTCCGACCGCGCCGGCGTCCACCACCTGGCCGGACCCGACGCGCTCAGCCGCCACGACCTGGGCGTGCTCATCGCCCGCCGCGACGGCCTGGACCCCGACCGGCTGCCCCGCGGCCGCCGCGCCGCCTCCGGTCCGCCCGGCCCGCTGGACGTGCGCCTGGACTGCGCCGCCACCCGCGCCGTGCTGCGCACACGGCTGCGCGGGGCCCGCGCCTTCCTGGCCCCGCGCTGACCCACCCTCACTCCCGGGGCACCAGGGCGCGCAGCCGGGCCGCCTGCCCGTCCAGCACCGCCCGGTCGGCCTCCTCCCACACCGCGTGGATCGAGAAGGGGTCCCCCGCGAACCGGGGGAAGACGTGCAGGTGCACATGGAAGACCTCCTGCCCGGCCGCCTCACCGTCGGCCAGGAACAGGTTCACCCCCTCGCACCGCACCGCGCCGCCGCGCAGGGCCGTCCCCACCCGGCGGGCCACGCTCCACAACCGCGCCCCGACCGCGTCGTCCAGTCCACCCAGCCCCACCACATGGGCGCGCGGCACCACCAGCACGTGCCCCGGCGTCACCGGGTACAGGTCCATGAACGCCACCACCAGGTCGTCCTCGTAGACGGGGCTGGCCGGCAGCCGGCCGGCCGCGATACCGCAGAACAGGCACTCCTCGTCCGTCAAAGGAACCTCCCCAGGGCCGAAGACCCGCGGCGGGGCGCCGCGGCACCACCACCGTCGCACGCACCCGCCGCCGGGCACCACGCCTTTTCGGCTCCGCCGCACCGCACCACCCGCCCGGCGCCACGGGCCCCACGGCTCCTACCGCCCGCGGCCGGCGCCGCCTATGCTGCCGGTCATGCCAACGCACGAGCGGGAGATCACCGCCCCCGTCGACCTGTGCACACCCCGGGGCCGCCTCGACCCCCGGGCCGTGGGCTGGTCCCGCACCCCACTGCACACCACCGCCCTGCCCCGCGGCCGCGGACGCCGCAAGAAATGGGAGTACTGGTGCGTCCTGACCCCCACGCACCTGGTCGCCCTCACCGTCGCCGACCTCGACTACCTGTCGCTCACCTCCGTCTACCTGCTGGAATACGGGGGAGTGGAGACCGGCCGCAGCCACCTGGGCCCGCTCGGGCACGGGGTGCGCCTGCCCGACACCCTCAACGCCGGACCCACCACCGCCCTGGGACCGGTCCGCGCTCGCATCACCCCCGGACCCGACGGCGACCGCCTGCGCTTCGCCTGCGACACCCCCCGGGGCCGCCTGCACGCCGACCTCACCGTCGGCCTGCCAGAGGGGCACGAGACCATGAACGTGGTCATCCCCTGGAGCCCCACCCGCTTCCAGTACACCTCCAAGCACACCGCCCGCCCCGCCCACGGCACCGTCCGCCTGGGCGAGCGCACCCTGGACTTCTCCGGCGGCTGGGGCGTCCTGGACCACGGCCGCGGCATCTGGCCCTACGACACCCTCTGGAACTGGGGCGCCGCCGCCGGGGTCACCGACTCCCACACCGTGGGCCTGCAACTGGGCGGCCGGTGGACCCGGGGCACCGGCCTGACCGAGAACGCCCTGTGCGTGGACGGCCGCCTGACCAAGGTCGGCGAGGAACTCCAGTGGGACTACGACCCCGACGACGACTCCTCGCCCTGGTGGATCCGCTCCCCCTCCGGGCGGATCGACCTGGTGTTCACCCCCTTCCACCGACGCCTGGACCGCACCGACGCCGGGGTCCTGGTCAACGACACCCGCCAGTGCTTCGGCCACTACACCGGCACCGTCCGCACCGACGACGGCACCGAGATCTCCGTGGACGGCCTCACCGGCTTCGCCGAACACGTGCACATGCGCTGGTGAAACCCCGCGCCGCTCCGGGCGCACCGCCCCCGGCCGGGCTACCGTCGGCGGTGTGAACGACCCGTGGACCCTCCCCCGCGCGAACGCCCGCGGCACCGCCGTGCCGCGGGCACCGGACCGCCGCGGGCACCGGCCGGGGCACCCCCCGGCCGGCACCCGAACGTGAGCACACCTGAACACCGCCCGTAAGGAACGCTCACCCCCTGCGGCACAGGCGATCCAGGTGTGGACGATCGAGCGCCGACCCCCCGCAAAGGCAAGACGAACAGCCGACAACCGGTCCTGGAACATGCCGTTTCGTCCAAATCCTGCTAGCGTGCGGGACGCGCAACGACAGGCACGATGAGGAGACCTGACCATGGCCCAACAGACTCGCGAGCAGTGGGGGACGCGCGCGGGCTTCCTGATGGCGGCGATCGGATCCGCCGTCGGGCTCGGGAACATCTGGCGATTCCCCTACATCGCCTACGAGAACGGCGGCGGGGCGTTCATGGTGCCCTACCTCGTCGCCCTGCTCACCGCCGGCATCCCGCTGCTCATCCTCGAGTACTCGATCGGCCACAGGTACCGGTCCTCGGCACCCCTGTCCTACCGGCGGATCTCCCGGCCCACCGAGGCCATCGGCTGGTGGCAGGTGGCCATCTGCTTCGTCATCGCGATCTACTACGGCGCGATCATCGCCTGGAGCTCCTCCTACGTCTGGTTCTCCATCACCGGCGCCTGGGGCGAGGACCCCAACGCGTTCTTCTTCGGCGACTACCTCCAGATGAGCGAGGCCCCCGGCGGGATCACCGGCTACGTGCCCGCCGTTGCCTGGCCGCTCATCGCCGTGTGGATCGTCGTCCTGGCCATCCTGGCCCTGGGCGTGCGCAACGGCATCGAGAAGGCCAACAAGGTCTTCATCCCGCTGCTCGTGGTCCTGTTCCTCATCCTGGTCGTGCAGGCCCTCACCCTGGACGGCGCCACCACCGGCCTGAACGCCCTGTTCACCCCCGACTGGAGCGCCATGGCCGACGGCAGCGTGTGGGTGGCGGCCTACGGACAGATCTTCTTCTCGCTGTCCATCGGCTTCGGCATCATGGTCACCTACGCCTCCTACCTCAAGCGCAAGGCCGACCTGACGGGCTCGGCCATGGTCGCCGGCTTCGCCAACAGCTCCTTCGAGCTGCTGGCCGGCATCGGCGTGTTCGCCGCCCTGGGCTTCATGGCCACCGCCGCGGGCACCGCGGTGGACGAGGTCGCCACCTCCGGCATCGGCCTGGCCTTCATCGCCTTCCCGCAGATCATCTCCACCCTGCCCTTCGGCGGGGCGCTGTTCGGCGTGCTGTTCTTCGCGTCGCTGGTCATCGCCGGACTCACCTCGCTGATCAGCATCGTCGAGGTCGTCGTCTCCGCCGTCCAGGACCGCGTCGGCCTGGGCCGCCTCCAGGCGGTCCTGATCGTCGGCGGCCTGATCGCCCTGGTGTCGATCCTGATCTTCCCGACCCACCAGGGCCTGCACTACCTGGACGTCTTCGACCACTTCATCAACCAGTACGGCATCGTCCTGGCCGCCCTGGTGATGCTCATCGTGTTCGGATGGGTCCTGCGCCGCCTGCCGGCCTTCCAGGAGCACGCCAACAGCGTGTCCTCCATCCGCCTGGGCCGCTGGTGGCGCATCACCCTGGCCGTGGTCACCCCGGTCCTGCTCGGCTTCATGATGTGGGACGCGCTGCGCACCGAACTGACGGAGAACTACGCCGGGTACCCGACCGGGTTCCTGCTCACCGCCGGGTGGGGCGTGGCCATCGGCGCCATCGTCGTCGGCGCCGTCATCGCCCTGGTGCCCTGGAAGCGCGCCGACCAGATGGCCGCCCACGACCGCGAACGCACCGAGGGGACCGGACAGGTCCACGACAAGGAGGAGGGCCACTGATGTCGGCCAGCGCGATCACCATGATGGTCATCTCCATGGCACTGCTGTGGGGCGGCCTGATCACCGCCATCGTCCACCTGCGCCGCCACCCCGAGGTCTCCGACCAGGACTGACCCGCACACGGCGCACACGGGGGCGGGGCCCGCACCGGGCCCCGCCCCCGCACCTTCCCCCCGCCCGGGCACCCCCTCCCCGGGCCCGGACCCTCAGGCCCGGGACAGCTCCCGCACGATCCGCTCGCAGAACGCGGGCAGGTCGTCCGGATTGCGGCTGGTGGTGATCCCGCCGTCGGTGACCACCTCCTCCTCCACCACGTTCCCCCCGGCGTTGCGCACATCGGTGCGGATGCTCGGATACGACGTGAGCGTGCGCCCGCGCACCAGGTCGGCCTCCACCAGCGTCCACGGACCGTGGCAGATCGCCGCGATCGGCCTGCCCGTCGCCGCGAACTCGCGCACGAACCGCACCGCGTCGGCGTCGGCCCGCAGGTTGTCGGGATTGACGGTGCCGCCCGGCAGCACCAGGCCGTCGTAGTCCTGTACCGACGCCTCGGCCACCCGCCGGTCCACAGCGAACCGGTCGGCCGGCTCGATGTCCCCGTTCATCGCCTGGATCTCGCCGTCCTTCAACGAGAGCAGCTCGGTGACGGCCCCGGCCTCCTCCAGCGCCCGGCGCGGCCGCTCCAGCTCGACCTGCTCCACACCGTCCGCGGCCAGGAACGCCACCCGCCGCCCGCTGAGCACGTCCGCCATGGTCCTCTCCCCCTTCGCTCATCGGATCGGGCCGCACACCGCGCGGCACCGTGGTCACCGCCTACCCGCCCGGCGGGGTCCCTCACACCCCTGGGCGCCTCAGCCCTTGCGCCAGGTCGCGTCCTCCAGGGCCCCCGCGGCCTGCGGCCCCATCAGGGACAGCCCCCCGTCCACGAACAGCGACGCCCCCGTCACATAGGACGACCCGGGCCCGGCCAGGAACGCCACCGCCTCGGCCACCTCGTCGGCGTGCCCCGGCCGCGGCAGCGGGTACCCGGCGCGCGAGTCCAGCCGCGGCTCCTCCTCGTGCTGCCCGGTCATGGGCGTGGCGATCTCCCCCGGAGCCACCGCGTTCGCGGTGATGCCGTACAGGCCCAGCTCCAGGGCCAGGACCCGGGTGAGCATCCGCAGCCCGCCCTTGGCCACGCAGTACGCCCCCGCCGTCACCCGCGGGTACTCCTCGTGGACGCTGGTGATGTTGACGATGCGCCCGCCCCGGCCCGCGTCGCGCATGTGCTCCGCGGCGATCCTCGCGCACAGGAAGGGCCCGTCCAGATCCACCGACAGGACCTCGCGCCAGCGCTCGTAGCCGGTGTCCAGCAGGTGCTCGCCCGAACCGGTGCCCGCGTTGTTCACCAGGACGCCCACCCCGCCCAGCTCCCCGACCAGGTCGGCGACGGCCTCCGAGCCCCGCACCGGGTCGGCCAGGTCGTGCCTGCGCACCGCCACCCGCCGTCCGATCCGGCGCACCTCCTCCTCGGTGCGCCGCACCCCCTCCTCGTCGCTGTGGTAGGTGACGCCGACGTCGAAGCCGTCCCGGGCCAGGCGGACCGCACTCGCCCTGCCGATACCGCTGTCGGCACCCGTCACCACGGCCACTCGGTCGTAGTCGTCGAACGCGCTCGCCCCCGCGATGCGGTCGTCCCGTGCCATGTCTCCCCCTCACCTGCGCCGGTGCACACGTTCACGGGGGCGGCTACCCGGCCCCGGCCCGCGCCACACCCCGGCCCGCCGCACGCCGGCACCGCCGGGGGTTCAGCCCACCGCGTCGCGGCGGCCGCTCCAGGCCGCCCCGGGCACCCGCTCCAGCAGATCCACCAGGGCCCGGGCGCGCTCCGCCGCCCGCCCCGGGTCCAGCGCCCCCGCCTGCCAGGTCAGCACATGGGTCCGGGAGAACCGGAACGGCACCGGCACCGCGCCGCCCCCCAGCAGGTGGGCGCGCACCCCCTCGTCCAGGACACGGCGGGCGAAGTCCCCGTCGGCCGCCCAGACCGCGAAGGCCCCGTCGAAGGCGGCATCGCCCACCCGCACCTCGCGCACCCCCGCGGCCGACGGCCCCGGGCCGCCCTCCCCCCGGGCCCGCACCTCCAGCACCGGGACCGGGCCGGGCGGGGCCGCCGCCACGACGGTGTGCACGTGACCGGTGGTGGCGCTGTCGCGGCCCTGCCCGCGGGTGGCGGTGTAGGAGTACTCATAGGCCATCACCCGGTACCCGCCCACCCGGGCGCACAGCACGTGGCGGGCGCGGGCGTTGGAGCGGACCTCCACGAAGGGGTCCCCCTCGAACCGGTCGACCAGCTCCGGGCGCTCGCGGTCGTAACTCCAGCCGTGGTCGCGCGCCCACCCGGCCAGCCGCTCGCGGTGCCTGCGCTCGGGCACGGCCCCCGCCACCCGGGAGGCGACGGCGGCGACGGCCAGCAGGACCACCGCCCCCAGGACGAGGACCTCCACGACGACGGTGCCCATCGGGGCCTCCCCTTTTCCGGCCAACGGCTCTCGAGGGGTCGGACGCACCTCACCGCCCCCGCGGTTCCCCCTCGTCCTCACGGCGCCCCTCGGTGGGGCGCACCCGCACGTGGGCGCGCTCGCCCTGGGGCCCGAACAGGCCCAGATAGGAGACCGGCCCCGGGCCGGGGTTGAGGAACCCGTGCGGGATGCGGGTGTCGAACTCGGCGACCTCCCCCTGCTTGAGGACCATGTCGTGCGGCCCCAGCAGCAGCCGCAGCCGCCCCTCCAGCACGTACAGCCAGTCGTGGCCCTCGTGGCTGCGCTGGTCGGCCTCCACGTGCCCGCGGGGCGGGGGGATGGTGATGCGGAACGCCTGGATGCCCCCGGGGGTCCGCGAGAGCGGCAGGTACTCGACGCCGTCGCGGGTGAACGGGCGCAGCCGCACCCGCGGGTCGGCGGTGTCGGCGCCCACCAGCTCGTCCAGCGGCACCCCGTGCACCCGGGCCAGCGGCAGCAGCAGCTCCAGGGTGGGGCGGCGCCGCCCCGACTCCAGGCGCGACAGGGTGCTCACCGAGATCCCGGTGGTCTCCGACAGGCCGGCCAGGGTGATGCCGCGGTCGCGGCGCAGCTCGCGCAGCCGCGGCCCCACCGCCGCCAGCACCGGGTCGAGTTCGTCGTCCATGGGCGTCAATCTGCCACAGGCGGGACCGCCGGAGAAGGAAGGGCCCCACTGGGGGCCGCAAGGGGGTTGGACCGGATCCCAGTGGGGGTATGTAAGGGGTTACATCATACCCCCATCGAAGGGAGTTTCGATGCCCAAGGTCAACGTCTACCTCCCCGAGGACCTCGCCGAGGCGGTGCGCGAGAGCCGCATCCCCGTCTCGGCCGTGTGCCAGCGCGCCCTGGAACAGGCGGTGCGCCGCCTGGCCGCCGCCCGCGAGGCCCTGCGCGGCCCCGTCCGCGGCCGGGACCTGGACGCCCACCTGCCCCTGTTCACCCCCCGGGCCCGCACCGTGCTGAGCCTGGCCGCCGACCGCCCGGCCCCCGGAACCCCCATCACCACCGCCGACCTGGCCGCCGCCCTGGTCCAGGAGGGCGGCAACCTCGCCCTCCACGTGCTGGGGGCCATGGAGATCACCCCCGCCGCCCTCACCGCGGCCCTGGCCGGACACGAGGCGGCCGAGGAGGAGGGCCCCAGCGCCCCGCCCGCCTTCAGCTCCCCGGCCGTCCACTGCCTGGAGGCCGCCCTGGGCGAGGCCACCGCCCTGGGGCACAACTACGTGGGCTGCGAACACCTGCTGCTGGGCCTGGTCGCCGAGGAGGAGGGCGCCGGCGGCGCGGCCCTGCGCTCCCTGGGCGCCGACCCCCGGTCCACCCGCCGCGCGGTCACCGCCGCCCTGGCCGGGTACGTCCACCTGCGCTCCCAGCAGGCCGCCGACCCCGGGCAGGGTCCCGCCGACGCGCTCGAGGCCCGGCTCACCCCGCTGCTGGCCCGCATCGAACGCCTGGAGGAACGCCTGGACACACAAGGCCGAGACACCCCGCCCGGGCCCGCCGCGGGTCAGGACCCCTCGGCCTCCAGCAGGTCCAGGTAGTCCTGCAGGCGCGCCACCCCCGCCGCCAGGGCGCGGGCCCTGACGGCCAGCCCCTCCTCGCGGCGGCGCAGCGCCCCCTCCAGCGCCTCCCCGCCGCCCGAGGCCCGCAACTCCTCCATCACCGGCGCGATCTGCCCCAGCCCGTACCCGCCGCGCCGCAGCTCCGACACCACCCGCACCTCGCGCACCTGCTCGGGCCCGTACACCCGGTACCCCGTCCGCGGATCCCGCACCGGCCGCACCAGCCCGGCCCGCTCCCACACCCGCAGCGCCGAGGCCCGCACCCCCACCAGGCGCGCCACCCCGCCGATCCGCAACGGCCCCTCCGCCTCCCGCGCCCGCACCCCCGCCAGCACCGCGGGCACCTCGCGCCCGCCCGCACCGGCGGCCGCGGCCACCGCCGCCAGCGCACGCGCCGCCTCCCGCACCGCGCCCCGCTCCCGGTGCGCCTCGGCGAAGGCCGCCTCCACCGCCTCCAGCGCCGCGTCCGCCCCACGCGCGTGCAGGACCCGCAGCACCTCGCCCGCCGCCATCACCCCCATGCCCGGGGCCAGCGCACGATAGGCCACCAGCGCCGCCAGGTGGCGCCCGGTGAACCGCCGCTGCCCCGACCCCGTCCGCCGCGCCGGCGGCAGCACCCCCGAGGCCTCGCAGTCGCGCACCGTCTGGGCCGACACCCCCACCGCCCGGGCCAGGTCCACCGGCCGCAACTCCCCCCGGACGACCCCTCCCGCCACCACGGCCTCCCCCGTATCGCCCGCACCACCCCGCCCACCCGTGTTACCGTGGTCGGCGCTCCGAACGACGGTACCGACCACAGGAGCCGGGCGGGGCCCACGCCCCGGGCGCACACCACCCCGCCACGTCCACACCTTCGGGGTCCCCGACCCGGCACCGCCCGGAACCGCGGCACCGCCCGCGCACACCACCGGCGCACGCAGGGACCGGACCCCCTCACACCCGAGGCCCACCGTGAACACCGCCTGGAACACCCGCGCCGAGACCCCCGCCGACACCGCCGCCGTGCACGCCGTCAACGCCGCCGCGTTCGACACCCCCGCCGAGGCCGACCTGGTCGACGCCCTGCGCGCCGACCCCGCCTGGATCGAGGGCCTGTCCATGGTCGCCGTCACCGACCAGGGCACCGTCGCCGCCTACGCCCTGCTCACCCGCTGCCACATCGGCGACACCCCGGCCCTGTGCCTGGCGCCGTGCGCCGTCCTGCCCGAGCACCAGCGCACCGGCGCCGGATCGGCCGCCATCCGCGCGGTCCTGGACGCCGCCCGCGCCCGCGGCGAACGCTTCGTCACCGTCCTGGGCCACCCCGGCTACTACCCCCGGTTCGGGTTCGAGCGCGCCTCGGCCTACGGGATCGGGCTGGACATCGAGGTCCCGGACGAGGCCCTCATGGCCCTGTCCCTGGACCCGGCCCACACCCCGCCCGCCGGGACGATCCGCTACGCCGCACCGTTCGGCATCTGACCCCGCCGCACCGGCCCGCACCCGGTCGGCCCGCACCCGGTCGGGCAGCGCAGTGGTCGGACCACACAGGGTGTGCGGGGGCGCCACAGTCCCCGCACACCCCCCGGGTCAGGCGAACACCTTGCCGGGGTTGAAGATCCCCGCCGGGTCCAGGGCGCCCTTGACCGCCCGGTGCATGCCCACCACGTCCTCGCCCAGCTCCCTGGCGGCCCCGCGCATCTTCAGCAGGCCCACCCCGTGCTCGCCGGTCACCGTGCCGCCCAGTGCCAGCGCCTCGTCCACGATCACCTCGAACGCCTCCTTGGCCCGCTTCTTGGCCGCCTCGTCCCCGGCAGGGACGATGAACAGCGGGTGCAGGTTGCCGTCCCCGGCGTGCGCGATGTTGCCGATGTGGGTGTCGAACCGGCGGGCCGCCTCCTCGATCCGCGCCAGCATGTGCGGCACCTGCGCCTTGGGCACGCACACGTCCTCGGTCAGCAGCGGCCCCAGCCGCTCCAGCGCCGGGTAGGCCAGCCGCCGCGCAGCGAACAGCGCCTCGGCCTCCTCGGCGTCGGTGGAGCGCACCGCGTAGGCCGCCCCCTGCGCCTCGAAGCAGCCCAGGATGGTGTCGGCCTCCTGCTCCCCGGCCGCCCCGGGCTGGTCGCTGCGCGCCAGCAGCAGCACCTCACCCTCCGCCGACAGCCCCATGTTCTTCCACTCGTCCACCGCCTGCAGGCAGAACCGGTCGATGAGCTCCAGCGCCGAGGGCACCACCCCCGACGCCGCCACCGCCGCCACCGCGCGCCCGGCGTCGGTGAGGGAGTCGAAGTAGCCCACCACCGTGTGCTCCACCCCGGTGCGCAGCGGCCGCATCCGCAAGGTCACCTCCGTGACCAGGCCCAGCGTGCCCTCCGAGCCCACCATCAGCCCGGCCAGGTCGTAGCCGGTCACCCCCTTGGCCGTGGACCGGCCCAGCCGCACCACCTGCCCGGTGCCCACCACCGCCTCCAGGCCCAGCACGTAGTCGCGGGTCACCCCGTACTTGACGCAGCACAGCCCGCCCGCGTTCGTGGCCACGTTGCCGCCGATCGTCGACCAGGGGGCCGAGGCCGGGTCCGGCGGGTACCACAGCCCGTCCTCGGCGACCCTGCGGCGCAGGTCGTCGTTGACCACCCCCGGCTGGACGACGGCGCTCTGCTGGACCGGGTCCACCGACAGCACCCGGTCCATGCGCTCGAAGGAGACCACGACCCAGCCGTCGACGGCGTTGGCCGCGCCCGACAGGCCGGTCCCGGCCCCGCGCCCCACCACCGGCACGCGGTGCTCGGCGCACAGGGCCACCACCGCGGCCACGTCGGCGGTGTCGCGCGGGCGCACCACCGCGGCGGGGGTGCCGTAGGGCGCCCACTCGGCCTCGTCGTGGGCGTAGCCCTCCATGATCTCGGGGTCGGTGACGACCTGGTCGGCGCCGATCGCGGCGGCCAGGCTCTGGGCGATGGACATGCTCCTCCTCGGTGCGCGGGCGCCGGCCCGGATCGGGCGGCGCTGACCAGCACCCTAACGACCCGGCTCCGGCCCTTCGCCGCGCGGTGCCCCCGCACCGGGGGGCCGCGGTGCTAGCGTCGCCAGCGGCGGCGGGAAAGGAGCGGGCGATGGCGGAGATCCTGGTCACCGGGGGCACCGGGACCCTGGGGCGGCCGGTGGTGGAGGGGCTGCGGCGCGCGGGCCACGGGGTGCGCTCGCTCAGCAGGCACCCGCGCCCCGACGACCCGCTCTCCCACGCGGTGGACCTGCGCCGGGGCACCGGCCTGGACGAGGCGCTGGAGGGGGTGGACACGGTGGTCCACTGCGCCACCGACCCCCTGGGCGGCGACCTGCGGGCGGCCGCCCGCCTGATCGGTGCGGCGCGCCGGGCCGGGGTGGGCCACCTCCTCTACATCTCGATCGTGGGCGTGGACCGCATCCCGCTGGGCTACTACCGCGCCAAGTACACGGTGGAGCGGGCGCTGGCCGCCTCCGGGCTGGGGTGGACGGTGCTGCGCACCACCCAGTTCCACGACCTGGTGGCGTCGCTGTGCGCGCGGGCGGCCCTGCTGCCGGCGGCGCCGGTGCCGGACGTGGACGTGCAGCCCATCGCGGTGCGCGAGGCGGCGTCCCGGCTGGTGCTGCTGGCCCAGGGGGAGCCGCGGGGCCGGGTGGCCGACATGGGCGGCCCGGCGGTGGAGCCCTTCACCCGCCTCATGGACGCCTACCTGCGCTCGCGCGGCCTCGAGCGGCGCACGGTACCGGTGCGCCTGCCGGGGAGGGTGTTCGCAGCCTACCGGGCGGGGGAGCACCTGGCCCCGGACCGGGCGGTGGGCACGGTGACCTTCGCGGACTTCCTCGCCCACCACTGACTTGAACACATTGTTGAAAACCCTATGTTGACATCGTGGGGTTGTCCCGTCATGCTGGACCCATGACCACACCCGACCTCACCCCGCCCGACCCCGAAAAAGCCCGCAAACAGCGCACCTACCCCGCGCTCACCCGCCTCACCCAACGCCACGCCACCGGCGAGGACCGCATCCGCTGGGAGGCCGACACCCGCCCCATGGCCCCCCTGGACGCCCTGCGCCGCACCGCCGACCTGGCCGCCGGCAGCGCCCAACCCGACACCGGCGAACCCGACGTCGACCACGACGACCTCATGGCCGCCCTCACCCTGCTGCCCCTGGCCCGCGCCGAATTCGACCGCCTCGAACTGGGCCTGCTCCACATGGCCAAAGGACGCGGCATGACCTGGCAGGACATCGCCTTCGGCCTGGGCCTGGGCTCGGCCCAGGCCGCCCGCCAGCGCCACGACCGCCTCACCCGCCGCACCTCACCCCAGCACCGGATGGGCCGCCCGCACCACACCGCGCGGATCCCGCTCACGCTTGATCCGCCCCAACCGCTCCAGCACCCCCGGCGAGAACACCCGCCCCAACGGCTCCCCGCCCGCCAGCGCCGTCAACGGCTTGCGCCCGCTCACCGCCACCCCCGCGAACAGCCGCTCCAACCGGCTCCGCACCGCCTCCGCCCCGCCCGGACCCACCGGCGCCCCGAACGCGTACGCGTAGAACGGCTCGGTCAGCGGCCCGAACGGCGTCGCCGACGGCCCCGCCAGCGCACCGCCCAACCCCCGCACCTGCACCCCGAACAGCGGATCCAGCGGCTCGGCCGCCAACGCCGCACTCCACTCGCCCACCGCACCCGTCAACAGCTCCGTCCGCGCCAGCCCCGGCGTCGGATCCACCGGATCACCCGAGACCGACCCCAGCCCCGTCAACGGCAGCACCCCCAGCGTGTCGCGCACCGACCCGCCCACCGACACCAACGGCGCCAACAGCTTCTCCCCCACCGCCGCCGAACCCAGGAACGCCGCCTGCACCGACACCAGCGGCTCCGCCCCCGGGAACCGGTGCAGACTCCACCACACCGACAACTCCTCCGGAGCCCCCGCGAGGACCTCCTCGTACACCGCAGCCACCCGCGCCGCCCGCTCCACGGGCCACACCACCGCACCCGCGTACAGCTCCGGGGCCCCGAACAGCTCCAGCTCCACCCCCGTCACCACCACCGCGTCACCGCCACCGCCGCACAGCGCCCAGAACAGGTCCGGATCCGACTGCGCGCTCACCCGCGCCCGCCCGCCCCCGGCGTCCACCACCTCCCAGGCACGCACCGCGTCGGCCGCCCACCCGTGGCGGCGCCCGAACCACCCCAACCCCCCGCCCAGCGTGTACCCGACCACCCCCACACCCGGCGAACTGCCCGGCAACCCGGTCAACCCGTGCACCGCCGCCGCCTCCTGCACCCGCCCCCACGACACCCCGGCCCCCACCCGCGCCGTCCGCCGCACCGGGTCCACCTCCACCCCGTCCAGCGCCCCCGTGCGCACCAGCACCGCCCCCGACGCACTGCCCGTCGCACCGTGCCCCGTCGCCTGCGCCGCCACCGACAGCCCGCGCTCACCCGCCCACCGCACCACCGCGGCCACATCCCCCGCGTCGGCGACCTCCACCACCGCCACCGGCTCCTGCTCCACCGCCAGGTTCCACGGCCGCGACGCCGCCCCGAACCCCGCGTCCCCACCGGCCAGCACCCGACCGCGCACCACCGACTCCAGACCCCGCACACCCATCACGGCCCCTCCTGTCACACCACCGGAACCCCTCACGTCGTCCCGGTGAACCGTCGAACCCACGACGGACCCCACCGCGAGAATGTGACCGATGCACGAGAAAACCTCCGAAGAAACCCGCGCCGCCCTCTTCCAGGAGCACCGGCCCCTCCTGCTGTCCGTCGCCCACCGCATGCTCGGGTCCACCGCCGAGGCCGAGGACGCCGTCCAGGAGACCTGGCTGCGCCTGGCCCGCACCACCGAACGGATCGACAACCCCGCCGGCTGGCTCACCACCGTCACCGGCCGCATCTGCCTGGACCTGCTGCGCTCACGCACCGCCCGCCGCGAGGACCCCGCCGACCGGCCCGGCACCGAACCCGCCGACCCCGACCCCGGACCCGAACACCGGGCCCTGACCGCCGACGCCGTGAGCACCGCCCTCCTGGTGGTCCTGGACGCCCTCACCCCCGCCGAACGCCTCGCGTTCATCCTGCACGACGTGTTCGCCGTCCCCTTCGACGACATCGCACCCCTCCTGGAACGCACCCCCGCCGCGACCCGCCAGCTCGCCAGCCGCGCCCGCCGCCGCCTGCGCGGCACCCCCGCCCCCGCCACCACCGCGACGGCCACCGACCACCACGACACCGTGGTGCAGGCGTTCCTGACCGCGGCCCGCGGCGGCGACCTGACCGGCCTGCTCACCGTCCTGGACCCGCAGGTGACCGCCCGCGGCGACGTCTTCGCCCGCCTGCACGGGGTCCCGGCACTGGCCCGCGGCGCCGACACCGTCGCCGCCCAGGCCGTCACCTTCTCCCGCCTGGCCCACGGGGCCCGCCCCGTCCGCGTCGACGGCCGCCCCGGCTTCCTGTCCCTGTCCGACCACCGCCCCACCGCGGTCCTGCTGTTCACCGTCACCGACGGCCGTATCACCGCCATCGACATCCACTACGACCCCGACCTGCTCACCGCCCTGGCCTGACCCCCGGTGGTGGCCGCGCCCGGGCGCGGCCACCACCGCCGACTCAGACACGCTCCAACGGCAGGTGCGGGCCCCGGGGGGCCAGCACGTCGATCGCCATCCCCGGCTCCACCCGGCCGCCCCGCAGCACGATCCCCATGATCCCGGCCCGCCGCACGACCTCGCCGTCCGGGCCGCGCCCCACCACCTTCTTCAACAGCCCCGGCGAGAACGCGTCGATCTGCACGCACGGATTGCGCAACCCCGTCACCTCCACCCGCGCCTGGGGCCCCAGGCACAGCACCGCCCCCCGGCCCAACCCCAGCAGGTCGATCCCCCGGGTGGTGACGTTCTCCCCCAGCTCCCCCGGACCCACCGCGAACCCCTCGCCGGCCAGCTCCTCCAACAGCTCGGCGTGGATCAGGTGCACCTGCCGCAGGTTGGGCTGCGTGGGATCCACCGCCACCCGGGAACGGTGCCTGACCGTCACCCCCAGGTGGGCGTCCCCCTCCACACCCAGCCCCGCCAGCAACCGGATGCCCTCCCGCACCGGCTTGCCGAACGTGTGCCCCGCACTGCTGCTCACCGACTCGACGACCGCACCCACCGGCCACCACCCTCCACCGTCCCGACAGATCCGGACAACCACCCTAGACCGCGACCCCGAACGGGTTCCGCGCCGGACCCCGCGCCCGCCAGACTGACCCCATGCACACCACCACCGACCCCCGGGAGCCCTGATGCGACTGCGCACCCTGGGCCGCACCGGCCTGCGCGTCAGCGACCTCTTCCTGGGCACCATGGGCTTCACCACCACCGCCGAGGCCACCCGCATGATCGACCGCTACCAGGACGCCGGCGGCAACGTCATCGACACCGCCCCCGTCTACGGCGACAGCGAGGACATCCTCGGCCGGGTCCTGCACGGCACCCGCCGCGACCACTTCGTCCTGGCCACCAAGTTCACCCTGCCCGCCGACCCCGCCAACCCGCTCACCGCCGGATCCCACCGCAAATCCCTGCGCCTGTCCCTGGAACGCAGCCTGCGCCGCCTGCGCACCGACCACATCGACCTGCTGTGGGTGCACTGCCACGACCCCCGCACCCCCGTCGAGGAGACCATGCGCGCCCTGGACGACGCCGTCCGGGCCGGCACCGTCCTGTACACCGGCGCCTCCAACCTGCCCGCCTGGGCGGTGGCCGCCGCCAACACCGGCGCCGACCTGCGCGACCGCACCCCCTTCAGCGCCCTCCAGGTCCCCTACAGCCTCGCCCGCCGCGACATCGAACGCGAACTCCTGCCCATGGCCCGCACCCTGGGCCTGAGCACCGCCGCCTACAGCCCCCTGGGCGGCAGTCTCCTGTCCGGCCGCTTCGCCCACCCCGACGCCCCCGCCACCGGCCGCGTCGACCCCGCCGACCTCACCGAACACGAACGCGCCCTGGCCCGCACCCTGCACGAGGCCGCCTCCGACGAAGGCGTGGGCGACGCCCCCGCCGCCATCGCCTGGCTGCTCTCGCGCCCCGACCCCGTCCACCCCATCCTGGGCCCGCGCACCGACGCCCAGCTCACCGACCTGCTCACCGCCGCCGACACCACCCTGTCCCCCCACACCCTGGACCGGCTGGAGGAGGCCTCCCGCATCCCGCTCGGCTACCCCGCCGACCTCATCGCCCAGACCCTGCCCTGGCTCGACGGCCCCCGCGAGGTCCACCCCCGCTGAGGCCGCCGCGGCCACGTGAGCGACCCGACACCGAAACCGCCACCCGCACCGCCCCCAGGGCCCCGCCCCCGCCCCCGGGCCGCAAAACCACTGGCCACCCCCACCCCCCACCGCCTACCCTGGACGACATGCAGTACGTCCTCTACCTCTAACGGCCCCACGCACACCCGCCCCACGCCCGGCGTGGCCGCGGGTGCCCCATGCGTACCCGGACCCCGCCTTCGCACGGGTCCACCGTCAGAGGAACCGGGAGGCTCCCCGCCCACACGGGTCGAGCCCCCACACGAGGAGAGACATGCCCACCCTGGACCCCGCCGCCGCGCCCGCCGGCGAACGCGCCCAGCTCACCGCCACCGACCTGTACGTCGCCCGCGGCGGCCGCCCCGTCCTGGCCGGCGTCGACATGACCGTCACCCCCCGCTCGCGCTGGGGCGTCGTCGGAGAGAACGGCCGCGGCAAATCCACCCTGCTCCAGGTACTCACCGGAGCCCTGGAACCCGACCGCGGCACCGTCCGCCGCATCGGCACCCTCGGCTACGCCGAGCAGGAGATGCACACCACCGGCGGCCGCACCGTCGGCGACCTCATCGACATCGAACTCGCCGACGCCCGCACCGCCCTGGCCGCACTGGACACCTCCGCCGCCCGCATGGCCCGGGGCGAACCCGGAGCCGACACCGACTACACCGCCGCGCTCACCGCGGCCGAGACCCTGGACGCCTGGGACGCCGACCGGCGCGTGGACCTGGCCCTGGAACACCTGGACGCGGTCACCGACCGCACCCGCCCCCTGCACGAGCTGTCGGTGGGCCAGCGCTACCGGGTGCGCCTGGCCGCCCTCCTGGGCGCCGGACACGACTTCCTGCTGCTGGACGAGCCCACCAACCACCTCGACGCCGCCGGCCTGGACTTCCTCACCGCCCGCCTGCGCGAACACCGCAACGGGGTGGTGCTGGTCAGCCACGACCGCGCCCTGTTGTCGGACGTGGCCACCACCGTCCTGGACCTGGACCCCAGCCGCGACGGCCGCCCCCGCGTCCACGGCGGCGGCTTCGCCGGCTACCAGCAGGGCCGGCGCGCCGAACGCGACCGCTGGGAGGAGGAGTACGAACAGCAGCAGGCCGAACACGCCCGCCTGACCCAGGACCTGTCCCACGCCCAGAACCGGCTCATCAGCGGCTGGCGCCCCGACAAGGGCACCGGCAAACACCAGCGGGCCACCCGCGCCGGCGGCCTGGTGCGCGCCGTCCACCGCCGGCGCGCCGACCTGGAGGCCCACGCCGTCACCATGCCCCCGCCGCCGCTGCGGCTGCGCATGCCCGACCTGCCCGCCCGCCCGGGCGCGACCCTGCTGGACGCCGCAGGGGTGAGCGTGGCCGGACGCCTGCACCACCCCGTGGACGTGCACCTGGAGTCGGGGGACCGCCTGGTGGTCACCGGCCCCAACGGGGCGGGCAAGTCCACCCTGCTGGCGGTCCTGGCCCAACTGCTGCACCCCACTACGGGAACCGTCCGCACCGCCCGCGGGACGCGGGTGCGCCTGCTCGCCCAGGAGTCGCCGCAGGCGCCCTCGCGCCGCGCCCACGAGGTGTTCGCGGCCCGGATGCAGGACCTGGTCGGCCGCGGCGCCCTCCGCGAGGCGGTGCCGCTGTCCTCGCTGGGGCTGCTGCCGGCCGCCGACGCCTCACGCCCGGTGGGCGAGCTGTCCATGGGCCAGCAGCGCCGCCTGGACCTGGCGATGGCGCTGGCCGAGCGCCCGCACGTGCTGCTGCTGGACGAGCCCACCAACCACCTGTCGATCCCGCTGGTGGAGGAGCTCACCGAGGGGCTGGGCGCCACCGCGGCCGCGGTGGTGGTGGCCACCCACGACCGGCAGCTGCGCCGCGACGTGGCCTCCTGGCCCCACCTGCCCCTGGACGCGGCCGTCCGCGTCTAGAGCGCGTCCCCGCGGACCCCGCTTGCCGAGCGCCGGACGGCCCTCAGCGGGCGGCACGCGGCCACGGGCCCTCCTCCGGGACGCGCCCGGGGGTGGGGTCCCGCGGGACCCCACCCCCGGAGGCCGGGGCTCACAGCCACCGGTTGCGGCGCAGCCGGTGGTAGATCAGGACACTGATGAGCACCATCACCGCCATCATCAGCGGATACCCGTAGTCCCAGTGCAGCTCGGGCATGCTGTCGAAGTTCATGCCGTAGAACCCGGCGATCATCGTGGGGACGGCGATGACCGCGGCCCAGGAGGAGATCTTGCGGACGTCCTCGTTCTGCTCCTTGCCCAGCAGCGCCAGGTGCGCCGTCAGGGCGCTGGTGAGCAGCTCGTTGTGCGCGTCGACCAGGTCGTCCACCCGCAGCAGGTGGTCCAGCACGTCCCGGAAGTGCTCGCGGGTGGAGGAGAACTGCGTCATCCGCCCCTTGACGATCTCCTGCAGGACGGGGATGAGGGGGCCCTCGGCCCTGCGGAACTCCAGCACCTCGCGCTTGAGCCGGTAGATCTCCTCGGTGACGTCCTCGCCGCGGGGCCGGAACACCTCCTGTTCCAGGGCGATGATGTCGGTCTCGACCTTGTGCCCGATGACCCCGTAGTGGTCGACGATGTCGTCGATGAACCCGTGCAGCACCGCGGGCGGACCCAGGCGCAGGAAGTCCGGGTCCTTCTCCAGCCGCTCGCGCACCCCGTCCAGGGGGCCGGCCGGGCCGTGCTGGACACTGACGATGAAGTCGGTGCCCACGAACAGCATGATCTCCCCCGCCTCGACGTCGAAGGCGCGCTCGTCGTAGGAGAGGGTCTTGACCACCACGAACGAGGTCTCGCCGTAGTGCTCGATCTTGGGTCGCTCGTGCGCTTCGAGGGCGTCCTCCACCGCCAGGGGGTGCAGGTCCAACTCCTCCTGGATGAGGGTGAACTCCTCCGCGGTGGGCTCGTGCAGCCCGATCCACAGGAAGCAGTCCTCGGTCTCACCGCGTTCGAGGTCGAACGCGTCGCTGATGTCGCCGTCGATCTCCCGGCGCGACCCGTGCCGGTAGATGGCCTTGTCGATGATCACCCGCAGATCATGGTGCCCCGGACCCGGGAGCGCAACGCCTTGGCCGCACCTGGCCGCACCCGGGTGCGGCTAGGCGCGGCCGCCGTCCTCCACCACGGGCTGGCGCAGGATGGTGCGCAGCCTGGCGGGCGCGGTCCTGCGCAGGTCGCTGAGGTAGATCTCGTGGTGGCGGCCGCCCAGGCGCAGCCCCTGGGAGGGGATGAACTCGCGGTGCATCCGCTCCAGCACCGGGCCCTCCTCGTCGAAGGGGCCCACGTGCAGGGTCTGCACGCACCGGCCCTCGCTCAGCGGCGCGAGCCGCACGTCCTCCAGCCGGGCGGGGGCGTTCTTGGCGCCGGCCTGCGCGACGGCGGCGGCGAACATGTCCTGCCCGGTCCAGTCCGGGACCATGATCATCAGGGTCCAGTCCCACCGCGACTTGTCGCGCGCGGTGGTGAACGCGTCCATGTCGCCCGACCACCACAGGCCCTCCAGGGGCATGACGACGTGGTCGCGGCCCAGCTCCCTCTTGGCGGCGAACTTGAGCTTGTAGGCCACCGGGTACAGCGCCCGGACCGCCTCGGCGAAGGCGGGGGTGTTGGGGTCCCCGTGGCCGTCGATCATCAGGTAGCGCAGCTCGGGCACGTCCAGGACCCGGAAGTGGCCGGCCCGGGCGCTGTAGGAGTCCAGGGTCTTCTTGAAGTCGGTCTTAGCGGTCATCGTGCACCCGGGCCCGCGCGGCGAGCCACGTCCTTTCCGCCTCCATGAGGCTCAGCGAGTAGGAGAACACCTCGCGCGCCGCGCGGGGCAGCGGCTCCTGGGCGTCCTGGGCCGCGCGGACGGCGGCGATGCGCTCCTGTAGTGCGGCCAGCCGCTCGCCCAGGGCCGCGGTGTACTCGGCCGGGGTGAGCAGGTCCAGGTGGGCGATGCCCGCCAGCACCGGGTGGGCGGCGGGGGCCGGGCCGCGGATGAGGGCGAGCGCCCCCGCCCGGGCGGCCTCGCGCCCGGCGCCGGTGGCGTGGAAGACGCGGCGGGACCGGGCGGCGTCCGGAGCCCGGGGGACGTGGACCAGTCCGCGCTTGTGGAGCCGCTCGAGCAGGTAGTAGATCGAGGAGAACCCGATGTCGGTCCAGCGGCGGATGCCGCGCCGCTCGATGACCTGCTCCAGGTCGTATCCATGGCGGGGGCGCTCCACGACCAGGCCCAGCACGGTCAGTTCCGCGGGTGTCAGCTCCACACCCACTATTCTAGCACTGGAATAAGCGGGGCCGCCGACCCCCGGAAAAGGGGAGGTGGGCGGGGCCGGCGCGGTGGCATACTCGGCCGATGGAACCCACCCTGGAACTGCGCTTCGCACCCGAACTACGGTTCTTCCTGGCCCCGCGCCACCGCGGCGGGACCCTGCACGCGCGCGCCGACTCCACCTCCACCCTGGCCCACGTGGTCCAGTCGCACGGCGTGCCCATGACCGAGGTCGGCACGCTGCTCCTGGACGGGCGCCCCGCCGGGCCCGGCACCATCCCCGCCCCCGGGCAGACCGTGGACGTCCCGCCCCTGCCCCTGCCCCAGGCGGTCCCCTTCCCCTTGCGCTTCCTGCTGGACGTGCACCTGGGCACCCTGGCCCGGCGGCTGCGCCTGCTGGGGCTGGACACCGCCTACGACAACGACCGCGACGACCCCTCGCTGTTCCGGCAGGCCAACGCCGAGGAGCGGGTCCTGCTCACGCGCGACCGCGGCCTGCTCTCCCGCGCGGGGCTGCGCGCGGGCGCCCACGTGCGCAACACCCGCCCCGAGGAGCAGCTGCGCGAGGTCCTGCACCGGTTCGCCCCCGACCTGGACCCGTGGACGCGCTGCCCGGCCTGCAACGGCGTGCTGGTCCACACCGACAAGGGGCAGGTGGCCGGCGACCTGCAGGAGGGCACCCGCGCCGCCTACGACGCCTTCGCCCGCTGCCCGGCCTGCGAGCGCGTGTACTGGCCCGGCGCCCACCACTCCCACCTGGCCCGCATCGTGCGCCAGGCCCAGGAGGAGGTCTCGGCTCACCGCGCCTGAGGCCCGCCCCGCCCGCCCACAGCGGTCCGGGGCGGGGCTCTCCCACCCCCGCCCAATAACGTTTCGTTGGAAACGTAACCCATAAAACGTATCGAGTTACGTTGACCCCGGAGGCGCCCGGAAACCCCGGAATCCTGACTCACGATAAGTGGGCCTTATAATGATGTACATCTTGTATTGCTACATAAGTGGGACAGTGCGGCCGCATAACGTTGGCACCCCCACCCCGCCCCGCCCCCGGGGTGCGAAAACGCGATGGGTACAGCCACCACTGAACCCAGGGGCGGGGTTAGCGTGAACCCATGACCGAGCACCCCCGCGCCCCCTGGTACGCCGACCCGCGCTGGACCGCCCCCACCGCCCTGGCCTGTGCCCTGCCCGCCCTGTGGGACACACCCCCGGCCGCGGCCGCCCTGGCCGCCGCCACCGGCGTCACCGCCGCCCTCACCCACCCGCGCGCCCCGCTCACCGCCCTGGCCCTGGCCGCCGCGGCCACCACCGTGACCCCCCTGCTGGGAATCCCCACCTGCCTGCTCGCCTACCGCTGCGGCCGCACCGGGACCGCCCTGCACCCGCGCCACCTGGCCGGCGCCGCCGCCCTCACCCTCGCCCTGGCCGCGGCCGCCCTCACCGGGACCGCACCCCTGAGCGCCGACGCCGTCGCCGCCCTGCCCCTGTACGTCGCCCTGCCCTGGGCGGTGGGCGCCCACCGCCGCGCCCTGGACCTGCTGGCCCGCCACCGGCAACAGGAGCAGGAGCACCGGGCCCGGCTGCGCGAACGCGCCCGCATCGCCCACGACATGCACGACTCCCTGGGCCACGACCTGGGCCTGCTCGCGGTCCGCGCAGCCGCCCTGGAGGTCGCCCCCGACCCCACCCCCGACCAGGCCCGCGCCGCCGCCGCCGAACTGCGCCGCGGCGCCGCCCGCGCCACCGAACACCTGCGCCAGGTGATCGGCGTCCTGCACCCCCACACCCCCGAGGCCACCCCCGCCGACGACCTGCCCGACCTGCTCGACCGGGCCCGCGCCGCCGGCATGGACGTCCACACCGACCTGGACCGGGGCCACGGCGCCCCCGACCCGGTGGCCCGCGCCGTCCACCGCATCGTCCAGGAGGCCCTGACCAACGCCGCCCGCCACGCCCCCGACGCCCCGGTCACCGTCCGCGTGCACACCAACACGGACGCCACCGACGTCACCGTCGCCAACACCGCGGCCCGCCGCACCCCCCAGCCCCCCGGCGGCGGGACCGGCCTGGCCGCCGCCCGCGAACGCGCCCGCGCCCTGGGCGGCACCCTGCACGCCGGCCCCCACGGGGACGGGTTCGCCGTGCGCGCCCACCTGCCCCACCACGCCCCCGCCACCACGCTCCCCGCCGAACAGCCCCCCGCCCCCACCGCCGACCGGCGCCGCCTGCGCCGCGACCTGCTCCTGACCCTGGCACTCACCCTGGCCCTGACCTGCACCGCCACCCTCGCCCTGGCCGCCTACACCTGACCCGCCCCAGCCCGCGCCCGGGCCCGCCAGCGCACCGCGGCCACCACCACCCCCGACAGGGCGGCCACCGCCAGCCACACCATGGCACCGGCCGGCACCAGGCCCCCCGACAGCACCGCCCACACCGTGCGCGGATGCGCCCCCGAGGCCGCACCCAACACCACCAGCCACACCACCACCCCCGCGGGCACCAGCACCGGCACCGAAGCCACCAGGGCACGCCACCGCGGCCGCACCGCCAGGCGCCCGCCCCAGGCCCGGGCCCGACGCAACCGCACCGCGCCCACCACCGCGCTGGAGGCGACCCCGGCCCCCAGGGCCAGGTCCAGGTACAGGTTGGCGGGCGGCCGCGGCGCCGGCTCGCGCCCCTGCGCCAGGTCCAGCACCCCGGCGGCCAGGGGGTAGGCGGTGTCCAGGTAGGAGAAGGTGTCGTCCAGCACCGCCACCCCCCACTCCCGGTCCGCCGACAGCAGCTGCTGGGCCAGGTGGGAGTACTCGGTGCCGCCGTGCGCCCACCGGCCGTCGTCCAAGAGCCGCCACCCCAGCGTGTAGTCGCCCCCCGCCGTACCCGGGGCGAGCGCCTCCCGCACCGACGCCTCGGACAGGAACACCTCCCCCGACGCGGACCGGCCCGCACCGGTGTAGGGGGCCAGCCACCGCCCCAGGTCGCGGGCGGTGGAGACCACCTCCCCCGACCCCGTGGACAGGTCCGGCGGAAGCCCGCGCACCGGCCGCATCCCCAGGACGCGCAGGTGCCCCGGCGCCATGCCCTCCACGGCCGCCCCCGCCGGCACCGACGCGCTGTCCCCCATGCCCAGCGGCGCGAACACCCGATCCCGCAGGGCGTCGGCGAACGGCACCCCGGCCACCTCCTGCACCAGGGCCGCCGCCAACCAGTAGTTGCCGTTGAAGTACCGGTGCGCGGTACCCGGCTCGGCCGCCAACCCCATCCCCGACAGGATCCGGACCGCGTCGTCCAAGGACTCCTTGTGCGCACGGTCGGGGGACAACAACCCCTGCGAGGCCAACCCGGAGGTCTGCTCCAGCAGGTGGCGCACCGTGATGCGCCGCCCCCGCGGATCGACCGGGTCGAACGCCGGCAGGTGCTCGACCACCGGATCGTCCAACCCCAACAGCCCCTCCTCCACCATCCACAGGACCGCCGCCGCCGTCATCGACTTGGACAGCGACGCCACCGGCATCACACTGTCCGCGCTCACCGGCCGCCCCAGCGCGTCACGCCCGTACCCGGCGGCGTGCACCACCCGCCCCCGGTGCACCACCACGACCGCGACCCCGCCCAGCCCCTGCCGCTCCCGGAACTCCTCCACATGCGCGTCGACCCGCCCGCCCAGCCCCGCCGGCACCTCCCCCTCCCGTCCCGCCACCGGAACGGCGCACATCAGCAACGCCACAACCGCCGACACCACCACGACCACACGCACACCCGCCTCGGCAACCATGGGCCCGAACCTAGGCCCGGGCCGGGGGCCGCCGCCTGGGCCCCCAGAGGGGGAGCACCCCCCACTTTCGGGGGAGACACCCGACCCGCCCCGGCCCGCTACCCTTCCCCACAAGGGGGAACGGGAAAAGGGGAGGGATGGACCGGATCCGGGTCCTGCTCGCCGACGACGACGCCCTCATGCGCGCCGGACTGCGCGCCATCTTGGCCGCCGACCCGCACCTGCACGTGGTCGCCGAGGCCGCCGACGGCGACCAGGCCCTGCACCGGTGCCTGCGCCACCGCCCCGACCTGGCCCTGCTGGACGTGCGCATGCCCGGCACCGACGGCCTGGCCGCCGCCCGCCGCATCCGCGCCCGCCTCCCCGGCACCGCCATCGTCATGCTCACCCTCTTCGGCGAGGACGAGAACATCGACACCGCCCTGGACATCGGCGTGGACGGGTTCGTCCTCAAGACCGGCGATCCCGCCGACCTGCTCGCGGCCGCCACCGGCGCCGCGTTCCTGTCCCCGCCGGTGGCCCGCCGCGTCCTGCACCGCCACTACGGCCCCCGCACCCGCGAACAGGAACGCGACCGCGACCGGATCCGGGCCCTGACCCCCCGCGAACGCCAGGTCCTGGCCCTGGTCGGACACGGCGAGACCGACCGGGACATCGCCCGCCTGCTCGACGTGGCGCCCAGCACCGTCAAAACCCACCTGGACTCCCTGCGCCTGCGCCTGGGCGTCCACGGCCGGGTCCACCTGGCCCTCATCGCCCACCGCGCCGGCCTCACCACCGGCCCCGCCCCCTGAACACCCCCCGCACCGCCGGACCCGGCGCCGCCCCCGCAAGGGGCGCTACCGTGAAACCCATGACACGACCCCGGGTGGAACTGGTGCGCCCCTGGCGGGGCATGACCCCCGACGAACGCCAACAGGCCCGGCGCCGCCGCCTGCTGGACGCCGCCCTGGAGGAGTTCGCCACCACCGGCTTCCGCGCCGCCACCGTCGGCGCGATCTGCGCCCGCGCCCACCTCACCAACCGCTACTTCTACGAGCACTTCGCCGACCGCGAGGCCGCCCTGCGCGCCCTGTACGACGAACTCCTGGACCGGGCCCTGACCGCCATGGCCACCGCCCTGGACACCCGGCAGGACTTCGAGGACCAGGTCATGGCCGCCCTGGGCGCCTACCTCGACTTCGTCATGGCCGACCCGCGCCGGGTCCGCATCATCTCCGTGGAGAGCGTGGGCGTCAGCCCCGCCATGGAGGAGCGCCGCCGCACCGCCCGCCACACCATCGCCGACCTGGTCGATGCCGCCTACGCCCGCGGCGCGGCCCGCGGCCGCCTGGTGGAGCGCCCCTTCCGCAAACAGGCACTGGCCCTGGTCGGGGCCGCCAACGAACTGGTCGTCGACTGGGTCCTGGGCGAGCGCCCCCAAGACGCCGACCGCGTGCGCGCCGACATCGCCGAGGTGTTCCTGCCGCTGCTGCGCTCACGCCGCACCGCCCCCTGACCGCCCCGCACCGCCGGCGGCCACCACTCCCGCACCCACTCTTGACACACCCACATGTCAACTTGCATGGTGTGAACCACACCACACCCCCTGTGCAAGGACCCCACCATGAACCCCCGCTACGGCGACTACCAGCTCGAGATCTACCTCAACGGCCTCACCGGCGTCCTCCCCGACCACCCCATGACCTTCACCGACCTCGCCGAACGCGCCCGCCACGCCCTACCCCCCTCCCTGTGGTCCTACGTCGCCGGCGGCGCCGGCGACGAACACACCCAGGACGCCAACACCCGCGCCTTCAACGACTGGGGCCTGTACCCCCGCATGCTCGTCGGCGCCGCCCAACGCGACCTGTCCGTGGACCTGTGCGGCATCACCCTGCCCTCACCCCTGCTCATGGCCCCCGTCGGCGTCATCGGCCTGTGCTCCCAGGACCACCACGGCGACATCGCCACCGCCCAAGCCGCCGCCACCACCGGCGTACCGATGATCGCCTCCACCCTCACCCAGGACCCCATGGAACAGGTCACCCCCCACCTGGGCGACACCCCCGGCCTCTTCCAGCTCTACACCCCCACCGACCGCGACCTCGCCGCCAGCCTCGTCCACCGCGCCCAACAGGCCGGATTCAAGGCCATCGTCGTCACCCTGGACACCTGGATCACCGGCTGGCGCCCCCGCGACCTGGCCACCGCCAACTTCCCCCAACTACGCGGCCACTGCCTGGCCAACTACACCTCCGACCCCGTCTTCCAAAAGATCGTCGGCCCCGACCCCACCCCCGACCAGGTGGTCGCCACCTGGGCCGGACTCTTCGGCAACCCCCTCACCTGGGACGACCTGCCCTGGCTGCGCTCCCTCACCGACCTGCCGCTCATCGTCAAGGGCATCTGCCACCCCGACGACGCCCGCCGCGCCGCCGACGCCGGCATCGACGCCATCTACTGCTCCAACCACGGCGGCCGCCAGGCCAACGGCGGCATCCCCGCCCTGCGCTGCCTGCCCGCCGTGGCCGCCGCCACCGACCTGCCCGTCATCTTCGACTCCGGGATCCGCTCGGGCACCGACATCGTCAAAGCCCTCGCCCTGGGCGCCACCGCCGTCGCCGTGGGCCGCCCCTACGCCTACGCCCTGGCCGCCGGCGGCGTCCCCGGCCTCGTCCACACCCTGCGCGCCCTCCTGGCCGAAGCCGACCTGCTCATGGCCGTCAACGGCTACCCCACCCCGGCCGACCTCACCCCCCAGGCCCTCGAACACCTGCGCTGACCCCCGGCCCGGGCCCCTCCAGCACCGCGTCGCACACCAGGGCCCGGGCGGCGTCGGCGAAGAACCGCTCATCGGCCCGGGTCAGGCCGAGCACGACGCCCTGGCCCAGGCCGACCAGCAGCGCCCGCAGCGCCGTGGCCAAACGCCGCGCCCGACCGGCCCCCACCGGGGCGCCGCCGTGGTCGCGGCCGGCGAAGAGCGCCGCCAGGCGCTCCTCCTGCGCGGAGATCGATTCGGCGAGCCGGGAGCGCAGCGCCTCGTCGCGCAGGGCCATGTCCATCAGGGCCGCCTGCAGTGCCAGGTCCGACCTCGCCCGGGACCCCCGGCAGCCGTGCAGGTACAGGCGCGCGAACGCCCCGACCGCCCCGACCAGGTCCAGATCGGCGCCGATCTCCCGCTCGGCCTCCTCGTAGTCCCCTCGAAGGTGCTCGGCGACCAAGGCGGTGACCAGGCCGTCCTTGCTGCCGAACAGCGAGTAGACGGCACCGGTGGTCAGACCGGCCCGGTCGGCGATCTCCTCCAGCCGGGCACGGTGGCCGTCCCGGGCGAGAACCTCCCGGGCCGCCTCCAACAGGGCGCGGCGGTTGCGTTCCTTGGTCTGGCCCCTCGTCATTCTCATAATCTCATTATTGCCATAATCTGATTACCGAAGTGGTCGGGTCGACACCGAACAAGGGGACCGAACATGGCACCGAACAGGACCGCGTCACCGCTCACGGCGGGGGTCATCGCCGACGGCGCCGTCAAGACCCTGCTCGGGGCCGCCTTCACCCTGGGAGCCGCCCCCCTCGGCGCCCTGCTCGGCGTCCCCACCTGGCTGATGGCCGCCTCCGGCCTGGCCCTGCTGGCCGGCGGCGTCATCGAGATCGCCTGCGCGCGCACCCGCCCGATGCCCACCCTCCTGAAGCTCATGGCCTGCTACGACGGCGGCTGGGTCCTGACCGCCCTCACCGGCCTGTTCATCACCCACCAGGGCGGCACCCTGGGCGGCGAGGTGTGGATCGGCTACCAGACCGTCGCCCCCCTGGTGCTCGCCGCTCTCCTGGCCCCGACCCCCCGCCCGGGCCCGACCCACTGAAAACCACGCGCCCCCCACCCCCGGGCCGTGGCAGGATGCACCCCATGTCGGCACGCGAACTCACCGTCCTGGGCACCTCCAGCGCGGTCCCCACCCCACGGCGCAACCACAACGGCTACTTCCTGCGCTGGGACACCCACGGCATCCTCTTCGACCCCGGCGAGGGCACCCAACGCCAGATGCGCACCGCGGGCCTGTCCGCCACCGACATCACCCGCATCTGCATCACCCACTTCCACGGCGACCACAGCCTGGGCCTGCCCGGCATCATCCAGCGCATCGCCCGCGACCAGGTCCCCCACCCCGTCCCCGTCGCCCACCCCGCCGCCGGCGCCGACCACTTCGAACGGCTGCGCCACGCCACCGCCTTCCACGACACCGCCCGCATCGTCCCCCAACCCGTCTCCGGCGACGGCACCAGCCTCCTGGGGGAGGACGACCTGCGCATCACCGCGCTGCCGCTGACCCACTCCCTGCCCTGCTACGGCTACCGCATCGCCGAACCCGACGGATGGCGCATGCTCCCCGACCGACTCGCCGCCCACAACATCACCGGCCCCCTCATCGGAGAACTGCACCGGCAGGGACACGTCACCGCCCCCGACGGCCACCGCGTCGAACTGGCCGACTGCGCCCGACCCCGCCCCGGACAGGTCATGGCGTTCGTCATGGACACCGCCCCCTGCCCCCAGGCCGTCGAACTCGCCCGCGGCGCCGACCTGCTCGTCATCGAGTCCACCTACCTGGACTCCGAAGAACACCTCGCCGCACCCTACGGACACCTCACCGCCCGCCAGGCAGGCCGCATCGCCGCCCAGGCCGGCGCACGCTCGGTGGTCCTCACCCACATCTCCGAACGCTACGACGCCGACCAGGACCCCCTCTTCACCGCCCAGGCCGCCCAGGAGTACGACGGCCCCCTCACCCTCGCCCACGACCTGGACCGCATCCCCGTCCCCGCCCGCGCCCACTGACCGCGGGCCCCGCCTACACCAGCGCTTCGGCGGCCCGGTCCACGTCCTCCTCGGTGTTGTACAGGTGGAACGACAACCGGGTACGCCCCGCCCGCACCGTCGTCACCACCCCCGCCGCCGCCAGACGCTCATGCGCCCCCGGCACCTCCACCGACACGATCGCCGACCCGCCCGGCCCCCACCCCAACCGGGCCCGGAACCGGTCCGCCAACCCCACGTTGTGGGCGTGCACCCTGTCCACCCCCGCCCCCAGCAGCACCTCCAACGACGCCACCGCCGCGGTGTGCGCCACCCAGTTCGGCGAGGTGTCGAACCGGCGCGCCCCCGCCGCCGGCACGAACCGGTCCGCGAACAGGTCCACCGGATCCGCCGCCGCGGCCGGCCCCGCACCCGGCACCACCCCCATACGCTCCTGCACCGCCGGCGCCAGGTAGGCGTACCCCAGCCCGCGCGGCGTCATCAACCACTTGTAGGCGGCCCCCACCAGCACGTCGAACCCCGACGCGTCCAACGGCAACCACCCGGCCGCCTGCGTGGCATCCCCCACCACCAGCGCACCCGCCCCCCGGGCGGCCGCCACCACCTCGGCCACCGGCGCCACCGCACCCGTCCCCGGGTGCACCACACTGAACGCGACCGCCTCACACCCCTCACCGACGGCCTCCGCCAACCGGCCCAGGGGCACCGTGCGCACCCGCACCCCCCGCGCCTGGAACGGGAACAGCACCGACGCGAACTCCCCCTCGGGCACCACCACCCGCGCCGACCCCGGCAGGGACGCCGCCACCGTGCCCAACAGCTGCGAGGCGGCCGCACCCAACGCGACGTCACCCCCGGGCACACCCAACAGGGCGCCCAGGCGCCGGCGGGCCTCCCCGGTGGTGCGCCCCCACCGGGCCGGATCACCCGTGCCCGCCGCACAGGAGTCGAGGTACTCGGCCAGCGCGGCCCGGGTGGTGGCGGGCAGCACCCCGTACTGGGCGGTGTTCAACCAGACGGTGTCGGTGTTCCACAGGTGGCGCAGATCGTCCATCCCCCCGTCCTACCACCCGCCCCCGCACCCGACCGACGCCAGGGCCCGCCCCAGGGCGCGCTCGGCGATGCCCGCCATCACCCCCCGGTCCGACACCGCCCGCCCGGCCAGGTACCGCAACGGCCCGGCCACCAGCGACAGGTCCAACGCCAACACGTACAACCCCATCCGGTGCGCGTCCACCGGCCGGGTCGCCAGGCGCCGGTGGTCGGCGAACCGCAACCGCAGGAAGGCGTGCTCCCACTCGTGGTCGAACCACATCAGCCCCTCGAAGTCGATGAGGGCACCCTGCCCGTCGGCCGCGACCAGGACATGGTCGGGCCCCAGCTCACCGTGGACCAGCGCGTACCCGCCCGGGCGGGGCCCGATGCGCGCCGCCCGGGCGCACAACTCCTCCTCCAGCGCCGAACGGGCCGCCCCCACCCGCGCATCCAGCCGGGCGGCCTCCTCCAGGTCCGCCAACGCCCGGACCAGGACCGCCTCGTGACAGGAGGCCGCCGCAGGGGCGCCCCCGCCCGCCACATGGGCGACCTTCCCGAAAACCGGGTGGGTGCGCCCGTGCAGCACACCCAACACGGAGGCCAGGTGCTCCAGCACCGGCGCGGCCCGCCCCGGATCGGCCTCCATCACCTGCTCCAGGGTCGGACCCACGTCCTCCACCACCGCCAAAGCCCCGCCCCCACCCTCCTCCTCCAGCGCGTACAGGGCCGGAACCCGCACCCCCGCCCCCGTGAGCAGCGCGTGCGCCGCCGCGAACAGCCCCGGACCCGAGGCGGGGGAGAACGGGTCGGCCGGATCGGGCGGCCCCTGCCCCGCGGGCCACCGGTCGTGGTCGGGATGCCACCGGTAGGCGACCACACGCGAACCGTCCGCCAGCACCACCCGCCACACCCCCTTCCTGGTACCGCCGCGCAACTCCCGCACGGCACGGGCGGGACGGCCATCACCCACCAGGGCGGGCACCGCATACGACAAGGACCTCAACACGCCACCTCGGATCCGCCGACAAAGGGGAAGCGCACATCATGCCATCCGATAACCGGTTGTCCACCCCCGAAGGCCACCGGTGTAATGACCGCACACGGCCACCCCGGCCCCCGGCAACGAAAGACACCCCCGGATGAACACACCCGCCGCACCCCACGACCCCACCGCACCGGTGCTCATCGGCGCCCTGGCCCCCCTGACCCCGCCCGGCTGGGTCGACGCCGGCCACCACCTCCTCACCGGACTCCAGGCCGCCGCCGACCACGTCAACGCCACCGGCGGCATCCACGGCCGCCCCCTGCGCCTCCTCGTCCGCGACACCGCCGCCGACCCCGACCGCGCCGCGGCCGCCGTCGACGAACTCGCCGACCTGGGCGCCAGCGCCCTGGCAGGGGAGTACCACAGCGTCGTCGCCCGCACCGCCGCCGCCCGCGCCCACCACCGGGCCCTGCCCTTCCTGTGCTCCTCCGCGGTCCTGGACACCCTCACCGACCACCCCTCACCCTGGATCGCCCGCCTGGCCCCCGCCCAGTCCCACGGCTGGCGCACCTACGCCGACTTCCTCCTGGCCCGAGGCCACCACCGCATCGCCGTCACCGCCCAACCCAGCGCCTACTGGCAGGCCGGCACCCGCATCCTGCACGACCACCTCACCCCCCGCGGCGCCACCCTGACCACCCTGGACGCCGACCCCCACCACCCCCGAGCCGTCTGCGACGCCCTGGCCCACCACCGCGCCACCGCCCTGCTGATCCTGACCGGCGTCCCCGAACCCGCCCTCCCCCTCGTCACCGCCCTACGCCGCGACCCCCGCCTGACCGGCCTGCTCATCGGCGCCCCCGCCGGCCAACCCGAACTGCCCACCTGGACCGACCGGCTCGGCCCCGACGGCGCACAGATCCCCTTCCTGAGCTACCTGCCCCCCACCCTGGACCCCGCCGCCGAACAGGTCCGCACCACCCTGCGCCGACGCCTGGGCCGAGAACCCTCCTTCGTCGCCTACGAAGGCCACGACACCATCACCGTCCTGGCCCACGCCCTACGCGAACACGGCACCGACCGCACCGCCCTCGCCCACGCCTGGCCCCGCCTGGACGTCCAGGGCACCCGCGGCCGCATCCGCTTCACCCCCGCCGACACCGGCCCGCACCAGTGGCAGTGGGCACCGGTCCAGGTCGTGGACCGCGACCCCCACCACCCCGACCGCCTGCGCGTCCTGCACCAGGGCTGACACCCACCGGGCCCGAACCCCCGCTCACCGGGGCACCGGGCCCGGCCCCCCGGCCACCGCCGGCCGCCGCCGCGACACCCCCACCCCCACCAGGCACAGCACCCCGCCCACCAGGGCCCCCGCCGTGGGCACCTCCCCCAACAGCACCCACGACAACACCACCACCAGAACCGGCACCAGATACGTGACCGCACCCAGACGGGAGGCGTCCATACGCGCCAGGGCGTACCCCCACGTCGTGAACGCCACCGCCGTCGGGAACACCCCCAGATACACCACGTTCGCACCCGCCCACCACGGCGCCGCCGCGGCCTCGGCCACCAGCACCGGCGCGAACGGCAGACACGCCACAGCCCCCACCACGCACCCCCACCCCGACACCTGCAACGGGCTCGCGTGCGCCAACGCCGGCTTCTGCGCCACCACCCCGACCGCATACGTCACCGCCGCCACCAGGCACAGCACCACACCCGTCCACGTCACATGCCCGGGCCCGGCCGTGGCCACCCCCACCACCGCCGCCCCCGCGAACGCCACCGCACCGCCCACCACCAGCCACACCGACAACCGCTCACCCAGCCACGCCACACCGAGCAGGGCGATCAGCACCGGCCCGACGTTCACCAGCAGCGCCGCGGTCCCGGCGTCGACCTCCCGCTCACCCCAGTTCAACGCCACCATGTAGACGCCGAACCACAACAGCCCCGAGCACACGATCCCCGGCCACGCCGCCCGCACCGGCCACCCCGACCGGGTCACCGCCAACACAACACCGAGCACCACCGCCCCGGCCGACAACCGCCCCAGGGCCAGCGCCCCCGGCGAGAAGAACCCACCGGTCACCCGGATGGACACGAACGCCGACGCCCACAGGACGACGGTCACCCCGGCCGCCACCACGGCCAGGACAGGAGTACGAGAAGTCATGCGGCGACCCTAGAGGCCGGACACTTCGCCCCCCACCGAAACATCCAGCACCTCACCCCACGCCCGCCGCCCCTCCCGCGTCACCCGCACCGCCCGCGAGGACCCCACCCGCTCACACCACCCCGCGGCGAACGCGTGCGCGCACAGCACCGCCCCGGCCGCCCCCGCCAAATGCTGGCGCCGCTCGGTCCAGTCCAGGCACGCCCGCGCCAACGGCCGCCGCCCCCGCTCCGGCAGCGGCGCACCCAACCCCGCGAACCACTCCCGGCCCCGACCGGTCACCCCCAGGTCGGCCGTGAGCAGCCCCCGCCCCACCATCGCCTCGGCCACCGCACACCCCAACGCACCCGCCAGATGGTCGTAACACGTACGCGCCCGCGCCAACGCGTCCCGCACACGGTGCGCGCGCAGCGTCGGCGCCACCGTCGCGGCGGGCGCCGCCCGCGCCGCCAACGCCTCCACCAGGGCCGCGATCCCCTCATCGGCCAAGGCCACATACCGGTGCCGCCCCTGCCGGCGCTCCACCAGCACCCCGCCGCCGACCAGCCGCCCCAGGTGCGCGCTCATCGTCGAGGCGCCCACACCCGTATGCCGGCACAGCTCGGACGCCGTCCAGGCCCGCCCGTCCGCCAACGCCAGGCACACCCCCGCCCGGGTCGGATCCGCCAACAGGGCCGCCAACGCGGCCGTCTCATGCGCGTGAGAGGACATACCACCAGCATCCCACCACCACACTTCGCCCACCGACGAACCGTCAACGCAGCCCGCCCAGGCGGAAAAACCCGGTGCGCGCCCACCCGCCGCCCCGGGATACTCCGCCCATGCACAACCCCTACGACGACCCCGCCGTCGCCGCCCTCTACGACACCTTCAACCCCTGGGCGCCCTGCGACGACTTCTACCTCGACCTCGTCATGGACGCCCCCGCCGCCCTGGACGCGGGCTGCGGCACCGGCCTGCTCCTGCGCACCGCCCGCGCCCACGGCCACACCGGCCACCTGGTCGGACTCGACCCCGCCGACGCCATGCTCGACATCGCCCGCTCCCACACCCGCGACGTCCACTGGACCCGCGGCGACCTGGCCACCCACACCTGGAACGGCGGATTCGACCTGGTCACCATGACCGGCCACGCCTTCCAGGAACTGCTCACCGACACCACCACCGTCCAGGCCCTGACCGCCATGCGCACCGCCCTGAACCCCGGCGGCCTCATCGCCTTCGAGACCCGCAACATCACCGCCCGCGCCTGGGAGCGGTGGACCCCCGACCACCCCTGGACCGGCACCCTGCCCGACGGCCGCACCGTCACCGACACCCACGACGCCCGCCCCATCACCCCCCAGGGGCTGGTGACGTTCACCTCCACCACCACCGACGCCGACGGCCACGAGATCCTGTCCACCGTCAGCACCCTGCGGTTCCTGGCCACCGACCACCTGGACACCCTGCTGGCCGCCGCCGGACTCACCGTCGCCGAACGCCACGGCACCTGGGACCGCACCCCCCTGACCCCCGCCTCACCGGAGGTCATCACCCTGGCCCGCCCCGCCTAGTCCGGGCGCACGTTCCCCAGCACCCTCTCCACGGTGACCTCGATGACCACCCGGGCCGGGTTGGGCCGCGGCTCCCGGTACCGGTCCGCGTACCGGCGCACCGCCTCGGCCACCCGCCCGGGGTCATCGGACACCACCGCCGGACCCTCCACCGTGCACCAGCGCCGCCCCTGCACCTGCGACACCGACACCCGCACCCCCGGGTGCGCGGCCAGGTTGCGGGCCTTGAAACTGGCCCCGTCGCAGATCACCCGCACCACACCCAGGTCGGCGTCATAGGTCGCCCCCACCGGCACCTGGTGGATCGACCCGTCCGGACGCGGCGAGGCCAGCATGCACAACCGGTGCTCACCCCAGAACTCCACGAACCCGCTCTCACCCACACGAACCCCCTCAACTCGCAGGGGAACAGGATCCCACGCCCCCGCCCACACCCCCCACCAGGGCCCCTACACCCCACCGGGCCCGCACCGGCCGCCCCCTATACCCTTACCGGCGTGAACGACCACCACCCCGACCCCGCAGGGCGGATGCGCGCCTCCCACCACGACCGCGACACGGTCGTCGAACGCCTACGCGACGCGGCCGCCGAAGGACGCCTGGACCCCGACGAATTCGACGAACGCCTCGAACGGGCCCTGACCGCCAAAACCCACGCCGACCTGAACGCCCTCACCGCCGACCTGCCCGCACCCCAGGCCGCCCTCCAACAGGCCGCCGAACAACAGCGGCCGCCCCTGGTCGTCCAAGGCGGCATCAGCGGCGCCGCCCTCGGCCCCAACCGCTGGCAGGCCCCCGCCCACATCACCGCCCACGGCGGCCTGGGCGGCGCCACCCTCGACTTCAGCCGCGTCCAGAGCCACCTGCCCGAAATCCACGTGGAAGCCCACGGCGACACCTCCGGCGTCACCATCGTCATCCCCGACGGCTGGGCCGCCGACACCGCCGGCATCGACCCCGGCATCGGCGGCCTCAAGGACAAGACCACCCCCGACCGCCACCCCGGCACCCCCCTGATCCGCCTCACCGGAACCGGCGGCCTCGGCGGCGTCCACATCCGCCACCCCAACCGCAGAGAACGCCGCAAACTCGACACCGACCCCGCCTGACACCACCCGCGGCCCGCCCCCCGACCCGGACGGCGGGCCGACCCGCACCCGGCGGGCTCACCCCAACGCGCCCCGCGCCGTACGGTGCCGCAACCGGATCCGCACCGCCCGCTGCGCCCCCGCATCCAACACCCCCACCACCCCCACCACCTCAGCGACCTGCACCAACGCCTCCGCGGCCCCCTCCACCCCCGACACCGACGCCACCAACCGCGCCAACCCCCGCGCATCCACGAACTCCCCCACCGGAGTCCCCGCCAACACCCCCGCCAGCACCCGCTCGGCCACCACCGGATCCACCTCACCGGCCCCCACCAGCACCCGCACCGCCTCACCCAGCGTCCGCACCCGCTCCACCACGACCCCTCCCCGCCGCCTCCGCCGGCACGCACCCCGCGCCCGCCCCCACTCCTCTCGAACACCACCCCCGCACCCCACCCCGAGGGAGCACCCCATGACCGCCCCCCGCACCCACGGCCACCTCCCCGTCACCGACCACAACACCCTCTACTGGGAAGAACACGGCAACCCCCACGGCACCCCCTGCCTCGTCCTGCACGGCGGCCCCGGCTCCAGCGCCCACCCCGGCCTCGTCCACCTCTTCGACACCACCCGCCACCGCGTCATCCTCTTCGACCAACGCGGCGCAGGCCGCTCCACCCCCGACGCCGGACTACCCACCACCGACCTGGCCACCAACACCACCGCCCACCTCATCGACGACATCGAAGCCCTGCGCACCGCCCGCGGCATCGACTCCTGGCTCGTCACCGGCACCTCCTGGGGCACCACCCTGGGCCTGGCCTACGCCCAGGCCCACCCCGACCGGGTCCGCGCCCTGGTCCTGATCGCCGTCACCACCACCTCACCCACCGAGGTGCAATGGCTCACCCACGCCATGGGCCGCGTCTTCCCCGAACAATGGGAGGCCTTCCGCGACGCCGTCGGCCCCGACGCCGACCCCCACCGCCTCCCCGCCGCCTACGCCCGCCTCCTGGCCCACCCCGACCCCGCCGTACGCGCCGACGCCGCCCGCGCCTGGTGCCGCTGGGAGGACACCCACATGGCCACCACCAACGCCTTCACCCCGTTCCTGTCCACCCGCCCCCTGGACTTCCAGCTCCGCTTCGCCCGCCTGGTCACCCACTACTGGGCCGCCCACGCCTTCCTGCCCGAACACCACCTCCTCCACAACATGCACCGCATCGCCCACCTGCCCGGCGCCCTCGTCCACGGCCGCCTCGACATCAGCGGCCCCGCCGACACCGCCTGGAACCTCGCCCGCCACTGGCCCGCCGCCACCCTGCACATCATCGAAGGCGCCGGACACACCGACCGGGCCCTGCACACCGCCGGCGCCGCCGCCATCACCCGCCTCACCCCCTGACCCCCACGGGGGAGGCGTTCACCGCACCAGCCCCGCCCGGAACGCGAACACCACCAACTGCGCCCGGTCCCGCGCCCCCAACTTCACCATCGCCCGCGACACATGCGTACGCGCCGTCGCAGGGGAGACCACCAACCGGCCCGCGATCTCCTCATTGCTCAACCCCTCACCCACCAACCCCACCACCTCCCGCTCCCGCTCCGTCAACACCCCCACATCCACCACCGGCCCCACCGCCGGCCGCGACGACGTGAACGCCGCCACCACCCGCCGCGTCACCGACGGCGACAACAACGCCTCCCCCCGCGCCGCCACCCGCACCGCCTCCAACAACACCCCCGGATCGGCGTCCTTGACCACGAACCCCGACGCCCCCGCCCGCAACGCCTCGAACACGTACTCGTCCAACTCGAACGTCGTCAGCACCACCACCCGCACCCCCGCCAACCCCTCATCGGCACTGATCTCCCGCAACGCCGCCAACCCGTCCATGACCGGCATCCGCACGTCCATCAGCACCACATCGGGCACCACCGCCCGCACCACCTCCACCGCCCGCGCCCCGTCAGCGGCCTCACCCACCAGCTCCAGGTCCTCCTCCGCCTCGATCAGCACCCCCAACCCCATCCGCACCAGCGCCTGGTCATCGGCCACCACCACCCGCACCGCCATCACACGCCCCCTTCCACCGGAACCCGCACCCGCACCACGAACCCGCCACCATCCCCCGGCCCGGCCGCCAACTCCCCGCCCACACCCCGGGCGCGCTCCCGCATCCCCGCGATCCCCGCACCCTCACACCAACCCGCACCCGGCCCCGCACCGGTGTCGGCCACCACAAGCCGCACCCACCCCGCCTCGAAGGCCACCTCCACCCGCGCCACCGCCCCCGCACCCGCATGGCGCAGCACATTCGTCAACGCCTCCTGGGCGATCCGCAGCAACGCATGGTCCACCGCCCCCGGCAGCACCACCGCCTCACCCGACCGCTCCACGGTGACCGCCAACCCCGCCCGACCCATCTCCTCCACCACACCCTCCAACCGGTCCAGGCCCGCCACCGGCTCCAACGCCGCACCCTCCTCACCGCGGAACACCGCCAACGTGCGCCGCAGCTCCTCCAACGCCGACCGGCTGCTGTCCCGGATCGCCGCCAACGCCACCGCCGCCTGCTCCGGCCGCCGGTCCACCACGTGCAACGCCACCCCCGCCTGCATACTGATCACCGACAGGCTGTGCCCCACCAGATCGTGCACCTCCCGGGCGATCCGCAACCGCTCCTCGTACCGGTGCCGGGCCACCTCCGCCTCCCGCTCACGCGCCCGCCCCTGCCGGCGGGCCCGCACGAACACCCCCGCCCCCGCCCACGGCGCCGCCACCCCCACCGCCACCGCAAGCGCCGCCCACAACGACCCGTCCGCCAGCCCCCACCACGGCTCACCCGCCCGGGAGAGCACCCCCACTCCCACCACCAAAGGCAGCGCCCAGGCGAGGAACCGGACCGGCTCCATCCGGATCGCGGCGGAGAACACCACCAGGGCACCCATCACCACCACGACCGGGTTCACCACCCCGCCGCCCACCAGGACCGCACCCGCCCCGGCCCCGGCCGCCACCAGAGCCACCGCAGGGCGCACCCGCCGCACCGCCACCGCCACCACCAGCAGGGCCACCCCGGCCCACACCCCCCACCCCAGGGTCACCTGACCCCACTCCGGGCCCGGCCCGCCCGCCCACGGCGGCCCCGCCCCCTCCCGACCCCACGGGGCGGCGTGCCCGAACGCCACCTGGGCGCGCACCGCCACCACCGCCACCGCACCCAGCACCACACCCAGCCCGGCATCGACCGCGACCGTCCGCACACCCCTCATGCCACCGACCCTAGGCTCCCCGCCCCGCCCGCGCATCGCCCCCACGACGCAGCCCCGCCTACGCCCACCGACGTACACACGAAGCCGCCCCAGAGGCGACGCCCGCGACCACCCGCCCCGCCCACAGTGGAAACCATGAACACCGCAACCGCCGCCATCACCGACCTGGCCGGCCACCCCCCGTGGGGGGACGGACCGCCGCCCTTCGCACCCCTGGGAGCACTCATGTTCTGCCTGCTGCTCGCCGCCGCCGCACTGGCCGCGTTCGTCCTCATCCGCCGCCGCGGCGGCGGACCGCCCCCTGGGCCGCCGGCCCCCGACCCGCCCCGCCCGAGTACGAGGCCCGCCGCACCCTCGCCGACCGGTTCGCCCGCGGCGACATCACCGTCGAGGAGTTCATGGAACGCGCCAGCGCCCTGAACTGGAACCCCGGACACGACGACACCAAGAAGTGACCCACCCACCGGCGCCCGCGACCCACCAGGTCACGGGCGCCCCGCTGTGCCCACCCCAACACCACAAAACGGACAGACCACGATCAGCGGTACGCCACCATGGTCTGCATGCCACTTCCCAAAGCCGAACTCCACCTGCACATCGAAGGCACCCTCGAACCCGAACTCGCCTTCACCCTCGCCCACCGCAACAACATCACCCTGCCCTACACCACCGTCGACGAACTCCGCGCCGCCTACGAGTTCACCGACCTACAGTCCTTCCTGAACCTGTACTACGCCCTCACCGACGTCCTGCGCACCGAGGCCGACTTCACCGACCTCACCCGCGCCTACCTCACCCGCGCCGCCGCCCAGGGGGTCCGCCACGCCGAGATCTTCTTCGACCCCCAGGCCCACACCGCCCGCGGCATCCCCCTGGACACCGTCATCGGCGGCATCACCGCCGCCCTGGACACCGCCCAAGCCGACCACGGCATCAGCACCCACCTGATCATGTGCTTCCTGCGCGACCGCCCCGCCGCCGAGGCCATGGACACCCTGAACGCCGCCCGCCCCCACCTGGACCGCATCATCGGCGTCGGCCTGGACTCCGCCGAGGTCGGCCACCCCCCGAACGACTTCGCCCAGGTGTTCGCCGCCGCACGCGACCTGGGGCTGCGCCTGGTCGCCCACGCCGGCGAAGAAGGCCCACCCGACTACATCCGCCAGGCCCTGGACCTGGGGGTGGAGCGCATCGACCACGGCATCCGCTGCCTGGAGGACCCCGACCTGGTCGCCCGCCTGGCCGCCGAACGCACCCCCCTCACCGTGTGCCCGATGTCCAACGTGCGCCTGCGCGCCGTGGACACCATGGCCGACCACCCCCTGCCCGCCCTCATGGACGCCGGGCTACTGGTCACCGTCAACTCCGACGACCCCGCCTACTTCGGCGGCTACGTCGACGACAACTACCGGGCCCTGGCCCACCACCTGCACCTCACCCCAGAGCAGCTGCGCACCCTGGCCCGCAACTCCTTCGAGGCGTCCTTCCTGCCCGCCGACCGCATCAAGGAGCTCACCGCCCTGGTCGACGCCCACTGACACCCGCGGGCGGCCACCCCCACAGGGGGACCGCCCGCACACCCGCCCGCCGTTCAGGCCCAGGTCAGCGACTGGCCGTGCTCCCCCGCCCAGGCCACCACCCGCCCGTCCACCGCGACCGTCAGATCCGTGGCCACCGGCGGCCGCGCCCCCTCGATCCACGGCAGCACCCGCCACCCCTCGTACGACACCCAGTGCCCGGGCAGCCCCTCCACCAGCCGCGCGAACCGCTCCCGCTCGGCCAACGGCAGATAGGTGAGCACCGCCCCGTGGAACACCACCGGCGTCACCCCCGCCGGAACCCGCCCCACCAGGTCCGCGACCACCTCCAGCAGATCCCCCGCCACGATCGGCGGCCGACCCGCCGCGGCCACCACCGCCGCCGCGGCCCGCAACCGCTCCCGCCGCTCCGCCTCGTGCGCACCCGGCCAGATCAGCGACTCCAACCACCGCACGTCCCGCTCATCGCAGACGTCCAACGGGTTCAGGTCCACCCCCGCCCGCCAGGCCACCTCCACCACCCGCTCCGGCACCGGCACCCCGCCCGAGGTCGCGCACTCCAGCACCACCGGACCCTCCCCCACCGGCGCCGCCCCGTCATAGGAGTAGGCGTACCGGTCCGGGTACAGGCACAACCCCGCCGAGGCCCCCACCTCCACCAGCCCCAACGGCCCCTCCAACCGGGCCAGGACCGGCAGCAGGGCCGCACAGCGCCGCACCTCGTTGGTCTGGGTCATCCGCTCCAGCACCACCGCCCGCACCCGGTCCCAGTGCTCCACCACCCACGGCCGGAACACCGCCCAACCGTCCACCGGCCCGCCCAGGAACCGCACCGCCCCCAACAGCAGGTGCGGCTGGCGCTTGTTGTCCCCGGGCAGGGCCAGCACCCGCCCCACCATCTCCTCGTCCCCCGCCAGCGCCCGGGCGATCTCCGCATAGGAGCCGGCGCCCCCCGCCTCGTAGTGCTCGGCGAACCGGCGGTACCACGCCCGCACCCGCTCGAACCCGTCCTGCTCGTCCTGCCGGTCCACGGCGACCTCGTCTCACCCGGGGGAAAGGAGTATCCCCCTCATACCCCTGACACCCCGGGGCGGCACCGTGACCCCCCTCACGCCCACCCCGGCCGGTCCTCCTCCCACAACAGGAACCGCCGGCTCTCCCGCGCCAACCCCACCACCTCCGCAGGCGCCTTCTCCGGCGACCCCGCATCGAACGGCGGCGCCGGATCGTACTCCAACGCCAACTGCACCATCTGCGCCCCGAACTCCCCCATCAGCTCACCCGCCAACGCCAACCCCATATCGATCCCCGCACTCACCCCCGCCGCCGTCACGTACTTGCCGTCGAACACCACCCGCTCCCCCACCGCATGTTCCACACCCCAGCGCTCCAACTCCTCCCCCGCCAACCAGTGCGTGGCCGCCCGACGCCCCGCCAACACCCCCGAAGCCGCCAGGATCAACGACCCCGTGCACACCGACGCCGTCCACCGCGACCCTGCGTCCACCGCCCGGATCCACTCCACCAACGCCCCGCCCATCTGCCGCGCCTGCCCCGGCCCACCCGGCACCACCACCACATCCGCCGAGTCCACCTCACCCAGCGCCGCATCCACCACCAGCCCCGCACCACCGGCCGACGCCCGCACCGGCCCCCGCTCCTCACCCACGAACACCGTCTCCACCCCCGGCAACGACCCCAGCACCTCATAGGGGCCGATCGCGTCCAACGCCGTCACACCCTCGAACAGAACAACCGCCAACCTCACGACTCACACACCTTCCGCTCCGTGGAACCTGCTCCGATACCCCGCCGGAGAACACCCCAGCGACCTGACGAACACCCGCCGCATCACCTCCGCCGACGCGAACCCGCACCGCCGCGCCACCGCCTCCACCCCCAGCTCCGAATCCTCCAACCACCGCCGCGCCGCCTCCACCCGCACCCGCTCCACATACCGGCCCGGCGTACACCCCACCTCCCGAGCGAACACCCGCGCGAACTGGCGCACCGACAACCCCACCCGCCCCGCCAACGCCTCCACCGACAGATCCGCCGCCGGATTCCCCACGATCCAGTGCTGCACCTCCCGCACCGCCGGACGCTGCGCCCACTGCGCCGCCAACGGCGCCGAGAACTGCGCCTGCCCGCCCGGCCGCCGCAGGAACACCACCAGGTGCCGCGCCACCGCCAACGCCACCCGCCGCCCCAGGTCCTCCTCCACCAAAGCCAACGACAGATCCACCCCCGCACTCACCCCCGCCGAGGTCACCACCCGCCCCTGGCGCACGAAGATCGGATCCGGATCCACCTCCACCCCCGGGAACCGGCGCGCCAGCTCCGCACAGTGCGCCCAGTGCGTCGTGGCCCGCAACCCCTCCAACACCCCCGCACCCGCCAACAGGAACGCCCCCGTGCACACCGACGCCACCCGCCCCGCCCGCACGCACGCCCCCGCCAACCACTCCACCAGCGCCGGATCCACCCCGGCCCGCGCCCCGTCACCCCCGGCCACCACCAGGGTGTCGATCCGCCCCACCTCCTCCAGCGCCACCGACGGCACCAGCCCCAACCCGCTGGAGGTCCGCACCGCGCCCCCGCCCAACGACCCCACCCGCACCCGGTAGTCCGCCCCCGGCGCCCGCCCGGCGCCCGCGAACACCTCCAACGGCCCCGCCACGTCCAGGCTCTGCACCCCGTCGAAGACGACGATCACGACCTCGTGTCCCATACCCCCCACCCCACCACCCGCCCACCACGTCCACAAGGTCGCACACCCCACGAAAAAGGACACCCCCCGGCGGGGCACACCCCCACACGAGAGGAAAGACACGAACAGATAACGAGAACTCTCACACGCCCCCGACGATCACAGCCCCATGACACCCCACCACCACGAACGGACACCCGTGAGGCTCACCGACCGCGACCGGCTGCACCGCAGCCCCGCCACCACCGCACCCCGCGCCCGCCCCCTCGTCGAGTTCCACGACGTGTCCCACACCCCCCTGCTCTCCCACCTGGACCTCACCGTCCACCCCGGCGAACACGTCGCCCTCATCGGCCTGCCCACCGACCACACCACCACCCTCACCGACCTCCTCACCGGCCACACCACCCCCACCCACGGCCGCATCACCACCCACACCACCCCCCACATCCACACCAGCACCCCCCACACCACCCTCGCCCACACCATCACCGGACACCCCGACCCCGACCCCCACGACCCCCACCTGCACACCGCCCTCGCCCACGCCCACCTGCCCACCACCCCCACCACACCCCTGTCCGACCTGCCCACCGACCTCACCCACCGCCTCCACACCGCCCGCACCCACTACGCCGACCTCACCCACCACCACCTCCTCGTCCTCACCCACCCCGCCCCCGGCGAACACCTCACCCCCACACCCACCACCGGCCTGCTCCAACTCACCGACCGCCCCACCCACACCCGCACCGCCGACCGCATCCTCCTCCTCCACCGCGGCCGCGTCACCGAAACCGGCACCCACCACCAACTCCTCGTCCGCGGCGGCGCCTACGCCCGCCTCTACGCCCTACGCGGCACCCACCGCAACCGCCCCTACACTTGAGAACCGTGCCGCCCATCACCAAGGAACTCACCGTGGGGCAGGTCTCCCAACGCTCCGGCGTGGCCGTCTCCGCCCTGCACTTCTACGAACGCCAGGGACTCATCCACAGCCGCCGCACCGCCGGCAACCAACGCCGCTACCGCCGCGACACCCTGCGCCGCGTCTCCTTCATCCGCGTCTCCCAACGCGTCGGCATCCCCCTGGCCCGCATCCGCCAGGCCCTGGACCGCCTCCCCGACAACCGCACCCCCACCCGCGCCGACTGGGCCCGCGTCTCCGAACAGTGGCGCGACGAACTCGACGCCCGCATCGCCCAACTCGTCCGCCTGCGCGACGACCTCACCGGCTGCATCGGCTGCGGCTGCCTCTCCCTGGACTCCTGCGTCCTGGTCAACCCCGACGACGAACTCGCCGCCGACGGCTCCGGCCCCCGCCGCCTGCTCATCGCCGACGACCCCGCCGACACCGACCACACCCACGACCGCACCGCCTGAACCCACCCCACAACGAAGGGGGGCGCCCCACCCGGGACGCCCCCCTTCACCATGACCCGCCGCCTCAGCGCAGGGCCGCCGCCTCGTCACGGCCGCGCCGGGCCAGCTCGTCGGCCCGCTCATTGCCCTCGTCGCCGCTGTGGCCGCGCACCCACCGCCACTCCACCTCGTGACCCGCCGCGGCCTCCTCCAGCCGCCGCCACAGGTCCACGTTCTTGACCGGCTTGTTGTCCGCCGTACGCCACCCGCGCCGCTTCCACCCCGCCACCCACGACGTGATCCCGTTGCGCACGTACGACGAATCGGTGTACACCACCACCGGCACCGGCTTGGTCAGGCTCTCCAGACCCCGGATCGCCGCCATCAGCTCCATCCGGTTGTTGGTGGTCTGCTCCTCACCGCCGTAGAGCTCCTTCTCGTGCCCGCCGTAGCGCAGCCACACCCCCCACCCGCCGGGGCCGGGATTCCCGCTGCACGCCCCGTCGGTGTACACGATCACTTTCTGTTCCCCGTCGTTCATGCCGGGCAATCTACCGCCCCACCCGATAACAAAAAGGCCACACACCCCCCGAAAGGGGCCACCTACGGCGCCACCACCCCCAATGGAACCCCGAAAGGCCCCCGAATGGCACCGAAAACCCGCCAAAGGCACCCCCAGGCTAGGCCACCCCGCCCGCCGCCATGGAACCGAACAAACGAACGAACCCAGAAGGCCCCGCCGCGCACACCCACACCCTCACCCCCCTCGCCCAAGCCCGCTTCCGGCCCGCCGCCCCGCACACACCCGCCCCCGAGGCGACCACGACACCACCCCCGCCCTCCTCTTCCCCCGCGTCCCCCAAACCACCGAGAACCGCCTCCACCCCGACCCCCAGACCCCACCCACGACGCCCGGATCCACCACCTCCGCACCCCCGGCGCCCGCCCCCCTACACGACCACCGCCGCCCCGACGGCACCGGCCAGGCCGCCCCGGCCGCCCCCCGAAGACAACGAATCCCACCCCGGCCGACACACAAAAAAAGGGGCGGGAGCCCCAGGCCCCCGCCCCGCACACCACACCCCCACGGGCTAGCCGGCGAACTCGCGCTCCAGCTCGGCCGCCCGCTCCTCACGACGCGCGAACACATCGTTGGCCATCTCGTTCATCTTCTTCAACACCCGCTTGCGCTCCCGCGCCGACAACCGGTCGATGTACAACCGACCCAACGTGTGATCGGTCTCATGCTGCAGGCACCGGGCGAAATACCCGCTCCCGCTCACCACCACCGGCTCCCCGTCCCGGTCCACCCCGCGCACCGTCGCACGCTCCACACGCCCCAGCTCCGCATGCGGACCCGGCACCGACAGACACCCCTCGCTCTCCACCACCAGGGCATCCTCGGCCGACCGCTCGTCCAACACCGGATTCACCACATGCCCTACATGACGCACACCCTCATCATCAGGGCAGTCGTACACGAACACCCGCAGGTCCACACCCACCTGGTTCGCCGCCAACCCCACACCCTCGGCCGCGTACATCGTCACGAACATGTCATCGATCAACCGGCGCAGCTCCCCGCCGCCCAGCATCTCCCCCGGCACATCCCGGCAACGACGGTGCAGCACATCCTCACCCGTCACCGTGATCCGCCGCACCGAACCCCGCGCCGCCTCCGGCGCCAACTCCGGGAAGCCGTCCACCTCACGGCCCTGAACAACGGCCGCCACCTGCGACTCATCCGGCATAGGGGTCCCACTCTCACAACGCGATCACCGGCGGCGCACACCGCCGCACCACCCCGCAAAATAGCACGGAACACCAGGTAGACGACCACACACCGTCAACGGAACCACGCATTGCCCTGCAACAGGCACCGCGCCAGATAATCACGCAACGACACCACCACCAACCGGCGCCGATCCGTCTCATGGTCCCACACCACCACACCCGGACCGTAGTCCGTGTGCACATACGCGAACTGCGGCCCCATGTCCGAATCCCCGAAGAAGATCATCTCGTCGAACGGCGCGTACAACTCCAGGTAATCCGGCTCACCCCGCATCGCCAGATTGTCCTCCACCAACCGCTGAGCACTCCACACCACCGCATCCCCGTACTCGTTGACCACACCGTCGGTCTCCCGCAGCAACGACGCCAACTCGAACGGCAACGGCAGCATCAAACGCTTCTCGACCTCGGCCAACGCCGCCTCATCGGCCGGATCACGAAGATCGGCCTCCGGATACAACTCCAGAATCAGTTCACGCCACACACCCCGATCATCACAGGTCATGCCAACACACGGGAAATCGTCAGCGGCGAGTTGCGCCAAAAACCCACACCCACCCAGCCCACAACCCACCCACACCCCACCCAACCACCCCGCACCCGACACCCCCGCACACCCACCACCAGGGGAGCCACCACCACCGACCACCCCACACCCGACACGCCACAATGGAAACCACCACACCCCGAAGGAAGAGGACCCGCACCCACCATGGCCACCGCACACCACCACCGCGCAGGCCCCCTCACCACCCTGGCCTACCTCTTCCTCCTCCTCTCCCAGAACATCGCCGCCCTCCTCCTACTCCCCCTCGTCATCGCCTCCGCCGTCCTCTCCCTCATCTGGATCGGCCTCCCCTTCGTCATCCTCACCGGCCACCTCCTCCGCACCCTCGCCGACAGCCAACGCCGCACCCTCACCCACCTCGACCACCACCGCCCCGTCCACTCCGGCTACCGCCCCATACCCCCCACCGGCATCAACCGCCGCGCCAGCGTCATCATCACCGACCCCGCCACCTGGAAAGACCTCCTCTGGCTCATCACCGGAACCGTCAACATCCTCCTCATCGCCCTCCCCCTCACCCTCATCGGCCACGGCACCTACCAAACCCTCCACGCCCTCGGCCTCACCGGCGGCCCCGCCATCTACGGCTACACCCCCACCGACACCACCGAACGCCTCCTCTTCCTCATCCCCGCCACCCTCCTCATCGCCCTCGGCACCACCCTCGCCACCCCCGCCCTACGCCTCTACACCGCCTTCAACCGCCTCCTCCTCCAACCCTCCGAAAAAGCCCGCCTCACCGCCCGCGTCGCCCACCTCGCCACCAGCCGCGCCAACACCATCGACACCCAGGCCGCCGAAATCCGCCGCATCGAACGCGACCTCCACGACGGCGCCCAAGCCCGCCTCGTCGCCCTCGGCATGAACCTCGGCATGGCCGAACAAATCGTCGAACACGACCCCGCCACCGCCCGCGCCATGCTCGCCGAAGCCCGCGAGACCACCCGCACCGCCCTCATCGAACTCCGCGACCTCGTCCGCGGCATCCACCCACCCGTCCTCGTCGAACGCGGACTCCACGGCGCCGTCCACGCCCTCGCCCTCACCCACCACCTCCCCATCACCGTCACCGTCACCCTCCCCGGCCGCCCCGCCGACCCCGTCGAATCCGCCGCCTACTTCGCCATCGCCGAACTCCTCACCAACACCGCCAAACACGCCGACGCCACCCACGCATGGGTCCACATCAACCACGGAGACGACCGCCTCGTCATCACCGTCACCGACAACGGCCACGGCGGCGCCGACGCCGCCCCCGGCAGCGGCCTCGCCGGCATCCGACGCCGCATCGACGCCTTCGATGGCACCATGAACATCACCAGCCCCACAGGCGGCCCCACCATCGTCACCCTGGAGATCCCATGCGCGTTGTCATCGCCGAAGACCTCGCCCTCCTCCGAGAAGGACTGATCAAACTCCTCCAAGCCCACGACTTCACCGTCGTCGCCGCCGTCGACAACGGCCCCGACCTCCACAAAGCCCTCACCCACCACCACCCCGACGTCGCCGTCGTCGACGTCCGCCTCCCCCCCACCTTCACCGACGAAGGCCTCCAAGCCGCCATCTCCGCCCGCGCCCAGATCCCCGGCCTGCCCATCCTCGTCCTCTCCCAGCACGTCGAACAGCTCTACGCCCGCGAACTCCTCTCCGACGACACCGGAGGCGTCGGCTACCTCCTCAAAGACCGCGTCTTCGACATCGGCCAATTCATCGAAGCCGTCCGCCGCGTCGCCGCCGGCGGCACCGCCATGGACCCCGCCGTCATCTCCCAACTCCTCGCCCGCCAGGACAGCCAAGGACCCCTCGGCCAACTCACCCCCCGCGAACGCGAAGTCCTCTCCGAAATGGCCGAAGGCCGCTCCAACTCCGCCATCGCCGGACGCCTCTACATCACAGAAAAAGCCGTCAGCAAACACATCAACAACATCTTCACCAAACTCGACCTCCCCCCCTCCTCCGACGACAGCCGCCGCGTCCTCGCCGTCCTCGCCTACCTCAACGGCCAATGAACACACCAAAAGGCCCCGGAGCACAACGCCCCGGGGCCCATCGCACCCCCGCCTACTGCTCCCGACGCACCCGGTACAACCCGTCGATCTCCTCCGAGAACGCCCGCAGCACCGCCTCACGCCGCAACCCGCCCGACGGATGCACCAACCCCGACTGCACCGTGAACTCCTCCGCCAACACATGGAACGACCGCACCGCCAAATGCCGCGGCACACTCCGATTGGCCTCGTACACCAACCCCTGCACCTCCCGCAGCAGATCCCGATCCCCCGCGATCTCCTCCGGCGCCATCGACAACGGCCGACCGTTCACCAACCGCCAATACTCCAACTGATCCCGCACCAACGTGATCAACGCACTCGCGAACGGCCGACCCTCCACGATCACCAACACCTGGCTGATCAACGGATGCGAACGCAACCGCGCCTCGAACCCCGCCACCAACTCAGCATCCGACACCACCTCCGGCTCCGCCTCCACCACAGGCAAAGCCATCGTCGCGTCCGGCTCCGGCACCGGACGCTCCACCACCTCCACCACCGGCTCCGCCTCCACCACAGGCTCCACCACCGGCCCCTCAACGACCGGCTCCGCACCCGCCACAGCACGCGACCCCGCCACGAACCGGCCCGGCACCTCCTCCACCGCCGCCTGCCCCCGCAACCGGCCCCTCACCCACACGAACCCGTCACCGTCCACCGACCCCGCGAACCCCGTCGCCAACCACCCCTCACGAAACGCCGACCGCGTCCCGCCCTCATCACCCCAATACCCCGCGAACACCGCACCACCGCGCACATGGGCCTCACCCTCACGCGACACCCACACCTCGCGCCCCTCCAACGCACGCCCCACAGAACCCGGCACCCGCGCCCCCACCGCATTGGCCGCGAACGCCCCCGCCGTCTCCGCCGTACCGAACACCTGCACCACCGGCACCCCCACACCCCCGTAGAAGGAGTCCAACCGGTCCGACAACCCACCACCCCAGCACACCACCAGATGCGCCCGGTCCCCCAACATCTCCCGCACCTTCGCGAACTGCCAGTCGTACATCGACCGCGACAACCGCTGCCACGCACCCTTCTTCGGCGAACGATCGAACTGCACCGCCGCGTCCACCGCCGAATTGAACGTCCCCAACGAATCCCACCCCGTCGACCGGGCGCTCCCCCGCTCCCCCTCGAAGACCTCCTCCAACACCCCCGCACCGCACACCACCACCGACGGCCCGAACTCCCGCACCCGATCCAGGAACCGGCCACCACCCCCCAACCCCAACCGCACCCGACCCACCACACACGCCAACACCGTCGCCAACCCCTGCACCTGCGACAACGCGGCATCCGACAGAGCCGTCGCCTTCCCCGGCCCCAACTCCGCCACCCGCGGACCCACCCGATCCACCACATCCGCCGCCGCCGACACCAGAGCACCGTGCGACAACGCCACCCCACGCATCCACCGCGACACCGTACTCACCGGATACAGCACCACCGCCACATCCTCCGGAGCCGTCGCATCCCGACGGAACCGCACCGACGAAGCATCCATGTACGCACCCAGCGACACGATCTCCGCCAACCCCGGCTCGAACCGCCACACACGCCCCAGATCCGGCAACTCCCGCTGCAACGCCGCCACCACCCGCAGCGACCCCTCACCCTCCACCACAGCAGCCGCAGGACGCGTCTGACGCACCGCATGCGCCACCCGCTCCGGACCCGCCGACACCGGCAACGGCACCAACACCGCCCGCACCGACCACACCGCGAACGCCAACCTCACCCAATCCAGATGATCGGCGCACACCACCAACACCCGGTCGCCCTCACCCACACCGGCGGCCACCAACCCCTTGGCCAACCCCGTCACATCCGTCGCGAACGCCCCCGCGCTCACCGACCCCCACCGACGACCGCCCCGACGCCCCTCCTCCGGCACCGAGAACAACTCCGCGTGCGCATCATCGGTCGCCATCTCGTAGACCAGGTCGCTCAACCCGGCCACCCGCCGAGCCCACCCACCGGAGCCGACACCCGTCTCGCCCATGACCACAGACCACTCATCCTCAAACAGCGTCGAAGAGCACGGACCCCACCGGCCCGCACAGGACAGACATCCCGCACCAAGGGGGAAATAGTTCCCCTACAATGCCCAACCTCCCCCACCCACGGCAACATGGAGAGACCCACAAAACACAAGGCCCCATGACCCCCGCACAGGGTCATGGGGCCCGACACCCGAACCGATCACACCCGGGCACGCACCGCCGAACGCACCGTCCACAAGAACGCCACACCCGCCAACGCAGCAGCCCCCACCATCACCACCGACATACTCACCAACGACGCCTCACCCGACGGGGTCAACCCCGCCAACGCCGCCACACCACCACCCAGCGCGAACTGCAACGCACCCATCAACGCCGACGCCGTACCCGCCACCGCCGCCGGCTGACCGTCCAACGCCGTCACCGTCGCATTGGGCATGATGAAACCCGTACTGAACATCATCAACGCCAACAACGCCACCACCAGCCACAACGACGCCACCCCCGACACCGCCGCCACCAGCAGACCCGACACCGCGCTCAAACCCACCACCAGGCCCAGACCCAAACGCCGCAACGTCTCCATCCGACCCACCAAGAACCCGTTCACCTGCGTCCCCGCCAACATCCCCAACGAGTTCACCGCGAACAACCACGCATACGTCTGCGCCGAAACCCCCAGCTCCTGCTGCGCCACGAACGAGAACGCCGACACATACGTGAACAACATCCCGAAACCCAGACCCAACGTCAGCACCGGCCCCACGAACCGCGCCTGACGCACCAGACCCGCCACCGTCGCACCCAGCACCCGCGGACCCTGCGCACGCCGCTCCGCCACCGGCAACGACTCCGGCAACCACAACAGCACCAGCACGAAGCTCACCGCCGACATCGCCGCCAGCACCCAGAAACTCAACTGCCACGGCCCCACCAGCAACAACTGCGCACCCGCCAACGGCGCCAACAACGGAGCCAGCATCATCACCAGCGCCAACCGCGAGAAGAACCGCACCGCGTCATCGCCCTTGAACAGGTCCCGCACCACCGCCCGCGAGATCACCGCCCCCGCCGCACCGGCCACACCCTGCACGAACCGCAACACCACGAACAACGTCACATCCGGCACGAACACGCACAGCACCGACGTCACCGTGAACACCGCACCGCCCACCAGCAGCGGAACCCGCCGCCCCCAGGCATCACTCATCGGCCCGATCACCAACTGACCGACCGCCAACCCCAACATGATCGAGGTCAACGTCAACTGGATCTGCGCCTCGGACGCCCCCAGATCCTCCGCGATCTGCGGAAACGCCGGCAGATACATATCCGTCGCCAACGGACCCACCGCCGCCAGCACACCCAGCACCAGGACCAGCAACACCACCGACCGGCGCGCACGCACCGGCGGCGCACCCTCGGCCGCCACCGGCCCGGGAACCGTGTCAGGGGAGTTCGGGGACTGCACAGGCCACTCCAAAAGATCTCGACGCGATCGAGGAAGAGAAGTACACAAAGCGAAAAGGGCCCCGGCGCGTGGGAGCGCACCCGAAAGGGGCCACTCCATACCAACACCGGGACCCGCCCGAAGTCTCCTCGAATAACCCCGAATCCCCTGTGACATCCCTTACGCCACGACCCGCTACCCTCCCTGACCGAGAGCACACGAGCACTCCCACCAGAGACGAACCGGATCCGCCCACCCCACGAGCGGACACGGATCGTCACAAGCAGCTGCCATGATGCCGACCATGCAGCTCCGGTACTCCTTCCGCGCGTACCCCGACGCCGACCAGCGCCGAGCACTCGCCCGGACAGTCGCCCGGGCGCACGCCCGGGTAGCAGACCGCCGCCGCGAGTTCCACCACCAGCTCTCCTCACGGATCATCCGCGACAACCAAGCGGTCTACGTGGAGAACCTGTGCGTGGCCGGACTCGGGCGCACCCACCTGGCCGGGTCCGTGCACGACGCCGGATGGTCGGCGTTCGCGCACATGCTGGAGTACAAGGCCACCCGATACGGACGGACCTTCCACAGAGTGGACCGGTTCCTGGCCTCCTCGCAGACCTGCTCGCAATGCCGAGCAGTGGACGGCCCCAAACCACTGCACGTACGGGCATGGACATGCAGGGCCTGCAAGACCCACCACGACCGGGACGTCAACGCGTCCCGGATCGTGCTCGCCGCTGGACGGAAACTCGCCAGAGAGCGGGAAGCGGAGAACTGAAACGCCTGTGGAGACGGGGTGAGACCACCACCCTCGGGTGAGGCACCGGTCTGCGAAACAGGAACCAGCGGACGCCGCGAGGCACACCGCACCCACGGCTGCGAGGCCGTGGGAATCCCCGGGGCCCGCCCCGGGGAGGACGTCACCTTACGAGCCGGTCCAGCAACCGCTCCACCTCGACCGCCGGATCCTCCGTCAACCCCCCGTGGATCGGCCCCGGCTGCACGATCGTGCTCCGCGGCGCCGTCAACCACCGGAACCGCTGCCCCGGCCGCTCCCGGCCCGCCGCACCCGCCACCGCACCACCCCGGCACAGCGCCTCCACGGCCTCCAGCGCACGCCGCACCCCGGCCACGTCCACCCCCGGGTCCAACGCCAGCAGCCGGGCCTCGTCCACCTCCGCACGGGCCGCCAGGAACGCCCGCTCCTGGCAGTACACGATCACCCCGGCGTTCACGCACTCACCGCGCTCCACCCGCGGGACCACCCGCAGCAGCGCGTACTCGAACACCGCCCGGTCGCGCTCCTCGCCGACCCGGCCCGTCGTCACCGCATCGCTGTACCTGCGCACGCTCACCGCCCCACCTCCGGCAGCCACGAACGGTCCGCCACCCGGGCCGCCAGATGGCGCACGTACGCCTCCCGGACCTCCTCCGGGGACGCGAACCCCGGCTCGCCCTCCAGCCACACATCGGGCACCAGCCCCACCACGTCCCGCAGCAGCCCCTCGGTCACCAACGGCGCGAACGCCGCGTCGGCGGCCGCCAGATCCGGCGATGACGGCAGCAGGACATGGTCGGAGGCGTCGTAGGCACGGCCGACGAAACGGTCCGCGTTGGCCCACGAGTGGTGGAAGATCAGCGTCGCCCCGTGGTCGATGAGGTACGGCTCCCCGTGCCACACCACCATGTTCGGGTTGCGCCACGACCGGTCCACGTTGCCGGTCAGCGCGTCGAACCACAGCACCCGGCCGGCGAACCCGGGGGACGTCTCGAAGGCGAGCGGGTCGAACCCCAGCGAACCCGGCAGGAAGTCCATCCCGAGGTTGAGGCCGCCGCTCGCCTTGAGCAGCTCCTGCACCTCCTGGTCGGGCTCGCCCCGCGCGATGACCGCGTCGAAGTCCACCAGGGCCAGCTCCGGAACGGGCAGCCCCAGCGCGCGCCCCAGCTCACCGGCGATCACCTCGGCCACCAGGGTCTTGCGCCCCTGGCCCGCGCCGATGAACTTCACGACGTACATGCCGAGGTCGTCGGCCTCGACGAGTCCGGGCAGCGAACCGCCCTCGCGCAGCGGTAGGACGTACCGCGTGCCTGTCACTTCTTTCAGCGCCTTCACCACGCCGAACAGCCTAGGACCTCGCCGCCCCTCCCCTCGACCGGCGGCGGCCGCTCCCGGCCCCGCTACGGCTCTCTGAGCGCGTTCGGGCGGTCGACCCCCTGGACCGCGACACGCCGATGGTCCTCTGACCAGGGGTTTCAAGAGGAGTGTGCGGCGTAGCCGCACTCCTTCTGTTTTTGGTGGGTGCTTTTACAGCAAAACTCCGCCGCCTTTACGACGTAGATTTATCAAGCGGAATCCGACGGCCGACACAATGCGGCCCGGACGCCACCGAAGTACCGGTGAGCGCCCGGGCCGCCGCGTGCGTCAGAGGTTGTCCTCCGGGTTCTCGCCCCAGCCCTCCTCGCCCTCCCCCGGCGTGGGGACCGTCGGCGTCGAGGGGTCGCCGTCCCCGTCCTCCTCCGGGCTGGGCCCGCTCTCCTCGCCGCTCTCCCCCGCGGGGCCCTCCTCCGGCACCGGCTGGCCCGGGGCCGGCATCTCCGGCGGCGGGAACTGAAGCAGGAACCAGTACAGCGCCACCACCAGCGCCAGGATCAGCAGCAGGACCGCGCCCAGCCCGCCGATCAGCCACCAGTTGCCGCGCCCCTCCTCCACCGCGCTGTCACGGCGGCCCGCCCAGGGCGCCCACGGCACCGCGGTCCCGGACCGGGACCCCGCCCAGTGCGGCATCACCACCGGACCGCGGGCGGCGATACGGCCGGGCCGGCCCGCCTGCTCCAGGAAACGGGCGGCACCCCCCTCCCCGTCGGGGACCGCCACCCACAGCACCGAGCGGCCCTGAGTGCGCGCCGAGAGCACACCGGACTCGGCCCGCACCGCCTCAGCGAACCGCTCCCGGGCCTGCGGGTCGGCCACCGCGCCCGGGTTCAGCACGGCCACCTCCACCGCCGCCCCCTCGCGGTCGCGCCCCAGGTACACCACGCCCAGCGCGGACTCGCCCACCCGGCCCTGCAGCCGGTAGGCGCCCAACTGGCGCGGGTCTCCCGCGTTCAGTCCCATCAGGGGAGCCGTCACGCCCCCACCCCCTTTCCACTCCGCTCTCCCCGCGTCCACTGCGTCCCCTTGGGCGCGTTGTGCACCGGAACGAGGCGCCCGGAGCGGGTAGTCTCGCCCACAGGTGAGTGATCCACAACCTATCCGGCGCCCGGCGCCGGGCCTGGAAGGCGGAACATGGCACAGACCTCACCCGGCAACGGCGCCTCCCCCTCGGGGTCCGACGGCGCCCCGGGCGAGCCCACCCGGCTGCTGCGCGCGGCGCTGCACGAGGTGTCCACGGTCATCGTGGGACAGGAACGCATGGTGGAGCGCTCCCTCATCGCACTGGTCGCCAAGGGCCACTGCCTCATCGAGGGGGTGCCGGGCATCGCCAAGACCCTGGCGGTGTCCACGCTGGCCAAGGTGACCGGCGGCTCCTTCACCCGCATCCAGTTCACCCCGGACCTGGTGCCCTCCGACATCGTCGGCACGCGCATCTACCACCCCTCCACCGAGAAGTTCGACGTGGAGCTGGGCCCGGTGTTCGCCAACTTCGTCCTGGCCGACGAGATCAACCGCGCCCCCGCCAAGGTGCAGTCGGCCCTGCTCGAGGTCATGGCCGAGCGGCAGGTCTCCCTGGGCGGGACCACCTACCCCCTCCCTTCCCCGTTCATCGTCATCGCCACACAGAACCCGGTGGAGTCCGAGGGCGTGTACCCGCTGCCCGAGGCCCAGCGCGACCGGTTCCTGATGAAGGTCGACGTGGGCCACCCCCGGGCGCACGAGGAGATGGAGATCCTGCGCCGGATGTCCACCGAGCCGCCCACCGCCCACCAGGTCCTGGACCCGGTCACCCTGGGCGAGCTGCAGACCGACGCCGAGAAGGTGCACGTCCACCAGCTCATCGCCGACTACGTGGTGCGGCTGGTGATGGCCACCCGCGAGCCCGAGGCGCACCAGATGCCGGACCTGCGCGGGGTCCTGGAGGTCGGCGCCAGCCCGCGCGCCACCCTGGGCCTGGTGGCGGCGGCCCGCGCCCTGGCGCTGCTGCGCGGGCGCGACTACGTGCTCCCCGACGACGTGCGGGTGCTGGCCCGCGACGTCATCGCGCACCGCCTGGTGCTCAGCTTCGACGCGCTGGCCGACGGGGTGACCGCCGTCCAGGTGGTGGACCGCATCCTGGCGACGGTGCCCGCGCCCCGGGTGATCTGGGACGAGCCGCCCAGCGGTGAGACCGCCTCGTTCGCCGCGCGCGGGTGAGGCCCCGTGACCTCCCTGGGGAACGACCCCCGGCTGCGCTCGGCGCTGCGCCGGCTGGACCTGCGCATCATGCACCGGCTGGAGGGCCTGCTGCACGGTGAGCACCTGGGCCTGCGCCTGGGGCCGGGGTCGGAGGCCGCCGAGGCCCGGCTGTACCAGCCGGGCGAGGACGACGTGCGGCACATGGACTGGGCGGTGACCGCCCGCACCGACACCCCGCACGTGCGGGACCTGGTCGCCGACCGGGAGCTGGAGAGCTGGACCCTGCTGGACCTGTCGGCGAGCATGGACTTCGGCACCGACCGGCACGTCAAGCGCGAGGTGGCGGTGGGCGCGATGGTCGCCGTCACCCTGCTGACCCAGCGGGTGGCCGACCGGTTCGGGGCGCACTTCCTGCACCGCGGGGTGATCCGGCGCTGGCCCGCCCGTTCGGGCAACGAGGCGCTGCTGTCGCTGCTGGCGACGGTGGCGGCGGCCCCCACCGGGGACACCGCGCGGGAGGCGCACGGGCCCGGGCTGGCCGGGGCGGTCGACGACCTGGCGCGGACCCGGCGCCGCCGCGGGCTGCGGGTGGTGATCTCCGACTTCCTGGACACCCCGGCGTTCGGCGGCGAGGTGCCCTGGGAGCGGCCGATGTCGCGGCTGTCCTCCCGGCACCAGGTGCTGGTGGTGGAGGTGATCGACCCCCGGGAGCTGGACCTGCCCGAGGTCGGCGACGTGACGCTGCGCGACCCGGTGTCCGGCCGGGTGCGCGATGTGCGGATCAACCGCGCGGTGCGCGAGCGGTACCGTGAAGCGGCGCGGGCCCAGCGCGAGGAGGTGCGCCGGGCGCTGCGCCGTTGCGGGGTGGACCATCTGGTGCTGCGGACCGACCGTGATTGGGTACTGGACATTGCACGGTTCGTGATCCACCAGAGGCGGACCGCGCACCGGTTGTCCCGGCACACGCCGGGGGTGCCGCGATGAGGGCGGGCCGGGCCTGGAGACGGGGGAGTGGGCGATGACCTTCCTGGAACCCGAGCGGTTGTGGTGGCTGCTGCTGCTCGTTCCGCTGGTGGGGGCGTACGTGTTCGCCCAGATGCAGCGGCGCGAGTACACGGTGCGGTTCACCAACCTGTCCCTGCTGGACCAGGTGGCGCCGCACCGGCCGGACGCGCGCAGGCACGTGCCCGCGGCCCTGTTCACGGTCACCCTGGGGGTGCTGATCACGTCGATGGCGCTCCCGGCGATGCCGGTGGAGCAGCCGCGCGAGCGGGCGACGATCATCGTGGCGGTGGACGTGTCCCTGTCGATGGCGGCCACCGACATCGAGCCGGACCGGCTGCGGGCGGCCAAGGAGTCGGCGCAGGGGTTCGTGGAGACGCTGCCGGACCGGTTCAACGTGGGGCTGGTGGCGTTCTCGGCGCAGGCGACGGTGGTGTCCTCCCCCACCCAGGACCACCAGGCGGTGATCGGGTCGATCGAGAACCTGCAGCTGGGTCCGGGGACGGCGATCGGCGAGGGCGTCTTCGCGTCGCTGGAGGCGATCCGCGGGTTCGACGAGGAGTCGCAGGAGGACCCGCCGCCGTCGGCGATCGTGCTGCTGTCGGACGGGGAGAACACCAGCGGCCGGGAGATCGACCAGGCGTCGGCGGTGGCGCGCGACCAGGGCGTGCCGGTGTCGACGATCGCGTTCGGGACGGGGGCGGCGATGATCGACATCGACGGCTACCAGGTCCCGGCGGACATCGACAAGGAGGCGCTGCAGGAGCTGGCGCAGATCACCGAGGGGCACTTCTACGAGGCCGAGAGCGGGCACGAGCTGGACGACGTCTACGAGGACATCGGCTCGTCGCTGGGGACCGAGACGGTGCATGAGGAGATCGTCACACGGTTCGTGCTGGTCGCGATCCTGTTGGCGCTGGCCACGTCGATCACGTCGCTCCTATGGTTCCAACGCCTGCCCTAGGGGGTTCCTCAGGCGTGTGACGTGCAGTGACGGCATTGTATGTGACCCTGGTCACATCCCTTTCGGTGGGGTTTACCCCTTTTCCGTCATCTGCACGGGTTAGCGTTGGCATGTTTTGTCATGCTCACCCAGTTGAGGAACGATGCCGAACATACCCGCTGCCCCGACCGCCATCTGCTTCGATCTGGACGACACCCTGATCGACGACGTCGCCGCGTCCTCGGCCGGACTGCGCGCACTCATGGAGCGGCTCGGCCACCCGGACTTCGGCGCCGCCCGGACACTGTGGGACGTGCAGACCGAGATCTCCTTCGGCGCCTACCTGCGCGGCGACCTGTCCCTGGAGGACCAGCGCCGCCAGCGGGTGCGCGCCCTGGCGGTCCAGGCCGGGCACTCGGGCATCGCCGACCAGCACTGCGACGAGCTGTACCGGCTCTACCTCGACGTGCACCGCTCGGCCTGGCAGGTCTTCCCCGACACGATCCCCGCCCTGGGCGCCCTGGCCTCGGCCGGGTACCGGCTGGCCGTCCTCACCAACGGGATCGAGGCCCTGCAGCACGCCAAGCTGCAGGCCCTGGAGCTGACCCCCTACTTCCACACCGTGGTCTGCGCCGACAGCGCGGGCGCCGGCAAGCCCGACCCGCGCATCTTCCACCTCGCCGCCCAGCGCCTGGGCGTGGACCCCGCCGCCTGCTGGCACGTGGGCGACCAGATCCAGTCCGACGGCGTGGGCGCCGTCGCCTCGCGCATGTACCCGGTCATGATCGACCGCCACCACGGCCGCCGCTTCGACGGCGTCACCACCGTCCACAACATGGACGAGCTGCTGCGCCTCATCGGCCTGCCCGCGGTCACCGCGGGAACGCTGTGATCCCCGCGCTGCCCCGCCGCGTCACCGCGCACCTGGTCGCCCGCGGACCGGGCGGGCCCCGGCTGCTGGGCGCCCGGGTGCTGTTCGGCCAGGACCCCGCCGCCCTGGCCCGGAGCCTGGGCGGCCTGCCCGGGGACGCGCCGCTGGTCGCCCTGGACGTGATCACCGAGGTCGCCTCCACCCCGGGCCGGTCCCCCTCGCCGCTGCACGTGGACCGCGTCGTGTTCGCCACCCCCGACGCGGCCGGCGAATGGCCCGCGGTCCTGCCGCCCCAGGGGCTGGAGCCGGGCCTGGCCGAGCTGCTCCCGGAGGAGCCCGACCCGGCCGGCGACCGGCCGCGGCTGCGCCGCATGGCCTCCTACGGGATCGTCACCGACCCCGCCGGGCGCATCCTGCTCAGCCTCATCGCCGACGGCTTCCCCGGCGCGGGCACCTGGCACCTGCCGGGCGGCGGCGTCGACGCGGGGGAGGACGTGCGCTCGGCCCTGCGCCGCGAGGTGCACGAGGAGACCGGCCAGGACGGCGTGGTGGGCCGCCTCATCACGGTCACCAGCCACCACCGCGTCCCGCCCACCGGGCACGAGGTGTACGCGGTGTGGGTGTTCTCCCACGTGCACGTGGCGCACCCGGTCCCGCCCCGGGTCCTGGAGCAGAGCGGCTCCACCGCCGACTGCGCCTGGTTCTCCCCCGACCAGCTCGGGGACCTGCGCCTGTCCACCACGACCCGGCGCGGCCTGGAGTTCCTGGTCCGCGGCTGACGCGGGGCGGCGTCAGCCCGCGGCGCGGGCGCCCAGCCGGTCGCGCACCCACCACAGGGCAGCGCCCGCGGCCAGCACCGCGGCGCCGGCCGCGACCGCGTTCAGCGGCAGGCTGCACGCCAGCACCACACAGCCCACCAGGCCGCCCAGCGGCACCGGCAGCGGCGGGCGGGGCTCGTCGGGGCCCAGCCGCAGCGCCGAGGCGTTGGTGATGGCGTAGTACACCAGCACCCCGAACGCGGAGAAGGAGATCGCCCCCGTCAGGTCGGTGAACAGCACCAGGCCCACCACGATCGCGGCGATCAGCGCCTCGGCGTACACCGGCACCCCGTGGCGGCCGCGGCGCGTGGCCAGCACCCGGGGCAGGTGGCCGTCGGCGGCCATCGCCGCCGTGGTCCGGGTGACCCCCATCAGCAGGGTGATCAGGGCGCTCAGGCAGGCCACCGCGGCGCCGACCGCCACCGCCGGGACCGCCCACTCCAGCCCGGCCACCCGCACCACGTCCGCCAGCGGCGCCGAGGAGTTGATGAGCCGCTCCCGGCCCAGCACGATCAGCGTCCCGGTGCCCACCACCAGGTAGATCAGCAGCACCCCGCCCAGGGACAGGGTGACGGCGCGCGGGATGGTGGTCGCCGGGTCGCGGACCTCCCCGCCCAGGGTCGCCACCCGGGCGTACCCGGCGAACGCGAAGAAGATCATCCCGGCCGCGCCCAGCACCCCGAAGGAGCCGGGCCAGGGGCCCAGCCCGTCGACCTCGGCGACGGCGGCCAGCCGCCCGCTCATCAGCATGGCGACCACCACGCCGGCCAGCACCGCCAGCACCACCGACAGCAGGACCTTGACCACGAGCGTGGAGCGGCGCACCCCCCGGTGGCCCAGGGCGGTCGTCAGCACCACCGCGGCGGCCGCCACCGGTCTCTCCCACCCGGGCAGCACGTAGGCGGCGAAGGTGAGCGCCATGGCCGCGCAGGAGGCGAGCTTGCCCACGACGAACGACCACCCGGCCAGGAAGCCCCACAGGTCGCCCAGGCGCTCGCGGCCGTAGATGTAGGCGCCGCCCGACTCGGGGTGGCGGGCCGCCAGCCGCGCAGAGGACATCGCGTTGCAGTAGGCGACCAGTCCGGCGATGAGGACGGCCACGGGCAGCCACGCGCCGGCGCCCCGCGCCGCGGGGGCGAACACGGAGAAGACCCCGGCCCCCAGCATCGCGCCCGCGCCGATGGCGACCGCGTCGACGGTGCCGAGCACCCGGGCGGGTCCGGCCTGCGGTGATGAGGTGGTCAACAGGGCGTCTCCTTGCCTGATGGACGTCGGTGGCGGGCCCTCCCGGCCCGGGGCCTCCTTTCGGTGGACGTTTCGAGTGTGCCCGATCCCGGTGACCACCGGGTGCGTTCCCCCGGTGGTGAGGGTGGCCACTTCCGGTCCGAGGGGTGTCGGTCCCGGCCGGGGCGGGCACGGCCGGACCCCCGGCCCTGCGGGGCCGGGGGTCCGTGTTCCCTCGTGATCGCCGCCCGGCGGGCGGGCCCGGTCAGGTGGGCCGCCACGGGGTGCCGGTGTTGTCGTTGATGTCCTCGGCGGCGACCTGCCGGAGCTGGCGCGAGAGGTCCGACAGCGCCCGGGAGACGGCGAGCTCCTCGCCGATCTCGGGGACGTCCATGTCCATCGGGTGCTTGCGTGCCATCCCGTGACCGCGCAGCGCCGTACCGTCGTCGGCGACCATGCCCACCTCCGCCCAGGTGCGGGCGGCCTCACCCTCGTTCTCCTCCGAGATCAAGACGTCGACGTTCCAGCGCTTGGTCGTGTGCATCTGCGCCCCCTCCGTGCTCGTCCCGGCGTCCGCGCCGGGCGGGTGTTCGATGTGCGCGTCCGGGCCGGGGTAGACCAGGGCGTCGTGCCCCTGCCCGGCGTCGAGCCAGTGCACCTGGTACGGGGGCTCCCCGCCGCTCCCCCGGATCCCGGTGACGACACCGGTCCGGCGGTGCGCGTCCGCGCGCTGGCTCTCGATGACCAGACGATCTCCTACCTGTGCTCGCATGGGTTCCCCCGCCATCCCTCGGATAACTCCATCTTCCGCACCCCTTGCCGGGTCGTGTCGGGGCTTGGCACGTCGTTTTCCGCAGCATGTGAGGTTTTTGCCGGGCGTGGGACGCGCACCGGTGCTGGTAGCGTCACGGCGTGGCCCAGCACTACTTCGACTCCGACCCGGACGCCGCGAGCCGTCCCTCCACCGCGGACCTGGTCCTGCCCGACCTGCACCTGCGCCTGCACACCGACCGCGGGGTGTTCTCCCCCGACAAGGTGGACCTGGGCACCCGGGTGCTGCTGGAGTCGGTCCCGGCCCCGCCCGAGGGCGGGCGGCTGCTGGACGTGGGCTGCGGCTACGGGCCGATCGCGCTGACGCTGGCCTCCCGCGCCCCCGCCGCACAGGTGCTGGGGGTGGACGTGAACTCCCGCGCGGTGGGCCTGGCCCGCCGCAACGCCGCCGAGCACGGCCTGGACAACGCCCGCTTCGCGGTCGTCACCCCCGAGGGCGAGCCCGCCGAGGAGGACGCCCCCGACCTGTCCGGCCCCTTCGACGCGATCTGGTCCAACCCGCCGATCCGGGTGGGCAAGGGCGTCCTGCACACCCTGCTGCGGGTGTGGCTGGGGCGGCTGTCGGAGCAGGGCGTCGCCCACCTGGTGGTGCAGCGCCACCTGGGCGCCGACTCCCTGCACAAGTGGCTGGTGGAGCAGGGGTTCCCGACCGAGCGCACCGCCTCCCGCGCGGGCTTCCGCGTCCTCGCCGTCCGCCGCGGCTGAACGCGGGCTCACAGGCCACGCGCAGTCCGTATCCGTGAAGACCTCGGCCGCACCCCGCCCGTATGCGGAAGGGCCATGATCGCGGGCCGTCCGTTGGGGCGGCGGGAGGCGGGAGCGCCGCGGTGCGGCGGTGTGGGGGCGCCCCCGGCCGGCGGGGAGGCCGTGGGCGAGAGGAGGCTCTTGTCCTCTTGTGTCCGGTCACACGTGCGTGTCCGGGTTCCGCCCGGTAACCTGGTGCGCACACCCGGTCCCGGGTGGCCGTCCACACACCGCCGAGGAACACACCGCAGTTGAGCACGCAGTTGCGCCCCACGGATGTCAAACGCCTGAACCGCCAGTGGCGCAGGAGCACCGGGGGACGCCTCGCCCTGATCGTCGAGTCGGTCACCCAGCCCTACAACCTGGGCTCGATCCTGCGCACCTGCGCGACCCTGGGCGTGGACCGCCTCTGGCTCGCCGGCAACAGCGCCGACCCGCTCGACCCCAAGGTCGGCAAGACCGCCCTGGGCACCGCCGCCAAGGTGGACCACGTCCGGGCGGGCTCCACCGCCGAGGCGCTGGCCGCCGCCCGCGCCGACGGCTACAAGGTGGTCGCCCTGGAGCTGGCCTCGGGGGCCGTGCCGCTGCACGCCGCCCCGCTGGACGGCGACGTGTGCCTGGCCGTCGGCGCCGAGGACCACGGCTGCTCCCCCGCCCTGCTGGCGGGCGCGGACGCCGTCACCTACATTCCGCAGATCGGGCGGGTGGGATCGCTGAACGTGGCCGTGGCCACCGCGATCGCGCTCGCCGAGGCCCGCCGTCGCGAGTGGGCCTCCCTCGGTGGTGAGGCGGACGCTCCGGTCGGGAACTGAGCAGGTGGCGGGAACTTTCCCCCGCCGCCCTTCGTCTTTGATCGCGTAGCAGGTCTCCCACCTGTCACAGCCGTACCAAAAACGGCATCACCCTGAGCGCATCAGCGCAGAGAGAGGAAAAGTGGACCCGTCCCGAAGTACCGGCAGCATCCCTGAGGGATGCTGTGGCCCTGAAACAGACGAGCCTCCTTCTCCCGGGGGCACGCGCCCTCGTAGAACCGTTCCCGGTGGCGCCGGGAACACTGCCCAGGCGGTGCGTGCCCGATGATGAGCACCGTTCTCAGTATCGGCCTGGGGATTCTGGTGGTCTTTCTGATCACCGTGGCGACGGGATACTTCGTCGCCCAGGAATTCGGCTACATGGCCGTGGACCGCTCCCGACTGCGGGCGCGGGCCTCGGCGGGTGACGCCGGCGCCAAGCGGGCGCTGGGCATCACCAACCGCACATCGTTCATGCTCTCCGGTGCCCAGCTGGGCATCACGGTCACCGCCCTGCTCGTCGGCTACGTCGCCGAGCCGCTGATCGGCGAGGGCATCGGCGAACTCCTCGGCGGGGTCGGGGTGCCCACCGGCGTCGGCGTCGCCATCGGCACCGTGCTGGCCCTGCTGTTCTCGACCGTCGTCCAGATGGTCTTCGGCGAGCTCTTCCCCAAGAACCTGGCCATCGCCCGGCCCGAGCCCGTGGCCCGCGCCCTGGCCCTGTCCACGGGGATCTACCTCAAGGTCTTCGGCCCGGTCATCTGGCTGTTCGACCAGGCGGCGATCCTGATCCTGAAGCTGGTCCGGATCGAGCCGGTGGAGGACGTCCAGCACGCGGCGACCCCGCGCGACCTGGAGAGCATCATCGCCGAGTCCAAGGAGAGCGGGGACCTGCCCGCGGAGCTGTCCACCCTGCTGGACCGCACCCTGGACTTCCACGAGAGCACGGCGGGGCACGCGATGATCCCGCGCCCCGAGGTGACCACGGTGGAGGAGGGCGACCCGGTCAGCCGGGTCGTGGAGCTCATGGCCTCCGACCACTCCCGCTTCCCGGTCCTGGGCGACGGCGTCGACGACATCGTGGGCGTCATCTGCCTGCGCGATGTGCTGGCGCTGGGCGACCGCGACCTGGAGCACGTCAAGGTCAGCGAGGTGGCCCGGCCCACCGTCATGGTGCCGGCGTCGCTGCCGCTGCCCGGCGTGCTCGACCAGCTGCGCGAGGCGAACGAGGAGTTCGCCTGCGTGGTGGACGAGTACGGCGGCCTGGCGGGCGTGATCACCACCGAGGACCTGGCCGAGGAGCTGGTCGGCGAGATCGCCGACGAGCACGCCCCGGAGGAGGAGGCCCCCGCCCACCTGGACGGTGAGGGCTCCTACCTGGTCCCGGGCGGGCTGCACATCGACGAGGTGGAGCGGCTGATCGAGCACGACCTGCCCGAGGGCGACTACGAGACGCTGGGCGGTCTGGTCATCCACGAGCTGCACCGGCTGCCGCAGGTGGGCGACACCATCGCCCTGCCGCTGCCGCGCCCGGTCAGCGCCCACGACGAGGATCCCGACATGGCGCTGACCCTGCGGGTGTCCTCCGTCCAGCGGCACGTGCCGCACACCGTGGAGGTGCGCCTGCACGAGGCCGGCTCCGAGCAGGCCGAGGAGGCGCGCGCATGAGCGACATGAACATCTGGGTGGCGCTGGCGCTGACCGTCGCCATCATCGCGCTGAGCGCGTTCTTCGTCGCGATCGAGTTCGCGCTGGTGGCGGCCCGCCGCTACCGGCTCGAGGAGGAGGCCAAGACCAGCGCCTCGGCGCGGGCGGCCGTCAAGAGCGCCCGGGACCTGTCGCTGCTGCTGGCCGGCTCCCAGCTGGGGATCACGCTGTGCGCGCTGGCGCTGGGCGCGATCTCCAAGCCCGCGGTGCACCACCTGCTGGAGCCGCTGTTCGGCGGCCTGCCCAGCGCGGTGGGATACGTGGTGTCGTTCGTGCTGTCGCTGATCGTGGTGACGTTCCTGCACCTGGTCGTGGGCGAGATGGCCCCCAAGTCGTGGGCGATCTCGCACCCGGAGAAGTCGGCGATCATGCTGGCGATCCCGATGCGGGTGTTCATGTGGTTCACCCGGCCGCTGCTGCTGGCCCTGAACGGGATGGCCAACTGGTGCCTGCACCGGTTCGGGGTCGAGGCCGTGGACGAGATGCACTCGGGCCACAACCCCGAGGACGTCCGCGAACTGGTGGAGCACTCGGCCAAGGCCGGTGCGCTGGACTCCGAGCGCCGCGACCAGCTGGCCACGGCGCTGGAGGTCAACTCCCGCCCGCTGAGCGAGATCGTCACCCCCCGGGAGGAGATCGCCTCGGTGGGGCCCGACGACGGTGTGGAGGAGATCAAGCGGGTCTCCCGCGAGTCCTCGCACCTGCGCCTGGTGGTCATGGACGGCGGGGTGCCGGTGGGCGTGCTGCACGTGCGCGAGGCGCTGACGAGCCCGGCGGGGACGACCGCCGCGGACCTGATGCGCCCGGTGCTGACGCTGCCCGCGGGCACGCCGATGTACTCGGCGATGAGCACCATGCGGGAGAGCCGCAGCCACCTGTCCCTGGTGGAGGAGGACGGCGAGACCATCGGTCTGGTCACCCTCCAGGACATCCTGGACCGGCTGCTGCTGCTGGACACCGCCGCCTGAGGGTGAGCACGCAGGGGGCCCGGGGTCGTACGACCCCGGGCCCCCTTTTTTCCGTTCCGTCTCAGGGGCTCCGCCGGAGGGCGCAGTAGGCCGCCAGGGCCGCCGCGCCCGCGAGCGCCTGGGCCGCGAACAGCGGGCCGCTCCCCCCGGCGGTGAAGGCGAGGAGCGCGGGCAGGCAGCCGAGCGCGGCCAGGTCGGGGCCGGTCAGCGCCCACTGCACCGGACCGAGCGGTACCGGGCCCAGGGGCGTGTCCATGACGGGGGCCGTGTGCTCGACGGGGCGGCGCCGCGCCATCCGCAGGGCGCCCGCCGCCAGCGCGGGCGCGCACAGCGCCCCCAGCGGCCACAGGGGTACGCCGGTGGCGGCGGTGCCCGGGCCCGCCAGGTCCAGGCCCGCCAGGGCGAGGGTCAGCCAGGCGCCGCCGAGCAGGGCGGGCAGCACCGCCCGCGCGGCCGTGAGCGCGCGCGGGCCCGCGGCCGACAGCCGTGCGAGCGCGGCGTCCCCGGCGTCCCGGCGGGCCCCGGCGGTGCCGGTCGCGGCGACGGCCGCGGCACCGGCGGCGAGCACGGTCAGCACCACCGCCTCCCCGGTGCCCGCCCGCGCGGCCAGGGCGGGCAGCACCGCGGTCGCGGCGGCCGCCGCGAGCCGTCCGGGCCGCCGGCCCGCCCGCCGCCAGTCGGCCCAGGCCACCGCGGCCGCCCCGCGCGCCCACCGGGGCCAGGGGCGCGAGCGCAGGGTGCGCGTCCGCCAGTGCGCGTCCTCGGCGATCCAGGAGAGCGCGCCCGGGTCCAGGCCGAGGACCGCGCCCGCGGCGAGCCCGGCCCGGTCCGAGGCCCGCAGGACGGCCGGGGCGGGGATGCGGGCCACGGCCGCCCAGGCGCGCCGGGCCAGGGCCGCGGCCACCGCGGCCGAGACGGTCGCCGCCGCCGTCCAGGCCCCCTGCGGGGCCGCCGCGAGGGCCGTGAGCGCGCCGCGCCCGGGCCCGGCGCCCATGGCCGCCGCGGCGGCCGCCGCCAGGAGCAGGGCGGTGATCAGCCCGACCACCCAGCCGTCCCAGGCCGGGGACGCCTGCGCCAGGACGGCCGCCGCTGCTCCGGCGAGCGCCCAGGAGACCCCTAGCGCGACGGCCACCGCCAGCCGCGCCGCGAGGTCGGCGGCGCCGAGCGCACCGGTCAGGGCCAGGCCGGCGGCGGCGCCCACGAGCACGGCCGTCCCCGCCAGGAGGAGCAGTGCCGGGGCCAGCACGTCGCGGCGCGGCAGCGGCGAGAGCAGCAGCCAGGACGCGTCGGCCGAGGGCACTCCGAGCGGTCCGGCCGCCCGGGCCAGGGCCAGCGCCCCGGCCAGGAGCAGGGCGGTGAGGGCCAGTCCGGCTCCGGCCCGCGCCGGGTCGGTGTCCGCGGGGACGGCCGCGACCGCGCGGCCGACCAGGGGGGACGCCAGGACCGCCAGCAGGGCCAGGCCGAACAGGGTGATGTAGCGGTCCGACCAGGTGCGGCGCCTGCGGTCCCCGTTCCGCGCGAACGCCCGGACCCGCGCCGCCGCCCTCACGCCGCGGCCTCCAGGACGAGGGGGCGGGCGCCGCGGGCGAGCCCCGCGTCGTGCGTCACCATCACCACCGTGCCGCCGTCCGCGGCGTAGGCGGCGAGCAGTCCGGCGAGCCGGTCCCGGAAGCCGGTGTCGAGCCCGCGCTCGGGCTCGTCCAGCAGCAGCACCCGGCTCGGCCGCAGCAGCGCCGTGGCCAGGGACAGCCGCTGGCGCTGGCCGGTCGACAGCGACGGCGGGGTCCGGTCGGCGAGGGCGGCGAGCCCGAACAGTTCCAGGGCCCGGTCGGCCTCCAGCCGCCCGGGGCCGTGCACCGCCCGCATCAGCTCCAGGTGCTCCCCCGCGGTGAGCCCCGGGTACCAGGCGGGCTCGTCTCCGGCCCAGGCGACGTCGCGCCAGAAGTCCGGTGTGTCGGCGGGCGGGCGGCCCAGCACGCGCACGGTGCCCTCGGACCGCTGCAGCCCGGCCAGGCAGCGCAGCAGGGTGGTCTTCCCGGCGCCGTTGGCGCCCAGTACCGCGACCACCTCCCCGGGGGCGGCCGTGAGGTCGGCTCCGCGCAGGACCGGGACGCCGCCCAGTTCCACGCCCACGCCGCGGGCGATGACGGTGGGTTCGCTCACCGGTCCACTCTAGGGGCGCACGGCGATGACGGCGACGGTGGTGCGGTGCACGGGGAAGGCGCCCCCTACGGCGTCGATGGCGGCGCCCACGCCCTCCAGCAGGGCGTCCAGGGCCGGGCGGGGCAGCCGTGTGTACAGGCCGCCGGTGGGCAGCAGCTCCAGCCAGGCCTCGCGGGTGAAGTGCTCCCGGGTGGTGTGCCGCCACGGTTCGGGGGTGGCGAAGGCGCCGCTCGCGGTGAGGTCCGCGGCGACCCTGGAGGCCAGGTCGGTGTAGCCCTCGGCGCCGGTGCGGCGCGGCATCGCGGGCAGGTCGGGCAGGACGCGCTCGTGGACGCGGGCGAAGGCCTCGGCCAGGTCGGCGGGCGGGTCCAGGGCGTTCCAGAACACGGCCAGGCGCCCGCCCGGGCGCAGTGCCGCGGCGGCGGCCGCCGGTCCGGCGACGGGGTCGACCCAGTGCCAGGCCTGGCCGCAGACGACGGCGTCGAAGAGGCGTCCGGCCGGGTCCCAGTCCTCCAGGGCGGCGTTCTGGACGGCGAGGCCGCCGGCGCGGGCCAGGTCGGTCATCCGGGGATCGGGGTCGATGCCCAGGACCCGGTGGCCGGCGGCGCGGAAGGGGCGGGCGGAGATCCCGGTGCCGCAGCCGACGTCGAGGACGTCCCGGGGCTCGGGGCCGGGCAGGACCCTCTCGACCAGGGCGGCGGGGTATCCGGGGCGGGCGCGGTCGTAGCGTGCGGCGTCGGCGCCGAAGGAGACGGCGGTCCCCGGTTCGGGGCGGAACTCAGAAGTGGGCATGCGCCCACTTTAGTGGGCACATGCCCATTCTGGGAACCTGGTATCCCAGAAAAAACGGGGAGAGGGGTGGGGCCGATGCCGACCGGGGTGGCCATCCGCGACGTGCGCGAGCTGCTCTTCGACGCCGCCGAGCGCATCCTGGTCGGGTCCGGGCCCAGCGCGCTCACCAGCCGCGCCGTCACCGACACCGCCGGCTGCGCCAAGGGGGTGCTGCACCGCCACTTCGACGACTTCGACGACTTCCTCGCCGCGTTCGTGCTCGACCGCTCCCGGCGCCTGGACGCCCGCACCGCGCTGCTGCGCGACCGGGCCGGCCGGGGCGAGGTCGTCGACAACCTCACCGGCGCCCTCACCGGCCTGTTCGACTCGATCGCGGTCGCGGTGGTCGCCCTGGTCACCTTCCGCGACGGCCTGCGCGCCCGGCTGCGCCGCGACCTCCCGGCCGGGATCCCGGTGCTCACCGAGGCCGTGGACCGGATCGGCGCCTACCTGGCCGCCGAGCGCGACCTGGGCCGCCTGCGCCCCGACACCGACGTCGAGGCCCTGGCACCCGCCCTCATCGGCACCGCCCACCTGCTGTTCGCCGACCGCACCGGGCGGCGGCCCGACCCCGGGGCCGTGCGGCGCGCGATCGCCGCGGCCGTGGGCGGGGCGCTCGCCCCCTGACCCCGGGCACGGCGGCCCCGGGCACGGCGAAGGGGGCGCCCCCGTGCGGGACGCCCCCGAGTACTGCGCGGTACGGGCTCAGACGGCCTTGGCGGTCAGCTTGACCTCGATGTTGCCGCGCGTGGCGCGGGAGTAGGGGCACATCTGGTGGGCGGCCTCGACCAGCTCCTCCGCCTTGGCCTGGTCGACACCGGGGATGGTGACGTCCAGCTCCACCGCGATGTCCAGGCCCTCATCGGACTTGCCCAGGCTGACGTGCGACTCGATGGTGGAGCCGTCGACGCTCGTCTTGTCCTTGCGGGCGACGGCCTTGAGCGCGCCGTGGAAGCACGCGGCGTAGCCGACCGCGAAGAGCTGCTCGGGGTTGGTGCCCGGGCCGTCGTCGCCGCCCATGCCCTTGGGCACGGACAGGTCGACGTCCAGACGGCCGTCCTCGGTGCGGCCGTGGCCCTTGCGGCCCTCGCCGGTGACGGTGGCCTGCGCGGTGTACATGACGTCGTATGCCATGGGTTCCTCTCCTTCGGCTCCCCGCGGAGCCTGTGGTGGCGTTCGTGGTGGCGTGCGGCGGTCGGTCCTCACCCGGTCCCGCAGGGGCGCCGGGCGGCCGCGTTCTCGACCGAGCGGGTGAGCTCGTCGAGGGTGGTGATGAGGTCGCGGACCCGGTCGGCGGGCTGCCCCGAGGCGCAGGTGAGCTGCTCGGGGATGCCCAGGGCCCGCTCCCGCATCGCGGCGCCGCGCTCGGTGAGCCCGATCTCGACGACCCGCTCGTCGGCGGCGCTGCGGGTGCGGGTGATCGCCCCGGCGGCCTCCAGCCGGCGCAGCAGCGGCGACAGGGTGCCCGAGTCCAGGTGCAGGACCCGGCTGAGCCCCTTGACGCTGAGGGTTCCGTGCTCCCACAGCGCGAGCATGACCAGGTACTGGGGGTAGGTCAGGCCCAGGTCGCCCAGCAGCTCCCGGTAGAGCCCGGTCAGGGCGCGGGAGGCGGCGTACAGGGAGAAGCACAGCTGGTTGTCCAGGGCGAGCGGGTCGTACTCGGTCTCGGCCACGGCTCTTCTCCTCCCCTTCCCGTCCTTCGGGTGCCGTCACACCGTAACAGAGATCGGTTGCCCACAACAAGATTGAGCACAAACATTTTTTCGCGCACGGAACCCCGGGCGACGGGGCGGGTCCGCGGACCCGCCCCGCCCCGCCTCCTAGAGGAACCGGACCCCCTGGGCCAGCGGCAGCTCACCGCCGAAGTTCACCGTGTTGGTGGCCCGGCGCATGTACGCCTTCCACGAGTCCGAACCCGACTCCCGCCCGCCACCGGTGTCCTTCTCCCCGCCGAACGCCCCGCCGATCTCCGCACCCGAGGTGCCGATGTTGACGTTGACGATCCCGCAATCGGACCCCGCCGAGGACAGGAACCGCTCCGCCTCCTGCTGGTCGCGGGTGAAGATCGCCGAGGACAGCCCCTGCGGCACCCCGTTGTGCAGCTCCACCGCCTCCTCCAGGGTGCGGTAGGCCAGCACGTACAGGATCGGCGCGAACGTCTCCCGGCGCACCACCTCGGTCTGCCCCGGCATCCGCACCACCGCCGGCTCCACGTAGTAGGCGTCCTTGGCGTCCTGCTCCAGCCGCCGCGCCCCGCCGACCAGCACCCGGCCCCCGTCGGCCTCGGCCCGGTCCAGGGCCTCGCGCATCGCCGTGTACCCGCGCTCGCCGATCAGCGGGCCCACCAGCGTCTCCTCGGCGAACGGGTCGCCGATGCGGTCCTCCAGCTGCCGGTAGGCGGCCACGACCTTCTCCGCGACCTCATCCACCACGTCCTCGTGCACGATGAGGCGGCGCAGGCTCGTGCAGCGCTGCCCGGCCGTGCCCGCCGCCGCGAACACGCTGCCGCGCACCACCAGGTCCAGGTCGGCCGAGGGGGCCACCACCGCGGCGTTGTTGCCGCCCAGCTCCAGCAGGTACCGGCCCATCCGCGCCGCCACCCGCGGCGCCACCGCCCTGCCCATCGCCGTGGACCCGGTCGCCGACAGCAGCGCCACCCGCGCGTCGTCCACCAGGGCCTCGCCCACCGACCGGTCCCCCAGCACCACGCGGTGGACGTCGTCCGGCGCCCCCGTCTCCCTCGCGGCGCGCATCAGCAGCGCGTGGCAGGCCAGCGCCGTCAGCGGGGTCAGCTCCGAGGGCTTCCACACGACCGTGTCACCGCACACCAGGGCGATACAGGTGTTCCACGACCACACCGCCACCGGGAAGTTGAACGCCGTGATCACCCCGACCACGCCCAGCGGGTGCCAGGTCTCCATCAGCCGGTGCCCGGGCCGCTCCGAGGGCATGGTCCGCCCGTACAGCTGGCGGGACAGGCCCACCGCGAACTCGCAGACGTCGATCATCTCCTGGACCTCGCCCAGCGCCTCGGAGCGGATCTTGCCCGCCTCGATCGTCACCAGCTCGGCCAGGTCGCCCTTGTGCTCGCGCAGCAGCTCCCCCAGGCGGCGCACCAGCGCCCCGCGCACCGGGGCCGGGGTGTCCCGCCAGGCCGGGAAGGCGGCGTGCGCCGCCGCCACCGCCCGCTCGGCGGAGGCCGCGGTGTCGAACTCCACGGGGAACAGGATCCCCCCGGTGACGGGGGTCCGCGCGGTCCCGGCGGCGCCCACCGGCTCGCGCAGCCGGTCCACGCCGCACCGGGCCAGCGCCTCCCTGGCCCGCTCGGCGAGGTGTTCGGTGTCGGGGAGTCCGGAAGTGTGCATGTGCGACTCTCTTCGTCGAGAGGGGGCAGGACACTCAACACCCTGCCAAGTCCGGGGCCGCCGGTCCAGCCCCGCCGTCCAGGTTTCGCGGCGCGCCCGATCCCCGTTCCCCGGGGCGCCCCCGCGCGGCGTTAGACTCGCGAGCGCCCATCCCCCGGCCGCACCGGCCGACTTCGAGACAGACAGCGATCCCGTGCACCACGACACCACCCCCGAAGAGGACCGCGCCGACCTCGACGTCCCCCGAAGGATCCTCGACCGCTCCGGTTTCGGAGCCGCCGTCCCCCTCTTCGCCGCCGACCTCAACGACGCCGCCGACACCGAGGCGGCCCGCCAGGCCGTCGCCGCCCACGCCTCGCGGCTGTGGACCGAGGCCGCCCGCACCGACGTCGGGACGGTCGACGACCGCCCCCTGTACTGGGCCCGGCTGCGGCTGGCCGCCCGCCTGCGCACCTGGCGGCCCGCCTTCGACCTGGCCGAGGAGGACCGCGCCGGGCTCCTGCACCTGCTGGAGACCGCCTCGCGCGGCATCACCGAACTGCTCTTCCCGCCCGGCGAGCGCCTGCTGCGCATCGTCGTCACCGGGTTCGACCCCTTCCGCCTGGACGAGGACCCCGCCTGCGCCAACCCGTCGGGGGCCGCCGCCCTGGACCTGAACGGGTGGACCTTCCCCGTGGGCGGGCGCACCGCCGTGGTGCGCACCGCGGTCTTCCCCGTGCGCTGGGCCGACTTCGACGCGGGCCTGGTGGAGGAGGCCCTGGGCCGGGTCCACGGTGAGGCCGACGCCGTCCTCACCCTCAGCCGCGGCCGCCCCGACCGGTTCGACCTGGAGGTGTGGAACGGCGTGTGGCGCGGCGGCGGCACCGACAACCTGGGAGTGGCGCGCACCGGCCGGGCCCTGCCCCCGGACGCGCCCGAGTGGACCCGCTCCTCCCTGCCCGTGGAGGAGATCGCCGCCCGGGTCGGCGGACCGGTGGTGGTCAACACCGAGGTCACCGAGGTCCCCGCGGGCGGCGGCGCACCGGTCGTGCGCCCCGGCGGGCCCACACCGGGCTCGGCGGCCCGGCGCGGGGGCGGCGGCGACTACCTGTCCAACGAGATCGCCTACCGCAACACCCTGCTGCGCGACCGGGCCGGGTCCTCGATCCCGGCGGGGCACGTCCACCTGCCCCGCACCGGCTCCACCGGCGAGCACGCACCGGTGCTGGCCCGGGTGCGCGAGATCGTCGCCGCGGTGGCCGCGACCCTGGCCTGAGCCGGAAAAAGGGAACGGCGGGCGCGCGGCCGGGAAGGCCGCGCGCCCGCCGTGTCACCGGGCCGTGCCGGCCGTGGCCGGCCGGCGGGGGCCCGTCAGTACGAGGACAGCGCCGTCAGGTACCAGGCCCCGTACAGGACCATGTAGATGATGCCGACCACGATCCCCACGCCGAACAGCACCCAGGAGATGATGGTGCACGTCTTGGCGGCCTTGGGGTTGCTGGTGGCCAGGGACGCGCCGATGACGCCCAGGATCAGGCCGATGAGGGCGAAGCCCCAGCACACGCACAGGCCGATGACGTTGGCGATGATCGCGCCGATGGCCGCGCCCATGCTGAAGGGCGGCTCCTGGGGCCCGTGGCCGCCCGGGGGCGGGTAGCCGCCGGGGCCGCCGGGCGGGGGCGGCGGGTAGCCGCCCGGTCCGCCGGGGGGCGGGGGATAGCCGCCGCCCGGAGGGGGATAGCCGCCGGTTCCTCCCGGAGGCGGGGGGAAGTATCCTCCGGTTCCGCCGTTGGGCGGCTGGCCGGGGCCTGGACCGTAGCTCATGAGTCCCTTTCGAAACAGATGCGTGGAGCGGACACCACGTTAGAGGGTGGGACGCCCGGCCCGGGCCACGGGTTCGCCTCTCCGCGCTTGTTCACTCTCCCCCAAAATCATGACAGAGAGTATTCAATCGGGCGCGTTCTGATTATTGTTTCGGTGGCCCCTTCGATATGGTCCCCTCGTGCCTGTCACCTCGATTAGCCGAAAACTCGCCGTCACCGCCGTTCTGGGCCTGCTCCTGGTACCCGGCTGCCACGCAGCGGAACCGGCCCTGCCCTATGCCGAGGCGGTGCGCATACCACTCGACGCGTGGCCTGCGGTGCAGGTGGGAACGCGTTCGGTGGCCACCGACGCCGGCACGGTCGGGTACCGCTACCCGATCCTGGGGCCGGACCACCCGCTGACCACGGAGATCCACACCTCCATGGCCGAGCGCCAGACCGAATTCCTGGAGGACCTGCCCGAGAACGGCACGCCCGAACTGCTCCAGGACGCGACCATGCTGGCCGCCTCGCCGAAGGTGGTGGGCGTCCGCGTCACCGAGACCGTCAAGGCCGGCGTCAACGAGACCTTCGGCGCCCGCACCCTGTGGTACGACGCCGAACACGACACCGTCCTGCCCTGGACGTCGCTGTTCCGCGACGAGGAGGCCATCGAGAGCGCCCACCTGGCCCTGGCCGGCGTGCTGGAGGACGACTACGACATGCCGACCGAGCAGCTGCCCGGCCTGGTCGGCGAGGTGGCGCTGCGCGCCGCCCAACAGGAGGAGGCCCCGGACTCCGGGCCCGGCGAGGCCGGGGTCGGCTCCGCACCGCCCTCCCCCGGCGCCACCGGCGAGGACACCGCCCCGCTGGACCTGTCCGACCCCGAGCAGGCGCTGCGCGCCGCCGAGCTGTGGGAGGGCTCGCCCCTGGCCGACCTGGCCTTCAGCACCGCCGGCGGACTGGCGGTGCGCATGGAGCCGGGCGACGTGCCCGAGGCCGGGCGGGTCAGCGAGGTCCTGCTGCCGGTCCAGCCCGAGGACACCGAGGGCCTGCTGTCGGAGCTGGGCTACCACGCGCGGGAGGCCGCCCTGTCCGGCGAGCCCGACTTCCCGCTGGACGGGGAGCTGTCGGCCGAGGGCGACAGCCTGGACTGCTCACGCCTCAAGTGCGTGGCGCTGACCTTCGACGACGGCCCGGGCGAGGACACCGAGCGGCTCCTGGACATGCTCGCCGAGTACGACGCCCGCGCCACGTTCTACGTGCTGGGCTCGCTCGTGGGCGAGTTCCCCGAGGTGGTGGAGCGCACCCACGCCGAGGGGCACGAGATGGGCAACCACTCCTGGAAGCACGACGACCTGGCGGGCAAGTCCGAGGCGGGGGTCGCCGAAGACATCACGCGCACCAACGAGGCGGTGCGGGCGATCACCGGCTCCGACCCGCTGACGATCCGCCCGCCCTACGGCTCGCTCAACGGGACCGTGCGCAGGGCCGTGGACCAGCCGCTGATCCTGTGGGACGTGGACACCATGGACTGGCAGAGCCGCGACACCGCCAAGGTCGCCGGGCACGCCCTGGAGCACACGACGGCGGGCAGCGTGGTGCTGTTCCACGACATCCACCCGAGCACGGTGGACGCCGTTCCCGAGGTACTGGAGGGTCTGCACCGGAAGGGCTACCACTTCGTGACCGTCACCGACCTGTTCGGCCTGGAGGCGCTGGCCCCGGGCGACGTCTTCACCGACGCCCGCGTGAACTGAGGGCGCCCCGGGCGCCGGACGCGCGAACCCCCGCCGTGGCGGGGGTTCGCGTATTTCATTCCCCCACGGACGTAAAGAGCGGTTCGTCACTTCGTGGGCGTTCACCTTTTCCCAGGTCACGGGCTCGCATACATTCTCCTGCGTGAACGTTACCTTTCCGAAACCCAAACTCGCCCTGGCCGCCACCGGCGGCCTCGCCCTCGCCGCCCTCCTGATCCCCGCCTCGCCCGCCGCGGCCGACACCGTCCTCAAGGCCGAGGCCAAGAGCATCGCCGCCCCGGACTGCACCAAGGAGAAGTGCGTCGCCCTGACCTTCGACGACGGCCCCGGACAGTACACCGACAAGGTCCTGGACACCCTCGCCGACCACGACGCCAAGGCCACCTTCTACCTGCTCGGCTCCAACGTGGGGAACTTCCCCGACACCGTGGAGCGCATGGCCGACGAGGGCCACGAGATCGGCAACCACTCCTGGAAGCACGACGACCTGGCCACCCTGTCCGGCTCCGCCGTCAAGGACGACATCGAGCGCACCGACAAGGCCATCGAGGACGTCACCGGCGAGAAGCCCGCCACCGTGCGCCCGCCCTACGGCTCTCTCGACGACACCGCCCGCGAGGCCATCGACAAGCCCATCGTCCTGTGGGACGTGGACACCCTCGACTGGCAGAGCCGCGACGCCGGCGCCGTCACCGACGTCACCCTGGAAGAGACCGACCGGGGCAGCGTCGTCCTCTTCCACGACATCCACGAGAGCACCGTGGACGCCATCCCCGGCATCCTCGACGGACTCGCCGACGACGGGTACGAGTTCGTCACCGTCTCCGACCTGGCCGGGGACGACCTGGAGCCGGGCGTCGCCATCACCGACGCCCGCTAGCCCCGCGACCCGCCGCGGCTCACAGCATCCGCCGCAGGATCTTCTCCTTCAGGTCCGTGATCGGCGCGTAGGCCACCCGCATGGTGTCCAGCACCAGCGACTTGTCCAGCACCGACTTGGTGTGCGAGAACGTGTCGATGGACGCCGTCGAGTGGTAGGCGCCCATGCCGCTCTCGCCCACACCGCCGAACGGCAGGTCGGGTACGGCCAGGTGCGCGATGGGCAGGCCGAACGCCAGGCCGCCGGAGGAGGTCTCCGTGGTCAGGCGGCGCTTGGTCTCCTCCGACTCGGTGAACGCGTACAGGGCCAGGGGCTTGTCCCGCTCGTTGACGAACGCGATCGCCGCGTCCAGGTCCGGCACGCCGACCACCGGCAGGATCGGACCGAAGATCTCCTCGGCCATGACCGGGGTGTCGGCCGTGACGTCGCCCAGCACCGTCGGCGCGATGTACAGGTCCCCGCGGTCGTGCCGCCCGCCCGCCACCACCGTGCCGCTGCCCAGCAGCGCGACCAGGCGGTCGAAGTGGCGCTCGTTGACGATGCGCCCGTAGTCGCCGCTGGCCTTGGGGTCCTCGCCGAACATCTCGGTGATCGCGGCCGCCAGCTCCCGCTGGAGCGCGTCCGCCGTGCCGCCGACGGCCAGCACGTAGTCCGGCGCCACACAGGTCTGGCCCGCGTTGGTGAACTTGCCCCACGCCAGCCGCCGCGCCGTGGCGGCCAGGTCCGCACCCGGCTCCACGATGGCGGGACTCTTGCCGCCCAGCTCCAGGGTGACCGGCGTCAGGTGCTTGACCGCCGCCGCCATGACGATGCGGGCCACCTGGCCGTTGCCGGTGTAGAAGATGTGGTCGAAGTGCTGCTCCAGCAGCGCGGTGCTCTCGGGGACACCGCCCTCGACCACGGCGACCGCCTCCGGGTCCAGGTACCGGGGCACCAGGTCGGCCAGCAGCGCCGACGTCGCCGGCGACAGCTCGCTGGGCTTGATCACCACGGCGTTGCCCGCGGCCAGGGCGCCGACCAGGGGGGCCAGCGCCAGGTTCACCGGGTAGTTCCACGGGCTGATGATGAGCACCGTGCCCAGCGGCTCGCGGACCGTGCGGGCCCTGGCGGGGGCCAGTGCCATCGGCACCGGCACGCGCCGGGGGCGCAGCCACGACGCCAAGTGCTTGAGCGTGTGGTCGATCTCGTTGACGACGAAACCGATCTCGGTGGTGTGCGCCTCGACGGGGCTCTTGCCCAGGTCGGCCTTGAGCGCCTTCTCCAGCGCGGGGCGCTCCTCCACCAGGAGGGCGCGCAGCCGCCGCAGCTGGGCGCGGCGCCAGGCGACGGGCTTGGTGCGGCCGGAGGCGAAGGCGGCGCGCAGACCGCGCACGAGCGCGGAGATCTCCGCGGCGCTGTCGCCGTCGATGGGGGCCGGCGCCGCGGTCTGAACGGTGGCCTGCCGGATGGTCGGGGTGCCAGGGGTGTCGTTCGTCATAGCCGGATACTAAACGAAACCTTTTCGTTTTGACCAGGGACCGTAGGATGCTGCCATGACCACGGACCATCTGCCCGAGACGACGCCCCGCCGCGGAAGGCCGAGGGACGCCGCCCGGGACCGCGCGCTGATGGACGCCACCCTGGACGAACTCCGCCTGCACGGCTACGGCGGACTGACCACCGCCGCCGTCGCCCGCCGCGCCGGCGTCTCCACCGCGACCCTGTACCGCCGCTGGCGCTCCAAGGAGGACCTGGTGCTCCAGGCCGCGGCGGTGTGGTGCGAGGACCTGGGCCCCGACCGCGACACCGGGACCTTGCGCTCGGACCTGGGCGAACTGCTGCACGACAAGGCCACCGCCCTGGACGGCCCCTCCGGACAGCTGCTGCGCGCCATCCTGGGCGAGGCGGCGCACAACCGGGCGCTGGCCGACGTGCTGGTGAGCGAGTACGTGGCCCCGTTGCAGGACCGCGTGGCGGCCATCGTGGCCCGCGCGGCCGACCGGGGGGAGATCCCCCCGGTGGAGGACCCGGTGGTGGTGGGCGAGCTGGTGATCGGGCCGATGGTGACGCACACGTTCCTGGTCCCGCACGAACCGGGCGGGCGCCCGGGACGGGACATGGCGGAACGGCTGCTCCCCTACCTGCTGAGGGCGCTGGGGGCTCGGGACGTGTCCGGCGGATGATTCCGCCCCGCGTCCTCCGGGCCGGCCCGCGCTCCTTCGGCGCGAGCACCGGACCGCACGGGGGTGTCCGTCGAACACGCTTCAGGAGGGGGTGTGCGGCGCAGCCGCACGCCTCTTCGTCTCTTGGTCCTGTAGTTTCCCGAACCCCCGCCTTTACGACGTAGATTCAATCGGGGGCGCCGGTCGGACCGCGCAAACGACTTGCGGGGGCACGAAGCCGAACACCACACTGTCCGCCATGCACATCCGCACCGCGCTCCCGGCCGACTGGCCCGCGATCTGGCCCTTCCTCCACCGGATCGTCGCCGCCGGCGACACCTTCACCTATCCCCCGGACCTGGGCGAGGAGGCCGCGCGCGACATGTGGCTGCTCCCCGAGCCGGACCGGACGGTGGTCGCGGTGGACGGCGACGGCCGCGTCCTGGGCACCGCCAAGATGAACCGCAACCACGGCGGGAACGCCTCGCACATCGCGAGCGCCAGCTACATGGTCGACCCCGCCCACTCCGGCAGGGGGGTGGGGCGGGCCCTGTGCGAGTACTCGCTGGACTGGGCGCGCGCGGCGGGCTACCGCGGGATGCAGTTCAACGCGGTCGTGGAGGGCAACGAGCGGGCGGTGGGGCTGTACCGGTCGCTGGGGTTCGAGGTGGTGGGAACGCTGCCGGAGGGGTTCGCGCACCCGCGGAAGGGGTTCGTGGGACTGCACATCATGTACCGGAGGCTGTGAGCCCGGATCCCGTCCGGGGGCCGAACGGCCCGGCCGTCCGCGACTCCCCCGGCGCCGTCAGGTGCCGCCCAGGTACTCCACGGAACGCACCGCGATCCCGCCCCCGGCGCAGGAGACGCCGACCATGCGGCCGGTGAACCCCCCGGCCACCTCCGTGGACAGGTACCGCCCGTCCAGCCGTGCCAGCTCGGTGGTCCCGCCGTCCGGGGTGCGGACACCGGCGACGAGCACGTCCGGCCCCCGCTCCCTGCTGTACAGGGGCGCGGTCGGGGGCACCGCGCGCAGTTCGAGCTCCGTCCCCGGCCGCAGGGGGAGCTCCCCCAGCACGGTGGTGAGCGGCCCGGCCTGCGCCACGGCGCGCACCCGGTCCGCGTCGACCTCCAGCGCGAACCGGTGGGCGGGGTCGATGCGCAGCTCCAGGGCGCCGGTCCCGCCGTCCGCGGCGACGACCGCCCGGGCGGTCATGGTGGTGTGCTCCTGGCGGCGGCCCACGAACACCCGGCCGGGGCCGGGCGGGGCCATCCGCCACCGGTCCCCCGCCCACCGCAGCACACGGTCGGGGAGGACGCCGGCGCCGACCCAGTCGGGCCCGATCACGCCGTCGGCGAGGACCGACCGTACCGGGGGCCGCGGCGAGGGTTCCAGCGGGCCGGAGACCACGGGCCAGCCGTCCCTCCAGGAGACCTCCGCGGCGAACGTCTCCCGGCCCAGCACGTGCCAGCCGGGGAAGGAGCCCGCGGGGCGCACGCCGAGGAACACCATCGCCCACGACCCGTCGGGGCGTTCGACCAGGTCGGCGTGGCCGGTGTTCTGGACCGGGCCGGGGGTGCCCCGGGCGGTCAGCAGGGGGTTGTCCGGGCAGGGCTCGAACGGGCCCTGCGGGGAGGGCCCGCGGGCGACCGTGACCGCGTGCCCGGGACCGGTGCCGCCCTCGGCGATCACCAGGTACCACCACCGGCCGGCCCGGTACAGGTGCGGCCCCTCCGGGTCCCTGCCGCCGGTGCCGCTCCACAGGGTGCGCGGCCCGGTCAGCAGCTCGCCGGTGGCCGGGTCCAGGACGGCCTGGCGGATCCCGCCGTCCGACCAGGTGAGCAGGCACCGGCCGTCCTCGTCCCACGCCAGGTCGGGGTCGATGCCGCCCGCCCCGCGGATGCGGACGGGGTCCGACCAGGGGCCGGCGGGGTCGGACGCGGTCATCAGCAGGTGGCCGGGGCCGGCGGAGACGTCGGTCGTCACCAGGTGGAAGGTGCCGTCGCGGTGGCGCAGGGTCGGGGCGTACACGCCGCCCGAGGGGCCGGCGCGGGCCGCCAGGTGCGCGGGGCGGTCCATCACATGGCCGATCGGCTCCCAGGCCAGCAGGTCCCGGGACCGGAACAGCGGGACCCCCGGCGCGTACTCGAAGCTGGAGCACGCCAGGTAGAAGTCGTCGCCCACCCGGCAGACGGTGGGGTCGGGGTGGAAGCCCCCGAGAACGGGGCGGGTCGGCAGTACGCCGGCCGGGGAGGAGGGCGCCTCGGGCTCGATCACGCGACGAGTGTGGCACGTCGCGGGCGCGCCCGGAAGGGGCCCGCCCGGAAAGCGCGCCTCCCCTCGGCGGAGGCGCTCCCGGGCGGCCCGTGCGGGGTCAGGCGGCCGCGGGTCCGAACCACCGGGACAGCGCGTCGGGCAGCCCCTCCCGGTCGCGCCCCACCCAGACCGCGTGGCCGTCCGGGCGCAGCAGCACCGCGGGCACGTCCATCTCCGCCAGCTCCTCGCTGTCATCGACGACGTGGTCCACCCGGTCCCGCCACCCCTGTGCCGACAGGCTCCCCGTCCGGTCCAGCAGCAGTCCGCGGCCGCCGTGCATCAGCCCGTACAGGCGCCCGTGCTCCTTCAGCTCCACGTCCCGCAGCCGCGCGCCCAGCAGCGGGTGCCCCTCCGCGCCCACGTCGTAGCGGATCCCCGTGGCGATGATCTTCTCGGTCAGGTACCGGTTCACCTCCTCGATGTCCATCAGCTCCGACACCAGGCGGCGCGCCGCCTGCGGCCCCGGCTCCGGGGACATCAGCTCCATCTGCGCGCGGGTGTTGTCCAGCACGTCGGCCGCCACCGGGCGGCGCTCCGCCTCGTAGGTGTCCAGCAGCCCCGCCTGGGCCCGGCCGCTCACCTCGGCGGCCAGCTTCCACCCCAGGTTGAAGGCGTCCTGGACGCCCAGGTTGAGCCCCTGCCCGCCCACCGGCGGGTGGACGTGCGCCGCGTCCCCGGCCAGCAGCACCCGGCCGACCCGGTAGCGGTCCGCCAGCCGGGTCGCGTCGCCGAAGCGGGACATCCAGCGCGGGGAGTGCACCCCGAAGTCGGTGCCCGCGTACTCGCGCAGCTGCCGTTTGAAGTCCTCCAGGGTCGGCGCGGCGGTCCGGTCCGGCGCCACCCCCGCCGCGGGCACGACCACCCGGTGGACCCCGTCGCCCATGGGGCCGATGCCGAACCGCATGTGGGTCCTGCGGACCTCGGCCATCGCCGCCGCCAGCTCCTCCGGCGACGCGGTCACCTCCATCTCGCCCAGCAGCGTCTCCGTCCGGCTGGGCTCGCCGGGGAAGCCGACGCCCAGCAGCCTGCGCACGGTGCTGCGGCCGCCGTCGCAGCCGACGAGGTGGCGCGTGCGCAGCCGTGTCCCGTCGGCCAGTTCGACGTCCACCCCCTCCGCGTCCTGCTCCAGGCCGACCAGCTCGCGGCCGCGCCGGATGTCGGCGCCGGCCTCGGCGGCGTGCTCCTCCAGCAGCCGGTCGATGGTCGTCTGCGGGATGGCGAGCACGTAGCCGTGCGCGGTGTCGAGCCCCGCGGGGGCGGGCTTGCGGATGGCGGCGAAGAACCCGCCCAGGGGGTGCTCGCGCCCCTCCGCGAGGAACCGGCCCAGCAGGCCGCGCTGGTCCATCACCTCGATGCTGCGCGCGTGCAGCCCCAGGGCGCGGACGAAGGGCGGCCGCTCGGCCTCCTTCTCCAGCACGACCACCTCCACCCCGTGCAGCCGAAGTTCGGCGGCCAGCATCATGCCGGTCGGCCCCCCGCCGGCGATGACCACGTCGATCATGTGTCCCCCGTTCGGTGCGTGTCGATGGCGGCGCGCCCCTCATCGGGTCCCGGGGATCCCGCCGGCGGCGGCCGCGATCGACGATTCTGCGCCCTGACCCGGGTCTTGCCGCAAGCCCCGGGGTGCGCTATAGATTGAGAGTGGCAGGAGGTTCCCGGAACCCCTGCCTTTCGCTTTGGGGCGGCCTTCTTCTCGGGCCGCCGCATCCGCTTGCGGGGTCCTGTAATTCCCTGAGTTCTCGCCCGGGGATGTGCTACTTTGCCCGCCATGTCTGAACTCGGGCCCGATATCTGGCCGCCCTCCCCGATCAAGACCGAACGCCTCGTGCTCCGTGAGACCGAGGCCCGGGACCGTGAAGCGTTCATCGACCTGTTCTCCTCGCCGGAGGTGGGCACCTACCTCGGCGGACCGCAGCCGCGCGAGGACCTCGAACGCGCGATGCCCGAGGTGCCCGGACGGCGCCCCGGCCTGTTCGCGGTCGAGCTGGACGGGGCGATGGTCGGCATGACCACGCTCGACCGGCGCGACCCGGAACGCCCGGGCCACGTGCGTCCGGAGGGCGCGGAGGCCGAGCTCGGCTACCTGTTCCTGCCCCGGGCCTGGGGGCACGGGTACGCCGCCGAGGCGTGCGCCGCGGTGCTCGACTGGTTCGCCGGGGCGCTGCCCGGCGAGCCGGTGGTGCTGTGCACGCAGACCGCCAACGACCGCGCGATGCGCCTGGCGGCGAGGCTGGGGTTCACCGAGGCGGAGCGGTTCGAGGAGTACGGCGCCGAACAGTGGTTCGGCGTGTGGTCCCCGGCCGCGCCGACCGGCTGAGCCGGGCCGGCCCCGAAGGGCGCCGCCCCGGCCGGGGCGCGGGCGCAGCCGTCGCGGTCCCGGCGGTACCGGAAGACGGGGAAGGTACGCTCCGCGGCGGAAAGGTCCACCGCGGCCCCCGCGGGTCCGCGCCCCTCCCCCGTCGGGGCCTCCCCCGGCCACCGGCGGCCGGGCGGGCCGACCCGCCGCCCGTGGAGGCCGCCGTGGCGCCCCGGCGGGGTCCTCCGCCATCCGACACCAGACGATTCAGGAGGCCCCATGGCTCCGCTCCCCGATGTGGACGTGGTCGTGTTCGACATCCTCGGCACCATGGTCGACGAACCCGGCGGGATCGCACGCGGTATCCGCTCGCTGCCCGCCCGGCTCGACGACGCGCGCGTGGACGGCCTCGTCGCAACGTGGCAGCGGCATGTCGAGGAGCGGCAGCGGGACATCCTCGCGGGCCGCCGCCCCTACACCGACAGCACCGCGATCGACCGGGAGGCCGCCGAACGCGTCGCCGCCGAGGCCGGTGTCGCCGACGCGGACGCGGTCCGCGCGCTGGCGGACTCCGCGCAGCGCCTGGATCCGTGGCCGGACTCGGTGTCGGGCCTGGAGCGGATCGCCGCGCGCCTGCCCGTGATGGGGCTGTCGAACGCCGGCCGTCCGGCGCTCACCCGCATCAACACCCACGCCGGGCTGCGCTGGCACCAGGTGCTCTCCGCCGAGGACGTGCGCGGGTACAAGCCCCACCCGGACGTGTACCGCCTCGCCGTGGCCAACACCGGCCTGGCGCCCGAACGCCTGCTCATGGTCGCCGCCCACGCCTGGGACCTGCGCGGTGCCCGAGCCGTGGGCATGAGGACCGCCTACGTCGAACGCCCCGTCGGGGACCCGCCCCGGCCGGCGGACGCCTTCGACCTGAGCGCGGCGGGCCTCGACGGCCTGGCCGCGCTGCTCACCGCCGACTGACGGCCCGCCCCGGGACTCTCCGGGACACCCCTCACGGGGGAGTGAGGATGGGGCGGACCGCCCCTCCCGTCCTCGGGCAGGTCCAGGCGGGGACCCCCGAGACCAGGCGGGCGGTCGGGGGGTGCGGGTGGCCGGGGCAGGGCGGCAGCGGCCGCCCGAGGGCCTGCTCCACGGCGGCGTCCTGGAGGCCGTCGGCCAGGTGGACCACCGCTTCGGCGTCGGTCATGGCGGCCTGGAGGTAGGAACCCGCGGCGGTGCCGTCGGGGAACCACAGCACGACCTCCACCTCCCCGCTCTCCGGCCGGGACTCCACCACGAGGTCGCGCAGGGGCGGGTCGCCCAGGCCGCGCAGGATCTCCTCCGCCCAGGCGCGCACCGGCGCGCGGACCACGTCCATCTCCGGCCTCCGTTCTCCGTCTCCGCGGCTCGGCGCGGCGTGCGCACGGGGCCACCGCGAACCGCCGCAGATGACCGGCACCGGCACGGTTCAACGGCATATCGGGGCGATATGCGGTGACGTCCGCGCGGTTCCGGTTCAGGACCTTGGGTTCCGCTTCCGGAAGATATCCCGACACCCCCGCGAACCGAATCCTCCGACTGTACAAAGGACCTCATGCGCTCACTCTCGGACACGGACCCCCTGCTCCTCCCCCGCCGGACCGTCGGCCCCGGGAACCCCTACGCCCTTCTCCCGGCCGGACGGCCCCACGGCGCCCCGCACGGGGAACCGCCCTCCGCGGGACCGGGCCGCAGCCACCGGAGTCCGCGTCCGGGCCCGGCCGACGGGAACCGGGGCCTCCGGCTCGCCTGCGCGTCCGCGGCCACCGCCGCCGCGCTGCTGGGCCTGGTGGAGTTCGCCTCCCGGTACCAGGCGTTCGGCGGGCCCGGCTCCGTCGGCCACTGCCTGCTCACCGGCGGCTCGTAGCGGCCCGCCGCCCCGCGGTCAGCGCCGGGCCGGGGCCGCGGCACGCTCCCCCGCGGCCGCCGGACCGCGGCGGACGGCCCACTCGGCGACGGCGAGGTTGACGACCCACCCCGCCGCCATCAGCACCGTCCGGGTGGCCTCCCCCGGCTGTCCCGGCAGCAGCACCCAGGGCAGGTGGGTGAACACCTGGGTCCCCGCCCCCAGCCCGATCGCGTACCCGCGGGTCATCCAGGCCCGGTGCCCGGCGATGTCGCCGCGCCGGACGGCCGCGAACCCCAGCAGGACCGCCGCCGCCATGGCGCTCCCGAACACCAGCCGCACCAGGGTCAGCGAGGCGCCCTCCCCCTCGTTCAGGGGGTAGGCCAGGCTCATCCACACCCCCGTCAGGGCCGCGACGAGCCCCAGCGGGACCAGCAGGCGCCCCGACAGGCGGTGCCAGCGGCGGCGGCGCAGCCCGGGCGCGAACTGCAGGGCGCCCAGCAGGCAGTAGGGCACCACGGCGACGATGTGCAGCACCACGGGCACCGGGTCGGCGAAGAACCGGGCGTTGTCCGGGGTGACCGGCCCGCCGCCGAGGTCGCCCAGGCGCACTCCGCCCGCGATCACGGGCACGGCGCTGAGCAGGATCAGCAGAACGGGTACGGGCCACTCGCGTCGGGCGGAGGGGGTCACGACGGGTCCTTTCACTGCCGCGGCGGGCACCGCGCCCGCCGCCGTGCTCCGATCGTGGCCGCCGGGCCGGTGCCGGGGCATCGGCATTCGGGCCGGGTCCGGGTCCGCCGGAAGGAGGAGGGCCGACTCGTCCTTCCGGTCAGCGCGGCGTGTTCCCGGCCCTCCCGGTCTCGTAGGCCCACATGGCGACCTCCACCCGGTTGCGGGCGCCGAGCTTGGCCATGATGCCGGCGATGTGGGTCTTGACCGTGCTCACCGCGATGTAGGTCTCGCGGGCGATCTCGTCGTTGGTCCTCCCGCGGGCCACGGCCCGCAGGATCTGCTCCTCCCGGTCCGTGAGCGCCTCGGCGGGCTGCTCGGGAGGCCCGGCGGGGCGGTTGCGCGCGAACGCGTCGAGCAGCCGCCGGGTGACGCCCGGGGCGATGAGCGCGTCGCCCGCGGCGGCGGCCCGCACGGCCTGGGCGAGCAGGTCGGCCCCGGCGTCCTTGAGCAGGAACCCGCGGGCCCCGGCCCTGAGCGCGGCGTACACGTACTCGTCGAGGTCGAACACGGTGATGACGACGACGGCGAGGGGGTCCTCCACCCCGGGGCCGGCCAGCAGGCGCGTGGCCTCGATGCCGTCGGTGCCGGGCATCCGGATGTCGAACAGGCACACGTCGGGGCGCAGGCGCCGCGCCAGCGCGACGGCCTCGCGGCCGTCGGCGGCCTGGCCGACGACCTCGATGCCCGGCTGGGCGTCGAGGATCATCGTCAGGCCGGTGCGGACGATCTCCTGGTCGTCGGCGACGACCACCCGGACGTGTCCGTGACCGCCGCTCACGCGGCCGCCCCGGTCCGGGGCAGGTCGGCTGCCACGGTCCAGCCCCGCCCGGGGCCGGGCGCGGCCCGGCAGGTGCCGCCGAGCAGTTCGGCCCGTTCGGCCATGCCGATGAGCCCGTAACCGGTCGTGCTCCGGGTGACGGGGTCCCCGTCGTCGCTGACCCGCAGGTGCACCGACGTGTCGTCGGCGGTGACGCGCACCCGGACGCGGGTGGCGTTGCGGGCGTGCCTGCGCGCGTTGGCGACCGCCTCCCGGGCCAGGCGGTGGACCGCGGCCGCCACCTCCGGCGGCAGGTCGTCGAGGCCGTCGTCGACCTCCACCTCCACGGCGGGGCCGCCGGAGTCCCCGGCGAGCGCACGCAGGTCGCCCACCCGCGGGTGGGGCACCCGCGCCGCGGGGCCGTCCTCGTCCCGGCGCAGAACGCGCACCAGGGCGCGCATCTCGGTCAGGGCGCGGGCGGCCTCGGCCTCGATGACCTCCAGGGCGTCGACCGCGGCCCCGGGCCGCGTCCGCGCCACCGCCAGCCCGGCCTGGGCCCGGATCGCCATCGCCGAGACGTGGTGGGCGACGGTGTCGTGCAGGTCGCGGGCGATCCGTTCGCGTTCGAGCAGGCGGGCCCGCTCGAACTCGCGCTCGCGGGCCCCGGCCCGGTACCGCACCGCCGCGCCCAGGGCCGCGGCCGAGAAGAGCACGGCCCCGCCCAGCGTGTCGGCGGGTGCGCCGAAGAGGACGGGGACCGCCACGTTGGCGAGCATGACGGCCGAGCCCGCCGCGATCTCCCGGCCGGATCCCCAGCGGAAGAGCGCGTAGGGCAGCAGCAGGAAGCAGACCGTCGTGTACAGCGGGGCGCTCTGGCCGCCCAGGACCGCTGTGGCCAGGCCGGAGAGGCCGAAGGTGGCCGCGACCACCGCCAGCGGACGGGTGCGGCGCAGCGGCAGCAGGGCGATCAGGCCGACGGTCAGGAGCAGCGTCGGGATCCGCCACGGCAGGTCGGGGCGCAGCACGGCCTCGGCCACCGCGGCGGCCGCGAGCACACCCGCGAGCGCCAGGTCCCGTCGTGGCCGCGACGGCGGGCGAGGGGGCCGGGGCTCGTCCCACAGGGAGCGGAGGAGGCCGCGCACACGGCCAGGGTACAGGGGGCTCAGCGGCCCATGGCGGTGCGGACCCAGTCCAGGGGTTCCTGCGCCAGCACCGCCGCGGCGAGCGCCCGTCCCCCGTCCGTGGCGATCCGCTCCAGGCTGGAGTCGATCCACCGCTGTGCCGCCGCGTGCCCCTGCGCCCGGTACTCCACGGCCTGGATCAGGCACTCCAGTTTGTCGGCGTCCTTGGCGCAGCGCGCCTCCGGGGTGTCCTGCTCCTCGTAGGCGGCCACGGCGGAGCGGACCATCGCGCCCACCGCTTCCGGGACTCCCCCGGTCTGGTCGGCGGCGATGTCCCGGGCGTCGGGCTTGGCCTCCAGGTACTTCTGCGCCAGGTGGTGGAGGTCGCCGGTGCGGGTCTCGCCGGTGTCGTGCCATACAGCGATCAGCGCGGCCTTCGCGGGGTCGGCGCCCTCCATCGACGCCAGCACCGACGCGATCAGGGCGGTCCGCCACGAGTGCTCGGCCACCGACTCGGGGTCGCGGACCCCGGCGACCCACCAGCCGGTACGGCGCTGGTTCTTGAGCGTCCCGGCCTCGAACAGCAGGTGTGCGATGCGGGCCGGCCCGTCGTCGCCCATGGTCACGTCCTTCCACGTCGGGGGCGGCGGGTCGCGCCCCCCGGACATCCAACTACATCCGGCCCCGGTCCGCCCGGGTTTCCACCACCCGCAGGAAGGGAGTCCACTGACACTCCCTATCATTCCCTTTCGAGTTGCCTGTCAGGGAATGAAAGAGTACTTTCAGTACGTTCCGGCTTCGTACCCCGAGGCCCCGGAGGAAGGAGGGACGACGTGGACACGCCACCCGGGCACCGCCCGCCCCAGGAGCTGCGCGCGCTGCTGCGCGCCGACCTGGTCGCCGCGATGAAGGCCCGCAGGCCCGAGGCCGTCTCAGCGCTGCGCACGGCCCTGGCCGCCATCGAGAACGCCGAGGCCGTCACCGCCCCCGCGGGCGGCGGGGCGGCCGGGAGCGAGCACGTCGCCGGCGCGAGCGCGGGCGTCGGCTCGACCGAGGCTCCCCGCCGCCGCCTGTCCGCCGAGGACGTCCACGGCCTGCTGCGCGCCCAGGTCGACGAACGGCGGGCCGAGGCCGAGCGCTACGCCGCCCACGGGCGGCACGACGCCGCCCTGCGCCTGCGCGCCGAGGCCGACGTCCTCGCCGACTACCTCACCGGCGCGGGGGACGCAACGGTGTGACCCCGCGGGGCCGGGCGGCGGAGCCCGCCGCCCGGCCCCGCCGGCTCATCCGTCCAGGCGCCCGCGCAGCACCTCCACCCCGTCCCCGCTCAGGTCGCCGAGGTGCGCGGACCGCCCGGTCATCGCCATGATCAGCGCGAGCGTGCTCCCGGCGACCCGCGGCCCCTCCCCGGCCGCGAAGGAGCCGTCGGCGGCCTCCAGCCGCAGGTCCGCCACCCGGCTCCTGGCGACGACGACCTGGTCCGAGCCCCGGTAGTACTCGGCGACCCGCGTCAGGGTGCCGACGGGCCGGTCGGCCGCGATGCCCAGCGGGCGCCGGATGTCCTCGCCGTGCACGACGGCCTCGCCCAGCATGGCGATCCGGGGCAGCGGCGGCGAGGTCGTGCTCGACACCACCGCGCGGAAGCGGGCGAGGGTGTCGGCGCCGGAGTCCCCCATCTGCTCGGCCAGGCGCATCGCGACCTGGGCGTCGAAGTCGAACCGGCAGCGGACGACACCGGCGAACCACCGGAGCCCGTTGAGGCTCGCCCCGGCGGTCAGGTGCGCGAGGACCTCGCGCACCGTCAGCCCGTCGCACAGCGACGGGGTCGCCCAGTCCTCCTCGGACAGCCCGGCGAGGTCGTCGGCCAGGGCGGCGCGCTCGGCGTGGACCAGGGGCCACAGGTCCTCTCCCCGCCTCATTCCGGCCGCCTCCGCCGAACGCCGCCCTCGGGTCCGCCCTGCGCCATCGGGTCCTCCAGGTCGTCGGTACCGGTCCTACGGTCACGGGCGATCCTGCCCCACGGTTCCGACAATCCTCCGGCCCGGCGGCGGAGCCGGGTCCCCGGGGCGGCGCGTTCCCGGGACCGCGCCCCGGAGGGCGGGGCGGGGCCCGCGGCCCCCGCCCGGCGCCTACACGGCGGGCAGGATCCGCCCGCTCACCTCGCCGAAGTGGACCAGGGTCCCGTCCGGGCCCGGGGCGGTCGCCGTGATGGTGACCTCGTCCCCGTCCTCCAGGAAGGTGCGCTCGGTGCCGTCCGGCAGCCGCAGCGGCTCCTTGCCGCTCCAGGTCAGCTCCAGGAAACAGCCCCGCTGCCCCACCTCGGGGCCGCTCACCGTGCCCGAGGCGTACACGTCGCCGGTGCGCAGCGACGCCCCGTTGACGGTCATGTGGGCGAGCTGCTGCGCCGCCGTCCAGTACATCTGCGAGAACGGGGGCCGCGACACCACGTGCCCGTTGAGCCGGACCTCCAGCCGCAGGTCCAGGCCCCAGGGCTGTGTGCCGCGCAGGTAGGGCAGCGGCTCGGGGTCCTGGGCGGGCTGCTCCACGCGGGCCGCCTCCAGGGCGGCCAGCGGCACCACCCACGGGGAGACGGACGTGGCGAACGACTTGCCCAGGAACGGGCCCAGCGGCACGTACTCCCAGGCCTGGAGGTCGCGCGAGGACCAGTCGTTGAGCAGGAACACGCCGAAGACGTGGTCGGCGAAGCCGTCCACCCCGACCCGCCCGCCCATCGGGCTGGGGGTGCCGACCACGAAGCCCACCTCGGCCTCGATGTCCAGCCGCACCGACGGCCCGAAGACCGGGGACGGCTCGGTGGGCGGCTTGCGCTGCCCGGTGGGGCGGACGATGTCGGTGCCCGACACCACGATGGTCCCGGAACGGCCGTGGTAGCCGATGGGCAGGTGCTTCCAGTTGGGGGTGAGCGGCTCCTGGTCGGGGCGGAAGATCCGGCCGACGTTGGTGGCGTGGTGCTCGGAGGCGTAGAAGTCCACGTAGTCGGCGACGGTGAACGGCAGGTGCAGCCGCACCGACGCCCGGTCCACCAGGTGGGGGCGCAGGGCCTCCTCGCGGGCGGGGTCGGTGAGCCAGTCCGCCAGGTCGGCGCGGACCCGGTCCCAGACGGGGCGGCCGGCGGCCAGCAGCGCGTCGAGGTTCGGGGTGCGGAGCAGGTCGGCGTGGGGGGAGCCGGCGGTCAGGGCCGCGGCCCCCAGGTCCAGGACGTGGGAGCCGACGGCGACGCCGATACGGGTGCCGCGGTCGTCGCCGGGGCCGGTGTCGTACACCCCGTAGGGCAGGGTGGCCAGGCCGAACTCGGTGTCCTGGGGCAGGTCGATCCAGCTGTCGGGCATGGGGTGCGCGCTTTCTGGGTGCGGCCCGCGGCCGGGCCGTCGGTTCCGGCCCGGCCGCGGGGGTGGTCGTTCGTCGGCGGTTCAGGGGCTGAGCGCCCCGAGGACGATGAGGTCCTCCAGCGGCTCGATGATGCTGCACGTGCCGAAGGAGCGGAACGCGGCCCGGACCGAGGCCGCCTCCCCGGCGGTGAGCCCCTTGGCGCGGGCGGCCAGGGCTCCGCCGTCCCGGTCGGCCAGGACCGCGGCCGCCTCGGCGGCGCTCCCGCCCCGGACCAGGGTGTCGGTGGCCAGCAGCACGTTGAGGAAACCGTGCTGCTCGAACCCCTCGGCGGTGGTGTGCCGGACGGCGTGGTGCAGCCCGGCGGTGCACTTGAAGGGCACTCCGAGGTCGACGGCGGCGTACAGGTACGCGGCCAGCTCGTCCTCGTCCGGGTGGGCCTGTGCGGTGACCCCGCCGGTGCGGAACTTGGCGCGGAGCCCGGCGGAGGCGAGCGCCGCCAGGTCCGCACGGGCCCCTTCGGGCCCGCCGCCACGGGAGACCTCCACGTACCCCTCGGCCCGCTCGTGCCGGTCCGCGCCGTCGGACGGGCGGGAGTCCCCACGGGAGACCTCCACACCGCGCCCCCGGACCCGCTCATGCCCGCCCGACCCGTCGGGGAGGTGGGCGTTGAGCACGGCGGCCACCCCGTCGGCGCCGCCGGGCGGGGCGGCGACCTCCAGGCCCCTCAGGCGCAGGGCGGGGTCGGCCAGGACCGCCTCGACGGCGGGGGCGACCCCGTCGGCGCCGCCGGGGACGGTGACCACGACCCCCAGGGGCGGGTGGTCGCCGTCCTCACGGGACAGCACCGCGCGCAGCTCGGCCACACGGGCGTCGGAGACCAGGAAGGGGCCCACGTAGGCGGCCCGGGACGAGGTCCGGTGCCCGCGGTGGGCGGGCAGGGCCTCGCCCATGGGGGCGTTGCCGGGCGGGAACAGGGCGGCGTCGTCGAACAGGGAGCGGTACAGGGCGTCCCCGGCCCCGCCCGCGCCCGCCGCCGCGTCGGCGCCGCTCACGACTCCCGCCTCCCTCCGGCCCAGGTCCAGGCGTAGGCGCCGTCGTCGCAGGCGGTCCCGCCCTCGCCCAGGTCCAGGGGCCGGAAGGTGTCCACCATGACGGCGAGCTCGTCGAACCGCTCGGCGCCGATGCTGCGCTCGTAGGCGCCGGGCTGCGGGCCGTGGGAGTGGCCGCCCGGGTGCAGCGAGATGGAGCCCTGCCCGATCCCGGAGCCCTTGCGGGCCTCGTAGTCGCCCCCGCAGTAGAACATGACCTCGTCGGAGTCCACGTTGGAGTGGTAGTACGGCACGGGGATCGCCCCGGGGTGGTAGTCCACCTTGCGCGGCACGAAGTTGCAGATGACGAAGTTGTGGCCCTCGAACACCTGGTGGACGGGCGGCGGCTGGTGCACCCGGCCGGTGATGGGCTGGAAGTCGTCGATGTTGAACGCGTACGGGTACAGGCACCCGTCCCAGCCGACCACGTCGAAGGGGTGGGTGGGGTAGGTGTAGCGGGTGCCGGAGATACCGCCGGGGCCGTCGCCGCGGTGCTTGATGAGCACGTCCACGTTCTCGCCCTCGACCAGCAGCGGCTCGGAGGGGCCGCGCAGGTCGCGCTCGCAGTAGGGCGCGTGCTCCAGCAGCTGCCCGTAGCGGGACAGGTAGCGCTTGGGCGGGGCGATGTGGCTGTTGGCCTCGATCACGTAGGCGCGCAGCGGCTCGTCGCCGGTGGGCACCCAGCGGTGGGTGGTGGCCCGGGGCAGGATGACGTAGTCGCCGCGGCCGACCTCCAGCAGGCCGAACACGGTCTCCACGCGGGCGCTGCCGGACTCCACGTACACGCACTCGTCGCCGATGCCGTTGCGGTACAGCTCCGAGGGCGCCCCGGCGACCACGTAGGAGATGCGCACGTCGTCGTTGCCCAGGACCAGGCGGCGCGACTGGACGACGTCGGCGGCCTTCCACTCCTGGTCGTCGAAGAGCGAGTGCAGCCGCAGGTGGCGCGGCACCATCGGCGCGTTGCGGGTGCGGCTCTGATCGGGGACCTCCCACTCGGCGGCGTCGACGATGGCCGACGGGATCGCGCGGTGGTAGAGCAGCGAGGAGTCGGCGGAGAAGCCCTCCTCCCCCATCAGCTCCTCGTAGTACAGGCCGCCCTCGGGGGTGCGGTGCTGGGTGTGGCGGGTGCGGGGCACCTCGCCTACCTGGCGGTAGTAGGCCATGGCATGTCCTCCAGGTGGTCGTCGTGGTTCGTGCGGTCGCGCCGGGCGTCAGAGCGCGGGCGCCGGTCGTTCGGGGGCGGCGGCCCGCCCCAGGCAGGTGCGGACGGCGGCGGCGACGGCCCCGGTGTCGGCGGCGTCGACGACGGCGGCGATGTGGGCGTCGGGCCGCAGCACCCACACCCCGCCGGGGTGGCAGTCCAGGGCCTTGGCGAGGGCCCCGGTGGTGTCGATGTCGGCGAGGTGGAACGCGGCCACGGGCGCGCCGGTGGCGCCCCGGGCTGCGGCCAAAACGCCGTCGCGGGCGGCGTCGGCGTCGGTGCCCTCCGGGAGGGGGCCCAGCAGCAGGGTGACGCCCTCGCGGAGCAGGGACCGCAGCCGGGTCGGCGCGTCCCCGCCGGACGGGCCGCCGGGCACCTCGACCGGGGCGTCGGGGGCGATCACGCCGGGGCAGGGCTCGGGGGCCCGGCCGCGGGGCGGGCGGCCGCCGAAGGGGAACCGCGCGTTGGGCGTGGTGAGCGGGGAGTCCACGTACCAGAAGGGCTCGGCCAGGCGCCCGGAGTCGACCCGGGCGCGGGCGGCCTCGTCGGTGAGCGCCTGCTCCAGGACGCTCACCCGCGTGGTGTGCTCGGCCTCGTCCTGGGGGACGAGGAAGCGCATGGTGGCGCCGGTGATCTCGGCGTTCTCCAGAGCGGCGGCGTGGCGTTCGGTGTGGTAGGTCTCCAGGAACTCCTCGTCCGCCCACCCGGCGCGGACGTAGGCGATCTTCCAGGCGGCGTTCTCGGCGTCCTGGACGCCGGAGTTGAGCCCGCGGGCGCCGAACGGCGCGACCAGGTGGGCGTTGTCGCCGACGAGCAGGATGCGGCCCGCGCGCATGCGGTCCACCACCCGGGTGTGGAACCGGTACACCGAGTGCCAGACGATCTCGTAGGGCTTCTCCCCGATGATCTGGCGGATGCGGGCGTCCAGTCGTCCGCTGGCCTCCTCCGCCTCCAGGTCGAAGTCGGCGGGGACCTGCCAGTCGATGCGGAACACCGAGTCGGGACAGGGGTGGATGAGCACCTGGCGGCCGGGGTTCCACTCGGGGTCGAAGTAGAAGCGGCGCTCGCGGGCCCAGTCGCCCAGGTCGGCGCGGATGTCGCAGATGAGGAAGCGGTCCTGGAAGCTGGTGCCCTCGAAGCCCAGGCCCAGGGCGCGGCGGACGACGCCGCCGTGGGCGCCCAGGCAGGACAGGGCGTGGGTGCCGCGCAGGCGGACCGGGCCGGCGGGGGTGTCGCAGGTGACGGTGACGCCGGTGTCGTCCTGCTCGATGCCGGTGACGGTGTGGTCCCAGGAGATCGCCACCCCCGCCTCGGCGAGGCGGCGGTCGAGGATCTCCTCGGTGCGGGACTGGGAGATGTTGACGAAGGGCGGCAGGGGGGAGGCGCCCGGGTCGGCGAGGCGGACGCTGAACAGCTCGCTGTCGCGGTAGAAGGTGCGGGCGGTGTCCCAGGTCAGGCCCTCTTCGGCGACCTCTCCGGCGCCCACCCAGTCCCACACGTCCAGGACGTCGCGCTGCTGGCAGATGGCCTTGGAGCCGACGGCGTCGCGCTCGGGCCGGGAGTCGACGATGCGGACGGGGACGCCGCGCCGGGCCAGCAGCAGGGCCGCGGTCTGGCCGACGGGGCCGGCGCCCAGGACCAGGACGGGCTCGGCGGAGGTGTCGGCGGGGGGTCGTGGAGCGGGAGGTCGCATGTCGGGCTCCTGGGCGTCGGCGCCCCTTCGGGGCGGGGGTGGTCGGTGGGCGGCCCCGGCGGCGGGACGGGTGCCCGCCGCCGGGGCGTCGGCGGCCGCGGGTCCCCCGCGGGAGGTTCCCCTCCCGCGGGGGCGGGGCTCGGCCCCGGCGGTCCGCTCAGGCCTGGAGGAGGTCCCAGACCTCGCGGTCGCGCTCGGCCGTCCAGATGACGGGGCGCTCGATGCCGGAGAACTCGTCCCACAGGCGCGAGACGTCGAAGGGCAGGCAGTGCTCGAAGATCGGCCAGTGGCCGTAGTCGTCGACGAGGGCGGCGTGGGTGGCCTCGAACGCCTCCTTGAGGGTGCCGCCGCGCTCGTGGACGCCGCCGACCTCGCGGATCATCACGTTGAGGAAGTTGCGGGTCTGCTCGATGGCGGCGTCGACCTCCGAGCGGCCGCGGCTGACCGCGCCGCGCCCGCCGACGAGCATCTCGGCGCCCAGGGCCTTGACCCTGTCCAGGGTGGCGCCGGCCCAGTCCTTGTGGAAGGCGTCGCCGGTGTAGAGGGCGGCCTGGGCCTCGACGAGGTCGCCGGCGAAGAGGATCTTCTGCCGGGGCAGCCAGGCGACGATGTCGCCCTCGGTGTGGCCGCGGCCGAAGTACTCCAGGACGAGTTCGCCGCGGTCGCCGCCCAGGTCGATGGTGGTGCGGTCGGCGAAGGTCTGGGTGGGCCAGGTCAGGCCGGGCACGGAGCCGGCGTCCTTGGCCAGGCGGGGCATGCGGCCGAACTCGCTGGCCCAGTCCTCCTTGCCGCGCTCGCGGATCAGCTCGTGGGTCTTCTCGTGGGTGAGGATGATCTCGGCGTCGAAGGCGCTGGCGCCCAGGACGCGGACCGCGTGGTAGTGGGAGAGCACCAGGTAGCGGACGGGCTTGTCGGTGTGCTCGCGCAGCTTGGCCAGCCACTCGCGGGCCGCGGTGGGCGTGGCCAGGGCCTCGAACGCCACGAGGAAGTCCTCGCCCTCGATGGCGCCCACGTTGGGGTCGCCCTCGGCGGTGAGCGCGTAGACGCCGTCGGCCAGGACCTCCAGGGTCTGCTGCTTGGCCTCGGTGTCGGCGGACGAGGCGAACGGCTTGGCTGCCATGGTCGTCGGGACCCCTTCACTCGCTCCGGGCGGCGGCCGCCGCCCATAATGATCAAACGTTTGATGATTCAGACCATAACGTGCTCTGCGTCACCGGACCAAGAGGCGCAGAGCCACCTCGCCGGTGATACAGGTCACACTGTACGCCTGTCGGCCGCCGACGGCAGGGCACCGACCTGCCCCGCTCCCCCACTCTCCCCACGGCGCGCACGACACCCCCGCCTCCCCGCGGCGGGTCGCGGTCCCCCCGGGAACGAAGAACGGAAAAAGCGCCGCCTCCACCCCGAAAAGAGCATTCGCCGCGTTCCACCCGTCCGCCGTCACCACTGAACAAGGCGCCCACGGAAAGGGAAAAGCACGGTAAACACGGCCCGGACCCCAGGTATTAGGCTGGTCCCGTGACCCATGACACCGCACCCCCCAGCAGTGACCTCACCTTCTGGTCGTTCGTCGACTACGCGGTGCAGAAGGCCGAGCAGGAACTCCCCTCCGTCAACGCCGACGCCATGCGCATGGTCCTCACCCTCAACCGGGCCACGAGCATGGTCATCTACGACCTGGAGTCCACGGTCCACCGGCCGCGCGGGCTCACCTGGCCCGGATTCCGGGTGATCTTCGCGCTCTGGCTGGCCGGGCCGATGGAGGCCAAGACCACCGCCGAGATCTCCGGCATGAGCCGGGCCGCCCTGTCCGCGCTGCTCAACACCCTGGAGCGCGACGGACTCATCCTGCGCGAGCGCGCCACCCACGACCGCCGCGCCCTCCAGCTCAGCCTGACCGAGGCGGGCTACCACGCCATCCTCGGCGGGTTCCGCGCCCACAACCGCCGCGAGTCCGCCTGGGCCGAGGCCCTGGAGCCCGAGGAGCGGCGCGAGCTGGTCCGCCTGCTCAACAAGCTCATGGCCGGGTCCACCGACGCCCAGGCCAAGTTCCGCAACTGAGGGCGCCCGGCCCGGGGGCACCCGGCCGCCGTCCCGCGCCCTTCCCCGCGACAAGGGCCAATCCCGACCGGAGCGGCCCTTGAACCCGGTTCCCCGCCATGGGGAGCATGGGGGCATGGACGACTCCACCCGTGCCCGCATCGACGCCGCACGACGGCACTTCTCCCCCGGGACCGTGTACCTCAACACGGCCACCCACGGGCTGACCCCCGACACCGCGCTGGACGCGGTGACGCAGTACACCCGCGCCGTGGCCGAGGGGCGGTTCTCCCCGGCCGACGCCGACCCGGGCGTCGAACGCGCCCGCGCCTCCTACGCCCGCCTGCTGGGCGTGCCCGCGGAGAACACCGCGATCGGCGCCTACACCGCCCAGTTCGTCGGAACGGTCGCCGCCGCGCTGCCGCCGGGCGCCGAGGTCGTCGTCGCCGCCCGCGAGTTCAGCTCGGTGGTGCACCCCTTCCTGGCCCGGACCGACCTCGCCGTCCGGGAGGTCCCGCTGGAGCACCTGGCCGACGCGGTCGGCCCGGACACCCGGCTGGTCGCGGTGTCGGCGGTGCAGTCCTCCGACGGGCGCATCGCTCCCCTGGAGGACCTGCTGGCGGCCCGCGACGCCCACGGGGCGCGGCTGCTCGTGGACGCCACCCAGGCGGCCGGGTGGCTGCCGCTGCCCGCCGACCGGATCGACTACACGGTGTGCAGCACCTACAAGTGGCTGCTGGGGCCGCGCGGCGCGGCGTTCCTCACCGGCACCGCGGAGGCGCTGGCGGAGCTGTCCCCGCTCGCGGGCAACTGGTACGCCGCCGAGGAGCCGTGGAACAGCCTGTACGGCGGGCCGCTGGCGCCGGCGCCGGGCGCCCGCAGGCTGGACCTGCCGCCGGTGTGGCCCGCCTGGGCGGGGCTGGAGCGCACCCTGGCGCTGCTGGAGGAGACCGGGGTCGGCGCCGTGCACGCGCACAACGCGGCCCTGGGCGACCTGCTGCGCGCCGGCCTGGGCCTGGAGCCGGCGGGCTCGGCGATCGTGTCCGTCGCCGCCCCGGCGGGCGGGGTGGAGCGGGTGATGGACGAGGGCATCGCGGTGGCCGCCCGCGACGGGCGCCTGCGCGCCTCGTTCCACCTGTACAACACCGAGGAGGACGTGGAGCGGCTGGTCAAGGCGCTCACCGGCTGAAACGGGCCGCCCGGCCCGCAGCGTCCGCTGCGGGCCGGGCGGCCGCCGACGGCTAGAAGATGGACCCGTTGAAGGCCGCGTCCGGACGGTGCAGGGCCGCGTCCAGGCGGGCGACCGCCCCCGGGGTGTGCTCGGTGAGCAGCCCGGCGGCGGCGTAGCCGGTGAGCGGGGTCTGCCCCAGGTAGGCCGCGCCCAGCAGGGCCGCGTCCAGCGACACGTCCGGGGCGGCGTCGGTGGCCTCCACCCGCGCGCCCTCGGGGGACGCCTTCAGCGACCACGTCCCGGCGTTCCACGGCGCGTACCGGTCGGTGACCGCCAGGACCGCCTCCACCGGGGCGGCGTAGGTGCGCTCGGACAGCGCGCCGGGCACGTCCACCAGCCGGAACCAGAGGCTGTTGAAGACCTCCCGGACCAGCCGGTCCCGGTTGCCGAGCAGGTGCACGAGCGGGTCGTCCACCGGCATGAACTCGAACTCGATCCGGGCCGTCAGGTCGCGGTCGAGCAGGTGCTCGTAGAGCAGGGTCCAGGCCGCCGGGACCGTGGCCCGCATCTCCTGGACGTACACCGTCCCGGCCGGGCCGTCCGACTCCCACTTGCTCCGCGTGCTGTACAGGGCGTAGCCCACCGGGCCCTGCGGCCCGCGGACCACGACGGCGTGCTTGGGGCCCCGGCCCTCGCGGTGCTCGGGCTTGTCGCGCAGGGTCCGGTCCCACCAGTGGCCGGGGCGCGCGACCTGGCCGAGCCGGGCGGCGGCGGCCTCCGCGTACACCTGTTCCAGGTCGGAGCGCAGCTCCGCGGCGTAGCCCAGGCGGACCGTCAGCTCCGGGTCGCGGGGTGCGTCGGGGCGCAGCGCGGCGTGCGGCCGGGCGATGTGGGCCTCGGTCTCGGCGACGGCCGGGCCGTAGCCGAAGCGGCCGTAGATGGCGCCCTCGGACGCCCACAGGGCGGCGTATCTGACCCCCGCGGCGTGGATGTCGGCGAGCTGGCGGCGCATGAGGGAGCTGAGCACGCCCCGGCGGCGGTGGGTGGGCCACACGCCCACCCCGGTCACCCCGGCCACGCGGCGCGGCCCGCCGGGCAGGGTCATCTCGAAGCGGAAGTCGTTGGTGGCGCCGACGATCCGCTCTTCGCCGTCGATGTCGTCGACGGCCACGCGGACGCGCTCGTAGCCCTCGGCGTCGTGGATCGGACGCATCCGCTCCAGCATGGCGGGCACGTCCTCGGCGACCAGGAGGGCTTCGCCGATGACCCGGGCCGCCCGTGCGTACTCGTCCCGGTCGGTGCCGCGCACGGTCCACTCGGCGCGCGGGCTGTCGGATGTGGTCATGGTGTTCTTCGCCTTGTCGTTCGGTGCGGTCGGGACGGGATGGGGGCGTTCGGAGCGGGTCGGGGCCCGGCGGACCCGTGTCGGCCGGGGCCCGTCCCGCTCAGAAGCCGGTGTCGCAGCGGGGCGCGCGGGGGGTGTACAGGGCGGTGTCGAGGCGGGCGGCGGCGCCGGGCGTGTGCTCGACGGCGGTGCCGGCGTCGACGTGGGTGGTCACCGGTCCGCGGCCCAGGTAGGCGGAGCCCAGGTGGGCGGCGTCCAGGGACAGGTCGGGGGCCGTCGTGGCGGCCTCCACCCGGGTGTGCTCCCCGTCGGTCTTCAGGTGCCAGCGCCCGGCGTTCCAGGGGGCGTGCCGGTCGGCGACCTCGATGACGGTGTCCAGGGGGTGGGCATAGGTGCGCTCGGCCAGGGCGGCGGGCACGTCGACCAGGCGCAGCCACAGGCTCACGCCGCCGCGGCGGACGGCCTGGGCGGGGTCGGCCAGCAGGGCGGGGAGGGGGTCGTCCTCGGGCAGGCCGACGACCTCGGTCTCCACGGTGAGGTCGGTGTCGAAGAGGTACTCGTACAGGGCGGTGCGGGCGGCCGGGGTGAGGGCGTTGACCTCCCGGACGGAGACCGTCCCGGTGGGCAGGCCGCCCTCGCCGTAGCCGGTGGTGACCCGGTGCAGGGCCGAGCCGACCGGGTGGCCCCCGGCGTCGCGCACGAGGACGGCGCGCAGGTCGGAGGTGTCGGGCCGGGGGCGGGAGAGCATCCACAGGCGCAGCTTCCACCAGTTGCCCTCGCGGGGGAAGCCGCCGGGGCGTTCGGCCTGGGCGGCGCGGTGCAGCAGGTCCAGGTCGGGCAGGACGTCGGCGGGCTCGGCCAGCTCCAGGGTGAGCGAGGGGTCGCGGGGCGCGTCGGGGCGCAGGGCGGCGTGGGCCCGGCTCACGGAGTAGGTGTGCTGGCGGAACGCCCGGCCGTAGCCGTAGCGGCCGTAGATGCCGCCTTCGGAGGCCCACAGGATCGCCAGGTTCTCGCCGCGTCGTCGCAGGTCGGCGAGCTGTTCGCGCAGGAGGGCGGTGAGGATGCCGCGTCTGCGGTGGGTGGGCAGCACGCCCACCCCGGTCACCCCGGCCGCCGGGCGCGGACCGCCCGGGACGGTGAGGGAGAAGGGATGGGAGTTGGTGGTGCCGACGATGCGGCCGCCGTCGCGGACGACCAGGAAGCGGTCGGGCTCGTTGACGGGGTGGTCGCGCTCGGTGTCGAGCAGGTCGTTCAACGGGATGTTGATGGCGGTGGCGAACACCCGGGTGGCCTCGGATATCTCGTCCTCCGCGGGCCGGTCGACCTCCCATCCGGGTCCGTCGGATCGGGGTGTCGCGGGGTGGTGCTCTGCTGCCATGGACCGACCCTCTCAGGACCGCCGCGGGGCGCGCCACTGCTTTTCCGTGTGTCCGCGGTTACGCCTCCCCCGGCTGACCGGCGGGGTGTCGGCGGGCGGCCGCGGCGGCCAGGGAGCGCTGGATCCGGTCGGCGGCGGTGAACGCCCCCAGGACCACCAGGCGCACCAGGTCGGCGTCGGCGGTGCGGCCGGTGGCGGCCCGCCAGGCGGCGACGTCGGCGTCGGCGATCCGGTGCGGGGACAGGGCGGCGAGCACGGCCAGGCGCACGGCGGTCCGATCGGGCGCGTCGAGCCCGTCGGCGTGCGCGCCCACGGGGTCCTCGAAGAGGGCGGGCGGGCGCCCGTCCCAGGCGGCGACGGCGTCCCGCGTACGGGCGCGGACGGTGTCGGGGACGTCCAGGGAGGCGACGGCCCCGGCCAGTGCGGCGTAGGCGGTGCCGACGGGTCCGTCGGCCCAGGCGGGCGGGGCGGCGGCGGTGGCCGGCAGCAGTTCCAGGGAGCGGCCGGGTGCCACGGGCCGGCCGGGGCCGCGGCGCACGGCCGCGCCCAGGACCCGGCGCACGGTCCGGGAGCGCTGGAGGTCACCGGGCAGCAGGCGCTCGACGAGGAGGGAGGAGGTGACGCGGTTGATGATGTGCGTGACCAGGGCGGTGCCGATGAACGCGGCGGTGTGCTCGGCGGGGAAGGGCGGCGCGGGCCGGGGGCCGGGGGTGGGGTCGCCGGTGACGGCGGCCCAGTCGGCCAGGGCCGCCAGGGCGGGGTCGCGGGGGCGGCGGCCCGCCCGGACGGCCTCGGCGGCGGTGTGGTCGCCCCCGGCGTGGCCCAGGGCGGTGTGGGCGTCGACGCAGCAGGGGCAGGTGTTGGCGGCGGAGACGGCGACGGCGACGAGTTCGCGCTCGGCGCGCGGGACCGGCCCGGCCAGTTCGGACTCGCGCAGCAGCGCCCAGACGCACACCAGGAGCTCGGGGGCGCGGGACAGGGTCATGAGGGGGCCGTCGGCGAGCAGGAACTCGTCCTTGATCTGGGCGTAGACGGCGGCGACGGGTCCGGTGGCGTCCTTGGGGGCCACCGGCGAGGTGTAGCGGTAGATGTCGGGCACGGGTCCTCCTCGAACCGCGGGGAGCTATCGCAACTTTTTGTTGCGATAGCTTCAGTATGCGTGCGCCGGACCCCCGCGGCAAAGGAGAATCGGGACGATCCTGGGAGGACGATGACCCACGAACACGACGCCGGCCCCGCCCGGCCGGTGGGGCGCGGGGCCAAGGTGCTGGCCGCCGTCCGCGCCGCCACCCTGGCCGAACTGGGCGAGCGGGGCTACGCCGACCTCAGCGTCGAGTCGGTGGCCCGCCGCGCCGGAGTGCACAAGACCACCGTGTACCGGCGCTGGCGCGACCGGCAGGCGCTGGTCGTGGACGCCTTCGAGCACTTGGCCGCCACGGAGGTCCCGGCTCCCGACACCGGCGCGCTGGCGGGCGACCTGGAGGCCCTGGCCCGCGCCCTGGTCGGCCTGCTCACCTCGCCGCGGGGCGCGGTGATGACCGCGATGCTCGCCGACGCCGCGCGCATCCCCGAGATCGCGCGGGCGCGCGAGCGGGTCTTCGCCGACCGCGTCGAGCACGTCCGGCCGGTGGTGGAACGGGCCGTCGCCCGGGGCGAGGCCCCGCCCGGCACCGACCCGGCGCGGGTCGCCCGCGCGCTGGCCGCGCCGGTCTACCTCAGGCTGCTGGTCAGCGGGGACCCGCTGGACGAGGGGGCCGCGGCCGAGGCCGTCCAGACCGCGCTGGCCGTGGTCGGCCGCCTGCGCGAAGAGTATTCCGACCGCTGAAAGGGCAGTTCCCTCCTGTGACAGCCGTGACCTCTTCGACGACGAAGCGCTCCGACCGCCCCCGCCTGGTGGTGGGGGTGGACGCGGGCGGCACCTCCACCCGGGCCCTGGTCGCCACCCCGGCCGGCGAGCGGGTGGGCCTGGCCCGGGCCGGCGGTGCCAACCCCAACACGCACGGCACCGCGCGGGCGGGCCGGGAACTGGCCCGGGCGGTGGGCGCCGCCCTCGACCAGGCCGGGCCGCGCGCCCGCGAGGACGTGGTGGCCGGGGCGATCGGCCTGGCCGGGGTGTCGGCGCTGCGCGACGACCGGGTGCGCGCGGCCCTGGTGGAGGAGCTGCTGCTGGTCGGCGTGCCGGCGGACCGGATGGTGTTCGTCGGCGACGACGAGGTGGCGTTCACCTCCGGCACCCCCGAACCCGACGGGACGGTGCTCATCGCGGGCACCGGCGCGATCGCGACCCGGATCGAGGGGCGGCGCCGCAGCCGGTCCGCGGACGGGATGGGCTGGCTGATCGGCGACGAGGGGTCGGCGTTCTGGATCGGCCACCAGGCGGCCCGGGAGACCGCCCGCCAGCTGAGCCGGGGCACGGCGCTGAGCCCGCTCGCGCGGATGGTGGCCAAGCGGGTCATCCCCGGCAGGCGGCCGGTCCAGGGGCGCGAGCACCTGCCCGAGGAGCACGCGCGCGCCTTCGCCCGCACGCTGACCGGGCGGCCGCCGATCGGGCTGGCCGAGCTGGCCCCGCTGGTCTCGGAGGCGTTCGCGCAGGGGGACGAGGCGGCCGAGGTGATCGTCAACGCCGCGGCCGGGCACCTGGCGCACTCGGTGCACCAGGTGCGCACGCCCGGGGAGCGGCGGCCGGTGGTGCTGGCCGGCGGGGTGCTGCTGGGGTCCGCGCCGGTGCACGAGGCGCTCACCCGCAAACTGGCGCTGGGCACCGCGGGGTCGCCGCTGTCGACGGCCGGGTGCACCGCCGGGGCGGCGGCTTGGCTGGCGGCCCTGGAGGCCGGGGCCCCCGCCGACGACACCCGCCTGCACGCGGTCTTCACCGCCCCCACCCGCGACGGCCGCAGCGACGCCGCCTGAGGCCCGTCCCCGGCCGCCGGGGGTTTCCGTGAGGCGCCCGGCCGGGTCCTGGAGGCCCGGAGGAGAGGTCCCCGGGGAGGACCCGCGACCGCGAGCCACCCGTCGAGGACCTTCCGACGGGCGGGGGTGCCGGCGCAGGACCGAAGGCTCCCGCCCGCGACGGGTGCCGGGCGAGGCGGGGTGCCGCGACCGCGGGCCGTCCACCGAGGGCGGCGGCCCGGGCGGCGGTGCCGCCCGAGGCCTACTCACACCCGCGTCGGGGACGGGGCGGCCGAAGCGCGTTCGCGCGGCCACAGGGCCACGGCCGCCGCGGCCCCGCCGACGGCCAGGACGGCCAGGACGGTCCAGGCGGGCGCGAACCCGGCGGCGGTGCCGATCCACCCGGCGACCGGGTAGGTGACCAGCCACGCCGCGTGCGACAGCGAGAACTGGGCCGCGAAGGCCGCGGGCAGGCTCGCGGGGGCGACCGAGGAGCGGATCACCCGGCCGGTCGGCGTGATGACCAGCGCCATCCCGGCGCCGACGGCCACCCAGACCGGCACCGCGACCGCCCAGGCGGCGATCTGCGCGTACGCCGTCCCCACGGCGGCCAGCACGGCGGTCACGAGGACCGCGGCGCCGGTCATCATGACCGCGCGTTCGGCGACGCGGTCGAGCACGCGCGGCAGGACCAGGGCGACGGCCAGGGTGCCGCCGCCGGAGGCGGCGAGCATCCAGGCGACGTCGGCCTGCGTGCCGCCGAGCTCGTCGCGGACGAAGTTGACGGTGTTGACGACCACGATCGACCCGGACGCGGCGACCACCAGGTTCAGGGCCAGGACCCCGCGCAGCCGGGGGGCGGCCGCGAAGGCCCGGATCCCCGAGGCCAGCCGGTCCCAGACCCGGGTGAGCCCGCTGGGCCGGGCGTCGGGGACGCGGGTCGCCAGGACCAGCGCGGCCGAGGCGGCGAAGCCGGCCGACGTCCCGACGAACAGCCAGTCGAAGGTCATGAACGTCAGCGCGACGGCGGCGAGCACCGGGCTGAGCAGGCTCTCCATGGTGTAGGCCACCTGGGAGGCCGACAGCGCCCGCGTGTAGTCGGACTCACGGGTCACGATGTCGGGGATGACCGCCTGGAAGGTGGGGGTGAACGCCGCGGAGGCGGCCTGGAGGACGCCGATCAGCACGTAGATGTGCCAGATCTCGGTGACGAAGGGTAACGCCAGGACGACCGCGGCGCGCACCGCGTCGAGCAGTGTCAGGAACAGCCGTCTGGGCAGCCGGTCCGCGTAGGCGGCGACCACGGGCGCGATGAGGACGTACATGACCATCTTGATCGTGAGCGCGGTGCCCAGGACCGCGCCGGCGTCCGGGCCCGCCAGGTCGTAGGCGAGCAGCCCCAGGGCCACGGTGGCCAGCCCCGTGCCGAACAGGGCGATGACCTGGGCGGAGAACAGGTTGCGGTAGTCGCGGATGGCGAAAAGTCCCATGGTGGCGCTCCTCGTGGAGTGGTCGTCGTCGAACGCGGTAACCATATACCCCCCCGGGGTATTTCCACCACCTTCTCCGACCACCCGGAGGGGTACCCTGGCCGACGGTGGTGTTAGGTTCGCCTAACACGTTTCGACGAAGGGGGCCGCCGTGACCGAGCGACGGGAACGACCGAAGGTGACCGTGCACGTGGGCCGGGTGGAGGCGGTGGAGCGCCTCACCCCGCACATGGTGCGGGTGGTGTTCGGCGGGGAGGGCCTGGACGCCTTCGCCACCGCCGGGTACACCGACTCCTACGTGAAGCTGCTGTTCCCGCCGCCCGCCGAGGGCGACCCCGAGCCCTACGACGTGCAAGAGATCCGCGAGAGCCGCCCGCGCGAGGAGTGGCCGGTCACCCGCACCTACACCGTGCGGGCCTTCGACCCGGCCTCCCGGCGGCTGACCATCGACTTCGTCCACCACGGCGACGCCGGGCTCGCCGGGCCGTGGGCGGCCGCGGCCCGCCCCGGCGACACGCTGCGCCTGCTCGGCCCGGGCGGCGGCTACTCCCCCGACCCGGACGCCGACTGGCACCTACTGGCGGGGGACGAGAGCGCCCTCCCGGCGATCGCGGCCGCGGTGGAGCGCCTGCCCGAGGGGCGTCCCGCGCACGTGTTCGTGGAGGTCACCGACCCCCGGGAGGAACAGAAGCTGGACGCCCACTCCGGGGTGCGCGTGCACTGGCTGCACCGGGGCGACCGGCCGGTGGGCGCCCTGCTCACCGAGGCGGTGCGGGCCCTGGAGTTCCCGGCGGGCCGGGTGCACGCGTTCGTGCACGGCGAGGCCGGGTTCGTGCGCGACCTGCGCCGGCTGCTGCGCGTCGAGCACGGCCTGCCCAAGGAGGACCTGTCGATCTCCGGCTACTGGCGGCTGGGCCGCGACGAGGACGGCTGGCAGTCCTCCAAGGCCGAGTGGAACAAGCGGGTGGAGGACGAGGAGGCCGCGGCCCTGGCCGACCGCACCTAGGGCCCGCGGCCGCGGTACCGCCGCGGACCGCGTTCTGTCACCGTATCCTCACAATACGTACTACTGGTCTTGACAGGTCTAGACCACACTTGCTTGGGTGACGGCACCCCCTGCGGCGCGCGGTCGGATGCGCGCCGCCCCCGAGGAGTGTGATCACGTGATCCGACGTCTCCTGAGCCAGTTCGCCGCGCTCGGCGCGATGGCGGCCCTGCTCACCGTTCTCCCCGCGACCGCTGCGCAGGCCGCCGTCTGCGCGGCGCCCTGGAGCGCCTCCGCCGTCTACACCGGCGGCAAGACGGCCTCCTACGAGGGCCGCAACTACACCGCCAAGTGGTGGACGCAGAACGAGCGCCCCGGCGCCTCGGACGTGTGGGCCGACCAGGGCCCCTGTACCGGCGGCGACGGCGGCGAGCAGCCGGGTCCGAGCGACTTCATCGTCACCCAGGCCCAGTTCGACCAGATGTTCCCGAACCGGAACCCCTTCTACACCTACAGCGGCCTGGTCGCCGCGCTGAGCTCCTACCCGGCGTTCACCAACACCGGGAGCACCGAGATCCGCAAGCGCGAGGCGGCCGCCTTCCTGGCCAACGTCAGCCACGAGACCGGCGGCCTCGTCCACATCAAGGAGACCAACGAGGCCAACTACCCCCACTACTGCGACCGGAACCAGCCCTTCGGCTGCCCGGCGGGCCAGGCCGCCTACTACGGCCGCGGCCCGATCCAGCTCAGCTGGAACTACAACTACAAGGCCGCGGGCGACGCCCTGGGCATCGACCTGCTCAACAACCCCTACCAGGTCGAGCAGAACGCCTCGGTCGCCTGGCGGACCGGCCTGTGGTACTGGAACACCCAGACCGGCGCGGGCTCGATCACTCCGCACAGGGCCATCGTCGACGGCCACGGCTTCGGCGAGACGATCCGCGCGATCAACGGGGGCCTGGAGTGCAACGGGGGCAACCCGGGGCAGGTCCAGAGCCGGATCGACAAGTTCACCCGGTTCGCCCAGATCCTGGGCACCACCACCGGCTCGAACCTGGGCTGCTGACCTCCCGGGCGGGTCCGAACGCCCGTGGAGAGCAGCCGGTCCGGCGGTACAGAGCGGGGGCGTGCCCGGCCGTCCGGCCGGGGGCGCCCCCGCTCCCCCGTCCTGCGGCGCTACAGGTCCAGCTCTTCCAGCGCCGCCACGTAGCCCTCGTTGAAGGTGGGGAACTGCGGCGTGGAGTCGATGAGGTAGCCCACCGGGATCCGCGCGCGGATCGCCAGCGCCGCGGTGTTGATCCATTCGGAGACCATCGGCCCGAACGCCCACGCCCCCACCAGCACGCCCTCGGACCGGTCGGCGATCACCCCGAGGGTGCCGCGCGGGTCGGTGGCGTGGGTCCAGGGCCGGGCCAGGGTCTCGGGCAGGTCGATCTCGGCGGTGGCCACGTCGATCCCCCGGTCCCGGGCCTGCTCGGAGGTGAGCCCGACCCCGGCGATCTCGGGGTGGGCGAACACCACCCGGGGCACCCCCGTGTAGTCGGCGCGGCGGTCCCCGCCCAGGATGTTGGCGGCCACCAGCCGCCCCTGGTACTTGGCGACGTGGGTGAACATGGCGCGGGCGGTGACGTCGCCGACCGCCCACAGCCCCGGGGCGACCCGGCAGCGGTCGTCCACGGGCAGGGCGCCCCGGTCCGTCTCCACGCCGAGGTCGGCCAGGCCGAGCCCGTCGCCGCGCGGCCTGCGCCCCGTGCCCAGCACGAGGACGTCGGCGCCGACGCGCTCCCCCGAGCCCAGCACCGCCGCGACGCCGTCGCCGTCGGCGGCCGCCGAGGCCACCTCGGTGCCCAGGTGGACGGTGATGCCGTCGCGCTCGAACTGCTCGGAGACCAGTTCGCACAGGCGCGGGTCCTCGCGGTCCAGCAGCCGGTCGCCGCGCTGCACGAGGGTCACCGCCGCCCCCATGCGGGCGAGGAACTGGCCGAGTTCGACGGCGACCGCTCCGCCGCCCACCACCAGCGCCCGGCCGGGGATCCGGGTCAGGGTGGTGGCCTCGCGGTTGGTCCACACCCGGTCCGGGCCCAGGCCGTCCAGGCCCTCGACGGGCGGGCGCACCGCCTCGGAGCCGGTGGCGACCACCACGTGGTCGGCGGTGTACTCCCGCCCGTCGACCGCGACCCGCCAGGGGTCGCGGCCCACGACGCGGGCGGCGCCCTTGAGGACCAGCGCCCCCTGGTCCCGGTACCCCCGGACCTGCCGGGAGTCGTCCAGGTGGCGGATCATCTGGTCGCGGTAGGCGCGCAGCGCGGGCCAGTCCAGGCCGGGCCGGTCCAGCCCGGCGGCCTCCTCCGCGTCGGCCCGGGCCTCGGGCGGGCGGATGAGCGTCTTGCTGGGGATGCAGGCGTAGTACCCGCACTCGCCGCCGATGAGCTCGCGCTCCGCGACGGCCACCCGTTTGCCGGCCTTCAGGAGCCGGTCGGCGACGACCTCGCCGCCCGGTCCCATGCCGATGACGATGGCGTCCAGGTGCTCCATTGGTGTCCTCCGCTCGCCGGGTCCCCACCGATGGTGTCCCCTGCCGGCCCGCACCGGGTGCCCGACACGCGGTCACCACCGGGGTTCGCGGGTCCAGATGCGGGCGGGGACACCGGTGACCAGGTCGCGGCCGCGCAGCACCTGCACGCGCCAGGGGTCCACCCGAAGCACGGAGAGCTCCGGGTCGTCGGGGCCCTTCCAGAACCCGGACGGGTCGTAGCCGGCCCCGGGCGGGCTGCCGTAGCGGTACAGGTCCCAGACCCGGCGGCGGTCGGCGGGGTCCTCGGTCCAGGCGGCGGTGGCGTCGACGGAGGCCGTGTTCTGGGTGGGGTTCCAGTAGGAGAAGGTGACGTGCGGGTTGTTCGCCAGGTGGGCGGCCTTGACCGGGGTGCGGTAGGTGGCCAGCCAGCCCCGGGGCTCGTCGCCCTCGGTCTCCCAGACGGGGATGAGGACGCGGGTGCGGGGCCTGCCCTTGGCGTCGACGGTGACCATGGTGGCGTAGTTGATGGAGCCGACGATGGCGTCGAAGTCCTCGCGGAGGTCGGCGAAGGTGTGGACGCGGCCGCGGCGTCGGGTGGCGGTGCTGTCATCGTTCATGGCACCACCGTGCGCCGCGCGGCTCCGGGGATCCTCAGGGTCCGCTCAGGGCCTCCCGGTCCGCCGGGGCGACGGGGCCGGAAGGGCCGGAGGGGCCGGCGAGCAGCGCCTCGGCCCCCTCCACGGCGCCCCGCGCCGTCTCCCGGGCCAGCCCCTCCGTCCCGAGGGCCCGCCGGATCCGGTCCTCGATCCGGGCCACGTCGTCGCGTTCGGCCTCGGGCAGCGGCACCCCCACCGAACGGCGCAGGGCGTCGGCGGCGCCGAGCAGCCGGGCGGCGTGCCCGGCCCGCCCGGCCAGGGAGCGCGCCCCGGCCAGCCCCTCCAGGGCCAGGGCCAGGGCGCGGGGGTCGCCGGTGCGGCGGGCCGCCGCCAGCCCGCGCAGGTGCAGGTCCTCGGCCCCGGCGGCGTCGCCGTCCAGCTCGGCGGCGAACCCCAGCTCGGCGAGGATGAGCGCGGCCCCGAAGTCCGAGCCCGACTCCAGGTGCCAGTCCAGCCAGGCCTCCAGGTGGGTGCGGGCGGCCGCCAGGTCGCCGCGGCGGCGGGCCACCAGGCCCAGGCCCAGCACCGCGGACTCCTCCCCCACCACGTGCCCCTGTTCGGCGGCCACCCGGCGGGCCCGCTCGTGGAGTTCGGCGCTGCGGGTCAGGTCGCGGCGGAGCAGGGCGATGCGGCCCAGGGAGGTGAGGCGTTCGCCGACCTCGGTCCACAGGCCCAGGTCCTCGGCGGTGCCCAGGGCCTCGCGGTGGTGGCGTTCGGCGGCGTCCAGGTCGCCGGCGGGCTCGGCCCGGGAGGCGAGCAGGAAGGAGGCCAGGGCCTGGCCCCACCGGTCGCCGAGGTCGGTGAACAGCGCCCGGGCGCGATCGCCGCGGCGCAGGACGGCGTCCAGGTCGCTGCGGCCGAAGGCGCGCCGGGCCAGGGTCGCCGCGGCCGCGGCCTCGCCCCAGCGGTCCCCGGTGCGGACGAAGAAGGCGTGCAGGTCCTCCAGGCCGGCCTCGTCCCCGCCGCCGAACCCGGTGCGCACGTGGGCGAGGAACCAGCGGGCCCGCGCCTCGCCCGCGGCCGGCTCGCCTACGGGCTCCGGGACGGGGCCCGCGTCGCGGCCCAGGCCGTGGCCCAGGGCGGCGCGCCACAGCAGGGCGGTGCGGTGCAGCGGGTGGTCCGGGGCGCCGGGCAGGTGCAGGGCGGTGTCCAGGGCGCGCACGCCCTCGGCCAGGCGGCCGCGCATCACCCGGTACCAGGCCAGGGAGACGGACAGGCGCAGGGCCGCGTCGGCGTCCCCCTCGGTGCGGGCGGTCTCCAGGGCGCGGCGCAGGTCCGCGCCCTCGGCGTCCAGGGCGTTCAGCCACCTGCGCTGGGCGCCGGTGCGCAGCAGGGGGTCGGCCCTCTCGGCCAGGGCGAGGTGGTGGTCCAGGTGGCGGCGGCGGACCCGCTCCTCCTCCCCGGCCTCGCGCAGCCGCTCCGTCCCGTAGAGCGCGACGGACTCCAGCAGCCGGTAGCGGGGGCGGGCCTCGCGCGAGGCGGTGACCAGGGAGCGGTCGACCAGCCGGGCGAGCAGGTCGGGCACCTCCGCGCGGGGGACACCGTCGCCGGAGACGACCTCCTCGGCCGAGGCCAGGGAGGCGCCGTCGGCGTGCACGGCCAGGCGGCGCAGCACGGCGCGCTCGGGGCCGGTGAGCAGCTCCCAGCTCCAGTCCAGGGCGGCGCGCAGGGTGCGGTGCCGGTCGGGGGCGTCCCGGTAGCCGTCGGTGAGCAGGGCGAACCTGTCGTCGACGCGGTCGGCGAGCTCGTGGACGCCCAGGGCCCGCACCCGGGTGGCGGCCAGCTCCAGGGCCAGGGGGACGCCGTCGAGGCGGCGGACGATGGAGGTGACGGCGTCGGCGTTGTCGTCGGTGACCGCGAACCCGGGGGCCGAGGCGGCGGCGCGGTCGGCGAACAGGCGCACCGCGTCGGCCTCGGGCAGGGGCTCCACGGCGTGCAGGTGCTCGGCGGCGATGCCCAGCGGCACCTGGCTGGTGACCAGGGCGCGCAGCCCGGGGGCGGCGGCCAGCAGGGCGGACAGGACCGGGGCGAGCGCGGCCGCCACGTGCTCGGCGTTGTCCAGCAGCAGCAGGGCGTCGCGGGTGCGCAGGGCGTCGGCCAGCCGGGTGGTGCGGGTGCCGGGCGGGGCGGTGAAGGGGCTGGTCCCGGAGGAGTCGTCGCGCACCCCCAGGGCGGCGGACAGCGCCTCCACCACGGCCGCCTCGGCGCTGTCGGCGTCCTCGCCCGGGCAGGCCCCGGCCAGGTCGACGGGGTGGACGCCGCCGGGGGCGGCCTGTGCGGCGGCGGCCAGGGCCAGCCGGGTCTTGCCGACGCCGCCGGGGCCGGTGAGGGTGACCGCGCGGGCCCGCTCCAGCAGGGCGAGCACCCGGGCGAGGTCGTCCTCGCGGCCGACCAGCGGGGTGAGGGGCACGGGCGGGTCCGGCGGGGGCGGCAGCCGCGGGGCGTCCCCGCCGGGTGCGGGCGGTGCCGGGATGCCGGGGACGGTGTGCGTCCCCGGGGCGGCGGCGGGCGCCGCGGGGGCGTCCAGGCCGGGATCCTGGGCGAGCACGGCCTGGTGCAGGGCGGTCAGCTCCGGCCCCGGGTCCAGGCCCATCTCGTCGGCCAGCAGGTCGCGCAGCCTGCGGTAGGACTCCAGGGCCAGGGTCTGGCGGCCGGACCGGTACAGGGCGAGCATGTGGGCGGCGCGCAGGCGCTCGCGCAACGGGTGCTCCTCCACCAGGTCGCCGAGCCCGTCGGCGACCGCGGCGTGCTCCCCCAGGTCCAGGCGGGCCCGGGCCTGGTCCTCCAGCGCGGTGAGCCGCCGCTCCTCCCAGCGCAGGACGGCGGCGCGGACGAAGTCGTGGTCGGCCAGGTCGGCCAGGGCCGGCCCCCGCCACAGCGCCAGGGCGTCGCCCAGCAGGCCCACCCGCGCGGCCGGGTCGGCGGTGTCGCGGGCCCGGCCCAGCAGGTCCTCGAAGTCGCGCGCGTCCAGCCGGCCGGGGGCGGCCTCCAGCAGGTAGCCGGGGCGGCGGGAGACCAGCAGGGCGCGGCCGCCCGGCTCCGCGGCGTCCAGGACCCGGCGCAGCTGGGAGGCGCGGGTCTGGAGCGAGGCGGTGGGGTCGGCGGGCAGGTCGGCGCCCCACAGGTCGTCGACCAGCCGGTCGGCGGGCACCACCCGGCCCGGCTCGATGAGCAGCGCCGCCAGCAGCAGGCGGACCTTGAGCTCGGGCACCCGGACCGGCTCCCCGCGCTCGTCCCACACGGCCAGCGGCCCCAGCACCCCGAATCTCATGATCCGAACTCTAGGGGTCCTCAGGGCCGGCCGCGCCGCCGCCCTGAGTCCGCCCGAAGGGTTTCCGGAGCCCGGGCCGCCACGGTGGTGACCGTTCGATCCGATCCGCGAAGAAGGTTCACGATGCCACTCGATGCCTCTCCCCGGGCGACCGCCCGGACCTGGACGGGCCTGGCGGTCCTGATGGCGCCCACGGTGCTGCTGTTCCTGGCGATGACCGTCCTGTTCCTGGCCACCCCCTACATCGCCGCCGACCTGGGGCCCACCGGCGGCCAGCTGCTGTGGATCAACGACGTCTACGGCTTCGTCATGGCCGGGTTCCTGGTCACCATGGGCACGCTCGGCGACCGGGTGGGGCGGCGCCGCCTGCTGCTGGCCGGCGCGGCGGTGTTCGCGCTCGCCTCGGTGGGGGCGGCCTACGCCCCGAGCCCCGAGATCCTCATCGCCGCACGCGCCCTGATGGGCCTGGGCGCGGCCGCGATCATGCCCGCCACGCTGTCGCTGATCACCGTGATGTTCACCGACCCGCGCCAGCGCGGCACGGCGATCGGCCTGTGGGCGGCGTCGGTGTCGGCCGGTGTGGCGCTGGGCCCCCTGGTGGGCGGCCTGCTGCTGGAATCCCTGTGGTGGGGCGCGGCGATGCTCATCGGCGTCCCGGTGATGGCCCTGGTGCTGGTCGCGGTGCCGTTCCTGGTGCCGGAGTACCGCGCCCCGGTCGCCGGGCGGCTGGAGCCGCTGAGCGTGCTGCTGTCGCTGGCCGCGCTGCTGCCGTTCGTGTACGGCGTCAAGAAGCTCGCCGAGGAGGGCTGGGAAGCTCTTCCGTTGACGGCCCTGGCCGCCGGCGCGGTCTTCGGGGTCCTGTTCGTGCGGCGCCAGCTCAGGGCGGCCGACCCGCTGCTGGACGTGCGGCTGTTCGCGAACCGCGTGTTCAGCGGGTCGCTGGTGGTGTTCCTGCTGGCGGCCGTGGGCATCGGCGGCGTGTACCTGCTGTTCACCCAGTACCTGCAGCTGGTGGCGGAGCAGTCGCCGCTGCGGGCCGGGCTGTGGATCCTCCCGGCGGCGGTCCTGCTGGTGATCGTCTCGACGGTGACCCCGGCGATCGCCCGCCGGGTGCGGCCCGCCTACGTGATCGCCGCCGGCATGGCGCTGTCGGCGGCCGGGTACCTGATGCTGACCGGGGTGGACGCCGCGGGCGGGCTGCCGCTGCTGGTCGCCGCGTTCTACGTGCTCTACCCGGGTGTCGCCCCGGCGATGGCGCTGGTGCCGGGGCTGGTCGTCGGCGCGGCCCCGCCGGAGAAGGCCGGTGCGGCCTCGGCGGTCAACACGACCGCCAGCGACCTGGGCACCTCGCTGGGCGTGGCGCTGCTGGGCAGTGTGGGCACCCTGGTCTACCGGGCCCGCATGGAGGGCGCCGGGGAGGAGGCCGGCCGGACGCTGCCGGGGGCGCTGGAGACGGCGGCGGGCCTGCCGCAGGAGGCGGGCGCGGCGCTGGCGGAGTCGGCGCGGGCCGCGTTCACCGACGGGCTGAACACGGCGGCGTGGGCGGCCGCCGCCCTGGCGGTGCTGGGCGCGGTGCTGGCGCTGGCCCTGCTGCGCCGGGTCCCCGCCACCGGGGCGGCCGAGGCCGCCGGGACCGCTGCGGCGGAGTCGGCGGAGAAGGAGGCCGCCGGGCGCTGAGCCGGGGGTCCCGGGCCCGCCGCGGGGAGGACGTCCCCGCGGCGGGCCCGGCCGCGTCCCCTGCGGAGTGCGGCGCGTCACTCCCGCGAACGCGGGTGCGCGCGGCCCGGGCGTGGTGAAATGACCGGTCGGCACACCGCTCTCACCAGGGACCCGCGCTCCATATGTCCACGCAGACCATCCTCCTGATCCTCGACCTCGTCGGGATCTTCGCCTTCGCCGTCGACGGGGCCCTCACCGCCATCCGCACCGCCCGGGTGGACATCGTGGGCGTCCTGGTCCTGGGGCTGGTGACCGCCATCGGCGGCGGCATCATCCGGGACGTGCTGCTGGGGGTGACCCCCGCGACGTTCCAGGACTGGCGGTACGTGACCGTGGCCCTGGCGGGCGGGATGGTGGCGTTCTTCCTGAGCTCCCGGCTCACCCGGCTGACCAAGCCGATCCTGCTGTTCGACGCCGCGGGCCTGAGCCTGTTCGTGGTCATCGGGGCGGCCAAGGCGATCGAGCTGGGCTTCGGGCCGTTGCAGGCGGTCCTGCTGGGGGCGATCACCGGGGTGGGCGGCGGCACCATCCGCGACGTGCTGCTCAACCGGGTGCCGACGGTGCTCAGCGCCAACTCGCACCTGTACGCGATCCCGGCGCTGCTGGGCGCGGGGACGGTGTCGGTGGCGCACGTGCTCGGGTTCGACGCCGGGTGGGTGGCGGTGGTCGGCGCGCTGCTGTGCTTCACGATCCGGGTGCTGGCCCTGCGCTACCGGTGGAACGCGCCGCGCCCGCCGGGCGTCCCGCCGCTGTAGCGGACGCTCACGGGGCGGGCGCCTCCTCCAGGGCGCGGGCGGCGACCCCGCGCAGGGTGGCGACCAGCTCCGGCAGCGGTTCGGGGGGCCTGCGCCGGTGCACCACGTACACCTCGCGGGCCAGCCGGGCGCCGAGCAGCGGCCGGCTCACCCAGCCGCCGCGGCGGGCGGCGCCCAGGATGGTGGAGGGGATCAGCGCCACCCCCACGCCCACCTCGATCAGGGCCAGGGCCACCTCGTAGTCGCGGGTCTCGTAGGTGACGGTCGGCTTCACCCCGGCGGCCGCGGCGGCCGCGTCCAGGGTGGTGCGGTTGGCGATGCCCGGGGCGCCGCAGATCCACTCCTCCCCCGCAAGGTCGGCCAGGGACATGGGCCGGTCGGCGATGGGGTGCCCGGCCGGGGCCACCACCATGAGCGGGTCCACGAGGATGCGCTCGCGGTGCAGGCCCGAGGCGCGCGGCAGCGGGACCGCCGGGTAGCGGTGGGTGACGAGCACGTCGAGTTCGCCGGAGGTGACCAGGTCGTGGCCGCCGGGGGGCTCGATGTCGGCCAGGGACAGGCGCACGTTCGGGTGGGCGCGGCCGAACGCGGCCAGGGTCTGGGGCAGCAGGATCTGGCCCGCGCTGGCGAACGCCCCCAGGGACAGGTGGTCGGGCGGGGTCCCGGCGTGGGCGCGGACGGCCGCCTCGGCGTCGCGGAGCTCGCCCAGGACGCGTTCGCCGTGTTCGAGCAGGATCCTCCCGGCGCCGGTGAGGGTGGCCCCGGTGCGGCCGCGCTCCACCAGCACCGCGCCGACCTCGCGCTCCAGTTTGGTGAGCTGCTGGGACAGGGCGGGCGGGGTGAAGGAGAGGCGTTCGGCGGCGGCGGAGATGGAGCCGGCGTGCGCGATCTCCACGAGTACGCGCAGGCGGTTGGCGTCCAGCACGGCGGCCTCCTGGGACAAGGGTCGGGGCAAAGTTCTGCTTAAGGTTCCTTAGCAGACCCAACTTTAAGTTAATCGTGGGTAGCGGCAGCATGGTGCCATGACCACGACCGCGCACGCCGTGCCCACGGCCACCGACGTCCGTGCCGCCGCCGAACGCATCGCGCCCTACGCCCGCCGCACCCCGGTGATGCACACCGAGGTCGACGGCAGGCCCGTGACCCTGAAGCTGGAGCACCTCCAGCTCACCGGCGCGTTCAAGCTGCGCGGCGCGCTCAACGCCCTGCTCGGCGGCGGCCCCGTCGACCGGGTGATCACCGCCTCCGGCGGCAACCACGGGCTGGGGGTGGCCACCGCGGCCCGCCTGCTCGGGGTGCGCGCCACCGTCTACGTGCCCGAGACCGTCCCCGAGGCCAAGGCGGCGCCGCTGGCCGCCACGGGTGCCGAGGTCGTCCGGGTGGGCGAGCACTACGCCGTGGCCGCCGAGGCCGCCCGCGCGCACGCGGACCGGGAGGGCATCCGCTACCTGCACGCGTTCGACGACCCGCTGGTGGTCGCGGGCCAGGGCACCCTGGGCCTGGAGATCGCCGCCGACGCGCCCGAGTGCGACACCGTCGTGGTGGCGGTGGGCGGCGGCGGACTGGCCGCCGGGGTGCGGCTGGGCGCGGACGGGCGCGAGGTCGTGGGGGTGGAGCCCGAGGGCTGCCGGAGCCTGCACGCGGCCATGGACGCGGGCCGTCCGGTGCAGACCCCCGTGGACTCGGTGGCGGCGTCCGCGCTGGGCGCGTCGGTGCTGGGCCGGGTGCCGTTCGAGGTGCTGCGCGACAACCCGATCACCCGGAGGCTGGTGAGCGACGCCGAGATCGTCGCCGCCCAGGACCGGCTGTGGTCGGAGTTCCGCATCGCCACCGAGCCCGCCGCCGCGGTGCCCTTCGCCGCCTGGCTGGCCGGCAGGGTGCCGGGCGAGCGGCCCTGCCTGGTGGTGTGCGGCGCCAACGCCCGCTGGGACCGCGTGGGCTGACCCCCGCCGGCCGCCCGTGCGCCGCGCCCCGGGGGCGCGCGGTCCGGTCCGGGCGTGGGAGCCTGGTCCGATGGAGAACGCACCCGTCGACCGGACCGCCGCCCTGCGCCTGTGGGAGGAGTACCGGTCGGCCAGGCCCGACCTGGCGACCGACCCGGAACCCCCGTCCGTGGAGTACTTCGGCGACCACCCCGAGCTGACCGACGAGCTGCTGGGGCTGGTCCTGGCCGGGACCAAGCGGGCCACCGCCGCGCTGGCCGTCGAGTTCGCCGCCGCGGGCGACCCGCTGCCCAGGGTGGGCGGCCACTGGATCGCCTGCGACTCCTCCGGGCGCCCGCGCGTGGTCCTGCGCAGTACCGAGCTGCGGCTGGGCGGGTTCGCGAGCGCGGACGCGGCGTTCGCCCGCGACGAGGGCGAGGGCGACCTGTCCCTGGAGTACTGGCGCGAGGGGCACCTGCGGTACTGGCGGCGGGTGTGCCGCGGCCTGGGCCTGGAATGGGACGAGGACAGGGAGATCGTCTTCGAGCGGTTCTCGGTGGTCTGGCCGCCGGAGCACGCCGACGGCTGACCCGCTGCCCGCGGCCCCGTGCGCGCGGACGCGTCCCCGGGTCGGGCGCCCGAAGGAATTCCACCGAACGGCGGCGGGCGAATGCGGCGTCACATCCTCCCCATTCGCCCCAGGCCGGGAAAAGGACTTCCGCCTCACAGGTCCGTGAGCTGCGGTTTCGCGCCCACGTGGCCGAAACTGCGGACGGCGCACAGGGGCTCGAAAAAGACCGATTACAGCGCCGGGTTCCGGTCCTTCCGAATATACGAAGCAGAGGTTTTTTCCGTAATATTCCGATCCGAATGCCCGGCGGTCGCATCCTACGCAGGGAATCGGCCCCAGGTCGTTCATCCCCCGTCACCCCCTGCACAGAGAGAAGCAGCCGTGTCCTTCGAGATCGTCGGAACCGAGGGCGCCCTCTGCGGGCACCGCTTCCCCGTCGGCGACGCGCCGGTGACGTTCGGCCGCCACACCGACAACACCGTGGTCTTCCCCGGCCGCGCGGTCTCCCGCTTCCACGCCGAGCTGCGGCGGGAGGGGGAGAACCACGTCCTGCGCGACCGCGGCAGCAGCAACGGCACCCTCGTCAACGGCGAGCGGGTCACCGAGCACCTGCTGCTGCCCGGCGATCTCATCGCCATCGGCGAGGAGACGTTCCGCTGGGAGGCGGCCGAGACCCCGGGGGCGCCCTCCGACCTGCCGGTGACCCAGATGTTCGTCCGGCCCGAGGTGTTCTCCGGGCCCGTCCTGAACGTCGCCGTGTCCGGCGGCGGCCCCGTCGGGCTGGCCTTCGCCCTGCTGCTGGACCACCTGCTGGGCCCGCAGGTGTCGGTGACCGTGTACGACTCCCGCTGGACCCGCGAGGACGGCCGGGTCGTGTGGAAGGACGAGCGGCAGGGCAACGTCCGGCGCCGGCAGGTGGTGACGATCCAGAGCCGCCAGTTCCTCAACCTGTCCGAGGAGATGCGCGAGCGGCTGTTCGCCCCCGGCGAGTACACCGAGATGTGGCCCTCGGGCGCCGACTCCATCGGCGGCCTGGGGCCGCGCAACATCCGCATCGCGCGCATCGAGGACGTGCTGCTGCGGATGTGCGGCGAGCGGCCCGACCGCATCCGGCTGGTCCCGGAGAAGTTCGACGTGACCGCGCCCGGGGCGCTGGAGGGCCGGCACGTGCTGGCCGTGTGCGAGGGGTCGCGCTCGCGCACCCGCGAGCACCTCACCGGCCGCTTCGGGCAGGCCGACAGCGGCATCTACTCGCTGGACGGCGAGCACGTGGAGGACGTGGTGCTGGGGCTCCAGGTGCGGTCGGCCCTGTCGGACCCGGCGACCGTGCTGCTGACGGTCGCCCAGAACCGGTTCCTGCTCAACTCGCTGCGCGGCGAGGGGTTCCTCAACATGCGCCTCACCGACGAGGAGGCGCAGGAGGTCGTGGGCATCGACCCGGTCCGGCGGTCGTTCGAGCAGTGCATCGGCTCCCGCCCGTGCGTCATGGACCGCGACGGGGACGGCGACTTCGCCTGCTCCACCCACAGCACCCTGTTCCTGCCCGCCCTCGTCAAGGGGTCGAAACTGTGGAAGCGGGTGCGTCAGGGGCTGGAGTTCTTCGCGGTCCCCGAGGAGGACCTGAGCGCCGTCACCGCGTTCCGGCTGAGCATGGTGCAGCGGCCGCGGTTCACCGCCCAGCTGCGGGCGGAGACCCCCGCCTCCCCCGGCACCTACGGGTTCCTGCTGGGGGACGCCGCCAACGCCATCCACTTCTGGCCCGGGCGCGGCCTCAACAGCGGGCTGGCCTCGGCGATCTCGCTGGCCCGCTCGCTGAGCAGCGCCTGGAACGGGCGCCCCTTCCGGGACGCGGACTTCATCCGCCACGAGGCGGCCATGTCGATGCTCCAGTACCGGCACAAGAGCCGGGCCTGGAAGGCGATGGTGGCCAGCGACGAGGACGGGGTGACGAGCACGGTCAAGGAGCTGATCGCCCGGAGCCTGGCCGGGGAGGGCGCCGGGCGCGAGGCCGACACCGAGGTGCTCATGGAGCGGCTGGGGTCGATCCGGTCCCGGCTGGCGGGCCGGATCGAGGGGCTGCCCGACGACGGGGCCCTGCGCGAGCACCTGGCCCGGCTCACCGACGAGACCCTGCGTTCGCTGGTCGCCGGGGGTCCGTGGGACACTCTCACGGTGGGCGGCGAGGAGGTCGACATCGACATCTTCTACCGCGAGGAGGCGGCCCAGCCCGCACGGGCGTGACGCACGGGGCGGAGCGGGGCGCGGTGCGGAACATGACCGCGGATGCGCCCTGTTCGTCCGCGTCGTCCCTGTTCGGTGACCTGCGGCACTCTCTCCGGCGGAACCGCTCATTACCCGTGGGTCACCCTTACCATCGGGTTCGACCACCACCCTGAGTGAGGGAGACCACGTGCTCTACGATGTGCTGCGGCAGACGGCGTCACTCCTGGCCCGGTCCCTGTGCCGCCCGACCATCGAGGGCCGCGAGAACGTCCCCACGACCGGGCCGGTGCTGCTGGCCAGCAACCACCTGTCCTTCGTGGACAGCGTGGTGATCCCGCTGTCGGTGACCCAGCGCCGGGTGCGGTTCCTGGCCAAGAGCGACTACTTCGAGGGCAAGGGGATCAAGGGCCGGGTCACCGGCACCGTGTTCGGCGCGCTGGGGGCCATCCCGGTGGAGCGGCGCAACGCCCGCGACGCCCTGGTGTCCCTGGACGTGATGCTGGAGCGGCTGCGCGAGGGCGAGGCCTGCGTGATCTACCCCGAGGGCACCCGCTCCAAGGACGGCCGCCTGTACCGGGGCCGCACCGGCGTGGCGCACCTGGCCCTGGAGTCCAAGGCCCCGGTGGTCCCGGTGGCGGTGGCGGGCACCCAGGAGGTCCAGCCGATCGGGGCGTCGATGCCGCGGCCGCGCCCCTTCACCGTGCGCTTCGGGAAGCCGCTGGACTTCTCCACCGGCTACGACCACCTGGCCCCCGGCAAGGCCCGCCGCGAGATCACCGACCGGGTGATGGACGCCATCCACTCCCTGTCCGGGCAGGAGCGGGCGGACCACTACAACTCCGTGGGCTGACCCGGCGCCTGCCCGGGGCCGGGGCGCCCGTGCGGGAGGTCCCGGCGGACCGGGCGGGCCAGCAGGGCGAGTCCGGCGGCGGCCGCCGCCATCGCCGCGCCCACCGCCGTCCAGCCCCAGGCCCCCGCGGCCAGGACGAACGGCAGCAGCGCCGCCGACCCGGCGATGCGCGCCACCGAACCGGCCATCCCGAACACGGCCTGGTGCCTGGCCTGGAGCGCGGCCGGCACGTCGCGCAGGGCCAGGTGCCAGGCGGGCGGCCCGCCCGCCACCTCGCCGACGGTGATCAGCACGATCCCCGCCAGGACGAGGGCGGTGGCCGCGGCCGCGCCGCCCGCCCCGGCCGCACCGAGGAGCACGCACCCGCCCGGCAGGGCGGCGGCCGCCCACAGCGCCGACCGGGCCGCCGCCGCGTCCGAGACCACGTGGTCGGCCCAGGGGCGCTGCACGGCCAGGACCAGCACCGTGTTCAGGCCCAGCGCCACCGCGGGGACCCACCCGGGGGCGCGGGTCCCCTGGGCCGCCCACAGCGGCAGGATCACCGACAGCACGGGCAGGCACAGCTGCACCACCGACGTCAGCGCGGTGACCGCCAGCAGCCGCCGGTCGCCCAGGGCGGCCGAGATCCGGCGGTCGCGGCCCGCCGCCGCGGAGTCGGCCGGGTCCGCGGGCATCCCCGCCAGCAGCAGCGCGCAGCCGAGCACCACGAGCGCCCCGCCCCCGTACAGGAGCGTGAACCCGGCGTCGGCGCCCGCGGCCAGCACCAGCGCGCCCAGCACCGTCCCGGCGCCCATGCCCGCGTTGAGCAGGGTGTGCATCCTCCCCCGGGCGGCCACCCGGGCCCGGGGCTCCACCCGGGCGGCCACCACCGCCTGGCGGGCGGCGCCCAGCCCGGTCTGGGCCACCACGAACACGACCGCGCCGACCGCGTACGTCCACGGCCCGTCCGCCACCGCGTAGACGGCCAGGGACGCCCCCACCAGGCAGGTGAAGCCCACCGCCGCCCGGCGCGCCCCGACCGCGTCGGCCAGGGCCCCCAGGGGCACCGCCGCCACCAGGGCGGCCAGGTTGCCCGCCCCCAGGACCAGGCCGATCCAGGGGACCGGCACCCCCACCCGGGTGCCGAAGTACAGCACCGCCGTGGCCAGCACCGCGCCGTCGACCACCGCTCCGACCGCCTGCGCGGCGTACATCCGCCGCAACCCGCCGTCCCGGGCGGCCCGCAGGGCGGCGCCGGCCGGGTTCGTTCCCGTGTTCACGGGTCGAGGCTACGGAGCGATCGGCCCACCGCTACAGTGCGATCCCATGGAGAGAACATGGGCCATTTCCGGGATCGATCTGCACGTGGAGGTCGGCGGGACCCGGGTGGCCCGGTCCCTGGAGCGGGAGCTGCGCGCCGCCGTCACCGGGGGGCGCCTGCCCGCCGGGACCCGGCTGCCGTCCTCGCGCACGCTCGGCGCCGACCTGGGCATCGCCCGCAACACCGTGGCCGAGGTGTACGGGCGGCTGGCCGCCGAGGGGTGGCTGGAGTCGCGTGTGGGGGCGGGCACCTGGGTGGCCCGCCGCCCCGGGCCGCCGCCCGCGGGCGCCGACGCCGAGCCACCGCCGCCGCCCGCCCTGGACCTGCGCGGCGGCATCCCCGACCCGTCGGCGTTCCCGCGCGGGGAGTGGGCGGCGGCGCTGCGCCGGGCCGTGGAGTCCGCGCCCGCCGACGCCTTCGACTACCCCGACCCGCGCGGGGCGGCACCGCTGCGCGAGGCCCTGGCGGGGTACACGGCGCGGGCGCGCGGCGTGCGCGCCCGCGCGGAGAACGTGGTGGTGGGGCACGGTTTCGGTGACCTGCTGGCGCTGCTGTGCCGGGCGCTGGCCCGGCGCGGGGCCCGGCGCATCGCGGTGGAGGCGTACGGGCACGGGCGGCACCGGCGCATCGCGGCCGCCCACGGGCTGGAGCCGGTACCGGTGCCGGTGGACGCCGACGGCGCTGACGTGGCGGCGCTGGAGGGGCTGGATGTGGGGGCGGTGCTGCTCACCCCGGCCCACCAGTTCCCGACGGGGGCGGTGCTCTCACCCGAGCGGCGCCGGGCGCTGGTGCGGTGGGCGCAGCGGCGGGACGCCCTGGTGCTGGAGGACGACTACGACGGCGAGTTCCGCTACGACCGCCGGGCGGTGGGCGCGGTGCAGGCGCTGGCCCCCGACCGCGTCGTCTACCTGGGCACGGCCAGCAAGTCGCTGGCCCCGGGCCTGGGGACGGCCTGGGCGGTGGCGCCCGCGGGGCTGGTGCCCGAGCTGGTGGGGCTGCGCGAGCTGTCGGGGGCGGGCCACCACGTCCCGGGGCAGCTGGCGCTGGCGGACCTGATCACCTCGCACCGCTACGACCTGGCGGTGCGCCGGGCCCGGGCCGTCCACCGGGACCGGCGGCGGGCGGTGGCCGCGGCCGTCGCCGGGCTGCCCGGCTGCTCCCTGTCGGGGCCCGAGGCGGGGCTGCACTGCCCGCTGGAGCTGCCCGCGGGGGTGTCGGAGGCGGCCGTGTCGGCCGAGGCTGCGCGACGGGGGCTGGCGCTGGAGGGGCTGGCCTCGTTCGGGTCCGGTGCGCCGGAGCGGGGTCCGGCGATGGTGATCGGCTACGGTGCGCCCCGCCCGCACCTGTTCGCCCCCGCCCTGGCCGCGGCCGTCGCCGCCGTGGCCGCCCACCTGCCCTGAGCGCACACGCCGGGAGCGGTGGCGGCCCCGGCCCGCGGCGGGGTCACAGCGCGCGGCCGGCCAGGGCCAGCAGGCGCTCCTGGGTCCCGGCCTCCTCCCCCACCTCCACGGGCGCGTCGAACATCGGCCCCGGGCCGAAGTCCTGGCGCCGGGCCCAGCCGTAGAGCTCGGCGACCAGGTCGGGGTCCAGGTTCTCGTCGGCGCCCAGCGCCCGGGCCAGGTCCCAGGCGTGCACGCCCAGGTCGAAGGTCATCTGCCACAGGTACAGCTCCGCCGGGGCGTCGCCGAACGACAGGTGGACGGTGCGGTTCTGCGCGGAGGGCGCCAGCCAGGCGGTGCGGGCCTCCCGGGCCGCCACCTCCCAGACGGCGAGCGGCTCCTCGCCCAGGACGTCGCCGTCGAAGCGGTCGCCGACCTCCTCGGGGGTGCGGCCCTCCAACAGCGGCGGCACCCACAGCTGCTCGGTGGTCAGGTGGTCGACCAGATCGTGGACGTCCCAGTCGGAGCAGGGGGTGGGCAGCGCCCAGTCGGTCATCCGGATCAGGCGCACCCGCCGGTCGAACTCCTCCAGGGCGGTGCCGTGCAGGTCGATCAGCCGTTCCATGTCGGTTCCCTCCGCTGTGTCCGGTCGCTCAGGGCCGTCTACCCGCCCCGGGGCCCCGGGACACCCGGCGGCCCCGTCCCGCCCTCAGCCCGCGAACCGGTCCGGGGTGAGCGGCAGGTCCCTGACGCGGACCCCGGTGGCGTGGTGGGCGGCGTTGGCGATGGCCGCCGCGGTGCCGACGATGCCGATCTCCCCGACCCCGCGCAGCCCCAGGGGGCCGGCCGAGGGGTCCTCGCCCTCCAGCCAGTGGGCCTCCACCTCGCCCACGTCGGCGTTGACGGCGACGTGGTACTCGGCGAGGTCGGCGTTGACCACGTGCCCGAAACGGGGGTCCAGGACGCTGCGCTCGTGGAGCGCCATCGACATCCCCATGACCATGCCGCCCACGAACTGGGAGCGCGCGGTGCGCGGGTTGACCACCCGGCCCACCGAGAACACCCCCAGCATGCGCGGCACCCGGACCTCCCCGGTGTCGGCGTCCACCCGCACCTCGGCGAAGTGGGCCCCGAACGAGGCCACCGCGCGGCCCGGCGCCACCGTGTCCTCCGGGGCCGCGGCGCGGGCCCGGGCCCCGGGCCGGGGGTCGGCCCCGTGCTCCTCCCGGAAGGCCGCCGCGGCGGCGAGCACGGCCGCGCTCCAGGACGCGGTGCCGCTGGAGCCGCCGGCCACCGTGGCCGGGGGCAGGTCGGTGTCGCCCAGGCGCAGCAGCACCTCCTCCACCGGCCGCTCCAGCGCCTGGGCCGCGATCTGCGTGAGCGCGGTGCGCGACCCGGTGCCGATGTCGGCGGCTCCGATGTCCACCGTGTAGCGGTCCCCGTCGTAGCCGATCTCGGCGGCGGAGCCGGGGTTGTACAGGTGCGGGTAGACGGCGGCGGCCACCCCGGTGCCCACCCTCCAGCGGCCCTCCCGGCGGGTCCCGGGCGCGGGGTCGCGGCCGGCCCAGCCGAACCGTTCGGCGCCCTCGCGCAGGCACCGGGCCAGCCGGCGGTCCGACCAGGGCTCGCCGGTGCGCGGGTCGGTCTCCGGCTCGTTGCGCAGGCGCAGCTCGACGGGGTCGATCCCGCAGGCCTGGGCCAGCTCGTCCATGGCCGACTCCAGGGCGTACATCCCGGGCGCCTCGCCGGGGGCCCGCATCCAGAAGGGGATGGGCACGTCGAGCGGGGCCAGGCGCTGGGTGGTGCGGCGGTGGGGCGCGGCGTACATCATGCGCGAGACCGCCGCGCTGCCCTCGGTGAACTCCTTGACCGTGGAGGTGTGCTCCACCGAGTCGTGGACCAGGGCGCGGATGCGGCCGTCGCGCTCGGCGGCCAGGCGCACCCGCTGGACGGTCGGTGTCCGGTGCCCGGCCAGGGAGAACATCTGCGGTCGGGTCAGCGCGAACTTGACCGGCCGGCCCGGCAGCTCCCGGGCGGCCATGGCGGCGAGGATGTTGTGCGCGTGCGCCGACCCCTTGGACCCGAACCCGCCGCCCACGTGCGGGGACACCACCCGGACCCGTGCGGGGTCCAGGCCGAGCACCCCGGCGACCGTCTCCCGGACCGGGTGGGCGCCCTGGGTGGAGTCGTACAGCGTCAGCCCGCCACCGTCGCCGTCCCACACGGCGACGGTGGTGTGGGGCTCCATGGGGTTGTTGTGCTCCATGGGGGTGCGGTAGGTGCGGTCGACGACGACCGGGGCCCGGGCCAGCTCGGCGTCGGGGTCGCCCTGCTCGGTGTCGGCCGGGTCGTCCTCGTCCTCGGGGCGGTACAGGCCCGGGTGGTCGGCGGTGAGGACCACGTCGTGCGGCTCGACCGCGTAGTCCACCCGCACCAGGGCGGCCGCCTCGCGGGCCGTCTCGGGGGTGTCGGCGACCACGGCGGCGACGAGCTGCCCGTGGAAGGCCACCCGGTCGGACTGCAGGACGGCGAACTCGCGGTCCTCGGTGTCCGCGAGGCGCTCGGCGGTGGTGTGGGTCAGCACGAGGCGGACCCCGTCCGTGCCGCGGGCGGCGGAGGCGTCGACGGAGGTGATCCGCCCCCGAGCGACGGTCGAGGTCACGGGGTGCAGGTACAGGGGGTCGGGCAGGGGGTGCTCGTAGGCGTAGGGCGCCCGGCCGGTGACCTTGTCGGCGCCCTCCAGCCGGGCGAGCGGCAGTCCCAGGGCGCGCGTTCCGTCCCGCCCGCTCACCGGTCCCCCTCCCCGGCCAGGTCGCGCAGCACGGCGGTGACGGTGGAGACCGCCAGCCCCGGTTTGAAGGCGTTGTCGGGCCCGGTGCGGGCGTCGGCGAGTTCGGCGCGGGCCGCCTCGCGGAAGGCGTCCTCGGTGGCGGGGCCGCCGGTCAGGGCCTCCTCGGCGCGGCGGGCGCGCCAGGGGGCGTGCGCCACGCCCCCCAGGGCCAGCCGGACCCGCCGCACGCGGCCGCCGTCGACCTCCAGCGCGGCGGCCACCGACACCAGGGCGAAGGCGAAGGAGGCCCGGTCGCGCACCTTGCGGTAGGCCGAGCGCTGCCCGCCGGGCGGGTCGGGCAGGTCCACCGCGGTGATGAGCTCCCCGTGCTCCAGCACGGTGTCGCGGTGCGGCTCCTCGCCGGGCAGGCGGTGCAGGCCGGGCATGGGGACGACGCGTTCGCCGCCGGGGCCCAGGACGCGCACCCGCGCGTCGAGGGCGGTGAGCGCCACCGCCATGTCCGAGGGGTGGACGGCGACGCAGTGGCGGGAGGCGCCCAGGACCGCGTTGTGGCGGCCGTGCCCCTCCAGTGCGGAGCACCCCGTCCCCGGTTCGCGCTTGTCGCAGGGGGTGGCGGGGTTCCGGAAGTAGGGGCACCGGGTGCGCTGGAGCAGGTTGCCGCCGGTGGTGGCGGCGTTGCGCACCTGCCCGGAGGCGCCCGAGAGCAGGGCGGCCGACAGCATCGGGTGGCGCCGGCGGACCAGGGGGTGGGCGGCCAGGTCGGCGTTGGGCGTCCCGGCGCCGATCCGCAGCCCTCCCCCGGGCAGCTCCTCGACGCCGTCGTCGAGCAGGGACCGCAGGTCGACGAGGCGGCCGGGGCGTTCGACGCCCAGCCGGAGGTGGTCGACCAGGTTGGTGCCGCCCGCCAGGTAGGCGGCCCCGGGATCGGCCGAGACCTCGGCGACCGCCGCGGCGGCGTCCGTCGGCCGGCTGTAGTCGAAGGGCCTCACCGTGCCGCCTCCTCGACCGCCTCGACGATGCGGGGGTAGGCCCCGCAGCGGCACAGGTTGCCGCTCATGCGCTCGCGGATCTCCTCGCGGTCCAGCGGGACCGGCGCCCCTTCCCCGGTATCCCCGGTGTCCCCGGTGTCCCCGGTGACGAGGCTGGGCCAGCCGCGGGCGGCCTCGTCGATGACGCCGACGGCCGAGCACACCTGCCCCGGGGTGCAGTAGCCGCACTGGAGGGCGTCGCGGTCGACGAAGGCGCGGGCCACCGGGTGCAGCCGGCCCGGCGGGGCCAGCCCGGCGGCGGTGGTCACCTCCGCTCCGTCGTGGGCGACGGCCAGCGCGAGGCAGGACAGGATGCGGCGGCCGTCCACCAGGACGGTGCAGGCGCCGCACTGCCCGTGGTCGCACCCCTTCTTGGGCGAGGTCTCCCCCAGCCGGTCGCGCAGGGCGTCCAGCAGCCCCGTGCGGGTGTCGACGGTGAGCTCGTGCTCGCGGCCGTCGACGTGCAGGGTGATCGTGACGTCCACTGCGGGTGCCCCCTCCGTGATCTGCGCGGCCGTGGGCGACGGCTCCCCACAGTCTGCGACGGGGGCACGGCGGAACGAAGCCGACACGGCGGGGGGAACCGATCCCGGCGTCCGGTCCCGGGCACGCGAACGGCCGGCTCCCGGTGGGGAGCCGGCCGTGGCGTGGTGCGGCTAGTGCGCGGCGGCGGCCGCCGGGACCTCCCCGGTGCCGGCGGCGGCGCGGCGCACGAAGAACGTGGCCGCGAACGCCAGCACCGAGATCGAGGCGCCGAGCAGGAAGGCGACGTGGATGCCGCCCGCCATGGCCTCGGTCTCCGGCAGGCCGTCGCCCAGGTAGCCGGCCGTGGAGGCCGCCATCACCGCGACGAACGCGGCCGTGCCCGCCGCGCCCGCGACCTGCTGCACGGTTCCGACGACCGCGCTGCCGTGCGAGTACAGCTGCGGGGTGAGCGACCCCAGGGCGCCGGTGAGCAGCGGCGTGAACATCAGGCCCAGGCCGATGGTGAGCATGACGTGGGTGGCGATGATGAACCCGAGCGGGGTCTGGGTGTCGAACGTCGTCATCGCCCACAGGATCGCCGACACCAGCGCGGCGCCCGGGATGACCAGCGGCCGGGGGCCGAGCTTGTCGTAGAGGCGGCCGACGAACGGTGCGATCAGGCCCATGGTCAGGCCGCCCGGCAGCAGGGCCAGGCCGGTGGCCAGGGTGTCGTACTCCAGCACGTTCTGCATGTACAGCGGCAGCAGGATCAGCGTGCCGAACAGGGCCATGAAGCTGACCGCGACCAGCCCGATGGAGATCGAGAACTGGGTGGAGCGGAACACGCGCAGGTCCAGCAGGGCGCGCTCGTCGCGCTGGAGGCGGATCTGCCGCCACACGAACACCACCAGCGCCACCGCGCCGATGCCGATGGCCAGCTGCGGCGGGATCGGGCCGCCGCCGTGGCCGCCCAGGCTGGAGAAGCCGTACACCAGGCCGCCGAACGCGAACGCCGAGATCAGCACCGAGAACATGTCGATGGTGGAGGGGCGCGGCTCGGTGACGTTGCGGATGAACAGGGCGCCCAGGGTCAGGCCCAGGAGGGCGATGGGCAGCACCAGGCCGAACATCCAGCGCCAGTCCAGGACGCTGAGGATGAGGCCGGCCAGCGTCGGGCCGACGGCGGGCGCCACCGACATGACGATGGAGATGTTGCCCATGGTGCGGCCGCGCCGCTCGGCGGGCACGGTGTTGAGGATGGTGGTCATGAGCAGCGGCATCATGATCGCCGTGCCCACGGCCTGGACGACCCGCCCCATGAGCAGGAACGCGAAGCCCGGCGCCAGGAAGCACAGCAGGGTGCCCAGGGTGAACAGCGACATGGCGGCGATGAACACCTGCCGCACGTGGAAGCGCTGGAGCAGGTAGCCGGTCGCGGGGATCACCACGGCCATCACCAGCATGAAGGCGGAGGTGAGCCACTGCCCGGTGGAGACGGAGATGCCCAGGTCCTTGTTGAGCGCGGGCAGGGCCACGCCCATGATGGTCTCGTTGAGGATGACGACGAACGCCGAGACCAGGAGCAACGGGATGACCAGGCGGTCGGCGCGCGGCTCCGGCCCGGTGTCGGCGGTCTCCGGCGCGCGGTCGGATGGTGTGGGTGTCCCGGTCACAAGTGTCCTCTGTGGTTCGTGGTGTCCGTCAGTGCGCGGGGGATGCAGGCGGGGGATGCAGGGAGTGCAAATATTCTCTCCCGGAAAACTCCCAACCTTCCACATGTTTAGGACATTCCCGCTGCGGCGCTGTGTTCTACGGCATCCCCACCTGGGCGGGAGCGGGTCCGCGGCCGTGTGGCGGGGCCCGCACCCGCGCGCCCGGGGCGGCGGGAACTCCCCGCGGCCCGGAGGTGTTATGAAGGACGCCGCACGAAGAAAGGGTGGTCACAGATGACGACCGAGCGCGCCGTCCTGGCCGGAGGCTGTTTCTGGGGCATGCAGGACCTCATCCGCAGGCTCCCCGGGGTGGTCGACACCCGGGTGGGCTACACCGGGGGCGACGTCGAGAACGCGACCTACCGGAACCACGGGACGCACGCCGAGGGGATCGAGATCCACTTCGACCCGGAGCGGACCTCCTACCGGGAGCTGCTGGAGTTCTTCTTCCAGATCCACGACCCGACGACCCTGAACCGCCAGGGCAACGACATCGGGATGAGCTACCGGTCGGCGATCTACTACGTGGACGAGGACCAGAGGAAGGTCGCCGAGGACACCATCGCCGACGTGAACGCGTCCGGCCTGTGGCCGGGCCCGGTGGTCACCGAGGTCGAGCCGGCGGGGGCCTTCTGGGAGGCCGAGCCGGAGCACCAGGACTACCTGGAGAAGTACCCGAACGGGTACACCTGCCACTTCCCGCGGCCCGAGTGGCGCCTGCCCAGGCGCGGGGCCACCGCGTGAGGACGTGAAGCGAGGCCCGAGGGGCCCCGGCCGGACGGCCGGGGCCCCTCGGCGTTCCGGGAGGGCGTGTCAGCCGCCGACGAGCCCGGCCTCGGCCAGGGCGGCGTGGATGCGCTCGGAGGACAGCAGCAGCTCGCTCATGACCGCGGTGACCGAGGCGTCGGAGCCCGGCGGGATCTCGGTGACCAGGCCGCCCCACTCGGGGACGGGGACCACCAGCACCCACCAGGGCGAGGGCCGGCGGCCGTTCTCGTCGCGGCCGCGGTAGCGCAGCAGCAGGTGGTCGGGGCGGCCCAGCCCCCCGGGGCGGCTGAGGGAGGGCAGGGTGGTGCCCACCCCGGTGGAGAGGGAGGCGAGCATGTAGGAGCTGGAGGCCGACTGCTCGGCGCGCGCCGTGGCCGCCTCGTCGTCGGGGTGCCCGGCGTGGCCGAGGAGGACGCCGTCCAGGTCGAAGGCGGCTGTGTGCGCGGCCCCTGTGCGCGCTTCGAAGTCGGCCAGGAGTTCGCCGACCAGGGCGGGGGACTCGCCTCGCACGATGGGGCGCCCGTTCCGATTGTTGATCATGAGCGAACCTTAGAGTGACGGGAGGTGCAGGTGTGAACCAGGATTCCCGCAACCCCAGGGGTTCCCGAGGGCCCGGACCTGGGAATCCCACCCCCGTCGCACACAAAGGCGCAGCTCAGCGCACCTGTGATGGCGAAGTCACCGTTCGGAGCCGTTCGGTCGAAATTCCCTGATTCTTCCGGCTTTTCGGTCGTCCGTCCGGGTCCGCGGGCGGACGCCCGGTCCGCGCCGGGTGCGTTGGTCAGTCCTCGCGGGCCAGGCCCCGGGCGGCGGCCGAGGAGACGGCGAGCGCGACGGCGTCCTCGACGAGGGCCCCGGCGGTGTCCGGGCCGACGCAGCCCCACGCCTCGCGCCAGGCGACGCCCGCCCAGGCCCCCGCGGGGGCGGTGGCGCCCGCGATCAGGGCGGCGGGAAGGGCCGGGGCGCCCGCGGCGCGGGCCAGAAGGGCGCCGCCGGCGGCGGCGCTGGCGATGCGGGGGGCGAGCCCCGCCCAGCCCAGGCGGCTGGGGACTCCGGGGAGCTTGTCGCCGACGAACTCCGCGGCGGTGCCGAGCACCGTCAGGACGGTCAGCGCCCGGCCGCCCCAGGGGACGGTGCGCAGCGCGGTCCCCACGCCCAGGCTGGCCCGCGATCCGGCCGCCAGGCCCAGCAGGCAGGCCCGTACCGGGATGCCCTTCCGTTCCGTCATGGTGTCCTCCCCGTGCCGTGGTCCCGCAACCGATCCTGCGCCATGTCGGGCCCGAACGGCGGGAGCGCCTCGCCGGTCCGGCCGAGGTATTGCCGAGGGGGCGGCGACCGCGCCCGGACCCCGAGCCGGGTTCTCCCGTTCGCCTCACGTCCACCGCTACCTTGTGGTACTTTATAGTAGTACTCTGTGCCACGAAGTACCAGGAGGACTGAAGAGGACCTGCGATGGAAGACCTGACGGAGATGCTGAAGGGCACGCTCGAGGGCTGCGTGCTGGAGATCATCGGCGGCGAGGAGACCTACGGGTACGCCATCACGCGGCGGCTGAACGAGCTCGGCTTCGCCGACGTCGTCGAGGGGACGGTCTACACCATCCTGCTGCGCCTGGAGAAGAACGGCCTCGTCCAGGTGACGAAACGGCCCTCCGGGGTGGGGCCGCCGCGCAAGTTCTACGCGCTCAACGACGCGGGGCGGGCGCAGCTCGCCACGTTCTGGGCCAAGTGGGACTACGTCTCGGACCGGATCGAGAAGCTCAGGAAGGACGGGAGATGAACCTCTGGGAGACGGTGACGGGCAGCGACCTCACCCGGGAGTGGAAGGCGTTCGAGGCCCGGGCCGCGGCCCTGCCGGCCGGCCACCGGGAGGCGTGGGAGCAGATCAAGGCCCACCTGTACCCCTACTCGGACTTCTCGGGACGCAACCTGATGCCGATCTTCGACGGCGCCCTGGGGCTGCTGGAGGAGACCGCGGCGGACGGGCAGGACGTCCGCGACGTCCTGGGCGACGACGTCGCGGGCTTCTGCGCGGCGCTGGCCGGCGGGGAGGGGGCTCGGAGCCACCGGGACCGGTGGCGCGAGCAGTTGAACCGGAACGTCGCGAGGAAACTGGCCCGGCTGGGAGGCTGACATGGGCGTCCAGGACATCATCGAGGGCAAGCGGCAGTGGCGCGCGCACGTGGCGCGGGTCAAGGCGCTGCCGCCGGACTACCAGATCGTCTACAAGGAGATCCAGAGGTACTACTTCAAGGTCGGGCCGGTCGGCCTGGCCGAGGGGGACCTGCTCTCGGGGATCGTCGACTTCTTCGAGGAGGGGGCCGCAGCGGGCACCGGGGTCATGGACCTCATCGGCCCCGACGTCGCCGCCTTCTGCGACGACCTGATCAAGGACACGCCGACCTACGCGGACCTCTACCAGGCGTCCGCGGCCGAGGGCTCCGGCTCCCCCGGCGCGTGAACCCGCGCCCGGGGCGGCTGCCGCGCGGCCCGGTGGACAACGCCCCCCGGGCCGCCGCGGGTCAGCCGTCGCGGAGCGCCTCGATGACGGCGCGCTCCACCGGGGTGGGGTGCTCGGCCTCGAGGTCGAGCTCCCCCACCGGGAGCAGCGGGGGCTGGGCCATGAAGCGCGGCACGGAGCCCCGGTGCGGCTGCGCGCTGTGCACGAGGAACGGGTGGCACAGGAACACGTCGCCCGCCTCTCCGGTGGCCAGTGCCTCCGGCCGTCCCTCACTGACAGGTACCGCCTCGCCGCACAGGTCCATGAACTCGCGCCCCTCGTCGCCCGCGTCGGCCAGCAGCCGGGGCAGGTCCCGGTGCGAGCCCACCCGGATGCGCGTGGGTGCGTCGTCGGGCCCCACGTCGGAGAACAGGAAGAGCATCAGCAGCGCGCGCCCGCGCGAGCGGAGGTTGATCCGGGCCTCCCCCTGCTCTCCGGCGAACGAGGCGTCGAGGTGCCAGCCGGCGTCCCCGGGGTCCTCCTCGCTGGGAAAGCGCACGGGGAACGTGCCCAGCCCGCCGGGCCGCTGCCAGCGCCCCTCCCCCACCAGCGCGTCGAACGCCTCGAGCAGCGCGGGGGCGCACGCGGCCTCGCGGAACGGCGGGTCGTGGTAGCCGCCGAGCCGGATGACCGGCCGGGTCCAGGTGGCCGGGTCGCCGGGGTCGCAGTCCAGGTCGGCCCACAGCAGCTCCCTCCCCCGGTCGGCGAGTTCGCGGGGGAACGCGCCGCGCAGGGCGACGTACCCGTCCCGGACGAACGCCTCGACGTCGCGCTCGGACAGCATGTGCGGTCTCCTCTCACCACGGTCGCGGGGCGGCGTGCCCCGTCCGCGGGAAACGCTATGCGGTGCCCGGGCGGCGCGACCCGACAGTCGGCGTGCGCGTTCGGTCGGGTCCCGGCCGGGGCTCAGGGGGCGGTGCGCTCGCCCGGGGAGGCGGAGGCCAGGTCGCCGATCACCCGGCTGGGCTTGCCCGACACCGCCGAGGCCACCAGGCGGTCCACCCCGGGCAGGGCCGACAGCCGCAGGACCAGGCGGCGCAGCCGGAGGCGCAGCGCGGTGTCGGGGAGGAACCAGGAGGTCCCGGTGAGGGCCGCGCGCTGGCGCTCCTCCACCACGGGCCGCCACCGCGCCTCGTAGCGCTCCAGCCCCTCGCGCAGGGTGGGCGCCCCGGCGAGTTCCTCGGCCAGGACGAACGCCCCGCCCACGCCCATCGAGGCGCCCTGGCCCGCGAGCAGCGACACCGCCTGGCAGGCGTCCCCGAGGAGCACCACCCGGCCCCGGGACCAGGAGTCCATCCGCACCTGGGCGACGTGGTCGTAGTAGACCTGCGCGGGCTCGGGGCACAGCTCCAGCGCCCGGGGCACCTCCCAGCCCAGGCCCGCGCAGGCCTCGCGCAGGGCCCGGCGGGGGTCCTCGGGCAGGGTGGTGTCCCGAGTCCGGTGCACGGTGAAGACGGCGACCTTGGACCCCTCCAAGGCATAGAACCCCATCTGGGCGCCGAGGCTGTCGGTGAGCAGGAAGCGCTGCCGGGTGCGGGCGTGCAGGGCGGCGTCCTCGAAGACGAAGGCCCCGGTGTGGAAGCCCAGGTGGTGCAGGTAGTCCTCCTCCGGGCCGAAGACCAGGCTCCGCACGGTGGAGTGGATGCCGTCGGCTCCGGCGAGCAGGTCGGCCTCCAGGACGCGGCCGTCGGACAGCCGCGCCGCGACGCCGTCGGGGTGCTCCTCCACACCCGTCAGGGCAGTGCCGTAGACCAGGTCCACATTGGACGGGAGGGACTCGCGCAGGGCCAGTTCCAGGTCGGGGCGCATGATCGAGACGACGGAGCCGCCCAGGGCCTCGGCGAAGCGCTGGAAACCGACCGAGGCGCGGCGGCGGCCCCGCTCGTCGACCAGGACGGCCTCGGAGAAGTCGTGGCCGAGTTCGCGCAGGCGGGGCAGCAGGCCCATGATCCGGGCGGCGTCGTAGCCGGGGCCGAAGAAGTCGATCATGTAGCCCTGGGGGCGCGGGCCGGGGGCGCGTTCGACGACGGTGACCCGCCAGTCGTGGTGGGCCAGGCGCCGGGCCAGGGCCAGGCCGGCGATCCCGGCTCCGGCGATGACGGCGTGGGGTGTGCTCATCGTGACTCCTCAACGGCTCCGACGAGGAGCCTGCGCAGAACGGGGACGACGGTCTCGGCGGTCAGGGAGGGGTCCAGGGGGCGGTGCAGCATGAGCCCGTCCACGGCCGAGGCGAGAACGCGGGCGGTGGTGTCGGGGTCGGGGACGCCGGCGGCGCGCATCCAGTCGGCGAGCAGGTCGCGGAAGTCGGCCAGCAGGCGGGTGAGGGCCTGGTGCAGTTCCGCGTCGCGCCCGGCGGCGAGGTAGGTCTCGATGAAGAGGACCGAGGTGGGGTCGTCGCCGGAGTAGGCGTCCAGCTTGCCGAGCATCAGGTCGAGGCCCTCTCGGGCGGTGGTGCCGGGGAGGTGGGCGGCGCCTTCGAGGACGACGCCGGACATGGTGCGCAGGGCGGCCTCGTTGAGCAGGGCGCGCAGGGAGGAGAAGTGGTAGTGGACCAGCCCGGGCCCCACCCCGGCCCGCTCGGCCAGGACCCGGGTGCTCACCCCCGCCCAGCCCCGCTCCGCGATGAGCTCCGCCGCGGCGGCCAGCAGGCGCTCCCGCACCTCCTGCGCTCGCTGTGTGGTCATGCGTCCTCCTGAACCAGTTTTTGGGCGATCGCCTTGGACGAGTGCCCAAATCCGAGCATGCCACATGTCGGGGGCGCTCGTACACCCCCGTGGCCGTACGGGGCCATCCGCAAGGCCCTGCCCTCACGCCAGGCAGGCCCCTCACCCACATCCGGGCCCAGCCCACAAGCCCCCCGCATGCGTGGGGAGCAGATGATGCGCAGCGACCAGGTGAAGGTCGTCGCGGGACCATCCCCGCGTGCGCGGGGAGCAGATACATGAGTGACACACAAGTGCGCAGATAAGGGGACCATCCCCGCGTGCACGGGGAGCAGCCTGCATCAGGGGGTGGTCGTCGAACTGCATGGGGACCATCCCCGCGTGCGCGGGGAGCAGCACCTGCTCCGGTCTCGGGTCGTTCCCGACCCGGGACCATCCCCGCGTGCGCGGGGAGCAGCCCGCCGGTGGGGTTCCGGTGGCCGGGTTCGGGGGACCATCCCCGCGTGCGCGGGGAGCAGACCCCCGACGAACCGCTCGTGCTCACCCTGAGGGGACCATCCCCGCGTGCGCGGGGAGCAGTCCAAGACCGCTTCGTTGAGCTGCGCGGCACGGGGACCATCCCCGCGTGCGCGGGGAGCAGCCGTAGGCGTCCACGGCTTCCTGGATCGCCGTGGGACCATCCCCGCGTGCGCGGGGAGCAGCTCCAGACCGGGTCGACACCGGGGACGTTGCAGGGACCATCCCCGCGTGCGCGGGGAGCAGGCGTTGTAGGCGGCGGTCCGCGCCTGGTGGACGGGACCATCCCCGCGTGCGCGGGGAGCAGTTTGGAGTCCTACTCGCCGGTAATTTGGAGTAGGGACCATCCCCGCGTGCGCGGGGAGCAGTCGTAGACGGTGCCCGCCCGGTCGACCAGGAAGGGACCATCCCCGCGTGCGCGGGGAGCAGCTCGGTCACGGTGTCGTCTCTCCGGTCTGGTGGGGACCATCCCCGCGTGCGCGGGGAGCAGGGCACCGTCTACCGGGTGTTGAGTGCCGAGGCGGGACCATCCCCGCGTGCGCGGGGAGCAGGCCATGCAACCCAACCTCAACCCGTCTTCAGGGGGACCATCCCCGCGTGCGCGGGGAGCAGTGGAGGCGGTCGGCCTCCTGCCGGGTGGCGGGGGGACCATCCCCGCGTGCGCGGGGAGCAGAGTAAATGACCTGCGCGGATACCCCTGGGAACAGGCCGATTTTATGACTTTTCAAGAAACGGACAAAACGCCCGGCCTTGCTCGGTGGGCTCTCAGGGGTTTCTACCGGATGGATCGGGTCCGGGCAATGGGAGCCGTGGATCGGCAGGCGGCGGGCGGCACGGATACCGGCGAACGCGGCGTCTGAAATCCGCCAGCGCTCCTGCGCCCCCTTGGTCGACAATCCGCTCATGACCGTTGGAGCACAGGGGATCCGCATCCGGCATCGCGGCCAAGAGCCGCAGGTCCATCCCACCGCCTACGTGGCCCCCACGGCCACGCTCGTGGGTGACGTCCGTGTGGGCCCCAGAGCCCGGGTGATGTACGGCGCGGTGCTCGACTCCGAGGGGTCCCGGATCGAGGTCGGGGAGGCCGCCGTAATCTGCGAGAACGCGGTGTTGCGCGCGTCCGCGGTCGCCGGTGACCAGCCGGTGCTCGTCCACGACCACGTCTTCGTCGGGCCGCACGCCACGCTGCTGGGCTGCGAGGTCGGCAGGTGCGCCTATGTGGCGACCGCGGCAACGGTCCTTCAGAGCGCCCGGTTGGGGGCCGGCGCGGTCGTCGCCGTGGGCGCACTCGTCCATGCGCGCACGGTGGTGCCGGACGAGTTCTTCGTGCCGCCGCACACCGTGGCGCTCGACGCGCCGCTGCGGCTGCTGGCCCCGGGCGATCCGGAGCTGGCGGAGGCCATCGGGAGGGTGGGCTTCGCGAAGGCGGCGTTCGGCGTCGACGCGGAGTGGGCCGACCGGATCAGCCGGTACGAGCGCATCGCGGAGGTGCGCGTCGCCGAGTTCGGCACGCACGCGAACGACGAGGTCCTGAACCCCGACTAGTGCCGCGTTCCTCCCCCTGTGCCGTGGTGAAGCGATGCGCTGCCCGGGTACCCCTCCGGCCGTGCGGTCTTCTCCGTCTGTGGTGTTCCTGGTGGCGATGGGTTGAGCCACGGGAACGCATCCGCCCGCCGGGCCCGTCCGCGCCGCGGTGGCATGGCCCCGCCGTTCTCCGCTCCCGAACGCCGCCGGTCACGCGGTACCCGCGCCGGGCCGACCACCGACGGCGCGCACCCTCGGGGCGGGGAGCGCCCTGCCGGTTCGCGGTCGCCTGTGCGCCCTCACCGAAGGGGGCCGAGACGCGGTTCGCCGAGATCGCCGCCCGTCACCTCATGCAGAAGGCTCGGGAGTCGTGTCCGTCGTCCCGGCTCCCGTATGCACGGGGAGCATTCACGAACAACCTTCTGGCACATTTATCCGGGTTCTTGTCGTATGTCCGAGAGACAGTCAAGGCGCCCTTCCCTCCCCTGCATTTTGGAGCCCCCCATGATGGGTACCTCGCACGCCGCGACCGGCCTGCTCGCCGGAGCCGCCGTCGCGGTCGCCGTCCAGACCGATCCGTTCACCGCCCTGTGGTGCGCCCTCATCGGCGGCGGCGCGGCTCTGCTCCCGGACCTGGACGAGCCCGGGTCCACGGTCGGCCGGTCGCTGGGACGGGTGACGGAGCTGGCGTCCCGCAAACTCCGGGACGCCTCCAAGGCCGTGTACCGCAGGACCGCCACCGACGTGGAGCGGCGACATCCGCAGGAGGGCGGGCACCGGTACCTCACCCACACCGTGCCGGCGTGTGCGGTGTTCGGGCTGGTCGCTCTGCTGGTGTCGCTGGTGCCGTTGGGTGCGGGCCTGGTGGTGTTCGCGATGGTCGCCCTCGGACTGGGGACGGTGCTGCGGCCGATGAAGAAGCTGGGCTCACTGAGGAAGCGCAAGCACGCGACGCTGTGGATCGCCGGAGGACTGGCGGTGGCGGCGATGCTGGGGTACGAGCAGACACCGGCGTGGTGGTTGATCGGTTCGGTGGTGTTCGCGGGGGCTCTGGTGCACGTCCTCGGAGACTGGCTCACGAGGTCGGGGGTTCCGCTGGCGTGGCCGTTCGTGGTGAACGGGAAACGGTGGTGGATGTTCCGCAGCCCGGTGGCGTTCCACACGGGGAAGTCGCCGGTGGAGGTGGGGATCAGGGTGGTGTCGGTGATCGCGGCACCGGTGACGGTGCTGCTGGGGTCGCCGGTGCCGCCGGTGTGATCGGGGCGGTCTCCCTGTGGCTGACAGGCTGACAGGACCAAAGGCCATCCCCGCATGCACGGGGAGCACTGCTCCGGGGTAGCGTCGTCGGCCGACTCGCCGGGAGCATCCCCGCGTGCGCGGGGAGCACTGTGGTCGGGGCGTCCAAGGCCGTTGTCTCCAGGGACCATCCCCGCGTGCGCGGGGAGCACCGCCAGCAGCGGGTTGTCGGGGTCGTCCTCGTGGGACCATCCCCGCGTGCGCGGGGAGCACGGTCAACGGGTCCTCCCGAAGTGCGTGTCGGCGGGACCATCCCCGCGTGCGCGGGGAGCACTCGGTCGGGGTCGGGCTGCTGGCTCTGCCCGTGGGACCATCCCCGCGTGCGCGGGGAGCACAATAGGAATGGCTTGTTGTTGCTCTTTGAGTCGGGACCATCCCCGCGTGCGCGGGGAGCACGCCACCGCGTCGGTCATGCACATCCGCGCCGCGGGACCATCCCCGCGTGCGCGGGGAGCACGCCACCGCGTCGGTCATGCACATCCGCGCCGCGGGACCATCCCCGCGTGCGCGGGGAGCACTGGATCGCGGCCCCCGCCATGATCCCGGCCGGGGGACCATCCCCGCGTGCGCGGGGAGCACCGGGTCGCCGGTCACCTGTTCCACCTGGTCCGGGGACCATCCCCGCGTGCGCGGGGAGCACTGGGCTTTTTTATACCATCACGCCGAAACCCCGGGACCATCCCCGCGTGCGCGGGGAGCACCGTCCTGGTCGTGGTCGGCGTCCCAGTGGCGGGGGACCATCCCCGCGTGCGCGGGGAGCACAGTAAATGACCTGGGCATATGCCACCGGGAACCGACCGATTTTATGACTTTTCAAGAAACAGACAAAACGCCCAAGCTTCGTTCTTAAGCTCCAAGGCTTTCTACCGGACTGAGCGCGCCAGGGCAACGGGCACCCCACAACCATCGCGGCCCCACCACGAACGCCACGACGGAGAAGCCCTTGTCGGGTTCCGGGAAACACAGAACGCCCCGCCCGCATAGGCGCGGGCGGGGCGCGGCTCCGGTCAGGCAGCCCACTCCTTCGGAGGACGGGGGCGCCTGGGCAGGGGCCTGGGCGGTCCGGTCGGCGGGCGGGGGCGCGGGATAGGATGCGTCACCGATCCTGCTTTCTTACACGTGGAACTGTGGATTTCGGGATTGAGGGCCCCGGGGAGCGTTGCCGCGCTCTCCTGGGCCCGTTTCGCGTTCAGGACGCGAAGTCCGTTCAGGCCGCAGTGGCCCAGGGGTTGCCGGTCAGGTCGTAGGCCAGGAAGAACCACACCTGCCGGTGGTCGGCGATGCCGTTGTCACCCCAGGAGGTGGCCAGGGCATCGACCAGGGCGAGCCCCCGACCCGATTCGGCTCCCACGTCCAGCCCGGCGGGGTCGGCCACCAGGTACTCGCGCTGCCCCTCCGGGGTGGTGCGCCCGTCCGGGTGCCCCTGGTCGGTGCAGGTCAGGCGAAGTCCGGTACGGCTGCGCTCGCAGCGCAACGTGAAGGTGCCGAACGGCCGTCCCGAGCGGGAGTGGGTGAGCGCGTTCGCGGCCAGCTCCGACCCGAGCAGGGTGAACAGGTAGCGATAGTCGGCGTCGCGTTCGGCGGCGCTGGCGTCCAGGAACGCCCGCACCAGCGGCATCAGCTGCGGCGACGATCCGAACTCGTAGGAGCGCACCTTGTAGTGCGCCCGGCGGGCGTGCGGGTTGAAGTAGTGCCGGCACCGCCGCGGCACCAGCTCTCCCAGAGGCAGGGTCACCTCCGGCAACGGCGGCATCGGCGGGGGAAAGGGAACGATTGCGAGCATGACAAAGACACTCCTTGGCATGGATGTGGTGAAGAACCTCGAACGAACCCGACCGGTACGTCCATCCGCGCAGGGTGAACTTGCGCATTCCACAGGCGCGGGGGACGGCCGCGGCATAGTCTGACCAGCAAGAACCCTCACCCACCCTAGGTAAGGGAGCGCTCACCAGCCGCACATTCATCATGCTCTGGAGATTCTCCACAGTCAAGCGTTATGGAGAATCTCCAGAGAGCCTTGATAGGTTGCCCCCATGAAGAACTCCCTCAGCCCGACCATCCGCCGCCGTCGGCTCGCCCGCATCCTGCGAGACCTGCGCGAGGACTCCGGCGACACCCTCGACATCGCCGCGAAGAAATCGGGTATCCCCCGAGCCACCCTGGGCAAGTTGGAGACCGCTTCCCTCAAGCGCATCCGCCCCGCCCAAATCGACGCTCTCGCCGAGCTCTACCAGGTGGACCGGAGAGCTTGGGAGAGCATGCACCAACTCGCCAAGGACGCCGCGGAATCGGGCTGGTGGTCCAAGTACAAGGATGTCTTCAGTTCCAGCGGGCTTCCCTCTTTCGAGGTCGAGGCCTCGTTCATCCGGGTCTATGAAGCCCAGGTGATCCCCGGCCTGCTCCAGACCCCCGACTACACGCGGGCCGTCTTCCTTGGCGCCAACGCCTACTCCGAAGAGCGCATTCAGCGCCATGTGCAAGCCCGCATGGAACGCCAGGAGATCCTGAACCGGCTTCACCCACCGGAGTACGCCGCAGTCATCGATGAAGCAGCCCTACGTCGGCATGCGGGTGGGGACGCCGTCATGCGCGAACAGTTCCAACACTTGGTCGAAATGGCTACGAAGCCCAACGTCGCCATCCAGGTACTGCCCTTCACAGCAGGGATGCACGCCGCCAATCTGGGCAGCTTCCAGATCATGGAGTTCCCGGAGCCAAGCGATCCGACCATCGGCTACGCCGAGACCCCCACATCCACCCTGTATGTGGAGGGGCCGGATGAGATACGCCGATACGATGCCATGTGGCGTGAGGCGAGCAGTGCCGCGCTGACCGTGGCCCAGAGCATAGACTTCGTTCGCGACATGAGCGAACCGCTGAAGGATTCATCGTGACAGATCTCGTTTTTCGCAAGAGCAGCTACAGCGGTGCTGGTGAGAACTGCGTCGAGGTCGCGCACATCCCTGCGAACTTCCGGAAGAGCAGCCACAGCGGCCAGGAACCGAACTGTGTCGAGGTCGCGGACCTGCCCTGCGGGGCGGCCGTCCGGGACTCCAAGCACCCCACCGCCGGGCACCTCCCCTTCCCCTCCCCCGAGTGGACGGCCTTCCTCCGCTCCACGCTGTCTTAACAGGGGTCCCGCGAGCCGTGGTGCGCCCCTCCGATCACCGGAGGGGCACACCACGGCCGACCCCGCCCCCCTCACGGTCCTTCGAACCGCAGGTCCTCGATCGCCGACAGGTCGATGCCGTAGCGGGTGTACAGCTTGACGGTATTCTCCCCCGTCAGCTCCTCCTCCGCGTACCCCAGCAGCGCAGCCACCCGCACCACCTCTTCGCGGCTGTCGGCCTCGACCTCCAAATACGGGGGTATCCGGGGCCAGCTGTCGATCTCCAGCCGCGCCCCCTCCAGCACGAAACTGTGCCTGCGGTTCTCCTGGTAGGCCTTCGCCGTGTACCCCAGCTTCCCCAGCAGCACGTTCGCCGTCTCGAAGTCCCCCACCTCGGTCTCGGTCTCCCGCGTACCGTCGATGGCGTCGGAGACGATCTCCTTCACCGCGAGCGTCACCCGCTCCCCCGTGTCCCGCAGCCGCACCCACCGGGACACGTCCCCCTCCGGCGCGAGGTCGTAGACGTAACGCCGCTGGAGCACCTCCCCCAGGTCCGTTCCGCCCTTGTCGAGGATGAGCCGGGCCACCCGTTCGGGGTCGACCTCCAGCACCCTGGCCTCGTACTCGACGTCCCCGCCCGCGCTCAAGCGTCCGCCCCCTTGACCAGCGGCGCGTCCCACGTGAACTTGTGGAACCCCACGCTGTAGTACAGCCCGCGCGCCGACGGGTGCCCGGGCGCCCCCAGGCAGGCCACCGTCGCGTGCACGGCCCCCGCCTCCTTCGCCAGCCCCATCCCGTGCAGGAGCATCGCCCGCCCCAGCCCCAGGCGCCGGTAGTCCGGATGGGTCCCGACCGGCTCGAACTCGACGGTCCGGTTCACCTCGTCGAACCACATGATCCCCGAGGACGCCATCGTCCCGTCCGGCGCCTCCACCAGAACGTGCAGGTCACCGCGGTACGCGGCCGTCGCCCGCACGCCCTCGTACGCCTCGATCGAGTACCCGGAGGGACGCCACGCGTCCAGGTGGGCCTGGACGGCGGCCTCGGCCCCCGCCTCCTCCGCGGTGCGGAACCGGAAGCCGTCCGGCAGCTCCGGCCGTTCGATGTCGGTGAGGTCCCGCTGGTTGAACTGGGTCCAGGACCCCTCGTCCCCGAGCGCGTCCGGGTCGGTCCCGTACCCGTGCGCCGCCCACCGCTCCAGGACGGCCCCGTCGAGGGCGCACGGCAGCACCGAGCGCTCCAGCCCCGGCGCGGTCGCGTCGAACCAGTCGATCACCTCGTCCAGCAGCCCCGCGTGGTCGGGATGGACCTGGTGGGCCAGGTAGGCGCCGGTGACCTCCTTGACCGTCCCGTCGCTGAGCCGCGCCCGGCGCGGCAGCTGCGCCCACCCCCACGCCACCAGGTCACCGTCGGAGAACCACAGCCGGCGCCGCCACTTGTCGGCGAAGGCCGCGTGCCCCCTGCCCCAGTTCCAGGCCAGTTCGCCGTAGGACGCGTCGCTGTTCACCAGTTCCGGGTGGGTGGCGGTGAGGCGCTGCGCCAACCCCTGCATGAGTTCCACGTCCGCGGCGGTCAAAAGTTCCGAGCTCGTCATGGTGCCCCACCGTGTCAGGGCGCCCCGGAGCCGTCGACCGATTTTCCGCTCCCGCCCACCATGCCCGCCCTCGCCCGGCTCTCCCCGCTCCCCCGCACGCCGCTCCGCCCGCCCGCGCCCGGCCCCGGGTCACCCCTCCGACGAACCGCCGTGGACGGCCGCGTAGACGCGTTCGGCGTAGTCGTCCAGGGCGTCGGAGCAGGCGCGCAGGCACTCGGCGGCGTCCCGGGCCTGCGGGAGCGCGAGGACGTCGCGCTTCTTGAGGTCGCGGAACCAGCGGCGCAGCCGCTCCAGGCTCTGCTCCTCTTCCTCCAGCTCCGCGAAGGTGAACTTCTCCTTCGCGATCTCCTTGGCGATCTCCTCCAGGAACCGGCCGCAGTCGGTGGCGTACTCGCCCCACTCGTCCACCCGCGCCGCCGTGAAGGCGTCCACGATGAACTCCCGCGCCGCCGCGTCGCGCGGCTCGACGTCGAACACCGCCACCCGCCCGCCGCCCTCGGCCGCCAGTTCCCCGGCCCGGGCCGCCGCCTCGCGGAAGACCTCCGCCGCCGGCAGCGCCCAGGTCCCCTGGGACACCGGCACGGCGCCCGCCCGCCGCAGCTCCCGCCACACCGCGACGCGGTGCCGGGACGGCTTGGCCGGCACCTGTACCACCGCGAGCATCCACCGCACCGCATCGTCCGTCACAGGCCCGACCGTAACACTCGGTTCCGCGGCCGGGGGCCGGTGGTGCGGGGACCGGTGGGCCGGGATCCGCTCCCGGCCTCCCGGGCCGTTCCGCTCCGAACCGGTCCGGGCGGTACTGCCACCACCCCCTCCCCCACCCCTCTTCAGGTCCTCAGTAACAGGTGTTACATTCCTCTACGTGACGGCATCCTCCTCCATGCGCCCCGTGGCCCCGCTCTACCTCGCCGGCTTCACCACCGCGTTCGGCGCCCACGGCGTCGCCGGCGTGCTCGGCGCCCAGAGCGACGACATCGGCCTGTCCCTGATCCACCTGGGCCTCATGCTCGCCCTCTACGACGTGGCCGAAGTCGTGCTCAAGCCGCTCTTCGGCGCGCTCAGCGACCGGATCGGCCCCAGGCCCGTGATCGTCGGCGGCCTGGTCGCGTTCACCGCCGCGTCGCTGCTCGCGCTCGTCTCCCCCACCCCGCTGCTGCTCGGCCTGGCCCGGCTCGGGCAGGGCGCCGCCGCCTCGGCGTTCTCCCCCGCCTCCTCGGCCGCGGTCGCGCGCCTGGCCGGGCGGGAGCGGCTGGGCCGCTCCTTCGGCCGGTACGGCGCGTGGAAGAGCCTGGGCTACGTCCTGGGCCCGCTCATCGGCGTCGGCCTCGCCCACCTGTGGGGCATCGGATCGCTCTACCTGGCGCTGGGGCTGCTGTCCGCCGTCGCCGCCGTGTGGGTGCTGCTCGCCGTTCCCGCCCTGCCGGTCGTGCCCCGCCCTCGCTACACCGTCGCCGACCTGGTCCGGCAGACCACCGAACGCGGCTTCCTCGTCCCCACCCTGCTGCTCGCCACCACGACCGCGGTCCTGGGCGTCGCCGTCGGCTTCCTCCCCCTGCTGGCCGTCCGCCTGGAGCTGCACCCCCTGGCCGGGGCCGCGGCCGTCGCGCTGCTCGCGCTCACCTCGACACTGGTCCAGCCGGCCGTCGGACGCCTGCGCGACGAAGACCGGATGGGCACCCGCACGGGGGGCATGCTGGGCCTGTGGGCGGCCGCCGCCGCGCTCCTGCTGCTGGCGCTGGCCCCGAACACGGTCACGCTGTTCGCCTGCGCCGCGGTGATCGGCCTGGCCGTCGGCACCGTCACCCCGCTGGCCTTCGCCCACCTGGCCGCCGTCACCCCCGAGGAGCGCATGGGCCGGACGATGGGCAACGCCGAACTCGGCCGCGAGCTGGGCGACGCGGGCGGTCCGCTGCTCGTCGGCGCGGTCGCCACCGCGGCCGGTCTGCCCGCGGCCCTCGCGACCCTGGCCGCGGTCGCCCTGGGCGGCGGGGTCCTGAGCCGGACCGCCCTGCGGTCCCCGCGAGAGCACGGAGGCCCCGGTGGCCCTGGAGGACCCGGCGCCCCCGCAGACCCCGGGGAACCCAGGGAGGGGACGGGCGTCCGACCCGCGCCGTAGGCTGAACCCGCACGTGAGAAAGGGGATCGGCATGGCCGGGGAGACGCGGGGCGGAACGACGGTGGCCGAGGTGATGGCCGAGCTGGCCGCGCTGGAGGACCCCAAGGTCCGGCGGGTCAACGAGAAGCACGGCGACGACCACGGCGTGAACCTCACGAAGCTGCGCGCGGTCGCCAAGCGGCTGAAGACACAGCAGGACCTCGCGGTCGGACTGTGGGCGACCGGCGACACGGCGGCGCGCCTGCTGGCGCTGCTGGTCTGCCGCCCCAAGGCGTTCGGGCGCGAGGAGCTGGACACCATGCTGCGCGAGGCGCGCAGGCCCAAGGTGCAGGACTGGCTCGTCAACTACGTGGTCAAGAAGAGCCCGCACGCCGAGGAGCTGCGCCTGGCCTGGTTCTCCGACCCGGACCCGGTGGTCGCGAGCGCCGGATGGGCGCTGACCACCGACCGCGTGGCGAAGCGGCCCGAGGGCCTGGACCTGGCCGGGCTGCTCGACACCGTCGAGGCGCGGATGAAGGACGCCCCCGACCGCCTGCAGTGGGCGATGAACGAGTGCCTGGCCCGGATCGGGATCGAGCACCCCGGGTACCGGGAGCGGGCGATCGGGATCGGGGAGCGCCTGCGGGTGCTGGAGGACTACCCCACTCCCCCCGGCTGCACGTCCCCGTTCGCGCCCGTCTGGATCCGGGAGATGGTGCGCCGGCAGGAGGCGTAGGCCCCGCGCGCCGGATCGGACAACGAGGCCGAAAACTCCCCTACGATGTTCGGGCCGACTTCCCGAATCCCCCCGCATCCGCCAATCCCGGGAAGCGGCCGACACCGAGGAGATCGCTGATGGGCTACGCCATGCCCGGGCTGTGGGTCACCGAGCACACGGTCACCGTCCCCCTGGACTGGTCCGACCCCGGCGGGGAGCGGATCGAGCTCTTCGTCCGGGAGCTGGTCGCCCCCGAGCGCAAGGGGGACGACCTCCCCCTGCTCGCCTTCCTCCAGGGTGGACCCGGCGGGGCCAACCCCCGCCCGCTGGAGCCCTCCGGCTGGATCGGGGAGGCCGTCGGCGAGTACCGGATCGTCCTGGTCGACCAGCGCGGCACCGGGCGCAGCACGCCCCTGGACGCGCGGGCCGTCGCCGAGCGCGGCGACGCCGCCGCCGGGGCCGACTACCTGTCCCGGTTCCGCGCCGACTCGATCGTGCGCGACATGGAGCACGTCCGGGAGTCCGTCTACGGCGGCAGGCGCTGGACCACCCTGGCCCAGAGCTACGGCGGCTGGCTGACCCTGGCCTACCTCTCCCACGCCCCCGAGGCCCTCAACGCCTGCTACATCTGCGGCGGCGTCCCCGGGGTCCCCGCCGACGTGGAGGAGGTGTACCGCCGGACCTTCACCCGGGTGGAGCGCAAGACCGCCGAGTACCGCCGCCGCTACCCGCAGGACGTGGAGGCCGTGGCGGCGATCGCCGACCACCTGGCCGCCGACGACGTGCGCCTGCCCGACGGCGACCGGCTCACCGTCCGCCGGTTCCAGACCCTGGGCATCGAGTTCGGCCGCAAGCCCGGGTTCGAGCGGATGCACTGGCTGGTGGAGAGCGCGTTCATCCGCCCCGGCCGGCTGTCCGACGGCTTCCTCCAGGAGGTGCTGGTGCGCACCTCCAGCGCCGCCGACCCGCTGTACTGGACCCTCCAGGAGGCGATCTACGCCGACCGCCCCGGCACCGCCACCGCCTGGGCGGCCCAGCGCGAGCGCGACCGGCGCCCGGTGTTCGCCGAGGACGCCCGGCCGCTGATGTTCACCGGCGAGATGGCCTTCCCGTGGATGTTCGAGGAGGTGCGGCTGCTGAAGGAGCTGCGCCCCGCGGTGGAGGAGCTGGCCCGGCGCACCGACTGGCCGCCGCTGTACGACGAGAAGCGCCTGGCCGCCAACGAGGTCCCCGTGGCGGCCGCCGTGTACTACGACGACCTGTACGTGGACGCCCACCTGCAGCTGGACACCCTGGAGGGGGTGGGGAACTCGTGGGCGTGGGTCACCAACGAGTTCGAGCACGACGGCATCCACTCCGGCCGGGTGTTCGGGCGGCTGCGGGAGTCGGTGCGCGACCGCGGGGGCGAGCCCCGCTGAGCGGCCCGGGGCCCCGGACGGCCGCGCGCCGCCGCTGACCGGCCGCGGCCCCGCCCCCGTGCGGGGGCGGGGCCGCCCGGGTTCAGCCCAGGTCGGCGGCGGTGGGGACGACCACCCCGTACAGGTCGCCGATGGTGGCCAGGGCGGCGGCGTGCAGCTGCGCGGCGGGCACCTCGGCCACCGGGGAGCGCAGCGTCCGGGTGGCGCAGGCGTCGGCGACGACGGTCGGCCGCAGCCCGTTGAGGAAGGCGCCCTCGGAGCTGAAGGTGACGCACATGTGCGTCATGAAGCCCGCGATGACGACGTTCCCGCCGCGGCCGGTGGCGTTGACGCGCTCCAGCAGGTCGGTGCCGACAAAGGCGTTAGGGGCGCTCTTGACGACGACCTGCTCGCCCTCGGCCGGTGCCACGCGCGGGTGGATCTCCCCGATCTCCTCGCGGAGGTCGTAGGGGCTGCCCTCGCCGCCGTCGTGGACGACGTGGACGACCGGGGTCCCGGCCTCGCGCGCCCGGGCCAGCAGGTCGGCGGCGGCGTCCAGGGCCTCGTCCCAGCCCTCCAGTTCCATCACGCCCCGGGTGTAGGTGTTCTGGTAGTCGATGAGGACCAGGGTCGCGTCGGCGAGCGCGGCCGGGGCCGGGTCCAGGCCGCTGATGTCGCGCAGGGTGGTGGAGGCCATCGGTGTCGTTCTTCCTTTCCGTGCCGTGCCGCGGGGTGCGGCGTCGGCGGTCCGCCCTCGTGGAGCGGCCACCGTCCACGCTAGGATCGGGACCCTGATGTCGGCAATGTCGTGCGAACCGCAGATTCGGACATGCGGGCGGGCGCTCCGGCCGGAGGGCGGGCACGCGCACGGCGCCGTCCGCGCCGTGCGAGGGGACGAACGGAGGAGGTGCCGTGGAGGGGCGGCTCGTGGTGGTGATGCTCTTCGAGGGGGTCGACCTGCTGGACGTCACCGGCCCCGCGGAGGTGTTCTCGCTGCTGCGGCGGGAGATGGGCGGCCCCACCGGCTACGAGGTGGTGCTGGCCTCGCCGTCCCTGGACCCGGTCACCACCTCGGCGGGGGTGCGGGTGCTGCCCGACGCCACGTTCGACGACGTCGCCGGGCGGCGCATCGACACGCTGCTCGTGCCGGGCTCGGTCGAGACCGGGGAGGGCTCCGGGATCCGGGCGGTCGCCGACCCGGCGGTGGTGGACCAGGTGCGGCGACTGGCCCCGCGCTCCCGGCGCATCGCCTCGGTGTGCGTGGGCGCGCACCTGCTGGCCGCAGCCGGGCTGCTGGAGGGCAGGCGCGCCACCACGCACTGGTCGACCGCCCGCCAGCTGGCCGCCGAGCACCCCGGGGTGGAGGTGGACGCCGACCCGATCTTCATCCGGGACGGGGACATCTGGACCGGGGCGGGGCTGAGCGCCTGCATCGACCTGTCCCTGGCCCTGGTGGCCGAGGACTTCGGGCGCGAGCCCGCCCTGCGGGTGGCCCGGCAGCTGGTGGTGTACCTCAAGCGCCCCGGCGGGCAGAGCCAGTTCAGCGTGGCCCTGGACCCGGTGTCGACCACGCGCCGCATCGACGACCTGCGCCACCACATCGCCCGCAACCTGGCCGGGCCCCTCACCGTGCCCGACCTGGCGGCCCACGCCCATGTCAGCGAGCGGCAGCTCACCCGGATCTTCAAGAACGAGCTGGGGACCACCCCGGCCGCCTACATCGAGGCGGCCCGGGTGGAGGTGGCCCGCCAGCGGCTGGAGACCACCGACGACACCCTGGAGCGGGTGGCCTCGGCCTGCGGTTTCGCCAGCACCGACACGCTCACGCGCGCGTTCCGCCGCGTCCTCAACACGACCCCCGCCCGGTACCGGGAGCGTTTCCGCCTCTCCCCCGAGGCCGTGCGCTGACCCTGCCGTCCGGGGCGCTCGGGCACGGCAGCACGCATCCGCCCGGACGCGGGCGGACGATCCGTGGCCGCGCGCCGACGTACTGCCCGGCGCGCTCCGGCAGGCGCACACGGGCACCGCAGGCCACCTCCGCCCGGATACGGGCGGGCGCTCCGCCACCGCACGGGGACACCGCGCACGGCGCGCTCCGGCGAGCGCGTGGACACCACGGGAAACCTCCCCCAGGGGCGGACGGGCTCTCCACGGCCGCCCGTCGACCCCACCGTCCGGTGCGTGTGGGCACTGCGCGAGGCGGGCGCCGCACCCGTCTCACGAAGGCGGGGCGTGCGGCGGGAGTTCGGACGGTTCGGGCGGCCGGTAGTCGAGGCCGAGCGTGTCGACCAGGTCGCGGAGGGTCTCCTCGTAGATCGGACCGGGGTCGGAGTAGACGAAGTCGAGCTGGTTGAGCACCTCCATGCACAGCAGCCCGTACAGCTTGATCCAGCAGGACAGGGCGACGTGGAGCGCCTCGATGGGCAGGCCGCGGCCCAGGGACTCGGCGTAGGCGCGCAACTGCTCGCGTATGGAGGGGTCCAGGTCTTCGAGGGCGGGGACCGGGAAGCCCCGGCGTGCCCACAGTTCCTCGATCTGCTGGAGGAAGACCAGCTCGAAATCGCGGGCGGCCTGGTTGCGGGGGGTGTCGGGGCGGTGCCGGGCGGAGGCGGCGGCCGGGATGGGGCTGGCGAAGATCCATCCGAACTCGGCGGGGTGGGCGGTCGCCCAGTGGCGCATGGCGCGGCAGGTGGCCAGCAACCGGTCACCGGCCGCGTCGGCGGGCCGGGCGTCACGGGCGGTCCGCATGGCCGTGGTCAGCTCCCGGAGGAAACCGGCGGTCACGGCCGCGACCAGGTCGTCGTGTGAGGCGAAGTAGTGGTAGAGCGCGGGCCCGCTCATGCCGATCCGCCGGGCGACCGCGTTGATCGTCACCGCCGCGGGGCCCTGGTCGGTCAGCAACTCGCGGGCGGCCTGGTGGATCTCGGCGAGGGTGGCCTGGCGGAGCTTCTCGCGCCGGCGGGCGGTGGGGGCGGCCATGCGGGTCCTTCCTGAACGGTCTTGACAGTCTAATGCCTCTATGCTTCCTTAGAGGCTCTAAAAGATCTAGAGCCTCTAAGGAGATGGTCGTGAAACGGCTGTTGCCTGTCGCCCTGTTCGTACTGACGGCCGCGGTGTGGTGGGGGCTGTCCCGCCGTTCCCGCACGCGCGGCGCCGGGGAGGCCTGAGATGCCGAGGCGCTCGCGCAACCCCCTGGCCGGAGCCTTCGCCAAATACCGCCTGGAGACCACCGTCACCGCCGTCGAGGCGGTGACGCCGACGATGCGGCGGATCCGCCTGGTGGCCGACGGGCCGGTCTCCTTTCCGTACGCTCCCGGACAGCATGTGCGGGTCGAGATCAACGACCCGCTCTCGGTGCCGGGGCTGCTGCGCCCGGGCGAGACGCTGCGCACCTACACGATCTGGGAGTTCGACCGCGGCGAGCGCGCGATCGAGCTGCGCGCGCACCTGTACGACGGGGACGGCATCGGACTGAGGTGGGCACGTGCGGCCGCGCCGGGCGACCGGGTACCGGTCTGGTGGCCGCAGGGCGACCTGTTCACCAGGGAGGCGCCGTTCCACCTGTTCGCCGGTGAGGAGACCGCGAGCGCGGCGTTCGGACCGATGCTGCGGGCGCTGGACCCGTCGGCCGCGGTGTACGGGGTGCTGGAAAGCGAGTCCGCCGAGCACGACCTGCCGATGCCCGGCCCGCACCGCCTGCTGCGGGTGCACCGCCACGGCGCCCCGGCCGCCTCATCGGACACCCTGCCTGCGGCGGTCGCCGACCTGGACCTGCCCGCGGGCGAGGGCGCGGCCTACCTGGCCGGTGAGGCGCGCACCTGCCAGAAGATCCGCGACCACCTGGTCCGCGACCGCGGCTGGGACCGCCGCTCGATCAAGGTCAAACCGTTCTGGGCCCCGGGCAAACGCGGCCTGCACTGACCCGCGCGCCCTCGTGCACCGGCCGGACCGGTGCCGGTCCTCCACCCCTCACCGCACACCCCCGACACTCCCCATGGAGACACCATGACGATCCTGGTCACCGGCGCGACAGGCAAGGTCGGCCGCAACGTGGTCACCGGGCTGCTGGCCGCGGGACGCACCGTACGCGCCATCTCCCGCTCCCCCGGACGGGCCGGGCTGCCCGAGGACGTCGAGGTCCTGCACGCCGACCTCGCCGATCCCCGAACCCTGCGAGCCGCACTGCACGGCGTGGACAAGGTGTTCGTGTTCCCCACCGCCCCGGACGGTACGCGCGCGCTCACCGCCGCCGCCGCGCACGCCGGTGTGCGCCACCTGGTCCTGCTGTCGTCCACCGTGCCGGGCTACCCCGAGCCCGACCCGATCAGCGACGCCCACCTGGCGCACGAGCGCATCGTGCGGGAGGCGGGCCTGCCGTGGACCTTCGTGCGGCCGGGCGGCTTCATGGCCAACGACCTGGCCTGGGCGGACTCGGTCAGGACCGGCGGCGTGGTCCGCGACCCGTGCCCCGACTCCGCCGTCGCCCTGATCGACGAACGCGACATCGCCGCCGTCGCCGTCGCCGCGCTGCTGGACGACGCCCATGCCGGCCGAGTCCACGAGATCACCGGGCCTCAGTCGCTCACCCCCGTCCAGCGCACCCGTATCCTCGCCAGGGCCATCGGCCGCCCGCTGCGCCTCGAACTCCAGCCCGCCGACGAGTTCGTCCGGACTGTCACCGGCCGGGGGTACCCGCCCGAGTACGCCACCGCCATGCTCGACTTCGGCGCGCACTTCGCCGTCGCCCCCGGCCCCGTCCTTCCCGCGGTCGAACGCGTCACCGGGCGCCCTTCGCACACCTACGCCGACTGGGCCGCCCGGTACGCCGACCGATTCCGCTGAGCGCCTGCTTCCGCACCGGGAGGCGGCCCGCGCGGCGCGGGCCGCCTCGCCACCCGCCGTCCGCTCGGGAGAGACCAGGCGGGCGGCGAGACCCTCCCCGTGTGCGCGGGGAGCACGACGACCGGGAACTGTTCCCGGGAAGTGGGAGCGGAGCAGGGCCTGCTCCGGCAGGGCGGGTGAACGCGCCCCGGACACCAGGAACGCGCCGGTACCGAGCGGCCCCTGCCCGCCCCGCTCATGCCCGCCGAACCCCGCAAGGGCGAGGAGTGGGCCGACCGCCGCAGGGCCGGGGCGACACCGCCCCGCACCGCGGCAGCGCGGGGGGCACCGCGCACGGCGCGCTCTACGGCACCGGGTTTCGGGCGCGGCGGCCTAACCCCCCAGGTGGCGCAGCAGCAGGGCCCGCACCTCCTCCAGGTCCGCGGGCCCGGCCAGTACCGAGTAGGTGTTCTCGCGCTCGCGCGCCCGCTCCAGGACATGGCCGTCGCCGGTGCGGGACAACCGGTAGCGCTCCTCCAGGTACCCGAACGTGATGGAACAGCCGTCCCCGTACGGGTACGCGGGCAGTCCGGCCGCCTCGGCCCGCCGCAGGATCTCGGGGGTGGCCAGGTCGACCGCGGCCCCCTCCGCGAGGACGTCCAGCAGCGGCCCGCCGCGTCCGTCCCCATAGGCCCGGGCGATATCGGCGTACCCGGCCCCGGCCAGCCGCCGGGCCCGCTCCGGCCCCGGCACGCCGGGCGCGAACCCGACCCGGGGCGTCCCCAGGGGCCCCGGGGCGCGCGCGTCGCCGGCCAGGGTCATGAGCACCCGGCACACGTCCTCCCACACCGGCGTGGAGTACACCGCCTCCCCGACGGTGGGCGGGAAGTCCGAGCGCCGGCGCAGCTCGTAGGCGTCGCCCACGCGCGACAGGCGGACCGCCCCCGAGGGGAGCGTCGCCACGAACGGGTTCCCGAACAGGGTCCGCCCGGGCTCGAACCCGCAGTCGCGGATCCACCCGGCGACCGGCCCGGGCAGCTCGCCGAAGGCGAGGTCGCGCGTCCCCTCGGGCGGGCTCTGCGCCGCGACCGCCTCCCACAGGTACGCGCAGGCCTCCTGTTCGGTGTCGAACTCCGCCGGCTCGGGCCCGGTGGTGTCGGGCGGGTACCGGGAGGGCCGGTACAGCTCGCGCAGGGTCACCGCGTACCGGCCGCCGTCGAGCGGGTAGAGGTTCCAGGCGCCGCGGCAGTACCCGCCGCGCGCCCTGTGCTCGGCGGGCAGGTGGGCCAGGAAGGGGTCGCGGCGGCCGTCGTAGGCGAGGTGGGCGTCGTGCCCGGCCGCGCGCAGCCGCCGCTGGAGTTCGGGGAAGTCCACCCCGGTATCATCCCCGCCCGCCCGCCGCCGGGCGCACCCGGCCCCGGGCACGGAGTGCCGGGGCGGGGCGGGGTCCGTCCGGGCTCAGCGGGTCAGGCCCGACTCCAGCAGGCGGCCCACCGGCCCGCGGGCGGCGAACAGCACCAGGCCCAGGCCGATCCCGGCCGTCGCGATGACCGTGAAGTAGGACGCGTTGTCGATGACGGTGAACAGCTGCCCCAGCAGCCCCGACAGAGACGAGCCCAGGGCGAGGGTGAGGAAGTTGAGGCCCACCATCTGCGACCGGAACGCCCGCGGCCCGATCCGGGTGGCCAGGGACAGCCCGATCGGCCCCACGAACACCTCCGAGGACCCGGCGAGCACCATGAACAGCAGGATCAGCACCAGGGGGATGTGCGCCTCCCCGGTGGCCTCGGAGACGACCAGCAGGAACAGGTACGCGCAGCCGATCTGGGTGAGCCCGACCGCGAACTTGGCCACCGGTCCCGGCTGCCGGTCCCCCAGCAGGTTCCAGAGCCCGGCGATGAGCGGGGTGATCAGCACGGCCGCCAGCGGGCTGGCCGTCGTGATCCAGGCGACCGGGAAGGTCCACCCGCCGATCTGGAGGTCGATGCGCTCGGTGATGAGGATCGAGATCGCCGTGAACTTCTGGAACAGGAACCCGAAGTACAGGCCCGAGACCAGGAACAGCGGCAGGAACCCCAGGATGCGGCGGCGTTCGTCCCGGGAGACCGCCGACGACCTCGTCATCGTCACGAAGTAGACGGCGGCGGCGGTGAGCGCCGCGAAGGTCACCACCGTGGCCAGGTTCTCCGCGCGCAGCAGCCCGGTGGCGGCGGCTGCGACCACCGCTCCGACGGCGGCCAGGGCGACCAGCGCCACCAGGGGCCGGCGGTGGGCGGGCAGCGGGTCGTTGACCACGCGGGCGCGTTCGGGGAGGGACTTCATCGAGGGGATGTACTGCACCAGGGCGGCGCCCATCCCGATCGCGGCCAGTCCGAACCCGTAGTGGAAGCCGAGCTCGTTCTGGGCCAGCCCGGTGGTGAGGGGGCCCACCACGGCGCCGATGTTGATCGCCATGTAGAAGTACGAGAAGCCCTCGTCGCGGCGGCGGCCGTCGGCGGCGTCCATGACGAAGCCGACGATCGAGGTGATGTTGGTCTTCAGGGCCCCGGTCCCGGCGACGATGAGGGCCAGGCCGACGCCCAGCCCGGCGAGGCCGGGCGCGAACGCGAGCACCAGGTGGCCGGCGGTGATGACGACCGCCCCGTACAGCACCATGTCCTTGGGGCTGACGAGCCGGTCGCCCAGCCACGCCCCGAGGATCTGGGACAGGTACACCGCGCCGCCGTAGGCGCCCACGATCCCGGCCGCCGCGGCCGGGTCCAGGGCCAGACTGCCCTGGGACAGCTCGTAGAGCAGGTAGAACGAGAGGATGCCCTGGAGGCCGTAGAAGGAGTAGCGCTCCCAGAGCTCGGTGAAGGCCATGCTCCACAGGCCGCGGGGCAGGCCGCGCCGGGAGGCCCGGCCGGGGGCGGCGCCGTGGGTGTCGGGGGCGTCGTGGGTGTCGGGGGTCCCGGGGTTCCGGGGGTCGGTGTGCGTCATTCGGCCAGTCCCGCCAGTCGTGCTCCGAAGCGTGCGATGAGCGAGGTCTCCCGCGAGCCCCGGCTCTCCTCCCAGTGGTCGGCGACCCCGAAGAGCCGGTACATGCCGTGCACACCGGTCCAGCGCAGTGGTTCGGGCTCCCACCTGCCCGAGTCGTGGTCGTTCCACGGCAGCCGGGTCGCGACGGTGTCGCGTCCGGCGGCACGGTCCACCAGGGTCCGCGCGGCCAGCCGGGTCGCGGTCACCCCGTGTCCGGCGAAGCCGCGGACGACGCCGACGCGGGTGGCGGGGTCGAAGGTGACACCCGCGCACCAGTCGCGGGTGACGCCGATGGCACCGCGCCAGGCGTGCTCGATCCCGAACTCCACGCCGGGGAAGAACAGCCGGAGCCGTTCGCTCAGGGTGCGCACGGTGCGGGCGTCCACGACGCCCTGGCCGGGGGTGCCCGAGGCGTAGGCGTAGGGGGTGCCGCGGCCGCCGATGGCGATGCGGCCGTCGGCGGTGCGCTGGGCGTAGACGAACGTGTGCGCGGCGTCGCCCAGGCACTCGCCGCCCCGCCAGCCGATGCGCTCCCACACCTCGTCCGGGAGGGGCCGGGTGACGATCATGGAGGAGTTGACCGGGATGACCCGGCGCGGGCCCAGGCCGGGGGCGGTGCCCGCGACCGTCCCGGAGTAGGCCTCCAGGCAGACGAACACCGTGGCGGCGCGCACGGTGCCGCGGTCGGTGGCCACCGCGCCGGGATCGACGCGGGTGGCGGTGGTGCCCTCGGCGATGCGCACGCCCCGGCGTTCGACCAGGTCGGCCAGGCCGCGGACGAGCTTGGCCGGGTCCACCCGGGCGGTGGCGCGGGTGAACAGCCCGCCCAGCGCCGGGCCCACGGCCACGCGCTCGGCGACCCCGGCGGCGTCCAGCAGCGACAGCTCGGACTCCTCGTACCCGAAGGCGAGGTCGGCGGCGTGGGCGCGTTCGAGGCGGCGCATGGCGGCGGGGGTGGTGGCGACCTTGAGGTGCCCGCCCCGGTGCTGGTCGGCCTCGATGCCCTCCTCCTCCAGCAGGCGCAGGGTGTCGTCGACGGCGGTGATCATCTCGCGCTGGAAGACGCGGACCGCCTCGACGCCGTCCCGGCCCCGCGCCTGCGCGGTGCGGGCGTAGACGGCGCGGTTGCCGGGGATCAGCGGGGACATCCAGCCGCCGTTGCGGCCGGAGGCGCCGTAGCCGACCTCGCGGGCCTCCAGGACGGTGATCCGCCATCCGGGATTCTCCAGGCTCGCGGTGTGGGCGGCCCACAGCCCGGTGAGGCCGCCGCCGACGATGACGAGGTCCTGTTCCTCGTCGGGGAGCGGGGCGGTGCGCCGGTCCGCCGCCCGGCCGGGATCGGGGGGCGCGGACATCCAGTGTGAGATCGCACCGTTGCGGTAGCCGGTCATGAACGTCTCCTGTGGGGGTCGTGGGGTGTGCGCGGCGGGGGTCAGTACGTGGGCGGGGCGATCGCCCACAGCACCCGGGCCTCCTCCCGGCCGGTCGTCTCGACGACCTTGTGGGGGCTGCTGCTGCGGTAGTGGATCGAGTCCAGGGCGGAGAGGCGGTGGACCTGGCCGTCCACCTGCACCTCGACCTCGCCGGACAGGACCAGGAGGATCTCCTCGGAGTCCCCGTGGGTGCAGGGCTCGACGCCGGTGGAGCCGCCCGGCTCGAAGTGCCCGAGCAGGACCTCCAGGTGGTCGAAGGCGCCGGGGGTGAGCTTGACCTTGGTCGCGCCCTCCCCGAAGGCCATGCCCCGGGTGTCGCTGAAGCGCAGGACGGCGCTGGCCGCCGCGCCCGGCGGGGCGAACAGGTCGCCCACCGAGAGCTTGAGGACGGCGCACAGGCGCTGGAGGGTGCGGACGCTGGCGTTGGCCTGGTCGCGTTCGATCTGGGACAGGTACCCCTCGGTCAGGCCGGTCTGCTCCGCGACGTCCTTGAGGGTGAGGTGGAGGGCCCGCCTGCGGCGGCGGAGGCGGGAGCCGACGCCCGCCTCGGCGCCGGTCTGGTCGTTCGGCATGGTGAGGAACCTAACAGAACCCCGACTGGGAGCACAATGGATGTTGCCAGCACTAAAGTTTTCTTTAGTACCCAGCCGCGAGCAGCCGCGATGCCGAAACGCGCGGGTGACGCCGACCGGTCCGGGTCAGCCGTGCCACTCGCAGAAGAGCACGGTGGCGTCGTCGTTGAGCGTGTCGTGGTGGTAGGCCAGCACCTCGTGCACCAGGCGCCGCAGGGTCTCGGGGACGGGCAGGTTGTCCGCCTGGTTGCGGATGACGAAGTCCACGAACCGCTCGACCCCGAACTCGTTGCCGTCGGCGTCGCGGGCCTCGATGACGCCGTCGGTGTAGAAGAGCAGGCGGTCGCCGGGTTCGAGCCGCTCGCGGCACACCGTCACCGGCAGCCCCAGGTCCATGCCCAGGGGGTGGGAGGGGTCGCACTCCAGCTCGCGCACCTTCTCCCCCCGGATGAGCACGGGGGGCAGGTGGCCGCAGTTGACCCACTCCAACATGCCGGTGGTGAGGTGGAGCTCGGCCAGGACGGCGGTGGCGAACCGGGTGCGCACGAACTCCTGGATCAGGGTGGTCTCCACCCCCTGGGGGATCTCGGCCAGCGGCGTGCCCCTGCGGCGCTCGTTGCGGAAGGCCCCGACCGCGAGGTTGGCGATGAGCCCGGCGGCGGTGTCGTGGCCCATGGCGTCGAAGATCGCCAGGTGGACGGTCTCCTCCGTGAGGGCGTAGTCGAAGGAGTCCCCGGCGTTCTCGTAGGCGGGCTCGGCCGCGGCGGAGATCGTCACCCGGGCGTCGGCGAAGGTGCCCGGGGGCATGAGCGTCCACTGCATCTCGGCGGAGACCGACATGGGCTCGGTCCGGATGAGCCGCGCGTAGGAGTCGCTGTTGGAGCGCTTGGCGATGACCAGCAGGCCCACCACAGAGGCCAGGTCGCGCATCGCCGAGCGGTCGGGGTCGCCGGCCCAGGCCACGTGGAGCACGCCCAGGCGTTCGGCGCCGTCCAGAATGGGCACCCAGTAGCGCGGGCCGCCGTCCGAGCGCACCGCCACGCCGGTGATGTAGGCCTGGCCCGCCGGCGAGTGGTCGATGGGCAGGTCCTCGCCGCCGCCGTGGGCGTCGGGGCCCACCCCGGTGACCTCGCGCAGGACCTGCTGCTGGTGGTCGGAGAGGTAGAACCGGGCCTCGGGCAGGCCGGCCGCGTCGGCCTTCTTGGCCACCAGCTCCGGCAACTCCTCGAAGGTGGCCAGGTGCCCGGCCCGCACCAGGGAGACCATCAAGTCGTTGGACGCGTGTTGTACGGGCATGGCAACCCCGTTCCCCCGAGGGCCTCTCGGCCCTCCCCTCCGCGGTGTCTTCGCGACCGAACGTCCATGGTCGCACATCCGTCACACCAGGCACAGATACCCACATAGCACTCATTTCGACCAGACCCGGCCATCCAATCCGTATCGGATTAGGTTAGGCTCCCCTCACCACATGGCGGGATCGAGGAGGAACACCGTGACGGGAGCACGAGGGCGCACCGCCCGGCTCGGGGGTATCGCACTGGCGGGGCTGCTGGCGGCCGCGCTCACCGGCTGCGGGGCGGCGGCGCGGGACGACGACGCCCCGGCCGCGGCGGACGGGGGCGGGGGCGCCTACCCGGTCACCGTGGCGACCTCCCAGGGCGAGGTCACCGTCGAGTCGGCGCCCGAGCGGGTGGTGGCGCTCGGCTTCTCCTCCGCCGACGAGCTCATCTCCCTGGGTGTCGCCCCCGTCAAGGTCGCCGTCGACCCCGACACGCTGGCCGAGAACGCCCCCTGGCTGGTCGACCCCCTCACCGAGGCCGCCGGCGGCGACCTGGCGTCGGTCGCCGACCCCTCCCTGGTGACCGCCGACGGCAGCCCCGACCTGGAGGCGATCGCCACCGCGGCGCCGGACCTCATCATCGCCGAGGTCTACCAGGTGCCGGACCGGGCGGCGTTCGACCGGCTCAACGCCATCGCCCCCACCATCACCCCCGACACCGACGCCTTCAACCCCGACTGGGACGAGCGCCTGCTCTCCACCGCCGCCGCGGTGGACCGCACCGAGCGGGCGCGGGAGCTGATCGCCGAACTGGAGGAGGAGTTCGCCGCCGCCGGCGCGGAGGTGCCCGGGATCGGGGACCGGACCTACCAGTGGGTGCGGGCCGACGACAACGGCTACGTGTTCGGCAACGGCTCCCTGTTCGAGCTGTTCGGGATGCGCCCGGCCGACAACCAGGACAACACCCAGACCGCTGCCGCGCTCTCCCTGGAGAACACCGGCGACCTGGACGCCGACCTGCTGGCGGTGTGGGCGCAGACCGAGGAGCGGCAGGCGGAGCTGGAGGCCGACCCGCTGTTCCGGGAGCTGCCGTCGGTCCGCAACGGCACCGTCTACTTCGCGGGCCTGGACTTCGCCAACGCCATCAACTCCCCCGCGCCGATCTCCCTGCGCTGGCTGCGCGACGAGCTGTCCCCGGTGGTCGGCGCCCTGGCCTAGACGGACACACAGGGGCGCTGTGCCGGTCGGCCGGGCGCCCGGGGCGCCCGGCCGGGTGGGGCGGGCGCCCCTGTCCCCGCCCGGGCGGGGACGGCACCGGTGGGCGCCGCCCCGGGTGCCGGTCCGCCGCAGCCCCCGCACGGGAGCCCGGAACCGATCCGGCCGTCGGCCCGGCGGGGTGGAGCGGGCTCTCACCCCGCCGAGCCCGGTCCGGCCCGCGTCCGGTGGTCGGCGCCCTGGCCTAGACGGACACACAGGGGCGCTGTGCCGGTCGGCCGGGCGCCCGGGGCGCCCGGCCGGGTGGGGCGGGCGCCCCGGGGCGGGGCGTCACCCCGCCGGGGTGTCCTCGGGGGCGGGTGCGGCGGCCCGGGCGCGGGACCGCGCCCGGGCGATCCCCACGAAGGCGACGGCCGCCAGGACCACGGTGTAGATGCCCAGGGTGATCGGCCCGGCGAAGAGGACGCCCACGTCCCCCTGGCCGATCGCCAGCGCGCGCCGCAGCTCGGTCTCGGCCAGCGGCCCCAGGATGACCGCGATGAGCACCGGGGCGAGCGGGATCTCGTAGCGGCGCATCATGAAGCCGAGCAGCCCCAGCAGGATCAGGAGCCACAGGTCGGTGGTCGAGTACGACGCCGCGTAGACCCCCAGGACCGCGAACCCGGTGATGCCCGCGTACAGGTACCGGCGCGGGATCAGCAGCAGCCTGGCCCACAGCGGCGCGAACGGCAGGTTGAGGACCAGCAGCATGACGCTGCCGACGAACAGGCTGGCCAGCAGGGTCCAGACCAGGTCCGCGTTGCGCTCGAAGAGCAGCGGGCCGGGCTGCATCCCGTACTGCTGGAAGGCGGCGAGCATGATGGCGGCCGTCGCGGAGGTCGGCAGCCCCAGGCCCAGCAGGGCGCCCATCGCGGTCCCCGCCGTGGAGCTGGCCGCGGACTCCGGCGCCGCGACCCCCTCGATCGCGCCCTCCCCGAACTCGTCGGCCCCCCGGCCGCGGCGGGCGCGGAACCGGGCGAGCCGGCGCTCGGTCCCGTAGGCCAGGAAGGTCGGGATCTCCGAGCCGCCCGCGGGGATCGCCCCGAAGGGCAGGCCGAACCCGATGCCGCGCAGCCAGGCGGGCAGCGCCCGGCGCAGGTCGCCGCGGCCGAGCCAGGGCGTCCCGCCCGCGCTGACGGGCGCCGCGGCGTGGCCACCCCGGTGGACGCGCGACGCCACGTGGAGGACCTCGCCCAGGGCGAGCAGGCCCACGGTCACGGTGACCACGCTGATTCCCTCGAACAGGGAGGGCACGCCGAGGGTGAAGCGCGCGGCCCCGCTCTGGGAGTCGATGCCGACCATCGCGATGGCCAGGCCGATGGTGAGGGCGATGGTGCCCCGGACCATGGACTGGGCGACCACCGCGGAGGTGGCCAGGAACGCGAAGACGGCCAGCGCCAGGTATTCGGCCGGGCCGAACCGCAGGGCGATGTCGATGATGACGTTCGAGAAGAACGCCACGACCGTGGTCGAGACGACCGCCCCGAGGAACGCCCCGACGGCGGCCGTGGCCAGGGCCTGCGGGGCCCTGCCGCGCCGGGCCATCCGGTGCCCCTCGATCGCCGTGGCGATGGCGGAGCTGTTGCCGGGGGTGTTCATGAGGATCGACGTGGTGGAGTCGCCGAACAGGCCGCCGTAGTAGACGGCGGTGAACATGATGAACGCCCCGGTGGGGTCGAGCTTGAAGGTGACCGGGAGCAGGAGCGCCACGGCCATGGCCGATCCCAGTCCGGGCAGGACGCCCACCGCCGTGCCCAGGAGCACGCCGACGAGGGCCCACAGCAGGTTCTCGGGGGTCAGCGCCGCGGCGAAGCCGCCCGCCAGGAGTCCGAAGGTCTCCATGTCAGAGCACCCCTCCCAGGATGCCGGAGGGCAGGTTGAGTCCGAGGCCCGCCACGAAGGCCAGCTGGACGACGGACGAGTACACGAGGGCGACGGTCGCCTCGAAGAGGGGGCGGCGGCCGCCGAAGGCCCAGGCGACGCCGAAGAACAGGAGCGCCCCGGACAGCAGCCACCCGACGGGCTGGAGGAGCAGGGCGAACAGGACCACGGAGCCGAGCACGGTGCCGACGGTGCGCCAGTCGCTGTGGGCGGCGGGCGCGGCGGTGTGGGGGCGCTCGCCCTCCACCAGTGCGCCGACGACCCCGGCGCCCTCGGGCCGGTCGGCCTCCCCGCCGTCCGGCTCGGGGGCGGGGCGGCGGACGACCTGGAGGACCAGGACCGCGCCCAGGACGATCATGAGGGCCGACACCAGGGAGGGGAAGAGCCGGGGGCCGGGCGAGGCGGAGTTGTCCGGCACGTGCATGGCGCCGGTCTGGACGGCGAGGAAGACGCCGATGGCGACGGTGAGCAGGCCGACGAAGATCTCGCTGCGCCCCCGCCACCAGGATCGGGCCCTGGGGGCCGCGGGGGCCGTGCCGCCGGGGGCGGCCTCGGTGCGGTGGGTGGTCATGACAGTCCCAGCTCCTCGGTGACCTCGGTGATGCGGGCGATCTCGGCCTCCAGGAACTCCTCGAACTCGGGGCCGGACTGGAAGGTGTCGTCCCACCGGTTGCGTTCCAGCGTGTCCTGCCACTCCGGGGTGGCCACCATCTCCTCGACGACGGCGGTGAGCTCGGCGCGCTCCTCCTCGGTGATGCCGGGCGGGGCCATGAAGCCGCGCCAGTTCGGCAGGACCGCGTCCACCCCCTGCTCGGGGAGGGTGGGGTGCTCCTCCAGGCCGTCCACGCGCTCCCGGGCGGAGACGCCGAGCACCCGCAGGTTCCCGGCCTCCACCTGGTCTCGGAACTCGTTGTAGCCGGAGACGCCGACGTCGATGCTGCCGGAGAGCAGGGAGGTCAGCGCCTGGGCGCCGCCCGCGAAGGGGATGTAGTTGACCTCGTCGGGGGAGACCCCCTGGGAGCGGGCGGCCAGGCCGGCCAGGAGGTGGTCGGTGCCGCCCAGGGAGCCCCCGCCGACGGCGACCGAGCCCGGGTCGTCCCGCCACTCCTCGACCAGGTCGCCCATGTCCTGGAGCGGCGAGTCGGCGCGGACCACGAACACCTCGTAGTCGTCGGCGACCCGTGCGATGGGGACGACGTCCTCCAGGGTCTGGGCGGAGTCGTTGACGATGATGCCGCCGATCATGACCGTCCCGGTGGTCATGAGGGTCGTGGCCTCCCCCTCGCGCCGCACCGTCTGGGCCAGCCCGATGGTGCCGCCCGCGCCGGGCAGGTTGAGCACCTGGGTGTTGTCGACGATGCCGTTGACCCGCAGCGCGTGCTGCGTCTCGCGGGCCACCAGGTCCCACCCGCCGCCGGGGTCGGCGGGGACGAGGATGTCGATCCTCGCCCGCGCCTGGGACTCGTGCGTTCCTGTGAGCGCGGCGTTCACCGCGGCGGCGCCCACGACCAGGGCCGCGCACACGGCCCCGGTCGCCCGGAGGGCCCGCTGCTTGTCCATCTTCACTCCCTCTCGCCCCGATTGGTCCGCCTGGCGGACCGAACGGGCCGCTGTTCGGTTCAGGAAATGATGCGGATCACGTTTGTCCGTGTCAATGGGGCCGCGAAACCTTTGTGCAACATTCCCCCTCCCTCCGGCCGAGGGAGGGGGAACCCCTGGTGAATCCGGGATTTCCCGATCAGGGGAGGGCGGCGCCCGGCCTCCGGAGCACCCTGGCGGGGCTGCGGGCGATGCGTTACGCTGACCACCACAGTCCACTTGATGGTCTTATAGGTCCGCCTAGCGGACCACATGAGAGGAGGGCGCATGTCCGGTGACTCGGACGGGGGCGTCCGGAGCGTGACGCGCGCGATCGACATGCTCGACCTGTTCGACGAGCGGAACCTGCGCTACACCACGCGCGAGCTGGTGGAGCGCACCGGCCTGGCCAAGACCACCGTCCTGCGCCTGGTCGGCACGCTGGAGCAGCGGGGCCTGCTGTGGACGGGCCCGGACGGCAGGATCGCCGCGGGCCCCGGCCTGCTCCGCTGGGCCCGCCTGGCCCACGCCGTCTGGCAGGTGCCCGAGGCGGCCCGCGCCGTCATGCGCGAACTCGTCGCCGACACCGCCGAGACCGTCAACCTGTACGTGCGCGCCGACGCCGTCCGCGTGTGCGTGGCCCAGGAGGAGGGGCCGCAGCGCCTGCGGCACGTCGTCAACACCGGCGACGAGATGGTGCTGTGGGGCGGTGCCGCGAGCAAGGTCCTGCTCATCGGGGCCGACGACGCCACCCTGCTGCGGGTGGCCGCCGCCTCCCCCTACGGCCCGGCCCACGTGGACCGGCTGCGCGCGCAGGTCGGGGACGCCGCCGAACGCGGCTACGCCGTCAGCCACGGCGAACGCGAGCACGGGGCCTCGGGTGTGGCCGCCCCCGTCTTCGGGCGGACCGGGCGGACCCCCGTCGCCGCGCTGGCCGTCGGCGGGCCCACGGCCCGCTTCACCGACGCCGCCGTGCGGGGGTTCACCGAGTCCGTCATGGGCGCCGCCCGGCGCATCTCCGAGATCGGCCTGGACCCGGCCGGCGGCGCCCCGGCCCCGGGGGAGGACCGATGACCGGCACCGGCGGGGACGGCCCGCCCCTGGCGGGCGTCCGGGTCCTGGACATGACCAACGTGCTGGCCGGCCCCTACGCCGGCTACCAGCTCGCCCTCATGGGCGCCGACGTCGTCAAGGTCGAGGTCCCCGGGACCGGCGACCTGGCCCGGCGGCTGGGCGCCTCGGCCGAGCTCAACGACCGGCGGCTGGGCGCGTCCTTCCTCGCCCAGAACAGCGGCAAGCGCTCGCTCACCCTGAACCTGAAGTCCGCCTCCGGACGGCGGGTGATGCGGACGCTGCTGGCCGGCGCGGACGTCCTGCTGGAGAACTTCCGCCCCGGGGTGCTGGAGCGCCTCGGCTTCGGCCCCGACGTGCTGCGCGAGGTCAACCCGCGCCTGGTGTACTGCGCCATCTCCGGGTTCGGCGCCGACGGCCCGCTGAGCGACCGGCCCGCCTACGACCAGATCGTGCAGGGCCTGTCGGGGATGATGGGCGCCACCGGCACCCCCGACACGGGGCCGCTGCGGGCGGGCTTCCCCATCGCCGACGTGCTGGGCGGCCTGGCCGCCGCCTTCGCGGTGTCCACCGCCCTGGCGCGGCGCGAGCGCACCGGGCAGGGCACCCACCTGGACGTGTCCATGCTGGAGACCGCGATCACCGCCATGGGCTGGGGCGTGTCCAACTACCTCTCCACGGGGGCCGAGCCCGAGCGCATCGGCAACGAGAACGCCACCGCCGCGCCCTCGGGCACCTTCGCCACCGGCGACGGAGCGCTCAACATCTCCGCCAACAAGCAGGAGCAGTTCGAGATCCTCTGCCGCGTCGTCGGGGCCCCCGAGCTGTGCGGGGACCCCCGCTTCGCGCGGCGCGAGGACCGCAAGGCCCACCGGGAGGAGCTCCGCAAGGCCCTGGAGGAGCACTTGCGGGCGCGGTCCGCCGCGGAGTGGGAGGAAGAGCTCTCCGGCGCGGGCGTCCCGGCGGGACGCGTGCTCGGGGTCCGGGAGGCCCTGGAGTCGGAGCAGATCGCCCACCGCGGCCTGGTCCATACCCTGCCCTTCCCCGGCTCCGGCGACCGCGGGCTCCGGGTGCTGGGCAGCGGGGTGCACGTGGACGGGGCGCCCCTGGCGCCCCGGACCCCTCCTCCCCTGCTGGGCGAGCACACCGTCCCCGTGCTGCGCGAGGCCGGGTTCGACGACGCCGAGATCGAGGCCCTGCGAGAGGAAGGCACGGTATGAGCACACAGGACACGGCGGGGTCCATGACCCACAAGGAGATCGGCGCGTGGTGGTCGACCGCCATCACGCGGATCGCCCCCGGGGAGATCGACCTGCGCGGCTACCCGGTCCAGGAGCTGATCGGGCGGGTCTCCCTGGTGGAGACCGTCTGGCTCCTGCTGCGCGGCGAGCTGCCGGACCCCGAGCGCGCCCGCCTGCTGGAGGCGGCCCTGGTGGCCGCGGTCGACCACGGGCCGCAGGCGCCCTCCATCGCCGCCGCCCGGATGGCCGCCACCTGCGGTGTGGGGCTCAACAACGCGGTCGCCACCGGGGTCAACCTCCTGGGGGACGTGCACGGGGGCGCGGGCCAGCAGTGCATCGCCCTCCTGGAGCGGATGGCCCTGCTGCGGGAGGAGGGCGCGTCCGCCGACGGGGCCGCCGAGGCCGTCGTGGCCGAGCACCGGGAGCGCGGGCAGCGGGTCCCCGGCTTCGGCCACCGCTTCCACCCCCGCGACCCGCGCCGCGACCCCCTCGTCGACCGGGTCCGCGAGGCGGTCGACCGGGACCTGGTGCCGCCGACGCACCTGGAGTCGGGGCTGGCGCTGGAGGCCGCGCTGGCCCGGGGGCGCAGCCGTCCCGTGCCGATGAACATCGACGGCGCCACGGCGATCGTCTACGCCTCCCTCGGGTTCGCCGCCGAGCTGGGGCGCGGCCTGTTCGTCCTGTCCAGGTCCGTGGGCATCCTCGCCCACGCCTGGGAGGAGAGCGGCGGCAGGGCCCGGATCAAGGGCCCGCTGCCCCGGCGGGTCCTGGCCGGGCACCACGGGCCGGAGACGCGCCACCTGCCGCGGTGACACCCGCGCCCGGGGTGCCCGCGGGGCCTCATGGGCACCCCGGGGCGGGGGCGGGGCGGGGCGCCGTTAAAGTGCCGATCATGGACGGGCACCCCGGCACACGCGGCACGCGCACCCTCGCGGTGCTGCTCGCCGTGCTCGTGCTGGCCTGCCTGGCCTGCGCCCTGGTGCGCACCGGCACCGCGGCGCACACCGCCCCGCCCGCGGGCTCCGGGGCCGTCCCGGTGGCCGCGGCCACCGACGCCCCGGCGACCGACACCGGGGGCGGCGCCGGGCACGGGGACCACGCCTGCGGGGTGGCCCCCGCTTCGGCGTCCGCCTCGGGCCCGCCGCTCCTCCTGGCCCCGCTCCCCCTGCTGTGGGCGCTGGTCCGCGCCGCGCACGCGCCGGCCCCGCCCGTCGAGGACGCCCCCGCGGCGCCCCGGCACGGGCCCGGGCTGCTCACCCTGCTCTGCGTACAACGGGTCTAGAACACGACCGCGCCGACGCCCTCCGCGTCCGCGCCGCCTCCCCCTCCCCCGGACCGCCCCGACCGGCGGTCCCGTCGTGATCCCTCCGTGCCCCGCGCACGGACCCGTTGGAACGGAAGAACCGTGAACCAGAACACGACCTTCACCCTCGTGATGCTCACCGTCCTGGGCCTGCTCGTCGGCACGCTCGTGTACCTGTCGAACCGCCCCCAGGACTCCCCCGGCTCCGCCGGCGCCTCCGCGGCGGCGCCCGGGGGCCAGGCCTCCCCCTCGCCCGCCCCCGCCGAACTGCTGGTCCGCGAGGACAGCCGGTACCTCGACCGGGTCGAGGGGGCGCCGGTCACCGTCGTGGAGTTCCTCGACTTCGAGTGCGAGGCCTGCCGCGCCCAGTTCCCCGTGATGGAGCGGATCCGGGAGGACTACGAGGGCCGCATCGACTTCGTCGTCCGCTACTTCCCGCTGCCCGGGCACACCAACTCCGAGCCCGCCGCCGCGGCCGTGGAGGCGGCCGCCCGCCAGGGCGCGCTGGAGGAGATGTACGCCCTGATGTACGAGACCCAGGCCGAGTGGGGCGAGTCCCAGGAGGACCGGAGCGAGGTGTTCGTCGGCTTCGCCGAGGAGCTGGGCCTGGACGTCGGGGAGTTCACCGCCGACATGGAGTCGCAGGAGGTCGCCGATCGGGTGCGGGCGGACTTCGACGACGGCGTGGCCCTGGGCGTGCAGGGGACCCCGACGATCTTCGTCAACGGGTACCGGACGCCGAGCATGCCGACCTACGAGATGCTGGCCTCCCTGATCGACGCCGGGCTCGCCGAATGAGCACCGCCGCCGGGCTCCGGCGGCCGGGCGCGGGCGTCCCGGCCCGCGCTCTGCCCTGGCTGCTGGCCCTGGGCGGGGCCGTCGGCCTGCTCGCCGCCACCGCCCTGCTGGTGGAGAAGGTCCGCGTCCTCCAGGACCCCGGCCACGTGCCCTCGTGCAGCATCGACCCGGTGCTGTCGTGCGGAACGGTCATGGGGACCTGGCAGGCGGAGGTGTTCGGGATCCCCAACCCGGTCCTGGGCGTGGTCGGGTTCTCGGTGGTGACCACCGTGGGCGTCGCCCTGCTGGCGGGGGCGCGGTTCCCGCGCTGGTTCCACCTGGGCCTGTGGGCGGGCACGCTGTTCGGCGCGGGGTTCGTGCACTGGCTGATCTTCCAGAGCCTGTACCGGATCGGCGCGCTGTGCCCGTACTGCACGGTCGTGTGGGCGGTGACCGTGCCGGTCTTCTGGTACACCACCCTGCACGCCCTGGAGGCGGGCCACCTCCCGGCGCCGGGCGTCCTGCGCCGGGCCGCGGACGTGATGGTCCGCTACCACAGCACGCTCCTGTGCCTGTGGGCGCTGGCCCTGGCCGCGGCGGTCACCCAGGCGTTCTGGACCTACTGGACCACCCTGGTCTGACGCCGCCCGGCCCTCCCGGGCACGGCGGCGGGCGCCCGACCGCGTCGGGCACCCGCCGTCCGCGTCGTCACCGGGCTCCGCGGGCCTCCTCGGCGGTGTCGTGCTCGGCGGCACGCACGAACCTCAGGAGGGCGGCCAGGGCGTCCTCGTCGAACCCGGCGAGCTCCTCCCGGGTGCGCGCCACCAGCCCGGCGTAGGCGGCGGTGACGCGGGCCACCCCCTCCTCGGTGGGCTCCACCAGGACGCGCCTGCGGTCGCCGGGGTCGGGCACCCGGCGCACGCAGCCGGCCGCGACGAGCCGGTCGACCATGCGCGAGGCCGCGCCGGTGGTCAGGTTGACGTGCCCGGCCAGGGCGCCCGGGGTCATCGGCCCGTGCCGGGCCAGGGCGTGCAGGCACTGCACGTCGGTGTCGGTGACCCCCAGCCGGGCGGCGACGACGCTGTTGAGCTGGACGACGCGGATCGCCCAGGCGGGTATCGCGTCCTCGACGAGCGCCCTGACCAGGGCGTCCCTCTCGTTCCGTGCCATGGGCGCCGCTCCGTTCCACTCCCCGTTCGCTGCACCGCGCAGCAAAGCCATGCTACTTTAACTGCGTCACGCAGCTACTGCGCGACACATCTACTGTGCCACACAGCAAACGGCCACCAGGAGAGGACCCGTCACCATGACCGCACCGCCCGCCGCCGCGACCGGCCCACCGCCCCTGCTCACCGGGCGGACCGCCGCCGTCGCCCTGGCGGTCGTCCTCGTCGCCGCCTTCATGGAGCTGCTGGACGCCACCATCGTCGGGGTCGCCGCCCCGGCGATCGCCGCCGACCTGGGCGCGGGCGAAGCGGCACTGCAATGGACGGTCGCCGGGTACACGCTCGCCGTCGGCGCGGGGCTCGTCACGGGCGGACGCCTCGGCGACCGGTACGGGCGCCGCCGCCTCTTCCTGCTCGGCCTGGCCGGGTTCGCCCTCGCCTCCGCCGCCTGCGGCCTGGCGCCCTCCCCCTGGGCCCTGGTCGCCGGGCGCGTCGCCCAGGGGCTGGCGGGCGGGCTGATGATCCCCCAGGTGTTCGGCGTCATCCGCGCCTCGTTCGCCCCCGCGGCACGGGCCCGCGCCATGGGCGCCTACGGCGCCGTCCTGGGGCTGGCCTCCGTCGCCGGGCCCCTGCTGGGCGGCCTCCTGGTGGAGGCCGACCCGTTCGGTCTGGGCTGGCGCGCGGTGTTCTGGGTCAACGTGCCGGTCGCGGCGGCCGGCCTGGCCCTGGGCGCGCGCTTCCTGCCGGAGTCGCGGGGCGGGGACGGAACCGGGTTCGACGGAACGGGCGCGGCCCTGGCCGCCACCGCCGTGGTCCTGCCGCTGCTGCCGCTGGTCCAGGGGCGCGACTGGGGGTGGCCCTGGTGGGGCACCGCCCTCATGGCCCTCTCCGTGCCCGTCACCGCCCTGTTCCTGTGGTGGGAGCGCCGCCTGGCGGCACGCGGCGGACGGCCCGTCCTGGACCCCGCGCTGCTGCGCGGCCGGGCCTTCGCCCTGGGGCTGGCCGCCTCGCTGCCGTTCTTCGGCGCCCTGGGCGCCTTCTTCCTCCTGCTCTCCCTGTACCTCCAGGGGGGAACCGGCCGCGGCCCGTGGGAGGCCGGCCTGGTGATCCTGCCCTTCGCCGCGGGCTCGGTCATCACCTCCGGCATCGGGGTCCGGTTCGCCGACCGGGCCGGACGCGCGGTCCTGGTCGGCGGCGCCCTGCTCCTGGCCGCGTCCCAGCTCCTGCTGCTCGCGCTGCTGCACGGGGACGCCCCCTCCTCCACGGCCCTGGCCGTGCCCCTGTTCGCGGGCGGCCTGGGACTGGGCCTGACCGCCCCCTCCCTGGTCAACGTCGTGCTGGCCGGGGTGCCCGCCCGGGACGCGGGGGCGGCGGGCGGTGTCCTGAGCACCGTCACCCAGATCGGCGGCGCGGTCGGTGTGGCCGCGCTGGGCACCGTGTTCTTCGCCCGGCTGGAGGACGCGCTCGCGGGCGGCTCCTCCGCGGCGGCCGCCCACACCCACGCCCTGGCCGCCGTCCTGCCCTGGCAGGTCGCCTGCTACGCGGCCGCGGCCGTGCTCCTGTTCCTGCTCCCCGCCCGACCCCACGAGGAGACCTCCCCATGACATCCCCGACCGGCATCGACCCCTTCGCCCCGGCCGTCCGCGGACTCGACGAGCCCCACCCGGCGCACGCCGCCCTGCGCGCCCTGGGACCCCTGGTGCGGGTCCGGGCACCGGCGGGCGGCCCCGCCTGGATCGTCACCGACGACACCCTGGCCCGCGAGGTCCTCGTCGACCCGCGGATCGTCAAGGACCCGGCGTACGCGCCCGGGCACTGGGACCCGCGGACCGCGGGGCTGGAGCCCACCGCCGCCGCGCAGCCCTCGCTCACCACCACCGACGGCCCCGCGCACGAACGGCTGCGCCGGGCGCACGCGCCGCTGTTCACCGCGCGCCGGATCGGCTCCTACGCCGGACGGGTCACCGGCCACGCGCGGCGGATGCTCACCGGCCTGGCCGCGGAAGGCGGGCCCGTGGACCTGATGGCGGACTTCACCACGCGCTTCCCGCTCACCGTGGTGTGCGACCTCCTGGGCGTCCCCCTGGACCGGGTGGACCAGGCCGTCGCCGCCTGCCGCCTGATGCACGGCGACGGCCCCGAGGACGTGGGCCGGGCGATGGCGGCCTTCGCGGACCTGGCCGCGGCCGCCCTGGAACCGGGCCGGGACGGCCTGGCCGTCGAGCTGCGCGCACGCGTCCCCGACCTCACCGAGTCCCAGGTGCACTACCTGCTGTTCACCCTGATCTACGCGGGGCAGCTCACCACCGACCCGTCCCTGGGCTTCCTCATCGCCGGCCTGCTCGGACCCGGGGGGCGCTCCGCGGGGGACGCGGACGAGGTCGTCCGCGAGACGCTGCGCCGGTACTCCCCCGCGCCCTTCAGCCTGTGGCGGTTCACCGCCGACGAGGTCGAACTCGCGGGGGTCCGGCTCCCCGCCCGCTCCCCGGTGCTCGTGGACATCCAGGGGATCAACACCGACCCCGGCCGCGCCATCGGCCCGGACCTGGCGTTCGGGGCGGGTCCGCACTACTGCACCGGCGCGCAGCTGGCCCGTCTGGAGCTGGCCGCGGTGGTCGAGGTCCTGCACGCGGACCTGCCCGGGGCCCGGCTGGCCGTGCCCTTCGCCGACCTGCGTCGGCACGGGGTCGGCGGGATCCAGGGCAGCCGCCCGGTCTCGCTCCCGGTCCTGTTCTGACCGTCCGGGGCCGCCCCGCCCCGGAGGCGGGGCGGCCCCGGCGGGCGGGGCTCAGCCGGCCGCGGCCGGGGTGACCCGGACCAGGACGTTCTTCATCAGCGGCTGGTCGCTCTGGGTGCTGTAGTCGGCGATCCCGACCAGGGCGTTCATCTCCGGCATGTAGCCGGCGGCGCTGCCGCGCGGCAGGTCGTAGCGCAGGGCCCGGTAGCCGCTCAGGCGGCGGCGGGTGCCGTCCTTGGAGCGGGACTCGATGTCGACCAGGGCGCCCTCGGCGATGCCGCGGGCGCGCATGTCCTCCGCGTTCATGAGGACCAGGGTGCGCAGGTTCCTCACGCCCCGGTAGCGGTCGTCGTCGGAGTAGACGGTGGTGTTCCACTGGTCGTGGGAGCGCATGGTCTGGAGGACGAGCACGTCGCGGTCGGCGGGCACCACGTCGGGCAGCGCCGCGGTGGAGAACTCGGCCCGCCCCGAGGGGGTGAGGAACACCAGCTCGCGGGCGGGCTGCTTGATGCGGAACCCCAGCGGGAGCCGCACCCGGCGGTTGAAGTCCTCGAACCCCGGCAGGACCCTGGCCATGGTGTCGCGGACGCGGTCGTAGTCCCCGACGTAGTCCTCCCAGGGGGTGGCGCTGTCGGGCAGGGCCGCCCGCGCCATCCCCGCGATGATCGCCGGCTCCGACAGCAGGTGCGGGGAGGCCGGGCGCTTCATGCCCACCGACAGGTGGACCATGCTCATGGAGTCCTCCACCGAGGTGGCCTGGAGGCCGGTGCGCTGCTCGTCCTTCTCGGTGCGGCCCAGGCACGGCAGGATGAGCGCCTCCCGGCCGTGCTCCAGGTGACTGCGGTTGAGCTTGGTGCTGACGTGCACGGTGAGGTCGCACCGGCGCAGGCCCTGCGCCGTGTACGAGGTGTCCGGGGCGGCCAGGACGAAGTTGCCGCCCATGCCGACGAACACCCGGACCCGGCCCCCGTCCCCGTCGTCCCGGTTCATGGCCTCGATGGTGCCGACGGTGTCCAGGCCGTGCTCGCGCGGCGGGTCGATGCCGCACACCGACGCCAGCCGGTCCAGGAACTCCTCCTTGGGGCGGTGGTCGATGCCGCAGGTGCGGTTGCCCTGCACGTTGCTGTGCCCGCGCACCGGCGAGGGGCCCGCGCCCTCACGGCCCAGGTTGCCGCGCAGCAGGAGCACGTTGACGATCTCGCGGACGGTGTCCACGCCGTGTTCGTGCTGGGTGATGCCCAGGCACCAGCTGATGAGGGTCCGCTCGGACCGGTGGTACACCTCGGCCGCCTCCAGGATGGCGGCGCGGGACAGGCCCGACTGGTGCTCCAGCTCCTCCCAGGGGGTGTCGGCGCACACCTTGCGGTACGCCTCGAACCCGGACGTGTAGCGCTCGATGAACTCGGGGTCGACGGCCCCGGGGTCGGTCTCCAGGCGTTCCAGCAGCGCCTTGGCGATGCCGCGCATGAGCGCCATGTCGCCGCCGGGCCGGACCCGGAGGTTGAGGCTGCTGGTGGGGGTGGCCTTCATCAGGGCCATGTCGACGAAGTCGTGCGGGACGATGGCCCTGCGGGCGGCGGCCTCGACCATCGGGTTGACGTGCACGATCCGCGCGCCGCGTTTGCGGGCCTCGGTGAGGGCGGTGAGCATGCGGGGCGCGTTGGAGGCCGCGTTGACGCCCATGATGAACAGGGCGTCGGCGGTCTCCCAGTCCTTGAGGTCGGCGGTGCCCTTGCCTGTGCCCAGCGCCGCGGTCAGCGCGCGGCCGGACGCCTCGTGGCACATGTTGGAGCAGTCCGGGAGGTTGTTGGTGCCCAGCTCGCGGGCCATCAGCTGGTAGAGGAAGGTCCCCTCGTTGCCCAGGCGCCCGGAGGTGTAGAAGGCGGCCTGGTCCGGGGAGTCCAGCCCGCGCAGGTGGCGGCCGACGAGGTCGAAGGCGTCCTTCCAGGCGATCGGCACGTACCTGTCCGTGTCGGCGTCGTAGACCAGCGGTCCCACCAGCCGCCCCTGGGCCTCCAGGTCGTGGTCGCTCCAGGTCTTGAGCTCGGTGACGGTGTGCCCGGCGAAGAACTCCTTGCCCGCGCGCCTGTGCGTCATCTCCCAGGCGACGTGTTTGATGCCGTTCTCGCAGATGTCGAGCTTGAGGCCCTTGGTGTCGTCGGGCCAGGCGCAGCCGGGGCAGTCGAAGCCGCCGTTCTCGTGGTTCATCCTGAAGACGGCCCGGGGGCCGTCGATCCACTCGCCCTCGCCCTTGAGGACGTTGGCGACCGACAGCGCCGCGCCCCATCCGGCCGCGGGGTGGCGGTAGTCGCGCCGGGACCACCGTTCCTTCTTCTCGTCCGCCATGAGGCCCTCCCCGGTCGTCGTCCGCGGTCCCCGCCGCGGCGGACGGAAAAAGAGGAATTCCTTGCGGACGTTTGAATCGGCCGATACCGACGCCTCCGGAGATATCCGGAATATCCCCGGAAGCGCACCGGCACCGATCGCACGGACACGCTCCTGCGCCGTGGAACCGCAGATCACGGCGCCGCCATCATACGGTCCGGGAGATGCCCCGACAATCACCGGGGGAATCCGCGGGCGCCGCCCCGCCACGACACACCGCGTCCTTTACCGCCCCGGGGAAAGGGGCCGGCGCATGCGAACATGAACGGCGGACAATGGCGGACTCGGGCCCTTCCGGTGAAATCTCCGGCGGCCGGGCGGAGGAAGGGCGTGGGGCGGATGGCGGACGGGAACCGGTCCCAGGCGGTGGCGGTGCCGCCGGCCAGAGCCGCCGTGGTGCTCGTCCTGACCGTGCGGCCCGGGCCGCCGGACCCGGTGCGCGAGCTGCTGTCGGACGCGGCGGGGATCGTCCGGGCCGTGGGGTTCCGCGCCCCCGGCGAGGCGCTGAGCTGTGTGGCCGGGATCGGCGCGGACCTGTGGGACCGGCTCTACGCGCTCGGGCGCCCGCCCGGGCTGCACCGCTTCCGCAAGGTCTCCGGCGACCGGCACACCGCGGTCTCCACACCGGGCGACCTGGCCTTCCACGTGCGGGCGCACCGCATGGACCTGTGCTTCGAGGTGGCCCGCCGGCTCACCGAGCGGCTGTCGGGGCTGGCCGACGTGGTCGACGAGGTCCACGGGTTCCGGTACTTCGACGAGCGGGACCTGCTGGGGTTCGTCGACGGCACCGAGAGCCCCACCGGCGCGGAGGCGGTGGACACGGTGCGCGTCACCGGCGGCGACCCGGTGTTCGACGGCGGCTCCTACCTGGTGGTGCAGAAGTACGTGCACGACCTGGGCGCCTGGGAGGCACTGCCGGTGGAGGAGCAGGAGCGGGTCATCGGCCGCCGCAAGCTCAGCGACATCGAGATCCCCGACTCGGAGAAGGCGCCGGACTCCCACGTCGCGCTGAACACGATCACCGACGACGACGGGAACGAGCTCAGGATCGTCCGGGAGAACATGCCGTTCGGTTCGGTGGGCGAGGGCGTGTTCGGCACGTACTTCATCGGCTACGCCTCGGATCCGGCCGTGATCGAGCGGATGCTGCACAACATGTTCGTCGGGGACCCGCCCGGGAACCACGACCGGATCCTGGACTTCTCCACGGCGGTCACCGGGTCCCTGTTCTTCGTCCCGCCCGCCGGCCTGCTCCAGGACCCTCCCCCGGCGCCGGGCCGCGGCGGAGAGCCGTGACGGCCCGGGGCCGCCGCCGGGGGCGGCCGGTCACGGGGCGCCGCGGGAGGCGGCGGGGAGGGACGCCGCGGCCGCTGCCAGGACGCGCCTGAGGGTCTCCTTCTCGATCACCGCTCCGAGCCGGGCCAGCGCCCGGGCCTCGGGCGGCCCGCCCCATCCGGCCAGGACGCGCACGGCGGCCGAGGCGGCGCGCTCCGCGCGCACCTTCCGCGAGCCGCCCGGGCCGGTGCCCGTGAAGGCGGCCGTCCGTTCCAGGACGGGCACCGCCGCCTCCCGGGCCTCCTCGGGCAGCAGGTCCGCACACCAGACGGCGCCGTGCAGGATGTCCTGGACGTGCGGCCGCAGGTGGTCCGCGGAGGTGTCCCACCGGTCCCGGGGCCCCGCCTCCGGCAGGGACGGCACCAGGTCGAGGATTCCCAGCACCGTCGCCGCCGCGTCCGGGAGCGCGGCCAGGTGTCCGGCGGTCCGGCGCCGCCACGCGGCGGAGGGTCGGGTGGACGGCGGTTCCAGGAGGTGGACCAGCAGGTCGGCCGTGCCGGTGCCGGTCCACAGGTCGGGGCGGGCGGTCGACAGCAGGTCGCCGAGCAGGTCGCCCGGGGGGAGGACGTCCTCCGGTGTGCGCGACCGGTCCAGGCGCTGGAGGAGCCGCAGCAGGCGCACGTGCTCGGGCCCCGGGGCGGGCGGGCCGGAGCTTTGATCCCCCCGGCCCCCGAACCGGCGGGCCCCCATCTCCTCCAGCTGCGCCAGGTGCTCCGCCGGGGCGTCCGCGGTCAGGCGCTCGCAGACGGCGAGCACGGAGTGCACGTCCACGACGTGGGCCAGGCACATGTCCAGGTACAGCGACAGCAGGCCGGCCTCCCAGGGTGCCCCGTCCTCCCGCAGGTGGCGGTGCAGGACCCGGTACACGTCGTTGGCCGCCGCGTCCGGCGGGGTGATGGCGCGGCCGATCCCGTGCCGGCGGGCGGGGACGAGCTCCGTCCAGACGAGCAGCCGGTGGCGCAGGTCGGCGGGCAGCGCGTCGGTGAACACGCGGGGAGCCCAATCCGGGCGCGGCCCGGTGCCGGCCCGCCCGCGCCGGGCGGTGCCCACCGCGGGGGTGTCGCGGACGACGGCGTCGAGCCCCTCCACCGCCGCGGCGAGGCCGGGGGTGTACAGCAGCGCGAGGAACTCCGCGGTGCGGATGCCCCCGAGCGAGAACCGGGCGGCCGCCCCGTCCGCCCAGGCGCGTGCCCCGTCCCCGGGGCCGGCCGCGGACGTCACGGCCGCCCGCCCGTCCGGGGCGCGGAGCGGGCGGGCGCGGTCCCGGGCCGGCCGGAGGCGGCGCGGCGGCCGCTCCGGGGGCTCTCGTCCACGGCGGTTCGGGGCACGGGGGCGTCTCCTCCACGGCAGGGGTCCGGCGGTCCGCCCACCCTAGCCGCCGGGCCCGACACCGGCCGGTCCGGCGGTCAGTCCGTGGAGGGGTCGTGGTGGCGGCCGATGGGCAGCATCAGCGGCCGCCCCGACACCGGGTCGGTGATGATGCGGCTGCGCAGGCCGAAGACCGCCTCCACCGTCTCGGGCGTGAGCACCTGCTCGGGGGCGCCCGCGGCGTGCAGCCTCCCGTCGGCCAGGGCGATGAGGTGGTCGGCGTAGCGGGCCGCCAGGTTGAGGTCGTGCAGCACCATCACGATGGTCGTGCCCAGGGACCGGTTGAGGTCGGTGAGCAGGTCCAGGACCTCCACCTGGTGGCTGACGTCCAGGAACGTCGTCGGCTCGTCGAGCAGCAGCAGGTCCGTGCGCTGGGCCAGCGCCATCGCGATCCACACCCGCTGGCGCTGCCCGCCGGAGAGCTCGTCCACCGGCCGGTCGGCCAGCTCCAGGGTCCCGGTGGCCTCCAGGGCGGCGGCCACCGCCTCGTCGTCCTCGCGGGTCCACCGCGAGAACACCCCCTGGTGGGGGTGGCGGCCGCGGCCCACCAGGTCGCTCACCGCGATCCCCTCGGGGGCGATGGGCGACTGCGGCAGCAGCCCCAGGGTGCGGGCCACCTGCTTGGACGGCATCCGGTGGACCTTCTCGCCGTCCAGCAGCACCTGCCCGGACCGGGGGGACAGCAGCCGCGACATGGCCCGCAGCAGCGTGGACTTGCCGCAGGCGTTGGCGCCGACGATCACGGTGATGCGCCCCGGCGGCACCGCCAGGTCCAGGTCCTCGATGACGGTCCGGTCCTGGTACCCCAGGGTCAGGTCCTCGACGAGGAGCGAATGGGCCGTGGTCACAGGGAGCCTCCCGCGCGGTGGGTGCGGACGATCAGGTACACGAGGTAGGGCGCGCCCAGCACACCGGTGACGACGCCGACGGGGAACCGGGTGCCGAGCAGGAACTGGCCCGCGAAGTCCGCGACCAGCACCAGCAGCGCGCCGACCAGGGCGGCCGGCAGCAGCAGGGACCCGCCCGGGCCCACCAGGCGGGCCGCGATGGGGCCGGACAGGAACGCCACGAACGCGATGGGGCCCGCGGCCGCGGTCGCGAACGAGATGAGCCCCACCGCCGCGACGATGAGGACCAGCCGGGTGCGGTCCACCCGCACCCCCAGCGCCGCGGCGGTGTCGTCGCCCAGCCGCAGGGCGTCCAGGTCCCCGGCCCGGGCCAGCAGCACCGGGGCCAGGAGCGCCAGGGCGGTCGCGGCGGGGACGACCGCCTCCCAGCCGGCCCCGTTGAGGCTGCCGGTCAGCCAGCGCAGCGCCTCCTGGAGGTCCCACTGGGCGGCCCGGTCCAGGATGTGGTCGGTGATGCTGTGGAGCATCGCGGCGATGCCGATGCCCACCAGCACCAGCCGTCCGCCCGCCACCCCGTTGCGGTACGACAGCAGGTACACCAGCAGCGCCACGGCCAGGCCGGAGGCGATGGCGAACACCGACACCCCGACGCCCTCCAGGGAGAGCACCACGATCGCGAAGGTGGCGCCCGTCCCGGCCCCGGCACTGATACCGATGATGTCGGGGCTGGCCAGCGGGTTGCGCAGCATGGTCTGGAAGGTGACGCCGGCCAGGCCGAAGCTCAGTCCGGCGACCACGGCCAGCACGGCCCGGGGCAGCCGGAGCCGTCCGACGGTGAACGAGGCGCCGGGCACGTCGCGGCCCAGGATCACGCCGATGACGTCGCCGGGCGGGTAGAAGGTCCTCCCGACCATGAGGGTGACGGCGAACCCGGTCGCGATGAGGACGCCCAGGACGGTGATGACGACCAGGCGCCGCCGGCCGCGGGCGCGCCGCCCCCGGGCGACGGCGGACACGACGGCCTCGCCGGGGGCGGGGACGGGGGACCGGGTGGTGTCGATGGCGGAACCGCTCACAGTGCACGGACCTTGTGTCGGCGGACGATGGAGATGAAGACGGGGGCGCCGATGAGCGCGGTCACGATGCCGACGTCGAGTTCCGCCGGCCGGGCGACGATGCGGCCCAGGACGTCGGCGGCGGTCAGCAGGGCGGCGCCGCCCAGGGCGGAGAACGGCAGCAGCCAGCGGTGGTCCCCGCCGATGAGCATGCGGAAGGCGTGCGGCACCACCAGGCCGACGAACGCGATGGGCCCGGTGACGGCGGTGGACGCCCCGCACAGGACCACGGCGCCCAGGGAGGCCGTGGCGCGGGCGGTGGCCACCCGGGCGCCCAGCCCGGCGGCGAGTTCGTCGCCCAGGGCGAGCAGGTCCAGGCCGCGCGCGGACAGCAGGCACAGCAGGAGGCCGACCACCAGGAACGGCAGGACCTGGGACACGGCCTCGAAGGTGCCGCCGCCCACGCCGCCGATCTGCCAGGAGCGGACGCTCTCGGCGATGTCGCCGCGCGGCAGGGCCACGGCGGTGATCAGCGAGGTCAGCGCGGCCGAGGTGGCCGCTCCCGCCAGGGCGAGCTTGAGGGGGGTGGGGCCGCCGCGGCCCAGGGAGCCGACGACGTACACGGCGACGGCGGTGGCCGCGGCCCCGGCGATCGCCACCCAGATCTGGGAGGTGGCGGTGGCCAGCCCGAAGTAGGCCATGCCGGTGACCACGGCCAGCGAGGCGCCCATGTTGACGCCCAGGATGCCGGGGTCGGCCAGCGGGTTGCGGGTGACGCCCTGCATGACCGCTCCGGCCAGGCCCAGCGCGGCACCGGCCAGCACCGCGAGCACGGTGCGGGGGATGCGCTTGGCGACGGCCGCCCGGCCGAAGCCCTCGGTGTCGCCGCCCAGGGCGGCGAGGATGTCGGGCCAGGAGACGCTGCGCGAGCCCACGGTGACCGAGGCGAACATCAGCCCCAGGAGCACCGCGGCGAGCAGGAGCAGCCACAGGGCCTTGGCGCGCCGGGGGCGCCGCACGACGGCGGCGCCCACGGCTGCTGAGGTGTCGTGCACGGTCACTCGGCCTTGTCGGCGGCCTCGGACAGCAGAGACAGGTAGTCGTCCAGGACCCAGGAGATGGCCAGCGGGGTCGGGTTGGCGGCGGTGCCCAGCGGGTCGGTGCCGGGCAGGGCGACGATGGCGCCGCTCTCGACGGCGGGCATCTGGGACAGCAGCGGGTCGCCCTCCAGCGCCTCGACCAGCTCGTCGCCGCCGTAGGTGACGATGATGTCGACGTCACTGAAGGCGTCGGCCTGCTCGGCGCTGTGGGTGAGGGAGAACGCCTCGGTCTCGGCGGAGGCGGTGGCGACGCTCTCGGGGGTGGACAGGCCCAGGTCCTCGAAGAAGAGGGCGCGGGTGTCGTGGGTGGTGTAGAAGCTGACCTCGCTCAGGTCGGAGGTGTCGACGTGGGTGAGGAACATCGTCGACTTGCCCTCCAGGGAGGGGTGCTCGGCGGCGGCCGCGGCGATCTCCTCCTCCAGGTCGGCGACGAGCGCCTCGCCCTCCTCGGCCATGCCCATGGCCTGGCTGTTGAAGCGGATCATGTCCTGCCAGGGGGTGCCCCAGGCGGTCTCGGGGTAGGCGACGACGGGGGCGATCTCGCTGAGGGTGTCGTAGTCCTCCTGGGTGAGGCCGGAGTAGGCGGCCAGGATGACGTCGGGCTCGGTGTCGGCGACCGCCTCGAAGTCGATGCCGTCGGTCTCGTCGAACAGCACGGGGGGCTCGGCGCCGAGCTCCTGGAGCTTCTCGTCGACCCAGGGCAGCAGGCCGTCGCCGTTGTCGTCGCCGAAGTCGGCGGCGGCCATGCCCACGGGGACGACGCCCAGGGCCAGGGGGACCTCGTGGTTGGCCCAGTTGACGGTAGCGATGCGCTCGGGCTCGGACTCGATGACCGTGGTGCCCAGGGCGTGCTCGATCGTGATCGGGGTCCAGTCCCCGGAGGCCCCGCCCTCCGGCCCGGCGGGCTCGTCGGAGGAGCAGGCGGTGAGCCCGAGGGTGAGCAGCGCCGCCGCGGCGGCGGCGGTGGGCGTGAGAACGCGGGACATGGTGTCCTTCCGATCAGGGGACCGCGCCCCGGCGGCCGCGGCCGTCGCCGCCCGCCGGGGAGTCGTCGCAGGGCAGGGGCACCCGCGACAACGGAAGATAAGGGTTGCCTAACCGAACTTAGGGTGCATTTACCCGGCGCGCAATCACGCAGATGTGACAACCTTTGTCGCGAAACGGACATTCGTCCCCCGGAACGCCGTCACCCGGCCCGGAAACGGCCGGGGCTGGTGCCCGTGATGCGGCGGAACGCCGTGCCGAAAGCGCTCGCGGAGTGATAGCCGACACACGCCGCCACGTCCTCGATGTCCTCCCCGCGCGACAGCAGCGCGATCGCGTGCCGCACCCGCGCGGTGGCCACCCAGCGGCTGAAGCCCAGCCCGGTCCCGGCCCGGAACGCCCGCGTGATGGTGCGGGTGCTCACCCCCAGCCGGGCCGCCCACGCGGCCAGGGTGGTGGTGTCCGCCGGGTCCGCCAGCACCGCCTCCACGATGGGGGCCAGCAGCGGGGACTCGGGGATCTGCAGCAGGATCTCGTTGCGGGCCGGGGCGATCAGGTCCAGCACCATACCCTCGGTGCGGGCGCGCTCGTCCCCGGACAGGTCCCCGTGGTCCAGGCGGTCCAGCAGCAGCCGCAGCAGCGGCGTGACCTCGACCGCCACCGGCCGGTCGGCGATCGCGGGCACCGCGTGCACCCCGAAGTGCGCGGCCCGGTGCCGGGTCCCGGCGGGCGTCCACCCGCTGTGGCGCACCCCGGCGGGGATCCACAGGCCCACGGTCGGCGTGATGGTCCACACCCGCGTCCCGACCGTCGCCGAGGAGGCGCCGTGCTCGTTCCACAGCAGCTCGTGGGTGGGGTGGGCGTGCTCCTCCCAGAAGGTGTCGCGGGCGATGACCTCCTCCGAGCCCCACACCACGAACGGCACGTCGATCTCCCCGGCCTCGTACACGGGCAGCCGGCGGTTGTCGAACCCCGGGTCCGCACCGGGAAGGACGTCTCGTATGACCACGTCGTTCAGGGTACGGCCCCGGCGCGCGGGCGGCCGCGCCCCGCCCGCGCCCGCGGGGGTGGGCGGTGCGATGCTGTCGGTGACCCGCAGGCATTCGACGGAGGAGCCCCATGACGGCGTTCGACCTCGGCGCGTTCCGCGCGCAGTTCCCCTCCCTGGATTCGGGGATCGCCCACTTCGACGGGCCCGGCGGCACCCAGACCCCGGTCCGGGTCGGGGAGGCGATCGCCCGCACGCTCACCGGGCCGCTGTCCAACCGGGGGGCGTCGGCGGCCTCGGAGGCCAACGCCGAGGCGGCCGTGGCGGCGTTCCGCCGCGCCTACGCCGACCTGCTGGGGTGCGCGCCGGAGGGCGTGGTGTACGGGCGCAGCGCCACCCAGATCACCTACGATTTCTCCCGCCACCTGTCCCGGGACTGGGGCCCCGGCGACGAGGTCGTGGTCACCCGGCTGGACCACGACTCCAACGTCCGCCCCTGGGTGCAGGCCGCCGAGCGCACCGGCGCGACCGTGCGGTGGATCGACTTCGACCCGGCCACCGCCGAGCCCGACCTGTCCGGGCTGGACGCGGTGATCAACGAGCGCACCCGGCTGGTGGCCGTCGGGGCGGCCTCCAACCTGCTGGGCACCCGGGTGCCCGTGCGCGCGATCGCCGACCGCGCCCACCGGGCGGGCGCGCTGGTCTACGTCGACGGGGTGCACCACGCCGCCCACGCGGTGGTGGACGTGCGGGAGCTGGGCGCCGACTTCTACGTGTGCTCCCCCTACAAGTTCCTGGGCCCGCACTGCGCGGTCCTGGCCGCCGACCCGGCGCTGCTGGAGACCGTCGTCCCGGACAAGCTGGTGCCCTCCACCGACGCGGTGCCCGAGCGGTTCGAGTACGGCACCCTGCCCTACGAGACCATGGCCGGGGCCACCGAGGCGGTGGAGGTGCTGGCCGACCTCGCCCCGGCGGGCGGCGACCGGCGCGGGCGGCTGGCCGCCGCCCGCCGGCTGCTGGAGGAGCACGAGGTGTCGCTGCGCGACAGGGTCGAGGCGGCCCTGGCCGGGCTGGGCGGGGCGGTGGAGGTGCACTCGCGGGCGGCCGATCGCACGCCGACGCTGTTCATGACCTTCCCCGGCCGCCGCAGCGCCGACGTCTCGCGCCTGCTCGCCGAACGCGGCGTGCTGGCCCCCGCCGGGAGCTTCTACGCCTACGAGGCGTTCGCCCGGCTGGGCGTGGACGACACCGCCGGGCTGCGCGTGGGCATGGCCCCCTACACGGCGGAGGAGGACGTCGACCGCCTGCTGTCCGCCCTCGCCGACGCCCTGCGCTGACCGGCCGCCGTGGGCCCCGGGTCAGCGGGCCAGGGCGCGGTGGGCGGCGGCCAGGCGGTCGGTGTCGGTGCCCTCCCCGGCGCCGGTGACGGCGTCCGCCCAGGCCAGGAGGGTGTCCACGGCCGAGTCGGCGGGCGGGGGCGCGGTGGGGCGCTCCCCCAGGGCGACCCGGCCGGTGGTGCCGTCGAGGGTGAGGAGGTCGCCCTCGGCGACCCAGCGGTCCCCCGCGCGCACGCGCCCCGGTTCGACGTGCAGGCCGACCGCGCCCACCACCGCGGGCCGGCCCAGGGCGCGGGCCACCACTGCGGCGTGCGAGGCGGCCCCGCCCCGGGCAGTGAGCACCCCCGCCGCGGCGGCGAGCCCCGCCATGTCCGCCGGGGAGGTCTCCGGGCGCACCAGCACCACCGGTCCGCGGGCGGCCATGCGCACCGCCGACGCGGTGTCGGTGGCGATGCGCCCCACCACCGCTCCGGGGCCCGCGGGGGTGCCGCGGGTCCACAGGTCGGCGCCCTCGGCCAGGACGGGCAGCCGGGCGCGTTCCAGGTCGGCGGTCGCGACCCGCGCCAGCGCCTCGGCGCGGGTGATGACGCCGTGTTCGGCGAGGCCGACGGCGGTGCGCACGGCCGCGGCTCCGGTGAAGCCCGCGGGGCGCACCTGGAGGAGCCACAGCCGCCCCGTCTCGACGGTGAACTCCAGGTAGCAGGCGTCCCGGTAGTGGGCCTGCGTGCGGTCCAGGGCGTCGCACAGGTCCGCCCACGCGCGCGGCTCGCGCTCGGCCAGGGCGGTCAGGGGCAGCGGCAGCGCACGCCCCGAGACCACGGCGTCGCCCCGGCTGCGGAAGAGCACGTCGCCGGCGGGGCCGGGCGACCCGTCCACCGGGTCGCGACCGAACGCCACCCCCGAGGCGCTGCGGTCGTCGCGGTCGCCGTCCACCATGGCCTGGACGACCACCGCCGTGCCCGCGTCGCCGTCGATCCCGTGCAGCGCCCGGTAGGTGCGCGCCCGCGGGGCGTCCCAGGACCCGAGCACCTCGACGAGGGCCGCCGTCAGCCGTTCCCGGGCCCCCTCGGGCCCGGCGCCGGCGCCCCCGACGGGCGGCGCGCCCAGGCCCAGGACGGTGGCCATCATGCCGGGCATGGACACCGCGGCGCCCGAGCGCACCGACACGGTCAGGGCCGGGGTGCCGCCCAGGGTGCGGCCGGTCCGCCGCTCCAGGGCGGCCAGGGCGGCGCGGACCTCCGCCTCCAGCCCGTCCGGGAGGCGGCCCAGGCTGCGGAAGGCCCGGCAGGCCCCGGTGGTGACGACGAACCCCGGCGGCACGGGCAGGCCCAGGCGCCGCAGGGTGATGAGGCCGTGGGCCTTGCCGCCGATGTCGCCGGGCCCGTCGGCCACGGCCGGGTCCAGGGGCCGCACCCACCTCATCGGGGGACCCCCAGGGTGGCGAGCAGGTCCTCGTGGAGCTGGAACCAGAGCGTGTGGTAGGAGGCGAGGTGGTCGGTCAGGTACTCCGTGCGCCCCGCGCGGGCGTGCTCCAGGGCGCGGGCCAGGCCGGGCCGGTACCGGCCGAACCGGGGCAGCGCGGCGGCGAGCGCGTCGCAGACCGGGGCCGCCCGCCGGTCCAGGTCGGCGAACAGGTCCAGGACGCGGGCCTCGGCGGCCGGGTCTCCGGGGCGGCGCAGCTGCCAGGCCGAGCACAGGTCGAGGAGTTCGGGGTTGAGCTCCAGGAACCGCTCGTAGGCGGCCGCGACGGCCGGTCCGGCCCCGGCTGCCTCCAGCTCCCGGGTCCGCGCGCGGGCGTCGGCCTCCCGTCCGGCCGCGGTCTGTCCCCAGCCGCCGAAGGGCCCGCTGTGGCGGACCACCAGCCCGTCGACGGCCAGGTCGATGAGGGCGGACTCGGCCTCGTCCGGGTCCAGGCCGGTGACGGCCGCGACGGTCTCCACGGAGCTGAACCCGATGCAGCGCAGGGTGGACAGCACCGCGGCGGGGGGATCGGTGGACGCCATGTCCGCACCTCACGCCTTCTCAGATGTCGATGACATCCAGATGATAACCACATCTGGATGCCCGTGGCGTCCGGAGTTTCGATCCTCAGCCCGGGGCGTCCAGCTGGGGGGCGACCAGGCGCCGGTAGGCGGGGCAGTCCCGGAGCAGGTCGGCGTGGGCGCCGTCGCCCACCGGGACCCCCGCGTCCAGGACGATGATCCGTTCGGCGCGCACCAGCGTGGTCAGGCGGTGGGCGATGGTGATCGTGGTGCGGCCCGCCCGGGCGGCGGCGATCGCCTCCTGGACGTCGTGTTCGCCGACGGCGTCGAGCTGGCTGACCGCCTCGTCCAGGACCAGCACCCGGGCCGGTTTCAGCAGGGTGCGGGCCAGGGCCAGCCGCTGGCGCTCGCCGCCCGACAGGGAGCGGCCGTTGTCGGCGAGCACCGTGTCCAGGCCCTGTGGCAGCCGCCGGACCACGTCGTCCACCCGCGCCGCCTCCAGCACCCGCCACAGGTCGGCGTCGCCGAGGTCGTCGTCGGTGGCCAGCAGCAGGTTGTCGCGCACCGTCTCCCGGAACAGGGCGACGTCCTGGGGCAGCAGCGACACCACCCCCGGCAGCGCCGGTCGGGTGTAGCCGGGCAGGGGCGCCCCGGCGGCCTCCACCCGGCCCTGCCCCGGGTCCACGCACCGGGCCAGGACCTGCGCGAACGTGGACTTGCCCGACCCCGACCTCCCGGCGATCGCGATGTGCTCCCCGGGCCGGACGCGCACGGTCAGGTCCCGCACGGCCGGGCGGGCCGACGCCTGCGCGTCGACGTCGCTCCACCGGAAGGTCACCCCCTCGGCCCGCACCCGGCCGCCCTCCTCGGGCGGCGCGGCCAGGTCGCCGTGGGCGGCGACCGGCGGGCGCGCGGTCAGCAGCGCGCCGATCCGCGCCGCGGCCTCGCCGGTGGTGCCGTAGTGGCGGGTCATCGCCGCCCATTGCAGGACCGGGGCGGTCGCCATGGTGGCCAGCACGATCGCGAAGGGCACCGCCTCGGGGGCGAGGGTGCCGCGCTCCAGCTGCCAGGCGGCGGCCGCCGCGGTGGCCACCGCCGCCAGCAGGGCGACCGCGCCCAGCACGGCGGTCTCGGCCCCCGAGCGGCGGGCGTTGCGGAACTGGGCGGTGAGCAGCCGGTCGTCCAGGGCGGCCAGCCGCTCGGCCCGCCGGGGCACCAGCCCGTAGCCGACGATCTCGCGGACGGCCCCGGTGTTCTCGGCGACCTCGCCGCCCAGTTCGGCCAGCGCGGTGCGGATCCGCTCGCCCTGGGGGCGCGCCCACCGCCGGGCGGCCAGGGTGAGGGCGACGGACAGGGCCAGGACGGGAGCGGTGAGCAGGGCGGCGGGCGGGCTCACCGCGGCCAGCGCGCCCCACAGCAGCGGGGTGGCCGCCCAGGCGCTGAGCGTGTAAATGGAGGAGTGGGCGTAGAAGATCTCCAGCGCCTCGGCGTCCGACAGGGACGAGGTGAGCAGGTCGCCGGAGCGGCGGCGGGAGAGCCCGGCGGGGGCGAGCCGGGCCAGGGCGTCGTACACCCACAGCCGCACCCGGGCCAGCACCCGGAAGCTCAGGTCGTGCGAGAGCCAGGACTCCAGCCACGAGGCGGCCGACCGGACGGCCACGGCCGCCAGGGTGGCGGCCGCCGGTGCCGCCAGGTCGGCGGGCCCGCCGCCGGCCAGGACCGTGACGACGGCCCACACCCCGCCCAGCGCGGCGCCCGCCTGGGCCAGCAGGGCCAGGGTGTTGAAGGCGACGGCCGCCAGGTACACGCCCCGGTGGCCGGCCAGGGCCGCCCACATGCCGGGCCAGGTGGCGAGTCCGGCCGCGGGCGGCGCCGGCCCGGTCGCGGCGGTCATCGCACGCCTCCCGTCCCCGCGCGCTGGGCGTCGACCAGCCGCGCCCAGTGCCCCTGCCCCAGTGCCAGTTCCCCCGGCGGGCCGAACTCCGCCACCCGCCCCCGGTCCAGGACCAGGACCAGGTCGGCGTGCGCGACGGTGGAGAGCCGGTGCGCGATGACGACCATGGTGCGCTCGCCGCGCCCGGCGCGCAGGAAGCCGGTGATGAGCGCCTCGTTCTCCGCGTCCAGCGCGCTGGTGGCCTCGTCCAGGAGCAGCAGCCGGGCGTCGGCGGCCAGGGCGCGGGCCAGGGCGACGCGCTGGCGCTGGCCTCCCGAGAGCAGCCGCCCGCCCTCGCCGACGGCTGAGTCGAGGCCGTCGTCCAGCTGCCCGGCCACGTCGTCCACCCGGGCCCGGGCGACGGCGTCGGCGACCCGGGCGTCGGCCTCCGGTCCGGGGGGACCGGCGGCGAGGGCGATGTTCTCCCGGATCGTGCCGGACAGCAGGACCACGTCCTGTGCGACGCGGGCGGTGCCGCGGCGCAGCCCGGACAGCGACAGGTCGGCGAGGTCGCGGCCCTGGAGCAGGACCCGCCCGGAGTCGGGGTCCATGTCGCGCAGCAGCAGCCGCCCCAGGGTGGTCTTGCCCGCGCCGGAGGCGCCGACCACCGCGAGCACCGAGCCCGCGGGGACGGCGAACGACACCCCGCGCAGCGCGGGCCCGGCCGCGCCGGGGAAGGTGAAGTCCACGTTCTCGAAGGCCACCGAGGGCGGCCCCGCCCACTCCGCCGGCGCCGCCCCGGGCCGGTCGCGGACGGGGGGCTCGGTCTCCAGCAGCCGGGTGATCGCGCCGGCCGCGGCGATGCCGTGGAACCCCTCGTGCCAGTACCCGCTCAGCTCCTGCTGGGGGCGGAAGCACTCGGCGGACAGGAACAGCACCAGCAGCACCGACTCCAGGGGCAGCGAGCCGCGGGAGGCCTCCAGCGCCGCCGTGAGCGTGGCCCCGGCCGTCCCGACGGACATCGCCGCGTTCATCACCGCCGACACCCCCAGCGAGGCCCGCATGTTCGCGGTCGTGGCCGCGCGCAGGTCCTCGGCGGCCCCGGCCAGATGTGCGCGCCGCCGGTCGGCGGCGCCCAGCGCCACCAGGGTCGGCAGGCCGCGGACGGTGTCGCCGACCCGGTCGGCGAACGCCTCGAATCTGTCCCAGTGGTCCCGGGCCCGGTCGCGCAGGACCAGGCGCCACAGGCGCTGGGCGAAGGGGACCGTGAGCACGCACACCAGCACCACGGCCGCCACCGGCGGGGAGACCGCGACGAGCACGGCGAGCAGCACCGCCGGGACCGCCCACGACACCAGCAGCTGGGGCAGGTAGAACCCGATGTAGCCCTGGAGGTGCTCGACCCCGTCGACGGCGGTCGGCTGCACCCCGCCGCGCCCCCGCGGCCAGGTGTGGCCGGGGCCCAGTTCGTAGATCCGGTCCATCACCCGGGCCCGGACCGCCCGTTTGACCCGGGCCGCGGTGGCGGTCGCCAGCTGGTCGCGGACCCACAGGCAGACCCCGCGCCCGGCCGCGCAGGCGGCGGTGGCGGCCAGGGCGCCCGCCACCGCCGGCGCGCCGCCGTCCCCCCAGCGCAGCAGGGCGCCGGTCACGGAGGCCAGGCCGAAGGCCACCCCCACGGAGAACCCGGCGGCCGCCACAGCAGCGGCCGCGGTGGCGGCGACGCCGCCGCGTACGGGGGCCAGGAAGGGCCGGATCCCTCGGTTCAGGTACATCGCCGGGCCTTTCGTCTGCGGTAGGGGGCCGGTGGCGGACGGGACCGGTCAGAACAGGTCGGGGTGCAGTTCGGCGGCGATCCGCTCGACCGCGTCGATGTTGCCCAGGGTCCCGGGGAACAGGTCCGAGTTCGGCACCGCGACGAGCCGGTCCCGGGCGACGGCCGACACGTCGGGGAAGGTCTCGGCCAGGTACGCGCGGGTGGCGGCCTCGTGCTCGGCGTCGTTGACGGAGAACACGATGACCTCGGGGTCGCGCGAGGTGATCTCCTCCGGGGTGACGACGGCGGCGAAGAACTCGGCGAAGGCGGGTTCGTCGCGCTCGAAGACGTTGTCGCCGCCGGCGCGGTCGATGATGTCGTACTCCACGCCGCCGCCGATCGCGGAGAGGGTCGTCCCCTCGACGTAGAGCTGGGCGACGCTCGGCCGCTCGGCCCCCTCGACGGTGCCGGCGACCTCCTCCAGCCGTGCGCGCCCCTGCTCGGAGAGCTCCTCGGCCCGCTCGGTGACGGAGAAGACCAGGCCGAGGTCGGCGATGTCGGTGAACAGGTCGTCGACCGTGCCGGCGGCCCGGCGGTCGGAGCAGCCGCCGGTGGCGGTGTAGGCCTCGGCCCCGGCGCCGGCGAGCTGTTCGATGCTGGCGAAGCCCTGCTCGGCGGTGAACTCGTAGTCCGTGGGCGAGTAGACGAAGTCGGGGGCCGCGCCGAGCAGGTCCTCCCGGGCGGGCGGGGCCTCCTCGCTGAGCACGGGCACATCGGTGAGCTGCGCGGTGATGTCCTCGTCGAGCTCGTGGTGGGCGACCTGGGCCTGGCCGACGAGGCGGTCCGCCAGCCCGAGTTCGACGAGGAGCTCGGTCTGGGAGGGGCTCAGGCCGACAACGCTCTCGGGCGCGGACTGGAACGTCAGCTCCCTGCCGCAGTTCTCGACGGTGACGGGGTACCCCCGGCCGGCCTCCTCCCCTGCCGCGGGCACGGGCTCCACCGAGGTCCCGCAGGCGCTCAGGGCCAGGGCGGTGCCCGTGAGGAGGGCGAGAGCGGTGAGGGGGCGGCGCCCCCGGGATACGTGCCGCCGGGTCGTGTGCTGCCGGTTCATGCGGTTCCTTCCGTGAGGGTGTCGGGGGCGGCGGGGCGGGCCACGCCGTGCAGGAGCAGGTGCGGCCGCCGGGGGCCGTGGACGATGTCGGCGTCGACGCGGAAGCGGTCGCGCAGGACGTCGGGGGTGAGGACCTCGGCGGGGGTGCCGGACCTGTCCAGGCGGCCCTCGACGAGCAGGGCGACCCGGTCGCAGTGGGCCAGGGCCAGGTCGAGGTCGTGCAGGGCGATGAGGGTGGTCAGCCCGAGCTCGCCGATGAGGTCCATGAGTTCGAGCCGGTGGGCGGTGTCCAGGTGGTTGGTGGGCTCGTCCAGGACGAGCACCCGGGCCTGCTGGGTGATCGCCCGGGCCAGCAGGACCCGCTGGCGCTCTCCCCCGGACAGTTCCGCGACCTGGCGGCCGGCCAGGCCGAGCACGCCGACCCGGTCCATCGCCTCCCGGGCGATGTCCAGGTCCCGGTCCGTGTCGGGGGAGAACCCGCGGTGGTGGGGGGTGCGGCCCAGCAGGACGGACTCCAGGGCGGTGATCCCGAAGTCCTCGTGGGAGTCCTGGGCGACCACGGCGACGCGGCGGGCGACCTCGCGCGGCCGCAGGTCGCGCACGTCGTCGCCGTCGAGCAGCACGCGCCCGGTGCTGGGGCGCAGCACCCGGCACACGGTGCGCAGCAGCGTGGACTTGCCGCTGCCGTTGGTGCCCAGGACGCCCAGGACCGATCCGGGGGCCGCCTCGACGGAGACGTCGTGGACCACGGTGCGGCTCCCCCGTACCACGGAGACCCCCTCCAGTACGACCCTCACCGGTCCATCCCCACGGTCGAGGCGCGGTCGCGCCGCAGCAGCCACAGGAAGAAGGGGGCGCCGACCACGGCGGTGAGGATGCCCAGGGGGACCTCCACCGGTGCGGCGACGGTGCGGGCCATCAGGTCGGCGGCGGCCAGGAAGACGGCGCCGCCGAGCACGCTCACCGGGAGCATGACCCGGTGGTCGGTGCCCACGAGGATGCGCGCGATGTGCGGGATGATCAGGCCGACGAAGCCGATACTGCCGCTCACCGAGACGACGGCGCCCACCAGGAGTGCGGAGACCAGCAGCAGGACGGTGCGCAGCCGGTCCACGGAGACGCCAAGGGAGGTGGCGGCCTCGTCGCCCGCGAGCAGGGCGTTGATCCCGCGCACGTTGGCGCCGACGACGACGAGCGCGGCGAGCAGCGCCAGGGCGGGCGCGAGCAGGGACCCCATGGTGGCGGCCGACACCGAGCCGAGCAGGAAGAACATGACGCTGAAGACGTTCTGCGCCTCGGTGGTCAGGGTGAGGTAGCTGGTGACGGCGCTGAACAGGGCGCCGAGCGCGACCCCGGCGAGGATGAGCCGCTGCGGGGCGATGCGGCCGTGCCTGCGGGCGATGAAGTAGACGGCGGCGGTGGCCGCGGCGGCCCCGGCGAAGGCCGCCGTCGAGAGCGACAGGCCGCCGACGGCCCCGCCCACGACGACCAGGACCGCGCCGACGCCCGCCCCGGAGGAGACGCCCAGGACGTACGGCTCGGCGAGCGGGTTGTGCACGACGGCCTGCATGAGCGCGCCCGCCAGGGCCAGGGAGGCCCCGGCCAGGGCGGCGAGCAGGGCCCGGGGGAGCCGGAAGCCCCACACCGCCTGGTCCTGGAGCACGGTGTAGGTGCCGTCGGTCATCCAGGGCATGCCCGGGACGAGGTGCCCCAGCAGCAGCCGGGCGGCGTCCAGCGGGGTCAGGTCGACCGCCCCGGTGGCGGCCGAGGCCAGGATCACGGCCACGAGGGCGGCCGCCAGGAGGAGCGCGGCGGGGAGGCCGCGCCGCCGCCGTCCGGGCCGGGCGGCCGGGGGCGGTGGCGCGGGGAGCCCGGCGCGGTGCGGGCTGCGCGTGCTCATGGGTCGGGGGTTCCTCTCCGGGGCCGTGGGGGCGGTGCGGGGGCGCGTCCGGCCGGGTGGGGGCGCACCCCGGCCATGCGGACAATGAAAACGGTTTTCGTTTCATGAGTATAGACCTCCGCGAAACGGGACGGATCCACCGCCCGCGGCTCCAGCCCCTCGGTCGCCCCGGGGCCGCGCGCCCGGAGCACGCGAAAGGGGGCGGAACAGCCGTTCCGCCCCCCGTGGCCCGCCGGGCCCCGTGCCCCGGTCAGGGACCGGTGGAGTGCTCGTCCCAGTGGCCGTCGTGCTCGCGGTGCAGGTGCCCGTCGTGCACGTAGTCCACGTGCCCCTGGTGGGGCACCGCCACGTGCCCGCACCCCTCCCCGTGCCGGTGGTCGTGGTCCTCGTGGACGGCGTGCCCCTCGTGCGCGCACTCGTCCCAATGGCCCTCGTGGCCGTGGTGCAGGTGCCCGTCGTGCACGTAGTCCACGTGCCCCTGGTGGGGCACCGCCACGTGCCCGCACCCCTCCCCGTGCCGGTGGTCGTGGTCCTCGTGGACGGCGTGCCCCTCGTGCGCGCACTCGTCCCAATGGCCCTCGTGGCCGTGGTGCAGGTGCCCGTCGTGCACGTAGTCCACGTGCCCCTGGTGGGGCACCGCCACGTGCCCGCAGGAGGCACCGTGCTCGTGGGTGTGGTCCTCGTGTACGAGGTGTCGCGTCGCCATCGCTCCCCCAGGGGCTCGGTCGGTCCCGCGCCGGCCCGCCGCCGCACCGCTCCGCGGCCGCGCGGCGGACCGGCCGCACAGGGACCAGTCGATCAGAGAACACCCTCCGCGGGGAACCTCGGTGGCGGCGGACCGGGGAAAGCTTGACCCGCGCCTCACCTTTGGGCGAGCGCCCCGCCGGCCTCCCGGGGCAGCCCGCCCCGCATCCGCAGGACGAGGTCGGCGCGCGCGGCCTCGCGTTCGGAGTGCGTGGCGTGCACGACGGTGACCCCGCGGGCGCGCTCCTGCTCCAGCACCTCCCCGATCCGGGCGCGGGAGTCCGCGTCCAGGCCGGTCGCGGGCTCGTCGAGCAGGAGCAGGTCCGCCTCCTGGGCCAGCCCCTGGGCCAGCAGGACCCGCTGGCGCTGCCCGCCGGACAGCTCGCCCAGCTGCCGCCGGGCCAGGTCGGCGACCCCCAGCCGCTCCATGCACGCCCCGACCTCCTCCCGGTCCCGGCGGGTCAGCCTGCGCCACGGCCCCCGCAGCCCCCACCTGCCCATCTCCACGGTCTCCCGCACCGTGATGGGCAGCGCGTCGGAGACCGCGCTGCGCTGCACAACGAGGGCGGGGCGGCGCGGCGTGCCCAGGCTCACACTCCCGGTCCGCGGGGCCAGGACCCCGGCCATGACGGACAGCAGCGTGGACTTGCCCGAGCCGTTGGCCCCCACCAGGGCGGTCACCGTCCCCGCGGGGAGCGCCAGGGTGACGCCGCGCAGGACGTCGCGGCCGCCGTGGCCCGCGTACACGTCCGCCAGTTCGACCGCCGGCGCCCCTGCCGTACCGGCCCCGTCCGAGGTCATGCCCACCTCCGATTTGGTAGTGAAAACGGTTTTCATTATAGAGTGCCCGGCATGGAAGCCCTATTCGCCCCCTTCGAGGTGGTCTTCGTGCAGCGTGCGCTGTGGGGAGGCGTCCTCGTGTCCCTCATCTGCGCACTGGCCGGAACCTGGGTGGTGCTGCGCGGGATGGCCTTCCTGGGGGACGCGATGTCCCACGGAATGCTCCCCGGGGTCGCCCTGGCCTCGCTGCTGGGCGGCAACCTGTTCGTCGGCGCTGCCGCGGCCGCGGCCGGGATGGCGCTGGGGGTCACCGCGCTGAACCGCTCGCCGCGCCTGTCCCAGGACACGAGCATCGGCCTGCTCTTCGTCGGCATGCTCTCGGCGGGGGTGATCATCGTCTCCCACTCGGGGTCCTTCGCCGTCGACCTCACCGGCTTCCTGTTCGGCGACGTCCTGGCCGTGCGGGAGCAGGACCTGGTCCTGCTCGCCCTGGCCCTGCTGGTGGCCCTCCCCGTCGCGGTCCTGGGACACCGCTCCTTCACCGCCCTGGCCTTCGACCCGCGCAAGGCGACGACCCTGGGCCTGGCCCCCCGGGCCGCGCACGCCGCCATGCTCGGCCTCATCACCCTGGCGGTGGTCGCCTCGTTCCACGTGGTCGGCACCCTGCTCGTCTTCGGCCTGCTCATCGCCCCTCCGGCCGCGGCCGCGCTCTGGGCCAGGAGCATCCCCGCGATCATGGCCGGCGCCGCCGTACTGGGCTGCACCGCCACCTTCGTCGGTCTGCTCGTGTCCTGGCACTGGGGCACCGCGGCCGGGGCCAGCATCTCGGCCACCGCCGTGGCCCTCTTCTTCTGCTCGGCCGCCCTGTCCCGGCTCCGGCCCGGCGGCGGCCCCACTCCCCCCGACGACGATCCCCCCGCACCCCTGCACACGGACGAAAGGTCGAACGCGTCATGATCCGCACCCACCGCAGAGGCCGGCTCCCGGCGTCGGGCGCCGGGCTGCTCGCCGCCGCGCTGCTCGCCGGATGCGGCCCCGCGCCGCAGGAGGAGCCGCCCGCGGACGCCGAGCCGACCCCGCACGGCTACGTCGAGGGGGCTGAAGAGGCCGCCGAGCCCCAGTCGCGCCTGGTCCTGGCCGACGACGAGGGCCGGATCCAGGTCCTGGACCTGATCACCGAGGAGTCCACCCTGCTGGACCCCGTCGGCCCCGTCGACGGGATCACCGGCGACGGGCGGTTCGCGTACCTGTCGTCATCCGATGAACGGACGACCTCCGTCGTCGACAGCGGCGTGTGGACCGTCGACCACGGCGACCACTCCCACTACTACCGGGCGGAGATCCGCACGGCCGGGACCGCCGACATCACCGCCGCGAGCGCGGCGACCGACACCGCCCTCACCGCCCTGAACGGCGCCGACGGCACGCTCGCGCTGCTGGACCGGCCCTCCCTGGAGGACGGGACCGCCGCCGCTGCCGCCGCCGACCCGCGGGCGGCCGGCCTGACCCTCCCCTACGCCGAGCGGCTGATCGTGGCCGAGGACGGCCCCGTACAGGTCCTGGACCGGGACGGCGGACCCCTGGAGACCCTGGGCGAGGAGTGCGCCGACCCCGGGGCATGGGCCGACACCCGCCGCGGCCTCGTCCTGGGCTGCGCGGACGGCGCGCTCGTGGTCACCGAGGACGACGGCGCCCTGACCGCGGAGCCCCTCCCCTACCCCGACGGCCTGCCGGCCGGGGCCGCCGTCGCCGGGTTCCACCACCGGCCCGGGGCCGCGGCCCTGGCGGCGGTCCCCGCCCCGGACACCGTCCTCGTGCTCGACCTCGCCGAACGGCGCTGGGACCACTGGGAGCTGCCCGGCGTCGTCACGGCGACGGCGGTCGGCGAGGGCGCCTCCGTACTCGCCCTCACCGAGGACGGGGCCCTGCACGCCCTGGACCCCGCCACCGGCGAGGAACGCGCCCGCACCGACCTCCTGGAGCGGGTCGACGCCGAGCACCCCCCGACCCTCCAGGTGGACACCTCCCGGGCCTACGTCAACGACGCGCACGCCGGACGGGTCCACGAGATCGACTACAACGACGACCTGCGCGTGGCACGCACCTTCGAGACCGAGGTCGCGCCCCACCACATGGTCGAGACCGGACGGTGAACCGATGAGCAGCCCCCGCACCCGGCCGCGCACCGCGGCGCTCGCCCTGGCCCTGGCCGCCGCCCTCGGCCTCTCCTCCTGCTCCGCCGGCGACGGCCCCGGCGAGGGGATCGTGGTCACCACCAACATCCTCGGCGACCTCACCCGCGCGGTGGTCGGCGACCAGGCCGAGGTGACCGTCCTGATGAAGCCCGACGCCGACCCCCACTCCTTCGGGGTCTCCGCCCAGGAGGCCGCGCTCATCGAGGGCGCCGCCCTGGTGGTGCACAACGGCCTGGGCCTGGAGGAGGGCGTGGCCCGCAACGTGGCCGCCGCCGAGGAGGCGGGCGTCCCCGTCCTGGCGGTGGGCGAGGCCGTCGACCCGCTGCCCTACACCTCCGACGAGAGCGAGGGCGAACCCGACCCCCACTTCTGGACCGACCCCGCACGGGTCGCCGCCGCCGTGGACCTCATCGCCGAACAGGTCGTGGAGCGGGTCGACGGCGTCGACGCCGAGGCGGTCCGCGCCAACGCCGAGGCCTACGGCGGGGAGCTGGCCGAACTGGACGAGTGGATGACCGCCGAGTTCGACGCGATCCCCCGCGAGGAGCGCCGGCTGGTGACCAACCACCACGTCTTCGGCTACCTCGCCGACCGCTACGGCTTCGAGGTCATCGGCGCGGTCATCCCCTCCGGCACCACCCTGGCCTCCCCCAGCGCCTCGGACCTGCAGTCCCTCGCCGAAGCGGTCGAGGCCGCCGGCGTGCGGGCGGTGTTCGCCGACTCCTCCCAGCCCGACCGGCTGGCCACGGTCATGGCCGAGCAGGCCGGCGTGGAGATCGACGTCATCCCGCTCTACTCCGAATCGCTGACCGGCCCGGACGGCGGAGCGCCCACCTACCTGGACATGATGCGCGCCAACACCGAGGCCATCGTCGACGGCCTCACCGCGCCCTGACCCCTGCCCCCCGCCCGCGGCGCCCCGCGCCCCGGAGAACACCCGTCCCCGCAAGAGAACGACACAAGGATCGAAACACCATGAGATCACCCCGCACCGCGGCACGGGCGGCCCTGCCCGTCGCCCTCTCCGCCGGACTGCTGCTGAGCGCCTGCTCGGCCGGCCAGGACGGCGGGGCCGAGCAGGCCTCCACGGACGCCTCCCCCGCCGAGGCCGCCATCGCGAACCCGATCGCGGTCACCTACGACGGCGGCATCTACGTCCTGGACGGCGACACCCTGGAGGTCGCCCAAGACATCGAGATCGAGGGCTTCAACCGGCTCAACCCCGCCGGGGACGACCGCCACGTGTTCGTCTCCACCTCCGAGGGCTTCCAGGTCCTGGACGCCGCCGCCGGCGAGCTGACCGACACCGTGTTCGCGGCCGACACCCCCGGCCACGTCGTCCGCCACGCCGGGCGCACCGTGCTGTTCGCCGACGGCAGCGGCGAGATCACCGCCTTCGACTCCGACGCCCTGGGCGACGGGATCCCCGAGGACGCCGAGACCCACACCGCCGAGGAGGCCCACCACGGGGTGGCCGTCGAACGGGAGAACGGCGAACTCCTGCTCACCATCGGCACCGAGGAGGAGCGCACCGGCGCCCTCGTCCTGGACGCCGACGGCGAGGAGATCGCCCGCAGCGAGGACTGCCCCGGCGTCCACGGCGAGGCCGCCGCCGAGGGCGACACCATCGTCATCGGCTGCGAGGACGGCGTCCTGGTCTACGGCGACGACGGGTTCACCAAGGTCGACGCCGAGCACGACTACGGCCGCATCGGCAACCAGGCCGGATCCGACACCTCGCCCATCGTCCTGGGCGACTACAAGACCGACCCGGACGCCGAACTGGAGCGCCCCGAGCAGGTCTCCCTGATCGACACCTCCGACGCCTCGCTCACCCTGGTCGAGCTGCCCTCCAGCTACACCTTCCGCTCCCTGGGCCGCGGCCCCGGGGACGAGGCCCTGGTCCTGGGCACCGACGGCTCCCTGCACGTCATCGACCCCGAGACCGCCGAGCTCACCGACTCCATCGAGCTGATGGACGCCTGGGAGGAGCCGCTGGAGTGGCAGCAGCCGCGCCCGGCCCTCTTCGTCCGCGGCGGCACCGCCTACGTGACCGACACCGCCACCCGCCAGGTCCACGCCCTGAACCTGGAGACCGGCGAGGTCACCGCGTCGACCACCCTGGAGGAGACCCCCAACGAGCTGAGCGGCGTCGCCCCCTGACCCGCCGGGGCCGGTGCGCGCCGCGCGCACCGGCCCCCGGGCTCAGCCCCCGGCGCGGGCCGTGTGGTCCCGGACCAGGTCCACCAGCCGATCCACCACCCCCGGGGCCAGGTGGTGGGCCATCCCCCCGATCTCCACGAACCTGGCCCCCGGCACGGCCCGCGCGGTGGCCCGCCCGCCGCTGGGGTGCACCATGAGGTCCACGTCCCCGTGCACCACGAGCGTGGGGGCGCCGATCCGCGCCAGCTCCCGGGTCCGGTCCCCCGAGGCGTGGATGGCCCCGATCTGCCGCGGCACCCCGCTGCGGGCCCGCACTCCCCCGGCCCGCTCCCACAGGCCCCGCGCCCAGGCGACCTCCTCGTCGATGTCCGGCGGGAAGACCGCCGACCCGATGTGCCGCAGGAACGCCAGGTGCTTGCGCACCGACTCCTCGACCGTGCGCGCCGGGCGCCCGCCCATGCGGGCCAGGCTCGACCACGCCACCCGGCCCACCCGCCGCTCCCCCGTGGTGGAGAAGACCGACGTGAGCGACGCCGTCCGGTCGGGGTGGCGGGCCGCGAGGGTCTGCCCGATCATGCCGCCCATCGACATCCCCACCAGGTGGGCGCGTTCGATGCCCAGGTGGTCCAGCAGGCCCACGGTGTCCGCGGCCATGGCGCCCAGGTCGTAGGAGTCCGGGCGCGGCCGACCCAGCACGCTGTGCAAGGGGGACGGCGACGGCGTCGGCACCCGCGTGGAGCGGCCCGCGTCCCGGTTGTCGAAGGCGACCACCCGCGCGCCCCGGTCCAGGAGCCCGTCGACCATCCGCCGGGGCCAGGACGTCAGGTCCAGTCCCAGGCCCGCGATGAGCAGCACCGGGACCCCCTCCGGCGGCCCCTGGACGCGGTAGCAGATCCGCGTGCCGTCCGACAGGTCGGCGAACCGGTCCTCCCCCGTCACGCCGACGCCTCCGTCCGCACCGGCGCCGCCGCCCTCGCGAAGCGCAGTTCGGGGTCGGCCACCCGGTCCGCCCGCAGCAGTGCCACGTCCTCGGTGTAGCCCGTGGAGGTCAGCCACGGGGCGCGGTCGCCCTGGCGGGGCAGCTCCGCCACCGACCGCCGCACGTACCCGGCCGCGAAGTCCAGCAGCGGGCGCGTGGGCATCCCCGGATCCGAGGGCTCGGGCACGCAGATGTCGTACCCGCGGGCGTCCATGTGCTCCAGCAGGCGGCAGAAGTGCTCGCACAGCAGGCCGACCTTGAGCGTCCAGGACGTGTTGGTGTACCCGACCGCGAACGCCAGGTTGGGCACCCCCGACAGCATCATCCCCTTGTAGGCCACCGTGTCGGGCAGGCGCACCGGCGCGCCGTCCACCGTCAGCTCCACACCGCCGAACAGCCGGAGGTTCAGGCCGGTGGCGGTGACGACGACGTCGGCCTCCACCTCCCGCCCCGACTCCAGCAGCAGCCCCTTCTCCGTGAAGGAGGCGATCCGGTCGGTCACCACCGACGCCCGCCCCGAGCGGACCGCCCGGAAGAAGTCGCCGTCGGGCGCCGCGCACAGCCGCTGGTCCCAGGGGTCGTAGGGCGGGGAGAAGTGCTCGTCCACCGGGTACCCGGCGGGCAGCTGCGCGACCGTCACCCGGCGGATGAGCCCGCGCGCCGCCTTGGGAAAGCGCCGGCAGAACCTCCAGACCAGGGCGCTCTTCCAGATGTTCTTACGCCGTGCCATCCGGTGGCCCCGCTCGTCACCGAAGACCCTGCGCAGCCGGTCGGCCAGGGCGTCCCCGCGCGGCACCGGCATGATGTACGTGGGCGTGCGCTGCACCATGGTGACGTGCCCGGCCTCGCGCGCCATCGCCGGGACCAGCGTGACCGCGGTGGCCCCGCTGCCGATCACCGCGACTTTTCCGTCCGCGTAGTCCAGGTCCCGCGGCCAGTGCTGGGGGTGCACGACCGTGCCGGCGAACCGCTCGCGGCCCTCGAAGCGCGGGGTGAAGCCCTCGTCGTAGCGGTAGTAGCCGGAGGCGCTGAACAGCCACCCGGCGCTCAGCCGCAGCCGCTCACCGGTGTCGGTGCGCTCGATCTCCACCAGCCACCGCGCCCGCTCGCTCGACCACTCGGCGCCCAGCACCCGGTGGTGGTACCGGATGTGCGGCCCCAGGCCGTTCTCCTCGACCGCCTCCCGCAGGTACGCCAGGATGCGGTCGGCGTCGGCGATGGCCTGGTGGTCCCGCCACGGCTTGAACTCGTAGCCGAAGGTGTGCAGGTCCGAGTCCGAGCGGACGCCCGGGTACCGGAACAGGTCCCAGGTCCCCCCGACGGCCGCCCGGGCCTCCAGGACCGCGAACCGCTTTCCGGGGTGGTGCTCCTTCAGGTACCGCGCGGCCCCGATCCCGGAGATGCCCGCCCCGACGACGAGCACGTCCAGGTGCTCCACCTCTGTCCGCCCACCGGCCATGTACCGCTCTCCTCCGTTCGGCGCGCCTCTACCACCCTGTGCGAACCGGGCCGTGTCGTGCCGGCGCACCGCGCACCGTGCTCCCGGTCCGCGTGGTGCACAACGCTACTGCGGCCCCCTCCCGGCCGGTCCCCTCGCCCCGCGTCGCGCGACTGTTCCGGCGCGGAGCCGAGCCCGCGCCGGAACAGCCGCGCGCCCCGGCCGAGAACCCCGTGGACGTGGCCGCCACCCCGGGGCCGCTGCGCCGGCGGGCCCCTGACACGGCGCGGGCCCGTCCCCGGCCGGGGACGGGCCCGCGGGGCGCCGGCGCTCACTCCCGTGTGAGCTCCATGCCCCTGGTCTCGCGGATGAACAGGCACGACAGGCCGGTCAGCGCGCACAGCGCCATGATGTACACACCGAACACCCAGCCCGCGCCCAGGTTCCCGAACAGCTGGTTGAGGTAGGGCGCCGTCCCGCCGAACACCGCCACCGACAGCGAGTAGGCGAACCCGATCCCCTGCGTGCGCACCCGGGTCGGGAAGCTCTCCGACAGGATCGCCGAGAGGATCGCCGCCGGGGCCGACACCACCAGCAGCGCCACCGAGGTCGCCACCAGCAGCGTCCACCCCTGGTCGGTGATCATCCGGGTGAGCGGGTACTGGAGGGCGAACATCAGCACCGCGAAGAACAGCAGCATCGGCCGGCGCCCGACCCGGTCCGACAGCAGCCCCCAGAACGGCAGCGACACCAGCGCGATCACCTGCGCGGCCACCGACATCCAGTAGGCGGTGCCCGGGTCCATGCCCTGCTGGGTGATGGCGTAGGTGGAGACGTAGGAGGTCCACGTGTAGTGGGCGGCGGTGATGCCCGAGACCATGGCGATCATCACCAGGACGGCGCGCACCAGGCCCGCCCGCGACATGCGCTCGGGGGCCGGGCCCGTGTCCCCGCCCCGGTCCCGGTCGGCCTCGAAGACGTCGCTCTCGTCCATGTCCCGCCGCAGGTACAGCGCGACCAGCGCCAGCAGCGCGCCCAGCAGGAACGGCACCCGCCAGCCCCACTCCCCGACCGCCGACTCCGACAGCGCCGAGGTGAGCACGCCGCCCAGGGTGTAGGCGATGACCGACCCGCCGAAGATCGCGATGAACGCGACGCTGCCCCACATGCCGCGCCGGTGCGGCGGGGCGATCTCGCCCACGTAGGAGTAGGCGGTGGCCGACTCACCGCCGTGCGCGAACCCCTGGAGCACCCGGGCGGCCAGCAGCACCAGGGACGCCCACGCCCCGATCGTGGCGTAGGTGGGCATCAGGCCGATGACCAGGCTGCCCACCGCCATCATGAGCATGGTCGTGACCAGCACGAACTTGCGTCCGCGCCGGTCGGCGATCCGCCCGAACACGATGCCGCCCAGCGGCCGCATGAGGAACCCGACGGCGAACACCGCCAGGGTGGACAGCAGCGCCGACAGCGGGTCGCCCTGGTCGAACATCACAACTGCAATGAAAGGCGCGAAGACCGCGTAGGCGCTCCACTCGTACCATTCCAGGACGTTGCCGACCGTGCTGGCCAGCAGGGACTTCTTCTTCGAACGCAGGGACGCGGCGCCGGGCGCCGGGACGGTGACGCTCATGCGCCGCCTCCTGAGGGGGTGGTGGGAACGGGGGTGTCCCGCAGCGCCCGCCGGCGGATCTTGCCGGTGGGCGTCTTGGGCAGGGTCTCGACGATGTGGACCTCGCGCGGCCGCTTGTAGGCGGCCAGGTGCTCGCGGGCGAATCCGGCCAGCTCCTCGCCGGTCGCCCGCGCCCCGGAGGCGAGGGAGACGTAGGCGACGACGGACTCGCCCCGGTAGGGGTCGGGGCGGCCGACGACGGCGGCCTCGAACACGGCGGGGTGGCGGTGCAGAACGTCCTCGACCTCGCGCGGCCAGACCTTGTAGCCGGACACGTTGATCTGGTCCTTGAGCCGGTCCACCAGGTACACCCACCCGTCCCCGTCGATGACGGCGACGTCGCCGGTGCGCAGCCGACCGCCGGGGAAGGCGGCGGCGGTCTCCTCGGGCCGGTCCCGATAGCCGGGGACCACGGACGGCCCCGAGATCTCCAGCTCGCCCTGTTCCCCCGGCGGGACCGGGTTCCCACCGGAGTCCACGGCGCGCGCGGTGACGCCGGGCAGCGGGAGGCCGATGGACAGCGACCCGCCGACCGGGTCCACCGGGGCCTCGCGGCCGAGCGGGACCGCGATGACGCCCGAGCTGGTCTCGGTCATGCCGTAGGCGTTGTGGATGTACACCCCGAACCGCTCCCGGAAGCGCTCGACGGTGGAGGGCGGGATGGGCGCGCCCCCGGAGTAGAGGGCGCGCACGCTGCGGAAGTGCGCGGGCCGGGCGTCGGGGTGGTCGTACAGGGCGTTGAACGCGGTGATCGACCCGATGGTGAAGGTGACGCGGTGCTCGGCCAGCGCCTCCAGGACGACGTCGGCCCGGAAGCGGTGGGCGAAGACCAGCAGGGTGTCGTGCACCAGGGCCAGGGCGGCGTTGATGACCGCGCCGGTGATGTGGAACAGGGGCGCCAGGGCCAGCACGGCGTCGCCGGGGCGCAGGTCCACGTGGCGGCCGAAGGTGGAGGTCACCGCCAGGACGTTGGCGTGGGTGTTCATCGCGCCTTTGGGCGGCCCGGTGGTGCCGGAGGTGTAGGTGAGTAGGGCGACGTCGCCGGGGCCGACCCCGGTCGCGGGCGGCCGCCGCCCGGCGTGCGCGCGGGCCAGCTCCATGAGGTCGCCGTCGGGCGGGGGCGCGGCCCGCTCCGCCGTCAGCACCCGCGGGTCGTCGCGCCCCTGGAGGTCGCGGTCGCTGGTGCCCAGCACCCAGCGCACGGGGCTTCCGGCCAGCGCCCCGCGCACCCCGGGGTGGTCGGTGTCGGCGCACACGATCCCGACCGGCGCGGCGTCGTCGACCAGGCGCCGCAGCTCCTCGCCCCGGTACATGGGGTTGACGGGCAGCGCCGCGGCGCCGAGCTTCCACAGGGCGAGCAGGACGAGCGCGTACTGCGGGATGTTCTGGAGGCGCACGCCCACGCGGTCGCCGCGGCCGACCCCGCGCTCGGCGAGGGCGGAGGCGATGGCGTCCGAGAGGTCGTCGGCCTCGCGTGCGGTGAGCACCCGGTCGAAGTAGGCGATGGCCGGGGCGTCGGGCGAGGCCTCGACGCGGCGACGCCAGGCCCCGGGGAGGGTGTCGGGGGTCCGGGGGAGGTCGGATGGCATGTCGCGGCCCTTCTCTCTGCGGGAACGTCGACGTCCGGGGTACCGACCGAACGATCGCTCGGTCGCCTGTAGTGTTGTGGATCACACCGGCGCTGTCAACACCCCGGCGGCGCCCGCCCACCCCGTCCGCGGCACCGATAACGTGCTGGCGACGGACCACGAGGAAGCGAGGGACACGTTGACGGAGTCCTGGCGTTCGTTCGGCGAGCAGCGGCTGTCCGCCCCCCTGGCGGCGGCCCTGCACTGCTTCGTCGAGCAGGGGTACCACGGGACCACCATCCGGCGGATCGCCGAGCGGGCCGGGCTGTCCGTGCCCGGCCTGTACCACCACTACCCGTCCAAGCAGGCGCTCCTGGAGGGCCTGGTGATGACGGTGATGCGCGAGCTCCTCGACCACACCCGCCGGGCGGCCGCCGAGGCCGGGGACGACCCCGGGCTCCGGTTCGACAACCTCGTCGAGTGCCTGCTGCGCTTCCACATGCACCGGCGCGACCAGGCGTTCGTCGCCTCCACCGAGATCCGCGGCATGGACCCCGACGTACGCGAGGCCTACATCGCGCTGCGCGACGAGCAGCAGCGCATGGTCGACGACGCCGTGCGCGACGGGGCGCGGGAGGGCGTGTTCACCACCCCCTACCCCAAGGACGCCGGCCGCGCCGTGACCACCATGTGCGTCGCCGTCGCCTCCTGGTACCGCCCCGACGGGGAGCTCTCCCCCGACGAGGTCGTGGACCACTACCTGACCCTGTGCCGGGCCACCGTCGGCGCGCGTTGACGCCGCCGCGGGGGCCGTGCCACGCTGTGCCCACCAACACCGACCGAGCGATCGCTCGGTGGTAAGGGAGGCTCCACGTGATCGACCTTCAGCCCACCCCCGCCGCGGCCGACCTCACCCGGGCCACCCTGGCCTTCGTCCGCGACGAGATCCTCCCCCTGGAGGAGGAGCACGGGGGCGACATCGCCCGCGGCGGCGAGGCCCTGCGCGAACGGATGCAGGAACGGGCCCGCGCCGCCGGGGTCTTCGCCCCGCACGTCCCCCGCGAGTACGGCGGCCACGGCCTCGACATGCGCGACCGCGCCCCCGTGTTCGAGGCCGCCGGGCACTCCGTCTTCGGCCCCCTGGCCCTCAACATCGCCGCCCCCGACGAGGGCAACGTCCACCTGCTGGACCACGTCGCCACCCCCGACCAGCGCGAGCGCTTCCTGGAGCCGCTCTGCCGCGGCCGGGTCCGCTCCGCGTTCGCCATGACCGAACCCGCCCCCGGCGCGGGCGCCGACCCCTCCGCCCTGGCCACCACCGCCACCCGCGTCCCCGGCGGCTGGCGCGTCGACGGCCGCAAGACCTTCATCACCGGGGCCGACGGCGCCGGGTTCCTCATCATCATGGCCCGCACCTCCGGCTCCCCCGGCGACCGCGGCGGCGCCACCATGTTCCTCTCCCCCGCCGACGCGCCCGGACTCACCGTGGGACGCCACGTGCGCACCATGGACACCTCCATGCTCGGCGGCCACTGCGAGGTCGCCTTCGACAGCCTGTTCGTCCCCGACGAGAACGTCCTGGGCGAGGTCGACCAGGGCTTCCACAACGCGCAGGTGCGCCTGGGGCCGGCCCGGATGACCCACGTGATGCGCTGGCTCGGCAGCGCCCAGCGCGCCCAGGACATCGCCGCCGCCCGGGCCGCCGAGCGCGAGCTGTTCGGCTCCCGCCTGGGCGACCTGGGCCTGGCCCGGCAGCTCATCGCCGACAACGAGATCGACCTGGCCGCCACCCGCGCCCTGCTGGTCCGGGCCTGCTGGGAGCTGGACACCGGGGCCGACGCGCGCACCTCCACCTCCGTCGCCAAGACGTTCGCCGCCGAGGCCATCCACCGGGTGGTCGACCGGGCGGTCCAGCTCTGCGGCGGCCTGGGCGTCAGCGACGACCTGCCGCTGGCCCGGCTGCTGCGCGAGGTGCGGCCCTTCCGGATCTACGACGGGCCCTCCGAGGTGCACCGCTGGTCGATCGCCGCCCGCGTCGTGAAGGGGGCCCGGGCCCGGTGACCGCTCCGGCCCTGGACACCGCCGCCCTCGCCGCCTTCCTGGGCGTCCCCGGCCCGCTGCGGGCCGTACCGCTCTCCGGCGGCAAGTCCAACCTGACCTACCGGATCGACGACGCGGCCGGCCCCCGCTGGGTGCTGCGCCGCCCGCCGACGGCCGGGCTGACCCCCTCGGCCCACGACATGGGGCGCGAGTACCGGACCGTGGCCGCCCTGCGGGACACCGGCGTCCCGGTGGCCGGGGCCGTGGCCCTGTGCGAGGACCCGCGGGTCCTGGGCGCGCCGTTCTCCCTGGTGGAGTACGTGGACGCGCGGGTGGTGCGCACCCGCGACCAGCTGGCTGACTGGGACGACCGCGCGGTCGCCGACTGCGCGCACGCCCTGGTGCGGGTGCTGGCCGCGCTGCACGCCGTCGACCACCGGGCCACCGGCCTGGCCGGGCGGCCGGACGGGTACCTGCGCCGCCAGGTGGACCTGTGGGGCCGCCAGTGGCGGCGGGTCCGCACCGGGGACCTGCCCGACCTGGACCGGCTGCACGGGCTGCTGTCGGAGTCGGTCCCGGACTCCTCCGCGCACGCGGTCGTGCACGGCGACTACCGCATCGACAACGTCATGCTCGACCACGGCGACCCCTCCAAGGTGCGGGCGGTGGTGGACTGGGAGCTGTCCACCCTGGGCGACCCCCTGGCGGACGCGGCGATGATGTGCGTGTACCGGACGCCGGGGCTGGACCTGGTGCTGGGCGAGCCCGCGGCGTGGAACAGCGAGCGCCTGCCCGACGCCGACGCGCTGGCGCAGATGTACGCCGACGCCTCGGGCCGGGACCTGGAGCACTGGGCGTTCCACCTGGGCCTGGCCCACCTGAAGCTGGCGGTCATCGCCCAGGGCATCGAGTACCGCGCCCGCCAGGGCGCCACGGGGGCGGGCCGCGACCGGGCGGGCGAGGCCGTCGCCCCGTACGCAGCGGCGGGTCTGCGGGTGCTGGCGGCGGAGCGGCGCGGGGTGTGAGGCGGGGGCGGGTTCGGGGGCGGTGCAGGGTCCTGGGGCAGTGCCAGAGCTTGGGGCAGTGCCGGAGCCCGGGCGGGTGAAGGGAACCGCCACCTTTACGGGGTAGATTTCCGGCATTTCAGACACGGCGTCTCCCTGGCAGGCAGGGCGACCGTCCTCCCCGGCACCCGGGCCGCCCCGGGCTTCCCTGCCCCCTGCGCCCCCGCACGACCGGGCCCACTCCCGGCCCGGGCCGCGGGCCCCTCCCCCGGCGGACAGGCGAGCGCTGCGTTCACGCGGCCACGACGGACACCCAGGTACGGCCTCGCCCAGGGTCTACAGCCTCCGGCCACACGGGCGGCCAGGGCGGACAGGCGAGCGCGGCAGTCAGGCAGGCGCGGCGGACGGTCCGGCACGGCCGTCACGCGGCTACGGCGGACACCCGGGCACCGCGGGACAGGCAAGTTCGGGAAACACACGGCCTCGGCGGACACGCAGACAGGCAGGCACGGCCGACACACAGGCACGATGGAAAGACAGGCCCGACCGACGGGCAGTCCTGACGGACGGGCGGGCACGACGGGCACACGGCTACGGCGGACAGGCGAGCGCGGCGTTCGCGCCCGGGCCGATTCCCCCGCGGATCCGGACCGCACCGATCACCGGGATTTCCCGCGGGCGGGTGCGACCGCCCCCGCCCGCAGCGCCGGTGGCCCCGCTCCGCCGCCGCGCCCGCGACCGCGGATCCGGCCCCACCACAACCCTCCCCCGCCCCGAAAACCCGTGGCGGACACCGGTCCCCCGGAGGCAGGATCACACGGCCGACGCCCCCGAATCCGCGAGGAGCCCTATGCGTCGATCCCGCAGCCGATCCACCGATCCCGAACCGGCGGCCGAGACCGGAGCGCCCGGAGCCGCCACCCCCTCCGACACCGGCTCGGAGGAGGACCTCGCCGCTCCCAAGTGGAACTTCTTCGCCGACGAACTCCAGCGCACGAGCCTGTGGACCAAGCTGACCCGCATGCCCTCCCTGACCGCGGCCGCCGTCGGGTGGGCCTGGCGCGCCAACCGCCGCGACCTGCTCCTCGCCCTGGGGGCCAGCACCGTCGCCGCCGTCCTGGCCGCGGTCAGCCTGGTCTCGGTGACCTGGGTGCTCGACGCCCTGCTGGCCGAGGGCCCCATCACCGCCCGGGTGCGGGCGGCACTTCCGGCGGTGGCCGTGGTGGCCGGGGTCGCCGCCCTGTCCCTGGCCGTCCGGCTCGTGTCGGAACTGGCCCTGTCCCGGTTGAGCACCCAGACCGAACGCATCGTCGAGACCGAGCTGTTCGACCTCACCACCCAGGCCCGGCTCATCGCGTTCGACGACGAGGAGTGGGCCGACGCGATGTACCGGGCCCGCGACCGCGGCATGTACGAGGTGCCCCGCATGGTCACCGCCACCCTGGACGGGCTGACCGGACTCGTCTCCCTGCTCTCCCTGGGCGGGGTCCTCGCCGTGCTCCACCCGCTGCTGCTGCCCCTGCTGCTGGTCAGCGTCGTGCCCACCGGGTGGGCGGCCACCCGGGCGGCGCGGATGGAGTACGAGGCCCAGCGCAGGCTCAGCACCGGGCGCCGGCGGCGGTGGATCCTCGGCGACCGCATGGCCTCCCGGGACTCGGCCGCGGAACTGCGCTCCTACACCATGCGCGACTCGCTGATGGCCGACTACGGATCCCTGGCCGACCGCGAGCGGGAGACCATGCTGGCGGTGGCCTGGTCCCAGACCCGCACCCGCGCCGTGGGCGGCATCATCTCCGGGGCGGCGACCGCCCTGACCTACACCGCCCTGGGCGTCCTGCTCGTCACCGGGGCGATGCCGCTGGCGGCGGTGGGCACCGCGGTGCTCGCGCTACAGCGCACCCAGGGGCAGATGCAGCAGCTCCTCTACACGTTGAACAGGGTGTACGAGTGCGGCCTGTACTTCGCGGACTTCACCGAGTACTGCACGCTGGCACGGGCCGCCCTGCCGCCCGCTCCCACCGCGCCGCCCCCGGCCCGGCTGGAACGGCTGGAGGTGCGCGACGCGGTCTTCACCTACCCCACCGGTGAGGAACCCGCCCTGCGCGGGGTGAGCGTGCACGTCGACAAAGGTGAGACCGTCGCCCTGGTGGGCGAGAACGGGTCCGGCAAGTCCACCCTCGCCCGGCTGCTCGGCGGGCTCTACAGCCCCCAGGAGGGCGGGGTCACCTGGAACAGCGCCGACTTCACCGCTATCGGGCCGGCCGTGTGCGAGCGGATCAGCGTCATCATCCAGGACCACACCCGCTGGCCCATGACCGCCCGCCGCAACGTCACCATGGCCCAGGGCTGCGACCCCGCCCGCTTGGAGGAGGCGGCCCGGCTCAGCGGCACCGACGAGGTCGTCAACGACCTGGCCAGGGGGTGGGACACCCTGCTGGACACCACCTTCGCCAGCGGCGTGAACCTGTCCGGAGGGCAGTGGCAGCGCATCGCCGGGGCGCGGGGTTTCTACCGCACCGCCGACCTGCTCATCGCCGACGAGCCCACCTCGGCGCTGGACGCCCGCGCCGAGGCCCGCTTCTTCACCACCATCGGCGAGCACGCCGCCCGCACCGGGGCGGCGGTCGTGCTCATCACCCACCGCATGGCCTCGGTGCGGACGGCGGACCGCATCTACGTCCTGGACGACGGCCGCATCATCCAGCACGGCACCCACGCCGAGCTGATGGCGGTGCCGGGCCGGTACCGGGAGCTGTACACGCTCCAGGCCGACGCCTACGGCGGCGCCGACCGGGAGTGACGCGCGGCGGCGGTGCGGGCGGGGCCGCGGAAGGCCCGTCCGCACCGCCGCCGGTCCGCGGCCGGGCGCAGGCGCGCCCGGACGGCCGTCGGTGCGACATTCCCGGGGAGACGGGGTGCGGGGACTCACCGACCGCCCGCACAGTCTCGGGCGAGGGCGCCCTCGGAGGACCGGGAGGGTGGGAGGCCCCGGCCCCCCGGCCCTGCGCGCCCCGGCCGCCGGTCAGGGGGTGAGGACGATCTTCCCCCGCACCCCTCCGCGCTCGAGCATGCGGTGCGCCCGGACCACGTCGTCCATCTCCAGCACGGCGGCGACCACCGGCGCGACCGCGCCCCGGTCCACCAGCTCGGCCAGCTCCTCCAGCTCCCGCGGGGAGGGGTCGTTGCTGAACGCGGCGATCCGCGTGCGCCGGTCCAGCCCGGCCGCCGCCGTCCACAGGGCCGACCGGATCGGCCGCGCCGGGTCGAGGGCGAGCGGCACCAGCACGCCCCCGCGGACGAGGAGTCCGCGCAACTCGGACAGGCGCGTGCCGACCAGGTCGAGGACCACGTCGAACCGGCCCAGGCCGCCCAGGTCCGTCGTTCGGTGGTCAAGGGCCTCGGCCGCGCCCAGCCCGCCCAGCCAGGAGAGGTGGTCGGCCCCGGCCAGCGCGGTGACGTGCGCGCCCAGGGAGGCGCCGAGCTGCACGGCGACCACCCCCACTCCCCCGGCCGCCCCGCGCACCAGCAGCCGCTGCCCCCGCTCCAGGCGCACCCGGCGGGTCAGCGCGTGCAGGGCCGTCGTGCCCGAGGACGGCAGCGCGGCGGCCTCGTGGGCCGGGACCGAGCGCGGAGCCGCGGCGACGCGCTCCTGGGGCACCACGACCGACTCGGCCAGGGCCCCGAAGGTGCCGTGCGGCATCACCCCCCACACCGCGTCCCCGACCCCCGCGCGGGTGACGGCCGGCCCCGCCTGCACGACGGTGCCGACGAAGTCGACGCCGGTCCCGGCGGGGAACCGCTGGCGCAGCACGCGGCGCAGCCTTCCGGCGCGGATGGGGGCCTCCCCGCCGCCGACCGCCGCGGCGGCGACCTCCACCCGCACGTCGGCGGCGCCCACCGGGGGCGTGGGGAGACCGTCGGCGACGGCCAGGACCTCGGGTCCCCCGTAGCGTTCGTAGCGGACTGCGCGCATGATTCCTCCTCGTGCGGGGAAGCCCCCGCCTCCTCCATGGGTTCTGACCGGTGTCGGCCGGTGCCGACATGGGCAACCGGGACCCGTCGGCGGCCCGTCCCGACAGCGCGGAAGTGAGACGAGAAGTGGACGAGGACACGCAGATCCGCCCCGGGAGCGGCGCAGTCGGGCGGCTGCGGCAGGACGCCCGGCGCAACCGGACCACCGTGCTGCGGGCCGCCCGGGCGGTGTTCCGCGACCGCGGCCTGGAGGCGACCGTGCAGAACGTGGCCCGCCGCGCCGGGGTCTCGGCCGCCACCGTCCACCGGCGCTTCCCCGGCCGGGACGCGCTCGTGCGGGACCTGGCCGAGCACGCGGCGGCGGAGCTGACGGAGCGCTTCGCGGAGCTGGCCCGCACCGTGCCCGCCGACCTGGCGCTGGAGCGCGCCCTGCGGTTCGTCGCCGCCGAGGCGGTCGCCACGCGCGTGTGCGCGCCCGACCACCGGGAGCGCTTCCCCGAGCGGGCGCGCGCCCTCGACGAGCACGTCCACCGCGAACTGCACCGGCTCCTGGAGAGCGCCCGGGCACAGGGCCGGATCTCGGCGGAGATCACCGACCGGGACCTGCGGCTGGCCACGTCCGCCGTCGCGGCGGCCGCGGCCGCCGAACCGGACCCGGAGCGGGCCGGCCGGGCGGCCCAGCGGCTGGTGACGCACTTCCTGCGGTCGTTCCGCAGCCCGGGCTGAGCCCGGGCGGAACCGGCCCACCCACCACGCGAACCGCCGCTTAAGGTCCCTTCGCACACCCGGCCGTCCGCCACCCCGTCTCAGCACCGCCGACACGGCCTCGAACCACAGGAGTTCACCGCGGACAGGGGAAACCGACGGACCCGGCGGCACCCATGCGCATCGAGTCGAACGCAGGGAGCGTGCCGCCGCACACGGCGGCGTCCACCGGATTCGCGACCCGCTCCACCCGCCCGGTGGCACTGCCGACGAACTCCCCCGAGGCCGCCGAACCGGAACGGAGCGCCGCAAGTGCGTCCCACCGCGTTCCTCGGGCCGAACGGCTACTTCCCGCCCCGGGCCCGCAGCATCCGCGCAGCCTCGGCCAACGTCACCGTGGCGTCGCTCCACCACGCGACCTCCACCCAGGCCAGACGACCATCCCGCACGAACACCAGCACCTCGCCCGGGCACCCGCCGTCCCCGTCGTAGAGCAGTGCCTGCACGGCGATCCTCAGTCCGGTCTCGCCCGGCACCGGCTCCGCCGGGGCCACGCCCTCCACCGCCTCGAGATCGGCGGTCCCGCAGCCGCACCCGCACCGTCGGCCCACCCGCATCCGCCCGGCCTGCGCCCGCAGCGCCGCGTGCACGGGATCGGCCGGGTCCAGCACCGCCTCCAGCACACCCACCACATCCGCGGGAAGATCCTCGATCACCGCGCGATCGTACCCGCGCCCCTTCCGCCCCCGCCCCCAGGGCCTCTCCACCGGTCCCCGAGACCCTCCACCGGACTTCTCATCCGATGGCCGCAGGTTCGAATCCTACCGGGCGCGCCACAAAACCCCAGGTCACAGGGATTCCCCGAGGACCTCGCAAGAGGTCCTCGCGGCGTTCCAGGGCCATGTGTGCTCCTGGCGCGCTCCCCAGTACAAGGTCAGTACGAGTAGGGCACCCACCTCCTGAGCACTTCGCCATCCTAGGACCCCGGTGACCCTCGAGCCAAAAGCGTTCTGCACGGGAGCGATCACGTCCTTGCAGCGCCTCACCTGCTCCAGCACCCCTGCACCCCCATCTCAGGAGCCCGTCTGGCTCTGTCCCCTACCTACGCGCCACCTCACGCAACAGCGACGCTGTGGGGTTGGCCATGCCCGGAACACCAAGCCGGAGCACTACCAGACAAAGCACGCCGAAGGGCTATCCCTACTCAATGATGAGGTGAAGCCCACCTGCGACCGTTACAGCCGCGACAGCACCAGCCACGAAGCCGGACGCTGAAAACGCAGCAATCGCGGTACACGCCGCCACACCAAGGATGACTGCCCACCTTAGCGAGAGCCGTTGCGCAGGCTTCGAGGCGTCAGAGGGGTCTTCCTTCCGGGATCGGAACACGAGTGTCTCCCTTAACACTTGTTGCACACACAGGTCCTATGACCAGCAAAAACACCGCAGACCACACGATGCCCGCTGCCTTCCCCTCCATCTTTGCGCCTCGAAGCGAGCCCTCGTGATCACATCGAAAACGCCTTAACCCGCCTTCCCCAACCGCATCCCCCGTCGCCCTACAAGAAGGAGGATCAAGACGTTAAGGTCAAGAGTCAGCCTCAGGGAGCAAGCATGAGCCACGACCTGGAACGCCGCCGAGAGCGAATAAAGATGATGCAGCAAATGATTCACTCATCCTCGCGCCAATTAAAAAGAATTGGAAGCCCTCCGGGAGGCCATGTAAAAATAAGGACAGAGTTCATCTGGCTGAAAACACAAATAGACGAACCATCCTCCGATCGCAGAATTCCAGATAAATCAAAACGCCCTTCGGCGACAAAAATAATGACACCCCGAGGGGTGGCTTTAAAATTTTATCTAATCTGCCTATTCGAAGCACAAGCCAAAGGAACAGCAGTCGGACGAGCTCCCATCAACAGCTTGCCTCTAGCAGGAACAAATAAAGACCCCGGCTGGACAGACCTCATTGCCTTACCCGCCAAAGAGCAGACCCAGGGCCGCGTCTACCAGTCACTTACAGACAAAAAAATAAGATCCCTACAGTCGGCCCTAAAGCACCTCTCCGCACAAAATGTTCAACTGGTCAACCTCCCCTATGAGAATAGCAGGTCAGGGCGCTTCGAAAGATTCCAGCTACTACAAGAAGGAGGAACCCAAATAGGACCACACATCCCCCCGTATACAGTTCCACGAACGGGGGAAGACCATATAAAATTGCCGATAGAGTTTTTTACTCAAGGATGGATTTATCTGCTCGAAGATAGTGAGATATCATTTTTGTTGATGATGTTTCACCAAAAGGAAATATTTGGCAAAAGCGACGGGATCAAAGTGGAGAGTTACGTCCGCCTCCATTACTACGGGATGGGGCGCGACTCTTACTCTGCCCATCGCACGTTAGAGCGCCTAGGTCTCATCTCGGTAGACAGCAGCCCGGACCGAGACGAAAAAGGGAGAGCGCGCCCATTTGACCCAAACTTTCTCCCGCCACTCCACCAGTTCACCATAAAAGAAAACGCACTAAGCAGAGAGGCAACAAAAGTAGCCATGGATTCATTTAAATCAGAACTCAAAATTTAGAAAAAGTTGCCGCCGGAAAATCTTTCCCAGGGGACCTTTGATCCGATGGTCCACCGGCCCCGCCCACGAGGAAGCCCCAGGCCAGGCGGGATGAACCCGCCGCACAGCCCGGGGCTCGGAGCGCTGAATCGCTCCTGGTGTGCTCCCCCGTCCCGCTACCCGACCGACACCGGTTCCCCGCGCAACAGCGCGGCGGTCGCCTCCGCCGCCGCCTTGGCCACATCGGGATACACCGATTGGTACGTGTCCTGGGTGAAGTGCGTCGTCGCGTGGCCCAGCTCGGCCGAGACCACCTTCACGTCCGTACCCGCCAGCGCCAGGGAGGCCGCCCCGTGGCGCAGCCCGTGCAAGGTGATGGGCGGGAGCCCGGCGGCTTTGGCGATACGGCAGAACCAGTCACTGACCTGACCCGGATGCCACCCCGAACCATCCTGACGGGTGAACACCAACCCAGTGTGGTTCCAGTGCTTCCCGGCCTGGAGGCGTTGCTCGTTCTGGAACCTCTTCCAACCGCGGAGAATCTTGACGGTGTCGGCGTCCAAGGTGATAGTGCGCTGGCCCGCCGCGCTCTTGGGAGTCGAGGTGATCGTCTCCCACGCCAGTTGCACGACCTGGACGCGGATGTCGATCTGGCCGTCCACCAGCCGGGTGTTCGCCCACGGCAACCCCACCGCCTCACCCCGCCGCAGCCCCTTGACCGCGATGAGATGGAACATCGGGAACAGCCACGTGTACCTCCTCGCATGCTGGAGGAACGTCCGGGTCTGCTCGGGGGTCCAGACCATCACCTCGCCAAGCACGGTCCCGTCCTTCTCCCACTGACGCACCCGGTCCGCAGTCCACACCAGGGGACGCTTCCTCGGGCGGGACGGAAGCCGTACGTGGGAGGCACTGTTCACCGACACCGGTAGGTCCGGGGAGCGGACCACGTCCGACAGCGCGCTGCGCAGCGTGGCCCGGATCCGGTGCTTCGTGGACAGCGAGATCACCCGCCGTCCCCGCACCAACCTCTTCACCTTCGGGTCCTCGGATTCACGGCACTCCAGGACGTGCACGTTGGCCTCCTCCACCGCCGCGAACATCGCCTCGACGTGACGGGCCTGCAAGCGGCCCACCCGGATCTTCCCCAAGTGTGGGGTGAGGTATTTGCGGATGTGGCCGTCGTAGGAGGAGCGGGTTTCTTCGGCGAGGTCGGGCTTGCCGTCCAACCACTCTCTTACTGAGGGCGACTCCCGCCGAACATCCGTCCCGGCGCCGATGCGTTTACGGACCTCCTCCACCTCGGGCAGAGGCCGGCGGCCCTGGAGGGCGATCTGGATGAGGTCGGCGATCTGCACCTCGGTGTCCTCCTCCGCCAGCCCCAGGAGTGTCTTGACCCGCTCCAACCCTTCGGAGGCCTCGGTGTGCGTGGCCAGCCCGACCCGGCGCGCCTGGCGACGCTTGCCATCGGTGGTGCGGGGCAACTCATACTGGAACGCCCAAGCCCCATGGGACGGACTCCACCCGCCGCCTTTGCGCTTGAGCCGGGGGCACCTCACCCCCAAGGCCCTGCCGGTTTCGTCGCGGCACCCGCACCGTTTGAACGTGGACCCCTCACGTGCTGCCATCTACGGTCCTCGCCTTCTCCTCGGCGTTCACACGCGCACCGCACCCGCTCCCACCGCCGGTAGTGACAGTGGAGGTGGCCAGGGTGTCCAGGCCGAGGTAGGCCAGCACCCCTGCGATCGGAACCACCCAACTGCGACCGACCCTCCGAACCGGAACCGGAAAGGCCCCTTCGCGGAGAATCCGGTAGACGGTGGTGCGCCCCAGCCCGAGCAACCGCCCCGCCTGAACCGGTCCCAGAACCACCGGCAACGAGGCGACCTCGGCCAGCGTCACCGGAGCATCCCGCTTCACCACGCCCACCTCCTCACTACCTCTGAACTGCACAGACACGATGCGCGACCCCGCATCGGGCGGAGCACTGTGCATCCACGCTCGGCCTCGCCGAGGTGGTCAAGCGGATTCGCCACCAAGCCCACCGGTTTCCCTCCACCTTGGACCGCCGCCCGACATAACATGTTTCGTCGCTTTTCCTGACAGCGGCCGCCAGCGCTCCCGACCGGCCCTGGAACCGCCAGGGCGGCCCGGGTGCTGGGGCGGGCGTCCAAGGGGCGGTGTGGGGCGTCCAAGCCCCCGTACCGACCCTGCCCCGCGCGGATCAGTTCGGGCAGACGTGCCCGGTATAGGTCAGCCAGGCCCGGTCTGGCCCGCGTGTGCCCGGGGATGGCCATCACCCGGCACCGGCCTCGTCCACTTCCGCGAAGACCGCCTCATCGTGTCTGGTGCGTGGGAAGTAGGACACGTCCACGCTGGTGTGCGGGCTGATGGGCAGCTCCGGGTGTTCGTGGATGAAATCGGCCAGGTGGCGCAGGTCCGAGATGATGCGCTCCCGCAGGTCCGGGTCGGCCGCGTCGGCGAAACACCTTCCCTCCGCAGTGCGGGCCGCTGTCGGTGCTTCTTCCGGCGCCTCCTGGTCGGGAGCTCCGCCTCATGCCGCTTCTCCTTCGCCCTGTACGTGATGCTGCGCTGGCGAGGGATTGGCGAACACGAGTACGTCCTCGTGCTGAATCACGTGCCCCAACCAAACGACCGGCCGTGTGATATCGGCCGGATGGAGGGCTCCGCATTTTCCAGAGCCGCCGACGCCCGGTAGCGTCGAAGCATGGGTGGCGCGGCCGCTGCGGAGCCGCGCACCACCGGCGCGAGGTCGGCTTGGGGGAGCTGTCGAAGATGTTCCAAGGGCTGGCGCGGTAGGTGCCTCGGTGAACGACCCGACGGTGCGCGGCGTGGTCTACCCCAGGCGGTCCCTGGTCCTGGTCACCGGGGTGCCCGGGGCCGGGAAGAGCACCCTGCTGCGGCGGCTGTTCGGGGTCCGCGAGGACCAGGAGCGCACCGTGCTCACCGCGGAGGGCGTGCGGGTGATCGACTCGCTCCAGTCGCGGCACCGGCTGGGTCCCCTGCTCAGCCGGGTCCCCTACCCGCTGTGGCGCTGGACGGTGCACGTGCTGCACCTGGTCCGGACGGCCGCGGCGCTGCGCGGCGGCCCGGTGGTCCTGCACGAGTGCGGGACCCGGCGCCCGGTCCGCGTGCTGCTCGCCCTGCTCTGCCGGCTCCGCCGGTACGAGCTGCACGTGGTGATGATCGACGCCACTCCGCGGGAGGCCCGGGCCGGGCAGGACGCGCGGGGTCGGCGGGTGACCGAGCGCAGCCACCGGGCGCATTCGCGGCGCTGGCGGCGGCTGCGGGCGGCCACCCGGCGCGGGCCGGCGGCCTTCGCGCCGGGCGTGCGCAGCCTGCTCGTCCTCGACCGGCGCCGGGCGCGGGAGCTGGCCTGGATCCGCTTCGGTCCCTGCCCGGACGCCCTCGGCCCCCTGTGCACCGTGACGGAGCCACCCCCCACCCCGCCCGAGCCCGTGATGTCCGATCACCCGCGTCACCGTCGCCCCGACGGGGCCCTGACCGGTATCGCACTGGTCCCCGGCGGTCCCACCGGCGCCGGAACCGAACAGGGTCCGAGGCCCCGTGTGCCCCCGGTACTCCGCCTGCCGAGCACGGTGCGCCCCCCGGTCGGAGACCCGGATCCCCCGAAGCGCCTCCGGCCTCCTCCCCGCCGACCGGAGTGAAAGCGTCGCCGGGACGGCGGTATCGGGCCGGTCCGGGCATCACCGCACAGGCCCGACCGTTCCCTCCCGAGCCCTTCCGCCGCGCCGCGGTGGGCTCCCCGTCCGGTGCCGTCAGGGAGCGTTCCCCCCTTCGACGATCACCAGCGTGTTGCCGTCACGGTCCCGCAGGGTGAACATGGGCGGCACTCCGGGCCACTGGAGCAGGTCGTCCACGTCGGTCCCCTGCTCTTCGAGACGTGCGTGGAGGGCCGGGACGTCGACCGCTTCGAGCCTGATCCCGGTGTCGACGCCGGTGGTCTGGCCGGGGACCAGTGCGATAGCGGCCAGGGCACCGTCGGGGGCGACGGTGATCCAGCGCCCGCCGATCTGCTCCAACGGGACGTCCATCCGCTTCTTCAGCCCCAGGACGTCCACGTAGAACCCGACGGCCGCGTCCTGGTCACCGACGGGGACGGCGACGGAACCGATGCCGGTGACGCGCGCCCGGTCGTGCTCGTTCATCTTTGCTCTCCTCGCGTGTGGTGGATACCCGTTGAGACCAGCGGGCCCGGTGGAACTCATCGCACGGACCCCCGATCGCCCGAGACACCGCCCGGCCCGCACCGGCTCCGAAGACAGCGGCAGGCGGGGGCGCGGCAGGCGGGGGCGCGGCCGCCGGCGGCGGGCCCCACCGCGCCGTGCACCGGTCCCCCGGTGCCGGACCGCCGGGGTTGCCGCTCCTGTCGAGGATGCCGGGGCGGGTGTACCGGGGGCGTATCGGAAAACGGATACGCCGCCGCAACGCCCCGCGGTCTTCGCTGGGGGCACGGACCGCAGCGGTCCGTGCCGGGGGCCCGGTTCCCGGCCCCGGAGGGCGATCACGACAGGGAGAAGACCGTGGCCGAGGCCAGAGGATGGGACCGGCGCTCACTGCTCCGGGGTGCGGCCGTGGTGGCCGGCGCCGCCGCGGCCGCACCGCTGCTGGGCGCGACGGCGGCCGGGGCCCAGGGCGGCGGCGGTGACGCGGACGCGCTGTTCAGGGCCGGGAGGTTCGAGCGGGCCGGCCGCGCGTACGAGGAGATCCTGAGGAGGGACCCCGCGAACCTGCACGCCGCACGGCAGCGCGGGTACATCGGGCTGCTGGGCAACAGGTTCCCCGAGGCGGAGGAGTACCTCACGACCGCCCTGCGCCTGGACCCGGGGGACAGGCAGACCAACGAGCTCCTGGCCGACTGCCACATCCGGCAGGACGCGTTCTCCCTCTCCGTGCCGCGCTGGCGGGCGGCCGGCGAGACCGCCATGGCCGAATGGTTCGCGGCGGTCCCCGACGACGCGTACCGGATCCACGGCGACGTCGGCCGGGTGCCGTGGACGCAGATGGACCCGGAGCCGCAGATCGAGGCCTCGCTCAACGGCGGGCCGCCGAAGCGCTTCACGTTCTACACCGGCGCCTCCTGGCTGGGCCTGTCCGCGAGGGCCGCCGAGGAGGCCGGGGTGCGCCCGGTGTACCGGGAGAAGAGCGAGTTCGAGGGCCGCACCGTGTGGTCGTACTACGGGGTGCTGGACTCCTTCGGGCTGGGCGGCATCGAACTGCGCGGCGTGCCCGTGGCCTGGTCGGAGTCGGAGCCGGCCGGCGGCGAGCCCCCCGCGGCCAACGACGGCATGATCGGCACCTGGGTCTTCTACCACCTGCTGACCACCTTCGACTACAGGGGCAGGGAGCTGATCCTGCGCCGCCCGACCCCCGAAGCCGCCGAGGAGGTGCGTGCCGCCGCCGCCCGGGCGGGGGCCGAGCCCCTGCCGCTGTGGCTGGCCCGGGACCACTACGTGCACAGTCAGGGGAGTATCGCCGGCTCCGGCACGCGTGTGGTGGGCGTGAACCTCGGCGGGCGCGGCGAGGCCGTCGCGGGCATGCCCGGGGACGTGGCCCGGGAGCTGGGGGTGCGCACCGACCATGACCGCCCGATCGAGACCGGCGCCCAGGGCCACCCGGCCGTCACCTACCCCTGCTACCCGGCGGAGATCCGCCTCGGCGACGCCGTCGCCGAGGAGGTCTACTGCGAGACGAACCCGGACATGCCGGTCAACGTGCCCTGGCCCTACGGGACCGGGATCGACTCGACGGGCTGGTTCGCCCACGCCTTTTTCAAGCCCTACAACGTCACCCTCGACTTCACCGGCATGAACGTCTACATCGTCCGCGGCAAGGCCTCGTAAGGCCTCCTGAGGCCGCGGGCTCGCCCTCGGCGCCGCCGGCGCAGGGCCCGGGCGGGGAGGGGCGCTCCCTCCCCGCCCCTCCCCGCCCGTCCCCGCCCCGGTACGGGCGCGCGCTCAGGCGAGCAGGCGCTCGCTGAGCCCCCACAGCCAGAGCGCCGCCTCGGGGTCGATGGCGTGGGGGGCGACGTCGGTGGGCGGCGGCCCGTCGAAGTGCGGGTCCGCCGGGGCGGGGTCGACCGCCGAGACGTCGTTGTCCTTCAGGTAGACCCCGCCGAGGGAGGCGAGGAGAGGGCTCGTCGCCGCGAACACCATCGTGCTCGCGCCCTGCTCGATGTTCTTGAGTCCGCGTTCGGGGTCGTTGACCCGCACGCCGTCGGCGTCGATCAGCCCCTGGGCCCGCAGCACCTCCTCGGGCAGCCCGTCCGGGACCGGGGCGCCCTCGGGACGGTAGGCGCCCAGCGATGTACCCAGGATGATCCCCGGGTGCACGGCGTAACCGCGGATGCCGTCGGCGGCCCAGCGGCGGTCCAGCTCGACCGCGGTGAGCACGTTCGCCGTCTTCGACTGGCCGTAGGCGACGTGGGGGTCGTAGTCGCCCCGGGTGAAGTGCGGATCGTCGAAACGGACGCCCGAGAGGCGGTGCGCGCCCGAGGTCATGTTGACGACGCGGGCGCCGCCCGCCGCCCGCAGCGCGGGCAGCAGTCCCGTGGTCAGCTGGAAGTGGCCGAGGTGGTTCGTCGCGAACTGCGACTCGTACCCCCGGGCGTCGCGCACGAGGGGGCCCGCCATGATGCCGGCGTTGTTGATCAGGATGTGCAGCGCACGGCCCGAGGCGAGGTAGGCCGCGACGAACGCGTCGACCGACGCGGGGTCGAGCAGGTCGAGCCGTGCCGTCTCCACGCGCCCGACACCCCGCAGCGACTCCGCGGCCCGGCGGGGGTCGCGTGCGGCCACGGTGATCGACGCGCCCGCCTCGCCGAGCACGCGCACCGCCTCCCGGCCGAGGCCGTTGTGGCCGCCCGTCACGATCACGTTCCGGCCGGTCAAGTCGATGCCGGCGGCCACCTCCCCGGCCGTCGAGGCCGGGGTGAATCCGGTGCCGATGGGGCGCTGCCGACCTGTCATCTCTGCTCCTGTCGTAGGCGTGGAAGGGGGTGTGGATGTCGCCATGGTGATCCGTTCCGTCGATGTGGACGGCATCCACTGTGCGTTCTCGCCTCGCGGGGGTGAAGGCACGGTTCGTCCACGGATCATCTGTCCCTGGATGGCCGCGGAACGGCCGCGGATACTGGAGGGGTGACGGATCGACAGGGCCTTGCCACCTTCCTCCGGCGTCGGCGCGAATCGCTGCGGCCGACGGACCTCGGGATGCCCGAGGGCGTGCGGCGGCGCACCCCCGGGCTGCGCCGGGAGGAGGTGGCGCAGGCCGCCGGCATGTCGGCCGACTACTACTCGCGCATCGAGCAGGGCCGCGGCCCCAACCCGTCGGAGGCGATCATCGCCTCACTGGCGCGGGCCCTCCGGTTGGACCTCGACGAGCGCGACTACCTCTACCGGCTGGCGGGGATGGCGCCGTCGGCGCGGCGGCCGGGGCGCTTCATCAGCCCCGGGCTGATGCGCATCGCCGATCGGCTCACGGACATCCCCGTCGTGATCGCCACCGACCTGGAGGTCGTGCTCTGGCAGAACCCGCTGGCGACGGCGCTCACCGGGCCGGCGGCCCCGGCCGACGGGGTGCGCGCCGGCATCACGTGGCGGTGGTTCACCGAGCCGGGCACCCGGGCCCGCTTCCCCGAGGAGGAGTGGCCGCTGCACTCGGCCGCGCACGTCGCCGGGCTGCGCGGCACGGCCTCGCGCCGCGGCGGTGACCACGACGTGCGCGAGCTCGTCCGGTTGCTCAGCGGGGCGAGCGACGAGTTCCGGGCGCTGTGGGAGGTGCACGACGTCGGCGTGCGGCGGTTCGACCGGAAGACGTTCCTCGTGCCGAACGTGGGCGCGTTGCAGTTGACCTGCGAAGACGTGCTCACGACCGAGAACGACATCAGGATGCGCGCCTTCTTCCCGACCGAGGGCACGGACGCGCGCGAGAAACTCGACCTGCTCGCGGTGATCGGAGTGCAACGGTTCGACGGATCGGCCCTGCGCTGAACCGCGCCGGATGCGCGCGGCGGTGCGAGGGGGCGCCCTGGTCCGCCGCCGGAGGGCCGCCCTCCCCCCGGAGCGCGGAAGGCTCATCGGCGGTCAGCCGCCCGTGCCGGTGCCGCCGCCCTCCGAGGGCTCATCGGAGGCGGGCATCGCGGCGCGCATCAGGGTCGACAACAGCAGGAGCACCGCCGCCGCGGCGAACCCGAACCGCAGGTCGCCGGTCATCTCCCCCAGGGCGCCCGCGGCCACCCCGCCCAGCGCGGTGCCCCCGTCATCACCAGCTGGTTGCCCGCCGACACCCGTGACAGGTGGCTGTCGGGAGTCGCACGTTGCAGGGCCGTGACCGCCATGACGCCGAAGACCGCGGCGGAGGCCGACCCCGCCATCAGGCCGGCGGAGATCGCCCAGACCTGGGTGGTCAGGACGAGCACGACGCTGTCCGCGGCCATGAACGCACAGGAGAGCGTGAGGAGTCGGAGCTCGCCCACACGCGCCGCCAGCCGGCCCGTGAGCGAGGCCCCGACCAGCCCGCCGACCCCCAACGACGCCATGAGCAGACCGAAGCCCCAGGTGTCCAGCCCCACCGGTCCGGGCGCGACCAGGTACAGGGCGAGCACGGCGAAGGTGAGGCTCCCCGCGAAATTCGCCACCCCGCCCCAGAGCGCGACGACGGCGATGCGGCGGCTGCGGACCAGCAGGACCAGCCCTTGCCGTATCTCGGTGAACAGGGCGGTGCGCTCACTCTCCGGTCCCGGCGGCCTGCGGGGACCGGCGCGCACGCGCCAGAGCAGGAGTGCGGACAGGGCGTGGCACGCCGCGGACACCAGCAGCGGCGCGGCCTTGGAGAGCGCGAACAGGGTTCCGCCCGCGGCCGGTCCGACCAGCTCGTTCCCGGCCAGGGACACGGCGTGCCGGCGGCCGTGCGCGCGGGAGAGCTCCTCCCGGGGCACCACCCCGGGGACCATGGCGGGGGTGGAGGTGTCGAAGAAGGCCTCGCCGACCCCGAGGAGGAAGGCCGCGGCGAACAGCACCGCCAGGGTGAGGTGGTCGGTGAGCAGGAGGACGCCGACCGCGCCCAGCAGGACCGTCCGCAGGACGGCGGCGCACAGGGCGATGGTCCGCCGGTCCAGCCGGTCGCCGAGCGCTCCGGCGGGGAGGCCCGTGACGAGCCAGGCCAGGGTGGTGGTGACCGAGACCCCGGCGACCAGTGCCGGGGACCGGGTCAGCTCGACCGCGACCAGGGGCAGCGCGACCCGGACGAGCCCGTCCGCGAGGTTCGCGCTGCCGGAGGCCCCCCAGAGCAGGGAGAAGTCGCGGCCCAGCGGACGCGGCCGCCGTGCCGACGCGGAGGGGGTGGGGGGCACTTCGCTCATTCTGGTCGAGGGTTCCGGAGGGGTTCGAGGACTGGTGGGGGCCGTCGCCCGGCCCGCGCCCCCGGCACGGGCGGCGGCCGAGGACCCGGGACGACCCGACCAGGGTAAGGGAGGGAGCCGCCCCGCGGACGCGCCCGGGAGCGGCGGTCCCGGCGTCCGGCCGCGCCACGGGTGTCGACGGGTATTCAAGAACGGCGGCCCGAGAGCGCGTCGCGCATCCGGTCGATGAGCCCGGCTCCCGGGGCCAGGAGCCGGTCGGCGGGCGGGGTGTCCGGAGCACCGGGATGGGGGCGCGTGGGCGCCCACTCCTCGTCCCTGACCACCTCGTCCCCCACGTGCGGCCCGCGGGGCGCCGTGGGCGGGGCGGGCCGCGGGCGTCCGCGCGGAGGCGGACGCCCGGCCGGGCGGTGGGGCCGCGCTCCTACGGGGCGCCTCGGGGGAGAGGTGGACGTTCACCCGCTGGGCGCCGCACGGCGACCGCTGCGGCGGTCTTTCGCGCGCCCGTAGGGGTCTGGGCAACCGGCACGGAAGGTGTTCTGATGGTCACCCGCCGATCCGAACAAGGAACCCCCATGCCCTCGCCCTCCGCCCCCGGGCCGTCCCCGGCCGCCGCCGCGGCCCCCGCCCGCGTGGACGTCCGCACCCTGCGCACCGACCTGCGCCACCTCCTCCTGGACGTGTCGGTCGCCCTGGCGGTCACCGCCGCCGTCTTCGCCCTCCTGCGGCACCGCGTCGTCGAGGGGACCTCCCAGACCCTCGCCGTGATGCCCTACCTCGCCGACGCCGACCGCTACCTGCTCTACTGGCTGTGCCAGGCCTTCGGCTGGTCGGGGCTGCTGTGGGCGTGGATCACCGTCATGCTCGGGCTGCTGCGCGCGACCGCGCCGGGCCGGTGGACGGTGGTCTCGCACGCCCGGATCGAACGGTGGCACCGGGTCACGTCCATCACCACCATCGGGCTGATGTTCGCGCACGCCCTGGCCTTCTTCCTCGAACTCCTGCGGGAGAACGCCGACGGCCTGGGGACCGCCGCGCTGCTCTGGTCGGCGTTCGTGGACGTGTTCGTCCCGGGCGGGTACGACTCAGGCACCGGCCGTGTCGCGATCCTTCTCGGCCTCATCGCCCTCTACCTGGCGGTCCCGCTGGGGCTGTCGTTCTACGTGCGCTCCTGGACCGGAACCCGGCTGTGGCGGGTGCTCCACCGGTTCGTCATCGTGGTGTACGCCCTCAGCGTGTGGCACACCCTGCTGTACGGCACCAACGTGTGGTTCGACGGCTGGTTCCGCACCGCCGTGTGGGCGCTCCAGCTGCCCGTGGCCCTCCTGCTGCTGGCCCGCCTGCTGGCGCCGCTGCGCCGGGAGGAGCGGCTGGCGGTGAAGGACCTGCGCGGCCCCGGCCCCCTGCTCCGGCTCGCCGGACGGGTCGTCGCGGCCGCCGGAGTGGTGGTGCTCCTCCTGGTCACCGTCACCGGCCGCGACGGCGGACGGACGCCCGGGGCCGAGGGCGGCGACATGCTCGTCACGCAGCCGATGGTGTGGGGCGCCCTCGCGGTCCTGCTGACCGTCATGGGCGCGGTGGCCCTCGCCGTGCGGCGGGACCGCTCCGCCGTCGCCCCCGCCGGGTGAGGGCCCGGCCCGGTACCGGGGGCGGAGGCCGCCGGTGCCGGGCGGGCCGCGGGAGCCGTCCGGCCGCCGTGTCCGGGGCGCCCGCCGGGTGGCGGCGGACGGTGGACGCGGCCCCGCACGTGCCCGCAGCCGTCCCCCGGGGCGCGATCCGCCGCGGGCCGGTGCCTCCCGGTCGGGCCGATGCGGTCCCCCGGAGACCCGGATGCGGCCGGGGACCGGCCGGTCGCCCCGGGGTCACACGGGCGGCATCAGGTCGCTCTCGCTGACGGTGTACGTCAGCGGGGGGTAGGTGAAGTCCGTTTCGTTGTTCTCGCGGCGCCGCATCCGGTAGAACTCGACCCTCTGCTCCTCGTCCGCCGGCGTGAGGCGGACCCCCTGCGGGAGGTACGCGTGCCCGTCGCGGAAGCGGACGCGGGTCTTCGACGTCCGGAAGGTCACCCCCAGCCACTCGGCGTCCCCGTCCCCGGACCCGCCCGACGTGTCCAGCACGATCCTGTGCTTGAGGCGCCGGTTCGTCGCGACGGAGAAGGCGACGATCCCGTTGTGGGCGAGGGGGACCTCGAACCTCTCGGCGCCGCCCCCCTTCGACTCGAAGACCAGTTTCCTCAGCGGTCCCGCCCCGGGGTCCCGGTAGCAGGAGAGAACGGCGATGAACGACCCCTCGGCCAGGTCGAGGGCCTGGTCGGAGTGGGCGCCCATGGTCCTGTAGGCGTTCGTGTAGCTCTCGACGAGGGCGTTGTCGAAGCCGACGGGGACCGCCGCGCGTTCGCGGACCCGGCGCGCCAGCCGTTCGTGCACCTCCCGGAAGCGCTGCGCCGGGAGGCCGTACCGGGTGGTGGTGCGCACCAGGGGCACACCGCCCGCCTCGTCGACCCTGGCGAGAACGGCGCCCCGCCGGCCCTTCCCCAGGTCCTCCCAGCGGACCGACGCGGACAGTTCGGTGAAGAGGTCCTCCCCCGCCGGAAGTGCGCAGGAGACGACCTCATCCGAGATCGTGGATTCGGGGGGCAAGGTAGTCTCCCGTGTTCATACTGAAGCGGAACCGGTCGCCGTAGTCGACGAAGGACGAGGTCCTGTTCTCCTCGGCGTACAGCCTGCGCAGCTCGTCCATGCCCTCCGGGGTGGGCGGCTCCAGCGCCACCGGGCCGCCGGGCGCCTTGAGGAACGTGCGGCCGTCCCTGTGGACGGCCTCGGTGTCCGAACAGCGCACCACGTACCCCAGGCGGGTCGGGAGCAGGGCGGCGTCCAGGGACGAGGGCCGGATCTCGTGCGTGTACAGGCGGTTGGTGGACAGCGGCATGAAGAACACGGAGCCGGGATACAGGGTCAGCGTGAACTGCGGCGGGAGCGCGTCCCCGCCGTGTTCCGCGGCCGCCTCCTTGAGGCGGAAGCGGAGCCGCGTCAGTCCGCTGGTGGTCTTCACCCCGCGGTCGAAGGCGTCCCCGGCCAGGGGCCGCAGCCCGTCGAGCCCGTCGTAGAAGGTGCAGAAGGCCATGATCCCGTTGACGGGCATGTCCTTGGTCTTGTCGGCGTGGGAGGAGATCCCGGCCTTGGACTGCTTGCGCCCGGCCGTGGCGGCGGTGTTGTGGTAGATCTGCGCGAGGACGTGGTTGAGCGGCGCGTGGCCCCGGAAGACGGCGGCGGCCTCGCGGTTCAGGGCCCCGACGACGTCCGTGTCGGTCGGCCCGAAGTCCTCGGTCGGCCCCGACAGGTTCGTGGAGCACCGGAGCAGGCGGAAGTGCAGTTCGTCGCCGCTCCCGGTGACGGGTGTCAGGTAGATCCCGCTGCGGTGGGCCGTCCCCGGCTTGGTGGACTCCGTCAGGGACTGGAACGCGTGCTCCGCGCGGATCCGCCCGAAGTGGTCGGCGCCGGGGTCGAAGAAGCGGCGGTAGTACACGCCGGCGCCGTGCACGCGGACGGGGACCCGGCCGGGGCCGACGGTGGTCCAGGGCCCGTCGGCGTCCCCGCGGCGACCGGGCTCCGGGTCCCGGACGGCGAACACCCGGTCCGCCTCCCGCAGCCGGTCGGCGCCGGCGGCGGACACGTCGCCGTAGAGGTAGACGGTCTTGCGCGCGGGGTCGAACGCCCCGGAGGCGAGGTCCTCCGGCGTGACCACGGTCCCGAAGAAGTTCCCGGCCGGGTCGTCGTCCCGCGACGCGGCGGGGACGACCAGGACGTTGTCCGCGTCCTCGAGGCGGGCCTCCCCCGGCCCTGTCATGCGCATCAAACGGACCTGCCATTCGCTGATGTCGAGGGATCACTCGGAGCCGTGGACGTGAGAGCGGCCCGCGTCCTCATCCCTTCCGCGGAGGAACGCGGAGGGGAGGGGGCGGACCACGGGGGCCCGATGCTCTCACGGGGCCGAACAGAGGACAACGGATTATGCCATACCGGGGCACGGAGCCGATCGGCGTGGTTCCGGGGCTCCGACGCCGCGGATAGCGGATAGGCGAACGCGCGCGTCCACACGGGTCGCGCGGTGGCGTCCCTCCCGCGCAGGACGTGTCGCTCCGGCCCCGGGCGTCCGGGCCGTGCCGAGGACAGGACCACGGCGAGGTGCACGGGCGCGGACGACAGGGGCGCTCCCGGCCGCCGCCCGGGGTCGTCTTCCGGGGGCTTGAAACATTACACACCTGTATTGTAATTTTTCAGGTATGACACAGCAGTCCCCGGCCCGCCCCGGCCGGCCCCGGAGTTCACAGGTCGACGAGGACATCCTGGAGGCCGCGGCGGACCTGATGATCGAGGTCGGCCTCGACGGGGTCGGCATCGACCGGGTCGCCAAGCGCGCGGGGGTCTCCCGCCCGACCGTCTACCGGCGGTACAGCGACAGGACGGAGCTGCTCATCGCGGCGATCCACTGGGCCTTCCGGTACCAGCCGGAGGAGCTGCCCGAACCGAGCGGCGTCGAGGAGATGCTCCGGTGGTGGGCCCACGCGCTCGAGGCTCCCGAGAACGCCCGCATCCGCAAGCTGATGCTGCGCCTGATGCCGGCGGCCCGGGACCACCCCGAGTTCGCCGCGGCGTTCCGCAGGCTCAGCACCGAGCCCCGCAACGCGCTCATCCGCAGGGTCCTCGAACGCGAACGGGAACGCGGCCGCCTCCCCCGGGACACCGACCTGGAGATCATCCGGCAGATCCTCGCCGGAGCCGTCACGGTGCACCTGACCACGCACCCCGAGGGCACCACCGTGCGCCAGGCCGAGGAGTTCCTCCTCGCCGTGCTGGCGCACACGCGCTTCCGCCCCAACGGCCACGAGACCTGACGGCGGCGCCCCGCCGGCCACGAGCCCTTTCCGAAGGAGACCCGAGATGACCGCGACCGTACCCGGCGGGGCAGCCCCGCTGCCCACCGCCCGGCCCACGCCCTTCGACCCGCCCGCCGACCTGTCCCGGCTGCGCGCCGAGGAACCGGTCAGCCGCCTGTCCTACCCCGGCGGGCACACCGGCTGGCTGGTGACCGGCCACGCCCTGGTCCGGCAGGTCCTGGCCGACCCCCGGTTCAGCGCCCGCAACGAGCTCAGGCACAACCCCTCGCCCGGGGCGCCCCCCACTCCGCCCCCTCCGGCCCCGCGGGGGCTCTTCATCGGCCACGACGCGCCCGAGCACACCCGCTACCGGCGCCTGCTCACCGGGCGGTTCACCGTCCGCCGGATGCGCCGGCTCACCGAGCGCGTCGAGCAGATCACCGCCGAACACCTCGACTCCATGGAACGGCTCACCCCTCCGGTGGACCTGGGGGAGGTGTACGCCTCCCCGATCCCCGCACTGGTGATCGCCGAGCTCCTGGGGGTGCCCGACCACGCCGTGGGCCCGTTCCACCGAACGGTCGCGGCGGCCTCGCACGTGGACTCGACCCCCGAGGAGAAGTTCGCCGCCTACACCAGGACGCAGGACATCCTGCGGGAGCTGGTGGCCGACAAGCGCGCCGCGCCCACCGACGACCTCCTCGGCGACCTGGCCGCCGACAGCGACCTGGAGGACGACGAGCTCACCAACATCGCGTTCCTCCTGCTCGGCGCCGGGTTGGACACCACGGCCAACATGCTGGGCCTGGGCGTCCTCCTGCTGCTGGGCCACCCCGAGCAGCTCGCCGCCCTGCGCGAGGGGCCGGAGCGGAGCGCCCGCGTCGTCGAGGAGCTGCTGCGCTACCTGAGCATCGTCCCCTTCACCACGCGCACCGCCCTGGAGGACCTGGAACTGGGCGGGCGGCGGGTCCGCGCGGGCGAGACGGTCACCGTCTCCATCGCGGCGGCCAACCGCGACCCCGACGTCTTCGCCGCACCCGACTCCCTGGACCCGGACCGCCCGGCCGGCGGACACCTCGCCTTCGGCCACGGCATCCACCAGTGCCTGGGCCAGCAGCTCGCCCGCGTGGAGATGCAGGTCGCCTACCCGGCGCTGTTCGCCCGTTTCCCGGACCTGCGTCCGGCCGTGCCGGAGGAGGAGGTGCCCACCCGGGAGGACATGGCCATCTACGGCGTCCACCGGCTTCCCGTCACCTGGGGGAGGGGGAGGGCATGAGGGTCCGGGCGGACCGGGAGGTCTGCGTCGGAGCGGGGATGTGCGCGCTGACCGCGCCGGAGGTGTTCGACCAGGACGACGGGGACGGGCGGGTCGTGCTGCTTGCGCCGGTGCCGCCGCCCGGGCTGCGCGGCCGGGCGGCCGAGGCCGCCGGGCTCTGCCCCTCGGGCGCGATCACCGTCTCCGACACCTGAGGGGCGGCCGCGGCCGGGCCGGAAGGGGCCGCCGTGCCGCACGCCCGGGGACCGCGGCCTCTCGCCGCCCGGGGATCACGGCCCGCCGTCCGGGGCGGTCGCCCGGGGCCGTATTCGTCCGCGTGTCGGCTCTCGTTCAGGCGGGGGACGGAAGTTCCGGATAGAAACCGTGGGTGACCACTCCCCCACAACGAGGAGCCTCCATGGTACGCACCCACCTCTCGCGCCGGTCCGCCCTCCGCCTGGGCGCCGCGGGCACCGCGAGCGCGCTCCTGGCCGGAGGCGGGGCCGCGCCCGCTTTCGCCCAGGGCCGGAACCGCCCGGTGCTGACGCACGGCATCCAGCTCGGCGACCCCCGCGCCGACGGGGCCGTGGTCTGGACGCGGTCCGACCGCCCCGCGCGGATGGTGGTCGAGGTCGCCACCCGGCCCGACTTCCGCGACGCGCGCACGGTCCGCGGGCCGCGGCTCACCCCGGCCGCCGACGGCACGGGGCGGGTCCGCATCACCGGCCTCCCCCCGGGCCGGGAGGTGTACCTGCGGGTGCACGCCGAGAACGGGCGGTACTCCAGCGAGGTCCTCGAAGGCGGCTTCCGCACCGCCGGGGGCGGCGGAGGCGACACGATCCGCTTCGTGTTCTCCGGAGACGTCGCGGGCCAGGGCTGGGGCATCAACCCCGACATCGGCGGCATGCCGATCTTCGCCTCCATGGCCGACCGCGACCCGGACTTCTTCCTCCACCTGGGCGACGCGGTCTACGCCGACGGCCCGCTCCAGGAGAGCGTCGTGCTGCCCGACGGGCGCACGTGGCGCAACGTGGTCACCGAGGAGAAGGCGGCGGTCGCGCAGACGCTGGCCCAGTTCCGCGGCCAGTACGCCTACAACCTGCTCGACGGGGCGCTGCGCGACTTCGCCGCCCGGGTCCCGCAGATCGTGCAGTGGGACGACCACGAGGTCGTCAACAACTGGTACCCGGGCGAGATCCTGGACGACCCCCGCTACACCGAGACCGACGTCGACCTCCTGGCCCGGCGGGCCCACCGGGCCTTCCACGAGTGGATGCCCATCGTCCCGGCCGAGGCGGTGGACGGCAGGATCCACCGCAAGCTGTCCTACGGCCCCGACCTGGACGTCTTCGTCATCGACATGCGGCCCTACCGGGACCCCAACTCGGCGGGGACGGCCGCCTTCGAGCGCGTCCTCGGCGCCGCCCAGGCGCGCTGGCTGGTCGAGGAGGTCTCGGCGTCCACCGCGACCTGGAAGGTGATCGCCTCCGACATGCCGATCGGCGTGATCGTGCGCGACGGCGAGGGCATCGAGGCGGTGGCCAACGGCCTGCCCGGCGAACCGCGCGGGCGCGAGGCCGAACTCGACGGGGTGCTGCACGGCCTGCACCGCCGGGGCGCGCGGAACGTGGTGTGGGTGACGGCCGACGTCCACTACACCGCCGCGCACCACTACTCCCCCGACCGCGCGAGCAGCCGCGAGTTCACCCCGTTCTGGGAGTTCGTGTCCGGGCCGCTGCACGCCGGCGCGTTCGGGCCCAACGCGCTCGACCCCACCTTCGGGCCCGAGGTGGTGTTCCAGCACGCCCCGCCCGTGGCGAACACCTCGCCGCTCGACGGCTACCAGCACTTCGGCGAGATCGAGATCGACCGCGGGAGCAAGGAGCTCACCGTCTTCCTGCGGGACGCCAACGGGGACTCCCTCTGGACGCGGACCCTCACCCCCGAGGGCCGCTGACGCCGACCGGCCCCGGCCCCGGCCCTGGTCCAGGGCCGGGCCGGGGTGGGGCGGGGCCGGGACCGCCGCCGGCACGGAAGTCGGCCGAGCACCTCCCGGGTGGCGGCCCGGTGGTGAGAGGGTGGAGCGACCGGCGCACAGGACGACGGCGGACACGGACGGGGCGGGCATGGACGAGACCGAATTCGACGCGGTGGTGGTAGGGGCCGGACCCGGCGGCGAGGTCGCCGCCGGAAGACTCGCCGACGCCGGGCTGAGCGTCGCGATCGTGGAGGCCGACAAGGTCGGCGGGGAGTGCTCGTACTACGCCTGCATGCCGTCGAAGGCCCTGCTGCGCCCGGGCGAGCTGCTGATCGAGGCGCGCCGGGTGCCCGGGGCCGCGGCCGCGGTGACCGGGCCGGTGGACGTCGGCGCCGTGCTGCGCCGCCGCGACGAGATCATCGGCGGGCGCGGCGAGGACGGCGGACTGCGCGACGACGGCCAACTGCCGTGGCTGGAGGAGCACGGGATCACGCTGTTCCGCGGCCGGGGACGGCTGATCGGCGACCGGCGGGTGGCGGTCGGCGACACGGTGCTGCGGGCCCGGCGCGCGGTGATCCTGGCCGGGGGCACCCGGGCGGCGCTGCCGCCGATCGACGGGCTCGCCGACGCCCGGCCCTGGACCAACCGGGAGGCCACGACCGCCCGGGAGGTCCCGGGGTCGCTGGTCGTGATCGGCGGCGGGGTCGTGGGCACCGAGATGAGCCAGGCGTACCGGTCGCTGGGCGCCGCGGTGACCCTGGTGGCCGGGAACCGGGGGCTGCTGCCCCGCGAGGAGGCGTTCGTCGGTGAGCAGGTCGGCGCGTCCCTGGTGGAGCAGGGCGTGGACCTGCGCACGGGGCGGCGGGCGGTGTCCGTGCGCCGCGAGGGCGAGCGGGTGACCGTGGTCCTGGACGACGGCGCGGAGCTGCACGCCGACGAGGTGCTGGTGGCCGCCGGCCGGGTGCCCCAGAGCGCCGGGCTGGGGCTGGCGGAGGTCGGCGTCGAGACCGAGGGGTTCGTCAAGGTCGACGAACGGATGCGGGTGCCCGGCCTGGAGTGGCTCTACGTGATCGGCGACCTCAACGGGCGCGCCCTGTTCACGCACATGGCCAAGTACCAGGCGGCGGTCGCGGCCTCCGACGTCCTGGGCTCCGACATCGTGGTGGAGCACCTGGCGGACGGCCCCGGCGCGCCGCGGGTGGTCTTCACCGAGCCGCAGGTGGCCTCGGTGGGGCACACGGCGGCCAGCGCGCGGGAGGCGGGGCTGCGGGTGCGCGTGGTCGACGTGCCGACGGACGGGAACGCGGGCGGGGCGTTCACCGGCGCCACCCGGGGCACGGCCCGGTTCCTCGTCGACGAGGACGCGGAGGTGCTGGTGGGCGCCACCATCACGGGGACGGGCGTGGCCGACATGCTTCAGGCGGCGACGATCGCGATCGTCGGGGAGGTGCCGGTGCGCAGGCTGCGGCACGCGGTCCCGGCGTTCCCCACGCGCAGCGAGGTCTGGCTGCACCTGTTCGACGCCCTGGGCGTCTGACCTCCGCAGGCGCCCGGGCCCGGCCCCGGGCGCCTGCGAACCCCCGGGCCGGGCGCCGGTGGGCTGCCGATCTCCTTTCGGCCGATCGGTGAGAGGGAGCCGCACGGGCTCGCCCTGCTGGAAAGCGACCTGACCACGGAGCGGGAGTACCGCGTCCGCTGGAACTGAGCGCAGGCCCGTCAGGCGCCGGCGTCCTCGAGGGCGGCGGCCCAGGCCGGCAGGGGCTCGCGGCTCGCCCACCACGGCTCCGGCGCACCGGCCGCACCGGTGCGGGCCGCCACGACGCCCCCGGCGATCGCGCAGGTGGTGTCCCGGTCGCCCAGGCCCGCCACCGTCGTCCAGAGCGCCTCGGCCAGGTCGTCCGGATGGCCCGCGGCCGCCCAGAGCGCGAACGGCACGGTGTCCTGGGCCGACATGAGGGTGCCGTTGCCCAGCATCGCGGCCGCGTGCTCGGGCGCGGTACCCGGTGCCAGCCGGGCCGCCCGCTCCAGGCCCGAGCGCACCCGGGAGGGTTCGAGCCGTCCGGCGACCGCGCGGAGGAACCCCGCGCGGTCGGGCGCGGGGTCTTCGCGGTGGCGCGCCGCCAGGGCGGCGGCCAGGGCCACCGCGACCGCGCCGGCGACGGCCTCGGGGTGGGTGTGGGTCACCGTGGCGGACAGGGCCGCCTCCTCGGCGACGCGGTCGAGGTCGTCGGCGAAGTAGGCGCCCAGCGGGGCCACCCGCATGGCGGCGCCGTTGCCGTGGGAGCCCTCGCCGCCGAACTGCCCGGCGGCGGCCGGGCGCCACGGCTCCCCGTCGCCGATCCGGCGAAGCAGCCGGTTCATCGACGGACCGTAGCCGCGGCCCGGGTCGTACCGGGCGGCGAAGTCCGCGGCGAGGGCGTCCTGGTCGATCCGCCCGTACTCGATGAGCACGGCGAGCACGGAGAGCGCCATGGCGGTGTCGTCGGTCCAGGGCCAGACGGGCTCGGCCGGCCACCGCCGCCGGCCGACCGCCTGCTCCGCCTCGTCCGGCGGGAGGAAGTACCGGTCGCCGAAGGCGTCCCCGAGCGCGAGCCCGCCCAGGCTCCGCACGGCCCGCCCGATCCGCTGCTCCGGCATCCGCCGCCTCCGTCCGCCGTGTCGCCGCCCCCATCATGCCCGGTACCGCCGCGGCCGCGCCGCCCGGGCCGGGCGCCGGCCGCGGTGTTCGTCGCCGGCCACGCGGAACGGGACGTGCCCGCGCGCGCCGTGCTCGTGGAGGACCCGGCGGCGGTCGCGGGCCCGGGCGGGGCGGACGGGGAGTACGCCGAGACGGCGGTGGTGCGGTCGGCCGACAACGCGCGGGCGTTCGCCGAGCACGCTCTCCCCGGGCTGCGCTCCGCAGGAGTGCGCGGCCCCCCGACCGGAGGCCCGCCGCCCCCGCGCGGCGCGTCGGCGCGGGCAGGTCCCCGCCCACCGGCACGGCGCCGGGCGACTTCCGCCGAGTGCACGGCCCCCGGCGGTCCGGGGTGCCGCGGGCCGCGGAGGCGGTGTGCGCACGCCGCGGGCGCCCCCTTGGAACACCGGGGCCGCGGCGGCTACGCTACAGCCGCGCCCCGTCCGGGGCCGGTCGTCCCCGCGCGGCGCGCGGACGACGGCGTGCAGGGAACGGAAGGGGAACACGGTGAGCGAAGCCGTCCTGTCGGTGGGACTGCACCCGAGCACGGTCGACTTCGACCGGTACCCGGGTGTCACCGAGGAGATGCTGCGGGCCAGGATCGCCGAGGGCGACAGGGCCGTGCGCGACGCCGGGTTCGACGTCGTCACCTGCCAGGTCACCACCGACCCCGACGAGGCCGAGGCCGCGCTCCGCGCGTGCCTGGACGGCCGGCCCGTCCGCGTCGTGATGATCGGCGCGGGGCTGCGCATGGCCCCGGAGCACACGCTGCTGTTCGAGCGGGTGGTCAACCTGATCACCTCCCTCGTCCCGGGCGTGGTGTTCTGCTTCAACACCTCGCCGGACACCACGCTCGACGCGCTGCGCCGGTGGGTGCGGCCCGACCGCTGACCCGCGGCCGGGGTTCAGGGGGTGCGGAGCGCGGCGAAGAAGGCGCGGATGTCGGCGGCGAGGACGTCGGGCACCTCCAGGGCGGCGAAGTGGCCGCCCCTGTCGAACCGGTTCCAGTGCACGATGGCGGAGTTGTCGCGCTCGGCGAGGACCCGGATGGTCTGGAAGTCGTCGGCGAAGACCGCGACGCCCGTGGGCGCCCTGTTCACCCGCGGCTCGTCCTGGGCCCGCGCGTTCTCGAAGTAGGAGCGGCCCATCCCGGAGGCGGCGTTGGCGAACCAGTTCACGCTCACCTCCAGGAGGATCTTCTCCAGCGGCACCAGCGAGGTGCCGTTGCCGAAGGAGTTGAACAGCTCGCTGTAGGCGAGCAGGCCCACCGGCGAGTCGCTGAGGCCGACCGCGACGGTCTGCGGTCGCGAGGCGTTCATCGTGTTGTAGCCGCCCACCGACTGGAACCACCGCATGTGCTCCAGGCCGGCGTGGTCCCGCGGCTCCATGCGCTCGAACTCGGCGGGGTCGCCCGAGGGGAACGAGAAGAGCTGCAGCACGTGCAGGCCGAGGAACCCGTCGGGCTCCAGCAGTCCGAGCTCCCGGGCGACCATCGCGCCGTTGTCGGAGCCGTGCACGCCGTAGCCCTCGTAGCCGAGCCGGCGCATCAGGGTGTCGTAGGCGGCGGCGACGCGGGCGGTGGTCCACCCCCCGGAGGCGAGCGGCTGGGAGAAGCCGTAGCCGGGCGCGTCCGGGATGACCAGGTGGAAGGCGTCCTCGGCGCGGCCGCCGTGGGCGACCGGGTCGGTGAGGGCGTCGATGAGGTCGAGGTAGTCGACCGAGGAGCCGGGGTAGGTGTGCGCGAGCAGCAGGGGCGTGGCGCCGGCGTGCGGCGAGCGGACGTGGACGAAGTGGATGTCCTGGCCGTCGATACCGGTGGTGAAGTGCGGGACGGCGTTGACGCGCGCCTCGGCGGCGCGCCAGTCGAAGTCCCGCCAGGCGTCGACGGCCTCGCGCAGGTAGGCGTTGGGGGTTCCAGCCTCCCAGTCGTCGGTCGGGGAGGGCTGGGGCAGCCGGGTGCGGGCGAGCCGCTCGTGCAGGTCGGCGAGTTCGGCGTCGGTGACCGCGACGGTGAAGGGGCGGATGTCGGTGGCGGCGGAAGCGCTGGTGTTCTCCATGTCTCCGACGCTACGGTCCTATCAGGAACGTTCCGTTCCTCATTGAGCACACGGCCTGCGAAAGAATCCCCGGGGGTGCCGGATGTCCGACACGGCGGCCAGGCTCCTGGCCCTGTTGTCCCTGTTGCAGTCGCGGCCCGACCTGTCCGGCCCCGAACTCGCCGAGCGGCTGGGGGTCAGCGGCCGCACCGTCCGCAAGGACGTCGACCGGCTGCGCGGTCTCGGCTACCCGGTGGAGGCGTCCCGCGGCCCGGCGGGCGGGTACCGGCTCGGACCGGGTGGCCGGATGCCCCCGCTGCTGCTCGACGACGAGGAGGCGGTCGCCGTGGCCGTCGGCCTCCGTGCGGCGGCGGGCGTCTCGGGGGTCGCCGAGTCGGGCGGCCGGGCGCTCGCCAAACTCGAACAGGTGCTGCCGTCGCGGCTGCGCCCGACGGTCGACGCGCTGCACGGGGCGATCGAGCACGCCCCGGAGAACACCGCCACCGACGCGCCCGACCCGGAGGTCGACCCGGGGGTGCTGCGGGCGGTGGCGCGCGCCGTCCGCGACGGCGAGTGGCTGCGGTTCGACTACGGGGGCGACCCCCGGCTGGTGGAGCCGTACCGGCTGCTGGCCTGGCAGCGCCGCTGGCACCTGGTCGCCCGCGACCCGCGCGACGGGGTGTGGTCGACCTACCGGGTCGACCGGATGGAGCCGCGGACGCCGACCGGGCGGCGCTTCGACCCGGTGCCGCCTCCCGGCGGCGACCACACGGCGTTCGCGATGCGGACGATCGCTTCGCAGGGGTGGAAGGTGCACGCGCGGCTGCGGGTCCACGCGCCGGCGGAGCGGGTGCTGGAGCGCATCAACCCGGCGGTGGGGGTGGTCGAACCGGTGGACGGGGGGACCTCGGTGCTGGTCACCGGCGCCGACAGCCTGGACACGGTCGCCGTGTACGCGGGCATGCTCGGCATGGACTTCACCGTGGAGTCCCCCGCCGAGCTGGTGCCGCTGCTGCGCGCGCTGTCCGAGCGCTACGCCCGGGCGGTCGCGGGCTCCTCGGGGTGAGGGTGTCCCCGAAGTGAGAGCGGGGGCCGGCCGCGCCCGGTCCGGGCCCGTCCCGGTGCGGCGCACCGGGACGGACACCGCGGGTCAGTCGTCGGACGTGATGCACTGGCTGAGCAGGTTGAGGTCCAGGTTGATGAGGCCGAGAGCGTTCTGCTCGTCGATGCACTCGTCGTAGGACTTCTGCCCGCCGGCGGCCGTGGCCGGAGCGGCGTTGGCCACCCCCGCACCCGCGCCGAGCAGGCCGGCGGCGAACAGACCCGTGAGGGCCAACTTGAGAGCGGTACGCATGAAATCCCCCCGTTGCTCTGATCAGATGATCATTCGGGCACAACGCCCACCAGGGGGAATAACCCTTTGATCATGGATTGAAACGCTCCGCGTTCACATCGGTCACTCCAGTAGGCCGCCGCGCGGGGTCTCAACCGCTGTCCCGACGGCGGTCCGCGGGGGCCGGGTCGAAACGCAATCCGTTCTCGTCGAGGGCGTTCAGGACGGTCAGGTCTCCCCCGTCGAACCGGAAGCGGACGTTGACGCACCCCTTGCGTTCGAGGAGGTCGACCCCCCGCAGCTCCCGGCCGCGCAGCCCGTTCGGAGCGGGGTGGGCGTCGGGGCGCCAGCACAGCGTGAACCCCGGCCACCGGACCGGGGCCGCGGGGTCGACGGTGTTCCAGGTGATGGAGAGGTCGTCCAACCGGGCGTGGTTGATCTCCACCTGTTCGCCCTCGAAGTCGAGGAGCACGGGGCAGTCGGCGAACCACTCGTCGCCTTCGACGTCCCAGACCAGCCAGGTGCGGGTCAGCCGCCGGCCGGCGAGCGCCCGCAGCCGGTCGCCGTAGGCGCCGACCGCGGCGGCGCCGATGATCCACCGGGGGCGGTAGCCCCCGATCCCGAAGTCGAACACGCGGGAACCTCCTCAAGGATCACGGGCCCTCGGACCGGCGGGGCGCGGACGTCTCCTCCGAACCCCGGAGCCCCGCCGGGCGCCCCGCCGCCCCCATGGCACAGGAGAACACCCGGCGAACAGGCCCCGGGCCGCGGCGGGCGCGTGCCGCCGGGGCGGGGCGCCCCGGCGGCACGGCGGTCACTCGTACTCGGTGCCGCCCTTGCGCGTGAGGTAGGCGTCGGAGACGAACTTGGCGATCGCGCGGCCCGCCAGGACCGGCGAGTAGCGCTCGCGGGAGGGCCGGACCACCACGCCCTCGCGCAGGTGGGCGGCGCGGCCGCTCCAGGTCTCGTCGCCCTGGGCCGCCTCGAACAGCGCGGCCTCGTCGTAGGGGCCGTTGTAGAGCTCGGGCACCGCGGGCAGGCCGACCTCGGCGAGCAGGCCCGGCAGGTCGGCGGCGTCGACCCAGGACACGGTGCCGTCGACGTCCAGGCGCACGTCGAAGACCGCGTACCCCGGCCGCTCGCTGCGCCCGTGCTCGCCGTAGCCCAGGTCCTGCACGCCGGCGCCGAACACCTCGCCGAACACGCCCACCCGGGCCGCGCCGAACTTCTCGGCGATCCGGCGGGCCGCCTCGGGCACCCCGTGGGTCCGCACCGAGCGCCAGTACAGGTTGTCCTCGGCGAAGGCCAGCGCGAAGTTGCGCGACCCGTGCCCCTTGGAGGAGACGAACTCCTCGCCCGTCTCCGCGACCAGCGTGAACAGGCAGGCGGTGCCGTGGATCTTCTCCGTGGCCACCACCGGCTCGCCGGGGGTGAAGACGTCCGGGTAGCGCTTGGCGTTCTCCACCTCGATCCAGCGCAGCAGGTCCGGGGCGGCGACGACCTCCCCGCTCATGTGCACCGGGATCTCGGGCACCCACTTGGTGACGCCGAGCTCCGCGGCGAAGTCCGCGCCCTCCTCGTGGGCCGCCGCCAGGTCCCGGTCGGCCAGCGCCCGCGGGCTGCAGACGACGCCCTGGGAGATCTCGCCGCGCAGCCGGATCGCCTTGACCCGGTTGCGCCGGGAGCCCGCGAGCTTGCCGGTCAGGCCGAGCTCGTCGATGAGGCCGTCGGGCAGCAGGGCGTTCTCGGGGATGTAGACGGCCCAGTCACCGGTGCGGTAGGCGCCCTTGGCCACGACCGCGCGGAACAGGCCGACCTGGGCCAGTTCGAGCGCGTCGGCGTTGGGGTGGGGGTGGACGGTGAGCCTCTCCGCGGTGACCCGGAGGGTGGACATGGGGGTTCCTTTCCTGGTGAGGGGGCGCAGGGTCGTGCCGGGGCAGGGCAGGGGCCCGGGGGCGCGGGCGGCGGCGCCGGATCCCCGGCGTCCCGGCGCCGGGCTCCCGGGGGTCCCGCCACTATGGCCGAGGCGCCGTCCGGGCGACAACGCCTTTTCCCGCCGGGACCGGCCGCGTACGCCCGGGGCGGCGTTGGTATCCTGCCCGGGCCAGTCGTACCACTCCGGTGGTCAGGGAATCCGGTGCGAATCCGGAACTGACGCGCAGCGGTGAGGGGGACGGGCGGGGTACTACGCCACTGGGGCGGGACCGTGCGGGCCGGGAACGGCGGTGCGGACCGGCCTGGGAAGGCACTCCGTCCGGGTGAGCCCGAGTCCGAAGACCTGCTGGCCCCGCGCGCCGACACCGCGCGGGCGACCCATGCCAGGCTCCGCGTCCGAGCCCCGACATGCAAGGCATCCCATGCACCGCCGTATGCCCCTCGCGGGCCCCCTGCTGCTCGTCCCCGTCCTACTGCTCACCGCCTGCTCCCCCGGCCCGGGGGACGGGCGGGCCGCGGCCGGCTCCGCCCCGGCCGGCGGGGCGTCCCTCGACAACTGCGGGCACGAGGTGCCCGTCGGCGCTCCCCCCGAGCGGGTGGTCTCCCTCAACCAGGGCACCACCGAGATCCTGTACTCCCTGGGGCTCCAGGACCGCGTGGTCGGCACCGCGACCTGGACCGACCCAATCATGGAGGGCCTGGAGGAGGCCGACGAGGGCGTCCCGCGCCTGGCGGAGAACAACCCCTCGTTCGAGCGCGTCCTGGAGGCCGAGCCCGACTTCGTCACGGCGTCCTTCGAGTCCACCCTGGGCACCGGCGGCGTCGCCACCCGGGAGCAGTTCGAGGAGCTGGGCGTGGGCACCTACGTCTCCCCCTCGGACTGCGCCGCGGGCAAGGACAACGACAGCGGCGGCGACGGGTCGCGCAGCGAACCGCTGACCCTGGACGTCGTCTACGGGGAGATCGGCGACCTGGCCCGGGTCTTCGGGGTCCCCGAGCGCGGCGAGGAGCTCGTCGCCGGCCTGGAGGGCCGGGTGGAGGCCGCCACCGCGGACCTGGACGCCTCCGGGGTGTCCCTCATGTACTGGTTCGCGAACTCCGAGTCCCCCTACCTGGCCGGGTGCTGCGGGGCCCCGGGCGCCATCACCCGGGCGGTCGGCGCAGAGAACGCCTTCGACGACACCCACGACGAGTGGCCCCAGATCAACTGGGAGACCGTCGCCGACCGCGACCCGGACGTCATCGTGCTGGGCGACCTGACCCGCGAGTCGCAGACCGCCGAGACCGCCGCCGCCAAGATCGACTTCCTGGAGGGGCACCCCGCCACGCGGAACCTCACCGCGGTGCGCGAGGAGCGCTACATCCTGCTGAGCGGCCAGGCCATGAACCCGTCGATCCGCACCGTCGAGGGTGTGGAGCAGGTCGCCGCCGGACTGCGGGAACTCGGGCTCGCGCAGTGAGGGGCGCGCGCCTCGCGCTGCTCGTCCCGCTGGGCCTGTCGGCGGTGGCCGTGTCGGTCGCCGCGGCGGTGACCGTCGGCCCGGCCGACATCACCGTGGCCGAGGTCGGGCGCTCCGTGCTCGCCCGGCTCGGCCACGGACAGAGCCCCCTGTCGGTGCTGCGCGACGGCATCGTGTGGAACCTGCGCATGCCCCGCGCCCTGCTGGCCGCGGTGTGCGGGGCCGGGCTGGCGCTGTGCGGGGCGGTCATGCAGTCGCTGCTGCGTAACCCCCTGGCGGACCCCTTCGTGCTGGGGGTGTCCTCCGGCGCCTCCACCGGGGCCGTGCTCGTGATCGTCCTGGGCTGGGGAGCCGGAGCGGTGTCGCTGTCGGCGGGGGCCTTCGCCGGGGCGGTGCTGTCCTTCGGGACGGTGGTGCTGCTGTCCCACACCCTCGGCGGCGGCATGGACCGCGTCGTCCTGTCCGGGGTCGCGGCGATGCAGCTCTTCTCGGCCCTGACCTCGTTCGTGGTGCTGACCTCGGCGGACGCCGAGACCACGCGCGGGGTGCTGTTCTGGCTGCTGGGCTCGCTCTCCGGCGCGGGGTGGTCCGACGTGGCCCTGTGCTCGCTGGTGCTGGCCGCCGTGCTGGCGGTCTGCCTGGCCAACACCGGCACCCTGGACGCCTTCGCCTTCGGGGAGGAGGCCGCCGCGCATCTGGGCGTGCGGGTGGCCCGGGCCCGCCTGGTACTGCTGACCGTCACCGCGCTGCTCACGGCCGCGCTGGTCAGCGCCGCCGGGGCGATCGGGTTCGTGGGGCTGGTCCTCCCGCACGTCACCCGGCTGCTCACCGGGGCCGGCCACGCCCGGCTGCTGCCGGTGGCCGCGCTGACCGGCGCCGTCTTCCTGGTGTGGGTGGACACGGCGGCGCGCACGCTGCTGGACCCGCAGGAGATCCCGGTGGGCGTGGTGACCTCGCTCATCGGCGTGCCGGCGTTCGTCGCCGTGCTGTACCGGACGAGGAGGGCGCTGTGACCGATCGCGGGACCACCCTGGCGGGAGCGCCCCCAAAGGCCGCGCCCCCGGAACGGGAGCGCGGGCTGCGGGCCGAGCGGGTGAGCCGCCCGGCGGGAGGGCGCCTGGTCGTGGACGGGGTCAGCCTGGCCCCGCGCCCCGGCGAGACGGTCGGGCTGCTGGGGCCGAACGGCTCGGGCAAGTCCACCCTGCTGCGGCTGCTGTCCGGTGTCCTGGCGCCCTCCTCCGGGGTCGTCGTCCTGGACGGCCGCCCGCTCGCCCGGACGCCCCGCAGGGCGGCGGCGCGGCGGGTGGCGGTCGTGGAGCAGCACGCGGAGGCGCGGACCGAGCTGACGGTCCGCGACGTGGTGGCGCTGGGGCGCATCCCCCACCGGCGCGCCTGGACGCCCGCGTCGGCCGCCGACGCCGCGGCGGTGGCGGCCGCGCTGGAGGCCACCGGGCTCGCCGGCCTGGCCGACCGGTCCTGGCAGACGCTGTCGGGCGGCGAGCGCCAGCGCGCCCAGATCGCCCGCGCCCTGGCCCAGGAGCCCGGGGAGCTGCTGCTGGACGAGCCGACCAACCACCTCGACATCCAGTACCAGCTGGACCTGATGGAGCTGGTCGTCGGCCTTCCGGTGACCACCGTGATCGCCATGCACGACCTGAACCTGGCCGCGATGTACTGCGACCGGCTGCTCGTGCTGCGCGGCGGCCGGGCGGTCGCCGGGGGGACGCCCGGCGAGGTGCTCACCCCCGCCCTCATCGGGGAGGTGTACGGGGTGCGCGCCGAGGTCGACGAGGGGCCCGGCCACCCGGTGGTCCGGTTCCTGCGCCGGACCCCGGCCCCTCCCCGGTCTCCGGACGGCCCCCTGCCCCCGGGCGGCCCCCGGGACGCCGCCCCGCCCGAACGCCCTCCTTCCGCGAACACCGACGGTCCCGACGAACCACAGCCCACGACCCCCTGGGGAGGTATCCGGCCATGACGGTACGGATCGCACTGCTGTCCACCTCTGACACCGACCTGCTCTCCGCGCGGGGGAGCGGCGCCGCCTACACGTGGGCGAACCCGTCCCGCGCCTCCGACGACGAGCTCGCCGCGGCCGTGGAGGGCGCCGGCCTGGTCGTGGTGCGGCTGCTGGGCTCGCCGCACGACCTGTGGCCGGGGCTGGCCGCCGTCCGGGAGCGGGGCGTCCCGCTGGTCGTGCTCGGCGGCGAGCAGCAGCCCAGCGCGGAGCTGATGGAGCACTCCACCGTGCCGATCGGGGTGGCCACCGACGCGCACCGCTACCTCGCCCAGGGCGGGCCCGCCAACCTGGCCCGGCTGCACGCCTTCCTGTCGGACACCGTCCTGCTGACCGGCGAGGGGTTCGAGCCTCCCCTGGAGATCCCGGTGTGGGGCTTCGCCGAGCGCGACCTCCCCGCCAGCCCCGACCTGCCCCGGATCGGCATCCTGTACTACCGGGCCCACGAGGCGGGCGGCAACACGGCGTTCGCGCACGACCTGGCCGACGCGGTGGACGCCACCGGCCGGGCGGTGGGCGTGCCGGTGTTCGCCGGGTCGCTGCGCTCGGCGCCCGACGACCTGTACGAGGCGCTGGGCGCGTTCGACGCGCTGGTGGTGACCGTCCTGGCCGCGGGCGGCAGCACCCCCGCCACGGCGGGCGCCGGCGGGGACGACGAGGCCTGGGACGTGGAGCGCATGGCCGCCCTGGACGTCCCGGTCCTCCAGGGGCTGTGCCTGACGAGCCCGCGCGCCGCCTGGGAGGCGTCCGACGACGGCGTCACACCGCTGGACTCGGCGAGCCAGATCGCCATCCCCGAGTTCGACGGCCGCATCATCACCGTGCCGTTCTCCTTCAAGGAGATCGACCGGGACGGCCTGCCCCGCTACGTCGCCGACCCCGAGCGCTGCGCCCGCCTGGCCGGGATCGCGGTGGCGCACGCGCGGCTGCGGCACGTGCCGCCCGCCGAGAAGCGGATCGCGGTGGTGCTGTCGGCCTACCCCACCAAGCACGCGCGGATCGGCAACGCGGTCGGCCTGGACACGCCCCGGTCCCTGGTCCGCCTGCTGCGGCGGCTGCGCGAGGAGGGCTACGACCTCGGCGGGCCCGGGGACCTGCCCAGCCTGGACCTGCCCGACGAGGTGCGGGCGGGCGACGCGCTCGTCCACGCCCTGATCGCCGCGGGCGGCCAGGACGAGGAGTGGCTGACCTCCGGCCAGCTCACCGACGCCCACGTGCGCATCACCGCCCGCGAGTACGCCGAGTGGACCCGGGACCTGCCCGCCGAGCTGCGGGAGGCGGTGGCCGGGGCCTGGGGGCCCGCCCCGGGGAACCTCTACGTCAACGACGACGGCGAGATCGTGCTCGCCGCCCTGCGCGCGGGCAACGTCGTCGTCCTGGTGCAGCCGCCGCGCGGGTTCGGAGAGAACCCCATCGCGATCTACCACGACCCGGAACTGCCGCCCAGCCACCACTACCTGGCCGCCTACCGGTGGCTGGAGCACGGGTTCGGCGCCCACGCGGTCGTCCACCTGGGCAAGCACGGCTCGCTGGAGTGGCTGCCGGGCAAGAACGCCGCCCTGTCCGCGGCCTGCGCCACCGACGCGGCCCTGGGCGACCTGCCGCTGGTCTACCCGTTCCTGGTCAACGACCCGGGCGAGGGGGCCCAGGCCAAGCGGCGCGCCCACGCCACGGTCGTGGACCACCTGATCCCGCCGATGGCGCGCGCGGAGACCTACGGCGACATCGCCCGCCTGGAGCAGCTGCTGGACGAGCACGCCAACATCGCCGCCATGGACCCGGCGAAGCTGCCCGCGGTCCGCGGCGAGATCTGGGCGCTGATGCGGGCCGCGGAGATGCACCGCGACCTGGGCCTGGCCGATCGCCCCGGCGACGAGGAGTTCGACGACTTCCTGCTGCACGTCGACGGCTGGCTGTGCGAGATCAAGGACACCCGGATCCGCGACGGCCTCCACGTGCTGGGCGCCGCCCCCGAGGGCGCGACACGGGTGGACCTGGTCCTGTCCGTGCTGCGCGCGGCCCAGGTGTGGGGCGGGGTGGGCGGGGCCGTGCCGGGGCTGCGCGCGGCGCTGGGCCTGAAGGAGGGCGCGCCGACCGCCGAGGTCGACGCGGTGGAGGCGGCCGCCCGCGCCCTGGTGGAGCGCATGGAGGCCGCGGGCTGGGACCCGGCCGCGGTGCCGGGCCTGCACGACGACGACCGGGTGCGCGCCGTGCTGGAGTTCGCCGCCGCGCAGGTCGTCCCGCGCCTGGCCCGCACCACCGACGAGATGGACCACGTCCTGCACGCCCTGGCGGGCGGGTTCGTCCCGGCGGGGCCGTCCGGGTCGCCCCTGCGGGGCCTGGTCAACGTCCTGCCGACCGGGCGCAACTTCTACACCGTGGACCCCCGCGCGGTGCCGTCGCGGCTCGCCTGGCAGACCGGCCAGGCCATGGCCGAGTCGCTGCTGCGCCGCCACCTGGAGGAGACGGGGACCTACCCGGAGTCGGTGGGCCTGTCGGTGTGGGGCACCTCGGCGATGCGCACGTCCGGCGACGACGTGGCCGAGGTTCTGGCCCTGCTGGGGGTGCGGCCCGAGTGGGACGAGGCGTCACGCCGGGTCGCGCGGCTGGACGTGGTGCCCGCGGAGGAGCTGGGGCGGCCGCGGATCGACGTCACGGTGCGCATCTCCGGCTTCTTCCGGGACGCCTTCCCGCACGTGGTCGCCATGATGGACGACGCCGTGGCGCTGGTGGCCGGGCTCGACGAGCCGGCCGAGCTCAACTTCGTGCGCGCGCACGCCCTGGCCGACCTGGAGTCGCACGGGGACCTGCGGCGGGCCACCACCCGGATCTTCGGCTCCGCGCCCGGGTCCTACGGGGCGGGCATCCTCCAGGTGGTGGAGTCGGGCAACTGGCGCGACGACCGCGACCTGGCCGAGGTGTACACCGCCTGGGGCGGTTTCGCCTACGGCCGCGGGCTCGACGGGGTCCCGGCCGCCGACGACATGCGCGCCAACTACCGGCGGATCAAGGTGGCGGCCAAGAACGTCGACAGCGCCGAGCACGACATCGCCGACTCCGACGACTACTTCCAGTACCACGGCGGCATGATCGCCACCGTGCGCGCGCTCACCGGCTCCGACCCCCGGGCGTACGTGGGCGACTCCACCTCGCCCGACGCGGTGCGCACCCGCACGCTGTCGGAGGAGACGGCCCGCGTGTTCCGGGCCCGGGTGGTGAACCCCCGCTGGATCGCCGCGATGCGGGGGCACGGCTACAAGGGCGCGTTCGAGCTGGCCGCCACGGTCGACTACCTCTTCGGGTTCGACGCCACGGCCGGGGTCGTCCACGACTGGATGTACGAGCGGCTCGCGGCGGAGTACGTGCTCGACGGGACCACGCAGGAGTTCCTGCGCGCGTCCAACCCGTGGGCGCTGCACGGCATCGTGGAGCGGTTGCACGAGGCGGCGCGGCGCGGCCTGTGGGCGGAGCCGGACCCCGCGACCCTCCAGGCGCTGACCGAGGTGTACCTGGAGGTCGAGGGCGACCTGGAGGAGCGGGCCGAGTGAGGGTGCGGATCCTGGGGATCGGTACGGGTCCCCGCCAGCTCACCGGGGAGGCGGCCGACGCCCTGCGGGGGTGCGACTACGCGGTCGCCGCCCGCAAGGGCGACGACGACGGGCTGCTGGCGCTGCGGCGGGCGGTCTGCGCGGCGTACGGCGTCCCGCTGGTGGAGGTGCCCGACCCCGTGCGGGACCGCGGCTCCGGGGACTACAAGGGGGCCGTGGCCGCCTGGCACGAGGCCCGGGTGCGCGCCTACGAGCGGGTGCTGGGCGAGCGCGGCGGGACGGCGGCGTTCCTGGTCTGGGGGGACCCCTCCCTGTACGACTCGACGCTGCGGATCGTGGAGGCCGTGGCCGCGCGGGGCGCCGTGCCGGTGGAGTACGACGTGCTGCCGGGGATCAGCGCCCCGCAGCTGCTCGCCGCGCGGCACCGGATCGTGCTGCACGGGGTGGGCGACCCGGTCCACGTCACCCCGGCCCGCCGCCTGGGGGAGGCGGTGGCCGCGGGCCACCGCGACATCGTCGTCATGCTGTCCGGGCGGCACGGGTTCGACGGCCTGGCGGACTGGTCCGTGTGGTGGGGTGCCAACCTGGGCACCGAGACCGAGGAACTGGTCGCGGGACGGGTCGGCGACGTGCTGCCCGAGATCGAGGAGGCCCGGCTGCGGGCCCGGGGGAAGGCGGGATGGGTCATGGACACCGCGCTGCTGCGGAGGCCGCGATGAGCACCGGGCCGAAGGCCACCGCTGAGGGCGGAAGTCCGGGACGGCGCGAAGCGCCCGCGTCGGACGGTGGCGGGCGACGGGTGGGAGGGGTGCTCGTCGCCGGGACCACCTCCGACGCGGGCAAGAGCGTGGTCACCACCGGCCTGTGCCGGGCCTTCGCGCGCCGCGGCGTGCGGGTCGCCCCGTACAAGGCGCAGAACATGTCCAACAACTCCATGGTCTGCCGGGGCCCGGACGGGCGGGCGGCGGAGATCGGCCGGGCGCAGTGGGTGCAGGCGCTGGCCGCGCGCGCCGAACCGGAGCCCGCCATGAACCCGGTGCTGCTCAAACCCGGCGGCGACCGGCGCAGCCACGTGGTGCTGATGGGCCATCCGGCGGGCGAGGTGTCCTCCGCGGACTGGGAGGCGGGCCGCCGCCACCTGGCCGAGGCGGCGCACGCCGCCTTCGACGACCTCGCGTCCAGGTACGACGTCGTCGTCGCCGAGGGCGCGGGCAGCCCCGCCGAGACCAACCTCCGGGCGGGCGACTACGTCAACATGGGGCTGGCCCGGCACGCGGACCTGCCCGCGGTGGTCGTGGGCGACATCGACCGGGGCGGGGTGTTCGCCGCCCTGTACGGCACGGTGGCGCTGCTGGAGCGGGCGGACCGCGACCTGGTCGCGGGTTTCGTCGTCAACAAGTTCCGGGGCGACCCCGCGCTCCTCGAACCGGGACTGGCGGACCTGGAGCGGCGCACGGGACGGCGCGTCTACGGCGTCCTGCCGTGGGATCCCGGGCTGTGGCTGGACTCCGAGGACGCCCTGGACCTGGAGGGCCGGCGCGCGGACGGGGACCGGGTGCGGCGGGTGGCGGTGGTGCGCCTGCCCCGCATCAGCAACTTCACCGACGTGGACGCGCTCGGCCTGGAGCCGGACCTGGACGTGGTGTTCGCGTCGGGTCCGCGCGACCTCTCCGACGCCGACCTGGTGGTGCTGCCCGGCACCCGCGCCACCCTGGCCGACCTGGCGTGGCTGCGCTCGCGGGGGCTGGACCGGGCCGTGGTCGAGCACGCCCGCCGGGGGCGGCCGGTGCTGGGGATCTGCGGCGGGTTCCAGATGCTGGGCACCACGGTGGCCGACCCCGACGGGGTGGAGGCGCCCGGAGGGGCGCGGGCGCCGGGGCTGGGCCTGCTGGACGTGCGCACCGACTTCACCGCGGACAAGACCCTGGGGCTGCCGTCCGGGGAGGCGTTCGGTGTGCCCGTGAGCGGCTACGAGATCCACCACGGCACGGTGACGCGCGGGCCCGGGGCCGAGGCGTTCCCGGGCGGGGCGCGCGCGGGGGCGGTGTTCGGCACCCTGTGGCACGGCGCCCTGGAGGGCGACGCGTTCCGGGAGGCGTTCCTGGCCGAGGCGCTCGGGCACGGGGCGTCCGGCGTCCGGTTCGCCACGGCCCGGGAGCGGCGCCTGGACCTGCTGGCCGACCTGGTGGAGGCACACCTGGACGTCGACGCCCTGCTGGAGCTGGCGCTCGAGGGCGCCCCGCCGGGACTGCCCGAACCGCACCCCGGGGGTGTGCGGTGAGGCTGCTCCTGCTGGGCGGCACCTCCGAGGCCCGCGAACTGGCCGCGCTCCTGGTGGCGGCCGGGGTGGACGTCACCTCGTCGCTGGCCGGGCGGGTGGCGCGGCCGCGCCTGCCGGAGGGCCGGGTCCGCATCGGGGGTTTCGGCGGGGTGGCCGGGCTGCGGGCGGCGCTCGCGGACTACGACGCGGTCGTGGACGCCACCCACCCCTTCGCCCTGGGCATGTCGGCGAACGCGGCCGCGGCCTGCACGGACCTGCCGCTGCTGCGGCTGGAGAGGCCCGGGTGGGAGCCGGAGCCGGGCTGGCACCACGCCGCCGACCACGGGGAGGCGGCCCGGACGGCCGCGCGGCTGGGCTCCCGGCCGTTCCTGACCGTGGGGCGCCAGGAGCTGGCGCGGTTCGTCCCGGCCCTGGGCGGGCTCCCGGTCCTGGCCCGGGTGGTGGACGCGCCGGAGCAGGCGCCGCCCGCCCCCTGGCGGCTGGTGACCGGGAGGGGGCCGTACACGCTGGACGGCGAGCGCGGCCTCATGGCCGGACACGGGTCGGACGTGCTGGTCACCAAGAACTCGGGCGGGACCTACACCCGGCCCAAGCTGGAGGCCGCGCGCCTGCTGGGCGTCCCGGTCGTGGTGGTGCGGCGCCCGCCGGGGCCCGCGGGAGTGCCCGTGGTGCACGACGTGGCGTCGGCGTTCGCCTGGGTGCGCGACCTGGGCTGAGCGGGGCCCGGCCGATTCCGCGCGCACCGGCCGACGCGGGCCGCCGGACACCGTTCCGGGGCTCACGCCCGCACAGGCAGGACGGACGCCGACCGCTCCGCGACCGCCTCCAGGGCGGCCAGGAACCTCGCGGTGGCCTCGGGCGGGCGTACGGCCACCCGCACCCAGGAGGCGTCCAGGCCGGGGAAGGTGTCGGCCCGCCGCACCGCGACACCGCCCGCGCGCAGGCGGGCGTGGCCGCCCTCCCCGACCCGGACCAGCACGAACGGGGCTCGGGAGGGGACGGACTCCAGCCCGGCCCGGCGCAGCCCGGCCTCCAGCGTGGCCCGCCACCCGTCCAGGGTGCGGGCGCGCTCGGTCGCCTCGGCCGCCGCCCGCGGGTCCGCCGTGCAGGCGACCATGGCCGCGACGGCGGGCGCGGACACCGACCAGGGCGTCTGCCCGCGGGCCAGCTCCCGGACCACCGTCGGGTCGCCGACGACGTACCCGGCGCGGATGCCGGGGATCGACCAGTGCTTGGTGAGGCTGCGCAGGACCACCACCCCCTCCAGCTCCTCCCCCGCCAGCGACTCCGGCTCGCCGGGGACGGCGTCCATGAACGCCTCGTCCACGGCCAGCAGGCGCCCGGGGCGGCGCAGGGCGCGCAGCACCCGGGCCGGGTGCAGGACCCCGGTGGGGTTGGTGGGGTTGCCCACCACCACGAGGTCGGCGTCCTCGGGGACGGCCTCGGGGCGGAGCGCGAAGCCGTCCCCGGCGGTGCACAGCACCGGGGTGACGCGGTGTCCGGCCTGTTCCAGCGCGGCGTGCGGCTCGGTGAACTGGGGGTGCACGACCACCGGCCGGCGCCAGGGCCGCAGCCGGGCCAGGAGCGTGAACGCCTCCGCGGCGCCGGCGGTGGGCAGGACGGCGTCGGGTCCGCGGCCGTGGTGGTGGGCGATCGCGGCGCGGGCGGAGCGGGGGTCGGGGTAGGCGGCGGCGTCGTCCAGGCTCGCGTGCAGGGCCCGGTCGAGCCAGGCGGGGCGCGGCCCCGCGTACACGTTGACGGCCAGGTCCAGCAGCCCGTCGCCGGTCTCGGCGTCGCCGTGGTGGCGCAGCGGGTCCGCGGGGAGCGCGCCGCCGGAAGGGCCGGTGGCGGCACCCGTGGCACCCGTGCCCGCGGCCGCCACGGAGACGGCACCGGTGTGCGCGCCGCCGTCCGTGCCGACGGCCACCTCGGAGGTGGCACCGGTATGCGCGTCGCGGGGAAGGCCAGGGGCGGCACCCGTGGCACCCGTGCCCGCGGCCGTTCCGGCGGGCGGGCCCGGGGCGGCGGGAGCGGGGCCAGCGGGCGCGCCGGAGGCGGCGGCCTCGGCGAAGCGGGCGGCGAGCCGGGGGTGCCCGGCCCAGTGGACGTGCAGGTAGGACGCGTGCAGGGTGGGCGAGGCGAACCCCTCCGCGGCGCCCTCGATCTCCCAGGCGGGGCCGTCCGCCCCGGTCTCCGGGGTGACGCGGGTGCGGTGGAACTCGTGGCCGGTCACCCTCTCCCCCGCCCGGGCCAGCAGCGTGTCCCCGGGGGAGACCGCCTCCGGGTAGCGCAGTGTCAGGCGGTCGGTCATCCGGGCGTCGGCCCGCACCGCCCCGACCATGGGCCGCCCGTCCAGGGACCGGGCGAGGTAGAGCAGCCCCGCGCACTCGGCGACGGTGGGGACCCCGTCCCGCACCGCTTCGCCGAGTTCGGCGGCCAGGGAGCGGTTGGCGGCCAGGGAGCCCGCGTACACCTCGGGGAAGCCGCCGCCGAGGTAGATCCCGCGGGTCCCGGCGGGCAGCCCGGTGTCGGTGAGCGGGTCGAACGCCCGCACGTCGCACCCGGCCGCGCGCAGCAGCTCCTCCGTCTCCGGGTAACGGAAGGTGAAGGCGCGCCCCTGCGCCACCGCCACCACCGGCCGGCGCCCACCCGTACGGGCACCGACCGCGTCGGCCGGGTCCCAGGGCCGGGCGTCCAGGGCTGGGGCGGAGCGGGCCAGCTCCAGCACCGCGTCCAGGTCGACGTGGGCGGCGATGTGCTCGCCCAGGCGGTCCACCACCCGCTCCGACTCCGCCCGTTCGGCGGCCGGGACCAGGCCCAGGTGCCGGGAGGGGCGCGCGATCCGATCGTCGTGGGGGACGGCGCCCAGCACCGGCAGGCGGGTGGAGCGGGTGATCTCCGCGGTGTTGCGCGCCGACCCGGCGCGGTTGAGGATCACGCCCACGACCTCGACCGACGGGTCGTAGTCGGCCATACCCGCCAGCAGGGCGCCCGCGGAGCGGGACATGCGGAACACGTCCACGACCAGCACCACGGGGGTCCGGGTGAGGGCCGCGACGTGCGCCGACGAGGAGAACCCGCCCGTTCCGATCCGCCCGTCGTGCAGTCCCATGACCCCCTCGACGACGGCGGCGTCCGCGCCGCGCGCCCCGTGCAGGAGCAGCGGCGCCACCCGGTCCTCCCCCACCAGGTGGGGGTCGAGGTTGCGGCCGGGGCGGCCGGTGGCCAGGGCGTGGTAGCCGGGGTCGATGTAGTCGGGGCCGACCTTGTGGCTGCTCACGGTGTGCCCGGCGGCGCGCAGCGCGGCCATGAGCCCGGTCGCGACCGTGGTCTTGCCCTGGCCCGTCATGGGGGCGGCGACCATGACCCGGGGCAGAGCCGTCACCATTCGATGCCCCGCTGGCCCTTGCGGCCCGCGTCCATGGGGTGCTTGACCTTGGCCATCTCGGTGACCAGGTCGGCGGCCTCCACCAGCCGGGGGTCGGCGCGCCTGCCGGTGACCACCACGTGCTGGCGCCCGGGGCGGTCGCACAGGGTCGCCACGACGTCGTCGACGTCGACCCAGCCCCAGTTCAGGGGATAGGTGAACTCGTCGAGGATGAGCAGGTCGTGGCGCTGGTCGGCGAGCCTGCGCTTGATCTCCGCCCAGCCCTCGGCCGCGTCCGCGGCGTGGTCCTCCGCGCTGCCGGGGCGGCGGCTCCAGGACCAGCCCGAGCCCATCTTGTGCCACTCCACGGGGCCGCCCTCGCCGGTCTCCTCGTGGAGCCGGCCCAGGCGTTCGAGCACGGTCTGCTCGCCGATGCGCCACTTCGCCGACTTCACGAACTGGAACACCCCGATCCGCCAGCCCTGGTTCCAGCCGCGCAGGGCGAGCCCGAACGCCGCGGTCGACTTGCCCTTGCCGTCGCCGGTGTGGACCGCGAGCACCGGCTGGTTGCGGCGCTGGCGCGTGGTGAGCCCGTCGTCGGGGACCACGAGCGGTTTTCCCTGCGGCATCAGGCGGCCCTCTCCCTCACCGCGCCGCCCAGGGCGGCGGCGCTGACCTCGGACACGGGGATGTGGTCGGCGCCCAGCCTGCGGGCGAGGCCGGCGGCCAGCCCCAGCCGCAGCGGACCGGACTCGCCGTCCACGACGACGGTGGTCACGCCCAGCGCGGCGACGTGGTCGGCGGCCGCCAGCGAACGGCCGACGGAGCCCGGGCCGGCGGTGGCCCGGCCGTCGGTCACCAGGACGAGCAGCGGGCGCTGGCGCGGGTCGCGCAGGCGCTCGCGCCGCAGGACCCGGGCGGCCTCCAGCAGGCCCTCGGCGAGGGGGGTGCGGCCCCCGGCGGGCAGCCCGTCCAGGCGGGCGGCGGCGGTGTCCACCGACCGGGTCGGCGGCAGCACCAGTTCGGCGCCCGTCCCCCGGAAGGTCACGAGGCCGACCTTGTCGCGGCGCCGGTAGGCGTCCAGAAGCAGGGACAGGATCGCGGTCTTGACCTCGCCCATGCGCTTGCGCGCCGCCATGGAGCCCGACGCGTCGACGCAGAACAGCACCAGGTTGCTCTCCTGGCCCTCGCGCACCGCGACGCGCAGGTCGCGGGGCAGCAGGCCGATCCGGCCGCCGCCGTGCGGGCGGGAGGCCGCGGCCTTGACGGTCTCCACCAGGTGGAGCGAACCACTCGGACCCCGGCCCGGCGGCTGCGCCCCGATCCTGCGGCCCCGGGTGCCGACGGCGCGGCTGCGGCGGCCGTCGGCGCCCGCTCCCGCGCCGCGCACCGTGAGCGTGCGGGGGCGGTAGGGGGCGGCGGCCTTCGCGGTGACGGAGGGGGCGGCGCCGTCGGGGCGCGCGGGGGCTGCGGAGCGGGGGCGTACTCGGCGCCGCCGGTCCCGTCGCCGTCCCCGGAGGACCCGATGTCGGAGGGCCCCGCGTCAGGAGGTCCGGCGTCGGGGCTCCGGCCGTCCCCGGGGGTGTCCGGGGCCTGCGGGGCGTCGGCGTCCCCGTCCCCGGGGCCGCCGTCTTCGGCGGGGCCGTCCGCCCCGTCCGGCCCCGGCGGCCGCGGGGGGTCGGGCGGCGGGTCCCCGTCGCCGAGGACCCGGTCGAGGAGCTCCTCGTCCAGGCCCGGAGCATCGAAGGGGTTGCGGCGCCGCCGGTGCGGCAGCGCCAGCAGGGCGGCGCGGCGGATGTCGGCCCGGGTGACGAAGGCCCGGCCCTCCCAGGCGGCGTGCGCCAGGGCCGTGCGCGCGGTGACGATGTCGGCGCGCAGGCCGTCGACCTCGAACGCCGCGCACACCTGCGCGATCTTCAGCAGCGCGGCCTCGGAGAGCCGGGCGCCCCGGACGGTGTCCCGGGCCGCGGCGATGCGCTCGGCGAGCGCCTTCTCGGCGGCCCCGTAGCGGTCGGCGAAGGCAGCGGCGTCGGAGTCGTAGGCCATGCGCCTGCGGACCACCTCGACGCGGGCGGCGGGGTCGGCGGGCGCGCGGACCTCGACAGTGAGCCCGAACCGGTCCAGGAGCTGCGGGCGCAGTTCGCCCTCCTCAGGGTTCATCGTGCCGATGAGCAGGAACCGGGCGGGGTGCTCCACGGAGAACCCGTCGCGCTCCACGGTCACCCGGCCGGTCGCGGCGGCGTCGAGGAGGAGGTCGACCAGGTGGTCGTGGAGCAGGTTGACCTCGTCCACGTAGAGGAGGCCCCGGTGGGCACGGGCCAGCAGCCCGGGCTCGTAGGCGACCCTGCCGTGCGTGAGCGCCTGCTCCAGGTGCAGGGAGCCCAGCACCCGGTCCTCGGTGGCGCCCACGGGCAGCTCGACCAGGCGCACCGGGCGGCTCTCCACGGCCGTGCCGGGCGGGAACGGGCCGTCCGGGGACTCCTGCGCGGGGTCGGCGGGGTCGACGGAGAAGCGGTCGCCCGGGTGGACCTCGACCGGGGGCAGCAGGGGGGCGAGGGCGCGCACCGCCGTGGACTTGGCGGTGCCCTTCTCCCCGCGCACCAGGACGCCCCCGATCTCGGGGGAGACGCTGGCCAGGACCAGGGCCAGGCCCAGGTCGTCCAGCGGTTCGGTGTCGCAGCCGACGATCGCCGAAAAGGGGTAGTGCGATGGCCGCAATGGCATGTGAGGCTCCCGCTCGTTTCGCCATGGGTCTGAACGGGTGCGGGGCCGGTCTTCGGACTTGCCGGGTCCCCCTCCTCGGGGGCTCGGTTCACCGCAGCGGGCCTGTGCCGGAATCTCACCGGCTTCCCAGATTCTCCCCGACCGCCCTTCCCACCGTTTCCGAAGGTGGGGAGGCCGGGGCACCTCGCACCAGGGTTCGACGATAGCGTCCACCCCATGAGCACCGACACCCGCCCCACCCCCGTCCCCCGTGTCACCGTCGTCGGCGTCGGCGCCGACGGCTGGGCGGGGGTGCCCGAACGGTTGCGGAGCCTGGTGCTGGAGGCGGACACGCTGCTGGGCGGGCGCAGGCACCTGGCGATGGTGCCGGACCGGCGGGGGCAGCGCCGGGAGCCCTGGCCCTCCCCCCTGCGGGAGGGGCTGCCCGGGCTGCTCGCCTCCTGCCCCGGCCGGGGCGTGGTGGCCCTGGCCTCCGGCGACCCGCTCGTGTCGGGGGTGGCGGCCACGCTCATCGACCTGCTGGGCGCGGACGCGGTGCGGGTGGAGCCCGCCCTGTCCTCGGTCGCGCTGGCCCGGGCGCGGATGGGCTGGCCCGCGGAACGGTGCTCGGTGGTGACCCTGGTCGGGCGCGACCCCCGGCTGCTGCTGCGGTGGCTGTCCCCCGGGGCGCGGCTGCTGGTGCTCTCCTCGGACGCGGGCACCCCGGCCCTGGCGGCCGCCCTGCTGAGCGGCGCCGGGTACGGGGGCACCCGCATGACCGTGCTCGGGGACCTGGGCTCGGACGCCGAGTCGCGACTGGAGGGCACCGCGGACGGGTGGCCCGGGGTGGACCCCGGGTCCGTGCCGGCGCTGCACGTCCTCGCCCTGGAGCTCGATGGGCCGCCCGGGTACGGGCTGGCCGCCGGGCTGCCCGACGACGCCTACGAGCACGACGGGCAGCTCACCAAGCGCGACCTGCGCGCCTGCGCCCTCGCCCGGCTGGCGCCCGCCCCGGGGCTGCACCTGTGGGACGTGGGCGCGGGCGCGGGGTCGGTGGGGATCGAGTGGATGCGCGCGCACCCGGAGTGCGCGGCGACGGCGGTGGAGGCCGACGCCGGCCGGGCCGCGCGGATCGGCCGCAACGCGGGGCGGCTCGGCGTGCCGGGGCTGCGGGTGGTCCACGGGCGCGCCCCGGAGGCGCTGGCGGGGCTGCCCGCGCCCGACGCGGTGTTCGTCGGCGGCGGCGCGACCCGGCCCGGTGTGCTCGGGGCGTGCCTGGAGGCGCTGCGGCCGGGCGGCCGCCTGGTGGTGCACGGGGTGACGCTGGAGACCGAGCGGCTGCTGGGAGAGGCCCACCGGGAGCACGGCGGCGAGCTGACCCGGATCGCCGTGGAGACCGCCGCGCCGATCGGCGGGTTCACCGGGTGGACGCCCGCGCGCACGGTCACCCAGTGGTCCTGGCGGGCCTGACCGTGCGCCGCCCCCGCGGCCCCGGCGCCCCGGGGGCGCGGCCTACCCGCCGTCCCCCGGCCGGGGCCGGGCGGGGTCGTAGAGGAAGGACTCCCCGCCGCCCCGCGGGTCCAGGGCCCGTCCGACCAGGATGACCGCCGCCTGCCGGAACCCGGCCTCCTCGACCCGGTCGGCGATGTCGGCCACCGTCCCGCGCAGGACCGCCTCGCCCGGCTGGCTCGCCCGGTGGACGACGACCACCGGGCAGTCCGCCCCGTACTCGGGGGCGAGCTCCCCCATGAGCGCCCGCACCCGGGTGATCGCCAGATGCAGGACCAGGGTGGCCCGGGTGGCGGCGAACGCGGCCAGGGACTCGGTGTCCGGCATGGCCGTGGACCGCGCCCGGGTCCGGGTGAGGACCACCGACTGCGCGACCAGGGGCACGGTCAGCTCCCGTCCCGCCAGGGCCGCGGCGGCGGCGTAGGCGGGCACGCCCGGGGTGACGTCCCACGGCACACCGTGCGCGTCGAGCCGGCGGGTCTGCTCGGCGAGCGCGGAGTACAGGGACGGGTCCCCCGAGGTCAGCCGCACGACGTCGGAGCCGGCCCGGTGGGCCCCGACCAGGCGTTCGGTGATGCGGTCCAGGTCCAGGCCCTGGGTGTCCACCAGCTCCGCCCCGGGCGCGCAGTGGGAGAGGACCCCGGGGTCCAGGTACGTCCCGGGGTAGAGCACCACGTCGGCCGCGCCGAGCATGCGCGTGGCGCGCACGGTGAGCAGGTCCGCCGCCCCGGGTCCGGCGCCCACGAAGTGCACGGTCACGGCTTCACCCACCGGGGGGTCCAGACGCGGCCCGACGGGGAGACCCGGGTCCCGGACGCCCCGACGATGAGCAGGCAGCGCATGTCGACCGCCGCGGGATCGAGCCCGGCCAGGGTGGTCACCTCCAGCGACTCCCCGTCGCGGCCCACGTCCCGGCCCACCACGACCACCGTGTCGGGGTCGCGGTGCTCCAGCAGGACGCGGCGCGCGGTGGCGATCTGCTCGGTGCGCGAGCGCGAGGCGGGGTTGTACAGGGCCAGGGCCAGGTCGGCGTCGGCGACGGCGCGCAGCCGGTGCTCGACGACCTTCCACGGTTTGAGGCGGTCCGAGAGGCTCATGACGGCGAAGTCGCCGCCGACGGGGGCGCCCGCGCGGGCGGCCACGGCCTGGACCGCGCTCACCCCGGGCACCACGCGGACGGACACGTCCCGGTACCGGGGGTCCTCGGCCGCCTCGAACACGGCGGTGGCCATGCCGAAGATCCCGGCGTCGCCGCCGGAGACCACGGCCACGCGCTCGCCCCGGGCAGCCAGGTCCAGGGCGTGCCGGGCGCGGTCGAGCTCGACGGTGTTGCCCGAGGCGTGGCGGGTCAGCCCCGGGCGCTGGGGGACGCGGGCGACGTAGGGCCCGTAGCCGACCACGTGGTCCACCCCGGCCAGCGCCTCCCCGGCCTCGGGGGTGAGCCAGTGGCCGGGCCCGGGACCCAGGCCGACGACCAGCAGCTCGGCCGCCGGGCGCGCGGGCCGGGGGGCCTCCCCCGGCGCGGCGGCGCTCCCGGGCGCTGTGGCTCCGTCGCGGGACCGGGTGCCGTTGCGGCTGTCGCCGGTGACCAGGACGAGGGAGAAGTAGGGGACCGTGTCGGGGTCGACCTCGGCCGCCGGCAGGCGGCGCCCGCCCTCCATGGAGGCGCGCTCCACGTACACGGCGTGGTCCAGCCGCCCCGCCGCCGCGAGGGCGCGGCGCACGGCGGGGAAGGTCCGGCCGAGCTTCATGACGACGGCCGCGTCGGTGTCGGCAAGGCGGCGGGCGAGTTCCGGTTCGGGCAGGGTGCCGGACAGGACGGTGAGCACGTCCGTCTGGCGGGCCAGGGGCGCCGCCGCGGTGGCGGCGGCCGCGGCGAAGGCCGGGACGCCGGGCACGATCCCGGTCTCGTACCGGTCGGCCAGGCGGTCGTGCATGTACATGTAGGACCCGTAGAACAGCGGGTCGCCCTCGGAGAGCAGGACGACGTCGCGCCCCGCGTCGAGGTGGGCGGCCAGGCGCGCGGCGGACTCCTCGTAGAAGTCGGCCAGGGCACCCTCGTAGCCGCCGGGGTGGTCGGCCGCGCCGGTGGTCACCGGGTAGACGAGCCGTTCCTGGACCGCCCCCGCCGGGATCAGGCCGGCGGCGATGCGGCGGGCGTTGGAGTCCTTGCCCGGGCCGCAGTGGTAGGCGACGACGTCGGCGGCCGAGATGAGCCGGGCGGCCTTGAGGGTCATCAGCTCCGGGTCGCCGGGGCCGACGCCCACGCCGTGGAACCTGCCGGTCCTGCCGGTCATTCCTCCTCCTTCGCGAGGGCGTTGAGGGCCGAGGCGGCCATCGCGGAGCCGCCGCGGCGGCCGCGGGCGAGCACGTAGGGGACGTCGATGCCGTGGCGGCCGGCGAACTCCTCCAGCGCCTGCTTGGACTCGGCGGCGCCGACGAAGCCGACCGGGCAGCCGACGATCGCCGCGGGGCGCGGGGCGCCGTCGACGAGCATCTCCAGCAGGTGGAAGAGCGCCGTGGGGGCGTTGCCGAAGGCGACCACGGCGCCCTCCAGCCGGGGCTCCCACAGGGAGACCGCGGCGGCGGAGCGGGTGGTGCCCCAGCGCCGGGCCAGGCCGGGGACCCGCTCGTCGCCCAGCAGGCACAGGACGTCGTTGTCGGCGGGCAGGCGGCCGCGGGTGACGCCGGTGGCGACCATGGTCGCGTCGCACAGGATCGGCGCGCCGGACCGCAGGGCCGCCCGGGCGGCGCCGACCAGGCCGGGGTGGACCACCAGGTCGGCGGCGAGGTCGACCTGCCCGGTGCCGTGGATCATCCGCACCGCGAGGCGCTCGGCGTCGGCGGGCAGGTGGCCCAGGGACGCCTCGGCGCGGATGGTGGCGAAGGAGTCCGTGTAGATCGCGGGCCCGTCGTCGATGTACTCGTAGTGCCGGTTCGGCCGGCGGGGGGCGGTCACCGCCGTGCCCCGGGGACGACGACGCCGCGCCAGGGCGTGACCACGAGGTCGCCGCCCGCGGCGAGGGCGGCGGCGGCCAGGGCGTCCGCGGCGACCCGGTCCAGGCCCTCCTCCGGGACGGGGACGTGGTGCGCGCCGCCGGGCAGCGGCCCGTACGGCGGTGGCGGGGCGGGCGCGGGCAGGCGCGGGTCGGGGGGATGCGGCGCGCACAGCGCGGAGGGGAGCTCGGCCACGTGCCAGGGCGCGGAGGGGCCGTCGCCGCGCCGCTCCAGGAACAGGTCGGCCAAGCGCACGAGGGCGTCGGCGGCCCCGTCCAGCCGCACCGCCGACCCGTGGCGGTCGCCGACGCGCAGTTGGGCGGTGGCCCCGTCGAGCGCGGTGAGGCCCAGGTCGCAGGGGCGTTCCACGAGGTCGCCGCGCCCGTCGTCGAGCACGAACAGGAAGCGGCCGGGCAGGGCGGCGCGGTGCGGGGCCGAGCACAGGGCCGCGTCCAGGGCGGCGGCGACGGGGCGCAGGTCGGCGCGTCCCCCCGACAGCCCGGTGAGCGGCGAGGCCATCACGTTGCGGACCAGTTCGTGGGAGGGCGAGGGCAGCAGCCCCGTCTCCTCCAGCGCGCCGAGGACCGCGGGGTCGAGGCGCCCGTCCCGGCCGGGCAGGGCGCGCACCTGGAGGTTGGCCCGCCCCGTCACGTGGACCCGGCCGGAGCCGAACTCCTCGGCGACGGCGGCCAGAGCGGCCAGGGACCGGGCCGGCAGGCGGCCGCCGACGAGTCGGAGCCGGACCAGCAGGCCGTCCGGGGCCTCCCAGGGCCGGAGCGCGCCGGGGCAGCGGTCGCGCCGGGAGCGGGGCGCGGGGGCGTCCGCGGGGAACATGCACGTCCTTCGGTTCGGGGCCCGTACGCGGGGCCCGCGGGTGACCCGGCGGCCCGTCACCGCCGGTGCCAGCAGGTCTTCGGACTCGGGGTCTTCCGGAGCGGAGCGCCTTCCCGGGGCGGTGCGCCCCAGTGGCCGTCCGGGACATGGAGGTCCCGGCACATGCCCGCCCGTCACCCTCACCGCTGCGCGTCAGTCCCGGATTCGCACCGGGTTCCCTGCCCCACGAAGTGGAGTACGACTGGCCCGAAGAGCGTACAACGTCCGCTTCCGGCTCCGACCAGCGGTCTCGCCTTCCCGCCGCCGCGGGCCCGGCTGCCGGCGGCGGCCCGCACCTCGCCCGGCCGGGCCGCCCGGGGCCGGGCCGGGGAACGGCTCGGCGGCCGACCGGTTCGGGGCGCGGCCGTGGTCACCCCGCCCCGGGCGTGGGCGGCCGGGCCGTCCGGAGGCGGCGAGAGCCCAGGGCGAGCACCGCGAGCGAGCCGAGGAGGGCGACCGTGTTGTGGGTGTACTTGGCGGCCGCCGCCACGTCGCCGATGGGGCGGGCGAGGAAGGCCGTGAACACGTTGGCGAGCAGGGCGCCGCCCGCTGCGGCGAGCACGTGGCGGGGCCCCCAGCCCGCCCGGGCCGACCAGCGGGCCAGCAGCACGGCGAGGCCGCCCAGGACGGCCAGGTTGACCGCGAACCCCGGCCAGCCGATGAGGAACCAGGACGAGTCCGCGATCCGCCACGGCCCCTCCCCCAGGCCCACCACCCGCAGCAGGTGCGCGACCGCCCCGGGCAGGCCCAGCGCCGCCAGGACGGTGCCGCCGACCGCCCACGGCGGGGGCGCGGGCCGCGGGTCGGGCCGGGCGGGCCCGCGCCACAGGAAGGCCGCGGCGCCCAGGGCGAGCGCCGCCGCGGCCGCGCCGACGGCCTGCCCGGCGGAGGGCACGAACCCCTCGGTCTCCACGGACCACCGCAGCACGAGCACGGCGGCGGCCGCGAACCCGGCCGCGACCACGGCCAGCCCGAACCACCCCAGCCACGGCCGGGCGGCCGTCCGGGGGGCGAGCGACTCCACGACCGCGATCGGCACGGTGACGCTCCAGACCGCGTGCCCCGCCGTGAAGGCGAGCGCCAGGTTGGGGTTCACACCCGGGGCCGGCAGCAGGGAGGAGGAGAACATGTCCTCCCAGTACGGGATGTCGCGGTAGGAGGGGTTGAACAGCGACAGGTCCACGAGCCCCGCCTGGACCACGCCGAAGGCGGCGCCCAGCAGCAGGACGGCCGGCCACCCGCGCCCGGTCCTGCGGACGACCTCGCGGATGAGCACGGCGGCCCCGCCGTACAGGGGCGCGAAGAGGAACAGCCCACCCAGGAGCTCCCGCGGGTCGCCGGTCGAGTCGTCGTAGCCGTAGAGGTACTCGGCGCAGACCGGGGCGAGCAGGAGCAGTCCCAGGACGGGCGGCAGGCGGAGAAGCGTGCCGAGCGGACGGGCGTTCTCGGTCATGGTATCGAGCCTGGCCGACGGCGCACCGGCCGGTCACTACGGCGGGCCCTACCCCCAAGGTGTCCCCGGGCCCACCCCCGGCCGTCCCGGCGGTGCCGTTCCCGCCGTCCCGTCGGCGGACGGGACGGCGGGAGCGGATCAGTCGTCCTCGCGGACGTCGACGACCTCGCCGGACAGGTCGACGATGACGTCGTACTCGCGGCCGTCGGCGCCGTGCACCTCGACGTCCCAGACCTGGTGGCCGTCCTCGTCGTCGCGGTCCGCGTCCACGGCGCGGGCGCCCTCGCCCACGGCCGCCTCGGCGGCGGCGGACACGGCGTCGCGGTCGGCCTCGCCCTCGGTGCCGGAGTTGTCCCAGGGGGCCGGGCCGCCGTCGGGGTCGCGCAGGTTGAGCCCGTTGACGGTGTAGACGTCGGCGTCCTCGCGCTCGCCGTCGTCGTCCTCCTCGTAGCGGACGCCCAGGGTGACCTCGGTGCCCTCCAGCCCGCGCAGCTCCTCCAGCAGCGGGGCGGCGGTGCCGTCGCCGTCGTAGTCCTCCACGACCGGGTCGGTCAGCAGCCATTCCTCGGGACCGAAGTCGACGTCCACCCCGGCCACGCTCCAGTCGTCGTGGTCCTCGTCCCGGTCCTGGTCGTCGTCGGCGCGCAGCTCGCCGGTGAGCTGTTCCAGGCCCTCGACGGACCGGGTGGCCGAGGTGCCGCCGTTGCCGTCGGCGGGGGCGGCCGCCGGGGCGCCGCCGGAGGAGAAACCGGTCAGGCTGATCGGCTGGATCTGCTGCTCGGGGTCGTCGAGCAGCAGGTAGCCGCCGACAGCGCCGACGGCCAGCAGCCCGGCCGCGGAGGTGGCGAGGAGGATCGTGGTCCGCTTCTGCATCATGGTGTCCTTACCCGTGGAGGTCCCGTTCACTGACTCCAGCATGGGACGGCGGGATGATGGGGACATGAGTGCAACCTGAAGACCTTCTTCATGTTGCGCTCAGGAACGGCTCAGTGCCCCCTGGGAGGCTGGGCCACGACAGGCGGGGGAAAGGGGCGCGGGGGCGTGGCGATTCTGGTGGTGGAGGACGAGGAGGGCATCGTCTCCTTCGTGCGGCGCGGGCTGGAGAGCGCCGGGCACCGGGTGCTGGTCGCCTCCGACGGCATCGACGGGCTGACGATGGCCCTGTCCCCCGACGTCGAGCTGGTGGTGCTGGACCTGGGCCTGCCGGGCATCCCGGGCGAGGAGGTGCTGCGTCGGCTGCGGAGCCGCCGCCCCTCGGTCCCGGTGATCGTGTTGACCGCCAAGGACGCCGTGAGCGACCGGGTCGCGAACCTGGACGCCGGGGCCGACGACTACATGGTCAAGCCCTTCAGCGTGAGCGAGCTGCTGGCCCGGGTCCGGGCCCGGCTGCGCACCGGCGGACAGGAGCGCGCGGACGTGCTGGCCGCCGGGGGGATCGTGCTGGACCTGGGGGCGCGCACCGCGTCGGTGGACGGGGCCACCGTCACCCTGTCGGCGCGCGAGTTCGGCCTGCTGGAGGTGCTGGTGCGCCACCCGGGGCAGGTGTTCTCCCAGCCCCAGCTGCTGGACCGGGTGTGGGGCTACGACTTCGACGGGGCGTCGAACGTGGTGGAGGTATACGTCAGCCAGCTGCGCCGCAAGCTCGGCGCGGAGCGGATCGTGACGGTGCGCGGGGTCGGCTACCGGCTGGACGGCGGTGACCGGTGAACCTCACCGCCCGGGTGGTGCTCCGGGCCCTGCTGGTGATGGCGCTGGTGATCGGCGGGGTGGCCCTGCTCACCTACGAGCTGGTGCGGGTGTCGGGCCGGGCCGACGTGGACCGGCTGCTCCAGGAGGAGGCGGCGCTGGTGGGCGAGGCGCTGGGGAACCGGCTGCCCGAGGCCGCCGGGATCGACGGGGTGGTGTCGGGTCCGGAGGCGCAGCGGGCGGCGCGGCAGGCGCTGGCGACGCGGCCGAGCGGGGCCCGGCACGTGACGCTGGTGTCCGCGGGCGGGGTCCGGCTGCAGAGCACCGGGGGGCCGGGGCCGGTGGCGACGCTGCTGAGCGGCCCCGGGGCGCCGCCGGTGGAACCGGGCTCCCTGCGCACGGTGGACAGCGGCGTCGGGCCGCTGCGGGTGATGGACACCGCCGTGGTGGACGGGGACGGCGCGCAGGTGGCGGTGGTGACGGTGGCGGCGCCGCTGGAGCCGTCGCGGGACGCGGCCGGCGCGGTGCTGGCGAGCGTCGGCGCGGCGGGCGCGGTGGGCCTGGCCGGGGGCGGGCTGCTGCTGTGGGCGGTGGTGCGGCGCACGCTGCGGCCGGTGCGGGAGGTGTCGGCGGCGGCCAAGGAGGTCTCCCCCGCCGACCTGGCGGCGCGGGTGCCCGTTCCCGGCACCCGGGACGAGATCGGCGAGCTGGCCGGGGAGATCAACCGCATGCTGGACCGGATCGAGGGGGCCGAGGCCGACCGGCGGCGCTACCTGTCGGTGATCTCGCACGAGGTGCGCACCCCGCTGGCGGTCGCCGAGGGGCACCTGGAGCTGCTGGGCGGCCCGGAGGCGCAGATCGTGCGCGCCGAGCTGGTACGGCTGCGCCGGGTGCTGGAGGACCTGATGGCGGTGGCGCGCGGCGGCGACGAGATCGACGCCGCCCGGGAGCCGGTGTTCCTGCCCGACCTGTTCGACGAGGTGCGCTCGCGCGCGGGGGCGCTGCCCGCGCGGGAGGCGGTCACCGTGGCCGAGCCGCCGCCGGAGGTGCTGCTGGGCGACCAGGCCCGGTTGGAGCAGTGCCTGGCCAACCTGATCGGGAACGCGGTGGACCACACCCCGGAGGGGACCCGGGTGGAGGTGTCCGCGCACGGCACCGGCGACGGGGTGGCGCTGGTGGTGGCCGACGACGGCCCGGGCATCGCCCCGGACGTGCTGCCGCGGGTGTTCGAGCCGTTCGTGACCACGCGCGCGGGCGGGGGCGGGCGGATCGCCGGGCTGGGCCTGGCCGTGGTGCGCTCGCTGGTGGCGGCCCAGGGCGGCCGGGTGGACCTGGACAGCGGCCCGTCGGGCACGTCCGTGACCATCACCCTGCCGCGCGCCACCGCCTGATCCGTGCCAGACTCCCCCTTTCTGAGACGAGGACGGGAGGGCGGTCCGTGGCCGTGGTGGAGGTGCGCGCCTGCGCGGCGCCGGAGCTGGTGCGCGACGAGGTGCTGGAGCTGTACGGGTCGGTGGGCTGGGACGCCTACACCCGCGATCCGGAGGGGCTGGTGCGGGCCCTGGCCGGGTCCCACCGGGTGGTGGCGGCCCGCAGGGACGGCAGGCTGGTGGGGCTGGCCCGGTCGGTCTCCGACGGGGCGACCGTCGTGTACCTCCAGGACGTGCTGGTGGCCCCCGGAGAGCAGCGCGGCGGTCTGGGGCGGCGGCTGCTGGAGGAGCTGTTCGCCGGGTACCCCGGCGTCCGGCAGCGGGTGCTGCTCACCGACGACGAGGACCGGCAGCGGGCGTTCTACGAGGCCCTCGGGTTCACGGAGGCGCACGACCACAGCCCGCCGCTGCGGGCGTTCGTGCGGTTCGGCTGACGGGCGCCCTCCGCGCGGGTCAGCCCGACCGGGCTCGCTCCTCCTCCAGGCGGGAGCGGGCACCGGGCTCCGTGGTGAGCGAGACCGCCCTGTCGTAGGCGGCGCGGGCCGGGCCGGTGCGGCCCAGGGCCCGCAGCAGGTGGGCGCGCACCGCCCAGGCGGGGGCGAAGCGCGCGGCCCGCGCCCCCAGGGCGCCGTCTCCTCCTCCAGCAGGGCCAGGCCCGCAGCGGGTCCGTCGGTCTCGGCGGTGACGGCGGCCAGCGCGGTCGCCGACCCCAGGGTGGGGGCCAGCCGGTGCAGGTGCCGGTACAGCTCGCGCAGGTGCTCCCAGGCGACCGTGCCGGTGTCGGCGCGGGCGCAGTGCACCGCCTGGGCGGCGGCCTCCAGCTGGAAGCGGCCGACGGCGCCCAGGGCGTGGGCGGCGCGCAGGTGGGCGCGGCCGCGTTCGATGAGCGCGCGGTCCCAGCGGCCGGTGTCCTGTTCGGCCGGGGGGACCGGGCGGCCCCGTCCGTCCAGCCGGGCGGGGGCGCGGGCCGCCGCCAGGGCGATGAGCGCGGCCAGGCCGTGGGCCTCGGCGCTGTCGGGGGCCAGCCGCGCGAGGACCTCGGCCAGGTCCAGGGCCTCGGCGGTCAGGCCGGTGCGGGGTTCGGTGCCGCCGATCTCCCAGTCGACGGCGTGGGCGCCGTAGACCGCCTCCAGGACGTGGTCCAGCCGTTCGGGCAGGGCGTCCCGGTCGGGGATGCGGAAGGGCACTCCCGCCTCCTTGATCCGCTTCTTGGCCCGGGTGAGCCGGGCGGCCAGGGTGGGCGCGGGGAGGGCGAACGCGGGGGCGATGCGGGCGACCGTCAGGCCCAGGACGGTGTTGAGCATGAGCGGGGTGCGCACGGCGGGGTCGACCGCCGGGTGGGCGCACACCAGCATCAGTTCCAGGCGGCGGTCGCCGACGGCGTCCACGTCGGGTGTGGCGTCGGCGGCCGGGGCGTGGCGGTCCGGGTCCAGCGGCACCCCGGTGCGCACGGCGGCCGACCGCCAGTGGTCGCGCAGCCGGTTGCGGGCCACCGTGAACAGCCAGGCCTCGGGATCGGCGGGCACGCCGTCGCGCGGCCAGGCCGTGAGGGCGCGCTCGTAGGCGTCGGCGAGGGCGTCCTCGGCGGCGGGCAGGTCTCCGGTGGGCGCGGCCAGCAGGGCGAGCAGGCGCCCGTGGGAGGTGCGGGCCGCGCAGGCGGCCCGCACCGCGGGACCGGCGGTCAGGTCCATGCGCCGTCGATGTAGGAGGTGGCGGCGGGGCGGACCTCCAGGACCCCGTACTGGGCGCCCGGGCACTTCTCGGCCCAGGCCAGGGCGGCGTCCAGGTCGGGCACGTCGATGACGAACACCCCGGCCAGGGCCTCCTTGGTGTCGGCGAAGGGGCCGTCCTGGATGCGCAGCCCGCCCTCGCGGCGGGTGAGCGTGGTGGTGGCGCGCGGGGTCGCCAGGACCTCGGCGGCGACCAGCACGCCGGCGGCCTCCAGGGCCCTGCCGTAGGCGCCGAAGGCCTCCTGCACGGCCTCGACGGCCTCCTGCGGGATCTCGCCCTCGGCGGGTTCGGCGTTGTGCAGCAGCAGCGCGTAGCGCATGGCGGGTTCCTCTTCCTCGTCGTCGTTCCACGTGACCACCTGGGAGGGCGGTTCGCAAGGATGACGATCGACGGGCCGGGGATTCGACGGCCGCCCGCGGGAATCGTCGGAAAAAGACCCGGGCCGCCCGCGCCGGGGGACGGCGCGGGCGGCCCGGGGCGGACCGGGGGTCAGGAGCGCGGCAGGCGCTCGGCCAGCCAGGCCTCGACCTCGGCGGAGGAGCGCGGCAGCGCGGCCGACAGGACGGCGCGCCCGTCCTCGGTGACCAGGACGTCGTCCTCGATGCGCACGCCGATGCCGCGCAGCTCCTCGGGGACGGTCAGGTCGTCGGCCTGGAAGTACAGGCCGGGCTCGACGGTGAGGACCATGCCGGGCTTCAGGTCGCCGTACAGGTGGACCTCCTGGCGGGAGACCGCGCAGTCGTGCACGTCCAGGCCGAGCATGTGGCCGGTGCCGTGCAGGGTGTAGCGGCGCTGGAGCCCCAGCTCCAGGACGCGGTCCACCGGGCCCTCCAGCAGGCCCCACTCGATCAGGCCCTCGGCCAGCACCCGCTGGGCGGCCTGGTGGAAGGCGATGAACGGGGCGCCGGGGGCGACGGCCGCGATGCCGGCCTCCTGGGCGGCGTACACCAGGTCGTACACCTTGCGCTGGGTGTCGGTGAAGGTGCCCGAGACCGGCATGGTGCGGGTGACGTCGGCGGTGTACAGGGTGGTGGTCTCCACACCGGCGTCGAGCAGCAGCAGGTCGCCGTCGCGGACGGGGCCGTCGTTGCGGGTCCAGTGCAGGGTGGTGGCGTTGGCGCCGGAGGCGGCGATGGTGCCGTAGCCGACGTCGTTGCCCTCCACGCGGGCGCGCAGGAAGAACGTGCCCTCGATGAACCGCTCGGAGGTGTCCTTGGCCTGCGGCAGGGTCTTGGCGACGTCCTCGAAGCCGCGGGCGGTGGCGTCGACGGCCAGCTGGAGCTGGGCGATCTCCCACTCGTCCTTGACCAGGCGGTGGTCGGCCAGGGTGACCGCGAGCTCCTCGTCCAGGGAGGCCGACTTGGCGCGGGCCTCCTCGTCGGCGTCGGCGCGCACCCCGTCGATGACGGCGTCGAGCTCGGCGTCGTGGCCGCGGGCGATGCGCACGGCGGTGTCGGTGGCGGCCAGGACGCCGGTGAGCGTGGTGACGTCGGCGGTGGGCACGCCGAACAGGTCGGCGGCCTCGGCCAGGCTGTTGCGGCGGCCGGTCCACAGCTCGCCGTAGCCGCCGAGCCAGAACTCGCCGTTCTCGCGGTTGGAGCGCGGCTTGAGGTAGAGGACGGCGTCGTGGCCGCCGTCGGCGCGCGGGGTCAGGACCAGGCAGCCGCCGTCGGAGGTGTCGCCGGTGAGGTAGGCGTAGTCGCTGGCGGCGCGGAAGGGGTACTCGGTGTCGTTGGAGCGGGTGAGCAGCTGTCCGGCGGGGACGACGAGCCGCTCGCCGGGGAAGGCCGCGCTGAGCGCGGCGCGGCGGCGGGCGGTGTGCCCGGCCTGCTCGATGGGCTCCAGGTCGCGGCGCTCGGTGTCGGCCCACCCGGTGGTCATCCACGCGGCGAGCTCGTCGGAGACCGACTGCGCCTGGCCGTTCTTGCGTGGCGTGAACACGAAGGTGCCCATGTCGGCTCCGGGGCGCTGCTGCTCGCTCACGTCGTGACTCTCCTCGTCGTGCGTCGGTGCGGGGCCGCCGCCGCGGGTGGGCGGCCGGACGGCTCGCCGGCGGCGGTCTCGGCGCCCATCGTACGGCGGCGGGCGGCGCGGTGGCCGTCGCGCGGACATAGCGAACCCCATAACGCCCGGGCACTCCCCGTTATGCCCCCGTGACCACGATCGGCGCAGGTGGGGACGGGTGTTCCGGGGCCGGCCGGGTTCAGAGCACGTGCACGAAGGGGATGGCCTTCGGATAGGGCAGGTCGGCGATGGTGGCGGGGTCCGTCCACCGGTAGCCGATGCGCTCGTACAGGGCGACCGCCTCGGGCTGGTTGGGGCCGGTGAACAGGATGACGTCGCGGTAGCCCAGGGCGCGGGCGGCGTCCTCCAGGGCGGTCATGACCCGGCGGCCCAGGCCGCGCCGCCGGTGCCGGGCGGAGGTCCAGATGCGCTTGAACTCGGCGGTGCCGGGGCGCTCGCCGCCGCCCGGGGCGTAGGGGCGCAGCGCTCCCCCGGCGACGACCTCGCCGTCCAGTTCGGCGAGCACGATCCGGCCGTGGGGCGCGGCGAACTCCGAGACCGGGTAGCGGGACAGCTCGCTCGCGGCGCCCTCGGCGCCGTAGCGCTCGGTGTACTCCTCCAGCAGGCCGTCGAGCAGGCCCTGGACCCGGGGGTCGTCGTGGTGGACGGTGAGCATGCGCACGTCCGCGGCCTCGGCCGTTCCCGCCGTCGTCCCGTCCTGCGCCATGGCCCCTCCCCCGTGCGAAAGGGCGCCCGTGGACGCCCGCCGGGAATGCTACCGGCGCCCGGAGTGCCCCGCCACGCGGCGAATGTCACCCCCGGACGGCGGGCCTGCGCCTCAGGGGCGCTCCTCTCCGGTGCGGTGCTCGGCGGGGACGGGCCGGTCGGGGTCGCCCCCGCGGGCGTGGGTGGCGGGGCGGGCCGCCCGGGCCAGGTGGGCGCGGGTGGCGGCGACGTTGCGGGCGCGGACCGCGCCGAGCCGCCGGGGGTCGCGGAGCAGGCGCCGCCCGCGCACGCGGTTGAGGGCCGCGGCGGCGTCCAGGACGGCGCCGGCGACGGCCGCGCGGGGCAGGCCGAGCGCGTCGGCGCGGGCGTCCCCGTGGAAGCGGCGCGCGAGGGCGCACAGGGCGGGCAGGCCGACCGCGCCGGGGATCGAGGCGACCTCGTCCAGGGTGGCCGCGGTCGAGCGCAGGGTGGCCTCGGCCAGGGCCGCGGAGTCCGGGCCCAGCGGTCCGGTGACCGCCTGGAGGAGGTCGTCGGTCTCGCGGGCGCTCTCCTGGTCGCGGACGCCGTCGAGGAGGCGGGGGTCGATGCCGAGCAGGTGGGCGACGTGGTGCCAGTAGCGGTACTGGTCGGCCCGGTCCGCGGCGGACGAGTGGTAGCCCATGGCGTCCAGGGCGTTGTGGGAGGTGAGGGTGAAGTCCATCCAGGTGCGGACCAGGTCGACCTGGTTGATCGGCACGCCCAGCGCGGCCTCGTCGTACCCGCGGCGGCGGGCCATGGCGCGCATGTGGGCGTGCAGCACCCGCACCTGGAGGGTGGCGGTGTAGCCAGCCTCCCCTGGGCGCAGGGAGCCGGGCAGCAGCGCGGTGAGGTACCAGCGGCCGGTGTCCTCCAGCCTGCGGGGGACGGCGTCGAGGAGGCGCCCGCTCAGCTTGAGGACCTCGGCGATGGAGGGGGACTCGTAGGTCCTGACGAGGGAGCCGGCGGTCAGGGCGATGATGCGCGCGGCCTGGGGCGCGTCGAAGGCGGAGAGCGAGCCCCGGTCCAGGAGCGCGTCGTCGGCGCCGTCGGGCGGGGTCTCGGTGTCGGCGAGCAGGGCGGCGACGGCCGGGGGCGGGTCGGCGAGGGAGGCCAGGCCGCGGGTGATGCCCTCCTGGAGGGCGGCGCGGACACGGCGGCCGCCCGCGGCGATCTCGTCGGCGACGGCGTCGGCGAGGGGGTCGCCGGTGGTCAGGGCCAGGTGGGCGAGGTCGGCGCGCCCGGCGCCGAAGCGGGCGGCGACCCGGTCCCGGGAGCCGCGCCCGACGGGCCAGGGAGTGGTGGCTGTGGACTCGTGCACGGGGTCCTCCTGCGGGACGCGACAAGGTCTGACACCTGTCAGATTAAATAGAATCTGACAGGTGTCAAGCGAGGAGGTCGGCATGGGCGCGCACACCGTCAGGGGACCCGGGCGGCCGGGCCGGGGCGGCCCGGCGGCGCCGGACGAGGACACCGTCCTGCAACGCGGCCTGGAGGCGTTCGCCGAGCTCGGCTACGACGGGGCCTCGGCCCGGGAGCTGGCCCGCCGGCTGGGGGTCAGCCACAACTTCATCAACGACCGCTACGGCTCCAAGGCCGCCTTCTGGCGCGCGGTCGTGGACCGGGTCCTGGCCGCGCAGAAGGACCGGCTGACCGCACTGGTGGAGCAGCACACCGGTGACGACGAGGCGGTGCTGCGCGCCGTCATCGGCCACTTCTACCGCTCGGTCGTGGACACCCCGATGCTCGGCCGGGTGCTGACCGACGAGTTCCGCCGCGAGGGCGAGCGGCTCGACCACCTGCACCGCAACTACATCGCGCCGGTCCTGGCCGCGGCGATGCCCTCCGTGGAGCGGCTCGCCGCCCAGGGGCGGATCCGGCCGCTGCCGACGGACCTGCTCTACTTCGCGGTCATCGGACCGGCCACGGGCTTCACGCAGTTCCCCCTGGCCGACCGGCTCGCCGGGAGCGGTGAGCGCACCCCGCAGGAGCGCCGGGACGCCGCCGGAAGGCTGGCCGAGGTCGTCCTCGACGGGCTCATCGACCGGGTGCCGCCCGCGCGGGGGTGAGCGGCGCGCCGGGTCAGGGTCCGGCGGGGACCCGCGGCGCGGGGAGGGCGGCCGGTTCGGGGGCGCGGAAGCGGGTGCGCGAGCGCAGCGCCCGGAACCCGTTCTCCACCCGGTAGCCCGCCGCCAGCAGGCGCTCGCGCGCCTCCTCGGCGCTGCGCACGGTCGCCTCGTCGAAGATGAGGTTGTAGTAGCGCTCCGGCACCCGGTTGAGCCCGGCGCGCAGCGCGCGCAGGGCCGCGGTGGCCGCGGCCTCCCCGCCCGGTACCTCGGGCAGGACCCCGTACTCGCGGCGCGCCCAGGCGGGCAGGGTGGCGTAGGACAGGGCGCCGACCGGGAACCACAGGGGCCGCAGCGGGGCCAGCGCGGACAGGTGCTCGGGCACCGCGGGCCACAGCAGGAACCGGACCGCCTGCCGGGCCTCGGGGGTGGCGCGCAGCACGGGGCGGACCGCGGCCAGGTAGCGGCGCATGTCCGCGGCCGAGCGCGGGACGTCGTCCCGGGACAGGCCCACGTAGGCGGCGGTGGCGGACTGCTCGTCGAAGTAGCGGTCGTACTCGGCGGGGGTGAGGGGCACCCCGGCGCGCACCGCGGTCTCCAGGTAGGACGTCACCTCGGCGCAGTGCACCCACACCAGCAGGTCGTGCTCGTCGACGCGGTGGCGGCGGCCGGTGGCGGGGTCGGTGAACGACAGCGCCCGGTGCACCCGGCGGATGTGCGCGCCCAGCCGGTCGGCCTCCTCCGGGGAGCCGTAGGTGGTGACGGCGACGAAGTGGGCGGTGCGCAGCAGCCGCCCCGTGGGGTCGCTGCGGAAGTCCGAGCGCTGCCACACGCCCTGCATCGCCACCGGGTGCAGGGCCTGGAGCATGAGGGCGCGCACCCCCGCCACCCACATGGCGCGGTCCAGGTGGACCGCCCAGGTGACGCTCTCGGGTGCGGCGACGGTCGGTCTCATCGGCTCTCCTCCAGGGCTGCGCGGGGGCTTCGCGTTCTGGGCCGGGGCCCGGGGCCGCCTGTGGGACCACGATACGTCCGGCCCCGCGGGCCCCCTCGGCGGCCCGGCCCCCGCGGCCCTTGTCGAGAAAGCACCGATTCTTGGCACGCGCGGGGAGGGGGCCGGGCGCAACCTGGCAGTGGGACGCCCCGGGCCCGCCCCTCGGCCGCGCCCCTCACCTTCCCTCCGTTCCATGTGGAGTGAGACATGTCCACCCAGAACGACGCCCGCTTCGACGTCGAGGCCTACCGCCGCGCCATCGAGGAGACGGACGCCGACACCATGATCGCGATGTTCCGGGACGACGCCGACCTGGAGATGTTCGACAAGCGGACGCCGCCGGGGTCCCCCGCGGTCCTGCACGGCAAGGAGGCCATCGAGCCGGTCGTGCGCGAGCTGTGCGGCCGGGAGATGACGCACGAGGTCCTCACGGTGGCCGTGGACGGGGACCACGTCGCCTACACCGAGCGGTGCGTCTACCCCGACGGCGGCATGGTCATGAGCAACACCATGCTGGACCTGAGCGACGGCGCCATCGCCCACCAGACCACCGTGCAGGCGTGGGACGAGGAGGCGCACGACCGGATCGAGACGGCCGGCTTCGAGTCCCCCGACGAGCGCCAGGCGTTCGACCACGGGCACGCGGAGATCGTGCGGCTGGGCGGGCACAACGTCACCCGCCTCACGTTCGAGCCGGGATGGCGCTGGTCGGAGCACCGGCGCGAGGAGGCGGGCACGGACCTGTGCATGCTCGCCCACAGCCTCCTGGTCCTGTCCGGCACCCTGCGGGTGCGCATGGAGGACGGCACCGAGGCCGAGGCCTCCACCGGCCGGCTCGCGTACATCCCGCCCGGCCACGACGCCTGGGTGGTCGGCGACGAGACCGTCATGGCGATCGACTGGACCGGGAACGACTGACCCGGTCGCGGGTCCGCCCCGCGGGGCGGACCCGCACCGCACCCGCGGACGCGGGCCGCCCGACCGCGGAGCCGTGGGCCCGCCCGGCGGCCGTTCAGTTGCCGCGCAGGTAGGCCAGCACGGCCTGGACGCGGCGGTGCACGTCCTCGTCGGGCGGCAGGTCGAGCTTGGCGAGGATGTTGCCGACGTGCTTGCCGACGGCGGCGTCGCTGACCACCAGGCGGCGGGCGATCGCCCCGTTGGAGTGGCCCTCGGCCATCAGCGCCAGCACCTCGCGCTCGCGCGGGGTGAGGCGCTCCAGCGGGTCGGAGCGGCGGCGCAGCAGCTGGCGGACCACCTCGGGGTCGACGAAGGTCGCGCCCTCCACCACGCGGCGCAGCACCGTCGCGAACTCGCGCACGTCGCCCACCCGCTGTTTGAGCAGGTAGCCCACGCCGCGCCCCGCCCCGGAGTCGAGCAGGTCGGAGGCATAGCTGAGCTCGACGTACTGGCTGAGCGCCACCACCGCCAGATCGGAGTGGCGGCGGCGCAGCTCGACGGCGGCGCGCAGCCCCTCGTCGGTGAAGTCCGGGGGCATGCGGATGTCGGTGACGACCAGTCCGGGGCGGTGCTCGTCCACGGCCCTGAGCAGGGCGTCACCGTCGCCGACGGCGGCCACCACGGGGAACCCGAAGCGCTCCAGCACGCCCACCAGGCCCTCCCGCAGCAGCACGCCGTCCTCGGCGAGCACGGTGGGGACGGGCGTCACCTCGGATCCGTCCGGTCGATCGTGCACGGCAGCTCCACTCGGATGCGGGTCGGACCCCCCTGGGGGCTGGTCAGGTCCATTGTGCCGCCCATGACCGCGACCCGGTCGCGCATCCCGGTCAGGCCGCTGCCGCGCGCCGGGTCGGCGCCGCCGGGCCCGTAGTCGGTGACCTCCACCACCAGGGCGTCGCCGTGGGCGGCGGGGACCAGGGAGGCGTGCACGGTGGCGGCGTTGGCCTCGGTGTGCTTGTAGACGTTGGTGAGCGCCTCGGCGACCACGAAGTAGGCGGTGCCCTCCACGTGGGAGGGGAGTCGGCGGGGCAGCTCCGCCTGGACGGTGACCGGGACGGGCGAGTGGTCGGCGAGTTCGGCCAGGGCGGCGGGCAGGCCGCGGTCGGTGAGGACGCGCGGGTGGATGCCGCGGACGAGTTCGCGCAGCTCGGTGATGAGCTCGTCGGCCTTGCGCTGGGCGGCGGCCAGGCGGCGGTCGGCCTCCGAGCCCTCCTCGACGTCCAGCCGGGCCATGCCCAGGTCCATGTTCAGGGCCACCAGGCGCTGCTGCGCCCCGTCGTGCAGGTCGCGTTCGATGCGGCGGCGCTCGTACTCGAAGGCGTCGACGAGGCGGGCCCGGGAGTGGGTGACCTCGGTGAGCTCGGCGCGCAGCTCCTCCTTGGGCGGGCCGACCAGCAGGGCGCGGGCCAGGACCCCGTGGCCGTAGGAGGTGACGCCGCTCAGGTAGACGGCGGCCAGGAGGGCGACCGGGGAGAGCAGGGTCAGCGGCAGCGCCTCCTCGACGGTGGTGGCGGTGACGAAGCCCAGGCTCACCTCGGAGCCGGGGGCGTCCCCGACCAGGACCGGTCCCGCCAGCAGGACGACGGCGAAGATCAGCAGCATGCCCATCACCGTGAAGAGCGAGAAGGCGATGACCATGAGCAGGAAGAGGTAGGCGACCTCGCGCCAGGTGGCGGCCTCGGTGTAGCGGGTCTTGATCCAGCCCCACAGCCCGGGCGGGGGGACGCGGTGGCCGCTGTCGGCGAGGCCGGGCGAGACCAGGCGCAGTCGGCGGCGCTCCACCGCCCCCAGCGGGATCCCGACCAGCGGCCCGAAGAACGCGACCGTGGCCAGGCCGCTCAGGGTCCCCGAGACCAGCAGGAACGCCCGGTCCCCGGGGCCCGGGGGCGCGTCGAACAGGGCGATGACCACGACCAGCCAGGGCCCGTACAAGGGGAAGGCGACGGCCATGGCGGCGATCCCGATCACCATGGTGGTGGCGGTGTAGGTGATCGCCCTCAGCGACCATCGGGAGACGGGGAAGCCCGGTCGGGCCATCGCCCGGAGGAGGTCGGCGGGTGCGCCCGGGGTGCGCTGCCGTACGGTGCCTGTGGTCATGCCTCCACGGTAGGAAGCCGGGGGGCGCCCGGGGAATCCGCCGGGCCACCGGGTCGGGGGTAGTGCCGCCCCTACCCCGGCCGCCCCCGCGGCGCGGGCCGCAAGGCCTCGCCTGGTCGCGGGCGTGCCTGCTCAGGACGGTAGGGTGGACGAACGTGAGCGCGAAACCCGTTATCCCCGATGTCCTGGCCGCCCGGTACGCCTCGGCCGAGCTGACCCGGCTGTGGTCCCCGGAGTACAAGGTGGTCGCCGAGCGGCGGCTGTGGCTGGCCGTCCTGCGGGCGCAGGCGCGCCTGGGCGTGGACGTCCCCGACGGCGTGGTGGCCGACTACGAGAAGGTCCTGGAGCAGGTGGACCTGGAGTCCATCGCCGCCCGTGAGCGGGTCACCCGCCACGACGTCAAGGCGCGGATCGAGGAGTTCAACGCCCTGGCCGGGCACGAGCACGTGCACAAGGGCATGACCTCGCGCGACCTCACCGAGAACGTCGAGCAGCTGCAGATCCGCGACAGCCTGCTGCTCGTGCGCGACCGCACGGTGGCGCTGCTGGCGCGCCTGGGCCGCCTGTCCGCCGAGTACGGGACGACGGTGATGGCCGGGCGGTCGCACAACGTGGCGGCGCAGGCCACCACGCTGGGCAAGCGGTTCGCGTCGATCGCCGACGAGGTGCTCGTGGCGCTCGGGCGGCTGGAGGACCTGATCGGCCGCTACCCGCTGCGCGGCATCAAGGGCCCGGTGGGCACCGCCCAGGACATGCTGGACCTGCTGGGCGGGGACCGGGCCGCGCTGGCGCAGCTGGAGGACGAGGTGGCCGCCCACCTGGGGTTCGCCCACCGGTTCACGAGCGTGGGCCAGGTGTACCCGCGGTCGCTGGACTTCGACGTGCTGACGGCGCTGGTGCAGCTGGCGGCGGGCCCGTCGTCGCTGGCCAAGACGATCCGGCTGATGGCCGGGCACGAGCTGGTCACCGAGGGCTTCGCCGAGGGCCAGGTGGGCTCCTCCGCGATGCCGCACAAGATGAACACGCGCTCCTGCGAGCGGGTCAACGGCCTGACGGTGGTCCTGCGCGGGTACGCGTCGATGGCCGGCGAGCTGGCCGGCGACCAGTGGAACGAGGGCGACGTGTCGTGCTCGGTGGTGCGCCGGGTGGCGCTGCCGGACGCGTTCTTCGCCTTCGACGGCCTGGTCGAGACGATGCTGACGGTGCTGGACGAGTTCGGCGCCTTCCCCGCGGTGATCTCGGCGGAGCTGGACCGGTACCTGCCGTTCCTGGCGACCACCAAGATGCTGATGGCCGCGGTGCGCGAGGGCGTGGGCCGGGAGACGGCGCACGAGCTGATCAAGGAGCACGCCGTGGGCTCGGCGCTGGCGATGCGCCGTGAGGGCACGGGCAACCGGCTGCTGGAGCGGTTGGGCGGGGACGAGCGGTTCCCGCTGGACCGGGCGGCCCTGGACGCGCTGCTCGCGGACCGGATCACGTTCACGGGCGCGGCGGCCGACCAGGTCGGCGCCGTGGTGGAGCGGATCGACGCGCTCGCGGCGCTGCACCCGGAGGCCGCGGCGTACACGCCGGGGTCCATCCTCTAGTCGCCGTCCGCGGGGGCCGGGGCCGCGCGGCCCCGGCCCTTCGTGTGTGCGGTATGGCACAGTTCACCCCCGCGAACACTGGGTTCGGAAGTTAACGCCTATTACGGTTGTGGGGTCGGCGTTCCGCACCCCCTGGAGGCCCCGTTGACCGACCCCGACTCCTTCGGCACCGCCCTGTGGACCCTGCTGCTGATCACCGGGATCGCCCTGGCCTTCGGCGCGGCCGCCCTCGGTGACATGGCGCTGCGCCGCCGCGAGGACCGCGAGGAGCGGGCCCGCCGCGAGGCCGCCGACCGGCAGCGCTCCGGCACCGCGGCCCCCTGAGAGTCCCCCGCCCCGGGCTTCGCGCACCGTGGAGCCTCCCGTGCCGGTCTCCTGGGGCCGGCCGCACCGCCGGGATCTCGCGGCTTCGGCGCCCCCTCCCTCCTTTCGCCCGCGTTCCGGCCCCCTCCCGGATCAGCGGTGCTCGGCGATGATCCGGGCGAACAGGTCCGGGTCGACGTTGCCGCCGGAGACCACCGCGACCGTGGCCTCCGGTCTGCCCGGCTCCACGGCCACCCGGCCGGCCAGGACCGCCGCCGCGGCCAGCGCCCCGCTGGGCTCGGCCACCACCCGCGCCCCCAGGGCCAGGTGCGCGACCGCGCGGGCGATCTCGTCCTCGGTGACGGTGACGATCGCGTCCAGCCGCCGGCGCAGGTGCTCGAAGGTGAGGTCGGACAGGCACACCCGCACCCCGTCGGCCATGGTGCGGTGGGTGCGCGCGGGCTCCCAGGGGACCCGCAGGCCCCGCTCCAGGCTCTCGGCGGCGTCGGCGGCCAGCTCGGGCTCGACCCCGACGACCCGTATCCGGCGCGGGTGGACGGTCCGCGCCGCCGTGGCCACCCCCGAGGCCAGCCCGCCCCCGCCGACCGGGACGACGATCGTGGTCACCTCCGGCGACTGCTCCAGGATCTCCAGGCCCACCGTGCCCTGGCCGGCGATGACGGCCGGGTCGTCGAACGGCGGGACCAGCGCCAGCAGCTCGGCGCGCGCCGTCTCCTCGGCGACCTCGGCCCGCCGCTCCGGTGGGACGAGGACCACCCGGGCCCCGCGGTCCCGCATCCGCTCCACCTTGACCTCGGGAGCGTTGTCGGGGACGACCACCGTGCAGGGGACGCCCAGCCGGGCGGCGGCGTAGGCCAGGGCCTGGCCGTGGTTGCCGGAGGAGTGGGTGATGACGCCGCGGGCGCGCTGGGCGGGGGTGAGCAGGGCGACGGCGTTGGTGGCGCCGCGCAGCTTGAAGGCCCCGGTGGGCTGGAGGCTCTCGGGTTTGACGAGGAACGGCGGCCCCTGGGCGGGTCCGGCGGTCAGGGGGGTGCGCACGACCGAGCCCTGGAGGCGGGCGGCCGCGGCGCGGATGTCGTCTGCTGAGACCAGTTCCATGACCCCGGTATGCCCCCTGGCCCCGCCGCCCTCACGGGGCGGCCTCCCCCTGTGGATAATCGGTGGTGATGCGTACCGAATGGACTCCCCAGGACCTGCCCGGCCGGGCCTTCTACCGGATGATCACCGCGGTGGTGGTCCCGCGGCCGATCGCCTGGGTCTCCACCACCTCCGCCGACGGCGTGGACAACCTCGCGCCGCACTCCTTCTTCACCATCGCCTGCGCCGATCCGGCGATCGTGCAGTTCACCTCCACCGGCCGCAAGGACTCCCTGCGCAACGCGGAGGCCACCGGCGAGTTCGTGGTGAACCTGGCCTCCGAGCCGCTGTGGAAGGAGGTGAACGCCTCCGGGACCGCCTACCCGCCCGAGGTGGACGAGTTCGAGGCGCTGGGGATCACGCGCGAGGAGAGCGCGGCCGTGCGCCCGCCCCGGGTCGCGGCCTCCCCGGTGGCGCTGGAGTGCACGCTGCACTCGACGGTGGGGTTCGGCACCTCCACGGTGGTGTTCGGCCGGGTGGTGCACGTGGCGGTGGACGACGGCGTGCTGGGCCGGGACGGCCTGCCGGAGGTGGAGCGGCTGCGTCCGCTGGCCCGCCTGGGCCGCAACGAGTGGTCCACCCTGGGCGAGGTGCGCGCGGTCGACCGCCTCCCCTACACCCCCTGATCCGCCCCTTACCCGGGGTCCCCGGCCGCGCGGACCCGGTGGTCCGCGCGGCCGGGAACGGAACGTGCGTCAGGAGCGGCAGGTCAGGGCCGGGACCCGCGGGCTCCCCTCACTGGAACCGGTGAAGCCGAAGGTGGTCGACCGCCCCGAGGCGAGCGTGCCGTTGTAGGAGGCGTTCACGGCGGTGACGTCCGGACCGTCGGAGGTCACCTCGGCGTTCCACGCGTGGACGACGTGCTGCCCGGGGGCGTGGGTCCAGCTCACGGTCCAGCCGGTCAGGTCCTCGGCGGCGGTGACGGTCACGTCGGCCCGGAACCCGCCCGACCATTCCTGGACGACCGTGTAGACGGCCTCGCAGCCGTCGCCGCCCGGGCCCTCGGTGGGCTCCTCGGTCGGCTCCTCCGTGGGCTCCCCGTCACCGTAGACGGGCGCCTCGACGGAGGTCTCGGCGATGCCGTCGGGCCCGTGGAAGATCCGCTCGCCCCAGGGGGTGAGCCGTTCGGGGTCGAAGCCCTCGACCATGTCGAGGTACTCCACTCCCCCGCCGTTGCCGCTCCAGGACCAGCCGAGGTACCCCAGGCCCAGGCGCCGGGTGTGCTCCAGGATGGCGTCCTCGTCGGGGTTCCCGTCGCTGTGGTCGTGGCCGAACTCGCCGACGATCAGCGGCAGGCCCGCGTTCGTGAAGTGCTCCAGGTAGGAGACCACGGTGGACTCCTGGGCGTAGACGCCGTACATGTGGATCGAGAAGAGCGTGTTGGCGTGCGGGTCGGAGGCGAAGACCGACGCGGCGCCGTCGCGCATGGTGTGCGACCAGTCCTGGCCCCAGTTGGGCGCGTCCGCGACCAGGGTGTGGTGGAACCCCGCGTCCCGCAGCCGGCCGATCGCCGCCGAGGTGTCGGACGCCCAGTTCGCCACGGTCGCCTGGTCGTTGCCGTAGGGCTCGTTGCCGATGTTGACGAGGACGTGGTCCTCCTCGCCGTGCAGGGCGTCCTGGACGCGCAGCCAGTAGTCGACGGCCTGGTCGAGGGTGGCGGCCCCGGACTGCTCGCCGTAGCCGGTGGTGTCGTGCACCTCCAGCACGCAGATCAGGCGGTTGGCCTTGCAGTCGTCGACGACGGCGGCCACGTCGGCGACGCCGTTCTCCGCCCACCGGTCGCCGCTGCTGAGCACGACGCGGACGGTGTTGGCGCCCAGCTCCTTGATGTCGGCGAGGGACCCGGTCTCCTGCGGGTACCAGGTGTGGGCGTGGTTGACGCCCCGCATCACGAAGTCGTTGCCGGCCGCGTCGACGAGGCGGCCGTTCTCGATCCGGAAGCCGGTGTCGGCCTGCGCGGAGGCGGTGAGGTGCGCCCCGGAGGGCGCGGGGGGCGAGGCCCACGCGAAGGCGAGGGCTGCGATCCCGGTCAGGGCCACGAGGGCCGTGAGCAGACGTCGGACCATGGGGGGTTCTCCTCAAGGACGGAGGACAACGTTGTCTTCTTGTGGCGGGCATCCCGGGCAGCAGGAGGACCCGGGATGCGACACCGTGAGACAACGTTGTCATCTCGTGCGGAAGGATCGGCGGACGGGCAGGGGGCACCGGCGGGACCGGCACCGGCGCCGCCGCCCGGGCGCGGCGGGGGCCGCGCCCGTTCCGGCCGTGGGGGCGCTCTCCGTGAGGGAGCGCTCCCATAGCCGATGGGGAGAAATTAACACCGCCGCCGTCGCCCCGCAATGGAGGGGAAACCGGTACTTCGCGGGACCGGGTACGGCGGACCGCCCCGGCCCGGCGCGCGGATCAGACGGTGAGGGGCTCGCGGGTGGCGGGCAGCAGGGACAGGGCCGGCAGGACCGGCGCAGGGTCGCCGGTCCAGTCCATGGCGGCGATCTGGCCGGGGGTGCGCCGCCCCATGAGGGCGCGGTAGAGCTCGAAGGCGGTGCCCCGCCAGTGCGGGCCGCCGCCCGCGCCCAGGGTCCAGGAGCGGTCGGCGTCGGTGGCGGTGACAGTCGGGCCGGGCGCCTGCTCGGGCCAGGCGCGGCCCAGCCCGGAGAGGGCGAAGTCGAGCAGGGCATCGGCGTGCTCGGTGACGGGGTCCAGGCCCAGCGCGCCGTGGATGTCGTTCTCGTGGGTCCAGACGTCCACGACGGGCAGGCGGTAGCGCATGCGGTTCTGGGTGCCGAGCAGTTCCAGCAGGGCGGGGGTGCCCGCGCGCCACTCGTCGCAGACCTCCGCGATGCCGCGGCCCTCCCGCTCCGCGACCTGGCGGGCGGTGACCTCGTCGGAGGCGGGCGGGGTGACGGTTCCGGCGACCACGTCGGCGCACAGTCCGGCCAGGTGCGCGTAGGTCTGGTGGACGGTCCAGTCGGGGCAGGCGGGGACGGTGGTGGCCAGCGCGGCGGCGTCGAGGCCGCCGGCCAGGGCGATCAGACGCTCCTGGGACTGGCTGTAGATGCGCACGGGATCCATGCGGGCCACCTTACCGAACACCGTTCGGAAACCCCGGCCCGGGTACGGGCCCACCGGCCCCCTCCCACGGGTGTCCGCCCTTCCCCCTCGGGCGCGGCGCCGGGTCCGGTCAGGGGTGCGGGAGGGGGCGGGGGCGGCGGACGAGGGGGACCGCGGCCAGGCCCAGCGCCGCGGCGAGGGCCGCGGCGGCCGGGACCAGGCCGGGACCGAGCGCGACGGCGGCACCTCCCAGCACGGCGCCCAGGGCGGCGCCGACGTGCACCGACGAGCTGTGCACGGCCAGCGCCCGGCCGGCGGTCCGCGTGCCGACGCGGGCGACCATGAGCGTCTGGAGCGCCGGCGGCACCGCCCAGGCGGCGGCCGACCAGGGCACGAGCAGGAGCGCCACCACCGCGACCGGCACCGGGCGCAGCCACCACAGCAGGGCGAACGCGACCATCACCGCGCAGAACACCGCGCCCGCCCCGGCGAAGGCGCGGCCCGGCCCGACACGGTCCGCGAGCGTCCCCGAGACGCGGGTGCCCACCAGCCCGCCGACCCCCGCGGCGACCAGCAGCGCGCCCAGGGCGGTGGGCCCCACACCCGCGAGGCCGGCCAGGAACACCGCGAGGTAGGTCTGGAAGGCGATGTTGCCCGCGACGGTGAGCACGGTGGCGGCCAGGACGGCGGCGACGGCGCGGGAGGCGAGCGGACGGATCAGGTCCACCGGTCCGCGCCGCTCCCCCACCGGCCCGGAGGCGGGCACGGTGGCGGCCGAGGCGGCCAGGGCGGCGGCGCCCAGCAGCCCGCCCAGCACGAAGGCGGCCTGCCATCCGAAGAGGCCGCCGGCCCAGGCGCCCAGCGGGACGCCGAGCAGGACCGCCCCGGTCAGCCCGGTCATCACGGTGGCCAGGTGGCGGCCGCGCCGCTCGGGCGGGGCCTGGGCGGCGGTCAGGGCGAGGGCGCAGGGCAGGGCCACGGCCGCGGACAGGGCCGCCAGCAGGCGCAGCGCCAGCAGCGGGCCGAGCCCTTCGGTGAGCGGCACGGCGAGGTTGGCCGCGGTGAAGACCGCCAGGGAGCACGTGAGCACGGCCCGGGGCGGGACCCGCGCCAGCAGGAGCGCCCACAGCGGTGCCGTGAGCGCGTAGCCCAGGGAGTAGAGGGTGACAAGCTGGCCGGCGGCGGACGGGGGGACGGCCAGGTCCGCGGCGAGCCCGGGCAGGACGCCGATGACCACGAAGTCGTCGGTCTGGACCGCGAAGGCGGTGAGGGTGAGGGCGGGGAGCCACCGGGATGAGCGCATGCGATTAGGGTAACAACTGTTTCCTTAATAGGTGTGCGAACGTGGGGCGAAGGAAGAAGAGGTGATCGCGCCCCATGCCCCGAACCGCCGACCCCGAGCGCCGCCGCGAGGTCCTGGACGCCGTCATCGCCGAGCTGGCCCGCATCGGCGCCGCCGACTTCTCGCTGCGCGACCTCGCCCGCGGCCTGGGGCAGAGCACCCGGGTCCTCACCCACCACTTCTCCGGCAAGGAGGCCCTGCTCGTCGCGGTGCTGGAGCGGCTGGACGAGGTGCAGCACGCGGCGCTGCGCGCCACCCCCGGCTGGGACGACCCGGGGGTCCCGGTGGGCGACATCGTCCGCGACACCTGGCGGCGCACCCTGGCGGAGCCGGAGATCGCCGTGACCCGGCTCATCCGGGAGATCGAGGGGCTCGCCGCCGCCGGCCGGCTGCCCGTGGAGGTGCCGGGCTTCGTGCGCGGCCGGGCCGCGTTCGTGGCCTCCTGCCTGGCCCTGCGGGGGCTGCCCGCCGCCGAGGCCCTGCGGACCGCGACCCTGCTCAACGCGGCCTTCTCCGGCCTGGAGACCGACCTGCTGACCACCGGGGACCGCGACCGCGCCGAGGCCGCGCTGGAGGACCTGTGCGCCTGGGTGGACGCCCGGGCCACGCCCCGCGGCTAGTCCCCGGCCGGGAGCGGCGGCGGGATCCGGTCCCACGCCTCGTCGGGCAGCAGCCACAGCCCGTCGCCCACGACCTCTCCCGGCGGAAGCAGGGCGGCCCCGGCCGGGGGTTCCCGGTCGGGGCCGCGCGGACGGGCGGGTCAGGTGCCCAGGCCGGACATCAGGTCGGCGAAGGCGACCGGCTCGTCGTAGGGGTCCTCCTCGCGCCGCTCGTGGTCGGCGGCCAGCCGGGCGAGCTGGCGGCCGGCCCGCTCGATGCGCTCGTTGAGCTCGCGGGCGCCCTCGTCGCCCGCGCCCCAGTCCTCCGAGGCCGCGTAGACACCGGTCGGGACGACCAGCGCCCGGGCGTAGGTGAACATCGGCCGCAGGGCGTGCTCCAGGACCAGCGAGTGGCGCGGGCTGCCGCCGGTGGCGCCGACGAGCACCGGGACCGAGTCCAGCGCCCCCTGCTCGACCACGTCGAAGAACGACTTGAACAGTCCGCTGTAGGAGGCGTTGAACACCGGGGTCACCGCGATGATCCCGTCGGCCCCGGCCACGTCGGACAGCACACCGGGCAGGTCGCCGGTGGGCACCTGGGTGACCATGGCGTTCATGACGTCGTGGGCGAGTTCGCGCAGTTCCACCGTGCGCACCTGCGCCTGGATCCCCTCGTCCCCCAGGGCGCGCTCGGTGGCGGCGGTGAGCCGGTCGGCGAGCAGCCGGGAGGACGACGGGGTGCTCAGCCCCGCCGAGACGGTGACGATGCGGCGGACGGTCATTCCCTGGCCTCCGTGTTCTCCTCGTTGCGGTCCTCGGCCCGCCGGGCGGCGAGCATCGAGGCGTGGGTGGGCGCGTCGGGTACGTGCGCGGGGCGGCCGGCGGCGAACTCCTTGCGCAGCACCGGCACGACCTCCTCGCCCAGCAGGTCCAGCTGCTCCAGGACGGTCTTGAGCGGCAGGCCCGCGTGGTCCATGAGGAAGAGCTGGCGCTGGTAGTCGCCGAACATCTCGCGGAAGGTCAGGGTTCGGTCGATGACCTGCTGCGGGCTGCCGACGGTCAGCGGCGTCTCCCGGGTGAACTCCTCCAGGGAGGGTCCGCCGCCGTAGACGGGCGCGTGGTCGAAGTAGGGCCGGAACTCCTTGACCGCGTCCTGGGAGTTCTTGCGCATGAACACCTGTCCGCCCAGGCCGACGATCGCCTGCTCGGCCTTGCCGTGGCCGTAGTGCTCGTAGCGGCGGCGGTACAGCGCGATGAGCTTCTTGGTGTGGGTGGCCGGCCAGAAGATGTTGTTGTGGAAGAAGCCGTCACCGTAGTAGGCGGCCTGTTCGGCGATCTCCGGGCTGCGGATGGAGCCGTGCCACACGAACGGCGGGATGCCGTCGAGCGGGCGCGGGGTGGCGGTGAAGCCCTGCAGCGGGGTGCGGAACTTGCCCTCCCAGTTCACGACGTCCTCGCGCCAGAGGCGGTGCAGCAGGTTGTAGTGCTCCAGGGCCATGGGGATGCCCTCGCGGATGTCGTAGCCGAACCAGGGGTAGACCGGGCCGGTGTTGCCGCGGCCCATCATCAGGTCCACCCGGCCGTCGGCGATGTGCTGGAGGAAGGCGTAGTCCTCGGCGATCTTCACCGGGTCGTTGGTGGTGATGAGGGTGGTCGCGGTGGACAGGACGATCCGTTCCGTCCGCGCGGCGATGTAGCCGAGCATGGTGGTCGGCGAGGACGGCACGAACGGCGGGTTGTGGTGCTCGCCGGTCGCGAAGACGTCGAGCCCGACCTCCTCGGCCTTGAGCGCGATCTCGATGATGGCCTTGATGCGCTCGTGCTCCGTCGGCGTCCGGCCGGTGGTGGGGTCGGTGGTCACGTCGCCGACCGAGAAGATTCCGAACTGCATGGCCCGCTCCTGAACTAGCTTTCCAAGAAGTAGTTTCCTGCGAAACTATCACGTTCGAACGGTGGACACACCCCCCGTATTCCCCGCCGGCGCCTCCGCGGCCGGACGCTGTTCATCCACAGGCACGCTCCGTATCCGCAGAATGTCATCCGGACCTGCTATCCCTGGTAAAGCCGACACCATCCCGGTCACCCGGAGTCATGGTCGGCCGGACACGAGGACGTCGAACGCACCGGAAGGAGAAGGGCGCCCCCTCGACCCCGCGCCCGAAACCACATGTCCGTCACCCTCGATCCCCGGCGGCTTCCCCACCACCGACCCGACGACCACGAGCGCGCCGACACCGCGCACGCCGACGGCCCCCGTCAGCCGGTGGTCCTGGCCGACGCGCTGGCCGACGTCGTCACCGCGCTGAGCAGCCTGGACCCCGACCTGGCCCCCAGGCCGCGCCTCGGCGAGGCCTGACCCCCGACACACCGACGGCCGTATCGACGGCGTCGATACGGCCGTGCGGCGGTACCCCAGGCGTCCCCCGACGCCGCGCCGCCCTCCCGTGCGCCCTCGAACCGGGCGGCACGGCCGGCGGCCGGGGCCCCGCCGTCAGCGGCGGGGCTCCCAGCGGAAGACCCTGAAGGCCAGGGCCACGGCGACGACCACCCAGGCCAGGGTCGGAGCCAGCAGGAGCAGGGAGTCCGCGAGCGGGACGCCGCCGTTCCAGGCGCCGACGACCAGTTCCGTGGCCGCGCCGCCGGGCAGCAGCCGCTTGAGCGGCGCCAACTCCTCCGCCCCGGTGAACCCCACCCAGCCGGAGACGGCCAGCACGCCGATCAGGACGGGCAGCGTGGTCACCTGGGCGTGCTCGGGCGAGTTGGTCACCCCTGCGGTGGCCAGCGCCAGGCCGATCATCATGACGACCGCCGCCAGCACGGCCGCCACCAGCAGCAGGGGCCGCTCCGGCGGGGCGGCGACGACCGACAGCACGGTCAGGACCACGGCCGTCTGCGCGACCGCGAAGGCGGTCACCGGCAGCAGCAGCCCGGTGAGGATGCGGGCGTCGTCCAGCGCGGTGGAGCGCAGCCGCTTGAGGTAGAGGTTCTGGCGGCGGGAGGCGAGCGTGGTCACCGCGGTGGTGTAGAGCCCCATCGTCACCACGAGGAACACCAGGATCGCGGCGACGCCGCCGAGGTCGAGGAACGGGATGCGGTCCTGCAGGTACATGTAGAACGCGCTGGCCGCCGCGGGCATGACGAGCATGGTGACCAGCACCAGCCGGTTCCGGAAGATCTGGATCAGCTCACCCTGAGCGATCGCGAGCATGGCGGGTCCTTTGTCTGGAAGGTTCGGGAGGGGTCGTCGGGCGCCGCGCCGACCGCTACTCGGCGCCCATGGCGCGGAAGACGTCGTCCAGCCGGGTCGGCCCGGCCTGGAGGTCGCGCAGCTCCACCGCGTGGTCCCGCGCCCAGTCCAGGAGGACGTGCAGGTCCTTCTGCAGGGCGGGGGTCTCGACGAGGAGCGCCCCGCCCTCCCCGGGGACGGCGGGCAGGGGCGGCACCGGCGCGGAGGGCGGCAGGGAGAAGCGGACGGTCGCGGGCAGCGTCCGGGTGAGCTCGGAGACGGTCCCCTCGCGGCGCAGCGTGCCCTGGTGCATGAGCCCGATGCGGTCGGCGCGCTGCTGGGCCTCCTCCAGGTAGTGCGTGGTGAGCACGACGGTGGCGCCGTCCTCGCGCAGCCGGTCCACGGCGTCCCACAGGGCGTCTCTGGAGCGGATGTCCAGGCCGGTGGTGGGCTCGTCGAGGAAGACCAGCTCGGGCCCCCCGTAGACGGCGGTGGCGAAGTCGAGCCTGCGCTTCTCGCCGCCGGAGAGCTGGGACACCCTGGTGCCGGCCCGGTGGGAGAGGTCGACCAGGTCGAGCAGCCGCTCCACGCGGTCCGTGCGCCGGGAGAGCGTCCCGAACAGCCGGACCGACTCCCGGACCGTGAGGTCCGGGGAGAAGCCGCTCTCCTGGAGCATGATGCCCGTCCGGGGGCGGACGCCGCCGCGGTCGCGCGGGTCCCGGCCGAAGACGCGGACGGTGCCGGAGGTGGCGGCGCGGTGGCCCTCGACGGCCTCCAGGGTCGAGGTCTTGCCCGCCCCGTTGGTGCCGAGCAGGGCGTAGAGCTCCCCGCGCCGCACCTGGAAGGACAGGTCCTTGACGGCGTGGAAGTCGCCGTACTTCATGTTCAGGCTCTGGACGTCGATGACTGCCGTGGTGGAAGTGGACATGGCCCCCATTACAGTCGGCGGCGCGCCCGCCCGGCAGTCCCGCCGTGTCACCACCCGGCCGTGACGTTCTCACAGGTGGACGCATGACGTGGTGTCACTTCACACGCCCGCGGCGCCCGCTGTACCCGTGCCGCCGTGCGCGGCCGCGTCCGCCGTCCTCGCCGTGGCCCCGTGCCCCGGGGCGGGGCCTGCGGCCCCTCCCCGGCACGGGTCTTCTCCCGCTCCAGCGCGGGTGCGGGCGGATCCCCGGCCCCGGGCCGCGCGGACATCCGCCGCGGTCCCCGTCCCCGGCCCCCGCTAACCTGTCCCCCGCGACCGAACCGTGGAAAGGGGCGCCGGTGACCGATCCGAACGCCGTCAACGCGTACGTCCTCCTGCGCGAGCGTCCGCCCGCCGCCGTGCTGGCGGCCCTGCACCGCGTCCTGGGCCTGGGCGTGTCCGAGGTGGCCCGGCGCGCCCGGTCGAGTGAACCTCTGCTGCGGGTCGGGCTGTTCGGCGACGACCACGCCGAGGCGGCCCGCCGCCTGCGCACCGTGCTCGACCTGGTCGCGCCCCACCGCCACGAGGTGCACGAGTGCGTCGGCGACGCCTCCCCGGGACCGGAGAGCCGGACCGACGCCGCGACCCTGCTCGCCGCCCTGGCCACAGCCTCGGAGCCGCCGGCCCCGGTGCGCCCGGCACCCGATCCGGAGCTGACCCGCGTGATCGCCGGGGCGACCCGCGCCGCCGTCGCCGACCTGCGGGCGCGCCACCCCGAGCACTTCCACGCCTTCGCGCTCCTGACGACGGGCGAGGCGCTCCCGCCGTACTTGGCGGCGGGTTCGGCCGAGGGCGCGGCGCGCACCGGGGCCCACCCCTGGAGCCTGCCCGACGGCCCGTACGCCGTATGGGGCTACGAGGAGCACTTCGGGGAGGTGGTGCGGGCGTTCGGGGCCCGCGGCGACCTGTTCGACATCCCCGGCGAGCGGGACCGCCTCGCCGAGTACGCGACCCGGCTCGCGTCCATGGAGGAGGCGCTGCGCCGGTTGGACTCCGAGGGGTTCTTCGGTACGGGCGCCGACCGCCTCGGCGTCCTGCTGCTGGCCGGGACCATGCCCCCGGACGAGGAGGACGCCGGCGCCGTCCGGCGGCTCAACCCGGCGGGGCCGCTGCGGGACTCGTGGCTGCGCGAGGAGTCCGACGACCCCGGCCTCCCGGTGGACGAGGGGGCCCGCGCCGAGCTCGCCGGCCACCGGGGCGGGCTCGCCCCGGCGCCCAACCCCTCGGTGGCCGACCTGTGGCGCGCCACGCCCGGCCTGTACCTGGCGGACGGGACGGCGGTCTACGGCCCGCACACCCTGGCCGAGCGCAACGCCGCCTTCGAGGTCGCCCGCTACGCGCCCGGGTGGGTGCTCGTCGGTGACGACGGCGGCGGCCGCGGGCTCCTCATGCGGGAGACCGGCCCGGACTTCGACCCGGCCTCGGGGCGGGAGTCGGCGGAGGTGGTGCTGCTGGACCTGGGCGCGCTGTGCCCCGGGGTCGCGGACGAGGGGGAGTTCCTCACCGACGACCTCGTGGGGTGGCTGTCCCACCGGGAGCCCGCGGCCCGGGACGGCCGCGCGGGCGGCGCCCCGGGCCGCGGCGAGGGGCCGGTTCAGGGGCCGGCCTAGGAGGCGGTGCCGTCCCCGTCGTGGCGCAGGCCCTCGGGGTGCTCGGGCAAGAACGACAGCACCAGGCGGATCGGACCCACCAGGTGGGCGTTGAACTCCTCCAGCTCCTCGGCCGGCACCCACAGCTCCAGGATCGTACGCCCGCCCGCCTGCCGCACCGGGTAGCGGGCGGCGAAGTCCGCGTCCACGTCGAAGCGGGTCACGTACCCCGCCCCGGACCGGGGCAGGTTCCACTCGCGGGCGATGCGGGCGGCGTAGTCCTCGTTGAGGACGGGGTAGAAGATCGGCTGGTCCGGCAGGCGCGGCGGCCACTCCCGCCACCCCGACGCGCGCACCAGGTCCAGCTCCTCCGGCCCCGTCGGACGCCACAACGTCATGACCCCGGCCACACCGATCATCCCCCTCGTCGTCGGCACGGGGCGTTCGCACCCCGCGCGACCGGCAGCTTAGGGATTCCGTGGCCGGGTCCGCACCCGGTTTTTACCGGGCGGGGTGAAAATCCCCGGGACCACGGGGAACACCCAAGCTGTACGAAGCGTTCTCACAGGTGAAGCGCCCCGAACCCCGGACCTCGAAGCCCCGCAGACCCCGATCCCGCAACCCGCCGCCGAGGTCCCGAAGGCGCCGCACCACACATCACAGACCATGCGCGAACGTGCGCGTCGTGTCGGCAATGGGGGTTTCCGACACGAATTCATCGCCACGTTCGCCTTCCCAGCGGCCGGACCGCACTCAGTGCTTCTGGCCGCGCCCGCCGGGCCCGTGTTGGGGGACACGGGCCCGGCCTGTGTCCGGGGTCCGCCGCCACCGCGCGGCGGGCCCCGGCCTCTTCCCGTCCGGGCCGGTCAGGGCCGCTCGTGGTAGTCGATCAGGGTCCGCGGCCCGAACTCCACCGTGGTGAAGGGCCCGTCCTCGGCGACCGCGGAGGCCGAGTGGCAGGGGGACAGGTACCAGGTACGCCCCTCGATCGTCCCGCCCAGGTCGCGGCGGAAGATCGCACAGGCCATCTCCCCGTCGACGAGCCAGGTGCCGCCGCCGCTCCCGCTGTAGCCGGCCAGGTACTCGAACCGGTCGGGGAAGGCCTCCTCCGGCGTGGTGCCGGGGTCGGCCATCGCCTCCGCGACCTCCATCGCGTAGCCGCAGTCCACCTCCCAGCCGCTGGCCTGGACGTCCCACTCCCGGTCGAACGCGGTCACGGTCCCGCACACCGGCGCGTGGACCGCGGCCCAGCCGGCCCCGTCCCCGGCGGACGCGGTCCGCGGGTCCTCCACCTCGACCGCCTCCCCGGTGGAGGTGAAGTCGACCCGCACCTCCCAGGAGCCGGTGGTGTACTCGGCCCGCACCGGGGCGCCGTCGGCGCCGACCTCCACCCGGGCGGTCGCCTCCTCCTCGGTGAGGACGCCCCCGGCCAGGACCCCGAGCACGGTCGGCCCCGTGTACACGGTCCCCCCTCCGTCCCGGGTGGCCTCCCCCGAGTCGGCCAGGGCGCGCAGCGGCGCGGCCGCCAGGCCGGTGAGGGAATCGGCGGTCACGCTCGCGTCGACCGGCACGGGGGCGGCCGAATCGTGCCAGATATGACCGGAGAACTCCTCCTCCCAGGGGGCGTACACGTACAGCCCGCCGCGGTGGGCGGCCACGGCGGTGGTCCCCTCTCCCATGGCGGCGCCCCGGACGAGGAAGGTCCGCTCCTCCGCCGAGTAGAGGTACTCCTCCACGACCGTCTCGCCCCCGCCGACCGCCGTGCGCTCGACGCGGGCGGTGAAGCCCTCCCCCGTCTCCAGGACCTGCGCGGCGGCGAGCACCGCCTCGGCGGGGTCGTCGGCGACCCGCTCGTAGACCAGGTAGCCGCCGCCGGCCAGGCTCCCGGCGAGGAGGACCCCCGCACCGGCCAGCGCCGCCTTGGACCCGGCCACGGCGGCCAGTACACCGCCGCCCTTGACCGTGGCCGCGCCCGTGACGGTGCCCGTGGCGGCCGTGCCCGTTCCGGCGGCGCCCGCCGCCGTGCCGCCCGCAGCGGTGCCGCCGGTGGCGGCCGCGCCTCCGCCCGCCGTCGCGGTCCCGCCGCCGGAGAGCAGGGCGGTGCCGGCCAGCCCGGCCGCCGAGGCGAGGCCGACCGCGCCCGCCCACAGCCGCGGGTCGTGCCCGGCGGCGTCGACGCCCCGCCAGTGGGCGTCCAGCAGCGCCCGCAGGGTCCGGGCGGCGGGCACCCGGCCGCTCGCGTCGGTCAGGCCGAACTCACCGGGTTCGGGCAGCAGCGCGCGCATGACCTGCACGGCGCGCGGACGCGCCGCCGGGTCCACCGACAGCGCCGCCTCCACCAGGGGCCGGAGGGTGGCGGGGACCCCGTCGATGTCGTACTCCCCGGCCTCGACCCGGGCCCGCAGCTCCTGCGGGGTCCCGCCGCCGAACGGGTCGCGGCCGGTGGCGGCCAGCGCCACCAGGCCGCCCCAGGCGAACACGTCGGCGGCCGGGGCCGCGGCGGCCCCGGCATAGCGCTCGGGCGCCACCCAGCCGGGGGTGCCGTAGGAGGCGGCGCGGTCGGTGGACCGGTCGGCGCCGATCTCGGTGGCGATGCCGAAGTCGACGATCCTGGGGCCGGTCGGAGACAGCACCACGTTCCCGGGCTTGATGTCGCGGTGGGCGATCCCGGCGGCGTGCAGGCCGGCCAGGCCCTCGGCGGTGCCGACCGCGAACGCCCGCAGCATCTCCCCCTCCAGCGGGCCGAACGCACGCACGTGGGCGCGCAGGTCGCGTCCGGGGATGTACTCGAAGGCCAGCCAGGGCACCCGGGCGGCGACGTCTGCGGCGTACAGCGCGGCGGTGCCGATGCCGCGGGCCCGGCCCAGCATCTCCACCTCGCGCGCGAACGCCTCCCGGTAGCGGCGCCTGCGGGCGTGGCGGGCGTGCACGGTCTTGACGGCGACGCACCGCCCGTCGGGGCCCACTCCCCCGTAGACGGCGCCCATGCCGCCCGCGCCGATACGGCCGGCCAGGCGGTAGGGCCCCAGGGCGCGGGGGTCGTCGGCGGCCAGGGGCGCAAGGCCCGGAGGCGGCCCCAGGGGGGCGGTGGGGGCGGGGGCGGGCGGCTCGGGGGTGGTGGGGGTGCTCATCGGGCCCTCCCTGATCGGTGTCGCCTCCGGGGGATTCCCGGTTCCGCACCGTGTGACGCCCGTCCCGGCCCGGGTGTTCTCCGCCTCAGCCCCCGGGGCCGCCTTCGAGGGTGTCGGCGATGTGCTCGGCGATGGCCATGCAGGACGTGGCCGCGGGAGAGGGCGCGTTGCGCACGGCGGTGACCGGCCCGACCCGGTGGATGCGGAAGTCGTCCACCAGTGAGCCGTCGCGGTCCAGGGCCTGGGCGCGCACACCCGAGCCTCCGCGCACGACGTCGGCCGGCCCGATGTCGGGGACGTACCGCCGGGCGGCCCGCATGTAGGCGCGTTTGGAGAACGATCCGTACACCTCCGCGGCCCCGGTGCGCCAGTGGCGCAGCCCCATGGCCCAGAACCCCGGCCAGGCGAGGGTGTCCCGCAGGTCGGCGAGGCGGATGTCGGAGTGGCGGTAGCCCTCGCGGGCCAGCGCCAGGACCGCGTTCGGGCCGACCTCGACCTCCCCGGAGACCCGGCGGGTGAAGTGCACCCCCAGGAAGGGGTAGCGGGGGTCCGGCACGGGGTACACCAGGCCGCGCACCAGGTGCGCCTTGGCCGGGCGCACCAGCATGTACTCCCCGCGGAACGGCACGATGCGGGGCCCGTCCCCGTCCCCGGCGGCCCGGGCCACCCGGTCGCCGTGCAGGCCCGCGCACACGACCAGCCCGTCCAGGCGCAGGTCCTCGCCCCCGGCGGTGACGCGCACCCCGTCCCCGGCGGGGACGGCGGCGGTGACCGGGGCCCGGAACCGGACCTCGCCCCCGGCCGCGGCGATGTCCTCGGCGAAGGCGCGGGCGATGCGGGTGTAGTCGGTGATGGCGGTGCGCGGGGAGTGCAGGGCGGCCAGGCCGGCGGCGTGCGGCTCGATCTCGCGGATCCCCTCGGGCCCGAGGCGGCGCAGCCCCGGGACGGCGTTGCGGCCGGCCCGGGCGTGCAGGGCGTCCAGCCGGTCCACCTCCCGCGGCGTGAGCGCGACCACGAGCTTGCCGCACTCCTCGTACGGCAGTCCCCGCTCCGCGCAGTACTCCCGGAGCAGGTCCCGGCCGCGCGTGCACAGCCGGGCCTTGAGGCCGCCGGGCTCGTAGTAGATGCCCGCGTGCACCACTCCGGAGTTGTGCCCGGTCTGGTGCACGGCCACCCGGTCCTCCTTCTCGAAGACCACGACACGGGTCCCCGGACGGCGCAGGACCAGTTCACGGGCCGTGGCGAGCCCGACGATCCCGGCGCCGACGACGCCGATGCTCCGGTCGGCCATGGTGGACGCGCCCTCCCGTCGACAGCCGTGCGCGCCCGGCGCGGGCGCGCCCCCGACATTACCGCGCGTGGTCGCGGAGGCGACATCCGCGAATGTGACCTGGACATCTTTCAGGAATCGTGCTAGCCGGGAACATCCGGCCGCCATGGCACGTTCTCTCAGGTGAACGCGGACGGAACCCGCCCCACGGGTCCGGAGCGTGACAACGAGACCATGTGCGAACGTGAGCGCTCGTGCCGGCAATGGGGGTTTCCGGCACGTACCCGACCGCCGCGTTCGCCTTCCCAGCGGCCGGACCGCATCCCGTGCATCCCGGCCGCACCCGCTGGGCCCATGTTGGGGGACATGGGCCCGGCCTGTGCCCGGGAGCGCGCCGTCCCCACCCGACGGCGCCCCCGGGCACCCCCATGTCCGGACCCCTTCTCCGAACGCGCCGCCCCGTGCCGGCGCCCCCGAGCGCCGTGCCCGCGCCGATGCCCCGCCCGCCCGGGCCCTCACCGGCTTCTGCTCCGGCGCTCCCCCGCGCCGACACCTCCGGGCCACCCGGCGGCCGAAGGGCCGGGGCCGGGGGCGGGACCGGTAAAAATCTGCCACTTTCCCGTGGCTCGAGGGTGTCCGTCGGCCGCCACGGGGCAGTGTGGGCGGGGGAACGGATCACGACGAGCGTCGGGGGACCACTCGCATGACGGACGTATCCAGCCGGGGACCGCAGCCGGGAGACGACCGGGAGGTGCTCACCAACCGCCAGGGGCACCCCGTCTACGACAACCAGAACCAGAGGACGGTCGGCGAGCGGGGGCCCGCTACCCTGGAGAACTACCAGTTCCTGGAGAAGATCAGCCACTTCGACCGGGAACGCATCCCCGAGCGGGTGGTGCACGCCCGGGGCGCCACGGCCTTCGGCTACTTCGAGTCCTACGGGGCCTGGGGCGACGAGCCGATCGAGCGGTACACGCGCGCCAAGCTCTTCCAGGGCAAGGGCAAGCGCACCGACATCGCCCTGCGCTTCTCCACGGTCATCGGCGGACGGGACTCCTCCGAGTGCGCCCGCGACCCGCGCGGGTTCGCGGTCAAGTTCTACACCGAGGACGGCAACTGGGACCTGGTGGGCAACAACCTCGCGGTGTTCTTCATCCGCGACGCCATCAAGTTCCCCGACGTCATCCACGCGCTCAAGCCGGACCCGGTGACGTTCCGGCAGGAGCCCAACCGCATCTTCGACTTCATGTCCCAGACCCCCGAGTGCATGCACATGCTGGTCAACCTGTTCAGCCCGCGCGGCATCCCGGCGGACTACCGGCACCAGCAGGGCTTCGGCGTCAACACCTACAAGTGGGTCAACGCCGCGGGTGAGACCGTCCTGGTCAAGTACACCTGGATGCCCAAGCAGGGCGTGCGCAGCATGACCGAGGCCGACGCCGCGAACATCCAGGCGACCGAGACCGGGCACGCGACCAAGGACCTGCACGAGGCCATCGACCGGGGCGACCACCCGGAGTGGGAGCTGCTCGTGCAGATGATGAGCGACGATGAGCACCCCGAGCTCGACTTCGACCCCCTGGACGACACCAAGACCTGGCCGGAGCAGGACTTCCCGCCCAAGCCGGTGGGGCGGATCGTGCTCGACCGCAACGTGTCGAACAACTTCGCCGAGAACGAGCAGATCTCCTTCGGCACCGGTGTGCTGGTGGACGGCCTGGACTTCTCCGACGACAAGATGCTGGTCGGCCGCACCTTCTCCTACAGCGACACCCAGCGCTACCGGGTGGGCCCCAACTACCTGCAGCTGCCGGTGAACCGGGCCAAGAACGCGAACGTGCGCACCAACCAGCGCGACGGCCTGATGACCTACGAGCAGGACACGGGCGGGGAGAACCCGCACGTCAACTACGAGCCGTCCATCACCGGCGGCCTGCGCGAGGGGAAGTACCCCACGCACGACGAGCAGGGCCCGGAGATCCGGGGCCGGGTCACCCGCAAGCGCATCGCGCGCACCAACGACTACCGGCAGGCCGGGCAGCGCTACCTGCTGATGGAGCAGTGGGAGCGCGACGACCTCGTGCACAACTTCTCGACGCTGCTCTCCCAGTGCGACCGGGCCGTCCAGGAGCGCATGGTGTGGCACTTCCTGCTGGTGGAGGACGACCTGGGGCTGCGCGTGGGCAAGAGGCTGGGCATCAGCCCCGAGGACGTGTCCCACCTGGCGCCGCTGGAGAGCCAGAGCCTCACGGAGGAGGACCTCCGGCGCCTGTCGAAACTCGGCTCCAACGGCCCCCGCGACGTCTCCGGCCTGACCATGACCCACTGCGTCCCCAACGAGCGCCACGTCGTCGAACGCTGAGACGGCCCTACCGGACGGAGCCGTGCGCGCGGGCCGCGCCCGGCTCCGTCCCGTGGCGTCCGGGTACGGCAGGCCCTGATCCTTCCGGGTCCACCCGTCGGGGCCGCCCGGGGAAGTCCCCGGGCGGCCCCGACGGGTGTGTCAGCCCCTGGCGGGCAGGGTGCGGCTGCGGCCGCGGAACTCGGCGACGACCTCCTCGCCGCGGCGCACGGTGACGTCGTAGACGCCGCTGCGCCCGAACACCGTCCGCTCCTCGGCCGTGGCCACCAGCAGGTCGCCCTCGTGGGCCGGGGCCACGAACGTGACGTCGGCGCCCGAGGCCACGGTGACCCCGCGCCCGTCCACGTTGCAGGCGCACGCGAACGCCGTGTCGGCCAGCGTGAACACGAACCCGCCGTGGGCGATCCCGTGCCCGTTGACCATGAGCGGCCCCACGGTCATCTCCACCACCGCGATCCCCAGGTCGGCGCGCACCAGGCGCATCCCCAGGTTCTTGGAGGCCCGGTCGGCCTCGAACATCTCCCAGGCGGCCCCGTTGCGCACCGCGCCCTCCCCGCTCACGAGTCGAAGTCCACGGTCACGGCGTCGGTCTCGGGCAGCGCCTGGCAGGACAGCGCGTACCCGGCCGCCACCTCGGCCTCGTCCAGGGCGTAGTTGCGCAGCATGCGCACCTCGCCGTCGCAGACCTTGACCCGGCAGGTGCCGCACACGCCGCCCTTGCAGGCGAAGGGCAGGTCGGGCCGGTACCGCTGGGCGGCGTCCAGCACCGGCACCCCGCGCGGCAGGGTCAGCGTGGTGGTGCGCCCGTCGAGGATGACGGTGACCTCGCTGGCCGGCCCCTCCACCTCCGGGTCCTCGTGGCGGGCCTGGGGCGGCGGCTCGGCGCCCTCGACGAAGAACAGCTCCTGGTGGACCCGCTCGGCGGACACCCCCCGCTCGGCCAGCACCCGGCGGGCGTCGGTGACCATCCCGAAGGGGCCGCACAGCCACCAGTGGTCGGCGGCGTCGGCCGCGACGATGGTGTCCAGCAGCGCCTCCAGCTTGGCGCCGTCCAGGCGGCCGGTGAACAGCTCGGCCTCGCGCGGCTCGCGGGACAGCACGTGCACCAGCTCGAAGCGGTGCCCGAACGCGTCCTTGAGGTCGGCCAGCTCGTCGGCGAACATCACCGTGTCGCTGCGCCGGTTGCCGTACAGCAGGGTGACGTGGGAGCCGGTGCGGCGCAGCAGCGACGCGGCCATCGACAGCATCGGGGTGATGCCCGACCCGGCGGCGATCATCACGTGCCTGGCGGCGGTGGACAGGTCCGGGCAGAACCGGCCGGTGGGCACGCCCACCTCGACCTCGTCGCCGGGGCGCACCTCCTCCACCAGCCAGGTGGAGAACAGCCCGCCCGCGACCAGGCGCACTCCCACCCGGGGCGCGTCGCCCGCGGGCGCGCAGATGGAGTAGCTGCGCCGCTCCTCCACCCCGTCGACCTCCCGGCGCAGCGTCAGCGACTGCCCCGGGGCGAACGCGAACTCCTCGGCCAGGTGGTCGGGCACGTCGAAGCTCACGGCGACGGCGTCGTCGCACAGCTTCTCGACGGCGGCCACGCGCAGCCGGTGGAACACCGACCCGCGGCGCGGGGCCGCGGGGGCGTCGGTGACGGGTGTGGTCACGGTCAGATCTCCTTGACGTGCTCGAACGGTTCGAGGCAGGACCGGCAGCGGTGCAGCGACTTGCAGGAGGTCGCCCCGAACCGGGACAGCTCCTCGGTGTCGGCCGACCGGCACAGCGGGCAGCGCGGGGCGGTCCGGGTGGGCAGCAGGGTCAGCGGGACGGGCCCGGCGGCCCGTCGGGGGGCGGCCCCCGGCGGGGAGATGCCGTGCTCGGCGAGCTTGCGCCGCCCCTCGTCGGTGATCCAGTCGGTGGTCCAGGCCGGGGACAGCTCGGTGCGCACCTCGACGGCCCCGAACCCGGCGGCGCGCACCGCCCGGTCCACGTCCACCCGCATCTCGGCCAGGGCCGGGCAGCCGGAGTAGGTGGGGGTGATCCACACCTGTACGGTGCCCTCCCCGTCGATCTCGACCCGGCGCAGGATGCCCAGGTCGGCGAGGGTGAGCATGGGCAGTTCGGGGTCGGTGACGGCGGCGGCCGCGGCGCGGGCGCGCTCGACGTCCCGGACCGGTGCGGCGGTCACCACGTCGCCTCCGGGTGCTCGCGGGCCACCTTCTGGAGCTCGTCCAGCAGGGGGGCGAGCTCGGCGGTGTGGCGGCCCTCGCGCCCGGCCACCGCGGCCTCGGGGAAGGGGCCGGGGGCGGGCAGGGTGGCCTCGGTGAGGACCGAGGTCAGGACGGCGTGGACCTCGTCGCGGACGGTGACGGGGTCCACGGCCGCGTTCAGGCCCGCCAGGCGGGTCTCGACGGGGTGGGCGGCGAACAGCTCGCCGGTGAGCGGCCACACGTCGGCGACGGCCTCGGCCAGGCGCTCGTGCGAGTAGTCGGTGCCGTCGCCCAGGCGCAGTGCCCAGGACACCGCGTACTCGCGGTGGTAGGCCAGCTCGTTGACCCCCTTGGCCGCGATGGCGGCGACCACCGGGTCGGCGCTGTCGGCCAGCCGGGTGAACAGGGCCAGCCGGTGGCTGGAGAGCACGAGCAGGGTGACGACGGCGCGGGCGAAGTCGCCGCGGGGCGCCTCGGCCAGGTGCACGTTGCGGAACTCGTGCGGGGCGCGGCGGTAGGCGAAGGCGTCCTCGTCGCGGCCGGTGCCGTCGGCCTGGCCGGCGCGGGCCAGCAGCAGGCGCGCCTGGCCGAGCAGGTCCAGGGCGATGTTGGCCAGCGCCACCTCCTCCTCCAGCTCGGGCGCGTCGGTCACCCAGTGGATCAGCCGCTGGGCCTGGACCAGCGCGTCGTCGCCGAGCATCTGGCAGTACAGGGCCAGGTCGGCGCCGTCCACCCCCGCGGGGAGGGTGGTGTCGACGCCCGCGAGGGCGTCGGTGAAGCCGGTGCCGAAGGCCCAGCGGGCGTCGCCCTGGTGCTCTTCGACCAGGCCGGTGAAAATGTTGTCGCCACTCATGTGTTCTGTTCCTCGAAGCCTCGTCGTCCCGGGTCGCCGCCTAGATGTGCGGGACGTCCTCGGGGATGGGGTAGAAGGTCGGGTGGCGGTAGACCTTGTCTCCGCTGGGCGCGAAGAAGGGGTCCTTCTCGTCGGGGCTGGACGCGGTGATGTCCTCGGCGCGGACCACCCAGATGCTGACGCCCTCGTTGCGGCGGGTGTACAGGTTGCGGGCGTTGTGCAGCGCCATGGTGTCGTCGGGGGCGTGCAGCGATCCGACGTGGACGTGGTTGAGGCCGCGCTTGCCGCGGACGAAGACCTCGTACAGCGGCCATTCCGGGCGGGCGGCGCCGGAGGTCGCGGTGGTGTCGTTGCTCATGCCGTGGCCTCCTGGAGGTTCTCGGTGTTGCGTGCCCTGGCCGCCTGCTTGGCGGCGTAGGCGGTGGCGGCCTCGCGGACCCAGCCGCCCTTCTCGTGGGCGGCCCGGCGGCGGGCGATGCGCTCGGCGTTCTTGGGGCCGGCGCCGGAGACGACCTGCTTGAACTCGACCCAGTCGGGCTCGCCGAAGTCGTAGTGGCCGCGGTCGGCGTTCCAGGCCAGCTCGGGGTCGGGCAGGGTGACGCCCAGCTTCTCCGCCTGGGGGACGGTCATGTCGACGAACTTCTGGCGCAGGTCGTCGTTGGTGTCGCGCTTGATCCGCCAGGCCATGGACTGCGCGGTGTTGGGCGAGTCGGCGTCGGGCGGGCCGAACATCATCAGGGACGGCCACCACCAGCGGTCGACGGCGTCCTGGACCATCCGGCGCTGGCCCTCGGTGCCCTCCATCATGCGCATGAGCAGCTCGTAGCCCTGCCGCTGGTGGAAGGACTCCTCCTTGCAGATGCGCACCATGGCCCGGGCGTAGGGGCCGAAGGAGCTGCGGCACAGGGGCACCTGGTTGCAGATCGCGGCGCCGTCCACCAGCCAGCCGATGACGCCGACGTCGGCGAAGGTCGTCGAGGGGTAGTTGAAGATCGAGGAGTACTTCTGGCGGCCCTCGATGAGGCGCGTGGTGAGGTCGGCGCGGTCGACGCCGAGGGTCTCGGCGGCGGCGTACAGGTACAGGCCGTGGCCCGCCTCGTCCTGGACCTTGGCCAGGAGGATGGCCTTGCGGCGCAGGCTGGGCGCGGAGGCGATCCAGTCGCCCTCCGGCTGCATGCCGATGATCTCCGAGTGGGCGTGCTGGGAGACCTGGCGCACGAGGGTCCTGCGGTAGGCCTCGGGCATCCAGTCGCGCGGCTCGATGCGCTGGTCCGCGGCGATCTTCGCGTCGAAGTCCGCCTGGAGCGCGTCGTCGGCGCCGGGGGGCGCCTCCTGCGTCACGGTCATTGATCCATCCCCATTCATAACCGAACGTTCGGTCAGTAATTAGTATCCACGCATCCGGCCGCGCGGGTCAAGTCCGGACGCGGGCGGGTCCTGCCCCGGACGGGCCGGTCGGCGGGACACCGAGCGGGCCCCGGTGGCCTGCGCCACCGGGGCCGACGCGACCGCGAGGACCGGCATGGTCACCGGGACCCCAGGCCGCCGGGGCCACGCGGCCAGAGGAACCAGTAGGGCCGCAGGGGCCACCAGGACCCACGCGGCCACAGAGACCAGCGGGGCCGCCGGAGCCCACGCGGTCACAGGAACCGGTGGGACCACAGGGACCCACGGGGCCGACCGGCGGTGCGGGCCGCCGGCCGGCCGCGGGTCAGCGGCCGGTGAAGGTCGGCGTGCGCTTGTTCACGAAGGCGTCGACGGCCCCGGCGTGGTCGGCGGTCTCCCCGAGCTGCTGCTGGAGGTCGGCCTCCTCCTCCAGCAGCTCGGCCAGCGGGCGCCCGCCCTCGGCCGCGGAGCGCACCTCGCGCTTGGCGGCGACGAACGCCGCGGTCGGGCCGGCCGCCAGGGTCGCGGCCAGCTCGCGGGCGCGCTTCTCCCAGGCGTCGTCGTCGACGACCTCGGTGACCAGGCCCAGCTCCAGCGCCCGGTCCGCGCCGAACAGGGTGCCCAGCAGCATGAGCTCCATGGCCCGCGCCTGCCCCAGCGAGGCCACCAGCCGGGAGGCGAGGCCCGAGTCGGAGGCCAGGCCGATGCCGGTGAACGCGGTGCCGAACTTGGCCCGGCGGGCCGCCACCCGCACGTCCCCGGCCAGGGCGAAGCCCATCCCGGCGCCCACGCAGGCGCCGCCGATGCCCACCACCACCGGCACCTGGATCGACTCCAGGGCCAGCACGATCGGGTTGTAGTGCTCGCGGACGGTGTTCAGGGCCCCGCCGGCACCCTCCTGGAGGGTGCGCGCGTGCTCGGCCAGGTCCTGGCCCACGCAGAACGCCTTGTCCGACCCCAGCAGCAGCACCGCGCGGGCGGTGGTGGAGGCGGCGGCCCCGCTCAGCGCGGCCAGCAGCTCCTCCTTCACCTCCCGGGTCAGCGCGGGCCGGTTCAGCCGCACCACGGCCAGCCCGTCGGATTCGGAGAACTCCGCCGCCCTCTGTTCGCTCAACGCCCTACTCTCCCTTGTTCCAGGTGTGGAAGCCCTGTCCGGTCTTCTTGCCGAGCTTCCCCTCCGCGACCATACGCCGCAGCAGCTCCGGCGGGGAGAAGCGGTCGCCCAACTCGGCGGCGAGGTACTCGGCGATGGCCAGGCGCACGTCCAGGCCGACCAGGTCGGTGAGCCTGAGCGGGCCCATCGGGTGGCGGTAGCCCAGCTCCATGGCGGTGTCGATGTCGGCCGGGGAGGCGACCTCCTCCTCGACCATGCGGATGGCCTCCAGGCCGAGCATGACGCCCAGGCGGCTGGTGGCGAACCCGGGGGCGTCGCGGACGACGATCTCGGTCTTGCCCAGGGCGGCCACCCAGCCGCGCACCGCGGCGGTGACCGCCGGGTCGGTGTCGGGGGCGGTGACGATCTCCACCAGCTTGGAGGCGGGCACCGGGTTGAAGAAGTGGGTGCCCAGGAACCGGCGCGGGTGCTTCAGGGCGGCGGCCAGCTCGGTGACCGACAGGGAGCTGGTGTTGGAGGCCAGCACGGCCTCCTCCCCCACGGCGGCCTCGGCGGCGGTGAGGACGGCGATCTTCAGCTCGGGCCTCTCGGGCACGGCCTCGACCACCAGGCCGGTCCCTGCGGGGATGTCGGCGGCGTCGGTGGCGGTGGACAGCCGGGCCAGGTACGCGTCGGGCTCCCCGTCCAGCTTGCCGCGCGCGGCGGAGGCGGCCAGGCCGGAGGCGACCCGGTCGCGGCCCGCCCCGGCGGCCTCGGCGGTGGCCTCGACCAGGGTCACCGAGGCGCCCGCGGTGAGGAACTGCTGGACGATCCCGGCTCCCATGGTGCCGCCGCCGATGACGGCGACCAGGGCGGGGACGGCGGTGTCCGGGGTTGCGGTGCTGCCGGAGGTCAACGCTTCTTCCTCTCCAGGAACCGGGTCATCCGGTCGTGCTTGTCGGCGGTCTCGAACAGCACCGCCTGGGTCAGGTCGTCGGCCAGCGGGTGGGGCCCGTCGGCGTCCAGCACCATCTTGGTCATGCGCAGTGCCAGGGCCGAGGAGGCGGCCATGCGGTCGATGAGGGCGTGGGCGCGCTCGCGCAGCTCCTCGGCGGGCACGATCTCGGCGACCAGGCCGTGCCGCAGCGCCGCCTCGGCGTCCAGGCGGAACCCGCCCAGCAGCACCTGCTTGGCCACCGACGCGCCCACCAGCTCCCTGAGCCGCCAGCAGGCGCCCGCCCCGGCGATGATGCCCAGGCCCGGCTCGGGCTGGGCGAACACGGCGGTGGGGGTGGCGATGCGGATGTCGCAGGCGTAGGACAGCTCCGCGCCGCCGCCCAGCGCCCAGCCGTCCACGGCCGCCACGGTGGGGGCCGGCAGGCGGTGCAGGCGCTCGAACAGGCGGCTGTTGATCCCGGCCAGTGCCTGCTCGCGGCCGCGTTCGCGCAGCTCGGAGATGTCGGCGCCGCCCGCGAACACGGTGCCGTGCCCGGTGAGCAGCAGCGGGCGCGGGTCGGCCTCGACGCGGGCGCACACCTCGTGCAGCTCGGCGATCATCGCCGCGTTGATGGCGTTGCGCGCCTGGGGCCGGTGCAGCTCCACCACGGCCCGGTCCTCGCGCCACTCCACCCGCAGGGTCTCGAAGTCGGTCTTGTCCGCTTCGGTCATGACGTGCCCCCTCAGACCCGCTCGACCAGGAGCGCGGCGCCCTGGCCCACGCCCACGCACAGGGTGGCCAGGCCCCGGTCGGTGCCCTCGCGCTCCATGCGGTTGAGGAGGGTGACCAGGATGCGGGCGCCGGAGCTGCCCAGCGGGTGGCCCAGGGCGATGGCGCCGCCGTCGGCGTTGACGCGTTCGGCGTCCAGCTTGAGCTGCCGGATGACACCGAGGGACTGGGCGGCGAAGGCCTCGTTGAGCTCGACCGAGCCGACCTGGTCCAGGGTCCAGCCCGCGCGGGCCAGCGCCTTCTGTGTGGCGGGCACCGGGCCCAGGCCCATGATCTGCGGGGGGACCCCGGCCGAGGCGGAGGCCACCACGCGGGCGCGCGGGGTGAGGCCGTGGCGCTCGACGGCGGCGGCGGAGGCCAGCACGAGGGCGGAGGCGCCGTCGGACAGGGAGGAGGAGTTGCCCGCGGTGACGATGCCGCCCTTGCGGAACACCGGGCGCAGCTTGGCGAGGGTGGCCTCGTCGGTGTCGGGGCGGGGGCCCTCGTCGGCGGTGACCTCGTGGGTGGCGCCCTTGCGGCCGGTGACCGTGACGGGGACGATCTCCCGGTCGAACCGGCCCGCCGCGGCGGCGGCGACCGCCTTGCGGTGGCTGCCCAGGGCGAAGGCGTCGGACTCCTCGCGGGTGATGCCCTCCAGGACGGCGACCTCCTCGGCGGTCTCGCCCATGGACAGGGTGTAGCGCAGGTCGCCGGGGGCCGCGTCGGCGGGGGCGTCGGCGTCGTGGGCGGCGAAGCGCGGGTTGGTGAAGCGCCACCCCAGGGAGGTGTCGGCGACCTCGCCGGGCTTGGCCCAGGGGGTGCCGGGCTTGGCCATCACCCAGGGGGCGCGGGTCATGGACTCCACGCCTCCGGCGACGACCACGTCGGCCTCGCCCGCGCGGATGGCCTGGGCGGCGGAGGAGACGGCGGTCAGGCCGCTGGCGCACAGGCGGTTGACGGTGTAGCCGGGGACGCTCGGGTCCAGCCCGGCCAGCAGGGCGGCCATGCGGGCGACGTTGCGGTTGTCCTCGCCGGCCTGGTTGGCGGCGCCCAGGATCACCTCGTCGATCGCGTCCCCGGGGACGCCGGCGCGGCGGACCGCCTCGGCGATGGCCGTGGCGGCCAGATCGTCGGGGCGGACCGCGGCGAGGGCGCCGCCGTACCGACCCTGCGGGGTGCGGACCCCGTCGACCACATAGACGTCGCTCACGAACGGCCTCCCATGAAGGTTGACGGTGGCCTGCGCCACCGTCGACAGTGAACTGATCGACAGGTCTCCTTGACACAGGTCTCGGAGACTGACTTAATGCATTAGTAACCGAACGTTCGGTCAGTAAGCAAGTCGGCCCGCCCCGTAGCGGGCCGGCACCCACCTCGAACGCGCGGCGCACTCGTCGCACCACCCTCCCGGGCTCCGGCCCGGCGGCCCACCGCGCACTCGCACACGGAGAGTCTCATATGGCGAGCCACGACACCATCCGGCGGTCGACCGGTGTCACCGGTACCACCCCGCGTCTCGGAGAAGCCCCCTCCCCCGAGATCCTGGACCCGGCCGAGCGCATGAGTGTCGACGAGCTGCGGGCGCTCCAGCTCGAACGGCTCAAGTGGACCCTGGAGCACGCCTACACCAACGTGCCGCTGTACCGGAAGAAGTTCGACGAGGCGGGCGTGACCCCCGCGGACCTGCGGGAGCTGTCCGACCTACGGCACTTCCCGCACACCACCAAGGCCGACCTGCGGGACAACTACCCGTTCGGCATGTTCGCCGTCCCGCAGGAGAAGGTGGCCCGCGTCCACGCCTCCAGCGGCACCACCGGCAAGCCGACCGTGGTGGGCTACACCCGCGAGGACATCGACACCTGGGCGACCGTGGTGGCCCGCTCCATCCGCGCCGCGGGCGGGCGCCCGGGGCACAAGGTGCACGTCTCGTACGGGTACGGGCTGTTCACGGGCGGCCTGGGCGCGCACTACGGCGCCGAGAAGCTCGGCTGCACGGTGATCCCGGCCTCGGGCGGGCAGACCGCCAAGCAGGTGCAGCTGATCCAGGACTTCCGGCCCGAGATCATCATGGTCACCCCGAGCTACATGCTGACGCTCATGGACGAGTTCGAGCGCCAGGGCATCGACCCGCGCAGCACGTCCCTGAGGATCGGCATCTTCGGCGCCGAGCCGTGGACCGAGAAGATGCGCTCGGAGATCGAGGAGCGGTTCGACATCCACGCCGTGGACATCTACGGGCTGTCGGAGGTCATGGGGCCGGGCGTGGCCAACGAGTGCGTGGAAACCAAGGACGGGCTGCACATCTGGGAGGACCACTTCTACCCGGAGGTGCTCGACCCCGTCACGCAGGACGTGCTGCCCGACGGCGAGAACGGCGAGCTGGTGTTCACCTCGCTCACCAAGCAGGCCATGCCGGTCATCCGGTACCGCACCCGCGACCTGACCACGCTGCGCCCGGGCACCGCCCGGCCGATGCGGCGGATGGACAAGGTGACGGGGCGCAGCGACGACATGATCATCCTGCGCGGGGTGAACGTGTTCCCGACCCAGATCGAGGAGATCGTGCTGGGCCTGGACGGGCTGGCGCCGCACTTCCAGCTGGTGCTCACCAAGGAGGGCCGCCTGGACCGCATGGCGGTGCGGATCGAGGCGGCGCCGGACTGCGCGGCCGACCGGCGCGCGGCGCTGGCCCGGGAGATCACCGCGACCGTGAAGGACCGGGTCGGGGTGAGCGTGACGGTGGACGTGGTGGACCCGGAGCAGATCGAGCGGTCGGTGGGCAAGTTCCGCCGGATCATCGACAACCGGCCCAAGGAGTAGTCCCGGGGGTCTGGGGGCTCTGAGGGGTCTGCGAGGCTCGAGGGGCCTGAGGGGCCTGAGGGGCCTGGGGGCCCGGGCCGCTCGGGGCCCGAGCGGCCCGGGCCCCGGGTGTCCGAGGGACCCTGCGGGCCCGTGGCCGCCCCGTCCCCACCCGCGCGGCGAGAGTGGCCGCGGCGGGTGGGGGCGGGGCCGTCCGCCTGTACGGGGCGGCGGACGGCGGGTGCCGGCGCGGGGCGGCGGGCGCCCGCCGGGCACGAGGAGCGGGTGCCGCCTCCGGGGCCCGGGTGTTGCCACGACCTATTCAGGACATATAACATCCGGGATCATGAAGATGAGTGAGGGAGTCGAGTGGGCGCTGCACACCTGCGTCAACCTCTCCTGGACCGACCCGGGTGAGGCGGTCCCCGCCGCACGGCTGGCGGAGGTCTTCGCCCTGCCCACGGCCTACCTGGCCAAGCACCTCCAGGCGCTGGCCCGGGCGGGCGTCCTCATCTCCACGACGGGGCCGCGCGGCGGCTTCCGGCTCGCCCGCGATCCGGGCGACATCACGCTGCTGGACGTCGTCACCGCGATCGAGGGCCCCGAGGACGCGTTCCGCTGCCGCCAGATCCTCAAGGACGGGCCGGGCGGCCGACCGGACGTCGACTACCGGCGGACCTGCACGGTCTCCCAGGCCATGCGCAGGGCGGAGCTCGCCTGGCGCGCGGAACTGGCCGGGCAGACCATCGCCGACATCCGCCGCACCGTCGAACAGCGGGACCCGGCGGCGGCTCCGGCCACCCGCGAGGCGCTCCGCTAGCCCCGAGCGGCCCCCACCACCCCCTCACGACGGAGGACTCACCGTGCACCAATTATCGATATCAAATATCCGGGAACTCTTTGACCGGAGGCCGCGATGAGCCGGCGGGCCGCCGCACCGGAGGCCGGGGCCGCCGCGTCCGCCACCCGGACGGCTCTGGGCGGGGCCCGGGGGTGGTCCGCCGTGGCGGCCGTGGCCCTGGGCATCTTCGCGCTGATGACGACCGAGCTGCTGCCCGTCGGGCTGCTCACCCCGATGGCCGCGGACCTGGGAGTGGAGGAGGCCCGGGCGGGACTGGCGGTCACCGTGCCGGGCGTCGTCGCGGCGGCGGCCGCGCCGCTCACCGCGACCATCGCGGGCCGGATCGACCGGCGGCTCGTCCTGGCCGGGCTGCTGGCCCTACTGGCCGCGGGGAACCTGGTCACCGCTGTGGGGCAGGACCTGGCCGCCGTACTGGCCGCGCGGGTCGCGATCGGCGCGGCGATCGGCGGGTTCTGGGCCGTCGCCGGAGGGCTGGCGCCGCGGCTGGTCCCGGCCCGCCGGGTGGGCGCGGCCACGGCGGTGGTCTTCAGCGGGGTCTCGGCCGCCTCGGTGGTCGGGGTGCCGCTGGGGACGCTGCTGGCCGAGGCGTACGGGTGGCGGCCGCTGTTCGGGGCGGCCGGGCTGCTGGGGCTCGTGGCCCTGGCGGGGGTGCTCGCCCTCGTGCCCCCGCTGCCCGTCGAGCGGTCGCTGCGGCCGGCCGACCTGGGCGGCCTGCTCCGGGGTGGCGGGGTGCGGATCGGGGTGGTGCTGACGCTGCTTCTGGTGGCCGGGCACTTCACGGCCTACACGTTCGTCCGCCCGCTGCTGCACGGACAGGCGGGGATGGACGCCGCGGCGGTCGGCTGGACGCTGCTGCTGTTCGGGACGGCGGGGCTGGCCGGGAACCTCCTGGCGGGGGTGCTGGTCGGCCGGAGCGTCCGCGGGGTGCTGGGAGGCGTCGCCGGGGCGCTCGCGCTGACCGTGCTCCTGCTCTCGGCGGTCGGCGGACCGTGGACGGGGGCGCTCGCGGTCGGCCTGTGGGGACTGGCCTACGGGGGCGTGTCGGTCGGCCTCCAGACCTGGATGCTGCGGGCCGCGCCGGAGCGGGCCGAGGGCGCGACCTCGCTGTTCGTGGCGGCCTTCAACGCCGCGATCGCCCTGGGGGCGCTGGGCGGCGGGCTGGCGCTGGACGCGGCGGGGCCGAACGGGGCGCTCCTGCTGGCGGGAGCGCTGCTGGTGGCGGCACTGGTCCTGGTGGCCTTCCCGCTCCCCCGCGCGGCGCCGCCGTGCGACCGACCCGCCGACGAGAACGACGACGAACTGTAAGAGACGAACGAGAGAGAAGAGAACCATGGGCCACACCGTCCTCAACCCCGCCGCCCTGCACGACCCGACCGGTTTCGGCTACAGCCACCTGGCGCGTACGGAGGAGTTCGTGTTCGTCGCGGGGCAGTACGCCTCCGACGCGGAGGGAGGGGTCGCCTCCGACGGTTTCGCCGAGCAGGTGGAGCGGTCCTTCGCGAACCTGGAGACCGCCCTGGAGGCCGCCGGGGTCGCGCCGCGCGACGTGGTGCGGCTCGGCACCTACGTGGTGGGGCTCGACCTCGACCGCCTGGGCGTGCTCACCGCGCGCATCGCGCGGACCTGGGGCGACCGCCCGCCCACGCAGACGCTGCTCGGCGTGGCCGGGCTGGCGCTGCCGGGGATGCTCTTCGAGGTGGACGCGGTCGCCGTGCGCCCCCGGAGTTGAGACCGCGCCCGGTCCGCGGGGCGGGGCGGCGGCCGCGCCGCCCCGCCGGGCGCCCGGGACGGCGTGCGCCGGGTGGGTGTCGTTGGCCGGTGGGGCTGCGCTTCCCACCCGGGCGCACGGTGGTGGAAGCCTGTCAGGCTCCGGCCGGGAACGCACATCCGGGGTGGGTGAATACGGGGCGCACCCCGGTGACCGGCGGTTTTCCGCCCCTCCCCGCAGGGCGGTGAGGCGGCACCGCTGCGAGCGGTACCGACTCGCCGGTCGAAGGTCGGGATGATCGCCTGTGCCAGGTGAGCGCCGGCACCCGGATCCCTTCGGAGACCGCCACACTGCGGCCGGCAGGTCGGGGCGACACATCGGCGCTCCCCTTCCTTCTCCTTCGGTGTCCGTTCCGGGGGCACCCCGCGAACGTCCTTGGGGTCGACGGCCTCGCCTGCTCGGGCAGCGGCCCCTTGTGGCGGTGGGACTCAGCCGCTGGCCGCCGGCTCTGCTCCGGTCACGGCGTACCGGGCGGCGGTGGTGCGGACGGCCTCCTCGACCACCTGAGCGGCGCGTTCGGCGCTCACCTCCCAGCCCGGCACCAGGAGTGTCGGCCAGAAGACGTAGTTGGAGATCATGCCCAGGAACTGGGTCGCTGCGAGGTCCACGTCATCGACCCGCACCGTTCCCGCCTCGTGCTCGGCCAGCAGGTAGCCGCGCACGGACTCGAAGTAGGGCATCTTCCCGTGCGAGAACTGCGCATTGGCGAGTTCGGGGAATCGCGGCAGCTCGGCGATGACGATTCGGAACAGGTCGGTCATCCGGGCGCGGCCCAACAGCTCGGCGTAGCGGTGGCCGATGACGCCGAGCCCGGCGACGATGTCGCCTGCCGGCGGGGGGTCCTCCTCCTCGGCGATCGACCAGGACTCGGTGACCATGGCGTCGAACAGGGCCGCCTTGCTCGGGAACTGCTTGAACAGGGTGGCCCGCGAAACGCCCGAGCGTTCCGCGATCCGCGCCAGCGACGTCCGGTCGTAGCCCAGTTCGAGGAACAGTGCGGTCGCGGCCGTCAGGATCAGCGCGCGCTTCTCCTGGGCGATGCGCTGATGGTACGTCGTCACGGCTCTGCTCATGGATCGATTATACGAGGCGAGTGGCTTGACTCACCTCTGGCTCCGATCTAGTGTCGGACAGTGGTGAGTCGATGGGCTCACCACCGGCCGTCGTTCATCACCGATGACCCCGGCCGGTCACCCGCGTACCGAAGGAACATCCGATGCACCGCTTCGACGACCAGACCGTGCTCGTGACCGGCGGGACCGGTGGCCAGGGATCGAGCCACGTACGCGCCTTCCACGCAGAGGGAGCGAACGTGGTGATCGGCGACATCGACGCAGAACGCGGCGCCGCCCTCGCCGACCGGCTCGGGCCCCGCGCCCGCTTCACCCACCTCGACGTCACCGACGAGAACTCGTGGTCCGCCGCGGTGCTGGCCGCCGAGAGCGCCTTCGGCGCCCTGAACGTGCTCGTCAACAACGCGGGCGTCCAGAACCCGCCGGCACCGATCGAAAAGACGGACCGGGCCACGTGGTCGCGCATCCTCGACATCAACCTCACCGGGACCTTCCTCGGCATCAAGGCCACCGCCCCCGCTCTGCGCCGCGCAGCAGGGGGAGTCATCGTCAACATCGGCTCGACCATGGGCCTGGGCGGCACGGTGCACTACGCGCCGTACGTCGCCGGCAAGTGGGCCGTGCGAGGCCTCACCCGAACGGCGGCGCTCGAGCTCGGCCGAGACCGCATCCGTGTGAACACCATCCACCCCGGCGTGATCGCGACCCCCTTCATCCAAGAACCGGCAGTCGGCGCCACCGCGGCGATCGCCGACTTCTACTCACCCGAGCCGTTCGCCATCCCCCGACTCGGGGAGCCGACCGACGTCACCCGGCTCCTCCTGTTCCTCGCGTCATCGGACGCGTCGTTCATCACCGGGTCGGAGTACGTCATCGACGGTGGGCTCCTCCTCGGCCCCGCCCTTCAGGCCGACGCCGCATGAGCGCTCCGGAGACGACAGGGTCGAACGGCCCCGCACAGGACGCGTCCTTGGCCCACCTGCCCGAACACATCCGGCGAGCCATCGAGATCACCCCCGCCGCAGGCACCGCGGAACGGATCGTCGACATCACGACGCTGGGACGCCGCACCGGCCGGGCACGCCGCATCGAGATCTTCTTCTACCGGGCGGCGGGCGCCACCTACCTGTGCAGCGGCGCCGGCGGGGCCGCCACCGACTGGTATGCGAACCTTCTCGCCGACCCCGCCTTCACCTTCCACCTCAAGAACGGGGTCCGGGCGGATCTGCCCGCCTGGGCCACGCCCGTCACCGACCCGGCGGAACGCCGGACCGTGCTGGCGGAGATCGTCGCGGATCTCAACCAGCCCCACGACCCCGGCACCATCCGGCCGACCCGGCTCGAAGACTGGGCCGACAGCCGACTGATGCGCATCGGTTTCCGCCATCGGCCGTGATCGCGGATCCCTCGACAGGTGGTCCGCTCCCGGGGATCGGGGTGCAGTCGCGGTTGGAGCTCCTGACGAAGTGATCTTCGAGGTGGGTGCGGTCGCCGTGTGTACCCGGGGCTGAGGCCGCGTCCGGTCCCCGGGGCGGTGCCGCCGCGAGCGGCACCGCCCCGTCGGGGGCGGGGTGATCGGGCGGGGTGATCGGGCGATGTTCTGCCCGGTGTTCGCCGCCTCCGGCTCCACCAGCACCGCGGTGTCGGGGACCCCGAGTTCGAGTGCCCGCTCGAGGAAGTGCACCGCCTCCCCGCACGGGAAGATCTCCGCGGTCTCGGGGCTGTTGGCTCCGGTGAACACCAGGGTGGGAAAGTACCCGGCAAGGTAGAGCTCGGCGGCGTAGGAGGCGACACCGATGTCGTTGCAGCCCAAGGCGATCGCCGCATCGCACCGCCGCACCCGGTGGTGCATGCGGTGGTACTCCCAGATCAATTCCGCGTGCCGCCGCTGCTCCTGGGTGATGGTGCGTACGTCGTCCGCCATGTAGTCCTCCTCCGGTGACCGGACCAGATCTCCATCTCCTCGGCTGTGCGGAGTTCCAGGAAACTCCACTCATCCCAGTGGTTCGGGTCGAACACCGAGACCTCGGAACGGTCCAGAGCGCGCAGGAGCATCTTGTGGGAGACGACGAGGACGGGTCCGTATTCGGAGGCGAGGGCGTTGAGACGCTCAGCGGCTCTCTCGGCCCGCTCGGTCAGCTCGCGTTCTGATTCTCCGTCCCCGTAACGGCTGGTCGGATCGAGAGCACGCCTCCCCCGCCACGCGGCGTAGTCCTCGGGGAGGTCGGCGGGAGAGATTCCTTGGACCGTGGTCGGACTGCGCCACTCTCGGAGTTCGGGGAGCACGTCCAGCAAGGGCGTTCCGGAGTGTTCGGCGAGAAGCCCGGCCGTCTGTAGTGCACGCGGCAAGGGGCTGGACACGATACCGGCGACCGCGGGCAGCGCCCCGGCCGCGGCGATCGCAGTCCGACGCCCCTCGGGGGACGGTTCGGCGTCGTCGGGTGCGTGGTACCCCGACCTGTGCCCGGTGTAGTGGGCGTGGCGGATGAAGTGGATATCAGCCAAGGACCCATCCTCCGTCGACTCGCAGGGTCTGGCCGGTGATGAATCCGGCCTCCTCGCTGGCGAGGAAGACGACGGCGGAGGCGACCTCCTCCGGTCGGCCGCGGCGGCGGACGCACTGCCGGGCCAGTTGCCGCTTCTCCATGGCTTCGGGGTCGGGAACGACCTGCTCTTCAGCGGGTACGCGGATGGACCCTGGAGCCACGCAGTTCACGGTGACCCCGTGCTGACCGTATTCGCGCGCGAGGGCACGGGTGAGGCCTTCGAGTCCGGCCTTGGCCGCGATGTAGTCGGCGAGGTCGTGTCTGCCCGCGGCCGCGAGCACACTGCCGATGCCGATGAGACGGCCGTGCCCCTGGGAGATCATCCCTGGAGCAGCGGCCTGGGCGAGCAGGTGGTGGGCGGTCAGGTTGAGGGCAAGGCACTCAGACCAGCGCCCCTGCGTGAGGTCCGCATGCGGGGTGCGGGGGTAGTCGCCGGCCGCCGTGACGATGACGTCCGGCGGCCCCATCCGGTCATGGACGCGCGCGTAGAGCTCCGCCGGCGCGGCGGGCGAGCGCAGGTCCGCGTCGAAGGCTTCGGCTGCTCCCCCTCGGACGGCGATCTCCTGAGCGAGGTGCTCGGCGCCGTGGGGGTCGTTGAAGTGGGCCAGAGCGACTCGGGCCCCGTTGGCGACGAGAGCGCGGACAATGGCCGAGCCGATGCCGCCGGTGGCTCCGGTGACCAGGGCCAGACGGCCGTTCAAGGAGTAGGGCATGAGGACTCCTCCAGGTCGAAGAAGCGCTGCGGGGAGAAGTCGGGAGTCGCGCACAGGGCGAGTTTGGCCAGCAGGTACAACCGCTGTTCCAAGGTCATACGGGCGAGGTCGAAGACGCCGATGATGCGCATCGCCAAGTAGGGGCGGAGGGCCTGGGCCAGGGACTCCCCGGGAAAGTACCGGGCCGCGATCGGGCGGACGAACAGTTCCCAATAGCGGTCCAGAGCGAGCCGCCGTGTGGCGGAGAGTCGGTCGGTGAAGCGGATGTGGAGTACGCCCTCACGCAGGCGTGCGCTGATCCGTGGTGTGTTCGCGGGCACGCGGTCGAAGGTGGCGGGGTGCCGGACGAACGCCTCCGGGTTGAGGAGGGGGACCAGCCAGCCTCCGAGAACGGCCGTGTGGAAGCTGAAATCGGCGATCTCTCCCGCGATGGCGTTGCGTCCGGCGGTGTCGTAGTCGAGCCAGGCCAGGGGCGCCGCGAGGTTGACGTCGGTCGGGTCCCCCTGGCTGATCGCGCTCCAGACGGGGGCGTCGAACGCGTTGCGCAGCCAGGTGCGTGTTCCCTCCCAGTCGAGCCTGTAGTGGCGTCCGTTGACGTACAGGCCCGTCCGGGCCAGGTCGCTCGCCTTCGGCCCGGTCTCGGTGTCGGTCAGCGGCAGGTCACGTCCGGCGTAGTAGCGGTCGAGCCGTCCGCCCGGCGCGGCGCGGTCCCGGTACAGCTTCCCGACGACGGCCTCCGGTGGGGTCAGTTCGGCGGTCTTCGCGAAAACCCCTGCGTAGGCGGCTGTCAGCTCCCCCATGTAGGCCTCCAGGGCGGCGTGGTCTCCGTCATCGGGGGTGTTGAGCAGGTCGAGGAGGAGCCCGCGGTCAGGACCGCCGGGCAGCCTGTCGTACACCAGGACCGAGCGTCCCGGGAGCCGGATGTGGTGGTGCAGGGCGGGCACCGGGTACCACTCGCGCAGGAGCCGGTGACCTGCCGCCTCCGCGCGGGCCTCGCCGTGGTCGGGCATGCATTTGGCGATGAGGCTTCGCCTCGGGGTGTCGATCGGGTAGAGCCGGTTTCGGGTGTGCTTCAGCGGCCGTCCGATCCGCGGGAAGAACGCCGGAGTGTTCACGGAGTTCCTCGATCCAGGGCGAGGACGGCGGTTTCCGCCACGGTGGCCGGAGGTATCGAGGACAGCGGAGACCGCGGCGCGTCCCTTTCGTCCAGGCTGTCGCGCACGGGACACAGGTCCCGGCGGTGCATGTGCTCGGAGAAGGGTGTGGCCAGGGCATGGTGGCGGCTCAATCCGGTCCGCCACTTGCTGTGGGAATGCCTTCCGTACAGGCCGACGACCTCGGCTCTGGCCGAGCTGAGCGCGGCCAGGTGGGTGAGGCCGGTGTCGTTGCCCAGGACGACGTCGCACCGGGCGAACAGTGTGGCCAGCTCCTCCAACGGGATGTCCGCCGCCCACTCCACTTCGAAACCATCAGCGGCTTCCAGTGGTCGGGGAGCCCTCTCCTCACGTCCGGGAATGAGAAGGAGCCGTACGCGGCGCCCGGTTCGCTCACCGATGATCCGAGCGGCGGCGGCGAAGCGCTCGGCTCCGTAGTCCTTGCGGTCGGGGCGGCTGGTGGCGATGACGGCGGCGACCGTCAGCCCTCCCCCGGCCGGGGCTCCGCCGTCCCGGGACAGGGGCGTCAGGAACGGCGGCTCGCCGGGCAGACGGGCACCGACGCGCCGCTCCACCTCCAGGTAGTAGCGGGCGGGGAGGAAGGGGTGGGCGTGTCGGCCGTCGTGGAAACAGCGGGCTCTCTCCGGGCGGCAGATCAGTACGTGGTCTTCTCCGGTGGGCTGTGCCAGTGCCACACCGGATTCGTCACCGAGGATCAACCGGAACGAGGAACGCCATGGACAAGGAGCCGAGGGTGTCACCGGGTAGAGCCGCCCGTACCGGCCCACCGTGCGGAGGGGAACGGTCCGGCCGTTGAGGGCGAGGGCGTCCGTGACCGCCGCGACCGCCCCGAAGGCGAGGAGCGAGTCCCCCAGTTTGCTCTGGAAGGCCACCACGACCTGACCGCACCGTTCCACGGCTCGCCGAAGGAGATGGTCCGGGGGTTCGGGCAGCGACCGGCCGGCAGGAAGCGCTTCCCGGTCGTAGCCGAGGGGTTCACTGCGCACCTGCCCTGGTGTGTAGACGGTCCCACCCCAGTGGCGACGCACCGGCGGGCTCATCGCTCCTGCCCGATCCGGGTGAGGGAGACCAGGGGGATGCCGAGTTCCTCGATGACGGATCTGGCGTTGTACCAGGTGTCCTCGGCCAGGCAGACCGCGGCCAGCGGGTGCGCTCCCTGCGCGCGCAGGGCCTGGACGAGGTTGACCAGGGTGACGCCGGTCGTCACCTCGTCGTCGGCCAAGAGGTAACTCTGCCCCGGGGTGATGCCGTAGGCGAACACGTTCGGCCGGTTGGCGTGGCCCTCGACGAAGTGCACGGCTCCAGGAAGCGGGACGCGCACCTTCCACGCGAGCTTGTAGGGCAGCCCCGACGCCAGGCTGAGGGCCAGCGCGGGCACGATCCCGCCCGCGTCCAGGCCCAGGACCGCGTCGGCGCGCACGGCTGAGGGCAGCCTGTGTCGCAGGGACTCCCACAGGAGCTGTCCGGCATCGGTGAGGCGGGCAGGCGGTACAGCGGAGCGGGTACCGTCCAGGGCGTGGAGTACCCGCTCGGGGCGGCTTCCGGGCCCGGCGTCCAGCCGGGGAACGATCTCGGCGTGGAATCCGGTTTCCTCGGTCACGGCTTCCATGTCTTTCCTCTCCTGGTCGCGTTCAGGCGGCGCACTGTCGTCGGTGCCAGGCGAGCAGCCGGTCGGCGGCCGCCTCGATCGCTCCGAGCACCCGGTGCCGGTCCACCCCCTCGCGGTGGGCGGCTATGACCTCGTCCACGGGCGGAAGACCGAGGGATCCGAGGTCGGGCAGCAGCCTCTGTGCTTCGGTGACGGCGTCGCCTCCGTCCACCCAGACCGCCTGTTCTCTGAGCAGGAGTCGGCAGATCAGGGCCACGTGCTTGTACAGGGGACGGATCCGTCCCCGGCCGGGGTCGTGGCGCAGTCGCCGGGTGGTGGCGACCACGTCGGCCAGGGCGGCGGGAGTCGCTCGTTCCACTTCTGCCCGTGAGATCACCGGGAGCCTCAGCCCTGGGCCGGCAAGGAGGGCGGGAGCGCCTTCCTGGAGCATGACCAGCGCCGCGAGCACCCGATTGGGAAGACGGCGGGCCTGTGCTTCGGCGAGGGGCAGGAGCGTCGCCCCCAGGTGGATACCGTTCTGGGCCAGAAGGGCGGCCCGGTAGACCTCGACCGCCCGTTTCACCTCCTCACCGTGTCCTTCCTCGGAGAACACGAGCAGGTCGATGTCGGACCACCCCTGCCTCCAACCGCCGTGGGCCGCGCTGCCGGTCAACGCGGCCAGGCACCGGTCGTCGGGAAGGGCCGACAGCGCATCGGTGAGCCGCGATGTCGCCTCCCGAACCGCCGGAGGCAGGGCCAGCTCTTGGGGAGGAAGGAGCTTGAACCGAGCACCGACCGCAGGCCCGGCCAGGTGGCGCAACCTGCTGTGCAGCCGGATCACGCTGCCGGAGTTGTCCAGGACCGCATCGGCCGGAATCCGGTCCGCGCCCCGTCCGGTCTTGACCCGGTCCTTCTCCTCCAGCGCCCGCTCGTCCCCTCCCGACCGTGCCAGCCTCAGCGGACGGGAAGCGTCGATGTAGACCACGTGGAGGAGTTCGCCCATCATCTCCTTGAGAGCCGCGATCGACTCGGCCCTGTGCACGGATTCGATGGTGATCAGGCGGATGTCCCGGTGGGCGTCCGCGAACCGGTTCAGTTCTTCCAGGAGGAGTTCGGCCTGCCGTTGCGGTGAGAGGACGTAGGGGGCGGCCAGGCCCTGGCGGGCGGCGGCCTGGGTGAGGAGGTAGCCGATCTTGAACCGTGCGGCGCCCTCGTCCCGGTTCAGGAAGATCCCGGAGGTGGTCTTGCCGCACTCGCTCAGGCCGCCCAGTGCGATGACCCGTGGCAGGTGGGAGCTCGGCACCGGACGTGTCCGGGTGCGCACGGTGGTGCCGTAGAGCTTGAACCTCGCCCCCTGGGGGAGCCGCCGTCGACCGGCCGAGACGTCCTCGGCAAGGAGTCGGAGCGCTTCGCCCACCTCCTGGAGCTGTGTTTCCACCCCGGCCAGGCGTGCCCGGACGCCGGGGTCGTCGCCCGCCGCCAGCCGCGTGTGGTGCAGCCGAAGGACCGACACCGACAGCCGGTCGACCACGGAGCCGATGGATTCGGTGTGCAGCGGTACGGTCCCGTCGCAGGGCGGACAGGCCGCGGCGATCACTTCGTCCAGGCGCTCGGTGTGGCGGGCACGGTCCATGTTGAGCCGGTCGATGGTGCGTTTGCCGTCGGCGACCCGGGACGTGTCGAGTGTGCTGCCCCGGACCGTGTCCTCGGCCGTCCACAGCAGGTGGTTCGTGTGGTGCAGCCGGGCCGCCACTTCCCGGAGGCGTTCGCGTTCCTTGGGAGGGAGTCGGCCGGTCAGGGGTTCGAGGGGTTCGTCGAGAAAGAGGCAGGGAGGGGTCACGGGGGTGGTCCGTCCTTCACGGTCAGCGGTTCGCGGGGGCGCCGATCCCTCGGGCGAGGAGGGCCCGGCGGATGCGCACGTGTGTCTCGTCGGCGTTGAGGAGGTCGTCGGACACGACTTCGACGAACACGTCCTGGTGCGCCATGCGCAGAAGTACGCGGTGCAGGTGCATCTGGTAGTCGAGGTAGGTCCCGGTCCACGGGCTGTGGTCGCGGCGCCGAGCGATGGCGATGCTGCGTTCGGTATCGGTCGAGGGCAGCAGCAGGACCGGGAGCTCGCACGGTTCAGGCTCCTCAGCGCCGACGAGGGCCCTGACGCGGTGCCAGGCGCCCTCGACCGATACCGACTCCTTGACGGCGCAGGTGGCGATCGCTGTGGCGAGCAGCATGTACCAGCCGCGGTCGAGGAGCCCGGTCCTTCCCGGAGGCAGCGCCCGTGCCCGCTTGGCGTGGCCGGCGAACAGCATGGCGGTCAGTTCCTCCGTGGTGGAGGTGGCGAACCACCAGGCGGCGTAGTCCTGACCCGACACCCGGGACCAGGGAACCGGATCGTGCCGGTGGACGGGGCCCAGGTCGCAGAACCCCTCCCAACCGTCGGCGAGCATGCGCACCTGCGTCGACTTGCCGCTGTTGTCGGGGCCGTTGAGACTGACGAATCCGGTCATCGCGTCCCATCCCGGTCAGGTTTCGTCGCCCTGGTTCACCAGGGCGAGGAGGCCGTGGAGGTTCGCTTGGAGGAAGTCGGCGAGCCGGGGCGGCAGGAGGCGAATGTCCGCGAGAGTGTCACGGGTGGCGGGAACGGCGACCACCTCGTAGGTGCCGCGGCCGGGTTCGGTGAACTCGGCCCCGGTACGCTGCCCCAGGTCAGCGGAGAGCAGCCGGGCGACGAAGACATGTTGAAGGCCCACGCCTCCGGGAAGGTCGTCGGTGATGAGCAGGACCTGGCGGACCCGGTCGATCTTCCCACCCAACTCCTCGGACACCTCGCGGTGCAGCGCGGCCTCTGCGTCGGCGTCCTCCGGCTCCAGCCCGCCGCCCACGGAGACCCAGTAAGGCTCCTGCCCGGGTTTGGTGCGCTTGATGAGCACCAGCCGCCGGTGCTCGTCGAACAGGAGGGCGCGGGCGCTCTGCTTGACGATCTTCGTCATGTCCACCCTTTTCCGGTCGTGCGTTCGAGGTCGGTAAGAAGTACGGGGAAGCCGCGTTCCGGGGAGAGACCTTCACGCAGTTCTCCCAGGGCCCGCAGCATCGTGCGCGGCCCTTGGAAGGAGCGGCGGCCGTGGAGCCAGCGGGTGTTGTCGAGGATGAATCCCTGTCCCGGCTCTAGAAGCAGAGTCTTCGTGTGCCTGCCTATGACCTTCCTCAGAATCGCCACATGGGGCAGGGTCTGGGGTGCGAAGCGGACGAGTTCGTCCAGGCGCAGACGGATCATCCACCTTCCGGAACTGAGAGGTTCGAAGATCGATCCGGCATGGCCGGCTGCTCCCCCGAAATAGGCGGTACGCGGACCCGACAGCACACGCCATGACTCCGGTTCGGTCCGAGCGAGGTCCTCGGCCACGGAGCGACCGTCGATGAGAAGGGTCTCTCCGCCGTGGAGTCCAGGCGTCAGGCACACGAGCATGAGCAGGTGCGGAGGAACCGTCGTGCACGACCGCTCCGTGTGCGGAAGAAGCTCCGCGTCGCTGAACCCGCGCTTTCCGAGCGTTTCCCCACTCTCTCGGGCATGCAGCAGGGTAAGCCCGTCAGGGTCCGCGTCGGGGTGGGGGTAAAGGGCCGCCAGGCCTCGGGCCAGACGCGCGAACGCGCTTCGGTCAAGGATTCCCGTGAAGGTGGCCAGGCCGTCTCCGGAGAGGGCGGACCACAGGCGCCGTTGGAAGTCGGAGCCGTGCAGGTCGACAAGGTACCGGATGAGGAGGGAGCCGTCGTCGACGGCCGGAGGGAGTGTCGTCTCGTCCACACCGCTCAGCTTCACGGACCGGCTTCGGGAAGGTCCAGTGACAATCCGTCAAGGCGGTGTCCACCGAAAACCGGGCGGCCCGATGCTAGTTTCGCTAGCGTCGAGCCCGTACGCCTTCGAAAGCGAGCCCTCCCGTGTCGGACACCCCCTACGTTCCGCGTATGTTCCCCGTCTCCGTCAAGGGGGTGGTGATCCGTGACGACCGGGTACTGCTGCTGCGCAACGAGCGCGATGAGTGGGAACTGCCCGGCGGCAAGATCGAGATCGGAGAGACCCCCGAGGAGTGCCTGGCCCGGGAGATCGAGGAGGAGACGGGCTGGCCGGTCGAGGTGTCCGCCGTCCTCGACTCGTGGATCTATCACATCACCCAGGTCGACCGGCACGTCTTCATCGTCACCTACGGGTGCCGCGTGGACTCCCGGGCGCCGGTCGTGGTCTCCAGCGAGCACAAGGAGGCGGGCCTGTTCACCGAGGCCGAGGTCCCCGGCCTGCCGATGCCAGAGGGTTACAAGCGCTCGGTGCTGGACTGGTTCTCCCGATCGCGCGCATGAGCGCCAGGCCGGCGGCGCGCTGGCTCTGGTTGCTGCCCGAAGCACGCCAGGCCCTGGAAAGCCGTGAACTCGCGGTGATCCTTCGCTGCTACCGCAGGTTGACAGGACTGTCCCAGGCGGCGATGGGTGAGCTGTTGGGCTACGACCCCTCCTATATCTCCCTTCTGGAGCGTCGCCAGCGCACCATCGGCGACCGCCAGGGCTTGGCGCACATCAGTCGGGTTCTGTCGATCCCTCCCCACGCCTTGGGGATCAGCACCGAGGAAGACGCGGACTTCCTTGCGGCCCTACAGTTCGGGGAGTCGACCGTACGGCTCGCGGAGATAGCCCGGCAGGCCGGACGCGCAGCCGAAGCAGTCGAGGAGCTGTGGCCCCTGGTGGCACGGTTGGAGGCTCGGCTCAAGGAAGGGCTTGTCGACCATGGGACCGCATCCCTGCTGGCGCGGGCACGCGCGACGCTGGGAACGTCGCTGGGTCACGTCCTGGCGGAGGAAAGGCTGTACTTGGCCGCCTACTGGACAGGGCAGGCCATGCGCTTGGCCCGCCACCTGGACAACAGCTCCTTCCTCGGCCACACCCTACGCATGCACGGCAATGAGCTGAGAAAGGCAGGCCGCCACGGTGCCGCCATCGCGCGACTGACCGAGGCCGCCGAACTCTCCCATGAGACGCAGGAACGCGGACAGACCCTGATCCTGCTCGCCCGCGCGGCAGGCGAACAGGGAAACACGGAACTGCATGATGGCTCCGTGGCCGCCTCCGAGCGGTTGATGGATGAAGCAGGGCCGAGCGGAATCCTCTTCACCTCCTTCTCCCTGCGCGAGGTGCGCATGAGGGGGCTGCTGGAAACCGGGCGCACCGCTGCTGCAGCGAAGCTGGCCCAGTCACGCCCGGGACCAGGAGAGGCCCCGGCCCCTCAGTGGGCGGCCATCGAGGCGGTCACCTCGGCCGACGCGCTGTCAGCGGCGGGAGACCTCACCAGTGCACATGCCCTGTACGACGAAGCACTTTCGCTCGCCGCACGCCACAGGCTGCCGCACCAGGTTCAACGCGTCGTGAGGAGCGTTCGGATACGGGAATTCGAAGGTATCCGTGCCCGTGCCCGGACAGAATTAGAGAACCTACACCGGCACGGGGCACCTATCGGTGCTTTTCCGGGCGTCTCAGGACGGTGAGGCCAAGCCTCCACCCTTCACACGAAGGCCTCCGCCAACTTCGAGCAGAGGGGATAAACAGGACAGCGGACCAGCGGTTTTCCGGGTCCCCTGAGGGGGCTAGGGTGCCGCGCATCGGCCACGGTGTGAGAGGTGCGGTTCCTTGTTCGACGTCACGGCTTTGAGCGACCGGGAGTTCCTGGCGCTGGTGGGGAAACGACCCGGCATGTACACCGGAAGGACGTCCTTCGAACTGGCGGTCGCCTTCCTCCACGGGTACGAGAGTCACGCGCAACGTTGCGGGAGATCCGTGCTGGGCGGGTTCGACGCGTGGATCGAGGCACGGGGGACCCCGCGCGGCGTCACCGGCTGGTGGGGCCAGGCGCGCAGGATCGCCTTCCCCGACGAGGAACGCCTCAGGGACCTGACTCGCGAAGAGGAGGAACACGCCGTCGCCACGCTGTTCCGGCTCCTGGACGGGTTTCTCGCCGCGAAGGAGGAGGGGCGGACGTGAGCGACGACGCCCTCTCGGTGATCCCGACCGACCCGTGCTAGCGGCCGGGCCGCCGTGTTGTGCCCGGCCGACGGGCTCGTCCGGGTGGGGCGGGCGCCGGGGCATCCGGTGCGGACGGTTCGGGCGCACATCCGACCGGTGGTTCCCGGTACGGTCGGCTTGTCACCCCGCCTCAGGACAGGACCCCCATGCCCGCCTCCTCCCCCGCGCCCGGCTCCGGCCGGGTGGACGTGCGCAAAGACCAGGTGCAGTACTGGATCGGCAGCTGGATCGGTTTCGGCCTGATCCTGCTGTTGCCCGTGGGGCTCGGCGCCGGCGCCCGTTACGCCGCGTACGTCAGGGGCAACGTCGAGGACCCGTCCGGAGACCTGGTGGTGTTCGGGGTCCTGGGCGCCCTGCTGCTCGTCCCGCTCCTGGCGCTGGTGCTGACCGGCCCGCGCCACCTGGCGGAGCAGGGCGTGGAGGTCGGCGACCGGGGCATCGGCCTCGTGCGTGAACGCCGGTCATGGGCGCGCGGCGGCACGGTGTTCGTCCCCTGGCGGGACGTGCACCTGGTCACCCGGAGCGTGAGCAAGGGGTCCGCCCCCGGGCGCACCCTGGAGATCCACCTGAAGCGGGGGGACGGGGTGTCCGAGCCCGTGGTGCGGTGGGCGACGCTCGTCCCCGCCGGGAGGAACTGGAAGGGGACGACGGCCTCGCGGCCCCGGATCGTCGTCACCCTGGGCGATGACCTGCTGAGCCGCGTCGAGAAGGAGATCGGGGTCTGGCGCCCCGCCGGGGCGGGGCGGGCCCGGTCGGCGGCGCCTGAGGCGGTGAAGTCGGCGGCCGCCGCGGAGTCCGCGCCGGAGGCGGCCCCCGGGCCCGCCGGGGCCGGCGTGCGGCGGGTGGACATGCGGTGGCAGCAGGCCGCCGGCTGGCTGGTGACGACCGTGGTCTGCGTCTACTTCGCGCTCGGGCTGGCCGTGCTGACCGTGGTCTCGGCGGTGAACGGGGAGTACGGAGGCGCGGGCGTGATGCTGTTCCTCACCGTCTTCTTCGCGCTGGTCAGCCGCCCGCTGTTGCGGAGAACACCGCGCTACACGACCGTGCAGGGCGTCGAACTGGACGATGAGGGCATCACCCTGGTGCAGGAGCCGAAGGGCTCGTTCGCGGGTGTGCGCGCCCGCATCCCCTGGTCGGAGGTGCTCGGCGTGAGCCAGGACGTGGGGATCGACCACCAGGCTTCGGGTCGGAAGCCGCAGTTCTCCGTCGACGTGGTGACCCGCGAGCCCCTGTACGGCGTCGACCTGCCGCACTGGGTCGGCCTGGAGCGCGAGAAGGTGCGGATCAAGCCGAATCGGGCCCGGCACGGCGAGCTCGTCCGCGCGTTCCGCGCCGTCCGCCCCGACCTCCTCCCCGGCGGCTGACCGCACGACGGATCTGCCCCGGGCGCAGACCTGACCGCAGGCACAGAGCCATTCGAGCGTCCAGTGCAGGCGGCCGTCCTCGACGGACTGACCCGCCCAGCCGGTGCGGGCTCCGCCGCAGGCCGTGCACGGTTCGGTCAGTTCCACGGCGCGGTCGTGCACGGGGTCAGACCAGGAAACCGAAGAGGGGGCTGTCCGGGCGGACCCGCTCGATGCGGTGCGGGGCGGCCTCCATGCGCTTGAGCATGGGCTCCAGGTCCTCCGGCGCCCCCAGCTCCACGCCCACTAGGGCGGGGCCGGTCTCGCGGTTGTTGCGCTTGACGTACTCGAACCGGGTGATGTCGTCGTCCGGTCCCAGGATGTCGTCGAGGAAGCGGCGCAGCGCGCCCGGCTCCTGGGGGAAGTCCACCAGGAAGTAGTGCTTGCGCCCCTCGTGGACCAGCGCCCGCTCGACGATCTCGGCGTACCGGCTCACGTCGTTGTTCCCGCCGGAGAGCACGCACACGACCGTCGCGCCCTCCGGGAGGTCGACGTCCAGGTCCAGCGCGGCGGAGGCGAGCGCGCCCGCGGGTTCGCTGATGATGCCGTCGGTCTGGTACAGGTCGAGCATCTCCCGGCAGATGCGCCCCTCGGGCACGGCGACCAGGTGCGGCGGGCGCTCGGCCGCCACCGCGTGGGTGATGCGGCCGACCCGGCGCACGGCGGCGCCGTCCACGAACGGGTCGAGGTGGTCCAGGTCCACCGGCCGCCCCGCGCACAGGGCGGCCGCCATGCTCGCGGCCCCCTCCGGCTCGGCGCCGATCACCCGGACCCGCGGGTGGTGCACGCGCAGCCAGGTGAGCGTCCCCGCCAGGAGCCCGCCGCCGCCCACCGGCACCACGACGGCGTCGGGGGCCCGGCCGAGCTGCTCCACGGCCTCCTTGACCACGGTGCCCTGCCCGGCGATGGTGCGCGGGTCGTCGAAGGCGGGCAGCAGGGTCATCCCCAGCACCTCGGCGTCGGCCCGGGCGGCCGCAGCGGCGTCGTCGTAGGTGTCCCCGGCGACGATGACGCTCACGCTCCCCCCGCCCAGCGCGGTCACCCGCTCGCGCTTCTGGCGCGGGGTGGTCCTGGGCAGGTGGATGCGCGCCCGGATGCCCAGCGAGGCGCACGCGAACGCCACCCCCTGGGCGTGGTTGCCCGCGCTCGCACAGACCACGCCCAGCTCCCGGCGCGCGGGGTCGAGCGAGCGCACGAAGTTGAGGGCGCCGCGCCCCTTGTAGGAGCGGACGGCGTTGAGGTCCTCGCGTTTGAGCCGCACGTCCAGGCCGTAGCGCGCGGAGAGGCGCTCGTTGCGCTGGAGCGGGGTGGGCGCGATGACGTCGGCGAGGCGGGCGGCCGCCTCCTCCACCTGCGCGGCGGTCACCCGCGCGGGCGCCGCGTCCCCGTACCGGTCGTTGTCGTTCACCGTGGTCCTCGTCGTCGCGGGCGTGGGGCCCGGCTCCGCCGGGGGGCGGGACTCCGGACCGTCCGCTCCGACCGTACAGCGTCCCATGGGTGTTCGGGTGGCACTCGCGCCCCATCGGACACAGGGGCACCCGGGTCCGGCGACGCGCACGGGTCCCGATGCCACCACGGTCGGGCAACGATTACGTGACAGGAGGTGTCCTGTCGGTCGCTCCGTGTTTGATGCGGGCGAATCGGGCGAGAAAGGCCCTTCGTACTGACCTCCTCTGTGGAAACGGTGATCCTCTCTCCCATGCAAGGGCTGACCGACGCCATCGGCGCCTTCAACAACGACCTCTTCTGGCCCCTGGTCATCGTGGTGCTGGTCGCCGCGAGCCTGTACTTCACCGTCCGCCTGGGGCTGGTGCAGCTGCGCCTGCTGCCCGACATGTTCCGAGCGCTGGGCGGCTCCACACAGACGGACGGCGACGGCAGGCGCTCCATCTCGTCCTTCCAGGCGTTCGCGGTGTCCGCCGCGGCCCGGGTCGGCACCGGAAACGTCGCGGGCGTCGCGACCGCCATCTCCCTGGGCGGTCCCGGCGCCGTGGTATGGATGTGGATGATGGCGCTCCTGGTCGGCGCGGCCAGCTTCGTGGAGTCCACGCTGGCCCAGCTGTGGAAGGTGCCCTACCAGGGCGGCTTCCGGGGAGGCCCCGCCTACTACATGCAGTACGGGCTCGGCAGGCGCTGGCTGGGCGTGGTCTTCGCGATCACCATCACGGTGACCTTCGGCTTCGTCTTCAACGCCGTGCAGGCCAACACCATCTCCACGACCCTGGCCGGGTCCGCCGCGGAACTGGGCGCGGACACCGGCGCCATGCCGTGGCTGCCCGCCGCCATCGGGCTGGGCCTGGTGGCGCTGACCGCCGCGGTGATCTTCGGCGGCATCCGGCGCATCGCCCACGTCGCCCAGCTGCTGGTGCCGTTCATGGCCCTCGCCTACCTGCTGCTGGGTGTGGCGGTCGTCCTGATGAACATCGAGAAGGTCCCCGGCGTCCTGGCGCTCATGTTCACCCACGCGTTCGGGCTGCGCGAGATCGCCGCCGCCGGGCTGGGCACGGCGATCATCCAGGGCGTGCGCCGCGGGATGTTCTCCAACGAGGCCGGGCTGGGGTCGGCGCCCAACGCGGGCGCGACGGCGAGCGTCAGCCACCCGGTCAAGCAGGGGCTGGTGCAGACCCTGGGCGTCTACTTCGACACCCTCGTCGTCTGCTCGGTCACCGCCTTCATCATCCTGGTGTCCGACCCGGCCTACGGCGAGGACCTGGGGGCCACGATGACCCAGGACGCCCTGGGCGCGAACCTGGGCGCCTGGGCGGTGCACGCCCTCACCGTCATCATCTTCCTGCTGGCCTTCACCTCGGTGCTGGGCAACTACTACTACGGCGAGTCCAACGTCGGCTTCCTCAACCCGAGCGAGAAGCTGCTGACCGCGTACAAGTGGGTGTTCCTGGTGGCGACCTTCCTGGGCTCCATCGGCTCGATCCAGCTGGTGTGGACGCTGTCCGACACGACCATGGGCTTCATGGCGCTGGTCAACCTGGCGGCGATCGTCCCGCTGGCGGGGGTCGCGCTGAAACTGCTCAAGGACTACACGGACCAGCGCAGGCAGGGCCTGGACCCGGTCTTCACCGCGGACCGGCTGCCGGGCCTGCCCAACGTGCAGTGCTGGGACCCCGAGCCCGAGAAGGCGGGGAAGGCCCCGGTCTGAGCCTCGGCAGGCCCGTCCGGCCGTCCCGCCGGAGGGGCCCGCCGCGTCCGGCCGCGGCGCGGGCCCGGTCGGCCCGGCAGGCCCGGTCAGGCCTGCCGGGCCTGCCGGGCCGGGGCGGCGTCGGCCGTGCGCGCTAGCTCCTACCCCGGTAGGACTCCCGGGACCGGACCCCGGTCCGACGCCCCGGGGCCGCTCCCCCGGCAGGGTGGGGCGCATGGCCACTCCTCCCGAATCCGCTCCTCCCGCGTCCGCGCCCGCTCCGACCCGCGCCCTCCCGGTCCGGTGGGTGGGTGGCGCGTGCATGGTCCTCGCCCCCCTGCTCCTGGCGGCCGGCATGCTGCTGCGCCTCCCCGCCGCGTTCACCCCCGCCGCGCAGCTCACCGCCTATGAGCACCACCCCGCCGCCATGGCCGCCTCCCACGCCCTCACCGGGACCGCGCTCCTGCTGCTGATGCCCGCCGCGGCGGTGCTCGCGGCGCGCGTCGCCGAGCGCGCCCCCGCCTGGGGCCTGTGGGGCGGGCTCGCGGTCGTGTCCGGGCTGGCCGCCCGTGTCTTCCACGCCGGGGCGGACCACATGGCCCTCCGGTCGGCCGAGGCGGTCGGGGCCGCCGCCACCGCCCGGGTCGTCTCCGAGACCTACGGTGCCTTCCACGTGTTCTCGACGCTGAATCTCGTCCTCCCGGCCGGCTGGGGCGTCCTCGCGTTCGGCGCGCTGCGCGCCCGGGTCCTGGGGCCGGTCCGCGCCCTGGCCCTGGCCGCGACCGCGGCGCTGCCGCTGGGCGTGCTGAAGGGCACCGCGCCGCTGTCGCTGGTCGCCGTGGCCGGGCTCGCGATCGCGCTGGTGCCCACCGGGGTGGAACTGCTGCGCGCCCGGCCCAGGCCGCGGCCGGCCGCGGTCCTGGGGTGGGGGGCGGCGGCCCTGGCGGCGCTGGCGGCGCTGACCGTCCTGGGCCGGCTGGGCTGAGCACACCGGTATCGGTACCTTTACGCCATGGATTCCCGCGATGTCCGTCGCCCCCGTGTCCAGGACCTGGTGGCGGCGGTCGCCGCGACCGCGGTCTACACGGGCTTCGCGCAGCTGCCCGGGACCGACGGGCAGCCCGCCTACCCCGGCCCGCCCTGGCTCGCCGTCGCCATCGCCCTCGGGGTCGGCGCGCCGCTCGTGTTCCGCCGCCGGTGGCCCCTGGCGGCGTTGGGCGTGATCCTGGCCGCGCTCACCGCCGCCACCCTCCTGGACCTCACCCGGGAGCCCTATCTGGCGGCCGCGCTGGCCGCCCACACCGCGGGGTCCGCGCCGCCCTCCCGGCGTTCGGCGTCCGCGCTCGCCGCCGCGCTGGCGGTGGTCTGCGCCGGGGTGTACGCCGGTCAGGCGCTGGTCACCCCCTCCGGTGACCGGGCGGAGGCGGTCGGCCTGGCCCTGCTGGTGGCGGCGGTCGTCGGCGGCGCCTGGGCGCTGGGGTCCGCCGCCCGGGCCCGGAGGGAGCGGGAGAGCCGGTGGGAACGGCACCTGGCGGAGCGGGCGGCGGCCGAGGAGCGGCTGCGGATCGCCCGTGACATGCACGACGCCGTCTCGCACACCCTGGGCCTGATCACGGTGCGCGCGGGTGTGGCCGCCCACGTGCCCGAGGCCGACCCGCGAGCCGCGCTCCGGGACATCGAGGAGATCGGCCGGTCCGCGCTGACGGACGTGCGCCGCACCCTCGGGGCGCTGCGGGAGGGCGGACCGCTCTCCCCCGCCGACGGGGACCTGCGGGAGGCGATCGAGGACGCGGAACGCGCCGGGGTCGACGTGGAGTCGTCGGTCGGCGGCCTGGGGTCCCTGGCCGACGGCCCGCGGGCCCTGGTGCACCGGATCGTGCGGGAGGCCCTGGCCAACGCGGTCAAGCACGCCACTCCGACCCGGTGCCGGATCACCGTGGCCGTCGGGGGCGGCACGGTCGCCGTCGACGTCGTGGACGAGGGGCCGGCGGGCAGGCGGAGGCCCCGCCTCCCGGGCGGGCACGGGCTGGCGGGCCTGCGCGAACGGGTGCTGCTGTACGGCGGCGAGCTCTCGGCGGCGCCGCGCCCGGGCGGCGGGTTCGCGGTCTCCGCGCGCCTGCCGGTCGCGGAGGAGGGGCGGTGACGGGTCCCGGCGTCCGGGTGCTGGTCGCGGAGGACCAGGCGATGCTCCGGGGCAGCCTCCGGTTCCTGATCGACCACACCCCGGGGATGGCCGCCGCGGGCGAGGCCGCCACCGGGGCGGAGGCGGTGGAGGAGGCGCGGCGCCTGCTGCCGGACGTCGTCCTGATGGACATCCGCATGCCGGTCCTGGACGGCATCGAGGCCACCCGCCGGATCTGCGCGGACCCCCGGACGTCCGGGGTCCGCGTGCTCGTCCTCACCACCTTCGACCTGGACGAGTACGTCTACGCGGCGCTGCACGCGGGGGCGGCGGGCTTCCTGCTCAAGGACACCCCGCCCGCGAAGATGATCGAGGCCGTCGGCGTCGTGGCCTCCGGGGAGTCGCTGCTGTCGCCCTCGGTCACCCGCCGGCTGATCGCCGCCTTCGTCCGCGGCCCCGGGGCCGGGCGCCCGTCCGCCCTGCCGGGGAGTGTCACGGAGCGGGAGACGGAGGTGCTGCGGCTGGTCGCCTCGGGGTTCTCGAACTCGGAGCTGGCCGAGCACCTGCACCTGAGCATGGCCACGGTCAAAACCCACATCGGCAGGCTGCTGGCCAAGCTCCACGCCCGGGACCGGGCCCAGCTGGTGATCGCCGCCTACGAGTCCGGGCTGGTGGGCGCCGGGCGCGCGGAGCGGCCCCGCGCCTAGGGCGGGCCCCGCCGGGAGGGCCGCGGCGCCCCCGGGGCCGGGGGCGCCGCTCCCGGTCAGAGCGTGTCGGTGACGCGCTTGCCGTCGCTCTTGTCGATGGTGAAGGCGTCCACCACCGTGCCGTCGGCGGTGCGCGCGGTGTAGACCAGCCGGTCGCCGTCGACCTCCACGGCCTGGAAGGTCGGGGTGTCGGCGATCTGGACGCGGGCCTCGGCGCCGTTGGAGGTCCAGTTGCCGTCGGAGACGTCGTACATCTTGGTGCCGGTCACCGCGACGGTGTAGACGGTCCCGGTCTGCACGGCCGGGTCGTCGGTGCGGTTGGCGGTGAGGTTGCCGCGGGCGTAGGAGTGGTCGTGGCCCTGGAGGACCAGGTCGACGCCGTGCTCCTCCAGGGTGTCCAGCCAGGCGTCGCGCAGCGGCCGGTTGTCGCGGCTGGGGCTGTTGGAGAAGACGGGGTGGTGGAAGGTGACCACCGTCCACTCGTGGGGGTTGGACTCCAGGGTGTCCGCCAGCCACCGCTGCTGGGTGTCCAGCCAGGAGCGGGTGCTCAGCGGGGCGGCGTTGCGGTAGTTGGAGTTCAGGACGACGAACCGCACGCCCTGGTAGTCCGTGTGGTAGACGGTCTCGGGCAGGTGGCGGCCGCCGGTGGGGCCGTTGCCCGCGCCGGGGAACTGGGCGGTCCAGTAGCGGCTCAGGGACAGCAGCGAGTACTCGTGGTTGCCGGGGGCGGTGATGTGGTTCATGGTGCCCGCGGCCTCGGGGCCGATGGCGTCGAACCACTCGGTCCACTCCGACTCGCTGTCGGCCGTGTTGATGAGATCGCCCGCGTGGACGGCCAGTTCGGCGTCGGGCTCGGCGGCCAGGGCGGCCCGCACCATGGTGGCGCCGCCGGTGGAGATGCCGTTCTGGATGTCGCCGAAGTACAGGAACGTGAAGGGGTCGGCGCCGGAGGAGGCCGTGGTGAAGACCCGCCAGGGGCTGAAGGAGGTCCCGTCGCCGACGCGGTACCGGTAGTCGGTGCCGGGGGTCAGGCCGGTGGCGGTGGCGGCGTGGAAGGTGCCGTTGACCGAGGCGGTGTCGGCGCCCTCGACGGTGTCGACCCGGTCGGGGTCGGCGGCCGGGGCGATCTGGAGCACCGGGTCGCCGGAGCCGTCCGAGCGCCAGGTGAGGGTCTGCGAGGTGGCGGGGTCGGCGGTGGGGGTGAGGATCACGCGCTCGGGGTCGGTGGCCGCGGTCGCGGCGGGGGCGGTGGCGGCGACCGCGGTCAGGGCCAGGAGGGTCGAGCCGAACAGGGCGAAGGCGCGGCGGGCGGCGAGGGGGGACACGGGGGGTGCCTTTCTGCCGGGGAACGCTGACGCAGCGACGGTAGCCGCCCGGGGGCAACGCGGTGTGAACGGTCGGGGACCATCGGTCGCGACCCGGTGAACGCCGTACGTGCGCACTGTTACCGCCCCAGCGCAGGGGGTCGGCGGTGTCCCCCGGGGCCGGGGGCGGCCGGCGGAGGACCTCGCACCCGGGCCCGGGTGGCGCTCCACTCGGCCGGAACGGTACAGCGAAGGCCGGGGCGGGCGCCGCCGGGTCCGGGCGCCCTCGGCGGCCCCGGCCGTGGTCGGCGGACGCCCCCGCACCCGGTCCGGTGGACACGGCGGCCGGGCCTGGGCGGCGCCCACCCGGGTCCGGAACGGCGCCGCGGACGGCCGGGGCCTACCGCTGTCCCGCCAGGCGGGCGCCGAAGGCGCGCAGGGCCGCCCGCACCTCCGGCGGCCCGTGCACGGTGACGTCGGCGTCCAGGAACGCCAGGGGCGTGAGCAGCCACTCCCAGGTGTCGGCCATGACCGCCACCCGGGTCCGTTCCCCCGCCAGTGCCTCGACCTCGGCGTCGTGCTCGGCGAAGGCGTCGGCGACCGCCGCAGCGGGCGCGGTCACGGTGAGGACGACCCGTGTGCGCTCGCGGTCCAGGCCGCGCCGGAGGTACTCCGCGGCGGTGTCGGCGGGCAGCGGCCGGGGTGTGAAGGCGTCGTGCGTCGTCCGCAGGCCGTCCATGCGGTCCGTGCGGAACACCCGCCAGTCCTCGCGGCCGGTGTCCCAGGCCAGCAGGTACCACCGGCCCCGGTGGTGGACCTGCCGGTGGGGCTCGACCCGCCGCGAGGACTCCCGCCCGGTGCGCCCCCGGTAGTCGAAGGCGACGGTCCGCCGGTCCCGGATCGCGTCGGCCAGGGCGGCCAGGCTCCCGGCCGCGGTGCCCGGCCCGGGCGGCGTCGTGCTCTCCAGGCTCTCCCGGAGGCGGGCCGCCCGGTGCCGCAGCCGCGCGGGCAGGTACTGGTCGACCTTGCCGTAGGCGCGGGTGGCGGCCTCCTCCACACTCCCGCCCTCGGCCGCGCCGCCCGCCGCCAGGGCGGCCAGCGCCAGCAGGGTCGCGGTCGCCTCGTCGTCGTCGAACACCAGCGGGGGCACGAAGGAGCCCGCGACCAGCCGGTAGTGACCGCCGGGCCCGGGCCGGGTGCTCACCGGGTAGCCGTAGCCGCGCAGGCGGTCCACGTCGCGGCGCAGCGTCCGGGGGCTGACGCCCAGCCGCGCGGCCAGTTCCTCCCCGGTGAACGAGCGCCCGGACTGGAGTGTGGTGAGCAGGGCGAGGGTGCGCCCGGTGACGTCCGCCATGGGTCCAGTCTCGCCGATATCGCGGCCGGATTCCGGCCACATCTGCTCGTAGCGTCGCCGGTATGGAGACCAACGCGGTGATCCGCCTGCGCGGAGTGCGGACCAACAACCTCAAGTCCATCGACCTCGACATCCCGCGCGGACGCCTGGTGGTGTTCGCGGGCGTGTCGGGTTCGGGCAAGTCGTCTCTGGTGTTCGGCACGGTCGCGGCCGAGGCCGGGCACCGGCTCAACGAGACCTTCCCCCCGTTCGCCCGGGAGCGGCTGCCCAAGTGGAGCCGCCCCGACGCCGACCTCGTCGAGGGGCTCTCCCCCGTGGTGGTGGTCGGGCAGCGGCGGCTGGGCGGCAACGCCCGCTCCACCGTCGGCACCGCCACCGGGGTCTGGGCGTACCTGCGGCTGCTGTTCTCCCGGATCGGCACCCCGCACGTGGGCGAGGCCTCCCGGTTCTCGTTCAACGACCCGGCGGGGATGTGCTCGGCCTGCTCGGGGCTGGGCGAGACCGTGGTGAGCGCCGTCGACCGGTTCCTGGACCTCGACCTGTCGCTGGCGCGGGGGGCGATCCGGGTGCCGGGGTTCGGCGACGGCCGCCACTGGTACGAGCGCTACGCCGACATCGGCCCCTTCACCGCCGACACCCCGCTGCGCGAGTGGACGCCCGAGGAGCGCCGCGCCCTGCTGTACGGCGGAGAGCACGCGGCGCGGCTGGGCACCCGGCCCGCCCGCGAGTACGAGGGGATCGTGGAGCGGTTCGAGCGCATCCACCTGCGCTCCGGCGGGGAGGCCTCCGAGCGCAAGCGCGAGGTGACGGCCCGGTTCACCCGCGCGGCGCCCTGCCCGGAGTGCGGGGGCGACCGCCTGAACGCGGCGGCCCGCGCCGCCACGGTCCGCGGCCGCACCCTGGGCGGGCTCGCCCGTACCGAGATCGCCGACCTGGCCGCCTGGGTGCGGGAGGTGGACGACCCCGCCGTGGCCCCGGTGGTGGCCGGGCTGGAGGCGCGCCTGCGGGCCCTGGTCGGGATCGGGCTGGGGTACCTGCACCCGGGCCGGGGCACCGCGAGCCTGTCCGGCGGCGAGTCCCAGCGGATCACGACCGTCCGGTACCTGGCCGGGGGCCTGGTGGGGATGACCTACATCTTCGACGAGCCCACCACGGGCCTGCACCCGCGCGACGTCGCGTCGATGACGGAGCTGCTGCTCCGGCTGCGCGACCTGGGCAACACGGTCCTGGTGGTCGAGCACGACCCGGCCGTCATGGCGATCGCCGACGAGGTCGTCGAGATCGGCCCGGGGGCCGGGGCCGACGGGGGCCGGGTGGTCCACCAGGGGACCTTCGGCGCGCTGCGGTCCGCGGGCACGGCCACCGCCGCGGCCCTGGCCGCCCGGGCGCCGGTCCGGTCCGTGCCCCGCCCGGCCACCGGGGCGCTCACGGTGCGCGGCGCCCGCCGCAACAACCTCAAGGACGTCACCGTGGACGTGCCCACCGGGGTGCTCACCGTCCTGACCGGCGTCGCCGGCTCGGGCAAGTCCAGCCTGGCGGCGGAGCTGGTCGAGGGGCACAGGGCGGTGGTGCTCGACCAGCGGCCGGTGACCGCCCACCGGCGCTCCACCCCCGTCACCTACACCGGGATCGCCGCGCCGCTGCGCGCGCTGTTCGCCGAGCGCAGCGGGCTGCCCGCGGGCCGGTTCAGCGCCAACTCCGAGGGCGCCTGTCCCGAGTGCCGCGGGCTGGGCACGGTCCGCGTGGACCTGGCGTTCCTGGAGGCCGAGGAGGTCCTGTGCCCGGTCTGCGAGGGCCGGCGCTTCACCGAGGAGGTGCTGCGCCACCGGGTGGCGGGGCTGACCATCGCCGACATCGACGCCCTCACGGTCGCCGAGGCCCTCGCCCTGCTGCCCGACGAGGCGATCCGGACGGCGCTGCGCCGCCTGGACCGGGTGGGGCTGGGCCACCTGCGGCTGGGACGGCCGCTGACGAGCCTGTCCGGCGGCGAGTGCCAGCGCCTCAAAATCGCCCGGGAGCTGCGCGACGCCGCCGGCCCGACCCTGTACGTCCTGGACGAGCCCACCACCGGGCTGCACCCGGGCGACGTCGCCGTGCTGCTCGGGGTGCTGGACCGGCTGGTCGAGCGGGGGCACACCGTGGTCGTCGTCGAGCACGACGTGGACGTCATGCGCCACGCCGACCACCTCATCGACCTGGGCCCGGGGCCGGGCGAACGCGGCGGGCGGGTCCTCTACCAGGGACCGCCCGCCGGGATCGTCGGCACGGCGACCGCCGAGGCCCTACACGGCGGGTGAGTCCACCCGGGGCAGGGCGCGGCCGTTGCGGTGGGCGTACTCCTGCCCCGTCTCCAGCCGGTAGAAGGTCACCGGCGACCAGGTCACGGCGTCCTCGGGGCGGGTGGCGTACACACCGGGGGCGACCGCCGCCATGGGGTGCTCCTGGACGGGGTCGGGCCGCAGCTCGGCCAGCGGGCCCAGGGCGGTGCTGCGCAGCACCGGGCCGTCCGCGCCCGCCAGCACCTCCAGGCGCCCGGCGGCGCCCTCGTACACGCCCAGGTGCGGGGTGACGTCGTGGTGCGGCGGGTCGGCGGGCGGTTCCAGGGCGCCGGGGACGCGCACCCCGGCCAGGGCCTCGAACACCTCCCGGTACAGGTCCTGGTAGAGGTCGCGGGTGCGGCCGCCGTTGGTGAGCAGGGCGACGGCCAGGCCCTCCCCGGGCAGCAGGCGCAGGAACGCGGACTGGCCGATGGTGTTGCCGTCGTGGCCGATGGCGCGGTGCCCGTCCCAGTCGTAGCGGATCCAGCCCAGCCCCCAGGAGTCGCCGAGGGTGTAGGGGTCGGGCAGGCCCACCTGCGGCTCGGCCATGGCGCGGACGGTGTCCCGCGACAGCAGGCGGGTCCCGTCGGCCGTGGTGCCGCCGCGCAGGTGGAGGGCGGCGAAGGCCAGCACGTCGCCGACGTCGGCGGTGACGCCCCCGGCCGGTCCGATGGCCCGGGGCAGCCCCCACTGCGTGGTCCGCACCGGGTCGGGCAGGCCCTCGACGTGGCCGGTCGCGGGGTCGTTCAGCAGGGCGTGCTCGGGCAGGGTGCCGGTGCGCTCCAGGCCCAGCGGCGCGAAGAGGCGGTCGCGCATCGCCTCGTCCCACACCTGCCCGGTGAGGCGTTCGATGATCCGGCCCAGCAGCACGAACCCGGAGTTGCAGTAGGAGAAGGTGGCGCCCAGGGGGTGGACGCGGAGGGCGTCGGCGAGCGGTGCGACGTAGCGCTCGATCGCGTCGTCGCCGCGGCCGGTATCGGTGAACAGGTCGCCGTCGATGCCGCTGGTGTGGGTGAGCAGGTGGCGGACGGTGACCCCGGCGGTGGTGGCGCCGGCGGAGGGGACGAGCTCGGGCAGGACCTCCGCGACGGGGGTGTCCAGGGCCAGCAGGCCCTCCTCGACCAGGCCCATGACGACGGTGGCCGTCCAGACCTTGGAAACCGAGCCGATCTGGAAGGCGGACCTGGGGGTGACAGGGTGGCCGGTGTCGGTGTCCAGGACGCCGTGCGCCACCGCGGCGGTCTCCTGCCCCCCGTCGGGGGACAGGCGCAGGATGCCGAGCTGGGCGCCGGGGACGCCGTGCCGTCCGGCGAGGTCGGACAGCCGGGCGGCCCAGTGGCCGGGGTCGAGGGGGGTGGGTTCGTCGGGCAAGGTGCTCCCCTGTCGGTCGTGGCCGGTGGGTCCCGGTACCGGGGCCCACCGGCCACCCTAGAACGTGCCCCGCGCTCCGGGCCGGGCCCCCTCCCGGCCCGCGCCGCGCGGCCCGCCGACCTGACACGCGCCGGGACCGCCCGTGGCCGATCCGCCGCCCGGCGGGCATGCTCGGGCCAGATCGCTCCGGCCCCGGCGGCCCGGACCCGGGGTCCGGGCCGCCGGGGCGACACCGCTCAGGAGGAGACCCCATGGCCGCGTCCGCGCAGTCCCCGCCCGCCACGACCCGGTGCCGCGTCTGCGGCGGGTCCGTCGAACGCTTCCTCGACCTGGGCCGGCAGCCGCTCTCGGACGTCTTCCGCTCGCCGCAGGACGACACCGAGGAGTTCTTCTACCGGCTGCACGTGGGGCAGTGCGGCTCCTGCTCCATGGTGCAGCTCATGGAGGAGGTCCCCCGCGAGCGCATGTTCCACGCCGACTACCCGTACTTCTCCAGCGGCTCCTCCGTCATGCGCGAGCACTTCGCCGGCACGGCGCGGGGCTTCCTGGAGACGGAGCTGACCGGGGACGACCCGCTCATCGTCGAGATCGGCTCGAACGACGGGGTCATGCTCTCCACCGTGCGCGACGCGGGCGTCCGCCACGTCGGGTTCGAGCCGTCGGGGAGCGTGGCCGCGGTGGCGCGCGGCGCCGGGATCCGGGTGCGGGAGGAGTTCTTCGAGGCCACCACGGCGGAGGCGCTGCGGCTGGAGGAGGGCCCCGCGGACGTCATCTTCGCCGCGAACACGTTCTGCCACATCCCCTACATCGACTCCGTCCTCAAGGGCGTGGACGCCCTGCTGGGGCCGGACGGCGTCTTCGTGTTCGAGGACCCCTACTTCGGCGACATCGTGTCCCGGACCTCGTTCGACCAGATCTACGACGAGCACTTCTTCCTGTTCTCGGCGACGTCGGTGCGCGCGATGGTGGCCCGCCACGGCCTGGAGCTGGTCGACGTGCGGCGGCTGCCGGTCCACGGCGGCGAGGTGCGCTACACCATCGCCCGCGCGGGCGCGCGGCCGGTCTCGGACGCCGTGACCGCGCTGATCGCCGAAGAGGAGGAGCGGGGGCTGCACTCCCCCGAGACCCTGCGGGCCTTCGCCGGGTCGGTGGCCTCGGTCAGGAACGGCCTGATCGCCCTCCTCGAGCGGATCGTCGCGGAGGGCGGGACGGTGGACGCCTACGGCGCCACGGCCAAGAGCGCGACCGTCGTCAACTACGCCGGGCTGGGCCCCGGCCTCATCCGCCGGGTCTACGACAGCACCCCGGCCAAGCAGGGCATGCTCACCCCCGGGGCGCACATCCCCGTGGTGCCGCCCGCCGCCCTGCGCGAGGACCCTCCCGGACACCTGCTGCTCTTCGCCTGGAACCACGCCGAGGAGATCATGGAGAAGGAGCGGTGGTTCCGCGAGCAGGGAGGCCGCTGGGTCCTCTACGTCCCCGAACCGCACACGGTCTGACCCGGCGCAGCCGACGAGGAGTCCGCCATGAACAGCCCCTCCGCACCGCTCTCGGGGATCTACCGGTCCTCGGCCGACCTGTACGAGGCCATCTACAGCCGCCGGGGCAAGGACTACGCCCGCGAGGCCGGGCAGATCGCCGCGCTGGTGCGCGAGCGCCGGCCCGGGGCGGCGTCGCTGCTCGACGTCGCCTGCGGGACCGGCTCGCACCTGGAGCACCTGAGCTCGCACTTCGAGCACGTCGAGGGGATCGACCTGGCCCCCGACATGGTGCGGGTGGCCCGCGCCAAACTCGCCGACGTCCCCGTCCACATCGGCGACATGCGCGATTTCCGCATCGACGGCCGGTTCGACGTGATCACCTGCATGTTCAGCTCCATCGGCTACGCCGGCGGCGAGCGCGGGCTCGTCGAGGCGCTCGACACCTTCGCGCGGCACCTGGCGCCGGGCGGGGTGATCGTCCTGGAGCCGTGGTACTTCCCCGAGACCGCCCTGGACCGCCACGTCGTGGGCGACGTGATGACGGTCGGGGACCGGACCATCGCCCGGGTCTCGCACGCGGTCAGGGAGGAGGGGGCGCACCGGATGCGCGTCCACTACGTGGTCGCCGATCCCGCGGAGGGCATTCGGGCCTTCGAGGACGAGCACGTGCTGGCGATCATCGAGCGCGGGATCTACGAGAAGGCGTTCGCGGCGGTGGGCTGCGACGTGGACTACGTCGAGACGGAGGGCCCCGGCCTGTTCGTCGCGACCTCGCGACGGAACGGGTGAGGATGCGCGCGCGTCAGCTGTCGATCCCGGGGGCGCTGGTGTTCACGGCCCCGGTGTACTCCGACCCCCGCGGCACGTTCACCTCGCCGTTCCTGGCCTCGGCCTTCGCCGAGGCCGCGGGGCACCCCCTGTTCGCCCCGGCGCAGATCAGCCACAGCCGGTCGCGCCGCGGCGTGGTCCGCGGGGTGCACTACACCGCCACCCCGCCGGGCATGGCCAAGCTCGTGCACTGCCCCCAGGGCCGGGCCCTGGACTTCATCGTCGACCTGCGCACCGGCTCGCCGGCGTTCGGGCGGTGGGAGAGCGTCGAACTGGACCCCGCCTCGGGGAGGTCGGCCTACCTGCCGGTGGGTGTGGGCCACCTCTTCGTCGCCCTGGAGGACGACACCGTGATGTCGTACTTCCTCTCCCGGGAGTACGTCGCGGAGAACGAGCGGGCCGTCGCCCCCTTCGACCCCGACCTGGGGCTGGAGATCCCGCCGGGGCACACGCAGATCTCCGAGCGCGACCGGGTGGCCCCGTCCCTGGGCGAGGCCGCGCGGCTGGGGGCGCTGCCCGACTACCGGGAGTGCCTCGTCCTCGAACAGTCCCTCCACGCCGGGGAGGGCGGCCGTGTCCGGTGAGCGGGTCGCGGTGATCGGCGCGACCGGCTGGGTGGGGCGACACGTGTGCGCCGCCCTGGCCGCGCACGGCCACGGGGTCGTGGCGCTGGCGCGGTCGCCGGCCGCGCACCTGTCCGGGTACCCGTTCCACCCCGTGGACCTGACGTCCGTGCGGCCCAGAGCGCTCGCCGGGCTGCTGCGTTCGGAGCGGGTGACGGCGGTGGTGAACGCGACCGACGCGGCCAACGCCAGGGACGGGTGGCACCGGCCCGACGCGGTCGTGCACGAGGCGAACACCACGGCGGCGCTGACCCTGGTGCGGGCCGTTCGGGAGCTGGCGGACCCGCCCCGGCTGGTGCACCTGGGGACCCTGCACGAGTACGGCGAACAGCCGTGGGGCGGGCGGGTCCGCGAGGACGAGCCGGCCCGCCCCCGCGGCGCCTACGCGCGCAGCAGGCTGATCGCGAGCGAGACGGTGCTGGCCGCGGCGGGCCCGGGGGTCCCGGACCCGGCGGTGCTGCGGCTGGCGAACGTGTGCGGGCCGCACCCCTCCCCCGCCTCCTTCCCCGGCCTGCTCCAGCGGTCGTTCCGCCGTGCCCTGGCGGGCGAGCGGCCGTCGCTGCGGATAGCGGGGGACCACCGCGACTACGTCGACGTCCGGGACGTCGCCCGCGCGGTGGTGCGCGCCTGTGAGCGCGGCGGGGGCCTGGTCAACATCGGCGGGGGCCGCGCCGTCGCGGTCAAGGACATGGTCGCCCGCATGGTGGAGGTGACCGGGGTGCCCGCGGACGCCGTCGAGCAGACGCAGGGGGACGTGGACGGGTTCGGCGGCGGATGGTCCCTGGCCGATGTGTCCGCCGCCGAACGCCTGCTGGGCTGGCGTCCCCGGATCCCCGTGGAGCGCTCCCTCCACGACATGTGGCACGCGTGAGCGTTCCGGCCCCGGTCAGATCCGGGCCAGGACCTCCCTCAGGGCACCGATGACCTTGTCCTGGGCGCCCTCCGACAGCGACGGGTACATGGGCAGCGAGAAGATCTCCCGGGCCAGCCGCTCGGTCACCGGCAGGTCGCCCTCGGAGTAGCCCAGGTGCGCGAACCCGCTCATGGTGTGCACCGGCCAGGGGTAGCTGATGTTGAGGTGGATGTCGTGTTCGCGCAGCGCCTCGATGATCGCGTCCCGGCGCGGGTGGCGCACCACGTGCACGTAGTACACGTGGTCGTTGCCGGGGGCGGTCCGGGGCAGGATCAGGTCGGTGTCGGCCAGGGCCTCGGCGTAGCGGCGCGCCACCCGGCGCCGCCCCTCGATGTAGGCGTCCAGGCGGGCGAGCTTGCCGCGCAGGATCTCGGCGTGCACCTCGTCCAGCCGGCTGTTGTGGGCCGGGGTGGCCACCGTGTAGTAGCGCTCCTCCATGCCGTAGAAGCGCAGGCGGCGCAGGTTCGCGTCGACCCCGGCGTCGGGGGTCAGGACGGCGCCGCCGTCGCCGTAGGCGCCCAGGACCTTGGTGGGGTAGAAGGAGAAGGCGGCCGCGTGGCCCATGGTGCCCGCGATCCTGCCGTGGTGCCGGGCGCCGTGCGCCTGCGCGCAGTCCTCGACGACGGCCAGGCCGTGCTCCTCGGCCAGCCGCAGCAGCGGCTCCATGTCGACGCACTGGCCGTACAGGTGCACCGGCAGGAGCGCCCGGGTCCGGGGCGTGATGGCGGCGGCGACCTGCTTCACGTCCATGAGGAAGTCCTCCTCCCGGACGTCGACGAACACCGGGGTGGCGCCCGTGGAGTGGATGGCGACCACGGTGGGCGCCGCGGTGTTGGAAACGGTCACGACCTCGTCGCCGGGGCCCACTCCGAGGGCCTCCAGCGCGAGGACGAGCGCGTTGGTGCCGTTGTCCACTCCCACGCAGTGCGCCGTCCCGTGGTAGCCCGCGAACTCCCGCTCGAATCCGCGGACACTCTCGCCCAGGACCAGCTGCCCGGAACGGAAGACCCTGTCGACCGCGGCCAGGATCTCTTCCCGTTCGGCTTCGTACTCTTCCACGTAGTCCCACACCCGCATGGCCATGACCACTCTTTCCCGTGTGAAATTCGACGAACCGAGGCTCGCAGGAAAGGATATGCGTGTCAATGGCGTCGATCCATTTTTTTCAACCTGACAAACCAGCGCGTAAATCCTTGCCGCATTGGCTTTCACAACCATTATTTTCAGGTGATCGGAGGTTTCAATACGATCAGCGCCGCCCTCTGTGAATGAAACCTTCGCGACCGCCGGTCGAACACGGGGCGGGCACGGAGGCACCATGAGGATTCTGGTGACCGGGGCCGCGGGATTCATCGGCGCGCATTTCGTGCGTTCCGTCCTGGAGGACCTGCTGCCCGGGACCGAGGGGGCGCGGGTGACGGCGGTCGACCTGCTCACCTACGCCGGGGACCGCCGGCGGCTGCCCGAGGAGTCGTCCCGCCTGTCGTTCGTCCGGGCCGACATCACCGACGCGGCCCGGATGGACGGGCTCGTCCCGGGCCACGACGCGGTGGTGAACTTCGCGGCGGAGAGCCACGTCGACCGCTCCATCGCGGCGGCCGAGGCGTTCGTGCGGACCAACGTGCTCGGGACCCACGTCCTGCTCGACGCGGCGCGGCGCGCCGGCGGGGTCCGCTTCCTCCAGGTCTCCACCGACGAGGTGTACGGCTCGATCGAGACGGGCTCCTGGGACGAGTCCTGCCCGGTGGCCCCCAACTCGCCCTACGCGGCCTCCAAGGCCGCGGCCGACCTGCTCGTGCAGTCCTTCGTGCGCACGCACGGACTGGACGCCCGCATCACCCGCTGCTCCAACAACTACGGGCCGTTCCAGCACCCGGAGAAGCTGGTGCCGCGGTTCACGACCTCCCTGATCAAGGGCGGGCGGGTGCCGCTCTACGGCGACGGCCTCAACGTCCGCGAGTGGCTGCACGTGGACGACCACTGCCGGGCCCTGGGCCTGGTCCTGGCCAAGGGCGAGCCGGGCCGTGTCTACAACATCGGCGGCACCGGGCGCACCAACCTCGACGTGACCCGGCGGCTCTTGGAGCTGCTCGGCGCCCCGGAGTCGTCCGTGGACCGCGTGGCCGACCGGGCCGGGCACGACCGCCGCTACTCCGTGGACGACACCCGGATCCGCACCGAGCTGGGGTACGCGCCCCGCGTGCCCTTCGACGAGGGGCTCGCGTCCACCGTGGCCTGGTACACGGAGAACCCCGACTGGTGGGGGCCGCTGCGCGGGGACTCCGCGGCCGGGTGAACGGCGCGGGCCCCGGCCGGCCGAACGGGCGTCCCCCGCGAACGCCCTTCCTGCGGTTACGGCGGTTCGGGCCGGACCGGAACACGATCACAACCATTCCGGAGCCCCCGGGGGGCACAGTGGTCCGCAACCCTGCACCCCGGGCCGAACGGCCGGACCGCCAGAGAGGACCGTTGCACGGTGGAGAACGAGCGTACACGTGTGGCAGTGATCATCGGGAGCATCCGCAAGGACCGCTTCTGCGCGACCCCTGCCGCGTGGGTGGCGGAGCGCGCCCGCGCGCACGGCGACATCGACGTGGATCTCATCGACCTCGCCGAGGCGGACCTCCCGGTGGTCCTGCCCGGGGACGACGGGGAGCAGGCGCCCGACCGGGTCCGGGCGCTGGGCGAGCGCCTGGCGGCGGCGGACGCCTTCATCGTGGTGACACCGGTCTACAACCGCGGCTACCCCGCGTCGCTGAAGAACGCCATCGACTGGTTCTTCCAGGAGTGGGTCGCCAAGCCCGTCGGCTTCGTCAGCTACGGGGGCGTGGGCGGCGGCCTGCACGCGGTGGAGCAGCTGCGCCCGGTCTTCAGCGAGGTCCACGCCGCCACCATCCGGAACACGCTCAGCTTCCCGAACTTCTGGGACCGCTTCGACGCGGAGGGGCGCCCGGTGGAGGTGGAGGAGACGGAGATCGCCGCCAAGGCCTTCCTCGACCAGCTGATGTGGTGGTCCGACGTGCTGCGCGAGGGCCGCCGGAAGCGGCCGTACGCCACCTAGAAGGGCCCGCGCGGGAAATCCGGGGGAATTCGCCGACCCGGGCGCCGTCCCCGGCGCCGGACGCCTTTCGGCGCGGGCGGGCGTTCACAGAGGCCCGGGGGAAATCCCGGGAAACGAACACGGAATGGGGTCCCGATCGGGACCCGGCGGGAGCCGGCGCCGGATCGGCTCATCCGGGCGGACATCCGGCCCGGCGCCGGCGCCCGCTATTCCGAGATGCGGACAAATGAATTATCCCGGCGCCCGGCCGCACGGGGGAAATGGAGAACCTTGGCACAGAACCGTCCTTACCGCTATGCTCGGTGACCGGGTGTACTCGAGAGTACACAGAACACGACACCGGACACCGGCCCGCAGCCCGGGGATTCCCGTACAACGGGGGCCGCCGCCAGCAGAGCACGAGACGACCACCCCCCTGACCCCGGCGCAGTGCGCAATGCACATCACCGATCGGACCACGGCACCGGAAGACGATTGAGCATGTCGCATTCATTGCCGCGCACCATGGGTTATGTAACCGCCCCGTACCGTACATCCTGGAACCATTTCTCCACCCCTCTCATCGGCCGCGAGGCGGAACTCGACCGGTTGGGGAAGTGGCTTTCGGACCCCGCAGTGCGCATTCTGACCATCACCGGCCCCGTGGGCGTGGGCAAGAGCCGGCTGGCCGCCGCGGCCCTGGAGAAGGTCGCGGAGACCTTCACGGCCGGAACGAAGATCATCGAACTCGACGTGGTGTGCCCGGAGATCGGAGGACTCAACTACGGCAAGTCCGCGGACGTCCCCCTGGAGGAGGTCGAGTCCGCCCTGGTCGACGTCCTCCCCTCCCCCGTGGCCGGGGCCCCACCGACGGGAGAGGGGAGGTCGCTGCTGATCCTCGACGGATGCGAGCAGATCCTCCCCCAACTCCGGGAGGCCCTCCCTCCCCTGCTCGCCGCCCGCCCGGGGACGACCGTCCTGGTCACCGGGCCGACGCCCATCGGAGCCTACGGGGAGGCCGTCCTGCGCCTGGCTCCGTTACCCACCCCGGAGGCCGGCAACGGGGAGGAGTGGACCGACTCCCGGTCCCTGCCCTCCGTCCGGCTGTTCCTGCGGCGGGTCCAGGCGATCCGCCCGATATTCGAGTTCACCCCCGAGAACCACGAGGCGGTGATGCTCCTGTGCCAGAGGACCGACGGCCTGCCCCTGGCCATCGAGCTCGCCGCGGCGCGGATGAAGTTCTGCTCCGCGCGCGAGGTCCTGGACGGCCTGGAGGAGGACCTGGGGACCCTCTCCGGCGAGCACGGGGAGACCCTCTCCCGGCACACCGGTGTACAGGAGGCCATCGCCTGGGCCCTGCGCCAGATCACACCGCAGGAGCGGGCGCTGCTCGAACACCTCGCGGTCTTCCACTCCAAGGTCGACGTCCCGGCGGCCGTCGCCATCTCCGGCACCGGCGCGGACGAGACGGAGAAGCACCTGGCGCGCCTGGTGAACGTCAGCCTCCTCGACGCGGTCGAGGAGTCCGACGGCCAGATCGTCTTCCGCCTCCTGGGCCTGACCCGGCAGTTCCTCCTGGAGAGCATGCGCGCCGAGGGCCGGCTGGACGGCGCGCGCCGCGCCCACGCCGCGTACTTCGCGCGGTGGGCGCTCTTCCTGTGCGACCCGGCCACGCGCTGGAACCGCCCGCGCCGCTCCCAGGGGGTGTACCGCCGCCAGGCGGACCTCCTGGCGGCCATGGAGTTCCTGCTGGAGGAGGACCCCCTCACCGCCACCGACCTGGCCACCACCCTGGGGCTGTACGGGCACCAGGACATGGTCCGGGTCGCGGCCGTCCTGCGCGACGCGCTACGGGAGGGCCTGCTCCCGGAGCGGCGGGCCCGGGAGGCCCGTTCGGCCCTGGGCCGGCTGTCGGTCCTCCTGGGGCGGTACGAGGAGGCGGAGGAGCTGCTGACCGCCGCCCGCCGCGAGCACGGCGCCTCCGGGAATGTCATCGCCATGGCCGTCGACACCCGCTGGGCCGGGGTCCTCGCGCTCCAGCGCAGCTCCCCGCGCGAGGCCGAGGCCCTGCTCCGGGAGGCCGACGCCCACCTGTCGAGGTCCGGGGCCGAGGACGAGCGGTCGGGCGTGCTGCGCGACCTGGCCGAGGCCCTGATCGCGCGGGGGGAGCACCGGGCGGCCCGCAAGACCGCGGAGGCGTCCTTCTACATGGCCGAGCGGGTGGGCCACAAGGTCGGCGCGGCGGTGGCCGAGGCCGTCTTCTCCACCGCGATGCTCTGCGGGGGCCGCCCCGAGGACGAGCAGGAGGCCGAGGAGTGCCTCGAATCCTCGATCCGCTGCCTGGCCGGGTGGAACTGCCTGCCGGCGCTGATCCCCGCGCTGGAGCGTGTGGCGGTGCTGCGCGCGTGGACCGCGCGCGGGCAGCGCGAGCCGCTGCGCCAGGCCGTGCTCATCGCCTCGGCGATGGCCGCCCGGCGCGCGGAGACCGGCTACGCCTCCCTGGCACCGCTGGCCGGAGAGGTGGAGCGGTCGTTGGACCAGGCCCGGAGCGCCCTCGGGGAACGGGCGTTCATGGAGTGCTGGTCCACCGGCCAGGGCCTGGACGTCAGGACGGTGGTGGCCGAGGCGCTCACACCGCTCCACACCACCGACGCCCCGGCCGCGGACACCGGCCCGGCGCAGCCCGCGGGCATCACCGGGACCCCGCTGACCGCGCGGGAGCTCCAGGTGGCCGAACTGGTGGCGCAGGGCGACACCAACCACCGGATCGCCAACCGGCTGGGGATCTCCAAATGGACCGCGATCAACCATCTGCGCAACGTCATGCGCAAGCTGGAGATGTCCTCCCGGGCCGAGGTGGCCGGCTGGTTCGAGAAGACCCGGCGCGAGCACGGGATCGCGGCGGGCGGCAGGCCGGGCCACGGCTCCAGGGAGTGACGGGGGACGGGCGGCCGCCCATGGGAGTGGGTGCTCCCCGCGGGGAGCACCGGCCGTCCCCGTCCCCCGGGCGGCGGGCCCCTTCCCCTCGGGGGAGGGGCCCGCCGCCCGCCTCACAGGACGGCTTCGAGCACGTTGAACAGCAGCAGGCAGGCCACCACCGTCCGGAAGGCCCAGATGCCCCGGCTCCGCGCGACCAGCGGGTCGCCGGTGCGCAGGAACCCGGCGTACTGGCGCACCCGCAGGACCACGAAGGGCGCCAGGACGAGGAGGAAGGTCCAGGGCAGGGCGCCCACGGCCACCGGGACCACGATCACCGCGAGGTTCACGCAGGTCAGCACGGCCAGGAACACCTTGTTCCCGAACTCGGAGGTGAGCACGGCGACGGTGCGGCGGCCCGCCTCGGCGTCGCCGCGCACGTCGTTGGTGTTGGAGTAGCCGGCGATCAGGAGCTGTCCGAAGCCGAACAGCAAGCCCTGGACCAGCACCATCAGCGGGAGCTGCCCGGTCACCAGCCCGTAGGGGGCGATCAGGAACGCCGCTGCGGAGAACAGGAGCACCGCCTCACCGAGCCCGTAGTAGCTGAACTTCAGCCCCCAGGAGTACTGCACGCTCAGGAACGCCAGCAGGGCCATGGTGACGATCACCCACGGCTCGCCGGGGGCGTACAGCAGCGCGGCCGCCCACCACAGGACCCCCCAGACCAGGCCCGCGAGGCCGAAGGCGCGCGCGTCGCGGACGGTGATCTCACCGGTGAGGAGGGGCTTGCGGGACAGGGGCCGGAGCTGGCCGCTGGGCGTCTCCACGTAGTTCGCGGTGTCGCTGCCGTCCTGCGCCCCGGTGACGTCGTCCAGGGTCATGACGGCCGCCAGCACGCCGAGCATCCCCAGGGCGAAGAACAGCAGTGCGAGGGGGGTGGTGCCGGACACGAGCGCGGCGGGTCCGAGCAGGGTGGCGACGATGACGAGCGCGAGGAAGAAGTCGATGACGAACTTGTACTTGACGAGCCGCGCGTAGCGGCCGACGGCGTGGAGGGGACCGCGCGCGGTCCGGGGAGGGGAGGTCGTGGACATGGGTCCTCCTGGACGTGTCGGGGAAAGGGGGGACGGGGGCTTTCAGCCTGCGACGGCGACGGTGGGCTCGCCCGGCTCGACCCCGGCCTCGCCCATCTCCTCGGCGATCCGCATGGCCTCCTCGATCAGCGTCTCCACGATCTTGGACTCCGGCACCGTCTTGATCACCTCGCCCTTGACGAAGATCTGCCCCTTGCCATTGCCCGAGGCCACCCCCAGATCCGCCTCACGGGCCTCACCCGGACCGTTGACCACACACCCCATCACCGCCACCCGCAGCGGCACCTCCAGGCCCTCCAGACCGGCGGTGACCTCCTCCGCCAGCGTGTACACATCCACCTGCGCCCGCCCGCAACTGGGGCAGGACACGATCTCCAGGCCCCGCTCGCGCAGGCCCAGCGACTCCAGGATCTGCGTGCCGACCTTGACCTCCTCCGCCGGCGGCGCCGACAGCGACACCCGGATGGTGTCCCCGATGCCCTCCGCGAGCAGGGCGCCGAACGCCACCGCGGACTTGATGGTGCCCTGGAAGGCGGGGCCGGCCTCGGTGACCCCCAGGTGCAGCGGGTAGTCGCACGCCGAGGCGAGCTGGCGGTAGGCGTTGACCATGACCACCGGGTCGTTGTGCTTGACCGAGATCTTGATGTCGCGGAAGCCGTGCTCCTCGAACAGGGAGCACTCCCACAGGGCGGACTCCACCAGCGCCTCGGGGGTGGCTTTGCCGTACTTGGCGAGCAGCCGCTTGTCCAGGGACCCGGCGTTGACGCCGATGCGGATCGGCACCCCCGCCTCGCCGGCGGCCTTGGCGATCTCGGCGACCTTGTCGTCGAACTTCTTGATGTTGCCGGGGTTGACGCGCACCGCGGCGCAGCCGGCGTCGATGGCCTGGAACACGTACTTGGGCTGGAAGTGGATGTCGGCGATCACCGGGATCTGCGACTTCTTCGCGATGATCGGCAGGGCGTCGGCGTCGTCGTTGGTGGGCACCGCGACCCGGACGATCTGGCAGCCCGAGGCGGTCAGCTCCGCGATCTGCTGCAGGGTCGCGTTGATGTCGGAGGTGCGGGTGGTGGTCATGGACTGCACGGACACCGGCGCGTCCCCGCCCACGGGGACGTTGCCGACCATGATCTGCCGGGTCTTGCGCCGGGTCGCCAGCGGGCGCGGCGGGGTGGCGGGAATGCCGAGATCGACGGTCACGAGTCCGTCCCTCCGTTGGGGCGCGCGTCGTGCGCCAGGCGGTACAGGCCCTCGTCGATGGGGTCCGGGGCCGGCCGCGGCCCGGTGAGGGCGTCGGACTCGGCCAGCGCCTCGACCGCGGCCAGGGTGATGTCGCGGACGTCCAGCCCGCAGCCGGACAGCACCTCGGCCCGGTTCCCGTGCTCCAGGAACCTGCGCGGGATGCCGAACTCCCGGAACGGGGTGGGGACCCGGGCGTCGCGCAGGGCCTGGGCGATGGTGGACCCGATGCCGCCCACCCGGCTGTTGTCCTCGATGCTGATGACGGTCCGGTGCCTGCGGGCGATGTCGGCCAGCCCGGGGTTGACCGGGGAGACCCAGCGGGGGTCGACCACGGTGACGCCGATCCCCTGCTCCCGGATGCCCTCGGCCACGCTCAGGGACACCCCGGCCAGCGCGCCGATGGAGACGATGAGGACGTCCAGGGAGCCGGACCGGTGCAGGACGTCCATACCGGTGAAGCGGGCCTCGGTGGGGATGTCGCGGCCGGCCGCCCCCTTGGGGAAGCGCACCAGGGTGGGCCCGTCCTTCCAGGCGACCGCCTCCCGCAGGAGCTCGCGCAGCCGGGTGGCGTCCCGGGGGGCCGCGATGCGCAGCCCCGGGACCACCTGGAGCACCGACATGTCCCACATGCCGTTGTGGCTGGGCCCGTCGTCGCCGGTGACCCCGGACCTGTCGAGCACGAAGGTGACCGCCCGGCGGTGCAGGGCGACGTCCATGAGGAGCTGGTCGAAGGCGCGGTTGACGAAGGTGGAGTAGACGGCCACCACCGGGTGGACGCCGCCCATCGCCAGCCCCGCCGCCATGGTGACGGCGTGCTGTTCGGCGATCCCCACGTCGATGACGCGCTCGGGCAGCCGCTCGTACAGCGGGAGCAGGCCCGTGGGCTCCAGCATCGCGGCGGTGATCGCCACGACGTCCGGGCGCTCCTGCGCGATCCCGACCATCTCCCGGCCGAACACCGAGGTGAACGAGGGACCGGAGGGGGACGCGAGGGGGAGGCCGGTCTCCGGGTCCATGGGCTTGATCGCGTGCCCGCGGTCGAGGTCGTCCGTCTCGGTGTGGACGAACCCCTTCCCCTTCTCGGTGACGACGTGGACCAGGACCGGTCCGGGCTCCCCCTTGGCCCGGGTCAGGGCCTCCCGCAGGGCGGAGATGTCGTGGCCGTCCACGGGGCCGAGGTAGGCCAGCCCGAACTGCTCGAACACGTTGCGCCCGTCGGCCCCCGCGCGCAGCTCCCTGAAGTGCTCGGCCAGGCCGCCCTCGGTGGGGGCGTAGGAGCGCCCGTTGTCGTTGAGGACGATGACGAGCGGCCGGTCGGGGCCGCCGGAGATGTTGTTGACGGCCTCCCAGGCCATGCCGCCCGTCATGGCGCCGTCGCCGATGATCGCGACCACGGAGCGGTCGGTGACCCCGTTGTGGGCGTCGGCGCGGGCCAGCCCGTCGGCGTAGGACAGCGCCGTGGAGGCGTGGGAGTTCTCCACCAGGTCGTGGTCGGACTCGGTGCGGGAGGGGTAGCCGGACAGCCCGCCGGAACGGCGCAGCCGGTCGAAGCCGTCGCGGCGTCCGGTGAGGATCTTGTGCACGTACGCCTGGTGGCCGGTGTCCCACAGCAGGCGGTCGTGCGGGGAATCGAAGACCGTGTGCAGAGCGATCGTCAGCTCGACCACACCGAGGTTGGGGCCCAGGTGGCCGCCCGACCTGGAGACCCGGTCGATCAGGAATCCGCGGATCTCTCCGGCGAGTTCGCGGAGTTCGTCGGTGGTGAACCCGCGCAGCCGCGCGGGTCCGTCCACTCGTTCCAGCAAGGTCATGTGCTCTCCTCGGGCCGCTGGCACGGCCGTGGTGGTGGAAGGGTGCGGGTCACCTGCCGCGGTAGGCGACCTCGTAGGCCATGGCGGTGAGCTCCTCCTGCCAGGGGGCGGGCAGTCCGGAGTCCTCCAGCGCTTCGAGCGCGCGGGCGACGAGTGTGCCGATGCGCTCCTCCATCTCGTGGCCGATCCCGATCTCGTCGAGGCGGTCGCGCAGGGCCGGGACGTCCCAGACCGGGCACTCCACGAGGGCGCGCACCCGGTCGTCGGCGCGCACCGCCAGGGCCAGGAGCAGGGTCATCTTGTGCTGTTCCAGGTCCAGTCCGACCGGCTTGCCGGCGACCGCCCCGTCACCGAACGCGTCGATCATGTCGTCCCGGAGCTGGAAGGCCTCCCCCAGCGCCTCCCCGTAGCCCTCGAACACGGGGGCGAGGTCGGGGCGGCCCGCCAGTGCGGCGCCCAGGGCCAGGGGGCGGTGGATGCTGTAGCGGCCGGACTTGCACACGGCGATCCAGCGGGAGAGGTCGGGGTCGACCACCGCCTCGGCGGCGACGGCGACGTCCAGGTGCTGGCCGATGACGATCTCGGTCAGCAGCTCGTTCCACAGCGGACGGCAGTGCGGGGGCAGGTCCGCGGTCAGGCGGTCGGCGAGGATGTCGGCGAGGTCCCCGGCCAGGATCGCCACACCCTCCCCGTAGCGGCGGGCCTCCCCGTGCCAGCCGCGCGCGGCGTGGTCGGCGGCGCGGCGGGCGTGCACGGCGGGCGCTCCGCGGCGGGTGTCCGCCGCGTCCAGGACGTCGTCGTGGATGAGCGCGCCGACGTGGACGAGCTCCAGGGCGGCGGCGCAGTCGACGACGGTGCCGGCCCCGGGGTCGCCGCCCGCGGCCAGGTAGCCGGTGAGGCAGAAGGAGGGGCGCAGGCGCTTGCCGCCCGCGCGGACCAGGGCGGCGACGTCGTCGACGGGGACAGCGCCCCGGGTGTCGACGCGCGACCACCTTCGGTGCTCCTCGGCCAGGAGGCCGTCCAGGCGTTCTTCGACCAGGGCCAGGAGCCCGGTGCGCAGGGCCCGGGGGGCGGTGCGGACCGCGGGGACCGTCATGGGGATTCCTCCACTTCTCGATGCCGGGTCACGCCGTGGGCGCGGAGCGGGCGAGCTTGGCCGGCGGGGAGAAGACGACGTCCTCGCGGGCGACGCTCTCCAGTTCCACGTGTTCGAAGCCGTGGCCGGCCAGCTCCTCCAGCAGCTGGTCGACCAGGATGTCGGGGGCGCTGGCGCCCGCGCTGATCCCCACGGTGCTCACGCCCTCCAGCCAGTCGGACGAGAACTCGCCCACGTCGGGCACCAGGTGGGCGTCGACGCCCATGCCGCGGGCGACCTCGACCATGCGGACCGAGTTGCTGGAGTTGCGGGACCCGACCACCATCACCAGGTCGCTGCGCGGGGCGATCGCCTTGATCCCGTCCTGCCGGTTCTGGCTGGCGTAGCAGATGTCGCTGGTGCCCGGCCCGCGCAGGTCGGTGAAGCGGTCCTTGAGCACGCCGATGATGTCCCGGGTCTCGTCCACGGACAGCGTGGTCTGGGTGAGGTAGGCCAGCGGGGTGTCGGCGGGCAGGTCCAGCCGTTCGGCGTCCCGGACCGTCTCGACGATGATCGTGCGGTCGGGCGCGTGCCCGTAGGTGCCCTCGACCTCCTCGTGGTCGGCGTGGCCGATGAGCAGAAGGGTGCGTTCGTCGCGGGCGAACCGTACGGCCTCCTGGTGGACCTTCGAGACCAGGGGGCAGGTGGCGTCCAGGACGTCCAGGCTCCGCTGGTCGGCGCGGCGGCGCACCTCGGGGGACACGCCGTGGGCGGAGAAGACGCAGACGGCGCCCTCGGGGACCTCCGTCTCCGAATCGACGAAAACCGCTCCCCGCTGTTTCAGCACGCGAACGACGTAATGGTTGTGCACGATTTCCTTACGCACGTACACCGGCGCCCCGTACTGCTCCAGGGCGAGTTCGATGATGGATATCGCCCGCCTGACCCCGGCGCAGAAACCGCGCGGCTCGGCAAGAATTACCTTCTTTTTCTGGGACATCTGGCCCTCTTCCGATTCCGGTGGCGGGAGGCCGCTCGCACCCGGGCCCGACGGGGAAGCGGATCCGATCCCGACGGTCAGCGTTCCTCACTCTGCTGACGCCCGCCGGGACCGTCAACCCCGGGAAGGGCGTACCGGCAAGAAATAGCCATGCATGGCTAGATGCTGTCCCACACGTTATTGCCGCCTGTTTGCCATTCACATGTCAGGAACCCGACTCCTAGCTTTGGTCCGAGCACGTCGACCCGATGACCATTCGCCGAATAAAGCAGGCACAGCCGGCTCGAACGGACCGGAGAATCCGTGTGAACACAGCGATCGAACATCCGAAGAGCAAGGTCCCGGCGCCCCGGCCGGCGCACCGCGTCCGACCGGCGGCCCTTCCGGGCGTCCCCGCGGGGCCGGCCGGCGCACCGCCCGACGAGGAAGGGGTGCTCGGCGCCCTGACCGAGAAGCTGTTCGTCTCGCTGGCCCGCAGCGACCAGCGCAGGAAGGGGTCGGACTACCTGCGCGGCCTGCTGTCCACCCCCGGGCGCAAGTCGATCCGCAACATGGCGTCACTGATCGGCGATTCGGCCACCGGCCAGGGCCTGCACCACTTCATCTGCAACTCCACCTGGGACTGGACCCCCGTCCGCCGGGCGCTGGCCGCCCATCTGCTGCGGACGGCACCGCCGGTCGCGTGGGTGGTGCGCCCGCTCACCATCCCCAAGGTGGGGCGGCACTCGGTGGGGGTGGGCCGCTACTTCTCCTCCGCCGAGGGCCAGATGATCACCGCCCAGCGGGCGATCGGCGTGTGGATGGCGTCCGACCGCGTCAGCGTGCCGGTCGAGTGGCGGCTCCACCTCTCCGAGCCCCCGCGGACCGCGCTGGACTGCGGCGGCGTCCGGATCCCGGCGCGGCCCGACCCGGGCCTGCTGGCGGAGCACGCCGCCCAGGCGTGCCTGGCCGTGGCCTCCTGGGGGGCGCCCGTCCGGCCGGCGGTCCTGGACCTGGACGGGGCCGACCCCCTCCCCGCGCTCGAACGGCTGCGCGCCGCCGGCCTGCACGCGGTGGCGCGGGTGCCCGAGGACGTGGAGCTGCGGGTGGAGGAGCCCGCGCTGACCGGCCACCACGGCCGGACCCTGCCCGCGGGGAGCATCATGCGCGCCTCCCGCGAACTGCGCCGCCCGGTGATCCGGGGCACGGGCGGCGGACCGCGCCCCGTGCGCAGGCCGCCGCTGATGGCCACGGTGCGGGTCGGCCGCCCGGTCCCGGGGCCCGCGGACCCCGCGGGCACCGCCCCCGGCGGGGGCCTGACCCTGGTCGGCCTGGGCCCCGGCGGCCCCGACTGGCCCGGCGAGCTGTGGCTGACCACCTACCCGGCGGACCGGGCGGCGATGGCCGTCTCCCGCTCCGCCGACCTGGTCGACCGCGTCGGCCGCTCCCTGGCCTCGGTCGGGGACCGCGTGGGCGTGCGCGACTACGCGGGCCGCTCCTTCAACGGCTGGCACCGGCACATCACCCTGGCGTCGGCCGCCTACGCCGTCGCCGAACTGGCCGGGAACGCGGGGGCACCGCACCGACCGTGAGAAGCGAACACCCGCCCCCCGGCCCGGCAGACCCCCGTCCCCGCCACGTGGAGCGCTCCGTGTACACCCCGCAGCAGGATCCTCCCGTCCCCTCCGCCCCGCAGCAGCCCGACTGGTCCGCGGACCCCCGGCTGCCGACCGCCCGGCGGATACTCGCCGGGCGTCCGCCGCTGGTCCGCGTCGAGGACGCCGACCGGCTGCGCGCCCGCCTCGCGCGGGTCGCGGCGGGCGAGGACCTCATGGTGGTGGCCGGCGACTGCGCCGAGGACCCCGCCGAGTGCACGGCCCCCGACGCCGCGGCCAAGACGGCACTGGTCGGGGCCCTGGCGGACGTGGTGGAGGAGAACACCGGCAGGCCGGTCGTCCGGCTGGCGCGCATCGCGGGCCAGTTCGCCAAACCGCGCTCCGAACCCTTCGAGCGGGTGGGCGGCCTGCTCCTGCCCGTATACCGGGGACACCTGGTCAACGCGCCCGAGCCCGTGGCGGAGCTGCGCGCCCCGGACCCGACGCGCCTGCTGGCGGGGTACGACGCCGCCCGCACCCTGATGGGGCACCTGGGCTGGTCCCCGGGGACGGGCCGCCCGCGGCCGGCGGCACCGGTGTGGACGGCGCACGAGGCCCTCCTCCTCGACTACGAGGCCCCCCTGCTGCGCCGGGCGCCGGACGGCCGACTCTTCCTGTCGTCCACCCACTGGCCGTGGATCGGGGACCGCACCCGGGACCCGCGCGGGGCGCACGTCGACCTGCTGGCCCGGGTGGCCAACCCCGTCGCCTGCAAGGTCGGCCCGTCCGCGGACCCCGGCGAGCTGCTGCGGGTGTGCGAACGCCTCGACCCGGACCGCACCCCGGGCCGCCTCACGCTCATCGCCCGTATGGGCGCCGACGCCGTCGGGTCCCTGCTCCCGCCGCTGGTCGCGGCGGTGCGCGGCGCGGGCCACCCGGTCATCTGGATGTCCGACCCCATGCACGGCAACACCGTCAAGACGCCGTCGGGGCTCAAGACGCGCTACCTGGAGGCGATCGTCCGCGAGGTCCGGGGGTTCGGGGCGGCGGTCCGGTCCGCCGGCGGGACCGCCGGCGGCCTGCACCTGGAGACGACCCCCGACGCGGTCACCGAGTGCGTGCCCGACCGGCGCCACGACGAGCGCGTGGCCGACAAGTACACCAGCCTGTGCGACCCCAGGCTCAACCCGGACCAGGCCGTCGCCGTCGCCTCGGCCTGGTCCGCCCGATGAACGCCCCCGAGCGAGGAGACGGCGATGCAGGACATGAAGGACGAAGTGGTGCTGGTGACCGGCGCCGCGAGCGGCATCGGCGCGGCCGTGGCACGGGGCGCAGCGGAGCGGGGGGCCGCGGTGGCGGTCTTCGACCGCGACCCCGCGGCCCTGGACTCGGTCGCCGGGAGCCTGGCCGACGCGGGCCTGGACGTCGCCGCGGTCGCGGGCGACGTGCGCTCGCCCGACGACGCCCGGCGGGCGGTGGAGGCCGTGCGGGACCGGTGGGGGCCGCCGGACCACCTGGTGAACGCGGCCGGGATCATGCGCCCGGGCCCCGCCCGGGACCTGTCCGAGGCCGACTGGGACGAGAGCCTGGACGTCAACGCCAAGGGCGTGTTCGTCATGTCCCGGGCCGTCGTCGGTGACATGGTCGCCCGCTCGCGCGGCTCCATCGTCACGGTGGCCTCCAACGCCGCCGGCACCGCCCGCGCCGGGATGGCGGCCTATGCCGCGTCCAAGGCCGCGGCCGAGATGTTCACCAAGTGCCTGGGGCTGGAGGTGGCCGGGCACGGCGTCCGCTGCAACGTCGTGGCGCCGGGGTCCACCGACACCCCCATGCTGCGCGCCCTGTGGCGGGCCTCGGGCGCCGACCCCCGGGGCACGCTCGACGGCACCCCGGAGGCGTACCGGGTGGGCATCCCGCTGCGGCGGATCGCCTCCCCCGACGACATCGCCGACTCGGTGCTCTTCCTGCTGTCCGACCGGGCGGCGCACATCACCATGCACACCCTGACCGTCGACGGCGGAGCCACCCTGGGCACCTGAACCGCCGCCCGGGCGCGGCGGCGCGCCCGCCGGAGAAGGACACCCGACCGACACCGGAAGGACGACCATGCCGACCATCCCACCGATCCGCTCCTACCCCCTGCCGGGGCCCGACGACCTTCCGGCCCCCCTCGTGGACTGGGAGCCGCGAGCGGACCGGGCCGTCCTGCTCGTCCACGACATGCAGAAGTTCTTCCTCCGCCCCTTCGACGACGCCCCCGACCTGCGCAAGACGCTCGTCGAGCAGTGCACCCGGCTGCGCGAGCGCTGCGCCTCCCTGGGGATCCCCGTCGCCTACACCGCCCAGCCCGGCCGGATGACCCCGCCGGAGCGCGGTCTGCTGATGGACTTCTGGGGGCCGGGGATGACCGGTTCCCCCGAGGACCGCGAGGTCGTCGCGCCCCTGGCGCCGGGCCCGGAGGACTGGATGTTCACCAAGTGGCGCTACAGCGCCTTCCACCGCTCCGACCTGCTGGGCAGGATGCGCGCCCTGGGACGGGACCAGATCATCGTCTGCGGCGTGTACGCGCACGTCGGCGTCCTGATGACCGCCGTGGACGCCTACAGCAACGACATCCGGGTGTTCCTGCCGGCCGACGCGGTCGCGGACTTCGACGCCGAACGCCACCGGTGGGCCCTGGAGTACACCGCCCTGCGCTGCGGGAAGGTCACCCTGACCGACCACCTGCTCGCCGCGCTGGCACCGGCGGGCGGGGCGGGCGCGGGGGTGGGCGGATGAGCGGCACCCGGCCGTACGGCGGCCACGACCCGTTCGCCGCGGTCCTGTCCGGCGACGCGCCCGCCTTCGCACTGCTCTACCGGCCCGAGACCTCGCCGGGCGAGGTCGAGGTGCTCACGGGCGAGACCGCCGTCCACGACACCCTGGCCGACCTGCCGCTGGAGGGGGCCCGCGCGGACGGCGGGGACGGGGAGCGGCACGACCTGCTGGTGGCCGTCCCCTACCGGCAGATCCGCGAGCGCGGTTTCGACCACATCGACGACGGCGCCCCCCTGGTCGCGCTCCGGGTCACCGGACAGGGGAGGATGCCGCTGGCGGAGGTGTGCGAGCGCGTCCCCGACCCGGGGATCACCCTGTCGGGCGGCGCCTTCGACGTGGACGACGACGCCTACGCCGAGGCCGTGCGCCGGGTCGTCACCGACGAGATCGGACGGGGCGAGGGCGCCAACTTCGTCCTGAAGCGGTCCTTCACCACCCGGATCGACGGCTTCGACCGCACCCGCGCGCTCGCCCTGTTCCGGCGGCTGCTGGAGCACGAGTCCGGCACGTACTGGACGTTCGTCCTGTACACGCCCGAGGGCACCTTCGTCGGCGCCACCCCCGAACGGCACGTGAGCGTGCGGGACGGCACGGCGACCATGAACCCCATCAGCGGGACCTACCGATACCCGCCCTCCGGCCCGAGCCTGGAGGGCGTGCTCGGCTTCCTCGACGACGGCAAGGAGACCGACGAGCTGTACATGGTGGTGGACGAGGAACTGAAGATGATGGCCCGGATCTGCGACGCGGGGGTGCGGGTGCACGGCCCCCGCCTGAAGGAGATGGCGCGGCTCGCCCACACCGAGTACCTCATCGAGGGGCGGTGCGACCGGGATCCGCGGGAGGTGCTGCGCGAGACCGCGTTCGCGCCGACCGTCACCGGCAGTCCGCTGGAGAACGCCTGCCGGGTCATCGCCCGCTACGAGGGGCGGGGCCGGGGGCACTACAGCGGCGCGCTCGCGCTCATCGGCCGCGACCGGCACGGCCGGACCACGCTGGACTCGGCGATCATGATCCGCACCGCGGAGATCTCGCCCTGCGGCGGCACCCGCGTCTCCGTGGGCGCGACCCTGGTGCGCCATTCCGATCCCGCCTCCGAGGTCGCCGAGACCCACGCCAAGGTGGCCGGGGTGCTCGGGGCGCTCAAGGGCGGACGGCCGCGGAGCATGAACGAGGACCCCCGGGTCCGGGAGGCCCTCCGGGCGCGCAACACGCGGGTGTCCGACTTCTGGCTGGGCGCGGGGCGGCCCCCCGTGCGCTCCTGGGAGGGGCTGTCGGTCCTGGTCGTGGACGCCGAGGACACCTTCACCGCGATGCTGGCGCACCAGTTGGAGTCCATCGGGCCGTCGGTGGCCGTGCGGCCGTTCGCGGAGGACGTCGACCTCGGCGGGTACGACCTCGTGGTGCTGGGGCCGGGGCCGGGCGATCCGCGCGACGCCTCCCACCCCAAGATCGCCCGCCTGCGCGCGGCGACGCGGACCCTGCTGGAGTCCCGCCGCCCGTTCCTCGCCGTGTGCCTGAGCCATCAGGTCCTGTGCCTGGAGCTGGGCCTGGAGGTGGCGCCCAGGGCCGTCCCCAACCAGGGCGCCCAGCACGTGATCGACCTGTTCGGCCGGCGGGAGCGGGTCGGTTTCTACAACACGTTCGCCGCCCGCTGCGCGGAGGACAAGGTCGCGTGCGCGGGCATCGGCGCCGTGGAGGTCAGCCGGGACGCGGAGACCGGGGAGGTCCACGCCCTGCGGGGGCCGTGGTTCGGCTCGTTGCAGTTCCACGCCGAGTCCCTGCTCACGCAGGACGGCGTCGCGATCCTCTCCCGGGTGGTGGGGGACGCGCTGGAGGGGTGAGCCGGGGCCGGCCGCGCCGGCCCCGGCTCACAGCCGCACCGCGCCGGTGACGACGCAGGACAGCAGGGTGCGCGCCTGCACGTTCACGTAGTGGCCGTGCCGGAGCAGCTCCCCGAGCTGGGCGGGGGTGGCCCACCGGTGCCCCGGCGGCGGGTCCGCCGGGGCGGTGTCGTCGCGCACCACCGTGTAGACGCCGTGGGAGTCGAGGAACCGGCCGCCCTCCTCGGTGTGCACGGCCCGGTAGAGCACCGCGTCGCCGTGTGCGGACAGGACGGCGTCCAGGAAGGGGGAGCGCCCCTCGAAGGGGTCGGGGTCCCCGGGCGCGCCCTGGACCGTCGGGCCGAGCTCGACCCCGCCCGGCAGGCCCCCCTCGGGGCGGGCGCGCACCAGCAGGTGCGGCACGCCCCCGAACCGCCGGGTGAGGAAGGCCGCCACCCGCTCCCCCACCGGGCGCAGCAGGGGCTGGCTCCACCGGGCGACCTCCCGCGAGCCCGCCCGGACCCCGACCGCGACGACCTCGAAGCCGAGGCCGTCCTCGCGGTGGATCCGGTCGGCGCCGCGGTGCCAGCCGGGCAGCCCGGCCAGGGGCACCGGGTCGGCGCGCAGCGGCGTCAGCGAGCGCTCGCCGACGAACCACGACCGCAGGTCCGTGTCGGTGTGCAGGGCGTCGGGGGCGCCGGGATGGGCGGGGGCGCAGGCCAGCACGCTGCGGGCGTCCATGTTGACGACGCCGTCCAGGCGCAGCAGCCGTCCCAGGGCGCCCAGGCTCATCCACCGGAAGTCCGGGTGCTCGGGGACCGGGTGGCCGGCGGGGACCTCCACGATCATGTTGCGGTTGCTCTTGCGCAGGAACCAGTCGCCGTGCTCGGACTGCAGGACGTCGGCCAGGACCCGGCCCTCGCCGGGGTCCAGGAAGTACTCCAGGTAGCGGACCGTGCGGCCGCCGTGGGCCCGGGAGAGGTTGCTGCGGGTGGCCTGGACGGTGGGGGACAGCTGGACGGGGTCGGGGTTGCCCGGCTCCATCTTGGCCTGCATCAGGAGGTGCAGGACGCCGTCGATCTCTTGGGCGAGGATGCCCAGCACCCCGACCTCGGGCTGGTCGATGACGGGCTGGTGCCGCACGTCCGCGGGGCCGGTGCCGGAGCACACGCGCAGACCGCGTACGGCGAAGAAGCGCCCGGTGCGGTGGACGAGGTCGCCCGTCGCCGGGTCGAACCCCCACTCTCCCATCGCGTCGAACGGGATCCGGTCCACGCCGAAGCCGCCGGAGCGGGCCCGCTCGGCGATCCAGTCCAGGACCCCGGCGACCCCGTCGGGGTGCCCGGGGGTCGACACGACGGCCGCGGAGCGGCGCAGGCGCGCGGCGGCGGAGCGGTCCGAACGCCACCTCGGCGCCACCGGGCGCGGGGCGGCGGGCGCGGTCCCGGGCGGCGTCATCGGACACCCGCCCAGGTCACGGCGCCGGGTTCGGCGTCCGGCAGGGCGCTCGCCTCGTACTCGTCGGCGACGTCCATGATGTAGCGCCCGTAGCCGGTCGTCGCCTGCGCCTCGCCCAGGCGGCGGCAGCTCCCGGCGTCGATCAGCCCCATCCGCAGGGCGACCTCCTCCACGCAGGCGATCCGGACGCCCTGGCGCTGTTCCAGGATGCGCACGAACTCGCCCGCCTGGAGGAGGGCGTCGTGGGTGCCGGTGTCCAGCCAGGCGAACCCCCGGCCGAGCTCGACCAGGCGGGCGCGCCCCTGCTCCAGGTAGGCGCGGTTGACGTCGGTGATCTCCAGCTCCCCGCGCGCCGAGGGCCGCAGGTCGCGGGCGATCTCCAGCACGTCGTTGTCGTAGAAGTACAGGCCGGTGATCGCCCGGTTGGACCGCGGGCGGCTCGGTTTCTCCTCCAGGGAGACCAGCCGCCCCGAGGCGTCGGTCTCCCCGACCCCGTAGCGTTCGGGGTCGGAGACGCGGTAGCCGAACAGCGTGCAGCCGTCCACCGCCGCCGCCTGTTCCACCAGCAGGTCGGAGAGGCCCCAGCCGTGGAAGATGTTGTCGCCGAGGATGAGCGCGACCCGGTCCGCCCCCACGTGCCGCGCCCCGATGCGGAAGGCGTCGGGAAGCCCGCACGGGTGCGTCTGCTCCGCGTAGTCCAGGCTCAGTCCCAGGTCGGAGCCGTCGCCCAGGAGGCGCCGGAACCCGGGCAGGTCCTCGGGGGTGGAGATGATCAGGATCTCCCGCAGGCCGGTCAGCATCAGCACCGACAGCGGGTAGTAGATCATCGGTTTGTCGTACACCGGCAGGAGCTGCTTGGAGACTCCCTTGGTGATCGGGTGCAGCCGTGTTCCGCTGCCGCCCGCGAGGATGATCCCCTTCACCGACGACCTCCGAGTGCTCGACGTGGGCCCCGGGGACCCGGACGGAACCGATCGTGGTGCACCGGGGCGCGGGGCGGCCAACGCGCCGGGCCGGGTATGTCACCTCGCGGGCCCCGCTCAGGGCGCGGCGTCCCCCGGGGCCCCGGGGCCCGCGGCCCGCGCGACCAGGTCCTCGGGGTCGGACTCCGCGCCCGCGCCCATCTCCCGTTCCACGGCGTCCGCCCCCAGGGCGGCGACCGCGGCCTGTCCGGCCCGGTCGGCGTCGGCGCGCTCGGCGGCGGGCGGCGCGACGCCCAGCCCCTCGCGGAGGGCCCCGGCCGCGCCGAGCAGCCGGGCGGTGTGCGCGTGCCGGCCCGCGAGGGCGCAGGCGGCGGCCATCCCCTCCAGCGCGGACGCCATCGCCCGGGGGTCCCCCTCCCGGCGGGCCACCGCCCAGCCCTCCCGGTGGCGGCGCAGCGCGGTGCCGGCGTCGCCGCGCGCCTCGGCGACGAAGCCCCATTCGCTCAGGACCTGCGCGAGCACGACCCCGCCCTGGCCGTCCAGCCGCCGGTGGAGTCCGCTCAGGCGGTGCTCCGCCTCGTCCAGCGCCCCCTCCCGGCGCGCGCCCAGGGCCAGTCCGATCTCCGCGTAGATCAGCCCGGCCCGGTCCGAGTGCTCCTCCGCGACGCGCACCGCGCGCAGGTGGTACTCGCGCGCCGCGGCGTGGTCCCCGGTGAGCAGGGCGGCCCGCCCCAGCCCGGAGAGCTTCCACGAGACGTCGTGCCACAGCCCCAGCTCCTCCGCCACGCGCAGCCCCTCGCGGTGGCGGCGCTCGGCCGAGGCGTGGTCGCCCAGGGCCTCGGCCAGGGTCGCCAGGGCGTCGCCCGCCTGGACCTGCCCCCAGCGGTCGCCCAGCTCCGTGAACAGCGCCATGCTCTGTTCGCCGTCGCGGGCGGCCGCGGTGTAGTCCCCGGCCACCAGGGAGAACCAGGTGCGCTGGGCCAGGACGGCCGCGGCGCCCCAGCGGTCGCCGTGCGCGCGGAAGTCGACCAGCGCAGGCTCCACCAGTTCGGCGCCCAGCCCGTTCTCGCCCACCGTGAACAGCACGATGGAGACGAACCAGCGGGCCCGGGCCGCGTCCACGGGGCCGGAGACCCGTTCGCACGCCGCGAGGCTCTCGTGGACGAGCGCGGCCGGTTCGGGCCCGGCGCCGGAGAGGACCGCCAGGCCGTCCGCCCACACCGACATGCGCTCCCGCACGCCCGGCGGCAACGGCCCCGGCCCGGACAGGACGGCGTCCAGGGCCCTGCGGCACTCCTGGATCCGGCCGCGCAGATACCAGTACCAGAGCTGGGCCCGGACCAGGCGCAGGAGCAGGTCGCCCTCGCCGGTGAGCCGGGCCGTGTCCAGGGCGAGCCTCAGGTTCGCGGTCTCGGTGTCCAGGCGGCGCAGCCAGGTGCGCTGCTCGGGCCCGTACAGGAAGGAGGAGGCGCGCTCGGCCAGTTCGGTGTAGTACCGGGCATGCCGGGCGGCGACCTCCCCGTCCTCCCCGGCCTCGGCCAGGCGCTCGTCGCAGTAGAGGGCGACCGACTCCAGGAGGCGGTACCGCGGCCCGGTCTCCTCCTCCGTCATGACGACCAGGGAGCGGGAGATCAGCCTCCCCAGGACGTCCACGACCTCGTCCGCCGACACGTCCGGGCCGGCGCAGACGGCCTCGGCGCCGGCCAGCGCGCACCCGTCGGCGTGCACGGCCAGGCGGCGCAGCACCCGGCGCTCGGCGGCCGAGAGCAGGTCCCAGCTCCAGTCCATGGTGGCGCGCAGGGTGCGCTGCCGGGCCGGGGTGCGGCGGGGGCTTCCGGTGAGCAGCCGGAAGCGGTCGTCCAGCCGTTCGGCGACCATGTGCACCCCCAGGCCGCGCACGCGCGTGGCGGCCAGTTCCAGGGCCAGGGGGACCCCGTCGAGGCGGTGGCAGATGGCGGTCACCGGACCGACGTTGTCGTCGGTCAGCTCGAACCCGGGCGAGGAGGCGGCGGCGCGGCGGACGAACAGCTCGACCGCCCCGGCGGTGCGCGCGGCCGCCGCGTCCGTGCCGGGGTCGGGCACCTCCAGCGGGGGGACGACGTGCAGCCACTCGCCGACGATGCCCAGGGGCTCCTGGCTGGTGGTGAGGACGTGCAGTTCGGGGACCTCGCCCAACAGGCGCTCGACGAGGTCGGCGACCCCGTCCAGGACGCGCTCGCAGCCGTCCAGGACCAGCAGGGCGCGGGACGGGCGCAGGGCGTCGGCCACCCGGTGGAACAGGTCCTCGCCCGCCCCGGCCGGGAGCGGGTCGCGCAGTTCGAGGGAGTCGGCGATGGCCTGGACGACCCGGGCGGCGGAGGACTCCCCGCCGGGGTTCGCGGACCGGCCCGCCTCGGCCTCCACCGACCAGACCCCGGCGGGGAAGACGTCGACCATGCTCCGCGCGAGTTCGAGCGCGAGGCGGGACTTGCCGATCCCCCCGGGGCCGGTGAGGGTGACCAGGCGCTCGGCGCGGACCACCTCGCGCAGGCGCTCGATCAGGTCCGCGCGTCCGATCAGGTCGCTGACCGGGGCCGTCAGGTTGGACCTGCGCCGGGGGGTGTCGGAACGGGCGTCCGACGGCAGGAGGGCGGGGTCCTGGGTGAGGATCCTCTGGTGCAGGGTGACGAGTTCGACCCCCGGGTCCAGCCCCAGTTCCTCGCGCAGGAGTCGGTCCACGTCGGCGTAGCTCTCCAGCGCCTCGGAGCCCCGGCCGGACCGGTACAGGGCGAGCATGTGGAGGGCGCGGGCGCGCTCGCGCAGGGGGTGCTCGTCCACGAGCGCGGCCAGATCCCCGATGAGCCGGTGGTGCTCGCCCAGGTCCAGGCGGGTCTGCGCGTGCTCCTCCAGCGCCGACAGGCGCTGCTCCTCCAGGTTGGCGACCACCGGCCGGGCGAAGGGCTCGTCGGCGAAGTCGGCGAGCGCCGGGCCCCGCCACAGGGCGAGGGCGTCGGAGAGCAGGACGGACCGCATGCGGGGCTCGCCGGTGGCGCGGGCCCGCTCCATGAGCTGGCGGAACCGGTCGGTGTCGGTGTCGTCGGGTCCGACGGCGAGCCGGTAGCCGGAGGCCATGGACACGACGAGGTCCCGGCCGCCGGGCTCGGCCTCGTCGAAGGCCCGGCGGAGCTGGGACACCTTGGCCCGCAGGGCCGGGAGCGGCCGGGCGGGCGGGGTGTCCCCCCACAGTTCGTCGATGAGCCGGTCGGCGGGGATCGCCCGCCCCTCGCCGGTGAGCAGTACGGCCAGGAGCCTGCGGACCTTGAGTTCGGGCACCTGGACGGGGCGGCCGTCCGTCGTCTCCACGGCCAGCGGCCCGAGAAGGCGGAATCGCATCGTCGTCCCCCGTCCCCTTCCCCTTCTCCGCCCCCGGCGCCCGGCCGGTGCGCGGTCCCCGCCGGTCCGCGGGGGTCCGCGGAACGGGGCTCACTATATAGCCGGGGAACGACGGCGGCGGAGGTGACAAACCCCTGGAACCGCGCCGGTTCCGGGGGTCCGGGGAACCCTACACTCCCCCGGTGAGACTTCGGGAGGCCGTCCATGCACGAATCCGCGGACACCGACACGACGGGGCGGGGTGACGCCCTGCGGCACCCCTCCTGGTTCGACGAGGCCAAACTCGGGATCCTCGTCCACTGGGGGGCGGCCTCGATCCCGGCCTACGCCCCGGTCCGGCGGTCCCTGCTCCCCGACCCGGTGGCGGGCATGGGCGCGGTCGAGCGCGCGGACGTCCCCGCCTGGTGGCGGACCGACGGGGACGCGGGCATGTACCAGAACGCCCTGGCGCTCCCGGGGAGCGCCGTCGGGCGCCACCACCGGGAGCGGTACGGCGACCTGCCCTACTCCGCCTTCGTGGAGCGCCTGCGCGACGAGGTCGTCCCCCGCTGGGACCCGCGCCCGTGGGGCGAGCTGTTCGAGCGCTCGGGCGCCGGATACGTGGTGTTCAGCGCCAAGGCCGAGGACGGCTTCCTGATGTGGCCCAGTGAGCACCCCCACCCGCGGGGCACGGCCTGGTCGTCGCCGCGCGACGTCGTGGGGGAGCTGGCGGAGGAGGTGCGCGGCCGCGGCATGGAGTTCGGCGTCTACTACAGCGCCTGGGACTTCTCCTTCTCGCAGGAGCCCGTCTCCGACCTCGCGTCGGCCCTGGCCGCCCTGCCCCGGGGGGAGGACTACCGCGACCTGTTCCTCGGGCACTGGAAGGAGCTGGTCCGCCGGTACCGCCCGTGCACCCTGTGGAACGACTACGGGGTCTCCCCTCCCGGCGTCGACCTGCCGTCCCTGTTCGAGTGGTACCACGACAGGGTCCCCCACGGCCTGGTCAACGACAGGTTCGACATCGCCGCCCAGGGCCGGGGCGACCTCCACGCCGGGTACGCGACGTGCGAACCCGGGGTCGCGCCCCCGGAGCGGGGCCGCTGGCAGTCGGTGCGGCCGCTGAGCGGCAGCTACTTCTACAACGCCGAGGAGCGCGACTCCGACCACATCGACCCCGTGCACCTCGTCCACGTGCTGGCCGACGTCGTCGCCCGGGGCGGCTCCCTGCTCGTCAACGTCGGCCCCACCGGGACGGGCGCCGTCCCCTGGTCCCAGTCCCGGCGGCTGCTGGAGCTGGGCGCCTGGATGGACGTGTACGGGGAGGCCGTCCGCGGCACCCGCCCCTGGACCAGGGTGCACGGGACGACCGACGAGGGGCTCCAGGTGCGGTACACCCGGACCGGCCGGCACCTCAACGCGATCGTCCTGGGCACGCCGCGCACCGCCGACCTGGGCCTGGACCTGCTCCTGGAACCCGGCTCCGAGGTGACCGCCCTGGACGGCTCCGGCCCCCTGGACTGGCGGCCCTCGCCGCACGGGACGACCGTCCGGCTGCGCGAGGCCCCGCCCGAGCAGCCCGCCCTCGCCGTGCGGATCGGCCCTGTGGAGGGGGTCGCCCCGGTGTGACCCCCGCGACCGGGCGGCCCCGGTCCCGGGCGGGCGCGGCGGCGACCGCATCCCCTTCGATTCCGCGGACCCCGGGACCGGGTCCGCCCCTTGGCTCCACGAGAAAGGCAGAACCGATGAAGGCGCTGTTCATCCCCGGCAACAGTCCGGCGACCGTCTACACCCACGCGGCCCTGGCCACGGCTGTGCGCAACGCGGGGCACGAGGTGTTCATGGCCGGCATCCAGTGGGTGCTCCCGGACATCGTGTCCGTGGGCCTGCCCGCGGTGCGCACCTCCCCGATCGACCTGGACGACGTCATGGCGTTCATGGCCGGCATGCCCGCCGACCCCGAGGGGGCGGCGCGGGCCGCCGGGCGGGTGTACGCCGAGATCGGCGTCGAATCCCTGGACCCCCTGGTGAAGATGGCCGAGCACTGGCGGCCGGACCTCGTGGTCGGCAGCCCGATGTACTACGGGGCCGCGCTCCTGGCCCAGCGGCTCTCGGTCCCCTGGGTGATGCTGGAGTGGGACCGCGGCGACGCCTCCATCTACCACCCCGGGGCGATGGAGGTGCTGCGCCCGGTCCTGGACGGGCTGGGCCTGGACCGGCTGCCCGGGCCCGACCTGCACATCGACGTCTGTCCGCCGAGCCTGCGCCCGGAGGGCGCGCCGGAGTCGGTGACGATGCGCTTCGTCCCGGCGAACCCGCAGCGGCACCTCGAACCGTGGATGTACACCCGGGCCGACCGCCCGCGGGTCGCGATCACCGGCGGCAGCCGGGTGTTCCAGGGCGACCGGCTGGCGCGGACGGCGCGCGCCATCGGCGCGCTGGGGGTGGAGGTGGTGGTCGCGGCCCCCGAGCCGGTGGCCGCGCAGGTGCGCGAGAGCGATCCGCAGGTGCGCGCGGGCTGGGTCCCCCTGGACGTGCTCGCCCCGACCTGCGACGTCATCGTCCACCACGGCGGCGGCGCCACCGACATGACCTCGATGGCCTGCGGCGTCCCCCAGCTCATCGCCATCCAGGACGTGTCGGCGGTGGAGATGCGCCGCATCGCCGACGCCGGTGCGGCGATCATGCTCGACCCGGACCGCCAGGAGGTGGAGGACATCGCCCGGGCGTGCTCGACACTGCTGGAGTCCCCCTCCTACCGCGCCCGGGCGCGGGAGCTGGCCGCGGAGAACGCCGCGCAGCCGGGCCCGGCGGCCATGGTGGAGCGGCTGGAGCGCCTGGTCGGCTGACCGCCCCGGCACGGGGGTCCGCCGTCAGCCCTGGGTCGGGACGTCGTCACCGCGGCGGTCCGGCTCCGCGGCCGCCGCGTCCCCGGCGGCACCGCTCTCGCCGGAGTCCTCCTCCGGGGCGCCGTCCTCGTGCCCGATCGGGGGCAGGTGGCGCAGCAGGACCACCACCATGCCGGCGGTGCCCAGCATGAGCAGCGCGCTGACGAGCATCACGGCGTTCATGCCGCTCATGAACGCCTCGCGGCCCGCGGCCAGCACCTGGTCGGCGAGCGGGCCGGACAGGCCCTCGACGACGCCGATCAGGCCGGCGAAGCTCCCCTGGGCGCTCTCGGCCTCCTCGGCCGACAGTCCCTCCGGCAGCAGCCCGCCCACGCGCGAGGCGTAGATGGCGGCGCCCAGCGAGCCGAACGTGGCAATGCCCATGGCCGCGCCGAACTCCGCGCCGGTCTCCGACATGCCCGACGCCGTGCCGGTCCGTTCCGGGGGCGCGGAGCTGACCACCATGTCGGTGCTCAGCGCCAGCAGCGGCTGGGCGCCCAGGATCCCGACGACCGCGCCGGTCATGAACAGGACCAGGCCGGAGGCCGGGCCGACGAAGGCCATCGCGCCGAACCCCAGCGCGCACAGCGCCAGCCCCGCGCCGATGACCGTGGCCGGCGGGTACTTCGCCGCGAGGATCGGGGCGGCGGTCGCGCCGACGACGCTGGCGATGCCCAGGGGGATGAACCACAGGCCCGCCGCGAACGGCGACAGCCCCTGGACCAGCTGCATGAACTGGGTGAAGTGGTAGGTGAAGGAGTAGAACACCACCTGGCCGAGCAGCAGCGCCAGGAGGGCGCCGGTGAACGTGCGGCTGGAGAAGAGGCTCAGGTCCAGCAGCGGGTGGGCGATCCTGCGCTGGCGGTACACGAAGAGCGCGCCCGCGGCCAGGCCCACGGCCAGGGCGAGGAGCGGCACCGCCCGCACCGCCGCGTCGGCGGCGATCTCCTTCATGCCGTAGACGACGGGCAGGATGGCCGTCAGCGAGAGGGCCACGCTCACCAGGTCCATGCGCCCGGCCGAGGAGTCCCGGTACTCCGGCAGCAGGAACGGGCCCGCGACCAGGAGGACGGCCATGACCGGGACGGCCAGCAGGAACACCGACCCCCACCAGAAGAACTCCAGGAGGAGGCCGCCCACGGCCGGGCCGAGGACGCCTCCCACCGTGAAGGACATGAGCCAGACGGCCACCGCCATCGACCTCTGCTTGGGGTCCTTGAACATGACCGTGATCAGGGCCAGTGTCGGCGGCATGAGCATCGCTCCGGCGATCCCCAGGAGCACGCGGGCGGCGATGAGCATCTCCGTGCTGACGGAGAACGCCGCGATCACCGAGGCCGCGCCGAAGGCCACCGCGCCGATCAGCAGCAGGCGCCGCCGGCCGATGCGGTCGCCGAAGGTCCCCATGGTGATGAGGAAGCCGGCGACCATGAACCCGTAGATGTCCATGATCCACAGCAGCTCGGTGGTGCTCGCCCCCAGGTCGGCCCCCAGGTGCGGGATCGCCATGTAGAGCACGGTGAGATCCAGCGAGAGCAGCATGGTGGGCAGGGCCAGGACGATCAGGCCCGCCCATTGCCTCGGGGTGGCGCGTACGGGCGCGCCGGGTTCCGCTGGGGACATCACTTTCTCCGTTCCTCGTGGTGCGGTCGGTCCGGGGGCGCGGGGTCCTCCGCGCTCGGACCGGGGGACCCCGGCTCGCCGGGGTAGGGTGCGCGCTCCCTGCCGTCCTGGAGGGTGCGGGCCCACCAGGCGAGGCAGTCGAGCAGGGCCAGGGAGTGCGCGTCGTGCTCCGGCAGCACCGTGAAGACCGGCCCGCCGTCGTAGCGCTCCGGGTAGTGGGGCAGGCTGACCGTCTCGCGGACGTTCACCGCCCCCAGTTCCGTGAGGACCGGTTGCAGGGCCTGGACCGCGCGCAGGCCGCCGGCGGCGCCGCCGTAGGAGACGTAGCCGACCGGCTTGGTCCGCCACTCCACGACGCACCAGTCGATGGCGTTCTTCAGGGCGGCCGGGTACCCGTTGTTGTGCTCGGGTGTGACGATCGCGAAGGCGTCCGCGGCGCGCAGCCACCCCTTGAGGTCGCGCACGGCCTGCGGGGGCTCCTCCGCCCGGTCGGTGATCAGGATGTCGGGCAGCCACGCCTGGGCGAGGTCGATCACGTCGACGTCGAAGAACCCGTGGTGGCGGGCCCGCTCGGCGAACCACTCGGCGACCACCGGCCCCACACGCCCCTTGCGTGTGCTGCCGATGATGATCACCAACCGCGATGCACTGCCCATCCCGACTCCTCACGCACGGTGCCCCTGTGGGCGTGTTCCGCGGGCCCTTCTCCCGTCCGTCGCCCGCCACCGCATCGGACGGACGCACACGGCGCGGTCCTTCTCCCCGCGGCGGACGGTGCGCGCGGAACACGCCCTGGCACGCAGTCTCCATCGGAACCGTTCGGGAGACGTTCGGCTCCGGTTATGGTCGCGCCGAACGGGGCTGCTGACCTGACACATTCGGCGCACCGCCCTGGTCGGCCCGCGGCGCCGGTGCCAGAGTCTGAGCCGTCGACGCCCCCCGGCGGCGCCCGCCCCGGCGCCCCCGGCGGGGGCGCGGGGCCGACGGGCCCGCCCGCACCACTCCCCTGACAAGGCGAGGTTGACCGTGACGAACACCCAGAGCTTGACGCCGTTGGCGGTGCTCGCCGACGACTCCCGGTGGCGCCGCCCCGAGGAGATGTTCGCGATCCTGGGGAGCTACCGCCGGGAACGGCCGGTGGCCCTGGCGGAGAGCCCCGACTTCCGCTCGTTCTGGCTGGTGACCCGGCACGAGGACATCACGTCGATCGAGCGCCGCCCGGAGCTGTTCACGAACCGGCCCGGACCGCTGTTGGAGTACACCGAGCCCCCGGAGGAGACCGCGGAGGAGGACCTCAAGCCCCTCCCCCACCGCGACGGCGAGGACCACCGGGCGCACCGGGCCATCGCGCAGAACTGGTTCAGGTACAAGGCCATCAGCGAGATCGAGAAGCACGTGGCCGAGCTCGCCCGGCAGTCGGTGGACGAGCTGCTGGAGCAGGGCCCCGAGTGCGACTTCGTCGAGACCGTCGCCGCCCGCTTCCCGCTGCGCACGGTCATGGCCCTGCTGGGGCTGCCCGACGAGAGCTTCGAGCGGATGTACCGGTCGACCCAGACCATGGCCTGGGAGAAGGACCCGGAGGGCGCCCAGGCCAACTGGCAGGCGACCCTGGCCATGTTCGCCCGGATCACCGAGTCCCGCCGGGCCGAGCCCACCTCCGACCTGGCGTCGGCCATCGCCAACGGGCGGGTGAACGGCGAGCTGCTGGTGGAGCCGGACCTGACGACCTACTACATGCTCATCGCCGACGCCGGGTACGAGACCACGGCGTTCTCCCTGGCGGGGGGCCTGTACGAGCTCATGCGCCACCCCGACCAGCTGGCCCTGCTGCGGGCCGAGCCGGAGCTGATCCCCAACGCGGTGGAGGAGATCCTGCGCTGGACCTCCCCGGTGCGGCACTTCCTGCGCACTGCCCAGGAGGACACCGAGGTCCGCGGGGTGGAGATCCGCAAGGGCGAGCGGGTGATGCTGTCCTACCCCGCGGCCAACCGCGACGAGGAGGTCTTCGCCGACTCCGAGCGGTTCGACGTCACCCGGACCGACGCCGACCGGCACCTCGCCTTCGGCGGGTACGGCCCCCACCACTGCATCGGCGCCCCGCTGAGCCGCATGGAGATCCGGCTGTTCCTGACCGAACTGCTGGACCGTACCAAGGCGATCGAGCCCGCGGGCGAGGCCGTCTTCAAGGGGTCGGCGTTCCTGGGCGGGGTCTGCTCCCTGCCCGTGCGGATCACGCCCGCGTCCTGCGCCTGACCACGCCGCGCCCCACCCATCCCAGAACGGAAAGGACCCTCACCATGACGGTGGCGAAGGAATCGGACATCGACTCGATCGTCACGGACGAGCTCGTGGCGCTCTACCGGGAGCGCGGTTTCGTGAACGTGCCGGCGCTCCTGACCCCCGAGGAGGTCGCCGAGCAGTTCGCCGACGCCGAGCGCCAGTTCGCCGAGCGCGAGACCGAACTGTGGGAGGAGGAGGACGGGCTGGCCATGGACTGGGTGGCCGACGCCGGCCTGCGCAGCGAGGTGACCCGCCGCCTCGCGCTGCACCCCAAGGTCACCGCCGCCGCCGAGAAGCTGGCCGGGACCCCGCTGCGGCTCTTCAAGAGCGAGCTGTTCCGCAAGCCCGCCGGCGGGCTGTCGGCGCCCACCCCGATCCACTACGACTCGCCCTCCCACCCCTTCGAGGGCCGACCGGTCACCCTGACCGCTTGGACCGCCCTGGTCGACGTCCCCGAGGAGCGCGGCTGCATGTCATTCATCCCCGGCTCGCACAAGGAGGTCACCCCCAAGGAGGGCGACGACGGCATGTCCCCGCTGGACCGGTGGCCGCACTTCGCCTGGGAGGAGCGTGTGACCGTCCCGCTGCGCGCGGGCGACGTCCACTTCCACCACGGCCGGGTCATCCACTCCGCCGGGGCCAACAACACCGACACGACCCGGATCTCGCTGGGCACGGTGTACATGGACGCCGACGCCGTGTACCGCCCCAACCCCGTCTACAGCTACCTGTTCCCGGGCGACGACCTGGGCGGCCTGGAGCCCGGCCAGCCGGTCCGCGGCGAGCGGTTCCCGCTCGCCCGCTCCGGCGCCTGACCGGACCGCCCCCCGTGCGGCCGCCGGGACCTCCTCCGGACCGGCGGCCGCCCCACCCGCCAGGCGGGCCCGTACCCGCCTGGGCGGCGGGGTGAATGCGCCGCCCCCGCCGCCCGTCCCGCCCGCGCACGCCGCGGGCGGGGTGTCCGGGCCGCTCCGCCCCCGGAGCGGCCCGGACCCGGTCACCCCCACGCCCGACCGAAGACGGAAGTGAGTTCACCATGCCCCGCAGGATCGCGATCGTCGGTGGCGGAATGGCCGGAACCGCGGCCGCGAAGAAACTGGCCGGCGACGGCGCCGAGACGGTCCTCTTCGAGGGGGCGGACGGCCTCGGCGGCCGGGCCCGCTCCTGGCACCGGCCCGAACTGGAGCCGGATGTCGGCATCAACCTCATGTTCGTGAGCTTCTACGAGCGGATGGGCGCGCTCATCCGGGAGTACGGCCTGGAGAACGACCTGGTCGAACTCTCCACCGACGTCCACATCACCAAGAACGGCCGGGCCGTGGGACTGTCCTCGGACTCGCCGGTCAACCTGCTGCGCTACCCGCACGCGTCGCTGCGGGACCGGTTCGCCTTCCTCATCGCCTCCCTGCGGGAGGTGTCCAAGAAGTCCGAGCTCGACCTTTTCGACCCGCTCAAGACGGCCCACCTCGACAACGGCGAGACCGCCGCCGGGTACGGGGCGCGGGTCATCTCCCCCGAGGGCTTCGACTACCTGCTGCGCCCCCAGATCGAGGGTTTCTGGAACTTCGCCAGCGAGGAGGTCTCGGCCGTGCACGCCCGCGCCCTGGTGGCGTGGCTGGGCGGGGCGGGCTTCCACGTGCTGCGCGACGGGATGGAGGTCATCGCCGAGCGCAACGCGGCCGGGAGCGAGGTGCGCCTGCGGCACGAGGTGACCGAGACGGCCGAGACCGGATCGGGCGTGCTGGTCCGCTTCACCGACGCCACGGGCGCCCCGGGCGAGGAGGAGTTCGACGCGGTCGTGGTGGCGACGCCCGCGCCCGTCGCCGACCGGATCACGGCGAAGCTGTCGGCCGAGGCCGTCCCGGACGCCACCCGCGCGTTCCTGACCACCCAGCGGTACGAGCCGGCGCTCTCGGTGTCCTACCTCGTCCCCCGCGGCACGCTCCCCGAACAGGCCCACATCGTGGCCGGCGGGCGCCAGGACCCGCCGCTGCGGAACATGATCACCTACACGCGGACCCGGATCGACCCGGACGGGGGGCGCAGGGAAACGCTCCTGCTGTTCACCTACCCGGGCCGCGCGGTCACCCGCAGGCTGATCGGCCGCCCCGCCGAGGAGCAGTTCGCCGAGGTCACCCCGCTGCTGCCCACGCTGTGGCCCGACATGCCCGAGAACGTCGAGCCCTTCCACATCGCCGAACGCCCCTACGGCTTCCCGATCCCGGCCCCGGGGCGCTACCGCGCCTCCGCCTCGGTCATCCGGTCGCAGCGGCCCCCGGTGGTCTTCTGCGGCGACTACTTCAACTCGCCCACCACCGAGGCGGCCCTGCTGTCCGGGGAGCGGGCCGCCGAGACCCTGCTGGACGGCCTCGGGCGCAGCCGCGGACCCAGGTGACACACTCCGTGCGAACCCGCCCGCGCCGGGCCGCGGGCGGCCACACTCCATGGACATGGACGCCGCATACATAGACCGTCTGGGCCCGGCCGACGAGATCCGCCACGGGCGCCTGCCGGACCCGCTCCCCGGACCGGCGGACGTGCTGGTCGAGGTGACCGCCACCGCCGTCAACCACGTCGACACCTTCGTGCGCTCGGGTGCCTGGCGCACCCCTCTGTCGTTCCCGTTCGTCATCGGCCGGGACCTGGTCGGCACCGTCGCCGCCACCGGCGAGCGGGTGTCCGGCTTCGCCCCCGGGGACCGGGTCTGGTCGCTGAGCATGGGATACGCCGGGCGCCCGGGGGCGGCGGCCGAACGGGTCGCCGTCCCCGCCGACCACCTCCACCACCTGCCCTCTGGGGCCGACCCCGTCGACGCGGTGGCGCTGGCCCACCCCGCCGCGACGGCGCACGCCGCCCTGTTCCGCTGCGGCCGGCTGCGCGCCGGCGAGACGGTCGCCGTGGTCGGCGCCGGCGGGAACGTCGGCGGGGCGGCGGTGGCCCTGGCCGTGGACGCCGGGGCCCGGGTCGTGGCCGTGGCCTCGGCCCACGACGCGGACTACTGCGCGAAGCTGGGCGCCGACGCGGTCGTGGACCGCGCCGCCCCCGACGTCCACCGCCGCCTGGCCCGCCTGTGCCCCGACGGGGTCGACGTGTACGTCGACGCCGCGGGCCGCAACGAGGTCGACCACGCCCTGGGCGTCCTGGCCCGGCGGGGGAGGATCGTCCTCCTGGCCGGCATGCGCACCCGGGCCGTCATCCCGGTGGGCGACCTCTACCTGCTGGACCGCACCGTCACGGGGTTCGCCATCTCCCAGGCGTCGACCGGGGAGCTCGCCCGCGCGGTCGCGGACCTGGGACCCCTGATCGCCGACGGGCGCCTGCGCCCGCGGGAGGTGGAGGTCCTGCCGCTGGAGGCGGCCGCCGAGGCGCACCGCGCCGTCGAGACAGGCCGCGCCCGGGGGCGGCGGTTCGTGCTGCGGGTCGGGGCGGGCGCCGGGAGGACTTGACCAACCCTGGCCCGATGCTTGGCCACCGGATCCGTGCCGCTGCGATCCTCTCCCCATGAACACACCCGTCTCCGTCATCGACCGCAGCCCCCTCTTCGACCTCCGGGCCCGGATCACCGTCGCGGCCTCCCCCGACGAGATCTACGCGGTGGTCTCCGACCTGCCCCGCAGCGCCGAGTGGAGCCCCGAGTGCCGCGGCGGGGAGTGGATCCACGGAGAGCCCGCGCAGGTGGGCTCGGTCTTCCGGGGGGAGAACCACCGGCCCCGGGACGTCGTGGGCTGGGCGCCCCTGATCCGCGGCACCTGGCACACCGAGTGCCGTGTGGTGGCCGCCGAGCCGGGGCGGACCTTCCGCTGGATGATGCTGTCCCACGCCGGCGAGGACCAGGAGAGCATCTGGGGCTTCGACACCGGCGCCGACGGCCCCGAGTCCTACCTCGAACACCACTTCCGCATGGGCCGGGCGACCGCAGGCATCCACAAGATCACCGCCGATCTGAGCGAGCCCGACCGCGAGCGCTTCATCACCGACTGGACCGCCAAGCTCGAGGACGACCTGGCGATGACACTGGCCCGGATCAAGGCCGTGATCGAGAAGGCCTGACCCCCCGAACCCGAAGGACACCGAAGCCATGTTCCTCCAACGCATCGCCAACCAGGGCATCCGGTTGGGCAGCCTGTTCGACCGGGCCGCGGCCCGGCACCCGGCGAGTCCGCTGATCCTCGACCACGACCTCGACATCGCGCCCGAGCGCGGGCGCCGCCTGACCCTGACCGAGGCGGCCGACCTGGTGGACGACTTCGCCTCCCGGCTGTGGGCGCTGAAGGTCCGCCCGGGAGAGCACGTGGTCGTGCACAAGTCCGACGGCTTCGACATCTCCCTGATGGCCTGCGCGGTCAACCGCGTGGGCGCCGTCCCCGTCATGCTGTCGGCGAAGCTGGACGGGGACACCGTCGCCGCGCTCCTGCGCCGGGTCGACCGGCCCTACCTGCTCACCGACCAGGCCAAGCTGGAGAAGGAGCTCCCCGCCGAGGTGTTCGACCTCAGCGAGCGGGTCATCCTGGCCTCCGGGGAGTACGAGGGCGCCGTGTCCCTGGCCTCCCTGGCCGGGACCCCCCGGGTGCGCCCGGTCATCATGCCGCCCGACCACCCCACGATGGTCACCCACACGTCGGGGACCACCGGCCTGCCCAAGCTGGCCGTGCACACCGGGTTCACCTTCCAGTCGCGCTACCGGCCCCAGGCCGCCGTCGTCGCCGCCGCCGTGGGCCGCAGCGAGCCCATCGCGGTCCACGTGTCCTTCGTCCACTCGCGCATGTACACGGCGATGCCCATCTCGATCCTCCAGGGGCACCCGCTGGTCATCCTGCGCGACGACGCCCCCGAGCACGTCGCCGAGCTCTTCTCCCGGGTGCGGCCGGGGTTCATCGAGGCGCACCCCAACACCTTCCTGCGCTGGGAGGTGCTGGCGGACGACCCCCGCGAGCCGCTGGCCAACGTCAAGTACTTCAGCAGCACCTTCGACGCCATCCACCCCCGGACCGTGCACACCATGCTGCGCGCCTCCCGGCGCGGCGTTCCGCTGTTCGCCCAGGCCTACGGGCAGAGCGAGGTCGGTCCGATCGCGGCGCGCACCTACTCGCGCGACCGCTCGCCGGACGCCGACGGCCGCTGCGTGGGCTTCCCGTTCCCCGGCATGACCGACGTCCGGGTGGTCCCCCGCGACGGGAGGACCCCCTCCAAGTCCTCCCCGGGGTACATCGAGGTCCGCAGCGACGGCCGCATCATCACCTACATGGGCGAGCACGCGCGCTGGCGCAAGCAGGTCAACGGCGGCTGGTGGCGGATGGGCGACGTCGGCTACCGGAGCAAGTGGGGGTGCCTGCACCTGCTCGACCGCGAGGTCGACGAGATCGACGGCATCGACAGCACCCTGGAGATCGAGGACAAGCTGTTCACCCGGCTGCCCGACCTCGTCGAGGTGGTCATCGTCCCCTCCGCCCAGGGCTCCCCCGTCCCCGTGGTGTGCACCCGCGACGACCGGCCGCTGGACCCCGCCGCCTGGGAGGCGGCGACCGCTGACCTGCCCCCGCTGGAGGCGCCCGTGCACCGGCGGCTGGAGGAGCTGCCCCAGACCGCCACCACCAAGATCAAGCGGCTGGAGCTGGCGGCCCGTCTGGTCGCCGCCGACCGCGCCGAATGACCCGGGCCCCGCGCCCCACCCGGGGCGGGGCGCTCCGCGCGTCCCGCCCCCTCTCGTCCGTCGCACAAGGGAGTGACAGAACGTGTCCGGGATCCACGCCCACCACGGCGGTGGCCGAACCGAGATCGCCGTCGTCGGGGCGGGGCCCCGCGGCCTCGCCCTGCTGGAACGGATCTGCGCCAACGAGCGGGCGCGCCCCTCGTGCTCGCACCTGACCGTGCACGTCATCGACCCGCACGAACCGGGGCCGGGCGCGGTGTGGCGGGAGGGGCAGTCGCGCAGGCTGCTGATGAACACCGTCGCCTCGCAGATCACCGCCTTCACCGATCACAGCGTGGTGATCGAGGGGCCGATCGAGCCCGGCCCCAACCTGTACGAGTGGGCCCGGGACACGGCCCTGTTCGGCGGGGACGGCGACCACGACGAGCACATCCTGGAGGAGGCCCGCTCCCTGGGGCCGGACTCCTATCCCACGCGCGTCTTCTACGGCCGGTACCTGCGGGCCTGCTTCGCGCGGGTCGTCGACGCCGCGCCCGGCCACGTCGAGGTCCGGACGCACCGCTCCCGCGCCGTGGCCATCGCCGACACCTACGGCGTGCCCGGAGGCCCCCAGGGGCTGCGGCTCCAGGACCGGACGCGGCTCAACCACCTGGACGCCATCGTCCTCGCCCAGGGGCACCTGCCCGTCCGGTCGACCGCGCAGGAGGCGCGCACCGCGAGCCTGGCCCGGATCCACCACCTCACCTACATCACCCCGGTCAACCCGGCCGACGCCGACCTGGACGGCATCGAGCCCGGCGCCGCCGTGCTGCTGCGCGGGCTCGGCCTGAACTTCTTCGACTACACGGCCCTGTTCACCGAGGAGCGCGGCGGGCGGTACGCCGAGCGCGACGGAGGGCTCGTGTACCTCCCCTCCGGCCGCGAACCCCGCCTGTACGCGTTCTCCCGCCGCGGGGTGCCCTACCACGCGCGGGGGCGCAACCAGAAGGGCGTGGCCGGACGGCACCGGCCCCGGCTGCTCACCCCGGAGGCCATCGGCCGGCTCCGGGCGGAGTCCGGCGACACCCTGAACTTCGCCCGGGACCTGTGGCCGCTCGTCTCCCGGGAGGTGGAGGCGGTCTACTACGCGGCCCTGCTGCGCTCCCAGGGGCGGCCGCGGGAGGCGCTGGAGTTCGCCGACCGCTACGTCGCCGCGTCGCCCTCCGGGGCGGCGCTGCTGCCGGACGAGTACGGGATCCGCACCGCGGACCGGTGGGACTGGGAGCGCGTCGCCCGCCCCTGCGCGGGGAAGCGCTTCTCCGACCGGGCGGCGTTCCGCTCCTGGCTGCTCGACCACCTGCGCCGCGACGTCCGCGAGGCCGAGCGGGGCAACGTGGACGGCCCGCTCAAGAGCGCCCTGGACGTGCTGCGCGACCTGCGCAACGAGATCCGGGAACTGGTGGACCACGGCGGGCTGGACGGCCACTCGCACCGGGACGACCTCGACGGCGAGTACACGCCGCTCAACGCGTACCTGTCCATCGGACCGCCCGCCTCCCGGATCCGGGAACTGATCGCGCTCGTCGAGGCCGGTGTGGTGGAGGTGCTGGGACCGGGCACCCAGGTGCGCCTGGAGACGGGGCCCGCGGTCTTCACCGCCTCCTCACCGCTGGTCCCCGGTCCGCCGGTGCGGTCCCGGGTCCTCATCGAGGCGCGGCTGCCCGTGCCCGACCTGCTGCGCACCGACGATCCCCTGCTGCGGCACCTGCTCGACAGCGACCAGGCGACGCCCTACCGGATCGCCGCCAGCGGGGGCGAGCCGTACGAGACCGGCGGGCTGACGGTCACCGAGCGGCCGTACCGGGTCGTCGACGGGCGGGGGCAGGCCCACCCCCGGCGCTTCGCGTACGGGGTGCCCACCGAGTCCGTCCACTGGGTCACCGCCGCCGGGGTGCGGCCGGAGTCCGACTCGGTCACGCTGAAGGACGCCGACGCCATCGCCCGGGCCGTGCTCGCCCTGCCGCCGGTCGCCCACGTGCCCGCGGTCCCGCACACCGCCACCGGCATCGAGTCGACGGGGGTCATCGTATGAACGCCCCGGCCGCGGACACCGGCCTGCTCTCCCCCGGCCGGGCGGGCACCCCCGTGGAACGCCTGGTCGACGACGCGGCCTGGCTCCAGGCGATGGCGGACGCGGAGGCCGCGCTGGCGCGCGCCCAGGCCGGCCTGGGGGTGCTGCCCCGCGCGGCGGCCGACCTCATCACCGAGGTCGTGCGCGAGGGGGCGCCCGACCCCCGCGTCATCGCGGTGGCCTCGCGCGAGCACGCCAACCCGGTCGTCTCCCTGGTGTCGGAGCTGACCCGGCGCGTCGCCGCGCGCGACCCCGCGGCCGCCGAACACGTGCACCGCGGGTCCACCAGCCAGGACATCTTCGACACCGGCGCCATGCTGGTCTGCCGGCGCGCCCTGGAGGCCGTCCGGGCCGACCTCGCGGCCGCCGCGGAGGCGTTCGCGGTGACGGCCCGGGCCCATCGGGACACCCCGGCGGCGGCGCGCACGCTGGCGCTGCACGCGGTGCCCACGACGTTCGGGCTGCGGGTCGCGGGGTGGCGGTCGCTGGTGCTGGACGCCGTGGAGCGGATCGACCGGGTGCTCGACGGCGGGCTGCCGGTCTCGCTCGGCGGGTCGGCGGGGACGCTGGGCGGGTACCTGGCCTACGCCGCGCCCGGGCATCAGGAGGACCCGGGCGCGTTCTACGACGCCCTGGTGCGGGGGTTCGCCCGCGAGACGGGGCTGGCCCCGCAGCGGCTCCCCTGGCACGCGCTGCGCACCCCCGTGGCGGACGTGGCGTCCGCGCTCGGGTTCACCGCCGCGGCCCTGGGCAAGGTCGCGGTGGACGTGCTCACGCTGTCGCGCACCGAGGTGGGCGAGGTCGCCGAGCCCTCGCCCGCCGGACGCGGGGCGTCCTCGGCCATGCCGCACAAGCGCAACCCCGTGCTGGCCACGATGGTGCGCACGGCCGCGCTCCAGGTGCCCGTCCTGACGGCGGGCGTCCTCCAGTGCCTGTCCGCCGAGGACGAGCGCTCCCCCGGGGCGTGGCACGCGGAGTGGCAGCCGCTGCGCGAATGCCTGCGGCTCACCGGCGGCGCGGCGCACACCATGGTCGAGCTGGCCCGGGGGCTGGAGGCCGACCCCGTCCGCATGCGCGCGAACCTCGCCCTGACGGGGGGCGCCGCCACCAGCGAACGGGTGGCCGCCGCCCTGACCCCCCGCCTGGGACGGCCCCGGGCCCGCGCGGTCCTCGACGCCTGCTCGGCCGAGGCGGCCGCGTCCGGGCGGCCGCTGGCCGACGTCCTGGCGGAACACCCCGCTCTCGAGGGCGCCGCCGCTCCGGACGCCCTCGCCGCCCTCTGCGACCCGGTGCGGTACACCGGCGCGGCCGCCCGCCTGGTCGACCGCGCCCTGGACCGCCGGCCGCGGGAGGCGGGCTGACCCCGCGGCCGCGGGCCGTCTGTGAGCGGGGGCCCGCGGCCGCGGTCAGGCGGCGCGGCTCTCCTCCAGGGAGTCCAGCCAGGCGCGGATCCGCTCGTTGTGCTCGCCCAGCAGCGGCGGCGGCAGGTGCCCCTCCGCGGCGGGCGGCGCGCCCCCGTCCCCGCGGTGGGGGGCGAAGCGCAGCGCGGAGCCGGGCAGCTCCACCCGTCCCAGGACGGGGTGCTCCACGTCCAGGACCAGTCCCTGGGAGCGGGTCTGCTCCCACTCGTAGACCTGGTCGATGGTGCGCACCGCCCCGCAGGGGACGCCGATGTCCCCGATGCGGCGCAGCCACTCGTCCCGGGGCGCGGTGCCCAGCACCGCCTCGACCTCGGCGATCAGGTCGTCCCGGTGGACGACGCGGGCGGCGTTGTCGCGGAACCGGGGGTCCTGGGCGTCCAGGCCCAGCAGGCCCGCGAACTTGGACCATTGCGACTCGCCGCCGATGGCGACCTGGAGGACCCCGTCGGCGCAGGCGAAGGCGCCGTAGGGCGCGATGGAGGGGTGGTGGTTGCCCATCGCGCGGGGCACCTCGCCCGCCACCGTCCAGCGGGTGCCCTGGAAGGCGTGAACGCCGACGATCGAGGACAGCAGCGAGGTGCGCACCACCGCGCCGGTACCGGTGCGCTCGCGCTGCACGAGCGCGGCCAGCACCCCCTGGGCGCCGTTCATCCCGGCGAGGAGGTCGCCGATGGGCACCCCGACCTTGGTGGGCTCGTCCGGGGAGGGGCCGGTCAGGCTCATCAGGCCCGCCTCGCCCTGGGCGATCTGGTCGTACCCCGCGCGGCCGCCCTCGGGGCCGTCGTGGCCGAACCCGCTGATGGAGCACACCACCAGGCGGGGGTTGAGCTCGCCCAGGCGTTCGGCGGAGAAGCCCAGCCGGTCCAGGACGCCGGGGCGGAAGTTCTCCACGAGCACGTCGGCGGCGCGGACCAGGCGGGTGAGCTGCTCGACCCCGTCGGGGGACTTCAGGTCCAGCTCGATGGACTCCTTGTTGCGGTTGCAGGACAGGAAGTAGGTGCTGATCCGCTCGTCCTCGGGGCCGACGAAGGGCGGGCCCCAGCCCCGGGTCTCGTCGCCGGTGCCGGGCTGCTCGACCTTGATGACGCGGGCGCCCAGGTCGCCCAGCAGCATGGCGGCGTGCGGCCCGGCCAGGGCGCGGGACAGGTCGACGACGACGGTGCCCTGCAGCGGTCCTCGTTCGCGGTCCATGTGGCTCCTTCGGTGGTGGTGTGCGGGAGGCGGGGAGGCGGGCCCGTCAGGAGGGCAGGCCCAGGCGGCGGTAGCGGGCGGCCCGGGCGGCGCGCCGGGCGGCGCCCGGGGCGCGGGTGAGGGCGGCGAGCTCGTGGCGCAGGGCCAGGCCCGCGCGGCGGCAGAACTCCTCGGGCTCGTCGGCGGCGTCGTCGTGCTCGGGGACGATCCGGTCGACGATGCCGTGGGCGCGCAGGTCGGTGGAGCCGATGCCCTGGTCGCGGGCCAGGTCGGCGGCCTTCTCCGTGGTGCGGTGCACGATGGCGCTGGCACCCTCGGGGGGCAGGGGGGACAGCCAGGCGTTCTGGGCGCACAGCACCCGGTCGGCGGGGATGAGGGCGAGCGCGCCGCCGCCGGTGCCCTGGCCCAGGAGGAGGGCGAGGGTGGGCGCGGCCAGGGTGGCCATCTCGGTGAGGCAGCGGGCGATCTGCCCGGCCATGCCCTGCTCCTCGGCCTCCTTGGACAGGGCGGCGCCGGGGGTGTCGATGACCGTGACCAGGGGCAGGCCCAGTTCGTCGGCCAGGCGCATGCCGCGGCGGGCGGCGCGCAGGGCGGCCGGGCCCATGGGGTGCTCGGGGGTCTGGCGGTCGCGGTCCTGGCCCAGCAGGACACAGGAGGAGCCGCCGAACCGGGCCAGTGCCAGCAGCAGGCCGGGGTCGGACTCGCCCTCGCCGCTGCCGCGCAGGCGGACGACGTCGGTGGCGGCGTGGCGGAGCAGGGCTCGCACCCCGGGCCGGCCGGGCCGGCGGGAGCGTGTGACGGCGGTCCAGGCGGGGGTGGCCGCGGCCGGCTCGGCGGGCGGCGGCGGGGCGTCGCCGGTGTCGCGGGCGAGCAGGACGGTGAGGGCGCGGTCGGCGATGGCGGGCAGCTCCTCGGGCGGCAGGACCGCGTCGATGAGGCCGTGGTCGAGGAGGTTCTCCGCCCGCTGGACGCCCTCGGGGAAGTCGGCCCCGTACAGGGCGCTGTACACGCGCGGGCCCAGGAAGCCGACGAGGGCGCCGGGTTCGGCGACGGTGACGTGGCCCAGGGACCCCCAGGAGGCGAGGACCCCGCCGGTGGTGGGGTCGCGCAGGTAGACGAGGTAGGGCAGCCCGGCGGCCTTGTGGGCGGCGATGGCGGCGGCGATCTTGACCATCGCCAGGAAGGCGACGGTGCCCTCCTGCATGCGGGTGCCGCCGGAGGCCGGGGAGACGAGCAGCGGCAGCCGGGCGGCGGTGGCGCGTTCGACGGCGGTGACCAGGCGTTCGGCGGCGGCCACGCCGACGGACCCGGCGAGGAAGGCGAACTCGCCCGCGGCGACGGCGACGCGCCGGCCGCGCAGCAGGCCCTCGCCGGTCAGGATCGCCTCGTCGCAGCCGGAGGCGGCGCGTGCGCGGGCGAGGTCGGCGGCGTAGGAGGGGTCGGGGCGCACGTCGACGGGCGTGGTGTCCCAGGAGCGGAAGCTCCCGGGGTCCAGGATCCGGTCGAGGAGGTCTCGGGCGCCGTACCGGGTGGCCATCGGCATCTCCTTATCGGTTCGGCGACCCAGTGGCCCGGCGGCCTGCCGTGTCGGTTCAGCGGCCACTCCATTGGCTCAGTGGCTAGGCCACTGGGTCTCTTCGTCAGCATGGCACACGCCCCCGGCTTTGTGAAGGCCGACATCCCCTTCCCGCGCGGGGAACCCCCCGCGGGCCCGGTCGACCGCACCGACGCTCCCGGACTACTCTGGAGGTCCGCCCAGCCCGAGCCGGAAGGAGCCCGCCCGCGTGCCCACCAAGCCCACCCCCCGGCCACCGGCACGGCCTCGTCTCTACGAGCAGCTGGTGGAACGGCTGGTGGAGTACATGCGCGAGGCCGGCCTGACCCCCGGCGACCGCCTGCCCGCCGAGCGGGAACTGGCCGCCTCCCTGGGCGTGAGCCGCGCCTCGCTCAGCCAGGCCCTGGTGGCGCTGGAGGTGCAGGGGATCATCGACGTGCGCCACGGCGACGGCGCGATCATCCGCCGCACCACCTCCGAGGAGGGCGTGCTGGCCCTGCTGCGCGACCGCGCCAACCGGCGGGCGGAGATCATCGAGGCCCGCCAGGCCCTGGAGGTCAAGCTCGCCGAGCTGGCCGCCGAGCGCCGCACCGAGCACGACCTCGCCGCCGTCGACGCCGCCCTGGACCTCATGCGCGCCGAGCTGCGCGCGGGCGGGCGCGGGGTGGAGGGCGACGAGCGGTTCCACGCCGCGATCACCGAGGCGGCGCGCTCGCGGCTGCTCACCCGGATGATGAACGAGCTCGCCCCGATGATCCGCGAGACCCGCCTGGAGTCGCTGTCCCAGCCGGGGCGGCCGCAGGACTCGCTGGCCGGGCACGAGAAGATCGCCTCGGCGATCCGGCTGGGCGACCCGGACATGGCCGCCGAGGCCATGCGCCGCCACCTGCGGCTGGTGTCGCAGGTGGGCGACGTGCCCGAGCGCGCCGCGAACTGAGCCCCGGACGCGGGCGGCCCGGCGCGGGGTCCCCGCGCCGGGCCGTCACCGCTCGGCCGGAGCCGCGGGCGTCACAGCAGGCCGGGCACGACCAGGACGCCCCAGGCCACGAGCGGTCCCAGGACCACCACTATGGCGCTGTAGACCAGGATCCGCCGGTAGAACCTCTCCGGCTCCACCCCGGTGGCGTTGGCCAGGACCAGGGCGCCGTTGGTGGAGAACGGGCTGACGTCCACGATCGTGGAGGCCACGGCCAGCGCGACGATGACGCCGGTCGCGCTCACCTCCCCCATGAGCAGGAACGGGACCGCCAGCGGGATGGTGGCGCCCAGGATGGCGGTGGAGGAGGCGAAGGCCGAGACGATGCCGCCGATGTAGCACAGCACCAGGGCGACCAGCAGGGCCGCGCCCAGCCCGGCCGCGGCCAGGCCGACGTACTCGATGGTCCCGGCGCTCTCCATGACGCCGACGAAGGTCAGCATGCCGGTGATGAGCAGCACCGTGGGCCAGCTGATCTGGGAGATCGCGTTCTTCTGCGCCTGGGGCGAGATGAGCGCCAGGACGACCGTGACGGTCATGGCGACGAACCCGACGTTGAGGCCGAAGCCCAGGGCCAGCACACCCAGGGCGAGGATGCCCAGCAGGGTGGCGACCTGGTCGAACCGGACCGCCGGCGCGGCCCCGGACTCCCCTGCTCCGGTGCCGGACTCCCCGGCTCCGGTGCCGGAGCCGCCGGTGGCCACGGCGGTGCCGCCGCCCCCGCCCGCTCCCCCGCCGCCCGCGGCGACGGCCTCCCTCTCGGACCGCTCCACCCTGACCCCGACGAGCCGGTGGCCGCCCAGGGCGATGAACAGCACGAACGCGATGGCGAGGTTGAAGACCAGGCTGCCCAGGAACAGGGTCACGGGGTGTACGTCGAGCCCGTTGTCCGCCACGATGGTGTTGACCGTGACCCCGTAGACGCTGGCCGGGGAGAAGCCCCCGCCCTGTGCCCCGTGGATCACCATCATGCCCATCATCAGGGGGTCGATCCGGTACTTGGCGGCGAAGCCCAGGGCGATGGGCGCGACGATGGCCACGGCCGCGGGGCTGAGCGCGCCCACGGCGGTGAGCAGGGCGGTGATGCCGAACATCACCCAGGGGATGGCCACCACCCGGCCGCCGACCAGGCGGGTGGCCGCCCGGACCATGAGGTCGACGGTCCCGTTGTTCTTGGCGATGGCGAACAGGTAGGTGACACCGACCAGGGTGAGGAACAGGTCGGCCGGGAAGCCGCCGAGGATCTCCCCCGCCTCCATGGACAGGGCGAGGGTGCCGACGAGGAAGGCGGCGACGAAGGCGAGTGCGCCGATGTTGATGGGGAAGACGGTCGCGACGACGAACATCGCCGCGAGCACGAGAATGGTGAGCAGCTGGGGTGTCATGACCGGCCATTCGAGCTTCGGTGGAGGGGTGTGACTCAGCTCATAGGAGCGACTGGCCTAGCCAATATGCCAATGGGCCAATTGTCAAGCCCTCGGAAACACCCCCGTCACTCCCCCGACCCGCGGCGCCGCGGCCCCCGCCCCGGATTGTGCACATGCCCACCCGGGGGCGGATGATCCGCTGCGGATCGTCATTGAGGCCCCGCGCACCCACCCGGCACCCTGGAGGGAATCCGTCACACCCCTCCCTTCCAGGAAGAACACCGCCGGCATGCTCGACCTCCTGCTCACCAACGCGCGCGTGCGCACCCTCGACGACGACCGGCCCGCGGCCACCGCCGTGGGCATCGCCGCCGGTCGCGTCCTCGGGTTCGACGGGGACGTCGCCGACCTGCCCGCCCGGGCCGTGGTCGACTGCGGCGGCGCCGCGGTCGTCCCCGGCTTCGGGGACGCGCACAACCACATGGCGTGGTTCGGCCAGTCCCTGGGCGAGCTGGGCCTGGAGGACGTCACCACCCTGGACGGGCTCTACGACGCGGTGACCCGCCGGGCCGCCGACCTGCCCGCCGACGCCTGGATCATCGGATCCGGCTACGACGACACCGCCATGGGCGCGCACCCCGACCGGCACGGCCTGGACCGGGCCGGGGGCGGCCGCCCGGTGTGGCTCAAGCACCGCTCCGGGCACATGTGCACCGTGAGCAGCGCGGTGCTGCGCCGGGTCGGCGCCGACTCCGCCGCGGTGGGCGACCCCGAGGGCGGGGTGATCGTCCGCGACGGCGACGGGACGCCCACCGGCCTGCTCCAGGAGCGCGCCCAGGAGCTGGTCACCGCCCTGGTCATGCCCTACCCCGTCGCCGACCTGGCCGACGCGATCGGCCGGGCCTCGCGCGTGTACGCCTCCGAGGGCCTCACCCACGTCGTCGAGGCCGGGATCGGGCGCGGGCTGATCGGCCGCACCCCGGTGGAGGCCGCCGCCTACCAGCTGGCCCGTGAACGCGGCGACCTGCGCACCCGCGTGGAGCTGATGGTGGCCGCCGACAACCTGCACCCGCTGGACGGGCACGCCGACGACGGCATCGACGTCGGCATCGACCTGGGGCTGCGCACCGGCTTCGGCGACGACCGGCTGCGCCTGGGCCCCATGAAGATCTGGCTGGACGGCTCGCTCATCGGCCGTACCGCGGCCGTGACCGAGCCCCTGTGCGGACACGGGCACGGCGTGTTCCAGAACCCGCCCGAGGAGATGCGCGACCTGGTGGTGGCCGCCCACCGCGCCGGGTGGCGGGTGGCCGCGCACGCCATCGGCGACGAGGCCGTGGACCTGGCGCTGGACGCCTTCGAGCGGGCGCACAGGGAGCTGCCGCGCCCGGACGTGCGCCACCGGATCGAGCACGCCGGGGTGGTCCGCCCCGACCAGCTGGCCCGGTTCGCCGAACTGGGCGTGGTCCCGGTCCCCCAGCCCCGGTTCCTGTACACCGTGGGCGACGCCATGGCGGCGTCCCTGGGCCCGGAGCGGGTGGGCTGGCTGTACCGGCACCGGTCGTTCCTGGAGCACGGGATCCGGGTGCCGGGCAGCTCCGACCGCCCGGTCGCGCCCGGCGCGCCGCTGGCGGGCATGGCCTCGATGGTGGAACGGCTCAGCAGCGGGGGCGCCGTCCTCGCCCCCGACGAGCGGGTCACCGCCGAGCAGGCCCTGCGCGCCTACACCGTCGACGCGGCCTGGGCGAGCCACGATGAGCACGACAGGGGCACGCTGTCCCCCGGCGGGCTCGCCGACCTGGTCATCCTGGACCGCGATCCGGTCGACACGGCGGACCGGGGCATCGACACCGTCGAGGTGCTGGCGACCGTCGTGGGCGGCGAGGCCGTCCACGGCGCGGACGCCTTCGCCGGACTGGCCGCGACGGCATCCGGCGGCGGCGCCTGACCCGCCCCTCCCATCCCCTGATAGACCCCGCGCCGGTGCGGCGCGGACACCGAAGAGGAGAGAATTCCCCATGAACGACCTCGACCGCACGGGCCCCGAGGCCCCGCCGGGCGGGAAGGCCCCGGTGGTGAGCGGCAAGGAGGCCGGTCGCATCGCCTTCGCCGCGTTCGTCGGCACCGCACTGGAGTGGTACGACTACTTCCTCTTCGGCACCGCGGCCGCCCTGGTGTTCAACCGGCTGTACTTCACGACGCTGAACCCGACGGCGGCCACCCTGGCCGCGTTCGCGACCTTCGGCGTGGGCTTCGTGGCCCGCCCGCTGGGCGCCGTCCTGTTCGGGTGGATGGGCGACCGGATCGGACGGCGTCCCGCGCTGCTGATCACGGTGGTCGCCATCGGTGTGGCGACCGGCCTCATCGGCGTGCTGCCCGACTTCGCGGCCATCGGCGTGGCGGCCCCGCTGCTGCTGGCGCTGCTGCGCCTGGTGCAGGGCATCGCTGTGGGCGGCGAGTGGGGCGGCGCGGTGACCATCGCCGTCGAGCACGCCCCGCCCGAGAAGCGCGGGCGTTACGCGGCGCTGCCGCAGATCGGCTCCCCGGTCGGAACCCTGCTGTCCTCGGGCGCGTTCGCGCTGGTGCTGACGCTGCCGCCGGAGCAGTTCGACTCCTGGGGCTGGCGCCTGCCGTTCCTGGCGGCGTTCCCGCTGCTGCTGGTGGCCGTGTACATCCGCCGCAAGGTCGAGGAGTCGCCGGTCTTCGAGGAGATGGAGCGCCAGGAGGCGCGGTCCAAGGTCCCGGCCGTGGACGTGTTCCGCAAGGCCTGGGGGCGGCTGCTGGTCGCGATCGCCTCGGCGCTGCTGGGCGTGGGCGGCTTCTACGTCATGACCACGTTCGCGATCAGCTACGGCACCGGCACCCTGGGGCTGGAGCGGGGGCTGATGGTCAACGCCACCCTGGTGGCGGCGGTGGCCCAGATCGGGGTCATCCTGGTGTTCGGCCGCCTGGCCGAGCGGATCGGCCCGGGCCGGGTGACGCTGTGGGGCGGTGTGGCCACGGCGGCCATCGCCTTCCCGGTGTTCTGGATGATCGACACGCGCTCCCCGGTGCTCGTGGTGCTGGCGGTGGCCGCGGGCGTGGCGATCCTGTCGATCGCCTACGCGGTGTCGGGCGCGCTGCTCACCGAGCTGTTCCCGGCGCACCTGCGCTACAGCGGCGTGGCGCTGGCGTACAACCTGGCCGGTGCGCTGAGCGGCTTCCTGCCGTTCGCCGCCACCGCCCTGCTGGACGTCTCGAACGGCGGCTCGTGGGTGGCCTCGCTGCTGCTGGTGGGGATCGCGCTGATCACCGCGGTCGGCGGCCTGGTCGGCGAGCGCCTGCGGGTCCGCGACGAGGTCGTGGTCCGCTAGGCCGGTACGGACGGGCCGGGGGCCGGCGGGGATGTCCCCGCCGGCCCCCGGCCATCTGCGCGCCCTCCCGCGTCCGCTCCTGCCGGGCGCGGGAGGGCGCCCGCCATCCGGCCGGCCCGCGTGTCGCCGTAGCCCCGTTCGGGCGAGGTTGCGCCCGCGCTCGGCGTGGAACTTCCCGCGCCCCGGTGGCTTCCGGCTCGCTCGGATCTCGAAGCCGTCCGTCGCACCCCTTCAGAGGCGGGGTGTCGCAGCGCCCACCGGAACCCGGGATTCCCGGGCGGGGCCTTCACATGCGCGGGGGCGGGGTCAGGCGCGGACGGCGGCCGGGTCGTGGACCCCGGTGCTCGGCAGCGCCCCGGAGCCCAGGCCGCGGACCACGTCGGTGAGCAGGTCCAGCCCGGCCAGCATGTCGTCGTCCTGGGTGTACTCGCCCTCGTTGTGCGAGACGCCCTCGACGGAGGGCACGAAGAGCATGACGGTGGGGACGCGCTCCTTCATGTTGATCGAGTCGTGCCCGGCGACGGTGAGGATGCCGCGGTGGCTCAGCCCCAGGCGCTCGGCGGCGCCCCGGGCCAGCTCCACGCCCTCGGGCTGGTAGCGGTCGATACCCCACGCGTGGGAGAGGTCGAGGTCGATCTCCACCCGGGCGGTGCCCTCGATGCGGGCGACCTCCTGCGCGAGCAGCCGGTCCGCCTCGGCCAGCACCGCCTCGTCGTGGGAGCGCAGGTCCAGCAGCAGCTCGGCGCGGGAGGCCACCGTGACCGGGGAGTTGGGGTAGACGTCCATGCTGCCCACCGCGGTGTGCAGCACGCCGGGGAAGCGGTCGGCCAGCTCGCGGGCGGCGACCACCAGCAGGGAGGCGCCCAGCAGGGCGTCGCGGCGGTCCTCCATGACCGTGGCGCCCGAGTGCGCCTGGTCGCCGCGGACCGTCACCCGGTACTTGCGGGCCGCCCAGCAGGCCTCGACCAGGCCGATCGTGGTGCCGGTGTTCTCCAGGACCCGGCCCTGCTCCACGTGGATCTCGGCGCAGAAGACCGCCTCGGGGCCGTCGGTGTCGCCGAGGAACCCGGTGGGGGCCAGTGCCTGCGCGACCGTGGTCCCGGCCCGGTCGCGGGAGGCCAGCGCGGTCTCCAGCGGCAGGCGGCCGGTGTACACGGCGCTGCCCATCATGGAGGGGGTGAACCGCGAGCCCTCCTCGTTGAACCAGTTGACGACGGCGAGGTTGTAGGGCGGCTCCGCGCCCTCGGCCGCGTCGCGCTCGGCGGCGCGCAGCACCGCGTGGGCCGCGGCCAGCACGCCGTAGGCGCCGTCGTAGCGGCCGGCCGTGGGCTGGGAGTCCATGTGGGAGCCGACGACCACGTAGGGGGCGCCGGGCACCCGCTCCAGCAGGCCGAACTGGTTGCCGATGCGGTCGTACACCACCCGCAGGCCGGCCTCCTCCAGCAGCCCGGCCAGCCAGCGGCGCTGGGCGTTGTCGGGCTCGGTGGCGGCCTGCCGGTCGACCCCTCCGGAGGGGGTGGCGCCGAAGGCGCTCATGGCGCGGAAGTCCTCCAGGAAGCGGGTGTCGGCGGCGGTGCGTCCGGGGGCGGTCATGTGGTTCCTCTCGGGTCCGGTGGTGACGCTCCCATACTCGGCGTGCGGGTCGGCCGCGCTCAATCGGCATTCACCCAAGATTTCCGGGCTCGGCTGTGCACATGACCACGGTGGGACCGCACCGGCCCGCGTCGGGGCAGGTGGGGGGCACCGGGCGATCCGTGGCACCATCGTTCCCGGTGTATTCGCCCAAGGACGCCGTGAGGAGGCAGACCATGGTGGACCCGGACGGACCGCAGCCGTGGCCGAGGATGCTGGAGCTGCTGGCCCGGGACCGCGACGGGCTGGTCGCCGACTTCCTGGGGCGGCTGTCGGCGCTGGGGCGCTACAGCGACGGGCTGATCCCCGACGACGACCTGCGCCAGACCGCGACCGACACCTTCGACATGCTCACCCGGCGCCTGGCCGGGCTGCCGCTGCCCGGGCACCTGAGCGACCTGCCGGCCCGGCTGGGGGTGCGGCGGGCCCGGCAGGGGGTGGCGCGCGAGGACCTGCTGGAGGCGGTGCGGCTGGACTTCCGGGTGCTGTGGGCGGGACTGGTGCGCGCGGGCGGCGCGGACTCGGCGCAGATCCTGGTGCTGCACGTGGAGGAGATCCTCGGCACCGTCGAGCAGTACATCAGCGATGTGCAGGCCGCGTTCCTGGAGGAGCGGGCGGCGCTGGAGCGGGACTCGCGGGCCGAGGCGGCCCAGGCGCTGTCCCGGCTGCTGGGGTCGGGCGACCGGGCCGCGGAGGTGGCGGCGCAGGTCGCCCCGGTGCTGGGGGTGGCCGTGGACGGGGTGTTCGAGGTGCTGTTCGCGGCGCCGGGGCCGGGGGCCGGGCCGGGGAGACGCTCGGAACTGGGCGGGCCGGCCCGCGACGGCTGCCTGGTGTGGGAGTTCGACGACGGGGTGGCGCTGGTGCGGGAGGGCCGGGCCCGGTGGCCGCTGCCGCTGGAGGGGATGACGGGGGGCGCGGTCCCCGGGGTGCGGGGGCTGGCCGAGGTGCCCGCGGCGATCGCGGCGGCCCGGCGGCTGGCCGGGTACGCCCGCCCCGGCGGGGGGTTCGTCCGGGCGGAGGGGGTGTGGCCCGCGCTGGCCCGGGACCGGCTGCTGGAGGTGCTGCCCGGGTTCGGCCGGGAGGCGGTGGAGCGGGTGGCGGCGCTGGAACCCGACGCCCGGGCGCGGCTGCTGGAGACCCTGGAGCACTACACGGCGACGGGGTCGGTCAAGGCGACCGCGGAGTCGCTGTACTGCCACCGGAACACGGTGGTGAACCGGCTCCAGGCGTTCCGCGAGGTGACGGGGCTGGACCTGACCGTCCCGGTGGAGGCGGCCCGGGCGCTGGTGCTGTTCTCCGACCGGCGCCCGGGCGACGGGTGGGGGTGAGGGGGCGGGCGGCGCTCAGCAGGCGCAGGCCGGGGACTCGGCCCCGGTCTCGCGGCGGCGTTCGAGCAGGACGGTGTCGCGCCAGCGGCCGTGGTGGCGGGCGATGCGCTCGCGCACCCCGACGGTGCGGAACCCGGCCTGGTGGTGCAGGGCCAGCGAGGCGCGGTTCTCGGGGAAGACCGAGGTCTGCAGCGTCCACAGCCCCCCGGTGTCGGCCTCGGTGACCTGCCGGTACAGCAGCGCCTTGCCCACGCCCCGGCCGCGCGCGGCTCCGGCGACGTACACCGAGGTCTCGGCGACCCCCGTGTAGGCCTCGCGGGCCGAGACCGGGGCGGCGGCGGCCCAGCCGACCACGGCGCCGTCGAGTTCGGCGACCCAGCGGTGGCCGGGGAGCCACTTGTCCTTCAGGGCGTCGACCGGGGGCGCCTCGGTCTCGAAGGTGGCGTCGCCGGTGGCGATGCCCTCGGCGTAGATCTCGCGGACGCGCTCCAGGTCGGCGTCGGCCATCGGGCGGGTGGCGACGTCCCCGGGCAGGTCGGTGGGGCAGCAGGGGCGGGCGGCCAGCAGGCCCATGACGGCGTCGGCGGCGTGCGGCAGGCCGACGCAGCAGGCGGGGTTGACGGCGACCCGGGTGGAGGTGCCCACCCGGGTGAGGGTCACGAACCCGACGTCGGCGAGCTTGCGCAGGTGGTGGGAGACGGTGGGCTGGCGCAGGTCCACCATCTCGGCCAACTCCCCCACGCCGACCGACCCCGGGGTCGTGGCGATGGCATGGAGCAGCCGGACGCGCATGGGTTCGGCCAGGCAGGCGAACCAGGCGGCGTAGGTCTCGGCGTCGAGGGCGGACAGGGAGTCCGGGGTCGTCACGGTCATGCGCTCATTATCGACCACGATCTATGGTTGCGTCCATCGACGTACATCTATAAAGTCTCGCTCCATAGACACCGATCGATGAAAGGGTGTGTCATGGACGAGGGTCTTCCCGTCGTGGTGATCGGAGCGGGGCCGGTGGGGCTGGCCGCGGCCGCCGAGCTGGTGGGGCGCGACCTGCCGGTCGTGGTGCTGGAGCGCGGCGACCGGGCCGGGGCCGCCGTGTCCGAGTGGGGGCACGTGCGCCTGTTCTCGATGTGGCGCGACCTGGTGGCCCCCGCGGCGGAGAAGCTGCTCACCGCCGCCGGCTGGACCCGCCCCGCCGACGGCGGCTACCCGACCGGCGCCGAGTGGGTCGACTCCTACCTGGCCCCGCTGGCCGCCGCCCTGGGCGGGCGGGTGCGCTTCGGCGCCGAGGTGACCGGGGTGAGCCGTCTGGGCCGCGACCGGGTCGTGGACTCCGGGCGCGCCGAACAGCCGTTCACCGTCCGCGTGCGCACGTCCGGCGGCGAGGAGCGGCTGCTCGCCCGCGCAGTCATGGACGCCTCCGGCACCTGGGGCTCCCCCAACCCGGCGGGCGGCGACGGCCTGCCCGCCCTGGGCGAGGCCGACGCGGCCGGGCGCGTCTCCTACCGCGTCCCCGACACCGCCGACCCGGCCGGGCGGGCCCGTCACGCGGGGCGGACCACGGCGGTGGTCGGCAGGGGGCACTCGGCGCTGACGGCGCTGGTGGCCCTGGCCGCCCTCGCCGAGGAGGTCCCGGGCACCCGCGCGGTGTGGGTGCTGCGGCGCGGAGCCGTGGGCGACGCCTTCGGCGGCGGGGCCGCCGACCGGCTCGCCGGGCGCGGCGCCCTGGGCCTGCGCGCCAGGGCCGCAGTGGAGGCCGGGCACATCGAGGTGGTCACCGGGTTCCGCACCGCCGAGGTGCGCCCGGACGGGGACCGCCTCGTCCTGGTGGACGACGGCGGCCGGGCCCTGGAGCCGGTCGACGAGGTGGTGGCCCTGACCGGGTTCCGCCCCGACCTGTCCTTCCTGTCCGAGGTCCGCCTCGGCCTGGACGCCGCCCTCCAGGCGCCGGTGGAGCTGGCCCCGCTCATCGACCCCAACGTGCACTCCTGCGGGACGGTGTACCCGCACGGGGCCGCCGAGCTGTCCCACCCGGAGGAGGGGTTCTTCCTGGCGGGGATGAAGTCCTACGGGCGCGCCCCCACCTTCCTGGCCCTGACCGGGTTCGAGCAGGTCCGCAGCATCGCCGCCCACCTGGCCGGGGACCGCGAGGCCGCCGCCCGCGTGGAGCTGACCCTGCCCGAGACCGGTGTCTGCGGCGGCGCGGGCCTGTTCGACGACCCCGGCGCCACCAAGGCCGGCGCGGACGGCTGCTGCGGTCCCGCCCCCGAGGCGGAGCGGCCGTCCCCGGCGGCGGCCGGCGCCGGCCTGCTGACCGTCTCGCCGCTGCCGCTGCTCACGGCCGCTCCGACCGCCTCCGCGGGCGGCGGGTGCTGCGGGGGCGGGGACTCCCCGCGCCCGGCCCGGGCCGCCGACCCGGACCGGCTGCCGTGACGCCGGCCCCTGACCGGGGGCGGCGCACCGCCGCCCCCGGTCAGGGGCCCTGCTCCAGGGAGCGGACGATCTCGGCGACGGCGGTCTTGGCGGTGCGGCCCGCGCCGATGAGCGTCGCCGAGACCGGGCCCGTCCAGTCGCCGTAGCCCAGCAGGTGCAGCCGCGGCTCGGCGCGGGAGCGGTTGCCCCGGACCCCGACCCGGCCCCGGTCGTCGAGCACCCCCAGCGGGGCCAGGTGGTCCAGCACCGGGCGGAAGCCCGTGCACCACAGGACCGCGTCGAAGTCGGCTGCGGTCCCGTCCGCCCAGACCGCGCCGGTGCGGGTCAGCCGCTCGAACATCGGCTCGGCCTTGAGGACTCCGCGGTCGCGGGCCTCCCGCACGCTCGGCACCATGACAATGTCCCCGGGCGGCCGCTCGGCCGTCCCGTCGAGCACCCGGCGGGTGGCCCCGGCGAACAGGGCGCGCCCGTCCAGGCCGTCGGGCATGAGGCGGGGCGGCCGGGCGGTGACCCACGTGGTGTCCGCGACCCGGGACAGCTCGGCGAGGATCTGCGCCGCCGAGTTGCCGCCGCCCACCACGGCGACCCGGCGCCCGGCGAGCGCCTCGGGGCGGCGGTAGTCCACCGTGTGCGGCTGCTGGCCCGCGAAGGCGTCCCGGCCGGGCACGTCGGGGACGTACGGGGCGCGCCAGGTGCCGGTGGCGCTGACGACGTGGCGGGCGGTCCAGTCGCCGTGGTCGGTGCGCACCCGCAGGGCGCCGTCGGCGCGCTCGACCGCGACCGCCCGGACCGGCCGGCGCACGGGCAGGTCGTAGCGGCGCTCGTACTCGGACAGGTACCACGCGACGTGCGCGGCCGAGGGGTACTCCCGGCCGGGCTCCTCGGGCATCCACCAGCCGGGCAGCATGCTGTGCCCCGCCGGGGAGAACAGCCTCAGCGAGTCCCAGTACTCGGGCCAGGAGCCGCCGGGGCGCCCGGCGGCGTCCAGGATCACGAAGTCCGCCTTCGCCCGGCGCAGGAAGTACCCCGCGGCCAGGCCGGCCTGGCCGCCGCCGATGACCACCACGTCCGCGGCGCTCATCGGGGCCCCGGGGCGAAGCGCCCGCGCAGGGCGAGGGACACGTACACCAGGCCGACCAGCACGGGCACCTCGATCAGCGGCCCCACCACACCCGCCAGCGCCTGCCCGGAGGCCACGCCGAAGGTCGCCACGGCCACCGCGATGGCCAGCTCGAAGTTGTTGCCCGCGGCGGTGAACGCCAGCGTGGTGGTGCGCCCGTAGTCCATGCCCAGCGCCCTGCCCAGGGCGAAGGTGCCGAACCACATGAGGACGAAGTAGGCGAGCAGCGGCAGGGCGATGCGCGCCACGTCCAGCGGCCGTTCGATGATCCGGTCGCCCTGGAGGGCGAACAGCAGCACGATGGTGAACAGCAGCCCGTACAGGGCCCACGGGCCGATCCGCGGCAGGAACGCCGACTCGTAGCGTTCCCGCCCCATGCGCTTCTCGCCGACGCGGCGGGTGAGGAACCCGGCCGCCAGCGGGACGCCGAGGAAGATCACCACGTTGAGCGCGATCAGCCACGGGGAGGCGTCGAGCCCGCCGGTGTCCAGGCCCAGCCACCCGGGCAACAGGTCCAGGTAGAACCAGCCCAGCAGGCCGAAGGCCAGCACCTGGAAGACCGAGTTCAGCGCGACCAGGACGGCGGCGGCCTCCCGGTTCCCGCAGGCGAGGTCGTTCCAGATGATCACCATGGCGATGCAGCGGGCCAGGCCGACGATGATCAGCCCGGTGCGGTACTCGGGCAGGTCCGCCAGGAAGATCCAGGCCAGGGCGAACATCACCGCGGGGCCGACGACCCAGTTGACCACCAGGGACGAGAGGAGCAGGCGCCTGTCCCGGGTGACGGTGCCGAGGCGGTCGTAGCGGACCTTGGCCAGCACCGGGTACATCATGACGAGCAGGCCCAGGGCGATGGGCAGCGAGATCCCGCCGACCTCCAGTGCGGCCAGCGCCTCGTCCAGGCCGGGGACCAAGCGGCCCAGCCCCAGCCCGGCGGCCATGGCGAGCAGGATCCACACGGCCAGGAACCGGTCAAGGAAGGGGAGCTTCGCGACGACGGCCGGCCCGGCCTGCGGGGTTCCGTCCAGGCGTGTCATCAACAGGCCCGCTTCCGGTCGGCCGCGCCCGTGGCGCGCGCGGTGGCGGCCACCCGCGCCAGGTCGGCGGAGAGGGCCTCCAGGCGTTCGGGGACCAACCGGTAGTAGGTGAAGCGGCCGCAGGGCTCGGTCTCCACCAGACCCGCCTCGCGCAGGACGCGCAGGTGGTTGGACAGGTTGGTCTGGCGGGCCCCGGTCTCCTCCATGAGGTGGGTGGTGCACAGGGTCTCGCGGGACAGCAGGGAGAGGATCCGCGTCCGCAGGGGGTCGGCGAGCGCCTTCAACAGGTCAGCGTCGACTGATATCAGCATGCACTGATATTATCCCGGCACCGGACGCGCCCGCCCCGGACACCCGGGGGCGGCCCGGCCGACCTCCACCGAGACGAAACGGGAAGTCCCACCATGACCTCCGACGACAGGCCGTCCGTGCTGTTCGTGTGCGTGCACAACGCGGGCCGCTCCCAGATGGCCGCCGCCTGGCTGGCCCACCTGTCCGAGGGCCGGATCGAGGTCCGCTCGGCCGGGTCCGCGCCGGCCGACGCCCTCAACCCCGCCGTGGTCGAGGCCATGGCCGAGGTCGGCATCGACATCACCGGCCAGCGGCCCAAACTCCTCACCACCGACGCCGTCGAGGCCTCCGACGTGTGCGTCACCATGGGCTGCGGGGACACCTGCCCCTTCTTCCCCGGCAAGCGCTACCTCGACTGGGAGCTGCCCGATCCCGCCGGGCGGGGCGTGGACGCGGTGCGCCCCATCCGCGACGGGATCCGCGAACGCGTGGAGGCGCTCATCGGGGAGCTCCTGCCCCGCTGAGCGCCTCCCGGCGTCAGTGGCAGCGGCCCCCGTCCGGGTCCTGTGCGGCGCAGTGCGCGGAGGCGCTCGGCGGGACGTCCAGCGTGGGGTTGCGGTCGAAGAACCCGACCGGCCGCAGCCGGAACCCGGTGCGGTCCACCGGCATGACCGGCCAGTCCTCCGGACGCGGCGCGTGGGTCAGCCCGAAGGTGTGCCACACCACGACGTCCCGCCCGTCGATGGCCCGGTCGTCGGCCGTGAACGCGGGCAGACCCGCCCCGCCCGGGTGCCGGTTGACCAGGTCGCCCGCCGGGTAGCGCTCGTCCTCGTCGTGCGCGGTCACCCACAGGTGGCGGGTGGCGAAGGCCGCCCGGGCCGCCACCGACGACGACGGGTCCGCCAGCAGCACCGGCTTCCCCTCCGGGTGCAGGGCGTAGGCGACCGGCCGGCCCAGGTGGTTGCGCACCCGCGGGTTGGAGATGTGCCAGACCCGGTCCACCGACGCGTCGGCCGCGCGCCGCGCCTCCAGTTCGGTGGCGAGCACCGTGCGCTTCTGGGCGAAGGCGTTGCCGCGCGGGTTGTCCGGCCCGACCGGGACGCGGACGGCGTCCACCTCCTCCACCCGGTGCGTCGTCCCGTCCACGTTCATGTCCAGCCGCGCGCAGAACAGGTGCTGGTGCAGCGGCGCGCCCAGCCCCGGGGCGACCTCGGAGGCGTAGGGGTAGTCCCCGCCCGGGTACGCGCTGGTGAACACGATGCCGGTGGCCTTGGCCTCGAACTCGATGGTGCCGTCCAGGTACAGGTACCAGAAGAAGCCGTAGTCGTAGTTGCCGACGGTGGTGAAGAACGAGACCACCATCCGGCGCTGGCGCCGGGTCTCGGAGGAGCCCGCCCACAGGTCGGTGTGCTTCCACAGCACCCCGAAGTCCTCCTCGTGCAGGCACACCGCGTTGGGCAGGGTCCGGGGCGCGCCGGACTCGTCGGCGATGACCGCGTCCATGTAGGTGATCTCGCCCAGGCAGTCGCAGCCCAGCCGGAGCGCGTTGGCGTAGCGCCCCACCATGTACTCGCCGGTGTCGAAGTAGTTCTGCCAGGACCGCACCGGGGACGGGTCGCCGTAGGGGACGACCATCTCGGCGATGGACGCCCGGTGCACGACCGGCCGGTCGCGGCCCCTGTCCCGGTCGTGGAACGACACCCGGTGCAGGACGAGGCCCTCCCGGGCGTCGAACCCGATCCGCAGCGACCAGTTCTCCCAGGTGAGCAGGTTGCCCTCCAGGGTGAAGCTCGGCCCCTGCGGCTGGGTGATCTCGATGGGGCGCTGGGTGGTGCGGTGCGGTCCGGTCACCGCCGGGTCGGTGTAGTTCCCCGACACCGACGGCACCGGGACCGGGCCGAAGTCCAGCACCCGGTCGACCCTCCCCGCCAGCACGTCCACGTAGGCGACCAGGCCGTCGACGGGGTGCGCCCAGGCGTGGTCGGCCGCGTGCTCCTGCACGAAGGCGAGCCCGCGCAGGATGCGGCGACCCCTCTCCTCGGGGTACTCGTCGTCGTAGACGCCCGCGGACAGGGGGGCCACGCGCACGGTGGCGGGGTCCAGGCCGCGGTCGCGCAGGGCCGACAGCCAGCGTTCGTCGGCGGACAGGACCCGCTCGACCAGCTCGAACTCCTCGTCCAGCACGGGCGGCTGCCCGTCCTCGGCCGGGTCCAGGACCCGTTCGGAGTCGACCCGGCCGCGGGTGAGGGAGACGACGAGGTCGCGGGCGGTACCGGTGCCCACGTCCAGCAGCAGGACGCGCACCCGGCGCTCCACCGGGTCGCCCGGGGTGTACGCGAGCAGGACCTCCTTGGCGGGTTCGGCCAGCCCGGTGTACACGAACCGGGTGGTGTCGGTCAGGTGCCCGGCACCGGCCAGCAGATCCCGGGCGGCGGTGATCTCCTCCGCGGTGAGGGCGTCGAGGGGGTGGTGGTCGCTCATGGCGGTCCTGGGTCCTTCCGGGTGAGGGGAACGGGACGGTGTCGGGGCGCGGGGGCGGGGCGTCCGGCCCCGGCGGCGGGTCTGCCGCGGGTCTCAGGCGAGGCTGGTCCAGATGCTCTTGACCTGGGTGAACGCCTCGATGGCGGACCAGCCCATCTCGCGGCCCAGACCCGAGTCCTTCATCCCTCCCCAGGCCGCGGCGGCGTCGAGCATCGGGGGCATGTTGATCCACACGGTCCCGGCCCTGACCCGGGCGGCCAGCCGGTTGGCGGTGCCGATGTCGCGGGACCAGATCACCGCCGCCAGCCCGTACCGGCTGTCGTTGGCGCGGGCGGCCAGCTCGTCGGGGTCGTCGTAGGGCAGCACCGACAGGACCGGGCCGAAGATCTCCTCGCGGGCGATGCGCATGCCGTCGGTGACCCCGGAGAACACGGCCGGGCGCACGAAGTACCCGTCCCCGTCCTCCAGCGGTGCGCGGTCGTGCAGGTGGGCGCCCTCCTCCCGGCCGATCCGGACGTACTCCTCGGCGCGGTCGCGCTGCTCGGCGGAGACCAGCGGCCCCAGCCGGGTGGCGCCGTCCAGGCCGTGGCCGAGCTTCATCGAGGCCGCCCCGGCGGCGAGCTTCTCGGCGAACTCGTCGTGGCGGGCGGCGTCCACGTAGAACCGGGTGTAGGCGGCGCACACCTGCCCGGAGTTGAGCAGGCCGCCCATGAGGTTGCCCGCCACGGCGGCGTCGATGTCGGCGTCGGCGGTGATGATGGACGGCGCCTTGCCGCCCAGCTCCAGGGACACGCGCTTGAGGTCGCGCCCGGCCCCGGCGGCGATCTCCCGCCCGACCTCGGTGGAGCCGGTGAAGGACACCTTGGCGACGTCGGGGTGGGCGACGAGGGCGCGGCCCACCTCGGGGCCGCCGGTGACGACGTTGACGACGCCGTCGGGGAACCCGGCCTCGCGGACCAGGGCGGCCAGGCGCAGGGTGGTGAGCGGGGTCTGCTCGGCGGGCTTGACGACCACGGTGTTGCCGGCGGCCAGGGCGGGGGCCAGCTTCCACACCAGGATCATGAGCGGGAAGTTCCACGGCGTGATGAGCGCGCAGACGCCCAGGGGTTCGCGGCGGGTGCGGTAGTCCACGTCGGGGACCGACAGCGGGGCGGTGACGCCGGTGATCTTGGTGACCCAGCCTGCGTAGTAGCGCAGGTGCTCCACGGCGTTGGGCACCGAGAAGCCCGCGCTGACCGCCAGCGGCTGGCCCTGGTCGGTGGTCTCCAGGGCGGCGAACGCCTCGGCGTCGGCCTCCAGCAGGTCGGCCAGGCGCAGCAGCAGGCGGGCGCGGGCCGCCGGGAGCAGGCCGCCCCAGGCGTCGGAGCCGAAGGCGCGGGCGGCGGCCGCGACGGCGGCGTCCACGTCGGCGGCGGTGGCCTCGGGGACCTCGGCGATGACGCCGCCGGTGGCGGGGTCGACGGTGGCGCGGACGGCGCGTCCGGCGGCGGGGACCGGGGCGCCGTCGATGAGCATGTCGGTGTGCAGGTCGGGGTGGCGGTGCTCGGCCATGGGGCGTCCCTTCGTCGGTTGGGGCGTGAGCCTAGGCACAGTGGTGGCGAGCTGGTCTCCGTTCTGCGCACGGGCGGTCGCCGTTCCGTGCACGGCGCCCGCTCCGCCCGGCCTGTGCTTGTCCGGGTTTCCGTGACCGGGCTAACATCCGGTCAGGACGCGGGGAGGGAGCAGGGCGTGGAGGGAGCGCAGGCCACCGACCGGCTCGACCGCTTCGAGGCGGAGGCGTCCCGGGCGTTCGCCCCCCTGCGCATGCGCCGGGCGGACGAGCGGCCGTTCCGGGGCTCGTTCGCGAGCACCCGCGTGGACGACGTGGTACTCACCCGGATCACGGCCGCGCCGGTGCTGGTGCGGCGCGAGCCGTCGTCCATGAGCTCCACCGACCCGGAGCTGTTCAAGGTCGCCTGGCACGTGTCGGGGCGGGCCGGGGTGGCGCAGAACGGGCGCGAGTGCCTGCTGTCCCCCGGCGACCTGGTGGTCTACGAGACCGGACGCCCCTACGAGCTGCCGTTCTGGGAGCCCTACGACACCGTCGTGATGGGGGTGCCGCCGCGCCTGTTCGGGGCGCACGCCGCGGTGCTGCGCCGGCGGACGGCCGTCCCGGTGCGGGCGGGCCGCGGGCTGGGCGGGGTGGTGGGCGCGCTGTTCCAGGGGGTGTCCGGCGGGGCCGCGGCCGACCTGGGCGCGGGCGGCCGCCACCACCTGGCGGCGGCGCTGGTGTCACTGGTGTGCGCGGCGTTCGCCGACGCCGCCGCCGCGGCGCAGGACGAGGACCCCTGGGAGCGGATCCGGGCGTACTGCCTGGCGAACCTGTCCGACCCGGGGCTGTCGGCGGAGTCGGTCGCCCGGGCGCACGGGATCTCGACCCGCTACCTGTACAAGCTGTGCGCCGAGCGCGGGTTCGCCCCGGGCCGGTGGATCCGCGGCGAGCGGCTGTCCCGCATCCGCCGCGACCTGGCCGACCCGGCGCTGGCCGACCGCGGCGCGGCGGCGATCGCGGCCCGCTGGGGCGTGCTGGACGCCGCCCACCTGGGGCGGATGCTGCGCGCGGAGTTCGGCGAGACCGTCCCGGAGATCCGCGCCCGCGCCCGCCCCTGAGCCCCGGGGGGCGCCCCGGATCCGGGGGTCAGCGGGGTTCGACGAAGGCGGCCAGCTGGGCCAGGGAGGAGGCGAGCCCGGCCGCGTGGTCCTCGGCGGAGATGCCCGGCGGGACGTCCTCGGCGGCGACGGTCACCACGGTGCCGCCGCCGTCGGGGGCGAGCGCCCAGGTCATCGTCATGGTCCCGGCGAAGGCGGGGTCGTCGGAGTCGAACACCGCCTTCTGGACGACCCGCTCGCCGGGGACGAGGTCGGCGAAGCCCACCTCGACGACGTCGGTGTCCGCGTCGGTCTTGCCGCGGCCCGGCTCCCGGTAGGTGAGGGTCAGCCGGAAGCCGCCGCCCGGGCGCGGGTCGAAGTGCTCCATCCGGCCGGTCATCCCCTCGGGGGGCAGCCACCGCTCCAGCGCGGCGGGGTCCAGCAGGGCGCGGTAGACGTCCCCGGGCGGGGCGGCGATGCGCCGCTCCCCGCGGTCGACGCGCTTCTCGGTCATGGCGCTCCCCCGTTCGTGCGTGCCCCGCCACCCTCCCACGCCCTACCGACGGTTCCGGGCCCCGGCGGGGGCGGCCCGCCGCGCCGGGGGCGCCCCGGCCCCGGCCGGGTGCGCGGTCCCGCCCTGCGGGCGGGACCGCCGCGGGTCACTTCTTGCGGCCGACGCCGCCGTACTCGGCGACCGGGCGCATCTCGCCGATCTCCGTCTCCAGGGGGCGCCACAGCGAGCAGGAGACCACGCCCGGCTCCAGCAGCTCCAGGCCGTCGAACAGCGCCTCGACGTCCTTGGCGGTGCGGACGGTGAGCTTGGGCGTGCCCTTCTCGTTCCAGGCGGCGGCGACCTGGTGGGCGCGCTCGCGGTCGATGTCGTCCACGGGGTGGGAGACCACCAGGAAGCTGCCCGGGGCCAGGGCCTCCAGCAGGGTGTCCAGGACGTTCCGGACCTCGGCGTCGTCGTCGATGAAGTTCACCACGCCGAGCAGCATCAGCGCGACCGGACGCGACAGGTCCAGGGTCAGGGCCGCCTTGGCGAGGATGCCCGCGGGGTCGCGCAGGTCGGCGTCGATGTAGTCGGTGACGCCCTCGTCGGTCCCGGTGAGCAGGGCGCGGGCGTGGGCGAGCACCAGCGGGTCGTTGTCCACGTAGACCACGCGCGCGTCCGGGGCGATGCCCTGGGCCACCTCGTGGGTGTTGTTGTGGGTGGGCAGGCCGGTGCCGATGTCGAGGAACTGGCGGATCCCCTCCTCCTCGGCGAGATAGGTGACGGTGCGGACCAGGAAGGCCCGGTCGGCGACCGCGTTGTCCACGATCTCGGGGAAGAACGAGCGGATCTGCTCGCCCATCTCGCGGTCGACCGGGTAGTTGTCCTTGCCGCCCAGCCAGTAGTTCCAGATGCGGGCGTTGTGGGGGATGGTGGTGTCGATCTTGGGGGGAGTATCGGAGGTCACGTTCCTTCTTCCTGTCCGGGAGCGGCGCCGGGACGCCGTTCGCGCGATATGCCGCCCAGTAAACGGTTCCGGGGCCCCGCGGGCAAGTACCGACGGTCCCTCGACTCACATTCTTCAAATATTTCGCATTAAGGACATGCGCCCCCTGTCGGGATGCCCGGTGCGAAAATCACGGGCGGCCCCGCCGCCCGGCCGGTAGTTTTCCGATGACCCCACCCTTGGAGCCGCCCGTGAAGCACGCGTCACCCGAGTTCGCCGAGATCGCCGCGAAGCACACCGTCCTGCGCTGCCAGGTGGGCTCCGGCGTCCACGGACTCGGCCTCCCCGGCCAGAACGACCGCGACGAAATGGGGATCTGCGTCGAGCCCCCCGAGTACGTCATCGGCCTGCGCGGGTTCGAGCAGTACATGTACCGCTCCCAGGACGACCACGTCCGCTCCGGGCCCGGCGACCTCGACCTCACCGTGTACTCGCTGCGCAAGTGGATGCGCCTGGCCCTGGACGGCAACCCCACCGTCCTGCTGCCGCTGTTCGTGCCCGAGGACGAGATCGTCGGGATCACCGACACCGGACGCGACCTGCGCTCCCGGGCCGACCGCATCGTGTCCCGCAGCGCCGGGCGGCGGTTCCTGGGCTACCTGCGCGCCCAGCGCGACCGGTTGGAGGGCACCCGCGGCGGCAAGCACACCAACCGGCCCGAGCTCGTCGAGCAACACGGGTTCGACACCAAGTTCGCCTATCACATGGTCCGGCTGGGCCTCCAGGGCGTGGAACTGATGGAGACCGGCCGCATCACCCTGCCCATGCCCGCGGACGACCGGGAGTGGCTGCTCGCCCTGCGCCGCGGCGAGCACACCAGGGCCGAGGCTCTGGCGCGCGCCGGCGAGCTGGAGGAGCGGCTGGCCGCCCTGTGCGAGAGCGCCGACCTGCCCGAGGAGCCCGACACCGCCTGGGCCGACGCCTGGCTGGTGGACGCCTACCGGAGGTCCTGGGACCGGGGGTGAACGCACAGGTCGCGACGGGCGCCCCGGCGCGGCGGTCCGCCGAGGGCGGGATAGGCTGGCCCACCGTAGAGGTACACGCCGGGTGAGTGCCGGCAAGGAACGTGAGGAAGCCCCACCGTGATCGGAACCATCGCCTTCGTGCTGATGTGCGTGAGCCTGTCGATGATGATCGTCTCCGGTCTCATCGCCACGCTGATCAAGACCCGCTAGGGCGTGCGTCCGGGCGCGCCCCGCGGGGTGCGCCCGCCGCCTCACCGCCCGGGATCGACCTCCACGAGGTCGTGGCGGGCCAGCTCGGTGCCGTCGCCGCCGATGACCGCGACCCGGCCGCCGGAGATCTCGTAGCGGGTCTCCCCCGCCTGTGCGGTGTATCCGTCCCCGTCGCGCCGCGCGGGGACCACCATGGGCTCGCCGGTGCCGTCCAGGAACTCCCCGAAGTAGTACAGGTCCCCCGTGCCGTCGGCGCACAGGACGATCCGGTGCCGCGAGGTCTCGTAGGACTCCACCAGCGGCCCGTCCCCCGAACCGGGGATGAGCTCGGCGACCCGGTCGGGGCAGGGCACCTGGGCCGCGGGGCCGGACGGGGCCCTGTCGGGCCCTTCACCGTCGGGCCACCACCAGAGCGCGACGGCGGCCAGCCCCAGGGCTCCGAGCGCGAGCGCCCGCACCGTTCCGGGCGGTACCCGCGGCCGGTCGCGCGAGCGCCCGCCCACCACGGGCAGCGGCTCGGTCACCGGCTCCCGTCCCCCTCCGCCGGGGTCGGACGCGCCGCCGTCCTCGGCGGGCACGGAAACGTCGGGCACGGGTGCGGCGGGAACCGGCACGGCGGGCGCCGTCGGGAGGGGTCCGGCCGGGCCGGGCCCCAGAGCCGGGCTCCGGAGCGGCAGGCCGGGGGGTTCCACCACACGGACCGGGGGCGGGTCCTGCGCCGCGAGCGGCGGCGGGACCGGGGCGTGGAACGCGTCGGCCCCCACGGGTTCGGCCAGCAGGTCCGCCGGGCCCGCGGGACGGGCCGCCGTGCGGACGGTGTCGCACACCAGGCAGGCCCGGACCGCCGCCTCGTTGGGAGCGGCGCAGACGCCGCACCGCCAGTCACCTTCCGCCAAGGGTGCCCTCCCCCGCTCGGCCCCACCGTACGCCGTCGGATCCCGGAGCGTGCCGTGTTCCCGGAATCCGCGCGCTCGGGAGGTACCCCCGCAGGACACGGGGAACCCTCCCGAAACCCCCGTCACCGCGGCCGGTCCCGGCCGCCCCGCGCCCCTTACCGTCCGTCCCGGGAACCTCACCGCCGGGGACATGGACGCGTCCGCGCAGGCCGGACATCCTCGAAGGCATGGCCCGGAACCCTGTTCGCGCCCGCCCCTGCGACGGTCCCACCCTCCGCGGCGGCCGCTGCCGCCGTCCCCGCCTGGTCCCGCCCTGCTCCGACCACACCCCGCACGCCCTGTCCCGCCGGAGCTCCCCGGGGCCGTGGGCGCGCCGCCCGGTCCCCCTGCGCGCGCCGCGCCGCAACGGCCCCCGGCTGAGCGCCCTGCTCCCCACCGCCTGGCCGTCCGCCGCGGACTCCCCCGGCAACGCCGAGCGCGTGCGCCGCTGGCTCACCCCGCGCGCCCGCGCCGCCCTGGACTGCTTCGCCTCCCTGCTCCCCGCCCCGTGCCGGCACCGGGTCTGCTCTCCGTCGCACCGCGCCGACTGCCCGACCCTGGAGGCCCTGGCCCGGGCCTGCGAGTCCCCGGCCGCCGTCGCCGCCGGCGCCCTCCCCCGTATCGCCGAGGACGGTTTCGCCGACCTGCGGCCCACCCCCGAGCACCGCGTCGCCCGCGCCCTGGCCCGGGCCAAGCAGGAGCAGCTGGGCCTGCGCGCCTTCGCCCCCGGGGCCGCCGTCGAGCGCCCCGCACCGCACCTGGCCGACCTGGCCCTGTCCCTGCGGCTGCTGGGCGTGCTGGCCTGCGCCGTGCAGGGCCGGGCCCGCTGGTGCCCGGCCCTGGCCGCGCTGCTGGACCGGGGACCGCTGCCGGACCCGACGGCGGTGTTCGCGCTGGCGACCCGGTTCTCCACCCCCTACGGGCTGGAGTCGAGCGCCTGAGCGGCCCGGCCCTCCCGGCGGTCCGCCCCCTCCCGACCGCCCTTCCAGGGCGTGTATCCGGCGTGTATCCGGTTTATCGCCGCCGTTCGTAGCGTTGCGCACCACCCCTCGGGCCGTATCCGGCCCGGGGGGGCGTCCCGACCGCGCACCTTCCCGGAAAGGCATCACCGTGCTCCGAACCCTCGGAACCGCCGGCGACCGGCTGCTGTCCCGCCTCGTCCCGCGCGCCACCGCGTCGGCGAGCTACTGCTGGTGGCAGTACGCGCCCATCAGCAGCCCGTGCATCCGCCGCTCCTGCTGCAACGTCCCCGGCAGCGGAGGCACCAACGGCGCCACCGTCTGCTCGCCCTACCGCCCCTGCTGACCCGGACCCGTCGGCCGCACCCGCTCCCGGCCCGCGCGTGGCACGCGGCCAGCCGATGTATCGGGGATGTATCCGGTTTATCGGCCCCGTGCCTAGCGTGGCGCGCAGCCGTCGCCGCCCCGTCCGGCCCTGTGGCCGGGCGGGGCGGCGGACGACGGTCCCACCGCATCCCGAGGAGCCCCCCATGCTCGAACGACTCGCCTCCGTGAGCGACCGGCTGCTGTCCCGCCTCGTCCCCCGGGCCCGGGCGTCGGCCGTGGTCTGCTGGTACGAGTACCTCCCGATCAGCAGCCCCTGCTACCGCCGGTACTGCTGCACCGGCAGCGGCATCCCCGGAGGCTCCTACTGCACGGGGTACAGCGCCTGCTGACCGGGCGGGACACCCGTGTTCTCCCTCTTCTCCCTCCTGGTCGCCGCCCGGACGCTGCTGGCCGTGGTCCTGGCCGCCTCCGTCCTGGGCAAGCTGCGCGGCCGCTCCGCACGGCGGGACTTCGTGTCCGCCGTGGAGCGCCTGGCCCCCGCCCGGGCCGTCAGGGCGCTGACCCCGCCCGGCGGCCCCCGCCGGGCGGGGGCCCGCGCCGCGGCGGCCGGTGTCCTGGCCGCCGAGGCGGCGACGGTCGCGCTGCTGGTGTCGGCGCCCGCCGCCTACCTCCTGTGCGCGCTCGTGCTGCTCTCCGCCTTCACGGCCGCCCTGGTCGGAGCGCTGCGGCGGGGGGACCGCGCCCCCTGCGCCTGCTTCGGCGCCGCGGGGCACCCGATCCGCCCGGCCCACGTGGTCCGCAACCTCCTCCTGGCTCGGCTGCCGGTGCCGCCGACCTGGCGGCGGCCGCCCTGGACCCGCAGCCCGCCGGGGCCGCCGCCGCGGCGGTCGCCACCGCCGCCGGGGCGGCCGCGCCCTGCCGTTCCTGCTGCTGGACGACCTCCTCGACCTGTTCACCCCTCTCAGACCCGGGAATCGGACCTCACCATGACCGTCGTCGCCCTCGCCGCCGCCGTCCTGGCCGTCGCGCTGTGCCTGCTCGACCTCCTCCTGACCGTCGGTGTCATCCGCAGACTCAAGGAGCACACCGAGCTCATCCGGAACCTGTCCACCGCCGGGATGCCCGACCGGACGGTGCTCGCCCCCGGGGAGCGCTCGGCGCCCTTCACCGCCACCGCCGAGGACGGCGGGACGGTGGGCACCGACTCCCTGGCCGACCCCACCCTGGTCGCGGTCTTCTCCCCCGGCTGCGGGGCCTGCGCCGAACAGCTGCCCCTCTTCTTCGACCGCGCCGCCGCCTTCCCCGGCGGCCGCGGCGACGTCCTGGCCGTCCTCGCCGGGTCCCCCGGGGAGGTGGAGGAGGAGGCCCGGCGGCTCGCCCCCGTCGCCCGCGTGGTCGTCGAGGGGGCCGCCGGCCCCGTGGCCGAGGCCCTGGGGGTGCGCGCCTTCCCCGCCTTCCTGCGCCTGGACTCCACCGGACGGGTGCTCGCCAGCGGCTACCTGGCCGCCGACCTGGACGAGTCCGTTGCGGTCTGACGCGGGGCCGGAGGGGCCCTCCGGCCCCCGGGCCGCCGCCCGCACCGTCGGCTCGGCGTTCGCGCTGGCCTGGCGGGCGGGGCCGCACCTGACCGCCGGGTACGGGCTGCTGGTCCTGGTCCAGGCCGGGGTGCCGGTCGCCACGGCGTGGCTGACCAAGCTGGCCCTGGACATGATCGTCGCCCCCGGCACCCCGGACGGGCGGCTCGCGGCGGTGGCGGCGGGCCTGGCCGCGGCCGGGGTGGTCGTCACGCTGGCCCCGCACGCGGCGCACTACCTGACGATGGAGGTCGAGCGGCGGGTGGCCCTGGTGTCCCAGGACCGCCTCTTCGCCGCCGCCGAACGCCTCACGGGGCTGGCCCGCTTCGAGGACCCCGCCTTCCTCGACCGGCTGCGGCTGGCCCAGCAGTCCGGCGGCCGCACCCCGGGGGTGGTCGTGAACAGCGTGTTCACGATCGCCGGCGGCGCCGTCACCATCCTCGGCTTCCTCGGCTCCCTGCTGGTGGTCAGCCCGTGGATGGCGGCGGCCGTGCTGCTGTCGGCGGTCCCCGCCCTGGCCGTGGAGCTGCGCCTGTCCCGCGGCCGGGCGGCGATGATGTGGCGGATCGGGCCGGTGGAGCGCCGCGAGATCTTCTTCCGCGGCCTGCTGTCCGACGTCCGGGCCGCCAAGGAGCTGCGCCTGTTCGGCACGGCCGGGTTCCTGCGGGACCGGATGGCGCGGGAGCGGCGGACCGCCAACGCCGAGCACCGCCGCATGGACCGCCGGGTGCTGGGCGCCCAGGGCGGCCTGGGCGCGCTGTCGGCGGTGATCGCGGGGGCCGGGCTGGTGTGGGCGGTGTCGGCGGCGGCCGACGGGCGCGTCTCGGTCGGCGACGTCTCGCTGTTCGTCGCCGCGGTCGCCGGGGTGCAGGCCGCGATGGCCGGCGTGGTCCGGGACATCACCATGGCCCACCACGAGCTCCTGATGTTCGGCCACTACCTGGCGGTCGTCGACGGCGGACCGGATCTGCCGGTGCGCGCCGCCGCGCGCCCGGCCCCCGCCCTGCGCCAAGGCATCGAGTTCCGCGACGTCTGGTTCCGCTACTCCCCGGACCACCCGTGGGTGCTGCGCGGCGTCGACTTCACCGTCGGGCACGGGCGCTCGGTGGGGCTCATCGGCGGCAACGGGGCGGGCAAGAGCACCCTGGTGAAACTGCTGTGCCGGATGTACGACCCCGAGCGCGGGGCGATCCTGTGGGACGGCGTGGACCTGCGCGACCTGGACCCGGCCTCCCTGCGCGACCGGATCGGCGCGGTGTTCCAGGACTTCATGGAGTACGACCTGACCGCCGGGGAGAACATCGGCCTCGGGGACGTCGGGGTGCTGGAGTCCGGGGACCGGGCCCCTCTGCGGGAGGCCGCCGAGCGGGCGGGCGCGCACGGGATGGTCGCCGGGCTGCCGCGCGGGTACGACACCCTGCTCTCCCGGCTGTTCTTCGACGGCGGCGCGGACGCCGGAGACGAGCCGGGGGTGCCGCTCTCGGGCGGCCAGTGGCAGCGGCTGGCCCTGGCCCGCGCCTACCTGCGCGGGCGGCGCGACCTGCTGATCCTGGACGAGCCCAGTTCGGGGCTGGACGCCGAGGCCGAGTACGCCGTGCACACCGGCCTGCGCGAGCACCGCCGCGGCAGGACGAGCCTGCTGGTCTCCCACCGGCTGGGGGCGGTGCGCGACGCCGACCTGCTGGTCGTCCTGGAGGGGGGCCGGGTGGCCGAGTCGGGCACGCACGCCGAACTGGTGGCCGCCGGGGGCGTCTACGCCCGCATGTTCGGCCTCCAGGCCCGCGGCTACCGCGAGGACCCGGCCGCGGACGGGCAGGCCGCCGACGAATGGACCGCGGACGGGCAGGCCCCGGACCCGGCGGGGAGCGCGCGGTGACCGCCCTGCTGTCGGTCGCGGCGGCGGTGGCGGCCGCGGGGTGCGTGCTGTGGTGGCTGCGCCGCACGCTGGTGGCCGTGGACGTGTCCGGTCCGAGCATGGCGCCGACCCTGGCCGACGGCGACCGCGTGCTGGTCCGCCGCCGCCGGACGGCCGACCTGCGCGTCGGCGACGTGGTGGTGCTGGAGGTGCCGCGGGGGGCCGGTCCGTGGCCCGCCGGCGCGGACCCCGGCCACCGCTGGATGGTCAAGAGGGTGGCGGCGCTGCCCGGCGACCCGACCCCGGCCGTGTGCGCTCGGGCGGCGGGCGTGGCCCCGGGCGCGCCCGTCCCGCCGGGCCGCATGGTGGTGCTCGGCGACAACGCCGCCCTGAGCGCCGACTCCCGGGTGTGGGGGTACGTCCCCGCCCGGCGCCTCCTGGGCGTGGTCCGGCGCCGCATGGCGCGCCCGCGCACACCCTCCGCCTGAGCGCCCCGCGCCCGCAGGCCGGGCACCGGCCCCGCACACGGCCCCGATCGGGGCCGCTCCCCGGTGCCCGCGGGGCCGCCCGGGACCGCTCCCCCGCCCCCGGAGCGGCCCGGGCGGCCGCCGTCAGACCGCCGGTCCGTCGGAGACCGCCAGGACCGGGCGCGCACCCCGGTGGGGCAGCGCCACGCCGAACCCCCTCCGGAGCCGCGCCCCCTGCTCGGAGGCGTAGAGGCGGAGCAGCCCGGTGACGCGGTAGCGGTTGTCGCCCGCGGGCTCGATCAGGCGGGCGTCGGCCAGGTACCCCAGGGCCGCGGTCGCGGTGACGGTGTCACAGCCCGCCAGTTCCGCCGCCTCCCCGGGCCCGAAGGCACCGGCCGGACGGGCGGCCAGGCGCTCGAAGAGGTCGGCCGCCAACCGCTCGGTGGCGCGGGCGGCGCAGCGCAGCGGGGCGACGGCGCTCGCGAACGCGGCGCGCACCGACCGGTCCGCGCAGACCAGGGCGTCCAGCCGGTGGCGCTCGTCGTCGAGCAGGTCGGCGAACGCCCGCAGCGGCCACTCCCGGCGCGCCTGCAGCCTGCGGCCAGCGATCCACAGCGGGAGCGGCAGGTGGTCGCAGAAGGCGGCGATCCGCGCCGCCGATCCGGGGTCGGCCCCCACGCGCGCGGCCCCGCACATGCGGGCCAGGAGGGCGACCGCGTCGCCGGGCCGCAGCGCGCCGACCCCGACGTGGCCCGCCCCGTCCAGCGCGCTGAGGTGCCTGCGGCTCGTGACCAGTGTCCCCGCCCCCGGCCAGGTGGCCACCAGGGGCCGGACCTGCGCCTCGTCGGCCGCGTTGTCCAGCACGAGCAGCAGGCGCCGTCCCGCGCCGCGCTCGCGCAGCAGGCGCACCCGCCCGTCCACCCCCCGGGGGACGCGGGCCGGGTCCACCCCCAGCCCGTGCAGCAGTTCGGCCAGGACGTCCGCGGGCGTCCGCGGCCTCCCCCCGTGGCCGGAGGCCTCCAGGTCGGCCCACAGCCGCCCGTCCGGGTACCACCGCTCCGCCTCGTCGGCCGCCCGTGCGGCCAGGGCCGACTTCCCGCTGCCCACCGGGCCGTGCACGGCGGCCAGCACCGGCGCGGGCCCCGGGGCGAGCAGTTCGGCCAGGGCGGACAGCTCCGTGTCCCGGCCCACCAGGACGTCGACGCGGGGGACCGGCCGGGTCGCGGCGACCTGCCGCGGGATCGGCGGGACCGGCGGGGGCGACCGGTCGAGGAGGGAGCGGTGCAGCCGGGTCAGCTCCTCCCCCGGGTCGAGGCCCAGGTGGTCGCGGAGCGCCGCGCGGGCGGAGTGGAAGGCGTCCAGCGCCCCGGCGGTGTCCCCGGCGTGATGGAGGGCGAGGATGAGGTTGGCCCACTGGCGCTCGCGCAGGGGGTCGGCCGCGACTCCGGCCCGGAGCTCGCCGACCAGCCCGGCCCCCGCGCCGCGCAGGATCCGGGTCCTGGCCAGGTCCTCGACGGCGGCGCGCCGCAGTTCCTCCAGCGCTTGCAGGCGCGGGGCCAGGTCGAGGGTGCGGGGGACGTCCTCGGCGGCGCCGCCGCGCCACAGGCCCACGGCGGCCGCCAGTTCGTCCTCCGCCCGGACCAGGTCCCCGCCGTCCAGGGCGCTGCGGCCCGCGCGGGCGTGCCCGGTGAAGGCGGTGACGTCCAGTTCGCCGCCCTCGACGCGCAGCAGGTAGCCGGGGTGGCGGGTGAGGATGCGCCCCGGGTCGCCGATCCGCCGCCGGAGCCGGGCCGCGTAGGTGCGCAGGTTGGCCACGGCCGAGCGCGGCGGTTCTCCGTCCCACAGGGCGGTGACCAGTTCGTCCAGCGGCACCACGTGGTTGGGCCGGAGGAGCAGGGCGGCCAGCAGGGTCCGCTGCTTGGTGGTGCCGAGGTCGAGCTCTCGGGGTCCGGCGAACACCTGGGTGGGGCCCAGCAGCCCGAATCGCAGTCCCATGGGTCCTCCAGGGGGGAGGGAGGCGGGGAGCGGTGGCCCGGGGGCAGGACGACCAACTTTGGGAGCGCTCCCAAGCACGTTACCTCTCGTCCAATGCGCCGTCAACAGGGCTTTCTCCGCGCGACACCCCGGCTACGCGGAGCATCGGCCGCGCGGGGCGGAGCCGGGTCCGGAAAAGCGTTTCCCCGTACCGCGCCCCGCGCGCTACGGTTCCCCCATCGACGACGTGTAGCTCAGTCAGGAGAGCGTCCGGCTCATAACCGGGAGGTCGCGGGGGCAGGGCCCGCCACGTCGACGGCCCCGCCAGGGGCGGCGGTACGTAGCTCAATCAGGAGAGCGCCCGGCTTGAGTCCGGGAGGGAGCGGGGGCGGGACCCGCCGTACCGGCCGGCCGACGCGCGCTCCCGACCGCGCGCGTCGGCCCACACGGTGTGTAGCTCAGCCAGCAGAGCGCCCGGCTCTCAACCGGGAGGGCGTGGGGGCGGAACCCACCGCACCGGCATGGACGACACCACCCCCGTACACGCGAACCCCGGGTACCCGGCGAGCCGCCTGCTCAAGGAGCTGGCCACCGCCGCGGCCCACGACGACCCCGCCGTGCGCAGGGCCGCCGAGCGGCGCGCCGCCACCTGGCGCCGGGTCGCGGCGGGCATGGCCTCCGGGCTGCTGTCCGTCGGCTCGCGCACGCCGGTCAGGGGCCTGCCCGCCTGGGTCACCCCCGAGGTCGCGCACGGGGGGTTCGCCACCGGTGAGGCCGCCGCCGGAGGGCCGCTGCGCCCGCACGAGCTGGACCTCGTCCGCCGGCACGGCCTGCGGGAGGACCGCGCCGCCCTGTACGCCCACCACCTCACCGAGGCGGGCCTGGAGCACCTGGGCGCGCTGCTGGACAGTGGCGGCTACGCCGTGGACCAGCCCGAGCAGGCGGCCCTGCTCACCGTGGTGTGGCTGCTGCGCGCGGGCGACACCGCCGCCGCGCTGCGGCTGCTGGCAGAGCTGGACCCCTTCGCCGCGACCCTGTGCCTCACCCCGCGCCCGGCCCCCGTGCGGGACCTGCCGCCGGGCGCGGTGTTCCGCTACTCCGTCCGCGAGGTGCGCGACACCCTGGCCGCGGTGGCCGCCCGGGGCTCCGGGGCGCCCGGCGTCCAGCAGGAGGCGCTGGCGGTGTGGAACCCGTTCGCCGACCGGGTCCTGGCCCACTGGCTGGAGACCGCCGCGGACGGCGGGACCGGGGTGGACGCGCACCGCCCCGACGGGTGGGCCGCGCGCGGCGCCGCCCTGCTCGACGAGTACGGGCGGCTGGCCGCCGAGCACACGCTGTGCACCAAGCACCGCAGGCCCAAGGAGAACCTCGCGATCCTGCTGGCCGCCCTGCGCGAGGCCGTGGACCCGGCCGGGTCCGGCGTGCTCGGGGCACGGCGGCGCGGCCTGCTGCGGTGCGCCGTGGCCGCGATGACCGCCAAGCGCGGCGTCCCCGGTTCCGCCGGGCACGCCGAACTGCGCGCCCGGCAGGCCGGCCAGGCGGCGCTGCCCACCTACGACGTGCTGGCCGCGCTGCTCGCCGAGCGCCTGTCCGCCCTGCCGGAGAACTCCGGGGTGCCCGACCCGGACGCCGCCCTGGCCCCCGTCTCCGCCGCGGAGGCACGGGACTCCGGCGCCGCCGCAGGTTCCGCGATCCCGGGGCCGCTGCGCGCCCGGGTGGAGAAGGCCGTCATCGCCCCGCCGGAGGACCTGGTGGAGCTGGGCGTGGTCCCCTCGGCCGAGGTGCTGGCCGCCCTGGTGCCCGCCCTGGCAGCCGAGGCGCAGTCGGCGGCGGTCGGCGACCCGGCGGCGGCCCGGCTGGTCGCCGCGAACCACGAGGCGTTCGCGCGGCGGCGGTCCCTGCTGCTGCTCCACCTGGCCTCCCAGGTGCGGCAGGGGGAGCTGCCCTGGGTGCGGGAACTGGAGCGCCACCACGGGTCCGCCGAGGTGCGCCGGGAGGCCGCCCGCAGCGTGATCGTCCGGGTGGGCGACACCGCGCTGACCTGCTTCCCCGGGACCATCACGCCGAACCCGCTGGTGAGCGAGCTGAACGGGCTGGCCCGCACCGCCGAGGGGCGGGTGCCGCCGTCGCAGGTGGACTTCCCGTTCGTGGAGGAGCTGGCCTCGGACATCTTCATGGGCACCTTCTCGGCCAAGTTCACCCGGGCCGCCCGGCGGGCCGCCGAGGTGGTCGAGGGGACCCTGTACGCCCGGTACTACGGGATCGACTGCGCCCGGGTGTTCGCACTGGAGGAGAAGCGCTCCGGCGGAGAGCAGACCTTCGCCGGGCTGTGCCGGGAGCGCGCCGGGGACCCGCCCCGGACGGTGCCGGGCAACGGCACGGTGATCGAGCAGGCGCAGATCCTCACCACCCACAACCTGGCGGCGCTGGTCGCGGCCGGGTCCCGGCCGCGGGACGGCTGGGAGGCGGCGGCACGGCGGGCGCACCGGACGACGGTGCGGCTGCTGGGCGCGCTGCCCCGGGTCTATGACGCGCTCGCGCACGTCAAGAACGCGGCGTTCGCCTGGCGGCAGACCGTGTTCCTGCTGTCCCGGTGCACGCCGCGGGAGCAGCGCGCGGTGCTGGCCTGGATGGAGGAGGCCGACCCGCCCTACCACGTGCGCGAGCGGCTGGCCCCGGCACTGGCCGGGCTGCGCGCGGCGGTGGAGGGGCACACCCTCCCGGCCCGCGGCGACGGGGAGGCCCGGCGCTTCCTGGGGTGGACGGTGGGGCGGCACTGGATGCTGGACATCGCCCCCGAGGCGCTCCTCCGGAACCGCCACCGCTTCTGAGGACCGGGCCGGGGGCGCCGTCCGCTCCCTTCGGGGGCGGGCGGGAACGGCGCGCGGTCCCCGGCGCGATAGGGGGATGTGGGGGGCGCCCTCCGCGTGGCAGTGTGGACGGGACCGGGCGCTCCCCCGCGCCCGCCCCCGCGAACGGAGGAACCCCATGCTCCCCGCGTCCGCCCCCTCCCCCTCCCCTGCCCTCCCGGCCCCAGCCCCGGCCGTCCCGCGCCCCTCGCCCCTGTCCCTGGTGTGGTCGGCCCTGGTCACCCTGGTCGTCCTGCCGGGCCTCATGGCCCCCGCCCCGGCCGCGGCCGAGACCGTGGCCGCCGCCGAACCCGCCGGGTGGATGGGCTCCCTGCCCGACGGCACGGGCCTGGCGGAGCTGTCCATCCCCGGCACCCACGACAGCGGTGCCTGGCGCGGCACGGTGTGGTCGCGCACCCAGGACCTGACCATCGCCGAGCAGCTCGACGCCGGCGTGCGCTTCCTGGACGTGCGCACCCGCCACTACCGGGACTCCTTCCCCATCCACCACGGCGCCGAGTACCTGCACCTGAACTTCACCGACGTGGTCGTGGCGATCGACGCGTTCCTGGACCGCAACCCCACCGAGACGGTGCTGATCCGGATGAAGAAGGAGCACACCGAGGAGGAGAACACCCGCAGCTACCAGGAGACACTGGACCACTACATCGAGGAGGACCCCGGCACCCGGGGGATCCTGGGCGAGCGCCTGTGGCGGCCGCCGGCGCAGGGCGGGGCGTACGTGCCGGACCTGGGCGAGGTGCGCGGGCGGATCGTCATCGTGCAGGACTTCGCGGCCTCGCGCGACTACGGGATCGGGTGGAACGGCCCGGCGACGGACATCCAGGACGCCTACCAGGTGCCCACCCTGTTCGACATCCCGGCCAAGTGGGACAAGGTGCGCGCGCACCTGGAGAAGGCGGCGGCGGGGTCGCCCGGGACGCTGTACGTCAACCACCTGAGCGGGAGCGGCGCCCCGTTCGCGAATCCGCGCGAGGTGGCCTGGGGCTTCCTGGGATCGCGGGGGGTCAACACCTACGCGGTCGCCCACCTGCGGCAGGCGCCCCTGGAACGGACCGGGATCGTGGTGATGGACTTCCCCGACCGGGAGCTGATCGACCTGGTCCTGGCCCGCAACACGGGGTGAGCCCGGGGGCGCGCCCCCCGGGGGCCCGGCCCGCCGGGGCCGACCGCCGTCCGCCCTAGGGCACGGCCGGCACCGGCGGGACCGGTGGGATCCGGGGCCCGGGCGGGGCGTCCGTCCACACCGTCCCGCTCCGGACCTCCGGGTCCCGAATGACACCTTACGGAATACGAGGGAGTGAACGTGAACGCTTTTGGAAAACCCGTGGGGCATGAGGGGCTGCTGTGGCCCTTGTCTCGCACTGTCCGTTATCGACGGTGACGGTCCCGGCACTTCCCGACACGACTCCTTCGGCGGCTCCGAAGACACCACCGAGGGTTTGAAAATCAAACCCTCTCGGTTAGGGTGACCGCACAGGCCGCGCAACAAGGGAGTCGCCATGACCACCGCCGTCATCGTGGACGCCGTCCGCACCCCGATCGCCAAGGGCAGGCCGGGGGGCGCGTACGCCGACGTCCACCCCGTGGACCTGCACGCGCACGTCCTGCGCGCGCTGGTGGAGCGCACCGGGATCGACCCCGCCCGGATCGACGACGTCATCGGCGGCGCCGTCGGCCAGGTCGGCGAGCAGTCGGGGAACACCGCGCGGTGGGCCGCCCTGGCCGCCGGGTTCCCCGAATCGGTCCCCGCCGTGACCGTCGACCGCCAGTGCGGGTCGAGCCAGCAGGCCCTGCACTTCGCCGCCCAGGGCGTCATCGCCGGCGCCTACGACCTCGCCATCGCCTCCGGTGTGGAGTCCATGAGCCGCGTGCCCATCGGCTCGCAGTCCCTGGGCCGCGACTTCACCGGCCCCGGCGTCGGGGAGCGCTACCCCGAGGGCCTGGTCCCCCAGGGGGTGAGCGCCGAACTCATCGCGCAGCGCTGGGGCCTGGACCGCGGGCTCCTGGACGAGTTCTCCGCGACCTCGCACCGGCGGGCCGCCGACGCCTGGGCGCAGGGCCGGTTCGACGCCGAGGTGAGCCCCGTCAACGGCCTGCGCACCGACGAGAGCGTCCGCCCGGACACCACCCCGGAGATCCTCGCCGGGCTGCGCACCGCCTTCGAGGACGACCACTGGAAGCGGCGTTTCCCCGGCCTGGAGTGGAGGATCACCGCGGGCAACAGCTCCCCCATCAACGACGGCGCGGCCGCCGTGCTCGTGGCGGGCGAGGAGGCGGCCCGCCGCCTGGGCCTGCGGCCCCGCGCCCGCGTCCACTCCTTCGCGGTCGTGGGCGACGACCCGCTGTACATGCTCACCGGGATCATCCCGGCCACGGAGAAGGTGCTCGCCCGGGCCGGACTGCGCCTGGACGACATCGACGCCTTCGAGGTCAACGAGGCCTTCGCCCCGGTGGTGCTCGCCTGGCAGAAGGAGACCGGAGCCGACCCCGCGAAGGTCAACGTCAACGGCGGCGCCACCGCCATCGGCCACCCGCTGGGCGCCTCCGGCGCCCGGCTGACCGCCACACTGCTCAACGTGCTGGAGCAGACGGGCGGCCGCTACGGGCTCCAGGTGATGTGCGAGGCGGGCGGCCTCGCCAACGCCACGGTCTTCGAGCGCCTCTGAGTCCCGGAAGGACCGGGCCCGCCGCCGCGAACGCCCGGCGGGCCGCCGGGGGTGCGGGCGGCCCGGCCCGGGTGCGGGTCAGCGGCGGTCGAGGACGACGACGGGGGTGTGCGGGCGGCGGGCGGAGAAGGCGTCGATGTCGCCCCAGCCCCGGTAGTCGTCGAACCGGCGCCAGAGGCGTTCGCGCTCCTCGCCCGCCGCCTCGCGGCCGACCACGCCGAACGTGCCGTCGACGGTGTCGACCTCGGCACTCGGGTGCGCCCGGAGGTTGAGCCACCAGGCCGGGTCGGCCTCGGCCCAGCCGTTCATCGCGAGCGTGACGTAGGAGTCCCCGTCCAGGTGGTAGCCGAGGATCACGGCGCGCTCGCGGCCGGTGCGGCGGCCCTGGACGCGCAGCCGCAGCATTCCCATCCGGTCGCCCGGCCGGGGGCGCGACAGCCCCCGGCCGGTGGTGCGGAAGAGCAGCCGGTGGCCGGTCCAGACACTGCGGACGAACCAGCGCGGCGGCGGGGCGGGGGTCTTCTCACGATCCGTCATCGTCACCCTCCTCGGGTCGTCTACGGCGTAGACCTACGCCGTAGACCTACAGAGTAGACCGACGCCTGCACACGGTCAACGGATGGGTGCCTAAGACCTACCGCTCTCCTGTGCCACTGAGGGTCGGCGAGGCGCCCGGCGGGGTTCTGGAGGCCCCGGAGGAGCGGTCCGAGGAACGAGGACTGCGACGGAGGGGCCGAAGGTTCCCGCCCTCAGGGGGTGCCGAGCACGAACCAAAGCGCAGCGGAGGTTCAAAAAACACGGCCTAGACTGGGGCGGGTGACGACGCGACGATCGAGGACGGCCCCGGCGGGGCTCACCAGGGAGGGCATCGTCGGCGTCGCGATCCGCGTCGCCGACGCCGACGGCCCGGCGGCGGTCAGCATGCGGCGGATCGCGCAGGAGCTCGGGGTCGACCCGATGTCCCTGTACCGCCACATCGGCGCCAAGGACGGCCTGCTCGACCTCATGACCGACACCGTCGTCGCCGGGATCGAACGGGTCGGACCGGGGGCGACCTGGGTGGAGACCGCCCGCGAGCAGATGCTGGCCGCGCGCCGCACGATGCTCCGCCACCCCTGGACCGCCGAGGTCATCAAGGCCCGGCCCGAGCCGACCCCGGCCGCCCTGCGCTACGTCGACACCGTCCTGGGCATCCTGCGCGGCGGGGGCCTGAGCCTGGAGCTGACGCACCACGCCCTGCACGCCCTGGGCAGCCGCATCCTGGGGTTCAGCCAGGACCTGTTCGACGACGGCGCCGCCGACACCCCGCCCGAGGTCGCCGCCGCCCAGGCCGCGGCGCTGGCGCCGGAGATGCCCTGGGTGGCGGAGATGATCACCGGGTCCGCCCACGAGGGCGCCCTGGGCGGCTGCGACGACGACGCGGAGTTCGTGTTCTCGCTCGACCTCATCCTCGAGGGCCTGGAACGCCGCCGCGCCGCCGGACGGTAGGTCTCCCTCCCCGCGACGCGGCCCGGACCGCGAGGGCCGGAAGAGCACCCCGGCCGCGGCCCCCCGCGGCCACGGCCGGGCGTCCGCTCACGGGGGGCGCCTCAGGAGAAGGACACCGAGACCGTACCGAGGGCGTCGAAGCGCGCCTCGACGCGGTGGCCCGCCGTGACGAAGGGGGCGGTGGTGATGGATCCGGACAGGACCACCTGCCCGGGTTCCAGGGCGGCCCCGATACCGGCCAGGCCGTCGGCCAGCCAGGCCACGGCCTCGGCGGGATGGCCGAGCACGGCCTTCCCCTCGCCCCGGGCGACGCTCTCGCCGTCGATGTACAGCTCGGCGGTGAGCGCGGCGAGGTCGGGCACCTCGGACAGGGGGGTCCAGGGGCCGTGCACCAGGGCGCCGGCGCTGGCGTTGTCGGCGACGGTGTCGACGAGGGTGATCTCCCAGTCCCGGACGCGGCTGTCCGCGATCTCCAGCGCGGGGGCGACCGCGTCGGTTGCGGCCAGCACGTCCGCGGCGGTCACCCCCGGGCCCCGCAGGCCCCGGGCGAGGCGGAAGCAGATCTCCGGCTCCGCCCGCGGGGCGCAGTACCGGGAGGCGTCCACGGTCGCGCCGTCCTCGACGACCATGTCGTCGAGCAGGTGGCCGAAGTCGGGTTCGTCGACGCCCAGCAGTTCCTGGATCGCGCGGGAGGTCAGGCCCACCTTGTAGCCGACCGTGCGGGCGCCCTCCCCGAGCCGGGCGGCGATGTTGCGCAGCTGGATGTCGTAGGCGTCGGCGACGTCCAGGCCGGGGTGGGTCCGGCTCGGGGGCTCCACCGGGCGGACGGAGAGGTCCGCCTCGCGCAGCGCCCGGGCGGCCTCGCGCCGTGTCTTCTCGTCCAGGGTCACTCGGTCTCCTTCTCCGCGACGCGGGCACGGCCGGTCTCGCGGCCCCGGAGGGGCGTCCCCCGCCCCGGGGCTCCTCGGCCGGGTCGCCTCACCGTACCGTGGCGGCCGTTCCGCCCGGAACGCCCTGCCCGCCGGGGTTCCGGGCTGTCAGCGGGCCGGGTCATGTCGCGGACGCGGGGCCGCCGGACCGGCCGGCCGACAAGTGGTCGGCGGCCGCGAGGTGGAGGAGGCGGCGTAGGGTGAGCTCCCGGGACGCGTCCAGCCCGAGGCGGTTGCACGCCAGGTGGGCGCAGTGGTCCAGGACCCGCCGTGCCCGCGCGGGGTCGCCGAGGCCGTCGACGGCCGCCGCGACCGACCACGCCCACGTGCCCAGGGTGCCCGCCGGGCGGCCGCGCGCCGCCGCGGCGAGGTCCCGCGTCCTGGCCAGGGTGTCCAGGAGCGCGTCGCGCCGCCGGTGGTACAGGTCGGCCGGGGCCGCGGCGGGTTCGGGGACCCCGCGCGGCGGGGAGACCGGTGCGGATGGGGCGCCACCCGACGACGACGCCGTCCACCAGGCCAGCGCCAGCAGGGCGAAGGCCGTCGCGGCGCGCCGCCCGCCCTGCGGGTCGGCGCCGATGACTTCCCGCGCCACCGCGCTGCACCGGACGAAGTGGTCCTCGACGGCGTGCAGGGCGGCGCCCGTGCCGTACTTGCCGGTCTCCGGCCGGTAGGGGATCTCGGCGAGGGAGTTGTTCGGCCGTCGGCGGCGTTCGTACCCGGCCGCCTCCTCGGCCGCCGCGAAGGCCGGCGCGTACCGTTCGTACTCGGCCTGTCCCACCAGGGAGGGCGCCGGACGCCGGGCCAGGAACGCCTCCGCCGCTCCGGTGACGATGCGCCGGGCGTCGCCGGTCCGGCGCGGTCCGGGCAGGACACGGATCCGCACGTGCGGCCCGGCCTCCCAGTGCCGGAGGAAGAACAGGCCCTCGGCCGCCTCCTCGGCGGCCAGCCGGGCCGTGATGTCGCCGACGAGGTCGCCGGCCACCGCGTCCAGGTCCCCGTCGTAGAAGACGTGGACGCCCAGCCACGAACGGGGCTCCGGGGCCGGTGCCGGACTCCCCCCGCCTGCGCGGTGCGGTCGTGTCACGGCCGTCCGTCCCCGCTCACGCCCAGGACGAGTTCCGCGACGTGCGGGTCCGGTCCGGACCCCGGCGCCAGGGGGTCGGGGAGCGCCTCGGTGAACACGACCTCCCCCGCGTCCGGCCGCTGGAGCACGCCGACCAGGCCCTGGACCAGGAACCAGCTCCCGAAGTCGAGGTACATCGGCTTGCGCCACTTCGTCGACGCCGGCCTCGGCCCCTCCTCGGAGGTCCGCCACAGCGTGAGGAAGCACCGTTGCGGGAGCCGCTCCGTTCGGCGCCACTCCTCCAGCCGGAGGAGGTACCGCCCGCTCCGCTCCCCCGGACGGATCACGGGGACCTCGGACACCGGGAAGCGCCGGGCGCCCCGGACGAGGGTGAGCCCTCCCGCGGTCAGCCGCGGCCGGTCGCGGCGCAGGCCGGCCGCGGCCGTGACGGGCGGAGCCGGTGCGGGTGTGAGCACCTCACCGGAGAGGATCGACAGCAGGTGGGAGAAGGGGTACTGCCACAGGGACACCATCATGCCGGTGTGGACCACCCGCACGGGCCGCCGGAGGCGGCGCGACCACAGGGCCAGCAGCCCGGTCTCCTCCTCGACGCGCACCACCAGGTCGTCGACCGCCAGGGTCGTGTCGCGGTCGCCCGGCACTCGCATCGGGGCGTCGCCGAGCGTGTAGGGCAGCACCTGCCGGTGGTCGTTGAGCGACAGGCCGAACCGGTCGCTGAAACAGGCGTAGACCGGACCTCCCGGGAGGTCCGGGAAGCGAGGGGGCCCCTGGAGCCGGCCAGGGCCGGTGAGGTGGTCGATCCGGGCCCGTACGGCCCCGAACCCGGGCATGACCGTGTTGACCACGACGGCCGGCCCGGGCCCGTCGCCGGGCACGACCTGGACGGCGGCGTCGAGGGAGCGCACCGGCGGGACCCACGCGGGAAAACCCGCCGCGGCGGTGCGCAGCCGCTCCGTTCCGACCACGACCGGTTCCGGCCAGGCCGGGGCGCCCGTGGGCGCGGGCACCGGGCCCGAGACCGGGTAGGGGGCGATGGCGGCGGTGGCCGCATCGCACACGCCCGCCAGCCGGCGCACGGATTCCCACGCGCTCTCCCGGGCCGACATGGCGGTGGGCGACGCCAGCCACGCGTTCAGCTCCCGGTAGATGTCGCCGGTGGCCTTCCGGGCCTTCTGCAGCTCCCGGTAGAAGCGGACCAGCGGCATCGTCCCGCGCGCCGCGACGGCCTCGCCCAGCAGCTCGGTCAGCACGAGCCGGGCGGGCAGCCACAGCGCGAAGGGCGCCAGCCACCGCCGCAGCGCGTCGAGGTCGTCCAGGACCGGTTCCCAGGCGGGGACCGAGCAGGACGCCAGCGGTCCAGGGGTCACGGCGCTGTCCCGCAGGCCGTTGATCGTCCTGGTGGCGAGGTACGCCCCCAGCGGGTCGGAGGCCGGTGCGTGGGCGGCGAGCCCCCGCACCTGTCCGATCACCCGCCGCCGGTGCTCCCGGTAGGGCTCGACCCGGTCCGGCGGCACCCGCGTCGAGAGGGTCCGGTCCAGTTCCCGCAGGTCGTCGGCGAGTGCTCCGGCTCCGGGGTCGGCCGGGCGGCGGTCGTCCAGCCACGCCGCGCAGTCGCCGAGCATCGTCTCGAACCGGGACACGGGGACGACGCGGACGAGCAGCCCGGCCTTGAGGAGGTGGTCGATGAAGGCGTCCACCTGCTCGGCCGGTTCGGCGTCACCGCCGCACAGGCGCCGGCGCAGCTCCCGGCGGGGCAGTCCGGCCGCCTCGGCCCCGAGCAGTGCGACGACGTCGAGCACCGCCGGGCGGGCGGGGATCGAGCAGGGGGCCTGGGAGGCCGTGGGGCCGATGTAGCCGATCGTCCCGCCGTCCCGCCCGGCGGTCGGGTTGAGCCTGAGCACCGCCTCATCGCGGAGACCGGGCCGCGAGGCGGCCAGCTCCGCGATCCTCTCCCTGAGCCCGTGCTCGGCCAGCTCGTGGACGCCGAGGGCCTGCCGGGGGTGGACCGCCACCGCGGGGCCGTCGGCCGCCCATTCGACCGGCCCGCTGGTCAGGAAGGCGCTCAGCGGACTCGTCTTGGCCGCGGCCCGGGCCACGTAGCGGGCGAGTGTGGACACGGTGCGCGGCCGGGGCGAGCGCGCCGGATCCCCGAGCCACTTGTCGAGCTCCGCGGCGAGCGCGGGGCTGGAGACGTCCAGGCCGATCCGGAACGCCGGGTCGGCGGCGGTCCCGACCAGCAGGTCCCGGCGTTCGGCCGCCTCGGCGTCGAGGACGCGCTCCAGCGACGCCTCGGCCGACCGGAGGCCGTCCAGGTCCGCCAGCCAGCGCCGGATGTCGCGGGCCGGCCCGGCAGGCAACCGGTCGGCGAGGTCGGGCGCCCATTCCTTGGCCGTGGGCCGGCGTCCCCGGTACAGCGCCCGGCGGAGCCCGACGAGCCGCGGCCGCAGGGGCTCCCGCTCGGGCAGGGCGCCGATGACCGGGTGCAGGGCGTCCGCCGCGGACCGGCCCCGCTCGGCCACGGCGGACCGCCGCGCGAGGATCTCGTCGACGGCCCGGCCGGTGGAGGGGAAACGGAGGGTGTCCAGGACCCCGCTGGGCAGCCCGGCCCGGCGGAACACCGCCGGGCCGGGCCGCACCGGATCCGTCACGGCCGCTGCGGCATCACCGTGCGTGTACATCGTCGGTGGAGGCTCCACCCTGCAACCTTCCTTTCCGCAGCGACACGGGACCGATCGATCAGAGGGGCCTGTCCGGCGCGGCACTGCCGCCGCCGCAGCCACCGCCGCCACTGCCGCAGCTGCCTCCGCAGGTGCAGCTCGCGTAGCAGTTGCAGGTGATGTAGGCGCGCGAGGCGTCGTACTCGGTCATGCCGTGGCCGGCTGCGAGCGACTCGCCCACGGTGCCGTCGGCCACGAGGTCGAACACGTCGACGGGGAGATCGTCGATGTCGAACCGTGCCGCGTTCCGCTGGGTCGCCATGGTTCCTCCTTTCCTTGCCAAGCCCGCGGTCGGGCTTGCTGCAAGGAAGGATCCCCAGGCCGCCGGTCCCGGTCAATCGTGTTCAACCAGGTGACGGGCGGGCAGCACGAAGCCTCCCCGCGCCGGTGGAACGGCGGCGGGGAGGCCGTGCGGGCAGGGTAGCGGGCGCTACGGAGTGAGCCGCGTCGCGACCAGCTCGGCGTAGAGCGCGTCTCCGGCCGCGAGCTCCTCGTGGTCTCCGGTCGCGCGCGCGGCGCCGCCGTCCAGGACGACGATCCGGTCGGCGAGCCGGACGGTGGACGAGCGGTGCGCCACGACGACCACCGTCGCCGTACCGGCGATGTCGCGGATCGACTCCAGCAGCGCCGCCTCGTTCTCCGCGTCCAGGTGCGAGGTCGCCTCGTCGAGCAGCAGCAGTCTGGGTTTGCGCAGCAGGGCCCGGGCGATCGCCACCCGCTGCCGCTCCCCGCCGGACAGCGTGCTCCCCCGGTGCCCGACGACGGTGTCCAGCCCCTCGGGGAGCCCCGCCACGAGGTCGGTGAGCCGGGCCCGTCCGAGGACCTCGCGGATCTCGGCCTCGCCCGCGTTCGGGGCGCCGAGCAGGAGGTTGTCGCGCAGCGTGCCCGCGAGGACCGGGCTGTCCTGCTCCACATAGCCGATCGCGTGCCGCAGCTCGGCGACCGGCCAGTCGCGCACGTCGCGGCCGCCGAGGAGGATCTCCCCGGCGGAGTGGTCGTAGAAGCGTTCGATCAGGTCGAGCACGGTGGACTTGCCGGCTCCGGAGCGGCCGACGATCGCCGTCACCGCGCCGGCCGGCGCGGTGAACGACAGGGCCCGTAGCACCTCCTCCCCGGGCCGGTAGGCGAAGCGGACGGACGCGAACCGCACGTCCAGCGGTGCCCCGCCGCGGACCGTGCCGGGCGCGGGGTGGACCGGTTCCGCCGGGTACTCCAGCACCTCGCCCATCCGGGTCACGCTCGCGATCCCGACCCGGTACGCGGCGACCGCGCCGACCAGGTTCTGCATCGGCATGACGAGGTAGAAGACGTAGAGCAGGAACGCGACCAGGGCGCCGACCGTCAGCTGCTCGGTCGCGACCCGGGCCCCGCCCACCGCGAGCACGGCCACGAACGCCAGCTGGAACGTCATGCCGGTGGCCCTCGCGGCGACGGTGCTCCAGGCCGAGGTCCGGACCGCCTCCGTGCACGCCAGCCCGACGGCGGCGTGGAGGTGGGCCTCCTCGGCGGCCTCGGCGCCGTTCGCCCGGATCGTGCGGATCGCGCCGATCGCGCGTTCGATCGCCGCGGCCATGGCGCCGACCGCCTCCTGTGCGGCCAGGCTCGACCGCTGGACACGCGGTGACAGCACGTGCATGATCACCCCCGCCGCGACCGAGACGGCCAGTGTGACGGCCAGCAGGACCGGATCGAGGTAGGCCATCAGCGTGATCGCCACGGCGATCACGGGCAGGTTGGTGCCGACTCCGGCCAGCACCTCGACGGCGAGCATGTGCAGTGCCGCGGCGTCGGTGGTCAGGCGGGCCAGCAGGTCGCCGGGCTGGAGCCGGTCGACGGTGCGCGCGTCCACGCGCAGCAGCCGGGACAGCAGGGACCGCCGGGCGTCCCGCACCAGGGTGATCGCGATCCGGTCCAGCAGGAACCAGCCGAAGGCGCCCGCCACGGCCCCGCCGGCCAGGAGGCCGACGGTCATCAGTACCGGGGCGGTCACGTCTCCGCCGTCGGCCACCCGGTCGATGAGCCGTCGGGTCAGCAGCGGCAGCACCAGTCCGCCGGCGGAGGCCGCCAGGGAGAGCAGGATGCCGACGGCCGCCCCGCCGCGGTAGGGGCGCAGTCGGCCCAGGACGGCCCGCCAGGCGGGTCGCGGGGCGGCGCCGGTGGACGTCGTCACGTGGGCTCCTCGGAGTCAGGGGAACGGGTGCGGGTGGGGGTTGACCTCGTCCTCGCGCATCGGGCGGTCGGCGAGCCCGCGGCGCCGGCGCGCCTCCAGCAGCCGCGGCAGGCCCGTGGTGCGGCGGTTGCGGTGGCCGAAGGTCATGGACAGCGTTCCGGGGACGAGCACCTTGGCGCAGTGCAGGTCCGCCTCCCGCAGTTCGTCGGGGGTCTGGTCGACCACCACGACGTCGAGGCCGTCGCGGAGGTACCGTCCGACGACGGCGCGCATCACGGTGTCGATGTCGTCGTCGGCGAACTCCCCGGTCCGGACGCCGACGTCGCCGACCGGGCGTGTGGGGGCGAGGCCGGTGAGGAAGCCCAGCCGTTCGGCGGTGCGCGGCTCGCAGTAGAGGAGCGGGTGGTCCTCCATGTCGCGCACCGCCTCCGGGTCGTCGGCCATCCGGGCCGCCCGTGCGGCGACCTCCGGGTGCGCGAAGTGCTCGATCGCGTAGGACAGGCCGGCGCCGAGCTCGGACAGCGCGCCGCGGACCGCACGCGCGCCGGTGAGGTGGGCGCCCGCCGCGCAGCGCAGGGCGGCGCCGGTCGAGCCGGCCGGGGCGGTGGCCATCGCCCACACGGCGGGGATCCCCTGCTCGGTCGTGATGTCGAAGAACCTGATGTCGTAGCCGGTCTCCGCCCGCAGCACGGCCGCCTGCAGCCGGTCCGCCTCGTCCAGGGTGGCCGGGTCGATCTCCGGGCCGGGCAGGCGCGCGTACCAGGTCATCAGGAACGCGTCGCGTTCGGCGACCTCCAGCACCCCGTAGAGGACGGCCTCCTGGAGGCTGCCGCCCAGGGCGCAGCCGTTGGAGATCTCGTAGACGAAGCCGCCCCCGTGCGGTCCGAGGCCGTAGTAGGCCAGGGGTTCGGGCACCAGGATCGGGGCGCCCCTCAGGAAGGACCACCCCCACACCCAGCGGTAGGACCGGTCGGGGTCGAACGGCGCGTAGGGGAAGCCCGGCCGGTCGTACTCCCGCGGCGGGTGCAGCCCGAGGGTGCGCGGGTCCAGCGCCCGGTCGGCGAGCTCCCGGTAAAAGCCGACGGTGACCCGTCGGCCCGCCGCCGGTGTGGCGGCGAACCGTTCGAGCCCTTCGAGGATCGCCGTGGTGCGGCTGGTCCGCCGCTGCGGCGAACGGCCGTACCCGGCCATGCCGTGGTGCGGTCCGGCCTGTTCGGCGGTGGTGACGATCTGCGCGCCCTCGGTGCGGTCGTGCAGGCGCCGTAGGACGCCCGTACGGGCGTCGACGTAGCGCGCGGTCAGGCTCTCCAGTTCCACGGGGAGGTCGCGGCCGCGGGCCGCCCCGGGGCGGTGGGCGGGGCGCGGCACCGGTCGGCCGAGGGTGTCGTCGGGGGCGTCCGGCCGCGGGGACGCGCAGGTCTCGCAGGCCGGATCGGGCAGGACCCGGTGCGTCGTGACCGTGAGGTCCCGCAGGTCGACGCAGAGCACGGCGTGGCGGGTGCGGGGGGCGGCTCCGCGTGCGGCGGAGCGGACGTCGTCCTCGACGAGCGCCGCGGCCAGCCGGGCGGCCTGACCGGTGAGCAGTGCCGGGGCGCGGTCCAGCCGGTCGCCGTGGAGCCGTCGGGCGGCCTGTTCGCCGGAGTGGCCCATCCGCCGGTACCGGGTCTGCGCGCAGCGCGCGCACCCCCGTTCCCCGGGGACCTCCCAGGGGCCGATGACCAGCCGGTCGATCTCGGTGCGGACCGGCAGCAGCGGGCCGCGGGCCCGCGCCCCCTCGGGCACGGGGTCCGCCCAGCCGTCCGCGGCGAACACGGTCGGACCGCCGGCGGAGGTGTCGCCGGGCACCGGGTGGACGGACACCCCCAGGCGTTCGGCGACCGCGTCGGCGATCAGGCCCCGTCCGACGACGGCCGGTCCGGGCAGCGGGTCGGTCACAGCAGCACCACCTTGAGTGTGTGGGGAAGGAGCGCGGCCGCGGCCGGGTCGTGGTCGAGCGGGACGACGACGGCCGTGCGGCCCGCCGCGGCCAGCGCGGCGAGGACCGTGCCGGGGTCCGGCGCGGCGGGGTCCGCCCGGACCTCCTCCCCGGTCGCGGGGGCCCGGGGCGTGGTCGCCTGCGGCGGCCGCCGCAGGTCGCCGTGGATCCACCGTTGGACGGTGAAGAGGGTCCTGAGCAGGCCGTCGGTCCAGGCCCGTCCGGCCGGGCCCGCGGTGCGCTCCAGGACGAGGTCGCCGCGCCGGAACGACAGGGCCGTGACACCGTGGCGGCCGCCGTGGTCGTACACCTGCGGCAGTTCGCCGAGTTCGGCGAGGATCAGGGCGCAGCGCCGCCCCGCCTCGTCGAGCGTCGCCGGGTCCACCCGGACCGGCCGTCCGGCGGTGTCGCCGACCAGTTGCGGGTCGCTCCACCAGAGCCCGGCCAGGGCCCGGTCCAGCGCCGCGTCCCAGGACTCCCCCGCGGCGGCCGCCGCGGTGCCGGCGGCCGGGCCGCCGAGCCGGGGGAAGACGGCGGCGGCGGGGAGCTGTACGACGCGGTCGGCGACCGGGTCGTATCCGGCGACGAGGCCGTGGGGGCCGTCCGGCGCGTCCACCAGGCGGCGCGGGTCGACGAACCGTTCCGCGTACCAGGTGAGCGCGGACCGGGCGGCCTCGATCCGGGCGGTCGCGTAGTCGAACGCGACGGCGCGCACGACCGCGGCCCCCTCCCACCCCGTGTCGGAGAGGGGGTCTCGGATCTGCGCCTCGGCGACGTGCACCGGGCTCTGCGAGGCGCCGTCGTCGGGCAGGTACCGGAACAGGCCGAAGACGTCGTCGGCGGCGCGGACCGCCGTCCGCGCGAACTCGGCGTCGGCCGCCGCCGGGCGGTCGCGTAGCGACGCGACCCGGTCCCGGACCCCCTCGCCGCCGCCCGGGGGCACCGGCAGCCGGCGGGGGTGCCGGAGGCAGTGGTGGCGGTGCGCGGCGAGGTCGGGCCCGATCCGGATGACATCTCGCTCCCACCGGGGGGCGCCGGTGCCGGTCGCCCAGTGGAACGCCGACCGCGCCACGGCGGCGGCCACCACCTCCCGGTGGGCCGCGGTCGGCTCCGCCGGCGGCCGCGGGCCGGGTGACCGGTCGAGTACCGAGCCGGGGCGCACCGGCGCGAGCGGGTCGCCCGGGTCGGCGCGGGGGTCCGCGATCGGCGGCAGCCAGAGGTCGGCCCCGTCGGGCAGCACGGCCGCCAGCGCGGTCCCCGACCCGGCGCAGCGCGCGTCGAGCCGCAGCAGCCGCGCCGGGTCCGCGACGACGGCGACGACGAGGTCGCGACCGGTGACGGCCTCGGCTCGGGCGCCGTCCGCCCCGAGGGGGAGGGTATCGACGCGGAGCACGCCGGCGGAGCGCAGGTGCTCCCGGATCGGCGCCGCCCACGCGGCCTCGGCCAGCACGGCCACGGAGAGGTCCCGGAACCGGCCGAACGCCGCGGCGGCGTCGCCGTGGTGCGCCGCCAGGTAGGAGAGCTCGGGCGCGAACCGCTCGCGGACCGGGGCGTCGAGCGGTGGCGGCCCCGTCGGCTCCTCCACCACGGCGCCCGCGTCGCGCAGGCGCCCGAGCACGGCCTCCAGCGCGGGCGTGTGCGTGTCCGGGAACCGCGCGCCGAGTTCGGCGGCCGTGAACCGGCCGTCCAGCCACGGCGACAGCGCCTCCACCCAGCGGGCGAACGACGTGCCGCCCACCCAGGTCCGCTCCCGCGGCGCGATGATGTAGGTGCCGTCGTCGACGGGTGCCAGGTAGGCGTCGTCGTGCAGGCGCAGCTTCACCGGCGGCCTCCTTCTTCTTGCTCCGGTCCGGCGGGGACGCCGAGGAGGAACTCGCCGACGAGGTCCTCCTCCAGCGGGTCGAGCCCGGTCAGGCGGCCGAACGCGTGCCGGGTGCTGGTGCCGAGGGCGCAGCCGGCCAGGCCCATGGCGGTGGCCACCAGGTTCATCGTCTGCATCAGCGCCCCCACGTGCTTGAGGATCAGGGCGTAGGCGAGCCCCTCGTAGGCCCACATCAACCGCTCGAACCGGGCGCTGATCAGCAGCAGCGCCTGGGGGGCGCCGGTCTGCGAGGTGGCACTCCCGACGCCGTCCACGAGCAGGCGCCCCGGGCCGTCCATCGGGCGGACGAGTTCGAGCCGGTGGTCGTGGCCGTCGTAGTGGTAGGTGCCGGGTTCGAGCCCGGCCACCCGGGCGGCGACGACGTAGACCTCCAGCTCGTGCGCCGCGCCGCCGGAGGGGTAGGGGCGGTACTGGAGTTCCATCCCGTCACCCGGCCGGCGGTGCACGGTGCGCGCGGTGCGGTACAGGAACTCGGCGAGCCGGTCGCAGGTGAGCGGGTTCCGCGGGTCGTGCCGGCGCAGGGAGCGCCGGCTCTCCAGGACGGAGGTGAACGGCGGGTCGGTCCCGCGCAGCCGTTCCAGGTCCGGGCGGCGCAGCTCGACCGCCGGCCCAAAGGGCTCGGGCCTGGGGGGAGGCGCCGGGGCGTACTCCGCTCCCCAGCCGGTCCGCCCGAGCCTGAACCCCGGTGTATACCCCCGGCTGCTCTGGTGGAACTCCAGGTCGGCCCACGACCACTGCCGTACCCGGAACTCCTCGTCCTCGTCGCCGACCACCGCCAGCCCGGCCCACAGCAGGTCGTGGCGCAGCCGGGCGGCCACCGCCTCGTCCAGGCCGGGAACCCGCCGCTCCCCGCCGGGATCGGCCAGGACCACGGCGGCCTCGGGCCGGTGCACGACCACGGCCGCCCAGGCGCGCGGCGAGGAGACCCACAGCAGGCCGTCGGCCGACGCCCGGACGGCGGTGAAACGGGACAGGCGCGGCCGCCCGGGAGGCGGCGGGACGGGCCGCGCGGCGGGCGAGCGGTGGGGTTCGACGGTGAAGACGGGGCCGTCCGCGTCGTGGACGGTGACCGCCAGCCAGCCTCCGCTGCGCAGCCGGTCCAGCAGCGCGCCGGTGCCGTCGTCCCGGACCGTCATCCGGTGCGATCCGTCGACCAGAGTTCGGACGACCGCCTCCTCCTCGGGTGTGACCGGTTCCTGGTCGGGGAGGTCGACCAGCGACGTCCCGCGCGGGTGGCGCATGCTCTCGACCCCGCCGCGCAGCCGCACGGTCTCGTACGGTCCCGTGTCCGGCGGGGTCATGTCACCGCTCCGGCGGCGGGGGCGTCCCAGGAGCGGATCAGGTCGGCCCACGACCGCCCCGTGCGCCGCTCCACCGCCTCCGCGAGCAGGTGGCAGAGGAACAGCCGGTGGTGCGGCGTGATCCCGAGCCGGGTGAACTGGAGGTACATCAGGTTGAGTGCGAGCCGGTACGCCGCGAAGTCGGCCGAGGGCCCGACCCGCGTCGTCCAGTGCCCGCTGGACAGCAGGGCGTGGTGGAACGGGCTGTCCGCGGCCCGCGGGTCGTCCCGCTGGCCGTCCAGGGGGTCGATCCGCAGCGCCGGGAGCAGCCCCCGCTCGTAGAGTTCCGCCCCGGCCGACCGGTACCGCGCGATGAGGTCCGCGAACTCCGACGCCCGGGGGTCCCCCGGGGAGTCCGGACCGACGAGCCGGTCGATCCGGTCCGCGAGCGCACGGGCGTGGGACCGGTAGCGGTCGTCCCACTCGCGGCGCCAGGGGGCGCGTTCGGGCAGGTAGGACAGGTACGCCTCGGCGTGGGACCGGTAGCTGAGGTAGCCGACGGCGATGCCGCCGTCGACCAGCCGGTCGGCCAGGACGGCCATGGTGTCGAAGACGACGGCGGGCAGGCTCGCCCCGGCCGCGACCTCCGCGGTGACCTCGAAGGCGTGCTGGTTGGCGTCCCGCAGGAAGTCCGCGACCAGGGCCGCCGCCTCCGGCGTCCGGTGCACCGCCATCCGGTCGTCGTAGTCGTCGACGTGCCAGGAGTTGTCGGGGAACCACGGGGTCAGCGGGCCCGGCTCCCGCTCCTGTTCGGCCGTGCGGCGGTGCAGCGGCAGGAGGGCGCCGACATCGGTCTCTGTGGCGGGCAGCGCGGCGAGGTAGGGGTCCAGTACCTGGGCCACCATCGGCAGGGCCGCGCGGAACTCCCCGCTCCCCGCCTCGACGTTGAGGCGCAGGTGCGGCCCGCGCCGCCAGTGCCGCACGAACCAGTTCCGCAGTCCGCGGCGCTCCAGCTCGCGGGAGACCGGCCACAGGGCCTCGGCCACCAGCCGTGACGTGGCCTCGCCGTGGTGGTGGACGTGGATGCTGTGCCACGACCGGGCGTCCATCATGGTTCTCCGTTCTCCTCTTCCGGCGGGCGGTGGGGCCGGTCCGGGGCACCGGGGGGCGGTGCGGCCGCTCCGGCGCCGCCGACCCGATCGCCGCACCGGTTCCAGACCAGGGCACAGGCCCGCGCGACGTCGTGCAGCGCCCGCCGGGCGTGGTCGGGCATGCCGTCGGCCAGTTCTTCGGACCGCTTCGTCAGGCCCAGGGTGGCCGAGGCCAGGCGCAGTACCGCCCGGCCGTGTTCGGAGCCCCACAGGGAGGGGTCGCGGGCGAGCTGCTCGACCCGGGCCGCGGCGTCGCGCAGCACTGCGGCCGCGGCGTCCGGCTCGGGCCGGTCGCCTCCCGGGTCCGGGCCGGTCGGGCCGTGCGCGGCCTTGCGGCGGACGTCCAATGCCGTGCCCACGGAGATCCCGGCGTGGCGGGCCACGACCCGCAGGCTGGCCTCGGGGTTGCGGCGCATGAACTCGGCCGCCGCCTGCCGGCCCGCGGCCGCCGACCGGGGCTGGCGGCGCCCGTCGCTGCCGATCCGCGTGTTCACGTGCAGTCTTTCGTCACCTGAACGGCGGCGTCGGGCGGCGACCGTGCCCGGCGACACCCCGCAGGTCGCCGCGATACGCCGGTCCGACCAGTGGGGGAACGCCTGTAGGACACGGGACAGGGCCGCCAGCCGGTCCCGCATGGGCAGGGGCAGGCCGTGGGAGACGTTGAGGCGGACGGCCAGGATGTACGCGTCCTCGTCCGACCCGTCGAAGTACCGCACCCGTATCGAGGCGCGCCCCCGGCTCCGGGCGGCCTGGAGGCGGTGCATGCCGTCCACCACGCGCATGGCCGGGCGCTGCACGACGATGGGCGGCAGCTCGTCGACGATCTCGGCGAGCCGCGCGACCCGGGCGGGGTCGGTGCCGTCGAGCCGCGGGGAGCGGGCGTCCCTCAGCAGGGCGACCCGGGCGGTCTCGACGGGGAGGCGGGCGAGCACGGGATCCGGAGCGGCGGACCGCCGTTCCCGGGTGCTCATCCCCGTCGCCACGCCCGCTCCCGCGCCGGAGGCCGGCCGCCGGGGGCGTTCCGGGTTCCGGGGTCGGCGGTCCGATCGAAAGCGCTGGGCATGCGTTCTCCGAGGGGTGAGGGGGCCGACCGGCCACGCCCGCCGCCGTGGACGGGCTCGCGTTCGGTGGCAGGATCCTCCCGGCCCGACCTTGAACGGACCTTGCGGCGACCTTGAACCGCGGTGCGCGCCGCGGGACGGGTCCGGCCGCCCGGCCGGCTCCCGGCGTCCTCCGGGCGGCGCCGCCTGGAGGACGCCGACGGCCGCACCGCTTTCGGCGGTGCGGCCGTCGGAAGGGGCCCGGTCCCTCGCTCACTCCTCGGGCCGGGCCTCCTCCATGCGCCGCACCCTGACCTCGGTGATGGTGCGGCCGCTGGTCCGGGCGACCTCCGCGATCCACCCGCCGAAGTCGACCGTCTCGCCGGGCTCCCGCGGGATGTGCCCCAGGACGGCGATGACCAGGCCCGCGACGGTGACGTAGTCGCCCTCGGGCGGGTCGGTCAGGGACAGGTCGATGTCGGACAGGTCGTGCACCGGGTAGGTGCCCGGGAGCGTCAGGGTCCCGTCGTCGTTGGAGACCACGGTGCGGATGTCGGAGTCCGTCTCGTCGTAGATCTCGCCGACGATCTCCTCCAGCAGGTCCTCCAGGCTGACGATGCCGTCGATGCCGCCCATCTCGTTGACGATCACGGCCAGCTGCTGGTGCTCGGCCGTCATCTGCCGCAGCGCCAGCGAGACGACCAGCGAGTCGGGCAGCAGCATCGCCTCGCGGGCCACGTCCCGGGCGGTGCCGGTGCCGCGGACCAGGTCGGACCAGTGGACGATGCCCAGGACGTCGTCGAGGTCGTCGTCGGCCACGACCGGGGCGCGCGAGTGGCCGTGCTCGGCGAGCATGCGCGTGGCCTCGGCGGTGGGGGTGGCCGCGGGGATGGTGAAGACCTCGCCGCGGGGGACGACGACCTGGCGCAGCCTGCGGTCGTCGATCTCGAAGGCGCCGCTGATGATGGTGCGCTGCTCGCGGGTCATGCCGCGCTGGGCGGTGAGCATGTCGCGCAGCTCCTCCTCGCCGACCTCCTCGCGCGCGGCGGAGGGGTCCCCGCCGGTGAGGCGGACGACGAGGTCGGTGGACACGCTCAGCAGCCACACGACCGGGCGGGACAGGGTGGCGAGCAGGTTGAGCGGGCGGGCGACCATGAGGGCCCAGCCCTCGGCGCGCTGCATGGCGATGCGCTTGGGGGCCAGTTCGCCGAACACCAGGGTCACGAAGGTCAGGACGACGGTGACCAGGATGACGGACACGGGCCCCGCGGCGGAGCCGAGGAAGCCCAGCGGCTCGACGAGCGGCTGGGCGAGCGCCACCGCGGCGGTGGCGGAGGCGAGGAAGCCGGCGAGGGTGATGCCGATCTGGATGGTGGCGAGGAAGCGGTTGGGGTCGCGGGCCAGGCGGGCGACCGCCCTGCCGCCGGGCCCCCTCTCCTCCAGTTGTCTGATCTGGCCTTCGCGCAGGGTGATCAGGGCGATCTCGCTGCCCGCGAACAGTGCGTTGACCAGGACGAGGACCAGGACGAGGCCGATCTGCACCCCGTAACTCTCCATGACTGCGGTCATCTCCGATGCGGATGGTGGTGGTGGCCCTGGGGCCGTTTCCGTGCCGACTCACCCTTTCACACGGCGCCCTCCCGGTGTTCGGACGCACACGCCGCATCCCGCCCGGTATTCGGTGTTGCTATGTACCGGTAGTCAGTACTACTATGCAGTGGTACTCAGCGGCAACGAGTAGTGAGGGGAGGCACCCATGGGAAGGCAGGCGACGGAGATGCTCAAGGGGACCCTGGAGGGCATCGTCCTCGCGGCCCTGTCCGGCCGGCCCGCGCACGGCTACGAGATCACGGCGTGGCTGCGGGACCAGGGCTTCACCGACATCGCCGAGGGCACCGTCTACGCCCTGCTCGTCAGGTTCGAGCGGCGCGGCCTCGTCGACGCGCGGCGGGTCCCGTCCGGGAAGGGCCCGCCGCGCAAGGTGTACTCGCTCGGTTCCCGAGGGCGGGAATACCTCGAAGAGTTCTGGGGGAACTGGCGTTTCCTCGCGGAAAAGATCGAACAGCTCCGAGAAGGGGGCCGGTAGCCATGGCGGCTGAATGGATCGAGAAGGTCACGGGATCGTTCGAGGACAAGAAGCGCTACAAGCGGTACAAGGCGCGCGTCCGGGAACTGCCCGAGAACCACCGCACGGCCGTCGAGGCGCTCGACCGGTACCTGATGTACTTCGGGTCCATCACCAGGGGGGACATCCTCCAGACGATGCTGGACGACCTCATCGAGCTGTTCGAGCAGAGCGCGGCGAACGGGACGCCGGTCCGCCAGGTCGTCGGGGAGGACCCCGTCGGGTTCGCCGAGGCTTTCCTGGCGAATTACTCCGAGGGCCAGTGGATCAAAAAGGAACGGGACCGGCTGGTCGAGGCCATCGACCGCGCGGCCGGAGAAGACGGCGAGAAGGACGGGGAATCCCTCTGATGGAGACGAAGACACGGCCGGTCCCGGCGATCCGCCTGCGGGGCCTGGAGAAGTCCTACAAGGACCTGAAGGTGCTGCGCGGGGTGGACTTCGACGTGGAGCGCGGCGGCATCTTCGCGCTGCTCGGCTCCAACGGGGCGGGCAAGACCACGCTCGTGAGGATCCTGTCCACCCTGCTCAGGGCCGACGGTGGGACGGCCGCCGTCAACGGCTTCGACGTCGCCGCGCAGCCCGCGCGGGTACGGGAGTCCATCAGCCTCACCGGCCAGTTCGCGGCGGTGGACGAGATCCTCAGCGGGCGGGAGAACCTCGTGCTCGTCGCCCGGCTGCGCCACCTCGGCGACCCCGGCGCGATCGCCGACGACCTGCTCGCCCGCTTCTCCCTCACCGAGGCGGGCGGGCGGCGGGTGTCGACCTACTCCGGCGGGATGCGCCGGCGCCTGGACATCGCGATGAGCCTCATCGGGAACCCGCCGGTCGTCTTCCTGGACGAGCCGACGACCGGGCTCGACCCGCAGGCGCGCGTCGAGGTCTGGGAGGCCGTCAAGGGCCTCGCCGACAGCGGCACGACGGTGCTGCTCACCACGCAGTACCTGGAGGAGGCCGAGCAGCTGGCCGACCGGATCGCGATTCTGCACCAGGGGCGGATCATCGTGAACGGCACCCTGGAGGAGCTCAAGAAGCTGCTGCCGCCCTCCGAGATCGAGTACGTCGAGAAGCAGCCGACCCTGGAGGAGATCTTCTTCGCGGTCACCGGCGGCTCCGGCGGGAACGGCGGGGACCGCCGGACCGCACCGAGCGAGAAGAAGTAGGGGACGGACCATGGCGACACACTTCCTCGGCGACACCGCCGCCCTGACCGGGCGCACCATGCGCCACGTCACCCGCAGCCCCGACACGATCATCACGACCGCGGTCATGCCCATCGCCATGATGCTGATGTTCGTGTACGTGTTCGGCGGCGCCATCGACGTCGGCTCGGGCCCGTACGTGAACTACATGCTGCCGGGCATCCTGCTCATCACGATCGCCTCGGGCATCGCCTACACGGCGTTCCGGCTCTTCACGGACATGCAGGGCGGGATCTTCGAGCGGTTCCAGTCCATGCCGATCGCCCGGTCGGGCGTGCTGTGGGCGCACGTGCTGACCTCGCTCGTCGCCAACGTCATCTCGCTGGCGGTGGTCGTGGGCGTGGCCCTGCTCATGGGCTTCCGCTCGGACGCCGGACCGGCGGCCTGGCTGGCCGTCGCCGGGATCCTGCTGCTGTTCACGCTCGCGCTGACCTGGATCGCCGTGATCCCGGGCCTGACGGCGACCTCCGTGGAGGGCGCGAGCGCGTTCTCCTACCCGCTCATCTTCCTCCCGTTCCTGAGCTCGGCGTTCGTCCCCACCGAGACCATGCCCGGCCCGGTGCGCTGGTTCGCCGAGCACCAGCCGGTGACCTCCATCGTCAACACCATCCGCGACCTGCTGTCCGGGCGGCCGGCCGGTGACGACGCCTGGACCGCCCTGGCCTGGTGCGCGGGCATCCTCGTCGTCGCCTACGCCTTCGCGATGGCCACCTACCGCAAGAAGACCTCCTGACCACCGCTCCCCCGGCGGCGGCCCCCACCCGGGGCCGCCGCCCGTCCGCGTCTCAGGCACCCGTCGCCCGGCCGGCCGACGGAGCCGCGTGGGTCACCGCCCGGCGGGAAGGCTCCAGGGGCGTGCGGTGAGGCGGCGCAGGAGGGTCTCGGCCGGGCCCCGGCGGCCGGTGCGGCGCATCCACTCGGCCAGGAGCAGGGACACCGCCCAGAGCGCGGCGGAGACGCCCAGCCCCGCGGCGGCGCCCAGGTCGTCGGCCAGGTCCAGCGTGAACGGGTAGAAGAGCGCCACGAACACCACCGACTGGAACAGGTAGAAGGTCAGCGACCGGCGGCCCAGGGCGATGACGGCCGTGGCGAACGGGCCGTCCGTCGGCCGCAGGGCCCACAGGCCGACCAGCGCCGCCGCCGCGACGCCGCCCGCGTGCCCCGCCAGGACGTGCAGCGCGGAGAAGGCGTGCAGGGGCGCGGACGCTTCGACGGGCCAGATCCCGGTGACCACCAGCGTGTGGGGCAGCCGCCCGGCCAGGGAGAACGCCGTCAGCAGTACGGCGGCGCGGACCAGCAGGGTCCGGTGGCGGGCCGGTTCCTCCAGGACGCGCAGGCGGGAGGCCCCGATGCCCAGGACCATGGCGGGGAGCACCGACACCACCGAGACCAGCGTCTCCAGCGGCCACGTCCACTGGAGGTTGTCGGCCACGTGCGCGACCGGGCCGTCGGCCATGAGGTGGGCGATCGTGGGCGGGACGCCCGCCTGCGCGAGGGCCACGGCCGGGGCCGAGACCAGCAGGACGCCCGGCACGAGGGCCACCGCCCCGACCCACGCCAGCGTGGCGGTGCGGGCCCGGGCCAGCGGGGCCGCCAGGAGCAGGGCGGCCCCGTAGACGGCGACGATGTCGAGCGGGAGCAGCAGGGTGTGGACGAAGCCGATGAGCAGCAGCACCAGGCCGCGGCGGCGCAGAAGGGACCGGATGTCGGGCCAGTCCGCGCCCCGCCCGGTCTCGCGGCGCAGGATCTGGCCCACGCCGTAGCCGAAGAGGAGCACGAACATCAGGCGGGCCTGGTCCTCGGCCAGCAGCGTCCCCGCGAACAGGGCCGCCCGGTCGGGGGCTCCCGTGCCCCAGTGCGCGAGGAGGGCGGGGACGTGCGCGACGGCGATGGCCAGGAGCATGACGCCGCGGGCCAGGTCGGGGGCCGGGGAGCGGGTCCCGACGGGGACCTCCGTCCCGGGTCGGCTGGGGGGCATGTCGGTGTTCCCTTCCGTGTCGTTCAGGCGGGATGGACGGTGATGTCGCCGACCCCGGTGCGGGCGAGGACGCGGACGGTGCGCTCGTCCCCGTCCGGCCCGTCGGAGTCCTCCAGGGAGCGGTGGACGCGGCCCAGGCGGGTGTTCAGGTCCAGCCAGGCGGCGGTGGCCCGGCGCACGCCCACCTCGATGTCGCCGACGCCGACGCGCAGGGTGACCTCGTCGCGGACGACCTCGTCGACGCGGACGGTGCCGTTGGAGGACCGGATCTCCGCCCGGGCGTGCGCGCCGCCCACGTGGACGGGGCCGTTGGCGGAGGTGACGGCGAGTTCGCCGGCGACCTCGCCGATCTCGATCCCGCCGTTGAGCCCGGTGACGGTGGCGGCGCCCTCGACCCGGCCGACGCGGACCCGGTCGGATCCGGTCAGCCGGAGGTCCCCGGCCACGTGGTCCACGCGGACGGTCCCGTTGCCGCTGGCGAGGGTGGCCCCGCGGGCCCGCTCGACGGTCACGTCCCCGATGGAGGTGCGCAGGTCGCAGTGGCCGAGGTCGCCCTCGCAGAGGAGGTCGGCGATCTCGGTGCGGGCCCGGACCGGGGAGCCGGCGGGCAGGTCCACGCTCACCCGGACGGAACCCTGGTTCCGGGAGCCGAGCGAGGACAGGCTCCGGGGCGCCCTGACGGAGATCCCGTCGGCGGTCCGGGTGACCTCGATCCGTTCGGCCGCGCGCACGTCGGCGCCGGTGCCGGGGTCCGCGGGCGCCACCTCGACGAGGGTGTCGGCCCGGTCGGAGGCGGTGACGCGGACGGTGCCGATCTCGAGCCGCAGGACGAGCGGGGTCGGGCCGGGCGTGTCGAAGGCGGGCATGGCGGTCTCCTCACGGTCGGGGGCGGACGGGCGGGGGTTCATCGGACCCATCCGGTGAAGCTCTCGCGGCCGCCGCCGCGGGCGCGGGAGGCGGGGAGGTCGGCGGGGTCGAGTGCGGCGGCGACGACCCGCACGAGCCAGGCGTTGGTCGAGAGGCCCTCCTGCTCGGCGGCCGTGTCCAGGCGGCCCTTCAGGTGGGCGGGCAGGCGGAGGTTGACGCGGGCGGTGCCGCCCTCGCCTTCGGTGTCGGCGGGCGGCGCGGGCGGCAGGGGCCGGGCGGCCCGGACGTCGGCGGCCTCGGGCTCCGGCGGTGGCGGCGTGACGACGAACTCGGGGTCGCGGCCGCGCAGGCGGACGTCGACCGAGCCCGGGGCCAGCTCGCGGGTGACCTCGGCCATGGCGTCGGACAGGACGTTGAGCAGCATGAGGCGGGCGGCGGAGTCCAGGGGTGCGACGAGGCGTTCGGCCAGGGCCCGGGCGTCGTCTCCGCCCGCTTCGGCGGCGAGGGCGAGCTCGTCCCTCAGCGCGGCGACATATGACGTGAGATCCATGGCGCCATAGTGGCACATGAATGGCACAACTCAAAGATATTCTTGCGCCGAACCCACGAGGAAGAGGGATCCAGCATCCCTGAACAGCATGAACGAGATGGCGCCACGACGCACATGATGGCGCTAATGTGACGCCGGGACGCACCCGGTCGGCACCCGAAGCCCCCGGGCGCCCCGGCCGGAGCGCCCCCGCTACAGGGCCCGGGCCAGGGCGCGGTGGCGGCCGGGGCGGACGTCGTACTCCCGCACGAAGGCGGCGCTCAGCGCGTAGGCGCTGGAGTAGCCCACCCGGCGCGCGATGGACTCGATGCTGTCGTCGCTGCGCTGCAGCAGGTCGGCGGCCAGGCACAGGCGCCAGCCGGTGAGGTAGGAGATGGGCGGCTCGCCCATCACCTCGGTGAACCGGCGGGCGAAGGTCGCGCGCGAGACCTCCGCCTCGCGCGCCAGGCTCCCGACGTCCCACGGCCGGGCGGGATCGTCGTGGATCGCGCTGAGCGCGGGCCCCACGACCGGGTCGGCCGCGGCCCGGTACCAGCGGGGCGCGGACGCCTCCGGCAGGGCGAACCAGTCGCGCAGGGTACCGACCAGCACCAGGTCCAGCAGGCGGTCGAGCACCGCCTGCTGGCCGGGCTCGTCGCGCGCGATCTCGGCCTCCAGCAGTTCCAGGGGCGCCGAGCGCCGGTGCCGCCCCGGGACCACGAGCACGCGCGGCAGGGCGGTGAGCAGGCGGTCGGCGATCCGCCCGGTCGCCGTGTAGGAGCCGGTGAGCAGCGCGTGCTCGGCGTCGAGGCGGGTGCCGCAGGTCCGCACGCCCAGGGAGACGTCCTCCTGGGCGAGCGCCCTCCCCGCCCCGTCGGTGCAGGTCCCCTGGGCGGACAGGACGTAGAGGGGGGCGATCCGCGCGTCCGGGTCGCTGGTGACGCCGAACGGCCGCGGGCCGGTCACGACCGCCAGGTCGCGGTTGGACAGGCGCACGGGCCCGGCCCCCTCCTGGACGATCCACCCGTCCCCGCGCAGCATGGTCACGAGGGTCATCGACGCGCCCTCGTCGAACCCGATCGACCACGGCGGCGACATGAGGTTCCGCCCGACCAGGGCGCCGGAGGAACGGATGTGGTCGAGCACCTCGCTCAGCGTGTCCATGCCGCAAGCCTAGACGATCGCGTATCGATCCGAGCCTGGGAGGTATTCCCCCGTCTCACGGTGGCGGCTTGACTGGAGGGCGTCCGGCGGACCGCTCCGGCCGCCGCGCACCGACACGGAAAGGCGCACCATGACCATCGCCCACCGGCCCGAACCCGGCACCGCCCTGTGGGTGTACGCGCACCCCCGCCGCGGGTCGTTCAACGACCGGCTCTTCCGGGCCGGGACCGAGGCCCTGGCGGAGCGGTACGAGGTGACGGCCTCGGACCTGTACGCCCAGGGCTTCGATCCCGTGCTGGCCGAACGCGACCTGGGGGAGCCGGCGGGCCGCCCGGGGAACGTCGCCGAACTCGCCGGCGAGGCGTACTCCCGGGGCCTGCTCCCCGCGGACGTCCGGGAGGAGCAGGCGAAGCTCGCCGCGGCCGAGCTGCTCGTCCTGCAGTTCCCGCTGTGGTGGTACGGGCCGCCGGCGATCCTCAAGGGCTGGTTCGACCGGGTGCTGACCCAGGGGTTCGCCTACGGCGACCTCGACCCCGCCTCCGGCCTGCCCCGCCGCTACGGCGACGGCGGACTGGCCGGGCGCCGGGCGCTCGTCGTGGTCACGGCGGGCGAGGACGAGCGCTCCATCGGGCCCCGCGGGATCAGCGGCGACCTCGACTCCCTCCTGTTCCCCCTCACCCACGGCACCCTGTGGTACGTCGGGATCGACGTGCTGGACCTGCACGTGGTCCACGACGCCGACTCCCTGGACGCGGAGGGCCTGGAGCGCGAGGCCGGGCGGCTGCGCGACCGGCTGAAGACCCTCGACACCGAGCCGGCCCGGCCGTTCCGCCGCCTGCGGGACGGCGACTACCACGGCACGCGCGCGCTGCGGGAGGACCTGCTGCCCGGCCGCACCGACCTGGGCATCCACCTGCTCGGAGACGGGGAGGCCGACCGCTGACCCGGCCCCGCGGGGCGGGGCCTATACGGGGTCCCGCCCCGCGGTCAGCCGGAGCGCACGAGGCAGAAGGGGTGCCCGGCCGGGTCGAGGTAGACCCGGAAGGAGTCCGGGGCGGGCTGGAACCCGGCCTTGCGGGCACCGATCGCGAGCACCCGCTGCTCGCCGGTGTCGAGGTCGGGGACGTCGAAGTCCAGGTGCAGCTGCTGCGGGCGCTCGTCGCCGGGCCACTCGGGCGGCACGTGGCCGGGCGCCTTCTGGAAGGCGATCGTGGCACCGGTGTCGCTCACGAGCTGGATCCAGGAGTCGTCCTCCCAGGGGCGGACCCGCCAACCGGTGACCGCCGCGTAGAACTCAGCCAGGCCGGCCGGGTCGGGGCAGTCGAGGGCGACGAGGCTGAACGTGGCGATGGGCTCCATGGTGCACGACCCTAGGAGCCGCCGCCGGACCGGTCAAGGCGGTGGGACGCGGGCGTGGCGGGCTCTCCGCGGGGCCCGCGTCCCCCGTGCGGCGGGTCAGCGGTCCGCTCGGGACCCCTTCCGGAACCGGAGGAGGAACAGCACGGTGAGGACGCTGCACACGAGGACCGCGGTGAGGCTCGCCTCGGGGCCGAAGTCGCCGCCGGTGAGCAGGTAGGGGCCCGAGGCCGTGGCGGTGAACACGCTCGTCTCCCCGTGGTCGACGCCCGAGACCGCGGTGCCGAAGATCCCCGAGGCCGCGAGGTTCCAGCCCAGGTGCAGGCCGATGGGCAGCCACAGGCTGCGCGTGAGCAGGTAGGCGGCGCCGAGCATCAGGCCCGCCTCCACGGCGATGGCCGTCCCGGTCCACAGGGTGGCCCCGGGGTTGGCCATGTGCATGGCGCCGAAGAGCACCGAGGACAGCGCCAGCGCGATCCACGGGCCGGTGGCCTCCTCCAGGACGCGCAGCAGGACCCCGCGGAACATCACCTCCTCGATGACCGCGACCGCGCACATCAGTCCGATCGCCGCCATGACGCCGTCGACCGAGCCCCGACCGGTGATCGTGTACTCGCCGAGCACGGCGATGATCCCGATCACCGCCGCGAACAGCGCGACGCCCAGGACCGAACCGCCCACCAGCCCCAGGGGCAGGGCCGTGACGCGCAGTTCGGTGACGGCCCGGCGCTCGGTGAGGCGCACCATGGCGGCGTAGAGGAGCAGGGTGAGGACCGCGACCCCCACACCCAGGGTCTGGGCCCACAGGGGGCGGTCCATCACCGGCAGGATCACCTGGGCGGCGAGCGCCTGCACCGCCAGGAAGAGGACGGTCAGCAGCACGATGCGCACCAGGGCGGGGCGCAGCCACCGCGGGCCGTTGCGGGCCGGCGCCGGCCCCCTCCGGCCGGACTCGGGCGCCACCGCGGTTCGGGGGGTGTCGGACATGATCACTTTCCTTCTCGCGGGGCCCCGTGGCCCCGGTGGGAGTCGGGTACCGCCAGGTAGCTGAGAACGCGCCGCCGCCGCCCGCCGCCCGGGCCGCGCCCGGCCGCGGCCAGGACCAGCTCGCCGATCCGGGCGACCAGGTCGGCCAGCTCCTCGTCGGTGAGCCAGGCCGCCGCCTGCCGGTAGGCGACGCCGTCCCGGACGGGGTCGGCGTCCTCGTGGTCGAGGTAGCGGTCGAAGTCGGCCATCAGCGAGGCGGCGAACGCGGTGAACGCGCGGCGGTGGTCGTCCGCGGTCATCGCGGCCCGGGCCTCGGGGTCGACCTCCACGCGCCCCCGGCTCAGCCGGTAGCCGCGTTCCACGGCCCCGCGCACACGGCGCTCCTCCACCACCTCCAGGACGCCGGCCTCGACCAGGACGGCGATGTGCCGGTACAGGGTCGCGGGCGGGATGTCGGGGAGGCGGTCGCGCAGCTGCGCCGTGGTCAGCGGGTCGGAGTCGAACAGCGACTGCACGACGCGCAGCCGCACCGGGTGGAGGAGGACGTCGGCGGTGGCCATGCCCTTACGTTATCAACTCTGAGAATGTTATCAAATCCGATATCAACGGCCGGTGGCCCCGTCGGCCAGCTCGCGGAGGATGTCGAGGTGGCCGGCGTGGCGGCCGGTCTCCTCGATCATGTGCACCAGCGCCCACCGCATCGACGGCGCGGACCCGCCCGGGCCGCCCGGGTGGGCGGGCAGGTCCAGGTCCTGACAGGCGGCGATGGCCCGGTCGGCGGCCGCGACGGCCTCCCGGTACCCGCGGACGACGTCCCGCGGGCTCGCGTCCGGGGCGGCGTGGAAGGTGGCCTGCCAGTCGCGGGCCCGCTCCCCCAGGAAGACGAAGCGTTCGACGTGGGCCAGGTGCTCGACGAGCCCGAGGAGGTTGGTGCCCGAGGGCACCCGGGGGGCGCGCAGGTCGTGCTCCGGCACCCCGTCCACCTTGGCCAGGACGCTCCCGCGCAGGTAGTCCAGGAAACCGGTGAGCACCGCCTTCTCACCGGGGCCGGTCCGGGGCGGCAGCCGGTCCCGGCGGCGCGGTCCCGCGGAGCTCACGCGCGCTCACCCCCGCCCGCCCGACGGCGCGCCGCCACCACGGTGTCGACCACCGTCGCCGTCCCCCCGTGGGGGCCGCGGGCGAGCCGGGAGCGCCCCTCGCACACGAGGAGGGTCCAGCCGGCCCCGAGGCCGAGCGAGCGCCACAGGTCCTCTGCGCTCGGGTGGTCGTCGCGCTGCTCCCAGGACCAGGGCGCGCTGGAGCCGTGGTCGATGACGGCGAACACCCCGCCGTCGGCCACGGACCGCGCCGCCCGGCGCAGCGCGGCGCCGCGGTCGAGGTCCACGACGGTGTGGAAGTAGTTCGCGTAGACGAGGTCCCGGCTCCCGGGCGCAGGAACGGACCGGGCCAGGTCGTGCCGCTCCACGTCGAGGCGGTCCCCCAGGCCGGCTCTGCGGGCCCGCTCCGCCAGCGCGGAGAGGGCGTGCTCCGCGATGTCGACGGCGGTGACGCGCCATCCCGCGGCGGCGAGCCACAGGGCGTCCCCGCCGCGGCCGCAGGCGAGTTCGAGCGCCCGGGACCCCTCCGACGGGGGCGGCACGAGGGAGAGTTCGCCGGCCAGTGCGGTGAAGGCGGGGTTGGGCGCGGGCGGCGGCCCCGAGGGGTCCTCGTCGCGGTACCGCTGCTCCCAGAACCCGCGGCCGGACGGGGATCGGGTGGTGTCTGGTTCCATGCCGCCATGGTGGGCGCACCGGCGCCCGCGGCGCACGTTCTCTTGCGGATCCGCAAAAGGGGCGGCGGCGCCTCAGGCCCCGTGCAGGTGGACGCGCTCGCCCTGGGTCCCGAAGATCGCGATGACCTCCGCGGCGGCCGACTCGGCGGGGTTGCCGATCCAGTGCGGGACACGGGTGTCGAACTCGGCCGCCTCCCCCGCCCCCAGCAGCAGGTCCTGTTCGGTGCCCAGGACCAGCCGGACGGTGCCGGAGAGCACGTAGAACCACTCGTGGCCCTCGTGCGTGCGCAGCTCGGGCGCGGGGAGCGTCCGGGCGGGCGGGTAGACCACCTTGTAGGCCTGCACCCCGCCCGCGCGCCGGGTGAGCGGGACGAAGGTGAGGCCGAAGCGGCGCACCGGGCGCAGGTGCACCCGCGGGTCCCCCACCGGGGGCGCGTCCACGAGTTCGTCGATCGGCACCCGGTACACGCGCGCGAGCGGGAGCAGCTGGCCCAGGGTGGGGTGCAGCCGCCCGGTCTCCAGCCGCGACAGCGTGCTCGGGGTGATCCCGGTCCGCTCCGCCAGCTCGGCGAGGGTCATCCGCGCCCCCGTGCGCAGCCGCCGCAACCGCTCGCCCACGGCCCGCAGCACCGCGCCGTCGTCCCCGGTCTCGTCCATATCGGCAATCTAGCGGCCGGCCCGGCGTTCGGCCGGGACGGGGACGAGCGGGTCGGGGACCAGGGCCCGGCGCTCCGGATCCACCGCGAGGACCAGGTCCGCGCGGGCCGCCACGGCGCGGTCGTGGGTCGCCAGCAGGACGGCCAGGCCGCGTTCGGCGCGCAGGGCGTCCAGCAGGTCCAGGACGGTCCGGGCGCTGTGGGCGTCCAGGGCCGAGGTCACCTCGTCGGCGAGGAGGACGCGCGGCTCGGCCGCCAGGGCGCGGGCGATCGCCGCCCTCTGGCGCTGTCCGCCCGAGAGCCCGCCGGGGGTCCGGGCCAGCGCGTCGGGGGGCAGGCCGACCTCGGCGGCCAGGGAGGCGGCCCGCTCCAGCGCCCGTCCGCGCGGCTCCCCCAGCAGGACCCTCGCGGGGCGGGCCAGGGCCGTGCCCAGCCGGTGCGAGGGGTGGAGTGCGCCCGCCGGGTCCTGGCCGACGAACTGGACGGCGCGCAGCAGGCCGCGCGGCCGGTCCTCGACCCGTTCGGGCAGGGGGCTCCCCGACACCGCGGCGCTCCCGGAGGCCGGCGGGTGCAGCCCGGCCAGGGTGCGCAGCAGGGTGGACTTGCCGCTGCCCGAGGGGCCGACGAGGGCGACGAACCCGCCCGGCGGGACCGCCAGGTCGACCCCCTCCAGCAGCAGGGGGCCGCCTCCGGGGGCGCCGACGGACAGCGAGCGCAGCTCCAGGACCGGTTCCCCCCGGGCTGGCACGACCGGCACCGACCGGAGCGGTCCGGACCGTTCCGGCGGGGCGTCACCGACCACGGCCACGGTGTCGGCCACCCTCTCGGCGAACGCCCGGTCGTGGGTGATGACGATCGTGGCCCGTCCGGGCCTCCCCCGGCGCCCGTCCAGGATCCCGACCACGAGTTCCAGCGTGGCCGGGTCCAGGCCGCTGGTGGGCTCGTCCAGGACCAGCAGGTCGGGGTCGCCGACGACGGCCCGGGCCAGGGCCACCCTCCGGGCCTGGCCTCCGGAGAGCTCGTGCGGGCGGCGGCGGGAGAGCATTCGCGGGTCCAGTCCCAGGCCGCGCAGGACGCGGTCCGCGGCCTCGGCCTGTTCGCGCCGGGACCCGCCGGCACGGCCCTCCGCGACCAGGCCCGCGACGGTGCGCAGGGGGTGCAGGTCCGCGGAGGGGTCCTGGCCGAGCAGGCCGACGTGGGCGCGCCGCCACAGCCGGGCGGCCCTCCCGGCCGGGACGGGGACCCCGTTCCACCGCACCCGCCCGGCCGCCCGGCGCAGCCCGGCGGGCAGGGCGTCGAGCGCGCCCAGGACCGCGCTGGTCTTGCCGCAGCCGGACTCGCCCATGAGGGCCGCGACGCCGCCGGACGGCACGGACAGGTCGAGCGGACCGGCGACGGTGCGGCCGGAGCCGTCCTCGACCCGCAGGCCGCTGATCTCATATCCCGGCACGGGTGTCCTTTCTGCGCCGCGGGGCTCCGGGGCCCCGGGCGGTGACGAGGTGGACCGAGAGCGCCAGGGCGACCGTGGTGAGGCCGATCGCCAGGGCCGGCGCGGCCACGGACCACGGGTTCATGGCGACGCCGAGCATGTTCTCCCGCAGCATCAGCGCCCAGTCCGGGGCGGGCGGAGCGGGTCCGAACCCCAGGACGTTGAGGGCGGAGGCGATCTGGAGCGCCACCACGATCCGCAGCCCCAGGTCGGCGGTGACGACCCCCTTCATGGCGGGCAGCACCTCGCGGACCAGGATCGACGCGGAGCGCTCACCGCGGCCGCGGGCCGCCTCCACGTACCCGGCGCCGCGGATCGCGCGCACCGCGTCGCGGACCACCCGCAGGGTGAGCGGCGCCCCTCCGCACACGGTCGCCGTGACGACGGCGGCGTTCCCGGGCAGGGCCACGGCCACCACGAGGGCCAGCAGCAGGGAGGGGACCGCCAGCAGGAGGTCGGCCAGGTGGCTCAGGACCCGGTCGGTCCAGCCGCCGTACCAGCCGGCGGCCAGCCCGGCGCCGACCCCGGCCAGGGAGGCGGCCAGGGCGGCGGCGAAGGAGACGGAGAGGAGCCCGGCCCCTCCGGCGAGGACCCGGGACCACACGTCGCGGCCCAGGGCGTCGGTGCCCAGCGGGTGCCCCGCGCCCGGCCCCTGCCAGGGGGCCGAGACCGGGGCGGTCGGGTCGTACGGGGCGGCCAGGCCGCCCAGCGCCGCCGCGGCCAGGACCGCGACCAGGACGGCGGCGGTGAGTGCGCGGCTCACCACGGCCGCCTCCGGGGGTCGGTGCCGCCCGCCACCGCGTCGGCGAGGGCGGTGCCCGCCAGCACGACCGCGGCGGCGGACACGGCGACCGCCTGGATCACGGGGACGTCCCGCGAGGCGATGGAGGAGACCAGCAGGGAGCCCAGGCCGGGGTAGCCGAAGAGGGTCTCCACGACGGTGGCGGCGGCGATGAGACCTCCCGCGCTCACCGCCAGGACCCGCAGGAAGGGGGCGAGCAGGAACGGGAGGACGTCCACCGCGGCGATCGCCCACAGGGGCCGCCCGCGGCGGCGGGCGTCGGCCACGTGGGGGCGGGAGGCGGCGTCGGCGACCGCTCCGGCCAGGAGCCCGCCGCCGAACAGGGCGGTGGGCAGGGCCATGGACAGCACCGGCAGGACCAGGAGCTCCGGGTGGCGGACCGGCGGCTCCCCCGGCGGGAGCAGGGAGACCGCCGGGACCAGCCCGAGCACCCCGGACAGCAGGGCGGCCAGTCCCGAGGCGGTCACCGCCACCGGCACCGCCGCCCCGCCGGTGAGCAGCGCGGTCGCGGTGCCGCGGCCCCGCCGCGCCGCGCCCGCCCACCCGCCCAGGAGGAGCATCGCGGGTGCGGCCAGGGCCAGGGAGGCGCCGACCAGGGTGGCCGTGGCGGGCAGCCGCTGGAGGACGGCGTCCAGGACGGGGCGGCCGTTGACCAGGGAGGTCCCCGGGTCCCCGCGCAGCATGCCCGCGGCCCAGTCGGCGTAGAGCCGCCAGGGCGGCCCCTCCTGGCCAAGCTCCTCGCGCAGTTCGCGGACCTGGTCCGGCGTGGCGCCGGGGGTCGCCCGCAGCTCGGCGGCGTCCCCGGGCAGCAGGGAGGTGGCGGCGAAGACGACCGCCGACACCGCGACGAGGAGCAGGCAGGCCCGGGCCAGGGCCGCGAGCGGCCCCAGGAGCGGGGCCCCCGGGGACCGGGGGGCGGCGCCCTGCGGCGCCGCCCCTGTCGGACGCGTCAACCCGAGACCTCGACCTGCTCGATCCGCAGCCGGTGGAAGCCCGGCCCGGTGGGCAGGCCGCTCACGCCGGGGGCGGTGAGGTCGATGCCGTCGCCGAGCCCCCAGACCACGTATCCGCCGTCGTCGGCGAGGCGCTGCTGGAGGTCGCCCAGCAGGGCGTGGCGCTCGCCCTCGTCGGGGGTGGCCAGGGCCGTGTGGAAGTCGGCGTCCCACTCCTCGTCGTTCCAGCCGGTCTCGTTGATCGGGCCGTCGGCGAGCAGGGCCATGCGGGAGAAGTCCACGAACCCGTTCCCGCCCAGGCTGTTGAGGTAGAAGGGCTCGACGTTCCACACCTCGGTCCAGTAGGTGTCGGGCGGGCCGACCTCGACCCGCGCCTCGATGCCGGCCTCGGCGAGCTGCTCGGAGACCAGCACCGCCGCCTCCTCCATGCCCGGGTAGGAGTTGGTGGCGTGCAGGGTGAGGGAGACGCCGTCTCCGTGCCCGGCCTCCTCCAGCAGTTCGCGGGCCCGGTCGAGGTCCCGCCCGATCGGCTCGGCCGACGGGGCGAAGGGCTCCGAGGGGGCGACGAGGTCCGCGCCGGGCTCCCCGTAGCCGAGGAAGACGGTGTCGACGAGCGCCTCCCGGTCCAGGGCGAGCTTGACCGCCTCGCGCACCGCCGGGTCGTCGAAGGGCTCGGTCTCCAGGTCCATCACCAGCGGGTAGTTGACCCCGCCGGGCCGGGTGACCACCTCGACCTCCCCGCCCCCGGCGTACTGCTCGGCGGTGGCGGGGGCCACGCTCCCGGCGACGTCCGCCTGGCCGGAGGCGACCGCGGCCGCGCGGGCCGCCGGGTCGGGCATGGCGGTGATCTCCAGCCGGTCCGCTCCGCCCTCCGGCCCCCACCAGTCCCCGTTGCGGGTCAGGACCGCCGTGGTGTCGTCGGCCTCCTCCAGGACGAAGGGACCCGAGCCGGGGACGGGCTCGGTGATGTCGTCGGCGCCGTCGGGGACGACGAACGTCAGGGAGGCCAGGGCCGCGCCGACCTCGGCGTAGGGCTGACGGGTGACCAGCTCCAGTTCGTGGTCGCCCCGGGCCGAGGACGCCTCCAGGTCGAACATGGACAGGCGGCCGTTGTTCTCGGCCCCCTTGCCCTGGATGCGGCGCAGGGAGAAGAGGACGTCGTCGGCGGTGACCGGAGCGCCGTCGGAGAAGACCGCGTCCCGGCGCAGGGTGACGTGCCAGTGCGTGAGGTCCCCGTCCTCCGGCTCCCACGACTCGGCGAGCCGGGGCTGCACCACGCCCTGCTCGTCGAGGACGGTGAGCACGTCGTAGAGCATGGCGAAGCGCAGGTAGTCGGCCTCGTTGCCGACCCGGCCGTGCGGGTCGTTCGTGGTGGCCGCGGGCGCGCCGACCGCCGCGTAGCGCAGGGTCGTCGCCGGGTCCGCGCCGGCCGGGGCGTCCCCGCCCCCGGAGCACCCGGAGGCGGCCAGGGTCGCGGCGCACAGGGCCGCGAGGAGGGATCGTCGTCGCATCGGTGGGTTCTCGTTTCTGTTCGGAGCCGTGGCGGTCACGGCCCAGGGGGGAGTCGGTCCGCCCCCGTGTCGGGAGCGGGGGGAGCGGGGTGTCCCCGGAGGGCGATCGCACCGGAGGGGCACAGGTCGACCGCGTCCAGGGCGCGGGCCCGGGAGTCCTCCGGGACGTCGGCGGCGAGGAGGACCACCAGGCCGTCGTCGTCCTGGTCGAAGAGTTCGGGGGCGGCGCGCACGCACTGCCCGGCGCCCGCGCACACGTCCGCGTCGGCGGCCAGGCGCAGTCCGGGGGCGGGGTTCACCACGACACCGGCACCTCGTCCAGGCCGAAGATCGCCGAGGTCGAGCGCAGCGGCAGGTCCTCCAGGGGCACCGCGAGGCGCAGGCCGGGGGCCTTCTCGAAGAGGACGCGCAGGGCGACCTCGATCTCCAGGCGCCCCAGGTTCTGGCCGACGCACTGGTGGGCTCCGTAGCCGAAGGCGACGTGGTTGCGCTGGGCCCGGGTGATGTCCAGGCGCCCGGGGTCGGGGAAGGCCCGCGGGTCGTGGTCGGCCGCCGCCAGCAGGGCGATGAAGCCGTCCCCGGCGGGGATGGTCGCCCCCTCCAGGGGGATGTCCCCGGTGGCGACCCGCAGGGTGATGACGTCGGCCACCGACAGGTGGCGCAGCAGCTCGTCCACGGCGCCGGGCCACAGCGAGGGGTCCTCGCGCAGCAGGTCCAGCTGGTCGGGGTGGCGCAGCAGGTCGAGCGCGGCCAGGGGGATCATGTTGCGGGAGGTCTCGTGCCCGGCGTTGAGGGTGATGCCGATCTGGGACAGCAGCGAGGTCCGGGTGATCTCGCCCCGGGCCAGGGGGCCGTTGACGAGGCGGCTGATGAGGTCGTCGCCGGGCTCCTGCGCCTTCTCGTCGATGAGCCTGTCGATGAGCCCGAACAGGTCGGACAGGGCCGCGCCCACCTCTTCGGCCGTGCTGGTGCGGGCCCCCGAGACCGAGGTGATGCGGCGGAAGAACTCCAGGTCCTCCATGGGGACGCCGAGCAGGCGGCAGATGACGGTGGTGGAGACCCGGTTGGCGTACTCGCCGACCAGGTCGGCGGGGGCGGGCAGGGAGAGCAGGCGGTCGGCCTGTTCCCGGCAGATCGCCTCGACGGCCGGGCGCATGGCGCGGACGCGCTTGACGGTGAACTCGCCGACGAGCATGCGGCGGATCCGCGTGTGCTCGGGCGGGTCCATGCGGATGAAGGGCCGCAGTTCCGCGGCCACGGCCTGTTCGCCGTCCCCGAGGGCGGGGAACGCCGGGTGGCGGGCGTCGGAGCCGGCCGCCGGGTGGGACAGCGCGGTGCGCACGTCCTGGAAGCCGGTGACGAGCCAGACCTCCTTGCCGCTGGGGATGACGGCCTTGGTGAGGCCGCCCTTCTCGCGCATGGGCGCGTACCCGTCGGGCGGGGAGAAGGGGCAGGAGCGGGCGAGGGGGAAGGCGGCGGGCGCGCCGTCCGCGGTCGTGTCCGGGGCGTCGGGGGCGTCGGGAACGGGCGAGGTCATGGGCTCGGTCCTCCAGGGGAGTGGGAGAGGGTCGGGGTCAGGCGCGGTCGGCGGTGATCCGCCATCCGCGGGCCCGTTCGCGGGCCCGGATGTAGGCGGCGTGGCGGCCGTCCAGGGCGAGGAGTTCGTCGGGGGACCCCTGTTCCGCGACGCGTCCGCCGTCGAGGAAGACGATGTGGTCGGCGGCCGCCACCGTGGCGGGGCGGTGGGCGATCACCAGGACGGTGCGCCCCTCCCCCGCAAGTTCGACGGCGGTCCGGGTGAGCAGCGCCTCGTTCTCGGCGTCCAGCGCCGCCGACGCCTCGTCCAGGACCACGATCGGCGCGTCCTTGAGCAGGGCGCGGGCGATCGAGACCCGCTGGCGCTGGCCGCCCGACAGGGAGGCGCCGCCCTCCCCCACCGGGGTGTTCCAGCCGTCGGGGAGTTCGGCGACGACCCGGTCCAGGCCGGAGCGGGCCGCGACGCGTTCGAGGTCCCCGTCGGTGGCACCGGGGTCGGCGACGCGCACGTTGTCGGCGATGGTGGCGTCGAACAGGTACACGTCCTGGAAGACCACGGCCACCCGCCGGGACAGCTCCTCGCCGCCGATGTCGCGGACGTCGGCCCCGCCCACGCGCACCCGGCCCGCGTCGACGTCGTGGAAGCGGGCCAGCAGCCGGGCGGCGGTGCTCTTGCCCCCGCCGGAGGGGCCCACGAGCGCGGTCAGGGAGCCGGGTCCGGCCCGGAAGGACACCCCGTCCAGGACCTTCTCCCCGCCGGGGGTGTAGGAGAAGCGGACGTCGTCGAACTCGACCAGGGACCCCTGCGGGGCGACGGGCGCCTCGGGCTCGGGCAGGGGGCGGGCGTCCAGTACGGCGTTGATCCGGGCCAGCCCGTTGACCGCCATCCGCAGCGAGGCCCCGTGCTCGGCGGCCGCCGACAGCGGGTGGACGAACCTGACGACCAGCACGGTCAGCGCGACCGCCGTGGCGGCGGACAGGTCGCCGCCGAGCACCCGGTACACCACCAGGGCCAGGACCAGGGTCAGGGCCAGGCGCACCGCGAACGCGTAGGCGACCAGGGCCGGGACCGCTTTGAAGAGCAGTGTGCGGGCGGTGGCGTGCTCGGCCTCCAGGGCCCGGTCCAGGCCCGCCCGGCCCTGCTCCGTGCGGCCGAAGGCGCGCAGCACCGGCTGGGACCGGGCGTACTCCACCACCCGGTCGGCGGCCTCGTCGGCCGCGGCGTCCCGGGCGGCGTCGCCGCGCCCCACGGCGTCCGAGGTCAGGGTGAAGACCATCCACAGGACCACCAGGCACGCGGCGCAGGCCAGGCCCAGCCGCCAGTCGAAGAGGGCCAGGGCCGCGACCGCCACCACGGGGGTGACGACGGCGTCGGCGAGCGGGGGGTAGGTGTGGACGGGCAGGTTCGTGGTCCGCGAGACGCCGTCGGTGGCGATGCGGTTGAGCTCCCCGCGCCGGGCCCCGGTGAACCATCCCAGGGGCAGCCGGACCACGTGGTCGCCGAGCCGGTGGTGCAGGGCGCGGGAGATGGTGCTCCCCACCCGGAAGTTCACGTAGAGGCCGGCCGACCGCAGCACCGCGTACACGGCGGTGACCGCGGCGAGGACGAGGGCCCAGGGCGCGGCCGCGGACGGGTCGGGCCCGAGCAGGCGTTGCAGGACGGGGACCAGGAGCGCGAACACCACGCCCTGGAGGGCGGACACGCCTGTGGTGAGCGCGAGGGCCGCCGCCATGGGGCGGGCGTGCCCGGGGCCCATGGCCCTGAGGAGGTCGCGGATCACTGTTCTTCTCCCTGTTCGCCGCCGTCGTTCTGTGCGCTCCACAGGGCCGCGTAGCGTTCCCTGCGGGCGAGGAGCCCGTCGTGGGTGCCCGACTCGACGATCCGGCCGGATTCCATGACGGCGATGCGGTCGGCCCCGGCGACGGTGGCCAGCCGGTGGGCGATGACCAGGACGGTGCGGCCCCGGGCGAGTTCCCCGAGGGCGTCCTGGATGTCGGCCTCGGCGACGGGGTCCACCGCGGCGGTGGCCTCGTCCAGGACCAGGACGGCGGGGTCGGCCAGGATCAGCCGGGCGATGGACACCCGTTGCGCCTCTCCGCCGGAGAGTTCGGCGTCCTCCCCCACCACGGAGTCGTAGCCGCGGGGCAGCCGTTCGATGCGGTCGGCGATCCGGGCCGCCCGGGCGGCGGCCTCGACGTCGGCACGGGAGGCGCCGGGCCGGCCCAGGGCGATGTTGTCGGCCACGGACTCGCGCAGCAGGCGGACCTCCTGGAAGACGAACCCGACGTTGCGGTACAGCTCCTCGGAGGGCAGGTCGCGCAGGTCGACCCCGCCGAGGGAGACCGATCCGGCGGTGGGGTCGTGGAACCGGGCCGGGAGGGTGGCCAGGGTGGTCTTGCCCGCCCCGGAGGGTCCGACCAGCGCCGTGACCGTGCCGGGCTCCAGCACCAGGTCGACGCCGCGCAGCACTTCCTCGGCCTCGCGGCCGTCCTGGGCCGGGTAGGCGAAGCGCACGCCGTCGAAGACCACGCGGGCGTCGCGCGGAACACCGCCCTCCCCCTCGGGGAGCGGGGGGACCGCCAGCAGCCCGGCGACCCGGGCCGCCGCGGCGGCCGCGCCCTGGATCTGCTGGACCCGGGACCCGATGACGTTCATGGGGGCGCACAGTGCCGGGGCGATGAGCGCGAAGGCGACCACGGACACCGGGTCGCTCCACCCCGCGGCGGTGAACGCGGTCCCGGCCAGGACGGTGGCCACGGTGACCATGGGCGCCGACAGCAGCAGGAACGACGCGACCGTGACGGGGGTGGTGGCGCGCGACCAGGAGGCGAAGAAGTCGGCGTAGGCGTCGGCCGCGCGCAGGAAGCGCTCGTGCGCCCGGCGGTGGCCGCCGAAGTGCTTGACCACCTGGATGCCCTCGACGAACTCCACCGCGGCGGCGTTGATGTCGCCCATCGCGCGCGCGGCCTCGGCCAGTTTGGCGGTCCCGCCGGCCATGGCCCGGGCGAACAGGAGGATCCCCGCGGCGATCAGGGCGACGGCCACCAGGCCGAGCCGCCAGTCGACGAGGAGCAGGTAGGCGAGGGCGGCCACCGGTACCGCGACGACCGCGGCCAGGTCGGGCAGGGTGTGGGCGACCAGGGAGTGGACCTCGGCGATGTCGTCGTGCAGGGCCTTCTTGACCCGGCCGGACCCGCGTCCGGAGAACCACCCCAGGGGCACCCGGGACAGGTGGGCGGCCAGGGAGCGCCGGACCGCCAGCTGCATGTCGTTGTCGGCGAGGTGCCCCACCAGGGCGGAGGCGGCGCCGGCCAGCAGGGACGCGACGGCTCCGGCCAGGGCCAGGCCGATCTGGGTCCACAGGCGGCCGGGGTCGGCCGGCCCGGCCTCCAGCAGGGCCCGGGCGATCTCGACGATGCAGACGAGGGGCACCAGGCCGAGTGCGCCCGCCGCCCCCTGGAGGGCGGCCGCAGTGGCGACCCGGCCGCGGACCGGTCCCAGGAGGACCGTGAGCGGGGAGGGGGGCCGCGCTTCGGGGCCGGCCTCCGGCGGGGCGGGCGGCACGGCGGCGGTGCCGGTGGCGGTGTCGTCGACGGTCACTTGACCAGCACCCCGATCTCCGGTGTGGCCTCGCGCCCGGTCTGCGCGAGGCGTTTGACGGCCAGCCCGGACTCCTCCGCCAGGCGGTCGACGCCGAAGGTCTCCCAGTCGTACTCGTCGGCGACCGTGCGGACCTGCTCGCCGCCGCGGAAGACCCGCCATTCGGTGCGCCAGCGCATGACGCCGTCGCCGGCGGGCTCGCCCGAGATCCACCACTCGTAGACCTGCTCGCCGACGGCCTCCCGGCACATGCGCACGAACGGGATGGACCGGGGGGTGTCCACCCCCATGAGCTCCACGACGATCGGCGCGCCCGGGGGCAGGCGGTCGGCCAGGCGCTTCCACAGGGCGATCCGCTCGGGCCGGGGGATGTGCCCGGCCACCCCGAAGATCACCACCGCGGAGAGGGAGTCGGGCAGCGGCAGCTCCTGGGCCGGTTCGGGGAGCACGGTGACGCGCCCGCGCAGGGCGGGGTCGGAGAACACCCGGCTGGTCAGGACGGCGCGCATGACCGGCGAGGGCTCCGCCGAGAGGATCCGGGCGGAGGGCAGGATCCCGGCGATGGTCGCGGTCACCAGGCCGGTGCCGGCCCCGATGTCCAGGACCGGGCCGTGGCCGGTGTCCAGACCGGTCAGCGCGGCGCGCAGGGCGGGCGCGCTGGAGACCAGGTGCCGGTGGCCGACGAGGTCGAAGAACTCGGCCGCCGGTGAGTAGTAGTCGATGGCCGTCACAGGTGCGTCCTCCAGGGTGGATAGGGGAAAAGGGGTCAGGGGGTGCTGGGCCAGGGCGAGGCGGCGGCGGCCAGTGCCGGGTCCAGCCGGCGCAGCAGCGCGGACAGGACGGCCCGCCGCTGCGGCACCAGGTAGAAGTGGTCGCCCGGGAACACCTGCACGTCGACGCGGCCGGTGGTGGTCGCCGACCACCGCCCGGCGTTGGACGTGTCGACCTCGGGGTCGGCGTCCCCCAGGAACACGCTCACGGGGCAGTCCAGGACGGGCCCGGGGAAGGGCCGGTAGCGCTCGACGAGCCGGTAGTCGGCGCGGATGTAGCCCAGTACGGCCTCGCGCAGCCCGGGGTCGGCCAGGACCTCCTCCTCGGTGCCGCCCAGGCGGAGCAGCTCCGCAACGAGGGCGTCGTCGTCACCCTCGTGGACCCGGCCGGCCGGCGCGTCCGCCGGGGCCCTGCGGCCCGAGGCGAAGAGGCGCTCGGGGGCGGGGGCGCCCGAGCCGCGCAGGGCGCGGGCCAGCTCGTAGGCGACCGCCGATCCCATGCTGTGCCCGAACAGGGCGTAGGGGCGGTCCAGGAGGGGGGCGAGCTCACCGGCGACCGCGGCGACGAGCTCGGCCATGTCCTGTGCCGGGGGCTCCCCGAAGCGGTCCTCCCGGCCGGGGTACTGCACGCAGAGCAGGTCGACGCCGTCGGGCAGCAGGGGCGCCCAGGCACGGTAGGCGCCCGCCCCTCCCCCGGCGTGGGGCAGGCAGACCAGGCGCAGTCCCGCCCCCGGACGGGGACGGGGGCGGCGGAGCCAGGATCCGGGTGCGGTGGCGGTCATGGGGCTCCCATCGGGGCGGTGCGGTCCAAGTCGGCGGCCCTCCAGGGGACGGGGGCGGCGGGCCGGATGATGTCGGGGCGGCCGAGGCGGCCGGTGACCTCGTGCCACAGGCGGCACACGGACAGGTCGAACTGGCCGCGCGGCAGGGGGTCGGCGCCCGTCCGCACGTCGGCGGCGAAGTCGGCCATCGCGCGGGCGAGCGTCCGGGGCCACACGCGGGCGAAGACCTCGCGGTGGGAGGGCGGCAGCGTTCCCTCCAGCACGGTGACCGCGGGCTCGTCCAGGTGGTCCGTCCCGGGGCCGGTCGAGCGCAGCCGCCCGTGGCCGTCCCGGGGCGCGTGCAGCCGCGGGTGCCACAGCACCGGCCCGTGGGTGTCGGCCAGGGCCAGCACCCCGCCCTCCGCGGCCAGGGACAGCCGGTGCCAGAGCAGGGCGTGGTTGTCCCCGTCGGAGGGGTCGATCTGGTTCTGGACGCGCAGCGTGACCGGGACCCCGGCGACCGTCGCCTGCACCACGCGGTAGGGCGGGGGCGTCGCGGCCGGGTGCGCGGTCCCGGGGTCCAGCGGGTCGGTGACCGCCCAGGGGCGCAGCCCGCCCAGGGCGCGTCCCAGGACGTCCAGCAGGGGGTAGAGCACCTGGAGCGCGGAGGTGGCGTCCACGGCCAGGACGGGGCCCCGGCGGCGCATCTCCGCCGCCGCGTCCAGGAACCGCCCGACGGCCGGGACGTGCCGGTAGAAGGGGTCGAGGTGGTAGACCAGGCCCGCGCCGCGCGCCGCCCGCAGCAGCCCGGCCAGCTCGTCGTGGTGGACCGGGTGCTCCTGGAGGACGTGGACGCCCCGGGCGAGCAGGCCGTGGGCGATCTCCGCGCCGGGGCCGCCCGAGACCGCCGACCCCACGGCCACGCAGGCCGCGTCGACGTCCCCGGGCAGATCCTCGACGGAGGTGTACAGGGGCAGCCCCTGCTCGCGGGCGTAGGCCCGGGAGAAGTCCCCGCCCCTGGCCAGGATCCCGACCGGGGCGAAGTCCTCCGGGAGCAGGCGCAGGGCCTCCAGGTAGAAGCGCCCGAACCCCGTCCCGCAGACGACGGTGCGCAGCGGCCCGCCGTTCACAGTGCGCCCTCCTCGACGGCGGCGCCGCCGGGGCCGGGCGCGCCCTCGTACTCCCGGAGGGTCCCGGTCCGCGGGTCGGCGAAGAGCGCCGCGACCGCGGGCTCGGGGTCCAGCACGTCGGCCGCGTGGTGGACCCCGCGGGGCACCCGCCCCTCCAGGACCTCCAGCGCCGTCCAGGCGCCGACGTGCCCGGTGGTGCGGTAGCCGTCCGCGGTGCGCAGCACGAGGGTGGTGTCCCGGCCCCGGCCGTCGCTCAGCTCCAGGACGAGGAGGTGGAACGGTTCGCGCCCGGCCAGGTCCAGGTCCGCGGCCCGGCGCAGGCCGGCCGCGGCCGCGGCCGGGTCGGCGGGCGGGCGCCCGGCGAACGCCGACAGCAGGGCGCGTGTGCGCCCGCCGAGGTGGACGTTGGACCACTCCGCCTCGCGCAGCCCCAGGTCGCGGGCGAGCCTGCGCACCTCCTCGGTGAGGAACGGCTGCACGAACCCGGGGAGGGGGAAGTGCGGGGCCCGCACGCCGTCGGCGGCGCGCAGGGCGCGGGGCACGACCTCCCCGCCGCGCCAGGCCGCCAGCGGCGTCCCGAACACGGCGGCGGGGTCCGCCGCTCCGGGCAGCGACAGCAGCAGGTCGCCCGCGGCGGCCTCGGTGCACCGCTCCAGGCCCCCCGCGTGGGCCCGCAGCCGGGTCAGCCCGTGCCGGGCCGCCGCCAGGCGGGGCAGCAGGGCCGACAGGCCCGGCAGCAGGCCCGCCGACACCACGGCCGTGCGCCCCTCCAGCAGGGGGTTCCCGGTCAGGGAGGCGACCACGGGCTCGTCGCCGGTGACGTCCACGTAGTCCGCTCCGGCGGCCAGGGCCGCGAGCGCGACCCTGTCGACCAGGGCGTAGGAGGGGCCCGCGCAGTTGAGCACCACGGCGCACCCCTCGCAGAACCCCGCGAGGGAGGAGGGGTCGTGCACGTCGACGGGGACGGCCTCGGCCCCCCTGCCCAGTTCGCCGGCCAGGGCGTCGAGCGGCCCGGGGCGGCGCCCGCCCAGCCGCAGGCGGGTGTGCCCCAGGGCGCGCAGGAACCGGGCGGCGGGGGCGCCGACGGCGCCCGAGGCCCCCACCACCCCGATCAGGGACTCCTCCGTCACCGGATCACGTCCCCGCCGGTGATCGCGTCCAGGTGCTTGAGGATGCCGGGCGCGTAGGGCACCGACAGCATGCCGAAGTGGTCGCCGGGGACGTCCACGATCGACAGGTCGCCCAGGACCAGCCGCTCCCAGTAGGCGGTGACGCTCTCCTTGTTACCGGGGAAGGGGTAGGCGCCGCCGTGCCGGACGAAGGTGACGTCGCCCGCGTAGGGCTGCGGCTCGTAGCGCGAGATGGAGAACACGCTCTGGCGGAAGACGCGGAACATCTCGTCCAGCGCCTCGGGTTCGTAGGTGCCCGCCGAGGGCGGCACGGCCGCGCACATGCGCGCCACGCGGACCTCGCGGGGCACCTCGGCCAGGGCGCGGAAGCACGCGGCGACGTCGGCGTACTCCCCCTCCAGCCGGCCGATGGCCCCGTCGGGGAGCAGCCCGGGGGTGGCCTCCAGCAGCAGGTCGGAGGCGGCCGACACCCGGTCCTCGTCGGCGGGGAACCCCACGGAGACCGGGTCGATGCCCATCATGACGGCGAAGGCGTACTCGGAGATGAGCTCGTCGTCGAGCCGGAACGGCGGGCGGTGCGTGCTGATCGCGGTGAGCGAGGCGACCTCGGCCCCGGCCTCGGTGAGGGTGCGGGCGACCTCGGTGGCGATGAGCCCGCCCAGGCAGTAGCCCACGACGTGGAAGCGGTCGCCGCCGCGCTCCAGCAGCGCCCGGGCGTAGTCGGCGGCCCACTTCTCGATGACCTCTGCCGGGTCGGCCGCCAGGAAGGCGGGCACGTCGGGCAGTTCCAGGCCGACCAGCGTGCCCCGCCCGGCGGCACGGCGGCGGATCTCTGTGATGAGGGCCCGGTAGGGGATGATGGTGCCCGTCCCGGCGTGGACGAGCGCGGTGACCGTACCGCCGCCCGGGCCGTTGAGGGGCACGTACGGGTCGGCGGTGCCCGCGGTGGCGGCGTCCCTCTGCCCGGAGAGGTCGCGCAGGTAGGAGGCCAGGCCCGCGACGGTCGGCGTGCGCAGCATGTGGCGCAGCACGACCTCCCACTCGATGTCCTCCCCGGTGCCGGGCAGGGCCTCGCCCAGGCGTCCCACCATGCGGGCGACCAGCAGGGAGTCGCCGCCCAGGTCGAAGAAGTCGTCGGTGCGGCCCACCCGGGGGCGCTCCAGGAGTTCGGCCCACAGTGCGGCCAGGGCGCGCTCCAGGTCGTCGGCGGGTTCGGCGGACCGAGTCTCCACCGTCGCCGCGCCCTCCTCCCGGGGCAGGTCGCGGGCCAGGGCGGCGCGGTCGACCTTGCCGTTGCCGGTCAGCGGCAGCGAGTCCAGGACCCGCCACCGGGCGGGCACCATGTAGTCCGGCAGGCGGGCGGCGGTGTGGCGGGTCAGCCCGTCCGGGCCGACCGGGAGCCGGTCCGTCTTGAGCCGGGTGAGGTACAGGGTCTGCCCGGTCCCGGAGAGCGGGTCGGCGGCGTCGGGCAGCACGAGCGGGGCCGCCGCCCCGGCGCGCTCCAGCGTGTCCGCCCACTGGGCGCGGTCCAGGAAGGTCCGGTCGTCGTCGGTGCGGGCGTCGCGGTGGCCGCCGCCCAAGCCCTCCATGAACTCCATGGAGACCAGCAGGGCCGGGTCGCGTTCGAGGGTGGTCTCGATGAAGAGCAGGTGGCCGCCGGGGACGAGCACCTCCCCCAGGCGGGCCAGCGCGGTGTCGGCGCTGACGGCGTTGTGCAGGACGTTGGCCGCCACGACCACGTCGAAGGAGTTGGGCTCCTGTCCCTGGGACCGGGGGTCGCGGTCGAGGTCGAACAGGCCGAAGGACACCCAGGGGAAGTCGGCGAACCTCTCCCTGGCCTCGGTGAGGAAGAACGGCGACAGGTCCGTGAACCGGTAGTCGACGGCGTACCCGGCCAGGGCGTGGACGACGGCCTCGGTGGTGCCGCCCACGCCGGCGCCGACCTCCAGGACCCGCAGGGGCGTGTCGCCGGTGCGGCGGCGGGCGATCTCGGCGAGCGCCGCGGCGGCGGAGGCGTTGAGGTGGCGGACGGCGAGGTTGTCGCGGTAGGCGGCGCCGGCGGTGTCCAGCGCGGCGCCGGGGAAGAGCAGGGTGCGCACGTCCAGGTCGCCGCGCAGGAGTTCGGGCAGCCGCTCGGAGCAGGTCCGCATGTAGTCCAGGACCTCGGTGCCGTAGTCGACCTTCGCCTCCAGCGCGGCCAGCTCCGCCCAGCCCCGGGCGTGCTCCTCGCGGGTGACCGGGGCCGGGTCGCGGAAGGCGTCGCCGTCGCGGGTGAGGCGACCGGCGTCGGCGAGCGCCTCCAGCCAGCGGCGGACCAGCCGGTGGTGCCTGCGGTCCGCTCTCAGCGCGTCGGCGGCCTCTGCCGCGGTGTGCGCCGTGTCCCGGAACAGGCCCGACTCCGTCAGGGTGAGGGCGATCGCCTCCAGGGCCGTGGTGCGCATCCGCTCCAGGAAGGCGTCGAGGTCGGCGCGGTCCAGTCCGGCGGTGGCCCCGTCGGCCGCGGCGCGGGCGGCGTCGGCGACGGCGCCCTCCACGGCGGCGTGCGGACCGGTCCCGCGCACGGCCGTCTCGACGAAGCCGGCCAGGCGCCGGTCGCGGGGGTCCCCCACGGCCAGGACGGCCGCGGAGGCCACGGCCGGATGGGAGAGCACCGCCGCCTCGATCTCGGCGAGTTCGACGCGGTGGCCGCGGATCTTGACCTGGTCGTCCTCGCGGCCGAGGAACTCGATGTCGCCGCCGGGCCGGTACCGGCCCAGGTCGCCGGTGCGGTACAGCCGCTCGCCGGTGCGGGGGTGGGCGACGAAGCGCTCGGCGGTGCGGGCCTCATCGTTCAGGTAGCCCGCGGCGACGCCGGCGCCGCCGATGTACAGCTCCCCGGCGACCCAGTCGGGCCGGTCGCGCATGCGGTCGTCGAGCACGTGGAAGGTCTGGTTGGTGAGGGGGCGGCCGTAGGGGATGCTCGGCCAGGACGGGTCCGCCTCGCCGATGCGGTGGTGGATGGACCAGATGGAGCCCTCGGTGGCCCCGCCGAAGCCGTACAGCTCGGTGCCGGGCAGGTGGGCGCGGACCCGCTCGGGCAGGGTGAGGGGGATCCAGTCGCCGGAGAGCAGGGCGACCCGCAGTGTCGTGGGCGCCCTGTCGGGAGCGGTGGCCAGGTAGTCGGCGAGCATGCCCATCTGCGCGGGCACGGAGTTCCACAGGGTGACCCCGTGCTCGCGGGCCAGCTCGGCCCAGTGCGAGGGGTCGCCCCGCCGGTCGGCGTCGGGGAGCACGATCGCCCCGCCCCGGCCCAGGGGGCCGAAGAGGTCGTAGACGGACAGGTCGAACCCCAGGGCCGCCAGGCCCAGCACGCGGTCGCCGGGACCCACGGAGAAGCGGCGGTCGACGTCCTCGACGGTGTTGAGGGCGGCGCGGTGCGCGATGACCACGCCCTTGGGGGTGCCGGTGGAGCCGGAGGTGTAGATGACGTAGGCCGGGTCGTCCGGGGAGACCGGCCGCTCGGGGAGGGAGGTCGGGGCGGTGCCCTCGGGGGCGGTGTCGACCTCGATGACGGCCGTGTCGGCGTCCCAGTCGCCGACGGCGGCCAGCCAGGACTGGGTGAGGACGTGCCGGACCCCGGCGTCGCCCAGGATGGCGCGGCGGCGCGCGGCGGGCTGGGTGGTGTCGACCGGGACGTAGACCGTTCCGGCCAGCAGCGCGGCGTAGACGGCGACCACCTGCTCGGGGCCCTTGTCCATGACGACGGCCACGCGGTCGCCCGGCCGGGCCCCGGCCTCGCGCAGCAGGGCCGCCGTGCCGGCGGCGCGCCGCCACAGCTCCCCGTGCGAGAGGGCGCCTGCGCTGTGCAGCACGGCCGGGGTGTCGGGGGCCTCCAGCGCGCGGGCCAGGGCGTTCTCGTGGAGCAGCGCGTCGGGCAGCGGCCCCTCGGTGGAGTTGGCCCGGGTGCGCGTGAACACCTGCTCGGCGGGCAGCGGGACGGGGGCCTCCTCGTCCCAGGCGGCGTCGGAGGCCGCCAGGCGGAGCAGCAGGTCGTGGTAGGCGCGGAAGGCGTCCTCCGCGACGCCCTCGCAGAGCACGCCCTCGCGGACGTCCCAGCGCAGTGCCAGGGCGTCGCCGTTCAGGGAGACCTGGCAGTCCACCCACACCTGGGGGGTCTGGGACAGCCCGTACACCTCGCGGGCGGCCCAGGCGCCGGGGTCGGGCTCCCCGTCGTCGGCGCCCAGCGCTCCGGTGAAGACCACCGGCATCAGCACGGCCGTCTCGTCCCGGCGCCGGGACAGCTCGGCCAGCAGCTCGTTGCCCGAGTACAGGCCGTGGTCCAGGTCCTCGATGAGCCGGGTCTGGCGGGCGGCCGCGCGCTCGGCGAAGGTGGCGCCGTCGTCGGCCCGCACCGCCAGCAGGGTCAGCGAGGTGAAGTCGCCGACGACGCGGTCCAGGTCCGGGTGGGTCGCCGGGCGCCGGGGCACGGGCAGGTTGAGGGTGAAGTCGGGGCGGCGCGACCACAGGCCGACGACCTCGGCGTAGGCGGCCAGGGCGACGGAGGAGGGGGTCAGGCCCCGGCCCGCGGCACGGGTGCGCAGCGCCTCCCACACCTGCGGTTCCAGGCGGGCGGACAGCCGGGTGAACCGCGCCGAGGCGTCGGCGGCGTGGTCGGCCAGGGGGAGTTCGGGCGCCGGGGGAAGCGCGTCCGCGCGCTCCGTCCAGTAGGCGCGGTCCCGGTGGTACCCGGCGCCGTCGCGCAGCGCCCGCTGGGCCAGGACGTGGTCGCGGAAGGTCACCCGCGGCGCGGGGAGGGCGAGGGAGGGGTCCTCGTAGAGCGCGCGCAGCTCCTCCAGGAGCAGGCGGACGCTCGTGTGGTCGGCGGCGAGCAGGTCGACGGACAGGTGCAGGACCGCCCGGCCGGAACCGCGGGTCAGGTGCAGGCGCACCAGCGGCCAGGACGAGGGGTCGGGGACCAGGTCGCGCAGCCGTTCCCGGGCCCGTTCGGCGTGGGGGCGGGGGTCGGCCGCTCCGACGTCGGTGACGGTGAGGGACTCGCCGGGGGCCTCGGGCAGGACCTCCTGGTGGCCCTCGGGGGAGACCACGGCGCGCAGCATGTCGTGCCGGTCCACCAGGGCGTTCCACGCGGTGCGCAGGCGGTCCGGGTCCAGGTCGTCGAACTCCAGCTCGGCGTAGGCGTGGCAGGCGACCCCGCCGTAGTCGTAGGCCGACCCCCGGCCGACCAGGTAGGCGCCCTGCACGTCGGTCAGGGGGAAGGGCTCGTGCCGGGAGGCGGGGTCGGGGACCAGGGCCGGCGCGGCCGGCTCCTCCAGCAGGGCCAGGACCGCGTCGCGGTGCTCCCGCAGGAGCGCGCGCCGCTCGTCGGTGAGGGTGCCCGAGGGGGCGCGGAAGTGGACGCGTCCGGCGTCGGCCCACAGGTGGACGCCGTCCGCCCGGAGTTCGTCGAGCAGGGCGCGCGGGTCGTCGGGGCCGGCGGGGGTGGGCTGCACGGTGTTCTCTCCTCAGGGGTCCGGGGACGCGGTCCCCGGTCGGGTGGGGGCGGGGTCAGATGACGCCGGTCTGCACGTCGCCCGGCTCGGCGGCGCGGACCCGGTCGGCGAGTGCGGCGAGGGTGGGGACGGCCAGGAAGTCGCGGGTGGAGACCTCCCCGGCCGTCTCCCGGCGCAGGGTGGTGATCATGCGGATGGCCAGGAGGCTGCTGCCGCCCAGGGCGAAGAAGTTGGCCTCCCGGTCCCGGACCGGAACGCCGAGCACCTCCTCCCACAGGCGGGCGATCCGCTTCTCGGTGTGGTCGGCGGGCGGTGCGCCCGGGGCCGGGGCGTCGCGTTCGGCCAGGGCCGCCAGCGCGGCGGCGTCGACCTTGCCGTTGGGCGTGAGCGGGATGTCGTCCAGGACGCGGAGGGTGCCGGGGACCGCGTGGGCGGGCAGCCACCGGGCCAGGTGGGCGGTGAGGTCGCCGTGGGAGGGTGTGCGGCCCTCGGCGACCACGAAGGCGGTGAGCCTCCGGGAGACGCGGTCCCCCACCGCCACCACGGCCGCCCGGCGCACCGCCGGGTGGTCCTCGAGCGCGGCCTCGACCTCGCCGGGTTCGAGCCGGTGGCCGCCGACCTTGACCTGGCGGTCGGTGCGGCCCAGGAACTCCAGCAGGCCCTCGGAGCGGTACCGGCCCAGGTCGCCGGTGCGGTACCACCGCTCTCCGCCGGCGGTGACGAACCGGGCGGCGGTGCGCTCGGGGTCGCCCCGGTACCCGCGGGCCACCCCGGCGCCGCCGATCCACAGCTCCCCCGGCACCCAGTCGGGGCAGTCGCGGCCGTGGGGGTCCACGACCCGGTAGCGCTGGTTGCGCAGCGGGGTGCCGTAGGGGACCGAGGGCCAGCCCCGGGGGGCGTGCCCGCCGTCGAAGGCGTTGGACCAGATGGACGCCTCGGTGGCGCCGCCCAGGGCGACCAGGTGGGTGCGGCCGCCGTTGGCGGTGCGCAGCCGCCGGGACAGGTCGGTGCCGACCCAGTCGCCGGAGACCAGGGCCAGGCGCAGGGAGCGGGGAGGGCCGGCGTCCTCGGCCGCCAGGAGCAGCATGTCCAGCAGTGCGGGCACGGTGTTCCACACCGTCACCCGGTGCTCGGCGCACAGCTCCAGCCACCGCCGGGCGTCCCTGCGCTCCTCCTCCTGCGGGACGACCAGGGCCCCGCCCGCGCCGAGCAGTCCGAACACGTCGTAGACCGAGAGGTCGAAGTCGAGGGCCGACAGGGCCAGGACCCGGTCGCCGGGGCCGACGCGGTAGCGGTCGTTGATCTCCGCGACGGTGTTCAGGGCCGCCCCGTGGGTGATCTCCACCCCCTTGGGGTCGCCAGTGGACCCCGAGGTGAAGACGACGTAGGCGGTCGCCCCCGGCGCGGTGGGCAGGGGGGCGTCCAGCGGGGCGGCCCCCACCAGGTCGGCGACCTCCACGGAGTGCTCCGCGGCCTCGTCGCTCCCGATCGTCAGGACCGTGCGCGCGGCGGCGTGCACGCGTGCGCGGCGCAGCGGGGGCTGCCCCGTGCCGACGGGCACGTACGCGGCGCCGGCCGCCAGCACCCCCAGCACTGCGCAGACCTGGTCGGCGCCCTTGGGCAGGTGGACGCCGACGGCGTCCCCGGGGCGCACGCCGCGCGCGCGGAGCCCGGCCCCGATCCGCAGGGCGCGCTCGGCGGTCTCGGCGTGGGTGAGGACGCCGTCGGCGGTGATGAGGGCGGGGTCGCCGGCCCGGTCGCGGGCGCCGGAGAAGAAGGCGTCGTGGAGCGCTCCCCGGGGGCGGGGGCCGGCGGTGTCGTTCATGGAGGCCCGGACCCGGGCCTGGGCGGTGGGCAGCGGGTCGGCCACCAGCTCCGGCCAGGCCCGCGCCCCGCCGCGGGCCAGGCCGCGGAGCAGGTCCAGGTAGGCGGCGAACATGCCGTCCAGGACGCCGGGGCGGAACAGCTCCTCCACCGCGTCCCAGTACACGTCGAGGCCGCCCTCGCGTTCGAGGACCTGGTTGTCCAGGTGGACCTGCGGGGACTGGGACAGCCCCCGGACCCGGGCGGGGAACCGCGGCGACAGGTCCAGGGAGACGCCGTCCCCCACGCCCACGGAGCCGGTGAACACCACGGGCACCCCGGCCTGGGCGGTGCCGTCGCGGCGGGTCAGCTCCCGCAGGACCTCCTCGGCGGAGACCTCGCGGTGGTCCAGGTCCCGCCCCAGCCTGCGCTGGAGCGCGCGGGCGGCGGCCAGCGGGTCCTGGCCCGGTTCGCGCTGGTAGGAGGTCAGGGCCAGGGAGGTGAAGTCGCCCAGGACCCGGTCGATGTGGGGGTGCGCGTCGCGCCGGTCGAACAGGGTGAGGGTGAGGCTGAGGGCGGTCCGGCCGCTCCAGGCGGAGAGGACCTCGCCGTAGCAGGCCAGGAGCAGGGTCGAGGGGGTGATCCCCGAGGACCGGGCCAGTCCGGCCAGCGCACGCCACTCGGCGGGTGACAGGTGGTCGGCGCGGCGGGTGAACCGGGGCCGACGGATCCGCGCGGGGTCGGCGGCCAGGGGCAGGTCCGGGGCGGGGGGCAGGTCGCGCACCCGCTCCCGCCAGTAGTCGCGGGCCCGCTCCCGCCGCGCCGGGTCGTCGGGGACGCCGGTGACGTAGTCGCGGAAGGTGACGTCCACCGGTTCCAGGGCCGCGTCGGGGTCGCGGTACAGCAGGTCCAGCTCGGTGTAGAGGGTCATGATGCTGAGGGCGTCCAGGACGAGGTAGTCCAGGCCGACGCCCAGGCGCACCCGCTCGGCCCCGTCCCGGGTGTAGCGCAGCGCGCGGATGTCGAACAGCGGCCAGCGGGCGGGGTCCAGGACCCGGTGGGACATGGTCTCGAAGAAGGCGTCGAGCGCGGGGCCCGGGTCGCCCGGCCCGGCCTCCTCCACCGGGATGCGCACCGGGGAGACCTCGGGCAGGACTCGCTGGTCGCCGTCCTCGCCGAACACGGCGCGGAGCATGTCGTGGCGGGCGACGAGCCGGTCCAGCGCGCGTTCCAGGCGCTCCAGGTCCACGTCGGCGCCGTCGAACTCGGTGTAGTGGTAGGTGCCCACACCGCCCAGGGTGAACGCGGGGTCGCGGCCGGTGAGGTAGGCCCGCTGCACCCCGGTCGGGGGGAAGGGCTCGTACCGGGAGGCGGGGTCGTGCCCGATGGCCGGCCGCCGGTCCGCCTCCCCCTTCTCCGGCAGGGAGGCGGCGAAGTCGGACAGGACCGGGTGGACGAACAGGTCGGTGACGCCCGCGGCGGCGTAGCCGCGCGCCCGCAGCTCCGCCACCAGCCGGGTGGCGAGCAGGGAGTCGCCGCCCAGGGCGAAGAAGGAAGAGGTGCGGGACACGGACTCCACGCCCAGCAGGTCGGACCACAGTCCGGCCACCTCGCGCTCGCGCTCCCCCCGGGGCGGGGCGCCCGGTCCCGGGGGGCCGGCGACGCGGTCGCGCAGCAGGCGCGCCAGCGCGGCGCGGTCGGGTTTGCCGTTGGGGGTGAGCGGGATCTCCGGGACGGCCTCCAGGACGGCGGGGACCATGGTCGCGGGCAGCAGGGCCCGCAGGTGACCGTCGAGGTCCGCGGGGCCGTCGCCCGCGCCGGTCCCGAGGGCGGGGACGACGGCGGCGGCGAGCACGGGGGCCGGGCCGGGCAGGACGAGGGCGACGGCGGCCGCGACCCCGGGGTGCGCGGTCAGGGCGGCCTCTACCTCTCCGGTCTCGATGCGCACCCCGTTGACCTTGACCTGGTGGTCCAGGCGGCCGAGGAACTCCAGGGACCCGTCGGGCAGGTGGCGGGCGCCGTCGCCGGTGCGGTACCAGCGCCGCCCGTCGGCGTGCACGAACCGGTCGGCGGTGGTGGCCGGGGCGCCCCGGTAGCCGCGGGCCAGTCCGGCTCCCCCCACCCAGAGCTCGCCGGGCACCAGGTCGGGGCGGTCGCGCCCCTGGGTGTCGACGACCCGGCAGTGCACGCCGGGCAGCGGGCGGCCCCACGGGACGTGGCTCCAGGAGGGGTCGGGCTCGCCGACCTCCAGCAGGGTGGAGTGGACGGCGGCCTCGGTCATCCCGCCCAGCGCCAGGAAGCGGCTCCCCGGGGCGACCGCGCGCAGCCGCCCGGGCAGGTCGGTGCCGACGCGGTCGCCGCCGAGCAGGACCGCGCGCAGCGGCGGGGCCGCCGCCAGGCCGGACTCGACGGCGGTCAGCAGCATGTCGAGCAGGGTGGGCACGCAGTTGAGGAGGGTGACCCCGGCGCGCTCGGCCGCGTCCGCCCACCCGGCGGCGTCGCGGCGGTCGCCGGAGTCCACCAGGACGGCGGCTCCCCCCGCCGACAGCGGGGCGAAGAGGTCGAAGACGGACATGTCGAAGTCGATCTCGGCGAGGGCCAGGGTGCGGTCGCCGGGCCCGGTGTCGAGGAGGGCGTTGAGGACGTCGACGGTGTGCGCGGCGGCCCGGTGGGGCACCTCCACGCCCTTGGGGGCGCCGGTCGACCCCGAGGTGAAGAGCACGTAGGCGGGGGCGTCGGGTGCCGTCGGCCGGAGCCCGGCGACCGGGCCGGACAGGGCCTGGGCGAGGGTGAGCGCAGGCGGGTCGGCGTCGGCGAGGACGGCCGGGTCGTCCGAGAGCAGCAGCGCGGGGGCGCCCCGCTCCAGGATCGCGCGCCTGCGGGCGGGGGGCTGGTGGCCGCCCACCGGCAGGTAGGCGCAGCCCGCGGCGAGGATCCCCAGCAGCGCGGCGACCTGGTCGGCGCCCCGGGGCAGGCACAGGGCGACGGCCTCCCCCGCCGGGGCGGTGTCGGCGACCGCTCCAGCGATGCGCAGGGCGCGCTCGGCCAGCTCCCCGTAGGTGGTCTCCTTCCCATCGGGGGCGACGAGGGCCACGGCACCGGGCGCGGTGCGGGCGTGTTCGAAGAACCGCTCGTGGAGGGTGCGCGGCGCGGGGGCGGGCAGATCGGCGGCCGGGACGGCGCGGGTGCCGTCGAGCGCGGCGGGGACGCGCGGCCGGAAGGGGCGCGTCCACGCCCCGGGATCGTCGATGAGGGATTCCACCAGGTCGCGGTAGGCGTCGAAGGCCGCCTCGGCGGTGCCGGGGGCGAACGCGTGCTCCCGCAGGTCCCAGTTGAGCAGCAGGCCGCCGTCCAGCTCGGTGACCTGGGCGTCCAGCCACACCTGGGGGCCCTGGGAGATGATGTGAACGGGGGTGCCGAAAGTGTTCTGGACGGCCTCGCCGAACAGCGGTCCCAGGCCGATCGCGCTGGTGTAGACGACGGGCATCGGCGTCATCGCGCCGCCGTCGAGGCGGGCCAGGTCGCGCAGCACCTCCACACCGCCGTAGGCGCCGTGGTCCACCGCGGCGTGCAGGTCGTGCCGGACGGTGCGGGCCCGGTCGGCGAAGGGCACCGCCTCGGAGGTGTCGACGGACAGCAGCACCGAGCCGCTGAAGTCGCCGATCAGCCGGTCCACGTCGGGGTGCAGCGGCGCCCGGTCGAAGAGCGGCAGGTTGAGGGTGAAGGCGGGCGAGGCGCTCCAGGCGCCGAGCACCTCGGCGAAGGCGGCGGCCAGGGCCGCCGCCGGGGTGACCCCGGCGGCGCGGGCCCGGTCGGACAGCGCCCGGGTGCGCTCCGGGGTGAGCCGGTGGTGCAGGCGGGTGGACCTGGCCAGGGGGGAGCCGGCGGGGGTGGGCCGGGAGGCGTCGGCCACCGCGGGGAGCCCGGGTGCCGGGGGCAGGTCGCGCAGGCGTTCGTGCCACCAGGCCCGGGCCCGGTCGACGGCACCGGTGTCGCGGGCGCGGCGGTCGGCCAGGTAGCGGGCGAAGTCGTAGTCCAGCGGGGGCAGGTCGCGGCCCTCGTAGGCGGCCAGGAGGTCGTCGAGCAGGACGCGCAGGCTGAGCGCGTCGGCCACGATCATGTCCAGGTCCACGTGCAGGCGGGTGCGGCCGTCCGGCAGCAGCGACAGCGCGACGTCCAGGACGTGCCCGGCGGCCACGTCCATGCGCCGGTGGGTGTTCTCCTCCCGCAGGCGGTCGAGGGTGCGCTCGATCTCGTCGGGGGCGGCCGCGCGCAGGTCGTGGACGGTGGGACCGGTCCCCGCCCCGGCGGGGGCGATGCGCTGGAGACCGTCGCCGTCGAACCGGGCGCGGAGCATGGGGTGGCGGTCGACGACGGCGTCCAGCGCGGCGGCGAGCCGGCCAGGGTCGACGCCGCGGCCGTCGAACTCGGTGTAGAAGTGCGCGGCGACGCCGCCCAGGGGCTGCTCGTCCCCGCGGCCGACCCAGTAGGCGTGCTGCATGGTCGCCATCGGGAAGGGGGTGCCATCGGCGGCGGGGGCCGCCGGGGCCGGGGCGGGGGCCGCGTCCGCGGTGGGCTCCGCCCGCTCCAGCAGGGCGGTCCAGGCGCTCACCGTCGGCGCGGTGGCCAGGTCCTCGAAGGTGACGTCGCGCCCCTCCTCGCGCCACCGCCCGACGAGGCGGATGAGGCCCAGGGAGTCGAGCCCGTGGTCGAAGAGGTCGTCGGTGTCGGTGAAGCCGTCCGTCCCCAGGATCCGCGCCACCTGATCCCGCACGATCACACAGGCCTCCTCAGCACCGCGGTGTGACACGACACCCCACCCCTCCATGGCCGTTCTCGACACGATCGACAATAATGAAAACCGTTTTCATTGTCGATATGTCCCTGTATAGCACCTTCGGTCGCCTCGAGTCGACCCCCGAACCCCACGAGCCAAGGGAGACCACATGACGCAGGACTGGCCGCGCCCGTCCGAGGAGGAGATCCGCTCCTACCGCGAACAGGGCTTTCGCGAGGACCGGACGCTGTCGCGGCTGCTGAGGGAGCGGGCCGCCGCCCGTCCGGGGGCCACCGCCCTCGTCTCACGGTCCGGACGGCTCACCTACGCCGAACTCGACGCCCGGGTGGACCGGCTCGCCCTCGGCCTGGCCGGGCTGCCGATCCACCCGGGCGAACGCGTCCTGGTGCGCCTGCCCAACCGCGAGGAGTACGTCCTCACCCTGTTCGCCCTGCTGCGCATCGGCGCGGTCCCGGTCCTGGCCCTGCCCTCCCTGGGCCCCGCTGAGGTGGAGTCGCTGGCCCGGACCGCCGACGCGTGCGCGCTCGTGGTCGCCGACCGGCACGGCCGCTCCGACCCGCGCGCCGAGGCCGCCCGCATGGCCGAGCGGCTGCCCGGGCTGCGCCACGTCCTCGTCGCGGGCGATCCCGGCGACGTCCCCGCCCGCTCCCTGGAGTCCCTGCTCGCACCGCGGGCCGCCCCCCTGGACGAGGCCGCCGACCCCGAGGACCTGGCCCTGCTCCTGCTGTCCGGGGGGACCACGGGCACCCCCAAGCTGATCCCCCGCACCCACGCCGACTACGGCTACAACGCCCGCGCCTCCGCCGAGGCGTGCGGGGTGGACTCCGGCACCGTCTACCTGGCGGTCCTGCCGGCGGCGCACAACTTCACCATGGTCTCCCCGGGCATCGTGGGCGTGCTGGGCGCCGGGGGCACCGTGGTCCTGTGCCCCGACCCCAGTCCCACGACGGCCTTCGGCCTCATCGAACGCGAGGGCGTCACCCTCACCTCGCTCGTGCCCGCCCTCGTGCCCTCCTGGCTGGACGAGGCCCGCCGCACCCGCGCCGACCTGTCCTCGCTGCGGGTGCTCCAGGTCGGCGGCTCCCGCCTGGACGACGCCACCGCCCGCAGGATCGGCCCGGAGCTGGGGTGCCACCTCCAGCAGGTGTTCGGCATGGCCGAGGGCCTGAACAACTACACCCCCCTGGACGCCCCGGACGACGTCGTGTGCGGCACCCAGGGCAGGCCGCTCTCCCCCGCCGACGAGGTCCTCGTCGTGGACGAGGACGGCGCCACGGTCCCCGACGGCGCCCCCGGCGAACTGCTCACCCGCGGCCCCTACACCCTGCGCGGCTACTACCGGGCACGCGAGCTCGACGCGCTGCGCTTCACCCCGGACGGCTTCTACCGCACCGGCGACCTGGTCACCCGGACCCCCGCCGGGGACCTGGTGGTGGTGGGCCGGGTCAAGGACCAGGTCAACCGGGCCGGCGAGAAGATCGCCGCGGTCGAGGTGGAGGAGCACCTGCTCGCCGTGCCCGGCGTCCGGGCGGCCGCGGTCGTGGGGCTGCCCGACCCCCACCTCGGGGAGCGCTCGGTGGCGTTCCTCGTCACGGAGGGCCCTGTGCCCTCCCGGGAGGAGGTGCGCGCGGCGATGCTGGGGCGCGGGGCGGCCCCGTTCAAGGTCCCCGACGAGGTGCGCGGCATCGGCGCGCTGCCCCTCACCGGGGTCGGCAAGGTCGACAAGAAGCGGCTGCGCGCGCACGGGGGCGCGTGACCTCCGGGGCGGGCGGCGCGGGCCGCCCGCCCCGGGCGCGCTCAGGCGGCCAGCGCGGCCAGGACCTGCTTCGCGGTCACCACGCCGGCGCACCGGCGTGCCGCGTAGGACAGGGCCATCGCGTGGTCGTCGGCGGAGAAGTCGGCGACCGCGTCGGCCGCGATGAACGTCCGGATGTCGCGCATGAAGGCGTCGCAGGCGGTCATCAGCACCCCGATGTGGGCGTACACGCCGCAGACGACGAGCTGGTCCCGGCCCGACCTGCGGAGCAGCCCCTCCAGGTCCGTGCGGACGAAGGCGCTGTACCGCCACTTCGTGAGGTGCAGGTCCCCCCGCTCCGCGTCGAAGGGGACCACGAGGCCGGTGTGCGCCGGGTCGTCGCGCAACCCCTCGCCCCACAGGTCCCGCAGCAGGCCCCGGTCGTCCGGTCTCTGCGCGCCGGGCTGGGCGGTGTAGACCCGGGGGACCCCGCGTTCCACGCAGGCCTCGCGGAGCAGGGCGATGTTGGAGAGCAGCTCGGGCACCGGCTCGGCGCCCTCGTCGAACGCGCCGAGGAAGTACCGCTGCATGTCGTGGACCAGCAGGACGCACCGGTCGGGGTCGAGCGCCCAGTCCATCCGGGGCTCGGGCAGGTCGGACTCGGCGGGCATCGGGTAGGAGGTGATGGCGGGCAGGGACACGGCTTTCTCCGGCCTCTCGTCTTCGGTCACGGGGGCGGTGTCAGGAGCCGAGTCCGGCTCCGCCGTCCACGCGCAGGTCGTGCATGGTGATGTGGGAGGCCTCGGGCGAGCAGAGGAAGGCGACGGCGTCGGCGACGTCCTCCGGCCGGGCCGGCCGCCCCAGGGGGATCCCCACCCGGAACTGCCCGGGCACGCCGGCCACCGCGGGGTGGGTCCCCTCCCAGCCGCCCCAGCGGGCGCTGCTCATCTCGGTGTCGGTCGCCCCGGGGGACACCGCGTTGCACCGGACCCCGTGCGGGGCCAGCTCCAGGCCGAGGCAGCGGGTGAAGTGGGCGGCCGCCGCCTTGGAGGCCGCGTACGCGGCCATGCCCGTGCGGGGCACCGTCCCGGCGTCCGATCCGACCGTGACGATCGCGCCCCGGCCGCGCGGCGCCATCCTCCGGGCGGCGGCGCGGCAGACGTGGAAGGCGCCCAGGGCGTTGACGTCGAAGACCGCCCGCCAGTCCTGCGAGGAGAACTCCGTGACGGGGCCCCAGCGCAGGATCCCGGCGACGTTGACGAGGACGTCCAGGGGCCCCTGGTCGCGTTCGACCGCGTCCACGAGGGCGTCGACGGCGGCCTCGTCGGTGACGTCGACCGCGTGGCCGGTGACGGGGAGACCGGAGCGGGAGAGCCCGGCGGCGAGCCTGCGGGCGGTGGGGCCGGCCACGTCCGCGGCGGCCACCCGGTGCCCCGCCCCGGCGAGGCGGCGGACCACGGCGCTCCCGATGCCGCCGGCCGCCCCGGTCACGAGGGCCGAGGGTTCACGCGCAGTCAGGGCACACCCCCGCGAACTCCAGCGAGTAGGCGAGCCCGGTGAAACCGGTCAGCCGCTCGACCCGGGTGAGCACCGTGCGCAGCTCCCGCGCGTGCGGGACCTCCTGCGCGCGCCCGCAGACGCGGCAGAGCAGGTGGTGGTGGGAGGACGTGGCGCACCGGCGGTAGAGGCGCTCGCCGTCCTCGGAGTGGATGGTGTCGACCTCGCCCTCCCTCGCCAGCCGGTGCAGGGTCCGGTACACGGTGGACAGGCTGGGCGGGCGCTGCGGGCCGCCGCGGGCGTCCGCGATCAGGGCGTGGACCTCCTGGCAGCTGCGGAACCGGTCGCCCCGCCGCAGCGCGGCCAGGACCTCGCCGTCGTACCTGGACCCCGCACCCATGTCACCGGGCCCCCGGCCGGGCGGAGCGCCGGGACCGGCCGGCGGCGCGGGCGGGGCGCGGGTCGGGGGACGGGGGGCTGTTCACATGTGCTCCTCGGGGGCGGGGGTCCGGTCACCGCTCCTCGACGGGACGGATCGGGCGGGTGCGGGGAGGCGGACGGCCGACGGACCGGACCGGGATCTCGAGGAGTGGACAGCGGCCGCCCGCCCATGACAGGTTATGATAACCGTTTTCATTTTGGCAAGACGGGATCCGCCCGCACCGGACCCCCGACCCCCGGGCGGCGTACGCCGGCGGGGCTCCCGTCTCTCCGCGACCCGTGGGAGAAGCACCCGTGACCGACTACGACGACCCCTACCGGATCTCCGGCCGCTACCTGGACATCATGATCCGCACCTGGTGGGACCACCACGCACAGACCGTCGCCGCGGCCCTGCGCGAACTGCCCCCCGGCTCCGGGCCCGTCGTGGACGCGGGCGCGGGCGGCGGACAGGGCACCCGCCTCATCGCCCGCACCCTGCCCGCGACCCCCGTCCTGGCCGTGGAACCCTCCCCCGTCCTGGCCGCGGTCCTGCTCTCCCGCGTCGCCGACGACCCCGGCCTGCGGGAGCGGGTCACCGTGGACACCGACGACCTGCTCGCCGCCCACCTGCCCGAACGCATCGGCGGCATGGTCATGGCCAACCTCATCGGCCACTTCGGCCCCCACGAACGCGACCGCCTCTGGGAGGACCTGGCCCCGCGCCTGGCACCGGGCGCCTTCGTCCTGCTCAACCTGCCCGCACCCACCGAACCCCGGCCGGTGGAACAATCCCCGATGAGCGAGGTGCGCGTGGGCGAACGCGCCTACGTCGGCTGGGCACGCGCCGAACCCGCCGGCCCCGAACGCCTCACCTGGCACATGACCTACCAGACCCGCCACGGCGACCGCGTCCTGTCCTCCGACGAGGTCCACTACGACTGGTGGACCGTCTCCGAGACCGCCCTGCGCGCCGAGACCGCACCCCACGGCCTGACCGCCACCCCCCACGGCCCCGCCGAAGCCGGCCTGTACAAGATCCTGCGGCAGGGCTGAAGCTCATGCGGGCGGCGACGGCCCCGGTGGGCGGCGGTCCACCGCCGTCCCGCCCCCCGGTCCCCCTCCGGAAAGCCCGGCCGGGGCTGCCGGGAACGCGGCTTCCGGAACGGGCTTCGGAGAGTAAACTCCTGGGACCCCAGGTATCGCTGTGCTCCCGCGTACCGGACCCGCAGGCGTCCCCTTTCTCTCCAGCCCGGGAGTGGCGTTGACGGTCGAGATCTCCGTACTCGGCGACATCCAGACGCGGATCGACGGGCGCGCCGTCGACCTGGGACACGGGCGGCGGCAGTCCGTGTTCGTCGGACTGCTGGCCGATGTCAACCGCACGGTCCCGGTGGACCGGCTCATCGACCGGGTCTGGGGGCACGTGCCGCCCGACGGGGCGCGGTCCTCGCTCTACAGCTACGTCTCCCGGCTGCGCACCGCCCTGTCCGCGGCCGGGGACGACGCGGCGGTCGGCCGCCGCCCGGGCGGCTACGTCCTCTCCCTGAGCCGGGACGCCCTCGACACCGTCGACCTGCACCGCTTCCGCCGGCTCGCCGCCCGGGCGCGGGACGCCCCGACCGAGCACGCCTCCCTGCCCCTCCTGGAGGAGGCGCTCGCCCTGTGGCGGGCCGACGCCTTCGGCACCCTGGACGGCCCCTGGGTCAACGAGTTCCGGGAGAGCCTGCGATTGGAGCGCCTGCGGGCGGAACTGGACCGCAACGAGCTGCTGCTGCGCCAGGGCAGGCAGGCCGAACGCCTCGGCGACCTGCTCTCCCTGGCCCGGGCGCACCCGCTCGACGAACGGCTGATCGGCCAGCTCATGCTCGCGCTGTACCGGGAGGGGCGGGCCGCGCAGGCGCTGGAGCACTACGACCGCATCCGCGGCGCGCTGTCCGAAGAACTGGGCGCCGACCCCGGGGCCGAACTCCGGGACCTCCACCTGAAGATCCTCAACACCGACCCGGCACTGGACGCCCCGTCCCCGGCGGCGGCCCTCTCCGCCGTCCGTTCGTCCTCTGCGGTGGAGCCCCCTCCCGTCCCCCTGCCGAGCCAGCTCCCCGCGCCGCCGCCGCTGCTGGCGGGCCGCGGCAGGGAACTCGCCGCGCTCGACACCGCCCGGACACCGGGCGCGGCACCGGTCACCGTGATCTCCGGCCTCGGAGGCGTCGGCAAGACCTCGCTGGCCCTGCGGTGGGCGCACGACAACCTCGACCGGTTCCCCGACGGCCAGCTCTACGTGAACCTGCACGGCTCCTCCCCCAGCACCTCCGCCACCGGGCCGGAGTCCGCGGTCCACGACTTCCTCATCGCCCTCGGAATGGACAAGAAGGCCATCCCCGACAGCACCGAGGCACAGGTCGGCCTGTACCGCAGCCTCCTGGCCGGCAAGCGGATGCTGATCCTGCTCGACAACGCACGCGACGCCGAGCAGGTGCGCCCCCTGATCCCCGGCTCCCCCTCGTGCATCGTCCTGGTCACCAGCCGCAACCGGCTCAGCGGCCTGGTCGCCACCGAGGGGGCCCGCTCCGTCGGGCTGGGCCCGCTCACCCCGGCCGAAGCCCGTCGGCTGCTCGCCGCCCGGATCGGAGAGCGCCGTACGGCGGCGGAACCCGAGGCCGTGGAGTCCATCATCTCCGGCTGCGGACGTTTCCCCCTGGCCCTGGCCGTCGCCGCGGCCCGCGCCGCGGGCGACGCGCACCTGCCGCTCGCCGAACTCGCCTCCGAACTGCGGGAGGCGGAGACTCGGCTGGACGCCCTGGACACCGGCGATCTGAACACCTCCCTGCGCGGTGTCCTGGACACCTCCCACCGGGCGCTGCCCGGCGCGGCGGCACGCCTGCTCGGCCTGCTCAGCCTGCTCCCGGGACAGGACATCGGGCTGACCGCCGTCGCGGCGCTGTCCGGGCACACGCCCTCGCGCACCCGGACCCTGCTGCGCACCCTGGAGGCGGCCCACCTCGTCCAACAGCCGGTGCCCGGGCGCTACGATCTGCACGACCTCGTCCGCCTGCACGGCGGGGAGAGGGCCGAGGAGGACCTGTCGGAGGAGGACCGCAGCGAGGCACTGCGGTCGTTGGTGGACTTCCACGTCCACACCGCGGCCACCGCGAACCACCTCTTGGGCCCGCATGAGATCCCCTCGTCCGTCGCGGAGAGGGAGCCGTCCGGCGGACACCCCCTCGCGCTCCGGCTGGCGAGCGATGGCGAGGCCATGGAATGGTTCACCACGGAACGCTCCCGGCTCCTCGCGGTGATCCGGCTCGCCTCGGACCTGGGCCTGCACCGCCAGGCCTGGCGGTTGTGCTGGGACGCGCACCTGTACTTCCGACGCACCGGCCGTGTCGAGGACTTCATCGGGCTCAGCCGCACCGGCCTCGACGCCGCTTCCCGGCTGGACGACGGAAGCGCCCCGTCGCTGAAGGCCCTGATGCAGAGGACCCTGGCCTCCACCATGCTCATGGCCGGCCGGCCCGGTGAGGAGCCCCTCCGGCTCCTCGCGGACTCCCTCGGCCATTTCGAGGACATCGGCGACCTGCTCAACCAGGGGCACACGCACCAGGTGCTCCTGCTGGCCGCGCTCCTCGACGGGGACAGGGAGGCGTCGCTGGAGCACGGGGAGAAGTCCCTGGAGCTGTATCGGAGTGTCGGCAACACGCTGTGGGTGTGCGGAGCCCTCAACAACCTGGGCTGGGTCCTGGCTGCCTCGTTCGGCGAGTACGAACGCGCCCTCGCATGCTGCCGGGAGTCGCTGGAGGGATCGCGGGCACTCGGCTACAGAGCGGGTGAGGCGGCCTCCCTGGACAGCCTCGGCAACATCGCCGTGCTGTCCGGCCGCCACTCCGAGGCCATCGAGCACTACCACCAGGCGATCCGGGTCTACCGGGCCCTGAAGGACGCCTTCGAGGAGGCGAACACGCTCAGCGGTATCGCCGAGGCCCACCACGCCCTCGGCGAGACGGAGGCCGCCCGCGGGGCCTGGCTGCGGGCCCTGGACCTCTACCGCATCCAGCACCGGACGGAACAGGTGCGGGAGACCGAGGAGAGGCTCCGCGCCTCGTCCTGACCCCTCGGTGACGCGCCGGGCGGGCGCGGGAGGGTGCGGCCACCGCGATCGCCCCGGCCCGGGACGAGGCGCCTCCGAGACCGGACCGCACCGGCTCCTGCGGCAGGGCCCGGCCGCGTCCGCCGCAGGGCGTTGACCAGGGGAAGCGCGCCCGTCCGGAGGGTGACGGACCGATGAAACGCAAGTAAAGTTGCAGAGATTCCTATCTCTGCAATTAAAGTTGCTGTAGCGTGACGGCCATGACCTTCCCCGAGCGTGTGAACGAGTACCGCGACCGACTGACCAGGTCCGACCGCGTGCTCCTCGACGAGATCCTCGCCCACCCGGCGGAGGCTCCGTTCTGGCGCGGCGGCGACGTCGCCCGGCGCGCCGGGGTCCACGCGGCCGCCGCCACCCGCCTGGCGCAGCGACTGGGCTACCAGGGGTACCCGGAGCTGCGGGACGACCTGCGCAAGGACCGCGAGGACCGCCTCAACGGGGCCGGGGACCGCTTCCGGGAGGAGCTCCGCGAGCCGGGGCTCGTCCTGGACACGCTCCTGGCCACGGAGCTGGAATCGCTGTCCGCGGTCGTCAGGCACGTGGACCAGTCGCAGATCGACGGCGTCGCCGACCTCCTGGCCGGCGCCCGGACGGTCTACCTCTTCGCCCGGGGCAACGCGGCCGTCCTGGCCGAACTCCTCGACGGCCGCCTGCGCCGGTTCGGGATGCGGTCGGTCAACCTCACCGGGCCCGGCCGCGAGGTCGCCGAACGCCTCCTCGCGATGTCGGAGTCCGACGCCGTCGTCTCCTTCGCCTTCCGCCGCGCCCCGCGCAACCTCACCGACCTGTACGCCCACGCGACCGCCGTCGGCGCCCGCTCCGTGCTCGTCACGGACACCCTGCACACCCTCGACCCCGCCCCGACCACCGTGCTGTCCGCCCCGCGCGGGCACCAGGAGGGCTTCTCCTCCCTCAGCGTCCCGATGCTGATCGCGAACGCCATCGTGCTCACCATCGCCCGGCGGCACCCGGACGCCGTCCTGCCCGCACTCGACCGCCTGGACGGCCTGCTCGCGGACTTCGACTGACCGCACGGTCCGAAGCCCCGGCACGGCGGCAGCGCCGTCCCCCACCCCTCCACCAGCGCGCCCGCCGACACCGAGGAACCGTCATGCGCTTGTCAGGAATGCTCTCCGCCCCCGTCGCCCTCTCCCTCGCCGCGGCCCTCACCGCCTGCGGCGGCGGCACCCCCCAGACCCCCGCCGCCGACGCGGCCGCCGAACCCCACGAACTCGACGACGCCACCCACGAGGAGCTCGTGGAACTGGCCACGGAGGAGGGGTCGGTCACCGTCTACTCCTTCACCTCCCGCATCGCCTCCGTGGAGGAGGCGTTCGAGGCGCAGTACCCCGGGATCGACCTGATCGGCCACGACATCGCCTCCTCCGAGCAGATCACCCGGCTGCGGTCGGAGTCGCAGGCCGGGTCCCCCTCCGCGGACGTCGCCTACATCTCCGACGCGCCGGTGGTCGTCACCGAGCTCGTCGCGGGCGGCATCCTGCGGAACTACGTCCCGCCGCGCCTGGCCGAGACCGTCCCCCAGGAGTACCGGGAGCCGCTGCTGGCCAACCGGCTCTCGACCAAGATCCTCATGTACAACGAGGAGGCCCACCCCGACGGCAGCCCGGTCCGGAACCTGTGGCAGCTCACCGAGGAGGAGTGGAACGGCAGGGTCGTCATGGTCGACCCCTCCGTTCGCGGCGACTACCTGGACCTCATGGCGGAGATCGTCCACCGGTCCGACGAGATGGCCCAGGCGCACCGGGAGCACTTCGGGACCGAGGTCGTCCTCGACGAGGGCGTCGAGAACGCCGGGCAGCAGTTCATCAAGGACCTGTACGCCAACGGGCTGGTCCTGGTCGACGACACCGACAACGTCAACCAGGCGGTGGGCGCCACCGGCCAGGACGACCCGCCGGTCGGCATCACCTCGTACTCCGACCGCCGGGACAACGAGGAGGAGGGCTGGGCCCTCCAGGCGTCCCTGGGCACCGTCCCGTCGCCGGGCATCACCTTCCCCGCCTACATCGGCATGGTGAACGGCGCCCGGAACCCGGCCGCCGCGCGGCTGGTCGCGGACTTCCTCATGGGCGACGGCTCCGAGACCGGCGGCCCCGCCTACGAGCCGTTCTACGTCCCCGGCGACTACCCCGTGCGCACCGACATGGCCGAGCCCGCGGACGCGGCCCCCCTGGAGGAGCTGGGCGCCTGGGACATCGTCCCGGAGGAGACCGCGCAGATCCGCGACGGCGTGGCCGACTTCCTGCTCACCCTGTGAGCCACCCGCCAGCGCAGCGACGAAAGGACGCCATGCCGACGGCACCCTCCCCCCGGCGCACCGCGGCCGGCCGCGCGGCGGCCCGCGCCCGGTCCGCCCTCACCCGGCCCACCGCGGTGCTGGGGGCCTGCACACTGCTCGTCCTGGCCGTCCTCGTGGTGGCGCCGCTCGCCGGGCTGGTCAACACGACCCTCACCCAGGACGGGCGCGGGGCGTGGACCGACGTCTTCGCCAGCCCGATGTCGGAGAACCTCCTGTGGCGGCCGATGGGCAACTCGATCCTCGTGGGCGCGGCCACCGCCGTCGGCTCCACGGTGATCGGCGGATTCCTCGCCTGGGTGGTCGTGATGACCCGCATCCCCGGGCGGGGCGTCCTCGGCCTGCTGGCGACGATCCCGTTCGCGCTGCCGAGCTTCGCCCTGGCGCTGGCCTGGGAGTCGGTGTTCCGCAACGACCTGATCGGCGGCTCCGCCGGCATCCTGACGAACCTCGGGGTCGCCGTCCCGGACTGGCTGGCCTGGGGGCCCGTGCCGGTCGCGGCGACCCTGACGGCCCACTACTTCTCCCTGTCGTTCATGCTCATCGCCGCCGCCCTGGCGAGCGTCAACGGGGACCTGATGGAGGCCGCCGAGCTGACGGGGGCCTCCACCCTGCGCGTGGCCCGCGACATCGCCCTGCCCGTCGTGGCCCCGGCGATGGTGTCCGGCGCGCTGCTGGCCTTCGCCGAGGGGGTCTCCAACTTCGTCACCCCGGCGCTCCTGGGGCTGCCGGTCCGGTTCCACACGCTCTCGACCCGGCTGTACGGGGCGATCTCCACCGGCGACGTCGTGCGCGGCTACGTGCTGTCGATCGTGCTCATCCTCGTGGCCGCGATGATCATGTACGCCTCGACGCGCCTCACCGGGGGCCGGCGGAGCTTCGCGACGATCACCGGCAAGGGCGGCCGCCGCCGCAGCGTCGACCTCGGTCCGTGGACCCGGCCGACGGCCGCGCTCGCCTGGCTGGTGGTCGTGTGCACCACCGTCGTCCCCGGCGCGGTGCTCGTGCTGAGCTCCCTGACCCGGCGCACCAACGACTTCGCCTCCGGGTTCACCCTCCACTACTGGATCGGTGCCTCCGACCCGGCGTTCGCGCAGGGGCTGCCGGGGATCCTCGGCAACCCGCAGATCCTCCAGGCGACCTGGAACACGGTGCTCCTGGGGGTGTGCGTGGCGGTCGGCGCCGGCGTCCTGGGGCTGCTCGTCTCCTACGCCGTCACCCGTTCCGGCGGCACCGGATGGCTGCCCCCGACCCTGGGCGTCGTCTCCTTCGTGCCGTTCCTCATCCCCGGCATCGCGCTCGGGGCGGCGTTCATCGCGCAGTTCGGGGCGCCCATCGGGCCGTTCCCGAGCCTGTACGGGACCTTCGCGATCCTGGTGCTGGCCGGGATCGCCGCGACGATCCCCTTCGCGGTGCGGTCGGGCACCTCGGCGCTGAGCCAGGTGTCCCGGGACGTGGAGGAGGCGGCGGTGATGGCCGGGGCCGGCCTGTTCCGCCGGATCGGCGCCGTCATCGCGCCGCTGACCGCCCGCGGCCTGTTCACCGGCGGGGTGCTGGTGTTCGTCCAGATGGTGCGCGACCTGTCCCTGGTCGTGCTGCTGGCGACCCCGGCGATGCCGGTCCTGGCCGTCCTGACCTACCAGTACTCCTCGGAGAACTTCACCCAGCTCGCCAACGCGGTCACCGTCGTCATCGCGGTGATCTCGGTCGGGGCGACCGTCCTCGCCCGGCGCCTCGAAGGCGCCGCCCAACCCTGGAACCCGAACCCATGACCTCCACGACGGACCACCGACGGGCGGAAAGGACCGGCATGAGACCCGGAGCACCCGCTGCCTCCCTGACCATCACCGACCTGCGCAAGGACTTCGGCGGCACCGCGGCCGTCGACGGCATCTCGATCGACGTCCCCGCGGGCTCCTTCCTCGTCCTGCTCGGCCCCTCCGGGTGCGGGAAGACGACGACCCTGCGGATGCTCGCGGGGCTGGAGGACCCCACCGGGGGCGAGATCCGGTTCGGCGACCGCGTCATCGCCCGGGGCGGCGGCCCGGCCGTGGCCCCCAGCGAGCGCGAGGCCGGGCTGGTCTTCCAGTCGTACGCGCTGTGGCCGCACAAGACGGTGCGGCAGAACGTCGAATGGCCGCTGGTCGTGGCCAAGTGGCCGCGGGCCGACCGGCGGGCCCGCGCCGAGCGGGTGCTGTCGATGCTGGCGATCACCGACCTCGCCGACCGCTACCCGGGGGAGATCAGCGGCGGCCAGCAGCAGCGGGTCGCGATCGCCCGCATGATCGCGCCGCAGCCCCGGGTCCTGCTCTTCGACGAGCCGCTGTCCAACCTCGACGCGCGGCTGCGGGTCGAGACCCGGGGGGAGCTGATGCGCATCCACCGCTCCACCGGCGCGACGAGCGTCTACGTCACCCACGACCAGGTGGAGGCGATGACCATGGCCACGCACATCGCGCTCATGAGGGACGGCCGCGTCGAGCAGTTCGGCACGCCGCGGGAACTGCTGGAGGCGCCGCGCACGCCGTTCGCCGCGACGTTCGTGGGCACTCCCCCGGCCAACATCATCGGATGCCGGGTGGAGGGCGGGCGGCTGCGGGCGTACGGCGTCGACTGCGGGCCCGCCCCCGACGGCGTCACGGGCGGGGCCGTGCAGGCCATGTACCGGGCGGGCTCGCTCGCGCCGGCCGCCGAGCCGGGGCCCGGGTGCCTGCCGGCGACGTTCGCCGACCAGGTGCCGATGGCCGACCGGTGGGTACTGGGCGCGGACCTCGACGACGGGACCCGGCTGCACCTCTCCCGGGACACCCCGGTGGACCTGCGGCCCGGCGACCGGCTCGGGGTGCGCCTGCCCGAGAGGGCGGACGCGTACTTCGACGCCGCGGACGGGCGCCCGGCGGCCGGGGCCGCCCGGTGATGCGGCTGGTCCTGGTCCGCCACGGCGAGACCGAGTGGAACGAGGAACGGCGTCTCCAGGGGCAGCAGGACATCGGGCTGTCCGCCACCGGGCGGCGACAGGTCGCCGCGCTGGCGGAGACGGTCGGGTACCTGGCGCCGGGGTACGTCGTCACCTCGGGGCTGCGCCGCACGCGCGAGACCGCCGAGGTGCTGGGCGTCCGCCCGGACGCGTGCGACCCCCGGCTGAACGAGGCGTACCTGGCCGGCTGGGAGGGGCGGTACTCGGCGGAGATCAAGGAGGAGGGCGGCGGCGTGTACGCCGCGTGGCGCGCGGGCCGCTACCACCCGCCCGGGGCCGAGAGCTTCGGCGCGCTCACCGAGCGGGTGGTCGCGGGGATCGACGCCGCCGTGCGCGACGCCGCGGCCCGGGGACACGAGCTGTTCATGGCGGTCACCCACGGCGGACCGGCCCGGGCCCTGCTCACGGCCGCCGTCGGACTCGACCCGGCCCGCACGGTACCGAGCCATCCGGCCAGCCTCAGCATCGTGGACGTCGACCCCGGGGCGGCCTCCCTCACCGAGCCGGGGGCGGCCAGGCTGCGGCTGTTCAACTACGCCCCGGCCCTGTCCCCGCTGGACCCGCCGGACTGACGCCGCGCCGGGCCCCGGGAAAACCCGTGGACGGACGGGCGCCGAGGCGCTGGGATGGGGACCTGCCGTGTACACCGCCGCCCGCCCCGGGCGGACCGAACGCAGGAGCGCCCGTGGGAACCGTCCGCCCGGCCATCGACCACGACCTCGTCCGACGCCTGGTCGACGCGCAGTTCCCGCAATGGGCGGACCTGCCCCTGACCAGGGTGGAACCCGGCGGCTCGGACCACGTGATCCACCGGCTGGGCGGGGAGCTGTCCGTCCGGCTGCCCCGGCACGCCGGGGCGGTCGGGCAGGCCCGCAAGGAGGCCGAGTGGCTGCCCCGGCTCGCCCCGCACCTGCCGCTGGCCGTGCCCGAGCCGGTGGCGGTGGGCGCTCCCGGCTTCGGGTACCCGTGGCCGTGGGCGGTGACCCGCTGGCTGGACGGCGAGCCCGCGACCGTCGGGGCGCTGGCGGACTCCTCCGACGCCGCCGTCGGGCTCGCCGGGTTCCTCACCGCCCTGCAGCGGTTCGCCCCCGACGCGGTCCCGGCCGCGGGCGCCCGCGGCGGGCTCGCCGGCGAGCCGCTGGCCGGCCGGGACCGCGAGACCCGCGCCGCCATCGCCGCGACCGCCGACGTGTTCGACGCGGCGGCGATGACGGAGGTGTGGGAGGCGGCACTGGCCGCGCCGGACTGGCGGCGGCCCCCGGTGTGGTTCCACGGCGACTTCCACACCGGCAACCTGCTGACCGTCGGCGGCCGCCTGAGCGCGGTCATCGACTTCGGCGAATTCGGCGCCGGCGACCCGTCCCGCGACCTGATGGTCGCCTTCACGCTGATGTCGGCCGACCGCCGGGCCGAATTCCGGGCGGCGCTGGGCGTGGACGGGGCCACCTGGCTGCGCGGCCGCGGCTGGGCCCTGGCCACCGGCCTGAACGCCTACACCGCCTACGCCGCCACCGACGCGCGCGTCGCCGCGCAGACCACCCGCCAGATCACCGCCGCCCTCGCCGGGTAGCCCAGAACAGCCCCTGGAGGAGGTGGCGCGGGGCGCGGAGGGTCCAGTGGTCGATGCCGTGGCTCTCGTAGGTGGCGACGAAGCGGTGGGTGTACGCGCGGAAGGACGCCGGGGAGGAGTCCAGCCGGCGGGCGGAGACCCCCGCCCGCATCCGGGGGGCGTAGGCGACGCGGATACCGGTCTGCTTGAGGTGCACGGCCAGGTCGATGTCCTCGTGCAGCACGTCCTCGTGGTCGGGGCAGGCCGCGTGCTCGATCGACTTCCACGCCGTGGCGCGGATCGCCATGTTGCTTCCGTAGAGGAACGGGCAGCGCCGCCTCCCCAGGTGCCAGAGCGTGCGCCGCACGAGGTCGTCGGACACCGGCAGGGACCCGAACCGGGGCACGTCGTAGTAGGTGACCGGCCCGGTGACGGCCCCGACGGCCGGGTCCTCCATGGCCCGGGAGACGTTCTCGACCCAGTCGGGGGCGAGCACGGAGTCGGCGTCGATACGCCCCAGGACGTCGCCGGTCGCCGCGGCGAACCCGGCGTTGCGGGTGGGGACCAGCCCCTGGGCGTCGAACTGCCGCAGGAGCCTGATCCCCGCCTCGGGGTGGGCCCGGGCCAGGCGCCGGACGGCCTCCGCCGTGCCGTCGGTCGAGCGGTTGTCGACCACGATGACCTCCCAGGGGGCCCGCGTCTGCGCCAGCACGGCGAGCAGGCACCGCTCGATGGTGGCCTCCTCGTTGAACGCCGGGATGACCAGGGACACCGTCGGCGCGGACGCCACCGCCCGGGCCGCCCTCCCGCGCCTCCTTCTCGGGATATCGACGTCGGTCACGGATTTCCTCTCCTCGGTCCTGCGACGGCTGTGCCCGCCTCGTCCCGGACCCGGGCGGCCGCCCGGGTCCGGGACCATATGACCCCAGGCAGGGCAACGGCCGACACGGTCCCCGTGACCGTGAGGGAAACGCCCGGTGACCGCGCAGGCCGAACGGCCGCCCCGCCCCCGCCCGCCCCACCGGCCCCAGCCCCGGAAGGACCGGGGATCATGGTCGGATGGACCCGGACCGGAGAACCCGCCGGCCGTTCCGTGCCGCCCGCGGACACCCGTCCGCCGCCCACGACGCCGACAGAACAGAGGAACCGCTGTGACCGCGCTCGACGAGGCCCACACCCCCACGGCCGCGGACCGGGCGGCCCGAGCCGTCACCGAGGTGTTCACGCCCGGTGTCCTCGTGGTCGCCGTCCTGCTTGCGGTCGGGTGGTACGACACCCGGAGCATCGCCGGTCTGGGCTGGGGCCTCCTCGCCGCGCTGTTCTGCGGCGTCATCCCCTACACGGTCCTCATCCTCGGTGTCCGGTTCGGCTGGTGGACCGACCGCCATGTACGGGAGCGCCGCCAGCGGTTCGTCCCCCTCCTGATGGTCATCGCGTGCGTGTCCCTGGGTGTCGCGACGCTCGTGTCGCTGGACGCGCCGCGGGAGCTGTTCGCGCTCGTCGCCGCCATGCTGATCGCACTGGTGATCACACTGGCGATCACGTTGACGTGGAAGATCTCCTTCCACACCGCCGTGGCCGGCGGGGTCTCCGTCGTCCTCATGCTCACCTACGGCGCGCCGACGGCGGTCGCGGTACCGGTCGTCGCGGTCATCGGCTGGTCCCGGGTCCGCCTCCGGGACCACACGCCGGCGCAGGCCGTCGTGGGGGCGGTGCTCGGCGCGGCCGTCGCGGCGGTCGTCTTCCCACTCCTCCGCTGAGAAGCGGGCGCGCGGCGAGCGGCACCGAAGCCCCGCGGGAACCCGGGCGGCCCCGCCGACGACCACAGGGGGAGAGACCGCCGGGTACCGCGCCCGGCGGACCGTTCCGAGGAGAACGATCACGTGGACCCACGACCGGACACCCCCGCACCCTCCTCGAAGCCGCAGGGCTCATCCTCACCGACTACCGCTCGGTGCGCGCGACCATGCCCGCCGGTCCCGACCGCGTCCGTTCGCTGGAGCGGATCATGGAACGCGCCCGCAGCCTGGCCACGGCCCGGTCGTTCTTTCCGGAGGGGGCCTTCGCCGTCGGTCTTCGACGACCGGGACGCCTGTCCGCCCGCACGCCTGCACCGGGCCGAGCCGCTCCGGCACCGCCTCGGCCCGGGGCGGGAACCGGTGATGGGAGAAGGAGAACAAGCCCCGGGGTGGAACACGCTCGAGCGCATGGGACACCCGGAGGGCGCGGGCCCTCCTGCCGACGGCGGTGTCCGGGCCGGGGACCCGCAGGCCAAGCCCCGGCCCGGTACCGGACACCGCCGTCGGCCTCACCAGTGGACGGTCGCCTCGGCGGCGAGACGACCGTCGTCGGCCACCGCCACCGCGCGGGCGGTGTCCTCCCCGTCCGTGACGCCCACCGTGATCTCCCGGTCGACGAAGAGCGGGGCCGTCGCGGTGAACGAGCAGCGAGCGGGCGTCCTGCCCGGACCGCCACCCGCCATGACGGCGTCCAGCATCAGCAGCCGGGTGAGCGGGCCGTGCACGAGCAGGTCCTCCAGCCCCTCCACCCGCTGCGCCCAGTCCCGGTCGTAGTGCACGCGGTGGGTGTTGAAGGTGATCGCGGAGAACCGGAAGAGGTGCCGGGAGTCCGGGGTGAGCCGGTGGAACCGGTCCCCCGCCGGGTCGGCCCGGCGGACCGGCGGCGGGGGCGCGTCCTGCTCCAGGAACACGTCGTGCCAGGTGCTGCGGACGGCGAGCTCCCCGTCCACGAGGTACTCCCGTTCGAGGTCGGCGAAGACCAGCCGCCCGCTCCGGCCTCTCTTCTCCGTGACCCGGCCCTGGCGCACCCTCTGCTCGACGGTGTCCCCGAACCGGATCGGGCGGTGGAAGACGGTGTCCTCGCCCGCGTACATCCGGCGCGGCAGGTCGATCCCGGGCGGCGCGTCCCCCAACGGGGTGCCGTCCGGGCGCAGCCCGTCCATTCCCGTGGCGAAGGGGAAGTACAGCCCCTCCCAGCCCGGGGGCAGGGGGTCGCCCGGGACCGGGCTCGGGAGCCACGGGGCGAAGGTGCCCCGGTAGTCCTCCGCGGGAACGGTGTCCACGCGCTGGGTGCGGGTGGGGGCCGCGCCGCCCATCAGACCGCTCCCCCCTTCTTCAGGCGGGCGATCTCCTCCGGCGCGTAGCCGGCGAAGTCGGCCAGCACCCGGTCGGTGTGCTCCCCGACGCGGTTGGCCGTCCTGGCCGGGTCGGCGGGGGTGGCGCTCAGCTTGATCGGCTGGCCGAACATCCGCAGCGGGCCCAGCTCCCCGTAGTCCGCTTCGACGACCATCTCCCGCTCCGCCGTCCCGGGGTCCTCGACGACGTCGGCGATGGTGCGCAGCGCGGTCAGCGGGACGACGTCCCCGGCGAGCTCCTCCAGCTCGGCCCGGGTCCGGTCGCGGAACCAGGAGGCGATCAGGGGCTTGACCTTCCTGTCGTAGACCTCCTTGTCGAAGCGCTTGCGCATGGTGTCGATCTCGGGGTCCTCGGTGGCCTCGGGGGTGCCGAACAGCTCGCAGCCGGCCCGCCACAGCTTGTCCGTGTACCCGGCGAAGAACACCTGCCCGTCGGCGCAGTCGAAGAGCTCGTACGGCCGCACCCACGCGTGCTCGTTGCCCGCGGGCTCGGGGACCCTGCCGTCGACGGTGTAGTCGACCACGGCCGTCTCGGTCAGCGCGATGATGCTGTCCACCTGGGCGACGTCGACCTTCTGGCCCTCCCCGCCGCGCTCGACGTGCCGGATCGCGGCCAGGGTGCCGATGACGGCGAAGAGCGAGGCAGAGAGGTCGCCGATGGTGACCCCCACGCGGACCGGGGGCATGCCGGGGAACCCGTTCATGGACCAGATCCCGCCCGCCGCCTGGGCCGTGCTGTCGAACGCCGGGCGGCGGCTCCGGGAGCCGGTGTGGCCGTACCCGGAGATGGCGGTGTAGACGAGTCTGGGGTTGATCTCCCGGAGCACGTCGTAGCCGACGCCGAGCTTCTCCATGGTCCCGGGCCGGAAGTTCTCCACCAGCACGTCCGCGCCGGCCACGAGGTCCTTGAGGACCTGCCTGCCCTCCTCGTGGGCGAGGTTGACGGTCAGCCCCAGCTTGCCGCGGTTGTACTGGCCGTAGTACCCGCTGAACTCCTGCGCGGGCCCGCCGTCGGCGTCCTCCCCCGTCCTCAGGTACGGGGGGAACCCGCGGGAGACGTCGGGGTCCTCGGGGTTCTCGATCTTGATGACCGTGGCACCCATGTCGGCGAGGGTCTGGGCCGCGTAGGGCCCGGCCAGCACCCGGGAGAGGTCGAGCACGACGATCCCGTCGAGCGCGCCGCCTCCGGGCCGGTCCGTGGACTCCGGTGTGGTGTTCAAAAGGTCTCACTCCCTGTGGTCCCGCGGACCGCGGTGCGGTCCGCGGAACGTGTCGTGCGCCGCTCATGCGGTCGTGCGTCCCTCGGGCGTCCGGGGTGTGCCCCGCTCATACGGTCGCGGCCGCGCCCCGCTCATGCGGGGGCGCCCCGGAGGTCGCCGAGGACCTCGCGGGCGTACTCCTCCCGGATCCGCCCCGCGGCCACCATCCGGGCGGCCACCTCCGAGATCTCCGCGCCCGCCGCCCCGGCCGAGACGGCGAGGGTGCGGGCGTGCAGGGCCATGTGGCCGCGCTGGATCCCCTCGGCGGCCAGGGCCCGGCAGGCGGCCAGGTTCTGCACCAGGCCCACGGCCGCGATGACCTCGCCGAGCTCGACGGCCGTGTCCACCCCCAGGAGGGCGATCGCGGCCCGGGCGGTGGGGTGGGCGCGGGTGGCGCCGCCCACCAGGCCGACGGCCATGGGCACCTCCAGGGTCCCCACCAGGTTCCCGGCGCCGTTCTTCTCGAAGCGCGACAGGGCCGTGTAGCGGCCGTCCCTGGCGGCGTGGGCGTGGCACCCGGCCTCGACGGCGCGGGTGTCGTTGCCGGTGGCGAGGACGACGGCGGAGATGCCGTTCATGATGCCCTTGTTGTGCGTGGCGGCCCGGTAGGGGTCGGCGGCGGCGAAGTCGCTCGCCAGGACGATGTCGTCCACCACCCGGGGCCCGCCCAGCAGCCCGGCGTCGAACTCGCCGCGGACCCGCACGAGCCTGCGGTCCGCCTTGTTGCTGAGGATGCGCAGCAGGGGGCGGCCGCCGGCGAGTTCCGCCAGCCGGGGGGCCAGCGCCTCGGCCATCGTGTTGACGGCGTTGGCGCCCATGGCGTCGCGGACGTCCACGGCCAGGTGCACGACGAGGTGGGTCCCCGAAGCGGTGGGGACCGCGCGGGCCTCCACGGCCCGGGCCCCGCCCCCCAGGTCCACCAGCACGGGGTCCTGCTCGTTCGCCCGCGCGATGATCTCCTCCCGGGCCTCCAGGATCCGGAAGCGGGCGGCCTCGGGGTTGGGGACGTCCACGATCTGGATCTGGGCGATCATCACCGGCCCCGTGGTGGAGGCCCGCAGGCCTCCCCGCCCGCGGGCCATCCGCGCCGCGTTGGAGGCGGCCGCCACCACGCTCGGCTCCTCGATCGCCATGGGGACGAGGTAGTCGCGGCCGTTGACGGTCAGGTTGGTGGCGACGCCCAGCGGTACACCGAAGACACCGACGGCGTTCTCGATCATCTGGTCGGCCTGCTCGGGGCCGATGCCGTTCTCCGGGTCGAAGGCCGCGGGGTCCACGCCGGCGTGCTCGGCGATCCTGGCCCGGCGGTCCCGGACGCCGAGCTCGCGGAGCTTGGGGATACGACTGTTGACCGGCAAGGATCCACCTCCTGGTACACGGCGTCCGGAGGTCGGTCCGGGCACCGTTCTCATACTCGGTGGTGAGCCTAGGGTCGCCGTGTGAGCCGACGCATGGTGGAAGGGCACAGCAAGAGGGCGATTCACTGTGCCGAGGCTCCACGCCAGGTCTCCTCGGCACCGCCGACGAGCCGTTCCCGCAACTCGTCCATGCGCACCGCCAGGGTGAGCCTGAAGTAGTCCTCGTCGTCGCGCCACCCGGAACCCAGGACGCGGTCGAGCCGTTCGAGCCGCTGGAGGATCGTGTTGACGTGGAAGTTGAGGGCGCGGGCGGCCCGGGTGGGGCTGGCCCCGTGGTGGACGAAGGCCCGCAGGGTCCGCAGCAGCTCCGTCCCGCGTTCGGCGTCGTAGCTCTTGACCCGTCCCAGGGTCCGGTGCAGGAAGTCCTCCATGGCGGGGGCGTCGGCGTCGAAGACGGCGGCGTAGGGGAGGTAGTCGCCCGTCTCGACCAGGGCGTCGGAGACCCTGAGCGCCTCCAACAGCTTCACGGTCTTCTTGACCAGGGGGAACTGTGCGCTCGGCTCCCCGGGGGCCGGGAGCACGCCGAGCACCTCGCCCTCCAGGAGGTGGGCGAGTCCGCGCCGGATCTCCTCGGCCCGGTCGCGCAGCCCGGGCCTGCCCAGAACGATGACGAGGCCCTGGTGCTCCCCCGCCAGGGACGGCGCGGGCGCGGCCTTGGCCGCCAGACGGACGGCGCGGCCGCGCTGCCCGGCCGGCACGGAGAACGCCAGCAGCGAGGTGAGGTCGGCGGCGTCCATGCCCCGCTGGCGGCCCCGGGCCATGGCGTCCCGCCTGCGCTCGGGGTCAGGCGAGAGCAGGTCGGCGATGAGCTCGCCGTGCACGCGGTACTCCGTCTCGGCCACGGCCTCCTGGGACAGGAGCAGCAGGGCGCACACCTGGGCCGCGCGCTCGACGGTGCGCGCGTCCACGTCGCTGAGGGCGAAGCCGCCCCTCCCCAGGAACACGGTGCCCAGGTGCCGCTCCCCCGCGGCGAACGCGACCACCCCGTCCACGGGGCCCCCGTCCTCCAGGGGGACCAGGCGGCCCGACTCCGCGCTGCGGCGCACCGCTCCGAGCAGCGCCTCGTCCCGGAGCGCGCCGGGCCGCTCCAGACCGCTCCCCGCCCGGGCCAGGAGGCCCCCCGCCCGGTCGGCCAGCGCCACGGGCCGCGCCAGCTCGTCGGAGAGCGTGGCCGCCACAGTGCCGAAGTCCCCGCCGGTCAGCACCGCCTCCACCAGTTTCCGGTGCACGGCGTGGGCCCGGTCCCGCTGGATCATGTGCTCGGTCAGGCGCGAGAGCGCCCGCCGGGATTCGTCCTCTGCGCGCTGGAGGCTGCGCAGCATGCGCGCGGTCTGCAGCACCACCGAGGCGTGGTCGGCCAGCGCGGTCAGCAGGGCGGTGTCCTCCGGCGTGAACGCGTGCTCGGCGCGGGTGGCGACGAAGAGCACCCCGAGGACCTCGTCGTCCGCCAGCATGGGGACGCCGAGCATGGAGACGATGCCCTCCGCCGCCACCGCCGCGTCGATCCCGGCCTCGTGGCGGCCGGTCTCGAACTCCGCGTACCTGGTCACCGACATGGCCGCGCCCCGTTCCACCACGAGGCTCGCCAGGCCCTTGCCCGGCGGTACCCGCAGCGCCCGGAAGTCCGGGGAGACCGAGCCGATGGTCGTGCGGACGAACAGCTCCCGGGTCGCGGGGTCGTACTCCGAGAGGTAGGTCAGGTCGCTGCCCATCATCTGGTGGGCCCGGTCGACGATCTTCTCCAGCAGCGCCTCGCCGTCCCGTTCGGCGGCGAGCTCCCGGGCGCTGGAGAACAGCACCCCCAGCTCGTACTCGCGGCGGCGCAGGCGCACCAGTTCGCGCCGTCCCAGGGCGATCTTCTCGGAGAGGTCGCGGACCTCCCCCGGTTCCAGGCCGAGGGAGGCCAGGGCGCGCTCGGCGTCGGACGCGCTCCCGGAGCCGGTGACCGCGGAGACGAGTGCGGCCAGCGCCTCGCCCCGACCCGGGGGCGGTCCGCCGAGGGGCGGTCCGGCCTCTGTTCGCTGTCCCACGACGACCTCCCGGAGCACCCCGGTGGGATGAGAGCTCATGAAAAGAGCGGGCGGATGTATCAAAGACACATATCACGCGTGTGACGCCCGACACTAACGTGAGTCGACGTCCGGACGGGCGGCGGCACCCGGTCAGCGCGCCGCGGCCCCGCCGGGACGATCCGGCAGGCGCAAGGGAGAAGTGGTATGGCCGTCTCACACGACATCGATCGTGCTGGTTTGGATTCCCGCCGGCAACGGCGGCGGGCCGTCATCGGAAGTTCGGTGGGCACCGTCATCGAGTGGTACGACTTCACCCTGTACGGACTCGCCGCGGCCCTGGTCTTCGCGCCGCTCTTCTTCGGCGGCAGCGACCTCGCCGGCACCCTGGGCGCCTTCGCCACCTTCGCCGTGGGCTTCCTGGCCCGCCCCTTCGGCGGCCTGCTGCTCGCGCACTACGGAGACAGGATCGGCCGCAAGGGGACCCTGCTGTTCACCCTGCTGATCATGGGCGGCGCCACAACGCTCATCGGCTTCCTGCCCACCTACGACTCGATCGGGCTGTGGGCTCCGGTCCTGCTGATCGTGCTCCGGGTCTTCCAGGGCGCCGGCGCGGGCGCGGAGTTCGCCGGGGCCATGACCATGGCCAGCGAGTCCGCGGGCACGGGCAGGCGCGCCTTCACCGCAGGGTTCCCGGGTGCCTCCGTCTACGTGGGCATGGCCCTGGCCACGAGCACCTTCGCGGTCCTGACCGGTGTGATGTCCGACGAGGCCTTCATCGCCTGGGGCTGGCGCGTGCCGTTCCTGGCCAGTGTGGTGATCATCGGCATCGCGCTGTACTTCCGGTTCCGGGTGAAGGAGACCGCCGCCTTCGAGGCCGCCGAGGAGGACGCCCAGGGGCGCGCGCCCCTGGTGGAGGCGGTGCGCGGCCACTGGCGGTTCCTGCTGGCCGGGATGGCCCTCTTCGTCTTCGCCCTGCCGTGGGTGTACATCGTCCAGACCTTCTCCGTCTCGTACACCACCGGGACCCTGGGCGTGAACCCCACGCACGCGCTGATCGGCCTGCTCGCCGCCATGCTGCTCACCATCCCGGCGACCCTGGCCTCGGGCGCCCTCGCGGACCGGATCGGCCGCAAGCCCCTGCTGATGGGCGCGGCCGTGTTCGGCACGGTCTTCGCCTTCCCGATGTTCATGCTCTACCAGACCGAGAACTCGCTGCTGGTGGCCCTGGGGCTCATCCTGGGCCTGGCGGTGATCCAGGGGGCCACCATCGGCGTCTCGGCGGCGATGATCGCCGAGATCTTCCCCACCCGCATGCGCTGGAGCGGGATCGCCCTGTCCCGGGAGATCCCCGCGGCCGTCGCCGGGGGCACCGCCCCCATGGTGGCCACCTGGCTGGTGTCCGTGGGCGGGGGGACCCCGTGGCTGGTGGCGGGCTACCTGGTCGTGCTCAGCCTCATCGGTGTCATCGGCATCCGGTACCTGCCCGAGACCCTGGTCAGGGCGACCACGGTGGACGGGGCCGCGCCGGAGGTGCCCGCGTCCGCCGGGGCAGGCGGGCCCGCGGTCGAGAAGGAGCCCTCCGCCTGAGGCCCCGGTCCGCCGGAAGCGGCCCGGACGGCCGCGGAACGGGCTCCGGCCGCCCCGGTTCCCCTCCGCCCCTGCCCGTCCGGGCGGTGCCCGGCGGCACCGCCGAGGCCGGCGCGCCCATCGCCGCCCCGCGGGAACCCGGGCGGCCCCGCCGACGACCACAGGGGGGAGAGACCGCCGGGTACCGCGCCCGGCGGACCGTTCCGAGGAGAACGATCACGTGGACCCACGACCGGACACCCCCGCACCGGACGCCCCCGCACCGGACCGGCCCGACGGGACCCGCGGCGCCTGGGCGGCGCTGCGCCCGCTGATCCTGCGCCTGCACTTCTACGCCGGGGTGTTCGTCGCCCCGTTCATCCTGGTGGCCGCCGTCTCCGGGCTGCTGTACGTGTGGACGCCGCAGCTCGAACAGGCGGTGCACGCCGAGCAGCTCTACGTCGAACCGGGCGGGGAGCACCTGCCCCTGCACGAGCAGGTGCGCATCGCCCGCGCGGAGCTCTCGGGCGCCGAACCCGGCGCGGTCCGCCCGGCCACCGGGGAACGGGACTCCACCCGGGTCCTCTTCGACCTGCCCGCGTCGTCCGAGAGCCACCGGACGACGGTCTTCGTCGACCCCTACGACGGCGAGGTGCTGGGGGTGATGGAGACCTACGGCACCAGCGGCGCGCTGCCGGCGCGGACCTGGGTGGACATGCTGCACCGCAACCTGCACCTGGGCGACGCGGGCCGCCTGTACAGCGAACTGGCGGCGAGCTGGCTGTGGGCGGTCGCCCTGGGCGGGGCCGCCCTGTGGGTGTCGGCGGCGCTGCGCCGGCGCGGGCGCGGGGGCGCCCGCCGCCTGCTGGTCCCCGGCGCGGGCACCGCGCCCGGCCGCTCCCGGTCGGTGTCCGTGCACGGGGCGACCGGGCTGTGGCTGCTGGCGGGTCTGCTGTTCCTGTCCGCCACGGGCATGACCTGGTCGCAATATGCCGGGGCGAACATCTCCGACCTGCGCGAACGGCTGTCCTGGACCACCCCCGCCGTCTCGGTGGAGACCCCGAACGCCACCCCCGGTGTGGACGTCGGCGTCGACACGGTGCTGGCGAGCGCCCGGGAGGCCGGCCTGGACGGGCTCGTCGAGGTCTCCTTCCCGAAGGACCCCGCGGCCCCCTACACGGTGACCCAGGTCGACCGGTCCTGGCCGACGAGCGTGGACTCCGCGGCGATCGCCGCCGACACCGGGGAGGTGGTCGACGTGGTCCGCTTCTCCGACTACCCGCTCATGGCCAAGCTGAGCCGGTGGGGCATCGACGCGCACATGGGCGTGCTGTTCGGGGTGCCCAACCAGATCGTGCTCACCGCCGTCGCCGGCGGGCTGGTCGCGGTCGTCCTCTGGGGGTACCGGATGTGGTGGCAGCGGCGGCCGACCCGGGGCCGGGCCCTGGGGGTGGGCCGCCCCTACCCGCGCGGGTCCTTCCGGTCGCTGCCCTGGCCGTGGAAGGCCGGGGTGGTCGCCGTCCTGGTGGTGACCGGCTGGGCGGTGCCGCTGCTGGGGGTGTCCCTGGCGGTGTTCCTCGCCGTGGACGTCCTCCTGGGGTGGCGGGCGCGCAGGAGCCGCCCGGACTCCGCGGATCCCGGAGGAAGGGTGCGGGAGGCCCCGGCCGTCGGGTCGGACGCCCGGTGAACGGCCGCACGGGCGCACCCGCCGCCGGGCGCGCCCGTGCGGGCGGCCGAGGGCTCAGTGGTGTCCGCCGTGATCGGCCTCGGGGGCGCTCCCGGCGGTCATGGGCTCCACCGGGGCGGTGAACACCGCTTCGCGGTCGCCGTCGAAGGTGAGGGTGACCTCCACCCCGTCCCCCACCTCCAGGGGCTCGGGGAGGTCGTTGAGCATGATGTGGTAGCCGCCGTCCACCAGGGCGGTGGCTCCCCCGGCGGCCACGGGGATCTCCTCCACCACCCGCATCCCGGACGCCCCGGAGTCCGTGGTCTCGGTGCTGCACAGGTCGGCGTCGGGCGAGGCGTCGGTGGACACGCCCGTGATCGCCGCGTCCCGGGCGGCGGCGTTGGCCACCTCCAGGTACAGCACCGCGACCTCGGGGTTGGCGGGCTCGGGCACCCACGCGCCCGAGACCTCCAGGTCCCCCGCCACCGCGTGGCCGCGCGATGCCTCCGGTGAGGCTTCGGCGGCCGTGGGCGCCTCGGCGGCCCCACAGGCCGTGGCGAACAGCAGCGCGGCGGCCAGCGCCGCGGAAACGCCGACAGAACGCAGAGCCCGCGGAACGCGCGGAGTGCGCGGGGCCTGCGGGGTATCCGGGACCCGCGAGACCTGCCGGACGCTCGGGGCCTGCGGGGCGGGCCAGGCGCGCGGGGCATCCGGGACACACGGGACGTGCGGATCATTCAGGACGCGCATGGCGTGCGAGACCTCCGGGATGTGCGAGACGTGCGGGACATCCGAGACGCACGAGGCGGGTGGGGTGTGCTGGGGGTTCGGGACATGCGGAGAGTGCGGGACGCACGGGACGTGCGGGGTGCGCGAGGCGCGCGGGGACGGCATGGTGCTCGGGTCTCCTCGTGGTCGCGGTCGTGGTCACGCTCGCGGGCGCGTTCGTGACCGTGGTCATGGCCGTGGGCGTGCGGCCGGGCGGGGCGGGCGGCCCATCCCAGGAGTCGTCTCCAGAGCCGCCCGGGTTCCCGCCGGTGCGCGCCCTCACCCGCCGAGCAGGTCGTGCGCGGTCCACGGGGCGCCCCCGCGCACCGGCGGGACCGCGAACAGGGCGCTGCCCTCGTGCCGGATGAACGGGCCGAGGGCGTCGCCCCCCTCGTCCAGGGCCCGCTGCACGGGGGTGAACCCCGTGCGGGGGTCGGCCTGCCAGGCCGTGAAGAGCAGCCCGGCCCGGCGCCGCCCCCGGGCGTCCCAGCCCTGGTCGTAGGAGAAGCCGCGGCGCAGCATCCGGGCGCCCAGCGTGTTCTCCGGGGCGGCCAGCCTGATGTGGGCGTCGAGGGGGATGGCGGGGGAACCGTCGTCCCCCGTCGCGGCCAGGTCGGGTCGGTCGTCCTCGGCCGCTCCGCCCAGAGGCGCCCCGGTATCCAGGCGGCGTCCGATGACGGCCTCGCGGTCGCGCGGGTCCAGCGCGAACCAGTCGTCGAGGAGCATCCGGATGCGGCGGACGACGAGGTAGGCGCCGCCGTCCATCCACGCCAGGGCGGGCTCGGGGTGCGCGGCCAGGACCTGGGGGCCGAACAGGGCGTCGGACGGGCGCGGGTTGACCGTGCCGTCGATCTGCCCCATGAGGTTGCGCGGGGTGGCCGACGGGTCGTCGGCCGCCGCGGCGGAGCGATGGAACCCGGCCAGGGACCAGCGCACCCTCACGTCGGCCGCGACCGCGCCGAGCAGGTGCCCCACGGCGGAGGACAGCACGACCGGGTCCTCGGCCCCGACGTGGAGCAGCAGGTCCCCGCCGCACCAGGCCGGTTCCAGGTGGTCGGCGGCGAAGGCGGGCAGGTCCTCCAGGTGCGGCGGCACCCGGTCGGCCAGCCCCACCGCGGCGAGCAGGGAGGCCCCCAGGCCGAGGGTCACGCCGAGCGAGGCGGGCCGCAGCCCCTGGGAGGGTGCGCCCTCGACGAGGGCCGCCAGCCCGTGTTCGTGCAGGGCGGCGGCCTCCCGGCTCCAGATCCGCAGCACCCGGCGCGCGGCCTCGCGGGCCGGGGCCCCGGGGTCGGCCCGCAGGTCCACGGCGACCAGGTGGACCTGCGACGGTGTGGGTGTCAGCAGTGCCGGGGGCAGGCCGCCGCGGGCCCCCGCCCGGGAGCGGGCGGGGGCGAGTGCGGGGTCGGGCTCCCCGGTGTCCCGGGGCGCGGCGGCGGCGTGGGCGGCCGCCGCACCGGTGGCGAGGCCGGCGGCCCCGGCCGCCGCCGCGGCCGTGAGCAGGTCGCGCCGGGCGAGCCCGCCCCCGGTGCCGCCGGCGGCCCCGGTTCCGGTCCCGGTGTCGGTGCGGCGTTTCACAGCAGCGTGTCCGCGAGGGCCGGGAGCAGGGCGGCGATCTCGTCGGCCTCGGTGCCCTCGTCGAACATGCCCGCCGCCTCCCCGCCGGGCAGCAGGACCACGATGCGCCCGCCGTGGGTGACCAGGTACTGCCCGTCGGTCTCCTGCGGCGGGTCGATGGCGATCCCGTAGTCGCGGCCGGCCTCGACGGTGGCGTCGATGTCCCCGCGCACCCCCTGGAAGGCGGGGTCGAAGCGGTCCAGCCACGAGCGCAGCTGCTCGTCGGTGTCGCGTCCGGGGTCGGTGCTGACCATGACGACGTCGTAGGAGTCGGCGGCGTCCCGGGCCTGGCCCAGGGCGAGGTCGATCTCGGCCATGGTCATGGGGCACACGTCGGGGCAGCTGGTGTAGCCGAAGAAGAGCAGGGTCAGCCGGTCGTCGGCGACGTCGGTGAACCCCCAGGGCTCACCGTCGACGGTCGCCAGCTCGACGGCCGAGGCCGCCATGGGGTCGTCGGACAGGTCGAGGTAGTACCCGGCCTCCGCGACGGGGTCGGCCGGGGAGCAGGCGGTGGCCGCGGCCAGTACGGCGGCGCAGAGCGCGGCGGTCAGGGCGCGCGTCGGGCGCGTGCGGGAAGTCATCGTTCTCGTTCCATGGTCGGGGCCCGGTCGCCGGTCGACCGGGGCGGGGAGGGGCAGGGCCCGGGTGGGGCGGGACGGCGGCGCGGTCCCGCCCGGGGCGGGGTCAGGCCGCCTGGCGCAGCATCCGGAGCAGGTCGCGGCGGCCGCGCGCCACACGGGAGCGCACGGTGCCGATGGGGGCGCCGATGGCCTCGGCCGCCTCGGCGTAGGGCATCCCCTGGAGCTGGGTCAGCACGAAGGCCGTCCTGCGGTCCTCGGGGAGGGCGTCCAGCAGGTCCAGCAGGGCGAGGTACTCGTCGAACCGGCCCGGCTCCGCGAGCGCCCCGGTCTCGGCGCACTCGTCCACGGTGCTGTGGCGCGGGGTCCGGCCCTGGAGCCGGTAGCGGTCGGCCACGGTGTGGCGCGCCACCGAGAACAGCCAGGAGCGCACCGGGGCGCGTCCCGCGTAGTGGGCCAGGCCGCGCAGGGCGCGAGAGAAGGTCTCCTGGGTCAGGTCGTCCACCCACGCGGGGTCGACCCGGCGGGCGATGAAGCGCACCACGTCGTCGCGGGTGAGCTCGAAGAGGGATTCCAGCGCCTCGCGGGTGCCTTCTTTGGCGCGCATGGCCAGCACGGTCAGTTCGCCGTGCGCGGCCACGTCGGGGCGGGCGGAGCCCTCGGGGCGGGCGGTCCCGTCGAAGGGCACGGCGGAGGCGGCCTCACAGAGGGAGAGCATGTCCGTTCTTTCTGTCGCCGTCCGCGCGGTCGCCGGGCCGGGAGCCGGCCCGGGTGCGCGCGTACTCGTCGAGGGGGCGGCCGCTCGGGCGGCACGCCCCGGAAGGGGAGGATCGGCGGACGCCCGGACGGCGCGTTCGACGGTCCTCCCGACACGGCGGAGAAAGCGGCGGGGGTGCCGGGACCGCACGGCGGAGGGCGGGTCACGGCACGGGCGGCCGTGCCCCGGCGTTCCGGCGCACGGGGCGAACGCGGGGTCTCAGGCGACGGACGGGACCGGCGGTCCCCGCAGGATGAGACTGTGCCGCAGGTAGGGCAGGCGGATGCGGGCGGGCGCGTCGGCGCTCCGCGGGCGGGGGGCGACCGGGCCGCGCGGCGCGGGCAGGGCGCCCAGCACCAGCAGCAGCGGGAGGAAGGTGAGCGCCATGAAGCGCAGGAAGGAGAACAGGGCGTTCTCCCCCCGGCGCAGCCACCAGGCGCTGACCAGGGCCGAGAGCACGTGCATCCCGATCATCGTCCAGGCGGGCGCCGCCGCCTCGGCGACGACCTGGCCGGAGTGCGACGCGGTGTGCGGCACGCCGAACGACCCGACGTAGCTGAACGCCACGTGCAGGGCGAACTGGCCCCACAGCATCCACCCGGTGAGGGCGGCCCAACCCTGGCGCCGGCCGGTGGCCGCCCAGGCCATGGCGAAGACGACCGCCGCACCCAGGAGCAGGCCCAGGAGCGGGACGTCGTGACCGGAGGAGAGCGCGTGCCCGTGAGCGGACAGGCTCGCGCACACCAGGGTGAACACCCCGGCGCGCAGCGGGCGGCACGCTCTGTTCTCGGTCATCTCACCGATATGGTCTCACCGCCGTCAAGGGGGGCTGCGGCGGGTCCGGTCCTCCGCCCGGCGCCTCCCGCGGGGCGTGCCGGACGGCCGTGCCCCGGGGCGCGCCCGGTGCGCGCACCGCACGGCGCCCGCGCGCGAACGGCCGGTCCCGCACGCGGCCGACGGCACCGCTCCGGTCGGCGTCCCTCCGGGTCGGCATCCGGGTGGGCGCGCGGTCCGCGCGAGGCCCGGCCGGAGGGACACGGGCGGCGCCCGTCAGGTGCGGGGCTTCGAGCGGTGCTCGTCCGCGGCCGCCGGGGGCTGCGCGTCCTCCTCGCCGGCCGCCCACGAGGCGAGCAGCTGCATGCGCTCGGCCGACGGCGAGCCCGGCTCGGCGGCGTAGACCGTCAGCGTCAGGCCGGGTTCGGCCTCCATGTTCAGCCCCTCGTAGGCCAGCGTCATCTCGCCGACGACCGGGTGGTGGAACGTCTTGAACCCGGTGCCGTGGTGCCTCACGTTGTGCGCGCCCCACAGGCGCCGGAACTCGTCGCTGCGGGTGGAGAGCTCCCCGACCAGGTCGTGCAGCTCCTTGTTGTGCGGGTCGCGGCCCGCCTCGGTGCGCAGGATCGAGACGGTGATCTCGGCGAACGCGTCCCAGTCCGGGTAGAACTCGCGGGCGCGCCCGTCGAGGAAGGTGAACCGGGCGATGTTCGGCGGCTGCCCGGGCATGGCGTAGGTGTCCCTGTAGAACGCCCGGGCCAGCGCGTTGGCCGCGAGCAGGTCCATGCGGCCGTTGCGGACGAACGCGGGCCCGGCGGTGACCGCGTCCAGCGTCCACTGCAGGCTCGGGTGGGGCCGCCAGCACTTCGTGCTCCGCCGGCGCGGGGGCCGAGCCACCGGGCTCGCGGCGTGTGCCAGGTCGAACAGGTGGGCCCGCTCGGCGTCGTCCAGCCGCAGCGCCCTGGCGATGCTGTCCAGGACCTCCGGGGACGCACCGCTGATCGCCCCGCGCTCCAGCTTCGTGTAGTACTCGACGCTCACGCCGGCCAGGGTCGCGACCTCACTGCGGCGCAGCCCCGCCACCCGCCGGTTCGTGCCCGCGGGCAGCCCCACGTCGTCGGGGGTGACCTTCTCCCGCCGGGTGGTGAGGAACTCGCGGACCTCTGCTCGGTTGTCCATGTCTCCAACGGTAGGCGGCCGTCCCCGTCACGAGGGAGTCCCTGGCGGTACCCCCACCGGGCGGGTCTCCCCCGCCCGCGGCGGGCGTGGTGTCGTGGAGGGGTGGCCGACCGCGGGACCTCACGGTGTCCCGCCACCGCCCGCGGGCCCTCGGCCCGCTCATCCCGCTCCGACCGCGCCCCGCGGCCGGAGCGCGGACACCCCGGCCACCGCACCGGCCACCGCGACGGCGGCCGGCGCACACCGCGATCCCATGCACCACGACGCCATGCGAGGTTCACCCATGCAGACCGAAGCCCTCCCGGCTTCCCGTCCCGGCGGCTCCACCGACCGGACGGCACCCGGACGCAGGCGCCTCCCCCTCGTCGTCCACGTCCTCGCCGTGGGCACGTTCCTGATGCTCACCACCGAGTTCGTCGTCGCCGGGATACTCCCCGACATCGCCGCGGACCTCGGCGTCTCCCCCGCGCGGGTCGGGTCGTTCATCACGGTCTTCGCCGTGGGCATGATCGTCGGAGCACCGCTCATCACGATGCTCACGGCCCGGCTCTCCCAGCGGCTGACGCTGATCCTGGCGCTCGGGGTCTTCGTCGCCGGGCACATCCGGGTGGCACTGGTCTCCGACGTCGACCAGATCATGGTCGCCCGGTTCCTCACGGGCCTGGCCACCGGCGCGTTCTGGGCCGTGTCCGCCGTGGTCGCGAGCCGCGCCGCCGGTCCCGCGCTGGGTTCCCGTGCCGTCAGCGTCGTGGGCGCCGGGGGCTCCCTGGCGACCGTCCTCGGCGTTCCGGCCGGGGCGTACATCGCCCAGCTGGCCGGGTGGCGCGGAACCTTCTGGGCCCTGGCGGCCGCCGCGGCGCTCGTCACCGTCCTCGTCCTGCGGTCGGTCCCCCGCGACGAGCCCGCCGGCGGGGAGAGGACGTCCTTCGTCGCGGACCTGGCCGGGCTCCTGTCCGTCCGGCTGTGGCTCGTCCTGGCCGCCTGCGCCACCACCAGCGGCGGCGTCCTCGCGGTCTACTCCTTCATCGCGCCCGTCCTGACCGACCGGTCCGGCGTGCCCGCCGCGGCCGTGCCCCTGGTGCTCACCGTCTTCGGCGTCGGCTCGTTCGTCGGCACCCTCGTCGCCGGGCGCCTGGGCGACGGGCGCCCGCACGCGGTGACGATCGCGACCCCTGCCGTGTCGACCGTGCTGATGGCCTCGATCCTCGTGTTCTCCGGCTCGTCCTGGGCGATGGTCGTCCTGATCGCGCTGCTCGGGCTGTTCGGGCTCAGCGCGAACGGCGTGCTCATCCACCTCGCCGTGCGCTTCGCCGGGAGGGCGGCGTCGCTGGGGTCCGCGCTGAGCGTCGCCGCGTTCAACCTCGGCACCGCCGCCGTCACCCCGGTGGCGGGGGCCGCCCTGGCCTCGCCGCTCGGGCTCGACGGACCGGCCGCGGTCGGCACGGCCGTCATCGCGCTCACCCTGGTCCCGACCGCGGCCCTGGGCCTCATCGCCGCGGGCCGTGCGCGCACCGGGCCCGGCCGGGACCCGGCCGAAGGACCGGACCGGCCGGCGCGCCCCGAAGACCCCGCCTGACCCCGGCGCCGACCGGGCGGCGGACCGCCCGTCCCGCCGTCCCACCCGACGGTGGACACGGTCCGCGATGGCCTCACGGTGCCCGGCCCACGGCGCCCTGGGCCCCGGCGCCCTGGCCCACGACGCCCTGCCGGCCCGGCTCGACCTGGAGTCCGGAGAGGCCGGGCGGGTGCGCGGGTTCCGCCGCCTGGTAGCGCTCTGCCGGCTCCTCCGGCTCGGCCCCACCGGCGCCGCCACCCCGCACGGCCCGCCCGGCACCGCGCGCCGTGTCGCCGCGCTGGTCCCGCACCGGTTCGCCTGATCCCGGCCGGGTGCGGTCAGGGGGTCTCGGCGAGACCGCACCACTGGGCGATGAACAGGGCGATGGACTTGGTGATCCGCCGCACGGACTCGACGTCCACGCGCTCGTCGTACCCGTGGATGGCCTCGGAGACCGGCCCGTAGACCAGCGCCGGGATCCCCTGGTACAGGGCGTAGACACGCCCGTCGAGGTAGCCGGGGGTGGTGAAGGTGCGCAGCTCGTCCTTGAAGACGGCCTCGTGGGCGCTGCGCAGCACGTTCTCGGCGTCCGTGCCCTCGGGCAGGACGTACCCCTGGGCGTAGAAGCCGGTCCGCTCGCCCACGGCCACGATGGGGTGGCCCGCGTCGTCGGTGGTGGTGTCGCGCAGCACCCCCTGGATCTGCTCCCAGGCGTCGTCGGCGCTCACCCCGGGGTAGATCGCCGCCCGGACCTGGAGCTCGCACCAGGCCGGGACGCTGGACGGCCAGTCGCCGCCGGTGATCCCGCCGAGGTTGAAGTTGATCGGGTGGTCCAGGTCCTCGAAGTAGGGGTGCCGCCCCTTCTCGTCGTTCCAGCGCTGTTCGAGCCCGCGCAGCCGGCCCATCACGTGGTGCGCCGCGTCGATCGCGTTGAACCCCGCCGACATCTCCCTGGGGTGGGTGGGGTGCCCCGCGACGCGGACCGTGAACCAGATGACACCGACGTTGGCGCGGACGAGCATGTCCTCCTCGGGTTCGGGGATCAGCACGGCGTCGGCGGTGTACCCGCGCTGGATCGTCGCGAGCGCGCCGTTGCCGGTGCACTCCTCCTCGGCCACCGACTGGAAGTGGATGCGTCCGGCGGGCGCGAAGCCCGCCGCCCGCACGGCGTCGTAGGCGAACAGGTTGGCCGCCAGCCCCGCCTTCATGTCGCCGCTGCCCCGGCCGTAGAGCCAGCCGTCGATGATCGGGGCGTCCCAGGGCGACCGGGACCACTCCTCCAGGGGGCCTTCGGGGACGACGTCGATGTGGCCGTTGAGGATGAGCGAGCGGCCGCCGCCCTCGGCCGGGGTGTACGTGCCCACCACGTTCTCGACGCCCTCGTAGGAGACCTTGATCTTTCCGGCACCCGGGTGGGCGGCGATCTCCTCGGGGTCGAGTTCCCAGCGGTCCATGGCCAGCCCCCTGCTCGCCATGGCCTCGTACATCAGGTCCTGCGCGGAGGACTCCCGGGTGCGCAGGGAGGGGTGGCGCACGAGTTCCTGTGTGAAGGCCAGCTGGGCTTCGAAGGCGTCGTCGACGGCCGCTTCGATGCGCGCGATGACGTCGGGTGCGAGGTTCACGGGATCTCCTGTCTTCGGTGCTGTCGTCGGTGCGGGCGCTTCACGCCGCGGTGCGCGCGTCCGCCGCTGCGCGGATGTCCTTGGCCCGGATGCGCTCGCCGGCCGCGCCGCCGAGGGCGGTGACGGCGCAGATGCCGATCAGGACCAGGACCGCGGGCCAGGACGCGCCGTCGTCCACGGCCAGGAGGGCGGTGGCGATGAGCGGGAGGAACCCGCTGAGGGTTCCGGCCAGGTTGTAGCCCAGGGAGACGCCGCTGTAGCGGAGCCGGGGCGGGAAGAGGTCGGCCAGCAGGGTGCCGGTGACGGCGTAGGCCAGGGTGATGAGGCAGATGCCGGTGGCCACCGCGACGGTGATCGCCCAGGGGGCGCCCGTGTCGATGAGCCAGAAGAGGGGGAAGGCGGCCGCGCCCGTGGCCACGGCGCCGATCACCGTCATCCGGCCCGGGCCGAAGCGCTCGGCCACGCGCCCGGCGACCAGGGTCGTCGCGATCTGGAGGACGGCGGCGACCAGGGTCGCGTTCACGGCCACCTGGCGGTCGACCTCCAGGACGGTGGAGGCGTAGGAGACCACGAAGGTCGTCATCATGTAGAACCCGCCGACCCCCAGCAGCGCGGCGGCGACCGCCACGGCCAGGCGGCCCCCGGCCTCGCGGAACAGGGCCAGGGCGGGCACCTTGGCGCGGTCCTCCATCTCCACGAGCTCCTGGAAGACCGGGGACTCCTCCACCTTGAGGCGGATGTACAGGGCGATGCCGAGCAGCGGGAAGGCCGCGAGGAACGGCAGGCGCCATCCCCAGGCGTCGAACTCGGCCGCGGGCAGCAGCAGCACGGCCGCGAAGGCGGCGGAGGAGATGAGCGTGCCGACCGGGGACCCGACCTGGACCAGGGCGGCGTAACGGGCGCGCTGGCGCTCGGGGGCGTGCTCGATGGCGATGGTGATGGCACCGCCCCATTCGCCGCCCACGGCCAGCCCCTGGAGGAGCCGCAGGACCGCGAGCAGGAGCGGCGCGGCGATCCCGATCGCGAGGTAGTCGGGGATCACCCCGATGAGCCCGGTGGCACAGCCGATCATGACGATGGTCGTCAGCAGGGCGGGCCGCCGGCCGTAGCGGTCGCCGACGTAGCCGAAGATCAGCGCACCGATCGGCCGGGCGGCGAAGCCCACGCCGAAGGTCGCCAGGGACGCCATGAGCCCCGCGCTCGGGTCCAGGTCGGTGAAGAACAGGCGGTTGAAGACCAGGGCGGCGGCCGTGCCGAACAGGAAGTAGTCGTACCACTCCAGTGCGGTCCCGACGAAGGCGGCGAAGGCGATCCGTCCAGCGTCGGCCGCGTTCACCTTCGGCCCTCGCGCGGGCACGGCGGGGTCGGGTCGTGACATGTGATCCTCCGGGAGATGTGCACCGGTCGGACGGAACATGAACGACCAGGTGTGATACCGATCATCGTCTTGGAAGGAACGCACCCCGACAAGCGCAGATCACCACGGGAATCCCCTCTAAAATGTGCACATGCACAAATCCGAACAGTCGGGTGTCGTCCCCCGCGTCGCGGGGGCGTGTCTGGCGGAGCTCGACTCCATTGCCGGGGCCTACGTCCGCAGGGTCCGCGAGCTCACCGGCTACGCCGAGACCGTCATCGACGACACGGAGCTGTACGGCACGGCCCGGGCCACGCTCGAACTCCTGCTGGAACTCCTGCGGGGCCGGGACCGCTACGAGGAGCTGCGGGCCCACTCGGTCGAGGTGGGGCGCTCGCGCGCCCGCCGCGGGATCCCCCTGGAGTCGCTGCTGCGCGCCGTGCGCATGGACTTCCGCTTCCTGTGGGAGGCGATGCGCGCCCACGTCCCCGAGTCCGACTTCCCCGCCTTCTCCGAGGACGTCATCTCCATCTGGGAGGCGGTGGAGGTGCACACGACGCACGTGCAGACCGGGTACACCGACGAGATCGCGCGGGTGCGCGCCGAACTGGAGCTGGAGCACGCGTTCCTCCTGCGGCACCTGCTGAGCGGTTCCGGCTCGGACGCGCGCCTGCACGCGCAGGCGGCGCAGGCCCTGGGGCTGCGCGCCGACGGCGTCCACATCGTCGTGGTGGCCAACGGGGACCACGCGCGCGGCTTCAGGGACCGGATCGGCGCGGTCCTGCCCGGAGCGGTCCCGCTCCGTTCGGACGGGGTCGAGTTCGCCCTCGTCCCCACGGCGGAGGCCACGGGCGCCGCCGGGGCCGAGCTGGCACGGAGCCCCGTCGGGATCTCGCCGAGCGCCCGCGGCCTCGGGGAGATCGCCCCGATGTGGCGGATCGCCTGCGAGCTGGCGCCGTGGGCGCGGGAGGGCGCGGCGGCGACGGTCGGGAGCCACTGGACCCGGCTGGCGGGCACGCGCCTGGGCCCGGTCGCCGAGGCCTTCTCCAAGGACGTCGGGGAGGCGCTCGAGGGGTTCTCCGAGCGGGAGAGGAACCTCCAGATCGAGACGGTCGAGAACTACTTCAGGACCGGCTCGGTCACCGAGGTCGCGCAGCGGATGTTCTGCCACCGCAACACGGTCATCAACCGCCTGCGCAGGTTCGCCGACGCCACCGGCCTCGACGTCTCCCGGCCGGTGGACGCGTCCGCGGCCCAGCTGGCCCTGGCGGGCCTGCGCTAGGACCGGGTCCGGAGGCCCCGGGGCGCCCCGGCGGGAGGGATTCCGCGGACCGCGAGCGGGCATCAACGGATCGGCGATCCACCGCCCCCCTCACAGGTGATCGTAGGGATGGTGCAATGAGGCTTCACCGGTTCCGTCTTCCGCTGCGCCGCTCACCGGCCCACACGCCCGTCCTCGGACGGGTGGTGGTGGTCGTGCTCGGCCTGGGCGTGCTCGCGGCGGCGCTGTTCGGCGCCGCCGGACCGTACCAGCAGACCCGGCAGTTCCGCGCGGCCGTGGCGTGCGAGAGGGGTACGGACGACTGCTTCGACAGCGAGGCGGCCACCATCGTCGGCCGGCACACCTACACCACGACCTCCACGTCGACGTACACCGACGCCAACGGCCACACCCACACCAGCACGACCAGGACCACCCACTACGAGGTCACCTGGCGGCGGGCCGACGGTTCCCACCAGACCCGCGACGTGTCCTCGGCCTTCTACTCCGAGGCCGAGGAGGGGCAGCCGGCCACGCTGCGGCTCTGGCAGGGGGAGGTCGTCGGCGTGGAGGTGGCGGGCGGCGCGGAGTGGTTCCTGCCGGAGTCCGGCGGGAGGCTCATGGCCTGGTCGTACCTGGCCTTCCTCGGCCTCGGAATCCTGCTGTGGGGGCTGTTCGGCTGGTGGGACGGGTTCTTCATGCTCTGCTTCCGCGCCTTCGCCTGGATGTTCATGGGCCTGCTGCCGGTGGTCATGGCGGTGGACGCCCTGGCCTACGGCATGCCCACCGGGGCCGAGCTCGTCGCGAAGGTCCTGGTCACCGTCCTCTTCAGCGGGATCTCCGGCGCAATGCTCGTCGGCTCGCTCGACGACTGGTGATCCCCGTGCCGGACGCCTGCCCGGCTCCCGGGCCCTCCCCGCGGACGGGCGGTGTACGCCCCCCGACCGCGGTGGAGGGCCCCGGCAGGCCCCTCCGAACCGCCCGCCGCCCCGCCCCCCGCGCAGTGTTCAGGCCTCCTCCGGCCGCGCCGCCTTCCGGGCCAGATGCCGCTTTGAGCCCGCGGTCGTCGGCCCCAACACGGTCCCCGGCGGGAAGGGCGGGAAGGGAAGGGGGGTGACCGGCCGACGGGCAGGGGGCACGACGCCGACCTGGTGGTCGTCCTCGTACACGATGCGGCCCGGATCGTCGGAGGTGCTCTCCCGGTGGGGCACCCCATGAGTCGTGAGAATCCCCCTCAGAGTGGCGATCCGCTCCACGAAATCGCTCCGGGCTCGCACGGACCGCCGGAACCACGTCACCGCTCCCAGCGTGTTCCCGTCCGTGTACAGGGGCGGGACGGGCAGGGCGTCCCGGAACCAGTCGTCGATGTCGAAGTAGAGGTCCTCCTCTGCCTCCGAGAGCATCCCCGCCCGCCGGAGGTGGTCGACCGCCACGAAGATCCCCACCTCGACACCCACGCGCCCGACATAGTCCGCGTGCACCCTGAAGAAACCCGCCATCTGCGCGATATACCCAAGCCCGGCCGAACGGGCGGCGGGAGTGACCTCTTCAGGCCATCTCCCTGACAGACGGTGTGGTGTGCCCTGCGTTTTTCGGAGTCGGTTTTCCGGATCCTGGGACCCCAGCGGCCGCCGAGGGCGCCCTTCCAAAGCGGCCACCACCCTCATGAAGTGGTCGAGACAACCCTGCCCCGGCGGCCCCTCCTCCCTCATCCGTTGGCAGCAGGCCCATCGGTCAGAGTTCCGGGAGGCCGCCCTGGACCATTCGGTCGTCCCGTTACCGAAACGAATCGCTCGCATACACCACCAGCAGCGTGTGCCCGTACCCCCGCCGAAGGACGGCCGGAGCAACGACGACGGCCTGGACGTAGCCGTGCGGTGGCGGACACGGAGCCTCGGCCCGGGGTAGGCGTCGGCCGGCGTCCCCGACAGTCACTCCACGGCCCGGTCGTGGTCGTCGACGGCGCCCAGGACCGGCTCGCCGTCCGGGATGTAGGCGGACCCTGCGCGGGCCGCGGCGACCGCCAGGGCGGGCGGTTCGTCCGGAAGTGCGGGGCGGATCCTCACAGCAGCTCGATCTGGCCGAGCACCTGCTCCTGCGCCTGGCGGCCGCGCCCCAGGCACCGGCGGCAGGTGATGGGCCCGTTCGACGCCACCAGCCGGAGCGGGTCGGTCGCCGCGTGGCAGCCGACCGCGGGGATCTCCACACCCGCCCACATGTGCGCCTCCAGTCGGTGCACGACCTCGCCGCGTCCGATCCGCACCCCGGCCGCACCGGCCAACTCCTCGCGGCGCCGCCGGAGAACAGCGGCCAGGTGCTCGACATCGGCGGAGGGTGCGGCGGCGGACAGAGCTGCCTCGGTACGGTCGGTCATGGCCCCAGGATCGCGCAGGCCACCGACACTGGGCCGAGCCGGGGCCGCGCATCGGTGGGAGCACAGCCCCGGGGCGGGCTCAGGCATCCTGGCTGGTAGTGACGGTCAGGATGTACAGGCCCGGGCTGCGGCCCTGACGAACCCGCGGCTGAGCACCCCAGAAGGAGACCGGAGTCGAACCGCCGCAGCTCGAATGGCCGGTTCCGGCAAGAAAGCCCCTGTCGGTGGGGCCTGCTGGGATCATCGGTCCCCTGACGGGACCCCCTTTGGAAGCGGTGCCATGGCCGATCCCCTCCTGCCCGGCGGCTCCCCCCGTATCGGCCCCTATACGCTGCACGCCCGCCTGGGCGGCGGCATGGGCCAGGTGTTCCTGGGCCGCTCCCCTGGCGGTCACACCGTCGCGGTCAAGGTCGTGCGCCCCGATCTGGCCCAGGACCCCGGCTTCCGCCGTCGGTTCGCCGCCGAGGTGGCCGCCGCCCGCAAGGTCGGCGGGTTCTACACCGCCCCCTCGTGAACGCCGACACCGACGCCGACCCACCCTGGCCGGCCACCGCCTACATCCCCGGCCCCACCCTGCACCGCGCCGTCACCGACCACGGCCCCCTGCCCCAACGGACGGTGGCCGTGCTCGGCGCCGGCCTGGCCGAAGGACTCGCGGCCGTGCACGCCCAGAAGCCGGTGCACCGCGACCTCAAACCCGGCAACGTCCTGCTGGCCCACGACGGTCCGCGCCTGATCGACTTCGGCATCGCCCGCGCCCTGGACTCCACCTCCCACACCCACTCCTCCGCCGTGCTGGGCACCGCGGCGTTCATGTCCCCCGAGCAGGCCCGCGCCGAGAAGGTCGGCCCGGCCTCGGACGTGTTCTCCCTGGGGAGCGTGCTCGCCTTCGCCGCCACCGGCCGCAGCCCGTTCGGAGAGGGAGCGCCGCTAGCGGTCATGTTCCGTCTCGTGCAGGAAGAGCCCGACCTGGCCGGCGTTCCCGGACCCCTGGTCGACCTGGTGCGGGCGTGCCTGGCCAAGGACCCCGCATCCCGGCCCGGGGTAGGGGAAGTGCTGACGGCCTTGGCCGCCGCGGCCCCCTCCCCCTCCGACACGGGCGGTCGGTGGTTGCCTGAGGACATCACCAAAGTCCTGGCGCGGTACACGCTCGCCTACACCCGGGTCCAGGAGCCACGGACACCGGCGGCCCCGGGCCGCGCCCCGTCCGGGCCGAAGGACGCCGAGCTGGTGATCGGCAACTTCAGCGCGCACCCCATGGAGGTGTTGGTGGGCGACACCGTGCTGGGCACGGTCCCCCGGTTCGCATCCGGTGCCTTCCACGTCGCACCCGAGCAGCGCTCGCTCCTAGTGCGCACGGAGGACCACGGGGCCTCGCAACGTATCGCGTTGGCCGGGGGCGCGGCCGTGAAACTGGCCTTCGACCTCCCCTCCAAGCCGAGGTCCGCCCCGGAAGTGGTCGAAAAAGTCGTCTTCACCGGCAAGCCATCCCTGGAGCGGGCCTTGGATGTCTGCGTGATCGTCCTGTTCATCTGCGCTATCTCTAGCGTGGCCTTGGGCTTGTTGGCCGCGAGGGGGGTGATCATCTTTCCGGAGGAAGCACTACCCTTCGCTTTGTTCGTGGCCATCGTCCTTGGTGCCCTGGGTCTTCTGTTGGCTCTGCTCGCTATTTTTGTGATTCCGGGTGCCTGGCCCGCCCTGGTCCTGTCCACTGAAGGGCTAACGCCTGTGGCACTCTCCGTAGCCGACACGCCGCGCCGGTGGGCTGACATGGCACGGGTCAGCTTGGTCGGCGAAGGGAAAAGCGCACGAGTCGTGGTCTGGCCGCGCAGGGGCCGACCGCCGCTGCGCGACGACAAGTGGATGAAGGACTATCAAGGCGGCAAGGTCGTGTGCCGGGCAGGACAGGTCCGCGCGGTCACACCCCTTCAGGTCGAACGCTTGCGTGCGGCGCTGCGGTGGTTCGCTGGGGACCTCTGGGTCGAACGGCCGTCGACTCCGTGAACCCCGACCGTCCTCGCTGGATGAGACACTCGGCCCCCATCCCCTGGCTGAGAGGACGGCCCGTGCCCGCCGTTGACGCACTCATCGACCTGCTATTCCCCAACGGCTCTCCGGAGCCGGCCGGTCCACCACCCGACCTACCGATGCCCTCCGATCTGCGCGAGTTCTTCACCCGGATCGGCCACAACACCGTGGAGGTGGACAACCGGTTCGGCTTCGGTGTCAACCAGGGGCTCCTGGAGTACTCCGCGAAACGCCACGAGAATCTCAGGCACGTGTACAGGGCTGACACCATCGCGATCCGGGGCGGCCACGAACAGCGCCGGCCCGATGTCCGCAAGGCCGAGGGGGACTGGGACGTCGTCATCGACGACCTGCTGATCCTGGGGTCGGACGACAACGGCAACGACCTCTACCTGGAGGCCGTCGGCGACCCCGACGGTTGGGCGGTGGTCGCCGACGGCTGCCGGAGCCCCGTCTGGGCCCGCCATACCGTGACCGCCACCGACTACCTGTACGGCCTGCTGTCAGGCTCTCTCCGGTGCCCGGTCTTCACCCTGGACAGCTGGCCCCGGTCCCGCTTCGACGTCGCCGTCCGCCATCACTGAGCCGGAGGCGTCAATGCGGGCGGCGTTGCCGCGCGCGGAGCCTTACGATGCCCTGGCGGTCCTGCAGGCCGCTGTCGAGGCGACAATGCGGGGTCCGGTATACAAGCAACCCAGCCCACCGGTACAGCGGCCGGGCCGGGGTTTCTGACCCGCGACAAGTGGCCCATCATGTTCTAGACCTTGCCTAGCCACAAAGCAGAGCACAAAAACGGCCCTCGCGCGACATCGCGTCGCACGGGGTCGGCGGGACCGGGGCGCGGCCTCAGGCGGGCTTGCGCTCGGTGCCCGGCTTCTCCTCCACCGGCTCCGGCTCGGGGACCGGGACCGGGTCGAGCGGGTCGAACCCGCGGCTGCCGATGCCGGGGCCGTTCTTGGATCGGTGCACAGGGATCTCCTTCCCTGGCGGGCACCGAGTGCGCCGCCCACCGGACGGGCCTACCCCGCGCCGGCGGCGGGCAGGCCCCCGTGGCCGGGGCGGGCCACGGCTGGAAACGGCCCCGCAGAATCATGGAAGGATGCCTTTTCCAGACAGGGAGAGCAGGGCGGCATGGGACTGAACTACAGCTACGAGATCTTCATGCCGCCTCGAAACGTCGGGAAGGCACTGAACCGGCTGGCCGAGCTCGCCCCCCGGGACCGCGACACACCGCCGCTTCGGGTGACGCTGCCGGGCGGAGAACAGGTGACCGTGCCGTTCACCTCGAACTTCAAGAGCGAACCGGTCGACTGTTCAGCGAACGGCACACTCGAACTGGACACCTCGATCGCCATCGGCGTCGACGACACGGTGCGCGAGTTCTTCCTCCACGATTCCCACAGGGTCGACGAGCAGGGACGGGTGCCGGTCGGATACATCTACCTGACCGTCAGGTTCTCCCCCGCATGGCACCCGGACTTCGCGTCACTGCAGTTCACAGCCGCCAGCTCGAGCATGAGCCGGATGTTCGCGCGGTCCGCGAGCGTTAGGACGGCGTTCACCGACCTCACCGCCGCCACCGGTGGTGTGTGCTGCGTACTCGACACCGAGGACGACACCTTCGACATCTGCTGGCTCAACGGCGAGACGTTCAGTGGCGAGACCGTTCCCGGCGCCCGGTTCCCACGCTTCCATGATCTCGTCGCCGCTTGGCACGGGCCGGTGGAGTAGAACGGGACAACGCCCGACCCGGGCCGCGAGGGCCGCGTCAGTCGAGAGCGGTCAGCGCGACGTCGACGAGGGGTTCGAGGGAGCGGTCCGGGGTGATCTTCGAGGAGACCAGCAGGCCGTTGAGGAAGGTGACCAGGAAGGCGGCGACCGTGTGCGGGTCGTGGCGCTCGGCGATCTCGCCCCGGCCCCTCGCGGCCCGCAGCACCTCGGCCAGCGCCTCCCGGCTCGCGTCCTGCATGTCGCGCACGGTGCGCCGGGTCGCCGCGTCCTGCGGCAGCCGCTCGCAGGCGGCGTTGACGGCCAGGCAGCCCTGGCCGCCGCGGTCGACGGCGATGCGGATCCGCTCCGTCAGCAGCGCACGGATCGCCGTGCGGGCGTCCGCCCCCTCCTCCAGAGCGCGCAGGGCATCCGCCGCGAGGGTGGCGCGGTAGTGCTCCAGCGCGGCCCGATACAGGCCGTCCTTGCCGCCGAACGCCGCGTACAGAGACCCCTGCCCGATCCCCAGGTGCCGGGTCAGGTCGCGCACCGAGGTCGCCTCGTAGCCACGCGTCCAGAACAGCTCCATGGCGCGGCCCACGGCCGCTTCGGTGTCGAACTCCCGGGTCCTTGCCATGGCCTCACCGTAACCTATCTGGATCGATCGATCAAGAAAGCGTATGCGGCCGGACCAAGCGCTGACTCGAAGGCCGACCGCACGGCTACTCGCCGTCGGCGTCCCGGCGGTGTCCGGGTCCGCGCGGCGGGCGCGGGCGATGTCGGCGACGTGGACCCGAGCGAAGGCCTGGGCGGGCAGGTGGCGGCCGCCCGCCAGGTAGGCGGTGGGGATGCGCAGCCCTCGGCACCACCGACCCGGGTGGGTGTGCCCACCACCGCCCCGCTTCGCCGTCCGGTGCCCGGAACGGCGCTTCCGGACACCATCAGCGCAGGGCGCCCACCAGCGGCCCGCCATGGGCTCGTCCATCTTGACAGGCTACGGCTGACGGACATCCCAGCGGCCAGGGAGCGTTCCGAGTGATCGGCCCGCACCCTCCGGGAGGAACCCATGTCCGTCGTCCAGGTGCTCGCCCTGCTGCCGGCGGTGTCAGTGACCGTGCACATCGGCGGCATCGGCGCCGTCATCGCTCGCCGCGCGGGCCACACCCCGGTCAGTGCGCTGCTGTCGGCGCGAGCGCGACGGGGACCGCATGCGTCCTGTACTGGCAGCGGTCGGCGTCCACCACCGACCCCACCACCGGCATCGGGACGCCCCGGATCGAATGCCACCTCGGTCCGGGACGTCCCGCACACACAACACCAGCTCTTCCACCGAAGGCGAGAGGAAACGGTATGGCCGCAATCGGCCATCACCTGCTCCAGCCGACCCGATGTCCGCTAGCCAGGGGGCATGAACGAACTGCGCCCCGAAGCGCGCACCATGCTCTCGCTCCTGCTCATGCTGAACCGCACCGACCACTCCGCCGCCTGGGTGGCGATCAGCCTCCACCACCCCCACTACGATCTGGCGCAGTTCCTACGCCCCTTGGTCGAACACACCCTGGAGGGTCGGCCCGGGCCGACCCGCGCGCTGGCGCAGGAGATCTCGGAGGCCTTCTCAGATCTGGACGAGGTCGCCCTGGCCACTATCGGCGACGCGCTCACCGGCAACAAGGGCGGCACTCACCCGCAGGTCGGCCGGATATGGGTGCATGAACTCCTGACCGCGGCCCTGCACGTCGAACACGCGCTCCTGTCGGAGACGTTGGAACAGCGGTTCGCGCAGTGGTGAACCTGCGGTTCCGGCACCGGCCTGGTGATCGCTCCCGGGACGGTGCCCTCAAGGGCATGTGAAGCGAAGCCCTGCCACTGGCGCGAACGACGTCGGCCACAGGCTGCGCGCGTAGGGCGCTGACGGCCCACCGGCGTTCGATCCTCCGCTCGCGCAGAGCTTCGTCCCGGACGGTGTCGTGGGAGGTCGGAGGTCGTCACACCGGCAGGTCGGCCCGGCCGGGAGAGGCGGGTGGGGATTTCCACGACAGCACTGTCGAAGGACCGGGGCTGCCCGATTCCGGCCCTGAGACGGCGGCGTCTGAGCTAGGGTCGCGTCCATGACCTCGTGGGGGAACGCCGCTCCTGACCGGCGCGTTCGTGCTGTGCCGTCGCTGGTGGTGCTGCGGGGCAACTCCGCTTCGGGCAAGTCCACCGTTGCCCGGTCGCTGCGGGCGGCGTACGGGCGGGGGCTCGCGATCATCGAACAGGACAACGTACGCCGCACCGTGCTGCGCGAGCGCGATGTGCCCGGCGGTGCGAACATCGGGCTCATCGACCTGATGGCCCGCTACGCCCTGGACCACGGGTTCCACGTGGTGGTGGAGGGGATCCTGTACGCCGACCGCTACGGGGACATGCTCACGGCGCTCATGCGCGACCACCAGGGCATCACGCGCGCCTACTACTTCGACATCCCCTTCGACGTCACGCTGGAGCGCCACGCGACCAAATCCATCGCAGGCAAGGTCGGTGAGGCCGAGTTGCGGGACTGGTGGCGACCGCGTGACCTGCTTCCCGGCGGGGTGGAGGAGATCATCGACGAGCACGGCACCGTGGAGCAGAACACGATGCGGATCCTCACCGACTGCGGCCTGGAATCCCGGCGCCGGGTCTGACCACCCTCGCACGGAGCAGCAACGCCTGACACGGTAGAGAAGCAGGGCCCGGTGCACGATGGCGTCAGTGGCGCCTGAGCACCGCTGATCTTCAGGCGGAACACGGTGCGCTGGACCGCTCGGCTCAGCCCTGGGGTGTAGCAGACCGAGTCCATGATTGCCGAACACTCGTGGTCGAACCACACCTGTCCGGTGCGCTCATCCTCCAGCGCCAGGGCGCCGTTCCCGTCATCGACCCACCGCCTGCACCCTGGAACCCCCGGCACATCGTGGCCATCTGCGGCGGTACCGCCACCTTCGGCGGCGTCGGTTCCGGGACCCTCCGCCGAGGCCTGATCCTGCACATGACGGCGTACAGCGACTGCGGCCACACAGCCAGCGGCCCGAGGGCCTACCCCTGCTCCCCGCGGCGTGTTGATGATGAGCCCGTGGTGCTCCCGCGGGAGAAGGATGAACCTTCGGCCCTGGGAGGGCGCCACCAGTACCACGTCAGCGCACAGCCGGCCAAAGCTCCGAGTACGTTCACAATGACATCGTCGGTCGAGCTGACCCGCCCGACGTTCAAGAGGAACTGCAGGGCCTCAATCCCGATCGACACCACTGCGGCAACTCCGACGATGCGGCCCGGCCCGGCGAAGTATCCGCCGAACGCCAATGGAAGCAGGGCCCCGAACGGCACGAACACGAGCACATTGCCGAGGTTCTGGTACAGCGAGGTCGGGGTCACTCCCATGGCCCACATGTCGGTGAAGGGCACCGGTTGCACGGTCGATTCGACGCCGCCGGGGTTGATGAGGGTGACGATCACGACCGGCACCAGGCTCGCTATGGCCGATACGTCGAACACGCTCTGCGCCAATGCGGGCTTCCAGGGGGATCCACGCATTCGGCGCACCAGTCCGAGCAGACCGATGATGGCCGCGAATATCGGCGAGGTGTAGGCCGCGAAAATAAACAGCCCGATGGCCGTGGAAAAGCCCATGCACCCAACGTAGCCCACACCGGAAGAAGGGGAGAAGGCCTCGCTCTTCCAGGGGCATTTGGTAGTTGGAAAGCAGATCCGGGTGGGACCGAACATGGAAGGCGTCAAGCCTTCCTCGTGGACGACGGGATCCAAGGTGGCCGCCGACATGCCGGACACGTCTTCAGGTACGGACGAACACAATCACGGCGCGCGCGACCTGGAATTGAGCACCTCCGTGTCAGTGATCAGATATCGATTTCCTCGGCAGTCGTTGTCACCGGCCGACTGCATCAGATCACGACTCCTGGGATGCGGGCCATAGATCGACGAGATACTGCTCGGTTCCGTCCAGGTCGCGCATGAGCGCTGTTGTCTCTTCGACGGTGAACCCTCGTTCGTCGGCTGCTTCCCGAAGCTCTGCGATCTTCCTGATCGCGTCCTGTCTCCCCCTCTGCCTGACCTGTGTGTGAAGGAGGCCTGCCCTGGGCAGGTCCCACTCGGCTGCGGGTCCGACGGTCCACTGGTCCACCAAGAGAGTTCCAGACGGGCAGGCGAGCACACCGGGCTCCGGCTCGGACCAGCCCGGATGCACGGCCTCGGCCTCACTGTCCCACATGCGAAGGTGGACACGGACCCTGGCGCTGTCCTGAGCGCATTGGATGTACAGGTGTTCCCGGGCCCCACCGATGATCTGCGAACCGGGAACCCTCAGGGGCTCCTCGTTGCTTTCCGCGGCAGAGTCGTGAAGGTCGATGACGCGATACCAGGGTTTGGCCAAGGTCTCGAATCGGGCGAGAGGGTTCATCGGTCTCGATCCCACGAAACGACCTCACCTTCGTTGGTCGGGAGCGGCGCTGGCAGTGTCACCAGCCGTGCGCCGCATACCCCTCTCCTGCCGTCCAGGCCCGGATGCCGGCGGCGGGGTAGTCGATGGTCGCCTGTGGCAGTGCCACCGGATCGGCCCAGACCAGGCCGGTGCACTTGTCCGGTTCCCGGTTGTAGGGCTCTCCCCGCCACCGTCGGCAGGCGAAGAAGGCTCCGACGCGGGTGTGGGAAGGGTCTTGGCGGTGGTGGACCAGTGCGGCGATCTCCAGGTCAGCGGGGTCGATGACCACTCCGGTCTCTTCCACTGTTTCCCGGGCGGCACCTAGGTGGAGGGGCTCCCCCGGTTCCAGATGGCCGCTGGGCAGATGCAGGAGGCCGGCTCCGTACCGGCCGGGCCCGCGCTCAAGCAGCAGGATCCGCCCGTCGTCGCGGATCAGGATGGTGTGGACGTCGACGATACTGCGGAACCGCTCACCGGGGTTCGCTGCATGTGCAGGGATGGCCGGGGCCATGTGCGTGTCTCCGTGGTCAGGGAACGGAAAGGGCTCCGGCCCGGTCGAGCAGCCCCTGGGGCAGGTAGCCGCTGTCGATGCGCACCTCCCAGCCCCGCATCCGGGCCAGACAGGCCAGGGTCAGTGACCGCCGGTCCACCAGCCCGTCCGAGCGTCGGGCCTGTTCCCCGAAGGAGTACGCGTCCCGGTACGCCTCCAGGGCATCGGCCAGGGCCAGGTTGAAACCCTCCTGGTCTTCGGCCACCAGCTGGGAGAGCGCGATCACCGGGGGCGGCGGGGAACCGGGGCGGGTGTGGCCGGCCAGCGCTTCCAGTGCCGCGTCGAGAGCCTCGCGCACACGCGGGCCCGGTACCGCGCCGGGACCGGTCGGGGCGGACCGCAGGTAGGTCAGCAGCGCGACCCCGTAGCGGAGAAAGACGGAGGTGCCCGGGCCGCCCGGGCGCGGGAAGAGTTCCTCCGGCATGCCCAACAGCGCCTCCAGACGTTCGGGTGCCCCTGAGATCAGGGCGTACTCCACTGCGGTGACGAGCCGGTTCCCGGACACACCGTTGCGGGATCCGAACGTGCGCAGCACGGCCGTGGACTCCCCCAGGGCCACCTCGACGCTCTCCCCACCCGCTGCGGTGCAGGCGAAGGCGGCCGCGGTGAACTGGGAGGCATGCGTGAACGCGGCGAGCTGTCGGGGGTGACGGGCTTGGGGATCGACGGACAGGGACCGGCCGAAGGTGAGCTGCTCGAAGTCGGCGTAGCGCATCAGGTCGTCGGCAGTCCTGTAACGGGAGGTATCGGCCTGCGCGGCCTCTCCCATCCAGGTGTCGTTGCGTTTGAAGAGCTTCTCGATCGTCCAGTTACGGGTGGAGGCTTCGGCGGGGTGGGCGACCTCGATCGGCCCTTGGGCCAGTAGGCGCAGCGCGTCGGGGTCCTTGTCCGCACCGTAGGGACCGACTCGAAGGCCGCGGCCGCCCTGGACGAGGTGCCGGGGCAGGTAGTCGGTGTCGAAGGGCATCGTCCAGCCCTCCACCCGCACCGCCAGGGCGGCGAAGGCGAGCTCGGCCACCGGGAGCAGTGCGTCCAGGTCCTCGCTGTCGCGGTTGTCGCGGAGCCACGCCAGCCGCATGGCCATGAGGGACCAGAACAGCTGCTCGTTGCGGCTGATCAGGGCGTGCAGGAAGAGCAGTTCGAAGTCGACCGCGGCCAGGTCGGGGAGGCCTTTCTGGGACCCCTCTTCCAGGGAGGCGAAGAAGGGCGCCATCGCGGACTCCACGTACCCCGTCAGCTGGTCGCGCTCGGCGCCCAGTCCCGGGTAGACGTAGAACGCGAGCGCTCGGTGCAGCACCTGATCCTCGGTGAAGCCCGCGGCGAACTGGACGAGGGGGCCTTCGTAGGCGTCGCACAGGCCGGAGATGACGCACAGGTACAGTGCGTGAGCCCACCTGCCGGGAGCGATCGGCCGCTGGCCCTGGGGTTTTTCTCCGTACTCTTCGAGGTGCCGGTAGGAGACACCGGTCCCGGTGTAGGTGAGGTGGACCGAGACCTCGGCGGAGGTGGGCGCTCCGTCCAGCAGCAGCGCTCCGGTGAAGGCCTCCGCGGCCGAGTACAGGGCGGCCCGGATGTCGGCTTTTGCTTCCGGGTCGGTGGCGGACCGGGCGGCGGCGTAGGTGACCAGGTCACGGCCGATCATTTTCCAGCCGAACCCGTCCCGGCCGCTGTGCTGCTGGTCGTTGACGTCCTGGCCGATCCGGTCGGCGAAGTCGTCCAGGGCCTCCCCGATCGCTTTCTCGTCGACTCGGTGGCGTTCGATCCGCAAGGTCACAGGGCCCTCGTTTCCAGTCGGCTGTTCCGGGCGCGGAGCAGAGTCTGGCACAGCGCCACGACACGAACCCTCCGGGAACGTCGGTCTCCTGTTCGGTACCACCGGGTTGATCGAGGCCCGACCGGGGCGGGCTCGTGGCCTCTTCAGGCCGTTTACCTGACAGTCCGTCGCCGTAGCGCTACGGCACTGGTGAGGGTTTTTCCCTTCGTGGGAGCAGGTCGAAGCCTTCCCCTCGGTGGGGTGATCACGCTGTGGAGAAAAGCTTCGACGTCTAGGGTGAGGGGCAGTCGAATGTGGTGGCAGCGAATCGGAGTACTCGCCATGGCCAAGTCCGGCAGCCGACAGGACGACGAGGGCCACGAGCGCGCGCTGATCGAGCAGTCACTGGCGCTCCATCACGCCGGGCTTCCTCCGGAGGGGATCACGATCGAAGCCGGCCCCCGTGACCAGATGCGCCGCGACCTCTTCCGCGCTTTGGACCTGCCCCTCGACGACGAGGGACCTGCCGCTTCCTGAAACACCACAGCTCAGGTCAAGGTCCAGCCGTTCCCACACCAGCACGGCCAGATCCCTTCGAGACATCTCTCCGTTCGAGGGCATGTGCGGCCAGGACCTGCCTGGGCGCAGGCGGAACAGGGGGCTGATGCGCAGGTGGCGTACACGTCGGTTGGTCTCACCTTGCAAGGGGCGGCCGCGTGTGTGGCCGTCCCTTGCAGGGCATCTTGGGTCAGGATTCGGTGGTACCGGTCGGGGCGTAGAGCGTAGTCGCATCCCAGTCCAGGAGTGCCTCTCCTGGCGTTCGAGGGCTTGGAGCACGGCCGGTGTGGAGCCGAGCATGTGGCGGTTGTGCTCGACCAGACGCAGCCGGACGCTGCCATAGGACACCACGAAGTCGTTGCCGACCTCCTCCACCGTGGCTCCGGCGAGCCCGATCACCGGGTCGGTCAGGGCCGCAGCGACGAACTCGGGGTTGGGGAACCCGTACCAGCGCAGGCTCCAGTGGTCGTTGGCCCCCACAAGGCCTTGCCCAGCTCGTTCTGGTTGGGGAAAGCGTTCGGGATGTGACGGGGTGGGTGGTGCCAGCCCGCCGTCGCCCACGTCCTGTCAGGGGCCTGCAGCGTCATCCGGACGAGCAGGGCGGCCAACAGGGTCTGGGCCGCGGAGCTCATGGGCGGGACGGCGGCCGGCTCGCTGGCCTCCTGGGGTCCCATCGGATGGTCGACCGGGAGCATGTCCTTGTCGAGGTCACTGTCGGGGCAGGGGCGGCCGCACACGAGCCGTGAGCCTTCTTCGTGGTTGAAGCGGACCAGTAGGAAGGCGCGGGTGGGCAGGTGCCGAAGGGTGGTGTGATCGAATCGGTGGCACAGGGTGCGCAGCCCGGGGATCCTGTACGTGCTGTCAGCACGAGGGGTGTTGATCCGCCGGGCGACATTGTCGGGGCAGTCGGTAGCGATGTGCAGGTCGTTGAACCGCGCGGACATGCGGAGCGTGTAGACGTGGATGGTGTGGACGCCCCAGTCGCGGGGCGGCGTTCCAAGGCCGTCGGCGTTGAACACGGCGGTGGCCACCGTCCGCGGCCACCGGGAGGGCTCCGGCACGATCGCTTCTTCCGGCTGCGATCGGGGAACCCGCACAGGGTCGGGAGTGGCCGGGCGGGTGGTGGGAGACGGTCGCCCCCACTGCCTGACGGGAGGTTCCGGGGAGACGCGAACGACCCCCGCCGAGCCCTCCGGGCCGCCCGGACGCCCAACCCATGGGGTCAGGGCCGGACGCCGTCGACCTCTTCGTGGTAGGTGCGGCGGGTGCGCTCGGTGTGCTCGCTCATGAGCAGGCGGGCGCGGGCCGCGTCGCCCTGCTCGATGACCTCGACCAGCTGCTCGTGCTCGTCCCAGGAGGCCGAGCCCCGGATGCCGGCGACGGGCGCGTAGTACCAGCGGACCCGGCGGTCCACCTGGGCGGCCAGTTCGGCCAGCACCCGGTTGCCGGAGGCCTCGGTGACGGCCCGGTGGAAGTCGGCGTTGGCCTGGACCACGGCTTCGGTGTCCGCGTGCTCGGTGGCCGCCCGGCCGGCGGAGACGAGCTCGCGCAGGTGCCGGATCTGCTCGGGCGAGGCGTGCTCGGCGGCGAGCCTGGCGGACTCGGCCTCCAGCATCGCGCGGACGGCCAGGAGCTGGTCGGCCTCGCTCTCGGTGGGCGTGTGCACGAACGCCCCGTAGCCGGGCCGCAGGTCCACCCAGCCCTCGTTGCTGAGCCGCTGCATGGCCTCGCGGACCGGCTGGCGCGACACGCCGAGGGACCCGGCCAGCTCGGTCTCGACCAGGTGCTGGCCGGGTGAGAGCGCACGGGTGGTGATGAGGTCGAGGATGGCCTCGTAGACGGACTCCCGCAACGGGACCGGGCGCTGGATCCGTCCTGCGACGGCGTTCAATCCCTGCGAGGACATGAGGTGTCTCCAGATTCCGGCTGCGTGGTCGGGTTCACTGTAGACAGTCTACGAAGTGCAGAGGGTCCACAGATCATCGGGGCGTCCCGACGAGTTCGACGAGTCCCGGCGTGCGGGCGGGCGGGACGACCGCGAACGCGTCGGCCACGGCGGCCGCGCGCAGGTCGGCGGAGCCGCTGGAGGGCAGCTCCACGGCGAGGTCGCGGCTCACGCGCACCGGCACCAGCCGCACGTCGGAGGCGTGGGGCCGGGTCTCGCCGATGAGCCGGGCCCGCTGCCCGGTGTGGGCCGGGTCGCGCCGGCCCGCCCGGCCGCTCAGCGCGGGGACGAGCAGGGTGAGGGCGGCGACGAGGGCCGCGCCGGGGTTGCCCGGCAGCCCCACGACCACGGCCCCCGAGGGCAGGACCGCCAGGGCCTGCGGGTGGCCGGGGCGGCAGGCCACCCCGTCGACCACGAACCGCGCGCCGAGGCCGGTGAGCGCCGCGCGCAGGTGGTCGGCCGGGCCCTTCGACGAGGAGCCGCAGACCGCGACGAGGTCGGTCCCCGACGCCCCGTCCAGTGCCCACTCCAGGTCCTCCCGCCGGTCCGCCAGCAGCTCCGGGGACGCGCACACGCCCCCGGCCCAGGCCACCAGCCCGGGCAGCACCGGGCCGATCGCGTCGCGCACCGCCCCGGGGCGCGGGACTCCCTCGCGCACCACCTCGTCACCGGTGACCAGGACGCGGACCCGGGGGCGGAGCACCGGCAGGGCGTCCCGCCCCAGGCCCGCGGCCAGGCCCAGGAGCGCGGGGGTGACGGGGCTCCCGGCGCGTGCGACCACCGTCCCGGCCGGGGTGGTCTCGCCCCGCAGGCGCAGGTGCTCCCCCGGCTCGGTCGCACCGCTCAGGAGCCCCGCGCCCCCCGGTCCCGGCGCGCCGTCCCGGTCTCCGGCGGCCGCCGCCGGGGCGGTCCCTCCCGGCCCGGCCGGAGCCAGGGTGGCGCGCTCGTAGGGGAGGACGGAGGTGGTGCCGTCCGGAGCGATGGCACCCGTGGCTATCTCCACCGCCTCCCCCGCGTTGAGGCGGGCGACGGGCCCGCGGTGTCCGGCCAGTGCCCGGCCCAGGACGGTCCAGGGCCCCTCGCCGCAGACGGCGTAGCCGTCCATGGCGGCGCTGTCCAGGACGGGGACGTCGACCGCGGAGACGAGGTCGGCCCCGAGCGTGGAGCCGAGGGCCGCGGAGAGCGGCACCTCCTCCATGGGCGTGGCGCCCCCGGCGCCGGCCTCGCGCGCCAGCTCGCGGGCGCGGTGCCAGGGTGTCGGCGCGTGGCCCCGCCGACGGCCGTGGAGACGAAGAACCAGAGAAGTTTCCGGGGCGACCGAGTCGGGCATTCCTTCTCTCCCTGCCGAGGTGAGGAGACGATCGCCACAAAGCATACTGTATACAGTATGGCAAATGGAAGGAGTTCCCATGCGCATCGCCGTCCTCGGCGCCGGAGCGATCGGCGCCTACGCGGGCGCCGCACTGCACCGCGGCGGAGCCGATGTCCACCTCATAGCCCGCAACGAGCACCTGCGGGCCCTGCGCGAGCGGGGCGTCCGGGTGCTCAGCCCCCGCGGCGACTTCACCGCGCACCCCCACGCCACGGACGACCCCGCCGAGGTCGGCCCCGTGGACATCGTCCTGCTCGGCCTCAAGGCCCAGCACTACGCCGCGTCCGGCCCGCTGCTGCGCCCGCTCCTGGGGCCGTCCACCGCCGTGGTCGCCGCCCAGAACGGCATCCCCTGGTGGTACTTCCACGGGATCGGCGGGCCGTTCGCCGGCCGGAGGATCGAGAGCGTGGACCCGGGCGGCGCGGTCAGCCGGGCGATCCCGGTCGAGCGCGCCATCGGCTGCGTGGTCTACGCGGCCACCGAGATCGTCGAGCCGGGGGTGGTCCGGCACATCGAGGGCACCCGGTTCTCCATCGGCGAGCCCGACCGCTCCGACTCCCAGCGCTGCCGCGACCTGTCCGCGGCGATGGTGGCCGGCGGGCTGAAGTGCCCGGTCGAGCCCGACCTGCGCGTGGACATCTGGGTGAAGCTGATGGGCAACATCGTCTTCAACCCGCTCAGCGCGCTCACCCGCTCGACCATGGCGCAGATCTGCCGCCACCGCTCGACCCGGGACATGGCCCGCACCATGATGAACGAGACCCTGGACGTGGCCGCCCGGCTGGGCGTGCACCCCGACATCTCGGTCGAACGCAGGCTCGCGGGCGCGGAGCGGACCGGCGACCACCGGACCTCCACCCTGCACGACCTGGAACGGGGCCGGCCCATGGAACTGGACGTCATCCTGTCCGCCGTGGTCGAGCTGGCCGACCTCACCGGCGCCCCCGTGCCCACCCTCCGCGCGGTCGACGCCGTGGCCGGCCTCCTGAACCAGAGGGTCTCCGAGCCCGCCCCCGCCTAGCCCTCCGACCCCGGAGCCGGCATCCGCGGCCCCTCCCGGACCACCCTTTCCCCGGACCGCCCATTGCCGCGGCCTTCAACATTGCATACAGTATTCTCTCCAAGGCCACGAACTCCAAGCGAGGCCACATGCGTCGTTCCGAAGACTTCTCAGCCCCCTATGACCGCCTCACCACCCCCCTGGTCCGCGAACACGGCGAGCTGCGCCCGGCCTCCTGGGAGGAGGCCCTGGACCGCGCCGCGGCCGGGTTCCGCCAGGGCATCGAACGCCACGGGCCCGACTCCTTCGGCATGCTCTCCTGCGCCAGGGCCACCAACGAGATGAACTTCATCGCGCAGAAGTTCACGCGCGTCGTCGTCGGCACCAACAACGTCGACTCCTGCAACCGCACCTGCCACGCGCCCAGCGTCGCGGGCCTGGCCGCCGCCTTCGGGTCCGGCGGCGGCACCTCCTCCTACGCGGAGATCGAGGACACCGACCTCATCGTCATCTGGGGCGGCAACCCGCGGTTCGCGCACCCGATCTTCTTCCAGCACGTGCTCAAGGGCGTGCGCAACGGGGCCCGGCTCTTCGTCGTGGACCCCCGGCGGACGCCCACCGCCGAATGGGCCGACCGCTGACTCGGCCTCAACGTGGGCACCGACATCCCGCTGGCGCACGCGATCGGCCGGGAGATCCTGCACGCGGGGCTCGCCAACGAGTCCTTCATCGAGCGCGCCACCAGCGGCATCGACGAGTACCGCGCCCTGGTGGAGCCATGGACGCTCGCCGCGGCCTCCGCCGAGACCGGCGTGCCCGCCGAGGCCATCCGCGAGCTCGCCCACACCTACGCCCGCGCCGAGCGCGCCCAGCTGTGCTGGACCCTCGGCATCACCGAACACCACAACGCGACCGACAACGTGCGCGCGCTCATCAACCTGTCCCTGCTGACCGGGCACGTCGGCAGGTACGGCTCCGGGCTCAACCCGCTGCGCGGCCAGAACAACGTGCAGGGCGGCGGCGACATGGGCGCCATCCCCGACCGGCTGGTCGGCTTCCAGGACATCCTGGACCCCGAGGTCCGGGCACCGTTCGAGCGCGCCTGGGGCCGCCCCATCCAGGGGCGCAAGGGCCTGAACCTGACCCAGATGTTCGAGGCGATGGAGGAAGGCGAGCTCAAGACCCTCTACGTCATCGGCGAGAACCCCGTGCAGTCCGAGCCCGAGACGCACAAGACCACCGCCCGGCTCCAGGCCCTGGACCACCTGGTGGTGCAGGACATCTTCCTCACCCGCACCGCCGAGCTGGCGGACGTCGTGCTCCCCGCGAGCGCCGCCTGGTGCGAGTCGGACGGCACCTTCACCAACAGCGAGCGGCGCGTCCAGCTGGTGCGCAAGGCCCTGGACCCGCCGGAGGGCGCCAGGGACGACATCGAGATCATGTGCGAGCTGGCCAACCGGCTCGGCCACGGGTGGGAGCGCCCGGCGGCGGAGGAGATCTGGGACGAGGTGCGCTCGCTGTCCCCCATGCACCGGGGCATGACCTACGCGCGCCTGGCCGAGCTGGACGGCATCCAGTGGCCCTGCTACTCCGAGGACAGCGTGGAGCCGAGCTACCTGCACTCCCGGCTGTGGTCCAAGGACCCGGCGCTGCGGGGCGACCCCGCGCCGTTCGGGATCGTGGGCCACTCGCCGCCGGTGGACCTGCTGGACGAGGACTTCCCGTTCCGGCTCACCACCGGCCGCCGCCTGGACGACTACAACACCGGGGTGCAGACCGGGGGGTTCTCCTCGCCCCTGCGCCGCGGTGAGCTGCTGGACCTGTCCCCGGAGGACGCGGCCAAGCTCGGGATCGAGGACGGCGAGACGGTCCGTGTGACCTCCCGCCGCGGCTCGGTCCTGGTGCCGGCCTCGATCACCGAGTCCATGCGGCCGGGCCTGGTGTTCATGACCTTCCACTTCCCGCACCAGGTCGACACCCAGCTGCTGACCATCGACGCCACCGACCCCATCGCGGGGACCGCCGAGTACAAGGCGGCCGCCGTGCGGATCGAGCGCCTCGGCCCCCGGGCCCCGGCCGAGCGCAGGGACGCCCCCGACGGGGCGCTCCGCTAGCCCGGGAGGGCGAAGGGTGGACCGTCTCCCAGCCCCCTGGCGGGACGGTCCACCCCGTGTCCGTTCGACCGGACGCCCGGAGCGACCGCCTCCGCCGACGGATTCGCATCGGTGACGAGGGTTGTCAATCCGGAACTCCCATCCTACTGTCTTCTGTATACAGAATCCTGTGATCTGTCTTACACGATTGAGGTGATCCGGGCGTGGACCTGCGACTTCTGGACGAGGCGGCCACCGAAGCCGAACGCGACGCCGTCGACTCACTCCTGGGCACGCCCGAATCCGGCTGGGAGGGCGGGACGCGCCGGGACTCCGACCTGCGCTACGCCAGGGGCGGCCACGCCGCCCGCGACCGGCGCGACCTGCTCCTGCCCGCCCTGCACGCGGTCAACGACCGGGTGGGCTGGATCAGCCGGGGCGCGCTCAACCACATCTGCCGCAGACTCACCGTCCCCCCGGCCGAGGCCTACGCCGTCGCCTCCTTCTACGCGATGTTCGCCCTGCACGAGCGCCCCCGGCGGGTCGTGCACCTGTGCACCGACATCGCCTGCGCGGCGGCGGGCTCGGGCGCGCTGCGCGACCGGCTGGCCGAGCGCCTGGGCCCTCCCGGAGCCGGTTCGGAGGCCGCCGGCCCCGACGCTCCCCCCGTCACCTGGCACGAGAGCCCGTGCCTGGGCATGTGCGAGCGCGCCCCCGCGGCGCTCTCCCTCCAGGCCGGGGCGCCGGCCCGGTACGCGGTCGCGGCCCCGGCCACCCCCGACGGGCTCGACGCGCTCACTGAGGGCGCGCCCCGCGGGGAGGAGCCGACCAACGGCCACCGCCCCCACGGCCCCGGGACCGCCCACCCCACCACCTTCCACCCCGAGCCCCTGCCCGGGGCCTCCCCCGAGCCCCGCCCCGAGGACGCCGTCCCCGACGCGGGCTCCCCCGACCACGTCCTCCTGCGCCGGATCGGCCGCGTGGACCCGCTCAGCCTCGACGACTACCGCTCCGCGGGCGGGTACGCCGCACTGCGCGAGGCCCTGCGGCTCGGCCCCGCCGGGGTGATCCGGGAGGTCACCGACTCCGGCCTGGTCGGCCGGGGCGGGGCGGCCTTCCCCACCGGGCGCAAGTGGAACGCCACCGCCCAGCAGCCGGACACCCCGCACTACCTGGTGTGCAACGCCGACGAGAGCGAGCCGGGGACCTTCAAGGACCGCGTCCTCATGGAGGGCGACCCCTTCTCCGTGGTCGAGGCCATGACCATCGCCGGGTACGCGATCGGGGCGCGCACCGGCTACCTCTACATCCGGGGCGAGTACCCCCGGGCCCTCCTGCACCTGGAGAACGCCCTATCGCTGGCCCGGGAGCGCGGGCTGCTCGGCACCGACATCATGGGGTCGGGCTTCTCCTTCGACATCGAGATCCGGCGCGGCGCGGGCGCCTACATCTGCGGCGAGGAGACCGCGATCTTCGGCTCCATCGAGGGCCAGCGCGGCGAGCCCCGCACCAAACCGCCGTTCCCGGTGGAGAAGGGCCTGTTCGGCAAGCCGACCACCGTGAACAACGTGGAGACCCTGGTCAACGTCCTGCCCGTGCTGCTGATGGGCGGACCGGCGTACGCGGCCGTGGGCACCTCCGGGTCCACCGGCCCCAAGCTGTTCTGCCTGTCGGGCGGGGTGCGCCGCCCCGGCCTGTACGAGCTGCCCTTCGGGGCGACCCTGGGCGACCTGATCGAGGCCGCGGGCGGGCCGCCCGAGGGGCGCTCGATCAGGGCCGTGCTCCTGGGCGGGGCCGCCGGCACCTTCGTCCGGGCCGACGAACTGGACATCCCGCTGACCTTCGAGGGGGCGCGCGCCGCCGGGGCGTCCCTGGGCTCGGGCGTGGTGCTGGTCCTGGACGACACCGCCGACCTGCCCGCGATCCTGGCACGCGTGGCCGCCTTCTTCCGCGACGAGTCCTGCGGCCAGTGCGTCCCCTGCCGGGTCGGCACGGTGCGGCAGGAGGAGTCCCTGCTGCGGCTGCGCTCGGGGGCCTCCCCCGCCCAGGAGATCCCGCTGCTGCGCGAGGTCGGGAGGGCGATGCGGGACGCGTCGATCTGCGGCCTGGGCCAGACCGCCTGGAACGCCGTGGAATCCGCGATCGACCGGCTGGGCCTGTACTCCGAGGACGGCCCCGCGACCGAGAACCCCGCCCCCGGCGGCACAGCAACCCCAGCCCCGGGCGACCGGGCTGCGACCGAGGAGGCCCGATGACCGTCCCCGTACTCCTGCCCGCCCCCAAGAGGCTGATCGACGCGACCATCGACGGCGAGGCCGTCCGCGTGCCGGAGGGCACCACCGTGCTCGAGGCCTGCGCCGCGGCCGGGACCGAGGTGCCCACGCTCTGCTACGGCGACACGCTCACACCGCGCAACGCCTGCCGGGTGTGCGTGGTGGAGGTGGAGGACGCCCGCACCCTCGCCCCGGCCTGCTCCCGCAGGCTGGAGGCCGGGATGAGCGTGTCCACCGACTCCGAGCGGGTGCGGCACAGCCGCAAGCTGGTCCTGGAGCTGCTGGGCTCGTCGGTGGACCTGTCTACCACGCCCGAGGTCGCCGAATGGATGGAGCGCTACGAGGCGGACCCGGGCCGGTTCGGCCCCCGGGCCGAACCGGCCGCGCTCGGGGTCCGCGACGCCCGGCACGCGGGCGAGCACCGGCCCGGCGACGGCTCGGTGGCCGAGACCGTGGAGCAGCCCGCCAAGGTGGACAACGACCTCTACGTGCGCGACTACTCGAAGTGCATCATGTGCTACAAGTGCGTGGACGCCTGCGGCGACCAGTGGCAGAACACGTTCGCGATCGGGGTGGCCGGGCGCGGGTTCGACGCCCGCATCTCCACCGAGCACGACGTGGAGCTGCCCGATTCGGCCTGCGTGTACTGCGGGAACTGCATCGAGGTCTGTCCGACCGGGGCGCTGTCGTTCACCACGGAGTTCGAGATGCGCAAGGCCGGCACCTGGGACGAGGAGCGCCAGACCGAGACGACCACGGTGTGCACCTACTGCGGGGTCGGGTGCAACGTGACCCTGCACGTGCAGGACAACCGGATCGTCAAGGTGTCGTCCCCGCACGACAACCCGGTGACGCACGGCAACCTGTGCATCAAGGGCAGGTTCGGCTTCCAGCACGTGCAGCGGCGCGGCGACGGCTGACCCGCGGGCGGAGGCCGACCCTCGGAGCAGTGGTCCGGCCTCCGCACCGATTTGACGCTTCGTCCCCTCGACATCGAATGTCGGGAGGAGTAGACCAGTAGACGGCTCGGACGCCGGAAGGCGGTGGTGGGGCATGGGACGGGTGACCGCCCGTGAGAAGGTCCTCCGGATCAGGGAGGGTGTCGGAAGCGAACGCGTGGACACCCTGGTCGTGGAGGAGCCGCTGGAGATCAGGCTGGACGGCTCCCCGCTGAGCGTCACCATGCGCACCCCCGGGAACGACTTCGACCTCGCCGCCGGGTTCCTGGTGGGCGAGGGGGTGGTGTCCGAGGGCCCGCAGGTCACCGCCATCCGCTACTGCGCCGGGGCCACCGAGGACGGGTCCAACACCTACAACGTGCTGGACGTGTCCCTGGCCCCCGGGGTGCCGCTCCCCGACACCTCGCTGGAGCGCAACTTCTACACCACGTCCTCGTGCGGGCTGTGCGGCAAGGCCGGCCTGGACGCCGTGCGCACCAAGGCGCGGTGGTCGGTGGCCGACGACGGCCTGCGGGTCGGCGTCTCCACCCTCACCGGGCTCCCGGACCGCCTGCGCGAGGCCCAGCGGGTGTTCGACCGCACCGGCGGGCTGCACGCGGCCGGGCTGTTCACCGCCGAGGGCGAGCTGCTGGCCCTGCGCGAGGACGTGGGGCGGCACAATGCGGTGGACAAGCTGGTCGGCTGGGCGCTGCGCTCCGGGCGGCTCCCGCTGCGCGGAACCGTGCTCATGGTGTCCGGGCGCGCCTCCTTCGAGCTGGTCCAGAAGGCGTGGATGGCGGGCATCCCCATGATGGCCGCCGTCTCGGCCCCCTCGTCCCTCGCCGTCGAACTGGCCGCGGAGGCGGGCATGACGCTCGTCGGCTTCCTGCGCGGCAGTTCCATGAACGTCTACAGCGGAAGGGACCGCGTTCTCCTGGAGAGGGCGCTCACCGCGCCCTCGGCGGCCCCAGGGGCTGCGCACCCTCCGCACCGGTAGGCGCGGCCCTGGCCGGTGCGTTCCAGCCCCCCGTACCGCCCAGGGCCGATACCGGACCTCCGCGAGGCCGCTCGAACGCTCGAGCGGCCTCGCGGCACGTCAGGGCCCGGGGCGCGTCCCCGGGCCCCCGCCCCTCCGCCCGTTCCGGTCCGGTGCCCGCCCCGGCCGGCGCGGGCGCCGGACCGGGACGGGCGGAGGCCGGAGTCCCTAGTGGACGGCGCCCTCCCATCCCCGGGGACGGAGCGTGTAGTGCGGGAAGTTGCCGGGCGGCCGCTCGTCTGCGGGCCCCCGGGTGACCGCGTGCACGAGGAGCCCGCCCCCGACGAAGGCCCCCCGCCAGGAGTCGCCCAGGCCGCCGAACAGCTCGTCGCGGTCGCCGCGCGAGCGGGGGCGGTTGACGCCGACCTTGAAGGCCCGCACACCGGCCGCCAGGCGTGCGGCCGTGTCGGTGTCGTCGCAGGAGAGCGTGGCGACCAGGGCGCCGTTGCTGGCGTTCATCGCCGCCATGAGCTCGGCCTCGGTGTCGACCAGCACGACCGAGTCGACCGGCCCGAAGGGCTCGGCGTGGAAGAGCGGGGAGGACCTCGGCGGCTCCAGCAGGGCCACGGGCGCCATGTAGGCGTCGGTGTTCTGGCCGGGGAGCAGCAGGGCGTCGGACAGGGACCCGCGGTACAGGGGCACCGCCCCGCCCGCGACGGCCTCCGCCACCCGGTCGTTGAGCTCCTTGGCCTTGGCCGCGTTGATCAGCGGCCCGAAGTCGAGTTCGGGCAGGTCGTCCCCGGGGTCGGCGACCGCGAGCGGGTGGCCGAACCGCACCCCCGCCGCCGCGGCCAGGTACGCCTGGAGAAAGTCGGCGAAGCGGGTCCTCTGCACCACGAACCGGGGGTAGGCCGTGCAGCGCTGCTTGGCGTAGTCGAAGGTCTTGCGGATCTGGCCGGAGAGGGTGTCCCAGTCGTCGTACTCCCAGACCCCCCAGCAGTTCAGCCCCTCCTGTTCCAGGATGTGGGGCCGGTCCAGGTCCGCCAGGTCGGCGGCGACCCGGCCGCCGGTGTCGCGGCCGCCGACGAAGGACACGCAGCCGATCTCCGGGCTGCGGACCAGTGCCGGGGAGAGGTCTCTGCCGCCCCCGCCGACCAGGGTGAACGGGAGGCCCTCCGCCACCGCCAGGGCGACGGCGAGGGTGAGGCACACGAGCCCGCCGTCGGTCGGCGTCTTGGCGATCACCCCGTTGCCCGCGAGGGCCTGCACGCACATGGCGTGCGCCAGGACGCTCATGGGGTAGTTCCAGCTGGCGATGTTGCTGACGGGCCCCTCCAGCGGCCGCCTCCCGTCCAGCATCCCGTCGATCTCGTCCAGGTACCACTCCACACCGGAGATGGCGCGGTCGACGTCCTGGCGGGCCAGCCGCCAGGGCTTGCCGATCTCCCAGACCAGCGCCAGGGCCAGGGTGTCCCGGTGCTCGCTCCAGGACCGGACCGCGGCGCGGACGCGGGAGCGCCGTTCCTCGAGAGGGACGCGGGTCCAGGCGCGGTGCTCGATCGCGGCCGCCGCCACGGCCCGGGCGGCGGTGGAGGTGTCGAGCATGGGCGGCCCGGCGATCTCGGTGCCGTCCACCGGGGAGTAGGAGGTGCGCGGCCGCCCGTCGGCGCGCCAGCGGCCGCCCCAGCGGTTGTGCACCCGGTCGGGCCCGAAGGCCTCCGGGGCGATCTCGCGGCAGCGGGCGTACAGGGCCGCCCACTCCGTACCGGGTTTCAGGGTCGTCGCCGTCATGCGGTCGCGGGCGCCTCCGCCGCAGCGGAGCCGTCCCCCTCCTCTCGGTCTTCGGCGGCCGCCAGAGTGGCCCGGACGAGCCCTGCGGTTTCGCTGGGGGTTTTGCCGACCTTGACGCCGGCGGCCTCCAACGCCTCCTTCTTCGCGGCCGCGGTCCCCGAGGAACCGGACACGATCGCGCCCGCGTGCCCCATGGTCTTGCCCTCGGGCGCGGTGAACCCCGCCACGTACCCGACCACCGGCTTGGACACGTTCTCCCGGATGAACGCCGCCGCCCGCTCCTCGGCGTCCCCGCCGATCTCACCGATCATCACGATCACGTCGGTGTCCGGGTCGGCCTCGAACGCCGCCAGCGCGTCGATGTGCGTGGTCCCGATGATCGGGTCCCCGCCGATACCCACCGCTGAGGAGAAACCGATGTCGGCCAGCTCGTACATCATCTGGTAGGTCAGCGTCCCGGACTTGGACACCAGCCCGATCCGGCCCGGCTTGGTGATGGTCGCCGGGATGATGCCCGCGTTCGACTGGCCCGGGGTGATCAGACCCGGGCAGTTGGGGCCGATGATGCGGGTCTTGTTGCCCTTGGACTGGGCGTAGGACCAGAACTCGGCGGTGTCGTGCACCGGCACGCCCTCGGTGATCACCACCGCCAGGCCGATCCCGGCGTCGATCGCCTCGATCACGGCGTCCTTGGTGAACTTGGGCGGCACGAAGATCACGGTGACGTCCGCACCCGTCTTCTCCATCGCGTCGGCGACGGTGCCGAACACCGGCACCTCGGTGCCGTCGAAGTCCACCGACTGCCCGGCCTTGCGCGGGTTGACCCCGCCCACGATGTTGGTGCCCGAGGCGAGCATCCGGCGGGTGTGCTTGGTGCCCTCCGACCCGGTCATGCCCTGGACGAGGACCTTGCTGTCCTTGGTGAGGAAGATGGCCATGGTGTGTTGCTCCCTGCTACTTCGCCGCGAGTTCGGCGGCCTGCGCGGCGGCGCCGTCCATGGTGTCGACCTGGCGCACGGCCGGGTGGGCGCGGTCGGTGAGGATCTGCCTAGCCCAGCTCGGCGTTGTTGCCGTCCAGCCGCACGACCAGCGGCTTGGACACGTCCTCGCCCCGGCCCTCCAGCAGCTCCAGGGCCTGCACGATGCCGTTCGCGACCGCGTCGCACGCGGTGATGCCGCCGAAGACGTTCACGAACACGCTCTTGACCGAGGGGTCGCCCAGGATGATCTCCAGGCCGTTGGCCATCACCTCGGCCGACGCGCCGCCGCCGATGTCGAGGAAGTTCGCGGGCTTGACCCCGCCGAACGCCTCGCCGGCGTAGGCGACCACGTCCAGGGTGGACATGACCAGGCCCGCACCGTTGCCGATGATGCCGACCTCACCGTCCAACTTGACGTAGTTGAGTCCCCGCTCGGCCGCACGGGCCTCGCGTTCGTCGGTGCCGTGCGGGTCCGCGAAGCCGCTGCGCTCCGGGTGCCGGAACAGGGCGTTGTCGTCCAGAGTGACCTTGCCGTCCAGGGCGATGACACGGCCGTCCCCGGTCAGCACGAGCGGGTTGACCTCGACGAGCGTGGCGTCCTCGCCGGAGGCGACGTCCCACAGGCGCGCGATCACCGCGGCGACGGCGCCGCGGGCGCGGTCGGGTATCCCGGCGGCCCGGCAGATGTCCAGGGCGTCCGAGGTCGTCACCCCCGTGGGGTCCACCGGGGTGCGCACCACCGCACCGGGGTCGGTCTCGGCGACCTCCTCGATCTCCATGCCGCCCCGGGCGGAGCAGATCGAGAGGAACCTGCGCTCGGCCCGGTCCAGCAGGAAGGAGAAGTAGTACTCCTCCGCGATGTCGGAGGCCTCTTCGACCAGGACGCGGCGGACCGTGTGGCCCTTGATGTCCATGCCGAGGATCTGCTCGGCCTTGGCCTGGGCGTCCTCGGGGCCCTCGGCGACCTTGACGCCGCCGGCCTTACCGCGGCCACCGGTCTTGACCTGGGCCTTGACCACGACCTTCCGACCCAGGCGGCCGGCCGCCGCGGCGGCCTGCTCCGGGGTGTCGGCGATCTCGCCGCGGACCAGCGCGACACCGTACTCGCCGAAGATCTGTTTGGCCTCGTACTCGTAGAGATCCAACACTCCTCCTCTGTACGCTTCTCGCCCCCTCTCACAGGGATACCTCATACTGTATGCAGTATTCAATAGGCATCCGCCCGAAGTCTCCTCTTCACAAGCCACACCTCATTTTGCATACTGCATACAAGGAGGTGCCGCCATGTTCCCCCGCCACCTGCCGGAGCCACCGGCCCGTCGCCCCCCGCCGACACCGGCCCCCGTCGCCGCACCCGCCGCGGACGCCTCGGACGTCCGCGACTGGCTGGGCAGGCGGTACACGGTGGGCCCCTCCGCCCGGGAGCTGACCGGCCTGTCCCGGCCCGCCCTGCTCCTGCGCATCCTGCTCGCCGCGGCGGCCGTGGGCGTGCTCCAGTTCGGCTACGGGGCCGCGGTGCCCGTGCTGATCGCGGCGCACGGCTGGTCCCCCGCCCAGGCCCTGGTCCCGTTCCTCGTCTGGGCGCTGGTCCAGGGCTCCTTCGCGCCCGTCCCGCGGCTGCTCGGGGCACGCGGCCCGGCCGGCCCGGGTGCGGCGATCCTCCTGGGCACGGCGCTGTGCGCCGCGGCCCTGTACACGGTCGGCCACGCCTCGGACCCCCTGGCCGCCGCCGCGGGCTACGGCCTGCTCGGCGGCGCGGGCGCGGGGCTGGTCTACCACTCCTGCGCGGACCTGGTGGAGGGCTGGTTCCCGGACCGGCACACCGTACGCCTGGGCGCCGTGGGCGGGGCCTTCGCCCTGGGCCCGGTCCCGCTGCTGCCCGCGCTGGTCCTGGGTCTGTCCCCCGAGTCCCTGGCCGCGGCCTCCACCGCCCTGGCCCTGGGCGTGCTCGCCCTCGGCGCCGCGGGCGGGATCGGGCAGCGCGGCGCCCCGGCGCACTGGTGGCCCCCGGAGCGCGACCCGCGCGCGGCCGCGCTGCGGCGGAGCGCCGATCCCCCGGCCGCACGCGACTTCAGCGCGGGCCAGGCCTGGGCGAGCGGGCGCTCGCTGCCCGCCCTGCACACGATCGTGGCGCTGTCCGGGGCCGTGGGGCTGTTCACCCTCGTGGCGCTGCCCGCGCTCGCGCTGGGCCTGGGCCGCGACCCCACGGAGGTCGCAACGGTGATCACGGCGTTCGCCCTGGCCAGCGGGCTCGGCCGGCTGGCCGCGAGCGTCGTCGCCGAGCGCGCCGGACGGCGCCGGACCCTCGCGGTGCTCCTGGCCGCGACCGCGCTCGGCCAGGCCGGGCTGGCCGCGGCGATCCAGGACGGCCCGCTCCCGCTGCTGGTCTGCCTGGGGCTCGTGGTGGGCGTGGGAACCGGGTCCTGCTACCCGCTCACCAGGGCGATCACCGAGGGGCACTTCGGCGCCGGGCGCCACGGCGGCCCGGGACACCCGGCGGACCTCCCCGGTCTCGTCCACGGCTCCAAGGCGGTCGGCGGCCTGCTCGGGGTGGGCGGGGCGATCGCGCTCCTGTCCCTGGTCCCGGCGGGCTCCCACGCCGCCTACCTCGCGGTCTCCGCCCTGCTCCCGGCCTCGGCCGCGGTCCTGGCGGCCCGGCTGCGCAGGCCGCTGCCGATCCGGACGCTTCCCCACGGGGTCTGGACAGCGGGCCGCCGGAGTGCTCCAATGTGATGCACACGGTATACAGTATCCGAACTTCAGACTCCCCCGCATCCAACGGCGAAGCACACCAGTCCTCTCCCGCACGAAAGGGGTCGTCGCACCGATGGCCGACGGCAAGGTATCCACCGAAACCAACAGCGAAAACACCACGATCTCCGGTGGCCACCTGGTGGCCAAGGCGCTCAAGGCCGAGGGCGTCGACGTGATCTTCACGCTCTGCGGCGGCCACATCATCGACATCTACGACGGCTGCGCCGACGAGGGCATCGACGTGATCGACGTCCGGCACGAGCAGGTCGCCGCGCACGCCGCCGACGGCTACGCCCGGATCACCGGCAGGCCCGGCTGCGCAGTCGTGACGGCGGGCCCGGGCACCACGGACGCGGTCACCGGCATCGCCAACGCCTATCGGGCCGAGAGCCCCATGCTGGTCATCGGCGGGCAGGGAGCCCTCAGCCAGCACAAGATGGGGTCCCTCCAGGACCTGCCGCACGTGGACATGATCAACCCGATCTCCAAGTTCGCGGCCACCGTCCCGCACACCGAGCGGGTCGCCGACATGGTCTCCATGGCCTTCCGCGAGGCCAACAACGGCGCCCCCGGGCCGGCCTTCCTGGAGATCCCCCGCGACGTCCTGGACGCCAGGGTCCCGGTGGAGCGGGCCCGCATCCCGGCCGCCGGACACTACCGGGCGTCCACGCGCCAGGCCGGCGACCCCGCCGCCATCGAGCGCCTCGCCGAGCTGATCGTGCGCTCGGAACGGCCCAGCATCCTGCTCGGCAACCAGGTGTGGACCACCCGGGCCACCGACTCCGCCGTCGAGCTGGTCCGCGCGCTCAACATCCCCGCCTACATGAACGGCGCCGGGCGCGGCACCCTCCCGCCCGGGGACCCGCACCACTTCCAGCTCTCCCGGCGCTACGCCTTCACCAACTCCGACCTCATCATCATCGTCGGCACCCCGTTCGACTTCCGGATGGGCTACGGCAAGCGTCTGTCCCCCGACGCCACCGTCGTGCAGATCGACCTCAGCTACGCCACCGTCGGCAAGAACCGCGACATCGACCTCGGCATCGTGGGCGACGCCGACGTCGTCCTCTCCTCGGTGCTCCAGGCGGTCTCCGGGTACGGCGACACCGGGGCCCAGGCCCGCAAGGGCTGGCTGGAGGAGCTGCGCACCCAGGAGCAGGCCGCGCTCGACAAGCGCGCGCACCTGCTGACCTCGGACTCCACCCCGATCCACCCCTACCGCCTGGTCAACGAGATCAACAAGTTCCTCACCGAGGACTCCGTCTACGTCGGCGACGGCGGCGACATCGTCACCTTCTCCGGACAGGTGGTCCAGCCCAAGTCCCCCGGCCACTGGATGGACCCGGGCCCGCTCGGCACGCTCGGCGTCGGCATCCCGTTCGTGATGGCGGCCAAGTACGCACGGCCGGACAAGGAGGTGGTGGCGCTGTTCGGCGACGGCGCCTTCAGCCTCACCGGCTGGGACTTCGAGACCCTGGTCCGCTTCGACCTGCCCTTCGTGGGGATCGTCGGCAACAACTCCTCGATGAACCAGATCCGCTACGGGCAGATCGCCAAGTACGGCGCCGACCGGGGCGAGCTCGGCAACACGCTGGGCGACGTGCGCTACTCCGAGTTCGCGAAGATGCTCGGCGGGTACGGCGAGGAGGTCACCGACCCGGCCGAGATCGGCCCGGCCCTGCTGCGCGCCCGCGAGTCCGGCAAGCCCTCCCTGATCAACGTCTGGATCGACCCCGAGGTGTACGCCCCGGGGACCATGAACCAGACGATGTACAAGTAGCCCGGAAGGAGAGTCATGGGCAAGGCACTCGACGGGGTCCGCGTCCTGGACATGACCCATGTCCAGTCGGGGCCGTCCGCGACCCAGATCCTCGCGTGGATGGGCGCCGACGTCGTCAAGCTGGAGGCGCCCTCGGGCGACATCACCCGGCGCCAGCTCCGGGACAAGCCCGGCGTGGACAGCCTGTACTTCACGATGCTCAACTCCAACAAGCGGAGCATCACCCTGAACACCAAGAGCGCCGAGGGCAAGCGGATCTTCCTGGACCTGGTGCGCCGCAGCGACGTCCTGGTGGAGAACTTCGCGCCCGGCGCCCTGGACCGGATGGGGTTCACCTGGGAGGTGCTCGCCGAGACCAACCCGAGGCTCGTCTACGCCTCGATCAAGGGCTTCGGCCCGGGCGCGTACGCCGACTTCAAGGCCTACGAGGTGATCGCCCAGGCCATGGGCGGCTCCATGAGCACCACCGGGTTCGAGGACGGGCCGCCGCTGGCCACAGGGGCGCAGATCGGTGACTCGGGCACCGGGATGCATACAGTAGCCGGTATCCTCGCCGCCCTGTACCAGCGGGTGCACACGGGCCGGGGCCAGCGCGTCCAGGTCGCCATGCAGGACGCGGTGCTCAACCTGTGCCGGGTCAAGCTGCGCGACCAGCAGCGGCTCGCCCACGGTCCGCTCTCGGAGTACCCCAACGACGACTTCGCCGACGAGGTCCCGCGCTCGGGCAACGCGTCCGGCGGCGGACAGCCCGGCTGGGCCGTGCGCACCGCGCCCGGCGGCCCCAACGACTACGTGTACGTGATCATCCAGCCCGCGGGCTGGGAGCCCATCACCCGGCTGATCGGCCGGCCCGAGCTGGCCCAGGACCCCGAGTGGGCCACCCCCGAGGCCCGGCTCGACAAGCTCGACAAGGCCTTCGCCCTGATCGAGGAGTGGTCCCGGGAGCTGCCCAAGTGGGACGTGCTCGCCGCGCTCAACGCGCACAACATCCCCTGCGGGCCGATCATGTCCACCCGGGAGATCATCGAGGACCCCACCCTGCGCGAGAACGGCGTGATCACCGAGGTCGCCCACCCCGAGCGCGGCACCTACCACACCGTGTCCTCGCCCATCCGCCTCTCCGACTCCCCGGTGGAGGTCGACCGGTCCCCCCTGCTCGGCGAGCACAACGCCGACATCTACCGCGACGAGCTGGGCCTGACCGACGAGGAACTGGCAGAGCTCTCATCGAACGGAGTGATCTGAGCGCATGGCCGTCTACACCCCCGAGCGTTCCGACCGGGATCCCGCCCCGGTCCGCGAGGTCCTCGACAGGGCCCGCGCCGAGGGCCGGTCCGCCCTCACCGCCCCCGAGAGCCGCGTCCTCGCGGAGGCCTACGGCATCCCCGTCCCCGGCGAGGCCCTGGCCCGCACCGCCGAGGAGGCCGCCGCCCTGGCCACCGGGCTCGGCCTGCCCGTGGCCGCCAAGATCGTCTCCCCCGACATCCTGCACAAGACCGACGCGGGCGGGGTGGAGATCGGGCTGAACAGCGCGGAGGAGGTCGCCGCGGCCTTCGAGCGCATCACCGCCAACGCCCGCGCCCACGACCCCGACGCGCGCATCGACGGCGTGCAGGTCCAGCAGATGGTCCAGGGCGGCCTGGAGGTCCTGGTCGGCGCCACCACCGACCCCACGTTCGGCAAGGTCGTGGTGTTCGGGCTGGGCGGCGTGCTGGTGGAGGTCCTCAAGGACGTCTCCTTCCGCCTGGCCCCGGTCAGCCGCGAGGAGGCGCTGGCCCAGGTCGCCGACATCAGGGCCGCCGAGGTCCTGGACGGGGTCCGGGGCGCCGAGGCGGTGGACCGGGGCGCCCTGGCCGACCTGCTGGTGCGCCTGTCCGAGCTGGTCACGGACTTCCCCGAGATCGCGGAGGCCGACCTCAACCCCGTGTTCGCCTCGGCCTCCGGGGCCATCGCCGCCGACCTGCGGTTCGTCCTGGACTTCGCGCCCGCCGAGGGGCCCCGCAAGTTCGGGCGGGAGGAGATCCTGGCGTCCATGGAGCGCATCTTCAAGCCGCGCTCCATCGCCGTCATCGGCGCCTCCAACGAGGCGGGCAAGATCGGCAACTCCGTCATCCGCAATATCGTGGACGGCGGCTACGAGGGCGCCATCCACCCGGTCAACCCGAAGTCGGCCGAGGTCAACGGCCTCCCCTCCTACAAGTCCATCGCCGACGTGCCCGGCGAGGTGGACGTGGCGGTCTTCGCCATCCCGGCCAGGTTCGTGGCCGGGGCCCTGGAGGAGGCCGGGCGCAAGGGGGTGGCGGGCGCCATCCTCATCCCGTCCGGTTTCGCCGAGACCGGCGAGCAGGAGCTCCAGGACGAGGTGCTCGCCGTGGCCCGGCGGCACGGGGTCCGCATCCTCGGGCCCAACATCTACGGGTACTACTACACGCCGCAGAAGCTGTCCGCGACCTTCTGCACGCCGTACGACGTGGCCGGCGGGACCGCCCTGACCTCGCAGTCCGGCGGGATCGGCATGGCGATCCTGGGGTACAGCCGCAGCACGCGCACGGGCGTGTCGGCGATCGTGGGCGTCGGCAACAAGGCCGACATCGACGAGGACGACCTGCTCACCTTCTTCGGCCAGGACGAGCACACCAACGCGGTCGCCATGCACCTGGAGGACCTCAAGGACGGCCGGGCGTTCGTCGCAGCCGCCCGCGAGGTGGTCCCGAAGAAGCCCGTGGTCGTGCTCAAGGCCGGCCGGACCTCCGCGGGGGCCCGCGCCGCCGGGTCGCACACCGGCGCGCTCGCCGGGGACGACAAGGTCTACGACGACATCCTCCGCCAGGCGGGCGTGGTCCGCGCCCCCGGGCTGACCGAACTCCTGGAGTACGGCCGCGCCCTGCCGGTCATGCCCGCCCCCCGCGGCGAGAACATCGTGATCATCACCGGCGCGGGCGGCTCGGGCGTGCTGCTGTCGGACGCGGTGGTGGACAACGGGATGTCGCTGTACGAGATCCCGCCGGACCTGGACGAGGCCTTCCGCGCCTTCATCCCGCCGTTCGGGGCGGCCGGGAACCCGGTGGACATCACCGGCGGCGAGCCGCCCTCCACCTACGAGAAGACGATCCGCCTGGGGCTGGAGGACCCCCGCGTGCACTCGCTGGTCCTCGGCTACTGGCACACCATCGTCACGCCGCCGCTGGTCTTCGCCGACGTCGTGATCGACGTGGTGGGCAAGGCCCGCGCGGCCGGGATCGACAAGCCGGTGGTGGCCTCCCTCTCGGGTGACACCGAGGTCGAGGCGGCGAGCCGGAAGCTGTTCGAGCACGGGATCGTCGCCTACCCCTACACGACCGAGATGCCGGTGAAGGTGCTGGGCGCGAAGTATCGCTGGGCCCGCGCCGCCGGACTACTCTGACCGGGTGCCCGGTCGGAGCCGACCGCTCCGGCCGGGCCGCCACGACACGCGACAGCCACCGAACCGCAACACGCGCCATACCCGCCCGGCGGCCCTGGAGCCGCCGCCGCAAGGCCGCCGGGCCCGGTCACCGCCACGACAGCCACGTCCGGCCACGGTGATCCGACCGCGTACCCGACACGACAGGGAGGTGCAGCACCACCCGGGGGCGACATGCGAACCACCGACTCGCATTCGCGCACACACGGAGTATCGCCTTGGATTCCTCACCCCCCACCCCCCGTCCCTCGGAACCCCCGGCCTCGCCCGAGACCCGGGGAGCCCACATCCCGGCGCAGCGCCGGGCCCACCCCTCCGAGTCCGGTCCCCCCGCCGAACCGGTGACCGCCGACTCCGCCACGACCGGAACCCCCGCCGAACCGCCGGCCGACGACGCCGCGCCCCCGCAGGAGGAGCGGTACTGGAAGGCGGGCCGGCTGGAGCCGATGCCCATCCGGAGCCTGCCCAAGGCTCCCCCCTCCATCCACATCCTCGGACCGACCGTGTTCCTCGTCGCCCTGGGCGTGGGCATGGGCGAGTCCTACATGTGGCCGCGCCTGGTGCTGATCTTCGGCCCGGAGATCCGCTGGCTGTTCCTGATCGGCCTCTCCCTCCAGGCCGTGGTCATGCTGGAGATGTCCCGGTACGCGATGGCCACCGGGGAGAGCATCTTCTACGGCGCCGCGCGCGTGTTCAAACCGCTGATGTGGTTCTTCTTCGTGACGGCGATGTTGGTCTACATCTGGCCCGGCCACCTGTCGGCCGGGGCGTCCGCCTTCGAACGGGTGACCGGCATCCCCTGGCAGGCCACCGCGGTGGCCGGCATGATCCTCGTCGGCGTGGTCTTCACCCTCGCCAAGGTCATCTACGACCTGCTGGAGAACGTGCTCTCCATCTGCATCGGCCTGCTGGTGGTCGGCACCTCGGTGGTCGCGTCGATGGTCGGCAACCTGTCGGACCTCAGCTCCACCCTCACCGGGATGTTCTCGTTCGGGTACCTCCCGGACGAGGCGATGACGGCGGCCTGGTTCCCCATCATCGTCGGCGCGATCGCCTTCGCCGGGCCCTCCGGCATGCAGCAGATGTGGTACACCCTGCACCTGCGCGACAAGGGCGCGGGCATGGGCGTGCACATCCCCAAGATCCGGGGGCTGCGGCACGCCGGCGAGCAGGAGGCCATGCCCTCCCACGGCTACATGTTCGACACCTCCGACCCCGCGGAGATGGAGAAGTGGAAGGGGTGGCGCCGCTGGGTCACCTTCGACGCCCTGGTGCTGTTCTGGGGCATCACCATGCTGGTGACGGTCTCCTTCACCGTCCTGGCCCAGTCCGCGGCCCGGTTCGACCCGCAGGTGACGGAGCTGATCCGGGCCGGCGACCGGGACGCGTCGCTGGACGCGATGGCGGGCGCCTTCTCCGCCGCCGGCAGCCCGATCCTCGGAACGGTGTTCTTCCTGTTCATCGCCCTGATCGGCCTCAACGCGACGCTGGGCCTGTTCGACTCCTTCTCGCGCGGCCAGGCCGACATGACCTACAACTTCGTGCCGGGCGCCAAGCGGTTCGGGCTCTCGAAGCTGTACGGCATGTTCCTGTGGGGGCTGATCGCCTTCGGCATCGTCATCCTGCTGTTCGGGCCGGCCGACGGGCCCGCGGCCATCCTGGACGTGCTGGCGTTCCTGTCGGCCTTCGCGATGGGCGCGTACTGCGTGGTGCTGCTGCTGGTCAACAACATCACGCTGCCCAAGCCCATCCGCCCCGGGATCGTCTCCAACGCGATCATCGCGTTCGCGGCCGTGTTCTACCTGGGAGCGCTCTTCTACTCGCTGTTCGCCTTCGGGGTGGTGGTCGACTGATGCCCGCCTCGTCCGCCCTCCGGCTGGGAGGGAGCGCGGCCGCCCACCTGGAGGTCGCGCTCCCGGGAGCGGCCATCGGCGCCGTCGCCGGCCTGTTCGCCACGGGCCTCGGGATGGTGGCGGGGCTGTCCCCGGCCCTGACCGGGACCGTCGGACTGGCCCTGGGCCTGCCGCTGGCCGTCCTCGGCGCCGCCTACAGCGTGCTGCTGGCACGCGGGGTCTTCCCGATCGGCGCGGTGGCCCCGCTGGCCCTGTACTGGCTGCTCGGGTTCCCCGCCGCCCGGCTGTTCGACGCCCACATGGTGGCGTGGGTGACCGGGGGCACCGCGCTGCGCGAGCCGCTGCCGTCGTTCCTCGCGCTGCAGGCGATGCTGAGCTTCGGCTTCACCATCGGCTTCCTGTGGCTGCACGAACGGACCATGCCCCACTGGCTGATGCGGGTGCGCGGCCACAACCCGGTGGCCGAGTCGCTGTTCCAGCGCTACCTGGAGCACGCCGCCCACCTCCACCGCCGGCGCGGTGCGGGCGGGTCGCGCCGGAGGTCCCGCGGGCGCGGGCGCCCGGACTGACCCGCACGCGCCCGCACGGCGCTCATCAGACCGACGGCCCCGGGCCGGGCACCCGCCCGCCGGGGCCGTCGGCCGTCCATCCGCGCACAGGCGGAGGGAGGTCCCGGGTGGCAGGCGGGCGGCGGAGCAGCAGTATCGGAGAAAGCCGACAACGGCTCCCGGCCACCGCCACAGAATAGGCGATGAACTTTTCCGGAAATATCCGAACAGCCCCTCCCGGGCGAATACCGCGAGCACCCGGGGCATGCTTGAAAAAGCATCCGGAATCCGTATCATGTCGCCATGTTCACACAAAGGCTGCAGGCGGCGGCGCTCCTGCTCGGCCCGGCCATATTCTCCCTTTCTCCGTTCTTCTGGAACAATGGCCACTACGGCGCCACCGGCGGCATGCTGATCGCCCTGTCCATGCCACCCTGGGTGTACGGCCTCATCGGAGAGTACGGACGGCTCCGCGAACACCTTCCCCGGATCTCCGGGATCTGGCTTTTCATGCTCCTCGTGGGAATACTCGGAACCGTCTCCTTCGGCCTTCAGGGATTCTTCGAGGAATCACTGGGAACGGTCGGCGACGTATCCCTGGCGAGCTTCTCGGACTATCCTCCCCAGAGCATCCCCCTGCTGTGGCTCCCCGGCCCGGTCTTCCCGCTCTCGCTTTTCATTTTCGGCCTGATGGCCGGCTGGACCCGGATTGCGCCCCGCTGGGTGGCCGCGTTCATCTGTATCGCGGCCGTCGCCTTTCCGGCGGGCAGGGTCCTGCGCCTGGAGTGGGTCGCCTACGCGGCCGACCTGCTCGTGGTGCTCCCGTTCGCCTACCTCGCCTGGCACGCCTGGAACCGGGCGGAGGACGCTCCCGGGAGCGCCCGGGTCTGATCCGGGCGAAAGGTCGCACCCCTCGCCCGGCCACCGCTCCGGGCGCCGGGCGGCCCTCAGCTGCCCGGCGGGGTGAAGCCGGCCCGGAGGGCGATGTCGAAGGCCGCCTCCACGTCGAGGGACTCCGGGGGGTCGTCGTCGTACTCCAGCGAGCGGTTCAGGTCGCCCAGGAGGCCGTCGAGGACCTCGCGGGTGCAGCGCCGCCGGGCCGCCGCCTCGAACAGGGCCTCGACCACCCGCCGGGCCCCTCCCCCGCGTCCGCCTCCACGAGCAGCCCGTCGCCCAGCGGCCGCATCGCCTCCTCCAGGGCCCGCCACTCGGTGAAGTACCGGCCGGCGGTGCTCCCCAGGCCGCCGTCCCGGAACTCGGGAGGGTAGGCGACGCGCTCCCAGGAGGCGCCGTCGAACCAGTGGACGTGGCCGAGCATGTCGTCCATGGAGCGCAGCCGGTCCGCCCGCAGCAACTCCGGTGCGCCGGCGAGCAGGTCCAGCGGGGCTTCGGCCGGCGGGCGCCGCTCATCTCGTGGTCCTCGCCGTAGAGGACCGCGCGCCCCTCGGGGAGCGCTTCGAGCTCCCACCAGTTGCCGCCCCCGTCCTCGCAGCCGACGCGCTCCCGCCCGGACAGCCAGTGGGCGCGGAACCATTCGTCGGTCGCCCCGCCCAGGGCCGCGCGGATGAGGACGCAGAAGGCACCGTGCCGCCACAGCTCTTCCGGAAGCGGCAGGCTCGGGGGATGGGCGAGCCCGGGGGCACCTGGTCGATCGGTCATGCACGGCATTGTGGCACCCCGGTGAACCCGTCCGCGCGGCGTGAGGGCACGCACTGATCAGCGGTCGGGCGATCGCAGGGGCTTCAGACGGCGAGCCGTACATCCCAGACAGGATCCGCGGGCGCCCGTCCGCTTCCGGTCGACGGCGGCCGAGCTCCGTATGCCCGCCTCGTTCCGCGCAATGCGCGGCTCCCGCGACAGGACCCCGGCCGACGCAGGAGCCGCGATGCCTCAGGAACCCGCTGCGAGCCAGTACCGCATCGTGCGGCTGTACGCGGCGACAACGCGGGGGGCCGCCTCGGGCGCGGGCCAGATCTGGAGGAGGTAGGCGTCCACCGGGTTGCACTCCTCCCCGTCCTCGTCGTTTTCGCCCGTGTCGTCGGCCCCCGCGTCCGCGTCGCGGGCGTGGTAGCGCAACCGGTACCACCCCGGCCCGGTGGACGGCTCCGGCAGGGTGTGCGCCCCTTCGCCGGCCCACTCGACCAGGACCGGAGCACCCTGCGGCATGTAGAGGCTGACCTCCACGGCGTCCTCGTACTCGTCCAGGGCCGGGCCGGGGTCGGTTCCGGTGACGTTCACCGATAGGTCCACGTACCCCGTGTGCAGACCGGTCAGCAGGGTCACGTGACCGGACAGGCGGGGCCCCGGACACAACATGCCCGAGGGCCCGCCCAGGGGCACCACGCCGAAGCCCGCTTCACCGTCGACCAGGTCCGCCTGCCCATAGTGGACCCACAGGCGGATGTCGAGAAGGTCGTCCGTCATACGGGGCAACCTAGAAGACCGCTGTGACAAAAGCACCCGGACCCTACGCCCTGCGACACCCGCCCGGGGCCTGGACCGAGGGAAGGCCGTGGCGGGCTCACCGGGTTCCCCGGCCGCCTCCGGCGCCCCCGCCACCGACCCGCATCCCTGGCGCGAGGCCGGTCCCGTCCCGCAGGACCCGCCGCTCCCGTGTCCGGTCGGCCACGGCAGGAAAGGCGAAGGCAGCAGGCACCCCCGTTCGTGGACGCGGTACCGCCGGGTAGGTGCACAGCCTGACCAAAAGCGGCCATATCCAGCTAAATCACGACGCGCACCCGCCCCGGGTTGGGACGATGACGCCTCCTTCATCCACGCTTTTCCATCTCAGGAGCGTCCACATGCCAGGCCCCCTCGCGCGCGCCGCCGCCATCGCCGCGGCCGCCCTCACCGCCGCCACCCTGATGTCGGCCCCGGCACAGGCCGCCTCCACCACCGGCGCGCTGATGATCACCCACGTGCGCCCCAACGCCGCCGGCTCGGACACCAACAGCAACACCAGCCTGAACGGCGAGTACTTCGTCATCAAGAACGTCACCACCCGCACCGTGAACGTGGGCGGCTACGTCCCCGACATCACCACCAACACCTACGGCCGCCCCCTGCCGTCCTACAACCTGCCGGCCGGGGCGGTGGCCTACGTGCGCACCGGCAGCGGCACCAACCGGTACGCGAGCGGCGCCCACCAGATCTACCGCGGCTACGGACGCCACGTACTGCGCAACGACGGCCCCAACAACCCCGACCTGCGCCTGAAGCGGCCCGGCAGCGCCGACAACAACAGCAGTTCCGGCTCGATCAGCACCTGCAACTGGGGACGGGCCGCCAACGGCACCACCTACCGCTGCTGACCCCCGCCCGGCCGCGCCCGCGGCTTCTCGGCGCCGCCCTCCGGTTCCCGCCGGGCGGCGCCGAGTGAGCGGCCGGCGGTACCGACGACACGGACGGCGGCCCTCCCCGGAGTGCCGGTGGTCGGTAGGGACCACGGCCGCGGCCGGCCCCGCGAACACGAGAAGTCCCGTACTCCGGGAGTTACGGAGTACGGGACTTCGTGGTGCGGCCGGCCGGACCGCCGACGGGAACCGCCTCCGGGATCCTCCTCGGCCCCGATCACCCGTCTAGGCCGGGTTCTCGTCCAGCTTGCGCCGCTCCTTGTCGTTGGGGTGGCGAACGATCACTCCCCCCATGCCGCCGGACCCGGCGAGCCGGATCAGCGGCGTTCCCGGCAGGCGGTCCGGGGTCGTCCTGTCCCTGAGGCCGCCGACGCCGGGGTCCATGCCCGTGGTGTCGGCGGTCCACCCGTCGGGGATGACGACCGTGACCCCGGAGGTCTCCCCGTAGGCCTCCACCAGGATCTCCCGCAGCCGGCTCCGGACCCGGCTGAAGTCGATCTTCACACCGCCCACACCGCCGTGGGCGATCACGTAGGCGGGCGCCTCCCACCGGCCGGGGCCGCGTACGGCGCCGCTCATCCCGCCCTTGAGCACCAGCGGCGGCAGCTGCTCCTCGGGGTCCTGCGGCACGGGCAGGTCGGCGGTCAGGGCGGCCAGCTCGGCGTGGGTCTTGGACGTCAGCGCCCGTTCCAGGCGCTCGTCCAGCTCGTCGTGGTCGATGCGCCCCTCGACCGCGGCGTTGCGCAGGCGTTCCACCACCGTGTCCCGGTCCTGGTGGGAGGCCCGCAGCTCCCCGGCCGGAGCGGCGGGGGCGGGGAGAGGGGTGTTGTGGTCGTTCGCACTCATGGTCGTGTTCAACGGACACCGCCCGGCTTGCGCAGGGGCCTGGCGTTCCGCACCGGGAGGGGCCTGGGCTGCTGGTCACGGTTCTTGCGGCGGGGGCGGGGCTGCGCCGGGACGGAGAGGGCCACCACGGGCGGGCGGGCCTCGGCGTTCAGCAGCCCGGTCAGGTCCAGGCGGAGGGGGGTGGCAGGCATGGAGCGCCTCATTTCCACTCGGTTTGTAGTACTTCGCTTGAAGTGGTTTGAACATAGTACTACGGACGGAGTGGTGTCAAGCCGGGTCCGCCGACCCGATTCGGCGCGCGGGGGCCCGTCACGCCGACTCGGGACCCTTGACCGGCGCGGCCCGGGCGTGTCCTGAGGAGGATCGCGGGGAAGCGGCCACATCATCGAACCCATGGAACTGGGAGACGAGTCGGGCTCTGTGACCGTGCGCCTCGTGGGCGGTCCGTCCTGCTGGGACGGGGTGGTGGTGGAGGGTGTTTTCGACCATGAGGAGATCTACGAGGTACCCGTGGAGGAACTGGGGGCGCTGCTGAGCGTCCCCGGGCGGGCGTCCCCGCGGGCCGTGTACGAGCCCGACCCGGACGGCGACCGGACGGCGTGGCTCTTCCGGGGCTGGGAGGGCCAGGCCCCTCCCCCCACCCGGGAGTCCGGCGACTAGGGCGAGGGCCCGCGTCGGCGAAGCGGACACGAACACAGGCCCCCGGCGACCCAGCGGCCGCCGGGGCCACCCTCCACACTCCGCCTACCACCCAGGGCGGCATGCACCGCCGCCATGCAGGCGCAGGCCGTCCCCACTTCCGGGACCTGCCGGCCGCCGCCCGGGGTCGGGTGAGCGCCCCGGATCCGGGTGGGCACCCCGGGCGCCACCCGCTGGAGCAGTGCCCACGGCTCCTATCGAAGGCCACGATCACAATGAACCAGAATTCCAAAAAGAACGCCCTCGATATCGAAACCCACGAAGAACGGACCACACGATTGCACCCAGAAAAGAAATAACAGCAACCCGAACCGCCCCGCATAAGAAGACCACAGCCCCCGCAACAACAGCTTCAACAACCACACCAGCCCACACTCGGGACAATGCACGTGCAAACGCTCATTCCATAATTGACACGGACCAAGAACGCGAGAGCAGCGCTTTTTCGGCGACCGAGGTTATGCAACCATGGAACCGGAGGTGTTTCTCACAGTAGGGATCGTGTCGTGGAACTTCGCGTACTCGGCGACATCCGCCTGCATGCCAACGGCATGCCCGTCCCCCTGGGCTCCGGGCGAGAACGCGAACTACTGGTGCACCTGGCCCTCGCCGGGAATACCTCGCTCGCCCTACCCGAGTTGGCCCAGCGGTTATGGGATTCCCCTTCCTCGACATTCCGCAGCACCCTGCACACCTACATCACACGTCTGCGTCGCAGACTGGAGGAATCCGGCGTCGACCGGGGGCTGCTGTCCCACAACGAGGGCGGTTATCTGCTCCGTTTACCCGCGGGAAGTCTGGATTGGCAGCGCCTCCTCCTGGCGAGGTCCCGGGCCTCGGCATTCAAACAGGCCGGGGACCACGCGTCCGCCCGCTCCGCCTTGGAGGAGGCCGTCCGCTTGAGGCGGGGTACTCCCCTGGCCGGTTTGTCCGGCAGGTGGATGGCCCGGATGCGGCTGTCGATGGAACGCGCTTATCAGGAGACCCTCGGAGAGTGGGCGTCGCTGGCGCTGGACCTGGGCGATGCCGCTCCGGTGGTCCGCGTCCTGGATGACGCCCTCGTCCACTACCCGCTGAACGAGGTGCTCCACCTCCATGCGCTGCGGGGGTTACGCGAGCTGGGACGGACCGCGGACGCGCTGGTCCTCTACCAGCAGCTCAAGGAACGCTTGACGGAGGAACTCGGCGTCGACCCCTCCAGGGAGCTACAGCAGGAGTTCCGAACCCTCCTCCGACACACCGCCGCACCGCCGGCCGACAAGGACCCGACACCCCTCCGGGACGGCCCCCTCGCACCTTCGGCACCGGACAACCTCGGCCGTGACCTGACCCTGTTCCGCCACAGAGAGGCCGAGCAGCTTCTGCTGAACACGAGCCTGCGCGAACAGTCCCCGTCCTCTCCGCGGACCTGGGTGATCAGCGGGATGGCGGGGATCGGCAAGAGCGCACTGGCCATCAGGGTCGCCCACCAGGTCAAGGGCGACTACCCCGATGCCCGGTTGTATCTGGACCTGCGGGGCAATCACGAACGGCTGGAGCCGCTCACCCCGGGTGAGGCCGTCACGGAGCTGCTACAGCTGCTGCGCATACCGGCCTCCCGGATTCCGGAGTCCTTCACGGGCCAGGTGGCCCTGTGGAGGGAGCACACCCGGTCCAGAAGGGTCCTCTTGGTGCTGGACGACGCCGCCGGCGCCGAACAGGTCTCCGGGCTGCTCCCTTCAGGTGAGAAATGCGCGACGATGATCACCAGCAGGTTCCAGCTCCCCGAACTCGACGAGGCCGACCACCTCCCGCTGGGGCTGCCCTCGGTGGACGAATGCGCGGACATGTTCAGCACGGCCAGCGGCCGTGTGATCGAACACCCCGACGAGAGGGCGCTGTTGGAGGAGTTGGTCGCCCGCTGCGACAGGCTCCCGCTCGTTCTGCGGCTGATGGCCACCATGTTGCGGCTGCACCCCTCCTGGTCCCTCGACGGACTGCTCGCCCGGTTCCCGTCCTCGGAGCGGTCGGGAGTGGGGGCGTTCCGATTCGGTCACATGGATCTGAGCCGGGTGTTCGACCTGGCACTCCGGGCCGTGGACCCGCCGGCGCGGGAGGCGTTCTCGCGCCTCGGGCTGCATCCGACGCGGGACATAGGGGCGCCGGTCGCGGTCGCCCTGATCGGCGGTGGCGCGCAGCAGGCGCACCGGGCCCTGGACGCGCTGGTCGGAGCCTGTCTCTTGGAGGAGCACGAACCGGGCAGGTACCGGTTCCACACGCTGCTGAAGAACCACGCCTTCCACCGTGCCCACGAAACGCTGTCCGCCGAGGAGCTGCGTCGGACACACGACAGGATGCACGACACCTACCTCTCCCTGTGCCGGGCCGCCGACGAGGTGCTCCACCCCCACCGCCCCGGGCACGGCCTCCGCGGTCCCGCTCCGCAGGCGGCGAAGCAGGATCCCGTTCTCGCCCAAAGGTGGATGCGCACCGAACTGCCCCGGGTTCTCACGGTTATCCGGGAGGCGTACGAGCGGGGGCAGGAGGGGGTGGCGGCGGAGTTGTCGCACGCCGTGGCCGAGTACCTGGATCTCCACGGCCCCTGGCAGCCGGCCCTCCTGCTGCACGAACGGGCTGTGGCGTACGTGCGGGAGCACGGGAACGCAAGGGAAGCGGCGAGGGCCCACTACGACCTGGCCCGCGCCCTGTGGCGCTGCGGGGAACTCGACAGGGCCCATGAGCACGCCCGCGCCGCCGACGGCCTGTGGGCCCGGATGGACGAGCCCCTGGGGCGGGTGTGGTGCGTCGCGCTCCAGGGGCTGTTCCACTACGTCTCCGGGGACTACGACCGGAGCCGCTCCTTCCTGGAAAGGGCCCTGGAGGACTTCAAAGCACACGGGAACAGGGCCGGAATCCTCTTCGCCCTGCGGCACCGGGGCCTGTGCCACTTCACCGTGAGTTCCTTCCACGAGGCGGTGGCGGATTTCAGCGACGCGATCTCGGTACTGGAACGGTCTCCCGATCCGCGATCGCTTTCCGGGATACAGGTCAACCTCGCCGGCGCCTTCCAGCAACTGGGTTACCACCGCCAGGCATGGAGCCTCTGCGAAGCCGCACTCGCGTCGGCCCAAGAGAACGGCGACGACCGCCAAGAGGCCATCGTGTGGGCGAATATGGGGGAACTGGCACTTCACCGCCAGCGCCCCGCCCGGGCCGTCGAATGCCTCTCCCGGGCGCTGGACCTCATGGAGCGCTTCCCCGACCCGTGGGCGGCTCCGATGGTGCTGTCCAATACGGGGGCGGCCTATGCCATGAACGGGGAACCCGGCCAGGCGCGCGTCTATTTCCGCCGCAGCCTGGAGATGCGCGGCTCGGCTCCCCCCGCCGCGGTCTTCGACGCCTGCCTCGGGCTGGCGCTCATCGAGCTGGAGGCCGACGCCCCCCGGGCCGCGGTGGAACTCCTCGAGGACGGGCTCGCCGTCGCGTCCCGGTACGGTCTGCGGCGGGAGAGCGCGAAGGCCCATCACCTGCTGGGACAGCAGCTCCACATCCTGGGCCGGAGCCGGCAGGGCCGGACCCACCTGGAGGCCGCCGCGTCCCTGTACGATGAACTCGCGGCGCCAGAAGCCTCACTAATCCAGCTATTACTGGATACGACGGCTCCGCCCGAATCGTGACCCTCGGGACCTTTGAAACAGGCCCACCCCCAGGGTGGAAGTCTGTACGATGCCACCGAGTCACACGCAGAGCACGCCGATAAGCGGCAAACACCCTCTTCAGAGCAGTGAAACGGGACGCCCTGGACTGCAGATCCTTGAGGCGCCCCGTTCTCATTGCGCTGACCGACCAGGCCCCTGCAACTACCAAGGATTCAGGGCCTAGCTAGGAGAACAATGAAGTACCCAAGAGTAGCCGAAGCGGCTGCTTTTTTCACCCTCGCCTTCGGCTGGGTGATCTATCTGGGCACCCACATACCGGAGCAGGGGGCGATCCTCTAACAGCCATTGCGGATTGACCATCAGGCCCATCGCTGATCGCGATGGGCCTTTTGGTTAGCCACTGCGAAGTCGCACTCCACAGCCTTTCTGCAAGAGTACCAGAACGTGCAGATGCACGTGCACGGACATTTTCGTGTTCTCATGGAAGTCCTCGCACGATCGACAGGTCCGGATACGACTCCGACGAAGGAGATCGAACCCCTGCTCGGTACCGCAACGAAGATCCGTGTGTCATGGGAGTAACGTGGACACCCCTCCCCACCACCGTCCCCCTTCCGAGAACCGCGTCCAAGGCCATATCAGCGGGACCTCCATCCAGGTGGGCACGCTCCGAGGCGACGTGCACCTGACGGGCGAACGCCGGCGGCCCCCGCCCCGCCAACTGCCCACACCGCCCGCGACCTTCGTGCGCAGGTCCGAGTCGACCGCGATGGTCTCCGACGCGCTCGCCCGTGCCCGTACGCATCGGAGGAACGGCCTGATCGTGCTCACCGGCGTGGCCGGAGTCGGCAAGACGGCTCTGGCCACCCGCTTCCTGCACGACCACGCGGAACTGAGCGCGGACGGGGCCCTTTTCGTCGACCTGCGCGGATTCTCCGAAGGGAGGGTCACCGATCCCTACGAGGCGCTGGAAGTCCTCCTGGTCTCCCTGGGCGTGGAGCCCGGAACGGTGCCGGCGGACCTGGCCGCGCGCGCCGCCATGTGGCGCTCGGTCACCGACCGGACGCGCATCGCCCTGCTCCTGGACGACGCCTTCTCCGCCGCGCAGGTCCGCTCCCTGCTACCCGGGGGAGAGAAGAGCACGGTGATCGTCACTTCGAGGATCCACCTCGCAGGGTTGCGGATCGACGGAGCCGAGATCATCACGGTCCCCCCGCTGGACTCCGCCCAGGGCGTCGAACTCCTCACCAGGTTGAGCGGTCGGCCCCCGGCCACCAGCCAGGAGGAAGCGGCGATCGGCCACATCGTGGACCTGTGCGCGGGGCTCCCGGTGGCCGTGTGCACCGTGGCGATAGGCGAGAGCGCCCATCGTTGGCGGTCGTGGAACCGGGTCGAACGCAGGCTCCGAGACACCTCCGCACGCCTGGGGAGGCTCGCGGACACGGGTGAGCGGATCGGTTTGGAGGTATCGGTGCGCGGGGCGTTCGATCTCTCCTACAGGAACCTCGACCCCGCTCAGGCCCGGTTGTACCGGCGGCTGTCCTGGCACCCCGGCCCAGACCTCACCTCACAGATCGCCTCGTACGTGACCGGTGATCCGATCTCCGCCTGCGAGGGCCTGTTGGAGGACCTCGCACACCACCATCTGCTGACGGAGTATCGGGACGGCCGTTACGGCTTCCATGACCTGTTGCAACTGCACGCCCGCGAAAAAGCCGCTGAGGAGGAGACCCCCCGCGCCTTCTCCGAAGGCGTCGGCCGGCTCCTGGAGATGTTCGGTGACCTGTCCGTGGCCGCGGACGCCCTGTTGCGTCCGTACGCCGTGGCTCCCCCGGCACTGGAGGAGGCGCCGTTCTCCACGCCGGCCGAGGCCACCGAGTGGTTGCACGACGAGCGACGGAATCTGGCGGCCCTGGCCGAGCTCGCCCTCATCCGCGAACACCCCCGCCAGGCCCTGCGGCTGGTCGAAGGGTTGTGGTCGCTGTTCCTGCACCATGGGCAGGCGTCCCTGTACCTGCGAGCGGTCACCCCGGCGATCACCGGTGCGCGTGAACTCGGAGAGACGCGGGCGCTGGGACGGCTGCTGAACAAGCGCGCGCTGGTGTACGGCCACCTGGGCCGTGTGGACGACGCCATGGCCGACCTGACGGACGCCGAACAGATCTGGACCGCGGCCGGGGACCTGGAGCGCGTCGCCCAGACCCGGCAGCGCCGGGGCATCCTCGCCTTCCGGAACCGGCGGTTCGATGAGGCGCTCGTGCACCTTCAAGATGCGCTGGAGGTGGACGAGCAGACCGGGATCGAGCACAACAAGGCGATCACCTTGATGATGTTGGGCCGTGCCCATCTGGCCGCCGGCTCGCCTGTCCAGGCCCAGACGCATCTGGAGCGCGCGCTGCCGCTCCTGACCGGCGACCCCTACAATGCCGCGCGTGTGCGGATCGCCCTGGGGTCGGTGCTGGTGGCCCGGTCGATGCCGGGCCGGGCTCGCCGCGAGACCGAGGCGGCGTTGGAGGTGATGCGTGCGCGGGGTTCCTCTTCGGGCGAGGGCAAGGCGTGGGAGGTCCTGGGTGAGGTCGCCGAGTACGAAGGCGACCTCACCCGGGCCCGGTCGGCTTACGAGCGGGCATCGGCCCTTCTGGTGACCGGCGACCCCGCCCGCAAGCGTGTGGAGCAGCGGCTGGAAGGGCTGGGATAGGGGTTCACCACCGGTCCACGGTCATGTGGACGGGATGAGTACGGGCCAGCTCCCGGAGCTGGTCCCGGTCGAGGCGGCCGTGGTTGGGGAACAGGTCCCCGATGAGCCAGCTCGCATGCAGGACGGCGTCGTGCAGGGCCTGGGCCGGGTTTCCGGCGGCCACCCAGCCGTGCAGGAAGGACCCGAACAGGGCGTCTCCGGCACCGATGGTGTTGGCCAGGGGCCGCGGCGGCCGGGTGCGGGCGGTCACCAGCAGACCCTCGCGTGTGCCGACCATGGCTCCCCGGTCACCGCACCCGACCCCGGCCACCACACATCCGGGATAGGTGTCGAAGACGTGCCGGATCCATGCCCGGGGCGGGCACGGCAGCCGTTCGTGGGAGCAGAAGACCACGTCGGCGCTGTGCAGCCAGGGTTCCTGTTCGGGGTGGTCGATGTCGGCGACGACGTGGACGTCGACCGCGATCGGGACCCCCGCCCGGTGGGCGTGGGCGATGAGGGGCCGGGTGAACCCGATGGTGGTCAGTACGGCCAGGTCCGCGCCCTGGACCAGATCGGTGAAGACCGAGGTGGGGTAGAGGGCGTCGGCGAGGTCGTTGAGATAGGTGGCGGAGCGCCTGCTCCCGTTCCCGTCGACCAGGCACAGGGCCAGTGCGGAGGACGGGGTGGGGACGCATCCCGGTCCGTGGAGCCCCTCCTGTTCCAGTCCGGCGCGGATGGCCCGGCCGGGCGGGTCCTGGCCGATGAGGGTGCACAGGTCCACCCGGGTGCCCAGGCGGTTCAGGGTCAGGGCCAGGTTGGCGCCCACACCGCTGACGCCGGTCGTCATGGCGGTGGTGTGCTCGCGCCGGTCGTCGGTTCCGGAGGCGGCGGTCGTGGTGACGGTGGCGGCCGTGCACAGGTTCGCGACGCCGGCCACCACGATGCGCGGCGGGCTGCTCATGACCGCTCCCCGTGAAGTCCGGCGGCGGGCGGACCGAAGGCGTCCTGGGCGATGGGATCGGGAAGGTGCAGCAGTTCGTACAGGAGGTCGCGGGCGCGGTCGGCGAATCCCAGGGGGTGGGAGGTGACCCGGGCGGCCAGACGGGCCACCGTGCGCTGCTCCGCCTCGGAGGGCCCTCCTTCCAGGAGCAGGCCCAGGGACGGGCCCTGGCCCGACGCCACGGGCAGGCTTCGCAGGGCCTCGCCCATGGGCGAGGCGGGGTCGATGTCGGCCGCTCCGCTGCGGGTGACGAACACGGGGCGGCCGAGCAGGGTCGCGTAGAGCGTGGTGGACCCGTGGTCGCCGACCACGGCGTCGGCCGCCGCCAGGACGTTCACCCACTCCGGGGAGGCCGGTCCGAGGATCAGGCCGGCCCGGGTGAGCGGACGCAGCCACTCCTCGACCTGCCAGGCCCCGTGGGCGGCGCGCACGTTCGGGTGGGCCAGGAGGGCCACCCGGCAGGTGCCTTCCCGGGCCTGGGCCACCAGGTGGGCCAGGATCCGGCGGTCGGCTCCGAGCAGGGAGGCGGGTCCCCAGGTGGAAGCGGCCACCACGAGCCTCTGGTCACGTCCTATCCCCAGAGCGGCCCTGTGCAGGTCGCGGTGTTCGGCGGCCGAGAGCAAGCGGTCGGCGACCGCGTCCCCCACCACCCGTGCCGCCCCTGCGGCCTCCGGGCATTCCGAGGCCAGACGCGCTTCCTCGTCCTGGTGTGCGAGCGCGACGCGCGCCGGGATCAGGCGCCCCTCCCGGAGCAGGTTCTCCCGCGCCAGCCCGTAGGTCTGCCGGGGGCCGGCGGAGTGCCGGCCGGGGCGTGCGGGGATGAGCTTGTTGAACCCGACCCCGTGGGCGAAGAGCACCAGCGGGGCGTGCACCATGTCCAGGTCACGGCTGGGGCTGGCCGCCAGCGCCGCGTCGAAGCGGGTGCGCACGGCCTGCTCCCACGGCACCACCGCCGGGCCGACCTCCTCCAGCCAGGTACGCACGCCCGCGCCGAACACGGAGTGGGGTGCGATGGTGAAGACGACCTGCACGCGGGGGTCCGAGGCCAGCAGCTTCACGGGGTCCATCAGCCTCTGGGTGTCGGCGACGGTGTGCGCGATCGCCAGAACCCTGCGCTGGGCCCGCCAGGTCGTCCATCGGTCCGGTTCCATACCGATCGGGGTGTGAACCCATGTGTCCACCCGGATCTCCCTTCTTCCGCCCACCCGGTGTGGTGGGTCCCCCGAAGGATGCGGAGGAGGGTCGGACAGGTACCGGGCACACCGCTGGACAGGGCCTGGACAACATCCTGGACACCCGGCCACGACCAGGGAAGGCCCGTGTCCCGACGCGCACGGCAGGCCCTGCCCGCGCGAGGAGGCTCCGGAGATCGCGCTTCTGAGCGCGCCGGAACGACCTCGGCGGGAGCTCCCGGCCGAGGAGGCGATCGGGCGTCGGGCACTGGTCGCGGCGTCCTCTGTTCCCGTGGGGTCACCGGTTCGGCCGGGCCGGCGAGGGCCGGCCGCCGGGGCCGAAAACGCCTGCGGGGTGGGACTTTCGGGACATAGGGGGCGGGTATCGGCGTTCGCCGGGTGGACCCGCACCGGTTTCCCTAGGCTCGCTCGGAAAGATCCCCGAGGAGCCCCGATGCCCACTCCCCCGGTCCGCCCCCTCCCCCGCGACCCGTACCGCAACCTCGTCCTCCTGGCGCTGCTCACGCTGTCCGGCCGCCCGCCCGCGCACGAGCTGCTGCCGAGCGCGCACCGGCTGGTGTCCCGGGCGCTGCCGTGGGGGCGGCGCAACCCCCGGGCGCGGGAGTACCCGCGGGTGCGGCTGCGGGTACTGCGGCGGGCGCTGCGCGGCAGGCGGCCGCGGCGGGGCGCGGCCGGGCTGCGGGTGTCGCCCGTGGAGGGGATCACCCCCTTCGAGCGGGCGCTGGAGCCCCTGGACGGGCTGGACCCGGCGGCGCGCGCCGGGTACGCGCTGCTGCGGGTGGAGGCGCTGGCGCCGGAGGAGGCCGCGGCCCTGCTGCGGCGGGCCGGGGCCGCCGACCCCGAGGGGGCGCTGGACCGGGCGGCGGCGGTCGCCGACGGGTTCCGCCCGCCCGACCCCACCGTGGTGCGGGTCAGCGGGCGCGGGGCGCCGCCCGCCCGCGGTGCCCTGGCGGCGGCCGGGGCCGGGCTGCTCGTCCTGGCGCTGGCGGCCCTGGCCCTGACGACGCAGGCGCGGCCCGGGCCCCCGGGGCCGGCGGCCGCACCGGTGGAGGCGGCCGTCCTCACCGACGGGGACGCCTGGCGGGAGAGCTTCCGGCTGGACCTGACCGCGTGGCCCGCCCGGGGCGACGCCGTCGGCGACGAGGGTCTGGCCGACGCCGCCCTGGCCGCCTGGACCGACCACGACGGGCGGGCGCCGCGCGATCCGCGCCTGGTCTTCGCCGGCCGGGTGGACGGCCGCGACGTGGTGCTGCTGCACGACGCCCCCCGGACGGCCCGCTACACCCGGGACGGGGACGCCGAGGATGTGGAGGTGTTCGCCGAGCCCGCGAACGGCGTGGCCAACTGGCCCGCCGTGCGCCTGTCCGAGACCGCCGAGGGCGTGCGCTACCTGCTGCCGCCGTGGGTCACCGAGGCGGCGTCGGCGTCCCTGGGCTCCGCGGAGGAGGGCTGGGCCGAGGTGCCGCGGGATGAGCACGGGGTGACCGGCCCGCTGCCCGCGGACGGGCACTGCGGCACCGGCCCGGTGCTGCGGCTGCGCGCCCCCGAGGTGGCGCACGGCCAGCCGTACACGGTGGTGGACCTGGGCGGGCCGGCCACCGCCCACCTGGGGTACATGCCGCCGCCGCCCGCCGAGATCCGCCGCCTGGGCCCGCACGAGGTCCTGGACGCCGAGCACGGGTTCGACCTGTGGGGCGAGGTCGCCTGCGCGGGCGGTCCGCCGCGCGGACCGGTGGTCACGGCGACGGCCTGGGAGTTCGCCGTGCAGGACCTGCCCGGCGGAGGCTCCGGCCGGTGGGTGTGCCTGCGCTACGGCACCCACGACGGTGGCGGCCTGGCCCGTGCGGTGCTGGTGGCGACCACCGACGAGGGCACCGCGGCGGTGGTCGCCGGGGAGAGCGCGGGCGGCTGGGCGTGCAGCAACCTGGACCGGCAGGTGGTGGCGGGCACCTGGTGGGAGGCCCCCGACGGCCGGTGGCACTACCTGGCGGCGGCCTCGCGCGAGGCCGCCTCCGTGCGGGTGTCGGGCGGGGCCGAGGGCGACGGCGAGGGCCCCGTGCTGGCGGTGGCCGGCCCCCGCCTCGGCGACGGCCCGCCCGCGGCGCCGGTGGAGGTGAGCGCGGTCGACGTGCGCGGCGGCGCCATGACCCCGATCACGGGCTGACCCGGCACCGGACCGACGGCCGCACGGCCCGGGCGGCGCGGACGCGGGCGTCCGGCCGCAGCCGCCCGCGCTCCGGCGGCCCCGGCACCGCAAAGCCCGACCACTGGCCGCTTCCGGACAAGGAGGAGAATCCGGACAGGGCGTGTACGCCCGGTGCTCGGGTGGTATCACTGGGGTTGTCGGCCCGTCCGGACGGGAACCGCGTCGCCGTGCGCCCGCCCGCGACGGCCCCGGGCCGTAGTGAGGGTTGAACGATGTCGATCTGGTCTCGCGGCGACCGCAGGGGAAGAGTCGAGGAGGCTCTCCTCATGCTGAAGGGGCAGGGGATCATCGACGGCCTGGAGATCCTCTCCAACGGGGAGGACAAGCCCTACCGGGTGCTGCTGCCCGCCGGGCTGGTCCACATGGACGAGGACGAGGCGTCGATGTTCGCCCTGGGCGCCGTCGTGGGCGCGTTCGGCGACATCGCCCGCCGCCGGGCCTGAACCCCGCGCCCGGCGGACGCCCGCCCGTCCCGTGTGGAAGCGCCGCCCCCGTGCCGTGGGCCGGGGCGCCCTCCCACTCGGGCGCGGGCGACGGCGGGACCTCAGTCCCCGGCCCCGGCGCGGCGGGCGCGGTGGTCGGCGATGAGCCCGCGGTACCAGTGGTAGCTGTCCTTGGGGTGGCGGGTCAGCTTCTCGTAGTCCACCCGCACCAGCCCGAAGCGGCGCTCGTAGCCGTAGGCCCACTCGAAGTTGTCGAGCAGGGACCACACGAAGTAGCCGCGCACGTCCACGCCCGCCTCGACGGCCGCCGCCAGGGCGGTGAGGTGGTCGTTCAGGTAGGCGATGCGGTCGGTGTCGCGGACCCGGCCGGAGGCGTCGGGGAGGTCCTCCTCGGCGGAGCCGTTCTCGGTGATGTAGACCGGCGGCAGGCCGGGGTAGCGCCGGTCCAGGTCGACGAGCATCTCGGTGAAGGTCTCCGGCACCACGGGCCAGCCCATGGTGGTGTGCCGGACGTCCTCGTAGGCGACCTGTTCGGTGCCGATGTCGACGGCGGTGCGGGCGGCCGGGTCGGGTTCGGTGTGCGGGGCGTCGCGGAGCTTGATGGGCCGGTAGTAGTTGACGCCGAGGAAGTCCAGCTCCTGCCCGATGACGGCGAGGTCGCCGTCGCGGCGCAGGGAGTCGTCGACGAGGTCCCCCCACACCTCCCTCTCGTTGTCGGGGTAGGCGCCGGCGAAGAGGGGGTCGAGCCAGACCCGGTTGTGCAGCGTGCGCGCGCGTTCGACGGCGGCCAGGTCCGCCGCCGAACCGGTGGCGGGGACGAGGTGGTCGGGGTTGAGGGTGATGCCGACCTCCCCGGCGCCGGCCGCGCGCAGCTCGCCGACGGCCAGGCCGTGGGCCAGCAGCAGGTGGTGGGCGGCGGCCAGGGCGGGGGTGCCCTCGCGGGTGCCGGGCGCGTGGCGGCCGACGGCGTGGCCGACGAAGGCGGTGCAGAAGGGTTCGTTGAGGGTGATCCACCGGGAGACCCGGTCCCCCAGGCGGTCGGCGACGATGCGGGCGTACTCGGCGAACCGGTGCGCGGTGTCGCGGACGCGCCAGCCGCCGGCGTCCTCCAGCGCCTGGGGCAGGTCCCAGTGGTAGAGGGTGAGCGCGGGTTCGACCCCGGCGGCCAGGACGGTGTCGACGAGCCGGTCGTAGAAGTCCAGTCCCTCGGCGTTGGGGCGGCCCGCTCCGGTGGGCTGGACGCGCGGCCAGGCGACGGAGAAGCGGTACAGGTCCACGCCCAGGGCGGCCAGGAGGGCGACGTCCTCCTCGTAGCGGTGGTAGTGGTCGCAGGCGACGTCACCGGTCTCGCCGCGGGCGACCCGGCCGGGGGTGCGGCAGTAGGTGTCCCAGATGGAGGGCCCGCGGCCGCCCTCGTTCGCCCCGCCCTCGATCTGGTAGGCGGCGGTGGCGGTACCGAAGAGCAGGTGCGGGGGCAGGGCGGGATACGGGGCGGGGTGGTCCATCGGCGGCCTTCCAGGTATGAGAGCGCTCCCATGCTAGGCCGGGTGATTAGTATTACCAATCCCTTTTCCGTACCGGTCCCGTCACCCTCGGCCACAGTCCCCGCCGGTCCGGCCCTCCCGGGTCACCGAACGCTCACATTCTCCGCGGAGGCGGAACCCCCGGGCCGCCGCGCACATCCCATGCCATGGCGTGCACGTGCCCGGACCCCTGGAGAGAGAAGCAACGGGAATGGACTGGATCGACTACTCGCAGAACCGGCGCCTCAGGGAGCTGCAGGAGGACGTCAGCTCGGCCCACTCGATGCTGTACTCCGAACGCAAGAGGATGCGTTCGGAGCTGTCGAGCCTGCGCGGCGGCCTCGAACAGAGGCTGGACCGGGTCTCGGCCACCCTGGACGCCTTCATCGAGCTCAGCGACATCCGCGCCACCCTGGCCGTGTTCTCCCCGCACGCGCTGGCCCGGCACCGCGTCCTGGCCATGCTCGACGGGTCGGTCCCCGCCGTCCTGGAGCTGGAGGACGTCCCCGACTACTGGCTCCCGCCCGCCGCGCACGGCCTGCACGCGCTGCTCACCGGCTCCCCCGCCGGAGCGCTCCCGCACTTGGACGAGGCGGCCCGGCGCGACCCGGAGCGGGCCGCCGCCTTCTCGGTCCTGGCCGCCGCCCTCACCCGCGCCGAGTACGCCCGCACCCTGGGCGGCTCCGGCGACCTGCTCCCCCACCTGCCCGCCCCCGACGAGCAGATCAGCCGGGGACGGCGCGCCCTGTGGATCCTCACCGCCGACGGGTCCCTGGGCGAGGAGGCCCGCGAGCAGCTGCTGCTCTCCACCCTGCGGCACTGGTCGGCGCTGGGGGCCGAAGCGCCCGCGCTCGACCTGTCGGCCCCCGCCGCCTCCGGGAGGTCCTCCCGCTCCGGCCGCCGCGGCGGCGGCAGCGCCCCGGACGCGCAGCTGGACGCCCGCGCCGCGGCCGTGGACAGGCTCACCGCGCTGCACGGCGACGTCGCCCGCATCACCGCGCCGGGCGGGGACACCGGCGCGGAGCGGACGGCGCCCGACGAGGGCAGCGCCTCCTTCCTCACCGAGGCGCTGGTCGCCCTGGTGGAGGAGGGCACCCCGGAGGAGGCCCCGCTGATCGCCCGCGCCAACGAGCTGCGCGCGGTCATCGAGAACGGCGACGGCGGGCGCAGGCCCGGCTGGGACGACGGGGTCGGCACCGTCTCCTCCCTGCTGGCAGAGGACCTGCGCGCCTCCGGGGCCACCCCGCACCGCAGCACCTTCGCGCTGGTCCTGCAGCGTCCGGCCGTGACGAGGACCGTGGAGGACCTGCTGCGGCAGGCCTCGGCCCCGCTGCCGGAGTCCACGACCGTCACCGTCCAGGGGGTCCGGGTCGGGGTCACCGAGAACGGGCCCACCACCCCGCAGCTGGACCGGGCCGAACAGCAGCTGGCCCTCCGCTACCGCGCCGAGCAGGGAGGCCGCCTCTACGTGTGGGGGCTCGGGGTGCTGGCCGCGCTCCTGGTGGTCCTGGCGCTGGTGTCCCAGGCCGGGTTCGCCTGGTTCCTGGCCGCGGGGTGCGCGCTGGGCGCCGTCGGCTTCCTCGTCCGCGACCTGCGGGAGGCCCGGTCGGCCGCGGAGGCGCGCGAGGCGCAGCTGCACCGGCTGCGGCGGGAGGCCGACCAGGCCGGGCGGCAGTGGCGTGAACGACTGGACGAGGCCAGGGCGCGGGAGGCCACCGCGCGGAAGCTGGCCGACGAGATCTCGGCCCTGCTCGACCCCCGGTAGACGGCGCTGGGATCCTGGGGCGGAAGAACCGTGAGAGGCGGATGGACATGGGCCTGTTCACCAAGAGGCCGCGGCTGCGCAGCGACCCCCGGGGCGTGTTCCAGGGACCGCTGGCGCACGCCTTCGCGAACGGGGCGCACATGCCCGTGGCCAACGGCGGGGTGTGGAACGCGATCCACTCCGCGTGCTCGTGCTGCGACGCGCGCGACGACCGCGAGAAGCTGCGTTCGGCCTGGGGCATCACCGACCACGCCGGGTGGGAGCGGGCCCTGGTGTCCCTGACCGCCGCGGACCGCGCGCCCACGGCCCTGTCCCTGGTGCTGGAACTGCGCGCCCGGGTCGTGGACTCCCGCCCCGGGGTCCCCTTCGACGCCGGGACGTGGCCCGACCTCGTCGCGTACTGGTGCAGGGAGCGGGGCGCCCCCAGGGAGACCTACGACGAGATGGTGGCCGAGGCCGCCCGGGTGTGGGAGTACGAGGAGCGCATGGTCGCCGACGGGGTGCTGCCCCGGGGCGCGGTGGTGCGCACGGTGCGCGCCTACGACTTCGGGCGGGCCGTCAACCTGGCCCGGTGGGGCGTCAACGCCGGCTACGCCACCGAGGACGCGGCCCTGCCGCACATCGTCCGGGCCGGGGCGATGTCGATGCGCCACCACGGGTCGTGGGAGGAGATGTCGGCCGGGTTCACCCTGGGCCGGGCCATGGGGTTCGACGACGGGGAGTTCGGCGTGTACTACACCGACTCGGTCAAGGCGCACCGGGTGCTGGCCACCGACCCGGAGAGCCCGTGGCGCAACCTGCCCTGGCGGATGTGAGGCGGTCCGCGCGCGGCGGGGTCACAGCCAGCCGTTGCGGCGGAAGACCAGGTACAGGCAGAGGCTGGACAGCCCCATCAGGAGCAGGGCGAGCGGCCAGCTGAACGTCCAGCCGAACCCGGTCGAGGGCGGGATGTTCATGCCGTAGACCGAGGCGATGAGGGTGGGCACCACCAGGATGCCGCCCCAGGAGGACACCTTCTTCATCGCCTCGTTCTGGGCCTGGGCGACGAGCGTGCCGTTGACCGACATGATGTTCTGCAGCAGCTGCGCGAGCGCGTCGACGCGCTCGCGCACCGCGGCCTCGTGGTCGGCGGTGTCACGCAGGTGGCCGTACAGGTGCTCCAGCTCCCCGCGGTCCCCGCGCGGCCGGGGCCCGCCGGGGCCGCGCTGTTCGGCGGGCTCCCGCAGGCGGGCCATGAACTCCTCCAGGACCCGGCCGAGCGGGTCCACCGCGCGCTGGAGGAGGATGACCTCGCGGGCCAGCCGGTAGGTGCGCTGTGAAGTGCCGCGGGCCCCGGAGAACACCTCGTTCTCGAGCTCGTCGACGTCCTCCTGGAGGGCCGCGACGACCGGGGCGTAGGCGTCCACCACGTGGTCCAGGACGGCGTACAGCACCGCCAGGGGCCCGCGGGCGAGCAGGCGGGGCTCCTTCTCCAGGCGCGGGCGCAGGGCGGAGAGGTCCAGCCGGTCGGTGTGGGTGATGGTGATGACGAAGTCCTCTCCGGCGAACACGTGGACCTCGCCGACGCGCACCGCCTCCGCGTCCTCGTCGTACCCGGCCGGCCGCAGCACCGCGAAGAGGACGTCGCGGTACAGCTCGGCCTTGGGCCGCTGGTGGGCGACGACGGCGTCCTCCAGGGCCAGCGGGGGCAGCCGGAAGACCCGGGCCAGTTCCGCGAGCTGGTCCCGGGCGGGGTCGGCCAGGGCGATCCAGGCCATGCGGCCCGTGTGTCCGGACAGGGCCTCCCTGGCCCGGGCCGGGGTGGCGGCGGTGCCGTCGGGGCGGCCGTCCCGGTACAGGCGTATCCACATGCGGCCGGGGGCCGTGGCGCCGGCCGGTTCGGCGCCCGCCCGGCCCAGGGCCAGGGTGCGTTCGGGCGAGGGGAGCCCGCCGCCCGGGTACGCACGGGGTTCGGGGTCGTGGGATCCGGGTCCGCCCGTGTTCACGCGGGTGTCCTCTCGTCGTCGGTGGCGCCGCCGTGCACGATCCTGGCCGCCCGCGGGCCGCGGGGCGCCCCGACACGCCCGTGGCGGCACGGGTCCGCGGGGGCTCAGGGGGCGGGGTCGGCCGCCAGGCCGGAGGCGCGCAGGGTGATGTTGAGGCGCCCCGTCAGGCCCAGGGCGGGCGGGGCGGTGCCGGGCCGGGTACGGGGCACCCCGTGGTAGGCCAGGCGGGAGGGGCCGCCGAACACGAACAGGTCGCCGCTGCGCAGTTCCACGTCGGTGTAGGGGCGGGTGCGGGTCTCGGTGTTGCCGAACCGGAAGACGCAGGTGTCGCCCAGGCTGAGGGAGACCACCGGTTCCAGGGCCGCCTCGTCGCGGTCCTGGTGCATGCCCATGCGGGCGTCGGCGTCGTAGAAGTTGACCAGGGCGACGTCGTAGGGCGGGGTCCCGGGCGCGGGTGGGGCGCCGTAGGCGGCCTCCACCGCGCGGGCCGCCAGCGCGCCCAGTTCCGCGGGGAAGGGCCGCACCGGGGTGCCGTCGGGCAGGGTGCGCTCGTAGGTGTAGGGCCTCCAGAACCAGCCCAGTGAGGTCATGGCCACCGACATGCGGCCGCCGCGCGGCATGGTGTGGCGGAGCATCCCGGCGGGCCCGGCCGCCCACTCCCGGCAGCGTTCGACCAGGGCGGCCTGCCGCTCCGGCGGCAGCCACCCCGGCAGGTGGACGGCCCCCGGGGCGATCTCCGCCGGGGGCCCGGTGAACAGGGTGTCGCTCATGCCCCCATCGTGCCCGCCGGGAACGACGGACGCGCCCCCGCCGCGGGGGCGGGGGCGCGTCCGGGGGCCGGGGCCGGGTCAGCGGCGCATCAGGTCGCGGATGTTGACCACGAGCAGCAGCACCACGATGAGCACCACCGGGACCGTGATGGCGATGCGCCAGTTGACGACGAACGCCGCGATGACGCCCACCACCAGGCCGACCACCACCGCCAGGACCGCCAGTCCGGTGAGGTACTGGAGGAACTTGCGGCGGGCGATCGAGTCGACCGCGGCGAAGGCGACGACCACGCCGATCATCGCGTAGAAGGTGAACTGCCCCTCCAGGAGGAACAGCGGCAGCGCGAGCGCGATCAGCAGCAGCGGGGTGCTCAGGGCCACCCACAGGTGCAGGAAGCGGGTGGTGCGCTGCTGCCCCGAGGAGTAGGGCAGGTGCGGGGCCTTGAGGTGCTCGGTCGGCCGCGGCACCAGGGGCGTCTCGGAGGCCAGGGCGCGCAGGTGGCTGTCGCGCTCGTCGGCGGTGAGGACGCGCTTCTCGTAGACGCCCGCCAGCTCCTTCTCCAGCGCGGCGATCTCCTCGGCGTAGGCGCGGGCGCGGGGCCGGGTGTTGGCCTCGCGGGCCAGGACCATGCGCGCGGAGTCGAGCTGGCGCAGGCGGTCGCGGCGCTTGACGATGTCGGCGTCGAACTCGCGGATGCGCTCCTCCAGGGAGAGGACGTGCGAGCGCAGCTCGGCGCGGGCGGCGGCCTCGGTGGGGGCGACCTTCTGGAGACCCACCCAGGCCAGCGGGTCGGCCCAGGAGCGGCGGATGGTGCCGTCGCGTTCGTAGCGGGGGCCGCTGGGGGCGCGCTCACCGTCGAAGAAGTCGCGGGTGTCGCGGCCCCACAGGCCGCGGAACCCCTTGAGCCAGGGGGTGTCGTCGTCGATGACGACGGCGTTCCACTGCCGGGCGCCGCCCGGGCCCAGGCGTTCGCCGTCGCCGCGGGCGTAGTCGACGAAGGGGACGCCGATGCCGTGGCGGTTGATGGCGCTGTCGGCCCGGAAGATGCGGTGGGTGATCCACTTCCAGGCGTTGAGCAGGCCGCGCAGGACGGAGGGGTCGACCTGGATGAGGTAGTCGCCCGGGAGCATCTGGTGGGAGTGCGAGCCCGCGCCGACGTAGATGACGGGGTGGTCGCCGTCGCGGTGCAGGTCCGGGTCGTCCCAGCTGCGGCGCAGGTCGTCGCCGTGGTACTCGTGCGAGGAGGCGCCGACCCAGATCGGGCGGGTGGTGCCGTCGGGGTTCTCCACGACGTAGACGGTCACGCGCTCCCAGTCGGCCTCGTGGTCGTTGACGCCGCCGTAGATGGTCCGCCAGTCGTTCATCGCGTAGAAGAACCAGTACTGGAGGATGATGTAGCCGCCCTCGCGGGTGACCCGGCCGTAGTAGGTGGCGTTGCCGTCGTCCACCCGCTCCCGGTAGCGGGTCACCGCCGCGAAGGTGAGGCCGCCCGGGACCGCGCCGCGGATCAGCAGGGAGAGCTTCATCAGGATGTCGAGGATGCGGCCCAGGACGCCGACGGCGGCCAGGCGGCCGCTCTTGGGGATGACCGTGCGCGAGCTGCCCCGGAAGCGGCGGGCCTCCTCGCGCAGGGTCTCCTCCTGGACGAAGCGCAGGTGCTTGTGGCGTCCGGGCCACTCCTCCTCGGCGGTGGCCAGGCGGTCGAGGTCGAGCTCCCCGACGGGGACGATGACGCGCTCGCGGCCCCCGGGCTCCTCGATCCACAGACTGCAGTTGCGTACGTAGGCGTCCACATCGGTGGGGAAGAAGAGTTCTCCCTCGGTGCACATGAGCACGGGTTCGTGGGCGCGCAGGAGTTCGAGATCAGTTTTCGCGGGCATCGTCGCGCCAGATTAGTGCATGTGGCGGGGCCGTCCGTCCCCTCCGCCCCGAGCCGGTCGAAGGCCCCGGACGGCGCCGCGCGGTGGTCTTCCCAGCTCGTGGGGACGCGGGGGGACGGCGCCCCCTCCCGGGGGCGCCGCGGGCCCCGGCGGGCACGCCTGGTGTGTCACGGATCACGGCAGCGCGCCGGGGGCGCGGGCGGCCCCGGGAGGCCGTCGCGAGGGTGGGTGGAACGCACCCACCCTCGGCCCGCCCGCACGGCCGGGGTCCGTCCTAGCCTGGGTCCATGGGCACCGACGAAACGACCGGCGCGGAACCCCGGGCCACCCTGGAAGGCTTCCTGCGGGCACGGCGGGACCGGGTCCGGCCCGAGGACGTCGGGCTGCCGGGCTCCGGGCGCCGCCGGGTGCCGGGGCTGCGCCGGGAGGAGGTCGCGATCCTGGCGGGGGTCAGCACCGACTACTACATGCGGCTCGAACAGGGGCGGGAGCGCAACCCCTCGCCCCAGGTGCTGGACGCCCTGGCCCGGGCCCTGCTGCTGGACGGGGAGGCGACCGACCACCTGCACCGGCTGGCACTGGCCGGCGGCCGGCGGAGCCGGGGCGCGGCCCGCCCGGAGCGGGTGAACCCGCACCTGCTCCGGCTCCTGGACCGCTGGAGCGACACCCCGGCCTTCGTCCTGGGCGGGACGCTGGACGTGGTGGCCCGCAACCGCCTGGCCGCGGCCCTGCACGCGGACTTCACGGTCACGGACAACCTGGCGCGCATGACCTTCCTGGACCCGGCGGCCCGCGGGTTCCACCGCGACTGGGACCGGTCCGCCGCGGCGGTCGTGGCGGAACTGCACAAGGCGGCGGGGGCGCGCGCGGACGACCCCCGGCTCAGCGCGCTCGTCGGGGAGCTCTCCCTCAGGAGCACGGACTTCCGGACGCTGTGGGCCCGCCACGACGTCCGGGGCAAGAGCGGGGGCGCCAAGCGGCTCCACCACAGCGCGGTCGGGCCGCTGGACCTGCACTACGAGAGCTTCACGGTCAACAACGCCGACGGGCACGGGCAGCAGCTGGTCGTCTACCAGGCCGAACCGGGCAGCCCGTCCGAGGAGGCGCTCGCCCTGCTCGGCTCCCTGCACACCCTGTACCCGGAGAACGGTCCGGAGGCGGGCGCGGGGACGCGCACCGGGCGGGCCTGAGGGTCCCCGTCCCGGGCTCCGGGAGGGGTGCCGCGCAGTGCCTGGGAGTGGGACACCAGGGTGCACGGCGGCCTGGAACCGCGGCTCGGGCGGCACGAGGATCGACGGTGTCGTCCACCGCACGGGCCGGGGGGCACGCCATGCGTTCCGGGACAGCCGCCCGGCCGAGGCCGCGCCGGAGGGGGGCCGGTGACCCGGGTACGGGTGTCCCGGTCTGCGCCGACGTGCTCGTGGTGGGGGACACCGACGGGCCGTGCGGGCGCGTACGCGGGTTTCGGGACCGGGTCCCGGCCGGTGTCGTCCGCTGAGACGCCCCGTCGTCGTGGGAGTACGCCGACACGAGGAAGAAGAAGGAGGGCCGCCATGGCCGAGGAGACCACCGCGCCGCACCCGTTCGTGGGCATGTGGGTGACCGCAGACGGCTTCATCCGGCAGGAGCTGCTGCCGGACGGCCGCTACGACGAGGCGCGCGGGAACCGCCGCAGCGCCTACACCGGGCGCTACACGGTGACGGGGGACCACATCGACTACGTGGACGACACGGGGTTCACCGCCACGGGGGACGTGCGCGACGGGGTGCTGTACCACGAGCACCTGGTGCTCTACCGCGAGACCCCGGCGGGCTGAGACCGCGCCCCGCCCCCGGCCAGTGGGACGGCGGAGCCCGGAGGCGCCCCGCCGGGCACGCCGGGGCGGTGCCCTCGGCGCCCCTCGGACCTCCATCGAACCGGCGCACCTCCGGGTCGGGTGGCGGCGGCCCGACCGAGTCCACAATGCCGAGCCGGGGCCTTCCGGCCCCCCGAAAGAGCCCGGCCCTTGAGGCCACGTTTCAAGCCCGGGCGGGGCCGGGGGGCGCCCCACCGGGCACGCTGGGGCGGCGACCCGGCGGCCCCGACCCGTGAGGAGAGCGCGGCGCGAGGCCACACCTCAAGGTCAGACGGAGCCGGAGGCGTCCCGCCCCACCGGGCGCGCAGGAGCGCACCGGAGCGGTGCCCCGGGTCCGGGCGGTGGCCGATCGGGGGTCCCGGCGTCGGGTCGGGGTCTTCGCCCCTCATCCACATCTTCGGAAAGTACTTGCCAAAGTGGAAAGTGAGTGCGACCCTGGAAACAGGTTCGAACACCGGAGGTGGGATATGCGGCAGGACGAGGCACTGGACGCCCTCGAGCAGGCGGAGACCCTCAAGGCCCGCATGGGCGGGCAGGGCCGCTGGTACGCGGTCTTCGGCGTGGGGTACGCGGCGATGAGCTGCGCCCTGATCCTGGCGCTGGGCCTGCTGCCCTCTCCCCAGGCGCTGCCGTGGACGATGGGCGCTTTCGCCGTGGTGCTGACACTGCTCCTCACCTACGCGCTCACCCGGCCCGCGCAGCCGCGCAACCTCGGCGTGCTGCACCTGGGCATGATGGGCGCCTGGACCGCCATCTACCTGGTCACCCTCGTGGTGGGGATCAACCTCTTCCCCGGCGTGACCGCCTGGTGGGTCTCGGGTGCGCTGCTGAGCTGCGTTCCGCCCCTGACGGTCGCCTACGTGGCGCTACGGCAGAGCGGGAACCCACGATGAACCACCCGCGCAACCGCCTGGACGAGGTGATCCACTCCCCCGTGCGCTTTTCGGTGGTCGCCGCGCTGGCCGCCGTGGACCGCGCCGAGTTCCGGCTGGTGCGGGACACGGTGGAGGTCAGCGACTCGGTGCTGTCCAAGCAGGTCACCGTGCTGGAGAACGCCGGTTACGTGAAGGTGCAGAAGTTCACCGTGGGGCGGCGCACCCGGACCTCCCTGACGCTGACCAAGGAGGGGCGGGCCGCCTTCGAGCGGCACGTGGCGGCGCTGCGCGAGATCGCCGCGGGCACCGCCCTGGAACCGGCGCCGACGAGCGGCCCCGGGGACTGACCCCGCCGCGGAGTCCGGGCCCTCCCTTACCGGGACCGGCCACCGGCGGCGGTAGCCCGACACCGGCAAGGCCGCGGCCTGGTGCGCGCCACCTGCAACCGAGGCGTCCACGTCGCCGTGATCGTCCGCCGGGTCCGGGCCGTCCCCTGCCGGAATCGGCCACCGGCGGCGGCAGACTGGCACCGGCCGGGCCGGGACCTGGTGCGCGCCACCTGCGACCGGGGCGGGCACGTCGCCGTGATCGTCCGCCGGTTCCAGGGCGAACAGCTCCGGGCCCGGGAGCTGTAGGCGGCGGCCCTGGTCCTGACCGGACTCGGCGTCCAAACGCTCCCGGACCGGGGCACCGCCTCGGGCGCGGACCTGGCGTGGACCGCCGTGGCGTCGGCGCTGGGGCTGGCGCTGGGCGCGGTGCGCGGCCGCGCCGTCGTGGTCTTCGAGCGCGACGGCCACCTGTGGCAGCGCTACACGGGAGGCACCTTCGTGTACGTGGTGGGCACGTTCCTCGCCATGGCCGCCTTCGACCTCGCCGCGGCGGCACTGGGCATGGCCCCGGACGCCCGGCCCGTGCAGTCGGCCCTGGGAGTCGGCTTCCTCGGCGAGGCGCCGGCCGTGGGCCACCGCGCACTGGCCGAGAGCACCCCCTCGTCCCCGAACGCCACTGAGCCGCTCCCGGCCTTCTCTCCGGGCGTCCGGGACGGTCGGTCCCGGGCGCCCGGCGGGGAGAAGAAGACCGGCCCGCACACACGTGCGCGGGCCGGTCGGGGCGACGCCGGGCAGGGGCTCCCGGTGGGTGGCCCTTCGGCGCGCCGTCCGCCCTCGTGAAAGGTACGCGCCGAAGGGCCGGTTCAGGCGGCCCGGCCGGGGGCCGCGGCGGTCGGGGTGTCCTCCGACCCCTCCCCGGGGACGGCGGGCGCGACGGGACCGGGGGCCACAACCTCTCCGGGCTCCACGGTCCGACCGGACTCCTCCCCCGGCACGGCCCGGCGCCGCTCGCGCACGCGCTCGGGAACCGCCGGGCGGCCGCTCCGCTCGCCCCGGGTGGCCCCGATGCCCGCCACGACCACCAGCGCCATGCCGACGATCTGCAACGGGGCTGGCGCCTGGCCGATGACCACCAGGCCCATCACCAGCGCCACCCCGGGCTCCATGCTGGAGAAGGTGCTGTACGCCGTGCGGGTCATCCGCTGCAGGGCGACCATCTCCAGCAGGAACGGCACCATGGGGAACAGCAGCGCGATGAGCAGCGTGAACAGGATCAGCCCCGGGTCGGGCTCGGCGAACGCCCCCGGCGCGCCGAACGGCGCGGTCACCAGGGAGCCGACGGCCATGGTCAGGGCCAGCCCGTGGACGGCGCCGAATCCGGCGCCCACCTTCTGGGTGAGGACGATGTAGAACACCACGCACACCGCGCCCGCCAGGGCGAAGCCCACGCCGAGCAGGTCGAGCTCGCCCTCCCAGGGCCGGGTCAGGCAGAGCACGCCCGCGACGGCGGCGGCGATCCACACGAGTTCGCGGCGGCGCCGCATGGCGGCCACGGCGACGACCAGCGTTCCCAGGAACTCGATGGCGGTGGCCGTGCCGAGCTCGATCCGCGCCGTCGCCTCGGAGTAGAACATCATCATCCCCGCGCTGGCTGTGCCGAGGATCACCACCGCGGCCCGCTGGCGCCACGTCGCCTCGCGCACGGCCCGCCACAGGGAGCGACCGCCCAGGGCCGTCAAGAGGAGCGCGGCCCACGTCAGCCGCAGCCACGTGATGGTGGCCGGGCTCGCCTGGGCGAACGCGGTGACGGCCAAGGCGCTGCCGGTGTGCAGCGTGAACATGCCGATGAGCAGCATGAACGGCGCCGGTACCTGAAGGCGGGCACGGCGCAGCGAGGGAAGGAAGGAGCGGATCACCCGACCAATGTGAAGCATGTCGTCTGTTTCTGTCCACGAACCATTGGTTGACGAACCATGTAGTTTCAGTGGATGGATTTCACCCGTTTGCGCCTGCTCGTCGAGTTGGAGCGGTTGGGCACGATGGTCGCCGTCTCCGAGGTCACCGGCATGAGCACCTCCGCGGTCTCCAAACACCTCGCGGTCCTGGAGCGGGAGGCCGGCGTCCCCCTGCTGGCGGCGGACGGGCGGCGGGTGCGGCTCACCCCGGCGGGGCGGCGGCTGGCCGAGCACGCCGTGGACATCCTGGCCCGGGTGGAGGCGGCCCGGGCGGAGTTCGACGGCGACGGGGAGCCGATCGGCCGGGTCGACCTGGTCATGTACACCAGCGCGGCCCCCGTGGTGCTGCCCGCGCTGCGGAGGCTGCGCCACGACCACCCGGGCATCGACATCCACCTGACCGAGTACGAGTCGGAGCAGGCGCTCACCCTGCTGCAGAACGGGGGCGCGGATCTGGGCGTGGTGTACCAGTACAGTCTGCTCCCCCGGGATTTCCCGGGGACGCTGACGGTGCAGCCGATCGGCACCGAGGGCCTGCTGCTGTCCCAGCCCTCGGCCGGGGCGGACAGCCGCACCCTCACCCGGCGGCGGCTGCGCGACCTGGCCGACGCGGCCTGGATCGCCAGCCCCTACCGGGGGGACGAGGAGGCCCTGGTCCAGCGCATGTGCGCCGACGCGGGGTTCACGCCCCGGATCACGCACCGCATCGACAACCTCGAACTGTTCGAGGAGCTGGTCGCCGCCGGGGTGGGCGTGGGGGTCGTCCCGCGGCTGTCGGCGGCCACCCGGCGCGGGGTCGCCCACGCCCCGCTCGGCGAGCTGGGCGGGGTGCGCCAGGTGTACCTGGCCGGGCGTACGGGCGGCTGGGCCTGGCGGCCGATCCGGGTGCTGGCGCGCTACCTGCACCAGGCCGCCGAGGACGTGCTCGACGACGTGCCGCCGCTGCCCGAGGCGCCCGACGCCCCGGCCTGAGCCGGCCGCCCTCGTCCGTCCCCGGCCCCGCGGTCAGCCCGCGATGGCGAAGGGCCCCACCGAGGGCACCGGCACCTTGCTGGCGGCCTCGCGCACCGCGGTGAGCAACGGCTCGGGGGTGGACCCGGCCCGCGACAGCGCGATGATGTGGCGCCGGGCGGTGTCGCGCACCCCGCGCACGACGATCTGCGGCGTGTTGATGCCCGTCCAGGCCAGGCGCGGCATCAGGGCGATGCCCAGCCCCGCCTGGACCAGCGCGAACACGGCGCTGAAGTCGTCCACGGTGTGGACCACCCGCGGCTGGAACCCGGCCTGGCTGGTGGCGGCGGTGACGCACTCGTGCCAGGCGGTGCCGGGCGCGGACATGATCCAGTCCTCCGCGGCCAGGTCCTCGGACAGGTGGAGGCCGTTGCGGGTGGCCAGCGGGTGCTGGTAGGGCAGGATCGCGTCGAACAGCTCGACCATCACCGAGTCGGTGCGGAAGTCGGGGTCCCCGGCGGCCGGCAGGTGGCCGGTGGACATGGTGAGCGCCACGTCCAGGCGCCCGGAGCGCACCATCTCGGCGCTCTGCTCGGGCTCGGCCTGGACCACCTCGAAGGACCACCCGGGGTGGCTGACCCGCAGCCGCGCCAGGGCGGGGGCGATGAGGTCGCTGATCCCGGTGGAGAAGGAGCCCACGCGGACGACGCCGCGGTCCCCTTCGGCGTAGGCGGCCAGGTCGGCTCCGGCGCGCTCCATCTCCGCGAAGATCGCGGGGGCGCGTTCGAGCAGGACCCGGGCGGCGCCGGTGAGGATGAAGCGGCGGCCCTGGCGTTCGACGAGGGGGACCCCGGGCTCCTTGGCCAGGGCTGCGAGCTGCTGGGAGACCGCCGACGGGGTGACACTGAGCGCCTCGGCCGTCGCCGCCACCGTGTGGTGGTGCGCCAGGGCGTGGAGGAGCTGCAATCGCCGAACGTCGATCATGGCTCCCAATGTAGGCGAGCACACTCAGGTTTCCGGGTGATTTCCGACATTTCACTCACCCAAGGACAGTGATTCGCTGCACAACGTCCAACTCCACCCTCCGGACATTTTGAGAAGAAAAACCTAACTTCTTTCCACAGAGTGATGTCGTCCAGCTCTTTCCCCGTGTCATGAACGTTCCAGTAGATACCGGCACGTACAGTCAGGGTCACAGCTCAACCAAGAGCGCGCACCCCGTGCGCGCCAGGGATCAGCACCCAATGCTGGTGGAACGGGTGAGAAGAACATGCAAAATTCGCTGATGACCAAACCTCGACCGACCGACATCGGTGTGCTCGGCTTCCGTTACCTGGGCGCTCACGAGGTAGAGGAACTCGCGGACCTGTGGGGCGCCCTCCACCAGCAGCACGCCCGGAACGCCCCGCACCTGTCCGACATCATCAGCACCACGAGCATGGACGAGTCCTGGCGCCGGCGCCGCACCCAGTACCTGGAGTGGATGGCCGACCCCGAGACGCTGGCGATCCTCGCCGAGCACGGCGACGACCCGGCCGGGTACGCGATGGTGACGCTGCGCCCCGGGCCGCAGGGCACCTGGGACCGCGGCGAGCGCGTGGCGGTCGTGCAGACCTTCGCCATCGACCCGGAGTACGCGGGCACCCGCGTCGGCTCCAAGCTGCTGGAGGAGATCCGCCACCAGCTGGCCGCCATGGGCATCCGCGACATCGAGTTCTCCGCCCTGGCCACCGCCTCGGAGGACATCAGCTTCCTGGAGACGGAGGGCTTCCGCCCCTTCGTGACCACGATGGTCTGCCGCGTCGACGGCTTCGGCGCCCACGACTGACCGCGCTCCTCCGCCGTGCGGACGCCCCCGTGCCCCCGGGCACGGGGGCGTCGCCGTGTCCGCCCCTTCCCCCAGGCCCTGACGGCGGGTGACGTTATGGCAACAGAAATGGGTTGCCCCGCGCGCAGGGTTATCTCACCGTCGCGCCACTGTCCCCCTCCGTCACCGGCCGTCTAGCGTTCTTCGCGTCGCCCGGGACCGACAGGGGACCGGAGCACACCGTGGAAGGAGACCCCCCGTGAAGAAGGCCGCCTACCGCATCGCCGCCAAGCTGCGCCTCATCGACGCCGCGCGCCTGACCCGCCCCTACATCTACTACTAGGCGCCCACCGCCAGGCCGCACAGGCCCCGGATCGTCACACCCGGCCCGTACCGCCCCCCGGGCGGTGCGGGCCCCGCCCGGAAAAGGACGCGATGGCGGCCCCCACCCCCCTCTCCTCCGCTCCCCCGGGTCCCCGGGGCGGGCGCTCCTCCTCCAACGCCGCCGACTACGCGGTGGACCCCCTGGGCTTCCTGACCTCGGCCGCCCGCGAGTTCGGCGACGTCGTCTCCCTCACCCCCGCCAACGTGCTGCTCGCCCATCCCGACGACATCGGCCGGGTCCTGCTGGACCGCGAGGGCCTGGTCGCCAAGATCGGCGCGGCCACCCGGCGCGGTCCCATGGGCTTCCCCCTCGCCATGATGAACAGCGAGGGGGCCGACTGGGAGCGCAAGCGGGCCCGGCTGCGCCCGGCCCTGCGCAGCGACCGACTGGAGGGCCTGGAGCGCGCCGCCCGCGAGGGCGTCGCACGCCTCGTGGACACCTGGCACGACGGCCTGGAGATCGACGTCCACGACGAGATGTCCCGGCTGGCGATGGGCGTGGGCGCCGTACACCTCGCCGGGCGCCCCCTGGGCGCGCGCGGCGAGACCCTGATCCGGGCCGTGGCCGCGATCATGCGCCTGACCTCGGCCCCGCGCCTGCCGATGTGGCTGCCCACCAGGACCAACCGCGACCTGCGCCGGTCCCTGCGCGACTTCGACACCACCCTCGCCGCCCTGATCGCCGAGCACCCCGCCGGCGAGGACGACAACGCCCTGGGCAGGCTGCTGGCCGACGGCCCGCCCTTCGCCGAGGTCCGCGACGAGCTGGCCACGCTGCTGATGTCGGGGTACGAGACCACCGCCAACGCGCTGACCTGGCTCCTCCACGCCCTGGGCGGCCGGCCGGAGGCGGCGGAGCGGATGGCCGAGCCGGGTTTCGCGGCGGCCGCCGCCAAGGAGGCGATGCGCCTGTACCCGCCGGCCTGGGTGATCAGCCGGGAGACCGTGCGCCCCCTGGAGGCGGGTGGGTACACGCTCCCCGCCGGCACCACCCTGGGGCTGAGCCAGTGGGTCGTGCACCGGGACGGGCGGTGGTTCCCCGACCCGGAGGAGTTCCTCCCCGAACGCTGGCTGGACGGCGGGCGGCCCGGGCACCGGCACGCCTACTTCCCGTTCGGCGCGGGTCCACGCGGCTGCGCGGGCGCGTCCATGGCCCTGCGCGAGGTGGAGGTCATCGCGACCGCGCTGTGCTCCCGGGTCCGGCTGGAGCCGGTGCGCCCCGAACGGGTGCGGCCCCGGCCGGCGCTGGCGCTGCAACCGGTCGGGGTGCGGGCGCTGGTCCGGCCCCGCTGAAGCCGGTCAGGGGCGCACGGCGCCGACCAGCAGGAAGGGGACCGCGACGAAGAGCCGGTCCTCCCCGGCCCGGGACCGCTGCTCCCGCGTCCACGCCCGGGCCCGTTCCCCGTCGATCACCCCGGTACGGGCCGCGGTGTCGGCGAACCCGACGAGCATCCCCACCACGTCCGCGTCGGTGAACACCACGACCCGGCCCTCGACCGAGATGTCGGTGAACCCGGCCTCCGCCAGCAGCGCCCGCTGCCGGCGCGGGGCGCGGGGGTCGGGCATGGTGTCGGCGTAGGCGGCGACGATCCGCCGGGTGGTGCCGGGGTCGTCGGAGTCGACCATGTAGGCGTCCCAGTCCTGGCCGAGCAGGACGAGGCGTCCGCCCGGGGCCAGCACCCGGTGTGCCTCGGCCAGGGCGCGGGCGGGGTCGTCGAGGGAGTGGTAGACCTTCTCGGCGCGGTAGCCGTGCACGGACCCGTCGTCCAGGGGCAGCCGGTAGGCGTCGCCGTGGCGGAAGTCCGTTCCGGGGTGGGCCGCGCGGGCGGCGTCGAGCATGGCGGGGTCCAGGTCCACACCGACGGCCCGCACGCCCGCGGCGGCGAGTTCGGCGGTGGCCCGGCCGCCGCCGCAGCCGACGTCCACCACGGTGTCGCCGGGCCGGACCCGCAGGCGGTCGCGGACCCGGTCGCGCAGGGCGCGCGCCTCGGGCAGATGGGAGAAACGGTCCAGGCGCACGAGGAGGCTTCGCGCATCGGCGCCGTCACGCTGGGAGGTCGGCATGGGGGCATTGTCCGTCGGCCCGCCGCCCCGGACAAGGGAGGGAGCGGCCCGGGACCACGGCGCGGGCGCGACACACCCCGGCGCGGGCGGGCCCGGAAACGCTACGCTCGCCTGCGTGGCGACCTCCGACTCCAACACCTGCAACTTCCCCGGCTGCGACCGCCCGGTGCCCCGGGCCTCCTCCCCCGGGCGGCCTCCCCAGTACTGCGACCTGCCCGAGCACACCCGGTGGCGGGCCTGGAAGGAGCGTCAGCGCCAGGCCCAGGAGTCCGAGCGGCAGGAGGCCGAGGCGCGCGCCTCCCGGGAGCCGGCCGGCCCGGCCGCCCCGGGGTTCGCCTCGACCGAGCCGGTGACGGCGGCCCGGCTGCGCGCCGACGACCTGCTGACCCGGTTCGCCGTGCAGAGCGAGCAGCTCACCGAGACGCTGCGGGCCGCCACCGAGGCGTTCACGACGATGACCGACCCGGCCGCGGCCGAGGCCCAGGTGGAGGCGGCCCGGCTGGCGGGGGCCCGGCACGCCGCCGAGGCCGACGCGGCCCGGCTGGAGGCGGAGAACCGCCGCCGCGAGGCGGAGTCGGCCCGCCGGGCGGCGGAGGAGGCGGCGGCCTCGGCGATCGCCGCCACCGCCGAGGCGGAGCGCATGGCCGAGGAGGCGCTGGCCCGCCGGGACGAGGCTCAAAGCGCGCGCGAGGAGGCCGAGCGGGAGGCGCGGACCGCCCTGATGGAGCGCGACGCCGCCGTCGCGGAGGCCAACGCGGGCCTGGCCGACGCCGAACGCCGCCTGTCCGAGCAGCGCGAGGAGGCCGGGCGCGAGCGCGCCGACGCCGCCCGGCGGCTGCAGCACGCGCACGCCGAGGCCGAGGGGCTGCGGGCGGAGACCGCCGAGCACTCCCGCAAGCGCGAGGAGGCGCTGGCCGCCGCCCGCGGTGAGCGTGAACGGGCCGAGCGCGCCGAAGAGAGCGCACGCCGGGCGGAGGAGGCGCTGGCCGCCGAGCGCGAGCGCTCCCAGGCGGAGCTCGGCCGGATCGAGCGGTCGCTGGAGGCCGAGCGCTCGGCGGCGGTGGCCGAGCGGGAGCGGCTCACCGCCGAACTGGAGCGCTCGGTGGCCGAGCGGGACCGCCTGACCGGGGAGTTGGCGGCGCAGCGGCGCGCGGCCGAGCTGACTTTGGCCGAGTCCCGCGAGGCCGCGGCCGCCCGCCTGGCCCTGGCGGAGGAGGCCCGGGACCGCGCCCTGGAGCGGGCGCAGCGCGCCGAGGCCGAGCGCGACGAGGCACTGGCCCGCCCCGCGGAGTCCGCCCCCTCCCAGGGGTGACCGGACACCGGCGCACCGCCGGGACGCCGCGGGCGGCGCCCGCGCGCGGGCTCGGTCCCGTGCCGCCGCTCCCGCCGGCCGCGTACACGTGTGCAGGGGCGGGGGTCACGATGATGCGCATCAGGGCGCCTCGGGCGGGCCGCATGCACGCGCGCGGGGCAGGGCCGGGCGGCCCGGCGGCGGTCCACCGGGACGGCGGGGCCGTGCCGGGGGTGTCCGAAGACACCCCGCACCGTGCGGGCGGCCACCCCCGCAGCGTTGGGGCAGATCAGCGGACCGGCCGACCGGCCCGATGGCGCCCGGGACACCCGGCTGCGGCCGGAGGGTGGCCCACGACACCGGCGCGAGGCCGAACCCGGGCGCGGGGGCCGCGCGTCCCCTGGGACATGAGTACCGATTCGTCCCGGTCTAGGATGGGGCACGTGCGAGATCTGGGAACCACGGGCGATACCGGACCCCTCGACGTGGGCGACACCTCGCACCCGGGCCCCCGGCGCGTCGCCGTCGGCGAGCGCCCCCGGCCGCGGGTGGACCTGCGCGCCGTCTTCGGGCTGGAATCGGGTACCTGGGCCTGGACCACCGCGGCGCAGGCCGCGATCGCCATGACCGTCTCCTTCGCGCTGGCCGCGTGGCTGTTCGGCCCGCAGGTCGCCACCCTGGCGGCGATGGGCTCCATGACGGTCCTGTACGAGAAGAAGACCCCCTACGCCTACCGGGCGGCCGCGCTCGCCCTGGTCGGGGTGGGGTTCGTGATCAGCGTGTCCCTGGGCTCGCTGGCCTCGGCCCTGTCCCCGTGGGCGGCGGTGTTCTCCATCGGGCTGACCGCCGGCCTGGCCACCTGGGTCTGCGCGGCCTGGCGGGTGGACAAGCCCGGACCCATGTTCTTCGTGCTGGTCGGCGCGATCTCCACCATCGTCCCCGGCGGTCTGGCCGACGTCCCCCTGCACGCGGCCATCGCCGCGTCCGGCGCGGCGGTGGGCTGGGCGGTGTCCATGTCGGGCGTCTTCGTGCGCGCCCGCCAGCCCGAGCGACAGGCGGTCGCCGGGGCGTACCGCAAGCTCGCGGTGCTGCTGCGGGCGGTGGGCACCCCCGAGCTCGACCACGCCCAGCACGACGCCTCGGTCGCGGTCGCCGACGCCTGGCGGCTGGTGCTGCTGGCGCAGACCCGCGGCTACCGCACCAGCGACGAGGCGGCCCGGCTGCGCTCCCTGCTGCGCTGGGTCTCCGACATCCACCTGGCCACCACGCAGGTGTGCATGGCCCGGCCCACACCGCTGCCGCCCGAGGCCGCCGCGTTCGCCGAGCGGATGGCGGCCGCGGTCGCCGCCCCGGAGAAGGCGCCCGACCCGGCCGACCTGGACGGGCTGCGCCGGGGCATGCGCCCGCGCTCCCTGGAGGCGCGCCTGTACGGGCTGATGGCCCGGGCCGCCACCGCCGCGCGCCGCGACGCGGGCGGGCCCGACGACGACGAGCGCGCCCGGAACCTGCACGACGAGCGCTACCCGGCGCTGTGGGGCGCGCTGCGCTCCAGCCTCAGCCAGGATTCGCTGATCCGGCCCACCGCCCTGCGCATGTGGATCACGGTGACGGCGGCGGGCGCGCTGGCCCTGGCCTCGGGCCTGGAGAACTCCTACTGGGTGGGCATCACCACCACGGCCGTGCTGCAGGGCGGCAACGTGGTGCTGACCCTCAACCGGTCGGTCCAGCGGTCGCTGGGCACCCTGGTCGGCGTGGTCATCGGGGCGCTGCTGATCGCCGCGAACCCGCCGCTGGCCGGGGTCATCGTTCTGGCGGGACTGTTCCAGGGCGCCGCCCAGCTGGTGATCGGCCGCAACTTCTTCTACGGCTCGGTGCTGCTCACCCCGATGGCGCTGCTGCTGTCGTACACGGCGGCGCCGCACCCCATCACCGAGCTGGCCGAGACCCGCATCATCGACACCGTGGTGGGGTCGCTGGTGGGCCTGGCCGGGGCGATGCTGCTGTGGCGGGGCGCGTCGGCGACGCGGCTGCCGCAGTCGATCGTCGGTGTGCTGGAGGAGGCCCGGCGCGCCATGGCGGCGGTGCTGGACCAGGACACCGTGATCGACGGGCGGCTCCGCTACGAGCTGCGGCGGGACATGCGGGCGGCGCTGGTGAGCCTGCGCGGGGTCTACGAGAGCGCCATCGGCGACGTGCCGCGCGCCGCCTCCACACAGCCGCTGTGGCCGGTGGTGGTGGCCACCCAGCGCACCGGGTACCTGGCGCTGTCGGCGCTGGCCCTGGAGAACCCGGAGCCGGTGGGGACGATCACCCTGCAGCGGGTGGACCTGGCGTTCCGCGAGCTGATCTCGGCGATGGAGGAGCGGCGCACTCCGCGCCTGGGCGCGCTGCCCCGGCTGCCCGCCCATCCGCGGATCAACATGGAGCTGCGCGCCCTGTCGACGGCCATGGCGGGCGCGGTCGCCCAGGACGAGCGGGCGGCGCGGCTGGAGGCCGAGAAGCGGGCCGAGCTGGAGCGGCGCCGGGCCCAGGGGGACCTCGACGCCGACCTGTGAGGCGGGGCGGCCGCCGGGCCCGGGGCGGCCGTCCCCCGGCTCAGTCGACCAGGGCGAACGCGCGGACGGGGAAGGCCGCCAGTCCGCGCACCTTGGCGGGGACCGCGAAGAACCGGAAGCCCTCGGCGGGCAGCTCGCCGAGCAGGCACAGGTGGGAGACCACGGGGATGCCCGCGGCCAGCAGGACCGCCCGTACCGGGCGGGCCCCCTCCGCGGCCGGGGAGGTGTCGTCCACGCCCACGGAGTCGATGCCGACCAGGACCGCCCCGGCCTCGACCAGGGTCTTGGCCGCGGCCTCGGTCAGGTGGGGGTGGTCGTGGTCTCCGTAGGACTCGGTGCGCCAGTGGCGGTCCCAGCCGGTGCGGACGAGCACGGCCCGGCCGCGCAGGTCCAGGCCGGCGAACGCCTCCGGGCCGATCTGGCGGGCGCCGGCCGCGTCGACGACCACGCCGGGCAGGTCGGCCACCCGGTCCAGGTCGAGGTCGGCCAGGTCCGCGCCGTCGCGGTAGCGGTGGGCGGGCATCTCCACGTAGGTGCCGGTGGCACCGGCCATCGTGACCCCGCCCCCGTCGCCGTGGGCGGCCGAGCCCTCGGTGATGTGCGGTTCAGGGAGACCGGGGCGGGTGGTCATCCCGTCGGTGATCTGGTGGCTGACGTCGACCGGTTTGGACATGGCTGTTTCCTCGCTTCACGAGCGTGTCCGGTGCGCGACCCCCGGGCTGCACCAGAGGTCTAGACCATGAGCCTAGCGTGTGTGACCCACGCCACCATCTTGCTGTTCCGGGTGCCCGCCGGGAACCCCCCGGAGGCGTTCGCCCCGCCTCGGCCCGGCGGTCCGCTCCGCGGGCCCGGTAAGGTCGGTGAACGCGGCGGCGCCGTGGAGATCCCCGCCACCGCGAACCCGCATCACGCACGGAGAAGGGTCCACTTCATGGTGTCACTGTACGGAGCGGCCAAGGCCGTCGTCGCGCCCGCGACCCGCATGATGTGGCCCGTGAAGGCCGAGGGCGCCCACCACGTCCCCCGCAGGGGCGGGCTGATCCTGGCCGCCAACCACCTGGCGCTCATCGACCCGCTGTTCATCGGCGTCGCCTGCCCGCGGCCGGTGCGGTTCATCGCCAAGCAGGAGCTGTTCGACGAGGGCACGCTGCCGCGCCGGACGTTCGCGCGCGTCCTGCGCGGCCTCGGCCAGCTGTCGGTGGACCGCCGCCCGGGGCAGAGCGCCCAGGAGGCCATGGACAACAGCCTGGAGGTGCTGGAGCGCGGCGAGGTCTTCGGGATCTTCCCCGAGGGCACCCGCTCACCGGACGGCCGCCTGTACAAGGGGCAGACCGGCCTGGCCTGGCTGGCGCTGACGACCGGCGTCCCGGTGGTGCCGGTGGCGCTGGCCGGGACCGAGCGGATCCTGCCGCAGGGGCGGAAGGTGCCCTCGTTCAACCGGGTGGGCGTGCGCTTCGGGGAGCCCGTGGACCTGTCCCCGTGGAAGGGCCGGGCGGACCGGGCCAAGCCCCGCAGAGAGGCCACCGACGCCATCATGGAGGCGATCGCCAAGCTGTCCGGGCAGGAGCGGGTCGCGCGCTACGCGGCCTCGGTCAAGGCCGAACTGGGACAGGGCGGCCCGCGCGGGTGACTTTCACCACAGTGAACTCGGGGCTGATTCGCCCTTGACGGAGCGTTGACCCTTGATCGAGGGGTGCGGAACGACGCCTTCGCGCGCGCCGCGACCCCCACCCCAACTGGGATGCCGGGCTCACCGAGGTGCCGAGGGGCCACCCGGGTCCGGAGCCGCACCCCGGGAACGGGGGCACAATTCCCCACCAGTACAGTGGGAATTACCGGTGTCGACACCGGATAGATTAGGCAAGCCTTACTTTAGATGGCGTCCGACCCCTGGCGCGAAGACTTGGAGCTGTGCGATGACGCGACCCCTGCGAGTGGGAATCGTTGGTGCCGGTCCGGCGGGAATCTACGCCGCCGACCTGCTCACCAAGGACGAGACCCTGTCCGCGTGCGGCACGTCCGTCAGCATCGACATCCTCGACAAGCTGCCCTCCCCCTACGGCCTGGTCCGCTACGGCGTCGCCCCGGACCACCCCCGGATCAAGCAGATCCAGGGAGCCCTGCACAAGATCCTCGACAAGCCCGAGATCACCTTCTACGGCAACGTCGAGTACGGGCGGGACCTCAAGCTCGACGACCTGCGCAGGCACTACGACGCGGTCATCTTCTCCACCGGCAGCGACCGCGACCGCCCCCTGGACATCCCCGGCATCGACCTGCCGGGAAGCCACGGGGCCGCCGACTTCGTCTTCTGGTACGACTCCCACCCCGACGTCTCGCCGTCCTGGCACGTCGAGGGCACCAGCGTCGCCGTGATCGGCGCGGGCAACGTCGCCGTCGACGTGGCCCGCATCCTCGCCAAGAACGCCGACGACCTGCTCGAGACCGACATCACCGACAACGTGTACGAGGGCCTGCGCGCCAAGCAGATCACCGACGTGCACGTCTTCGCCCGCCGCGGCATCGCCCAGTGCAAGGCCACCCCGATGGAGCTGCGCGAGCTCGACAAGCAGCCCGGGGTCGAGGTCATCGTCTACCCCGAGGACTTCGAGATGGACGAGGGCAGCCTCCAGGCGTGCGAGGACTCCAACCAGACCAAGACCAACGTCAAGGTGCTCCAGAACTGGGCGCTGCGCGACCCGCGCGGTGAGGACGTCCGCCTGCACCTGCACTTCCTGCACTCGCCTGTGGCGGTGCTCGGCGAGGACCGGGTCACCGGTTTCCGCACCGAGCGCATGGAGCTCACCGGCGACGGCGGGGTCAAGGGCACCGGCGAGTTCGTGGACCACGAGGTCCAGGCCGTCTACCGGGCCATCGGCTACCTGGGCTCGCCCCTGGCCGACCTGCCCTTCGACGAGGAGAACGGCGTCGTCCCCAACCGCGAGGGCCGGGTCCTGGACCTGGACGACAACCACATCCCGGGGGTCTACGCCACCGGGTGGATCAAGCGCGGACCGGTGGGCCTGATCGGCCACACCAAGGGCGACGCCCTGGAGACCGTCACCAACCTGGTCTCCGACCGCGAGTCGTTCACCCCGGCCGCCGAGCCGGACCCGGTCGCGTTCCGGGCCCTGCTCGAGGAGCGCGGCGTGGAGTACACGACCTGGGAGGGCTGGCAGCGGATCGAGGCCCGGGAAGAGGAGCTGGGGGCCGAGCGCGGCCGCAAGCGCCTCAAGCTGCTCACCCGTGAGGAACAGACCACGGTCGCGCGCCAGGGCTGACCCCGCGCGAACGTCCCGGCCGGCCCCGCGCCCCTCTGCGGGGCCGGCACCCTATTCCCACCCGCAAAGGGTTCCCCACCGTGAGATTGCGCATGCGACTCGCCGGGGGAACATGGAACAACGGCCCGGTTCCATGGGTTAGAGTCACTGTTGGTCGGTGTGGTAGCAAGTGTCCCCCGGGCCTCAACTATTGCCTTCGCGGAATACCGCGTACGGCCCCCGCCAGGGGAGACCGTACGGTCCGGAGCCCCGTTGTGCCCCGCGCCGAGAGGCGACCGCCATGCCGACCATCAGTCTCGTGCCCCGCTCCCACCGAGGTGGGAGCGGGGCATCTTGGTATTCTCCCCGAAAAACGACGAAGGACGGTCAGGCGTGGACGAACGGTCCCCCCGACAACCGGATTCCTCCGGGCCGCCCGAGGAGTCGGGCGACACCCCGACCCGAGGCGTTCGCCCGGAGAACCCCTATCGCATTCCGCAGCGGCCCCCGGCCCCGGGCGGGACGGCCGCCGGTGGCCCGTCCGACCGTCCTGAGAGCTGGGACATCCCGTACCCGGCCGCCCAGGGCCCCACCGGCGAGTGGACGCCCCCTCGTCCCGAGGAGACCCCTCCCACGGACACCTGGAAGGACTGGCAGGCCCCGAGCGAGGAGCCCGAGGCCGCACCCGACCGGGACGCCGACGGCCCGGAACGGGCCACCGCCGCATGGGACGCCCCCGGCGGCGCGCCCGCACCGGAGGAGCGGCCCACCGGGGCCCACCGGAGTGCCGGCCCCGCCACGGACGGCGGCGATCAGGGCGACGCCTGGGGCGAGCAGCCGCCGGGAGCCCACCGGAGTGCCGGCCCCTCCTGGGACGACCGTCCCGGCGCCACGCCCGCGACGGGTGACTCCTGGGACGGCGGCGACCAGAGCAACTCTTGGGACGACACCGACAGCGGCCCGCAGCAGGCCGCCGCTGGGTGGGGCGAACGCCCCGGCGACGCACCCGCATGGGGAGAACAACCCGGCGACACACGCGGCACGAACGACGGCTGGAACGCCCAGAGCGGCCCCCAGCAGACCGGCGCTGCGTGGAGCGACTCCGGCGATGCGCCCGGATGGGGCGAGCAGCCCGGCAACGCGCGCGGGTCGGACAACACCTGGGACGACAGCGACCAGGGCAACTCCTGGGGCGCCAGCAACAGCGGCCCGCAGCAGACCGCCGCGGGGTGGGGCGAACAGCCCGCCAACGCGCGTGGATCGAACGACACCTGGGATGACACCAACAGCGGTCCGCAGCAGACCGCCACCGGGTGGGGCGAGCAACCCGGCAACGCGCGCGGCGCGAACGACGGCTGGAACGCCCAGAGCGGCCCGCAGCAGACCGGCGCCGCGTGGAGCGGCTCCGGCGACGCACCCGGATGGGGCGAACAGCCCGCCAACACACGTGGGTCGGACAACACCTGGGACGGCAGCGACCAGGGCGACTCCTGGGGCGACAGCAACAGCGGCCCGCAGCAGGCCGCTGCTGCATGGAGCGGCTCCGGCAGCAACGAAGCACCCGCTTGGGGCGAACAGCCCGGCAACGCGCGCGGGTCGAACGACACCTGGGGCGAGACCCACAGTGGTCCCCAGCAGGCCGCCGCTGGGTGGGGCGAACGGCCCGGCGACGCGCGCAGCGCGAACGGCGGCGGGGACGCCCAGAGCGGCCCGCAGCAGACCGGCGCCGCGTGGAGCGGCTCCGGCGACGCGCCCGGGTGGGGCGAGCAGCCCCCGGGGGCGGGCGGCATGGGGCCGCGGCCGGCGGAGCCCGGGCACGGGGACCGGTGGAACGGACCGCAGCAGGGCGCCGGCGACGGCCACGGCGCCCCCCCGCCGGGCCCCGGCGGGCCGCGCGACGGCTGGGACGACTGGGACGGCGAGCCGCGGGACGCGGAGTCCGCCCCCCGCGGCGACGGCTTCGAGTACCTCTACCACGGCAACGCCGCCGCGCCGCCGGAGCAGCCCGACCAACAGCCGCGCAAGTCCAGGCGCGGCCTGGTCATCGGCCTGATCGCCGCGGGCGTGGTGCTGGCGCTGATCGGCGGCGGCGTCTCCTGGTACGTGCTCACCCTCCCGCAGCCCGAGGAGGCGGTCGAGGAGTACGCGGCCGCCTGGGAGGCGCAGGACTACGAGCGCCTGGCCGCCGTCACCACCGGCGGTGGCGCCGCCGAGGTCCTCGGCGGCATCGCCTCCGGGATCGGGGTGGAGAGCGTCGACGTCACCGTGGGCGAGCCCACCGCCGACGGCGGCACCGGCACCGCCTCCTACGAGGTGGCCGTCGGCCTGTCCAACGCCGGCGACTGGGGCTGGGAGGGCGAACTCCCCCTGGTCCGCCAGGACGGCGAGTGGCTGGTGGACTTCTCCCCCGAGGTGGCGTTCCCCGGCCTGGCCGAGGGCCAGACCCTGGCCCGCACCGCGGTGTGGGGCGAGCGGGGCCAGATCCTCGCCGCCGACGGCACCCGCCTGGACACCCCGGACATCTCCGGCTCGCTGCAGATGATCGTCGGCGGCATGGGCGAGGCCACCGAGGAGGACATCGAGCGGCTGGGCCCCGCCTACCGGGTCGGCGACACCGTCGGTACCAGCGGGCTGCAGCGCACCTACGAGGAGCGGCTGGCCGGACAGGCCGCCACCACCATCGTCATGGTGGACGCCGGCACCGAGGCCGACGCCGTGGAGGCGACCGACGAGAACACCGTCGCCAGCCTGGACGGCGCCCCCGGTGAGAACGTCGTCACCAGCATCGACATGGCGGTGCAGAACGCGGCCGCCAACGCCATCATCGACTCCGACGACCCGGCGGGCATGGTGGCGATCCGGCCGTCCACGGGCGAGATCCTCGCCGCGGTGAACGTCCCCGGCGGGTTCAACCGGGCCTTCGAGGGCCGCTACCCGCCCGGCTCCACGTTCAAGGTCGTCAGCTACAACGCGCTGCTGGACGGCGGCCTGACCATGGACACCCAGTTCCAGTGCCCCAAGGAGTACAACCCGGGCGGCTGGGAGTTCACGAACGCGGGCGGCGCCGAGTACGGCGCGCAGACGATGACCCAGGCGTTCGCGACCTCCTGCAACACCGCCCTGGTCCAGGCGGCCGTCGACAACATCGACGCCAACACCCTGCTGGCCAGCGCCGAGCTGTTCGGGATGAACGCCCCGATGGACATCGGCGTCCCGACCTTCGAGCCGGTCTACCCGCTCTCCGAGGGCGCCGTCATGCTGGGCGCCCAGGCGATCGGCCAGGGCCAGGTCGAGACCTCGGCGCTGCACATGGCCACGGTCCCGGCCGCGGTCGCCGACGGCAACTGGCGGCCCCCGCTGCTGGTGACCGAGCCGGCCGCCGAGGCCCCGGCCGAGCCGCGCCCGATCCCCAACGCCGAGGCCCTGCGCACCATGATGCGCGCGGTCATCACCGAGGGCACCGCCGAGAACCTGCCCTTCCAGGGCGAGGTCTACGGCAAGACGGGCACGGCCGAGTTCGGCACCGCCGAGGGCGAGGACGAGGAGCTGCCCAGCCACGCGTGGATGGTCGGCTTCAAGGGCGACGTCGCGTTCGCCGTGGTGGTGGAGGGCGGCGGCGGCGGTTCCTCCGTCGCCGGCCCGATCGCCGCGAAGTTCACGAACGCGCTGTGACGCGCGACGGCGGGCGGCCTCGGCCGCCCGCCGTTCAGCGGCCCTCGTCGGCGGGCTGCAGGGTCTGCGCGGGTGCCGGCGCGGACGGCTGCTCGACGGGCTGCGGCGCGCCGGGTGTGAGGACGAACAGCAGGACCAGGAGTCCGGCGGTGACGGCCGCGATCAGGCCGCAGGCCACCCAGGGCTTCCAGCCGCTCAGGCCGGGTTCGGCGGGCGCGTCGGGGTCCCCGAAGGAATCCAGGCGTTCGGCGAGCTCGGGATCCTCCTCGCCGAGCCGCCTCTCGATCTCCTCGAGGATTCTCCGCTCGTGCTCTCTCAGGGACATGGCGCACCCTCCTTCAGCGGCCGGGGGAAGGTCTACTATCGCCACCGGGTGTCCTACAGTCTCCCCAGCGGAGCGCGAGGATATCCCCGGCTTCCGCGGGTTTTCCCGGCCGTTCCGGACCCCCGCAGGTCACCGCCGCCCGGCGTCCCGACACGGGGGAACGGCGTCCCGCGCAGCGGTCATCCGGGGTAGCACTCGGCCTCCGCGGCCTTGACCCCGGCCCAGACGGTGCCGCCGCGGACGAGCCCCAGCTCGGCCAGTGCGGCCGGGCTGATGTCGGCGGCCAGGTCGAGCGCTCCGGTCAGGTGTACCCGCACCTGGTCGCCGAACCGCTCCACCCCGTCCACGGTCAGCTCCCACAGGTTGCGCGGGCTGCCGTCGGGGCGCCGCCGGTACAGGGCGACGGCCCGGGGCGGGAACGCCACCAGCGCGGAGCCGCTGTGCGCCTCGTGCACCTCCACCACCGCTCCGCCGTCCAACAGGACGGCGGTGCCGTCGGCCCGCCCGCGGAACAGGTTGAGCCCCACCAGCCGCGCCACGTAGGGGGTCCGGGGGCGGCGGGCCACCTCGGCGGGCGCCCCCTCCTGGACCACCCGGCCGCCCTCGACGACGGCGATGCGGTCGGCCAGCACCATGGCGTCCAGCGGGTCGTGGGTGACCAGCACCGTCGCCCCGTCGAACTCCTCCAGCAGGCGGCGCAGCCGTCCCCGCACGCGGACGCGGGTGCTCACGTCCAGGGCGGCCATGGGCTCGTCCAGCAGCAGCAGGCGCGGGCGCACCGCCAGCGCGCGGGCCAGCGCCACGCGCTGGGCCTGCCCCCCGGACAGGTTCCGGGGCCGCGCGCGGGCGTACCCGGCCAGGTCCATGTGGTCGAGCAGCTCGGCGGCGCGGGCGCGGGCGTCGGCCTTGGACGCCCCCTGGCAGCGCGGCCCGAACGCGACGTTGTCCAGCGCGCTCATGTGCTGGAACAGCAGGTAGTCCTGGAACACCATGCCGACGGGCCGCCGCTCCACGGGGGTGCGCGTGTGGTCGTCCCCGTCCACTCGCACGTGCCCGCCGTTGAGCGGCAGCAGTCCGGCCAGGGCTCGCAGCGCCGAGGACTTGCCCGCCCCGTTGGGGCCGAGCAGGGCCAGCACCTCTCCGGCCGCCACGGACAGGGCGACGTCCAGTTCGAAGTCGCCCCGGCGCAGCCGGAGGTCGGCAGAGAGCACGCTCACGCGGCGTTCACCCATTTCTCGCGCAGGGTGGCCAGCACGGCCAGGGACACCAGGAGCAGGACGAGGCTGAGCACGATCGCGGCCTCGGGGTCGCGCTGCATGGCCATGTAGACGGCCAGCGGCATGGTCTGGGTGGTGCCGGGGAAGTTGCCGGCGAAGGTGATGGTGGCGCCGAACTCGCCCAGGGCGCGGGCCCAGCACAGGATCGCCCCGGCGCCGATGCCGGGCAGCACCATGGGCAGGGTGACGCGGGTGAACACGGTGACCCGCCCGGCACCCAGGGTCGCCGCGGCCTCCTCGTAGCGGCGGTCGGCCCCGCGCAGCGCCCCCTCGACGCTGATGACCAGGAACGGCATGGCGACGAACACCTGGGCCAGGACCACGGCGGCGGACGTGAAGGGGACGGTGATCCCGAACCACGCGTCCAGGTAGCGCCCGAGCAGGCCGTTGCGGCCGAGCACGAGCAGCAGCGCGACGCCGCCGACCACGGGCGGGATGACCAGGGGCACGGTGACCAGGGCGCGCACGATCCGCCGCCCGGGGAAGTCGGTGCGGGCCAGCAGCCAGGCCAGCGGGACCCCCAGGACCAGGCAGAGGGCGGTGGCGACGGTGGCGGTGGACAGCGACAGCCACAGCGCGGCCAGCACCTCGGGTTCGGTGACCCGGCGGCCCATGTCGTGCCAGGGCGCGCGCACGACCAGCCCGAGCAGAGGCAGGACGAGGAAGGCGACGCCCGCGAGGGCGGGCAGGACCAGCGGCCAGGGCGGCCTGCCGGACCGGGCCCGCAGGGCGGGCCCGGTCCGCGCGGAGCCGCGGGTCACGGGGTGCCGAACCCGGCGTCGGCGAGGGCGGCGGCGCCGGTCTCGGACAGCACGAGGTCGATCCAGGCGGCGGCCAGGTCCGGGGCGGGCGCGTCGGCCAGCAGGGCGATCGGGTAGTCGTTGACGGCCGCGTCCGCCTCGGGGAAGGCGATGCCGGTGACGGCCTCCCCGGCGGCGATCACATCGGTCCGGTAGACGAGTCCGGCGTCGACCTCGCCCAGTTCGACCTTGGTCAGCACCGCGCGGACATCCTCCTCGTAGGTGACGGGGGTGACGTCGAGCCCTGCGGCGTCCAGCGCGGTCGCCGTGGCCGCGCCGCACGGGACCTCCGGTGCGCAGAACGCCGCGGAGACGCCGTCCCGCGCGAGGTCGTCCAGGCCCTCGATCCCGGCGGGGTTGTCGGCGGGCACGGCGATCTGGAGGGTGTTGGTGGCGAAGACCGCGCCGTCGCCGTGTTCGTCCGCCCACTCCCGGTCCAGGCCCTCCCCCTCGGCGACCTGCGCCATGGTGTCGGTGTTCGCGGCCGCGAACACGTCCGCGGGCGCGCCGGAGCCGATCTGGGCGGCCAGCTCGCTGCTGCCCGCGAAGTTGAAGACGACCTCCGTCCCGGGGTTGTCCGCCTCGAACTCCTCGGCCAGGGACTCGAAGACGTCGGTGAGGGAGGCGGCGGCGAAGACGGTCAGCTCGCCGGCGGGGCCCCCGGCGTCCGGGCCCGCCGGTCCGGGCCCGGTGTCGCGGTCCGCGCAGGCGGTGAGGGCGAGGGCCGCCGCGGCCAGCGCCGCGACGAGCCGCAGGGGGGTGTCACGCATGGCGGTCTCCGCTCGTCTCGACGATCACGTTCGTGGACTTGACCACGGCCGTGGCGGTGGCGCCGACCTCCAGGCCGAGTTCGTCGGCGGCCTCGCGGCTCATCAGCGAGACGATGCGGTGCGGCCCCGCCTGGACCTCCACCTGCGCCATGACGGTGTCGCGGACGATCCCGGTGACCAGTCCGTGGAAGCGGTTGCGCGCGGAGGAACGGTGGCGGTCGGGGTCCTGGTGGGACCCCTCGCGCATGAAGGCGGCCAGGTCGGCCCCGTCGAGGAGGCGGCGGCCGGAGGCGTCGCGGGAGGCGCCGAGGCGGCCGGCGTCGACCCAGCGGCGCACGGTGTCGGCGCTGACGCCGAGCAGTTCGGCGGCCTCGCTGATCTGGAAGGTGGGCATGGGAGCAATCTACCGCTCGCAGATGCGAGGGTGGCAGCCCCTCAAGGCTGGCGGATCACAACTTTTTCGCGCCGAAAGGGCCGCATTCGTCGGATGATCGTCCGAACGGTGCCCGCGCGGGGGACTCCCCCGGGCAGGGCCGCGGCCGCCCGGGGCGGGCGCTCCGGGACACGGCGCGGCCCCGGTCCGCAGGGGGCCGGGGCCGCGTCCGGTACCGGTCAGCCGCGGGGGGCGGCGATCTCGCCGACCGGCCCCTGGGCCCGGTAGTCGTCCAGGGCGGTGACCGCGTACACCGTGTCGTCCCCCGCACCGGTGTCGTCGAACGAGGTGCCGCCGGTCACGCCGACGAGGTTCTCCGGGGTGAGCGCCTCGCAGGCCGTCTCGTCCCCGGCCTCGGCCGCCTCGGCGGGCAGCCGGTACACGGCGTAGAAGCGGGCGCCCTCGGCCTCCTCCCAGGACACCTCGACCCCGTGCTCGCCGGCGCGGGCCGAGACCCCGGCCACGGCACCGACCCGGGCCTCCTCCTCGCCGGAGTCGGTCCGCGGCGGCAGGGCCGGCTCGGCGTAGTGGCCGCCGAGCAGGTCGTCCACCGCGTCCGGGTTCTCGCGCAGGCTCTTGATGGAGAAGTAGATGTCGCCGCCGACCCCCTCCAGCCCGCCGGAGTAGTCGAGCTGGCTGGAGAGCGCGTCGTCGGAGGTCCACCCGTCCTCGCCCAGGCGGTAGGCGGCCTGGCCGATGTACAGGTCCACGCCGGTGCCCTCGACCTCGTCCGCCCACCAGTCGGTGAGCGCCTCGTAGTCGGCGGTGCCGAACCCGCGCTCCCAGTACAGCTGGGGGGCGACGTAGTCGACGGTGCCCTCCTGGATCCAGGTGCGGGTGTCGGCGTACTGGGCGTCGTAGGACTGCAGGCCGGAGCTGGGCGACCCGCTGGGGTCGGTGCTCTGGTTGCGCCAGATGCCGAACGGGGAGACGCCGAAGCTCACCCACGGCTCGGTCTCCTGGATGGCGCCGTGCACGTCGCGCATGAGCTGGTCGACGTTGTCGCGGCGCCAGTCGTCGCGGTCGTCGAAGTCCCCGCCGTGCGCCTCCCAGGAGGCGTCGTCGTCGAACTCCTCGCCGTCCTTGGGGTAGGGGTAGAAGAAGTCGTCGAAGTGGACGCCGTCGATGTCGTAGCGCTCGACCACGTCCATGATCACGCCGGTGACCCAGGCCCGCACCTCGGGGTTGCCGGGGTCCACGTAGGCCTCGTCGCCGTAGTCCACCAGCCATTCGGGGTTCTGCTTCACCGGGTGGTCGTCCACCAGGTTCTCGATGTCGGGGTCCTGCAGGCCCACCCGGTAGGGGTTGAACCAGGCGTGCAGCTCCAGGCCGCGGGCGTGCGCCTGTTCCACCGCGTACTCCAGCGGGTCGTACCCGGGGTCGCCGCCCTGCTCGCCGGTGAGGTAGCGGGCCCAGGGCTCCTTGTCGGAGGCGTACACGGCGTCGGCGGTGGGCCGCACGTGCAGGAACACGGCGTTGAGGCCCATGGCGACGGCGTCGTCGAGGTAGGCGTCCAGCTCCGCCTGCTGCTCCTCGGCGGACAGGCCGGGCTCAGAGGGCCAGTCGATGTTGCGGACGGTGGTGAGCCAGGCGCCGCGCATCTGCCGCGCGGAGTCGGCCGAGCACAGCGCGTCCGCGGTCCGGACGGTGCCGCCGGTGTCGTTGCGGCTCCCGCTGGCGCCGTCGCCGGGCGCTCCCCCCGGGGCGCCCGCGGCGCATCCGGCGAGCAGGACGGTGGACGCGGCGGCCATGGTCGCCCAGCGCGCGGCGCGCGGTACGGCCACGGTCCGTGCCACAGAACCCTTCAAAGCGATGTCTCCTCTTGGAAGCCGGGGCGGCGCCCGTTCCCCGGAGCGCCGTGCCGTGGACCAGCGTAGAGGACAATGTCAATTTTCGGACACGATTGAGCCAATCTGTGGACAACCTCGCACAAGCCCCGGGAAGGGAACATCGCCCCAGGTCAATGCGGCACCCCGGATCCCCATGGCTCCACCGGCCCCGGGTACGGAAACCGTCGCGGTGCGGGCCCCGTCACGCCGGCAGAGGGGTTGACCCTCCCCTCCCCCGGCCCCCGGTCCGGGCTCGCGAGGGCACCGGGCGACCTAGACTCGGGTGACGTGAACGCCGCTGTGTGCCCTCCCAAGCTCTTCGTCCGGACCGTTCCGCTGCGCGGCGGCGCCGACTCCCTGGTTCGCCGCCTGCCCGCCGGGGCCCCGCTGGCCTGGCTGACCGGCGACGACGGCCTGGTCGGCTGGGGCCGGGCCGCCCACTGGAGCCCGGACGCCGAGCCCGCGGGCACCGAGCCCACCGACACCACCCGGTTCACCGAGGCCGCCCGCTGGCTCAACGGGGTGCTGGAGCGGGCCGTGGTGGAGGACGAGGTCGGCCTGCCGGGCACCGGCGCCGTCGCCTTCGGCACGTTCACCTTCGCCCCCACCTCCACGGGCTCCACCATGGTGGTCCCCCGCGTCCTGCTGGGCCGCCGCGGCGACCGGGCGTGGCTGACCACCGTCACCGACGAGCCCGGCGTCCACCCCGGGGAGCTGCTGTACCCGGCCCCCGCGCCGCGCCCCGTCGGCCCCCTCTCCTGGGACACCGGTGAGCTCACCGCCCGGGAGTGGGGCGGCGTCGTCGCGGACACCGTCGCGCGCATCCGCGCCGGGGAGCTCGACAAGGCGGTGCTGGCCCGCGACCTCGTCGCCCGGGCCGAGGGCCCCATCGACGTGCGCACCCTGCTGGAGCGGCTGCACGCCCGCTACCCGCAGTGCTTCACGTTCTCGGTCGCGGGCATGGTCGGCGCCACCCCCGAACTGCTGCTGCGCCGGGAGGGCGAGGAGCTGTCCTCCCTGGTGCTGGCGGGCACCCGCCCGCGCGGCGCCGACACGGAGGAGGACGAGCGGCTCGCGGAGGAGCTGATGTCCTCGGCCAAGGACGTGGAGGAGCACGGGCTGGCGGTGGACTCCCTGCGCGACGCCCTGGCCCCCCTCGCCGAGGAGCTGGCGGTCCCGGCCTGGCCGCACCTGCTGCGGCTGGCCAACGTCCAGCACTTGGCCACCCGCGCGCACGCCCGGCTGCGGCCGGGGGTGTCGGCGCTGGACGCCGTGGCGGCCCTGCACCCGACCGCCGCCGTGGGCGGCACCCCCACCGCCACCGCGATGCGCCTCATCGACGAGGTGGAGGGCATGGACCGGGGCGGCTACGCGGGACCGGTCGGCTGGGTGGACGGCGCGGGCAACGCCGAATGGGGCATCGCCCTGCGCAGCGCCCACGTGGACGGGGCGACGGCCCGGCTGTTCGCCGGGTGCGGGATCGTCGCCGGGTCCGAGCCGGAGTCGGAGATCGCCGAGACCGAGTCCAAGTTCCGGCCGGTGCGCGAGGCCCTCACCGACGGGTGAGCCGGGCCACGCCCGGCGGCGCGGAACGGGAAACCGGCCCGTAACACGCCCGGTATACCGTCACGCCATGCAGATCGACTTCGTGGCCTGGGACGATCCCGACGCCACCGCTCTCCGGGCCGGGCAGCGCGCCGAGATCGCCCAACGGTACGGGACCCCCGACTCCGAGCCCGGCACGCCCCCGTCGGCGTCCGACATCGCCGTGTTCGCGCTGGCCCGGGCCGCCGACGGCACCGCGGTGGCCTGCGGGGGCCTGCGCGACCTGGGGCCGGACGAGGGCGGCGAGGTCAAGCGGATGTACGTGCTGCCCGGGCACCGGGGGTCGGGGGCGGCCCCGCGGCTGCTGGCCGCCCTGGAGGAATGGGCGCGCGACCGGGGGTGGAAGCGGCTCCGGCTGGAGACCGGCGACCGCCAGCCCGACGCGGTGCGGTTCTACACCAAGTCCGGCTACACCCCGGTGGAGCCCTTCGGCGCCTACGCCGGCGAGCCCTCGTCGCTGTGCTTCGGCAAGACCCTGTAGGACGCGCCGACACGAACCGGCCCCGGGGCTCCCCCACGATGGAGTCCCGGGGCCGGTGTTCGGGGGCGCCGGTCACCTGCCGACGGCGCGACCGCCCTTGTGCCAGATGCAGACCACCGACGGGCGCGGGAAGTCGCCGTCGGGCCACACGCTGGTGGGCGCCTCGAAGGTCCCGTCCTCACCGGGGTGCTGCGGGGCCAGGAAGACCGTCTTGTCGTCCTTGGTGATGAACGGGCCGCACGCCTCGGCGTCCACCGGAACGGTCGCGAAGGTCTTCAGCTCGCCGCGGAAGCGCCCCTCGACGGGCATGACGTGCAGGCCGTCGTTGATCCCCAGGGTGCCGGGCTGGCCGTCGGTGGAGATCCACAGGTTGCCGTCGCTGTCGAAGGTGACGTTGTCGGGCGAGGAGATCGGCATCACCTTGGACTTGTCGTAGCCCGCGTAGTAGGTGTCCTCGTCCTCGGGGTTCCCGCACACCAGCGGCACGGTCCAGGCGAACGCCTCGGCGGCGGCGTCGCCGTTGTGCTCGATGATCTCCAGGATGTGGCCGTGCTTGTTGGGGCCGCGCGGGTTGGGCTCGTCGGCCTGGCCAGGCTCGCGGGCGGTGTTGTTGGTCAGGGCCACGTAGACCTTGCCCGTGGCGGGGCTGGCCTCGATGTCCTCGGGGCGGTCCATCTTGGTCGCCCCGGCGGCGTCGGCGGCCAGGCGGGTGTGGACGAGCACCTCGGCGACGCTGAAGCCGTCCACAAAGCTCGTGGTGTCGCTGGCCAGCGGGATCCAGTCGCCGTAGCCGTCGAACTCGCCGTCGGCGGGCAGCGCGCCGGACCCGTCGATCTCCTCCTCCGGGCTGTTGCCGGTGAGGCGGGCGACGAAGAGCGTGCCGGTGTCCAGGAGGGTGAGGTTGTGGCGGGTGTCGCCCTCGCGGAACTTCTTCGCGCTGACGAACTTGTAGATGTAGTCGAAGCGCTCGTCGTCGCCCATGTAGGCGACCGCGCGGCCGTCCTCGGCGAGGCGGACGGTGGCGCCCTCGTGCTTGAAGCGGCCGAGCATGGTGCGCTTGGCGGGCGGGGCGGAGGGGTCGAGGGGGTCGGTCTCGACGATCCAGCCGAAGCGGTTCACCTCGTGGGGGTGCCGGGAGAGGTCGAAGCGCTCCTCGACCCGGTCCCAGCGGCGGCCCGAGGCACCGGTGGACAGGCCGTAGCGGGCGTACTCGGGGCTCGCCGGGGCGTTGCCGAAGTACTGGTTGAAGTTCTCCTCGCCGCTGAGGAAGGTGCCCCAGGGGGTGTAGCCGCCCGCGCAGTTGTTGAGCATGCCCCGCACGGTGGTCCCGGTGGGGTCCTCCTCCGTCTTGAGCAGGTCGTGCCCGGCGGCGGGGCCGGTGAGGGTGAACGGGGTGTCCGTGGTGATCCGCCGGTTGTAGCGCCGCTCGCCGGTGCTCAGGCGCCACTGGCCGGTGCGGCCGACCCGCTCGACCTCGACGATGGAGCCGCCGTGGGCGGCCATGGCGATCCGGATCTGCTCGGGGGTCGCCGAGGCCCCGTTCCGGTAGCCGCGGAACATGAGGTTCTCGTTGGTGTACTCGTGGTTGACCCACAGCAGGCCGCGGTTCTCGTCGAGCTGGTGGAGGCCGACGTAGTCGCAGTTGTAGCCGAACTGCTGCGCCTGGGCCTCGGCGGTCTGGTTCTCGACGTCGAACTCCGGGGCCCCGGGCAGGACGGGGTCGCCCCAGCGGACGACGACGTGCTGCTCGTAGCCGTTGGGGATGGTGACCTTGTCGTCGTTGTTGGGCAGGACGCTTCTGAAGGTCGGCCGGGGGGCGGGCTTGGGGCGGCCGGGGCCCCGGTCCGCGACGGCGGGGGCGGCCATGCCCAGGGCGCCGGCACCGGCGCCGACCACCGCGGCGCCCAGCATCGAGCGGCGGGAGAGCGCCTTGGCGAAGATGTCACCGAAGTAGGCGTTGTCGCTCTTGTTGGGAGCGGGGTGGAAACAGGCATCACCGCAGCGCAGCTCGCAGGTCCTGCGGGAACGGCCACCGCCGACCGTGTCGACGAACGGCAGCAAGCGGCGGCGGGGCGCGGATTCGGGCACACCTTCTCCTCGGGGATCGTTGCTTCCCCCCGGCGGCCTCCGCCCTGGTACGGGGCTGGGTCGGGGCCGTGCGGGGTCGCGGCAGGCGGGGTGGTCCCACCGGTCGCTCTCGACCTTGGCCGAGGTTCCACACGCACGGGTGAAACCGAGGTGAACGCCCCTACAACTCCCGCGCAGCACCGAGTTGATCACTCTTCGCTACTCGGTGAACACCCACCGTCGGCCCTTGTCCGCGATGATCCACCACCGCGGACCACCGGGTCCAGACCCCACGCCCGGGGCCCTTTCCCGTTCCCCCTTCCCCTACCCCTGCCCGGTTCCGCCGCGCCCTATCCCCTCCCCTTGCTGCGGCCGACCGGCACCACCATGGGGCCGCCGGTGACCGGGTCCTCCACCACCACGGCGTCCAGCCCGAACGCCTCGCGCAGCAGCTCGGGGGTGAGCACGTCGGCGGGGCCGCCGCTGGCCAGCACCCGCCCGTCCCGCATGGCGATGACCGTGTCGGCGTAGCGGGCCGCGAGGTTGAGGTCGTGCAGGACCATGACGATGGTGCGCCCGCCCTCGTCGTGCAGTTCGCGCACCAGGTCGAGCACGTCCACCTGGTGGACCAGGTCCAGGAACGTGGTGGGCTCGTCCAGCAGCAGCAGGTCGGTGCCCTGGGCCAGCACCATCGAGATCCAGGCGCGCTGGCGCTGGCCGCCGGACAGCTCCGACAGCGGGCTGTCGGCCAGGTCGGCCAGCCCGGTCAGCTCCAGAGCCCGGGCGACGGCCTCGTGGTCGTCGCCCGACCACTGGCGGTACCAGCGCTGGGCCGGGTGGCGGCCGCGGGCCACGAGGTCGGCGACGGTGAGCCCGTCGGGGGCGGTGGGCTGCTGGGGCAGCACCCCCAGCACCCGGGCGACCTCCCGGGTGGGGGTGCGGTGGATGTCGCGGCCGTCCAGCTCCACCAGCCCGGACCTGGGGCGCATGAGCCGGCCCAGGGCGCGCAGCATCGTGGACTTGCCGCACCCGTTGGGGCCGATGACGCAGGTGACGGTCCCCTCGATGATGTCGGCGTCCAGGCCGTCGACGATGACGCGGTCGTCGTAGGCCAGGGTCAGGCCGCGGGCGCTCAGGCGCGCCCGCGCGTCGGAGGGCGTGCCCTCGGTGCGTGTGGTCTGCGGCGCGGTCACCGAATTTTCCCGAAGGATGCCCCGTCCTTCAGGGCGGAAAGGCATTCGGGACAATCCGCACTCACTTTTCCGTTCTGCCTTACTCATGCCTCTCCTCGGTGTAATTTTTTCCGCATGCGGACGGCGTACAAGGTCCGGGCCTATCCGGACGCCGAACAGGCGGCCCAGTTGGGCCGCACTTTCGGCTGTGTGCGCCTGGTGTGGAACAAGACCCTGGCCGAGCGCCGCACCGCCTACCACCGGTACGGCGAGACGACCACCTACAAACAGACCGACGCCGCGCTGACCGGGTGGAAGAAAACCCAGGAGCTGGCGTTCCTGTCCGAGGTGTCCTCGGTCCCGCTCCAGCAGACGCTCAGGCACCAGCACACGGCGTTCTCCAACTTCTTCGCCGGACGCGCCCGCTACCCCCGGTTCAAGACCCGGACCGGCCGCCAGTCGGCGCACTACACCCGGTCGGCGTTCCGCATCCGGGGCGGGGAACTGTTCCTGGCCAAGCAGCGGACACCGCTGCGCCTGGCGTGGTCGTGGCCGGACGTGGACCCGGCGGCCCTGGACCCGACCACGGTGGTCGTGTCGCGGGAGCCGGACGGGCGCTGGTACGTGACCTTCGCCGTGGAGGCCGACGACCCGGCCCCCGCACCCGAGGACGGGACGGGGTCCGGTCCTGTGGTCGGGATCGACCTGGGGGTGGGGGACTTCGCGACCCTGTCCACCGGGGAGAGGATCGCCAACCCCCGCCACCTGGCCCGCAAAGCGAAGAACCTGGCCCGGTACCAGCGGCGGACGGCCCGCAAACAGCGCGGGTCCGCCAACCGGCGCAAGGCCGACCGCAGGGTCGCGGCCGCGCACCGCAAGGTCCGCCACGCCCGCGCCGACTTCCTGCACAAGACCACCACCCGGCTGGTGCGCACCCACGATGTGATCGCGATCGAGGACCTCGACGTCTCCGCGATGACGGCCTCCGCGCGCGGCACCCTCCAGGCGCCCGGCCGGCGGGTGCGGCAGAAGGCGGGACTCAACCGGGCGGTGCTGGACGCCGCCTTCGGTGAGTTCCGGCGCCAGTTGGAGTACAAGGCCGCACGACAGGGTCGCACCCTGGTGGTGGTCGACCGGTGGTTCCCCTCGTCCAAGACCTGCTCGGACTGCGGGTACCTCCTGAAACGTCTTTCTCTGGGCACCCGGTTCTGGACGTGCCCGGACTGCCGCACACGGCACGACCGTGAGCTGAACGCGGCGAAGAACATCGGGGCGGCAGGACGTGCCGTACTCCGGGGCCAGGCCCCGGGGCAGGCCTGTGGAGCCGGTGTGAGACGGCAAGGGTCCTCCCTTCCGCGGTCGGCGACGAAGCAGGAAACCGGGCCCGCGAGGGCCGGCCCGTAAGGGTTGTGCGCACACGAGTGCGTATCGGGATCCCCTCCCTTCGGAGAGGGGAGAAAGTCAAGCTTGGGTCCTCCGGTTGGCGCGGACGAGCAGGTGGATGAGGTACAGGGCGCCCAGGCAGCCGGTGACGACGCCGACCGGCAGCTGGATGTTGTCGAGCGCGGTGCGGGCCGCCAGGTCGGCCCCGCTGACCAGGGCGGCGCCCACCAGCGCCGACAGCAGCACGGGCGGCCGGGAGGTGCCGGGCCCGGCCAGGCGCAGGGCGATCTGCGGGCAGGCCAGGGACACGAACAGGATCGGCCCGGCGGCGGAGGTGCCGAACGCGGCCAGCAGCACCGCCAGGACGAGCATGGCCGTGCGGGCGCGCTCCAGGTCCACGCCCAGGCCGCGCACCACGTCGTCGTCGTAGGACAGGGCGTCCAGGGTGCGCGAGGCGGCCAGGGCGAGCGGCAGGAGCAGCACCAGGGCCAGGGCGACCGGGGCGGCGTTCTCCCAGGTCCGCATGCTCAGGCTGCCGGCGACCCAGACCATGGCCCGGCCGGTGTCGGTGACCTCGCCTAGGGTGAGCAGCCACAGGGTGAGGTTCATCAGGACGGTGGAGACGCCCACCCCCACCAGCAGCAGCCGGTAGCCGTCGACGCCGCCCCGGCGGGCCAGCGTGTAGCACAGCGCCCCGGCGGCCAGTCCGCCGATCAGGGCGACGGCGGGTACGCCCAGCGAGGACAGGGCGCCGCCTCCGGAGAGGATGCCGTAGCTGCCGCCGAACGCCAGGACGGCGACCACGCCGGCGCTCGCCCCGTGGGTGACGCCGAGCAGGTCGGGGCTGGCCAGGGGGTTGCGCATGATGGTCTGGGTGACCGCCCCTGCGGCGGCCAGGGCGGCCCCGGCGAGCATGCCCGTCACCACGCGCGGCATCCGCACCCGCCACACCGTGAAGTAGTGCTCGTAGTCGGTGCCGATGATGTGCGCCCACACCTGGGCGGGGGTCAGCGGGGTCCGCCCCAGGGAGAGGTTGAGGGCGAGCAGCACCGTGAGGACCGCCAGGACCGCCAGGCACACGGCGATCAGGCGGGGGCGCAGCCGCAGCGCGACGGGTCCCAGGCGCAGGGCGGGGCGGCTGCGGCGCAGCCGGTCGCGCACCTGGTGCGCCGGGTGTTCGGGGGCGAGGGGGGTCATAGGGCGAGGAGTCTCCGGCGGCGGACGATGTAGATGAAGAAGGGCGCGCCGACGAGGGCGAGCACGATGCCGACCTGGAGTTCGCCGGGCGGGGCCAGGAAGCGGCCCAGCACGTCGGCGGCCAGCAGCAGGATCGCCCCCATGAGGGCGGAGTAGGGCAGCAGCCACCGGTGGTCGGCGCCGACGATCCCGCGCGCCAGGTGGGGCACGATCAGGCCGACGAACGCGATGGGGCCGCAGGCGGCCACGGTGACCCCGGTGAGCAGGGTGATCGCGGTCAGGCCCACCACCCGCGCCCGGCCGACCCGGTGGCCCAGCGCCTTGGCGGTGTCCTCGCCCAGGGCCAGGGCGTTGAGCGCCCCGGCGTTGGCCAGGCCCAGGGCGGTGCCGACGGCGACCACGGCCAGCATCGGCGGCAGGATCTCGGGATCGCGGCCGACCAGGGCCCCCACCCGCCAGAACCGGAAGTCGTCCATGGTGGAGCGGTCCAGCAGGACCAGGCCGGACACCACCGAGTAGGCGAGCCAGCTCACCGCGGTCCCGGCCAGCGCCAGCGTGACGGGCGTGGGTCCGCGTCCGGGCACGGACCCGATGAGGTAGACCGCTGCCGCGGCGGCTCCGGCCCCGGCGAAGGCCAGCCAGGCCTGGGTGTACAGGGCGGTGATGTCGAAGAGCGCGATGCCCAGGACCACGGCCAGGGCCGCCCCGAAGGTGACGCCGAGGATGCTGGGGTCGCCCAGGGGGTTGCGGGTGTGGCCCTGCATGAGCGCCCCGGCCAGTCCCAGGGAGACGCCCGCCATGATCCCCAGCGCGGTGCGGGGCAGCCGGATGTCGTTGACGATGATGTCGGCCTCGGCCCCGGCGGTGGCGGTGAGCGCCTGCCAGACGGTGTCCGGGCTCAGGGCCCGGGCGCCGATGAGCACGCTGCCCAGGGACGCCGCGCACAGCAGGAGGACGAGCGCCGCCAGCCCGGCGAGGCGGCGCGAGCGGCGTGCGGCGACCGCGGTGTCCGCCGCGATCGCCCGCTGCGCGGGGGGATCCGCGTTACCGGGGGGCGGCCCGGAGGTGTCGTGCACCCGGACTCCTATCATGACGAAGGCCAGGCAATCCTAAGTTAGGTTTGCCTAGCCGTATCTGGATGGCCTAAGTTTGCCACGTCCCGGCCTGGAACGACACACCGCCCCGTGGTTCGCGCGCCCCCCGGCCCGCCCTGGACCGAACGTATTCCCCGACCCTCATGGAGCCCCCGTATGACCCTGTCCACCCGGCCGCGCCGGCTGTTCCCGCCCGTCGCCGCGGCGGCCGCCGCTGTCGCCATGCTGACCGCCTGCGGCGCCGGCGGCCCCGAAGGCGCCCCCGAGGCCTCCAACGAGCCCTCCGACGGCTACCCGCGGACCGTGGAGCACTTCCTCGGCTCCACCGAGATCACCGCGGCCCCCGAGCGCGTCCTGCCGCTGGACGCCGCCTACGTGGACTCCACCCTGGCCCTGGGCGGCAACGTGGTGGGCTTCACCACGTTCGCGGAGGACGTCACCGAGCTCCCCGACTACCTGGTGGAGAGCGACTGGAACGTCGGCACCGCCGACGAGGCCGTCCCGGTGGGCCTGCTGTGGGAGGTCGACCCCGAGGCCGTGGCCGAGACCTCCCCCGACCTGATCCTGTCGGCGCAGGTCCGCCACGGCGACGGGTACGAGCAGCTCTCCGAGGTCGCCCCGACGGTCATGTCCGAGACCACCGGCGCCACCTGGAAGGAGAACCTCGTCCTCACCGGCGCCGCGCTGGACGCCGAGGAGGAGGCCGAGCGGCTGGTCGCCGAGTTCGAGGAGCGCGCCGCCGCCCTGGGCGAGGCGATCGTGGAGGCCAACGGCGGCGAGGCGCCCACCGTGTCGGCGGTCCGGTTCGCCGGCGACGCCGACGGCGTCCGCCTGTACACCCCGCAGTCCTACATCGGCGTGATCCTGGAGGACGTGGGCCTGGAGCCCGGCCCGGGCGTGGACACGGAGTCCGAGGAGATCGTCACCTACCACAGCCAGGAGCGCCTGCTCGACCTGGACGCCGACCACATCTTCGTCGCCACCTACGACGACGGCGGCGCCGACGGTGTCCAGGAGAGCAAGGAGGAGTACATGGCCGCTCCGCTGTGGGGCGAGCTGACCGGCGAGATCACCGAGGTGGACGACGAGTACTGGATCTCCGGCGTGGGCCTGATCGCCGCGCACGCGGTGCTGGACGACCTGGCCGAGATGTTCGGCGTCGACCCGCAGCGGTAACGGCGCGCCCCGCCTTCCCAGAACGGGTGCGCGGCCGCCCCGCCCGGCGCCGCGCACCCGCGCCGCCCCGCGACACCACACCGGGAGACCCCGTGGAACCGCCCCGCTCCTTCGAACACGCCCCCTGCCTGGACGCCGGCCGGATCCCCGCCCCCGTGCGGGCGGCGGCGCTGGAACTGGCCGCCGGGACCGGGGCGGGCTATGTGTACGACCCCGCCCTGGCCGCCGACCGGGCCCGCACGCTGCGCAAGGCGCTGCCGGACTGGGCCCGGGTGTACTTCGCGGTCAAGGCCAACGGCTTCGAGCCGGTGCTGGCGCACCTGGCCGAGGCCGTGGACGGGTTCGAGGCGGCATCGCTGCGCGAGGCGCGCGCCTCCCTGGCGGCGCTGCGCGAGCGGCGCGGCGGCCCCGGCGGGAGGATCGCGGTGAGCGGTCCGGGCAAGACCCCCGAACTGCTGGCCGGGCTGGCCCGGCTGCGCGCCGGACACGGCGCCGACGTGGCCGTCAACCTGGAGAGCGTCCTGGAGGCGCACCGGGCCTCGGCGGCCGCGGTCGGCGCGGGCACGGTGCTTCCGGTGACGATCCGGGTCAACCCCGCCCGGGTGCCGGTGAGCGGTTCCCTGGTGATGGGCGGCACCCCGGGCCCGTTCGGGGTCCCCGAGGCGGAGGTGCCCGCGGCGGTGGAGGCGGTGCGCTCCCTGCCGGGCCTGGACCTGACCGGCTTCCACGTGCACGCGGTGAGCGGCAACACCGACGCCGCGGCGCACGCCGCCTACGTGCTGTGGTGCCTGGAGTGGGCGCGCGGCACGGCCGACCGGCACGGGGTCGACCTGCGCACGGTGGACGTGGGCGGTGGCCTGGGCGTGCCGTTCGAGGCGGGCGACGACGCCTTCGACCTGGAGGGGTTCGGCGCCGCGCTGGCGGACGCCCCCGACCCGGGTGTGGAGGTGGTGTTCGAGCCCGGCCGGTGGATCGGCGCCCCGGCGGGCTGGTACGCGGCCCGGGTGACGGACGTCAAGGCGTCCTACGGCGGGACCTTCGCCGTGGTGCGCGGCGGTATCAACCACTTCCAGCTGCCCACCTCCTGGGAGATCCGGCACAACTTCGCCGTGCTGGCGGACGACCTGTGGCCGGCCGGCGTGCCCCGGCCCGAGGCGCGCGGGGCGTCGGTGACGGTGTCGGGCGAGCTGTGCACCCCCGAGGACGTGCTGGCCCGCGATGTGCGGGTGGCGTCGGTGCGCGCCGGCGACGTGCTGGTCTTCCCCAACGCGGGCGCGTACGGGTTCGAGTTCGCCATGCCCGCGTTCCTGGGGCACCCCGCGGCGGTGCGCACCACCGTGGACTCCCGGCTGCCCTGACCGCGGCCCCTGTGGCGCGGGACATGCATCCCCCTCTTGACATGACTTAGGTAAGCCTGCCCTAATTGGTTCGGCCTCCCCCGGCCCCGTACCCCCGTCCCCGACAAGGAGATCCCACCGTGTCCGCCTCCCCCGCTCCGACGGCCGACCCGACCTCCGTCACCTGGCGGATCGAGAACCTCACCGGAGCCGACGTCCTCGCCGACCCCTCCCCCTGGGTCCGGGCCTACGAGGAGGTCTACGCGCACGCCCTGCACCTGCCCGACCACCGCGCCCCCGCCTTCGCCGACCGCCTCGCCTTCAGCGCCCGGCGGGAGGGCTTCCGGCTCACGTCCTGCCACGCCGACGGCGTCCTGGCCGGGTTCGCCTACGGGTACCCCCTGCCGGTGACCACCGGCTGGTGGAACGGCTTCACCCCGCTGCCCGGCGTGGACGCGGACGAGGTCACCGCCGAGTACCCGGGCCGCACCTTCGCCCTGTGCGAGGCCCTCGTCCCCGAACCGTTCCGGGGATCCGGCGTGGTCGAGCGCGCCTTCCCCCTCCTCGTCCAGGGGCGCGCCGAGGAACGCGCCGCCGGGCTGGTCGCCGAGACCAACGCCCACGCCCTGGACCTGGTCCTGCGCAACGGCTGGACCCACGTCGGCGACGTCGAGCCCCACCCGGGCTGGCGCCGCCACCACGCCCTGACCATGCCCCTGCGCTGACCCGCGCCACCGGCGCGCACGCCGCCGTGCGCGCCGGCGCTCCCCTCCAGCCCGCCCCGCCCGGCGGGCACCGGGACGCGCGGCCTCCCCCGCCGCCCCCGGCACAACGCACCGACCGGGCCCCGCGGCCCGGGCCTCCCCCGTCCGCGCGCCCGAACCGCCTCGGAGAGAAACAGGAGCCCCACGCCCCATGACCATCACTCCCGGTGGCGACACCGTGACCTGGGGAGCCGACGGCCTCACCGTCCCCGCCGACGCCTCCGCCCTGCTGCCCGACGCCCTGGCCGGAGCCCCCGGCGGCCCCGAGGCCGTGGCCGCCCTCCTGGCCGCGGCCGCCGACGCCCTGTCCGCGGCCCGCGAGGAGCGCGGGGGACCGCTGCCCGCCCGCACACCCCAGGAGGTGGCCGAGGCGGTCCGGACCGCCCTGGGCCCGCCGACCGCCGCGCCCGAAGGCGACCGGAACGCCCCCGACCTGGCCGAACGGGTCCTGACCCGGCTCACGCACGCCCTGGCCGTGCACGCCGCCGACCCCGCCCACCCGCACTGCGCCGCCCACCTGCACTGCCCGCCGCTGGCCGTGGCGGTGGCCGCCGACGCCGTCGCCTCCGTCCTCAACCAGTCCATGGACTCCTGGGACCAGGCCCCCGCCGCGACCGCCATGGAGACCCGTGTCATCGGCGAGCTGGCCGGCCTGGCCGGGTACGACCCCGAGGCGGCGGGCGGCGTGGTCACCTCCGGCGGCACCGAGTCCAACCTGACCGCCCTGCTGCTGGCCCGCGACCACGCCCTGGCCGGGCCCGAGCGCGACCCCGTCCGCCACGGGGTGGCGCGGGCGGCCGCCGGCGCCCGCCCGCGCATCCTGTGCGGGGCCGCCGCCCACTTCTCCGTCCAGCGCTCGGCCGCCCTGCTGGGCCTGGGCGAGGACGCCGTCGAGACCGTCGACGTCGACTCCCGGCACCGGATGCGCCCGCGCGCCCTGCGCGAGGCCCTGGACCGGATGCGCGCCGACGGCGACATCCCCGTCGCGATCGTCGCCACCGCGGGCACCACCGACCTGGGCGGCATCGACTCCCTGGGCGCGATCGCCCACATCGCCCGCGAGTACGGGGTGTGGCTGCACGTGGACGCCGCCTACGGCGGCGGGCTGCTGTTCTCCCGCCGGCTGCGCGGCCTGCTCGCCGGGCTGGACCGGGCCCACTCGGTCGGGCTGGACCTGCACAAGCTCGGCTGGCAGCCGGTGGCCGCCGGGGTCCTGCTCACCCGCGAGCGCGCCCTGTTCGCCCCGCTCTCGCGCTCGGTGGACTACCTCAACCCCGCCGACGACGAGGAGGCGGGCTACCCCAGCCTGCTCGGGTACTCGCTGCGCACCACCCGCCGGGCCGACGTCTTCAAGATCGCCGTCACCCTGCGGGCCCTGGGCACCGACGGGCTGGGCCGCCTCGTGGACGCCTGCCGCGACCTGGCCCTGCGGACGGCTGCCAAAGTCACCGCCCACCCGCGGCTCCAGCTGGCCGACTCGCCCTCCCTCACCACCGTGGTGTTCCGCTACGACGCCGGGGCCGACTCCGACGAGGTCAACGCCCGCCTGCGCCGCCGCCTGCTCCAGGAGGGCCGGGCCGTGGTCGGCCGCACCCGGATCAACGGCCGCGTGTGGCTCAAGCTCACCCTGCTCAACCCCGCCACCACCGTCGAGGACACGACCGCCCTGCTCGCCGGGGTCGCCGCCGCGGGCGACACCGAACTCGCCGCCCTGAAGGAGTCCCGTTGACCGCCACCTCCCGCCCCCACGCCCACGGGGACGACGAACCGTACGACCTGGTGGGCGTCGGCCTGGGCCCGTTCAACCTGGCCCTGGCCGCCCTGGCCGACGGTGTGCCCGGCCTCACCGCGCGCTTCCTGGAGGCCCGGCCCGACTTCTCCTGGCACCCGGGCCTGCTGCTGGAGGGCGCCCGGCTCCAGGTGCCCTTCCTCGCCGACCTGGTGACCCTGGTCGACCCCACCAGCCCCTGGTCGTTCCTGTCCTACCTGCGCGAGCACGACCGGCTGTTCCCCTTCTACTTCTCCGAGCACTTCCACGTGCCGCGCCGGGAGTACGACGACTACTGCCGCTGGGTGGCCCGCTCACTGGGCTCGTGCCGGTTCGACGCCCGCGTGGACGCCGTCCACCACGAGGACGGGGTCTTCACGGTGGAGCACACCGACGCCGCCGGGGCGGTGACCCGCACCCGCGGGCGCGCCCTGGTACTGGGCATCGGCACCGAGCCGGTGCTGCCCGGGCCGCTGCGCCCCCTGGTGGGCGAGCGCGTGTTCCACGCCGCCGACTACCTGGAGCGGGCGGCGGGCCTGGACGGGGTCGACGACATCACCGTGCTGGGCTCGGGCCAGTCCGGCGCCGAGGTGTTCCTGGACCTGCTGCGCTCCCCCGCCCACCGCGGCACCGCCGTGCACTGGGTGACGCGCTCGCCGGCGTTCGCCCCCATGGAGTACTCCAAGCTGGGGCTGGAGCACTTCACCCCCGACTACACCCGCTACTTCCACGCCCTGCCCCAGGAGACCAAGGACCGCGTGGTCCCCGCCCAGTGGCAGCTGTACAAGGGCATCAGCGGCGACACCATCGCCGAGATCCACGACGTGCTCTACGAGCGCGGCATCGCGGGCGCCGACGTGGGGGTGAGCCTGCGCGCCCAGTGCGAGCTGCTGGCCGCCGAGGCCGACGGGGACGGGTTCGCGCTGCGGTTCCGCCACCGCGAGCAGGACGCCGAGTTCACCGTCCGCACCGGCGCGGTGGTCGCCGCCTCCGGGTACGCCCAGCGCTCCCCCGGCTTCCTGGCGCCCCTCGCCAAGCTCATCGAGACAGACGGACGGGGCCGGCCGCTCGTCGACGGGGACCTGCGCCTGGCCACCGACCCGGCGCTGACCGCCCCGATCCACGTGCAGAACGCCGAACTGCACACCCACGGCGTGGGCGCCCCCGACCTGGGCCTGGGAGCCTGGCGGGCGGCCGTCATCCTCAACTCCCTCACCGGGGGCACCGCCTACCGGCTGCCGGAGCGGACGGCGTTCACGTCGTTCGGCGCCCCGGCCGGGGCCCGGCGGTGAGCGGGGCCTCGTTCCGCCGGCTGTACCTGCTGGTCGTCCTGCTGCACCTGGTGGGCGACGTGGCGCTGAGCCCGTTCTACCCGCAGCTGTTCGAGCGGCTGTTCGGGGTCACCGACCCGGCGGCCACCGGCGTGTACATCTGGGTGTGCCGGGTGACCGCGCTGGCGGCCATGCCCCTGTGGGGCCTGCTCGCCCGCCGGTTCTCGCTGTCGTCCCTGGTGCTGGGCTCCCTGGGGGCGGCGGCGGTACTGGAGCTGGCGCTGGCCGCCTCCCCGGCGTACCCGGTGTTCCTGGTGCTGTCGGCGGTGCAGGTGGCGGTGACGATGGCGTTCACCCTGGCCTATCCGGCGTTCGTGGGCACCGGAGCCGACCGGGTCCGCGACGTCACCGTGTTCGCCTACGTGGTCAACGGCGGCACGGTGGCGGCCACCCTCATCGGCGCGGGGATCATGGCCCTGCCCCAGCCCCGCTGGGGCATCGCCGCCTGCGCGCTGCTGTACGTGGCGCTGGCGGTGCTGTGCCACCGCAGGCTGCCGCGGGAGCGGCGCGCGCCCGCGGTCGCCGACTCCGTCCCCGAGCCCCGGGCGAGGGCTCCGCGGGGCGCGGTGGCGGCGATCGCCGCGGTGAGCGCCGTCGTGCTGGCGGTCGAGACCGCACGGCTGGTCGTGCGTCCGTTCTTCACCCTGTACGCGCAGGACGGCGGCGTCGGCACCACGGCCGCCGCCGTCCTCTTCCTGCTCCCGCAGGTGGCCGTGCTGGCGGTGCTGCCGCTGGCCGGGCGGGCGCACGCCCTGCTGGGCCGGGCGCTGCTGCCGGCCGCGTGCCTGCTGGCCGCGGCCGGGCTGGCCTGGCAGTTCCTCACCCTCGACCCCGTGCCGCTGGCGCTGGGCCGGGTGGTGTTCGGCGTCGGCCTGGGGCTGGGACACGTGGCCCTGGACCTGAGGGTGTTCGCCGTGACCGGCACGGACGGTCCGGCGTTCTCCGCCGTGGCCACCGTGCGCGTGGCCGCGACCCTCGTCAGCCCGGTGGCCGCCACGGCCCTGGCCGCGGGCGGGGCGGGGCTGCCGCTGGCGGCGGGGGCGGGGCTGTTCGCGGTGCTCGCGCTGCTGCTCTGCCTCCCCTCGCGCCCGCCCCCACCTCCCGGGACCTCCGACGACCCGTCCGCGCACCGCACCGAAAGACCGCACCATGTCTGAGAACGCACAGTCCACCCACGACGCCGACCTGTGGCGCCGGGCCGGGAGCCGCCTGCTCGCCCACATGGTCGGCGAGATGGCCTACGAGGAGATGATCGTCCCCGAGCCCGCGGCCGGGCCCGGGGCGCCCGGAGGCTCCCCCGCCTGGCGGCTGCCCGTGGACGACGGCGTCACCTACGCCTTCACCGCCCGGCGCGGCGGCTTCGGCTCCTGGCACGTGGACGCCGACTCCTTCGTCCGCACCGGCGCCGAGGGCCCCGAGCCCGCCTGGGACCCCACCCGGTTCGTCACCGACGCCCAGAAGACCGTGGGCCTGCCGGGCGACTCCCTGGCCGAGGTGGTGCGCGACCTGCTGGCCACCCACGCCGCCGACGCCCGCCTGCTGGCCGCCGCCCTCCCGGCCGCCGACCTGGCCGACCTGCCCTACGAGGACCTGGAGGGGTACCAGACCGGCCACCCCTGCATCTTCGTCAACAAGGGCCGGCTCGGCTTCTCCGCCGACGACGCCGCCCGCTACACCCCCGAGGCGCGCGGCGCGTTCCGCCTCGTGTGGATCGCCGTCCACCCCGACCTGGGCGCCTTCCAGTCCATGGCGGACACCGACCAGGCCGCCCTGGTCGCCGCCGAGATCGACGGGGACCAGCGCGCGGAGTTCGCCGGGCGGATCCGCGAGCGCGGCGGCGACCCCGACGCCTACCTGTGGGTCCCGGTCCACCCCTTCCAGTGGGACGAGGTCGTCGCCCCGCTGTTCGCCGCGGAGATCGCCCTGGGCCGAGTGGTGCGCCTGGGCGAGAGCCGCGACCGCTACCGCCCCTTCCAGTCCATCCGCACCCTGATGAACCTGGACCGGCCCGACCGGCTCAACGTCAAGGTGCCGCTGATGATCCGCAACACCCTGGTCTGGCGCGGGCTGTCGGGCACCCAGACCGGCTGCGCCCCGCACACCAGCACCTGGCTGCGCGACCTCGCCGAACGCGACGCCTACTTCGCCGAGACCGGGGTGGTGATGCTCGCCGAGCGCGCCTCGGCCACCGTCCCGCACCCGGTGTTCGCGCGGATGCCGCAGGCCCCGTACCGGTTCCACGAGCTGCTGGGCGCCATCTGGCGCGAGCCGGTCCACCGCCACCTGCGCGGGGGCGAGCGCGCCCGCACCATGGCCTGCCTGCTGCTGCGCGGCTCCGACGGGCGGCCGCTGGTGGCCGAGCTGATCGAGCGCTCCGGGCTGGGCGTGGAGGCCTGGCTGGAGCGGTTCGTCGCCGCCCTGTTCCCGCCGGTGCTGCACTACCTGTACCGGTACGGGGCGTCCTTCACCCCGCACGGGGAGAACGTGGTGCTCATCCTGGACGAGGACGAGGTCCCGGTGCGCATCGCGCTCAAGGACTTCGGGTCGGACGTGGAGCTGCTCCCCTTCGACCTGCCCGAGTACGCCGAGATCCCCGAGCACGTGCGGTCGGTGCTGCACCGCTGGAGACCGGAGGAACTGGCGCACTCGGTGCTGTCGGCGATCTGCGCGGGGCACCTGCGGTTCCTCGCCGACATCGTCGAGCACGACCTCGGGGTGCCCGGGGCGCGGCTGTGGGCGCTGGCCCGCGCCCAGGTGCTGGCCCACCAGGCGCGCTTCCCGGAGCTGGCCGAACGGTTCGCCTGGTTCGACCTGCTGGCGCCCCGGGTGGGGCGGGTGGCGCTCAACCGCGAGCAGCTCATGGGCGGCGGCTTCCACGAGCGCGCCGAACGCGACGCCGAGTTCGACGTCATGCACGGCCTGGTGGACAACCCGCTGGCCGTCCCCGGGGAGGAGGAGTGAACGACGTGGCCCGCACCCCCGCCGCACCGCTGCCGGTGCCCGCCGAGCTGACCGCCGGGCACTGGGACCGGGCCAGCGGCCTGCTGGCCGCCAAGATGGTCGCCGAGCTGTGCTTCGAGTACGCGCTGGTCCCCGAGGCCGACGGCCCCGGCCGCTGGAGCGCCGCCGTGGGCGCCGCCCGGTACCGGTTCGAGGGCCGGCGCACCCTCCTGGACGGGTGGCGGGTGCTGCCGGGGGTCACCCGGGTCGGCGCCGACGGGACCGAGGCCCCGGCCTCCCCGTTCGCCCTGCTGCGCGACCTGGGCGCGGCCGGGGTCGTGGACCCGGCGGTGGAGGCGTTCACCGTCGGGGAGCTGACCGCCACCCTGTCGGCGGACGCCCGGCTGGCCGTGGAGCGGCGCACCGCCGCCGACCTGGCCGACCTGCCCTACGCCGACCTGGAGGGGCACCAGACCGGGCACCCGTGGATCTTCGCCAACAAGGGGCGGGTGGGCTTCTCCGCCCGCGACCGCGCGGACTTCCCGCCCGAGGCGCGGCGGCCCGTGCGGCTGCCGTGGATCGCGGTGCACCGCTCCCTGGCCGAGTACCACGGGGTGCCGGGGCTGGAGGAGGAGGTGCTGCGCGCCCGTGAGCTGGGCGGGGAGACCGTCGCCCGGTTCACCGGACGGCTGGCGGCGGCGGGCGCCGACCCGGACGCGTTCGTGTGGCTGCCGGTGCACCCGTGGCAGTGGGACGAGGTGGTGGTGCCGCTGTTCGCCGCCGAGCTGGCGCGCGGGCTCATCGTCCCGCTGGGCGAGGCCGGGGACGACTACCTGCCCCAGCAGTCCATCCGCACGTTCACCAACCTGACCAGACCGGACCGGTTCAACGTCAAGCTGTCGCTGGCCATCCTCAACACCATGGTCTACCGGGGCATCCCCACCGAGCTGTGCCGGGCCGCCCCGGTGAGCACCGGGTGGGTGCACGCCCTGCACGCCAAGGACGCGTTCCTGGCCGAGCGCCACCGGGTGATCCTGCCCGGCGAGGTGGCCGCGGTGGCGGTGCGCCACCCGGTGCTGGAGGACATCCCGGACGCCCCGTACCGGCACCGGCAGCTGCTGGGGGCGCTGTGGCGCGAGCCGGTCGCCGGCTTCCTGGAGCCGGGCGAGCGGGCGCGGACCCTGGCGGCGCTGCTGCACGTGGACGGCGAGGGCCGGGCGTTCACGGCGGAGCTGGTGGAGCGGTCCGGGCTGGACGCCGAGGAGTGGCTGGCCGCCCTGTTCGGGACGGTGCTGCCGCCGCTGCTGCACCTGCTGTACCGGTACGGCCTGGCGTTCAACCCGCACGGGGAGAACACCATCGTCGTCTACGACGAGCGGGACCGGCCGGTGCGGCTGGCGGTCAAGGACTTCGTGGACGACATGAAGCTGCTGGACGCCGACCTGCCGGAGTACGAGGGGCTGCCGGCGGAGGCGCTGGGGGTGCTGATGCGCTTCGACGCCCGCGAGCTGACCTCGTCGGTGGCCAAGTCGCTGTTCATCGGGCACTTCCGGTACCTGGCGCCGCTGGCGGAGGAACAGCTGGGGGTGGGCGAGGAACGGTTCTGGGCGCTGGTGCGGGCCGAGATCGACCGGTACCGGGCGGAGTTCCCCGAACTGGCCGACCGGTTCGCGCTGTTCGACCTGCTGGCGCCGGAGTACGAGCGGGTGTGCCTGAACCGGGAGCGGCTGCTGGGCGGCGGCTACCACGACCGCGCCGAGCGCGACGCCGAGTTCCACCTGGACGCCCCGCCGGTCCCCAACCCGCTGCACACCCCGGAAGAGAAGCGATGAGCACGACGATCGGCGACGGACTGCCGCCCCTGTACGAGACCCTGCCGCCGTCGCCCCCGCCGCCGCCGTTCCCGGTGCCGCTGGAGCGGCTGCGCGCCGACGTGGAGGCGGGCGGGATCACCGACGTGATCGTGGCCCTGCCCGACCTCCAGGGGCGGGTGCAGGGCAGCCGGGTGGCACCGCGCGACTTCGCCGAACGGGTGCTGGAGAACGGGTTCGACGCCTGCCTGTACCTGCTGGCCACCGACGTGGAGATGGAGTCACGGCCGGGGTACGCCACCGACCCGTGGGGCGGGGGGCTGGGCGACTTCGCGATCCTGCCCGACCCCGGCACCCTGCGGTACCTGCCCTGGGACCCGGGGACCGCCCTGGTGCTGGGCGACGCGCTGGACGCCGACGGGCGGCCGGTGCCGGTGGCGCCGCGGCAGGTGCTCAAGGAGCAGCTGGAGCGGCTGGCGGAGCGGGGCTGGCGGGCGCTGGCGGGGACGGAGCTGGAGTTCCTGGTGTTCCGCGACTCCTACCAGGAGGCGTTCGAGGGCGGTTACCGGGGGCTGACCGCCGCGACCCGGTTCAACTCCGACTACGCGCTGCCGGAGGTCGCCGAGATCGACCCGCTGATGCGGCGGATCCGCACCGCGATGGAGCGGACGGGGATGCGGGTGGAGTCGGCGCGCGGCGAGTGCCACCCGGGGCAGTACGAGATCGTGTTCCGCTACGACGACGCGCTGCGGACCTGCGACAACCACGTGGTGTACAAGGCGGGGGCCAAGGCGCTGGCGGCCCAGGCGGGTGTGGCTTTGACGTTCATGGCCAAGTACGACGAGGGCGAGGGGAACTCCTGCCACGTGCACCTGTCGCTGCGCGACGAGACCGGTGCGCCGGTCTTCGCCGACGACGGGTCGGGGCGGTACGGGATGTCCAAGCACATGGAGCACTTCGTGGCGGGGCAGCTGGCGTGCATGCGGGAGTTCGCGCTGCTGCACGCGCCCAACGTGAACTCGTTCAAGCGGCTGTCCCCGCAGGCCTACGCGCCCAGTTCGATCGCGTGGGGGCTGGACAACCGCACCTGCCCGGTGCGGGTGGTGGGGCAGGGCGAGTCGGCGCGGATCGAGTTCCGGGTGCCGGGCGGGGACGCCAACCCGTACCTGTCGGTGGCGGCGATCATCGCGGCGGGCCTCTCCGGCATCGACCAGGCCCTGCCGCTGCCGGAGCCGACCGCGGGCGACGCCGGCGCGGACCCGGACCTGCCGCGGCTGCCCGCCTCCCTGGAGGAGGCGGTCCTGGCCTGGGAGAACAGCGACATCGCCCGGTCGGTGTTCGGGCCGGGCATCGTCCGCCACTACGCGGCGGCGGGACGTGCGGAGCTGGCGGCCTTCTCGGCCACCGTGACCGACTTCGAGCGCCGCCGCCACTTCGAGCGCGGTTGATGTGAAGGTGCCCCCGCCGGCCCCGTTCCGGCGGGGCGCCGCCCGCCCGCGGCGGCCAGACTGGACCACATGCGAACTCTGTACCTCACACTCTCCGGGGCCACCACCACACCGGAGGAGACCGCCCCCGACCTGGTCCGCCTGCTCCAGGACGAGGGGTGGCGGGTCACCGTGCTGTGCACGCCGACGGGCACCCGCTTCCACGACCTCGACGCGCTGGAGGAGCTGACGGGCGAGCCGGTGCGCGTGGACTTCCGCCGGCCGGGGACCGGCGTGAGCCTGCCCCCGCCGGACGCGGTCCTGGCCTGCCCGTGGACGTTCAACAGCACCAACAAGACGGCGCTCGGCATCACGGACACGTTCGCGGTCGCGCTGGTGTGCGAGATGATCGGCCGGGGCGTGCCGACGTTCCTGGTGCCCAAGGGCGGGGACGCGCTCGCGGGACACCCGGCCTGGGACCGCAGCCTCGGTTTCCTGGACGCCGTCCCCCACGTCACCCTCCTGCGCGGCCCGACCGGCGGCCTCCCGACCTGGCGCCGGGTCGCCGACGCCCTGGCCGAGGCTCCGACCAGCTGAGACGGGCCGCCCCTGGCCCCGATACCGCACCACCGGCGCCCGGTGAGGTCCACACGCCGCACCTTCGCGTGCAATCTCGAGCAAGCACGTTGTCCCCGCCCAGGCCGTCGGGCTTCCATGGATTCCGGAGGCCGCCGAGGCACCCGGGACGGCTCCGGCCTCCACCGACGTCCACCGCGAAGAGCGAGGAGGCCACCGTGAACGACGACGGCAACAACTGACCACCGGGAAGCGACGGCAGGGCGGCCCTGACCCTGGGCCGCCCCGCATCTGTTCCCCGGCATCGGGCTCTGCCGTCACTCCGCGGCGCGTCTGATCCGTTCGGCGACCTCGGCCAGCCACTCGTCGTCGGCCCTCTCGTGGTCGTGCGAGGACAGGTACCCCTGGTAGCGGTCGAAGTAGCCGGTGGCCGTCGATGCCACGGCCCGCCACCCCTCGCCCGCGTTGCCCGCCGTGCCGTGCATGGGGAAGAGCTTGGCGTGGGCGTGGTCCACCCCGTACCCCTCGTACATGATCCCGGTGCGTGCCACATCGGCGAAGGCCGTATCCAACAGCCGCGCCACCTCGCGGGCCGCCAGGTGCAGCGCGGTGTACTCCCCCTCCTCCAGGTCCACCACGTAGCTGCTCTTGTGGGCTTTGGGGACCACCACCGAGAACCCCTCGGTGTTGGGGAAGATCGACAGGAACGCCAGGTGGTCGGTGTCCTCCCAGATCCGGTGGGCCGGGGCCTGCCCGGTCACGATCCGGCAGAAGACGCACCCGGCGTCGCGGTCGGCGCTCATCGGACCCCCTCACGGACCGGAACGGCATCGGCGCAGGTTGGGCAGGCCGGGTCGCGGTCCGTATCCTGTTCGTCGAGCGACAGGTCGTGCGACCACACGCCCACCCGCCGGTCCAACGACGCCGGAACGCCGAAGCCGCCCAGGTACCGGAACACGTCCAGGGCGGCCAGGGACGAGGCGAGCATGTTCACGGGACCGTTGGAGGGCGCCTGGTAGCGGCCGTTGATCCCGGCCATGAGCCGGGCCAGCTCTGGTTCCCCCTCCGGGGCGCGGACGGTGAGGGGCCGGCAGTCCCAGCAGCCGGTCGTCCCCGGTACCACCAGCGGGCCCCACACCGCGATGTCGTTGACGTAGCAGGCGTTCAGCCAGGGTGTTCCGTCCCGGACGCAGTGGGCGTTGACCGTGCTCGTCAGCCCGGGGGAGTCCGCCGAGACCACGAGCAGGTCGCAGGAGGGCAGGCTCTCCAGATCCTCCCGGTCCCGGACCTCGCGGACCACCGGCCGCGTCCGGCAGTGGCGGTTGCGCCGCCGCAGTTCCCTGGCGAGCACCTCCGCCTTGGGCAGTCCGATGTCGGCCTCGGTGAACAGGAACTGCCGGGTCAGGTTGCTCAGCTCCACGTGGTCGGCGTCCACCAGCACCAACTCCCCGACCCCGGCGGTGGCCAGGGTGACCGCCACCAGGCCGCCGATGCCCCCGCACCCCAGTAGCACCACCCGGGCCCGTGCCAGTCGGAGCTGGACCTGCACCGCGTCGGCCCCGGAGAGCTCGTAGAACAGGGCGTGGCGGCTGTAGCGGTCGGCCGGGTCGTAGGTGTGCGCGGGGATCAGGTGGACACCGTCTTCGAGCAGCCGCATCACGGTCTCGGCCCGGAGGGTGTCCCCTTCACAGTGGCCGTCCAGGAAGGAGCGGGCCTCGGCCCGGGTGCGGGGTACGCGGAAGTGGTCGGCCAGCCGTAGCAGGGGTTCCCACAGCACCGGATCGTGCACGGGCCGGCGTATCGACCCGAATCCGAGGAACAGCACCCCGTCCTGGAAACCGACACGGACGTAAGGGGCCAACACCCGGGGTTCGTCAAGGCGGGGTTCCACCGATCGCACAAGGTCTCCTTCGTCGGTAGGGTCGGCGTACCGACGAACGTAATCCCGGGTTCGGGCCGCAGGGTCGGGGATTGCTCGGAATTGCTCGCGCGGTGCCGACGGCGCTCTGGCGGGCGCGGACCCGAATCGGTGAAACTGGGTTCCCACCCCCTGATCAGGGAGCCTCTGTGAAACTCCGCAAAATAGGTACGACTTCGCAGAACGGCGGATGCCCGACCCTGTACGAGACCGATACCGGTGACATCGTGGTCCAGGGTGACCGGCTGACGGATCCAGAAGCTCTCGCACAGTTGCGCGACGTGCTGGAGGGCGAGGAGTTCGTCGTGGTCCCCCGAGCCCTGCTGACCCGCTTCGCCCCCAAGGAGTGACGTGTCCGACCTGGTGTCCGGAGAAGCCTTCGACGACCTCTTCCGGCGGTACAGACACACCGCCTGGAGACTGGAGACCCGCACCTACTACGGCAAACTCGACGAGGACCGGCCCTTTCAGGAATGGCTGACCGGCAAGGAACCCGACCTGGAATGGTTCGTCCCGTGGCTGCGCATGGTGCGGGAGGAGACCGCCGCCGGCAAACGCATGGAGCGGGTCCGGCTCGTTGACGACCCGCCTTCGGACTACCTGCGCTGGGAGCTGTGGGGCACCCCCTACAACCTCGGTGCGGGTGAGGACATCCGTTATCTGAACCGCTCCCACCCGATCGTCGAGGAACTGCCCGACCACGACTTCTGGGTCTTCGACAGCCGGACCGTCGCCCGACTGGCCTTCGACGGCGACCGGTTCCTGGGCGTGCACCTCAGTGAGGAGCCATCCGAGGTCCTGGCCGCCCTCCAGGCGCGTGATGCCGCCTGGCACCACGCCCTGACCTTCACGGAGTACATGGCCACCCGCGCCCTATGACCGACTACCAGACCGCCCGTGCCTCCCTCGGTATCCGCCTGCGCGAACTCCGGGAGGAGGCCGGGCTGTCCGGCCGCGAGCTGGCCGCGCGTCTGGGCTGGCACCCTTCCAAGGTGTCGAAGCTGGAGCACGGCAAGCAGACGGCCGCCCTGGAGGATCTCCGGTCATGGGCGCGGGTGTGCGGACTCCCGGAGGCGGCGGAGGGGCTGGCGGCGCAACTGCGGTCGTTGGAGACGCACTACGCGAACTGGCGCCGCCTGCTCGCCGGAGGGCACGAACCGCTCCAGCGCTCCAACGCACCCCTGGACGCCGCGACGCGTCATTTCCGCATCCTCGAAACCGCGTGCGTGCCGGGCCTTCTCCAGACGGCGGACTACGCGGCGTTCATGTTCCGCCGGGGGGTGCGCCACCACCGCACCCCTGAGGACATCGACAAGGCGGTCCGCGCCCGCATGGCCCGCCAGGACGTCCTGGACGCCCCCGGCAAACGGTTCGAGATCCTCATCTGGGAACCGGCCCTGCGGATCAGGTTGGGGCCGGACCCGGTCATGGCCGGGCAGCTGTCCCGTGTCGCCTCGGAGATCACCCGGCGCCGGGCCGACATCGGCGTCATCCCCATGGGGGCGAGCATGGACGTGGTCCCCTCCCACGGGTTCTGGATCTTCGACGGGAAGCAGGTCCTGGTGGAGACCATCGGTGCCGAGCTGTCCCTGACCGAGGACCTCGCGACCGAGCCCTACCGGCGCGCGTTCGCCGAACTCTCCGCCGCGGCCCTGCGCGGCCCCCGTGCCGTGCGGCTCGTCCAGGCCATCGGCCGGGACCTGTCGACGTGAGGCGCACGTCGGCGTTCTCCCGACGGTTGGAGGCCCGCGCCCTATGACCGACTACCAGACCGCCCGCGCCTCCCTCGGTATCCGCCTGCGCGAACTCCGGGAGGAGGCCGGGCTGTCCGGCCGCGAGCTGGCCGCGCGCGCCGAGTGGCACCCGTCCAAGGTGTCCCGCCTCGAACGCGGGAACCAGACCGCGGCCGCGGCCGACCTGCGCCGCTGGGCCCTGCTGTGCGGACGCCAGGACGCGGCCGGGGGGCTGGTGGCCCAGCTCGGCTCGCTGGAGACCCACTACACCGGCTGGCGGCGCCGCCTCGCCGCCGGCAACCGGGCCCGCCAGCAGAACGCCGTCGACCTGGAGAACCGCACCCGCGTCCTGCACGCCTTCGAGTCGGTGTGCGTCCCGGGGCTGTTGCAGACCCAGGCCTACGCCCGCGCCATGATCGGCCGGGCCGTCGAACTCTACGGCACCCCGGCCGACGTCGAGGAGGGCGTGCGCACACGCATGGAGCGCCGCGCCGTCCTCCAGGACGGGGAAAGGGAGGTACGGATCCTGCTGTGGGAGCCGGCCCTGTACACCCGGCACGCCTCCGCACAGGTCCAGGTGGAGCAGCTCGACCACCTGGCCTCCTGCATCCGCCGGGGGCTCGGCGGAATCGGCGTCATACCCCTGGCGGCCACCCTGCCGGTCTCCCCCATGCACGGGTTCTGGATCTACGACGAAGAACGGGTGATCGTGGAGACCGTCAGCGCGGAGCTGTACCTGACCGACGACGACGCGGTCCGGCCGTACCGGCGCGTGTTCGCCGCCCTGTCCCGCGCCGCGGTCAGCGGACACCGGGCCCTGGAACCCATTCTCCGGGCCCGTGCCGCCCTCACCGGAACGCCGGCCTGAACCGGGTACGAGGTGGAGGTGACCGGCCCGGTCGGCACCTGCACCGACGCCCGGCACGTCATCGCCCACAGCGACGGCGAGGTGCGCCGCCGGTTCAACGTGTGCTTCCGGGCCCGGGTGGTGGGCAGGGACCGACGGTGAGCGACGCGTCGCACGAGGCCGGCTGGTTCTCACCCGCCGAGATCGAGGACCTGCCGATGCGCCGCGCCCAGCGGCTCCGGGTGGAACACGCCCCGCGGGACGGCCCCGCCCACACCGGATGGACTCCCGCGTCCGCGGCTCCGGTCCGTGCGTGCGACCGTGCCGGTCAGCGGGTCACGCGGTAGCGGAGGTAGGCCACCCCGGAGGACCCGACGGGGCGGGACTCGACGAGGTCGAGGTCCACACGGCGTTCGGCCCGGGGGAAGAACGGGGTGCCGCCGCCGACCAGCACCGGGTACACCCGGAGCCGGTACTCGTCGACCAGGCCCAGCGCGGCCGCCTCGGCGGCCAGGGCGGCGCCGCCGACCGCGATGTCGCCCTCCCCCGGCTCGGCCCGCAGCCGCTCGACCTCCTGCGCCAGGCCGCCGGAGGCCAGGCGGGTGTTGCCCTCTACTTCGGAGAGCGTGGTGGAGAAGACCACCTTGGGCAGCGCCCGCCAGATCTCGGCGAACTCACGCGTGGGGTGGTCGTGTTCCGGGTGCTGGTCGGCCGTCTCCCAGTAGAGCATCGTCTCGTACAGCCGCCGCCCCAGCAGGTAGGCACCGGTCCGGCGCACCTCGTCGGTGGCCAGGGCGAAGACGTCCCGGTCGGGCGCCGACCAGTTGAAACCGCCGTCGGGCCCGGCGATGTAGCCGTCCAGCGAAACGCCCATCGAACAGATCACGTCGTGCATCAGGGGGTCCTCCTCGGTTCCGGGTTCGACGGTACGACCATCGCACCCGGCGGGACTCATCGCGACGCGCGCAGATCCCGCGGAAAAAACCGCCCCGCCGGACACGGCCGGGCGGGGCGCGGTGCGCACAGGGGCTACAGGGCCTCGGCCAGGGCCGCGTCGACCGCCGTCTGCAGGCGTCTGCGCAGGGCCGCGCTCTCGGCGCGGTCGGTGCGCACCTCCACGATGCGCACCCCCTCCCCCAGGAGTGCCTTGGGCAGGTCGGTGGCCCACTCCAGGTGGATGTAGGGCACGTCCGCCATCGCCGCCACCCGCTCCATCGTCACCCCGTGCGGGGTCCCGAAGACCCGCTCGAAGTCCGGGTGCCCGGCCTGCTCCAGGCCGGAGAAGATCCCGCCGCCGTCGTTGTTGACCACCACGATCGCCAGGTCCGGGCGCGGCTCCCCCGGCCCGATGATCAGCCCGTTCTGGTCGTGCAGCACCGCCAGGTCGCCCAGCAGCGCGAACGCCCCCGCGGCCGGGTCGGCCGCCTGGTGGGCCAGGGCGGCGCCGATCGCCGTGGACACCGTGCCGTCGATGCCGCTCACGCCCCGGTTGCCGACCAGGCGCACCCCGCAGCGGGCGCGCATGGTGGCGTCCAGGTCGCGGATGGGCATGCTCGAACCCGCGAACAGCAGCGAACCCGCGGCCAGGTGCGACACCAGGTCGCGGGCCAGCCGCGGCTCGGTGAGCGTCTCCTGCTCGTCCAGCACCGCGTCCAGCGCCGCGCGGGCCGCGGCCTCGGCCCGCAGCCACAGCCGCGACCAGTCGGTGCGGCGCGGCTCGTCGAAGGTCAGCGCCGGCGGGGCGGCGACGGCGGCCACCACGTCGGTGGCGGTGCGCGCCGGGTCGGCGAACCCGTCCGGCAGCGCCGCGCACGGGTCCCCCAGGGACCCCGCGGTGACCACCACGTGGCGGCGGGCCCGGCGCAGGAACGCCAGGGTCTGCCGGGACAGGTTGGGCCGCCCCACGCTCACCACCAGGTCCGGGGCGGGTCCCGCGGCGATCGCCGGGGACGCCAGCAGCTGCCGGTAGGCGGAGACCGCGCCCGTCCGGCGGGCGTTGGAGGTGGGTTCGGCCAGCAGCGGCCAGCCGGTGAGCTCGGCCAGCGCCAGGAACGGCACCGGGTCGTAGTCGCCGTCGCCGCACACGATCACGCCGCGCTCCACGTCGGGCAGCACGAACGCCGGGGGTTCGGCGAACGGCCCCGGGCGCGAGATCCACGGCGCCCCGCCGGCCCGCCCCTCCAGGGGCTCGGGCCACTCCCGGCCGGGGCCGTCGGGGGTGAGCGGGTCGCGGAACGCCACGTTCAGGTGCACCGGACCGGGCCGCCCGCCGCGGGCGGCGCCCCAGGCGCGCCCCACCAGCGAGCGCCAGTAGGCGACCATCCCCGGTACCGGGTCGGGCGTGCCGACCTCGGCGAACATCCGCACCGCACCGCCGTACAGGCCGATCTGGTCCACGGTCTGGTTGGCGCCGGTGCCGCGCAGCTCGGGCGGCCGGTCGGCGGTCAGCACCAGCAGCGGCACCCCGCTCTCGTCGGCCTCCAGCACCGCGGGGTGGAAGTTGGCGGCGGCGGTCCCGGAGGTGCACACCACGGCCACGGGGCGGCGCGACGCCCGGGCCAGTCCCAGCGCGAGGAAGGACGCCGACCGCTCGTCCACCCGCACGTGCACCCGGATCCCGGGGTGGGAGACCAGGGCGAGCGCGAGCGGCGTCGAGCGGGACCCCGGCGCGACCACGGCCTCGGCCAGGCCGCAGCGGGCCAGTTCGTCGACGAGGACCCGCGCCAGGGCGGTAGACGGATTCATCCAAACGCTTTCGTTCGTCAAAGTGTGCAACAAGTATCACCGCAGGACGCCGGGATGCCGCCCGGCACCCCTCTTCTCACGGGCGCACACCTCCCAGTGAACCCCGTTCGGGCGCGAACGGCGAACGCCCGCCCGTGTGATCCGTGTCCTGTACCGGTCAATCCCGGCGGTCGGCCGCGATGGCGGCCTCGGCGCGGGCGCGCCAGGGCCCGGGCTCGGTCTCGACCGCCCGCAGCCGCTCCTCGTCGACCTCCACCGCCCGTACCGGCAGGTACCCGTCCTCGGGCAGCAGCGGGTCGGCGGTGACGTCGGCGGTGAGCATCTGCATGGTCGCCAGGCCGCACGCGTAGGGCAGCTCCGGCAGGGCGGCGGCCAGCGCCACCCCGGCGGCCAGGCCCACCGACGTCTCGACGGCGCTGGAGACCACCACCGGCAGCCCGCAGGCCTCGGCGACCCGCAGGGCGGCGCGCACCCCGCCCAGGGGCTGCACCTTGAGCACGACGATGTCGGCGGCATCGGCGGCGCGCACCTTCAGGGGGTCCTCGGCTCGGCGGACCGACTCGTCGGCGGCCACCGGCACGTCCACCCGGCGGCGCACCTCGGCGAGTTCGTCCAGGGTGGCACAGGGCTGCTCGACGTACTCCAGCCCGTACCGGTCCAGGGCGCGGACCATCCGCACCGCGGTGTCCACGTCCCAGGCCCCGTTGGCGTCCACGCGCACCTTCCCCGAGGGGCCGATGGCGTCGCGCACCGCCTCCACCCGGGCCAGGTCCTCGGCGGGGTCCTGGCCCCGCTCCGCGACCTTCACCTTGGCGGTGGCGCAGCCGCCCGCGGCGACGATGGCGTGGGCCCGCCCGGGGTCCACGGCCGGGACGGTGACGTTGACCGCGACCCGGTCGCGCACGGGGGCGGGCCACCCGCGGTGGGCGGCCTCATGGCAGGCCGCCCACCAGCGGGCGCACTCGCGCGGGCCGTACTCGGCGAAGGGCGAGAACTCGCCCCACCCGGCGGGCCCGCGCACCAGCATGCCCTCGCGCACGGTGATGCCGCGGAACCGGTTGCGCAGGCCGATGGCGAAGGCCCGGCCCGCTCCGGGGCCGGTCTCCGCGGCGGGGTCGGGGGACGGTGTCACGGGCGGCGCGGGAACTTGTCGAACTCCGGACGGCGCTTCTCCTTGAAGGCGTCCCGGCCCTCCTGGGCCTCCTCGCTCATGTAGTAGAGCATGGTGGCGTCGCCGGCGAACTGCTGCATCCCGGCGGCGCCGTCGCTGACGGCGTTGATGGCGCCCTTGAGCATGCGCAGCGCCAGCGGGGACTTCTCCAGCAGCTCGCGGGCCCAGGAGACGGTCTCCTTCTCCAGGTCGGCCAGCGGCACCACGGTGTTGATCATGCCCATGTCCAGCGCCTCCTGGGCGCTGTACTGGCGGCACAGGTACCAGATCTCGCGGGCCTTCTTCAGGCCGACGGTCTCGGCGAGCAGCCAGGAGCCGTAGCCGCCGTCGAAGGAGCCGACCCTGGGGCCGGTCTGGCCGAACTTGGCGTTGTCGGCGGCGATGGTGAGGTCGCAGCACACCTGGAGCACGTTGCCGCCGCCGATGGACCAGCCGGCGACCATGGCGATGACCGGCTTGGGCAGGCGGCGGATCTGCACCTGGAGGTCCAGGACGTTGAGGCGGCCGATGCCCTGGCGGGCCACGGCGTCGTCGCCGATGTAGCCGTCGTCGCCGCGGATCTTCTGGTCGCCGCCGGAGCAGAACGCCTGGTCGCCCGCGCCGGTGAAGATGATCACGCCCACCTCGGAGTCGTCGCGGGCGATGTTGAACGCCTGCTGCAGCTCGAAGAGGGTCTGCGGCCGGAACGCGTTGTGCCGTTCGGGCCGGTTGATCGTGATCTTGGCGATGCCCTCCGCGGTCTCGTAGATGATGTCGGAATACTCGCCCGACCGCTGCCAGTCGATCACGCTGCTCACGGCTACTGCTTCTCCTCACGGGACATCGGAACGGCGGGCGCCCGGACCGGCTCCCCACGGAGCCCCCTCCGGGGCGACCCCCGCGTCAACCCTACGCATTGTGCCAGGCCGACGGGGACGACCGGGTACGCCCCCCGGGAGCGTGGCGGGCGTACCCTTGTGCCCCGTGGCTTCCGTGAACCTTCCCGACGTCCCCGACCCGACGACCGCCGACGGCCCGGCGCTGCGCGCCGCCGTGGGGCTGGAGCCGGATCACCTGTCCGACCTGCTGGCCGCGGCGCTGGAGGGCGGGGGCCCGGCGCTGATGCCGGTGCCCGCCGGGACCCCGGACGCCCGGGTGCGCGAGCTGCTGGGGGCGATGCGCCCCTCCTCGGTGCTGACCCCCGAGGGGGAGTCGCCCCTGGAGGGCGGTCTGCCCGCCTCCCCCGGGACGGCCCTGGTGGTCACCACCTCCGGGTCGACGGGCGCGCCCAAGGGCGTGGAGCTGTCGGCCGCGGCGCTGCTCGCCTCGGCGCGGGCGTCGGTGGCGCGGATCGGGGCCCGGCCGGGCGACTCCTGGCTGTGCGTGCTGCCCGCCGGGCACATCTCCGGTCTACAGGTGATGCTGCGCGCCCTGGTCACGGGCACCGGGGCGGTGCACGCCCCGTTCTCGGCGGAGGGGGTGCTCTCCCTGGCGGAGGGGCTCCGCCCGCACGTGTCCCTGGTGCCGACCCAGCTGCGGCGGCTGCTGGCCGCGGGCGCGGACCTGTCGGTGTTCGGGGTGATCCTGCTGGGCGGCGCGGCCGCCGAGCCCGAGCTGCTGGCGGCGGCGCGCGCCGCCGGGGGCCGGGTGGTCACCACCTACGGCATGAGCGAGACCTGCGGCGGGTGCGTCTACGACGGCGTGCCCCTGGACGGGGTGGGGGTGGCGACCGACGCCCCGGGCCCGGACGGCTCCGGCCGGGTGCTGCTGTCGGGGCCGACCCTGCTCACCCGCTACCGGACCGCGCCGGGGGCGGAGCCGGTGCCGGGTCCGGACACCGCCGCCGACGGGACCCGGGTGCTGCGCACCAACGACCTGGGGCGCTGGGACGGGGAGCGGCTGGAGATCCTGGGCCGGATGGACGAGGTGATCAACACCGGCGGCCACAAGGTGGTGCCCGGGCAGGTCAACGCGCTGATCATGGCCGACCCGTCGGTGGCCGAATCGGTGGTGGTGGGCCGCCCCGACCCCGAGTGGGGCGAGCGGGTGTGCGCGGTGGTGGTGCCCGCCGACCCGGCCGCGCCGCCCGCCCTGGAACACCTGCGGGCGGTGGTCAGGGACCGGTTGCCCGCCTACGCGGCCCCGCGCGAGGTGGAGGTGCGCGACCGGCTGCCGATGCTGGCCTCGGGCAAACCGGACCTGGTGGCGCTGCGCCGCGGCTGAGACCGCGGCCGGGCGGGCGGTCCGTGCCCCGACCGGGGCAGGCCGCCACCACAGGGGAGGACATGTCCGCCCATGTGGGGAACTTCCCCGGGCCGCCCGGCGTCTACCTGAGTATCCGGGCCGCCCGAATGCCCGGACCCCACGGCCCCTCTGCCAAGGAGGTCCGCAGTTGGCGACAGCCACGAGTCCACCCGCCCACGCCCCTGCGCCCTCCCCCGCGCCTGGAGCGCTGTGCCCCGGCACGGCCGTCCGGGCGGGCTCCCATACCCGCTGCCTCCCACCGCCCGCCACTGAACGCGCGGTGATCCATGCCACTTCGAAAGATATCCAATCGAGACGGGGAACATTTGACACCCCGACACGTTGGACATATTGGCGCGTCCAGTCGGCGGGAGCCTTCCGCCACGTGCCACACGTCATGGAAGGGAGGGAGGTGTCCGGATGACGAGCTCCGCCCGGACCCGTTCGGCGCCCACCGACGGCACCGCTCCGCTCGCGGCGGACCGCGCGGCGCTGACCGATCTGCTCGCCCGCGGGCGCGCCCAGGGGCACCTGTCCCTCGCCGAGCTGCGCACCGCCTTCTCCGCGGCCGGAGTCTCCGCCGGCGACGGCCGTGCCATCCTGCGTGAACTCACCGACCACGGGGTCCGGCTCGCCAACGGGGGCGACCACTCCGCACCGGTGGCCGAACCCGACGCCGAGGACGACGTGCTGGAAAACACTCTCATCGCGACGGTGCCCGACACCGACGAGGCACCCAAGGCCGCATCCGGCAAGGTCGCACCGCGCAAGGGCCCCTCCCCCCGGAGGAAGACCCGCACCACGCGGCGCACCAAGAAGACCGAGGACACATCCCAGGCCACCATCGACCCGGAGACCGGCGAGGCCGACCTGGACGACCAGTCCCCCGCCATGGGCGACTCCGTCCACACCTACCTCAAGGCCATCGGCCGCCGGCAGCTGCTCACCGCCGAGCAGGAGGTCGAGCTGGCCAAGCGGGTCGAGGCGGGCCTGTACGCGGAGTACCGGCTGGGCCTGCACGGCGAGGTCGACACCTCCGTGCCGATGTCCGAGGCCGAGCGCGACGAGCTGGAGTGGATCGCCGAGGACGGCCGCAAGGCCAAGTCCCACATGCTGGAGGCCAACCTGCGCCTGGTGGTGTCGGTGGCCAAGAAGTACAGCGACCGGGGCATGTCGCTGCTGGACGTGGTCCAGGAGGGCAACCTCGGCCTGATCCGCGCGGTGGAGAAGTTCGACTACACCAAGGGCTTCAAGTTCTCCACCTACGCCATGTGGTGGATCCGCCAGGCGATCCAGCGCGGTTTCGCCGACTCGGCGCGCACCATCCGCCTGCCCGTCCACGTGCTGGAGCTGCTGAGCAAGGTCAGCCGCCTGGAGCGGGACATGCACCAGGCGCTGGGCCGCGAGCCCACCCCGGAGGAGCTGGCGCTGGAGCTGGACAAGACCCCGGCCCAGATCGAGGAGCTGCTGCGGGTCACCCGCCAGCCCATCAGCCTGGACTCCACCATCGGCGAGGACGGCGAGACCCGCATCGGCGACCTCATCGAGGACGTGGACGCCTCCGAGGCCTCCGAGGTGGTCGACCGCCAGCTCATGGCCGACCAGCTGCGCAACGCCCTGTCCGACCTGGAGCCGCGCGAGGCGACCATCATGTCGCTGCGCTTCGGCTTGATGGACGGCCGGCCGCGCACCCTGGACGAGATCGGCAAGCACCTGGGGCTGACCCGGGAGCGCATCCGGCAGCTGGAGAAGCAGTCGCTCTCCAAGCTGCGCCACCCGAGCCGCGCCCAGCAGCTGCTCGACTTCGCCAGCTAGCCGCCGACAGGGGCCGCCTCCCGCACCGGGGGGCGGCCCTTCGGTGTGTCCGGGATCGGGGATGTCCCTGAACCTTCCCCGGGATCGGGGCCGAGGGGCGCCCGGGGTCCTCGGCGGGTGCCACTATGGGGAGATGACCGACAGCACCTCCCAGCGGCAGGCCGATATCGCCGCCGCGCTGCGCGCCGGCCGCGAGCTCGGGCCCGAGTACGACGACGCGCTGGCGACCTCTCTGATCGAGCGCATGGACGACGCCATCGACACCAGCGTCCGGCGCCACCTGGAACACCGGCAGCGCGAGCACAAGGAGAAGGTGGGGGTCCCCTCCAACACGGTGCGGATGGTGCTGTCCCTGGTGTGCCTGGGGGTGAGCCTCCCCGCCACCGCGATCGTCGCGGCCATGGTGGGCGGGGCCGCCGCCATCGCCGCCGTGTGGGCGGGCCTGATCCTCTTCTACCTCGTCTCCGTGCTGGGCCTGCGCCGCTGAGCGGCGCCCGGCCCGCGGAGCCTCAGCCCGTGGGCCGGGCGGAGTCCAGCGCGGCGCGCAGGATGTCCACGGCCTCGTCGTGGTCCAGCCCCACCCGGGAGATCACCTCGGCGTAGGCGCGGGCGGCCGCCAGCGCCTCCGCACGCTGGTCGTCCCCCGCGGCCGCGATGAAGGTGCCCGAGCGGCCCCGGGTCTCGACGACCCCGGCCTGCTCCAGTTCGCGGTAGGCGCGGGCCACGGTGTTGACCGCCACCGACAGGTCCCCGGCCAGCGCCCGTACCGTCGGCAGCCGGTAGCCGACCGGGAGCTCCCCTGCGGCGGCCGCCATCGCCACGGTCGTCCGGATCTGCTCATAGGGCGGTACCTTCGACGTCGGGTCGACGCGGATGAACTCCGCCATCTCCTCCTGCGCTCCCCACGTTCGGCGTTCGTGCTCCGGGCCCCATACCCGTTCGCGCCCAAAACTACCGTGCGTGCGGGCCCCGCGCCCGCGGGGGGCGCGGGGCGGCGCGGACGTCAGAGTGCGCCGACCGTGCGGGGCACCCGCGGCACGCCGTGCAGCCGGTGGGCCTCACGGGCGGTGAGCAGCTGTTCGGCGACCTCGGTGGCCTCGCGCACCGCGGGCCGGGCCAGCCGCTTGCGCCGGTGGATGCGGTCGCGGTAGCCCTTCTCCCCGACGAGCACGCGCTCGCGGGCGTAGGCGGCCCGCATCGCCTCGGTGAGCGCGGTGTCCAGCGCCAGCGCGCGCTCGTGCAGCTCCTCCACCGCGGCCCCGGACTCGCGGGCCTCCTCCAGCGCCGCCTGGGCGGCCGCCACCTCCCGCAGCAGGTCGTCGAGCCGTCCGGCCCGTTCGCGGTCGGCCACCAGGCTCTCCCGCGCCTGCGCCGTGCCTCGTCCGCCAAGTCCCATCGCTCGCTCCGTTCACCGGGTACACCGCCTGCAATGGCACTGTAGTGGTGACGTGGATCATGAGGCGAGCCGGATCGTGCGTCGGTGATGGCCTCGGCGCACAGAAAACGCCACATTTGATGACAAAACTTCCGAAAGGAAACAAGTGAGCAGGAACTACGCGGGGCTCAGCCGGGAGCGCATCATCCTGGAGGCGCTCCACATCATCGCCGGGCGCGGGCTGGGCGGGCTGTCCATGCGGCGGCTGGGCGACGCCCTGGAGGTGGAGGCCATGGCCATCTACCACCACTTCCCCCTGGGCAAGGAGCAGCTCTTCAACGCCATCGCCGCCTACGTGACCTCCCCCGGCGCCACCGGCGACGCCCTCCCGGAGGAGACCGACGACCAGGACGGCGGGGAGCCGCAGGAGGACGGCGCCGAGGAGGCCGACACCCGCCCCTGGGACGAGCGCCTGGCCTCCTGGGCCGACGGGTACCGCGCCCGGCTGCTGGAGTACTCCGGCGCCCTGTCCCTGCTGGTGCACCGCGCCCCCGCCACCCCCGCCGACGCCGCCGCCCGCGCGCTGGTCCACCGCGCCTTCACCGACGCCGGGGTGCCCGAGGGCGACCTCGACCGCGCCGCCGACGCCCTGTACGCCCACTGCCTGGGGGCCGTCGTCCACCAGGTCCGCCACCAGGACGACGAGGACGCCCCCGACGCGGAGGAGGCCGCCGCCCGCTTCCACTACGGGCTGCGGGCCCTGCTGCGCGGACTCGCGGCCTGACGGGAACCGGGACCCGCCGCCGGCCGTCTGTACCTGTGAGGGTGCCGCTCTCCCCTATGCCCGAACACTCCCGAACGCCCCGCCCGGATCGGCACCGCCGGGGCGGGAACAGGAAAGGCCCATGGTTCTCAAGCGTCTGCTCGCCGGCATCGGTTTCGGCGGGGCCTCGGTCGAGACCCACCTGGACTCGGCGTCCACCCGTCCCGGCGGCACGGTGCGCGGCACCGTCCTGGTCGAGGGCGGGAACGTCGAGCAGGAGGTCGAGGAGCTCACCGTGGGCCTGCAGGCCGCGGTCGAGTCCGAGATCGGTGACAGCGAGGTCACCTCCCACATGGAGTTCCACCGGGTCCGGCTGGGCGGGCGGACCGGCCTGGTCCCCGGACAGCGGTTCGAGGTCCCCTTCGAGCTGCCCGTGCCCTGGGAGGCCCCCGTCACGTCCCTGGGCGGCCAGCGGCTGTACGGCATGAACCTCGGCGTCAACACGCGCCTGGCCGTCGCGGGCGCCGTCGACCCCGGCGACCTGGACCCGGTGGCGATCGAGCCGCTGCCCGCCCAGCAGGCGGTGCTGCTCGCGCTGGACTCCCTGGGCTTCCGGTTCAAGAAGGCCGACCTGGAGCGCGGGCGCATCGCCCGCACCCGCCAGCGGCTGCCCTTCTACCAGGAGATCGAGTACTACGCCCCGAGCCGCTACCGGGGCCTGAACCAGCTGGAGCTGTCGTTCGTCGCCGATGAGCACGGCATGGACGTGGTCCTGGAGCTGGACAAGAAGCCGGGGCTGTTCACCGAGGGGCGCGACACCTTCAAGAGCTTCAACGTCACCCACGAGCAGGCGGCCGCGATGGACTGGAGCCGGGAGCTGGACCGGTGGATCGACGCCCTGGCCGGGCGCCGCGACCTCTTCTGACCGTTCGGGCCGGCGGTCCCGGCCGGGGCGGCGCCCCGGCCGGGACCCGGCTCAGGCCCCGTCGGCGCGCTCGCGGACCCGCTCGGCGCGCAGCTCGCGCGCCTGGTCCGGGTCGAGCACGGGTGCGGCGTTGAGCAGTTGGCGGGTGTAGTCGCTCTGCGGGTTCTCGTAGATGGAGTCGCTGTCGCCCAGCTCCACGATCTCGCCCTTGCGCATCACCGCGACCCGGTCGCTGACCTGGCGCACCACCGCCAGGTCGTGGGCCACGAAGATGTAGGTCAGCCCGAAGTCGTCCTGCAGCTCCGACAGCAGCCGCAGCACCTGGTCCTGGGTGGACACGTCCAGCGCCGACACCGGCTCGTCGCAGATGATCAGCTTGGGCTTGAGGATCAGCGCCCGCGCGATCGCGATCCGCTGGCGCTGACCGCCCGAGAACGCGTGCGGGAACCGGTTGTAGTGGTTCGGCTGGAGCCCGACCCGGTCCAGCAGCTCCTGCACCTCGCGCTTGATCTTCTTGGTGTCGCGCTCGCCCTGCACCCGCAGCGCCGTCCCGATCGCGTCGCCCACCGTCACACGCGGGTTCAGCGACGAGTACGGGTTCTGGAACACCATCTGCACATCACGCCGCAACGGACGCATCCGGTGTTCGGCGATGTGGGTGATATCCCGCCCCTCGAACACGACGGTGCCCTCGGTCGGCTCCAGCAGGCGCATGACCATCCGCGACAGCGTGCTCTTGCCCGAGCCCGACTCGCCCACGATCCCCAGCGTCTCGCCCTTGTACAGGTCGAAGGAGACGCCCTTTACGGCCCAGAAGTCGGTGGAACGCCCCCACATCCCGCCGCGCACCTTGAAGCGCTGGCCCACCCCCGAGACCGTGAGCAGGGCCTCCCGCCCGCCCTCGGGCTCCTTGGGCGTGAACGCCGCGAACCCCTCCCGCCCCGGGGTCTCCCCGGTGACCGCGCCCGCGGCCCGCTGCTCCCCGCGCTCGCGCTCGGCCCGGTCGGCGCGGTCCTGGGCGCGGCGCTGGGCCCGGGAGACCTCCACCCGCGGCACCGCCGCCAGCAGCGCCTGCGTGTAGGGGTGCTCCGGCGCCGACAGCACCGTGCGCACGTCCCCGCGCTCCACCGCCACACCGTGGCGCATCACCACGACCTCGTCCACCGACCCCGCCACCACGGCCAGGTCGTGCGAGACCAGGATCAGGGCCATCCCCAGATCCCGGCGCAGCTCGTCCAACAGGTCCAGGATGCGCGCCTGCACCGTCACATCCAGCGCCGTCGTCGGCTCATCGGCCAGCAGCACCTTGGGATCGCACATCAACCCCATCGCGATCACCACACGCTGGCGCATACCACCGGAGAACTCGTGCGGATACGAATTGATCCGCTTGGCCGGGAAGGGGATGCCGACCCGGTCCAGCGCTTCGGCCGCGTGTTTGCGGGCCTCCGTCTTGGACACGCCCGGCCGGTGCACGAGCAGCGCCTCGACCAGCTGGTTGCCGATGGTGTACTGCGGGTGCAGCGACTGCATCGGGTCCTGGAAGACCATCGCGATGTCGTTGCCGCGCATCGCCCGCAGCTGCCCGTCGGTCAGCTTGTTGACGTCCTTCCCGGCCACCTCGATGGCGCCGGTGATCTTCGCCCGGCTGCCGCGGTGCAGGCCCATCAGGGCCAGCGAGGTCACGCTCTTGCCCGAGCCCGACTCGCCCACGATGCCCAGCCCTCCCCCGGCGGGCACCTCGAAGGACAGCCCGTCCACCGCCTGGATATCGCCGTCCATGGTCGGGAACGCCACCCGCAGGTCGTCCACGCGGACGACGGGCTCGGGTGCGGATTCGCTCATAGGAGAGGCCTCTGCTCTCTGGGTCCGGAGTGGTGGATGCGGGAAGGGGGCCCGCTAGTGGACCCGCACGCGCGGGTCGATGAGCGGGTAGATCAGGTCGACGACCAGGTTGCACACGACGATGAAGAACGCGCCGAACAGGGTCACGCCCAGGATCACGGGCAGGTCGCTCTGGGTGATGGCGTTCACCGCGTAGCGCCCGATGCCGTTGAGGGAGAACACCTGCTCGGTCAGGACCGCGCCGCCCAGGACCAGCCCCAGGTCCAGGCCGAAGATCGTCACGATCGGCGTCAGGGTGGGCCGCAGGGCGTGCTTGAGCACCACCTTGCGCTCGCTCAGCCCCTTGGCCCGGGCGGTACGGATGTAGTCCTCGCTCAGCACCTCCAGCATGCCCGCGCGGGTCTGGCGCGCGTACATGGCGGCGTGCAGGAAGGCCAGGGTCAGCCACGGGAGGAACATGCCCGCGGCCCAGCCCAGCGGGTCCTGGGTGAGGGGGACGTAGCGCGGGGTCTGGAACCAGCCCCAGGCGTGCACCGGGAAGGCCAGCACCAGCAGGCCGGTGAAGAAGATCGGCAGGGAGACCCCGGCCAGGGCGATCGCCATCGCGATCCGGTCGAAGAGGCTGCCTTTCCACACCGCCGAGACCACGCCGACGGCGATGCCGCCGACCAGCCAGATGATGCCCGCCCCCAGGGCCAGTGAGAACGTGACCGGCAGCCGGGAGACGATCTCGGGGAAGACCTCCTGGTAGGTCTGGAAGGAGTAGCCGAAGCAGGGCGCGGCGCACTCGATGGTGTCCCGGCCGAACCGGTACTCGGCGCCGAAGAAGATCCCGCGCACGAACTCGCCGAACTGCACGATGACCGGCTTGTCCAGCCCCAGCCGGTCGATGGTCGCCTGGATCGCCTCGGGGGTGGGCGCCCGTCCCACGTACATGGTCGCCAGCTGCTCGGTGGTTCGGCCGGCCCACTTGGGCACGACGTAGAAGATGCCGAAGGTGACCATGGTGACCACGGCCAGGAGCAGCAGACCGGCGCCCAAGCGGCGCAGGATGTAGGTCAGCAAGGCGCGTGTCTTTCTGTCGTCGGGCCCGCCCTGGAAGGGAAATCGGCAGGGGCGCGAAGTTTCGGCCTGAGACGACCAAGATAACGCAGCGTGTTTGAATGATCACGCTTGATCGCGCGGCGTGTACCTGCGCCCCGGACACGGCGGTCCGGGCACGGGTGGGGAAGGTGTGCCGGGGAGTCGTCGGCGCCCTCGAATTCCACGGGACCGGGATCGGATGATCCCGGAACAGCCGACGCGGCGTGCGGCCGCGGAGGGCCCGATGGCCTCCGGACACGGGCGGGGGCGGCGGCCCGCGTCTCGGCGGGCCGCCGCCCCTGGCGGGTCACCGTCAGCTGTTGGTGGTGCCCAAGGACATGTAGTCGTACATGCTGTAGCCGGCGTGGTAGTACACGTTGGTCAGGTTCGGCGGCCGGTACATCACGGTGCGCTCGAACACCGCGGGCAGGATGACCGCCTGCTCCATGGCCCGCTGGTCGATCTGCGTGTAGATCGAGGCGCGCTCCTCGGGGTCCTCGACCGTGACGACCTCGTCGAACCAGCCGTTGACCTGGTCGTCGTCGAACTCGGAGATGTTCGCGTTGCCCGCGTCCTGGATGGCGTCGCCGTCCAGGATCTTGCTCATGAACCCGTAGCCGGTGGCCCAGTCCGGGGCCCAGCCGTACACCGTGAGCCCCAGGTCGTTCTCGTGGACGAAGTCCGGGGATCCGGCCTGGGTGTTGGTGTAGGTGTCGGACGGGTACTGCTTGATCTCGACCTCGATGCCCACCCGGGCCAGCGCCTGCTGGACGGCCTCGGCGGTGCTCACGTCCGAGGGCCGGTCGGCGCGGGCGCCGATGGAGGTGGAGAACCCGTCCGGGTGCCCGCACTCCTCCAGCTTCTCCCGGGCCCTGTCCAGGTCGCCCTTGTTGTCGTCGGACGGGTACGGGTCGATGCTCGGGTCGGCGCCGGCCAGGGCCGAGGGCATGATCTGGGTGGCGATGTCCCCACCGGTCTCACCGCCCCAGGCCCGGTGCAGGGCGTCCCGGTCGGCGGCGAACATGACCGCCTCGCGGCAGGCCAGGTTGTTCAGCGGCTCGACCACGGTGTTGATGTTGACGTAGCGCAGGGTGTTGGTCTGCGGGTTGTCGACACTGGCGCGCCGGGCCTCGTCGGTGATGAGGGTGCCGCGCATCGCCGGCCCCACGCCGACACCGCCCAGGTCCACGTCCAGCTCGCCGTTGACCAGGCGCTGGTCGATCTCGTTCTGGTCGACGCCCAGCTGCACCTCGATGCGGTCGGGCAGCGCCCGGCGGGTGGGGTCGGTCGAGGCGTCCCACTGGTCGTTGCGGACCAGGTTCAGGGACACGCCCGGCCGGTACTCCCCGTCGAACTTGTACGGCCCGGAGGAGACCACCCGGCTCTGGTACTGCTCGCCGCGGTCGGCGTCGGGCGGCACCGGCGCGGTCTGCGGCTGGATGAGGATGTAGGGGAACTCCGAGAAGCTCTCGTTGAGGTGGAAGACCAGGGTGTGGTCGTCCGGCGTCTCGATGCCGTCGAAGCCCTCGAGCGGGTCCCCGTCGGTGGCGTAGGGCCCCTCGTAGTCCTCGCTGTCCGCCAGCAGCTGCTGGAAGTACTTGGGACCGTTGGGCAGGGCCTGGTCGCCGAAGTTGCTGCGGGCGATCGCGTACTTGACGTCCTGGGCGGTGATCTCCGTCCCGTCCTCGTACTTGAGCCCCGGCTTGAGGCGGACGGTCCACTCGGTGGAGTCCTCGTTGGCCTCGGGCATGGCCTCGGCCAGGTCGGGCTGGAGCTGGGTGCCCTCCTCCCCCGGGGCCTCGGTGTAGGTGAGCAGGGTGCGCGCGTAGTAGCGGGTGAAGTTCCAGCTGAACGCGTAGTAGGTGTTGCCCGGGTCCGGGGAGTCGAAGTCCGAGGAGATGGCGTACCGGAGGGTGCCGCCGGTCTGGTCGGACGGGTTGACCATCTCCGTCTCGGCCTGGTTGAACTCCGCGTCGACCTCCCCTCCTCCGCCGCCTCCGCCCCCGCCGCCGCACGCGGTCAGCATCAGGGCCAGGGCCGTGCCGGCGGCCGCGGGGGCCGCGAACCGGCGCCTGCGGGGCGCCGGGGGTGTGCCGTGGTGGTGGGTGTTCACCTTGCCTCCAGGATCGGGTTGCTGCGGGACCGGGATCGGTCGCCGCCGGGGCCGTGATCGGTGCACGGCCCGAGGCCGGCCCGCCCTGGGCGGGCGGCGGCCGGGGAGGTCAGTCGGAGGAGCGCGGGTCGAAGGCGTCCCGCAGGCCGTCGCCGAACAGGTTGAACGCGAGCACGGTGACGAAGATGGCCAGACCCGGGATGATCACGAAGTGCGGCGACGTCGTGTAGAAGCGCAGCGCGTTCTCCAGCATGCCGCCCCAGGTGGCCGTGGGCGGGTTGATGCCCACGCCCAGGAAGCTCAGGGCCGCCTCGAACAGGATGTTGGTGGGGATGAGCAGGGTGGAGTAGACGAGGATCGGGGTGACGAGGTTGGGCAGGATCTCCTTGAACACGATGTGCGCGCTGCCCGCGCCCAGGCTGCGGGCGGCCTCGACGAACTCGCGCTCCTTGAGGGTGAGGGTCTGCCCGCGCACGATGCGCCCGATGTAGGGCCAGTTGAAGAACCCGATGATGAAGATCAGCACGCCGATGCGCAGCCCGTTGCCGGTGAGGCCGAAGGCCCCGTCGGGGATGACGCCGACCAGGGCGATGGCGAAGAGCAGCAGCGGGAAGGCCAGGAAGATGTCCATGGCCCGGCTGATGACGGTGTCGACCCAGCCGCCGAAGTACCCCGCCACGACGCCCAGGACGGTCCCGATGACGACGCACACGAGGGTGGCGACGGTGGCGACCAGCAGCGAGGTGCGGGCGCCGTAGACGATGCGGCTGAACAGGTCGCGGCCGTTGACGGGCTCGACGCCCAGGAGGTGGTCGGCGCTGATCCCGCCCCACGGGTCCAGGCCCAGGGCGGGGTTCTCGGGGTCGCGCAGGACGCCGCCGGTGAGGGGGTCGACGAGCTGCTGGTTGAACTGGTTGGGCGGATAGCCGAACCAGGCGGTCAGCAGCGGGGCGAAGACCGCGACGAGGATGAGCAGGATGACGACGATGCCGCCGGCCATGCCGACCTTGTCCTTGCGGAACCTCTGCCAGGCGATCTGGCGCAGCGAGCGGCCGGCGGCGTTCTTCGCCCCCGCGGCCACGGCTTCGGGCTCGGCGTGCTGGGACGACTCGGGCACGTCCATCGGCGCGGTCATGTGTGGCCCTGCCCCCCGTAGGTCGCTTTACGTAGTAGATCGACTACGTAGAGCTTGCACGAGTGGCGTGCCGATTTCCAACATCCGCGCCGGAACCCCGGCCTGCGCCCGGAACGCGCAGGACGCCCCGGAACCCGCCCTACCGCCGCGGCCCGATCCCGGCCCCGTGTCCCCCCGTTCCGGAGCGTGCGGCACCCCGGCCGTCACCGCCCCCGCCGGCCTCCGGCCCGGAGGTTCGTCGGCCCCGGTCCGGGGCTCGGCGGTGCGTGAGCCCGCCGGTCCGGAAGGCCGGCGGCCTAGAAAAGCTCGGCGCCCTGGAAAACGACGGTTCGGGGGTTGGGTGCACCGGAAGATCGCCGGTCTGGGGACTCCTGGGTTCGCAGGGCCGACGGCCCCAAGGGGCACCGGTCCGGGGCGGGGTGTGAGCCCGCCGGTCTGGGGGCTCCGCGGTCTGCGGGACCGAAGGTCCTGAGGGGCACCGATCTGGAGGTGCGGCGCCCCGGGGCTCGGCGGACCGGGAGGTCGGCAGGCTGGAAGGGCGGTGCCCCGGCGCGTCACCCTGGGGCGGGCGCGGCTCGGGGCGCGGCCTCCGGAGCACCGGCCGCGCCTTCCCTGGGAGGGACCCGCGACGGGCCCGGCCCCCGCCCGCGGCGGCGGGGGCCGTCGCCGGTCAGCGTCCGCGCAGGGTGCGGTACCGGGCCACCAGCCCGGCCGTGGAGGCGTCCAGCCCCTCCACCCGCGCCCCCTCGGTCAGCGCCGGCTCGACCCGCTTGGCCAGCACCTTGCCCAGCTGCACGCCCCACTGGTCGAAGGAGTTGATGTTCCACACCGCCCCCTGCACGAACACCTTGTGCTCGTACAGGGCCACCAGCTGCCCCAGCACCGATGGGCTGAGCCGCTCGGCCAGGATGGTGGTGGTGGGGCGGTTCCCGGCGAAGGTGCGGTGCGGGACCAGCCCGGCCGGAACCCCCTCCCCGGCGACCTCTTCCGCGGTCTTGCCGAAGGCCAGCGCCTGGCCCTGGGCGAACATGTTGGCCATCAGCAGGTCGTGCTGGGGCACCAGGGTCTCGGGCAGGTCGGGCGCCGGCTCGGCGAACCCGATGAGGTCGGCGGGCACGAACCGGGTGCCCTGGTGCAGCAGCTGGAAGTACGCGTGCTGGCCGTTGGTGCCCGGGGTGCCCCACACGATCGGCCCGGTCGCCCACCCGACCGGCCGCCCGTCGCGCTGCACCGACTTGCCGTTGGACTCCATGTCCAGCTGCTGGAGGTAGGCGGCGAAGCGGGACATGTGGTGGCTGTAGGGCAGCACCGCGTGGCTCTCGGCCTCCCAGAACCCGCCGTACCAGACGCCGAGCAGCCCCAGCAGGAACGGCAGGTTGCGCTCGACCGGCGCCGTCGCGAAGTGGGTGTCCATCAGGTGGAACCCGGCGAGCATCTCCCGGAACCGCTCCGGGCCGATGGCGACCATCAGCGACAGGCCGATGGCCGAGTCGTAGGAGTAGCGGCCGCCCACCCAGTCCCAGAAGCCGAACATGTGCCCGGTGTCGATCCCGAACCGGGCCACCTCCTCGGCGTTGGTGGAGACCGCCACGAAGTGCCGGGAGACGGCCTCCTCCGCGCCCAGGCCCTCCACCAGCCACCGGCGGGCCGCGGTGGCGTTGGTGATGGTCTCGATCGTGGTGAAGGTCTTGGAGGAGATGACGAACAGGGTGGTGGCGGGGTCGGCGTCCACCAGCGCCTCGTGCAGGTCGGCGCCGTCGACGTTGGACACGAACCGGAACTCCAGGCCCCGGTCGCTGTAGGGCCGCAGCGCCTCGTAGGCCATGGCCGGGCCCAGGTCGGAGCCGCCGATGCCGATGTTGACGACCCTCCGCACCGGCTGCCCGGTGTGGCCGAGCCAGCGCCGGGACCGCACCCGGTCGGCGAACTCCGCCATCCGGTCCAGGACCTCGTGCACCTCGGGGACCACGTTCCGGCCGTCCACCTCGATCACCGCCGAGCGGGGCGCGCGCAGCGCGGTGTGCAGCGCGGCCCGGTCCTCGGTGAGGTTGACGTGGTCGCCGCGCAGCATGGCGTCGCGCAGCCCGGCGACCCGGGTCGCCCCGGCCAGGTCGGCCAGCAGGCGCAGGGTCTCGTCGGTGACGAGGTTCTTGGAGTAGTCGGCGTGCAGGCCGCCGACGTCGAGGGTGAACCGGTCGGCGCGGGCGGGGTCGGCCTCGAACAGGTCGCGCAGGTGGGTGCCGGCCAGCCGTTCGCGGTGCGCGCCCAGGGCCGCCCACTCGTCCCTGCGGTCCAGGGCCGGGGCCGTCCCGGCCCGTTCTCCGGTGTCCTCTGCGCGGGGGAGGGGTGTGGCAGGCATCCGGTCGCTCCTCGTCGTCCGTAAGGTCCAGGTGCGCGGCGGGCGGCACGGGGCTCGGACCGTGCCCGCACGTCCGCGCCGCGGCTGTGAAGACCACCTTGCCACGTCCGCGGGCCCGCGCGGCGTTTTCCACAACCCCGGCCCCGGCGGCCTTGTTCCGCTCCCGCCGGACGGGGCGGGTCAGCCCCGGCCGACCTCCTCGCGCTCGCGGCGCAGCTGTGCCACCTCGGCGCGCAGTGCGCGCAGCTCGGCGAGGATGAGGCGCTGCCCGTCGGGCCCCTCGCCGTCGGGGCCGGCGCGGCCGCCGCCGACCGGGCCCTCGCCGCCGCCCCCGGGCCGGTCGTCGTCCTTCTCCAGCGCCTCCACTGCCACGGCGATGAACAGGTTCAGGGCGACCAGTGTCGACACCAGCACGAAGACGACGAAGAAGACCCACGCCATCGGCATGTGCTCCATGACGTCCTTGGCGATGGTGCCCCACCCGTCGGCGGTGGCGATCTGGAACAGCGTGAACAGCGAGGTGGGCAGGTCGGCGAAGTACTGCGGGGACACGTCGGCGAACAGCCGGGTGGCCATCACCGCCGCCACGTACAGCAGCAGGATGACCAGGAACAGGATCGACAGCATGCCGGGCAGCGCCCGGAACAGCCCGGCGACGACGTGGCGCAGGCTGGGGATGACCGAGAGCAGCCGCAGGACCCGCAGCACGCGCAGCACCCGCAGGACCGAGAACGGCCCGGAGGTGGGCAGCAGGGCGATGCCCACGATCACCAGGTCGAACCAGCTCCACGGGTCGCGGAAGAACTCCGCCCGGTGGGCGTAGATCCGCAGCAGCAGTTCGACCACGAACAGCGCCAGGATGCACAGGTCGATGCCGTGCAGGAGCGTTCCGTGCTCCTCCATGATCCGGGGCGAGGTCTCCACACCGAGGATGACGCCGTTGACGAGGATGAGGGTGACGACGGTGCCCTGGAACCAGGAGGCGTCGACGATCGTGCGGACCCGTTGGCGCAGTGTCACGGGACAGGGGGCTCCGTTCCTGGGGGAGGGTCGGGGTTCGGCCGGAAAAGCCTACCGTCCGTAACCGACATCGCTTTCCCCCTTGCCCCGCTCTGTCCGCTCCGACACTGGAATACCCCGCCTCGACCAGGCATGATCGGAAAGTAGGGATGACCGAGGGTGAGGGGGACGCCCGTGGCCGGAGCAAGCGAGGGGTCGGACGGGGAGCGCTGGGAGCGGTCCGAGGACATCGACGACGTGGACGCCGACATGGACGTGGGCGCCCCGGACCAGGACAGCGCGGTGGCCGAGTACCTGCTCGACCACCCGCACGGCCTGCGGATCGACGAGATCGAGGACCGCGGCTCCCTGGGGATCGGCGACGAGCTGCGCAGGGAGGTCGCCGAGCAGGCGCCCGATCCGCAGGAGGGGCCGCGGGACGAGCGGGCGCCCGCGCCGCGGCGCGAGGACCTGGCCCGGGTGCTGCGGGCCGAGGAGTTCGCCGAGCGGCTGCGCGAACGCGGCGTGTGAGGGGCGGCCCCGGTTCAGGCCCCCGGGGCCCCGTCGCGGTCGGCCAGGTCGGCGGCGAGCCAGCGCTCCACCCGCATGACGTGGACGGTTGCGGCGGCGCGGGCCGCGTCGGGGTCGCGGGCCAGCAGGGCCTCGTGGATGCGCCGGTGGTCCTCGCGCAGTTCGTCGGTGAACCCGGCCTCGCGGTGCCCGGCCCACACCCGGGCGTTGAAGGTCCGCGACGACAGGCCCTGGCTGACGGCGGCCAGGGTGGCGTTGCCGGTGCTGGCGACGATGGCCTGGTGGAAGTCCAGGTCGGCGGTGACCGTCTCGGCCTCGGTCGCGGGGGCGCCGTCGATGCGGTCCAGGAGCGTGCCGATGCGCCTCAGGTCGTCGTCGGTGGCGCGGGCGGCGGCCAGGGCGGTGGCGGCGGGCTCGATCATCCGGCGGACCTGGAGGACCTCCAGGAGGGTGTCGCCGCGGGAGACCTCGGCCAGTACGGAGAAGGTCTCCAACAGGTCGGCGGGGCGCAGGGCGGTGACGTAGACGCCGGCCCCGTGGCGGGCCTCCAGGACGCCCAGGGTGGTGAGGGAGCGGATGGCCTCGCGCATGGAGCTGCGGGAGATGTCCAGGCGGGCGGCGAGGTCGCGTTCGGTGGGCAGGCGCTGGCCGGGGCCGACCTCGCCGGAGGCGATCATCTTTTTGATGCGCTCGACGGCCCGCTGGGTGACCGGGGTCCGGTCGTCCATGCAGCTCCCCTCCGATCCCTGTGGTCGTCGCGCCGGGGACGCCTTCTGATCACCTCCCCGGGCAAGTGATCATACCAATTCGTTCCGACGAAACCCCCATACCCGACAAAGGGCCGGTTCTTGCTCTTTTCCGTTCGCGTGTGACAAAGTGGTCTGACCACTCAGAGGCTCGTGGCGAGCAGGCCGCCGCCGGTCCGGCGCGGCGCGAAGGAGGCCCATGCGGATCGCGCTCTTCATCACCTGTGTCAACGACACGCTCTTCCCCGATACCGGCCGGGCCGTGGTGCGCCTCCTGGAGCGGCTCGGCCACGAGGTCGTCTTCCCCCCGGACCAGACCTGCTGCGGGCAGATGCACTACAACACCGGCTACCGCCGCCCTGCGAGCAGGCTCGCCGTCCGGTTCGTGCGCACCTTCGAGGACGCCGACGCGGTCGTGGTGCCCTCCGCCTCCTGCGCGGCGATGGTCCGCGACAACTACCCGCGCCTGGGCGGCAGCGGCAGCCGCCTGTCCCGTAAGGTCGCCGCCCTGGCCCCGCGCGTGTACGACCTCACCGAGTTCCTCGTGGACGTCCTGGGCGTCACCGACGTGGGTGCCTACTACCCGCACCGGGTCGTCTACCACCCCACCTGCCACGGGCTGCGCATGCTCGGCCTGGGCGACCGCCCCTACGAGCTGCTGCGCGCGGTGCGCGGCTTGGAGCTGGTCGAGCTGCCCGGGGCCACCGAGTGCTGCGGGTTCGGCGGCACGTTCGCGGTCAAGAACGGCGACGTCTCCTCGGCCATGGGCGCCGACAAGGCCCGCCACGCCCTGGAGACCGGCGCCGAGGTGCTGTGCGCCGTGGACAACTCCTGCCTGATGCACATCGGCGGCATCCTCTCGCGCCAGCGCGCCGGGATGAGGGTCGCCCACATCGCCGAGATCCTGGCGAGCACCGAGAAGGACTTCGAGGGCGCCGGGACCGAACAGACCGGCCGGGGCCGGACCGAGAAGGAGGGCGCGACCCGATGAGCAGCGCCACGTTCCTGGGCATGCCGCCCTTCCCCGAGGCGGCCCGCACCGCTGTGCGGGACTCGCGGCTGCGCTACAACCTGCGCAAGGCCACCCACACCATCCGCGACAAGCGCGGCCTGGTGGTGGACGAGCTGGGCGAGGACTGGGCGCGGCTGCGCGCCGAGGGCGCCGAGATCAAGAACCGCACCCTGCGCCACCTCGACCACTACCTGGAGCAGCTGGAGGAGTCGGTGACCCGCGCGGGCGGGCACGTCCACTGGGCCCGCGACGCCGCCGAGGCCAACCGGATCGTCACCGGTCTGGTTCAGGCCACCGGCGAGACCGACGTGGTCAAGGTCAAGTCCATGGCCACCCAGGAGATCGAGCTCAACAACGCCCTGGAGGCCGCGGGCATCACCGCCTACGAGACCGACCTGGCCGAGCTGATCGTCCAGCTGGGCGAGGACCTGCCCTCGCACATCCTGGTGCCCGCCATCCACCTGGGGCGCTCCCAGATCCGCGAGATCTTCCTGGAGCAGATGGCCGAGTGGGGCACGCCCGCCCCGCCCGGGCTGACCGACGATCCGCGGGCGCTGGCCGAGGCCGCCCGGACGCACCTGCGCGAGCGGTTCCTGCGCACCCGCACGGCCGTCTCGGGCGCCAACTTCGCGGTGGCCGACTCGGGGACGCTCGTGGTGCTGGAGTCGGAGGGCAACGGGCGCATGTGCCTGACCCTGCCGCAGACCCTCATCTCGGTGGTGGGCATCGAGAAGATCGTCCCGACCTGGAACGACCTGGAGGTGTTCATGCAGCTGCTGCCGCGCTCCTCCACGGGCGAGCGGATGAACCCCTACACCTCCACCTGGACCGGGGTGACCCCGGGCGACGGCCCGCAGGAGTTCCACCTGGTGCTGCTGGACAACGGCCGCACCGACGTGCTGGCCGACACCGTGGGCCGCCAGGCGCTGCGCTGCATCCGCTGCTCGGCCTGCCTGAACACCTGCCCGGTCTACGAGCGCACCGGCGGCCACTCCTACGGCTCCGTCTACCCGGGCCCGATCGGCGCGATCCTCACCCCGCAGCTGCGCGGGATGGGGTCGGAGGTCGACGAGGCCCTGCCGTACGCGTCCTCGCTGTGCGGCGCCTGCTACGAGGTGTGCCCGGTCGCCATCGACATCCCCGAGGTGCTGGTGCACCTGCGCGAGGAGGTCGCCGGACGCCGCGGCCACACGGGCGAGAAGGCCCTGATGGCGGGGGCGGAGACGGTGTTCTCGTCCTCCCGGACCCTGGGCGCGGTCCAGCGCGCCGCCGGGCTGGGCCGCGACCTGGTCCCCCGGCACCTGCCCGGGCTCGCCGGGGCCTGGACCGACACACGCGACGTCCCCGACGTCCCGGCGGAGTCGTTCCGCCGCTGGTGGAACGAGCGCGACAGCGCGCGGGAGGAGGACCGATGAGCGCCAAGGAGGCGATCCTGGCCCGGGTGCGGGCCGCCCTGGCCGACGTCCCCGCCGACGAGTCGGTGCACCGGCCGCGCGAACGGACCTACCTGGACTCCCACGCGGTCGGCCCCACCCTGGAGGTGTTCGAGGACCGGCTGGTCGACTACAAGGCGCTGGTGCACCGGGTGCCCGCCGACCGGGTCGGCGCGGAGGTGGCCGCGGCCCTGGCCCGGCGCGGTGCCCGCCGTGTGGTGGTGCCCCAGGGGCTGCCCGGGGAGTGGACGGAACAGGCCGGCGTCGAGACCCTGGCCGACTCGCGGGAGGCGCCCCTGGGGGTGCACGAACTGGACGCCGCCGACGGGGTGGTCACCGCGTGCGCGGTCGCGATCGCCGAGACCGGGACGATCGTGCTGGACGGCGGCCCCGACCAGGGCCGGCGCGCCATCTCCCTGGTCCCCGACTACCACCTGTGCGTCGTGCGCGCCGACCAGGTCGTGGACGGGGTGCCCCAGGCGGTGCGCCTGCTCGACCCGGCCCGCCCGCTGACCTGGATCAGCGGGCCGTCGGCCACCAGCGACATCGAGCTGAACCGGGTGGAGGGGGTGCACGGCCCCCGCACCCTGGAGGTCCTGCTGGTCGAGACCGGCCCCTGAGGTCCTCCACTGCGCAGGCCCGGGAAACCCCCGGGCCTGCGCAGTGGTCCTCTCCGGGGGGAGTAGGGGGGACACCCGATGGCCCGGCGGCGTCACGATGCGTAGCGTCGAGGTCTGGACTCCGCCGCCGACGGAACGGGAACCCATGCCCCCTGAAATCCACGACGACCGTCCGCCCCCGCGGGGCGTCCGACTCCTGTCGGCCTCCGCTCTGGCCTCCGCTCTGATCCTGGCACTGACCGCCGTCCCGGAAACCGCCGCGGCCGACACCTCCGGCCTCCCGCGGCTCGCCCTGCCCGCCCCCACCGGCGGCCTCCCGGTGGGCCGCACCGACCTGCACCTGGTGGACGCCGACCGCGAGGACCTGTGGTCGGACGGTCCCCGCGAGCTGATGGCGACCCTGTGGTACCCGGCCCGCTCGGACGCCGGCCGCACCGCCTCCTACCTCACCGGGGCCGAGGCCGAGGCCTGGATCGAGGGCTCCGACGGCCTCCTGCCCGACGAGTATGCGGATGTCCTGCACGGGGTCCGCACCCACTCCCGGGCGAACACCGCCCCGGCGCGCCCCACGGGCGACGGGTACCCGCTGGTCCTGGTCTCCCCCGGCGCGGGGCACAACGCGATCCTGTACTCCTCCCTCGCGGAGGACCTGGCCTCGCACGGCTTCGTGGTGGCCGGGATCGACCACGCCCACGAGGCGGGTCCGGTGGAGTTTCCCGGCGACCGGATCCTGACCTGTCCCATGTGCCCACCCGCGCAGGCAAGTCCCGAGACGTGGCCCGAGGGGGCCGTCCAGCGGGGCGCCGACGTGTCCTTCCTGTTGGACCGGCTCACCGGGGCCGACGGCGCCGCCCCCGCCTGGCGGTGGTCGGGGGTCATCGACGCCTCCCGGGTCGGCATGGCCGGGCACTCCTGGGGCGGGGCGGCGACCGCCGAGGCGCTGCGCGTGGAGGACCGGGTGGACGCGGGGATCAACTACGACGGCCCCTACTACCGGCCCGCCCTCGACGCGGGCACCGACAAGCCGCTGGCCCTGCTCCAACGGGACTTCGAGCTCAACGAGGAATGGGAGGCGGGCTACCGGGAGTTCTGGCCCCGACTGACCGGGTGGCGGCAGTGGATCCGCGTCGCCGGCGGGGGCCACTCCAACTCCGTCGACGAGGGCCTGCTGGCAGAGCAGCTCGGGCTCAGGGACTCCTATACGCCCCAGGAGTGGCGGCGCCTCTACGGAGACCTGGGCACCGGGCGCGGACTGGACCTGACGCGGGCCTACACCCTGGCGTTCTTCGACCACCACCTGCGCGGGGCCGACCCCGGTCTGCTGGAGGATCCGGCCGCCGTCCATCCCGAGCTGGTCGTCATCGAGCCCTGACCCACGGGCCGCGGGGCCCCGCTCCGGCCCCGGGCCGGGGCGGCGGGCGTTCAGCCGCGGGGGCGCCAGTCCGCCAGGAGCCGGTCCAGCGGGTCGGGGGCCGCCTCCTTCTCCGCGAAGGGCGCCTGGTACCGGGCGCCCGCGCCCTGCGGGGACCGGTGCCTGCGGGGCCGGGGCGCGACGGCCGCCGCCTCGGTCCGTTCCCCGTCGCTCCCGTCCTCCCCGCCCGACCGGGCCAGCGGCGCCTGGTACCGGGCGCCCTGGGCCGCGGGGCGGCGCCTGCGCCGGATCCAGGTGCGGGCCGGCCTCCTCTCCCGGGGCTCTTCCCCCTGTCCCTGCTCCACCCGCTCACCGGTGGCGGTGAACCACACCGGCAGCTCCTCCAGCCCGTGCACCGACAGCGAGGGCCGCCACCGCAGGTCGGCCGGCTCCACCGCCAGCACCATGCCGCGCAGCCGGTCCACGGCGAGGTCGACGGCGGTGCGCACCAGCTCCCGGGAGAACGCGGTGGCCGGGCAGCGGTGGGCGCCCGCGCCCCACGACAGGTGGGACCGGTTCCCGGCCAGGGCCATCGCGTCCTCGCCGTGCCGCGACACCGACGGGTCGGTGTGAGCCGAGGCCAGCCCGAACAGCAGGGGCTCGCCCCGGCGGATGTGCGCGCCCGAGAACCGGATGTCCATGGTGGAGTAGCGCCCCGCCAGCACCTGGAGGGGCGAGTCCGTCCACATGACGTAGTCGATGAAGTCCTCCGGGGTGAGGGTGCCGCCCAGGTAGGCGGTCCACACGCCGGGGTCCTCCAGCAGCTTGAGCAGGGCGTTGCCGATCAGGTGGGTGGTGGGCTCGTGCCCGGACCGCCACAGCAGGGTCAGCGCCTCGACCGCCTCCTGATCGGTGAGCGCGTTGGGGTGGGCCAGCAGGTGGCCGACCAGGTCCTCGCCGGGTTCGCGGCGCTTGCGCTCCACCAGCCCCTGGAAGTAGCCGCGCACCGCCCGCGCGGCGGCCGCCGTCTCCTCGGGGTCCCCGCTCCAGGACCGCTCGGCGAGGTCGGCGAGCATCCGACCGTACTCGTCGGGCAGGCCGAACAGTTCGTTGAGGACCATCGCGGGCAGCGGGGCGGCGTACCGGCCGATGAGGTCGGCGGAGCCCTCGGCGGCGACCCGGCCCAGCAGGTGCACCGCGGCGCGCTCCACGACGGGGACCAGCTGCGAGGTGCCGACCCTGGCCAGCGCGTCCACGATGGGGATCCGCAGGCGCTGGTGCTCGGCCCCGTCGTGCCCCAGCGCCTCGGTGCGCGCCGGTCCCCCGTCGGCGCGCCAGGGGCGCGGGTCCGCGGAGAAGTGGGTCTGGTCCCGCAGGGCCTGGAGGTTCTCCTTGTAGCCCAGCAGGAGCCAGCCCGGGACGCCCGGGTCCAGCTCCACCGGGACCAGTCCGCCGTGGCGTTCGCGCAGCTGCCGCCAGGGCAGCTCGCCTCCCCGGTGCAGTGCCAGGGCCCCGTTCGCGCTGTAGGGGCAGCGGGCCGGGCCCGCGGCCGAGGGGCCCTCATGGTCGGCGGGGCCGGTTCCCTGGTGCATGGAGACTCCTCGGTGGCGGCGGATGCAGGAGACGCTAGGACCGGGATGTTTCCGGAATGCTTCCGCGAGGAAAGGTCCACCTTTCCGCGACCGACACTCGATCCCGGTCGGGGGCGAGACCGGATTGAGGGATATGGCACGTGTTCGGCGTTCCGGCGGACCGACGGTGACGTTCCGGCCATCGCGGACCAGGGAGCACGGAACCGCCGCCGACCGGGCGGATCGGGCGCCGGCGGCGCGATCCGTACGGCCGACGGGAGCGGTTCCCGGGCGAATGCGCGGCACGGACCCCTTTCCCCGGCGAAGCCGCGGATACTCCGGTCCGGACGTTTTTCACGGGTATTTCCGTTCTCTCACGTGCGGGGCGGGCCTGCGCCGCTCGGTAGGATCGTCCACCGACCACGAACGACGGGACACGGGGGCCACGGGTGGGGAGCAGGAAGCAGCGGCGCGCGCCGCGCGAGCGGGCCGTGCCCGACTGGGACGGCCCCGCGCCCGCGTCCCCCGCGGCCGACATCGTCACCGAGGCCGTAGACGCCCTGGTCACGGGTCGCGGCGGCGGTGGCGTCGACCTGGCGGCGGCGCTGCTCGCCGACACCGAGGACCCGGCCCGGGCCCGCGCCGCCGAAGAGGCCCTGACCGCGGCCCTACGCGACGCGGCGGGGTCGGTGTGGGCGCGCGGCTGGCAGCCCGCCGAGGCCGTGCGCCGCCTGGACCGCCTGCTGGGTCCGGCCGCTGCGGCGGTGGGAGCCCACGCGGCCGCCGTCGACCTGGAGCGCCACTCCCCCGCCACCGTCGACCCCGCCTGGACCGCACAGGTGCGCGCCCTGGAGACCGTCGCCGACCCGTTGGGGCACCTGGGCCGGGCCCACGGCCTGCTGCGCTTCGAGGCGGTCGAGCTGGTGCTGCGGACCCTGGCCGCGCTGCGCGCGCTGCCGCCGCTGCAGCGCCTCATGGACGTGCCCGGCTCCCACCGCCCGGGCCGGGTACGCCCCTCCCGCGCGCGCACCGAGGTCGACCGGGGCAAGCTCGCCCGGGTCCGGGCCCTGCTGGCCAAGGCCGAGTCCACCGAGTTCCCCGAGGAGGCCGAAGCGCTCAGCGCCCGCGCCCAGGAGCTCATGGCCCGGCACAGCATCGACCGGGCGCTGCTGGAGGCCGACGAGGAGGAGTCCTCCGAGGCCGGGTACGCCCGGCGGGTGCCCGTGGACGCCCCCTACGACGACTCCAAGGCCGTGCTCCTGCACGAGGTCGCCGAGGCCAACCACTGCCGGGCGGTGTGGCACCGCGAGCTGGAGACGTGCACCGTCATGGGCTTCCCCGACGACGTCGACGCCGTGGACCTGCTGTTCACCTCGCTGCTGGTGCAGGCCGAGGCCGCGATGCGGGCGGGCAGCTCGGTGCGCGACCGGTCCGGGCGCCGGGCGGGCAGGGACTTCCGGTCCTCGTTCATGTCGGCGTTCGCGGTGCGCGTGGGCGAACGCCTCACCGAAGCGGCCCGCAGCGTCCGCGACGCGGCCCAGGCCGAGGCCGGACGCGACCTGGTGCCGCTGTTCGCCGCCCGCGAGCGCGAGGTGGAGAAGGCCGTGGAGCAGGCGTTCGGCGAGCTCACCTACTCGCGGATGCGCGGGCCCTACAGCGAGGACGGGTGGAACGCCGGACGGGCCGCCGCCGACGCCGCCTCCCTGGGCTCGCGCCGCCCCGTCACCGGCCGCTGAGCCCGGCCGGGGCCACACGGCGGGCACCGGCGGGGGCCGGAAAATCCCTGGCCGCCGGTCCCCGTGCCGCGCTAGAACGGTCCCCATGCACAAGTACCCGCGGACCCGGCACATCCACGGATCGCGCCTGCAGCCCGGTGACCGGGACCTGTCCGCGGTCCCCTTCTCCGCCATCGCCGGACGGCACCTGGTCGTGGAGGAGAAGCTCGACGGCGCCAACGCCGGGATCGGCTTCGGCCCCGGCGGCGAGCTGCTCCTGCAGAGCCGCGGGCACTACCTGACCGGCGGCCCGCGCGAGCGGCAGTTCGCACGGTTCAAGGCCTGGGCCGCCATCCTCGCCCCGCGCCTGCACGAGCGCCTGGGCGACCGGTACGTGCTGTACGGCGAGTGGATGTACGCCAAGCACACCGTGTACTACGACGCGCTGCCCCACCTGTTCTGCGAGTTCGACATCCTCGACACCCGCGACGGCGCCTTCTTGGACACCCCCGCGCGGCGGGAGATGCTGGCCGGGCTGCCCGTCGCGTCGGTGCCCGTGCTGCACACCGGCCCCCTGGACCGGCCGGCCGACCTCACCGCCCTGGTCGGCCCCTCCACATGCCGCACCCCGCGCTGGCGCGAGGCCCTGGCCGAGGCCGCCCGCGCCGGCGGCGCCGACCCCGACCGCGCCCTGGCCGAGAGCGACGGCTCCGACCTCATGGAGGGCCTGTACATCAAGGTCGAGGAGGGCGGGCGCACCGTCGACCGCTACAAGTGGGTGCGCGCCGACTTCACCACCGCCGTCCTGGACTCGGGGACGCACTGGATGGACCGCCCCCTCATCGCCAACGGCCTGGCCGACCCGGAGGTGCTCTATGCGGACACCCACTGAGTACGCCGACCTGGCCGGGCTGTGCCCCGCCCCGCCCTCCTGGGACCTGGACTGGGACCGGGTGCGCGACGCCCTGCCCGAGGTCCGCGCCCTGGAGGGCGTCGAACAGGACCCGGTCCACCACGCCGAGGGGGACGTGGCCGTGCACACCCGCATGGCCTGCGAGGCGCTGGCCTCCCTGCCCGAATGGCGGGCCCGGCCCGCCGACGAGCGGGCGCGGCTGTTCGTCGCCGTGCTGCTGCACGACGTCGCCAAACCCCTGTGCACCCGCCGCGAGGACGACGGCCGCGTCACCGCCCACGGCCACTCCCGCCGCGGCGACCTCATGGTGCGCGCCCTCCTGTGGCGGCTGGGCGCCCCCGTCGCCGAACGCGAGCACGTGGCGGCGCTGGTGCGCCACCACCAGGTGCCGTTCTGGGCGCTGGAACGCCCCGACCTGCGCAGCATCGCGTTCCGGGTGAGCCTGACCGCCCGCAACGACGACCTCGCGCTGCTCGCCACCGCCGACATCCTGGGCCGCCGCTGCCGGGACACCGCCGAGGTGCTGGAGAACATCGGCCTGTACCGCGAGTACTGCGCCGAGCAGGCCTGCCTGGACCGCCCGCGCGCCTTCCCCTCCGACCACGCCCGGTTCTGGTTCTTCCGCCGGCCCGACCGCGACCCCGACCACGACGCCTACGACGACACCCGCATGACCGTCACCGTCATGTCCGGCCTGCCCGGCGCCGGCAAGGACACCTGGATCGCCCGCGAACGCCCCGGCCTGCCGGTGGTGGGCCTGGACGCGATCCGCGCGGAGCTGGGCGTGAGGCCCACCGACGACCAGCGGCCCGTGGCGGCCGCCGCCCACGAGCGCGCCCGCGAGCACCTGCGGGCACGGCGGTCCTTCGTCTGGAACGCCACCAACATCTCCCGCTCGCTGCGCGACCGCTGCACCGGCCTGGCCGCCGCCTACGGCGCCCGCGTGGAGATCACCGCCGTGGAGGCCCCGCCCGGGGTGCTGCGCACCCGCCTGGACCGGCGCCCCGCGCCCGTCCCGGCGGCGGTCGTCGACCGCCTCGTCGGCCGCTGGGAGCACCCGGACCCGACCGAGGCCCACCGCCTCACCCTCGTCGGCACCGGACCCTGACCGACTTCACCCGCTGTTGACGTGTTGCGGGCGCATGCGCTCCCGCAGCGCATTAAGCTGTCGCCGTCCCACTGCGGCGCCGCACGGACGACACACGGTCGCGGCGCCGCCTCACGGCCCATCCGGCCACCGAGGCAGGTAGGAGAAGACGGCACCACGGGGATGCCACCGGATCCCCGGCCGCCGTCGGACAACGACGTCGACTTCCTTCCGAGGCCATGCCCGAGACCTCCGCATGGACGGGGTGACCGCCCGGACCCGCGCCGCGGCACCGCCCCCCGTCCCCGAGAACACCGGCGCCCGCCCCCCGTGGCGGCGCCACTTCGCCCTGCTGTGGAGCGGCGGGGCGCTCAACGGCCTGGGCACCATGACCTTCACCCTGATGGTGCCGCTGCTCGCCCTGGCGCAGTCGGGGTCGCCCGTGACGGCGGCCTGGATCGCCGCGGCCGGGCTGGTCCCCAACCTCGTGCTGCACCTGCCCCTGGGGGTCCTGGCCGACCGCGGGGACCCGCGCCGGATGATGCTGGCCGCCCAGACGGGGCGGCTCATGGTCATCGTCCTGCTGGTGGCCCCGGTGGTCCTGTGGTCGGCGCCGGTCCACCTGCTCGCCGCGGCGACGGCTCTGCACGCCGTCTGCTCGACGCTGTTCGAGGCGGCGGCGACCATCGCCGTCCCCTGCCTGGTGCCCCGGAGCGAGCTCGCCGCCGCCTCCGCCAAGAACGAGGCCCACGTCCACGGCACCCAGATGATCGGCAGGCCCCTGGGCGGGTTCCTGTTCGGGCTGGCGGCGTGGGCGCCCGTGCTGTCCAACGCCGTCGTGTCGCTGTGCGTGCTGGCGGGGACCGTCTTCCTTCCCCGCGGGATGCGCCCGAAGGACGAACCCGCGCCCGGCCGGCGCCCCTCCCTGGTCCGCGAGTTCTCCGCCGGACTGGTCCTGCTGCTCCGCGACCGCCTGCTGACGCTGACGCTCGTGGTGTGCGCCGTCACCAACGCCGTGTTCCAGGTGGTGTGGCTGGTCATCATGCTGGTGGCCACCGACCGGGGGCTGCCGCCCCACCTCATCGGCGCGATCCTGGCGGCCACCGGGGTCGGGGGGCTGCTCGGCTCGGTCCTGGCCCCGCACCTGGTGAGCAGGGTCTCGGCCCCGCGCATGGTGGCCCTGTGCGTGTGGACCTGGGTGCTGTCCCTGGCCGTGCTGGTGCTGGCCCTGAGCCTGGACCCGCACTGGCTCATGGTGGGGCTGCCCCTGACCTGGGGGACCATCGGGTTCGTCGGCGCCCACATCAACGTCACGCGCGGCACCTACCGCGCCCTGCACGTCCCCCCGCGGCTCCTGGGCCGGGTCATCGGCACCGACCGGGTCTTCACCAGCGGCGCCCTGCCCCTGGGCATGGTGTGCGGCGGCTACCTGCTGGAGTACCTGTCCCCGAGGACAACCTCCGTGCTGCTGCTGGCCGGGGTCGGGGCGGTCGCGCTGGCCGTCACGCTCCTGCTCCCTGTTCTGGAACGGTCGGCGGCGGGGAGACCGCGTCCAGCAGGCGCCGCAGCGCCGCGTCCGGCCCTTCCCTGATCTCGTCGGGGGTGATGTGCTCCCGCGAGATCACCCGGGTCGAGACCTCCTCCACCGCCCCCGCCAGCTCCGCGGCCAGGCCGCGCTCCCGCTCGGGCAGGGCCGTCCGCAGCCGCTCGACGGCGGTGAGCGCGGCGAACACCTCGTCGGGCAGCCGCTCCAGCAGCCCGGCCAGGTCGTCCCCTCCCTGCCCCGAGGGGCCCGTCCTGCGCACGTGCAGGATCCACCGGGCGGTGACGTTGAAGCGCAGCACCGTGCTGCGGACGTCGTCGACCCGCTGCTCGAAGGACTCCGCCCCGCGGTCCCGGTCCTCCCGCTCCCAGCGGACGCGCTCGGCCTCCAGGGCGTGGCGGGCCCGCTCCCCCTCGGCCCTGACCGCCCGCCCGCCGGTGACGGCCGAGGCGGTGATGGTGGCCGTCGCGGTGGTCACCCCCGTGATGAGCGCGACGAGCACGGTCGGATCGGACAGCTGGGCCAGGACTCCCGTCACCCCTCCTCCGACAGCCGTGCGGCGGTGGACACCTGGTGCGGCGGCAGGGGCGGATGGTGCGCCCTGACCGCGCGTGCCGCCAGCCGGGCGGCGAGGTCGCGGTCCCCGCGCAGGCGCCGCACCCGGGCCGCGCGCAGCAGGACCGGGCCGCTGTCGGAGGCCTGGGCCAGGGCCTCGTCCAGCTCTTCTGACCAGGTACCGACACCGGACAGGGTGGCCTGGGCCAGGGCCCGGGCGGTCCGGGTGGACGGGCTGTCCGGGGTCCGCAGACGTTCCAGGTCGCGCAGCGCGGAGGCGGCCTCCCCCTGGTCGGCGAGGATCTCGCCCCGGGTCCGGCGGGCCTCGGTGCTGGTCGCGTCGCGGGCCAGCACCCGGTCCAGGACGTCCAGGGCCGACTCGGCCTGCCCCGCGTGCCACAGGGCCTGGCCCAGGCCCGTCTGCAGCCCGGGGTCGGTGCCGGCCCGGCCGGCCGAGGCCCCGAGGACGTTCAGCGCGGCGGGCCGGTCGCGGGCCAGCAGCAGGCAGCGGGCCTGTGCGACCAGGACGTACCCCACGGCCGTGCCCTCCCCCGCCGAGGTCCACAGGCCGGCCGCCTCCTGGTACAGACGGGCCGCGGAGGGGAGGTCGCCCTCCTGGAAGGCCAGGTCGCCGAGCAGGGAGACGATCCGGGCGCGCCCCCCGGACCGGGGCGCCGGCCGGGCGGCCAGGGCCCTGCGCGCGTGCTCGCGGGCCACCGGGAGGTCGCCCTGCTCCCTGTTGCGGCACGCGAAGGAGAAGTGGGCGCCGGCGTCGCGGGGGATCTCGGGAAGCCGGTCCGGGGAGGCCAGGGGCCCGGCCAGGCGGGGGTGCCGCACCACATAGGCGCCGTCGGCGTGGTGCCGGGTCAGCAGGTGTCCGTCCTGGAGCGCGCGGGCGGCGTTCTCGCCGCCGCGGAAGGGCCGCGCCCCCTGGTCCCCCGACGCCAGGACGCGGTCGAGCCAGCCCCGCAGCGCGCGGGGGGACAGGAGGCATTCGGCCGCCGTCTCCGCCAGGACGCGGGCCGTATGGGCGCGCAGGGCCCGGTCGGTGTCGGCGTCCGGATCCCCGCTGAGGGACCGGTCCCGGTCGGCGCGTTCCTCCCACATCGCCCGGCCGGCGAGCTGGAGCAGCCCCGGGTCCACGGTCCCGTCGCCGCCCCCTGCCGGGGCCGCGGCGGCCAGCGCCCCGGCGAGCAGCCGTCCCTGGCCCGGGTCCAGTCCGTGCCCCACGCGTTCCAGGGAGCGGTCGACGGCGTCGGCCGCGGCCGGGACCGACAGCGGGCCCAGGGGAACCTCGGCGAACCGCAGGGCGTGCTTGTCGAGCAGGCCGCGCAGTTCGTCCCAGTGGTCGGCCCGCACACAGAGCAGCAGGCGCAGCTCCCCCGGTTCCTCCAGGCAGGAGAACAGCTCCTCCAGCAGGTCGCGCCGGCTCTGTTCGTCCGCTCCGCCGGGGCGCAGGAGGAACTCCAGCCGGTCCACGGCCGCGAACACCGGGACCGGCAGGCCGTAGCGGTCGGCGCGGGCGCGGGCACGGACCAGGTCCGCGACGGAGCGGCCGGGAGGGCCGTCGGGGTCCCAGGAGGAGACCAGCGCGCGGGTGTAGGGGTTCTGGTCGGGCAGGACGGCTGCGGGCAGCCCGGCGTCCGACCACCGCCGGCCGCCGTCGGCCAGCACTTCTCCGGCCCGGTCGGTGATCGCGGGGACGGCGCCCGCGTGCAGCAGGGAGGTCTTCCCGACCCCCGTGTCGCCGTGCAGAACGGTGAGGCGGTGGTTCCGCCACGCGGAGACGAGTTCCGCGGTCTCTTTCTCGCGTCCGTGAAAGAAAAGGCGATCCAGGGCACGGAAAGGCCGCGAACCGATGAACGGTCCCGGACCCCTCTCCGAATTAATGCCGGCTCGTTTCATGGAATGACCTTTGACCAGCGGAAACAGAACGCCGGAAGTGGATACCGGCCGCGAGAGGGCATCGGTCCCGCCCGGTCGGCCCCCTGTGCGCCGACGCCGTCTCCGCGTACGGGGGACCGGTTTCGGGGACGCCCGATCGGAACCTTCGGATCGGCGGGGCCGAAGACCGCCGGCCCCGTCCGCACCAGAACGCCCGCCGCCTCCGGCGGCAGGCCGTCCTCTCCTAGCCGCCCTCGTTCTCGAAGGCGGCCACCGCTTCGTTCTCCGCCCCGTCCGGATCGAGGATCGTCCGCAGGGCGGCGGCGATGGCGGACTCGCCGAAGGCGTCGACATCGCACAGGGACCATCCGGAGACGGTCAGGTCGGGCAGGCGCTCGACGGGTTCCTTGGTTCGCACCGTCCACTCTTTCCCGCACATCGATGCGTGCGAAGTCCGACGACTTTCGGAAACCATTCTCGCGCGCTTCCCGCGAACTTTCCAGACCTCCACCCACTGTCCTTCCGGTAGCCGATGTCCTACCCTGAAGGCCACCTGTCTCTGCAATACCCCGGGAATCGGAACGATCACACCGAGACCAGCCCCCGACCGGAATCAAGAAAAGAGTTTCCGGTGTGACATATGTGAATCCGGAGGATAACCGAGTGACCCATGTGCACAAGCCGACGAGCAACCGGGCCTCCGGACGCTTCCCCGAGGTGTGGGGAGGTGTACCGTCGCGCAACAAGAACTTCACCGGGCGCACCCGGCAGCTCGAACAGCTCAGGTCGGGGCTGATGAGCCAGATCACCGCCGTCGTCCCGCACGCTCTCCACGGCTACGGCGGCGTCGGCAAGACCCTCATGGCGGTGGAGTACGCGCACCTGTACAGGTACGAGTACGACCTGGTGTGGTGGATCAACGCGGACCAGCCGGGCCTGGTGCGCTCATCCCTCGCGCACCTGGCCCCCCACATGGGTCTGCCCGGGGTGAACGTCAGCGGGATCGAGGAGGCCTCGGAGAACGTCCTGGACGCGCTGCGCCGGGGGGAGCCCCACCGCAGGTGGCTCCTGATCTACGACAACGCGGACGAGCCCGAGGACCTGCGCAACGTCATCCCCGAGGGCGGCGAGCACGGACACGTGCTCATCACCTCCCGCAACCACCGCTGGGAGGCGACGGCCCAGACCGTCTCCGTGGACGTCTTCCCCGAGACCGAGAGCGTCGAGTTCCTCAAGAAGCGCATCCCCCGCGGCATCACCCGCAAGGAGGCGGAGGAGCTCGCCGAGGCCCTGGGGCACCTGCCCCTGGCCCTGGAGCAGGCCGGCGCCCTGCGGGCGGAGACGGGCATGTCGAACGCCGAGTACCTGAGGCTCCTCTCCGAACAGCCAGCCTCCCTGCTCCGCGAGGGCAAGCCGACCGAGTACCCGGCCCCGATGACCGCCGCCTGGCAGCTGTCGGTGAGCAAGCTCCAGGAGAACCTGCCCGAGGCCATGGAGCTGCTCCGCTGCTGCTCGTTCTTCGGCCCCGACCCCATCCCCCGGGACATCTTCTTCCCGGTGGAGGACCCCCGGGTCCGCCCGGTGATGACGGAGCTGCTCAACAACCCCATCCGGCTGAGCCGGGCCATCGGGCACCTGGGGCGCTACGCGCTGATCCGCCTGGACGGCACCAACCGCACCATCCAGGTCCACCGGCTGATCCAGACCCTGGTCCGCGCCGAGCTGAGCGCCGAGCAGCGCACGGCCGTCCGCGAAGAGGTCTGGACCCTGCTGGCGACCGCCACCCCGACCGGCACGAGCGACCCGGACTCGCGTACGCGCTTCCTCCAGTTGATCCCCCACCTGCGCCCCTCCGGGATCGTCGAGAGCACCGCCGACGACGCCCGGCGGTTCGCGCTCGACATCCTGGACTTCCTCTACGCCTCCGGGAACTACGCGATGAACGAGCGCTACGCGCACGAGTTCATCGAACAGTGGTCGCAGGATTCCGGCCCCGACGACCCGAATGTGCTGGAAGCGCAGATCAAGTACGGCAACCGGCTGCGCGAAGCGGGACGCTACCGGGAGGCCCACGACCTGGACCGGGCGCTGCTGCCCCGGGCCCGGGCGGTCCTGGGGCCGACCGACCCCCTGACCCTGTCGGTGCTCTCCGGGCTGGGCGCGGACATGCGCACCTCCGGGGACTTCCGCGAGGCGCGCGTCCACGACGAGGAGACCCTGCGCCTGCACGAGGAGACACTGGGCCCCACCGCGCCGGCCACCCTGCGCGCCATGTACAACCTGTCCATCGACTACGTCCTGACCAGCGACTTCGAGAGGGCGCGGGACCTCAACGAACGCGTCTACCTGCTGCACAACCGGCAGACCCGCTCCCCCGGCTCCCCGGCCCTGCTGTCCTACCTCAACGGGCTGGCCACCGTCATCCGCCTGCTCGGCAACTACACCGAGGCCTGCGACATGGGCGAGGAGGCCCTGGCCTACGGCATCGAACAGCTCGGGGCCGACCATCCGCGCACCCTCCAGGCCCAGATCAGCCTGGCCACCTCCCTGCGCATGAACGGAGACCTGGACCAGGCCCTGGAACTGGCCCAGGACGGACATTCACGGCACCTGCGCCTGTACAGCCTGAACCACCCCAACACCCTCGCCGCCGCGATGTGCCTGGCCAACACCTGGCGCATGACCGGGGCGCTGTCGGAGGCCCTGCAGCTGGCCGAGGACACCGACCTGCGCTACGACGACGTCTACGGCTCGGACCACCCCTACAACCACGGGTGCACCAGCAACGTCGCCCTCCTGTACCGCCTGGTCGGGGAGAACGAACGCGCCCGCGAGCTCAACGAGCGGTCGCTGGCCGGTCTGGAGGCCAAGCTGGGGCGCGACCACCACTACTCCCTGGGCGTCGCGATGAACCTGGCGGGCGACCTGGCCGCGCTCGGGGACACCAAGAACGCCGCCCGGCTGGGCCGGGGCACCCTGCGCCGTCTGCGCTCGCTGCTGGGCGAGGAGCACCCGCTGACCCTGAACTGCGCGGCCAACCTCACCATGGACCTGCGGGCGGAGGGGGAGGGCGAGGAGGCCGAAGCCCTGCGCGAACAGGTCGGTCCGCTGTTCACCCGGGTGCACGGCGCCGAGCACCAGTTCACCCAGGCGTTCCACGACGGGCGTCGGCTGTCCTTCGACTTCGACCCCCGCCAGCTCTGACCCCGGCCCGGGGCCCTACCCCTGCCCTCGACCGCTCCCCTGTCCATCGTCCCGGGAACCCCGCAGAGGGTCGTCCCCGTCGTCACCTTCGTTCGCAAAGAAAGCACAGGCCTCCGAATCGTCGGCGCCCTGTGCTCCGAGGATCCGGTGCAGAACCGAGCCGAGCACGCTCCCTCCCAAGTCCTTGACATCGAGCAGGGACAGACTGGTCAGGTCCACCACAGACACGTAATTCTCCGACACCGGCACCTCCCGAAGAGTTCATGTACCTCTACCAGCATCCCCTCTCAGGAGAAGTACAGCCAGATGCCCGCCGACAATTTCTCCCAGGGTGACAGGAACACCATAATCCAAGCCCGAAGCATCCATGGTGGTGTACTCCTCGCTAGCGGATCCGGGCAGTCGACTTCTGGTGGATTACCGAGCAGTACGCCGGTGTTCACAGGACGGACCGAGGAGATCGAAGCGTTGACCGCCGCGGCTGCCGCCTCCGAGGATTCCGGGACAACGATCATCCACACGATCGACGGGATGGCCGGTGTCGGAAAAACTGCGTTCGCTCTTCGAGTCGCCAGGCTCCTTAAAGACAGGTTCCCTGACGGCGCACTTTATGCCCAGCTTCACGGTCACTCCCCCGAACGGCGCCCAGCTGAGCCCGGTGACGCCCTCCTCTCACTGTTGGTCGGAGCCGGGATCCCTCTAGAACAAATCCCGGAGGACGTGGAGGCGCGTTCTGCCCTTTGGAGACGCCGGACCGAGGGCAAGAGGATGCTGGTGATCCTGGATGACGCAGCAGGCAGTGCCCAGGTCCGGCCACTTGTGCCCGGCGAAGGCGGTTCCCTTGTCCTTGTGACCAGCCGCATTCGGATGAGCGGCCTCGCGGGGGCCACCCCCCTCACACTTTCCCCCCTCTCCGCGAAAGAGGCGGCACTGCTCTTCACCGGCCTGTCCCGGAGAGCCGACACCGAAGAAGCCGAAGATGTGGACGAACTCGTTCACCTGTGCGGTCATCTGCCCCTGGCCGTCGGAATCATGGCGGGGCGCCTGGCCCACCGTCCTTCCTGGCGGGTACGGGACCTAGTGGACGATCTGGTCTCGGCGAAAAACCGGGTTCGTGCGATAAGAACGGAGGACGTCTCCGTGGCCGCCGCACTGGATCTGTCCTTCGATAGCCTCCCTGGTGACGTTCAAAGATTTCTCCTCCTTCTTTCCTTCCATCCATGCTCGGAATTCGATGTACACTCGGCGGCGGCAGCCACCGGGCTCGACCCGGACACCGCAAGAAATAATCTGAGCACCCTTTATGATCGCCACCTCATCTTGGAGGCGACCAGAGAGCGTTACAATTTTCACGACCTGATATCCGAGCACTTGAAAATAAGGGCACTCAATTCTTTATCTTCAGCCAGCAGGCAACAAACGATAAAAAGAACACTGGACTACTTTCTCGCCACCGCGCATGCGGCGGATGCAATACTTTATGAAGGCCGCTCCATATCCCCGCTCCCCGGAGTCGTCCTTGCCGAAACCCTCTCCGAATTCATCTCACCCGGCCAGGCCCGATCATGGCTGCGATCCGAGTTGGAAAATTTGCGCACAGCCACCCGGAGAGCCATCGAGCAAAACCTGAACGACCACGCCTTAGGCCTCCCCCGAGTGCTCTCATTCTTTCTCTGGCAAGAGGGGTTTCTAGGAGTGGACCGAGAGCTCCAAGAAATCGCAGTGTTAGCGGCCGAGCGCCTGGGAAATGAACTCGCTCTAGGAAACGCGCTCACTGCACTGGGGCGAGTGCAGACTTCGCTCGGATACACGGAGGCCGGAGACGCCGACCAACGGCGGGCCCACACCATTTTCAAGTCCCTGGGAAACCCCAGAGGAATAGCCAACACGCTCATGCAAAGAGGGCTGAACGAAAGAATGCGCGGCAGGTTCTCTCGAGCCTTGGACTACCTCAACCAAGCAAAAGAGGGCTACGAGAGAATCGGGGATATCGGAAAGTCTGCCAAAACAATCAATCACATAGGAGTCGTACAAAGACGAAGCGGCCTCTTCCCCGATGCGGTAAAAAGCCACGAAAAGGCACTTTTCCTCTTCCGATCCCTAAGCGATCGACTCGGAATCGCGATCTCACTGAACTATTTAGGCGGAGCTCGAACCGATATCCTGGGGTACCAAGATTCGATCCTGGAACTTCAAGAGGCCAGGGAGATATATGCCGAACTGGGAAACCACCGGGAGTTCGTCAACACGGTTCGAAGTATCGGAGAAGTCAAGTATTTAACCGAAGACTACCCAGGGGCCATCGCCGACCTGAGCTGGTCATTGCAAGAATACCGAGAACTGGGCAACCGGCTTGGTGAGGCCAACGCCCTGCACTACTTGGGATCCGTCAAGTGCGACACCGGGGATTTCCTCTCCGGCACCACTGACCTGCGCGAGTCCGCAAACATATTCGAAGACCTACAGGCCGTCTCGGGGATGGCATGCGCTCTTTCCAAGCTCGGAATCCTCCACGAGACCTCCGGGGAATACGACGAAGCCATCTCGGTTCTGTCCGCAACATTTAATATATTCAATGAGAGGATCAGCCCACAAAGGGAGGCGGAGACCCGAGCCGCCCTGGGATCCGCGCAAGCCGCACTCGGCGATCACGCCTCCGCCCTCGAGAATCTAGAACATGCCTTGTCCATCACCCGAAGAATCGGTTCTCGACGCGAGGAGGCGCGGTTCCTATACCGCCTCGGCCGCGTTCATCTGGGCAGCGGCGACGTGCCTTGCGCACGGCAAGCGTTCGATGGCGCTCTCACCACTGCTGTAGAACACTCACTCCCCCTGGAGAAATCTCTCGCGCTGGAAGGGCTGGGTCGGTGTCTACACGAAGAGGGGCGTACCACCGAAGCCCGTGAACATCTCGAGCGAGCGCTCACCCATCTTTCCTCCATCGGTTCGGTACATGCGTCGCGGGTGGAGGCCGCGCTATCCATGGGAGAAGGTTCCAGTGATTGAGGAGTTCCCGTTGCGCTCGGTCCAGTGGGCCAGGTGCTCCCGGGCCGCCCGGTCGGCGGCCTCCGCGGCCGACGCGGGCACCGGTTCGTCCTGCCAGGCCAGCAGGGTCCGGGTGGTGGCGGGCAGGAACCGCTCACCCGCCGGGGTGAGGCGGCCCGAGCCCGCCAGCACCCGGGCGGCGTCCAGGGTGGAACGCCGCCAGTGCGCGAACTGCGCGTGTGCGCGCTCCTGCTCCGCTCCGGTCACGGTGTGCCGGTGGCGGCGCCAGAAGCCGGCCACGCCCAGGTGGGCGTACACCCCCTGGAACAGCCCCGCCGCGGGGCGGGGGTCCGGGCGCCAGGGCGCGTAGTAGCGGCTGCCGTCGTCGGGAAGGGTGAGCGGGGCCAGGTCCCACAGCGCGGTCAGTTTGGCGTGCTGGACCTCGTGGGCGAAGGTGAGTGCGAGCGCCACCGGGTTCGGCGGTGTGGACAGTCCCAGGTTGCCGTAGGCGTGCCGGGCGGTCGCGCTGGTGTGGGCGCCGCCCCGGGCCCGGGTGGGCGTGAGGGTGAAGACGGTGTCGGCCGTCTCCCGCGCGATCGTCCAGTGGTGCTCCACCAGGATCTCCCAGGCCTCGCGGAGCGTCGCACGCCAGTGCTCCGCCTCCCGGGCGCTCAGGCGCCCGGGCACGAGGTCGGCCCCGGGCATGCGGTCGGGTTCCTGGTCGTCCAGGAGCAGGGCGAGGCGGTGCCCCGCGTGCTCGGCCTCCATTCTGCGTAGGGCCTGCCAGCCGGGCCCGTCCCGGTGCGGGTCGTCGGGCACCGCCACCTCGCCGCCCCGGGTGCTCAACACCGCCCGCCCGCCGGCCACCTCGGCGATCGCGCCGCCCTTGCCGCCGACCACGGCCCGCCCCAGGGAGACCAGCGGGGCGGTGGGCCCGTCCAGCGGGACCTCGATCCGCAGGGCCGTTCCGGCGCGCAGCGCGGCGGCCGCGGCCAGGGACGCCAGGACCGCGACCCGGGGGTCCTCCCTGCGGTGCCCTTCCAGGGCCAGGACGGTGCGCCGGGCCCAGACCCCGACGGTGGGGTGGCGCAGGGTGGCGGCGACCGCCTCGGGGGCGGCCTCCTGTGCCGCGATCAGGGCCCACCACGCCTCCTCGGCACGGCCCGCGTCCGGGTGGCGCGCCTCCCGGGCCGCGTCCAGGACCCGCCGCACCAGCAGCAGGTGCTTGCCGTACTGGGCGGCGCGCAGGTGGGCGGTCGCCGACGGTCCGCCCCCTCCTTCGGCCAGGGCGTCGAAGACCTCGTCGGGAACGGATGCGGTGGTGGACATTCAGTTTTCTTCCCGGATGCGGGCCACGTCGGCGGCCACGGTGCGGTGGACATGGGTGATCAGGCGTGCCAGGTCCGCGCAGTACACGGACGGGTTGCGGAAGCCGCTGCCGCTCCGGTAGCGGTGCGTGTACAGGCCCCCGCCGCACACCCGGACCAGGGGACAGGCCGTGCAGGTGGCGCTCAGGGCGCGCACGCCGATCTGCCGGGCGACGATGCCCGGTGAGTACAGAGCCTCGGTGAAGTCGTGGGTGAGGGTGTGGAAGGGGGTGGCCGCGGCCCCCTCGGCCACGGCCTTGAGGGTGTCGACCTGTTCGACCGAGCCGTCGGTCTCGACCACCACCATGGCGGCCGGGGACAGGCCGATGGTCTCCGTGCGCGAGTGGGAGCCCAGGACGAGGCGGATGATCTCGGTGAACATGCGGATGTTGGTCTCGCGCTCGGGAGCCCCGTACCAGCGGTCGAAGACGGCGACCAGCCAGTCGCCGTAGGGGGTGCTCTCCCCCGTCAGCCCCGGGGGCGGCGTGTCCCAGGTGCCGTGGGGCAGCAGGAGGTCGATGCCGGGAGGGTCGAACTCCAGCAGGGCTTCGTAGGTGGTGACAGGGTCGGACTCCAGGTCGACGGTGGCGAGCAGCCCGGAGAGCAGGTGGCGGTGGCGGCGGGTGAGGCGCTCCAGCCCGGCCCGGGTCTCGGCGTGGGTGCCGCGGCCGTTGGCGCGCCGGCGGTGGCGGTCGTGGTCCTCCTCGGCGCCGTCGATGCTGACGCCGACGCGGATCCGCTTCTCCTCGAACAGGTCGAGGAAGGCGTCGTCGATGAGGACGCCGTTGGTCTGCAGGCGCAGGGACACGTGCACGTCGGGGTCGCAGGTCTTGTGCAGGGCATCGGCGACGTAGCGGAGGTGGTCCACCCCGGCCAGCAGGGGTTCGCCGCCGTGGAGGATGACGTCCACCCGGGAGCGGCCGTGGGCGCGGGCGTGCGCGGCGATGCGTTCGGCGACCCTGTCGACGATCGGCCGGGCCATCCGCCGGGGTTGGCGGCGCCACCCCTGGTCGGCCATCTCGTACATGTAGCAGTAGTCGCAGGCGAGGTTGCAGCGGCTGTGGACCTTGAGGATGAACTGGAGGAAGGGCGTGGGGCGCCATCCCTGGGCGAGCAGGTCCTGCACGTCCAGCCCGGCGGGCCATTCCTCCTGGTGGGGACGGGCTGTCGTGACGGGGTCGTCGGTCACGCGGTGTCCTCCTGGGGGGAGAGCACATGAAAAAAAGGGGATCGGTACGACTCCCCTTCCTTGGTGTTCATATGCGAGCGGGGTACGGACATTGATCTCGGACAGCCCGGCGGGCACCGCGTCCGACGGCGCCGAACGGGAAAGGGATCACCTCCCGCCGCCCGTGAGGGATTCCCTGCCCTCATATCCGGAGGAACCGGGCTTCTGCGGAGGCACCTCGTTGTCCGAGCGCTGATCGGACTCGTTGACGAACCCGGACACCGCTTCGGGTCCCGCTCCCGGAGCCCCCAGGACGCCGCGCAGAACGTGGGCGACCACGGAGGAATCCACTCCGGCGAGGTCCTCGAGGGACATCCCGCCCACGTCCACCATGGCGCCGACGCGCTCCACCTGCATTTCGACCATCGTCCTCCGCCTCCGCCACTCCATCGACCGCCGACGGCCGGCTCGGGAGAACGGTACCGCCCCTCATCGGAAACCGCACTTCCTGCCGTCGTGACCGTCATTTACCCTGTTCTCCGCAGGGAAATTCGCGCTCACTCCACCGCAGGGGGCGACATAAAGGAAAAAGATGATGCTGTTGCCCGTGTGATCCGAGTGAATTCACAAAGAGAACATGCGCACCACGGCGAGGGCGGTCCACGGGAACGGATCCCCACGGTCTGGGGCCGGGTGCCGCCGCGTTCCATGAACTTCATCGGTCGCGAGGGGCCCCTGGCCGGGCTCCGGCGCGAACTGCGCAGCGGAGCGGCGACCGTGGTCCTGCACGGGCACTACGGGGTCGGCAAGTCGCTCACCGCCGTGGAGCACGTCCACCGCTCCAAGGCCGAGTACGACCTGGTGTGGTGGATACCCGCCGGGCAGCCCGGCCTGGTGCGTTCGAACATGGCCCAGCTGGCCCAGCACCTCGGGCTCCCCGGACCCGGGGTGACCGGCATCGAGGATGCCGCGAGCGGCGTCCTCGACGCACTGCGGCGCGGCGAGCCCTACCGCAGGTGGCTGCTCGTCTTCGACAGCGCGGACGAACCCGAGGACCTCTACGAACTCATCCCCGAGGGCACCGGCCACGTGCTCATCACCTCCCGCAACCACCGTTGGACGGGGCGGGCGACCACCGTCCCCATCGAGGTCTTCCCACCGAGGGAGAGCGCGGAATTCCTGCGCAGGCGCGTACCCCAGGGGCTGGACGAGGCGTCCGCGGCGGACCTGGCCCAGGCCCTCGGGCACCTGCCCCTGGCCCTGGAGCAGGCGGGGGCGCTGCTGACGGAGACCGGCATGTCCAGCCGCGAGTACCTCCGCCTGCTGGAACGGCGGCCCGAGGACCTGCTGAGCCAGGGCCATCCCCCCGACTACCACGCGTCCCTGAGCGCCTCGCTCCAGATCTCGCTCAAGGAGCTGGCGGCCGGCACGCCGGAGGCCGTGGAACTCCTGGAGACCTGCTCTGTCTTCGGCCCCGAGCCCATCCCCCGGGACGTCTTCTTCGCCACGGACAGCCCGCACGTGCGGCCCGGGACCGCCGCCCTGCTGAACGACCCGATCAGGCTCAGCCGGGCCTTCGGCCAGCTGGGCCGCTACGCCCTGGTCAAGATCGACAACGCCAACCGCACCATCCAGGTCCACTCGCTCGTCCAGAAGCTGATCCGCTGGAGGCTCGACGCCGAACGGCTGCGGGCCGTGCGCACCGAGGTGTGCGCCCTGCTCGCCGCGGCAGAGCCGGTGGGCCTGCTGGGACGGCAGGCCCAGGACCGCTACCTGGACCTGCTCCCCCACCTGGAGCCCGCCGGCGTCCCGCTGAGCGAACTGCCCGAGGCGCGGAGGCTCTCGCTCAGCGTCCTGTCCTTCCTGTACTTCTCGGGCAACTACGCCACCGCCGAGAACCACGCGCGCAACCTCATCGCGCGCTGGGCCGCCGCCTTCGGGGAGGACGACCCCGATCTCCTCAAGGCCAAGAGGAGCTACGCCAACAGGTTGCGGGACCTGGGCCGCTACGAGGAGGCCTACCGGCTGAACGTCGCCATGCTGCCCCGCATCAAGGAGGTGCTGGGCCCCGACCACCCCGAAACCCTGACCCTCCTCTCAGGGATCGGCGCCGACCTGCGCGCCCAGGGCCGGTTCCGTGAGGCCTTCGAGCACGACACGGAGACCTACCGGCTGCACGTGCGGGCCCTGGGCCCCGACCACAACGTCACGCTGCGGGCCCTGCACAACCTGGCCATCGACCACACCCTGCTGAGCGACTTCGCGGGGGCGCGGCTGCGCCACGAGCAGGCCTACATGCTCTACAAGCGCCAGGCCTCGGCCGACGGGTCGCCGAACCTGGCGGCCTTCTGGAACAGCCTGGCACAGGCGGTACGCCTGAGCGGGAAGTACGCCGAGGCGTGCGACCTGGGCGAGGAGGCGCTCGCCTACGGCCGGGAGCAGCTCGGCAGGGAGCACCCGCGCACCCTGCGCGTCCAGCTGGACCTGTCCATCGCCCACCGCCTGTCCGGGAACCTGGAGCGGGCGCGCACCCTGGCCCGGGACGCGCACGACCGCTACCTGCGGCTGTACGACGCCGACCATCCCGAGACCCTGGCCGCGGCCATGTGCCTGGTGAACCTCATGCGGGTGGAGGGCGATCTGGACGGAGCCCTCTCCACCGCCCTGGACGCTCTGGAGCGGTACGCCCGGGTCTACGGCCCCGACCACCCGTACCACCAGGCGTGCGCGGCGAACACGGCCCTGGTCCACCGGCTGCGCGGAGACGCCGGGCAGGCCCGCCGGATGAACGAAGCAACGCTACGGAGCCTGGACGTCCTCCTGGGGCGCGACCACCACTACTCCCTCGCGGTGGCCAACAACCTCGCCGGGGATCTGGCCGCCCTGGGCGAGACGGCCGCGGCCGTACGGTCGGGCCGGGACACGGTGCGGCGGCTGCGCGCGCTCATCGGCGACGAGCACCCCATGACCCTGGCCGGCACGGCCAACCTGGCGCTGGATCTGGCGGCCCTGGGCGAGGAGGGGGAGGCGCGGAGCCTGGCGGAGGCCGCCAGGGCCTCGTACACCAGGGTGCTGGGGGCCGGGCACATCCTCACCCGCACGATGGCGGCGGGCGGGCGCATGACCTCCGACCTCGATCCGCCGCTCCTGTGAACGGCCCGGCGGCGCGCCTACCAGGGGCCGCCGTCGTCACCGTCGTTGGAGAAGGCGGCCACGCCCTCCTCACCGTCGGGGGTGGTGGCGAGCACCTCGCGCAGCGCCCGGGCGATCACCGTGTCGCCCGCCGTTCCGAGGTCGCGCAGGGACAGGCCGGAGACCTCCACCAGGCCGACGCCGGGGGAAAGGGGTTGCTCGTCCATCGTCTCCTCCGCAGCGGCCGACCGGTGACGACATCCTAAGGGTCCCCCGGGCAGCGGAAGGCCGCCCGACCCGGGCCCGGGCGGGGAGCCGAAGAAATCTCTGCATTCCTCTCTCTTCATTGGAACGGTTTCATCACGTTAAAAGGCGTTTTATCCCTTTGCCACCGATGACACCGCCGACCACCCTTATCACCCACTTCGTTCCTACCGTGGGACGATGACCCGGACCGGCCTGCGCATCCTGTCCCTGCTGACCGCGGCGACCCTGGCCCCGACCGCCTGCTCCGCCCCCCGGGTGGAGAACACCGCCGGCGCGGCCCCGCCGACCCCCTCCCCCACCGCGCACGTCCCCCGCACCCTGAGCGTGATCGGCGGCGGCGACGTGCTGGTGCACGCCTCGGTCTGGGAGCAGGCCCGGCAGAACGGGGGCGGCGAGTTCGACTTCGCCCCGCTCTTCTCCGGGATCTCCCCCGCCCTGGAGGGCGCCGACCTGGCCCTGTGCCACCTGGAGGTGCCCCTGGCCCCGGAGGAAGGACCCTTCAGCGGATACCCCGTGTTCAGCGCGCCCCCGCAGGTCGCCCAGGGGCTCGCCGACTCCGGTTACGACGGCTGCTCGACCGCCTCCAACCACACCCTGGACAACGGCGAGGCCGGAGTGGTCCGCACCCTGGACGCCCTGGAGGCGGCCGGGCTGGGCGCGGCGGGCAGCGCCCGCACCGAGCAGGAGTCGCGGGATCCGCAGATCTACCAGGTCGAACCCGCCGACGGGGGCGCCCCGGTGCCGGTCGCGCACCTGTCCTACACCTACGGCTTCAACGGGTTCCTGCCGCCGGAGGGCAAGGAGTGGATGGCCGACCTCATCGACGAGGAGGCCATCCGCGCCGAGGCGGCGCTGGCCCGGGAGCTGGGCGCGCAGATCGTGGTGCTGTCGATGCACTGGGGCACCGAGTACGCGCACGAGGCCGACGGGTTCCAGCTGGAGCTGTCCGACCTGGTCGCCTCCCCCGACATCGACCTGATCCTGGGCCACCACGCGCACGTGGTGCAGTCGGCGGAGCGGATCGGCGGCGAGTGGGTGGTCTACGGGCTGGGCAACCAGGTCGCCGGGCAGTCGTCCCCGCCCATCGACTCGCGCCGCGAAGGCGTGCTGGCCCGGGTGGAGTTCACCGAGGTGGAGCCCGGGGTCTGGGAGTCGTCCGCGCTGGAGATGCGGCCGACCTGGGTCGCCCTGGGGCCGCTGCGCGTGGTGGACCTGGCCGACGAGCTGGCCTCGCCCGACCTGCCCGGGCACGAACGGGAGGTGTACCGGGCGGCGGTGGAGCGGATCACCGGGTACGTCGACGGCCTGGGGGTGAGCGGCGACCCCGGGTTCTCCATGGCGGGGTGAGCGCGTGGGCCGGGGCCACGCACCCTGTGCGGGTGCCCGGTGCGCGGACCTGGTGCGTTTTCGGGGTTCCCGGCCCCGCGGGTTCCGCGCACGGCTAGTCTGAAGCCGTGAGTACCACCACTTTCGGTGAGGGGGCGATGACCCGGGGCGTCGCCTCCGCGGTGCGGGCCTGCCTCGACTGGGCGGAGGACGCCGACACCGGACCCGCCCCGGACCCCGGCGCCCTGGCCCTGCTGCTCACCGCCCACCGGGACCTCGGGGCGCCCGAGCCCGGGGACTGGTGCGTCGACGACGTCCGGGAGGTGGCGCGCGCGGTGCGCGCCGGGGCCCTGCCCCTCGGCGGCCTGCGCGGCGCCGACGGGTCGGGCGGAGGCGCCGAGGTGCTGCGCTCGACCTGGCTGACCTGGTGCGACCACCTGGTCGGCCAGGGCGGCCTGCTCTCCGACGAGAGCCCGCGGCGGCTGCGGGCCGCCGTCGAGGAGGCCGACCTGGACCCGTGCTCCGACACCGGCCCCGCCGCCGTCCCGGCGGCCGCACCGGTGCTGGCGGACCGGTTCGAGGAGGCGCCGCCGCGCCCGGTCACCCCCGCGGAGCCCGGGGACCTGGACGACGCCGCCCGCCGCTGCCGCACCCTGGCCGACGCCGCCCGCCTGACCGTGTGGGTCGACCGGGGCAGGGTGCTGCGCCCCGACCCCGGGGGCCGCGACGCCCTGTGCGCCGAGGACGTGCCGGCGGCCGCCGCCCACCTGGAGACGACGCCGGACGACGTCGACCACCTGTTCTGCGTGGCCCGCGCCGCCCGGCTGCTGCGCACCACCTACACCCGGGTGCTCACCGGGCGCGCCGCCTACGCCTGGTCCTCGGGGGTACCCGGGGCGGTCGCCGACGCCTGGGCCGACGCGCTGCCCGCGATGGCCGCCGAACACGGCACCGCCGCCCTGCTGGCGCTCACCGACCTGTTCCTGTCGGGCCGGGAGCGCACCGCCGCCGAGGTGGCCGCCGCCTACCGCGGGCGGGGCGGGGCCGGTCCCGAGCGGATGCGCGCGGCCCTGGAGGTGCTGGCCGAGCTGGACGCGGTGCACCGCGTCGGCGGGCGGTTCCGCATCGCGCGGCTGGGCGACCACTTCATGGTGCGCCAGCTGCAGCGCGCGGGCGCCGCCGTGCGGGTGACCCGCGCCATCCCCGACATGGGCGTCCGCGAAGTGCTGGCCCTGCTGGAGGAGGGCCGTCCGGTGGACACCGAGGGGCTGTTGGACCGGTGGGCCCGGGGCCGCGACATCGGCGCCGTCGCCGGGGAACTGGTCCAGGCCTGCACCGAGCCCCGGGCCTGGCACCGGCGCAGGAAGGTCTTCACGCTGCTGGCCGAGCGCGGCGCGGACCCGGAGGTCGCCCTGCGCGCCCACCTGAACCACCCGGTGCTCGGCGGGTGGGTGCGGCGGCTGCGGCCGGGCACCCCCGAACCGCCGACCTCCCCGGTCACCGCGTGGGCCCTGCTGGACGACTACGCCGCGCTCGCCGAGGCGGGGCTCCCGCTGCCCGACGACGACCGGGAGCGGCTGGCCCCGCACGCCACCCGGTTCGTCCGCTCGGTGCGTGTGTCCGGGCACCCCGCCGCCGACGGCGTCCTGGACCGCCTGGCCGACGGGGAGCTGGGGCTGGACCTGGCCCGGGCGGCCCGCCGGGTCCGCGCGGGCTGACCTCCGGGCCGCGGACGGGCGGCCCGGGCCCCGCCCTCAGTCCTTGATCACCAGCTCGTAGGTGAGCAGCGTGACGTCGGGCAGCGGGGACCAGTCGCGCTCGGGCACCCGGACGAACCCGCGGGCCCGGTAGACGTACTGGGCCGAGAGCATCTGCGGCTGGGTGGACAGCAGCAGCCGCGAGACGCCCTCCTCGCGGGCCCGCTCCACCAGCGCGTTGACCAGGGCGCGGCCCACCCCCCGGCCCCGGGCCTGGGGCGCGACCGCGAACGCGCGCACCTCCGCCTCGTCCGCGCCCCGGGCGATCTCGCTGCGCGGGGACCAGGGCTCGAACATGATCGTCCCCAGCAGGCGACCGCCGTCCTCGGCGACCAGGACCTCGCCCTCACCGTCGGTGCCCAGCAGCCGCAGCGTCTCGACGTAGACCGGGTTGACATCCAACAGTCCGTCGGCCGTATAGGCGATCACCCGCAGCTCGCTGACGGCGCTCATCTCATCGGGAAGTACTCGACGCACGATCATGGTCGACATTCAACATGATCGGAGGGGGCGGCGTGTGGGTTCGCCGCGCCTCCCAAGGCGCCGAAAACGTCACCGTGAGTGACTTTTTACGTGGGTTCATCCCCTCCTCGGAGCGCCCGCGCCACCCCCTCCGAACAGCGGATCCGAGCCCGGCGCCGGGCCGCGGCCGTCACGGATCGCGTTCGGGGACGGGCCGCGCGGAACCCCCGGCCGCAGCGGCCGGAAGGGTTGTCCACAGGCCCCCGGCACGATCCCGCCGTCCGTGCCACCCTTTGAAGGAGAAGCCCTCCGGAAGGTGCCGCACATGACCACCGACACCGGTCACCCTCCCGTCGTCCGCCTCCTCAGCGACACCGCCGTCCTCCCCCGCGGCGGCTGTCCGGCGCACCGCCGGGTACGGGCGGACCTCGCACTGGGCCCCGCCCGCCACCGGCCGCGGGAGGTGCCCGCGGCCGTCCTGCACGCCGTCCTGGACCTGGTCGAGCACCGGGGCTGGTCGCTGGAGCGGGCCTGCGCCCATCCGCCGCCGCCGGGGCGCCCGCCGGTCACCGTGCTGGGCGAGCGGGTGCCGCCCGTGCACGAGGGGGTGCGCCGGTGGGTGCGCCACGCCGCCCGCACCCACCTGGCGGCGACCGCCGGGCGCACCCCCGTCCCCGACTTCCGGGTGCGCCAGTACATGCCCGAACGCGGGTCCCGGCACCGCCGCCCGTACGAGGTGCGCGCCACCGGCCGCTGCTACACCCTCGGCGCGGCCCGCGAGCTGTGGGTACCGGTGCCGGGCCGGCTGCGCCGGGCGCCCGCCGACGCGGGGCTCGCGGTCGCCGCGTACGTGCTGGCCACGGGGGCACCGGTCGACCGGGAGGCCTACGCCGCGGCCCCGGAGCGCTTCCACGGCGGCGCCCCGTACCCGATGCGCTGCCGCGACGACCCGCCGGAGCGGGTACGGGTGATCCGGGTGTCGTGCCTGGACGGCGCCACGGAGGTCCGGTTCGACGGCACCGCCGCCGACGCCGAGGCGCTGTTCGTCGCCCGGGGCCGCGAGGGGCTGCGCTCCGCCCTGGTCGGCGGGGCCCGCTCCCCGGGGGAGGACTGCCTGGCCTGCGCCGTCCGCAGCGGCTGCGGCCGCCTGCCCCGCGCGCCGGGGCTGCTGGGCCTGGGACCGGGCGGCGAACGCCGCTCCTGGTCCCCGGCCACCGCCCGCGAACACGTCCTCTGTCCAGCCCGCGCCCACTTCCGCAGCCTGGACCTTCCCCCGGCCCCCACCGACCTCCGGCCACCGGCGCCGCCGCCCGCACCAGGAGGCCCCGGGCCCGCCCCCCGTGCCGCCACCGCGTCCGGCATGCCCGGGGCACCCGGCCCGTCCGAGAGCTTCGCCCGCCGCCCGGGCGCACGGGAAGCCGACCCCGTGCCCGACGGCACGGTGCCCGCCCTTCGCGGCATACCTGTCCCGCACGGCGAACCCGCCCCACGCGGAGTGCCCGCCCCGCACAGCAAGACCGCCCCGCACGGCGCTCCCATCCCGCGCAGCGAGGCCGCACCGCGCGATGAGGCCTCGGGGGGCGCACCCGTCCCATACGGCTCCCCCGACCCGCATAACGAGACCGCCCCGCGCGATGAGGACATCCCGCGCGGCACACCCGGCCCACACGGCGAGGCCGCCCCGCACGACAAGAACGCCCTATGCGGTGCATCCGCCCGGCACGACGAGACCGGGCCGCATGATGTACCCGTGCCGCACGAAGAGGGTGCACCGAGCGGTGTACTCGTCCCAAACGGCGTACCCATCCGGCACGACGAGACCGTCCCACACGATGCACCCGCTCACCGTGACAAGACCACCCCACACGACGAGGTCGTACCGGGCGACGCACCCGCGCCGCATGGCGCACCCGTCCCGCACAGCGAGACCGCCCTGCGCGACATACCCGTGCCGCGTGGCGAGGCCGTCCCACACGGCACACCCGCACAGCGCGACAAGACCGCCCCACATGATGAGGGCATCCCGCACGACACACCCGATCCACACGGCAAGTTCGCCCCGCAGGATGCACCCGTCTCACACGAGGAAGACACACCGCGCGGCGCATCCGTCCCATGCGGCGTGCCCGCCCGGCGCGATGAGGCCGTCCCGCGCAACGTTCCCGCCCTACACGGCGAGAACGTGGCGCCCGCGGTCCCGGGGTGGGCCGGTGGCGGGGAGCCCGGGGAGCGTGTTCCCTCTCGGGCCGCAGGGTCGGAGCGTGCAGGCACGGGCGGCGGGTCCGGCGGCGGCCCGCCGCCGGGCGGGCATGGGGACGGGGTGGTGGCGGGGGCGGTGCGGGCCTGGTTGGAGCGGGCGCACGAACGGCTGCCGCGACGGGCCTGCGAGCCCGCCGACCTGCCGGTGGACCCCGCGCGGTGGGCGTGCGCCGGGCGGCGGCTGTTCGGCGAGCGGGCCCGGCGGGCCGCCGCCCTGCTCGCCGCGCACATCCCCGTGTGCCCGCTGCGCGACCTGCCCGCGGGCGACCACGTGCGTTCCGGGCCCACCCTGACCGCCGACGACACCGAGGCCGACGTGCTGGTGGTGTACCGCACCGACGTCCTGCACCACCGGCGCGGCTCCTGGGTCCACCGCAGCGTCCTGATCTCCGAGGAGGGACCACCCGGGGCGACCGGCCTCGCGCTCTTCGCGCAGGACCCGCGCGCCGCCCTGGGGGTACTGTTCTTCGCCTCCGGGGTGATCGCCGCCGGCCCCGAACCCGCGGTGGAGGTGGAGGTCCTCGGCCCCGACGGCGCCCATGTCGACACCATGGACCCGGCCTCGCCGCAGGTCCTGGCGGCCGCCGAGCGCACCGTCCGCGCGCTGGTCGCCCCCTGGCACCGCGACCGGGCATACGTCCCCGTGCCCGGACCGGCCTGCCGGACCTGCCCCTATCGGGGGTGGTGTCCGCAGGGGGAGGACGCCTCCCCGTGACCCGGCCCCGCGCGCCACCACCGCGACCGGCGCCCCGCGGCGCCCTATACCGGATCCCGCGGCTCCGCGGGAGGGTTATTCGGATTACGGGTGGCCCCCGGGATTCCCTCCGACAACCGCTCCCCGCGGGACCGGTACCGCTAGTCTCCTTGCCATGACGCAGCACAACGGGACCCCGGGGACGGCCCCCGCCGGTCAGGTCCGGCGACCACGGTTCCACAGGCCCAATCCGGACCTGGCCGCGGCGATGGAGTGCGTCCGCTGCCACGAGCAGGGTGTGGTCAACCCTCCGGGTTGGCCGCCCAAGCCGCCCAGGCGCCGGGAGGGGCCGCCCCCGCCGACCCCGCACCCCAACCGGGACCTGCCCATCACCCTGCACAAGATGGAGTTCCTGCGGGAGGTGTGGGCCTACGTCGCCGCCAAGCAGGTGGGCGGCGACCCCGACAGCCGTTACCTCGCCCTGGTCTGCGCCCTGCGGGGGGCGATCCGCGGCGCGGTCTACCTGCTCGGGCAGGACATGCGGATCCTACGCCTGGAGGACCCGCGCGCCTCGCTCGGCGACCTGATCGCCTCGGGCTGGCTGGTCACCACCCCCGAGCGGGTGATCGAGTCCCACCCCTCCGACCCGGCGCTGTGCGACCTGCCCGACCTCCAGGGCAATCCCTGGAACATCGGCCAGGGCGTGCGTTCGCGCGCCTCGGGCTGGGTGGGCCGGGCGATGGGGCACAAGAAGATGCGCAAGAAGCCCAACCGGCTCCGGCTGACCGGTGCCTACCTGGCGTCGCGCGCCCTGCCCGGCGGCCGCATCCGGGTCCCCCGGGTGGAGGTCACCGTGGCGTGCGCGCTGTCGGGTCCCGACGAGCTCACCGAGCTGCTGGAGTGGCTGGAGCGCATCGAGTGGATCGTGTCGGTCCGCGACGATGGCGCGGTCATAGAGGCGGAACTGGGTGAGACCACCGCCTGGCTGGCTCCCCTGGCCCCGCCGCCACCGACCCCGCCGCGAACCTCCCCGGCGACGACGCCGCTGGACACCCCGGTGTCCGAGCGCGCCGACGCGCTGCTGGGCGGGCGCGCGGCCGAGGTGGTCGACTGGGTGGCCCGGTACCGCTCCGACCACGGACACGGACCGAGCTGGTCCACGGTGGCCGAGCACTTCGGGTGGCCGCCCCGGTCGGCCCCCGACCACGACGTCACCCAGGAGATCTTCGACCGCCTGGAGCGCACGGGCCGGCTCACCGGCTTCGGCGTCCCCTTCGGCCTCAGACCGGGCGCGGCGCTCGACCGCGAGAACGCCGCATAGACCCTTCCCCGAGCGGCGGCACCCCGCACCTCCGGTGCCGCCGCCACCGTCGGCCCGCCCTCCGGCAGCCCCCGCGCGGACGGCGGGCCGAGGTGGCGGGGTCCTCCGTGACCTCCGTTCATGGAAGACCCTGCCACCGACGGTGCACCCATCGTGTCCGCATGCCTTCGCCGCGTGTTCCCGGCCTCCCCCGGCCCCCGGGGAACCACCGGCGGATACCGCCCCTCTCATCTGGAGAAGGGGCTTCGGCGGTCGGGTCTCCTCCATGTCCCCTGTTCATGAGGAGGCCCGGCCGTCCCCGTCTCGCACGGGTTGAGGCAAAAGGTTCCAGAGTGGCCTCATGTGGCCCCTGAGGAACCGGTGGCATAGACCTCACGTCAAAAGAAACGACCGACCCCGCCACGAGGGCGGGCGTCGATTCCGGTCCGTCGAGCCCCGAGTTTCCCCTGCTCACCCCTGACAGGACCACCCCTTCACCGGGGAATGCGGCGCCAGGCCAACGGCCACCCCCGGCGCCCAGTCCGTCCGGTCCTGACCGTCGGTGGGAGATCCGTCCCTCCCCCGCTCCGGTCCCCGGGCGCGCCCCTCCGCACGTCCCCGATCCCCGGCCCCGGGCCGTCACGGCACCAGGTTCCAGGAGGAGATCACCGGCCGACCGTGTTCCCGGTCCAGCGTGCACACCGCCCCGGTCCCCAGCCGGAACAGCGCCCCCTCCCGGCCCTCCAGCCCCAGCCACCGCGCCGTGAGCACCCGCAGTACGTGGCCGTGCGCCACCAGAACCGTGTCCGCCGCCCCCGGGTCCCCCACCTCCGCGGCCAGCGGGGCCAGCACCCGGTCGACCCGCGCCGCCACCTCCTCCACCTGCTCGCCGGGGTGTCCGGTATCGCCGGGGACCACCCCGTCACGCCACAGGTACCAGCCGGGCCGTTCCCGGCGGATCTCCTCGGTGGTCACCCCCTCGTATCCGCCGTAGTCCCACTCCCGCAGGTCGGGATCGGTCCGCGTCACGGCGAGACCGGCGAGTTCGGCGGTGCGCGCCGCCCGGCTCAGCGGGCTGGTGATCACCCACCCGATCCCTCGGTCCGCCAGCAGCGGCCGCAGTGCCTCGGCCTGCCGCTCCCCCTCCCGCGTCAGGGGAACATCCGTGAGGCCGGTGTGCCGATGCCCCTTGCTCCACTCGGTCTGTCCGTGCCTGACCAGTACCAATACACCCATGGTCGGTGTTGTGCCCCGCCCCGGCCGCTGCACTCCGCCCGTTCCCCTTTGACACCGGCGCAACGGTCCACCGACCGCCCCGGGCCCGCGTCCCCCGCCCCGCGCACCGCGCCCACAGGGGTGCGGTGACACGAACGCCCCGGCCGGCCCCCGGCTGCGGCGCTCGGCGCACTACCGCCGCACCCCCATTACGCTGGTGTTCCGCGCCGCCCGCCCGGGCCGCGCACCCGGACCGACGACGTGAAGGACATGCGTGGCCACTCACGGTTTCGCTGCTTACCGGCTGTGGGCGGCCCCGCCCGGACGCCCGGACGACCACCCTCCGGTGGACCGCCTCGACGACGAGGGGACCGACCTGCTCGACCTCCTCCACGGCGCCGTGCGCGAACTGCAGGAGAGACCGGTGACCGACCCCGAGCGCCGCTCCCACCTGTCGGTGGGCGACCACCGCCGGACCGGCGACCGCGAGATCGAGATCCGGCTGGACTACGGCAGGTTCGGCACCCCGGGCACCATCCGCAGCGTCGCCGAGGACAGGGACCCCTACCACTATGGGGCGCAGGAGGCCGCCACCACCCACCTGCGCGCCCTGCTGGTGGTGCCCCTGGGCGGCGCCCACGCCCTGGCGATGACCGAGCGCCACCAGGGCCGCGGCGCCGGGACCATCCTGCTGGACCACCTCAAGCGGTGCGTGGACGCCCGGCTGGGCGGGCGCCTGTCGCTGCGCTGCGCCCCGCTGTCGGACTCGGCCGCCTACCGCAGGTTCCTGGAGGGCGCCCACGCCGTGAAGGTGGAGGTCGTGGAGGTCACCCGCGGCGCGGACCTGTTCAACCTGGAGGACCCGCGGCCGATGGGGACCTTCCGGCACGTCCTGACCCCGCCGTCGGGGCAGCGCCACCTGCCCGCCCCGCTGACGGAGCAGATCCTGGCCCGCCGGGTGGACCTGGCCGGGCTGTTCCACCTGCGCAGCGCGGACAACGTCACCGAGGTGCGGCTGACCCTGCGCGACGGCGCCCGGCAGAAGACGGTGGTCCTGGACGACGGCGGTACGGCCCCGCCGCTGACCCACCTGCTGGCCGAGGACGGGGCGCCGCGCCCCTCCGACGACGCGGCCTACCGGCGCATGCGCGAGGTCGCCGCCGAGGCCCCGCTGCCGTGGGCCGACCCGACCCCGCCCGCCGCCGGGGCCCTGCTGCCCGACTGACCCGCCCGGCCCGGCCACGCCCCCGGGCACAGGGCCCCGCCACGCGCCCATGTCGGCCCGCCCGGGCGCGGCGGCCGGGCCCCGCCGTGTGGGCCACGTGCGGGCCATAGGAGACACGGCCCTGAGCCGGAACACCGTCGGCGGCCGCGCCGGGCACCACCCCGCCCCTGGGCCCGACCCCGCCGCGGCCCCGCGCCTGGACAAGGGGCAGCCTGCGCGTCCTCGGCCCGGAGCAGGGGTCAGGCGCCACGACCCCGGCCCGGAGCGGGGACAGGCGGCGCGGTCCCGCACCGGAGCGGAGGGCAGGCGGTTCGGTCCCGGGCCAGGGCGGGAACCAGGCGCCGCGGCTCCAACTCTGGGCGGGGGCCAGGCGCCGCGGCTCCAGCTCGGGGCAGGGGTCGGCCTGCACGGCCCCGGGCCAGGGCGGAGGGCAGGTACCGCGATCCCGTGCCGGGCCGGAGATCAGGCAGTGCGGTCCCGGGCCGGGGCCAGCCCCAGGGCCTCCCGCAGCCGCTCGCCCTCGGCCGGCTCCAGCCCCTCCCGTGCGCACGCCTCGGACAGCGCCCGGTCCAGGCGCGCCGACCGGCGCGCCACCGCGTCCGGTTCCGCGTCGGCCAGCCCGGCCACCGCGCACCCCAGCGTGTACACCACCTCGTCGAACCCGGCGGCGTCGGCCAGCGCCGCCCGCAGCCACGGCCGCAGGGCGCCGCGCACCCGCTCGTGCGCCCCGAACTCCAACAGCGCGTACCAGGCCGGGCCCAGCAGCCGCTCCCCCTCCTCGCCGGGTTCGCGCAGGTGCCGGGCCAGCAGCACCGGCACACCGTCGGCCTCGGCCGCCATCAACCCCTCCAGCAGGCGCACCCCGGCGTCGGCCCGCACCGGCGAGGTCGCCTGGGTGTTCCAGGGCAGCGCGCCGCCGATCCACTCCAGCGCCGCCCGCACCAGAGCCGGGTGCAGGCCCTCGTGGCGGGCCAGCTCCCCCAGCGCCGCCTCGGCGTCCTCGTCCACCTCCACCAGCCACTTCAGCCGGGTCAGCGCGCCCACCGGGTCGGCCTTTCCGTACTCGGCGCACACCCGCGCCACCACACGGGCCGTGACCACCGACGCGGGCGTCCGGGCCTCCTCGTACAGGCGCTCGCGCAGCGCCCGCGCGAACCGGGGGTGCACCAGGGCCGCCGAGGACAGCGCCACCACCGCGTCCACCAGGTCCGGCTCGCCCACCCAGGCGTCAAACAGGCCCACCAGCGCGGCCGGGGCGTCGCACCGGTCGAACAGCGAGAACAGCCGGGCCCCGATCCGGTGCGCGGTCTCCCCGCCGCGGCGCACCGCCTCGGCGGCCGCCCACCGCACCAGGGCCGACCGCACGCCCGGGTGCTCGGCCCACAGGTGCTCCAGCACCCCGTCGGCACGGTCCTCCCGTTCGAAGAGCACCTCTCCGGCGGCGGTGCGCCGGGCCCCCACGCGCTCCAGGGTCGGGCCGACGCCGGCCCCGGCGATGCCGTCGGTCTCCCGGGGCTCCACCCCCAGTTCCGCGGCCAGGCCGCGGGCGCCCGCCAGTGCGGCCTCGACCGGCTCCCCCTCCAGGACGGCCAGCGCCGCGACCACCACCCGGCTCCACACCCCGTCGGGGCCGGTGGCGCCGGCGAACCAGGCGGCGACCTCGCCGCTGCCCCGGTGCCGTTCGCGGATCAGGGTGATCTGCTCCTGTTCGCCCGCCCCGCGCTCGCGGCCGGTGAGCACGGCGTGCGCGCTCCTGGCCAGGGCGGCCGCCTCCCCCGGGGTCGCGCCGCGCAGCATCCCGCGCCCGTCGAGCTCGCGCGCCCAGCGCGCCGCCCGGTGGCGGTCGCCCAGCAGGCACCCCAGGTGCGCGGCCAGCACCTCCCGCCGTTCGGGCGGCCGGACCCGCAGGTGCACGGCGCCCGGGACGGGGGCGGCGTCCCACTGCCCGGGCTCGGCGACCACCACCAGGGCCGCACCGCCGTGGGCGGCGACCCCGGCGAAGCCGCCCAGCGCGCGCAGGAAAGCGTCCTGCAGCGGCCCGGCCCCGGACACGTCCACCAGGTAGCCGCGCCCCTCCTCGGGCCACACCCCCTGGAAGGGGTCGTCCTCGTCGGTGTCGGCCATCAGCGGCCGCACCACCAGCCCGGCCCGGGACAGGGCGGCCACCGCGGTGGCGGTGCGGCCCTCGCCGGGCAGGCCCAGGACCACCCCGCAGCCGGGTCCGCCCTCGCGCAGCCCGGCGCACAACTCCGCGAACCCGGCGCCGTCCCCGGGCACGAAGGAGGAGGCCGTGAACTCCTGGTGCTCGCGCAGCAGCCAGCCCAGGCCGACGCGTTCGGAGGCGGTGAGCCGCACGTCCTCCATCACCAGCGCGCAGTGCAGGACGCCCTCGACGCCGTCGCGCACCGCCAGGCGGCCCCGCCCGCCCTCCACCGGCAGCGCGGCGTCCAGCGGCGACCCGGGGACGACGCGGACGAGCCCCTCACCCGAACCCGGTGCGACGGCCACGGACCCCTCCAAAGAGAAACCTCCGGGCGCCCGCACGCACCCTCAGGGACAGCATCGTAGGACACGGGCGGGCGCCGTGGGGCGGCGCCGGGGTCCGTCCCGCGGCCCCTCAGGGCACACGATCGCCCCGGCCAGGGCCGCGCCGTCAGGCCCCCGGTCCGGGGGGCGGCCACGCCTCCCCCTGGCGCTCGCTCCAGAACCGCCCGGCCGCCTCCAGCGCCACCAGGTCGTGGCCGTCCGGCTCCAGCCCGGCCTCGCCGCGCAGCCGGGCCCGCCCCACCAGGGGGCCGATGTCGTACACGCTCGCCCCCGCCAGGGACTCGTCCGGGTGGGCCAGCAGCTCCCGGGCCGCGATGTTGTAGCAGTGCAGCGCCCGGACCGGGTCCCCGTCGCCCTCGAACAGGTCGGCCAGCAGCCCGGCCGGGCCCGGCTGCAGCCCTTCGGCGCGCAGCAGGTCCTCCACCATCCGCTCCGACTCCGCCCCCCGGCCCTGCTCGCGCAGGTCGCGGGCGATCTCGATGAGGGCGTACTGGGCGTCCTCGGGGGCCGGCGGGTGGTCGCGCAGGGCCTCCAGCAACCGCAGCCCCTGCTCCCGCTCCCCCTCGTGCAGCAGGTGCTCGGCGGTCTCCACCAGGATGGTGCCGGCCTCCTCCGGGTAGCACTGCAGCTCCCGGAGCAGTCCCTCGCGCAGATCGAGTTTCTCCAGGGTCTCCGCCAGGGCTGCGGGGACCGTTGCGGGGTAGGACGCCCCGATCGTGTCATCGGCCATGAAAACGAAGCTAGACCGCGCGGGGCCGCCGTGTGGGGTGTTCGTCCGAATCGGGACCGACGCCTCGCCGCCGTCCCCGGCCCCGCCCAGAGCACCGGATGTGAATCCGGCCAACCACCTTTTCGGCTGTGCCCGGACCGGTGTTCGGAACCGCATGTGTACACTCGTGCCCTGTTCGTTCGCCAGCGTGGATGGGACACCTCATGGACACCGGTGACGTGGAGGTGACCTCCGCCGACATCGCCAGGATCGCCGGGGTCAAACCCACAGCGGTCAGCAACTGGCGGCGGCGCCACGACGACTTCCCCCGCCCGGTCGGCGGCACCGACCGCAGCCCCCGCTTCGACCTCGCCGCGGTGGAGCGCTGGCTGTCCGCCCACCGCGGCGCCCCCAGCATCGACTCCGACCAGCGCCTGTGGCAGGCGGTGGACTCCCTGCGCTCGGCCATGCCCGCCGAGTCCGCCCTGGCCTGGGTCGGGATCCTGCTACTGCACCTGCACCGCCACGGCACGCCCGCCGCCGGGACCGCCGACCCCGACGCCCTGTTCGACGCCGCCCGCACCGGGTTCGCCGCGTCCCTGGCCGACGCGGGCCTGGAGTACCTGGTCGGGCCCGACTCGCCGCCCCGGGCCCAGCTGCCCGTCCTGGCCGACGCCGCCGTGCGCGCCGCCCGCGGCAGCAGCCCCGCCACGGCCTTCGAACGCCTGCTGGCCCGCCTGGACCAGCGCGCCCCCTCCGGCTCCCACACCCTGCCGCCCGCCCTGGCCGACCTCATGGTCCGCCTCGCCGGACCCGTGACCGGTGACGGGGCCGTCGCCGACCCCGCGTGCGGACGCGGCGAACTCCTGCTCGCCGCGGGCCGGGCCGGGCACTCCCCCCTGCACGGACAGGACCGGGACGCCCCCTCCGCCCGGCTGGCCGCCCTGCGCGCCGGGTTCGCCGGCCTGCTGGACCACCGCCTGCACCTGGTGGTCGGCGACGCCCTGCGCTCCCCGGCACCGCCCGCCGGCGGCGCCGGCACCGTCCTGTGCGCGCCGCCCTTCGGCGAGCGCAACTGGGGCACCGAGGACCTCGTCGAGGACGAACGCTGGGTGTACGGGGTCCCGCCGCGCCTGGAATCGGACCTGGCCTGGGCCCAGCACTGCCTGGCCCTGGCCCGCCCCGGCGGCTCCGTCGTGATGGTGATGCCGCCCGGCGCCGCCGCCCGCCCCTCCGGGCGCCGCATCCGCCGCGAACTGCTGCGCGCTGGCGTGTTCCGGGCCGTCATCTCCCTGCCGCCGGGCCTGGCCGCCCACTACGCCGTCCCCCTGCAGCTGTGGGTGCTGCGCCGCCCCGAACCCGGGCGGGCCCCCGGGCCGGTCCTGCTCGCCGACACCTCCCCCCACGACCCGGGCGCCCCCGCCGACGAGGCCTCCGTCGTGGACCACGTCGACCGGCTGTGGCGGGCCTTCCTCACCGACCCCGCCGGGGTGGCGGAACCCGGCGTCGCCCGCGGCGTGGACGTGGTGGACCTGCTGGACGAGGACGTCGACCTCACCCCGCGCCCGCGCCTGCCCGTCCCCCGCGGCGCCGCCGTCGACCTGGAGGCGTTCGCCCGCGACCGCCGCCGGGTGGAGACCGCTCTGCGCGCCCTGCGCACACTGGTGCCCCGGCCCCCCGGAGAGGAGCCCGGCGCCGAGCCCACCCGGGTGGTCACCCTGGCGGAGCTGGCCAAGGCCGGGTCCGTGACGATCCGCCGCCCCGCCGCCCGCCGCACCGACCGGGACCACCGGACCGGGGACGCCCGGACCACCGCCCGGGTGATCTCCGGCGAGGACGTCGCCCGGGGCCGCCCCGCCTCAGGCACCGAGGAGGTCGACGCCGACCCCATGCGCAACCCCCCGGTCCAGGAGGGCGACGTGCTCATCCCCGCGGTGGCCGCCCGCCCGGTGGCCCGGGTCGCCACCGCGGCCGACGCGGGCGCCTACCCGGGGCCGGGCCTGTACGTGGTGCGCACCAACCCGGGCGCGGTCGATCCGTGGTTCCTGGCCGGGTTCGTCACCAGCACCGCCGAGAGCCGCACCATCGCCCGGGTCAGCAGCAGTACGCGCGGCAGCCTGCGCGTGGACCCGGCACGCATGCGCCTCCCGGTCCTGCCGGTGGAGGAGCAGCGCCGCCACGGGGAGATGTTCCGGCAGGTGGCGCGGTTCCGCGACGCCCTGCACGAACTGGACGCCCTGGGCCAGGACCTGGCCGACCGCAGCGTGGACCTGATCGCGGGCCGCTGGAGCCCTGCCCCGCATTCCCACTGACCCCGGCCGGGACGGGGCGGGCCGACCACCCCCGGCGGGACCGGCCAACCTGCCCCTTTTCCCACCGAACGCGCGGTTCGCCGCCCCCGCCGGCAGGGTTTTCCGGACCGATGTCACGGAAAACCGCCCGAGACCCGGCCCCGGGGCGATAGAGAAGGTGACGTCGGTTCCCTCCTCGTAAGGAGAATCCGGGAGTGGACACGCCCTCTCATCGCCCGCCCCCGCCGGACCCGCCCCGGGTCTCGGCCCGCCCGGTGCGCCTGCACCCCCGCACACAGCTGGCCTTCGCCGCCTCGCACTGCCCCCTGTACGCCAACGCCCTGGCCCTGGCCCGCTGGACGGGGCCCACCGTCCCGGTCACCGCGCGCGGGTTCCCCGACACCCCGCTGATCCGCGAGGCCGTGCGCACCCTCTCCCTGCGGCCCGCCGCCCCCCCGCCGGGCGGACCCCCCGGGCCGGACGGCGACCGGGCGTCCGACCCGCCCGCCCCCGCCTTCGCTCTGCCCTGGTGGGAGGCGGTCCGGCTGGGCATGGTCGAACTCGCCGCGGGACAGGCCCGCCCCGCCCCCGACCTGGAGGAGAGGGCCCGCGACCCCAGACAGATCCTGCTGTGGTGGACCGACATGTTCGAGGCCGCCGTCGAGGGCGCCCGCGGCGACCTGACCACCGAGCCCGGCACCACCGGCCCCGATCTGCTCCCCCCGGTACTGCGCTCCCTGTACGAGGCGCCCGACCGCTCCCGCGTCCCCCTCACCGACCTGATCGCCGCGCTGCTGGCCGCCCCCGGAGCGGTGCCGGTGACGGCGCGGATCCGCCGCCGCCTGCCCGACCTGCTCCTGCACATGCTGTGCCAGCTGGCCGAGACCGGGGCCGTCCACCTCGACCGCCGCCGGCCGGGCGGCGGCCCGTGCCTGGTGCGGCTCACCCCGCTGGGCCGCTACGGGGTACGCCAGATCCTGCTGTCGGTGGGGGTCCCCGCACCGCTCGTCGACGACGTCGGCCGGGTGGAGGCCGGCGCGTTCCTCGACTCGCTGCAGTCCTTCTCCCCCGACGGGCGGATCATCGCGATCGACTCCTGGCTGGCCGCGCGCACCCCGGCGCGCGCCCTGCGGGAGATCTGCGAGGCCGTCGACCGGCCCGGCGCGGAGCCGCGCCGCTGGGAGGGCGCCGCGGTCCTGGAGCTGACCAGCTCGCACCTGGGTCCGCAGCTGCGCGCCCTGCTGACCTGCGACCGCCCGGCCCTGGCGCACCTGGCGGCGATCGTGCTGCTGGGCTCGCGGATGCTGCGCCAGGACGAGATCGACCGGATCATGGCGGGCCGCGGCCCGTGGGTGGTCGTGGACATGCTCGCCGCCGCGCTGTCCGCCGGGGAGGACGGCCTGGCGGACTTCCTCGCCTCCCCCGCCACCGGCGGGCTGGAATCCCTCATCCTGGACGACGTCGACCGGCTGCGCCGCACCGACCACCCCGACACCGTGCAGGTCCTGGAGGCGCTGGGCCGCCTCCACCCCGACCCCGAGCGGGCCGCCCGGTCCCGCACCGCCGCCTTCCTGGCCCGGGCCCTGCGCCGCCCGGGATGACCGCTCAGGCGGGCAGCGCGTCCACGTAGACCCACGCTCCGTCCAGGCGTGTGAAGCGGCTGTGCTCCACCATCTCCCCGGCCCGGCCGCCCTCCCGGTAGCGGGCGCGGAACCGCACCGTGCCGTCGGTGTGGAAGGGGGTGCCGCCGTTGGTCTCCAGGATCTCCAGCCCGGTCCACTCGGTGCCGGGACCGGCCTCCACCCGGGCCGGCCGGGTCTCGGGGTGCCAGGTGCGCTCCAGGTAGGCGCGGTCCCCGACGGCGAACGCGCTGTAGCGCGAACGCATGAGCGCCTCGGCGGTGGCGGCCGCCCGGTCCCCGCGGTGGGCCGGGCCGCAGCAGGAGCCGTACTCCCCGCCCCCGCAGGGGCAGGCGTCGGTGTCCAGGGGGCGGCGGGTACCTGTGGGAGTTCTGCGCTGCGACATCCTCCCATTGTGGCGCCCCGCGAACGCCGGGAAATCCGCTCGCCCCGCGGGACCCGCCGCCGGGGCGCCGCCGCGGGCGCCGGTGGGGCCCGCGCCCTCATGGTGTGCTCGGGAGCGGCCACGGTCCTGGCCGGGGCCGCCTTCCTCCTGGCCCGTTGGCGGACTCCGGGCGGGGGACCGGCAGCGGCCCCCTGAGAGATCCCACCGCATCGCTCGGGGCGGGCCCGGCGCGCCTCCCGTCGGCGCCGTCCGGCGGCCGGACGCGGGACACTGGCCCCATGGCCTCCTTCCCGGACACCCCCGACCTGCCCGACGAGCTCCTCCCCGGCCCCGACCCCCTGGCCCTGCTGGCCGACCCCGGCGCCGTCCCCGACCGCGCCGAGGAGTACACGGCGGCCGTCCGCGACGTGGTGGGCGAGGTGGAGGCGCTGTCCGGGCTGGGCGAGTGGGCCGCGGCCGAATCCCTGGCCCGCCGCGCCATCGTCCTGATCGACCACACGGTGCCGCTGCTGGCGGACCCCGCCGCCCCGGCCGCGGAGGCCGCCGCCCTGGTCCCGCTGCACGCCGCCGCCTGCGCCCGGGCCGGGCTCGCCCCGGACGAGGTCGCCCGCTGGCTGCTGACCGCCCAGGCCAACGGCCAGGAGGTCCCCGCCGTCTCCGCGGACGCCTACGCCGAGGCCCTGGGCCCGGAGGGCACCGCCGCCTACGCCGCGTCCCTCGCGGCCCTGGACGACCTCGACCCCGCCACCGCGGCCCGTCTGCGCACCTCCTGACCCCCGCGGGGCACGGCCCGGCCGGAGGCCCCGTTCCCGGGCCGTGCCGTGCGCGGCGCAGGACGGGATCCGACCGTTGTCGGCCCGAATGAAGGCACCGGTGTGTGCTGCGTTGATCCATGCGCCACCTTTATAGCGTAGATCATTGCATTTCACCATTTTCCAGGTCACCCTGATCGGCAGCACCCAAAAAAGAAAAGAGAAAACACCCCTCCGGCGACCCGGGAGTAGGATTCGGAACGCGCATTCTCCGCCTCGAGGGAAATTCCCAATACTCCCACGGGGCACGCGAACAGGAGGAACAGAGAAAATGCCGACAGTCGAATGGAATCGCAAGGCCTGGGGCAAAACGCATTCCTGGGACAAGAACGGCGACGAGTGGTCCTTCATGGCCGCCTACTGCGGTCAGCCCTACGAGGAGTGGAAGGCCTCCCTCATCGACACCCTGCTCGTCCCGGGCGCCTCCCGCGGCCCCTCCCTGGAGATCGGCCCCGGCCACGGCCGCTGGACCGAGCACCTGCTGGAGCGCTCCCCGCACGTGTGGATCGTGGACGTCAACGAGAACTGCCTCGACCACTGCCGGGAGCGGTTCGCCGACCACCCCGGCCTGCGCGTCCACCACACCGCCGACTGCGGCATGGCGCCCGTCCCGGACGCCTCCATCGCGTTCGTGTGGTCCTTCGACGTCTTCGTCCACCTGGACCCGGACGTCATCACCGGCTACCTCGGCGAGATGTCCCGGGTCATGGTGCCGGGCGCAACCGCGGTCGTCCACCACGCGGGCAAGCCCGACTGGTCGCTGCGCCTGGCCCCGGCCACCCGCCGCGCCGGGCGCGCGGGCCGCGTCGCCCAGCGCTGGATCAGCCAGCGGCGCTGGCGCGACGACGGCAACCGCTCCGACGTCTCCGCCGAGGCCTTCGCCCGCTGGGCCGCCGACCACGGCCTGGAGGTCATCGAGCAGCGCGGCTCCTGGGGCGACCGCGGCCAGTACACCGTCGCCAAGTACCGCGACCGCATCACCGTCCTGCGCAAGCCCGGCTGACCGGTCCCGGACCGGCCGGCGCCCCACCACGGGCCCGGCCGGGCACCCCGCCGACCGTCGGAACCCGTGCGGCCCCGCGCGGATCCGGCCTGTGGACAACCCGATCCGGGCGGTCCGGGGAGCACATACTCGGAGCATGCTGACCTCACGTGCCCGCATCCTGTTGTCCGCCCTGCTCAGGGACCTTCCCGACCGGCACCACATCCTCACCGTGCACACCGACCGGACGGCGTCCACCTCGGTCGTCCTGCACACCGGCGGCTGGGACATCGAACACCCGCCGGTGGTGGAGCGGCTCTCCGCCGTCCTGGCCGGCGGCCGCGGCGCCGCCGTGGTCCTGCGCAGCTTCACACCGCGCATCTCCCACACCCTCCCGGACGGGACCGAGATCCCCGTCAAGGTCGTCCGCGGCTGGCGGGCCGCCGACCACGCCCTCGTCCCCCTCGACGAGGCCCAGATGTTCGACGCCCACTGCACCGACGCCGCCTCCGGCGAACCGGTCCCGCCCGAGCACGGTGTGGAGTTCGCCCCGGCCCCGGCCGTCGACCTCTCCGCCTTCCACGCCCGGTGAGGCCGCGGCGCCCCGGCCCCTCCCCCGCGCCCCCGCGCGCCGGGCACGGCCGGAACCGGACGGGCGTCCCCCACGGGACCGCCGCCTCTGCCATGATCGGGGCCGACCACCCCCGAGCGGAAGCGGTGCCATGCCGGACCCCCTGCGCGATTCCGACCCCCGGGAGATCGGCCCCTACCGCCTGCACGCCCGGCTGGGCGCGGGCGGCATGGGGCTGGTGTACCTGGGTAGCTCCCCGGGCGGGCACACCGTCGCCGTCAAGGCGGTGCGCCCGGAGCTCGCCGACGACCCGGACTTCCGCCGCCGCTTCGCGGTGGAGATCACCGCCGCCCGCACGGTGGGGGGCCTGTACACCGCCCAGGTCGTGGACGCCGACCCCGACGGCGACCCGCCGTGGCTGGCCACCGCCTACATCCCGGGCCCCTCCCTGCACCGCGCCGTCGCCGACCGCGGCCCCCTCCCGCCGGACTCGGTCTCCGCGCTCGGCGCCGGGCTCGCCGAGGGCCTCGCCGCCGTGCACGCCCAGGGGGTGGTGCACCGCGACCTCAAGCCGGCCAACGTGATCCTGTCCGCCCAGGGGCCCAGGCTCATCGACTTCGGTATCGCCCGCGCCCTGGACACCACGTCCCACACCCGGACCTCCACCGTGCTGGGCACCGCCGCCTTCATGTCGCCCGAGCAGGCGAGGGCGGAGAAGCACACCGGCTTCGCCTCCGACGTGTTCTCCCTGGGCTGTGTGCTGGGTTTCGCCGCCACCGGGCACAGCCCCTTCGGGGAGGGGCCGGCGCACGCCGTCGCCTACCGGGTCGTGCACGCCGACCCCGACCTGGAGGGGATCCCGGGTCCCCTGGCCGACCTGGTCGCCGCCTGTCTGGCCAAGGAACCCGGGGACCGGCCCCGGCCGGAGGACCTGCTGCGGCGGTTCCCCGAGTCGGCGCCCCCGGAGCCGGAGAGCTCCGGGCGGGGCTGGCTCCCCGACGACCTCACCGAGGTCATCGGGCGGCACGAGACCCTCCTGGAGACCCTCGTCGACCCCGGGACGGCACCGGGCGGGCCCGCGGACGGCGGCCGGGCGCCGTCCCCGCCGCGGCCGCGCGCGGCACTGAGCGGGGCGCAGGCTCCGGAAGGGGCCGAGGCCTCGAGCGGGGCAAAGGCTCCGGAGGGGGCCGAGGCCTCGGAGGAGGCACGGGACCCGCAGGACGTGCCACGGGCCTTCGAGATGACGACGGCCGCCACCAGGGTCGTCGAACGGTTCTCGGAGGTGCGCTACGTGGTCGCCCTGGTGGTGGCCCTGTTCGTGGGCGCGGTGCTCTTCGGCCTGCTGTTCGGCGGCCCGGACGCCGACTTCGACGAGGCCCTCGCGTTCGCCGGGGACATCGTCACAGCACCCCTGTTCGTCCTGCTCTACAGCGCGGCGGCCGTCCTCGCCCTCCTCGACGGGGGCTCCGCCGGACACGACCTCCTCATCGTGGACAACGGAGGCATCCGTGTGGTCGACAGGAGGTGGCTGCGCCTGCGGGACCGCTCCTTCACCCTGGCCTGGGACCGCCTGCGGTCCGTCCGGGCCCACGCCGCCCGCCCCGGTTCCGGGAAGGGGATCGAGGTGAGCGTCACCGTGGAGTTCGCCCAGGGCCGGGCCCCCGACGAGGCGTGGCTGAAGCGCCACGGCGTCCTGGGATCCGACCAGGGCCACACGATCGCCACCACGTCCCTGCCCGACGCGGCCGACACGCTGTACCGGGTGCGCGAGGCGCTGGACCGCTTCGGCGGCGGCATTCACGTCCTCCCCTGAGCGCCCGGTCCCCGGTGCGCGGTGCCCGGGGGGCACCGCCCCCGGGCACCGCTCAGGCGGACGGCTCCTCGGCCTCGAGGCCCTCCCCCGCCTCCTCGGCGCCGCGCCGGGGCACCGCGACCTCCAGGGAGACCCCCAGGTCACGGACGGCGCGCGCCGACGACTCCGGGAGGCGGTCGTCGGTGATGACGGTCGAGAAGCGGGTGAGCGCCGCGACCTTGAAGGTGCCGAACGCCCCGTACTTGTCGGCCCCCGCCACCAGCACCGAGGTCGAGGCCGCCGCCATGGCCGCCCGCTTGACCGCGACCTTCTCCCGCGAGGGCGTGGTCGAGCCGCGGTTGAGGTCCCAGGAGCTGGTGGAGATGAACGCGGTGTCGATGTTGAACTCGGCGACGGTCGCAGCCGCAATGTCGCCGACCGACGAGCGGTTCTCGCGGTCGATCCGCCCCCCGATGAGGAACAGGGTGACGTCCGGGTGGTCGCTGAGCGAGGCCGCCGTGGTGATGTCGTTGGTGATGACGGTGAGCCCGAGGGTGTTCCACAGCAAGGGGACCAGGTGCCCCAGCGTGGTGCCGGCGTCGAGGTAGAGGGTCTGGCCGTCGCCCACCAGGGCCGCCGCGGCGTGCGCCATCGCCCGCTTCTCCGCCACGTCCGCGCGCGACTTGTCGCGGTAGGAGGGCTCGGCGCGCACCTGTGAGACCAGTTCGACGCCGCCGGGGACGGAGCGCACCCGCCCCTCCCCCTCCAGGGTCATGATGTCGCGGCGCACGGTCATGTGGGAGACCCCGAGGATGTCGCAGAGCTCCCGCACGCTCAGCACCCCCGTACCGCGCAGCTCCCGCAGTAGCAGTTCACGCCGTTGCGCCGGGATCATCGTCCTCCTTCGGGTCGGTCTCACCCGCCAGGGTAATCCAAAGTTCCCAGATGATCTCAGATGTTACGCCGCTGTACCTCCACGTGCTCGCGGTGGTACCCCCGGCGCACCACCGCCGCCACCCCGGCGACGCCCGGGCCGCCCCGCCGGGGCCATCGCGTCTCCGGACCAGGCAGGAGCAGGAATGGAACGGACTCGCGGACGGACGGGCCGCGCACCGGACCGCCATTCCGTCTGCGGGTTCCCGGGCCCCGCCCCGTTGTACGTCCACCACCGGACAGCGTTACCAGATGATCTCAGATGTGACGATTATTGACTCTCATGTGCATGTGATGTTAAGACTTGGGTCATCGTCGTCGCGGGACGCCACCACGCGCGCCCTCCGCACGGCGGGAGAAGGAGAACCCATGCAAGACACCGACGCCGCCACCGCGCCGACCTCCACGGTGCGGTACGCGCTCACCGGAGCACGCGGCGGATTCGCACGCACGCTGCTCGCCCAGACCAGGGGCATCGACCGCCTGCACCCCGCGGTCCTGTGCGACCTGGACCCGGAGGGCACCGTCGCCCTGTGCACCGAGCTCGGCTACGACCCCGCCGACCTGCACGTGTGCGCCGACGCCGCCGAGCTCGCCGCCGCGAAGGACGGGGGCATCGCCGTGATCGCCGACGCCGCCCTCCTCGCGCACGCCGACTACGAGGTGCTCGTCGAGGCCACCGGCAGCCCCGGCGCCGGGACCCGGGCCGCGCGCACCGCCATCACGACGGGACACCACGTCGTCATGGTCTCCAAGGAGGTCGCCTCGGTCTCCGGGACCGCGCTGGCCGACCTCGCGGACGAACACGGCGTCGTCTACACCCCCGGCATCGGCGACCAGCCCGCCAACCTCGTCGAGTGGTACGAGCGCACCCGGCTCCTGGGCCTAGACGTCGTGGCCGTCGGCAAGTCCGGTGAGTACGACCTCGTCTTCGACCCCGCGACCGGACGTGTGAAGCAGCTCGACCAGGAGGTCGACGCCCCCGCCCTCGCGGACCTGCTCACCCTCGGCCCGGACGTGCCCGCCACCCTGCGCGCCCGCGCCGAGGCCGTCGCGGGCCTCACCCGCGCCGCCACCGCCGACTACTGCGAGATGGGCGTCGTCGCCGACCACACCGGCCTGGTCCCCGACACGGAGTCGCTGCACTACCCGGTGGCCCGGGTCGCCGAGCTCGCCGACGTCTACGCGCTCGCCGAGGACGGCGGCGTGCTCTCCCGGCCGGGCGCGGTGGACGTCTTCAGCGTCCTGCGCCTGCCCGGGGAGGCCTCCTTCGCGGGCGGCGTCTTCGCCGTCGTGCGCACCGGCGACCCGGTCACCTGGGAGCTGCTCGCCCAGAAGGGGCACGTGGTCTCCCGCTCGGGCCGCTACGCGTGCCTGTACCTGCCCTACCACCTCATGGGAGTCGAGACCCCGCTGAGCATCCTCGACGCGGCCGACCGCCACCGCGCCGCCGGGCCGCGCCGCCCCCGCCCCCACGCCGTCCTGGCCGGGCGCGCGCGGGGCCCGCTGGCCGCCGGCACCCGGCTCGACATGGGCGGCCACCACCACGACGTCGCCGGAGTGGCGCCCGTCCTGCTGGACGCCGCGCAGGCGCCCGCCGACACCGCCCCGCTCTACCTCGCGGCCCACGCCACCCTGGCCCGCGACATCCCCGCCGGAGCCCTGCTGCGCCTGGACGACCTCGCCGACCCCGACGGCGTCCTCGTCGACGCCTGGCGGCACGCCCGGACCCGCCTCGTGAACGATCGGAACCGGTGACATGTCGGACCTCTACACCCTCGGGGCGTTCCTCGCCGCCATCGTCGTCCTCGTCCTCCTCATCGCCCGCTTCAAGGTCCACCCCGTGGCCACGCTCTTCATCGTGGTCGTCACCCTGAGCCTGGTCCTGGGCATCGGCGGCGAGGGCACCATCGAGCTGGTCACGACGGGCTTCGGCAGCACGCTGGCCAACGTCGGCCTGCTCATCATCTTCGGCTGCGTGCTCGGCAAGATGCTCGAACTCAGCGGCGCGGCCCTGAAGATCACCGAGACCGCACTGCGGATGTTCGCCGAGAAGCGCGTCCCGTGGGCGATCGCCCTCGCCTCGGTGGTCCTGGGCATCCCCCTGATCGCCGACACCGCCGTCGTCATGCTCATCCCGATCGTGTCCGCCCTGGCGTACCGTACGGGCATCTCGATGATGAAGCTGGGGCCGATCCTGTACATCGGCGCCTACGTGATGACCTCGGTCGTCCCCCCGGGCCCCGGGCCGCTGGCGTCCGCGGCGCTGCTCGACGTGTCCATGGGCGAGGCCATCCTCTACGGCCTCGTGGTGGGCCTGCCGGGTGTCTTCGCGGCCACGCTCTACCTGTCCCGGCTCAAGACGTACGTGGCGCCCAAGCCCGAGTTCGTCGAACACCTGGTGAGCGGCTCCGAGACGGTCCCCGGCGGTACGGGAACGGGTGCGGCGGGCCCGGGCGCGGCCGGCACGGGTACGGGCTCCGCTGGGACCGGCTCCGCCGCGGACGGCGCCCCGGGGGTGGGCCTGTTCGGCTCCCTGGTGCCGATCCTCGCCCCCATCCTCCTCATCGTGATCGCCGCCCTGGCCGCCCCGGTCCTGCCCGAGGGGTCCCCGGTCACCTCCGTCATCCTGTTCGCCGGCGAGCCCACCATCGCCCTGTTCCTGGCCTGCCTGCTCGCGCTGCCGCTGTTCCGCGGCCGCTGGCGCGACAAGGCCACCCTGAACGACCTGTTCGAGTCGGGCCTGCGCATCGCCGCGATGCCCATGGCGCTCACCGGTGTCGGCGGGGCCCTGGCCACCGTGATCCGCGACACCGGCGTGGCCGAGAACATCGCCGCGGGCATCGAGAACGCCGGCCTGTCGCCGATCATCATCCCGTTCCTGGTCGCCGCCGCCGTGTGCACCATCACCGGCTCGAACATCCTCGGTGTGATGACCTCGGCGGCCATCATGCAGCCCCTGCTCCCCGAACTCGACCTCGCACCGCTGGCGGTCTACCTGGCCTGCGCGACCGGCGCCCAGATCATGAAGCACGCGAACTCGTCGGGTTTCTGGGTCACCACGACCCTGTCCAACATGACCGTGGGCCAGGGCATCCGCTCCATCGGCGTCGCCTCGGCGATCTCCGGCGTCACCGGGTTCGCGGTGCTCTACGCCATGACCACCCTCGGCGTCATCTGATCCCCGCCCCCGACCGAAGGGCCGCCCCGCCTCCCCCGGCCGCCGAGCCGCGGGGAGCGGGAGCGGCCCGCATGAACGAGAGAACCCAGCACAGGAGGACACCATGGCGACCCTCGGCGTGATCGCCGACGATCTCACCGGCGCCACCGATATCGCGATCGCCCTCACCTCCGCCGGCCACCGGACCGCCGTCGTCCTGGGGGAGGGCGTCCCGCTCGGGGGCGCGGCCGCCGACGCGGACGCCCTCGTGGTGGCGCTGAAGTCGCGCACCGCCCCGGTCGGGGAGGCCGTCGCGGCCTCCCTGGAGGCCCTGGACAGGCTGCGCGCCGCCGGATGCGAACGGTTCTACGTCAAGTACTGCTCGACCTTCGACTCCACACCCGAGGGCAACATCGGGCCGGTCTGCGAGGCGGTGCTGGAGGCGCTGGGCGAGGAGGCCACGGTGATCGCCCCGGCGTTCCCCGCCAACGGGCGCACCGTCTACCGCGGCCACCTCTTCGTCGGGGACGACCTCCTGGAGGAGTCCCCCATGCGCCACCACCCGCTCACCCCGATGACCGACTCCAGCCTGGTGCGGCTGCTCGAACCGCAGGTGTCGCGGGGCAAGGACGATATCGCCCTGGTGCCCTGGCCGGTGGTCTCGCGGGGAGCGGACGCTGTGCGCGCGGCCCTCACACGGGCCGCCGCCGGGGGTGCCCGGTTCGCCGTCGTGGACGCCCTGTCCGACGACGACCTTGATGTCCTGGCCCGCGCCGCGTCGGGGCTGCGGCTGCTCACGGGGGGCAGCGCCCTCGCCCGGTGGCTGCCCGGGCCGCACCCCGTCGGCCATCTGCCGCTCACCCCGCCCGAGGGACCGCGGGTGGTGCTCTCCGGCAGCGCCTCCCGGGCCACCCAGGGCCAGGTCCGCCACGCCCTGGCCGCCGGCTCCGGGCACCGCCTGGTCCCCGGCGACCTGCGCGCCGACTTCGACGGCACCGTGGCGCGGGCCGCCGAGGCCGCCCTGCGCGCCCCCGCCGACGCCCCGTTCGTCGTCTACGCCACGGCCGCGCCCGAGCACGTCGTGGACGCCGCCGACGCCCCGCTCATCGAGGAGGCCCTGGCCGAGACCGCCGTGCGGCTCGTCGCGGCGGGCGTCCGCGCCCTGCTCGTGGCGGGCGGGGAGACCAGCGGCGCCGTCGTGGGGCGCTTGGGGGTGGGGCCGCTCGCGGTGGGACCCGAGGTCGACCCGGGGGTGGCCTGGATGCTGGCCCGGACGGAGGATTCCGGTGGCGGGGACGACCTGCGCCTGATGCTCAAGTCCGGCAACTTCGGCCGCGAGGACCTGTTCGTCCGCGCGTGGGAGGAGGGGGCGTGAACCGTGCGACCCGCGAGGCGGCCGAGGAGCTGTGCGCGGCCGGACACCGCGCCGTGGAGCTGGGGCTGAGCCCGGGATCCTCCGGCAACGTGTCCGCGCGCGTGGACGGCCTCGTCCTGATGAGCCCCACCGGGGTCCCCCTGGACCGCCTGGAGCCCGACGGCCTGTCCGTGGTGGCCGCCGACGGGACCCCGGTCTCCGGTCCGCCGCCCTCCAAGGAGCTGCCGCTCCACCGGTCGATGTACGACCGCCTCCCCGAGGCCGGAGCGGTGGTCCACCTGCACTCGCCGCACGCCACGGCGGCCTCGTGCCTGCCGCCGTGGTCGCACGCCTCCGCCCTGCCCCCGATCACCCCCTACCTGGTGATGCGGGTCGGGCGGGTGCCCCTGGTCCCGTACGCCGCGCCGGGGAGCACCCGGCTGGCCGAGAACCTGTCCGCCCTGCCGGGGCGGTTCGCCGCGGCACTGCTGGCCAACCACGGGTCGCTGGCGGCCGCGGCCGACCCGGCCGCGGCCCTGGAGGGGGCCGTCGAGCTGGAGGAGGCCTCGCGGATCGCCGTCTCGCTCCACGGCCGGGAGTACTCCGTGCTCGCGCCCGAGGACGTGAAGGAGCTGACGGCGAGGTACGGGACCACCTGGGACCTGTGACCGGCCCCCGCCGCGGACCCGCTCCGCTCCGGCCCCGGCCGCGCCACCCGCGCGGCCGGGGCCGCGGCGTCGGTGGCGGTGGCGGGGTGGCGGTGGCAGTGGCGGGGTGACGGTGGCGGGGTGATCTCCCGGTCGCGCCCCGGAACGTCCGAGGCACCGGGCACCATGGACGGCACCGACACCCCCAGCCCGACCTCGACTTGAAGAAATCCGACCACGATCGCGGTAGGGTTCCTTCAAGTGCACAGACCTCGAGAGGTGTCTCTTGCTGATCGCCGCACACGAACTCCCCCGACGGGACGACCGCCTCGCCCTCCTGGGCACCTCCTGGCCGGTCATGGAGAAGGCCCTGCGCATGAGCGAGGCGGGCCTGCGCCGGGTGACCGAGAGCCACGGCCGCACCGCCTCCGGCCAGTACGCCTACCACGAACGGCTCGCCGCGCTGCGGTCCGAGCAGAAGGTCCGGTACGGCTGGGAGAACGTGAGCCGCTTCCAGATCGACCTCACCGTCAACCCCGAGCGCACCGTCGGCATCCAGACGCTGAGCGGCGACGCCAACACCGGGAACCCCGACCCGACGGCCGTACCCCACAGCCAGCACCCGCGCGGCCCCAACGGGCGCCACCTCCTCACCGACGAGACCGCGTTCGAGCAGCTCTCCCTGCCCGGCCTGCCGACGGAATTCCTGCCGCCCCCGGCGGAGCCCTCCGACCTCGACGGCCTGGAGGTGTGGGTCTTCCTCACCTACCGAAAGCAGGTGCCCGAAAGTGATCTCGTGGTCTGGCATAGTGAACTGTCCCGCCCCTGCCCGCCCGACGAGCGGGGGTACATCACCGCCTGGTACGACCGCATCCTGTTCCCCGAAGTGACGATCGGGAGCGTGGTCTTCCCCGACGAGGGCGGGGGCATGGAGCCGATCGACGTCCCGGTCGGCTTCCGTTAACGACGAACACGCCCGGTGGCGGCCCCGCCGGGCCCACAACCGACAGGGCAGCGCACACCATGGTCACGCCGTCACGCATCCGACTCGCACGGGAGCGAAGGGCGCTCACCCTGGCGCGATTGTCGGCCCTGACGGGGATATCGCAGCAGAGCCTGTCGAACTACGAGAACGCCCGCACCGCCCCCACCGGGCCCACCCTGGGCCGGATCGCCGAGGCCCTGGGGTTCCCGGTGGGGTTCTTCTCCGCCGACGAGGTCGAGGAGGTGGCCTCCGAGGCGGTGGCGTTCCGGGCCCGGACCAAGACCTCGATGCGCAAGCAGAAGGCCGTCCGCTCCCAGGCCGCCCTGGCGATCGAGTTCAACGACTGGCTCACCGCGCACTTCGCCCTGCCCGCGCCCAACGTCCCCACCTACGGCCGCCCCTCCCCCGAGGACTGCGCCGAGACGGTGCGCGCGCTGTGGGAGCTGGGCGACACCGCGGCCCCGAACATGGTGCACCTGCTGGAGGCGCAGGGGATCCGCGTGTTCTCCCTGGACACCGAGCACCACGAGGTGGACGCGTTCGGGTTCTGGCGCGACTCGGTGCCCTACGTCTTCCTCAACACCGCCAAGAGCGGCGAGCGCGGGCGCTTCGACTGCGCCCACGAGCTCGGCCACCTGGTGATGCACGGGGACGAGCGGCCGCTCAGTGGCCCGGAGGCCGAACGCGAGGCCAACCGGTTCGCCAGCGCCTTCCTCATGCCGCGGGCCGACGTCGTCGGCCGCATGCCCGCCGGCGCCCAGGTCGACCAGATCCTCAAGGCCAAGTCGATCTGGCGGGTCTCCGCCATGGCCCTGACCCACCGGCTGCACGACCTGGAACTGCTCACCGACTGGCAGTACCGCTCCACCTGCCGGCAGCTGGCGGAGATGGGCTACCGCACCGCCGAACCGGACGGGATCGCCCGCGAGACCTCGCAGCTCCTGCCCAAGGTCTTCTCCCTGCTGCGCGGCAGGGGCACCACGCCGGGCAGGGTGGCCGAGGAGCTGAGCATCCCGCTCTCGGAGCTCAACTCCCTCATGTTCGGGCTCTCCTTCACCTCCCGCCCCGGCCGGGGCGGCGGCCCGGGACGGGACCGCGGCCGCCCCGCGCTGCGCGTGGTGCCCGCACCCCGGTGACGGCCGCGGCCGCCGCGGCGGTCAGGCCCCGACCAGCTCCTCGGGGGTGGGCTGGACGGGGTGCAGCTCCTCGGGCGCGGTGTGGAACCAGGCCTCCAGGAGGAGTTCGCTGAGCTCGTCCAGCTCGATCCCGTCGAGGTGGACGACCACCCAGCCGAACCCGCCCCCGGTGAACTGCACCTCGAACACCTCGGGGCGCTCGGCCACCAGCGCGGCCTGCTCCAGCAGCGTCTGCTTGAGCCCCACCGTGGCGGTACGGGGCCACAGGTAGCCGAACGGCCTCCCGCGCACCCGGAACGTCGTGTACCTCTCGCCCCGCTGCGGCTCGCACTCGGGCAGCGCCTCCGTCAACCGCAGGAACCGTTCGATCTCCACACCCATGGGACGAGCCAACCACACCGCACCGACACCGCCGACGACGGCGCCGGGGGAAGGGCCGGGCCCCGGCGGGGCCTGGACGGCCGCCGGACCGCACGCTCCGCTTTCCCGGAGAACACCGGAAAGGGGCCCCGGTCGCGTCCCGTGAAAGGTGCGCCACCCGGGAACCGCAATCGGGGGCACTCTTTCGACCGGCGGGGAACACGCCCGGATTTTCCAACTGTCACCCGGGTGCGAGCGAACCACAAAGGCCCCTGGCGACCCTTGGACGGCGACCAGTGATCTGCACCGAGCATTGCATCAAATTCGTGTGAACTAGCGCATAGCACAAGTGTGCATCGATGCGATGCCCCCTCCCACAGGGGCCTCGCAGGGCGACGAACTGGGGTGATGACCACCGGTGTCCACTTCCGCACCCCGTGTACCTCTATGCAGGTGAGCAGGACGACGACCAGGACGAACGGGGGAAGAAGGGCGGGAGAAAACCGGCTCCGAAGAATTTCCGCCCATATAGTAAGGGAGCCCTACCCGAGCGGTCGGAACATCAAACACATCGCCCCGCGAACGGCGGATAAGGGGCGTCCGGGTCTTTGTTAAGTTCCCGTTTCGGCAGGAGAAACCACCGACTCCGGAGAGGATGAGACCCCGCCAGGGGATTCGGCCATGACTCTGCAAATGGATCTTCAGGCATCGACCGCCGACGAGTACCCCACCCGCAAGGCCCCCGAACCAGCGCTGCTCGACCGCAGGGACCCCGTCGTCTGGGGACCCGGTGACGGCCCCCTCTCCCAGGAGGAGCTCCAGGGATACGACCGGCGCGGCTACACCCAGACCGAGGCGTTCGTCACCGACGCCGAGGTCGCGACCTACCGGGCCGAACTGGACCGGCTCGCGAACGACCCCGCGCTGCGCGGCGACGAGCGCCTGGTCGTCGAGCCCTCCTCCGAGGAGGTGCGCTCGGTGTTCGACGTGCACAAGGTCAGCCCGGTGTTCTCCGACCTGGTCAACGACCCCCGCCTGGTCGACCGGGCGCGCCAGATCCTCGGCTCGGACGTGTACGTGCACCAGAGCCGCGTCAACTACAAGCCGGGCTTCGGCGGCGGCTCGTTCTACTGGCACTCCGACTTCGAGACCTGGCACGCCGAGGACGGCATGCCCCGGATGCGCGCGTGCAGCTTCTCCGTCGCGCTGACCGACAACTACACGCACAACGGCGCCCTGATGATCATGCCGGGCTCGCACAGGACGTTCGTGTCGTGCGTGGGCGAGACCCCCGCGGACCACTACCGGGCCTCGCTGAAGAGCCAGCACATCGGCACCCCGGACGAGGGCTCCCTGTCCCGCCTGGCCGAACGGCACGGCATCGACGTGCTCACCGGCGGGGCCGGCGGCGTGACGGTCTTCGACTCCAACTGCATGCACGGCTCGGGCGGCAACATCACGCCGTTCCCGCGCTCGAACGTGTTCATCGTGTTCAACAGCGTCGAGAACGCCTGCGTGGAACCGTTCAGCGCCCCGGCCCGGCGCCCGGAGTTCCTCTCCTCGCGCGACTTCACCCCCGTCGGCCGCTGACCCGGCTCCCACGGGCGCCGGTGCGGGCGGCCCCGAGCCGCCCGCACCGGCGCCTCCGTGCCCGGGCCGGGGAACCGCCCCCTTGACCGGCGTTCGCCCAACGCCCGCCTCCGGGACGACCAGGACCCGGCCGACGGTCTCGGCCGGAGGGAACGGCCGGCACAGGACGTGATCGCCGCCCCCGGTCCCGTCGGCCCGGCCGGGTCACCCCGACGCGTCGGCGGCCCAGTCCAACCCGTGATCGGGCTCGGCCCGGTCCCACAACGCGAGCAGTCTCGTATGACGGGTGCGGACGACCCGGTCGGCGTCGGGCAGGCCGGGATGGACCAGGAACCTCGGGCCGGGGCCGTGCCGGTGGTCGCGGTTCCAGGCCCGGACGTGCTCGGCCAGCGCCGAGGCCGCCTCTTTCGCCTGTGGCCCGTGTCCGCACGCCACGTACTCGTACGTCTCGGTATCGTCGGGGACCCTCGGGAGCAGAAGGTAGGCCAGGGTCGCTCCGTCCCACACCGCCGGAGTGGTGTTCGAGGCCATGGGGCGGTGGACGAAGTCCTCCCCGGTCCCGGTCAGCAGGCCGAACCCGGACAGCCCGGTCATCCACATCTGGAGGGTGCTGAACGGCTCCATCCCGCCGATGCGCACCCCGGTGCGCTCCTGGTGCGCCGGGAGGGCGAACACATCGGGCAGGGCCTCGGGGGCGGGCACCGGATCGGCGTCGGTGACCAGTTCCACGGTCCCGGTCACCCGTGCCCGTCGGGAGTCGGGGGCGCCGGCGCCCTGCATGGGCACGAATCCGGCATGGTCTCCGGTCTCCCCGACCAGGAGGTCGCCGCCGCGTTTGGTGAACGCGTAGATCCGCTGGTACCCGCGGACCTCCAACGGCAGGACGAGCCGGCCTCCGTCGACGAGCTGCTCCGTCCAGGCCGGGGGCACGTCGCTCGCCGCCGCCGTCACGATGATCCGGTCGAACGGTGCACCGGGTGGGTGGCCGTGTTCGGCGTCGCCCTCGACCGGCTCCACGCGGTCCCCGTAGCCCGTCCCGGCCAGGAAGGTTCGTGCGCGCTCGACGACGACGGGGTCGATGTCGATGGAGGTGACGGACCCGCCCGGGCCGACGAGCTCGGCCACCAGTGCGGCGTTGTACCCGCCGCCGCCCACCTCCAGCACCCGCATACCGGGGGCGAGATGGGCGCGCTCCAGCATCAGGGTGTGCACCCACATCGCCGAGACGGAGCTTGTGGCCGTGCCGTCGTCGGCGTAGCGGGTGCGCAGCACCATCCTGGGATCGTAGACCTCCTCCAAGGGGAACTCCGGCGCGAACGCGTGACGGGGCACGGTCCGCACCGCGCGCTCCACCTCCTCGGAGCACAGGGCTCCGACGGCCTTCAACCGGGCGACGGCTCGGTCGAGCAGCCTGTCGATGACGGCGGGATCGTGAGCCGGAGCGGTACCGGCGGCCTCGGAGGTCGTCACCCGGGCAGATTATCCGTCCCCACTCCGGCCGCAGGCGGATTCCCTCGGATCCGTGGCCTCTCGGCGCCACCGGACACGACAGAATCGCTGGGGCGCCGTGCGCACACGCACGGGAGAACCCCTGGCGTCACCTGTTGCAGCGGACAGGCCTCGGCTCGGCCCGCGGCGGGGGAGTCACGGAGGACGCGGACTTCTCCGGTGGCCTGCCCGGCCACATCGGCCACATCGGCCACTCGAAGAAAATCCTTCCCAGAAGCAATCCCCCTGATCTCCAGAAAAGAGAGAGCTTGACCTATATCTATATTTAATTGTCTCCTTGGGACAGGTGATGATTCCTCTCTTTTCGGAGATTCGATGTCCGCTCTCCCCCACGAGCCTCATGAGCCCCCGAAAACCCGGAAGCCCCTTTCCCTCTCCCCGAGAACCGTCGACGGCCTGATGCGCGGCTTCGTCAACGAGGTCACCGAAGCACTGGGCCGGGGCGGTGCCGAGGAGGACCAGCTGCGCACCCCGGTGAAGACCCTCGTCCAGGCGCTCGGGGCGGCGATGGGTCTGCCGGTCGTCGCCTACGGGGAGGTGCGACTGCCCTGGCTGCGGGCGAGACCCGACTACGGCGTGGACCTGACCGGGATCGGGCAGGGCCCGCACAGCCGCGTCGGGTACATCGAGATCAAACGCCCCGGACATCCTATTCCTCCGTCGGCCATGAGCGGAAAACGCGACCGAGAGCAGTGGGAGAAATTCCAGAACCTCACCAATATCCTGTACACCAATGGGACACAGTGGTCGCTGTTCCAGAACGGCCACCACCGGGGAACGGCCACCACCCCCGACTTCGTTCGGCGGATACGCAAAGCCCCGACCGTCGATCCCGTCTTCTCCCGGATCATCGAGGATTTCCTCTGCTGGACCCCGGACCCGGCACCCGGCCTCGACCGGCTGATCACCCTCGTAGCGCACCTGTGTGCCCAACTGCGCGACGAGGTCGCCGACATCCTCGCCGCGGAGAGGTACCGGGGACGGGATCAGCAGTTCACCCGGCTCTCCGAGGAATGGCGCGACCTGCTCTTCCCCAACCTCGAAACGGACCGTGACTTCCCCGACGTGTACGCACAGGCGGTCACGTTCTCGCTGATCCTGGCCCGGGAGGCCGGTGTGGGCTTCCGGGGGCGCCCGCTCCACGAGATCGGCGAGCTGCTGGGCAAGCACCACAGGTTCCTGAGCAAGGCCTTCGGCCTGCTCACCGAGTTCAGTCGTCAGGAGGAACAGGAGGAGAGGAACCCCAGCATCCTGGCGACCCTGGTGCGGGTCCTGGAACCGGTCGACTGGTCGGCGATGATGCGCGAACACCCGCGGGCGCACGTCGACCTGTACGAGACCTTCCTGGCGCGGTACGACCCCGAACTGCGCCGCCGTTCAGGCGCTTACTTCACCCCGGCCGCCGTGGCCGACTACATGGCCGGGTTCACCGACGCGGTCCTGCGCACACGCATGGGGCTGCCCCTCGGACTCGCCGAACCCTCGGTGACCACCCTGGACCCGGCGATGGGCAGCGGAACGTTCCTGTCCTCGGTCATGGACCGCGCGGCCGCCACACTGACGGACGAATACGGGGAGATCCACGGCCGCACCTGGCTGAAGGACATGTACCGCGGCCGCCTGATCGGTTTCGAACGCAGCACCGCCGCCTTCGCCGTCTCCGAGCTGCGGCTGCACCAGCAGCTGCGCGAAGGGTACGGCGCCGAGGTACCCGAGGAGCACAGCAGATTCCTGTGCAACACCCTCGACGACCCGGACCACCACTTCCAGATCTTCGGCAGGCGCTACGACGAGCTGGTGGCCTTCCGGGAACAGGCCAACCGGATCAAGAGGACCACGCCGGTCATGGTGGTGCTCGGCAACCCGCCCTACATCGAACGGGCCAGACAGCGCGACCCCGCCCCGTGGTTGGAGCGCAGGCGCGCGGCCACCGGCGACCCCGTCCGGGCGAGGCCGTCCATGGACGAGTTCCGGGAACCGGGTTCGGAACGGCTCGCCTTCAAGCTCTCCTCGGCCAGCCTGTACTTCTGGCGCTGGGCCACCTGGAAGGTGTTCGACGCCCACCCGGACCAGCCCTGCGGTGTGGTGGCGTTCGTCAGCACCTCCGCCTACCTGACGAGCGAGTCCTTCGCGGGCATGCGTCGCTACCTGCGGCAGACCGCGGACGAGGGGTGGATCGTCGACCTCTCCCCGGAGGGGCACCGCTCATCCGTGGGCTCGCGGATCTTCGGCGGGGTCCAACAACCGGTCTGTATCGGGATATTCGCGCGCTACGGCCCCGCACGGCCGGACACGCCCGCGCGGGTGTGGCACTGCAGTGTGCAGGGCGACCAGGCGGACAAGTTCGCGGCTCTGGCCCGGGACGCGGGACTGCACCTCGACGGGGAGAAGTGGACCGAATGCCCACGTGGGTGGACCGCCCCGTTCGCCCCTGAAAAACACGAATGGCTGCGCTTCCCCGTTCTCGCCGACCTGATGCCCTGGCAGTCCTCCGGTGTAGGCCCCAACCGGACCTGGGTCATCGCTCCGGACCAGGAGACCCTGAGGAACAGGTGGGAGCGGCTGGCATCCGCTCCCGCGGCCGAGCAGGACGGACTGTTCAAGGCCACGAGGGACCGCGACACCACACGGCGATTCCCGGGACTGCCGACCATCGCCGAGGATCGTGTCCCTCCAAGGATCACTTCGCACCCTTACCGAGCCTTCGACCAGCAGTACATCGTGGACGACACCAGATACGTCGACTTCCAGCGCACCTCCCTACAGGCGGCCCAAAGCGACAGGCAGATCCATGTGGTGGAGCAGCACGCACATGCGATCTCCGGCGGCCCCGGCCTGCTCTTCACCGCGCTGCCACCGAACGTGCACTACTTCAACGGCCGCGGCGGACGCGCCCTTCCGCTGTACCGCACGCCCGACGCCTCCTCCCCCAACCTGGCGCCCCGGCTCCTGGATCACCTCTCCGCACGGCTGGGGCAGCGGGTGTCCCCGGAGGACGTCGTCGCCTACCTGGCCGCGATCGCCGCCCACCCCGGCTACACCGCCGCGTTCGCCGAAGAGCTGGAGACGCCGGGAATCCGCATCCCCCTGACCGCCACCCCCGGCTTGTGGGACGAGGCGGTCGGGCTGGGTCGTCAGGTGGTGTGGCTGCACACCTATGGAACCCGCCTGCATGACCCCGCGGCAGACAGGCCTGCCCGCTTCCCGAGGCTCCCGCCGGGCCGCCGCCCCCAGGTCCTAGTCGAGATCCCCGACGGCAGAGGGCACCTACCCGACATGATCCGGCATGACAGCGACGAGGGCTCGGACAGCCGTCGCCTGCACGTGGGCGAGGGTGTGATCGCGCCCGTGGAGGCGGCCGCCTGGAACTACCGGGTCGGCGGAATGCACGTGATCGGCAAGTGGTTCACCGCCCGTCGGCGCAATCCCCGCCATGTCCGGCGCGGGTCCGCACTCGACGACATCCGCCCCGAGCGCTGGACTCCGGCCTTCACCGACGGGCTCCTGCGGCTGGTCGCCGTCCTCACCCGGCTCACCGACCTGGAACCGGCCCAGGCGGACCTGCTCGAACGCGTACGATCCTCCCCGCTCATCACGACCGACGAACTCACCGAAGCGCGGGTCCTCCCAGTCCGCCGGGAGGCACGCAAAGCCCCGCCCCGGCACGGCCAGGGCGAACTCCCCCTCCTCTGAGCCCAGCCCCCGAGCCGCGCCGCTGCACGGCGGGGACCTCCCAGGCCGGCACCGGGTCCGATCCGGCACGGGGGCCTCCGGCGTCCCGGAGACCACCCGTACCCCCAAGGGCGTCTCAGGAGGTGGGGCGGCGCTCCTTGAACACCCACATCCCGGCGATCTCCTCGGCACCGAGCAGCCGACCCGGCTCGGACAGCCAGGAGTGGTGGTCGGTGTGCTCGCGGAAACCGTCGTTGCTGACAACGGTCCCGCCCTTGCGTCGGGCGATCTCCAGCAGGTAGACGTCGGCCCCGCCCACCGTGCGGGACGGCACCCGGTGCAGGGCTCCTTCGGAGATATCCCGGTCCACCTCCGACCGTTCCTCCTCGGCCACGACGTGCCGGAAGTTGGCGTCCACGACCACGACGATCTCGACCCCGGGGTTCTGCACCCGCAATTCGTCCAAAGCCGAATACAGCCGGGTCAGACTGGCCTTGCCCCGACCGCCGTAGGAGAGGTTGGAGCCGTCCACCACCAGCGGCCCCTGTCCCCGGACGGCCGTCCCCGAAGGTGTGTTGGCAGCCCCGGAGGAGGGTCTGCCGACGGCGGCGGCCACCTGGACGGGAGAGGGCACGGCAGACCGTGCGCCCGGACGCGCGATCGGTACCGCCCCTTCGTCGATCCGGTCGTCACCCGGAATCCGGGGACGGGTCTGGAGGAACTCGCGCAGACTCGCCGCGCTGACCCCCACCCCGGTCGTGGACAGGCCGAAGGCGTCGATCTCACGGTCCACCAGGACGGTGCCGTCCCGGTCCATAACGGCCCGCACACCCAGGAGCCCGCTGAGGTCGTAGGTGTAGGTGAGCGTGAAGGAGGCCTCCTCCGGGTCCCGGAACGGCGGCAGGTCGATGGGCAGCCTGGTCAGGCAGATGTTCGACCTGTTGTCGGCTCCGGTCTCGGCCGAGACGGGGTCCGCGGGGTCCCCCTCCCAGATCTCGACGCCGATGCGCTTCTGCCCGGCATCGTTGGGCCGGTAGTTCTTCTCCTGTGACCGGGGCAGGGTGGCGTTGCGGGGGATGATCTGGCTGAAGGACCGCACCTCCTCGCCCGGACCGATCCTGCGTGTGGAAACGGTGCCCAGGGCATGCGTGGTGCCCACGGCGAGGTCGATGTCGACGTCGCCGCCGTTGATGGCGGCTGCCACGGCGGCGCCCTGGGCGACGGAGGTCATGGGGTCGCACAGGTCCGAGGAGACGATGCGGTCCCCCATGATGTCGCCGACCATCCGCCGAACGAGGGGGATCTGGCTGCTGCCGCCGATCATGAGGACCGAGTCGACGTCCTCCGGGACCAGGTCGAGGTCGGCCAGGCAGCGGCGGAGCGGTTCGACCGCCCGTTCCACCACGGGACGGATCGCCTTCTCGAACTCCTCACGGGTGATCTCCACGTTGGTCCTGCCGCCGGGCGCGGGAACGGCGACCACGGCCTCGTTCGACAGGCGGATCTTGGCCAGTTCGATCTCGCGGGCGAACACGGTCCTCTCGGCGAGGCCCTTGGGGCGCCTGCCCGCCTTCGCCATGACCAGGCGTGCCAGGCTGTCGTCCAGTTCCAGACCGCCCAGGCGGGGGACGCCGCGGGCCGCCCGCTCCTCGAACAGGCCGCCGTTCCCCTCCGCCTCCATGACCGTGACGTCGATGGTGCCGCCGCCCCAGTCGAAGGTGACGATGTTCTCCAGCCCGTCGTCGCCGAGCTGCTGCTTGTAGTACAGGGCGGCCGCTGTCGGCTCGTTGATGAGCGAGTCCACCTTGATCCCGGCCTCGCGGGCCGCTGCCCGGGTACGGAACCGGGCGGCCCCGGCGGAGTTGGCCGGGACGGTGACGACCGCGGAGTCCAGTTCCAGGAAGTGCTCCTCCTCGGCCCGGTCCCGCATGGTCCGGAAGATGCCCGCGGCCACGGTGGAGGCGTGCCAGGAACGCTGCCCGACCTGGACGTGCTCATCACCGGCCAGGAGGCGCTTGGCGGCCGCGGTGGCCTGCTGGGACCGGAGTTTGGCCTCCCAGCCGAACAGGACCTCCTCTCGCACCGAACTGACACCGACCATGGAGGGGAACAACGACGCGAACGCCGGGTAGTTCCAGTGGTCCAGGTTGGTGCTGTCCAACGCGACCACCTCGGCTTCTTCCCCGTTCCAGCGGGCGAGGACCGAATTGGTGGTCCCGAAGTCGATACCGAAACTCATGCGCGCCCCCTGCCGCTCTTCTCGGACTTCGCCTCCAGGAAGCGGATCTCCCCGGAGACGATCAGGCGCCCGCTGATCTCGTCCACGAAGGCCGGAGAGACGACCTTGACCGTGGTTCCGGGGCCCGGATGCCCGGCGATCACCCGGTAGCGGGACAGGTCCTCGGTATCGGTGACCTTCTTCAGTCCGCTGGCCCGGCAGAAGTCGAGGATCCTGCGGGACAGGACCCGGGGGTCGCCCTCCCCCTTCTGCTTCTCGACGTCCTGGAGGAGCTGGGCGAGCTGGGACAGGTGCGTCTGCCTCGCTCCCATGTTCTCCACCAGGGCCAGACGGGCGATCTCCCGTGCCTGCTGTGGTGTCAGTTCGTGTTCGGTGTGCTCCCGGAAGACCTCGACGAGCCTGTCCGTCAGCGGGGCGATGAGCCGCTTCGGTTCCATGCCGACCGCCACGACGGCCATCAGCCGCTCCCGCTCCCGCGGGCTCAGTTCTCTGAGGATGCGTTCGATCTTCTCGTCGGTGTCTTCTTCGCGTTCTCGCCGCCTCATGGTGTCCTCTCCGCGACCGCTCGGTTCAGCAGTGCCGTGATGGCATCGGTACGTATGCGCTCCCTGAGTTCCTGTGACACGGGCCCGCTCCGGCGCGCCAGGGGCCGGGGCTCTGCGACGAACCTCCGCGGGACCCGCGGGCGGGGGAAGAGGCGGTCGGGGAACACCGGGAGGATGTAGAGGGGGTGGTTCTCCAGGCCGCCGGTGGCCTCTATGTCGCGGATGAGGTCACGCGCCTGATTGATGTCCGACAGTTCCTGTTTGTGCCCCTGGAGGAGGCGGCGCAGGCTGCGCCAGGCGTCCCGCCACATGCGCTGGTCGGAGCCGTGGGCAACGCCCAGTTCCAGATAGGGGTTGAAGAGCGGACCGCGGTTGTTGCGGTCCATAGCCAGCCGGGAGTGGATCCAGGCGATATTGCCCTCGGTGACGGCGCTGCGCTCCGGCAGCGCGTTCAGGCGTTCCAGGGCCTTGTGCAGTATCTGGGAGTCCCCGCTTTCGGAGAAGCGAAGATCGAGGTAGACCTCCATCGCCACCGCCTCCTCCCGGACCCAAGGCTCTGATGAGGACGTGTAGGGCGCGAGATATTCGTATGCGGAGGGGCGTACGTCGAGGAGTTCCCGGTGCGCCGATCGCAGATCCCGCCAGACGGCGAACGGGACCGTTGTCTCCTGCGAGGTTTCGAGGGCCCAGCCCTCGCACAGACGCTCGAGGACCGGCCACAGGTCGGTGTCCTTGAACAGCGCCCTGGGCCAGACCGAAGGCCGCTCCGGTTCACCGAGGACCTGGCGGACGAGTTGCCGGGAGCGCTCGTCCAGGGTGTGCACGAGTCTCGCCAGGGCCTCGGAGTCGCCCCCTCCCACGGCGGCGAGGTCGCGGACGGGCTCGGGCGCGTCGTCGGGCACCTCGCACTCGGGATTCTCCAGGAGGCGTCTGCGCCACCCCTCCTCCAGCCAACCGAGTGATTCGACCTGCGCGTCGGTCAACCTCTCCGGGCTGCGGCGCGCCAACAGGTAGAGGTTCTCCTGCGGGTCCGAGCGCTCCTGTCCACCGAGGGGAAAGGCGGTTCCCCGGTCCACAAGGTCGTCGACCAGGGGGAGAGGCGCGTTCTCCAGAAACCGCTCCAGACTCCTCAGCCTGTTGCCCCGGCGCAGCAGTTCGCCATCGCGCCACAGGCTGAACGCCGGATCGAGCGAGGGCAGGCCCTGGAGCTCCTCCGTAGCGGGTTCACGCTGCCCGTGCAGCAACTCACCCAGGCGCGTCCACCTCGCCAGAGCGGGCACGCCGATACCGTGCAGGCGCGCCAGGTGACCGGCGGCGGTGTCGGGAGGCAGGTCCCGTAGCAGTTCCAGCAGCAGCCCGGGAGCCCCGGGGCACATCCGCCCCTCCAGCATCGCCCGCAGCCCCTGAGCCGGGCCGCCCGCGTCGTCTCCCGATTCGGCGACCACGGCCTCGACCGTGTCACGGAGGTCGGGGATCCGCTCGGATTCGGCTCCGAACTCCTGCCAGACGCTGTCCCTGCGGCCGCGCTCCCGTTCCTCACGGATGCGGGCCAGCCGGAGGCGTTCCTCGGCGAGTGCCGCGGCTTTACGCGCCCTGGGGTCGCTGATATCCACGTTGAAAGCTCTATTCACCTGCGGTCGGGGGTAGGGGGAAGGGGGTGGAGGCTGCGCCGCGGCGGCCGTGCGGAACGGCCCCGTCGGGCCCCACCGGATCCTAGCGGCACGGCGTCGGACCGGTGCGCCGAACGGGCGCCCAGCCGGGGGAGCCGGGGTCACCCCTCCTGGTCGAAGCGGACGAAGCAGACGGTCCTGGCGTCGAGGTTCACCTTCGTGGCGCGCCAGCCGGCGTCACGGATGGCCCGGCCCAGGGCGCTGCCCTCGTAGGAGTACCAGTGGGGGGAATGGTTGTAGGCCGAGTCGGGCAACGGGACCCCGGCCGCCTCCGCCACCTGCGCGAAGTCCATCGGAATCCGGTCGCCGTCCCGGTCCCGCAGCCAGCGCCACAGTCCCCGGTACTTGCCGTGGTGGTCCACGGCGGCGGCGCTCCGGTCGGCGTCACCGTGCCCCTCCCCCACCGCGGTGTTCTCCATGACCACTGCGGTGCCCGGCCCCTCCTGCTCGGGGCGGGGCCAGATCCGGACGATGTGGTCGATCAGCTCCTCGGTGCGCTGGTCGATGTCCGTCTCGGTCCACTCCCTCTCATGGCCGACGGCCAGGAGCGCGTTGAGCTTGAGGGTGCTGTGTTCCAGCAGCAGGGATCGCTTGCCCTTGCCGTTGATCCCCCGGGCCGCCGTGGTCTCGTCGGTCCAAGGGCGGTTGGACAGTGCGGGATTGAGCCTGTCGTTGACCAGGGTCAGGTTGCCCAGGACGTGGACGTGATCCTCCCTGGCCTGCTCCGCCTCCGGGTCACCGAGCACGTCCTCCCCCCAGTGTTCCGCCCACTGCTGGGGCATCACGTGCTCGACGGTGAGCTGGCGCGGGCAGGGCTGTCCCTCACCCCACGGGCCGCGCAGGGAGTCCTCCACCGCTTCCAGAAGCATGCGCATGCGGGGGCGGGTGAGCTGCCGGTACAGCGGAGCGGTCCGCAGGATCGTCCGCAACTGGTCGTCGTCGATCCAGTACCGGGAGGAGGCGGTCTGCCGCTTCAGCTCCCGCTGAACCGCTGTACCCGCCTGCGCGGGCCCCGCCTCGTGCACGGCCCGGAGGAGGGCGACGACCAAGCGGTTGATGTCCTTGACCGTCGCCCGGCACAAGGACCGGCGCACGATCCAGCTCTCCAGCGCCCCCAGCGCCAGGTGCCGCTGCTCCTCGGGCATGTCTGACTCGTCCCAGCGCATGAGCCACAGCTGCAGTGGCGCCACGACCGCCGTGTCCAGGGCCCGGACCACCCGGTAGTGGAACAGGCCCTCGACGGAGTGATAGGGGGCGTCCGCCATGCCCTGGTAGACCCGCGCGTCGGCGGCGACCTCCTCCATCAGGGCGGCGGCCGTCGTCCCCCCGGTGGCCAGCAGCTCCCTGAACTCCACGAAGAGCCGGTCCTGGAGGACCTCGCGACGCAGCCGCATGGTCAGCCATACCTGGAAGAACATGTCGATCCGGGGGCGCATGCGCCGCCCCTGACTGACCTCCTCCCGCCACCGGTCACCGTCCAGCGGCGCCCAATGGTCCCGGTACATCCGCTCCACGTCGGCGCCCTGCTGCTCCGCGACCTGGAAGAGCAGGTTCTTGATGAGGTCGGCGGCCAGCAGCGGGCTGCCCCGGTGATTGAGGGTCTCGAAGATGACCTGGGCGTTGTCCCCGGGTTCGAGGTCGATGACGACCAAGCGCAGGTGGTCGCGGACCGTGCGCACCAGAGCGTTCAGCCGCTCCTGCGGGGACCCGCCGGGTGCCCCCTCACCGTCGTCCAGGGCCCACCGCGTGATCTCCTCGAAGAAGAAGCCGTGCGCCCGCACCAGTGGGGAGTCCCCCTGGCCGAGAACCCCGTCCTCCCCCATCGCCGCCCGGAAGCCGTCCCGGTCCCGGTCCGTCGGCCAGACCTTGAAGATCTCGGAGGCGTCGCCGGCGATCTGCGCCTCGTTGCGCACCAGGATCCGCAGCGCCGGCTCGTCCTCGGATCGGCCGTGCGACCGTACCGCCCTTCGCACCGCGTCGAGCAGGAGCTGGAGGGTGGTCAGCCGCTGCTGCCCATCGATGACCCGGCGCACCGCGATGTACCCGGTGGGGATGCTCTGCTGGTCCAAGACGACGGCCCCAAGGAAGTGCGGCGCCGGCGGGGCGAGCAGGGTCTGGGGCTCCAGCAGTCGTTCGGCGACCGATCGCACGTCCTGCCAGAGCGGTTCCCACTGCTCGTCCCGGTTCCAGACGTAGGGCCGCTGGAAGAGGGGGACGACGTACCGTGTGTGGCTGCCGAAGATCGCGGTCGGACTGTAGGTGTTGGACTGCACCAAGACTCCTGTGCACTCGGGGGGACGGGGGCGGTACTGCGGGAGCGGGGTGAGCACACGGCTTTCCACCATGGTGTCAGCCGCCGCGGACGACCGGGTGCGGATCGCACGCCTCGTTCGCCGGAGGGCCGGGTGAGGTTGTGGGAGACGCAGCCCCCAGAGGGCGAGCGGAGCGAGCGGCGGTCCCAGGGGGCCTTCTCCAGAACCAGAGCATCCTCGGCTCTGGCTCTCAACAACGCACCCTCCTGCGTATCTGCGACGGCGCGCTCGCGGCTCAGCACGGCGACCGGCTCCCGGTGGCCCTCGATGAGCACTCTGATCCACCGCAACGGACTTTCCATCCCTTGCGGTATCCCCTTCCGTGTCAGCCACCACAGCAGGCCCAGATCCCAGGCCGGCACCTGCTCACGCAGCGTTTGGAGGTGCACAAGGTCAGACTCGGATCACGCGAGTCCAGCGGACAACGCCGGTGAGCCGATCTGGGTTTCTTGCCCGGGCACCTTCGTCTGGCCGAAAGTGGTCACGGGTTCCATTGGAAACCCAGGTCGCGAGCCATGAACCTCAGGGCAGATCCGTTGCTCTCAGTACGGAGCGGTAACTTATGGCGGCAAGCAGGAGTTTTGTGGCACAAGGGTGACGAGGGTTGGTACCACCCCCTGGGAAGGTCACATCTCGCATGAGCGGTGGAACGGGTGCGAATCCGAACGAGGCACAGCAGAGCAGTGAGGACGCCGAGGTGCTGGCCACAGCGATGACCGGCCTGGCCGACGCGTTCGACCTGACGGTGTCGGTGGCCAGATAAGTGAAGGTGGTCTGCTCGGCCAGGGCGGTTTTGGTCGTAGGGGCGTGCCCGGCCGGTGCGGCGTAGGTGCAGGTCACGAGGGTCTGGCAGTTCTCGACCTGTCCGGTCAGGCCGCAGTACTGGTAGGCGACGCCGACCGACCGGCTGCCTTTCTCGATGACCTGGGTGTCGTCGACGACCAGGACCGCCTCGGGGTTGGCTAGGTGGTCGCGGATGTGGGCGCGGGTGCGGCGGGTGAGAATGTCGTGGCCCCACCGAGCGCCGTCCAGGAGGTGTTCCACGGGGTAAGCACGGCGGTGTCCAGCGTGTTCGGCGAACCGCCAGGAGTTCTTGCGGTCCACGTCGGCGAGCAGCCCGCAGGCGTAGTCGGTGAAGGTGGCGCGTGGCTCGCTGTGGGGGAAGAGGGGGTAGGCGAGGTCGGTGATGAGGGTTTCGAGGCGGTCTGCCTAGGTCTGGATGTCCTCGAGGGTGATGGCGGGGCCCGTGTTCCTATCAGCGCACGGGGTTTCGGTCTCCATGACTTGGCGTTACTACACAGGGTGGCGCTCTGAAGTCCGAATGTAGTATCCGGAGCGTTCTCCCATCTGAAAGCGCCAGCGCTCCCGGAGCCGCCCGAGCCGGGTCCGGTTCACGGCAGGAGACAGTGGGTGCAACAGAACACAGAGGCACCGACCCTCGCCTCGCAAGAAACAGCCAGTGGTGGAAGAACTTCCGAAGTCCCTCTTCTGACCCGGATTCCGCATGCACGAGTTGATAAGGACCGCTTGCCCCCGATACCTTCCATTCGAGTAATCGGGCGGCCACGGCCCTTAAGAGCTCATCTCATTTGGTGAGTCGGCGGTAGCAGATCAGCGTGCAGGCGATGCCGGCGAAGGCCAGGAAGTGGTCGGCCTTGCGCTCGTAGCGGCGGTGAAGTCGGCGGCATCCGGCCAGCCAGGCCATGGTGCGTTCCACCTGCCACCGGTGTCTGCCCAACCGCTGCGAGGACTCCACACCCCGGCGGGCCAGACGGTGCACGATCCCCCGGCGCCGGAGCCAGCGGCGCAGGTGGGCGTAGTCGTAGCCCTTGTCGCCGTGCAGCTTGCCCGGTCTGCGCCGCCGGGGTCCGCGACGGGAGCGGATCGGAGCGATCCCTTCCACCAGGGGCTGCAGCGCCTGGCTGTCGTGGGTGTTGGCCCCCGAGATAGCCATGGACAGGGGCAAACCCTGCCGGTCGGTGATCAGGTGGATCTTCGACCCCTTCTTGCCTCGGTCGACAGGATTCGGACCCGTCAGGTCCCCCCTTTGAGGGCCCGCATGTTCACCGAGTCGATCGCGCACCGCGACCAGTCCAGCTCGCCTTGGGAGCCGAGCTCGTCCAGGACCAGGCGGTGGAGCTTGGCCCACACCCGGGCCCGGGTCCACTCGGTGAAGCGCCGATGCGCGGTGGGCCCGGAGGGGCCGAACACCGGCGGGAGCTGAGCCCAGGTACAGCCGCTGGTGGCCACGAAGATGATCGCGGCCAGCACCTGCCGGTCACCGTGTCTGCGCCGCCCACCGCCCTGGGGGCGGGTGGGCGCCTCGGGCACCACCCGTTGGAACAGTTCCCACAGCTCGTCCGGCACCAGCCGTTCCACCATCGACACAGGAGCAGGCTACCGAGAAACCAAATGAGATGAGCTCTTAAGAGCCGCCGTACCGAACGTACGAGGACTTGAGAGAAGGAAGGCGGGTGGGGGCGTGTCAGAAGGCACAGGCGTGAACGTCGACGACGCCCATGCAGGCGGATCGGATTCAGCTGAAGCCGCAGCACGGCTTCGCGATCTTCCCACTGACTTCAACGAGGCGGTCCAAACCGCTAAAAGCGCAGTCAGCGGCGCCCCTGGAGTGACCGGCTGGGGCACCTTCGGCACCGACCACGAACAGCACATGGTCGAGGTCGGCGATCACGCGCGGACACTCGCCGGGAACGTCCAGGCGGGCGCCCGCGAGGCGGCCGTGACGGATCTGGAGTCGAGCGAGGGGTTCGACATACCCATCAACGGAATCCAGCCCTACTGACCTCCTCCATCCCAGGATCACCCCAGGAGTCCATGACTTGTCCGCGCTCAGTTACAACGAATGCGAGATCGACCGTGGAACCGTCGCCTCCGCAAGGGATGCGTTCGCGGAACTCCACTCCCTCATCATCGGACGGTCCGGTGGCTACAACACCATCACAACCCATGTGGCGTTCGAGTTCTCCGACATGATCAGTGAGAATCTCAGTACAGCAGCAAATGAAAACCAGTTCGCCTGGAGCAGCTCGATGCTGGCCTGCACCCACGCCTATGGTGTCCTCGACAAGATCAGCACCGACGTGCAGTGGTACGAGAACAAGATCGAGGAGATCAAGGGAGACCTTTCCACCGCGCTCGCCAACTCCGCGGAACCTGACAACCTCATGATCGCACAGCAGATCATCGAGTCGTACAACCTCAAGGCCGACAAGGCGTGGCGAGATCTGGAGACCAGGTGTGACGAGTCCCGGGAGATATTGAAGGGGGGACCCACCCCGGAGAACATCAGGGCCCTTGCGGACGGCGGTCATTTCGGCACCAACGAGAACATCGGTTTCTACACGACCGGGGACTTCGACTACTACCACGTGGATGAGGGCCAGGCCGAGCTCATCGCCACGCACCTCGGCCATGCGGTTCTGGACGGCAATGAAGTCAGCCTCGAACTACTGGAGGACAATCCCGAGTACCTCGCGCTGATATCCGCCGTGGTCGCCCGCGGCCTGACCGCCCAGCAGAGCGGAGAAAAGCTGCTGGACGGTGAGGTCGAGTTCTTGGAGACCCTCTTCGGCGACCTTGAGGAAATCGGCGGCGACGACCAGGGCTTCCTCGGATTCGTGGACCAGGTCAACAGCAGTGAGCACATCAGCGACTCGCTACGGGAAGACATCAATCGCCACCTGGCGAACTCGATGCTCGTCCTGTCCGATGAAGGCATCGGCGGCGGTGTGGGACGGCTGCCCCAGGACGTGCGAGACGTCCTGGACATTCCCGAGTTCCCGGACGTCAACGAGCTCAACCACGATTCAGAGCTCCCCGGTTTCGCCGAGGCCTACAGCGCCTGGGGGCGCCCGTTCACCACGCTGAGCACGTTCCTTGACAGCTCCGGCCCCGGAGTCCAGGGCGGCACGGAGTTCTCCACCGCGCTCATGGGGACGGTCGCCGCCACCCTGGATATCCCCTACTTCTCCCCCGGCAAGCCAGGGGACGAGAACTTCCAGAACATCATCGAGGTGGCCAGCAGGAACGATGAGGCAAACCACATCGTTCTCACCGGCGAGGACTTCGAAGGGAACCCCTACGAACACTACGAAAGCCACGGGGACCTCAGTCCGGAGAAGTTCCTGGAGACGTTCTACACCCACAGCTGGGAGGACGACGGCGCGGCTGTCAGCGGCATCACCGACTGGATCACCGAATACCAGCAGAGCGGTGACGAAGTGAAGTCCGACATCGGGGACAGAGTTTTCCTGGACTTCGTGGACCTCGTCACATCCGAGGAGATGCAGAACAAGCTCAGCAGGACCGGGCACTCAATGGAAGACCCGGTTCTCAAGGACGACAAGGGAGATCCCATTGTTTGGGAGGACATCTCCTTCAGCCACCTGAATCCGGAGATCGCCTACTCCTTCGCAGACATATTTCTCGCCACCCTGGATGCCATGGGAAGCGACTACGGAATCGATTCCAATGCGATCGAAAGTGGCAGCGAAGAAGGGGCCAGCTCCTTCGATCCGGTGGGCAACCCACAGATCAGCATGGACAGGCGTGAAGTCTTCGCCGAGTACATCGTGGGATCCGAAGAGGCGGCAACCTTCCTCAAAACTGAGCTCTTCTTCGCCGCAACAGAAGAAATGGGACCGTACATGGGCGAGGGCGAGCGGAGCGAAGATATTCAGATCCCACAAAGAGCGGGCATATTGAACGGGATCCTCGACAATGCCCTGGCCGACGTCGGGGCAGCCCGACCGAACAACACGAACGCCTCGATCGACTACAGGAACAAGGTGACAGGGAACGTTGTGGACATCCTCTTCTCAGGGGTTCCGACACCAGACGGCCTACCCATAGCAGACATGGGAGTCGAGGCCCTCAAGGTCACCATCAAGGAATCGCTCGCAGATTCCCATGTCCCCAATCCCGAAGAGGATCATTCAGGAAAATATCTTCTCCAACTCAAGAACAACGCCATGATCCAAGCAGCCGCCGGCATGAGCCCCGAAGAGTTTCGTGAATTCGGCTTCTCCCTGCCGAGCGAGGCCGCAGTACTTGACTCTGACGGGCGACTCATCGCCAATTGGGAGGAGTGGGTTTACTCTGAAGAGGTAGAGTCGGCAGCAGGCGAACCACTTTCACCCGTAACCAGAAATGACGTCAACGACTCCATTAAATCCGGATTCAGAAATAACAGCGAGAGCCCAGTCTCCGCAAGAACTGAAACCTATGGATTGGACTACGATGAATACTACAACATTGTAACCAATTCCTAGGACAAGGGGACCGATGTCCAAGCCCGAAAGAAGCCGTCGCATGCCAGCCCTTGTTGCGGCGACCTTCCTGTGCCTGCTGAGTTCAGCCTGCTCTTCAGCGGGCTGGCCCGGCAGCCCAGGTGCTACAGGAGGTGAGTTTTCCACGCCGGGCGCCGTCGAATATGTTTCCGAAGTCGGCTGGGAATGGCAGGCACCGGAAGAAAGCAGAATACTGAATGTTGAACCCGTGGCGATGGGGGCGGCGGTGACACTCGACACGGGAATCGTCATTCTCCACGGAGACACCGGTGAAGAGGTGTGGAGCCACCTGGTCTCCGAGGAGGAGTTCTTCTCCGCAGGCCTCACTGCCGATGGTTCCGCGTTCTTGGTCGCCCGCGGACCCGACAGAGAAGAACCGCCCGAAGAGACGCTGATCCTCGACGCGGGCACGGGTGCCGTCAAGGGAGAGTTCCGGGTCAGAAAAGATCTGGCACCCTGGGATCTGCGACGAGTGTCCGAGGCCGAGCGGGTGCACCGGCCGGAAGGTGTACTGGAGGAGTACCGGCCGCTGTCGGTCATCGAGGTAGACGATGGCACACAACGCTGGCAACAGGAGAAGCCCCTGTCCTGTGAAATCGCACCCGAACTGCCCTCCAGCCAGGACGACACCGCCATCCACGGGTCGACACTGCTCGTCCTCGTCACGTGCACCCCTGAGGACGGTGGTCACCGCCCCTTCGAGTCGGCTGTAGCGGTGGTCGCCGTAGACCTGGCGGACGGAACCGAACTCTGGCGTCAGGAATTCGCCTACTCGTCAGAGAACAGGTTTCCCAGAATTTCCTTCGCCGTCGAAGAAGATTCGGTTCTACTCGCCAACAATGAGAGCCGCGAAGTGCATGCCATCGGGATCGAGAGCGGCGAAATCGAAGTGAGCGCCGAGGGGAGTGTCATCGCTTTCCATGAAAACGGAATCCTGATACAGGCGACAGCCGCTCAAGGAAGCCACTACGAGCTGCTCAACGCTGATTTGGATCCCATCGCGTCGATGGAGACCTCCGAAAACCTCGAGGAATCCGAGGAGAGCAGGCACGCCCTACCTTTACCAGAAGGCGTAGTAGGTGTCGAAATCGTTGAAAGCGACACCGACGAAACAACGGCAACCATCGGATTCACCTCATGGGAAACCGGGGAGACCAAACTCCTCGATCCTGGTCTGCCCGCCCTTCAGAGCACGAGTCTCTCCCAGTTCCCGGGATCCCTGGTCGGCGTCCCTGGGGCTGTGCTACTGGTCGGCGGAGAACACTGGGGAGAAAACGAACTGATCGCCTATCAGTGACGAATGATCCCAACCTTCTCCTCCACCCGGGTAGCGAAGATACGGATAAGCCGAGCACGGGGCCTGCTTCGTGAGCACGCCGCCCCTCGGGCCGGGGCTTACCGGGGTCAGGGAGCGGGGTCGGTGGGGAAGGCCTGCTGGAGGCGGGTCAAAGTGGTCTCGGTGATGACGTCCTCCTTGACCAGGGGTACGAGCGAGCGGCGGACGATGAGCGGGTGCCTGGCCGGGTCGGGGCAGATGAACAGGGACACGAGGCGCGCGATGCGGATGAGGCCGGTGAAGTCGCCGAGGAGGACGCTGCCGGCGCACTTCCAGACCGCGGTCAGCGCGGCCTCGGCAAGATGGTTCTGCACCGGTCCCCAGTCCGGAGGGATCTCGCCATCGAGGAGGACCTGCTTGGCGAGTTCCGGTACTCGGTCGGAGTAGCGCTGGACCGTGTCCCCGGCCCCGGAGAGTTCGGCAAGGAGGGTGCACCAGAAGTGCCCAGGGATGGTCTTGTCCAGCTCCTTGGCGCCGGGGAAGCGGTCGGGATGCTGTGCGGCATGGCGGTGCAGTTCGGGCAGGGCCGTGTCGTGCAGGGAGTGGCCCAGGTCGCGCCCCGCGGTGATGAGGTCGGGGTCGCGGGCGAGCCAGTCGGCGGCGTCGGCGGCCGCACATGTGGTCCCGGCCCGCTTCAGCCGTAGGGTGGGGGCCTGCAAGCGGTTCTCGCGGGTCTTGCCGGTTCCGAGGGCGGACACCCATTCCAGGTCGGTGTGGCGGCGGAAGCGGTCGCGTTCGCTCGGAGATCCCGCCGCGCGTTCGAAGTGGGCGGGCCAGCCGTGCAGGCTGCCGCCACAGCCGGAGCAGCGGCAACCGGGGTTTTTGGCGTTCGCGCAGGAGTGGTTGTGCGCCATGGGGCCTCCGTGGGGGTGGGACCGGCCTCGGAGGGGTACCGGGCCGCTCCGTTCTTCCTTTCACGGAGGAGGTGGTACCGGGTATCCGTTACGCGGTCATTGTGCTGTGACCACACGGTGACAGGTGTCTGCCAGTGGGCAGTGCCGGGAGTGGCACATGGCTCGCAGAGAGGAGAGAGGAGAGGGCGACGAATGCGGTTGAGGAGGGGCTGACATCGACAACACCAGGGGAATTCGTACACTCCCAGGGGATTTTCACATGACGCTCCACCGGGAGCCGGAGGCGCCGACAGGACGATCACCATCGTCACGGACTGAACGCCGGGCCGGACCCCGTACCCGGTCACCTCCGGTCCTCCGATGCGCTCACCGGAGGACCGGAGGTCTTCAAAGGTCCGATAGCCGTTTCAGAGGGGCCACAGGGCGGCCGCGACAGGCCGACGTTCCGCACGGTCCCGGTCGGCGTAGGGGGCCACGAACTCGCGGTGGTAGTCCCCTGGGCCGAGTTCCCGGGGCCGCCAGGAGGCCCGCCACGAGCGGTCGTTCTCGCCGGCGCCGCGGTCGTCGTCCTCCACCGGCTCCCGCTCACCGAACAGACGGGACTCCGCCTGGCTCACCGCCTCGCGCAGCACCTCACGGGCCTGTTCCGGCGTCGCCACACGGTGGCCGCCCTCGATGGCGCGCCGCACCTTGGGATCGGTCTCCCCCTCTTCGGCGATGACCAGCCGCACGGTCTTGGTGACGTTGACCCCGATGGCCGCCCCCTGGGAACCCGCGTACGACACGGCCTCGTCGATGGCCTCTGACGTCCCGACCGGCACGATGCGCCACCCCTTGAGGGGTCCGTTCCTGCGCTCCCGTTCCTGCGCAGCCAGGTTCAGCAGGTCCTGGATGACGTGTCCGGTCCCCAGGTAGGCCGCCGCCCTCTCCAGCTCCCGCAACTCGGCCGAGGTCACCACGCCGTCGGCCTCCGCCCGGGTCCGTGCCTCCAACAGCACCTGCTCGTGCACCCTGCGGATCGTGGTCTGGGTGAACCCCGCCGCGGTGGCCAGTTCCGCGAGCCGTTCGGCCTCCTCCGCAACGACCTTCCCGTCGGCCAGGGCCTGGTCGAGGGTCGCCCGGTAGACGGTTGCTTCTCGGGGCGAGGGTTCGGGCGAGGGGTCCATATCGGGCAGCGCCGCGGCCAGGGTGGAGAGCCACCCCTTGTCCACACCGTTCATGTCGACGATGTAGGGGGTGATGACACCCGTGCGCGGCACCGCCAGGAGCGCCACGGGCGCGGGTCCGTTCCAGTGCAGGGGCTGTGGGCCCTCCGCGATGAGGATGCGCAGCACGTGCGCGAGTTGGCGGGCGCTGGACAGCGCGTTCGACCGCCACGCCGGCCAACCCCCGATCAGCAGCCGGTACAGGTGCCGCTGCTTGTAGGGCCAGGTGTCGAGCTGGCTGCGCAGGAGCCGGAGCGTGCACAGGCCCGGAACTCCGGAGACTCGCACGCCCATTCGGTTCAGCTCGCTGTCGAGGAACCGATCCTCGTGGTCGAGCTTGTGGGCGACCACCACCGCATCCGCCAGGTGGGCGAGCAGGTCCCCCGCGACCCGGTCGAAGCCGGGGGCCTTGGCGACGTGGGCGTCGGTGATCTCCGCGTGTTCCTCGTAGGGGACCGGGCGCCGGGGATTGACCAGGGTGGAGTACTCGCCCACGACGGCGCCGTCTCCGCGCATGCGGGCAACGGCCACCTCGTAGATCCGGTCATCGCGCTCGGGGTGGTAGCCGGTGGTGGCGACATCCAGGACGGCGAACAGCATCCACCGGGGATCGTGTCCCGGGGTTCGGGTCAGGTGGCCTTCGGTGAACATGCGTCACCTTCCAGTTCGTGGTCGTAGGGGAATGGGTCACGCGACAACCGGAGGTGATGAGCGGGAACAACCTCGCCGACGGCCCGGCCCACCATGGGGACAGCGGTGGCGAACAGGACCTGCATCGGAATTACCACGCCGGGCACGGTCGGCGTGGCGAAACCACAGAAATCGGTCAGGCACCGTTCCGGCCGTGCTCTGTGACCGGGCGCGCGGCGACAGTGCGGCCGGGATCCAGCGGTCCCGGCAGGAGCTCCGCCAGGGCAGGAGGGCTCACGCTTGCCAAATCACTTCCGAGAGCGGCTCCTGCGCCTCGTCTCGTTCTCCGCGTACCGACGCAGCCGTGTCCAGCGGGCCAGGGTCTGTTCCCGGCCTTCGGCCTCCGGCATGCGGCGCAGGTCGGCGAGCACGCGGTCGCAGAGGGAGAGCGCCGTGGCGGGGTCCCGCTTGATGAGCCACCGGACCCTGGGGAAAGCGGCGTCGTCCCCAGAGGGCATCACCACCTTGGGCGAAGCGGCGCCCCCTGCATTCTCACGAGAGGGTGCTCCGCCGTTCACCCGCTGCTGTGCACGCTTCCTCTGTCGAGAGGGCTCGCCGCCCCTCCTGGCCCGGGGCACCGCCCCCTGAGCCCCGACCCGTGCCCGGGCCGCGTCACGACAGGCCTTGAGGAGACGACGCATCCTGTCCCCCTCCTCACCCGCCTCCCGCATGAATCCGGCTCCGGAGGCGAGCAGTTCCGTGCAGAGGCGGGCGGCGGCGTCGAAGCGCCTCCGGTTCAGGAGTTCCAGTGCCACCGGGCGCGCGGCGTCCAGATCGGCCATGCCCGTGGGTTTCCTGCCCCTCAGCCAGGACTCATCCAGGGGAATCTTCTCCTTCTGAACCGCCACGGTTTTTCTTGTAGGGGCGATGAACAGCGGCTTATCGCGTTCGGAGCGCACTCGTCCGGTGACTTTACGGGAGGCATTCTTCTTCGCAGAAGCCACCCCTTTTCCGCTCGCTTTTCGCGTGCCCCTCTTCGCGGAAGAACGGGGAGCAGGGGCCACACGGGCTTCCCCGGCCGGCTTCTCCCGGCGATCCGAGGAGCTCTTCCTGCCAGAGTCCACCGGCAGCGGCGCACGGGGGCGCGGGACCCTCGGGGCGTCCCTGCCCCAGTGCTCACCGCAGCGCAGCTCGCGGTTGCTCGACCAGTCGTTCTCATGGTCGGGGCGGTCCCACATCGTGGACAGGCTGGCGTTGCGGTCGGTGCATCCCGGGTACTCGCACTGGTTCCCGGTGTGACCGGTGTTCACGGCCAGAGGTTTCCTGGCGTTCGACCTCGAAGAATCCCCGGCGCTCATCACAACCTCCGCAAAGGACGCACAGAAAACGCCCCTCGGAATACCGCCCTGAACCGGCTATGGGAGAAGAACACTACTCTCACCACCACGATCTCTTCTTAACGATAAGGACTCGCCCGCTCCACAGCGTGGCCGATTTCGGCCAGGAGGGCACCGCGGAAAGCGATACGTCGATGTCTTTCGCCATTCGCTCGGCTCGGGAAAAGAAGCGCCCCCGCCGTTGAGGTGGCCACCGGGGTCGGATGACGACCGCTCAGCCGGGCTGTGTGGGGAGCGGGGGTTCGGCGCTCATTTCGTCAGCTGTGGGTGTCCCTTTCGATCTGGGCCAGGGCCCCGTCCCACACGTCCTTTCCTTCCACCCAGGTCCACAGCCAGTGGCGTAGGGACGGCGCCGCGTAGCGCAGGCCGTCATGGGGGCTCTGGCCCCGGTCCGGTTCCCAGCCGTCGGCGTCCCAGAGGAGCACCGGGTGGTCGACCGCGATCAGGGAGACGTACCACTCCATGGAGCAGCCGCCGCCGGTCAGGAAGAACCATGACGTCGGTGGTGCCCATCCCGGGCGCTGTTCCCGGACGGAGGTCGCGCAAGGCCACTCCCGCACGTGCCGGGGCGGAACGCCGCGCGGTGTCAATGATGCGAGACCGCCCTCCGGACCGAACCCTCCGTCACCGATCTCGGTGTACATGCGCCGGAGCAATGCGGGAAGCCGGTACCCCAGATTGTGTTCCGCCTGTTCGACCTCGGCCATCGTGACAGGCGGAAAGGGTTCGTCCGGGAGGTGGCCAGGGGAGGGGATCGAGTCTCCCCTGCCCCACGCACATGCGTGCAGCCTCTCCAGGAGCTCCTCATCGTTCGCAGCGGTGCGGTGGGGGGAGTCCGTCATGGACCGGAACTGTAGTGAGGGGCGCAGCGGGACCACGCTCCGGGGCGAGAGGCCGCGCAGGACCACGGGCGGGGCGGATCGCCCCCACCGGAGCGGGGATGGCCATGGGGCCATGGCGGGGATGCGGCCAGGTGGTGGGCTAGGGCGCAGGCGGTAGGGCCGCACTTTCGGGGCCCCGGGGGCTGTGCGGACACCGGGGACGGCGCGGCAGCGGTGGGGGCTCCGGGCTCGGGTGTGGCCGGGCCGACCCTTCGTCCAGGGCGTGGGACCAGGGGCGTCTGGACCTGACGGTGGAGGCGCTGGTGCTGCGGCCGGAGTTCGCGGCGCTGTTCACGGAGGAGGAACTGGGACGGGCGCGGGGGCGGCTGGAGCAGTTCGGGTACCGGTTCCCGAATGAGTAGGGGCGGGCCGGCCCCTTCCAGACCCCGAAATCCCCCCATGGACTGGTTGCCGGGCGAGTAGGGGGCGGACGCCCCCTCCCGGGCCCCGAAATCCCCCATGGACCGGTTGCCGGGCGGGTAGGGGCGGGCCGGCCCCGGCGGGGTCCGCCGCCGGGGCCGGCGGCCCGCCCGGCCGTGGGGCGGCAGGGACACGGCCGGGCGGGGGTCGGGGCGGGGTCAGGGCCAGTTCTTGTGGTCGATGTCCCAGTCGGTGCCGCACAGGCCGCAGTCGGTGCCGAGGAACTCGGCGCGGGCGGCGGCGTCGCCCTTGAGGTGCCAGCGCAGCCAGGCGGTGCCGACGCGGCCGTACTCGCCGCCGTTGGGTTCGGCGAAGGTGCCGTAGTGGCCGACGTCGAGGTGGCCGATGAAGGCGGGCAGCCCGGCGGGGAGCTTGGAGTAGTCGTCCAGGGCGTTGGGGTGGGCGATGTCGCTCGGGCCGCCGGTGAAGTAGGCGATCGGGGCGTGCAGGTCGTCGAGGAGGTCGTCGTCGCGGTCGGTCAGCAGGCCGCTGTTCCAGAGCACGGTGGTGGTGACGCGGGGGTCGTCGGCGACCTCGTAGGCCTCCAGGCCGCCGCAGGACTGGCCCATGACGGCGATGCGGTCGGTGTCGATGTGCCCGCGGTACTCGCTGAACGGGCGGGTGTTCTCGTCGACCGCCCAGTCGACGGCCTCCGTCAGCATCTCCGGGTCGGTGCTTCCGCTGCCGCCGGGGCGGCCGTTGGCGATGACGAGGAAGCCGTGGGAGGCGAACTCGGTGAGGATGTTCTCGAACCAGGTGCCGTCGGCGCGGCAGGCGCCGTTGCCCCACACGACGATGGGCAGGGGCTCGTCGTCGGGCAGGTCGACGGGGCGGTAGATCGTGTGGTCGCGCAGGCGCCAGGTGGTGGTGTACTCCGCGGCGTAGGGGCCGGTGCCGCCCGCGGCAGCGGCGGTGGCGGGCGCAGCGGGGGCGAGGGTGAGGACCGTGAGCACTCCCAGGAGCAGGGCGGTGGGGCGGGCCGATCGTCGTCGGTGCATGGGGGGTTCCTCTGGGGGTGGGGTGACTTTCGTTCAGCGCGCTGCACCCGAATATCGGCCCCTGGTGAGGAGGCGTCAACGGGGTGTGACCGAGGACGGGTCGTTTCCCTGATCCGGCGGGCGGCGGTGTCCGCGGGGAGGCGGGGCGGGGCCGGTGGTCTCCCCGATGGGAAGGGCCGGCGGGAGGGGAACCGGGCGGGCGCCGGGGGGATCGGAGTCCGGTGGAGGTGGCCGGATGGGCGGGCGTGGGCGGCGGAACGTGCGGAGGCGGCGGGCGGAGCACCGGGGGGCACCGGGGGCGCCTCGGCCGGAGTCCTCCGGGCGGTTTCCGAGGGCGCCGGGCGGGTCGCCGGCCCGGCGGCTGGGGCTGGTGGCGGTGAGCGGTCTGCTCGCGTACTTCTTCCTCGCGGTGGGTGTGCAGTTCGGCGGTCACGAGGTGCGGGCGCTCGGGGCCGCCTACGGGTGGTCCGGGGAGGCCGGCCGGGTGACCGTGACCCACGAGGCCCAGGTGCGCCGGGAGGTGCGGTGTTACGGGACCTTCGATCCGGGCGACGGCCCCGCGCGGGAGGGGGTGTGGTTCCACTCCTCGCACGGGTGCGCGCCCGGCAGGGTCGTCGGCGCCCGTCTCGTGGACGGTGAGGAGACATGGGTGTCGACGACCCTGGAGGACCGGGCCTACGAGGTCGGGGCGCCCGGGGGTGTGTTCGGCTCGGTGCTGTTGCTGCTGGTCATCGGGCTGCTGTGTTTCGGCTTGGGCGGGCTGTTCGGGCTGGGGGCGGCGGCCGTGGGAGGCGGGCTCGCGCTGGAGGCGGTGCGCCGCCTCCGCGGGGGTCAGTCGAAGTGACAGCGGGGGTGGGGGACGCGCCGCCGGCGCGGGCGGCGGGCATGGGGCACCGCGACCGGGACGGGCGGGAGCGCCGGTGCGGGCGGCGGGGGCGGGGTGGGGAGGAGGTGTGCGCCGGTCGTGGTCAGGGACAGGGCGAGGAGGCCGGAGAGGATGCGTGCCATGGCCACAGCCTGACAAGCATCACTCTCCGGCGCGACACGATCACGCGAAGAAGGGTGTCCGGTTTCGGACCCTGAATGCGCGTGTGGGTCCGGTCGTGCCCGGGTAGCCGGTTCTCCCGTCAGGGGGTCGGAGCGGGCTCGTCCTTCGGGGCGCGGCGGGCCCAGTAGGTGGCCAGCGCCGAGCCGGACAGGTTGTGCCAGACCGAGAAGAGGGCGCCCGGCAGCGCGGCGAGCGGGGAGAAGTGGGCGGTGGCCAGGGCGACGGCCAGGCCGGAGTTCTGCATCCCCACCTCGACGCTGACGGCGCGGCGGGCGCTGTCGGGGAGGCGTCCGACGACGCCGACCAGGTAGCCCAGCCCCAGCCCCAGGCCGTTGTGCAGGACCACGGCGAGCGCCACCAGCAGGCCGGTGCCCAGGACGGCGTCGGCGTTGGCGCCGACGATGCCCGCGACGACGACCACGATGCCGGTCACCGAGATGAGCGGCAGCGCCGGCAGCAGGCGTTCGACCAGGTTCGGGGCGGCCATGCGCAGCAGGAGGCCGGCGACGACCGGTCCCAGGACGATCTGCAGGATCGACAGGAACAGGTCGCCGGCGGCCACCGGCAGGGTGGACCCGGCCAGGCCCAGGACGAGCAGGGGCGTCAGGACGGGGGCGAGCATCGTGGAGATGGAGGTCATCGCCACCGACAGGGCGACGTCGCCGCGGGCCAGGTAGACGATCACGTTGGAGGCGGTACCGCCCGGGGAGGCGCCGACCAGGATCATGCCGACGACGAGCAGCGGCGGCAGGCCGAGCAGGTGGGCGATGCCCCAGCCCAGGGCGGGCATGACCGTGTACTGCGCCAGGACGCCGAGCAGGACCGCCCTGGGGTGGCGGACGACGATCGCGAAGTCGGCCGGGCGCATGGTCAGGCCCATGCCGAACATGATGATGCCGAGCAGCAGCGAGATGTACGGGGTGACGGGCGCGGTGGCCGCGGGCAGCAGGAGGCCGAGCACGGCTCCGCCCAGGACCAGGAGCGCGAACCACCGGCCGGTGAAGTCCGCGATGTTCTTGATGGTGTTCATCTGTGGCTTTCCCGAAGAGTTCTCCGGGGCGGTCGGGACCTCCCCGCCCCGGGCGGTCACCGCCCCGTGGGGGTCGACGCCGCCCGGCCAGGGTAGCCCCCGCCTTCCCTTCGGGTGCCGACCGGGGCCCGGGGGCGGCCCCGCAGGGGCGTCCGCGCAGGCCGTACAGGCCGCGCAGACCGGACGAGGCGAACAGCAGACGGCGGATGGGAGGGCGGCCGGGGCGGGTGTCCGCCCGGGCCGCCCCCGTGCCGCGGGTTCAGGGGGTCGGCCGCGGGCCGGTCACGCCGCCTCCCCCGGCTCGGGTGCGCCCTCCTCCCCCGGTCCGGACGGGCCCGGGGCGTCGTCGGTGCCGACGGGGAGGGTGCCCTCGGTGGCCAGGGGGACGAACCGGCTCGGGGTGATGCCGAGCAGGTGGGAGGACAGGGCGTCGTTGCCGGAGAACCCGGCGTCGGCGTCGACGACCTGGGCGCCGTCCCACAGCATGAACATGGCGGAGACGGTGTGGGACGCCTTGTCGTGGTGCATGTCGTAGTGGGCGGCCATGGGGACGCTGTCGTAGTGCACCCACAGGTCGTGCCCGGTCATGAACACGTCGAGGTCGAAGGTGACGGTGAGCCCCATCAGCTCGGGCTTGTAGCGGTCGTCGATGCCGGCGAACGCCTCGTCCAGGGCGATCAGGCGCGGGCAGGTGGCGCGTGCGGAGGAGTACAGGGCGTTGGCGGCGGCGAACAGGGGCAGGTGGATGGCGGCGGACTTCTCGCCGCCGGACATCTCCTCGTGCTTGGCCTTGGTGAGGCGGACCTCGTCCTGGCCGGGGACGGCCTTGCGCAGCTCGAACCGGTACCACTCGCGGTAGTCCAGGACCGCGGCCAGGACCTGCTTGTAGGTGGCGCGCGGGTGGGCGGCGTGGTACTCGCGGATCAGGTCGCGCAGCAGGCCGCGCAGTTCGGTCAGGCCGTCCTGCCCCAGGCCGGCGGAGTCGCGGCGCAGCAGGTCGGCGACGGCGCGGCGGCGGTCGGTGAGGTGGTCGGCGCGGGTCCAGCGGATGCCGATCCGGGTGCCGGAGGTCATCGGCCGCGAGCGGGTGTCGGAGTCCATGCTGCGGACCAGGTCGCGGGCGGTGCGGACGCGTTCGTGGATCTGCTGGGCGACGGCGGAGAGGAGCTCGTCCTCCAGGACGCCGCGCTCCTCGCGGCGGAGCAGGGCGTCCTGCTCCTCGACGCGTTCGGCGACCAGGCGCGCGAAGGCCGGGAGGGGGTTGCGCCCGGCCTCGTCGTTGACGTGGACGACGACGAGGCCGCTGGGGTCGGCCTCGTGGTCCACCTGGTGGCCGTCGGCGGTGGCGGCGAGGGCGTCGGTGAACACCCGCAGCGCCTCGGACATGCGGGTGCCCGCGGTCTTGAGGGCGGACTCGGTGACGGGTGCGGTGCCGACGGTCGCGGTGAAGGCGTCCAGGGTGTCGGCCGCGCCCGGGGGCAGGACCGAGCGCAGGGCCTCGGCGGGGTCGGTGCCGCCGGTGACGGCGGCGGTCACCCGGTCGGCGGCCTCCTCGGCGCCGGGCCACAGGGCCGGGGCGGGCCAGGCGCGGTCGCCGTCGATGCCCAGCAGGGTCCGGGTGCCGGGTCGGGTGAGCGGTGCCAGTCCCGCGCAGTGCTCGAACACGGCCTCCAGGGCGAGCAGGAGGGAGGAGCGGCCGTTCTCGATCCCGGCCTCGGCGCGGACGGCGTCCTCGCGGGCGGAGGTGGCGCGTCGGCGCAGGTCGGCGAGGGCCGAGCGGGTGCGGGCGAGGTCCTCCTCGGTGCGGCGCAGCCGGTCGATGACCTCGCGGGCGGGGGCGTCGACGCTCTCCTGGCGGACCTGGAGCCGCGTGACGGTCTCGGCGTGCTCGGCGGCGCGCTCCTCGTGGGAGCGGGTGTCGGCGGTGTGGGCCCGGGTGAGGCGTTCGATGGTGGCGGTGCGCTCGGCGAGGTCGTGCTCGGCGCGTTCGACGTCGGCGCGGGTCTGGACCAGGGCGCGGTGGGCGGCGCGGAACGCCTCCAGGGCCGCGGCCACGGCGTCGAGGTCGGCGGGCGCGGTGGGCAGGGAGCGCTCGGCGGCGGCCGCGCGCAGCCGGGTGCGGTGGGCGTCGACGTCGGCGGTGGCGGAGTCCAGGCGCAGGCGGGCCCGGTCGAGGGCGGCGCGGGCCCCGGCGACGAGGGTGGCGTGGTGCTCGACGGTCTTGAGGGCGCGGGCGACGGGCGCGGTGTCGGGCAGGTCGGTGCGGGCCAGCGCGAACGCCTTGACCCGGTCGGCCGCGGCCGCGAGGCGCTCCTCCAGGTCGGAGAGTTCGGCGGTGAACGCCTGGATGCGGGCGTCGAGGTCGGCCAGGCGCTCGCGTCGGCGGGCGGCGCGGTTGGTGGCGCCGATGAACTCGGGGGCGGCCTTGGGGCCGGCGCCCGCCAGCACCCCGAGGGAGAAGTGGCCCGCGGTGCTGATGTGGGCGGTGGGGAGATCGGAGATGCCCGGAGTGGTGGAGGCTCCCGGTGCCGCGGTACCGCCAGAGGAGGCGGAGACCGCGGAGATCCCAGGTGCCGTGGTGCCGCCGGAGACCATGGGGATTCCAGAGGCCACGGGGTCGTCGGGGGCGTCCGCCAGGGCGACGGAGGCGAGGAGGCGGTCGATCACGTCCGCGGGGACGTGGTCCTGCTCCTCGGCGACCAGGACGTCGGCCAGGGTGGGGCCCGCGGGGGCGCCCTCCTGCGGGGTCGGGACCAGGTGGGCGTCGGCGGCGCGGCCGTCCAGGGCGGCGCGGGCGGCGTCCGGGTCGGGGTGGACCCAGGCGGTGAGCAGCCCGGCGGCGTCCAGGGCGCCCTCGATCCCGGCGGCGCGGGCCGGGTCCAGGCCGTCGGCGAACCGGACCAGCCGCCACAGCGGGGCGCCCGGCCGCCCCTCGCGCGGGGCGGTCCGCGCCCGGTCGGCGGGCGGGGCGTCGTCGCGCTCGGCGGCGACCTCGGCGCGTTCGGCGCGCGCCGCCGCCAGGTCGGCGGTGATCCGCTCGCGGTCCGCGGCCAGGCGGTGCTCGTGGCGGATCGCGTCGGTGCGCGCGGGGTCGGTGAGGTCGGTGAAGACCTCCGGGAGGGTGGGCGCGCCGGGCTGGCCGCAGGTGTCCAGGGCGGCGTCGAGCGCGGGCAGGGACGCCCGGTCGCAGACCGCGCCCGGCCCCTGGGCCCAGCGGCCGGACCAGGCCGCGAGCGCGTCGGCGGCGTCGGCGCGGGCGGACTCCAGGCCGGCCTCGGCGCCGGCGCAGGCCTCCTCGGCCTCCGTCAGGGCGGTCAGGGCGCGGGCGGCGTCGGCGTCGGCGCGGGCGCGTTCGGCCTCGACCCGGTGCAGGTCGGCCAGGTGCGCGCGGACCCCGTCGAGGTCGGCGGCGCGGGCGGCGGCCCGGGCCCGGGCGGTCTCGGGGTCGGTGTCGGCGGGGCCCTCGCCGTCGCCGGTGATCCCGGCCAGGTCGGCGGACTCCTCCAGTTCGGCGAGCAGGTCGGCGATGGCGGAGCGCCGCTGCTCCAGGTGCCGGGCGACCCCCTCGGCCTCCTCGCGCAGGCGGGCGATCTCCTCGCCCTGGCGGTGCAGGCGGCGCTCGGCCTCGGCGAGTTCGCGGCCGCGGTCGTCGCTGTGCCGCAGCTCGACCTCCAGGGCTCGGGCGTCGCGCAGCGCCTCGCTCTCGGACAGGCCCCGGCGGACCGCGTCCAGCCCGGCGGCCTCCTCGTCGGCCCGGGCGACCTCCGCGGCCAGGCGCTCCCCCTCGGCGGTGGCGGCGGCCAGCGCGGCGGTGTGCCCGGCGAGGGCGGAGATGTACTCCTGCGCCCGGGCCAGGGAGGCGGCGACGCCGGAGGTCCGGTGCCGGGCGTGGGCGGTGAGGTAGGCGGTGTAGGAGGCGGTGAACGCCTCGACGGCGGTGTGGGCGGCGGTGGCGTCGTCGAACCGGCGCTGGACCGCGGACAGGTTGGCGAAGTCGCGGGCGGCCTGGTCGATGAGCTCCTCGTCCACGGGGCTGAGCCCGGCGGTGAGGGTGTCGGAGACCTTCTCGGGGTCCAGGTCCTTGGCCAGCAGCGGGCGGCGCAGGGCCAGCAGCAGGTCGAGGAGCTGGATGTAGCGGTCGCCCAGGCCGAACAGGCGGGCGTCGACCGCGGCCCGGTAGTCGGCGGCGGAGGTGTGGTGGGCGCCCTCGCCCAGGGCCACCTTGAGCTGGCGCTCGGTGAGGGGGCGGTTGTCGGTGGCCAGCAGGCCGAAGTCGACGCCCAGGCGCTTGTCGGTGACGAAGAAGGAGGTGGCGACGCCGTCGCGGTGCTGCTGGGCGCGCAGGCCGATGACGAGGGTGACGGTCTCGGGCCGGGACCCCTCGCCCGGGCGGGCGAACTCCATCCACACGAACCCGTACTCGGCGTCCTGCCCCCGGTAGAGGAGGTTGGACTTCATGGTGCGGTTCTGGCCGCTGAAGGGGTCCAGGCGGCGCGGGTCGGTGTGGCCGTCCAGGATGAACGGGAACAGCACCTCCAGGGCCTTGGTCTTGCCGGAACCGTTGTGGCCGCGCAGGACCAGGCGCCCGTCGGCGAAGGTGAACTCCTCGTCGACGTAGTCCCAGACGTTGATCACCCCGGCCCGGGTGGGCTTGAAGCGGGCGGCGGACATCAGGTTCCTTCCGGTTCGAGGCCCAGGGGCAGCATGCCGGTGTCGGGGCGCTGGGGCAGCGCGCCCTGGATGTTGCGGTAGCGCAGGGCGGCGGGCAGGACGAGGACGCCGCCGGGGACGGGGCGCAGCAGGGACAGGTCGGTGAGCAGTTCGAGGGCGGCGTCGAGCAGTCCGCGGGGGTCGCGCTGCCAGGCGGCGGTGAAGGAGGCGGCGCCGAACTCGGCGAACAGGTCCTCGACCATCGCCTCCAGGCGGCCCTGCTCGATGAGCGGCGCGGTCGCGGGCTCGGGGGCCGCGGCGGCGGTGGCGGGAGGGGTCCAGGCCAGGGCGCCGACGACGCCCTCGCGCGGCAGGGCGGAGTCGATGCGGGCGGCGAGCTCGGCGTGGGCGTCCGGGGCCGCGGGCAGCGGCAGGTGGGTGAGGGCGGCCCGGGCGGTCTCCATGCGGTCGGCGATCTTGGCCAGCAGGAGCCCGGCGGTGCGGTTGACGGCGCTGCCGCGCCCGGGGAAGGGGCGGTCGGTGAACAGCCCCCCGGGGTCGGCGAGCAGGACGCCCTCGGCGCGGCGCTCGACGGTCAGGCCGGTGAGGCGGGCGACCTCCTCGGCGACGCCGGGGGCGCGCAGGGCGTCGGCGACGTCGGGGGTGACGTCGGCGTAGTGGACGACGGGGTGTTCGACGAGGAGCCGGCGGGCACGGCGGGCGGTCTGCTCGCGGGTGGGCTCGTCGGGGTGGTGGACGAGCAGGCCGGTGACGCCGGTGACGTGCTGGACGGGGCGCACGGGGCGGAACAGCACCTCGCACACCTCGTGGTCGATGTCGAAGAGGGCGTCGGCCTGACCGTGGCCGCCGGCCCACGCCTCCAGGGAGCCGTCGGAGACGTGCAGGGCGCCGTGGTCGACCAGCCAGGAGCAGACGTCGACGAGGGCGGCCTTGTGGGTGCCGTCGGTGGGGTCGTAGCCCAGGCCGCCGACGGCGTTGGCGGAGGGGGTGAAGTGGCGGATGAGGTCGGCGAGGCTCACCTCGACCTGGGAGCGCTGGAAGGAGGCGAGCAGCAGGCACAGGTAGGCCAGGCGGCGCCGGTCGAAGGGGCGGCCGGCGCGCGCGAAGACCTGGCGCTGGGTGGGGTCCAGGGTGTCGGGGGCGCGGACCAGGCGGACGTGTTCGGTGGTGGCGATGAGGGTGTGGCCGAACAGCTCGCGCAGGTCCTCGGACAGCTCGTCGGCCCAGCGCAGGACGTTGGCGAGCACTCCGGGGCGGGGCCGGTCGCGGGTGATGATGTCGCAGGTCAGGACCCGGCGCATCGCCTGCTGGTAGGCCCCCAGGTCGGCGGGGTCGATCCGCTGCGCGGGGCGGCGCCGGCGGCTCATCGCCCCTCCCCCGGGCGGGTGGGGACGCGGGGCGCGGACACCCGCGGCGCCGCGCCGGGAGCGGCCGCGCACAGGCGGGCGGCGCCGGGCCGGACGGCGGCCCGCGGGCGGGCGGCCGCGGTGTGGGCGGGCATGCCGGGTGCGGGCGCGATGCGGGCAGACCCGGTGCGTGCGGGCGCGCCGTGCACGAATGCGGTGCGTGTGAACGCAGTGCGCTCGGGCGTGCCGGGTGCGGGCGCGCCGTGTGCGAAGGCGGTGTGTGCGGCGGGGCGGGGCGGGCGGCTCATCGGGCGGCTCCACGGGCGCGGGGGGCCAACTCCAGGCGCATGCCGGGCAGGTGGAGCAGGCCACGGGTGGTGCGGACGGTGCTGCCGGTGTCGCTGGGGACCAGCCGGACCAGGGTGCCCTCGTCGGTGCCGGTGGCCGAGGACAGCCGCCCGGCGACGACGGCGCGCGACTCCAGGGCCCGGGTGATCAGGCGCAGCAGTACGCGGGTGTCGACCTCGTCCAGGACCCGGTCGTGGGCCCCCTCCTCGGCCAGGCGGGCGGCGGCCTGGCGGTCGGCGGAGCGGTCGGCCGCCTGGCGGCGGCGCAGCTCGGCGCGGGCGTTCGGGTTGCGGCGCACCGGCTTGGGCACCCCGGCGGTGGGCGCCTTGCCGCTGCGGAACAGCGTCACCGACACCTCCACGCCGGGGGCGTCCCACCAGGTGGCGTTCGGGGAGATCTGCTCGTCGTCCTCGTGGGCGACGCCCAGGTGGCGGGCGGAGCGGACGTTGAACGCGGCGCCCATGAGGGCGTGCGCGGCCCCCTCGTCGGGGGTGTCGAAGACCCACTGCGCCAGGTGGCGCAGCTGGGTGGCCCGGTTGACCCCGCCGCGCCGGGCCTCGGTGAGCTGGCGCAGCAGCGCGATGACCCCGGAGGTCGCCGAGCGGGTGGCGGCGTGCAGTTCGGCGGCACGGGTGGGCGCGCCGCCCTCGGTGGTGAACCAGCCGCGCAGCGCCGACCAGCGCCGACGCCAGTCGTCGAGGCGCTCGTCGCGGTCCATGAAGAGCCGCTCGTCGGTGTCGGCGGCGCGGGCCAGCAGCGTGGTCAGACCGGTGTCCTCCACCTCGCGCACCGCGCGCTCCAGGCGGGGCTGGTGGCGGTCGAGCTCGGCCATGAACTCGGTCATGTGGACCAGCAGGGCGTTCTTGTACCTGAGGAAGGTGTCCGGGGAGGCGTCGGTGGAGCGCAGGATCTCGCCCAGGGTGACGTGGAACTGGGCGGAGCGGCGGCCCATGTCCTCCATCACGGTGTCCAGGCGCGACAGCCGGCGGTAGACGTGCTCGGCGCGGCCGGTGCGGTTGGCGTCGGCCAGGGCGCGCAGGTCCTCCAGGACGTCGGAGAGGACCAGGCGGGACAGGTTGACGTCCTCGCTGCGGGCGCCCAGGACGCCCTCGACCGCCCGGTAGGCGCGGTAGCCGAGCTCGCTGAACTGGTAGACGGACTGGCGGTTGCGGTAGCGGGCGAGGTTCCCGGCCCGGGAGGCGTCGTCGAAGCGGTGGACGACCCGATCGGCGTACAGCTCGTCGAGGCGGTAGCGCAGGTCGGCGGTGTCCAGGGCGGGCACCCCGTCGTGGGCGGCGGCCAGCTCGCGCAGGGTGGCGGCCAGGTCCTCGGCGCCGGCCTGCACCCGGTGGACCTCGCGCAGCCGGTCCAGGGCGCGCAGGATCCACAGGTAGGTGACGTGGTCGTCGCGGCGGGTGAAGTTGAACAGCTGGAAGCGGTCGCTGATCGTGAGCGCGTCCAGGTCGAGAGCGCTGCGCTCGGCCACCCGTGGTTCCCCGTTCCCCTGTGTGCTGCCGGTACGTCGCGGCCGCGCGGCGGCGGCCCTCCCCGCGGCCGCCCGTCTCCCCCGTCCGGCCGTCGGGCACTGGCCATTATCGCAGCGCGCGACGACGGTCCGTCCCGGGACGGCGACGCCTGTGGACGGCGGCTCCGGAAGCGGCGCGCACGCGGGCGGCGCGGAGGCGGACCGCGGCCCGGGGGCGAACGGCACGGTGGCCGGCCGTACCCGAACGGACGGTGCCGGCGGGCGGGGCCGGGGCGGACCACGGCACGGGGCCGGGCGGCCGCGGGGCGAAAACCCGTTGCCGGGCGGTTCGGGGGCGTGGCAGCCTGCCGGGAGGCGCGCGGGCCGGGCCGGGCGCCTGGACCTGTCGCCGACCCCGGTGGAGTACGGCCGTGGGCCACATCGATGTCAACCGGGTGTCCCACACCCTGCCGGACGGGCGGGTGCTGCTGGACGAGGTGTCCTTCCGGGTCGGCGAGGGCTCGGTCACGGCCCTGATCGGGGCGAACGGCGCGGGCAAGAGCACCCTGCTGCGGATCGTCCGCGGAGCGGAGCGCCCGCAGTCGGGGGCGGTCACCCTGGACGGCGCCCTGGCGGTGATGGACCAGTTCGTCGGGCACGTGCGCGACGAGACCACGGTGCACGAGCTGCTGGTGTCGGTGTCGCCGCCCGCGGTGCGCGAAGCGCACGCCGACCTGGAGGCGGCCGAGGCCGCGATGATGGTCGACGACGGCGAGAAGACCCAGATGCGCTACGCCGGGGCGATCGCCCGGTACGGGGACGCCGGCGGCTACGAGGCCGAGGTGGTGTGGGACCAGTGCTGCACGGCGGCGCTGGGCGTGCCCTACGAGCGGTGCCGGTGGCGCGAGGTGCGCACCCTGTCCGGCGGCGAGCAGAAACGGCTGGTGCTGGAGTCCCTGCTGCGGGGTCCGGCCCCCCTGCTGCTACTGGACGAGCCCGACAACTACCTGGACGTGCCGGGCAAGCGCTGGCTGGAGGAGGCGCTGCTCGCCACCCCCAAGACGGTGCTGCTGGTGTCCCACGACCGCGAGCTGCTGAGCCGGGTGCCGGACCGGATCGTCACCCTGGAGCTGGGGGCGGCCGGGAACACGGCGTGGACGCACGCCGGTGCCTTCGGCACCTACCACGAGGCGCGGCGGGAGCGGTTCGCGCGCCTGGACGAGCTGCGCAGGCGGTGGGACGAGGAGCACGCCAAGCTCAAGGCCCTGGTGTCGATGTACAAGCAGAAGGCGGCGTACAACTCCGACATGGCGTCGCGGTACCAGTCGGCGCAGACCCGGCTGCGCCGGTTCGAGGAGGCGGGGCCGCCGGAGAAGCTGCCCCGGGACCAGAGCCTGCGGATGCGGCTGCGCGGCGGGCGCACCGGCAAGCGCGCCCTGGTGTGCGCCGGCCTGGAGCTGACCGGGCTGATGCGCCCGTTCGACCTGGAGGTCCACTACGGGGAGCGGGTCGCGGTCCTGGGATCCAACGGCTCGGGCAAGTCGCACTTCCTGCGGCTGCTGGCCGGGGGAGGCTCGGACCCCGAGGGGACGCCGCTGTCGGAGGAGGAGCGGGCCAGGGGGGCGCCGGTGCCGCATGAGGGCCGGGCCCGGCTGGGGGCGCGGGTGCTGCCGGGGTGGTTCGCGCAGACGCACGAGCACCCGGAGTTCGCCGGCCGGACGCTGCTGGACATCCTGCACCGGGGCGAGGGCTCCCGGAAGGGGGTGCCGCGGGACGAGGCGGGCCGGGCGCTGGATCGCTACGAGCTGGCGCGGGCCGCGGAGCAGACCTTCGACACGCTGTCGGGCGGGCAGCAGGCGCGGTTCCAGATCCTGCTGCTGGAGCTGTCGGGGGCGACGATGCTGCTGCTGGACGAGCCGACCGACAACCTGGACGTGGTGTCGGCGGAGGCGTTGGAGGCGGCGCTGGACGCCTACGAGGGGACGATCCTGGCGGTGACGCACGACCGGTGGTTCGCCCGGGGGTTCGACCGTTTCCTGGTGTTCGGCGCGGACGGGAACGTGTACGAGTCGGACGAGCCGGTGTGGGACGAGGGCCGCGTGCAGCGCGCCAGGTGAGGGCGCCGGGCCGGGGCGCGGCCGCCGGGGCCGGCGACCCCGCGGGGTCGCCGGCCCCTTGTCCTCCGCCCGGGACGGGGGTAGGGTCGATTTATCTCGACATCAAGATAAATGTGAGCGGCGAAACCCCACCCCCTGGAAGGTCCGCGCATGCAAGCCCTGGAGATCTCCGGCCTCACCCGCACCTACCGACGCAGGGGAGGTGAGGAGTTCCACGCGCTGCGCGGCCTGGACCTGGACGTCCCCCGCGGCGAGGTGCACGGCCTGCTCGGCCCCAACGGCGCCGGCAAGACCACCCTGTGCAAGATCGTCTCCACGGTGCTGCTGCCGACGGCGGGCACCGTCCGGGTCCTCGGACACGACGTCGTCACCGACACCGCCCGGGTCAAGGAGCGCCTCGGTATCGTCTTCGGCGGTGAGAAGGGCCTGTACGAACGGCTCACCGCCCGGCAGAACCTCACCTTCTGGGCGTCGCTGTACGGCCTGGGCCGGGCCGCCCGCCGCCGCAGGGTCGACGAGCTCCTGGAACGGGTCGGGCTCGCCGACCGGGCCGACGAGCGCGCCGGGGACTTCTCCCGCGGCATGAAGCAGCGCCTGCACCTGGCCCGGGGGCTGGTCTCCGACCCCGGGGTGCTCATCCTGGACGAGCCCACCGTGGGCATGGACCCCGTCGCCGCCCGCGACTTCCGCGCCCTGGTCGGCGAGCTGCGCGGCCGGGGCACCACCGTCCTGATGACCACCCACGACATGGCCGAGGCGGCGGCGCTCTCCGACCGGGTCTCCCTCATCGACCGGGGGACCCTGGTCATGACCGAGTCCCCCGCCGCCGTCGGCGACCTCGTCTCCGCCTACGAGCGGGTGGACGCCCGCGGCGTCCCCGGCCGGGTCCGCGAGTCCCTGGCCGGCCTGCCCGGGGTGGTGTCGGTGACCTCCCCCGAGGAGGGGCTGACCCGGGTGGAGACCTCCTCCCCCGACGCGACCCTGGCGGTGCAGCGCGCCCTGGTCGAGGCCCGGGTGCGCGACGTGGCCCGCAGCCGCCCCGACCTGGAGGAGGTCTACCTCCACCTGGTGGGCGAGCGGGGCATGGCGGTGGGCGAGTGAGGACGGCGCTCACCGGATTCGCGCTGGGATCCGGTTTCCAGGCCCGGACCATGGCGCGCAGTGTGGACACCTACTTCACGCTGGCCACGGTCCCGATGACCACCGCGGTGCTGCTGTCGATGATGCTGTACAGCGGGCGCACCGACCTGGCCTCCTACGCGGTGGTGGCGCCCACCCTCATGGCGCTGTGGACCGCGGCGCTGATGTTCGCCGGGGAGATGATCGCCGAGGACCGCGAGAACGGACGGCTGGAGCTGCTGGTCGCCTCCCCGGTGTCGCCGACCGCTCTGGTGTTCGGTCGGCTGTGCGGGGCGATGCTGGTGTCCCTGCCCGCGTTCGGGCTGGCCATCGCCACCGCGGGGCTGCTGTTCGGGCACTGGGTCACCGTCCATCACCCGGCGGTGTTCGTGCTCTCGGCCCTGGCCACGGCACTGGCCACCGCTGCCACGGCCACCGCCCTGTCGGCGCTGTTCATCGCCGCGCCGGGGGCGCGCATCGTGCAGAACACGCTGTCCATGCCGGTGTTCCTGCTGTCGGGGGTCGTGGTGCCGCTGGCGTTCCTGCCCCTGTGGGCGGCGGCGCCGGGCCGTCTGCTGTACCTGTCCTGGGGCGCGGACCTGTTCCGCGACTCCCTGGCGCCGGGGCCGGTGGAGCACGCGGCGGCGCGGCTGGCCGCGGTGCTGCTGCTGGGGGCGCTGGCACTGGCCTTCGGCACGCACACCATGGACCGTTTCCTGCGCCGCGCCCGGGCCGAGGGGAGCCTGTCCCGTGTCTGACCTGATCGCGCCGGTGGCGCGTACCGTGCGCCAGGGCGCCGTCGTCTCCCGCGCCGACTTCCGGGCGTTCTACACCTGGAAGACCTGGCTGTTCGGCTGGCTGGTGCGACTCCTGTGCCAGGTGCTGTTCTACTCCACGGTGGGGGTGCTGGTCGGCGACCCGGAGTACACGCGGTACATCGTGCTGGGGGCGGCGGTGACGGTCTGCGTGGCCGAGGCGATGCTGGCGGTGGCCTCCACCTGCTGGGACCACCACCGGGGCACGATGGGGCTGCTGGCCGCCTCGCCGGTGTCCCCCGGGTGGTTCTACTTCGGCCGCAGCCTGCAGTGGCCCGCCTCGTCGGTGGCGACCACGTCGGTGGCGCTGCTGGCCCTGCCGCCTTTCTTCGGGGTCCAGTGGGCCTGGTGGCAGGTGCCGGTGCTGGTCGGGATCGTGGCGCTGACCTGCCTGTCCACCTACTGCATGACGCTGCTCGTCGCCTCGGTGGCGCTGGTCTTCCCCGAGGCGCGCAACGTCATCGGCAACATCGCGTCGTCGCTGGTCGTCGTGGTCAGCGGGGCGATGGTGCCGGTGGAGTACTGGCCCGTCCCGGTGCAGTGGGCCGCCCAGGCCCTGCCCGCGGTCCACGGGCTGGCTGCGGTGCGGCTGCTGGAGGCGGGCGCCCCGGCCGCCGCCGTGGCCGCCGAGACGGGATGGATGCTGCTGGCCGCGGCGTGCTGGCTGGCGGCGGCCCTGGCGGCCTTCCGGTGGATCTTCGCCCGCGCCCGGATCGACGGCTCCCTCCTGGGCTGAGCCGGTCAGCCGACGGGGAGGGAGAGGTCGACGAGGGCGGAGCACTCGGCGAGGCAGCCGCCGACGGAGAGCTCGCCGCCCGGCAGGGCGTCGGGGAAGTGGAAGACGGCGTGGGTGGCGGTCCCCGCGGTGAGTTCGCGGCGGCCCGCGGCGTCCTCGGCGCGCTGCCCGGTGCCGTCGGCGGCGCGGTAGACGGCGCCGTCCAGGTCCAGGGACACGGCGTCGACGGCGGCGAACTCCACCGTCACCACCAGGGTGTGGTCGACGACGGACCGGTAGGCGGTGACCAGGGTCGCGCCGACGCCCTCGGAGTCGGCGGTGGCGCCGTCGCCGACGATGAGGGAGGGGCCCGGGTCGGAGCCGTTGATGTGCAGCCCCGTCACCAGCCCGTCCCGGCCGGTGAAGTCGGTGTACTCGCCGCAGTCGGGGTCGTTGCCCTCGGCCGGGCACAGCCGGGCTCCGTCGGCGGTGGGGGTGAGCCCGGCGGCCTCGGGCGTCCGGCCGCCGTCGGCGCGGGCCCGGGCGACGGAGGCGGCGTGCAGGAGCAGGTCGTGGGCGGCGGAGTCGTCCGCCGCCAGGTTGAGCCCCTCACTCATGCGGTCGGGGTCGTCGGTGGCGGCCAGCGCCTCCAGGTAGCCGGTGACGGCCTCCTTTGGCGGTTCGCCCTCGGGCCGGCCGCCGGGCCCGCCGGGCTCACCGGACCCGCCGGACCCGGAGGGTTCCGCGGTGGCCTGGGCCGGGCCGCCCGACGGGGACGGGTCCGCGGGGGACGGCGCGGCCGGCGCCGGTCCCGGAGCCGGGCTCAGGACGGGGGCCGGGCCCGGGGCGGACGGGGCGCCGGTGGCCTGCGGCGCCTCCCCGCCGGCCGGGGCGGCCGCCCCCGGACCGCCGCAGCCGGCGAGGAGGACGGCCAGGGCCAGCGCACAGCTCCTCGTCACGACCATGTCCGCCCCTCCCTGCCGGTGGCCTGCGGGGATCGTACGGTCACAGTCCGCAAAAAGGGGGTTTCGTCCCGGCAAGGTTCTCCCCGGGGGCCGTCACGCCGTCGGTCCCCGGGGAGGGCGCGGGCTACGGGCGCAGCACGACCGGGAACTCCTTGAGGCTGTTGACCGACAGGGCCGAGGCCACCACCAGCTCCTCGTCCGGGACCGCGAGCCTCAGGTCGGGGAAGCGCTCGAACAGCATCGGCAGGATGATCCCCGCCTCCAGGCGCGACAGCGGCGCACCCGGGCAGATGTGCGGGCCGTACCCGAAGGAGATGTGCCGCCCCTTACCGCGGTCGGGGTCGAACACCTCCGGGTCGTCGCCGAACTCGGCGCGGTCGCGCGAGGCCGCCCCGTAGTGGGTGAGCAGCGCCTCGCCCTTCTTGATGGTCTGACCCTCGATCTCGATGTCCTCGGTGGCGAACCGGAACATCATGAGGTTGTTGGGCGGGTCGTAGCGCAGGGTCTCCTCCACGACCGCGTCCCAGGTGACCTCGCCCTTGCGCAGCCGCTCCAGCTGCTCCGGGTACCTGAGCAGCGCCCGCACCACGTTGGTGAGCAGGTTGACCGTGGTCTCGTGCCCGGCGGCGACCACCGTCAGCAGGGTGAGGGTGATCTCCATGTCGGTGAGGCCCTCGCCGTCCTCGCTCGCGCGGATGAGGTCGGCGGTGAAGTCGTCGTGCTCGTCCAGGGTGGCCCGCTTGCGGGCGACCAGCTCCCCGAAGTACTGGAACAGCGTGTGGTAGATCCGGAGGTGCTCGCCCTCCTCCGTGGTGCCGGAGAACAGCTTGGCGTACATCTCGCCGAGGTTCTCGTACTCGGCCTCGGACACCCCGTACAGCTCGCCGATGACGGCCATCGGCACCCGGAACGTGAACTCCGACTTCAGGTCCAGGGTCTGGGACGCCCGGGGCTCCAGCGCGTCCAGCGCCCGGGCGGTGATCCGCTCGATGCGCGGGCGCAGCCGCTCGACCCGGCGCGCCGAGAACGGGCTGGCGGTGAGCTGGCGCAGGCGCCGGTGGGGGGCGCCGTCCAGGGCCAGCATGTTGGTGTTGTCGGTGGGGATGGTGCCCAGCAGCGGCCAGCCTTCGGGGACGCGGCCCTCCTGGTAGTCGGCCCAGTGGTCGACGCTCTTGACGAACCGGGGGTCGTTCAGCGTCGCCTTGCTGACCTCGTGGTGGGTGGTGGCCCAGGCGCGCACGCCGCCGGGCAGCTCCACCCGGGTCAGCGGGCCCTCCTGGTACAGGCGCTCGCGGTCGGCCTGGACGTCCTCGGGGACGGCGTGGATGAGGGGGACGCCGTCGGCCGCGTGGAAGGGGCAGGACATCAATGGACTCCTTGCGGGGTTGCGGGAGTGAAGGAGACCGGGAGCGCGGTGACGCCCCGGATCCAGGGGGACGGCCGCCAGCGGACCTCGTCTGCGGGGACGGAGAGCTCGATGTCGGGCAGCCGGTCGAGGAGGACCTCGATCGCGGTGACCGCCATCGTCTCGGCGAGGCCCTGGGCGGCGTGCGGGCAGCTGTGCTCTCCGTGGGAGAACGACAGGTGGGCGTGGTTGGCCCCGTGGCCGGGGCCGGCGGCGCCGGTCCGCAGGGCGGGGTCCTGGTTGGCGGCGGCGTAGCCGAGCAGCAGCAGGTCGCCCTTGCGGATGATGCGGCCGCCCAGCTCGACGTCGTGGGCGGCGAACCGGCCGGCGTTCATCTGGGAGGGCGAGTCCTCCCACAGCACCTCGACGAGGGCCTCGCGGGCGCTGCTGCGGGCGCCGAAGAGGGAGGTCCCGAACCGGTCGTCGGTGAGCATCAGCCGCAGCGCGTTGCCGATCCACTCGCCGGTGGTCTGGTGGCCGCCGGCCAGGACCGCGAGCAGGTCGGCGTTGAGGTCGTCGTCGGTGTAGTCCGCGGCGTGGGCGATCATCCGGGACACGATGTCGGGGCCGGGCACGGCCCGGCGGGAGGCGATCAGCTCCGCGAAGGCCCCGACCATGCGCTGGTGGGCGGCGATGGCGTCGGGGCCGGCGTTGAACAGCACGTTCATGTCGGAGGTGATGGCGTCGCCGGTGGCGTCGTCCAGGCCGTACATGCGGCACAGCACCAGGGCGGGGACGCGTTCGGCGTAGCCGGCGCGCAGGTCGGCCCCGCCCGAGCCGCAGAACGCGTCGATCAGCCGGTCGGCGATCCGCGAGACGAGGATGCGCAGCTCGTGCGGGTCGGCGCCGTTGATGGCGTCGTTGATGGCGCGGGTGCGCCGCCGGTGCTCCTCGCCCTCCGCGCACAGCACGTTGGGCAGCGGGGCGAGCATCGGCAGCAGCGGCCAGTTCTCGGGCACCCGGTCCCAGGCGTTCCAGCGGCTGGGGTGGCGGGCGAAGGTGTCGGAGTCGCCGAGCACCCCGTGCAGTTCGCGGTAGCCGATGACGAGCCAGGCCGGGACGTCGCCGTCCATGAGGACGGGCACCACGGGGCCGTGTTCGGCGCGCATCTTCCGGTAGAAGCCGCGGGGGTCGGTGTTGAATTCGGGGTCGTAGAGCCGGACCGGGGTCGTCGTGTCCACCGGGCACCTCGTGTGTCGGTTGTGGATGGCGGCATGGGGCGGGCCGCCCCGGCCGGAGCGGCCCGGTGGCCGGGTCAGGGACCCGGCGGGACGGGGGGTCGCGCAGGCCGGGGGCGACGGGCCGGGCTCACCGGGGGGCCTGGGCGATGAGGGTGCGGATGTGCTCGACCAGGGCGATGAGGACGTGCTTGGCCGAGCCGCGGTCGCGGGCGTCGCAGCGCAGCAGGGGCACCTGCGGGTCCAGGTCCAGGGCGGCGCGGATCTCCTCCAGGCTGTGGGTGCCCTCGCCGAAGTCGTTGTGGGCGACGACGAACGGGGTGCCCTGGGCCTCCAGCCGGTCGATGGCGAAGAAGGAGTCGTCCAGGCGGCGGGTGTCGACCAGGACGACCGCGCCCAGGGCGCCGCTGAACAGGCGGTCCCACAGGAACCAGAAGCGCTCCTGGCCGGGGGCCCCGAACAGGTACAGGACCGAGGTGGCGTCCAGGGTGATGCGGCCGAAGTCGAAGGCGACGGTGGTGGTGCGCTTGTCCTCCACGCCGTTCAGGTCGTCGATGCCGGTGCCCGCCCGGGTCATCGTCTCCTCGGTGTTGAGGGGGCGGATCTCGCTGACCGAGCGCACCAGGGTGGTCTTGCCGACGCCGAAGCCGCCGACGACGGCGATCTTCAGGGCCTGGTCCACGGTCGGGGGCAGGGACCGGGGCGGGTCGGCGGTGGGGGTTTCAGAGGTTGTGGAGTGCAACGAGGACCTTCTCCAACACGTCCGGGGAGGCGAGGGGGTGGGCGGGAGAGGGGGCGGGCCGGGGGTGGCGCGCGGTGATCCGGCCGCCGTCCAAAAGGTCGGTGAGCAGGATGCGGGTGACCGCCAGGGGCAGGCCCAGGTGGGCGGAGACCTCCACCACCGCCATGGGCCCGCGGCACATCCGCAGGATGGCCGCGTGTTCGGACTGCATGTCGGGGGTGGGCTCGCTCTCGGCGACGACGAGCGTCACCGCGTCCAGTGCTTCGTCGGCCCCGTCGCTGCGTCCGGAGGTGATGACGTAGAGGCGGTCGGGGCTCTCGTCGCGGTGCGAGCGGCTCATGCGGTTCCGGTGGCGGCCCGGGGCGGCGTGGACAGGTGCTCGCCCAGCTGTTCGACCAGTTCGTTCATGTTGTGGCCGACCAGGCCCGGGTCGGCCTCGGGCGAGGTGATCACCGCCAGGTGGGCCCCGGCGCCGGCCTCGACGATGAAGAGCAGGCCGCCGTAGAACTCGGCCATGGCCTGGCGGACGCCTCCGGCGCCGTCGCCGAACTCGACGGAGGCGCTGTGGGCCAGGCTCTGCACCCCGGCGGCGATCGCGGCGAGGTGGTCGGCGCTGTCCTTGCCCAGGCCCGGGGTGTGGCACAGCTTGAGGCCGTCGCGGGAGAGCACGAGGGCGTGCCGGGCCCCGGGGGTGCGCTCCAGGAGGCCTTCGAGGAGCCAGGTCGAATGTTCGAGGTCCATCATGCGTCCTTCGGTGTTCCGTTCTGGTCCTGGCCGCTCACCGCCGCGCGGAACGCCCCGAAGCCACGTGGCGACGTGGCCGGGCCGGCGTCCTTTGCGGGTCGGGAGTCGGCGGTCTGCTGCTGGACGGCCGCGAGGGTCTTGCCGCGGCGGCGCTGGGGCAGCCCTCCGGTCTCGGCGGCGGTGTCCCGCGGCGGGGCCGACGCGGGCGCGGCCGCCTCGGGGGCGGCCGCCGGGGAGGCGGCCACGGCGGTCGGCTCCGGCCGCGCGGCGGGAGCGGGCGCCGCGGGCAGGGGCTTGACGAGCTTGTTCGGGAGCAGCAGGACCACGGCGGTCCCGCCGCGGGAGGAGGACCGGAAGGACACCGTCAGGTCGTAGCGGCGGGCGATGCGGCCGACGACGGACAGGCCCAGGCGGCTCCCGGAGATGGTGGTGATGTCCGCGTCGCCGGCGACGGACTCGCGGGCGCGGCGCAGCGCCTCCTCCCCCATGACCAGGCCGCTGTCCTCGACCATGACGGCGATGCCGGCCTGGACCTCCTCCACGTGGACGTGGACCTCGGAGGTGGGCGGGGAGAACTTGGCGGCGTTGTCGAGGAGCTCGGCCACGGCGTGGATGACGCCCTCGGCGGCGAACCCGGCGATGGCCTGGCGCGGGACGTTGTGCAGGCGCACCCGGCGGTAGGCGCCGATGCGGGCCATGGCGCCGCGCAGGATGCTCTCGATCCCGATGGCGCGGCTCCACCGGCGCCCGGAGCGGGCCCCGGTGAGGACGGCGATGCTGTCGGCGATGCGGCCGGCCTGGGCGGTGCTGTGGTCCAGGTGCATGAGGTCGCCGAGGATGCCGGAGTCGGTGTCGCCGTCCCCGTAGCGCTCCTGCATGCGGCGCAGGTCGGCGAGCATGGCGGTGGTGAGGGCCTGCATGCGTCCGGCGGCGGTGGCGCAGGCGGCCATGGCGGCGGAGCGGCGGCGCTCGGAGACGGCGATCTCGGCGGCGATCAAGCGCACGACGGCCGCGCGGGCGGCGTCGGGCGGCAGCGGGATGCGGTGCAGGGCGGTCTCCGCGGAGTCGCCCTCGCGCAGCCGCTCGACCAGGCGCGGCAGGTGGTCGCGGGCCAGGAGCTCGGTGCTGGTGCGCAGCTCGTCGAGTTCGGCGCGCAGGGCCCTCACGGTGCGCTCGCGCCGCTCCACGACCAGCGCCAGGACCGTGAGCAGGACGAGGCCGGTGATCGCGGTGCCCAGCGGCCAGGGCTGGCGGGCGGCGGGGAAGGCCAGGAGCGCGCCGCCCCACAGGAGCAGCGGCACCGCCGGGAGGTACGCCCAGCGGAAGGCGGGGCGCGGCTGGGAGACCGCGCCCCGGGGGGTGGTGGTTGTCATGGCTCACGTCCGGCGGCGGCATGTCCCCTGGTCGCACCGGCTGCGGCCGGGCTGGGGACCGGGGGGTGGGATCGGGGTGCGCAGTGGATACGAGAAGGGGATGTTTTTCCACAACACGCACTTTTCAGCGCACAGCGAGTCAACATATCACCAGATTCACACAAACGGTATTGCCGCACAGTGAACAACCGAAAGGACATGTCCGCGACCGGGCCTCTCCCCCGCCCGGACGGGGCCATTGCCGCCCCCGGGGAAAGGGCGGTGAACTGCGGGAACGGAGTTCCGGCGGCGGCCCCGGCGGCCCCGGTAGGCGGAGGCAGGCCGGGGCCGCCGGGCGGGGGTCAGGGCGCGGGGCGGTCGGTGAGGCCGCACCTGTCGAGGGCCCTGCGGAAGGCGTAGGCGGGCGAGGCCGACACGTGCGCCCACAGGGAGCCCGGGGGGATCACGCGCCCGGCGTGGGCCAGGGCGCGGGCGGCGCGTTCGAGGTCTCCCCCGTAGTACAGGGCGGCGCCGAACAGGTGGGCGACGTTCGCGTGCTCGGGATCGAAGGAGACGTCCCCGGCCAGCCACCGGTCGGCGGCCCCGGCCAGCTCGCCGTGGACGCCCGGGTCGGCGAGGTAGCCCCCGACGAACTCCTTGGCGTCGGCGACGGTGGCGATCTCGGCCTCGTCCCGGATGGTGAGCATGATGAGCTCCCTGTGGGCGGCGGGCAGCAGCCCCAGGCAGGCGTCGCCGGGCCCGGCCAGGGCGGCGGTCTCCCGGGCGAAGGAGAACATCTCCTCGTGGGAGCCGCTCCACTTGCGGCACAGGACCTGGAGCCGGGAGTAGCGGCCGCGGTGGTGCCAGGAGTCCCGGGCGCACAGCTCCAGCCAGATCCGGTCGAGGTCCTCGCGGCGGACGCCCATGCCCAGGCAGTACCACTGGAGGTTGTTCCAGGGACGGGGGTCCTCGGGGGCGAGTTCCGCGGCGCGCATCAGGGCACCGGCCGCCGGTTCCAGGAACGCGAGGAAGGCGCGCGCCCGGTCCATGCCCACCGAGGCGGCCCAGCCCCCGCCGCGGATCTCCCAGGCCGCCTTCATGCGGGTGGACCCGCCGAGCAGGAGCAGGAGGGGATCGTCGTCGCCGTAGCGTTCCTCCAATACGGACAGGTGCGGGGTGCACTCGTCCGGGAGCACGTGCAGGCGCAGATCGGCCCGCTGGGGGTCGTCGACGGTCAGCAGCTCACGGGCCGTCGCGATGTCGCCGGCGCGGACGGCGGGCAGCGCCGCCGCGAGATCGGGGTCGCGCCAGATGTCGCCGAAGGTGATGCCCGCCTTCCTGACCTGGCGTTCCGTGATCTTGTCAATGCTCTTCTCGAGGAGCTTCAGGAGAACCACGGAGAACTTATATCGGATATACAGGCAATTTCTTCTTGTTCCTCGATATCAATAGCGAAACACGCGGAAAGCCTCTCGAAGAACAATGGCCACTCGCGTCCCGGTCCGGCCACGGAACGTCACCGGACGGGTTTTCCGCAGTCCGTACCGGCGTCGGGGTGTGCATCCGGAAAAGAGCGGGAAGGAGTGCGACAGGTCACACGCACGGCGTCCTGCCGCTCCGGGCCGCCCGCTCCACAGGGCCCGGGGCCCGTGGTTCGACCACGGGACGGCGGGGAATCTTGACGTGTACCCGCGTGTTACAACCCCGCGAGACCGCACAAGCGCCTGGGAGGCACCCACACGATGGCCGAGCGAGCACTGCGCGGCACCCGACTCGGGGCGACGAGCTACGAGAACGACCGCAACACCGACCTGGCTCCGCGGCAGGAGGTCACCTACGACTGCAGCCGGGGCCACCGCTTCTCGGTCACCTTCGCGACCGAGGCCGAGATCCCCGCCGAGTGGGAGTGCCGCTTCTGCGGCGACCGCGCTCTGCGCCGCGACGGCTCCGGGGAGGAGCCCAAGGCGGCCAAGCCGACGCGCACCCACTGGGACATGCTGCTGGAGCGCAGGAGCATGGAGGACCTGGAAGAGGTCCTCGCCGAGCGCCTGGAACTGCTCCGCTCGCGCCGCCGCGAAGAGGCGGCGAAGGTGGAGGAGATCGCCAAGCAGCGGCAGAGCGCCTGACGCACCGCATCCGGCAGGGGCGGCGGACACGGGAGTGTCCGCCGCCCCTGTCCGTGTGTCCGGGCCCTACTCGGCGCCGCGGCCGAACGGGTCGCCGGTGGAGCCGACCAGCTCCTTCACCGACTCGATGACGCGGGTGGGGCGGTAGGGGAACTCCTCGGCGGTCTCCCGGCCGGAGATGCCCGACAGCACCAGGATCGTCTGCAGCCCCGCCTCCAGGCCGCTGAGCACGTCGGTGTCCATGCGGTCGCCGACCATCAGCGTGTTCTCGGAGTGGGCGCCGATCCGGCGCAGGGCCGAGCGCATCATCAGCGGGTTGGGCTTGCCCACGAAGTACGGGCTGCGCCCGGTGGCCTTCTCGATGAGCGCGGCGACCGCGCCGGTGGCGGGCAGCGGGCCCTCCGCGCTGGGGCCGGTCTCGTCCGGGTTGGTGGCGATGAACCGGGCGCCGGCGCGGACCAGGCGGATCGCCCGCGTGATGGCCTCGAAGCTGTAGGTGCGGGTCTCCCCCAGCACCACGTAGTCGGGGTTGCGCTCGGTCATGACGTAGCCCACGTTGTGCAGGGCGGTGGTCAGGCCGGACTCGCCGACCACGTACGCCGACCCGTTGGGGCGCTGGGTCTGGAGGAACTGGGCGGTGGCCAGCGCCGAGGTCCAGATGGACTCCTCGGGGATGTCCAGGCCCGTGTTGAGCAACCGCGCCCGCAGGTCGCGCGGGGTGTAGATGGAGTTGTTGGTCAACACCATGAACGGGGTGCCGTGCTCGCGCAGCTCGGCGATGACTTCGTCGGCGCCGGGGACGAGGTGTTCCTCACGGACGAGCACGCCGTCCATGTCGAAGAGGTAGTTCCATTCGTTGCTCACGGGCCCATTGTGCCGGTAGCCGCGCCCGGCACGCCATTCCTACTCCCCGGTAGTCGATACTCCTCACACCCGGGGCGCGTCCCCGGACCCCTCCTCCAGCAGGGCGCCCAGGCGCTCGCGGGCGGCCGTGCGCAGCAGGTGCGCGTCGGCCCCGGCGGCCCCGCACTCCAGGGTGCTCCCGTCGCGGTTCTCCAGCACCAGGGTGGCGCGGTGCCCCTCGTCGGAGAGCCGGGCCCCGGCCAGCCCCGCGTACGAGTACGAGCGGCCGCCCTCCTCCACGGTGCGCCGCCGCCGCGGCTTCTCGCCGTCCCCGTCGCCGGAGGGCAGGGCCGCGCCCACCCGGCGGCGCACCGCCGGGATGAGCAGCAGCGGGAAGTAGAGCGGGAACAGGGTGACGAGCAGGAAGACCGTCAGGTACCCCAGGAGCTCCCCGGCGAGCTCCCTCCAGGCGAAGGCCAGGCCCGTGATCAGCAGCCCCGCCAGGCCGATCCCGACGGGTGCCAGGTGGAGGCCGGTGGGCTCGCCGCCGGTGGCCTGGAGCCAGATCAGCGGGATCCAGCCCACCCCGAACAGGATCAGCGACGCGGTCCCGAGCACGGCGGGCACCCGCTCCCAGCGGGACGGGCGCGCGAAGGTCCGCAGCCGGTAGCCGGACCGGCCCAGCGCCAGCAGCGCCCGGCCGCCCGGGTCGACCCGGACCTTGATCTCGGTGGCCATACGTTTCTCCGCCTCTGTGGTGGTCCCCGGCGATTATGGGCCACGGCGGGGGCGGTGGGAACCGGGTGGCCGGATCAGGACGCGCCGCGGGTCAGACCGGCGGCCAGGGCACCGCGGGCCAGTCGGGCGCCGGGTAGGGGTGGATGCGGTGCTCCAGGAGCAGGTCGGTGCGGGCCCGCACCGCGTAGACCTCGGGGCCGGTCAGGCGCAGCCCCAGCTCCCGGGTCAGGGCGTCCCGGGGGTCGGCCAGCCGGTCGCGCAGGCGCGCCAGCCCGGCCAGCGCCTCCTCGGGCAGCGCCAGCCCCTGCCACTGCCACAGCACCGTGCGGAGCTTGTAGTCCTCGGCGAAGGTCACCCCGTGGTCGCAGCCGTACAGATGCCCCTGCGGGGTGGGCAGCAGGTGGCCGATCTTGCGGTCGGAGTTGTTGATGACCGCGTCGAACACGGCCATGCGGCGCAGGGCGGCGTTGTCGGTCTCCCGGGACAGGGCGATCAGGTCCACGGTGGTGTCGCCGTGCACCCACAGCTGGACCATGCCCTCGCCGAAGGGCCCGTCCCGGTGGACGGTGGGCGGCACGATCTCCCAGCCGAGGGCGTCGGAGACGGCGTGTGCGGCGACCTCGCGCCCGGCCAGGGTGCCGTCGGGGAAGTCCCACAGCGGCCGCTCCCCCGCCACCGGCTTGTACACGCAGTTCGCCGAGAGGGTGCCGTCGGAGACGGTGCAGTACAGGGTGGTGTTGGAGGCGGCGGTGAGGCGCCCCTCGACGGTGATCTCGCCGGTCCGCAGCAGTTCCAGGCCCGCTGCGGGGGTGAGGCCGTCGAAGGGGCCGTCGAGCGCGGTGTCGTCGTGCGTCAAGGCGGGATCAGACCAGGCGGTCGGGCCGGTAGCCGTTCTGGCGCACGCAGATGTGGCCGGCGGGGTCCAGGGGACGCCCGCACAGCGGGCAGTCCGGGCGGCCCGCGGCGACCACCTTCAGGGCGCGGCCGGCGAAGGCGCGGGCGGCCCCGGGGGTGAGGTAGACGCGCAGGACGTCGCGGTGGGCCGGGCCCTCCTCGGTGAAGACCTCCAACTCCTCCTCGTCCTCGGTGAACTCCTCGGCCGCGGTCTCGTCGATCTCCTGGGCCTCGACGATGACGCGGGAGGCCTCGGCGTCCCAGGCCAGGGCCAGGGTCCCGACGCGGAAGTCCTGCTCGATGGGCTGTTCGAGGGGGCCCTCGTCCTCGGGGACGGCGCTGTCGTCCGGCGGCGCGCCGAAGCGTCGGTGCACCTCTTCCAGCAGCTCCTCGATACGGGTGGCCAGCGCCTCGACCTGCGCCTTCTCCAGGACGACGCTGGTGATACGGCCTTCCCCCACCGCTTGGAGGAAGAACGTGCGCTCCCCCGGCTGGCCCACGGTCCCGGCGACGAAGCGCTCCGGCGGATTGAACTGAAAGACGGGCATGCCTAGAACCTTAAGGGATCTCGGTGACGGTGTGCTCGGCCCCGGCGCCGCCGCCCACGGCGGCGTCCCCCGAGGCCTCGGCCGGGGTGGGCAGGACGGGCCCGGCCCCCTGGCCGGTGTCGTTGAGGACGTTGAGGAAGGGGCGGGTGCGCGTGTAGGTGATGGAGGTGACCGAGCAGGGGTCCACCCGCAGCCGCTGGAAGAGGTCCAGGTGCAGGCCCAGGGCGTCGGCGACGACGGCCTTGATGATGTCGCCGTGGCTGCACGCCACGTACACCGGGGGCGTCTCCCCGGGGGTGAGCAGCAGCCGGGCGTTCCAGTCGCGGACGGCCTCGACGGCGCGGGCGGAGGCCGCGGCCAGGGCCTCGCCGCCGGGGAAGCGGACGGCGGAGGGGTGGTCCTGCACGACCCGCCACAGGGGCTCCTCGGCCAGGTCCTTCAGGGCGCGCCCGGTCCAGGACCCGTAGTCGCACTCGATGAGGCGGTCGTCGGTGGTGACGGGGACGCCCAGCGCCCCGGAGACGGCCTCCGCGGTCTCCTGGCAGCGTTCCAGGGGGCTGGAGAGCAGCACCGCGGGGCGCAGCCCGGTCAGCCGGCGGGCCAGGTCGGCCGCCTGGCCGCGCCCGGTGTCGTTGAGGTGGATCCCGGGGGCGCGGCCGGCCAGCCGGGGCCCGGTGGCGTCGGTCATCCCGTGCCGGACGAGGATGAGCGTGACCGCCTGCGGGAGGGTGTCCTGGGATGGTGGTGTCGCCATGGCCACCACCCTAGGGCGGTGTGCGCCGGGAGGGGACCGGGGACACGGGCGGGCCCGGCCCCGCGGGGCCGGGCCCGCGGCGGGGCTGGTCAGCCGACCCCGGCTCCGCCCTCCGGGTCGAGCACGCCGGAGAAGACGAGCACGAGGATGAGGACGCCGAGCGCGATGCGGTAGTACACGAACGGCATGAAGCTGTGGGTGGAGATGAACCTCATCAGCCAGGCGATGACGATGTAGCCGATGACGAACGCCACGATGGTGCCGACGATGGTCGCGCCCCAGCCCGCGTACTCGCCGCCGCCGATGTCCAGCATCTTGTACAGGCCGGAGGCGAACACCGCGGGCAGCGCGATGAGGAACGCGAACTCGGCGGCGGCCGGGCGGTCGAAGCCCAGCAGGCGGCCGCCGGTGATGGTGGCGCCCGAGCGGGAGACGCCCGGGATCAGCGCCAGGGTCTGGAACAGGCCGAACGTGATGCCCCGGCCCAGGGTGAGGTCCTCCAGCTGCCGCTCGCGGCGGGCGAAGTGGTCCACGGCGCCCAGGATGACGCCGAAGACGATGAGGGTGAGCGCGATCAGGCGCAGGTCGCGGAAGACGCTGTCGATCTGGTCTTCCAGGAGCAGGCCCAGCACGCCGATGGGGATGGTGGCCAGGATGACGTACCAGCCGATGCGGGCGTTGACGTCGCCGCGCAGGTCGCGGTCGAACAGGGAGCGCAGCCAGGTGGAGATGACCGCCCAGATCCGCTTGCGGAAGTAGACCACCACCGCCAGCTCGGTGCCGATCTGGGTGACGGCGGTGAAGGCCGCACCGGGGTCGGGCCACTGGAAGAAGGCCGCGAACACGCGCAGGTGGGCGCTGGAGGACACGGGCAGGAACTCGGTGAGCCCCTGGATGAGGCCGAGGACGACCGCCTCGAAGATGGACACTCGGTTTCGGCTTTCCTTGACGGTCCGGCATGGGGGGCACCGGAGGGCGGCTGCGGGCTTTCCCCTGGGAACCGGGGGCCGGACCGGAGGGGGTCCGGGGGGCGGGGGACCGCTCCGGCCCGCGCGGACGGCGCGGTGGACGTCTCCGGCCGGGGCCTGACGAGGGTACGCCGTGGGGGTGGACGGCGGGCCGACTTCGGATGAACACGGTACCCTCCGCCGCATGGAACAGCGACAGGTGGGCCGATCGGGACTCTGGGTGTCCCGCACCGCCCTCGGCACGATGACCTGGGGCCAGGACACCTCCGAAGAGGAGGCCGGGCAGCAGCTCGCCGCGTTCGTCGACGCGGGCGGCACGCTCGTGGACACCGCGGACATCTACACGGGCGGGCAGAGCGAGCGGATCCTGGGCCGGCTGCTGCGCACCGCGGTGCGCCGCGAGGACGTGGTGGTGGCCACCAAGAGCGGCCACACCCCGGAGGGGTACCGGCCGGTGGACGCCTCGCGCCGCCACCTGCTGGCGTCCCTGGACGCCTCGCTGCGGCGGCTGCAGACCGAGTACGTGGACCTGTGGCAGCTGCACGTGTTCGACCCGGCGACGCCGCCGGAGGAGACGCTGGCGGCGATGGAGGCGGCGGTCGCCGCGGGCAAGGCCCGCTACGTGGGGGCCGGCGACCTGGACGCCTGGCAGTTCGCCACGCTGGCGACCTGGCAGCGGGCGCGGCCGGGCCGGGTGCCGCTGGTGAGCGTCGGCGCCGAGTACTCGCTGCTCAACCGGCGCGCGGACGACGACCTGCGGCCCGCCGCGGCGTCCGCCGGGGCGCACCTGCTGGCGTGGGCGCCGCTGGGCCGGGGGGTGCTCAGCGCCAAGTACCGGACCGGCACCCCGGCGAGCTCGCGGGCGGCGCTCCCGCACATGGCGTCGTACGTGGAGCCGTACCTGGACGAGCGCAGCCGCCGGGTGGTGGAGTCGGTGTGCACCGCGGCGGAGGGGCTGGGGGTGCCGCCGCTGGCGGTGGCGCTGAGCTGGGCGCGCGACCAGCAGGGGGTGGCGGCCGCCGTGGTGGGGCCGCGCACCCTGGCACAGCTGGAGCAGGTCCTGGGCGTGGAGGGCGTGGAGCTGCCGCCGGAGATCCGCGACGCGCTGGACGACGCGACGGCGGCGGGGCGCCGCTGAGGCGCCCGGCCGCCGCGGCGGTCAGTCCCCGGCCGGTTCGATCGGGAAGTTCTGGTCGAACACGTTGTGCGGGTCGTACTGGGCCTTGATCCCGCGCAGCCGGGAGAGGGCGGGCCCGGGGAAGGCCAGGGAGAGCACCCCGGGCCCGGTGCGGGTGTCGAAGCTCAGGTACATCCCGTCGATCGCGCCGTCCAGCTCCGCCCACCGCTCGTCGAGGCGGGCCGCGGTGCGCGGCGAGGCCAGCGCCGCCAGGGACTGGGCCTGGTGGCGGTGGGCGTAGGCGGTCGCGTCGGCGGGGACGTCGTTGACCGCCCCGCCGACCTGGCGCAGCTGCATGAAGTAGGTGGCGCCGGAGGCGAGCATGCCCGCCAGGGTCCGCGCGGTGTCCTCGGAGACCTCGGAGAGCAGTCCGGAGCGGCTCGCGGGGACGCCGGCCCCCGTGTGGGGCCCCTCGCCCCGGGGCAGGATCGCCGGGTAGGGCGCGAGCTGCGCGCTCTGGTCCAGGACCGGCCCCGCCTTGAGGAAGGGCTCCAGCGCCGCCACGGCGGCGTCGGTGTCGTCCCCGGCGTGGACGACCATCGCCCGGGCGACCGGCCCCGATCCGCCCCGGCCCGGGGCGGCGATGAGGAAGGCCGTGACCTCGCGGGGCGCGGCGGCGGTGATCTCCCCCCAGGCGCGCAGGAACCCGGCGGTGCGGGAGGCGTCGTAGGCGAACTGGGCGAGGACGACGTCGCCGACCGGCGCGGCGACGGCCTCCACGGAGGTGAGCACGCCGAAGTTGGCCCCGGCTCCGCGCATGGCCCAGAACAGGTCGGGGTTCTCGTCCGCGGCGGCGCGCAGGACCCGGCCGTCGGCGGTGACGACCTCCATCGCGGTGATGTGGTCGATCGTCAGGCCGTGGGCGCGGCCCAGGTAGCCGATGCCCCCGGTGGTGGCGATGCCGCCGACGCCGACGCCGCCGTGGTCGCCCGAGCTGACGGCCAGCCCGTGCGGGTGCAGGGCGGCGGCGACCTCGCTCCAGCGGGCCCCGGCGCCCAGGCGCACCCGGCGGGTGTCGGGGTCGAGGACCTCGACGCGGTTCATCCGGGACAGGTCGACGACGACGCCGCCGTCGTTGGTGGAGCGGCCGCTGATGCCGTGGCCGCCGCTGCGCACGTTGAGCGGGACGTCCTGGTCCAGGGCGTAGCCCAGGGCCTCGGCGACCTGGTCGGCGCTCTCCGGCCGCAGCACCAGGCCCGGCCTGCCGCTCTGCATGTAGCCGTGGCGGAGCCGGGTGTAGGCGCGGTCGCCGGGTTCGACGGCGTGGCCGCGCAGGTCCTCGGGGACGGCGTCGTAGTCGATGCCGGGGCAGCGTGCGGCCAGGGCCGCGGCGGCGCGGGCCGGGCCGGTGGCGGTGCCGGCGGAGGCGCGTTCCTTCTCGACGGCCTCGCGCAGGGCGGGCGCGACCTCGGCGCCGAACTCCTGGATGGTGCGCGGGTCGTCGCTACCGAGGATGAACGTGCTGAACCCGTGTTCCAGGACCAGCGGCAGCAGGTCGTCGACCCACTGGTCGGCGGGGCCCTGGAGGAAGCCGCGGCCGGTGGGCAGCAGGGCGCCCCCCGAGAGGTTGAGCATGCGCCGGACCATGCGCGGGTCGCGCCCGGCCTCCTGCGCGGCCTCGTCGATGATCCGGTTGGCGCCGGGCGCGTCGGCGATCTCCAGGTAACCCAGGCTGGGCAGCCAGCCGTCGGCCTTGGCGCCGGTGAGGCGGAGCATACGGGGTTTGTAGGCGCCCAGGTGGATGCCGATGTCGTGGGCGGGCGCGGGGCCGCGTTTCATGCCCGAGACGCGGTGGTGCTCGCCGTCCACGCGGACGCCGCCGCGGGCGTCGGTGTCCCAGGCCTGGCGGATGATGTCGATGCCCTCGGAGAGGGCGGCCACGCTCTGGCCGGGGGTGAGCCGGGGCCCGCCCATGGCGGCGATGCCGTCCCAGAAGGCGCCGGCGCCCAGGCCGAGCTCGAAGCGGCCGCCGGAGAGCAGGTCGAGGGAGGCCGCCTGGCGGGCGAGCATGGCCGGTCCGCGCAGCGGGAGGTTGAGGACGTTGCCGGAGACCGAGATGCGGCCGGTCCTGGCGGCGACCCAGGTCATCAGGGTCCAGGTGTCCAGGAAGCCCGGGTTGTAGGGGTGGTCCTGGAAGGTGGCCAGGTCGAGCCCGGCGGCCTCGGTGAGCTCGCCCAGGGCGACGGCGCGCTCGGGGTCGCCGGCCGAGGGCGTGATGAAGGTGCCGAACCGCAACGGGTGTCCGTAGTCGGGCATGGTGCTGTGTCTCCTCGGAGGGACGGTCGGAGGTCCGTGTCCCGGACGCCCGCAAAGTAGTTTGTGAGATCAATGATGTTCTGTGCAACTCATCGTACAGAAAACCTATTCCTGGTAGTCTCGGGGCATGACGACACCGAGCCCCGAGAGCGCGCGGGAGCCGCGGGAGCGCACCGACGGCCCGGCGCCCGACCTCGGCTGGTCGCTGGCGGTGGTGCTGCAGCGCTGGCACGAGCGGGTGGAGGAGTCGCTCTCCGACGTCCCGCACGGCAGCCGCGGCTACCACGTGCTGGTCGCCTGCGCCGCCGCCGAGGTCCCCACCCAGGCCGCGCTCGCCGAGCGCCTGCTCATCGACCGCAGCGTGATGACCTACCTGCTCGACGACCTGGAGGCCGCCGACCTGGTGCGCCGCCGGGTGGACGACGACGACCGCCGGGTGCGGCGGGTGTGCGTCACCGCGCACGGCCGCGAGGTGCTGGCCGACCTGGCCGCGCGGGTGGCCCACGTGGAGGAGCGCGTCCTGGCCGGACTGGACGAGGGCACCCGCGCCCTGTTCTGCGCCGCCGCCCGCACCGCGGCCGTCGCCATCCAGGAGTCCTCGCCCGACCTGGACCCCTGCGCCGCGGTGCGCACGGTGGTCGGCGACCCGTCGGCCGCGCGCCGGAACCCGCGCCGCCGCCCCCGCGCCCGCTCCTGAACGCCCCGCGCGCCCCGGGTCCGCACGGGGCCGACCCGGACGTCGTCACCTCTCGGTAGGCTCGTCGCGAGAGCAGGAGCACGAGATCGAGGGGGACCGGCCCAGGTGTCCGAGGCAGTCGAACAGGTCAGCGCCGTCCTACAGGGCATGCAGGCCCCGCCCTCCCTGGCGCCGCGGCTGGTGGCCGCGCTGGGCCCGGCGGCCGCGTCGGAGCTGGCCGCCGACCCGTGGCTGCTGCTGCGGCTGCCGCAGGTGACCGCGGAGCAGGCCGACTACTGCGCCCGCCGCGCCCTGGGCGAGGCCGCCCGCCCCGACGACCCGCGCCGCCTGGCCGCCCTGACCGCGCACACGCTGCGCACCGCCGCCGCCCGCGGGCACACCGCGGTGGAGGAGAAGCGGCTGGCCTCGCTGGTGGGCCGCCTGGGCGTCCCGGCCCCGGCCCGCGCCCTGGAGGCCGCCGTGGAGGCGGGCGCCTCGGCGGTGTTCGAGAGCACCGACGACTCCGACGACGACTTCGACTTCGAGGAGGGCGGGGTCCCGGACCTGCCCGAGCCCGAGCGGTTCCACGCCCTGCCCGACCTGGGCGAGGCCGAGCAGCGGCTGGGCGGGCACCTGGTGCGGCTCATCTCCGCCAACGACCCCGTCATGGACTCGGCCACCGCCGCCGAGACCGTCGACGCCGCCTGCGCCAAGGGCGGGTTCACCGTCACCGAGCACACCCGCGCCGCGCTGGTCACGGTCGCCCTGCGGCCGGTGACGGTGCTCTGGCACGGCCCGGGGGACGCCGCCGAGACCGCGCGCGCCCTGCTGTGCCTGGCCGCGATCGGCGAGGACAGCCGGGTGGGGATCACCGTGGTGGCGCCCACCGCGCAGACGGCCGCCGCCGTGGCCGCCGACCTGGCCGCGGTGGCCCAGGGCGATCCGGGGGTGCGCGTGCTCTCCCTGGCCGCCGCGCTGCGGCAGGGCCCCATCCCGTCGGGCCTGGTGGTGCTGTGCGAGTCGATGGCGGTGGGCACCGCCCGCGCCGCCGACCTGGCCGCCGCCTGCGCCGACGGCGCGCACCTGGTGCTGCTCGCCGACCCGAGGCAGGCCCCGTCGGCCACGCCGGGCCGGGTCGCCGAGGACATCGTGCGCTCGCGCACCGCCCACACCGCCGAGATCGCCGGCCCCGGGGACGACGGGGCCCCGGGACCCATCGCCGCCCTGGCGCTGGCCGTCTCCGAGGGCGAGGTCCCCGAGGTGGACGCCCCCGGCCGCGAGGTGGTGCGGGTCCCCGCCGCCACCGCGGAGGAGGCCGCCCACCGGGTCGTGCAGCTGGTCACCGACTCCATCCCGCGCGCGCTGGGAATCCCCGCCGGGGAGGTGCGGGTGGTCACCGCCCGCGAGGACGGCCCCGCCGGGGCCCGCGCGCTCAACGCCGCCTGCAAGGAGCGGCTGAACCCGGGCCCCGGCGCCCTGGGCGGGTTCGACCCCGGCGACGCGGTGCTGCTGGTGGCCGAGGGCCCCGGGTACGGCCCGGGCGACACCGGTGTCCTGCGCGGCCCCGTCGAGGGCGGCGTGGAGGTGGAGCTGGCCGACGGCGCGAAGGTCACCGTCGGCGACCCGGCGGCGCTGCGCCCGGGGTGGGCGCTCACCGTGGGCGCCGCCCACGGCGGCCGCTGGCCCGCCGTGGTGGGCGTGTTCCCGCCCGACGTGCCCGTGTCGCGGCCCCGGGTGTACACCGTGCTGACCCGCGCCCTGCGCCACGTGTCCCTGGTGGACGCCACCGGCGGCGGGCTGGAGACCGGGGTGCGCGAGACCCTGGCCCCCGACCGCGTCACCCGGCTGGTCCAGATCCTGCGCGAGGGCTGACCCGGGCGGGGTCAGCCCAGGACGCGCTGGACCTCCAGCATGCGCTCCACCACGCGGAACCCGAGGCGGTCGTTGACCGCCCGCATCGGGGCGTTGTCGGGGTCGACCCAGGTGCGGACCACCTTCGCGTCGGGGAACTCCCGGGCCAGCACCTCCAGGTTGCGGCGCTTGAGCGCGATGCCCAGACCGTGGCCGCGGTGGGCGCGCATGACCAGGGTGTCGTCCTGGTAGACCTCGCCCCCGCCCTCGGCGGGGACGAGCAGGAGGCTGTACCCGGCCCACTCTCCCGCCGCCGTGCGGGCGACGGACACGACGGCGGTGTACCCCTGGGCGGCCCGGCGCGCGTCCTCCGCCCGGAGGCGCTCGGGGTCCCATACCTCCGGCTCGGTGTCCAGGTCGCCCGTGGGCACGTCGCGCTCCATCGCCGTGCGCATCCGCGCGTAGGCCTCCAGGTGCTCCTCCGGGCAGGGGCCGGTCCAGGTGTGCAGCCAGTGGTCGGCGGAGGCCCCGGGCGGCGCGGCCGTCCTCTCCGGCGGCACCGGGAGGTCGAGGACCAGGTAGTCCTCCTCGTGCACCGTGGCGAACCCGTGGGCGCGGGCGAACCGGGCACCGGGCCAGTCGTCGGGGGTGTGCCCGCCGGGCACGTAGACCTCCCCGGTGGCGGTGGTGCGACCCTCCTCGGCCATGGCCTCCAGGGCCAGGCCCGCCAGGCGCGCCCCCAGGCCCCGGCCCCGGCGGTCGGGGACCACCGACACGTCCACCTCGGCCAGGTGCCGGTTCTCCCGGTCGGGCAGGTCCACCATGAGCGTTCCGACGGTGCGGCCGTCCTCCACCGCCGCGTACAGCCGGTGGTGCCGGTCGTCCCGGGGGGCGAGCATCCCCCTGAGGTCCGCATAGCCCATGACGGCGGCCTCCGGCCGCCCGTGCGTCGCCGCCTCCACCAGGGCGGTGTGCCAGGCCCGCAGGGCGGACTCGTCGGCGGGGTCGATCGGGGTGATCATCGAAGGGTGTCCTCTCGTCCGGTCGATGGTACGGCCGCGGGTTCGCCGAACCCGCGCAGCCGCGAAGACGTCATGGCGGCCGGCGCCGCGACGATCCGCCGCCCGGGTCCGTGTCGACCCCGCCGGAACGGCCCGGGCGGGCGCCGGGGTCAGCCCCGGGGGAGGTTCTCCTCGATGAGCGCGACGATCGCCGGGTCGTCGGGCACGGTCGAGGGCCGGAAGCGGTGGACCGCGCCGTCGGGCAGGACCAGGAACTTCTCGAAGTTCCACTTGACCCGCCCCGCGTCGCCCCCGGCGTCCGGGGTCCGGGTGAGCTCGGCGTACAGGGGATGCCTCCCCCTGCCGTTCACCTTGACCTTGCTCATCATCGGGAAGGTCACGCCCCAGGTCATGGAGCAGTACTCGGCGATCCTGTCCTCGCCGCCGAACTCCTGGAGGAACTGGTTGCTGGGGAAGCCCAGCACCGTGAACCCACGGTCGCCGTAGGTCTTCTGCAGCTCCTCCAGCGCACCGTACTGCGGGGTGAGCCCGCAGCGGGAGGCCACGTTCACCACCAGGCGGACCTTGTCCGCCCACTCCCCGAAGGTCGTCTCGCGCCCGTCGATCAGCGTCACCGGGATCTCGTTCAACTCCGCCATGGTCCACACCCCTCGTCACCGTGCCTGCGCGCCGGACTCCAGAGTGCCAGAGCCGCGCGGCGCGCTCTCACCGGTCTCTCACCCGGACGGCGTAACCTGCCGCACGGCGGCGGGCGAAGACGGGAGCAGTCGATGGAGCATTCCCCTGCCGGGGCCGAGGGGCCCCGGGTCCTCATCGTGGAGGACGAACCCAACATCCTGGAGCTGCTCACGGCGTCCCTGGAGCTGAGCGGCTTCACCACGCGGGGCGCGCCCCACGCCGAGGGCGCGCTGGCGGCCCTGTCCGGGTTCGCGCCCGACATCGCGCTGGTGGACGTGACCCTGCCCGGGCGCAGCGGCCTGGACCTGGTCGGGGACCTGCGGGCCCGGGTCCCCGGGCTGCCGCTGCTGTTCCTGACCGCGCGGGACACGGTCGGGGACCGGATCTCGGGTCTGCGGGCGGGGGCCGACGACTACATCACCAAGCCGTTCAGCCTGGAGGAGGTCGTCCTGCGGCTGCGGGCGGTGCTGCGCCGGTCCGGCGCCGAGGCGGCCGGGGAGCCGCTGCGCTACGGCGACCTGGAGCTGGACGAGGACGCCCACGAGGTGCGGCGCGGCGGGGTGCCGATCGACCTGTCCCCCACCGAGTTCGCGCTGCTGCGCTACCTGCTGGCCAACGCGGGCCGGGTGCTGACCAAGACGCAGATCCTGGACCGGGTGTGGGGCGGCCAGAGCGACGACGTGCGGGTGGTGGAGACCTACATCAGCTACCTGAGGCGCAAGATCGACCGGGACCGGCCGCCGCTGATCCGGACGGTGCGCGGGGTCGGCTACGGGCTCCGCCCGCCCCGGGCCGAACGGTGAGGCGGCCGCGGTCGCTGCGCGGCGGGATCACGCTGGCGGTGCTGGCCCTGGTCGCCCTGGGGCTGGTGGTGTCGGGGGCCGCCGGGGTGCTGCTGCTGCACCGGGCGCTCGTCCAGGAGGTGGACCACCGCCTGCGCGGGCTGGCCGCCGCCGAGGCGCCCCCGCGCTCCGATGGGTTCCCACCGGAGGAGGCCGGGCACCGGCCGCCGCCGCTGCCCACCGACCTGCGGTCGCTGTCGGTGTCCGCCGACGGCGAGGTGACACGGAGCAGCGGGCAGAGCTCCGGGGACGAGGGGCTGCCCGACGTGTCCGGGGTGGGCGCCGAGGGGCTGCGCGAGCGCGCGGGCGTCCCCTTCACGCTGCCGGACACCGGTGGCGGGGACGACTGGCGGGTGCTGGCCACCGCGCGGGAGGACGGCGGCGCGGCGGTGGTGGCGCAGTCGCTCGGCGGCGTCGGCACCACCGTGCGCACCCTGGTGCTCATCGAGGTGTCGGTCGGCGCGGTCATCCTGACCGCGCTGGGGGTCGGCGCGACCGCGGTGGTGCACCGCAGGCTGCGGCCGCTGCGGGAGATGGAGGAGACCGCCCGGGCGATCGCCGGGGGCGACCTGGACCGGCGGGTGCCCCGCGACGGCGCGGCCGCGGAGGTGGACCGGGTGGGCGAGGCGCTGAACACGATGCTGGGCGAGCTGTCCCGGGCGCTGGCCGAGCGCGACCGGTCGGCGGCCACCACCCGGCGGTTCGTCGCGGACGCCTCCCACGAGCTGCGCACACCGCTGTCGTCGATCCGGGGGTTCGCCGAGCTGTACCGCCAGGGGCGCGACCGGGGCGTGGTGGCCGGGGACGAACGCGGCGACGGCTGGGTGGCGCGGATCGAGGGCGAGGCCGAGCGGATGGGCGCGCTGGTGGACGACCTCCTGGTGCTGTCCCGGTTCGACGAGGAGCCCGCTCTGGAACGGGCCGACGTGGAGCTGGGGGCGATCGCCCGGGAGGTCGCCGCGGCCGTGTCGGCCCGGGCGCCCCGGGCGCCGGTGCGGGTCGAGGCGGCCGTGCCGGTGCGGGCCGTGGGCGATCCGGGCAGGCTGCGCCAGGTCCTGGAGAACCTGGTGGGCAACGCGGTCGCCCACACCCCGGAGGGGACGCCGGTGCTGGTGCGGGTGGACCGGGGCCCGGTGCCGGAGGGCGGCGCCCCGGCGCGGGCCGGGGAGCTGCCGCCGGAGGTGGCCGAGGTGGCGGTCGTGACCGTCGCCGACGAGGGGCCGGGGATCGCCGCGGCGGACCTGCCGTTCGTGTTCGACCGGTTCTACCGGGCGCCGGGGCCGCGCGGGCCGGGCGCCGGGCTGGGGCTGGCGATCGTGGCGGCCCTGGTGGGGGCGCACCAGGGGGTGGTGACGGCGGACTCCGGCCCGGAGGGCGGAACGGTGTTCACGGTGCTGCTGCCGCTGGGATGAGGCCCCGGCCCCCGGTGCCGACGGCGGCCGCCGGCACCGGGGGCCGGCCGTCATCCCCCTGTGTCGGGGGCCGCGGGGGCGGAGCCGCCCGGGACGGTGCCCGGGAGGCCGGTGTCGGCGGACAGCTCGGCGGTGATCGCCTCCAGCCGCTCGGCCAGGCCCGCGGAGACCTCGGCGGCGGTGGTGTCCCCGGCCTCCTCGGCCCGCGCGGTGACCTCGGCGAGCAGGTCCGCTGCGGTACCGCTCCCGACCAGTTCGGCGTAGAGGTCGGCGTAGGCGGACTCGTAGAGCGCTTCGAAGCCGGCGTCCGCGAGGAAGCGTTCCTTGAGCGCCCCGCTGCCGCCCATCGACATGCCGCCCCCTTCCCCGCGCTCACCGCCGGGGAAGCCCCCCTGGGGCGGTTCCACGCCCTCCGGAGGCTCCGCGCCCTCGGGAAGCCCCATGCCCTCCGGAGGCTCCATGCCCTCCGGGAACTCCATGCCCGCCGGCGGCTGCGTCCCCTGGGGCGCCTCCGTGCCTTCGGGGGTCCCACCGCCCCCGCCGCCCGTCGGACCGCCCCCGCCCATGCCGCCGAAGGCCAGGTTGAGGTCCCAGGACAGGACGGTGAACCGCTCCTCGGAGAGGTCGTACCAGAGGTAGTAGTTGTTGCCGGGGCCGTCCATGCCGTCGGTGTTGGACACCAGGTCCTGGAGCGCCAGGTGGCGGGCGAAGGACTCCACGTCCAGGTGCCCGTCCAGCTCCTCGGCGAACTCGGCGTCGTCGGCCTCGTCCACGAACCGCAGCAGTTCCATGACCGGCGTCAGGTCGTAGGCGCCCTCGGCGTTGACCTGCTTGAACGCGTCCTCGTACTCGGTGGGGTCCTCACCGAGGTAGTCGAAGGACCCGCCGGCGCGGCCCTTGTAGAGCACCCCGTCACCGAGCCCGGCCGCCCAGGCGGCGTCGGGGTGGTCCAGCAGCAGGCGCACGGCCGTGCCCTCCCCGTTGACCGTGAACGAGGTGACCGTGTGGTCCTGGGTGGTCTGCCCGGCCGCTTCGGTCAGCTCCAGGGCCAGGGCCTCGTTGAGCGCGGTGTCGGAGCCGGAGGCGGCGGGGCGCAGGGCGAGCTCGGTGTGGCCCTGGTAGGCGCGCCCCTCGGCGTACTCGTCGAAGGAGATCAGCCAGGGCAGGTCCTCGGGAGCGTCCTCCGACAGGGCGACCCCGCCGGGACCGCCGCCCGCGCCTTCCTCCTCCTCGCGGCCGCCGCCGCGCAGGCCCATGAGGGTGGAGTTGCCCTTGAGCCGCAGGCCCACGTCCTCGATCCCGGTGCCGTCGATGACGATGTCCGCCCGGATGTACTCCTTCTCCCCCTCCTCCTGGAAGGCGTCCATCATCTCGGCGTACTCCTGCTCGTCGAAGGTCACCTCGATGGTGTGCGATCCGTCGGCGAACAGGTCGGCGGTGCCCTCGATGTCCTCGGTGATCCCGTCGTCGGGGACCGGGGCCGAGGTCACGTAGGGCGTGATCCGGGTCGGTGCCAGGAGCAGCAGCACCGCGACCAGCCCGGCCGCGAGGACGGCGGCCCTCCACCCGTGGTGGCGCAGCCGCGCGGGGATGCGGTGGCGGAGCCGGGGCCGGGGTGCGGCGCCCTCCGCGGCGGTGTCCTCCGCTTCCATGGGGGTCACAGGTCCGTCTGGTCGTAGCCGGTCAGGACGGTGGCCTTCTGCCCGGAGGCGACCGAGCGCAGGGCCGCGACCAGCTCGCGGGGCTCGGCGCCCTTCTTGAGGCGGGCGGTGTAGACGAACTCCAGCAGGGAGCCGCCGCGCACGCTCTCGGTGCCGATCAGCTCGTACTCGTCGGTGAAGCGGATGAGGACGTCCTCCACGAACGGGGCGTGGTCGTCGCCGTCCGCGGGCACCTGCACCTTGACGACCTGGCGCTGGACGTTCAGCGAGAACCAGTCGAACCGGTGCATCAGCAGCACGACGGCGCAGATGAGCACGGTCGCCAGCACGGCCAGCAGGTAGAACCGGGTGCCACAGGCCATGCCGATGCCCATGACCAGGAAGATGAACCCGACGTCGCGGGTCTCCTTGATCGCGTTGCGGAAGCGCACCACGGACAGGGCGCCCACCAGCGCGAAGGCCCGGGCGATGTTGGAGCCCACCACCAGCATGATGAGCGCGATGAGCATGCCCAGGACGATCAGGGTGTGGACGTAGCTCTGGCTGTAGGAGATGTTGCGGTGGGTGGCCCGGTAGGTCCAGGCCACCACCAGGCTCATCGCGAAGGCCAGGCCCATGGCGAGGGCCACGTCCATGACGCTGAACGTTCCGGACAGGTCGGTGAGGGAGAAGTCGAGGTTCATCGGGCGGGCTCCGGAGCGGTGCGGTGGTCGGCGGTCAGCGGTCGGGCCTCGGCGGCGTCGCCGTCGGGCAGGTGGAACACGGAGCGCGGGGCGCGGCCGCAGGCCTCGACGCTCTGGCAATACTTGGAGATGCGCTGGACCTGCAGGTCCATGCGGGCGGCCAGGTCGGTCACCCAGGAGGGGACGCGCTCGTTGACCTTGACCTCCAGCACCGCCAGGTCGGGGCGGATGATGTACCGGTTCTCGGCCGGGGCCCGCAGGTCGAAGTCGCGGTCGCGGCCGCGCACCCGGTGGTCGAGGGTGACGCGCAGCCCCAGGTCGGCGTCGACGCCGACGTAGGGTTCGCGGCGGTAGCCGGTCATGGCGACGGGACGCAGGTCCAGCCGGTGGACCAGGTCCAGGACCTCGTCCACGAACGCCGGGTCGGCGTCGGGGTGGGCGACGCGGATCCGCCGGTCGCACAGGCCGCGGGCCAGGTGGTAGGGCAGGATGACCCGGCGCTTCTGGGTGACCCGGTTGACGCGCTGCTTGATCTCGACCGACACCGGGGTGTCCTCGGGGGCGTCCCCGAGTTCGCCGTAGCGGCGGATGCGGAGCTTGCGGCGGAAGCGCAGCCCCTCGATCTTCTCCCAGTAGAAGCGCAGGCGGTCGGTGTCGTAGTACAGGCTCCAGACCGCGTAGCCGTCGTCCCCGGCGTACGGGTCGCGCCGCATACGGGCGCCCAGCTCGGCGCGCACGTCGGCCAGCCGGGAGCGCGGCACCAGGTACTTGAGCTCGTAGCGGTTGAAGGCGTGCAGCCTGCTCGGCGCACGGAGGCGGTCGCCCGCCGAGGTCGTGTCCGTCGGCACGGTCGGTGTCCCCTCTCGGTTCGTTCGGTGACGACTCGAGGAACGGAACACGACGGGGCGGGGACCTTCCCGGGAGTTTCCTGGGAGTTCGCTGGGAACCGGGGCGTCCGCCCAGGTGGGAGGGCGGGTGCGGGCCCGGGTTGGAATCGGGTGAGAGGGGTCCGGGCGCGGTCAGCCGGTGTACTGGCGGCACTCCCCGGTGAAGACCGCGTCGATCTCGGCGCGCAGGACGGCCAGGGCGCGGTCCCGCTCGCCGGGGTCGCGGTACAGGGCGGTCGCCAGGCCCTCGGTCGCGGCGGCCAGGCGGGCGGCGGCCAGGGCGGGGTCGGCGGCGGGGTCGACCTCGCCGCACTCGAAGCCGTTGGTGACCGCGCGGGCGATCTCGGCACGCATGGTGGCGGCGGTGCGGGCGTCCACCTCGGCCAGGCGGGGGTTCTCCAGGGCGCGGCCCGCGAAGGTGCGGGTGACGCGGAACTCGGCCCGGCGGCGCCCGTCCAGGGGCAGGTACTCGGCCAGGGCGGCGGCCAGGACGTCGGCGATGGAGCGCTCGTGCCGGACGCCCCCCGCGATCACGTCCGCGACCCGGGCGGCGACGGCGGCGCCCACCCGCTCGAAGGCGTGCAGGAGCATGTCGTCCTTGGCCGGGAAGTAGTGCTGGACCAGGCCGACGGAGATGCCCGCGCGGTCGGCGGTGCGGGCGACGGTGACCGCCGCCAGGCCGCCGGAGGCGATGAGGTCGGTCACGGCGTCCGCGATCTGGGCACGGCGCTGGTCGTGGTCTGCGGTTCGTGGCACGGGTTGACCGTATCAGCATACGGCTATAACAATATGCCAATACGGTTATCGAAAGGACGCCGATGCGCCTCCCCCTCGCCCTGCTGCTCGCACTGACCCCCCTCCCACCCGCCGAGGCCGCGGACACCGGGGCCATGGACGCCCGCGCCGAAGCGCACGCCGCCGCGGTCGGAGTCCCCGGGCTGGCCTACGCCGTGGTCGGACCCGAGGGCGTGGAGCACGCCTTCCACACCGGCGTCGACGGCGCCGGGGAACCGGTGGACGCCGGCACCGCCTTCCTGTGGGGGTCGGTCGCCAAGCCCGTCACGGCCACCGCCGCCCTCGTCCTGGCCGAGGAGGGGAGGCTGGACCCCGACGCGCCGGTGGGCGACCACCTGCCCGCCTTCGAGGGGCGCGACATCACCGTCCGCCACCTGATGACGCACACCTCCGGGATCCCCGAACGCGCCGCCTTCGCGGTGGCGGACCACTACGGGCCGGACGCGATGGGCCTCGACGAGCGGGTGGAGCACCTGGCCGGGGTCGCGGCCGCGGAGCCCGGGACGCACGCCTACTCCAGCGCCAACCACCTGCTGCTCGGGGCCGTGATCGAGGAGGTCACCGGGGACCTGCACGGCCACCTGCGGGAGGCGGTGCTGGAACCCGCCGGGATGGACGGCGCGTTCACCGACGCGGAGGAGGCCCGGGCCGCCGGGCTCACCCCCGGCCACCGCTTCCTGTGGGGCGTGCCGGTGGCGGGCGCCGACGCCGGGAAGGTGGACGACGAGGGCGTCGCCTACGGCTACCTCGGCGGGACCCTGGACGACCTGGCCGCGTTCGCCCGCCTCCAGCTGGACCCCGACCCACCGCTGCTGGACGCGCAGACCCTGGCGGGCATGCGCGAGGGCGTCGTCCCGGTGCCCGGGTCGGCGCAGACCTACGGGCTGAGCTGGCGGGAGACCGAGCTGTCGGGCACCGGGGAGCCGGTCGTGTTCCACGGCGGGGCCACCCCGGGGTACGCCGCGATCGTGGTGCTGCTGCCCGAACGCGACCGTGCGGTGGTGGTCGCCCAGAACGCCTACGCGATCGCCGCCGACGGGGAGATCCAGCGGATCGCCTTCGACCTCGCCCGGATGCTCTCGGGCACCCCGGTGGAGGAGCCCGCCGCCGCGTGGATCCCCCCGGCCGCGGCCTGGGGCGCGACCGCCGCGGCCCTGGGGCTGGGCGCGGCGGCCGTGCGGCCGGGCCGGGGCCGGACCCGCACCGCCCTGGGCACCGTCGGCGTGCTCGCCGCCGTCGCCTCGGCCGCGCTGCTCTCCTACCTCGGGCCGCGCAGCTCACTGCTGTGGATCCCCGACCTCGCCCTGGCCGTGGCGGCCGGGGGCCTGCTGGGCGCGGTCCTGGCCGTGCGGGGCCTGGCGCCCCTCCTGCGGGGCGGGGTCAGACCCGGTCCAGGAAGCCGCCGTCCACGACGAGGTTCTGGCCGGTGACGAAGGCCGCCGCCGGCGACGCGAGGAAGGCGACCGCGCGGGCCACCTCCTCCGGGCGGCCCAGCCGCCCGAAGGGGATGCGCGAGCGGATGCCCTCGTAGAAGTCCGGGTCCTCCTCCCGGCGGCGGGCCCAGCCGCCGCCGGGGAACTCGATCGGCCCCGGCGAGACGGTGTTGACCCGCACCCCCTGCGGCGCCCAGGCGCGGGCCAGGGAGGAGGCGTGGTGGTTCAGGGCCGCCTTGACCGCCCCGTAGGAGCGGGCCCCGGCGGGCGGGGTGACGTGCAGCGCCGAGGTGGTGGAGATCAGCACCGCCGACCCGCCCCGGGCCGAGGCCGCCAGGTGGGGCTCCGCCGCCTCGGTCAGCCGCAGGAACGGAACGAGGTCGGTGTCGAAGGCCCGCTCCCACTGGTCGGGGGTGGGCGCGCTGCCGCCGGAGACGTTGGAGACCAGCACGTCCAGCCCGCCGAGGTCGGCGGCCGCGTCGGCCACGAAGGCGGTCAGCGCGTCGTGGTCGCGGACGTCCAGGGGCAGGGCGTACACCTTGGCGCCCTTGGAGCTCAGCTCCCCCGCCGCCTCCGCCAGGGGCACCCCGTCCCGGGCGCACAGCGCCAGGTCGGCGCCCTCGTCCGCGAACACCTCGGCGATGGCCCGGCCGATCCCCCGGCTGGCCCCCGTCACCAAGACCTTGGCGCCCGACAGTCCCAGATCCATGTCCGCGTCCCTCCCTCTGCAACGAGTACGGCCGGCCCCCGGGGAGCGGGGACCGACCGCGTCAACCTAGCAGGGCGCTCAGGCCCCGGTGGAGTGGAACCCGCCGTCCACGTGGACGATCTCGCCGGTGGTGGCCGGGAACCAGTCCGACAGCAGGGCCACGACGGCCTTGGCCGCGGGCTCGGGGTCGCTCACGTCCCAGCCCAGCGGGGCGCGCTCGGGCCAGTGCTTGGCCAGCTCCTCGAACCCGGGGATGCTGCGCGCGGCCATGGTGCTCAGCGGGCCGGCCGAGACCAGGTTCACCCGGATGTTCTGGTCGCCGACGTAGCGGGCCAGGTAGCGGGCGGTGGAGGTGAGCGCGGACTTGGCCACGCCCATCCAGTCGTAGATCGGGTACGAGACGCTGTTGTCGAAGTCCAGCGCCACCACCGAGCCGCCGTTCTTCATGAGCGGCGTCAGCGAGGTGGTCAGCGACTTCAGCGAGAACGTCGAGGTGTGCATCGCGGTGGCCACGTCCGACCACTGCGTGTTGAGGAAGTTGCCGCCCAGGGCGTCCTGCGGGGTGAACCCGATGGAGTGGACGATGCCGTCCAGGCCGTCGACGTGCTCGCTCACACGCGCGGCCAGGGTCCCCAGCTGCTCGTCGTCGGTGACGTCCAGCTCCAGGACCGGCGGCGGCTCGGGCAGGCGCTTGGCGATGCGCTCCACCAGGCTCAGGCGGCCGTAGCCGGTCAGGACGACCGTGGCGCCCTGCTCCTGGGCCAGGCGGGCGACGTGGAAGGCGATGGAGGAGTCGGTGAGCACCCCGGTGACGAGGATGCGCTTACCTTCGAGAAGTCCCATGGTGTCGGGTTGTCCGTCCTGTTTCTGGTCTGCTGTGCGGTGGGCCGGGTCGGCTCAGTGGCCCATGCCCATGCCGCCGTCGACGGGGATGACCGCGCCGCTGATGTAGGCGCCGCCGGGCCCGGCGAGGAAGGACACCGTGCGTGCGATGTCCTCCGTGGTGCCGTAGCGGCCCAGGGGGATGTTCTTCTTGATCTCGGCCTGGCGCTCCTCCGGCAGGGCGCCGGTCATGTCGGTCTCGATGAACCCGGGCGCCACCACGTTGACCGTGATGTTGCGCGAGCCCAGCTCGCGGGCGAGCGAACGGCCGAAGCCGACGAGCCCGGCCTTGGAGGCGGCGTAGTTGGCCTGGCCGCCGGAGCCGAGCAGGCCCACCACCGAGGAGATGAGGATGATCCGTCCCGAGCGCTTGCGCATCATGCCGCGGACGGCGCGCTTGGCGACACGGAAGGAACCGGTGAGGTTGGTGTCGAGCACCGACGAGAAGTCGTCCTCGCTCATGAGGGCCAGGAGCTGGTCCTTGGTGATCCCGGCGTTGGCGACGAGGACCTCGACGGGCCCCTGCGCCTCCTCGACCTCCTTGAACGCGGCGTCGACCTGGGCGGAGTCGGTGATGTCGCAGCGCACGCCCAGGAACCCCTCCGGGGGCTCGCCGGACCGGTAGGTCACGGCCACGTCGTCGCCGCCGGCGGCCAGTTCACGGGCGATGGCCAGGCCGATTCCGCGGTTGCCGCCGGTGACCAGTACCGAGCGGGACATAGAGGGCTCCTTGTTCTACCCGCGGCCGCCGGGGCGGCCACGGCACGTGACGGGGTCGGGGATCGCAATGCAGCGTACCGAGGTCGCGGGGGGTGGTCGCAATGCGGCCGGGTACAGGACTCCTCCCCGGCTTCCTGTGGGGTTCCGACATGCCGGACCGGCCGGGGTGAGGCGGGTCACGCCGTCAGGCCCACCCGGCGTCGTGGGCGAGGATGGCCGCCTGGACGCGGTTGGACATGCCGAGCTTGGCGAGGATGCGGCTGACGTGCGCCTTGACGGTGGCCTCCCGCATCCCCAGGGCGCGCCCCGCCTCGGCGTTGGACATGCCCTGGGCGACGGCGACCAGGACGGCGCGCTCGCGTTCGCTCAGCACCTCCAGGCGCCGCTCGGCGCTGGCCCGGCCCTCGGCGGAGTCGGCCGGGGCCGGGGCGGCGAACCGCTCCAGCATGCGCTTGGTGACACTGGGCGAGAGCATGGCGTTGCCCTCGTGCACGGTGCGCACCGCGGCGATGAGGTCGCGCGGCGGGGTGTCCTTGAGCAGGAAGCCGACCGCCCCGGCGCGCAGCGCGCCGTGCACGTACTCGTCCAGGTCGAAGGTGGTGAGCAGCACCACGTGCGGCGGGTCGGGCAGGGCGGCCAGCCGGGCGGCGGCGGTGAGGCCGTCCACGCCGGGCATGCGGATGTCGAGCAGGACCACGTCGGGGGCCAGCTCCTCGGTGAGGCGGATCGCCTCGGCCCCGTCGCCGCCCTCGCCGACCACCTCGATGTCGGGCGCCGAATCCAGGATCATCCGCAGTCCGGACCGGACCAGTTGTTCGTCGTCGATCAGGACGGTGCGGATCACGGAACGGCCTCCTCGGCGCCTGCGGGTGTATCGGTCGGCACGATAGCGCGCAACCGCCAGCCGCCGTCCGGGCACACACCGGCGGTGAGGTCCCCGCCCGCCAGCACGACGCGTTCGCGCAGGCCGGTGAGGCCGAACCCGCTGCGCGGCGCGGGCGCCCCGGCCCCGGCCGGGGCCGGGCCGTTGGCCACCTCCACCTCCATCCGGTCCGGGGCCCGGTGCAGGAGCACCGTGACGCGGGCCCCCTGGGCGTGCTTGGCCGCGTTGGTCAGCCCCTCCTGGACGATGCGGTAGACGGTGCGCTGCACGGACCCGGGGACGGGCCGGTCCCCGCCGGTCTCGGTGAGCCCGATCTCCATCCCGGCGGCGCGCCACTCCCGGACCAGGCGGTCCAGGTCGGACAGCACGGGCTGGGGCGCGGTGGGCGCGGCCGCGCCCTCCTCGCGCAGCACGCCGAGGATGCCGCGCAGCTCGGTCAGGGCCTCGCGGCCGGTGGTGCGGATGACCCCGGCGGTCTCGATGGTGCGCGGGTCGTCGGAGGAGACCTCCAGGCCGCCCGCGTGCAGGACCATGAGGCTGACCCGGTGGGCGACCACGTCGTGCATCTCGCGGGCGATGCGGGTGCGCTCGGCGGTGATGGCCTGGTCGGCGAGCAGGTGCTGTTCGCGCTCCAGGCGCTCGGCGCGCTCGTGGAGGCGGTCGATGAGCTGGCGCCGGGTGCCCACCCACAGGCCCATGACCGTGGGGGTGATCAGGAACCCGGTGATGAGGAAGAAGTACCCCAGGAAGACCGCCTGGTAGGAGGCGGTCACGGCCAGGCTCAGCGCGACCAGCCAGGCCACCAGGACACGGCGGTCGGAGAAGTAGACGGCGTAGGAGTACAGGGCGATGGCCGCTGGCACGAAGTTGCCGAACAGCAGCAGGATCACGAGCGAGCTGACCAGCAGCCACCGCGGGTCGGTGCGGCGCAGCAGCACCATGGCGGCGGCCCACAGGACGGGGGCGCCGTAGAACACGAACCCGGCGAGGAGGGTCGCGAAGGCGTTGACCGGCGCCAGCGAGTTCAGGAGGAACACGAACGTGCCGCCCAGGATCCCGATGCTCCCCGAGGAGCCCGAGGACAGCTGGAACATGGCGCTGAACGGCAGCGGCGCCAGGGCGTAGAACCAGTCGGCGAAGACGAGCCTGCGCTCCCACCACCAGCGGCCGTTGCGCCGGCCCAGGGCGCCCAGCGCCCTGCCCGACTCCTTCACCCACTTCCACATGCTGCGGAGTCTACGGCGGGGCGCCCGGCGGTCCGGCGGGCGCGCGGGCGCGGCGCCGACTCGGGGGAGAACCGCCGCCTTTCGATGTCCTCGCAGTTCAGAGCGGGTGAAAGCGGGCATCCGTCACCTTCGGTGCCCGGGGGACAACCGACGAAAGTCGGGGGGCCGACAGGACGAAGGGGTCGGTCCGCCCCCGCGCCTCCTTCCTTTGGACGAGGGGGGAAACCGTCCTGGGGGCCGAGGTCCCGGGCTTTTCCCGGACCTAGCGTTGAGATCACCGGCGGCGCCGCCGGGCGGGACCCGTCCCATCCGGTGCGCCCCGGTCCATCGTCACCGCACATCGTCTGGAGCAGTTCCCGTGAACGCACCCGCAGTGGATCCCCTCTCCTCCCCCGTGGCCCCGCCCCCGGTGGTGGTGGCCCGGGGTCTGACCAAGGTCTACGACACCGGGGAGACCCGCGTGCACGCCCTGGACGGGGTCGACGTGGAGTTCCACCGGGGCGCGTTCACCGCGATCATGGGCCCCTCGGGCTCGGGCAAGTCGACCCTCATGCACTGCCTGGCCGGGCTGGACGTGGCCACCTCCGGCAGCGTGCACCTGGGCCGGACGCAGATCACCGGGCTGCGCGACGCCGAGCTGACCCTGCTGCGCCGCGACCGCATCGGGTTCATCTTCCAGTCGTTCAACCTGCTGCCGATGCTCACCGCCGAGCAGAACATCCTGCTGCCCTCCCAGATCGCCAAGCGCAAGGTGGACCGGGAGCGGTTCGACCGCATCATCGGGGTGGTCGGGCTGCGCGAGCGGCTGCACCACCTGCCGGCCAAGCTCTCCGGCGGCCAGCAGCAGCGCGTGGCCGTGGCCCGCGCCCTGCTCAACGCCCCCGAGGTGGTCTACGCCGACGAGCCGACCGGCAACCTGGACTCGCGCTCGGGCGCCGAGGTGCTGGAGTTCCTGCGCGCCTCCGCCAAGGAGCTGCACCAGACCATCGTCATGGTCACCCACGACCCGGTCGCCGCCTCCTACGCCGACCGGGTGGTGTTCCTGCGCGACGGCCGCCTCGTGGACGAGGTGACCGAGCCCACCGCCGAACTGGTCTCCCAGCGGCTGCTCAAGCTGGAAGAGGCCTGATCCGATGCTGCGCACCACACTGGCCGGGCTGCGCCTGCACAAGTCCCGGTACGTCACGACCGTGCTGGCGATCATGCTCGGCGTCATGTTCACCACCGGCACCATGGTCTTCGCCGACACCCTGGAGGCCGGGTACGAGAAGACCGTCATGGGCTCGGCCACCTCGGTCGACGCCATCGCCGTCCCGGCGGAGGGGGGCGAGGAGGAGCCCGCCCCCCTGGCCGAGGAGGCCCTGACCGAGATCCGCGCGCTCCCGCAGGTCGCGGGGGCCGACGGCCTGGCGGAGGGGCAGGTCGTCCTGCTCGACTCCGAGGGCCGCGCGTCCGGCTTCGTGCCGCCCGCGGCGGTGTCCTTCGGCGAGCACACCCGGTTCTCCGCCGAGGAGGGCGACCTGCCCGCCGGCGGCGACGAGATCGCCCTGGCCGTCTCCACCGCCGAACAGCTCGGGTTCGGGGTCGGCGACACCGTGACCGTCCTCGACCCGGACCAGGAGAAGCGGGAGTTCACCCTCACCGGCCTGGTCGAGTTCGGCGCCGACCCCCGGTACAGCTACAGCGGCGTGGTGGTCTTCGACCACGCGACCCTGGGCGGGATGACCGCGGCCGAGGGGTACGTCGAGATCGACGCCGTGGCCGCCGAGGGCTACACCGACCGGCAGGTCGCCGACGCGGTCGCCGGGGTCCTGGGTGCCGACGCCGAGGTGCTGACCGGCGAGGAGTTCGGGGTGGCCCTGGCCGAGGAGTCCGGCGCCGACACCGCGATGCTGCGCGTCGTGCTGCTGCTGTTCTCCTTCATCGCCATGTTCGTGGCCGGCATCGTCATCTACAACACCTTCGCCATCCTCATCGCCCAGCGCCAGCGCGAGCTGGCCCTGCTGCGGTGCGTGGGCGCCAAGCGCTCCCAGGTGTTCCGGTCGATGCTGGCCGAATCCCTGATCGTGGGCCTGGTCGCGTCCGCCCTGGGGGTCCTGGCGGGCATCGGCATCGGGATGGCCGGGGCCACCTTCGGAGGGCCGCTGCTGGGCATGGACGGAGCCGCGCTCACCGTCACGCCCCTGGCCGTGGCCACCGGCATGGTCCTGGGCACCGTGGTGACCGTGTTCTCCGCCCTGGTCCCCGCCACCCGGGCCACCCGGGTGGCGCCGCTGGCGGCGCTGCGCACCAGCGCCACCGCCGCCGGGCTGGAGAAGGGCACCGGCTGGGTGCGTGTGGTCCTGGGCCTGCTCGCCTTCGCCGCGTCCGCGGCCCTGGTCGCGGTCAGCCAGCTCGCCGGCCCGAACCAGCTGGGCCCGGTCATCGTCACCGGCTCCGCGCTGATCGCCTTCCTGGGGGTGGTGGTCCTGGGGCCGCTGCTGGTGCGCGGGATCGTGAACGTGGTGGGCCTGCCGCTGCGCCGGGTGGGGGTGCCGAGCATGCTGGCGGTGGACAACTCCGTGCGCAACCCGCGCCGGGCCGCCACCGCGATGATCGCGCTGACCGTGGGCGCCACGCTCATCACGGGCTACTCGGTGGTGAGCGCCTCCACGGAGACGACCCTGACCAAGATGCTGGACGAGCAGTTCCCGGTGGACTACCAGATCATGGCCCAGATGGGCACCGAGGCGGTCCCGGCCGCCGAGGACGCCCCCGCCGAGGGGACGGGCGAGGAGGCCGCCCCCGCGGAGGGCGCCGCCGCCGAGGGAGCCCCCGCCGAGGGGGCCCCGGCCGAGGGGGCCGCCGAGGAGCAGCCGGGGACGGACCCGGCCGCCGCGGCGGCGGACTCCGAGGTCGAGGGCCTGGCCCTGCCCCTGGACCCGGGCATCCCGGCCGAGGTGCGGGACACGCTCGGCGAGCAGGACGAGCTGGAGCGGGTGATCGCCGACCGCAACGTGTACGTGGAGCTCGGCGGGGACCAGAGCATGCCGGTCACCACGTACATCAACGGCCGGATCGGCGTCGATCTGACCGCGGACACCGTCGAGGGCGACCTCACCGACCTCGGCCCCGGCAGGGTCGTGGTGTCCGAGGGCTACGCCGACGGGGCGCGGGTGGGCGACACCTTCACCGTCCCGGGACTGTGGGGCGCCGACGACCTGGAGCTCGACATCGTCGCGATCACCGAGAACGGGGGCGGCCTGACGGGCGCCACCGTCGACCCGGAGGACTTCGCCGCCGCCTACCCCGAGGTCCGGGAGGACCGGACGCTGTACGTGGTCGCCGACGCCGACACCGAGGCCGACCGGGTGCGGGACGCCGTCCTGAGCTCCGTGGAGGACCACCCGACCCTCCAGGTCATGTCCGTGGCCGAGATGAAGGAGCAGTTCACCGGTATCCTCGACATCGCCTTCTACACGGTGGCGGCGATGCTGGGGCTGGCGATCATCATCGCGGTGTTCGGCATCGCCAACACCATGGCCCTGTCGGTGCTGGAGCGCACCCGCGAGTCGGCGCTGCTGCGGGCGCTGGGTCTGACCAAGGCCCAGCTGCGGCGGATGCTCAGCGTCGAGGCGGTGCTGCTGTGCCTCATCGGCGCCGGCATCGGCATCGTGTTCGGGGTGCTGTTCGGCTGGGCGGCCGCGGACTCGGTGCTGCCGAACATGGTGTTCGCCGTCCCCTCCGGCCAGATCGCGGTGTTCATCGCGGTGTCGGTGCTGGCCGGGCTGATCGCCGCGGTGCTGCCCGCACGCCGCGCCGCGGGCACCTCGATCACCGGGGCGCTGGCGAGCGAGTAAACACCGCCCACATCCGGCGTCAACACACGGAACGGAAGTGCTCGGGCCCCCGCCCACGGCGGGGGCCCGCGTCGTACCGTGGGGCCGGGGGGTGGGGCCGATGGGCGGTTCGACGGCGAGGCCGGTCGCGGCGGGGGGTGTGGCCTGGGGTTCGCCCGAGGCCCGGTGGATGCTCACCGCCACGGTGCTCGGCTCGGGGATGGCGTTCCTGGACTCGACGGTCGTGACGGTGGCGCTGCCCGCCATCGAGGGCGACCTGCGGACCGGGCTGTCCGGGCTCCAGTGGATCGTCAACGGGTACATGGTGACGCTGTCCGCGCTCATCCTGCTCAGCGGGTCGCTGTCGGACCGGTTCGGCCGGGTGCGGCTGTTCGTCTGGGGTGTGGCGGTGTTCGCGGTGGCGTCGGCCCTGTGCACGTTCGCCCCGACGCTGGAGTGGCTGGTGGCGGGCCGGATCGTGCAGGGGGTGGGCGGCGCGCTGCTGACCCCGGGCAGCCTGGCCATCCTCCAGGCGGGGTTCCGGGAGCAGGACCGGGCCCGGGCGATCGGCGCCTGGTCGGGGCTGACCGGGGTGGCCTCCGCGATCGGCCCCTTCGTCGGCGGGTGGCTGGTGCAGATCGGCGACTGGCGGCTCATCTTCCTCATCAACCTGCCGCTGGCGGCGGTCGTGCTGGCCATCGCGTGGTTCAAGGTGCCCGAGTCGCGCGACCCCGAGGCGGCGCGGCGGCTCGACTACCCGGGGGCGCTGCTGGGTGTGGTGGCGCTGGGCGGCACCACCTACGCGCTCATCCAGTGGGGCGCGGCGGGCGCCACCCCGGCGGTGTGGACGGGTGCGGCCGTCGGCGTGCTCGCCCTGGCGCTGTTCCTGGTGGTGGAGTCGCGGGTCGCCGACCCGATGCTGCCGCTGGGGATGTTCGCCTCCCGGGGGTTCAGCGCGACCAACGCGGCGACCGTGCTCGTCTACGGTGCGCTGGGGCCGCTGTTCTTCCTGCTGGTGATCTACCTCCAGGAGGTCGCCGGCTACCCGCCGATCGCGGCCGGGGCCGCCTCGCTGCCCATCACCGTGCTGATGCTGGCGCTGTCGGCCCGGTCCGGGAAGCTGGCCGCGCGGATCGGCCCGCGCCCCCAGCTGGTCGCCGGTCCGCTGCTGGTGGCGGCCGGCCTGTGGCTGCTGTCGCGGATCGGCACCGACGCCGCCTACCTCACCGAAGTGCTGCCCGGGGTGCTGCTGGTCGCGCTGGGGCTGTCCACCACGGTGGCGCCGCTGACCGCGACCGTGCTGGCGTCGGTGCCGGAACGGCACGCGGGCCTGGCGTCGGGGGTGAACAACACGTTCGCGCGCGGCGCCCAGCTGATCGGCGTGGCCGCGGTCCCGGCCCTGGCGGGGATCGCCGCGGGCGGGGAGGCCGGGGGCGCCGCCGACGCCGGGTCCCTGGCCTCCGGGTTCGGGACCGCGATGCTCATCCTGGCCGGGCTGTGCGCGGCGGCCGCGCTGTGCGCGCTGCTGCTGCCGCGGGGGCGGACGCCCGCCGCCTCCGGGGCCGCCGCGGGCGGCCCGCCGGCCGAGGAGGCCGCCGCGGTGCCCCCGGGCGCCGGGGAGCGGCCGCTGCGGTTCTGCGGGGTGGCGGGGCCGCCGTTGCGCTCCTGCCCGGGGTCCGCCGCGGGGCGGCCCCAGGACGGTCCGCCTCCCGGACGGAGCGGCTGACGGCCCCGCGGCCCCTCGCGTCGGCGCCGGGTCAGGCGTCCGGCGCCCCGGTGTCCCTGGGGTCCTCGGCGTCGGGGACGTAGGCGTCCGTGTCCTCGGTGCGGTCGCCGCGGCCGTCGGGCGAGTCCGCCGGGTGCCCCTCCGTCCGGCCGCCCCCGGCGTCGCGGACGGCCGCCCCCGGCGCGTCCTCGTCCACCGAGTCGTCGTCCTCGACCCGCAGGGCGTCCTCCTCCGCGGAGGGGGCCTCCACGTCCCAGCTCTGGCGGGGCAGGACGTCGCTCCGCTCGTCGGCCACCGCGCGGTCGATCCCGCGCTCGCCGCGGCTGTCGTCGTCCTCGAACTCGTAGCCCTCGATGTCGTAGTCGTTCTCGACCCGCCGTTCGCGCTCCTCGATCAGGCTGCGCTCCGGGTCGTCCCCCATGTCGGTGTCCACGTCGTACGGCTCGGTCATCGTCTCCCCCGTCCGTGGTCGGCCTCTCCGCGGATCGCGTCCGCACCGGCGTCCGGGCCGGTGCCGGCGCCGTGCGGCCGATCCGCCGTGGGGTCCCTCCTACCCCCGCGGCACCGGGATCATCACAGGCCGGGGCGAGGTTTTACGGGAGGCGGGGACGGCGCCGGTCAGCGGCGCGAGTTCTCGGCGCGGCGCAGCCGCAGCGGGCGCAGGGCCGCCTCCAGGGCGACGGCGCCGTCCAGCTTGCTCTCGCCCACGGCCCTCTCCTCGAAGTGGATGGGGATCTCGACGATCTTCTGCCCCCGGCGGAAGGCCCGGTAGTGCATCTCCACCTGGAAGGCGTAGCCGGTGCTCTCGATGCCCGGCAGGTCGAGCACCTCCAGGGCGGAGGCCCGCCACACCTTGAAGCCCGCGGTGACGTCGCGGACCGGGATGGCCAGCACCGTCTTGACGTAGGCGTTGGCCCACCCGCTGAGCAGGCGGCGGCGCAGACCCCACTGCTCGGACAGGCTGCCGCCGGGCACGTAGCGGCTGCCGATGACGACCCCGGCGTTGGTCGCCAGCAGGGTGCCCAGCAGCTGGGGGAGGTAGCCGACGGGGTGGCTGAGGTCGGCGTCCATCTGCGCGACGTACTCGGCGCCGTCCTCCAGGGCCCGGGTCATCCCGGCCACGTAGGCGCGGCCCAGCCCGTCCTTGGCCGTGCGGTGCACCACCGAGACCCGGCCGGGGAACTCCAGGGCGAGCTTGTCGGCGATCTCCCCGGTGCCGTCGGGCGAGTTGTCGTCCACGACCACGGCCCGGAGCCCGGGCAGGTCGAGGGACATGAGCTGCCGGACCAGCACCGGCAGGTTCTCCGCCTCCTCGTAGGTGGGCACGACCACCGTCAGCGCGGCCCGGGACCAGGGCTCGGGCAGGGCGACCGGCTCGGGGGTGACGCGCACCGGCGCGGACGGGGGGTGCTCCGGGGGCGTCGCTGAGGAGGGCATGCGCGGAAGGCTCCTGAGGGTCGGTCGGCGTCGGGTGCGTCCAGGATCACCCATCGGGCACGGAACGCACAATGGGCGTGAACGGTAGGGTACGCCCTTTGCGGGCGCAAGCGGGGCTCACTGCCCCCGTTCACGTGCCACGACGGCGACGTGGACCAGGGCCCCGGTCTCCTCCAGGGTCATCAGGACCTCGGGGTCGGAGCTACTGTCCGTGACCAGGTGGGCGATCTCCTCGGGCGGGACGGTGGCGACCATGGTGTCGGCCCCGATCTTGGTGTGGTCGGCCAGGACCACGGTCTCCTCGGCGCAGTCGGCCAGGGCCGTGTCCACGCCCGCGACGGCGGGGTTGGGGGTGCTCAGTCCGCGCTCGGCGCTCACCCCGTTGCCCGACAGGAAGGCGCGGGTGACGCGCAGCCCCTTGAGGCTCTGTTCGGCGGCGGCGCCGACCAGGGCCCGGGCGGGCCCGTAGAGGGTGCCGCCGGTGACCACGACCTCGACGCCGGTCGAGCCGGCCAGGGCCTCGGCGACCCGCAGCGAGTTGGTGACGACGGTGATGTCCGAGCGGGAGGCCAGCTCCCGGGCCAGGGCCTCGGTGGTGGTGCCGGGGCCGATGGTGACGGCGTCGCCCGGGCGGACCAGCCGGGCGGCGGAGGCGGCGATGGCGGCCTTCTCCGCGGCGGCCTGGCCGCTGCGGCCGGTGTAGCTCTGCTCGTGGCCGATGCGCCCGGGCAGGGCCACTCCCCCGCGGCGGCGGTCGACCAGCCCCTCGGTCTCCAGGGCGCGCACGTCGCGGCGGACGGTGACCTCGGAGGCGTGCACCTTGACGGCGATGTCGCGCAGGGACATCGTGCCGTTGGCGCGCACGAGTTCGAGAATGCGCTCCCGGCGTTCGGCGGCGAACGCCGGACGGTTCTCCTCGACCATGGACCTGACCTTCCGTGCTCCGGGCGGGGGCACGGGCGGTGCCCGTGCCCGGTCTAGAGTACGGACCTGCCGGCGACCGGGCGCTCCTCCTCGGCCTCCTCGGCGTCGAGGGGCGTGTCGATACGGTCGGGGTCCTCGGTCAGGAGGGTCGCGATGATGACCGCGGTGAGGGCCACCAGTCCGACGAGCGCTCCGGCTCCGAACAACATCACAACGGACATCTCCGGCCTCCCCAGGGGACGGGCTGACCTGTCCTTTACCCGATTCCCGGTTCGGACCCCCCTCACACCACCGAACACCGTGCGACCGGGTCCACAATGGGGGCATGACTCTCCCTCCTCTGGCGCCCGAGGTCTGGTGGGCGCACACGTCCTCGGCCGCGGACCGGCTCTCGGACCTGTTGGACGAGCGTGAACGGGCCCGGGGCGACCGGTTCCTGCACCGGGCCGACCGGGACCGGCACCTGCTGGCCCGGGCGATGTCCCGGCTGGCGCTGGCGGAGCGGGCGGGCTGCGACCCGCGGGAGGTCGCCTTCGAGCTGCGCTGCCGCTCCTGTGACGAGAAGGAGCGCGCCGGGGCGGAGCGGGACGCCGAGCCGCACGGCAAGCCGCACCCGACCGGCCCGGCCGGCGGGTGGGAGATCTCGGTGAGCCACTCGGGCGAGTGGGTGGTGCTGGTGGTCTCCGAGGGCGTCCCGGTGGGCGTGGACGTGGAGCGGGTGTCGGCCTCGCGCGACCTGGGCGGGCTGGCGGCCTACACGCTGTCCGACACCGAGCGCGAGGCGTGGGAGGGGCTGTCGGAGGCCGAGCGCACGGGGGCGTTCTTCGGCTACTGGGCGCGCAAGGAGGCGCTGCTCAAGGCCACCGGCCTGGGGCTGGCCGGGGGCCTGCGCCGGGTGACGGTGAGCCCTCCGCACACCGGCGCGCGGCTGCTGGAGTGGACGGGGGGCGGCGACCCGGAGGCGGCGTGGCTGACCGACCTGGACCGGGGAGAGGAGTACCGGGCGGCGCTGGCGGTGCTCACCGACCGCCCGGTGGAGCCGGTGCTGCACCCCCCGTCGGCCGTCCGGGACCTGCTGCGCCGTTGAACCGCCGCCGCGGGCGGCCGCGGCGGCGGTGGCGGCTCAGGCGCGGCGGGCGAGATGGCGGCTGATCACCAGGCGCTGGATCTGGTTGGTGCCCTCGACGATCTGGAGGACCTTGGCCTCGCGCATGTAGCGCTCGACCGGGAAGTCGCGGGTGTAGCCGTAGCCGCCGAAGACCTGGACGGCGTCGGTGGTGACCCTCATGGCGGTGTCGGTGGCCATGAGCTTGGCCATGGCGGCCTGCTCGGAGAAGGCCAGGCCGGCGTCGCGGCGGCGGGCGGCGGCCAGGTACAGCTCGCGGGAGGCGGCGACCTGGGTGGCCATGTCGGCGAGCATGAAGCCGACCCCCTGGAAGTCGCCGATGGCGGAGCCGAACTGGCGGCGCTCCCGGGAGTAGGCCAGGGCGGCGTCGAGGGCGGCCTGGGCGACGCCTACCGCGCAGGCGGCGATGCCCAGGCGGCCGGAGTCCAGGGCCGACAGGGCGATGCCGAACCCCTTGCCCTCCTCCCCGATGAGGGCGTCGGCACCGACGCGGACGCCGTCGAAGAGGACCCCGGAGGTGGTGGAGGAGCGCATGCCCATCTTGCGTTCGGGCGCGGCCGCCGACAGGCCCGGGACGCCGGCCGGGACGTGCAGGCAGCTGATGCCACGGGCCCCGGAGTCGGGGGCGCCGGTGCGGGCGAACAGGGTGTAGTGGTCGGCCTCGCCGCCGTGGGTGATCCACGCCTTGGCGCCGTTGACCAGGTAGCCGTCACCGTCGCGTTCGGCGCGGGTGGTCATGGCCGCGGCGTCGGAGCCGGAGGCGGTCTCCGACAGGCAGTAGGCGCCCAGCCGGTCGCCGCCGAGCATGGCGGGCAGGTGCTCGGCCTTCTGGGCGTCGGATCCGAAGGACGCCAGGGGGTAGCAGGACAGGGTGTGGACGCTGACGCCCAGGCCGACGGCGAGCCAGCCGCGGGCCAGCTCCTCCACGACCTGGAGGTAGACCTCGTAGGGCTGGCCCGAGCCGCCGTACTCCTCGTCGTAGGGCAGGCCGAGCAGTCCGGCCGCCCCCAGGGTGCGGAACAGGTCGCGGGGGAAGGCGCCCTCCTCCTCGTCCCGGGCGGCGCGCGGGGCGAGCTCCTTGTCCACGAGTTCCCGGGTCAGCTCCAGGAGCTGTTCCGCCTCGGGCGTGGGCAGCATGCGTTCGACCGCCATGAGTCCTCTCCACCGGTTCCTCGCCATTCCCCGGGATCTTCCGCGGGAATGTAGTAGGACGTCCAACTATATAGTGACGCACGGCACCATATCCCATGGCGACACCCACTCCGGGAGGCGCCCCTTGGACACCGGGGCCCCGGGGGCCGAGGGGGGCTGCACGAGGTGTTCCGCCGCGGCCGCCCGCGGAGGGCATCTGTACAGCGGCGCCCGGAACGCCTAGATTCCACGCCATGTCCCCTCGCAGACACCCACGGCGGAACGGCGGCCCCCGGCCCGTCGGCGCGCCCGTGTCCGCAGCCCGCGCCCGGCACGCACCGGAGCCCCGCCGGGACGCGTTGTACAGTCGACAGTGGCCGATGGGCGGCGCGGGCGGAACGGGAGACCGCGGCACGGCGCCCGGGAGGGGTCCGGCGGGCGCGTCCCCGCGCGCCCGCGGCGGACACGCCCCACACTCCCCCGACCGGCCCGGAGCAGCACCCCGACCACCGTCCGACGGCCGGCCCAGGAGGCCCTGATGGATCTCGAACTCCGCCATCTGCGCACCATCTGCCTCCTGGCCGACACCGGAAGCGTCACCAAGGCGGCCGCCGCGCTCTCCACCTCCCAGCCCGCGCTGACCACCCAGCTCCAGCGGATCGAGCGCGAGGTGGGCGGCGCGCTGTTCCACCGGGGCCGCTCGGGGGTGCGCCCGACGGAGCTGGGCGAGTTCGTGCTGGTGCGCGCCCGCGCGGTCCTGCTGTCCATGGACGATCTGCTGCACGACATCACCGCGCGGGGGGCCTCGCCCACCACGCTGCGCGTGGGCGGGGTGGGGCCGCTGGCGATCGACCTGGCGGCGCGGCTGCCGGAGATCTTCCCGAACGTGCCCGCCCACGTGCGCACCGAGTACTCCCCCAAGCTGGTCACCGACCTGGTCCGGGCCGGGCGCCTGGACCTGGGCACCACCATCGACTACGTGGACCGGGACCTGTCCACGGACGGCCCGCTGTCGTGGGCGATGCTCGCGGTGGAACCGCTGCACGTGGCCCTGTGGGCCGACCACCCGCTGGCGGACAAGCCGACGGTGGCCCTGAGCGACCTGGCGGACTGCCCCTGGGCGCTGACCCCGCCGGACGGCACCGGCTGGCCGGAGTGCTTCTACCTGGCCTGCCAGCGCGCCGGGTTCACCCCGCAGGTGCCCTACCGGCTCTACGAGCGCTCGGAGATCCGCGACCTGGTCGCCCGGCGCCGGGCGATCGCCCCCTGCCAGTCGGACTTCGACACCGGGGAGGACGTGGTGGTCCGCCGACTGGAGGGCGAGCCCATACAGCTGCGCCACCTGCTGGTCTGGCGGCGCGACGGCGCGGTCAGCGGCTCCTCCGACGACATCGCGCGGCTGGCCCGCGAGATCCTGGGCCGGGCGCGCCCGGCCCAGGACTGAGGGGGGTCAGGACGCCCGGGGGCGGACGCGCGGGCGCCGCAGCCAGGGGGCGACCGCCCACAAGCCCAGCCCCGCCCCCGCCGCGAGGACCAGGGCGGTGACGACCCACTCCCCCGACCCGTCCGGATGGACCACCCGGGTCCGGGCGCCGATGTCGACCGCGGCGACGACCGCCCCCTCGGCGCAGTCCCCGCCGCCTCCGGCGAGGGAGACCCCGGTGAGGCGCACGGAGCCGTCGGCGGCGGTGTAGTCGCCCAGGCAGGTGCACGACCGGTGCCCCAGATGGCTGACGCAGTCGACCCCGGTGACGGCGAACCCGCCGGGGACCCCGTCCGCGCGCGCCGCGCGCACCGCCTGGTCGATCCCGCCCGCGCCCACGGCGACCAGCGCCAGGGCGGCGAGGAGGATCACCAGCTCGAACGGGCCGACGCGGCGGCGGCTCATCCGTCGACCACTTCCTCGTAGCGGTCGGCGCACCCGCAGTTCATGGCCGCGCGTTCGGTGTCGCCGGGGCGGCGGTGGAGCAGGACGGCCACCACCATGGGCGCGAAGACCAGGGCGTTGTAGAGGAGGTGCAGCTCCACCCGGGGGATGAGCAGCTGGACCAGGCTGGTGGGCGCCGCCCCGCCGCCGATGTTGAGCCCGGACAGGGCCTGGAGGAGCAGCAGGAGGTGCTCGAAGTGGTGCCAGACCTGGATGCCCAGGGAGATCTTCCACCAGGTCCGGGCGCGCCCGGTGAAGCCGGGGAGCAGGAGGAGCAGCCCCACCAGCATGATGAGCGCGTAGCCGTAGTGCATCCACTCGGAGGTGACCAGCCAGGGGAAGGGGATCCCCAGGACGCCCAGTGCCTCGGGGACGGGCCAGTTGAAGATGTAGATCTGCGCGGCCTGGGCCAGGTGCTCCGCCCAGTGGGCCACGACGACGACCATGAACAGCGCCAGTCCGCCGCGGTGGCCGGAGGTGTTGAGGAGGTGCAGGGGGCGGGTGGTCCCGATCCTGGTCACGGGCGCTCTCCCTTCCGCTCGCCGGGGGTGGGGACGGGGTTCGCGCGCCGGGTCCGGAGCGGCTCCAGCAGGAGGAGCGCTCCGCGCAGCGCGCAGACGATCACGAGGGCGAAGAACAGGCCGAAGACGATGTGCCAGGTGACCAGCAGGCCGTAGACGGCGGCCACGGAGACCCCGAAGACCACCTGGTTCCGCGGACGCGAGGGGGTCGTCCCGGGGTCGGTGATCATGTAGTTGGTGAACAGGATGAACGCCAGGCCGGTCATCGGCAGCAGGGCCGCGACCAGGGCGTGGTCCAGCACCAGCCACCGGACCACCGCCTGGGCGGCGAACCCCCCGACCCAGCCGAGGATGAGCGGCCACCTCCCGGTCAGCCGGACGTTGAGCATGGTCCCGGCCATGAGCACGCCGAGCGGCAGCAGCCAGTCCAGCGTCCCGGAGGTGTTGTTGGTGAAGTGGTAGGGCGGGGCGATGCCCACCCAGGGGAAGAGCACCAGGGTGACGGCGATCCCGAAGTTCGACGGGTTGAGCACGTGCCGGAGGCGGCCGCCGACCGGGATCCTGATGAGGTGCTTGCCCGCGACGGCCACGGTGACGGCGAACATGTAGGGCCAGGGGGACTCGTTGCCCCACAGCAGCATCGCGCAGGCGAGCCCGGCGATGTGGGTCGGCAGCAGGTAGGTGACCAGGGCCCCGGCACCGCCGGCGTAGCCGGGGGCGCGCCCCTCGGCCCGCGCGCCCAGGGTCTCCATGAGCAGGTCCACCGCGTAGCCGGTCAGGAGGGCGACAACCGGGATCACCGGGGCCTGCTCGAAGCCGAGCAGCAGGTGCCCCAGGACGGTGAACACGGTGATGCTGGTCGCGAACATGCGCAGGGCCATGACCCTGGTGTCGGCCCGGGGCGGTGCGGGTTCGGGCGGTGTCCGGTCCGGGACCGGTGCGTCGGCGGGGGGCGCCTGGGGGCTGGTCGTCGTCATTTCACCGTTCCGTCGTCGTGGAGGTGGAGGGTGCGTGCACCCGGCGACAGGTCCAGATCGGCGGAGTGGACCGTCCCGTCGGTGGAGCGCCAGGTGACGGTGACCGGGAGGGTCCCGGTCTCGGGCAGGGCCAGGTGGAGTTCGCCGGCGGAGACACCGGTGTGGCCGTTCGCGGGGAAGAGCTGCCGGGTCTGGTGCGGGGAGCCGCCCTCCCGGACGGTCACCGAGGCCCCGACGGCCGGGCGCCATCCGTCCTCCCCCTCGGCCGCGACGGCCGGGACGAGGGGGCGCAGCACGGCGCCCGGGGGCGCGTCGGGCGCTTCGTTGACCAGCACGGTGGAGTCCTCCCACTGGTTGGCGACCACGGCGTCGAGCAGGCCGTCCCCGTCGATGTCGCCCAGGGCGATGGCGCGGGAGACCTCGGTGGTGTCCAGCCCCAGGGGCGCGGCCAGGTCGGTGTAGCGGCCGTCGGGGTCCCGGACCCAGAAGGGGTTGTGCTCGTGCCCGGAGAGGTCGTCCCCCTCGGTGAAGACCGGCCACGCCCAGGGGTGGCGCAACAGCTCGTCGTTGCCCATGGCCAGTTCCTGGAGCTGGGGCCAGCGGTCGGTGTCCCCCTTGAGGAAGCCGGTGGCCTGCATCAGCTCGTCGGTTCCGTCGTTGTCGAAGTCCCCGGCCTTGACGTCCCAGGACCAGCCGCCGCGGGACAGTCCCAGGGACTCGCTCTCCTGGCGGTAGGGGACGCGTCCCTCCAGCAGGTCCGCGCCCTCCCCGTCGGGGACGAACGCGAAGTTGCTCTCGTGCAGGGCGTAGGGGGTGGTGATGTTGCTGACCACGATGGTGGGCAGGTCGGCCCCGGCGTCGTAGGTGAAGGCGACGCCCATGCCCTTGTAGGAGTCGTTGCCCAGGACCCCGGACTTGGGGGTGACCATGTCCCGTTCGCCCCGGACGATCTCCAGCGAGACGGATCCGGGGGTGGAGCGGTTGACCAGGAGGTGGTCGTTGCCGAAGTCGTTGGCGATGTAGAGCTCGGGCAGGCCGTCGCCGGTGAGGTCCTGCGCACCGGTGGCCAGGGTCCATCCCGTGACCGCGGGTTCGGGCAGGGCCGTCCCGGCGTCGGTGACCAGAGGCGGCGTGTCCGGTGCGCCGGAGGGCTCGGTGAGCAGGAGCCGGTTGCGGCCGGCGTTGTTCGCCAGGCCCATCCCGTCCTGCATCTGCATGCGGGTCTCGTCGTCGGCCTCCGGGTCCAGCACCCGCGCGCCGTCGGGGAAGTAGTTGCCGATCAGGAGGTCCGGGTGCCCGGAGCCGTCGATGTCGGCCACGTTGACGGTGGTCGTGTTCCAGACCTGCATGGGCTCGACGAGCTCGTGGGCGGCGAACCCGGCGGCGGTGGGCGCCGTGCCGTCCCCGGGCCCCGAGGTGTTGAGGAACATCACCGGGGACCGGCCCCAGTAGTAGACGAGGAGGTCGGTGTCGCCGTCGGCGTCCAGGTCGGCCGGGACGCACCCCATGGGCGCCATGGTCCGGTCGTAGGGGAGCCCGTCCGGCACGAGTTCGACCGGCGCGTAGTCGGGGGTGCCCGACCCGGGGACGGACCGGAGGGTGACGCCGTCGTCACGCGGGTCGACCAGGCAGGCGTCGGCCGGCCGGCCGCTGCCGCGCAGGTCGGTCAGCGCGACCGCGGCGCCGACCGCCGAGATCCACCCGCCGAAGTGCTCCAGTGCGGGGGCCACCTCGCGGTACCCGGCCGCGTCGGGCGGCTCCCCGTTGAGGGCCAGACGGGTGAAGGAGAAGCCCGCGGCGAGTTCGGCGGCGTCGGCCCCGGTGGGGGTCGGGCGCTGGGTGAGGACGGCGAGGGTGCCGACGAGGACGATCGCGACGGCGATCCTCATCAGGCGGAACATCGGCCGCATCGGCGCTCCTTTCCAGAGCTGTGGTCCGTGCACCGCCTCATCGTGGGCCGGGCGTCCGATGCCGGGCCTCTTCCGGTTTGCTGTTCGGGCGGGGTCCGCACGAATGAAGAAGGGCAACCCGGGAGAAGGCCCCCGGACCTAGGCTGGCGGGGACGCCGGACACCGAGGGGAAGGACGCCCATGGCGGAGCCGACCGACCGTTCTCCGAACCCGTCGCCCGACTTCCTGCGGGTGCGGGGCGCTCGGGTGCACAACCTGCGCGACCTGGACGTGGACCTGCCCCACCGCGCGCTGGTGGTGGTGACGGGCGTGTCGGGCTCGGGGAAGAGCTCCCTGGTCCACGCGACGGTGCACGCCGAGGCCCAGCGCCGCCACCTTCAGCCGCTGTCGGCGTTCACCCGACAGCTGGTGGGGGGCTCCCTGCGCCCGGACGTGGACTCGGTCACCGGGGTGTGCGCGTCGGTGGCGGTCGGCCAGGCGCGCGCCGCGACCAATCCGCGCTCCACGGTGGGGACCGCCACGGACGTGCACGACTACCTCAGGTCGCTGTTCGCCGTGCTGGGGTCCTGCGACGGGTCGGCGGGGACCCCCGAGATGACCGCCCGCGCGTTCTCGTTCAACTCCCCGGCGCACGCCTGCCCCGCCTGCGAGGGCCTGGGCACGGCCCTGCGCGGCGACCCCGCGCTGGTCCTGGACTCGCCGTCCCGCTCCCTGCGGGAGGGGGTGCTGCGCCCCTGGCGCGACCGCAGGGCCGCGGTGGAGCACGAGCTGTCGCTGCGGTTCGCCGAGTCCCTGGGAGCGGACCCGGACCTGCCCTGGTCGTCGCTGGAGGCGGGGGTGCGGCACCGGCTGCTGTACGAGAGGGGCGCCGAACTGCGGGCGGAGCTGACCATCCGGGGCCGGACGACGGTGCGCGACACGCGGTTCGTGGGTGTGCTGCCCTGGCTGGAGGCCTGCCTGCGCGACGCGTCCGGTGAGGCCGCCCGGGCGCGGGCGACCGCGTTCATGGGCGTGTCGACCTGTCCGGACTGCCGCGGCGGACGCCTCTCCCCCGCCCAGCTGTCGGTGCGGGTGGCCGGGCAGGGCATCGCCGACGTGTGCCGCATGGAGATCACCGAAGCGCTCGCCTGGGCCGACGACCTGGCGGCCGCGGCGGCCGGCGACCCGCGCGCGGCGCTGGGCGCCGCCGAGGTCCGCGACCGGCTGGACGACCTCGTGCGCGTGGGGGTGGGGTATCTGACGCTGGACCGGCCGGTGCCGACGCTCTCCGGCGGGGAGGCCCAGCGGGTCCGCCTGGCCACCCACCTGGGGATGGGCGTGTTCGGCCTCATGTACGTGTTCGACGAGCCCTCCACCGGCCTGCACCCGCGCGACACCGGGAGGCTGCTGGACGCCCTGCGCTCCCTGCGGGACCAGGGCAACAGCGTGCTGGTGGTGGAGCACGACCTGGACGTGATCGCCGCGGCCGACTGGGTGGTCGAGGTGGGGCCCGGACCCGGGGTCCACGGCGGCAGGCTGGTCCACGCGGGCCCGGTCGCGGGTCTGGCCGCGGCCGAGGGGTCGGTCACGGCACCGTACCTGTCCGCGCCGGGCGGGGCGGGCACCGCCCTGCGCGGCGAGGAGGACGGGGCGTGGAGGTTCGCGGAGTTCACCGGGGCCGAGGGCAACAACCTCCGCTCGGTGTCGGTCCGCTTCCCCCTGGGGGCGATGACCTGTGTGACCGGGGTGTCGGGGTCGGGGAAGAGCTCCCTGGTGGCGCATGTGCTGGAGCCGGCGCTGGCGGCCGCGGCCGGTCGGGACGACCGCCCCGCCCCCAGGTGCGCGTCGGTGTCCGGCCTGGCCGGGGTGACCGGGCTGGTGGCCGTGGGCCAGGCGCCCATCGGCCGGACCCCGCGGTCCAACGCGGCCACCTACATGGGGGTGTTCGACCGCCTCCGGAAGATGTTCGCTGCGACGCCGGAGGCCGCGGAGGCGGGGCTCGGCGCGGGCGACTTCTCGTTCAACAACGCGGGCGGTCGCTGCGCGGCGTGCGAGGGCGCGGGCGTGGTCCAGGTGGAGATGTTCTTCCTGCCCGACGTGGAGCTGCCCTGCGAGACCTGCGGCGGGGCGCGCTTCTCGGAGGCGCCCCTGCGGCCGCGCGTGCGCGGGCTGAACATCGCCGAGGTCCTGGGGCTGACCGCCGAGCGTGCGGCCGAGGTGTTCTCCGACGTCAAGGGCGTGGGCGCCCCGCTGCGCGCGCTGGTCGACGTGGGCCTGGGCTACCTCCTGCTGGGGCAGTCGGCCACCACCCTGTCCGGCGGGGAGGCGCAGCGGCTGAAGCTGGCCCGGGAGCTGGCCGGGGACGCGGTGCCGGGAACGGCCTACCTGCTGGACGAGCCCACCCACGGTCTGCACGCGGCCGACGTCGCGCGGTTGAACTCCGTGCTGCGCAGGCTCGTGGACCGCGGGGGGACCGTGGTGGCGGTCACCCACCACCCGGCGGTCATGGCCGCCGCCGACTGGATCGTGGAGCTGGGCGAGGAGGGCGGGGCCGGCGGAGGGAAGGTCGTCGCCCAGGGCGTGCCCGCCCGGGTCGCCGGCCAGGACACGCACACCGGGCGCGTCCTGGCCCGGTGGGTGTAGCGCGCCCCCGGCGCGCGCGGTCGCCCCGCCGGTCCGGCGGGGCGACCGCGGGTCACACCGGCGACCTGCGCATGGAGCGGGCTCCGACGAAGAGCCCGAGCGCCGCCACCAGCAGCGCCGCCACGGCCCCCAGGCCGGCCTGCGCGGTCAGGACCTCCCCGGCGAACAGGGCCCGCTCGGCCTCGACGACGTAGGTCAGCGGGTTGAACGCGGCGACCGCGGCCAGCCAGTCGGGCCCCGAGTCGACCGGCAGCAGGATGCCCGAGAGGATGAGGACGGGGAACAGCAGTGTCTGCTGGATCCCCCAGAAGGCCCATTCCTGGTGGCGCACCGCGATGGCCAGCGCGTACGAGAGGGCGCCCAGCCCGATCCCGAGCACGCCGAGCAGCAGGACGCCGAGCACGGCGCCGAGGGGGTCGGGGGAGAACCCGAACGGCATCGCGACGAGGACGATCACGAGCGCCTGGACCACCAGGGGCGCGAACTCCTTCAAGGCCCGGCCGATGATCATGGAACCGCGGGTCAGCGGTGTGACCAGGAGGCGTTCGTGGGCTCCGGTCTGCACCTCGGTGAGCAGGTTGGAGCCCATGGTCGACGTGCCGACGAGGCTGATCATCACCATGATCCCGGGCACGAACCACTGGAGCGCGCCGCCCGGGCCGAAGACGGCGTCGTCGACGGAGCCCAGGAGCAGTGGTCCGAACAGGCCCAGGAACACCAGCGGCTGGATGAGGCTGACCACGAGGAAGAGCGGGCCCCGCAGGATGGGGCGCAGTTCGCGGACGGTGACGGTCGCGATGTCGGAGAGCGGCTTCATGGGTCGGGGGTCCTTCACCGGGGGGTTCACGCGGCCTCCTCCTGTTCGCGGTGGTACTGGTCCCCTTCCCGCAGGGAGCGGCCCGTGAGTTCGAGGAACACGTCGTTGAGGGTGGGCTCGGCCAGGACCAGGCGGCGCACGCCGGTCCCCTCCGCCTCCAGGCAGGCCAGCAGCCGGGGCACGGCGGTGTCCCCGCCGTCGATGCGCAGGCTCACGGTGCAGCCGTCGACGCCGACGCCGCGGGCGCCCGCGGTGTCCGCGGCGGTCTTGGCCGCCCGGGCCGCCTCGTCGGCCCCGTCGAAGTCCATGGACACGCGGTGCCCGACGTGCTCGCGCTTGAGGCGGGCGGAGGTGTCGTCGGCGATGACGCGCCCGTGGTCGATGACCAGGACGCGTTCGGCGTGCTCGTCCGCCTCCTCCAGGTAGTGGGTGGTGAGCAGGATGGTCGTGTTGAACGCCCTGCGCAGGCCGTCGACGTGCTCCCACAGGCGGGCGCGGTGGTGGGGGTCCAGTCCCGTCGTGGGCTCGTCGAGGAAGAGCAGGGGCGGTCGGGGCACCAGGCCCAGGGCGATGTCGACCCGGCGGCGCTGCCCGCCGGACAGGGCGCGCACGGGCCGGGTGAGGAGGTCCCCGAGGTCGAGGAGGCCGACCAGTTCGGCGACGGTGGCACGGATGTCGGCCCGGGCCATCCCGTAGGCCCGGCCCTGGGCGTACAGTTCGTCGTCCACCCGCTGCTCGTGGGCGGCGCCGTTGCCCTGGCCGACGAAGCCGATCCTGCGGCGGACCCCCGTGGGGTCGGCGACCACGTCGATGCCGGCCACGGACGCACGGCCCGAGGTGGGCGGCACCAGGCCGGTGAGGACGCGCAGGGCGGTGGACTTGCCCGCGCCGTTGGGTCCGAGGAGGGCCACCAGCTCCCCCTCCCCCACGGAGAAGGAGACGTCCTTCAGGGCATCGACGAACTCGTTGCGACGCACCCGGAAGCGGCATCCCAGCTCTTCAACGCTGATCATTGTTCTCCCATTGCTCGGGGCGCGGCGTGCCGCGCCGCGGGGCGGTCAGGCGCGCTTGATGCGGTTGGCCGACCACTCGTCGTTGAGGGAGACCCCGTAGACGGCCTTCCAGCCGACCTCGACCGCCTCGTCCATGACGACGGTCCGGTTGAGTTCGCGCTTGGTTCCGCCCTTGGGGTAGGAGAGCCAGACCACCGTCGTGTCGGGGACGCCGGCCAACCGCTCGGTGAGGTTCTTGCGGAGCTCCTCCAGCGTGGTCGAGAAGAGGTGCAGCAGGTCGGGCGCCGCCCCCGGCTCGTCGGTGACGGTCGCGGCGGCCGGCAGGTCGCCGAGGATGTCGCCGTAGTCGTCCGGGGCGCCGTGCGCGACGACGACGAATCCGGGTTTGACGCCGAGTTTCGCGGCACCGCTTTTCTCCGGCATGAATTCCTCCACTGGACGCATTGCTGTTATATGCGCATACGGATGCGCAAGAAGTGGTTTCCCAAGAAGGGTACCCCGCACCCGATCGGTTACGCAGCGCACGTTTTCTCATGGATTGCTCTCTTCTTCGAAAGCCGTTGACCAGGGTGATCGCTTTTCACGGCGCCGGAGCCGGGGTCCCCGCAACTTGAGAGAAGGAGCGCGCGGCGGGCCGGGCTTAATGTCGAAGTGAATCCCGGCTTGCCCCCGACGAGGCAGGGAAAGGAGCACCATGAGCGAGACGACCAGACCGGAAGTCGTGGACGGTATCCGACGCTGGGTGAGGGAGGTCTTCAACGAGCACCGTGTCGACCGGGTGGAGACCTTGAAGGTCGCCGATTACGTCGACTGGAACCCCTACCCCGGTCAGGACGTCGCCCTGAACGGGTTCAAGAGCGTTCTGGAGGAGTTCCTGGAGTCGTTCCCGGATTTCCGGTACGACGTCGACGAGGAACTGTTCGAGGGCGACAGTGTGGTGTGCGTCGGCAAGTGGTACGGCACCATGCAGAACGACTTCATGGGGCTGCCCGCCTCGGGCGAGCCCGTTACGGCGCGGCGCACCGACGCGGTGCGCTTCCACGGCGACAAGATGACCGAGCGCTGGGGCGTGGGCAACGAGCTGCGCATGCTGCGCTTCCTGGGCGTCGCGGACACCGGCCCCGAGGCCGGGTCGGCCGCGACCTTCGAGGACGCGGCGCGCGCCTACCTGGACGCCGTGCTGGGCCGGTTCGACCTGGCGGCGGTGGACGCGCTGGTGGACATCGACGCGGTGTCCGACGCCGCGGGCTCCCTGGTCCACCTGTGCGTGGTCGGCGCGCTGGACGACTACGCGGTCGAGGTGGCGGACCTGGAGGTGGACGGCGGCACCGCGACGGCCCGGGCGACCGTGCGCGGGACGTTCGCGCGGTCCCTGTGGCGGACCGCCCCCACCGGGGCCCGGGTGGAGTTCCCACTGACCGTCACGCTGCGCGGCTCGGGAGCGGTCATCACCTCCGTGGCCCTGGCCTACGACCTGGACGCCATGGCCTCCGCGCTGGGCGCCCCCCGGGACGCGTCCGCGGGCGAGCCCACCACCCCCACCGGAACGGCCGGGGACGGCAAGTTCGTCCTCCGGGCCTTCGTCAACGAGGTCCTCAACGGCCGCGACGTGTCCGCGGTGGCCCGCCTGGTCGCCCCCGGCGCCACCGACCTGCACCAGGAGACCGTCACCACCGCGGCGTTCCTGCACGCCTTCCCCGACTACCGTTTCAGCGTGGAGCGGGTCGTCATCGACGGCTCCCGGGCCTCGCTGCTGGCCGCGTTCGCCGGCACGCACCGGCGCCCCCTGATGGGCCACGCGGCGACCGGCACCGCCGCCATCACCAGGTCCATCGACGTCTTCACGGTGACCGACGGGCGGCTGTCGGACATCATCTACGGGTTCGACATGTACTCCCTGCTGACGCGCCTGGAGATCTTCCCCGAGAAGGGCCGCTACCCGGGCGTCTCGGCCGGGTGACCCGGCCGGGAGGGAATGTGGACGCGGAGATCGCGTGGGGCCGCGGAACGGCCGGGGAACCCCTCCTGGACCTCGACGAGATCCAGGGCAACATCCTGGTGCCGTTCGGCGGCCCCGTCCAGCACCACCTCTACCTGCGCTGGTCCGCGGACCCCCGGCCGTGGGTGGGGAGGGCGGCCTCGGCGGTCACCTCGACGCGCGCCCTCCTGCGCGCCCGCGCCCGGGGAGGCGGGTGGACGGCGGTCGGCCTGTCCCTCTCCGCCCCGGGGCTGCGGGCCCTGGGGCGGCGCCCCGACACCCTGTTGGACGTCCCCTTCCAGGACGGCCTGGCAGCCCGGTCGCCGCTGCTGGGCGATCCCGTCGACCCCGACGACCCCGGGCACCCGGGCAACTGGCCGGTCGGCGGGCCCGCGACGACGGCGGACGCGCTCCTGGTGGTGCGCGCCGACGACGACGCCGCGGCGGAGCGGCTGGCCGACCGGCTGACGGCCGGCCCCGGCGCACCGCTCGTCCTGCACCGGGACCGCTGCGCCTCCCTGCCCGGCCCCGGCCCCGGGGACGAGCGGGAGCACTTCGGTTACCGCGACCCCGTGTCGCAGCCCGCCGTCCGGGGCGTGGCCGGGGACACCGGTGAGGCGCTCTGCCCTCCCGCCTCACCGGACCGCCCGCAGGAGGCGGCGCCGGGCCAGCGGAGGCTGTGGCCCGGGGAGTTCGTGTTCGGCCAACCCGGCCAGGACCCGATGGCGTCGGACCCCCCGGGCGCGGTGGCGTCGGGCGGGCCGGACTGGACCGTCAACGGCTCGCTGCTGGCGGTGCGCCGCTACCGGCAGGAGGTGGACGCGTTCCCCGCGTTCGCCGAACGGGCGTGCGCGGAACTGGCCGACCGCGGTTTCCCCGGCTGGACCCCGGACGCGCTCTCGGCGCGGCTGTTCGGCCGCTGGCGCGACGGCACGCCGGTGAGTCTGCGGCCGGACGCGCCCGACCCGGCGGTGGCCTCCTGCCCCCTGAGCCGGAACGCCTTCGGGTTCACCGCCGAGCTCGGCCCGGTGGACGACACCCGGGGGTGGCGCGTGCCGGTCGGCGCGCACATCCGCAAGGCCTACCCCCGGGACCACGAGACCGACCTGGAGACCCGGGCCGCCATCGAGACGCACCGCCTGCTGCGCCGGGGCATCCCCTACGACGACCACGGGGAGCGCGGCATGGTGTTCGCCTGCTACCAGACGTCGCTGGAGCGACAGTTCGAGTTCGTCGTGCGGTCCTGGCTGAACAACCCCTACCAGCAGCACGAGGGCGACAACCACGACCCGATCGTGGGCCGCCCCCACCGCCCCCTGGGCGATGCGGTGCCCCGCGAGTTCGTCCTCCGGCTCCCCTCGGACTCCCCCGGGGGGACCCTGGTGCGGCTGCCCATGCCCGAACCCTTCACCGCCCCGCGCGGCGGCGGCTACTTCTTCACCCCTTCGGTCTCCGCCCTGCGCGGCCTGTCCCGCCCCTCCACCCCCGGGAGATACCGATGACCCTTCCCACCCCGGCCGTTTCCCTGGAATCCGACGACTCGGACCGCACACTGACGCTCTCCTTCCCCACCGACGCGTCCCCGCGGGCCGTGTGGTCCGCCCTGACCGACCTCGACTCCGTCGCCGCCTGGCTGGCCCCTGCGGCGGATGCGGGCGGGGGCCGGTACGTCCTGACCTTCGAGCACGGGGGGCGGCGCCACGACAAGGTCTTCGAGGTCGTCGACTGCGTCCCCGGGCACAGCCTCAGCGGCGTGCTCCACGACCCCGGCCACCCCGACTCCCTGCTGAGCGCCGCCCTCACGGAGGGCGGGTTCTCCTTCGTGCACTCCGACGTGCCCGAGGAGCTGGCCGAGGGGTACCGCGCGGGATGGCCCTACTACCTGGGCCGGCTGGCGGCCGCCCTGGGCTCCGGTCCCGCCGGGCGTGCGGGGTCGCCGTCGTGAGGGGGACGGCGCTGCGCACCGGCACGATCGCGGCGCGGTCGCTGTGGACCGGCGTCCGCGCGCTGCCCCACCTGGCCCGGCTCCGTTCCGCCTCCCCCGGGCGCGCGGAGCACTCCGCCGAGCGGGTGGGCGTGCTGGTCTCCGAACTGTGCGCGGGCCTGGGCCCGGCGTTCGTGAAGCTGGGGCAGCTGGTCTCGACCCGCGAGGACCTGCTCCCCCGCGGGATGTGCCGCACCATGCGCGACCGCCTGGCCCTGGGGTACGGGCTGGGGTCCGGGGGCGGCCCCCGGCGGCGCGCGGGGAGCATCGCCTCGGTGGAGAGGCGCTCGACGCCTTCCGGGGAGGTCGCGGTGAAGACGTGCCACCCCCGGGTCCGCGAGAGGTTGGAGGCGGACCTGGCCGTGGTGGAGGCGGCGGCCCGCACGGTGGCGCGGCTCCCCTTCTGCCGCGGGGTGCCGGTGGTGGCCCTGGCGGAGGACTTCTGCGCCGTGGTGCGGCGGCAGACCGACCTCGCGGCCGAGCGGGCGGCGCTGGAGCGCTTCGCCTCCCTGGAGGACCGGCACCCCGTGGTCTTCCCCCGGCCGGTGGGGGGCTCCCCCGACCGGGACACCCTGGTCATGGAGTGGATCCCCGGCCAGGAGGACGGGGACCGGCACCACCCCGGGCCGCGCGGCGGCAGACTCCTGCTGACCCTGGTGTTCGAGATGCTCTTCACCACGGGGGAGGTCCACTGCGACCTGCACCCCGGCAACTGGTGGTTCCTGGCCGACGGGCGCCTCGCCGTCGTCGACGGCGGCTTCACGTACGCCCTGGACCGGGAGACCCAGGACCACTTCACGGAGTTCTTCCTGGGCATGGCCGCGGGCAACGCGGAGGTCTGCGCGGACCACGCCCTGGCCGTGAGCATGAACCCGGTGCCCCCGGAGGCCGAGAAGGAGTTCCGGCGGGAGCTGGAGAGGCTCATCACCGAGGTCCACGGCATGACGGCCGGAGCGTTCAGCCTGACCGGCTTCATCGCCGACTTCTTCATGATCCAGCGGCGCCACAACGCCTACTCCCGTACCTCGTTCGTGTTCCCCCTGGTGGCCCTGCTGGCGGTGGAGGGCCAGGTCAAGCGGATGTGCCCGGACCTCAACTTCCAGGCGGTGGCGCACCCGGTCATCCTGCGCGGCCTGCTCGCGCGCAACCGCAAGCCCACCTGGTGAGCGACGGAGCGAGCCGATGCCGATATCACCGGCGGGCCCCGTCCTCCACGGCGGCGGCCCGCACGGCGCGGACCTGGTGTTCCGCGAGGACGACGCCGTGGGGCGGGGGCCGCGGAACGCCCCCGCCCGCACGGTGGTCGACGCCGGCCCGGGGCGGGTGCGGGTGCGCGCCGGAAGCCGGTGGTACCCCGGCGACGGGGACCGGCTCCTGGAGGCCCTGGCCCGCGCGGAGCGGTGCCGCATCCCGGTGGAGCTGGTCGGGGGCGGCCTGTCCCTGGGCGGGGTGCTGGCCGCCGCCGCGGCGGAGCGCCCCCGGCTGCGGGTGAGGGTCCGGACGGCCGGGGGCCGGACGCACGGCCCCGTGGACGCGACGTCGTGGCGGCCCGTGTCCGCGCCGCGCCGCGTCCGGGCCCGCGGCGCCGTGCTGATCGCCGGAGGGCTGGGCGGGATCGGTCTGTCCCTGGCCCGTGAGCTGGGGGCGGCCGGGCACCGGCTGGTCCTGGTGGATCGGATCCGGGAGGAGGACCTGCCCCCGGGACGGGCGGCGGCCCTGGCCCTGGTACGGGCGTCCGCGCCCGTGAGGGTGGTGTGCGCGGACCTGGACCGGGTCGACCCCGGACCGCTGCTGCGGTCCCTGTCGGACCCGGCCGTCCACCTCGTCCACGCCGCGGGCGAGCTGGTGCTGGAGCGGTGGTCCCGGCTGTCGGGCGCGGCGCTGGACCGGGCCGCCCGGCGGCGCGGGGAGCACCTACGGCGCTGGGTGCGGGCCGCGGCCGCCGGGCCGCTGTCCTCGGTCCTGCTCATGGGCTCCTCGGAGAGCAGGTCCGCGCACCGCGGTTTCGGGGCGTACGCGCTGTCCCACGCCTGTGCGCGCGCCGCGGTCCGCGACCTGGCGGCGGCGCTCCCCGGGGTGGGGTTCACCGTGGCGGAGTGGACGCTGTGGAGCGGGGTCGGCATGGCGGCGGGCGTGGCCGGGCCGGGCCTGCGCGCCGCGGGCTTCGCCGCCGTCCCCCCGGCCTGGGGCGCGCACACCGCGGCCCGCCTGCTGGGCGGGGCCCCGGGGCGGGGCACGGCCGAGGTCTACGCCCTGGGCGGCCCCCGGCCGCCGGCGACCCCGGGATCGGTCGCGGTCGTGGGCGGTGTCGGGGGAACGGCCGTCCTGGACGGCGCGGACCCCGGGGCGGCACTGGGCCGGATGGTGCGGGGCTGCCTGCCCGGTGCCGGGGGCCGGGGGCGGGGCCGCCGCCGGCCCCCGCGCGCACGCGCACGGTGCGGGCCCTGGTGGGCCCGGCGGGGGTGCGCCTGTGGTCGTCGTCGCCGGCGGACTGGCGCCCCGACGGCGCGTACGAGGCCCTGGTCCCCTTCTGAACGGGCGGGGCGCAGCGGAGCGAGGAGGACGGTGTGGAGGCCATCGAACGGGCGGTACCCCTGCCCGCGACGCCGGACCGCGTATGGCGGGCGGTGAGCGTTCCGGCCGAGATCGGGCGCTGGCTGGGCGGGTTGGGGCCGTACGGTGAACGGCGCGGCGACGGCCGCGGCACCTGGATCCTGACCACCCCGTCACTGGAGTACGTGCGCCTGGGCGTGCTCGGCATCGGGCCGGACCGCACCGTGGCCCTGGAGTGGTCCGAGTTCGGGGTGGAGGCCCCGAGCCTGATCCGGGTGGCGGTGGAGCCCGGACCGGTCGGCACGCTCCTGAGGATCAGGGAGGAGTTCCCGCACCGGCGGTCCGTACCGCGTGTGGCGCGTGAGGTGTTCTGGGACGACTGCGTCGACCGTCTCCGCTTCCACCTCATGGAAGGGGAGGGAGGCGGCGCCCCCCGGGGCATCCGGACCATCTCCCTGGGCGTGCGCATCCCCGTCGGGACCTGGCTCCCCCTGCACCGGGCCAACCTCTTCCGGTGGCTGCCCGCCAGCGGCCCGGGGTACCCGCCGACGGCGTTCTACGTGGTCGACGACGCCGGCCCCCGGCGCTTCCCCATCCGGCGTGTGGAGGACTACTTCGACGAACGGCTCAGCCTGTTCGTCGATGTGGAGGACGGGGTGACCCGTGCGGTGGTGCGGACGACCCACGACGCCGGTGGCGTGGTGCTTTCGGTGCATCACTCTCAGTGGCCTGTCGTGTCGGGGGGCGAGAGTAGGATGACCCGACTGCGCGATGTCTTCGAGATCACCTGGCGGGCGAGTCTGGACCAGGCCGTGCGTGCGGCCGGTTCCGAGGAGGAACGGCATGGCCGTTGACGTGACCGGCAAGGACAACCCGGCCCAGCGCGACGCGGTGCTGGCCGCCGTCGGCGCGATCCGTGAGGACCCCGCCGCCCCGCACCTGCTGGCCGACCTCGCGGCCTCGGGCTTCTACAGCCAGTTCCACTTCCACCGGATCTTCGCCCGGCACACCGGGACCACCCCGGGGCGGTTCCTCACGGCCCTGCGGATGGAGGAGGCCAAGCGGCTGCTCGCCCACACCTCCGAGACGGTGATGAGCATCAGCGACCGGGTCGGCTACCAGAGCCTGGGCTCGTTCACCACGCAGTTCACCCGTCTGGTGGGGATATCGCCGGGCAGGTTCCGGGAGCTGGTGGACGACCTGGCGGGGTACCGCGTCGCCGAGCCGGACCTGGAGCGGGCCCGGGCCGCCGAGAGCCGGACCCTGGGCTGCGAGCTGCGCCTGCCCGCCGGGGAGGCGTCCGGCCCCCCGCTCGACGACCGGGTCTCCTTCGTGGGGCTCTTCAACGCGGACCTGCCCCAGGGCGGCCTCTCCGGGTTCGGGATCGTCCAGGGGGCCGCCGGCAGGCTGGTGGAGCAGCGGCCCGCGTCCGGGCGATCCGAGATGTTCCTCGTGTCCCTGCCCTCCGACTCCCTCCTGGTGGGCCTGGCCGTGGGGGGCCAGGCGGGCACGCTGGTCGGCCGGGGCAGGACGGCCGGGAGGGACGGCGCGCCGGCCGAGCTCACCCTGCGCAGACCCGACCCGCTGGACCCGCCGGTGGTCTCGGCCGCCCCGGCGGTCCACCTGCGGCCGTTCCTGGCGGGGGCGGCCCGCCGCCGCTGAGGGGCCGGCCCGTCAGAACCCGTCCTGGATCTCGACGGTGGGCATGAGGGACCGCAGCGTCCCCTCGGCGATCATCAGCGCGGACAGGGGGAACACGAACTCCGCGCGCGAATGGACGCCGAAACGGGTCTGCAGCTCGAAGATCCCGTTGCCGAACTCCGCCATCGTGAAGACGTTCCCCTCCCCCGTGTGCTCCCGCACGTGGCGCTCCATCGCCGCCACGAACTCCCCGCGCCGCCGTTCGTCCGGCTCCAGGGCGGTGTCGAAGACGATCTCCCCGCACGTGCGCCCGTCCCCGAGGGCGATCGCCCGGAAGAAGCGGTCCAGGTGGCTCCGGGTGTCCTCCGAGACGCGGACGGCGTACCCGGCGTCCAGGAGCACCACCCGGCCGTTGCCGTGGACGTAGAGGTTGCCCGGGTGCAGGTCGCAGTGGACGAAGCCGTCCTCGAACACCATGCGGCGCACGGCCCGCAGGGCCCGGCGTGCGGCCACCGCCTGGGCGGTGGGCGGCATCGGCTCCCCCAGCCCCGGGATGTAACGGGTGACCAGGGCGTTGCGGCCGCACAGGTCCGGGTACAGGGCGGGGACCTCCACCCCCGGGAGGCGGGCCAGGCCGGCGGCCAGGCGCCGGTGGTTCTCCGCTTCGGCGACGTAGTCGGTCTGCGCCAGCACCACTCCGGACACGTAGTCGACCAGGTCGGCCAGGGGGCGGCCGCCCGCCCGGCCGCGGCGGACCGCCAGGGACGCGGCCGCGCGCAGGAGTCTCAGGTCGGCCGCCATCAGCCGTTCCACCCCGGGGCGGCGGAGTTTGACGGCGAGCGGTTCGGTGCCCCGGGCACCGCGGTAGACGCAGCCGACGGTGCCCGAGCCGAGCAGCTCCCCGGTGACCTCGACCGCGGCCAGGGCGGGGATCTCGGCCTCGGCCGCGGCGAGGGCCACCGCCCTCTCCCGCTCGGTCATGGGCCGGGCCCGGTCGTGCAGGACGCCCAGGGCCCCGGCCCAGACCGGGCCGATCATGTCCGGGCGGGAGCCGACCAGTTGTCCGGCCTTGGCCGCGGTCGGCCCCAGCCGTTGCAGTCCGGTGGCCACCGACGCCGCCACGGCCCGCCGCGCGCCGTCCGGCCCCGATCGCAGCAGGCCGACGGCGGCCGCGGCCGCCGCGGAGACGAGCGTACCCGCGCCGATGAGGCCCAGGGCCCCCAGGCGCCGGGCCGTGTCGGCGCGGGTCGGGGCGGGGGTCACCGGCTCCACGCGTGCGGTCCCGGTCCGTCGGGGCCCGCGGCTCCGCCCTCCCCCCGCGGCGGGCCCGACACGAGGAAGGCCAGCCGGCCGAAGGCGGACGCCCAGAAGGAGGTGAGCAGCGCCCGGTCCACCGGGGCCTCGGCGAGCTGGCCGAACTGCTCCCAGCCGGAGTGGAACACCTGGAGGACGCTGCGTCCCAGGCCCGCCGGCTCGATCCACAGGTGGCCGCCCAAGGGGCCGGGCCACCCCGGGCGGTGCAGCTCGAACTCCAGCCGGGGCTGGAAGGAGGGGAAGCTCTGGTTGGCCTCGATGTGCCGGGTCACGGTCAGCGACGCCACTCCGCTGGCGTCCCCGAGGGTGAACTCCACCCGCCCTCCCTCGCCGAGGTCCCCGGAACTCCGCCCGAGCCAGAACTGCAGGGCCGGGACGGAGGTCAGCGCCGTCCACGCCTCGAAGGTCCCCAGGGGCAGCTCCGTCTGGACGTAGGGGCCCATACGCCGCCACGGCCACCGCTGCCGGCGGCCGGTGCGCAGGTGCTCGGCGAGCTGGTCCAGGATGCCGGGCCAGCCCATGCCGTTCCACGACCGCCAGTCCGAGGGGGGATTGGTCGCGCGTTCGACGGCGCGCACGGGCACGACCGGGCCGGGGCCCTCCGACAGCTCCCAGCGCACCGTGGTGGCGGGTCCGACGCCCACCCAGCGCCACAGGTGCTCCAGGACGGCCCGGCCCCCGTGCGGGGGCTCGGCCGCGACGGTGCGGCACCAGAAGAACTCGCCGTCGTTGAAGTCCAGGGCGCTCTCCCGGCCGGGGACGGCCCAGAACTCGTCGGCGTCGGCGAACCACTGGGAGACGGCGTAGGGGTCGGTGAGGGCGTTCCACACGTCGTCGAGGGAGTGGCCCCGGATGTGGACGTCGCTGACGAGCTCCTCCCAGCGCCGGTGGGCGACGGGGTGGCCCCCGGACGAGCCCAGAGGGGGGAAGTCGACGAGCTCGTGGGCGAAGGCGGGGCCCTCGGGCGGGCCGGGTTCCGGGGCGGGGCGTTCGGATGCCAGGGGTTCGGCGGACACGGGGGTCTCCACTCTGCCGGCGGGACGGGGCGGGCATGCGGCGGCGGGCGGACGGGCCGTGCCGCGTCCGCCCACCGCGGTCGGTCACTGGAAGCGCTCGGCGGGCAGGTAGCCGCCCATGTTGAACTTCAGGCTGGTCAGGTAGGCCGTCGGCTCGTCCCAGGGGGTGCGGACGTCGTAGAGGGGGAGCATCCGGTAGATCTGCCCCTTGCCGGGGGCGCCGGCCGGCGGGATGGACCGGACGTCGTCGATGGTGAGGATGACCGGCTCCCGGTTGAAGAGCCTGGTGCCCAGCTTGGGGATGTCGAACATGCACCCGACGGCCATCCGGCAGGCCTTGGCGGCCGGCCCCTCGCCCGCGTAGGGGTCGAAGGGGGTGCGGATCTGGCCGGCGGAGAGGTACTCCGGGTTGAGGGTGACCGTGATGGTGCCCAGCTCCTCGGAGGCACCGGTCATGTGCATCTCGATGAGGTTGGTGTAGACCTCGGCGCCCGCCCACTCCTCGTCCGTGGCCGGGGAGCGCACGACGCGCACGTAGCCGTCGAACTCGACGTCGAACTCGCCGACGCCCGGGATCGCGAAGGTGTCCCAGGAGTGGAGGCCCAGGTTGTCGATACCGGGCTCGGGGGCCTTCCACTTGACGACGGGGGACCCCTCGTACAGGTTCGGCACCCCCTCGGTCTCGACCGGACGGCCGAGCAGGGTCTTCTTTTCGGACATGGGCTTTCCTCACCTTTCCTCTGGGAGAACGCGGAAGTCCGGGCTTCCGGGCCTGCGGTGGCCGTCAGACACGGCCGGGGCGGTGGTCGGAGCAGGTGCGGCCGGGCTCGTCGGGGATCCCGTCCTGGTCGCTGTCGAGCTCGCCGTCCACGGTGCTGTACACGTCGCGGGAGTTGAGGTCGATGCGCCCGTCGCCGTCCCAGTCGTTGAGCTTGCCCTTGAAGGTGCCGAGGATGAACACGTTGGTCTTCGGCCCGACCTCGGGGTCGTGCAGCGTGGACAGGATGCCGTTGCCGGGGGCGAGCATCTCGGTGATGTCCTTGCCGACCATGTTCTCGACGTCCGTGTAGCCCCAGCCCTGGAAGCGCCCACGCACGTAGCGGATGGCCGCCTCGCCGCGGACCCGGATGTCGGGGTCCAGGAACCAGGTGCCGAAGCGGGCGAAGCCGATGTCGGTCTGCCGCGTGCCCCGGGAGGGGTCGGCGGCCCGGCCGGAGTGGTAGAAGGTCCGGGGCACGTGGGACTCGAAGTAGAAGTTGCCCCGGTCGGCCCGCGTCCGGTCGGTGAACCCGCGGAACAGGTAGTTGTCCATGTGCCGGGTGCCGTCCTCGTACAGCCCGTCGATGGTCTTGGCCATCAGGAGCTGCCGTTCCCGCGTGGCGACGTTGGGGCAGGCGTGGGCCTGGCCGTAGACCCGGGCCAGCCCGCGGGGCCCCAGGGAGAGCTTGCCCCAGTGCCGGTTGGTGTCGTCCAGGCGGATGTAGAGGTCGCAGTGGATGAGGAGGTAGATCGTCTCGTCGAAGGTGCGCCCCTCGGTGAAGACGGCCTCCCGGGAGTCGAAGGCGGGGTCGCCGGTCTGCAGCTCGCTGAGGAAGAGCTTGGACCACTCGGCGATCTCGGGGTCGGGGTCGTCCAGGAAGCGGGACAGGGTGCTCATCGCGTGGGGGCCGCCGAGCTTCTCGATGGCCCACAGGGTGTCCCAGCGGATCTCCCGGTCCTTCTCGGTGCGCACGACCTGTTCCAGCACCTCGAAGACGTCCGCGGGGTCGCGGTCGGCGTACTCGAAGACGGCCTGCTCGCGGGCCACCGGGTCCGGGTGGGAGAGGGCGTCGCGGGCGAGCTCCTCGTCGGTGCGCGTGTCCAGGCGGACGGCCGCCTTGTTGAGCGCGTAGCCGAAGTCGCTCTGCCAGGCGGCCGGGTCTCCGGCGACCAGGCGGGGGTCCATGCTGAGGGTCGTGCGGTAGGAGAAGTTGAGCGCGTCGCGCTGCTCGCTGGCCAACTCGGTCAGAGGAGGCCGGCCGGCCAGTTCCGCCCGGCGTTCGGCGTCCGCGGGGTCCGGCGGCGGCTGTTTGTGCGCCAGGTCGATCGCCATCTGATCTCTCCTTAACCAGGTAATGGGCACCGGGATTATGCGCACCACCTTAGGACGGAAGACCAATCAATTCCTTCTCGTGCATTGCGGGCCTCCCCCATTAACACGTCCTCCTTTCCCGCGCAACCCCGAACATCCTGCCGGATACGACGGGGGTCGCACAAAAGAAACAACACCATGAGTGACAGAGCGAAAGCATAGGAGAGTCACTGGAACCCCTGGTTTCACAAGAACCGACGCGAAGAAGACGGGAAACCCCCGGGAAGCCGCAGGTGAGAATGCATGGGACCGATCTTTTCGCCGCCCCGCAAGGACCATGGCACGACCGCCGCGACGCCGCCGGACATCCCGCCGCACCGGCATTGCCGGAACCTGGTCTCATTATTTGCGGTTCCGCAGACAGCAATACAGGAGACGTCCAAGGTTGAATCCTCATGGAGGATGAGCGGGTACACGAGAACGTACAACGCACCGGCGAACGCCACGACATGACCATGCCGTAGAGTCACTAGGAGCGAACATGCGCGAATCGGTTCGTCAGGCGGTTTCTTTCATACACCGGCGCTACGCCGAACCGATCACGCTGAGCGATATCTCGTCCGAGGTGTTCGTGAGCCCTTTCCACTTCTCCCGGCTCTTCACCCAGGACGTCGGTATCTCCCCGGGAAGATATCTCGGCGCGGTGCGCATGTTCGAGGCCAAACGCCTTCTGGTCGAATCCTCCATGAACATCTGCGACATCGTCCACAGCGTGGGCTACAACAGCGTGGGCACCTTCACCAGCAGGTTCACCCGGCTGGTGGGCATGTCCCCGCGCGAGTACCGCAAACCGCCGGTGGGGCGGCTGCTGGTCGCCATGTCCAAGGACTTCAACCGCATGCCCCGGGCCGCCGAACTGGCCGGCCTCCACTCGTCGGCGCCCGACCGGGCGGGCCGGGGCACCGGCAGCGTGCACGGCACGATCGAATTACCGCGCGCCATCCCCGACGGCCAGGTGCTGGTGGGCGTGTACGCGGGGGACGTCCCCCAGGGCAGGCCGGTCGCCTTCCGCGTGCTGCCCACCGCCGAACGGATGCCCTTCACGATCCACGGCACGCCTCCGGGCGAGTGGAACCTGGTGGCCCTGGCCATGCGGGTCGGCGCCACGAGGGGCGGCGACGCCATGGTCGGCTCCCTCCCGCACCGGCTCACGGTCAGGCAGAACATGAACACGTGGACCCACCTGTCGATGCGCCGGATGAAATCGACCGACGTGCCTCTGGCCATCTCGCTCGCCCCCGCGCCCGTGGCCGAGACCGCCACCCTGGTCTGCGGCTGACCTCGAACCGGGAGCCCCCGTGAACACGCACCTCGCGACGCTGCGCCGCCGGATCCTCACCCCCGGGACCGACCAGACCCTCGTCAGCACCCGCGGTTTCCACCCCGGCGCCCCGCAGGCCCGCACGCTCATCGAGACCGTCGGCCTCTTCTTCCTCGTCGGCTACGGGCACGCCGCCCAGACCGCGGATCCGGAACGCACCGACCGCCTGCTGGCCGAGGTGCCCGTGCGCTTCCGCGGGTTCGCCCACGAGGGCGCGGCCATGGCGTTCACCGTGCTGGACGCCCTGAGCCCGCGCGGAGGGAGGTCCCGGGCGTACATGGCCGGCCCCGGGAACCCCCACCTGTACATGGCGCACGTCGGCGTGGGCTGGGCCCTGGCCCGCCTGCCCCGGCCGCTGTGGCCCCCGGTGCGCACGCTCGACCCGCTGCTGCGCTGGCTGGTCCTGGACGGGTACGGCTTCCACCAGGCCTACTTCCGCACACGGCGGTTCGTCCACCGGCGGGCCCTCGACGGCCGCCCGGCCCGCTGGTCCGGCCGCCCCGGGTACGCGCCCAGGGCGATGGACCAGGGGGTGGGACGGGCGCTGTGGTTCGTCTCCTGCGCGGACCCCGACCGCGCCGCGGACCTGGTGGAGTCGTTCGGGGAGGAGCGCCGGGCCGACCTGTACAGCGGAGTGGGCCTGGCCGCCGTCTACGCGGGGGGCGCGGACCGCGCGGGGCTGGAGCGCCTGTGCCGCCGGGCCGGGGCGCACCGGCCGCGGCTGGCCCAGGGCGCGGCGTTCGCCGCGGAGACGCGGCTGCGCGCGGGCCTGCTGGTGCCGCACGTGGAGGAGGCCGTCGGCGTGCTGTTCGGCGGCTCCGCCCAGGAGGCGGCCCGTGCGGCCAGGGATGCCCGGCCGGACGGGGAGGAGCCCGGCGGCCCGCCCGCGTACGAGGAGTGGCGGACGCGGCTGGCGGAGCGGTGGGCCGGATGAGTCCGCGCCGGGCCGCTCCCCGGACCGCCCCCTCGCTCCTCGACGCCGCGGCCCATGTGCTCTCCACCGAGGGCCCGGCGGCGCTGACGACCCGTCGCCTGGCCCGCGAGGCGGGCTGTTCGACCATGGCCGTCTACACGCACTTCGGGGGGATGACGGGCCTGGTGCGGGCGATGGTCCACGAGGGCTTCGCCCGGTTGCACGCGCACTTCGCCCGGGTGGCCCCCTCCACCGATCCGGTGGCCGACCTGGCCCTGTACGGGCGGGCCTACCGGGCGAGCGCGAAGGCCGCGCCCCACCTCTACGCGGTGATGTTCGGGGCCTCCTCCCTGGCGGGCTTCTCCCTGTCGGAGGAGGACCGCCAGCACGGGCGGTACACCCTGGCGCCGGTGGTCTCCTGCACCGAGCGGTGCATGCGGGAGGGGCGCTTCGCCTCCGACGACCCCTTCGCGGTCGCCCACCGCATGTGGACGGGGGTGCACGGGGTGGTGTCCCTGGAGCTGGGCTCCTACCTGGTCGCACCGTACGACGCCGACGCCTGCTTCGAATCGGTGCTCCCCGCCCTCATGGTGGGCGCCGGGGACCTGCGGGAACGGGCCGAGGCGTCGGTGGCGCTGTCCTGCGACCGGTTCCGCGGCGGGCCGGCGTCCGCGAACCCCCCGTCGACGAACACCAGCGGGGCGGCGCCGCCCCCCGGGACCGCGCTGAGGACCTCGCCGACCACGATGGAGTGATCCCCGGCGCGGTGGACGTCCCGTACCGCGCACTCCAGCCATCCGCGTGCGCCCGCCAGCAGGGGCGCGCCCGTCCGCGCTCCCCGGAACCAGTCGCACGGCGCGAACTGCGCGGCCCCCGAGGGGCGGGAGCGGTCGGCGAAGTGGGCGGCCAGGGCGGCCTGGTCGGCCCCGAGCAGGGACACCCCGAAGGCCCCGAGGTCGCGGACGGTGGTGTGCAGGCGCGCGGTCGAGGCCACGCAGCACAGGACCAGCGGCGGGTCCAGGGAGACGGAGGTGAAGGCGTTGGCGGTCATCCCGTGGGGGTCGGGCCCGCCGGTCGTGAGCACGGTCACCCCGGTGGGGAAGCGCGCCATCACCGTGCGCAGATCCGCCATCAGACCACCGCCCGGGCCGGGGAGAACGGCGCCAGTGCGGTGCGCAGGGCCTCGGGCACCCGGACCGGGACCACGGCGTCGCCGTGGCCGCGCATGCACACGACGCGCTGGCTCCCCCGGGCCACGCGCGTCTCCCGGTCCCCCTCCAGCCGCACGTAGTCGAAGGAGAAGCCGAGCTGGGTCTGGCCCAGGTCCTCCAGCCGCATCCTGATGGACACCACGTCGAACGCGGTGGTCTCGGCCAGGTAGTCGCAGTCCACGCGGAGGGTGAAGAGCTTGAGGTCCCCGCGCAGGTCGTCCAGGACCGAGGGGGCGTGCTCGCGCAGGAACATCTCCCGGCAGCGCCCCTGCCAGCGCAGGTAGTGCGCGTAGTAGACGTTGCCGACCAGGTTGGTCTCCTCCAGGCCGACGGTGTGGCGGATCTCGTAGTGACCGGTCACTGCTGCTCCTTCGGTGAGGTGGCCCCGGGAACGCGGCCGACGGCGACGACCACGGGGGCGTCGCGGCCCGCCAGTCCGGTGGCCAGGGTGGCGACGGAGACCGCCCCCGACGCGAACACGGCCCATCCGCCGGGACGGACGCGCTCCAGGACCACTCCGCTCGTGGCGGTCCCGAGCTTGCGCAGGCATTCCAGGACGGCCCAGACCCGGGTGGCCGACGTGTCGGCGTCCTCGCCCGCCTCCCGGGCGGCCAGGTCCGCGGCGGCGAGGGGCCCCGGCCCCAGGAGGTCCGCCCACGCGGCACGGTCCCGGCGGACCACCTCCTCGATGTCGCAGCCGACCGGTGTGTCCGCGCAGACGGCCAGGGCCGCCCCGGCACCGTGGGAGACGGAGACGTGGGCGCCGTCGACCTCGGGGCGCCCGTCGGGCCGGTGGCGCACGGTGGCGGCGCGGTCGAGGCAGCGCCGCAGTGCGGCGGCCCCGGCCTGGGCCCGGCCGGGGCCGGCGGCGGGTTCGGCGGCGACCCGGACCCCCTCCCCCAGGAACCGGGACACGGACCTTTCGAGGTGGGGGCCGAGCAGCGGGGCCGGCCAGGGGGCGGCGCCGCCCCGGGAGCGCACCGCCCGCAGGCGCAGGCCCTCCCAGCGTTCGACGACGAGGCCGTCGGGCCCGGACAGCTCCACGTCGTAGACGTGCGAGTCCCCGTCGCGGAACCGCTCCGCCGCGGCCAGGAGAAAGGGTCCGGAGCGGTCCGGCGGGGCGGGCAGGAGGCGGTCGACCCGCTCCGGCAGCAGGACCGCGTCCGGCACCCCGGCCTGGAGCGCGTGCATGGCGGTGTCGCGGACGCCGGGGTCGGCGAGGACCAGGCCCTGGGGGAGGTAGGGGGCGAACCACAGGAGCCCGCCGGCGTCCCCGGTCACCTCGGCGACGGTGTGCCGGGCGCTCACCCGGCGGTAGGACGACAGCCGCTGGAACCGCTTGCCCTGGAAGAACAGGCCGCCGTAGAGCTCGGCCGTCGGGTCGAGGGGGACGTGCGGCGCGTCCGTGGCGGGCACGCTCCGCTCCGCCGGGGGGCGCCCGGCCGGGGGGAGGCGCAGGACCGCGCGGAAGTGGTCGGCGGCGAACCCGGTCTCCCCGGTGCGCACGACCACGTCCACGGTGCCGGTGTCGCGGACCAGCGCGGCCACCCGGACCACGCAGGTCCCCGAGGGCGGGACGACGATCGGCCGCAGGAACTCCACGTCCTCGAAGTCGGGCAAGCCCGCGTACCCGGCGATCGCGGTTCCGACCTGGGCCATGGCCTCCATGCCGATGACCGCGGGGACCAGCATGTCCCCGTCGAAGCGGTGGTCCTCCAGGTAGGGGTCGTCCGCGAGGGAGAGCTCCGTGTCGGTGACGAGCTCGGTCCCGGCGCAGTGGACCCGGATCCGCTCCAGGAACCTGCCCAGGGGGAGGGGCCCGGGCGCGGGCAGGGTCGGCGGGTCGCCCATGCGTCCGCACACCACGACGACCGGTCCGGCGGAGGGGTCCCCGAGCAGGTCGTGCAGCACCTCCAGTCCCTCGTCCACAGAGATCGGCGTGACCCCGGCCCCCAGGAGGGACTCGACGACGCCCATGCGCTCCCCCATGCCGGCGCCGGACCACACGGACCATTCGAGCGCCAGGACCCTAGTGTGCGGGTGGCGCCGGCCGTACTCCCGGGCCAGCGCGCTCATCCTGTCGTTGGCCGCGGCGTAGTGGGCCTCCCCGCGCAGGCCCGCGCGCCCGATGACGCTGCCGAAGGTGACCAGCAGGCGCAGCCGACGGGGGTCCACCGCCGCCAGGACGGCGTGCAGGCCGTCGACCTTGGGGGCCGCCGCGGCGGCCAGGTCCGCGGGGGTGAGCGCGCCGAGGGGGGCGGGCTCGTTGCGCCCGGCCCCGTGCAGCACCGCGGTGACGGCGCCGAGGCCGGCGGCGCGCCCGACGGCGGCGCGCACCTGGTCGGGGTCGGCGGCGTCGGCGCGCTCGTAGCGGTACCGGACCCCGGAGTCGGCCAGCCTCTCCAGGTTGGCGGCCAGCTCGGGGTCGGTCCCGGGGTCCGACCTGCCGAGCAGGAGCAGGCCCGGACCGTGGCGCAGCGCCAGGTCCCGGGCGCATTCGGCGGTGATCCCCTTGCCTCCGCCGGTGACCAGGACGACGTCGTCGGGCCCCAGGGGGGCCGCGCCCCCGCTCCCCGGCCTGCCGGGGACGAGCGGGACGAGGGCGGGAACGGTCCGCCCCTCCCCGGTGTACCGGACCTCGGTGTAGGCCGTGGTGGCGGCCGCCTCGGCGGCGACCACGGCCGCCGGCGGCGCGGTGTCGGAACCGTCCGGGGCCGTATCGGACTCGATCACCGTGACCGGTACCCCCGCCTCCACGTGCAGGGTCCGGGCCAGGCCGGAGACGACCGGCTCGGACTGGAGCACGACCAGGCGGACCCCGCGGTCCGCCGCCTCCTGGGCCGCGGCCAGGGAGTCGGCCGGGCGGTCGGGGTCGGCCATGAGGAGGACGCCCTCTCCGGCGCCCGCGGCCGCCAGCGCCGCGCGCACCCGCCCGGCACGGCGGTCGCCGTCGGGCGCGTGGACCGTCCAGTGCGACGGGGACGCGCCTGCGGTGACGGGGGCGGGGGCCGCGGCGGGGCGGTGGCGGAGTCCGAACGCCCGCACCCAGGGCCCCGCCCCGGCCACCTCCTCCGTGGGCCGCCCGTCCGCCGCCCGCGCCGGGTCGTCGATGAGGGCGGCCAGCTCCGCGAGGCTGGAGGTGGCGTGGCCGCTGGTCGCCTCCAGCGGGGGGAGCCCCCGGGCCCGCGCGACCTCGTTGGCGATCTGTCCGACGGTGATGGAGCTCAGGTGCAGTTCGTCCAGCGGCCGGGTGTGCTCCGTGACGGTCTCCGGCGGCAGTTCCACCCGCTCCGCGACGCGGCGGCGGAGCAGTGCGAGGGTGTCGGCGCCCTCCTCGTCCGCGGCCGAGGGGGAGGCTCCGGGGCCCGGGGCCGGCTCCAGGCGGGCGGAGGCGTCCCCGGGAAGGCCCGCGGGCGCCGTCTCGCAGGGGTTGGCGAGGAAGCCGCCGGCCGCGGGGAGGGGCCGGACCAGCCGCCCCTCGAAGAGCTTGCGGCCGTCCACCGGGGCGCCGAGGGCGAAGGCCGCGCCCAGGGCCTTCAGGAGGGGCACCAGGGTCGGGGCATCGGTGTCCACGGACAGGGCGGGGACCCCGGGGGCGATCCGGGCGGCGGCCCGGGACAGCACCCGTCCCGGCCCGGCCTCCAGGAACAGGTCGGTGTCCGGGGCCACGCGGGAGACGGCTTCGAGGAACAGGACCGGGCGGACCACCTGGTCGCACAGCAGGTCGGGCAGGGGCGCCCCGGGGCCCAGGTCCGCGCCGTCCACGGTGGAGACCACGCGCCGGGCGGGCGGTGCGAAGGGGATGCCGCCGAGCACCCGTCGCAGCTCCGGGACGGCGGGGGCGACCAGGGGCGAGTGGAAGGCGTGGGAGACCTGGAGGAGGGCGGTGTCCAGCCCCTGGGCGCGGGCCCGGCCCCGGACCCGCGCCACCGCGTCGGACGGACCCGAGACGATCGTCTGGCCGGGCCCGTTGTGCGCGGCGACCACGACGTCCGGGTCGGGGTCGGCCGCCGCCAGGCGGGCCGCGTGCGCGGCGTCCGCGGCGATGTGGAGCATGGCTCCCCCGGCGCGCGCGGTCCGTGCCATGACCCCGCCCCGGGCCCGGGCCAGCTCCAGCAGGGCCTCCTCCCCCAGGGCTCCGGCCCAGTGCAGGGCGGTGAGCTCGCCGAGGCTGTGGCCGACCGCCGCGCGGGCGGTCACTCCGAGGCCGTCCAGCAGCTTCAGGGCGGCCAGCGAGCCCGCGACGATCCGGGGCTGGGCGTTCTCCGTCGCCACCGGATCGCCGTGCTCGGGGACGGCCGCGGCGTCCAGGGTCCGTTCGAGGTGCGGGAAGCGGCGGCGCAGGGCGCCGCGCGCCCCCTCCCCCGTCCCCTGGCCCGGCATGAGGAAGGTGATCGCGGGGGTGCCGGGGCGGCCGGACAGGAAGATCCCCTTCTCCGGGGCGAGGACCTCCTCCTCCCCCGCATCGATGCGGGCGACCAGTTCCGCGACGGCGTGCGCCGCCGCCTGCGGGTCGGCCGCGACGACGGCGCAGCGCACCGCGCCGCCGCCCAGGCCGGCGGCCGCGGCGGCCGCCAGGTCGGTCAGCTCGGCGTGGGAGAGGCCCGGGAGGAGTTCGCCCCAGGAGGCCAGCAGGGAACGCAGGGCGGCCGGGTCCTCGGCGTCCGCGAGCAGGAGCTCGGCGTCCTGGCGCCCCGCCACCAGGAGCCGGGTCCGTTCGTCGGGCCCGGCGGGAGCGGGGGTGCCGCAGGCCTGGAGGGCGATGTGGGTGTTGATCCCGCCGAAGCCCATGGCGGAGACGCCGGCGCGGGCGGGCCCCTCCTGAGGCCAGGGCTCGGCCCGCTCGGGGACCCGCAGGACCGCGTCAGGCCCGGTGAGAAGGGGGTGGGGCGTGTGCTGTGCGGTGCCCGGGGGGACGACCCGGTGGTGGACGGCCAGGGCCGCCTTGATGAGGCCGGCGACCCCGGCGGCCGCCTTGGTGTGGCCGATGTTGGCCTTGATGCTGCCCAGGGCGGAGGGGGCGCCCGGGCCCCGGGCCGCGGACAGGGCCGCGATCTCCGTCGCGTCGCCCAGGGCCGTGCCGGTGCCGTGCCCCTCGAAGTAGCCGACCGTCGCCGGGGAGTACCCGGCCCGGGCGTAGGCGCGCTCCAGAGCGGTGCGGTGCCCGTCCTGTTCCGGCCGGGTGATGCCCCCCGCGCCGTCGGAGGAGACCGCCCAGCCGGTGACGAGGGCGTACACCCGGGCTCCGGAGGCCAGCGCGTCCTCCTCCCTCATGAGGACGACGACCCCGGCCCCCTCCCCCGGCCAGAAGCCGTTGGAGTCGCGGTCGTAGACGCGCATGTCCCCGGTGGCCAGCGCCCCGGTCCGGGCGAAGCCCACGAGCTCGAACGGGTCGAGGGAGAGGTCGACCCCGCCGACGAGGGCGACGTCCAGGTCCCCGGCGACCAGGGCCCGGGCCGCCGTGACGACCGCGAGGAGGGAGGAGGCGCAGGCGCCGTCGACGGTGTGCCCGCCGCCTCCGAGGTCGAAGTGGTTGCACACCCGGCCCGCGATCGTGTTGGACAGCCCTCCCGCCAGGGTGTCCTCGTCGGGTGCGGGCAGGGGTTCCTTGTAGGCCCGCTCCGCCTCGGCCAGCAGGCTCGCGACCTCGTCGCCGTCCCGGCCCCGCCGACGCAGGACGTCGGCCAGTGTCCGGCGGACGTAGGGCCAGCGCAGGCGCAGGGAGTTGGCCCGGGAGAACTCGCCGGTGAGGGTGTTGCCCAGCACCACCCCGGTGGTGGCCCGGGGCAGTCCGCGCCCCTCGGGGAAGCCGGCGTCCGCCAGGGCGCGGGCGGCGGTGTCCAGGGCGAGCCAGTGGGTCATGTCGGTGGACCGGAAGGTGCTGCCGGCCACCCGGTACGCGGAACGGTCGAACTCGAAACCGCGCAGGACGGCGGCCCGGTCGGAATGGAACCTGTCGACATCGGTCGGATCCGCGGACCAGTAATCGGCCAGGGACAACCGCTCGGCGGGAATGCGGCGAAAGGCCCGGCGTCCGGCCAGGACGTTCTCCCAGAGCTGCTCGGTGCTGTCGGCGTCGGGATAACGGCACGCCATGCCGGTGATGGCGATCCTGTCCATGCTGCCTCCGGGACGTCGGGACGACTGTCCACCAGGGTGCACGGAAAGGGAGCCGACATTCTTCTCGGTTTTTGCTGAGGGAAATTCGATAACGTTGATATTTATTTTTCGGTGCGGGAATTCCCCCGGCGGGCCGACCGGAGAGGGACGCGGGCGGCACGCAACGCAATCACCTGACAACAGCTTGGAGTCGAGCGGACGCAGGGCGGCCGACTGTGGACAGCGGCAACATCACGAGTTCACTCAAATACCATCCGCAACATCTCGAACCTGTTACCAGTGGTCTCACGCACGCGTATGGTGTTTACTCACGGGTAACGTACCGGCCAGTAGGTATCCCTGTCGGGCCCGGCAACGGCCTCGTTCCCCCCTTGGGCCACTCACACCCGCTCCGTGAAGGCACAACGAAGTCCAGGACAGCACCATGCGACCATTGAGAACGATCGCCACGGCACTGGCCGTCGCGGTACTCGCCACCTCCTGCGCGGAGGGGGCGTCCTCGGACCAGGCGGCCGAGGAACTCGCAGCCCAGACCCGAGGGGTCACCGACGACGCGATCGTCATCGGCACGCACCAACCGCTCACCGGACCGGCCTCCCCCGGTTTCCGGCACGTGTCCACCGGCGCCCGCGCCGTGTTCAACTACATCAACGACAACGGCGGCATCCACGGGCGCCGGATCGAGTACCAGGTACAGGACGACTCCTTCGACCCGTCCAAGACCGTCGAGGCCGCCCGCACCCTGATCGAGGACCAGGAGATCTTCGCGATGCTCGGCGGGCTGGGCACGCCCACCCACGAGGCCGTCATCGCCGAGATCAACGAGGCCGGCGTGCCCGACCTCTTCGTCTCCTCCGGCGCCCTGGCGTGGGACCAGCCGGACGTCTACCCCTACAGCTACGGCTTCCAGGTGGACTACTCCCGGGAGGCCAAGATCCAGGGGAGGTACATCGCCGAGAACTTCCCCGGCGACGACGTCGGCCTCCTCTACCAGAACGACGACGTCGGCCCCTCCTCCCAGGCGGGGCTGGAGCAGTACCTCACCGACGAGATCGTCGCCTGGGAGTCCTACGACCCCGGGGCCCCCGAACTCGCCGGCCAGATCGCCTCCCTGAAGGAGAGCGATGCGGAGGTCGTCGTGTGCCACTGCATCCCGGCCTTCCTGGGCCTGGCGATCCTGGAGGCCACCGCCATCGGCTACGACCCGCAGTGGATCGCTCCCAGTTTCGGCGGCGACGTGGAGATCGTGACCTCCCTCATCGAGGAGTACGCCCAGGGCACCCCCGCCGAGGACGTCCCGCCGGAGTCGTTCCTGGACGGGCTGATCATCACCGCGTTCCTGCCGATGGCGGCCCAGCGCGACGACCCGTGGACCGAGTTCTTCCTGGAGATCCACGAGGAGTACAACGCCGACACCCCGTTCACCGACACCACGGTCTACGGCATGGTGCAGGCGGTCCTGCTCGCCCAGGTGCTCATGGAGACCGGGCCCGACCTGACCCGCTCGTCCCTGCTCGAGACCCTCAACTCGCACGAGTGGACCGGGCCGGGGCTGGTGCCCTTCGCCGCCTCCGAGACCGACCACAGCGGCTACGGCGGCGTCATGGTGGTCCGGCACAACGCCGGCGAGAGCCCGGAGATCCTCCAGGAGCCGATGGTCACCGACAGCGACGGCGGGGAGATCCTCCCGTTCGACATGGAACGCCCCACTCCCGACGAGGTGGCGATCTTCGGCGGCGAGGGCTCCTGACCCGCCGCGCCCCGGGCGCGGGGCAAGGGCCCGAGGCCCTCGCCCCGTGCCCGCCGGGCCGTCAGGCCTCCCCGGCCCGCGGCCCGCGGTGGGCGCGCACCCACCACAGCAGCCCCAGCAGGGCCGCCAGCGCGATCCCCCCGACCGCCGCGGGCAGCCCCAGGTCCGCTCCCCCGGCCCCGAGCAGCACCATCGCGGCGGTCGCCGGTACGCCGCCCACCAGCGTCCCCAGGGCGAACGGCCCGACCCGCATCCGGGTGAGGCCGCATCCGTAGTTGACCACCTGGTACGGGACCACCGGCAGCAGCCGCAGCTGGAGCACGGCCTTGAGCGCGTGCTCCCCGGCCACGGCGTCCAGCCGCGCACGCGCGCCCGCGGGCAGCAGCCCGGCCACGGCGTCCCCGGCGACGTACCGGGCGACCGCGAACTGCGCCAGCGCCGCGGCCACCCCGCCGGCCAGGGCCAGCGGCAGCCCCGCCGCGACCCCGAAGAGCAGCCCCGCGGCGAGGTTCAGCGCGGGCCGGGGCACCAGCGCGAACACCGCCACCGCGTACAGCACCACGTAGGCGACGGGAGCGGCCGGTCCGGACGCCTCGATCCAGGCGCGCACCTGCTCCGGATCGGGCCCGTAGACCAGGGCGGCGACCAGCGCCGCCGCCCACACCACCACGAGTACCGCCCGCACCCGCACCCCTCGTCCGTCCACCCGGGCAGCCTACGCGGCGCCCGGGCCGCTCAGGCCTCCTCCAGCCGGGGGAACACCACCTTGTTGAGGATGATCGTCAGCGACGCGGCGACCGGGATCGCCAGCAGCGCCCCCACCAGGCCCATCATGGCGCCGCCGACCAGGGCCGCCGTGATGTTGGCGGTCGGCGAGACGTGCACGGCCCGGCGCATCACCCGCGGGGAGATCACGTAGCTCTCGATCTGCTGGTAGACGAGGAAGAAGGCCAGGGTGAACAGCCCCAGCCAGGGGTCCACCAGAGTCATGGCCATGGCCGCCACCACCGCACCGATCGTTGTGCCCACCAGGGGGATGAGCGCCGTCACCCCCACCACCAGTCCCAGCGTCAGGGCGTAGGAGGAACCGACCGCCCAGAAGAAGAGGAAGGCGACCACACCCGTGATCGCCGCCACCACCAGCTCCCCGGCGATGAACGCACCGATGCGCAGCACGATCTCGTCGCCGATCTCGCGTACCCCCGTGCGCCGTGAAGCGGGGACCAGCCGGTAGCAGACGTCGAGGATGCCGTGGAGCGAGGCCATGAAGAACAGGGTGAGAATGAAGATGGTGAAGGAGGCCACCACGGAGTTCACCACCACCTGGCCCACACCGACCAGGCCGCCGAAGAGCTGCCGCCCGACGTCGGGATCGGCGACGGCCCCCTGGAGCCGGTCCAACAGGTCGTAGCGCTCGTTCAGGTCGGCGAAGAAAGCGTTCTTCTGGAGGTCGTCGATCATCGCGGGAAGGCCCGCGGCCAGACTCGCGACCTGCTCGGTCAGCGGTGGGACGATCGCCCAGACGAACACCGCGGTGAACGCCACCAGTGCCAGGCAGACGACGAGGATCGCCAGCCATCGCGGCAGGCGGGCGCGGCTGCGCAGGAACTCGATCACCGGGTTGAGACCGACGGCGACGAAGAGCGCCACCACGATGTAGACGAGCACCCCGCGCACGCCCACCAGCGCCTGCACCATCAGCCAGGCGACGAGCACACCCAGGGCCCCGACGAACCCGATCCGGAAGTAGGCCGGGCGCCGGGCCGGGGGTCCCGGACGGTCCTCCGCCGCGGCCTGCGGCTCCTCCCGGGCCGTGTGCTCCTCCCGTCCGGCCCCCTCCCTCCGCGGCCCCCTCCCCTCGCGCGGTCCGCCCCTGCCGCCGTTCGGCTCCGTCGACGCTCCGTCGCTCATGCCGTCTCCGCCCCCTTCTCCGCTGGAACGCGCAGGGTGAACAGCGCACCGCCGAGCAGGTCGCTGCGACCGGCCACCAGGGTGCCCCCGTAGGCCTTGGCGATCTCCCGGGAGATGGCCAGTCCCAGGCCGCTGCCCTCGGGGTCCAGGTCGCGCGACTCGCGCAGCCGGGCGAACCGCTCGAAGATCCGCTCGCGGTCGGCCTCGGGGACGCCGGAACCGTCGTCGTGCACCTCCACCACCGCGTATCCGTCCTCGTCGAGGTCGACGACGATGTCGATCCGCTCGTGGGCGTGGCGCTCGGCGTTGGCGACCAGGTTGGTCAGCAGCCGGGTCACCCGCAGCCGGTCCATGCACACCGGGACCTCGACCGGGGCGTGGACGTGCAGGTCGGCCACCTCCTGGCGGTCCCCGAACTCCTTCCGCACCAGGGCGGCGAGGTCGAAGGGCTCGCGGGAGGCCGCCAGGTCCGATCCCATGCGGGCGAGTTCGAGCAGGTCGGAGACGATGTTCTCCAGGCGCTCGGTGTCCGAGAGCAGGTCGGTCAGCAGCCGCTCGCGCTCCCGGGGGTCGGGGCGGGGGTCCGACAGCTCCACCTCCAGCTTGGCGCGCATCCCGGCGATGGGGTTGCGCAGCTCGTGGGAGGCGTCGGAGACGAACCGGCGCTGGCGGGTGACGGCCTCCTCCAGCCGGTCGAGGCTGGCGTTGGCGGTACGGGCCAGGTGCGCGATCTCGTCCTCGGTGCGCGGGACCCGGAGCCTGCGGTGCAGGTCGGTGACGGAGATGGCCTCCATCTGGTCGCTGATCAGCTCCACCGGGCGCAGCGCGCGGCCCACGCCGACCCAGATGATCAGCGCGGTGACGGCGAGCAGCCCGAGCGAGGTGCCGATCAGCACCGCCTCCAGGGTGCCCGTGACCAGGACCGGGGGCGTCCGGGCCGCCGCCAGCACCATGACGTCGCCGTAGGCGGAGTCGGCGACGGCGTACCCCACCACCAGGTAGCAGTCGGTGTAGTCCTCGCCGTCCCGTTCCACGCAGGTGCTGGTGTCCACCCGGAAGTCGCCCCGGCTGGGGTGGTCGTGGGTCAGCGGGGGGAGGCCGCGCATGGCGTCGCTGGCGGCGAGCACCTCGCCGGAGTGCCAGTCGACGATCTGCAGCCGCAGGACCGGTTCGGGGGCCGGGACGGGCCCCGGGTAGCGCTCCGTGCTGATCTCCTCGACGACGTGGCGTCCGGCGATGGCGGCGCGGTCCCGGGCCTGGGAGGTGATGAGGTCGCGCAGCAGGAGGACGGAGACGGTCAGGCCGATGGCGACGACGACCACGAGCGCGACCATGGCCCCCGCGGTGACCCGCCCTCTGATCGAGCGGGGACGCACGCGGTTCCAGATCCGTCTGCGGCCACCGCTCCTGTCCGACACCCGCCCATTGTCACCCGCCGTGGCCGTGAACCGCCGAATTGGGCCCGGTGTGGCGCAGTGGGTGCACGGACAGTGACCCGTGTCCCGATTCGGGGCGTTCCGGTCGCCCGGGGGCCCGCGGCGTCACTCGTAGGGGTCCGGCGGGTCGGTCACCTCCTCCCGTTCGGCGACCGCGAACCGGTGCTCGTTGACGTCGTACAGCTCCCCATCGGGCTCCACCCAGGTGCCCCGGACGGTCCACCAGCTGTCCGCCTCCGGGACGGGGCCGTCGGTGATCAGCACCTTGTTGACCACCGCGTCGGCGGCGCAGCAGGCCATCTGGAGCCGGGCCAGGTACCATCCCTCGCCGTCCTCGGCGGGGACGGCGAACCCGGTGAGCTCGACGGTGCGCCCGGCCATCGTGCGCTCCTCGTCGATCCAGGCGCGCATGACGAACTGGCGCAGTTCCAGGGGGACGACCTCGCCCTCGGCGGCCTCCTCCAGGCCGTCGTCGAACTGCCCCGACCGCTCCCGCTGGGGCGGTGGCGCGGAGGACTCCGAGGCGGTGCTCTGCACGGTGTAGGAGCCCAGCGCCGGCGGGGCCACCACGAACACGGCGAGCACCGGGAGCAGCAGCAGCCAGGCCACGTGCGGGGCGCGCGAATGGTCGTGGCCGTGGCCGCCGCCGTGCCCGTACGCCTCGGCGACGGCCTCGTCGTCCCCGGGGTGCGCGTGGTGCGCGTGCTCCTCGGCCTCCCCGCGCAGCTCGGCGATGACCAGCCACACGCCCAGCACCGCCATGACCGCGCCGGCGGCGATGAGGAACGGCTGGAAGGCGGGTTTGACCCAGTTGAGGTACATGTCCGTGGGCACGGTGGCGGTGAGCGCCGAGGTGCCCAGCAGCACCAGTGTGAGCCCTTGCGCGATGCGGTTCACAGGATCAGGCCTCCGATCAGGAAGGTGGCCGCCAGGGCGACGATCAGGCACAGGGGGACGAAGCGCACCACGAACCGCCAGCCGAACACCCCGGCCTGCATGGCGATGAGCTTGAGGTCCACGATCGGGCCCACCACCATGAACGCCAGCTTGGCGGTGGGCGAGAAGTCGGTGAGGCTGAGCGCGACGAACGCGTCGGCCTCGGAGCAGATCGACAGCAGGATCGCCAGCAGCGCGAGCACCAGCACCGAGACGACCGGCATCCCCGCCACGGTCAGCAGCCACTCGCGGGGGACCATGACGTTGATGGTGGCGGCTGCCAGCCCGCCGACGACGAGGTAGCCGCCGGCGTGCATCATGTCGTGCACCATCGACTCGCGGAAGACCCGCCACTTGGACTCGCCCGGGTCGACCGGCCGGGAGGGCAGGCGCAGCCACTCGGTGCGGCCGAAGCGCACCCAGATCCAGCCGATGACGACCGCGGCCAGCAGCGAGGCGACGAACCGGGCGAGCACCATCTCCGGCTGCCCGGCGAAGGCCACGGCGGTGGCGATCATGACGACCGGGTTGATGGCGGGCGCCGCCAGCAGGAAGGTGAGCGCGGCGGCGGGGGCGACCCCGCGCCGGATCAGGCTCCCGGCGATGGGCACCGACGCGCACTCGCAGCCCGGCAGCAGCGCGCCGGACAGCCCGGCCACCGGGACCGCGTGGCCGGCCTTGCGCGGGATGAACCGCTGGTAGACGGAGGTCGGCACGAAGGCGGTGAGCGCCGCCGACAGCGCGACCCCGAAGACCAGGAAGGGCAGCGCCTGGAAGCAGATGGCGGTGAAGATGGTCGCCCAGGTCAGGAACGCCGGCCCGGTGAGCTGGTCGGAGAACCAGGCGTGGCCGACGGCCATCGCGGTGATGAGCGCCGCGAACAGCCAGACCGTCCCGGTGCGGCGCCCGCCGCGGCGGCGCCCCCAGTCGTCGGGTGGCAGCTCGGAGTCCCGTGCGGGGACGAACGGGTCGCCGGGCGGGGGCTCGCCCCCGTGGGTGTGCTGGGGTGTGGTCCGTTCGGACACGGTGGCACTCCGTGATGGATCGTGTGGGTCTCCGGGCATAGTACCGAAAACCGTTTTCGTCCTGGACCGGTCCGGGCCGGCCTGTGGACGACTCCTCCGCAGCGTGGCGGGGACGCGGCGGTGCCGCCCGCCCGGACCGCGCACCCGCCCCCACGCGACGGAGGACCCCGGCACGGCGACGGGGGGAGCGCCGTCCGCTCCCCCCGTGTCCCCCGCCGCGCGGTCCGCGGGCCTCAGTCGCCCCGGCGCTCGTCGTCCCCGGGCCCCTCCTCCGGGGTCTCGTCGTGCTCGGCCAGGGCCTCGGCCGGGTCGGCCGGGGCCTGCCCTTGGCTGCGGTCCACGTCCTCGGGCAGCGCCCCGCCGGGCTCGCCCCAGCACTGGACCCCGCGCAGGTCGGGCATCTTGGACAGTGTGAACTGCGGGTCCAGCCCGTTGCGCAGCTGGCGGCTGTAGTCCGCCAGCAGGCGGAAGGCGATCGCCGACAGCGGCGCCAGGGCCAGCAGGTTGACGGTGGCCATGACGCCCATCGCGATGTCCGCGAGGTTCCACACGACGGTGAGCGGGGCGACGGCGCCCAGGAAGACCGCCGCCAGCACCGCGTAGCGGAAGTACGTCATGTGCTTGGGATCGGCGTCCAGGAACCCGAGGTTGGTCTCGCCGTAGTAGTAGTTGCCCAGCACCGACGTGAACGCCAGCAGGAACAGGATCACGGTCAGGGCGTGCAGGGACCAGCCGCCCAGAGTGCTCTCCAGCGCCCGCTGGGTGACCTCGGCCCCGGTCTCCGTGGCGAAGTCGGGCCCGTAGACCAGGATGATGAACGCGGTGACCGAGCACACCAGCCAGGTGTCGAAGTACACACCCAGGGTCTGCACCAGGCCCTGCTTGGCGGGGTGGGAGACCGACGCGGTGGCGCCGGCGTTGGGCGCCGAGCCCAGGCCGGCCTCGTTGGAGAACATGCCCCGGCGCATCCCCTGGAGGATCGCGGCCCCGGCACCGCCCGCCACGAACTCGCGCAGCCCGAACGCCCCGGCGAAGATGTCGCCGACCACCCGGGGCAGCTCCCCGATGTTGAGGGCCACGACGGCCAGGCCGAGCAGGATGTACAGGATCGCCATCAGCGGGACCAGCGCCTGGGCGACGGTGGCGATGCGGCGCACGCCGCCGAAGATGACGGCCGCGGTCAGGCCCGCCAGCCCCAGGCCGACGACGACGTCGAGGACCCAGCCGGCGGGGAGGCCCAGGTCGCGGACGGAGGTGGAGACGGCTCCAGCGATGCTGTTGGACTGCACCGTGTTGAAGACCAGGCTGAAGGTGACGGTGATGACGACCGCGAACAGCACGCTCATCCACCGGTTCTCCAGGCCGTACCGGATGTAGTAGGCGGGGCCGCCGCGGAAGCCCGTGGGGGTGCGCACCTTGTACAGCTGGGCCAGGGTCGACTCCACGAACGCGGCCGCGCCCAGGACGCAGGACATCGCCCACATCCAGAAGACCGCGCCCGGACCGCCGAGCATCACCGCCGTCGCCACGCCCACGATGTTGCCGGTGCCGACCCGGGAGGCGGCCGAGATCGCGAAGGCCTGGAAGGAGGAGATCTCCCTGCCGCCGTCGGGGGCCGTGCCGGGGCTGCTGCGCAGGACCCGGAACATCTCCGGCAGCAGCCTCAGCTGCACCACACCGGAGCGGACCGTGAAGTACACGGCCAGCAGGACGAGGAGCGGGATGAGGAAGTAGGACCAGAAGACGTTGTTGACGGCGACGAGAAAGGTGTTGAGGACGGGCACGCGTTTCCCTTCCGGCGACCGGGTGGCCCCGTTGACGGCACCGGGGTCTGCCCGCCACTGTCCACCGCGGCCCGGCCGGAACGGGACGCGGACACGCGAAACCGCGGTAAAGGACCTTAATGTCCGCGCCGCACGGGGCCATCACCCATACCGGGGCGGTCACATATGGCGCATGTGACCATGGTCACTGCCGATCGGCGTCTCTACCGTTCGGAACATGAGCACGACCACCCCAGACCCCGCCGCCGCGAAGCGCACCCCCTTCATGCGCGTGGTGACCGCCAGCCTGATCGGCACCACCATCGAGTGGTACGACTTCTTCCTCTACGGGTCGGCCGCCGCCCTCGTCTTCAACCACGTCTTCTTCCCCGAGTCCGATCCGCTGGTGGGCACCATGCTGGCGTTCACCACCTACGCGGTCGGCTTCATCGCCCGCCCGCTGGGCGGACTGGTCTTCGGCCACTTCGGCGACCGGATCGGCCGAAAACAGCTCCTGGTCCTGAGCCTGCTGCTGATGGGCGGCGCGACCTTCGCGATCGGCCTGCTGCCGACCTACGCCGCCGTCGGCGTCGCCGCACCGCTGCTGCTGACCCTGCTGCGGGTCGTCCAGGGGTTCGCCCTGGGCGGCGAGTGGGGCGGGGCCGTCCTGCTGGTCGCCGAGCACGGCAGGCCCGAGCACCGGGGCTTCTGGGCCTCCTGGCCGCAGGCGGGCGCGCCCGGCGGCAACCTGCTGGCCACCGCGGTGCTGGCGATCCTGGCCGTGGCCCTGCCCGACGAGGCCTTCCTGGACTGGGGCTGGCGCATCCCGTTCCTGCTGTCCGGGGTGCTGGTCCTCATCGGCCTGTGGGTGCGCCTGGCGGTGACCGAGTCCCGGGTGTTCCAGGAGGCGCGGGCCCGGGCCGAGGGGTCGGGCGAGCGGGAGCGGGCGCCCATCGTCGGCGTGCTGCGCCACCACTGGCGTGAGGCGCTCGTCGCGATGGGCGTGCGGATGGCCGAGAACGTCTCCTACTACGTCGTCACCGCGTTCATCCTGGTCTACGCGACGCAGCAGGCGGACATGCCCAACGGCCTGGTGCTGAACGCGGTGCTCATCGCCTCGGCGGTCCACCTGGTGACGATCCCGCTGTGGGGCGCGCTGTCGGACCGGGTGGGGCGCCGCCCGGTGACGGCGGTCGGAGCGGCCGGGGTCGGCCTGTGGGCGTTCGCGTTCTTCCCGCTGATCGACACCGGCGCGTTCTGGGCGGTGACGCTGGCCGCGACGGTGGGCCTGGTGATGCACGGCGCCATGTACGGCCCGCAGGCGGCGTTCTTCTCGGAGCTGTTCAGCACGCGGACGCGCTACTCGGGGGCGTCGGTGGGCTACCAGCTGGCTTCGATCGCGGCGGGCGGGGTGGCCCCGCTGATCGCGACGGCCCTGCTGGCCGCGTTCGGGTCGAGCCTGCCGATCTCGCTGTACGTGGCGGCGATGGGCGCGCTCACGCTGACGGCGGTGTGGGCGTCCCGGGAGACCCGGGGCCGTTCCCTGGACTGATCGGCACCGCGTCCGAGAGGAGTCCTCACCCCGGTAAGGGCCCGGGCCCGGCAGGTCATCCTGCCGGGCCCGGGTCGTGTCGGTGCTCGCTCAGTACTGGCGGGCGGAGTCGAAGCGCTCGCCGCCGCGGCGGTTGCCGCGCGGGCCGCCCCGGGAGTCGTCCCGGTAGCCGCCCCGGCGCTCGCCGCCGCGGAAGCCGCCCTCACGGCGGTCACCGCCGCGGAAGCCGCCCTCGCGACGCTCGCCGCCACGGAAACCGCCCTCGCGGTCACCGCCGCGGAAACCGCCCTCACGCCGGTCGCCACCGCGGAAGCCGCCCTCACGGCGCTCGCCGCCACGGAAACCGCCTTCACGGTCACCGCCGCGGAAACCGCCCTCGCGGTCGCCCCGGTAGCCGCCTTCACGCCGGTCGCCGCCACGGAAGCCGCCTTCGCGGTCACCGCGGAAGCCGCCCTCACGGCGCTCGCCACCGCGGTAGCCGCCCTCACGCCGGTCACCGCGGTAGCCGCCGCGGTAACCGCCGCCGCGCGGGCCGCCGCGGCCGCGGCGCTCGCGCACCGGCTCCGGCGGCTCGATCCACGGCTCCCAGGAGGGCTCGCGGGCTCCGGTCACCTCGGCGAGCAGTTCGTCGCCGGGGTTCACCAGGTGCTGCTGGGCGTCGACGCCGGCGTCGCTGAGCAGGCGCCGGGCCATGCGGCGCTGGTTGGGCGCCACCAGGGACACCACGGAGCCGGAGGAGCCGGCGCGGGCCGTGCGGCCGCCGCGGTGCAGGTAGTCCTTGTGCCCGGTGGGCAGGTCGACGTTGACGACCAGGTCGATGCCGTCGACGTGGATGCCGCGCGCGGCGACGTCGGTGGCGACCAGGGCCTGGATGCGGCCCTCGCGGAACTTGGCCAGGGTGCGGGTGCGCACGCTCTGGGTCTTGCCGCCGTGCAGGGAGGCGCTGGGCACGCCGGCCTCGGCCAGCTGCTCGCTGATCGTGTCGGCGCGGTACTTGCTGCGCACGAACAGGATGGTGCGGCCTTCGCGCGCGGCGATCTGGGCGATGATCTTGTTCTTGTCGCGGGGCAACACCTTGAGCAGGTGGTGCTCCATGGTGGCGACCTGGGAGACCGGCGGGTCCACCGAGTGGGTGCGCGGGTCGTTCATGTACTTGCGCACCAGCTTGTCGACGTCGCCGTCGAGCGTGGCGGAGAACAGCAGGGTCTGGCCCTCGGGCTTGACCTGGTCGAGCAGCTCGCTGACCTGCGGCATGAAGCCCATGTCGCACATCTGGTCGGCCTCGTCCAGCACCGAGATCTCGACGTCGCCCAGGTCGCAGGCGCCCTGCTCGATGAGGTCGGTGAGGCGGCCGGGGGTGGCGACCAGGACGTCGACACCGCGGCGCAGCTCGTTGATCTGGCGGGTGTAGGAGCTGCCTCCCACGACGTCGCCGACGCGGGCGCCCACGATTCGGGCGTAGGTGCGCAGCGCGTCGCGGACCTGGTGGGCGAGTTCGCGGGTGGGCACGAGGATCAGGGCCCGGGGGCGGTTGGCGGCGGCCCGGCGCTCGGCGGCGCGGACCAGGACCGGCAGGCCGAAGGCCAGGGTCTTGCCCGAGCCGGTGCGGCCGCAGCCGAGGACGTCGAGTCCCTCGAGGGCGTCGGGGATCGTGGCCGCCTGGATCGGGAACGGGGTGGTCACACCGTTCTTGGCCAGCTCTTCGACGATGTCCTGGGGAAGCCCGAGGCTGTCGAAGGCAGGCTCTACGGCAGTGTCCGTCAAGGTGACGTGTACCTTCCTCATCGGTTGGCGGCGTTTCGAGGAAGGCTCCACACGGAAGGCCATCGCGGTCCCGGCGAAGAAATCACACAAACGCGCCTGATCACACGCGGATGTGGGCCCCTACGTCGGACATGGGGCTTGGTCTCTTCGGGAAGAGTCGCGCCGAGGTGATCGGCGTACGAGATCCGCGTCTTGAGCGGTCTCGGCGCGCCCTGATGCGCGCGGCATTGCGAACGACCGCTTGGTGAAGCCTACTAGAGATCGCTCCGAAGTGGGGACGGGACGGGCGTTTTTCACCGGTGATCCGGGTCTCTCCGCCCCGTCCCCGCCTTCAAGCGGCGCGGGGTCAGGCCCCGGCGCCCATGGCCTTGGCCAGGGAGGTCAGCCGGTCGACCTGCGCGCGGCGCTCGGCGCGCGCCTGCTCCTCGAGCGTGTTGCCCGCGGCCTGCTGGAGCAGCGCCTTGGTGGCGGCGGCCGCCTCGGGGTTGGTCGCCAGCAGAGCGGCGACGACGTCGTCGACGGCGCCCTCCAGCTCCTCCACGGGGACGACCAGCTCCGCCAGGCCCAGCTCGCGGGCCTCGGCGGCCTCGACCCGGCGGGCGGTCAGGCAGATCTCGACGGCGCGGTTGACGCCGACGATGTCGACCAGCGGCTTGGTGCCGGTGAGGTCGGGGACCAGCCCCAGGGCGGGCTCCTTCATCGTGAACTTGGCGTCCTCGGCGAGGATGCGGATGTCGCAGGACAGGGCCAGCTGGAACCCGGCGCCGATGGCGTGCCCGCGGACGGCGGCGACGCTGACGATGTCGGGGCGGCGCAGCCACAGGAACCCGGCCTGCAGCTCGGCGATGTGGCCCTCGATGTCGTCGGCGTCGGCGCTGCCGTCCAGGACGCCGGCCACCAGGGAGCGCTCCCCCTCGACCCCTTCGGGGGTGAACATGTTGAGGTCGATCCCGGCGGAGAAGATGTCGCCCTCTCCGGCGATCACGACGATTCGGACATCCTCGGGAAGGGTCTGGCCGATGTGGGCCAGGGTCGTCCAGGTGCGCCCGGTCATCGCGTTGCGGCGCTCGGGGCGGCTGATGGTGATGCGGGCGACGTGCCCGTCCACCCTCAGCCGGAGCCCGGCCCGGGAGAGCTCGTCCTCGGTGGGCGGCTCACCGGCGCCGTTCGCGGCCTGTGCCATGGGGGTTCCTTCCGTGGGTGTGCCGTGTCACCCCGAATATTACCCATGGGTAACCGCCAGGGCGCGCTCAGGCCTTGCGTGTCGCCCCGCCCCGGCCGCGCAGCTCCACCCCCGCCTCGCCGAGCAGGCGGTGCACGAAACCGTAGGAACGCCCGGTGGCCGCCGCCAGCTGGCGGATGCTCTCGCCCGCGTCGTAGCGGCGCTTGAGCTCGACGGCGAGTTCGGAGCGGTTCTCACCGGCCACCCGGGTGCCCTTTCCCAGCGCGTCGTTCACAGGTTCACTCCTCGAGGGGTCGACGGTCAGGGACCCTCATGATGGGACATCGGGAACGCGGACCGCCACATTGACCGCCCGCCACGCCGGACACGCCGGGCGATCGCCCGTTTTCGGAACGCCGCAAACACCGACCGAAAAGAGGAGGGGTGAACCTCACCGGTCCCCCGGGCGTCCACCCCCACCCCGGGGCGCCCGGGCGCCCCGCCGGCGCTCACGCCAGCGCGATGAGGTCCTCGAACTCGGCGTTCCACACGTCCTCGACCCCGTCGGGCAGCAGGATGACCCGCTCGGGCTGGAGCGCGTCCACCGCGCCCTCGTCGTGGGTGACCAGCACGATCGCGCCCTTGTAGTTGCGCAGCGCCGCCAGGATCTCCTCGCGGCTGGCCGGGTCCAGGTTGTTGGTCGGCTCGTCCAGCAGGAGCACGTTGGCGCTGGAGACCACCAGCGTGGCCAGGGCCAGCCGGGTCTTCTCGCCGCCGGAGAGCACTCCGGCGGGCTTGTCCACGTCGTCCCCGGTGAACAGGAACGAGCCCAGGGTGCGCCGCGCCTCGACCTCCGGCAGGTCCGGGGCGGCGCTCATCATGTTCTCCAGGACGCTGCGGTCCACGTCCAGGGTCTCGTGCTCCTGGGCGTAGTAGCCCAGTTTGAGCCCGTGCCCGGGGACCACCCGCCCGAAGTCGGGCTGCTCGATCCCGCCCAGCAGGCGCAGCAGGGTCGTCTTGCCCGCGCCGTTGAGGCCCAGGATGACGACCCGGCTGCCCCGGTCGATGGCCAGGTCCACGCCCGTGAAGATCTCCAGCGACCCGTAGGACTTGGACAGCCCCTCCGCCATCAGCGGGGTGCGCCCGCTCGGCGCCGGGTCGGGGAAGCGCAGCTTGGCGACGCGGTCGGCCTGGCGCACCCCCGCCACGCCGTCCATGATGCGATCGGCGCGGTTGAGCATCTGCTGGGCGGCGCGCGCCTTGGTCGCCTTGGACCGGAACCTGTCGGCCTGCTTGCGCAGGGTGTCGGCCTGCTTCTCGGCGTTGGCCAGCTCCCGCTTGCGGCGGCGCTCGTCGGCCTCGCGCTGGGCCAGGTACTGCTTCCAGCCCATGTTGTAGATGTCGATGACGCTGCGGTTGGCATCCAGGTAGAAGACCTTGTTCACCACCTGCTCGACCAGTTCCACGTCGTGGCTGATCACGATGAGCCCGCCCTGGTGGGACTTGAGGAAGTCGCGCAGCCAGACGATGGAGTCGGCGTCCAGGTGGTTGGTGGGCTCGTCCAGCAGCAGGGTGTCGGCCCCGCTGAACAGGATGCGCGCCAGCTCGATGCGGCGGCGCTGGCCGCCGGACAGGGTGCGCAGCGGCTGGCCCAGCACCTTGTCGGGCAGGCCCAGGCTGGAGGCGATGGCGGCGGCCTCGGACTCGGCGGCGTAGCCGCCCAGCACGTGCAGGCGCTCCTCCCAGCGCCCGTAGGCGCGCACGCCCTTGTTGCGGGTCTTGGTGTCGGTGCTGGCCATCTTCTTCTCGGCCTCGCGCAGCCCGCGCAGGGCCTCGTCGATGCCGCGGGCCGACAGGATGCGGTCGCGGGCCAGCACGTCGAGGTCGCCGGTGCGGGGGTCCTGGGGCAGGTAGCCGATGCTCCCGGAGGAGGTGACCGTGCCGCCGGTGGGCAGGCCCTCGCCCGCCAGCACCTTGGTCATCGTGGTCTTGCCCGCGCCGTTGCGCCCCACGAGTCCGATGCGGTCACCGGCGGCGACGCGGAAGGTGGTCGGCTCCAGCAGGAGGCGAGGACCGACGCGCAGTTCGAGGTCGGTGGCGATCAGCATGATGGGGCTTCCTACGAGGTGGAGACGGTTCGGGCGGCCGTGCGCGCCGGTCCGGCGGCGGTGCGGGCGGACGGGGGAGCGGTGGCGCGGGGGCCGACCGACCCAGCCTAACGGCAGCGGTCGGGAGCGCCGCCAGGGGTTTTCTCCCCGGGACGACGGCGTCCCCGTCCTGTCGAACAGGAACGGGGACGCCGGACATTCCCGGGGGCGGGGTCAGCCGTCGGAGGGCGGGTCCTCCGGACGCTCCTCCTTCTTGTCCCCCTTGCCGGGCTTGGGAGCGGCCTTGGCCCCGGTCTTGGCGGCGCCCTCCCCCGGGGAGGGCGTCGTGGCCATGACCCCCTGCTTCTTCTTGGCCTTCTCCGTCGGCGCGGAGCCGGGGTCGTCGGGCTCGGCCTCCTCCTGCTCCTCCGGTGCGGCCGGCGGCCGGTCGCGCAGCAGGGCGGCGAGCACCGCGGCCACGGGGGTGGCCAGGAACATGCCGGGGATGTTCCCCAGGACGGCGCCGATGGAGATCGCGATGAGCACGACCGGCGAGGGCAGTTCCAGCGCCTGGCCGTAGATGCGCGGCGCGAAGAGGTTGCTCTCCAGCTGCTGGATGAGCAGCACCCAGCCGAGCACGACCAGGGCCATGACCCAGTCCACGGTCACGAACGTCACCAGGACGGCGACCAGGCCGCTGAGGAACGCACCGATGATCGGCAGGAACGCGCCGATGAAGGTGAGCACGATCAGCGGGATCGCCAGGCTGGGGTCGAGGATGAAGATCAGCAGCACACCGATGCCGATGGCGTCGATGGCGCCGACCGCCGCCACCCCGCGCACGTAGTTGCCCATCACCTTGTAGGCGACGTTGCCGGCGTGCTGCAGGCCGGGGCGCGACCCCGGCGGGAGCAGGGTGAGCAGCCAGTCCATGAGCAGGTCGCCCGAGTGCACGAAGTACACGGTCAGGGCGATGATGAGGACGATGCCGACCAGGATCGAGACGACCGCGGCGCCCGCGGTCCACGCGCCGCTGATGAGCTGGCTGCTGTTCTCCTCGATCATGGTGGTGATCTGCCGGGTGGCGTCGGCGATCATGTCGTCGAGCTCGAACATCTCGGGGCTCAGCCCGAACGGCAGCTGGAGGTTCTGGATCTCCTCCAGGCCCTCGGTGACGCTGGAGACCAGGGCGTCCGAGCCCTGGACCGCCGGCATGATGATCATCGTCAGGACACCGCCGAAGACGATGAGCGCCACCACGATGGAGATCGTGGTGGAGAGCCCCCGGCCGAGCCCCTTGCGGCGCAGCCAGTTGGCGAGCGGCATCAGCAGCGCGGTGATGAAGACCGCCAGGATCAGCGGCAGGGTGACCACCGACAGGTACACCAGCGCGTAGATCAGCAGGCCCGCGACGAATCCGATGAGCAGCATCCGCCAGGCGACGTCGCTGACCCGGCGCAGCAGGTCCGGCGGGGCGGCCTCGGCCTGCGCCGCCGCCTCCTCGGCCCGGCGCCTGGCCTCGGCGATCTCGCGCTCCTCGGCCTCCAGCCTGGCCCGGCGCTCCTCGTTGGCCCGGCGCGCGGCGAGCCACTTGTTCAGGAGCGCCCAGACTCCCGGCCGTTGGGCTTGCACATCGACTCCATTTCTTCACTTCTGCGGGTGCCCCCCGTCACGGGGTGGAGGGGTGCACGGGGGTTCTTGTAGAGGGTGATGCGTCCGGGGGATGGGGGGTTCGCACCCGTCGGCGTGAGAACGGTGTCAGAACTGCCAGGGTTCCCGGGGACGGCCGCTCTCGACGATCTCGTTGCCGAAGGGGGCCAGCGCGACCGGGATCATCTTGAGCGAGGCCCAGGCCATGGGGATGCCGATGACGGTGATCGCCAGGCCGATCGCGGTGGCGATGTGCCCCAGGGTGAGCCACCAGCCGGCGACGATCAGCCAGATGACGTTGAGGACGGTGCTGCCCGCGCCCGCGCCGGGCTTGCGCACGAGTTCGCGGCCGAAGGGCCACAGGGCGTATCCGGCCATCCGGAAGGAGGCGACGCCGAAGGGGATCGTGACGATGAGGATGCAGCAGATGAGCCCGGCGAAGGCGTAGCCCACCGCGAGCCAGAAACCCGCGACGAAGAGCCAGATGACGTTGAGGATGAACCGCAGGAGGGCCACGGCGACTCGAACTCCTTGTGGTGGTGCCAGAGGACGACCCGGTATCGGGGTGTCCTTCGCTTTCTATCGCGTGTGACGCCCGGACACCACGACCTGTTCCTCCTGCGCGCCCCTGGTCCTTCCCCTAGGGGCCCGCCCGTCGCCCGCCACCACCCTCAACGGACGGCCTACAGCCGCAGCCCTCCCGCCCGTCGCCCGCCACCACCCTCAACGGACGGCCTACAGCCGCAGCCCTCCCGCCCGTCGCCCGTCGCCGCCGTCGGCCCCCAGGGGGCGGGGGTTCGCGCCGGCCGCCACCCCGGGGGCGGCGACGGAGGGTGAGGACATACGGTCCCACCCAATCGCGGTGACGTGCCGTGTCCGCAATGTGATCGGCGTATCAGGGGGAGCCCCTAGGCAGGAGCGACATCGCCCCATACGATGTGCTGTGTCCTTCGCAAGGCACTCGTTCTTGCAATAAGTGACGAACTCGGACAAACGACCGGAGATCCGCCGCAAGGCATCAGATTTCGGTAACGGTTGGGCGAGTAATTTCCCCACCCCCCGTGCACGATCGGGAGTGGGGATGGCATGATTACGTACCGGCTCGGACGGATGGCCGTCACCGCCTCCGAGAGCCGTTCGCGTGAGAACACACCCGCAGTCGGCGATCACCGCCGCTCGGTTCGCGTGCTTCTCGTGGTCTCAGCCACACCGGGGAACATCGCCTGCACCGTTCGGCGTTTGCGTCGTGCGGGGTCGCTCACGCCGCATGACCGACTTTTGGGTGACTGAAGCTTTTTCCGACAGCTTACTAGTGATTTCAGTAGAGGTGGTTCAAGCATGTCTCAGGTACGTCGGCAGGCCGCGCTGCGCCCCCGCCCGAGCTGGGGGTGGCAGGATGCCGCCGCGTGCCGGGGCGAGGACCTTGTGCTCTTCTTCGGCCCGGATGGCGAGCGCCAGCCGGAGCGGGAGATCCGCGAGCGCAAGGCCAAGGAGATCTGTGCGGCCTGCCCGGTTCGAACCGACTGCCTGGACTATGCGATCTCGCGTCCGGAGAAGTACGGCACCTGGGGCGGCCTGAACGAGGACGAGCGCGCCTCCGAGCGCCGTCGTCGTATGCGTCGCGCCAACGCCGCCTGAGTCCTCAGGCGGTCGCGCAACCGCGATCCGGCCGATCTTCCTCCTCGGCGGCCCCGGCCCCGTGCGAAACCCGCGTCGCCCCGACACTCCGTCGGCGGCGGCGCGGGTTCTTCGTTCTCCGGCGCCCTCCGGGTCCGGGCCTCAGCCCCGGCCGCGCGGGAGGTACCGGTCGAACCAGTCCTGGGCCTCCACCGCCACCTGCCGCCATTCCCGGGCTCCCCGGAGCAGTTCCTCGGCCCCCGACAGCACCTTGAGGTCGGTGGGCCCGCCCATCCGGCCCCGGGCCCACTCCCCCAGTTCGCGCACGAACGAGTCGCGGCTCTCCAGCATCACCAGGACCGGGGCGCGCACGTCGGGCAGCGCGGGCTCGGCGAGGTCGATCCGGCCGCCGTGCACCACCGCCGCGGCCACGTCGCCCGGCCGCCGCGCGGCGGTCACGAGCGCGGCCGGGGCCCCGGCCCCCGAGCCCAGCACCCCCACCGGGTCGCTGGCGGCGTCGGTGGCCCGGCGCAGCCAGGTGACGGCCGAGCTCAGCCGCTCGCCCAGCACCTCCGTCGCGGCGCCGCCGCCCACCGAGGAGCGCTCCTCCCCCACCAGCAGGTCGAGCATCAGGGTCGCGTACCCCGCCCGTTGCAGCACCGAGGCGATCGCCCGCCAGCGCGGATCGCCGCGCGCCTCCCCGAACGCCATGACCACCGCGCCGCGCAGCGCCGCCGGGAGGGTGAGGTCGCCGTCCAGGTAGACGTCGCCCGCGCGCACCCGCACGCCCCGGGCCGTGCCCGGCCGGCTGTGGCTGCGCCCCACCTCCGACATGATGGCGGTGACGTGGCCGTCGGAGAGCTGGTCGAAGTCGCGGTACCACTCCCCCACGGCCCGGAAGTTGTCCGGGACGCCGAGCACCACGACGGCGTCGGCCTCCTCCTTGAGCATCGCGATCGCCTCCCTGGAGGCGACCGGGACGGCCAGCACCAGCTGGGCCGGGCCGGCCTGGCGCACCATGCGCAGGGCGGCGCGGGCGGTGCCGCCGGTGGCCACCCCGTCGTCGACGACCACGCAGTCGCGCCCGGCGATGTCCGGGGGCGGGCGCTCGCCCCGGTAGACCCGGCGGCGTCGGTCGAGTTCGGCGCGCTCGGCGTCCACCGTCCCGGCCAGGGCCTGGCGGGGCACCCGCATCCGGGCCAGGGCCAGGTCGTCGAAGAGGACGCGCCCGTCCTCGGCGATCGCGCCGACCCCCAGCTCGGGGTGGCCCGGGAGGCCGATCTTGCGGACGACCAGGACGTCGAAGTCGGCGTCGAGGCGGCGGGCCAGCTCCGCGCCGACCGGGACACCGCCCCGGGGCAGGGCCAGGACCAGGGGGTCCGAGACCGCGTACGGCCGGACCCGCTCCGCCAGGCGGCGGCCCGCCTCGGAGCGGTCGGTGAACGGCAGGGAAACGGGTACCGGATTCATGTGCCTCACCGGCGCCGGGCTCGGGCGCCGCTCCTCTCGCCGTGTCGAAGGGAGCCGATGGAAAAGTGGTACCGGACATACCCCGGGAGCCGGAGGTTGCAACCCCGGCCACGGTCAAAACCCCCGGGTCAGGTCCTGCGGTACCCGTTCCGCAGCACGGCCATGAGCAGGGCGTCGTGGCGGCGTCCCTCCCACAGCAGCGAGTCGCGCAGCCGCCCCTCGACGGAGAAGCCGCAGGAGCGGTACACGGCGATGGCCCTCATGTTGAAGGCGTAGACGTACAGCCACACCCGGTGCAGGCCGACGTGCTCGAAGGCGTACTCCAGCACCATCCGGGTGGCCTCCCGGCCCAGCCCCTGCCCGGTGAACTCCAGTGCGGACAGGGCGATGCGGTACCCGGCGCTCTCGTTCTCCGGGGCCACCGAGTACAGCGACAGCTCGCCGAGGTAGCGGCCGTCGTGCGGGGCGGTGATGGCCAGGTCCAGCCGGTCCGGGCTCCGCGGGCGGCCGCGGCACCACTCCCGGGCCTCGTCGTAGGTGAGGTGGTGGTGGGTCCCGGTGAGTCTGCGGATCTCCTCGTCGAGTCCCGCCGCGAAGTAGGCGTCCGTGTGCTCGGGGCCCAGCGGCACCAGGCGCACGTGCTTTCCGGTGAGTGTGGGTTTGTCTCGCAGCGCGCTCGTATTGATCATGGGCTCTTCCGGTTCCGGCCGGGCGCCGCGGAACGGCGGCCGGGGTGAGGGAGTCGGCGTCGGGGCCCGTGCCCTGTGCGTGAGCGGGTCGCTGGGGGCTGGGACCGGGTGCGGTGGTGACCGTGTGCAGTCGTCGGGGGTCGTCGGGGGCTTCTCCGTTACTGAGCGGAATCCCCATGTAAATCGGAACGGCGGCGGATCGCAAGCCCACCGGAGGGGAGATCGCGGGGGCCGGGAATCGCATGGCCGGACCCGGACCGGAGTCGATAGCATCCGCAGGCATCGAACGGCCACCCGTGGGAGACGCATGAACAGCCCGAAGACCACCGCCCCGCCCCGGCAGGCCCGCCGGGCCAGGCTCGCGGTCTCCACCCTCTTCTTCGTCAACGGTTTCACCTACACCAACGCGGTCCCCTGGCTTCCGGCGATCAAGTCGGGGCTGGGGCTGAGCAACGCCGAGCTGGGGCTGGCGATCGCGGCGATGCCGACCGGCGCGATCCTGACCGGGATGCTCGCCGGGCCGCTGATCCACCGCTTCGGAAGCGGGCCCACAGCGGTGGGGACCAGCCTGTTGTCGCTGGGAGCGCTTCCATTCATCGCGCTGGCACAGAACTGGTGGGCGCTGGCGGGGGCCCTGTTCGTCATGGGCTGCGCCGACGCCTGGACGGACTCGGCGCAGAACTCGCACGGGCTGCGGGTGCAGCGCCGGTACGGGCGGACCATCATCAACACCTTCCACGCGGTGTGGAGCCTGGCCGCGGTCTCCGGCGGCCTGCTCGGCGCGGTCATGGCCGGCTCCGGGGTGCCGATCCTGTGGCACCTGGGCGGTACGGCGGTGGTGCTGGTGGCGGTGAACCTGACGGTGAGCCGGATGCTGCTGCCCGGCCCCGAGGACAGTGAGCGCGCCGACGGCGCGCGGGAGGCGGACGGACGGCGTCCGCGCATCCCCGGGCGCGCGGTGCTGCTGCTCGTCGCGCTGGGCGTGCTGCTGATGCTGGCCGGGGGCATCGAGGACTCCGCGGCGTCCTGGGGCGCGGTGTACATGGCCGACGAACTGGACGCCTCCCTGTTCCTGGCGGCGATGCCGTTCGTGGCCTGCCAGGCGATGATGGTGGTGGGCCGCCTGCTGGGCGACCGGGTCACCGACAGGTTCGGCGCCGCGACCGTGGGCCGGGCCTGCGGCCTGCTGGCGGCGGGCGGGATCGCGCTGGCGCTCGCGCTGCCGCACCAGGCGACGACGGTCATCGGGTTCGGGGTGATGGGCCTGGGGGTGTCCACGCTGTTCCCGCTGACGCTGGCGGCGGCCGGGAACGTGCCCGGGGTGCGCACCGGCGACGGGGTGACCATCGTCGGGTGGCTGGGCCGCGCGGGCTTCCTGGCGTTCCCGCCGGCGGTGGGCCTGATCGCGGACGCGACGGCGCTGGGGACCGCGCTGTGGACGATCGCGGCGGCCGGGGTGTTCGCGTTCCTGCTCGCCCCGGTGCTGCGCCCGCGCGCCTGAGGAGGAGCGGGGAGGCGAAGGGCCGGAGGAACGGTGCGGGCCCCCGGACGCCGAGGCGTCCGGGGGCCCGTGCACGTGGTCCGCGCCCTCACCGGGCGACGGCCGGCGGAACCGTGCCGATCCGCCGTGTTACTCCGCCAGCATCGCGGAGGGACGGCGCGCGCCCGCCCAGAGGGCGATGGCGCCGATGCCCGTGACGATGGCACCGCCCAGGACGAAGCCCTCCATGTCGACACCGGTGGTCGGCAGGGTGGGGGTGGTCCCGCTGGAACCCGAGGTGCCGGCGGTCACCGGAGAGGTGCTGCCGGGAGTGCTGGTGCCGGGAGCCTGGCTCTCGTCACCGTCGTCGTCACCGGGGTTCCCGCCGTCACCCGGGTCGGGGTTCTCCCCGCCGGGGTTCTCGCCACCGGGGTCTTCACCACCCGGGTCCTCGCCACCCGGGTCTTCACCGCCGGGGTCTTCACCACCCGGGTCTTCACCACCCGGGTCCTCACCACCCGGGTCCTCACCGCCGGGGTCCTCGCCACCGGGGTTCTCACCCTCACCGGGGTCACCACCGCCGGGGTTCTCACCCTCGCCAGGGTCTCCACCGCCGGGGTTCTCACCCTCACCGGGGTCACCGCCACCGGGGTTCTCACCCTCGCCGGGGTCACCGCCGTCGTCGCCGCCACCGGGGTCCGGGGAGGGCGGGGTGTCGAAGAGTTCTCCGACGCCTTCGGCGATCCCGCCGACGATGGGGGTGACGACCGGGACCTCAGGAAGGACCTGGGGTTCGGTGACCTGCTGGGCCGCTTCGGGAGCGGCCGCAGGGGCGGTCTCCTCGATGGTCTCGGCGAACGCAGGGCTCACCGAGAACCCGGCCATGAACAGGCCGGCCGCGGTCACGGTCAGTGCACGCTTCTTGGGGGTCATCCCACTCCTTTCTTCTTTTATCGGGGGTTGCTACTGAGAGGGGATGGCATAGAGGTGGTCCTCGTGGACCACGATGGCGTTGCCGCCGAGCAGGCCGGCGGGCTGGGCCGAGGCCGGGTCCGGCCTGCGGACCTCGCCCGCGGTGTCCACGGCCGCCGGGGCGCCGCCGAGCTGGCCGAACACGGTGGCGCCGACGGCCACCTGCGGTTCGAACCCGGGGACGACCGCGGTGGTGCCGGTCTCGGGGTCCATCACGACCGGGCCGTAGGAGACGGCGGCGGTGCCGATGGGGCCGGAGCGGTGCCGCACGTCCTCCAGGTCGGCCGGGTCGATCTCGGCCGCGCCGATGACGGAGCCGTCGCGGCTGTCGTGGAAGGCCAGCACGGCCCCCTCGTCGCGCAGCGGCTCCCAGCGGACGATCACGTACTCGCGCAGGGCGGTGACCACCGACTCCATCTCACCGGCGTTCTCGGGGCGGCGGGCGGTGACCTCGGCGACCTCCCCTTCGGGGTCGACCCAGGTCCAGGCACCGGTGCGCACCGCGGTGAGCACCTCGGCGCCCTCGGCCAGCATCGGCGCCGCCCCGCCGGGGACCTCGACCGGCGCCAGCTCGCCGCCGGTCGGCACGAGGGCGTCGTCGCCGCTGCGGACCAGCGCGGAGGAGCCCACGTACTGGGTGGAGGCGTCCTCCGGCAGGGTGATGCTGGTGTGCGCACCGCCCGCGACCGGCCAGAACCACAGGGTCCCGGTGGTCTCCATGACCACCGCGGGCTCGCCGTCGTAGTCGACGAACCGGGGCGGGCCCAGGAACTCGGTGGAGGCGGCCGGGAGGGCGGCCGACCACAGGCGCTCGCCGGAGGCGTCGAACAGGGTGAGCCGCTCGTCGGGGTCCATGAAGGCCATCAGGTCGCCGTCGCGGGAGACGCCGGGCTGGCTGCCGGGGGCGAGCGCCTCGGAGAACTCCACGGTGTCGCCGTAGCCGGGCGGGGCCGGGTGGCCCAGGACCTGCGCCTCGGTCGTGGTGGTCTGCGCGGCGGGGTCGTCGCCCGGGATCAGGTTCCAGGCGGCGAAGCCGGCGCCGCCCAGGAGCACCACGGCGAGCGCCGCCGCACTCGCGATGACCAGGCCCCGCCTGCCGCGCCCGGGCCGCTCGGCGGGCGCCGGGGGGCGGAGCGCGGTGGGAGCGGGCCCACCCGTCGGGGGGAGCCGGTCGGCGGCCTGCACGACGCCGTCGGGGGTGGCGACCAGGTTCCAGTAGCCGTTGCTGTCACGGGCGTCGATGAGCACCGGCTGGCCGATCCTGGCGGCGTAGCCGGTGGCGACGTCCAGCGCCGCGCGCCGGGTCTCCTTGGGGACGCCGCCGGTGACGACCTGGCGCTGTCCCTCGATGACGATCTCTGCGCTGCGCTCGTCCGGGGCGATGGCGATGACGGCGGTGGGCCGGGGATGCCCCGGACGGGACGCCCGGCTCATGGTGCCTCCGAAGGCATGGGAAGGGTGGACCTGTTCGTGTGCGGGTGACGGGGAACGTCAGTCGGGGGCGACGGCGGGACCGGGCCCGGGAGGTCACCGGACGCCGGTGTCGACGTGCACGAAGCCAATGCTGAACGCGATGATACTGATCGTGACGGACACGGCCCACCCGGGTACGGGCGGCCGGTAGCGGACACGACGCGCTGTGCGGTCAACGGTGTTCCCGCTCCCCTTCCCCTGACCTGGCATGTCTTCGGAACGCGGGGAGGGCCGCCCGACCCGCCCTCCCGTGGTCACGTTCATATGGACACGCGGATGTGTCGATGAGTTCACACCGTAACTGGCCGAATCCGGCCACCGGTCTCCCACGGTTCACGCCGGGCCCTGGTCTCCCGTGGGCCCCGTGACATGCGGAAGGATGCGGAAGCCGGGGCCGGGCGGACCGAAGTTCGGTCCGCTGGTGACCGTGAAATGCACGATACCGCCAGGTACGACCGAAAAGGGGTACGGGAGTGACCCCCGGCGCTGTACCCGGACGGTGTGGGCGCCGGGCGGCAAGCCGACGACGAGGGTGCCGCCGGAGGCGAGGAAGCCGACGTGGCCGCCGTCCACCTCCAGGGGCGGGTCCTCGGCGAAGCCGCCGTGCGCGTGGAACACCACAGGGCTCCAGCCGGAGGGCATCCGCGCGGGGTCGCGTAGACCGATGAGCTTGGGCACCTCCGGCGGGGCGGCGACCGGCTCGCGCTCCGCGTCGCGCCGCCCCCGGAGCAGGAGGACCAGGGCCCACACGGCCGCCCCCCACGGGAAGAGCAGGAGCCCGGAGAAGACCAGCGCGTCGCGCAGGGCGGTGAGCCACAGCGCGACGGGCGCGTTGGCCGCGCACAGGGCCAGGAAGAGCAGGGACCCGCGCAGGTCGGCGTCGGTCCGCGCGTCGCGGGGCCGCGGCCCGGGAGCCCTGACCGCGTGGACCAGGCGGACCGCGAGCGTCGTCCACGAGACCAGGAGGACCATGAGCACGAGGGTGAGCCCGCCGGGTTCGAGCGGTGCGCCGGACGCCGGTGGGAAGACGAGGGCCAGGTCGTACAGGACCGACCCGAGCAGCGCCGCACCGGACACCGCGAGCACGGTCCGGGCGGTGTGGTCGCCCACCCCGGGCAGTGGACGCCGCTGTTCGGGAGGCGCGGGGGTCATGCGGAGTGCTCCTGCCGCGTGACGGTCGGATTCCACAGGGCGATACGGGTGTCCGCGCCGACGTAGAGGTGGACGGTGCGCCCCGGGACCGCCGCGAACGAGAACGGGTACTTACCGGGCGAAACCGGGATCCGTGCCGTGTGCTCCCCCGGCGGCAGGCCGATGACCAGGCTCTCCCCCGGCGTCAGCTCCCCGACCCGGTCCCCGTCGATCTCCAGGGGGTGGTCCCTGAGGTTGTGCGGGAACAGATCGGATCTGTAGAACACCACCGGAACCCACCCGGGGGGCATCCGGGCGGGATCGCGCAGGCCGAGGAGCTTGGGCACCTCCGGACGGCCCGCCGCCCGTTCCGGACGACGCCAGGGCCGCTGCCACAGCAGCACGGCCAGGGCGGGGAGCCCGATCGTCTCAGCGGTCACGAGCAGGGGGAGCAGGCCCAGGCTTTCGTAACGCACGGTGTACCAGAGGCCGAGCGGCAGGAGGAGGACATGGCCCGCGGCCAGGACGAGCGCTCCCGCTCCGACCACCGGCCTCACCGCCCGGGCCGAGGATCCCGGACGCCCCCGGGTCCCCTGGAAGGGGAGGAGGGAGAACACGACCACCAAGAACAGGAACCAGCTCAGGGCGAGACCGGCTCCGAGGGTGATCTCGCGCGCCGCGGACTCCATGGAGGTGAGGATCCAGTTGTGGAGCAGCATGCCGAAGAACGCGTGGGTGGTCACGGCGGGGAACCAGCGGAGGTCCTTCAAGGCGATCACCTTCCGGATCGGGGCCCGGGGGCCGGGGGCGCGGCGGGTTCGCCGGGGGTGAGGAGGATGTGCTCCTCCGGCCGGGGCGTGTGGCCTGCGTAGGGCGTGCCTCCGGGGCCGCCGGGCTCGACGGTCAGGTGGGACACGGTGTCCGCCGCGACGGCCCCCGTGTGCAGGCGCCGCCGCTCCCCCGGTGTGGGATCCGGGTCGGCGTCGGCGACCAGGGCGAGCGCCAGGGCCAGGAGGAGGGCGGGCGGCACCGTGGCCGGCCACGGGACCGTGCCGGGGTAGCCGGGGTAAAAGGCGCGGAAGGACGCGGCCAGCATCACGGAGACCAGGGCCGCCGCCATCGCGATCTGCCGCAGCAGCTGGGAGGCCTTCACCGGCGCCCCCTCCCCCGGAAGGAGGCGCGGGGCGCGGACAGGGCGGAGGCACGGAGAGCGGACGGGGCGGGGATGCGGGACGGGACGAAGGCGCGGGGCGTGGACGGGGCGGAGGTCATGGGGGATGCCCTTTCCAGCCGTCCGGGTGCGGGGGGCGGCGGGGGCGCGGCCCGCCCTCCGGAGGCACCTCGAACATACCGACGTGCCGTCGCGTTCGGGTGTACGGCGTACGCTCTGACCGGTTCCGGTCAGCGGCCGTTGTTCTCGACGATGGTGTCGATGACCGCCTGCTCGCGGCGGCGGACCAGGCGGTCGGCGCGCTCGAAGCGGCGGTTGGCGATCTCGGCACGGGCCGCGGCGGTGCGCACCGTCGGCCACATGGCGTCGATCTCGGCGTTGAACGACGACCCCACCAGCACCGCGACCGCCATCACGAACAGCCAGGCCAGGATCGCGATCGGCGCGGCCAGCGAGCCGTAGAGGCTCACCTGCGCCAGTGAGGCGTCCAGGTAGGCGCGCAGCCCGATGGACCCGGTGATGAGCACCGTCGTCGCCAGCAGCGCCCCCGGCAAGTGCCGCCACAGCGGGGTGCGCACCGGGATGCTCAGGGTGTACAGCATCGTGACGGCGGCCGTGGCCAGCACCGCGACGGTCGGCCAGTACAGCAGGTTGAGCCGCCCCACCGTGATCGGCAGCAGCCGGTGGACCAGGTCGGGACCGGCCACCAGGACCGGCAGCACCAGCAGGGCGAACGCCAGCCCGCCCAGGTAGGCCACGAAGGCGAGCACCCGCTGGGTGATCCAGCCGCGCAGCTCCTCCAGGCCGTAGGAGATGGTGATGGAGCGGATGAACACGTTCATCGCCCGCGACCCCGACCACAGCGACACCAGGAAGGTCACCGACAGCACCCCGCCCCGGACGCCCTGGAGGAGGTCGTCCACCAGCGGGGCCACCACGCTCTCGACCGTGTCGGGGGTGAGGATCTGGGCGGTGCTGTCCAGGATGAGCCCGCGGATCTCCTCCACCGTGCCCTCCCCCAGCACCGGCGCCAGCGGGACCAGGACGCCCAGCAGCCCCAGCAGCAGCGCGGGCAGCGAGATCAGGGTGAAGAAGGCGGATTCGGCGGCCAGGCCGACGACCCGGTCACGCGAGAAGGCCCGGACGGTGCGCAGCACGAGCAGCAGACCGCCGCGCAGCCGGGGGCGGCGCCTCAGCCAGGCGTCGGTGATCCGCCACAGCCCCTCCCAGAAACCCACCACGGGGAGAACGTTAGCGGTCCGGGGGCGGACGCCGGGACCGCGCACCGCCCGGGGAGTGGTCTGGGATGTGCGGTGAGCGGTGAGTGGGTGGGTGAGCGGGCGGCATGGCGGGTGGGCCGCGTGGCGCGGCGGGTGGCGGTGGCGGGTGGGTTGCGACGCGTGGCGGGCAGCGGGGGCGGGTGGTGTGCGACGCCCTTCGCCGAGTGACGTGACTCACTCGGGAGCCCTCCGGACCCGCCTGGACAAAGGACGCGCGCACATGACATTCTCATTTCATGATCGCTGCCCTGGACCCCATGCTCTGCGTGCGTCGCCACGTGGACTTCCTGCGGGTCCGCAGCGCCATCTGTTGCAGCGTCGGTTAATCTCGCCGCCTTTTTGACGCACCCCAGGGGTGCGCGCGGCACCGGCGCTCTCCCCTTTCTCTTCGCATCCCACACACGCGGATTCCGACCCGTGGCACCTGCACGACGATGTGCGGCGCCGACGGGCCGTAGCGGTGCGGGCGCCGGGGCCGTACGGACCCCGTGACCCCATCGGAGACACCCGCGATGCCTCCCTCTTCCGCGCAGAACGGTCGGACGGCGACGGCGGCCAAGCCGCGTCGCCGCCGCGGCGAGGGCCAATGGGCCCTCGGCTACCGCGAGCCGCTGAACAAGAACGAGGAGAACAAGAAGAACGACGACGGGCTCAACGTCCGCGATCGGATCATCAACATCTACTCCAAGCGCGGTTTCGACTCGATCGACCCCGCTGACCTGCGCGGCCGTTTCCGGTGGTTCGGCCTGTACACCCAGCGCGCCCCCGGCATCGACGGCGGCAAGACCGCGGTCCTGGAGCCGGAGGAGCTGGACGACCGCTACTTCATGCTGCGGGTGCGCATCGACGGCGGCCAGCTGTCGGTGGCCCAGCTGCGCGCCGTCGCGGGCATCTCCCGCGACTTCGGCCGCGACACCGCCGACATCACCGACCGGCAGAACGTCCAGTACCACTGGATCCGGGTCGAGGACGTGCCGGAGATCTGGGACCGGCTGGAGTCGGTGGGCCTGTCCACCACCGAGGCCTGCGGTGACACCCCCCGCGTCATCATGGGCTGTCCGCTGGCCGGAGTGGCCGAGGACGAGGTGCTGGACGGGACGCCGGAGATCTTCCAGATCTACGAGGAGCACATCGGCAGCCCGCTGTACTCCAACCTGCCGCGCAAGTTCAAGACGTCCATCGCGGGCTGCTCGGTGTACTGCACCAACCACGAGATCAACGACGTCGCGTTCGTGGGCGTGCGGAACGAGGCGGGCGAGGCCGGCTACGACCTGTTCGTCGGCGGCGGGCTGTCCACCAACCCGATGTTCGCGCTGCGGCTGGGGGCCTTCGTCCGCCCCGACCAGGTGAGCGAGGTGTGGGCGGGGGTCTGCGCGATCTTCCGCGACTACGGGTACCGCCGGCTGCGCACCCGCGCCCGCATCAAGTTCCTCATCAAGGACTGGGGCGCGGAGAAGTTCCGGCAGGTGCTGGAGGAGAAGTACCTGGGCTACGCGCTGCCCGACGGCCCGGCCCCGGTGCTGGACCAGGGCCTGCGCCGCGACCACGTGGGCGTGCACCGCCAGCGCGACGGAAGGTTCTACGTGGGGTTCGCGCCCAAGGTGGGCCGAGTCTCGGGCACGTCGCTGGACCGGATCGCCGACATCGCCGAGGCGCACGGCTCCGACCGCATCCGCACGACCGCCGACCAGAAGCTCGTCATCCTCGACATCGAGGAGGACAGGGTCGAGTCGATCACCGCGGCCCTGGAGGCGGAGGACTTCCAGGTGCGGCCCAGCACCTTCCGCCGCCAGACGATGGCGTGCACCGGCATCGAGTTCTGCAAGCTGGCGATCGTCGAGACCAAGGGGCGGGCGTCGACCCTCATCGACGAGCTGGAGAAGCGGCTGCCCGACTTCGAGGAGCCGCTGACCATCAACGTCAACGGGTGCCCGAACTCGTGCGCGCGCATCCAGGTCGCCGACATCGGCCTCAAGGGCCAGCTGGTGATGAACGACCGCGGCGAGCAGGTGGAGGGCTACCAGATCCACCTGGGCGGCGGCATGGGCCTGGACGCGGCCTTCGGCAAGAAGGTCCGCGGGCTCAAGTCCACCGCCGAGGAGCTGCCCGACTACGTGGAGCGGGTGCTGCGCCGGTTCCAGGACCAGAGGAAGGACGGGGAGTCGTTCGCGGCCTGGGTGGGCCGGGCCGCGGAGGACGACCTGAAGTAGGGAAGCAGGGCGGGGCTGTTCGGGCTCGGGTCCGGGTCTGGGCTTGGAGCCGGGCTTGGGTCTGAGGTCGGGTCCGGGCTTGGGTCTGGGACCGGGTCCGGTGTTGGGACCGGGTCCGAACGGCTCCGGGTGGGTCGGGCGCGTGCGCGCGTCCGGCCCGCCGAATCCACCATCCGCGACATCCCCGATTGGAGGAGGTGCGCCGTGTCCGAGAGGGCCGCACCCTACTACTGCCCCTACTGCGGGGACGAGGACCTGGTGCCCGAGGAGGGCGCCCCCGTCAAGGGCGAGGGCTACCCCTGGGCCTGCCTGTCCTGCGCCCGGGTCTTCCGTGTCAAGTACGTGGGCCTGCGGTCCGCCTCGTTCGGCGACGCACCTTCTAGACCGACGGAAGGGTAGGAATGAACGCCACCATCACCCCCGTGGGCGGTCCCGAGCTCGCCGAGCGCGCATCGCGCGAGCTGGAGGAGGCCACCGCCCAGGAGATCATCGCGTGGGCCGCCGAGACGTTCGGCGACGGCCTGTGCATGACCTCGTCCATGGCCGACGCCCTCATGGTCGACCTGGCCTCCAAGGTGGTCCCCGGCATCGACGTGATCTTCCTGGACACGGGATACCACTTCCCCGAGACCATCGGCACCCGCGACGCCGTGGCCTCGATCTACGACATCACCCTGATCAACGTCGAGCCGACCCGCACCGTGGCCGAGCAGGACCTGGCGCTGGGCCCGCGGCTGCACGGGCGCGACCCGGGCATCTGCTGCCACCTGCGCAAGGTGGAGCCGCTGAAGAAGGCGCTGGCGCCCTACAGCGCGTGGCTGACCGGGCTGCGCCGGGCCGACTCGGTGACCCGCCGCGACACCCCGATCGTGCAGTGGGACCGGCGCAAGCGGATGACCAAGGTCAACCCGATCGCCCGGTGGACCCAGGAGGAGGTCGACGCCTACATCGAGGAGAACGGGGTGATCATCAACCCGCTCCAGTACGACGGGTACCCCTCCATCGGCTGCGAGCCGTGCACGCGGCGGGTGGCCCCGGGCGAGGACCCGCGCAGCGGCCGCTGGGCGGGCAGCGGCAAGACCGAGTGCGGGATCCATCTGTGACCGGCGACGGGCCCCGCCCCGCGCCGCCGCTGCTGGCGGTGGCGCACGGCAGCCGCGACCCGCGGTCGGCGGTGGCCGTGGAGGCGCTGTTCGAGCGGGTGCGCGCGCTGCGGCCGGAGGCAGACGTGCGGGTGTCCTACCTCGACCACACGGCCCCGTCGGTGCGGGACGCCCTGGCGGCGCTGGCCGCCGAGGGCGCGGGCGAGGTCGTGGTGCTGCCCGCGCTGCTGACGGCGGCCTACCACAGCAAGGTGGACCTGCCGAAGGTGCTGGAGCGGGCGCGCGAGACCGGACCGTGGGTGCGGGTGCGCTACGCCGGCACGTTGGGGCCGCACGCGGGCCTGGTGGCGGCGGTGGAGCGGCGGCTGGCCGAGGCCGGCGCGACCGCGGCCCCGGACACCGCGCTGGTGGTGGCCTCGGCGGGGTCGAGCGACCCCGGGGCCAACGCGACGGTGGAGTCCGTGGCCGCGGAGCTGGCTGCGCGCGGGCCGTGGCGGGAGGCGGTGGCGGCGTTCGCGTCGGCGGCGCGGCCCACCCCGGCCGAGGCGGTCGCCGCGGCGTACGCCCGGGGGGCGCGGCGGGTGGCGGTGGCCACCTACCTGTTGGCCCCGGGGTTCTTCGCCGACCGGGTCCGTGAGCAGGCGGAGGCGGTGGCGGTGACGGAGGTCGTGGCGGAGGCGGAAGCGGAGGCCGTGACGGTGGCGGAGGCGAAGGTCGTGGCGGAGGCGGTGGGGCCGGTGGGATCGATCGAGGTGGCCGGCGCCGAGGGAGCGGCCGGATCGACCGTGGTGTCGGAGGCGCTGGGCGCGGCTCCGGAGCTGGCGGAGATCGTGTGGGAGCGGTACGACGCGGCACTGGCGGAGCATCACGTGCTGGTCTGAGTGCTGACGTATGAAGCTCTGACGCGCCGTTAGGCGAGGCGGGCGGGACCTTCCGGGTCCCGCCCGCTTTGTACGTTCGGGACTTGACAAGCCTTGGGTGATCAATAAAGTTGAGTGTGTTCGCATCAAGTCATCGACGATGATGTCGAAGGCACTTGGAGGTGACGAGCGATGCTGATGCGCACCGATCCGTTCCGGGAGTTCGACCGGATCACCCAGCGTCTGCTGGAGAACGGCCGACCGGCCGTCATGCCGATGGACGCCTACCGTGAGAACGACGACTTCGTGGTCCACTTCGACCTGCCGGGGGTCTCCCCCGAGAGCATCGACCTCGAGGTCGAGCGCAACGTCCTCACCGTCAAGGCGGAACGCCCCGGCCTGCGCCGCGAGGGCTTGGAGCTGATCGTCAACGAGCGGCCGAGCGGCACGTTCAGCCGCCAGGTCTTCCTCGGGGACACCCTGGACACCGACCGGATCACCGCGAACTACGCCGACGGCGTGCTCACGCTGCGGATCCCGGTGGCCGAGCAGTCCAAGGCCCGCAAGATCGTGGTCGGGCACGACGCCGGGCGGGAGCAGGCCTCGATCAAGGCGTGACGGGCGGACGCCTCTCTTTCTCGCTCCTGGGGGGCCGGGGCCGCGCGAGGGCGCGGCCCCTTTTGTGCGTCACCAGTCGCGGGGGGCCAGAGCCTCCTCCAGGTCCGCGTCGGCGAATCCGTGGGCTTTCATGACGTGCTCGAAGGAGAGGGCGATGGCCTCCCGGATGACGGTGTCGATGTCGCCGCCCGCCTCCCAGAACTCCTCCTGGAGAGCGTTGAACTCCTCGGTGGCCGCATGGGTGAGCACGTAGAGCGCGGGCAGGTCGGCAGGGCGCTCGAACCCGATGCGCTCGTGGAGAGCGAGCAGGATCGACCTGCCCTTGGCCACCAGGTGGTCGGGGAAGGCGGGGTCGTCCTCCATGCCCTCCAGGTAGATGGGGTCGTCGGCCATGGCGTCTCCTTGTCGGGGGCGGGGTCGCGCGGCCATCCTGGCGGTCGGGTACGACAGACACCGTTGGTGGGGACGGGCCGGGCCGGCGGGTTGTGGCGGTTGCGGTCAGCGGGCGGTGACGGCCGCGGTGATGAGGACGGCGGCGGAGAACAGCAGGGCGCCGGGGGCGCCCACCGCCCCGGCGACCGCGGACGCGGCGGCGGGGATGGCGACCTGGCCCAGCCTGTTGCCCCAGATGCGCAGTGCCAGGGCGGAGCCGCGTGCGCCCTCCGGGGCCAGGGTGGTCACCTCGGCCATGGTCAGCGGCTGGCCCAGGCCGAGCAGGAACCCGCCCAGGCCCAGCACGAGGGCCAGCACCGCGAACCCGCCCAGCGGCAGGGCCACCAGGATCAGCGACAGTCCGGCGACCGCGGTGCTGGCGACGATGAGGGTCTTGCGCGACCAGCGGCGCAGCATCCAGGGCAGGGTCAGGCGGGAGAGCAGCGAGGAACCCGCGCGCAGGCTGAGCAGGACGCCGACGAGCACCGGGGGGATGTCCCGGCTCTCGGCGATGAGGGGCAGGTAGGCGGTGAGGATGTCCACCGCGGACAGCAGCGCCAGGCTGGCCAGCAGGGCGGAGGGCATCCGGCGGCGGCGCAGCAGGTCCAGGGTGGGCACCGGCGGCGCGGCCTTCTGTTCGGCGGTGCGCCGGACCGGGCTCAGCCGGAACAGGGCGAGGAGCGGCAGCGCGCCCAGGGCGGCGACGGCCCCGGCGACGACCAGGGCGGTGGAGGTGGCCGCGAGCAGGGCGTCCCCGGAGGCGTCGGCGAGGATGGCGCCGGAGATCAGGGGGCCGGCGAGCTGGCCCAGGGAGGCGGCGGCGGTGAACCAGCCGAAGTCGCGGTCCAGGTTCTCCGGGCGGGAGTGTCGGGCGATGAGGCCCTGCCCGGCGACCATGCACAGCAGGTGGCCGACGCCGACGACGGTGCTGGCCAGAGCCAGGCCCGCCAGCCCGTCGACCAGGGAGAGCAGGAGACCGCCCGCGGCGAGGATGACCGAGCCCAGACCGACGATCCAGGCGATGCGCGCCGAGCGGTCGGTGGCCCGGCCCAGCGGGACGGCGATGACCAGGGGCAGGAGCGCGTAGGCGGCGGTGATGAGACCGACCTCGACGGCGTCGCCGCCGACGGCGATGGTGCGGTAGGAGATGAGGGGGCGGGTGAGGTTGAGGGCGGTGTGGGTGAGGACCACACTGCCGAGCAGGGCCCAGAGCCAGCGTGTGCGTTCGGGAGGTTCGGCGGCGGACTCCGTCGGCTCGGCCATGGTCTCCTCTCGCGCCGTGCTCCCTGGCGCTGCATCCCGGGGGTGGTCCCATCACGGGATCACTCGTCCCTTGGTGGTGTCGGACGTTGAACGTCGGACGTGGGACGTGGGGTGGTTAGAGCGAGGGAGGTGGGCGGGTGAACGGTGAGGGGGCGACAGGGGGAATCGTATCGGGGGCGTTGTGTGGGGATACGGGTGGGGGTGGGCGGTTCTTTCTCTCCTGATCCCCCTCGGGTTGATGCTGCGGGTTTGGGCGGCCTTCATCCCTTGAGCTGAGGTGCGAGGTCCTGTGCTCGGGCTGTGGCTGGGGTTTCGGATACGTGCGGCGAAACCCCCTCGGGCGAGGGTCGCGGTCCCTCCTCCCTCACCCCCTCGGGTTGATGCCACGAGTACGCGCGGCCTTCACCCCCTGCGGTGGAGGTGTGCGGTCCTGTGCCCGGTCTGGGGCCGGGGTCGCGGAAACGTGCGGCTTTCACCCCCGGCACTGACCGGTACCGCGGTCATCCGCGGGAGTAGGCAACAGCGTGGAGCGCCCGCACCGCCGCCGGCGCCCACAACCTTTCCAAGCGGTGCGGGTGTGCGCGCTCCGCGTGCACCCGGCTCCGGCAGTCACACCCCCACCACCCACCACGCGCGCCCAACGCACCCGCCTGCCGGTCTGCCGGACACCGACTGCGGCCGGGGCCGGGCCCACCCGGCGCGGACCGCCCACCCCAAGCGGCCGGCCTCTTGGAAACCTACAACTACCTCGGCAAAGACCCCCTGGGGTCAGGGGCCCCACTGGCCTGACACGACTATGGCGGGCCACCCAAGTCGGGCGGGAAACCCCCTGCAGCGGAGGCACTGCGACGCCCTCCGGCTATGGCCGGCCCCCGGGTGGGGACCCCCTCAGGGGGTGCTGCGATGCCCTCCGGGTATGGCCCACCCCCGGTGGGAATCCCCCCGGGGGTGGGGGTGCTGCGATGGCCTCCGGGGGTGGCCGGCACCCGGGTGGCCGGCCCCCGGGGGCGGAGGAGGTGCGATGCCCTCCGGATGGAGTGGGCCCCGGCGGGTGGACACCCCCGGGGTGGGGTGCTGCGATGCCCTCCGGTTGGGGCGGGGGGTTCCCTGGGGGTTGGGGGTCAGGAGCGGCTGGTGTCGATGATGCAGAAGCGGTTGCCCTCGGGGTCGGCGAGGACGACGAAGTCGGGGTCCTCGGGGTAGAGGTCCCAGTCGACGCGTTCGGCGCCCAGGGCCACCAGCCGTTCGACCTCGGCGGCCTGGTCGGCGGCGTCCTTCGCGTAGAGGTCCAGGTGGACCCGGGGGTGCTCCTGGACGGGTACGTCGCTCAGGCCGAGCGCGACCTGGACGCCCGGTCCCCTGGTGGGGACCAGGACGACCCAGCGGTCGGTGCCGGGGTCGCGGGGCGTGTAGTCGAGGGCCGCGGTCCAGAAGGCCGTCGCACGGGCCACGTCGGAGACGCCCAGCACGACCGATCCGATGTTCAGCATCACCCGATTCTGCCCGAAGGGGTCAACCCAGGAGCAGCGGGGGGACGAGGTAGATGATCTCGAAGGCCTCGTACGCGGCGCCGATCACGAACAGGGCGAGCGCGGGCGGGAGCAGGCGGCCCAGTTGTCCGAGGCCGCGGAGGTACCCCTGGCGGCGAGTGTCGGCGCCGACCGACGCGGGGCGCAGCCAGGCACGGCCCAGGAGGTAGGCGCCGAGCATGACCAGGACGTAGGCCTGGAACTCGATGAGGATGGTCAGGGAGTGCGGGATCAGGATCTTCGCCGCGGTGGCGTCGACCGGGGCCAGGGACAGCCCGAAGCCGAACGCCCGGTAGGCGAAGAGGACGATGCCGGCGAAGGGGACGATCATCGAGGGCAGCAGGATGGTCGCCACAGCGACCGTCAGCACGTTGACCGCGAGGATGGTCAGGCCGAACAGCCAGACGTTCCCGAGCAGTTCGCCCACCAGGTCCGCCGTGCCGTCCTGCTCCATGGACGTGATCTGCGCCGCGTGCAGGTCGGGGAAGGCGAGCGCCGCGGCGACGCCGGCGAAGAAGAGGCCGAACATGACCGCGTTCATGGCGAGGTAGGCACCGAGGTTCGCTCGGATGATCCGGAAGGGCTCTCGAAGGTGGCGCATGCGTCCACTCCAGACCGTGCCCCTGGGGCATGGTCAAGCCCGGGGCGGGAACGGGTGGACCGGAGCACGAACCGAGGAGGGGCGCATGGCGTGGAGCACCCGGCAGGTCGCCGAGCTCGCCGGAACGACGGTGAAGGCCGTGCGGCACTACCACGAGATCGGCCTGTTGGACGTCCCGGAGCGGACGGCCAACGGATACAAGCAGTACGGCGTTCCGCACCTGGTGCGGCTGGTGCGGATCAGGCGGCTGAGCGACCTGGGGATCCCGCTGTCGGAGATCGCGGCGGTGGAGGACGAGCCGGAGGAGGCGATCCGGGCGCTGGACGCGGACCTGGAGGCGAGGATCGACCGGCTGGTCCGGGTGCGGGAGGAGCTGGCCGTGATCCTGCGGCACCGCGCGTCGGTGTACGCCCCGCCCGGCTTCGCCTCGGTCTACGGTGACCTGTCGGAGCGGCAGCGGTCGCTGCTGGCGGTCTATTCGACCGTGTTCAGCGAGAGGTACCTCGCGGAGTTCCGCGAGCTCATCGGCACCCCGGACGAGGCCGAGCGGGAGTTCGAGGCGCTGCCCGCGGACGCGGATGACGCCGTGGTGGCCGATCTCGCCGAGCGGCTGCTGCCGGCGGCCCTCCGTGCGCGGGCGGAGGGCCCGGACCCGGTGGCGGACTCGCCGCGGGGTCCCCGGAGGGCGGCGCAGGCGATGGCCGAGGCGGCTGCGGAACTGTACAACCCGGCGCAGCTGCGTGTGCTCGAGCGCCTGGTCGGGCTCATGGCCACATGAGGTGGAGGATCGGGCCGGTCCCCGCTGCTCAGGTGAGACGGAACGCGGAGCGGTAGGCCGAGGGGCTGAGGCCGGTGTGCGCGCGGACCGCCTCGCGGAGGTTGGCGGGGGTGCCCAGGCCGCTGGACCGGGCCACGGAGGACAGGTCGAGGTCCGTGCGTTCGAGCAGGCGCCGGGCGGAGAGGACCCGTTCCGCACGCAGCCACGCCAGCGGGGTGGTGCCCAGCTCGGCGCGGAAGCGCCGGTGCAGGGTCGCCGGGCTCACCGCGGCGCGGGCCGCCAGGTCGGTGACGGTGAGGGGCTCGCCCAGGCGTTCGCGCGCCCAGTCGAGGACCGGCGCCAGTGAAACGTCGGCGGGGTGTGGGAGCGGAGCGGGTACGAACTGGCGCTGGCCGCCCTCCCGGTGCGCGGTGAACACCAGCCGCCTGCTCACGGAGGCGGCCGCCTCCGCGCCGTGGTCGCGCCGGACCAGGTGCAGTCCCAGGTCCAGGGCGGCCGCGCTGCCCGCGGCGGTGAGCACGTCGCCGTCGTCCACGAACAGCACGTCGCGCTCCAGCCGCACCTTCGGGTACAGCCGGGCGAACAGCTCCTCGTGCCGCCAGTGGGTGGCCGCCCGGCGCCCGTCCAGCACGCCCGCGGCCGCCAGCGTGAAACTGCCCGTGCAGAAGCTCACCAGGCGCGCCCCGCGGGCGTGGGCCGTGCGCACGGCGGCGAGCACCTCGGGGCGGGGCGGCGTCCACGGGTCGGGGCGGTTGGGCACGATGACCGTGTCCGCCCCGGCCGCGGCGTCCAGGCCCGCGAGGCCGGCCAGGGTGAACAGCCCCAGGTGCACCGGCACCTCGGGGGTGGGCGAGCAGACGGTGAGCGTGTACCAGGTCCGGTCGATCTCCGGGCGGCGCAGCCCGAACAGCTCGGTGGCCACGCCCATCTCGAACGGGTTGGACCCGGCGTCCACGATCAGCGCCACCCGGTGCGAGGAATCTTGCGGCATGTGCGATTCCTAGCACTTCCGCGGCCGGGGCGCCACCGGGAGGATGGCGTCCATGAGCGACGAACCCATCGACCTGGCCGCGGCGCTGGCCTCCTTCGAGCAGCTGTGGAGCCCGCGTGTGGTGGCCCGGGTCAACGACTACGACGTCCGGGTGGCCAAGGTGCGCGGCGAGTACGTCTGGCACGCCCACCGGGACACGGACGAGTTCTTCCTGGTGATCGACGGCGACCTGCGCATCCGGCTGCGCGAGGGCGCGGAGGAGCGGGTGGTCGCGCTGGGACCCGGCTCGGTGTTCGTGGTGCCGCGCGGAGTCGAGCACCGGCCCGAGTCCGACGGCGGCGCCTCGATCCTGCTGTTCGAGCCCACCGGGACGCTGACGGTGGGCGACCATGAGGGAGAGGTCCCCGACCACATCGACGCCACCGTCGGCCACCCGCTGGAGGTCCCGGTCAGGGGGCGGACGTGAGCTCGGGGAGCAGGTTCTCCTCGGCGTAGGCGAAGAAGTCGTCCGGGTCGGCCCCCGCGTTCATCAGGACCAGGTGGTCGAACCCTGCCTCGGCGAAGGTCCGGACCTGCTCGAGGTGCTCCTGCGGGTCCGGGCCGGCGGACGCCATCTGGCGCATGTCCTCCGGGGTGGCGAGCGCGGTGGCGGCCTCGAAGTTGACCGGGTTGGGCAGCTCCGCCATCACCTTCCAGCCGCTGAGGCCGAACCGGAACCCCTCCCGGGCCCGCTGGAGGGCGGTGTCCACGTCGTCGGCGACGGCCAGCGGCACCTCCACGTACCGGGGCCCGTCGCCCCCGGCGGCCCGGTAGGCCTCCACCAGTTCCGGCTTGGGCTCGGTCGCGAACAGCCCGTCGCCGTATTCGGCGGCCAGGGCCGCGGCCTGCTCGCCGCCGGCGGCGACGATGATCTCGGGCGGGGTGTCGGGCAGGTCGAACACCCGGGCGTCGTCCAGGGTCAGGTACTCCCCCTCGAAGGAGTGGTACCCCCCGGTCCACAGCATGCGGATGATCTGGAGCGACTCCCGCAGCATCGCGTGCCGGACGGTGACCGAGGGCCAGGCGTCGCCGACGACGTGCTCGTTGAGCCGCTCCCCCGAGCCCACGCCCAGGAAGTGCCGTCCGCCCGACAGCACCGCCGTGGTGGCCGACATCTGGGCGACGATCGCCGGGTGGTACCGCATCGACGGGCAGGTCACCCCGGGGCCGATGCGGATGTTCTCGGTGGCCTGCGCGATGGCCGCCATCACCGACCAGGCGAAGGGCGAGTGCCCGTGCTCGAACAGCCAGGGGTGGTAGTGGTCGCTGATCTCCACGAAGCCGAACCCGAGCTCCTCGGCGCGTATCGCCTGGCGCACCAGCTCGGGGACGCTGTACCGCTCGGCCATGAGCTTGAACCCGATCTCCACGATGGCTCCTCTCGGTCGGATGGCGCAGGGGTGCCACTGCCCAGCGAAGGCCATGGGAACACACGCGGCCCGCGGGGCTTGGGCGAGTTTTGGGCTGCCGTTTCTGCGGCCGGTCCGTAGGGTGGGCTGCGCCGATCCGAGAGGAGACCCATGACCGTCCGCGAACTGCTGCGCGGCCTGCCGGTGTTCGCCGGGGACCTGCCCGCGTTCGACCCGTCCGCCGCCCCCGACGACCCGATCGCGCTGTTCACCGCGTGGTTCGAGGAGGCGGTGGCCGCCGGGGTGTCCGAGCCCCACGCCATGGCGGTGGCCACCGCCGACGAGGCCGGGGCGCCGTCGGCGCGGGTGGTGATCCTCAAGGACCTCACCCCCGAGGGGTGGTGGTTCGCCACCACGACGACCTCGCGCAAGGGGCGGGAGCTGGCCGCGGACCCGCAGGCGGCGCTGCTGTTCCACTGGCGCGAGCAGGGCCGCCAGGTGCGGGTGGGCGGGGTCGCGGAGCTCGCCACGCCGGGGCTGTGCGCCGCGGACTTCCGCTCCCGGCCGCCGGCGTCGCGGGCGGCCGGGCTGCACGGCCGCCAGAGCGACCCGCTGGCCGACCCCGCGGAGATGGACCGGGCCTTCGACGAGAGCCGGGCCCGGGTGGAGGCCGACCCGTCCCTGGTGCCCGACGACTGGGGGCTGTACGTGGTCCGGCCGGTGGAGGTGGAGTTCTGGCAGGGCTCCCCGGACCGCCGCCACGTGCGCCTGCGCTACCGGCGCGAGGAGTCCCGGGGGACCTGGGAGCGCGGCCTCCTCTGGCCCTAGGGGGTCCCGGTGACCGCGGTGACGGCGGCGTCGACCGCCGCGCGCTGCGGGTCGAGTGAGGCGCCCGGGGGCTGGCGGACGGCGGTGAGCCAGATGCCGTCGACGAGCACGAGCAGGAGTTCCACCGCCGCCCCGGGGTCCAGGCCCGGGGCGAGCTCCCCCTGTTCGGAGGCGTAGGAGAGGGCGGCCCGCAGCGCGGTGCGGGCGCGCCCGTCCAGGTCGGCGAGGGTGCGGGCGAAGTCGGGGACCAGGGCCGCCCGCGCGTAGAACGCGGCCCACACCCGCGCCTGCGCCCGCCGCTCGTCGTCGGTGGGCAGCAGGTCGAGCAGGACCGCGCGCAGTCCTTCGGCGAAGGTCGCCCGGCCCGGGCCGATGCGGATGCGGGAGAACCGCTCCTCCACGGCCGCGACGGTGTCGTGGAAGGCGAACGCCAGGAGCTCGTCCTTGGTGGCGAAGTCGCGCTGGACCGCCCCCGCCGAGAGCCCCGCCTCGGCGGCGACGGTGCGGATGCTCACGGCTTCGAGTCCTTCGCGGGCGGCGACGCGCCGCAGCGCCGCGGCCACCTCGCGGCGGCGCGCGTCCTTGTCGACGTACTTGGGCACCGGCCCATTGTGGCACGCGCCCTTATTCGATACATTCGTATCATTACGCTCGTATCGAATTGGGGTTCCACATGGTCCGCTTCGTCTGTCTCCTCCTGTCCGGGCTGACCGTCCTGGCCGTCGCGGCGGCGGCCACGGTGGTGCTGCTCCCACCGCCCTCCTGGGACTTCTGGCAGTACGGCCTGATCGTCCTGGAGTTCGCGCTGGTCCCCGCCGCGGTCGCGGCCCTGGGGGCGCTCCTGGCCCTGGCCGGGCGCGCCGCCCGCCCGCGCGCGGCGGCGGTCCTGGCCGCCGTCAACGCGGTGGCGCTGGCCGCCGCCCTGGTCCCGCCCGCGACCACCTGGTGGGCGGCGCGGCAGGCGGGAGCACCCGTCTCGCTCGGCGGCTACGCCGACGGCCTCGCCACCTCCGCCGACCGGGAACCGCTCACCCTGGTCTACGCCTCCCCCGGCGGCGAGGACCTGGAGATGGACGTCTGGCGGCCGCGGGAGCCCGCGGACGGGCCCCTGCCCGTGGTGGTCAACGTGCACGGCGGGGCCGAGGACCTGCCGCAGAGCCTGCTGCCGCGCTGGGACACCTGGCTGGCCGACCGGGGCCACGTGGTCTTCGAGGTCGACTACCGCTTCTTCCCCGACGGCGACGGCACCGCCGCCGTCGCCGACGTGCGCTGCGCGCTGGGCCGGATCCGGGAGGACGCGGCCGGGTACGGCGGCGACCCCGACCGCATCGTCCTCACCGGCCAGTCCGCCGGAGGCCTGCTCGCCCTGCTGGCCGCCTACACCCCCGCCGGGGACATCCCGCCGAGCTGCCCCGTGGAGCACGTGCCGGTGGCGGCCGTCGCGGCCTGGTACTCGGTGGCCGACGGCACCGCCGACGCGCCGCCCTACCCCTGGCGTCTGCGCAGCTCCCCCCTGGCCGCGCAGCTCGACCAGGAGGGCGAACGGATGACCGACGGCGACCCGGAGGTGTACGCCGCGATGTCCCCGCTGCACCGCGTCTCGCCCGACGCCCCGCCCACGCTCCTCATCACGGCGGGACACGACCTGTTCCTGGACCCCGGGGACAACCGCCGCCTGGCCGCCCGGCTGGCGGAGGCGGGTGTGGAGCACCGGCTGGTGGAGATCCCGTGGGCCGAGCACATGTTCGACCTCAACTGGGGCGGCCTGGCCTCGCAGTGGGCCCGCCACGAGCTGTCCGTGTTCCTCGGCCGGCACACCGGCTGAGGGGCCGCGGAAGGGCGGCGGGGCCGGCCGAAAAGGCGGTGCGGGGAAGGGGCCGGGGTTCCTAGGATCGCGACCATGACGAACCCACTTCCGCTGCACGGCAGGACCGCCCTGGTCACCGGGGTCTCCCGGCGCAGGGGCATCGGATACGCGATCGCCGCGCGACTGGCCGAACTGGGCGCCGACCTGTTCGTCCACCACCACCGGTCGCACGACGCCGACCAGCCCTGGGGCCCCGACGACCTCGACGGGGTGCGCACGGGGCTCCGGAAAGCGCTGCGCCCCGGCGCCGCCTTCGGGGACCTGGGCCTGGACCTGGCCGAGCCCGACGCCCCCGAGCGTCTCGTGGCCGCCGCCCGGGAGCTGACCGGCTCCCTACACGTGCTGGTGTGCAACCACGCGCGCTCGGGCGGGGACGGCTCCCTCCTGGACATGAGCGCGGAGAAGCTGGACGGCCACTGGTCGGTCAACACCCGGTCCACCCTGCTGCTGACCTCGCACTTCGCCAAGGCGTTCGCCGGGCTGGAGGAGGCGCCCGGAGCCCGCCCCGGCGACCGGCAGGAGTTCTCCGGGCCTCTGGACGAGCACGCCACCGGCCGGGTGTTCTGGACGACCTCCGGGCAGATCCACGGCCCCATGGTCGGTGAGGTGGCCTACGCGGCGAGCAAGGCGGCGCTGGCCGGGCTGACCGCCACCGCGGCCGCCGAGCTGCTGCCGCACGGCATCGTCCTGAACACGGTCAACCCCGGTCCGGTGAACACCGGGTACCTGGACCCGGAGTCCACCGACCGTTCCCCGGAGCTCATCGAGCAGGTCCTGGCGGCGACCCCGTTCGGCCGGTTCGGGCACCCGTCCGACCCGGCCCGGCTGGTGGGCTGGCTGGCGTCCGACGAGGGCCGGTGGGTCATCGGGCAGGTGATCACCACCGACGGCGGCTTCTCGCTGGGCGTGGGCCGCTGACCCGCGGGGCGCGGCCTCAGCCCAGGGAGAGCGGGATGCCCGGGTTCCAGCACAGGCGGGGCGGTGCGCCGTCGCGGACGAAGTCCTCGGCCAGCAGCGCCGCCCAGTCCGGGCGCCACTCTCCGTCGCGGGCGGCCATCTCCCCGCGCAGCCGTTCGAGGGCGCGCGTGGACATCTCGGCGGGGTGCGCCCGGTCGGGCAGGCCGTCGTAGAAGCGCTCCACGGTCCCCCGCCCCGTGTCGACGCGCGCGTACAGCCACGCGCCGCTGCGCGGGTCGGCCTCCTCCTCCCGCCAGGCCCGGGCCAGGGCGGCCGACGGGTCCGCGCCCCCGCCGGGGGGCGCGGGGAGGTGCGCCCCGCCGACCCGGACGGTGATGTCGCCGTATCCGACGGCGGAGACCGTCACCCCGGCCGGGGCGTGCCCGCCCGCCCAGTCCAGGAAGGCCCGCAGGGCCGGCCCGGGTTCTCCGGGTTCGGGCCGCGGCCTCTCCGCTGCACCGCGGGCGGCGACCCCCACCGACGCGCCCGCCTGGCCCTCGGGCAGGTGGACGCGGCGGCCGGCCGGCTCGCCCGTCCCGGCGGGCAGCGCCGGAGGCTCCTCCTCGCCGGTCAGCCCGAGCCGGCGGGCCTCGGCCAGCGCCCCCTCGGTGTCGGCGGCGTCCGGGTCGGGCAGGGCGTCGGCGAGCCCCTTCAGCACGCCCTCGCCGAGGCGCCGCTCGGAGGCGGCGGCCACCAGGGCGTCCAGGCCGGATCTGAGCGCGTCCTGCCGCTCCTGCGAGTCCTCGTCGTCATCGTCCCACCCGCCGTCGAGGCAGAACTCGAGCAGGGACTCGTACACGTCGTCGGCGTCGGCGTCCGGGGACAGGACCTCGTCGGCCCCCTCCGGGAGGGGCGCCCGGTACCAGGCGCGGCCGTCCCACCAGGCGAGGAACGAGACGATCTCGGCGTCCCGCAGGGCCTTGTCCAGCCACTCCCAGGGCAGCCAGCCGGGGCCGCCGGCGAGCAGGTCGACGGCCGGGGCCGCGCGCCGTGTGCGAGAGCCGTCGACGTCGTATCCGAACAGCACGGCGCGGCCGCCCTCCACCAGGGCCAGGCAGCACCGCCCCTCGCTGTGGTCGTGGTCCAGTGCGCGGCCCCACCGCTGCCACGGCGAGCCGTGGTCGGGGACCAGTGCGCCGAGCACGGCGATCGCGGCGGGCCCCGCCCACATCTCTTCGGGGGGCGGCATCTCGGGGGCCTGGGCGGGAGCGGGATCCGTGAAGGTCATCGTGTCATTCTCCACCGGCGGGGGCCGGCCCGGGGCGGAACCGAACCCGATTCTGTTACCCCTGGTCGCGACGGGATAGGATGCGCGGCACCCGGCCGCCTGCGAACAGGAACGGAAGAGTACGCCATGCCCCCGACACACGAGGTGTTCAACCAGGCCGCCCCGCTCGGCGACTACAACGCCGCCGACGACCCCGCCCTGCTGGAGGGCGTGCGGCGCGAGGGCGCCGCCTGGGCCGAGCCCGAGGTCCGCGAGGTGGGCGACGCCGCCGGAACGGAGCGGGTCCGCTCCTGGGGCGAGTCCGCCAACGCCTACCCGCCCGTCCTGCGCACCCACGACCGCTACGGGCACCGGATCGACGAGGTCGACTACCAGCCCGCCTACCACGTCCTCATGGACCAGGCCGTCGAGTTCGGCCTGCACGCCGCACCCTGGGCCGACGACCGGCCCGGCGCCCACGTGGCCCGGGCCGCCAAGTTCTACCTGTGGTCCCAGCCCGAGGCGGGCCACGGCTGTCCGATCTCCATGACCTACGCGGCGGTCCCCGCGCTGCGCCACGCCCCGGAACTGGCGCAGCGGTACGAGCCCCTGCTGGCCTCGCGCACCTACGACTTCGGGCTGCGCGCCCCGCACACCAAGCGCGGCCTCATCGCGGGCATGTCCATGACCGAGAAGCAGGGCGGCTCGGACGTGCGCGCCAACACCACGCGCGCGGTGCCCACCGCCGACGGCCACCACCTGCTCACCGGGCACAAGTGGTTCACGTCCGCGCCGATGAGCGACTTCTTCCTCACCCTGGCCCAGGCGCCCGAGGGGCTGAGCTGCTTCCTGGTGCCGCGGGTGCTGGAGGACGGCACCCGCAACGACCTGCGCATCCAGCGCCTCAAGGACAAGCTCGGCAACAGGTCCAACGCCTCGGCGGAGCTGGAGTACGACGGCGCGGTGGCCCACCTGGTGGGCGAGCCGGGCCGCGGGGTGCCGACCATCATCGAGATGGTCAACAGCACCCGGCTGGACTGCGTCATCGGCTCGGCCGCGGGCATGCGGGCGGCGCTGACCCACGCCCTGCACCACGCCGAGCACCGGTCGGCGTTCGGCAGGCGGCTGGCGGAGCAGCCGCTCATGCGCAACGTGCTGGCCGACCTGGCGCTGGAGTCGGAGGCGGCCACGGCGCTCATGACCCGGCTGGCCGGGGCGGTGGACCGGTCGGTGCGCGGCGACGAGGCCGAGACCGCCTTCCGGCGGCTGGCCGTGGCCGTGAGCAAGTTCTGGGTGACCAAGCGCCAGCCCGCGCACGCCGCCGAGGCGCTGGAGTGCCTGGGCGGCAACGGGTACGTGGAGGAGTCGGGCATGCCCCGGCTGTTCCGGGACTCCCCGCTCAACTCCATCTGGGAGGGCTCGGGCAACGTGGCCGCCCTGGACGTGCTGCGCGCGATGGGCCGCAACCCCGAGTCGGTGGCGGCGTTCCTCACCGAGCTGGACGCCGCCCGGGGCGTGGACGACCACTACGACACGGCCGTCAAGCGGCTGGAGCAGACCCTGGGCGACCTGGAGGAGGTCCAGTACCGGGCGCGTTCGGTGGTGGAGCTGATGGCGCTCACACTCCAGGCCTCGGTGCTGCTGCGCCACTCCCCCACCCCGGTGGCCGAGGCCTTCACCGCCTCCCGGCTGGGCGGCGAGTGGGGGCACGTGTTCGGCACCCTGCCCCGGGGCGTGGACACGGGCCTGATCCTGGACCGGGCCCGGCCCGGGGCCTGACCGTCGCCGCGCCGCCCCCGGGGCCGGGGGCGGCGCGGTCCCGGCGGGGGCGAATGGCGGGACCCGTCGGAATTCCCCCTCCCGGGCCGCCTCGCATATCACCTGAAATCACGATCTCCACCGGTACCGCCGCCCGCCCGGGGCGGCCGATGAATGATCATCGGTCCAGTTCGGCATACTTCTGCGGCCGGAGCGGAAGAAAGAAGTCGTCACCACACGACCATCCGCTTTCGGACCATCGACGGACCGTCCGCGCACCCGACCGCAACTGGGAGCGCTCACGGACGGATCTCCAGATACCGCACGAAAGCCCCGAGACCAAGAGACCGATAACGCCTATGGTGGAAGTCTGGCCAGGTAGTTCCTATCCTCTGGGTGCGACCTACGACGGGTCCGGTACCAATTTCTCGCTCTTCTCCGAGGCCGCCGACCAGGTGGAGTTGTGCCTGTTCGACGACGACGGCGAGGAGACCCGTATACCCCTGACCGAATACGACGGATTCGTCTGGCACGGGTACCTTCCCGGTATCGGTCCGGGTCAGCAGTACGGGTACCGGGTCCACGGTCCTTACGCACCCGAGCACGGACTGCGCTGCAATCCGAACAAACTGCTCACCGATCCCTACGCCAAAGCACTGAACGGCAATCTCACCTGGCACGAATCGCTGTTCAGCTACCACTTCTCCGACCCCGGCCGCAAGAACACCGCCGACAGCGCCCCCTACGTGCCCAAGTGCGTGGTGGTGAGCCCGTTCTTCGACTGGGGCAACGAGTCCAGACCGCGCACCCCGTACCACCAGACGGTGATCTACGAGGCGCACGTGCGCGGGCTGACCATGCGCCACCCCGGCATCCCCGAGCACCAGCGGGGCACCTACTCGGGGCTGGCGCACCCGGCGGTGATCGACTACCTCACCTCGCTCGGGGTGACGGCGGTCGAGCTCATGCCGGTGCACCACTTCGTGCCCGAGCACGCCATGGTGGCGCGCGGGCTGACCAACTACTGGGGGTACAACACCCTCGCCTTCCTGGCCCCGCACAGCGGGTACGCCGCACGCGGCTCGCGCGGGCAGCAGGTCCAGGAGTTCAAGGCGATGGTGAAGTCGCTGCACGAGGCGGGCATCGAGGTCCTGCTCGACGTGGTGTACAACCACACCGCCGAGGGCGACCACATGGGGCCGACCCTGTCGCTGCGCGGCATCGACAACCTCAGCTACTACCGGGTGGGGGACCAGGACCAGCGCTACTACCTCGACTACACGGGGTGCGGCAACAGCCTCAACGTCCGGCACCCGCACTCGCTCCAGCTCATCATGGACTCGCTGCGGTACTGGGTCCTGGAGATGCACGTGGACGGGTTCCGGTTCGACCTGGCGTCGGCGCTGGCCCGCGAGTTCCACGACGTGGACCGGCTGAGCACGTTCTTCGACATCGTCCAGCAGGACCCGGTGATCTCCCAGGTCAAACTGATCGCCGAGCCCTGGGACGTGGGCCCGGGCGGCTACCAGGTGGGCAACTTCCCGCCGCTGTGGACCGAGTGGAACGGCAAGTACCGCGACACCGTGCGCGACTACTGGCGGGGCGAGCCGGTGCTGGGCGAGCTGGCCTCACGGCTGTCGGGCTCCAGCGACCTCTACCAGGACGACGGCCGCCGCCCGGTGGCGTCGATCAACTTCATCACCTGCCACGACGGCTTCACGCTGGCCGACCTGGTCGCCTACGACCACAAGCACAACGAGGCCAACGGCGAGGACAACCGCGACGGCACCGACGACAACCGGTCCTGGAACCACGGGGTGGAGGGCCCCACCGAGGACCCGGCGATCATCACGCTGCGGCGCCGACAGGTGCGCAACTTCCTCACCACCCTGTACCTGTCCCAGGGGGTGGTGATGCTGTCCCACGGGGACGAGGTGGGGCGCACCCAGGGGGGCAACAACAACGCCTACTGCCAGGACAACGAGATCTCCTGGATCGACTGGAAGGCGGCCGGTCTCGGCGAGGGGGAGGAGCCCGAGAACGACCTGCTGGACTACGTCCGCGACCTGGCGCGGCTGCGCCGGGAGCACCCGGTCTTCCGGCGCCGGCGGTTCTTCCGCGGCGGCCCGGTGGAGGGCGGCGCCGCGGCGAAGAACGACCGGGAGGGGCTGCCCGACATCGCCTGGCTGCGCCCGGACGGGCGGCCGATGAACGGGGACGACTGGAACAGGCCCGGGCGCGCCCTGGGGGTGTTCCTCAACGGGGACGCCATCACCGAACCGGATCCGCGGGGGAGGCGCATCCGGGACAGCTCGTTCCTGCTGCTGCTCAACAGCGGCGCGGACGCGGTGGACTTCACGGTGCCGGGCACCGAGTACGGGATGGCCTGGGAGACGGTGCTGGACACCGCGGAGCCGGACGTGCTGGACCGGCCGTTCGTCACGGCGGGCGGCCCGGTCCGGGTCATCGACCGGGCGCTGGTCCTGCTGCGCCGGGTGTCCCACCGCACCGGCGGGGGGAGCTGAGCGGAGGCACCCGCAGGAGGGGCGGAGCCGGGGCGGGCCCCGGCTCCGGACGGCGGCCCGCCGGGCTCTGAGCGCCCGGCGGGCCGCCGTCGCCGTTCCCGGGCCCGATGGCGCCCCGTCCGGCGACACGGGCCCCGCGCGGAGCGGCCCCGCCCCGTACAGGCCCTACGCTGGTGCACCATGGTCGGCAACGATGCGCACCCGGTGTTCCGCGAGCTCCTCCCCTCCCCCGGCGGGGAGGTGGACCTGGCCGCCGCCTACGCCCACCCGGTCGGCCTGGACCGCCCGTGGGTGCGGGCCAACATGGTGGCCAGTGTGGACGGCGGGGCCATCGGCCCCTCAGGGCGCAGCCGCGACCTGTCCTCCTCCGCCGACCGCCGGGTGATGGGCGTCCTGCGCGGGCTGTGCGACGTGGTGCTGGTGGGCGCGCGGACCGCCCGGGTGGAGGACTACGGCCCCGTCAAGGACCGGGCCTCCTGGGCCCCGCTGCGCGCCGGACGCCCGGCGACCCCGGCCGTCGCCGTCGTCTCGCGGACCCTGGACCTGCCCGACCGCCTGCTCACCGACGCGCCCCCGCACGCGCGCACCATCGTCTTCACCGTCGCCTCGGCCCCCGCCGAGCGCCGCGCGCACGTGGCCCGCCACGCCGACCTGGAGGTCGTCGACGGGGAGTCGGTCACACCGGTGCACATCGTCAACGCGCTGGCGGGCCGGGGCCTGTACCGCGTCCTGACCGAGGGGGGCCCGCACCTGCTGGCGGAGTTCACGGCCTCCGGGCTGCTGGACGAGCTGTGCCTGACGGTGAGTCCGCACCTGCTGGGCGCCGGCGCGCCGCGCATCGTCGCCGGGGGGCCGGGCACCCCCGGGGCCCCCGAGTTCCTCTCCGTGCAGAGCACGCCCGTGCGGATGGCGCACCTGCTGACCGCCGACGACGCCCTGTTCGCACGCTACGTGCGCTGACGGCGCAGGCCGCGGTCGCTGACCATAACCGGTCGGTTTCGGCCACCACTCAATCACGCATGAACCTTCCCGCAACCGGACATACCCGAGATGTGCCACCCAGTGGTCACAACGCATCAGCGGGGCTGACCGGGCCTGGCCCCCGGCCGAGAGGAAGAACGTGGTGCCGACGTCCGAAAACGGACCCCCTCCACCGGTCTACAGGGAGATAGCCGAGGAACTACGCGAGCAGATCCGCTCCGGGCGGTTCGCCGACGGCGACCGCCTCCCCGGAGAGAACGTCCTCATGGAGCGCCACGGCGTGGCGCGGGCGACCGCGCGCCAAGCGCTCTCCGTGCTCATCAACGAGGGCCTGGCCGTGGCCGTGCGCGGCTCGGGCGTCTACGTCCGCCTGTTCCGCCCGGTGCGAAGACACGGGGCCCGGCGCCTGGCCCGGGAGCTGTGGGGCAACGGACGGGCCATCTGGCAGACCGACAGCGACGACCGCGGCTACGAGGTGGACCGCCTGCGGGTGGAGGAGGCCGCCGCCCGCGACCACGTGGCCCGGGTCCTGGGGCTGGCCGAGGGCGAGCCGGTCCTGGTGCGCTCGCGGCGCTACCTCGTGGACGGCCGCCCCGTGCAGACCGCGGTCTCGCACCTGCCGCTGGCGGCGGTGGGGGACGAGCCGCGGTTCCGCGAAAACGACACCGGGCCCGGCGGGATCTACGCGCGGCTGGCCGAACGGGGGCTGGCCCCGGCGCGCTTCACCGAGGAGATCCGGGTCCGCATGCCCACCCCCGAGGAGACCGGCGCCCTGACCCTGGCGCCGGGGACACCGGTGCTGGAGGTGGCGCGCACCGCGCTGACCGCGGAGCACCGCCCCGTGGAGTTCAACGCCATCACGATGGACGGCTCGGCCTACGTCTTGCAGTACGACTTCGAGGCCTGACCGGCCCCCACCCCGGCGGTGGGGCGCTCCCGGAGGCGCCCCACCGGGGTGTTCATTCCCTCTCCCCGGCCCGGGGACGGCGCTGCCGGGAGGCGAACACCACGTAGGCCAGGCAGGCCAGGACCACCCCGACCGCCAGCGCGCCCACCCCGACGATGGGCAGCGCGCCCGCCTCCGTCCGCATCCACTCGGCGACCCCGAACCCCAGCAGCAGGGCGAGGGCGAGGGCGACGACGGAGAACGCCGTCAGCCCGACGAACAGCCTCCGGTCGTCCCAGGGCTCCGCCTCCGCCTTCTCCAGGCCGGCCGGGAGGGCCTTCGCGGTGAGCCCGGCGGCCCGCCGCATCTCCTTGCCCGCTCCCCTGGCCAGGGAGCGGATCCCGCCGCGCGCGCCCGCGGCGGCCTGTTCGAACCACCACAGTCCGTACCGCATCCATCCGACGCGCCGCGGTCGTTTGCTCACTGTGAGTGACTCTTGCGCTGTAGCGGCCATGTCACCTGCCTTGTTGCGCTTCGACCACTGAACCCTGCTCCATGCCCTACCCTCACGGACGGACACCGAACGCGACCGTTGGTGAAGTTAGAGGTATGTCGTGGCTAAGGACGATTTACCGAAAGCGTCGTCCCGAGGGCGCGGGGAGACACCGGTGTCCGATTCCGGATAACGTCGAAGACATGGCTGATACAGCGGACAGGGCCCCGCAGGGCGGGACCGGAGACATCCCGAAGACCGACCGGGAGTGGCGCGAGCGGCTGGACGAGCAGGCGTACTCGGTCCTGCGCCTGGGGGCCACCGAACGGCCCTGGACCGGGGAGTACGTGGACACGAGGACCGAGGGCGTCTACCGCTGCCGCGGCTGCGGGAGCGAGCTGTTCCGGTCCACCGAGAAGTTCGACTCGCACTGCGGGTGGCCGAGCTTCTTCGACCCGGCCGACTCCGACGCCGTCACCCTGGTCGAGGACCGCTCGCTGGGCATGGTCCGGACCGAGGTCCGGTGCGCCACCTGCGACTCGCACCTGGGGCACGTGTTCCACGGTGAGGGATACGCCACCCCGACCGATGACCGGTACTGCATCAATTCCGTGGCCCTGACCCTGGAGCCTACGGAGTAGGTTGGCGTAGCATCCTGGTTCCGGGCGTACGCCTGCGGGTCGTCCGAGGGCGGCCCGGTGTTCACCCGATCACCGCCCTCGGCGGATCAGGGATAATCGCATGCAGCGTTCCGGCGGGACGGTCCCCCGCCGCCCCCCGGAGCAGAATCACCCGCGACGAAAGCGCTCGATGACCGACGACTCACCTTCCACATCCGTCTCTCACCGGCCCGCGGCCCGTCCGCGCCTGGGCATGGCCCAGGGATCGGCCCCCTGGCTGGTCCCCGCGCTCGGCGCCGCCGGCGTCGCCGCCCTGGCGGCCCGCGGCTCCCGGGCCCGCACGGCCCTGGCCGTGCCGGTGGTGGCCCTCGCCGCCGGGATGGCGTGGTTCTTCCGCGACCCCGAGCGGGGCCCGGCGACCGGACGTGTGCTGTCCGCGGCCGACGGCGTCGTCCAGAGCATCGACGTCCGTCCCGACGGCCGGACCCGGGTCGCGGTGTTCATGAACCCCCTGAACGTGCACGTGAACCGTGCCCCCCTCGCCGGCGTGGTGACCCGTGTCGAACACCGCCCGGGGGGCTTCCGCCCCGCCTTCGACAAGGACAGCGAGCGTAATGAACGCGTCATCTGGACCCTTGAAACCGAGATCGGTGAGATCACGGTCGTTCAAATCGCCGGCGCGATGGTCCGGCGTATCATCCCGTATCTCGCTGCGGGGCAGAAGGTCGAGCAAGGCGAGAGGATCGGGCTCATCCGGTTCGGGTCGCGCGTCGACGTCCATCTTCCGGCCGGGATCACCCCGGCGGTGGAGGTCGGCCAACGCGTCCGCGCCGGGGAAACCCGCCTTGACGCCGACTGACGGCCCGCTCCCCGGCTCCCTCGCCTCCTCCGCCCCCGACACCTCCCGCATCCGGCTGGCCCTGGCCGACTACCTGACCCTGGGCAACGCCCTGTGCGGGTTCCTGGCCGTGTGCGCGCTGGTCGCCGCGCTGTCGACGCACCTGGCAGCCGGGGCCGGCGGGCCGCTGCCGCGCAGCGCCATGGCCACGGTCGTGGGGCTGATGCTGGTGGCGGCCGCGCTGGACCTGCTCGACGGGCGGGTGGCCCGCAAGCTGGGCGGCAGCGGCATGGGCGCCGAGCTGGACAACCTGGCCGACGTCATCAGCTTCGGGTTCACCCCGGCGTTCCTGTTCGTCGTCTGGGGCACCCAGGGCGGCGGCGGGGCGCTGTCGCTCGCGGCCGGCGGCGCGGTGCTGCTGGCGGTGATCGTGCGGCTGGCCCGGTTCTCCCTCCAGACGCCGGGCACCGGCTACTTCACCGGCCTGCCCTGCCCGTTCGGGGCGATGGCGGTGGTGACGGTCGTGCTGCTGGACCCGCCCCCGACGATCGCCGCGGTCGCGGTGCTGTTCATCTCCTGGCTGATGGTGAGCCGCATCGAGTACCCCAAGCCGCGCGGCCGCAAGGCGTACATGGTGCTGGGCATGCTCGGCGCCGGCGTGGCGCTGGTGGTGTCCTGGGGCATGGGCCTGCCCGCCGGGCAGTGGCTCGTGTACCTGGTGAGCGCCCTGGTCCTGCTGTTCATCGTCACCGTCCCCTTCCACGTCCTGGCCACCCGGCGCGCGGCCGCCGAGCCGGTCCCCGCCCCGGCCGAGCCGGTCGAGGAGTAGGAGCGCCTACACGAAGGGCGCCCCGACGGTCATCCGCCGGGGCGCCCTTCGTCGTACCGGGCCCCTGGTGCGTGTCCGGCGCCCGCGCCGACGGCCGGGAGCGGCCGTCCGCGCGCAGGCGGCGCGGCCCGCGGCCGCGCCCCGGACCGACCCGCCGGCCGCGCCCTAGGCCAGGGACTCCACCAGCTGGGCCACGCTCTTGCGGCGGCCCGTGTAGAAGGGGATCTCCTCGCGGGTGTGCAGGCGGGCCTTGGCGCCGCGCAGGTGGCGCATGAGGTCGACAATGCGGTGCAGCTCGTCGGCCTCGAAGGCCAGCAGCCACTCGTAGTCGCTCAGCCCGAACGTGGACACGGTGTTGGCGCGCACGTCCGGGTAGGGGGCGGCCATGCGGCCGTGCTCGGCGAGCATCGCCCGGCGCTCCTCGTCGGCGAGCAGGTACCACTCGTAGGAGCGGACGAAGGGGTACACGCAGATGTTGTCGCGGGGTTCCTCGCCGGCCAGGAACGCGGGCACGTGGCCGCGGTTGAACTCGGCCGGGCGGTGCAGGCCCACCACCGACCACACCGGGGTGGCGGCGCGGCCGACCGCGGTGCGGCGGAACGCGCTGTAGACGTCCTGGAGCCGTTCGTGGGTGTCGGCCACCCACCAGAACATGATGTCGGCGTCGGCGCGGAAACCCTGCACGTCGTAGCCGCCGCGGGTGGTGACCCCCTGCTCGGCCGCCTTGTCGAGCAGGCCCTGCAGTTCTTCCGCCGCCGCGGCGCGGTCGACGCCCTCCAGGCTCCCGACCTTGAACACCGACCACATGGTGTAGCGGATGAGGGAGTTGAGGTCCACGCCGTCCTCGGCGATGGCTCCGCTGTGCTGGCCCGTCACGGGTTGACTCCTTGCTGTTCGGTGCCGTCGGCTCCGTCGCCGCGGCTGTTACGGCTGTCGGTCTGGAGGGCGGCGGCCAGGTCCCGGGCCTGGCGGTCCGCGTCGGCGATGCAGGCGGGGATGCCCACTCCGCCGTAGGCCGCACCGCACACGGCCGGCCCGCCGTGGCGGGCCAGGGCGTCGCGGATGCGGGTGACGCGGGCGGTGTGCCCGACCGCGTACTGGGGCAGGCCGCCGTCCCAGCGGGTCACCCGGGCCTGGACCGGGCGCCCCGCCAGGCCGGTGACGCGGGAGAGGTCGGCCAGGGCGGCCGCGGTGAGCTCCTCGTCGGAGCGGTCGAGCACCCCGGACTCGCCGAACCGGCCGATGGAGCAGCGCACCACGACCAGGTCCTCGCCCGCCGCGGCCAGCTCCTCCGCGATCCAGGGCCACTTGTTGGAGGAGAAGGTGGCCGCCTTGACGGTGAGCCCTCCCTCCCCCGCCGGGACGAGGAAACCGGTACCGGTGAGCGGGGCGGGGAACGCCGAGGCGGGCAGGGCGAGGGTGACCAGGGCCATGCTCGCGTACTCGACGGCGCGCAGCTCGCGGGCGGCCTCGGGAACGTGGTCGGCGAGCAGCCGGGCCGCCTCCGGGGCGGGGCAGGCGAGCAGGACGCCCGCGGCCCCGATCCGGTCGCCGGTGTCGAGGTGGACGCGCCAGCCGTCGGGGAGGCGCTCCAGGGAGCGGACGCGGGTGCCGGTGCGCACGTCCCCGCCGTGGCGTTCGGCCAGCGCGCCGGCGAGCCCGGCGATACCGCCGCGCAGGGAGGCGAACACCGGGCCGCCGGAGGGGCCGCGGGCCCCGGTGGCGGCCCGGACGCCGCGGATCAGCGAGCCGCCCTCGCGGGCCATCGGCGCGATCTGCGGCAGGGCGGCCTCCAGCGAGAGCTCGTCGGCGCGGCCCGCGTAGACGCCGCCCAGCAGCGGCTCCACCAGGCGCTCGACGACCTCGTGCCCCAGGCGCACGCCCACGTAGGAGGCGACCGGGAGGTCGCCGCGCACCGGTGTGCGCGGGCGCACCAGGTCCAGGGCGGCGCGGGCGGTCCCCCACGGGGAGAGCACGCCGCTGCGGGCCAGCGCCCGCAGGTCCCCGGGCACGCCCATGAGCTGGCCCTTGGGCAGCGGGCGGACGCGGCCGCGGCTGTAGACGGCGGCCGCCCCCGGCCCGGGGTGGACCAGGCGGTCGCCCAGGCCCAGCTCCTCGATGAGGGCGAGCGCCTCGGGGCGGCGGGCCAGGACGGATTCGGCCCCCGCGTCGACGGACACGCCCGCCACCGGCGAGGCGCGCAGCTTGCCGCCGGGCGCGTCGGCGGCCTCGACCACGGTGACGGAGGCGCCGAGCCCGGCCAGGCGGTGCGCGGCGGTGAGTCCGGAGATCCCGCCCCCGACCACGACGACGTGCGGTGCTTCAGGCATACTCCCAGCTTCCCAGATGCCGTGGGTCACAGCGTCCCGCCGTCCCCGTGACGTCCGGCGCACCGCGGCCCTCCCCCTCAAGGATCGCGGACGCGGGGCGCGGGAGCCGCGGGGAACGTCCCGTGTCGGCAGAGTCCTTCCGCCCGATTCGGACCGTTGTCCGGTCGTTACCAGCAGGCCGAAACGCCGGTGACGGGTGCCACGTCCAAGGTGCATGGCTACTTCGGGTTCTTCCCCGGCGCGGCGTGCCGCCGGGGTCTTGCTGTCCACGGGCTTGGCTGCCCTCCTGGTGACCTCCTGCGCGTCACCCATGACCGCCTCCTACGACGCGGGCGGGGGGTCCGCGGGCACCGAGGCGGCGCCCGAGGCCGCCGCCCGGCAGGACTTCGCCGCCGAGGCGGACCGGTCGCAGGAAGAGGCCGCCGCCGAGGAGGGCGGCGGGTCGTCGGTCGTCGACGCCGAGGCGGAGGTGTCCGACCGCAGCCTCATCCACATCGCCGACCTCACGGTCCGTGTGGACGACGTGGCCGAGGCGGCCCAGGAGGCCAAGGAGCTGGCCGCCGCGTCGGGCGGCCACGTCGCCTCCGAGTCGCTGTCCACCCCCACCGGCGGAACGCCCGAGGCGTACCTGACCCTGCGGATCCCCAACGAGGGCTACGAGGGCGCGCTGGAGGACCTGGCCGAACTGGGCGACCGCTCCGACCTCAACCGGTCGGTGGAGGACGTCACCGGCGAGGTGGCCGACGTCGAGAGCCGCATCGAGTCGGCCGAGACCGCCCTGGAGACCCTGCGCGGGTACCTGCAGGAGGCCGACGACGTCGACGAGCTGCTGCGGGTCGAGCGGGAGATCCAGGACCGCCAGGCCGAGCTGGAGGCCTTCCAGGCGCGCCTGAAGACCCTGGAGGACCAGACGTCGCTCTCGACCGTCAATCTCACGCTGGTGCCGCCGCAGACCTACATCGAGGAGCCGGCGGAGGACGGCATCGGCTTCCTGGGCGGTCTGGAGCGCGGCTGGCGGGCACTGGTCTCGGTGTTCGAGGGCCTGGCCGTCGCCCTGGGATGGCTGCTGCCCTTCGCCGTGGTGCTGGCCGTGCCGGTCACCGCCCTGGTCTGGTGGCTGCGCCGTCGCCGCCGCCGCTCCGCCGCGCAGGCCCCGCGCGTCCCCGTCCGCGCCGGTGCTCCGGGCGCTCCCACGCCGCCCGTGCGCGGAGCCGCCGCCGCTGGGACCCCCGCGCCCGCCGAGGCCGCTGGAACCGGCGAGGCCGCCGAGGGCACCGGGCCCGGTGAGACCGACGAGGCCTCGGGCACCGGCGAGCCCACCGGTGGCGCCGGGACCGCCGAGCCCGCTGGTAGCACCGAGGCCACTGGGATCGGCGAGGCCGCCGGTAGCACCGAGAGCGCCGACGAGGCCACTGGGGCAGCCGGATCCGACGAGACCGATGGGTCGGAAGAGGACCCCAAGGACCGGTGACCTCCGCCGATGGGCGAGTCCCGGGACCGGTGGCGGTTCCGGGGCTCGCCCATGCCCGGCTCGGCACGCACGGTCGACGTCGCCGCAGGGGCGGGGGAACCCGCAGGGGACGAACGGAGCCGCAGAGGGCGAACGGACCCGCCGAGGGCGGAGGGCCCAGAGGCGGGGACATCCCCGCGCCCGGCGAGGCCGAGGGGACCGGGGAGGACCCCGCGGGCCGGTGACCCCGCCGATGAGCGGGCCCCGGGACCGGTGGCGGTCCCGGGGCCCGGCCGTGTCCGCGGTGCCGCGGAAGGGGGACGGCGCCCGGCCGGGTGGGCCGGGCGCCGTCGACGGGCACGGGAGCGCGGGCCGGCGGCGGTCCGGGCCGCGCCGCGTCCGCGGATCAGGCGGAGGTCTCCTCGTGGACGAACTCCGTGAGACGCTGGAGCATGTCCGGGTCGGTCTCCGGCAGGACCCCGTGGCCGAGGTTGAAGATGTGGCCGTCGGCGGTGCGTCCGCGGGACAGAATGTCGCGGGTGCGCTCGGCGACGACCTCCCACGGGGCGAACAGGGTCGCCGGGTCCAGGTTGCCCTGGAGCGCCGTGCCCGGCTGGACGCGCTGCACGGCCTTGTCCAACGGCACCCGCCAGTCGACGCCCACGACGTCGGCGCCGGCCTCGCTGAGCAGGCCCAGCAGCTCGCCGGTGCCCACGCCGAAGTGGATGCGCGGCACCTCGTACTCGCTGAGCTGGCCGAAGATCCAGGACGTGTAGGGCAGCACCGAGGCGCGGTAGTCCTCGGCGCTGAGCGCGCCCACCCAGGAGTCGAACAGCTGGACCGCGCTGGCGCCCGCGTCGATCTGGGTGCGCAGGAAGCCGAGCGTGATGGCCGACAGGCGGCGCATGAGCTCGTCCCACAGCTCCGGCTCGCCGTACATGAGCGCCTTGGTGTGCTCGTGGTTCTTGGAGGGCCCGCCCTCGATGAGGTAGGAGGCCAGCGTGAACGGGGCGCCGGCGAAGCCGATGAGCGGCTTGTCGCCGAGCTCGCCGGTGAGCATGCCCACGGCCTCGGTCACGTAGGGCAGGTCGCCGGGCTCGATGTCGCGCAGCCGCTTGACCCCGTCCGCGTCGCGGATCGGGTCGGCCACCACCGGGCCCACACCGGCCTTGATGTCGAGGTCGATGCCGATCGCCTTGAGCGGGACGACGATGTCGCTGAAGAAGATGGCGGCGTCGACGTCGTACCGGCGGACCGGCTGCATCGTGATCTCGGTGATCATGTCGGGGCGGGCGCACGCCTCCAGCATCGGCACGTCGGCGCGGACCCGTCGGTACTCGGGCAGGGAGCGCCCGGCCTGGCGCATGAACCACACCGGGGTGTGGTCCACGGGCAGGCGCCGGCAGGCGCGAAGGAAAGGAGAATCTTGCAGCGTCACCCTTCGATCGTGCCATGCCCCGGCCGGTGCTCTCACGCGGATCGCCCCGAACGGTGACCGTGCGCAGCGCCCCGAGGGGCGGTGCCCGGTCCCAAGATCATCACAAAACCCCGACACGCCGGGGTATCTGCGTCCCGGGGGCGGCGAGTCGTGCCACGGTCGTTGGCGTGCCCACCCTCCTGCGCCGGGGGGAACCGCCCCCTGTCGGGCGACACCCCGCCAGCACGCGATCACACTCAATGAAGGCTGACTTTTCCACCATGCCCGATGTCGGTAGCGCCGCGGACGCCGGCGACACGTTCCGGCGAGCGGTCGAGGCCCTGAACGGCCCCTCCCTCCGGTCAGAGATCACCGTCCGGGAGATCCCCGCCCCGGGGCGGCTGGCCCCCCATGCCGCCGCCGTGTCGGCGCAGGTCACCGTGCACGGCGAGGAGATCGCCTGGGGGCGCCTGATCGTCCTGTACGACCCCGAGGGGACCCGGGAGTGGCCCGGCCCGTTCCGGGTCGTCTGCCAGGTCAACTCCGAGCTGGAGTCGGACATCGCCACCGATCCGCTGCTGGGCCCGGTCGCCTGGAGCTGGCTGACCGACGCCCTGGCCTCGTGCGGGGCCGCCCACCACACGCTGAGCGGCACGGTCACCCGTGCCACCACCGAGGGCTTCGGGACCAAGGCGGGCGAGGGGGCCACCACGGAGGTGGAGATGCGCGCCTCCTGGACCCCCGAGGCCGACGACCTGACCGCGCACACGGCGGCCTGGCAGACCCTGCTGGCGTCGGCCGCCGGGCTGCCGCCGGCCGACGTCGCGGACATCGCCCGGCAGCGTGCGCGGCCCTGAGCCCTCCCCCCGCGGGGGTTCGCGGGCTCCGGGAGGCCAGGTCCGGATCCGCGCGCGGTGTCGGCAGCGCATACCGTAGTGGTGTGGCGAACGCGTTGAACTCGAAGACAGAACCCCGTGAACCAGGTGACGACGACGCCGAGATGGCGCCTCTGCTACGGGAACCACGCGAAGGTCTGCCGGAGGTCACCTCCGACGCCGACGCCCTGGCCGGAGTCGTCGCAGCCGTCGCCGCCGGCAGCGGCCCGGTCGCGGTCGACGCCGAGCGGGCGTCGGGCTACCGCTACGGACAGCGCGCCTACCTGGTCCAGCTGCGCCGGGAGGGTTCGGGGTCGGCTCTGATCGACCCGATCGCCTGCCCCGACCTGAGCGGTCTGGACGAGGTCGTCGGCGACGCCGAGGTGGTGCTGCACGCCGCACACCAGGACCTGCCGTGCCTGAGCGAGGTCAACCTGCGCCCGCGGCGGCTGTTCGACACCGAGCTGGCCGGCCGCCTGCTCGGGTACCAGCGGGTGGGCCTGGGCTTCATGGTGGAGCGGATGCTGCACGTGCGCCTGGCCAAGGAGCACTCCGCCGTGGACTGGTCGCAGCGCCCGCTGCCGGAGGACTGGCTGCGGTACGCGGCGCTGGACGTGGAGATCCTCATCGAGCTGCGCGACGCGCTGGAGACGGAGCTGGAGGAGGCCGGGAAGCTGGAGTGGGCGCGCGAGGAGTTCGCGTCCGTGCTGGCCGCGCCGCCCAAGGAGCCGCGCGCCGACCCCTGGCGCCGGACCTCGGGCATCCACCGGGTGCGCAACCAGCGGTCCCTGGCCGCGGTGCGGGAGCTGTGGTACGAGCGCGACCGGATCGCGCAGGAGCGCGACATCTCCCCCGGCCGGGTGCTGCCGGACGCGGCGATCGTGGAGGCCGCGTCCACGATGCCCAAGAACTCCACGGAGCTGAACCGCATCCGCCAGTTCGGGATCAAACTGGCGCGCCGGTACCCGGGGACGTGGATGAAGGCGATCGACCGGGCCCGGGAGATGGCCCAGGCCGACCTGCCCCGGCCCAACGCGCCCGGTGACGGGCCGCCCCCGGTCAACCGGTGGGCCGACCGCGCCCCCGAGGCCGCACGGCGGCTGGAGGCGGCGCGGGCGACGGTCACGGGCATCGCCGAGGACGTCGTGATGCCGACCGAGAACCTGCTGCTGCCGGACACCGTGCGGCGGCTGGCGTGGGCGCCGCCGGCGGCCGTGGACCCCGACTCGGTGGGGGCGTTCCTGCGCGAGCGCGGGGCCCGGGAGTGGCAGATCGGACTTACCTCGGAACCCCTCGCGACTGCTCTGAGAACAGCCGAAGAAGGGTGAACCTTTACCCTTCTTCCGCGTCCTCAACCCCGGTGTGGCCGAAGTCACCGCACATAGGGGGCCCGGACCGCCTGTTCCATGGCCTCGTGTCCGTTTAAGTTATGGAACTGTGCCTTGGAATTTCAGGGCGCTGTGACCTCTTGACGGTGGAGAGGGAACGTTGCGACGGTGTGGGGGCACACCGCGCGAGGAGCACCGGCGGTCCGGCCCGGTGCGCGCGTGCACGAGGATGCGGTCAGGGAAAAGAGGTGAGTCCGCTGTCGTTCTGGCGTTCGCTGTTCGGTGGAACCGGACGTACGCGTACCGACCGGGTGCGCTCCGTCGACGGGGGTGTCCCCTCCGACGCCACCCCGGTGCGGGCGGACGTCCGGGGTGTGGAGGCCTCCGACGCCCTTCCCTCACGGATCACCGCCCCGACCGCTGTGATCACCGACCCCTCCCGCGAAGTCCCCGGCGCCGGGTCCCCGGCCGCCGGCCCGGGCGGGGCCGGGTCCTCCGCACAGCCCGCCCCCACCGCCGGGATGCGCGCCGCCTCGCTGGAGCGCACCCTGCGGTCCCTGGTGGAGCGCCTGGGCACCGAGCACCCCGACACCATCACCGCCCGCAACAACCTGGCGACCAAGTACGCGCAGATGGGCCGCCGTCAGGCCGCCGTGCAGCAGTTCGAGCTGGCCCTGGACGAGGCCGTCGCGGTCTTCGGCACCGAGCACCCGCGCACCGAGATCATCCGGGAGAACCTGGCCTGGGCGTTCGAGGACGCCGGCCGCCCCGCCGACGCGGCCGCCCAGTGGGAGGTGCTGCTGCGGGACCGGGAGAGCGCGTTCGGGCCCAGCGACGAGGACACCGTGGAGGCGCGCAGCCGGCTGGCCGTGTGCTACCGGCGCAGCGGGCGGCTGGACGCCGCGATGGCGCACTACGAGCGGGCGCTGGCGGACGTGCAGGACGCCGAGCGCAGCGAGGACCTGCGGCTGGGGCTGAGCGCCGCGCAGAACATGGCGGGCCGCCACGACGAGGCCGTCCGCCAGCTGCGGATGGTCCTGGCCGGGCGGCGGCGCCGGATGGGCAAGGGCCACCTGGACACCCTGACCGTGCACCACCGGCTGGGCCGCGCCTACACCCAGGCGGGGCGCACCGACGAGGCGGTGGAGACGCTGCGCGACGCCTACCGGGTGGCGCTCAACTCCTCCGGCGACCCGGAGGTGCGTCGGCTGACGCTGCGGCTGCGCCGCGACCTGGCGGGCGCCTACAGCGCCGCGGGCCGCCACCGCGAGGCCGACGCCCTGTTCTGAGCCCGGCCCGCCGCGGCTCCCACGCCATCCACGGCCCCGTGCCCGGTCTCCCGCCGGGCACGGGGCCTTCGTGTCAGTTCCCCTGGGCGGGGGCCAGCAGCTGCCCGGCGGCCAGGTCGCGGTACAGGTCGTCGCCCTCCAGGAGCTCGGCGTGGGTATCCACCGCCCGGACCCGGCCGGCGTCCATGACGACGATGCGGTCGGCCCCGGTGACGGTGGAGAGCCGGTGGGCGACCACGATGACGTTGGTGGTGCGGGCGGCGTCCATCATCACCTCCTTGAGCGCCCCCTCGTTGGCGGCGTCCAGCTGCGAGGTGGCCTCGTCCATGAGCAGCAGGCGGGGCCGGCGCAGCAGCGCGCGGGCGATGGCCACCCGCTGGCGCTCGCCGCCGGAGAGGGTCACCCCGCGGTGCCCGATGACGCCGTCCAGGCCGCCGGGCAGCCGGGAGACCAGGTCGGTGAGGCGGGCCCGGGCCACGGCCTCGGCCAGGTCCGCGTCGGTGGCGTCCGGGGCGGCCAGGGCCAGGTTCTCCCGCAGGGTGCCCTCCAGCACCGGCGCGTCCTGCTCCACGTACCCGATCCGGGCGCGCAGGTCGCGCAGCGGGAGGTCGCGGACGTCGGTCCCGTCGAGCAGGACGCGTCCCGAGGTGGCGTCGTAGAACCGCTCGATGAGGGAGAAGACGGTGGTCTTGCCCGCGCCGGAGGGGCCGACCAGGGCGGTGAGCCCGGCCCCGGAGGCGGCGAAGGACACGCCGTGGTGCACCGGTGGCAGCTCGGGCCGGTAGCGGAAGACGACGTCCTCGAACACCACCGAGGCGGGCTCGCGGGGGGCCTCGGGCGCCCCCGCCGTGCCGCCGCCGGTGTCCTCCCGGTCGAGCCCGGCGACCTCGTCGATGCGCCGGACCGCGGCCAGTCCGGCCTGGAGGTCGGTGAGCGAGGTGACCAGCATCCCGATCGGCTGCATCAGGTAGAAGAGCAGCAGCAGGAACGCGATGAGGGTGGAGACCTCCAGGGTGCCCGCCGCCACCCGGCCGCCGCCCAGCGCCAGCACCACCAGGAAGGCGACGTTGACGGCCAGTCCGGTGAAGGTGCCCGACAGCGCGCTCCAGCCCGCGACCGCGACCCCCTTGCGCCAGGAGTCCACCGCGGCCTCGTCCAGGCGGGCGAGTTCGGTGTCCTCGGCGGAGGACGCCTTGACCGTGCGGAAGGCCCCGAACACCCGCTCCAGCCGGCCGCCCATCGCGCCCAGCGCGGCCTGGGCCTCCTGGGTGGCCCGGCCGATGCGCGGCAGGACCAGGGCCATGAGCACGCCGACCACGAGGATCATGCCCAGGGTGACCAGGAGCAGGACGGGGTCCAGGACCGCCATGACGGCGATGCCGCCCACCAGCAGCACCGCGCCGGTGACCAGGTCGGTGAGGCCGCTGGTGGTGACGGTGCGCAGCAGGGTGGTGTCGGCGGTCAGCCGGGCCACCAGGTCGCCCGGGGTGAGCCGGTCGACCTCGGCGACCCGCAGCCGGACCAGGGATCCCGCCAGGCCGCGGCGCACGTCCAGTACGACGCCCTGGCCGGTGCGCTCCAGCAGGAAGGAGCCCAGGGCTCCGATCAGGGCCCCGACCACCACCGCGGCGGCCAGCAGCAGCACCGGCGCCAGCAGCGGCCCGCCCGCGCCCAGCGCGTCGATGACGTAGCGGGCCGCCAGCGGCTGGGCCAGGCCGACCGCGCCGCCCGCCAGGGTCAGCGAGCCGCCCACCAGCAGGACCCGCAGGTGGGGACGGGCGTGGGAGAGCAGTCGGTGCAGGGGGGCGCGCGGTGCGGCGCGCAGCATCTCCCGGTGTTCGCGGTCGTCCGCCAAGGGTCGTCTCCCCGTCCGTGTCGGTTTCCCGTCGCGGCCCCCGAACCGTGCGAAAGTAGGCGCGGCGGGACGTCGCGGGCCGTTCCAGTCAACCGGCCCGCCCCGCCCCGCGCATCGGCCGAAAGTTCGAACCCGACCCCATCGATCGTCAGTACCGGACCGCCGTCCGGACGTCGGGGAATCCGGCACTCGCGCAATTTGTTACCGGCGAGTAGCATGGGCTCGAAAGTCCACCCACACCTTGGAGAAGGAGGGGCCATCGTGCCGCGAACCGCCCGCGATGTCGTATTCGTCGACGGGGTCCGCACCCCGTTCGGCAAGTCAGGCAAGGGCCTCTACGCCGAGACGCGCGCCGACGACATGGTCGTCCGCGTCATTCGCGAACTGATGCGCCGCAACCCGGGCCTGCCCCCGGAGCGCATCGACGAGGTGGCCATCGCCGCCACCACCCAGATCGGCGACCAGGGCCTGACCATCGGGCGCACCGCCGCGATCCTGGCCGGACTCCCGCGCAGCGTCCCCGGCTACGCCATCGACCGCATGTGCGCCGGCGCCCTCACCGCCGTGACCACCTCCGGCGCGGGCATCGCCTTCGGCGCCTACGACGTGGTGATCGCCGGCGGCGTCGAGCACATGGGCCGCCACCCGATGGGCGAGGGCGTCGACCCCAACCCGCGCTTCCTCTCCGAGAAGCTGGTCGACCCGTCCGCGCTGGTCATGGGCAACACCGCCGAGAACCTGCACGACCGGTACCCCTCCATCACCAAGGAGCGCGCCGACGCCTACGCGGTGCGCAGCCAGGAGAAGGTCGCCAAGGCCTACGCCGACGGCAGGATCCAGCCCGACCTGGTCGAGGTCGTCGTCCGCTCCCTGGAGCAGGGCTACGGCCTGGCCACCAAGGACGAGCCGCCGCGGCCGGGCACCACCATGGAGTCCCTGGCCGGGCTCAAGACCCCCTTCCGCGCGCACGGCAACGTGACGCCCGGCAACGCCGCCGGCCTCAACGACGGAGCCACCGGCGCCATCCTGGCCGCCGAGGAGGTCGCGCAGGAGCTGGGCCTGGACGCCAGGATGCGCCTCGTCGACTTCTCCTTCGCCGGTGTCGAGCCCGAGGTCATGGGCGTCGGCCCGGTCCCGGCCACCGAGAAGCTGCTGGCCCGCCAGGGCATCACGATGGACGAGATCGGCCTCATCGAAATCAACGAGGCCTTCGCCGTCCAGGTGCTCGCCTTCCTGGAGCACTTCGGCATCGCCGACGACGACGCCCGCGTCAACCCGTGGGGCGGCGCCATCGCGCTGGGCCACCCGCTGGCCTCCTCCGGCGTGCGGCTGATGATGCAGCTCGCCCGCCAGTTCGCCGAGCGTCCCGACGTCCGCTACGGCATCACCACCATGTGCGTCGGTATGGGCATGGGCGGCACCGTGCTCTGGGAGAACACCAACTACGAGGGGGGCAAGTGAGCACCGCACTGGACGCTGCGCGCGAGCTGTTCAAGGACGAGGTCGTCACCAAGGCGATCTCCCGTGACATCGAGCTCCCCTACGGTGCCGGCACCGCCGTCCTGATCACCCTGGACAACGGCCACGACCACACCCGGCCCAACACCTTCGGCCCCGGCGGCCTGCTCGCCCTGGACGCCGCCATCGAGGCCGCCCGCGCCCGCAAGGACATCGTGGCGGTGGCGATCACCGGCAAGCCGTTCATCTTCGCCGTCGGCGCCGACCTCAGCGGCGTGCCCGCGATCCAGAACCGCGAGCAGGCGCTGGCCATCGGCCGGCTCGGCCACGACGTGTTCCGCAAGCTCGGCGAGCTGGACGTGCCGACCTTCGCGCTCATCAACGGCGCGGCCATGGGCGGCGGGGTCGAGGTGGGCCTGCACTGCACCTACCGCACCATCTCCTCCGGCGTCCCGGCGCTGTCCCTGCCCGAGACCTTCCTGGGCCTGGTGCCCGGCTGGGGCGGCACCTACCTGCTGCCGAACCTGATCGGCGCCGAGAAGGCCCTCAAGGTCATCATCGAGAACCCGCTGGCCCAGAACAAGGTGCTCAAGGGCGCGCAGGCGTTCGAGCTGGGCATCGCCGACGCGATGTTCGAGCCCGCCGACTTCGTCGAGGAGTCCCTGCGCTGGGCGGCCAGGGTCGTCAAGGGCGAGGTCACCGTCGAGCGCCCCGCGGTCGACAAGGGCGAGGCCTGGGACAACGCCGTCAACATGGCCCGGTTCGTGGTCGAGGGCAAGCTGCACGGCGCCGCCCCGGCCCCGGCCCGCGCCGTCGAGCTGGTGGCCGAGGCCAGGACCCGCACCCGGGACGAGGGCTTCGCCGCCGAGGACGAGGCGCTGGCCGACCTCATCATGAGCCCCGAGCTCAAGGCCGGCCTGTACGCCTTCGACCTGGTGCAGAAGCGCGCCAAGCGGCCCGCCGGCGCCCCGGACAAGTCGCTGGCCCGCAAGGTCACCAAGGTCGGCGTCGTGGGCGCGGGCCTGATGGCCGGCCAGCTGGCGCTGCTGTTCGCCCGCCGCCTGGACGTGCCGGTCGTCATGACCGACCTGGACCAGGAGCGCCTGGACAAGGGCGTCGCCTACGTCCACAGCGAGGTCGACAAGCTCCTCAAGAAGGGGCGCGTCAACCAGGACAAGGCCAACCACCTCAAGGCCCTGGTCACGGGTTCGCTGACCAAGGACGCCTTCGCGGACGCCGACTTCGTCATCGAGGCCGTGTTCGAGAAGATGGAGGTCAAGCAGCAGGTGTTCGCCGAGGTGGAGGCCGTGGTCTCCCCCGAGGCGATCCTGGCCACCAACACCTCCTCGCTGTCCATCACCGAGATGGCCTCGAAGCTGGAGCACCCCGAGCGGGTCGTCGGCTTCCACTTCTTCAACCCCGTCGCCGTGCTGCCGCTGCTGGAGATCATCCGCGGCGAGAAGACCGACGACGCCGCCCTGGCCACGGCGTTCGCCGTCGCCAAGAAGCTGAAGAAGACCGCCGTCCTGTGCAAGGACGCCCCGGCGTTCGTGGTCAACCGCCTGCTCACCCTGTTCATGGGCGAGGTCCTGAGCGCGGTGTCCGAGGGCACCGAGCCCGAGGTGGCCGACCGCGCGGTGGCCCCGCTGGGCCTGCCGATGTCGCCGCTGATGCTGCTGCAGCTGGTCGGCCCGGCCGTCGCGCTGCACGTGTCGGAGACCCTGCACGAGGCCTTCCCGGACCGCTTCGCGGTGTCGCCGCAGCTGGGCGAGATCGTCAAGGAGGGCAAGACCGCGATCTTCGCCCCCGACTTCACCATCGACCCCGAGGTGAAGAAGCTGTTCGCGGGCGGGGACGCGCCGTCCACCGAGCCGGAGATCCTGGACCGCGCGCTGCGCGCGCTGGCCCGGGAGATCGGGATCATGCTGGACGAGGGCGTCGTGGCCGAGGCCGCCGACATCGACCTGTGCCTGATCACGGGTGCGGGCTGGCCGTTCCACACCGGCGGCATCACCCCCTACCTGGACAAGGTCGGGGTGTCCGAGGCCGTCAACGGCAAGCGGTTCCACGAGGGCGACCCGAAGGCCGTCTGACCTCCGCGGTGACCGCCCGGGAGACCGGGACGGGCCCGGCCCCGGGAAGGGGCCGGGCCCGTCGTGCGCCCGGGGTCAGCGGACGGATCCGGCGCGCGCCTGCCCGGCGGGCAGCATGCCGTGGGTCCGGTACCAGGCGCCCATGGCGGTGACCGTCTCGGCGACGGGGCGGAACCCCACGCCCAGTTCGCGGCGGGCCAGGTCGGAGCTGATGTTGCGCGCGTCCCCCTCCCGCAGCACCCGGACGCCCTCGCGGGTGGCCGTGGGCTCCCCGCCGCGGAGGCGGGCGCTGAGCTCCATGAGGGCGGCGGCCGCGGTGGCCAGGCCGGCGGGGACCGACCGGGGCGCCCGGGCCCCGGTCTCCGCGGCGACGGTGTCGGTCAGGGCGGGCAGCGACCGCTTCTCCCCGGCCACCACGTAGCGGTCGGCGGTGCCCACCCGGGCGGCGGCGACGCAGGCGTAGGCGACGTCGCGGGCGTCCACCACGTAGTTGTGCAGGCGCGGGATGGCACGGACCCTGCCCTTGGCGACGTCGAGGAAGAGGCGGCCGGCGGAGGTCGGTCCGGCGTCGCCCGGGCCCCACATCCAGCCGGGCAGGACGGTGGCCACCCGGGTGTCCCCGGTCCGGCCGGAGCGGACCATGGCGGCGACCGCCCGGTCGGCGCGCACCTTGCTGGTGGGGTAGGTGTCCGACACCGCGGGCCGCGCGTACTTCTCCGGGGGCGGGGTGGACTCGTCGGCGGGGCGCTCGGGGCCGCGCAGGGCCATGGTGTTGATGGAGCCGGTGTGCAGGAACACGGGGACGCCGGAGGTGGCGGCCGCGCTCAGGACCTGTTCGGTGCCCTGCACGTTGATCCTCTCCAGGGGCGCCGTGAGGGTGGGGTCCTGGAAGTACTCGCGGAAGTAGGCGGCGGTGTGGAAGACCTCGTCGACCCCGGTCAGGTGCCCCCGGTAGGTGGACGGCTCGGTGACGTCGCCGCGGACCAGGTGGAGGCGGGGGTCGTCGGGCAGCAGGCGGCGCGCCCGCTCCATGTCCCGGACCAGGGCGACGACCTCCTGGTCCAGGCCGAGGAGGAGTCGGACGATGTTGCCGCCCAGCAGGCCGGTGGCCCCGGTCACCAGGGAGCGGTCCCGCTTCGGAAGTCGTGGCGTTTCCGTGTCCGCCATGATGTCACATCCCAACTATCATGTAACGAGATAATAATTTCGGCTTATGAATTTCTAAGGCGGTCCGGAATGGAGAACGCGTCGGGTTGGGAGACGCCCCTGTGGCACACGACCGGCTACCGGCTGATCAAGTTGGGCGAACTGGTCCAGGCCGTCACCCTCGACATCTTCGGGCCGCAGGAGATCACCGCCCGCCAGTTCCACGTGCTGGCCGCGGCGGAGGCGATGTCCGACCCCTCCCAGAAGGAGCTGAGCCGGGCCCTGGGGGTGGACCCCAACGTGATGGTCGGCCTCATCGACGACCTGGAGTCCCGCGGGCTGGCCGAGCGCAAGCGCAACCCGAAGGACCGCAGGCGCTACATCGTGACGCCCACCCCCGAGTCCGCCCTGCTGCTGCAGAAGGCCCGTGAGGCGGTGTCCACCGCCGAGGAGGAGTTCTTCGCCCCGCTCTCCCAGGAGGAGCGGACGGTGCTGCACGAGCTGTCGGGGCGCCTGCTGGACGCCCACCCCCGGGTCACCAAGCACGAGTGACCCGGGGGTCCGCCGGGGGCCCGGGAGGGGCGGCCCCCGGCGGCACTCCCCCTACTCCGAGATGCCGAACCGGGCGTGCAGCCTCTTGAGCGGTGCGGGCGCCCACCAGTTGGCGTCGCCCGCCAGGCGCATGAACACCGGCACCAGCACCCCGCGGATGAGCGTGGCGTCCACGATGATCACCACCGCCATCCCGATCGAGAGCATCATCAGGTAGAGCACGTCGGACACCGCGTAGGTGGCGAACGACGCGGCCAGGATGACCGCCGCCGCCGTGACCAGCGGACCGCTCCGCTGCAGCCCGGCCGCGACCGCCCGGGTGTTGTCCCCGGTCAGGTCGTACTCCTCCTTGATCCGGGACATCATGAACACCTCGTAGTCCATGGAGAGCCCGAACGCGATGCAGAACATCAGGATCGGGAAGGTCGTCTCCAGGGTCCCGTTGGCGGTGAACCCGAGCAGCCCGGACAGGTTGCCCTCCTGGAAGATCCACACCATCACGCCGAACATCACCGCGAGGCTGAGCACGTTGAGCACGATCGCCTTGGCGGGCAGCAGCAGGCTCCCGGTCATGAGGAACAGCAGGACGAAGGTGATGGCCAGGATGAGCCCGAACACCAGGGGCACCTGCCCCAGCAGCGCCGCGCGGAAGTCGGCGAGGTCGGCCGGGTAGCCGCCGATCTCGGCGGCGGCCGGCGCGGGCACGTCCCGGATGCGCTCGATCAGGTCCTCGCCGTCGGAGATCGCCTCGGTCTCGGGCACCACGGAGAACCACGTGGCCTCGGGCGAGCCGAACCGCTCCTGCGCGCCCGGCTCGGGGCCCGCGACCTGCTGTCCGTCCACGTACCGCCCGGTGAGCGCGTCCACCTGGTAGACGCCCTCCACCCGGGACAGCTCGGCGGCGTAGTCGCTCGCGGACGCGTCCTGGGCCTCGGCGCCCGGCAGGTCGACGACCACCTGGACGGCGTCCATCTCCTCCTGGGCGAACCCGGTCTCGATCTGGTCCTGGACGTCGCGGCTGGAGTTGCCCTGGGGCAGCACCCGGGCGTCGGGCAGGCCGAAGTTCAGTCCCACGGCCGGGGCGGCCAGCACCAGGACGACGACCAGGGCGGGCAGGCCCCACAGCACGGGGCGGCGCATCATCCGCAGGGCGGTGTCGTGCCACCAGCCGCGGTCGGGGTCGGGCTCGCGCTTGGGCCGGACCCGGTGGCCGACCTTGGCCAGCGCGGCGGGCAGGATGACCAGGGAGGCGAACACCGAGGTCAGCACCGTGCCCATGCCGGAGTAGGCGAAGGACTGCAGGAACGGGAACGGGAAGAGCATCAGGCACGACAGCGCGACGGCGACGGTGAGGCCGCTGAACGCGACGGTCCGCCCGGCCTTGGCGACCGCGATCGCGACGGCCTCGGGGACCTCCCGGCCGCGGGCCAGCTCCTCCCGGAACCGGTTGATGACGAACAGGCTGTAGTCGACGCCCAGGCCCACGCCCATGACCAGGGTGAGGTTGGCGGCGAAGGTGGACACATCGGTGATGTAGGTGACCCCGCGCAGCAGGGCCAGCGTGGTGATCACCGAGAACAGGCCCATGCCCAGGGTCAGCGCGGCCACCGAGAGCCGGCGGTAGATGACGAACAGCAGCACGAACACCAGCGGGAAGATGATCGCCTCGGCGAGCAGGAAGTCCGCCTGGGCCTGCTCGGCGGCCTGGCGGAAGATCTCGTCGCCGCCGCCGACCTCCACCCGCAGGACGTCGTCCTCGCGGGTGAAGTCCGGGGAGATCTCGCCCAGCGCGGTGCGGGCCTCGGTGACGGTCCCCTCCATGCGCACGGTGATGAGCGCCTGGGAGCCGTCCTCGGAGCGCATCGCCGGGGAGTCGCCGCGGCCCCAGTAGGAGGCGGTCTCGGCGACGCCCTCCCGGGAGGCCAGCTCCTCCTCCAGGGCGGTGGCGGCCTCGACCACGGCCGGGTCGTCCACGTCGCCGTTCTGGGCGGTGACCAGGAGCAGGAAGTGGTGCTTGCCGGTGCCGAAGCCCTCCTCCAGGCGCTGTTCCACCAGCGCCGACTCCGAGCCGGGGCTCTCGAAGCGGCTCAGCAGCAGCCGGTCCATCGTGCCGGCGGCCAGGAACACCCCGAGCAGCGTCAGGACGATCGCCAGGATGATGACCCGGCCCGGACGGCGGGCCAGGCCCTCCCCCAGGCGGGCCAGCAGGGGCGGGCGCTGCGGCGGGCCGCCGGTGCCGCCGGCGCCCGGGGGTGAGGCGGTGGTCGATGAGGTTGCCATGGTGCTCTCGCCTTCCAGGGTCAGGTCGTGGGGGCGTGCCGGTCCATCCACTCGGCCGCCGTGTCGTACAGGAGTTCCGCGCCGGCGTCGATGGTGACGAAGTGTCCGGCGTCGGTGAGGGTCGTCTCGGTGACCTCGGGGCTGGAGGTGAACAGGCCCGGGTACCCCTCGACCCCCTGGCGCAGCACGTCGTGGGCGCCGAAGACCAGGTGGACGGGGACGTCGATCTCGCCGATCAGGTCGAGGTCGTAGAGGATCGCCATGGGCTCGGAGACCATGACCCCGCAGGGGTTGCGGCCCCACAGCCCCTCGATCTCGGCGACGACGGCCGGGTCGGCGTGCGGGCCGAGCCCGCCCTCGGTGAAGTCCTCCAGGGTGGGGTCGAAGTACACGTAGCCGCGGGGATCGCCCGGGGACCCGTGCTCCTCGCCGCCCTCCAGGCAGGTGCGGTAGGCGGTGAGGAACCGGCGGTTGGTGTCGTCGGTGATGCCGACGGCCGCCCAGCCGGTGAGCAGCAGGCCGTCGACGCCGCCGAAGGAGACCGCCACGCTCTCGGCGACCAGGGCGCCGCTGGAGTGGCCGCCCATGACGACGGTGTCGAAGGACACCGGGTCGTCGCCCTCGACGCGGTAGTCGCCCGCGCGCAGCTGTTCGACCACTTGGTGGGCGATGTCGGCGTGCGCCCCGCTGCAGCTGGCGAACCCCTCGGGGATGTCGCTGGAGCCGTAGCCGAGGCGGTCGATGGTGACCGAGGCGTGCCCGCGCTCGGCGAGCTCGTTGACGTAGTTGCGGCCCTCGACGTCCAGGCGCCAGATCCACTCGCCGGTGTTGGTGCCGTGGACGAGCAGGGCGACGGCGGGCGCGTCGGCGGCCAGGACCTCCTCGGGGGCGGTCAGGTGTCCCCGGACCGTGTACTCCTCGCCGTCGGCGGAGCACTGGCCGCGGGTGCGGTTGACGTTGTCGACGGTGAACTCGACGGCCAGGTCCACGACGCCGGGCGGGGTCACGGCCGGTTCGCGGGGGGTCCGGTGGGCGGCGGGGTCCGCCGCCGGGGCGGGCCCGGCGGCGGCCGCCGGGCCCGAGGAGGGTTCGCGCGCCGCCGCGCCCGTGGCCGCCGCAGCGGCGAGCAGGAGGGAGGCCGCCAGGGCCGCGGCGCGCAGGCGGCGCCGGGACGTGCGGTGCGGGGGTGCTCCGGTGGTGTTCACCGCTGTTCCTCCAGCCAGTCGGCCAGGGACGTGCGCAGCTCGGCCGCCCCGGGTTCGAGGACGAGGTAGTGGCCCGCGTCGGCCACCGTGACGGTCTCGGTGTCGGGGGCCCCGGTGAAGAGCCCGGCGTGGTCGGCGCCGTCGGACACGCGGGTGTCGGCGTCGGCGAAGGCGAAGAGGACGGGCACCTCGACGCGGTGGAGGTTGCGGGTGTCGGTGGCCAGCGCCTCGACCTGGGTCCCCAGGTCGCCGCAGGGCGTGCGGTCCTGGAGGCCGGCGGCCAGGGCGGCCACCGGGGTCGCGGGGTCGCGGAAGTTGGCCCGGGTGTAGGAGGTGCGGCCGACGTCCACGTAGGTGTATCCGGCCGCGTCCGCGCCGTCGGGGTCGGGCGGTCCGGCCTCGGCCTCGGCGGGCACTCCGCCCTGCATGCAGGAGGCCAGGCCGCCGAAGAAGCGGGCGTTGGCGCGGTCGGTCACGCCGGTGCCGCTCCAGGCCATGAGGGCCAGCGCGTCGGGGGCGGCCGGTCCGTCGAACGAGTAGGCGGTGATCTGGGCGATCTGGGCGCCGCTGTGGTGCCCGGCCAGGACGACGGTGTCGAAGGCGGGGGGCTCGTCGGGCACCCGGTCGGAGCCGCCGTCGCCCTCCCCCAGCGTGTAGTCGCCCGCGCGGACCTGTTCGATGACCTGGGCGGTCATGTCGGCCTGCGACCCCAGGCACATGGCCAGGCCGTCGGGCCGCCCGCCGCCGTAGCCGAGCCGGTCCAGGGTCAGGGAGACGTGGCCCAGCAGCGCCATCTCCTCGGTGTGGTGGTAGCCGGGCTCGTCCAGCCGCCAGAACCACTCCCCCGCCGCCTGCCCGTGCTGGTAGACGGTGACGGCGGGGTCGTCCTGCTCCAGCGCGTCGGCGGGGCCGGTGAGGTGGCCCCGGAGGGTGTACTCCCCGCCGTCGCTGTTGCAGGGCAGCCGCGATCCGTTGCGGTTGGTGACGGTGAAGCTCACCGGGACGTCGACGATGTCCGCGGCGGCCATGCGCTCGGCGGTGGCCTGCGCGCGCTCCCGGGCGGTGGGCTCGGGCGCCGCGGACGGCCCGTCCTCCCCCGACGGGAGCAGGACCAGCGCGGCGGCGGCCACGGCGGCGACCGCGCCCGCGGCGATGAGGGTGTTCCTAGTCCCGGGCACGGGCCACCTCCGCGGTCTCTCGGGCGGGTGCGGCACCGGGTTCGGGTGCCGGGGTCTGCGCGGGCCCCGCGGGGTCCCGCCGGTCGGCGGCGGCGCGGCCGGGTTCGGCCGCGTTCTCGCCCAGGGTGGCGTCGAAGAAGCGGTGGAACCGGCGCAGCGGGCCGGGCGCCCACCAGGTGGCGGCGCCGGTCATGCGCAGGACCGAGGGCACCAGGAGGCAGCGCACGACGGTGGCGTCGGCGATGACGGCCAGGGCGACGCCCCAGCCGAGCATCATCGTGTTGGTCACCCGGGAGGCGCCGATGACGACGAGGACGACCGCCAGGGCGACCGCGGCGGCGGTGATGATGCCGCCGGTGCGCCGGAGTCCGAGCTCGACGGCCGTGCGGTGGTCGCCGGTGCGGTCGTACTCCTCGCGCATCCGGGACAGCAGGAAGACCCCGTAGTCCATCGACAGCCCGAAGGCGATGCAGAACATGAGGACGGGCAGGGCCGTGTCGATGAACCCCGTCGGGGTGAACCCGAGCAGTCCGGAGAGGTTGCCGTCCTGGAACACCCAGACGACGGCGCCGAACATGGCGGTCAGGCTGAGCGCGTTGAACAGCACCGACAGCAGGGGCAGGAGGACGCTGCCGGTGAGCAGGTAGACCAGGACCAGCATGGCGGCGACGACCACGGCCAGGGTGGCCGGGACGCGCTCGGCGATGGCCGCCTGGGCGTCCACGACCGCGGCGGCCTGGCCGGTGACCGAGACCTCCAGGGGCGTGCCGACCGCGCGGATGTCGCGGACCAGGTTCTGGCTCTCCAGGGAGATGTCCTCGACCTCCGCGTCCGGGATGACCTGGATGTAGGCCAGGTCCTCGGACTCGCGCAGGGCGTCCACGGGGGTGCGCTCGCGCAGGTGGCCGCCGTCGGTGTGGACGCCCAGCGGGGAGCGGACCTCCTGGACGTTGTCCAGGCGCGAGAGCGCGGCGGCGTAGTCGTCCAGCAGTCCGGTGTCGGTGTCCTGCGGGGCCTGGTGGACGAGCACGTCGACGGCGCCGGTGGCGGTGGAGCCGAAGTCCGTGCGGATGGTGTCCATGACCTCGCGCGACTCGACCCCGGCGGGCAGCTGGCGGTCGTCGGCCATGCCGAACTCCACCCGCAGGAAGGGCAGCCCGACCGCGACGAGCAGGGCCAGGGCGGTCAGGGCGAAGACCGGGGCCCGCCCCATGACCGCGCGGGTCAGCCGGCCCCAGCGCCGGTCGGCCGCCTCCTCCGGGGGCGGGGCCGAGCCCCGGCGCAGCAGGCGGCGCGGGTCCAGCGCGTTGACGCGCGGGCCCAGCAGGGTGAGCACGGCCGGCAGCACGACCAGGGAGGTCAGGGCGGCCAGCAGCACCACGGTCACGCCGGAGTAGGCGAAGGACCGCAGGAAGTACAGGGGGAAGAACAGCATCCCGGCCAGGGCGGCCGAGATGGCCAGGGCCGAGAAGACGACCGTGCGCCCCGCCGTGCGGACGGTGGTGAGCGTGGCCTGCGCCGGCGTGGCGCCGGTCGCGAGCTCGGCCCGGAAGCGGCGGACCATGAGCAGGGCGTAGTCGATGGACAGGCCCAGGCCGAGCGCGATGGTGAGGTTCTGGGCGAACACCGACACGTCGGTGAACCCGGCGATCGCCCACAGCACCGCGTTGGTGCCGATGATGGACACCACCCCGACCAGCAGGGGCAGGGACGCCGAGACGACGCTGCCGAAGACCCACACGAGGATGAGCAGCGTCAGGGGCAGCGCGATCACCTCCGAGCGGACCAGGTCCTCGGCGATGGTGGTCTCGATGTCGTTGAGGACGGCGGTCTGCCCGCCGACGCCGACGGTGAGGGGTCCGTGGTCGCCGCCGTAGCGTTCGGCGAGGTCGGCCACGGCCGCGCCCGCCTCGGCCTCGGTGCCGGACACGTGCGCGGCGATGAGCGCGCGGGTGCCGTCGTCGGACTTCAGCTCGTCGGAGCCGGTCTGCCAGTAGGAGGTGACCCCGGCGACGCCGTCCTCGTAGGCCAGTCCCTCGGCCAGTCCCAGGGCGCGGGCGGCGGCCTCGCGGTCGTCCACCCCGTCCTCGGCGGTCACCAGGAGGATCAGGTTGGGCCTGCTGTCGGGGAAGTGCTCCTCCAGGATCTCGGCGGCCCGGGCCGATTCCGAGGAGGGGTCCTCGGTGCCCTGGCCCGCCCGGAGGCGGTCGGCGACACCGGAGCCCAGGACCACCGCGCCGATCACCGCGAGGAGCGCGGCCGCCAGGACCCACCAGGGCCTGCGCGTGGTGAGCCGGGTCAGTGCGTCGAGCATCGTGTCACCCCCGTTCGTCGTTCGCGGGCGGAACCGCCGATGGCGGCCGGAATCCTCCGGCCGCCATCACGGGTGCCGTCGCCGCCACAATACTGTATAAACATGCGACGATCATCAACCTAAACGATAGGGTTCACATATCATTTACCTGAGGGACCGCTCGGCACCGGGCAGCAGGACGCCGCCCAGGAACACCCCCGGCCTCCAGTCGGCGTCCAGCGCGGCGACCGCGGAGACGACCGCGTCCGGCCGGACGTGGACCACCCACCCGGTCCCGGCCCCGGTGCCCCCGGTCGGGCGGGCGACGTGGTGGTCGCCCTCCGGCTCGGCCGGGGCGGAGGTGAGCAGCAGCACGTCCACGTCGTCGGGGACCTGCTCGCGCAGCGCGGCCGCCGCCTCCCGGACGCGCTCCGCGGGACCGCCGCCCACCAGCAGCGCGTGCCGCCCGGAGGCGAGGTACGCGTGCAGGCTCGTGGCGTCGGTCCCCCGGACCGGGGTCAGGGGGGCGTCGCCGATGCGCCGCCCGGGCAGGGCGCCGCCCACCGCGTCACGGGCCCGCCAACCGGCGGGGGGCGCCGTGACGGCGGGGCTCTCCGACAGGTCCGGGGAGATCTGCGCCAGCTGCGGCACCAGGCGCTTCTCCAGCAGCCCCGAGGCCGACAGGGTCCGCATCAGCGTGTCGCGCACCAGCCGGGCCAGCGGAGACCGCGCCATCCAGGTGCGGGTCTGCTGGTCGGCGCTGCGCACCACCGCCTTGGCGGTCGGGCGGCGCTCCAGCGGGTAGCTGTCCAGCAGCTCCTCCGGCGCGCCCCGCAGCACCGCGGCGAGCTTCCAGGCCAGGTCGAACCCGTCCTGGATGCCCGTGTTGAGGCCCTGGCCGCCGGCCGGGCTGTGCAGGTGGGCGGCGTCCCCGGCGATGAGGACCCGGCCGCGGCGGAACTCGCGGGCCACCCGGGCGTGCACCCGGAAGCGGCTGCGCCACCACACGGTGTCCACGCGCAGGCCCCGCGGGCCGCGCTCGGCCAGCAGGCGGGCGATCAGCGCGTCGTCGGGCGGGGCGGTCTCCCCGTCCGGGGCGATGTCGAAGAACACCCGGTGCCCGCCGCCGGGCAGCGGCACCACCACGAGCACCCCGTCGGGGGTGAGGTGGTACTGGGCCTCCCGGGCCGGGGCCGGGCCGCTCACGACACCGTCCGCCAGCAGGAACACGCGGTCGTAGGTGTCGCCCTCGAAGGCCACCCCCAGGGACTCGCGGACCGTGCTGCGGCTGCCGTCGGCGGCCACGACCCAGGGGACGGCCACCTCCTCCGCCGCCTGCGGCTCGCCCTCGGGGCCCAGGGTGACGCGGACCCCGTCCCCGGCCGGCTCCACCGAGTGGACCCGGGTGGACCACTCGACGGAGCCGCCCAGGGCGAGCAGGCGGTCGTACAGGGCCTGCTCCACCCCGGGCTGGGGCAGGCAGATCGGACCGGGGAAGGCCGTGTCGGCCAGCCCGCCGAAGCGGACCCCGCCGATGCGCCTGCCGGCGGAGAAGTAGGACGCCGACTCCAGCGGCAGGGAGCGGCCGACCACCTCCCGGTCCACACCCAGGCGGCGCAGGACCTCCAGGGCCCCGCTCCACAGGATGAGGGCCTTGGGCTCCTCGGCCACCCCCGCCCGGCGCTCGACCACGCGGCAGGGCACACCGTTCTGCAGCAGGGTGCAGGCGGCGGCCAGCCCCGTGGGGCCGGCGCCGACCACGAGCACCGGGGGGTGCGGGTCGGGGGTGCTCACCGCGCCCCCTCGGCCTTCGCCGGGGCCCCCGAGACCTTCAGGACCGAGGTGATCTCCTCGACGGCCTGGGCGTTGTCCTGGAAGCGGACGGTCGCCATGCCCAGCTCCGCGGCGGGCTTGAGGTTGTCCTCCAGGTCGTCCACGAACAGGCACCGGTCCGGGGTCAGGCCGAGCCGGGCCAGGAGGCGCTCGTAGATCTCGGTGTCGGGCTTGCGCACGCCCTCGTGCGCGGAGTTCACCACGACCTCGAACAGCTCGTCGGCGGGCACGGTCGCCCGCCACAGGTCCTCCCACTCCACGACGTTGTTGGTGAGCAGGGCCAGCCGGTAGCCGTCCATGCTCAGGCCGCGCAGGAAGTCGGCGAACTCGTGGTTGCCGGTGCGTCCGGCGAACCACAGCTCGCCGAAGGTGCGGTCCTCGGGCAAGGCCCATCCCCCTTCGGGCAGTTCGGCGGTGATGGAGGCGACCATCTCCGCCTCGGTGATGGCCCCGACCTCCAGCAGCGCCATGGGGTCGGCGCCGACCTTGGCCGCGGCGGCGCCCATCGCCGTGAGGATGGCGTCGGCGCTCAGGCCGGCCGCCCGGGCGAAGTGCTCCAGGGTCTCGTGGAGCGGGTTGGTGAGGACGCCGCCGTAGTCGCACACGACGGCCTCGATGCGGTTCACACCCACTGGGCCACCTCGATCCGGAACGAGCTGTTGGTCGTGCCCTGCTGGTTGACCCGGACGTCCACGCCGACGACCGGGCCGAACCGCTCGTCGGAGCGGAAGGGGGCCAGGTCGGCCTCCACCGTGGTGGGCAGGTCGTTCTCGCAGAAGGAGGAGAAGGACGCGTCCACCGAGACCGGGACCAGGGTCGCCGGGTCCAGGCCCGCGGAGCGGGCCACGGCGGCCACCGCCACCTGGCGGGCGGCCTCGATCAGGAGGTTGCCGGGCAGGTGGTCCAGCGGGTGGTCGAACAGGTGCGGGTGGTCGTGGTCGGGGACCACGGTGGCCCGCCAGCCCTCGTCGCCGCGCTGGACCGGGTCGGTGATGACGACGTTGCGCGGGTCGCGGCGGCCCACCACGGCGGGCGGGGCCGGGACCGCGCGGGGCGCCGCCGCGTCGCTCCAGTCCAGGGCGTCCCGGCCCTTGGTGCGCAGCGCCTGGTAGGCGGGGCGGCCCACGAAGATGAGCGCTCCGGTGGCCTTGGCGACCTCGGTCCCGTTGATGAGGACGTCGGCGCGGAAGTCGTAGCCGCGCAGCTTGCCCGCCTGGTTGCGGTAGACGTCGGCCTCGGTGCGGATCAGGGCGCGGCCCGGCTCGGGCCCCTGGCGCAGGCCGTCGAGGTCGCCGATGTGCAGCGACATGCGGTGCATGATGAACGCCCGGTCCAGGGGGACGTCCAGGTGCCGGTGCGAGATGAGCACCCCGGTCTGCCGGCAGGCCTCCAGGATCAGCGGGAGGTCGTAGGTGGGCGTCTCCAGCATGACGTGCCCGCGGGGCAGCTGGGCGGCGACGTCGAACGAGTTCTCGCCGGTCTGCCGGGAGTCGGTGACGAAGACCTCCGAGACGGCGTTGCGGTGGACCAGCCCCCGGGGGACGGTCGCGTCGTAGTCGAGTTCCCGGGGCTCCCCGAAGTCGGGGTCCAGGTGGACCAGGTCCCGGTCGGCGGCGTCGGCCGTCGCGGTGGCCTGCGGCCCGGTGGTCGTGCGGTTCATGTCTTCCCTTTCGTTCACATCCCCCTCGGCGGGCGTTCCGCCGAGAGGACACGGGGTTCGGAACGGTGAGGAGGGCGACCCCTGTGGCGGAGGCGGACGGGGAACGGTCCGCCTCCGCCACGGCACCGAGTATCCGGAGGCGACCTGAAGGCGACCTGGAGCACGACCTGAAGGCCCACAGTGAAAAAATTTCACTTCTGACTTCGCACAAGGCGTCCACATGGGAAAATGCGCGTGCAATTGATCATTTCGCCCGATCATCTGTGTTTTGTGATGATCGACACAGGAGATGGCTTCGGAGCCTGTGGTCCACGTTCCCGCCTGCGAAGGGCCGCCCCGCGATGGCGCAGGGAGACTTATCCGTCACTTACAGGTACAGGTCACGTGCTTATGATCGGCTCACCGCACACGGGCGGCGGGCACTCGCCGCCGCGGAGCGGTACTCCGGCCCCCTTCGGAGCAAGGCCTCCGCCACCGACGCCGGAGAGCACCGAACGGGAACGGAGTGCACGAGAAGCTGGAGACGGGTAACGCAAGAATCGCCGGAAGGGCTCCGGAATGATCAGAACCACGCAGGCGGCACCGACGACCGTTTCCGTCCTGGGAGAACTGGAGGTCGTCGGAGAGCACGGTCCCCTGTCCCTGGGCGCCCCCCGACAACGCGCCGTGTTCGCGGCACTCGCGCTCAACGCCGAGCGTGCCGTGACCACCCAGCGCATCATCACGATGGTGTGGGGTCCGAGCCACCCGAACCACGCCGTCAACCTGGTCCACAAGTACGTTTCCGGACTGCGCCGCGCCCTCGCCGCCCTGCCCCCGCACAGGAGTGTCGCCATCGAGAGCGGTCCCTCGGGCTACCGGCTCGTGCCCCAGGCCGGCCAGACGGACCTGGCCCTGTTCCAGACCTGGATCCAGGCCGCGCGCGCGATGCGCGACGACGGCGAGGAGGTGCGGGCCGCCGAGCTGTTCGGCCGCGCCCTGGCCCTGTGGCGGGGCCCCTTCCTGGGCGAGCTGTCCGGCCCCGCGTTCGACGACGAGCGGGAGTTCATGGAGACCGTCCGGCTGGTGGTGCTCGAGGAGTACGCCGCCGTCGGCCTCCGGACCGGCCGCCGGGCCGAGGTGATGGGACCGCTGCGCGACGCGCTGCGGCATCACCCGCTGGAGGAGAACCTGGCCCGGCTCCTCATCCTGGCCCTGTACGAGGAGGGCCGTACGGCCGAGGCCGTCCGCGTGTACCAGGTGCTGGCCACGCGGATGCTGGGGGAGCTCAACGTTCCGCCCCGCCCCGAGCTGCACGACCTCTACCAGGCCATCCGCAGGCACCGGCCGATCGCCGGCGCACGGCGCCTGCAGAACGCCCCCTGACCCGCGTACGGCCGGGCCCGCCGGGAGGAGTCCCTCCCGGCGGGCCCGGTCCCGACTCAGACCCCCGCGGGCACGCGCCCGCCGTCGGCCCGCGCCGGGGCCGCGGGCTCCTCGCCGCCGCCCTCGGAGATGCCGATGCGGTCGTGCAGCCACCGCAGCGGCCGCGGCAGCCACCAGTTCACCCCGCCCAGCAGGCGCATCGCGGCCGGGACCATGACCGCGCGGACCAGGGTCGCGTCCACGAACACCGCGATCGCCAGGCCGATGCCGATGATCTTCAGGAACAGCAGGCCCGAGGTGCCCATCGCCAGGAGCACCACCACGAGCAGGACCGCCGCGCTGGTGATGATCCGGCCCGTGTGCTGGAGCCCCGCCGCCACCGAGCGGGTGTTGTCCCCGGTGCGCAGGAACTCCTCGCGGACCCGGCTCAGCAGGAACAGCTCGTAGTCCATGGCCAGGCCGAACGCCACGATGGTGATGAGCACCAGGTAGGTGGGGTCGATCGTGCCGACCGGCTCGAACCCGAGCAGGCCGGCGAAGCCGCCCTCCTGGAAGCCCCAGACCACCACGCCCAGCGAGGCGCCCAGGGACAGCGCGCCCATCAGGACCGCCTTGAGGGGCAGCACGACCGACCCGAAGGCCAGGAAGAGCAGGAACAGGGTGGCACCCGCGATGAACGCCACGGTGACCGGGGCCGACTCCACGATCGCGGCCACGTTGTCCTGCTGCATCGCCGCGACACCCCCCACCAGGGTCTCCTCGGCGCCCTCCGGGGCGGGCTCGGCGCGGACGTCGGCGACCAGGCCCTTGACCTCGTCGGAGTCGGTCGCGCCCTGGTAGGCGACCAGGACGTGGGCGACGCCCTCGCCGGTGCGCTCCACGCGGGCCAGGGCGACCTCCGGCAGGCCCTCCAGGCGTTCGGCGTACTCCTCCAGCGCCTCCTCCGAGGGGTCGCCGACCACCGCCACGTGCAGGCGGCCCAGGCCGCCCGCCGGGAAGTCCTCGGCGACCGTCTCGGTGGCGATCCGGCTGCCCGCGTCCTCGGGCAGGTAGCGCTGGTCGGTGGTGCCCAACCGCGCGAAGGCCAGGCCGGAGCCGAAGACCACCAGGACGCTGAGGACCGCGACCAGGGACACCGCCGGGCCGCGCATCACGGTGCGGGCCAGGCGGGTCCAGCCGCCCTCCTGGAGGGTCCCGGTGACGGTGCGGCGGGGCAGCGGCAGCCGGAGCCGGTCGATGCGCCGGCCCACCACCGACAGCAGGGCCGGGAGGAACACCAGGGCGGCCAGCAGGTCGAACAGGACCACGGCGATGCCGCCGAAGCCGATGGACTTCAGGATCGGCTGGGGGAAGAACAACAGGCCCGCGAAGGCGATGCCGACGGTGACCCCGGAGAAGGCGACCGTGCGCCCCGCGGTGTCGACGGTGCGGCCGACCGCGGCGGCCACCCCCCGGCCCCGGTCCAGCTCCTCGCGGAACCGGCTGACCATGAACAGGCCGTAGTCGATGGCCAGGCCCAGGCCGAGGATGGTGGCGACGTTGACCGCGAACACCGAGACGTCGGTGACGTGGGTGAGGGCGCGCAGCACCGTGAGGGAGCCCAGAATGGCCAGGCCGCCCACCGCCAGGGGGACCGCGCCGGCGATGAGGCCGCCGAAGATCAGCACCAGCAGGAACAGCAGCAGGGGCATGGTGATGAGCTCGGCGCGGACGATGTCGGACTCGGCGGTCTCGGAGAGCTCGTGCTCGACCGCGATGGGGCCGCCCAGGTGGGTCTCCAGCGGGCCCGACTCCAGGTGCCCGGCCGCGGACTCGTACTGCTCCAGGCGCTCGGTGTGGCTCTCCCCGGTGAGGGTGACGGGGATGTAGGTCGCGTGCATGTCCTCGGAGACGAGCATGCCGCGCTCGGTGTCGGACAGGTCCTCGTCGAGGTAGGTGTCGAAGTCGGCGACGACGTCCCCGGGCATGCCGTCGGCGAGGCGCTGGACGGCCGCGGCGAAGGTGGGGTTGTCGACCTTGATCTCGTCGCTGCGGTAGACGGCGACGATGTCGACGTCGTCGTGGCCCAGCTCGCCCTCGAGGAGGTCCATGGCCCGCGAGGACTCGGCGCCGGGGTCCTCGAAGCCGCTCTCGCTGACGTCGGAGAAGACACCCGAGCCCCAGGCCGCGGCGAAGGCCGCGAAGAGGGCGGTGGCGGCCAGCACCGCCCACCGGAAGCGGTGGACGCCGAGCCCCAGACGACCGAAAAGCCCCGTGTGCGTTGGCATGAGCAGCCCTTTCGGCAAACGGCCTTCATGTCGGTTAACGGCGTTCACTAAAGCGTGCAGGCATTACGATGTCAATATCACCGACGAAAGACCACAAACCGGGGTGTACCGCATCAGATGACGAAACCGCAGCTGGAGCAGGGTGAGCGGGTGCCGAGCCGGCGGGAGCGTGTGCGCGAGGCCACACTCGCCGAGATCAAGGGCATCGCCCGCAGCCACCTCGTCGAGCACGGGGCCGCGGGGGTGTCCCTGCGCGCGATCGCCCGCGAGATGGGGATGACCGCGCCGGGGCTGTACCGCTACGTGTCGGGCATCGACTCGCTGCTGGTGCTCATCACCGCGGACATGTTCGACGAGCTGGCCGCCGCGGTGGCCGCGGCCGACGCCAGCGTTCCGGCCGGGGACACCGACCGGCGGATCATCACCTCGCTCCGGGCGTTCCGGCGGTGGGCGGTGGAGCACCGGGCGGAGTTCGCCGCCATGTTCGGGCCGCGCGCCCGGCTGGAGCCGGGGGTGGACCTGACGCCGGCGGTGGAGGCGGGCAAGCGGTTCGGGGCGACCTTCTTCACCCTGTTCGAGCGGCTGGTCCGCGAGGAGAGGTTCGAGCTGCCCGACGGGCGGTCGATCACGCCGGAGCTGGAGCGGGAGCTGCGGTCCTTCGCGGACCTGTGCGGGTTCGGGGACTCGCGCACACCGGTGGAGGCGGTGATGGTGCTCAGCTCGTGCTGGGTGCGGCTGTACGGGGTGGTGTGCATGGAGATCTTCCAGCACCTGGATTTCGTGATGCGGGACATGGAACCACTTTTCGAGTCCGAGCTTCAGAACGTACTGACAGGCCTGGGCGTTCGGTACGAATCACCCGAAAGCAGCAACACAGTTACTATGGGTAAGTCCGATTAAGCCCCATACTTAGAGGTCTGTGGCACTTGCCGGATTCGCCCCGGGTGGATCCGGTCCTGGCCGGCGCGCCATGGCATGAGAGCGAGGACCGACCCCGTGGAGAACCGACCCGGCGATGAGCGCTTCCGCCCGTCCACCGGCACCCCCTGGGTCCCCGGCACCACCGTCCACGCGTCCCCGCGGAACACACCCCCGGCCCCCGATCACCGGAACACCCCCGCCCCGGACACCCCCCAAGGCACACCGCCTCCCGCGCACACCACAGGAGCCCCGGCACCCCACCAGAACCCCCACGTGCCGGACGGGCCGCAGGGAACACAGGCCCCCGGGCACCCGAACACGCACGTGCCGCCCTACGCCGTGAACACGGGCGGCACAGGAACACCACAGAGCATCCCCACACCGGGCGGCCCGCCGCACACCGCGGCCTCAAGCGACCCCCAGGGGACGCCCGCACCGGGCGTGCCGCCGTACGTGGGCGGAGAACAGGCCATGCCCTCCCCTGCGGCTACACCCCACAATCCCGCCCCGGGCATGCCACCGCACACCACAGCCTCAAGCGACCCCCAAGGCACACCTGCCCCCGGGCAGCCGAACACGCACGTGCCGCCCTATGCCATGAACGCGGGCAACGCGGAGACACCGCAGGGCACACCGGCACCGGGCGGCCCGCCGCACACCGGGGCCCCGGGCGAGCCTCAAGGCACGTCGGCGCCCGGGCACACCACCGGGCACGTGCCGCCCTACGCCGTGGACCCAGGCGGCACGGGAACACCGCAGGGCACCCCCGCACCGGGCGTGCCGCCGTACGCGGGCGGGCGGCAGGGGGTTCCGGCGCCCGGGCACACCACGGGGCATATGGCGCCGTACGGCGCGGGGACGCAGGGCGCTCCGGTGCCGGGTGTGCCGCCGTACGCCGGGGCTCCGGTCCACGGCGGGCCGTGGCACGGCGCGGGCGTGCCGCCGTACGCGCCGGTGTACGCCGGGCCCCCGCAGTGGGGGCCGCCCGCGCCTCCGCCACCGAGGCGGCGCGGGCTCGGGGTGCTGGCGGCGTCCGCGGTGGCGGCGACCGTCGCGCTGGCGGCGCTGGTGGCCAGCGTGGTCATCGTGACCACGACGCCGCGGCCCGAGCCGACCCCCACCGGCGAGAACCTCGCCGCCCACTACGACGACCGGCTGTCCGAGCCGCCCGCCCAGGTCGTGATCGACATCGCCGACCACCCCCTGTACGACGCCGCCACCCCCCAGGAGGTCGCCTGCGACGTCCCCGAGCTGGACACGGCCTCCGACGACTCCTGGCAGGAGTTCGCCACCGCCACCGGCCACTGCCTGGACGAGCTGTGGGCCCCCGTCTTCGACGACCTCGGCCTGAGCGCGGACACCCCCGAGATCACCGTCACCCGGGAGTCCCCCGACTCCGGCGACGAGGAGGGGTACACCCTCGCCTACTACGAGAGCGACTTCGAGCGCATCACCGTGGTCCTGCCCAACGTCCGCACGCTCGGCGAGCAGATCCCCGCACAAGCCCACGAGGACGTGTGGATCGCCCTCATGGGCCACGAGTACGGCCACCACGTGCAGTACGTGACCGGCATCCTCGACATCTCCCACGACCTGCGCCGCAAGTCCTCCAGCGAGGAGGAGGAACTGGACACGCTGCGCCGCACCGAGCTCCAGGCCGAGTGCATGGCCGGGATCGGGCTGCGCGCCATCACCGGCTCCGACGAGCGGTCCCTGCGGTGGGTCAACGAGAACTTCAACGGCGGCGGCGACCTGCCGACCCACGGCACCGCGACCAACCGCGCCCACTGGCTGGAGCAGGGCTGGAGCGACGCCACCGTGGGCGGCTGCAACACCTACGACGCGGCCCCCGGCGAGGTCACCTGATGGCGTCCCGGTAGGCCGCCCAGCCGTGGAGCTTGACCCGTTCGCCGCGGTCCAGCTCCGCGGCGCGGCGGGCCTCGGCGTCGTCGATTCGCAGCCAGGCGCCGTAGTCGCTGCCCTCGACCACCTCCGCGAGGTCGACCAGGTCGGGGGCGGCCGCCAGCAGGGCGGGCGCGTCGTCGAGCAGGGAGCGCACGGTCGCCGCGGCGTCGGACTTGTTGGTGCCGATCACGCCCGTGGCGCCCCGCTTGGCCCAGCCCGCCACGTAGTCCCCCGGCACGACACGCCCCTGGGCGTCGAGCACCCGGCCGTCGCGGTGGGGCACGGTGCGGGCCGCCTCGTCGAAGGGCACGCCCGGGATCGGCACACCCGCGTAGCCGACGGAGCGCAGCACCATGCCCGCGGGCAGGTCGGCGGTCTCCCCCGTGCCGACCAGGCGCCCACCGTCCTCGCGGGTGCGCTCGACCCGAACGCCGGTCACCCGGTCCGTGCCCAGGACCTCCAGGGGCCGGGACCAGAAGTGCAGGCGGACGGCGCGCGGGTGCCCCTTGGGCGGCAGGGCGGCGCGCTCGCTCAGCAGGCGCAGGTTGGTGCGGGCGGCGCGGGCGACCTCGCCGCGGATCCCCGCCGGGTCGATGTCGACCTGGGCGGGGTCCACCACGACGTCGACCTCGGGCAGTTCGAGCAGGTCCCGCAGCTCGGGCGCGGTGAACTTGGCCTGGAGCGGGCCGCGCCGGGCCAGCAGGTGGACGGTGCGCACCCGGCTGGTCGCCAGCGCCTCCAGGACGGGCTGGGGGATGTCGGTGTGCCGCAGCTCGTCGGCGGTCTTGACGAGGATGCGGGCCACGTCCAGGGCGACGTTCCCCGCGCCCACCACCACGACCTCTTCGCTGTCCAGGACGAACCGGAGCATCTCGCTGTCGGGGTGCCCGCAGTACCAGTTGACGAAGTCGGTGGCGGCGACGCTGCCGGGCAGGTCCTCCCCCGGCACGCCCATGCGCCGGTCCGTGGAGGCCCCGGTGGCGTACACGACGGCGTGGTGGGTGCGGGCCAGGTCGTCCCGGGTGACGTCGGCGCCGAACTCCACGCCCCCCGCGAACCGCACGTCGGGGTGCTCCAGGATGCGCCGCAGGGAGCGGGCCACGCCCTTGATCTTGGTGTGGTCGGGGGCCACGCCGTGCCGCACCAGCCCGTACGGGGTGTGCAGGCGGTCGATGACGTCGACGCGGACCGGCACCCTGCGCTGCCGCGTCAGGGAGTCGGCCGTGTACAGTCCGGCCGGTCCGGAGCCGATGACGGCCACCTTGAGCGGTGCGGGTCGTTCCCCGGCGCGGGGATCGTCGGGAGAGGTCATGCCCCCATTCTGGCAGCAGGACCCCTCCCGTCCGGGACGGTCAGGCCGACTTGTCGGCCAGCGCCGGGCCGGCGGCGCCCTCGGTGCGGCGCGAGACCGTCTCGGTGAGCCTGCGCGAGAGCTCCTGCGGGGTCAGGCCCTGCTCCTGGAGGATGGTGTCGCGCTTGGCGTGGTCCAGGAACTCCTGGGCGATGCCGAAGGTGCGCACCGGCACGTCCACGTCGTTGTCGCGCAGCAGGCGGGCCACGGCGTCGCCGACGGCGCCGGTGCGGCCGTTGTCCTCGACCACGGCGACGACGCTGTGCCGGGCGGCCTCGGCGATGAGCGCCTCGTCCAGCGGCTTGACCCACAGCGGGTCGATGACGGTGACGCCGATGCCCTGGTCGGCCATCCGGTCGGCGACCTCGCAGGCGACCTGGGCCATGGTGCCCACGCCCACGATGAGCAGGTCCTCGGAGTGGCCGCCGTCGGCGGCGCGGCGCAGCAGGTCCATGGAGCCGACCTTGCCCAGGGCGGGCAGCTCCTCGGCGACGGCGCCCTTGGGGTAGCGGACGACGGTGGGGGCGTCCTCGACGGCCACGGCCTCGCGCAGCAGGGTGCGCAGGCGCTCGGCGTCGCGGGGCGCGGCCAGGCGCAGGCCGGGGACCACCTGGAGGATGGACATGTCCCACATGCCGTTGTGGCTGGCGCCGTCGTTGCCGGTGACGCCGGCCCGGTCCAGGCAGAAGGTGACGCCCTGGCGGTGCAGGGCGGCGTCCATGAGCACCTGGTCGAAGCAGCGGTTGAGGAAGGTCGCGTACACGGCGACGACCGGGTGCAGCCCGTTCATGGCCATGCCGGTGGCGGCGGTGGCGGCGTGCTGCTCGGCGATGCCGACGTCGAAGATGCGGTCGGGGTAGGCGTCGGCGAACCTGTTCAGGCCGGTGGGGTGGAGCATGGCGGCGGTGATGGCCACCACGTCCTCGCGCTCGGCGCCGATCTCGACCATGGCGTCGGCGAACACCGACGTCCACTTGAGGGCCTTGGAGCCGGGCTTGGCCCGGCCGGTGGCGACGTCGAAGGGGCCGGGGGCGTGGAACTGGTCCTCGTCGTGGTTCTCGGCCGGGGCGTACCCCTTGCCCTTCTGGGTGATGACGTGGACGATCACCGGGCCGCCGAAGTCGCGGGCGCGGCGCAGCGCCTTCTCCAGCGCGGGCTCGTCGTGGCCGTCGATGGGGCCGAGGTACTTCAGGCCCAGGTCCTCGAACATCATCTGGGGCTGGATGGCGTCCTTGATGCCCTTCTTGAGGCCGTGCAGGGCCTCGTAGAGGGGCTGGCCGACCACGGGGGTGCGGTTGAGGGTGGTCTTGGCCAGGTCCAGCGCCTGCTCGTAGCCGGGGGCCATGCGCAGGGAGGCGAGGTGGTCGGCGAGGCCGCCCCGGGTCGGGGAGTAGGAGCGCCCGTTGTCGTTGACGACGATGACCAGGCGGCGGTCCTTCTTCTCCGCGATGTTGTTGAGCGCCTCCCAGGCCATGCCGCCGGTGAGGGCGCCGTCGCCGATGACGGCGACGACGGTGCGGTCGCGCACGCCGCGGACCTCGTTGGCCTTGGCCATGCCGTCGGCGTAGGACAGCGCGGTGGAGGCGTGGGAGTTCTCGATGAAGTCGTGCTCGGACTCGGCCCGGGAGGGGTAGCCGGACAGGCCGCCCTCGGACTTGAGGTTGCTGAAGTCGTGCCGGCCGGTGAGGACCTTGTGCGCGTAGGCCTGGTGGCCCGTGTCGAACAGGATGGGGTCCTTGGGGGACTCGAAGACCCGGTGCAGCGCGATCGTGAGCTCGACGACGCCGAGGCTCGGGCCGAGGTGCCCGCCGGTCTGCGAGCAGGACTCGACCAGGAAGTCCCGGACCTCCTGGGCCAGGACCGGGAGCTGATCGGCCGGAAGCCGCTTGAGAGCTTCCGGATTGTGCATCGACTCGAACAGTGTCACTGTCTCGTCAGTCCCCTCGTCCAGCGTGTCGGTTGAGTTTGCCGCCCCGGGCCCCTGACATGGGCCGGGTTTGGCTACCGGCAGGTATACATACCCGAGTTTATGGTGCGGCGTCCACGGGTCCCGCCCGGCACCGGGCGTGCCGGTGCGGCGGGGCGCACGGGTCGCGCGTCCCCGGCGGAGCGGGCCTCGAACCGCGGGGACACCGCCCCCCGGCACGGTTTTCGGGGTAGATTACCCGTTCCCGGGGAAGTCTTTGCCGTTCCTCCGCCCCGCCGAGGTTATCCGAGGACGGCCTGGACCAGCAGGGCGACGGCCGAGGCCGCGACCACGGCGAGCATGCCCAGGCGCAGGGGCCCGGGCTCGACCCGGCTGCGCAGGGCGACGCCCGCGGCGAAGCCCAGGGCGACGAGCGGGATCCCCGCCGCCCCGACCACCACGGTGCGGGTGTCGAGCTGCCCGCCGATCCCCAGCGCGGTCAGGGAGAGGGCGCCGCCGAACAGGAAGAACGCGGCCAGGGTGGCGCGCACCCGGGCGGGTTCCTCGTACTGGTAGAGCAGGGCCATGGGCGGCCCGCCGATGGACGTGGCGGTGCCCGCGAACCCGGACAGGGCCCCCGCGGCGACCAGGGAGACCGGGGTGATGCGCACCCGGAAGGACCGCAGGGACAGGGCGACGGCGATGAGCACCATGGCGCCGACCGCCCCGGCCAGCGCCCGGGGCGGCAGGGCGGCGACCACCCACACCCCCAGGACCGTTCCCGGCAGGCGGGCGGGCAGGCCCCAGGCGATGCCCCGCCAGTCGACGTGCTCGCGCTCCTGGATCAGGGTCAGGGCCGGCAGGACGATGACGGCGACCAGGAGCGCCCCCGGCACGAGGGTGGGGTCGAGCAGGGACAGGACGGGGGCGCCGACCAGCCCCAGGCCCAGGCCGACGGTGCTCTGCACCACGGCCCCGACGACGATGGCGAGCGCGGCGACGACGGCGAAGGTCCAGATGTCGCCCGCTGGGAGCACCCCGTGTCCGGAGGGCGAGAAGAATTCCGAGAGCACGGGGTGCGACGTTACATCCGCACCTTCCCGGTCGGGTTCGGGAGGTAGGGACATGGGATGTGCTCCTCCTCCGGTCCGCCTCCCGCGGGGGCGGCGGGGTCAGCGGGGGCGGCCGCCCGCGAACGCGGGCCGGGACACCCCGTCGATGTACTCCAGGGCCCGCTCCGGGTGCAGGAACCACTCGATGAGCCCGGTCGGGTCGGCGAAGGAGTTCGCGAACCGGTCGGCGGTCTCCTGGTGGCGGGCCGCCAGCCGGTACAGCTCCCACACGTGCGGCGGCCCCGAGAGCATCACCCGGCTCCACGCGGTGACCTGGCGCGCCCGCCGCCAGTACTCGGCGAACGCCCCGCGCATGAAGTGCTCGTCGAAGGGGCGCGTCCCGTGGTCGACGATGGCGCGCCGGTAGACGTCGGCGGCCAGCGAGGCCATGTTGGCGCCCTGGGAGGTGATGGGGTCGTTGGCGACCACGGTGTCGGCCATGCCCAGGACCGGCGCGCCCCCTCCGGGGCGGGCGACGGGCTCGCGGACGGCGGGCGCGTACCCGCCGGTGAGGGCGGCCATGGGGTCGGCCGGGCGGGCTCCGGCGAACCGCTCGTACTCCCAGGGCGCGTGGCGGCGCACCACGCGCAGCAGGTGGTCCAGGACGTCCCCGGCGTGGGCGGTGGCGGGCAGCGGGCGGTCCAGGGGTCCCCCGGGCACCGCCTCGACCATGAGCGCGTCACAGGGGCCGTTCAGGGACAGCACGGGCAGGCTGAACACCTCGCCCGCGCCCGGGACGGCGGTGCGGGAGAGCGCCGGACCGTCGGGGTGGGGGGCGGCCCCCGAGGCGTAGACCAGGGCCAGCGAACGCTGGGGGGCGTCGTGCGGGGAGCGGGCGGTGTCCCGGGGAAAGACGTCGGCGAGGCCGCCGCGGCCCGTGGCCACCACGACCAGTTCGTACTCGGCGGCGAGCGCGGACAGCTCGGTCGGGTGCACCCGGTGGCGGACCAGGCGGCCGCCGCCCTGGACGAAGAGGTCCAGCCAGGCGGAGAGCTTGAGGCGCTGGTCGACGGAGCGGGCGGGCTCGTCCAGGCGCCCGAGCCAGGACGGCCCCGGCACGCCTCCCTCCCCGGGGGCGACGCGCAGGCCGACGCCGAGGATCCCCGGGGCCCGGTCCTCCCAGAGGGAGAGGCCGTGCCGCCGCTCGCGGCGCAGGGCGGGCCCGAAGAGGCACTGGGTCGAGGTGATGCGGCCCGCGCGGATCTCCCCGGGCCCGTCGGGGCCGACCAGGGTGACGTCGTAGTCCTCGGCCAGCAGGCCGAGGGCGAGCTGCAGGCCGGACTGCCCGGTGCCGACGACGAGGATTCTGCGCATGTGCCTTGCTCCGTGGTTCGGGCCCGCGCGGGGCCCGGACGGTTCCGGGGCACGACGAGGAGGGGGCGTACACGTGGCGGTCCGTGTGCGACCCCGGGCGGGCGGTGGTTTCGCGGCGAACCTAGCAGCGCGCCCGCGGGCCCCTCGGGCACCCCCGCCGACCGGGACCTTCGCCCCTGCGCGCCCGGGACCTCCGGCCGTGCCGGGCCTCCGGGGGGCCGGAAGGCGTCCGCGGTCCCGCGCCGGCGGCCCCGGACGGGCGTCCGCGCAGCTCACCGCCGTGGCGCACCGCTCCCGCCCCGTCCGCCGCCGGACCGGCACGCCCTCCGCCCGCCTCCACGGCGGCTCCGCCCCCGCGTCCGCCGGGCCGCCCCGCGCGCCCTCCGCCCGAAGCGACGCACATCACAGGCGGATCGGCCCGCGCCCTCCTCCCCGGGACGGCCGGGGCGGGCACGCGAAGGGCCCCGGTCCGGCTACCGGGGCCGGACCGGGGCGCGGAGGCGGCGGGGAGTGAGCGCCGCCTCCTTCCCGGGAGAGGGTCTGGGTGCCGCGGGTGTCAGGCGCCTCCCCTGGCGTTGGTCTTGCGACCGTTGCGGGAGACGGCGTCGATGATGACCGCGATGAGCAGGACGGCCGCGGTGATCATGAAGCGCACCGAGGTGTCCATCTGGAGCAGGAGCAGGCCGGAGGTGATGGCGCCCAGGACCAGGCCGCCCAGCAGCGCCGAGTAGGCGTTGCCGCGGCCGCCGAAGAGGCTGGTGCCGCCGATGACCGCGGCGGCGATCGCCATCATGAGCTCGGCGCCGCTGCCGGTGGACACGCTCGCCGCGAAGTTGCGGGAGACCAGCATGATGCCGCCCAGCGCCGCCAGGGTGGAGGCGATGCCGAACACCGAGATGCGGATCAGGTCGACGTTGATGCCGGCGCGGCGGGCCGCCTCGGCGTTGCCGCCGACCGCGTACACCATGCGGCCGTAGCGGGTCTTGCGCAGGACCAGGTCCAGGACGACCACGAAGCCCACGAAGATCAGGAAGGCCAGCGGCACGCCCTTGTACTGGTTGAGCACCCACACCCCGCCCAGGATCGGCAGGGCCAGCAGCGCGGCGCGGAACGCGATCTCGCTCATCGGCTTGTAGGGCAGGCCGGCCTGGCGGCGCCGCCGCTCGACCACGGCCACCGACACCACGTACAGGCCCACCGCGATGGCCGCGATGGCCCAGCCCACGAACGGCACGAAGTAGGTCTGGGTGAGCATCGCGATCGCCCCGTTGGGGCTGATGTTGATGGTGCCGTCGGCGCCCATCAGGTACAGGTGCACGCCCTGCCAGCCCAGCAGGCCCGCCAGGGTGACCACGAACGCCGGCACCCCGACCTTGGCGAAGACCGTGCCGTGGACCAGTCCGATGACCAGGCCGACGCCGACCGCGGCGGCGATGGCCCCCCATTCGGGGACGCCCTGTTTGACCGCCAGGACCGCCAGGACGGCCGCGGACAGGCCGGCCACCGAGCCGATGGACAGGTCGATCTCGCCCAGCAGCAGGACCATGATGACGCCCGTGGTCATCAGGCCGATGGCCGCGATCTGGAGGGTCAGGTTGGACAGGTTCTGCGGCGACAGGAAGCGATCGTTCATCGACTGGAAGACGACGGCGATCAGCAGCAGCCCCACGATGACGGGGATGGGTCCCAGTTCACCGCTGCGCAGGTTGCGGCGCAGGGCCTGGAGCCAGCCCTTGGGCGAGGCGACCGTGGTCAGCAGCCGGGGGTCGCGCGCGGGCTCGCCCGAGGCGGCCGCACCCTCTCCGGGTGCCTTGGAAACCGGGGTCTGCTGGGTCATCACTTGTCCTCCGTGGCCAGGGCCGAGGAACCGGTGCGCTGCGTGCGGCGGCTCACCGGGTTGTCGGCTGCACCGGTGATGGCGGCCACGATCTCCTCGTAGCTGGTCTCCGCGATGGGGAAGTCGCCGGCGTTGCGGCCCAGCCGCAGCACCACGGCGCGGTCGGCGACCGCGCGGACGTCGGCCATGTTGTGGCTGATCAGGACGACGCCGTGGCCCTGGTCGCGCAGGCGCTCGATGAGGTCGAGGACCTGGGCGGTCTGGGCGACGCCCAGGGCGGCGGTGGGCTCGTCGAGCATCACCACGCGGGGCTGGCCCAGGAGGGAGCGGGCGATGGCGATGATCTGGCGCTGGCCGCCGGAGAGGGAGGCCACCGGCACGCGCAGGCTGGGGATGCGCACCGACAGGGAGTCGAGGAGCTCCCGGGCCCGGCTCTCCATCTCGACCTCGTCGAGGGTGCCGGGGAAGTGGAGCTTCTCGTTGCCCAGGAAGAGGTTGGCGACGATGTCCAGGTTGTCGCACAGGGCGAGGTCCTGGTAGATGGTCGCGATGCCCAGGCGCTGGGAGTCGGCGGGGGCCCCGATGGAGACCGGTCGGCCGTCCCAGCGGATCACGCCGCCGCTGTCGGCGGGGTGGGCTCCGGAGATGACCTTGACCAGCGTGGATTTACCGGCGCCGTTGTCCCCCAGGAGGGCGACGACCTCGCCCTCGGCGACGTGGAAGTCCACGTCGCTGAGCGCGCGGACCGCCCCGAAGGTCTTGGAGATCCCGGACAGTTCCAGGACTGGTGTACTCATGCGTTCGTTATCTCTTCTCTCGTCCCGGGCCGGCGCGGGCGGGCGGCGAGGGCCCGCCCGCGCCGTTGGGGCGTCGCACCGTGCCTAGAGGGCTTCCTGGCAGAAGTCGGTGTCGGCGTAGTCGTCGGTGCAGATCTCCTCGATGGAGTAGATCCCGTCCGAGACCACGGTGTCACCGACGTTCTCCTCGGTGACCGCGATCGGCTCGAGCAGGACGGAGGGGACCGTCTCGCCGTTGGCGTCCTCGACGTCGACGAGGTTGTACTCGCCGAGCTCGGGGTCGGTGCCGGTGGCCAGGGCGACGGCCATGGCGGCGGCGATCTGCGCCTCGGGCTGGATGGCCTTGTAGACCGTCATGTACTGCTCGCCGGCGATGATGCGCTGGATGCCGGCGAGTTCGGCGTCCTGGCCGGTGACCGGCGGCAGGTCGTCGACGTCCACGCCGGCGCTGCGCAGCGCGGCGATGATGCCCGAGGCCATGCCGTCGTTGGCGGAGTAGACGCCGACGATCTCATCGACGCCCAGGGCGGTGATGGCGCCCTCCATCTGGCTGTTGGCCTGGTCCGGGGACCAGTCCGGGGTGTCGAACTCCTGGCCGATCTCGACCTGGCCGTCGAAGATCTCGTGGGCGCCGGCCTTGAAGTCGGCGGCGTTGGGGTCGGTGGGCGAGCCGTTGACCATGACGATCTGGCCCTCGCCGGCGGTGCCGCGCTCCTCCAGGGCCTCGATCAGGGCCTCGGCCTGGACCTGGCCGACGCGGTGGTTGTCGAAGGAGACGTACATGTCCACGCCGCCCTGCGCGAGGCGGTCGTAGGCGACCACGGGGACCCCCTGGGCCTGGGCCTCGCTGACGGTGCCGGCCGCGGCCGCGGAGTCGACCGCGTCCAGGACCAGGACGTCCACCCCTTCGGTGAGCATGGCCTGGGCCTGGGTCTGCTGCTCGTCGACGTCCTGGTCGGCGTTGGCGTAGGACAGCTCGCAGTTGGGGCACAGCTCGGCGAGCGCCTCCTCGAAGAAGGGCTTGTCGAACGCCTCGTAGCGGGCGGTCTGGAGCTCGGGCAGGAGGAGGCCGACGTGGAAGCCCTCCTCGATGCTGTGGGTCTCCCTCTCGGCGTCCTCGCCCGAGGTGGTGAGCGAACCACAACCGGAGACGAGAAGGGTGAGGGCGGCGCCGGCGGCGGCGAAGCCTCCGGCGACCTTGCGCTGGTGTGCGGTGCGTGTACTCAACGCTGCACCTTTCTGACGTGCGGGGGACGGATGTGAACTCGCGAGTGATGTTGTGAAGTAGACCTCTCCGCAGGCTTGTCGTCAACTCCTGAACACATAACCGAAACATCACGGACTTTGCGTTCAGCAGTTAAAATCAAAGAAACCGCAGGTCAGGGCGCATTCGCGAAGAAGGGCGTCCCTCCAGCATGCGCGGAAGGAACACGGACGACCACGTACGGGCAACACAAAGCTTCACCAAGGGAAGGCCAAGAAGGGGCCCGCGGACACCCTGCGTGGTTCAGTGGATGCTCTGCGCCGCCATGCGCAGGGCCCCGTACAGGGAGGCGTCGCGTCCCAGCGCGCTGGGCAGCAGCTCCAGCCGGGACAGGGCGCTGCCCAGCGCCCCCAGTTCCATGGCCCGCCGCATCGGGTCGAGCAACAGCTCGCCTGCCTCGGCCAGGTCGCCGCCGACGATCACCCGGTCGGGGTTGAACAGGTTGGCCATGATCGCCACGCCCTGGCCCAGCGCCGTGCCGGCCTCCGCGAGGATGCGCCGGCACCCCGGGTCGCCCGAGCGGGCGGCGCCCACCAGGTCCTCCACCGCCGCCGGTCCGGGGCCGTGGGAGACATAGGTGTTCTGCGGCAGCATGTCCAGCAGGTACCCGGCCCCCACGAACGTCTCCAGGCACCCCCGGTTGCCGCAGCGGCACACCTGGCCGCGCGGGTCCAGCGCGATGTGCCCGACCTCGCCCGCGGTGCCGCCCGCCCCGCGGAACAGCCCGCCCGAGACGATGATGCCCGCGCCCACCCCGTCGCCGATGACCAGGTGGATGAGGTGCTCGGCGCCCTGGCCCGCGCCCCGGTGGAGCTCGGCCAGGACCGCGAGGTTGGCGTCGTTCTCCGCGATGACCGGGACGCCCAGCCGCTCGCCCAGCGCCTCGGCGGGCCGGAAGCCCGCCCAGCGGGGCAGGCAGGAGATGCCGCCGACCTCGCCGCCGTGCGGGTCGATCGGCCCCGGCACCGACGCCACCACCGAGCCCACCGTGGACAGGTCGATGCGGGCCCGCAGCAGGGTGGTCTCGGCCAGCCATGAGGCCCGGCGCACCCCGCGGTCGGGGTCGGCGGCCACGTCGTAGTCGATCTCCTCGCGGGCCAGCATGTTGCCCTCGCTGTCGCCGACGGCGACCGTGACCCGCTCGGGGGCGAAGTCGACCGCCACCACCGTCCCCGGCGGGCGCACCAGGGTGACCGCGCGGGCCCGGCGGCCGTTGGAGGAGGTGTCGTGGACCGCGACCGTGCCCGCGGCGCGCAGGCCGCGCACGATGTTGGAGACGCTCGCGGCGGACAGGCCGGTGGCCCGGGCCAGCTCGGCCTGGGTGCGGGTGCCCTCGCGGCGCAGGACGTCCACGACCCGCTGCTCGTTGGCCTGCCGGAGGGCGGACTGGGACCCCGGCGTCACTGCGGTGTCGGTCACCGGGCGTCCCTTCCGGTCGGTCGCGGCACGGTCCGACCGTGCCTTCCGTGTCGAATGCTACAAGGATTGAACGCAAGCGGAAACCGCCCACCCGCGCACGTTAGGGTCCGAACGTGACCGCTCTGTATGTGGAGACCGACCGGGCCGGCTGGGACGACCGGCTGGCCGCGGCCGTCCCCGGGGACCGCGGGCGCGTGCGCGTCGTCACCGTGGAGGGGCGCTCCGGGTCGGGCAAGAGCACGGTGGCGGAGCGGCTGCGCGCGGCGCTGGCGGCACGGGGCACCGCGGTCGCCGTGCTGCCGATGGACGACCTGTACCCGGGGTGGCACGGGCTCGCGCAAGCCCCGGAACTGCTGGTGGAGTGGGTGCTGGAGCCGCTGGCCCGCGGGAGCGCGGCGCGCTGGCGGCGCTACGACTGGGCGCGCGGCCGGTTCTCCCGGGAGGAGTACTCGCTGCCGGGTCCGGTGGCGGCGGGCGGGGTCCTGGTGGTGGAGGGGTGCGGCTCCGGCGCGCGGGTCGTGCGCCCCCATGTGGATCTGTCGGTGTGGGTGGACGCGCCCGACGCGGTGCGCGCCCAACGGCTGGACGCGCGCGGGGACGCCGGGCTGTACGCCCCCTTCCGGCGGGTCTGGGCCGATCAGGAGGCGGTGTTCTACGCGGCCGAGCGCCCCCGCGAGCACGCCGGCGCCGTCGTCGGCAACACGCGGGGGACGGACCTCACCACACCTCGGCCCTGACCGGGGCGACGAACGCGGTGAGCCGCTCCAGCACGTCGGGGTCGGCCAGGATGCGGTTGTGCCCGAGGCCGACCGTGCCGACCATCCGGGCCCCCGCCCCCATGGCGGCGAGGATCCGCACGGACTCGGCGTGGGGGATCAGCGGGTCGTCGACGTCGTGGAACAGCAGCACCGGCACGTCCAGGGCGTCGGCGTCGCGGACGGTGGCGTAGCGCTTCCACAGGTCCCGGTCCCCGTCGAAGAGGTCGTCCTCGATGGCGCGGCGCAGTGCCCGGTTCACCCGCGGGCCCCAGCCGTGGGCGGCCACGAAGCCGTCGACGGTGCCCTCGAAGTCGGCCATCGCCGACAGCAGGGCCAGCCGGTCGGTCCGGATCCCCTCGCGCACCAGGTGGGTGGCGAACAGCGCGCCCAGGGAGTGGCCGATCACGGCCGCGAAGTCGCCGTGCCGCTCCTGGAGCAGGCGTGCGACGGCCAGCGCGTCCAGGACGGTCCCGGCGGGGCCGCCGGTGGCGCCGTGCCCGGGGGCGTCCCAGGAGACGACGGTGTGCCCGCGGGCGGTGAGGGCGCGCACCAGCGGGGCGAGGCGGGCGGCGCGCGATCCCCAGCCGTGGACCAGCAGGACGGGGCGCGCGCCCTCGCCCCACGTGTAGGCGGCGACCCGCCACCCCCGGTGGCCGAGGTGGTCGACGCGGGCGCGTTCGTGCACGTCGCGGTCGCGGTCGACCGCGGAGGTGTCGCCCGGGTCGGTCCACAGGCGCAGGGCCCGCCGGCCGGCCACGCGCGGCGCGGTGACGGCCAGGACCTCCAGGTCGATCGGGTGGGGGGCGGTGGTCACGGTGGTCTCCTTCTCGGGTTCGCCGGGGGTCATGCGGTGCCGGTCCTGTCCCCGGGGGCGGGCACGGGCAGGTCGGCGCCTTGGACGAAGGAGGTGATGGCGTCCAGGTGCTCCCGCTCGAAGAGGGCCCCGCTGTGGCCCAAACCGGTGGTGGCGATCATCCGCCCCCGCCCGCCGAGGTGTTCGAGGGTGCGCAGGGAGTGCGCGAAGGGCACGACCTCGTCGGTGTCGTCGTGCAGCAGGAGGAACGGCTGCTCCAGGGTGGCGATCCGGTGGGTGGTGGAGAAGCGCTCCCACACCGTCGGGTCGGCGTCGAAGTAGTGGCGCTCCACGTCCGCGCGCAGGGCGGCCAGGGCGCGGGGTCCCATGCCCAGGGCGTCGGTGAACGCGGTGAGGAGGAAGCCGAAGTCCGACACCCCGGCGAGGAGGACCGCCCGGTCGGCCTCGACGCCCTCGCGCAGGGCGTGGACGGCGAAGGGCGCTCCCATGGAGTGGGCGACGACGGCGTGGAAGCGGCCGTACCGCTCCTGGAGGAGGCGCTGGATCCGCAGCGCGTCGAGGATGGTGCCCACCGGTCCGCCGGTCGCCCCGTGGCCGGGGGCGTCCCAGGACACCGGGCCGTAGCCGAGGTCGACCAGGCGGCGGACGAGGGGGGCGAAGCGTGCGGCGCGCGAGCGCCAGCCGTGGACGAGCAGCACCGGGCGGGCGGTGTCGCCCCAGGCGTAGGTGACCACGTCCCAGCGGCCGACGCGGACCGTCGCGGTGTCGGCCGCCTCGTGCAGGTCCCGGTCCCGGTCGGGGACGGCCCGGGGCGGGGGCGGGGAGGCCCACAGCCGTCTGGACAGCGCCCCGGCCAGGCGCGGGGCGGGCAGCGCCAGCGCGTTGACGGCGGCACCGAGCAGGGGAAGCGGTTCGAACGCGCCCATGGGTCTCCTTCTTCACAAACTATACGAACGATCGTATTATTTGTTTGCGAGAGGTCCGGCGTCAAGTAGCGGCTATGGTGTCCTGACGACCGACCTGTCGTTCGGACGAGGGCCACCCGGCGGGGGTGGTGCGGGAGGTGCGCATGACGACCCGGACCGACGGCCGCGTACAGCGGGGCGACCAGACCCGGCGCGCCGTGCTGCGCCGCGCGGTGGACATCGCCTCGGTGGAGGGGCTGGAGGGGCTCTCCCTGGGCCGCCTGGCCAAGGAGCTCCAGGTCAGCAAGAGCGGGGTGTTCGCCCACTTCGGCTCCAAGGAGGAGCTCCAGCTGGCCGCGATCCGCGCCGGTCGCCGCATCTTCGCCGACCACGTGGTGGACGGAGCCCTGGAGGTCCGGCCCGGGCTGTCCCGCCTGTGGCGCCTGTTCGAGAACTGGGCCGTCTACTCGCAGGGGCGGGTGTTCCCGGGCGGCTGCTTCTTCTACACCGTCAACGCCGAGTTCGAGTCGCGTCCCGGCCGGGTGCGCGACGCCCTGGTGGCGACCCGCCGCGAGTGGCGCGACCTGCTCACCCGCAGCGCCGCCGACGCCGTGCAGCTGGGCGAGCTGTCCGCCGGCACCGACGTGGAGCTGCTGGTGTTCGAGCTGGCCTCGTTCCTGGAGACCGCCAACTCCGACTCCCTGCTGGAGGACGACCTGGAGCGTCCCTACAGGCTGGCGCGCGCCGCCGTCGTCGCCCGCCTGTCGGCCCTGGCCGCGCCGGACGCCCCCCGCCCCTGGGAAGCCGAGGACTGAGCGCCCCTCACCGCCGGGGCGGGGCCGCGGCCAGCGCCCTGGCCTTCTCCAGGTCGGCGCGCATGGTGTGCAGTTCCCGCACCAGGGCGGCCTGGTCCTCCTCCAGCCCCCGCAGCCGTTGCCGGAGCCTTCGGCGCCGCTCGCCGTTCCCGACGCGGACGCGGGCCTGGATGTGGGCGAACAGCACGAACAGGGGGGAGAGCAGGCCGACCATGAGGCAGAGCCCGACGAAACCGGCCCATCCGGAGCCGCTCCCCTCCGTCATCCCCGGCAGCACCACGAAGGCGAGCACCAGGCAGGCGAGCGCCGTCCCGCCCAGCCAGACCAGGCGGGTGGCCGTCTTGTCGTAGAACGCCAGGTCGCCCCGGAGGGTGCGCAGCTCCTGTTCCCGCTGCGCCCCGCGCCGCTCCGGTTCCTCCCACCGCCGGACCAGCCCGTCGATCAGGGGCAGCGCGCTGTGGACCACGGCCGCGCACCCGGCCCGCGCCGCCCCCTCGGAGGCGTCCACCCGCTTCCACAGCGCGTCGATCCACTGCGCGGCCGCGGTGCCCGGGGGCGCGGCCGGGCGGCGCACGCGCCCGGGGTCGAGCACGAACGCCAGCAGCAGGGCCGGGTCCGCTGCCGCGTGCCGCCCGTCCTTCCAGCCGTCGAGCTGTTCGGCCAGTTCCTCCCCGAACGCGGCGGCGGCGCGCCCCGCCGCCTCCAGTTCGGCGGCCGGCGCGGCCAAGCCGCGCGCCGCCTCGCCGTGGTGCAGCGACAGCTGGCGCAGTATCCCCGGACGGGCCAGGCCGCCGGCCTCCGCGGGCGCGGCGGACGGCGCGGCGGCGAAGAAGGACCGCAGGGTGTCGGGTGAGACGTCGTGGCCGCGGAAGCGCGGGGGCAGGTCCGGGCGGGTCTGGGCCACGAAGGTCGCCACGGCCAGGTCGGCGTCGGTCCGCCGGGTGCGGAACAGCGCGCGGTCCACGGTCGTGTCCCGCAGGTCGTCCGTGATCCAGGTGCCCAGGGCCGCCCTGGCGTCCGGGTCCTCGAAGACCGCCGCCGCCTGCGCCCACTGCTCCTGCATCGCGGCGGCCAGGTCGCCGGGCCGGGTGTACCGGACGCCCGCGAAGTGGTACGGCGGCGCCTCCCCCGGGGGCGGCGGGGTGTACGGGACCGGAGCGGGCGCCGGGGCCGCCGCGGTGTAGGCCAGGGTGGGCGGCAGGGGCCCCTCCCCCGGGTCGACCACCGTGGGCTCGGGCACCGCCACCAGGGGCGCGCCGGTGATGAGGTGGTCCACCAGGGTGCGCGCGTCCGGGCGGCGGCGGGGGTCCCTGTCCAGGCAGGTCCGCACCGTCCCGAGCAGCTCCTCGGGCACGCCGTCCAGGTCGGGCTCGCCCGACAGGACCCGCGCGATGCGGGAGGCCCGGGTGGGGCCGGGGAACGCCTCGCGCCCCGTCGCCGCATGGACCATGACCGCGCCCCAGGAGAACACGTCCACGGCCGAGGTGAGGCGGGCGCCCTCCAACTGCTCCGGGGCCATGTACCCGACGGTCCCGATGATGCCGCTGGCGGTCACCGAGGTCGCCTCCACCGCGCGGGCGATGCCGAAGTCGATCACCCGCGGCCCGTCCGCCGCCAGCATGATGTTCTCCGGCTTCAGGTCCCGGTGCACCACACCGGCGGCGTGGATCGCGGCCAGCGCCGTGGCGGTGTTGACCGCCAGCCGCTGCAGCTCCGCCCCGCGGCGCGGCCCGTCCTGGGCGACCGCGCGCTGGAGGGTGGGGCCGTCGATGAACTCGGTGGCGATCCACGGCTGCTCCGCCCCGGGGTCGGCGTCCAGGATCGCCGCGATGCAGAAACCGCTCACCCGCCGCGCCTGCTCCACCTCCGCCGCGAACCGGCGGCGCATCTCGGCGTCGCCCGCCCAGGAGGCGTGCAGCACCTTCACCGCGGCCCGGCTCCCGTCCCCGGCCTCTCCGAGGAACACCTCACCGAAACCGCCGCGTCCGAGCGAACGCACCAGGCGGTAGCCGCCCACGGTGGAACCGTCCGTCTCCCAGGTCTCGTGCACGCCGTACCTTCCTGGTCTGCCGTCGGGGGGTCGGGGGCGTCCGGTCAGCCCCCGGTGATGCGGCGCGCGTGGACCAGGTCGGCGCGGATGCGCTCCACGCCCGAGGTCAGCTCGGGTAGCTGGGCCGCGGCGTTGTTCAGCTCCATCACCCGCTGCCCGCGGCGCACCACGTCGCCGTAGCCGACGCGCAGGACCACCGAGAGCACGACCGAGGCGGCCAGGGCCAGGACCGACAGCGTCACCAGCAGGTCGCCCAGCCACTCGGCCTGGCCGGACATGCCGATGACGATCCCGATCGGGAATCCGAAGAGCGCGTAGTTGCAGTAGCGGCGGATCTGGAAGTAGCGCTGCTGCTGCACGACCTTGCCGTGCAGCGACTCGTGCTCCGTGGCGACCTTGGTGTAGCGCTCCTCCCAGTAGCGGCGCTGGCGGGAGAGCGCCTGGAGGGTGGGGACGGCGCCGTAGATCGCCGCGGCGTGCCCCACCCCGGCCGGGCCGGGGGAGGCGTCCACCCGGCGCCAGAGGATGTCGATCCACTCCCCCACCCCGGAGTCGCCGCCGTCGTGGGGCGGGACCATCAGCTCGGGGTGCAGCAGGAAGGTGAGGATGAGCGCCGGGTTCACGTTGGGGCTCGCCGACCGCCACCCGGCGAGCCGGCCGGACAGCTCCTGGTGGAAGGTGTTCCCGGCGTGCTCGGCGGCGTCGAGGGAGTCGGCCAGGCGCTGGTGCGCCGCCGGGTCGGGAGCGTGGTGCAGGCCCATGGTCCGCAGCACCTCGGGGCGGGCCAGCAGGGCCATCTCGTTGGACATCGGCGCCCCGGTGATGACGGGTCGCGGGTCGGAGAACAGCCCGCCGAGGTCGGTCATGGTGGCGCCGCGGCCGCGGAAGACCGGCGGCAGGTCGGGGCGGGTCTGGGCGATGAAGGAGGCCAGGGCCAGGTTGGCGTCGTCGGCGTGGCGGCGGAACAGGGAGCGGTCGACGAGGGTGTCGCCGAGGTCGTCCATGAGCCAGGCGCCCAGGGCGGCGCGCTCGGTGGCGTCGCCGAACACGCGGACGGCCGCCGCCCAGTTGCCCTGCATGGCCTCGGCCAGGGCACCGGGGTCGGTGAAGCGGATGCCGGCGAAGTGGTACGGGGGGACTCCGCCGACACCGGTGTGGTACCCGGAGGCGCCGGTGTTCCCGGGGCCGGGCCGCGGGGCGGACACCGGTCCCGGCGGTGGGGTGGCCGTCCCGGCGGCCGCGGGCGCGGCGGGCCCGGCCGGGGCCAGGCCGGTGTAGGAGCGGGTGGGGTCGACGCCGTGCGGCGGGGCCACCCGCGTGGGATCCACGCCATGGGGCGGGGCCACCCGCGTGGGATCCACACCGTGCGCCGGAGCGACCCGCGTGGGATCCACACCGTGGGACGGGACCACCCGCGTGGGATCCACACCGTGGACCGGAGCGACCCGCGTGGGGTCGACGCCATGCGCCGGGGCCACCCGCGTGGGATCCACGCCGGAGACGGGCACCGGCGCCGGGTGCACGGCGACGCCCGGGGCCGGGCCCCCGCCCTGGGGGCCCGCGATGAGCAGGTTGAGCAGGGAGGAGGCGTCCGGGCGCCGGTCCGGGTCCTTGTCCAGGCAGCGCTCGACCACGCTCCGCAGGGGTTCGGCGATGTCCTCCAGGTCGGGGCCGCCGCTGAGGATGCGGGCGATGCGCGACGCCTGGGTCGGCGCCTGGAAGGCCTCGCGCCCGGTGGCGGCGTAGACCATGACCGCGCCCCAGGAGAACACGTCCACGGCCGAGGTGAGCCGGGCGCCCTCCAACTGCTCGGGCGCCATGTACCCGATGGTGCCCACGACCCCGCTGGCGGTCACCGAGGTGGTCTCGACCGCGCGGGCGATGCCGAAGTCGATCACCCGCGGCCCGTCCGCCGCCAGCATGATGTTGTCCGGCTTCAGGTCGCGGTGGACCACCCCCGCCGCGTGGATCGCGGCCAGCGCCGTGGCGGTGTTGACCGCCAACCGCTGCAGCTCCATCCCGCGGCGCGGCCCCTCCTCGGCGACCGCCCTCTGGAGGGTGGGGCCGTCGATGAACTCGGTGGCGATCCACGGCTGCTCCGCCTCCGGATCCGCGTCCAGGATCGCCGCGATACAGAAACCGCTCACCCGCCGCGCCTGCTCCACCTCCGCCGCGAACCGGCGGCGCATGTCCGCGTCACCGGACCAGGAGGCGTGCAGCACCTTCACCGCGGCCCGGCTCCCGTCCCCGGCCTCTCCGAGGAACACCTCACCGAAACCGCCGCGTCCGAGCGAACGCACCAGGCGGTAGCCGCCCACGGTACGCGGGGCGGATGCCTCTGCGGGGTCGTCCAAGGTCTTGCCTTTCACGGGTCTCACGGGTCGGCGGCGGTGCGCCGGGGTGACGGGGCGGGGCCGTCGGCGTGATGCGCGGGGCAGGGGCATCGGTGACGCGCGCGTGCGGTCATCGCGGTGCGGCGACGGCCCGGGGCCGAGGGGCGAGGGGCGAGGGGGGTTCCGCCCCGCCCGAATCGACCGCTTCTCCAGGACCACCTTACGACGGAACACCTCCCCCGTCGCAACGGCGGCCGCCCGGCCCGCCCCCGGTCCGTGCCCCCGCGGCGGTCAGCGGGCCGCCCGGTGCCCGCCGCTCAGGACCCGCTCGACCAGGTCGTCGGTGAGCGTCCCGTAGCCGGTGGCCGCCCACACGCTGTGCTCGGCGGGCACCTCGTAGTAGGGGACCGAGCGGCCCTCGTGCTCGGCGGGCAGCACGGTGGGCCGCAGCCGGTCGCGCACGGCGCGGGCGCACTCGGGGCACAGCGGCACGCGGATGGTGCGCAGGCCGCCGAACTCGCGCCACTGGGTCTGCCGGGTGTCGTTGCCGTGCAGCGGGTTGGCGTAGCAGGGGCGGCGCGGGGTGCGCAGTCCGGCCAGCGCGTCCTCGGCCAGGTCCAGCAGGACGAGCACGCCGACCGCGTCGGCCAGTGTGGCGCCCTCCCGGGCCATCCGGTCGTGGACGCGGGCGGCGGCGTCGCGGGCGTCCAGGGCCCGGGACAGGTTCTGCGGGGCCACCCCGGCGTCCCCGCTGAGCCGCTCCCCCAGTTCGATGAGGTCGCGCTCGCCGCGTTCGACCAGCGACTCCAGCTGGGCGCGGTCGGCGTTGTCGAACGCCGCGTGCTGGGCGATCGGCGCCGCCGGGCGGCGGCGCAGCAGCCCGCCGGGGCGGGACCGGTCCAGGCGCCGGTACAGCGGGACGCCGATCCCGGCCAGCAGGGCGAGCACCAGCGCGCCGATGACCCAGGGGTTCCACCACCGCGCGGGCATGAGCGCCCCGCTCGGGGGCTGGCCCGTCCGGTCGTAGTAGGCCTGCTGCGCCGTCTCGTAGGCGGCCTCGGGGTCGTCGGACAGGGCGGCCTCGACCGCGGCCTCCACGAGGGTCGGCAGGGTCTTCTGCCCGTCCATGGTCTTGTAGCTCGCGGCCAGGGCGCCGTAGAAGGCGGGCTGGGACCAGTCGTCCGGGGCCGAGCCCAGGTCGTGGCCCTCCAGGTCGCCGCGGCGGTCGTAGACCAGGAAGTGGCGCTCGCCGCCGCCCATCCGGTCGTGCACGGCCGAGGCCAGCGCCTCGCCCTCCCCGCTCCACTCGTCGCCCTCGACCAGCGGGACGACGATGACGTACAGGTCCAGGTCGTGCTGTTCGAGCACCGTCACGACGCGCTCGCGGGCCTCGGCCGAGTAGGCGCCCTCGTAGGAGGAGTCGACGTAGACGGGCGACTCGGCCAGGGCGTCGGCGATCACCTGGGCCGGGCTGGCGGTCTCCTCCGCCGCGGTCTCCCCCGCCGTCGGGGACGCGGTGTCGGCCGGAGGCGCGGTTCCGGCCGGGGACGCGGTGTCGGCCGGAGGCGCGGTGTCCGCCAGGGCCGGTGCGCCGGCCAGGGCCGCGGACAGGACCGCGGGCAGGGCCAGGGCCGCGACCGTCACGCGGGCCCGCCGGCGTGCGGGGGTGCGGGGGTCAGTGGACACGGTTCTCCTCGAGCAGCAGGTCGACCAGGCGGCGGGGCAGGTGCGCCCCGAAGGAATGACGGATCCACGGGTCCTCCGGTTTCGCCCGGTAGGAGCGGACCGTGCCATCGGTGCGCAGCCGCAGGACGTGCCCGGCCCGGGCGGCGTCGCCGAGCCGCGCGCACTCCTCGCACAGGGGGGCCCGGCCGCCCAGGAGCCGGGACTGAACCCTTTCGGCGGCGAAGGGGTGCAGTGGATCGACGGCGCAGGGCGTGGTGTCCGCGCCGGGGTCGGCCACCGCCGCCAGCACCCGGCGCGACAGCACCGCGGCCCCGAGCAGGTCGAGCCCCTGCGGGTCGCGGCCCATGACCATGAGGGCGGCCTCGGCCTGGGGCATGAACTCGGCGGGGATCCGGCCGGGCTCCCCCTCCACCAGCGCCCGCACCCGGTCGGTCTCCTCCACGGCCAGGCGCCGCAGGACGCGGTCGTTGAGGGGGACGCCCCGGACCCGCCCCCGGGAGAGCCGGAACAGGAAGACGGAGAGGTAGTAGGCGCCGACCACGGCGGCGGCCGCGAAGGGGCCCACCAGCAGCAGGCCGCCGAAGAACCCGCCCGACCAGTAGCGTTCCGCGCGGGGCCCGGGCAGGTTCACCTCGTCGTCGGCGAACATCGGCCGGTACCCGTCGCCGGGGGTGAACTCCATCTCCGACACGGCGGCCACCGCGGCTTCCAGGGCGGCGGCCGGGGTCTGCGACTCGTCGTAGGCCAGGGGGGACCACAGCTCGTAGGCGTCGATCTCCAGCCCGCGGGCGGCCGCCCCGAGCTCGGGGACGCCGTTGCCGGAGCCGACGACGATGTAGACGCCGTCCTCGCGGGCGACGGAGGCCAGCGCCGCGGCCAGGATGTCGGGGTCCCCCTCGGACTCGTCCTCGTGGTGCAGCGGGACCACCGCCGCGAAGACGGGGACGGGCGAGCCGGCGAGCAGGCCGGGGGCGTCCTCCAGGCCCTCGCGGCTCAGCGGCATGATCGGGTCGACGTAGAGCGGGTCCTCCGCCAGGGCGGCGGCGATGTGATCGACCCGGCCGGTGGAGACCACGTACGGCGGCTCCAGCCGGACCAGCTCCTCGGGGTCGGGGACCTCGTGCCCGCCCACGGGGGCGTTCACCGTGTAGGTGTAGGTGGTGGCGACGAGGAGGCCGGTCGCCGAGGCCGCCGCCAGCACGGCCGCGACGGGCAGGAACCGGTGGCCGCGCCGGCCGGCGCGCCAGGTGACCCACCCGGCGCAGCACAGCAGGGCGCCGGCTACCGTGCCCACCAGGAAGCCGAGGTTCTCGGGGCCGTTGAAACGGGTGGGGTCGGTGTCGTCGCGGAACTCGGCGAGGAAGCCCTCCCCCGCTCCGGCCTCCGCCTCGGCGTACTCCGCCGGGGGCTCGGCGCCGGTCAGCCCGGCGACCAGGACCCGGGCCACCTCGTGGGCGGGGACGTCGTAGAGCTCGGCGTCGTAGACGGCGTCCCGGCCGCCGTCCACCGACAGGTCGGCCCCGTAGACGCGCAGTTCGGTGACCCCGCCCGAGGCCGGGAGGACGGCGTAGACGCCGTCGGTGCCGAGCCGGTCGTGCACGGCGGGCATGATCCCGTCCATCCCGGCGTCGCTGCCGGCGCCCAGGAAGGGTGTGACCACGACGTGGTAGGGCACTCCGAGGGGCGCGAAGGCCTCGTGGATCCCGCGTTCCATCTCCTCGGGCGGGACCGGGCCGCCGATCGCGCCGTCCACCACGACCGCGGAGCCCTCGGGCTCGGCGGCGAGCAGTCCGGCGAAGTGTTCGGCGTAGGTCGCCTGGGGGGCGACCGCCGGGGTGTCGGCGCCGTCCACCGTGTCGGCGCCGCCGGGGGCGGGGGCGGTCAGGAGCAGCAGGGCCGGGGCCACCGTGAGGAGCAGGGCGCGGAGCGGGCCGCGGGCACGGTGAGGGTTGGGCATGGGCAGAGCATAGTACCCCGCTGCGGGCGCCTTCGACCCGGTTCCACCTGCTTCTTCGGCGGCCGTCGCACCCGGGGCGGTCCCTCCCCGGGAACTCCCCGTGAACACGGAGGGGGCCTCCGCCGTCGGTCGGACGGCGGAGGCCCCGTGAACCGCGCGCCGCGCCGGTCGGGCGCGGCAGCGGAGTCCGGATGGCTACCCGGCGATCAGCTGGCGCAGCACGTACTGCAGGATGCCGCCGTTGCGGTAGTAGTCCGCCTCACCGGGGGTGTCGATGCGCACCACGGCGTCGAACTCGACGCCGGTGTCGGTGCTCACCTTCACCGTCGCGGGGATGCGGCCCTCGTTCAGCTCGGTCACGCCGGTGATGGAGAAGGTCTCCTCGCCGGTCAGGCCGAGGGAGTCGGCGCTCTGGCCCTCGGGGAACTGCAGGGGCAGGACGCCCATGCCGATGAGGTTGGAGCGGTGGATGCGCTCGTAGGACTCGGTGATGACGGCGCGCACGCCCAGCAGGCTGGTGCCCTTGGCGGCCCAGTCGCGGGACGAGCCGGAGCCGTACTCCTTGCCGCCCAGGACGACCAGCGGGGTGCCCTGCGCCGCGTAGTTCTGCGCGGCGTCGTAGATGAACGACACCGGGGCGTCGGGCTGGGTGAAGTCGCGGGTGTAGCCGCCCTCGGTGCCCGGCGCGATCTGGTTGCGCAGGCGGATGTTGGCGAACGTACCGCGGATCATCACCTCGTGGTTGCCGCGGCGGGAACCGTAGGAGTTGAAGTCGCGGCGCTCCACACCGTGGGCCTTGAGGTACTCGGCCGCCGGGGTGCCCGGCTTGATGGCGCCGGCCGGGGAGATGTGGTCGGTGGTGACCGAGTCGCCCAGCTTGGCCAGGACGCGGGCGCCGGTGATGTCGGTGACCGGGGACGGCTCCTGCGCCATGCCCTCGAAGTACGGGGGCTTGCGGACGTAGGTCGACTCGCCCTCCCACTCGAAGGTGTTGCCGGTCGGGGTGGGCAGCGAGCGCCAGCGCTCGTCGCCGGCGAAGACGTCCGCGTAGGCGGCCTCGTACATGTCGGCGGCGATCGCGGAGTCCATGACCTCCTGGATCTCCTCGGCGGTCGGCCAGATGTCGGCCAGGTAGACCGGCTCGCCGTCCTTGCCGATGCCCAGGGGCTCGGTGGTGATGTCCACGTCCAGGGACCCGGCCAGGGCGTAGGCGACCACCAGCGGCGGCGAGGCCAGGTAGTTCATCTTGACGTCCGGGTTGATCCGGCCCTCGAAGTTGCGGTTGCCGGACAGCACCGCGGTGACGGCCAGGTCGTTGTCCTGGACGGCCTTGGAGATCTCCTCCGGCAGCGGGCCGGAGTTGCCGATGCAGGTGGTGCAGCCGTAGCCGACCAGGTTGAAGCCCAGCTTGTCCAGGTACGGGGTCAGGCCGGAGCGCTCGTAGTAGTCGGTGACGACCTTGGAGCCCGGGGCCATGGAGGTCTTGACCCACGGCTTGCGGGACAGGCCCTTCTCCACCGCCTTCTTGGCCAGCAGGGCGGCGCCCAGCATGACCGAGGGGTTGGAGGTGTTGGTGCAGGAGGTGATCGCGGCGATCACGACGGCGCCGTGGTCGATCTCGGTCTCGGTGCCGTCGGCCATGGTGACCTTGACGGGCTTGTGCGGGCGCGCGCCGTTGGCGGTCTGCGCGGGGGCGTCGGAGGCCGGGAAGGACTCCTCGACGGCCTCGTCGACGCCGTCCTCGACGTAGTTGCGGACGTCGTGGCGCCAGGTCTGCTTGGCCTGGGCCAGGACGATGCGGTCCTGCGGGCGCTTGGGGCCGGCGATCGACGGGACGACGTCGCCCAGGTCGAGCTCCAGGTACTCGGAGAACTCGGGCTCGTTGGCCGGGTCGTGCCAGAAGCCGTTGGCCTTGGCGTAGGCCTCGGTCAGGGCGACCTGCTGCTCGGAGCGGCCGGTCAGGCGCATGTAGCGGATGGTCTCGTCGTCGATCGGGAAGATCGCGGCGGTGGAGCCGAACTCGGGGCTCATGTTGCCGATGGTGGCGCGGTTGGCCAGCGGCACGGAGGTGACGCCCTCGCCGTAGAACTCGACGAACTTGCCGACCACACCGTGCTGACGCAGCAGCTCGGTGATGGTGAGCACCAGGTCGGTGGCGGTGGTGCCCGGCTTGAGCTGGCCGGTGAGCTTGAAGCCGACCACGCGCGGGATGAGCATGGAGATCGGCTGGCCGAGCATGGCGGCCTCGGCCTCGATGCCGCCGACGCCCCAGCCCAGGATGCCCAGGCCGTTCTGCATGGTGGTGTGCGAGTCGGTGCCGACGCAGGTGTCGGGGTAGGCCTGGCCGTTGCGGCTCATGGTGACGCGGGCCAGGTGCTCGATGTTGGCCTGGTGCACGATGCCGGTGCCGGGCGGGACGACCTTGAACTCGTCGAACGCGGTCTGGCCCCAGCGCAGGAACTTGTAGCGCTCCTGGTTGCGCTCGTACTCGATCTCGACGTTGCGCTCGAAGGCGTCGGGGCGGCCGAAGAGGTCGACGATCACGGAGTGGTCGATCACCAGCTCGGCGGGGGCGAGCGGGTTGATCTTGTCCGGGTCGCCGCCCATGTCGCGGACGGCCTCGCGCATGGTGGCGAGGTCGACGACGCAGGGGACGCCGGTGAAGTCCTGCATGATCACCCGGGCGGGGGTGAACTGGATCTCCTGGCTGGGCTGGGCCTTGGCGTCCCAGCCGCCCAGGGCGCGGATGTGGTCGGCGGTGACGTTCGCGCCGTCCTCGGTGCGCAGAAGGTTCTCCAGGAGGACCTTCAGGCTGTAGGGAAGTCGGTTGGAGCCCTCCACGGCGTCCAACCGGAAGATCTCGTACGACTCGTCGCCAACGCGCAACGTGTCACGGGCGCCGAAGCTGTTCGCGGACACGGTGTCTGCCTCCTGATCTCGCCACTTTGTCCCTGGCATCCTGCCCCATCGGGTGGATGCGGGACCCACTGAGGCCGCCCTAACCGGTCGCCGGGTGGACGGAGGGCCGCGGGGATGCCCTCCGACCGTATCCGACCTCTCGGAAGCGGCCATGACCTGCGACGACACCACTCGCCACAGGCCAGGCGGTCCGCTGCGCGCGGACGCCCGTGATACTCGGGGCCGGGGACGCCGAGAGGTCGACGTCACACTCCCGGGCCCGGCCCGGGTCGGGGGGAACCCTCTTTTATCTTGACATCAAGCTATCCCACTTATATCTCGATATCAAGTTATCGCGGGGGCTCCGCGCCCCGGGCCGCGGCCCCGTGTTGTTCCGAACCTCCGCTTCGCTTCGTTCCGTGCCCAGCGCCCTTCGAGGGCGGGGACCTTCGCCCCTACGTCGGCACCCTCGTTCCTCGGACCTCTCCTCCGGGCCTCCAGAACCCCGCCGGCGCTTCGCGCGTCCTCAGTCCAGCTGCCGGGCCACCTCGGCGGCCACCAGCTCCAGGTGCTCCAGGTCCGCCATGTCCAGCAGCTGGAGGTACATGCGCTCGGCGCCCAGCTCCGCGAACCGGCCGATCTTGTCGACCACCTCGGCGGGCGTCCCGGCCAGGCCGTTCAGCCGCAGCTCGTCCACCCGGCGGCCGATGCGCTCCGCCCGGCGGGCGATCTCGGCCTCGTCGCGGCCCACGCACAGCACCTGCGCCGCCGAGTAGACGATCCCGCCGGTGCGGCCCACCGCCGCCGCGGCCGCCCGCGTCCGGTCGAACGCGGCCCCGGTGTCGGCCACCGACGAGAACGGCACGTTGTACTCGTCGGCGAACGTCGCAGCCAGCCGCGGGGTGCGGCGCAGGCCGGTACCGCCGATGAGCACCGGCGGGCGCGGGCTCTGCTCCGGCTTGGGCAGCGCGGGCCCCTCCGCCAGCCGGTAGTACTTGCCCTCGTAGCGGAACGTGCCGCCGACCGGCGTGGACCACAGGCCGGTGATGATGTCGAGCTGTTCCTCGTAGCGGTCGAAGCGCTCCCGGGCCGTGGTCGGGAAGGGGATGCCGTACGCGGCGTGCTCCTCCTCGTACCAGCCCGCGCCGAACCCGAACTCCACCCGGCCGCCGCTCATCCGGTCCACCTGCGCGACCGCGATCGCCAGCGGCCCCGGGTAGCGGAAGGTCGCCGCCGTCATCAGCGTGCCCAGCCGGATGCGCGACGTCTCCCGGGCCAGACCCGCCAGGGTGATCCAGGCGTCGGTCGGCCCGGGCAGGCCGCTGGTGCCCTCCCCCATGTGCAGGTAATGGTCCGAGCGAAAAAGTGCGTCGAACCCGAGCTCCTCGGTGGCCTTGGCCACGGCGAGCTGGTCCTCGTATGTGGCCCCCTGCTGGGGCTCAAGGAAGATCCTCAGGCGCATAAACCCCATTTTCGCCCACCCGCGGGGGCGATCTCCCCCCGGCGCGCGGGTAGCTTCGAAAAGGCCGCACACCGATGAACCGCCCTTCGGGCCCCGAGCGATAGACCGACCGTGAAGCTGTTCCGACGCGCGCACCGCCGCGCACCCTCCTACGGCCCCGAGAGCACCGACCCGGTGCTGCTGACCGCCGTCGCGGCGGGCGAGGCCGAGGCCCTGGAGATCCTGCACCGCAGGCACGCGCCCTGGCTGCGGGCGCGTCTGAACTACCGCTGTTCCGACCCCGACCAGGTCGACGCCGCGCTCCAGGAGACCTTCCTGGCCGTGTGGAGGAACGCGGGCTCCTTCACCCCCCGCCCCGGCGACACCGACGCCGGGGCCTGGTTGTGGACCATCGCCATCCGCCAGCTCATCTCGCAGCTGCGCCGGCGGGCCAACCGGTGGATCTCCGACATCGAGGCCGAGCCCTACGAGACCATCGGGGACGCCTCGGCCGAGGACACCGTGCTGCTCAACATCGAGCACGGACCCCTGGGCGCGGCCCTGCACACCCTGTCCCCCGAGCTGCGGGCCGCCATACAGGCCACCGTGCTGGACGGGCTCACGGTGCGCGAGGCCGCACAGATTCTCCAGATCCCCGAAGGCACCGTGAAGACACGGGTGATGCGCGCCAAGGCGCGCCTGCGGGAGGCATTGACGTCATGAGCGGTTGGCACCTGACCCCGGCCCAGGCCCACGACTACGCGGCCCGGAGAAGCGACGAGATCACCGCGATGTCGGTGGAGGCCCATCTGATGCACTGCGCGCCCTGCCGGTCCCTGCTGCCCGCGGACGAGTCGTGGCTGGCCGACAGCTGGGCGTCGCTGCGCGACGTCGTCGACCGGCCCCGGCGCGGCCCGGTCGAGACCCTGCTGGCCTCCGTCGGTCTGCGCGCGGAGACCGCGAAACTCCTCGCCGCCACCCCGCGGCTCTACCAGGCCTGGCTCGTCTCCACCGTGGTGGTCCTGGGGGCCGCCCTGCTGGCAGCGCACCTGCTGCCGCGCGGCTCGCTGATGTTCTTCTTCCTGGCGCCGGTGGTCCCGCTGGTCGGCGTGGCCCTGGCCTACGGGCGCGGGGTCGACCCCGCGCACACCCTGGCCTCGGTCACGCCCATGGCCGGGCAGCGGCTGCTGTTCCTGCGCACCTGCGCGGTCCTGGTCCCGGCCCTGCTGCTGTGCACCGGCGCGGCGCTGATGCTGCCGCACACCACCACCGCCTGGGACGCGGTCTTCTGGCTGCTGCCCTCCCTGACCTTGGTCGCGGGCTCGCTCCTGCTGGGCCACTGGATCCACCTGAGCGCGGCCTCGGGGATCGTGGGCGTCCTGTGGCTGGCGGTCCTGGGCCTGGTGTCCCTGTCCGGGCAGACGGTCCCCGTCGGGGTGTTCGCCCCCCAGGCCCAGGCGTGCTGGGGCGCGGCCCTGGCCGCCCTGGTCGGCCTGCTGCTGCTCCGGGTGAGGATGGCATGACCGCGGTCCCCGACCGCCGGGTGGTCCTGCGCGGGGTGACCCGCAGGTACGGCACCCGGACCGCCCTGGACGGGGTGGACCTGGACCTGGGCCCGGGGGTGACCGGCCTGCTGGGCCGCAACGGCGCCGGCAAGACCACCCTGATGCGCTGCCTGGCCACCGACCTGGACGCCGGCTCCGGGGAGGTGTGCCTGCTCGGCCTGGACCCGACCCGGGCGCCCGAGCGCACCGACATCCGGCGGCGGCTGGGCTACCTGCCGCAGAACCCCGACTTCTACCCGCACTTCACCGCGTTCGCCCTGCTCGACTACATGGCCGTGCTCAAGGAGCTGGGCGGCCGCCGGGCCCGGCACGACGAGGTGCGCCGGGTGCTGCGCCAGGTCGGGCTGTACGACCGGCGGCACAGCCGGGTGCGCCGCCTGTCGGGCGGCATGCGCCAGCGCCTGGCCCTGGCCTCGGCCCTGATGGGCGACCCCGACCTGCTGCTGCTGGACGAGCCGACGGTGGGGCTGGACCCCGAGCAGCGCATCCGGTTCCGCAACCTGGTGTCCCGCCTGGCCGTGGACAGCACCGTCGTGCTGTCCACCCACCAGATCGAGGACGTGGCCGCGCTGTGCGGGCACATCGTGTGCCTGGACAGGGGGCGGGTCGTCTTCGACGGCGCCCCCGGCGCCCTGCTGGACCGCGCCCGCGGGCACGTGTGGGAGGGTCCCGGCGACCCGGGCAGCGGCCTGACCTCCTGGCGGCTGCCCGACGGGCGCCACCGGGTCCTGACCCCGGGTTCGCCGCTGCCGCCCGGGGAGGCCTTCGGCGCGGTGGAGCCCACCCTGGAGGACGCCTACCTGCTGCTCGTCGGCGTGTCGGGGACCGAGCCCGCCGGGGCCGCGCGGTGAGGCGCACCGCCACCTTCGTCCGGCTGACCCTGTTCAACGCCGCGCGGCTGCTGCGCGGGCCGTTCCTGCTGCCCGCCTCGGCGCTGTTCCTCGCGTACTTCGTGTGGTCGGGCTCCCACCCCGGCCAGTCGGTGGACTCCTGGTACGGCGACATGTCCACGTCGTCCCTGTTCATCGCCGCGATCGGGTTCGGCGCCGTGACCCCCTCCGCCGTGCGCGAGGCCCGCCACCCGGTCGTCTCCGCGACCCCGCTGGGCCGCACCGGCAGGCTCATGTCCCTGGCGCTGTCCGCCGTGCTCCTGCTGTGGGCGGTCCTGGCCGGGCTGGGGCTGTGGCTGTGGACGGCCGCCGAACCCCTGCCGCCCGCCGGGATCATGAGCCCGCTCGCGCTCCCGGTGCCCTTCCTGGTGACGGCCGCCGGACCGTTCGGGGCGCTGCTCCTGGTCCTGTGGACCCGGTCGTACCTGCCGCTGGTCCTCCTCTCCCTCTGCCTGCCGCTGTACCTGGTCTACAACGGCATCCTGCTCTCGGAGCGGCTCAACAGCGCCGTGTCGCGCGCGACCATGGCCCTCCAGCAGGTCGTCAGCCCCTTCCCCGGCTTCTCGGTGTCCCTTTCCCTGGTGACCCTCTACTCGCTGGCCTACACCTGCCTGCTGACGGCCGCGCTGGTGGTGCTGACACTGGGCGCCCGGCACCGCGTCCGGGTCGTGGTCGCCACGTCGGTCACCGCGGCCCTGCTGGCGGCCGGGGCCCTGGGAGTGGCCGTCCACGGCAACGCGACGGTGTGGCGCGACGGGATGCAGGACCCGCAGGGGTACGCCGACGACGAGGTGTACGGGGTGGAGGGCCCCTGGCCCTGCCGGGAGGTCGAGGGAATCACCTACTGCCCGCTGCCCGGCTACGACTCCTGGGTCGCCTCCTGGCACGACACCCTGGAGCCGGTCCTGGACGAGCTGCCCGAGGAGGCGCGGGCCGACGCCCCGGTGGTGTGGCAGGACGCCGGCTGGTACACCCGCGAGTTCGGCGTCCCCAGGCCGGCGGTGACCGTCCACGAGTACATGGACCCGGAGATACAGCCGTGGCAGTCGTACCTGTACTCGTCGTTCGCCCGCAAGACGCTCGGGATGTCGATCGACCCGCCCTCCCCCTACGGGCTGGACGACTGCCGGGGCACCGGGCAGGCCCGGACCGTCGTGGTCGCCTGGGTCGTGGACCGCGCCGTCGCCTCCCACCGCCCCGACGACCTCTACCTGCGGATCGACACGATGGCGATCACCCTGACCGACCTGGCCCCCTCCCCCGCCGACCTGGTCCTGGGGCGGCGGGTCGTCTCGGTGCCCCCGGAGCGGATGCGCGCGCTGCTGGAGGAGCACTGGGAGCGGATCTCCTCCGGGGAGATGGACACCCTGGAGCTGGCCGCGCTGCTGGAGATCCCCATCGCCCAGGAGCAGGACCGGCCCGCCGAGACCGCCGAGTGGAACACCGTGTTCTCCGACGTGGAGCCCAACCTGTACGAGCCCTGGAACCTGCACGCCCCGCTGTGCCCCGTAGGCGGCTGACCGGCCGGCGCCCCGCGGACCCGGGGGACACCGTTCCCCGGGCGGGTGCGCCCTTTCCCGTCGCTTTGCCCGCCGATGCCTAGACTCGCGATCATCCCTGGCTTCCCGGCCGCGCGCCGGCTCCTTCGCGAGGTGGGCACCCGTTGAGTCTTCGCCGTACCGTCTCCTGCGCGATCGCCCTGGGCGTCGCCGCTGCCCCGGCGGCGGCCGTACCCGCCCTCGCCGCGCCGGTGTTCCCGGCGACGGCGGGCGCCACCCTGGTCGGCCTGTCCGTGGCACCCGATGCGGGCGGCGCCGAGGGGCTGTGGGGCACCGTCTATGTCAGCTCCGAGGTCGGCGGGGAACGGCTCGCAGCCGACACCGCCAGCGACCCGAGCGGGCTGCTCGAACCGGTGTCGGTGGTGGGGCCCGCCGAGGCGACGGTCAACACCACGGCGCGGGACGGGGGCCGGGCCGAGGCCGTGGCCGAGCTGGGCGGGCTCACCCTGACCCTGTCCGGCACCGACACGCCCGCGGTCGAGGTCGGGCCGCTGCGCAACTCGATCACCTGCGACTTCTCCGGGAACCTGGAGTGGGAGAGCGGACCGGACCCCGAACGGGTCGTCACGGTGTTCGGGACCGCGCTCACCCCGTCCGGCGGCGAGGCCTCCGCCGAGGTCGAACTGGCCGACGGGAGGACCGCCGAGGTGACGGTGACCGACCACGCCCCGGCCGAGGGGGACACCGGCGAGGGCCGGATGTACACCGGCGTCACGGCGACCGTCGACGGCGCCGAGCTCTTCGACCTGACGATGGGGGCCGTGTCGGTGGAGTGCCCCACCGACGGCGGGGCCGAGGACGCCCCGGCCTCCGGGGAGCGGGGCGGCGGGGACCCGTCGGAGGAGGCGTCACCTCGGGAGGAGGCGTCCCCTGACCAGGACGCCGCGAGCCCCTCCCCGGAGGGCGGGACCCCCGGCGCCGACGCCCCCGACGAGGGCACCGGCCCCGGGACGGACGCCCCCACCCCGACCTCCGCCCCGGCGGCCGACGACGGGGGCTCCGGCCCGGGGGGCCTGCCGATCACCGGCGCGGCCCTGGCCGGGCTGGTCACCGCCGGCGTGCTGGCGGTCGGCGGCGGCGCGGCCGCGGTCTACCTGGCCCGCCACCGTTCCCACGGCCACGGCGACCGGGACACCCGGCCCCCGTCGGAGGAGCCGTAGGACTCGACGAAGCGCTTCTGGCGGCGGGTCTCGACGGCGTGCGGGGAGTAGTGCTCGCGCACGTAGGCGACGGCGTCGGCGGCCGGGACCCCGTCGAGGACGGCCAGGCAGGCCAGGGCGGTCCCGGTGCGGCCGCGACCGCCCAGGCAGGCGAACTCCACCCGCTCGTCGGCGGCGCGCTCCAGGGCCCCGGCGAGCTCCCGGGTCAGGGCCGCGGGGTCGGCGGGCAGCCGGAAGTCGGGCCAGCGCACCCAGCGGGACTCCCAGGGGACCGGCGGCGGGGCCTTGTGGAAGAGGTACACGCCCAGGTCGGGCACGGGGCCCTCCGGCAGGGGCCGGGCGAGCGGGCGGCCCCGGACCAGGCGGCCCGAGGGCAGGCGCAGAACGCCCGCGGCTCCGGGGTTCCAGGTGGTGGTCATCCGGCGAGACTAGCGTCCCGGACACCGCCCCGGAAGGAGTCCGATGACCGGAGGTGTACTAGGCTGCCCCCCGTGAAGAACACGCACTGGCACGTCGTGCTGCCACCCCCGTGCGCCTGACCGGGCGCACCGCACTCCCGAGCTGAGCGAGTCCCGACCGCACCGCGGTCGGCCGCCGTCGTGCGCCCGCACCGGACGTCCCCAGACGCACGATGACGGAGAGAAACACGACCGTGTCGCACGATCTTTCTTCACCGACCCCCGCCCTCACCCTGCTCCGGGGCCCGCTGCCGATCCTGGCCGCGGCCGTCCTGTGGGGCACCACCGGTACCGCCGCCACCCTGGGCGCCTCCCACGCGCCCGCCGCCGCGGTGGGCTCAGCCGGGCTCGTCCTGGGCGGGTTCCTGCTGTTCCTGACCGGCCGGGGCGCCTGGGCGCTCATCGCCGGCGGAGACCGGTCCACCCGCCGCACGCTGGCCCTGGGCGCGGTGGCGGTGGCCGGATACCCGCTGACGTTCTACCCGGCCGTGTCCGAGGCCGGGGTGGCGGTCGCCACCGTGATCACCCTGGGCTCCTCGCCGGTGTTCTCCGGGCTGCTCGCCTGGTGGGCCGACCGGCGGCGGCCCGACCCGCGCTGGACCGTCGCCACCGCCGCGGCCGTGGCCGGCTGCGCGGTGCTGGTCCTGGGCTCGGAGGGCGGGGGCGCCGACCCGGTGCGCCCGCTGGGCGTGCTCGCCGCGCTGGCGGCCGGGTTCTCCTACTCCGCGTACGCCCTCATCGCCGAACGCCTCATCCGGCGCGGCCACGGGTCGTCCGCGGTGATGGGCGCCCTGTTCCTGGGCGGCGGGCTGCTGGCGCTGCCGGTGGTCGCCGCCCTGGGCGCGGGCTGGCTGGCCACCGGGAGCGGCGCGGCGGTCGCCCTGTACCTGGCGGTGTTCACCGTGTTCCTCGCCTACCGGCTGTTCGGGCAGGGGCTGCGGCACACCCCGGCGGTGGTGGCCACCACGCTGACCCTGGCAGAGCCGGCGGTGGCGGCGCTGCTGGGCGTCCTGGTGCTGCACGAGCGCCTGGCCCCGGCCTCCTGGACCGGCCTGGCCGTCCTGGTGCTGGGCCTGGCGGTGCTGCGCGCCCCGTCCCCGCGCCGCCCCTGACACCCGGCCCACCCTCGGCACCCGGACGGCGGGGCAACCCGCCGTCCGGGTGCCCGGATCAGTCCCCGCCGGATCGGTCCCCGACGGTGACGTCGACCTTGTCCGGGTAGAAGGCGGCGTGGCCGGCGATCCGCGCGACCGCCGGGTAGGGCTCCTCGTAGACCCACAGGGCGTCGGCCAGCTCCACCCCGTCGACCGTGAGGGTGCGGTAGGTGGCGGTGCCCTTATAGGGGCAGTAGGTGGTGGTCGGGGTGGGGCTCAGCAGCGCGGGGTCCACGTCGGCCAGCGGGATGTACTGCACCGGCGGGTAGGAGGCCTCCCTCAGCGTCAGCGCGGCCGCGGTGTCGGCGACGACCCGGCCGCCGACCCGCGCGACCACGCGCGCGCCGGTGGGCTCGATGGTGATGGGGTGGTCGGGTCCGGGGACCCGCATCCGTCCGGTCATGTGCGTCCTCCCTCTCGCCGCCGAGACTACCCCCCGACCCCGCCGGGGTCGTGGGGTTATCGAACCACCTATGGTCCTACCTCTGGATCGGCCGGTGCGGACGTCAGTACGCTGCCGGGCACCCCCGCTCCCCCGACCCGGAAGGGCCCTCCCCTTGCGCAGTACCCCGGCGGCCCGAGCCGCCCGACTCGCCGTACTCCCCCTGCTGGCCGCGGCGATCGCGGTCCCCGCCCCCGCCCAGGCCTCCCCGCTCGCCGAGGACGGCACCGTCGTCCCGATCCAGGTGACCGGCGACCCCTCCGAACGGTTCAACCTCGTCATCCTCGGCGACGGCTACACCGCGGAGGAGATGCCCCTGTTCCGCGAGCAGCTGGCCGCGCACCTGAACGTCCAGTGGAGCATCGAGCCGTTCCGCTCCTACCGCAACTACTTCAACGTCTACGCCGTGGAGACGCCCTCGGCCGAGTCCGGCGTCGACTGCGACCCCGCACTGGACGGCGGGACCCGCGACACCGCCCTGGGCATGGGCTTCTTCAACGGCTGCGACGACACCTCGCTGGAGCGCCTGCTCACCGTGGACGAGGCCGCGGCGAACACCGCCGCCGACCTCGTGCCCGGGGTCACCGCGGACAACCGGCAGATCCTGGCGCTGGCCAACAGCACCACCTACGGCGGACGCGGCGGGCGCACCGCCACCGCGTCCTCGGGCAACGCGCTCTCGGCGCTGATCAGCCCGCACGAGCTGGCGCATTCGCTGGGACAGCTCCAGGACGAGTACCCGTACTACTTCCGCGACACCAGCCTGGGCCGCTACCCCGGCCGCGAGCCCTCCTCGGTGCACCACACGCTGATGACCGCCGAGGAGATGACCGCGGCCGAGGCCAAGTGGTGGCGCTGGCTCGGCGAGGAGAGCGAGTCCGGGGGCGTGATCGGGGCCGCCGACCCCGGCGGCAACGAGGGCGGCCTGTACTACTCCGAGGGCGTGTGGCGGCCCAGCCGCCATTCGATGCTCAAGACCCTGGGCTACTACTTCGACCAGGTCGGCCGGGAGGTGATGACGCACCGCATCTCCGGGCTGCGCGACCAGCGGACCCTGCCGGTGACGTCCACCCCCGAGGGCGAGGTCGGCCCGCAGGACGTGCTGTGGGCCGAGGGCCCGCACCCCGCGTACCACGAGCTGGAGTACACCTGGTCGGTCGACGGCGAGGAGCTGGAGGAGGCCGCCGGGGCGCGCGCCCTGGAGCTGGCCGGGCTCGACCTGCCCGCCGGGGCCGAGGTCGGCCTGCGGATCCAGGACCCCACGGAGTTCGTGCGCGACCCCGAGATCCGCGCCTCCTCCGCGATGACGCGGACCCTGGAGTGGACGGTCGGCGAGGCCCTGGAGCCCGACGACCCCGGCGCCGACTTCACCCGGTTCCGCGACACCGGACGCGCCGTCGGCGCCGACGAGGTCGTGTACGTGGAGACCACCCACCCCACCGACCGGGTACCGCAGGTGTCCTGGACGCTGGACGGCGAGCCCGTGTCCACCTCGGCCGACGGCCGCACCCTGGACCTGGGCGCGCTCGACCCGGCGCCGGGGACCCGGGTGCTGTCGGCGACGGTCACCGACCCGGCCGACCCCGGAGGGGACTCCGAGACCCTCACCTGGACGGTGGACGCCGCCGACCCGACCGCGCCGCGCGAGCTGTCCGCCCCCGCGGCCCGGGTGCCGGGGCAGGAGCACCACCTGTACTTCAACGAGTTCTCCATGCGCCTGTCCCCCCAGGACGACGTCGAGGGGCACGTGGTCGGCGAGTTCCGCGTGGACGGCGACGGCTGGCACCACTACTACGGCTGGCCCTCGGACTCGCGGGCGCCGTTCCTGTTCACCCCCGACGGCACCAACGTCGACGACCTGGTCTACGGCAGCCTGGGCAGCGGCGGCCTGTCCATGGCGGTGTTCGAGGTGGACGGCCACGAGCCCGGCTGGGGCACGCACGAGGTGGAGCACCGGGCGATCGACGCGGCCGGGAACATCGGTGAGCCGGAGTCCTTCCGGGCCACCGTCGTGCCCGGCGCCGACCTGGAGTGCACCGAAACGGTGACCGGCACCGTCACCGGCGGCCTGCGGGTCGAGGAGGGCGTGGTCTGCCTCGACGGCGCCGACGTGCGGGGCCGGGTCACCGTCGCCTCGGGCGCCTCTCTGGTGGTCTCCGGCGGCACCCTGCGCGGCGGGCTGGCCTCCTCGGGGGCGCACACCGTGCGGCTCACCGGCACGGAGGTGCGCGGTTCGGTGTCCGTCACACGCACCTCGAACGAGGTGGCCGTCCTGGGCTCCGTGCTGACGGGCTCGGTGTCGCTCACCGGCAACACCCAGGTCCCGTCCGACACCTGGACCGGCGGCGCGGAGGGCTACGGCCCGGTCCTGGCGGGCAACGAGGTCCGCGGCTCCCTGTCCTGCTCGGGGAACACCCCGGCGGTCGGGGACTTCGGGGCGGACAACGCGGTCGCCGGCTCCGCCTCGGGGCAGTGCGCCGACCTGTGACACCCGTCCTCCGGCGCCCGCGCCGGAACGTCCGGGGGCGGGACCGCGCGGTCCCGCCCCCGGCCGCGGTCACTGCTCGCGGGCCTCGCGGTGGCGGCGGGCCGGGTTGACCGGCTCCAGCACCGCCAGGCACTCGACGTGGTGGGTCATCGGGAAGGCGTCGAAGGCCCGGAGGTCGACCAGCCGGTACCCGGACCGGTCGAACTCGGCGAGGTCGCGGGCCAGGGTGGCCGGGTCGCACGACAGGTAGGCCACCGCCCGCGGCCGGGTCCCGGCGATGGAGCGGACCACCTCGGCGCCGGCCCCCGCGCGGGGCGGGTCCAGGGCGACCACGTCGGCGCGCACGTCGGCCCACTCGCGCATCTGCGCGGCCACGTCGTGCTGCTCGATGCGCGCCTGCTCCAGGTCGCGCAGGTTGTACCGGGCGTCGCGCACCGACTCGGCGCCGCTCTCCACGCCCAGGGCGCGCCCCTCGGGGCCGACGGCCTCGGCCAGGGCGGCGGTGAACAGCCCGGCGCCGCAGTACAGGTCCAGCGCGGTCTCCCCCGGCTTGGGGGCCAGCGCGGCCAGGATCGCCTCGGTGAACACCCGGGCGGCGGCCGGGTGGACCTGCCAGAAGCCGCCCGCGCCCACCCGGAACTCGCGTTCGCCGACGATCTCGCGCACCCCGCGGCGGCCGCGCACCTGCTGGACGCGCCCGCCCTTGAAGCGGCGCAGCACGGCGCTGGACGCCTTCAGCTCGGGCAGGGTTCCCAGCTTGGCCCCGGTGGGGGTGACCACGACCGCCCGGTCGGCGCGCTCGGCGGCGGCCACGGCCTCGACCTCGCGCACACCCGGCCAGGGCAGCTCGGTGACGCCCAGCTCGGTGACGCCGGGGTGGGCGATGAGGCAGCGGTCCACCGGCTCGATGTCGTGGGAGCGGTGGCGGCGCAGGCCGGGGACGCCGTCGGCGTCCACCGCGAACCGCACCCGGGTGCGCCAGCCCAGGTTGTCGGGGGTGCCGGGCAGCTCCTCGACGACGACCTCGCGGTCGATCCCGGCGATCCGGCGCAGCTGGTCGGCGACCACCCGGGCCTTGAGCAGGCGCTGGGCCCCGGGGGTGGCGTGCTGCCAGTCGCAGCCGCCGCAGGCACCCGGGCCGGCGAACCGGCAGGGGGCCTCGACGCGGTCGGGGGAGGCGGTGAGGACCTCGACCGCCTCGGCGCGCAGCAGGTTGCTGGTGCGTTCGGTGACCCGCACCCGCACCCGCTCGCCGGGCAGGGCGTGGCGGACGAACACCACCTGCCCGTTGTGCCGGCCCACGCACCACCCGCCGTGGGCGACGTCGTCGACGGTCAGCTCGAACTCGGTACCGGCACGGGTCATGGCGGAGTTCCTCCGGGGATCGCGGATGTGGTGCGGCTGCGTCCACGGGGCGTCGCCCGTCGCGGGAGGGGGCTGAGGCGGAGCGCTGCGGGGCGCCCCGGGGTGCGCGTCGGCGCACGTCCCGCGGGTGACCTGCGCGCACGGCCACCGACCGCCCCAATCTACCGCCACCGCGGGCCGGATCCGGTCACGCCGGGCGCGCGGGGCCCGGCCGGCCCCGCCGGTGTCGGCCCGAGCGCACGGGACGGTGGCCCGATGTGCCAAGGTGTCACTGAGAGGGCACGGGCGACCCCCGGGCCCGGGAGGCGCTGTTTCGACGGGAGTGCGGGCGAGGTGCACATCGTGATCATGGGGTGCGGCCGCGTGGGGTCCACGCTGGCGCACACACTGGTGGACCTGGGGCACACGGTGGCGGTGATCGACCAGGACCCCGAGGCGTTCCGGAGACTGCGCGGGGACACCGCCAAGCACGCGGTCCGGGGGCTCGGGCACGACCGGGAGGTGCTGTTGGCCGCCGGTATCGACCGGGCCCGGGCGTTCGCCGCGGTGAGCAACGGGGACAACTCCAACATCATCGCGGCCCGGGTGGCGCGCGAGACGTTCGGGGTGGAGCACGTGGTGGCGCGGATCTACGACCCGCGCCGCGCGGAGGTGTACCAGCGGCTGGGCATCCCCACCGTGGCGACGGTGCGGTGGACGGCGGACGCGATCCTGCGCCGGATGGTGCCGGGGGACGACCGCCTGACCGCGGGCCCGGAGTGGCAGGACGCCTCGGGGACGCTGGCGATGACCGAGGTCGCCCTGCCCGACGGGTGGGCGGGGCGGCCGGTCGCCGAGGTGGAGCGGAGGGCGCCTCTGCGGGTGGTGTACCTGGCCCGCAGCGGACGGATCGTACTGGCCGGCGCGGAGGTGGTCCTGGAGGAGGGCGACGTGCTGCACGCCGTGGCCGACACCCGGGACCTGGACGGCCTGGCAGCGCGGCTGCACGGCGACGGGGAGGTGTAGCGATGCGCGTCGCGATCGCGGGTGCCGGGAGCGTGGGGCGCTCCATCGCCACGGAGCTGGCGGGCAACGGGCACGACGTCCTGCTCATCGACCGGGACACCCGGGCGATCGGGGTGGACGACCTGCCGCAGGTGGAGTGGCTGCTGGCGGACGCCTGCGAGCTGTCCACACTGGAGGACGCCCGGCTGGGCGACTTCGACGTGGTGGTCGCGGCCAGCAGCGACGACAAGGTGAACCTGGTCGTGTCCCTGCTGGCCAAGACCGAGTTCGGGGTGGGCCGGGTGATCGCCCGGATCAACGACCCCGTCAACGAGTGGCTGTTCAACGACTCGTGGGGGGTGGACCTGGCGGTGTCGCCGCCGCGGCTGATCGCGGACCTGGTGGAGGACGACCCGCAGGAGGAGTCCTTCGACGAGGACGCCCTGCCGCCGCTGCCGGGCGCGGAGATCGCCGAGTCGGTGCTGCACGCGCGCAGCCCGTTCGCGGGGCGGTCCGAGAGCGAGCTGGCCGCGGTGCTGCCCGAGGGCGTGGCGCTGGTCGCGGTGGTGGGCCCGGGCGGGGTGCGCGCGCCCGAGCCCGAGCGGGTGCTGTCGGTGGGCGACACCGTGGTGTTCCTGGCCGAGCCCGATTCGCTGGGACCGCTGGAGGAGCTCCTGGACCCGGCGGGCGAGGGGTCCGGGACCTGAGCCGGGGCGCGCCCGCCGGGCGCGCCCCTGTGCCCGTGTCGGCCAGGGCCCGTGCCCGTGTCGACCCGGCCCGGTCAGTCCCGGTCGGCGGGCCGCCCGGACAGCGGGGTGCGGCCGCGGGCGAGCACCCACACCATCGCGGCGAACGCCGCGACCTGGAGCGGCCAGCCCATGGCGACCTTGGACAGGCCCAGCGCCGCGAACGTGTTCGCCCCGCCGTAGGTGGCGGCCGCCCACAGGGGGTACTGCACGACCACGCGCAGGACGCAGGGCAGGACCAGCAGCCAGGTGAGCTTGGACGCCAGCGAGACCACCGCGGGGTTCTCGCGCCAGGAGGTGAAGTCCTCCTTGTGCCCGATGAACGGGCCGATCATCAGGCCGATGGCGGGCCAGCGCACCAGCACCGACAGGCTCAGCACCAGCGCGTAGACGGCGTTGTAGATGATGCCGGGCAGGAAGGCGTCGGCGGCGTTGCCGCTGCGCATCGCGAAGACCGCGGCGATGCCGATGCCGAACAGGCTGGTGACGACGTACTGCACCGAGGAGCGCTGGACCAGCCGCAGCACGCCCAGCAGCAGGGCCGCGACCACTCCCAGGCCGATCGACAGGCGCAGGTCCGAGCCGATGATGTAGGAGACGGTGAAGGTCAGGGTCGGGACGGCCGCCTCGACCATCCCCCGCTTGCCGCCCAGCGCCTTGGCCAGCTGGGAGCGGACCAGCGCCTCGACCGTCTCCTCGGTCACCGCCGGGGGCCGCTGCTCCTCGGGCTCCCGTCCGGTGTCCCCATCGGCGCGCTGCTGCTCAGTCATCTGCTCCCGGTCCGCTCCGCGTCGTCGGTACCGTCCCCGGGCGGGGGACGCACGGTCATGATGCCCCAGACTACGCGACGCCCGTCCGCTCCCCCGGCCCCGGCCGGGCGGCTATCGGCCGGTTCGTCCGTGTGAGCGGCGGTTGGTCCGCGGGGCTTCTCACCGATTTCTCACCGGCCGGGGGACGGCCCCTCCGCCCGGCCCGGACGGGCGGCCCTGGCCTGCGGCGTCGGCACTCCGTACGCTGGCCCCGGAGAACCACCGATCCGAGGAGCCCGATGTCGCCCATCCCCCTCCCCCGGAGGGACCACCTGGAGTTCGCCGCCGCCATGGACCGGGAACTGATCCATCCCGGCACCTCCCACGTGTGGTCGCCCCACTCGGTCGGCACCGTCCTGGCCCTGCTGGCCTCGGGTTCGTCCCACCGGACCCTGGCCCAGATCGTCTCCCTGATCGGCCGCGACTTCGCCGGGCAGCTGCTCGACCTGGACTCCTCGGTGGCCCCCGAGCCGGGCCTGGACCTGGCCGTGCTCAACGGCCTGTACGTCCCCCGGGACCTACCGCTGCGCCGGACGTTCGTGGACCACGTGCGCGCCCGGGGCGGCGCGGAGATCGCCAACGTCGACTTCCGGGGCGACACCGAGGGGGTGCGCCGGTACATCAACGGCCGGGTCGCCCAGGTGACCCGCGGCCTCATCGACCAGCTGCTGCCACCGGGGCTGCCGCCCCCCGACGTCCGCCTGCTGCTGGTCAACGCCCTGTGGGTGAAGATGGTCTGGCAGGAGTCGTTCAAGCCCTCCCGTACCAAGCCCGTGCCGTTCCGGGCGCCGGGCGGGAGCAGACCGGTGGCCACCATGCACCGCACCGCCAGGCTGCCGCTGGCCCGCGCGCACGGGTGGAGCCTGGTCAGCCTCGCCGGGGGGCACGGCCTGTACCTGGACGTGCTGCTGCCCGACACCGCCGCCCCCACACCGCCGCCGCTGGCCCCGGAGCTGCTGTCCGCCCTGTACCGGGCCCAGGCCCCGACGATGACGAAGCTGGCCCTGCCCCGGTTCACCGTGCGCACCAGCGTGTCCCTGCTGGGCCCCCTGACGCGGCTGGGCGTGGAGGAGATGGTCGGCGGCCGGGCGCGGTTCGACGCCATCAGCCCCGAGCCGCTGGCGGTGAGCGAGATCCTGCACCAGGCCGTGCTGCGCGTGGACGAGAAGGGCGCCGAGGGGGCCGCCGCCACCGGCGTGATCATGATGCGCGCGGGCCTGCCCTCCCGGCCGGTGGAGTTCACCGTGGACCGGCCCTTCGTGTTCGCCCTGCGCCGCGGCGCCTCGATCCTCTTCATGGGCCGGGTCACCGACCCCGTCGACCCCGGACCCGCCGCCTGACCCCGCCCGCCGCCCGATCCCGTCCCTCCCCACGAGAAGGCCCGCCATGACACCAGAGCTCGACCCCGACCACCTCCGTTTCGCGCTGTCCCTGGAGGACTCCCTGGCCGAACCGGCCGCCTCGCACGTGTGGTCCCCGCACTCGGCGGCCACGGCGCTCTCCCTGCTCGCCGCCGGGGCCTCCGGGGAGGTGCTCGCGGCGCTGACCCGCCTGCTGGCGGGGGCCGGCGGCTCCCTGGGAACGCACACCGCCGCCCTGGACGCGGCGGTGTCGGCCGAGGCCCCCGGCGAAGGCCCGCCGGACGGGTGGACCCCTCCCGGACAGGAGGTCCCGCCGCTGGAGCTGGTGTCGGTGAACGACCTGTACGTGCGGGCCGGGCAGGCCGTCCTGCCCGGGTTCGCCGCGGCGCTGGCCGAGCGCCCCTCCTCGGCGGTGCGCCACGCGGACTTCGCCGGCGCGCCGGAGAAGGTGCGCCAGGAGATCAACGCCTCCGTCGCCGAGACCACCCGGGGGATGATCCCCGACCTGCTCCCGGCCGGGTCCGTCACGGCGGGAACCCGGTCCGTGCTGCTCAACGCCCTGTGGGCGCGGCTGGTGTGGATCTCCCCGTTCGACCCGGAGAACACCGCGGAGCGGGTGTTCCACACCCCCGGCGGCGACCGGCGGGTGCCCACCATGCGACAGACGGAGCACTTCCCGGTGGCGGAGGCCGCGGGGCTGCGCATGCTCACCCTGTCCGGGCACCACGGGCTGCACCTGGACATCGTCCTGTCCGGTGACGGCGCCGTCGCGGCCCCGGTGCTGACCGCCGGAACGTACCGGGCGCTGCTGGAGGCACGCCGCCCGGAACGGGTGGAGGTCACCCTGCCGCGCTTCCGGGTGGAGAGCGGTTTCGAGCTGCTGCCGCTGCTGCCCGGCCTGGCGGCCGTCGCGGGCGGCCCCGGCGGCGATCTGAGCGGGATCACCGGCGACCCGTTCCAGGTGGACGCGATCATCCACCGGGCGGTGCTCAACGTGGACGAGGTCGGCGCGGAGGGGGCCGCGGCGACCGCCGTGATGATGGTCCTGGGGGCGATGCCGCAGCGGCCCCGGGAGTTCCACGTGGACCGGCCGTTCGCGTTCGTCCTGCGCCGCGGTTCCGCCGCGCTCTTCCTGGGCCGGATCACCGACCCCGAGGACCCCGGGCCGGCGCGGACGCCCGACCCCACCCTGTGAACGCGGTCCGGCCCGCACGGCGCGGGCCGGACCCGCCTCAGGCCTCGAACACCTCGAACCCGGTGGCGAGCGGCACTCCCGCCCACTCCCCCGCCATCGCGGCGGCCTGCGGTAGGAACGACTTCTGGTCGAAACCGTCCAGGTTGGCGAGGTAGACCTCGTGGGCGTCCAGGGAGGCCACCCCGGCCGCCAGGTCGTCCTCGCCCAGTTCGACGAAGTGGGCGGCCCTCGGCGAGGCGCCGAAGGCGACGAACCGCACCCCGGACCAGGGCTCCAGCCCGTCGGTGAGCTGCTCGGTGAAGACCCACCGGTTGGCGGCGTCGCGGACGGCGTCGAGCAGGGCGGGGCCCAGCACCCGGTGGTCGGCGTGGTTGAAGCCGCTCCCCCCGGCGAAGTGCTCGCGGAAGTTGATCGAGACGATCACCTCGGGCCGGTGCCGGCGGATCGCCTCGGCCAGGGCGCGGCGCAGCGGGAGCCCGTACTCCAGCAGGCCGTCGGGGAAGTCGAGGAACTCCACATCGGCCCCCACCACGGCCGCCGAGGCGCGCTGCTCGGCCATCCTCAGCGGGGCGCACTCCCGGGGCGCCAGGCTGTCGATGCCCGCCTCCCCGCGGGTGACCATGAGTTCGGTGACCTCCTTGCCCTGGCGGGTCCAGCGGGCGATCGCCGAGGAGCAGCCGAATTCCAGGTCGTCGGGGTGGGCGACCACGGCCAAGGCCCGGGTCCAGTCCTCCGGCAGGGGCACGGGTGCGCTGTCGTTCGTCATGGCCCCACCCTACGGCGGCGCCGCCCCGGACACGGGAACGCCCCGGAGCCGGGGCTCCGGGGCGGTTCCGCGGTGTCCGTCAGGCCTGTCCGGAGCCGTTGGGCGAGGCGCCCGGGGCGTCGGGCCGCGTCCCGTTGGGCGTGGTCCCCGGCGTACCCTGCCCGTTGGCCCGGCGGGCCTGGGCCTGCTGGGCGGCGCGCGCCTGGGCGACCTTGGCCATCTGCTCCTGGACCTGCTTGGGCACGGTGATCGGCAGCAGCTCTCCGGGCGGGACGGGCTGGTCGCCGCGCGCCACGACGACGTCGGAGAACAGCTTCTCCACCTCGGCCATCACCTCCGGCTTGGCGGCGCCCTCACCGCGGATCACACCGCGCAGCACCCAGCGCGGCCCGTCCACGCCGATGAACCGGACCCGCTGGGCCAGCTGGCGGCCGTCCTCGGTGGTCCGGCCGGGCACCGGGACCAGGGCCTTGAGCTCGGGGCCGAAGGTGCCGTCGTGGTCCTCGACCTTGCCGCCCTGCTTCTGGACCTGCTCGCGCAGCTCCTCGCGCATCTCGTCCCACAGGCCGGACGACTTGGGGGCCGCGAAGGCCTGCACCTGGACGGCGCTCTTGCCGCGCACCAGGGTCACGCCGATGGCCTTCTGCTTGCCCTGGGCGTCCTGGGCCACGTTGACCTGGATCTCGGTGCCCTGCTCCTGGGGCACCCGGATCCCGCCCAGGTCCATGCGCTTCAGCTCGGGCGCCTCCTCGGCGGCGTCCCACGGCCCGTTGGACCGGTACCGGTCGGCCTCCTTGACGGGTTCGCCGCCGGGATCCGCCGCGGCCCCGGGGTGCACCTCGTTGTCGAAGGAGACGGCACCGGCCGCGCCCTGACGGGGAGCACCGGCTCTGCCGTCCTCTTCTTTCCGCTTCTTGCGGCGGCGTCCAAACACGCCCTCACCTCTTCGTTCTCCGTTGGTCCCGGGGTCGCACCGGGTCGGGGACGTACGTCACCGCAGTGCGGCGCTGCCCCCGGTCGAACCGAAACCGCCCGCTCCGCGCGCCGATCCGGGCAGCGTGTCCGCCTCGACGAACACGGCCCGCTCCACGCGCTGGACCACCAACTGCGCGATCCGGTCGCCCCGGGTGAGTTTCACGGGGTCCGCGGAGTCGGTGTTGAGCAGGGTCACCTTGATCTCGCCCCGGTACCCGGCGTCCACGGTGCCCGGGGCGTTGACGATCGTGAGACCGCAGCGCGCCGCCAGACCCGACCGGGGGTGCACGAAGGCCGCGTACCCGTCCGGCAGGGCGATGGCCAGGCCGGTGGGGACGGTGGCCCGCTCCCCGGGCGCGAGGACGACGTCCACGGCGGTGTACAGGTCGGCTCCCGCATCCTGGGGATGCGCGTACTCGGGCAGGGGAAGGCCGGGGTCGAGGCGGTGGACCGTGATCGGGATCCGGCCGCCCTCCGGGGATGCGCTACTCACATTCGCCGAGCCTATCGCCCCCGGGGCGCTGCCCCGGCGTTCGACGGCGCCCCCGGGCGCCTTCCGTCCCGCTCCGGCGGGACCGCCGCCGCCGGGAACGCGTCGCGGCCGGGGCGGTTCCCGCCCCGGCCGCGACGACGCACACCGTGTCCTTCCGACCTCCGCCGAGCCCCGGCCCGGCCGCCACCGCCCTCACGGACGGCCCGCGGCTCCGCCACCCCGCCCGGCGCCCCCGGCGGCGGGACCCTCGGTCCCGCACCACGGTCACCGCCCGCCGAATGGCGGAGGGCCCCGACGGACGGCCCGGAACCGCGGCCTTACCGCCCCGCCCGGCACCCCCAGCGGCGCGGGGGCGCCGGCGAGCGGGTGTTACGCCTCGGGCTCCCCGGTTGTCTCGGGGAGGGTGACCTCGACGGTCAGCTCGGCGTCGTCGGTGGGCTGGAAGTCGATCCCGGAGGCCCGGCCGGCGGCGGCGATGTCGGCGGCCGCGGCCCGGGCGGCCTCGACGCGCTTGCCGGTGACCCGGACCCGCTCGACCTCGGCCCGCATGGACAGCTTGGCCTCGGACTTGGCCTTGCGGACGGCCCGCAGGACCTCGGCGGTGGCGGTCAGGACGACGGGGTCGCCGTCGGCGGCCGCGGCCCGGTACTCGGCGGCGTCCGGCCAGGACTGGGCGTGCAGCGAGCCCTCCTGCCACCAGCTCCAGACCTCTTCGGCCACGAAGGGGACGAAGGGGGCGAAGAGCTTGTGCAGGGCGCCCAGGGCGATGAGCAGCGCGGAGCGCGCGGACGCGCCCTCGGCGGACCCGGTGTCGTAGGCGCGGGCCTTGACCAGCTCCAGGTAGTCGTCGCAGAAGTCCCAGAAGAACCGCTCGGTGCGCTCCAGGGCCCGGGTGTGGTCGTAGGCGGTGAACGCCGCGGTGGCGTCCTCCACGACCTCGGCCAGGGTGGCGAGCATCGCGCGGTCCAGGGGCTCGGTGACGCTCGCCGGGTCGGCGACCGCGCCCTCGCCCGCGACGGACATGACGAACTTGCTGGCGTTGAGGATCTTGATGGCCAGCCGGCGGCCGACCTTCATCTGCCCCTCGTCCATGGCGGTGTCGGTGCCCAGGCGGCCGCTGGCCGCCCAGTACCGGACCGCGTCGGAGCTGTACTTCTCCAGCAGCGCCAGCGGGGTGACGACGTTGCCCTTGGACTTGGACATCTTCTTGCGGTCCGGGTCCAGGATCCAGCCGGAGATGCCGGTGGTGTGCCAGGGCAGCGTGTCGTTCTCGAAGTGGGCGCGCACGACCGTGGAGAACAGCCAGGTCCGGATGATGTCCTGGCCCTGGGGGCGGTAGTCCATCGGGAAGACGCGGCGGAACAGGTCCTCGTCGCGCTCCCAGCCGGAGGCGATCTGCGGCGACAGCGACGAGGTGGCCCAGGTGTCCATCACGTCGGGGTCGCCGGTGAACCCGTTCGGCCGGCCGCGCTGGTCCTCGGTGTACCCGGCGGGCGCCTCGGAGCTGGGGTCGACGGGCAGCTGCCGCTCGGTGGGCAGGAGGGGCTCGTCGTAGCGCGGGTTGCCGTCCGCGTCCAGCGGATACCAGACCGGGAAGGGGACGCCGAAGAAGCGCTGGCGGCTGATCAGCCAGTCGCCGTTGAGGCCCTCGACCCAGTTCTCGTAGCGGGAGCGCATGTGCTCGGGGTGCCAGGTGAGCTGACGGCCCCGCTCGACGAGCCGTCGGCGCAGGTCCTCGTCGCGGCCGCCGTTGCGGATGTACCACTGGCGGGTGGTGACGATCTCGAGGGGCTTGTCGCCCTTCTCGTAGAACTTGACCGGGTGGGTGATGGGCTTGGGGTCGCCGACCAGGTCGCCGCTCTCGCGCAGCATCTCGACGACGCGCTCGCGGGCGGTGTGGACGGTGGCGCCGACCAGGCGGTCGTAGGCCTCGCGGGCGGCGCCGGACTCCAGGCCCGCGGGCGGGTCGGCGAGGATGCGCCCGTCCCAGCCGATGACGGGCCGGGTCTCCAGCTGGAGCTCGCGCCACCAGGTGACGTCGGTGGTGTCGCCGAAGGTGCAGATCATGGCGATGCCGGACCCCTTCTCGGGGTCGGCGAGCCGGTGCGCCTTGACGGGGACCTCCACGCCGAAGACCGGCGTGGTGACGGTGGTGCCGAAGAGGTCCTGGTACCGCTCGTCGTCGGGGTGGGCGACCAGGGCGACGCAGGCCGCGAGCAGCTCGGGGCGGGTGGTCTCGATGTGGACCGGGGCGCCGTCGGGCCGGTGGAAGGCGACCTTGTGGTAGGCGCTGGGCCGCTCGCGGTCCTCCAGCTCGGCCTGGGCGACCGCGGTGCGGAAGGTGACGTCCCACAGGGTGGGCGCCTCGGCCATGTAGGCCTCGCCGCGGGCGAGGTTGCGCAGGAAGGCGCGCTGGGCGGCGGCCCGGGAGTTGTCGTCGATGGTCGCGTAGGTGTGGCGCCAGTCGACGCTCAGGCCCAGGCGCCGCCAGATCGACTCGAAGACCTTCTCGTCCTCGGCCGTGAGCCGGTCGCACAGCTCGATGAAGTTGCGGCGGGAGACGGGGATCTGCCGCTTGGGGTCGGGCTTGGCCGGGGGCTCGAACTCCGGGTCGTAGGCGACCGACGGGTCGCAGCGGACGCCGTAGTAGTTCTGGACCCGCCGCTCGGTGGGCAGGCCGTTGTCGTCCCAGCCCATGGGGTAGAAGACGGCCTTGCCGTTCATGCGCTGGAAGCGCGCGACGGTGTCGGTGTGCGTGTACGAGAAGACGTGGCCGATGTGCAGCGACCCCGAGACCGTGGGCGGCGGGGTGTCGATGGAGTAGACGTCCTCGCGTTCGGCCGTGCGGTCGAAGTGGTAGACGCCGGACTCATCCCATACGTCGACCCACTTCGCCTCGATACCGTCCAGCGAAGGCTTGTCGGGCATGCGGAAGGAATGAGAGCGGTTGGTCATGGGGCAATGGTAGTGCGCTCCGGAGCGTGATCGCTCCTGGTTTCACGGCACGGTACGCCCTGGTGCGTCACGCTCCGGCCACCCCCCTGGGGTATCCCGTTCCGGGGCCGGGGTGCTCCCCCGGCGGGGGCCGCTCGCGTGAAAGGATCGTTGCGGTAGACCATGGGGTGGCGGGCGGTCCTCCGCCCGTGCCCGTGCACTCGACAAGAACGGTGAACGATTCATGGCTAAGAAGGACGGCGGTGAGGTCACCCCGGTCCTGTTGGGCTTCGTGGCCGGGTTCGCGGCCGAGTTCGTCATGCGCAAGGCGCTGACCTTCGCGTGGACCCGTGCGACCGGCGAGGAGCCGCCCACGGACCTGGAATCCCCGGACGTGAGCCTGGGCCGCGCCCTGGGCTGGGCGGTCGTCGCCGGCGTCGGCGTCGAGGTGGCCCGTGTCCTGGCCGTGCGCACCGCCCGCAAGGGCCTGCAGCGTACGGCCCCCGAGGTCCTGGAGGCCTGACCCTCCCCCGGGAAAGGACGACGGTGGGCGGCCCACCGCACCGTGTGATCCGTGCGGTCGGCCGTCCACCGTCGTCGGTCCGGCTCCCCGTGCGTGCGCGCCCGTCAGGGGAGGGCGCGCCGGACGCCCGTGGACGGGACGGCGCCTCGTCCGTCCCGACCTGTCAGGCGCATTCCTTGCAGACCAGCTGCCCGGCCCGCTGCTCGGCGAGCTGGCTGCGGTGGTGCACCAGGAAGCAGCGCGAGCAGGTGAACTCGTCGGCCTGACGCGGCAGCACCCGGACGGCGAGTTCCTCGCCCGACAGGTCGGCACCGGGCAGTTCCATGCCCTCCGCGACCTCGTCGGGGTCGATGTCGATCGTGCCGGTGCCCTTGTCCACGCGCCGAGCCTGCAGCTCCTGAAGGCTGTCCTCGTTGATGTCCTCGTCAGTCTTGCGCGGGCTGTCGTAGTCGGTGGCCATCTCTGCTAACTCCATCCCCCTCGTTCAGTGCCTCGTCGCGCGGGTAGTAACGCTTGAGAGACCTCGGTTGTGCCCGGTTCGGCCGATGAGTTTCCCGATCACCGGTGAACCGTGCCCCCTCCCGGGCCACCGCTCACAGGTCGGTAGCACTTTTTGCGGGACCGTGTCCGAAGGCGGCCAGATAGAGTCGCCGCTTTCGAGCCGGTTTCCCCTGGAGTACTACCCGGTATCGGGTGTCCCGTAGACCTGGAAAAGCCGTTTCGCCCACCCCGGACAAAGCGCGGATCACTCCCTCACCGCGGGCGAAAACCGAAGACATGCCCACGTCAGGAGGGATTCCCTCCGTGTCCACGCCCGAGGCAGCATACCCACCCGAGGTCGGCGCACGTGACCCGGATGGGCGTGTCTTCGGACACGTATAGATACCACGAAGCGTGGCGTGACGCAGCTTGGGCCCTATTTACCGGGCCCCGGGCGATATGTTCGGCGGGTCGAAAGGGCCCGGTTCAGCGCCGCTCGGGCGTCTCGCCCGACGGGACGGGAAGGCAGACGGTGATCACCAGTCCGCCGCCCGAGCGCGGCCACGCGGTGACCACGCCCTCGTGGGCGCGCACCACCGAGCGGACGATGGACAGGCCCAGCCCGGCGCTGCGGCCCGAGCCCACCCGGTCGCCCGAGCCGCGGCGGAACGGTTCGAAGAGGCCCTCGATCTCGTAGGCGGGGATCACCTTGCCGGAGTTCTCCACCTGCACGGCCGGGAGCCCCTCGTACAGGCCGCTGCGGACGGTGATCTCGCCGTCGGGGACGTTGTACTTGAGGGCGTTCTCCACCAGGTTGGCGACCAGGCGCTCCAGCAGGACCGGGTCGCCGACGACCACCGCCGGGCGCAGGTCCTTGCGCAGCCCCAGCCCGGAGTCGGCGACCTCCGAGGCGAACTGGCTGAGCACCGTGCCGGCCACCTCCCCCAGGTCGACGCGGGCGCGCACCTCCAGCTCGCGGTCGCTCTTGGCGAGGAAGAGCAGGCCGTCGATGAGGCGCTCGTGGCGGGCGTTGGTCTCCAGCAGGGTGCGGCCGACGGACTTCAGGTCCGGGGAGACGTCCGGGGCGCTGAGCGCCACCTCCAGCAGGGTGCGGTTGATCGCCAGGGGCGTGCGCAGCTCGTGGGAGGCGTTGGCGACGAACCTGCGCTGGCCGTCGAAGGCGCGGTCCAGGCGTTCGAGCATGCCGTCGAAGGTGTCGGCCAGCTCGCGGATCTCGTCGTCGGGGCCGGACAGGGCGATGCGCTCGTGCAGGTCGCGTTCGGAGAGCCGGCGCGCGATGCGGGTGATCTTCTGCAACGGGGACAGGGCCCGGCCCGCGACCGCGTACCCCAGGGCCACCGCGAGCAGCCCCACCAGGAGCAGCGCGAGCAGCGAGAACCGGGTGACGTGGGTGAGGACCTCCTCGATGAGGTACCCGTGCGCCGCCAGCTCGGCCGCGCTGTCCTCGCTGAGCAGGGCGTTGAGCAGGACCGCCACGATCAGGTAGTTGACCAGGACCAGCACCGAGCCCGCGGCGAAGAACAGCATCCCGTAGATGAGGGTGAGCCGGGCGCGCAGGCTGAGGTTGTCGGCGAACCGGTGGACCCGCTCGGAGGCGGCCGAGCGCTCGGCCCCCGCACGGGCCGGGTCGGCCGCGCCCAGGCGGCGCCAGGTGCCGGTGTCCCCCGGGCGGGTGGGCTCCACGCCGCCGTTGGGGTCGGCGCCCGCGGGCCGCGCCCCGACGGACCTGCCTCCGTCCGGGCCGGAGGGTCTCACAGCCGGTACCCCGCGCCGGGCACGGTCTGGATGACCGGGGGCGCGCCGAGCTTCTTGCGCAGGGTCATGACGGTGACGCGCACGACGTTGGTGAAGGGGTCGGCGTTCTCGTCCCAGGCCTTCTCCAGCAGGCCCTCGGCGCTGACCACGGTGCCCTGGGCGCGCATGAGGACCTGGAGCACCGCGAACTCCTTGGGGGTCAGGGCGATCTCGCGCCCCTCCCGGTGGACGCGGTGGTTGGCCGGGTCGAGGGTGATGCCGTGCCGCTCCAGGACCGGGGGCAGCGGCGGGGTGGAGCGCCGGGCCAGCGCCTGCACGCGGGCCACCAGCTCGGGGAAGTGGAAGGGCTTGGCCAGGTAGTCGTCGGCGCCCAGGCGCAGGCCCTCGACCTTGGCCTGGACGGTGTCGGAGGCGGTGAGCATCAGGATGCGCCCGTTGTAGCTCTCGCCGACCAGGGTGCGGGCGACGTCGTCGCCGTGGGTGCCGGGCAGGTCGCGGTCCAGGACGACCACGTCGTAGTCGTTGACCGCGGTGTGCTCCAGGGCGGTGTCGCCGTCATAGACCACGTCCACGGCCATGGCCTCGCGGCGCAGGCCCACCGCGACGGCGTCGGCCAGGACACGCTCGTCTTCGACCACGAGTACACGCAACGTCAAGTCCTCTTCGGTACCTGGGAAAAAGGGGCCGCTGCCGGCGCATCCCCCAACACACCGGCAGCGGCGTTCTCGGTCCCGGCCGCGTCAACCGTTCTCTCACGGCGGGGGTAAGGAGACGGTAAACCCGCCGCGCCGTCGGCGCGAACCGGACCTCGTCCTCACCCCGCGCCGGGACGGGCGCTGGGCCGGGAGTCTCGCGACCCCCTTTGTGCGCGGGGCGTCGCCGTCGGCGAATCCCCCAACCGCCGACGGCGACGTAACCCCGCACATCTCGAATCTGACACATCAAGAATAAGAAACAAGTAAGCCCCGGGCTTTACCCGCGGATGTGTCATGGGACACGTGGCGCGGGCGGCCGGGAGAGCGGCCCGGCCGTGCGCGGCGGCCGCCGCGGGACGCCTGGCTCCACCCCTGCCCACAGGGGCTTTTCCATCCTGCGGAAGGACCCCGCGGCCGCGGGTCCGGTCACGGAAACATCACGCGCGGGGGCCGGTGGTTTGACGTGGGTCACAGTGCGGTAGACGTAAGTGGCACGCGCGGAACCGGGCCGGGAGGCCGGGCCGCGACGTGTTCGCATGTCACAGGGACGTGACCACATCACATTGCGCACGCACGGCGACGTGCGCGACACCGATCGCGACCGGAGTGCGGGAGTCCTCCGGTCCTACCCCTGGAAGAGGTGCAATGGGCGAGTTCTTCGCGGAGATCAAGGTCCGTATCAACGAGACCCGCGGTGCGCTCCAGTCGGCGCAGGCCGTCGGCGACGAGTTCCTCATCGACACCCACACGTCGGAGCTCGAGGACCTGTACCGCATCGCGGCTCGCAACGGCATCGACTGCGCCTGAGCCGACGCCCGGATCCCCCCGGACCGGGACGCGGCCCGTCGGGTCGACGGGGGCGCGGCGGAACACCCGTTCCGCCGCGCCCCCGCGCGCGTTCGCCGTCAGTCGCGGTCGGCGCCCAGCGGCGCCAGCAGGGCGTCCAGGGCGTCGTACAGCTCCGGGCGCGCCGCGATGACCAGGTCGTTGGCGGGCGGGCCGCCGTGCAGGCCGCCCACCCGGATCCCCGCCTCCGAGGCGATCAGGCCGGGCGCGGCCCAGTCCCACGGGTTCAGTCCGCGCTCGTAGAACGCGTTGGCCCGCCCCGCCGCCAGCCCGGTGAGGTCGACGGCGGCCGAGCCGCCGCGGCGGATGTCGCGGATGTGCGGGACGACCTCCACCAGCACGCGTGCCTGCTGCACGCGGCGCTCGGGGAAGTAGCCGAAGCCGGTGGCCACCAGCGCCTGTTCCAGGGGGACCGCCGGCGGGGCCTGGAGCGGTTCGCCGTTGCACCGCGAGCCCTCGCCCAGCACGGCCTCGTACAGCTCGCCGCGCCGCGGCACGTTCACCGCGGCCGCGACCACCACGCCGTCGACCTCGGCGGCGATGGCCACGCCCCAGTCGGGCTGTCCGTACAGGTAGTTGACGGTGCCGTCGATGGGGTCGACCACCCAGCGCACCCCGCTGCCGCCGTCGCCGCCCGCCTCACCGCCCTCCTCGCCCAGGATCGCGTCGTCGGGGCGGACCGCCAGCAGCCGGGAGCGGATGAGCTCCTCGGTGGCCCGGTCCATCTTCGTGACGACGTCGGTGGGGCTCGACTTGGTGTCGAGCACGGTGACTCCCGCCTGCCCCTCGGCCGCGAGCCCGCCCGCCTCGGTCGCCACCCGCACGGCCAGGTCGCGCAGGGCCCTCGGGTCGGGTGTGGTGTGGATACCGGTCACTGCTCCGCTCTCCGCATTCGGATGTGGGTCGGTCCGCACTCTACGCCGCCCGGGCGGACTCCGCCGAACGCCGCGTGCGGGCGGTCCCGGGGGCCGCGGAAAACCGGTTGCCCCGGCGCCGCCGCCGTCGGTAGGACGGTCCGGACGACCGAGGGGACGGGACCGCGATGTTCTGCTGGATGGATCTCAAGACGCACGACGTCGGGGCGACGGCGGGGTTCCTCGCGGCCCTGCTCGGCTGGGAGTGCGCCGTGGCCCGGGAGGACCCCCGCCGGGCGACGTCGGTGTACGCGGAGGGGGTGCGGATCGGCGGTGTGAGCGACCTGTCCCGGCCGCCGTACCCGCCGGGCCTGCCCGCCCACGTCGCCTACTACGTGGCGGTCGACGACGCCGACGGGCGCACGGCGGCGGCCGAGGCCGCGGGGGCGCGGGTGGTCGTCGAGCCGTTCGACGCGGGCGGCCTGGGGCGCGTGGCCACGCTGGTGGACCCCGTGGGCGCGGCGGTGTCCCTGTGGGAGGGACGCTCCTTCCGGGGGTGGACCCGGCCCCGGAACATGCTGCTCACCTGCGCCGAGCCGGAGCGGGCGGCGGACTTCTACACCCGCGTCCTGGGCGGGGTGCCGCGCGGGGCGTCGATCGCGCGCGGGGACGCCGCGCCCGCCTGGGAACTCGTGCTCGCCGATCGGGACCCCGCGGCCCTGGCCGGCCCCGCCCGCGAACGGGGCGGCTCGGTCGTGCGGGAGGACGGCGTGGCCCGCCTGCGCTCCGCCGAGGGGCTGTCCTTCGTGCTCGGCGCTCCCGGCACCGCTCGGAGCGCGGTATGAGCGGCGGGGTGGTGCTGAGGCGTGCGGGGGCCGCCGACGCGGAGGCCATGGCGGGGGTGTGGCTGCGCTCCTTCGCCGCGGCCCTGCCCACGGTGCGCCGCGCGCACGGGGACGACGCGGTACGCGCCTGGTTCGCGCAGGTGGTGGTGCCCGGGCGGGAGTGCTGGGTCTGCACCGCGGACGAGCGGGTCGTGGGGCTCCTGGTCCTGGACGGCGACGCGCTGGACCAGCTCTACCTGGACCCCGAGTGGCGGGGCCGGGGCCTGGGCGACCGGCTGGTGCGCCTGGCGCAGCGGCGCCGCCCCGGGGGCCTGGAGCTGTGGACGTTCCGGGTCAACGGGCCCGCGCGGCGCTTCTACGAGAGGCACGGCTTCACGGCCGCGGAGGAGACCGACGGATCGCGCAACGAGGAGCGCGAACCCGACGTGCGGTACGTCTGGCGCCCCTGAGGGGCCGGGCGGCCGGGGTGGGCCGGCCGCCCGGGGGTCGGTCAGAGGTGCTCGGGCCTGGCCCATTCCTTGCCGTGGACGTGGTGGTCGAGGAACGCGAAGACCGTCTCGTACCAGACCTGCGCGTTGCCCGGCGTGAGGATCCAGTGGTTCTCGTCCGGGAAGTACAGGAACTTGGACTCCACCCCGTACAGCTGGAGGTCGCGCCACAGGCGCAGCCCCTCGCCGATGGGGACGCGGTAGTCCTTGTCCCCGTGGATCACCAGCATCGGCGTGGTGATGTTCGGCGCGTGCAGGTGCGGCGAGTTGAGCAGGTAGCGCTCCGGCTGCTCCAGCGGGGTGCCGAACTCGTGCTCCCACACCGGCGGGTAGTCGGTGGTGGCGTTGAAGCCGTCCAGGCCCCACAGGGAGGCGTGGGAGACGATGGCCTTGAAGCGGTCGGTGTGCCCCGCGATCCAGTTGGCCATGTAGCCGCCGAAGGAGCCGCCCATCATGGCGGTGCGCTCGGCGTCGATGTCCTCGCGGGCCTCGGCGGCGTCGGTGATCGCCATGACGTCCGCGAACACGCGCGGCCCCCACTTGCCCCAGGCGCGGCGCAGCATGTCCTGGCCGTACCCGGTGGACAGGGCCGGGTCCGGGAGCAGGACGGCGTAGCCGCGGGCCGCGAGGATCCACGGGTTCCACCGCCACGACCAGCCGTTGAAGCTCATGTACGGGCCGCCGTGCACCCACAGCACCAGCGGGGCCGGGGCGTCGGCGGACGCCTCCTCGGGCAGGACCAGCCAGGAGCGGATCCGGGTGCCGTCGTCGGCGGTCGTCTCGATCTCGGTGAGGGTGCCCGGCATGGTGAGCTCCGAGCCCGGCGTGCGCAGGTACGCGGGCCCGCCGTCGACGGCGGCGGCGTCCAGGCGCACCGGCGCGGGCGGGGCGTCCCAGGCGTCGCGCAGCGCGTACACGTACCGGCCGTCCGGGGACGGGTTGAGCTCGCTGTAGGCGCCGTCGTCGCCGGTGATGCGGACCACCTCGCCCGAGCCCAGGTCGGCGCGGAAGACCGGGCGGCGGCCGTTCTCGTCGGCGGCGATGAACAGCGACCCGGAGTCGGCCGACCAGGCGAAGTCCCGGGCCCACAGCTCCAGGCCCGGGTGGACCGGGGAGGTCTCGCCGGTCTCGCGGTCCAGTACCCACAGCTGGTAGTCGCGGGGCTCGCCGTCGTAGTCGCCCTCGAAGCCGAGCGAGTAGGCGACGCGGCGGCCGTCCGGGGAGACCAGCGGGGAGCCCAGGTCGTACCCCTCCCGGCTGAGGAGGCTGGTGCGCTCGCCGGTGGCGGTGTCGACGGAGACCAGGACGCTGCGGTGTCCTCCCTTGCCGACGGGCACGTCCCACGTGGTGATGAGGGCCGTGCCGTCCGGGGTGAGGGAGCCCTGGGCGTTGATCAGGGCCTTGCCCGCGTCCGGGGTGAGGTCGCGGGGCTCGCCGAGGCCGTCCTCGGGCCCTGCGGGCGGGGTCGCGGCGAAGTAGCGCGGGTGGTCGGGCCCCAGGTCGTGGTCCCAGTAACGGACGGGGAGGGACTCGTGCAGGATCGCGGTGACACCCGCGTCCGCACGGGCCTTGCGCGCCTCCGCCTCGTCCTCCCCGTCCTGGCTCCCGGGCAGGGTCGCCGAGGCGAAGGCGATCAGGCCCGCGTCCCGGGCGATGGTGAAGGCGCCGATGCCGCCGGGCCGGGAGGCCACGCGGCGGGCCTCGCCGCCTCCGGCCGGCAGCAGCCACAGGGCGGCCTTGGGCTTCTCCTCCGGTTCGGCGTCGGGGTCGGGTCGGGCGCTGGTGAACAGGACCGAGCCGTCGGGCAGGAAGCCCGCCGAGCTCTCGCCCTTGGCGCTGCGGGTGAGGCGGTGCGGGGCGGTCCCGCCCTCGGCCTCGGGGCGGACGTCGATCTCCCACAGGGCGCTGTGGAAGGTCTTGGCATCGGGTGCGATACCGCTGACGGGGGCGACCAGACGGGTTCCGTCGGGGGACAGGCGCAGCCCGTTGACCCGCTTCAGTCGGACGTATTCCGGCAGTTCGTACCAGGAACGGACCAAGGCAGTTACTCCTGAGAGGGGAGGATTCGTGATCTTCCCCGCACCTTATCCGCATCCGGTGTCAGCAGCGTTTACGGAGGGGCCCCGTGTGGCGTCCGGGGCCCCCGGGGGTCAGTCGCGGCAGTGGCAGCCCGCGCACCGGGGCACCGTGCTCAGGCGCTGCGGTTCGCGGCCCTCGGTGTACTCGCGGACCAGGTCCGAGACCATGGCGACGAACGCCGGGTGGGTGCCGGGGCTGAGCGCGCGCTCGTACCCGATGCCCAGCTTCTCGGCGGTCTGCCGGGCCTCCACGTCGAGGTCGAACTTGACCTCCATGTGGTCGGAGACGAACCCGTGCGGGACGACGACGACGGCGGGCACCCCCTCGCGGGCGAGCTCCTCCATGCGGTCGTTGACGTCGGGCTCCAGCCAGGGCTGGCTGGGAGGGCCGCTGCGGCTCTGGTAGACGACCTCGAAGGGGTACTCGCGGTCGAGGCGGTCCACGACCAGGCGGGCCACCTTCGCGAGCTGGGAGCCGTAGGCGCCCTCGGGGCCGAAGCCCAGCTCGGGGCCGCCGCTCTCCTCGGCCATCTTGGTGGGGATGGAGTGCGCGGAGAACAGCAGGTGGGCGCCCTCGCGCTGCTGTGCGGGCAGCGCGTCCAGGGCGGCGCGGGTGTGCTCGACCAGCGGCTCGACGAACCCGGGGTGGTCGTAGAAGGGGCGGATGAGGTCGACCTCGGGTGCGTCCTCGCCCAGTGCGGCGCGGGCGCGGTCGATGTCCTCCAGGTAGGCGGTGCGGCTCGACCAGTTGCAGTAGGCGGAGGTGGGCAGCGCCAGTACGCGCCGCACCCCGTCGTCCCGCATCCGCTCCAGGGTGTCGGCGAGCATCGGGGCCCAGAACCGGTTGCCCCAGTAGATCGGCAGGTCGATGCCGTCGGCGGCGAACCCGTCGGTGACGGCGGCGAGGAGGTCGCGGCACTGTTGGTTGATCGGGCTCACCCCTCCGAAGAGGAAGTAGTGCTCACCGACCTCCGCGAGCCGCTCACGCGGGATGTTGCGTCCGCGCGTGACGTTCTCCAGGAACGGGATGACCTCGTCCTCGCCCTCCGGGCCGCCGAAGGAGATCAGCAGAAACGCGTCGTAAGGCCTCATGCACTTCATGAAACCAGCTCCTCCGGACCCCTGGGCCTCACCCCCCGGTCAGCGGGCCTGTGGCGTCGGACTCCCCCGACCAGGACCTTTCGGCCCGTTCTCCCCCTGGCCAGACAAGTGACCGGCGAGTAATGTCCCCTGGCATGACAGATGTGTTGTGGCACACATGGGCGGACACCTACCGGGCCCGTCCCAAGCGGACGGCCTCCCCCAACAGCACCGCCGAGGTCGCGGCGGCCGTGGCCTCCGCCGCGCAGGAGGGCCTGCGGGTCCGCATGGTCGGGTCGGGGCACTCCTTCACCGACGTGGCCGTCACCGACGGGCTCCTGCTCTCCCCCACCTCGCTGACGGGGGTGCGCTCGGTCGATCCGGCCGCGGGCACCGCCACGGTCGAGGCCGGGCTGCCCCTGTGCGACTTCAACGACGCACTGGCGGCGCACGGGGTGGCGCTCGCCAACATGGGCGACATCGCGGTGCAGACGGTGGCCGGAGCGGTGCAGACCGGCACGCACGGCACCGGCCGGGACGCGGGCGGGCTGGCGAGCCAGGTGGTCGGCCTGGAGATCGTGCTCGCCGACGGCTCCGTGGTGGAGTGCTCGGCGGAGCGCGAGCCCGAGCTGTTCCACGCCGCCCGGGTGGGCCTGGGCGCGTTCGGCGTGGTGACGGCGCTGACGATGGCGGTGCGCCCGGCGTTCCTGCTGCACGCGCGGGAGGAGCCCATGCCCCTGGACGAGGTGCTGGAGCGGCTGCCGGAGCTGCGGGCCGGCAACGACCACTTCGAGTTCTACTGGTTCCCCCACACCGGCAACACCAACACCAAGCGCAACAACATCACCGACGGTCCGGCGCGGCCGCTGTCGCGGTTCAAGGAGTGGCTGGACGACGACTTCCTGTCCAACACCCTGTTCGAGGGCGTCAACCGGGTGTGCCGCCGCTTCCCCGGCGCGGTCCCGGCCGTGAACCAGGTCAGCTCGCGGGCGCTGTCCGCCCGCTCCTACACCGACGTGTCGCACAAGGTGTTCACGTCCGTGCGGGACGTGCGGTTCGTGGAGATGGAGTACGCGATCCCCGCCGAGCACCTGGTGGACGTGCTGCGCGAGGCGCGCCGGATCGTGGACGCGGGCGACCACCGGGTGAGCTTCCCGGTGGAGGTGCGGTTCGCCCCGGCCGACGACGTGTGGCTGTCGACGGCCTACGGGCGCGACAGCGCCTACGTGGCGGTGCACATGTACAAGGGGACGCCGTACGAGGCGTACTTCGCCGACCTGGAGGCGGTGTTCACCTCGGTGGGCGGCCGGCCCCACTGGGGCAAGATGCACACCCGCGACCGCTCCTACCTGGAGGCGGTGTACCCGCGCCTGGGCGACGCCCTGGCGGTGCGCGACCGGGTGGACCCGCTGCGGCGGTTCGGCAACGACTACCTGGACCGCGTCTTCGGCTGACCGGCGCGGACCGGACCGGGTTCCGGCGCCGCTGCGGGCCCCGTCGGCGACGGGGCCCGCAGCGGTGTCCGGGTCAGCCCGCGGGGGCCTCGGGGACGGCGTCCCCGGTCCCGCCCGAGCCGCCGAGGGAACCGGTTCCGCCCGTGCCCCCCGTGCCGCCCGGTTCCTGGGTACCGCCGGTGCCCGGTCCCCCGCCCCCGGCGCCGGGGTCGGTCTGGCCGTCCCCCGGGTCGGTGGTGGCGCCGTCGCCCGGGTCGACAGGGTCGGTGCCCCCGTCGCCGCCATCCGTGGGCGGCTCGGTGGCCGGGGCGGTGGGGTCGGGGGTGGAGGACCCCTCCGCGGGGTCCCGGGACTGCTCCCCCGTGCCGTCCTGCCCGTCCTGCCCCCGGTCCTCCTGGCCTGCGGGTGCGTCACCGGTCCCCTCGTCCTCCGGGACCCGGGGCGCGGAGCTGCCGCCGCCGAGCAGCGTGGGCGAGGTGTGCTCGTCCTGCCCCTGCGTCCACGCGGTCAGGGAGCGCCCGGTGAACAGCTCGAACAGCAGGATGACGAGCATCACCAGGCCGAACACGACGGCGGCGGGCACCGCGTAGGCGCGCCATCCGCGCCGGGCCGGCTCCTGCTCCTCCTGTTCCCGGGCGCCGTAGGGGTCCTCCGGGTGCCCGGGGATGCCGGGGACGACGGGCATGCGCACCGTGGCGTCGGTCCCCCGCACGGGCAGGGCCATGGTGCGGGTGGCGTCGGGCTCCTCCGGCAGGCCGGGGATCGGCCCTGTCGGCGGCACCCCGGGCACCGGGCCGGTGCCCGGCGGGTCCAGGGGGTGGGAGCCGGCGCGGCGAGAACCTGTTCCCGCCGGCTCGGTGTGGCCGACGGCCTTCTCGGCGAACTGCCGCGCCTGGTCGCCCCCGCGCGAGAACCAGTCCTGGAGGAAGGGGCTGACCACCGTGCTCAGGGTGGCCATGACGGCCGCCCCGACGACCGTCCCGTAGACGTTGAGGTAGGAGGCGGCGGTGGCGGCGGCGAGGGTGGCCACGCCCGCCCCGACGACCTGGGACAGGCTCAGGTCGATGCGCTTCTTCCCGGCCTCCTCACCTTCTTCCGCGTCCCGTTCCCCACGGTGCTCGGCCCTCCCCATGCGGCCGTCCCCCTTCGTGCTCCGTCCCGTCCGGAGGGCGCGCGAGACGGCGCGCCGCGCTCCGGGATGGGCGTGTGTCGGGCATGTGGCCCCAGACGCCCCAAAGTTCACATACGACTCATGTACGGATAACTCAGACTAAGGGCGGCAGGGTTCCGATAACGCCATCAATGAAGATGCATCACTCTTCGGCACCCATCGGCGTGTCGAGTTGCGTCCGAGAGGATCCCCCTCCCCGACGAAGCGACCGAGATCGGAGTTTTTCCCGGACCTGGGGCGATTCGGGGGGCGCGGGATACCATCACGGCGGAGCCTTCGCACGGGAACCGCGACATTCGCCCGTGACAGCTCCCGGTCGTGGAAGGGTCAGCGTGCCAAGATTGGCAAAGGAAGCGACCGTGAGGACCCCGGGGACGGCCCGGGGCGCTCCCACCGTGGCGATACGCGTCGCGGATCGGGAGGCGGGCACACATGTTCGGGCGCGCCGGGCGCGGTAGTGGCCGAACCGTTGTCGGCCGACCAGACTTGGAGAACGCGGGGGTCGGTCCCAGGACCTGTCCTCGACGGGACGCGAAAGGGAGGGCGATGCACGAGCTTCGCCTCGTGGCCGTGAGTGAGGACGGCACCTATCTGGTGCTGGCCAGCACCGGCCGTGGAACCCGTTTCATGCTCCCTGTCGACGACCGCCTCCGCGCCGCAGTACGCGGCCAGTTCTCCCGGCTCGGCCAGTACGAGATCGAAGTGGAGAATCCGTTGCGCCCCAAGGAAATCCAGGCCCGCATCCGGTCCGGCGAGACCGCGGAAGCCATCTCCGAGATCTCCGGCATCCCCATCGAACGGGTGCGCTGGTTCGAGGGCCCGGTCCTCCAGGAACGGGAGTACATCGCGCAGCAGGCCCAGCGCGCCGCGGTGCGCATCGCCGGCGAGGCCGCGCCCGCGGGGAACCTGGAGGAGCTGGTCACCCGCCGGATCGGGGCCCACCAGCTGGAGACCGGCGACGCGGTGTGGGACTCCTGGAAGCGCGAGGACCGCACCTGGCAGCTCAAGCTCGTCTTCCTCGACGGCGGCGAGGAGCGCGTCGCCCACTGGCTGTACGAGCCCAGACACAACACCGTCACCCCCGCCGACGAGGAGGCCGCCCGGTTCTCCTCGTCGGAGCCCGCTCCCTCCCCCACCGCGAACGTGACCCCTTTCGCCCCCCGGCGCTCCGAGTCCGAGGCGCCGCGCCCCTCCGTGCGCCCCGCCCCCGAACGGGTCGGCGGAGCGCGGCGCGCCGACGGCCCGCTGGACGACCCGCTGCGGCCGTCCGTGCCGCGCGGCGAGGAGGACGGCGCGGGCCGGCGGACCGGCGAGCGGCGCGAGGAGCCGGCGAACCGGTGGACCGAGGAGCCGCGCGGGCACCGCGGGTACGACGCCCCGCCCGCACGGCCGCAGCGGCCCGCGACCCGGGACGCGGAGCGGTTCGAGCGCGCGTCCGAGCACGACGGGCGGCCGGCGTACCGGGAGGCCGAGCAGGACGGGCGCCCGGCCTACCGCGAAGCCGAGGCGGGCGTACGGGCCCCGGAGCGGACCGGGCGCCCCGCGTACCGCGACGAGCACGAGGACCGCGAGGGCCGCGAGGAGACCGTCCGCCGGGACGGGTACGGGGAGCGCACCGCCCCCCGCTACGAGGAGCCCGCGGGGCACGGGCGCGAGGAGTACCCCGGGCACGGGCGCCCGGACACCGGGCCGCGCGCCCCGCACACGGCCCCGGCCGACGGGCCCGCCCGGCCTGCCTCCCCGGTGTTCGAGGAGGAGGGCGAGCCGTACGGCGGTCCGGCCGCCGCGCCGGTCGCGCGCCCGGAGCCGTCCCGTCCCGAGCCGCGCCCCGAACCGCTCCCGGCCGAGCGGCCGCGCGCCGCGCCCGCTGCGGAGGAGCGGCCCGACCGCCGGGAGCGCCCGGCCTGGTCGGCCGCCGCCGACCAGGTGCCGCCCGCGGCGCCCCTGAGCCAGCCCGCGCCGCGCCGGCTGCCGGGCCACCATCGACCTCAACGACACCGGGACCCCGCGCCGGGCCGCCGACCCGTCCCCGGCCACGCCCTCGGCGCCGCTCCCGGCCGCCGCGGCGGGCGGGGACCGGCCCGCGCCCAAGCGCAAGGGGCGCGGGCGCCGCGCCTCGGTGCCGTCCTGGGACGAGATCATGTTCGGGGCCAAGAAGGACGACTGACCCTCCGGGGTCCCGCACCGCTTCCCACGGGGGCGTCCGCCGCGGCGGACGCCCCCGTTCCGCGTGTCAGCGGGACGCGTCCACGCGGCGGGCCGCCAGGGCCATGGCCGCCAGCGACCGGTGGGACTCCCGGGACAGGTCCAGGCCCAGCAGCGCGGCCGCGCGCCCCAGGCGGTAGTCCACGGTGTTGGGGTGGACGTGCAGCCGCGCCGCGGTCCCCCGCCGGTCCCCGTCCGACCCCAGGTACTCCTCCAGGGTCCGGTACAGGTCCGGGTGCCCGGCCAGGGGGTCCAGCAGCGCCGCCAGCAGGGCGCGGGCCGCGCCCGGCCGGGTCGCCTGGTACTCGAACAGCAGGTCGTCGAGCATGTACAGCCCCGCGGGCCGGTCCAGCGCGCGGGCCAGGGACTGCAGCTCGTCGGCCAGCGCCAGCAGGTCGGGCACCCGTTCCGGCGGGCCGACCGCCCCGCCCGCGGTGACCGGCGCCCCCGCGGCCCCGCCCAGCCGGGCGACCAGTTCCGCCGCCCCGGGGGCGCCGTCCGCGTCGGCGGGCAGCGGCACCAGCGCCGTCCCGCCGCCCCCGCCCAGCAGGGCCAGCACCGGGCCGTCTGCGTAGGCCTCCAGCTCCCGCCGCAGGCGGTGGGCCCGGCGGCGGCGCGCCACCTCCTCGCTCACCCCCCGCTCCTGTGCCGGGGGAGCCGTCGGGGACAGGCTCAGCACCAGGTAGGAGTCGGGCAGCGGCACCCCGGCCCGGCGGGCGGCCGTGCCGGGGTCGGCGCCCGAGACCAGGGCCGAGTAGAGGGCGAAGCGGGCGCCCTGCTCATCGCCCGAGATGTGCTCGCGCTCGTCCAGGTAGCCGCGGGCGACCACGGTGGTGATCCGGCCCAGGTGGGCGATGAACAGGGCGGCCACCCGGGCGAGCGCGTCGAGATCGCCGGGGCCGGCCCGGGTGTGCAGACGGTCCCAGACGGCGGAGAAGCCCCGGTGGTAGGCGTCCAGCAGGGACTCCAGGCTCGCGCCCTCGGCCGCGCGGCGGGCCGCCGAGGCGGCCAGCAGTTCGGCGTCGTCGGGGCCGAGGGTGTCCCCGGCCTCCCCGTCGGCACGGCGCAGCACGGAGACGCACAGGCGCAGGTTGTGCTCGACCACCCAGCGGATGTCGGGGGCGAGGGACCGCGCCCCGTCGCCGTGGTGGTCGGGGTTGGTGGCGGTGAAGGACGCGATGACCTCGTCGACCAGCGCGGGGTCGCCGGGGGCGATCCAGGTGTGCGCCGGGCGCCCGCCGATCATCGGCACGCCCCCGGATTTGTGACGGGTCACAATCCCTCGCCTCCCCTTCCTGGTCCCTGTCCACTTCCACCGGACCCCCGAACGGGACGAATGTGGTGGTGGAGGCCGTCGACGCCGGCCGCGCCCGAGCCTAGGGCACGGGCGGGTCCCGTGCGCGTCACGAACCGGCCTCCGCCGTGTCCCTTCTCCCAAAGGCGGTCCCATGGCCACCACCCCCGCGCCCGGCGCCCCCGGGTCGACCTCCCTGGCCGAGCGCGCCAGCTACCTGGCCGGGAACCTGGGCGACATCGTGCCGAGCACGGTGATCGGCTCGTTCCTGCTGCTGTACCTGACCGACGGCGTCGGGCTGGCCCCGGCCGCGGTCGGCACGCTGCTGCTGGTGGCCCGGCTCGTGGACGCCGCCACCGACCCGGTCATGGGCTACGTCGTGGACCACCTGCCCGCCACCCGCTACGGCCGGTTCCGCCCGTACCTGCTGGTCGGGTCGCTGCTGGCCGCCGCGAGCTTCGCGGCTCTGTTCCTGGCCCCCGCGCTGGCCCCGGACCCGCTGGTCGCGGTGTGGGTCGCCTACCTGGTGTGGGGACTGGCGTTCGACTTCATGGACGTGCCCCTCAACGCCCTGCTCCCCGCCATGACCGACGTGCCGCGCGACCGCGCCCGCCTGGCCGGGATCAAGGGGCTGACCTACCTGTTCGGGGCCGGGGCGGTCACCGCAGCCGTGCTGCCGGCCGTGAACGCCCTGGGCGGCGGCACCGCCGGGTGGGGCTCGTTCGCGGTGCTCGTGGCGGCGGGCTCGGCCCTGCTCATGGCGGTGTCGGCCGCCGGGGTGCGCGAACGCGTGCGGCCGGTGCGGGAGGAGCGGTACGGGCCGCGCGACCTCGGCCGGATGTTCCTCACCGGACGCGCGGTGCCGCTGCTGCTCGTCGCCAAGGTGGCGGTGTCGGCGGCCAGCGCCGCGATGCTCGCCTGCATGCCGTTCTTCTTCACCTACTACGCGGGCTCGGCGGCGCTGGTGAGCGCGGCGGCCGTGGTGATGATCGGGCCGATGATGGCGGGCAGCATCGCGGGCCCGGTCCTGGCCGGCCGGCTGGGCCCCCGCAACGGCTACCTCGCGAGCGCCGCCGTGGCCGTCGGCGGGTTCGCCACGATCGCCCTGGCCCCGGGGATGCCCGGGGCCTACTACCTGGCGGGGTTCGCGGTGGCGGGCCTGGGCGCGGGCGGAGCGGTGGCGCTGAACTACGTGCTGGTGGCCGAACTGACCGACGTCACCGAGTGGCGCACGGGCTTTCGGGCCGAGGCGGCCCTGGCCTCGCTGTCGTCGTTCGCGGCCAAGGCCGGGGGCGGCATCGGCGGCGCGCTGACGGCCTACTCCCTGGCCTTCTCCGGGTACCGGGCCGGCCGGGAGCAGACCGAGGCGGCACTGAGCGGCCTGCACCTGACCCAGTCGCTGCTGCCCGGGGGCCTGCTGCTGTTGGGCGGCCTGGTGCTGCTGGCCTACCCCGTCGACCGCGCCATGGCCGTGGAGGCGATGAGCGCGCTGGCCCGGCGCCGGTCCCTGTCCGCGGACCGCGCCGCGAACGGGACGCCGTGAACCCCCGGGCGTCCGACGCACCGACACGAGAGGAGAACGCCGTGCACGCACCCGCCGCCGCACCGACCGGGGCCGCCCCTCCCGGCTTCCGCGCCGAGCCCCGGGCCTGGACCGGGGAATGGATCTGGTCGGACCGGCCCGCGCTGGCCCCGCCGGGCCCCGACAACCCGTTCGGGAGGCACGACCCCGACCGGTTCGACCACCGGGTCCTGTTCCGGACCGTCTTCCGCGTGGCCGGACCCGTACGCGGGGCACGCCTGTTCATCACGGCGGACTCGCGCTACACCGCCTACCTGAACGGGGTGGAGGTCGGCGACGGCCCCGTCCGCCACGGGCCCGGCACCCTGTACTACTCCGTCCACGACCTGGCCGGCGCGCTGGTGGAGGGGGAGAACGTGCTGGCCGTGGCGGCCCGGTTCTACGGCCATCCGACGCCGTGGTGGGAGCCGACCCCGCCCACGTTCACCCAGGGCGGCGGCTCGCTGGTGGCGGAGGTGGAGGTGGACGGCTCCGTGGCGGCGGCCAGCGGCCCCCACTGGCGGGTCCGGGAGGGCGACGCCTGGGAGCGGTGCCGCCCCATGGGGCTGCTGAACTCCCAGATCCCCGAGGCGTTCGACGCGCGCCTGCTGGACCCGGGGTGGACCGGGGCCGGGTTCGACGACACCGGCTGGGCCCCGGCGACGGTGCAGGCCGCGCACGCCGTCACCGGTCCGCGCGGGCGCACCCGGCCGGGCGGGCACCCGTACGGGGTGCTCCTGCCCCATCCGCTGCCGCCCCCGGCGGTCACCCGGCACGCCCCGGTCGGGCCGCCCCTGTGGTACGCGCTGCCCCCCGGCGCCGACCCCGACGTGCACACCGCGCTGGCGGCCGACGCGGCCGTACTGGAGGACGGGACCCCGGCCGGCCCCGACCGGCCCGGGGGGCGGGCGCTGGCCGTGTTCGACCTGGGCCGGATCGTGTCCGGGCGCACCCGGCTGACCCTGGACGGGCCCGCGGGCCGCACGGTCACCGGCGCCCTGGTGGAGGCCGTCACACCGGTGGCCCTCGGCTCGGCCGCGCCGTTCCGGATCCGCACCCGGAACGGCCGCACCCGGTTCACCGCCTCGGACCCCTCCGGCGGCCGGTACCTGGTGCTGTCCGTGGACGGCCCCGACGTGGAGGTGGCGGTGGCCGTCCGCGAGGCCCTGCGCCCGCGCCCCGCGGGGGCCGGGTTCGAGTGCTCCGACCCCTTCCTGGAGCACCTGTTCGCGGTGGCGCTGCGCACCGTCGACCTCACGGCGCAGGACGCCTACCTCGACTGCCCCACCCGGGAGTCGCGCGCCTGGGTCGGCGACGCCGTCGTGCACCAGGCGGTGGACCTGGCGACCTCGCCCGACTGGTCGCTGGCCGTGTGGAACCCCCGGCTGCTCGCCCGGGCGCGCCCCGACGGCATGCTCCCCATGGTCGTCGCCGGCGACTTCGCCCGCGACGGGGTGCCGCCCATCCCCGACTGGGCGCTGCACTGGATCCGGTCGGTGCACCTGCTGTACCGGTACACCGGCGACCGGGAGGCGGTCGCGGAGCTGCTCGGCACCGCCGAGGGGGTGCTGCGCTGGTTCGCGCGGCACGCGCGCCCGGACGGCCTGCTGCACGACGTGCCCGGATGGGTGCTGATCGACTGGTCCCCCGTCCAGGTGGCCGGGTGCTCGGCCGCGCTCAACGCCCTGTGGGGCCGGGCCCTCGCGGACTTCGCCGAGATGGCCGCCTGGTCGGGAGACCCCGGGCGGGCCCTGTGGGCGCGGGACGCCCACGCGCGCCTGGCCGAGGGGTTCGAGGCGTTCTGGGACGAGGAGCGCGGCGCCTACCGCGACACCCTGGGCCCCGCGGGCCCCGGGCGCGGGGTCAGCGAGCACACGGCCGCGGCCGCGGTGTGCGCGCGCCTGGTGCCGCCGCGGCGGCGGGACCGCGTGCGGGACCTGCTGCTGGACCGGGACGCGATGTTCACCCGCAGCCCGCTGGCCGACCACGGGGTCGACGAGCGCGGCGCCTACGACGGCACCCCCGTGCACCTGCGGGAGGCGCCCGACTGGGACACCGAGGCGCGGGTGGTCGGCGCCCAGCCGTTCTTCCGCTACGTCGTGCACGACGCGCTGGCCGAACTGGGCGCGGCCGACGCCCTGGTGGACCTGTACCGGGACTGGGCGGTCCTGCTGGAGAGCGGCCCGAGCGCGCTGCGCGAGTGCTGGGAGGGCGGGTCGTTCGCGCACGGGTGGTCGGCGACGCCCGCCCGCGACCTGGTCGTGCACACGCTCGGGGTGTCGCCCGCCGAGCCGGGGTACGCGTCGGTGCGGGTGGCGCCGCGGCCGGGCCGGCTGGAGAGGATCGCCGGACGGGTGCCCACCCCGCACGGGTTCGTGGAGGTCGCCGTGGAGAACGGGCGGGCCCGGGTGGACTCCCCCGTGCCGGTGGAGTTCTCGCACCCCTCGGGCCGCGTGGACCGGTTCCCCGCCGGGGAGCGTACGATCACCCTGCACCACGCCTTCCCCCGAGGAGACCAGCCATGACGGACGGACCCACCGCGCACGTCGGAGCCGGGGCGCTGCGCGGCACCGCCGACGGGGGGATCGTCCGCCACCTGGGCGTCCCCTACGCGGCACCGCCCGTCGGGGAGCACCGCTTCTCGGCGCCCGCCCCGGTCACCCCCTGGGAGGGGGTGCGCGACGCCACCGCGTACGGGCCCGGCGCCCCGCAGGCGCCCTACGAGGGCGCCGTCGGGGAGATCCTGCCGTCGGTGGACGCCTGGGGGGACGACTGCCTGCACGTCAACGTGTGGGCGCCGCGGGGCGCCGAACCCGGTTCGCTGCCGGTGCTGCTGTGGTTCCACGGCGGGGCGCTGGTGCGCGGGGCCAACTCCCTGAGCGCTTACGACGGGACCGCCTTCGCGCGCGACGGGATCGTGTTCGTGTCCGCCAACTACCGGCTGGGCTCGGAGGGGTTCTCCGTCCTGGAGGACGCCCCGCTCAACCTGGGGCTGGCCGACCAGCTGGCCGCGCTGCGCTGGGTGCGGCGGGAGATCGCCGCGTTCGGCGGCGACCCCGGGCGCATCACCGTCGCCGGGCAGTCCGCAGGAGCGGGCACCACCGCCGCGCTGATCGCGCACCCCGAGGCCGGGCGGCTGGTGCGGCGGGCGATCGTCCAGAGCGGGCCGCTGAGCGCCGCCACCCCCGACCGGGCCGGGCGGATCACCCGGCTCATCGCGCAGGACCTGGGGATCCCCGCCACCCGGGACGCCTTCGCCGGGGTGGGGCCCGAGGACCTCGTCGCCGCCCAGCACCGGGCGATGGCGGCGGGGAACCCGCTCGCGGGCGGCCCCGCGTTCTCCCTGGCCGTGGACGGCGACCTGGTACCGCGCGCCCCCTACGACGCGTTGCGCGCGGGCGCCGCCGACCACCTGGACCTGCTCATCGGCACCACCCTGGAGGAGCACCGGCTGTGGCTGGCCCCCGGCGGCGCCGACCGTGCCCTGGGGTGGCCGCTGCTGGCCCTGGGCTCGCTGCGGTTCGGGGTGGGCCCGGCGACGCTGCGCAGGCTGCGCTCGCGCCGCCCCGGGATGAGCACCGGGATGCTGGCGGGGGCGCTCGTCGGCGAGGTGCTGCTGGAGCGGCCCGCGCGGCGGGTGGCGCGGGCCCGCGCCGCGCGGGGCGCCGCCACGCACGTGTTCGGGTTCGCCTGGCGCAGCCCGGTCGCGGACCTGGGCGCGGCGCACTGCATGGAGCTGCCGTTCGTGTTCGACCGGCTGGGCACCCCCGGGGCCCTGGCGCTGACCGGCCCGGACGCCCCCGCCGAGCTGGCCGAGCGGACGCACCGGGCCTGGGTGGACTTCGTCCGCGACGGCGACCCCGGCTGGCCGTCCTGGGCCGAACGGCCCGAGCCGCACGTCCTGGACGCGGGCTGACACGGCCCGGCCCGGTCAGGGGCGCGGGCCGGCCAGGAAGGGTCGGACCATGTCCGGGGTGATCCCGGCGGCGAAGCCCACCGACTCCTCGAAGGAGGCGTCGGTGGCGGTGTAGCCCCCGGCGCCCGCGCCCACGGTCACCTGGAGGTCGGCCAGGCCGGGGCGGCGCTGGAACAGGGTCTGCCTCCAGGTCCAGCCGATCACCGCCGACCGCTCCACCGTGGCCTGGGACCGGGACAGCGAACCCGAGCGGACGCTCACCCGCTCCCCGTCGTGCCCGTGGCCCAGGGAGCGGTAGCGGTCCACGCCCAGGGGCACCGCGGCGACCGTGAGGACCAGGGCCACGGCGACGACCCAGGCGGGGGCGAACGCGGCCGCCAGGGCCAGTGCCAGGGCGGGCGGGCCCACCGAGCGCAGCAGGCGGCGGCCCAGGGCGGCCCGGGGGTGGCGGCGCAGCGTTCCGGTGTAGCGGCCCAGGGCGTGGTCCACGACCTCCTCGACCCGGTCCCGCGGGCCGATCGGCAGCAGCACCGAGCGCCCGGCCGTGTCGCCCAGACCGGTGACGATCGCGCGCAGGCGCACCGCGCCCCGCAGGCGCTCCAGGGGGTTGTCCAGCAGCTCGTACCCGCGGATGCGCCGCTTCTCCAGGGTGACGCTGCGCCGGGTGAACAGGCCGCGCTCGGCCACCAGGGAGCCGTCGCGCTCGCGCAGGGTGAACCCCCAGTGGGTGAGGGCGTAGGAGACCACCGCGAACACCGGCATGAGGAACACGATCACCACGGCGGCCGCGACGGCCGCCGTCAGCAGGCCGTTGCGGTCGGAGGCCTGCACCCAGTCGATGAACGCGTCCGTGGCCCACTCCCCCGCGGTCTGCTGGACCGCGCCGAACAGGGCGGACAGCACCGCGAAGGGGGTGAGCAGGTAGCCCAGGCTCAGTGCCCCGTACAGGTACCAGGAGCGGGGGATGGCGAAGTGGACGGTCCCCTCGTCGGCGGCCGGCCCGTCGTCGCCGGGGGCCGGGCTCTGCCCGTCCCCGGCGGGGGCCGCGTCGGCCGCTTCGGTCCGGCCGACCAGCACCGCCTTGCGGTGCAGCAGGACCCGGCGCAGCCGCTCGGCCTCGGCGGTGTCCACGGCGTCGAGCTTGCCGTCCTCGCTGCCGCCGACGGCCCCGGCCGCCGCCTCGATGCGCACCACCGCCACGCCCAGGATCCGGTGCAGGAGCGTGCTGGTGACGTCCACGCCCCGGATGCGCTCCAGCGGGATGGTACGCCGGGACCGGCTCAGCAGGCCCTTGCGGATCTCCAGGTGGTCCCCGGCCACCTCGTAGCGCGTGGTCCGCCAGGTGACGAAGCCGCCGACGAGCAGGGCGACCACGCCCGCGCCGGTCGCGCCCAGCACCCACGGGTTGAACCCGCCCACGACCAGGCCCGCGACGATGGGCAGCAGCAGGCTGCGCAGCTGGTTGACGGGCCCCACGACCATGGTCCGGGCGCTCAGGCGGCGCGCCCGCTCCACCCCGAGCCCGTCCGCCCCCGGCGGCACGACCCCCTCGACACCCTCGACCGCGTCCCCCACCCCAGCAACATCCCCGGGGCCGGGTGCCCCAGCCACGCCTCCAGCCCCACGAACCTCCATGGAACCGGGCACACCCCCGGGCACATCCGCCCCCGGGTGCACAAGCGCTTCGGCACCCTCGACCGTGTCCCCCGCCCCAGCGGCATCCCCGGGACCGGGCGTCACAGAAGGCACGGGCGCCTCCCCAGGCTCCCTGGCCGCCTCGACTGCCCCAGCCGCGCCTCCAGCCCCATGAACCTCCGTGGAACCGGGCACATCCCCGGGCACGTCGGCCCCTAGGTGCGTGGCACCGCTGTCAGCGCGGGTCACCGCAGGGGGCACGGGTGTCCCTTCGGCCCCCTCCGCCCCCGGCCGCACAAATCCCTCGGCGGCCTCGGCTTCGTCTCCCATCCCAGGGGCGTCCCCGGAACCGGAGGCGTCGTCGGACACGAGCGGCTCTTCGGCGGCGTCTTCCGGGGCGCGGGCATCCGTGGGAACGGGCGCGTCCGGGTACGAGGGCGCGGGGGTGGGCGGGGTCGTCCGGTCGTCGTCACCGGTGCCGTCGGTCATGTGGCATCGTCCCGCAGGGTCCCGGCGCGCACGGCCAGCTCCTCGCTCAGCCCGCGCGCCTCGTCGGCGTCCAGCCCCTCGATGGTCGACGAACCCGCGTAGGAGGCCGTCTGCACCTCCAGGGTCGCCACGGAGAAGAGGCGTTCCAGCCACCCCTGGGTGTGGTCGACCGTCTGCAGGCGGCTCACCGGCACCAGCTGCCAGCTCCGGCTCACCCACCCCGAGCGCGTGTAGATGACGTCTTCGGTCACCTCCCAGCGGTGCACCCGGTACCGCCAGGAGGGCACCACCGCCACCCGGAACAGGGCGTACACACCGTAGACGACGGGTACGAACGGGGCGTACTCGCGCACCCACACGGGCGGCCAGCTCCATCCGAGGGAGGTCAGCGCCCACGCGCCCGCGCTCAGCAGTGCCGTGAGGAACAGGCCGCCCAGGAGCAGGCGCACCGTCCACACGCCGATCGCGCGCCTGCTCACCCTGCGCTCCGGCGGCCGCAGTCCGGTCGCGGGCTCCGCCTCCGGCGGGGAGGGATCCAGTGGGGCGTCGGTCGGGGTGTCGTTCACGGACTCGAGTCTAGGGCCGCCCCGGCGCCGCGATCCCCTGCGTGTCAGCGGTCCCGGGACGGCGGTGTCAGCGGGGTGTGGGCGGTGCGATCCCGCATGTCAGCGTTCTGTCAGAACCGCCGACGAGACTGGTCATCGAACGTGCGAACGGAGGAGTGGGATGACAGACGCCATACGCGCGGAGGGCCTGGTCAAAGAGTTCAAGGGCAAACGCGCCCTGGACGGGGTGGACCTGACCGCCAGGACGGGGGCCGTGCTGGGTGTCCTGGGCCCGAACGGCTCCGGCAAGACCACGACGGTGCGCATCCTGGCCACCCTGCTGCAGCCGGACGCCGGCCACGCCGAGGTCTCCGGGTTCGACGTGGTGCGCGAGCCGCACGAGGTCCGCCGGCTGATCGGCCTCACCGGCCAGTACGCCGCCGTCGACGAAGAGCTGACCGGCGTGCAGAACCTGGTGCTGATCGCCCGGCTGCTGGGCTTCGACCGGGCCGGCGCCCGGACCCGGGCGGACGAGCTGCTGGAGCGGTTCGCGCTGTCCGACGCGGGCGGCCGCCCCGCCAAGACCTACTCGGGCGGCATGCGCCGCCGCCTGGACCTGGCCGCCAGCCTGGTCGGCCGGCCGGCCCTGCTGTACCTGGACGAGCCGACGACCGGCCTGGACCCGCGCAGCCGCAACGACCTGTGGGACGTGGTCCGCGACCTGGTGGGCGACGGGGTCACCGTCCTGCTCACCACGCAGTACCTGGAGGAGGCCGACCGGCTCGCCGACGACCTGCTGGTGCTCGACCACGGCCGGGTCATCAGCCGGGGCACCCCGGAGGAGCTGAAGAACCGGACCGGCGGCCAGGTCCTGGAGCTGCGCACCGTCGAGTCCGGCCGGCTGCCGCTGGCCACCAAGATCATCGAGGCGGTCACCAGCACCCCGGTCACCCAGGACGGCCTGGTGGCCAGCGTGCCCGTCACCGACGCGGGCGTGCTGCCCGAGGTGGTGCGCCGCCTGGACGAGCAGGGGGTCGCCGTCGCCGAGCTGTCCCTGCGCAAACCCAGCCTTGACGAGGTGTTCCTGGCCCTGACCGGGCGCACCGCCGAGAGCGACACCGAGGAGGTGCCCGCATGAGCGCCGTGACGACACGGGAGCCGTCGGCGCGGACCGGGGACGCGCCCCGCGTTCCCCGGCACATCACGCCGCTGACCACCGTCCGCAACGGGCTCCAGCTGGCCTGGCGCAGCATCCTGAAGATCAAGGCCAACCCCGAGGAGGTCTTCGGGCTCATCCTCCAGCCGGTCATGTTCGTGACCCTGTTCGTCTTCGTCTTCGGACAGGCGCTCATGGGCGACTGGCAGGCCTACCGGGACTTCCTGATGCCCGGCATCGTGGCGCAGTCGGTTATTTTCGCGACGCTGGGCACCGGGTTCACGCTGAGCCAGGACGTGGAGAAGGGGATCTTCGACCGGTTCCGCTCGCTGCCCATCGCGAGGTCGGCCCCGCTGATCGGCGCGATCCTGGGCGACCTGGTGCGGTACGCGATCACGGTGGTGATGGTGCTGCTGGTGGGCGTGCTCATCGGCTTCCGGCCCGAGGGCGGCCTGGTGGGCGTGGTCGCCGCCGGGGCGCTGGTGCTGCTGTTCGCGTTCGCCCTGTGCTGGATGTCGGCCTTCGTCGGCATGATCGTGCGCACGCCGATGGCGGTGCAGGCGTTCGGCATGATCCTGATGTTCCCGCTGACGTTCGCCAGTTCGGCGTTCGTCGACCCGGAGAGCATGCCGTCCTGGCTGCGGGTGATCGCCGCGAACAACCCGGTGACGCACATCGTGGACGCCATGCGCGGGCTGATGATCGGCGGCGACGTCGCCGGGCCGGTGACCTGGACGCTGGTGTGGGCGGCGATCATCACCGCGGTCTTCTTCCCACCCGCGGTGTGGGCCTACCGGCGCCGCACCTGAACCGCGCCCCCGGGCCGCGGGTACGGCGGAGGGCGCGTGCCCGGGCGGGAGCAACGTCCGGGGGCGCCCCCGCCCGCGGCTCGGGCCGGGGGCGCCCCCGGCCCGCCGGGGCCCGGGCTCAGCGGCGGTCGGCCGGGGCCTCCTCCGGGACGGCCTCCGCCAGCCACCGGGAGGCGGCGGTGAGCACCTCGTCCGGCGACGGGGCCGCGGCCTCCTCGACCAGGCGGTCGTACTCCGGGGCGCCGAGCTTGTCGCGGAGGCGCGCGACGGTGTGCGCCAGGTGCGGGTCGGTGTCGTCGGGGACGCCGCGCAGCGCCCACGCCCACCCGACCAGCCGGGCCGCCAGGTGCGGTTCCTCCTCCGCCGACACGGCCGCCAGGACCTCGAGCAGCTCCGCCCGGATCGGTCCCATGGTGCCGATGACGCCCCACCACGACCTCGCCGCCTCCCGGCGGGCCCGGGCCGGGTCGCCCTCGTCCCAGGAGATGGTCGCCGCCAGCGCGCACGCCCCGACCTCGACGTAGGCGGGCGCGAACCCGCCGAGCGTCTCCACCGTGGCCTCGAGCCGCTCCACCAGCTCCCTGGCCCGTACGAGATCGCCCACCTCGCGCTGCCACTGGGCCTCGGCCAGCAGCACCAGCACCGCGTGCTCCGGCTGGGCGGGGCGGCCCCGCGCCGCCAGCAGGTCCAGTTCCGCGCGGGCCGCCGCCGTCTCCCCCCGGAAGATGAGGACCTGGACGCGGCGCACCCGGAACACCGCCGCCATGCTCTCCAGCCCCTGGGCCTCGGCCAGGGCCACCGCCTCCAGCAGCATGTCCTCGCAGCGTTCCAGGTCGTCGAAGCGGTGCGCGTCCACCACCTGGGCCAGGGCCTGGCACACCCCCCAGGCGTCGCCGAGGGCGCGGAACTCCGCCAGCGCCGCCTCCGCCTGCTCCAGGGAGGGCCGGAAGCGGCCCAGGAGCATGTCGACCAGGGACAGCATCATGCGCACCATGGCCCGCATCCACGGGTCGGGCCGCTCCAGGGCCCGGGCGATCCGGTCCCGGGCCTCCCCCCGGCCGTCCTCCGTCATCGCCCGGTACATGAGGGTGTAGACGAGCAGGGGGTGCTCCTCCGGGAGGCGGCCCTCCTCCGCGAGCACCTCCTCGATGGCCCGGACGTGCCCCTGGATGTCGTCGAGGGAGTCCGTGGTGGCGGCCGCCCGGTGGAACAGGCAGCTGGCGCGGCCCACGGCGCGCCCCTCGGGTGTGGTGTCGCCCATCATGTCCAGGGCCTGGCCGGCCCAGCGGGCGAGCGGCTCCCAGGAGTCGCTCAGGGTCCAGTACCACTGGGAGTACTCGACGAGGTCCAGGACCAGGTGGACGTCGCGGCGCTCCACCGCCCACCGCACCGCCGCGGCGAAGCCGTCGTTCTCGTCGTGCAGCCGGGCGATCGTCTCTGCCTGGCGGGGGCCGCGCAGCAGCCGGTCGGCCTCCTTCCACAGGTCGCGGACGCGGTGGGCGTGGGCGTCGCGGACCGCTGCGTCCTCCCCGGCGCCGGTAAGGCGCTCGGCGGCGTAGGCGCGGACGGTCTCCAGCAGCCGGTAGCGAGGTGGGGCGTCGGCGCGGCGCGGCTCCTCGGCGACCGCCAGGGACTTGTCGACCAGGGCGAACAGGACGGTCCACACGTCGCGGCCGGCGACCGTGCCGGGGGTGCCGGGGTCGGCGCAGACGTGTTCCACCGATTCCAGGTCCGTGCCCCCGGCGAACACCGACAGGCGGCGCAGCAGGCGGCGTTCGGCCTCGTCCAGCAGCTCCCAGCTCCAGTCGACGACCGCGCGCAGGGTGCTGTGCCGCGGCGTGTGGCGGACGCCTCCCCCCAGCAGGCGGAAGCGGTCGTCGAGCCGGGCGGCGAGCTGGGCGGGGGTCATCGCGCGCAGGCGGGCGGCCGCCAGCTCCAGGGCGAGCGGCAGGCCGTCGAGGGCGCGGACGATGCGCACCACGTGGGGGGCGTTGTCGTCGGTGACGGCGAAGCCGGGGCGGACCGCGCGGGCGCGCTCGGCGAACAGGACGACGGAGGGGGCTGCCGCGGCCTCGGAGGCGCGGGAGTCCTCGGCCGGCAGGGGCAGGGAGGGGACGGGCAGGAGGTGCTCGCCGGGGGTGCCCAGGGGTTCGCGGGAGGTGGCCAGCACGCGCAGCCGCGGGCACCGCTCCAGCAGCAGGGCGGCCAGGCGCGCGGCGTCGTCGACGAGGTGCTCGCAGTTGTCCAGGACCAGGAGCACGGGGTGGTCGGCGATGAACGCGGCGACGCGCTCGACGGGCGGCGGGGGCGGAGCGGAGCGGGGCTGGAGGAGGGCGTGCTCGCGCAGGCCCAGGGTGTCGGCGAGGGCCTCGGGCAGCGAGGCGCCGTCGGTGAGGGGGGCGAGTTCGACGAACCAGGCGCCCCGGGACGCCAGGTCCGGGTGCCCGGCGGCGAAGGCCGCGGCGCCCTCGACGGCCAGCCGGGTCTTGCCCGCCCCGCCCGGGCCGGTCAGGGTGACCAGGCGGCCGTGGGCGAGCAGGTCGACGGTGATGCCGACCTCGGCCCGCGGCACGAACCCGGTGAGCGGCACCGGCAGGTGCAGCGGTGTTCCGACCGCCCCCGCCGCGCCGCCGCCGGTCCCGGCGCCGCCGCCTGCGGGGGCCCAGAGGCCCCGAGAGAGGGCACTCTCCGAGGAGCCAGGGCCGAGGCCCGCGGCCTCCGGCCCGACACCACCGTCGCCGGTGGGGGCCCGGAGCCCCCGGGAAGGGGCACTCTCCGAGGAACCGATACCGGAGCCGGTGGACTCCGGCGCTGCGGCTCCACCGTCTGCGGAGGCGGGAGGCCAGAGGCCCCGGGAGGGGGCCGACCCCGAGCGACCGGCACCGCCGCCGCTCCCAGGGGCACCGGGGTCGGCGGCGCCCGGCGCGGCGCGGTGTCCCCGCCCGGTAGGGGCCGGGGAGCCCCAGCGGTCGGAGGGCCCCGGGGCGCCGGGCCCGTCGGGGGCCGCGGGGGCGGACAGCTGCCCGCGGAGCAGGCGCAGGTGGACGTCCTCCAGGTGCGGGGAGGGGTCCAGGCCCACGTCGTCTGCCAGCCGGGCGCGGAAGCCCTCGTAGGCCGCCACCGCGTCGGCGGTGCGCCCGGCCGCCGCCAGGGCGCGCAGCAGCAGCTCCACCGGCCGCTCCCGGTGCGGCTCGATCCCGGCCAGGGCCCCCGCCTCGGCCACCGCGTCGGCGGTGCGGCCCAGGTCGAGCAGGGCCGCCAGCCGCTCCTCCCGGGCGGTCAGGTGCGTCTGGTCCAGGCGCGCGGCGACGCCCTCGGCCAGCCCCTGGGCGGTCAGGTCCACCAGGGCCGGGCCCCGCCACAGCCCCAGCGCCCGGTCCAAATCCGCGAGCGCGGGCCCGGGACGGCCGGCCGCGCGGTGGCCGCGGCCCGCGCGGACCAGGTCCTCGAACACGCACAGGTCGACCCGGTCCGGCGCCACGTCCAGCCGGTACCCCTCCGGTCCGCCCTCCACCGCCGCCCCGGCGGCCAGCGCCCGGCGCAGCCGGGACACCAGCGCCTGCAGGGCGTTGGCCGCCCCGGCCGGCGGGGCGCCCGACCACACGGACTCGAGCAGGTGGTCGGCGGCAACCCACTGGCCGGGGCGGAGCAGCAGCAGGCCCAGGAGGGTGCGCAACCGGGCACCGCCGATGGTCACGGGCTCCCCGGAGGCGTCGTGCACCAGCAGGGGGCCGAGAATGGAGAACCGCACCCCTCCATCATGGCCCCCCGCGGGCGGTGGGGGGCGTCGTCCACAGGGGCGATGCCGGACACGACGGGTCGCCCCGGGCGGCTCGGGTCCGCAGTAAGGTTCGCTGAGGAGCGTGTGCGGGTGCTCGCGCACGCCCCTCGCCGCGCCCGGCGCCGGGACCGTTCCGGACGCCGCGCCGCGGCCGCTTCCGTCCTGCGGTGCGCCCCGTCCCTACGGCGTTCCGCGCTTTTCCAGAGTCCAGCAGGAGTCCCACATTGTTCCCGGCCCTCCCTTCCCTCCGGACGACCGGGGCGCGGCGCGCGCCCCGCACCTCCCCCGGCGCGCTCACCGGCGCCCTGGTGGCGGGGACGGCGTTGACGCTGACCACCGGCTGCGGCCTGTTCGCCCCCGGGCAGAACGGGGACGTGCCCGACGACATCAACGTCGTCAGCCCGATGATGCAGGAGGGCCGCCCGCTCCCCGACTCCTTCACCTGCGTCGGCTCCGAGCCGGGCGAGGACGGCGAGCGCGAGTCGTACTCGCCGCCGCTGAGCTGGTCGGGCCTGCCCGAGAACACGGAGTCCCTCGCGGTGGTGGTGGACGACCCCGAGGCCGCCGAGGTCTTCTGGGTGCTCTTCGACCTGGACCCGCAGTCGGGTGAACTCCGGCAGAACACGGTGCCCGCGGACGCCCGCCAGGGGCTGAACAGCACGGGCGAGGCCGCCTACCAGCCGCCGTGCCCGGAGGAGGACGACCCGCACAACTTCCGGTTCACGGTGTACGCGCTGAGCGCCCCGCTGGACCTGCCCGAGGGCGCGGAGCTGTCCTCGGCGCTGGAGGCGATCGCCGACCGCGCGCTCGCACGGGGGTCGCTGGTCACCGGCACGGAGTGATCCGGGCCGCCCCGTGCGCGCCGTCCCGGGTCGCCCACAGGTATCCCGGGATGGCCGGTCTTTTCCGGATTCCCCGAGGAAGCTCCCATCGCCCTCTGCACACAGGGCGCGACAGCGCATACAGTGGGGCATGCCCCCGCCCCTTTTCAGATGACCGTTATCCGTCCACTCGCCGCGCGGCACGCTGACCTGAGACCGCACAGGAGTCGCCTGCACCCCTCCCGCTCCGCAGGCCGCCCCTCCGCGGGCCCAGGCGGTCGCCGCCCCGCTCCGACCGGCCCCCACCCGGGCCTGTCCCGGAGGGATCCGGGCGCGCGGCCGACCTCCCCAAGGTAGATGCGAAAACCATGACCCTCACCGTCATCATCATCGCCATCGTCGTCGTGCTGGCCGTGCTGCTGCTCCTGCTGCTGGGCATGCGCGCGCTCAACCTGGGATCGCGCGACGACGGCTACGAGGACGACTACGACTACGACGAGGACGGCGGGGGCGACGCGGACCCGGGGGACGGCGGGGACGACGAACGCGGCGCCCCGCGGGGGCGCGGCCGCGGGCAGCGCCCGGCCGGGCGGGCGGAGCGGCGCCCCAGGCCCAAACCCCGGCGGGGCAAGCGCGAGGACGACTGGGACGACGACGAGGACGGCGGCTTCTGGTCGAGCCTGGGCGACGACGACGAACGCGGGGACCGGGGCGGCCGCGACGACCGGGACGAGCGGGACGGGCGCGGGGACGACCGGGCGCCCAGCGTGACGCAGTACGAGTACGAGGACGACTACGAGGACTACGAGGACGAACCGGCCGGCGCCCCCGGGGCCACCACGGTGCTGCCGCGCGCCACCGGCGCCTCGGACCCGTCCGCCGACCTCGCGGTGCTGGCCAGCCTGGGCCGCAACGACGACGGCCGCCCGGGGCCCGACGACGGACGGGCCCTGCCGCCGCGCCCCGAGCGCGCCGAGCTGCCGCCGCCCGTCCGCGAGCCCGCCCCGTCCGCCCCCGCCGCGCCCGCGGCGCGGGAGGACGACCCCCTCAGCTCCAGTTCCTGGAACGTGCGGACCACCCCGTCCCCGGACTCCCCGTCCCTGGCCGACCGGCTGACCGCGCCCCGCACCGACCCGCTCGGCGACCCCCTGGGCTCCGGCGGCCCGACGCGCGACCCGCTGGGCGCGCCGTCGGCGGGCGGCGCGGCCCCGGGCGGTGCGCCCTACACGCCGGCGCCGTCCTCCCCGTCCCCCTACGACGGCGGCACGGGCGGCCGCGGGCGCCTCGACGACCCGGACCCGCTGGGCGGCGGGTACCGCGCGCCCTCCTCCGGATCCGACGTGGGATCGCCGATCTGGTCGAGCCTGGACACCGGCTCCCACCAGCGCCCGGCGGGCGGCTACGGCGCCGGCCCGGGCGTGTCCGGCGACCCGCTGGGCGGCGGCCTCCCCGCTCCGGGGCGGCCCGACCCGCTGGCGGGCCCGGGGGCGCACGGCCTCCCGGACCGCCCCGCCTACGACAGCGGCACGCACGCGCGATCGGACTACGGCGCGCCCCGGCGGCCCGAGTACGAGACCGGCGAACACACCCGCCCCGCCTACGACACCGGGTCCTACACCCGACCCGAATACGACACCGGCACCCACGGCCGACCCGAGTACGACAGCGGCGCCCACACCCGCCCCACCTACCCCGGCCCCGCCTACGACACCGGAACCCACTCCTACGACACCGGCACGTCCTCCTACGACAGCGGCACGCACGCACGGCCGGACTACGGCGCGCCCCGGCGGCCCGAGTACGAGACCGGCGAACACACCCGCCCCGCCTACGACACCGGGTCCTACACCCGACCCGAATACGACACCGGCACCCACGGCCGACCCGAGTACGACAGCGGCGCCCACACCCGCCCCACCTACCCCGGCCCCGCCTACGACACCGGAACCCACTCCTACGACACCGGCACGTCGCCCTACGACAGCGGCACGCACGCACGGCCCTCGGGCAGTGAGCCGCTGTGGGGCGCGGGAGAGGGCCCCGGACCGGTCACGCCGTCCGGGTACGGCGGCCCGGCCCCGGTGGGGCGGCCCGACCGGTTCGACGCGCCCTCCGGCGGACCCGGCTACGGCGGCGGGTACGGCGGTCCCCTCGGGCCGGGCGCACCGGTCGGCACCCCCGGCGCCGACCCGCTGCTCGGCGGCCCGGGGGCGGGCCACGCCCCCGCCGGCCCGGCCCCCTCTTTCGGCGGCCGGCCGGGCGACGGCTACGACGGCATGCCCGGCGGCTACCCGCCGCGGCAGGCGGAGCCGGAGTACGACGGCTACCTCCCGCTGGAGGAGTGGCACCGCGGCGGGACGCCCGACCCCTACCGGGGGGCGCCGCCCTACGACCGCCGCGAGCAGGAGCACCGGGGCTACGACGAGGGACCCGGCGACGGCCGCTTCCGGTGACCGTGCACCGAACGTGACCGGTGCGCCCGGCCCCCGCTGAGGGCGGGCCGGGGGACGATCAGGGGTTCACAACGCCGAGGTGGCGGGTTCACGCCCGCCACCTCGGTTTTTGTTCTGTCCGGATTCGCGACCGCCTCATGTGAACACGGGAAAATGGTTACCGAAACCACAACAGCCCGTAACACAGAGCCACTCCCATTGACTACAGTTGGTGACTGACACGGCACCCTTCGAGACATCTCGAAGGCCGGACGCCGTGCGCGCCCCCCGGTCCGGACACCTCAAGTCCCCGTGCGCCTACGCATCGTCCGCCCGTACAGAACAGGAGCCGCCTTGCGCAACGACGCCCAGGGAACACCGCCCGCACCGCCCGCCGACCAGGAGCCCGCCCCACGGCCCGACCGCAGGGGGGTCGCGGCCGACGTCGGCGCCTCCCTCGTCGTCTTCCTCGTCGCCGTCCCCCTGGCCCTCGGCATCGCCGTCGCCGCCGGGGCGCCGCTCACCGCCGGGATCATCGCCGCCGCCGTCGGGGGCATCGTCGCGGGCCTCGTCGGCGGCTCCGCCGTCCAGGTCAGCGGCCCCTCCGTCGGCCTGACCATCATCGTGGCCGACCTCATCGCCACGTACGGGTGGCAGGTCACCTGCCTCATCACTCTGCTGGCGGGGCTGGTCCAGCTCGCCCTGGGCGCCTTCCGGATCGCCCGCGCGGCCCTGGCCGTCTCCCCCGCGGTCGTCCACGGCATGCTCGCCGGTGTCGGGATCACCATCGCCCTGGCCCAGCTGCACGTCGTCCTGGGCGGCGAACCGCAGAGCTCGGCCCTGGCCAACCTCACCGACCTGCCCGACCAGATCGTCCACAACCACACGCCGGCCGTCGCGGTCGGCGTCGTGACCATCGCCGTGATGTTCTGCTGGGCCCGGCTGCCCGGCTTCGGGCGGTTCCGGCCCGCCCTCGTCCCGGCCGCGCTGGTCGCGGTCGGCGCCGCCACGCTCATCGCCACCCTGGGGCGCTGGGAGGTCGAGACGATCTCCCTCACGGACTCCCTCGCCCAGGGCTGGATCGGCCCCGCGCTCCCCGCCGCGGGCCAGTGGAACGGCGTCATGCTCGCCGTGGTCACCGTCGCCATGGTGGCCAGCGTCGAGACCCTGCTCTCCGCCATCGCCGTGGACCGGCTGCACAGCGGCCGCCGGGTGATGCTCAACCGCGAGCTGTGCGGCCAGGGCGCCGCCAACGCCGTCAGCGGGGCCCTGGGCGGGCTGCCCATCGCCGGGGGGATGGTGCGCAGCACCGCGGGCGTGCGGGCGGGCGGGCACAGCCCGCTGTTCACCATCCTGCACGGGGTGTGGGTCCTGGTGTTCGTCGCCCTGTTCGCGCACGTGGTCGAGCTGATACCGATGGCGGCGCTGGCGGCGCTGCTGGTGTTCATCGGCGTGCAGATGGTCTCCGTGGCCCACCTGCGCGACCTGCGCCGCCACCACGAGGCCGGGGTGTACCTGGTGACCCTGTCCGGCGTGGTGCTGCTGGGGCTGCTGGAAGGGGTGTTCCTGGGGTTCGCGCTGGCCATGGTCGTGTCCCTGCGCCGCCTGACCCGGCTCACCGTCACCACCGAGGAGCGCGGCGGCCGCGTCCACATCACCGTGCACGGGTCCCTGACGTTCCTGGGGGTGCCCCGGCTCGCGCACGTGCTGCGCACCGTCCCGGCCGGCGCCGCCGTGGACCTGGACCTGCACGTGGACTTCATGGACCACGCGGCGTTCGAGGCCATCCACGCCTGGCGCGTGGACCACGAGCGCACCGGCGGCTCGGTCGACATCGACGAGGTGCACGAACGCTGGTACGAGCGCAGCACCCTGCGGTCGGCCCCGGCCGCCAAGACCGCGCCGCGGGGGCTGGCCCGCTGGTGGGCGCCCTGGGGGATGCGCGGCGGCGCCGGGCCCGAGGAGGTGAACCCGCTCGGGCTGCTCGCGGCGGGGGCGCGCGAGTACCACGCCAGCACCGCCGACCGGATGCGGTCGGTGATGAGCCGGCTGTCCCACGGGCAGAACCCCACCGCCCTGTTCATCACCTGCGCCGACTCGCGCGTGGTGCCCAACCTCATCACGGCCAGCGGCCCGGGCGACCTGTTCACGGTGCGCAACGTCGGCAACCTGGTGCCGCCCCCGGACAGCCCCGGCGACGACTCGGTGGGCGCCGCCGTCGAGTACGCGGTGGCGCTGCTGCGGGTGCCCTCGATCGTCGTGTGCGGGCACTCCCACTGCGGGGCGATGAAGGCGCTGTTGGAGGGCGCCCACCTGGACCCCGACTCCACCGACACCTCGCACATGCGCCGCTGGCTCTTCCACGGTTCCGCCGGCCTGGTCCGGGCGGGCGAACGCGCCGGGGAGCTGGCGGGGCTGCCCACCGCGGAGGCGCTGCGCCGCCTGGCCCAGGCCAACGTCCGCCAGCAGCTCGCCCACCTGATGCTGCACCCCCTGGTGCGCGAACGGGTGGAGTCCGGGGAGCTGGAGCTGACCGGGATGTACTACGACCTGGAGACGGCCCGGGTGCACCTGCTGGACGCCGCGACCGGGGAGTTCACCCCGGTCCAGGGTGTGCACGACGTGGCCGACCCGGTGCCGCGGCCGCGCCCTGCGGACGACCCGGGTCAGCCGCTGGAGGAGTCCTCGGGCGCGTCGTCGCGCCCGTCCTCCTGAACCCCTGAGGCCTGGTAGGTGGCGAGCAGCACGATCGCCACGATCGCCAGGAACGGCAGGCCGAAGAGGACCACCCAGAAGAGGGTCGAGTCGAACAAGAGTCACCCATTCCGTGGACGCCGTCGCCCGCGGCCACCGGCCCCGGCGGTCGCGGGTGCCCGCCGCCGCGGTCGCGGTGGCGGAGCGCTCCGCCCAATCTATCGGTGCCCCCGCTCGTCGACCATCACCACGGGGATGTACACACCTGTCCCCGTGCGCACCGGCGGCCGGGGCCCGCGGGGCGGGGCGGACACGTCCGGCCCGCGCGGCGCGGGTCAGAAGGTTGGAAGGAGGGGAGTCGGCCGGTAAGCCGGATTCTGTCGGTCCGCGAACGGACCGGGCGGTCATCCATCTGGGATCGCCGTTGCCGACGACCTCGGTGCGGTCTACCCGCGGACTCGGGCGGGCCGCCCTCGAACATCCGCGCGGGGATCCGGGGATCCCCTTTTTGACCTTGCTCCGGGTGGGGTTTACCGAGCCGGCCGGATCGCTCCGGCCGCTGGTGGTCTCTTACACCACCGTTTCACCCTTACCACCGCGAGCGGTGGCGGTCTGCTTTCTGTGGCACTGTCCCGCGGGTCGCCCCGGGTCGGTGTTACCGACCACCCTGCCCTGTGGAGTCCGGACTTTCCTCGGATCCGCGCACCCGGCGCGGTCCGCGACCGCCTGGCCGACTCCCCTCGACCACGAAGTCTACCGCCGGTGGCCCGGGCCCGGGCCACCGGCGGTTCAGGCCAGGTGGGAGGTGTCGTTGAAGGCGCGCATCACCATGGGGCCGTCGGCGTAGACGTCCACCTCGGTGAGGCTCGCGGTGTCCAGGTGCATCCGGTACAGGGCCTGCACCGGCGCCAGCAGGGCCTGCTGGACCAGCGTCTTGATCGGGGTGACGTGGGTGACGACCAGGACGGTGCGTCCCCGGTACCGCTCCACCAGGGCGTCGCGGGCCGCACCGACGCGCAGCGACACCGAGGCGAAGGCCTCGCCGCCGGGCGGGGCGGCCCGCGGGTCGGACACCCACCGGTCGACCGCCACCGGGTCGTGCTCGCGCGCCTCGGCGAAGGTCATCCCCTCCCAGGCGCCGAAGTCGGTCTCCACGAACCCGTCGTCGGCCTCGACCGGGAGTCCCAGGGCCTCGGCGGCGTACTCGGCGGTGCTCCGGGTCCGCAGCAGCGGCGAGGAGACGATCGCGTCGACCCCGCGGCCGGCCAGCCGCCGGGCCGCCGCCGCGGCCTGGGCGCGCCCCGCCTCGGTGAGCGGGACGTCGCCCCGGCCCGCGAACCGGCGCTCCACCGACAGCGGGGTCTGGCCGTGGCGCAGCAGCAGCAACCGGGTCGGCGAGGTGTCGGGGGCACCCCACCCGGTGCTCACTGGGCCTCCGGCTCCGCAACACGGACCAGGATGCGGCGGCACTCCTCGCAGCGCACCACGTCGTCGGGGGCGGCGGCGCGGATCTCGCCGATCTCGGCCGGGCTCAGCACCAGCTTGCAGCCCTCGCAGCGGCCGTGGCGCAGCGGTGCGGCCGCGACGCCGCCGTACTGGACGCGCAGCTTGTCGTACAGGGACAGCAGCGCTTCGGGGACGTCCCCGGAGACCCGCTGCCGGTTCTCGACGACGCGGGCCCGGTCGAGCCCGATCCCGGCGACGGCGGTGTCGCGGCGGGCGACCACCGTCGTGTAGTCGACGCGGGCCTGCTCGGCCGCGGCCGTCAGCCGGACCACCTCCGCCGACAGGGTCTCGACCTGCTCCATCGCCTCCAGGACGACCTCCTCCAGCTCGCCCTGGCGGCGGCCCAGCGAGGCGATCTCGGACTGGAGGTTCTGCAGCTCCTTGCCGCTGGTGATGCGCCCCGACTCCAGGCGCTCGGTGTCGCGGGCGGCGCGGGCGCGCACCTGGTCGACGTCGCTCTCGGCCTTGCGCTGGGCGCGCTCGGCGTCCGACAGGCGGGTCTGGGCGGCGATCAGCTCGCCGTCGAGGCGGTCGGCGAGCTCGGCGAGCCGGGTCGCCTCGGCGACCTCGGGCAGGGTCGCGGCGCGGTGGTCCAGGCGCTGGACCTCCAGGTCCAGTTCCTGGAGGTCGAGCAGTCTGGCCTGAGCGGCGGGTTCGGCTTTCACTTGTTTCTCCTGGGGTGGTCGGAAAAGGCGGGTACGCCGTCCGCGCTCTCAACTCTGTGCAGTTCGATGACACCGTGCAGTTCGATCGGGATGCCCGGCGGCGTGCGGATGTCAGGCCGACGGGAACGCCTGTGACCAGGCGTCCGTCACCGTGGTGGACACACGGGCCTCCACGTTAGCCCCATCGGGGCCCAGGCGCCGAACGAGGGAGTCGGCCAGGGCCGCGGCCCCGTCCGCCAACCACGGCCACTCGCTCGCGAAGTGGGGCGTGTCGACGAGCGCGGGCGCGCCGGGCCGCTCGGCGAACTCCGAGGCGGGGTGGTGGCGCAGGTCGGAGGTGACGAAGGCGTCGACCCCGGCGGCGAGGGCGGCGTCGAGCAGGGAGTCCCCCGCGCCGCCCGACACCGCGACGGTGGTGACGATGCGGTCGGGGTCGCCGGTGGCGCGGACGCCGGGCGCGGTGGCGGGCAGGCCCGCGGCGACCCGGGCGGCGAAGTCGCGCAGCGTCATCGGGGCGTCCAGGGCTCCGACGCGGCCGATGCCGCGGCGGCCGTCGGGGTCGGTGGTGTCGGGCTCCAGGGGGCGCAGCGGGCCGGTGAGCCCGACCGCGCGGGCCAGCGCGTCGGACACCCCCGGGGCGGCGGTGTCGGCGTTGGTGTGAGCGGTGTACAGGGCGATCCCGGCGCGGATGAGCCGGTGCACGATACGCCCCTTGGGGGTGTCGGCGGCGACACTGTGCACGCCCCGCAGCATGAGCGGGTGATGGGTGACGATCAGGTCCGCACCCCAGGTGACCGCCTCGTCGACGACGGCCTCGACGGGGTCGACGGCGAACAGGACCCTGGCGACCCGGTCCGCGGGGTCGCCCACCACCAGTCCCACCCGGTCCCAGGAGGCGGCCCAGGAGGTCGGGTAGACGTCCTCGAAGGCGGCGGTGACGTCGGCCAGCGCGGGGGGTTCGTTCTGCGTGCTCACGGGCACGAGAGTAGCGCCCCTCCGGCCCGGCGCAGGTGCCCGGCGATCTCGGCGGTGACCTGTTCCACGGTGACCCGGGCGTCCAGGCACAGCACGGCCGCGGTGTACTGCACGACCAGGTGCGGGGAGTCGGCGCTGACGCGGACCCGGCACCGGTCCTCGCCGTCGGGTTCGATGCGCCCGGGGAACGGCCCGTACAGGCGGCCGCGCACCTCCCGCGCGGGCAGGTCCACGGCCAGGTGCACGGTGTGGGCGTAGGTCGCCTCGGCGAACCCGCCGAGCAGGTGGCCGGCCGGGTCGGGCAGGTCGCGGGGGGCGAACCGGCCGTGGGCGGCCCGGACGCCCCCGACGCGGTCCACCCGGAAGGTCCGCCAGCCGTCCCGGTCCAGGTCGTGGGCGATGAGGTACCAGTGGCCGCCGTGCGAGACCAGGTGGTGCGGCTCCACCCGCCGCTCGCCGGGCTCCCCCGACCGGGGCCGGTAGGCGAAGGCGGTGACGACCCGGTCGCGGCAGTGCGCGGCGAGCCGCCCCAGGGTCGCCGGGTCGGTGTCGTCCCGTCCGGCCGGCACGGCGGAGGCGCTGTCGCGGACCGCCGCCAGGCGGGGGCGCAGCCGGGCGGGCAGGATCCTCTCCAGTTTGGCCAGGGCGCTCAGCGCGCCCTCCCGGGCGCCGTCGGCGCTGACCAGCGCGAGCGCGAGGGAGACGGCCTCCTCGTCGTCCAGCAGCAGCGGGGGCAGGCCGTGCCCCGAGGCGAGCCGGTACCCGCCCGCGACACCGGGGACCCCCTCGACCCGGTAGTCGAGGCCGCGCAGCCGGTCGACGTCGCGGCGCAGGGTGCGGGCGCTGACGCCGAGCCGGTCGGCGAGGTCGGCACCGCTCCATTCTCGGCGGGCCTGGAGCAGGGACAGCAGGCGCAGGAGCCGTTGCGGCAGCCCCGCCCGGACGGATTCGCTCATGTCCTCCAGAATGCCGTCCATTGCGGCCGTGATGTGGCCGCATGGGCTCCTACGGTGGCCGGGACCGCACGGGAACGACTTCCGGAGGGCTCCATGACGGATGCGACGAACACCACGAACACGACGAACACGGTGGGCACCGCGGCGCGCGGCCTGGCCGCCCGGGTGAGGGGGGCCGTGCACGCCCCGGGATCGCCCGGCCACGAACGGGCGGGCACCGGAGTCCAGCTCCTGAACCCCCACCGGCCGGCCGCCGTGGTCGAGGCTGCCGGCGCCGACGACGTGCGCGCGGCCGTGGCGTGGGCGGCCGGGCACGGCCTCCCGGTGGCCGTCCAGGCCACCGGACACGGCCGCGGCACCGGCCTGGCGGACGGGGTGCTCGTCGCCACGCACCGGATGGACGGGGTGCGGGTGGACCCCGCCCGCCGCACCGCCCGGATCGGGGCGGGCGCCACCTGGCGGCGGGTGATCGGGGCCGCGGCGCCCCACGGGCTGGCGCCGCTGTCGGGCAGCGCCCCGTCCGTGGGCGCGGTGGGCTACACCCTGGGCGGCGGCGTGGGGCTGCTCGCCCGCCGGTACGGGTTCGCCGCCGACCACGTGCGCAGCGTCGACCTGGTCACGGCCGACGGCACGGCCCGGACGGTGACCGCCGACACCGACCCCGAGCTCTTCTGGGCCCTGCGCGGCGGGGGCGGGGACCTGGGGATCGTGACCGCGATGGAGGTCGACCTGTTCCCGGTGGAGCGCCTGTACGGCGGCGGGCTGCTCTTCGACCTGGGCGGGGACCCCGCCCGGGTCCTGGGCGCCTGGTGGGACTGGACCCGGGACCTGCCCGAGGAGATGACCTCCGGGGTGTCCCTGATCGCCTACCCCGACCTGCCCGGACTCCCCCCGCACCTGCGGGGACGCCACCTGGCCCGGGTGGCGGTCTCCTGGTCGGGCCCCGTCGACGCGGGCCCCCGCCTGGTGGAACCCCTGCGGTCCGCCGGTCCGCTGCTGGAGGACACCACGGAGGTCCTCCCCTACACCCGCTCGGAGGAGGTGTTCGCCGACCCCGACGAACCGGCGGCCTTCCGCGGCGAGGGCCTGCTCCTGGACGACCTGCCGGTGGAGGACGCCGCCGCTGCCGCCGTGCGGGCGGCGGAGGCCCCCTTCATGTCCGTCATGTCGCTGCGCCACCTGGGCGGCGCCCTGTCCCGCCCGCCCCGGGTCCCCGGCGCCGTCGGCCACCGCGGCGCCACCGCCGCCCTGACCCTGCTGACCCTGGACGGGTCGCGGGACACGCCCGCCATGGCCGACCTGCGCGCGTCGACCACCCGGGCGCTGGCCGACCGCACCCTGGGGCGCTCGCTCACCCTGTCCTTCGGGGAGATGGACCCCGGCCTCGTCCGCACCGCCTTCTCCCCCGCGGACCACGCCCGCCTGGTCGGGCTGCGCGGGCGGCTCGACCCGCGGGGCCTGGTCCACTCCCACCGGCCGCTGCGGTGACCGCCCGTCCCCGCAGGTGAGCGGGGCCACCGCTCGTCCGGGACGGGGGCCGCGGGAAACGGTCTAGGCTGGTCGGAGCATGAGTACAACGCAGCGCACCCGCTCCCCGCGGCCCCCGTCCCCGGTCGGCGCACACGTCCCGGTCGCCGGCGGCATGGCCGACAAGGGCCTGGCCTACGCGGCCGAGATCGACGCCGAGACCGTCCAGGTGTTCGTGTCCAACCCGCGCGGCTGGGCGACCAACGGGGGCGACCCGGCCCAGGACGCGCGGATGCGCGAACGGGCCGGCGCCGGGCTGCCGGTGTTCGTCCACGCGCCCTACCTGATCAACCCGGGCACCCCCGACGAGCAGGTGGCCGAGAAGTCGGTGGCCTCCCTGGAGCACGCGCTGCGCCGGTCCGCCGCGATCGGGGCGCTGGGCGTGGTCGTGCACACCGGCTCGGCGGTGTCGGGCGGCCGGGAGGCGGGGCTGGCCCGCATGCGGGAGCGGCTGCTGCCGCTGCTGGAGCGCCTGGGCGAGGACGTCCCGCCGGTGCTGCTGGAGCCGATGGCCGGGCAGGGCCAGGTGCTGTGCGCGACCGTGGACGACCTGGTGCCCTACTTCGAGGCGCTGGAGTGGCACCCGAACGCGGGCGTGTGCCTGGACACCGCCCACCTGTTCGCCGCCGGGCACGACATCTCCACCCGGGAGGGGATGCGCACCGCGCTGGACCGGTTCGGCGAGGTGGTGGGCGCCGACCGGCTGCGGGTGATCCACGGCAACGACTCCAAGGCCCCGTGCGGCAGCAACAGGGACCGGCACGAGAACATCGGGGCCGGGTTCATCGGCGCCGACGCCTTCGGGGAGCTGTTCGTCCACCCGGTGAGCGCGGGGGTGCCGATCGTGGTCGAGACCCCCGGCCCGGCCGGGCCGCACGCCGCCGACGTGGCGACCCTCAAGAAGCTCCGCGACGGCTAGGGCGTGTTCGGCGGATCATTCCGGGTCGCGGCCGCGAGGCCTCCTCTCGCCGCGCCGCCCGCGCTCGGACAGCCGAACCCGGGCTGACCTGCGCCGGCCGTCTTGCGAGAGATCGCCTCGCGGCCGCTCCCGGCATTCGACGCAAGCGCCGAAACGCTCGAAAGCATCCACCGAACACGCCCTAGGAGTCCCCGTCCCGCTCCGGCCGCTCCCGCAGCGGCGGCAGCACGGGGAAGATGTTGACCTGCACCTCGACGCTCTCGGTGTCGGGGTGGTCCCCGGGGGTGCGACCCTCGAAACGGCGCCCGTAGTCGCGCAGGAAGCCGTACAGCGCCGCGGCGAACTCCCGTGCCTCCTCCGGCGTCATCCGCGCGTGCGACAGGGAGTCGGTCGCCGCGTCCTTCCAGCGGCGCACGTCCGGGTCGTCCGGCCGTTCGCCCACCAGTTCCCGCCAGTCCCGGAAGTGCTCCTCGCGCTGGTGGTAGTAGCGGCCCAGGACCGCCTCGGCGGCCGCCCGGGTGCGCGGGTCGGCGAGGAACTCGTGGCCCTTCATGTTCCAGCCGCCGGGCCGGATGCGCCACCACCGCTCCCGGCCCCCGGAGCGGCCGGGGGCGGCGTCGATGAACCCGAACCGGGACAGCTGGCGCAGGTGGTAGCTGGTGGCGCCGCTGCTCTCCCCCAGGCGCCGGCCCAGGATGGTGGCGGTGGCGGGGCCGTTGCGGGTCAGCTCCTCCAGGAGGCGTCCGCGCAGCGGGTGGGCCAGGCCGCGCAGGGCGCTGGCGTCCACCTGCAGCTGCTCGCCCTCCTCGGGGAAGGCGTCCTCGTCGTCGGTCCGGGGTGCGTCGGGCATGGGTTCACCGTAGCGGTCGAACGCGTGCCGCACCGGCCCCCTCAACGGTCGGCCCCGGCCAGGCGGGCGGCGGCCTCGTCGCACAGCCGGGCGCACTCGGCGATGGTGCGCCGGAAGACCAGGACCGTGGCGACCATGAGCAGGCCGCCGGCCAGGTAGGGCAGCGCGAGGTCGATCCGGCCCAGCAGCCCGCCGGCGAACGCGCCCGCCGGGGCCGTGCCCCACCCGACGGTGCGGAAGGCCGCGGACACCCGGCCGCGCAGGTGGTCGGGGACGACGGTCTGGAAGAACACCGACCCGGCGATGTTGGAGGTGGTCATGGACACGCCGACCAGCGCCCAGGCCGCGGCGGCCGGAACGGCGTGGGTGGTGAACGCCATGGCGGCCAGCCCCAGCCCCATGCCCAGGTAGCCGGCCGTCATCACGGTCCGGCGGCCCACGGCGAGCACCAGCCGGGCGGCCACCATCGCCCCGAGGATCCCGCCGACGGCGACGGCCGCCAGGAACACGCCGTAGAGGGCGGCCGGGACCTCCAGCACCTGCCGGACGTGCAGCACCATCACGGCGGTGCCCATCTGGATGCCGGCCATGGTCCCGGCGTTGGTGAACATCATGCGGCGGATGAGGCGGTCGCCGAACGCGTGGCCCAGCCCCTCGCGCAGGGAGGCCAGCACCCCCGCCCCCGGCCCCGGGGCCGCCGGCCCGTCCGCGGCCGCGTCGCCGTCGAGGTCCGGGCGCCGGCGCAGCAGCCGGACGACGGTGAACACGAGCACGGCGCACAGGGCGTAGGAGAGGGCGACCCCGGCCACCGGCAGCAGGGCCGCGACCGCGAACAGCAGCCCGGCGACCGGCTTGGCCAGGCAGTCCTGGGCCACCAGGTGCATGCCCTCCTGCCTGCCGTTGGCCCGGTCCAGCAGCCGCCCCGGCACCAGCCGGGCCACGCTGATCCGGGCGGCCGGGTCCGAGACGGTCTCACAGGTGATCACCACGAACAGGACCGCGTACAGGACCCACATCTCGACGCGGCCCGAGGCGACGACCGCTGCCAGCACCGCGACGGCCGCGGCGGCGACCGCGTTGGCCGCCGCCATGGCGCGCAGGCGGTCGACCCGGTCCAGCAGCACCCCGGCGAAGGGGGCGACCAGCAGCCAGGGCAGGAACCGGACGACCAGCAGCCCGGCGACGGCCAGCGGGTCGTGGGTGAGGGTCGCGGCGATCAGCGGCAGCGCGGTGGCGAGCATGCCGTCGCCGAGGTTGGTCAGCCCGGAGGCGGCCAGCAGGCGGTGGAAGGCACCGCCGAGGCGGTCGTCGCGGGCGGGGGTCCCGGGGGGCGGGGAGGTCATCGCGGCTCCTTTCGGGGATACCGCGAACCTATCCCAAAGATTTCTTTGCAAAGCTGTGTATGCAAATATTTCTTGGCAGCACCCTCCGTGGTCACGGCGACACACCCTCCCGGGGAACCCGCGCGGGGGCCCGGTCGTCCCACAGGACGATGGGTCACAATGGGACGAGGGCCCCGCGCGCGGGGCCGCGGGGCGAGAGAAGGGGTGGCGGCGAATGGATCCGTTCTCCATGGTGTTCGGTGCGGCGATCGCTCTGGGCGGCTTCGTCGTCGGCCGCGTCGTCACGAGACGCCAGGCCCGGGAGGCCGTCGCCGAGCAGCGCAAACAGGAGCAGGCCCGGGCCCTGAACCCCGGCGACCGCGCCCCCCAGCCCCTGTGCGGCTGCGGCCACCACCTCGTCTTCCACGACCAGCAGACCAAGAAGTGCCAGACCCAGGTGGTCATCCCCGGCCGCTGGACCGGCTCGCAGAGCTCCACCTACCGCCAGTGCATGTGCCAGGGCTACCGCGGCCCGGTCCCCCTGGACGAGTACTACGCCCCGGACTACCTCGGCGGAGAGGGCTGACCGCCCGGCTCCGGCGCCCCGCCCCCCTCGACACCCCGCTCCCGCCCCGGACCCCGCCGCGCGCATCGTCCGCCTTCGTCCCGAACCGTCCGCTCCCGGGCCCGGCGGCCCGCGCCGACGTCGGGCGCGGCCGAAATGACAATGTCCGCCCGCGACAGCAGAATGGGCCCGCACCGAACACCCGACGAGTGGACACACACCAGTGACGACCCCTGCGACACCCACGATCGACCAGCGCATCGCCGAGGAGCTCGGCGTCGGCGCCCACCAGGTCAAGGCCGCCGTCGACCTCCTCGACGGCGGGTCGACCGTGCCCTTCATCGCCCGCTACCGCAAGGAGGCCACCGGCGCCCTGGACGACGCCCAGCTGCGCGCCCTGGAAGAGCGCCTGCGCTACCTGCGGGAGCTCGACGAACGCAAGGCCGCCGTCCTGGAGTCGATCCGGTCCCAGGGCAAGCTGACCGAGGACCTGGAGCGGAGCATCCTGGAGGCCGACTCCAAGGCCCGCGTGGAGGACATCTACCTCCCCTACAAGCCCAAGCGCCGCACCAAGGCCCAGATCGCCCGCGAGGCCGGGCTCGAACCGCTGGCCGAGGCGCTGATCGGCGACCCGGGCCTGGACCCGCAGGAGACCGCCGCCGCCTACGTCGACGCCGACAGGGGCGTCGCCGACACCAAGGCCGCCCTCGACGGCGCCCGCTCCATCCTCGTGGAGCGCTTCGCCGAGGACGCCGACCTCACCGGCCTGCTGCGCGAGCGCCTGTGGGAGAAGGGCCGCCTGGTCTCCGCCGTCCGCGAGGGCAAGGAGGAGTCCGGCGCCAAGTTCTCCGACTACTTCGACTTCTCCGAGCCCCTCACCGCCCTGCCCTCCCACCGGGTCCTGGCCATGTACCGGGGCGAGAAGGAGGAGGTCCTCACCCTCTCCCTGGAGCCCGAGGAGGCCCCGGCCGAGAACCCCGACGGCACCGTTCCCCGGAGCAGCTACGAGAACGCCATCGCCCACCACTTCGGCATCGTGGACCGCGGCCGCCCCGCCGACCGCTGGCTCCAGGAGACCGTCCGCTGGGCCTGGCGCACCCGCATCCTGGTCCGGCTCGACATCGACGTCCGGATGCGCCTGTGGCAGCGGGCCGAGGACGACGGCGTGAACGTGTTCGCCGCCAACCTGCGCGACCTGCTGCTGGCCGCCCCCGCCGGCACCCGCGCCACCCTGGGCCTGGACCCGGGCCTGCGCACCGGCGTGAAGGTCGCCGTCTGCGACCCCACCGGCAAGGTCGTCGCCACCGACACGGTCTACCCGCACGCGCCCCGCCACGACTGGGACGGCTCCATCGAACGGCTGGCCCGGCTGTGCAGAGCGCACGGGGTCGACCTGGTCGCCATCGGCAACGGCACCGCCTCCCGCGAGACCGACCGCCTGGCCGCCGACCTGCTCAAGCGCCACCCCGAGCTGTCCCTGACCAAGGTGATGGTCTCGGAGGCGGGCGCCTCGGTGTACTCGGCCTCCGCCTACGCCTCCGAGGAGCTGCCCGACCTGGACGTGTCGCTGCGCGGCGCCGCCTCCATCGCCCGCCGGCTGCAGGACCCGCTGGCCGAGCTGGTCAAGATCGATCCCAAGTCGATCGGCGTCGGCCAGTACCAGCACGACCTGGCCGAGGCCAAGCTGTCGCGCTCCCTGGACGCCGTGGTCGAGGACTGCGTGAACGGCGTCGGCGTGGACGTCAACACCGCCTCCGTGCCGCTGCTGACCCGGGTGTCGGGCATCACCTCCACCCTGGCCCGCAACATCGTCTCCCACCGCGACGCCAACGGCCCCTTCCGCACCCGCGAGCAGCTCAAATCGGTGCCGCGCCTGGGCCCCAAGGCGTTCGAGCAGTGCGCGGGCTTCCTGCGGGTGCCCGGCGGCGACGACCCGCTGGACGCCTCCGCCGTGCACCCCGAGGCCTACCCGGTGGTGCGCCGCATCCTGGACCGGACCGGGGTCGACCTGCCCTCGCTCATCGGCAACAAGGACGTGCTGACCAAGGTGCGCCCGCAGGAGTTCGTGGACGAGACCTTCGGCCTGCCGACGGTCACCGACATCCTCGCCGAGCTGGACAAGCCCGGCCGCGACCCGCGTCCGGCGTTCACCACCGCCACCTTCAAGGAGGGCGTGGAGACGCTGGGCGACCTGGCCCCGGGGATGGTCCTGGAGGGCGTGGTCACCAACGTGGCGGCGTTCGGCGCGTTCGTCGACGTGGGCGTCCACCAGGACGGCCTGGTGCACGTGTCGGCGATGTCGGACAGGTTCGTGCAGGACCCGCGCGAGGTCGTCAAGCCCGGCGACATCGTCAAGGTCAAGGTGCAGGACGTCGACATCCCGCGCAAGCGGATCTCGCTGACCATGCGCCTCACCGACGACGCCCCGGCGGGCGGCGGGCGGGACCGCCGCGGGGACCGGAACGAGCGCGGTGGCGGCGGCCAGGGCGACCGGCGCCGCGGCGACCGCGGCGGCAGTCGGGGCGGCGGCCGCGGAGGCAACGCGGGCGGCGGCGGCCGCGGCGGGCAGCAGGCCGCCCCGCAGGGGGCGATGGCCGACGCGCTGCGCCGCGCCGGGCTCGGCCGCTAGGCCGCGCCTTTCGGACCTCCGCCGCGGGCGCGTTCGCGCCCCCGCCCCCGGTCCGGGGGCGGGGGCAGGGGCGGGGGCGGGGGCGGGGGCGGGGATCCTCGGCCCCGCGCCGACGTCCTCGCCCTTCCGCCGAGCGGCGGAGGGTCCACGGCCGCGGCCTCCCCTGAGGGCGTCCCCTCCGGGCCCCTGCGGCACGGGAGGGCGTCCGGGACGCCTACCGGGGGACGATGGCCACGTCCGCCCACACCTCGCGGGCCGGGGCGACCGGCGCCGGGTGCAGGGCGTCGGGGGTGTTCCACTCCTTGACCGCCGTGGCCCCGGCGGTGACGGCGGGCCAGCCCGGGTCGCCGGTGGCCGCGAAGTCGCGCCAGGCGGCGACCATCCGCGCCGACAGGGCGTGGTGCTCCTCCCCCGGCCCGCCCTCGAACAGGAACGCCCCGAAGTCGCCGTCCAGGTTGCCGAACGCGAACGGCAGGTCCAGGGCGTGGCAGGCGCCCAGGCGGCCGTCCATCACCGTGCTCTCGGCGGCGAACCGGAAGAGGAACGCGCGGCCCCCGGCCCGGGCGTGCTCCTCGGCGAAGCGGACGGTGTACTCGCAGAACAGGGCGTCCCCCTGGATCACGTTGAACAGCTCGCGCACGGGCGCGCCGGGGTGGGCGGCCCGGTAGACCTCCAGGGCGTCCCCGCGCAGCCCCAGCCTGGACACGAGCCGGTGCAGGACCTCCTCCCGGTCGATCCGCGTCTCTCCGCCGAGCTCGGTGAACAGCCGGAACTCGTGCGCGTTGTGCCCGAGGAGCAGGTCGACCCCGGCCCCCGCGCCGCCGGCGGCCGCGGCCAGCGGCTCCTCCGGCAGCTCCGGCCCGCCGACCACGGGCGCGAAGCAGGTGAAGGTCTTGAAGCCGGCGGAGGGCGCGGCCTCCAGGACCGCGTCGACCGCGTCCAGCACCTTCTCCGGAGACAGCGCGGCCAGGCTCTCGGCCTCGTACGGCACCCCGGCGGCCGCGGCGACGCGCTCGCCGACGGACCGGGCCGTCGCGGTGGTGAGCGTGTCACCGGGCACGCTGTGGGCGACGGCGCGGCGGAAGAGGCCCCGCGCGCCGGGTGAGGCCATCAGGCACACCACCGACCCGGCCCCGGCCGACTCCCCGGCGACGGTGACGTTGCCGGGGTCGCCGCCGAAGCCCTCGATGTTGTCGCGGACCCAGCGCAGCGCGGCGGCCTGGTCCAGCAGGCCGCGGTTGTCGGGGCGGCCGGGGACGTGGCCGAAGCCCTCGAAGCCGACCCGGTAGTTGACGCCGACCACGACCAGGCCGCTCTCGGCCAGCCGGGTGCCGTCGTAGGCGGGTTCGGAGGAGGCGCCGACGATGTAGGCGCCGCCGTGGATCCACACCAGGACGGGGGCGCGGTCGCCGGGCCGGGCGGAGCTCCAGACGCTGAGGGTGAGGCAGTCGCCGGACATCTCGGGCGACCAGGCGGCCGCGCCGACGAGGTGGGGGCGCTGGGGGGCGGGCGGCCCGAACGCGGTGCAGTCCCGGACCCCGTCCCAGGGAACGGGGGGCGCGGGGGCGACGAACCGGTGCTCGCCGAAGGGCGCGGCCGCGTAGGGGATGCTCCGGTGGACGATGACGGTCCCGTCCTCGGAGCGGGGCGAGGCCGTGCCGCGGACCCGGCCGCCGGTCGTCGTCACCATGTTCTCGGTCACTGCCGCACTCTCCTCTTCCCTCTTCCTGTGGCCCACACCACACCTAACAGCGTTAGGTAACTTGGCGCAAGCCCCCCGGCCTCCGGGGAGGACATCCGGGCGACCGGCGGGTAACATACCACCCGGTCGGTATGACACGGACGAACGGAGACCCGCCATGCGCGCCATTCAGATCACGGAGTTCGGCGGACCCGAGGTCCTCACCCTCACCGAACTCCCCGACCCCGAGCCGGGACCGCGCGAGCTGCTGGTCGAGGTGACCCGGGCCGGGATCAACTACGCGGACACCCACCAGGCCGAGAACAGCTATCTGGCGCCCGCTACCCTCCCGATGGTGCCGGGCTCGGAGGTGGCCGGACGCACCGCCGACGGCCGCCGGATCGTCGCCCTGACCACCGGCGGCGGCTACGCGGAGAAGGCCGTGGTCGACCCGAACACGGCCTACGACATCCCCGAGGGCGTCACCGACGAGGCCGCCTTGGCCCTCGTCGTCCAGGGCGCCACCGCCTGGGTCCTGCTGCGCAAGAGCGCCCGTATGCAGCCCGGCGAGTCCGTGGTGGTGCACGCCGCCGCGGGCGGGGTGGGCACCCTGGCCGTGCAGCTGGCCCGGTTGTTCGGCGCGGGCCGGGTGATCGCGGTGGCGAGCAGCGCGGACAAGCGCGACCTGGCCCTGGACCTGGGCGCGGACGCCGTCGTGGACTCCGCGGCCCCGGACATGACGGCGGCGCTGATCGAGGCCAACGGCGGCCGCCGGGTGGACGTCGTGCTGGACATGGTGGGCGGCCGGGTCACCGACGAGAGCGTGCGCGCCCTGGCCCCGTTCGGGCGGCTGGCCTTCTACGGCATGGCCTCGCGAGAGCTCCCCTCCCCGGTCAAGCTGCCCAACCTGATGCGGTTCTCCACGACGGTGGCCGGGATGTGGCTGCCGCACGTGTGGATGCTGCCGGGGGACGTCATGGGCCAGGCGATGGCGGAGATGTTCACGCTGGTGGCCGACGGGGACCTGAGGACGGTCACCGGCGGGGTCCACCCGCTGGCGCAGGCCCGGGAAGCGCACGAGGCGCTGCGTTCGCGGGGCACGATCGGCAAGCTCCTGCTCGACCCCACCGCCTGAATCCGGCGCCGCCGCGAACCGTGGTGACCGGAATCGACACCTTGACAACGTAGATCATGAAATGTCCGAATTACCGCACCGGAACGGTGGGGGCCCGCGTCCCCGGACACGGGCCCCCGCGCTCACCTCTCGGAGGCCCCGTACACCAGGTCCGTGTAGTCGGGGTGGCGCTGGATCCACCCCTTGACGAACGGGCACAGCGGGAGCACGTCCAGGTCGCGGCCGCGCACGTCGTCCAGGACGCCGCGGACCAGCGCCCCGCCCAGTCCCCGGCCCTCGTGGGCCGGGTCGATCTCGGTGTGGGTGAAGGTGATGAGCCCGTCGGTGAGGATGTACTCGGCGAAGCCGGCCACCTCGCCGTCGACACGGATCTCGTAGCGCTTGTTCTCGGGGGCGTCGGCCACCTCGGTCGCCATGGCGGGAGCCTTTCGTGTATCGCTGCCGCGGTCCCGCGCGGACCGCAGGGGCCATTGTGCCGTTCCCGCGTCCCGCGCGCCCCTTGCGGCGCGCTTCCCGTGGGCATAGAGTCCACAGGAGCATACCGACCAGTCGGTCTAAGGAGAATGTGATGACTTCCCGGTTCGGCGGCCGAACCGCCATCGTCACCGGTGCCAGCCGCGGCATCGGCCTGGCCATCGCGCGGCGCCTCGTCGACGACGGCGCCCGCGTGTGCATCACCGCGCGCAAGCCCGAGCCCCTCCAGGAGGCCGTCGAGTCCCTGGGAGGCCCCGAGCACGCCATCGGCGTCGCGGGCCGCGCCGACGACCCCGAGCACCAGGACGCGGCCATCGCCGCCACCCTGGAGGCCTTCGGCGGCGTCGACATGTTCGTCAACAACACCGGCATCAACCCGGTGTACGGCCGCATGGTCGACCTCGACCTCGACGCCGCCCGCAAGATCTTCGAGGTCAACGCCCTCTCCGCGATCTCCTGGGTGCAGAAGGCGTACAAGGCGTGGATGGCCGAGCACGGCGGCGCCATCGTCAACGTCTCCTCCATCGCCGGGATCAAGCCCGCCCCGGGGATCGGCTTCTACGGTGCCACCAAGGCCATGCTCATCCACATCACCGAGGAGCTCGCCGTGGAGCTGGCCCCCTCGGTGCGGGTCAACGGCGTGGCCCCGGCCGTCGTCAAGACCAGGTTCGCCGCCGCCCTCTACGAGGGCCGCGAGGAGAAGGTCGCCGCCCAGTACCCCATGGACCGCCTGGGCGACCCCGGGGACGTCGCGGCCGCCGTGGCCTTCCTGCTCTCCGACGACGCCTCCTGGGTCACCGGACGCACCCTCGTCCTGGACGGCGGCCTCACCCTGACCGGAGGCGTGTGATGGACCTCAACGGGATCGGCGCCGTCGTCACCGGCGCCGGGAACGGCATCGGCGCCGCCCTGGCCCGCCGGCTGGCCTCCGCCGGCGCGAGGGTCGTCGTCAACGACCTCGACGCGAACGCCGCCTCCGCCGTGGCCGCCGAGATCGGCGGGGTGGCCGTCCCCGGCGACGCCGCCGGCGAGGCCGGGGTCACCTCCCTGATCGCCGAGGCCGCGGCCCACCTGGGCGGCATCGACCTGTACGTCGCCAACGCCGGTGTGGGCGTCGGCGGCGGCCCCGAGGCCCCCGAGGCGGACTGGGACCTGGCCTGGCAGGTCAACGTGATGGCACACGTGCGCGCCGCACGCGAGCTGCTGCCCGGCTGGCTGGAGCGCGGCCGCGGGCACTTCATCGGCACCGTGTCGGCGGCCGGCCTGCTCACCATGCTGGGCAGCGCCCCGTACTCGGTGACCAAGCACGCCGCCCTCTCCTTCGGCGAGTGGATGTCGGCGACCTACGGGGACCGCGGCGTCACCGTCCAGTGCGTGTGCCCGCTGGGCGTGCGCACCGACCTGCTGGAGGGGAGCGGGCCGCAGGGCAAGGCGATCCTGGCCGGGGACGCGATCACCCCCGAGGAGGTCGCCGACGCCGTCCTGGAGGGGATGGCCGACGGCCGCTTCCTGATCCTGCCCCACCCGCAGGTCGCCGACTACTACGCGGGCCGCGCCGCCGACCCCGACCGCTGGCTGGCGGGGATGCGGCGGCTGCAGGCCAAGGTGTTCGACAACGAGGGAACGCATGACTGAGGAACTGCCCGGGCTCGACCTGACGCGGCTGCGCGCGCACCTGGACCTGGCCGCGCCCGGGCTGGTCGGCGGGCCGCTGACGGGACGGGTGATCACGGGCGGCAAGTCCAACCTCACCTACCTGGTCACCGACGGCACCGGCTCCTGGGTGGTGCGCCGCCCGCCGCTGGGCCACGTGCTCGCCACCGCGCACGACATGGCGCGCGAGTACCGGGTGATGACGGCGCTGCGCGACACCGCCGTCCCGGTGCCGCGCACCCACCTGCTGTGCGAGGACACCGGGGTGCTGGGCGCCCCGTTCTACGTCATGGAGCACGTGGCGGGGACCCCGATGCGCACCCGCGACCAGATCGCCCCGCTGGGCCCCGAGGGGACCCGCGCGGTCGCCGAGGCGCTCATCACCACGCTGGGCGACCTGCACGCGGTGGACCCCGCGGAGATCGGCCTGGGCGACTTCGGCCGCCCCGAGGGGTTCCTGGAGCGGCAGGTGCGGCGCTGGCGCAAGCAGCTGGACGCCTCCCGCAGCCGCGACATCCCCGGCATCGACGAGCTGCACGAGAAGCTGGCCCGGACGCTGCCCGAGCAGTCGGCCCCCGCGATCGTGCACGGCGACTACCGGCTCGACAACGTGCTGGTCACCGGGGAGGGCGGCATCTCCGCCGTCCTGGACTGGGAGATGGCGACCCTGGGCGACCCGCTGGTCGACCTGGGCCTGATGCTCGTCTACCAGGAGCGCCCCGTGGACGCGGGGGTGCCGCAGGCGACCTCGGCGGAGGGCTACCCCTCGGCCGAGGAGCTGGTGGCGCTGTACGCGCGCTCCACCGGCCGGGACGTGTCCCGGCTGGGCTGGTACGTGGCCTTCGGCTGCTTCAAGCTCGCGGTGATCGCCGAGGGCATCCACTTCCGCCACACGCAGGGACTGACCGTGGGCGCCGGCTTCGACCGGATCGGCGAGGTGGTCGCCCCCCTGGTGGCCGCCGCCCACTCCATGCTCAAGGAGGACTGAACGATGGACTTCGCCTTCGACGGGGAGACCGAGGAGCTGCGCGAACGGCTGCTCGCCTTCATGGACGAGCACGTGTACCCGGCCGAGCCCGTGCTGGAGGAGCAGCTGGCCGCGCGAGAGGACCCCTGGTCCACCGCACCGGTGGTGCGCGTGCTCCAGGAGAAGGCGCGCGAACGCGGCCTGTGGAACCTCTTCCTGGCCGGGCACCCCGAGCACGGCGGGCTGAGCAACCTCGCCTACGCGCCGCTGGCCGAGATCACCGGGCGCAGCCCCCGGCTGGGCCCGATCGCGCTCAACTGCGCCGCCCCCGACACCGGGAACATGGAGGTGCTGACCATGTTCGGCACCCCCGAGCAGAAGAAGCGGTGGCTGGACCCGCTGCTGAACGCCGAGATCCGCTCGGCGTTCGCGATGACCGAGCCCGCGGTGGCCTCCTCCGACGCCACCAACATCGGCACGAGCATCGTCCGCGACGGCGACGAGTACGTCGTCAACGGGCGCAAGTGGTTCATCACCGGCGCGCTCAACCCCGAGTGCGCGGTCTTCATCGTCATGGGCAAGACCGACCCGGACGCCGAGCGGCACCGCCAGCAGAGCATGATCCTGGTCCCCCGCGACACCCCCGGGCTGACGGTCGTGCGCGGCATGACGGTGTACGGCTACAGCGACGGCGACCACGGCGGGCACGCCGAGGTGGTCTTCGAGGACGTGCGGGTGCCGGCGGAGAACCTCGTCGGTGGCGAGGGCGAGGGGTTCGCGATCGCCCAGGCCCGCCTGGGGCCGGGCCGCATCCACCACTGCATGCGGCTGATCGGCATGGCCGAGCGGGCCCTGGAGCTGACCTGCCGCCGGGTGCTGGAGCGCACCGCGTTCGGGCGCCCGCTGGCCGCCCAGGGCGTGGTGCGCGAGTGGATCGCCGAGTCGCGGGTGGAGATCGAGCAGCTGCGGCTGCTGGTGCTCAAGACGGCCTGGCTGATGGACACGGTGGGCAACAAGGGCGCGCACACCGAGATCCAGGCGATCAAGATCGCCACCCCGCGCACGGTGGAGCGGATCCTGGACCGGGCCGTCCAGGCGCACGGCGCCGCCGGGGTGAGCCAGGACCTGCCGCTGGCCGGGTGGCTGGCCGGGGCGCGCTCGCTGCGGCTCGCGGACGGGCCCGACGAGGTGCACCTGCGCTCGCTGGGCCGCGCCGAGCTGCGCAAGTACGCCTGACCGCCGCGTCCGGCCGCGGAACACCGCCCGGGGCCGGGGGGACTCCCCCCGGCCCCGGCCCGTGTCCGGGCTACTTCTCCGGGCGCAGCCCCGCGACGAGCAGGTCGGCGAAGTGGCGGCCCACGTCCTCGCCGGTGAGCGCGCCGCCCGGGTGGTACCAGGTGCTCAGGTGGTGGACCGAGCCGAAGTAGTAGTTGACCACCAGGTCGGCGGAGACGTCGTCGCGGAAGACTCCCTCCTCCTGGCCCTCCCGGACCATGTCGCGGAAGATCTCGTGGTAGCGGCGGCGCTCGCTGCGCACCTCCCGCTGCTTCTCCTCGCTGAGCTGGTGCATGGAGCGGAAGAAGATGACGGTGTCGTCGAGGTTGGCGACGCTGGTGACGATGACGTCGGCCGCGGCCGCGCGCACGCGCTCGGCGACCGGGGCGTCGAGCCGGGAGATCCGCACCAGGTGCTCGGTCTGCATGCGCAGCACCCGGGCGTAGACCTCGTAGAGCAGGTCGTCCTTGGAGCCGAAGTAGTGGTACATGGCGCCCTTGGTGACCCCGGCGGAGACCACGATCTCCTGGACGGAGGTGCCCTCGTAGCCGCGTTCGGCGAACAGCCGGGTCGCGGCCTCCAGCAGGCGCTCGGGCACCGATCCGCGTCCGGTCCCCGCCTCGGCCGTGCGCCGCGCCATCGCCATGTCCCGTCCCATCCCGCCGCCGCCGTCGGCGGCGGCGCACCCGTTCGTACGTCCGGTCCAGCATACCGACCGGCTGGTATCAATGCACGTGCACCGGAGGCCGCCCGGATCACTCCGCGCGCACGTCGACCGCCCGCCCGTCGGGGTCGGTGAACGTGTACCGGCCCGGGGCCAGGGCCGGGTCGGTGCGGTGCGCCGGGACCGCGAACCCCAGGCGCAGCGCGCCGGTGGCGCGCTCCCCCGTGGCCGGGTACAGCTCCAGCACCAGGCCGCCCGCCAGGACCGCCGCGTGGTGCTCGGGGCCGGAGCCGTGGCGCTCGCGGACGAAACGCAGGCCCAGCCCCTGGTAGAAGGTCCGGCACTCGTCCGGCCGCGGGCTGTACAGGACGATCAGCGTTCCCCGGCTCTCGGCGCCCTCTAGGACGGCGCGGGCCCGCGCGTACCTGGTGCGCAGCCGCTCCGACTGCTCGGCGGGCAGTGCCGCCAGCCGGGCCTCGTCGGAGTTGTGCGCGTTGTCGGCCAGCTTGACCAGGCGGCCCAGCGGGTCGGCGGCGGCGCGGGCGATGAGCTCGTCGTAGGTCTCGCCGGGGCGGCGGCTGACCGCGAGCACGGCGCGCACGACCTCCTCGGGGCAGCCGCGGGCGCGCAGGTCGTCGGCGGTGAGGTCGGTGTCCTCCAACACGTCGTGCAGGACCCCGGCCACCTGGGCGCGCTCGCCGTGGGCGGCCAGCAGGTCGCGGACCGCGTAGACGTGCTCCACATAGGGGCGGCCGGCCTTGTCGACCTGTCCGGCGTGCGCGCGGGCGGCCAGCTCCGAGGCCTGTTCCAGGGTAAGGGCCATGGTGTCGCCTCCGCTGGGTGGGACGGGGGTGGGGTGACACCAGGGTAGGCGGCGCGGCGGGCTCAGCGGTCCAGGAAGTTCGCGGCGTACTCCTCGCCGGGCGGGACCTCGGTGATGACGTCCACGAGGATCCCGCCGGGGTCGGCCACGATGAAGTGCCGCTGCCCGAACTCCTCGGTGCGGATCGCCAGTTCGGGGCGCAGGCCGCCGCGCACCACCAGGCGCTCCCACTCGGCGTCGACGTCGGCCACCTCGAAGTTCAGCAGGATCCCGCGGGCGGGCTCCCGGAAGCCCTCGGGGACGGTGGGGTGGGCGGGGTCCAGCAGGGCCAGCTCGACCTCGGGCGGGCCGGGCCGGCGCAGGCTGACGTACCAGTCGGCGGCGAAGGTCTCCTCGAAGCCGAACCAGGTGACGTAGAAGTCGCGGGACTCGGGGAGGCGGGCGGTGCCCAGGACCGGATAGAAGGAGTTCAGCTTCATGACGCTTCCTTTCACATACCAGCGGTATGCGAACTAGACTATTCGCGTACCGTCGGTATGTCAAAGATCGGAGGACCGCCCCATGCCCGAGGCCACCGGGGTCCGCGCCCGGCAGCGCGAACAGACCCGCCGCACCCTGCTCCGCGAGGGCCGCCGCCTGTTCGCCGAACACGGCTACGCCGAGGTCGGTCTCAGCGGTGTCGTGGCCGCGGCGAAGGTGACCAAGGGCGCGCTCTACCACCACTTCGACGGCAAGGCCGCGCTGTTCCGGGCGGTGCTGGAGGGGGTCCAGGAGGAGGTCGCCGCCGCCGTCGCCACCGCCGCCGACGCCGAGCCCGACCCCTGGGACCGGCTCACCGCCGGGTGCCGGGCCTTCCTCGCCGCCGCGACCGCGCCCGACGTCCGCCGGATCATGCTGGTCGACGGCCCGGCCGTGCTGGGCTGGAGCGCCTGGCGGGAGATGGACGAGGCCAACTCGGCCCGCCACCTCACCGAGGCGCTGACCGACCTGGTGGCGGCGGGGGTCCTGCCGCCCCGGCCGGTGGAGCCCGCGGCGCACCTGCTCTCCGGGGCGATGAACGAGGCCGCGCTGTGGCTGGCCGACCGCAGCGGCCCGGGCGACCTGGACGCGGTGTGGGAGGCGCTGGAGCCCATGCTGGAGTCGCTGCGCGCGGACCGCGCCCCGGGACCGCGGTCCGGGCGGTGACCGATAGGGTCGTGCCCATGCCGGAAGAGCGGGAGAACCAGGCGGAGCAGGGGTTCCGGGACGATTTCGTCCAACGCTTCGCGGACCACTGGAACGCCCAGGGCGGACCCCGCTCGGAGGGGCGCATCCTGGGCTACCTGCTGGTCGCCGACGACGAGGCGGTCAGTGCCGAGCAGATCGCCGAGGGGGCCGGGGTGAGCCGCGGCTCGGTGTCGGAGGCGGTGCGCCGGCTGCGCAAGGCCGGGTTCGTGGACCTGGTCGAGACACCCGGCGAGCGGACCCGCCGCGTCACCGTGGACGAGGACGTCTGGGGCGGGTTCCTGCGCAACGAGCGCGCCTACCTCCAGCGGCAGAAGGCGCTGGCGGCCGACGCCCTGGAGCGGCTGCCGGGGCTCAGGCCCCACGCCCGTGCCCGGCTGCGGAACATGCACGACTACATGACCTGGCTCGACGACCACCACGACGCGCTCCTCGCCCAGTGGGAGGAGTACAAGGCCGCCCGGGAGGGGTAGCCCGGGCGGCCTGCCCGCCCCGAACGGACACGGCACGCCCCACGGGGCGCCATGGCCGGACGGCCGCCGCCCTCGGCCTCCTCGGCCGAACACCACCGGCGTCCGGGCCCGCCCTCCCCCGAAGGAAGGCGGCATGCCCGCAAGGCACCGCAGCCGGGCGGCCGCCGCCCTCGGCCTCCTCGGCCGGGCGGCGCCGGTGTCCGGGGGCCGCGGGCGCCCCGGACGGGTGGTCAGGACCGCTCGTGCGGGATCACCAGCGGGGTCCGGGTGCGCGGGTCGGGCACCACGTCGCAGGACAGCCCGAACACCTCCCGCACCCGGTCGGCCGTGATGACCTCGTCGGGCGTGCCGTCGGCGACCACGCTCCCCCGGTCCATGAGCACCAGGCGGGTGGCGAACCGCGCCGCCTGGGCCAGGTCGTGCAGCACCGCGACCACGGTGCGGCCGCGCCGGTGCAGGTCGGCGAAGAGCTCCAGCAGGTCGTACTGGTGGGCGATGTCCAGGTAGGTGGTCGGCTCGTCCAGCAGCAGCACCCCGGTGTCCTGGGCCAGGACCATCGCCACCCACGCCCGCTGGCGCTGGCCGCCCGAGAGCGAGCCCACCCGGGTGTCGGCGAGGTCGGAGAGCCCGGTCAGCTCCAGGGCGCGGTCCACCGCCTCGTCGTCGGCCGGGCTCCACTGCCGCAGCAGCGTGTGGTGCGGGAACCGGCCGCGGGCGGCCAGTCCGCGCACCGTGATGCCCTCGGGCGCGGTGGGGCTCTGCGGCAGCATCGCCATCCGACGGGCGACCGCCTTGGCGCGCTGGGAGCGGATGTCGGTGCCGTGCAGCAGCACCCGGCCCGAGACCGGCCTGTTGATCCGCCCCAGGGCCTTGAGCAGGGTGGATTTGCCGCACCCGTTGGGGCCGACGATCACCGTGAACTCGCCGTCGGCGATGCTCAGGTCCAGGCCGCGCACGACCGGCTCGGCCCCGTACCCCAGGGTGAGGTCCTCGGCGGACAGTACCGGGCTCATAGGACTCCCTTTCGCCATTCGCGGATGAGCAGGTGGCCCAGGTAGACGCCGCCCAGGGCCATGGTGAAGAGGCCGACCGGCAGGCCGTCGCCGACGGGCGACTGCTGGACGCCCAGGTCCGCGGCGGCCAGCAGGAGGGCGCCGGTGACCGCGGACAGGACCAGGTGGGGCCCGGCCGCCCCGGTGAGGCGGCGGGCGATCTGCGGCGCGGTCAGCGCCACGAACGCGATCGGCCCGGCCACCGCCACGGCGGCCGCCGACAGCACCACCGACAGGCCGATGGCCAGGGTGCGGGTGCGGGCCGCGGAGGCGCCCAGGGCGTCGGAGAGCTCGTCGCCCATCTCGTTGACGGCCACGGGGCCGGCCAGGTACACCAGCAGCGGGACCGCGAGCAGGAGCGCTCCCCAGATGGTCGCGGCGTGGCCCCAGTCGCGGGCGCCCAGGCTGCCGTTGACGTAGGCCGACAGCACGTTCGCCTGGTCCCGGGCCATGACCGACACCACGAAGTGGGTGAAGGCCTGGGCCATGGCGGCCACGCCGATCCCGGCGACGATGAGCCGCCCGGGGTGGCGCAGCCCGGTCCCGGTGCTCAGCGCCACGAGGGCCATCGCCAGGACCGCCCCGGCCAGCGCGCCCAGCGGGATCGGTATGGTGCCGGGCAGCAGCAGGGCGGCGCAGGCCGCACCCGCCCCGGCCCCCGCGCCGAGCCCGATGACGTCGGGGCTGCCCAGCGGGTTGCGGGTGACCGACTGGAAGAGCGCGCCGGACAGGCCCAGCGCGGCGCCGGTGCCCAGGGCGACCGTCAGCCGGGGGCCGCGCAGGCGCTCGAACACGAACGCCTCGGCGCCCTCTCCCCCGCCGGCGACCACGGCGGGGATCCGGGTCAGCGGGATGCCGAGCCGCCCCAGGGAGAGCGTGGCGGCCGCGACGGCGAGCACCGCGAGCACCAGCAGCACCCCCCACAGCAGGGAGCGGGGGTGGACGGGCAGGGCCAGGGCCCGGCCCAGGCGCAGCACCGGGTCGCGGCGGGTGGCGGCCGGGGCCTGCGGGGCGGGTCCGGTGAGGGTTCGGTTCATGAGGTCGTCCGCATCTTCCGGACCGCGTACAGCAGCACGGGCGCGCCGACGAACGCGGTGACCACACCGACCATGAGCTCGATGGGCCGTATCACGGTGCGGCCCGCCACGTCGGCGAGCAGCAGCAGGACCGGGCCGGCCAGGAGCGCGAAGGGCACCTGGAGCCGGAAGTCGACGCCGACCAGGGCCCGCACCACGTGCGGGACGGCCAGGCCGACGAACGCGATGGGCCCGGCCGCGGCGGTGGCACCGGCGGCGAGCAGCACACCCGCCACCAGCCCGGCCGAGCGGGTCCAGGCCGTGTTGGCCCCGGTGGCGGTGGCCGCCTCCTCGCCCAGGGCCAGGGCGTTGAGGCCGCCCATGGTGAGCACGGCGAGCAGTACCCCGGCGCCGACGACCGGGAGCACGGCGACGATCACGTCGAAGCCGCGCCCGGCCAGGGAGCCCACCACCCAGTAGCGGTAGCTGTCGAAGGTGTCGGGCATGCTCAGCGCGATCGCCTGGACGTAGGCCATGAGCACGGCGGAGACCACGGCCCCGGCCAGGACCAGGCGGACCAGGCCCGCGTCGCCGCCGCGGCTGCCGACGGCGTAGGCGGCCAGGCCCGCCGCCAGCGCTCCGGGCAGCGCCCACCACACGGTGCCGGTGACCGAGGTCGGTCCGAACAGCGCGGTGGCGGTGACCACGGCGGCGGCCGCACCGGCGTTGACGCCGAGCAGCCCGGGGTCGGCCAGGGGGTTGCGGGTGACGCCCTGCATGAGGGTGCCCGCCAGGGCCAGGGCCGCGCCGACCAGGACGCCCAGGACGGTCCGGGGGACGCGGCTGTGCACCACGGTGGTGATGTAGGGGTCGGCATCACCGGTGAGCACCCGCCACACGTCGGGGAGCGGTGTGGGCTTGCCGCCCGCGACGAGGCTGAGCAGGATCGCCCCGGCCAGCGCGGCGACGCCCGCGCCGAGCATGAGCACGGCGCGGGCGGGGCCGGTCCGGGGCGGCGTCGTGCGTGTTCTCACAATCGCCTTACCGGTGCGTGTCAGCCGTCGAGGTTCGCGGCGGCCTCTTCGATGAGGGGCACGTAGCGCTCCAGCGTCCAGGGGACGGTGAGCGGGTTGATGATGGAGGAGGCGGTGACGAAGGGCTGGTCCTCGGGGGCGACGACGGAGCCGCGTTCGACGGCGGGGATCGCCTGGTACAGCTCCTGGGCCTCGATCTCCTCGCGGTTCTCGGGGCTGCTGTAGAAGGTGAAGACCAGGTCGCTGTCGGCGAGCTTGTCGGCGTTCTCCAGGCCGATGACGGCGGAGTCGGTGCCCTCGGTCTCGGGGAAGGTCTCGACGACCGGGTCGACCTGCAGGCCCAGGCCGCGGACCATGGCGACGCGCTGCTCGTCGGGCAGGAAGACACCGAGGGTGCCGGGGCCGGTGTTGTACACGTAGGAGAAGGTCAGGTCCGCGAACTCGGGGTTGGCCGCGGCGGCCTCCTCGAACTGCGTCTCGATGCCCTCGATGAGCTCCCCGGCCTCCTCGGGCTTGCCCAGGGCCTGCCCGATGATCTCGATCTGCTGGTCCCAGTCGGTGCTCCAGGGCAGGTCGGGGTAGGCGACCGTGGGGGCGATGTCGGTGAGGACGTCGTACTGCTCCTGGGTGACACCGGACCAGGGGGCGAGGATGACGTCGGGCTCCAGCTCGATGATGGCCTCGAAGTCGATGTCGTCGGCCCCGGCGAACTGGGTGGGCGGCTCGGCTCCGGCCTCGGTCACGGCCTCGTGGATCCAGGGGAGGTAGCCGGTCTCGTCGCTGCCCCACTCGTAGCTCTCGATGCCGACGGGGACGGTGCCCAGGGCGATGGCGGTCTCCGCGGAGCCCTGGCCCAGGGTGACGACCCGCTCGGGCTGGGCGGGGATCTCGGCGGTGCCCAGGGCGCTCTCGATGCTGACGGGGAAGGCGCCGTCGGCCGATTCCGCGGCGGGGGCCTCCTCCTCGGCGGGGGTCCCGCAGGCGGCGAGGCCCAGGGTCAGCAGGGCCGCGATTCCGATGCCGCCGGCGCGGCGCAGGGTGGAGTCCATGTGCACAGGTGCTTTCTCGGTGAGGATCGGCCGCGCTTTGGGCAGGCGACCGCTGCGCACGGGTCGGGAGACCCGGGGGAGGCGCAAAGGGGCGAAGCGGGATGATCCCGGCAAACGAAGGTTAGTCTAACCTCACCTGGCCCGCATTTCAAAAAAGTTGAAATCACCGGGACGGCGGCCACCGCAGGTCACCGGCGCGCACGCCGGGTTCAGCGCGACAGGAGCACGCGCGACTCCCAGGGCCGCAGCGGCGCGAACACCCCCTCCTCCGCCGCCGGGTGTGTGCCCAGCAGGAGCTCCGGACGGGGGCCCGCGACGGCCGGGGCGGCGTCCACCGCCACCGTGTCCGCGCTCCAGTTGGCGAGCACCGTCAGCACCGTGCCGTCCAGCGTTCGGGTGTAGGCGTACAGGGCCGGGTGCTCGGGCAGCAGCGGGGTGTAGGCCCCGTGGACGACCACCGGGTGCTCCTTGCGCAGCGCGATGAGCCGCCGGTAGTGGTGGAACACCGAGTCGGGGTCGGCCAGCGCCGCCTCGGCGTTGACCTCCGTGTGGTCGGGGTTGACCGCGATCCACGGGGTGCCGGTGGTGAACCCGGCGTTCGGCGAGGCGTCCCACTGCATCGGGGTGCGCGCGTTGTCCCGGCTCATCCGGGCGATCCCCGCCATCACCCGCGCCTCGTCGGCCCCCGCGGCCATCGCGTGGAGGTAGTGGTTGTGGGTCTCCACGTCGCGGTACTCGGAGATGTCGGAGAAGCCGGCGTTGGCCATCCCCAGCTCCTCGCCCTGGTAGACGTACGGGGTCCCCTTCATCATGTGCAGCGTGGTGGCCAGGGTCTTGGCCGAGGCCGTCCGGTGCTCGCCGTCGTCGCCGAACCGGGACACCGCCCGGGGCTGGTCGTGGTTGTTCAGGTAGAGGCTGTTCCACCCCCGGTCGGCCAGCCCGAGCTGCCAGCGGTCCAGGGAGCCCTTGAGGCGGCGCAGGTCCAGCGGCACCCGGTCGAACTTGCCGCCGGGCCCGTGGTCGAGGTCCACGTGCTCGAACTGGAACACCATGGACACCTCCCCGTCCACCGGATCGGTGTGCGCCCGGGCCTGCTCCACGCTCACCCCGGGCATCTCCCCCACCGTGAGCACGTCCCGCCCGGCGAAGGCGGCGTCGCGCAGCTCGCCGAGGAACTCGTGCAGTCGCGGCCCGTTGATGGAGTACTCCGCGAACAGGCCGTACCCGCTCCCGGGGGGCACGGGGCCGTCGGGCAGCCCGGGGGCCTTGGACACGAAGTTGACGACGTCCATCCGGAACCCGTCGGCGCCCCGGTCCAGCCACCAGCGGGCGATGTCGTGCACCTGCTCGCGGACCTTGGGGTTCTCCCAGTTCAGGTCGGGCTGGTTGCGGGTGAACAGGTGCAGGAAGTACTCACCGGTGGCGTCGTCGCGGGTCCAGGCCGGGCCGGAGAAGACGGAGCCCCAGTTGTTGGGCGGGCCGTCGCCGCGGCCCGGGCGCCAGAAGTAGAAGTCGCGGTAGGGGGAGTCCCGCGACGCCCGGGAGTCGGCGAACCAGGGGTGCTCGTCGCTGGTGTGGTTGACGACCAGGTCCATGACGAGCCGCATGCCGCGCTCGTGCAGGCCGTCGCGCAGCCGGTCCCAGTCGGCCAGGGTCCCGAACCGGGGGTGGATGCCGAGGTAGTCGCTGATGTCGTAGCCGTTGTCGGCCAGGGGCGAGGGGTACACCGGCGACAGCCACACCACGTCCACGCCGAGGGTGTGCAGGTAGTCGAGCCGGTCGATGACGCCGGGCAGGTCGCCCAGGCCGTCGCCGTCCGCGTCCTGGAAGCTGCTCGGGTAGATCTGGTACACGACGGCGGACTTCCACCAGGGGTCGGCGGGGGTCTGGGGCATCGGCGTCTCCGGGTTCGCAGGGGTCCTCGCCCCTGCTTCCTGCCCCGCCCCGCCCCCGGCCGAACCCCCGCCCGGCCCGGTAGGGTGGCAGCGCCCGCGGGCCGGGCGTACCGCGGTGGAGCGAGCGCGAGGGGTGGCACATGTGTCTGCACGGAACCGGTGAGACCGTCCGGGCCCGGACGGCCGGGGACGCCGCCGCCACCGCCTCCGCGGGGGGACGGCCCCCGGCGGAGCCCCCCGCGTGGCCGCGGGGGTACCGGCACGTCGCCGACCTCAGCCACGTGATCACCCCGTCCCTGCCGGGGTGGGACGACGAGAAGCCGCGCCGGGAGACGGTCTCCGGGCCCGCCCCCGACGGCGAGTTCGGGTTCTACGTGCAGCGGTGGACACTGGGCGAGCACACCGGCACCCACCTGGACGCGCCCGGCCACGTGATCGGCGGGGGCAGGATGGTGCCGGACATCCGCCCCGAGGAACTGGTGGCGCCCGCCGCGGTGATCGACATCTCCGCCCGGGCCGCCGAGGACCCCGACACCTCCGTGACGGTGGACGACGTGCTGGCGTTCGAGCACGCGCACGGGGAGATCCCGCGCGGCGCCGCGGTGCTCATGCACTCGGGGTGGAGCGCCCGCTGGGAACGGGGCGACGCCGCGGTGCGCGGTACGGACGGGGACGGGTCGTGGCACTTCCCCGGGTTCTCGGCGGAGGCCTGCGACTTCCTGATCTCCCGGCGGGGCATCGTCGGCACCGGGGTGGACACGCTCAGCACCGACCCGGCCGTGTCCGCGGCGTTCGAGGCCCACGAGGTGGTGGGCCGCGCCGACCGGTGGGGCCTGGAGGCGCTGCGGGGCCTGGACCGGCTGCCTCCCGCGGGCGCCCTGCTCACCGTCGGCGTGCTGCCGGGCGCGGACGCCTCCGGCGGGCCCAGCCGGGTCCTGGCCCTGTGGTGAGCGTGCGGCTCACGCCTGCGGGGTCCGGTCCGCGCCGGGCCCGTCGGGGGTCCACTCCAGCAGCACGATGGTGGCGTCGTCGGTGAAGCTGCCGCGCTGGTGGTCGTGGATGGCGTGGATGAGCCGCCGCAGTGTCTCGGGGGCGGGCTCCTCGGCGGAGGTGGCGCGGATGATGAAGTCGGCGAACCGTTCCAGGCCGAACATGCGGCCCTGCCCGTCGTGGGCCTCGGTCACCCCGTCGGTGTAGAGCAGGACCTGGTCCCCCGGTTCGAGCCGGAGCTCGTGGACGGTGCGCGCGGTGCCCGCGCCGATCTCGGCCAGCCCCAGGGGGAGCTCGGAGTCGCGTTCCAGGGCGCCCGGGGCCAGCCGCCCCTTGCGGATGAGCAGCGGGGCGGGGTGGGCGCAGTTGACCCACGAGAACAGGCCGTTGCCCAGGTTCAGGGTGGCGAAGACGCCCGTGCAGAAGCGTTCGGGCAGCCAGGCGGTGAGCGCCTCCTCCACCTCGGCGGTGAGCTCCCTCAGCCCCGCGCCGTTGCGGCGGGCGCTGCGGGCGCCGGCCATGGCCACGGACGCGGTCAGGCCGGAGGCGAGGTCGTGGCCCATCGCGTCGAGGATGGCCACGTGCAGGACGTCCTTGGTGAGGGAGTGGTCGAAGGCGTCGCCGCCCAGCTCGTAGGCGGGTTCCAGGACGGCGGTGGAGATGCCGCGGGCGGTGCCCAGGGTGCGGGGCGGCAGGAAGGCGCGCAGCATCTCGGTGCGCAGGTGCACCGGGCGGGTGCGGGTGTGGCGGGCGTAGGTGTCGCTGTAGGCGCGTTTGGACGTGATGACCAGGCCCAGCAGGGAGGCCAGGGTCTGGCAGCGGCGCAGGGTGGGCTCGTCCAGGAAGGGGGCGCACACGCACAGGACGCCCATGCGGTCGACGCCGTCGCGCAGCGGCAGCCACAGCTCCAGCCAGCCCTCGGCCTCGACCAGGCGCAGGGTCTCGGAGCGGTAGGCGCTGCCCGCGGTGGTGCCGTCCACGGGGAGGGGCTCGCCCTCGGTGAGCGGGACCAGCAGGCGCTGCTGGATGTCGACCACGTAGACGATGATCCGGCCCAGGCCGATGGCCGCGGCGTAGGACTCGACCGCCTCCAGGACCTCCAGCGGCCCCCGGTCGTGCACCGACCGGACCAGCTCGTCGAACAGGTACTCGCCCTCCGGGTCCGTCAGAGCCATGCGCACCACCACCCCCTTGCGCCATCTCACACCACGAACGCGGCGAAGGGGCGGTGGCGGGCCCGCGTGTCCCCGGTCCGGGGCGCGGGGCGAGGTGTCAGGCGGACTTCTTGCGGTGCTCGGGCTCGATCTGCGCCCGCGGCACGATCGTCGGATTCACGTTGTCGATCACCGTCTCCCGCGAAATGATCACCCGACCCACATCCTCACGAGACGGCACCTCGTACATCACCGACAACAACACCTCCTCGATGATCGCCCGCAACCCACGCGCACCCGTCCCCCGAATGATCCCCTGCTCCGCGATCGCCTCCAACGCGTCCGGCGTGAACTCCAACCCCACACCGTCCAACTCGAACAACCGCTGATACTGCTTCACCAACGCATTACGCGGCTCCGTCAGAATCCGGATCAACGCCCCCCGATCCAGATCATGCACACTCGTGATCACCGGCAACCGCCCGATGAACTCCGGAATCATCCCGAACTTCAACAGGTCCTCCGGCATCACCTCACCGAAACCGCCCCCGCCAACTCCTCCTTCGACCGCAACACCGCGTTGAACCCCATCCCCTGCCGCCCCGTACGCGACTCGATGATCTTGTCCAACCCCGCAAACGCCCCACCACAGATGAACAGCACATTCGTCGTATCGATCTGAATGAACTCCTGATGAGGATGCTTCCGCCCACCCTGCGGAGGCACACTCGCCGTCGTCCCCTCCAAGATCTTCAACAACGCCTGCTGCACACCCTCCCCCGACACATCCCGCGTGATCGACGGATTCTCACTCTTCCGAGCGACCTTGTCCACCTCGTCGATGTAGATGATCCCCGTCTCGGCCTTCTTCACGTCGTAATCGGCCGCCTGGATCAACTTCAACAGGATGTTCTCCACATCCTCACCGACATACCCCGCCTCCGTCAGCGCCGTCGCATCGGCGATCGCGAACGGCACGTTCAAAATCCGCGCCAGCGTCTGCGCCAACAACGTCTTGCCCGACCCCGTCGGACCCAACAGCAGGATGTTCGACTTCGCGATCTCCACATCCTCACCACCCGGACGCTCCCCCTCCGAGCGCACCCGCTTGTAGTGGTTGTAGACCGCCACCGACAACGCCTTCTTCGCCTGCTCCTGCCCGATCACATACGAATCCAGGAACTCGTAGATCTCCCGCGGCTTGGGCAACGCATCCCAGGAGTCCTCGGCGGGGAGGACGGCGTCCTCCTCCTCCATGATCTCGTTGCACAGGCCGACGCACTCGTCGCAGATGCAGATATGGCCGGGGCCCGCGATGAGCCTGCGGACCTCACTCTGGTCCTTGCCGCAGAACGAGCACTTGAGCAGGGGCCCGTCGGCACCGGTGCGTGTCACTGAACGTCTCCTCACGGGCTGGGGCGCAGGCCCCGTCGCGGGGGACGCCTCCGTCCTCCACGCTACCCCGGTTCGGAGACCGCGCAATCCAGCCGCCGGAGCCGTGAGCGGGGGCGCGGCCGTCCAACGGAAGTCAACTGGGGTTGACTTCCCCGAGAAGTCAACCTAGGTTGACTCATGTCGGGGCCGTCCGCGGCCCCGCCACGCATCCGCACCCGGCCCCGGAGGACCCCGTGAAGGACACCGCCCGCACCCGCACCGCGCTCGCCCTGGCCGTGCGCGCGAACCTGCCGGTCCTGCTGTGGGGCGCCCCCGGCACCGGCAAGACCGCGTCCGTGCTCGCCCTGGGGCGCGAGCTGGACCTGCCCGTGGAGGTGGTCGTCGGCTCCGTCCGCGAGCCGGGGGACTTCTCCGGCCTTCCCGTCGTGCATGAGGGCGGCACCCGGTTCGCCCCGCCCCGCTGGGCCGAGCGGCTGGCCGCGGCCGGGGAGGGCCTGCTCTTCCTGGACGAGCTGACCACCGCGCCGCCGGCCGTGCAGGCCGCGATGCTGCGCGTCCTGCTGGAGCGCACCGTCGGCGACCTCGTGCTGCCCGCCGGGGTGCGGATCGTGGCCGCGGCCAACCCGCCCGGCCTGGCCGCCGACGGCTGGGAGCTGTCGGCCCCGCTGGCCAACCGCCTGGTCCACCTGGACCGGGAGGTGTCCGCCGCCGAGATCGCCGCGGGGTTCGCGCACGGGTTCCCCGCCTCCGGCGCCGGGGAGGCGGTGGCACCGTCCGCGGAGCAGGCCGCGGCGGCCCGCTCGGCGGTGGGGGCGTTCCTGCGGGTGCGCCCCGAACTGGTGCTCGCCGTTCCCGGCGACCCGGCCGCCGCGGGCCGGGGGTGGCCCAGTCCGCGCAGCTGGGAGGCGGCCGCGCTGGCGCTGGCCGCCGGACGGGCCAACCCCGGGGCACCGGACGTGGAGGCGGCGGTGGCCGCCCTGGTGACGGGCGCGGTGGGCGAGGCCGCCGGGTTCGAGGTGCTGTCGTGGCTGCGCACCCTGGACCTGCCCTCGCCCGAAAGCCTCCTGGCCGACCCCGGCCTGCCGCTGCCGGACCGGGCCGACCGGCTGCACGCCCTGCTGGGCGCCCTGGTCGCCCACGTGGCGGCCGACGGCGGCGCCCCCGCGTGGGAGCGGGCCTGGGAGGTGGTCGCCCGTGTCTCCCGGAACGTGCCGGACGTGGCGGCCGCGGCCGCGCGCGACCTGGCGGCCCGCCGGCCGGCGGGGGCGGTCCCGCCCGCGGCGCTGCTGGAACTGGCCCCGGTGCTGCGCGCGGCCGGGCTCATGCCCGGGGAGGCGGCGTGAACGACCACGCGGCGCGGACCGCCGACCGGTTCGCCGCGGCCCGCCTGTGGGCGGCCGCCCAGGCGCCCTACCTGGCCCACGCCCTGTTCTCGCTCACCCCGGTCGTGCTGGAGCCGCGCCGGGACGAGGAGACCGGGGAGCCCGTACCCGACCCCGACTTCCGCGCCTTTCCGACCGACCCGGGCTGGCGGGTCCACATCGACCCCGGCACCGCGCTGGCCGTGCCGGTGCGGGAGTTCGGGTGGTGGCTGCTGCACGGTGTGGGGCACCTGGTGCGCCGCCACGCCGACCGCGTCCCGGAGGGGGCCGCGGACCCCGGCGGTCCGGCGGCCCGGTGGTGGAACCGGGCCGCCGACGCCGAGGTCAACGACGACCTGGAGGCGGCCGGGCTGGAGTCCCCCGCCGGCGTGGTCTCGCCCCGGGCCCTGGGCCTGCCCCCGGGGCGGCTGGCCGAGGAGTACCTGTCGGAGATCGAGGTGCTGGACGAGGCACAGGCGCGCGGCGGGCGGCCGGTGGCCGCGCTGGTGGACTGCGGCCGTTCGGCGGACGGACTGGCACGGTCCTACGAGCTCGCCGGCGGCGGCGCCCTGTCCGATGTGGAACGGGCGGTGCTGGAAGCGGCGCTGGCCCGCGACATCGTCGCGCGGGCCGCCGCGCGCTCGGACGTCCCGGGCGGCTGGGAGCGCTGGGCGCGGGAGCGGCTGCGGCCCGCGGTGGACTGGCGGGCCCGGCTGGGGGCGGTCCTGCGGCGCGGGGTGTACCACGGCGCGGGGCGGGTGGACTTCACCTACCGCAGGCCCGCGCGCAGGCAGGGGCCGCCGGGGCCGCACGGCCGGGTGCTGCTGCCCGCGACGGCCGCGCCCGTCCCCGACGTGGCGGTCGTGGTGGACACCTCGGGCAGCGTCGGCGACGCGGTGCTGCGGCGGCTGGTGTCGGAGGTCGCCGGGGTGCTGGAGCGCGCCTGCGGCCGCCGGCGGCTGCGGGTGATCTGCTGCGACCGGCACGCCCACCCGGTGCAGACGGTGCGCCGGGTGGAGGAGGTGCGGCTGGTCGGCGGGGGCGGCACCGATCTGCGCGAGGGGATCGCCGCGGCCGCCGGCCTGCGCCCCGACCTGGTACTGGTGCTCACGGACGGGGACACGCCGTGGCCGGACACGCCGCCCCGGATGCCGGTGGTCGTCGGCCTGGTCGCCGGGGGCGCGGCTCCGGAACCGCCCGCCTGGGCGCACGTGGTGCCGCTGCCCGGGGACGCGGACTAGAAGAGAGGGGACATCCCGTGGAGACGTTGTCCGACCCCGACGGCCCGGAACGGCCGGAGGACCTGCACGAGTGGACCGCGCGCGGCTACGAGGTGGGCGAGGCCCGGCGGTGGATCGGCGCCGGGTTCGCGCTGGCCGACGCCGACCGGTGGCGGACCGCGGGGGTGTACCGGCCCGGCCCCGCCCTGTCCTGGCGCACCGCCGGGCTGACCCCGTACACGGTGCGGCCCCTGCTGCGGGCCGGGATGGCGCCGCGGGAGGCGGTGCGCTGGCACGAGCTGGGGTACTCGCACGCGGAGGCGGCCGAGCGGCACCTGGCGGGCGAGCGCCCGCACCCGCGGAGCGCGGTGCGCCGGATGCTGCACCGGCTGCTGCGCGGTTCCCCGGCCCCCTCCCCCGAGGACGGGGGCGCCGAGGCGATGGGGGCGCTGCTGGCCGCCGGGATCGGTCCGGCCGCCGCGCGCCCCTTCGCCGACACCGGCTGGGCCGGGCCGGAAGCGGTGCCCTGGGCCCGGGCCGGGATCGACCCGGCACGGGCGCTGATCCTGCGCGAGCTGGGGTTCACGGCCGCCGAGGCCCGCTCCCTCGGTGCCGACGCGGTGGAGCTGCTGCGCGCGTGGTGGGACGCGGGCGTCCCGCGCGGCGAGGTCGCCGCGTGGGCGGTGGCGGGGTTCGCCCCCGCCGAGGCCGCCCGCCTGCGCGCCCGCGGTGTGGACCCCGAACGCGCCCGCGTCCTGCGGGCCCTCGGCGGCGACACCGGGCGGGGGTGAGCGGCGCCTCCGGGGCGGCGGTCCCGGGCGGGGCCGCCGCCCCGGGCGGTCAAGAGCCGGCAGGGGTGCGGGCGGCGGCCACGGCGTGGGCCGCCCGCGCGCCGGCGGCGCGGGCGGTGATCCGACCGCCGCCGACGCGCACCGCCACCTCGGTGTCCTCCGCCGCGGCCGCCCCGACCGCGGCCGCCACGGCGCCGGCGGCGTCCAGGACCAGCCGTGCCCGGGGGACGGCGCGGGCGGGGAAGGCCGCGGCCAGGTGGCGGTACAGGTCCGCCAGGAAGGCGTGCAGCAGCGGCCCGTGCTCGGCGGGGTCGTCGGTGGCCAGGACCGCGGTGACCGCGTCGGTGTCGGCGGCGGCGCGCAGCGCGTCCTCGACGGCCTCCAGGCGGCCCGGCCCCAGGACGGCCACCACGCCGTCGGCACCGAACCCGACCCGCTCGCCGGTGGCCGGGTCGACCGCCTCCGGGGGCTCCCAGGGGTCGTCGGCGGGCTCGGCCGGGCCGATGTGGGCCAGGTGGGGCGGCTCGGGGTCGTCCAGGTCCAGCCCCGCCAGGTGCTCACAGGTCCGGATGACGGTGAAGGGGTCCACCGTGCCCGGGGCGACGGCGGCGGTGCGCTCGGCGCCGTGGAGCACGGTGAGGACGGCCCGCGCCTGCCGGACCCGGCGGCGGCCGTCGCCGGCCAGGGCCTCCAGGGACAGGGCGAGCAGGACGGCCTCCACTTTGACCAGCTGCGCGAAGAGGCCGCGCACCGGGGCGTCGGAGAGCACTTCCGGGGTGAGCCCGGCCGCGGTGCCCAGCGGCTCGTCGGAGCCGGTGAGCGGGACGCGGGAGAGCCGGGCCCGGGCGAAGGCCCCCAGCGCGGCCGCCGGGTCGGCGGGGCCGGGGGCGTCCGCCGGGGGCCGGGACGGGTCGCGGGCGGGGTCGGAGCGTTCGGCGGCGTCGGCCAGCACCGAGAAGTACAGGGCGCGCTTGCCCGGGAAGTTGGAGTACACCGCCCCCCGCGTGAGGTCGGCCCGGGCGGCGATGCCGTCGATCCTGGCGTCGTGGAACCCCCTCTCGGCGAACTCCTCCGCGGCGGCGGCCAGCACCCGCGCGCGGTTGCGGGCCTGCTGCTGCGCCCTCGTGAGCCGGACCATGCCCCTCCCCCGTGTCTGGTGGCGTCCACCCATCCTACGTTGAGATGCCAGCGGCATTCGGATACTCTCATCATCTGAATGTTGTCATCATCTGAAAGGAGGCGGAGCCGTGGAGGAACCCGCGTTCCAGGCCGAGGGCCTGGTCAAACGCTTCGGGAAGACCGTCGCCCTGGACGGCGTGGACCTGTCCGCCGCCCCGGGCACGGTGCTGGCCGTGCTCGGCCCCAACGGCGCGGGCAAGACCACCGCCGTGCGCATCCTGGCCACCCTCGCCCGCCCGGACGCGGGGAGCGCCCGCGTGGGCGGGTTCGACGTGGTGCGCGAGGCCGCCCGGGTGCGGCGGCTCATCGGCCTGGCCGGGCAGAGCGCCACCGTGGACGAGGAGCTCACCGGGCGGGGCAACCTGGAGCTCATCGGCCGCCTGCTCGACCTGCGCCGGGGCGCGGCCCGGGCCCGCGCCGCCGAACTGCTGGACCGGTTCGGCCTGGCCGGGGACGCCGACCGGCCCGTCTCCGGCTACTCCGGCGGGATGCGGCGGCGGCTGGACCTGGCCGCGAGCCTGGTGGGCCGGCCGCGGGTGGTGTTCCTGGACGAGCCCACCACCGGGCTGGACCCGGGGCGGCGCGAGGAGCTGTGGCGGATGGTCCGCGAGGTCACCGCCGAGGGGGCGACGGTGCTGCTGACCACGCAGTACCTGGAGGAGGCCGACGCGCTGGCCGACGACATCCGCATCATCGACCGCGGCCGGGTGATCGCCCAGGGCACGCCCGCCGAGCTCAAGCGCGTGGTGGGCGGCCAGGCGGTGTCCGTGCGCCCGGGCGGCCCGGACCACATGGACGCGGCCGCCGCGGTCCTCGCCTCCGTCACCGGCCGCGCCCCCGAGCGGACCGGGCGGACCGCCCTGTCGGCGCCCGTGGAGGACGCCGACACCGCCTGGCGGGTGGCCGAGGGGCTGCGCGCCCGGAACGTGCCCGTGATCGAGTTCTCCCTGCACCTGCCGAGCCTGGACGAGGTGTTCTTCGCCCTGACCGGGGACGCCCGCCATCGTGACGAGGAGCCCGCCGCATGAACACCCCTTCCCTCTCCCCCTCGCCCGTCCCTCCGGCGGCCCCGCCCGCCGCGGCACCCCCGCGGCCCGGCGCCCTGGTCCGGCACAGCCTGCTGCTGGCCCGTCGCGGCCTGGCCCGGTCCGTCCGCGACCCGGGGGCCATCGTCAACGGGGTCGTCACCCCGTCGCTGTTCATGGTGCTGTTCGTGTACCTCTTCGGCGGTTCGGTGTCCGGGTCCACCGGCGACTACCTCCAGTACCTCTTCCCCGGGGTGCTGGTGATGGGCGCGGGCCTGTCGGGGATGCTCGCCAGCGGGGTGAGCATCAACGTCGACCGCCGCAAGGGCGTGTACGACCGGTTCCGCAGCCTGCCCATCGGGCGCTCCGCCCCGCTGTGGGGGTCGGTGCTGGCGGACGTGGTGCGGTACGCGCTGGCGGTGGCGCTGCTGTTCGCGATCGGGGCCCTCCTGGGGTTCCGGGTCACCACCGACGCCGGCTCGGCGCTGGCGGCGGCCGCGCTGGCCATGGGGTTCGGGTTCGCGCTGAGCTGGGTGACGGTGTTCCTGGGCGTTCTGGTGCGCGGCGAGGGGACCGTGCTGGCGATCGCGTTCGTCGCGTTCCTGCCGCTGCTGCTGGGCACCAGCCTGGCCGCGCCGGTGGACACCCTGCCGGACTGGCTGCGGGCCTGGGCGGAGGTCAACCCGGTGACCCGGGTGATGGACGCCTGCCGGGCGCTGCTCACCGGCACCCCGGCCGGGTCGTCGATCGCCGCCTCCCTGGCCTGGTCCGCGGGTCTGGTGGCGGTGTTCTGCCCGCTGGCGGTGGCCGCCCACGGCCGCGAGCGCTGAAGGCGCGCGGACCGGACGCCTCCTCGCGCCGGGTGACATCGGCCCGGGGGCTTGACCTGGAGTGCGCTCCAGGTCGCAGACTCCTGTTCCAGGACCCGCGGAGAGCGGGCCGCGAACGGGAGGAACCCCCATGCGTCAGCGCACCATCGGCACCGGCCCCGACACCCGGCGCGAGGTGAGCGCCCTCGCCCTGGGCACCATGCTCATGGGAACGCGCACCGACGAGAAGACGTCCTTCGCCATCCTGGACCGCTACGCCGAGGCCGGCGGCACCTTCCTGGACACCTCGAACAACTACGCGTTCTGGGAGAACGGGGACCAGGGCGGCCAGAGCGAGGAGGTGATCGGCCGCTGGCGGCGCAGCCGCGGCGTCGGCGACGAGCTCTTCATCGCCACCAAGCTCGGCGCCCGCCCGCTCGCCCCGGGGACGGGTTACACCGACAACGCCGAGGGGCTGTCGGCCCGGACCGTCCGCGAATCCTCCGAGGCCAGCCGCGAGCGCCTGGGCCTGGAGCGGATCGACCTGCTGTACGCGCACATCGAGGACCGGGGCACGCCGCTGGAGGAGACCGTCGAGGGCTTCGCCGAGCTGGTGAAGGAGGGCTCGGTGGGGATGCTGGGGGTGAGCAACCACTCCGTCTGGCGTGTGGAGCGCGCCCGCGCCCTGGCCGCCGCCGCGGGCCTGCCCGGCTACGAGGTGCTCCAGTACCAGCACAGCTACCTGCGGCCGCGCACCGACATCGGCGACCCGCTGTGCCGGTACGGCAACATCGGCGGCGCGGGCCCGGACCTGCTCACCTACCTGGAGGCCGAGCCGGGGCTGACCCTGGTGGCCTACACCCCGCTGCTCAGCGGTGCCTACACCCGCGCCGACAAGCCGCTGCCCCGCGACTACGACCACCCGGGCACCGCGGCCCGGCTCGCGGTCCTGGGGGAGGTCGCGGCCGAGACCGGCGCCACCCCCAACCAGGTGGTCCTGGCCTGGCAGATCGGCCACGAGCTGCCCGTCATCCCGCTGGTGGGCGCCTCCTCCGTGGAGCAGCTGGAGGAGAGCCTGGGCGCCCTCGACCTGGAACTCACCGAGGACCAGCGCGCCCGCCTCGACGCCGCCGCCTGAACCGGACCGGGGCGGGGCCGCGGCGCCGGTTCCGGCCCGGCCCGGCCTGCGACACTCCGTTTCCCCGGAAATCCTTCGAATGGATGTACGAAGAATGTTAGTTTGAAGATACGGAGCCCGGCTCCGCCCCCCGACGAACCGAACGGAAACGAGGCACCCATGGCCGACGGCCTGAAGCCCGCCCTGGTGATCATCAACCTTCCGGTCAGGGACCTCCGGGCGGCCACCGCCTGGTACACCCGGGTCCTGGGGCACGGTCCGTCCGGCGAGCCCTCCCCCACCGATGTCGAGTTCGACCTGCGCGACGGGGTGAGCCTGCTGCTGACCACGGGCGACGAGGGCGCCGAACGGGCCGGGGCCAAGGTCCTGCTCGGGGTCGGGGACCTGGACGCCGAGCGGAGCCGCCTCGCGGACGCGGGCATCGGGACCGGCGAGCGCCAGGAGATCGAGGGCGCGCTGGCCTGGTCCGACTTCGAGAGCCCGGAGGGCCACCTCCTCGGGCTGGTCCAGCAGCTCGAGCGGTAGGGACCGAGGCGCTCCGAGAACACGCGACACCGGGGAGGAAGCAATGGACACCGACGAGCGGGCCGCCGCCGTGCGCCGGACGGACGACGGCTGGGAGCTGCGCTTCCGGCGCGGGTTCGCGCACGGCCGCCCGAAGGTCTGGGAGGCGATCACCGAGTCCGGGCACCTCGCCCACTGGCTGCCCTGCGACATCGTCGGCGAGCGCCGGGCGGGGGCCGCGATCGAGCTGCCCTTCTGGCCGGCGGGGGCCGGGGAGGAGGACGACGCCCCCCTGCGCGGCGAGATCCGGGTGTGGGATCCGCCGTCGGTGTTCGAGTGGACCTGGGACGGCGACGTCCTGCGGTGGGAGGCGGCGGAGGCCGACGGGGGGACGCTGCTGACGTTCACCACCCGGCTCGGCCCCGACCCCGACGCGGCCGCGCGCACCGCCACCGGGTACCACGTCTGCCTGGAGTACCTGGAGGCGCTCCTGGACACCGGAACCACCGACCACGTGGTGGAACCCGACCCCGCTCCGCTGCGGAAACTCTACGGCGGGGCCGTCGCGGCGGCGGGCTGAACCGGAACGTCCGCTCCCCGGGGCCGTCGGCCCCGGGGAGCGGACGCGTTCCCGCCGCCTCCCGTGCCCCGGGGGAGGCGGCGGCCCTGGCGCACACGCCCTCCCGCCCGGCCGCAGAGCGGGTCAGGCGGGGCGCGCGTCCAGGTGGGCGCGCAGGGCGCGGGCGATCTCCCCGGCGGCGGCGATCTGCTCCGGGGTGAGGGCGTCGACGAAGAGCTCGCGGACGGCGGTCAGGTGCGGGACGGTCGCACCGTGGAAGGCCCTCGCCCCCTCCTCCTCCAGGACGATCTCGGCGCCCCGGTTGTCCACGGCGCAGTCCTCCCTGCGGATCAGCCCGCGCCGCTCCATGCGCTTGAGGTGGTGGGACAGGCGGCTGCGCTCCCACTCGACGGCGTCGGCCAGCTCCGAGGAGCGCAGCCGCCCGCCCTCGGCCTCGGAGAGGGCGAGCAGGACCCGGTAGTCGGACGGCGAGAGCCCCGTCTCGTTCTGCAGGCGCGCGGACAGCTCGGCGCGCAGGGCGTCCGAGGTCTCGGTGAACACGCGCCAGTCACGCAGCTCCTCGCGGGTGGGCAGGCGCCTGCGCCGCCGCACCGGTGTGTCGTCGCTCATCCACGGCCTCCTTATTGACACGTCAATCATATGATCGCATAATTGACGCGTCAATCAACATGCGGCCGGGGGCCGAAGCCTCCCGCCGAGGAGGAGAACCATGTCTGACCTGCTGTTCGGACTCGACACCTTCGGCGACGTCCCCGAGGACGGCAACGGGGAACCGCTCTCCTACGGGGCGGCCATCCGCCAGGTCGTCGACGAGGCCGTGCTGGCCGACGAGATCGGCGTCGACGCGATCGCCCTGGGCGAGCACCACCGGCCCGAGTACGCCATCTCCACACCGGAGACCGTGCTGGCCGGGATCGCCGGGCGCACCTCCCGGATCAGGCTCGGCTCCGGCGTGACCGTGCTCAGCTCCGACGACCCGGTGCGGGTCTTCCAGCGCTTCGCCACGGTGGACGCCCTGTCGCAGGGGCGGGCCGAGGTCATCCTGGGCCGCGGCTCGTTCACCGAGTCCTTCCCGCTGTTCGGCTACGACCTGCGCGACTACGACGCGCTGTTCGAGGAGAAGCTCGACCTCTTCGTCAAGCTGCTCGACGAGAAGCCGGTGACCTGGAGCGGCACCGTCCGCGCGCCCCTGGAGAACGCCGACGTGTTCCCCAAGACCGAGTCCGGGAGGCTGCCCACCTGGGTCGGCGTCGGCGGGTCCCCGCAGTCGGTCATCCGCACCGCGCGGCACGGGCTGCCGCTGATGCTGGCCATCATCGGCGGGTCCCCGACCCGGTTCAAGCCCTACACCGAGCTGTACGAGCGCGCCGCGGCGCAGTTCGGCACCCCCGCCCACCCGGTGGGGATGCACTCGCCCGGGTTCATCGCCGACACCGACGAGCAGGCCAGGGAGATCTTCTACCCGCGGTACAAGGTCATCCGCGACCGGATCGGCGCCCAGCGCGGCTGGCCGCCGCTGCGCCCGGAGGAGTTCGAGTCCGAGATCGCCCACGGGTCGATGTACGTCGGCTCGCCCGAGACCGTGGCCCGCAAGGTGGCGGCGGCCGTCCGGGCCCTGGGCGTGGGCCGGTTCGACCTGATCTACTCCTCCGGGTCCACCCCGGCGAAGGACCGCATGCGCGCGGTCGAACTGTACGGGACCCGGGTCATCCCGATGGTCCGCGACATCCTCGCAGGCTGAGAGGCGGAGAACATGGGCACGACGGAGCGGACGGGCGCCCCCGTCCTGGGCGTCCTGGGCGCGGGCAAGGTCGGCACGGTGCTGGCCCGGCTGGCCCTGGCCGCCGGGTACCGGGTGCTGATCGCCGGTTCGGGCGACCCCGCCGAAATCGCGCTGACGGTGTCCGTGCTGGCCCCGGGCGCCGAGGCGGTGACCGCGGAGGAGGCCGCCGGCCGGGCCGACGTGGCCGTGCTGGCGCTGCCCCTGGGCAAGTACCGGTCGGTCCCGGCCGGAGCGCTGGCGGGCAAGCCGGTCATCGACGCGATGAACTACTGGTGGGAGGTGGACGGGGTCCGCGAGGACCTGTTGGACCCGCGCACCTCCTCCAGCGAGATCGTCCAGGGCTTCCTGCCGGGGTCCCGGGTGGTCAAGGCGTTCAACCACATGGGCTACCACGACCTGGAGGACGGGGCGGCGCCCGCGGGGACGCCCGGCCGCCGGGCGATCGCGGTCGCCGGGGACGACCCGGCCGACGTCGAGCTGGTCTCGGGCATCGTGGACGCGCTGGGGTTCGACCCGGTGGTGGCGGGCCCGCTGGCCGCGGGCGTGCGCCTGGAGCCGGGCACCCCGCCCTTCGGCGCGAACGTGGGCGCCGGGGAGCTGCGCGCGATGATCGCCCGCTTCCCCGAGTCCGAACGCGGGCGGGCGGTGGTCTCCGCACGCGGGGGCGTCCCGGCCTGAGGCCGGCGCGCCCGGCGGTCCGGGCCGGCGCCGTCCGTACCGGGACGCCCGTACGCCCGCTTCGATGCACGGGACACGCCCCCGGGTGGAATCGGTCACGTGGAGCAGAGGGACCGGAGTTCCTTTTGTGGAGTTCCCACAAGGATCGGCCCCAGCTGTGAGTGATTCGGAATATCGCATGCCCGTGAGCGATCCAGCAGAGTAGATGCACAAGCTAGGAAAGGCGGCCTCCACACCCCGGAGGTCGCCTTCTGTCGTCAAACAATCGGGGAGGTCGGCCGGTGTTCGGTCGTGTCGCCATCGTCAACCGTGGAGAGGCCGCGATGCGGCTCATCCACGCCGTCCGGGAGCTTTCCGCCGAAACGGGGGCACGGATCGAAACGGTCGCCCTCTACACCGACGCCGACCGCAACGCCACCTTCGTGCGCGAGGCCGACATCGCCTACTCCCTGGGGTCGGCCGCGGCCCGCCCCTACCTCGACCACGCCGTCCTCGAGCGCGCGCTGGTGGAGACCGGCGCCGACGCCGCCTGGGTCGGCTGGGGCTTCGTCGCCGAGGACCCCGCCTTCGCCGAGCTGTGCGAGAAGATCGGCGTCACCTTCATCGGCCCCAGCGCGGACGCGATGCGCCGCCTGGGCGACAAGATCGGCGCCAAGCTGATCGCCGAGGAGGTCGGCGTCCCGGTCGCCCCGTGGAGCCGCGGCGAGGTCGCCACCCTGGAGGACGCGCTGCGCGCGGGCGAGGAGATCGGCTACCCGCTGATGCTCAAGGCCACCGCGGGCGGCGGCGGGCGCGGCATCCGCAAGGTGTCCTCCGGCGAGGAGCTGGCCGAGGCCTACGAGCGCACCGGCCAGGAGGCGCTGCGCGCGTTCGGCTCCGGTGTCGTCTTCCTGGAGCGCCTGGTCACCGGCGCCCGCCACGTCGAGGTCCAGGTCATCGCCGACGGCCAGGGCACCGCCTGGGCGCTGGGCGTGCGCGACTGCTCCGTACAGCGCCGCAACCAGAAGATCATCGAGGAGTCCGCCTCCCCCGTCCTGGCCCCCGACCAGATCGCCGACCTCAAGGCCTCGGCCGAGCGGCTCGCCGTCGCCGTCGGCTACCGCGGCGCCTGCACCGTGGAGTTCCTGTACCACCCCGGGGAGAAGCTGTTCGCGTTCCTGGAGGTCAACACCCGCCTCCAGGTCGAGCACCCCATCACCGAGGTCACCACCGACACCGACCTGGTCCGGCTGCAGCTGCACGTGGCCTCCGGCGGCCGCCTCGAGGGCGCCCCGCCCCGCGAGGAGGGCCACGCCGTCGAGGCCCGCCTCAACGCCGAGGACCCCGACCGCGACTTCGCCCCCTCCCCCGGCCGCATCACCCACCTGCGCTTCCCCGTCGGCCCCGGCATCCGCGTGGACACCGGCGTGCGGGAGGGCGACGAGATCCCCGCCGACTTCGACTCGATGATCGCCAAGGTCATCGCCTACGGCAGCGACCGCGAGCAGGCGCTGGCCCGGCTGCGCCGCGCGATGGCCGAGACCACCGTCGTCATCGAGGGCGGCGCCACCAACAAGGGCTTCGTGCTCGAACTCCTCGACCAGCCCGAGGTCATCGACGCGAGCGCCGACACCGGCTGGATCGACCGGGTGCGCGCCCAGGGCCGCCTGGTCGACCACCGGCACTCCGCGGTCGCCCTGGCGGCGGCCGCCATCGAGGCCTACCTGGACACCGAGGAGGTGAGCCGCCGCCGGCTGCTGTCCACGGCGCACGGCGGCCGCCCGCAGGTGCAGCACGACCCGGGCCGCCCCCTGGACCTCAAGCTCCGCGGGGTCGGCTACCGGGTGCACGTCGCCCGGACCGGCCCGGACCGCTTCCGCGTCGGCGTCTCCGGCGGCGGCGAGGTCCACCCCGCCGACGTCTCGGTGGAGCGCTTCGACGCGTACAGCGGCCGGATCACGGTCAACGGCCACCGGTACCGGATGGTGTCGGCCGTGCACGGCCCGGTCCACCTGGTGGAGATCGACGGCGTCACCCACCGGATCAGCCTCGACGAGGGCGGCGTGGTCCGCTCCCCCGCCCCCGCCCTGGTGGTCGCCACCCCGCTGGCGGTCGGCGACGAGGTCGAGGCGGGCGCCCCGATCCTGGTGCTGGAGAGCATGAAGATGGAGACGGTGCTGCGCGCGCCGTTCCGCGCCCGCGTCCGCGAGTGCCCGGTGTCCGTGGGCGCCCAGGTGGAGACCGGCGCCGCGCTGATGCGCCTGGAGCCGCTGGCCGACGGGGACGAGGACGCCGCGCAGGGCCCCGGCGACGCCGTGGAGATCGACCTGCCCGCCGAGGCCGTCGCCCCCACCGCCGCCGAACGCGCCGAGCGCGGGCTGCGGGACCTGCGCGCCGCGCTGCTGGGCTACGACTTCGACCGCGCCGAGGCCGACCGGGCGCTGGCCGGCTACCTGGCCGCCCGCGCCGAGCTGGGCGACCGCCCCTCCGAGGGCGAGCTGGAGCTGGTCGCGCTGTTCGCCGACCTGTCCGAGTTGAGCCGCAACCGGCCCGCCGGGGCGTCCGACGCCGAGCGCGACGCCCAGGTGCACAGCCCCCGCGAGCTGTTCCACGGCTACCTGCAGAGCCTGGACGTGGAGCGTTCCGCGGTCACCCCGGCCTTCGAGGCCACCCTCACCGCCGTCCTGGCCCGCTACGGCGTCACCGGCCTGGACCGCACCCCCGAGCTGGAGGACGCGGTCTTCCGGATCTTCCTCACCCAGCAGCGGATGGCCGCGCACGTCGAGACCGTGTCCGGCCTGCTGCGCGCCTGGCTGGCCGGGAACGTGCCCGCACAGGCCCTCACCGAGAGGTTCGGGCTCACGCTGGAGCACCTGGTGGCCGCCACCCAGGTCCGCTTCCCGGCCGTGTCCGACCTGGCCCGCGGCGTCGTGTTCCGCTGGTTCACCCAGCCGCTGCTGCGCCGCAACCGCGCCAAGGTGTACGCGGCGGTCCGCGACGACCTGCGCCACCTGGACCGCGACCCCGACGCCCCGGACCGCGCCGAGCGCATCCAGGCCATGGTCGCCGGGTCCGAGCCGCTGGTCCGGCTCATCGGGCAGCGGATCGGGCGGCCGGGCCGCGACCACGCGCCGCTGCTGGAGGTGCTGACCCGCCGCTACTACGGCAACCGCGGCCTGTCCGCGGTCTCGGTCGGCGAGACCGCGGGCTGCCGTACGGTCACCGCCGACCACGCCGACCCGCGGGGCGCCACCCGCCTGTTCACCACCGCGGTGGACATCTCCGCCCTGCCCTCCGCGCTGGAGGCCGTCGCCGAGGCCGCGGCCGGGGCGCCCGAGCGGGGCCTGGTCGCCGACCTGTACATCGGCTGGGAGGACCAGCCGGACGTGGACGCGATGGCCGTGCGCCTGGGCGAACTGCTGGCCGCCCGGGAGCTCCCGGCGGGCGTGCGCCGCATCACCACCACCGTGGCCGGCGCGGGCGGCACCGTGATGCACCACCACTTCACGTTCCGCCCGACCGACGGCGGCCTGGCCGAGGACCGGCTGATCCGCGGCCTGCACCCCCAGCTGGCCCGGCGGCTCCAGCTGCAGCGGCTCCAGGAGTTCGACCTCACCCGGCTGCCCTCGGCCGACGAGGAGATCTACCTGTTCCAGGCCGTGGCCCGCAGCAACCCGGCCGACGAGCGGCTCATCGCGATGAGCCAGGTCCGCGACCTCACCCCGCTGCGCGACTCCGACGGCAGGCTCATCGCGCTGCCCGCGGTCGAGGACACCCTCAGCGGCTGCCTGGAGGCCATCCGCAACGTCCAGGCGCGGCGGCCCCAGCACAAGCGGTTCGACACCAACCGCATCCTCATGTACGTCTGGCCGTCGGCCGAGCTCGACCTGGAGGAGCTCGACACCCTGGTGCAGCGCGTCCTGCCCACCACCGAGGGCGCCGGGCTGGAGGAGGTCCAGTTCGTGGCCCGCCAGCGCAACGCCGCGGGCGAGCTGGCCGAGGTCGCGGTGCGGATCACCCTCGACCCCGCGCAGGGTCCGCAGGTGCACATCGACCGGCCCTCCACCGAGCCGGTGCCGGTCCTGGACGACTACCGCCAGAAGGTGCTGCGCGCGGCCCGCCGCGGCACCGTCTACCCCTACGAGCTGACCGGCATGCTCACCGGCCCCGAGGGCACCTTCGTCGAGCACGACCTCGACGCCGAGGGGAACCTGGTCCCGGTGGACCGCCCCAAGGGCGGCAACACCGCGGCGCTCGTGGCCGGTGTCGTCACCACCCCCACCCCGCTGCACCCGCAGGGCGTCACCCGGGTGGTGCTGTTCGGCGACCCGACCAAGGCGCTGGGCGCCCTGTCCGAGCCCGAGTGCTCACGGGTGATCGCCGCGCTGGACCTGGCCGAGCGGATGGGGGTGCCGCTGGAGTGGTTCGCCCTGTCCGCGGGCGCCCGGATCTCCATGTCCTCGGGCACCGAGAACATGGACTGGGTGGCGGCCGCGCTCCGGCGCATCGTCGAGTTCACCCAGGCCGGCGGTGAGATCAACATCGTGGTCGCGGGCATCAACGTCGGCGCCCAGCCGTACTGGAACGCCGAGGCGACGATGCTCATGCACACCCGGGGCATCCTGGTGATGACGCCGGACTCGGCGATGGTGCTCACCGGCAAGCAGTCGCTGGACTTCTCCGGCGGTGTGTCCGCCGAGGACAACTTCGGCATCGGCGGCCACGACCGGGTCATGGGCCCCAACGGCCAGGCGCAGTACTGGGCGCCGGACCTGCCGGCCGCCCGCGACGTGCTGATGGCGCACTACGAGCACACCTACGTCGCCCCGGGCGAGGACCGGCCGCGGCGGGCGCGGACCGAGGACCCCGTCGACCGCGACGTGTCCGTCTACCCGCACCGGGTCGAGGGCAGCGACTTCACCACGGTCGGGGAGATCTTCTCCGCGGAGCACAACCCGGACCGCAAGAAGCCCTTCGACATCCGCACGGTGATGCGCGCCCTGTCGGACCTGGACCACCCGGTGCTGGAGCGCTGGGCGGGCATGGCCGACGCCGACACCGCGGTGGTGCAGGACGCCCACCTGGGCGGGCAGCCCGTCTGCCTGGTCGGCATCGAGTCGCGGGCGGTGCCGCGGCGCGGCTTCCCGCCGGCCGACGGCCCGGACACCTACACCGCGGGCACGCTGTTCCCCAAGTCGTCCAAGAAGGTCGCCCGGGCGATCAACGCGGCGTCGGGGAACCGGCCGCTGGTGGTGCTGGCGAACCTGTCCGGGTTCGACGGCTCGCCGGAGTCGATGCGGGCCCTGCAGCTGGAGTACGGCGCGGAGATCGGCCGGGCGATCGTCAACTTCGACGGCCCGATCGTGTTCTGCGTGATCTCCCGCTACCACGGCGGCGCGTTCGTGGTGTTCTCCAAGGCCCTGAACCCGAACATGACGGTGCTGGCCCTGGAGGGCTCGTTCGCCTCGGTGCTCGGCGGCGCCCCCGCGGCGGCCGTGGTGTTCTCCGGCGAGGTCGACAACCGCACCGCGCGCGACCCGCGCGTGGTGGAGCTGCAGAACCGCGTGGCCGAGACCAGCGGTGCCGAGCGCGCCGAGCTCAACACCAGCCTGGCCGAGGTCCGCGCCTCGGTGCGGGCCGAGAAGCTCGGCGAGGTGGCCGCGGAGTTCGACCGGGTGCACAGCATCCAGCGCGCGGTCGAGGTGGGCTCGGTGGACGCGATCATCGGCGCGGCGGAGCTGCGTCCGCGGATCATCGAGGCCATCGAGCACGGCCTCAAGCGCTGACCCGGGTGTGAGAGGGGCCCGGCGGGATCTCCGCCGGGCCCCTCCCGTTGGAACGGGCGGGCGGTACGGACAAGCGGTACGGGCAAGCGTACGGGCGCCGGGAACGGCCCGCTCTCGAGGAGGATCCAGGATGTACGTGAGGACGTTCGGCCCGCCGGAAGCCCCGGCCGTGCTGCTCCTGCACGGCGGGGGCGTCGCCGGGTGGATGTGGGACCCGCTGCGGGAGCGGCTCGGGGACGGGCTGCGCCTGATCGTCCCCGACCTCCCGGGGCACGGCGGCAGCTCCGGCGAGCCGTACCGTTCGCACGATCGGACGGTACGGGAACTGGCCGGCCTCCTGGCGCGGGAGAACCCGGACGGCCCCGCGGCGGTCGTCGGCTTCTCCCTCGGCGCCCAGCTCGCGGTGCTCCTGGCCGCGTCCCGGGACGACCTCGTCGACCGGGCCGTGGTGGTGAGCGCGCAGGCGGTCCCCACCCCGTTCCCCGCGCTGACGGTGGGCCTGGTCGGAGCGACCGCGGGGCTCGCGCGCCGCAGGTGGTTCGCCCGCCTCCAGGCGAAGGAGCTGTTCGTCCCCGAGTCCCTGATGGAGGACTACGTCCGCACCTCGGCGGGGATCTCGCGCCGGACCCTGACGGCGGCCGTCGGCGAGAACATCCGCTTCACGGTGCCCGCGGGCTGGGCGGGGTTCCCCGGCCGGGCCCTGGTGCTCGCGGGGGAGCGGGAGCGCGGGCTCATGCTGGACTCCGCCCGTGTGCTCCACGGGGCGCTCCCCGGCAGCGGCCTCGCCGTCGTCGGAGAGTGCGGGCACGGCATCCCGCTCCAGCGGCCCGGATGGCTCGCGGAGCGGCTGCGGGCGTGGCTGTAGCCGCGCGGGGCGTCCGACCGCCGGACCCGAGGCCGTCCGCGGATTTTTCGCCTTACCGTCCTTGACGTCCCCCCGGAGTCGCGGAAGCCTCTGAGCGACAGCCGATTCGGGTGCACCACGGTGGCCGCGCCGTCCGCCCGGACGCCTCCCCCATGTCCCCCATCCCCCTTCCCCCGTTTGCGAACACGTCGACCCCCTCCGGTGTGAGTGCCGTCCCCGTGGTCCCGCGGCCGATCCCGTCGCGCCCGTCCGCCCCGCCCGAACGGCGGTGGCGCCACTTGCCGCGGACACCGGGCCATCCGCCCGCTCCGCGCCGAGCGAGAAGGACACCATGGGACACAGGACATGGAGCGGGCCGAGGCGCGCGGGGCGCGCCGGGCTCGCCGCAGGGGCGGCCGCCGCGCTGCTGCTGCCGACGGCGGTGCCCGCGTCGGCCGCACCCGGCGCGGCGGTTCCGCAGCTGGACGGGCCGTCGGTGGTGGAGGTCCTCCTGGACGGCCGCGACGACCTCGACCGACTCGTGGAGCTGGGCGGCGACATCGCCCGGCTGGACCCGGCGGACGGGGGCGGGTTCGTCGCCCAGACCGTGATCGGACCCTTCGACGCGGAGGTCTACGAGGAGGCCGGGTTCACCTTCGGCGAAGTCCTCTACACCGAGTCCGACGCGCAGGACCGCATCGACGAGCGGGAGGAGGCCATCGAGCGGCTGCAGGCCGAGAACGGACCCGCCGACACCCCGCGCGCGCTGTCCTCCACCGACCGGCTGGAGGTCCTGCGGGCGGACTACTTCGAGGGCCGCAACGGCGCCTTCCTGTCCGTGGAGGTGCGCTCCGACTTCGGGCAGGCCGAGGACTTCCGGCTGACCGTGGAACGCGACGCCGGGCCGGGCACCGAGTTCGGCGACGGCGGCACCCAGACGCTGGGCCGGTTCGTCGACGTCGGGGTGTACATGTACCACCGCGGCCAGGCCCAGGTGCAGGAGCGGCCGGACCGCATCCGGGTGACCGGACCCCACGGCGGCACCGCCGTCGCGGAGGTCACCGAATGGCTGCCCGACCCCCGCGGGCCCGGCGACCCGCTGCCCTACACCGACTTCCTCAACGCCTACATGACCCCGGGCGAACTCTACGACCGGATCCACCAGATCGCCGAGGAGTACCCGGACATCGCCGAGGTCATCGAGCTGCCCCACCGCACCAACGGCTACCGGCGCCACGCGCAGGCGATCCTCGGGGTGAGCGCCGACGGCCGGAACGCGGACCGCGGCGTCATCGTGGAGTCGCTCGCCTACGGGCACGAGGGCGGCAACGACCTCGTCGTGGACCTGGTCGACCCCGCCGCCCCCGACTCGGCGCTGTCGGTCGCCGTGGACGGGGACGAGATCACCGTCTCCCTGGCCAACGACGGCGGCGGCGCGGTCACCACGACCGCGGCGGAGGCGGTGGCGGCGATCAACGCCGGGGCCGGCGACCTGGTCCGGGCCTTCACCTACCGGGGCGATGCCGGCGCCGGGACCGTGCGGGCCGAACGCGTGCGGGCCGACGACTTCCTCAGCGCCCCCGAGGACGCCGTCCCCCGCGAACCGGCACCGGTCTACGCGCTGCGCATCGGCGCAACCCGGGACGGCTCCAAGACCGGTGTGCTGGGCTACGCCCAGGAGCACGCCCGCGAGTGGCAGACCCCGCTGGTGACCATCGAGACCGCCGAGCGGCTGGTGCGCAACTACGGCATCCACGACACGACCACCGAACTGGTGGACGAGCTGGACATCTTCCTGATGCCCTCGTTCAACCCCGACGGCGCGAACTACTCCTTCTACGACGTGCCGCTGCACCGCAAGAACATGACCAACTACTGCCCCACCGACGGGGCCCGCGACCAGTGGGCCGTGGAGCAGGGCGCGCAGTGGGGTGTGGACAACAACCGCAACTACGGCGCCTACACCCTGTGGGACGGCTACTCCGGGGCTTCCTTCAGCTGCACCAGTGGCAGCTTCGCCGGGCCCCGGGAGCTGGGTCCGCTGTCGCAGCCGGAGAACCGGAACCTGGTGTGGCTGGTCGACACCCACGACAACATCGACTTCTCCATGAACATCCACTCCTCCGGCGACTACTTCATGTGGTCCCCGGGCGCCTACATCGCCGAGGGGCGCGTTCCCACGCCCCGGCCGACCGCGATGCAGGAGGCGTACTTCTGGGAGTCGTCGGCGGACATCCTGGGCGCGATCAAGGAGCACCGCGGCACCGTGGTGACCCCGGCCCGCACCGGCCCGATCATCGACGTGCTGTACTCCGCGGCGGGCAACTCCGGCGACCACCTCTGGTACGAGAACGGGATCTTCGCCTGGAACTTCGAGCTGGGCCAGGCGGGCTTCCAGCCGCCGTGGGACGAGGCCCACGCCCAGGGCATGGAGTACGCCGACGGCCTGTACGCCATGCTCGGCGTGGCGCTGGAGTACCAGCGGGACCGGTACAGGCCGCGCTCCAGCGCCTCCCCCCGCGCGGGCGCGCACACCGGGCCCGTGGAGGTCGCCTTCGACACCAACGAACCCGCGGAGATCTACTACACGCTCGACGGCAGCCGCCCGGACTACGACTCCCCCCGGCTGAACCTGACGGGCGTGCGCGGCGGGCTGGAGACCCTGACCCTGGAGGAGACGACCACCGTCCACTGGTTCGCGGTGGACATCGCGGGCAACGTCGAGGGGGGCTACGACCCCGACGGCAACGCCCGCAACCACCGCCGCGGCACCTGGACCGTCACCGACTGACCCCGGGGCGGCCCGGGGACCCCTCCCCGGGCCGCCCGGCTCAGGCGAAGTCGGCCTCCGTCATCCCGGCGGGATGGCCGGGCGGCCACTGCACCAGCTCGATCCGGTGGCCGTCGGGATCGGTGAGCCAGGCGGTCCGCATCCCCCGCCCCAGGTCGGTCGGCGGCTCGGCCGCCACGCCCTTCGCGGCGAGGCGGGCGATGACGGCGTCCAGGTCCTCCACCTGCACGACGAGGTGGTTCACGGAGCCGGTGTCCCGGACCGGCCGGGCGGGGTCGTGCACGAGTTCGAGGCTGACGAACGGGTCGTCGGGCAGCCGGAGCATGGTCAGGGCGCCGAACTCCGTCCCGGGCACCCGGCCGACCTCCAGGTACCCGAGCGCGGTGTAGAAGGCGAGCGAGCGCTCCGGGTCGGTGACCCGCAGCCCCAGGTGCAGCATCCGCATACCGGCAGCCTAGCCGCCGGGGTGCCCCCGCAGCGGGACGGCCGTGCGGACCGCCTCCGTGCGCGTCTTCCGCCACCCCGGTCGTCGGGCCCGCGCGGCCGTCGCCCATGATGATCCGGTGCGTTGCGGCTGGAACCCCGCGAGGGCCCGCCCCTCCCGGAGGGGGTTCCCCTTCCTCGGAACGTGGAGGTTCGGCGATGAGCGATCGTGAACGGGCGACGACCGTGCCGTCATCCGCCGGCACGGCGGGCACCGGGACCGGGAAGGGGAAGGGGCGCCGCCGGTGGCCGGTCGCCGCCGTGTGGATCCTGGCCCCGCTGCTGTTCGCCACCGTGGTCGCCACGACCGTCGAGAAGACGCACGGTCCGGCCTTGACACGTCCGTCGAACGCGATCGCCACCGGTCAGACCGCCGACGGGCGCCGGGTCGCCGTCGTGGCGTACGAGACCGACACCTTCCCCAGCCTCGACCTCTTCCGGATCCGGTCGATCGGGTACAGCGTGCAGGCCACCGCGTTCGACCTCGACACCGGGGAGCGGCTGTGGGACACGATGCTGTCCAACGACCATCCCTCGGTCGGGGCCCAGGCCCTCGCGGTCGGCGGGGACCACGCCTATGTCCGCACCGACGACGGGCTCGTGATCCTCGACGCCGCCACCGGCGACATCGTCGCCCGTGACGACCGGATCCGCGGCCTGGGCGAGGACCGCGTCGCCTCGCTCACCTCCTACGCCTACGACCCGGAGTCGCGCCTGGTCGTACTGAGAGCTCATCTCATTTGGTTTCTCGGTAGCCTGCTCCTGTGTCGATGGTGGAACGGCTGGTGCCGGACGAGCTGTGGGAACTGTTCCAACGGGTGGTGCCCGAGGCGCCCACCCGCCCCCAGGGCGGTGGGCGGCGCAGACACGGTGACCGGCAGGTGCTGGCCGCGATCATCTTCGTGGCCACCAGCGGCTGTACCTGGGCTCAGCTCCCGCCGGTGTTCGGCCCCTCCGGGCCCACCGCGCATCGGCGCTTCACCGAGTGGACCCGGGCCCGGGTGTGGGCCAAGCTCCACCGCCTGGTCCTGGACGAGCTCGGCTCCCAAGGCGAGCTGGACTGGTCGCGGTGCGCGATCGACTCGGTGAACATGCGGGCCCTCAAAGGGGGGACCTGACGGGTCCGAATCCTGTCGACCGAGGCAAGAAGGGGTCGAAGATCCACCTGATCACCGACCGGCAGGGTTTGCCCCTGTCCATGGCTATCTCGGGGGCCAACACCCACGACAGCCAGGCGCTGCAGCCCCTGGTGGAAGGGATCGCTCCGATCCGCTCCCGTCGCGGACCCCGGCGGCGCAGACCGGGCAAGCTGCACGGCGACAAGGGCTACGACTACGCCCACCTGCGCCGCTGGCTCCGGCGCCGGGGGATCGTGCACCGTCTGGCCCGCCGGGGTGTGGAGTCCTCGCAGCGGTTGGGCAGACACCGGTGGCAGGTGGAACGCACCATGGCCTGGCTGGCCGGATGCCGCCGACTTCACCGCCGCTACGAGCGCAAGGCCGACCACTTCCTGGCCTTCGCCGGCATCGCCTGCACGCTGATCTGCTACCGCCGACTCACCAAATGAGATGAGCTCTGAAGGACGGGGACGGCACTGTCCTGGGCATACCGCTCGGCTCCGACGCGGCCGGTCCCGTGCCCCCGGCCGTGGCCCGCCGTTGGGAGGAGGACCTCGCCGCCACCGAACCCGACCTGTTCCTGTACTCCGAGACCATGGACGGCGCGACGAACCACGAGGCCCGGCTGCCCGGCCCCGAGCCCGAACCCGACCCGCTGACCGGCATCGTCCCGAAGAGCAACATGCTGTGGGCCTCCTGGGCGCCGGAGGACGCCTGGAGCGCGAACGTCGTCCTCGACCCCGCCACCGGGTACGCGGCGGGCTCCGAGTTCGGATTCGCCGTGTCCGAGGCGCACGACGGCGGCGGTTACACCTACCAGGTCGCCGATCTCACCACCGGCGAGGCCCGGGCGGGCCTCGAGATCCGGTCGGGTTCCGGGATCACAACGGTCACGGTCGACCCGGCCGGATACGTCGTCATGACGGTCCCGAACGAAGAGGGCCAGGGGCTCCTCGTCGTCGCCACGGCCGACTCGATCCGCGCGTCGGTGATCGGCGAGCGGGGATGGCTGGGAACATGACCGCCCCGGCGGCGAAGCCCCCCGAGCAGCCGACCACGACCCCGGGGCAAGGCCCCCTGTTGTCAGGGATCGCTACCCACCCCGCCGATCCGCACGGCCCCGACCGCAGGGGGTGCCTGGGGGGTTCGGGCCCTCGGGAGAAGCGACGAGACGACCCGTGAGGCGGCCGGAGGCCCCGAGCAGACGACCACGACCCACGAGGCACGGCCTCGCGTTGCAAGGGATCGCTCCCCCACCTCACCGATCCGCGCGGCCCCGGCCGGAGGGGGTGCCTCGGGGGATTCGGGGGTCTCCCCCCCCGGGAAAGACGAAGGACGACCCGGCGAGGCGGCCAGAGGCCCCCGAGCAGGGTCGTCCTGAGTGCGTGGGCGCGAAGGGACTCGAACCCCTGACCTATTGCTTGTAAGGCAATTGCTCTGACCAGCTGAGCTACGCGCCCTTGCGTCGCAGGCGATCATACCGCTTCGGGACGGCGGCCCGCGCGCCGTTTTCGGCGCCCCGGTTCATGCCAGGGCGCGCATCTGTTCGAGGTAGGCGTCCGTGTCGCGGGGCTCGGAGACCGGGACGAGCGTGCTCCAGCGGACGACGCCCGCGGCGTCGATGAGGAAGGTGGCGCGGCGGGCGGTCCCCCGGCCGTGGTCGAGGACGCCGTAGGCGTCGGCGACGGCCCCGTGCGGCCAGAAGTCCGACAGCAGCGCGAACGGGAACGCCTCCCGGTCCGACCAGGTCCGCAGGGCGAAGACCGAGTCCACCGAGATGGCCAGCACCGTGCCCAGTTCGGCGAGTTCGGCGTGGCGGGCGCTCAGCTCGGCGAGCTCGCCGGAGCACACGCCGGAGAACGCCAGCGGGTAGAACACCGCCAGGACCGGCCGACCGCGCAGCGCGGAGAGCGCGGTGTCCCGTCCGTACTGGTCCTGGAGGGTGAAGTCGGGGGCGGCGGCCCCCGGAACGATGTCCGTCATCTACTCGTTCGTTCGGTCGTGTGCGGGCGTCCGTCAGCGCCGCGCGCCCGTGGTCGGGACGCGCGGCACCGGATGCGTCACCCCGTACGGGTGATGTCCGTCACCGCTTGGGCACGACCAGGCGCGTTCCCGACCAGTCCGCTCCGACGCTCACCGCGCTGGTCTGGGACAGACCGGAGGTGGTGGCCGCCTCGGCGACGTCGTTGGGCGACACGTGCAGCTCACGGCCCGCCTTGGGGGTCAGGACCAGGATCGTGCCGCCGTCCGCGATGGTGGTCACCACGTCCACGAGGACGTCGGTCAGGTCGCCCTCCTCGTCGGACCGCCACCACAGCAGCGCCGCATCGACGTCGCCGTCGTAATCCTCGTCGACCAGCTCCTCACCGGTGAGCTCGGCGATGGATGCGCGCAGGCCCTCGTCGACGTCGTCGTCGAAGCCGAATTCCTGCACCACCTGACCCGGCTTGAATCCGAGTCGGTCAGCCAAGCCACGCTCGCTCTGTGCCTGGCCCGCGGTCGCGCTCACGAAAGTTCTCCTCCACAGATGGTTTTTCTCAATCTTGCCTGCACGAAGCAGTTGTCACAACGATGCCGGGCCTTTCCCCCGCCCGTCACGTGTGCCGCGACCATCGCTGATGGCCTAGTTCACACGCTAGCGGGCCCGTCCGTCAACGTGTTCCCGCCGACGGCCGGCCCCTCGGCTCACCCGGAGGAGAGGAAGGACAGCCGGACCGTGCGGTCGGGGTTGTCCACGTTGAGGTCGACCACCGCGATGGACTGCCATGTTCCCAGTCCGAGGCGGCCCGAGAACACCGGAACGGTGGTCTGCGGTGCGATGTAGGCCGGCATCACGTGCGACCTGCCGTGTCCCCGCGTCCCGTGCTCGTGCCGCCACCGGTCGTCGGCGGGGAGCAGGTCGTCGAGGTTGGCCAGGAGGTCGTCGTCGGAGCCCGCTCCGAGTTCGATGATCGCCACACCCGCGGTGGAGTGCGGCACGAAGACGTTGAGCAGGCCGTCGCCTCCGTGGTCGGCGACGAACTCGTCGCACTGGCGGGTGATGTCGGTGATGCTCTCCGATCCGCCGGTGTGCAACTCCAGGATCTGTGTCCGCATAGCGCCACCTTCGCGCAGGCGGGGCCGTCGTGCAACCATCCCGTTTTCGGCCTGTGGATGGCGATACGGTCCGGGAGGGGCCATACTCGTCCACTACGTGTGCCAACCCGCCCGAAACGAGGGAGAACGGTGACCGCCTCTTTACCGCTGGGACCCGTACTGCGGCATGTCGGCACGACCACCGCGACCGTGTGGGTGCAGACGTCCGCGCCCGGCCGGGTCCGGGTGGTGGCGGACGGCGGGGTGACGGCGGTCGCGGACACGTTCACCGTGCACGGCCACCACTTCGCGGTGTGCGAGGTCACGGGCCTGGAACCGGGTTCCGCGACGCCCTACGAGGTCTTCCTGGGCGAGGAGCGGGTGTGGCCGGAGCCGGGGTCGGCGTTCCCGCCGAGCACGCTGCGCACCCTCGACCCGGACGCCCCGACCCGGCTGCTGTACGGCTCGTGCCGCACCCCCACCGGCGACACCCCCGAGGGAGTGGTCCGCTACGGGCCGGACCTGCTGCGGGCGACGGCCCGGCGGCTGGCCGCGGAGCCGGTGGAGGGCAACCTGGTGATGCTGCTCATCGGCGACCAGGTGTACGCCGACGAGGTCCAGGAGCCGATGCGCGCGTTCCTGCGCGGGCGCCGGGGGGAGGACGGCGACGGTCCCGAGGACGAGGTCGTCCACTTCGACGAGTACGCCGAGCTGTACCGGCAGGCGTGGAGCGACCCGCAGGTGCGGTGGCTGCTGTCGACGGTGCCGGCCCTGATGGTGTTCGACGACCACGACATCCGCGACGACTGGAACACCTCGGCGGCCTGGCGGCGCACGATGGACGACCGTCCCTGGTGGCGCACCCGGATCACGTCGGGGCTGGGCGCCTACTGGGTCTACCAGCACCTGGGCAACCTCTCCCCCGCGGAGAGGGACAAGGACCCGCTGTGGGCGCAGGTGCGCGCCGCCCGGGTCGACGCCGGGGACGAGGTGGACGCGTTCGCGCTGCGGGCGTACGAGGAGCCGGAGTCCTACCGGTGGAGCCACCGCCACGACATCGGCGGGGTGCGGGTGCTGATGCTGGACACCCGGTGCGGCCGGGCCCTGGGCGAGGGCGACCCGTCGGACGGCTCCCGGTCCATCCTGGGGGCCTCGGGGCACGCCTGGCTGGACGAGCACCTGACCGGCGGGCCCGACCACGTGGTGGTGGCCTCCACGGTCCCGGTGCTGCTGCCCCCGGCGGTGCACCACCTGGAGTCCTGGAACGAGGCGGTGTGCGCGGGCGCCTGGGGCGGGTGGCTGCGCGGACCCGCCGAGCGGCTGCGCCAGGCCCTGGACCTCGAACACTGGGGGGCCTTCCGGTACTCGTTCGAGCGGCTGGCGGACACCGTGGGCCGGGTGGCGCGCGGCGAGCGCGGTCCGGCCCCGGCGTCGGTGCTGCTGCTCAGCGGCGACGTCCACTTCTCCTACACCGCACCGGCCCGGCACCGGGGCGTGGGGGAGGGCGGGTCGAGGATCCTCCAGCTGGTGTCCTCCCCGCTGTGCAACCGGCTGCCGTCGAACTTCCGCCGGATGGCGCGGCTGTCGGCGAGCGCGCCCGTGCACCTGGCGGGGCGGATCATGACGTGGCTGGCGCGGGTGCCGTCCTCGCCGCTGCGCTGGCGGCTTTCGTCGGGGCTCTACTTCGGCAACACCATCGGCGAGGTGTCCTTCGCGGGACGCACCGCGCAGGCCCGCTGGTACCACGTGGTCCAGGGCGGGCCCGACGCCCTGCCCGAGGTGCACTCCACCGTGGACGTGTGACCCGGGGGCGACCCGCGGCGCTTCCGGCCCGGCCCCGGCCCCGGGGCTTTCGACCACGAGAGGCCCCCTGTGCCCCCGCCCTCCCCCGCATGGACCGACCGGATCGACCGGCTCGCGCGCGCCGCCGAGGCCGGCGGACTGCGCTTCGCCTTCCACGCCCCGCCGCGGCGGCTGGGCGGCGGCTCCCAGGACGTATGGGCGTTCGACGACCTGTTCCTCGGCCCGGTCGTCCTGCGGGTGGCATGGGGCGGTGACCTCGGCCGGGCCGACCGGGAGGCGCTGGTCCTGCGACACCTGCCGGCGGAGGTGCCCCACCCGGAACCGCTGGGCCACGGCCGCGCGGCGGACGGCGGCCCTCCGCTGGCCTACTCGGTGACGCGGCGGCCGCCGGGCCGCCCGCTGCACGAGGCCTGGCCGTCCCTGGACACGGTCCGACGGCGCTCCGCGGTTCGGGGGTACGCCGCCGCCCTGCGCGCCCTGCACACCTGGTCGCCCCCGGCCGAGGTCGCCGCGGCGCTCGCCGCCCGCCCGGAGTCCTCCCCGGGCGGCCCGGCGCCGCCCGTCGGCGCGGACACCGTCCCGCTGCCGGTGGAGCGGGGCCTGGCCCTGGTGGACCACGCCCTGGAACTGCCGGGTGTCGACAGGGGCGTGCTGGCGGCCGCACGGGACATGGTCACCGCCCTGGCCGACGCGGCCCCGGTGGTGGACGATCCGGCCGCGCACGGCCCGGTGCACGGCTGCGCCCGCCCCGCGGACCTGTGGTGGCACGAGGGGGCGCTGACACTGCTGGGCTGGGAGCGGGTCCGGGCGGGCCCGCCCGACCTGGAGCTGCGGGCCCCGGTGGAGCGGGCCGACACCGCGGCGCTCGCCGGGGGACCGGAACGGCCCGAACTCCTGGAGGGGCTGGCCCTGCACTACCCGGAGCTGTTCGCGCACCCGCGGCTGGCCGACCGGCTGCGCCTGTACTCCCTGCTGCGGGCGGTGCGGCAGGTGGTGGTCCTGCGCCCGCGCGGCCCCTGGTCGGAGCTGCCCGCCGCCCACAGCGGCAACCGGCTGTGGCGGCTGGTCCGGGGGCGCTGGCCCGCGCCGGGGGTGCTGCCGCGGGGCGGGGCGGCGGGAGGCGGGACGGGACCGTGATCCGGAGCGGGCCGCGGGGTCGGGGCGGCGGCTCCGGAACGGGTCAGGGCTTGTGCGGGTGGGGCCGGGTGGCGGAGTGGCCGCGGCGGGTCTTGCGGACGGCCAGGCCCAGGGCCCCGCTGCCGCGTTCGATGAACTGCCGGGCGGCCCGGTTGACGGTGGCGCGCGGCCCGGAGGCCCCGCGCTTCTCCTCGGCCTCGTCCTCGGTCCCGGCGCCGGGCTCCCCGTCCTCCGCGGCGGAGTCCCCGCCCAGGTGCGGGAGGACCGCGGTCGGCTCGACCTCGGTCAGGTGCGGCAGGGCCGCGGTGGGCTCCTCGCCGTCACCCGCGGTGTCCCGGGGGGCGTCCCCGGCCGTGTCGGCGCCCAGGTGCGGGACGACCTCGGTGGGCTCGTCCGCTCCGGCCGCCGACGGGGCCGTCGGCGGGACCACCGGGCGCAGCAGGTCGGTGCGCTCGTTGGCGGCCCGCACCTCCGGCTCCTCGGCGTTCTCGGTCTCCTCGCGGACGGCCTTGCGCCAGGCCCGCTCGGCGAGCTTCTGCCGCATGGACTCGCGGGAGCGCTCGGCCCGGCGGGAGCGCCAGGCCCGGTACGCCGGGGTGGCGATCGGCCAGGTGACCTTGGCCGGACGCGAGAGCGCGTGCCACAGGTAGGCGGTGGTGCCCCACGCCTCCATGGCGCGGCGGGCACGGGTGATGGTGAAGAAGGTGGGCATCGCCAGCAGCATCTGCGGCAGCGCCAGGGCCAGGGCCGCCAGCAGCGGGTACAGCCCGCCGCCCACCAGCGCCGCGGCGGCGCCGATCGCCGTCGTGGACAGGGCCAGCGCGATGCGCAGCCCGGTGAACTGGCGGAACCGGTGCAGCGCCCGGCGGGCGGACACCGGCGGGGCCAGGCCCTCGGGCAGCGGCGTGAGCTGGACGATGAGGGACATCAGCAGCGTGCCCACGCCCACACTCGTCGCCAGCAGGATCGTCCACCCCGCGGCCGAGAACGAGCCGCCCACGAACAGGGCGACCAGGCCGACCGCGAGGAGCGGTGCGGGCAGCCAGAAGAGCACCCGTCTGCGCAGCTCGCCCTCCTGCGTCGGTTGGAGCACGAACTCGGTCACAGGATTGTCGGTCCAGGACCACTTCCTCGGCCGTTCGACCACAGCGTTGACCCCCCAAGAACGTCGTGACCCGACGGTGTGCGCGGGTCCCCGCCCGGGAGTGCCCTCAGACCGGGAGGACCTCGCGCTTCACCGTTACAAAGCTATCCCTTTTCATGCGGTCCCCGGGCGCACACGGGCAGTAATAGACATACCCGGCGCAGGTGAAACCCGGATAAGGGCGCACGCATGGCGGACTAACGATCAGGTTACGTCCCGGGTTCCCCGGACGACAGGGTCGCGGCCGATCAGGGATGAATGACACATCCCATGTCAACCGTCGGCGGCCTCGGAGAGTCGTCCCAGTGCGACGGCGACCCGCAGCACGAACGAGCCCCGCCCGTCGGAGGGCGTGTGCCCGGTCAGCTCGGCGATCCGGCTGAGCCGGTAGCGCACCGTGTTGGGGTGGACGAACAGCATGCGGGCCGTGGCCTCCAGCGACGACGCGTGCTCCAGGTACACCGACAGGGTGTCCAGCAGCGGCGACCCGGCCCCGGCCAGCGGCAGGTACACCTCCCGGACCAGCTGGGCGCGCGCCTCGGCGTCCCCCTGGAACGCCCGTTCGGGCAGCAGGTCGGCGGCCGACACCGGGCGCGGCGCGTCCGGCCAGGCCACCGCGGCCCGCAGCCCGCTGACGGCGGCCCGTGCCGACGCCCCGGCCGAGCGCAGGTCGGGCACGACCGGGCCGACCACCACCGGTCCCGGGCCGAACAGCCCGGTCAGCGGCTCGGCGGCGGCGCCGGGCAGGTCCTCGGCCGGGTAGCGCTCCCCCACACCCACCACCACGACCACACGGCGGCCCTGCGTGCCGGCCAGGACGTCGTGCCCCAGGCGGCGCGCGGCGGCGCGCAGGTCGTCCAGGACCTTGGTCGCGTCGTCGCCCTCGGCGATCTCGCCGGCCACCGTGACCACCGGCGTGAGCGACCAGCCCAGTGCCGACCCCCAGGTCTGGAGCCCGTCCTCCCGGTCGCCGTGCAGCAGGGCGTCGACGATGAGCGCCTCCAGCCGGGCGTCCCACGCCCCGCGGGCCTCGGCGGCACGGGCGTAGACCTTGGCGGAGCTGAACGCCACCTCGCGCGTGTAGCGCAGCACGGCCTCGCGCAGCTGCTGGGCGCCGCCGGGCGCGGCCAGCTCGTCGACCTGGCCCTCGACGACGTCGATGACGACGCGGATCATGTCGACGGTCTGCTGCAGGGACACCGACCGGGTCAGCTCCCGCGGAGCGGTGCCGAAGACCTCGACGGTGATGGCGGGGCGCCCGCGCCTGGGGTTGCGGAACCAGTCGACGAACGCCGCCACCCCGGACTGGGCGACCAGGCCCACCCAGGACCGGTCCTGGGCCGACATCCGGCGGAACCAGCCGAGGCGTTCCTCCATGCGGGCGACGGCGGCGGTGCCCAGGGCGCCCATGGAGCGCTCCAGGCGGCGGACCGTCTCGGCGCGGACGCGCTCCTGCTCGTCGGTCCCGGCGTTCTCATCGGTGTTCACCCCTCTAGGTTCGCATCCCCCGCCCCCGGGGGCTGCGGTCCACCCCGGCGCTCCGGGGCTGAAGCCCTCCGGACGGCGGCGGGAGAGCCCCCGGGCTGCGGGGATGTACGGTCGGAGGGTGACCCCTCTCACCGGCCTGCGGGCTTGTGGACACACGTCGAACACGGGTTTGTGGGGTTCCCACAAGCACCCCCGAGGGAACTTCGTGTGCCTCCCCCTCCAACCGGTGATCTCCTACAGGGCAAGGTGGATGTCGTGCTTGTAATCGTTGCTCCCGGCCAAGGTGCCCAGGTTCCCGGATTCCTCTCCCCGTGGCTCGAGCTGCCCGGCGTCGCCGCCCAGCTCTCCGCGTGGTCGGAGGTCGTCGGGCTCGACCTGGTGCGCTACGGCACCACCGCGGACGCCGACGAGATCCGCGACACGGCCGTCGCCCAGCCGCTGCTGGTCGCCGCGGGCCTGGTCGCGGCGTCGGCGGTCCTGAGCCCGCTGACCTCGCCCTCCCCCGCCCTGCCGGCGGAGGCCTCCCTGGTGGACGCCGTCGCCGGCCACAGCGTCGGCGAGTTCACCGCCGCCGCGGTGGCCGGTGTGCTCTCCCCCAAGGACGCCCTGTCCCTGGTCGCCGAGCGCGGCCGCGGCATGGCCGACGCCGCCGCCCGCACCGAGACCGGTATGACCGCCGTCCTGGGCGGCGACCGCGAGCAGGTGCTGGCGGCCATCGCCGCCGCGGGGCTCACCCCGGCCAACGACAACGGCTCGGGCCAGATCGTCGCCGCGGGCACCACCGCGCAGCTGGCGGCCTTCGCCGAGAACCCGCCGGAGAAGGCGCGGCTGCGCCCCCTGTCGGTGGCGGGCGCCTTCCACACCGAGCACATGGCCCCGGCCGTGGAGCGGGTGCGCGCGGCCGCGGGCCTGCTGTCGCCCTCCGACCCGGTGGTGCCGATCCTGTCCAACGCCGACGGCGCGGTGGTCGAGGGCGGCAAGGAGTACCTGGACCGGCTGGTCACCCAGATCTCCTCCCCCGTGCGCTGGGACGCCTGCACGGGGACCCTGGCGGATCTGGGCGTCACCGCCCTCATCGAGCTGACCCCCGCGGGCACGCTCACCGGTCTGGCCAAGCGCGCCCTGCGCGGCATCGACCTCCTCGCGGTGAAGACGCCCGAGGACATCGAGCGCGCGGGCGTCCTCATCAAGGAGCACGCGGGGACCTCCGCCGCGGGCACCGACCAGGAAGGCTGACCCATGTTCCCCACCCCGAGCATCCCCGGCGGCGCGGCCATCCGCTCCTTCGGCGAGTACCAGCCGGCCCAGGTGGTCACCAACGCCGACCTGGAGAAGCGGGTCGACACCAGCGACGAGTGGATCCAGAGCCGCGTCGGCATCAAGGAGCGGCGCATCGCCGGGCCCGAGGACACCGTGGCGAGCATGGCCGTGGCCGCGGGCGGCAAGGCCCTGGCCGCCGGCGGGCTGTCCCCGGAGGACATCGACCTGGTGATCGTGGCCACCTGCACCCCGCAGGACCAGATCCCCAACACCGCGGCGACCGTCGCCGCCCGGCTGGGCATCGTCGCCCCCGGCGCGTTCGACCTCAACGCCGCCTGCGCCGGGTTCTGCTACGCCCTGGGCGTGGCCGCCGACATGGTGCGCGGCGGCAGCTCCCGCAACGTCCTGGTCATCGGCTCGGAGAAGCTCTCCGACTGGGTGGACTGGGAGGACCGCTCCACCTGTGTGATCTTCGCCGACGGCGCCGGGGCGGCCGTGGTCTCCGCCTCGGAGGACAACGCCATCGGCCCGGTGGTGTGGGGCTCCTCCGGCGAGCGCGCCGACAAGATCCACCTGCGCGACCACAAGTACCTCTGGCAGGAGGGCCAGGCGGTCTTCCGCTGGACCACCACCGAGCTCTACAAGACCGCGCTGGAGGCGCTGGAGCGCGCCGGGGTGGCCCCCGAGGAGCTCACCGCCTTCGTCCCGCACCAGGCCAACCTGCGGATCGTCGAGTCGATCGCCAAGAAGCTGGGCGCGCCCCAGGCACTCGTGGCCCGCGATATCGTCACCGCTGGCAACACCTCCTCCGCGTCCGTCCCGCTCGCGCTGTCGCGCATGATCGGACGCGGGGAGCTCCCGTCGGGGAGCACCGTCCTCACCCTGGGCTTCGGCGCGGGGCTGGTCTATGCCGCACAGGTGATCCGCATCCCCTGAGGCACGCGGCCGAAGATCCGGACCGCATCCCCGTTCACAGAACACACGCAAGGAGAAGAACATGGCTTCCAGCGAGCAGAAGACTTTCAGCGAGCAGGAGATCCTGGAAGGCCTCGGCGAGATCATCGAGGAGATCGTCGGCACCGACCCCTCCGAGGTCACCCCGGAGAAGAGCTTCGTGGACGACCTCGACATCGACTCGCTGTCCATGGTGGAGATCGCCGTCGCCGCCCAGGACAAGTTCGGCGTGGAGATCCCCGACGAGCAGCTCAAGGACCTCAAGACGGTCCAGGACGTCGTCACCTTCATCCAGAAGTGATCGTCCGGGTCGCCGGGGACCGATGACCCGGCCCGGCGACCCGACCGGCCCACTCCGCCGGACCACCCCAGTCATCCGCCACGCCCGGCCCCGCAGCCGGGACCGACCCACGAAGGGCGATCGGATCATGGCAAAGACCGATGTCGTCGTCACCGGCCTCGGCGCCACCACCCCGCTCGGGGGGGACGTCGCGACCACATGGTCCGCGCTCCTCGACGGCCGTTCCGGCATCAGCACGCTGCCCGAGGAGTGGCACGAGAGCCTCCCGGTGCACTTCGCCGGGCGCATCGCGCAGGAACCCTCGGAGAAACTCCCCAAGCCCCGGCTGCGCCGCCTGGACCGCACACAGCAGTTCGCGCTCATCGCCGCCGGCGAGGCCTGGGCCGACGCCGGCTCCCCGGAGGTGGACCCGCTGCGCCTGGGCGTGGTGGTCTCCAGCGGCATCGGCGGCATCCTGACCATCCTGGAGCAGTACGACACCTTCCGTGAGAAGGGCTGGCGGCGGGTCTCCCCGTTCACCGTGCCCATGCTCATGCCCAACAGCCCGGCCGCCGCCATCAGCCTGGAGTACACCGCCCGTGCCGGCTCGCACGTCCCGGTCAGCGCCTGCGCCTCCAGCGCCGAGGCGATCGCCAACGGTGTCGACATGATCCGCGCCGGCCGCGCCGACATCGTCATCGCGGGCGGCACCGAGGCCGCGATCCACCCGCTCAACATCGCCTCGTTCGCGTCGATGCGCGCCCTGTCCACCCGCAACGACGACCCGCAGACGGCGTCGCGCCCCTGGGACAAGGACCGCGACGGCTTCGTCATGGGCGAGGGCGCGGGCATCGTCATCCTGGAGTCGGCCGAGCACGCCGCCAAGCGCGGCGCCCGCGTGTACGCGCACGCCTCCGGTGTCGGCTACACCAACGACGCCTACGACATCGTCCAGCCCGACCCGGAGGGCGCCGGCCAGTCCCGAGCCATCACCCAGGCGCTGGCCGACGCCGACCTGGCCCCCGAGGACATCGTGCACGTCAACGCGCACGCCACCTCCACCCCGGCGGGCGACGTGGGCGAGACCCGCGCCATCCGCGCCGCGCTGGGTGCGGCCGCCGACCGGGTCGCGGTGACCTCCACCAAGTCCATGACCGGCCACCTGCTGGGCGGCGCGGGCGCGGTGGAGTCGATCGCCACGATCCTGGCGCTGCACGACGGGCGCATCCCGCCGACCATCAACATCCAGGAGCTGGACCCGGAGGTGGCGGTGGACATCGTCCGCGACAAGCCCCGGGACATGCCCTCCGGCGATGTCGCCGCGATCAACGAGTCCTTCGGGTTCGGCGGCCACAACGTCGCGCTGGTGTTCCGCCGGGCCTGACCCGGCGACACCGCGTCCGCGGACGCACGGGGCCCCGCCCGCTGGCGGGGCCCTTCTCCTTGTCGGGGGAGGACCCGACCAACGGCCCGTGAAGGTGAGCTGAACAGCCGCGAAAACGCCTTCAGGTACGCAGGGCGTGTCGTCACCATGGAGAGGTGACCACAGCGCACTCGCACCGGGCCCCCACGGTGACAGCTCCCCGGGCGGCCGGACCGGCACCCCGTCCGGACCGGACGCCGTTCGGCTTCCAGCCGATCGTCGACCTGGACTCGGGCGCCATCGTGGCCGTCGAGATCATCTCCCCCGCCCCCGCCGGGACCGGGGCCGGGCCGTTGGAGATGCCTCCGGAGGAGATGGAGGCCATCGCGGAGTGGCTGCTGTCCCTGGTGCGCGAGTCCGCCGGGACCGAGAGCCTGCTCCCGCTGGTGCTGCCGCTGCCCGCGCGGACCCTGATGGCGCGCAATGGGTTCGTCGACCTGGTGGACAGCCTGCTGCGCCGGGCCGGGCGGCGGCCCCGCGACATCACGTTCATGCTCGGGGCCGAGCTGGCCGACCTGCCCCGCAAGATCGTCGTGTCGGGGGTGGCGCGGCTGCGCAGCGCGGGCTTCCGGTGCGGTTTCGGCACCGCGATGGTGCGCCCGGACCTGGTCGTCGAGGCGGCGCCGTTCCTGATGCGGATCGACCCGGGCGTGGTCTCGGGTGTGGCCGCCGACCAGCGGCACGCCACCGTGGTGGAGGGCCTGGCCCGGATCGGCCGCGGCAGCGGGGTGTACGCCATGGCCGCGGGGGTGGACACCGCCGAGGACGTGGTGCGGCTGCGCCGCTGCGGGGTGAAGGTGGGCACCGGCCCGTTCTTCGCCGACGCCGCCTGGCGGCCCGGGGAGCGGGTGACCCCGGTGCCGGAGCCGACCGCCGGGCAGGAGCGGGCGGGGGACGAGGGCCCGCGGGTCACCGAGTTCATGGTCCCGCCGGTGGGGTTCGACGCCGACACCACGGCCGAGCAGATCCTGGAGGCCTTCACCGACGACAAGGCCCTCAACAGCGCGATCCTCATCGACCACCGGGATCGCCCGGTGGGCGTGATCGACCGGACCCGGTTCCTGCTGTCGGTGACCGGGCGCTACGGGCACGCCCTGCACGCCAAGCGCCCCGCGATCCGGCTGGCGGAGTCGCCGCGCACGGTCCCGGCGTGGATGTCGGCGATCGCCGCGCTGCGCGTCGCCGGCCAGGACACCGAACGCGTCTACGACGACCTCGTGGTGGTCAACACCTACGGGCAGTGCCTGGGCGTGGTCCACATCAGCGACCTCATCCAGTCCCTCTCCCGCAGCTAGGCCGTCTCCTTTCAGACCCGTGGGCCCGGCGACCGAAGCACCGCCGCCCCGCCCGGTGCCCTCGACGGACGGCCCGCGGCCGCGGCCCTTCCTCGCAGCCGTCTCCCTTCGGACCCGCGCTCCGCGGACGGGCCCGGCGGCCGAAGCACCGCCGCCTCACCCGGCGCCCTTCCGGAGCGGGGGCCTTCGGTCCCGCGTCGGTGACCTCGACGGACGGCCCGCGGCCGCGGCCCTTCCTCGCGGCCGTCTCCTCCGGGCCTCCGGAACCCCGCCGGTCCGCCCGAAGCCGGGGCAGGGGCGCGGACGGGCCCGGGAACGGCGACGCCCCGCACCGGGGTCCGGGGCGGGGCGCGTGCGGCCGGGTTCAGCGCAGGGGCTCGGGGCCCTTGACGCCGGACGGGCTGTTGGTCGGCTGCTCGGCGGCCTCCTCCACCTGGGGCAGCGGGGAGCGGCCCTCGGCGATGGCGCGGGCGATACGCTCGCGGGACGCCTCGTCGTTGAGGTAGTCCAGCTCGGGGCGCTTGGGCAGCAGGCCGTCGCCCGAGGAGCGGCCCATGGCCCGGCGGCGCAGCCACGGCACCAGGTACTGGCGGGCCCAGCGACGGTTCTCCCGGCGGCGCAGGATGGCGGGCAGCTGCCGGGGCGGGGTGGTCCAGGGGTCGGTCCAGGACTCGCGCGGCCCCATCGGGAAGCCCAGCAGGTCGGCGATGCGGGCCGCGACGATCTGGTGGCCGGTGCCGTTGAGGTGGAGCCGGTCCTCGCTCCAGGCCCGGGGGTCGGTGAGGGCGTTGAGCGCCCACATGTCGACGATCTCGGTCCCGGTGCGCTCGGCGATCGCGCGCATGTGCATGCTGAACACGGCGATGCGGCCGCGGTAGTAGCGCAGCACGGGGATCCACCCGGTGTCGTGACCGGACAGGATCACGGTGCGGATGCCCGCGTCGCGCAGGCGGCGGATGCCCCGCTCGAACTCCTCGGCCAGGTCGTCCAGGTGGGTGCCCGGGCGCAGCACGTCGTTGCCGCCCGCCAGCACGGTGACCAGGTCGGGTTTCCACTCCAGGGTCCGGTCGAGCTGCTCGCCGAAGATGTGCTTCATACGGCGGCCGCGCACACCCAGGTTGGCGTAGCGGAAGTCCGCGGTCACCTGGCCCAGGTGCTCGGCGAGCCGGTCCGCGAAACCGCGGTACTGGCCGCCGGGACCGCTGTCGTCCTCCATCCCCTCGGTGATGCTGTCACCGATCGCCACATAGGACCGGATGGGCTCCGGTCTGCGCGCGGGAGCGGTCACGGGGGGATTCATCTCAAGGTCTGTCACGTCAACCAATCATCCGGCTCGACCGTCCCACGCCGACTGGGCGCCGTAGGGTGCGCGGGTACGGAATCCTGGTACGGGTCGCGGTGGGTCGCCCCCCGTCTCCGAAACACCGTCGACCCCTGCGGCCGCGGGGCGGCCACCCGGCTCGAAGGTCGTTCGGGCGAGGACAGTGCCCATCCAGCATACCCGGGACCGACGAAGGCGTGCCGGTCACCGAACGCGCTGGTGGGGCGCGCCTGCATCCTCCGTCTCCGGTAGTCCTCCCCCGTTGCGGGAACGGGGAGCAGGCGTGAAGGCTCCGTGAACAACAACGGCCGCACACCGGTGGAAGAGCCGAATGTCCTTTATGAGGTGGATCACATATTCTTGCAGTCGCATGTGCCCCCGTTCCCGTACCGGGGAGACGGCCGGCCCGCCGCCGGGGCGCCCTCCGCCCGGACCGGGACGGCCTGGGGGTACCCATGTGGCGTCAAGGGACGTACGATCTCCGAGAAGTGCTCACGGCACCCCTGTCCCCCGGCCGCCGTGCCCACCCCTGGCATCCCCGCCCGTCCTCCGGACGGGTCCCCCCAGCGGGTGAAGGGCGCGTACTGTGGTGCATCGAACCGAAGGCCCGTGCGGTTCCTCCCCAATTCACGTGCAGACACCAGGAGGTCGAGGTCCCCAGCGGATGAACGCCGTCTCTCCGATCTGCCTCGTCGACCTCGCACCCGCGCTGCGGTGGTCGAGGTCGCCGGACGTGGCTCCACTGCTCCACCATGACCGGTTGATCGACGGCTGGTGGCACTCGCTGCCGGTCGCCAGGGTCCTGGAGATCGCCGGTCCGCCCTGGCTGGCGCACGGGATCGCGCGCCTGGCCGTGGAGCAGTGGGCGCACGTGCCCCTGGCCGAGTTCCTGCCGAACCTGCGCTCCCAGGAAGTGCACTGCGAGGACCTCGCCGAGCCGGTGCGCAGCGCCGTGCTGTCGACGGCCGGCGACTGGGACCACCTCATCTCCAGCCCTCCCCAGGAGATCGGCTCCTGGCCCCTGGGCGACTGCCGCGTGATGGACGTGGTGAGCACCGTGGCCTGGCGGGCCCTGCAGCCCTGCGGCGACCTGCCCGGCGGCCCCGCCCCCTCGCCCGCGCTGATGCTGGAGGCGGTGCGCACCATCGCGCATTGGCTGCCCGACACCGCGCCCGAGCACGTGCGCAGCGCCCTGGACTACCTGACCACCGCCACCGGCTCCGACCAGGCCTCGGCCTCCGGGGGCGTCGGAGGCGACCCGACTCCGCCGCAGACCCCGGCCACCCGGGCCATCCGCACGCTGCGGGCGCTGCGCGCCCAGCGCGACGAGGAGCACCAGGAGGCCCCCCTGCCGGTCGCCGTCGGCGGGCACGAGCCGGTGCCGATGGCCATGGTGAGCTCCGCCGCGATGATCCCGGGGGCGGCGCTGGAGGCCGAGGTCTCGGCCGGGAACGGCGTGGGCGATCTGCGCTCGCAGTTCCGCAGCTCGCTGCTGGGTCCCGGGCGGACCCTGCGCAGACCCAGCTTCGGGCCGCCCAAGCACCGCCCCGAGCAGGAGGAGCGCCCGGCCGCCCCGGCCCTGGGCGAGCACCCCCTGGTGGACATGGTCGAGGAGATGTTCCGCTCCTGGCCCGACCTGGAGCGGACGGTGGCCGCCGAGCGCCTGTTCGCCACCGACCCCATCAGCATCCGGGTGCTGTCGGAGCAGATCGCCGTGGACGTCACCGACATCCGCGCCGCCCAGCGCAAGGTCGAGGAGCGGCTGCTGCGCTGGCTGAACTCGCCCGAGGGCGCACCCATCACCAAGCACCTGCGGGACCTGTCGGAGCAGCTGGGCACGGCCACCACGATCGACCGGCTGATCAACGCCCACCCCGACCACCCGGTGGAGGTGCCCACCCTGAACACGCCGCTGTGGCGGGTGGTCATCACCCTGTTCACCGACCGGCGCATGCACAACGGCTGGCTCATCGCCGACGACCCGGGCCGGCTGCGCTGGCAGACCCGCGAGCTGCTGGCCGACGGGCCGGGCCTGACCGAGGCGGGCATCCGGCTGGGCCGGATCGGCATCCGCCAGCAGGAGCTGCGCGCCTGGCTGCTCAGCACCCCCGGGGTGAGCCTGCAGGACGGGCGCGTGCTCGTGGACCCGTCGGTCCCGATGGAGGCGCCCGGCGGCCAGCCCGGGCACACCGCGGACGACTCGGGGGCCACCACGGAGAACGGGCTGCCGATCCGCCGCCGCCCCGACGGCCCGGGCCCGGCGCCGGAGCCCGTACGCCCCGCGCCCGCGCCGTTCGCGGCCCCCGCGGGCATGCGGATGCCCGCACCGCCGGAGCAGCCGCCGCCCGCCCCGGCCCCGATGGCACCGCCCGCCGCCCCGGCGCGGCCGGTCCCGGGCGACCCGGCCATGGCGGCCCGCTGCTTCCGGGCGCCCGACGGCCGGTGGTGGCACCGCATCGACATCACCGCCGACCACCTCAACGGCGCCCCGGTGGCGGTGCCCGCCGGGTACGCCACCCACCTGGGCCTGCAGCCGGGACGGCTCCTGTGCCTGACCGCGCCCGGCGCGGACCTGCTGGTCCTGGTCTGGCGCGACCAGCCCGCGTTCGACTCGCTGCGGCCGCTGCTGCGCCGCCAGGCCGCCCAGCCCGGCGACCGCGTCTTCATCACCGTGTCGGGCGACCGGCTGGACGCGCGCAAGCTGCCGGCGACCGACCTGAGCAACTACTCGCCGACCGCGCGGGCACTGCACCTGAGCGGCTACACGGCGCCGTCCTCCACCGAGGAGGCGCTCAAGATCCTCTCCCGCCGGATCACCGACAGCGACGAGCGGGCCCCGACCGATCCGCAGTCCCTGGTGGAGCTGCTCACCCGACGGGGCGACAACGACATCGCGGGCGAGCTGCGCGCCGGCCTGTTCGCCGCCCACTAGAACCCCACCGCCCAGGCCCCCGGTCCCCCGACCGGGGGCCTGGTTTTTTACCCTCCGGGACTTTCCCCCCGCCTCACCATTCTTGTAGGTTAGCCTTACCTAAGCATAGTTGAGGTGGTTCCCCTGCATACTTCCCGGCACCTGGCCCCCTCCCCGGCCGAACGCGCCAGAGCGGTCCTGGCCCGGCCCAACCCGGCCACCGTCACGACCCAGAGCGGCACCCTCCACCTCGTCGACCCGGCCTGCCACGTACACCCCGGCGGCACGGTGAGCCTGCTGCTCCCCGACCGCCACCACCTGCTGGACGAGATGTCCCGCGGGCGCACCGCGGCCACCGTCGAGTTCACGGACACCAGCGCGGTGGCGCTGCGCGACCCCACGCGCTCGCTGCTGTGGATCAGCGGCACCCTCACCGCGCTGGACGAGGCGACGGCGCGCATGCGGGCCCTGCGGCTGATCCGCGACGACCCCGACGAGCGCCTGCTCGACATCGGCCACGGCCGCACCATGGTCGCCATGGACCCCTACCTGGTGGTGCACTCCGACGCCGAGGGCTGCCACCTTCTCGGCAACGACGAGTTCCTCCGGGCCCGGCCGGACCCGCTGGGCCGCTGGGAGGGCCCCTGGCTGCGCCACCTGGAGGAGGACCACCCGGACCTGCTCGCCGCGCTGGCCGAGGCCTGCCCCGGGGACGTCCCCCCGGTCCCGCCCCGCCCCCTGGGCGTGGACCGCTACGGCCTGACCCTGCGCTTCGAGGGCCCCGACGGCGACCACGACGTCCGGCTGCCCTTCGGCCGCGCCGTCGAGGGCCCCGAGGAGGTCGCCGCCGAGGTGCACGCCCTGGCGGACCCGGCCGGCGCCCGCCGCCCCTTCTAGGCCGGGTCCCGGGCGGCGTCCAGGGCCGCCGCCAGCCGGACCGCCCCCTCGGCGGCCTCCTCCGGCCCCGAGGTGCCGGCGTAGGCCAGGCGCAGGTACGGCGCGGGCGGCTCCCCGGGGAAGAACGGCCTGCCGGACGCCGCCTTCACACCGGCCCGCTGCGCGGCCTCCGCGACGGCGTCCTCGTCGGTGCCGTCGGGCAGGCGCGCCCACACCTGGTAGCCGCCCGGCCGGAACACCTGCTCCACCGCCGGCGCCCGCTCCAGCAGGGCGGCCGCCACCGCCGTGCGCCGCCGGGTCAGCCCCTCGGCCAGCGCCCGCAGGTGCCGCCCCCAGGCCGGGGAGCCCACCAGCTCCAGGGCCGTCTCCTGGAGGACCCGGGGGACGAAGAGGGACTCCACCACCTGGACGGCGCGCAGCCGGCGCAGCACCGGCCCGCGCGCCGCCAGGGCGCCCACCCGCAGCCCGGGCGAGGACGCCTTGGTCAGCGAGTGGACGTGCACCACCGTCCCGTGCCGGTCGTCGGCGATCAGGGGCGGCGGCAGGGGCGGGGCGTCGGTGTGCGCCAGCCGCCGGGCGTAGTCGTCCTCCACCACGAACGCGCCCGCCTCCCGGGCGGCGCGCAGCACCCCGGCGCGGCGCTCGGGCGCCAGCACCGCCCCCGTCGGGTTGTGGAACAGGGGCTGGCACACCAGCACCCGGGCACCGGTGGCGGCGAACGCCTCGACCAGCAGTTCCACCCGCACCCCGTCCCGGTCCACCGGGACCGGCACCGGGCGCATGCCCAGGGACCGGGCGATGGCCAGCAGGCCCGGGTAGGTCGGCGACTCCACCAGGACCGGCGCCCCGGGCCGGGCCAGCGCCCGCAGCGCGGTGGACAGGGCGCTCTGCCCGCCCGCCGTGACCAGCACGTGCGAGGCGTCCAGCGAGGTCCCGTCGATCTCCCGGGCGAACCAGTCGCGCAGCTCCGCCACCCCCTCCAGCGGCGGGCTCCCCCACACGCCGGGGCGGCGGGCGGCCCGGGCCGCGGCGGCGGCCAGCTCCCGGTCCGGCCGCAGTGAGGCGTGCGGGTAGCCGCCGTTCAGCGGGACGACGCCGGCCGGGGCGGGGGCGAGGGTGGCGAGGAACCCGGAGTCGTCCGGGCCGCGCGGGACCCCGCCCGCCTCGGGCACCGCGTCCAGGGCGACCTCCTGCCAGGAGGTGTCCCGCACGGGCCGGCGCACGGGCTCGCCGGCCCGGAAGGAGCCCGCGCCGGGGCGGGTGACCACGAGTCCCTCGGCGACCAGGCGGGCCATCGCCCGGGAGAGGGTCACGGGCCCCACCCCGTGCCGCTCCACCAGGGTCCGGCTGGCGGGCAGCCGCTCCCCGGGAGCGTAGCGCTCGAACTCCCGACGCAGGGTCTCGGTCAGATCCCGGCCATTGCTACCCTTGTTCATGAAAGCACACGATAGCGCTACCACCAGTTCTTCGGTAGCGGTTCCGCACGGCGCCGTCCTGGCCCTCCTCGGAGTGGTCGCCTTCTCCTTCACCCTCCCCTCCACCGCCCTGGCCCTGGAGGGCTTCGGCCCGTGGACCACCGCCGTGCTGCGGGCCTCGGTCGCCGGGCTGATCGCGGCCGGATGCCTGGCCGCCGTCCGCGCGCCGCTGCCCACCCGCGCGCAGCTGCCCGCGCTGGCGGCGGTCGGCGCGGGCTGTGTGGTGGGCTTCCCACTGCTGACCTCCCTGGCGCTGGGGAACACGGGCGCGGGCGACGCCGCCGTGGTCGTCGGCCTGCTCCCGGTGACCACCGCCGTCCTGGCCACCCTCCTGGGCGGCACCCGCCACTCCCCCGCGTTCTGGATCGCCGCCGGGGTCGGCGCCGCGGCCGTGGCCGGGTTCACCCTCGCCCGCACCGGGGGCTCCCCCGGGCTCGGGGACCTGTTCCTGGCGGGCGCCCTGCTCGCCTGCGCCTACGGGTACGCCGAAGGCGGCCGCCTGGCGGCCTCGATGCCCGGCTGGCGGGTGATCGCCTGGGGCCTGGTGCTCACCCTGCCCCTCAGCCTGCCCGCCACCGCCGCCGCCCTGGTCCTGGAGCCGGCCGCGCCGACCCCCTCGGCGGTGGCCGGGCTGGTCTACCTCTCGCTGGTCAGCCAGTTCGGCGGGTTCGTCCCGTGGTACCGGGGCATGGGCCTGATCGGCGTCGCGCGGGCCGGGCAGATCCAGCTGGTCCAGCCCCTGCTCACCCTGACCTGGGCGGTGCTGCTCCTGGGCGAGCGGCCCGGCGCCGGCGCCCTGCCGACCGTCCTCGTGGTCCTGGCCTGTGTGGCCGTCACCCAGAAGGCCCGCTGACACGGCGACGGGCCGGACACCCCGCGAGGGTGCCCGGCCCGTTCGGCCGTCGGACGGATCAGACGTTGAAGCCCAGCATGCGCAGCTGGTCGCGCCCGTCGTCCGTGATCTTGTCCGGACCCCACGGCGGCATCCAGACCCAGTTGATCTTGACCTCGCGCTCGAACTCCTCCAGCGCGCTGGTGGCCTGGTCCTCGATCACGTCCGTGAGCGGGCAGGCGGCGCTGGTGAGGGTCATGTCCAGGGTGATCACCGAGTCGTCGGCGTTCACCCCGTACAGCAGCCCCAGGTCGACGACGTTGACGCCGAGCTCGGGGTCGATGACGTCCTTGAGGGCCTCACCGATCTCCTCGACGAGCGCCTCGGCCTCGGGGGACAGCGGGACCTCGGCCGGTGCGGCCTCGGTCGTCGTGGTCTCGTTCTCGCTCGCTGACATCAGACGCCTTCCTTCTCCAGGGACTGCGCTACCGCGTCCTTCCACGCCATCCATCCGAGGAGGGCGCACTTGATCCGGGCCGGGTACTTGGACACCCCGGCGAACGCGACCGCGTCCTCCAGGACCTCCTCGTCGGGTTCGCCCTTGCCCTTGGAGTGCATGAGCTCGTTGAAGGCCTCCAGGGTCCGCATCCCCTCGGCCACCGTGCGCCCGATCAGCAGGTCGGTCAGCACCGACGTGCTGGCCTGGCTGATCGAACAGCCCATGCCCTCGTAGGAGACGTCGCTGACCAGTGCCCGGTCGTCCAGCGTTCCGTCCCCCTGCGCCGGGGTCAGCGCCACCCGGAGCGTCACCTCGTCCCCGCAGGTGGGGTTGATGTGGTGCGCCTCGGCGTTGTGCGGATCCCGCAGCCCCTTGTGGTGCGGGTTCCGGTAGTGGTCCAGGATGATCTCCTGGTACATCGCGTCCAGCTGCATGTGCGGGTCTTCCTCGTCGTTCTTCCGCCCTGCGTTCCGCCGCGGGCGGGTCCGGGGTCTGCGGGGCCCGGACCCGTCCGCGGGACGCGGGCCCTAGCCCCGGGTTCCGAAGAACTCCTGCGCGGCCCTGACGGCCGCCACGAGAGCGTCCACGTCCTCCGTGGTGTTGTAGAGGTAGAACGACGCGCGCGTGGTGGAGTGCACGCCCAGGGCGCGGTGCAGCGGCCAGGCGCAGTGGTGTCCCACCCGGACCTCCACCCCGCGGTCGTCGAGCACCTGCCCGAGGTCGTGCGGGTGGATGCCCTCCACCTCGAAGGACACCGCGCCGCCGCGGTCCACGGCGTCCGCGGGGCCGATGAGGCGCAGCCCCTCGACGTCGGAGAGCGCCTTGAGCGCGTACTCCACCAGCGTGTGCTCGTGGGCGGCGATGCGGTCCATGCCCACGGCCGACAGGTAGTCGCAGGCCGCGGCCAGGGCCACCGCCTGCGGCGCCATCGGCACCCCGGCCTCGAACCGCTGCGGCGGCTCGGCCCAGGTGGAGTACTCCATGTGGACCACACCGATCATGGACCCGCCGGTGATGAACGGCGGCATGGCCTCCAGCAGCTCCCGGCGCCCCCACAGGACGCCGATGCCGTTGGGCCCGAGCATCTTGTGCCCGGAGAAGGCCAGGAAGTCCACACCCAGCTCCGCCACGTCCACCGGCATGTGCGGCACCGACTGGCAGGCGTCCAGCACCGTCAGGGCCCCCACCTCGCGGGCCCGGGCGACGATGTCGGCCACCGGGTTGACGGTGCCCAGCACGTTGGACTGGTGCGTGAAGGCGACCACCCTGGTGCGCTCGCCGACGAGGGTGTCGAGGTCCGAGAGGTCCAGCCGGCCCTGGTCCGTCACCGGGAACCACCGGAGGGTGGCCCCGGTGCGACGGCACAGCTCCTGCCAGGGCACCAGGTTGGCGTGGTGCTCCATCTCGGTCACGACGATCTCGTCGCCGGGCCCCACCTGGAAGCGGCGCAGGCCCTCGTCCGCCGTGGCGGCGTTGCCCATCGCGTACGCGACGAGGTTGACCGCCTCGGTGGCGTTCTTGGTGAACACCACCTCTCCGGCGTCGGCGCCGATGAAGCGGGCGATGGTCTCCCGCGCCGCCTCGTAGGCGTCGGTCGCCTCCTCCGCGAGCTGGTGCGCACCGCGGTGCACCGCCGCGTTGTGGCGTTCGTAGAACTCACGCTCGGCGTCCAGCACCTGGCGGGGCTTCTGCGAGGTCGCCCCGGAATCCAGGTACACCAGCGGACGCCCGTCGCGGACGGTCCGGGACAGGATCGGGAAATCCTTCCGGATCGCCGCGACGTCGAGCGGGCCTGGGGCCCCACCGAACTCGCGGACCGTGGTCATGGGTTATGCGCCCGCCTTCACGAAACGCTCGTAGCCCTCGGCCTCCAGGGTGTCGGCCAGCTCGGAGCCGCCGGACTCGGCGATGCGGCCGTTGGCGAAGACGTGGACGTGGTCCGGCTTCACGTAGTTGAGGATCCGGGTGTAGTGCGTGATGAGCATGACGCCCAGGTCGTTGTTCTCCTTGGCGCGGTTGACGCCCTCGGAGACGACCTTGAGCGCGTCGACGTCCAGGCCGGAGTCGGTCTCGTCCAGGATCGCGACCTTCGGCTTGAGCAGCTCCAGCTGGAGGATCTCGTGGCGCTTCTTCTCGCCGCCGGAGAAGCCCTCGTTGACGCCGCGGGCGGCGAACGCCGGGTCGATGGACAGGTCCTTCATCGCGCCCTGCAGCTCCTTGGAGAACTGGCGGAGCTTGGGGGCCTCGCCGCGCACCGCGGTGACGGAGCTGCGCAGGAAGTTGGACATGGACACGCCCGGGACCTCGACCGGGTACTGCATGGCCAGGAAGACGCCGGCGCGGGCGCGCTCGTCCACGCTCATGTCGAGGATGTTCTCGCCGTCGAGGAGGACCTCGCCGTCGGTGATCTCGTAGCGCGGGTGCCCGGCGATGGCGTAGGCCAGAGTGGACTTGCCCGAGCCGTTGGGGCCCATGATGGCGTGGGTCTCACCGGAGTTGATGGTGAGGTCGACGCCCTTGAGGATCTCTCGGCGCTCGTCCTCGCCGATCAGGACGTCGGCGCGCAGACCGCGGATTTCGAACTTCGTCATTTCAGCCTCAGGAATTCTTCTCGTCCAACGACACGAGCACGTCGTCGCCGTCGATCTTCACGTCGTAGGTGGGGACCGGCCGGGTGGCGGGCGGGTTGATCGGCGCCCCCGAGCGCAGGTCGAAGCAGGAGCCGTGCAGCCAGCACTCGATGGTGCCGTCCTCGACCTCGCCCTCGGACAGGCGGACCTCCGCGTGCGAGCACACGTCCCGCAGCGCGAACACCTCGCCCTCGGACCGGACCAGTGCGATGGGCGTCTCGTCGTCGGTCTCGACCCCGAGGACCCCCTCCTCGGGGATCTCGGCGAGCTCGGCGACCTTCACCCAGCGACCGGCGTCACTCATGCGCGGCCAGCTTCCGCTCGACCTTGGCCATGATCTCCTCGGCGAGCTCCTCGACCGGGATGCGGTTGATGAGCTCCAGGAAGTAGCCGCGGATGACCAGGCGGCGCGCCTCGTCCTCCGGGATGCCGCGCGAACGCAGGTAGAACAGGTGGATGTCGTCGAGGCGACCGCTGGCGGCGGCGTGGCCGGCGCCCTCCACCTCACCGGTGAAGATCTCCAGGTTCGGCACCGAGTCCACGCGGGTGTCGTCGGTGAGCTGGAGGTTGCGGTTGTGCTCGTAGGAGTCCGTGCCGGTGGTGCCCTCGCCGATGATGACGTCGCCGATCCACACACCGTGGGCGCCCTTGCCGCTCAGCGCACCCTTGTACTCCACCCGCGAGCGCGTGTTGGAGATGTTGTGGTCGATGAGCGAGCGGTGCTCGTGGTGCTGGTCGTCGCCGGTGAAGTACAGGCCGTGCAGCTCGGCGTTGCCGCCGCGCCCCTTGTAGGCCACCTTCGGGGAGAGCCGGACCAGGTCGCCGCCGAGCGTGACGACGATCGACTTGAACGTGGCGTCCTTCTCGACCTGGGCGTTGTGCTGGGTGACGTCGACGGCGTCGCGGTCCCAGTCCTGGAGGCTGACCAGGGTCAGCCGGGCGCCCTCGCCGACGTGGACGTCCACGCTGCCGGCGCGCACGCCGGTGCCGGTCTGCTCCAGGACGACGATCGCCTCGGCCAGCGGCTGGACGTCGATGACGAACTGGTCGTAGCGGGTGCCCCCCTGGGCCTCGCGCCTGATCGTGACCGGGCGGTCCGGCGCGGCGCCGCGGGCGACGGTCACCACCGTGGCCTGCTCGAAGGACGAGTAGGCCTGGGCGATGACGCGGTCGGCCGGCATGCCGGCGGTGCCCAGACGGGCGTCGTCACGGCCGACGGTCTCGACGGTGACGCCCTCGGGGGCGTCGATGTCGACCTTGTCGGTGCCGTCGGCGACGGCGCTGCCGTCGTGCAGGCCCTTGAGGCGGCGCAGCGGGGTGAACCGCCACTCCTCCTCGCGGCCGTTGGGGACGGGGAAGTCGTTCACGTCGAAGGACCCGTGGGTCGCGAGCTTGGAGAACGGGATGTCCCCGAGGCCGTGGCTGTGGGCCTTGGGTTCGATGCTCGGGCCGGTCAACTTAACCAACCGCTCCTTCCATCTGAAGCTCGATCAGCCGGTTCAGTTCCAGCGCGTACTCCATGGGCAGCTCGCGCGCGATGGGCTCGACGAACCCGCGCACGATCATGGCCATGGCCTCGTCCTCGTCCATGCCCCGGCTCATCAGGTAGAAGAGCTGGTCCTCGCTGACCTTGGAGACGGTCGCCTCGTGCGCGAGCTCGGCGTCGTCCTCGCGCAGGTCGTTGTAGGGGTAGGTGTCCGAGCGGCTGATGGTGTCGATCAGCAGCGCGTCGCACTTGACGGAGGACTTGGCGTTGTGGGCGCCCTCCTGCACCTGCACCAGGCCCCGGTAGGAGGCGCGGCCCCCGCCGCGGGCCACCGACTTGGAGATGATGGTGGAGGAGGTGTTGGGCGCGCAGTGCACCATCTTGGAACCGGTGTCCTGGTGCTGGCCCTCGCCCGCGAAGGCGATGGACAGGGTCTCGCCCTTGGCGTGCTCGCCCATCAGGTAGACGGCCGGGTACTTCATGGTCACCTGGGAGCCGATGTTGCCGTCGATCCACTCCATGGTCGCGCCCTCTTCGGCGATGGCGCGCTTGGTGACCAGGTTGAAGACGTTGTTCGACCAGTTCTGGATGGTCGTGTACCGGCAGCGGGCGTTCTTCTTGACGATGATCTCGACGACCGCGGAGTGCAGCGAGTCCGACTTGTAGATCGGCGCGGTGCAGCCCTCGACGTAGTGGACGTAGGCGCCCTCGTCGACGATGATCAGCGTCCGCTCGAACTGGCCCATGTTCTCGGTGTTGATCCGGAAGTAGGCCTGGAGCGGGATCTCCACGTGCACGTTCTTGGGCACGTAGATGAAGGAGCCGCCGCTCCACACGGCGGTGTTGAGCGCGGCGAACTTGTTGTCGCCGGCCGGGATCACCGTGCCGAAGTACTCCTGGAACAGCTCCGGGTGCTCCTTCAGAGCGGTGTCGGTGTCCAGGAAGATGACGCCCTGCTCCTCCAGGTCCTCGCGGATCTGGTGGTAGACGACCTCGGACTCGTACTGCGCGGCCACACCGGCGACCAGGCGCTGCTTCTCCGCCTCGGGGATGCCCAGCTTGTCGTAGGTGTTCTTGATGTCCTCGGGCAGCTCCTCCCAGGAGGTGGCCTGCTTCTCCGTGGACCGCACGAAGTACTTGATGTTGTCGAAGTCGATCTTGGACAGGTCCGCGCCCCAGTTGGGCATGGGCTTCTTGTCGAAGAGCTTCAGCGACTTGAGGCGGAGCCTGGTCATCCACTCCGGCTCGTCCTTCTTGGCGGAGATGTCGCGGACGACCTCTTCGTTCAGACCGCGGCGGGCCGAGGCACCGGCCTGGTCGGAGTCGGCCCAGCCGTACTCATAGTTACCGATCCCTTCGAGTTCGGGATGCGCGATAGACGTCATGCGCGGACTCCTCCTGGACTCAGACGTCCTAGTGGTGTTGCAATCCTCCGCCCGCCGTGCGGCGGGCGCTGGTGGGCGCGGGGGCGTGGTCGTCCCCGCCCGCCCCGTCGTCACCCCTGGGGGTGACGTGCGTGGTGCACACACCGTCGCCGTGGGCGATGGTGGCCAACCTGCGCACCGGGGTGCCCAGAAGCCGCGCGAAGGCCTCGATCTCGGCCTCGCAGAGTTGCGGGAACTCGGCTGCGACGTGGGCGACAGGGCAGTGGTGCTGGCACAGCTGGTCGCCGCCTCCGGGGGCCGGCGCCCGGCCGGCGGTGGCGGCGTAGCCGTCGTTGGACAGGGCCTCGGCCAACAGCCGGACGCGCTGTTCGGGTGGAACGGCGTCGAGCAGCGGCTCGTAGCGCCTCTCCAGGTCGGCGACCTGACTGCGGGCGAACTCCCCGACGGCCTCGGGGCCGGCGGTCTCCGCGAGGAAGCGGAGCGCGCTGGTGGCGAGGTCGTCGTAGGCGTGGACGAAGGCGTCGCGACCGGCCTCGGTGATGGCGAAGACGCGCGCGGGGCGCCCCCTGCCGCGTCGGCCGCCCGGGGGCCGGGCGTCGCGTGCCTCGACCATGCCCTCGCCGGTCAGGTTGTCGAGGTGGCGGCGGATGGCCGCCGGGGTCAGGCCGAGCCGCTCGCCCAGGGCGGAGGCGGTGATCGGCCCCTGCTCCAGGATGAGCCGGGCCACGCGCGCGCGGGTGCCGGTCTCGGCCCCGCGTTCGGGCCCGGTCAGGGGGCGGGGTACGTTGGCGGCGTCGGGCACGACGATCCCTCCCCTCGACGACTGCTCCTGGTTTTGACAACATCAGTGTGGCGTAAATCAGTCCGTCGTGGCAAACCCGCTTTCATGCCCTTCGTCACCAAGGTCAGGCTTGCCTAACTGGGAGTTCGCCACAACGGGGCCGCCCCGGGAAAAGCGCAGGTCATCCCACCTCCGACCGATCGTCTCGCCGAATGAGACCGCCATCCCGCCATGCGGACACCCCGTCCGCCCCTCCCCCGGGGCGCGCCGCCGCCCCGCCGCTCCCCGCGCCGCCCCCGTGCGCGCGGGGCGGTGAAGGGCCTCGCGCGGGCGCACGTAGACTCTGGGCCCATGGACACAGCCGCCGTCGAGGTCGTCGACCTGGTCAAGCGCTACGGCGCCACCACCGCCGTCTCCGGCCTCACCTTCCGGACGCGCCGGGGCGCGGTGACCGCCCTGCTCGGACCCAACGGTGCGGGCAAGACCAGCACCATCGAGATCTGCGAGGGCTTCCGCCGCGCCGACGGCGGAAGCGTGCGGGTGCTGGGCCTGGACCCGGTCTCCGACGCCGACGCGCTCAAGCCCCGCGTCGGGGTCATGCCCCAGTCCGGCGGCGTGCCCACCGGGGCCCGCGCGGCCGAGTGGCTGCGCCTGATGGCCTCCTTCCACGCCTCCCCCGTGTCCCCGGACCTGCTGCTGGAGCGGCTGGGCCTGACCTCGGTGTCGCGCACCCCGTTCCGCCGCCTGTCGGGCGGGCAGCAGCAGCGCCTGTCGCTGGCCTGCGCCGTGGTCGGCCGCCCCGAACTGGTCTTCCTCGACGAGCCCACCGCGGGCCTGGACCCCCAGGCGCGGATGGCCACCTGGGACCTGGTCGCCGAACTGCGCGAGGCGGGCGTGGCCGTCATCCTCACCACGCACCACATGGAGGAGGCCGAGCGCCTCGCCGACCACGTGGTCATCATCGACCGCGGTGCCGTCGTGGCCGAGGGCACCCCCGCCGAACTGGCCGGGGGCCGCCGCGAGGTGTGCTTCTCCACCGACACCCCCGTCGACGCCGACGCCCTGCGGGAGGCACTGCCCGCCGGGACCCGGATCTCCTCCGCGCGCGGCGCGGGCGGCCGGAGCGAGTACGTGATCGGCACCGACGACCCCGGGGCGCTGGGCCCGGAGTTCCTCGCCACGGTGACCGCCTGGTGCGCGTCCGCCGGCGTCCTGGCCGAGGACCTGCGCGTGCGACGGCGTACCCTCGAAGACGTCTTCCTCGAACTCACCGGCAGGGAACTGCGCGAATCATGAGCGAGCACATCTCCAGCACCGCCGCGCCCGCGCCGGGCGCCGCGCGCCCGGCGGACGGGGCCGCGTCCCCGTTCGCCCCCGCCCCCGGCGCCGCGCCGATGTGGCGGATGGTCGCCGCGCAGGCCGGGATGGAACTGCGGGTGATGCTGCGCCACGGCGAGCAGTTCCTGCTGACCATGGTCATCCCCGTGCTGCTGCTGGTCGGCTTCAGCCTCACCTCCGTCCTGGACGTCGGCGAGGGCCCCCGGGTGGACGCGCTCACCCCGGGCGTCCTGGCGCTGGCGATCATGTCGACGTCGTTCACCGGGCTGGCCATCGGCACCGGGTTCGAGCGCCGGTACGGGGTGCTCAAGCGGCTGGGCGCCACCCCGCTGTCCCGGTTCGGGCTGCTGGCCGCCAAGACGCTGGCCGTGCTGGGCGTGCAGGTCATCCAGGTCGCGGTGCTGTGCGCCGTGGCGCTGGCGCTGGGCTGGGCCCCGGCGGTGTCGTTCGGCGGCGCGGCCGCGGCGGCCGCCCTGGTGCTGCTGGCGACCGCCGCGTTCAGCTCGCTGGCGCTGCTGATGGCCGGGACGCTGCGGGCCGAGGCCACGCTGGCCGGGGCCAACCTGGTCTACATCCTGCTGCTGGGGCTGGGCGGGGTGCTCTTCCCCGTCAGCGCGTTCCCCGGCCCGCTGGAGGCGGTGTCCTCGGCGCTGCCGATCACCGCTCTGAGCGAGGGGCTGCGGGCGGTGCTGGCGGACGGCTCCCTTCCCTCGGCGGGCTCGTTCGCGGTCCTCCTGGTGTGGGCCGTCGTCGGCGGGGCGCTGGCCGCCCGCCTCTTCCGCTGGGAGTGAGCACCGCGGCCCCGGCCGCGAGCAGGGGCACGGCCACCAGGGGCAGGGCCGCGACCAGGTAGCCCTGGGCGGGTGCGACCAGGGAGACGAGCACTCCCGCCGCCGCGCCGCCCGCGGACGCCCCGGCGTTGTAGGCGGTGTTGACCCACGTGCCCGCCCGGACCGCCCGCCCCGGCCCCGCCGCCGCGTCGGCCGCCAGGTAGGCGGTGGTGATCGCCGGGGTGGCCAGGACGCTCGCGGCGAAGAGCACGGCGCACAGCGTGAGCGGCCCGGACGCGGTCGCGGCCAGGAGCGTCGCCGCCCCGGCGCCCAGTCCGAGTCCGGCGAGACGGGCCTGCGGCCCCCGCCGCCACAGCACGGCCCCGTAGGCCAGGCCGCCGACGACCCCGCCCGCGGTCTGGGCCGCCTCGAACCACACCAGCAGCGCGGCGCCGCCGTGGCGCTCGGCGAAGGCGACGTGCACCAGCCCGGCCGCGCCCAGGGTCAGGCCCAGCGCCGCCGCCGTCGCCATCACGGGCAGCAGGGCCCGCCAGGGCGGCGGGCCGCCGTCCGGGGCCGGGTCCCCCTCCTCCGCGGCCGCCGCCGTGCCAGGGGCGCGCCCGCCAGCGGGACGGCCCCGGCCACCAGCAGGAGCGCGGCCCCGGCCAGGCCGGCCGCGGGCGGCGCGAACGGCAGCAGCGCGCCCAGCAGCAGCGGACCGGCGAGGAAGACCGCCTCCTCCACGACCGAGTCCAGGCTGTAGGCCCGCTGGCGCAGGCCGTCGCGGTCGTGGAAGAGACGGCTCCACAGGGTGCGGGTGACCGGCCCCAGCGGCGGGATCACCACTCCGATGAGCGCGGGCAGGGCGATCAGGGACCAGGCGGGGGCGCCCGGCCGCCAGGTCAGGAACGCCAGGGCGAGCAGGCCGGCGGCGGCCAGGAACGCCATCGGGACCAGGGCGCGCGGCATGCCGTGGCGGTCGATGAGACGGGCCCGGGCCGGCGCCAGGGCCGTGGCGGAGGCGCCGTAGGCGGCGGTGGCCGCGCCGACCACCGCGTAGGAGTCGGCCGCGGCGGTGACGGACAGGACCAGGGCCAGGCCCAGCAGGCCGAAGGACAGGCGCCCGAGCATGGCGGGCGCGAAGAAGCGGACCGCTCCGGGCGTGCGCAGGACGGCACGGTAGGAGTCGGCCCCGTGGGGCGAGGACATGGGTGTGTTCCCTCAGGGGGCGGCGGCGCGCGGGCGCCGCGGACGTGCGTGGACACCGGAGGGACCGCGGGCGCGGAGGGCGCGGCGGTCCGGTGTCGGTCTACGCACGGGGGTGGAACACGGGGCCAGGCTACCAGGCGTGTCGGGGCCCGGTCCTAGGATGGCGGGCATGATCGACATGGACGCGGTGACCGGAATCCTGCGCGATGCGGCCCGCGAGGTGATCCTGCCCCGGGCCCGCTCGCTGTCCGAGGGCGAGGTCATGGAGAAGGGCCCCGGCGAGCTGGTCACCGTCGTCGATCAGGAGGCGGAGCGGGTCATCACGGCCCGGCTGCGGGGGCTGGTGGACGCCCCGGTGGTGGGCGAGGAGGCGGTGGCCGCCGACCCCTCGCTGGTGGAGGCGCTGCGCACCGAGCCGGTGGTGTGGCTGGTGGACCCGCTGGACGGGACCCGCAACTTCGTCGAGGGCCGCCGCGAGTACGGGGTGATGGCGGCCCTGGTGCACGGCGGGGAGACCGTCGCTGCGTGGATCGTGCAGCCCGAGTGGGACCGCGCCTACGCCGCCGAACGCGGGGCGGGCGCCTGGCGCGACGGGACGCGGCTGCGCCGCGATCCGGCGCCGACCGACCCCGGGCGGCTGCGCGGTTCGGTGCTCACGCGCTTCCTGGCCCCGGAGGCCAGGCGGCACGTGGAGGCGTCGGTGCCGCGGTTCGCCGGGGTGGACGGCGGCGCGCACTGCTCCGCCGTCGACTACCCGCTGCTGTGCGAGGGCTCCCGGGACTTCCTGCTGTTCCACCGGACCCTGCCCTGGGACCACGCCCCCGGCGCGCTGCTGCTGGCCGAGGCGGGCGGGGTGTCGCGGCGGCCGGACGGGACGCCCTACCGGCCCGACCAGGGCCCGGACGTGCTGGGGCTGCTGAACGCCGCCGACGAGACCTGCTGGAAGACGGTGCGCGAGCTGCTGCTGCCCTGACCGGCGAGGGGGGCCGTGCTCAGCCCAGGGGGACGAGCCGCCACTGCTGGAAGGCGTGCCCGCCGTCGGGGGCCTGGACCACGGGGGTCCCGTTGTCCGGGGCGCCGCCCTGGCCCTCCAGGGCCTGGCCGGTGGCCCGGTTCACCAGGCGGACGACGCCGCCGCCCGCGTCGACGACGGTCCAGTGCTGGTTGGTCGCCCCGGTGCTGGTGAGCAGGGTGGCCGCGGCCTGGGCGGCCGCGTCGGCGGGGACCTCCAGGACCTTCCCGCTGCCCACGCCCGTGATCTCGTAGAACCCGCCCTCGACCGGCGCGAACCGCCACTGCTGGTTGGCCTGGTCGTGCCGGTCCCACAGGTGGACCGCGGCGCCGTTGCCGGTGGCGGCTTGGGCGACGTCCAGGACGCGGCCGCCGTGCACGTTCTGGAGGACGTAGACGGTCTCGGGGTCGATGCCCGCGGGGTGGGTGGGCTCCTCGGAGGGCTCCGGAGAGGGCTCGGGGGACTCCTCCGGCTCCGCGGGCTGGACCAGGACGCCCGAGACGGCGATCACCCCCTCCTCGGCGCGCGCGCTGTCGGAGGCGAACAGCCCGCCCACGTAGCCGAGGATGGCGGCGATGAGGACCAGGGCGGTGGCGCCGGCCAGCACCGGCCAGTGGGGTATGTACCGTTCCGTTGCGGCTCGGGGGGCGTCGCTGCGGCGGGATCGGGACATGGGGAACAGGGCTCCAGTGGGCGGGGTACGGTCCACCAGGAAGCATGTCATACCGTTTCGCTCCCTTCGTTCGTGTTCCCCCTGGAATCGGGGAACACGGGGCGTTCTCGGTAGGGTCCCCGCATGGAAGCCCTCGGAGTCCCGTGGTTCATGTCCGTGCGCCTGCTCGGGCCGCCCCTGCTCCTGCTCGTGGTCGGCGGGGCCCTGCTGCTGTGGCGGCGGCCGGGCCGCTCGAAGGCGGTCTGGGCGGCGCTGGCGGTGAACCTGCTGGCGGCTGCGCTGCCGTTCCTGTGGATCGGGGTGCAGGCCGTCACCGACCAGGCGGAGCGGACGGTGTACGGGCTGGTGATGACGCTGCTCCAGCCGTCGGTGTCCCTGGTGGCCTGGGGGCTGCTGCTGTGGGCGGCGGTCTTCCCGGCCCGCGCCCCGGACGGCGCGGCGGCCGCGCGGGAGGGCGGGCGCCCGGAGCACGAGTCACAAAACATAGGATGAATGACCATGGGCACCCCGACCACACCGAAGGCACCGTTCTCCCTGCGCACCGCGGCGGACGCGGTGCCGCCCGTCTGGCTGGTGCTCATCGGCATCGTCTCGGTGCAGACCGGCGCCGGGGTGGCCAAGAACCTGTTCGAGGTGCTGCCGCCCGCCGCCGTGGTCTGGCTGCGGCTGCTGACCGCCGCCGTGCTGCTCGGCCTGGTGGTGCGCCCCGCCTGGAAGGCGTACACGCGCGGCGACTGGCTGGTGGTGATCGGCTACGGCGTGGCGCTGGCCACGATGAACTTCTTCATCTACCAGGCGTTCGCGCGCATCCCCCTGGGCATCGCGGTGACCATCGAGTACCTGGGCCCGCTGGCGATCGCGGTTCTGGGCTCGCGCCGCCGCGTCGACCTGCTGTGGGCGGGCCTGGCCGGGCTGGGCGTGGCGGCCCTGGGCCTGGAGTCGGGCTCCCTCGACCCGCTCGGCATCCTGTTCGCGGCGCTGGCCGCGGTGTCGTGGGCCGGGTACATCCTGCTCAGCGCCGCCACCGGCCGGCGGTTCGACGGGGCGTCGGGGCTGGCGATCGCCGGCGTGGTGGGCGCGCTGCTGATGGCCCCGGCGGGCATCGCCCAGGGCGGGGCCGCGCTGCTGGACTGGCGGGTGCTGCTGTTCGGCCTGGCGGTGGGCGTGCTCTCGTCGGTGGTCCCCTACACCCTGGAGCTCAACGCCCTGCGCCGGATGCCGCCGCGGGTGTTCGGCGTGCTGATGAGCCTGCAGCCGGCCGCCGCCGCCCTGGTCGGCCTGGTCCTGCTGGGCGAGATGCTCACCGTCTGGCAGTGGCTGGCGGTGGGCTGCGTCATCCTCGCCAGCGCGGGCTCCACCCGCACCTCCGCCTCCTCCGGAACCGCCGAGCAGTCGCCGTAGGCGCAGGTCGCACACGTCGGCGGGGGCGCGTCACGACTCCCGGAGCCGTGTACTACGCTCTGTCGTATGTCTGATTCCCCGGCTTCCGCGGCGTCCGCCGCGATCACCCCCGCCCCGCTCGCGGCGGAGGACATCGCCCTGCTCGGCGTCCCCCTGTGGGCATGGCAGATCGCCGTCGCGGCCGCCGGCGTGCTGGCCCTGGTCCTGCTGGCCCGCAGTATCTGGGAGCCCACCGCGAAGTCCCTGCGCCTGTGGTCGCTGGGCAACATCGCCGCCAACGCGGGCATCGCCGTCACCGGCGCGACCGTGCGCGTGACCTCCTCGGGTCTGGGCTGCTCGGAGTGGCCCAAGTGCACGCCCGACAGCTTCGTGCCGATCGACACCGGGCACGCCGCGCTCAACGCCGCCATCGAGTTCGGCAACCGGACGCTGACCTTCGTCGTGCTGGCGGTGGCCGTCATCACGTTCGTGGCGTTCCTGCGGGCCCCGCAGCGCCGCCGCGACCTGGTGCGCCTGGCCGCGATCGTCCCCTTCGGCGTCCTGGGCCAGGGCGTGGTCGGCGGCATCACCGTGTGGACCGACCTGCACCCCGCGTCCGTGGGCGCGCACTTCCTGCTGTCCATGGTGATGGTCTTCATCACAGTGGCGCTGTACGTGCGCTCCCGCGAGCCCGAGGGCACGCCGCGGGTCTGTGTGAACCCGATACTGCACACCCTGAGCATCGGCCTGGTCGTCATCGGCTTCCTGCTGCTGATCGCCGGGACCGTGGTCACCGGCACCGGCCCGCACGGCGGCGACGCCGCCGCGCCGCGCTGGGGCTTCGCGCTGGAGGCCGTCACCAAGCTCCACTCGGCGCTGGCCTGGCTCACCCTGGCCTGCGCCGTCCTGGCCGCCGTGCTGGCGTTCCGCACCGGGGCGGGCCGCCCCGCGAGGACCGCCTCCCTGCTGCTGATCGCCGTGGTGCTCGGCCAGGGGGTCGTGGGCTACGTCCAGTACGCGCTGGCCCTGCCCGAGGGCCTGGTCGTCCTGCACGTGCTGGGCTCGGCGCTGACCTGGATCGCGATCTCCCGGCTGTACTTCGCCACCACCCGCCTGACCCCGGCGGACGGGGCGGCCGTCCTCACCGACCGTGCCGGGGAGAGTACTCCTGCTGAGCCCGCGCCTGGGCGATGACGTGGGCGAAGTCCGCGCGGCGTAGGAAGCCCGAGTCCGTGGGCCGCTCCGCCCAGCCCGGCGCCACCGGCTGGGGGAGGCGGCCCAGGAACGCGTCCCGGGACACGTGCATGAGGGCCAGGAACGCGTCCCGGCGCACCTTCCAGTCCTCCCGTCGCAGCCCCGCGTCCAGCTTCTTGTGCAGCAGCGCCAGCTCGGTCGCCGCGAGCTGGTACTCGCGCATCGCCTCGCGGCCCTTGGACCCCGCGTTGCGCGCCGCCCACTCGCGGGCCTGACGGCGCCCCTTGAGGGTGCTGAGCATGGAGATGTCGGCCGGGGTGACCAGCCCGGTGGGGATGTAGGGCGGCAGGTAGTGGGCGATCGCCTGGACCTGGCCGCGGCGGTCGTGGGCGGCCAGCGCCAGGACCCCCACCAGCACGGCGAACAGCACGAGGTAGGCCAGGCCCAGCCCGGTCCAGCCGAAGTAGGTGGAGGCGTTCCACATGCCGTGCAGCAGGACCGCGAGCACCCAGCCCGCGACCGGCGCGAGCAGGCGCAGGAAGCCCGGCCGCATGGCCGCGTAGGCGACGCCGATGCCGATCATCGCGGTGTAGAGCGGGTGCCCGAACGGGGCGACGATGCCGCGGATCGCGAACGTGGCGACCAGGGTCCCGTCGAAGAAGGCGCTGAGGAAGTACAGGATGTTCTCGGTGAAGGCGAACCCGGTCGCCACCATGCCCGCGTAGACGACGCCGTCGGTGAACGTGTCGATCTCGTTGCGGCGCCGCCACAGCAGGATCAGCAGCACCACGCCCTTGGCGCTCTCCTCGACCAGGGGCGCCACCGCCGAGGTGCCCAGGAAGTCACCCACCTCCTGCCCGAACAGCGGGACGGTGATCGCCGCGAACCCCCAGGTGTTGAGCAGCAGGGCCGCCACCACGGCCACGCCCGCGCCCCAGACGAACGCGAAGAAGAGCACCCAGCCGGGCTCGGGCTCCAGGCGGTCGAGCATGAGGATGAGCGGGACCAGGATCCCGGCCGGGATGACCGCGGCGACGAGCGCGACGACGAACCCGGTGGCGCCGTCGATGCCCGCGGCCGCGCCGCCCGCCAGGGCCAGGAGCCACAGGTAGACGAGCATGCCCGCCATGCAGACGAGGCTGACGGTGATCCCCAGGATCAGGGTGATCGAATGGCGGGAGCGGCGGCCCTGGAGCACGGCCTTGCTGTCGAGACGGGACATGGGCACCGATCGTAGCGGGATTCGCGGCCCGGGAAGCGGCCGGACCCGGCCGGGGACGTGTGGCGTCCGTGTCGTCTCCGGGCGGGGACGCGGGGCCCCGCGGGGGGACAATGGGCGGGTCGGCCGTACCGAGCACAGACGAAGAGGCCCGCCATGGACAGGACCACCACGACCACCGCTACACCGGCACCGCTGTGGGCGGTGCGCGTCGCCGCCCTGGCCCACCTGGCCGCGATCCTGTGGGAGGGGGCGACGGCGGGCCAGCTGGTGACGTTCAACGCGGCCGCCCTGCCGCTGCACTACTACGGGGCGTTCGGGGTGCACACGATGGCGGTGCTCCAGCTGGCGGCGGCGCTCTGGTACTGGAACTCGGCGGGCCGGGGCGGCGGGGTCCCCCGGACGCTGGCGCTGGTCAGCGGGCTGGCGCTGCTGTTGGGCTTCCCCCAGGCGGCGCTGGGCACCTACGGCCCGCTCCAGGCGCACGTGCCCCTGGCGCTGGTCCTGACCGGCACCGCCGTCTGGGCCGCCGCGCTGGCCTGGCGCCGCCCCTGACCCCGGCCCGGCCCGGCGGCGCCGCCGGGCCGGGCACCGGTCACAGGTCCCAGGCGAGGGTGTGCAGGCGGTGGCGGACCGCGGTGAGGTAGGTCGAGGCGGCCAGCCAGGCCAGCGCGAGCCGGTCCGGGGGCGGGGCCGCCGACTCCCCCGTCGCCGTGCGCACCCGTTCGCGCGCGGCCGCCGCCAGCGCGGTGAGCAGGTCGGCGCCGGTCCGCAGGTGGCGCTCGCGCAACCGTGTCCCGGGGTCGGCGGGGACGGCCTCCCGGCCGGCCTCGGCCAGGCGGCTCAGCACGCGGTCCAGCACCGCCGTCCCGGGGTCGGAGGCGGTGGGCGGCGGGGGCGCCGGCGCGGCCGGGACCGTGTCCGGGGCCGGCTCCGGGTCCGCCCAGCGCAGGGTGTCCAGCGACAGGTCGGCACGGCCGCGGCGGGCCCGCGGCAGGTCCGGCAGGCCGTCGGCGGTGATCGGCACCAGGCGGCCCGGGCGTTCCAGGACCGGGCGGGCCATGACCCGCAGCACCGTTCCCGGCTGCCGGGCGAGCCTGGCCAGGTTGCGGGCGCGCAGCGGGTCCCGGGCCCCGTCGGCGGCCAGGACGAGGGAGCGGCCGCCCGCGGTCGCCTCGGCGCCCTCCGGGTGCGGCCCGACCACGGTGAACTCGGTGAAGACCAGGTCGGCGCCGCTGCGGCGGGTAGGCGCGGCCAGGGCCGCCAGCGCGTCCGCGATCTGCTCGGCCGCCGGGCGCTCCCACAGCGCCGCGAGGGGTCCCTCGTCCCAGGGCGGGGCGTCGGCGGTGGCGGCCGTGGTGGCCGACATCCCGCTGAGCCGGCCGTCGGCGCTGGCGCCCACGCGCTGCGCGACGAGGGCGGCCCGCCCCAGGTCCCGGTGGCTCAGCGCGGTCCCGCCGAAGGAGACCCGGGCACCGTGCGCGGCGGCCGCCCGCTCGGGGCCTCCGGGCGCGATGTCGGAGACGCTCCACGTCCGGGGCGCTCCGTCGGAGACCGACACCAGGTGGGTGACCACGCCCGCGTACCCCGAGGCCGTGACGACGCGCTCGCAGCCCAGGCCGTACAGGCGCAGCGACCCGATCTCCGTGTAGGCGCGCCGGCCGACCCCGACGTCGGCCCGGGTGGGGGTCGGACGCTCCCCCTCGGGTCCCCCGCCCAGCCGCCAGGCCAGGTCGAGCAGTGCGGCGAGGGAGGCGGTGTAGGCGGACAGGTCGAAGTCGGGGGTGGGGTGGTCGCGCGGTCCGGCCGCCACGGCGACGCAGGCGGCGGACAGGCGGGGCAGGCGGGCGGCGCGCGCCAGGGCGGAGGCGCGCAGCAGTTCGGCGCGGCCGGAGGCCCCGGCGGCGCGCACCCCGCGGGCCAGGGCGCGGGCGCGGCGTCCCAGGCCGCGCGGGCGGCGGCGCGGGCCGCGGCGTCCGGCTCGACGGGTTCGGCCAGGGGGTCGTGGCCGGCGGGCGGCCCGGAGGGCTCCCCGTCGGAGGCGTCCGGGGGGTCGGCGGGTCCGTCGTCGGCCGTGGTGTCGAGCAGGGACACCGCCGACAGCAGGTGCAGGCAGCGCGGGGAGAGCAGGCAGGTGCACACGGCCTGGCCGGGGTCGGTGAGGTCGGCGCCGGTGAGGGTGACGGTCTCGCCGCCCGCGGCGACGGTCCACGTCCCGTCCCCGCGGGTCCAGGTCCACTCCCCTGCGGCGCGGGGCGCGGCGTCGAGCTTGCGGCGCACCCGTGCGGGCGCCGCCTCCACCAGGGCGGCGAGCAGCTCGGGGGCGATCCGGGGCCGGTCGGTCATCGTGGGTCCTTCCAGGGTGGTCAACCGCGCACCTTCTCACCGATCCACGCCGCCAGCTCCTCCGGGCCCAGCGCCGCCACCGGCATCCCGGCGTCGGCGAAGGAGGAGGCGATCGCGCGGTTGTACACGGGCGCGCCGCCGTGGTCGAGGGCGGCCAGGCCCAGCAGGTGGACCCCGCTGGAGGCCAGGGCCCGGACCTCGCCCAGGGTGCGGCCGAGGCTCCCGCCCTCCTCGAAGTCGGTGATGAGGGCGACGATGGTGCGGCCGGGAACGCGCACCGCGGAGCGGGTGTGCGCCAGGGCCGCGCCGATGTCGGTACCGCCGCCCACCGAGACCTCCAGCAGCAGGGCCAGGGGGTCGTGGACCCGGTCGGTGAAGTCGATGACCTCGGTGGAGAACGCGGTCAGGGAGACGCTCAGCGCGGGCAGGCCGTGCAGGATCGCGGCGACCAGGGCGGCGTGGATCGTCGAGCGCTCCATGGACCCGGAGACGTCCACGACGATGTGCACGTGCCAGTCGGCGCTGCGCCGGGCCCGGGTGGCGAACACCGGCCGTTCGGGGAGCAGCAGCGGCCCGTCCGGTCCGGGGCGGACGGTGTGCAGATTGGCGCGGACGGTGCGGCCCAGGTCCAGGCGGCCGCCCCGGCGGCGGGTGGGCCGGGGCACGGACAGGCCGGTCAGGGCGGGGCGCAGGCGGCGGGCGAGCTCGGCGGTGAGCCGGTCGGTGATGCGCTTGACCAGGGGCCGCAGCCGGGCCAGGCGCGCCTCGGGCAGGGCCCCGGCCAGGGAGAGGACCTGTTCGAGGAGGTCGACCGAGGGGGTGACGGTGTCGGGGTCCAGGTGGTCGAGGACGTCGGTGCGGCCGCGTTCGGCCGCCCGGCCCAGGACCTCCTCGCGCACGGTGGCCCCGAAGAGGGCCTCCAGTTCGTCGGACCACTCCCGGGCGGCGGGCACGGAGCGGCCGCGGCCGCCGGTGGGGTCCTGGGACCCCTCGCCGTGGCCGTGGCCGTAGAGCTCGTCCAGGGCGCGGCCCGCCCGCCGCGCGGGGGCGCCCCCGCCGTGCGGTTCGCGGCCGAGCACGAGCCGCCAGCGGTCGGCGGCGCCGATGGCGCGGGGCCCGGGGGCCGTCCCGGCCCCGGGGCGCCGTCCGCCCCGCGGCCGGGGCGCCCGATCCGGAACCGGTCCCCGCCCGCGGGAGGGTGTCCGGGGCCACGGCGGCGGGGGGCTCCGCGGCGGCGAGGCCGGGGAGGAGGGCCGGGAGGAGGGCGCCCACGGCGGCGCGGGCGACACCGTCCGCGTCGGTCAGGGCGGCGGCCAGGGCCGCGGGCACGGAAAGGTCGGTGTCCACCTCGCCCAGGCGTTCGGTGACCGCGTCCAGGAAACGGCCGCGGGCCGCGGTGGACAGGGCGTCGAACCCCTCGCGCAGCGCGGGCAGGCGGGCGAGGAAGCCCGCGTCGTCCCAGCCCTCCACGCGTTCGGTGAGGGTGTCCAGCAGCGCGGGGTCGGCCTCCAGCACCGGGGCGGCCACCACCAGGGCTCCGGTGAGCCGGCGGGCCAGGGCCGTGCCGTCGGAGGCGTCGTCGGCCCACCCGGCCAGGCGGGCGGCGGTCTCGCCGGGCCCGGCGGCCTCGAGCAGGAGCAGGGCGGCCGAGGCCGCGCCCTGGGCCAGCGGACCGCCCTCGGCGAGCAGCGCCCGCAGCTGCCACAGCAGCCGGTGGGGGCCGACCGCGCCGGGCAGGGCGGCCTGGTCCTGGACCATCCGCACCACCCGCAGCAGGGACACGGCGTCGTCCCTGCCGGTGGCCCCCGCCATCCCCGGCACGGAGGCGATGGCGGCCTCGGCCAGCCGCGAGCCCAGCCGCACCAGGGACTCGGGGGCCTCGGGCAGGCCTGGGACGCGTCCGGCGGCGATCCGCTGGACGCGGTCGTGCAGGGCGACGGCGTCGGTCAGGCCGGCCCGGGGCAGCACCTCGTCGAGGATCCTGGCGCCCAGTTCGGTGACCAGGTCGGGCAGGGCGCACTCGGCGGCCCGGGTGAGCAGGTCCCCGGCGAGTCCGGGGGTGAGGTCGCCCTCGTGTTCGCGCAGCCGGGCGGCGATGCGGCCGCGGGCGGCCTGCTCCAGGGTGGTGCCGTAGCAGGCGGCCAGTTCCAGCGTGGCCTCGGTGGAGGGGGTCCAGCGGGCCTCCCAGGTGCGGCCCAGGGTCTCGCCGTCGGTGGTGGGGCCGGCGCCCCGCACCGGGTCGGCGTAGGCGACGCCCGCGGCGGACGCGCGCTGTAGGGCGATGTGCCGCTCGCGGTCCAGCGGGGAGCGCTCGGGGTCCAGGCGCAGCTCGCGCCGGTCGTCGGCGGGGCCGGGCAGGCGCAGCCGGGCGACCAGGGCTGCGACGTGCACGCCGAGCCCGGAGGCGGGGGCGTCCGGGGCCGCTCGGCCGCGGCGGAGGCCGATGAGCTCGCCGCGGGCGGCGCGGGCCAGGGCCCGGGCGCGCCCCAGCGGCTCGCCCTGGGCCAGCGCGGTGGTGAGCGCCTCGATCAGCTCCCGGCGGCCCGGCGCGGGCAGGCCGCGCAGAGCAGCGAGGTCGCGCGCCAGGCGGTAGGCGGCCGTGGTGTCGGGGACGCCGCACACGTGGCCGGCGGCGCGCAGCCGGGCGCCGATCCCCGCCAGGCGGCGGATCGCGGCCTCCTCCACCCGCCGGGGCGCACCGCCCGCCGCGTACACGTCCTGCTGCCACTCGGGGTCGCGGATGCCGGCGGGGTAGCCGGACCTGGAGTCCAGGAGGGCGAAGGTGTAGGGGATGAGGGCGCTGACGACACCGGCGGTCTGCTCCCCTGGCGCGGGGAGGGGCACCTCTCCGGGGTCGGGCAGCCCGACGGGGCTCTCCGGCACCTCCAGCGAGGCCGACGTCACGGCCGCCGGGGACGGGGAGGGGGCGCCGGGGTCCGCGGAGCCGGCGGCGAGGAGGCGGCGCAGGGCGTCCCGGGCGGGGTCGGGCAGGAGGGCCGCGGCGTGGTAGGAGCCCACGACGGCGGCCGGGCGGGCGGCGCCCACCTCCGCGATGCGGCGGCGCATCCACGCCTCGCGGGCGCGGTCGCGCGGGCCCGGGCCGCCGGGGTCGGCGGCCCGGTGGGCCCAGCCCAGGGCCAGCGCGGCCCTGCGGACCCGCTCGGGGTCGGCGCCGTAGGAGCGGGACTCCACCAGGCGGTCCCACAGTTCCTCGCCGTCGTCGACCCCGGCGGCGCGCAGCAGCGCCCCCGAGAGCCCGGTGTCGGCGCCCGGCCCCTCCCCGGGGACGGGCACCGCGACCGGCAGGTCGACGGCGTGGACCGGGACGCCGCGGTCACGGGCCCAGCGCAGGGCGGCCAGCTCCGGGGAGAAGTCCGCGAACGGGTAGAAGGCGTGCCCGCCCCCGTCGGCGGCGCCGAACACCAGGGCGACGGGCGCCTCGGTGTCCGGGTGGGCGAGCCACTCCAGCCACGGCCCGGCCTCCCAGGGCAGCTCGACGAACAGCGCGTCGGGGTCGGCGGCGTCCAGCAGCGCGGGCACCGCCGCGGCCAGCACCGGCGAGTGGTGGCGCACTCCCACCAGGAAGGGGTCGGCGCACCCGGCCAGTGCCTCCAGCACGGCCCCGGGCGCCTCGGCGGAGGTGGTCAACTCACTCCCCCAGCACGTGGCGCAGTTCGTACAGGCGGCGCCACATGCGGGCGCCGTTCTCCGCGCGGTGGCGGATGGTGGAGTCCCAGTAGGCGAGCAGCCGCCCCTGGTCCTCCGGGTCGTCCTTGCGGACGGCGCCCAGCAGGTAGCCGGGCAGCAGCGACAGCGGGTCGGTCACGCCCAGGTAGGCGCTCTGCAGCCCGAGGGAGGTGGTGACGCCGACCGCCTCCGCCGTGCTCATCACGGTGGTGGGCCGCTCCACGGGCCAGCCCTCCGCCGAGGTGCCCGAGCGCAGGTCGCGGAACGCGGTGACCAGCGCCTCCAGCACGGCGTCGTCCACGGGCAGCGAGTGCCCGTGGTGGGCCAGGGCGGCCCCGGCCCGGTCGCGCACCAGCGCCACCTCGGCGGCGGGGTCCGCGATGGGCGGCACCACCTCGAAGTTGAACCGGCGCTTGAGGGCGGCGCTCATCTCCGACACCCCGCGGTCGCGCAGGTTGGCGGTGGCGATGACGTTGAACCCGGGCCGGGCGTGGAAGGTGCCCTCGTCGCCCAGTTCGGGGACCGCCATGCGCCGGTCGGACAGGATCGACACCAGGGCGTCCTGCACCTCGGGCAGGCAGCGGGTGACCTCCTCGACCCGGGCGACGCGGCCGGTGCGCATCGCGGTGAGCACCGGGGAGGGGGCCAGCGCCTCGGGGACGGGGCCCTTGGCGAGCAGCAGCGCGTAGTTCCAGCCGTAGCGCAGGTGCTCCTCGCTGGTGCCCGCGGTGCCCTGCACGGTGAGCGCGCCGGTGCCGCAGACCGCGGCGGCCAGCAGTTCCGACAGCATGGACTTGGCGGTGCCGGGTTCACCGACCAGGAGCAGCCCGCGCTCCCCGGCCAGGGTGACGACGCAGCGTTCGACCAGGGAGCGGTCGCCGACGAACTTGGCGGGGATCTCCAGCGCGTCGGGCAGCCCCTCCACGGGTCCGGGCAGCCGCAGCCGCTCGCCGCCGCTGCCGGCGATGAAGGTCACCACGGAACGGGGCGTGAGCGCCCACCCGGGCGGGCGCGGCCCGGTGTCGTGGGCGGCCAGGAAGGCCAGTTCGCCGGCGTGGCTGCGCTCGGCGGGTTCGATCTGCACATCGGTGGCGGGCTCGGGCACCACGGGCTCCTCAAAGGTCTGCGGTTCGGGGGTCGAAGGGGAGGGGCGGAGGGCGCCCCGGCCCCGGCGGGTCGCGCCGGGGCCGGGGCGCGGCTCACAGGGCCGGCGCGTCGCCCTCACGGGTGCGCCGCCACGCCTCGGCGAAGATCTCCGGGACCGGGCGCGGGGGCAGGTGGCGGCCGGGGACCGGCCCCGACACACCGTGCTCGCCCCGGACGAGACCGTACAGCGGCGCCTTCCAGGTCTCGAAGGGCAGGTCGGCCCCCGACTTGATGTCGGTCCACGCTCCGGGCAGGAAGACCGTGCGGCCGGCGCGGGCGCGCTTGGCGGTCATGACCAGGCCGTGTTCGAGCAGCTCGGCCTGGGCCTTCTTGTGCCGGGCGGGGGTCCACCCGTTGAAGGCGCGGACCTTCTTGTCGGTGGGTTCCAGGACCGCGAGCAGCTGGAGGTACAGCCGGGCCGCGTCGTCGGACAGCCCGAGCGTCGCGGCCGCCTCGGTCAGCAGCTCCGGCGCACAGGCCGCCGGGTCGTACTCGCGTGCGCCCGCGGGCAGGGAGCCGGCGGCGATGCGCTCGGCGATCGCCGTGTACCCGGGGCTGCGCAGCAGGTCCACGATCCTGGTCTGGTTGTGGCCGTACACGGTGTACTCGCCGCCGCCGATCAGGGCCCGCAGGGTGCGGGCGTCCACCCCGTCGTCGAACCGGGCCGGGCGGAAGAACAGGTGCAGCGAGTAGTGCGACTGGACGGCGAGCACCGTTCCGTTGTCGCGGGCCTGGGCCGAGGCCCCGGCCTTCCCGGGCACCGGGCACTCCTCGCCGCCGATCCGTTCGAGCAGCCCGTCGTGGTCCTCCCCCCAGGTGGTGAACGCGCTCAGCAGCAGTTCGGGGGCGTCCAGGCGGGCGCGCACCGCCTCGAGCAGCGCGGGGACGGACTCCCGGACGGGGTCGCCCGCGGGCAGTTCGGCGTACGCCCAGGGGATCAGCAGGGCGAACTCCCGGAGCAGGTCGTGCAGCCGCGCCGCCTGCTCGGGCTCCTGGCGGAGCGCGACGTCGACGCGCCCGTACCTCTCCCCGACCTCCAGGTGACTGCTCGCGTCCTCGGTCAGGGCGGGGTGCCCGGTGGGGTCCGCCAGCAGTCGCACCGTGGTGGTGCCGACGGGGCGCCAGGGGGCGTTGAGGGCGTCCAGCACGGTCCGCGGCAGGGACGTGCGCGCGCCCCTGAGGCGGTTCCAGGCGTCCGCGAGCCGCTCGGCGGCGGCGCGCGCCCCCGCCGGGGACCACAGGCCGGCGGTCTCCTCGGGGGCGGGCAGGGCTTCGTGGTAGAGCGCGCACCACAGGTCGCGGTCGTTGCCCGCCGCGAGTTCCTCGGCGCCGATCGAGAGCTGGGCCTCGGTCAGCCCCATGGCCTTGCGCTGGTCGGCGGGCAGCCCGAGCTCGTTGAAGCGCTGGTGCAGCAGCAGGGTCGCGGCCTCCCGCGGCAGCCCGGTGCGCTCGGCCAGCACCTCGACCGCCTCCTCGTCCCAGGTCAGCGGGCCGTGTTCGGCCAGGGCCGCCAGGAACGCCGTGATCGCCGCGGCGGTGCCCCAGCCGGGGGCGGTCCGGGTGCGGTCCACCTCGCGCAGGCCCTCCGGCAGGGGGAGGGGGTCCCCGGTCCGGACCTCGGCGAACCACTGGGCGTGCTTCTCCTCCATGCCGCGGGGTCGGCCGGAGAGGTCGGGGACCAGGGCGAGGCCGACCCTGCGGCCGCCGTCGGCGCCCACCGCGACGGGGTCGCGTTCGTCCGCGGAGACCGCGGTCCCCAGGTCGAGCTCGACGGCGGGGTCGGCGAACACGGTGCCCGCCCACCGGGCGAGGAAGTCCACCAGGGCGGCGCGCTCCTCCTCGCCGGTCAGCGGTGAGGCCGCGGACCAGGCCAGCAGCCCGATCGCCCCGGGCAGCCCGGACCAGTCGATGCCGGCGGGCGGCCGCGCGGCCAGCGCCTCGGGGCCGGTCTCCCCCCGCAGGAAGCGGGAGGTGGCCTCGATGTGGCCGCGCACGTCGCCGCCCACATGCCGCAGGTTCGGCAGGAACCGGCAGAGCCCGCCGACGAGCGCTTCGGGCTCGGGACCGGAGGGGACGACCTCCCGGACCTTCCGGATCGCCTCGAGGTACCCGTCCAGGTCGCGGCGGAGCCGGACGGCGGCGACGGTCAGGCCCACGACCCCGTCGGCCACGCCCGTGTCGGGGTTCCGGTCGCCGCCGGAGAGGACGGACAGGGCCGCCTCCCGGCTGCGGGGCATCTTCTGCTCCACGGTGAACACGGTCGTCGGCGCCGGGTAGGGGTTCGCCCCGACGACCCGCCGGTTGCGGACCGGGGCCGCGGCGGTGGCACTGTGCTCGGCGGTGGCGGCGGCGACCAGGTCCTTGAGGTCGGCGCCGCGCACGGCGCGCAGGCGGGCCGAGGCCCCGGCGTCGCGCGGACCCATGAAGTACCAGTACTGCAGGGGCGGCAGGTGCGGCGTGCCCCACTTGGCGGTGCACTCGCAGGCCCCGCCGGTGTGGCAGTTCCACATCTGGCCGCCCGTGGAGTCCAGGAGGGCGATGCCGTTGTCGGAGGCCAGCATGCGGGTGTCGCCGCCGGGCGCGGTGAACAGGCCGATCGCCGCCGGGGGCCGACCCCGGCCCTCCCCGGCGGACCGGACCGTGAGCTCGCCGCCGCCGGTGGAGACGACGCGGTAGGAGCCGTCGCCCCGCACCACCGCGAACCCGGCCGCTCCCGCGGCCTCTCCCAGCGGCCCGCCGGAGACGGGCCCGGGCAGCGGCGCCAGGCTGGACAGCCCCGTCTGCAACCACTCGCCGGCCCCGAGCCGCAGGTCCTCCAGGAAGGACGGCAGGCTGACGCGCCCCCGGGCCCCGGTGGCGGGGTCGACCTCGACCAGCCCGTCCCCGAGCTCCCGCTCGGCCCAGTAGGTCCGGCCGTCGGAGAGCACGTGCCGGTCCCGGGGGCCGTCGGGGTCCCCGGCGCGCAGCGCGCGCTCGCCGTTCATGCGGGCGCCGTCCGCGGTCAGCTGGGCGGCGCTGGGCAGGGTGTAGCGCCACCCGTTGCCGCGGGACACCGAGGTGTGGCTGTTGACCACCGACGAGTAGTCGAAGGAGAGCCGTTCACCGGGGGCGTCGGACCAGTAGCCGTACCGGTCGTGGTTCTGCGAGTACGCGACCAGGAACCGGTCCTGGACGTAGAACGCGATGGGCTCGTGCGCGCCCTTGGGCAGGTCCAGGACGTGCTCGGCGACACGGCCCTGTGGTCCCACCGCGATGGTCCGCTCCTGCGAGGTGAGCGTGTAGTACGGCCAGCTGGCGGTCCCCGCCAGCCGGGCGCCCCCGCCCGCCTGGGCGCCCAGTTCGAGGGCGGCCTCCTCCAGTGCGGGCCAGGCGTACTCGTCGATGATCCCCGCGTTGAGGGTGTCGGCCAGCAGGTCGGCGACGTCGAGGGAGGCGAGCCGGTCCAGGTGTTCGGGGAAGGCCCGGAACACCCCGCCCTCGCACTCGTTGCGCAGGCTCTGGAGGCCCTCCTCCACCTGGAGGAGCCCGCCGCCCAGCGCTCCGGTGAGGACGTCCAGCCGCTTCCCGATGTAGGGGTGCAGGTACTCGTAGGGCAGGAGGTCCTCCAGCACCCGGCGGCCGCCGTGCCCCCGGGCGTACCCGCCGCTGTAGGCGGCGACGGCCCGGCCCACCAGCGGCTCCCAGGCGGGGTCCGCCCGCAGGAAGCGCAGGTCGCGGCGGGGGCCGCCGCGCGGGTGGTCGACCCAGGTCTCCAGGTCCAGGCCGCGCTGGTCGGTGTCCGCGGTGACCGGGACGCCCAGCTCCAGGCACAGGTCGAGCAGGTCGGCGGGGATGTTCCCCGCGTAGTACCCGGCGGTGCGGGTGAGGTCGACGGGGGTCCCGTCGGCGCGCAGCCGGTCGGCGATGCGGGCGGTCAGGTCCAGGAACCCGGCGGGCAGCGACCAGCGCCAGCCGCGGGTGTGGGAGATCATGCGGCTCAGCCATCCGGCGGCACCGCCGGGCACGGCCTGGGCCGGGTCGGCGAGCAGGTCCACGGAGCCGGCGTCGGACAGCAGCTCCAGCCACCAGGCGTGGAAGCCGGTGTCGTCGTAGCCGCTGGAGTCGACGAACATGCCCAGTAGGGCGCGGGCCACCTCGGCGTCATCCCGGCCCAGGGCCGCCAGGGTGGCGCGGGCGGACTTCCAGAACCCCTCGGGGGCGGAGGAGGTGGCGGGCACGGCCAGCAGCTCCCGCAGCAGCTCCCGCTCCTGCTCCACCTGGTCGATCCCGGCGGCCTTGGCCAGGGAGCGCATCTGCTTGAGCAGGCCGGTCCACGGCGGCAGCCCGCCCAGGGTGCGGCGCACGGCCAGCTCGCGGAACTCGGTGTAGGCCCGGTCGGCGGTGTACCGGCCGGACAGCTCGGCGGCGTGGGCGGTCAGGGCCTTGACGGTGAGGGCCCCGGCGAACGCGAACTCCAGGAACGACTCGCGCCGGGTGGCCTCGTCCACGGGCAGGCTGTACACCTGCTCGGCCTCACGGGCCCGGCCGAACATGACGGCGGCGGTGCGGGCGTTCCCCGCGGCCAGGAAAGCCCTCCCGGCCTGCTCCCAGTAGGCGGGCAGGTGCGGGATGGGCACCTCGGCGGCGATGCGCGCGAACTCGTCGGCGGCGGGGCCGGGCCGGGTCCCGGCCAGCCGGGCGGCCTTCTCCATCGGGCGGACCAGGGCCAGCGCCTGCGCCCGCCGGTCGGGGTCGTGGATGAGCGCCCACTCGGGGTAGCCCAGGCCGCGCGGGCGGGTCAGGGCCAGGGGCTCGGAGTGCCCGCCGTCGGCGAACCCGAGGAAGTCCATGGCGGAGTCCTCGGCGGGGGCCAGGGCGTCGGGCACCAGGCGCACGACCGCGCGGTCGCCCAGGGCGGTGTGGGTGTACACCCGGGCGGAGACGGTGTCGGTGTGTCCGTCGACGGCGGCGTCCAGGGGGGCCAGGGCGGCGTCGAGGAGGGCTTCACTGGGGGTGGTCACTTCTTCTCCTCCTCGGTGTTCTTGCGGCCGGCGTGGACGAGCTCGGCCATCCGCACGCCCTCGGACCAGGCGACGGGGCCGATCTCGGTGAGCTTCAGGACGCGCTCGTCGTCGTCCACCCACACCAGGGGGCCGGTCTCGGTCTCCCAGTCGGGGGCGTCGGAGCCGATCCAGTACCGGGCCTGCACCGGCCGCCCGCCCTCGACGACGCGGCAGGTGGTGTAGCCGCCGCGGACGGGGAAGCCGTGGCGCTGGGCCAGGCCGGCGGCGTGGCGGAGCTGCTCGAACCGCCCGCCCGCGTAGTCGTCCACCCGGGTCGCGTCGGCGTCGAGGGTGTCGGGGAGGCGGTGGATCTGGCGGGTGAGCTGGGGCAGCCGCTGGGTGATGCCCAGTTCCAGGGCGAACTCGCGCACGTCGTCCAGGTCCTCGATGAGGACGGGGTGCAGCGGGACGACCCGGTCGGCGTCCAGCCAGGTGCTCTCAGCGTCCAGGTCGAGCACGCCGATGCGCCCCCGGTCGTCGACGCCGCGCAGGAACCCGCCCTCGCCGCCGCCCTCGGGGGCGACGAACAGGTCGGAGAGCAGGCCCTGCCAGGAGGGGTCGGCCCATACCCGTGACAGCACGGCGGCCGGGACGGGGAGGGAGCCCAGCAGCCAGGACTCGACGCGGGCCGCGCAGTCGCGCTCGTGGCGCTCCAGCCACAGCAGCACGTCGGACAGGCGCTGGGCCTGCTCGGACTCGCGCACCTTCTTGGGGACCGTCTTGAGCCGTGTGCCCTTGGCGTTGCGGCAGGCGAGGGCCGTGCCCTCGATGGCCAGGGAGTAACCGTCGGGACCCTCGGTCCAGATCGGCTCCGTGACGTGTGGGGAAGTCGTGGACATGCCTGAGGTTATAGCGGGCTCCTGTGACAGGAGTACGGCCTCCGGGGGAACCCTCGCGGATGGCGGCCCGCCCGAATGAGATGTCCGATGACCGCCGGTGCCCGGGCCGCGGACGGGGGATGCTCCACCCATGACCACGATGAACGCGACTGTCCCGACCGTCCCGGTGGCCGCGCCGCCGAAGGCCCGGACCACCCGGACGACCCCGTCATTCGAGATCCGGGCGATCGCGCCCGGCGTCCTGGAGCGGCTGCGCGTCGGCGACGACGCCGGCCGTGTCCGGGAGATCTTCGCCGACCCCGAGGGCGGCGCCCCGTTGCGCTGCTGCCTGCGCCGCAGCCGGGCCGGGGAGCGCATCATGCTCGTCTCCTACGCGCCGCTGCGGGCCTGGGCCCTGGAGCGGGGCGTGGACCCCGGCGCCTATGACGAGGTCGGGCCGGTCTTCGTCCACGGGGACCCGTGCGGCGGGCCGGAAGGCGGCGGCTACCCGGTGGGGCTGCACGGGTCCCCCCGGGTGCTGCGCGCCTACGACGCCCGGGGGCGCATCCGCGGGGGCGTCACGGTGGAACTGCCCGTCGAGCGGGCCGGGGAGGTCGACGGGCTGCTGGCGGAGGTGTTCGCCGACCCCGGGGTGGCCCTGGTCCACGTGCGCGCGGTGGTGTTCGGCTGCTTCCTCGCCGAGGCGCGCCCGCTCCGCTGAGGCCCCCGCCTCCCGGGGAGCCCCGGAGGCCGCCGGAAAGGCGACGGCGGCGGCGCCCCGGGAGGGCGCCGCCGCCGCGGAGGTGCTCACCGGCCGGTCAGGCCAGCAGCCCGGCGATCAGCGGGTCCACCGTCACGGCCGCGAACAGCAGCGCCAGGTAGGCGTTGGAGAGGTGGAAGAAGCCCATGGTCTTGAGCTTGGCCCCGCTCACCCCGGCGCGGGAGCGCTGGAGCAGGCGGTGGGCCTGGAAGACCAGCAGCAGGCCGAGCACGGTCGCCACGGCCCCGTAGAACCAGGTGGTCCCGGCCACCGGCCAGAAGACCAGCGACACGATCACGGTGGCCCAGCTGTACAGGACGCACTCCAGCAGCACCCGGCGGTCGCCCGCGACCACCGGCAGCATCGGGACCTTGGCCTGCGCGTAGTCCTCCCGGTAGCGCATGGCCAGCGTCCAGGTGTGCGGCGGCGTCCAGAAGAACACCACCAGGAAGAGCACGAACGGCGCCCAGTCCAGGCTGTTGGTGACGGCCGACCAGCCGATCAGGACCGGCATGCACCCGGCGATGCCGCCCCACACCACGTTCTGCGCGGTGCGGCGCTTGAGCAGCAGGGTGTACACGAAGATGTAGAACAGGATCGCGAAGACCGACAGGGCCGCCGACAGCAGGTTCACCAGCAGGGCGAAGCCCGCGGTGGAGCCGACCGCCAGGACCAGGCCGTACACGAGGGCGCCGCGCGGGGTCACCACGGCCATCGCCCCGGGGCGCTGGCGGGTGCGACGCATCTCACGGTCGATGTCGCGGTCGATGTAGCAGTTCATCGCGTTGGCGCTGGCCGCCGACATGGTGCCGAACAGCAGCGTGTACACGGCGGTCCACAGCGGGGGGACGCCGCCGGCGGCGACGAACATCACCGGGATCGTCGTGATGAGCAGGAGCTCGATGACGCGGGGTTTGGAGAGCGCCACGTAGGCGCGCACGTACTCGCCGAAGGAGGCCTTGCGGGGGGCCTCCGGTGCGGCGTCGGACGTGGTGCGGGGCGCGGGGTCAGCGAGGGCCATGGGTCACCGCGTCCTCACGGCCGGACGGCTCGCTCGCGTTCCCACGGGGGGCACCGGCTCGGTTTCAGACACGCGGATACCTCGACAACTCTTAGGGTCTTCGACACTGCTCGCCACGCGGGGTCGGGCGGACCGACGAAAGCGTCAGGATCGGCGGAAACCCCGTCAACGACATACTGTAGTACTTGTTCGCAGAGCCCGATGACCAGCCCCCTCGGATGCGAAAGTCCCAGGTCCTTCGGCCCCTCACTGCGCTCCGCGGCGGCGCCGGGTGACAGCAGGGTCGCACACGCCCCCGCGCCCCGCCACTCGCCACGCGCCCCTCCCCCGCCGTCCCACCGGCCGCGATGTGCGGTGTCGGGCAACGACATCCCCGGTTACGGGCGATAGGCTCGAAGTCGGCCGAACCGGTCAGCGGCCCCGCACGCCCCGGCGCATCCCGCCGGGACCCCGGATCCGCCGTCCGGCGGCCGCGCACAATCGCACGTCACCCCCGCGCTCCCCCTGACGCCCCGCTCCGGCGGGGGCCGTCGGGAATGCCCGGCGACGGTGCCGGCGACCGATGCGACACCGACCGCACGCCCGCGCCCGAGGGACGTGCCCGAGAAGGAGAAACGAGAGTCCGTGAACGCCCACACCCCGCAGGCCCTGGAGTGGTCGGACCTCGACCGCCGCGCCGTCGACACGGTCCGCGCCCTGGCGATGGACGCCGTAGAGAAGTCGGGTAACGGACACCCCGGCACCGCGATGAGCCTGGCCCCGGCCGCCTACCTGCTGTTCCAGAAGGTCATGCGGCACGACCCGGCCGCCCCCGAGTGGGTGGGCCGCGACCGCTTCGTGCTCTCCGCCGGCCACTCCAGCCTGACCCTGTACATCCAGCTCTACCTGGCCGGCTACGGCCTGGGCCTGGACGACCTCCGGTCGCTGCGCCAGTGGGACAGCCTCACGCCGGGGCACCCCGAGTTCGGCCACACCCCCGGCGTGGAGACCACCACCGGCCCCCTCGGCCAGGGCGTCGGCAACGCCGTCGGCATGGCCATGGCGACCCGCCGCGAGCGCGGCCTGTTCAACCCCGAGGCCGGTCCCGGCACCAGCCCCTTCGACCACCACGTCTACGCCATCTGCTCCGACGGCGACGTGCAGGAGGGCGTGAGCCACGAGGCCAGCGCCCTGGCCGGCACCCAGAAGCTGGGCAACCTCACCCTGATCTGGGACGACAACCGGATCTCCATCGAGGACGACACCCGCGTCGCCCACACCGAGGACGTGGCCGAGCGCTACCGCGCCTACGGCTGGCACGTCGAGGAGGTCGACTGGACCGCCACCGGGGAGTACGTCGAGGACGTGCCGGCCCTGTTCGAGGCGATCCGGCGGGGCAACGCCGAAACCGAGCGCCCGACCTTCATCCGCCTGCGGACCGTCATCGGCTGGCCCGCGCCCAACAAGCAGAACACCGGCGCGATCCACGGCGCGGCCATGGGCTCCGACGAGATCAGTGCCACCAAGGAGATCCTCGGCCTGACCGACGAGCCGTTCCACGTCGACGAGGCCGTCATCGAGCACACCCGCAAGGCTCTGGACCGGGGCCGCACCGCCCGCACCGAGTGGGAGGGCCACTTCCAGGCCTGGCGGCGCGGCGCGGGCGAGCGCGGCGAGCTCTTCGACCGGCTCCAGTCCGGCAAGCTGCCGGAGGGCTGGGAGGAGTCCCTGCCGACCTGGGAGCCCAGCGAGAAGGGCGTGGCCACCCGCAGCGCCAGCGGCGCGGTCCTGAGCGCGGTCGCCCCGGTGCTGCCCGAGCTGTGGGGCGGCTCCGCCGACCTGGCCGGGTCCAACAACACCACGCCCAAGGGCGAGCCCTCGTTCCTGCCCTTCGACCGGTCCAGCAGCATGTTCCCGGGCAACCCGTACGGCCGGGTGCTGCACTTCGGCGTCCGCGAGCACGGCATGGGCTCGATCCTCAACGGCATCGCCCTGCACGGCCCGACCCGCCCCTACGGCGGCACCTTCCTGGTGTTCAGCGACTACATGCGCCCGTCGGTGCGCCTGGCCGCGCTCATGAAGCTGCCGGTCACCTACGTGTGGACGCACGACTCCATCGGCCTGGGCGAGGACGGCCCCACCCACCAGCCGGTCGAGCACCTGTGGTCGCTGCGCGCCATCCCGGGCCTGGACGTGGTCCGCCCGGCCGACGCCAACGAGACCGCCGTGGTCTGGCGCCGCATCCTGGAGACCTCCGACCGCCCGGCGGGCCTGGCACTGACCCGCCAGAACGTGCCGGTGCTGGACCGCTCCGAGTACGCCCCGGCCGAGGGCGCCGCCAAGGGCGGCTACATCCTCGCCGAGGCCACCGGCGGCACCCCCGCTGCGATCATCATCGCCACCGGCAGCGAGGTGCAGCTGGCCCTGGCCGCCCGCACCGAGCTGGAGGCCGACGGCACCCCCACCCGCGTGGTGTCGATGCCGTGCGTGGAGTGGTTCGAGGAGCAGAGCGAGGAGTACCGCGAGGAGGTCCTGCCGTCCTCGGTGCGCACCCGCGTGTCCGTGGAGGCCGGGATCGCCCTGGGCTGGCGCGCCTACGTCGGCGACGCGGGCGAGTCGGTGTCCCTGGAACACTTCGGGGCCTCCGCGCCTTACCAGACTCTGTACGAGAAGTTCGGCATCACCGCCGAGGCCGTCGTCGCCGCTGTCCGTACCAGCGCCGCCAAGGCCGGACGCTGACGTCGCGGGCCCCGCCGGAACCGTCCGGCGGGGCCCGCACTCCCCGCGAGAGGAAAGGCGCACACACCATGAGCAAGCCGCTTGAGGCCCTGGCCGACGCGGGCGTTTCCGTGTGGCTGGACGACATCAGCCGCGAACGCCTGCGCACCGGGAACCTGGCCTCCCTGATGTCCACGCACAACGTGACCGGGGTCACCTCCAACCCGACCATCTTCGACAAGGCCCTCGCCGAGGGCGACGCCTACGACGAGCAGGTGGCCGAACTGGCCCGCCGCGGCGTGGCCGTGGACGAGGCCGTCCGCCTCCTGACCGCCTACGACATCCGCTGGGCCGCCGACACCCTGCGCCCCGTCTACGACGCCACCGACCGCGTCGACGGCCGGGTCTCCCTGGAGGTCGACCCGCGCCTGGCCCGCGACACCGAGCGCACGGTCGCCGAGGCCAAGGCCCTGTGGTGGCTGGTGGACCGGCCCAACCTGATGATCAAGATCCCGGCGACCGCCGAGGGCCTGCCCGCCATCACCCGCGTGCTGGGGCTGGGCATCAGCGTCAACGTCACGCTGATCTTCTCCCTGGCCCGCTACCGCCAGGTGATGGACGCCTTCCTGGAGGGCCTGGAGCTGGCCAGGGACAACGGCCACGACCTGACCCGTATCCAGTCGGTGGCCTCCTTCTTCGTCAGCCGGGTGGACAGCGAGGTCGACAAGCGCCTCAAGGCCATCGGCACCGACGAGGCCGAGGCGCTGCTGGGCAGGGCCGCGATCGCCAACGCCCGGCTGGCCTACCAGGCCTACGAGGAGGTCTTCTCCAGCGCCGAGTGGAAGGCCCTGGAGGCGCTGGGCGCCACTCCGCAGCGACCGCTGTGGGCGTCCACCGGCGTCAAGGACCCCGCCTACCCGGACACCGCCTACGTCACCGAACTGGTGGCGCGCGGCACCGTCAACACGATGCCGCAGGCGACCCTGGACGCGACCGCCGACCACGCCGACGTCACCGGCAACACGGTGCTGGGCACCTACGACCGCGCCCGCGCCGACTTCGCCGCCCTGGAGGACGCCGGTGTGAACCTCACCGAGGTGTTCGGCCTCCTGGAGGAGGAGGGCGTGACCAAGTTCATCGACTCCTGGAAGAGCCTTCTGGAGGGGCTCTCCGCCAAGCTGGAGTCGGCCGCCTGACCCGTACGGCCACGGCATCCCGCCCGCGCCCCGAGCCGGGGCGCGGGCGGTACGCGTCACAACCCGCCGGCCACTCTCGACAGGAAGAGCGAGAACCGTGAAAGAACCGGTGATGCCGGGAGCGGTGCCCAACCCGCTCCGCAGCGTCCTCGACCGAAGACTGCCGCGCATCGCCGGGCCCAGCGTCCTGGTGCTGTTCGGCGTCACGGGCGACCTGGCCCGCAAGAAACTCCTTCCCGCCATCTACGACCTCGCCAACCGCGGGATGCTGCCGCCGGGCTTCGGCCTGGTCGGCTTCGCCCGCCGCGACTGGGAGCACCAGGACTTCGCCGTGCAGGCCTACGAGGCGGTGCGCGAGCACGCGCGCACCCCGTTCCGCGAGGACGTATGGCGCCAGCTGAGCGAGGGCGTCCGGTTCGTCCAGGGCGAACTGGACGACGACGACGCCTTCGACCGGCTCGCCGACACCGTCCGCGAGCTGGACGCCGCCCGCGGCACCGGCGGCAACTACGCGTTCTACCTGTCCCTGCCGCCCAAGCTGTTCCCGACCGTGGTCAAGCAGCTCAAGCGGTCGGGGCTGGCCGAGCCCCCCGAGGCCGGCCCGGAGGGGGTGCGCCCCTGGCGCCGGGTGGTCATCGAGAAGCCGTTCGGCCACGACCTGCACAGCGCCCAGGAGCTCAACGCGGTGGTGGACGACGTGTTCCCGCCGTCGTCGGTGTTCCGCATCGACCACTACCTGGGCAAGGAGACCGTCCAGAACATCCTGGCGCTGCGGTTCGCCAACACCCTGTTCGAGCCCCTGTGGAACCGCGGGTACGTCGACCACGTGCAGATCACCATGGCCGAGGACATCGGCGTGGGCGGCCGCGCGGGCTACTACGACGGCATCGGCGCGGCGCGCGACGTCATCCAGAACCACCTGCTCCAGCTGCTGGCGCTGGTGGCGATGGAGGAGCCCATCTCCTACGACGCCGACGCCATCCGCAACGAGAAGGAGAAGGTGCTGGCGGCGGTGTCGCTGCCCGAGGACCTGGAGACCGGGACCGCGCGCGGCCAGTACGCGACCGGCTGGCAGGGCGGCGCGGCGGTGCGCGGCTACCTGGAGGAGGACGGCATCCCCGCCGACTCCGTCACCGAGACCTACGCGGCGCTGAAGCTGGCCGTCAACACCCGCCGCTGGGCGGGGGTGCCGTTCTACCTGCGCACCGGCAAGCGGCTCGGGCGCCGGGTCACGGAGGTGGCCCTGGTGTTCCAGGCCGCGCCCCAGCAGCTGTTCCCGCGCAGCGACATCAGCGAGCTGGGGCAGAACGCCCTGGTGCTGCGCATCCAGCCCGACGAGGGCGTGACGCTGCGCTTCGGGTCCAAGGTGCCCGGCGCCAGCATGGAGGTGCGCGACGTCAGCATGGACTTCGCGTACGGCCAGTCGTTCACCGAGGCCAGCCCGGAGGCGTACGAGCGGCTCATCCTGGACGTGCTCATCGGCGACCCGCCGCTGTTCCCGCGCCAGGAGGAGGTGGAGCTGTCCTGGCGGATCCTCGACCCCGTCGAGGAGTTCTGGGCCAAGGAGGGCCGCCCCGAGCAGTACGGGTCGGGCACCTGGGGCCCGGAGTCGGCCGAGCTCCTCCTCGCCCGCGACGGCCGCCAGTGGCGGCGTCCGTGACCGGCAACGACCACGTCGGGAGGAACCGATGACCCTCTACCTGCCGCGCACCACCACCGCCCAGATCGCCGAGGCGCTCATGTCCGAGCGGCTCAGCGTCGGCGGCGGCGCGATGAACATGGTGCTCACCCTGATCATCGTCACCGACGAGGCCGACCACTACGACGCGGTGCGGGCCGCCACCGAGGCCGGGCTCGAACACCCCTCCCGGGTGATCGCGCTGATCCGCCGCGACCCGGAGGCCGAGCCCGCCATCGACGCCGAGATCCGCCGCCCGGGCACCGCCGGGCCCGGTGAGGCGCTGCTGCTGCGGCTCTACGGTCCGCTGGGCGAGCACCCCGACTCGGTGGTCACCCCGCTCCTGGTGCCGGACGCCCCCGTGGTCGTGTGGTGGCCGGGCGCCGGCCCCGCCGACCCGTCGCAGGACCCGGTCGGCCGCCTGGCCCAACGAAGGATCACCGACGCTTTGCGCGCCCCGGACCCGTTGCGGGACCTCGTGGAGCGGGTGTCCCACTACAGTCCGGGTGACACCGACCTGACCTGGACCCGGCTGACCCCGTGGCGCTCGCTGCTGGCCAGCGCCATGGACCAGCCGTGCGGGTGGGTCACCTCGGCCAAGGTGACGGCCGAGTCGCACTACCCGAGCGCCGAACTGCTGGCGGCGTGGCTCTCGGAGCGGCTGGAGGTGCCCGTGGAGCGCGAGACCTCGCACGGGCCCGGGCTGACCGAGGTGCGGTTGATCACCGACCAGGGGGACATCGCGATCTCCCGGGCCGACGGCCGCACCGCCACCCTGTCGCGCTTCGGCCAGCCGGACCAGACGGTGGCTCTGGCCCGGCGCGGCGCGGCCCAGGCCCTGGCCGAGGAGCTGCGCCGCCTGGACGCCGACGAGATCTACGAGGCCGCGGCCCGCCACCTGGGGTCGCTGCCCACGGGGAGCGCAGTATGAGCACACCGCAGATCGTCCGGCACGCCGACGCCAAGGCCCTCGCCGAGGACGTCGCGCTGCGGCTGGTCGACGAGATCGTGCGCGCGGAGGCCGACGGGCGCGCGTTCCACCTCGTCCTGACCGGGGGCGGGATCGGCATCGCCGCCCTCGAAGCCGTCCGCGACCACGCGGCCGAGTCCGGAATCGACTGGTCGCACGTGCACCTCTGGTGGGGCGACGAGCGGTTCCTGCCCGCCGGGCACCCGGACCGCAACGAGACGCAGGCCTGCGCGGCCCTGATCGACGCGATCGACATCCCGGCCACGCAGGTCCACCCGATGCCCGCCGCCGACGGTATGGACGGCGACCACGCGGCGCACGCGGCGACCCGCTACTCCCGGGAGCTGGCGGTGGCGGCCCGCGGCCAGGGCCCGGTGCCGGCCTTCGACGTGTGCCTGCTGGGCGTGGGGCCGGACGCGCACATCGCCTCGCTGTTCCCCGGCCTGCCGCAGATCGGCGAGGACGAGGCGGCGACGGCCCCGGTGCACGACTCGCCCAAGCCGCCGCCGACCCGGATCACCCTGACCCTGCCGTCGATCAACAGCTCGCGGCAGGTCTGGCTCCTGGCCTCCGGCGAGTCCAAGGCCGAGGCGGTGCGCCTGGGCCTCTCCGGCGCCGACCCGAACGAGGCGCCGGTCGCCGCGGCCCGCGGCACCGACAGGACCGTGTTCTGGATCGACGAGGCGGCCGCCGCCCGTCTGTAGGGGTACCCGGAGGGGGCCGGCGCGGCCGGCCCCCTCCGTCGTGTCCGGAACCGGCCGCGGGGGGCGCCGGGGCCGTCGGCGGGCTATGCTCCGCTGAGCACACGCCCCCGGGGGCCGGTGCCCGGCCGACGCCCGCACCGGCTCCCGCCGCAGACCCGCCGAGGAGCCCCCGTGCCCGCCGACCAGGCCCCACCCCGCCTGAGTGCCGCCTTCCACCGCTTCTGGGCCGGCTCCCTGGCGAGCAACCTGGCCGACGGGGTCATGCTGACCGCCCTCCCTCTGCTGGCCGTGGCCCTGACCGACGACCCCCTCGCCGTGGCGGGGCTGACGGCGGCCCGGTACCTGCCCTGGCTGCTGTTCGGGCTGGTGGGCGGCGCCCTGGTGGACCGGGTCGACCGCGGCCGGGCGATGGTCGCCGCCAACCTGCTCCGGGCGGGGGCCGTGGCCGCCCTGGCCGCGCTCGTCGCCCTGGACCAGGCCGGTGTCGGCTGGCTCTACGCCGTGATGTTCACGGTGATGTGCTGCGAGATCGTCTACGACCTGTCGGGGCGCGCGATGCTCCCGGCCCTGGCGCCGGGGGCGGTGGACCGGGCCAACGGGAGGCTGACGGCCTCCCAGGAGACCGCGCAGGACTTCGTGGGCGCTCCGCTGGCCGGGTTCCTGTTCGCGGTGGCGGCGGCACTGCCCCTGGCGGTGAACTCCGGCGCGTACCTGCTCGGAGCGCTGATCCTGATGGGGCTGCCCTCCGCCGCCCGGCGGCCCGCCGCGCAGGCGCGCGAGGCCGCCGGGCGCGGGTCGCTGCGCGCCGACATCGGCGAGGGTCTGCGGTTCGTGTACGGCGACCGGGCGCTGCGGGCGCTCGTCGTGTTCTCCACGGCGGTGAACCTGGCCGCGGGGGCCCAGGCGGCGGTGCTCGTGCTGGTGGTCCGCGACCACCTCGGGGTGCCGGCGCCGCTGTTCGGGGTGTTCCTGGCGGTCGGCGCGGTGGGGGCGCTGACCGGGGCCCTGTTGGCCGCCGGGCTCGCCGCCCGCGTCGGCCGGTTCGCCGCCGTCACGGGCGGCTACCTGCTCCAGGCGGTGTGCGCCGTGGTGGTCGCGGCCGCCACCGGGTCGCCGTGGATCGGGGCCGCCGCCTGGGCGGTGCTCGCCGGGGCGAGCGCCGTGGCGGGGGTGCTGTCCGGCGGGATCGTCCAGCAGATCGTCCCGTCGGGCCTGTTGGGGCGGGTGATGAGCGTGCGCCGCATGCTCGGCCTGGGAATGGTGCCCGTGGGCGCCCTGCTCGGCGGCCTCCTGGCCCGGCTGGACCTGCGCCTGCCCCTCCTGCTGGGCGCCGTGGTGTTCACCCTGAGCACCCTCGCGGTGCTCCGCCACCTGCGCCGGGCGGCCGCCCGCGCCGACCTGGCCGAGCGCCGGGCCCGCCGCGAGTCCCCCGACCCCGACTGAACCACCACCGGACGTCCACGCCGGGGGGCTCCGCCGGACGTCCGCGCCGGGGTCGGCCCGCACCGCCGTGGAGCGCGGCACGCGCGAGGCCGACCACCGGCCCGCCGGGAGCGGGTGCTCCGCCGGACGTCCGCGTCGGGGCTCTGTGCAGCACCGTCGCTGCACGGGCGGGGCCGGCGACCGGGGGTCGCCGGCCCCTGCCGGGCGTCGGGTGACGGCCGCTCAGGAGGTCGGGGAGGACTTCCAGAAGACCGGGATCACCCCGGCCGCGACCACCAGGTGGGACAGCTCCAGCACGACGGTGGTGGCGACCGTGCCCCCCGCGGACAGCGGCGGCACCACCATCAGCAGCGTGATCAGGACCGCCGCCACCGTCCAGGCCACCAGCCCCCGGCGCCCCAGGAGGCGCTCGCCCAGGGCCAGCACGCCCCAGCCCAGGAGCCCGAAGCCCGCGCTGAACACCGCGAAGGCGCCGGCGGAGACCGCCGCGGGGTCCTGGCCCGGCGGGGCGACCACCAGGTCCGCGCCCAGCAGGGGCGCGACCAGGGCCAGCAGGGCGTTGGCGACGGCCACGGCGGCGACGGCCGCCAGGCGGGGCGGCCAGGAGGAACGGGTCGGGGCGGTGACGGGTGCGGCGGTCATGGCCAAACTCCTTCGTGTTCGGGGTTCGGACCCAACACTAGGAAGCACGGGCGAGACTTCCCATGCCTGAAAAGCTTGTTCCTATACTCCATCGTCCACATCCGGATCCTCCGGGGATACGATGGCGGCATGGACGTGCTCAGCGACGTGATCGGCACCGTACGGACCGGGCGCCCCAACGCGGCCCGCGTCGAATGGCACTCGCCCTGGGGCATGCGCTTCCCGGAGGTCTCCGGCGTCGGCTTCCAGGTGGTCCTCCAGGGCTCCTGCGTGCTGTCCGTGGAGGGCGGGGAGCCGCTCCACCTGGGGGTGGGCGACATCGTGTTCCTGCCCAACGGCCAGGGGCACGTGCTGGCGGAGGAGTCCGCCTCGCCCGTGCGGGACCTGTGCGACCTCCTCCCCCACGGCCGGGACGCGGACCCGGGCGCCCCCGTGACCGAGCTGGTGTGCGGACCGCAGGGGGCCGGGCCGCGGTTCGGGTCGGCCGCGGTCGGGGAGGACGGGCGCGGGAGGCCCTCGTGCGTCACCCTGGGCGGCTCGTACCACACCTGCGGGGCGCGGCCGCATCCGATGCTGTCGGAACTGCCCCGGCTGGTCCACCTGCCCGCGCGGGTGGGGGCCCGTACGGAGCTGGGCGCGGCGGTGGAGCTGCTGGGCGCGGAGCTGGACCGCCCCCGACCCGGCGGGGACGCGATCGTGCCCTCCCTGCTGGAGATGCTGCTGGTGTACATCCTGCGCACCTACATCGAGGAGAACCGGAGCGCGGCCGCCCGGGGCTGGCTGGGGGTCATGCGCGACCCCGCCGTGTACGCGGCGGTGCAGGCCGTGCACAGCGACCCGGCCCACCCGTGGACGGTGGCCGGACTGGGCGAGCGGGCGGGCCTGTCGCGGGCGGCGTTCGCCAAGCGGTTCACCGCGCTGGCGGGTCTGTCCCCGCTGGCGTACGTCACCTGGTGGCGGCTGACCACGGCGGGGAGGATGCTCCAGGAGAACGACGATCCGATCTCCGCCATCGCCGCGCGGGTGGGCTACTCCTCGCAGTTCGCCTTCGCCAACGCCTTCAAGCGCGAGTTCGGCCTGTCCCCGGGCCGCTACCGCGCCGGGACGCCGCTCCCGGCCCCGCCCGCCGCCGCCCCGTCGGCGGGGTGAGGGTCAGCAGTCGAACACGTCGGCCCGGGGGGCGCCGTCGGCGGCCAGGCAGAGCATGGCCTCGTCGATCCCGCCGGTGGCGACCTCCGGAGCCGACACCGCCAGCGTCTCGGGCAGTCCGGCTCCCGGGAAGACCAGGGAGAACGGCGCCGCGGGCGCGTCCGCGGTGAGCGCGGGCAGTTCCGAGGCCTCCCCGTCGGCCGCCGTCCCGCCCAGGGTGAACTGGTGCGGGCGCAGCCCGTAGCCGCCCTCGCCGAGGTGGTAGCGGGCGGTGCCGGTGACCCGGACCCCGTCGGCGTCCGCCTCGGCACCGGTGACGACCAGCCCGAACACCCCCGTGCCGCCGACGTGCAGGACGATCCGGTCGTCTCCGTGCACCACCAGCGCGTTCAGCCCGTCCAGGGCCGGGTCGGCCGGCTCCACCCGCGGCGGCACCGCCTCCTCCGGCTCCCCGGAGGGCGCGGCGTCCGGCGGGCCGGACGGGTCGGTGAACACCGCGCCGACCGCCGCCACCGCGTACCCGCCCGCCGCGGCCAGCACCAGGACGAGCGCGGAGGCGACCAGCAGGACCGTGGAACGGGCCCACAGCCGGTACGCGAACCTGGTCAGGACCCGGCTCATGCGGGGCACTCCTCTCCCTCGGCCGGGGCGGTGAACGCGGTCCCGTCCGCGGCCCCGGTGTCGTAGCACAGGCGCAGGTCGGCGTAGGAGTCCCCCGGCGCGAACGTGTAGCGCTGGTGGAAGACCACCGTGCCGCGCGCCGGGGCCCCGGGGAACGACGCCGTGAAGACGGCCGGGACGGAGGCCGGGGCCAGGTCGTCGGCCCCCGGCCCGGAGAGGGCGCCCTCGATCTCGCTCCCCCGGGCCCCGGCGGTCAGATCCACCTGGGTGGAGCTCATCGGCCCCACCGGCCCCTCCGCGAAACGGGGGGTGCGCAGGCCCGTGATGCGGACCCCGCCGTCCTCGGCGACGGCCTCCCGCAGGGTCACCACCAGGGCCTCGGAGACGAACGCGGAGTCGCCGACGACCGCCGCCGCCAGCCCCGCCGTGTCCTCGGCGGTGACCTGGGTGAACGGCTCGGGGTCGGGCACCGGCGCGGTGGCCGCGTCGGGATCCTGTCCGCCCGCGGCGCCGGAGGGGTCCGGGGCGGCTCCCGCCTCCCCGGCACCCGCGGCGGACGGGTCGGCCCGCGCGGCGTCCGCCGCCGGGGGCGCGCCGCCCAGCCGGTACCCCGCCGTCCCCGCCACGGGGACCGCCAGCAGCACCGCGGCCGCGACCGCGAGCGTGGGCCAGGGCGACCACGAACGGCGGCCGGTACGCCCGCGGCCGGGCCCGCGCCCGGGTCCGGTCGCCCGTTCGCGCCCGGGCGACCACTCCCCCTCGACCAGCCGGGTGACCAGGGCGGTGGGCTCGGCCGCCACCAGGGTCGGGTCGGTCCCGTACCGGCCCCGGCCCACCGCGTGCAGCGCCGCCAGCGCGCTCGGCCGGGCGGCGGGGTCCTTGGCCAGGGCGGCCGACACCACCCCGTGCAGCCAGCCGGGCAACCCGGCCAGGTCGGGCGGCTCCTTCCGGGTGCGCTCCAGCACGGCCGCGGTGTCGCCGCGGCCGAACGGCGGGCGGCCGGTGGCCGCGTAGGCGACCATGCCGCCCCAGGCGAACACGTCCGAGGCGGGGCTCGGGTCGGCCCCCTCCAGCAGCTCCGGCGCCGTCCACCCGGGGGTGCCCATGAGCATCCCGGTCCGGGTGACCGCGGTGCCGTCCACCGCCCGGGCGATCCCGAAGTCCAGCACCCTCGGCCCGTCGGGGGACAGCACCACGTTGCCGGGCTTGAGGTCGCGGTGCACGACCCGGGCCCCGTGGATCGCGTGCAGCGCCTCCGCCGTCCCCGCGGCGAAGGCGGCCAGATCGCCCTCGTCCAGGGGGCCGCGGTCGCGGATCCGGGCGGCCAGCGTGGGCCCGGGCACGTAGTCGGTGGCGATCCACGGGCTCTCGGCGCCGGTGTCGGCGTCGCGCACCGCCACCGTGCACAGCCCGCCGACCCGGCGCATCAGGTCGGCCTCGCGGGCGAACCGGGCCCGGAAGACGGGGTCGGTGGCGAAGTGGGCGTGGATCACCTTGACCGCGACGCAGCGGCCGACCTCGTCGGCGGCGGCGTAGACGGCGCCCATGCCGCCCGCGCCCAGCAGGCCCGCGACCCGGTAGGGGCCGAGCCGCCGCGGGTCCTCGGGGGTGAGCGGGCCCAGGTCCGGCGGGACCGGCCCGTGGGTGAAGAGTCGTGTCATGGATTCTCGGGGGTCTCGGGGGGACGGCTACGGACGACGAAGGTACCCGGGTGCCGGGCGCGTCCGGATGCCCGGGCCGGTGAAGGACCGGGGCGCCCGGACGGCGGGGCGCCGCGGGGGCCGGGTCAGGTGGGGCAGTCGGTGAGCATGCTCTGCTCGGGCCGGTAGTCGGACAGCGCGAAGCCCTCGTTGCCCTGGTGGACGTCGTCGCGCCAGCCGGTGGTGCCCTCGACGTCGTAGCAGTGGCCGCTGACGTCGTGCACCATCGCCCCGAACAGCGCCGAGGGCCGGTAGGCGATGCCGCCCCGCTCGGGGGCGCCGGGCAGGAGCACGGTGGCCTCCTGGACGGGCTCGTCGGGGCTCAGGGTGGCGACCGGGGTGACCGGACCGCTCCAGTCCTCGTTGACCCCGCCGTGCACGATGACCTTGTCGCGGCCCTCGGGGTCGGTGGCCGGATCCAGCGACGCCACGGCCATGAAGTCCTCCGCGTGGACGGTGTAGGAGCCCACGTGCGGGTGGTAGGTGAACCTCGCGGTGATCTCGACCCCGTCGGCGGCGGCCTCGGCCGACACCCAGCACACGGTGGCCACCGGGAACCCGTCGATGGCGCCGTTGCCCAGGCCGAAGTCGGCGGTGTCGTGGTCCAGGGGCGCGACGAACGGCCACACCTCGACGGAGGAGTCGGTGGCGGTGAGGGAGTCCGGGGAGTCGGCCGCCTCCAGCATCATCTCGTACTCCTCGTCCGTGATGGTGTCGGGGGAGAACGGCCGCCAGGTGGCCACGGCCTCCTGGGCCGCCAGCCGTTCTCCGTCCGGCTCGCACGGGACCGGTTCCGCGGCGGCCCCCTCCCCGGTCCCCTCCCCCGTCCCGGTCCGCGGCGGGGTCGCGGCGGCCAGGGCGCCCCAGGTGGCCTGGCGCAGCGGGGGGACGATCGCGGTGAGCAGCCCGGCGACGAGCACCAGCACCGCCGCGGCCGCGGCCGCCAGCGGCCAGACGCGCCGTCCGCGCCGGGGCGGGACCCACGGGGTGTGGTCGACGGGCGTGTCGATCCGCCAGCCGGTGGCCAGCAGCCGCGCCAGGGTCTCCTGCTCGTGCCCGGGGCCGGCCGGCCCCGGAGCGAACACCCCGGCCCCGTCCCCCGGCCCGCCCGGACCGGGGCCGCCGGGTCCGCCCGTACCGCCGAACCCGCCCGTACCGCCCGCTCCCGGACCGCGCAGCAGGGCGGTCATCACCTGGGCCGCGGTGGGGCGGCCCCCCGGGCTGCGGTCGAGGGCGCCGCGGACCAGCGGCAGCAGCTGCGGCGGCACCCCCGCCAGGTCGGGCTCCTCCTGCCGGGTGCGGTGCACCAGGGTGTCGAGGGGCCCGGTGCCGAAGGGCTCGCGGCCGGTGGCGGCGTAGGCGATCAGCGCGCCCCAGGAGAACATGTCTGCGGCGGGCGCGGGCACCGCCCCGTCGTACTGCTCGGGGGCCAGCCAGCCGGGGGTGCCCACCACGCCGCCGGTGCGGGTGAGCGCCGTCTCGTCCAGGGCGCGGGCGATGCCGAAGTCCAGCACGCGCGGCCCCTCGGGGGACAGCACCACGTTGTCGGGCTTGAGGTCGCGGTGCACGATCCCGGCGGAGTGGATGGAGTGCAGCGCCTCCGCGGTCCCGGCTGCCAGCGCCAGCAGGGTGTCGCCGCCGAGCGGCCCGCGGGCGGCCACGTGCGCGCGCAGCGTGGGGCCGGGCGCGTACTCGGTGGCCAGCCAGGGCCGGGCCCCGGTGGTGTCGGCGGCCAGGACGCGGACGGCGCAGGCGGAGCGGACCCGGGTGAGCAGGTCCACCTCCCGGGCGAACCGGTCGCGGAACTCGGGGTCGGCGGTGTAGTGGCGGTGCAGGGTCTTGACCGCGATCCGCGTGCCGTCGGGGGTCAGGGCCGCGTAGACGGTGCCCATGCCGCCCGCTCCGAGCCGTCCCACCAGGCGGTAGGGGCCCAGGCGGTCGGGGTCTCCGTCCAGGAGGGGGAGGAAGCCGGTGGAGGGCGTGGTCATCGACGCTCCGGGGGTGTGCAGGGGTGTGGTCGGCGAGGACGCGTGTCCTTCTGGGACATTAGCGCCCCCGTACACAGGATTTTCTGTGTTCCGCCGCTCGGATCCCCGGTGGACGGTCCCCGGATTGTCGGTGGCGGGTGTGAGACTGGGGTCACAGTCGACGAGGCCGGGGGCTCTCCCCGGCGACTCCCACACCGTTCTCCCGATGGGGGCGACACCGTCATGGGCGCGAACACGCGGAATCCGCAACGGACCCCGGTCCGGCCGGAGCGCGCCGACGACCGGCCGGAGCCGGACACCATCCGTTCCCTGCTGCTCTGCGGTATGGCCGCGGGGCCCGCGCAGCTGCTCTTCTCGCTGGCCCAGGTGTCCTGGGGCGGCCCGGGCGCCGCGGCACCGCCCGCGAACCCGTTCGTCTCCTCGGGCGGGAGCTGGACGCAGGCACTGGCCGTGCTGGTCTGCGGGGCCCTGGCCGTCGGCGGCGCGGTGGGGCTGGCCCGGGCGCTGCGCGGCCGGGCGTCGCAGCGCTCCACCTCGGTCTCGGTCGCGGTGTACGGGGCGTGCGTGCTGCTGAGCGGGGTGTGGACGGTGGACCCGATGGCGGCGCCGTCGCCGGGGGCGACCGAGGCGGCGTTCCCGGCGCTGAAGGAGCCGGCGCGCGTCGCCCTGGGGTGGGCGGCGCCGATCGCCCTGACCCGCGGGGTGCTGGGCGGCTCGGGGTGGCTGCGGTCCACCGGCCGGGGTGGTGCCGTCCTGTACTCGTGGTCGTGCGCCCTGGTCCCGGTGGTCTGCGGGGTCGTCGCGGTCTCCGCGCCCGCGGCCGCCACCGCCGCGGCCTGGCTCGCGGCACTGGTGCTGTGGACCTGGCTGCCGGTGTTCTTCGCCGGGGTCCTGTGGGAGCCCTCCGAAACGCGCCCGGCCCTCCCGGGGCCGGGTCCCGTCCGGCGCCCGGCGGTGCCCTCCCCGCGCCGCCCCCTTCCCTGAGAGCCCCTGACCGGGGGACCCCGTCGCGCGGAGCGGCCGTACGGCGGGGTCTCCTCCACGTCCGGCCCCGGGCGGCCGCCCCTCACATGGTGCTGGCGTCGGTGTCCCACAGCCGGGGCGGCGCCGCGGGGTCGGCGACCACCAGCACCGGCCGCTGCGGATCTCCGAAACCCCAGCCGCCCCCGCCGTGCTCCCCGGCCTCCTCGGGCTCCTCCTGGGTGATCCAGGCGACCAGCTCGGCGGCCCGGCCCACGTCTCCGCCCGGCCGGGTCAGCGCCATCACCTTGCCGGCCACGTCGCAGCGCAGGTTGAGGTGGCCGGTGGCCGCGGAGACGCTCTGCGCCCAGGCGCCCCGGCTCACCCTGCGGACCGCGCCCGACCGGACGGGGCGGCTCCAGGCCGGGGCGGCCAGGCCCAGGGCCCGGTCGTCGAAGGTGAGCACCAGTGCCGGGCGCTCCCGGGCCGTGTCGGCGGTCTCCGGGTCCGCCAGGGAGCGGTCGACCCACAGCCCCACCGGGCCGCTCGCCGCGCGGACCAGGTGCTCGGCGGCGGCCGCCACCAGGGGGACGTCCACCTGCGCGGCGCCCCGCGGGCACACCGCGTCGGCCAGGGGCCCGGCCAGCGGGGCGTACCCGTCCAGGACCAGGGACCAGTCCACCACCGCCCGGCCCTGTACGGCGGCCCCGCCGTGGGTCAGGCACACGACCTTGCGGTCGCGCACCACCTGGCAGGCGACGCACGCCCCCGAGCGGCGGGCGGCCAGGGCCAGGCCCAGGCTCATCGCCTTGGTGCCGGTGGTGACGTCCACGACCACAGGCCGGCCGGGGTCCTCGGCGCGCATCCCCGCGATCCAGGCGTGCGCGGCGTCGGCGACGGCCCCGGCGCTGGAGCCGTCCACGGGGTCGGCGGCGAACCGGATGCGGTCGCGGTGGCCCGAGGCGCGCAGCCCGTCCGCGTCCGGGACGGGCTCTCCGGGGTGCTCGGCGGCGTACAGGGCGCGCGCCGCCGCCTCGCGCACGCCCGCGCGCACCCCCTGGCGGGAGGAGAGCAGCAGCGCCCGTTCGGGCCGGTGGACGTGCACGGCCGACAGCAGGCCCAGACGGCTGCTGCCCAGCGCGGTGACCAGGATGGGGGCCGCGGAGGCGGCGGTCACCGCGCACACCGGTGCGGGCGGCGCCGGGGGCACCGCCGGCCGTGCCGGGGGCTCCGTGCCCCGCACCGGGACTGCCGGTGCCGCGGCGGCCGGGGCCGCGGCCGCCTGTCCGGGGAAGAACACCCTGCGCAGCGTCTCCGCGTCGGTCAGGCGGGCGCGCAGGTCGTCCAGGCTCCACACCTGCACCTGGGAGGAGCTCAGCGCGGGGCCGTGCCCGGCGATGCGGTCGCGCAGCCCGGGCACGGCGGGCCCGGTGTGCACGAACAGCACCTTGGCCACGTTGCCGAACACGCGCCGGGCCTTGGCGACGGTCCACCCCGCGCGGGCGACCACTTCCTCCGCCCCGCTCTTGACCTCCACGCACAGCACCCGGTGCCGGAAACGGACCAGGGCGTCGAAGTCGGCGATGGAGTCGGCGGGATGGCGCGGGTCGGCGACCCGGCGCGGCCCCAGCACCTCCACCCCCTCCCTGCCCCTGGTGATGCGCCGCAGGTGGCGCAGCACGTCGGCCTCGCCGACGACCCCGCGCACCTCCGTGGGGTGCAGGCCGGGGAAGGCCTCGCGCAGGGCGCGGGCGCCGCCGCGCAGGGCGGTGCCCACGGTCGCGGGGTCGCGGTCGGAGAGCCAGCGCGCGCCGTGGACGCCGGCGAGGACGCCCAGGTCGATGCCGTCGTCGGAGACCGGCAGCGGCGGGTCGCCGGGGTCGACGGGGCGCAGCAGGTCGGAGGCGGGGTCGAGGTAGTGGCAGCGGGGCGCCGCGGCCTCCGGGTCGGCCGCGCCGCCGTCCCGGTACAGGGCGGCGGCCACGCTCATGACCTTGGTGCCGCCGGTGTAGTCGAGGTGGCGGGGGGCGGTGCCGTGTTCGCGGTGGATCCGCTCCAGGGCGGCGGCGACCCCGGCCGGGTCGTGCGGGTCGGGGCCCACCCCCTCCACCCGCACGGTGCGGTCGGGGGCGAGCCGGGCCAGGGCGGCGGCCGTGCGTTCGGCCAGGGCGCGGGTGCCGTCGCTGCTCAGCAGGACGATCCGGTCGGCCGGCAGGGTGAGCGAGGACAGCAGTGCCGGGGTGGGGTTCCGGCCGACCAGCACGACGGCGACGCGGGGAGTGTCCACGGCGTCCTTCTCCACACGGGGGCGTTGTTCGTTTCGTGGGGGTCAACGCTATCCCGTAGGTGAAGGCGATACTCGAACCCGTTACGTCCGTTTTGTCGTTGCGTCGATTCGGCCGACCCCTTTTCTTGTGGCCGAAACGGTCGGTTTCCGCGGCCGCCGTCCGCTGACCACGAACGAACGACAGGCGGTGACCACGCCCTTATTGTCCCTGACCAGGTCGGAGGGGATCAACAGGTCGTCGCGCTCGGGGTGGGCGAAGCCGACCACGGACGAGACGATGAGCCACACGCCCGGTTTCGGCTCGGGCAGATTGGCCCTGGTGCGCCGTTCGGCGATCAGCGGCACCGGGCCCGGGCAGGTGGAGTCGTCCAGGTGGCCCACGGGCACCCGCTCGGCCTCGACCCTGGCGGGGTCGTCCGTGCCCGGCCAGGTGCCGATGACCTTCGCCTCGTCGTCCACGACTGTCACCACATGCGGCGTCAGGTTGAGCACCGGCATCCGGCGACCTCCGTTCCTCTCTCACAGCGCGTCCCCCGCGGCCGCGCCCGCCCCTTCCGGAGGGCTCACCGCAGTCTCTCGGACAGGGACGATGGGGGCCGGGAGTGACATACCGCCGACCGCCTCTGGGACTCCAGTGACCTGTGTTTCTGGTGTCCGTTTAATGGGCTTCTCTATTGTTTTATATGCCTTAGGGACCAGGGCCGATAATTGACAGTTGGTCGCCTCAGTCCTAGTTTGTTAGTTGGTCTCCCGTTGACTCGGGAGTGCCACCTGAGGTCTCACGTACTCGCACACGCTTCTCCGGAGGGCTGGGGAAGCGACCCGGCCCCGGAACACCCGGGGAGAAGAGTTCGTGAGCACGCACCACTGCTCCGCCTGGGAGCTGTTCGGCTCCGCCGCCTTCCTGCGCGTCTTCACGCGCGTCCTGGGGTGCGGGCCCTGCTCCGCGGACGGAACCGCGCAGGGCTGCTCGGGCCACGCCGAACAGTTCTGCGACTACGTCGACCTGTGCGCCGAGCACTGCCCGTGCCCGGACCACGGCGGCGACCCCGACGGCGTCATCGCCGTGCGCATGCGGCGCGCGGCGCCCGTCGGAGGGGCGGTCGACCGGACCGCCGCGCACCGGCTGCGCGACGCCCTGGACGACGTGCGCCGGGACCGGTCGTACAAGAACCTGCGCCACGTCTACCCCCAGCCCGCCGCCGACGGGCGGGTGCGCTGCGCGTTCTCCGAGCGGCCCCGGCGCTGGGCCCAGCGCCGCGACGTGGCCCGCGTGGCCGCCGACGTGGTCGACCAGGAGGCGCTGGCCATGCTCGTGCTCACCGCGGGCTGGGGCAACCCCGCCGCCGACCTGCCCGAGGACATCTCCCCCGGCGAGACCGTCTCCTTCACCGAGGACGGCAGCGCCGTGCCCGTCGCCGACCTGCACGGCCGCGGGCTGGGCGGCCCCAAGGAGGCCCCGATGGTCTCCACCGCCACCGGCGACTACCTCCTGCGCAAGCTCGCCGAACTGGCCGCCGGCCGCGACGCCGACCCCGGGCGCACCCCCGACCAGCGGCGCCGCCTCCTGCTGCGCCGCCTCCTGCCGGCCCTGAGCGGCGAGGACGTGGCCCGCAGGCTCACCGGGGTCCTGGGGCGCATGGCGGTTGACATGCCCACCCACTTCGCCCTGGTGCAGCAGGCCCGGGGCCGGGCCCGCAGCGCCCCCTACGCACCCGTGCCGGACGCCCCGGCCGTCCCGGCCGGGGCCGACCCCGAGCGCCGCGAGGTGCTCAGCGAGGAGGAGAAGATGTGGCTGGAGCGGACCGCCCTGGAGCTGTCCGCCCGCGCGCAGGAGCGGCGGGCCGCCCTGGAGGCCGACCCCCAGGGCACCCTGGACACCCTGCTGTGCGCGATCCTGGAGGAGGGGCGGGGCGTGCCCGCCCGCTGGGCGGACGCCCAGGACGACCCCGACCGGCGCGCCGACCTCATCGACGCGCTGACCGAGGTCATCACGGGGTGAGCAGGCCGGCCGCCGCGTAACGGTCGACCAACGGGGGCAGGACCGGGTACTCGGCGAACGCGCGCAGCGGCATCACCGCCGTGTCCTCCCAGGGCAGCCGGTGCCGCCAGCGCGCGGCCAGCAGCACGTCCACGGCCTGGTCCACCTCCCGCCACCGGGACGGGTCGCCGCTCCCGGAGATCCGGCGTGCCGCCAGCGCGCCGTCGAAGGCGTCCAGGAACGCCCGCACCCGGGCGGCGCCGGCGCGCTCCACCCCGGCGTCCGGGTCCGGGGACAGCGCCCGGGCCCGCCGGTCCACCAGGTACAGCCGCGGCCGCAGGTGGACGCTGCCCATCCCCAGCGACTTGCCCATGCCGATCTTGTGCGCGTACTCCGGATCGGCCGGGTCGCCGCCGTCCACCGGGTTGTCCAGCAGCAGGGCCCGCAGCAGGGCGCCCAGCTCCCCGTCGGTGAGGTTGGTGAAGGTGATCCGCGACCGGAACACCAGGCCGTCGCGGAGGGGGACGACGTCGCGCTGGGTGTCCCGCGGCGGGCCGTGGCCGCCCCCGGGCGGCAGCACCTCCAGGCCCGGGTCCTCGCGGGCGGCCTCGTCGTAGCGCACCGGCGAGCCCAGGCCCTCGCGGTGCCGGTGCAGGTAGGCCTTGTAGCCGTTGAGCCGCACCTGCCCCTCGTGCGCCCACGTGATGACGTCGGCCCTGCCCCCGGCCGCGTCCGGCCCCTGGAGCAGGTAGTTGGCGAAGCAGCCGCGCTGGGGGGAGAGCAGCCGCACCCGCAGGGCCGCCCCGTCTGGGTAGTCCGGGTCGGGGTCGGTGCACACGGCGTTGCCGAAGAACACCCGCCCCTTGGAGGCGGACGCCTCGCCCGCGAACGTGTCCACGTCCCCGAACAGGGCCCGGCCCACGTCCACCGGCCGCCCCGCGCGGTCGGCCCGGTCGGCGTCCCCGTGCTGGGGGCTGAGCAGCGCCTCCGGCACCGCCCGGCGGATCGGGTCGTCGTCGCTGACCGCGATCCGGTAGCCGCCCGAACGGCCGAAGGACACCACCGACCCCCGCGGGTCCACATCGAACCAGACCGGCTCCATACCGCGGCGGGGCAGCCCGCCGCCGCCGGAGCCGCCGACCCGCTCGCGCTCGGGGTCGCCCTCCTCCGTACCGAGCCCGTCGGGGAACGCGGCCCGCTGGTACCCGGTGATCTGCTCGGCCGACTCGAACATCTCCACCAGGGCGTCGGGGACGCGCAGCCGGCCGGTGCGCAGGTCCGGGGGCCGGGGGAACAGGTAGGCGTTGCGGCGCTCGCCCCCGGCCGCGCCGGTGAGCACCACCAGGGCCGGGACCACCCCGCCCCGGCCCAGGTCGCGGACGTCGATCCGGTGCTCCGCCAGGTGGGCGCGGGCCTCCTGCTCCGTCGGGGCGACCGCGGAGACGCGCCGCTCGCCGGGCAGGTGGACGGCGTACACCCAGCGGTACTGGAGCCGGCCGTGCTGCTCGTGGGCGGTGGGCACGTACGGGGCGCCCCGGGGGTTGTCCGGCAGGTCGTCCACCCCGAAGTCCCACCGCTTGAGGCTCTCCCGCAGCACCGTGAACGGCACCTTCAGCGCCTGGCCGCGCTCCCCGCCGGGCCTGGCCGCCGGGACCTCCACGATGTACCAGCGGTCGCGGGAGCGCTCGTGGAACAGGAAGCCCTGCCGGGTGCGCAGGCCCGCCCGCCGCCTGCGGTACTGGGAGTGGCGCAGCGCCATCACCGAGCGGGTGCGGGGCGACAGCGTGCTGTCGGCCGAGGCCGGGTCGATGCGCACCGGCGCCCGGAAGAACAGCATCGGCGTGTTGACCGGCCCGGTCTCCCCGCTGGTGAGCATGCGCAGGGTGTTGCGGACCAGGCCGCGCAGCCCCGAGCCCGGCAGCACGGGCAGCGGGGTCTCGCCGTGCGGCAGCCGCAGGGAGCGGCTCACCCCGCCCCGGTCCGGGGTGCGGCCCACGAAGGTGGGCGTGAGGGTCGTCAGGGACAGGTCGATCCACCCCGAGTGGGTGCCGCGCACCGTGCGGTCGTGGCTGCGCAGCAGGTCCCCGGTGTCGTAGCCGCCGTGCAGGTCGGCGGCGGGCACGGGCTCGGCGGCCATGCGGACCGCTCCGTAGGGCGCGGTGGCGCGCGCCGGGGCGTCCCGCCCGGCGGGTCGGGGCCGCTCGGCGGGGCGGGGACGCTCGGCTCCGCCCAGGCGGGAGGCCACGTCGCGGGGGTTCACCACGGCGCCTCCCCGACAGGCTCGTCGCCGGTGCCCGGGTCGAACACCGGGCCGGTCGGCTTGGGCCCGGTGGACAGGCCGGTCAACCGGTGGAAGGCCACCCCCACGGTGCCGGTCCCGGGGTCCTGCGCCCAGTACTCGCGCACGGTCAGCCAGCTGCCGGTCCCCTCGGCGACGGCCCGCCCCCCGCGCACACGGCGCACCCGCGCGGAGAAGTCGCTCCACACGACCGGCAGGACCGCGCGCGCTCCGGAGGGCTCGGCGGTCACGGTCAGCGGCACCCCCTCGCCCGGGGAGCGGCCGTGTTCGGGCCCGGTCCAGCCCTGGAGCAGGAAGGAGCGGTCGCGCGGGCGCAGCCACGGGGGGACCTCTCCGGGCGCGTCGGCGCAGATCCACCCGGACCGGCCGCCCTCCCCGATCCGGATCTGGGCGTGGGCGGCGAACACCAGCACCTCCAGAACGCGGACCCGGTCGGCGGGCGCGGCCGGCGCCGCCGCCGACAGGTCGGCGGTGCCGGGGCCGTCCGACCGGTGCCAGCGGTCCCGCGGGCAGACCCCGGTGATCCGGCCGTCGCCCAGCTCGGCCAGCAGCCACTGCGGCGCGTCCGGGTCGCCGGGGGGACCGGGCGGACCGGTGTCGAGCAGGCCGCAGCGGACGCCCCGCACGAAGACGTCGTCGAAGACCGCGTCGATCTCCGCGGTGCCCAGCCGGCGCACGGTCACTCCCGCAGGGGCGTCGGTCACGGCCGTCCTCCTTCCCGTCGTGGCGCTTCGGGCCCGGTGTCACCGGAGACCAGGAGGCGCAGGGCGGCCACCCACTCCCGGACGGCCTCCGCGTCCGGGCCGTCGGGGGCGAACACCGCCGCGACCAGGTCGACGCGCCGCCGCGGCCCTTCACCGTAGGACACCAGCTCCGCGCCGACCGCGCTCACCCGGCCGTGGCCCACGCCCGAGCCCGCCCCCAGCGTGTCGAAGGGCACCGTGGCCAAGTCGCGGACGACGAGCGCGCACAGGCCCAGAACCGCGTCGTCGGGGTCCTCGACGTCGAACACCGCCTCGGCGGTCCCCCCGCACTGGAGGTCGTGGGTGAACAGGCGGCCGTCCACGGAGTCCCCGAACAGGGGGTCCACGGCCATCCGGGTGGCCGTCACCGGCGCCCCGCCGGTGATCACCGGGACCTCCCGCAGCCGCACCCGGGAGGGGCGGGGGGCGGCGTCCCGCCCCGGGGTGTCGGCGCCCCACCAGTGGCCGAACCAGTCCTGCGGACCGGCTCCGCCCAAGGCCTGGGCGGCGTCGCGCACCGTCCGCGCCGCGATCCGCTTGACCAGCGCGAACAAGGCAGTGTCGCCGAGCACCGGGGCCATGCGCACCTCGCCCTTGTCGGGGTCCTCGACCACCGGGCGCCACCGGTGGGCCCGGTCCGTCTCGCCGAGCCGGTCTCCGGCGGGGACGTCCCCGACCGACAGCAGCCCCGGACGCAGAGCGTCCGGCGGCGGCGCCAGCGGGTCCTCGCGCTCGCCCACCGCCAGGGTCAGCCGCAGCTCGGCCCGGCGGCGCCGGTCGGGGGCGGCGACCCGCGCCGCCACGTGGGCGGCCGTCCCGGTCCGGCCCGCGGCGCGCAGCTCCCGGCCCAGGGTGTCGGCCAGGTCGGCGGGGGCGTCGGCCAGGGCGTCCTCGCCGGCCTGCCACCGCTCCCGCCAGGAGACGCCGTGGTGGGCGAACCAGTCGTGTTCGTCCCCGAGGTCCAGGCGGCGGGCCGCCCAGTGGGTGGCCCGCACCGCCCCGTGCCCGCGGCCGGTGCGCCCGCCCAGCCGGGCGCCGGCGCCGCCGACCCCCTCCGCGGCCAGTGCCAGCAGTGTCAGCAGCCGGGCCTCGTCCGCGGGCGCGGGAACCCGCAGCCGCAGGTGGACGACGAACACCGTGCCCGCCGGGAGCACCTCCCACTGCCACAGCAGGCCGGGCAGGACCGTCCCGGAGGCGGGGTCCACCCGGGTCCCGGTGCGCACCGCCACCCCCGTCCCCTCCGGCAGGCGCGCGAACGCGTCGTCGACCTCCAGCGCGCTGGCCCGGGGAGCGGTCCCGTCGTCCTCGGCGGTCCCGAACAGCTCGCCGGCCCGGCCCGGACCGCCCGTGCGGGCGGCCAGGGAGTGGCGCAGCAGCCCGGCCAGGGTGGTGGCGCGCAGCCGGGGCGCGCCGGTGCGCGGGTCCCGGTCCAGGTACAGGTCCACGTCGCTCTGGGCGGCGTGCCGGGGCACCGCCTGGGCGGCGCCGATGTGGGTGTCGGAGAGCAGGCACCAGCGTCCGGCGACCTCCCACAGCACCCCGGGTCCGGGTGTGTTCACCGGCGGCCCCCCTGGGTGTGGGCCGGGTCGCGGGTGCGCAGCACCCGGGCGGTCTCGGCCAGCCAGGAGGACACCAGCGCCAGGCACAGCCGGGCGGCGTTCCGGCGCTCCCAGGCGCGGGCGCGCGGAGAGAGCCCGGCGGGGTCGTCGCGCGGCGGCAGCCCGTCGGCCAGGGACAGGTCCACCGCGGCGATGGCGGCCGCGTAGGCGGGGCTGTGCGCGGGCCGGGGGCGGTTGGCCTCCCACCAATCGGCCGCGGCCCCTCCCCCGCCGACCCCGGACAGCCACACCCGCACCGGGATCGGCGGGCTGCCGGGCGGCACCACCCGGGCCCGGGCCAGCGCCCGGACGGCCCGGTCGTGCAGGGTCTTGGGGGACCCGCCCGCGGAACGCTCCCCGGCCAGGACCCCGGCCAGCGCGTCCAGGGCGGCGTCCGCGCCGTGGTGCGGGTGGGTGACCGCCTCCCGCAGCCGCCCGACCAGGCTGGGGGTGAGCGGTTCCAGCCGGCGGGCGGACCGGCGGGCCAGCATCCGGGCGTGGTCGCGGACCGGTTCGGCCGCGGCGTTCCACAGCAGGTCGTCGTACAGGGCGGCCAGCCCCGGGTCGTCCCACTCCAGGGGGCCGTGGGCGGCGACGGCGCCGCCGTCGGGCAGGGCGACGGTCCCGGCGGGGCGCCCCGCCAGGGGCACGGCCTCGGGAGCGGGCGGCAGCGGGCCCCGCGGGGGCGGGTCCAGCAGTACGAACTGGCCGTGGCCGTCGATCACGCGGTCGCCCAGCGGGTCGGCCTCGATCGCCCGGACCAGGGCGGCGGGCAGGGCGCGGTCCAGCACCAGCCGCACCACCGCGCCGGGGGCGGCCGCACGCCTCTGGGCCATCGGCCCGCGGTAGCCGCGGTGGTAGGCGCCGACCACGGTCGACTCCACGTGGGAGGCGACCACCCGCACACCGGCCCCCGGCAGGTGCCGGGCCAGAAGCGCCCGGACCTCCGCGACCAGGGCGCCGGGGGCGTACTGGCCGTGGTCGCCCACCACCAGCGCCGGGGACAGCAGCAGCAGGTCGACCGGCTCCCCCGCCGCCCAGGAGCGCCGCCCCGCCGGCGCGGTCCGGTCCGGGGAGAGCGGGGCGTCCGGGTCGACCGGGGACACGCGCACCCCGCCGTGGGCGCGGGTGCCGCCAGACCCCAGGGTGAGCGAGCCCCGCGCGGCGTCCAGCACCCCGATGACGCGCTCGGCGAGCGCCTCCAGGCCGGCGGGGTCGTCTGCCAGCAGCTGCCAGCGCGCCTCGAAGACCTGGCCCGAGTCCAGGGCCGTGGTGAAGAACGGCACCCCCCGGTCGGGGTCGCCGGTGCGCGCCCGCCCCAGGTAGCGCTCGGTGGTGGTGCGCACCCGCGCCCGCAGCGACCGGTCCAGGGTGATGGGGTCGCGCACCGCCCGGTAGGGCACGGCCGGGTCGGCGTCGGCGAACACGTCCGCCATGGTGTCGCTGTTCTTGCCCAGGGTGTACAGGTAGGCGGGCGGCGGGTAGGCGGCCCGGGCCGGGCCCGGGCCCGGCAGGTCCGGGTCGGCCCCCGGCTCCAGCCGCGGGTGGGCGGCGGCGAACCGGACGGCGCCGCCGTCGGCGACCCATGCCCGCTCCTCCTCCCCGAGCCCGGCCCTGCGCAGCGCCGCGGCGAGCATCCCGCGCTGGGCGCGCCCGCCGATGACGTGCTCGGAGTCGATCCGCAGCGGGTCGAAGGAGGTGCGCACCACCAGGGTGTCCGCCAGGACGTAACGCAGCGGCAGGTAGCCGCTCACCCCGCTCACCGCGGCTCCCGCACGGGCGGGGCGGCCAGCCGCAGGGTGAGGGCGTCCGGGTCCTCGTCCGGATCCCCGGCCAGGCGCACGTCGACCCGGCCCCGCCCCCGGGTGCCCTTGAGGCCGATCCCGGTGGTGGCCAGGCAGGCGCGGGCCAGCAGCCGCCAGTGGTCCGGCCCCGGCTCCCGGGCCCAGGTCAGCTCCGAGGTCAGGACCAGGCCGGGCAGCAGCACCCGGTGGGTGCGCAGCCGCCCCGGCTCGGCGGCACCGTGCGGGCCGACCTCGATCCCGGTCTCCAGCACGGTGTGGGCGTCGGTCACCGCGCGGCGCAGCACCGCGCGCGCCGACTCCGACCGGCCCGCCAGCGCGCGGGCGACCGCGGTGCGCACCGCGTCCCCCGCGACGGCGTGCCCCAACCGCAGCATGCGGTCGCGGCCGTGTGAGCGCTCCCGGCCGAACACCTCGCCCACCGCGTCCTCCAGGCCCGGGGACACCGCCAGGGCGCGCCGGGCGCCCGCGCGCAGCCGCGCGGCCAGCCGGTGGCGGGGCAGGTAGGGCAGCCCGTGGTCGTCGGTGACCACGTCGGTGTCGGCGCCGGTGCCGTCGGCGCTGGCCCCCACGAACAGCGCGGGCGAGGCCAGCCGCACGACGACGCGCCCGGGGGCGCTCACCGGGGACCGCCCCCGGGTCCGCCGCGGGCCGCCGACAGGCGGGGGTCCAGGGCCCGGGACAGCCCCGGGTCCAGGTACAGGTCCATCATCTCCACGGCGTCGAGCAGGCCCGCGGGCTCCCAGTCCCGGGGCAGGTCCACCGGCCCGCCGGTCACCCGGGCGCGCCGGGCGATCTCCGGGGCCGGGTCGGTGCCCGACTCCAGCAGGGGCACCAGCGACGAGATCAGCCAGCCCCGCCGCCGGGAGTCGCCCTCCGCGGTCAGGCTCCCCGGGGCGTCCGGGTCCAGGTACCGGTCCAGGAAACCGGTGAACCCGGTACCGGTCAGCGGCAGGCCGGTGCGCCGCACCGGGCCCCGCCGGGCCGCCTCCCACCGGGCGAGCACCCGGTCCACCCCGTCCACCCGGGTCGTCCACGCCACCACGTGCTCGTCGGGGGCGCCGTCCTCCATCGCCGCCACCCGGTGCCGCTTCGCGGTGGCGCACATCGCCTCGCACAGGTCGTGCCCCAGGGACAGGGGCGCGCCCACCGGCTGCACCGCGACGCCCACCCCCACCGTGGGCACGAACGTGGTGTGGCGGTGCCCGCCGTACCCGGCCGCGGTGCGCCCGCCGCCGGGCCGGTCGCCGTGCGCGGCGACCAGCGTGCGGTGCAGGGCGGTGCGGGGGTCGGCCGGGTCGCCGATCCCCTCCGGGTCCGCGTCCAGCCACTCCAGGGCGTACCGCACCAGGGGCAGGGCCAGCCGCGCGTCGCACAGGACGGTCAGGTCGTCCCCGGCCACCACGATCGGCCGCACCGGCAGCCGGACCGGGCCCGACGGCTCGTGGTCCAGGGCGATCGAACGCGCCCCGCCCGGAATGACCGGCTCCCGGCCCGGGTCCGCGCGCACCGTCGCCGCCACCGCGCGGACCAGCACCCGCGCCAGCGCCCCGGTGAGGTCCGCGATGCGCTGCGACAGCCGCCGCTGCGCCAGGGCCCCGGAACCGGGCACGTCCCGGTCGCCCGCCCGCTCGCGGTACTCGCCCAGGATCGCGCCGAGCCCGTTGACGTCCAGGTGCACCACCGCGATCCGGCTGACCCCGCCCGGCTCCCGGCCCAGCCGGTCCACCTCCATCGGCAGCGCCAGCCGCGGCGCCCCGGTGGCGGTGGCCGCCCCGGCGGCCCAGGCGGCGCTGTGCGCGCGGTGCCAGCGGCGGCCGATCCCCCGGGCGCGCGCCACGTCGGCGCTCACCCGTTCGGGGACCCCGGGGCGGTCGTCCTGGGCGCGGCTGGGGTCGAGCACCTCGGCCGGGCCGCCGCCCACCGCGCACACCGCGGTGATCCCGTACCCGTGCGCGGGGTCGTGCAGGGTGGACATGTACCCGCGGGCCCGCCGCAGCCGGTCCGGCAGCAGGGCCAGGGCCTCGTCCACATCGTGCGCCGGGGCCGACCCCTCACCGGGGGCGGAGGGGCCGTAGGGGACGTGCGCCACCACGGGGGTGAGGTCGCCGGCGCGCTCGCGCAGCACACGGGTGTAGCGGGCGGTGAAGCGCCGGGCCGCCGCCGCGTCGGGCAGGACCACGGTGAGCGCCCCGCCCGCGTCGCGCAGCACCGTGCAGTCGTCGGGGACCAGGCCGGCGATCCCCCGCACCGGGTCGGAGGTGTCGGTGAGTTCGGCGACCAGGGCGGCCCGTCCCACCGCGTCCAGGATGCGCCGCCCGCTGTACACGTAGGCCTGGATACCGCGCAGGTCCACGCCGACCACCACGCCCCGTGCCGGGGGCGCGGGCACGCCGGCGGCGGACCGGTGCTGCTCGGAGGCGGAGGTCACCGTGTCGAGACTCCTCGTCGCGTGGCCGGGCGGGGGCAGGGCGTGGGCCGGGCGGGACCCGTCCACCACTCTCGGACGGTCCGGTCCCATCGACGGCCCACAACCCTTACCAGCCCAAGGGCGGCGAGGCATCCCCGGGAAGGGGATTGGCCCGAACCGGCCACCCGGCGAGGGGGCCGGGCGGCCCCCGCCCGTGTCTGTCCGAGAGGGTTTCCATGCACGAACCACCCACGGTACGGAGGTTCCCCGGTGTCGCCGCACACATCAGAGACGATCACCCAGCACGAGCCCGCTCCGACCGCCCCTCCGGAGCCCGCCCCGCTCACCCCGCAGGAGCTGGTCCCGCACCTGCGCGACCTGGCCCGGTCCCTGCGCGAGCGGGCCGCCGACCGGCGCCCCTCCTGACCCGGACGGGCAGCGGACCCCACGGTCCCCCCTCCCCGGAACGCCCCGACCGGAGCCGTTCCGGACCGGTTCCCCGGCCCCACCCCGCCGGGAGCCGCACGGCGACGAGATCCACCGCCCCCGCGCCCTTCGACCCCGCGCGCAGGCGGCCCCGCCGGTCCGGTCATCCCTCTCCTCCCGCGCCCCGCCCCCCGCGCGTGCACGACAACGCCTCCGGCGCGCCCGTCCACCGCGGACGCCGCCCGCCACCGCCCCCGGCCGCGAGCCCCTCAGTCGAAGAGCAGTCCTCCGAACTCCTCCAGCCCGGCCACCGCCGCACGTGTCTCCAGCGGCCCCGGCCCGGGCCGGGAGGGCGGCCGCTGGGGGGCGCGGCGGGCCCTCTGGGCCACCACCGCGGAGGACGGGGCGCCCGGGGTCACGGTGTCCACCAGCACCGAGCCGAAGCCCTGCGCCGTGTACTTGCCCACGCCGGTCAGCTCCACCAGTTCCAGCAGGGCGGTGAAGGCCTCGGCGTGCCGCCGGTCGCCGCCGGTCAGCTCCAGGCGCAGCCCGCCCTGCCAGCCCAGGACGGTCCGGCCCTCGGCCTGATGGTGCTCGGCCAGCCGGATCTCCTCACCGGGCACGGGGAGGCGGCGCACCAGGTCCAGCCCCTCGAACGCCGACTCCAGCCAGGTCCCCGCCAGCGCGGGCGGCGCGAACCGGGCGACCGCGCCCATCGCCCCGCTGCCGCCGACGATCCCTCCGCCGGAGCGGTGGACCGCCCCGAAGATCCGGCGCGGCCCCGGCCACACGTGCGGGATCCGCTCACCGGAGGAGTCCCGGGTGGCGGTGACCACGGGGGTGCGGCTGCGCAGCTCGGCCGAGCGGACCGGCAGCGGTCCCCGCGGACCGGCCAGCAGCTCCCCGTAGCGCCGGTCGAAGGTGCGGGTCACCGACAGGGGTTCGAGCAGGTGGTCGCCGATCCGCTGGACCCGGCCCACCGCCTCCTCGGGGTCCGAGGGCGGCGGCACCTCGTCGTCCAGCCAGGTCAGCGTCCAGTGGTACAGCCGGTCGCCCAGCGGGGCGGGCCACCCGTTCATCGCCCACCGCTTGGCCAGCGCGTGTTCCTCCGGCGGGTGGGGCCACCAGCGGTTGAGCAGGCCGTGGCAGTCCTCGGGACGGATCGGGCGCGCCGTGTCGGCCCGGTCGCGCAGGATCACGGTCCATCGTCTCGGCACCGGTACCACCGTCCATTCGGGGAACGCGCCGTGGTCTTCTCTCGGACAGATGTTTTCTCTCGGACAAGTATTTCGGCAGGGGTCAGGAGCGCGCCATCTCCGCGAGCCTGAGCACCGTCCGCCAGTTGCGCCCGGTGACGAACCCGTCGGCGTGCCGGGCCACCACGTCGGGCAGCCGCGCGAAGCGCAGGCCCTCCTCGTGGACGGTGTACGCCTCGGTCGCGGTCGCCGCGAGGCGCTCGCGCGGGTACTCCGCCGGGTCCAGCGCGGACAGCGCCGCGGTGTCCAGCGTCCCCGAGCAGAACAGGACGAGGAAGCGGGAGGGGTCGGCCACCTCCAGCGGATTGGCCTCCACCGCGGCGCCGAGCGCCTCCGCGGTGCGCACCACCACCGGCACCTCCAGCCCGAACCGCTCGCGCAGCCCCGCGCCCACCGCCGCGGCCACCGCCTCCGGCCCCTCGTCCCCCGAGGCGACCACGGCGTTCCCGCTCTGCAGGTGGGTGGTGACGTCCCGGTAGCCCAGGTCGCCGAGCAGGCCCCGCAGGTCGGCCATGGCGATCCGGTTGTGCTTACCGACATTGACCCCGCGCAACAACACCACGTAGACACCCATGGGGCCATTGTGCCGACCGGTACCGACGCCCCGGCCCGTACCCTGGGGAACGCCGCGCTGTTGCACCGAATCCCGGAGACGCCGTGACCCGCCTGAGCCATACGTTCGACCTCGCCCCCGCCGACCGGGGAACGGTGGACCGGATCGTCGCGGGCCTGTACGAGGTGGCCGCGGCCTGCCGGTTCGACGGCCGCGGCTGGCTGCTGCCGCCCGCCGAGGAGGACCTCGCCCCGCTGGTCGAGCGCGCCGGGGAACTCGGGCTCGTCGACGTGCGCGAGCGCGCCGGGCGGCTGGCCCGGCGGGAGGCCGCCGTCGCGGAGCTGCGCGACGGCTCGCCCGACCCCGAGCGCCGGAAGGCGCTGGAGGCCCTGGCGGCCCGGTCGGGGCTCCAGCTCCAGACCGGCCGCCACCTCCAGGAGCGCGCCCACTACCTGGTCGCCGAGCTCTCCCCCGACGGGGTCCCCGTCGAGCCCGGCGACGACGAGGACAAGGGGTGGAGCAGCACCGGCGTCACCGTCACCTCCTGGGACCCCTGGGGCCGCGCCTCCGTCGAGTACGCCATGCCCGACACCGCCGGCACCGGCGACGCCCCGGTGACCTGGGGCTCGGTGTCCCACGACGGGGCGGCCGGCACCGTGGACTGGACCCTGGACGTCCGGCTGCCCGGGCGCGGCCCCCGGCTGCGCTCGGCCTCGGCCTCCCTGCACCTGGACCTGGACGCCTGGTACGCCGCCCTGGAGGACGGCCCGGTGCCGCCGGCGCACCTGACCGCCACACACGCCATGGCCCGGGTGGAGGGCTGGATCGAAGCGGCGGCGACCCCGGAGGGGCGCTGGTCGGTGAAGGTCGTCCTGGACGTGCGCGGCCGGGGCCTGTACAGGCCGTTCGTGGCGGCGGCCCTGTGGGCGACGCGCACCTCCTTCCGCAGGCGGGACGCCCGGATCCGCCGGGAGGGGGCCGACGAGCCGACCGTGGCCGACCGGCTGGAGCAGGCGACCCGGGCCTGGGACGCCGCGGCGCGCTCCGCACCGGAGATCCCCGGCCTGCTGGCCGACCTGGCCCGGGCCCTGGAGCGGGCGCGCCGCCCCTGACCCCCTCCCCAGGCCCGGCCCCGGGCGCCCCCGCGGTCACTCCTGGTCGGCGCCCCAGCCGGTGAGGGAGCGCACCCGCAGCTCGGTGAACCGGGCACTGTTGCGCTCGGGCGAGAGCAGGCTGCCCACCACCGCGCAGGCGAACCCGACGGGCACCGCGATCAGCGCCGGGTTCTCCAGGGGGAAGAAGCCGATGTCGATCCAGGACGGCAGCACCGACAGGTTCTCCCCCGTGGCCGGGTCGGTCTTGCCCGACATCACCGGCGAGAACAGCATGAGCAGCAGGGTGGACGCCAGGCCGCCGTAGATGCCCCACTCCACGCCCTTGGTGTTGAACCGGCGCCAGAACATGGTGAGCACGATGACCGGGAGGTTCGCCGCGGCCGCGATGGCGAAGGCCAGGCCCACCAGGAACGCCACGTTCTGCTCCTGGGCCTGCACGGCCAGCGCGATGGCCACCGCGCCGATCAGGCACGCGGAGAACCGGGCCACCGCCACCTCCTGCGACTCGCGCGGGCGCCCCCACATGAGGATGTGCCCGAACAGGTCGTGGGCGATGGAGGAGGACGAGGCCAGGGTGAGGCTGGCGATGACCGCCAGGATGGTGGCCAGCGCCACCGCGGAGATCAGCGCGAGCAGCACCGCGGCGCCGACCGGCCCTGCGGTGAGCCGCCCCAGCTCCTCGGCGAGCATCGGCACCGCGCTGTTGCCGGAGGGGTCCAGGGCGAGGATGCGCTCGGAGCCCACCAGGGCGGCCGCCCCGAACCCCAGGGCGAGGGTCATCAGGTAGAAGGCCCCGACCATGAGGATGGCGCGGTTGACCGACGAGCGCGCCGAGCGCCCGTCGGGCACGGTGTAGAAGCGGATGAGGATGTGCGGCAGGGCGACCGTGCCCAGCACCAGTGCCAGCCCCAGGCTGATCAGGTCGAGCTTGTTGAACATGGTGGTCGCCGGCTCCCCCGGCACCTCCACGCCGAAGCCCAGCCCCGGCTCCAGGAACGCCGGCCCGTGGCCGCTGGCGTCGGCGGCGGCGCCCAGCAGGGCGCGCGGGTCGAACGAGAACATGGCCAGGACCAGGACGGTGAGCAGCCCGGTCGCGCCCAGCAGCACGACCGCCTTGATGATCTGGAGCCAGGTGGCGGCCTTCATGCCGCCGTACATGACGTAGACGATCATCAGCACCCCGACCAGCACGATCGCGCCGGTGCGGGCCTGAGCGGCGTCCACGCCCAGGAAGGTGCCGCCGTCGTGCAGCCCGAGCAGGACCGACACCAGCGCGCCGGCGCCGACCATCTGGGCGACCAGGTAGAACACGCACACGATGACGGTGGAGACCGTGCAGGCCAGCCGCACCCGCATCCGGCGCATCCGGAACGCGGGCAGGTCGGCCATGGTGAACCGGCCGGTGTTGCGCATCAGCTGGGCCATGGGCAGTACCAGCAGCCAGGCCACCAGGAAGCCGATGGAGTACAGGAACCCGTCGTACCCCTGGAGGGAGATCATCCCGGCGATGCCCAGGAACGAGGCGGCCGACAGGTAGTCGCCGGTGAGCGCCAGGCCGTTCTGGGTGCTGGAGAAGCCGCGCCCGCCCGCGTAGTAGTCGACGGCGCCCCTGGTGGTGCGCCGGGCCCGAATGGTGATGGCCAGGGTGACCAGGACGAACAGGGCGCACAGCCCGATGGTCCAGGCGTGCGCGGCGCCGAACCGGCCGTCCAGCGCGGTGGGCGCGGCGAGGAGGTGGGCGGTGCCGTCCCCCGTGACGGCACCGATCATCCCGGACGCGCCGGCCGCGGTCATGGGCGCACCGCCGCGCCGTCCGCCCCGTCCCGCGCGGCCGGGTGCGGCCGGGCGCCGCCGGCGGCGCGGTCCCGGACCTGTGCGGCCAGGGGGTCGATCGCGCGTTCCGAGAAACGGCCGAACGCCCAGGCGAGCACGAAGGTGAGCAGGAACTGCCCTATTCCCATGACCAGGGCGACATTGACGGATTCGGCGATCCGGATGCTCATGAAATCGCGCGCGTAGGCCGACAGCAGCAGATAGGACATGTAACTGCCGAGGAAGGCGGCGACCAGCAGGCCCGCCTGAATCGCGAATCTCCTTCGCAGCCGAACGAAGCCCGGATCGACGGACATGCGTTCGCAGGCGTGGGCGATATCGGCCTGTGCGCGCCGCCGCGCCGCCGCCGACCTGCCCGGGGGCGCGTGGAGTTCCCCTCCGGGATCCGGCACGCGCCTTCTGTAGACGCCCTCCATGTAATCGACCACGGCCCTCCCCCTGAATTCACCTTCTTCCGGGCACCGCTCCCCCGCGGCCCCGCCACCGCTCGGCGCGCCGTCCGCGGCGGGCGTGTGCGAACCCCCGCACCCGCCGCGGGCGCCCCCCTATTTCCGAGCGGTACGGGCAACACCCTAGCCACGGTTTCCACGCCGTGTTCATCAAATGCGCAAATCGACTGGAGGAAATCACCGGACACCGTTTCAGGAACGGACGAAGAAGAAGTCGCGACTACAGTCGGCACCAAATCGCCGCACATCACGCGACCCGGATCACACGTGCGCGGAAGCGGGGAAGGCCCTGTTCAACACGGGCACGCCGGAGCCGTCGGGCCGCAACGGTCCCCGGTCTTCGCTAGGCTTCGGGGCGACCCCGAACCCTTGCACGGCGAACCCGGTGAACATCCGGCCGTTTCGTTCGTACAGGTGTATGATCAGGGGGTCCTGCACTGTTCAACGCGATACCGAAGGGAAATCCCCGCCGTGGTCACCGAGGTCTTCACGCGCAAGTACTGCGATCCCCACGCCGTCCGCGAGGAGAAGGTCGAGGCGACTGAGGTCATCCAGTTCGCCTGGGACGGCACCGTCCGCGAGGTCGACGCCTGCGCCGACTGCTTCAAGGAGCACGAGGCCCGCTTCGAGCCGCTGGTCGACTACTCGCGCCCGGTCAAGAAGCGCCGCGCCACCAAGAAGTCCGCCGAGACCGCGGGCACCGAGGCCGACGAGAGCGGCGAGTAACACCCGCGCCCGGTCCGGCACCGACCGCGACCGCCCGCGCACCCGAGCACTCCTCCACGGACGAGCGCTCCCGTGCCCCAGGAGACGGCCTCGACGCGTCGAGCACGAACGGGGGTCGGCGACACCCCCGGTGCCGTCGGCCCCCGTTCCCGTGCGGACGGTCAGCCGCGGCCCATGAGGCGGGCCAGGCGGCCCTCCCGCTCCCCGGAGGGGCCGGACTGCAGGGCTTCGGCGACCGGGAGCCGCGCGTGCACGTAGGAGCCCTCCTGCACCCGCACCGAGGCACCGGAGCGGCTCATGATCCGCAGCATCGCGGTGTTGGACAGGGTGGTCTCCGCCCGCACCTCCGCCAGCCCCCAGTCCGCGGCGACGACGGTCAGCGCCCGGGCCAGCGCGGTGCCCACACCGCGGCCCTGCCAGGCGTCCTCCACCAGGAACGCGATCTCCCCGACGCCCGGGTCCAGGGTGTACATGAGGTGGCCCAGGGCCACCGGCTCCTCCTCCCCCTGCGGCCGCACCGCCAACGTCAGCCCGCGTTCGGGGTCGCAGAACACGCGGAGCATCTGCGGGGTCGGCTCGGCCAGCCCCGCCAGGTAGCGCCCGCGCACCGTCTCGGGGGTGCAGCGGCGGTGCAGGTCCACCACGGCGGGCGCGTCCGCCTCGCGCACCTGGCGCAACGACAGCGGGACGCCCTCTCCGGTACGGACGATCCGGTCGGTGGGCACCGGGCCGGCGGAGGGCATCACCGAGCGCACCAGGGCGTCGGCGCGGCTGGACTCGGTCCAGGTGAAGGGGCGGGAGGCGCGGCGCACCAGCACCCCGCGCAGCGGGCCGACCGGCACCAGCAGGGAGGTGCCCGGCTCCGGTCCGCCCGGGCCCTCGGCCCGGGTCAGGTTGGTCCAGCCGGCCCCGTCGGCCGTCAGCAGCTCGGCCAGTGCTTCGGGCAGCCGGTTGGGGTGGGCGCGCAGCCGCGCGGTGAGCAGCAGGGCCCGGGTCACGTCGTCGCCGACCTCGCGCCGGTGGGCGGGAACCGCCGTCACCGTCCCGGTCGGGCAGTGCTCCTGGAGCGCGCGCAGCGCCGCCCCGGGGTCGCCCGGGATCTCCGCCACGAACTCGTCCACCACGCCCGAGACGTCGGTGTGGATGGACAGTCCCACGATGTCGCCGCCGCATTCCGCGAGGGCTCCGACGAGTCCGGCCAGACCGCCGGGCCGGTCCTCGACCGCGGTCCTGATGCGCCACAGACCCACAGCGCCCCCTGGAGAAGATGTTCCCGCCGCCGCGGGGACGACGCTGTCCCCGCGGCGGCGGGACGCGCACCGACGTGATCCCAGGTTGGGGGACGCAGGTTTCCGGGACGTTAGGCGCCCGTTGAGTTCTGCGCCCCGCCGCTCCGCACGGGGCTCAGGGGCGGCCGTGGGCCAGGACGCCGTCCTTCCACACCGCGGCGACCAGGGGGACGCCCGGCCGGTAGGCCAGGTAGAGGTGGTTGGGCGCGTCCAGGAGCACCAGGTCGGCGCGGGCGCCCGGGGCCAGCCGGCCCACGTCGGTGCGGCGCAGCGCCAGCGCCCCGCCCGCCGTGGCCGCCCACACGGCCTCGTCGGGGGTCATCCCCATGTCGCGGACCGCGACGGCGATGCAGAACGCCAGGCTGGAGGTGAAGCACGACCCCGGGTTGCAGTCGCTGGCCAGGGCCACGACCGCGCCCGCGTCGATGAGCGCCCGCGCGTCCGGGTAGCTCTGCCGGGTGGAGAAGTCCACCCCCGGCAGCAGGGTCGCCACGGTCGGCTCGGGCCGCCCGCCCGCCTGCGCCAGCGCGTCCACGTCCTCGGCGGACAGGTAGGTGCAGTGGTCCACCGACGCCGCGCCCACCTCCACCGCCAGGCGGACCCCGGGGCCCTCGCCCAGCTGGTTGCCGTGCACACGGGGCAGCAGCCCCCGCTCCATCCCGGCGGCCAGCACCCGGCGCGAGGCCTCCTCGTCGAAGGCGCCGCGCTCGCAGAACACGTCGATCCACCGCGCGTGGGGGGCGCACGCGTCCAGCATCGGGCCGGTGACCAGGTCCACGTACCCCTGCGGGTCGTCGGCGTACTCGGGCGCCACCACGTGCGCCCCCAGGAAGGTGACCTCGTCGGTCACCCGCCCCGCCACCCGCAGGGACCGCGCCTCGTCGGCGACGGTCAGCCCGTACCCGGACTTGACCTCCAGGGTGGTCGTGCCCTGGGCGCGCGCCTCGGCGGCAAAGCCGCGCGCCCGCCCCAGCAGCTCGGCGTCCGAGGCCGCCCGGGTGGCCGCCACGGTGGTGCGGATGCCCCCGGCGGAATAGGGGGTCCCGCTCATCCGGGCGGCGAACTCGCGGCTGCGGTCGCCCGCGAACACGATGTGGGAGTGGGAGTCCACGAAGCCGGGGAGGACGCACCTCCCGGCGGCGTCCACCCGCGCGTCGGCGGCCGGGGCCCGGCCGCGCGGACCGGCCCACGCCACCGTCCCGCCCTCGATGACCAGGGCGGCGTCCTCGATGACGCCGACCGCCCCCTCCCCCAGCCCGGGGTCGTTGGTGACCAGGGTGGCGATGTCGTCGATGAGGATGCTCTCGGGCACGTCGGTCACTTGAGGATCTCCTTGATCACCGTGTCGAGGTCGCGGGCGAGGTCGGGCATCCGGGTGTGGACGCCGTCGCGGACGGTCCAGCGCCCGTCGGCCATCACGTTGCGCACGTCGGAGGCGTCGGCGGCGAACACCACCGCGTCCACCCCGCGCGCCGGGTCCGCGCCGGCCAGCCGCACCCCCTCCAGGGGCACGTTGACCAGGTCGGCGCGGGCCCCCGCGGCCAGCGCGCCCGCGTCGTCCCAGCCCAGGGTGGCGTGGGCGGTGGCCGCGCGCAGCAGGTCGCCCGCGCCCAGGGTGCCCCGCCGGTGGGTGCGCAGCCGCTCGTGCAGCTCCACGGCGCGCGCCTCCTCGAACATGTCGATCCGGGCGTGCTGGTCGCTGCCCAGGCTCAGCCTGCGGGCGTCCAGGTCGCCGGTGCGGGGCAGGCCGTCGGCCAGGTCCCGTTCGGTGGTGGGGCACAGGCACACCACCGAGCGCGACCCGCGGATCGCCGCGACGTCGCCGTCGGTGAGGTGGGTGGCGTGCACCAGGCTGGTGCCCTCCCCCAGCAGCCCGGCGTCGCCGAGCACGGCGGTGGGGGTGCGGCCGTGGGCGGCCAGGCAGGCCGCGTTCTCGGCGGGCTGCTCCGACAGGTGGACGTGCAGCGGGCCGCCGATCCCCGCGGCGGCAGCCGCCACCTCGGGCAGCTCCCGCGCCGGGACCGCGCGCACCGAGTGGGCGGCCGTGCCCAGCAGGGCGTGGCCGGGCAGCGGCCCGAACGAGCGGACCCGCTCGGCCCACCCGGCGGCGTCGCCGTCGCCGAACCGCGTCTGGGGCCCGGACAGCGGCCGGTACGTCCCGTCCGGCTCCAGCCCGCCCGCCAGGTAGCAGACGTCGAGCAGGGTCAGCCGCACCCCGGCGTCGGCGGCGGCCGCCACCAGCGCCCGCCCCATCTCGTTGGGGTCGGTGTAGCGGACCCCGCCCGGGGCGTGGTGCAGGTAGTGGAACTCGCCGACGCACGTCACCCCGGCCAGGGCCATCTCCGCGTAGACCGCGCGGGCCAGGCGCAGGTAGGTGTCCGGGTCGAGCCGGTCGGCCACCCGGTACATCACCTCGCGCCAGGTCCAGAACGAGCCGCCGTCGGCGTGGGTGCGCCCGCGCAGCGCCCGGTGGAAGGCGTGCGAGTGCGCGTCGGCCAGGCCCGGAAGGGTCACCCCGGGCAGCACCTCGGCGTCGGCGGGGGCCGCGGTGCGGGCCGTGACCGCGGTGAACCGGCCGCCGGCGACCTCCAGCAGCACCCCCGGTTCGGGGGCGCCGTCGGCGGAGCCGGTCCAGGCCCATTCGCACCACAGGCGGGTCGGCGCGCTCATCGGACCGCCTCTCCGGTGAGCAGGTCGGCCAGGACGTCGGCCAGGGCCGCCACCCCGGCGTGGCAGTCGTCCGGGCGCGCCCACTCGTGCGGGGAGTGCGACACCCCGGTGGGGTTGCGCACGTACAGCATCGCGGTGGGGACGTGCGCGGCCAGCACCCCGGCGTCGTGCCCGGCGCCGGTGGGCAGCACCGGCACCGCCGGGCCGTCCCCGGCGAGCACCGCGCCGAGCCGGTCGCGCAGGCCCTCGGTGAAGGCCACCAGCGGGGTGCGGGACTCGGCGGTCACCGCCACCCCCACCCCGTGCTCCAGGGCGGCGCGCTCGGCGGCCCCGCGCACCCCGGCCACGACCGCCTCCAGGGCGGCCTCGTCGGCGGCCCGCGCGTCCAGCCAGGCGTTGACCAGCGACGGGATCGCGTTGGTGCCGTTGGGGGCGACCCGGGCCTTGGCGACGGTGGCGCGGGCGCCGTGTGCGGCCGCCATCTCGCGGGCGGCCAGAATGGTGTGCGCGAACGGCAGCATGGGATCGCTGCGGTCCTCCAGGCGGGTGGTCCCCGCGTGGTCGGCGCGGCCGGTGAAGTCCAGCCGCCACCGGCCGTGCGGCCAGATGGAGGAGCCCACGCCCACCGGGTGCGGGGTGTCCTCCAGTGCTCGGCCCTGCTCCACGTGCAGCTCCACGAACACGTCGAGCAGCCCCAGGGTCGCGGGGTCGGCGCCGGCGGCCGCCGGGTCCAGCCCGGCCCGCTCCATCGCCGCCGCCCAGGTCGTCCCGTCGGCGTCGGTCAGGCCCAGGGCCCGCTCCGGGGAGATCTCCCCGGTGCTCAGCCGGCTGCCCAGGCAGGGGACGCCGAACCGGCCGCCCTCCTCCTCGACGAACACCGCCAGGGCCAGCGGCCGCGCCGGGCGCACCCCGCGCCGGCGCAGCTCGTCCACCGCCGCCAGTGCGCTCACCACCCCCAGCGGGCCGTCGAAGGCCCCGCCCGAGGGCACCGAGTCCAGGTGCGAACCGGTGGCCACGGCGCCCGGACCCGGCGCGCCCCACCAGGCCCACAGGTTGCCGTTGCGGTCGGTCCGCACGTCCAGTCCGCGGGCCTTCGCCTCCTGGACGAACCAGGCCCGGGCGTCGGTGTCGGCGCCCTCCCAGCTGAACCTGCGGTAGCCGCCGTCCGGGTCCCGGCCCACCGGGGCCAGGTCCGCCCACATCCGATCGAACGCCCCCGCGTCGGGGGTGGTGCCGTGCTGCGCCACCGGGACCCTACTCCCCCTCGCGCATCGGAACGCGGATGCCGTGGGCCCGGGCGACCTGCTCGGCCTGCTCGTACCCGGCGTCCACGTGGCGGATGACGCCCATGGCCGGGTCGTTGGTGAGCACCCGCTCCAGTTTGGCGGCGGCCAGTTCGGTGCCGTCGGCGACGCTGACCTGGCCGGCGTGCAGGGAGCGGCCCATGCCCACGCCGCCGCCGTGGTGGATGGACACCCAGGAGGCGCCCGAGGAGGTGTTGACCAGGGCGTTCAGCAGTGGCCAGTCGGCGATGGCGTCGGAGCCGTCCTTCATGCCCTCGGTCTCCCGGTAGGGGGAGGCCACCGAGCCGGTGTCCAGGTGGTCGCGGCCGATCGCCAGCGGGGCGGTGATCTCCCCGGCCGCCACGAGCTCGTTGAACCGCTGTCCGGCGGCGGCCCGCTCGCCCTGTCCCAGCCAGCAGATGCGGGCCGGGAGCCCCTGGAACGCCACCCGCTCGCCGGCCATGCGGATCCACCGGCCCAGGTGCTCGTTCTCGGGGAACAGGTCCAGGATCGCGCGGTCGGTGCGGGCGATGTCGGCGGGGTCGCCCGACAGCGCCGCCCACCGGAACGGCCCCTTGCCCTCGCAGAACAGCGGCCGGATGTAGGCGGGCACGAACCCGGGGAAGTCGAAGGCCCGGGTGAACCCGCCCTGGCGGGCCTCGTCGCGGATGGAGTTGCCGTAGTCGAACACCTCCGCCCCCGCGTCCAGGAACCCGACCATCGCCTCCACGTGCGCGGCCATCGACTCGCGGGCCCGCACCGTGAACTCCTCGGGCTTGGCGGCGGCCAGGCCCTTCCAGTCCTCGAACGCCACCCCGGCGGGCAGGTAGGCCAGCGGGTCGTGGGCGGAGGTCTGGTCGGTGACGATGTCGATGGGCGCCCCGCGCGAGAGCAGTTCCGGGAACACCTCGGCGGCGTTGCCCAGGACGCCGATGGACAGCGGGCGGCGCTGGTCGCGGGCGGCGGTCGCCAGCTCCAGGGCGTGGTCCAGGCCGTCGGCGCGCACGTCCAGGTAGCGGTGCTCGATGCGGCGGTCGATGCGGCTGGAGTCGCACTCCACCACGATCGCCACGCCGTCGTTCATGGTCACCGCGAGGGGCTGGGCGCCGCCCATGCCGCCCAGGCCGGCGGTCAGGGTGATGGTGCCGGCCAGCGTCCCGTTGAAGCGCTTGGCGGCGACCGCCGCGAACGTCTCGTAGGTGCCCTGGAGGATGCCCTGGGTGCCGATGTAGATCCACGAACCGGCGGTCATCTGCCCGTACATGGTCAGCCCCTGCGCCTCCAGGCGGCGGAACTCGGGCCAGTTCGCCCAGTCGCCCACCAGGTTGGAGTTGGCGATGAGGACGCGGGGCGCCCACTCGTGGGTGCGCATGATGCCGACCGGGCGGCCGGACTGCACCAGCAGGGTCTCGTCGCCCTCCAGGTCGCGCAGGGACGCGGTGATGCGGTCGAAGCTGCGCCAGTCGCGGGCGGCCTTGCCGGTGCCGCCGTAGACCACCAGCTCCTCGGGGTGCTCGGCGACCTCGGGGTCGAGGTTGTTGTGGAACATGCGCAGGGCGGCCTCCTGCTGCCAGCCCTTGGCCGACAGGGTGGTGCCGCGGGCGGCGCGGACGGTGCGCGGGGTGCTCATGGTGCCGTGTCCTCCTGGGGGTCTCACTGCAGCGGGGTGACGGATTCGGCGGCCGCGAGAACCGAGCCGTCGGTGATGAGTTCGCCGACCCGGGCGATCTCGGGGGCCAGGTAGCGGTCGGGGCCGGGGCCCTGGACGTGCTCGCGCAGGGCGCGCACGACGGCGCCGGTGGCCGGGCCCGGCTCCAGTGGCGAGCGCAGGTCCAGAGCGCGGGCGGCGGTCAGCAGCTCGACGGCCAGCACGCCGGTCAGGCCGTCGACGGCGCGGCGCAGCTTGCGGGCGGCCGACCAGCCCATGGACACGTGGTCCTCCTGCATCGCCGAGCTCGGGATGGAGTCGACGCTGGCGGGCACCGCCAGGCGCTTGAGCTCGGAGACGATGGCGGCCTGGGTGTACTGGGCGATCATGTGGCCGGAGTCGACGCCGGGGTCGTCGGCCAGGAAGGCGGGCAGCCCGTGCGAGCGGGACACGTCGAGCATGCGGTCGGTGCGGCGCTCGGCGATGGACGCCACGTCGGCGACCGCGATGGCCAGGAAGTCGAGCACGTAGGCCACCGGCGCGCCGTGGAAGTTGCCGTTGGACTCCACCCGGCCGTCGTCGAGCACCACCGGGTTGTCGATGACGCTGTCCAGCTCCCGGCCGGCGACGGTGAGCGCGTGGGCCAGGGTGTCGCGGGCGGCGCCGGCCACCTGGGGGGCGCAGCGCAGCGAGTAGGCGTCCTGGACCCGGCTGCAGTCGGGGCCGCGGTGGGAGGCGACGATCGGGGAGCCGGCGAGCAGGGCGCGCAGGTTGGCGGCGGAGGCGGCCTGCCCGGGGTGGGGGCGCATCCGCTGGAGGTCGTCGGCGAACACCCGGTCGGTGCCCAGCAGCGCCTCCACGCTCATGGCGGCGGTGATGTCGGCGACCTTGAGCAGCCGCTCCAGGTCCGTGCAGGCCAGAGCGAGCATGCCGAGCATGCCGTCGGTGCCGTTGATGAGCGCCAGGCCCTCCTTGGCGCCCAGCTCCACCGGCGTGATCCCGGCCTCGTGCAGGGCGGTGAAGGCGGGCTTGAGCTCCCCGGCGGAGTCGCGCACGTCGCCCTCCCCCATCAGGGCCAGCGCGACGTGCGACAGCGGGGCCAGGTCTCCGGAGCAGCCCAGGCTGCCGTACTCGTGCACGACGGGGGTGATCCCAGCGTTGAGCAGGGCGGCCAGGGTCTCGACGGTGGCCACCTCGACCCCGGTGTTGCCCGAGGCCAGCGTGCGCAGGCGCAACAGCATCAGCGCGCGCACCACCTCGCGCTCCACCTCAGGGCCGGCGCCCGCGGCGTGCGAGCGGATGAGCGAGCGCTGCAGCCGCGCCCGCAGGTCGGGGGCGATGTGGCGGGTGGCCAGGGCGCCGAACCCGGTACTGACGCCGTACGCGGGGACCTCGCCGCGGGCCAGGGCCTCGACCCGCTCGCGGCCGTGCCGGACGGCCTTGCGGGCCTCCTCGGTGAGGGTGACGTGGGCGCCGTGGCGGGCGACGGCCAGGACTTGGGCCGGGGTGAGCGGGGCGCCGCCGACGGTGACGGGAGCAACTGCTGTGGACATGCCCCCATTCGACACCCCGCGCCACCACCGCCGCAGGCCCGACACGGCCATTGTGTCTGAGATACCGGACAGGCGGCCTCCGGCTAACGGATCACCCTCACCTCACAGCGCAGCCCCGGAGCCGCGGCGAGTCGGGCGTCCGCGGTGACCAGGGCGCAGTCCAGCGCTTCGGCGACCGCCGCGTAGGCGGCGTCATAGGCGCTGACGTTGTTGCGCAGCTCCCAGACGCGCTCGGCGATCGCCCCGACCACTTCGACGTAGCCGATGGTCTGCATCCCGTAGAGCTTGAGCGCGGCCTCCGCGTCGGGCAGGGGGATCTTGTGTCCCAGCACGAGCCCCCGCATCGAGCTCAGGAGTTCCACCGGCTGATGGCTCGGCGCGTACCACTCCGGGTCGCTGCCGAGGACTCTTTGGGCGACTCCGGAACCGTGTCCGGACACTCCGAGGTAGAGGTCGACGAGGGCCGAGGTGTCGACAACGATCACGCCACTTCACTTCCGGACTCGGGGGTGCCGTCTCCTCGGGCCTCGCGCACCGCGGCGACGATCTCCTCCACGGTCAGCTTGGCTCCGGGCAACGGAGTCTGCTCGACGATCGCACGGTTGCGTGCGAAGCGGGCCTCTTTCTCCAAGAGGGCGAGCAAGTACGCCTGGAGCGATTTGCCCGACCTCTTGGCCTCCGCGGCCAAGGCCTCTCTGACCTCATCGGGGACGTCTTTGATCTGGATAGCGCTCATGGAGTCATCATAACCTCAATTTAGCTAAATTGAAGTTATTTCAGCGCCACTATGGCGCCAATGCGTATGCAGGATTCCGTGGCAGACTCGGGGCATGAGCATCGTCCCGGCGGCGACCCGCGCCCTGCGGCTCCTGCGGTTCCTGGCGACGCGCCCGGGGCCGGTGTCGGCGGCGGCGGCCGCCGCGGAGCTGGGCATCCCGCGTTCCAGCGTCTACCAGCTGCTGGAGGCGATGGCCGAGGAGGGGTTCGTGACCCACCTGCCGGAGGAGCGGAGGTGGGGGCTGGGCGTGGCCGCCTTCGAGATCGGCTCGGCCTACCTGCGCCACGACGGCATGGAACGGCTGGCCCGGCCGCTGCTGGCGCGCCTCACCGAGGCCACCGGCGCCACCTCGCACCTGGGGGTGCTGCACGGCGCCGACACGCTCTACCTGCTCAAGGAGCAGCCGCCGCACGCGCCGTCGCTGATCACCGGGGTGGGAGTGCGCCTGCCCGCGCACCTGACCGCGTCCGGGCGCGCCATGCTGGCGCTGCTGCCGCGTGCCCAGGTGCGCGCCCTGTACCCCGGGGCGGCGGCGTTCACCGACCGCACCGGGCGCGGCCCGGGCGACCCCGCCGAGCTGCGCCGGGTGCTGGCCGAGGAGGCGCGGCAGGGCTGGTCCATCGAGGACGGCCAGGTGACGGAGGGGTTCGTGTCGGTGGCCGCCGCGGCGCTGGACCACAACGGGCGCCCCGCGGCGGCGATCAGCCTGACCGTGCCCAGCGCCCGCCCGGTCACCCCCCAGGCGCTGGCCGGCCGGGTGCGCGACGCGGCCGCCGAGCTGACGCGCAGGCTCGGCGGCCGCACCCCCTAGGCCGCCTTGGGGCGGACGCGCTGGACGATCCCGGGGAAGGGCGCCGTGTTCTCGATCATGCGCAGGATCTTCTCCTCCAGGTCCTTGGGCACCTGGACGTAGAACTGGGTGGCCGCCTCGGGGTCCTCCTCCAGCCCCAGGGCGCCGGCGCTCTCGGCCCAGGAGGGCAGTTCGGCGTCGGTGCGGTGGGTGTCCAGCGAGAACTCGATGAAGTAGGTGGTCCGGTGGGCCACCACGGTCTCCTCGCGGATGCGCCGGATCTCGGGCCAGGCGATGAAGGTGCCCTCGCCCGGGAACCACCACTTGCGCTCCTGGAGCACCGTGACGCCGTCGCTGTCGGCGCTGATCCCCTGCCGGGTGATGCGCTGGGGCAGGCCGCGCAGCACGAACACGTTGCTCACCGGGCCGATGAACATCATCGTCAGCGACGCCGAGACCCACAGGGCCACCGACCCGACCGTCGTCTCGTCGTTGAGCACGTGCCAGAACGTGGAGCCCAGGACCACGAGGAAGCCGAGGGTCAGGGTGGCCGAGAAGTAGGCCACGGCGATCCACATGCGGGCGTTGGGTCCGCGCAGGCTGACGTATCTGCGCAGGTGGGAGACTCCGGTGGGCGGATGGGTCAGGTCCGAGGGGACGCCCCGTGTCACAGGGACGTCCGAGGGGTCGGGGGAAGCCATGGGTCCATTGTCCCCCTCCCCCGCCGTACTCGGTGCGTCCGACATGCCCGCTTCTGCCGCTATATAGGCGGTTCGGCACCGAACGGTCCGGAACGATACGGTGAAATCCCGGGTGGGGAGGGGAGCGGGCCGTTAGAGTCCGACCCATGAATCCCAACACGAGACCGGGCGCGAGCGAGTACGACACCGAACTGAGGGCCGGTGGCCGGGTCGTCTCCCTGGACGGGATGGTCTACCAGGGGCGCACCGTCCTGGTGGAGGGCCCGGAGATGTTCGAGCCCCTGGAGCGCTGGGCCAAGGGGGTGGCCGAGGCGCTGGGCGAGCCGGTGACCTGGCGGGCCACGGACCGCAAGGGGGAGCTCGCCGGACGCGGCACCGTCCAGCCGGGCCCCGCCGCTCAGAACCTGCGGGCGCTCTGAGCACCGCACTTGGCGCACTGGAACTTGCGGTCGTCGCCGAGAATCCAGTCGTGGTCCCCGCCGGTAGGGCATGCGGACATGGACACCAACTCCTTGGGAGGGGGCTGCGAGGGGTCTGCGCTGCTCACTGTACGTCCCACGCACCACACCAGTCCCGAGAATGAGGAAATTCCACGCTTCGCTCACCTTTGCCACGACGTGCGCGAACGCCGACGGGGCCCGTCGCGCAGGCGACGGGCCCCGGGCAGGTTCGAAGCGAAGGGGGTGTGCGTCAGTTGCGGGCGGCGCGCATGTGGGCCTCGACCGCGGCGCGGTCGGCGCGCAGCTTGGCCAGGGCCTCGTCGAGGATGAGCTTGCCCTCCTCCGCGCTGCGCCGCTCCTTCACGTACGCCAGGTGGGTCTTGTAGGGCTCGGTGCGCGGCGGCGACGGGGGGTTCGCCTTGTCCTTGCCCGCGGGGAACCCGCAGCGGGGGCAGTCCCACTCGTCGGGGACGAGCGCCTCACTGGCGAAACTGGGCACGACCTCGTGCAGGTTCGCACAGTAGAACGGGACCCGGATGCGCGGGGCGGCCTCGCCGCGCTCCGCCTCGCCCATGGGACCGGCTCCGACCCGGCTGCCACGGATGGCACTGCCACTACCCACGAAAAACTCCTTCGGCGAACACGCTCACCGGCGACTCTGGCGAGCTTGACTGTGGAGGGTGAGCACCCGCTGGGTCGCGGGTCACATCCCCCGGTTGATCAGCAGGCCGAGGACGACACCGGCGATGATCCAGAGGACGGCGACGATGATGGTCATCCGGTCGAGGTTGCGCTCGACCACCGACGATCCACCGAGCGAGGAGGTGACACCGCCGCCGAACATGTCGGAGAGGCCGCCGCCCTTGCCCTTGTGCAGCAGCACGAGGAGGACCAGCAGCACGCTGAGAAGCATCACGAAGATGGACAGACCGAGGATCACACGCTCACCCGTAGCTCGACCCCGCAGCGGGGGGATGGACACCTCGATCCCCCGCTTCCCTCCCGTCCCGTCGGTGCCGTCGCGGCACCGGCCCGGTTCAGGGGGAGGAGGAGATCGGGGACGATTTCGGATTTTACCGTGCCCTGAGTGACACGGGTGGGGAAACGGCAAGGGACGCAGGAACCCCACAGCGAAGTGTAGCCCGACCTGGAGACCCGTCGGGCGCCCCGCCCGTCACCGTTGCGCAACGGAGTGCGACGATGGCGGACGGGGCGGGAGGGGTCAGCCGTTCTCCGCGAAGCGGATGATCTTGACGAACTCCTCGGCCTTCAGGCAGGCGCCGCCCACCAGGGCGCCGTCCACGTCCTTCTCGGCCATGATGCCGGGGGCGTTGTCGCCCTTGACCGAGCCGCCGTAGAGCACGCGCACCTTGTCGGCCAGGTCGGCCGAGTACAGCTCGGCCAGGCGGCCGCGGATCGCCGAGCACACCTCCTGGGCGTCGGCCGGGGTGGCGACCTCGCCGGTGCCGATGGCCCACACCGGCTCATAGGCGATCACGAGGCGCTCGGCCTGCTCGGCCGGGATCTCCTTGAGGGCGCCGTCGACCTGGGACAGCACGTGCTCGACCTGGCCGCCGGCCTTGCGCACGTCCAGGCCCTCGCCCACGCACAGCAGCGGCACGATGTCGTTCTTGAACGCGGCCTTGATCTTGGCGTTGACCAGCGCGTCGTCCTCGTTGTGGTACTCGCGGCGCTCGGAGTGGCCCACCAGGACGTAGGCGCAGTCCAGCTTGGCCAGCATGGCGCCGGAGATCTCGCCGGTGTAGGCGCCCTTGTCGTGGGCGGAGATGTCCTGGGCCCCGTACCCGATGCGCAGCCGGTCGCCGTCCACCAGCGTCTGCACGCTGCGGATGTCGGTGAACGGCGGCAGGACGACGACCTCGGCGGCCTCGTAGTCCTTGTCCTCCAGGGAGAAGGCCAGCTTCTGGACGAGCGCGATGGCCTCCAGGTGGTTGTTGTTCATCTTCCAGTTGCCCGCGATGAGCGGCAGTCGCTGGGTCATACGGATCACTTCCTCGGAAAGTCTCGGGGGTTCGCGTCAGCGCAGGGCGTCGATGCCGGGCAGGTCCTTGCCCTCCAGGTACTCCAGGCTGGCACCGCCGCCGGTGGAGATGTGGCCGAAGGCCGCCTCGTCGAAGCCGAGGGCGCGCACGGCCGCGGCCGAGTCGCCGCCGCCGACCACGGTGAAGGCGTCGGAGTCGATGAGGGCCTGGGCCAGGGCGCGGGTGCCCCCGGCGTAGGGCTCCATCTCGAACACGCCCATGGGGCCGTTCCAGAACACGGTCCTGGCGTCGGCGAGCTTCTCCGCGAACAGGGCGCGGCTGCGGGGGCCGATGTCCAGGCCCATCCGGTCGGCCGGGATGGCGTCCACGTCCACGTCGGCGTGCGCGGCGTCGGCGGCGAACTTCTCGGCGGCCACCACGTCCACCGGCAGGACGATCTCCACGCCCTCGCGCTCGGCCCGCTCCAGGTAGCCCCGGACGGTGTCGAGCTGGTCGGCCTCCAGCAGGCTGGTGCCGACCTCGTGGCCCTGGGCCCGCAGGAAGGTGAACACCATGCCGCCGCCGATGAGGATGCGGTCGGCGGTGCCGAGCAGGTTGTCGATGACGCCGAGCTTGTCGGAGACCTTGGAGCCGCCCAGGACCACGGCGTAGGGGCGCTGCGGGTCGGTGGTGAGCTTCTTGAGGACCTCGACCTCGGTCAGGACCAGGCCGCCGACGGCGTGCGGGAGCCTGCCGGGCAGGTCGTACACGCTGGCGTGCCTGCGGTGCACCGCGCCGAACGCGTCGCCCACGTACAGGTCGGCGAGCTGCGCGAACCGGTCGGCCAGCTCTCCGCGCTCGGCGTCGTCCTTGCTGGTCTCGCCGGGCTCGAAGCGCACGTTCTCCAGCAGCGCCACCCCGCCGTCGGCCAGCCCGTCGCAGACGGCGCGGGCGGACTCGCCGGCGGTGTCGGCGGCGAAGGCCACCTCGGTGCCGAGCAGCTCGCCCAGGCGGGCCGCCACCGGGCGCAGGGAGTAGCGGGGGTCCGGGGCGCCCTTGGGGCGGCCCAGGTGGGCGGCGACGATGACGCGGGCGCCGCGCTCGCGGAGCGCTTCGATGGTCGGCAGGGCCGCACGGATGCGCCCGTCGTCGGTGATCCGCTCGCCGTCCAGGGGCACGTTCAGGTCGGCCCGGACGAACACGCGCTTGCCGGAGACGTCGAGGTCGTCGATCGTCCGCATGCTGGTCTCCTCGTGACGAATATCGGGTCTTGCCGCCCCTGGTCGCAGGGGCCGGAAAGGGGCGCGCTCACGACGGCACCCCTCCGCGCGCAGTGCGGGCGGAGGGGTGCCGTGTCACGCGCCGGAGGCCGCGGGGGCCGGGGCGTCCTACAGACCGGAGCCGACCAGCTTGGCCAGGTCGACCAGGCGGTTGGAGTAGCCCCACTCGTTGTCGTACCAGCCGACGATCTTGACCTGCTTGCCGAAGGCCATGGTCAGGCTGGAGTCGAAGGTGCAGGAGGGCGAGGTGCCGACGATGTCGGAGGAGACGATCGCGTCCTCGGTGTAGACCAGCACGTCCTTGAGCGGCCCCTCGGCGGCGGCCTTGAACGCGGCGTTGACCTCTTCCTTGGTGACCTCGCGGGTCAGGGTGACGACGAGGTCGGTGACCGAGCCGTCCGGCACCGGGACGCGCATGGCCATGCCGTCCAGCTTGCCCTTGAGCTCGGGGATGACCAGGGCGGTGGCCTTGGCGGCACCGGTCGTGGTCGGGATGATGTTCTGCGCGGCGGCGCGGGCGCGGCGCAGGTCCGAGTGCGGGAAGTCCAGGATGACCTGGTCGTTGGTGTACGCGTGCACCGTGGTCATCAGGCCCTGCTCGATGCCGAAGGCGTCGAGCAGCACCTTCGCCATCGGCGCCACGCAGTTGGTGGTGCAGGAGGCGTTGGAGATGACGTGGTGGGCGGCCGGGTCGTACTTGTCGTCGTTGACGCCCATGACGACGGTGAGGTCCTCGCCCTTGGCCGGGGCGGAGATGATGACCTTCTTGGCGCCGGCGGCCAGGTGCTTCTTGGCGTCCTCGGCCTTGGTGAAGCGGCCGGTCGACTCGATGACGACGTCGACGTTCAGCTCGCCCCAGGGCAGCAGGGCCGGGTCGCGCTCGGCCAGGACCTTGATGTTCTTGTCGCCGACGCGGATGAAGTCCTCGCCCACCTCGACGTCGCCCGCGAGGGTGCCGAGCACGGTGTCGTACTTGAGCAGGTGCGCGAGCGTCTTGGTGTCGGTGAGGTCGTTGACCGCGACGATTTCGATGTCGCCGCCGCCCGCTGCGACCGCACGCCAGAAATTGCGGCCGATCCGGCCGAAGCCGTTGACGCCTACACGGATGGTCACGGAACCAATCCCCTCATATATCGCACTTCATTTACACCCGCGCATTGCCGACCGGCTCGCGTCCGGACCGCGGTGTACTCCGCACGGACGGCTGTGAACAGGTGTTACGCCGCATCGGGTGTTCACAAAGAGCCTAGCGGAGGACGTGCGGGGGTCGGTTACCGACCCATGCCGACCGCGCTCCGAACGGCTCGTGGATTCGCGACCATCCTGGCACCGCAAAGCGAAGAGGTCTATACCATTTGCCGAAGTTATCGGCGAGTTCTCGCAGTTAACAAAGCCGAACATCGGTGTTACGCGCGCGCTGCGGCCCGGACGGCGGCGCCCCAGGTCAGGGCACCAGCATGTCCGGAGTGAGGTTCGCCTCGGTCCCCTCGATGCCCAGGTCGGCCGCACGCTTGTCGGCCATGGCCAGCAGCCTGCGGATGCGCCCGGCGATGGCGTCCTTGGTCAGCGGCGGCACCGACAGCTGGCCCAGCTCCTCCAGGGACGCCTGCTTGTGCGCCAGGCGCAGCTTGCCCGCCGCCACCAGGTGCTCGGGGGCGTCCTCGCCCAGGATCTCCAGCGCCCGCTCCACCCGCGCCCCGGCCGCCACGGCCGCCCGGGCGCTGCGCCGCAGGTTCGCGTCGTCGAAGTTCGCCAGCCGGTTCGCGGTCGCCCGCACCTCCCGGCGCATCCGGCGCTCCTCCCAGGCCAGAACACTCTGGTGGGCGCCCAGCAGGGTCAGCAGCGCGCCGATGGAGTCGCCGTCGCGGACCACCACGCGGTCCACCCCGCGCACCTCGCGCGCCTTGGCGTGCACCTTCAGCCGACGCGCCGCGCCGACCAGCGCCAGCGCCGCCTCCGGGCCCGGGCAGGTCACCTCCAGCGACATCGACCGGCCGGGCTCGGTGAGAGAGCCGTGCGCGATGAAGGCGCCCCGCCACGCCGACTCGGCGTCGCAGGCCCCGCCCGCCACCACGTGCCGGGGCAGGCCGCGCACCGGGCGCCCGTTGTTGTCGACCAGCCCCGTCTGCCGGGCCAGCGACTCGCCCTCCTTGATCACCCGCACCACGTACCGGTTGCCCTTGCGCAGGCCGCTCGGGGAGAGCACGACCACCTCGGACTCGTGTCCGAACACCTCGGAGATGTCCTTGCGCAGGCGGCGCGCGGCGGCACCGGTGTCCAGCTCGGCCTCGATCACGATCCGGCCGCCCACCAGGTGCAGGCCCCCGGTGAACCGCAGGATGGTGGACACCTCCGCCTTGCGGCAGCATGGCTTCAGAATGGCCAGACGGCTCAGTTCATCCTTCACCACGCCGGTCATCGCCATCGCTGCGATCCTCCCCTTGAAACGACCTTGACCGGTGCCGCGCGCCCGTACACCGGCGATGCCGCCGCGGCCCCGCCACGAGCGACTTTCTCCGAGGAGACTACGTTACGAGACGCCCGGTGCCGACCCTTGAACGGCGTGTTGCCCCCACGACGGCGCCGTCTGCGCCGCGGGGCACGGGGTTCGTGGCGGTGTGCGGTCAATTGCCCCCGACCTGCGATGACAACAGCTCCAGCAGGTGGTCGCGCAGCACCACCGCCTGATTGTGCTCCTCATCGCGCGCCGAGTACAGCAGCGTCACCGGCCCCCGCCGCGCGGCCTCCAGGATCGGCTCCAGCGCCCGGGGCCGGTCGGCCAGCTCCGCCCGGTAGCGGCGGGCGAACTCCTCGAACCTGGCCGGGTCGTGGCCGAACCAGGTGCGCAGCTCCGAGCTGGGACCCGCCTCCTTGACCCACGGCACGCCCTCCAGCGCGCTCTTGCGGACCCCGCGCGGCCAGAGCCGGTCGACCAGGAACAGCGCACCCGGCGGCCGGTCCCCGCGCACCTCGTCGTAGACCCGTTCCACGGTGATGTCGTAGCCCATGGCGGCGGTGTTCCCCGGGGGCCGCCAGGGGGAACCCGTCAGTCGTTCAGGATCCGCTCGAAGGCCCGCGCCAGCAGCTCCGGGTCGTGCCGGGGGCTGCCGTCGCCCATCGCCAGGTCGGCCAGCTCCAACCGCCCGCCCAGGTCCCGCGCGGCCGCGGCCAGCGGCTCGGCCTCCTCCACCGTCCCCCGGTCGGCCAGCACCACGTCCACGCCCAGCTTCGGGGCGTGCTCGCGCAGCACCTCCAGGTAGGTCTCGGGCCGGAAGTCGTCGGTCTCCCCCCGCTGCGGGGACAGGTTGAGCGCCACCACCCGCCGGGCCCGCGTGGTGACCAGGGCGTGCGCCAGGTCCGGCACCAGCAGGTGCGGCAGCACGCTGGTGAACCACGACCCGGGGCCGAACACCACCCAGTCCGCCTCGCGCACCGCCTTGACGGCCTGCGGCTCCGCCGGGGGCTCCGCCGGGATCAGCGAGACGGAGCGCACCCGGCCGCCGGTGCTCGCGCACGCCACCTGGCCACGGATCGTCGTCACCTCGTCGGGGCGCCCGGCGTCGGCGCCCACCACCTCGGCGGAGATGTCCAGCGGCACCGACGACATCGGCAGCACCCGGCCGTGGGCGCCCAGCAGCTGGCCCACCCAGTCCAGCCCGGCCACGGAGTCGCCCAGCAGCTCCCACAGCGCCACGATCAGCAGGTTGCCCACGGCGTGGCCGTGCAGCTCGCCCTCGGAGCGGAACCGGTGCTGGATCACGTTGCTCCAGGTGTGGCCCCACTCGTCGTCACCGCACAGCGCGGCCAGCGCCATCCGCAGGTCTCCCGGGGGCAGCACCCCCAGCTCGCGGCGCAGCCGCCCGCTGGAGCCGCCGTCGTCGGCGACCGTCACCACCGCGGTCACGTCGGTGGTCACCCGCCTCAGGGCCGACAGGGACGAGTACAGGCCGTGCCCGCCGCCCAACGCGACCACCCGGGGCGGACGTGTTCCGTCCCCGTCCGGTGCGGTGCTGTTCGCCATGGTCGTGGCCTGCCCCTCGTACCCGTGTGCAGCGACGGGCCGCCCCGCCGAGGACGGCGGACGCGCCCGACGTCCCCGAACCGCCGGAGCCCCCGCCCCGCGGGGTATCGGCACCGACGGTGACCGAGTCAATGTAAGGGAAGACGGCCCGCTTGGCGATTCGGTTGACCCGGCCCCCGCTCACTCCCGTCCCACGTCCCGGTGCACCACGTGGACCTCCACGCCCTGGGTGCGCAGCCGCTCCGCGAACTGCTCGGCCATGGCCACGCTGCGGTGCTTGCCGCCCGTACAGCCCACCGCCAGCGTCATGTAGTGCTTGCCCTCGCGCTGGTAGCCCTCGATGGTGAGCTTGAGGACCTCGCTGTAGGCCTCCAGCATCTCCTTGGCCCCGTCCTGGGACAGCACGTAGTCGCGCACCGGCTCGTCGCGGCCGTTCATCGGCCGCAGCTCCGGGATCCAGTGGGGGTTGGGCAGGAACCGGCAGTCCAGCACCAGGTCGGCGTCCACCGGCAGCCCGTGCTTGAACCCGAAGGAGACCACGTTGGCGCGCGGACGCGCCTCGTCGCTCTCCCCGAAGAACCCGATCACCCGCGCCTTGAGCTGGTGCACGTTGAGCTGGGAGGTGTCGATGACCAGGTCGGCCTCGCCGCGGACGGCGCGCAGGGTCTCGCGCTCGCGGGCGATGCCGTCGGTCAGCCGGCCGTCGCCCTGCAGGGGGTGGGGCCTGCGCACGCCCTCGAACCGGCGCACCAGGGCGTCGTCGCCCGCCTCCAGGTACAGCACCCGCGCCGTGATGTCGCGCTTGCGCAGCTCCTCCACCGTGGACAGCAGGTCCTCGGTGAACGCCAGCGACCGCACGTCCACGACCACCGCCACCCGCGGCACCGCGCCGTGGGTGCGCCCCGCCAGCTCGATCATCGTCGGCAGCAGGCCCGGCGGCAGATTGTCCACCACGAACCAGTCCAGGTCCTCCAGCGCCCTGGCCGCCGTGCTCCGGCCCGCACCGGACATCCCGGTGACGATGACCACCTCGGGCGGCAGCTCCCCGCCCAGTTCGACCGTCATGTGTCTCCTCCCCCGTCAGTGCTGTTCGGTACCGGTGCCCCGTCGGTCTCCCGTCCCGCAGGGCTCCCGGAAAGGTGCGCGTGCACGGACTCGGCCAGCTTGGGCCCGATGCCCGGCACCGCGGCGATCTCCTCGACCGTGGCCCCCGCCAGCCGCTTGACCGAACCGAATGCCTTGATCAGGGCGGTGCGGCGGGCCGGGCCCAGGCCGGGCAGCTCGTCCAGGGCGCTCCCGGTGAGCGCCTTGGCCCGCTTCTGGCGGTGGTAGGCGATGGCGAACCGGTGCGCCTCGTCGCGCACCCGCTGCAGCAGGTACAGGCCCTCGCTGGTGCGCGGCAGGATGACCGGGTCCTCGTCGTCGGGCAACCACACCTCCTCCAAGCGCTTGGCCAGACCGCAGACGGCGATGTCGTCGATGCCCAGCTCGTCCAGGGCACGGCGCGCGGCCTGCGCCTGGGGGCGCGCCCCGTCCACCACCACCAGGTTAGGGGGGTAGGCGAACTTCCCGGGTTTCGGCTCGTCGTCGATCACGTGACCGTCCTGTGCGGCGGAGTCGCCGCCGGTCTCCCCCATCCGGGCGACCTCGCCGCTGCGGGCGCTCTCCTCCAGGTAGCGCCGGAACCGGCGCTTGACCACCTCGTACATCGCCGCGACGTCGTGCTGCTCGGCGCCGCCCTCGCCGCTGCCGCGCACCGAGAAGCGCCGGTACTCGGACTTGCGGGCCAGGCCGTCCTCGAACACCACCATGGACGCGACCACGTGCTCGCCCTGGAGGTTGGAGATGTCGAAGCACTCGATGCGCAGCGGCGCCTCCTGGAGCTCCAGTGCCTCCTGGAGCTCGTTGAGGGCGCGGCTCCGGGTGCTCAGGTCCCCGGCCCGGTGGGTCTTGTGCCGGGCCAGCGCCTCCGCGGCGTTCTTCTCCACGGTCTCCATCAGCGCCCGCTTGTCCCCGCGCCGGGGGACCCGCAGGTCCACGTTGGCGCCCCGGTGCCCGGCCAGCCAGCCGGCCACCGCCTCAGGGTCGGCAGGCTCGTGGGAGACCAGCACCTCGCGCGGAACCGCGGTGCCGGTCCCCTCGCCCTCCTCGGTGCCCTCGGCGGAGCCGTACAGCTGGCCCAGGAACGTCGCCATCAGCTCGGCGGGGCCCGCGTCGTCCACCTTGTCCACCACGTAGCCGCGCTGGCCGCGGATGCGCCCGCCGCGCACGTGGAAGATCTGCACGGCCGCCTCCAGCTGGTCGTCGGCCAGGGCGATCACGTCGCAGTCGGTGGAGTCGGGCAGCACCACCGCCTGCTTCTCCAGCGCGGCGCGCAGGGCCTCGATGTCGTCGCGCAGCCGGGCCGCCCGCTCGTACTCCATCTCCTGGGCCGCGGCCCTCATCTCGCCCTCCAGGCGGCGGATGAAGCGGCCGGTGTCCCCGGCCAGGAAGGAGCAGAAGTCGTCGGCCAGGGCGCGGTGGTCCTCCGGGGAGATCTTCCCGGTGCACGGCGCCGTGCACTTGCCGATGTACCCCAGCAGGCAGGGGCGGCCGCTGGTGCGGGCCCCCCGGAACACCCCCGCCGAGCAGGTCCGCACCGGGAACACCCGCAGCAGCAGGTCCACGGTCTCGCGGATCGCCCAGGCGTGCGAGTACGGGCCGAAGTAGCGCACCCCCTTGCGCTTGGCCCCGCGCATCACCTGGACGCGCGGGAACTCCTCGTCGAGGGTCACCGCCAGGTAGGGGTAGCTCTTGTCGTCGCGGTACTTGACGTTGAACCGCGGGTCGTACTCCTTGATCCAGGAGTACTCCAGCTGGAGCGCCTCCACCTCGGTGCCCACGATCGTCCAGTCCACGTCGGCGGCGGTGGAGACCATCTGCTGGGTGCGCGGGTGCAGCCCCGCGAAGTCCCGGAAGTACGACGACAGCCGCGAGCGCAGGTTCTTGGCCTTGCCGACGTAGATGACCCGGCCCGCACCGTCCCGGAAGCGGTAGACCCCCGGGGAGGTCGGGATGGAGCCGGGCGCGGGACGCAGGTGAGGTGTCGCAGGCATGCCCCCATTCTGGTGTGCGGCGGTGACATCCGGCCACTCGCGCCCCGGGCGTCCCCCGCCGGGGACGAGAGCCGCGTCACGAGCACCACGATCAGGTCGCCCGAACGTCACGATCGGGTATCCGCATGCTCTAGGTTGGGCGGGTAGATCGACCCTTTCCGACATGAACGACAAGGGGGCCTCGCGTCGTGGACATCGACGAATATTGGGCCTGGATCGCCCTCGGCATCGCCGTGGCCATCTCCCTGGCACTGGTGTTCGCCGCGCGCTGGGTGCTCAAGCACAAGCTCGCCAAGATGTGGAGCATCGCGAACTTCCTGGTGATCAGGACCCGCTACTCCGGGTACGCGGCGGGCGCGGTGGTGGGCGCCAACCTGGGCATGCCCAGCATCACCGACGTGGGCTGGTCCACCTACGGCACGCTCCGGCACGGCATGGTGATCCTGATGATCGGGTCGCTGACCGCCCTGGGCATCAGCCTCGCCTACGCCGTCACCGACACCATCCTGGCCCGCCTGTCCCACGCCAACGGGGACGCCGACCGCAAGGCGCGCCGCCTGCAGACGCAGGTGCGGCTGCTGCGCCGGGTCGTCACCTCGATCATCGTGGTCGTGGCGGTCTCCGCGATCCTGTTCACCTTCCCGCAGGTGCAGGCGCTGGGCGCCGGGCTGCTGGCCTCCGCGGGCATCATCGGCATCGTCGCCGGTGTGGCCGCCCAGTCCACCCTGGGCAACCTGTTCGCCGGATTGCAGCTGGCGTTCAGCGACGCCCTGCGCATCGGCGACGTCGTCGTGGTCGAGGGCGAGTGGGGCCGGGTCGAGGAGCTGTCCCTGGTCAACGTCACCATCAAGATCTGGGACGAGCGCCGGCTGGTGGTCCCGGTCGCGAACTTCACCACGACCAGCTTCGAGAACTGGACCAAGTCGGGCACGGCGATCACCGCCAAGGTGATGATGCCGCTGGACTGGGAGGTCCCGATCGCCGAGCTGCGCGAGGAGGCGGGCCGCCTCATCACCGCCAGCGAGTACTGGGACGGGCGCAGCTGGTCCTGCCAGGTGGTGGACATCACCGAGAACGGCGAGGTGATGGTGCGCGTCGTGGCGACCGCCGCCAACACCGGCGACCAGTGGAACATCGCCTGCGAGATCCGCGAGCACCTCATCGGCTGGCTGGTCGAGCACTACCCGCAGTCGCTGCCGCGCAACCGCACCGAGGTCGTGGCCGCCGAGGACGAGGACGCCTTCCGCGCCGCGGCCGCCTCCGCCGCGATCCGGCGCGCGGAGCGCGACGCCCCGGGCAGCCGGGAGGAAGTCCCCGAGGACGCCTGACCCCTTGTGTGAACGTGCGGAACGCCCGGGACCGTGTCGGTCCCGGGCGTTCCGCGTTGGGCGCCGCGGCGCTCAGTCCAGGATGATGTCGGTGCCGTCGACGGTGACCGTGAACTCCTCCAGGGCCACCTGCGCGGGGCCCGTCACGACCTCGCCGGTGGCGTAGTCGAACTCGCTGCCGTGGCACAGGCAGCGGATGACGCCGTCCTCCACCTGCTGGACGGTGCAGCCGCCGTGGGTGCAGGAGGCGGCGAAGGCCCGGTAGTCACCGGCCTCGGGCTGGGTGACCACCAGCTTGCTGTGGCTGAAGACGGCGCCGCCGCCCTCGGGGACGTCGGTGGTCTGGCCGACCACCTGGCCCCGCCGGGCGTCCTGCGGCTTGGGGGGCTCCCCGCCGCAGGCGCTCACCGCGGTGACGGCCCCGACGGCCGCGACCGCCCCGGCCGTCCCGAGCAGGCGCCGCCTGCTCACCCCGCATCCGCACGTCTTCTCGACCGCCACGACGAACCGCTCCTCACCTGCGCGTCCAAACCTACGACGCACTGTAGTAGGCGGTCCGGAGTGCTTCGCCCCGGGCCCCGCCAAAGCCCCCCGGCCGGGGACGACGGCGGCCCGCCCCCGGAGGAAGGGCCCGGGGACGGGCCGCGCACCCGCGGGTGCGGCTCAGAGCAGCTTGGCGAGGAACCGCCCGGTGTAGGACTCGGCGACCGCCGCGACCTCCTCGGGGGTGCCCTGGGCGACCAGGGTGCCGCCGCCGGAGCCGCCCTCGGGGCCCATGTCGATGATGTGGTCGGCGGTCTTGATGACGTCCAGGTTGTGCTCGATGACGATCACCGTGTTGCCGGAGTCGGTGAGCCGGTTGAGCACCCCCAGCAGCTTGCGGATGTCCTCGAAGTGCAGGCCCGTGGTGGGCTCGTCCAGCACGTACACGGTGCGGCCGGTGGAGCGGCGCTGCAGCTCGGCGGCGAGCTTGACCCGCTGCGCCTCGCCGCCCGACAGGGTGGTGGCGGGCTGGCCCAGGCGCACGTACCCCAGCCCCACGTCGGTGAGGGTCTGCAGGTGGCGGCGGATGGCGTTGACCGGCTCGAAGAACTCCAGCGCCTCCGAGATCGGCATGTCCAGGACCTCGGCGATGTTCCTGCCCTTGTACTTGACCTGGAGCGTCTCCCGGTTGTAGCGGGCGCCGTGGCACACCTCGCAGGGCACGTACACGTCCGGCAGGAACTGCATCTCGATCTTGAGCGTGCCGTCGCCGGAGCAGGCCTCGCAGCGCCCGCCCTTGACGTTGAACGAGAACCGGCCCGGCTGGTAGCCGCGCGTCTTGGCGTCGGTGGTCTGCGCGAACAGCTTGCGGATGTGGTCGAAGACCCCCGAGTAGGTGGCCGGGTTGGACCTCGGGGTGCGCCCGATGGGGCTCTGGTCCACGTGCACGACCTTGTCGACCTTGTTCAGGCCGTTGACCCGCACGTGCCGGCCCGGGACGTCGCGCGCCCCGTTGAGCTCCTTGGCCAGCGCCTTGTACAGGATCTCGTTGACCAGCGTGGACTTGCCCGAGCCCGACACCCCGGTGACGGCGGTGAACACCCCCAGCGGGAAGGCCACGTCGATGTCGCGCAGGTTGTTCTCGCGGGCGCCCTTGACGACCAGCTCGTGCCCCTTGGTGAGCGGGCGGCGCACCGCCGGCAGGTCGATGGAGCGGCGCCCGGACAGGTAGTCGCCGGTGAGCGACGCCTCGTTGGTGAGCAGCTCGTCCACGATGCCCGACACCACCACGTGGCCGCCGTGCTCGCCCGCGCCCGGGCCGATGTCGACCACCCAGTCGGCGGCGCGGATGGTGTCCTCGTCGTGTTCCACGACGATGAGCGTGTTGCCGATGTCGCGCAGCCGCTGGAGGGTCTCCAGCAGGCGGGCGTTGTCGCGCTGGTGCAGGCCGATGGAGGGCTCGTCCAGCACGTAGAGCACGCCCACCAGGCCCGAGCCGATCTGGGTGGCCAGCCGGATGCGCTGGGCCTCGCCGCCCGAGAGCGAGCCGGAGGAGCGGGCCAGGCTGAGGTAGTCCAGGCCCACGTCCAGCAGGAAGCCCAGCCGGGCGTTGATCTCCTTGAGGACCTGGGCGGCGATGACCGCGTCGCGGTCCGACAGCCGCAGGTCGGCCAGGAAGCGGGCGCTCTCGGCCAGCGACATCGACGCCACCTCGGCGATGGACCGCCCGCCCACGGTCACCGCGAGCACCACCGGCTTGAGCCGGGTCCCCTCGCAGGCGGGGCAGGGCACGCTGCGCATGTAGCCCTCGAGGCGCTCGCGGCCGTAGTCGCTCTCGGTCTCGGTGTAGCGGCGCTTGACCCAGGGGACGACGCCCTCGAAGTCGGTGTAGTAGGACCGCTCGCGGTTGTACTTGGTGCGGTAGCTGACGTGGACCTGGGTGTCGTGCCCCTCCAGGATCGCCTTGCGGGCGCGCTTGGGCAGCTTCTCCCAGGGGGTGTCCAGGACGAACCCGACCGACTCGCCCAGGGCGGTGAGCAGCCGCTCCCAGTACCCGCCGTTGGGGCCGCCCGACCAGGGGGCCAGGGCGCCCTCGGCCAGGGTCTTGGCCGGGTCGGGGACGATCAGCTCCGGGTCGACCTCCATGCGGGTGCCCAGGCCCGAGCACTCCGGGCAGGCGCCGTAGGGGGCGTTGAAGGAGAAGGAGCGCGGCTCCAGCTGCTCGAAGGACAGGTCGTCGTAGGGGCAGTACAGGTGCTCGGAGAAGACCTTCTCGCGCTCGGGGTCGTCCTCGGCCAGGTCGACGAAGTCCAGCACGATGGTCCCGCCGGCCAGCTTGAGCGCGGTCTCCACCGAGTCGGTCAGCCGCCCGCGGGAGGACTCCTTGACGGAGAGCCGGTCCACGATCACCGAGATGTCGTGCTTGTCGTAGCGGCCCAGCTTGGGCGCCTCGTCCAGGCGCACCGGCCGGCCGTCCACGACCGCGCGGGTGTACCCCTTGGACTGCAGGTCCTTGAACAGTTCGAGGTACTCGCCCTTGCGGCCGCGCACCACCGGGGCCAGCACCTGGAAGCGGGTGCCCTCGGTCATCTCCAGCACCCGGTCCACGATCTGCTGCGGGCTCTGCCGGGAGATCTCCCGGCGGCACTGCGGGCAGTGCGGGACGCCGATGCGCGCCCACAGCAGCCGCAGGTAGTCGTACACCTCGGTGATGGTGCCGACGGTGGAGCGGGGGTTGCGGCTGGTGGACTTCTGGTCGATGGACACCGCCGGGGACAGCCCCTCGATGAAGTCCACGTCGGGCTTGTCCATCTGGCCCAGGAACTGGCGGGCGTACGCCGACAGGGATTCGACGTAGCGGCGCTGCCCCTCGGCGAAGATCGTGTCGAAGGCCAGCGAGGACTTGCCCGAACCGGACAGGCCGGTGAACACGATCATGGCGTCGCGGGGCAGGTCCAGCGACACGTCCTTGAGGTTGTGCTCCCGGGCACCCCGGACTACCAGTTGTTCGACCATCGAGTCAGACATCCTTCGGCTGTGGCACACAGGGCACCGGTCGGGCGTCGGCCTGCCGTGCGCGGTTCGTGTGTTCGGCGGTCGGGTCCCCCGGACGACCGCCCCGGCCCCGGATCCGGGCCGCTGAAGGGGGGTGGGGAGGGCGTGGGCCTCCCCGTCCGTCAAGACTAACGACCCCCGCCGACGGAATCTTCCGCAACGGAGAAGTGCCGTGTCCTGATGCCCCGACGCCGATACGGGGTCCACTATAGACGAACGTGTGTTCGACGTCCGGGTTTTCGCGCGGCCCGGGGAAAAAGAACCGGGGGCGGTCCCGGTGAACGGGACCGCCCCCGGGCGGGAGCGCGGGACGGCCGTCAGGAGCGGTCGGCCGCGGAGTCCCTCTCGCCCTCCTCCTCGACGGCGGGAGGGGCGTTGCGCTTGTCGGCCGCGGACTTGATCAGGCTGCCGACGATCGTGATCACCATGACGCCGATGATCACCGTCAGGGACAGGGAGGTGCTGATCTCCGGGACGTGCACGCCGTTCTCGTGCAGCGCGTGCAGAATCATCTTGATGCCGATGAACACCATGATCGCCGACAGGCCCCAGCTGATGTAGGACAGGCGGTCCATCAGGCCGGCCAGCAGGAAGTACAGCTGGCGCAGGCCCAGCAGGGCGAACGCGTTGGCGGTGAAGACGATGTAGGCGTCCTGGGTGAGGCCGAAGATCGCCGGGATCGAGTCGACCGCGAAGACCAGGTCGATGACGCCGATGGCCAGGATGACCAGCAGCATCGGGGTGATGTGGCGCTTGCCGTCGAGCTTCACCGTCAGGTGCGCGCCGTGGTAGCCGTCGGTGACCGGCCAGAACCGCTTGACCAGGCGCACGACCGGCGTCTGGGTGAAGTCCTTCTCCTCCTCGTCGCCCTTCATGTGGTCCCGGACGATCTTGTACCCGGTGTAGATGAGGAAGGCGCCGAACAGGTAGAAGACCTCGCTCCAGGCGTTGATGACCTGGGCGCCGAGGATGATGAAGATACCGCGCATGATCAGCGCGATGACGATGCCGATGAGCAGCACCTCGTGCTGGTACTTCTTGGGCACCGCGAAGGAGCCCATCAGCAGGTAGAAGACGAAGAGGTTGTCGACGCTCAGGCTCTTCTCGGTGACGAACCCGGCGAAGTACTCCGCGCCGGCGGTCGCACCGCCGTAGTACCACACACCGAAGCCGAAGATGATGGCGATGCCGATGTAGAAGGCGGCCCACCAGGCCGCCTGCTTGACCCCGAACTCCTGGGGGCCCTTCTTCTTGCTCCACGGGTGGTCCACGATGGCGAGGTCGATGACCAGGATCGCGATCATGGCGCCGATCGTGGCGACCCAGACCCACAAGGGTACGTTCACTGTCGTTAACTCCTCCGGTCAGTGCGCGCGGGCTGTTTGCACGCACGTCGAACCGCCGGAGGTCTCTCCCGCTCGCCTCGGAATCCAGGACGAACCGACGGTACCGGGAACACGCCCTTGTGTTCCGTGATGACGACACCGCCGCGACAGGGATACTCCCCTCACATGCCAGGCCAGGATACCGGCCGCACGATGTGACCGTGCACGCCCGGCCTGTGACCACGATGCCACATCCGCCCTCTCCGCAGAAGTAGCGCGGAGGACGAAGTAGCACGACCCCCAGGACACATCATCCGCTCCTGGCGGATATCCGGCGAACGAACAGGGGATCCGGGTATATAAGGCACAAAACGCCCCTGACATTCCCTTTTCCCGCGTCACCGACTTTTCCCGTGCCGCTTTTCCCGTGTCACCGCCCCAGTACCGACTTGTACACCGCGCACGCCGCCGCCACCGCGTCCTCCTCGCCGGGCAGCGACCGCGCCGCCGCGGCGGACCGCGCCCGCAGGTCCGCGGCGAGGGCCGGATCGTCCAGCACCCGCCCCACCGCCGCCGCGAACGCCTGCGGGTCGCCCGGCGGCACCATGAGCACCGTCCCCGAGTACAGGTCCGGGATGCCGCCCACGCGGGTGGACACCACCGGCAGCCCCGCCCGCAGCGCCTCCATGATCACCAGCGACGGCCCCTCCCACTGGCTGGTCAGGCAGAACACGTCGGCGGCCGCCAGCAGGTCGGCCACGTCCGTGCGGTGCCCCAGCATCCGCACGTCGGCCCCCAGCTCCGCGGCGGTGTCGTGCAGGGTCCCCCACAGCGGCCCGTCCCCCGCGATCGCGATGACCGGCTCCGGGTGCCGGGCGGCGATCCGCGGGGCCGCCTCCAGCAGCATGTCCAGGCCCTTCTGCTCGGCCAGCCGGGCGATGGTCAGCAGCAGCGGCCGCTCGGGCAGCACCGCCAGGTCCGACCGGGTCGCCTCCCGGCCCTTGACCGGGGGGCCGGTGTCGGGCGCCGCCACCACCGCCGGACGGGCGTCGCGCGCCCCCACCCGCTCCAGCCGCCGCACCAGGTCCCCCGACACCCCCAGCACCACGTCGGCGCGCAGCGCCACGATCCTCTCCAGCACCGGGTAGGCGGCCGCCTTCAGGCCGTCCACCGGCGGCGGGGCGTTGTGCGCCGTCACCACCAGGGGGCGTGCCCCCGCCAGGGCGCACAGCGCGCCGGCCCGCATCCCGTGGGCGTGCACCACGTCGGCGCCGCCGAGCACCGACCGCAGCCGCAGGACCGTCGCGGGATCGGCGACCGAGGGGGCCGCCCCGATCCGCACCGGCGCGAACCGCATCCCGGCGTCGGTGAACGCGAACTCCCGCTCGGCCGAGGCCGGGCCGACCACCGCCACCCGGTACCCCCGCCGCACCAGCCCCTCGCCCAGGGACCGCACATGCCTGCCCGCCCCACCGGTACTGGTCCCCAGCACCAACGCGATCCTGCCGTTCACCGGCTCCCCCTCCTGCGTTCGAACACGCTCCGGACCCGATCCAGGGCCGCCCGCGCCGACGGCCGGTCCACCACGGCCGCCACCAGGGCGAACACCACCACCGCCAGCACACCCGACGCCAGGGCCGCCCCAGCCGAGGACCACACCCCGCCGCCCGCCAGCGCCGAGGCCACCGGCCGGCCCGCCGCCCAGCCCAGCGCACCGCCCGCCGCCACCGCCGCGAGCGACCGCCCCGCCCCGGCCAGCGCCGCCGGGCCGTGCACCCGCCCCACGGCCACCGCGCAGGCCAGCGCCGCGCACGTCAGTCCCAGTGTCGTCGACCAGCCCAGGGCGGCGATCGCCCACCCGGGCGGCACCAGCGCCACCGACACCGCCGAGCACGCCATCACCAGCAGCCAGCCCAGGGTCTGGGCGGCCGCCGCGGGCCTGCCGTGGTGGGAGGCGTACAGCGCCCGGCTGAACAGCGCCACCAGTCCGAACCCCACCACACCGGGCGCGTAGGCCGCCAGGGCCCGTTCCAACGCCACCGGGTCGTTGCGGGCGAACACCTCGGCCACCGGCGCCGCCGCGGCCGCCAGGGCGGTGCCCACCGCGGCGGTCAGCACCGCGGTGGCCCGCGCGGGCCCCGCCACCAGCTCCGCGTACGCGCCCCGGTCGCGGTCGGCGTGCGCCACCGCCAGCGCGGTGAAGGCGCTGGTGGCGATGGGGACCGCGATCACCCCGTAGGGCAGGGTGAACAGCGCCCACGCGTAGGAGTACAGCACCGATCCGCCCGCCCCGCCGCCGCGGTTGGCCAGCGCCACCGACAGCAGCAGGCACGCCTGCATCGCCACCAGCGGCACCAGGGACGCCGCCGCGAGGGACCGCACCCGCCGGCCCACACCGGGCGGGAAGACCAGCCGAGGACGCCAGCGCAGCCCCAGCCGCAGCGCCGGGCCCAGCACCGTCAGGAACAGGGCCACCACTCCGGCCGTCGTCCCCAGCGACAGCACCAGCTCCGCCCCCAGGGGCAGCCCGGCCGGGTCCTGCCGGTGAGCGCCGCCCAGCGGAACGAACAGCAGGTAGGAGCAGATGACCACCACGCTCGACACCAGCGGCGCCGCCGCCGGGGACAGGAACCGCCGGTGCGCCTGCAGCACCCCGTACAGCACCGCCGCCAGCCCGTAGAACACCACCTGCGGGGCGAACACCAGCAGCATCCGCACCGACAGCGCGGCCAGCACCCCGGGGTCGCAGCCCGCGCCCGCTCCCAGCATCAGCGCCATCGCGTAGGGGGCGGACAGCGCGATCAGCCCGGCCAGCGGCACCGACAGCAGCAGCACCCAGGTCAGCAGCGCCGACGCCGTGTGCTCCACCTGCTCCCGCTCGCCCCGCCCGGCCGCGGCCGCCAGCACCGGGACCACCACCGCGGTCAGCGCCCCGCCGATGACGATCTCGAACAGCACCGCGGGCAGCTGGTTGGCGGTGATGTAGGCCGTGCCCAGGCAGGTGTCGCCCACCGTCTGGGAGAAGACCACCGTGCGCCCGAACCCCGCCACCCGGGCGCCGACGGTGACCGCCGCGATGAGCAGCGCGGCCCGGCCGACCCCCTGCGTCACCCCGGCGGCGAGGCGGGACACCCCGGGCCCCTCACGCGCACCGCCCCCAGCGGTCCAGTGCCCGCAGCGGCGGCACCCGGTCGATGACCCTGGAGAAACTCGTGACCTCGCTGGCCAGGGTCAGGGCCACGACCCCGCCCAGCAGCGCCAGCCGCACCGGGCGGGGGGCGCGGGCGGCCGCCGCCGCGCCCAGGGCGGCGCCCAGGGCGTTGGCTCCGGCGTCGCCGAGCATGGAGCGCTCGGCGAGGTCGTCGGGGAGCAGGGCCGCGCAGGCGCCGACGGTGGGCGCCAGCACCGGGGCCGCCGGGGAGGCCAGCCCGGGCAGGGCGGCCAGCAGGCCGAGTTTGACGGCGCGGCCCGGGCGCAGGTCGAAGAGGTTCACCAGGTTGGCGCCCGCGGCGATGAGCGCCCCGTCCACGAGGGTGTCGAGGGGGCCGCGGCGCAGCAGGGCGGCGGCGGCCAGGCCGGTGGCGCCGATACCCGCCATCTTCACCGCCCCGGTGGTCACCCGCCCCCGGGCCAGGGCGCCCAGGTGGCCGCGCAGCCCGCGGGCGTCGGCGGATCCGGCCAGGTCGTCGTAGGCGCCGAACGCGGCCGCCCCGGCGGCGGCCAGCGCCGTCGCGGCCCGCACCCGGGGGTCCAGGCCGGGCGTGAGCAGGCTCGCCGCGCACACACCCGAGGCCAGGGCCGGACCCTCCTGGAGGGTCACCCGCCGCCCCCGAAAGTTGGTCCGCCACCACGCGGCCGGGCCGGGTCCCCCGGCCGGAGCGGTCTCCGCGGCCGGAGCGGGTTCCGCCGCCGGAGGGGACTCCGCGGCGCCGTCGCGGTCGGCGGCGGCACGGGTGAGCAGGGTGTAGGCGGTACGGGCGGCCGCCGCCGCGACCGCGGCGCCGACCAGCCCCTGCACGGCGGACGCGGAGACGGGGTTCCGGCGGCGGCCGGCGCCCGGGCGCTGGAAGGACGGGTCCATCACTCCTCCCCCCGGGCGGCCCTGCGGGCCTCGTCGGTGTCCGGCGACGGGGACGGCGAAGGCGAGGCCGACGCCCGGGGCTCGGGCAGCGGGTCCGGCATGAACCCGCGCACCCCCTCGCCCACCCCGTAGGCGGCGCCGTCGCCGTCGACGTCCTCGGCCAGCGCCAGCACCGCCACGATGTCGCCCATCGGGCGGCCCGCCATGTCCACGGTCGCGAAACCCGCCTCCGAGGCCCGGGCCCGGGCGAGCATCCCGTCCCCGCGCGAGGACGGCACGTCCCCCGCCAGCACCAGCCCCTCGACCCGGTCGTGCAGGGCCGAGGAGAACGACGCCAGCACCGTGTTCTCGGCCTCCCGGTCCTCGCGCCCGGCCTGCTCGGCCGAGGACGGGGCGACCACCACCACCGCGTCGGTCCCGCCCGCGGGCTCCCCGTGCACCGAGATCAGCCCGCCCTCGACGAACGTCTCCAGCGCGGCGGCCGGGTCGTGCCCGCCGTTCCGGCCGCCTTCCTCCCGGTCCTCCCCGTCGCCGTCGCGCTCGGAGGAGCGGGCCAGGGCCCGGCCGATCTCGGTGCCCGCCTTCTCATAGGTCCCCACGCCCTCCAGGGATGCCGGGTCGGCGGAGACCTGGAGCGCCAGCTCGTCGACGAACGCGGTGTTGCTCGGGTCGACGAACTCCGAGCGGACCTCGATCCGCCCGGAGACCGAGCCGCCCGCCTCCTTCACGCGGTCCTCCAGCGAGGCCGCCGTGTCGGCGTCGGCGCCCGGCGCCTGCACCAGCACCACGTCCAGGCCCCGCAGCCGGTCCTCCAGCAGGTCCCCGGCGGCGGCGTCGGCGAGCTCGTCGGCTCCGGCGTTGACCCGGTCGGCGACGTCGCGCTCGGCGCGCAGGTCCTCGGTCTGGCCCCGCAGCTCGGCGGTCTCGTCCTGCAACGTGTCGAGCAGCGGGTCCTGGAGCATGGTGGTGCCCAGGACGAGCCCCACCGTCAGCGCCAGGAACACCGCGATGATGGACACCAGGTGGTAGCGGAAATCGATCACGTGAACAGCCCCGTCAGCCAGTAGGAGAAGGCGTCCCAGCGCGCCGCGAGGAACGTGAGGTAGACCTGCCCGGCCGGTGAGCTGTAGGCGGCGACCACGATGGTCAGCAGGCTGGCCGCGACCAGCCCGAGCAGCGCCCAGGGGGAGATCCGCGAACGGTACAGGCGGCTCACGCCCTTGGCGTCCACGAGCTTGCCGCCCACCCGGAGCCGGGTGAGGAAGGTGCTGGCCATCCCCGACCGCCCCTTGTCGAGGAACTCCTCCAGGGTGGCGTGCGTGCCCACCGCCACGATGAGGGAGGCCCCGGCACCGTCGGCGAGCATCATCGCCACGTCCTCGCTGGTGCCGGTCGCGGGGAAGACCACGGCCGGGTAGCCCAGGTCGGTCAGGCGCTGGAGCCCGGGGGCCCGCCCGTCCCGGTAGGCGTGCACGACCAGCTCGGCGCCGCTGGCCAGTGCCCGGTCCGAGACCGAGTCGAAGTCCCCGACGATGATGTCGGGCCGGTAGCCGCCCTCCATGACCGCGTCGGCCCCGCCGTCCACGGCGATGATCACCGGCCGGAACTCGCGGATGTAGGGCCGCAGCGCGGCGATGTCCTCCCGGTAGTGGTAGCCGCGCACGACGATCAGGACGTGGCGGCCCTCCATCTCCGTGGAGATCTCGGGGATGCCGATGCCGTCCAGCAGCAGGTCGCGCTCGTGCTGGAGGTAGGCCATGGTGTTGGCCGCGAACGCCTCCAGCTGGGTGGCCAGCCCGGCGCGGGCCTCGGCCATGGCGGCGGCGACCGTCTCGGGGGTCTGCACGGTCCCCTTGGCGACGGGTTCCCCGCCCCGGTAGAGCACCCCGCCCTCCAGGCGCAGAGGTTCGCCGTCGCGGACCCGGGTGAACACCTCGGGGTCGACGTCGTCGACCAGCGGGATGCCCGCCTGGGTGATGAGTTCCGGGCCCTGGTTGGGATAGCGGCCCGAGATGCTCCGGGCGACGTTGAGGACCGCCGACACCCCGCACCCGACCAGCGCCTCGGCGCTGACGCGGTCCAGGTCGACGTGGTCGATGACCGCGATGTCGCCGGGGCGCAGGCGCTTGGTCAGGTTCTTGGTGCGCCGGTCCGAGCGCACGGGAGCGACCAGCCCGGAGGGAGAGTCCGCCCGGGTCCGGCGGAACCGCATGACTGTGGCGCTGAGCGCGTCCGATACCTTCATCGCTGGCATACTGTCAGAACTCGCCTACGCAGAGTCATAACAGCGTGGTGGTCGGCGTGTTCGGTCATCGGCGCCCATGGCGCCGCACCCCGGCCCCTACCCGTCTCGGGGCGACTCACCCATCACATGTCACGGCGGACCCGCCGGGGACGTCCTCAGGCCGCCGGGTAGGCGCGCTCCGGATCGGCGTTGACCAGCAGTTCCTCGGCGTGCGCCCGGCCCAGCTCGGAATCCTCCAGACCCGCGAGCATCCGCGACAGCTCGCGCACCCGGCCGCCCCGGTCCAGGCGCAGCACACCGCTCTCGGTGACCAGCCCGTCGGTGGACTTCTCGACCACCAGGTGGGCGTCGGCGAACGCCGCCACCTGCGGCAGGTGGGTGACCACGATGACCTGGGACCGGCGCGCCAGGCGTGCCAGGCGGCGGCCGATCTCGACCGCGGCCTTGCCGCCCACACCTGCGTCGACCTCGTCGAACACGAAGGTCGGCACCGGGTCGGCGCCCGCGAACACGACCTCGATCGCCAGCATCACCCGGGACAGCTCACCGCCCGAGGCGCCCTTGTGCAGCGGCAGCGGCCGGGCGCTGGGGTGCGGTGCCAGCAGCAGCTCCACCTCGTCGCGCCCGTGGGACCCGAAGTCCTGCCCCGTGGTGATCCGCACGCTCACCCGCGCGTGCGGCATCGCCAGGGCGGTCAGCTCCTCGGTGACCGCCGCGCCGAACCGCTCGGCCGCCTCGGTGCGGATCCGGGTGAGCTCGCCCGCCCAGTGGTCCATCCGCCCGTACAGCTCCTCGGCCTCGGCCCGCAGCTCCTCGATGCGCTCGTCGTCGCCCTCCAGGGACGCCAGCCGCTTGGCCGCGTCCTCGGCCCAGGCCAGGATGTCGTCCGCGGTCTCGCCGTACTTGCGCGAGAGCGAGGTGAGCAGCGCCCGCCGCTCCTGCACGTGCGCCAGCCGGGCCGGGTCGGCGTCCACCGACTCGGCGTAGGAGGCCAGCTCCGTGGCCGCGTCGGTCAGGATGTAGGACGCCTCGTCCAGCCGCTCGCCGATCGCCGCCAGCTCCGGGTCGTGCTCGCGCACCGCCGCCACCGCCTGGCGGGCCGCCGACAGCAGCGCCGACACGTCCACCTCCACGTCGGAGGCCGGGTCGCCCACCAGCGCCTCGTGCGCGGTGGTGGCCGCCACCCGGAGCCCGTCGGCGTGCGCCAGCCGGGTCTCCTCCGCCAGCAGCTCGGCGTCCTCGCCCGAGACCGGCTGGGCCGCGGCGATCTCCTCCACCCCGAACCGGAGCATGTCCGCCTCCTGGGCGCGCTCGCGCGCCCGCTCGGTCAGCTCCGTCAGCTCCTCCGACACCTCGCGGTGCCGCCGGTGGGCCGCCGCGTACTGCTTCAGGGCCTTGCCCAGCTCCTCGCCCGCGAACCGGTCCAGCGACGCGCGCTGGCGGTCGGTGCGCAGCAGCCGCTGCTGGTCGGACTGGCCGTGCACGGCCACCAGGTCGTCGGCCAGGTACGCCAGCAGGCTCACCGGCGCCGACCGGCCGCCCAGCGTCGCCCGGGAGCGGCCCTCGGCGGACACGGTGCGCGCCACGATCAGCACGTCGTCGTCGAGCTCGCCGCCGGCCTCCGAGACCCGCTCGGCCACCCGGCCCTCGCGCGGGACCGTCAGCCGGCCCTCGACCAGCGCCCGGTCGGCGCCGGGCCGGACCCGCTGGGGGTCGGCGCGACCACCGAAGAGCAGTCCCAGCCCGGTGACGACCATGGTCTTACCCGCGCCGGTCTCACCGGTGACGACCGTCAACCCCGGTGACAACTCCAACACGGCGTCGTCGATGACCCCGAGTCCCTGGATGCGGACTTCTTCGAGCACCGAACCCTCTCCTGATCGTCGGCCACACTGTCTTGACGTTCTCCCGCGCCTCCCGGACGGCGCACCCGCGCGGGTGCGCACGCGGTCAGCGGCCCTGTTCCCGGCGGCCGCGCCACCCCGCCACGGGGAGGCCGAACTTGGCCACCAGCCGGTCGGTGAACGGCGCCCGGTGCAGCCGGGCCAACCGGACCGGCGTATCGGCACGGGTGATCTCGATCCGTGCCCCGGCGGGCAATTCGACCATACGCCGTCCATCGCACCAGAGCACGCCCGGCGCCGTGTCCGGCAGCACCTCCAGCGCCACCGTCGCCCGCGGGCCCACCACCAGCGGCCGGGCGAACAGCGCGTGCGCGCTCAACGGCACCACCAGCAGGGCTTCGACATCCGGCCACACCACCGGGCCGCCCGCGGAGAAGGCGTGCGCCGTCGACCCCGTCGGTGTGGCGCACACCACCCCGTCGCACGCCCACCGCGACAGCGGGCGGCCGTCGACCTCCAGGACCGCCTCGACGATCCGCCGCGACTCGCCCTTCTCCAGCGTGGCGTCGTTGAGCGCCCACGTGCGCACCGAGGGGACCCCGTCGGCACGGCCGCCGTTGAACACGGCCACGTCCAGGGTCATCCGCTCCTCGACGTCGTAGTTGTGCTCCACGACGCTGCGGACGGTCGCGCCCAGGTCCTCGCGCTCGGCCTCGGCCAGGAACCCGACGTGCCCCAGGTTCACGCCCAGCAGCGGGGCGCCCGCGGGCCGGGCCAGCTCGGCCGCCCGCAGCAGCGTGCCGTCGCCGCCCAGCACCATGACCAGCTCCACGCCCTCGGCCGCGGACTCCGGTTCGACGACCTCGATCGGGGACAGGACACAGCCCGCCTCGGCGAGCTCGTCCACCTCGTCCTTGAGCATGCGCACGGTCAGCCCGGCGCTGCTGAGGCTCTCGTGGACCAGCCGTGCGCTGCGCACCGCCGCGGGCCGACCGGTGTGGGCCAGCAGGAGAACACTGCGTCCGCCGGTCCTGGTCATCGTCGTCCCCTTACGTCCACTCCCCGAAGGGGAGTTCGAATGCGGGCCGGGGGGCCTGTGCGCCCACCCGGCCGGGTCACGTTACCGGACCCGTGCGACAGGGTGCCACGCCCTAGGCCGGCCCCTCCGCCACCGCCCGCTCCAGCCGGGCCGCGTCCAGCGCCGGGGCGCCCGAGCGCAGCCACAGGAAGTACTCGACGTTGCCCGAGGGACCGGGCAGCGGGCTGGCCGCCACGTCGACCGTGCCCAGGCCCAGGGTGAGGGCGTGGGCGGCCACGTCGGCCACGGCCCCGGCGCGCAGCTCGGGCTCGCGCACCACACCGCCCGCGCCCACCCGGTCCTTGCCGACCTCGAACTGGGGCTTGACCATCATGGCGAAGTCGGCCCCGGGGGCGACCGCGTCCCGCAGCGGCCCCAGCACCAGCTTCAGGGAGATGAACGACAGGTCGCCCACCACCAGGTCCGGGCGCGGCTCGCCGACCATCTCCGGGGTGAGCTCGCGGACGTTGACCCGCTCCATGACCCGCACCCGGTCGTTGCTGCGCAGCGACCACGCCAGCTGGCCGTAGCCCACGTCCACGGCGGTCACGTGGGCCGCGCCCCGGCGCAGCAGCACGTCGGTGAACCCGCCGGTGGAGGCGCCCGCGTCCAGGGCGCGCCGGTCGGCCACGTCCAGGGAGAACGCGTCGAGGGCCCCGATGAGCTTGTGCGCCCCGCGGGACACATAGGGGGGCTCGTCGGAAGGAGTGCGCACCACGATGGGCTGGTCCTGTCCGACCTGGGTGGCCGGCTTGGAGGCCACGATCCCGGCCACCTTGACCAGGCCCCCCTCGATGATCTCGGCCGCGTGGCCGCGTGAGCGTGCGTGCCCGCGGCGGACCAGTTCCGCGTCGAGCCGAGTACGTTTCGCCATGATCACCTAGGATACCGGCGACTGCGGCGCCGGCCCCTGGTCCAGGGCCCCCAGCACCGCGGACAGCTCGCGGTGCAGGGAGTCGAAGACCTCCACGTGCTCGGCGGTGGGCAGGCCCGACAGCCCCTCCAGGCGCTCCCGGGTGCCCTCCAGGGTCCGGGCGGCCAGCTCCTCGGCCTGTTCCTTGGGATTCATCGCCCCTCCGGTATCGACGGTCCGCGGCGGCCCCGACTTCTGGGCGGCCCTACTTCTTGGTGGCGCTGCGGGACTTGGTGGTGCGCTTGGCCGCGCCCGCCCGCGCCCGGCCGCCCTTGGCCGCGGGCTTGGCCGCCCCGGCCTTGGCGGCGGGCTTCTTCCCGGCCTCCTCCGCGTCCCCGTCCGCGCCGTCCTCCCGGGCGGGCTCGGCCGCCGCGGCCCCATCGGGGGACTCGGCGTCCACGGGGGCCTCGGGGGCCTCGGGGGCGTCCTGTCCGGCGGCCCCGTCCGGGGCGGGGTCCGCCACGGCGGTCGCCACCGCGGCGACGGCGGCCGCGGGCACCTCCTCGACCTCCACGGCCCGCACCTCCACCGCCGGGACCGAGGGCACCCGCTCCCGGCCCGACCGGGCCGCCAGCCGCCGCTCCAGCTCCGCCACGCGGCGCACCAGGCGCTCGTGCTCGGAGCGCGGCACCACGTCCATCCGCTCCAGGCGGTGCTCCACCTCCGAGCGCACCAGCTCCGCCAGCGCCTCCCGGTTGGCCCGGCTGGTCTCCAGCAGCTCCCCCGCCAGCGCCTGGATGGTCCGCCCCACCCGCGGCGGCGTGCCGCCCGGCTCCTGCTCCGCCGCCGGCGCGCCCGCCCCGCCCGCCCGCAGCAGGACCTTGGCCGCGGCCACCGCCTCCTTGCGGGACAGCTCGGTGAGACCACTGGCGGCATCCAGATACGTGCGCACCGCGTCGACGACCATGATTCGCGTACTCCTTGACGGACAGAACACCGGAAGGGGGAACGGCACCGGAAAACGGAAGGGCACCGTGGGCGGGGGGTTGCGCGCACAACGCTACCCGGGCGGCACGGCCCCTGCCACGCGAAACCGGGAGGTCGTCCCCTTCGTCCCTTTGCCCGGACGGCGACGCCGCCCCGGCGCCCCGGGCCGCATGCGGCATCATGTGCCCATGAACAGCATCGACGCATGCCTGGAGGGCATCGCGAAGCTCAACGAGCGGATCCTCGCCGAACCCGAGGCCGAACGCCGCCGGGTCATCGTCGAGCGCTCCGTCAGCGTGCTCGTCCCCGACCTGGGCACCGTGTTCGACATGCGGCTGACCGCCGACGGCCTCAGCGACATCACCCACCGCCCCCAAGAGGCTCCGGCGCCCCGGGCCCAGGTGCACATCACCGTCGGCAGCGACGACCTCGTCGACCTCGCCGACGGGCGGCTGGACCCGGCCCGCGCCCTCCTGACCCGCCGGGTCAGGGTCGACGCCAGCATGGGCGACCTGCTGCGCATGCGCAAACTCCTGTGACCGGGCGGTACCTTGCTGGGATGCCACGCCAACCTCTCGGGCTGGAACCCTTCCGCGGTCTGCGCTACACCGACGGAGACCTCGACCGGTTCATCGACGGGGGATTCGACCTCGCCCGTCTGCTGGCCCCGCCCTACGACGTTCCCGACGCCGAGGAGGCGCGGGCCCTGCAACGGTCCGACCCGCACAACGCCGCCCGGGTCACCCTGCCCTTCGAGCTCAGCCGCGCCAGCGCCGACGGCACCGAAGGGGCGATCCCCCGCCGGTACCGCGCCGCCGCCGCGCTGCTGCACGACTGGGTCGCCACCGGCGTGCTCTCCCCCGACCCCCGCCCGGCCCTGTACGTGTACGAGCAGGTCACCGCGGACGGCCGCCGCCAGCGCGGGCTGATCGGCAACCTGCGCCTGCCCGACGAGGGGTCCGAATCCGCGGTCCTGCCCCACGAGGACGTCGCCGACGCGCCCGTGCACGACCGGTTCACCCTCATGGGGGTGGCCCGGGCCAACCTCGAACCCATCTTCCTGCTGTACCGCGGCGCGGGCGGCGCCGCCTCCGCCGTCACCGAGGCCGTCGCCGACCCGCCCCTGGTGGAGGCCCGCACCCGCGACGGCTCCGAGCACCGCCTGTGGGCGGTCACCGACCCCGCCGACCACGCCCGGGTGGCCGCCGACCTGGCCGGCCGGTCCGCGCTCATCGCCGACGGCCACCACCGCTACGCCGCCTACCGCCGTCTGCACGCCGCCCACGGCGACCCCGGCTGGCGGTACGGGCTGGCCCTGCTCGTGGACAGCGACACCCACCCGCCCCGCCTGGGCGCCATCCACCGGGTCCTGCCGGGCCTGCACCCGGAGGAGGCCGTCGCGGCCGCCCGCTCCGTCGCCGCGGTCGAGGCCGTGGACGGGGTGTCCCCCCGTGTGTACGAGGGGGTGGAGGGCCCCGCGCTGGTGCTGGCCTCCCCCGACGGCGGGGCCCACCTGGTGCACGGCTTCGACGGCGACACCCTGGCCCGGGCCATGCCCGGCCGCTCCGAGCAGTGGCGGCGCCTGCCCACCGCGGCCCTGCACGAGGTCCTGCTGCCGCTGTGGGGCGTCCCCGAGGAGGCGGTGCGCATGGTCCACGACGACCCCGGCGAGGCGGTGGCCGCCGCCCACCACGAGAAGGGCACCGCTGTGATCGTGCCCGCCCTGGACGTCCACCTGGTCTACGACATCGCCGGGCAGGGCGAGCTCACCCCGCGCAAGTCCACCTCGTTCGGGCCCAAGCCGCGCACCGGGCTGGTCATGCGCCTGGTCGAGCCGTCGCCCCGGTACCGCTGAGCTCCCGCTGCGGGTCCTGTCCGCGGTGCGCCGCCAGGGCCCGCAGGCGCACCGCCCACACCACGGCGAGCGCCACCGCCGCCGCGACCAGCAACACCACCACGGACGGCACCGTGTACAGGGTCTGCACCCACGTGGCGTCGCGACCTCCCGCCAGCGGCGAGATCAGCCGGTGCGGGGCCAGGGCCGCGGCCACCACCGCGGCCGACCCCACCGCCCCGAGCACGCGCCGCCACCGGCGACCGTCCCGCACCCACACCCCGGCACGGCGCACCCCGCGCACCGCCCCGGCGGCCACGGCCGCCACCGCGGCGACGCACACCAGGTCCAATGCCAGCAGCCACGGCGCCGAGGAGCCGGTCGGCCCCTCCCCCTCGGCCAGGGCCACCAGGTTCCACAGCAGGGCGGAGGCGTCGCCCGCGCCCAGGCCGGTGTTGGCCATCACCGCGATCCCCACCCCGCTCTCCGGCAGCAGGGCCTGGTGGGCGGTGTAGGTGAACTGGATACCGCCGTGCACCAGCAGTGGCGCGCCCCCGCCGGTCTCCTCCACCTGCCAGCCCAGGCCGGAGTCGGCCGCCGGGCCCGTGCCGCCCGCGGCGGCGTGCGTCAGCGCCACCGCGTCCGCGGGCACCCCCGCGCCCCCGTCGGCGGTACGGCCGCCGGTGTTCTGGGCGACCAGCCACCGCGCCATGTCGCCGGCCGTGGACACCATGCCACCGCTGCCGTTGAAGTAGCCCTGCGGCTCCGGCAGGGCCCGGGCGCCGCCCAGCACCGCCACGTGCCCGGGGGCGACCCCGGCCTCGAACACGTCCCGCGCGGTGTCCACCGTGACCGTGTCGGCCATCCCCAGGGGGAGCAGCACCCGCTCGCGCAGCACGTCCGCGAACGGCTCGCCCTCCACCACCTCCACCAGGCGGGCCGCGATGTGGTAGTTCGGGTTGTGGTAGTTGCGCTCGGCCCCGGGGTCGGCCACCATCCCGGCGCCGGCCAGCCGCGCCACCGCGCCCTCCAGGTCCGCCGGGGTCGGCTCGCTCTTCTCCCGGAACCCGCGGTCGGACATGCCGGAGGTGTGCGTGAGCAGCTGCCGCACCGTGATCCGCGCACCGCGCGGGTCGTCCACCGCGAACTCCGGCAGGTGCTCGACCACGGGGTCGTCCAGGTCCAGCCTCCCCTCCTCCACCAGCGACGCCACCACGAGGGCGGTGAACGCCTTGCTCACCGACGCCATCCCCATCGGGGTGTCGGCCCCCACCGGCTCCCCGCGGGAATCGACCCCGTACCCGGCCGCCCGCACCACCTCGCTCCCCCGCGTCACCGCGACCGCCACCCCGGGCAGCGGCGCGTCCTCCAGGTAGGCCTCCACCCGTGCGTCCACCGCATCGGCCGTGAGACCATCCACGGGCGCGGCCGCCGCGGGCGCCGCCCACGACAGGACCGCCGCCACCGCCAGAGCCGCCGCCGACATCGTTCTCATCACCATGGCGCCATGCTCCCGGCCGGCCCGCTCCGCGCACCACGGTGCCGACCGCACACCCACCCTGCGGTACACCCCACCCCGAGGAGGAGACCCGCCCTATGACCGCCGCGCCCGAACCCGCGCAGGACGCGCCGCGCACCCGCGTCTCCCTCGCCCGCGACCTGGCCGGCCTGGGGTTGCGCCCCGGGGAGACCGTCCTGCTCCACTCCTCCCTCTCCGCCCTGGGCTGGGTGTGCGGCGGCGCCCAGGCCGTCGTCCAGGCGCTCCTGGACACCCTGGGGCCCACCGGCACCCTCGTGGTGCCCACCCAGACGATGGACAACAGCGACCCGTCCCAGTGGCGCAACCCGCCGGTGCCCGAGTCCTGGTGGCCGACCATCCGCGACCACACGCCGGGCTTCGACCCGCACGCCACCCCCAGCGCGCACATGGGGCGGATCCCCGAGCTGGTGCGCACCCTCCCGGGGGCCGTGCGCAGCCCGCACCCGCAGACCTCCTTCGCCGCCGTGGGCCCGCGCGCCCACGCCCTGCTGGACCACCACCCCCTCACCTGCCGCCTGGGCGACGAGTCGCCGCTGGGCCGCCTGCTGGACGCCCGCGTCCTGCTGCTGGGCACCGGCTACGACTCCTGCACCGCCTTCCACCTCGCCGAGTACCGGGTGCCCGCGCCCCGCACCGAACCGGTGGGCTGCGCGATCGCCACCCCCGACGGCGGCCGCGCCTGGGCCGCCTTCACCGACACCGCCCTGGACTCCGACGACTTCCCCGCCCTGGGCGAGGCGTTCGAGGCCACCGGGGCCGTCACCACGGGCCCGGTCGGCTTGACCACCGCACGCCTCTTCCCCGTCTCCGACGCCGTCGCCTTCGCCACCTCCTGGCTCACCGCCCACCGCCCCACCGCCTGACCCCCCGCCCCGGCACGCCCCCGCCGCCCTGAAGACGCCCCGCCCTCCAGCCGACAGCCCCCTGCCAGGCCGGTACAGGCGCGACATCCCGGCGGGCCGCCGGGGCGGGGTCTCCGGGGTGGGGCCGGTCCGGGGCGCTGCGACGGACGGCACACCGGGTGGGGAGGCCCGCGGCCCCACCGGCCGAGGGCCGCGTCATACCCTGGAGGGCGTCCGCCACCGCCGCAAGGAACGGGTCCGCCATGCCCCTGCTCGCCGCCGAGCGCCCCCTGAGCACCATCCACGACGCGATGCTCCTGGACCTGGACGGGGTCGTCTACATCGGCCCGAGCGCGGTGCCGGCCGCCCCCGAGGCGATCGACAAGGCACGGGCCGCGGGGGCGCGGGTGGCCTACGTGACCAACAACGCCGGACGCACCCCGGCCCGCATCGCCGAACACCTCACCCACCTGGGCATCAACGCCACCCCGCAGGACGTGGTGACCTCCGCCGAGGCGGCCGCCCGGCTGGTCGCCGAACGCCACCCGGCCGGCTCGGAGGTCCTGGTGGTCGGCGACACCGGGCTGCGCCAGGCGGTGCGCCGCATGGGACTCGTCCCGGTCACCATCGCCACCGACTCCGTGGTCGCCGTGGTGCAGGGCTACTCCCGCTCCGTGACCCGGGACCTCCTCGACCAGGGCACGCTGGCGGTGTCGCGCGGCGCCCTCTACGTCGCCAGCAACGCCGACGCCACCGCCCCCACCGAATGGGGCGTCACCCCGGCCAACGGGTCCTTCGTCCGGGTGATCGCGCACGCCACGGGAGTGGAGCCGATCATCGCGGGCAAGCCCATGCGCCCCCTCCACGAGGAGGGCATCCGGCGCACGGGGGCCCGCGACCCGCTCATCGTCGGCGACCGCCTGGACACCGACATCGAGGGCGCGATCGTGCACGGCGCCGCGGGCCTGCTGGTGCTGTCGGGGGTGACCACCCCGCTGGACCTGCTCGCCGCCCCGGAGCACCGGCGGCCCAACTACCTGTCCTGGGACGTGTCGGGCATGAACGACACCCACCCGGGCGTCGACGCCTTCCACGGCGGTACCCGCTGCGGGGGCTGGACGGCGACCCACACCCCCGACGGCCCGCTCCTGGAGGGCTCCGGCGACCGCCTCGACGGCCTGCGCGCCCTGTGCGAGGCCGTGTGGGCGAACCCGGCGGTGGACCCGGCCGGCCCGGCCGCACGCACCGCCCTGGCCGCCCTGGGCTGGTGAACCGGGCCGGGGCACCGCCCACCCGGGCCTGAACGCCTCCCCGTACGGCGACCTCCGCGGCACCCTCGCGCACCCCCGCCCGCCGTACCGGGTCGGCGCGCCGAACGGGGCCCCCGTCGCACGGACCGCTCCCGTCCCGGGCCCGCGGACGCGGGCCGCGGCCGCACACGGAACCCCGCCTCCGGGCCGGGCACCTACCGCACCCGGCCCCGCCCCGGGGAGGCGGTCCGCTTCCGTACTGGGCACACCGGGTCCGCGCCGGACCGGCGCCGCACCCGGCGCCCCGGATCCGGCTCGGCCCCAGGAACCGGCCGCGGCGCGGGCCAGGGGGCGCACCAGGACGGCGAGGACCCGTGCGAGCACCGCTCCGAGGAGACGCACCGGGCGGCGCGCCGCGCGGGCGGTCATCGCCCGGCCCCTTCCTCCGTCGCGCGCGGGAACGCGGCGGCGGGGAGGTCCCCGTCGGCCGGCCGCGAGCGGCGCACCAGAGCCACGGTCCGCGCCTCCACCTCGCACGTACTGCGCTCCTCCGCCCGCCCGTGCCAGAACCGGCGGCGCAGCGCCCCCGTCACCCGGACGACGTCGCCCAGCCGCCACTCCACCAGCTCCGGATGCAGCCCGGGGTCGAAGCCGACACAGTAGACCGCGTCGGAGCGGCGCCCCGACACCCCCTCGCGCGGGGGCCTGGCCATGCACATCCGCCAGCTGGCCAGGCGGTTCCCGTTCGCCATCTCCCGGAACACCGGCTCGGCGGTGATGCGCCCCACCAGCAGCACCTCGTTGCGGTGCCCGCCGTCCCGGCCGGGGTCCTCCCCCGGGTCCGTGCCCTGCGCCGCCCGTGCGCCCCGCCCCGCGCTCCGCAGACCGTTCTCCCGCATGCGTCGTCCTTCTTCCCGAAGACCCTGTGACACCGGCGTGGACCAGCGGGCGGCACGACGGCCGGCACGTGTGCCCCCACCTTCAGGATCACCGGGGCCGACCGGCGGCGAAAGGGCTTCGCCCCGCCTGTGGACAACCTCCGGAACGGTGTCGTCCGATGATCCCGCCCCCGGTCAAGACGCACACCGCCCCCGTGTCCTAGAGTCGGATTCGGATGCGGTTCCTCCCGGAACCCACGACGACCACAGGGAACAGGGGTGCCTGCCGTGCACGACGACGTGGACGTGAGCCGCCTGCCCGAGGGGGTCACCCCCCTGGGCGACGACATCTTCGCCATCGACACGATGCTCGCCGGATATCCGGGCATCGTGTCCAGCTACCTCATCCGTTCCGAGCGTCCCTGCATCGTCGAGGTCGGCACCGCCGGTTCGGCCCGGGTCCTGCACGACGCCGTCACCGCCATGGGCCTGGCCCCCGCCGACCTGGCCACCATCGTCGTCACCCACATCCACCTCGACCACGCGGGCGGCACCGGCGACATGGCCGCCCTCTTCCCCAACGCCGAGATCGTCGTCCACGAGCGCGGCGCCCGCCACCTCGCCGACCCCAGCCGCCTCATGCGCAGCGCCGCCATGGTCTGGGGCGACCGCCTCGACACCCTGTTCGGGCAGATGCACCCCACCGAGGCGCGGCGCATCCGCTCCGTCGCCGAAACCGGCGAGATCGACCTGGGCGGCGGCCGCAGGCTCGTCACCCACTACGCCCCCGGGCACGCCAAGCACCACATGGGCCTGGTCGACACCCTCACCGGCGACCTGTACGTCGGCGACGCCCTAGGCGTCTACAACCAGCTCACCGGCGACGTCCGCCCGGCCACCCCGCCGCCGGACTTCGACATGCAGGCGTGCCTGAGCACCCTGCGGCTGTTCTCCGACATCGACGCCCAGCGCCTGATGTTCTCCCACTTCGGAGCGGTCGACACGGTCGCCGAGACCATCGACCGCGCCCGGTCCGAGCTGCACCTGTGGGTGGAGACGGTCCGCGAGTCGCACGGTTCGGCCGGCGACCTCGACCACGCCATCGCCATGGTGCGCGACAAGGTCGTCAGCCGGTACAAGCCGCTGCCCCCGGACGCCTCCCCGGAGTCCGCCGCCGTCCTGGACATCCTCAGCGGCGCCGAGGCCAACGTGTCGGGCATCGTGCACTGGCTCGACCGGCTCGAACAGGAACGCGCCGAGGCCGAGCGCAAGGAACGCGAAGAACAGGGCTGAGCGCCCCGGCCCTGGCACGGCGACGGGAGGGGCGGGCCCTGGAAGTCAGCCCCTCTCCCTCACACGGCCCCGGCACCGTGGCACCCGGACGGGTGACGGCACGTCACGGGCCGGGGCGGGAGAAGCCACAAAGAACGGTGGCGCGTTCACGGACGCGTTCACACCTGCAGAGGGGGCCCGGGCCGGCTCCGACGGGGAGCGCGGAAAGGCCCGGAAAACCATGTGCGGGGGTGACCCGGGCCACCTAGGCTCACCGCATGACGCTCCAGATCCGGCCGATGGAAACCGAGGACGTCCCCGCCGTCCTCCCGTTCCTGCGCGCCCACCACCCCTACCGTGTCCTCACGGAGAAGGCCGTGCGCTGGCGCATGGCGAACCCCACCCCCCATTCGACGGACCTCCCGCTCGTGGCGACCGACGGCGACGGCGGGATCGTGGGGTTCACCCGCTCCCTGCTCACCCGCCCGGAGGGCCGCGACCCGCACGGCCTGACCTTCCTCACCGCGGTCGCGGAGCGGTACCGCGGCGGCGACCTGGCCGCCCGCCTCCTCACCGCCTCCGAGGAGTCCCTGGTGGAACGGGGCGCCCGCACCCTGCGCACCGAGGTCGCCGAGGAGCCGGTCCAGGCGGGCGGACCGGTGCTCCACGAGGTCGCCCTCGACCAGGGGTACGCGGAGGAGGAGACCCACCACATCCTGGGCCTGGACCTGTCCCTGCTGCCCCCGGCGCCGGAACCGCCCGCGGGCGTGGAACTGCGGACGTTCCGGGAGTACGCCGACGACCCCCGGCCGGTCTACGAGCTCGACCGGCTGGCCAGCGAGGACGAACCCGGTGCCGTGCCGAGCGTCGGCTTCATGACCTTCGAGGACTGGGTGAACGGGCCCTGGAACCACCCGCTCACCGACCTCGACCTGAGCCTGGTCTTCCTGCACGAGGGCACCCCCGCGGGCATCACCTGCTACGGCTCCGACCGCAGGAGCCGCATGGAGTCGTCGATGACGGGGACCCTGCGCGAGTACCGGGGGCGCGGGCTGGCCGGATACGCCAAGCATGTCGCCCTGCTGCGGGCGCGCGAACAGGGGTTCACCCACGCCGCCACCGGAAACCACGAGAACAATGCGCCCATGCTGGCCATCAACGCCCGGCTCGGCTACGCGCTGCTGGGCAAGGAGACCGGCTACGTCAAACCCGTCGCCTGACCGGCCCCCTCAGGGGCGGGCGCCGGGCAGGTCCAGTACCCGCAGCAGGTGGGCGTAGAGGCCGTCGGCCCACGACAGGCTCTCCTCCGGGGGCAGGACGTCGAACTCCCGCACCTCGACCGTCTCGAACTCGCCGCTGAGAGGGACCGTCTCCAGGACGGGGGCGTGGGTGACGACCGTGACGTGCCCGTCGGCGAGCACGTAGTACCCGGCGACCTCCACCGCGCCCAGGGTCGCCCCGGCCTCCTCAGCCGCCTCCCGCCGGGCGGTGTCCACGACGCCCTCCCCGGCCTCGGCGTGCCCGCCGGGGAACTCCCACGCGCGCCGCCGGTTGCGCACCATCAGCGCTCGGCCGCCCCGGTGGGTCAGGCACACCACGGAGTCGTACGCCGGGGGAAGGGCCCCCAGGCGCACGACGGCGCCGCCGAGCGGTCCACGACCGCCCGGCGGCGCCAGGGGATCCGGGGTCAGTCGCGCTCCCGGTCCCGCGGGGCGTCGGCCCCGTCGTCCTTCACTGCCTCGGACTCGGCGTCGGATTCGTCGGCGGGCCCGTCCTCGGGCTCGTCGGCATCACGGGAGTCGTCCTCGTCCTCGAAGTCCTCAGGCTCGCCGTCCCGGGAGTCGTACTCGGCCCCGTCCTCATCTTCGAGGGCGGGCTCGGCCGGACGGGCCTCCCGCGGGGCCTGCGGCTCCGCGAAGTCCTGTTCCTCGAAGTCCTGCTCCTCGGCGTCGGTCCAGATGATGCCGTCCTCCGGGTCGACGTCGACCAGCTCGACACCCTCCAGCACGGCCAGGCGCTCATCGGCGTCGGTCACCCCGTCGCTGTCCACGGCGGAGGCGCGCGAGAAGTACTCGCGGGCGTCCTCCTCACGGCCCAGCTCCTCCAGGACGTCGGCGTAGGCGTAGAACAGGCGCGCGATCCACGGCCGGGCGCGGCGCTCCTTCAGTTCGGGAACCTGGAGCTCGGCCAGGGCGCCCTTGATGTCGCCCATGTCCCGCCGGGCACCGGCGGCCACGATGCGCAGCTCGATGCGCTCGGCGGCGTCCAGCTGCTCGCCGGCCGGGTCCCCGGTGATCTCCAGAGCCCGCTCGGGTCGGCCCAGGCCGCGCTCGCAGTCGGCCATGATCGCCAGGAAGTTGTCACGGCCGCTCATGCGGCGCGCGGCACGCAGGTCGGAGAGGGCCTCCTGCCACTTGCCCACCGTGTAGGCGGCGACACCGGAGGCCTCCCGGACACCGGGGACCCGGGACGCCTTGCGCCGGGCGTAGGCGGCGTGGGCGTAGGCGCGCTCGGGGTCCTCGTCCACGAGGAGGCCGGCCGCCACGATGTGCTTGCCGACCAGTTCCGCCAGGGACTTGGGCAGCGAGCTGAGGTCGCGCCTGGTGTCGGCGTCGAGCTGGTCGTAGGTCGCCTCTTCGGGAAGCTGGGGAGCGATGTCCGCGGGGTCGCGGTCCTCACGGGGACCGCGACGGTCGTCGCGCCCGCGGTACCCGCCCCGGTCGTCCCGGCGGCCACCTCGGTACCCGCCGCCCCGCCGGTCGCCACCGCGGTATCCGCCGCGGTCATCGCGCCGGTCGCGGTCTCCGCGGAAGCCGCCGCGGTCCTCGCCGCCACGGTAACCACCACGGTCGTCACGGCGGTCGTCGCGGCCGCGGTACCCGCCCTCACGGCGGTCACCACCGCGGAAGCCGCCGCGGTCATCGCCACCGCGGTATCCGCCGCGGTCATCGCGCCGGTCGCGGTCACCCCGGTATCCGCCGCGGTCCTCGCCGCCACGGTAACCACCACGGTCGTCACGCCGATCCCGGTCACCGCCGTGGTAGCCGCCACGGTCGTCCCGGAAACCACCCTCACGACGGTCACCACCGCGGTAACCACCACGGTCGTCACCGCCCCGGTGGACCCCGCGGTCGTCACGGCGGTCGCGGTCGCCCCGGTAGCCGCCACGGTCATCGCGCCGGTCGCGGTCACCCCGGTAGCCGCCACGGTCATCGCGCCGGTCGCGGTCACCCCGGTAGCCGCCACGGTCATCGCGCCGGTCGCGGTCACCCCGGTAGCCGCCACGGTCATCTCCGCCGCGGTAACCACCGCGGTCGTCACGGCGGTCGTCGCGGCCGCGGTATCCGCCCTCACGGCGGTCGCCGCCACGGTATCCGCCACGGTCGTCGCCACCGCGGTACCCGCCGCGGTCATCGCGCCGGTCGCGGTCGCCTCTGTAACCGCCGCGGTCGTCGCCACCGCGGTACCCGCCGCGGTCATCGCGCCGGTCGCGGTCGCCTCTGTAACCGCCGCGGTCGTCGCGGCCCCGGTAACCACCACGGTCCCGGTCCCCGCCGCGGAAACCACCGCTGCGGTCATCACGGCCACGGTCACCCCGGTAGCCGGAACGGGAGCGGGAGTCGTCACCACGTCCCCGACCGTAAGACGCGCCGGAGCGGTCACCACTGTGCTCGTTCGCTCCGGAGTCCTGGCGGTCTCCCGATCGGCTGTCCTCAGTCATCCAACCCGTCCGTCAACAGTCAAAAGCGCTGCCACTGAGCAGTAGCAGCGCGTCAAGTACTCGTGCCCTCCAGCTTACGTCATGGAGCAGATGCGGGCCGCCAAAGTCCCAGTGCTCAAAGTCCCAGCCCAGCGGGAAATACCAGCTCCCGCGGGCCGCCCTAAGCGCCCGCCCGCGCCGGGGTGTGCCCGCCGGCCCGGCCCCGCCGGAGGTCGTTCGACGGGGCCGGTTCACGTTCCGGGGTCACTTCTCCGCGAGCGCTCCGACGGCCGCGACCCACTCCACAGCGGCGAACTCGAGGTGGCCGAGCTCCTGGTGCCGGGTGTCGCGCACGGCCGTGGTGGAACCTTCCGAGACCTCGACACAGTCTCCGCCATTTCCTCCGCTATAGGTTGATTTGTGCCAGTCCTGATGCTTCACGCCATCAGATCCTTCCTGATCTCACGAATTCGCTGTGCTCAAAGTCCCAGCCCGGCGGGAAATACCAGCTCCCGCCGGCCGCCCGAAGCGCCCGCCCGGGCCAGCGGGCGCACCCCGGTCCGGTCCCGCCGGAGGTCGTTCGACGGGGCCGGTTCACGTTCCGGGGTCACTTCTCCGCGAGCGCTCCGACGGCCGCGACCCACTCCACAGCGGCGAACTCCAGGTGGCCGAGCTCCCGGTGCCGGGTGTCACGCACGGACGTGATGGAACCTTCCGGCACCTCGACACAGTCACCCTGGGCCCCGCTGTAGCTGGACTTGTGCCAGTCCTGATGCTTCACGCCATCAGATCCTTCCTGATCTCACGAATTCGCTCAATGGAGTCCGAGGGAGGAAGCGCATCCGCTTGCATTGCTCCGAACAACGTCCGCATATGGGCCACATCCTGCGTGCCACTCCGCGCCACGTCACCCAAGGCGTGTTCTACGAACACGACCGCCTGTTCCTCACGCAGGAACATGAGGCGGAACGGAGGGCAGATGCCCGGGTGCAGCAACCGCTGCGGCAGGACCTGGAAGCGGATGCTCCTCCGATCCGCCAGCTCAGCGATGTGCTCCAACTGATCGGCCATAACGGTGAGCGACCCTACCGGATGCGTGACCACTACTTCGTCCACCACGAACCATAGCGCCGCCTTTCGAGGGAGTAGGGCCGCCAGCCGCCTCGTGCGGGTCTGGACGATCTGGTCGACCTCCTCATCCGAGGCCTGAGGCTGCCACGCACGCACCAGGGCCTCGGCGTAGGAGGGGATCTGAAGCAGCCCTGGAACGAGGATCGACTGGTACTGGAAGGTCTGCTCGGCCCGACCTTCACTCGCCAGGGCGTTCTGGAACCAGTCCGGCACACTTCTGCTCTTGATAGCGGAGGACCACCGCCTGAGCAGGCTTCCCTCTGTAGCGAAGACGGCTTCCAGGGCGTCCACTTGATCCCGTGTCGCTACACGTATCGCCCTTTCCAGGTGCCCGACCATGGCGCCGCTCACCTGGATGCGCTTGCCCAGCTCCGCCTGAGAAATGCCCAGTTCAAGGCGGTTTCGTCGTATTTCCTGGCCGAATGAGATCCATTGCTTATGGGGATTCTGCGGCATACAACAAGTCAACTACAGATCCACAACTCTCGCTACCGGATTCTCCTATAAGCGACGGTTCTCCCGTAGTTCTTCCGCGAGGGGCCTGCGCCGGGGATATTGATTTCCGTAGGACGCCTCTCACAGGCAAAAGCCCTGGCGACCGTTTGCTGCGGTCCCAGGGCGGAATCCCTACCGGATATCGAACTCACCGAGGAGAGACGCAATGAAGTGTATCGCCGGGTGGCACGGCCCTCCAGGGGGCGACCGGGAGGCGCCGGCCCCGACAGAGGAACGGCCACGGACGCGCCACCTGCGAACAGGCGAACTGATCACCGTGCACCGACTCGCGTCCGAGGCGAACGCGGCCTCCCGTGCGGATCGGAGCACGAACACCACCGCTGGAACCGCCTTCGCACTCCACCACCGGGTCAGTCGGTTCGGCGACCTGCTGTCATCGGAGTTCTCCCCTGATCGCACCGGACCGGTGCCGCTCCCACCGAGGACCACGCCGAGCCCGGATCCGGAGCCGGGGTCGGGCCCGGCTCGGTCGAAGCGCCGAAAGTCCCCGGGGATGGGCCGGGTGATCCCGCTGCGGCCGGGCCAGGCCGGGTGGACCCTGCCCCTCGAAGGGCGCCCCCTGGCCCTGGTGCCGGGGCACGGCCGCCACCACCGGCCCGAGCCCCGGCGGCACCTGTCATTGGAGGAGTACAGCCACCGGTTCCCGAAGCGAATCCCGAACGTGGCCGCGACCAGGGGCTCCTCCTCGGCCGACACGTCCGGCTCCCTTCCCCCTCCTACTCCGGCCGCCAAGCCATCACAACGGCTCCGAGCGCGGTGGCGCGCGTCCCGGGTGCGGACCTACGTATCCCACCCGGGAAGGGACATGGCCCCGCTCTCGCTCGCGGTGCGCGCCTACCTCGAGCGGAAGGTGAAGTGAATGTCCGTCGGTGACATCCGGATCGCGGACCTGTTCGAGGCGATAGGCGACGCCTTGACCCTGCCGCCGGGAACGACCCCGGCGGACGAGGCCGCCCGCCAAGCCCTGCTCGGACACCGCATCACCGCGGTATGCGCGGCGGTGGACCACGTGCAGGCCACGGGTGATCCGATCCAGGCCCTCGCCCTGCTCGACACACAGGTCGAGACACATCCGATCGCCTACACCCCACAACCGCGTCGAACCCCGGAAGGTGGCCGATGATGCCGCCGCTGTGCGAGCAGACCAGCCTGAACAGCTCCGGCCTCCGCCGCACCTGTGTCCTGGAGGCCGGTCATTCCGGCGAGCACGAGGACCTTGTCGGGTGGAGGTGGGAAGCACCGGAGATCGTGCTCGAACGGCTCCGCTCCACCTGGGGAGGTACGCACAGGGTCGCCTGGACGGGGTCCCTGTGGGTGGCGACCCACAGGGACCCGAACGCGGCCTGGCGCACACACGTGGAACCCACACCCGCCCAGTTGGAGGACCGCCTCCGCCGGCACGCGGGCTCTGCCGCCACAGGTGTGGGGCGCGGTGGCTCCTCCCTGCCGGGCATGAGGGGGTGTTCGCCCGACCGGGGTGGCCGGTCATAGCGGAGGGCGCTGTGGGGCCTTCGCCCCTCCGGGGAAAGGAGGAGAGAAGGGCCAGAGGTGTCCTTCTGCCTTGGCCCGGGGGTGCCCCTATGTTCTTTCAACGCTGTGGTGGGTGGCGGGTGTGTCTGTTGGGGGCCGAGGCACTACCGGAGAGCGGACCATCTCCTTCGGCCCCAGGAGGTGTGGGCAGGAGAGACCGCCACTTCCGCCCCAGGGGGTGACGGCCGTACATAACCGCGGCCCCGACCACAGACCGGAGGAAGGACCGCGACCTGCACCCCGGACCGGCCGGACCGATGGCCGCAACCCGCACTTGCGCTCCTACCAGGAGAAACAACGGGCCGGGTACGTGATGGAGATGGCCGCTACCGACACCCTCTCCCAATCCGCGCGGGGCGATCGCGGTCAAGGAGTTGGCCGCCCTGGTTCCCGAACAGGCCCGGCAAAAGCGCTCTGCTGGGGCCGGGGCCAAGGGAGAGCGGCTTTACCACTGGGCTCTCATTGACGATCGCTGTGATGAGTACGGGGCGCGGTCGGTGCTGATGCGCCGCAACCGCACCAATGGTGAGCTGGCGTTCTTCCACTGCTACGCCCCCGAGGCGGTGCCGCTGTCGCGGTTGGTAGCGGTGGCCGGGCGCCGCTGGAAGGAGTCCTTTCAAGGACACGCTCGACGTTGCCACTACCGCAGACAAGCAGTTCAGAAATCATGACAAACCGGAAGTCCAACTGGAGTACCAGAGTCACCGCGCTTCGTCTGTCCTCCGGAGCTGCTAGGTACGGGGGACATTCCACCCCCTGAAGGGATTTTCCATGCCTGACTTGACCGAGTTCGCGGGTCTGCCCGTGGTCGAGTTCCCTGCCAGTGGCACGGACGAGGAGCGGATCATCCGTGCACGCGAACGGGGCGGGGATCCGCACGCTCCCGGCTCCGTGGCCTGGCGGCTGCGGTACGACAGAGAGGCGTGCGAGGAGCACCTCGCCCGTTTCCTGTCCGTGGTGGACACCGAACAGGTGGGTGCACTGGTCATCGGCGACTGGGAGGCCGCCGCCGGAGGCCAGTACCAGATCGCACGCCTGCTGACCGAGCACGCCCACGCGTTGCCGAACCTGCGTGCGCTCTTCTTCGGCGACATCGACGGCTCGGAGTGCGAGCTGTCTTGGATCGACCAGCCCGACCTGGCCCCGCTCGTGGCGGCCTTCCCCCGGCTGGAGGAGCTGGCTGTGAAGGGCGCCGACGGCATAGACGGCGAGCTCGGGCTGCACATCCCCTCGCACGCCTCGCTGCGTTCCCTGACGCTGGAGACCGGGGGCCTGCCGGGCCGGGTCGCGCGTCAGGTGGCGTCGTCGGGGCTGCCCGCGCTAGAGCACCTGGAGCTGTGGCTGGGGATGTCGGACTACGGCTGTGACACCTGGCCGTCGGACCTGGAGTCGGTGCTCTCGGGTGAGGTGTTTCCCCGACTGCGGTACCTGGGTGTGCGCAACGCCGAGACGCTGGACGGGTGGCTTCCGGCACTGGCCGACGCACCCGTGCTCAAGCGCCTGGATGTGCTCGACCTGTCGCTGGGCGTCCTCACGGACCGGGGCGGTCAGGTGCTCGTGGACCGGGCCACGGCCTTCGCTGGTCTGCGCAAGCTCGATCTGCACCACCACTACCTGAGTGAGGAGATGGAGGAGCGGGTGCGGGCCGCGTTCGACGGGTCCGGGGTGGAGGTCGACCTGTCCGACCGGCTGGAGCCCGAATACCACGGGGACGATGACGAGCCCTTCTACTACACCGCCGCGTCCGAGTAGCCGGGACCCGTCCGCCCTCCCCGGCTCCAGGGGGCGTCGGGAGGAGAAACCTCCATCCGCACCCCAACGGGTGACAGCCGCAGGTACCCGCGGCCTCGGCCTCGGCCCGGAAGAAGAACCGCAACCTCGCTCCAAGGGGTGAAGGCGACAGGTACCGGGATGGGCGAGGGCGACAGGTACCGGGACCTCCGCCACAGAGGGGTGAAGGCCGGCGGTCCCTCCTCCCCTGACCCTCGCGGGCCAGGGCTGCGTGAATGCTCTGCCTTCACCCCCCGAGGGGTCGGGGAGGGCAATGCCGACAGGGGTTACTACGGCGGGCGGCTGGGGTGACAAGCGAGGTCTGAGCAACAGCCTGTTTCCAGTCGGAGCGTTCTTTCCCTGGACCTGTGGCTGAGCGTGCCGCCTGGCGCCGACCCGTCCCCTGAACCAACCCCCACCACCCCGGACGTGCACTCAACGCACCCGCCCGGCGGTCTGCCGGGCCTCGTACGCGGGGACGGATCGACGCCCGGCCCGGGTCTGTACCTTCCCAAACGGTGATCGGTGGAGCACAACACTTCTGAGAGAGCGCCCACAGACCGCCCTTCCCAGATGGTGACCGACCTGGAAAAACCTCACAGTCCGCCTCACCCCCTTGGGCTGCGGTTGAGTCCCGCTCTACCAAAACCCCCTGGAGTCCGGCCGAGTCCCGCTCTACCGACACCCCTTGTGGCCCGGGCCGCGTGACGCCCTCCGGCTGTGGCCAAGGCCTCCAGGACAGGCAGAAACCCCTCGGTGTCCGGGACAGAGGAAACACCCGCCCCGACCTCTTGCAGCCGAAGGAGACGATGCTCCCTCCGGCAACCCCCGAGACCCCGGACAGACCCACCCCCACCCCACACAGCATTGAAAAGGGAACAAGCAGAAAGACCGCTGCGGCCGCCACCCCTGCGACCAAGGCCCCTAGAACACAAAAAAGGGGGGCCGCCCCGAGGACGACCCCCCACACACAAACACCCGCACCCCGAAAACAGGGAAAGCCCCCACCCGAAGGCAGGGGCTCTCAACCCGAAGAAAACCGTGGCGGCAACCTACTCTCCCACCCCACCACAGGGCAGTACCATCAGCGCAAGGAGACTTAACGACCGGGTTCGGAAAGTAACCGGGTGTGACCCTCCCACCATAACCACCACGGAAACCTATCACCCAACACCACACCCACCAGGGCACAGCACCAGGAAAACCAGATTCCACCAGTTATGTGAAACGTATGCGCGAGCACCCAATTATCTGCAGCGGACAAGCCCTCGGCCTATTAGTACCGGTCAGCTCCACCCCTCACAGGGCTTCCACACCCGGCCTATCAACCCCATCGTCTCTAGGGAGCCTTACCCTCTCAAAGGAGGCAGGAGACCTCATCTCGAAGCAAGCTTCCCGCTTAGATGCTTTCAGCGGTTATCCCTCCCGAACGTAGCCAACCAGCCATGCCCTTGGCAGGACAACTGGCACACCAGAGGTTCGTCCGTCCCGGTCCTCTCGTACTAGGGACAGCCCTTCTCAAGTCTCCAACGCGCACAGCGGATAGGGACCGAACTGTCTCACGACGTTCTAAACCCAGCTCGCGTGCCGCTTTAATGGGCGAACAGCCCAACCCTTGGGACCAACTCCAGCCCCAGGATGCGACGAGCCGACATCGAGGTGCCAAACCATCCCGTCGATATGGACTCTTGGGGAAGATCAGCCTGTTATCCCCGGGGTACCTTTTAGCCGTTGAGCGACACCGCTTCCACACGCCGGTGCCGGATCACTAGTCCCAGCTTTCGCTCCTGCTCGACACGTCCGTCTCACAGTCAAGCTCCCTTGTGCACTTACACTCAACACCTGATTACCAACCAGGCTGAGGGAACCTTTGGGCGCCTCCGTTACTCTTTGGGAGGCAACCGCCCCAGTTAAACTACCCACCAGACACTGTCCCCGAACCGGATCACGGCCCAAGGTTAGATGCCCGAAACAGTCAGAGTGGTATTTCACCAACGCCTCCACCACCACTAGCGTGGCAGTTTCACCGGCTCCCACCTATCCTACACAAACCATCCCAAACACCAATGTCAAGCTATAGTGAAGGTCCCGGGGTCTTTCCGTCCTGCTGCGCGAAACGAGCATCTTTACTCGTAGTGCAATTTCACCGGGCCCATGGTTGAGACAGTGGGGAAGTCGTTACGCCATTCGTGCAGGTCGGAACTTACCCGACAAGGAATTTCGCTACCTTAGGATGGTTATAGTTACCACCGCCGTTTACTGGCGCTTGGATTCCCAGCTTCACAGGGCGAACCCCGTTAACCGGTCCTCTTAACGTTCCAGCACCGGGCAGGCGTCAGTCCGTATACAGCGTCTTACGACTTCGCACGGACCTGTGTTTTTAATAAACAGTCGCTTCCCCCCGCTATCTGCGACCCCACCCAGCTCCAGCCGCAAGGGCTCTCACCAGACAGGGCTCCCCTTCTCCCAAAGTTACGGGGACAATTTGCCGAGTTCCTTAACCATGGTTCACCCGAACGCCTCGGTATTCTCTACCTGACCACCTGCGTCGGTTTAGGGTACTGGCCGCTCACGAACTCGCTAGAGGCTTTTCTCGACAGCATGGGATCACTCACTTCGCCAAAAACGGCTCCGCATCACGTCTCAGCCATTTATGGGGGGCGGATTTGCCAACCCCCCGGCCTACACGCTTACCCCCGGACAACCACCGCCGGGTAGAGCTACCCTCCTGCGTCACCCCATCACTTACCTACTACAAGCTCGGATCCCAGACCAGCACAGCAACCCGTCCCGAAGGACAGAAAGCCGGCCGGCGTGGTTAGCATCACCTGATTCGATACTGGGCGCTCGTGCACGGGTACGGGAATATCAACCCGTTATCCATCGACTACGCCTGTCGGCCTCGCCTTAGGTCCAGACTCACCCTGGGCGGATTAACCTGCCCCAGGAACCCTTAGTCAATCGGCGGCAACGTTTCTCACGTTGCTTTCGCTACTCATGCCTGCATTCTCACTCGCACGCCCTCCACCACACGATCACTCGGCGGCTTCACCGAACGCACGACGCTCCCCTACCAACCCCACCCCAAAGGTGGAGCTTCACAGCTTCGGCGGTGTGCTTAAGCCCCGCTACATTATCGGCGCAGAACCACTTGACCAGTGAGCTATTACGCACTCTTTAAAGGATGGCTGCTTCTAAGCCAACCTCCTGGTTGTCTCAGCAACTCCACAACCTTTCCCACTTAGCACACGCTTAGGGGCCTTAGCTGATGATCTGGGCTGTTTCCCTCTCGACTACGAAGCTTATCCCCCGCAGTCTCACTGCCACGCTTCACTTCACCGGCATTCGGAGTTTGTCTGACGTCAGTAACCTTGTCGGGCCCATCAGCCAAACAGTAGCTCTACCTCCGGCAAGAAACACGCAACGCTGCACCTAAATGCATTTCGGGGAGAACCAGCTATCACGGAGTTTGATTGGCCTTTCACCCCTACCCACACCTCATCCCCCAGGTTTTCAACCCTGGTGGGTTCGGGCCTCCACGAGGTCTTACCCCCGCTTCACCCTGGACATGGGTAGATCACTCCGCTTCGGGTCCACAGCATGCGACTCAAATCGCCCTATTCAGACTCGGTTTCCCTACGGCTACCCCACCCGGGTTAACCTCGCCACACACCATGACTCGCAGGCTCATTCTTCAAAAGGCACGCCATCACCAGATACAAGACCCAGCTCTGACGGCTTGACAGCACACGGTTTCAGGTACTATTTCACGACCCCTCACCGGGGCACTTTTCACCTTTCCCTCACGGTACTAGTGCACTATCGGTCACCAGGACGTATTTTGGCTTAGCAGGTGGTCCTGCCAGATTCACACGGAATTCCTCGGGCTCCGCGCTACTCGGGGACAGCGTCAACACCCGACCAGAACCTTCACCTACGGGACTCTCACCCACTCCGGTACCGCTTCCCAACGGTTTCAGCTAGCTCTGATCTCAAGTGCTCCGGGTAAGCAGACCCGAAAAGACACGCCCCACAACCCCGCACACGCAACGACTGCCGTCTATCACACGCGCACGGTTTAGCCTCTTCCCCGTTCGCTCACCACTACTAGGAGAATCACTGTTGTTTACTCTTCCTACGGGTACTGAGATGTTTCACTTCCCCGCGTCACCACCAACCGCCCTATACATTCAGGCGGCGGCAACCCGACACAACTCGGGCTGGGTTCCCCCATTCGGACACCCACGGATCACAGCTCGGTTGACAGCTCCCCGTGGCCTATCGCGGCCTCCCACGTCCTTCATCGGCGCCTGGTGCCAAGGCATCCACCGTATGCCACTATCACTTGGCCACTACAGATAACAAGATGCTCGCGCACACTATTCACAAATCAAAACACCAACCGCATACCCCAACACCACTCGGCCACCCGGTACACACGGAACACCGACCTCGCGAACGAAGAACGATGCACCAGACCAGGGACTCTGAGAGTTCTCAGAGGCGGTCCGCGGGAACCAACCGACCCGCTGGCCCGAAACCAGGCCAAGGCGAGGGTTGCTTCCTCAGACACCCAACAGCGCGCCCCCCGAGGCTTCTAGGACCCCCAGGAGGAAGTTCGATATGAGTTCTACAGCCATCCCGCTGCTTCCTCAAAGAGAGGAGAACGGGTCCACTTTCGAGTCCGGCCAACCATCGGAAAAGTGTTGGCCTTGAAAGACTCCTTAGAAAGGAGGTGATCCAGCCGCACCTTCCGGTACGGCTACCTTGTTACGACTTCGTCCCAATCGCCAGCCCCACCTTCACTCACTCCCTCCCCGAAGGGTTAGGCCACAAGTTTCGGGTGTTGCCGACTTTCATGACGTGACGGGCGGTGTGTACAAGGCCCGGGAACGTATTCACCGCGGCGTTGCTGATCCGCGATTACTAGCGACTCCACCTTCATGGGGTCGAGTTGCAGACCCCAATCCGAACTGAGACCGGCTTTTAGGGATTCGCTCCACCTCACGGTATCGCACGCCCATTGTACCGGCCATTGTAGCATGTTTGCAGCCCAAGACATAAGGGGCATGATGACTTGACGTCGTCCCCACCTTCCTCCGAGTTGACCCCGGCAGTCTCCCATGAGTCCCCACCATTACGTGCTGGCAACATGGAACAAGGGTTGCGCTCGTTGCGGGACTTAACCCAACATCTCACGACACGAGCTGACGACAGCCATGCACCACCTGTCACCCGCCAACCAAATGACCCTGTATCTCTACAGGTCCACGGGTGATGTCAAACCTTGGTAAGGTTCTTCGCGTTGCGTCGAATTAAGCAACATGCTCCGCCGCTTGTGCGGGCCCCCGTCAATTCCTTTGAGTTTTAGCCTTGCGGCCGTACTCCCCAGGCGGGGCGCTTAATGCGTTAGCTACGGCGCGGAAACCGTGGAAAGTCCCCACACCTAGCGCCCAACGTTTACGGCATGGACTACCAGGGTATCTAATCCTGTTCGCTCCCCATGCTTTCGCTCCTCAGCGTCAGGTAAGGCCCAGAGACCCGCCTTCGCCACCGGTGTTCCTCCTGATATCTGCGCATTTCACCGCTACACCAGGAATTCCAGTCTCCCCTACCTACCTCTAGCATGCCCGTATCCACTGCAGAACCGGGGTTAAGCCCCGGTCTTTCACAGCAGACGCGACACGCCGCCTACGAGCTCTTTACGCCCAATAATTCCGGACAACGCTCGGACCCTACGTATTACCGCGGCTGCTGGCACGTAGTTAGCCGGTCCTTATTCCCCACCTACCGTCAACCCCGGGAGAACCCGGGGCCTGCGTGAGTGGTAAAAGAGGTTTACAACCCGAAGGCCGTCATCCCCCACGCGGCGTCGCTGCGTCAGGCTTTCGCCCATTGCGCAATATTCCCCACTGCTGCCTCCCGCAGGAGTCTGGGCCGTGTCTCAGTCCCAGTGTGGCCGGTCGCCCTCTCAGGCTAAGCTACCCGTAATCGCCTTGGTAGGCCGTTACCCCACCAACAAGCTGATAGGCCGCGAGCCCATCCCCGACCGAAGAACTTTCCACCCCCCACCATGCGGAGGAGGGTCGTATCCGGTATTAGACGGCGTTTCCACCGCTTATCCCGGAGTCAGGGGCAGGTTGCTCACGTGTTACTCACCCGTTCGCCGCTCGTGTACCCCGAAGGGCCTTACCGCTCGACTTGCATGTGTTAAGCACGCCGCCAGCGTTCGTCCTGAGCCAGGATCAAACTCTCCATAAAGGTCGTGCACCAAGCCGCGATGGGCTCGGAAACCTAGAAGAAATCCTGACCGAACCATGTCTGGCTCAATCAAAGGAACCTCGCACACTCGAATCTCACCGATTCTCGTGTGACGGGGCCAAAACAAACTTGGCTGTAAAAATCGAACACGCGCTGTTGAGTTCTCAAGAAGCAACCGCCCTTCCCGTACAAGCCCGGAACCTCAGGTCCCGTGTGCTCTTCCGTGGAAGGCGTCTGCGTTTCCGCTTTGTTGTGTCTTCACTTTATCAGTGTTCCCGTTCCTCGCCAAATCGGCGTGGTCCGGAATGGACCGACCAGGAGTGAAGAATTCCTGTTTTCCTTCGCCGCCCTTTTCAGGGCCGCCTCCGAAGCCTACCGCCTGCGGGCGCATGCCCGTGACGCTCTGGTCGGAGTGAAGAGGAGGTGCCGCTTCGACGCGGTCCGGGGCCGAAGACGCCCTCTGGGCGCTCGCCGTCCCGCAGCGGCTCTTTCGAGTATAGGGAGGTGTACCGAGGACGTCAAACCGTGGCCCGGGTCGGGTGTCGAACCGGGGACCTGGCGCCCGTGGGGCGCGGTTGCGTCTCTGGGTCCTGGGGGCCTCGTGCCTCGGGCCGCTCCCCACACCGGGAGCCGTCCACTCACGTGGGCCGTTGTTCATCGGACAACAGTCGTTCTCCCCGGGAGATTCCCCTCGAAACCCTCATACCGGGGCAAATTTTCCGCCTTCCCCGCAACACGAAGGGCCGACGCCCGAAGGCGCCGGCCCCGTGGGTCCCGCGGCTCAGCCGGTCAGGACGACTCCGCCGATGTTGCGCTTGCCCTTGCGCAGCACCACGAACCGCCCCTGGAGGACGTCGTCCTCGGTCAGGCGCGCCTCCACGTCGGTGACCTTGGTGTTGTTCACGTAGGCACCGCCCTCCTGGATGGCGCGGCGGGCCGCGGACTTGCTCGGGGTCAGGCCGCTCTGGGCGAACAGGTCCGCGACCCCCGGCAGATCGGCCACCGGGCCGGACACCTCGGCCTTGGGCACCTCGGCCAGGGCCGCCTCCAGGGTGCGCGCGTCGAGCTCGGAGAGCTCGGCGCGGCCGAAGAGGGCCAGGCTGGCGTCGATGACCTTGCGGCACTCGTCCGCGCCGTGCACCAGGGTCGTGAGCTCCTCCGCCAGGGCGCGCTGGGCGGCGCGGGCCTGCGGGCGCTCCTGCGTCTGGCGCTCCAGCTCGGCGATCTCCTCCTGCGAGCGGAAGCTGAACACCTTGAGGTAGCGGGCCACGTCGCGGTCGTCGGCGTTGAACCAGAACTGGTAGAACGCGTACGGCGAGGTCAGCTCCGGGTCCAGCCACACCGTGCCGGTCTCGGTCTTGCCGAACTTGGTGCCGTCCGCCTTGGTGAGCAGGTTGGTGGTCAGGGCGTGCGCCTGGCCGTGGGGCTCGTTGCCGTCGATCCGGCGGACGAGGTCCAGGCCCGCGGTGATGTTGCCCCACTGGTCGGAGCCGCCGGTCTGGAGCGTGCACCCGAAGCGCCGGTACAGCTGCACGAAGTCGTAGGACTGCAGCAGCACGTAGCTGAACTCGGTGTAGCTCATCCCCTCGCCGTCGAGGCGGCTCTTGACGGTCTCGCGGGCGAGCATCTGGTTGACGCTGAAGTGCTTGCCCACGTCGCGCAGGAACTCGATGGCATTGATCCCCGACAGCCATTCGGCGTTGTTGGCCAGGATCGCGTCGGTCGCCCCCGGGGTCTCCCCCTCCGGGGCGAACCGCAGGAAGGCGGACAGCTGGCCGCGCAGCGCCTCCACCCAGCCGAGCACGGTCTCCACGGAGTTGAGCTGGCGCTCGGCGTTCGGCTTGGGGTCGCCGATCATGCCCGTCCCGCCGCCGACCAGGGCGATGGGCCGGTGGCCCGCCTGCTGGAAGCGGGCCAGGGTGAGGATCTGGGTGAGGTGGCCGACGTGCAGGCTCCCCGCCGTCGGGTCGAAGCCGCAATACAGGGTGATCGGACCATCGGCGAGCGCCTTGCGGAGTGCGTCAAGGTCGGTCGTCTGCGCGATGAGGCCGCGCCACTGGAGTTCGTCGATGATGTCGGTCACTGTGCTTGCTCTCTGATTCGTAGGCGGGCCGGGGCCCGATCTGCCTTGCAGTGTAGGTCGGGCCCGGAGGGGGCACACCCTCTTTTCCCCTCCGCCGCCCCTGACCTGCGCTCCACCGTCACGCTATCGGTTCCGCGGCCGCGGGCGTCCGCACGGCTCCCGGTTCCCCTTCACTAGGGGCTCTTGACACCCGAAGCTAATGCCCTTAGCTTCATGGCTATGGAGATGAGCTTGAGCAGTGGAGAGCGGACCGTGCGACACCTCACCCGGCCCCAGGGGCGGATCGCGTACGACCTGTACGGGGCGGACCACACCGACGGCACCCTGGTGGTCTGCGTGCCCGGGATGTTCGACCACCGCGCGTCCTTCCGGTTCGTGGGCGAGGCCCTGGCCGCGGCCGGGCACCGGGTCGCCGTCATGGACCTGCGCGGGCACGGGGACAGCGACGCGACCTTCGACGACCACACCAACCGGGCCGCGGCCACGGACGCCATCGCGCTGGCCGAGGAGCTGGGCGGGCGGGACGTCGTCATGGTCGGCACCTCGATGGGCGGCGCCGCCGTGACCATCGCCGCACTGGAGCGCCCCGACCTGGTGGCCGGCATCGTTCCCATGGCCGCCTTCCTGCGCGCCGGGAAGCCGAACGTGTTCATGCGGGCCGCCCTGCGGCTGATGCTGCTGCGCCCCTGGGGACCGCGGCTGCTGACCGGCTTCTACGACGGCCTGCACAAGGGCCGCACGCCGCAGGGGCACCGGGAGCAGCTGGACCGGGTCCTGGCGATGCTGCGCCCCGCCGACCGGTTCCGCGCGGTGCGCGACACCGTGAACGCGCCGAACGAGGAGGTCCTGGCCGCGGAGGGCCTGCGCGCCCGGGCCGTGGTCGTCGGCGGCGAGCTGGACCCCGACTGGGCGGACCCGGCGGCGGAGGCCGCCTGGGTGGGCTCGGTCGTCGGCGGCCGGGTGGTGATGCTGCCCGAGTGCGGCCACTACCCCCAGAGCCAGCGGCCCGACCTGGTCGTGCCGGTGCTGGAGGAGCTGATCGCGCAGGTGCGCGCCGATGCCTAGGGCCGGACTCACACCCGAGCTGGTGGTCGCCGAGGCCGCCCGGCTGGTGGACGAGCAGGGCTGGGAGGCGTTGTCCCTGGCCGCGGTGGCCAAGCGGTTCGGCGTGGCCGTGCCCAGCCTGTACAAGCACGTGGAGGGCCTGCCGGGGCTGCGGAGCGGGATAGCGGTGCTGGCCGCGAACGAGATCGGCGAGGCCGTCCAGCGGGCGGCGGTGGGCCGCTCCGGGCCGGACGCGCTGCGTGCCTGCGCCGACGCCTACCGCGCCTACGCCCACGCGCACCCCGGGCGCTACGTCCACCTGCAGCGGCTCCCCCGGATGGCCGCTCCCGACGTGAAGCTGGACACCGATCCGGTCGCGGTGCTGGCGGCGGTGCTGCGCGGGTTCGGGATCACCGAGGACCGGTCGGTGCACGCGGTCCGGGCGCTGCGCAGCGCGCTCCACGGCTTCGTGGACCTGGAGGTGCAGGGCGGGTTCGGCCTGCCCGAGGACGTGGACGAGAGCTTCGCGCTGCTGGTGGAGGGCTTTGTGCGCGCTTACCGGGACTGGCCCGGGAACGGGGACGACGGCGGGGCGGCCCGCGGGCGGAGGGCGGACTGATGCTGGCGGGACACTTCGGGGTGGCCGGGATCGTCAAGGCGTGGCGGCCGGAGATACCGATGGCGGCGCTGCTGGTGGCCTCACAGGTCCCCGACCTGGTGTTCGCGCCACTGGCCGCGCTGGGCGCGGAGTCCATGGCGCCCGCCGCCCCCGGGCTGAGCGGGTACGGGTCGCTGCTCATCACGGCGCCGTTCTCGCACGCCCTGGTGTCGAACGTGGTGTTCGCGGTGGTCGTGGGGCTGCTGGTGCATGTGTTCCTGCGGGGGCGGTGGGGGCCCGATGCCGGGTGGGTGCTGGGCGGGGTGGTGTTCTCGCACTGGCTGCTCGACCTGCTGGTGCACCGGCCCGACATGCCGCTGCTGCCCGGCGGTTCCGGACCGCCGCTGCTGGGCCTGGGCCTGTGGGAGGCCCCCGTGGCGGCGGCCGTGGTGGAGGGCGCGCTGGTGGCGGCCGGGGCGCTGCTGTACGGGTGGCGCACGCTGCGGGACCTGCCGGACCACCGGGGACGTGCGTGGGTGTACAGCGCGGGTGTGGGGCTGCTCCTGGCCGGATCGTTCGTGTTCGACCTCGTCGCCTCCTGAGCCCCTCCCGTCCCATGGGCACCAGGGGGCGGCGGACCGCTCGGCGGTCCCCGTTCCGGTCGTCCGGATCGGGGGCGGCGTCGCCGAATGTTCCCGACCGGCCCCGGAATGCGACAAGCTGGAGGTCGGCGCCGCTCCACGGCGGCGCTCCCCGTTCACCAGCCCGTGGAGTTCCCTCATGGCCGATAAGAAGTCGTCGTCGAAGCTGGGCGGGATCATCTCCGCCGTCGTCGGCGCGATCGTCGTCGCAGCGTTCGTCCTGTACCAGCTCGGGATCATCGACCTGGGCCTGGAGGAGGACACCGGCGCCCCTCGGGACGGCGCCCCCTCCTCCCCCTCCGGGGACGTGTCCGTCGAGCAGGCCCGGACCATGCTGGACGAGCTGACCGTCGAGGCGGAGAACGACCCGCCCGGATACGACCGCGCGATGTTCCCCCACTGGAGCAGCCAGGACGGGTGCGACACCCGGCAGACGGTGCTGGAGCGCTCCGGCGAGAACGTGGAGATGAACGAGGACTGCCGCGCGGTCTCCGGGTCCTGGTACAGCGCCTACGACGGCGAGACCTTCACCGACCCCCAGGACCTCGACATCGACCACATGGTGCCGCTGAAGGAGGGCTGGCGCTCGGGGGCCCACGCGTGGACCACCGAGGAGCGGGAGCGGTTCGCCAACGACCTGGAGTCGTCGCCGCAGCTGTGGGCGGTCAGCGCCACGACCAACCGGTCCAAGGGCGACGCCGACCCCGCCGACTGGATGCCCCCACTGGAGTCCGTGCACTGCGAGTACGCGGCCGCGTGGATCGAGGTCAAGCACGTGTGGGACCTGAGCGTGGACACCGACGAGGAGGCCGCGCTGCGCGGGGTGCTGGACGGCTGCTGAGCCGCCGCCCCGGCGCCGCCCGCGGGGCGGCTCCGGAGTCGGGCCCGGCCCGGCGTACCGCGGAGGACGTCCGCGGCGCGCCGGGCCGCTCCCTTCTCAGCGGGGGTCGGCGAGGGTGATCCCCCGGGCGGTGGCCAGCAGTTCTTCGGGACCGAGGATCCCGAAGGCGTCGCGGACCTCCACCGCGACGCCCGTTCCCGGGGTCCAGAAGGCCTCGGTCTCACCGTGCAGCGCCGGGACCCCGCCGTTGTCGAACGGGGTGAGTTCCCACTCGTCGGGGTCGCGCTCGTGGTACTCGGCGAGGAAGGCCCGCAGCGCGTCCAGGTCGGTGAGCCCGTCCCCGCGCAGGACCAGGACCTGGAGCACCACCTCGGCGCCTCCCCCCTCCCGGGGGCGTTCCCACACCCTGCTGGAGAAGGCGACGTCCCCCCACTCGTACTCGAAGTCGGAGACCGAGGTCCGGTCGTCGATCGCCACTGGCAGATGTCCGATGCTGAAGCCGTCCAACTCTCCCCCTCGTAGGTCGGTGACGGCGGCGGCCGTCGTGAGCGCGAGCGTGAACACCGCGGCGAGGAACGCCGCGAGCGGGCGGATGAAGGACATGGGACCTCCGACCGGCGCGGTGCGGGACCTTCCCGGACCGTCCGGCTCCCTTTCATGCTGGGCCGCTCACGAGGTCGGGACCAGCGTGTTCCGGAACCTGTGGATAACTCCGTTGCGACACGCGCCGCCACCCGGTTCGGTCCCCTTCCCGCTCGCGCCCGGGTCAATCCGGCGGGGTGGGGGACGTCGGGGGACGGGCGGGGGACATCGGGGTGCCGTCCGGGGGAACGGGAACCGGCCGGGGACGGGGATGGGAACGGGGGCGGGGACGGCTCCACCCCGGGGACGGTCGTGCCCGGGGCGGGCGGGAACGGTCGTGTCCAGGGCGGTCATGGCCGCTCCCTTCTGAGTTCGGTCGCCGCCGATCCGTCGAGAAGGCGCACGCAGGCGGAGGGCCGCTCGTGCCCGGGGGCCGGGACCGGTCGGGACCGGGCCGGCGCCGGTCGGCGGAGGAAGCGCGCACGAGCGGAGGGCCGGTCGCATCCGGAGCGGTTGGGGCCGGATACCGCTGGGCCGCCGGTCCAGGGAAAGGGCGCGCGTGGGCAGAGGGCCGACCGTGGCCGGAGCGGCCGTGGCCGGGATGGCCGTGGCCGGGATGGCCGGGGCCGGTCGGCACCGGGCCGCGGAGAGGGCGCACACCGATGGAGAGCCGGTCCGGGCCGGACGCCACCGGACAGCGGAGGAAGCGCGCACGGGCAGAGGGCCGGCCGCGGCCGGGGCGGCCGGGGCCGGCCAGCGGAGGGCGCGCATGGGCGGAAGACCGGTCGTGGCCGGGGCCGGACGCCGCGGGGCCGCCGGTCCGCGGAGGGCGCGCACGGGCAGAGGGCGACCGGGGCCGGGATGGCCGGGGCCGGGCCGCGGAGAGGGCGCGCACCGGTGGAGGACCGGTCCGGGCCCGTCGCCGCGGGTGCGGGCGTTACAGGGAGCGCAGGCCGACGAGGACGGCGTGCAGGATGTCCTTGCGGGCCAGCGGGCGGGAGGGGCCGCACCGTTGCAGGGAGCCGTCCGCGATCATGCGGGCGGCCATCTCCCTGACCTGGCCGACGGGGAGGTTGACCTCGGCGGCCAGCTCGACGACGGTGCGGGCCCGCAGGGCATGGCGGAGGATGGCCTCGCGCTCCGGGCGCAGCCATTCCCGGCGCCCCGGGGTGCGCGCGGCGACCACCAGGGTGAGCAGGTCCAGCGTCTCGGGACCCGGACCCGGGCCGGTTCCGTCCGGGTCCCCTGCGGCCACGGCGAACGGGCGCAGGAACCGCTCCTCGGCCCGGTCCGGGTCGGCCCCGCCGTCGGGGTCGAGGTCCGCGCCTTCCCCTTCGTGCCGGGCCAGGGCCCGGCGTCCGTCATGGCTCACTGTGTCCTCCCGGTGGTGTGGGGGCCGGTACTCGGGGGACGTCCCGCTCGCGGGGCGCGGGGCGTTTGGGCAGGGGCGCCCGTTCCGGGTCCGGGGGCCGTCGGGGGCCCGACGGGAGCGCCGGGGGCCCTCGGCGCGGTCGTCGGGGGCGCCGCGCGGGTCCCCGTCGGCGGGCCTAGCCGTCCGGGGTCGGGAAGGGCGCGGTCGGTGCGCCGTCCGGCCACGGGCCGGCCGGGCGGCCGTGGTCGGGGCCGACGGGGCGGGGGCCGGTGAACCCCGGGGGCAGGTCGCGGCGGGGGCCGGGCGACCGTTCTCGGGCGCCGTGCCGGGGCGCGGCGGGGCCGGGTCGGGGCGGCGGTGCTCCGCCGTCAGGTGGGGCAGGGGTTCGGTGGGGTCGCCCGGGTACCCGCCCGGGGCTCCGGGCGCCGCCCCGGGTCCGGTGGCGCGGAAGGGATCGGTGCGGTGCCGCGGTTCGGCGTGGTGCCGACGGAGGTCACCGAGCACCTCCTGCGGGCCGCTGTCCCCCCAGCGCACGTCCCACTGCCGGTCGGCGTCCGGGCCCGGGCCGCCGGGGCGGGGGTCCGCGGGGTACCGCGGCCGCCGCTCGCGCGGCGGGCACGTCGTCGAAGGCGGGTGGTTCGGCGAACAGGTCGATCTCGCCCGGGGCGTCGGCCGGGTGCGGCCCGCGCGGGGGCTCCCCGGCCGGCGGGCGGGGGTCGGCCGGTGCCTGCGGGCCGGTGGTCCGGACACGGTCGGCGTCCGGGCCGGGCCCGCCCGGGGCGTCGCCCGCGGCGGCCCGGGGTCCGACGCTCCGGACCGGACCCGTGTGAACGCCAGCCCCGTCGCCGGGGGCCGCCTGCGCGCCGGTGCCCGGGAGCCGTTGCGGGCCCGTCTCCCCGCCGCCGGAGGCGGCCCGGGGTCCGGTGACCGGGATCGCGCCCGAGTGGAGGGCCGGCCGGCCGGTTCCGGGGCCGGGGACCGCGCGGGGACCGGTGTCCCGGACCGGTTCGGGGCGCGGGCCCCCCGGTTCCGCGGGGCCGTCGTCGGCGAAGGCCGCCAGGGGCCCGGTGGGCCGGGGCGGTTCGGTGTACGGGTTCGGGGCGCCCGAGGGCCCGACGCGCTCGGGGGGCGTTCCGGTGCGGGGGTCCGGCTCCGCGGGGTCGGCGGTGCCGGGGTCGCCGGTGTCGGGGCCCTCGGCGGCGACCGGCCGCAGGTCGGGCCCATCCTCCGGGGCGGCCCAGCGTTCCGGCTCGCGTTCGGGGCGCACGCCCGCGGGGGCGGACCCGGCCCGGGCCTCCGACAGGCCGAACGCCCGGCGCACGTCCCCCTCGGGGGGAGCCGCCGCGGCCGGGACCACGCCGCGCGGGCCGGCGGCCGGCGGGGCGTCGGCGGGCTCCAGCAGGGACTTGGGAACGAGGGTGATCGCCCGGGTGCCCCCGTACGGCGAGGGCTCCAGCCACACCCGCACGCCGTGGCGTTCGGCCAGGCGGGCCACCACGAACAGTCCCAGCCTGGGGTCGTCGGGCAGCGCCATCACGTCGAACTCAGGCGGCCGCGCCAGGGTGCGGCGGGCCTGCTCGTACCCGTGCTCGGACATGCCCAGGCCGCGGTCCTCGACCTCCACCAGCAGTCCCTCCGGGCAGGGGCCGCAGCCCACGTCCACCGGGGTGCCCGCCGGGGAGAACTGGGTGGCGTTCTCGATCAGCTCGGCCAGCAGGTGCACGATGTCGGCGACGGCCTGGCCGTGCATGAGCATGCGGGGCGCCGAGGTCAGCCGGACCCGTTCGAAGTCCTCGGTCTCGGCGATGGCGGCGCGCAGCACGTCCACGAGGGGGCGCGGCTGGCGCCAGCGGCGGGCGGACTGGCCCCCGCCGAGGATGATGAGGTTGTCGGCGTACCGGCGGGCCCGAGTGGTGAGGTGGTCGAGCCGGAACAGCCGGCCGAGGGCCTCGGGGTCCTGTTCGTCGTACTCGATCTCATCGAGCAGCCGCAGCTGGCGCTGGACGAGGTTCTGGTTGCGGAAGGCGATGCCCAGGAACGCCTTGTTGGCGCCGCGGCGGATCTCCGCCTGCCGCACGGCCGCCTCGACGGCGGTGAGCTGGGCGCTGTCGAACGCCTCGGCGACCTGGCCGATCTCGTCGTCGCCGAACTCGTCCAGCGGGGGCAGCTCCTCGTGGGCGTCCACCCGGTCCCCGCGCTGGGCCCGCTCGACGATGTCGGGCAGGTCGTCGTCGCGCTCCATGACGCGTTCGCGCAGCAGGGCGAGCCGGTCGGTGAGGCGCCGGGAGGAGCGGCGGACGGTGGCCAGGGCGATGGCGCCGCCGGCCAGGCTGACCAGGGCGGCCGCCACCCCGAAGGACACCTGAGCGAGGGAGGCCCTCCAGGCCAGGTCCACGGTCCGGTCGGCCTGGGCGCGGGCCAGCTCGTCGATCAGGGCGACGGAGGCGCCGGAGGACTCGTCCCAGTCGGCGCCGTCGACGTCGACGGCGGTGCTCCACTCCGGGGACGGGCCCTGCCCGGGGTCGTCGGCGGCGGTCGCCGGGGAGCGGGTGACGACCCTGCGGCTGATGTCCTCGGCCCGGATCCAGGCCGGGTCGGCCGCCATCTCCTCCTGCCGGGCGCCCACGGCCGGTGAGAGCAGGGGGGCGGCCTCGGCCAGGGTGTCGCGGTAGGAGGCGGTGAGGTAGGTGAAGTGGGCGGTCTCCTCATAGCCCATCGTGCCGCGGGCGGTGACCCCGGCCAGGAGGGCGTCGGCGGTGGAGTACTCGGCGGCGGCACGCAGGAGCTCGCTGGTCAGGACGGCGTCGGTGAGGTTCTCCCCGCCGTCGGTGGTGTGCACCAGGGCGGTGGTGACGGCGGTGGCGCCGTCGAGGACCTCCGCGTAGCCGACCAGGATCTGCTCCTGGACGGCGGAGCCGTCGTCCAGGGCGGTGCGCAGGGCCGGCAGGGTCTGGGCGGCCTCGGTGAACGCGTCGGCGCTGCGGCGGACCTCGTCGTCGCGGGTGGCCTCCAGGCGCCCGGCGAAGCCGACGGCGTCGGCGACGGCGGCGTCGGTGCGGGAGCGCTGCTCGCGCAGGGCCTCGGTGTCGACGGCCTCCCCCGCTTCGAGGCGACCCAGGTGGACCAGGCCCATGCGGCGCTCGGAGCGCAGCTCCAGAACGGCGGTGGCGAAGACCTCCGTGCCCTCGCGGGCCTGGACGACGGCGCCCATGAGCCGGACGGCCTGCACGGTGCCGACGGCGGCGACGATCAGCCACAGGGCCAGGAAGCACAGGCTCGGCACGAGCACGATGCGGTTGAGCTGCCCACGGATCGTGGACGCTTTGACGCGGGTTCTGCGCATGGCCCCTCCAGCCTGTGCGGGTGCCGGGCCGGGGGGCCTCGGCGGCTTTCGGTCGTGCCGAGGCTATCGAAAAATCATGGCGGAACGCTGTCAAATGATTACTACGAGTTGTCTTCGGAGATACGGAAGACCCGTGACGACCTTCCCGAACGCCCTCGAAGCTCCAGGTCGAGGCGCCTGTGAACGGCGGCGGGGCCGCCCGCCGAAGCGGACGGCCCCGTGAACACGCCTCATCCCACGGCGTGTCGCCGTGCTCAGGCCTCCGGGCGGTGGCGCGAGCCGACCGGGGCGGGCAGCTGGTCGGCGGTCGGCGGCTGCTCCACGCCCAGCGAGTTGAGGATCTCGGCGTAGCGCAGCGCGGCGATCTTGCCGAGCAGGCCGTCGGCGCCCAGCGGGGCGCCCAGGCGCGCGCCGAACCGCTCCGCGGTGGCCGACAGGTCCGCACGCAGCTCCGGGCCCAGGGCGCTGGGGGCGATGACCGGGCGACGGCAGCCGCCCTGGCGCAGCTGCCCGATGGCCTGCTCCAGGGCCGCCTCGTTCTCCAGGTCGGCGGGCAGCACGGTCAGCCCCAGGCGGGCGGCCAGCAGGACGGCGGTCACCCCGGCCGCGGCCACGGCGGCCTCGCCGCCGACCGCGCCGACCACCACTCCGTCGGCCATACCGGTGTCGCGGGCCACGACGCTGATCAGGCGCATGCGGTCGGCCCGCACATAGCCGCTCTCGGCCAGCCGCAGGTGCAGGACCTCGGCGAGCATCGGGTGCGGGCCCAGGCCCTCGCTGACGCGCACGTCGGCGCCGGAGGCGCGCACGGCGGCGTCGATGGCGGCCGAGACCCCGGCGTGCGGGGCGGTGACCAGGGGGACGACCACGCCGGTCAGCGGCCGCTCGCCGTCGCCCTGGAGGCCGGACAGCGCCTCGGCGAGGGTCTCCTCGTCGCCTTCCAGGTGCCCGTGGCGGATCGTCACCTCGGGCCGGTAGGCGCGCACCAGGTCGGCCATGCGGGCGCCGATGGACTCACCGTCGACGCCCCGGGCCCGCTCCGCGGTGCCGGGGACCGCCATGATCAGGGTCGGGGTCCCGAACCAGTCGTCGAAGGACAGCGGGTTCCGATGGCGGCCGGACCGCCGCTTGGGCAGTTCGCGTGGGGGGAGTCGATCTGAGTTTCGCATACCAGGATTCAGGATGAGAGGCGGACGGATCGCCCGGTCGGAGCGTTGTCACTGACGCGCCATTGTAGCGTTCCAGGGCATATCCACGGGTGTGTCTCCCGAACGTACACCGGACCGTTCCCCCGCCGGCGGGGCGGGGTACCACCCCGGCGGGCTCACCCGCTCAGGGCCGGCCTGCGGCCGTGGATGACATGGGTGACCAGGGCGACCAGCACGTCCCGGCAGGAGGCGCGGTCGCGGGCGTCGGCGAGGACGACGGGCACCGAGGCGTCCACGTCCAGGGCCCTGCGCACCTCCTCGGGATCGTAGTCCTCGGCGCCCTCGAAGCGGTTGACCGCCACCACGAAGGGCACGCCGCGGCGCTCGAAGAAGTCCACCGCGTGGAAACAGGTCTCCAGGCGGCGGGTGTCGGCCAGGACCACCGCGCCCAGGGCGCCCTCGGCGAGCTCGTCCCACATGAACCAGAAGCGGTCCTGCCCGGGCGTGCCGAACAGGTAGAGGACGACGTCGGGGTTGACGGTGATGCGGCCGAAGTCCAGGGCGACGGTGGTGGTGGTCTTGTCCTCCACTCCCCCGAGGTCGTCGATCCCGTAGCTGGCCTCGGTCATCACCTCCTCCGTGCTCAACGGGGTGATCTCGCTGACCGAGGCCACCATGGTGGTCTTCCCGGCGCCGAAGCCGCCGGCGATGATGATCTTGACCGCCTGGGGGATCGCCTCGGCCTCCCCCGGCCTGGTCTCAGAGTCTGCGGATGCCATCGAGTACCGCCTGCAGCACTTTCTTCTCGGGGAGCTGGGAGATGGGCGTCGCCGCCCGGGTGCGGATGTCGCCGTCGGCGAGCAGGTCGCCCAGCAGCACCCTGACCACGGTGAGGGGGATGTCGAGCCGGGCGGAGACCTCGGCCACCGAGATGGGCCTGCGGCACAGCTCGAGGATGGCCCGGCGCTCGGGTTCCAGCGGCCGCTCGCGCCGGTCGCGGGCGGCCACCACGATGGTGATGAGGTCGAGCCGGGGGCCCGCGGCGGTGGGCCGGACCCGGCCGCGGGTCAGCGTGTAGGGGCGGACCAGGGCCCCCTCCACGGCGCCGCCGGGGGACAGCCCCTCGGCGGGGCCCTCGGACGTGGGGTGCCCGCGCCCGGGGTGCCAGGGCGGGGAGGTGCGGCGGGAGGCCGGGCTCCGGCGTTCCTCCTGCGCGGTCATGAGCCGGCACCCCCGGTGGCGGTGAGCTCGCCGGGCCGGCGGGGCGCGGCGGTGAGGAACTGGCCCACCCGCTTGACCCGCAGGTTCATCTCGTAGGCGACCAGGCCCACGTCGGCGTCCTCGGTGGCCAGCACCGCCAGGCAGGCCCCGGCCCCGGCGGCGGTCACGAAGAGGTAGGAACGCTCCATCTCCACCACGGTCTGGCGGACGTCGCCGCCGCCGAAGTGGCGGCCGGTGCCGCGGGCCAGGCTCTGGAAGGCGGAGGCCAGGGCCGACAGGTGTTCGGCGTCCTCGGGAGGCAGGTCCCGGGACCGGCCCAGGAGGAGTCCGTCGGCCGACAGCACGATCGCGTGCGCGGCCCCCACGACCCGGTCGGCCAGGTCGTCCAGGAGCCAGTCGAGGTTGTCCACGGCGTTGCTCTTGCCCACCATCTCAGTCGTTCTCTCCCGTGTGGTCGTCGGTGCTGCCACCGACATGGCTGTCGTACTGCCGCCCGTCCCCGTCGACGTCCGCGGCGCGGCCCCGGCGGGTGCCCGCGCTGAAGGCGTCCATCATCCGGCGGGCCTCCTCCGGGCTGCGGGCGCTCGGCGGCGGGGCCTGCTCCTCCCCCGGTTCCGGTGCGGGCGAATGTCTGAGCTGGGGGGCGAGGCTGGCCTGCCGCCTGCGCCGGGGCAGGTCGGGGCGGTCTCCGCCGGCCGCCGCGCGGTCGGCGGTGCGGGAGGGGCCGCCGTCCGCGGGTGTGCCGTCGTGCGGCCCGTCCGGGGCCGGCAGGTCGGGGACGCTGCGCAGGACCGGGGCGCGGTGCCCGGCGCCGTCCCCGTGCCCGTCGGGCGGGGGCACCGGGCGCAGCCGGGGCCGGGGCGGTGCGGCCCCGTCGTCGGCGACCAGGACGCCGACCGCGGTCCCGGCGTCCGCCCCCTCCTGGGCCGGGGCGTGCTGGACGCGGCGCGCGGCGGGCCGGGAGTGGTCGGGCGCCGCCCCGGCGGCGGTGAACAGCGCTCCGGGCAGGAGCACGACGGCGCGGGTGCCGCCGTAGGGCGAGGGCCGCAGCTCCACCTGGACGTCGTGCTTGACGGCCAGCCGGGCGACCACGAACAGGCCCAGGCGGGCGTCGGTGCCCGGCGCCATGACGTCGAACTCGGGCGCCTCGCTGAGGGTGGTGTTGGCGCGGGTCAGGGCGTCCTCGGTCATGCCCAGGCCGCGGTCCTCGATCTCGACGGCCACGCCCTTGGGCACGGTCTCGGCGGAGATGGTGACGTCGGTGTGCGGGGGCGAGTAGGCGGTGGCGTTCTCCACCAGTTCGGCGAGGAGGTGGATGACGTCGGCGACGGCGGCGCCGGCCAGGGAGAGCTCGGGCACGGCGGTGACGTGGACCCGGGCGTACTCCTCGGTCTCCGACACGGCGCCCCGCAGGATGTCGATCAGCGGGATCGGCCGGCGCCAGCGCCGCCCGGGCCGGGCGCCGCCGAGGATGATGAGGTTCTCGGCGTGGCGGCGGCCGCGGGTGGCCAGGTGGTCGAGCCGGAAGATGCTCTCCAGCAGGTCGGGGTCGTCCTCCTCGCGCTCGATCCGGTCCAGCAGCTGGAGCTGGCGCTGCACGAGCGACTGGTTGCGGTGGGCGATGCCCAGGAAGACCCGGTTGACCCCCGACCTCAGCTCGGCCTGTTTGACGGTGGCGGCGACGGCGGTGCGCTGGGCGATGTTGAAGGCGTCGGCGACCTGGCCGACCTCGTCGTCGCCGTGGTCGAGCTGCTTGATCTCGGCGTCGGGGTCGACGCTCTCCCCGGCCTCCAGGCGGCGCACGATGCGGGGCAGGTCGACGCGGGCGACGCCCAGGGTCTCGGCGCGCAGCCGGGCCAGCCGGCGGGTGAGGCGTCCGGCGGAGCGGGCGGCCACACCGTAGGCGACGGTGCCCGCGAACAGGGAGGTGATGCCGCCGCCCAGGGCGAGGCTGAGCATCCAGGCGCTGGCGGCCTCGGTGGCGGTGACCACGTCGCCGGCCCGGCGGGCGGTGAGGTCGGCCAGTTCGGCGTTGACCCGGTCGGCCTCGGCCCGCCAGTCGGCCAGCCCGGCGGGCGGCGAGGTGTCGCGGACGATCTCGGCGGTGACCGGGTCGAGGGAGGCGGGCGCCTCGTGGGAGCCGATGGCCGCGCCGATCTCCAGGAGCCGCTGCCAGGGGCCGCTCCGCGTGACGGCCGCGGGGGTGGGCGCCCCGGCGTCGTCCCCGGGGTGGACGGTGTCCAGGCGCAGGCGGGCGTCGTGGAGCAGGGCGGTGATCCGCGTCTGCTCGTCCCGGGTGAGGTCGCCGCGGACGGCCACGGCGGCGACCAGGGCGTCGGCGTGGCTGAAGGACTCCTGGGCCCAGAGCAGGTCGGTGGTGGCGGCGGCCTCGGCGGAGGCGCCGCCGTCGTCCAGGGAGCGGATGGTGCCGGAGTACAGGCGGATGCCCCGGTGGATCGCCGAGGTGTAGGCCTCCAGGGTGTCGGCGCCGGCGGCCGGGGGGTCGGCCAGGGCGGCGGTGCGGGCCGCGGCGACGGCGTCGAAGGAGGCCAGGAGGTCCTCGGTGAGGGCGGGGGTGCCGGGGTCGTCCCGGTCTCCCAGGGAGCCGTCGAGGCCGCGGACGGTATCGACGGCCTCGTCGGTGAGGCGGGCGCGGTCGGCCAGCGCCCGGCGGCTCCCGGACCCGGGGTCGGCCAGGTACTCGGCGGCCAGGCGGCGCTCCTCCTGTAGCCGGGTGAGCGCGGTGACCAGGTGGATGCCCGCCCGGCCCTCGGCCACCGCCGAGCGCAGCGAGACGGCCTGGGCCAGCGTCGCCATGCTGAGCAGGACGAACAGGGCCAGGAAGGTGATGCTCGGGATCAGCACGATCCTGTTGAGCTGCGCCCGGATGCCGCGGCCTCGGCCTCCCGGTCTTCCCATTGCGCTCCTCCAGCGGACTGACCGCGGGCACCGGTCGGCGTGGTTCCGACGCGGATCATCACCGTGTGCACCGGAGAGGGCACTCAGCGGCACCCGCGGACTTCGGACGCTATCGCACCGTCGGACGGGCCGCCGGGGAAACGGCGAAATACGCCCGGGTCCGGGTGCCCGCCGCGCGTTCGGCGCCCGTGGGCCGCCCCGGCACCCGCCCCGTGCCGGGAGGGGGAAGCGCGGCAGGGCGCCCCGAGGTCTCGGGACGCCCTGCCGTGTGGACCGCTGGAATGGACTAGGACCTGTCCTTGAACGCCCTCCTGTGCCATGGGGGGTTCGCGAGGCGCCGGCGGGGTTCTGGAGGCCCCGCAGGAACAGTCCAAAGAACGCGGTCTAGGAGAAGGCCTTGCGGTTCTCCTCGACGGCGGCGCGGAGCCGTTCGAGCTGTTCCGCGACGCGGACGGGCGCGGTGCCGCCCCGGCCGGCGCGCGAGGCCAGGGAGCCCTCCACCGCCAGCACCTCGCGCACCGCGGGGGTCAGGTGCGGGGAGATCGCGGCGAAGTCGTCGTCGGACAGGTCGGGCAGGTCGATGCCGCGCTCCTCGCACACCCGCACGCAGGTCCCGGCGATCTCGTGGGCGTCGCGGAACGGCACCCGCTCGCGGACCAGCCACTCGGCGATGTCGGTGGCCAGCGAGAAGCCCTGCGGGGCCAGCTCGGCCATCCGGTCGGTGTGGAAGGTCAGGGTCGCGACCATGCCGGTCATCGCGGGCAGCAGCAGGTGGAGGGTGTCGACGGCGTCGAACACCGGCTCCTTGTCCTCCTGGAGGTCGCGGTTGTAGGCGAGGGGCAGGCCCTTGAGGGTCGCGAGCAGCCCGGCGAGGTCGCCGATGAGGCGGCCCGCCTTGCCGCGGGCCAGCTCGGCCACGTCCGGGTTCTTCTTCTGGGGCATGATCGACGACCCGGTGGAGAAGGCGTCGTCGAGGGTGACGAAGGAGAACTCCTTGGTCGCCCAGAGGATGACCTCCTCCGACAGCCGGGACAGGTCCACGCCGATCATGGCGGTGACGAACGCGAACTCGGCGACGACGTCGCGGGAGGCGGTGCCGTCGATGGAGTTCTCCACCGAGGCGGGGAAGCCCAGCTCGGCGGCGACGGCCTCGGGGTCCAGGCCCAGGGAGGACCCGGCCAGCGCGCCGGAGCCGTAGGCGGACACGGCGGCGCGGCGGTCCCAGTCGCGCAGGCGCTCGATGTCGCGCACCAGCGGCCAGGCGTGCGCCATGAGGTGGTGGGCCAGCAGCACCGGCTGGGCGTGCTGCAGGTGGGTGCGGCCGGGCATGGCCGCGCCGGGGTGGGCGGCGGCCTGGTCGGCCAGGGCGTTGACCAGCTCCAGCAGCCCGGCGGCGATCGCCCGGGCCTCCTCCCGCAGGTACATGCGGACGAGGGTGGCGATCTGGTCGTTGCGGGAGCGCCCGGCGCGCAGGCGTCCGCCCAGCTCGGCGCCGACCCGCTCGATGAAGCCGCGCTCCAGGGCGGTGTGCACGTCCTCGTCCTCCAGGACGGGAGTGAAGGCGCCCGAGGCGACGTCGGCCTCCAGCCGGTCGAGGCCGGCGATCATGCGGTCGAGCTCGTCCCCGGTGAGCAGTCCGGCGCGGTGCAGCGCCCGGGCGTGGGCGCGCGATCCGGCGATGTCGTGGCGGGCGAGCCGCCAGTCGAAGTGGGTGCTCAGCGACAGCCGGGCCAGGGCCTGGTCCGGTCCGCCCTCGAAGCGGCCTCCCCACAGGCGCAGCGCCTCGGGCTGGTCGGCCATGGTGTGGTTCTCCTCAACGTGGTTCGGGTGCGGTCCGCGGGCCGCCGGCGGCGCGCGGGCGCCGCTACGGCCTGCGGTCGGCCAGCCGCAGCAGCGCGGCGGCCAGCTCCTCGCCGCCCTGGGGGTCGCGGGAGATGACCAGGATGGTGTCGTCTCCGGCGATCGTCCCCAGGATGGCGTGGAAGTCGGTGTGGTCGATGGCCGAGGCCAGGAACTGCGCGGCGCCCGGCGGGGTGCGGACGATGACCATGTTGGCGGACGCCTCCGCCGACACCAGCAGGTCCTCGGCCAGCCGGGTGAGCCGGGCGCCGGAAGCCTGGGACAGGTCCAGGGTGTCGGGGCGGGTGCGCTGGAGGCGTTCGCCCCCCTCCCCCGGCAGGACGTAGGCGAGGTGCCCGGCGGCGGTGCGGAGCTTGACCGCGCCGAGTTCGTCCAGGTCGCGGGAGAGGGTGGCCTGGGTGACCAGGACGCCCGTCTCGGCGAGCCGTTTGGCCAGCTCGCCCTGGGAGCGGATGTCCTCGCGGGTGAGGACCTCGGTGATGCGGGCGTGCCGCGCCGCCTTGGTCATCGGTGCGGTGGCGCCCCCGTCGACGGTCATCGTCGCACGTCCCCTTCGGCGTCGGTGTGCTCCAGCAGGAAGGCCAGCAGGGCCTTCTGGGCGTGGCGCCGGTTCTCGGCCTCGTCCCAGACGACGCTCTGCGGCCCGTCGATGACGCCCGCGGAGATCTCCTTGCCGCGGTAGGCGGGCAGGCAGTGCAGGACGATCGCCCCGGGGTCGGCGGCGGACAGGAGGTCCTCGTCGACGATGTAGGGGCGGAAGGGCGCCTCGCGGTCGGCGGCCTCGGCCTCCTGGCCCATGGAGACCCAGGTGTCGGTGGCCAGGACGTCGGCCCCGGCGGCGGCCTCGCGGGGGTCGGTGGTGACGGAGACCGACCCACCGGTGGTGCGGGCGATCTCGGCCGCGCGGGCCAGGACCCGCGGGTCGGGGTGGTAGCCGTCGGGGGCGGCGACGCGGACGTGGAGCCCCGCGGTGGCGCCGCCCAGCAGGTAGGAGTGCGCCATGTTGTTGGCGCCGTCGCCCAGGTAGGCCAGGGTGAGCCCGGCCAGGGCGCCCTTGTGCTCGCGGACCGTCTGGAGGTCGGCCAGGATCTGGCAGGGGTGGAACTCGTCGGTGAGGGCGTTGACCACCGGGACGGTGATGTCGGCGGCCAGGGTCTCCAGGTCGGCCTGGGCGAAGGTCCGCCAGACGACGGCGGCCACCTGGCGCTGCAGGACGCGGGCGGTGTCGGCGAGGGGTTCGCCGCGGCCCATCTGGGTGCTGCCCGAGTCCAGGACCAGCGGGGCGCCGCCGAGGTCGGCGACGCCGACGCTGAAGGACAGGCGGGTGCGGGTGGAGGGCTTGTCGAAGAGGAGGGCCACGGTGCGCGGGCCGGCCAGGGGCCGGTGGGCGAAGCGGTCCTTCTTCATGGCGTCGGCGAGGTCCAGCACCCGGGCCTGCTCGGCCGGGCTCAGGTCGTCGTCGCGAAGGAAGTGCCGGGTCATGACTGCTTCTCCTTGGTGGCGGCCTCGGCGGCGTCGAGGATGGTGGGCAGGGCCTCGATGAAGACCCCGATCTGCTCGGGTGTGATGACCAGCGGCGGGGCGAGCCGGATGGCGTCGGGGGCGACCGCGTTGACCAGGAAGCCGCGGACCGCTGCCTGTTCCTGGACGTGGGCGGCGTGCGGCCCGGTCAGGGTCAGGGCCCGCCACAGGCCCGAGCCGCGCTGCCCGGCGAGCAGGGGGTGGTCGATGGCGTCGAGCTGCTCGGCGAGCAGGTCCCCCATGACGGCGGTGTGGGCGAGCAGGCCCTCCTTCTCGATGGTGTCCAGGACGGCCAGGGCCGCGGCGCAGGCGATGGGGTTGCCGCCGAAGGTGGAGCCGTGGTCGCCCTTGTGGAAGGCGTCGGCGTAGCGGCCGAAGCCGACGCAGGCGCCGATGGGCAGGCCGCCGCCCAGTCCCTTGGCGAGGGTGAGGACGTCGGGGCGCACCCCGGCCTCCTGGTGCGCGAACCAGGCTCCGGTGCGGCCGATGCCGCTCTGGATCTCGTCCAGAACGAAGGCCGTGCCGGTGGCGTCGCAGATCTCGCGGACCCCGGCGAGGTAGCCCTCGGGGGCGGGGACGACGCCGGCCTCGCCCTGGGTGGGTTCGACGAACACGGCGGTGCAGCCGGTGTCGACGGCCTCGCGCAGGGCGTCGAGGTCGCCGTGGGGGACGAAGCGCACGTCCATGCCGAACGGCCCGAAGGGCTCGCGGATGGAGTCCTTGCCGGTCAGGGCGAGGGAGCCGGAGGTGCGGCCGTGGAAGCCCTTCCCCGCGGCGACGAAGTAGTGGCGGCCCGGGCCGGCGGCGCGCTTGACCAGCTTGAGGGCGGCCTCGTTGGCCTCGGTGCCGGAGTTGGAGAAGTACACCTTGGCGTCGCCGCCGAGCAGGGAGACGAGCCGCTCCGCCAGCTCGATCTCGCGCTCGTTGATGAAGAGGTTGCTGGTGTGGGCGATGGTGGCCGCCTGGTGGGCCACGGCCTTGACCAGGGCGGGGTGGCCGTGCCCCAGGGAGGAGACGGCGATGCCCGCGATGAGGTCGAGGTACTGGCGCCCGTCGGCGTCGTAGACCTCGCAGCCGCGTCCCAGGGTGAGGGCGATCGGCGGGACGCCGTAGTTGGGCATGAGCGAGGCCGAGAAGCGTTCGCGCAGTTCGGAGCCGGTCATGGCCTGCCTCCGTCGGTGTGGTCGGTGCGGGTGTCGTGGGGGCGCCAGGGGCGCGGGCGGTCTCCGGCGAGCAGGGCCGCCTCCAGTTCCTCGTCGGCGACCATCGTGCCGACGCCCTGGTCGGTGAAGACCTCCAGGAGGAGGGAGTGCGGGACGCGGCCGTCGATGATGTGGGCCTGGGGCACACCGCCCTCGACGGCGGTGAGGCAGGCCTCCATCTTGGGGAGCATGCCGGAGGAGAGCGTGGGGAGCAGGGCGCGGAGCTCGTCGACGTTGAGGCGGCTGACCAGCTCGGTGTTGGCCGGGTAGTCGGCGTAGAGGCCTTCGACGTCGGTGAGCATGATGAGCTTGCTGGCGCCCAGGGCGACGGCGATCTCGGAGGCGGCGGTGTCGGCGTTGACGTTGTAGACGCCGCCGTCGTCGGCGCGGGCGACGCTGGAGACGACGGGGATGCGGCCGTCGGCCAGCAGGGCGGCGACGGCGCCCGCGTTGACCTCGGTGACCTCGCCGACGCGGCCGAGGTCGACCTCCCGGCCGTCCACCGTGACGCTCTTGCGTTCGGCGACCAGCAGGTTGGCGTCCTCGCCGGACATGCCGACGGCGAAGGGGCCGTGCCGGTTGATCAGGCCGACGATCTCGCGGTTGACCTGGCCGGTGAGGACCATGCGGACGATGTCCATGGCCTCGTCGGTGGTGACGCGCAGCCCGGCGGTGAAGGTGGACTCCACCCCGGAGCGTTCGAGCATGGCGCTGATCTGGGGGCCGCCGCCGTGGACGACGACGGGGCGCAGTCCGGCGTAGTAGAGGAAGACGACCGATTCGGCGAAGCGGACGCGCAGTTCCTCGTTGATCATGGCGTTGCCGCCGTACTTGACCACGACGGTGCGGCCGTGGAAGCGGGACAGCCAGGGCAGCGCCTCGATGAGGTTGGCGGCCTTGTCGATGGCCTGGGCTCGGTCGTCGCCGGTGGCGGCGCTGTCGGTGGCTCGGGAGATCATGTCCGGTCCTCGTGCTCCGTGGTGGCGGGGTCGGCGTCGATCTGGGCGGCCAGGTCGGCGCACACGTCGGCGAGCAGGGCCGCGAAGGCCTCCTCGTCGGGGGTGGTGCCGGCGGCCCCGCTGGCCATGAGCAGGGCGGTGTCGGCCGGTCCGGTGAACGGGGGGAGGGTCTTGGCGGCGGCGTCGGCGATGAGGGCGCGGCACCGGTCGGCGGTCAGGTCGGCGTCGGTGGTGACGATGTACAGGCCGCTGGACAGGGAGGGGTCCGGTCCCTTGGCCATGGCGCCGACGGTGTAGCCGTCCCCGCGCCGGAAGACGATCTTGACGACGGTGTCGGTGGTGCGGACGGCGTCGGCGGCGGTCAGCCCGCCGGAGCGGGAGAGTTCGGCGACGGCGGCGGTGACGCCGCCGGTGAGCCGGTCCAGGGGCGGGCGGGTGCCGACGGGTCCGGCGGCGCACAGGGCGATCTCGGCCGCGGAGTCGTCGACGGCGGCCGCGGTGTGCTCGGCCAGGGCGTGGACGTCCTGGAAGCCGAGGGGGACGGTGTCGACGTTGGCGCAGCCGGAGTTGAGGACGGCGGCGCGGACCCGGCCGCCGGCCAGGACCTGGCGGGACCACAGGGCGGGGGCCGAGCGGTCGGCGCCGGAGCCGAAGACCGCCCCGGCCGCCCGGGAGGGGCCGTCGTTGACGAGGACGGCGACGTCGCGTACGCCGGGGACGGCGATGCCCGCGCTGACTCCCGCGGCCCGGAAGCCCAGGGGTGCGGTGACGCTCACGTTGTGCCTTTCCAGCTTTCCGGTGGTCAGGGGGCCACGGCGGCGAGCGGGAGGCCGGTGGTCTCGGGCAGGCCCAGGGCGAGGTTGGCGCTCTGGATCGCGCCGCCCGCGGTGCCCTTGGTGAGGTTGTCCAGGGCGGCGACGGCGACCATGCGTCCGGCGTCGGGGTCCACGGTGACCTGGACGAGGGTGGTGTTGGCGGCGAGCGTCATGGCGGTGCTGGGCCAGGTCCCCTCGGGCAGGAGGTGGACGAAGGGCTCGTCGGCGTAGGCGGTCTCGTAGGCGGCGCGGACCTGCTCCGCGGTGGTGCCGGGCTTGAGGGGGGCGGTGCAGGTGGCGAGGATGCCGCGCGGCAGGGGGGCCAGGACGGGGGTGAAGGACAGCTTGACGGGTTCGCCGGTGACCGCGGTGAGGTTCTGGACGATCTCGGGGTTGTGGCGGTGGGCGCCGCCGACGCCGTAGGGGGTGAGGGCGCCCATGACCTCGCTGCCGATGAGGTTCGGCTTGGGGGCCTTGCCCGCGCCGGAGGTGCCGGTGACGGCGACGACGGTGAGGTCGGGTTCGACGAGCTGCTCGGCCAGGCCGGGGAAGAGCGCGAGGGTGGCGACGGTGACGTGGCAGCCGGGGACGGCGACGCGCTTGGCGCCGGTGAGGCGCTCGCGCTGTCCGGGCAGCTCGGGCAGGCCGTAGGGCCAGGTCCCGGCGTGGGGGGTGCCGTAGAAGCGTTCCCAGGAGGAGGAGTCCACGAGCCGGAAGTCGGCGCCGCAGTCGATGACGAGGACGTCCTCGCCGAGCTGCCGGGCGATGTCGGCGGACTGGCCGTGCGGCAGGGCCAGGAACACGAGGTCGTGGCCGCGCAGGGAGTCGACGTCGGTGGGGGCCAGGACGCGGTCGGCCAGCGGGAGCAGGTGCGGCTGGTGCCGGATGAGCGGCGTCCCGGCGTTCTTGGCGGCGGTGACGGCGCCGATCTCGATGTCGGGGTGGCCGATCAGCAGGCGGAGCACCTCGCCTCCGGCGTATCCACTGGCCCCGGCGACCGCCGCGTTGTAACCCATGGTGCTCCCCTCACTCTCAATGACTGAACTATCATGCACACTGCTGCAAATTTATGCAAGCCGGATCGGAGGAAGGCCGGTGCGAGCACGCTCACACCGGCCCCGGTACGGCGGTGTCCGGTCAGCGGCCGGCGATGCGCCCGGCGATGCCAGCGAGGCGGGAGGTGTGGGCCTTCTCCTCGGAGGTCTTGGACTCGCGGCGGTCGGCGGTGCGGTAGAGCCCGTAGATGACCTGCGTGCCGACCCAGCGCAGCGGCTCGGGCTCCCAGCCGCGCACCTGGTGGCCCACCCAGGGCAGCCGGGTGAGCTCGGTGTCCCGACCCAGGATGAGGTCGCGCAGGGTGCGCCCGGCCAGGTTGCTGGTGGCCACGCCGCTGCCGACGTAGCCCCCGGCCCAGCCGATGCCGGTCTCGGTGTCCATGTGCACGCTGGGGCACCAGTCGCGGGGCACGCCCAGGACGCCGGACCAGGCGTGCTCGACGGGCACCTCCGCCACGTCCGGGAACATGCGGGTGAGCGCGCGCCACAGCTCGGCGATGGCCTGGGGCTGGGTGGCGCCGTCCTTGTCCTGGGCCGACCCGAAGCGGTAGGGCACGCCCCGGCCGCCGATGGCGATGCGGTCGTCGGCGGTGCGCTGGGCGTAGACGTAGGCGTGCGCGGTGTCGCCCAGGACGTCGCGGCCCTCCCAGCCGATCTTGTCCCACACCTGGGCCGGAACGGGCTCGGTGACGATCATCGAGGAGTTCATCGGCAGCCATTCGCGGCGCTGGCCGCGCAGGGTGGAGGTGAAGCCCTCGGTGGCGCGCACGACGTGGTCGGCGTAGACGGTGCCGTGGTCGGTGACCACGGCCGGGCGGGCCACGCCCCGGCGGGGGCGGATCTCCTCCACGGCGGTGCCCTCGAAGATGGTCACCCCCAGCGCCTCGACCGCCCTGGCCAGGCCGGTGACCAGCTTGGCGGGCTGCACGCGCGCGGCGTGCGGGGAGTAGGCGCAGGCGACCGCGTCGGCGACGGCCAGGGAGGGGGCGTGCCCCTCGGGGAGCATGTGGATGTCGTCGGGCCAGTACCCCCACTCCTGGAGGTACTCGATGTCCTCGGCCAGCCGGTCCCGCTGGGCGGCGTTGGTGGCGACCAGGCGCATGCCGCCCTTGACGATGTCGGCGTCGATGCCCTCGGCGGCCGCGGCGGAGATGACCTCGTCGACGGTGCTCATCATCGCGCGTTGCAGGGCGATGAACGCGCTCTTTCCGTGTGACTGCGCGTAGCGCTCGCGGGAGCCCGCGAACTCCGCCGACAGCCACCCTCCGTTACGGCCGGAGGCGCCGAAGCCGGCGAACTCGCGCTCGACCACCGCGATGCGCAGGTCGGGCTGCGCCTTCTTGAGGTAGTAGGCGGTCCACAGCCCCGTGTACCCCGCGCCGACGACGCAGACGTCGTAGTCGGCGGTGCCCGGCAGGGGGTCCCTGCGCTCGGGAAGGCCGATGTCACGGAACCAGAAGGAGACGGAACCGTTGGCGAAGCGGGGGGACCGGGGGATCGGCCTCAGCTGCGCGGCAGTGGTGAACAGTCCCATGATTCCCCCCGGGGCCTTACCGTTGGGACCCCTCCCCCGGAGTCCTCGAACATCCGCCAACCTACACGGGAACGAAGGCCGGTGGGACGTTTTCCGTACTTTCGTACGGACACGACGACATTCCGACCGGGGAATCGACTACCGAGCGTTTCCGACGGGTGATCCGGGGTCAGACCGTGCTGTCACGGAGCGTGCGCGCGACCGCGGACAGGGTGCGCACGCCCTCCTCGCCCAACGGCCCCAGGACGTGCTCGCGCAGACGCTCGACGTGCTTGACCCGCACCTGGCCGATGAACTCCACTCCCTGGGGGGTGAGGGTCGCGTAGACCACGCGCCGGTCGGACGAGCAGTTCTCGCGCTTGAGGTACCCCTCGCGTTCGAGCCGGTCGGCGAGCTTGGTGAAGCCGCCGGTGCTGAGGCTGACCTCGCGGGCCAGGCGGCTCATCGGGAGCCGGTGCCCGGGGGTGCGCTGCAGGCGTATGAGGACCTCGAACCAGGGCCCGGCCATGTCCTTGCCGTCGGGGGTGATACCGCGCAGCAGCCTGGGGTGGACGCCGTTCATGGCCTCGTGCAGCAGGCCCCAGGCGGTGATGAGGTCGTCGTCGGTGAGCGTCGCGGTGTCCTCGGTCGGCCGTGCGGTCATGGTCCGCCCCCTCAAGAAGTATCTTCCCGAGAAACAATACCGGATGATGGGCGCACGGGAAAGTCTTTTCCAAGGAAAATATTTCACCCGGCCGACTCCCCGGCGGCCGGGACCGCGCCCCGGCCGACCGAGGGCCGCCCACCGCGGTGTTCCGCGGGAGGCGGCCCTCAAGGCCCGGCCTCAGTGGCGGGCGGCCACCGCGTCCAGGGCGCCGGCCAGGGTGGAGACCAGGTGGTCGATCTGCTCCCAGGTGATGGTCAGCGGCGGCGAGATGAGCAGCGCCGTCGGGACCGGCCGCAGGATCACCCCGCGCGCACGCGCCTCGGCGAACACCTCCGCCGTGGTGATCCCCCGCCCGGCCAGCGCCTCCTCGGTGAGCTCCACCGCGGCCATCACCCCGGTGCCCGAGCGGACCTGCGCGACCAGCGGGTGGTCGGCCAGGGAGCGCAGGGCCCCGTCCAGCTGCCGCTCCACCTCCAGGGACACCGTGAACAGGTCCTCCCGCTCCAGGATGTCCAGGTTGGCCATGGCCGCGGCACAGGCCGTCGGGTGCCCGGCGTAGGTGGTGCCGTGCAGGAAGGGGTGGCCCTCCCGGTACCAGAACGGATCGGCCACCCGGCCGCTCACCACCACGCCGCCCAGCGGCAGGTAGCCGCTGGAGACGCCCTTGGCGAAGACGATCATGTCGGGCCGCACCCCGAAGCGCTCGATCCCGAACCAGTCGCCCAGCCGGGCGAACGCGCAGATCACGCTGTCGACGATGAACAGCACGCCGTACCGCTCGCAGATGCGGGCCACCTCGGTGAAGTAGTCCGGCGGCGGCGCGTACACCCCGCCCGCCCCGATGACGGGCTCGGCGAAGAAGGCGGCCACCCGCCCGGGGCCCACCCGCAGGATCTCCGCCTCCAGGGCGGCCGCGGAGTCGTGCGGGACCACCGACACGTCCTCGACCAGCGGCCCGTAACCGGTGCGGAACCGCTCCATGCCGATCACGCTGGTGCCGAACCCGTGCAGGCCGTGGTAGCCGCCGGTGCGGCTGATCAGGTGGACCCGCTCCGGGGCCCCGGTGACGGCGTGGAAGCGGCGGGCCAGCTTGGCCGCGGTGTCGATGGACTCCCCTCCCCCGCAGGTGAGGATCACCCGCGGGTCGTCGACCGGGGCGTGCGCGGCCAGCCGCTCGCTGAGCCGCGCCGCGGGGGCGTTGGAGAAGTCCCCGTAGACGGTGTAGGCGTCCAGGGTCAGCATCTGACGGTGGACGGCCTCGGCGATCTCGGGGCGGCCGTGGCCGACGTTGCAGTACCAGAGGCTGGCCGTGCCGTCGAGGTACCGGTCGCCGGCCTCGTCCCAGAGCCACACGCCCTCGGCGCGCGCCACCGTGAACTCGGGGCCCTTGCGGACCGTGTTCATATCGCAGAAGGTGTGCCAGAGGCGGCCGGGCTCCCGCACCTGCGGGGCGGCGGGAACGAACGGGAGAGCCGTTTCGGTCATAGGGCGACCTCCGAACCGTGGACGTGCGCGAACGACGACGCGCTGCCGGGAATACTGCGGTCCCCGCCCCCGGGCGCCCTGGGAGGGGCGGGTGCTTGCAGGCTAAATGTGGGGGACGCCTCACAGCAAGAGACGAAACGAACTTTCATGCCCCGAAACACCGGGGTCATTCCGGCTACCCCGGCACATGGTCCGGAAAACCCATGACACGCTGGGAGAACAGGGCCGAAAAAAGTTCTTCGCGTCCCCTCCCCCGGAGAGCGTTCCGCCTTCCGGCGGCCATCTCCGGGAAACACGGGCCCCTGAGGGCACGGGCCCGGGGAACGCGGGAGGGGCCGCCCCGTCGGTGGACGGGGCGGCCCCTCGCGGTGGCGCGGTGCGCCGGCGCGGCGTGTCAGGCGCGCAGCGCGGCGCCGGTGCGCTCGGCCGCCGCGGCCACGGCGGCGTCGCGGGCGGCGCCCGCCTCCTCCGCCGTCAGCGTGCGGTCGGCGGCGCGGAAGCGCAGGGTGAAGGCCACCGACTTGCGGCCCTCGCCCACCTGCTCGCCGGTGTAGACGTCGAACAGGCGCACGCTCTCCAGCAGCTCCCCGGCGCCCGCCGCCAGCGCGGCGCCGATCTCGCCGACCGGGACGGACTCGTCCACGACCAGGGCCACGTCCTGGACCGCCACCGGGTAGGTGGAGACCTCCGGGGCGACGACCGGGGTGCGGGCCCGCTCGAGGTGGTCCAGCTCCAGCTCCATCGCCGCGGTGCGCTCGGGCAGCCCGAACGCCTTGACGGTGCGCGGGTGCAGCTCCCCGGCGTGGCCGACGAGCACGCGCTCGCCCCCGACCCGCACGTACAGTGCGGCGCAGCGGCCCGGGTGCCAGGGGGCGTGGGCGTCGGCCTCCGCCTCCAGCTCCACCCCGGCGACCCGGGCGACCTCGCGGGCGGCCTGGATCGCGTCGGCCCAGGTGGCCGCTCGGCCCCCGCCCCACCAGCCGGCGCGCTCGGCGTCGCCGGTGATGACGACGCCGATCCGGCGCGGCTGGGCGGGCAGGGCGGCGTCGATCAGCGCCAGCTCCTCCGCGCTCGGTCCGCGGTCCACCGGCAGGAGCGGGGCGCGGGTCGCGCCCCGCTCGGGCCGGTACACCAGGCCCGTCTCGAAGAGGGCCACGTCGGTGAAACCGCGCCCCACGTTGCGGGCCAGCGCCTTGAACAGGCCCGGCAGCAGCGTGGTCCGCAGCAGCGGCTCCTCGTCGTTGAGCGGGTTGGCCAGGCGAAGGGCGACCCTGCGGGCGTCGTCGGCGGGCAGCTGGAGCCCGTCGAGGTCGCGCTCACCGGTGAACGGGTAGGACAGCACCTCGTTGTACCCGGCGTCGGCCAGGGCCCGGCCGACGGCGCGGCGCAGCCGCTGGCCCTCGGTGAGGCCGCGGCCCGAGCCGCGCGGCCGGATCGAGGGGATGTTCTCGTAGCCCTCGAACCGGATGACCTCCTCGGCCAGGTCGTTGGGGTCGGTGAGGTCGGGCCGCCAGGACGGCGGGGTGACGGTCAGGACGTCCCCGTCCGCGGCCACCTCGCAGCCGATGGCCGTCAGCCACTTCTCGGTGGTGCCGGCCGGGTAGTCGACCCCGGAGACCGAGGAGGCGTGTCCGGCCCGCACCGTGATGGGCGCGCGCGGGGCGACCCGGTCCAGATGGGTGTAGGCGTCCTCGACGGTCGCCCCGCCCAGCTCGGCCAGCAGCCCGACGGCGCGGGTGGCGGCGGCGAGCTGGAGGCCGGAGTCCACGCCGCGCTCGAAGCGGCGGGAGGCCTCCGAGGAGAGCTGGTGGCGGCGCGAGGCCCGGGCGATGTGCATCTCGTCGAAGTGGGCGGCCTCGATCAGGACCGAGGTGGAGGACAGGCCGATCTCGGTGTCCACACCGCCCATGACCCCGGCGATCGCCTGGGCGCCGGACCCGTCGGCGATGACGATGTCGTCGGTGTCCAGGGAGCGCTGGACGTGGTCCAGGGTCTCCAGCTTCTCCCCCGCCTCGGCGGCGCGCACGGTGACGGTGCCGGTGAGGCGGTCGCGGTCCCAGGCGTGCAGCGGCTGGCCGAGCTCGAGCATCACGTAGTTGGTGATGTCGACGGCCAGGGAGACGGGGCGCACCCCGCACTGGTGCAGGCGCCGCTTCATCCACAGCGGGCTGGGCGCGTCGGGGTCGAAGCCGGTGGCGCCGCGCAGGACGAGGCTGTCGCACAGGGAGTCGTCGGCGATGGCGGCCGGGTGGCCCTCGCCCGCGGGGGCGGGCACGGCGACGTCGGCGGGGTCGTGGAACGCGACGCCGTACAGGGAGGCGGTGTCGCGGGCCACGCCGCGGATCGACAGCGCGTAGCCGCGGTCGGGCGTCACGGCGATGTCGATGACGTCCTCGCGCAGGCCGAGCGGGCCGATGGCGTCCTCGCCGACCTCGCCGAAGCCCTCGGGGAGGACGACGATGCCGCTGTGGTCCTCCCACAGGCCCAGCTCGGTGGCCGAGCAGATCATGCCCTCGGACATCCGGCCGTAGGTCTTGCGGGCGCCGATCCTGAAGCCGCCGGGCAGCTCGGCACCGGGCAGCGAGACGACGACGAGGTCGCCCTCGGCGAAGTTGCGGGCGCCGCAGATGATCTGCTGGGGCTCGCCGGTGCCGTTGGCCGACCCGACGTCCACCCGGCAGTAGCGGATGGGCTTCTTGAACCCGGTGAGCTCCTCGATCTCCAGGACGCGCCCGTAGACGACGGGGCCGGTCAGGTCGGCGCCCAGGGTGTCGACGGTCTCGACCTCGAGCCCGGCCAGCGTGAGCCGCGAGGCCAGGTCGCGTGCGGTGACGTCGGCCGGCAGGTCGACGTACTCCCGCAGCCAGGAAAGGGGGACGCGCATCAGTTCTCACTCCCGAACGCCGAGGTGAAGCGGATGTCGCCCTCGACCATGTCGTGCATGTCGCGCACGCCGTGCGCGAACATCAGTGTCCGTTCGATTCCCAGGCCGAAGGCCCAGCCGCTGTAGACCTCGGGGTCGACCCCGGCGGCGACGAGCACGCGCGGGTTGACCACGCCGCAGCCGCCGAGCTCGATCCAGCCCTCGCTGGAGCAGGTGCGGCACGGGTTGTCGGGGTCGCCCACCGACGCGCCGCGGCACACGAAGCACTCCATGTCCACCTCGGCCGACGGCTCGGTGAAGGGGAAGTAGGAGGCGCGGAAGCGGGTGCGCAGGCCCTCCCCGAACATGGACCCGACGAAGGCGTCGATGGCGCCGCGCAGGTGCGCCATCGTGATGCCCTTGTCCACGACCAGGCCCTCCAGCTGGTGGAAGACCGGGCTGTGGGTGGCGTCGAGCTCGTCGGTGCGGAAGGTCTTGCCCGGCGCGACCACGTACACGGGCAGCTCGCGCGAGAGCAGCGCGCGGACCTGCACCGGCGAGGTGTGGGTGCGCATGACCATGCCGGAGTCCCCGCCGCCGGGGCCCTCGACGAAGTAGGTGTCCTGCATGGTGCGGGCCGGGTGGTCGGGCTGGAAGTTGAGGGCGTCGAAGTTGAACCACTCCGCCTCGACCTCGGGGCCCTCCGCGATCTCGAAGCCCATGCCGACGAACACGTCGGCCATGCGCTCGGCGACGGTGGTCAGCGGGTGGCGGGCGCCGCGCGGGGCCCGGTCCCAGGGCAGGGTGACGTCGACCCGCTCCTCGACCAGGACGCGCTCGTCGCGCTCGGCCTCCAGGGCGGTCTGGCGCTCCTTGAGGGCCTGGCCGACGTCGCGGCGGGCGCCGCCGACGCGCTTGCCCGCGTCGGCCTTGGCCGCCGGGGGCAGCGCCCCGATCTCACGGTTGGCCAGGGCCAGCGGGGACCGGTCGCCGGCGTGGGCGAGACGGACCTCCTTGAGTTCGGCGAGGTCCTTCGCCGCTGCGATGGCGGCCAGAGCCTCCTCGCGCATGCGGGCGACCTCGTCGGGGTGCAGGGGGGTCACCTCGACCGGGTCGAAGGAATTGTTCGGTGCAGACATGGTTGGTCACCTCACCGCCGCGTCCCCGTGCAGGAGGGAGGCGTGCGGTGGTCACGGTCCGCCGTGGGGCGGACGGGGCCGACAGGGAAGGCTCAGGGATGTCGGGCGCGCAGGGAAGGGTCCACTCACCGGTCCCGGGCACGCCGTGGAGCCCACCGGGGGCGTCGGAGGGTCTGAAGGGCTTCAGACGAACTCGGGCGTCCCGGCGGGCATGGTAAATCGGAACTCGGCACCGCCGCTGGGGGCGCGTCCGACGGTGATCGTGCCGCCGTGGGCCTCGACGAGGCCCTTGACGATGAACAGCCCGAGGCCGGTCCCGCTCCGGCGCTTGCTGCGCCAGAACTGGCGGAAGACGCGCGGAATGGTCTCGGGCGCTATGCCCTGGCCTTCGTCGCGCACCGACACCGCTGCTCCTCCCTCACACGGCTCGATCACGATACTGACAGTACCAGCGCCGTGCCGCACCCCGTTTTCCACGAGGTTGGAGAGGATCTGTTCGAGCTTGTCGGGGTCCAGCCACATCTGCGGGAGGCCTTCGCGCGTCTCGACCCGGAAGCGCTCCTCCGACTCGCCGGAGGCGACGCGGCCGGCGACGACCCGGCGCACCACCTCGGTGACGTCGACGACCTGGCGGCGGACCTCGATGCGGCCGGACTCGATGCGGGAGACGTCGAGCAGGTCGTGGATGAGCCGGGTGACGCGGTCGGCGTCGGCGTTGACGGTCTCCAGCATGAACAGCTTCTGCTTGTCGGTGAGCCGTTCCCACTTGGTGAGCAGCGTGGAGGTGAAGCCCTTGACGCTGGTCAGCGGGGAGCGCAGCTCGTGGGCGACCTCGGAGACGAGGTCGGCGCGGCTGCGCTCGGCGCGTGTGGAGGCGTCGCGCAGGGTGACGACCAGGCGGACGAGGTCGCCGCCGGGGCGGGCGCGCACGTAGCGGGCGGCGACGAGGATCTCGCGGTCGTCGGGCAGGTACAGGGCGCGCTCGGTCTGGCGGGTGCGGCCGCGGTCCCCCCCGTAGGGGTCGCTGGCCTCCCACCAGTCGTTGCCGTCCGCGCCGACCAGCGGCAGGGCGGCGCGGAAGTCGCGCCGCAGGGCGTCAGCGGCGGGGATGCCGGTGAGCTGGGCGGCCTGGGCGTTGTAGAGGATGACGCGGCCGCGGGCGTCGGCGACGACGACGCCGTCGGGCAGGTCGTCGGCGTGCAGCGGGGCGTGGCCGGTGACGGTGTCGTCCACGTCCCACAGCGGTGCGGGGGTCGGGTCGCCTCCGGTGCCGTCGTCCGGGGGGGTGTCGGAGGGGTGTGCACCCTCTCCGTCCTCCACCGGGTGATCCACCTGCCGGCCGCTGCCCACGCCTCTCCCCGCTCCCCTTGTAGGTCCACGGACGCAGGGCATCCGCGCCTGCGTGCCGCCGACCGATGGCGCCGGCATCCGCGACCACCACCGCAGATCTACCCGGCACGTCCGTCCGGTACGCCTCTTGAACAGGGATCTCCGCCCACGTCGGGGCGGGTGGCGCATCGGGGGGCGCCACCGTGATCCCGCTCAGACCCTATCGGCACCGACACCCCGTGCACGTGCATTTGCCAATGCGAGTGGCGCGTCGGCGCCGGAAATCCCCGCCGGCCCTCAGGAGCGCCGCTGCTGGCGCGCGGTGGTGTAGAGGCACACGGCCGCGGCCGTGGCCAGATTCAGGCTCTCGGCCCCGCCGTAGATGGGGACGCTGACCGCGCCGTCCGTCAGGCGGACGGTCTCCTCCGGCAGGCCCCAGGCCTCGTTACCGAAGACCCAGCCGACCGGACCGTCCAGGTCCCCGCCGTCGGCGACCTCGTGCAGGTCCCGCGGCCCGCCGCCGTCGGCGGCCCAGACCCGGGCGCCGCGCTCGCGCAGGAAGTCGACCGCCCGCGCCACCGGGACGCCCACCACGATGGGCAGGTGGAACAGGCTCCCGGCGGAGGCCCGCACGCACTTGCCGTTGTAGGGGTCCACGGAGGCGTCGGTGAAGATGACCACGTCGGCCCCGGCGGCGTCGGCGGTGCGCAGCACCGTACCCGCGTTGCCCGGGTCGCGGACGTGGGACAGGACCGCCGCCAGGCGCACGTCGCCGACCCCGTCCAGGGGGACGTCGACGAACTCGCAGACGGCGATGACGCCCTGCGGGGTGACGGTCTGGGCCAGCTCCGTCATGACGTCGAGGCTGACCCGGTGGACCGGGACGCCCGCCGTGTGGGCGGCGTCCATCAGGTCCAGATGGCGCTGCATGGCCTCGGTCGTGGCGTACACCTCGACCACGCCGGGGGCGGTCCCGCCATAGGGGGACCGCCCGGCACCGCCGGCCGCGGCCAGCGCTTCGCGCACGGCCTGCGGCCCCTCGGCGAGGAAGCGCCGCTCGCGCTGGCGGAAGGTGCGTTTGGCGAGCCGCCGAACCCCCTTGATCCTGGGTGACCGGACACTCGTGAACTCGTGGCTCGCCATCGCTCTACCCGTCAGACTCCGTGTGGAACCGGTCAGGCCGCGGCCTCGGCCGGAAGGGCCTTCTTGGCGGTCTCCACCAGGGTCGCGAACGCGGCCTCGTCGTTGACGGCCAGCTCGGCGAGCATACGGCGGTCGACCTCGATGCCGGCCAGCTTCAGGCCCTGCATGAAGCGGTTGTAGGTGAGGCCGTTGGCGCGGGAGGCCGCGTTGATCCGCTGGATCCACAGACGACGGAACTGGCCCTTGCGGTCCTTGCGGTCGCGGTAGGCGTAGGTCATCGAGTGGAGCATCTGCTCCTTGGCCTTGCGGTACAGGCGCGAACGCTGACCGCGGTAGCCGCTCGCCCGGTCGAGGACGACCTTGCGCTTCTTCTTGGCGTTGAGAGCCCGCTTCACGCGTGCCACTGTGACTCCCTCTTGTGTGTTCCGGCGCGCGGGGCGCGCCGACCGGCCCGACTCCGAGGAGTCCGGCGACCGGATTCGCTTCTGGTCGATCCCACCCGGCGGCCGTCACCGCGCCGCTGGGGCGCGGGGGCGCTTCCGGTGGGAGGGGAAGGTTCGCGGACTACTTGCCGAGAAGCTTCTTGATGAACTTCGCGTCCGCGGGGGCGAGCACGGCCTCGTTGCTCAGCTTGCGCTTGCGCTTGGAGGTCTTGTGCTCAAGGATGTGGTTCTTGTTGGCACGGCGGCGCATGATCTTGCCAGAGCCGGTGACCTTGAAGCGGTCCTTGGCCCCACTGTGGGTCTTGTTCTTCGGCATGTCGCCGTCGTCTCCTACTCCGTCGGCGTGTCGGTCCGCGCGCGGGGCGCGGGCGACACGGTTGTTCCGCCACTGCTTCCGTCACTGTGGCGGGGTCCCTGGACGCCGGCCGTGACGCGTTCGGATGTCCGCGCACAGCCCACCCCACCACCCGGTCCCTTCCGGCGGCCGGGCGGTGGGGGACTTCCCCGGAGCCGCTAGGCCTGTGCGTCGGGCTGTTCGCGGCGGGACTTGTCCCCCGCCGCGGCCGCGCGGGCCTCGGCCTTGTGCTCGGACCGCCGCTTGTGCGGGCCGATCACCATGACCATGTTGCGGCCGTCCTGCTTGGGCTGCGACTCCACCGTGCCAAGGTCCTGGACGTCCTCGGCGAGCCGCGCCAGCAGGCGGCGGCCCAGCTCCGGACGGGACTGCTCACGACCACGGAACATGATCGTCACCTTGACCTTGTCCCCGCTCTTGAGGAACCGCACCACGTGACCCTTCTTGGTCTCGTAGTCGTGCGGGTCGATCTTCGGGCGGAGCTTGATCTCCTTGATGATCGTGTTCGACTGGTTCTTACGGGCTTCGCGGGCCTTGACCGCTGACTCGTACTTGAACTTGCCGTAGTCCATCAGCTTGGCGACCGGCGGGCGCGCGGTCGGCGCTACCTCGACGAGGTCGAGGTCCGACTCCTGGGCGAGGCGCAGGGCGTCCTGCACGGAGACGATTCCGACCTGTTCACCGTTGGGTCCGACGAGACGGACCTCGGGCACCCGGATGCGGTCATTGATGCGGGGCTCGGCGCTGATGAGACCCCTCCCTAGCTTTCTCGGATTACCTGGGACCGGCCGCCCCTGATTGGTGCGGCCTGCTGGATCGGCCCGCCCGTCTCCGGCGGGTGGACCGACCGCGTCGGGGTCTCCCTGGAAAAGCGAAAACCCCGCCAGCGTGTGCAAGCGGGGTCGATCCGGTGGACGGCACGGCGACGCGCGTATCGGACGGACTCCGCGTACACGGAGCCCCGTCGCGACGGCGACGCATCGGGCCGACTCGGTGGACCCGCCCGGGCGTGACCCGACGGGTGGGAGGATCATCTCCGCTTGCGGTTCCAGTGTGACAGGCACACCGGACCAAGTCGATATCTCATACTACCAGTCGGGCGGACCCGCCCGGTCCGCGCCGCTCAGGAGGCGGCGCGGCGGGCCAGTTCGGCCTCCCCCGCGGCGCGCATCGCCTCGACCGGGACCCGTTCCCGGCCCGTCATCAGGCGCACCTGGGCCACCGCCTGGTGCAGCAGCATGGGGAAGCCGCCTACGACCCGGCCGCCCCGTTCCGCGACCCGGCGGGCCGCGGCGGTGGGCCAGGGGGAGTACACCACGTCGAACAGGTCCGCGCCGCTCTCGGCCAGCGGTCCGGCCAGGCCGTCGGCCGCGCCCGAGGGCAGCGACGAGACGACGAGGTCGACGCCGAGGTGGCGCTCGGCCTCGGCCAGGGGGGCCACCTCCACCGGGTGCCCCAGGCGCCCGGCGGCGGCGACCACCTCCTCGGCCCGGGAGGTGTCCCGGGCCAGGACCGTGACCGGGGCGGTGAGCCCGAGCCCGCGCAGGGCGGCCAGGGCCGAGGCCGCGGTGGCCCCGGCGCCCAGGACGGTGGCACTGCGGGGGGCGTCCACCCCGGCCTCGGCCAGGGCGGTGACGATGCCCTCGACGTCGGTGTTGTGGGCGGCCCAGCCGTCGCCCTCGCGGACCAGGGTGTTGGCCCCGCCGACGCGGACGGCCAGGTCCTCGGCCCGGTCTGCCAGCTCCAGCGCCCGCCGCTTGAGCGGCATGGTCAGGGAGAGCCCGGCCCAGTCCGGGCCGAGCCCGGCGAGGAAGGGGGCCAGCCCCTCCTCGCCGCACTCGTGCAGCCCGTAGGACCAGTCGTCCAGGCCCATCGCCGCGTAGGCGGCGGTGTGCAGGACCGGGGAGAGGGAGTGGGCGACCGGCGAGCCCAGGACCGCAGCGCGCATCAGCCGCCGCTCCAGTTCTCCATGAACTCCTGCTTGAGCAGCTCGAACTCGGCCTCGCTGTCGGTGAACTCGGTGACGCCGTTCTCCGGGTCCGTGGCCACGAAGTACAGCCACGGCCCCTCCGCCGGCTCCAGCGCCGCCATGATGGCGTCCTCGCCGGGGGCGACGAACGGCCCCGGCGGCAGGCCGGGCTTGTGGTAGGTGTCGAACCCGCTGGTGTCCGCGGCGCACGCGGCCAGCTGGTCGTTGTTCAGCGCGATGCCGTACTCGCCGATGGCGTAGAAGCAGGTGCTGTCCATGCCCAGGTTCATGTCGATCTCCAGGCGGTTGTAGATCACCCGGGAGACCTTGGGCATGTCCTCCTTGCTGCCGCTCTCGGCCTGGACGATGGAGGCGACGGCCATGACCTCGTCGGGGGTCAGGCCCAGTTCGGCAGCCCTCTCCTCCAGCCGCACCTTCTCGGCCGTCGCGTGGAACTGCTGGACCATGGTCTTGAGCATGGTCTGGGCGTCGGTGCCGGGGTCGAACATGTAGGTCGAGGGGAACAGGTACCCGGCGGCCTCGCCCTCGGCGTACTCGGGCAGGCCCAGTTCGTCGGGCCGGGAGTGGGCCGCCTCGAACTCCTCGTAGGGGACGCCGGTCGCCTCGGACAGCTCCTCCATGGCCTGCTCGTTGCGCAGGCCCTCGTTGACCGTGACCCGGCCGCCGAGGCGGTTGGCGGGGTCCAGCAGGGCCCGCACCGCGTTGTCGGCGCTCATGCCCAGGGCCAGGGAGTAGCTGCCCGGGACCAGGCCCTGGCCCCGCTCCTCCTCGGACAGGTCCTCCAGGGCGTTGGTGAACGCCCGCGGGCTGGCCACCACGCCCAGGTCGGTCAGGCCCTGGCCGACGGCGAGGCCGCTCTGGTTCTCCTCGATCACATAGACGACCTCGCCCTCGCCCGCGCCGTCGAAGTCCGGCGGGAAGACGTAGGTGCGCATCACGAAGAACCCGCCGCCGCCGATGACGGCGATGAGCGCCAGGACGAGCAGGATCATCATGCCCTTGCCGCGCCGTTTGGCCCGGCGGCCCTCCGGCGTGCGCTGCTGCTGGGCCAGGCGGGCGCGTTTGAGCTCCTTGGCCTTCTTGCGGCTGCTGCGGCCGCCCCCGTAGGCGGCGGCGATGTCGGCCAGGGCCGGCTCTTCGTAGTCGTCGTGGTCGTCCTCTTCGGACCCGGCCTCCTCGGACGCCTCCGGCTCCTCCGCGGGCTCCTCCTCGCGGCGGCCGCGTCGGCGGCCCCGCGGCGGGCGCCGCCGCGTCGGCCGCGGCCCCGGCCGCGCCGGGCGGGGGCTCCTCGTCGTCGTCGGCCGGGGCGCCGTACCCGGCGTCCTCGGACTCGCCGGCCTCCTCGGGCTCGGGCGCCTCGTCGGCCGCCGCGCCCCGGCGGCGCCGGGAGCGGCGGGGGGCCTCCTGCGCCGGGGCGGCGAAGGCGTCGTCATCGTCGGGGGCGTCCCGGAACGGCGCGCTCTCGTGGGACCCCGTGTCGCGGGGGTCCGTGTCGCGCGGGCCGGTGTCGAAGGACCCGGTGTCGTAGGAGCCCGTGTCGTAGGAACCGGTGTCGTAGGAGCCCGTGTCGTGGGCTCCCGTGTCCTGCGGCGCCTGTGCCCGGCGGGCGCGGCGGCCCCGGGGCGGGGCGTCGGCGATGAACGCGCCGGACTCCGCGGGCGGTTCCTCCACCGGGCCGCGGCGGCGTCGGCCGGAGCGGGTGCGGCCCGTGTCCTCGGCGGGCTCGGCGGCCTCCTCGGCGGGGACCCCGCGGTGGCGGCGGCCGCGGCGCGGGGTGGAGTCGAAGGAACCGGAGTCGGGGGACCCGTCGCCTCGGGCGCCGCGCGGACGCAGGTCCTCTTCGGACAGGGCTGCGAACGCCCCGGTGTCGGCGGAGCTGTTCACGCCGGGGAAGGGGACGGCGTCGAACGCCCCGGTGTCCTCGGGCAGGCCGTCCAGGAAGCCGGGCTCCTCGTCCCGGCGACCGCGCTTGCGGCCCCCGCGCCCGCGGCGCGGGGGCTCCTCGGCGGCGGCTCGGCGGCCGCGGCGGGAGGCGCGCGGCGCCTCCTCCCCGGCCGCGGGCGGAGCGGGGTCGGGCTCGGTGCGCTCGCGGCGGGCGCGGCGCGGCGGCTCCTCCTCGGCGGGGGCGGGCGCCGCGGGCGAGCCCAGGCCGAGCCAACGCGGCCAGGGCGTCCTGGGTGGTGTCGGCGGCGGGCGGCCGCCCCGGTGTCGGGGCTAGGCGTCGCGCGAGCGACGGGCACCGGAGCAGGCCGCACGGCCGCCGCGCAGCGCGTCGGCGGCACCGCCGCGGCGCTGCGGCGCCGCGGGCTCCTGGTCGCGGTCGGAGCGGCCCGGGTTCAGCGGGTCGTACTCCTGGTCGGGCCGGGGAGCGTAGCGGGGGGTCCGGAACTCGCCGGTCGAGGGCCCCGTGTGCCGGGGGCCGGACGCCTCGGAGTCGGCCCACGGAGAGGCCTCCGGGCGGGCGCGTCGGCCGCGCGCGGGGCCGCCGCGCGGGTCGTAGTCGCGACCGCTGTCGCGGTCGGCGCGTCCACGATAGGGATTTTCGGGGTAGTCATCCCTGTCGTTCATGATTCTCCCTGGCTGGAGCGGACGATCTCGCCCGGGGGCCGGCCTGTCGACCGTTCCTGGTCCAAGGCGCTCTGAAGGAGGACCGTGGCCGCCGCCTGGTCGATGACCGACCGGCGGGCGCGTCCGCCCTTGGCGCCCTTCTTACTGAAGGAGGCTCCGGAGAGCAGGTGTCCCTGCGCGGTCACCGTGGTGAGGCGTTCGTCGACCAGACGGACGGGGACGGGGTGCAGGAGTCCGGCCAGTGACGCCGCGAACTCCCGGGCCGACCGGGCGGCCGGCCCCTCCTCTCCTGACAGAGAGGCAGGGTAACCCACGATGACCTCCCGTGCCTCCTTCTCCAGGACCAGCAGGGCGATACGGTTCTTGTCGCCCCTGCCGCGCGGCACCGTCTCCAGGGGGCTGGCGAGCGTACCGGAGGGGTCGCTGACGGCCACACCGATGCGGGCGTTGCCGGGGTCGACGGCCAGGCGGACACCGTTCCTCACGAGGAGCGCCCCCCGGTTCGGGGAAGGCGGCAGGGGCGGGCCGTCCCGGTACGGGTACGGCACCGCGATGGGAGAATCCTCGACACGGTGGTCCTGTTCGTCAGGTGGATCGCGGGGAAAGTCCGCGCAGACGGCCGTTTGATCGGCTGTGACGCGCCACAGTATGCCCGATTCGATGACCGTACGCAGCCCGGGTCACGCGGAGTGGGTGCCGGCTCACGGTCCGGGCGCTCGGTCCACCGCTGCGCGGGATGCGGGACGGCCGTGGAGGCCGCATCCGAGTGTAAGTCACGCGAATCCCCCGTCATGGCGTCCGATCGCGCCCACACGGCCGGAGCCGGGAGCGCGGACGACCGCGTTCGCCCGGATCGTCACAGGTCGTGATACTACCCGGCACTGTATGTCACGCTGTGTCACCACGCCCGTGTTGCGAAGACCACGCCGGGAGCGGCGGCCGAACGAGGGCCGCCGCCCCGGCGGCACGGGGCGCCCAAAGCCCGTTCCCGGATGCCCTCCTGCACCGCCGGGGACCGCGAGGCGCAGACGGGGCCGAGGGCTCCCGCCCTCGGAGGGCGCCGGGCGGGGCGGCGGTGCCGCGGCCGCCGGGCCGTCCGTCGGGGGTTCCGACGGACGGCCCGCAGCGGAGCGGAGGCCCGGAGGAACAGGCGCTAGGCGCCGGCGATACGGGCCTCCACGGCGCGGAGGGCCTCGTCGACCTTGGTCGCGTCGGTGCCGCCGCCCTGGGCCATGTCGGGCTTGCCGCCGCCACCGCCGCCGAGCGCGCGGGCCGCCACGCCCACCAGGTCGCCGGCCTTGATCCCGGCCTTCTGCGCCGCCTTGTTGACCGCGATGACCACGACCGGGCGGTCCTTGGGCACGGCCGTCAGCGCCACCACGGCGGGCTCGGCCTCGCCCAGGCGGCCGCGCACGTCCGCGGCCAGGGTGCGCAGGTCGTCGCCGCCGGTGCCCTCGGGGGCCTGCTCGGCCACGACCAGCGCCGGCCCGTGGCGGCGGGCCCGCTCCGCGATGGAGCCGGCGGCCTGCAGGACCTGCGCCGCGCGCAGCTTCTCGATCTCCTTCTCCGCGGCGCGCAGCCGGGAGATCACGGCGTCGATGCGCTCGGGCAGTTCCTCGCGCGGGGCCTTGAGCTGCTCGGACAGGCGGCCGACCAGCGCCGACTCCTTGGACAGGCGCTTGAACGCGTCCACGCCGACCGCCGCCTCGACCCGGCGCACGCCGGAGCCGATGGAGGACTCGCCCAGGAGCTTGACGATGCCCAGCCGCGCGGTGGAGGGCACGTGGGTGCCGCCGCACAGCTCGACGGAGTAGTCGCTCATCTCCACGACCCGGACGCGGTCGCCGTACTTCTCGCCGAACATGGCCAGGGCGCCCATCTTGAGGGCCTCGTCCAGGCTCTTCTCCTCGGTGCGCACCGCGATGTCGCCGGCCAGGACGGTGTTGACCTCCTCCTCGACCTCGGCCAGCCGGGACTCGCCCAGGGCGTTGTCGGCGGTGAAGTCGAAGCGCAGGCGGCCCGGGCTGTTCTCCGAGCCGGCCTGGCCCGCCGAGGGGCCCAGCGCGTTGCGCAGCGCCGAGTGGATGAGGTGGGTGGCCGAGTGGGAGCGCTCGATGGCGTGCCGGCGGCCGCCGTCGATCGCCGCGTGCACGGTGTCGTCCACGGTGATCTCGCCCGACCGGACTGTGCCCCGGTGGACGAACAGGCCCGGCAGGGGCTTCTGCACGTCCTCGACGTCGACGATCCCGCGGCCCTCGACGGTGAGCGTGCCGGTGTCGGCCAGCTGGCCGCCGCTCTCCGCGTAGAACGGGGTGCGGTCCAGGACGATCTCGACCTTCTCCCCCTGGCGCGCGGCGGGCGAGGAGACCCCGCCGACCACGATGCCCTTGACCGTCGACTCGCTCTGGGCGTCGGTGTAGCCCAGGAAGTCGGTGGTGCCCGCGCCCTCGAGCAGCTGCGCGTACAGGGAGATGTCCGCGTTGCCGAGCTTCTTGGACTTGGCGTCGGCCTTGGCGGTGTCCTTCTGCCGCTGCATGAGCTCGCGGAAGGACGCCTCGTCCACGGTCAGGCCCTGCTCGGCCGCCATCTCCAGGGTGAGGTCGATGGGGAAGCCGTAGGTGTCGTGGAGCTGGAAGGCGTCGGAGCCGGAGAAGACGGTGCCGCCCGCGTGCCGGGTGCGCTCGGCCGCCCGGGAGAACAGGGCGGTGCCCGCGCGCAGGGTGTCGGCGAAGTTCTTCTCCTCGGTGTCGATGACACCGTGGATGACGTCGGCCTTGTCGAGCAGGTCGGGGTAGATGTCCTTCATCGCGTCGATGCTGACAGCGGTGAGGTCGTGCATGTGGCCGGTGTCGGTGCCCGAGAGCAGGCGCATGTTGCGGATCGAGCGGCGCAGGATGCGGCGCAGGACGTAGCCCGCCTTCTCGTTGCCCGGCTTGACGCCGTCGCCGACCAGCATGACGGCGCTGCGGACGTGGTCGGCGACCACGCGCAGCAGGACGTCCTGCTCGTGGTCGTCGCCGTAGCGGACCCCGGCCAGTTCGGCGGCGCGGTTCAGGACGCGGCCGATGATGTCGGTCTCGTAGATGTTGTCGACGCCCTGGAGGACCGCGGCCAGGCGCTCCAGGCCCATCCCGGTGTCGATGTTCTTCTTGGGCAGCTCGCCGAGGATCGGGAAGCCGGACTTGTCGCCGCCCTCGCCCCGCTCGTACTGCATGAAGACGAGGTTCCAGATCTCGATGTAGCGGTTCTCGTCCGCCTCGGGGCCGCCCTCGGCGCCGTACTCGGGGCCGCGGTCGTAGAAGATCTCGGAGCAGGGGCCGCAGGGTCCGGGGACGCCCATCGACCAGTAGTTCTCCTCCATCCCCATGCGCTGGATGCGCTCGGGGCGCACGCCCACCTTGTCGCGCCAGATCGCCTCGGCCTCGTCGTCGTCGAGGTAGACGGTGACCCAGAGCTTCTCGGGATCGATGCCGAAGCCGCCCTCGGCCACCGGGCCGGTGACCAGCTCCCACGCCAGCGGGATCGCCTGCTCCTTGAAGTAGGCGCCGAAGGAGAAGTTGCCGAGCATCTGGAAGAAGGTGGCGTGCCGGGAGGTCTTGCCCACCTCCTCGATGTCCTTGGTGCGGATGCACTTCTGGACGCTGGTGGCGGTCTCGTACGGCGGAGTGCGCTGGCCCAGGAAGTAGGGCTTGAAGGGGACCATGCCTGCGGGCACCAGCAGCAGCGTGGGGTCCTCGGCGATGAGGCTTGCCGAGGGCACCACGGTGTGTCCGTTCTTCTCGAAGAAACTGAGGAAGCGGCGCGCGATCTCTGCCGTCTCCATTGATGCCCTCCTGTGCTCGGCTCCGCCGCCCTCGGCGGGCCCGTCCCTGCCCGGGACCTGGTTGCGCGTGGTCGGTCGGTCGCCCCATCGTAGGGGGGACGACCACGCGGATGCCTGTGGTTTTCGCCTGCGCGGCCGGCCCCTGCGGGGGCGGCCGACCCGGGACCCGTCCTGTCGACGACAACGCGGGGACCTCGGTTGTTCCAAGGCTATCGCCGTCGGGCACCGGGAGGCGCCGGGTCGGCGGGCCCTCGCCGGGTGATCGCCGCCGACGCCTCCCTGGGGAGGTCGGGCGCCCGACCGGCGGAAGGCGCGGGGCCGGGCGGCGCCGCAGCCCCCGGCACGGCACGGAGGGCGGACGCGCCCGCCCGCGGCACGGGAGCCCCGGGCGGGAACGGGCGCGGCGGGAGGGGCTGGCTCCCGCCCGGCGCACGCGGGGGCGGTCGGCCGCCCGGGCGCGGAGCCGGCGGGGTGACCGGGCGGTGCCGCGGCCCCGGCACGGGGGCCGGGGCCCCGGGCGGGGACGGGCGCGGTGGAGGGGCCGGTCCCCCGGCACCGGTCAGTCCCCGGGCAGGGCGCGGCGGCCGGCGGGGGGCAGGGCGCGGGAGCGGCGGGGCGCGTAGGTGCGCAGCAGCTCCTCCTCCTGCTCGCGGACGGCCTCGGCCAGGTCCTCGTTCAGTTCGCGCAGCGCGCCCTTGTACTCGCCGACCCGGTCCTCGACCCGCTCGGCGATGCCGCCGGGGGTCAGGGCCCGCCGGGCCTGGTGGACGCGGTGCACGGCGTAGCCGCCCAGGGCGGCCCCCGCGGCGAGGTAGAGCAGTCGCCGGATCACCGGTTCTCCTTCCGGCGGCGGCCGCGCACGACCGCCAGGGCGCGGCGCTGGCCCAGGACCCGGCGGACGCCGTAGGACAGCGAGGCCGCCTTGACGAGCGGACCGGTGACCACCGAGCGGGTGAGCGCGGTCATGGTGGCCACGTCCTCGGTGGTGGCCTGGGCGTTGGCGGTGATCTCCTCCACGCGCTCCAACGAGGTGTTGGCGCGTTCGACGGTGGCGGCGACGTCGTCCATCAGGGGCGGGGTGCGGTCACCCAGTTCCGAGACGACCGTGGTCGCGGCGTTGATGAGCTTGATCAGTTTGACGAGCGCCACGCAGATGAACGTGGCCAGCACCGCCCAGACCACCGCGGCGACGAGCGCGGCGACCTCTCCTCCGGTAAGCATGCGGGCTCCGTAAGGCGGATAGGGGCTACTTCTGAGGGTCTGTTTCCGAGGGTCCGTGTGCGACACCTGCCCCCGCGCGTGCGCCGGAGTGGCGTCGGGGGCCGCCCGCCGTCGGCCGCGCTCCGGGGTGGGGGCGTCCGAACCGGCGGGTTCCGGCCGACCATATCGCGTCGGGCCGACCGGTGTGCGGGGGCCTCGCCGTGCGCGGGCCGACCGGCCTCCGGGCGGTGGCCGATGCGGGACGCGGGCGTCGACTCCACTCCCCGTTTTCGGGAGAATGATCGTGGATCGGGATCTTCACTACGATGTCCGGACACTCCGCCGCCCCGTCGGCCCAGAAGCATCGCGACAGGACACCCATGAGCCCTCGTTCTCCCCGAGAGATCTCCGTGCTGGTACCGGAGCACCTGCCCCCGCTGTATCCGGACGACCCGACGCGGATAGGCCCCTACCTCGTCCTCGGACGGCTGGGGCAGGGGGCGTCCGGAACGGTCTACGCCGCGGTGGACGCGGCCTCTCCGACCGCGGGCGAGCGGCTGGTCGCGGTGAAGGTCGTCAAGGCCCCGGCCCCGGGCCCCGAGCGCGAGGCGCTGGTGCGGCGGCTGACCGCGCTGTCGCAGGTGGACCCGGCGCGGGTGGTGGTGCCGCTGGCGTTCGACGGCCGGGCCGACCGGCCGTGGCTGGCGATGCCGTACATGGAGGGCCAGCGGCTCTCGCACTTCATCACCAAGCGCGGGGGCCTGGGCACCGGAAAGCTGCTGGCGCTGGCCGTGGGCCTGGCCGAGGGGCTGTCCGCGCTGCACGCCCGGGGCGTCGCACACGGGTCGCTCAACCACGAGCGGGTGCTGCTGGAGTCGCACGGGCCGCACATCATGGACTGCGCGGTCGCCGACGCGCACACGGCCGGCTCAGGCGCCACCTGGATGAGCCCGGAACGCTACCGGGGCGCGGCGGCCTCCCCCGCCGCCGACGTGTTCGCCTGGGGTGCGGTCACCGCCTACGCGGGCACCGGGCGGCTGCCGTTCGGCCCCGGCGAACCGGAGGAGATCGCCGGACGCGCCGCGGCCGGGGAGCACAACCTGACCGGGCTGCCCAAGGGGCTGGTGCCGCTGGTGTCCCGCTCCCTGGACCCCGATCCGGACGCACGGCCGAGCCTGAACGAGGTGATCGGCTCGGTCCTGGCCGTCTGGCAGAGGGAGAACGGCCGCGAGGGGTCCGGACCGCCCGACCGCGACGAGGTCGCCGCCCTGATGGAGCGCGAGTGGCGTGCGGTCGAACCGGCCCAGCGGGTGCCCCGGGTGATCCGCCTGGAGGGGCGCCCGCCCCGGCGGCTCCCCCGGCGGGCGCCGATCCTGGTGGGCGCCGGCGTGCTCGCCGCGGTGCTGGTCGGCGCGGGCGTGTGGGGCGTGGTCCGGCTGGCGGGGTCCTCCGACGACGAGGCGCTGGTGGCCGGCACCGAACAGGAGGCCTCCCCCTCGCCCTCCCCGGAGGAGGCGCCCCGGACGCTGGTGGTGCGGTTCGATCCCGCCGAGCAGGAGAACGTCGTGGAGGGGCCCTGGGTCTACACCCCGGTGGACCGCGACGACGAGCCGCAGCGCGGCCAGGGCGTGCCCACCCACCAGGACTGGGCCGCGCAGTGGGAGGAGGCCGGGGAGCCGGCCTCCGCCGTGATCGACCCCGAGGCCGAGGTGCTGTGCGCCAAGTTCTGCGCCGCCCCCGACCACGTGTTCCTGGACGAGGAGGGGCGCGGGACCTGGGAGCTGACCGGCCGCGACTTCATCGACTACCTGTCGTGGGGGCCGGTGGTGATCGTGGAGGTCACCTTCTCCGAGGAGGAGCCCGCCGAGGGCGGGCCCCGGGAGATCGTTCAGGTCACCGAGCTGTTCACCGACTAGCGTCGGGCCGGGGGCCCTGCGCGTCGGGCCGGCCGCCGCGCAGGACCTCCTTGATGCGACCCAGCACCTCCGAGACGCGGCGTTCGGCGCCGTGCTCGGTGGGGCGGTAGTACTCGCGGCCCACCAGGCCCTCGGGGGCGTGCACCTGGGGGGCGACGCCGCCGGGGTGGTCGTGGGCGTAGCGGTAGCCCTTGCCGTGGCCCAGCTCCTTGGAGCCCCGGGAGTGGCCGTCGCGCAGGTGGAGCGGGACCGGCCCGGCCCGTCCGGCGCGGACGTCGGCGATGGCCTCTCCGATGGCGGTGATCACCGCGTTGGACTTGGGCGCGACGCTGATGTGGATGACGGCCTGGGCCAGGTTGATGCGCGCCTCGGGCATGCCGATCAGCTCGACGGCCTGGGCGGCGGCGACGGCCGTCTGGAGCGCGGTGGGGTCGGCCATGCCGACGTCCTCGCTGGCGTGCACGACGATGCGCCGGGCGATGAACCGGGGGTCCTCCCCCGCCTCGATCATGCGGGCCAGGTAGTGCAGGGCGGCGTCGGGGTCGCTGCCGCGCATGCTCTTGATGAACGCGCTGACGACGTCGTAGTGCTGGTCCCCGGAGCGGTCGTAGCGCACGGCGTGGCGGTCCACGGCCCGTTCGAGGTGGGCGGCGGTGATCTCGACCGGCTCGGCGGCGGGCGGCCCGGCCACCAGGGCCGCGGCCTCCAGGTAGGTGAGGGAGCGGCGGCCGTCACCGCCGGCCAGCCGGACCAGGTCGTCGGCGGCCTCGCCGGTGAGCGTGTAGCGCCCGTCCAGGCCGCGCTCGTCGGTGAGCGCCCGCTCCAGCAGGGCGTGCACGTCGGCGTCGTCCAGGGGCTCCAGGGTGAGCAGCAGGGAGCGGGACAGCAGCGGGCCGACCACGGAGAAGAAGGGGTTCTCGGTGGTGGCGCCGATGAAGCTGACCCACCGGTTCTCCACGGCGGGCAGCAGCGCGTCCTGCTGGGTCTTGTTGAACCGGTGGACCTCGTCGACGAACAGCAGGGTGCGGGTGCCGTTCATGCCCATCCGGCGGCGGGCCTCCTCGATGACCGCGCGCACGTCCTTCACACCGGCGCTGACCGCGGACAGCTCCACGAACCGGCGCTTGGTGGCCTTGCTGACCACGGTGGCCAGGGTGGTCTTGCCCGTCCCGGGCGGGCCCCACAGGAACACGGACATGGGCGCGTCGTCCTCGACCAGGCGGCGCAGCGGGCTGCCCTCGCCCAGCAGGTGGCCCTGGCCCACCACCTCGTCGAGGGTGCGGGGCCGCATGCGCACGGCCAGCGGCTCCTGTCCTTTGGCCGCCTCGGACCCGGCATCGTCGAACAGAGTTGCAGACACCCGTCCAGGGTAGGCGGTGGCGGCGACGTTCGCGGCCGGTACGGCTCGTGGCCCGTCGGCCCGGGCGGGGCCTCAGGCGGCCGGGCGGCGCATGCGGGCGACGAGCAGGGCGATGTCGTCGCCGCGTCCGGCGGGGGCCATCTCGGCCAGGGCGCGGGCGGCACCCTCGGGGTCCTCGCAGTGCTCGACCAGGGCGGCGCCGACCTTGTCCAGGCCGGCCTCCATGAGCACGTCGGCGCTCTCCACCAGCCCGTCCGTGCACAGCAGGAGGGTGGTGCCCGGGTCCAGGACGCGGGTGGTGACGGGGTAGGCCGTGTCGGGCAGCACGCCCAGCGGCGGCCCGGTCTCGGGCTCCCACAGCTCGTAGCCGTCGGGTCCGGCCAGGATGGCCGGGGGCTGCCCGGCCCAGGCGGCCTGCATGGCTCCGGTGGCCCGTTCCAGCACCAGGTAGCCACAGGTGGCGAAGACGATCTCGCCGGTGTCGGTGAGCAGCCGGTTGGTCTCGCCCAGGACGACTCCGGGGTCGGACTGGTTGCTGGCGTAGGCGCGGAAGGCGGCGCGGATCTGGCCCATGGCGGCGGCCGCCTCCACACCGTGGCCCTGGACGTCGCCGACCAGCAGGCCGACGCGGCCCCCGGGCAGTTCGACGACATCGTAGAAGTCGCCGCAGATGCGCCAGTCCGCTCGGGAGGGCAGGTACTTGGTGGCGATGTCCAGGTCGGGGAAGCTGGCGACCTGGCGGGGCAGCATGCGCCGCTGCACGGCGTCGGCCAGCTCCAGCTCGGCCTGCTGAGCCTTGATGCGCTGAAGCGCCTGGCCGGCCAGCCCGGCGAAGGTGAGCATGAGGGCGCGCTCGTCGCGGCTGGCGTGGTGGGGGCGGTCCCACACCATCTGCCAGACGCCCAGGGAGACCTTGCCGTCGCCGAAGATCGGCACGGTCGCCCAGGCCTGGGACTTGGAGTCGTTGTGGCGCATGAGGTCGACGGCGGCCGGGAAGCGGCTGACGACCTCGGCGCGGCTCTCGAAGAAGCGGGGCTGGCGGTCCTGGACCACCGCGCCCATGGGGAAGTCGGTGTCGTAGGCGCTGCGGCCGTCGATAAGGCCGGCGTTGCCGCGACCGCGGGCGCCGGGCGAGGTGCGCAGCACCCCGTCCTCCACGTACAGGGCCACCGCCTTGTAGCCGCCGAAGATCGGCAGGAACTCCTCGCTGAGCAGGTCCATGACCTTGTCGACGGTGGTGGCCGAGACGAGCTTGGACGACAGCTCGGTGACCAGGCGGCCGTGCTCGGCCTCGGTGCGGCGGCGGTCGGCCAGGCGGCGCACCAGCTGGACGTGCTCGGTGACGTCGTCGACGATGCCGACGAGGCGGTCGGGCTCGCCCGGCACGAACCGGGCGCGCACGTGCAGGGAGCGCTCGTCGCCGAGGCGGTCGAAGACCCGGAAGCGCTGCTCGTAGTCGCGTCCGGCGAAGGAGGCGGCCATGGCGTCGCGGACCCGGGCGATGTCGTCGGGGTGGACGCGTTCCAGGATGCGGTCCAGCTCGCGGTCCTCCCCGGCCAGCAGCGAACCGAGCGGGGTGGGGCCGAAGAGCTCGTGCAGGCGGCCGCTGCCCAGGTCCAGGCTCCACAGGACGGAGTCGGAGTTGTCGGTGCGCAGCTCGCCGATGACCCGCAGGTCGGTCTCCTCGGTGGACAGCACGTGCACGAGCACCACGGCGTCGCCTCCGTCCACCGGCAGTACCTCGGCCTCGGCCAGGCGGTCGGCCTTCGAGGTGACGGAGACCCGCAGGCGGCGGCGCGGGCGGCCGTTCGGGGAGGTGCGGTGGGCCAGGGACTCGTGGTGGAAGCGGGCGGCGCGGCCGTCGTCCCCGGCGAGCAGGTCGTACCAGCGGCGGCCCGCCAGGTCGTCGGCCGCGCGGTCGACGAGGGCGAGGAAGGCGTGGTTGGCATGGCGGATCGAGCCGTCGGCCGCGGTGAGCACCATGGGTTCGGGCGCGTGAAGGAACGCCCCGGCGAGCGCGCCCTGCGAACCACCACCTGCAGCACGTTCTTCGTTCACGGACTCAATCCTCATGTCGTCTCGGACGTCACAGCCGTGCCCGGGCACGGTCACCCCCTGCGGACATTCCGATTCGGCTCATTCTAGTGTCGGGGGTGGGGCTGTCTCCGGGGAGCGCTCCGAGGGCGGTCGGCTCCCCCGCCCGTCCGCGCCACCCGCGCGACCTCGTGCGGCACGGGTCGGTGCGGCCCACCGGCATGGGGGTGTTCGGCGCACGCGGGCCCACGGGCCGGCAGGGGCCGACCCCGGTGCACAAATCGTTACGCTCGCGTGACTCGGTGGCACAGAAGGCACTTCACCACCATTTCCGCCCACCGGTGCGACGAGGCCCCCGTCGTACCACGCGACCACTCCCGAGGACGCCGGTGCTTGGTGGGGGGAAGGGTGATTCGCCCACAACCGTAGGGGATGTCACGGCCGGGCGCATCCACAGGAGTCACACGAGGCCATGTTCGGCCAGGTTTTTCCAGGAGAACCGAGGAATTCCTTCACATAGGTCACCTAGGACCGTTTTATGGAGTTCCCGAAAGTATCGCCGGAACGCGGAGAGCGCGGCCGGTCGGGGCCGCGGGCACCGGCCCTCCCCCGGGCGCCGAATCCCGCGCGAAGGCGCAGGTCGGACGCGGTCCCTCCGAGCGGACCGTTCCGGGCTGTGCCCGGTGCGGTCCGGACGGCGGCACAACCCGGACGGGGGCGCGGCGTGTCCGGTGAAAGCCGCGGGGGCGGTGCGCCGACGCGCACCGCCCCCGCGGACCCGGTCACCCGGTTCAGGCCTCCTCGGCCTCCGGGTCGACGTCCACCCCGGCCTCGGCGCGCTGCTCCGCGGTGATCGGCGTCGGGGCGCCGGTCAGCGGGTCGCCGCCGGAGGCGGTCTTGGGGAACGCGATGACCTCGCGGATCGTCGGCTGCCCGGCGAGCAGCATGATGATCCGGTCCCAGCCCACGGCCAGGCCGCCGTGCGGCGGCGGGCCGAACTTGAACGCCTCCAGCAGGAAGCCGAACTTGGACTCGGCCTCCTCCTTGCTCAGGCCGATCGTGTCGAAGACGCGCTGCTGCATCTCGGCCCGGTGGATACGGATCGAGCCGGAGACCAGCTCGTAGCCGTTGAGCACCAGGTCGAAGGCGCGCGAGTTCGTCGTGCCCGGGTGGTCCTGGAAGTCGTCCTCGTCCTCGACGGCCGGGGCGGTGAACGGGTGGTGCACCGGCTTCCAGGAGCCCTCCTCGTCGGCCTCCTCGAACAGCGGCATGTCGGTGATCCAGAGGATCTCCCAGCGGGACGCGTCGATCAGGTCGCAGCGGCGGCCGATCTCCAGGCGGGCCGCGCCCAGCAGCTCCTGGGCCTCGAACCGCTTGCCCGCGGCGAAGAACACCGCGTCGCCCGGGGCGGCGCCGACCTTGGCGGCCAGGCCCTCCCGCTCGGCGTCCGACAGGTTCTTGGCCACCGGGCCGCCCAGGGTGCCGTCCTCCTGGACCAGGACGTAGGCCAGGCCCTTGGCGCCGCGCGAGCGCGCCCAGTCCTGCCAGGCGTCCAGCTCCTTGCGGGTCTGGGACGCGCCGCCGGGCATGACCACGGCGCCCACGTACGGGGCCTGGAACACCCGGAAGGTGGTGTCGGCGAAGTAGTCGGTCATCTCGACCAGCTCCTGGCCGAAGCGCAGGTCGGGCTTGTCGGAGCCGAACCGGTCCATCGCCTCGGCGAAGCGCATCCGCGGGAAGCGCTCGGGCAGCTCGATCCCGCGCACCTCGCGCAGCAGCCGAGTGAACAGCTGCTCGCCGACGGCGAAGATGTCCTCCTCGTCGACGAAGCTCATCTCCAGGTCGATCTGGGTGAACTCCGGCTGGCGGTCGGCGCGCAGGTCCTCGTCGCGGAAGCAGCGGGTGAGCTGGTAGTAGCGCTCCATGCCGCCGACCATGAGCAGCTGCTTGAACAGCTGCGGCGACTGCGGGAGGGCGTACCAGTGGCCCGGCTGGAGGCGGACCGGGACCAGGAAGTCGCGGGCGCCCTCCGGCGTGGAGCGCGTCATGTACGGGGTCTCGATGTAGGTGAACCCCAGGTCGCGCATGGTCTCGTGGGCGATGTAGGTCGCCTTGGAGCGGATGCGCAGGTTCTCGGCCATCTCCGAGCGCCGGATGTCCAGGTAGCGGTAGCGCAGCCGGGTCTCCTCGGCCACGTCGGAGGCGCTGTCGAGCTGGAAGGGCAGCGGGGCGGCCTCGCTGAGCACCTCGATCTCGTCGGCGACGACCTCGACCGCGCCGGTCGGGATGTCGGGGTTCTCGTTGCCCTCGGGGCGGACCCGGACCGAGCCGGTGACCTTGATGCAGTACTCCGCGCGCAGGTCGTGGGCGAGGTCGTCCTCGCGGACGACGACCTGGACCACACCGGAGGCCTCGCGCAGGTCGAGGAAGACCACGCCACCGTGGTCGCGGCGGCGCGCCACCCAGCCGGCGAGCACGACGCTCTCCCCGGCGTTCCCGGCGCGCAACGCACCTGCTTCATGCGTGCGTATCAACGAACTTCTCCTTCGGCGTCTTCGAGTACGTGTCAAGTCTGCCCGACCCGCGCCGGGGCACGGTGCGCCCCGGGGCGCACCGGCCCGGTCACGGGCGGCGGGTCGGCCGGCGGTTCCGCGCGAACGGGGTCAACCGGCGATATCGCGCAGGTAGGGATTGGTGGCGCGCTCGCGGCCCACGGTGGTAGCCGGGCCGTGGCCCGGCAGGACGCGGGTGTCGTCCGGCGCGCCCAGCACGGCGCCGGCGAGGCTGCGCGCCATCGCGGCCGGGTCTCCGCCGGGGAAGTCGGTGCGGCCGATGGAGCCCGCGAACACCAGGTCGCCGGCGAACATCACCGGGACGCCGTCGTCGCTGCGGGTGGTGTAGACCACCGACCCGGGGGTGTGGCCGGGGGTATGGGAGACCGTGTACTCCACGCCCGCCAGGGACAGGACCTCGCCGTCGGAGACCTCCACCACGCGGGCGGGCTCGCGGTAGGGGCCCGGGCCCAGCAGGGCGGTCAGCTGCGCGGCGAAGGCGGCGTCCACGCCCCGGCCCGGATCGGTGAACAGGCCGCGGTCGGCCGCGTGCACGTACACCGGGACGCCGTGGGCGTCGGCGATCTCGGCGGCCGACCACACGTGGTCGAAGTGCCCGTGGGTGAGCAGGACCGCGACGGGCGTCAGCCGGTGCTCGGCCAGGACCTTGGCGACGGGCTCGGCCGCGTCCTGGCCGGGATCGACGACCACGCACTCGCCGTTCGGAGCCGCCGCCGGGACGTAGCAGTTCGCGGCGAGGGGTCCGGTGGGTAGTGCGGCGATGAGCACGGCGGGTGGCGTCCTGTTCCTCGGTCGGGTGGTGCGGGAGGCCGCGGCTCGTGGAAGGGCCGCCCGCGGGTATTACCAGAGCCTACCGACGTGAACGGGGCCCGGGCGACCGGAAGAGCACACCTGTGCGCTCTTTTGATCACCATTCGATCACCGCACACGCCCGGACTCTTTGCCAAAGCGCGTGGTAATGCCATATTGGGCACCGTCCCATGTGCACCGGGCCCCGACCTGCGCCTCTTCCGGGAAAGCGGGCCGTCGGTTCTCGGCTCCGGTCCGGCACGACGGGGGACACCGACGGCGGGCGCCGGAAATGCCCGCCCGGACGGATGAGACACGGCGCGCCGTCATCATCGAATCGGATGGATACCGTGGTCAGCACAGTGGTTTCCATCACGGATCGGCGAGGGACACCGCGACGACCAGAACCCGCTCTCCGCGGGTTCATGACAGCAGGAGGACACGGTGACCACGGACCCTTGGGGCCGCGTAGACGACGACGGCACGGTCTACGTGCGCACGAGCGAAGGCGAGCGGGTCGTCGGATCGTGGCAGGCCGGGGAGCCGGAGGAGGCCCTGGCCTTCTTCCGCCGCAAGTACGACTCCCTGGTCACCGAGGTTGAGCTGCTGGAGAAGCGGCTCAACACCACCGACCTGTCCGCCGCCGCCGCGATGTCGAACATCGACAAGCTGCGCTCGGCCGTACAGGAGGCGCACGCCGTCGGCGACCTCGACGCCCTCACCCGCCGGCTGGACGCCCTGGCCGGGCGCGCCGAGACCCGCAAGGTCGAGCAGAAGCAGGCCCAGGAGCGGGCGCGCGGCGAGGCGCGGGAGGTCAAGGAGCGCATCGTCGCCGAGGCGGAGCGGGTCGCGGTCGAGACCACGCACTGGAAGTCCGGCGGCGAGCGGATGCTCCAGCTGATCGAGGAGTGGAAGAAGGCCCCCCGGGCCGACCGCCCGACCGAGCAGGCGCTGTGGAAGCGCATGTCGGCGGCGCGCAACTCCTTCTCCAAGCGGCGCAAGGCATACTTCGCCAACCTGGACCACGAGCGGGAGTCGGTGCGGGCCGAGAAGGAGCGCATCGTCGCCGAGGCGGAGGCCCTGTCCGGGTCCACCGAGTGGGGCGAGACCGCCCGCGCCTACCGCGACCTGATGCAGCAGTGGAAGCGGACCGGCCGCGCCGACCGGGCCAGCGAGGACCGTCTGTGGGCCCGGTTCAAGGCCGCCCAGGACACGTTCTTCGACGCCCGCAACGCGGTCTTCGCCGAGCGGGACGCGGAGCTGCGGGTCAACGCCGACGCCAAGGAGAAGATCCTGGCCGAGGCGCAGACCGAGATCCGCGGCCTGATCTCGGACCCGCGCCGGGCCCGCGCCCGGCTGCGCGACTTCCAGGAGGCCTGGGAGGAGGCCGGGGAGCTGCCGCGCGACGCGCGCGACCGGCTCGAGGGCTCCTTCCGCCAGATCGAGGACGAGGTGCGCCGCGCCGAGGAGTCGGAGTGGGAGCGCAAGAACCCCGAGGCCCAGGCCCGGGCGCGTGACACGGTGGCGCAGCTGTCCACCGCGATCGCCGACCTGGAGAAGAAGCTGGAGAAGGCGCGGGCGAACAACGACGCCCGCCGCGTCAGGGAGGCCGAGGAGGCGCTGGAGGCCCGCCGCGCGTGGCTGGCCGAGGCGGAGAAGGCGCTCGGCGACCTGAGCTGACGCCCGGTCCCGGCATGTAGGGGCGGGTCCCGTGTCCGAGGGGACGCGGGACCCGCCCTTTCCGTACCCGGCGGTGCTCTCCCCGCGGGCCGCCCGGCTCCGCCACCGCGCCCGGCGCCCCTGGGGCCCTCGGCCCCTTCGTTGCGGTCCGCGTTCCCCGGAGCGCTCCTCCGGAGCCTCCGGCAAGCCCGCCGGGAACCTCGCGGACCCCCGGCAGCGCAGGGGGGTGTTCGGGAGCGGGCCCTAGCGGTGGGCGTCCAGCCGGTGGACGGTGGCCCCGGAGAGGGTCTCGGTGCCGGGCTCCGTCCCGGGGGTGTGCTCCGCGGGTTCGGACGGTACCGGTTCGGACGGCTCGGGTCCGGACGCCGCGGGTACCGCGGGCTCGGACGGCGCGGGCGCGGACGCGCGGGCGCGCAGGCGGAACGCGGCGACCCCGCCGGCCAGGGCGAGCAGCCCGGCCGCCGCGGTGGCCACGGCCCACAGGGGGGCGAGCGGCCTGCGCACCTCGTGCTCCTGCGCCGCGCAGGAGACGAGCACCCCGTTCGCGCCGGAACGCAGGCAGGCCGTGGCGACCGGGCGCCCCGCCCCCTCGGGGAGGGCGGCCAGTTCGCCGGTGACGGTGAACGAGGCCCGTTCGCCCGCCTCCAGGGGCCGGCTCCAGACGACGCGTCGGCCGTCCACCTCGGCGCCCTCCGTCCCGGTGACGTAGCGCATCGTCGGGGGCAGGTGGTGGACGACCTCGGCCGCGGCCACGGCCCGGGAGCCGGAGTTGCGGACCCCGATCGTGTACTCCACCCGGTCCCCCGGCGACAGTCTCTCGTGTTCGGTGGTCTTCTGGAGCGACACGTGCAGGGTCTCGGCGCCGGGGACCACTTCCCGGGACTCCGACGGGTCCGGCTCCGGGGCTCCCGGTAGGGCGACGAGGGCCGCCAGGCCCAGCGCCGCCATCGCCGCAGCTACGGCCATGGTGCTTCCTCCGTGTACAGCACATTACTATGTGTATTTACTTGATAACACGGAGTGTTCTTTTTGTGCGTGCGCCATGCAGTGAGGGGGCGGACGACCTCCCGGTCGTCCGCCCCCTCACGGTGGGTGCGTCGGCGCTCAGGCGCCCACGAAGGAGCGCAGGGCCGCGGCGCGGTCGGTGCTCTCCCAGGTGAACTCCGGCAGCTCACGGCCGAAGTGGCCGTAGGCGGCGGTCTTGGAGTAGATCGGGCGCAGCAGGTCGAGGTCGCGCACGATCGCGGCCGGACGCAGGTCGAAGACCTCCTTGACGGCCTTCTCGATCAGGTCCGGGGCGACCTTCTCGGTGCCGAAGGTCTCGATGAACACGCCGACCGGGTGCGCCTTGCCGATGGCGTAGGCGACCTGGACCTCGGCCCGCTCGGCCAGCTCGGCCGCGACGATGTTCTTGGCGACCCAGCGCATCGCGTAGGCGGCCGAGCGGTCGACCTTCGACGGGTCCTTGCCGGAGAAGGCGCCGCCGCCGTGGCGGGCGTAGCCGCCGTAGGTGTCGACGATGATCTTGCGGCCGGTCAGGCCCGCGTCGCCCATCGGGCCGCCGATCTCGAAGCGGCCGGTCGGGTTGACCAGCAGGCGGTAGTCGTCGGACGCCAGGCCGAACTCCTCCACCACCGGCTGGATGACGTGCTCGCGGATGTCCGGGGTGAGCAGCTCCTCCAGGCTGATGTCCGCGGAGTGCTGGCTGGAGACCACGACCGTGTCCAGGCGGACCGGGGTCTGGCCGTCGTACTCGACGGTGACCTGGGTCTTGCCGTCCGGGCGCAGGTAGGGCACGGTGCCGTTGCGGCGGACCTCGGACAGGCGCTCGGCCAGCGAGTGGGCCAGCTTGATCGGCAGCGGCATCAGCTCCGGGGTCTCCCGGTTGGCGTAGCCGAACATCAGGCCCTGGTCGCCCGCGCCCTGGCGGTTGAGGGCGTCGTCCTCGTGCTCGACACGCGCCTCGTAGGCGGTGTCGACACCCTGGGCGATGTCGGGGGACTGGGCGTCGATGGAGACGTTGACCCCGCAGGAGTCACCGTCGAACCCCTTGGCGGACGAGTCGTACCCGATCCGGAGGATCGTCTCGCGCACGATGGCGGGGATGTCGACGTAGGTCTGAGTGGTGACCTCACCCGCGATGTGGACCTGACCTGTGGTGATCAACGTCTCGACTGCGACACGGCTGGCCGGGTCGTGGGTGAGCATCGCGTCGAGGATCGCGTCACTGATCTGGTCGGCCATCTTGTCGGGATGGCCCTCGGTGACCGACTCGGAGGTGAAAAGGCGGCGGGACACGGTTGCGTGACTCCTTGCAGCGGCTGCTGGCTGACATGTGGCGGTGGGCACGTCCCGGCCCGACTGCCTGCCGGGACGGTCAATACCGACCGTTGCGGTTGGTTATCGGTCCACTGTAACGGGGCCGGTGGGGAGGGGCACACCCCCGCCGATCTCGCCGATCGCGGACGCCCGAACGAAGTGTGGCGTACCAGGTGGTGGGAAATCCAGTCCCCCGTGCCGGTGCGTCACCTCGGAAGGCGTTCCCCGACCAGGTCCCACACCCGGTCGGCGAGGTCCTCCTTGGGCCCGCGGGGGATCTCCACGGCGCTGCCGTCGGCCCCCAGGACCACGGCCTGGTTGTCCTCCGTACCGAAGGCGCGACCGCCGCCGACCTGGTTGACCACGAGCAGGTCGCAGCCCTTCCTGGCCAGTTTGGCACGGCCGTTGGCGATGACGTCGTCGGTCTCGGCGGCGAACCCCACGATGACCTGCGCGGTGCCCTCCCGGTCCCGGGAGACCACCAGGCCCGCCAGCACGTCGGGGTTCTCGACCAGCTCGATGGGGGCGGGCGCGGCGCCGGACTTCTTGATCTTGGAGGCGACGCTGGCCGCGGGCCGGAAGTCGGCGACCGCGGCGCTCATCACGATGACGTCGGCGCCGGCCCGCTCGGCCCCCACGGCCTCGGCCAGCTCCACCGCCGAGGTCACCGGGACCACGCGCACCCCGGCCGGGTCGGGCAGGGCGACGTTGGCGGCGACCAGGGTGACGTCGGCGCCCCGGGCGGCGGCGGTGCGCGCCAGGGCGTAGCCCTGCTTGCCCGAGGAGTGGTTGCCGATGAACCGGACCGGGTCGATGGCCTCGCGCGTGCCGCCCGCCGAGATCACGACGCGGACCCCGGCCAGGTCGGGCGCGGCGGCCCCCCGGCTCAGCACCCGCCGGGCGGCCTCGAAGAGCTCCGCCGGCTCGGGCAGCCGCCCGCGGCCGGTGTCGGCCCCGGTGAGGCGGCCCACGGCCGGGTCCAGGACGACGGCGCCGCGCGAGCGCAGGGTGGCCACGTTGGCCTGCGTGGCCGGGTGCTCCCACATCTCGGTGTGCATCGCGGGTGCGAACACCACCGGGCACCGGGCGGTGAGCAGGGTGTTGGTCAGCAGGTCGTCGGCGAGGCCGGCGGCCGCCTTGGCCAGGATGTTGGCGGTGGCCGGGGCGACGAGGACGAGGTCCGCGGACTGCCCGATGCGGACGTGCGGGACCTCGTGCACGGCGTCCCAGACACCGGTGGCCACGGGGTTGCCCGAGAGGGCGGCCCAGGTGGGCTCACCGACGAAGCGCAGGGCCTCGTCCGTGGGCACGACCCGGACCTCGTGGCCCGACTCGGTCAGTCGGCGGAGCAGCTCGCACACCTTGTAGGCGGCGATGCCGCCGCCGACGCCGAGGACGACCTGGGGTTTGCTTCCTGTGTCACTCACAGACAGGAGTTCTACCAGGCCGTGTCTCAGGTGCCCTCGTAGGGCTCCGCGGTGAGGAGCCCGGACTTGATCTCGCGCAGGGCGATGGACAGGGACTTCTCCTGGACCTGGGTCTCCACGAGGGGACCCACGTACTCCAGCAGGCCCTCGCCCAGCTGGGCGTAGTACGCGTTGATCTGGCGGGCCCGCTTGGAGGCCATGGTGACCAGGCTGTACTTGCTGTCCACCAGATCGAGCAGATCGTCGATCGGCGGGTTGGTGATGCCTTCGGCGACGGGCTCGGTTCCAGCCACTTTCGATTACCCCCAGGGAACGGTCGGATGCGAGGCGCGGTGCGCCGCGGTGTACAGGGTACGCGGGACCGGGGGTCCCGGCGCCGTTATCACACCTCGGAAGCGGTGATCAACGCTAGCAGTTCGCCGCACACGTCCTGGACGGACGTGTTGACGAGTGTGGTGTCGAACTCCTTCTCGGCGGCGAGTTCGACCTTGGCGGCCTCCAGCCGGCGCTGGACGACCTCCTCGGACTCGGTGCCGCGCCCGGTGAGGCGGCGCACCAGCTCCTCCCAGGAGGGCGGGGCCAGGAAGACGTGCAGGGCCTCGGGCATGGTCTCGCGGATCTGGCGGGCGCCCTGGAGCTCGATCTCCAGCAGCACCGGCAGTCCGGCGGCCAGGCGCTCCTCGACGGGGCGGCGCGGGGTCCCGTAGCGGTTGCCCGCGAACCTCGCCCACTCCAGGAGCTCGCCGTCGGCGATGAGGCGGTCGAACTCGGCGTCGTCGACGAAGTGGTACTGCACCCCGTCGACCTCGCCCGGCCGGGGCGCGCGCGTGGTGGCCGACACGGAGAGCCAGACGTCGGGGTGGGCCCGGCGCAGCTCGGCCACGACCGTGCTCTTGCCCACACCCGAGGGTCCGGACAGGACGATCAGCCGTTGTTCTCCTGGGTTGGGCATGGCTCTCGCGGGCTTCCCTTCGGGCCTTGGGCGGCCGCCCGCGGCGCGCTCTGGGGCGCTCGGCGACGGGGCCGCTCCGGGCCCGGGATCGCCCACCGCGCGGGCGGCGGGTGCGTGCGGGGTTCATCCTCGCGTTCGGGCGCGGGAAGCTTCATTTATACCACCGGGCCGTGACCGCGGTGCGCCCCCGAGAGGGGTCGACCGTGGTCACGGCCCGGTGCGGGTCCACCCGGGGGTGGTCGCCGCGTGCGGTCCGGCCCGCCGCGTCTGTGGGGGACGCGGCGGCCCGGGGTCCGCGGACGCGGTGTTACTTGGTGAGGTCGCCGAACTCGGCCTCGAGGGCCGCGCGCTGGTTGGTGCCCAGGCCGCGGACGCGGCGGGACTCGGCGATGTTGAGCCGCTCCATGATCTGCTTGGCGCGGACCTTGCCCACGCCGGGGAGGGACTCGAGCAGGGCCGAGACCTTCATCTTGCCGATGACGTCGTCCTTGAGCCCGTCGGCGAGCACCTTGGACAGCGAGATGCCGCCGTTCTTCAGCTTGTTCTTGACCTCAGCGCGCTCTTTTCTGGCCTTGGCGGCCTTCTCGAGAGCCGCGCTGCGCTGCTCGGGTGTGAGGGGAGGAAGGGCCACGCCGGGTCACCTCGGATTTCTACTCGTTTGTAGAGGGCGGACGCCTGCGCAAGTTAGTAGGTCTGACCCCTGTTAGGCAACGTAAAGTGCCCTTTCAGCGGCTATTTCATCGAACTAACTACCCAGAGTAGCGACTCAATTGCTCTAAGAGATGAAAATCGGGACTTTGGTCCCGATTGGCCGGGTCATAAAGCATGCCACCTGCGCAGGTCACAGAGGGGTGAGCCGGGTCACTCTCAGCTGCGGATTCCGCATTTGGGACATACCGAATCAGTGACCCTCTGTGACCGAATCCGGCCTCCTCCGGGCGTCAGACGCGGCCCCCGGCACGGCGTACGGCCTCCGCGATGGAGGCCGCCGCCGCACCGGGGTCCGGCGCCCGGGTGATGGGGCGGCCGATGACCAGAAGGTCCGCCCCCGCCGCGATGGCCTCCTCCGGGGTCGCCACCCGCGACTGGTCACCCCTGTCCGCCCCCGCCGGGCGAACGCCCGGCGTGATGAGGGTGATGTCCGGGCCCACTTCGGCGCGCACGAGGGCCACCTCCTGGGGCGAGCAGACCAGGGCACGGGCCCCGGCGCCCACCGCCAGCACCGCCAGCCGGCGCACCGCGTCGCGAGCCGGCCCGAGCAGCCCCACCTGCTCCAGGTCCTTCTCGTCCATCGAGGTGAGCACCGTCACGGCGGCGATCTCGGTGTCCGGGGCGGCCTCCACCGCGGCCCGGACCATGTCCGCCCCTCCCCCGGCGTGCACGGTCAGGATGGCGGGCTTGAGCCCGGCGACACTGCGCGCCGCCCCCGCCACCGTCGCCGGGATGTCGTGGAGCTTGAGGTCGAGGAAGACACCGACCCCGCTGGCGCCGCGCACCGCGCTGACGACCTCGGGGCCGTAGCGCAGGTAGAGCTCCAGCCCCACCTTGACCGTGCTGACGTGGGGGGCGACCGCCGAAGCCCAGGTCGCAGCGGTCTCGATCTCCTTGGCGTCGATCGCGACTGCGATGGGCGCGGAAGGCGCGGTCATCGATTACTCCCTTTCGTGTGCCATCGGCCCCGTGGCCGATGCGTCGCATTCGCCGCGTTCTTACGAACGTGATTGCGAATGCACGTTCACCGTCCTGTGCACACCGACATGGTGTGCGGTTCCCAGAACCGAGCGCTTCATGCGCCCGATGAGGGTCACTTCGCCGTAACGACCGCCCAAGCGGCCGTAGGCGGCCTTTGCCCGGGTTCCGGCCCATCCGCACCGGGACGCAGGCGTTCGGTCGCACAGCGCCACCTCAGCGCCGTTCAGGCCGGTCAGGGCATGCGCGGGCCGGGCGGGCCCCTCACACCCCGGTTCCGGGGCGGTGGGCGGCGCCCACCAGATCCGCGGCCCGGGGGACGCCCCTGGACTCCAGCGCCTCGGTGAACTCGCGCAGCACCCGCACGCACGCCGAGGGGTCGGAGAAGTTGACCGTGCCCACCGCGACCGCGCTGGCGCCGGCCGCCATGAACTCCACGACGTCCGCGCCGGTGCGCACCCCGCCCATCCCGATGATCGGCACCTCCGGCAGCGCCTCGTGGACCCGGTACACGCAGCCCACCGCCAGCGGCCTGACGGCCGGGCCCGACAGCCCGCCGATGCCCCCGGCCACCGCGGGGCGCAGCGTCCGCGGGTCCACGGCCATGCCGCGCACGGTGTTGATCATCGACAGGCCGTCCGCTCGGGCCTCGACGCAGGCGGTCGCCAGGGCCACCACGTCGGGCACGTCCGCGGCGAGCTTGGCCAGCACCGGCAGGTCCGACCGGGCGTGCGACCGCACGGTGCTCACCACGGCGGCCGCGCGCGCGGCGTCGTCGGCGAACCGCCGCCCGTCCGGGTCGGCCGGGTCCGGGCACGACAGGTTGACCTCGATCGCGTCCACGCCGGGCTCCGCGGAGATCCGCCGGGCGAGCTCGCCGAACTCGGCGGTGCCCGAGCCGGCGACGGAGACGATGGCCCGCCCGCCCCGGGACAGCAGCCACGGCAGGTCGCGCTGGAGGAACACGTCCACGCCGGGTCCCTGCATCCCCGTGGTGCTGAGCATGCCGCTGGGCGTCTCGGCCATGCGCGGCGCCGGGCGCCCGGCGTGCGGTTCCAGCATCACGGACTTGGTGGTGACGGCGCCGATCTCGGCGATGTCGAAGAACTGGGCCAGCTCCCGGCCCGAACCGGCGCACCCGGCGGCGGTCACCACCGGGTTGGGCAGCTCCAGGGCGCCCAACCGGACTCTCAGGTCTGTGTTCACCGTGTCTTTCCCGGTCGGTGGTGTGGGGTCGGCGGGCGCGTCCGGACGGTCAGGCGATGTCGCGGGCCGACTCCGCGGGCCGCGAGGCCCCGGCGCCCTTCCAGCCGGGCGCGCCCAGCGCGTCGAAGGGGATGGTGCCCACGTCGTCGAAGCGCACCTGCTCGCCGCGGAACACCGGGCCGTCCACGCAGGAGCGGACCATGCGGGTGATGCCGTCCTCCCCCACCACCGGGATCACGCAGGTCATGCAGATCCCGGTGCCGCAGGCCATGGTCTCCTCGACCGACACCTGCACGGGGATGCCGTGGGTGCCGGCGACGGCGGTGACCGCGCGCAGCATCGGCATGGGGCCGCAGGCGTAGACCACGTCGGAGCGGCACTCCTCGATGACCCGGCCCAGGACGTCGGTGACCCGGCCGCGGGTCCCGAAGGAGCCGTCGTCGGTGGTGAAGACGGCGGTCTCGGCGATCCGGCGGGCCGTGATGGCGCTGAACACCCGGTCGGCGGAGGCCCCGCCCAGCACGAAGTCCACCCGGCAGCCCCGGCGGCGCAGCGACTGCGCCAGCGGGAACAGCGGGGCGCTGCCCGAGCCGCCGCCGACCAGGACGCAGTTGACCGGGTCACGGGGCAGCGGGAAGGGCCGCCCCAGCGGCCCGACGACGTCCAGCAGGTCGCGGGAGCGCCGCTCGGCCAGCCAGGCCGTGCCGGTGCCGCGCACCGCGAACAGGAACTCGACGGTGCCGCCGTAGTCGGGTTTGACGTCGTGGATGGCGAAGGGGCGCCGCAGCAGCGTGCTGGAGTGGTCGCCGCCCACCGCCACCGACACGAACTGGCCCGAGCGGAACCGCTCGGCGATCCCGGGGGCGACGACGGTGATGGCGTAGTAGGCGTCCACCCTGCGCACGTTCAGCACGGGGCACCTGACCTGCACCGGTCCGTAGTCGCTCATCGTCTGGGTGTGGCCTCTCTCGCGCCTGGTGCCTGGGGGCGCCGCGGTGTGCCCACCGCGGCGCCCGTGCCGTCCGGTTCCCTACAGCCTAGGGCCGTACCGGTGCGGCGGCCGCCGGTGCTCCGGGGCCGGGCGAAGGACCGCTACCGGCCCGCGGTGAGCGCCCGGGCGTGCTCCTGGAGGGAGCGCACCCCGACGTCGCCGCGCACCCGGGCCTCGATCGCCTGGACCGCCGCGGCCAGCCCCTGCACCGTGGTGACGCTGGGGACGGCGCGCACCACGGCCGCGGTGCGGATCTCGTACCCGTCCAGGCGCGGTCCGGCCTGGCCCGCCCCGCCGAACGGGGTGTTGACGATGAGGTCGACCCCCCCGTCGTGGATGAGCTGGACGATGGTCTTCTCGCCCTCGGGCCCGGGGCCCTCGCTGTGCTTGCGCACCACGGTGGCGCGGACGCCGTTGCGGCGCAGGACCACGGCGGTGCCCTCGGTGGCGAGGATCTCGAAGCCCAGGTCGGCCAGGCGCTTGACCGGGAAGATCATCGAGCGCTTGTCGCGGTTGGCCACCGACACGAACACCCGGCCGCTGACGGGCAGGTCCCCGGTGACGGCCAGCTGCGACTTGGCGTAGGCCGCGCCGAACTCCACGTCCAGACCCATGACCTCGCCGGTGGAGCGCATCTCCGGACCCAGGATCGTGTCGACGCCCTCGCCCTGCTTGTCGATGAAGCGGTTGAAGGGCAGCACCGCCTCCTTGACCGACACCGGGGCGTCCACGGGCAGGTCGCCGCCGTCGCCGGTGGCGGGCAGCATGCCCTCGGCGCGCAGCTCGGCGATGGTGGCGCCGGCCATGACGCGGGCGGCGGCCTTGGCCAGCGGCACGGCGGTGGCCTTGGAGACGAACGGCACGGTGCGCGAGGCGCGCGGGTTGGCCTCCAGGACGTTGAGCACGCCGGAGGCGAGCGCGTACTGGACGTTGATCAGGCCGCGCACCCCGGTGCCGCGGGCGATGGCCTCGGTGGAGTAGCGGATCCGCTCGATGTCCTCCTTGCCCAGGGTGATGGAGGGCAGGGAGCAGGCGGAGTCGCCGGAGTGGATGCCGGCCTCCTCGATGTGCTCCATGACGCCGCCGAGGTACAGGTCGGTGCCGTCGTAGAGGGCGTCGACGTCGATCTCGATGGCGTCGTCGAGGAAGCGGTCGACCAGCACCGGGTGCTCGGGGCTGACCTGGGCGTTGCGCTCGATGTAGTCGGCGAGCATCGTCTCGTTGTAGACGATCTCCATGCCGCGGCCGCCCAGCACGTAGGAGGGGCGGACCATGACCGGGTAGCCGATCTCGTCGGCGACGGCCTTGGCCTCGGCGAAGGAGTAGGCGGTGCCGTACTTGGGCGCGGGCAGCCCCGCCTCGCTCAGGACCTTGCCGAACTCGCCGCGGTCCTCGGCCAGGTCGATGGCCTCGGGGCTGGTACCGATGATGGGCACCCCGGCGTCCTTGAGGCGGCGGGCCAGGCCCAGCGGGGTCTGGCCGCCCAGCTGCACGATGACGCCGACGACGGGCCCGGCGAGCTGCTCGGCCCGGACGACCTCCAGCACGTCCTCCAGGGTGAGCGGCTCGAAGTAGAGCCGGTCGCTGGTGTCGTAGTCGGTGGAGACGGTCTCGGGGTTGCAGTTGACCATCACGGTCTCGTACCCGGCGTCGGACAGCGCGAAGGAGGCGTGGACGCAGGAGTAGTCGAACTCCACGCCCTGGCCGATGCGGTTGGGTCCCGAGCCCAGGATGATGATCTTGGGCTTGTCGCCGACGGGGACCTCGGTCTCCTCGTCGTAGCTGGAGTACAGGTACGGCGTGGTGGCCTCGAACTCGGCGGCGCAGGTGTCCACGGTCAGGTAGACGGGGTGGATGCCCAGGGCGTTGCGCAGCTCGCGGACCACGTCCTCGCTCTTGCCGGTGATCTCGCCGATCTGGACGTCGGAGAAGCCGATCTCCTTGGCGGCGCGCAGGACGCCGGCGTCGAGCTTGGGCGCGGCGGCCAGGGCGCGGGCGGTCTCCTCCAGGCGCAGCATCTGGTCCAGGAACCAGGGGTCGATGCGCGTGGACTCGTACAGCTCCTCGACGGTGGCCCCGGCGCGGAAGGCCTGCTGGACCTGGCGCAGCCGGAACTCGGTCGGAGTGGCGGCGGCGCGGACCAGTTCGTCCTTGTCGCCGGGCGTGCCCGCCCAGGTGAAGCCGACGCCGGGCTTCTCCAGGGAGCGCATGGCCTTCTGGAGGGCCTCGGGGAAGGAGCGGCCGATGGCCATGGCCTCGCCCACCGACTTCATGGTGGTGGTGAGCCCGGGGTCCGCGCCGGGGAACTTCTCGAACGCGAACCGGGGGGCCTTGACGACCACGTAGTCGAGCGTGGGCTCGAAGCTGGCCGGGGTCTTCCTGGTGATGTCGTTGGGGATCTCGTCGAGGGTGTAGCCGACGGCGAGCTTGGCGGCGATCTTGGCGATCGGGAAGCCGGTGGCCTTGGAGGCCAGCGCCGAGGAGCGCGAGACCCGGGGGTTCATCTCGATGACGATGACCCGGCCGGTGGTGGGGTGCACGGCGAACTGGATGTTGCAGCCGCCGGTGTCCACGCCGACCTCGCGGATGACCGCGATGCCGATGTCGCGGAGCTTCTGGTACTCGCGGTCGGTGAGGGTCATGGCGGGGGCGACGGTGATGGAGTCGCCGGTGTGCACGCCCATGGGGTCGAGGTTCTCGATGGAGCAGACGACCACGACGTTGTCGTTGGTGTCGCGCATCAGCTCCAGCTCGTACTCCTTCCAGCCGAGGATGGACTCCTCCAGGAGCACCTCGGTGGTCGGGGAGAGCGCCAGGCCCTGGCCCGCGATGCGGCGCAGCTCGGCCTCGTCGTGGGCGAAGCCCGAGCCGGCGCCGCCCATGGTGAAGGACGGGCGCACGACGACCGGGTAGCCCAGTTCGTCCGCGGCGGCCAGGCACTCGTCGAGGGTGTGGCAGATGCTGGAGCGGGCGGACTCGCCGCCGATGCGCTCGACGATGCGCTTGAAGCTCTCGCGGTCCTCGCCGGACTGGATGGCGGCGATGTTGGCGCCGATGAGCTCGACGCCGTACTTGTCGAGGATCCCGGCCTCGTGCAGGGCGACGGCGGCGTTGAGCGCGGTCTGCCCGCCCAGGGTGGGCAGCAGGGCGTCGGGGCGCTCCTTGGCGATGATCTTCTCGATCATCTCGGTGGTGATCGGCTCGACGTAGGTGGCGTCGGCGATCTCCGGGTCGGTCATGATCGTGGCCGGGTTGGAGTTGACCAGGATGACCCGCAGGCCCTCGGCCCGCAGGATCCGGCAGGCCTGGGTGCCCGAGTAGTCGAACTCGGCCGCCTGCCCGATGACGATGGGACCGGATCCGATCACGAGGACGGAGGAGAGGTCACTACGGCGCGGCATGCTCTTGTCTTCCTTACTTCTCGGCAGCCGCGGTGGGCTGGGCGGCGGACATCAGGTCGACGAACTCGTCGAAGAGCCCGGCGGCGTCGTGGGGGCCTGCGGCGGCCTCCGGGTGGAACTGGACGCTGAACACGGGGCGGTCCAGCAGCCGCAGGCCCTCGACCACCTGGTCGTTGAGGCCGATGTGGCTGACCTGCGCGCGCCCGTAGGGGGTCTCGAAGGTGCCCTCGAGCGGCGCGTCCACGGCGAACCCGTGGTTCTGGCTGGTGATGGAGACCTTGCCGGTGGCGGTGTCGATGACCGGCTGGTTCACCCCGCGGTGGCCGAAGGGCAGCTTGTAGGTGCCCAGGCCCAGGGCGCGGCCGAGGATCTGGTTGCCGAAGCAGATCCCGAACAGGGGCCTGCCCGCGTCGAGGACCCCGCGCATGGCGGCGACGGGGCCGTCCGCGGTGGCGGGGTCGCCGGGGCCGTTGCTGAAGAACACGCCGTCCGGGTCCAGGGCGAGGAGGTCCTCGGCGGTGGCGGTGGCGGGCAGCACGGTCACCTTGCAGCCGCGCTCGGCGAGGCGCTGCGGGGTCATGGCCTTGATGCCCAGGTCGACGGCGGCGACGTGGAAGCGGGTCTCGACGCCCTCGGGCGGCAGGACCTCGTAGGGCGCGTCGGTGCTGACCTCGCCGGCCAGGTCGGCCCCGGCCATGCGGGGCTGCTCCAGGACACGGGCCAGCAGGGCCCGGGGGTCGGTCTCGACGCTGCTGACGGCGGCGCGCATGGCGCCCTTGTCGCGCAGGTGGCGGGTGAGGGCGCGGGTGCCGGTCATGGCGATGCCGACGACGCCCTGGCGGCGCAGCTCCTCGTCCAGGGTGCGCTGGGCGCGCCAGTTGGAGGGGATGCGGGCGGGTTCGCGGACGACGTACCCGGCGACCCAGATGCGGCCGGACTCGGGGTCGTCGTCGTTGACGCCGGTGTTGCCGATGTGCGGCGCGGTCATCGCGACGATCTGGCGGTGGTAGGAGGGGTCGGTGAGGGTCTCCTGGTAGCCGGTCATCCCGGTGTTGAAGACGATCTCCCCGAAGGTCTCCCCGGTCGCGCCGAAGGATCGGCCGTGGAAGACCCTGCCGTCCTCCAGGACCAGGATCGCCGGTCCGCCGGTTGCCTCTGACACGTTTCCCCCCTCTGCCGCGCCGGGTACGGCCCGGGCGCTGCTCACTGCGTTGTTCACTGGATCTCCCCCGCGAGGACCGTGGGGACGCCGCGCAGGAACGTGGCGCGCACCCGGCCGGGCAGGGTCATGCCCCGGAAGGGCGTGTTGCTGCTCTTGGTGACCATGGCCGTGCCGTCCGCCTCGTAGGGCGCGGCGGGGTCGTAGAGGACCACGTTGGCGGGCTCGCCGGGCGCCAGGCCGCGGCCGTGGTCGGCGACCCGGCCGATGCGGGCGGGCGCCGCGGACATGCGGTCGGCGACGTCGGCCCAGGTCAGCAGACCGGTGTCGACCATCGTCCGCTGCACGACCGCCAGCGCGGTCTCGAGGCCGACCATACCCATGGCGGCCGTGGACCACTCGGTCTCCTTGGCCTCCCTGGGGTGGGGGGCGTGGTCGGTGGCGACGATGTCGATCGTCCCGTCGGCCAGGCCCTCGCGCAGCGCCTGCACGTCCTCGGCGGTGCGCAGCGGCGGGTTGACCTTGTAGACCGGGTCGTAGTTCTCCACCAGCTCGTCGGTGAGCAGCAGGTGGTGCGGTGTGACCTCGGCGGTGACGTCGCAGCCGCGGGCCTTGGCCCAGCGGATGATGTCGACCGAGCCCTTGGTGGAGACGTGGCACACGTGCAGGCGCGAGCCGACGTGCTGGGCGAGCAGGCAGTCCCGGGCGATGATCGCCTCCTCCGCGACGGCCGGCCAGCCCGGCAGGCCGAGGCGGTCGGAGACGCGGCCCTCGTTCATCTGGGCGCCCTCGGTCAGGCGGGGCTCCTGGGCGTGCTGGGCGACGACGCCGTCGAAGGCCTTGACGTACTCCAGGGCCCGGCGCATGAGCAGGGCGTCGGAGACGCAGATGCCGTCGTCGGAGAAGACCCGGACGGCGGCGGCGGACCTGGCCATGGCGCCGATCTCGGAGAGGCGCTCCCCGGCCAGGCCGACGGTGACGGCGCCGACGGGGCGCACGTCGCAGTATCCGGCCTCGCGGCCCAGCCGCCAGACCTGCTCGACGACTCCGGCGGTGTCGGCGACGGGGTCGGTGTTGGCCATGGCGTGCACGGCGGTGTAGCCGCCCATGGCGGCGGAGCGGGAGCCGGTCTCGACGGTCTCGGCGTCCTCGCGCCCGGGCTCGCGCAGGTGGGTGTGCAGGTCCACCAGGCCGGGCAGGGCGATCAGCCCGGTGCCGTCCACGACCTCGGCGCCCTCGGGGGCGGTCAGGTCGGTTCCGGTCTCGGCGATCCGGCCGTCGGCGAGCAGGATGTCGACGGGGTCGCCGCCGAGCGGGCGGGCACCGCGGATCAGGTGCGGTCCGTGGGTGTCGGGCATCGCGGTTTCGTTCCTCAGTGGTCGTTCGTGGAGAAGTGCGCGGGCGCGGGCGGCGGTGGTCCGCCGGAGGCCGCGCCGGGCGCGCCGGAGCGGGCGCGCCGGGTGGTTCAGGAGCCGCCGAGCAGCAGGTAGAGCACGGCCATGCGCAGGCTCACGCCGTTGGCGACCTGCTCGACCACGGTGCAGCGCGGGGAGTCGGCGACCTCGGCGGAGATCTCCATGCCGCGGACCATCGGGCCGGGGTGCATGACGATGGAGTCCTCGGGCATGCGGGCCAGGCGGGCGCCGTCCATGCCGTAGCCGCGGCTGTACTCGCGCACGGAGGGGAAGAAGGAGGCCTGCATGCGCTCGGCCTGCACCCGCAGCATCATGACGACGTCGGACTTGGGCAGGACGTCGTCGAGGTCGTAGGAGACCTCGCAGGGCCAGGTGTGCACCGAGACCGGCAGCAGCGTGGGCGGGGCGACCAGCGTGACGTGGGCGCCCAGGGTGGTGAGCAGCAGGACGTTGGAGCGGGCCACCCGGCTGTGCAGGATGTCGCCGACGACGGCGACGCGCAGCCCCTCCAGGCGGCCCAGGCGGGCGCGCATGGTGTAGGCGTCGAGCAGTGCCTGGGTGGGGTGCTCGTGGGTGCCGTCGCCCGCGTTGAGGACCGACCCGTCCACCCAGTTCGCCAGGCGGTGGGCGGCGCCGGAGGCGCTGTGGCGGATGACGACGCCGTCGGCGCCCATGGCCTGGAGGGTGAGGGCGGTGTCCTTGAGGCTCTCGCCCTTGGAGACGCTGGAGCCCTTGGCGGAGAAGTTGACGACGTCGGCGGACAGGCGCTTGGCCGCGATCTCGAAGGAGGTGCGGGTGCGGGTGGAGTCCTCGTAGAAGAGGTTGACCACGGTGCGGCCGCGCAGGGTGGGGAGCTTCTTGACGGAGCGGTCGCCGACCTGGGCCAGCTCGGCGGCGGTGTCCAGGATGAGGACGGCCTCGTCGCGGGTGAGGTCCCCGGTGGAGAGCAGGTGGCGCATCAGGAGTCCTTCCCCTCGGTGCCGGTGGTTCTCTTGGGACGGGACGGCCCGAGGAGGACCGCGTCGTGGCCGTCGGTCTCGGCGAGCCGGACGGTGACGCTCTCGCGCAGCGAGGTGGGCAGGTTCTTGCCCACGTAGTCGGCGCGGATCGGCAGCTCGCGGTGGCCGCGGTCGACGAGGACGGCGAGCTGGACGGCGCGGGGGCGGCCCAGGTCGTTGAGCGCGTCCAGGGCGGCGCGGACGGTGCGGCCGGAGAAGAGGACGTCGTCGACGAGGACGACCACGCGGTCGTCCAGGCCGCCGGCGGGGATCTCGGTGCGGCCCAGCGCCCGGGGCGGGGCGGTGCGCAGGTCGTCGCGGTACATGGTGATGTCGAGGGAGCCGTGGGGGACGGCCAGGTTCTCGACGCGTTCGATGCGCTCGGCCAGGCGGGCGGCCAGGGGCACGCCGCGCGAGGGGATTCCGAGGAGGGTGACGCCGTGCCCGCCCTTGGTGCGCTCCAGCACCTCGTGGGCGATGCGGGTCAGTGCGCGGTTGATCTCGCTGCCGTCGAGGACGGCCCGGGTGCCCTCGGGCACCTCCGGTGGCGCCGCACCGCCACCTGTGTCACTTGCCGTGGGTTTTTGCGCACGCAAAGTAGTGACCCCCTTCCCTGCCTCGCTGAACAGGTCGTTAAAGGATGTCGATCGGGCCAACGCTATCAGCGGAGCCCGCGGTGACCGGGGGCGGGTCCGGAGACAACGCGAGCCAATGTGACTCTCGTCACACAGACAAACGGGATGACGAGCCCGGCGAGCGATGCGACGACTACGCTACGTACACACCTCACATGGCCGACAAATGCGAAACCCCCTGAAAGAACGGGCTTTTCGCATCGCCGTGATGCACCACTCATCACGATCGGTCCTGACATGAGAGGAGTCTCACTTACGCACGGTTTGGCCACCGATTAGTCGCGTTTCACACCAACAGCTTGACCTGGGGGGCAGACCCCCCTACCGTCACTGTCTGTAACCATTACCGGGTGGGGTTGCACCCCGTGACCTCCGGCGGTACCGCCGCCGGGCCCCGCGGGCGCCTCCCCCACCACGCCAGCCACTGTCACGGCCGGGAGCGACAAGAAGATGCCATCCGAATACGCCAAGTCCCTCGGCGCGCGACTGCGTGCCATCCGCACCCAGCAGGGCCTGTCCCTTCACGGGGTGGAGGAGAAGTCCCACGGACGCTGGAAGGCCGTCGTGGTGGGCTCCTACGAGCGCGGCGACCGCGCCGTCACCGTGCAGAAGCTGGCCGAGCTGGCCGACTTCTACGGGGTGCCGATGTCGGAGCTGCTGCCCGGCGGCGCCGCCCCCGCCCCCCTGGGCCCGACGCCCAAGCTGGTCATCGACCTGGAGCGCATGCAGCAGCTGCCGCAGGAGAAGGCCGGCCCGCTGTCCCGCTACGTGGCCACCATCCAGAGCCAGCGCGGCGACTACAACGGCCGCGTGCTGTCCATCCGCCACGAGGACCTGCGCTCGCTCGCCGTCATCTACGACAAGTCGCCCGGCGACCTGACCGAGGAGCTCATCAACTGGGGCATCCTCGACCCGGAGGCCCGTCGCGCCGTCGACTCCTTCTGACCGCTCCGACACGGATCGCACCGGCTCGTCGCAGGACCGGCCCGCCCCCGGCACCGGGGGCGGGCCGGTCCTCGTCGTTCCCGGGGTCCCGCCCCGGCAACGGCGAACGGCGCGGCCGGACACGGGGCTTCCCTCCCCGATCCGGCCGCGCCGCCGCCACCGGGTCTCCCCGGCGGCCTTGATCGAACTCTCGTTCGACACGACTGTAGTCAACCCCAACCCCGGCGGCCCGTCAAGGACCCCGGGCGGCCGCGCCCGGTGCCGGTACCGGCCGCGCCGAACACCGGCGCCGGGGGCCCTCCGGAGACTAGGGTGAAGCCGTGGTAGCCGATGTCGAGCTGCGCGAGCTGGCCCCCGCCGCCTTCGCGCACGCCGTTCCCGCCCTCCTCCAGGTGTACGAGGCGGCCATGGAGCCCCCGCCCGAGCAGCTGCCGGGACGGGCCTCCGTCATGAACGCCCACGCCCGTTACCCGGGGTTCCGTTCGATCGTCGCGCTGCTGGAGGACCGCCCGGTCGGCTTCGCCTACGCCTTCCACGGCGTGCGCGGCCAGTGGTGGCACGACACCGTCGCCGCCGGGATGCGCGCCGCGGACGGCCGGGCCGGGGTGCGCCGCTGGCTGTCCGACCCCTTCGAGATCGCCGAGGTGCACGTCCGCCCCGAGGCGCAGAACCGCGGCATCGGCCGGGCCGTCCTGCACGCCCTGTGCGAAGGACGGCCCGAACGCACCGCGGTGCTGTCCACCCGGACCGGGCCCACGGCGGCGCGCCACCTGTACCGCTCCTGCGGGTTCGTCGAGGTGCTGGAGGACTTCTCCTTCCCCGGCAGCCCCGACCGCCCCTTCTCGATCATGGCGGCGCCGCTGCCGCTCACCGGCTCAGGCGCCCCGACACCTCCCGGTAGATCTCCCTGGTGGCGGTGGACTGGTTCGAGGTGATGAAGTGGATGCCGGGCGCGCCCTCGTCCAGCAGCCGCTCGCACATCTTCTTGGCGTACTCGATCCCGAACGCCCGCACCGCCGCGGCGTCGTCGCCGTAGGAGGCGAACTTCTCGGCCAGGTCGGCCGGGAAGGGCGCGCCCGAGAGCTTCTCCGAGCGCGGGATGAACGAGGTGCGCACCACCGGGAAGACCTCGGGGATGATCGGGATGTCGCAGCCGCGGGCCGCCACCCGGTCGCGCAGGCGCAGGTAGTCCTCGGGGTCGAAGAACATCTGCGTGATGGCGTAGTCGGCGCCCGCCTCGCACTTGCGCACGAAGTGGTCGGTGTCGGTCTCCACGTCGGCCGAGCGGGGGTGCTTGTACGGGAACGCGGCCACGCCCACGCAGAAGTCGCCGCTCTCCTTGATGAGCCGGACCAGCTCCTCGGAGTAGGTCAGGCCCTCGGGGTGGCTGTTCCAGGGGCCGGAGGGGTCGCCGGGCGGGTCGCCGCGCACCGCGAGCATGTTGGACACGCCGGCGTCGGCCAGGCGGCCGATGAGGTGGCGCAGCTCGGCGACGGAGTGGTCGACCAGGGTCATGTGGGCGACCGGGAGCAGCGTGGTGTCGGCGGAGATGCGCTCGGTGGTCTCCACGGTCATCCCGCGGGTGCTGCCGCCCGCGCCGTAGGTGACCGAGACGAAGTCGGGCCCCAGGGCCTCCAGCTGGCGGATGGCCAGCCAGAGCTTCTCCTGGGCCTCCGGCGTCCGGGGCGGGAAGAACTCGAAGGAGAACAGCGGCTCGCCCGTGTGGAGCAGGTCACGGAGGTGCCGCGCTCGGGGAGCGGGGGTTCGGGGCGCCACGGGGCGCGTCGGTGCTGCCAGCATGCCTACCACCTTACGCAAGCGCCCTCCCGGGAACAGAGGACGAGTCCCGCGGGTCGGGGCCCGGTCGGGACCCGGCCGGACGCCGCACGCGCGGGCGGGGCGAACCGGACGGGGCCCGCGCGGCATCCACCCCGTGTGACCTTCTCCTCCCTCCCCCTCCCCCTGGTCCAGCTCGTCCGCTTCGGTGTGCTCCAGGCCCGCGCCTGCGCGTTCGCGGTGTGCATGTTCGCGGGGTTCGCGCTGTCGGCGGTCGTGCCGCTGCCCGTGCCCCGCTACGACGCGCTGCTGGTCTACGCGGTGGGACTGACCGCGCTGTTCTGGGCGCTGCGGCTGGAGAGCGGTCGGGAGATCGCCGCGATCGCGGGCTTCCACGTGGTGGGGCTGGCGTTCGAGCTGTTCAAGGTGCACATGGGGTCGTGGTCCTACCCCGAGCAGGCGTGGACCGTGGTGTGGGGGGTGCCGCTGTACAGCGGCTTCATGTACGCGGCGGTGGGCTCCTACATCGTGCGCGCCTGGCGGCTGCTGGACCTGGGGCTGGAGAACTACCGGCCCTGGGCCGTGACGGCGGTGGCCGTGGCGGTCTACGCGAACTTCCTGACGCACCACTGGCTGCCGGACCTGCGGGTCCCGCTGGCGGTGCTGCTGGTCGCGGCGACCTGGGGGACCCGGGTGCACTTCACCGTGGGGCCGCAGCGGCTGCGCATGCCGCTGGCGCTGTCGTTCCTGCTGATCGGCGTGTTCCTGTGGGTGGCGGAGAACATCGCGACGCTGTTCGACGCCTGGCGCTACCCCCACCAGGCACAGGTGTGGGCGCTGGTCCACCCGGCCAAACTGGGCGCCTGGGCGCTGCTGGTGACGGTGTCGTTCGTCCTGGTGGCCCTGTGGAAGGGGGCGGATGTGCGGGACCGGGGCGGGAACGCCGGGGTGAGCCGCTAATGTGCTGTTCATGGCCGCTTCCACTTCCCCATCCGTCTCTCCCGCCTCCGTGATCCGCGCCGACGCGGACCGGGAGCTCGCCGCGTTCTGCGCCGACCACCGCGCCGCCCTGCTGGAGATCGGGGAGGAGCTGGGCCCGGCCATGGACGCGCTGGAGGCCATGCTCGCCGGGGGCAAGCGCCTGCGGCCCACCTTCTGCTACTGGGGCTGGCGCGGCGCCGGGGGCGCGGCCGGGGACGGGCGGATCGTGCGGGCCGCGGCGGCCCTGGAGTTCCTCCAGGCGTGCGCGCTCGTCCACGACGACGTCATCGACAACAGCGACACCCGGCGCGGCCTGCCCGCCACCCACAAGCGGCTGGCGAAACTGCACGCCGACCACGGCTGGAGCGGCGACAGCGAGGGCTTCGGGCGGGGGGCCGCCATCCTGATCGGCGACCTGTGCCTGGCCTGGTCCGACGAGATGTACCAGGCCAGCGGGTTCGGCCAGGACACCCTGGCGCTGGGCCGGCGCCCCTTCGACGCGATGCGCACCGAGGTGATGGCCGGGCAGTACCTGGACACTCTGGAGCAGGTGCGCGGCACCGGCACCCGCGAGGCGGCACTGCGGGTCATGCGCTACAAGTCCGCCAAGTACACGATCGAGCGCCCGCTGCACCTGGGCGCAGCGCTGGCCGGGCGGCTGCCGGAGCTGGAGGCCGTGTACACCGCCTACGGCCTGCCGCTGGGGGTGGCCTTCCAGCTGCGCGACGACGTGCTGGGCGTGTTCGGCGACCCCACGACCACCGGCAAGCCGGCCGGGGACGACCTGCGCGAGGGCAAGCGGACCCTGGTGGTCGCCGAGACCCTGGCCCGCGCCGGGGAGGCCGACGGCGCGCGGTTCTCTGCCCTGCTGGGCGCGCCGGGGCTGTCGGTGGAGTCCGTGGAGTGGATGTGCGGGCTGATCGAGTCGTCCGGGGCGCTGGCCGCGTGCGAGGAGCTCGTCGAGCGCTACGCCGGGGAGGCGCTGGCCGCGCTGGAGAGCCCGGAGCTGGACGCCTCCGCGCGGGAGCCGCTGCGCGCGCTGGTGGCGGCGGCCACCCGGCGCACGCACTGAGCGCGGGTACGGATCTCCCCCTAAGGGGGATTTCAGGGCCGTTCGCACATCGAAAGTACATTGTGCCCGACTGTCCCCTCCGGTTGAATCGATAGGAGATATATCGCGACCGGAGGGGCGTCCCCAATGTCTCGGCACACCGCCGCGAGAGGTCCGGTCGGAGCGGGCGAGCGAGCGCTCGCCCCCGACCTGGCCCGCGGCTTCATGCTTCTGTTCATCGCCTTGGCCAACACCGTCTGGTACCTGTGGGCGGTCCCCATGGGCGGCCTGAACGCGCACCCCGAGCCCCAGGGCGCGCTCGACGCGGTCGCACAGTTCTTCACCATCGTGGTGGTGGACGGCCGCAGCTACCCGATGTTCGCCTTCCTGTTCGGCTACGGCATGGTGCAGCTGGCGATGCGCCAGGAGGCCGCCGGATCCTCCCCCGCCGACGTGAACGCCCTGCTGCGGCGGCGCAACCTGTGGCTCCTGGTGTTCGGCTTCTTCCACGCGCTGCTGCTGTGGTTCGGCGACGTGCTGGGCGCCTACGGCCTGGCCGGGCTGGTCCTGGCCTGGCTGTTCCTGCGCCGCAAGGACGCCACCCTGCTGGTGTGGGCCGGCGTGTTCATCGGCCTGCTCGGCCTGCTGACCGCGTTCAGCGTCGTGGGCATCGTCTTCGCCCCTGAGGGCGGGGCCGCCGCGTCCGGCGGGATGGACGGGATGGCCGACAGCGCCGGGGAGGCCTCGATCCTCGCCGCCGCCCTGGGCCGCCTCACCGTGTGGCCGCTGATCAGCGTCGCGCAGGGCCTGCTGGGCCTGGTGGTGCCGACCATGATCCTGCTGGCGTTCTGGGCGGCGCGCCGCCGGGTCCTGGAGGAGCCGGAGCGCCACCTGGCCCTGCTGCGGTGGACCGCCGCGCTGGGCATCCCGATCGCCTGGCTGGGCGCTCTGCCCGACGCGCTCGCGCAGGTGGGCCTGTGGGAGGTGAACGAGGCGCAGGGCTCTATGCTCGCGGTGCCGCACATGTTCTCCGGCCTGTTCGGCGGCCTGGGCTACGTCGCGCTCATCACCCTGATCGCACACTCCCTCCGGCGCCGCGGGCGCGACCACGGCGTCGTGCCGACCGCGATCACGGCCACCGGCAAGCGGTCCCTGTCCTCCTACCTGGCCCAGTCGGTGCTGTGCGCGCCGGTGCTGGCCGCCTGGGGCCTGGGCCTGGGCGCGTACCTGACCTCGTGGACGATGTTCCTGTACGCCGTCGGGGTGTGGCTGGCCACGGTGGTGGCCGCCTACCTGATGGAGCGGGCGGGCAGGCGGGGACCGGCCGAGGTGCTGCTGCGCAGGCTCTCCTACCGGCGCGCCGCGGGGAAGGCCGTGCAGGCCCAGGGGCGGCCGCCCGGGGCCGAGGACCAAGAGCACGCCACTCCCTGATCCGGGCGCGCAAAAACGGGCGCGCCGGTGAGTGCCCGGCGCGCCCTCGTCGTTCAGGATGGGGTGTCATGGGCGACGATCACATGACAAACCACACCATAGGGGTGACCGGGGCGACCGGGGCGGTGGGCGGGCGGGTGGCCGCCCGCATCGCGCGGCTGGGGCGGGCGCAGCGGCTCATCGTACGCGACATCAACCGCGCACCCGAGTACCCCGGCAGCAGCGCGGCGATGGCGGCCTATGAGGACACCGCCGGGTTCGAGCGGGCCTGCCGGGGGGTGGACACGCTGTTCCTGGTCTCGGCGACGGAGTCGCAGGACCGGATCGACGTGCACCTGAGCGCGGTGGACGCGGCGGTCGCGGCGGGGGTCTCGCGCATCGTCTACCTGTCGTTCCTGCGGGCCGGGCCCGCCTCGACGTTCACGTTCGCGCGGACGCACTTCTTCACCGAGGCGCACATCCGGTCGACGGGGGTGGCGTACACCTTCCTGAGACCCTCGCTGTACCTGGACCTGCTGCCGCACTGGGTGGACGATGACGGTGTGGTGCGCGGCCCGGCCGGGGACGGGCGGGTGGCCTGGGTGGCCCGCGACGACATCGCGGACGCCGCCGCGGCGGTGCTGACCGACCCGGCGGTCGCGGCGGCCGCCGAGAACGCGGCCTACGACCTGACCGGCCCGGAGGCCCTGTCGCTGGGGGCCACCGTGGAGCGGTTGAGCACGCTGACCGGCCGGACCATCCGGTACGTGCCCGAGACCCGGGAGGAGGCGCTGCTGTCCCGCAAGGCCACCGGCGCGCCCGACTGGGAGCTGGAGGGGTGGGTGTCCTCCTACGAGGCGATCGCCGCCGGGGAGCTGGACACGGTGTCGTCGGCGGTGCCGGAGCTGACCGGGCACCCGGCCCGGTCGATCGAGGGCTTCCTGCGCCGCCATCCGAGCGCCCTGTCGCACGTGTCCGTCTGAGCCGCTCCGGCCCCTCCCCCGGGGCCCGCCGGTGTATTCCCGTGCCCGCGCTCCCGCTGCGCGGGCCTTGACCTCAATATTTGTTGAGGTTGGAGGGTGGACGGTGTCGCGCACGGAGCGCGGCGGACGGACACCGGAGGGAAGTCCCATGCGTGCGGTACGAGTCGAACGGTTCGGCGGGCCCGAGGTACTGGTGGCCCGGGAGGTCCCCGAGCCCGAGGTCGGGCCCGGCACCGCGGAGATCGCGGTCGGGGCCGCCAACGTGATGTACCTGGAGGTCCTGGTCCGCTCGGGCTGGGGACGCGACCACTTCCCCGTCGTCCCCCCGTACACCCCCGGGACCGGGGTCGCCGGGACGGTGACCCGGGTCGGGCCGGACGTGGACCCCGCCTGGGTCGGGGTCCGCGTGGTGGCCGACACCGGGGAGGAGAACAGAGAGGGCGGCAGGCTCCCCGTCGGCGGGTACGCCGAACGGGCCGTGGTCCCCGCCGACGGCCTGGTCCGGGTCCCCGAGGGGGTCGACCCGCGCGACGCGCTGGCCCTGCTGCACGACGGCCCCACCGCGCTGGCGCTGGCCCGGACCGCCGGGTACCGGGCCGGGCAGACGGTGCTGGTGACCGCGGCGGCCGGGGGCGCCGGCAGCCTCTCGGTACAGCTGGCCCGCCGGGCCGGGGCGCGGGTGATCGCCGCCGCCCGGGGCGGGGCCAAGCTCGACCTGGCGCGCCGACTGGGCGCGCACGAGGCGGTCGACTACTCCCTGACCGGCTGGGCCGACCGGGTGCTGGAGCTGAGCGGGGGCGGGGTGGACGCGGCCCTGGACGGGGCCGGGTCGTCCCTGGGCGAGGCCGCCTTCACCACGGTCGCCGAGGGCGGGACGTACATCAACTACGGGTCGGCCGGGGGCCGGTTCGCGGAGATCGAGCCCGCCCGGGCCCGCGAGCACAAGGTCCGGGTCTTCGGGCTGTTCGACATCAAGTCCGAGGTCGAGGGCGGCACGGACGACCTGACCCGGGCCCTGGAACTGGCCCGGGCCGGGGAGCTGGTCCCGCACATCGGCCTGGCCCTGCCCCTGGAGAGGGCCGACGAGGCCCACCGGGCCCTGGAGGAGCGCCGGGTCCTGGGCAAGGTGCTGCTGACCCCCTGAACCCGGACCCTTCGTCCCCGTCCCTCCGCTGCGGGCTCAGTCCCCGCGGCGGGCGGCGCGGGCCGCCACACCGTCGAGGATGAGCCCGACGGCCAGGTCGAACTCCGCCTCGTCCTGCGCCGGGTCGTCCGCCCGCGCGGCCCGCTCCGGGGACAGCAGGTCGGCGGCCAGCAGTTCGCGCACACGCGGGAAGGCGTCCTCGGGGACGAGGGTGCGCAACCGGTGGCCGAAGGCCCGGTGGGCCGTGGCGGCGTCCATCTCCTCGCTCGCGCGGACCCTGGCCTGGTCGCCGGCCAGCTCCCCCTCCGCCCGGGCGTAGGTCCACAGCAGGATGAGGATCTGCGCGCGGTCGGACACGTCCAGGCCGGTCTCCTCCAGCGCGGCCAGCCCCTCCTCCGTCCACCGGACGAACGAGGGCGCCAGGGGCTCGGCGGTGACGGGGACCTCGGCGGCCCAGGGGTGGGCGCGGTAGACCCGGCGCAGCCCCCGGGCAAGTTCGGCGGTGCGCTCGCGCCAGGTGGCGCCCGCCGGAGGGGGCGGGGAGCCCAGCGCGGCGTCGACCGCCAGCAGGAGCAGGTCGGCGCGGGACTCGACGTAGCGGTACAGGGACATCGTGCCCACCCCCAGCTCGGCGGCGGTGCGGCTCATGGTGATGGCCCCGGGGCCGTGCCGGTCGCCGAGTCCCACGGCCACCTCCACGATCCGCCCGACCGTCAGGCTGGGCCGGGGGCCCTTGCGGCTGACGGGGTGCGCCCCCCAGGCGGACAGCAGGGCTTTGGGGATCACGAGGGCCGGGTCGGTCTCCTGTTCTGGCATGCCCCCAGCGTAGTGACGGCCCGTGCCGGGCGCGGCCGCACCCGGCCTTTTACTGCGTAGGGGTTGCGCAATGGTACTGCGTAAGGGTTACTCTGTACGGCATGGACAAGGCACATCCCCCCGGAGCGGCGCCCGCCATCGCCGTCCGGGGCCTGCACAAGAGCTATGGCGGACACGAGGTCCTCGTCGGCGTCGACCTAGAGGTGCCCGCGGGAGGCGTCTTCGCGCTGCTGGGGCCCAACGGGGCGGGCAAGACCACCCTGATCGACGTGCTGACCACCCTGGTCCGCCCCGACGCGGGCACCGCCGAGGTGCTCGGCCTGGACGTGGTGCGCAGGGCCCGGCGGGTGCGCCGCGAGATCAGCGCCACGGGCCAGTACGCGACCGTCGACGAGGAGCTCACCGGCCGGGAGAACCTGGTCATGGTCGCCCGGCTGCTGGGCGCGGGGCGCCGCGCCGCCCGGGACCGGGCGGCGGAACTGCTGGAGCGCTTCGACCTGGTCGGCGCGGCCGACCGGAGGGTCGCCGAGTACTCCGGCGGCATGCGGCGGCGCCTGGACCTGGCGGCGGGCCTGACCGGCTCGCCCTCGGTCGTGTTCCTGGACGAGCCCACCACCGGCATGGACACCCGCAGCAGGCGGGCCCTGTGGCGCACGGTCGGCGACCTGGCCGCCGACGGGACCACCGTCCTGCTCACCACCCAGTACCTGGAGGAGGCCGACGTGCTGGCCGACCGGATCGCCGTGCTCGACCGCGGCCGGATCGTCGCGGAGGGGACGGCCGCGGAGCTCAAGCGCCGTGTGGGCGGGGAGTGGATCGAGCTCTCCCTGGCCGACGGCGGCACCGAACGGGTCCCCGGCGACGGCACCGCCGACCGGCTGCGGCGCGTGCTCGACGAACGGCACCGGGCCGGGATCGCCGTCGCCCGCGTGGAGGTGCGCACGCCCGGCATGGACGACGTGTTCCTCGCCCTGACCGGGGACGGGGGCGGACGACCGTGAGCCTCCTGCGCGCCGAACGGGTCATGACCGGGCGCGGCCTGGTCCACTCCCTGCGCAACCCCGACGGGACCGTCACCGCGGTGGTGGCCCCGGTCGCGATCATGCTGCTGTTCGTCACCGTCTTCGGGACCGCCGTGCAGGACATGGCGGGCGGTCCCTACGTGGAGTACGTCACCCCGGGCGTGATGCTGCTGTGCGCCGGCTTCGGGGCGGCGATGACCGCGACGGCCGTGCACGCCGACCTGTCCAAGGGGGTGGTGCGGCGGCTGCGGACCATGCCGGTTCGGGCCTCGGCCGTCATCACCGGCCACGTGGCGGCGAGCGTGCTGCGCAACCTGCTGTCCACGGCGGTCGTCCTGGCGGTGGCGGTGGCCCTGGGCTTCCGTCCGCAGGCCGGTCCCCTGGAGTGGCTGGGCGCCGCCGCGCTGCTGGCCGGGTACATCACGGTGCTGACCGTGCTGGCCGCCGCCTGGGGACTGGCCTCCGGCGGCCCCGACACCGCCGCCACGTTCGCGTTCGTCGCCCTGTTCCCGCCCTACCTGTCCACGGCGTTCGTTCCGCTGGAGGGGCTGCCGGGGTTCCTGCACGGGGTGGCCGCGCACCAGCCCGTCACACCGGTGACCGAGACCCTGCGCGCGCTCACCTCGGGCACCGCGCCCGGCGACCACGCCGCCGCCGCACTGCTGTGGCTGGCGGGCCTGGGCCTGGCGGGGGCCGCGCTCACCGGGTGGCTGTTCCGGCGGGCCGCCGGGCGGCGCTGACTCCTCCGGGTACGGCGGCGGCCCCGGTCCGGTGGGATCGGGGCCGCCCGCTCTCAGCCCTGCCGGGCCGCGACGCGGTCGCGCAGGGCCGCGGCCGCGGCCGCCGGGTCCTCGGCCTCGGTGACGGCGCGCACCACCACGATCCGGCGTGCGCCGGCGTCCAGGACCCGGTCGACGTTGTCGAGGTCGATGCCGCCGATCGCGAACCAGGGGCGGTCGGTGCCCAGGGCGGCCGCCCGCTCCACCAGTCCGGTCCCGGCCGCCGGGCGGCCCGGCTTGGTGGGCGTGGCCCAGACCGGGCCCACGCAGAAGTAGTCGCTGCCCGGCTCCTCGGCACAGGCCCGGGCGGTGTCGATGTCGTTGTTGGAGCGCCCGATCAGCGGATCGGCCCCGATGACGTCGCGGGCCATGGGCACCGGCAGGTCGCGCTGCCCCAGGTGGAGCACGTCGGCGCGCACCGCGCGGGCGATGTCGGCGCGGTCGTTGACCGCGAGCAGGGCGCCGTGGCGTTCGCACGCCTCCCGCAGCACCTCCAGGGCCGCGAGCTCCTCGCGCGCCTCCAGGCCCTTGTCCCGGAGCTGGACGATGTCCACTCCCCCGGACAGCGCGGCGTCGGCGAACTCGGCGAGATCGCCGCGCTCGCGGCGGGCGTCGGTGCACAGGTACAGAAGGGATGCGTCCAGGCGCTTGCGCAGGCTGGTTCCGTGGCTGGTCCTCACGCCCACCAGCCTAGGCCCTGGCCCCGGCGGGCCCAAGGGGGCGGGCGACGCGGGCGCGCCCACCCCGGCAGGGGCGTCAGAAGGCCAGGCTCTGGGCGCGGCGGCGCACCTCGGTGCCCCGGTTCTCGCGCATCGCCTGGATCGGGGTCCCGGGCAGCGTGTCGTCCGGTGTGAAGAGCCAGCGCAGCGCCTCCTCCGTGGAGTAGCCCGCGTCGCTGAGCAGGACCAGGGTACCGGGCAGCCCCTTCACGAGGTCGTCACCGTCGACGAAGGCGGCCGGGATCGAGAGTTCGCCGCCGCGGACCACGCCCATGAGCCGGTTCTCGCGGATGAGCGTCTTGATGCGGTTCGGGCTCACGCCCAGAGGCGCGGCCGCCTCCTTGAGGGTCAGCCACTCGCCGACCAGGGTGTCGAGATTGGTATCGCTAGATGTCACCCCACCAATCTGCCACAGGCCCGGTCCCGCGGACACCACGCACGCCGCGGACACCGGCTCCGGCCCCCGGATCCGGGGGCCGTAGTATGTGGGGCGAACACAGACGTCCCGCGGGAGCCGGGTGGACCCGGCTGAGAGGGGGGCTGCCGCCCCCGACCGCACGAACCTGATCCGGATCATGCCGGCGAAGGGAGCGGAGGCAGCACCGTGCGCACCCCTGAGACCGAACGGCGCCCCGACACGATTCGTCCTACCTCTGGGGGGCCGGAGGGCGGCCACGGCGTCGTCGTGGTCGGCGGCGGCCTGGCCGGCCGCGTGACCGCCTGGCGGGCGGCACAGGACGGACACCGGGTCACCCTGGTCGAACCCGACCCCGTCACCGACCCGGCCGGCGCCCGGGCCGCGTCCACCGTCGCGGCGGGCATGCTCACGCCGGCCACCGAGGCGGTGTTCGGCGAGGAGCCCCTCATGGAGTTCGGCATCCGGTCGGCCTCCCTGTACCCGGACTTCGTCGCCGAACTGGAGGCCGCGAGCGGGCTCGGCGTCGGCTACCGCACCACCGGAACACTGCTGGTCGGCTTCGACGCCGACGACATGGCGGTCCTGGACCGCCTGCACGACCTCCAGAAGCGCCTGGGGGTGGAGACCGAGCGCCTGAGCGGTCGGGAGTGCCGGCGGCTGGAGCCGATGCTGGCCCCCGCGGTGCGCGGTGGCGTGCTCGCCCCACAGGACCACTCGGTGGACCCGCGCCTGCTGCTGCGCGCCCTGGCGGTGGCCGGGGAGCGCGCCGGGGCCGCGGAGGTCCGCGGGCGTGTCACGGCCGTGCGCTCGCCCGGCGCCGGGGGCGCCCGACTGGGCGCGGTCCTGGACGACGGCCGGGAGCTGCCCGCCGACCAGGTGGTGGTCGCCGCCGGGTGCTGGAGCGACCGGATCGACCTGCCCGAGCCCGTCGTGCCGCCGCTGCGCCCGGTCAAGGGGCAGCTGCTGCGCACGCGGGTGCCCGCCGGGGAGCCGCCCCTCGTGGAGCGGACGGTGCGCGGCCTGGTCCGGGGCTTCCCCGTCTACCTGGTGCCGCGCGCCGACGGCGAGATCGTCATCGGCGCCACCCAGGAGGAGCTGGGCTACGACACCTCCCTGACCGCGGGCGGGCTGTGGCAGGTGCTCCGGGACGCCCGCGAGCTGGTCCCCGGCGTGACCGAGCTGGAGGTCACCGAGACCTGCGTGGGCCTGCGCCCCGGCTCCCCGGACAACGAACCCCTGCTGGGCCCCACCCGGGTCCCCGGCCTGCACCTGGCCGGGGGGCACTTCCGGCACGGGGTGCTGCTGACCCCGGTCACCGGCGAGGTCATGGCCCGTGCCCTGGCCACCGGGACCCTGCCCGAGTACGCGGAGCGGTTCGCCGCCGACCGCGCAGGCGAGACGACGTGGAAGTGAGAGTTGTGGAGCTGATCGTCAACGGCGACCGCCGCGAGGCCGCCGACACCACCACGGTCGAGGAGATCGTGCGCGACCTGACCGCCGCCGACGGCGGCGCCATCCCCGGCGGCATCGCCGTCGCCGTCAACGACGAGGTGGTGCGCCGCGCCGCCTGGGCCGGGACCCGGCTGGGCGCGGGCGACCGCGTCGACGTCCTCACCGCCGTCCAGGGGGGCTGACCGTGACCGAGCACATCGACGACCCCCTGGTCATCGCCGGGGTCTCCTTCGGGTCCCGGCTCATCACCGGCACCGGCGGCGCGCCCTCGCTGGAGGTCCTGGAGGAGGCCCTGACCGTCTCCGGCACCGAGCTGACCACCGTGGCCATGCGCCGGGTCACCCCGGGCGCCCGCGGCTCGGTCTGGGACGTGCTGGAGCGCAACGGGATCCGCCCGCTGCCCAACACCGCCGGGTGCTTCACCGCGGCCGACGCGGTGCGCACCGCCCGGCTGGGCCGGGAGGCGCTGGACACCGACTGGGTGAAGCTGGAGGTCGTGGCGGACGAGCACACGCTGCTGCCCGACCCGGTGGAGCTGCTGGAGGCCGCCGAGCGGCTGGTGGACGAGGGGTTCACCGTGCTGCCCTACACCAACGACGACCCGGTGCTGGCCCGCCGGCTGGAGCAGGTCGGCTGCGCGGCGGTGATGCCGCTGGCCGCGCCGATCGGCTCGGGGCTGGGCATCCGCAACCCGCACAACCTGGAGCTGATCGTGGAGCAGGCCGGGGTCCCCGTGATCGTGGACGCCGGGATCGGCACCGCCAGCGACGCCGCCCTGGCCATGGAGCTGGGCTGCGACGCGGTGCTGCTGGCCAGCGCGGTGACCCGCGCCGAGGACCCGGTGCTCATGGCCCGGGCGATGCGCGACGCGGTCCGCGCCGGGCGCGCCGCCCGGCTGGCGGGGCGCATCCCCGTGCGGCGGCACGCCCGCGCCTCCTCCCCGGCCGCCGACTGAGCGGAACCCCGGCGCGCGGGCCCCGCCTCCGGCGGAGGCGGGGCCCGCCGGAAGAGACCTCGAACACGTGGGGACCGGGTCCCTTCCGTGATCATGCGAGCGATCCGGAACCGAATGCGCTCGGCGAGCGACGAAGATACACGGGGGACGCGGTCACCGACCGGCGGTCCGGCTCAGGCCGGAGCGCACCGCACCGACCCGGCCGCACACGGCGTCATCGCTGTTCAGAGCACTGACCGGTGGCCATCGGGAAGGCCGCCGGTGCGGCGGCACCGCGGCGTTGCCCCCATCCCCTACCGTGAAGAGGGGTGCGCACCGCCCGGAAGCGGGGCCCGGCGCACCCCAGGACGACCCAGGACCGCGCGTCCCACCCCCCGTGGAGCAGGGGCGGCGCGGCCGTGAACCGCGGGGCAGACCCGGGACGGGCTTCCGCTATCGTGTCGGTTCGACACCCGGTGTCGGGTACGCGCCACCGACCGCGACAGCCCGCGCTCCCCGCAGCAAGGACACTACTCCGCCGTGGACATGACGACTTCCGACCCGCTCGTGGGCGCCACTCTGGACCAACGCTACTTCGTAGAGTCCAGGATCGCCGGAGGCGGGATGGCGACCGTCTACGTCGCCCACGACCTGAGGCTGGACCGCCGGCTGGCGTTGAAGGTCATGCACCCTTCGCTGGCCCAGGACCCCACCTTCGTCCAGCGCTTCATCAACGAGGCGCACTCCGTCGCCAAGCTCTCCCACCCCAACGTCGTCCAGGTCTTCGACCAGGGCGAGGACCGGGGGCACGTGTTCCTGGCGATGGAGTACGTGCCGGGGCGCACCCTGCGCGCCCTGCTCAAGGAGCGGGGGCGGCTGTCCGCCCGCGACGCGCTCCAGGTGATGGCGCCGGTGCTGGCCGCGCTGGGCGCCGCCCACCAGGCCGGCATGGTGCACCGCGACATCAAGCCCGAGAACGTGCTCATCACCGAGGACGGCCGGATCAAGGTCGCCGACTTCGGCCTGGCGCGCGCGGTGGAGCAGTCCACCCAGGGCCTGACCCGCACCGGGACGCTCATGGGCACCGCCGCCTACCTGGCGCCGGAGCAGATCGAGCGGGGCACCGCCGACGCGCGCACCGACGTGTACGCGGCCGGGATCATGCTCTACGAACTGCTCACCGGCAGCCAGCCGCACACCGGCGAGACGCCCATCGCGATCGCCTACCAGCACGTCAACGAGGACGTCCCGCGTCCCTCGCACTTCCTGCCGGGCCTGCCGCCGGAGGTGGACGCCCTGGTCACCAAGGCCACCGAGCGCGACCCCCGCTACCGGCCGGGCAACGCCGGGCAGTTCCTGGCCAAGGTGCTGGAGGTGCTGCACCGGCTGCCGCAGACCCCGGAGACGGGCGGCCCGCTGCCCCCGGTCGCCCCGGCGGCCGCCGCGACGGCGGCCGTCACCGCCCCGCAGCTCATCGCGGGCGGGGCCGGGCCCGGGACCGAGAACGCCACCATGATCGTGGAGATGGGCCCGGGCGCCCCCTACGACGATGACGACGACTACGCGGACGACTACCCCGGGGACGGTCCCCCGGGCCGGCGCCGCGGGGTGCTGCTGGGCGCGGGCGCCGCGGCCCTGGCCCTGATCGTGTTCGTCGCCGGGTGGTGGTTCCTGGTCGGGCGGTTCGAGGAGGTGCCCGAGGTCGTCGGCGCCGAGCAGGAGGCCGCCTGCGCCGCCGTGCGCGACGCGGGCCTGAAGTGCCTGGTGGCCGACGAGGCCGTCTACAGCGACGAGACCGCGGGAACCGTCGGCGCGGTGGACCCCGAGGCCGGCGAGCGGCTCTCCCCCGGCGACGAGGTGACCATCAGCCTGTCCAAGGGGCCGCGCGAGGTCGAGATGCCCGACTTCAAGGGCGAGGACATCTCCAACGCGCTCAAGGAGATGGAGGAGCTGGGGTTCGCCCCGGAGAACCTGGAGCAGAACGTCGTCGACGCCGAGGACGTCCCGCCGGGCCAGGTCATCTCCACCGACCCGGAGCCCGGGCAGGTCGCCGACCGGGAGTCGACCGTCACCTTCGAGGTGAGCCGCGGCATCGACGTCCCGCCGGTGGCCGGGCAGAAGGTCGAGGACGCCGAGCGGACGCTGACGGACCTGGGCCTGACGGTGAACATCGTCGAGGTCGAGAGCGACAGCGTCGACGAGGGCCTGGTGATCAGCCAGAACCCCGACACCGGCGCCACCCTGAGCGCGGGCAGCGTGGTCGAGCTGACCGTCTCCACCGGCCCGCCGGGGGTGGAGATCCCCGACGTCGTGGGCATGAGCGTCCGCGACGCCAAGGAGGAGCTGGAGGACGCCGGGTTCAAGGTGAAGGTGGAGCGCATCCTGGGCGGCCGGATCGTCGCGGAGCAGTCGCACACCGGCAAGGCGCCCGAGGGCACCGAGATCACGATCACCGCGACCCCCTTCGCGTTCGAGGGCGAGGACGACGACTGACCCGGTACGGGTGAGGCGGGAGGGGCGGCGCGCCGGAGCGCCGCCCCTCCCGTGTCCCGGGCCCCGGCCGGGTGCGGACGCGCGGGGGCGCCGCGGACCGGGGCGGGATAGGGTCACCGCCATGGAGAGCAGTGAGGACATCCGGGTCCTGGTCGTGGACGACCACCCCATGTGGCGCGACGCGGTCGCGCGCGACCTCGACGAGGCCGGGCTGACCGTGGTCGGTACGGCGGGCGACGGCGCGAAGGCGCTGCGGATCGCCCCCGCGGCCCGGCCCACCCTGGCCATCGTCGACCTGCACCTGCCGGACATGACGGGGGTCGAGCTGACGGCGGGGCTGACGGCCCTGGCCGAGCCGCCCCGGGTGCTGGTGCTGTCGGCGAGCGGGGCCGGGGACGACGTGCTGGCCGCCGTGAAGGCCGGGGCCACCGGCTACCTGGTCAAGTCGGCGGGCCGCGACGAGCTCCTGGACGCGGTGCGGCGGGTGCACCGGGGCGAGGCCGTCTACACCGCGGGCCTGGCCGGGCTGGTGCTGGGCGAGTACCGCAGGCTCTCGTCCTCGCGCGAGCGCGACGCCGACGACGGCGCCCCGGCGCTGACCCCGCGCGAGACCGAGGTGCTGCGCCTGGTCGCCAAGGGGCTGGCCTACAAGCAGATCGCGGAGCGGCTGTCGATCGCCCACCGCACGGTGCAGAACCACGTGCAGAACACCCTCACCAAACTGCACCTGCACAACCGGGTCGAGCTGGTGCGCTACGCCATCGACCGCGGCCTCGACGACTGACCCGGCGCGGGGCGGGGAACGGGCCCCGAAAGGACCGCTCGGCGGGCCCCTCCGGACGGCGCGAACCGGTACAGGAGGCCCGTTCCGGGCGGACCGCGGCGGAGTTCGGACGGTGTTCACCGGCCCGGGTTGGCCTGGGATCGCCCGTACCACTATGGTCTAGACCATATGGCGCCAAGCGCCGTGGAACCCACAACGTCGAGGAGATTCGTATGCGCGTCGGGGTGCTGACCGGTGGCGGCGACTGCCCTGGTCTGAACGCGGTCATCCGGGCCGTGGTCCGCAAGGGCATCAAGGACTACGGCTACGAGTTCGTCGGTTTCCGGGACGGCTGGCGCGGCCCCCTGGAGGGCGACACCATGCCCCTGGACGTCGAGGCGGTGCGCGGCATCCTCCCGCGCGGCGGCACCATCCTGGGCTCCTCCCGCACCAACCTCATGAAGATCGAGGGCGGCGTCGAGCGCGTCAAGGACAACATGGCCGGCCTGGGCGTCGACGCCCTGGTCGCCATCGGCGGCGAGGACACCCTGGGCGTGGCCCGCCAGCTCCACGACCGCGGCGTCAACGTGGTGGGCGTGCCCAAGACCATCGACAACGACCTCAACGCCACGGACTACACATTCGGGTTCGACACGGCCGTCAACATCGCCATGGAGGCGATCGACCGCCTGCACACCACCGCCGAGTCGCACCACCGCGCCCTGGTCGTGGAGGTCATGGGCCGCCACGCCGGCTGGATCGCCCTGCACTCGGGCATGGCCGCGGGCGCCAACGTCATCCTCATCCCCGAGCGCCCCTTCGACATCGACGAGGTCGTCGCGCACGTCGAGAGCCGCTTCCGCACCCAGTACGCGCCGATCATCGTGGTCGCCGAGGGCGCGCACCCCAAGGAGGGCCAGATGGAGCTGGCCACCGGCGAGAAGGACTCCTTCGGCCACGTGCGCCTGGGCGGCATCGGCCAGACCCTCGCCGACGAGATCGAGCGGCGCACCGGCAAGGAGGCCCGCTCGGTGGTCCTGGGCCACGTGCAGCGCGGCGGCACCCCGACCGCGTTCGACCGCGTGCTCGCCACCCGCCTGGGCGTCAACGCCATCGAGGCCGTGTACGACAAGGCGTTCGGCAAGATGGTCGGCCTCCAGGGCACCGACATCGTCCGGGTGGACCTGGCCGAGGCGACCGACACCCTCAAGACGGTCCCCGTCGAGCGCTACGCCGAGGCCGAGGTCTTCTTCGGCTAGGCCGTGTTCTCTCGGACCTCCGCTCCGCTTCGGTTCGTGCCCGGCGCCCCTTGAGAGCGGGGACCTCCGCCCCTCCGGGCGCCTCGCGAACCCCCGGCGGCGCAGGAGGGCGTTCAAGAGAACAGGCGCCGGGCCGGAGTTCTCGGGGAGCGGCGGAACACGCTCCCCCGCGGGCCCCTGAGGGGCCCGCCGCGCACCGCCCCCTCCCACGGCTCCCGGGAGGGGGCGGCCGCGTTCGGGGCGCCTCAGGAGAGCACGGGCTCGCCGAGCCGGACGGCGCAGGGGCAGTCGAAGGCGCCCTCCGGGTGCCGGCCCGCGTCCGGGGCCACTCCGCGCACCCGGTGGATCTCACGCACCGTGACGGTGCGGGGGACGAAGACCTCCCAGCCCCGCGGGTCCGGCAGGGCCCGCACGATCCGCACCGCCTCCCCCGCGGTGACCCGCAGCGGCCGGTTCGCGTAGTGCCCGACGGTCACCGGCTGGTCGTCGTCCAGCCGGATGTGCACCGCGACGAACCGCCGGTGGTCGTCGTCACGTGCGAGTTCCCGCAGCCACTGGTGGGTGAGCGTGTAGCAGGGCAGTACCGGGAAGCAGTACACGCCGCGTCCCCGGCCGCGGCCGCGGCCTGCCGCACGGACCCCCGAGCGGCGCAGGCGCACGGTGTTCGCGGCGGGGGTGAGGTGGACGAACAAGGCCATGCCGCGATCCTAGGTTTCCCCCGGCGGATACGCACGGTGGTCAACCGGGTGCGTCGTCTTCCGTCCGGACCGAAATTTGGATGGAGCGGTGGCGGAGATGTTCGATACTGGTAGAAGTACGGCGATGGGCGATCCCGGTTTCCCGCCACCGCCGGTCCGATCACGGCAACCGGGCACCCACGCATGTCTATCCGGAGGTAGCACCCATGTCCGCGTCGCTTGAGTCCGCGCCGGTCCCCGTCGGAGGAGCCGGGGACGGGCTGGGCGAACTCTGCGTGCTCATGAAGCTCGGCGAGATCGTCCTCAAGGGCTCCAACCGCAAGCTGTTCGAGCGCCGCCTGCACAACAACATCCGCTCGTCCGTGCGCGACCTGGGCGAGATCCGCGTCTCCCAGCGCGGCTCCGGCGTGATCATCGTGCGCAAGCCCGGCGCCTCCGACCTCGAGGTCGCCGAGATCGCCGACCGCATGGCCAACGTCATGGGCGTCGTCTGGGTGCACCTGGTGCGCCGGGTGCCCAAGGACCTGGCCGCGGTCACCGACGTGGCCGTGCGCTCCATGGAGGGCCGCGAGGGCACCTTCGCGGTGCGCGCCCGCCGCCGCGACAAGCGCTTCGAGATGACCTCCTCCGAGCTGGCCGGGTACCTGGGCTCGGAGATCATCAAGGCGCACGGCTACCCCGTGAACCTCAAGCGCCCCGACAACACCCTGTACGTCGAGGTGGACAAGGACGAGGCGTTCGTCTTCACCGACGGCGTCCCCGGGCAGGGCGGGCTGCCCGCCGGGATGAGCGGCCGCGGCCTGGTCCTGATGTCGGGCGGCATCGACTCGCCGGTGGCGGCGCACCGGATGATCCGGCGCGGACTCAAGGTGGACTTCCTGCACTTCTCCGGGATGCCGTTCACCGGCCCGGAGTCGATCTACAAGGCCTACAGCCTGGTCCGCCAGCTGGACCGCTACCAGGTGGGCTCGCGCCTGTTCGTGATCCCCTTCGGCAAGGCCCAGCAGCAGCTCAAGAGCTCCGGGATCGAGCGGCTCCAGATCGTCGCCCAGCGGCGGCTCATGCTCAAGACCGCCGAGGTGCTCGCCGACGACCTGAAGGCCGAGTGCCTGATCACCGGCGACGCGCTGGGACAGGTCTCCAGCCAGACCATGACCAACCTCACGGCGCTGGACGACGCGGTGGACCTGCCCATCCTGCGCCCGCTGATCGGCATGGACAAGACAGAGATCATGGACCAGGCCCGCCGGATCGGGACCCTGTCCATCTCGGAGCTGCCCGACGAGGACTGCTGCACCATGCTGACCCCGCGCCAGGTGGAGACGGCGGCCAAGATCCCCGACCTGCGCCAGATCGAGAAGCGCCTGGACGCCGAGGAGCTGGCCGAGTACCTGGTGACCACCGCCCAGGTGCACAAGCCCAGCTTCCTGGGCGAGGCCGCCCCGGCCCGGCTGGAGCCCGCCAAGGCCGCGGCGGTCAGGGTCTGACGCTCCCGGCGGGCCCGGACGGCCCCGTCGTCGTGGCCGCGGGGTCTCAGAGCCCGGCGAGCTCGTGGCCGGGCGCCGGGGTGAGCGTGCGCCCGGTGAGCGCCGCCAGGGTCCCGGCGAGGTCGCGCAGCTCGGCCAGGTCCTCCTGGACCAGGGCCTGCGGGCCGTCGCACAGGGCGGTCTCCGGGTGCGGGTGGACGTCGACGATGACGCCGTCGGCGCCGACCGCGACGGCGGCCCGCGACAGCGGCAGCACCAGCGAGCGCTTGCCGCCGGAGTGGGACGGGTCGACGATCACCGGCAGGTGGGACAGGTTCTGCGCGACCGGGACCGCGCTGATGTCCAGGGTGTTGCGGGTGGCCTTCTCGAAGGTGCGGATGCCGCGCTCGCACAGGACGATGTCGAGGTTGCCCTGCTGGGCGATGTACTCGGCGGCCATCAGCCACTCCTCGATGGTGGCGCTCATGCCGCGCTTGAGCAGCACCGGCTTGCCCGCGGCGCCCGCCGCCTGGAGCAGGGCGAAGTTCTGCATGTTGCGGGTGCCGATCTGGAGCATGTCGGCGTAGGAGGCGACCAGCTCGACGTCGGCGGCGTCCACGACCTCCGTGACGATCGGCATCCCGGTCTCCTCGCGGACGTCGGCGAGGATCCTCAGGCCGGCCTCGCCCAGCCCCTGGAAGGCGTACGGCGAGGTGCGGGGCTTGTAGGCGCCGCCGCGCAGCAGGGACGCGCCGGCCTCCAGCGCCATCCGGGCCGCGGCCAGGGTCTGCTCGGGGGTCTCCACCGCGCACGGGCCCGCGATGACGGTGACGTTGTCGCCGCCGATCGGCACCCCGCGGACGCTGACGACGCTGCGGCTGTCGTGGTTCTCCCGGCTGACCAGCTTGTAGGGGGCGGAGATGCGCAGGACGTCGGCGACGCCGGGCTTGGCGGCCAGCCCCAGGTCCTGGAAGCGCTCCACGTCGCCGACGAGGCCGATGATGGTGCGGCTGACGCCGCGGGTGACGTAGGCCTCGCCGCCGGAGGAGGCGACCAGTTCGACGATCGAGTCGATGTCGTCCGAGGTGGCGCCCGGCGCCATCACGATGACCATGTGGGTTTCCCTGCCTGTCGTTGGATGTGGTGCGGGAGAGCCGTGGCCCGGTGCGCGGTGCCGGAACACAAAGAGCCCCGGGCCGCTACCGGCCCGGGGCTCCTGTCGTCTGTGTCAGCGCAGCGCTTTACAGGCGACCGGGGTGTAGGGCCGGTAGCCATAAAAGCGCCAGAAGTTCCGCTGCATGGCTGTGACTATAGCGCACGGTCGCGGCATCGTCGCACGACGGGGGCGCGTGACCTACCTCTCGTCGCCGCCTGGCAGGATGGCGATCGGACGAGAGGAACAGGAGGCCGAGTGTCCGAGTCAGCGGAGGACCTGGACGACCACGGCGACCGGCGGCTGCCGCCCGGGCAGGCGGCGCGCACCACCGGACACCGGGCCCTGCACTACGGTCCGGTGCCCGCCTTCCGCCCGCAGAAGTGGGACTTCCGGGTCATGGGGGCGACCGAGGACCTGGGGTCGTACCGGTGGACCTGGCAGGAGTTCTCCCGCCTGCCCCGCACCGACCGCGTGAGCGACTTCCACTGCGTGATGCGGTTCAGCATCCCCGGTGTGCGCTGGTCGGGGGTGCGCGCCCTGGACCTGGTGGAGGCCGCGCCGCCCGCGCCCGAGGTGACGCACGTGATGGCGTGGGGCGAGTACGGGTACAGCGCGAACCTGCGCCTGGACGACTTCCTGCGCGAGGACGTGCTGCTGGCCACCCACCGGGACGGCGCCCCGCTGCCCGCGGAGAACGGCCACCCGCTGCGGCTGGTGGTGCCGCACCTGTACGGCTGGAAGAGCGTGAAGTGGCTGCGGGCGGTGGAGTACATGACCGCCGACCGGCGCGGGTTCTGGGAGGAGCGCGGCTACCACAACCTGGCCGAGGCGTGGCGCGAGCAGCGCTTCTTCCACCAGGAGGAGCCGGGCCAGGGCCCGCCCCTCTGACCTCCCGCCCCTCTGGCGGCCCGCGCACCCGGCGGGCCCGGCCCCCGGGGTCAGCGGGGCAGGCGCATCTCCACCTCGGTGCCCTGGCCCGGGGCGGAGAAGACCTCGACCGTGCCGCCCAGATCCCGCAGCCGCCCGCGCACGGACTGGGCGACGCCCAGCCGCCCTTCCCGGCCCGCCTCCTCCAGGCGCCCCTCCGGGATGCCCGGGCCCTCGTCGCGGACCGTGACGGTGACGGCGTCCTCCTCGTCCTCCACGAGGATCCAGGCGCGGGTCCCGGGCGGGCAGTGGAGCACGACGTTGGCCAGCGCCGCCTCGACCGCGGCGAGCAGCTCGGCCGCGACGGCGCCGGGCAGCGGCACCGGGGTGGCCGGGGCCGACACCGACACCCGCACCGACTCCAGGCGGCGCAGGGGATCGCGCAGGTCGACCTCGGGGTCGGCGCCGGCCCCCGCGTCCGCCGGGCCCGGCGCCGCGGCGGACCGCGCCGCCCCCGGCCCGGGCGGGACCCCGGTGAGGTCGGTGAGCCCGTCGGTGATCATGGCGCGCAGCCGGACCTCCTGCTCCCCGGCCAGGCGTCCGAGCTCGGCGGCCTCTCCCCCGGCCTCCGCGCCGCGGCGGCTCACCAGGGTCAGCACCTGCAGCACCGAGTCGTGGATGGAGCGGGCCAGCTGCTCGCGCTCGCGCAGGCGCGCCTCCAGGGCCACCGCCCGGGCGAACCTCTCCTCTGCCTGCCCGGCCACGCGCGCCATGTAGCCGACCGCCAGCCCGGCCAGCAGGAGCAGGACCACGCCACGCGCCGTGGCCGGGGTGATGGGGGCGCCCATGACGACCCGCAGGGTGATGTCGGCGACGCCGTAGAGCACGGCCACGGCGCCCGCGCCCCGGCGCCCCCAGACGACCCCGGCGGCCAGCGCCGCCCCGGCGAACCAGTAGCCGCTCAGCGGCGGCGCCTGGGTGAGGTAGAAGGGCGTGGCGGCCAGGGCGGTGGCGAACAGGCAGGCGAAGGCCACCGCCAGGTCGGTCAGGAGCAGCCGCCCGGTGCGCAGCTCCGGGCGGGCGTAGGCGGAGGAGGCGACCACCGTCCAGGCCGCCATGGCGACCAGGACCGTCCAGCCCAGCCAGGGGCGGGTCAGGTGCTCGTGGTGCTGGACGAGCAGCAGCAGCGAATAGACCAGGGCCGCGGCGCGGAACAGCGAGATGCCGCGCCACAGGGGGATGTCGAAGCCCAGGGCTCAGACCACCGCCCCGTTGTCGGGACCGTTGTCACCCGGCGGCCTGCCGTCGGTCATGCGCAGGATGAGGATGACGAACCCGGCCAGGAACGCCACCACCGCCATGAACATCAGCCAGTTGGGCAGGGTCAGCCCCAGGAAGGCCGCGCCGAACACCAGGACCGGTCCGCCCAGCAGGCCGAACCAGGCCGCGATGCCCAGCCGGTCGCCCTGGAGCAGCGGCGGCGGGGGCGGCGGCTCGTAGTGGCCCTCCAGCTCGTCCTCGGCGCGGCGCAGCGCCTCCTCGTCGTCGTCCTCGTCGTCGGGGTCGCCGGCGAGGATGTCCCCCGGCGTCGGCGTCTCCGTCCTCCCGCGGGGCGCGGGGGGACCGGCGTTCTCGGCGTCGGGCCACCGGGCGCCGCGGGAGGACGGAGCGTCGTCGTCGTAGAAGCGGGCGACGAGGTCGTTCCACACCGCGTCCTCGTCGGCGGAGCGCGCCGGAGGGGCGTCCGGGTCGACGTTCCCGGGCGGGCCGTCCAGCAGGTCCCCGCCGACGGCGGCCTCCTGGTCGTCGGCGTCGGCCTCCTCGCGGCGCTCCTCGGCCTCGGGGACCGCGCGCACCCCCAGTTCCGGCAGTTCGGTGCCCAGGACCCGCTCGGCCGCGACGCGCTCCTCGGCGTCCACGTACAGGTGGTCGGTGGGCGGATCGTCCCCGTCGCCCCCGGGGGGCTCCAGGACGTCCTCCGCCAGCGGCACCGCGTAGGCCGCGATACCGCTGCGCCGCAGCGCCTCCAGCATCAGGTCGGCGTGCGTGGGCGCGAGCAGGATCAGGGGCACGTAGGCGTCGGCGAGCAGGCCGTTACCCCGACGTTGCGTCATCGGTCGGCTCCTTCCCCGCTTCTGGCGTGGGCCCGCACGAAGGCGAGGCTTCCGTCGAAGATGTCGGCGGCGTCATGGTCGAGGGTCGCCACGTGATAGCTGTCGTGGAGCAGGTGGATCGTCAGCCGGGTGTTGACCGCTCTCCTAGCGAGGATACGCAGACTGCGCGGTCCGACAACGTGGTCCTGGGGACTCCGGTAGGCCAGAATCGGCGCGCGCAAACCGGACATGCCCTCCTGAACCGCGCGCCACAGCTTCGGGAGTGTCGCGGCGGCCGCGGTGGGGACCCGGTCGTAGCCCCCCTCACCGGCGCCGACGTCGTCCTTGGCGATGTCGCTCTCCAGGCCGGGGGTGTAGGGCAGGAACCTGGCCGCCAGGGTGCGGAACGGCGCGATGAGCGGCAGCCGCGGGTCCTCGACCGCCAGCGAGGGGTTGACCAGGACCAGGCCGCGCACCAGGTCCGGGTGCTCCTGGGCCAGGCGCAGGGAGAGTGCGCCGCCCATGGACAGGCCCATGACGAAGACCTCGGAGCAGCGCGAGGACAGCTCCAGCAGCGCCCGTTCGACCTCGGCGTACCAGTCGTCGCTGGTGGTGAGGGCCATGTCGGTCCAGACGGTGCCGTGGCCCGGCAGCAGGGGCAGCTCCACGCTCAGGCCCGCCGCGGCCAGGTGGTCGGCCCAGGGGCGCATGGAGCGGGGGGAGCCGGTGAACCCGTGGCACAGCAGGACGCCCACACCGGAGCCGTGGTGGCTGAAGGGCTCCGCCCCGGGGATCAGCGCGGTGTCTTCGGTCGGTCTCACGGACTTCCCCCAGGGATGCGTACGGCGCCGCGGCGCGCGTGACAGGACGACGGTGCCGCGGCGGTCACCCCGGCTTCACAGGCGTGAGGCTAACCGTTCCGCGGACCGTTTGTCATGGGTGGGCACCCATGTTCCGCTCTCGTCCCCAAAGAGGGGTGTCGCGCATCACGTGGCACGAACTGAGTATCCTCATCGCAGTGCTGGCCGAGCGGGACAGCGGATCGCGGCAGACCCTGCCCGGAGCTCCCCGCGTGTGCAGGGGTGATCCGAAGAGATGTTCTACTGGGTGGTCAAGGCGATCCTGGGGCCGATCCTGGCCGTGCTGTGGCAGCCCCGCGCCGAGGGCGTGGAGAACGTGCCGCGCCGCGGGCCCGCCCTCATGGTGGGCAACCACCTGTCGTTCTCCGACCATTTCTTCGGGCCGCTGCCGCTGCCGCGCAAGATCACGTTCCTGGCCAAGGCGGAGTACTTCACCGGGACCGGGGTCAAGGGGCTGGCCAGCCGGGCGTTCTTCTCCGGCGTGGGCCAGATCCCCATCGACCGCTCCGGCGGCAAGGCCAGCGAGGCGGCGCTGCGCACCGGGCTGAAGGTGCTCAAGCGCGGCGACCTGCTGGGCATCTACCCCGAGGGCACCCGCTCCCCCGACGGCCGCCTGTACCGGGGCCGCACCGGCGTGGCGCGCATCGCGCTGGAGGCGCGGGTCCCGGTGGTGCCGATGGCGATGATCAACGCCGACAAGATCATGCCCCCCGGGCGCACCGTCCCCAAGCTGGGCATCCGCCCGGTGGTGAAGTTCGGCAAGGCCCTGGACTTCTCGCGGTACTACGGCATGGAGAAGGACCAGCGGGTCCTGCGCGCCGTCACCGACGAGATCATGTACGCGCTCATGGAGCTGTCCGGCCAGGAGTACGTGGACCGCTACGCGCAGGCGGTCAAGGCCGAGCTCGAGGAGGAGGCGCGCGAGGCCCGCAAGGAGCAGAGCGCCGACAGCAGGGAGCGCCGCCGGGCCGAGAAGGAGCGCCGCAAGGAGGAGCGCCGGGCCCGCCGGGCGGAGAAGAAGGCCGCGAAGGCCGCAGGGGACTCCCCCGCCGAATAGACCACGGCGAAGGCCCCGGTGCGCGCACCGGGGCCTTCGCCGTTCCCGGGGGTCGGTGTCCCGGGGGTCAGTGGCGGGCCAGGTCGCCCGCGCCGACGATGCCCGCCTCGCCGCCCAGCTCCGCCAGGCGCACCTCGGCCAGCCGGCGGCCCGGGCGCCCGGAGACGTGGCGGGCGTAGGAGTCGCGGATGGGCTCCAGGATGAACTCGCCGGCGTCGGACACGCCCCCGCCCAGCACGAAGCACTCCGGGTCCAGGATGGCCGCCAGGTCGGCCAGGCCCACGCCGGCCCACTCGCCGATGGTGCGGAAGCAGGAGAGCGCGCCCTCGTCGCCCTCTCCGGCCGCCTCGGTGATCACGTGGCCCTCGATGTGCTCCACGACGCCGCCCGCCAGCTCCAGCATCCGCCGGCCGGCCGCCGGGTCGGTCCGGGCCAGGTCCTGTCCGGCCGCGACCAGGGCGCGGCCGCTCGCGTACTGCTCCCAGCAGCCGTGGTTGCCGCAGGCGCAGCGGCGCCCGTGCGGGACGACCCGGTAGTGGCCGACCTCGGCCGCCACGCCGAAGCGCCCGCGGTGCAGCCGGCCGCCCATGACCAGGCCGCCGCCGATGCCGGTGCCCAGGGTGACGCAGACGAGGTGGTCGCTGCCCCGGCCGGCGCCGAAGCGGGCCTCGGCCCAGGCCGCGGCGTTGGCGTCGTTCTCGATGACGACGGGGAGGCCCGCCCTCTCCTGGACGCGCTCCTTGAGGGGGTCGTCGCGCAGGCCCAGGTTGACGGCGACCTGCACGGTGGCGCGGTCCTCGTCGACGAACCCGGCCACGCCGACCCCGACGGCCTGGACCTCGCCGTGGCGGCCGCGCAGCTCGTCCACGGCCTTGGCGACGACGTCGGCCAGCCCGCGGGGGTCGTTGGCGGGGGTGGGGTACTTGACGCGGTCCAGGATCCGCCCGTCGTGGTCGACCACCCCGGCGGCGACCTTGGTCCCGCCGATGTCCACTCCGATGGTCAGCATGAGGGGCGGCTCCTTCTCACTTACGCCCGAACTCTGACATAAGTAGCCAGGCCCATGGCATGGGTCTTTTCAAATGGTGTAAACCATTCGATTAAACCAGGCTCGGACCGCTGTGGACACCCCGGCTGTGCTACGAGGTGACCTGGCGCCCCTCCCCCTCGGGGCGCTCCTCGGCACGCCAGGGCGCGGAGGTGTCCGGGGCGTGCTCGGAGGCGCGCCGCTCGCGCTCCAGGGAGCGCTCCAGCGCCCCCAGCGTCCTCCCCAGCGCACCCACCATGCCCAGGCCCGCGCGCCCCAGGTGCCCGGCGATCTCCGGGGCCGACTCCCGCACGATGCCCAGGACCTCCTCCACGAGGGGGCGCGGCTCGGGCTCGGCCTCCAGGCGGATGGCCTCCTCCCACACGTCGCCCTTGGGCGGCGGGGAGGTGACCGCGCCGACACCGCGCTTGACCCCGGCGATCAGCAGTCTGCGCTGCAGGCCGTCAACGATCCTCAGGGCGTCATCGATGATGTCGCCGGTGTTCTCCGCCATCAGGTCCTCCTCGACAGGCCGGTTCTCGCTTCACGTTAACCGCCCCGGGGGCGCCGCGCCGGGTGCCCCGGGAGGGATCAGGGAAGGATCAGGGGAGCCCCGATGTTCCACACCGAGAAATGAAACGGACACACGACGCGAACGATCACTGATGTGCGCAAAGCACGACCCGAGCGTATAGTTCGCGTGCGTAACGGGTTCCTGACCTGCACGCTCACCGGACGTCACAGGCCGCACCCGCGTACATACGACCCGCCCAACGGGGGATCACTGTTGGATACCGAACGGCAACCCGTTCTACTCACGAGTAGCATGGTGTTGTTACGGTCGTCACGTCCTTGAACATCCAGAACCCGTACACGTCCAGGAGCATCACGTGCGCGAATACAGCTCTCCCGCGAAAGCCGAGATCTCCGATGACGCGCGGCTGACCGACACGCTCTACGCGCGCGCGGCCGGTGAGCCGAGCGCCGTCGCCGCCCGCCAGCAGGAGTCCGGCCAGTGGCGCGACGTCACCGTCGCGGAGCTGCACGGCGACATCGCCGCCTACGCCAAGGCCCTGATCAACGCCGGCATCGGGCACGGCGACCGCGTCGCCCTGCTGTCGCGCACCCGTTACGAGTGGACCGTCGTCGACTACGCGATCTGGTCCGTCGGCGCCGTCACCGTCCCCATCTACGAGACCTCCTCCGCCGAGCAGATCGAGTGGATCCTCTCCGACTCGGCCGCCAAGGCCGTGTTCGTCGAGAGCCAGGCCCACGCGGAGCGCATCACCTCCGTCCGCGACAAGGCCCCCGAGCTCAAGGAGATCTGGCGCTTCGACGGCCCCGAGTTCGCCGAGCTGCGCGACACCGGGTCCGGGGTCTCCGACGAGGACCTGGAGGAGCGCCGCACCGCGGTCAAGGCCGACGACCTCGCCACCCTCATCTACACCTCCGGCACCACCGGGCGCCCCAAGGGCTGCCAGCTGACGCACCGGAACTTCCTCTTCATCGCGCACAGCGCCCTCGAGGGCCCCGCCAAGCGGGTCCTGCGCGGCCGGGAGAACCCCTCCACCCTGCTCTTCCTGCCGCTGGCGCACGTGTTCGCCCGCTTCGTGCAGGTGATGGTCATCGAGGCCAAGGCCACCCTGGGCCACTACCCCTCCACCGGGCCCGACCTCATCGAGCAGTTCTCGGTGTTCAAGCCGACCTTCCTGCTGGCCGTGCCGCGCGTGTTCGAAAAGGTGTACACCAAGGCCGAGCAGAAGGCCACGGCCGAGGGCAAGGGCAAGATCTTCGCCGCGGCCGCCGACACCGCCATCGCCTACAGCCAGGCGCTGGCCACCGGGCGCATCCCCCTCACGCTCAAGCTCAAGCACGCCCTGTTCGCCAAGCTGGTCTACGGCAAGCTCCTGGCGGCGCTGGGCGGCAACGCCGAGTACGCGGTCTCCGGCGGCTCCGCGCTGGGCGCGCGGCTGGGCCACTTCTTCCGCGGCATCGGGTTCACCATCATCGAGGGCTACGGCCTCACCGAGACCACCGCCCCGACCTCCGTGAACAGCCCGGAGTTCAACAAGATCGGCACCGTCGGCCAGCCGATGCCGGGCACCACCATCCGCATCGCCGAGGACGGGGAGATCCTCCTCAAGGGCGACCACATCATGGTGGGCTACTGGAACAACGAGAAGGCCTCCCAGGAGGCGTTCACCGAGGACGGCTTCTACCGGACCGGCGACCTGGGGTCGCTGGACGACGACGGCTTCCTCAGCATCACCGGGCGCAAGAAGGAGATCATCGTCACCGCGGGCGGCAAGAACGTCGCCCCGGCGGTGCTCGAGGACCGCATCCGCGCCCACGCCCTGGTCAGCCAGTGCATGGTGGTCGGCGACAACCGCAAGTTCATCGCCGCGCTGGTGACGATCGACCCCGAGTCCTTCGAGCAGTGGAAGGCCGCCAACAAGAAGACCGGCGGCATCCCGGAGCTCACCGAGGACCCGGACCTGGTCGCGGCCATCCAGGAGGCGGTCGACCACGCCAACCAGGCGGTGTCCAAGGCCGAGGCGATCAAGAAGTTCAAGATCCTGCCCAGCGACTTCACCGAGGAGAGCGGCCAGATGACCGCCTCCCTGAAGGTCAAGCGCCACGTGGTGAACAAGGAGTGGAGCAAGGAGATCGAGGAGATCTACGCGGGCTGATCTCCACCCCTCACTGGCCGGTCCTCCTCTTCGAGGGGGACCGGTTTTTTCGGGCCTGCCGAAACCCCCGACATACCGGACACCGATCCCACCGGCCCCACCCGCGGCCGGGATCGGGGCGGAGGCCGCAGGCGTCTCCCGCCGCGGTCTGGGGGTGTCCCCGTGTTCTTTCAACGCTGTGATGGGTGGCGGGTCGGCCTGTCGGGGGCCGAGCCGCGACCGGAGGGCGCATCATCTCCTTCGACCCCAGGGGGTGGGGGTGGGCGTTCCCTCCGCCCCAGCCACACGGGGGTGAGGGCCGCACGTACCTGCCGGCCTCGGCCACCGGGGGTTGGCCACCCTCCTCGGAACCCCAGCCACAGCCGGAAGGCATCGCAGCGCCCCCGCCCAGAGGGGTTTCCCACCCGACCGGGAACCTGAGCCACAGCCGGAGGGCACCGCTGGGCCCCCGCCCCAGGGGGGTGAGGGACGCAGGTGGCTTCCCGCTGCGGCCCGAGGGGTGTCCCATGCTCTTTCAACGCTGTGGTGGGTGGCGGGTGTCTGTTGGGGGCCGAGCCACGGTCGGAGGGCGGATCATCTCCTTCGACCCCAGGGGGTGGGGGTGGGCGTTCCCACCGCCCCGGACACACGGGGGTGAGGGCCGCACGTACCTGTCGGCCCCGGCCACAGGGGGTTTCCCGCCTGACCGGGGCCCTCAACCACAGCCGGAGGGCATCGCAGCGCCTCCGCCCCAGGGGGTTTCCCGCCTGACCGGGGCCCTTGACCACTGCCGGAGGGCATCGCTGGGCCCCCACCGCAGGGGGTTTCCCACCCCACCGAGGCCCCGAGCCACAGCCGGAGGGCATCGCTGGGCCCCCGCCCCAGGGGGTGAGGGCCGCAGGCGGCTTCCCGCCCCGGCCCCAGGGGGGTTGGTGCACCCGACCGGGGCCTCGGCCCCAGGGGGTGAAACGGACTGTGAGGTTTCCAAGACGTCCGCCATCTGGGAACGGCGGTCTGTGGTCGCAGCCACAGGTGACTGGTTTCCAAAAGCCCGATCGCTTGTGAAGGCACAGCCGCGGAGCGTGGATCCGTCCCCGCGCAGTCGGTGCTCGGCAGAGCGCCGGGCGGTTTCGTTGGGCGCACATGGTGGGTGGTGGGGGTGCGCTTTCCGGGGACGGGTCCGCGCGAGGTGCGCACACCCGCACCGCCTGGAAAGGTTGTGGGCGCCGGCGGCGGTGGGGGCGCTCCACGCTGTTGCCTACTCCCGCGGATGACCGCGGTACGGACGGGAGCGGGGGTGAAACCCGCACGTACCCGCGACCTCAGCCCCAGACCGGGCACAGGACCGCGACCCTGGCCGTAGGGGGTGAAAGCCGCGCGTTCCCGCGGCAACAGCCAGAGGGGGGTTAGGGAGGAAAGACCGCGACCCCCGCCCCAGGGGGTGTCGCCGCACGTACCCGCGGCATCAGCCTCAGCCCGGACACCAGACCGCGCACCTCCGCCCCAGGGGGTGTGGGAAGGAGGGCCCGCGACCCCGCCCCAGGGGGTGAAAGCGGTACGTACCCGCGCCCTCGGCCCCAGCCCGGACACAGGACCGCGACCTCCACCCCCAGGGGGTGTCGCCGCGCGCACCCGCGACCCTCGCCGCAGGGGGTGAAAGCGGTACGTGCCCGCAGCCTCGGCCACAGCCCGGACACAGGACCGCGACCCCGGCCACGGCGGGGGTGAAGGTGCGCGGTCTCTCCTCCGTGCCTGGGCGGGGGTCGCGGACACGTGCGCGTTTCACCCCCTGTGGCGGGGCTTCCGATTCTTCCTCCCTAACCCCCCTCTGGCTGATGCCGCGGGTACGCGCGGCCTTCACCCCCGTGGGTTGAGCTGCGCGGTCTTGCACCCGGGCTGGGGCTGAGGTCGCGGAAACGTGCGGCGACACCCCCTGGAGCGGGGGGTCGCGGTTCCTCCTCCCCACACCCCCTATGGCTCGGGGCTGCGGGTGCGCGCGGCTTTCACCCCCGGCACTGACCGGTACCGCGGTCACGCGCGGGAGTAGGCAACAGCGTGGAGCCCCCTCACCGCCACCGGCGCCCCCAACCTTTCCAGGCGGTGCGGGTGTGCGCACCTCGCGCGGACCCGTCCCCGGAAAGCGCACCCCCACCACCCACGGTGTGCGCCCAACGCAACCGCCCGGCGCTCTGCCGGGCACCGACTGCGCGGGGACGGATCCACGCTCCGCGACTGTACCTTCACAGGCGATCGGGCTCTTGGAAACCAGTCACCTGTGGCTGCGACCACAGACCGCCCTTCCCAGATGGTGCACGTCCTGGAAACCTCACAGTCCGCTTCACCCCCCGGGGCCCGGGCCGAGTACCGCTCTACCCCAACCCCCTGGGGCCGGGGCGGGAAGCCTCCTGCGGCCCTCACCCCCTATGGCGGAGGAAGCAGCGACGCCCTCCGGCTGTGGCTCAGGGGCCCGATCGGGTGGACAACCCCCTGTGGCGGGGGCCCAGCCACGCCCTCCGGCTGTGGCTGAGGTTTCCAGGTGGGTGGACGACCCCCTGCGGCCGGGGCCCGCAGATACGCGCGCCCCCTGGGGTCGAAGGAGATGATGTGCCCTCCGGTCGTGCCTCGGCCCCATACAGACCGACCCGCCACCCACCGCAGCGTTGAAAAGGCATGAGGGCCCCCTCGGACCGGGGTGCGGGTCCCAGAGCGCCCGCCGGCCGTGGCTGCGGCACCGGACGGTGCCCCCCGCCCCACCCCTCTACAGCGAAGGCCCCGCAACGGGGCCCTGAGGACCCCCGGCGGGCACCCCCCGAAAACGCAGGGACCCGGCCGTCGGCCGGGTCCCTGTGGGGCTTCACCTCGGTCAGTGGTGGGAAGCGTGCTCCTTCACGACCTCGTCGGAGTGGTGGAGGTGGTGGCCGCTGTGCGGCTCCACCCCGTCCAGGGACACGTTGTCCTTGGTGTACCACTCGGCGAGGGCGCGGCGGAGGCGGCCCTTGGCCTTGCGCGACGCGGGGTTCTTGACGCCCTTGTCGTCGGTCTCGGGCTCGGTGAGGGCCGTGGAGGTGATCTCCGGCTTGCTGGCCAGGACCTCCGTGGTCTCCTCCGAGTTGCGCTTGTGCACCTCGATGAACTCACCGCTGGGCAGCTGCTGGATGATGCCGCTCTCGTACCCGTGCTCCAGGCTCTCCCGGTCACGGCGCTGCAGGCCCAGGCAGATGCGCTTGGCGACGATGAAGGCGATGATCGGCCCGACGATGGCCAGTACACGGAAGATGTACGTGGTCACGTAGAGGCTGATCGAGAACGTCTCCGAGATGATGTCGTTCGACCCGGCGAGCCACAGGATCCCGTAGAACGTGATGCCCGCGGCGCCCACGGCGGTGCGGACCGGGGCGTTGCGCGGCCGGTCGGCCACGTTGTGCGCCCGCTTATCGCCGGTGATCCACTGCTCCAGGAACGGCCAGGCGCCCAGACCGCCGAAGATGATGCCCGGGATGACGAGTCCGGGCACCAGCACGCCGATGGGGACGGCGTAGCCGAAGATCTGGAAGTCGAACCAGTTCGGGAAGATGCGCAGCGAACCCTCCATGAAGCCCATGTACCAGTCGGGCTGGAGCCCGGAGGTGATGGACGTCGGGGTGAAGGGCCCGAACAGGTGGATCGGGTTGATCTGCACGAACGCGCTCAGACCCGCGATCACCGCGAAGGTGAAGAAGAAGAACCCGCCGGCCTTGACCGCGAAGCCGGGGAACATCGGGGTTCCCACCACGGTCTTGTCCGTACGCCCCGGTCCGGGGTACTGGGTGTGCTTCTGGTGCCACAGGATCATGAAGTGCGCGACGATGAGCCCCAGCAGGAGCGCCGGGATCGCCAGCACGTGCAGCATGTACAGGCGCGTGATGATGTCCTCGCCGGGGAACTCCCCGCCGAACAGGAACATCGAGATGTACGTGCCGACCAGCGGCAGCGCCAGCATCACGCCCTGGAGGATGCGAACGCCCATGCCCGAGGGCAGGTCGTCCGGCAGCGAGTAGCCGAAGAGGCCCTCGAGCATCGCCAGGGTGAAGATCACGACGCCGATGATCCAGTTGATCTCGCGCGGCTTGCGGAACGCCCCGGTGAAGAACACGCGGAGCATGTGCACGACGAGCGAGGCCACGAAGATCAGCGCGGCCCAGTGGTGGATCTGGCGGACCAGGAACCCGCCGCGCACCGCGAAGTCGATGTGCAGCGTCGAGGCGTACGCCTCCGACATGACGACGCCGTTGAGGCGCTCGTAGGGCCCGTCGTAGACGACCTCGATCATGCTCGGCTTGAACCAGAGCGTGAGGAAGACACCGGTGACGAGCAGGATGATGAACGAGTACAGCGCGATCTCGCCCAGCATGAACGACCAGTGGTTCGGGAAGACCTTGCGCAGGTTCTTCTCGCCCATCTTGGCGACGTGGAAGCGGTCGTCGATGAAGTTGCCGACGCCGCGCAGCGCCTTGGGTGCTTGGGTGGTCTTGCTCATCGACTAGTCCTTCGCGTAATCCCAGAACGTCGGACCGGGCGGCTCGGTGAAGTCGCCCCGCGCGATGAGGTAGCCCTCATCGTCGACGCCGATGGGAAGCTGCGGCAGCGGCCGGTGGGCCGGGCCGAAGACGACCTTGGCGGCGTCCGACGCGTCGAACGTGGACTGGTGGCACGGGCACAGGATGCGGTGCGTCGTGCGCTCGTACAGCGCGGCCGGGCAGCCCACGTGGGTGCAGATCTTCGAGTAGGCGATGATCCCATTGTGCGTCCAATTCAGACGCGGGGCCACCTCCCCGTCGACCTCGATCTCGTCCTCCATGCTCGGCTTCCAGTCCTCGGCCGGCATCTTGATGAGCAGGATGACGGACTTGGCGGAGTCGTTGAGGCTGATCCCGTGCGGGTAGTGGTCGTCGTCGACGGCGGGGAGGGCGGAGATCATCCCGTACGGGTCGTTCTCGAAGTCCTCGGCGCGCACGTAGCGGTGCGTGCCCTCGACGTACATGCGGCGGCCGTTCTCCCACGGCGTGTTCTTCAGCTTGTCGCCGGGCAGCGGGCCGGTGTCGCGCAGCAGCACGAGCGGGGCCAGGCCCAGCGGCACCATCGCCAGGATGAGGGTGCGGCGCATGAGCGGGCGCTTGGTGAACCCGCTCTCGTCGGCGCCCCGCATGAAGAAGTCGCTGAAGGACCCCTTCTCCTGGTCGCTGGAGGGCAGCTCGTCGTAGGGCGAGGAGACCTCGTAGTGCGGCATGACCTTGCGGGCCCACACCGTCATGCCCGCGCCGATGCCGAACATGGCGAGGGTGAGCGTGCCGCCCAGGAGCATGTTCGAGTACTGGCCCAGCTGCGGGTCGGCGATCTCGCCGGGGGTGAACAGGAAGTAGGAGACCAGGAACCCCATCCCGCCCAGGAAGGCGAGGACGAACCAGAGGGAGGCGACCCTCTCTCCGGCCCGCTGCTGCTCCTCGGAGCTGAAGTGGGTCTCCGACGCCGGGTACGGGCCGGCGTGCTCTTCCTCGGGACGGGGACCGTCGGTCACGACGGGCCTGTCGTCCGTGGGGGTGCCGACGACGCGCTCGGGCGTCTCGTCACCGTTGTTGTTGGTGTTGTTCTCAGTCATGGGCACGCTGCTTCGCGGTGATCCAGATCGCGCAGGCGACGATCAGGGCGAGCCCGACGACCCACCCGATCAGGCCTTCGGCGACCTGGCCGACCCGCTGGAGGTCGAAAATGCCACCGGCGTTCGGTTCGGCCTGGAGGGTCTTGACGTAGGAGATGAGCTCCTGCTTCTCCTCCGGCGCGAGGACGCCGTCGCTGAACATCGGCATGGCGCCGGGGCCGCTGACCATGGCCTCGTAGATCTCACGCGGAGTCGAGTCGTGGATCTCGGGCGCCCACCGGCCGTCGGTGAGCGCGCCGCCGCCGCCGGACCAGCCGTGGCAGTGGGCGCAGTTGGTCAGGTACAGGCGCATGCCCATCTCGGTGTCATCGGCACCGGAGATGTAGTCGTCGTACTCGGCCTCGTACTCCTCGAGGGCCGCCTGGTACTCGGCCTCGGCCTCCTCGACGGCCTCGTGGTAGGCCTCATCGCTGTCGAAGTCGCTGCGGAGCGGCTCGAAGTCGGCGAAGTCCGGGGCGACGTCGGGAACGTCGTACGGGATCTCGGCGCCGTTGCCGCCGTTGCGGATCGACTCGTTGTAGTAGGCGATCAGGTTGGCCAGTTCCTGCTCGGTCATGACCATCGGCTTGCGCGGCATCTGCGCGTCCGGGTTCATGGACGGCATGCGGCCGGTGCTGACCTGGAAGTCGATCGCCGCGGGACCAACGTCGCGCAGGTCCGGGCCGAACTCGCCGCCCGAACCGTCCAGGCCGTGGCACGAGGCGCAGGTCTGGTCGAAGATGGTCTTGCCCTCGGCGACGTCCACGTCCTCGGGGGACGGGGCGTCAGCGGCGAGGGTCTGCGCCTGCGCCTGGTCGGAGGTGGGGGCCACTGCGGCGTACCCCACCCCGAACAGGGCTAGCGCGAGGATGACGACGACATACCCCGCAAGGGGATGCCGTCGCCGCGCGGTAATCCATTTCACGGTTTCCCCGTTTCGGGTTACTGGATGAAGTAGATGGTGAAGAACAAAGCGATCCAGACCACGTCGACGAAGTGCCAGTAGTAGGACACGACGATCGCACTGGTCGCCTGCTGGTGAGTGAAGCGCTTCGCTGCGTACGTACGTCCCAGCATGATGAGGAACGCGATCAGACCACCGATGACGTGGAGTCCGTGGAAGCCCGTGGTCAGGTAGAACATCGACCCGTAGGGGCTGGACTGCAGGGTGAGGCCCTCGTGCGCGATGAGTTCGTAGTACTCGTACGCCTGCCCCAGAACGAAGAACAGGCCCATGAAGAACGTGATGAAGAACCACATGCGCAGCTTCTTCACGTCACCGCGCTCGGCGGCCCAGACGCCTGCCTGAGCGGTGAAGCTGGAAGCCACGAGGACCACGGTGATCGTCGAGGCCCACGGCACGTTGAGGTGCGTGTCGGGCCAGGCCCCCAGGTCGGGGTTGCCGTTGATCACCGATCGGATGGTGAAGTACATCGCGAACAGCGCAGCGAAGAACATGAGCTCGTTGGCCAACCACACGATGGTGCCAACGCTCACCAGGTCAGGACGCTTTGCCGCACCATGGGCTGGTGTCGGTGCTGTTTTTGGTTTCGCGGTTGCTGTCGCCACGGGAGCATTATTACGGCATCTCGCGAAGGTCCGTACTCGACCCCCCGTAAGGAGGCGGATCGGTACCGGTATCGACCGTCTCGCGGCCTCCGGGCAGGGGTTTCACCGTGACTCGGGCGTTACTGTACCGCCTCGGCCCGTCCCTGCGGCCCTCCGACGCGCCCGCGTCCGGCCCCGGACGCGATCCTCGGGCACCGAAGGCGTTCCGTACCCCCCTGGATGCCCCTTCAATCCCCTTCGTCCAACGGCGGGACAACGAAACGGTCACCGTTGCACAACGCCCGCCGCGAGGCCGGTTAGCGCACCCCGGGGAGGTACTGGCATCCTGTGGTGTCGAAGGTCTCAGCCCCGCACCGGCGGATCCGGAACTCCTGGGCACCGGGACCCCAAGGCAATAGAGTCAGAGGCACACAGCCTACGAACGCCTCGGCCGCACCCCCCACGGCGGCGGCCCTGGTCCGAAGCGATGGGACGGTTGCGCGATGGTGGACAGCGGTACGGACACGGGTGCCCGGATGCGCGTGCTGGTCTACAGCGACAAGGCCGACACCCGCGAGCAGGTGCGCCTGGCGATCGGCCGCCGACCGGCCGCGGACGTGCCCAGGGTGGAGCTCGTCGAGTGCGCCACGGCGCCGATGGTGCTGCGCAAGCTGGAGGAGACCGACCCCTCCGAGCGCATCGACGTGGCGATCTTCGACGGCGAGGCCGCCCCCGTCGGCGGCATGGGCCTGTGCCGCCAGGTCAAGGACGAGATCTACCGGTGCCCGCCGGTGCTGCTGCTGGTGGGCCGCCGCGACGACGGCTGGCTGGCGACCTGGTCGCAGGCGGAGCAGGTGGTCAGCCACCCGATCGACCCGGTCGCGCTGGCCGGCTCGCTGGCGGAGCTGATGCGCCGCCGGCTCACCGCGCTCAGCGGGTGACCTCCGTGACGAGTGACAACGGCGAGGGGAGCATGCGCCGTCGCCGCGCGGTGGGCGGTGCCCTGAACCACGGCGCCGACACCGGGCGATGGCGTGGCGGCGCCCTCCCCCGTCCCCCGCTGCACTGAGAAGGGCCGCGGCGCGGTCGTGACCGCGCCGCGCCCGTGCGGCCCCACGCCCTTGTCACCCTGGAGTCGAAATGAACGTCCCCGCCGCCGAGCCCCGAGAGAACTCCGCCGTCACCGAGCGGACCTGGGCCAACCTCATCACCGCCCTGCTGGGCGGGACCACCCTCAGCTCCGCCGACACGGCGTGGGCGATGAACGAGATCATGTCGGGCTCGGCGACCGACGCGCAGATCGCGGGCTTCGCGATCGCGCTGCGCGCCAAGGGCGAGAGCGTGTCGGAGGTGACCGGCCTGGCCCGGGGCATGCTCGACAACGCCGTCCGCATCGAGGTGCCCGGCCCCACCCTGGACATCGTCGGCACCGGCGGCGACCGGGCGCACACCGTGAACGTGTCGACGATGGCGGCGATCGTCGCCGCGGCGGCCGGGGCCCGCGTGGTCAAGCACGGCAACCGCGCCGCGTCCTCCTCCTGCGGGACGGCGGACGTGCTGGAGCGGCTGGGCGTGGTCCTGGACCTGCCGCCGGAGCTGACCGTGCGGGTGGCGCAGGAGGCGGGCATCGCGTTCTGCTTCGCCCCGGTCTTCCACCCCTCGTTCCGGTTCACCGCCAAGCCGCGCCGCGAGCTGGCGGTGCCGACGGTGTTCAACTTCCTGGGCCCGCTCACCAACCCGGCGCAGACGACGGCGGCCGCCATCGGCGTGTTCGACGAGCGCATGTGCGAGGTGATGGCCGGGGTGTTCGCCGGGCGGGGCGCGTCGGCGCTGGTGTTCCGCGGCGACGACGGCCTGGACGAGCTGACCACCACGACCACCTCCACCGTGTGGGTGGTGCGCGACGGGGCCGCCCGGCGCGAGACGCTGGACCCGGCCGACCTGGGCATCCCCCGGTCCGCGCCGGACGCGCTGCGCGGCGGCGACGTGGAGTTCAACGCCCGCGCGGTGCGCGACCTGCTGGCGGGCCGCCCCGGCCCGGTGCGCGACGCGGTCCTGCTGAACGCCGGCGCGGCGCTGGCCGCCGTCGACGGGGTCGAGGGGCCGCTGGTGGACGCGGTGCGCGCGGGGTACGAGCGGGCGGAGGCCGCGATCGACGGCGGTGCCGCCGAGCGGACCCTGGCGACCTGGGTGGAGACCAGCCAGGAGCTGGCCAAGGACCTCTAGGGCGCGTCCGGCGGGTCCCGAGGGGTCCCGCCGGAGAGCGCGAAGGGGCGGGCGCCGCGCGGCGCCCGCCCCTTCGCGTGCGGCTACCAGCCGATGGCGAACGCGGACTCCAGGTCGTGCTTGGAGTAGGTCTGGAAGGAGATGTGGGTGTCGGAGGAGAGCACGCCGGGCACCTTGTTGACCCGCCCGGGGATGACCTCGGCGAGGTCCTCGTGGCGGCGGACCCGCACCATGGCGATGAGGTCGACCCCGCCGGTGACCGAGTAGACCTCGCTCACCCCGTCGATCTCGGCGATGGCCTCGGCGACCTCGGGGATGCGGTGGACGTCGGCCTTGATCATGACGATCGCGGTGATCACTGTGCCTCCTGGGCGGTGTCGGCGCGGGCGGAGGTCCCGGGGCCGCGCACGGCTAGTAGACGTCGGAGAGCCGCGTCCCGGAGCGCCATCGCAGCCGGTAGACCACCCATCCCACGACCACCCCGGCCACGAATCCGTACACGTGCGCCGCGTAGGCGACGCCGGAGCCCGCACCGGGGGCGTTCGATGTGGTGACGTAGAGAAGATACTGAAGGACGAAGTAGCTGCCCACCAGCGCCCACCCGGGCAGGCGCATGGGGACCACCCCGAACACCAGGGTGGTGACCCGGCTGCGGAACTGCACGACCAGGTAGGCGCCGAGCACCCCGGAGATCGCGCCGGAGGCGCCGACCATGGGGATCATGCCCTGCGGGTCGCCCAGGGCGAAGCCGTAGGCGGCGGCCAGGCCGGTGACCGCGTACAGCGCCAGGAACCGCAGCCGCCCGATCCGGTCCTCCACCACCGGCCCGAACACGAACAGGTAGACCATGTTGCCCACCAGGTGGGCGGCGCCGGAGTGGACGAACATGGAGGCGAACACCGACAGCCACACCTGTTTGCCCTCGATGCTCCCGCACTGGGGGACGACCGGGTCGGCCAGGTCGGTGTGCCCGAACATCTCGGCGGGGACCGCGCCCCAGCGCATGAAGTAGTCCTGGATCGAGCAGAAGCGCTCGACCATGTCGGCCGGGTACCAGACCGCCGTGGTCGCCTGCGGCGACATCAGGTAGGCCAGCACGTTGGCCGCGATCAGCAGGTAGGCGACGACGGGGGTGCGGCGGACCGGGTGGTCGTCATTGAGCGGTAGCGCGGCCATGCGCCCAGTGTGTCATCTCCGTGTGCGCCTCGGCCGACCGCAGCGGGCATGTCCACTCCCCGTCGATCTCCACCAGGCGCGTCGCGGGGTCGTCCAGCCAGGCCAGGATCAGCTCGGTCTCGCCGGGCAGGGCGGCGGACTGCGGGGGGACGGCCGGCTCGACGGTCTCGGCGGTGGCGGCCAGGGCGCGCAGGAACGCCGCGGGGTCGGTGCCGGGCTCCAGCACGGCGCTGGCGGCCAGCCGCCCGTGGCGGACCACGCAGGTGTCCCACCCGGTGGGGCCGCGCCGGGTCGCGACCAGGTGGGGGACGGCGGCGAGGGCGGCCATGCGCTGGGCGCGGCGGGCGCCGCGCAGGAACGCGGCGAGCCGGTCCCGCAGCGCCGCGGCCTCCTCGTAGCGCAGGTCGGCGGAGAGTTCGGCGATGCGCTCGGTGTGGGCGGCCACGACGGCGCCGGGGTCGCCGGTCATGGCGGTGCGGGCGGCCGCGGCGTGCTCCAGGTAGGCGTCCAGGGGCTCGGTGCCGTCGCAGGGCGCGCCGCAGCGGCCCATCTGGGCGAGCACGCAGGGGACGACCCCGCCGGTGCCGCCGGGGGTGAGCCGGTGCGTGCACCGGCGCAGCGGCAGGGCGTGCAGCAGCGCCTCCTTGGCCCGCTCGGCCTCGTGGGCCGACGCGTAGGGGCCGATGTAGGGGGCGCCGTCGTCCTTGACGGTGGTCACCACCGACAGGCGGGGGTAGGGCTCGGCGGTCAGGGTGACCCAGCGGACCCGTTCGGGGTTGCGCGAGCGCCGGTTGTAGGGGGGTTTGCGCTCGGCGATGATGCGCAGCTCGCGCACCGACGCCTCCAGGTCGGTGGCGCACACGATGGGGGTGACGCCCGCCGCCACCCCGGCCATCTCCCGGATTCGCTGGCGGTTCTCGGCGGCGGTGAAGTAGGAGGCGACCCGGCGGCGCAGGTTGTTGCTCTTGCCCACGTACAGGTCGGCGCCGCGCGCGTCGGTGAACACGTACACCCCGGGGCGCTCGGGCAGCCCCTCGGCCAGGTGCCGCTTGGCGCGCTGGGCCTTGGTGGGCGGTTTGGTGACCGCGCGCAGCTCCTCAAGGCTGCCCACCCCCAGCGGGGTGAGGCGGTCGATGAGCCCGGTGAGGACGGTGACGGTGGCGCGGGCGTCGTCCAGGGCCCGGTGGTTGGGGGTGACCGGTGAGCCGAAGAACGCCGCCAGGGTGCCCAGCCGGTGGTTGCGGGTCTGCCCCTGGGGCAGGACGGCGCGGGCCAGGCGCAGGGTGTCCACCACCGGCGGGTCCGGCCAGGTCGCGCCGTGGCGCTCGCAGGCAGCCTTGAGGAACCCGACGTCGAAGGGGGCGTTGTGGGCGACCAGGGCGGTGTGCTCCTGCGCGGTGAGGAGGGCCAGCACCCGCGGCAGCACCTCCTCCAGGGGCGGCGCGGTGGCCACCATGGACTGGGTGATGCCGGTCAGCAGGGTGATCTCGGCGGGGATGAGCACACCGGGGTCCACCAGTGTGGTGAACTCCTCCTCCACCCGCCCGCCGCGCACCCGCACCGCGCCGACCTCGGTGATCCGGGAGTTCGTGGCGCTGGTGCCGGTCGTCTCCAAGTCCAGCACGACGAAGGACACGGCGCCCAGCGGAGTGCCGATGTCGCCGATGTCGAGTTGCACGCCCGTGGGCGCCGCGGACCGTCGAATCACCCGGTCAGGGTAATCGGAGGCGACGACCGAACACGGCCGCCCTCCGGTCCGGGCCACCCGACGTGGAAAGATGTGGGTGTCGGGACGTAAGTCCCGCACTTACCCGATCAAGAGGAGGAACCGTGGGGATCGCGATGCCGGGTGACAATGAGCGGTGGCGGTGCACCGGATGCGGCAACCTCACGCGGTTCGACGTGACGCGCACGGTCCGCTCCCAGGACTTCGTGCACCTGGACCTGTCCGGTGAGGGGCGGGTGGAGGAGCGCACCGTGCTGTCCGAGACGATCGAGCAGGTGAAGTGCCGCTGGTGCGGGGCCACGGACCGCATCGAGACCATCGCCCGCCCCGACGCCGACCGGTCGGTCTCCGACACTTCGGCGGAGAGCCCGACGGGTCGGGCATGAGCACCCGCCCGGAGGCCGGCGACTCCGGGAACGGGGCGGCCCCCGCGCACGGCCGCGGGGAGGACGGGGAGCGGCTGCTGCGCCCCCTGCCCGAGGCCGTGCGCTCCCGGGTCATCGACTACGGGTCCGACGTGCTGGGCGGCATGCGCGCCGCCGAGCTGCCCGCCCCGCTGCGGCGGGTGGCCAAGTTCGAGCCGCGCCGCCGGGCCCGGCTGGCCGGGCCGCAGATCGCCGCACAGCTGGAGACCGACCCGGAGTTCCGGTCCCTGGTGGCCGAGCGGGTCGAGCAGGTGTGGCCCGAGCTGGCCGAGGGGCTGCGCTCGGGTGTGGTGCCCCCGGCCGCCGACCCCGTGGCGGTGGGGGCCTGCGCGTACCTGCTGCGGCCGCCGGGGTGGGCCGACATCGTCGAGGGCGTCCACCGCGAGCTGGACCGTGAGGCCGGGGCCAAGGAGGCCGACGAGGCCGCCGAGGCCCTGGAGGAGGTGAACCGCCGTCTGGCCCAGGCCCGCGAGGAGCACCGGGTCGAGACGGACCGGCTGCGCGCCCAGCTCAAGGAGCACAAGGCCGAGATCTCGGAGCTGCGCCAGAAGGTGCACACCGAACGCCGCCGTGCCCGGGAGGCGGCGGCCCGTGCCGAGCAGGCGGCGCTCCAGGCCGACGAGCGCGCCGCGGAGGCCACCGGCCGGGTCGGCGCCCTGGAGTCGGAGAACCGGCGGCTGAAGTCCCGGCTGTCGGCGGCGGAGGCGCAGGTGGAGAACGCGCGGCGGGCCGTGCGGGCGGGCCGCAACGCCGACGAGGCGCGGCTGCGCGTGCTGCTGGACGTGCTGGTCGACGCCTCCCACGGGCTGCGGCGCGAGCTCGCGCTGCCGGCCGCGGTGGACTCCCCCGCCGACCTGGTGGCGGCCGAGGCGGACGAGCGCCGCCGGGTGTCGCTGGGCGGGCTGCCCGACGACGACCCCGGCCTGCTCGAACACCTGCTGACGGTGCCGCGCGTGCACCTGCTGGTGGACGGCTACAACGTCACCAAGACCGGCTACGGGACCCTGCCCCTGGCCGACCAGCGCACCCGGCTGCTGTCCTCCCTGGAGGGGCTGGCCAGCCGCACCAAGGCGGAGATCACCTGTGTCTTCGACGGGGCCGACGTGGACGCCCCGCCGGCGGTGGCCCAGACCCGCCGGGTGCGGCTGCTGTTCAGCGCGCCCGGGGAGACGGCGGACGAGCTGATCGTGCGCCTGGTGCGGGCCGAGCCGCCCGGGCGGCCGATCGCCGTGGTCACCTCCGACCGGGAGATCGTGGGCGCGGTGCGCCGGGCCGGGGCGCGGGCGATCTCCTCGCCCATCTTCCTGCGCAGGTTGGAGTCGCACGGCTGACGCGGGTGCGGTGCCCGGGGCACCGCATCCGCTTCCGTGCCCCCCTGAGATCCTCGCCATGTGTTCGACCGTGTGGTTGAGCCGTGCCGTACGGTCCGCTAGGTTCTACCGGGAACGTGAGTGCTCTACCGGATAGAACACCACCCGTGTGTCCCCGGTGGGTCCCGCACACTCACGCCCGGTGCCCGCGTCCCGGACGCGGGTGCTCCCCTTGTACGTGTTCTCCCCAGCACCCCCGTGCGGACTTCTCACACCCCAAGGAGCGTGGCCCGCCATGAAGAACACCGGTGGTCGGCGTACGGCTCGCCGCATCGCTGCCTCGACCGGAATCGGAGCGGTCGTCGCAAGCTCCCTCCTCGTCCCCGGCACCGCCCACGCGGACCCCACCCGCGAAGAGGTCGAGGAGGAGATCGAGCGCCTCAACGAGGAGGCCTCCACCGCGGTCGAGGAGTACAACCAGGCCAAGGAGGACCACGAGGTCGCCGAGGCCCGGTACGAGGAACTCGAGGAGCAGGTCGGGGACGAGCAGGAGAACTACGAGGCCCTCAAGGAGAAGGTCCAGAAGCTCGCCAACGCGACCTACCAGTCCGGCGACCTGGACTCGATCACCAACATCCTGACCTCCGACGGCCCCGAGGGGCTGCTGGAGCAGAACGCCGACCTCACCTACCTCTCCGAGACCCACCAGACCCAGCTGGACGAGTTCGGCGAGTCCGCCGAGCGCCTGTTCTCCCTCAAGGACGAGTCCGAGGAGGCTCTGAAGGAGGCCGAGGAGGCGCTGGAGGAGGCCGAGGAGGCCAAGAAGGAGGTGGAGGAGAAGATCGAGGCGCAGGAGGAGCTGCTCGCCGAGTTCCCCGACGCCGACGCCTCCACCGAGGGCGCCAACGACTCCGGCGGCCAGTCCTACACGGGCGGCGCCTCGGGCAGCGCGGGCGCCGCGCTGGACTTCGCCTACGCCCAGATCGGCAAGCCCTACATCTACGGCGGCACCGGCCCCAACGGCTACGACTGCTCCGGCCTGGTGCAGGCCTCCTGGCGCGCCGGCGGCGTGGACCTGCCCCGGACCACGTACTCGCAGGCCGAGGTGGGCAACCGCATCTACGACATCAACGCCCTCCAGCCGGGCGACATCATGTTCTTCACCGGGCTGAGCCACAACGGCCTGTACGCGGGCGGCGGGCAGATGGTGCACGCCCCGCGCACCGGCCGCAACATCGAGGTGGTCGGACTGGCCGCCTACTGGGGCGGCGTGTTCGAGTTCGCCGTGCGCCCCTGACGCACTCCCGGTCCCGCCGAGGCCGTCCCCTTCCACGGGGGGCGGCCTCGCGGCGTTCCCGGGTGAAGGGCCGTCGTGTCCGCTCTCGCCGCGGTTTCTTACGCCCCCTTTTCGGCCATATCCGGCCATGGTTCTGAACATCACGAAAAGGTTGAGAGCGCCCCGGGGATGCACTAGTGTTCAACGCCGAACGTCTTTCGGCCCCTTCACCGCGCCGGTCCGGTCCCCCGCACCGCACCCCGGAAGCCCCTGTTCCGGTCGGCGCCTCCCTTGAGGAAGGTGTTTCCCACCGTGTCCGTATCGCGCCGCATATCGGTCGTTGCCGTCCTGTCCTGCGGAGCGTTCCTGCTGCCCGCGTCGGTCGCGTACGCCGAGCCGACCGCCGATGAGGTCCGCGAGGAGATCGAACGCCTCGAAGAGGAGTTCGCCGAGCTCAACGCGACCTACAACGAGGCGAAGGAGGACCACGAGGTCGCCGAGGAGAAGCTCGAGGACATCCGAGAGGACCTCGAGGAGGCCCAGGAGCGGGTGGAGAAGCTGGGCCGCGGCGTGCGCACCCTGGCCAACCTCGCCTACACCGGCACGGACTTCACCTCCCCCACCCAGCTGATCGGCTCGGGCGCCCCCGAGGAGGCGATGTTCCACCAGGCCGACCTGACCTACCTCTCCGAGCAGCACAACGCCAGCCTCGACCGGTACCTCGAGGAACTGGAGGAGCTGGAAACGCTGGAGGCCGAGGCCGAGGAGACCGAGGAGGAGGCCGCCGAGGCCCTCAAGGAGGCCGAGGAGGCCACCGAGGCGGCCGAGGAGAAGATGGAGGAGCAGGAGGCCCTGCTCGGCGAGCTGACCGAGGAGGAGCGGGCCGCGGCCACCTCCAACACCGCCAACACCGGCGGCTCCACCGGGGGCTCCGGCGGGGGCGGCTCCAGCTACACCGGTCCGGCCTCGGGCAACGCCCGGGTCGCCCTGGACTTCGCCTACGCCCAGATCGGCAAGCCCTACGTGTGGGGCGGCACCGGCCCCAACGGCTACGACTGCTCCGGCCTGACCCAGGCCGCCTGGGCGCAGGCGGGCGTGAGCCTGCCGCGCACCACCTACGACCAGGTCAACGCGGGCCAGCGGGTCTCCTGGGAGAACAAGCAGCCCGGCGACCTGCTGTTCTTCTACGGCTCCAGCCCGAGCCACGTGGGCCTGTACGCGGGCAACGGCATGATGGTGCATGCCTCGACCTCGGGCAAGCCCATCGGCGAGGTCGCCCTCAACGACTACTACCGGTCCAACTTCGTCGCGGCCGTCCGCCCGTAGGGCGCGCCCTGCGGACCCGCTCCGCTCCTTCGGGCCCCGCACCGGCATTTCGGTGCGGGGCTCCGTGCCGCGGGGGCCGCTACGCTCGTGGCGTGCCGCGAACGCTGATCATCACCAACGACTTCCCGCCCCGGGCCGGGGGCATCGAGGCCTTCGTCCACGAGGTGGCGCTGCGCCTGCCCGACGTCGTCGTGTACACGTCCTCCCCCTCCACCGCGGACGGCGCCGCCGACCCCGGCTTCGACCTGCGGCTGCCGTTCCCCGTCGTGCGCGACGCCGCGAAGGTGCTGCTCCCCTCGCCCCGGGTGGTGCGGCGGGCGGCCGCCATCGCCCGGCTGGAGGACTGCGACTCGGTGCTGTACGGGGCGGCGGCACCGCTGGGGCTGGCCGCCGGGCCCCTGCGGGAGGCCGTGGGCCGCCAGGTGGCGCTGACCCACGGGCACGAGACGGGGTGGGCGCTGGTGCCGGGGGCGCGCGAGGCGCTGCGCCGCATCGGCGACACCACCGACACCGTCACCTACCTGGGCGAGTACTCCCGGCGGCGCCTGGCCCGCGCCCTGTCCGCTCCCGCCGCGGCACGGATGCGGCGGGTCGCGCCGGGGGTGGACACCGGCCGGTTCCACCCCGGCGCGGGCGGGGAGCAGGTCCGCGCGCGGCACGGGCTGGGCGGCCGCCCGGTCGTGGTGTGCGTCTCCCGGCTGGTGCCCCGCAAGGGCCAGGACACGCTGCTGCGCGCCTGGCCCCGGGTGCTGGCCGACGTGCCCGACGCGGCGCTGCTGATCGTCGGCGACGGCCCCTACGCCGGGCGGCTGCGGTCGGCGGCCGCCGGCCTGGACTCGGTGGTGTTCACCGGCCCGGTCCCCGCCGCGGAGCTGCCCGCCCACTACGACGCCGGGGACGTGTTCGCGATGCCCTGCCGCACCCGGCGGGGCGGCCTGGACGTGGAGGGCCTGGGGATCGTCTACCTGGAGGCGTCGGCCACCGGGCTGCCGGTGGTAGCGGGCGACTCCGGGGGCGCCCCGGACGCGGTCCTGCCCGGGGAGACCGGGCACGTCGTCGACGGCTCCCTCCCCGGTCCCGCCGCCCGGGCGCTCGTCCGGCTCCTGCGCGACCCCGACCGCGCCGCCCGGATGGGCGCACGCGGCCGGGAGTGGGTGGAGCGGGAGTGGTCCTGGGACCGCGCCCGCGCACGCCTCACAGGTCTTCTGACGGCCTAGGGGACCTCACAGGCCCTCTCCGTGGACGCCGCCGGGCGGGCCGTCGGAGTCGGTCGCCTGCGGCTCGCCCGTCTCGCTGTGCTCCAGCCACTGCTCCCAGGAGCGCTGGTAGAACCCCCAGCCGTTGTCCCACTCCAGCTCCCGCGCGGTGCCGGTGGTCTCCAGCACGTCGCCCATCAGGGTGTTGTCGTGGAACCAGCGGGCGTCGGAGACCGACATGTTGGTGCAGCCGTTGGACCGGTTCGCGTAGCCGATGCTCCCGTTCCAGGGCGCGGCGTGGGTGAACTCGCCGCTGTTGGAGGTGCGCACCGCCCAGTCGGCCTCGACCCGGTAGTAGCCGGGCGATCCCGCCGGGATGCCGACGGTCGCCGAGTCCATCACCAGCCTGCTGTACTTCTCCATCAGGACGTGGATCCCGGACGTGGTGGTGTTGAAGTGCCGCTCCCCCTTGCCGTTGCTGACCGGGATGGAGCGGACGCGCTCCCCGTCCACCTCCACGTGCATCCGGTGCTCGGGGACGTGCATGGTGGCGATGAGCTCGCGGCCCACCTCGAACCCGATGCGCCGGTCCTCGGTGCCGAACACCCCCTCGGAGGCCTCCACACCGGTCAGCCGCAGGTCGACGGTGACCTTCTGGTGCGGTTCCCAGTACTTCTTCGGCCGGAACACCGCGGTGGTCTCGTTCGGCCAGTTCCAGGCCCCCTCGGTGGCCTCCTCCGAGGTCACGTGCATGGAGTTCTCGACCTGCTCGCGGTTCTCCACCGGCTCCTCGAAGGTGACGACGACGGGCATGCCCACCCCGACGGTCTGCCCGTCCTGCGGCAGCACGAAGGGCTCGGCCAGGCGGTCCTCCCCGGCCACCGCGTGGGTGCCGAACGTGGAGACGACCTCGGTGCGCTCGCCGCCGTCGTCCCGGGCGGTGGCGTAGACGGAGACGACCCCGCCGGGGGCCAGGTTCCAGTCGCTGACCCAGGCCGAGCCGTCCTCCGAGAGCGTTCCGGTGACCGGTGCCCGCGCGGGGCCCCGCCCGTCCGTCCGCCCCGCCTCCGCCGCGGCCCACTGCTCCCGGTCGACCTGTTCGACGGTGACGTCGGTGAGGACCCCGCCCTCCACGGAGACCCGCACCGGTGTGTTGGGCGCGATCCCGGCCTCCCCCGGGGCCGGGCTGATGGAGATCCGCGGGCCGGGCGCCTCCTTCGGCTCCTCTTCCGCGGCCGTGCAGGCCGTGGCCGCCAGGGCCACCGCGACCGTGCCGGTGGCCAGGCGCCCCGCGAGCCGGACTCGTCGGTTCATGACAGAACCCCCAGATGTCACGTTAAGTGATTAAGAGGTTACAACGGACATGGGGGAAATCCCGGCATTTGCCACTCATGCGCCTCGACCACCCGCCGCGCCGCAGTGTCCGGGCACGGAAAAGCCCCGGCGGCGACCGTGCGGTCGCCGCCGGGGCGGGTGCCAGGCGTTCCGGCTAGTGCTGGAACTCCTTGCGGTAGTACTCGAAGACCCAGCCGATGGCGGTGAGGATGATGGCGAAGCCGCCGATGATCACCATCCACCAGCCGATGGCCACGCCCACCGCGGTGAACGCCACGGCCATGGCCACGAACATCGGCCACCAGCTGTGCGGGCTGAAGAAGCCGTACTCGCCGGCGTTCTCGGCGATCTCGCCGTCGAGCCGCTCCTCCGCGGGGAGGCCGTGGAAGTGCTCGCTGCGGCGGGCCGCCTGCCAGAGCCAGTAGCCGACCATCCAGCCGAAGCCGATGGAGACGACCAGCGCCGTCGTACCGGTCCACTCGATGGCCCCGGTGTCCTGCCAGGACCAGTAGATGTACAGGGCGGCCGCCAGACCGAAGAAGGTCGAGACGCCCATGAACAGATAGGCCTGTGTCTTCATGAGCCCCTACTCCTTCGTGGCGCCGACGGGGACCGCGCCCGGGGCGGCGGCGTGCGGGTGGTTGAGGTCGAACGCGGGGCGCTCGGACCGGATCCGCGGCAGCGACGTGAAGTTGTGCCGCGGCGGCGGGCAGGAGGTCGCCCACTCCAGCGAGCAGCCGTAGCCCCACGGGTCGTCGACCTCGACCTTGGGCGCCTTCTTCGCGGTGATGTAGATGTTCCAGAAGAAGATCAGCGTCGAGGCGGCCAGGACGAACGAGGACACCGACGAGATCTGGTTCAGCTCGGTGAACCCGTCACCGGGCAGGTAGTCGGCGTAGCGGCGCGGGAAGCCCATGGCGCCCAGCCAGTGCTGGACCAGGAACGTGCCGTGGAAGCCGAGGAACAGCAGCCAGAAGTGGAACTTGCCCAGCGGCTCGTTGAGCATCTTGCCGGTGAACTTGGGCCACCAGAAGTAGAAGCCCGCGAACATCGCGAACACCACGGTGCCGAACACCACGTAGTGGAAGTGCGCCACCACGAAGTAGGAGTCCGTGACGTGGAAGTCGATCGGCGGGGAGGCCAGCAGCACACCGGTGAGACCGCCGAAGAGGAAGGTCACCAGGAAGCCGATGGTGAAGAGCATCGGCGTCTCGAAGGTGAGCTGGCCGCGCCACATCGTGCCGATCCAGTTGAAGAACTTCACACCGGTCGGGACCGCGATGAGGAACGTCATGAACGAGAAGAACGGCAGCAGGACCGCGCCCGTCGGGAACATGTGGTGGGCCCACACGGTGACGGACAGGCCCGCGATGGCGATCGTCGCGGCCACGAGGCTCTTGTAGCCGAAGATCGGCTTGCGGCTGAACACCGGCAGGATCTCCGTCGCGATGCCGAAGAACGGCAGCGCGATGATGTACACCTCGGGGTGGCCGAAGAACCAGAACAGGTGCTGCCACAGGATGGCACCGCCGTGCTCGGCGTTGTAGACCTGCGTGCCGACCATGCGGTCGGCGCCCAGGGCGATCAGGGCCGCGGTCAGGACCGGGAACGCGATGAGCACCAGGACGCTGGTGAGCAGGGTGTTCCAGGTGAAGATCGGCATGCGGAACATCGTCATACCGGGCGCGCGCATGCACAGGCCGGTGGTGATGAAGTTGACCGCGCTGAGGATGGTGCCCAGACCGGAGACGGCCAGGCCCAGGATCCACAGGTCGCCGCCCAGGCCCGGCGAGCGGACCGCGTCGGACAGCGGGGTGTAGGCGAACCAGCCGAAGCTGGCGGCGCCGCCCGGGGTGATGAACCCGCTGATGGCGATGAGGCTGCCGAACAGGAACAGGTAGTACCCGAACAGGTTCATCCGGGGGAACGCCACGTCGGGGGCGCCGATCTGCAGCGGCATGATGATGTTCGAGAACCCGACGAACAGCGGGGTCGCGAACATCAGCAGCATGATCGTGCCGTGCATGGTGAACATCTGGTTGAACTGCTCGTTGGACATGACCTGCATGCCCGGGAGGAACAGCTCGGCGCGCATGAGGAGCGCCAGGACCCCGCCGAAGAGGAAGAAGCCGAACGAGGTGATCAGGTACATGTACCCGATGATCTTGTGGTCGGTCGACGTCAGCCAGTTGACGATCATCGAGCCCTTGCGGCCCGGCAGCCCCTGCGTGGCGCTGTGCGTGGGGGTGGTGGTCGTGCTCATTACTCGTTGGTCTCCTCGGCCTCGTCGGCACCGGAGCCCGTGCCCTCCGCGTTGGAGCCCTCGGCGCCGGAGCCCTCACCCGAGTCCGGGGTGTCGGGGGCCTCGGCGGCCTCGGTCTCATCGGCGGCCGCGGCCCGCTCCTGCTCGGCGGCCCAGGCCTCGTACTCGTCCTCGGGCAGGACCTCGACGTTGAAGAGCATGCGGGTGTGGTCCACACCGCACAGCTCGGCGCAGCGGCCGATGTACTCGCCGGCGGTGCCGTCGTTGAGGTTCACCTGGAACGCGTTGTCGCGGCCCGGGACGACGTCCATCTTGAAACCGAACGCCGGGATCCAGAACGAGTGGATGACGTCCGGGGAGTACAGGTCGAAGTGCACGACCGCGTTCTCCGGCAGCACCAGCGTGGACTGCGTGGAGGGGTCGGCGGTGCCGTCCGGGTTGGGCGTGCCCACCTCGGAGAACAGCACCTCGCCGCCCTCGTCCTTGGGGGCGTCCAGGTAGTTGAACTGCCACGCCCACTGGAACGCGACGACCTCGACGTGGACGTCCGCCTCCTGCTCGGTGTCCAGCAGGTAGCTCTGGTCGCGCGCGGTGAAGTAGAACAGCACCGCGATGACGACGATCGGCAGAACGGTGTAGAGCGCCTCGATGGGCATGTTGTAGCGCACCTGGGGCGGCAGCTGCTCAGAGCGCTTGCGGTGGAAGATGATCGACCAGATCATCAGCCCCCACACGAGAATGCCGACCGCGAACGCCGCCACCCAGGAACCCTGCCAGAGCGAGAGAACACGCTCGGCCTGCTCGGTGATCGGCTCCGGCATGCCCAAACGAGTGAGCTCGTTCGACGCGCAGCCGGTCGCGGCCAGCCCCAGCACGGCGAGCGCGGCGCCGCGTGGTGCCCATCGGCGCAGAGTGGAGCGCCGATTTTCTTGGCGGGTCGGACTCACGGATTGCCTTCCCAGCGGTGTAGCCCGTGGACTTCCACGGGCGGCCTAAGTATCCAAAGCTTGTCAGGGGGAAACATTATCGCGAACCGCCCAGGGTCCCGTTCATGGGCTTGCCTGGTCAGCGTGTTGCCGAAGGCCCGTGATACGGGACGCTCGGTGGTCCGCGGAGCCGGGCCCGTCCGCGCGCCGGGGGTGATCCCCTCCGGCGTCGGCGAGGCACGGCCCGGCGTTCCCCCGGGCCCCTCCCCCGTGAGGCGGCCGGGGCACCCGTCCGGGTGTCGGGCGGCGCCCGCGTCCACAGCGGGTGCGTCCGATCTCCGGCGTCCCACGGGGAGAGAACAAGGTGAGCGTATCGCTGGGTTTACGGCACCCTTAACCGGGTTCGCCTTACCGGGCGGGAGGGGTCAAGATTGGGACACGGAACGACAACGCACAGGGGGTTCCCGTGTCCGAGGGACGGCCGCTGCCCGGGGCGATCACGGCGTCGGTGACCGTGGAAGCGGTGGGCCGCAAGTGCCCGATCCCCATCATCTGGGTGGCGCAGCGCATGCACGAAGTGCCCATCGGCGGGGTCATCGCGGTCACCGCGGACGATCCCGCCGCCAAGGCGGACATCCCCGCCTGGTGCCGGATGAAGATGCACGAGTTCGTCGCGGAGGTGCCCCTCGCGCGGGGTAGCGCTTTTCACATCCGGCGCATGTACTGAACCGTTCCGGATTCCGGCTCCGGTTGGGTAACGATTCGGGCACACCGAATCCCGGGGGGTGCGGGGCACGAGAAAGGCCGCACGGACCCGGGGGTCCGTACGGCCGATCCTCGCTCCGGCGGCGCCGCGGGGACGCCGGCCCGCTAGCGGGCGTAGAACTCGACGACGAGCTGCTCGTCGAAGGGCACCGGGATCTGCTCGCGCTTGGGGCGGTCGACGACCGCGATGCGCAGGTCCTTGTGGCTGACCGCCAGGAACCCGGCGATCTTGTCGTCGGCGTGGACGCCCTCGGCGGCCTCGACGAACGGCACCATGGACCGGGACTTCTCCCGGACCTCGATGATCTGGCCCGGCTTGACCTGGTACGACGGGATGTCGACCTTCTTGCCGTCCACGGTGATGTGGCCGTGGTTGATGAACTGGCGGGCGGCGTAGATCGACGCGGCGAAGCCGGCGCGCAGAACCACGGTGGCCAGGCGCAGCTCCAGCTCGGCCAGCATCTCCTCACCGGTGCGGCCGGGGCGCTTCTTGGCGTTCTCGTAGATCCTGACCAGCTGCTTCTCGGTCAGGTCGTAGTACCAGCGCACCTTCTGCTTCTCGGCCTGGCGGACGGCGAAGTCGCTGCTGTTGCGGCGAACGCGGCGGCCGTGCTCACCGGGCGGGTAGGGGCGCTTCTCGAAGTAGCTGACCGCCTTACGGGTCAGCGGCATTCCGGCGCGCCGCGACAACCGCACCTTGGGTCCGGTGTAGCGCATGCAATGTCCTTTCACATGGAATGCGGGGAATCCCAGGTAAGGCTGACCTAGAACTGGGAGGCGTGCGGGCACGCCCGGGCCCCGTGCGCCTGGCGGCGCGAGCGGAGCGGGTTCCCCACCGTCGCGGTGACCCCGCGCGGACGGTTCGGGCTCTGCACCGGCACGCGTTTCAGCGCACCGGCGGGCACGGCGGACCCGCCGAAGAAGGACGACGGGAGCCGTGCGGTCGCGTCCCGGGCATGCGAACGCACGGGACGCGGGGTCACGACTGTCTACTCTACGGGGTCCGGGGACCCTAGACGAACGGGCGGACCTCGGCGGCGACCTCCGCGCCGTAGGAGCGCTCCAGGCGGTCCAGCAGCGAGGCGCCGGTGAGCGTGTACTCCTGCGGGCCGTCGACCTCCAGGCAGTGCACCGCGGTGGCGTTGCCCACCTGGGCCGCGCGCTCCAGGGACAGGCCCCAGGAGTGGGCGGCCAGGAACCCGGCGCGGAAGGCGTCGCCCATGCCGGTCGGGTCGACCAGGTCGCCGACGACGGCGGCGGGCACGTGGACGCTCGGCTCGCCCGCGCTGTCGATCCGGGCGCCCTTGGCGCCCAGGGTGGTGATGCGGGTGCCGACCCGGGCCAGGATCTCGGCGTCGGACCAGCCGGTCTTCTGCTCGGCGAGGGCCTTCTCGTACTCGTTGGTGAACAGGAAGGCGGCGCCCTCGATGAGGGTGCGCACCTGCGGGCCCTCCATGCGGGCGAGCTGCTGGGAGGGGTCGGCCGCGAAGGCGATGCCCCGGGTGCGGCACTCCTCGCTGTGGCGGACCATCGCGGCCGGGTCGTCGGCGCCGACCAGGACCAGGTCCAGGCCGCCCAGGCGGTCCGCGATCGGCTGGAGCTCGATGTTGCGGGCCTCGGCCATGGCGCCCGCGTAGAACGACGCGATCTGGTTCTGGTCGCGGTCGGTGGTGCAGATGAACCGAGCGGTGTGCCGCAGCTCGGAGATGTAGACGTGGGAGGTGTCCACGCCGTGGCGGTCCAGCCAGGCGCGGTAGTCCTCGAAGTCGGCGCCGGCCGCGCCGACCAGGACGGGGGACAGTCCGAACCCGCCCAGTCCGAAGCAGATGTTGGCGGCGACGCCGCCGCGCCGGACGTCCAGCTCGTCGATGAGGAAGGAGAGGGACAACTGCTGGATCTGCTCGGGGATGATCTGCTCCGCGAACCGCCCCTCGAAGGACATCAGGTGATCGGTGGCGATGGATCCGGCAACCGCGATACGCACGGGACGAGGTCTCCTTGGTCGGGACGCGCCGGCCCGGGGCCGGACACTGCTCCGGGCGCGCTCACGGCGCCCTTTCGGACTGACCCAGGGTACCGACCCGTGTTCGGCCCCACACACGGCGACGGGAGGGCGGATCAGGTCCGCCCTCCCGTCGGTGGCCGTCGGCGTCCCCGGCTCGTCCCGGGGCCGCGCGCCCTAGTTGAAGGAGTCGCCGCAGGCGCAGGAACCGGTGGCGTTGGGGTTGTCGATGGTGAAGCCCTGCTTCTCGATGGTGTCGACGAAGTCGATCGTGGCTCCGACGAGGTAGGGGGAGCTCATCCGGTCGGTCACGACCTCGACGCCGCCGAAGTCGGTGACGATGTCGCCGTCGAGCTCGCGCTCGTCGAAGTAGAGCTGGTAGCGAAGCCCGGAGCAGCCGCCCGGCTGGACCGCGACGCGGAGGCGCAGGTCGTCCCGGCCCTCCTGCTCGAGAAGCGCCCGGACCTTGCTGGACGCACCCTCCGTGAGGATGATCCCCTCGGTGGTCTCGCTCTGAACCGTCATCGTGTAAAGCTCCTCGTGGAAAGGGGTTGCGGCCCGCTTGCGCCCGCGGCCCCGGTCTGACGCCCGCCGCCGGGACGGATGTCCTCTTCAACGGGTGCCAACACCCGGACCCGGCGCCGCATTCCGACGCGCCGCCGCCGTGTCCGTCCGGCCCTCCCGGCCCCGGTCGCGGGGTCCGGTACGGGCTGACTTGCGCGTGTTCCACCAGGGTACCCATCCGGCTCCGCCGCCACACCGGACGGCGGGACCGGACGGCGGTGCTCAGCGGCTCCAGCGGCGGGCGACCGAGGCCGCCAGGTCCCGCAACTCCCGGGCGGGGTGCTCCATCGCGGCGGCCACCGAGCCGGCGGACTCGACCAGGGAGTAGGTCTCGGTGATGCCCGCGGCGGCCGCCTCGGCCCGGCCGACCGCCACCCGCCCGGCGGTGACCACGCAGGGGACGGCGTGCTCCCCCGCCAGGCGGGCGACGCCGTGGGGCAGCTTGCCGCGCAGGGACTGGGAGTCGAAGGACCCCTCCCCCGTGACGACGAGGTCCGCCGAGGCCAGCCGCCCGGCCAGGCCGACGGCGTCCAGGACCAGGCCGATGCCCGACTCCACGGCGCCGCCGAGCAGCAGCAGGGCGAAGCCCAGGCCGCCGGCCGCGCCGGCGCCGGGCTCGGAGCGGGCCGCGCCCTCGGAGTCGGCCCGGTCGGCGAAGGCGGTCAGGGCCAGGTCCAGGCGCTGGACCAGGGCGGGGTCCGCGCCCTTCTGGGGGCCGAAGACCGCGCTGGCCCCGTGCAGTCCGAGCAGGGGGTTGTCGACGTCGGTGGCGGCGACCAGGCGCACCCCGGCGACGGCCTCCCGGGCCGGGGCGACGTCCACCTTGTCGATGTCGGCCAGTGCCCCGCCGCCGCGGGCGAGGTCGGCGGCGGGGGTCGCGCCCAGGGCGGCGAGCAGCCCGGCCCCGGCGTCGTTGGTGGAGCTGCCGCCCAGGCCGACGACGACCGTGCCGGCCCCGTCGGCGACGGCGAGGGCGAGCAGTTCGCCGACCCCGGCGCTGGTGGTCCGGGCGGGGTCGCGCCGGCCGGCGGGGACCAGGTGCAGGCCGCAGGCCTGGGCGCTCTCCACGTAGGCGGTGTCGCCGACGAGCAGGTAGCGGGCGGTGACGGGCTCGCCCAGGGGGCCGGTGACGGAGGCCTCGCGCAGGGTCCCGCCCAGGGCGGTGTGCAGGACCTCGACGAAGCCGGGCCCGCCGTCGGAGAGCGGGACCAGGTCGATGCGGGCGGAGGGGTCGACGGACCGCCAGCCGTCGGCGACGGCGCGGGCGGCCTCCAGGGCGCTGAGGGTTCCGGCGAACTTGTCCGGTGCGATCACGATGTGCACGTGTTCAGTGTGCTGGGTCACGCGGCTCCGCACCAGGGTTCGGCGCCAGAAAAATTCATATCCCGGACTTTTGTTTCCGAGATACGGAAATCAGAGGCCGGGTGCGCCGTACACCGGGAACCAGCGCGACCGGTCGGACTCCAGCGGCAGGTCCCCGCCGATGGCCGCCTCGGCCTGGAGCTCCAGGGCGTTGTCACGGCGCTGCCCCGGCAGCGGCGCGAACGGGTAGAAGGTCCCGCGCTTGTACAGGTAGACCAGGCCCAGCGAGCGCCGCCCGTCGGTGAAGCCCACCAGCGAGCACAGCAGCGAGGGCCCGTAGCCGTTCTCCTCCAGGGTGGAGTTGACCGCGTGCAGCGAGGTGACCAGCCCCGTGATGTCGGGGTCGGTGACCTCGCCCTGCTCCGTCGGCGGGTGGTCGGAGCGCACCACCAGCCACGTGTAGCCGTACTCGTCGGCGACCTGGCCGACCGGCGGCCCGTCCCCGGCCTCCAGCAGCGCGGTGATGTCCTTCTCCAGGTCGGCGAAGGCCGCCCCCTCCGTTGGCCGGAAGGCGACCGACCCCGTCCCGGTGGGGCGGAAGCCGGCCGCCGCGCGCAGGGTGACCGCCGCCGACGGCAGCCCGAAGAGGGCGTCCAGGTCGGGACGGACGGGCTCGGACCGGCCCAGCAGGGCTCTCCAGAAACTCACACTGCCTCCTCGGCGGGAACGGATCTCAGGCGCCCCGGCCCAGCTGCCGGGAGATGTCGGAGAGCTGCGCCAGGCGCCGCTCCACCGGCGGATGGGTGGCGATCAGGCTGTTGAGGCTGAACCCCTTGGTGAACGCCGGGGCGAAGAAGAAGGCGTTGAACGGCTCCACCTGGCGCAGGTCCCGGCTGGGGATCCGCGCCATGTCGCCGGTGATCTTGGTCAGGGCGCTGCCCAGGACCGAGGGGCGCCCGGTGAGGTAGGCGGCGGCCCGGTCGGCCGCCAGCTCCCGGTAGCGCGACAGCGCCCGGGTCAGCAGGAAGCTCAGCGCCCACGCGACGGCGCTGACCAGCACCACCAGCAGGGCGACCACCGCCGGGGCCGGGCCGTTGTTGTTCCCCCGGCTCGCCCCGGAGAAGGCGGCGAAGCGCAGCCCGGCCTGGGTGAGGAACCCGGCCACGATGCCCAGGAAGCCGGCCACGGTCATGACCGTGACGTCGCGGTGGGCGATGTGGGACAGCTCGTGGGCCAGCACCGCCTCCAGCTCCGGCCCGTCCAGGCGGCGCATCAGACCGGTGGTCACGCAGACGACGGCGGTCCTGCGGCTGTGCCCGGTGGCGAAGGCGTTGGGCACGTCGGTGTCGGCGACGCCCACCCGGGGCTTGGGCATGTCGGCCATGGCGCACAGCCGGTCGATGAGCGCGTGCAGCTCGGGCGCCTGCTGGGGGGAGACCTCCTTGGCTCCCATCGCGAACATGGCGATCCGGTCCGAGGAGAAGTAGCTGAACAGCGCGAACGCGAGGACGATGACCAGGACCAGCCAGATGTTCAGCCCGACGGCGACCAGCCCCACGACGAAGGCGACGTACACCAGGACCAACAGGAACATGGTGAGGGCCATCCGGCCGGTCAGGCCTCGGTCAGGAGTGAACTTGGAACCCGCCATGCGCTGCGCCCCTCCCACTGGTCCGGACGCCTCGGAGTCTAGTTCGCGAAGGTGAGAAAGGGGTGAAAACCGCACGTGAACACGCCGGAGCCGCCGCGACCGGGAGGTCGCGGCGGCTCCGGAACAGCATGCGCAGGCACCGAGCCGGCCCCGCCGAGGACGGTGGTGGCGGAGACCGGCGAAACGGCCCGGACCCGGGAAGCGGCCCTAGCCCGGGATCAGGCCGTCGTCCTGCAGCATCTGGCGGACCTCGTCCATGCCGGCGTCGGCGTGCGGCAGGATGAACTGCGAGGGCTCCAGCGCGTCGGCGGCCAGCGGCGTCCCGTGCTCGCGCACCTTGTCGAGCAGGTCGTGCAGCGCCTTGCGGAAGGCGGCCTCGTCACCCTTCTCGATCGCCGTCTCCAGGGCGGAGTCGAACGAGTTGAGCAGGTCGAGGTCGGCGTCGGTGAGGTCCACCTGGCCCTCGCCCATGATGCGGACGATCACGCGCCCTCACCCCGTCCCGAGCCGCTGTTGCCGCCCTCGATCTGCGGGGTGGAGGAGGACCCGCCGCCGCCCAGCTCGAGCTTCATGCGCTCCAGCTCGGCCTCGACACCGCTGGAGCTGGCCATGCGGTCCAGCTCGGCCTGGATGTCGTCGCGCGGGCCGGACCCGGTGACGTCGTCGAGCGCGCCGGAGGCGAGCAGCTCGTCGACGGCCCCGGCCCGGGCCTGCATCTGGGCGGTCTTGTCCTCGGCGCGCTGGATCGCCAGGCCGACGTCGCCCATCTCCTCGGAGATGCCGGTGAAGGCCTCGCTGATCTGCGTCTGGGCCTGGGCCGCGGTGTAGGTCGCCTTGATCGTCTCCTTGCGGGTACGGAAGGCGTCCACCTTGGCCTGGAGGCGCTGGGCCGCCAGGGTGAGCTTCTGCTCCTCGCCCTGGAGGTTGGCGTGCTGCTCGCGCAGGCCGTCGATCTGCTGGGCGAGACCGGAGCGGCGGGTCAGGGCCTCGCGGGCGAGGTCCTCCCGGCCCTGGGTCAGGGCCGCCCGGCCCTGGTTCTCCAGCTTGGAGGACTGCTGCTCGAGCTGCTGGATCTGGAGCTCGACCCGCTTGCGGGAGGTCGCGACATCGGCCACGCCGCGCCGGACCTTCTGCAGCAGTTCGAGCTGCTTCTGGTACGAGTAGTCGAGGGTCTCCCTGGGATCCTCGACCGAGTCCAGGGCCTTGTTGGCCTTGGACTTGAAGATCATGGAAAGTCGCTGAAACACGCTCATCGGCGTGGCCGTCCCCTTCTCGGTGCGTACATCGGCTGTTCCCAGCGGGCGCTTCGCCCAACCCTACGCGGTCTGACCCGCGGTCGCCATAAAGCTGTGACCGGCTACCCTGAGGGTGTGTTCCGACGTCGCTCCGCTTCCGCAGACACGGATTCGAAGACCACCGAATCCGCCAGCCCCGAGGCCTCTGAGGCCACCCAACCTAAGGGATATACCCCTAAGAAGGGTGTGCCCACCCCCAAGCGCAAGGAATCCGAGTCGAACCCGCGCAAGCTGGTCAAGGCTCCGGAGACCCGCAAGGAGGCCTACGAGATCCACCGCGCCCGCTCCGAACGTAAACGAGGCGTCAGCAAGGTGAGTTCCGGCGGCCTCAAGGGCGTTCCCGCCGACGAGGCCCGGTTCTACCGTCCCGCCGACCTGGGCCCGGCCCGCCGCTACGCCCGTGACCTGGTGGACTCCCGCCGCACGCTCAGCGAGTTCTTCCTGCCGCTGTCGATCGTCATCATCCTGCTGATCATGGTGCCCAGCCCGATCTTCCAGGTCGGTGTGGCGTACGTGGCCTGGCCGCTGATGATGGTGTCGCTCATCATCGAGGGCGTCTTCACCTCGCGCCGGGTCAAGCGGGAGGCCGCCGAGCACTACCCGGACGACGACATGCTGCGAGGCATCGGCTGGTACGCGGTCATGCGCCAGATCCAGTTCCGCCGGCTGCGGCTGCCCAAGCCGAAGGTCAAGGTCGGCGAGGTCCCGGTCCCGCACTAGCGCGGACCCGGGACGGGGCCCGCGCCCCCCACGGACACCCGGGGCCGGTGCGCGTGCGCGCACCGGCCCCCGACCTTCTCCCCCGTCTTTCCCCGGGACCGCCCCGGGGCTTCCCCGATCTTTCCCCGAGTTCTCCGCGGAGGCCGGTGGGAGCGTTCCCACGGCCGCCGGGGCCGCCCTCGCGGAAGGACCCGGTACCCGGCTAGAGTGCCCGCCATGGAATTCCGCCATCTCGGCAAGAGCGGTCTCGCCGTCAGCGAGATCGCCTACGGCAACTGGATCACCCACGGCTCCCAGGTCGAGGAGGACGCGGCCGTCGCCTGCGTCCGCGCCGCCCTGGACGCCGGCATCACCACGTTCGACACCGCGGACGTCTACGCCCGCGGCAAGGCCGAGGAGGTCCTCGGCCGGGCGCTCAAGGGCGAGCGCCGCGACGGCCTGGAGATCTTCTCCAAGGTCTACTGGCCGATGGGCCCGGGCAAGAACGACCGGGGCCTGTCGCGCAAGCACATCATCCGCGGCGTGGAGGACACCCTGCGCCGCCTGGGCACCGACTACCTGGACCTGTACCAGGCCCACCGGTTCGACCACGGGGCCCCGCTGGAGGAGACCCTGCGGGCCTTCGAGGACCTGGTCCGCCAGGGCAAGGTCCTGTACGTGGGCGTCTCGGAGTGGAACGCCGAGCAGATCGAGCGGGCCCTGAAGATCGCCGACGAGTCCGGGTTCGACCGCATCGTCTCCAACCAGCCGCAGTACAACATGTTGTGGCGGGTCATCGAGTCCGAGGTCGTCCCGGTGTCCCGCCGCGAGGGGCTGGGCCAGGTCGTCTGGTCGCCCATCGCGGGCGGCATCCTCACCGGCAAGTACAAGCCGGGCGCGCCGCTGCCGGAGAACACCCGGGCCACCGACCCCAACAGCAAGCACTTCATCGCCGACCGGGTCGGCGACCAGGAGCTGCTGGAGCGGGTGCAGAAGCTGGCCCCGCTGGCCGCCGAGGCGGGTCTGACCCTGCCCCAGCTGGCCGTGGCCTGGGTCCTGCAGAACGACAACGTCTCCACCGCCATCGTCGGCGCCACCCGGCCCGAGCAGGTGCGGGACAACGTCCAGGCGGCCGGCGTGAAGCTGGACGCGGAGCTGCTGGCCCGGATCGACGAGATCCTCGGCGACAGCGTCGACCGCGACCCGGCGCTCACCCGCAGCCCGGAGGACATCCGCGCCTAAGCGGTGTTCCCGGACCCTCGCTCCGCCGCGGTCCGCGCCCGGCGCCCTCCGGCGCCCGCGGACCCCGCCGGCGCGGGAGGGCCCGGGGAGAACAGGGCCCCGGCCCCCGGAAGGGGCCGGGGCCCGTCGGTCATTCGGCGGGTTCCAGGGACATCGTGTAGACCTCCCTGCCGTCCTCCAGCAGGACGACCCGGTCCACTCCGCCCTCGGTGAGCTCGCCCCAGTTCTCGCCGAGCCAGCTCTCCGCGTCGCCGCGCGAGGTGAACGACTCCGCGGGGAGGTCACCTGCCAGCGGGTCCGCCCCGTCGGCCTCGCGGTACCGCCAGGTCCACGCCATCGTCGACCGCCCTTTCGTCCCGATAGGTCGCGGTCTACGGGTCACCGCGATCCAGTCCCGAGCTTAACCAAGGCTTGGTGGAGCATGCGGTTTACTTCTTCAGGTGCGAATCCGATTCCCGGGGACGGCCGGCCACGCCGGATGGCCCGCCCCGCAGTGCACCTGCGCCTCGTGCAACCAGGCCCAGGCCGACCGCCGGCTGCCGCTGCGCGTGACCGTCGACGACCGGTTCCGGCTCCGCGAGAGCGGCGCGGTGGGCCCGGTGCCCCCGGACTACTCGGTGACGCCCACCCCCGACGGCATCCTGGTGGCGAGCCCCGGCGGCGGGCGGCTGCTCTACGCCCGCTCCGGGCCCGCGACACTGCCCGCGGTGCCCCCGGTGGAGGCGGTCCCGCCCGGTTCGGGGTTCGCGTCGGCGCCGCCCCAGCAGGTGGACATGGTCATCGTGGACGCCGCCCAGCGTCCGGAGACCATCGGTGAGCTGCGGCGTAGCGGGGTGATCGGTGTGACCACGGCCGTGGTCGCGGTCGGCGGCGACCACCGGGTCCGCTCCCCCGCGGAGTTCGCCCGCCGGGCCCGGCTGTGGGGCGCGTTCGCCCCCGGCGACGGCCACGTCATGTCGTGCCCGCCGGCGGTCTGGCCGCAGTCGCGACCGCACGGCCCGCACCGGGTGCTCATCACCGGCGGCGCCCGCTCGGGCAAGTCGGTCGAGGCCGAGCTGCGGCTTCTCACCGAGCCGAAGGTGTCCTATGTGGCCACCGGCGAGCCCGCCGACCCCGCGCGCGACCCGGAGTGGGCCGAACGGGTGGCCCGGCACACCGCCCGCCGGCCGTGGTGGTGGGAGACCGAGGAGACCCGCGACCTGCCGTCGCTGCTCAAGCGGGCGCGGGGCGCGGTGCTCATCGACTGCCTGGGCACCTGGCTGACGGCGGTCATGGACGAGCACGGGCTGTGGGACGAGGAGCCGGCGCCGGACGCCGAGGAGCGGGTCGAGGCCGAGGTGCACGACCTGCTGGAGGCGTGGCGGGCCACCCAGGCCTACGCGGTGGCGGTGACCAACGAGGTGGGCTCGGGCGTGGTGCCCGCGACCCGGTCGGGGCGGCTGTTCCGCGACCACCTGGGGCGGCTGAACCAGTGGGTGGCGGCCGAGTCCGAGGAGGTCGTCCTGGTCACGGCCGGACGCGTGCTGGAGCTTCCGTGAGCGGTACCGCCGGCGCGGGCGCGCGTCTGGCGGTGGGGACGTTCACCGTGGTCCCGGTCCGGGTGGAGCGGGTGGACCGGGCGGCCGCCCGGTGGGCGATGCTGTGGGCCCCCGCGCTGGGGGCGGCGGCGGGCGCCCTGACCGGGGCGCTGGCCGCGGCCGGGACGGCGGCGGGGCTGCCCCCGGCACTGGCGGCGCTGCTCGGTGTGGGCGCCGGGGCGCTGTTCACCCGGGGGCTGCACCTGGACGGGCTGGCGGACCTGGCCGACGGGCTGGGCAGCGCCCGGCCGGCCGCGGGCGCGCTGGAGGTGATGCGCCGCTCCGACATCGGCCCGTTCGGTGTGATCACCCTGATCGTCGTGCTGGGCGCGCAGGTGCTGGCGCTGGGCCGGCTGGCGGAGGTGTCCCCGTGGGCGGCGCTGGCCGGGGCGGTGGCGGCGGGGGCCGCGGGCCGGACGGCGATCACGTGGGCGTGCACGCCGGGGGTGCCCGCGGCGCGTCCGGAGGGGCTGGGCGCGCTGGTGGCCGGGACGGTGCCGGTGGCGGGCGCGGCGGCGGCGACCGCGTGCGCGCTCGCGGTGTGCGCGCTGGGGCTGGTCCGGGGACCGGCGTTCGCGGCGGCCTGCGCCGTGGCATTCGTCGCGGGACTGGCGGGGGCGGCCCTGCTGAGGCGGCGGGCGGTGCGCCGGCTGGGCGGCGTGACCGGGGACGTGCTGGGGGCGCTGGCGGAGACGGCGGCCACGGTGGCCCTGGTGGTGCTCACCGGCGCGGCCGCGTGGCTGTGAACCCGGGACCGCGCGGCCACCAGGCGTTTTCTACCGATCGGTAATATCAACGCGCACCCGATGTAGCCATCATCACATTTTTTCACACCACGTTTCACCGCCCACCACGCCGGGGAACGCGCCGCCCGCCCGCCGCCCGGCTGTGACGGCCCCCACCGGCGGCCAGGGACGCCCTCCCCGGCCGGTCGGCCCGGGGCCGACCCCCGACCGGCCCCGCCCTCCGCTCCCCCGCGCAGCGCCCCCTCAGGGGCCGGAGCGCCACGTCACCGACCGGAGCACGGGGCGACTAGCATCGTGGGTGTGAGCACGACGTTGTCAGTACACACGGAGTCCCCCAGTTCGCTCGACGCCGACGCCCTCGTCGTCGGTTACCACTCCGGGGGCGACGCCCCGGAGCCCGCGTCGGGCGCTCATGACGTCGACGCCGCCTTCTCCGGCGGCCTCGCCCAGACCCTGTCGCTCCTGGGAGCGAGCGGCGCCGCAGAGGAGGTGCACACCCTTCCCTCCCTCGGGGCCGTCGCCGCCCCGGTGATCGTCGCCGTCGGCCTCGGTGACAGGCCCGCCGACGGCCCGGTCGACGCCGACACCCTCGCCCGCGCCGCGGCGCCGCGCTGCGCGCCCTGGCCGCCCGCCCCGAGGGCGCGGGCCGCGTGGCGCTGGCCCTGCCGGCCGGCACCGCCGAAGAGGCCGGGGCCGTCGCCCTGGGCGCCCGGCTGGGCGCCTACTCCTTCGACCGCTACCGCACCGGCGAGAAGGCCGGGAAGAAGGCCGCCCCCGCGCTGCTGCTGGCGAGCGGCGCCGAGGGCGCGCAGGCCGCGGTCGAGCGCGCCGCCGTCCTGGCCGACGCGGTCGAGCTGACCCGCGACCTGGTCAACACCGCCCCCTCCGACCTGGTCCCCGAGGACCTGGCCGCGACCGCCCAGGAGATCGCCGCGCAGGCCGGCCTGGACATCGAGGTGCTCGACGAGCAGGCCCTCGCCGAGGGCGGCTACGGCGGCCTGACCGGCGTCGGCCAGGGCTCGGCCAACCCGCCGCGCCTGGTCCGCCTGGCCCACACCCACCCGGAGGCCACCCGCACGGTCGCCTTCATCGGCAAGGGCATCACCTTCGACTCCGGCGGCCTGTCCCTCAAGCCCGCCACCGCCATGGACTGGATGAAGTCCGACATGGCCGGCGCCGCCTCCGTGCTCGCCGCCCTGCGGGCCGTCTCCGCCCTGGGCCTGAAGGTCAACGTCGTCGGCTACCTGGCCGTCGCCGAGAACATGCCCAGCGGCACCGCCCAGCGCCCCTCCGACGTGCTGACCATCTACGGCGGCAAGACCGTCGAGGTCCTCAACACCGACGCCGAGGGCCGCCTGGTCATGGCGGACGCCCTGGTCCGCGCCCAGGAGGACGGCCCCGACCTGGTCGTCGACATCGCCACGCTGACCGGCGCCCAGCTGGTCGCGCTCGGCACCCGCGTGTTCGCGGTCATGGCCAACGACGACGAGGTGCGCGAGCAGGTCGTCGCGGCGGCCGGCGCCGAGGGCGAGGCCGCCTGGCCGATGCCCCTGCCCGCCGAGCTGCGCGCGGGGCTGGACTCCGCGGTCGCCGACATCGCCAACGTGGCGGGCGAGCGCTGGGGCGGCATGCTGTCCGCCGGCGTCTTCCTCAAGGAGTTCATCGGCGAGGGCGTCAAGTGGGCGCACCTCGACATCGCCGGCCCCTCCTTCAACCAGGGCGGCCCGCACGGGTACACGCCCAAGGGCGGTACCGGCTCCGGCACCCGGACCCTGGTCCGCATCGCGGAGTCCTACGCCGAATAGCCCGACCCCGGGGCGGCCGGCGCTCCCTGAGCCCGCGCCGACCGCCCCGACCGCGGTCCCCTCCCCCCGAGCCGCGGAAACCACCGGCAATCACCAGCCACCACAACAAGGAGTTCGTTCCCGTGAGTGAGAGCGGCGGCACCTTCGACCTCGTCGTCCTTGGCGGCGGCAGCGGCGGATACGCGGCGGCACTGCGCGCCGCGGAGCTCGACATGAACGTCGTGCTGATCGAGAAGGACAAGCTCGGGGGCACCTGCCTGCACCGCGGCTGCATCCCCACCAAGGCCCTCCTGCACTCGGCCGAGGTCGCCGACTCCGCCAAGGAGAGCGAGAACTTCGGTGTCAAGGCCACCTTCGAGGGCATCGACATCGAGGCCGTGCACAAGTACAAGGACAAGGTGATCAACGGCCTGCACAAGGGCCTCACCGGTCTGATCAAGTCCCGCAAGATCACCGTCGTCGAGGGCGAGGGCCGCCTCACCGGCAAGGACGAGGTCACCGTCGGCGACGCCGTCTACAAGGGCAGGGCCGTCCTGCTGGCCACCGGCTCCCAGCCCAAGACCCTGGGCCTGGAGATCGACGGCGAGAAGGTCATGACCAGCGACCAGGCCCTGGGCCTGGACCGCGTCCCCGGCTCCGTGGTGGTCCTGGGCGGCGGTGTCATCGGCGTGGAGTTCGCCAGCGTGTGGCGCTCCTACGGCGCCGAGGTCACCATCGTCGAGGCCCTGCCGCACCTGGTGCCGGTCGAGGAGGAGTCCAGCTCCAAGCTGCTGGAGCGCGCCTTCCGCAAGCGCGGCATCAAGTACGAGCTGGGCACCCCCTTCGAGTCGGTCAAGACCACCGACTCCGGGGTCACCGTCACCCTCCAGGGCGGCAAGACCCTGGAGGCTGAGGTGCTGCTGGTCGCCATCGGCCGCGGCCCCGTCTCCGCCGGCCTGGGCTACGAGGAGCAGGGCATCTCCCTGGACCGCGGCTTCGTCACCGTGGACGAGAACCTGCACACCGGCGTCGGGAACATCTACGCCGTCGGCGACCTCATCCCGACCCTGCAGCTGGCCCACGTCGGCTTCGCCGAGGGCATCTTCGTCGCCGAGCACCTCGCGGGCCTCAACCCGGCCCCGATCGACTACGACGGCGTCCCCCGCGTCACCTACTGCGAGCCCGAGGTCGCCTCGGTCGGCCTGACCACCAAGGCCGCCAAGGAGCGCGGCCTTGAGGTCGTCGAGATGAACTACAACCTGGCGGGCAACGGCAAGAGCCAGATCCTCCAGACCCAGGGCGCCGTCAAGGTCATCGCCGAGAAGGACGGTCCCGTGCTGGGCGTCCACATGGTGGGCAGCCGCGTCGGCGAGCTGATCGCCGAGGGCCAGCTCATCTACAACTGGGAGGCGCTGCCCTCCGAGGTGGCCCAGCTCATCCACCCGCACCCGAGCCAGTCGGAGGCGCTGGGCGAGGCGCACCTCGCGCTGGCGGGCAAGCCGCTCCACGTCCACGACTGACCGCACCGGGGGCGGGCCCGGCGGGCCCGCCCCCGCCGCCGTACATCCGCGCTGCCCATCACCGGGATCGGGCAGGACACCGCGCCCATATCCAACGAGGAACCCATGCCGACATCCGTTTCCATGCCCGCCCTGGGTGAGAGCGTCACCGAGGGGACTGTGACCCAGTGGCTGAAGAACGTGGGCGACACCGTCGAGGTAGACGAGCCGCTCCTTGAGGTCTCCACCGACAAGGTGGACACCGAGATCCCCTCCCCGGTAGCGGGCGTGCTCACGCAGATCCTCGTCCAGGAGGACGAGACCGTGGAGATCGGCGCGGAGATCGCCGTCATCGGCGAAGCGGGCGAGGACTCCGCCGCGCCGGCCGCCCCGGCCGCCGAGGAGGCGCGTCCGGAGCCGGCCGCCGCCCCGGAGCCCGAGCCGGCCCCGGAGCCGGAGCCCGAGCCCCGGCAGGAGCAGGCGCGGTCGGCCGCCGAGGCCCCGGAGCCCGCCGCCCCCGCCGCGGAGGGCCCTGAGACCCCGGTGACCATGCCCGCCCTGGGTGAGAGCGTCACCGAGGGGACCGTCACCCAGTGGCTCAAGAGCGTCGGCGACACCGTCGAGGTGGACGAGCCGCTCCTCGAGGTCTCCACCGACAAGGTGGACACCGAGATCCCCTCCCCGGTGGCCGGCGTGCTCACGCAGATCCTCGTCCAGGAGGACGAGACCGTGGAGATCGGCGCCCGGATCGCCGTCATCGGCGGTGCCGGCGCCGCTGCCGCCCCCGCGGCCCCCGCCGCCCCGGAACCGGCCCCGGCGAAGGCCGCCGAGCCCGCGGCGGCCGAGCCGGCCCCCGAGCCCGCCGCCCCGGCGCCCGCTCCGGCCTCCACCGACACCCCGTCGGTGGACATCGGCACCCTGAGCAGCACCGGCCCGTCGGGGACCGACACCGGCACCGAGGGCTACGTGACCCCGCTGGTGCGCAAGCTCGCCGCCGAGCACCGCGTGGACCTGAGCCGCGTCCGGGGCACCGGCGTGGGCGGGCGCATCCGCAAGCAGGACGTGCTCAAGGCCGCCGAGGAGCAGAAGGCCGCCGCCGCGCGCGCCGCCGCCCCGACCGCTCCGTCCTCGGCCCCGCGCAAGCAGGGCGCCGACACGGCGCTGCGCGGGCGCACCGAGAAGCTCACCCGGCTGCGCAAGTACATCGCCGACAGCATGGTGGAGTCCCTGCACGTCTCGGCGACGACCACCCAGGTCGCCGAGGTGGACGTCACCAAGATCGCGCGCCTGCGCGAGCGGGCCGCCGAGAACGGCGGAACGGCTCCGGACTTCTTCGCGTTCTTCGCGCTGGCGACGGTGGAGGCGCTGCGCGCCCACCCCAAGCTCAACGCGTTCATCGACGCGGACAAGCAGGAGGTGACCTACCACGACGTCGAGAACCTGGGCGTGTCGGTGGACACCGAGCGCGGCCTGCTGGTCCCGGTCGTCAAGGACGCGGGCAAGCTCGGGCTGAGCGGCCTGGCCGGCACCATCTCCGACCTGAGCGAGCGGGCCCACACCGGCCGGCTGGGCCCGGACGAGCTGGGCGGCGGCACGTTCACCATCGCCGAGACCGGCGGCACCGGGGCGCTGTTCGGCACCCCGATCATCAACCAGCCGCAGGTCGCGATCCTGGGCACCGGCGCGGTCGTCAAGCGCCCGGTCGTGGTCGAGGACCCGGCCATGGGCGGCGAGGTCATCGCCGTGCGCTCGATGGTGTACCTGTCCCTGGCCGTGGACCACCGGCTGATCGACGGCGCCGACGCGGGCCGCTTCCTCACGGCGGTCAAGGACCGCCTGGAGGAGGGCGACTTCGAGGGCGAGCTGGGCCTGTCCTAGCCGTCCGCCGATCCGCCCCGGAGGGCCGGGCACCGCACGGTGCCCGGCCCTCCGGCGTGAAAGTTCACATCCGCTTGACCTCTACAGCGGTTGAGGTTTTAGCGTTGGTGCACCGACCAGCACGGCACAAGGACCTGACACATGGACAACCTGCGGATCGCGGTGATCCTGGGCTCGAACCGGAACGGACGCACGGGGCCGGCGGTCTCCCGCTGGTTCGTGGACCTGGCCCTGGGCCGACCGGACCTGGACGTCGACGTCCTGGACGTGGCCGACCTGCCCGCCGACGAGCGGTACGGTCACGGGCACGGCGCCCCGCTGGCGGACTTCGGCCCCCGGGTGGCGGCCGCCGACGGGTACGTGGTGGTCACCCCCGAGTACAACCACGGCTATCCGGGCCCGCTCAAGAGCGCGATCGACTCGGCCCGCCGGGAGTGGTTCGGCAAGGCCGCGGGGTTCGTCTCCTACGGCGGGATGTCCGGCGGCCTGCGCGCGATCGAGCAGCTGCGCACGGTCTTCTCCGAGTTGCACGTGGCGACGATCCGCGACACGGTGAGCCTGCACAACGCGGGCGCGCTCTTCGGCCCGGACGGGCTCCCCGGCCCGGAGATGGCGGGCGCCGACGCCGCGGCGAAGCTCCTGCTGGACGAGCTGTCCTGGTGGGCCCTGGCCCTGCGCGAGGCGCGCCGACACCGGCCCTACCCGGCCTGAGCCCGCCGGGCGCGAGAGCACGGGCCGGGAACGGTGGACGGGGCGGCACCTCGCGGTGCCGCCCCGTCTTTCTACCCCACCAATCACCATCCCCTGATGATCCCCATCATCAAAGGTCTGTTGGGTGGACGCGACAGCCAGCCCGACAGCGCGTCGCCCACGGTAGCCCCGCGTTGACGCGGAGTTCCATGTCCCACGTTCAAAGTAGAAGACCCGGGGCCCCGCGCGCAGGACTTTGGCGAAAATCCCCGGGAAAAAATCGGGGCGGCCCCCACAAGGGCACCCCGGCCCCGGTACTCGCTCCCGCGCCGGGTAGACACCTGAGCATGAAAGTGGCGATCACGGGCAGTTCGGGACTCGTCGGGGCGGTGCTGGTCGAGGCGCTCCTCGCCGACGGGCACCGGGTCGTGCGGATGGTGCGGCACGCGCCCCGGCCGGTCTACCGGTCGCGGTTGGAGGAGGCCGAGTGGCGTCCCGAACAGGGGCGGGTGGACACCGTTGCGCTGCACGGCGCCGACGCGGTGGTGCACCTGGCGGGGGCGCCGCTGAGCCATGCGCCGTGGCCCCGGGGGCGGCGGGAGGCGATCCGGCGGGCCCGGGTGCGCGGCACCCGCACCCTGACGCGGGCGCTGACCGGTATGGACGCCCCTCCCCCGCGGCTGCTGGCCGCCTCCGGCATGCAGTTCTACGGCGACACCGGGGGCCGGGTAGTGACCGAGGCCGACCCGGCGGGCACCGGCTTCCTGGCGCAGGTGTGCCGCGACTGGGAGGCGGCGGCCGCCGAGGCCGCCGGGGCCGGGATCTCCACCGCGCACCTGCGGATGGCGGTGGTGCTGGACCGCTCCGGCGGCTACCTGCGCTCGGTGCTGCCGCTGTACCGGGCGGGGCTGGGCGGCCGGATCGGCTCGGGGGCCCAGTACATGACGTGGATCGCGATGCGCGACGCCATCGGGGCGATCCGGTTCCTGCTGGAGCGGCCCGACGTCACCGGGCCGGTCAACCTGTGCGCGCCCGAGCCGGTGAGCAACGCCGCCTTCACCGAGGCCCTGGCCCGCGCCCTGGACCGCCCGGCGGTGCTGCGGGTCCCGGCGACGGCGCTGCGCGCCACCCTGGGGGACTACGCGGAGGAGACGGCCCTGCTCGATCTGCGGGGGCGGCCCGAACGCCTGATCAAGGAAGGTTATTCCTTCACACTTCCCACCATCGACAGTGCGCTATCCGACATCCTGGCCCGACCGCTGCCTTCCGCCGGGGCGTAGAGTGAATGTGTGAGTGATCTCGTTTACGCATGGCTCGGCGCCACCCCCGTCCCCTACCATCAGGGCTGGGACCTGCAGAAGCGGCTCCACGAGCGCCGCGTCGCCGACGAGGTGGCCGACACCGTCCTCCTCCTGGAGCACGAACCCGTGTACACGGCGGGCAAGCGCACCGGGAGGTCGGATCGTCCCATCACAGACCCCGGAGCGCCGGTCGTGGACATCGACCGGGGGGGCAAGATCACCTGGCACGGCCCCGGGCAGCTCACGGTGTACCCCATCGTGCGGCTCCCGGACCCCATCGACGTGATCGCCTACGTCCGCATGCTGGAGGAGGCCATCATCCGCACCATCGCGGAGTACGGCCTCGTCGGCAGGCGTGTGGAGGGGCGCACGGGGGTGTGGCTGGACGCCGACCCCGACCGCGGGCTCATCGAACGCAAGATCGCGGCGATCGGCTGCCGCATCGCCCGCGGGGTCGGCATGCACGGGCTCGCCCTGAACTGCAACAATGACATGTCGTGGTTCGACCGGATCGTCCCCTGCGGCATCTCCGACGCCGGGGTCACCTCGCTCACCGCCGAAACCGGGCGCGACGTCCCGGTCGCCGAGGTGCGACCGCTGATGGAGCGCCACCTGGCGGACGTCCTGGGCGCGCACCAGTACAGCCACATCGACGGCCCCGGACTGCTGTCCGAGCCCGTCGCCGCCCGGGGATGACACACCACACCATGAGCCGGCCCCCGCACGGCCCCGCCCTCACCAGGGCGTCCGGGTCCGCGGGGCACAGAAGGGAACGGGTTCACGTTGACCATCGCTCCTGAGGGCCGCCGCCTGCTGCGCGTCGAGGCGCGCAACAGCGAGACCCCCATCGAGAAGAAGCCGCCGTGGATCAAGATCAAGGCGCACATGGGGCCGGAGTACTCCGAGCTGCGCTCACTGGTCAAGACCGAGGGCCTGCACACGGTGTGCCAGGAGGCGGGCTGCCCCAACATCTACGAGTGCTGGGAGGACCGCGAGGCCACCTTCCTCATCGGCGGCGACCAGTGCACCCGCCGCTGCGACTTCTGCCAGATCGCCACGGGCAAGCCCACCGCGCTGGACCGCATGGAGCCGACCAAGGTCGCCAACTCGGTCAAGACGATGGGGCTGCGCTACGCCACCATCACCGGTGTCGCCCGCGACGACCTGGAGGACGGCGGCGCCTGGCTCTACGCCGAGACGGTGCGCAAGATCCACGAGCTGAACCCGGACACCGGCGTCGAGCTGCTCATCCCGGACTTCAACGCCGACCCCGACCAGCTGGCCGAGGTCTTCGGGTCCCGCCCCGAGGTGCTGGCGCACAACGTGGAGACGGTGCCGCGCATCTTCAAGCGCATCCGCCCGGGCTTCCGCTACGAGCGCTCCCTGGAGGTCATCACCAAGGCCCGCGAGGACGGCCTGGTCACCAAGTCGAACCTCATCCTGGGCATGGGCGAGACCCGGGAGGAGATCAGCGAGGCCATGCGCGACCTGCACGAGGCCGGCTGCGACCTGCTGACCATCACCCAGTACCTGCGCCCCTCCAAGCTGCACCACCCGATCGACCGCTGGGTGAAGCCGCAGGAGTTCGTGGAGCTGGGCGAGGAGGCCGAGGAGATCGGCTTCGCCGGTGTCATGTCGGGGCCGCTGGTGCGTTCGTCCTACCGGGCCGGACGCCTCTACCAGCAGGCGCGCGAGAAGCGTGACGCCGAGGCCGCCGCCCTGACCAAGTAGTACATAACGGGCTTTCCGCCCGAGTCGTGACCAAGCTGGAACGGTGGCCTCCGGGCCACCGTTCCGCGCACCCGGGTCCCGCCGCATATCCTGGGGGTCCGACAGGGCGCCCCGGCAGGTGGCGCCGAAGGGCGCCGCACGAGTCGACCGCGTAGGTAGAAGGAGGCAAGGCAGCTTCGGGATCTCCGTCCCCGCCGACGGTCCGTCGGCGCCCGCTGCCTGAGAGCACGATGGCGAAAAAGGGTTCCGAGAGCACAGCACCCGCCCAGGGCAAGGACAAGAAGGAGCCCGGCCGGCTCAAGCAGATCGGCATGGTCGCCAAGGTCGTCCACCGCCAGAGCCCGCGCAGTATCCCGCTGGCCGCCGGCGTCGCGGTCCTCATCCTCGCGGTGTTCGTCGCCATCGGCATCTGGACCGGTTCCTGGATCCTGTGGCCGCTGACCGGCCTGCCGATCGCGCTGCTGACCGGTTTCATCATCTTCACCCGTTCGGCCCAGCGCGTGCAGTACCAGATCCTCGACGGCCAGATCGGCGCCGGCGCGGCGATCCTGGACAACATGCGCGGCAACTGGACGACCGAGTTCGCGGTCAACGCCAACCGCCAGCAGGACGTGGTGCACCGGGTGGTGGGCCGCCCCGGCGTCATCCTGGTCGGCGAGGGCGACCCGCACCGCCTGAAGTCGCTCATCGCCTCGGAGAAGAAGCGCGTGTCCCGGGTGGCCCTGGACACCCCCATCTACGACTACAAGGTGGGCAACGGCGAGGACCAGGTCCCGCTGGCCAAGCTCCAGCGCACGCTGGTCAGGCTGCCGCGCACCCTGGACAAGAAGGACGTCACGCAGCTCAACTACCGGCTGCGCGCGCTGCCCGCCAAGATGCAGATGCCCAAGGGCCCGATGCCCAAGAACGCCAAGATGCCCCGGGGCCTGCGCGGCCAGAGCGGCGGCTGACCGCCCCGGCGCCTTTCGCCACGCGACGAGGGGGCGCGCACCGGATCCGTCCGGTGCGCGCCCCCTTCCCATCGTTCAGGACCGGTCCGCTGCGGGCGCGTAGTCGATGAGGTCGCCGGGGCGGCAGTCCAGCTCCCGGCACAGGGCCGCCAGCGTGCTGAACCGGATGGCCCGGGCCCGGCCGTTCTTGAGCACCGACAGGTTGACCACGGTGATCCCGACCCGGGCGGCCAGTTCGGTGAGGGTGATCCCGCGCGCGGCGAGCACCTCGTCCAAGCGGACGACGATGTCCGCGCCCTCGTCCTCCTCCGGCGGCATCAGACCAGTCCCCGCACGTCGTCGCGCATCCGTGTGCCGCGCCGGAACACCTCGGCCAGCCCCAGTAGGAGCAGGGACACGAAGACCATCGTGAAGGAGATCCCGCCCTCCCCGATGAGAACGTAGGAGATCTCGAAGCCGTCGACGCCCAGGGCCTGGCCGCGCAGGAGCCCTTCCCCGACCTTCTCCGCGGCCGGGACCAGCAGCGTTCCGGCCAGGACGGTCAGGGCGATGACGCGCAGCCGGAGGGCGTTGGCGGGGACGAAGGGATCGCCGAGGTCCAGGCTCCGGACGATGCGCAGCAGGTTGACCATCACCAGGAGGGCGGCCGCCTGGGCCAGCAGGCCGGGCAGGACCAGCAGCAGCCGCTGCACCGTCGTGGGGTCGTGGAACGTGATCACCATGCCCTGCTCCGACTCGATCCCGTACTCGGGCCCGGCCGGGACCGCGGGGGGCGCCGACTCCGGGGCGCCGTCGGGGGACGGGACCGTGATGGTGTTCGCGGGCACGGAGCCGTCGGCGGGCAGCAGCGGTGTGATCCACACCAGGGCGAACACGGTCGTGAACAGAGTGACGCCGATGGCCATGACGAGGATGAACCGAGCCACGAAACCGTCGGCACGGCTCCACCGAAAGGGGGTCCTCTTCGACATGCCTTCCCTCCTTATCGTTTTTCGATATTAACGATAAACGATAAGCCCCGGTGTGCCGAACGGATGGAACGGCGAGGGCCCCGGGGCGCGTTCGGCGCTCCCGGGGCCCTGTGTGCGTGGTGTGCGGGCCTAGCCGCAGTCGACGGACTGGTCGGCGGAGGTGCCGCTCAGACCCGCCAGCGGGTCGTCCGCGGACTCCCCGCCGGACTCGCCGCCGCCCTCGGCGCCCTCCAGGGCGACGCCCTGCCAGTCGGTGCCCATGACCAGCTCGACCGAGCCGGACAGGTCCGCGGCCTCCTCGATCTGCGCCCCGCTGACCAGCGCGTCGGCCACGGCCTGCGCCTGCGCCTGCTCGCCCGGGGCGTGGTAGACCGTGGTCTGCTGCGGGGCCCGGGTGGTGGGGTTGCCCGAGCCGGTGACGGTGAAGCCCAGCCCGGTCAGCAGCGGCTCCACCTGTCCGGCCAGCCCCTGGGTGCCCTGGTTGTTGACGATGTACACCGAGACGTCGGAGGGCGAGACGGACTCCTCGGGGGCCTCCTCGGCCGCCTCCTCCGGCTTCTCCTCCTCGGGCCTGGTCGCCTCGCCCGCGGCGACCGCCGCGAACAGCTCGGACGCCTGGGGCTCCATTAGCTGGACCTTGGCGTCGTTGTAGTCCTCGACCGGGACCGTCACCATGTTCATCCGCCCCAGGTCCACCCCGCGCATGGCGATGGCGAGCTCGGCCATCTCGTCGACGCTGAACTCGCTGTCGGTGGTCATGCTGTCGGTGACCGAGCCGAAGAAGTCGTAGAGGGTGGCGGGGCTGGTCATGACCTCGCCGGTGGTGACCTTGCGCAGGATCGCGCCGATCATCTGCTGCTGGCGCTTGATCCGGTCCAGGTCGCTGCCGTTCTCCGTGGTGTCCCGGGAGCGGGCCAGGGCGAGCGCCTGGGTGCCGTCCAGGGTCTGCTCCCCGGCGGGCAGGTCGAGCTTGGCCTTGGGGTCCTGGAGCGGCTCGGGGATGCACATGTCGATCCCGCCGATGGAGTCGACGATGGCCTGGAACCCGGCGAAGTCGACGAGGACCATGTGCTCCAGGTGGACGCCGGTGATGTTCTCGATGGTCTTGCCCTGGCAGTCCATCCCGCCGTAGAACATGGCGTGGTTGAGCTGGTCCACCGTCCCGGCGGTGATGCCGGGCTTGTCCTCGACGGGGTCGCAGCCCGGCATGGTGACCATGAGGTCGCGGGGCATGTTGACCATGGTCACCCCGCCCTTGTCGACGTCGATGTTGACCAGCACCAGGACGTCCGGGCGGATCCCGTTGGCGACGCTGTACTCGGCGTCCTCCCCGGCCCGCTCGTCGGTGGCCAGCAGCAGGATGTTGTGGATCCCGTCCACCTGCGCCGGGCGGTCGCCCCAGGCGTCGGTGTTGATGTCCTCGGTCTGCACCGCCAGGGCGTCGCGGTAGCCCGCGTAGCCGACCAGGCTGGCCGCGATGACGACGCCCGTCAGCCCGCAGGCCGCCCACTGACCCGGGGACATCCACGCCTTCGCCGTGGACTTCGCCGTTCTGGACACGTGTCTGGGAGCCAAGAGGGCACCTGCGATCCGTTCAGGGACAAGGGAAGGGGGAGGCCGTTCTCCCGGGCGGGCCCGGGGGTCACGACGGGATCACGGCCGAACGCTACCGCACGGTACGCCGAAGGCCGGGTTTCGGTCAAGTAAGGGTAACGAACCCCTTCGACCGGAATGTCCCCCCTGGGGATCAGCAGGCGCTCTCGGGCTTCTCCTCCGCGGTGATCCCGCCCAGGTCCTCGGTGACCGAGATCTCCGGCGCGGCCTCCTCCTCGTCGCCCTTGAACCCGGTCCAGTCCGGGCCGAGGACCAGTTCGAGGGTGCCGGTGAGCCCGGCGGCCTCCTCGGTGACCGCGGTCTCCAGCGACCCCGCCAGCAGCTCGGCGGCGGCCTCCTGGCCGGGCGCGTAGTAGACGGTGGTGACCGCGGGGACGCGGACCTGGGGGTTGCCGGTGGCGTTCACCGTGTACCCGTCGGTGGTCAGCCGCTCGGCGACCTGGCCGGCCAGGCCCTCGATCCCGGTGCCGTTGAGCACGTCCAGGGAGATGTCGGCCGGGGTCGGGCCGCTCTCGGCGTCGTCGGCCCCCTCGTCCCCCTCGCCCTCGTCCTCTTCCTCCTCCGCGCCCCCGGAGAGGTCGGCGCCGGAGTTGATGGCCGTGAAGAGCTCGGAGGCGGCGGGCTGGCTCAGCGCCAGGCGGTTGGGGTCGGCCGGGTGCTGGCCGTTGGGCACGGTGACGAACTGGATCCTGTTCAGGTCCACCTCGCGCATGGAGATCGCGATGTCGGTCATCGTGTCGACGGTGAAACCGTCGTCGGCGGTGACCGATTCGGTGACCGCGTTGAGGAAGTTGGTGATGGCCAGGGGGCTGGTCATCACCTCGCTGCTGAGGACCTGGCGCAGCATGGCGCCCATGAACTGCTGCTGGCGCTCGATGCGGGACAGGTCGCTGCCGTCGCCCTGGCCGTAGCGGGAGCGCACGTACCCCAGCGACTGCTCGCCGTCCAGGGTCTGTTCCCCGGCCTCCAGGGTCAGGTGGGCCTTGGGGTCGTCGATCGGGGCGGGGATGCACATCTGCACGCCGCCGACGGCGTCGACCATGTCCTTGAACCCGGTGAAGTCCATCATGACGAAGTGGTCCAGGTGGACCCCGGTGACCTGCTCGACGGCGTTCCACTGACAACCCACGCCGCCGAAGGTCATCGCCGAGTTGATCATGCCGCTCTGCGGGGCCATCCCCTCGTAGCCCTCGACCGCCTCGCAGCCGGGCAGGTCCACGACCAGGTCGCGGGGCAGGTTGACCATGGTGACGGCGCCGCGGTCGACGTTGATGCTGGCGATGAGCATCATGTCGGGGCGCTCGCCCTCGGCCTCGCCGTAGTTCGCGTTCTCCCCCGAGCGCACGTCCGACCCGATGACCAGGAGGTTCATGACGCCCTCGACGCTGGTGGGCCGGTCCCACTCGTCGGTGTCGACCTGGGCGGTCGTGATGTTGTTGGCGATGCCCTGGTACCAGAGGTAGCCGCCCAGGCTCCCCACGATCGACAGCGCGGTGACCGCGCAGGCGACCCACTGCCCCGTGGACAGGCGCACGGCGTCCAGGAAGCCGGCGGGGCGTGGGGCGGAGCGTTTTCCAGCCATGGCGAACCTTCGAGGGGTGCGGTGAGACCCGGGAGGGAGGGGACGCCGGGCGTCCGATGAGGGGATCACACAGTCCCGGGACGGTGTGACCGAGAATCGGATGCTAACAGCACCGGAGGGCCTGTTGATCCCGTCGTCATCCGGGCCGGGGCCCGGGTGCTCAGATGCGGACGGCCACGGTGCCCGCGGCGCGGTCGTGCAGGCCGCGGGTGTCGCGGTCGTAGATGACGGCCGGGATGACCAGGCACAGCAGGAGGGTGCGCACGGCCATGGAGGCGAACCACGGCCAGGAGCGCTCGCCGGTGGCCTTGATCCGCACGCCGACCAGGCGGCGGCCGACCGAGGTGCCGAACAGGCTGAGCAGCACGATGTTCATGGCGGCGAACACCACGAGGGCGGTGTTGCTGACCAGGGTGGTGGCCTGCTGCTCGTCGGCGACCCCCGCGCCGATGGCCCCGGCCGAGTACAGCCCGGCGGAGATGAGCAGCGCGAGCAGCCAGTCCAGCAGCAGGCCGGCCAGGCGGCGGCCCACGCCGGGCACCGAGTCGGGTCCGTGTTCGGGCAGGCCCAGCCGGTTGCCGCGGTAGCGGAAGTCGTCCTCGGTCACGGCCCTGTCCTCGCTCATGCCTCCACGGTATCCACCGTCGCGCGCGGCCTCGTCCCGGGTCGCCCGCACGGGGCCGCCCCGGGCCCGGCGGCGCCGTGGCACGGACCACATCCGGGCCTCCCGGCGTTCCGTTTTCGCCCTGTACACACAGGAATCACCGGGTCAGGCGGTATGGTCTGCGAAAACACCGGAGTCCGTAACATGCAGGAAACAATGGAGACACGGCATGGAAATCCCGCGCTCCTAGCTTCGTCAGCGAAGCCGGGAGACACCGCGTCGATCCGCCGCGTCCGCGATGGGGCGGCCCGCGGATCCGGTCGTCTCAGCCACCTGCACGGAGGTTCGTTTTGTTCAGCAGCGTCGACGAGGTGCTCGCTTTCATCCGGGACGAGGACGTCAAGTTCCTCGACGTCCGTTTCACGGACCTGTTCGGAGGCGTGAACCACGTTACCCTCCCGACCGAGAACGTCGACGCCTCGACGTTCACCGACGGTCAGATGTTCGACGGCTCGTCGATCCGCGGTTTCCAGGCCATCCACGAGTCCGACATGCTGCTGCTCCCCGACCTGAGCACCGGCGTGCTGGACCCGTTCCGCAAGTACAAGACGCTGAACATGACGTTCTTCGTCCACGACCCCCTCACCCTGGAGTCGTACAGCCGCGACCCGCGCAACGTCGCCCGCAAGGCCGAGGCGTTCCTGCGCGGCTCCGGTGTCGCCGACACCGCCTTCTTCGGCCCCGAGGCCGAGTTCTACATCTTCGACGACGTCAAGTTCGAGACCCGGTCCAACACCGGCTTCTACGAGATCGACTCCATCGAGGGCGCCTGGAACACCGGTTCGGCCCTCGAGGGCGGCAACCGCGGCTACCGTCCCCGCTACAAGGGCGGCTACTTCCCCGTCGAGCCGGTCGACCACTACAGCGACCTGCGCTCGGACATGGTCCGCACCCTCATCGAGGCGGGCATCGAGGTCGAGCTCCAGCACCACGAGGTCGGCACCGCCGGCCAGGCCGAGATCGGCATCAAGTTCGGCACGCTGCTCCAGCAGGCCGACCGCGTGCAGCTGTACAAGTACATCGTCAAGAACGTCGCCAACAACGCGGGCAAGACGGCGACCTTCATGCCCAAGCCGCTGTTCGGCGACAACGGCTCCGGCATGCACTGCCACCAGAGCCTGTGGAAGGACGGCGAGCCGCTGTTCTTCGACGAGTCCGGCTACGGCCAGCTGTCCGACACGGCCCGCTACTACATCGGCGGCCTGCTCAAGCACGCCCCGGCGCTGCTCGCCTTCACCAACCCGACGGTGAACTCCTACCACCGCCTGGTGCCCGGCTACGAGGCCCCGATCAACCTGGTCTACAGCCAGCGCAACCGCTCCGCGTGCATCCGCCTGCCGCTGACCGGCTCCAACCCCAAGGCCAAGCGCATCGAGTTCCGCGTGCCGGACCCGTCGGCCAACCCGTACCTGGCCTTCTCCGCCATGCTCATGGCCGGCATCGACGGCATCAAGAACAAGATCGAGCCGCCGGAGCCCGTGGACAAGGACCTCTACGAGCTGCCCCCGGCCGAGGCCAAGGCCATCAAGACGGTCCCGGCCTCGCTGGACGACGCGCTCAACGCGGTCGAGGAGGACCACGAGTTCCTCCTGGAGGGCGGCGTGTTCACGAAGGACCTCCTGGAGACCTACGTGGACTTCAAGCGCACCGAGGAGATCGACTCCCTGCGCCTGCGCCCCCACCCGCGCGAGTTCGAGCTCTACTACGACATCTAGGCCGTAGCGCAGCTCCCCGGGGAGGCGCGCCCGCGCGGGCACGCCTCCCCGCCCGGGGCCGGTATCCGTTCGGATACCGGCCCCGACCCGGTTCCGGACCATCCCCGGGCGAACCCGGCGACGGGGGCGCGTGGAGGTGTTCCGGCCCTCACCGTGCGGCCGTCCCGGGGCCGTGCGGCTACCGTTGACGCGTGGCAAGGGACGGAACAGACACCATGACGGCAGGCTCGCTCGCACGGCGCGGCTTCAGTGACAGCCCGCGGGCCCTGCGGCTGCTGACGGGGGCGGGGCTGGACTCCTCCGCCGACACGGCCGTGATCGACTCCCTGGCGGCGGCCCCCGATCCCGACCAAGCCCTGCTGGGGCTCATCCGGGTCCTGGAGAGCGACCCCGACCCGGACGTCCTGCGCGACGCCCTGCGCGAGGACTCCGACCTGCGGGAGCGGCTGTGCCGGGTGCTGGGCACCGGCGGCGCCCTCACCGACCACCTGGTGCGCCACCCCGGCGACTGGCGGGAGCTGCGCGGCGCCGACGCCGCCCGCACCCCCGAGCCGGAGGAGCTGCGCCGGGGGCTGCTGCACACCGTGGGCGCCGACCCCCACTCCCCCGCCCCGGCCGCCGACCTCTCCGGCACCCGTTCCGCCGCCGAGCTGCGCCACGTGCTGCGCGTCGCCTACCGGCGCCGGGTGCTGCGGCTGGCCGGCCGCGACCTGACGGGGCTGGTCACCGTGGACGCGGTGGCCGCCGAGCTGGCCGACCTGGCCGCCGCCCTGCTGGACGGCGCGCTGGCGGTGGCCCGCGCCGAGCACCCCGAGGACGCCGCCCGCTGCCGCCTGGCCGTCATCGGCATGGGCAAGTGCGGGGGCCGCGAGCTCAACTACGTCAGCGACGTGGACGTGGTGTTCGTGGCCGAGCCCGCCGGGGACCCCGGGGACGGGGAGCCGGCGGACGAGCAGGCGGCGATGCGTTCGGCGACCCGGCTGGCCACCGCCATGATGCGGGTGCCCGTCGAGACCGACGCCGAGGGCACCCTGTGGGAGGTGGACCCGGCGCTGCGCCCGGAGGGCAGGAACGGCCCGCTGGTGCGCCCGCTGTCGGGGCACCGCGCCTACTACGAGCGCTGGGCCAAGACCTGGGAGTTCCAGGCCCTGCTCAAGGCGCGGCCGATCGCCGGGGACGCGGAGCTGGGCCGCGCCTACATGGACGTCATCACGCCCATGGTGTGGCAGGCGTCCGCGCGCAAGGACTTCGTCGAGGACGTGCAGGCGATGCGCCGCCGGGTGCTGGAGCACATCCCCGCCGGGCAGGCCGACCGGGAGCTCAAGCTGGGCCCGGGCGGGCTGCGCGACATCGAGTTCTCCGTGCAGCTGCTCCAGTTGGTCCACGGCCGGGCCGACGACCGGCTGCGGTCGGGCACCACCCTGGTGGCGCTGGCCGCCCTGTCCGAGCACGGGTACGTGGGCCGCCAGGACGCCGCCGGGCTCGCCGACGCCTACCGGTTCCTGCGCCGGCTGGAGCACCTGCTGCAGCTGGAGCGGCTGCGCCGCACCCACCTGATGCCCGACGGCGCGACCGCCGACGGGCAGGCGGAGCTGCGGCGGCTGGGCCGGGCCCTGGGCTTCGTCGCCGACCCGGTGCGGGAGCTGACCGAGGCCCGCCGCAAGGTCGCCGCCGAGGTGCGGCGCCTGCACGAGAAGCTGTTCTACCGGCCGCTGCTGAACGCCGTCGCCAAGCTGCCCGGCGGGGAGGTGCGCCTGTCCCCCGAGCAGGCCCGCGACCGGCTGGAGGCGCTGGGGTTCGCCGACCCGGCCGGGGCGCTGCGCCACCTGGAGTCGCTGACCTCGGGCGTGTCCCGGCGCGCGGCCATACAGCGCACCCTGCTCCCGGTGATGCTGGGCTGGTTCTCCGACGCCCCCGACCCCGACGCGGGGCTGCTGGGGTTCCGCCAGGTCAGCGACTCGCTGGGCACCACCCCGTGGTACCTGAGGCTGCTGCGCGACGACGTCCGGGTCGCCGAGCGCATGGCGTGGCTGCTGGGCACCAGCCGCTACGTCACCGACCTGCTGCTGCGCGCCCCCGACGCGATCAAGGTGCTCGCCGACGACGCCGACCTGGTGCGCCGCGACCCCGGGTCGCTGGCCGCCGAGGCCGACGCGGCGCTGCGCCGCTACGCCACCGCCGAGGAGTCGGTGTCGGCGGTGCGGGCGCTGCGCCGCCGCGAGCTGCTGCGCACCGCCGCCGCCGACCTGTTGGAGGTCTCCGACGTCCGGGAGGTGGGCGCGGCCCTCACCGACATCTCCGCGGTGACCATCGACGCCGCCCTGCGGGTGGCCACCGCCCGGGTGCTGGAGGCCGACGGCGAGGAGCTGACCCGGGTGTGCGTGGTCGCGATGGGCCGGTTCGGGGGCGGTGAGCTGACCTACGCCAGCGACGCCGACGTCATGTACGTGCACGCCCCGCTGCCCGGCGTGGACACCACCGCGGCCACCCGGCAGGCGATGGCGGTCGTCCGGGAGCTGGCGCGGCTGCTGGAGATGCCCGCGGCCGAGCCGCCGCTGAAGGTCGACACCGACCTGCGGCCCGAGGGCAGGAGCGGCCCGGTGGTGCGCACCCTGGACTCCTACGCCGCCTACTACGGCCGCTGGTCGCAGGTGTGGGAGAGCCAGGCGCTGCTGCGGGCCCGGCCGGTGGCCGGCGACCCGGAGCTGCGGGCCGCGTTCACCGCGCTCATCGACCCGATCCGCTATCCGGCGGGCGGGATCGACTCCGCGTCGGTGCTGGAGATCCGCAAGCTCAAGGCGCGCATGGAGGCCGAGCGGCTGCCGCGCGGCGCCGACCCGACCCTGCACACCAAGCTGGGCCGGGGCGGGCTGTCGGACGTGGAGTGGGTGGCCCAGCTGACCCAGCTGCGCCATGCCCACGATTACCCGGACCTGCGCACCACCGGCACCCTGGAGGCGCTGGGGGCGGCGGTCGCCCACGGCTTCCTGACCGCCGACGACGGCGCCGTCCTGGAGCAGGCCTGGCGGCTGGCCTCGCGGGTGCGCGGCATGGTGATGCTGGTGCGCGGCCGGGGCGGCGACTCGCTCCCCACCGATCTGCGGGTGCGGGCGGCGCTGGCCACCGCCATGGGCTGCCGCAGCGCCCAGGACGAGGAGGGCCTGTGGGCGGGGCCCGCCGAGCAGCTGACGGAGGCGTACCTGCGCACGACCCGCCGGGCGCGGGCCGTGATGGAGCGCGTCTTCTACGACGACTAGGGCCTGTTCTCGAACGCTCTCCTGTGCCGGGGTTCGCGAGGCGCCCGGCGGTCCGAAGCGCGGCGGAGGTTCGAAAGAGCACGGCCTAGTTACCGGCCGGGAAGGGTGACGGTGACGGTGAGGCCTCCGCCGGGGCGGGGGGCGAGGTCCAGGGTCCCGCCGTGGACGGCCACGACCCGGGAGACCAGGGCCAGGCCCAGCCCGTAGCCCTCGCCGCCGCGCCGGGTGCGGCCCTCGCCGCGCAGGAACGGCTCGGTGAGCCGGGCGACGGTCTCCGGGGCCAGCACGGGGCCGGTGTTCCCGGTGCGCAGCACGGCGGACCCGTCCGGGGCGCGGCCGACGGAGACGGTGGCGGTGCCGTCCTCCACGTTGTGGCGCAGGGCGTTGCGCACGAGGTTGTCGGCCAGCCGCAGCAGCAGCTCGGCGTCCCCGGTCACCGGTGCGGGCGCGGCGTCCAGGCGCAGGTCGACGCCGCGCCGCCCGGCCTCCTCCCGGGCCTCGGCGACGGCGCGGCGGACCGGGTCGGCCAGGTCCAGGGGTTCGGCGGCCGCGGTGACGGCGTCCACGTCGGCCAGCCGCAGCAGCGCCTCGGTGATGCCGACCGCGCGGGCGTTGACCTCGGTCAGCCGGTCGAAGACCGGGTCGTGCCCGGGTTCGCGGCGGGCCACGTCGAGCATGGTGGCGGTGATCGCCAGCGGGGTGCGCAGTTCGTGGGAGGCGTTGGCGGCGAACCGCTCCTGCACGGCGAAGGCGTCCTGGAGCCGGTCGAGCATGTGGTCGAAGGCGTCCGCCAGCCGCCGGAACTCGTCGTCGGGACCGGTCAGGCGGATGCGGTGGTCCAGCCTGCCGGCGGCGACGGTGCGGACCGCGGCGTCGATGCGGTGCAGGGGCCTGAGCACCCACCCCGCCAGGAACCAGCCCCCGGTCAGGCCGATGGCGGCCAGCGCGAGCAGTACCCCCAGGGACACGTCCACCAGGGCGTCCACGATCTGCCCCCGGGAGGTGATGTTGACGTGGGTCACGCTGGGGTCGGAGGTGGTCAGCGGGTAGTCGGGGATGTAGCGGACGACGATGTACACCCCGGCCAGGACCGCCATCCCGGACACGACCAGGAAGGCGGCGTACCCCAGGGTGAGGCGCAGGCGGGCGCTGACCGGCAGTCCCGGCCGCCGCAGCGGGGCCCGGTTCACCGCTCCCGCCCGGGGTCGACCAGGCGGTAGCCGACACCGGGGACGGTGACGACGGGGTCGGGGGCGCCCAGGGCCTTGCGCAGGTGGGAGACCGCGACCCGGGGCGCGCTGGTGAAGGGGTCGGCGTGCTCGTCCCACACCTTCTCCAGCAGGGTCTCGGCGGTGACCACGGCCCCGTCGGCGCGCATGAGCAGTTCGAGGACGGCGAACTGCTTGCGGGGCAGCCGCAGCGGGCGGGCCCCCCGGTGGGCCTCCCGCCGGTAGGGGTCCAGGCGCAGGTCGCCGACCCGCAGCACCGGGTCGACGGCGGTGGTCGGGCGCCGGGCCAGGGCGCGCAGGCGCACCACCAGTTCCTCCAGGGCGAACGGCTTGGTGAGGTAGTCGTCGGCGCCCAGGGAGAACCCGTCGACCTTGTCGCGCAGCCGTCCGGCGGCGGTGAGCATGAGGATCCGGGTGCCGGGGTGGTCGCGGACCAGGACGGCGCACACCTCGTCGCCGTGCACGCCGGGGATGTCCCGGTCCAGGACGACCGCGTCGTAGTCGTTGACGGCGACGCGTTCCAGCGCCTGGTCCCCGTCCAGGGCGATGTCGGCGGCGATGGCCTCCTGCCGCAGGCCCGCCTGGAGGGCCTCGGCCATGTAGGGCTCGTCCTCGACGACCAGTACGCGCATACGGTTCCGCCCCCTCTTCCCGGCGGGCTCCCCGGGCCCGCTCGGCCCCGAGTCTAGGAGCGCGCCTGTTGCGGAAGTGTTGGGTTGCGCAAGTGTTGCGCGAACACTCAACACGGACGCAACTCCCCCCTTGATGGTGTGGCCCCCGCAGGCCGGGCACCGGGCCCGGCTCCGGACGAGGGGGAGTTCGTTGAACGCAGTGCGCCGCTGGGCGGTGACCGCGGCCGTGGCGGCCGTGCTGGTGTCGGGGGGCTGCGCGTCCCAGGAGGCCGGCGGCGGGGGCGCCGCGACAGGCCGGCTGTCGTTCGGCTCCGAGCCGCTGACCGAGGAGGACGGGTTCGTGCCGGTGGGCGAGGGGTTGGAGGTCGACGCCGACGTCCCGGCGCTGGCCAACCTGGACCCTGAGCTGCTGGCGGCGGTCCGGGAGGCCGCGGCGGACGCCCTGGACGCGGGGATCGACGTGGTGATCGTGACCGGCGGCTGGCGCAGCGAGCGCTACCAGGAGCACCTGTGGGAGGAGGCGCTGCGCGAGCACGGCGGCGAGGAGGAGGCGGGCCGGTGGGTGGCCTCGCCCGAGGAGTCCACCCACGTCAGCGGGGACGCGGTGGACATCGGGTACACCAACGCCGCGGACTGGTTCTCCCGGTTCGGGCACGAGTACGGGCTGTGCCAGACCTACGCCAACGAGCTGTGGCACTACGAGCTGGCGGTGGAGCCGGGAGAGCCCTGCCCGCACCCGGTCTCCGACGCCTCCGAGCGGAACGCGGGCGCCCCCGTGCCGGAGGAGTGAGGCACGGGGGCGCCGTTCGGGGCGGGTCCGGTCAGGCGGTCACCGGTGGTTCCAGGTGACGGTGGCGGCGGGGCCGACCCGGTTGGACCCCGTCTCCCATTCCACGTTGCCGGAGCCGTCGACCTTGACGAGCTTCCATTCGGTGCCGGCTCCGATGTCGACCGTGCCGGACCAGGTGGGGTAGGCGGCGGCGTCGGTGGACAGCTTCACGCCCCGGGAGGGGTCCCAGGACCCGAGCCCGGGAGTGGATCCCACCACGTACACCTCCTGTCCCCAGACGGTGTGGACGACCGCCCGCAGGGTGTCCCCGGTGCCCGGGTCGGGGCCGCCGCAGTCGTCCTCGCACTCGCCGTCGACGTGCAGGGCCACGGCCCCGTTCGCGGGCACCTCGACGGTGACGCGGCCGCCGGAGACGGTGGCGGTGCCGCCGCCCGCGGCGTTGTCGTAGGTGCCGTCGGGCAGGGAGGTGTCGGAGGTCAGCCGCCAGGTGTCGCCGGTGGCGTTGAAGGCGGCGAAGCCGCGCGCCCCGCGGTCGAAGGCGAGGCGTCCGTTCCCGTCGGTGGCGCGCTGGACCAGCGCGGTGTCGCCGGCGGAGGCGCGGAAGGCGGCCATGCCCGCGACGGTGGGGTGGCGGTGGGAGCAGACCCATGCGCCGGTGGAGCAGTCGGTGTCCTCGGTGATCCAGCCCGCCGGGTTGCCCTCGGCGTACCCGGTGCTGGGCGGGCCCTCGGTGACGTTGTCGCCGAAGTCGTACCCGGAGGTCACCACGGGGGTGCCGTAGGGGTGGGCCAGCATGAACGCGGCCGCCAGGTGGTAGCGGTCCCCGTCCTTGTAGGTGAGGGTCGGGTGGTAGCGCTGGGTGTCGTGGTTGTCGATGAAGACGGTGGCCTGCTCCGAGGTCAGCCCGCCGTAGTCCGGCATGTGCGCCAGCCCGGCGATGTTCCCGTCCTTGAACTTCCCGGCCACGTCGCGCTGGTAGTCGAAGTTGGTGACCTCGCCGTAGGGGGCGTAGGCGGTGTAGGGGACGGTGGCGTCGCCGTAGACCTCGTAGAAGACGCGGGGGGTGCCGCCGAACCCGGGCACCGTGTTCAGGTTCCCGAAGATGTCGGCGATGTGCGCTTCGGGGACGTGCTTGGCGGCGTCCACGCGGAAGCCGCCCACACCCAGGTCGACGAGGCCGTTGAGGTAGCGCTTGATGTGGTCGCGCACCCGCGGGTCGGCGGTGTCGAGGTCGGCCAGGCCCACCAGCTGGCAGTTCTGGACCTCCTCCTTGTCGTTCCAGTTCGCGATCTCCTCGTAGCAGGGACCGAAGTCGTCGTACCCGTAGGAGGCGGTGCCGTCGCCGAAGAGGTCGGGGTGGTCGTACTTGGCCCAGGAGGTGCCCGCGCTGCCGACGCCGTCGCCGTCGCCGGTCATGTGGTTGACCACGGCGTCGACGTAGACGCGCACGCCGTTGTCGCGGCAGGTCCGGACCATGGCGGCGAACTCCTCGGCGGTGCCGCGCCGGGTGTTGTCGAGCCGGTAGGAGACGGGCTGGTAGTCCTGCCACCAGGGGTGGTTGCCGCCTTCCGCGAAGGGGATGACGACGTGCTCCTGGGGCGGGGACACCTGGACCCCGGAGAAGCCGTTGGGTCCGAGGAAGTCCTCGCACTCGGCGGCGACGGAGTCCCAGTTCCACTGGAAGAGCTGGACGAGGGCCTCGTCGTCGGGAGTGGTCCGGGCGGCCGCGGCCTCCGCCGGGGCCGGCAGGGGTGCCGCGGACGCGGGGAGGGCGGTCAGGGGGAGGAGGAGCAGGGCCGCGGCGGCGGCCGCTTTCAGGGGGGTGCGTCGGTGCATCGGCGCTCCAGTGTCGCTTGCGGGGGGTCGCGCATCCTCTTGCGTGAAATGCAAGAAATTGCGTGATGCCGAGCACACTACCGGCCCGTTACGGCTTTGTGAATAGAGCGCTACCCGCGCGTCGAAATGGGACGCGGTCCCCTCCAGCGGTCGGGACCGGCGGCGATCGCGTTCCGCCACGTCGGATCACCGGTGGCGCTCGCGCAAGATCTTGCGCCACGGGTAAAGAAAAACCGGCGCCGGCGCGGTTCACGGGCTCCGCGCCGACGCCGGTCGGGGACCGGCGGGGTCCTATCCCCAGAAGACGGCGACGCCGATGTTGACGATGGCGAGCACGCCGGCGATGATCGCCAGGTTCTTGGCGGGCTTGCGCAGGTTGAGCACGCCCACCACCACGACGGCCAGTGCGATGAGCAGCTTGACGCCGATCTTGATGTGGTTCAGGTCGCCCAGGTCGCCCATCTCGGCCACGCCCACCAGGAGCAGGCCGGTGACGAGCTGGAGCAGGGAGCTGTGCAGCAGGACCTTGGTCGACTTGGGGTTGTCGGTCATGAGCTGCATGAGGAAGCCCGCGATGATGCCCGCGAGGCCGATCATGTGAAGGAAGACGAGCGCGGAGTAGAGGATTGCCATGGCCCTAGACTACTACCGCGTGTAGTACTGGTGGGATTTTTCCTGACACCCTGACGTAACGATCGGGTGGACTTCACGCCACCCGGCGCCGCCACACCAGCCACCCCAGCCCCACCAGCAATGCCGCCCCCGCCACCCGCGCCAACAGCGCGCCGTCCACCGTCTCCGTCACCCGCGACAGCACCGTCGGAGAGGCCACCACGACCGTGTCGCTGGCGCACGCCGTCGGGTCGGCGTTCCGGTCCAGCAGCAGGCAGGCCGTGCTCATCAGCCGCTCCGCCCCCTGGACGTCCTCGGCAACCCGGACCCGGACCGTGTAGTCCCGCTCGCCCCCGGCGGGCACGTCCACCCGCCAGTTGACGATGCCGTCCTCCAGCACCCCGCCGGCGCCCACCTCCAGGACCTCCAGGTCGTCGGGGACGTGCTGGGCGAGCTGCGCGCCGCTCACCGCCTCGCCGGAGTCGCCGTTGGCCACCGTCGCCCGCAGCACCGCCTCGTGCCCGGGCAGCGGCGCCTCCCCCTCCACCGCCAGGGACAGCCCGACGAAGGCCTCCGGGGACTCCTCGGCCGACGGAGCGGTGCGCACGTCCCCGCCCGCGTCGGCGAGCGCCGCAGGCGCCGACACCACCAGGCCGGCGCCCATCAGGGCGGCCGCCCCGGCCGCCAGTCGGCGGCCGCGCAGGCCGCCCCCGATCCCGTCCATCATCCGCGCCTTCCGTCCGTGCGGTCACGACACCACCCAAGACAACTATGCGCGCATGCGGGATCACCATGTGTGACACGCCGGTCCGGGGTCCCGGACCGGGTGCCCGGGGGTCCCGGACCCGGACAAGGCGCCACGGGCGTCTAAGACCCCCTAAGACCCCGATACTCCACCCCGAACGGGGATTTCTCCCGATGCGCGCCCCGCCTCCTCAGACCGATCGTGGAGTGAGGAAGGAGGGCGGGGCACCCGGCCCCGCCGCGAGGAGGAGAACGTGTACCACGAAGCCCTGTTCCTGGCCCACCATCCGCCCCTGACCGAGGAGGACGTCCGCCGCCTGGGGCACCGCGCCGCGGCGCGCCGGAAGGCCCGCGCCGAACGCCGCGCCCGCCGCCGCTGGTGGCCCCGCCGCGACGACGGCCCCCGGGCCTACGCCCGTGCCGCCTGAGCCCGCCGCCGCCCGGCCCCCGCGGGGCGCCCCGGACACGGCGCCGTTGGGGATAATGGCGCCCATGCCCCTACTCCCTGGAACCGCTCCGGTGCTCGTCGGCCGGGCCGCCCCGCTGGCGGCGCTCACCGAGCACGCCGACCTCTGCCGCACCGAGCGCTCCGGGGCGCTGCTGCTGGGCGGGGACGCCGGGATCGGCAAGTCCCGGCTGGTCGCCGAGTTCGCCCGGACGCGGCGGCCGGGGACCGTGCTGGTCGGCGGCTGCCTGGAGCTGGGCGTGGACGGCCTGGCCTACGCGCCCTTCACCGCCGCCCTGCGCCAGCTCCTGCGCGAACGCGGACCGGAGCCCTTCGCCGCCGGGGGGCGGGCGGGCGAGCTCGCCCGCCTGCTCCCCGAGCTGGGACCGGTCCCCGAGGGCGGGCACCGGGACCGGGGCCTGCTGTTCGGTCTGGTCCTGCACCTGCTGCGGACCGTCGCGGGCGAGGAGGGCCTGACCCTGGTTCTGGAGGACCTGCACTGGGCCGACAGCGCCAGCCGCGACCTGCTCGTCTACCTCATCCGCAACCTCGATCCGCCCGGCGTGCAGATCGTCGCCACCTACCGCAGCGACGACCTGCACCGCACCCACCCCCTGCGCCGCCTGCTCCCCGAGCTGGAGCGCCTGCCCTCGGTGACCCGGCTGGAGCTGGAGCCGCTCACCCGCGCCGAGGTGGACGAGCACGTGCGCGCCCTCACCGGCCGCTCCCCCGCGCCCGCCGAACTCGACGACCTGTACCGGCGCAGCGACGGCATCCCGCTGTACGTGGAGGCCCTGGCCGCCTCCCCGCTCCGGCCCAGCGGCGTGCCCGACGCCTTCCGCGACCTGCTGCTGGCCCCCGTGGACCGGCTGGACGACGCCGCGCTGTCCGTGCTGCGCCTGTCGGCCGTCGGCGCGGTCTCCGGCACCGTCTCCCACGAGGCACTGCGCCACGCCTCCGACCTGGGCGACCGGGACCTGGAGATCGCCCTGCACACCCTGATCGACGCCCGGCTGCTGCACGTGGACGGCGACGGCTACCGGTTCCGGCACGCGCTGCTGCGCGAGGCCGTCCACGAGTCCCTGCTGCCCGGCACCCGCACCCGGCTGCACCTGCTGCTGGCCCGCATCGTCGGGGACCACCCGGGGACGGTCCCGCCCGAGCGCCGCGCCGCCGAGCTGGCCCACCACTTCCAGGCCGCCCACGACCTGCCGCGCGCGGTGACCGCCGCCTGGGCCGCGGCCGAGCGCGCCGGGGAGACCCTGGCCCACGGGGAGCGGCTGGCGATGCTCCGCCGCGTCCTGGAGCTGTGGGACCGGGTGCCCGACGCCGCCGCGCTGCTGGGCGGGCGCGAACGCCCCGCGGTGCTGGCCGAGGCCGCCCTGTCCGCCCTGGAGGGCGGACACCCCCGCATGGCGTGGGAGCTGTGCGACGAGGCCCTGGCCGCGGTCCCCGAGGAGCCCGCGGACGACGCCGGGCTGGAGCTGCGGGCGCTGCTGCTGCGCCGCCGCGGGCAGGCCCGCAGCCAGTGTGTGGACCCGGGCGCCGAGGACGACCTGGCCGAGGCGCTGCGGCTGCACCCGCCGCACATGCCCGGGTACGCGCGCATGCTGTCGATCCTGGCCCGCGAGACCATGGTCCGCGCCGACGGCCGCGGTCCGCTGGACCGCTCCGCCGAGGAGCTGGCGACGGAGGCCATCACCGCGGCCGAGCGGGTCGGCGACGACAGCGCCCTGGCCGCCGCCCTGGTCACCCTGGGCTCGGTCCTCATGGCCCAGGGGGAGGAGGGCCGGGGCCGCCCCTACCTGAAGCGGTCCATCGAGCTGAGCCGCCGCATCGGCGACCCGATGATGGAGGCCCGAGGCGTCAACAACCTCTCCCACTACCTGCGCGAACAGGGGCACCACACCCGCGCCCTGGAACTCCTGGAGGACTTCCTGGCGGCCCCCGGCCACAGGGGCTCCGGATGGGTGCACGGCGGCTTCACCTCGCAGAACCTCGCCGAGCTCCACTACGAGATGGGGGACCTGGCCGGGGCGCGCGCCATCGCCGTCCGGGCGCTGGGCCACAGCCCCTCCCCCACACACCGGGTGTTCCTCCTGGTCCCGGCGTCCCGGGCCGCCATCGCCCAGGGCGACCTGGAGGCCGCCCGCTCCGGGACGGCCCGGGGGGAGCTGGGGAAGACGGGCATCGCCTCGCTCGACCGCGCCTCCGTGCTGAGCCTGGAGCGCGTGGACCAGGCCCAGCAGGCGGCCTCCGCCTGGCTGGACCTCCTCCTGGCCGAGGGCGACGCCGAGACCGCCCGCGCCTACGCCGTGCAGGTCCTGGAGCGCCCCGGGTTCGCCGGGTCGGCCGGGTACGGGTGGGTGATCACCGAGCTGGCCGCCGAAGCGGTGCGCCGCTCCGGCGCAGGGCCCGGCGACCCCGCGCGCACCCGGGTGGAGGAACTCCTGGAGATGCCCGTGCACGGCCCGGTTCAGGAGGCGTTCCGGGCCTCGACCGCGGCCCGGCTGGCCGAGGGGACCGCCGACCCGCGGGAGGTCCTGGAGCGGTGGGCGGCGGCGGTGGCCGCCTGGGAGGCCACCCCGCTGGTGCTGAACCTGGCCGCGGCCCGCCTGCGCGCCGCACGCGCCGCCCTGGCCGTGCGCGACCCGGAGCGGGCCCGCGCCTGGTGGGAGCCGGTGAGCCCGGCCGCCGCCGCGAGCGGGGCCGAGCCCCTGGCGCGGGAGGCCGCCGACCTGGGCCGCCGGGCCGGGTTCACCGCCCCGGACCGGGCCGCGCCCGCCGGGCTGACCCCGCGCGAGGCCGAGGTCCTGCGGCTGCTGGCCGCCGGGGGCACCAACGCGCAGATCGCCGCGGAGCTGTTCATCTCCCCCAAGACGGCCAGCGTGCACGTCTCCAACATCCTCGCCAAGCTCGGCGCCCCCAACCGGGCCGCGGCCGGCGCCCGCGCCCGCGACCTGGGCCTGGTCTGAGCCCTGTCCCCGGAGATCGCGGGAGAGGTCTCAGGACCGGGGCGGGACGTCTTAGGCCGGGGCCGCCGGGCGCCCGGTCCGGGCCCGGATGTCTTAGACGGGGCCTGCCCCGCCGCCCGGGACGGTGCTCGGGACTGGGTGTTCTCCCGATGTGGGGGCGGGGTTCTCAGCGGGATCGTGGAGTCGTCGGTGAGGGACACCGGCACGACACACCGCTTCGAGGAGCACAGCATGAACCCCGAACTGCTCAACGCCACCGCCCGCGCGATGACCGAGGAGCGCCTGCGCTCCGCGCAGCTGCGCAAGGAGGCCCGGGAGCAGCGCGCCGAGGCGCGCCGACGCGAGCGGGACGAACGCAGGGCCGAGCGCTTCGGCCGGGCGGCCTGACGGGCCGCCCGGCCGGGCCCGGCCGGCACCGACCGGTCCCCTGCCCCGCCGCCACGACCGGAAATTCCCATCGGACCGACACCCGGGGTCGGCATAATGAGCGGTATGCCCCTTCTTGTCGACAACGGTCCCGTGTTCATCGGCCGCGAGGCCGAACTCGGAGCCCTGCGCGACCACGCCCGTCGCACCCGCACCACAGGCCCCGGCATGATCCTCCTGGGCGGCGACGCGGGAGTCGGCAAGAGCCGCCTCATCAGCGAGTTCGCCGCCACCCTCCCCCCGGGAGCCGTGTACGTCGGCGCCTGCCTGCAACTGGGCGGCGACGGCCTCGCCTACGCCCCCTTCACCGCGATCCTGCGCCGGCTCCTGCGCGAGCGCGGGCCCGAGCTCTTCGCGGCGGCCGCCCCCGGCGGCACCGGCGAACTCGCCCGCCTCCTGCCCGAGCTGGGCGAACTCTCCGCCAACCGCACCGGCGGCCGGGGCGCCTTCCACGAGCCCGAGAACCGCGGCATCCTCTTCGAACAGGTGCTGCGCCTGCTCTACCACAGCGCCGGGGACGAGGGCGTGACCTTCGTCCTGGAGGACCTGCACTGGGCCGACAGCGCCAGCCGCGACCTGCTCGTCTTCCTCATCCGCAACCTCGAACTGCCCGGTGTGCAGATCATCGCCACCTACCGCAGCGACGACCTGCACCGCGCCCACCCGCTGCGCCGCCTGCTGCCCGAACTCGAACGCGTCCCGGGCGTGGAGTCCCTGCGGCTGGCCCCGCTCACCCTCGCCGAGACCGGCGAGCACGCCGCCGCCCTGCGCGGCGGCCGACCGCTGCCCCCGCACGAGCTGGACGAGCTCTACCGCCGCACCGAGGGCGTGCCCCTGTTCGTAGAGTCCCTGGCCGACGCCCCCGCCGGGCACGGCGACGTCCCCGACCGGTTCCGCGACCTGCTCCTGGAGCCCCTCCAGGGGTTCGACGACACCGCTCGCTCCGTCCTGCGCACGGCCTCCGTGGGCGCCGTCTCCGGCGGCATCGACCACGAGGTGCTGCGCCAGGCCGCCGGCCTGCCCGACGGCGACCTCGAGGCTGCCCTGCACGCCCTGGTCGACGCCAACGTCCTCAAGGTCGACGGCGAGGGCTACCGGTTCCGGCACGCCCTGCTGCGCGACGCCGTGCACGGCGAGCTCCTGCCCGGCCCGCACACCCGCCTGCACCTGCGCTTCGCCCTGCTCATCGACGAGCGGCCCGACCTGTTCCCCTACGAGCGGCGCGCCTCGGAGGAGGCCCACCACTACATGGCCGCCCGCGAGCTGCCCCGGGCGCTGCAGGCCGCCTGGTGGGCCGCCGTCCGCGCCGGGGACACCCTCGCCTCCAGCGAGGAGCTCGACATGCTGGAGCGTGTCCTGTCCCTGTGGGACCAGGTGCCCGACGCCCGGGAACGGGTCCAGGACCACACCTGGGCCGAGGTCGTCTCCCGCGCCGCCGGCGCCGCCGTGGACGCCGGGCGCGGCCGCCGCGCCCTCGAACTCGCCGACGAGGCCCTGGCCACCCTCCCCGAGGACCCCGCCGACGACCACACCCGCGCCGTCAAGGCCACCCTGCTGCGCCGCCGCGGCCTGGCCCGCTCCCTGACCACCTGCGGCGGCGGCATCGACGACCTGGTGGCCGCCCTGGACCTGCACCCGCCCCACATGCCGGGCTACGCGTCCCTGCTGTCCGTCCTGGCCCGCGAGAGCCTGCGCCACCGCGCCGACCGCCTCGTCCCGCCCGACCAGGAGCGGCTGCGCGACCTGCGCGAGACCGGGCACTCGGCGCGCGAGCTGGCCGAGAAGGCGATCGCCCTGGCCGAGACCACCGACCCGACCGACCGGTGCGCGGCCGCCGACGCCCGCATCACCCTGGGCAGCCTCCACATCGGCGAGGGCGACCTGGAGCGCGGCCGCCCGCTCATCGAGGAGGCCATGAGGATCGCCGCCGAGGTGTCCGAACCCTCCCTGGAGGCGCGCGGCGCCGGGAACCTCGGGCACTTCCTGCGCGAGCTGGGCCGCCACGAGGAGGGGCTGCGAGTGCTGGAGGAGTCCCTGGCCCGCCACGAGGAGATGGGCTGGGCGTCGGTCCACAAGACGTTCAACCACCAGAACCGCGCCGAGATCCACTTCGAGCTGGGCAACCTGGCCGAGGCCCGCGAGATCTGCGAGATGATCCTGCGCACCCGCGGCCCCGTCAAGGACCGCTCCTACGTGGACGCGGTGCTGGCCCGCAGCGCCGCCGCCACCGGCGACCTGGAGACCGCCCGGCGGGTCTCCCGCTGGGCGCCGGGCGAGCGCGTCCCCGGCGCGCAGCGCATGAACATCATCCAGCTGGACCTGCTGGCCAAGCTGGAGACGGGCCTGGCGGAGGGCTCGGTGGACGCCGTCCTGGCCCTGTCCGAGCAGGCCCTGGAGCAGCTGGAGCTGGAGGCCTCGCGCGGCTACACCTGGCCGCTGGTCGACGTGATGGCCGAGGCCGCCGCGCGGGCGGCCGGGGCCGGCACCGCCGGGAACGGCGCGGGGGACGGCGGTGCAGGGGGTGACCGGGCCCGCCGCGTCATGGCCATGGCGGTGAAGGTCATGGGGGCCATGGCCGTCACCGGCACCCCGCAGCGCGCCCACCGCGCCCGGATCCTGGCCTACGCCGCCGACCTCGACGGCAGCGGCCCCGCCGACCGCCTCGGCCTGTGGGAGAAGGCGGTGGCCGCCTGGGAGGCCACCCCCATGCCCCTCCACCTGGCCTCCGCCCGGCTGCGCGCCGCCCGCGCCGCCGTGGCGGCCGGGGAGCGCGACCGGGCCCGGGAGCTGGTGCGCGCGGCCTACGAGGCCGCCGACCGGCACGGGGCCGTCCCGCTGGCCGCCTCCGCCGCCGACCTGGCCCGCCGGCTCGGTGTCGGACCCGCCGGCGGGGCGCCCGCCCCCGCCCCCGCCGGGCTGACCGCCCGCGAACTGGAGGTCGCCCGGCTGCTCGCCGCCGGGAGCACCAACGCCCGCATCGCCGAGGAGCTGTTCATCTCCGCCAAGACGGCCAGCGTCCACGTGTCCAACATCCTCGCCAAGCTGGGCGTGCCCAACCGCGCCACCGCCGGCGCCCGGCTGCGCGAACTCGGCCTGGGGTAGCCCCGGCCCCGGGCCCGGAACCGGTCTGGAGCCGGGCCCGGGAGGCGGCATAGGGTGGCGGGAAGACCACGATGCCAGGCGCTCCCCCACCGACGAGGTATCCCCCATGCCCACCTCTGCCGTGCCCGCCCGACGTGTCCGCACCCGGAAGACCGCGGTCGTGTCCGCGGCCGCCGTCGCCCTCTTGTTCGCAGCCGGGGCCCTCATCCTGGGCTCCGGCCCCGGGACCGGGCCCGCCGCCCCGGCCGGCGCCGGATCCCCCACCGACGCGGTCTCCCCCTCCCCGGCCCAGGGCGCCCCCTCGGCCGACCTGCTCGCCTACGCGGGACCGGAGCAGGCGAGCCGGCTCGACCTCGGCCCGGGACCGTACACGCTCCCCGACGAGCCCTGCACCGCTCTGACCGAGGAGACCCTGGCCGGGCTGGGGCACGCGGCGTCCTCCGGCGTCCCCGGTGAGCGCGGCTGCTCCTGGAGCGCCCTGAGCCCGGACGGCGGCCTCCACGGCCTGTCCGTGTCCTACACCGCCTGGGAGGACGCCGACCGGGCACGGCACCGCTTCGACGAGGAGTTCGCCCGTGTCCGGGGCGGCGAGGAGGGCGTCCACTGGGACCAGAGCTCCAACGCCGGTGAACAGAGCCGCCTGGCCCTGGCGGAACGGGACGGCGCCTTCCTGGCGACCCTGCTGGCCCGCCAGGGGGAGGTGCACGTCACCGTGGTGCGCGCCTTCACGCCCGGCCCCGGCGGCGGGGAGGGCGCGGACCGCAGCGTCGAGGTGGGGCTCATGGGCGAGCTGGGCCGCCAGGCCCTGGGCCGGCTGGGCTGAGGCGACCGGACCGCGGCGGTCTGACCCCGGGCCGGGCCGGGGTCAGACCGTCCAGCGGTTAGTGATCGGCAGCCGCCGGTCCCGGCCCAGGTTGCGGGCGCTGATCTTGGTGCCCGGCGCCGACTGGCGGCGCTTGTACTCGGCCCGGTCCACCAGCCGGATCACCCGCCGCACCAGGTCCGGGTCGTAGCCGGCGAAGACCAGCTCCGCCTCGCCCTTGTCGGTGCCGATGTAGGCGTCCAGGACCGCGTCCAGCAGCTCGTAGTCGGGCAGCGAGTCGGTGTCGAGCTGGTCCGGGCGCAGCTCCGCGCTGGGCGGCTTCTCGATCGAGTTCTCCGGGATCGGCGGCACCTCTCCCGCCCGGACCGCCTCGGCGTTGCGCCACCGGGACAGCTCCCACACCAGCGTCTTCCAGCAGTCCTTGATGGGCGCGAACCCGCCCACCGAGTCGCCGTACAGCGTCGAGTACCCGGTGGCCGCCTCGCTCTTGTTGCCGGTGGCCAGCACCAGGTGGCCCTCCTGGTTGGACAGCGCCATCACGAGGGTGCCGCGCACCCGCGCCTGGAGGTTCTCCGCCGACAGCCCGTCCAGCGGCGCGTCCGCGGCGGCGGTGGCCGCCTCGAAGGCGTCCACCACCGGCGCGATCGCGATCGTGCGGGCCGCGAAGCCCTGGCGCCGGGCCAGCTCCTCGGCGTCGGTGACCGAGTGGCCGCTGGAGTGCCCGCTGGGCAGCAGCACCCCGTGCACCCGGTCGGCGCCGACCGCGTCGACGGCGATGGTGGCGGTGAGCGCGGAGTCGATGCCCCCGGAGATCGCCACCAGGACCGAGGCGAAGCCGTTCTTGGCCACGTAGTCGCGCAGGCCCGTGACCAGGGCCCGGTAGACCTCGCCCACGTCGGAGAGGGGGTCCGGGCGCGGGGTGACCACGTTCTCCAGGGGTTCGTAGGGCTCGACCGGGGTGCTTGAGACGGTGCGGCGCACGATGGCCAGGCCGTCCACGACCCCGCCGGGGGCCGGGTCGGCGCCGGAGGCGGTGTCGGAGCCCGTATGGGGCGCGGTGTCGGAGCCCGTGCCGGGTGCGGAGCCGAGGGGCAGGTCGAGGTCCGCCACCAGCAGCGTCTCGGTGAACTGGGGGGCGCGCGCCACCAGCTCGCCCTCGGCGTCCACCACCAGCGAGTCGCCCTCGAAGACCAGCTCGTCCTGGCCGCCCACCATGTTCACGTAGGCCAGCGCCGCGCCGATCTCCCGGGCGCGCCTCTGGCACAGCTCCAGGCGCACGTCGTCCTTGTGCCGCTCGTAGGGGGACCCGTTGAGCGACAGCAGCAGCCCCACCCCGGCCGCGCGGGCCGCCGTCACCGGGCCGCCCTCCTGCCACAGGTCCTCGCACACCGCGATGCCCACGTCGACGCCGCGCACCCGCACCACCGGGAAGGTGTCGCCCGGCACGAAGTTGCGGAACTCGTCGAACACCCCGTAGTTCGGCAGGTGGTGCTTGGCGGAGGTGACCACCACCGCGCCCCCGTGCAGGACCGCCACCGAGTTCTGCGGCGCGCCCGCGGGCTGGCCGTACCGGGCCCCGGGCCCCTCCCGGCGGGACAGGAAGCCCACCACCACCGGCAGGTCGCCCAGCCCCTGCTCCGCCAGCTCCCCGGCCAGGCGGTGCACGGCCTTGACCGAGGCCGACACGAAGGAGTTGCGCAGGGCCAGGTCCTCCACCGGGTAGCCGGTGACCACCATCTCCGGCAGGGCGAGCAGGTGCGCCCCCCGGTCCCGGGCCTCCCGCGCGGAGTCCACGACGATCCTCAGATTGCCCTCCAGGTCACCGACCGTCGGGTTGACCTGGGCGAGTGCGATTCTCAGCTGTGCCACGACCACGAGCCTAGCCGGAGGGTTCCCGGCCGCGCCCGTGCGGGAGTCCCCGCAACGCGCCGTCACCGACCATAATGCGAGGAAGAGGAGCGACAGGGGGACGAACCGGACGGCCGTCGGGACGGGCGCGGAAATACCCCGGAAATATGCACACGGCAGACTGGGCCCGGGACACCCGACCAGGGCCGACCGTCATCGAGGAAGGTTGATCGTGAATCGACAGCAGGAATTCGTGCTCCGCACGTTGGAGGAGCGCGACATCCGGTTCGTACGGCTGTGGTTCACCGACGTGCTCGGGTACCTCAAGTCGGTCGCCGTGGCACCCGCCGAGCTCGAGGCGGCCTTCTCCGAGGGCATCGGGTTCGACGGCTCCGCCATCGAGGGCTTCGCCCGCGTGTACGAGGCCGACATGCTGGCCCAGCCCGACCCGTCCACGTTCCAGGTGCTGCCCTGGCGCAACGAGCCGCACGGCACCGCGCGCATGTACTGCGACATCCTCATGCCCGACGGCTCGCCGTCCTCCGCCGACCCCCGGCACGTCCTCAAGCGCCAGCTCGGCAAGGCCTCCGACCTCGGGTTCACGTTCTACACGCACCCCGAGATCGAGTTCTACCTGCTCAAGAAGATGCCCGAGCTGGGCGAGCTGCCCGTGCCCAACGACTCCGGCGGCTACTTCGACCACACCCCGCACAACAGCGCGCACGACTTCCGGCGCAACGCCATCAACATGCTCGAGGCCATGGGCATCTCGGTGGAGTTCAGCCACCACGAGGGCGGGCCCGGCCAGCAGGAGATCGACCTGCGGTACGCGGACGCGCTGACCACCGCCGACAACATCATGACCTTCCGGCTCGTGATGAAGGAGGTGGCGATGGAGCAGGACGTGTACGCGACGTTCATGCCCAAGCCCTTCACCCAGTACCCGGGGTCGGGCATGCACACCCACCTGTCGCTGTTCGAGGGCGACCGCAACGCGTTCTACGAGCCCGGCGCCGAGTACCAGCTGTCCAAGGTCGGGCGCGGGTTCATCGCGGGCCTGCTGCGGCACGCCGACGAGATCACCGCCGTCACCAACCAGTGGGTGAACTCCTACAAGCGGCTGTGGGACGACCCCGCCGCCTCGGCGGGCATGGGCGGCGAGGCGCCCGCGTACATCTGCTGGGGCCACAACAACCGGTCGGCGCTGGTGCGGGTGCCCATGTACAAGCCGGGCAAGTCGAACTCCAGCCGGATCGAGATCCGGTCCCTGGACACGGCCTGCAACCCGTACCTGGCGTACGCGGTGATCCTGGCCGCGGGCCTGAAGGGCATCGAGGAGGGGTACGAGCTGCCCCCGGGCGCCGAGGACGACGTGTGGGCGCTCACCGACGCCGAGCGCCGGGCGCTGGGGATCCGGCCGCTGCCGCAGAGCCTGGACGAGGCGCTGCGCCTGATGGAGAACAGCGAGCTGGTCGCCGAGACGCTGGGCGAGCACGTCTTCGACTTCTTCCTGCGCAACAAGAAGGCGGAGTGGCACGACTACCGCCGCCAGGTGACCCCGTACGAGCTCCAGCGCTACCTGCCCACCCTGTAGGCCCAGGACACCGCGGGCCCCGGCCGCCCGGCCGGGGCCCGCGCCCTGTCCGGGGCACCGTCAGTGCTTGAGGAGGGCGGTGAGGGCGGCGCCCCCGGTGACGGGCACGGACCACTCCGGCAGCGGCGGCAGGGTGATCGCGTAGTCCGCCTCCTGCGGTGATCCCCCGGTCGCGCGCCTCTTCCGGGGAGGTCCGGGCCGCCCACCACACGGCGAGCGCGGCACCGGCCGGCAGGAGGGCGGTGTACAGCGCGAACAGCGGGCGGGGCGGGCGCGTGCGGGTCGTCCTCATGCCCCTGGTCCTCCCGCCGCCCGCCGGCCGGGCGCACGGGCACCCGCGCTCAACAGGAGCGGGGTGAGGAGCAGCAGCACCCCGGCGGCGGCGATCGCGGACCGCGCGCCCGTCACCGCCGCGAGCAGGCCCCACAGCGCGGTCACGGCGGCGACCACCACGGCCCTCGTCACGTTCCAGGCCACCAGGACCCGGGCCGCCCGCTCCGCCGGGACGCGCCGCAGGCGCTCGGCGGCGAACAGCGGGTTGAACACCCCGATGCAGGTGATCATCGCCGCCTGAACCGCGATGACCAGCACCATCCCGGCCGGGCCCGGCACCACCGGGACCAGCCCGAGCGGCCACACCGCCCGCAGCGTCCCGGCGGCCCGCAGTACCCGGCGGCGCCCGTAGCGCGCCTCCAGCCGCGGGGCGAGCCGCGCCCCGCAGAGCCCGCCCAGGCACGGCAGGCCCAGCGCCAGCCCGTACTGCCAGGCCGACCAGCCGAGTTCTCCCAGCAACAGCACCGCCAGCAGCGGCTCGGTGGCCATGATCAGCGCGTTCACCGCCACCGTGTTCCGGAACAGCGGCCGCAGCACGGGGTCGGCGTGGACGAACCGCCATCCCCGGACCAGGTCCGCGGCCCGCGCGGGCTCCGGACGCGCGGGCGGCTCCTCCCGGTCCCGGATCGCCGCGACCGCCAGCGCCGACGCCAGGAACCCGAGGGCGTTCGCGGCCACCGTGGCCACCGGTCCCAGCAGCCCGACGGCCGCTCCGCCCGCCACCGGCCCGACCGTCGTCGCGGTCCAGGTCGTCGCCTCGAACCGGCCGTGCGCCACCACCAGGTGCTCGGGCCGCACGATCTGTTTGAGGTGGGCGCCGCCGACCGAGGTGAACGTGATCCCGGCCGCCGCGGTGACCACCGACACCACGAGCAGCTGCGTGTACGTCAGCAGGCCGCACCAGTAGGCGGCCGGGACCGACAGCAGCGCGGCGCACCTGACGGCGTCGGCCCCGATCATGACCGGCCTCTTGCGCCGCCGTTCCGCCCACGGCCCCAGCGGCAGCGCCAGCAGCGCCCCCGCCGCGGTCCCCGCGGCGGCCAGAGCCGACACCTGCGCCGGTCCCGCCCTCAGCACCGTGACCGCGATCAGGGGGAACGCCCCGAACGCCAGCCAGGTGCCGGCCGTGGACACGGCGAACCCCGCCCACAGCCACCCGAACGCGCCTCCCGGCCCCTGCCGCGACATCCGATCCCTTCCGACGGCCGCCCGCTGACGGAGAGATCAGAGCAGACCGGCCCGCCCGTGATCCAACAACGGCGGGACGTGCGGTCCACAACCGCGCGTTGTGGCCCCCTACGATGCGGGCATGGACATCGAGGCCGTGCGCACCTTCGTCGCCGTCGCCGAGACGGGGCGGTTCCAGGACGCCGCCGCCGACCTGCGCGTCACCCAGCAGGCCGCCTCCAAACGGGTCGCGAACCTCGAGCGCTCCCTGGGCGCGGTGCTGTTCACCCGCACCGCGGGCGGCGCCCGGCTCACCCCGGAGGGCCGCGCCTTCCTCCCGCACGCCCGCGGGGTGCTGCGCGCCGTGGAGCACGCGGCGGCCTCCGTACGACCGGGAAGGCGGGCGCTGCGGGTGGACGTGCTGAGCCGGCGCATCGCCCCGGGCGCGGCCCTGCACCGGTTCCACCTCGACCACCCGGACACCGGGCTGGACGTGGTCTCGCTGCCGAACGCCGGCGCCGGGGCCGCCGTCACGGAACTCCTGGCCGGGCGGATCGACGCCACGTTCCGCGCCGTCGCCGACCCGCCCGCGGGCGTCACCGCCGAACGGGCCCTGGACGACCCCCTCCAGTTGCTGACGGGGCCGCGCCACCCGCTGGCCGGGGCGGGGATGCTGCGCCCGGCGGATCTGGCCGGGTACCGGATCCGGATCCCCGGCATCCGCCCGGGCACCGAGTGGGCCGACTACTACGACGCCCTGGCGGAGGAGTTCGGCCTGGGCATCGACGCCAGGGGCCCGGACTTCGGCAGCGACGCCCTGTTGGACGCCATCGCGGAGTCGGCGACCGTGGCGACGCTGGTGTGCGCCGGGGACCGGTACGTGTGGCCCGACTCCTGCGGTCTGCGCCGCATCCCGCTGGCCGACCCGGTGCCGGTGTACCCGCACTCGCTGCTGTTCCGCACCGGGGACCCGCACCCGGCCCTGGACCTGCTCCGCCGCCACCTCGCCGCCCGCCGCACGGTCCCGCCCGGCCCGGTCTGGGAGCCGCCCGGCCGCCGGGTGCCGTGAGGGGGCGGCCGCCCCCGCTCCGGCCCCGAGGCCGCCGGGCCGTGTGAGTGCGCCGGCCGCCGCCGGGGGCTTGTGCCGGCGGGCAGGGCGGCCTTATCTTTCATATGTAAGAAATTTCTTACACGTATAGGGAAGTCATGACACAGCGCGAACCCACCGGTGACGAGCTCGTCGAACTGTTCGCCGCACTCGCCAACCCGGTACGCCTGCGGATCATCGCGACGCTCCGGGGCGGCCGCGACTACGTCAGCAGCCTCGCGCGCGTCATCGGCATCAGCCGACCGCTGCTCCACATGCACCTGCAGCGCCTCGAAGCGGCCGGAGTGGTCGTCGGCAGCCTGGAGCTGTCCGACGACGGCAAGGCCATGAAGTACTTCGAGCTCGCCGACCTGGACCTGCACCTCACCCCGGAACTGATCGCCGCCGCGGCCGCGAGCCTCACCGTCAAGGAGAAGCAGTAATGGACTGGCCCACCGTGATCCTCATCCTCGGCCTGCTCACGATCGCCACCTTCATCGGCATCGCGATCGAGGCCGGCCGCCAGGAGTCCCGCAAGACCACCATCGGCGCCGCCCGCGCCGACGAACTCCGGAGCCTGGTGGCCCGCTACGAGGAACTGGCCGCCACCACCCTCGACGCCCAGCAGCGCACCGCCGCGGACGTCGCCGAACTGCGCGCCCGCGCCGCCTCGATCGAGCAGATCCTGCGAACGGTGGAATGACGATGTCCGACCTGATGCGAGCACTCGTACAGACCGCCTACGGCGAGGCCCGCGACGTCCTCGCGTTCGCCGAGGCCCCCGTGCCCGAACCCGGTGAGGGCGAGGTGCGCGTCCGGGTCCACGCCGCGGCGCTGAACGCCGCCGACGTGTACATCATGCGCGGCGAGCCCGTCGTGGGCCGCCTCGCGTTCGGCCCGTCCCGGCCGCGGCAGCGGATCCGGGGACGGGACCTGGCGGGCGTGGTCGACGCCGTCGGACCCGGGGTCCGAGGCCTCGGCCCCGGCGACCGCGTGGCCGGCGAGGGCGAGGGGTCGCTCGCCGAGTACGCCTGCGTCAAGGCGTCACGGGCGGCGCGCGTGCCCGACACCGTGTCGCTGCACGACGCCGCCGCCGTCCCGCTGGCCGGGGTGACCGCCCTCCAGGCGGTGCGCGACGGCGGAGTGGGGCCCGGCGACCGCGTGCTCGTCAACGGCGCGGCGGGCGGCGTGGGCTCCTTCGCCGTGCAGCTGGCCGCGGCCGCGGGGGCCGAGGTCACCGGGGTGTGCAGCGCCGGCGGCAGCGGGTTCGTGCGCTCGCTCGGCGCCCGCGCGATCGACTACGCGGCCGAGGACTTCACCCGCACCGGGCCCTACGACGCCGTCATCGACCTGGCCGGGAACCGCACCCTGCGCGAGCTGCGCGGCGCGCTCGCCCCCGACGGCACGCTGGTGCTGTCCTCGGGCAACGGGACACGGATGATGGGCCCGCTGTGGCGCAACGCCGCCGCGTCCCTGGCCTCGCCCTTCACCCGGCAGCGCCTGCGCCCGTTCCTGGCCCGGACGGCCCGGGAGGACGTCGGGGACCTGCTGGCCCGGATCGCCGGGGGCGGCCTGCGCGTCCGGGTCGAGCGCACCCACCCGTTCGAGGAGGCCGCCGACGCGCTCGCCCACGTCTCCGGGGGCCACGCCCGCGGCAAGGTCGTGGTCACCCTGCGGGAGGAATGAGCCCCAGCTCCCGGGCCCGCGCCCCGGCCGCGTGGCGGTTGGTCACGCCGAGCTTGCCCATCAGGTTGGACATGTGCACGCTCACCGTCTTGGCCGAGATGAACAGCTTCTCCCCGATCTCGGTGTTGCTGAGCCCCGCGGCCGCCCGCACCAGCACCTCGGCCTCCCGGGGCGTCAGCCCCGCCGGGAGGCGCGGCTCCCCGGCCACCGCGCGCAGCGGTTCCACGTACCGCTCGCGCAGCGGGGCGTCGGTGTCCAGCAGCCCCACGGCCTCCTCCAGCCGACCGAACAGCTCCCGGGCCCGGGCGCCCTCCCCCGCCTCGGCGGCGGCCCGGCAGGCCTCCTCCAGCAGCAGGAACTCCTCCGCGTGGAGACCCCTGCCTCTCACCATCTCCAGCGCCCGTTCCCAGTGCCCCAGGGACCCGGCGGGGTCGGCCGTCAGACGCGCCAGCGCCTGGGCGCGCCGCAGCTCCCCGTACGGGGTGGACCACCACTGCGACGGACGCAGGTACACCCCGACCCGCCCGGCCAGCTCCTCCGCCTCCCCGGCCCGGCCGGCCCGCCGCAGCGCGCGCACCAGTCCGGCCAGCGGCCCCGGCCCGTTCAGCGACGACTGCGTCGGCCGCCCTCCCTCCTCACGCTCGACCATCCGGTACGCCGTCTCCAGCGCGCCCTCCAGGTCCCCCTCCGCGGTCAGCACCCGGACCCCCACCTGGTCCACCGCCGCGAACAGGTGGGCGTCGGTGTCCCGGACCGCCTCGACCGCCTGCTCCCAGTGCTCCCGCGCCCCCGCGGTGTCCCGCTGGGCCAGCCGGATCTCGGCGAGCACGAACCGGCGGGTCCCCTCGTCGAGCCGGCCCCCGGAGGACCCGGCCAGCACCTCCTCGGCCTCGCGCATCCTCCCCAGGTCCAGGAGCGCCCCCGCCTTCTCCGTCTCGGGGACGGGCCCGCGGGTCCGGAGGACCCCCAGTTCCGCGCACCGGTCCAGGAACTCCCGCTCCGCCCGCAGGCACTCGTGCCACTCCAGCCGGTACAGGTGGTGGACCGCGATGTTGTTCCGGGCCCGCAGCTCGGCGTCGACCATCCCCAGTTCCCGCGCCAGCCCCATCCCCCCGGTGAGCAGGGGCAGCGAGCCGTCCGCGCGCCCCACCTCCAGCGTGCTGCCCAGGGTGATGAGGGCCTCGGCCTCGCTGCGCCGGTCCCCCGCCGCGCGCGCCCGGTCCAGGACGTCCCGGGCGGCCCGCCGCGCCTCCGCGTCCCGGCCCACGAGGTAGAGCAGCGCCGCCCGGGCGCCGCTGACCGCGATGTGGTCCGGGTGCCCCCGGGGCAGCAGCACGGACGCCTCGTCCAGTACCTCCAGGCCCTCGTTCCGGCGGTGCAGCGCCTTGAGGGCCTGGGACCGCAGCAGCAGGAAGCCCGCCCGGGAGACGGGGTCCGCGGACTGCTCCGCCCCCTCGGCGGTGTAGCGCAGCGCTTCGTGGGAGGAGCCGCCGATCTGCACGGCCGCCCGGGCCGCGTCCAGCAGCAGCCGTGCGCGCGTGACGCCCAGCGGGGCGGCCGCGGCCTCCGGGTCGGGCAGCAGTTCCCACAGCTCCAGCAGCCGCTCCACCGCGGCCAGGTGCTCGGGGTGGGCGAACGCGTCCGCCGCGTGCCCGGCCGCCGCCCACAGGGCGGCGAAGGCGCGGGGGTGGTCGTGCACCGCGTCGGCGTGGTGGGCCAGGCGCAGCACCCGCTCCGGTTCGGCCAGGCCCGGCACCCCCGCCTCCAGTGCGGTCACGTAGCGGCGGTGGCCGCGCACCCGCCGCCCCGGCAGCAGGTCCTCGCGCACCGCCTCGGCCAGCAGCGCGTGCCGGAACCGGTAGTCCTCCCCCACCACGCTCAGCACCCGGGCGTCGACGGCCCGGCGCAGCACCCCGTCCAGCTCGTCCTCGGAGAGGTCGCCGGCCACCGCCGCCAGCAGCGCGTGGTGCACGCGGACCCCCGACAGCGCGGCCAGGCCCAGCACCGCGCGGTCGGTGTCGGGGAGGCGGTCGACGGCGCGCAGCAGCAGGTCGCGTGAGGTGTCGGGGAGCCCGTCGTCCGGGGACGACACCAGGGCCTCCACGAACAGGGGGTTTCCGCCGCTGCGCTCGCAGAGCAGGTCCAGCGCGCGCGGCTCGGGGCGGGCGCCGCCGCGCAGGGCGGCCGCCTGGGCGGCGACCTCCTCGCGGCCGAAGGGACCCAGGTCCAGCCGGGTGACCCGGGCCGGGCGCTCCAGGTCGGGCAGGAGGCGGCGCAGGGGGTGGGCGCGGTGCAGGTCGTCGGTGCGGACGGTGGCCAGCAGGTGGACCGGGGCGGGGCCGAGGTTGCGCACCAGGAAGAGCAGGAGGTCTCGGGTGGAGGCGTCGGCCCAGTGCAGGTCCTCGACCACCAGGGCCAGGCCGCCGCCGTCGGCGGCGGTGTCCTCCAGGTAGGACAGGACGGCCTCGAACAGCCGGGTGCGGTCCTCGTCGGGCGCGGCGGCGGTCCCGAGTTCGGGGAGCAGCCGGGCGAGCGCCCCGGCCCGGGCCGGGGAGGGCGGGACCTCGCGGACCAGGTGGCGCAGGGCGGCGGTGAAGGGGGCGAAGGCGACGGTGCCGCCGCTGGTCTCCAGGCAGGCGCCGACCGCCGCGCGGGGCAGGGGCGTGCGCCGCAGGTACTCCTCCAGCAGGCGGGTCTTGCCGACCCCGGCGTCCCCGAGGACCAGGGTGGCCCGGGCGTCCCCGCGGGCGGCGAGGTCCCCCTCGGCCAGCAGGTGTGCCAGGTCGGGGCCGCGTCCGATGAACGCCGTGGGAGTGGGGGCCATGGCGCCAGTATGCCCGGGCCGCGAAACGACCCCCACCTTTACGACATAGATCACATATCGGACATCAGCCCAGGTTCAGGTCCCGGGCCTTCGCGGCGGCCGCGCCGCGGTTGGCCACCCCGAGCTTGCCCATGAGGTTGGACATGTGGACGCTCACCGTCTTGGCCGAGATGAACAGCTTCTCCCCGATCTGCCGGTTGGTCATCCCCAGGGCCGCCAGGCGCAGCACCTCCGCCTCCCGCTGTGTCAGCCCCGCCGGGGCCTCCCCCGCGGCCCGCGTGCGCGGCCGGGGCAGGCCGTGTGCGCGGCGGATCCGGTCGGCGAGCTCCGCGAACAGGGTCAGGCCGCTCTCCCGGGCGGCCCCCTCCACCTCCTCCAGGTGTGCGGCGGCCCGCTCCGGCTCCCCCGCCCGGGCCGCGGCGCGCGCCGCCGCCAGCAGCAGGTGCACACGGTGGAAGCGGTGCTCGCGCACCTGCGGCAGCAGCCCCTCCAGGGTCCGCGAGGCCGCGGCCGCGTCCTGCGAGGACTGGGCCGCGACCTGGTCGCGGACCAGCCGGTCCACCGGGTGCGTCATGTCCCGGGGCAGCGCGGCGGCGGCCTCGCGCAGGACCGCGGTCAGGTCGGCCGCCCGTTCCCGCCATTCCGGCTCGTCGCGCATCATGTCCGCCACCTCGGCCACGGAGGAGAGATTGCTCATGTACCGGCCGTCCAGGTGGGGGGCGTCCCGGTCGCCTTCGTCCAGGAGGCGCCGGGCGATATCGGCCGCCGTGTCGAACCGCCCCTCGACCGCCGTGCGCATCATCTCCGTGAAGCGGATGGGCGTGTACTCCGGCGGGGAACTGCTCTCCTCGGGCAGCAGGCGGCGGAACTCCTCCAAGGCCCTGTCCGCGCCCGCGGCGTCCTGCCGGTAGAAGGCGAGCTGCTGGATCAGCGTCCACGTCCGGGCCCGGATCAGCCGGTCGCCCGCTGACGGGTCCAGCAGCCGCTCGCACTCCTCCACCCGCAGCTGGTAGAAGCGGCTCAACCCCATGCTCAGGCGGAACGCCGGGCCCTGGGTGCGCGCCAGCCCCAGCTCCCCGGTGCGCTCCAGGCCGCGCCGCGCGGTGTCGTAGGACTCCGCCGCCCTCCCCTCCGCGGAGAGGACCCCCGAGAGGTTGATCCACCCCCGCAGCTCCGCATGGACGTACCCGGTCGCGCGGGCGAGGGCGATGCCCTCCGTGAGCAGCCGCAGAGCCCTGTCCGGGTCCTCCTGCGCGGTCAGGCTGCCCAGGGTGACGAGCACGTCGGCCTCGCTGCCCCGGTCGCCGGCCTCGCGGGCCGTGCGCAGCGCCCTCTCCGCGGAGTGGCGGGCCCGGGTGGGGTGGCCGCGCACCATGAACGTGGACGCCAGCAGCGCCCCGGCCGCGGCCTGGTGGGGGTCGCCCCTCTCCATCACCACGAACGCGTCGGCCAGGTCCTCCAGCGCCCCGTCGCTGCCCAGGTCCTTGTAGGCGTAGGCGCGGACGTAGCGCAGACCCGCGATGAGCGCGCGGTGCGGCGGGGGCTCCTTGACGCCCGGGTCGTGGTGGCCGGTGACCCCCAGCTCCTCCAGGCCCTCGGTGGCGTAGTCCACCGCGCGGCGCAGCGACCCGGCCAGCAGGCACACGGCGGCGGCCAGGCGCAGCACCTCGGCGCGGGGCGCGCCCACCCGTTCGGCGGCGTCGGGGACGAGGTCCCACAGTTCCAGGACCCGTTCGAGCAGGACCAGCCGCTCGGGGTGGGCGGCCGCGTCGGCGGCGTGCCGGGCCGCGGCCCAGGCGGTGGACAGGGCCAGCGGCTGGTCCCCGGCGGCGTGAGCGTGGTGGGCCAGTTGCAGGGCGGTGCCGGCCTCGTCCAGTCCCGGCACCCCCCGCTGGAGCGCTTCGGCGTAGCGCCGGTGCGCGCGGATGCGCTCGCCGGGCAGCAGGTCGGTGTAGACGGCCTCGGCGAGCAGGGCGTGCCGGAAGACGTACCCCTCCGCCGTGGCGCGCAGCACCCGCGCGTCCACGGCCGGGCGCAGCGCGGCGTCCAGGGCCTCCTCGCCGGTCCCGGCCCGGCGGGCCACCGCGGACAGGAGGGTGTGGCCGATGCGGTCCCCGGCGGCGGCGATCAGCCCGACCACCCGGCGGGCGTCGTCGGGCAGCCGGTCGACGGCGGAGGTCAGCAGCTCGCGGGGCCCGTCGGGCAGCGGACCGCCCGGTCCGTCCAGGAACGCCTCCACGAACAGGGGGTTGCCGCCGCTGCGCTCGTGCAGCAGGTCGGGGTCGGCGGGCGGGGCGCCGCGCAGGGCGGTGGCCTGGGCGGCGACCTCGTCCCGGCTGAACGGTTCGAGGTCCAGGCGCGAGACCCGGGGCAGCCGTTCGACCTGGGGCAGCAGGCGGCGCAGCGGGTGGGTGCGGTGCAGGTCGTCGGTGCGCACGGTGGCCACCAGGTGGACCGGGGCCTCCCCCAGGTTGCTCATCAGGAACACCAGCAGGTCGCGGGTGGAGGCGTCCGCCCAGTGCAGGTCCTCCACGACGACGAGGAGTCCGTCCCCGCGCGCCCGCTCCTCCAGGAAGGTGAGGACGGACTCGAACAGCCGCGCCCGGCCGGTGCCGTCGGCCTCCGGGACCGGGCCGGCCCCGGGCACCGGCCCGGCGCCGCCGTCGCGGGACAGGTCCCGCAGCAGCGCGGTGAAGGGCGCGAAGGGGATGCCGTCGCCGCCGAGTTCGAGGCAGCCGCCGACGGCGGTGCGGCCCAGCGGCGTCCGGTCCCGGTACTCGTCGACGAGCCGGGTCTTGCCGATCCCGGCGTCGCCGCAGACCAGCAGGGCACGGGCGCCCTCGGACCGGACGCGGTGGGCGTCCTCGACCAGGGCGGCGAGCTGGCGGTCGCGGCCGATGAACACGGGGCGGGGGGAGTCGTCCTGCATCCCGTCACAGTACGGCGTCCCGCACCGCCCCGCACCGGGCCGCGGTCAGGCGGTGCCCTGCCACAGGTCGGGGCCGAACACCTCGTAGCGGACACGCCGGGCGGGGACCCCGGCGTCCAGCAGCCGGGCCCGCACCCCGCGCATGAACGGCAGGGGGCCGCACAGGAACGCCTCCACCCCCTCGGGGACGTCCACCCCGGACAGGTCCATCCGGCCGGTGCGGTCGCCGCCGCCGGTCTCGTACCAGGTGAGGGCACGGGCGCCGGGCAGCGCGTCGACCAGGGCGGCGACCTCGTCGCGGTGGGCGTGGTCCCCGGGCGAGCGGTCGGCGTGCAGGACCAGGACGGGCCGGGTGTCGCCGCGTTCGGCCAGGCCGCGCAGCAGGGCGACCACGGGGGTGCAGCCGATCCCGGCGGAGGCGAACAGCAGCGGGTGGTCGCCGCCGGGCAGGACCACGTCGCCGGCCGGGGCGGACACCATGAGGGTGTCGCCGGGGCGGGCGGTCCCGTGCAGGAGGGTGGAGACCTCCCCGGCGGGGGCCGACCCGGCGCGCAGGCGCTTGACGGTGATGCGGCGGCGGGTGCCGTCCCAGCCGGTGAGGGTGTACTGGCGGGCCTGGCGGACGCCGTCGGGCATGCGCACCCGGACGCTGACGTACTGGCCGGGGAGCGGGGCGGGCGGGGCCCCGGCGCCGTCCCCGGGTTCGAGGGTGAGGCTGACGGTGTCGGGGGTCTGCTCGCTGCGCTCGGTGACGGTCCAGGGGCGCCACACGTCGCGGCCCGTGGCGTGCCCGGCGTCGGCGTACAGGCGCGCCTCCAGGGCGATGAGGGCGCCGGCCATGAGCCAGTAGACCTCGTCCCAGGCGGCGACCACCTCGGGGGTGGCCGCCTCGCCGAGCACGTGGGCGATGGCGCCGAACAGGTACTTGTGGACGACGGTGTACTGGTCCTCGGTGACGCCGAGGGAGGCGTGCTTGTGGGCGATCCGGCCGAGCAGGGCGTCGGGGCGCTCGCCGGGGTGGGCGAGCAGGGCGGAGGCGAAGGCGGCCACGGCCCCGGCCAGGGCGCGGCGCTGCTCGCCCGATGCCTGGTTGCCGCGGTTGAAGAGGCCGTCCAGGAGTTCGGGGTGTTCGCCCAGCATGGTGTCGTAGAAGCGGGCGGTGACGGCGTCCAGGTGTTCCGCGACGACGGGCAGGGTGGCCCGGACCGTGGCGGCGGACTCGGCGGAGAGCATGCGACCTCCTCGCACTCGTTAATTTGCATCTGAAATGCACATTAAGAGCGGCTCCGCGACCCCCTCCGCCGGGGCCCGGCCGGGCGGGGCCCCGGGCGGGGCCGGGTGCCCGGCGGGCGGCGCCGGGGCCAGGGTCTTCGGTCCCGCGGGCGGTGGGGCGCGGGTCCCCGGCGGGGCCGGGAAAGGTCCGCGGCGGGGGTCCGCGGAGAGCTCGGTCACATTCCGGAGGCGTCCCGATCGGGCGCTTCCGGGCGCAGCAGGACCAGGGTCTCCCGGGCCGGGGACGACACCAGGGACTCCACCGTCACCTCGTCGAGGGAGGCGTAGAACGCCTCGCGGGCCCGGTGCAGGGCGCCGCGCAGGCGGCAGGCGGCGCGCAGCGGGCAGGGCGGGTCGTCCTCGCACCCGGCAAGGTCCCCCGCGCCCTCCAGTTCGCGGACGATCGCGCCGACCGGGGTCCGCCGCCCCCGTGCGGTGAGCCGCAGGCCGCCGCCCCGGCCCCGGCGGGCCTCCACCACGCCCAGCTCGGACAGGCGCGCCACCGCCTTGGCCATGTGGGTGTAGGGCACCGAGGTCATGTCCGCGACGGCGCGCGTGGTGAGGAGCTCGCCCTCCCCGGCCACGGCGAGCCGCATGACCAGGCGCAGGGACACGTCGGTGAAGGCGGTCAGGCGCATGTCCGCGAGCGTAGCCGCACCCTCCGGGCGCACGGCGCTCCGCGCCCGGGGCGGGCGCGGAGCGCGGGGCGGTGCGGTTCAGAGGCGGAAGACCAGCTCGGCGGCGACCCAGACGTCGACCACGCCGCACCACTCGGCGAAGGAGCGGGACACCGCGCGGTCCTTCCACAGGTGGTAGAAGTCCCAGATCCCGTGCAGGAGCCAGCCCGCCGCGATCAGGTAGCGGGCGGCCTCGGGGTCGACCGCCAGGCCGACCAGTCCCAGCCCGCCGAAGAACAGCATGCCCAGCGCCTGGATCCGGTACGTGCCGGGGCGGAACAGGTGCCCGTCCAGGGCCGACCAGACCAGGACCAGCAGGGCCAGCGCGGTGAAGACCGTGGAGGGCGCGGCGATCTCGGTGGCCCGCAGGACCGTGACCACCACGAAGGAGGCGAGGACCAGGGGCCAGGTGAGGTACCGGTACTTCTCCCCCACCTTGGCCATGAGCAGGTAGACCAGGGGCAGCAGCGGGAGGATCTCGGCGTAGCCGTACGCGGCGTCGGCCTCCCCTCCCCCTCCGCCGCCGAGGACGGCCGCGGAGAGCAGCGCCACCGCGGTGGGCCAGCGGGCGAGCAGGAAGCGCCCGGCCCGGCGCGGGCCGCCCTCCCCGGACCGGTCGGCCCGGGGCCCGGGCCCGGCGGTCCGGGTGTCGTTCGGTTCGGGTGCGGTCTCGTACGCGTTCACGGGAGGTCTCCTCTGCGTCACCCCCCGGTACCCGGAGGGGGTATCTTCCGTCGTGTCTCCAGACTCCTCCCGGCGGGCCCCGCCCGGTAGTGCCGGACCACCGGCGTCGGCGTGCGCGCGTCACCTCCCGGCATGACATCCGTCATGCGCCCCCTGCCGCGGCCCCGGGCCCGCTGCGACAATGGCCCGGTGGACACTGCCGACGACGGACCCGGGACCGGGGGCCTGCGCCGCTTCACCTGGTGGAGCCTGGCCGGGGTGACGGTGGCCTTCATGGCCCCGGCACTGGCCCCGCACCTGTGGGACCCCGGCCTGTCCCCATGGGCCGCGGCCGCCGGCGGCGCGGCCCTGGCCCTGACCTCGCTCTCGCTGTTCGCCCTGTTCGGCCGCCGCCTGACCCGCGGGCCCGACGGCCCCTTCCCCGCCGGGTGGGCCGCCGCGGGGTGCGCGGGCGCGCTGGTCACCGCCCTGGTCCTGTGGCCGCTGGACGAGGTGCTGTGGTCGGTGGCCCCCGCGACGGTGGCCGCCCCCGTGGCGATGTTCCTGCGTCCGCGCCCGGCCTGGGTGTCCCTCGCCGCGGTCGCGCTCGCCCTGGCCGTGCCCGGGCTGCTGCGCGGGTCGGACGCGTTCGGGGTGCTGTTCCCTCCCGGGCTGGCGCTGGTCGTGGCCTGGGCGGTGCTCGGCCTGCTGTGGACCTGGGACGTCGCCGCGCGCCTCGACGAGTCCCGTCGGCTGGCCGCCCGGCTCGCGGTCGCCGGGGAGCGGCTGCGGTTCGCCGCCGAGCTGCACGACGTGCAGGGCCACCACCTCCAGGTGATCGCGCTCAAGGCCCAGCTGGCCGCCCGGCTGGCCGGGACCGATCCGGAGCGGGCCGCCGGGGAGATGCGGGAGGTCGCCGGCCTGGCCGCCGACGCGCTGCGCGACACCCGCGCCGTGGTCCGGGGCTACCGGGGCACCTCGCTGGAGCGGGAGGTCGCCAACGCCGCCAGGGTCCTGGAGTCCGCCGGGATCCGGGTGCGCTCGTCGGTGGAGGCGGTCGACGGCGGGAGCGACGGGGTCCGGGGGCTGCTGGGCCTGGTCGTGCGCGAGGCCACCACCAACGTGCTGCGGCACAGCCGGGCGGGCGAGGTGGAGATCGCCCTGCGCCCCGAGGGCGACGGCGTACGGCTGCGGGTCGCCAACGACGGCGCCGACCCCGCCGGGAGCGGCGACGGTACCGGCCTGCGCTCCCTGGCCGAGCGGGTCGGGACCGCCGGGGGCACGCTGACGTGGGACGACACGGGCGGCCGGTTCACCGTGACCGCCGTCCTGCCCTGGGAGGGGAACGGATGAGCATCCGGCTGCTGGTCGCCGACGACGAGGACCTGCTGCGCGGCGCCCTGGCCGCCCTGCTCGGGCTGGAGCCCGACCTGGAGGTCGTGGCGCAGGCCGCCACCTCCACCGAAGCGGTGCGGCTGGCCCGCGCGCACCGGCCCGACATCGCGGTCCTGGACCTGGAGATGCCCCCGGCGGACGGGCTGCGGGCGGCCGAGGAGATCCGGGACGACCCCGGCTGCCGGGTGGTGCTGGTGACCCGGCACGCCCGGCCCGGCGTGCTGCGGCGCGCCCTGCGGGCGGGGGCGAGCGGTTTCGTGCCCAAGACCACCCCGGCGGAGCGGCTCGCCGAGATCCTGCGGGAGGTGGCGGCGGGCCGCCGGTACGTGGACCCCGACATCGCCGCGTCCGCGCTGACCGAGGACGACTGCCCGCTCGGGGAGCGGGAGCTGGAGGTGCTGCGACACTCCCGGGGCGGGGCGTCCGTCAACGAGATCGCCGCCCGGGTTCACCTGGCGCCCGGGACGGTGCGCAACTACCTGTCGTCGGCGATGGGCAAGCTGGGGGTGTCGTCCCGGCACGCGGCCGCGCACCGCGCCTGGGAGGAGGGCTGGATCTAGGCGTACCGGCCCACTCAGCCCTGGCCGTCCGCCTCGGGCGCGGGCGTGCGGGGCCCGTCCGCGGCCTGGTGCGCTCCGGCCTCGCGCGGCATCCACACCAGCACGATGACCACCCCGACGGCCGCGCAGCACAGCGACACCAGCGCCGCCGCGTGCAGCCCCGACAGGAACGCCTCCTTGGCCGGTGCCACCAGCGCCGCCCCCGCCTCGCCCAGGCTCCGGGCCACGGCCATGGTGGCCTCGATCGACTCGCCCGCCGCGTGCAGCCCCGGGTCGCCCGGGTGCGCGGCGGCTCCCTCCTGCGCGGCGGCCTCCTCCAGGGCCGGGGTGATGTCCGCCCGGTAGCGGAAGGAGATGACCGCCCCCAGCACCGCGACGCCCATGGCGGTGGCCACCTGGCGGACGGTGTTCTGCATCGCCGAGGCCGCGCCCGCCTTGCCCGGCGGCACCGACGAGACGATCGCGTCGGTGGACGGGGTGAGGACCACCGCCATGGCACTGGCCTGGGTGAAGAAGAAGACCAGGATCAGCCAGAGCGGGGTGTCCGCCTCCAGCAGGGTGAAGAACGCCAGGCTGGCGCAGACGATGAGGATGCCGGTGGCGGCGACGGCGCGCGGCCCGAACCGCCGGACCAGGTTGGGGCTGAGCGGAGCCAGGAGCATCTGGCCGACCGCGGCCGGGAGCACCAGCAGCCCGGCGACGAACGGGCTGAACTCGCGCACGCTCTGCCAGTAGAAGCTCATGAAGAAGATGAGCCCGGACATGCTGAAGAACATCAGCATGACGGTGGCCATGGCGACGCTGAACCGCGGGTTCCGGAAGAACCGCACGTCCAGCGACGGGTTCTCGGTGCGCGACTCGTGGAACAGGAACAGGGCGACGACCGCCACCCCGCCCAACAGGCTGCCCCACACGTCGGGCCCGGCCAGGGAGGAGCGCTCGCCCGCGGTGATGATGCCGTAGATGAGCAGGACCAGGCCCGGGACGGACAGCAGCACCCCGGGGACGTCCAGGCGGCCGGGGGCCTCGTCCCTGGACTCCGGGACCAGGAAGTACATCAGGGCCAGGCCCAGCAGCACGAACGGCACGTTGACGAGGAAGATCGACCCCCACCAGAAGTTCTCCAGCAGCAGGCCGCCCGCCGACGGCCCGATCGCCATGGCCAGCCCGACCGAGCCCGACCACAGGCCGATGGCGCGGCCGCGCTCCTCGGCCGGAAAGACGGCGGTGATGATCGACAGGGTCTGCGGCATCACCATGGCGGCGCCGAAGCCCATCACCGCGCGGGCGGCGATGAGCTGCTCGGGGCTCTGGGAGTAGGCGGACAGCGCCGAGGCCGCGCCGAACACCGCGAGCCCGGCGGTGATCATCCGTCTACGCCCCCACCGGTCGCCCAGGACGCCGAAGGTGAACAGCATCCCGGCGAAGACCAGGGTGTAGGAGTTGATCGCCCAGGCCAGCTCGGACTGGCTGGCGCCGACCCCGAGCTCGGGGTCGGAGAGGGTGCGCAGGGCGACGTTGAGGATCGTGTTGTCCGCGACGAGCACCAGCAGGCAGATGATGAGGACCGCCAGTCCGCCCCACCGCCGTCGATAAGCCGTCCCAGCGTCCACGTGAGCACCCTCGTTCTCCACGAACCCGTCCGCGCGCGGGCGGACGACCCGCCCGACGGGATCGCCATGGTAGCGGCCGGGCCCTTCCGTCCCCGCGGCGCGCTCCCGGTGACCGCGTCCGCCCGGCGGGGGCGGGCGGCGTGACGCACGCCCGTCCGAGAGAGAGGGCCACGGGGGAAGTTCCCGCCCCGGGTCCCGGTTGTATCCCGAAGGAAGCGGACGCGCGCGACCGTGCGATGATGCACACACGGCACGCGGGCCCGGCCCTTCCCACCGCCGACGGCGGCGGCCGGAGCCCGACCGCCCCCGGCCCCGCGGGGCCGCACATCCGCCGCGTCCGCGCGGCGCACATCTATTTCGTCCACACGTCCGGGGACACCCACGCGGTGCTTCGAGACAACGGAGGAAGACATCATGAGCACCACTGACAAGACCCCCTCCGCCCTGTACGGCGGGGTCACCAACCGGCGCGTCACCATCCGCGACCTGGCCGCCGCCAAGCGGCGCGGCGAGACCTGGCCGATGCTGACCGCCTACGACGCCCTCACCGCGCGGGTGTTCGACGAGGCGGGCATCCCCGTCCTCCTCGTCGGCGACTCGGCGGCCAACGTCGTGTACGGCTACGACACCACCGTCCCGGTCTCCGTGGACGAGCTGGTGCCCCTCACCGCCGCGGTGTCCCGCTCCACCAAGCGGGCGCTGGTGGTGGCGGACCTGCCGTTCGGCTCCTACCAGGGCTCCCCCGAGCAGGCCCTGGCGACCGCCTCCCGGTTCATGAAGGAGGGCGGCGCCCAGGCCGTGAAGCTGGAGGGCGGCCACGCCGTCGCCCGGCAGGTGGAACTGCTCGTTTCGGCGGGCATCCCGGTGATGGCCCACCTGGGCCTGACCCCCCAGTCGGTGAACACGCTGGGCGGGTACCGGGTGCAGGGCCGCGGCGAGGCCGCCGCCGCCCTGCTCAAGGACGCCAAGGAGCTGGAGCGGGCGGGCGCGTTCTCCGTCGTCCTGGAGTGCGTGCCCAGCGACCTGGCCGCCCAGGTCACCGAGCAGCTGGGCATCCCGACCGTGGGCATCGGGGCGGGCAAGGCCACCGACGCCCAGGTGCTGGTGTGGCAGGACATGGCCGGGCTGAGCCCGCGGGTGGCCAAGTTCGTCAAGACCTACGCCAACCTGCACGACACGCTGCGCGACGCGGCGTCGGCGTTCGCCGACGAGGTCGTCAACGGGGTCTTCCCCGACGCGGAGCACTCGTACGCGAGCTGACCCGCGGGGCGTCCCCCGCAACGGACGCCGGCCGGGGCACCCGCCCCGGCCGGCGTCCGCCGTGTACGGGCGGTCCGGGCATCGGGGTGCCGGATTCATGTGAGGCGGGACACGAACCGAATCGTACTCGGGAGTAGAGTCGCCTCATATCCCAGCACCTACGCGGGCCGGGGCACCCGGCCCTTGGGAGGACGCATGCGCATCTCGATGCCGCTCCAGTACGCGGGCGAGCCCAAGGCCGCGGTCGACCAGGTGGTCGAACTGGAGAAGGCCGGGCTGGACACCGTCTGGGTCGCCGAGGCCTACGGCTTCGACGCCGCCACCCTCATGGGCTACATCGCCGCCCGGACCGAGACCGTGAACATCGGCTCGGCGATCCTGCCCCTGTACACCCGCACCCCCACGCTCATCGCGATGACCGCCGCGGGACTGGACCACCTGTCCGGCGGCCGGGCGATCCTCGGCCTGGGCGCCAGCGGCCCGCAGGTCATCGAGGGCTTCCACGGCGTCCCCTACGTCAAGCCGCTGGCCCGCACCCGCGACACCATCGAGATCTGCCGCAAGGTGTGGAAGCGCGAGGAACGCCTCACCCACGACGGCCCGGTGTTCCGGCTGCCGCTGCCCGCCGACCAGGGCACCGGCCTGGGCAGGCCGCTCAAGATCATCAACCACCCCGTGCGGTCCGAGATCCCGATCTACGTGGCGTCCCTGGGCGTCAAGAACGTGGAGATGACCGCCGAGATCGCCGACGGCTGGCTCCCCCACCTGTTCATCCCCGAGAAGGCCGGCACCGTGTGGGGCGAGGCCCTGGCGGCGGGCGGGGACAGGCGCGACGCGTCGCTGGGCGGGCTGGAGATCGCCGCGGGCGGCCTGCTCGCCATCGGCGAGGGCGAGGACACCAAGAAGCTGCTCGACCTCGTGCGCCCGATGATCGCCCTGTACGTCGGCGGCATGGGCGCCAAGGGCAAGAACTTCTACAACACCGTCGCCCGCCGCTACGGCTACGAGGAGGCGGCCGAGAAGATCCAGGACCTGTACCTGGACGGGAAGAAGGACGAGGCGGCCGCCGCCGTCCCCGAGGAGTTCGTGGAGCTGACCAACATGGTCGGCCCCGAGTCGTACGTGCGCGAGCGCGTGGAGGCGTTCCGCACCGCCGGGGTCACCAGCCTCAACGTCATCCCGGTGGGCGAGGACCCGGCCGCGCTCATCGAGAAGGTCAAGGGCTGGGTGTCCTGACCCGGACGGGGCGCGGCGCGGGGCCGGGGGCGCTCCCCCGGCCCCGCCGCGGTGTTCACAGGCCGGTGATCCGGATCCCCGCGTGGGTCTTGTAGCGGCGGTTGACCGCGATGAGGTTCGCGGTGAGCGCCTCCACCTGGTGGGCGTTGCGCAGCCGCCCGCCGAACACCCCGCGCACGCCCGGGATGAGCTCGGCCAGGGCCCGCACCGTGTCGGTGGCGGCCCGGTCCTCGCCCAGCACCAGGACGTCCAGGTCCACGGTCTCCACCTCCGGGTCCAGGAGGATCACGGCGGAGACGTGGTGGAACGCCGCCGTGACGGTGCTGTCCGGCAGCACCGCGGCGGCCTGCTCCGCCGCGCTGCCCTCGGGCACGTCCAGCGCGAACGGGCCGCGCTTGTCGAAGCCGAGCGGGTTGACGCAGTCCACCACGAGCTTGCCCGCCAGCGGCCCGGCCAGGGACTCCAGCAGCTCCCGGTGCCCGTCCCAGGGAACGGCCACGATGACGATGTCGCCCTCGGCCGCGGCGGAGGCGTTGTCCAGGCCGCGGACGTCGATGGCGGCGGACTCGGCCTCCACCAGCTCGCGGGCGGCCTTCTCGGCGCGCTCGGCGCTGCGCGACCCCAGGTACACGGTGTGCCCGGCCAGGGCGAACCGGCGGGCCAGCCCGCGCCCCTGGTCGCCCGTCCCGCCCAGGACGGAGATGGTGCGCCCGGTGATGTCGGTGGTCTCAGGTGTGCTCACTTCGGTCATGCGCCGATCCTGTCAGAACCGGGTTCGGAATCCGGTGCGCGCCCCCTCACCACCCGTCCTTCTCGTCCTCGTCCTCCCAGTCGCTGTTGCGCTCGGCGGCGATGGTCAGCGCCCGCGCCGCCGTGGCCTCGTCCGGATAGGGCCCCAGGCGCTCCCGGTTGGGGCAGCCGGCCCCGTGCTCGACGGTGTTGTGCCTGAGGCAGTACCACCAGCCGTCATCCTGTACGTCGGCCACCGCGTCCGCCTTTCCTCGTTCCTGGTCGGTCACCTACCCGGGCGGGGGTGTTCCTCACACCCGCGCGGCCTCTGCCGGCCGGCGCCACGAACTACAATCCGTGTCCATGACTACTCCGCTGGTTCCCGGGCGCATCTCGCCACAACGTTCGGTCCCCTCCCACATCGTCCGCCCCGAGTACGTCGGGCGGAAGCACCCCGTGGAGGGCGTCCTGGGCGACGTGCAGACCCCGGAGACCATCGAGCGGATGCGCGTGGCGGGGCGGATCGCCGCGCAGGCGCTGGAGGAGGTCGGCAGGCACGTCGTGCCGGGGGTGACCACCGACGAGCTCGACCGGATCGGCCACGAGTTCCTGCTGGACCACGGCGCCTACCCGAGCACGCTGGGGTACAAGGGCTACCCCAAGTCGCTGTGCTCCTCGCTCAACGAGGTCATCTGCCACGGCATCCCGGACGACACGGTGGTCTCCGACGGCGACATCGTCAACATCGACATCACCGCCTACAAGGACGGCGTGCACGGCGACACCAACGCCACGTTCCTGGCCGGGAACGTGTCCGAGGAGCACCGCCTGCTGGTGGAGCGCACCCGCGAGGCCACCATGCGCGCCATCAAGGCGTGCCGCCCGGGGCGGCGGATCAACGTGATCGGCCGGGTCATCGAGTCGTACGCCAAGCGGTTCGGCTACGGGGTGGTGCGCGACTTCACCGGGCACGGCGTCGGCCCGGAGTTCCACTCCGGCCTGGTGGTGCCGCACTACGACGACCCGCGCGCGGACACCGAGATGGTGCCCGGGATGACGTTCACGATCGAGCCGATGATCACCCTGGGCGGGGTCGACTACGACATGTGGGACGACGGCTGGACCGCCGTGACGGCCGACCGCAAATGGACGGCCCAGTTCGAGCACACCCTGGTCATCACCGACACCGGCGCGGAGATCCTCACCCTCCCGTAGCCGCCGTCCCCCGGCTCCCCTCCCAGCGCACCCCCGGAGGTCCCGTGGCGCGGTTCGTCCACCTGGCGCCCGCCGCGGCCGCCCGGCGCGCGGCGCGGTCCGGGCTGCGCGCGAACCCCGGGCGCGACGGGCAGCGCGGGGTGTACTGCTTCCCGGTGCTGCCCTCCTACACGCTCACCCACCAGTGGCTGCGCGAGCTGTCCCGCTGGAAGGACGCCCGGGGCATGGCCGCCGTGCACCTGCTGCTGCCCGACGGCGAACCCGTCCTGGTCGGGCACTACGGCGGCCCCGGGCGCCGGACGACCGCGGCCGGGGCCGTGGGCGCCGTCGCCGCGCTGGAGGACCCGCGCGGCTGGGAGGTGTTCGTGCCCCGGGCGGTGACCGCCCGGGAGGTGCGCGCGGTCCGGACCGTGCGCCGCGGGGTCGGCTGGCGCTACCTGCCCGGGGCCCACGGGCGGCCGCCGTGCACGTGCGCCGGCTGCCCGGTGCGCGGCGCGTACGGATCGCGGAGACTGCTCGAACGCAGGCCCCATCCGGCGGACGGCCCCTGGCCGCCGCCCCGGGTGCTGCTGGAGCGCATCGACCGGGCGTCGGCCGACGGCGACGCGGCGGCGCTGTGCGCGGCGCTGGAGGGGTTCGGCCACCGGCGGCGCGGTCCCGTGGACCGGCTGCTCCCGCTGGCCGGCCACCCCGACCCGCGGGTGCGCTCCGCCCTGGTGTGGGCGGTCTGCGGGTGGTCCACCCCCGGCACCGGCGACCTGATCTCCCTGCTGGCCGCCGACCCCGACCCCGGCGTGCGGGAGGCCGCCGGGGACGTCCGGGAGATCCGCGGGGACCGGTAGTCCGGGCCTGTTCCGGCGATGTCTGGCGCGGTCAGTGCGGTGGGGGCTAGTGTCGGGCGGGTGAAGATCCTGATCTCCGCGGACATGGAGGGCGCCACCGGCGTCACCTGGCCCGCCGACTGCGAACCCGGCACGGAGCAGTGGCAGCGCTGCCGGACGATGTTCACGGGCGACGTCAACGCGGCGATCGCCGGGCTGTTCGACGGCGGCGCCACCGAGGTCCTGGTCAACGAGGCCCACTCCACCATGCGCAACCTGCTGCTGGAGGAGCTGGACGGGCGCGCCACCATGATCACCGGCCGCCACAAGGAGCTGTCGATGGTGGAGGGCGTCCAGCACGGCGACTGCGACGGCGCCGTGTTCCTGGGCTACCACTGCGGCGCGGGCGAGGAGGGCGTGCTCGCCCACACCTACCTCCCCAACGCCGTCACCGGGGTGTGGCTGGACGGGGAGCCCGCGAGCGAGGGCCGGCTCAACGCCGCCGTGGTCGCCGAGTACGGCACCCCCGTCATCCTGGTCACCGGCGACGACCGCGCCTGCGAGGACGCCGAGACCTACGCCCCGTTCGCCCGCACCGTCGCGGTCAAGGAGTACGTGAGCCGGTACGCGGCCCGCTGCCGCCCGCCCGCGCGCACCGCCGAGGACATCCGGCTGGCCGCGTCGAAGGCCACCCTGCTCGCCGGGCGCCTGGACCCCGCGGAGCCCGCCGCCCGGGCCGTGGAGGTCGAGGTGGACGCCGCCCACCTGGCGCAGGCCGCCGCCCTCGTCCCCGGGGTCACCCGGACCGGGGCGCGCCGCGTCCGCTACACCTCGCCGGACGCCTACGAGATGATCCGCTGCTTCAAGACCGTCACCACGATGATCTCCCAGGCGATGGAGCAGGACTACGGCTGACCGGCCGCCCCGCGTCCACCTCCCGGACCCGCACACCCTCCCGCACCGCAGAACCGCAGAAAGGCCGCGCCGTGGCCCCCACCTCCTCCGCCACCGACACCGCCCGGGCCGGTGAGGACGCCGTCGTCCTCACCCGGGGGCTGATCCGCCGGGACTCCACCAACCGGGGCGGGGGCGAGGGGGACGAACGGGCCGCCGCCGAGTACGCGGCCGAGGCGCTGACCGACGCCGGGCTCGCCCCGGTGGTGCTGGAGTCGAAGCCGCGCCGGGCCAACGTGGTGGCCCGGGTGCCCGGCACCGACCCGGACGCGCCCGCCCTGCTCGTCCACGGCCACCTGGACGTGGTGCCCGCCGACGCCGCCGACTGGACGGTGCCCCCGTTCTCCGGGGAGATCGCCGACTGCCCCGTCACCGGGCTGCCCGCGCTCTGGGGGCGCGGCGCCGTGGACATGAAGAACACCGTCGGCATGGTCACCGCCGTCGTCCGGGAATGGGCCCGCGCCGGAGTGCGTCCGCGCCGCGACATCGTGCTGGCGTTCGTCGCCGACGAGGAGGACAGCTCCGAGCACGGCGCCGAGTTCCTGGTGCGGCGGCACGCCGACCTGTTCGAGGGCTGCACCGAGGCCGTCGGCGAGGGCGGCGGCGAGACCGTGTACGCCCGCGGCGCCGACGGGCGGACCGTGCGGCTGTACCCGGTGGGGGCCGCCGAGCGGGGCAGCGCCTGGCTGACGCTGCGCGCCGCGGGCACCGCCGGGCACGGGTCGCGCCCACCCCGGGACAACGCCGTCGCGAGCCTGGCCGAGGCGGTCGTGCGGATCGCCGGCCACCGCTGGCCGCTGCACCCCACCCCCGTGGTGCGGGCCGCCCTGGACGGCATCGCCGCCGCCCTGGGGGTGGAGCGTACCCCTGGGGACGCCGACACCGACGAGGCGGTGGAGGCGCTGCTGGCCCGGCTGGGCACGGCGGCCCCGCTGGTCTCCCCCGCCCTGCGCAACAGCGCCGCGCCCACGATGCTCTCCGCCGGGTACAAGGTCAACGTGGTCCCGGGCGAGGCCACCGCGGGGGTGGACGGCCGGGTGCTGCCGGGGGCCGCCGCGGACTTCGAGCGCACGATGGACGCGCTCACCGGGGACCGGGTGTCGTGGGAGTACGCGCACTCCTCGCCGCCGGTGTCCGCCCCGGTGGACTCGCCCGCGTTCGCCGCGCTGCGCGCCGCCCTGCTGGAGCAGGACCCCGGGGCGCACGTGGTGCCGGTGTGCCTGTCCGGCGGGACCGACGCCAAGGTGTTCGCGCGGCTGGGGATCGACTGCTACGGGTTCTCGCCGTCCTGGCAGCCGGAGGGCCTGGACTACACGGGGCTGCTCCACGGGGTGGACGAGCGGGTGCCGCTGGAGGGGCTGCGGTTCGGGGTGCGGGCCCTGGACCGCTTCCTGCGGGCCTGAGCGGCCGAGCGTTATGGGTGGGCGCGCGCCGTCAAGGCGGGCGCGGCGATACCGGGATCCATGAGGGGGGAACACGTGACGGAACCGACGGCGGTGGCCGACCGGGGGGTGGCGGCGGGGGTCCGGCCGCCGCGGCTGCGCAGGGGCGACCGGGTGCGGCTGGTGGCGCCGTGCAGTCCGGTCCCGGAGCCGATGCTGGAGACGGCGGCCGAGGAACTGCGCCGCTGGGGGCTGGCCGTGGAGTTCGGGGCGCACGTGCGCGACCGGCACCCCGTGCTGCCGTACCTGGCGGGCGAGGACGCCGACCGGGCCGCCGACCTCCAGGAGGCGTGGTGCGACCCGGACGTGGCCGCGGTGTTCTGTGTGCGGGGCGGGGACGGGGCGCACCGGACCCTGGACCTGCTCGACTTCGCGGCGCTGCGGGCGGCCGCCCCCAAGGCGCTCATCGGGTTCAGCGACGTCACGGCGCTGCACGAGGCGTTCGCGGTGGAGCTGGGCGTGGCGACGGTCCACGGGCCGGTGATCGGTACCAAGTACTTCGTGGGCGACCCGGTGGCGCAGGAGGAGCTGCGCGTGACCCTGTTCGAGCCGGAGCGGCGCACGGTGCTGACCTCGTCGGGCGCGCACGCGCTGGTGCCCGGGCGCGCCGAGGGGGTGGTGTTCGGCGGGAACCTGAGCCTGCTCAACGACGGCCTGGGGACGCCGCACAGCCGGGCGTCGGCCGCCGGGGGGATCCTCATGCTGGAGGACGTCGGCGAGGACGTGGCGCGGGTCGACCGGATGCTCACCCACCTGCTGCGCACCGGGTGGACGGACGGCCTGGCCGGTGTGGTGCTGGGCACGTGGACCGACTGCCCGCCGGACCCGGGGGCGATCGCCGACCTGATGCGCGACCGCCTCGCCCCGCTGGGGGTACCGGTGCTGTGGGGGCTGGAGACGGGGCACTGCGCCGCCCAGCTGACGGTGCCGCTGGGCGTCCCGGCCCTGCTCGACGCCGAGAACGGCACCCTGGAGCTCGCCGTCCCCGGCCTGGCCTGAGCCGGCCGGTGCCGGGCGCGGCGCCCGGCACCGGCCGCGCGGCTGGTCGGGCGGCCCGGGACCGCCCGTCCGCGCCCTCGGGACCGGCGATCGGATACCTATACCGGCGGAATCCGGGGCGGGAGTCTAGACTCGACGGCATGGTGAGAGAGCCGCTGACCCAGACCCAGATCGAACGCGGACGCCTGCTCGGCGGGCTGCTGCGCAGCGCCCGCGCCGACCGCACCATGGTGGACGTGGCCCGGCAGGCCGGGATCTCCGTGGAGACGCTGCGCAAGATCGAGGGCGGGCGCATCCCCACCCCCGCCTTCTTCACCGTCGCCGCCATCGCCGCCGCCCTCGACCTCTCCCTGGACGACCTGCTGCGCCGCGTGGACGACGCCGCCGCGGCCCCGGTGAGCGCCTGAACGAGGGCCCTTCCCCCTCTTTCGCCGGCGCCCGCCGCCGTGGTCTGATCCGGTGGCCGCACGTCCGCGACCGAAGGAGGACCAGTGGAGAGACCGTCTCAGAGCGTGCGCCCCGCGTGGTGGCTGGAACCCGTGAACGCGCTGCTCGCCCCGTTCGAGGGGCGGTCCGGGGACGGGGGGTCCTTCGACGCCGCGCTGCGGGCGGCCTCCTCCCGCAGCGGCCTGCCCCGGCTCCCCGACGAGCCCTTTTTGTCCGACCTGAAGGTCCTCCACGACGCCTGGCAGACGTCGCCCGACCTCACCCCGGTCGGCCGGTTCGCCCTGCGGAGCGAGATCCGGCGGCGGCTGGAGACGCGCCTGCGCATGCTCCACCTGCTCGACGCCCGCCCCGAAGTCGCCGCCGAGACCGTCGACCGGCCGGTGTTCATCACCGGCCTGCCCCGGACCGGCACCACGTTCGGGCACGGGCTCCTCGCCCGGCACGTCCGGGGCCGCGCCCCGATGCTGTGGGAGCTGCTGAGCCCGGTCCCCGACACGGGCAGGCCCGGGGAGCGCACGGTGGGCAGGCGCGAGCGCCTCGCCTCGGCCCGGACGCAGATCCGGGGCATGAACGCCCTGGGCCCGGGCTTCGCGACGATCCACCCCATGCACCCCATGGAGCCGGAGGAGTGCGTCTTCCTCCTGCCGCACGGCCTGAACAACCACGTCCGCGCCCCCGTCCCCGGCTACCGCGCGTGGCTGGAGCGGCGCGACGCCACCCCCGACTACGTCTACCTCAAACAGCAGCTCCAGGCGCTCCAGTGGGGGCGGCCCGCACGGCGCTGGGTGCTCAAGTCCCCGCTGCACCTGCCCAACCTGGACGTCCTGCTGTCGGTCTTCCCCGACGCGGTGGTGGTCCTGACCGACCGCGACCCCGCCCGGGCGATGCCGTCGTGGGCGAGCCTGACCGAGGCGGGGATGCGCCTGCACTGCCGCGGGGTGGACCCGCGCCGGATCGGCCGCGAGTGGCTGGACATCTGGGCGCGGGCCGCCGAGCGCGCCCGGGCCGTGCGGCGCGGGAGCGCCCCCGAACGCTTCCTCGACCTGCCCTACGACGAGCTGACGTCCGACCCGCTCGGCGCGGCCGAACGCGTCTGGCGGAGCCTGGGCGAGGAGTTCGACGCGGACAGCCGGGCCCGCACGCTCGCGTACACGCGGCGGGACCGGCGCCGGAACCCCGGCGGCCACAGGTACGGGCTCGACCGCTACGGCCTCACCGCCGGGGAGATGCGCGCGGCCTTCGGCCCGGACCCGACCGGCTCCGCCGCCGCCCGCGCGGCCGCCTCCGAAGGCTGAGGCCCCCGGGACCGCCGGGCCGGCGGTCCCCTCGCGGCCCCGGCGACCCGCGCGGACGCCTCCGGTGGCCGAGGCGTGCCAGGGCCACCGCCCCGGCAGTCCATGCGACCGTACGGGGACGGCCGCCCGCACCGGCGTGCCCGGTGGCCAGGACGCACCGGGGCCCGTGGCCGCGTGAGGAGGGCCCTTGCGGTCCGCACGGGCGTCTCCGGAGGTTGAGCCGCCCCGAGACCGGCGGCCCTCGGGCGGCGGTCCCTGCGGCCGCACCGGACGGCCGCCCACGCGGGCTTCTCCGGCAGTGAGACGCACCGGGGCCGCCGGACCTGCGATCCCCGCACGGACCCCGCGACCCGCCCGGGGTGGGCCCCGGGGCGGCGGACCTCTCCGGTCCGGCGCGGAACCCTGGGGCTAGGTTGGGATCACACGCCCGTACCGGGCGTGTTCCCGACCCCTCCGGCCGCGCGGGTGGTAGGCACGAGGGGGCCGCGTCGACGAGGACCAGCAGGGGGAAGACATGAGCGAACAGGCGTTGCGGGTGGACGAGGCCGAACTCCGCGGCCTCCTGGACGGCCGGTGGGCCCACGTGCGCGAACGCGTCCGGGACGTCCTGCGGGGAGAGCTGTACGCCCCCGTGTACGGCCTGTCCGTGGAGGAGCACCGCGAGCGCACCCTGAAGCAGCTGCTCGCACTGGCCGAGACCGACCTGCCCGCGTACGGCTTCCCCGCCTCGGTGGGCGGCGCGGACGACATCGGCGCCTCCGTGGTGGCCTTCGAGATGCTCGTCGCCGACCTGTCCCTCATGGTCAAGATGGGCGTGCAGTGGGGCCTGTTCGGCGGGGCGATCCGCGCCCTGGGCACCGAGCGGCACCACACCGAGTACCTGCCGCGGGTCATGTCGGTGGAGCTGCCCGGCTGCTTCGCGATGACCGAGACCGGCCACGGCTCGGACGTGCAGAACCTGCGCACGACGGCCACCTACAACCCGGTCACCGAAGAGTTCGTGATCGACACCCCCGACGAGTCGGCGCGCAAGGACTACATCGGCAACGCCGCCCGGGACGGCCGCATGGCGGTCGTGTTCGCCCAGTTGCACGCCGACGGCGAGGAGCACGGGGTGCACGCCCTGCTCGTGCCGATCCGCGACGAGCACGGCGACCCGATGCCCGGGGTGCGGATCGAGGACTGCGGCCCCAAGGCCGGGCTCAACGGCGTGGACAACGGGCGGCTGTGGTTCGAGGGCGTGCGGGTGCCCCGCGCCAACCTGCTCAACCGGTACGGCACCGTGGCGCCCGACGGCACCTACTCCAGCCCCATCCAGAACCCCAACCGGCGGTTCTTCACCATGCTGGGCACGCTGATCCGCGGCCGCATCAGCGTGGCCGGGGGCGCGGGCGGCGCCGCCAAGGCCGCGCTGGCCATCGCGGTGCGCTACGCCGACACCCGGCGCCAGTTCACCCGGCCCGGCGTCGACGGCGCGCCCGAGCAGGAGGTGCGCATCCTCGACTACCTGGCGCACCAGCGCAAGCTGCTGCCCGCGCTGGCCCGGACCTACGCCCTGCACTTCGCGCAGGAGGAGCTGGTGACGCGGCTGCACGAGCTGTCGCGGGCACCGCGCCGCGACGAGCACGCCCAGCGTGAGCTGGAGTCGCGGGCGGCGGGGCTGAAGGCCGTCTCCACCTGGCACGCGACCGCCACCATCCAGACCTGCCGGGAGGCGTGCGGCGGTGCCGGGTACCTGTCGGAGAACCGCATCCCGCAGCTCAAGGCCGACTCCGACATCTTCACGACGTTCGAGGGCGACAACACGGTCCTGCTGCAGCAGCTCACCAAGGGCCTGCTGACCAACTTCCAGGACTCGTTCGGCGACCTGGACACGATGGGGCTGGCCCGGTTCATGGCGGGCAGGGTGTTCGAGACGGTGATCGAGCGGACCGCGGCGATCCCGCTGATCGACCGGCTCATCGCGGCCTCCCCCGGACGCGACGGCGCCGACCTGTACAACCGGGGCTGGCACCTGGAGCTGTTCGAGGACCGGGAGGAGCACATCATCGAGGGCCTGGCCGGGCGGCTGCGCCGCGCCGGGAAGGACGGCGGCGACGCGTTCGAGGTGTTCAACCGGGCCCAGGACCACGTGCTGGCCGCCGGGCGGGCGCACATGGACCGGGTGGTGCTGGAGGCGTTCGTGGCCGGGATCGACCGGTGCGGCGACAAGGCGACGGCCAAGCTGCTCAACCGCGTGTGCGACCTGTACGTGATGTCCGTGATCGAGGAGGACCGCGCCTGGTTCCTGGAGCACGAGCGGCTGTCGACGGCGCGGACCAAGGCGGTGACGCGGGCGGTGGACGACCTGTGCCGGGGGCTGCGGCCGTACGCGGTGCAGCTGGTCGACGCGTTCGGGCTGCGCGACGAGTGGCTGGCGGCGCCGATCGCGCTGGGCTCCGAGCACCGGCGGCAGGGCGACACGGCCCCGGCCCGCGGGTGACCGGGGGTGCGGCCCTGGGCGCGGGCCGCACCCGTCGGATAGAGTAGTCAAAGTTGATTAGCATTCCGTTGCCGAACGGGGAGGGTGTGGCATGTCGGCCATCCGGCTGCTGGTCCTGGGGGCGGTCCGCCTGCACGGCCGGGCGCACGGCTACCAGGTGCGCAACGACCTGGAGTTCTGGGGCGCCGACGAGTGGTCCAACGCCAAGCCGGGGTCGGTCTACCACGCCCTGAAGCAGCTGGCCAAGCAGGGCCTGCTGCGCGCGCACGACACCGCGCCCTCCACCGCGGGCGGCCCGCCCCGCACCGAGTACGAGATCACCCCGGAGGGCGTCGAGGAGTACTTCTCGCTGCTGCGGCGGGCGCTGTCCGCGCACGACGAGCGGCGGGACATGCTCTCGGCCGGCCTGGGGTTCATGGTGGACCTGCCCCGCCACGAGGTGGTCGAGCTGCTGAGCGTCCGCGAGGAGGGGCTGAAGGCCTGGCAGGACTCGGTCAGCAGCCACTACATCCCCGACGAGTACGCCGACACCATGGGCCATATCGGCGAGATCATGGGCATGTGGCTGGCCGTGGGCCGCGCGGAGGCGGAGTGGACGCGGCGGCTGATCGAGCGCATCGAGACGGGCGCGCACTCGTTCGCGGGCGAGGGCGGGAACCCCTTCGAGGGCGTGTTCGCCGAGGACAACCCCGAGCTCATGGCGGCCTGGCGGATCGGCGAGCCCCCGGCCTGACCCCGGCTCCCGGGGGGCGGTGCCCGGGAGGAGCCGGGGCACCCGGAGCGGCGTGCGCGGCACGGGAGAACGCCCGGGAGTCCGGTAAGCGAAACGCAGGACGCGGACGGGAACTCACGGGAACCCGGTAGGCGAAACGTGGGGCGCGGCCAGGGGCTCCCGGGGGCCCGGTATACGGAGCGCGGGGCGTGGGCGGGAACGCACGGGCGCCCGGGGGCGGACAGGTCGTCCTCCCCCGGGCGTCCAGGTACGGAGCGGGTGTCCGCGGGATCCGGTCGGACCCCGCGGATGCCCACGGCCGGGTCAGCGGGACAGGGACCGGAATCGGGCCGCGGCCATCGGGCAGGCGACCAGGAGCAGCAGCACCGGCCACAGCACCGCCAGGAACAGGGCGTTCTCCGCCGCCCAGGAGGTGCCCGCCGCGCCGGGGTTGCCGAACAGGTCGCGGACCGCGGTGGCCGTCGCCGACATCGGGTTCCACTCGGCGACCGCGCCCAGCCACCCCGGCATGGCCTCGGGGGAGGCGAAGGCGCTGGAGGTGAAGGCCACCGGCCACACCAGGATCTGCACCGCCATCACCAGTTCCGGCCGCCCCACGACCAGCCCCAGCCAGACGCCGCAGGCCAGCATCGCGGCGCGCAGCAGGAGCAGCAGGCCCACCGCGCCCAGTGCCGCGCCCAGGCTGCCGTGCCAGCGCCAGCCGAGGGCGAAGCCGGCGGCGAGCACGATGAGCAGGCCCGCGACGGACTCCAGGAGGTCGGCGACCCCGCGCCCGACCAGCACGGCGGTGGAGGCCATGGGCAGGGAGCGGAACCGGTCCAGCACCCCGCGCTCCAGGTCACGGGTGATGGCGGTCATCGTGCCCTCCAGGCCGAACGCCATGGTGAGCACCAGCAGGCCGGGGACCAGGAACTCGGTGTAGTCGCCGCCGCCGGCGACGGTCATGCTCCCGCCGAGGAAGAGCGCGAAGAGCACCAGCATCATCACCGGGAAGAGCAGCCCGATGACCGGGCCCCACGGGTTGCGGGCCCAGCGGGCGAACTCCCGGCGGGTCATCGTCCAGGAGTCGCCCGCCCAGCGGGCGAGGGCTCCGAGTTCCTCCTCGTGCGCCCGGGCGTCGTACAGGTCGGTCGTGCGTGTCATGTCCTTCTCCGATCGTCGTCAGCGGCCGGGGCCCGCCCCGGATGTCCGTCCCCGCCCCCGCCGGGCAGGGCGCCTCCCCCGTCCCGCAGGGAGTTGCCCCCGGCAGCCGGGGCGCCGTCCCAGCCGGTCAGGCCCCCGCTCCCAGGGGGCAGGGCACCATCGCCATTCCGCGGGGTGCCGGTCTCCCGGTGCAGGGCACCTCCCCCGCCCCGTGAGGCACCGCCCCCGCCGGCCGGGGCGCGGTTGCGGCCCCACCGGGCACCGCCCCTGCCGGGCAGGGGCCGGTCGCGGGTGGCCTCGCGCGGGTCCGGGCGGGTGCCGGAGCGCGCGGGGCGGAGCCGCGGGGCCGGGGTGCGCGGGTCGGTCACGTGGTGCCCGGGGCGGCGGGGACGCCCGCGGCGGGCGAGGCCGGGGCCCCGGCGGCGTCCGCGGGGGGCTCGGCGGGGGATCCGGTGAGGCGGAGGAAGACCTCGTCCAGGGTGGGGCGGCGGACGGCCAGGTCCTCCGCCTCGATCCCCTCCGCGTCCAGCGCCCGGACGGCGCGGGCCAATGCGCCCCGCCGGTCGGCGACCGGGAGGCTGATGCGGCGTGCGCGCTCACCCTCCCCGGACGACTGGTCAAACTTGACCAGTTGGTCAAGGTCGAACGCGCCGGAGCCGCCGAAGAGGCGTCCCAGCACGACGGCGGCCTCGGCCAGGCGGCCCGGGTCCGCGATGACCACGTCGAGCCGGTCGCCGCCGACCATCCCCTTGAGCCGGTCGGCGGTGCCCTCGGCGATCACCCGGCCGCCGTCGACCACGCTGATGAGATCGGCCAGCTGGTCCGCCTCCTCCAGGTACTGGGTGGTGAGCAGCACCGTGGTCCCCGCGCCCACCAGCGAGCGGACCGACTCCCACACCTCGGTGCGCCCGCGCGGGTCCAGGCCGGTGGTCGGCTCGTCCAGGAACAGCACCGCCGGGTCGACGATGAGCGAGGCCGCCAGGTCCAGGCGGCGGCGCATGCCCCCGCTGTACCCGGACACCGGGCGCTTGCCGGTGTCGGCCAGGCCGAACCGCTCCAGCAGTTCGCCGGCGCGGGTGGCGGCCCGGCGGTCGCCCAGGTGGTGCAGGCGGCCGAACAGTTCGAGGTTCTGCCGCCCGGACAGCTCCTCGTCCAGTGCCGCGTGCTGGCCGAGCAGCCCGATGCGGCGCCGGACGTCGCGCGGCCGGGTGGCGACGTCGACCCCGTCCACCTCCACCCGTCCCCGCTGCACCCGCAGCAGGGTGGCCAGGGTCCGGACCAGCGTGGTCTTGCCCGCGCCGTTGGGCCCCAGGATGGCGTGCACCGTCCCCCGCTCCACGGTCATGTCGAGACCGTCCAGCGCACGCGTGTCGCCGTAGGCCTTGTGCAGCCCTTCCACCAGAACGGCGGGCTCGCTGTTCTCCATGGACCCTCCCCATGACTGATCAAGTTTGACTACCCGGAGGAGGGTACTGCCCACCCCGCCCCCTAGTCAAACTTGATTACCTGATGTTCTTCAAACGTCCGGCCCACCGGCGGCGCGGCGCCGCTCAGTCGGACAGCCAGCGCCGGAGCTCGCCGGCGTTGCGGAGCTCCGCCTCGACACGGGCCCGCTCCGCCTCCGTGAGCCCGATCCCCCGCAACTGCCCGATCCACTCGGCACTCCGCTCCTTCTCGCCGAGCGGGACGGACAGCTCGATCAGCATCGCCAGCGCCATCGCCCGTTCCACGGGCGGAGCCCCGTCGCCGTGCCTGCGCAGCCCCGACTTGAGGAAGCGCCAGGCCATCCGGTCGTCGAGCTTGAAGTCGCGGATGATGCGGGCGCCGTCCAGGACGCGGGCCAGGCCCTCCAGATCCGGCGACCCCCCGTACTCCAGGTCCTCGGGCTCGTCTCGCTGGATGACCATGATCGAGTTGCCCGAGGGGTCCATCACCGTGAACCGGCTCGCTCCGGGCCGGTAGCGGGTGATCCGGGGCAGCCCCCGGGTCGGCACCCGCCCCTTGGCCGCACGCACGGACGCCACCAGCGCCGCGTGGTAGGCGGCCACGTCGTCGACCAGGACCAGGCAGCCGCCGCTCTCCTCCAGCGCGGGGTCGAGCCCCTTGGGCGCCCGCCCGTAGTGCAGGTGGATTCCGCTCCACTGGAACGCGAGGTAGAGGTAGGGCCGGTGCTGCCGGTAGGTCACCTCGAACCCGAGGGACTGGAAGAAGTCCAGCGTCTCCTCCGCCGAGACACACGGCAGCAGGGGGATCGTGGTCTCGTTCGGGCGCACCCCCGGCGGCGCATCCCGCACCGCCGGCCCGCCCTCCTCCACACTCCCGCCGATCCCGCCCCCGGCCTCCGCGACGCCTTCGCCCACGACCCCTCCTTCGCCACACCACTCCCCCTGGCACCACGAGACCCGAAAGCCCGGCCACCCCGGCCCCGCAGTCCGCAGCCGGGCCATCGACGCCCCGACACACAGGAGTGATCAAATTTGATCAGTGGTGCGAGCCTAGACCACACCACTCCCACTAATCAACTTTGATCAATCGCGGGAAATGCCGCCTCGGACTTCCACCCGTGCCTGTGACCCACCTAACATGAAGACAATTCACGTTAGGCAGGTGATCCGTGCGCACACCCCCGGCGCCCCCGCCCTCCGAACGCCCCGGCCCCGCCGACCCGCCCCCCGGCACCGGCACCGCCCCCGACACCGCGGCCACCTCCCCCGCCGGGGCCGCGACCACCTCCGAACCGGTCCCCGAGGCCCTCGCCGAGCCCGCCTCCCCCGTCGGCGCCCTGTGGGTGGCCGGGATCAGCCTGGCCAACCTCGGCATGTGGATGGCGTTCTTCGGCCCCCTCCAGGTCCTCCTCCCCGAGCAGGTCGGGGCGATCGCCCCGGAGGGCAAGGAGACCGCCCTGGCCTGGGTCACGGGAGTCGGCGCCCTCGTGGCCACGCTCGGCACCCCCCTGGCCGGGGCGCTGTCCGACCGCACCACCGGCCGCCTGGGCCGCCGCCGCCCGTGGGTGCTGCTGGGCGCCGTCCTGGGCGGGATCGGCCTGACCGTCCTGGGCCGCCAGGACAGCGTGGCGGGCGTCCTCGTCGGCTGGTCGCTGGTCCAGGCGGCCCTGTCCCTGCTCAACGCCACCCTGCTCGCCGCCGTCCCGGACCGCGTCCCGGTCCGCCAGCGCGGCGCGGTCTCCGGCTGGGTCGGCATCCCCCAGTCCGCGGGCGTGGTGGTCGCCGTGGTGCTGGTGACCGCGGTGGTCACCCGCGTCGCCCCGGGCTACACGCTCATCGGCGTGCTGCTCATCGCCTGCGCCCTGCCCTTCGCCCTGCTGTCCCCGGACCCCCCGCTGCCGCGCGGGGCCCGCCCGCCCTGGCGCGACCTGGGCCGCGGCTTCTGGGTGTCCCCGCGCCGCCACCCCGACTTCGCCTGGGCCTGGCTCACCCGGTTCCTCATGCAGACCGGCAACGCCATGTTCACCCTCTACCTGCTGTACTTCCTGCGCGACGGCATCGGCTACGAGGAGCTCTTCCCGGGCTCCTCGGCCACCGACGGCCTGCTCCTGCTGATCCTGGTCTACACGGCCGCTGTGGTGGCGACCACCGTGGTCGCGGGCGTGCTCTCCGACCGCTGGGGGCGCCGCCGCGGACCGGTGTGCGTGTCCGGCGCGGTGTGCGCGCTCCCGGCGTTCCTGGTGGCGCTGTTCCCGTCCTGGCCGATGACGATCGCGTGCGCGGTGGTGCTGGGCGTCGGGTTCGGCATCTACCTGTCGGTGGACAACGCCCTGGTCACCGAGGTCCTCCCGGCCGCCGAGGGCCGCGCCAAGGACCTGGGGATCGTGAACATCGCCAGCGCCGGCCCGCAGGTGATCGCCCCGGCGCTGGCCGGCCCGATCGTGGTGTACCTGGGCGGCTACCCGGTCCTGTACACGGTCTGCGGCCTGCTGACCCTGCTGGGCGCCGTCCTGGTGTGGCGCATCAAGGGGGTGGCCTGACCCGCGCCCCCGCCCGTACCCCGTACCCCTGTCCCCGCCCTCCCCGGCCGGTCTCCGCTTCCGGACCCGGCACCGGAGGGCACCCGTGCACGAAAGGCGGATCCGTTATGTCGTCACCGTTCCTGTGGGGTGTGGCCTCGGCCGCGTTCCAGGTGGAGGGGGCCCTGGCCGAGGACGGCCGCGGCCCGTCGGTCTGGGACACCTTCGCCGCCCGCCCGGGCGCCGTCCGCGACGGCCACAGCCCGGCCGTGGCCTGCGACCACTACCACCGCTGGCAGCAGGACGTGGACCTGCTCGACCGGCTGGGCGTGAACGCCTACCGCTTCTCGGTCGCCTGGCCGCGGGTGGTGCCGCAGGGCACCGGGCCGGTGAACAAGGCGGGCCTGGACTTCTACGACCGGCTGGTCGACGCCCTGCTGGAGCGGGGCATCACCCCGTTCCCGACCCTGTTCCACTGGGACCTGCCCCAGGCCCTGGAGGACGCGGGCGGCTGGTCGTCGCGGGACACCGCGTCGGCGTTCGCCGACTACGCGGCGGTGGTCGCCGACCGGATGGGCGACCGGGTCCCGCGGTGGATCACCCTGAACGAGCCGGTGGTCCACATGGCCTACGGGCACGCGTTCGGGACCCACGCCCCGGGTCACGCCCTGGAGGTCCCCGGAGTCCTGGCGGTGGCGCACCACCTGCTGCTCGCCCATGGCCTGGCCGCCGCGGAGCTGCGCTCGCGCGGCCTGGAGGCCCTGCTCACCAACAACCTGAGCCCGGTGCGCGGCCCCCAGGACCCGACCGGGGCCGACCTGGCGGCGGGGGCGGCCTACGACGCCCTGCACAACCGGCTGTTCACCGACCCGGTGCTGCTGGGCTCCTACCCGGACCTGTCGGCGTTCGGCGCGGCGGAGGTGCCGGGGGTGCGCGAGGGGGACCTCGGGGTCATCGCGGGCAGCGCGGACGGCATCGGCGTCAACTACTACAACCCGAGCCTGGTCCTGGCGCCGGAGGAGGGGGCGGGGCTGCCGTTCGCGCTGGGCGAGATCACCGGGGTGCCCACGACGGCGTTCGGGTGGCCGGTGGTCCCCGAGGGGCTGACCGACACGCTGGTGGGGCTGTCGGAGAGGTACGGGGAGGCGCTGCCGCCGCTGTACGTCACCGAGAACGGCTGCTCCTGCGAGGACACCGTGGTCGACGGCCGGGTCGCCGACCCCGGGCGCATCGCCTACCTGGAGTCGCACATCGCCGCCGTGGACGCGGCCCGCGCGCGGGGAGCGGACGTGCGCGGCTACTTCGTGTGGACGCTCACCGACAACTTCGAGTGGGCGGAGGGCTACCACCAGCGGTTCGGCCTGGTGCACGTGGACCACGAGACCCAGGTCCGCACGCCCAAGGACTCCTTCGCCCGCTACCGCGACATCATCGCCGCCCGCACCGGGGCGCCCGACTCCCCCGCCTGATCGCCCCGGGGCGCGGCCGACCCACCGGCCGCGCCCCGGCCCGCACCGGAGGCGCATACGTGTCGGCGGCCCCAGGGCCGCCCACCGCCCTCTCGGCTCCGCCGGAAAGGACCCACGCGCACCACCAGGGTGCACCGGAGCCACATCCGTGCCAACGGTCCCAGGGCCACGTGACACCGTCGCCCCGGCTGCCGTGCACCGCCCCGGATTCCACCGAAGAGGCCCTGCGCGCACCGGAGCCATTTCCGTGTCGGCGGCACCGCCGCCCCCGGCGGCCGTGCGCCAAGCCGGGCTCCGCCGGAGAGGGTCCCGGAGCGCACCGGAGACGCATCCGCATCAGCGGCACCGCGACCATCGGCGGCCGTGCGCGGCGCCGCACGGCGCCGACCGGGGGCTTACTCGGCGACGGGGTCCAGGGGGCCGCTGTCGAACCGCTCGGGGGCGTGCTCGCCGCGCTTGCGGGCGGGCTCCCACCACCACCAGTGCGAATCGGGCACCCAGTCGGGCACCTCCTCGCCCGCGGAGGACACCGCGGTCTCGGCCACCGCCTCCAGCGCGTCGTCGATGCGCACCACCGCCTCCAGGTCCTCCTGGCGCAGGAACTCGCGCCAGGGCACGAACTCCTCGGCGAGGATCTGGAGCATGGACCGGCGCCAGCAGGCGGGCCGGTAGCCCTCGTAGCGGCCGTTCTCGGCGGCGGTCTGGCTGCGCACCACGTACAGGCCGAGCCGGTCGGGGTTGTTCCCGCTGACCAGCAGCTCGGCGAGGGTGGACGTGAACTCGCGGCCGGCGGGCGACCGGCGCGCGGCGCGGTCGGTCGCCCGGTAGAGGTCGAACAGCGCGGCGAAGGCCTCGTCCATGAGCGCGTCCCGGTCCCTGCGGCGCGCGGCGCTCTCCGCGAAGGCGTCCAGTGCTCTCCTGGCCAGGGCGGGGATGTCCCTGCCCGCGTCCGCACTCACCTGTCCACCGCCTTTTCCTGTTGTGAGGCTGTTCTCTCGGGGGAGGCGCCACCGGGGGTGTCGGCACGTTCGGTGACGGCCGGGCTTCCGATGATAAACACCGCGTTCGCGGTGCCGCCATCGCGGGAGGCCCGGACGCGCGGCCTCATCCGGCCAGGACCGTGTCGAGCATTCCGGCCCACTGGCGCACGATGCGCCTGCGACGTGCGGTGTCGTCGGTGAGCAGGTTGGCCAGCCCCAGGCCGCGGGCCAGGTCGAGGGTGGCCTGGACGGCCTCGCGCACCCCGGGCCGCGACTCGTCCGCCCCCAGCAGCTCCACCGCGGCCCGGTGCAGCTCGCGCCCCACCTGCTCCTCCATCGGGACGACGCTCTCGCGCAGGGCGGGGTCGCTGGCGGCGGCCGCCCACAGCTGTAGCGCGGCCCGGAAGTCGTCCCCGGTGAACGCGTCCACGGCCACCTCCACCACGGCCTCGGTCCGCCCGGGCCCCTCGGGGACCTCGGCGATGCGGCGGCGCAGCTCGGCGCCCCGGGTGTCGAGCATGTGCCGCATGGCCGCGAGGAACAGGTCCTCGCGGGTCGGGAAGTGGTGCTGTGCCGCCCCCCGGGACACCCCGGCCGCCTCGGCGACCGCCCCGACGGTGGCCCCGGCCACCCCGTGCCCGGCCAGGCGGTCCACGGCCGCCTCCAGCAGCCGGGCGCGGGTGGCCCGGCTGCGCTCCTGTCTGGGTTCGCGCTCCGCTGCGGTCCCCAACCGTCGCCCCCTCGCTCACCACCGTGCGGACGCCCGGCCCCGGGCGCCCGCACCCGAATCAGTACGACTTGGGCAGCCCCAGGGACTGCTGCGCCACGTAGTTGAGGACCATCTCCCGGCTGACCGGGGCGATCCGCGCCAGGCGGGCGCTGGCGATCGCCGACCCCAGCCCGTACTCGCTGGCCAGGCCGTTGCCGCCGAGGGTCTGCACGGCCTGGTCGATGGCCCGCACGCACGCCTCCGCCGCGGCGTACTTGGCCATGTTGGCCGCCTCGCCCGCCCCCGCGTCGTCGCCGGAATCGTAACGGAACGCGGCGTGCTGGGTCATCAGCCGGGCCTGTTCCAGCTCGATCTTCACCTGGGCGAGGGGGTGGGCCAGGCCCTGGTGGGCGCCGATGGGGGTGTTCCGCCACACGGTGCGCTCCTTGGCGTAGGCCACGGCCTTGTCGAGGGCGTGCCGGGCGCTGCCGGCGGCCAGGGAGGCGGCCATGATGCGTTCGGGGTTGAGTCCGGCGAACAGCTGCAGGAGCCCGGCGTCGGGGTCGCCGACCAGGGCGTCGGCGGGCAGCCGGACGTCGTCGAGGAACAGCTGGTACTGGTGGTCGGGGCTGACCAGGTCCATCTCGATGCGGTGCTTCTCGAACCCGGGGGTGTCGGTGGGCACCACGAACAGGGCGGCGGAGAGCCTGCCGGTGTCCTCGTCCTGGATGCGGCCCACCACGAGGACCGCGTCGGCGACGTCCACCCCGGAGATGAAGGTCTTGCGCCCGTTGAGGACCCATTGGTCGCCCTCGCGGCGGGCGGTGGTGGTGATCCGGTGGGAGTTGGACCCGGCGTCGGGTTCGGTGATGGCGAAGGCCATGATGGTCTCGCCGGTGGCGATCCCGGGCAGCCAGCGCTCGCGCTGGCCGGGGGTGCCGAAGCGGGACAGGACGGTGCCGCAGATGGCCGGGGACACGACCATCATGAGGGTCGGGCACCCGGCGGCGCTGAGCTCCTCCAGGACGGCGGCCAGGTCGCCGATACCGCCGCCCCCGCCGCCGTACTCCTCGGGGAGGTTGACGCCGAGGTAGCCGAGCTTGCCCGCCTCCCTCCACAGCTCGGTGAGGTAGGCGTCCTCCTTGGCCTTGGCCCGGTAGTACGCGGACCCGTAGCCGCCGGCGAACGCGGAGACCACGGCTCGCAGTTCGACGCGCTCGGGGGGTTCGTTGAAGGTCATGGCTCCGGTCATCGGCTGTGCTGCCCTTCGTAGTCGAGTACGGCCAGGGGGGTTCCGGCGGCGACCCGCTCCCCCGGGGCGACCGGGATCTCCCGGACGGCTCCGGCGGCGGGCGCGGTGATGCGGTGCTCCATCTTCATGGCCTCCATCCGCAGCAGGGTCTGTCCCGCGCGGACCTTCTCCCCCGCCGCGACGTCGACGGAGGTGACGGTGCCCGGCATGGGCGCGGGCAGCGCCCCGGGGTTGACGGCGGCCTCGGGGACGGGCAGGGGGTCGACGCGGGTGAGGGCGACCGACCCGTGCGGGGTGTCGACGTGGATCCGGTCGCCGGAGCCGTGGACGTCGAAGGCGCGCACCAGCCCGTCCACCTCCAGGACGGCCCGGCCGGCGGTGGCCGCGGCGGGGGCGGCCCGGTCGGCGGTGACCGACCGGACGCGCACGCCGGGCCGTTCGGGGACGGGGGCGCCGCGGACGGTGCGGTGGGCCGCGGTGACCTCGCGCCCGTCGTCGGTGGTGTAGCGGCGCAGGTGCGCCCCGGAGGGCAGGTTGCGCCAGTACGCGGGGATCCCGGCGGGCAGGGGCCCGCTCCCGCGGGACGCCTCGGCGCCGACCAGGGCCGCGGCGAGGGCGGCGAGCTCCTCGGTGTCGGGGGCGGCCAGCGGGGTGGCCAGCGCGGTGAGGCGGTCCCCGGTGAGGAAGCCGGTGTGCAGTTCCCAGGGGTGTTCGGCGGCCCGGGCGAACACCGGGTGGCGCAGGACGCGCACGAGCAGGTCGCGGTTGGTGCCCACGCCGTGGACGCGGGCGCCGGCCAGGGCCGCGGCCAGGCGGCGCAGGGCGTCGCGGCGGTCGCGGCCGTGGGCGACGACCTTGGCGAGCATGGGGTCGAAGTCCGTGCCGACGGCGTCCCCGGCCTCCACCCCGGAGTCCAGGCGCACGCCGGGGCCCGCGGGCCGGTCGAAGCGCGCGGTGGCGGCGGGGACCTCGAACGCGGTGAGCACGCCGGTGCGCGGCCGCCACCCCTGCCGCGGGTCCTCGGCGTAGAGGCGGACCTCGACGGCGTGGCCGGCGGGCGGGGGCGGGCCGCCGTCGGGCAGCGGCTCGCCCTCCGCGATCCGGATCTGCCATTCGACCAGGTCCAGCCCGGTGACGCATTCGGTGACGGGGTGCTCGACCTGGAGCCGGGTGTTCATCTCCAGGAACACGGGCGTGCCGAACGCGCCGCCGCCCCCTTCGCCGGGCGGACGGACCGGGACGAGGAACTCGGCGGTCCCCGCGCCGACGTAGCCGATGGCGCGGGCCAGGCCGCGGGCGGCCTCGTGCAGTCCGCGGCGCACGTCCTCGGGCAGCCCCGGGGCGGGGGCCTCCTCGACCACCTTCTGGTGGCGGCGCTGCACCGAGCAGTCGCGTTCGCCGACGGCCCACACGGTGCCGTGGGCGTCCGCGAGGATCTGCACCTCGATGTGGCGCCCGCGCTCCACGTACGGCTCGCAGAACACCTCCGGGTCGCCGAACGCGGCGGCGGCCTCGGCGCGGGCGGCCCGCGCCTCGGCGGGCAGGTCGGCGAGGTCGCGGACCACGCGCATGCCCCGGCCCCCGCCGCCGGCGGAGGCCTTGACCAGGACGGGCAGGTCCTCGGCGCGCACGTCGGCGGGGTCCAGGGAGGCGGCGACGGGGACCCCCGCCGCGCGGGCGGTCTCCTTGGCGCGGGTCTTGGAGCCCATGCCCTCGATGGCGTCGGCGCCGGGCCCCACCCAGGTGAGCCCGGCGGCGGTGACGGCGCGGGCCAGGGCGGGGTTCTCGGACAGGAACCCGTAGCCGGGGTGGACGGCGTCGGCCCCGGCGGTGCGGGCCGCGGCCACGATCGCGCCGGGGTCGAGGTAGGCGTCCACGGGCCCGCCCCCGGCGGGGACCGGGAGGGGGACGGCGGTGTCGGCCTCGGCGACGTGGGCGGCGGCCTCCTCCCCGGGGGCGTGCACGGCGACGATGCCGATGCCCAGGGTGCGGCAGGTGCGCATGACGCGGCGCGCGATCTCGCCGCGGTTGGCGACCAGCAGGGTCGTGACGGGGCGGGGGTGCTCGGTCGGAGTGGTGGTCACGGGTGCCCTCACATTCGGAAGACGCCGAAGCGGTCGGTGCCGCGCACCGGGGCGTTGTGGGCGAAGGACAGGCACAGTCCCAGGACGGTGCGGGTGTCGCGGGGGTCGATGACGCCGTCGTCGTAGACCCGCCCGGACAGGAGCAGGGGCAGGGACTCGGCCTCGATCTGCCCCTCGACCATCTGCCGGACCAGGGCGTCCTGCTCCTCGTCGTAGGGCTGCCCCTTGCGGGCCGCGGACTGGCGGGCGACGATCGACAGCACCTCGGCGAGCTGGCGGGGGCCCATGACGGCGGAGCGGGCGCTGGGCCAGGCGAACAGGAACCTGGGGTCGTAGGCGCGGCCGCACATGCCGTAGTGGCCGGCCCCGTAGGAGGCGCCGACCAGCACCGAGAAGTGGGGGACGGTGCTGTTGGAGACGGCGTTGATCATCATCGAGCCGTGCTTGATGATGCCGCCCTGCTCGTACTCGCGGCCGACCATGTAGCCGGTGGTGTTGTGCAGGAACACCAGCGGGGTGTGGGCCCGGTTGGCGAGCTGGATGAACTGGGTGGCCTTGTGCGCCTCGGCGCTGAACAGCACCCCGTTGGCGTTGGCGAGGATACCGACCGGGTACCCGTGCAGGTCGGCCCAGCCGGTGACCAGCCCGCCGCCGTAGGCGGGCTTGAACTCGTCGAATTCCGAGCCGTCGACGATGCGGGCGATGATCTCGCGGGGGTCGACGGGGACCTTGAGGTCGGGCGGCATGACGCCGATGAGGTCCTCGACCGGGTGGAGCGGTTCGCGGGCACCGGCGGCGGGCGCGGGCCCGGCCTTGCGGTGGCCCAGCCGGGCGACGATGCGGCGGCCGATGCGCAGGGCGTCGTGCTCGTCCCGGGCGAGGTGGTCGGCCAGGCCGGACACCTCGGCGTGCATGCGGGCGCCGCCCAGCGACTCGTCGTCGCTCTCCTCCCCGGTGGCGGCCTTGACCAGGGGCGGGCCGCCGAGGAACACCTTGGCGCGGTCGCGGACCATGACGACGTGGTCGCTCATGCCGGGGATGTAGGCGCCGCCCGCGGTGGAGTTGCCGAACACCAGCGCGACGGTGGGGATCCCCTCGGCGGACAGCCGGGTGAGGTCGCGGAAGGTGCGCCCGCCGGGGATGAAGATCTCCTTCTGGGAGGGCAGGTCGGCGCCGCCGGACTCCACCAGGCTGATCATCGGCATCCGGTTCTGCGCGGCGATCTCCCCGGCCCGGTGGGACTTCTTGAGCGTCCAGGGGTTGCTGGCGCCGCCGCGGACGGTGGGGTCGTTGGCGACGATGACGCACTCGACCCCCGAGACCACGCCGACGCCGGTGATCAGGCTCGCGCCGACGGTGTACTCGCTGCCCCAGCCCGCCAGCGGCGACAGCTCCAGGAAGGGCGAGCCCTCGTCGAGGAGGAGTTCGACGCGCTCCCGGGCGGTGAGCTTGCCGCGGGAGCGGTGGCGCTCGACGTACCTGTCGCCGCCCCCGGCCAGCGCCTTGGCGTGTTCGGCGTCGATCTCGGCGAGCTTGCCGAGCATGGCCTCGCGGGCCCGGGCGAACTCCGCGGACCCGGTGTCGATCCTGCTGTCGAGCACGGTCACGGGCGGGCCTCCCCGGGTGCGGGCAGAAGGGACTCCGGGAGCGGCAGGCGGCGGGCGCGCAGCCACTCGCCCAGGCCCTTGGCCTGCGGGTCCGGTCCCCCGCGGCGGGCGGTGCCGGGGGCGAGCATGCCCTCGATCCAGAAGTTGGCGGCGCGCAGGTGCGGCAGCAGGTGGCGGGTGACCTCGAGGCCGGCGGTCTCGGGGAGCAGCTCGCGCAGCAGGTCGACGGTGAGCCGGTGGGCCAGCCAGCGCCAGCCCTCGTCGTCGCGGGCCCAGACGCCGAGGTTGGCGTCGGCGCCCTTGTCGCCGCTGCGGGCGCCCAGGACCAGCCCCAGCGGGGCCTCGCGCACGGGCCCCTCGGGCAGCGGCGGCGGCAGCGGGGGCTCGGGCACCTCCTCCAGCGGCCGGGTGGTCTTCGGAGGGGCGATGACGAGGCGGTCGCCGTCGGGCAGGATCGCGGTGTGCTCGACCTCGGCGGCGGGCACGAACGCGTGGCTCGCGATCACCCCGTCGGGGCGGGCGTCGCGCGGCGGGGAGGTGAGGTGGAACCCGGCGTAGCCCGCCAGCGCCAGTTCCACGGCGGCGGCCCCGAAGGGGCGGCCGACGACCGCGGGGTCGTGGTCGCGGGCGGTGACGCGCAGCCGGGCGGTGGCCGCGTCCTGGGTGTCGCCGTGGGGGTCGGCGGCGGGGACGAACTCGAAGTCCAGCTCCTCGGGGCGGCGCCGTGCCAGGGCGGCGCGCAGCTGGCGCTCGGCCCAGGCGGCCTTCTCCCGGGCGTCCAGGCCGGTGATGAGCAGGTCGACCTCGTTGCGGAAGCCGGTGAGGCCGGTGAGGCCGACCTTGAGGTCGGGCGGCGGGGCCTCCCCGCGGACCCCGGACAGGCGCACCCGGTCGGGGCCCTCCTGTTCCAGGCGGACGGTGTCCAGGCGGGCGGTGACGTCGGGGCCCGGGTAGCGGGCCCCGGCGATCTCGTACACCAGCTGGGCGGTGACGGTGCCGGTGGTGACGGCTCCGCCGGTGCCGGGGTGCTTGGTGATGACCGCGGAGCCGTCGGCGTGGATCTCGGCGACCGGGAAGCCGGGCCGGTCCATGTCGTACCCCTCGCGGCGCAGCTCGCCGGCGAAGGCGTAGTTGCCGCCGGTGGCCTGGGCGCCGCATTCGATCACGTGCCCGGCGACGGTGGCCCCGGCCAGGGCGTCGAGGTCGTCGCGGGTCCAGCCGAAGTGGGAGATGGCGGGGCCGACGGCGAGGGAGGCGTCGGTGACCCGGCCGGTGACGACGATGTCGGCCCCGGCGTCCAGGCAGGCGGCGATGCCGAACGCGCCCAGGTAGGCGTTGGCGGTGAGGGGTCCGTCCAGGCCCAGCTCCTCGGCGCGGTGCAGCAGGTCGTCGCCGGTGACGTAGGCGATGCGGGGGTCGAAGCCGAGGGATTCGGCGAGCTCGGTGAGCCGGTCCGCCAGGCCCTGGGGGTTGAGGCCGCCCGCGTTGGTGACGACCCTGATGCGGCGCTCCAGGATGAGGGCGAGGCTCTCGCGCATCTGCCGCAGGAAGGTCCTGGCGTAGCCGCGGCCGGGGTCGGCGAGCTGGTCCCGGCCGAGGATGGCCATGGTGAGTTCGGCCAGGTAGTCACCGGTGAGGACGTCGACCGGTCCTCCGGTGATCATCTCGTGGACGGCGGAGAGGCGGTCCCCGTAGAAACCGGAGGCGTTGCCGACCCACAGCGAGGGCGTATCGGTCATGGTGATGAGAGTGACACCGGACACATGAAAAAACAAGCACTCGTGATTGTTTTTCTGTTATCGCGCTTTTCATCACGATATGGCCGGAACCGGCCACGGAGCGTGGGTTATCACCCTCGGGGAACCGGGGAGCGAGCGGATATTTTGTCCGGGTGAGCACCTCCGAGAACACCACCCCCGCCGACGACGCCGCCTCCGACGACACCCCCGCCGCGGCCGCCCCCGCCGACGACGCCCCCGAGGCGAACGCCCCGGCCGCCGACGCCTTCCTGGACGCCGGGCGCGCGGCGACCGCGCCGGGTGTCCTGTCGGCCGAGACCTTCGCCCTGGCCTCCCTGCTGCTGCTCGCACCGGCGGCGACCGGGCAGCGCCTGTTCGAGCTCTTCGGCCGGTTCGCCTTCACCGACGTCACGCTGGAGACCGAGGGCCACCTGGCCTCCGTCAACGCCGACCTGCTCGCCTACGGCGGGCTCGGCGTGCTGACCGTGCTGACGGCGTCGCTGTCGCTGTTCCTGGGCCGGGCGACGACCCGCCCCTGGGCGCGCTGGCTGTCCTCGGCGACGGTGCTGGCCGGCGGCCTGTTCGTGGTCCTGGCCATCGTCACCTACGTCATCGCGGCGGGCCGGATCTGACGGGCCTGCCGGGGGACGGGACTGTTAGGATGCGCAAACCCTGACAAGCAAGGCATAAGCCACATAAAGGCCGCCTTCTCCCGTGCCCCGGAGACCATCCCCCTTGGCATCCCCCTCCCCGGCGCGCCACCCCCGGCCCCCGGCCGGTGCCCGCGCCGCCTCCCCCCTCACCGTCATGGCCGCCGCCGGTACGGCCCCGGTCCGCTCCCCCGCCACCGGCCGCACCGGTGCCGCCCGGGCCCTCACCGACGGGTCGGCCCCGCCCTCCTCCCCCGAGGGTCCGCCCGGATCTCCTGCCTTCGGGTACGCACCCCCGGGCCATGCGAGGAGAACGGCCCCGTCACCGGCGAGGAGGCCGCGCCCGTCCGCGTCCACGCGGCCCGCATGGACCGCCCAGGGAGCGCCCTCGCAACCCCGCCATGCGGACCGGCCCCGCCCTCCGCACAAGGTGGGCTCCGCGGGGGCACCTCTGCGGACCCGCCGCGCGAACTGCCCCTGCCCTCCGCACCAGGTGGGCTCCACGGGGGCATCTCCGCGGACCCGCCGCGCTGGCCGGCCCCGCCCCGCACACCGGACGGACCCCCAGGGGACGGCGCCCTCGTGGCCCCGCCGTGCGAACCACCCCCGCCCTGCGCACCGGACTGCCCCCGAGAGGACGCCCTCGCGGCCCCTCCGCGCGGGCCGTCCCGCGCAGGCCCCTTCGGCACCGGCGCGGTGACCCCTGCCGAGGGCCTGCCCGGCTCCACATCGGCGGGAACACCCGCCCGGACACCCCGGCGGAGCGGCTCCACGCCCCCGGCCCGGACCCGGCCTCCGGCCTGCCGGACCGACCACGGCGGCACCCGCCGCCGACATCCCCATTCCCCCTTCGGAGAACCATGACCACCCCTCCCCCTCCCCCGCCCGAGACACCCGCGCCCGCCGCGCCGAAGGCGCCGAACCGGCGCCCGCTGGTCATCGGCGCGGTGGCCCTGGCCGTCGTCCTCATGGGCGCCGCCGCGGGCGCGGCCTACTGGCTGCGCACCCCGTCGGTCGGCGACCCCCTGGCGGTCTCCCCCGAGCCCCTGGCCCTGGGCCTGTTCTCCGTCGAGGGCAGCACGGGACCCAAGCAGGAGGCCATCGCCCTCGCCCTGGAGGAGATCAACGCCGTCGGCGGCGTACTCGGCCACGAGGTGGCCGCCCCGATCGCGTCGGAGGACGCCGGGGACCTGCTGGGCGCCGACCTGGACGCCGTGCTGGGCTCCCACGCGATGGGCGGCGAACAGCTCCTCCCGGGGCTGCTCGAGGCGGGCACCCTCTACTGCGGCAACGCCGAGCCCTACACCACGACACCGGGCTTCGGGGACGGCCTGTACTTCTCCGCGATCCCGGGCCAGGACCAGATGGTGCGGGCGCTGGTCCGGCTGGCCGCCGAGGACGGCCGCGAGAAGATCGTGGTGCCGCACACGCCGGGCAGCGAGGTCTGGCTGGACGCCATCACCGCCGAGGCACAGGCCCACGGCGTCGAGGTCGTCGGAGTGGACCTCCTGCGGGCCATGGCGGACCCGTCGTCCGACGGGGTCGGGGCGGCGGAGCTGCTGGAGGAGGGGGCGGACGCCGTCATCCCCTTGGAGCCGACCGCCGTGGTGGTCACCGAACCCCTGATGGACGAGGGCCTTCCGGCCGAGGGCGTCTACCTCCCCGGCCTCCCGCTCGTCGCGAACCCGACCGCCCCGCTGGACTCCCTCGGCCCGGCCGGGTCGACCGTGGTCCGCCACCACTCGGGCGGCGAGCGCTTCCCGGAGATCGAGTGGGGCTCCTCCGACAGCGGGGACATGTCCTACGCCGCCCAGTTCGGCGGGGTGACGGCCGCGCTGTACGACTGCGTGAACCTGGTCGCCCTGGCCGCCGAGGCCGCGGGCTCGGTCGAGCCCGCCGAGGTCGCCGCCCGGATGCCCGCGGTGAGCGCGGGCGGCCGGGAGTGCACCGGGTACGAGGACTGTGTGGCCCGTGTCCGCGCCGGGCAGGACATCGCCTACGTCGGCCCGCGCGGGCCGCTCACCTGGGACGACGGCAACCTGCTGGTGGACGTGCCGTTCGAGGTGGTACGCCTGCACGGCGAGGGCGAGCCCGTGGACACCGAGGTCCGCACGTTCTCCCTGGGCTCCTGACCCGTTCTCCCCGCGGGGCGGGCGCCGGGGGTCCCGGCTCCCGCCCCGCGGCGTGCACGGCGGTCAGGCGATGCGGTCGATGACGATCGGGCCCGGCTCGAAGACGCCGTCCGGGTCGATGTCGAAGGCGCCCTCCAGCGCGGCCGCGCCGCGCTCGAAGCGCTCCGGCTCGTCCGCGTGCAGGGTGAACAGCGGCTCGCCGGCCGAGACCGCCTCCCCCGGCTTGGCGTGCAGGGTCACGCCCGCACCGAAGGACACCGCGTCCTCCTTGCGGGCGCGGCCCGCCCCCAGGCGCCAGGCGGCCAGGCCCACCTGGTAGGCGTCCAGGCGGGTGAGCACGCCCGAGGCCGGGGCGAGCACGGTGCGGCGCTCGGCCGCCTGCGGCAGCGGGGCGTCCGGGTCGCCGCCCTGGGCGCGGATCAGCCGCTTCCACGACTCCAGGGCACTGCCGTCCCGGAGCGCCTCGGCGGGGTCCTTGACCCCGTTCTCGCCCGGGGTGAGCCCCGCGGCGGCGAGCATCTCCCGGGCCAGGGCCACGGTCAGCTCCACCACGTCGGCCGGGCCGCCCCCGGAGAGCACCTCCACGGACTCGGCGACCTCCAGGGCGTTGCCCACCTGGCGCCCCAGCGGCACGGACATGTCCGTGATGAGCGCGACCGTGCGCACCCCGTGGTCGGTGCCGATGTCCACCATGGTGCGGGCCAGCTCGCGGGCCGAGTCGACGTCCTTCATGAACGCCCCCGACCCCGCCTTGACGTCCAGCACCAGGGCGCCGGTGCCCTCCGCGAGCTTCTTGCTCATGATGGAGGCCGAGATCAGCGGGATCGACTCCACGGTCCCGGTGACGTCGCGCAGCGCGTACAGCTTGCGGTCGGCCGGGGCCAGCCCCTCGCCGGCCGCGCAGATCACCCCGCCGGTGTCGGCGAGCACGGACCGCATCTCGTCGGTGCTCAGGGCGGCCCGCCAGCCCGGGATGGACTCCAGCTTGTCCAGGGTGCCGCCGGTGTGCCCCAGGCCCCGGCCGGACAGCTGGGGCACCGCCGCGCCGCAGGCGGCGACGGTGGGGGTGAGCGGCAGCGTGATCTTGTCGCCCACGCCCCCGGTGGAGTGCTTGTCGGTGGTGGGCCGGTCCAGGTCGGAGAAGTCGAGCCGGGCGCCGGAGGCCAGCATCGCCTCGGTCCACCGGGACACCTCGGCGCGGTTCATGCCGCGCAGGAAGATCGCCATGGCCAGCGCCGACATCTGCTCCTCGGCGACCGCGCCGCGGGTGTAGGCGTCGATCACCCAGTCGATCTGCTCCGGAGTGAGCTCTCCCCCGTCGCGTTTGGCGCGGATGATCTCGATGACGTCCATGTCATTCCTTCCGGGAGAAAACGGGTCTCCCCGGCCGCCGCCGTTCGGGCGGCGACCGGGGAGAGGGATGGTGCCTGTTCTCTTGGTTCTCAGGCCAGGTTGTGCGGACCGAAGGCCTGCGGCAGGACGCGGTCCATGGTCAGGATCCCCTCGGGGGTGTCCACCAGCAGGTCCGGCCCGCCGTGCTCGTACAGCAGCTGGCGGCAGCGCCCGCACGGCATGAGGGTCGCCCCCTGGCCGTCCACGCAGGCGAACGCGACCAGTCGGCCGCCGCCGGTGGCGTGCAGGGCGCTGACCAGGCCGCACTCGGCGCACAGCCCCACCCCGTAGGAGGCGTTCTCCACGTTGCAGCCGCTGACGGTGCGGCCGTCGTCGACCAGCGCCGCCGCGCCCACCGGGTACTGCGAGTACGGCGCGTAGGCACGGGTCATGGCCTCCCGGGCGGCGCCGCGCAGCGCCTCCCAGTCCACGGCCTCCGCAGTGCTCATGACCGGCTCGCCCTCCACTGCTTGCCGACCCCGGCGGGCGGCCGCAGCCTCTGGGAGGCCAGCGACAGCACCAGCAGCGTCGCGATGTGCGGGCTGTAGGTGGCCAGCTCGCGGGGCAGCGAGTCGGTGGTGAAGTACCAGACCAGCAGCAGCACGGCCGCGATCGCACCGGCGATCGCCAGGCCCTTGCGGTCCTGGCGGACCTGCCACAGGGCGACCAGCAGCAGCACCACGGCCAGCAGGAGCAGCAGGGCGTGGATCGCCGCGCCGCCGCCGCGGATCTGGAGGGCGTCGGTGTACCCGAACAGCCCGGCGCCCATGGCCAGGCCTCCCGGCCGCCAGTTGCCGAAGATCATCGCGGCCAGACCGATGTAGCCGCGGCCGCCGGTCTGCCCCTCCTGGTAGATCTGCGAGGCGACGACGGCGAGGAACACCCCGCCCATGCCGGCCAGGCCGCCGGAGATGATCACCGCGATGTACTTGAAGGTGTACACGGGCACGCCCAGGGACTCGGCGGCGTCGGGGTTCTCACCGACCGAGCGCAGCCGCAGGCCGAACGCGGTCTTCCACAGCACCAGGTAGGTCACCGGGATCATGAGGATCGCGATGACCGTCAGCGCCGACAGCCGGGTGGTGACGCCGATGACCAGGGACGCCAGGTCGCCGACCACGGGGATCCCGCTGGCGGCGACGGGTCCCAGGGCGTCCGCCACCCCGGGCAGGCTCAGCTGCGGGAAGGGCGGTGCGGTGGGCGACTGCGAGGCGCCGGCCCCGGGCACGTCGGCGTAGACCAGGATCGACAGGTAGCGCATCGCGCCGAGCATGAGGATGTTGATCGCCACACCGGACACGATGTGGTCCACGGCGAAGGTGACCGTGGCGACGGCGTGCAGCAGGCCGCCCGCCATACCGGCCAGCACACCGGCGGCGAGGCCGATCCACGGGCTGCCGGTCGACCACGCGAAGTACGCGCCGAACCAGGTCCCGAGGATCATCATGCCCTCGAGGCCGATGTTGATGACGCCCGCCCGCTCGGCCCACAGGCCGCCCAGGGCGGCCAGGGCGATGGGCACCGCGAAGGTGAGGGTGGTGCGGACGGTGCCCGCGTCGGTGAGCATGTCCTGGCCGGTGACGACCCGCAGGCCCGCCAGGGCCACCAGGACCGCGCCGAACAGGCTGAGCAGGCGCCACACCGACCGGCCGCCGGAGCGGGCCGGGGGTGCGGACACCGGCTCCATCACGTTGAGTTCCTGGCTCACTTCGCCTCCCCGCCGCGGTCGCCGCCGGGGGTGTCGTCCCCGGTGGCGTCACCGCTGTCGGACGCCGTGCCGGCCGGCACGGTCTCCTCGGCGGGCCCGGCGACGGTGGTGCCGAGCTCCTTGCCGATCTGCTGCTGCTGGTACCGGCGGCCCCAGCGGTGGACGATCTCGTAGACCACGACGACCGTGAGGACGATGGTGGCCTGGGCGATGACGGCGATCTCCTGCGGGATGCCGTCGAAGGGCAGGATGCCCGCCGCCTGGTTGAGGAAGGCCCAGAACAGGGCCGCGAAGGCGATGCCCACCGGGTGGTTGCGGCCCAGCAGCGCGATGGCGATGCCGATGAAGCCGATGCCGGTCGGGAAGTCCAGCGCGTAGTAGTGGGAGCTCCCGAGCAGCTGGGGCATGCCCACCAGGCCCGCGACCATGCCCGAGAAGAGCATGGACAGGAACACCATCTTCTTGACGTTGACACCGCTGGCCTCGGCGGCGCTCTGCGACTGGCCGGTGGCCCGCAGCTCGAAGCCGAAGCGGGTGCGGTTGAGCATCACCGCGTAGCCGATGCCCACGGCGATCGCCAGGAACACCAGGCCGAAGATCTCCCGCTCCGAGCCGAGGAACAGGGCCGGGACGCCGGGCACCCAGGAGCCCTCCGGCAGCGGCGGGGTGCCGATGTTGTTCGTGCTGATCTCCACCGCGAGGCGGTCGGTGTTCAGCAGGTAGGCGGTGATGCCGGTGGCGATGGCGTTGAGCATGATCGTCGAGATGACCTCGGACACGCCGCGCGTGACCTTGAGGTACCCGGCGATGCCGGCCCAGGCCCCGCCCACCGCGACGGCGACCAGGATGATGACGATCTGGCTCAGCACCGGCGGCAGCACCAGCCAGCCGCCGACGGCGGCGGCCAGCAGGGCGGCGAGCCGGTACTGCCCGTCGACGCCGATGTTGAACAGCTTCATCTTGAAGCCGATCGCCACGGCGACGGCGGCCAGGTAGTAGGTGGTGCCGTCGTTGATGATCTGCACCAGGCTGTTGGGCCGGGTGCCGTACTCGATCATCCGGGCGAAGGTGGCGCCCGGGGCGATCCCGCTGAAGAACAGCACCAGCGCGGTGACGGCGATCGCGATGATCCCGGCGGCGAACACCGCGGCGAAGGACAGCGCGAGCATCGCCGCCAGGCGGCGGTACAGCAGGAAGGCTGCGCCCGAGCCGACCAGCGCGCCCACGGCGGCGGCCACCGGCTCGATCAGGGACAGGTCGAGGAACCAGGCCACCAGCAGGCCGGAGACCACCGACAGCACCAGGGCGGTCGGGACCACCAGGGTGCGGTGCAGCGTGGTGCCCTCCTCCTTGGTCCCCGCGGCGCCGGCCCGCCTGGCGTCGGGGATCCGGCGGTCCACCAGGACCACCGCGGCGAACGCCAGGACGACCCCGATGATCAGTGCCGCCCACCACAGCAGCACCGTGTCGAGGGCGGCGGTGACGCCCGTGCCCAGCAGGGCGATGAGGAGTGCCGGGAGCAGTGCCCGGGACGTTCCGGGGCGGGTGCTCTTCTCAGTCACGATCCACCCCCGTTCCGGTCGGCGGTGTCGTCACCGCTGCCACCTTCTGTGCTGTCGGTGGCCCCGTCGCCGCCGAGGGTGGCGCCGGTCATGGCGGAGCCGAGCTGCTCGGGGGTGACGGTGGCCGGATCGGCCTGGGCGACCAGGCGGCCGCGCAGGATGACGTGCAGTGTGTCGGACATGCCGATGAGCTCGTCGAGGTCGGCGGAGATCAGCAGCACCGCGAGGCCCGCCGCGCGCGCCTCGCGCAGCTGCTCCCAGATCGCGGACTGTGCGCCGACGTCCACACCCCGGGTGGGGTGGGCGGCGACGAGGAAGCGGGGGTTCCCGCTCATCTCGCGGCCGATGATGAACTTCTGCTGGTTGCCGCCGGACAGGGCGTCGGCGATGACGTCGATGTTGGGCGTGCGCACGTCGTACTCGGCGACGATGCGCTCGGCGTCGGCGCGCGCCCCGGCCCTGTCGATCCAGGGGCCGCGCACGCTCGGCGGCTTGGTCTGGTGGCCCAGGATGCGGTTCTCCCACAGGGAGGACTCCAGCAGCACGCCGTGGCGGTGCCGGTCCTCGGGGATGTAGCCGACCCCGGCCTCGCGGATCTTCAGGGTGTGCCAGCCGGTGACGTCGTCGCCGCCCAGCCGGATGCGGCCGCCGGCGACCGGCCGCATGCCCATGATGGCCTCGATGAGCTCGGACTGGCCGTTGCCCTCGACGCCGGCGATGCCGACGATCTCGCCCTCGTGGATGTCGAGGGTGACGCCCTCGACGACGGCGCGGCCGTCGGCGGCGCGCACGGTGACCCCGTCCAGGGAGAGGACCACGTTCTCGGTGACCGTGGACTCGCGCAGCTCGGGGACGGGCAGCTCGCCGCCCACCATGAGCGTGGCCAGTTCCCGCGCGGTGGTGGTGCGCGGGTCGGCCGTGGCCACGGTGGTGCCGCGGCGGATCACGGTGATCTCGTCGGCGACGGACAGCACCTCGTCGAGCTTGTGCGAGATGAAGATGACCGTGAGGCCCTCGCTCTTGAGCTCGCGCAGGTTGTCGAAGAGCTCGTCGACCTCCTGCGGGACCAGGACGGCGGTGGGCTCGTCCAGGATGATGGTGCGGGCGCCGCGGTAGAGGACCTTGAGGATCTCCACCCGCTGGCGGTCGCCGACGCCCAGCTCCTCCATCAGGCGGTCCGGGTCGACCCCGAGGCCGTACTGCCCGGACAGGCGGAGGATCTCGGTGCGCGCCTTGGAGCCGATGCCGTGCAGGCGCTCGGCGCCCAGCACCACGTTCTCCAGGACGGTGAGGTTGTCGGCGAGCATGAAGTGCTGGTGCACCATGCCGATGCCGTTCCTGATGGCGTCGGACGGCGAGTTGAACTTCACCTGGACGCCGTTGACGGCGATGGTGCCCTCGTCGGGACGGTGCATCCCGTACAGGGTCTTCATCAGCGTGGACTTGCCCGCACCGTTCTCGCCGACGATGGCGTGCACGGTGCCGGGGGCCACGGAGATGTCGATGTCGTGGTTGGCCACGACCCCGGGAAAACGCTTGGTGATCCCGCGCAGCTCAACGGCGGGGGGCGCCTGGCCCCCATCGCCCGATGGCGTGCTGCTCATCTGTCTCCTTGAGGAATGCGGAGCGGCGCGGGGCCGGTCGCCACCGCCGGACGCCCTCGTCCGCGTAACGACGGCCGGGACGGCGGCCGGAGCGGGGGTCCCCCGTCCGGCGGCCGTCCCAGGCCGTGAGTCACCACGGGTCCTACCCGCGGTTCAGGTGCGCGATCGCGCGTTTACGGCTCGGTCGGAACCTCGATCTCGCCGTCGATGATCTGCTGCTTGATCTCGTCGAGCTCGGCCTGGATCGGGCTGATGAGCTCCTCGTTGGAGGTGGTGTAGTCGACACCGCCGCCCGCGAGGTCGAAGCGCTCGATGCCGGCGGCGACGTCGCCCTCGGTGGCGGACTGGATCAGCTCGAACACGGCCACGTCGACCTGCTTGATCGCGGAGGTCAGCACGAACGGCTTCTGGTCGTCCTCGGCGTTCTCGTACTGGTCGCTGTCGACGCCGATGAACAGGAAGTCGTTGGCGACGGCGGCCTCCAGGACGCCGTTGCCCGAGGCGCCGGCGGCGTGGTAGATCACGTCGGCGCCGCGGTCGTACTGGGCCTGGGCCAGCTCGCGGCCGCGGGCCGGGTCGCTGAAGCCGCTGAAGTCCGGCGGCTGGCTGAGGTAGTCGACCTCGACCGTGATGTCCTCGTTGACGTGCGCGACGCCGGCCGCGTAGCCCGCCTCGAACTTGTGGATCAGCGGGGTCTCGACGCCGCCGACGAAGCCGACGTGGTCCTCCTCGGTGGACAGCGCCGCGGCGGCACCGGCCAGGAAGGAGGCCTGCTCCTCGGCGAAGACCAGGCTGGTGACGTTGTCGACGTCGGCGATCTCGGAGTCGACGATCGCGAAGTCGACCTCCGGGTACTCCGGCGCGACCTCGCGGACGGCGCCGTCGTAGGCGAACCCGACCGCGATGATGACGTCGTAGCCCTCCTCGGCCATGGTGGACAGGCGCTCCACCTTGGCGGAGTCGGCCTCGCCGTCGGTGGGCTCGAACTCTTGGGCGTCGATGCCCAGCTCGTTCATCGCCTGCTCCAGGCCGCGGTAGGCCGAGTCGTTGAACGAGCGGTCGCCACGACCGCCGACGTCGTAGGCGAGTCCGACGCGGAGCTCGGAGGCCTCCTCGCCGCCGTCGCCGCCCCCTTCGCCCGATCCCTCCTGGGCCGCGTTGTCACACGCGGTGAGGGCAAGCACACCGGCCGCCGCGATGGCGGCGAACCTGAGCGTGTTGCTGCGCTTCACTTGTTAACTCCCCTTCGCCCTCTCAGCGGCCCGCTTTCAACCGGGGGCCGGGCTGAGTTCTGCGGTCGGACGATATCCGGTAGTGGAAAGTACACCCAACCGGCACACAGACTTGTTATGAAGGCGAGAGCTGAATGACACGGGGCCTTACTCGGAAGTTACCAAGCACACACCCGGGCGGGGGCGACCACGTTTGCCGGGGAGGTATATTCCCGGCCCCTGCGGGGCCCCGACGAGCCACTACTACACAAGGCCCTCCGGCCGCCACAACGGGTCACAACGGCACGTGGGGCGGTGCCGGTCTAGACCGGTCTGGACTCCGGCGGGCGGTCCCGCCGGAGCCCGGACCGGCGCCCCGGGGCCCGGCGTTGGGAGCGGCGGACCGGACCGGGGCGCGACCCCGCCTCTCAGGAGGCGAGGAAGTCGAGCACGGCCTGCTTGAAGAGCCGTGAGGAGACCGCGTTGAGGTGGTCCCGCCCGGGGATCTCCGCGTGGGCCCCGTCGACCGCCGCCGCCAGCTCGGCGGCGCCCGCCGCGATCGCGTCCTTGGCGCCCGTGACCAGCAGTGTCGGCACCGTGACGGGAGGCTCCGGGGAGAACGGCCGGGCCGCCTGGCCGCGGGCGCAGGCGGCCAGCGCGGCCGGGTCGTTGCCGGGCAGCGCGGCGACCGTGCGGAACACGTGGTCGAAGGGCGTCGCCCCCTCGCCGGGCGCGGACAGGTCGGTGCCGTCGAACGCGTTCCCCGGGCCGAATCCCCCCAGGACCAGGCGGCGCACCCGCTCGGGCCGGGTGAGCGCCAATTCCCAGGCCAGCCGCGCGCCCATGGAGTATCCGACGGCGTCGACCCGCTCCACTCCGAGTTCGTCGAGCAGGGCGACGAGGTCGGAGACGAAGCATTCGGGGAGATAGGAGGCGTCGTCGCCGGGTTTCCCGCTGGCGCCGTGCCCGCGCAGGTCCGGGCCGAGCACGCGCAGCCCCGCGGAGTCCAGCAGCCGGGGCCACCCGGCGGCCTGCCAATTCATGTCGAAGTTCGTCCCGAAACCGTGGAGCAGAAGCACGGGGACGGCGCCCGCCGGGGACTGCGGACGCAAATCCACATAGCGCATTGTCACGTCGCCGATGAGATTCGCAGACATGAATCCTTCAATCCTTGTGCGGCCGTATGTATTAACAGAAGAAGGAACGGGGTCCTTTCAGAGGTTCCGATAAACGGAGGGCGGGGAAATCCGCCTCCACTCGTGGCTTCCTCCGAACGGACCCCGTGTGCGGGCCGGGTCAGTCCGACGGCGGCCTGAGCCGGACGCGGCGGGCGGGGCGGGCCTCCTCGGCGGGGACCCTGCCGACGATGCCCGCCTGCTGCTCCTGCGCTTCGACGGCGAAGGTGACCAGCGGGTCCCCCACGGGGACGACCTGGTCCTCCTGCGCATGCAGCTCGACGATCCGCCCGGCCTTGGGCGAGGGGATGACCACGGCCGACTTGGTGGTCTCCACCTCCACGAGCGGGGCGTTGCGCTCGACGACGTCGCCGACGGACACCTGCCACTCCAGGACGGTGGCCTCGACGAGGCCCTCCCCGAGGTCGGGGAGGGTGAAGGTGACGTTCTCTTCAGCCATGGTCGTTCTAGTACTCCAGGGTTCTCTGCACCGCGAACAGGATGCGGTCGATCGTCGGCAGGTACTGCGGCTCCAGGGGACCCGCGGGATAGGGGACGTCGAAACCGGTGACGCGCTGCACGGGGGCGGCCAGGTCGCGGAAGCACTGCTCCGTGACCAAGGCCGCCACCTCGGCGCCGAGCCCGGCGGTGAGCGGGGCCTCGTGGACGACCACGGCGCGCTTGGTGCGCGCGACCGAGGCGGCCAGTCCGGCGGCGTCGATGGGCTTGAGCCAGCGCAGGTCCAGGACCTCCAGCTCGACGCCGTCCTCCGCGGCGAGCTCGGCCACCTGGACGCACCGGTGGACCATGGCGCCCCAGGCGATGAGGGTGGCGTGGCGGCCGGGCCGGACGACGCGGCTGGTGCCGATGGGGTCGGTCGGCTCGGTGAGCCGGACCGGGCGGCGGTCCCAGTAGCGGGCCTTGGGCTCCATGTAGACGACCGGGTCGTCGGAGCGCACGGACTGCAGCAGCAGGCTGTACGCGTCGGCGGGGTCGGAGGGGGCCACGACTTTCAGCCCGGGGGTGTGGGCGAAGAGCGCCTCCAGGCTCTCCCCGTGGTGCTCGGGGGCCTGGATGCCGCCGAAGGACGGCAGGCGCAGGGTGATCGGCATGGGTGCGGCGCCGCGGGTGCGGTAGTTCATGCGCGCCACCTGGTTGACGATCTGGTCGATGGCCGGATACGCGAACCCGTCGAACTGGAGCTCGGGCACGGGGCGCCAGCCGTTCATGGCCAGGCCCACCGCCATTCCCATGATCGCCGATTCGGCCAGCGGGGTGTCGAAGACGCGCTGGTCGCCGAACTCCTTCTGGAGTCCGTCGGTGACCCGGAAGACGCCCCCCAGGGCGCCCACGTCCTCGCCGAACACCAGGACGTCCGGGTCCTCGGCCAGGAGGACGCGCAGGGCCCGGTTGATGGCCTGCTGCATGGACAGCTCTTCGAGCACGGGGGTCTCGGCGGCGGCGTCGGTGCGGTCGATGAGTTCCGTCACGGCTGGACCTCTTCCTCCCAGATGCGGCGCTGCCGGGTCAGCTCCTGGGTGGTCTCCCGGAAGACGTGCGTGAACAGTTCGGAGCCGTCGGGCTCGGGTGCGGCGGAGACGCCGTCGCGGATCTCCTCGGCGCGCTTCCCCGCCTGGGCGTCGATCGCGTCGAGCTCGTCGGCGGTGGCGTGGCCGGCCTCGAGGAGGGCGGCGCGCAGCAGCGCGACCGGGTCGCGGTGCGCCCGCCAGCGGTCGGCCTCGGTCTCGTCGCGGTAGCGGCCGGTGTCGTCGGAGGTGGAGTGGGGCTCCACCCGGTAGGTGAGGGCCTCGATGAGGGTGGGGCCCCCGCCGCGGCGGGCGCGGTCGGCGGCCTCGGTGACGGCGTCGTACACGGCGGCGGCGTCGTTGCCGTCCACCGTCACCCCGGCCATGCCGTAGCCCCGGGCCCGGGCGGCGACGGAGCCGCCGGCGACCTGGCGCTCGTTGGGCACCGACAGGGCCCAGCGGTTGTTCTGGCAGAAGAAGACGACGGGGGCGCCATAGACCCCGGCGAAGTTCATGGCCTCGTGGACGTCGCCCTCGGAGCTGGCGCCGTCGCCGAAGTAGGCCAGGGCGACGCCCTCTCCGCCGCGCATGCGCTCGCCGACCGCCCAGCCGACGGCGTGCGGGACGGGGCCGCCGACGACGGCGTTGATGGCGCCGAAGCGGGACTCCATGACGTCGTAGAGCCCGCCGTGCCACAGCGCCCGGTGGGTGGCCATGTAGCCGACCATCTCGACCCCGTAGGCGAGCGCCGAGGCCATCTCGCGGTAGGTGGGGAAGACGAAGTCGCGCTCGGGGTCCAGCGCCGCCGCACTGGCGACCTGGGCCGCCTCCTGTCCGCGGACGGACACGTAGGCCGGGAAGACTCCCTGGCGCTGGAGGGCGACGGCCTCGGCGTCCAGGTCGCGTGCGGTCCGCATGTGCGTGTACAGCGCGCGGGTGAGGTCGGGGTCCAGGTGGTCCACGGAGACGGAGTCCCGGTCCGGCGGCTCGTGGGTCGACATGTGCAGCGGCTCCCAACATGGTCCGTCGCAAGCGCCGGACTCCTGGGTGGTCTGTTGACTGATGAGGCGATTGTCCGGATCACTCGACACTTGCGCCAGATAATCTGGAAAACTTGATACAGATGGGAACAAAAAAGCACGTCTGGTTCGCCATCGTCCAACGAGTGACCCACGCCACCAGCGAAAACGACAGGTGCACCTATACACCACTAATCGGCGCCCATCATCACAGAACGATCGCAGTTGGCCACGATGGGTGCCCCGTTCGACAGTGGAGCGCATACGTTCGGATGCACCCCAGCAGTCCGACCAGGAAAAGGCGGCGCGGCACGACAGAGACGACCGAAAGCGGCCATCCCGCGAGAACACCGGTCACCGCCTCGGAACCCGCGCGCGAGCACCCCCGGCCACCGGAAACCCCCGCACCGATCGCCGCGTCAACCCTGGGTACAGTCGGTTGACCCCGGCGCCGGCGCGCGCCGGGAACGCGAGAAGAAGATTCCGCATGGTGAGACCACCCGTACGCACCCCCTGGTGATCGGGCGCATACGCAGACGGACATCGTCTCGGCGACTGAGACCCCGATGGAAGCAAACGATGTTTACCTGGTAGTTCGTTAGCCCCGGTCGACGACGATGGAAAGGGGCTTGCACTGGAACGAGAAGACACGAGGAGCACCCACATGGCCATGGGCGAGCAACGCCGGAACGGCCGGCGGCCGGATGCGACCGACCAGACGATCCTCAGCGCGCTCGCCAAGGACGCGCGGACCGGGATCACGGAGATCGCCGCGCTGGCCAACGTCTCCCGCGCCACGGCCTACAACCGGATCAAGCGCCTGACCGACGAGGGCGTCATCCGCGGCTACTCCGTGGTGACCGACCACTCCAAGATGGGCCTGGGCGTCACCGCGCTCGTGCTCATCTCCGGCAGCCAGCCGGACTGGCGGGCCAACCGGGAGATCCTCTCCTCCTACCCCGAGATCGAATACTGCTGGTACGTGGTCGGCTCGGCGGACATCGTCCTGCTGGTCCGCGTCGCCAACACCAACCAGCTGCGGGACCTGATCCTGACCCGCCTGCAATCGCTCCCCGGCGTGACGTCCACCCAGACGCTCACCGTCATCGACGAGGTCGTGCACCGTCCCGTCGTGGAGCCCGGCGACACCGAGTGAAACGGACCCCTATCCCCCCGAACCCCCCACTACCCCCGTACCACCAGGGCGACCGAGGCCATCAGTTCGGCGAGCAGCGCCGAACCCTGCGCGCGGGTGGCCGCGACCTCGCCCTCCACGTCCATCACGATCTCGGCGTACGCCTTCAGCTTGGGCTCGGTGCCCGAAGGCCGTAGCGTCACACGCCCCCGGGCCCCGCCCTCCAGACGGAAGCGCAGGGCGTCGGTCGGCGGCAGGCCCGCGTGCCCGGCGGCGAAGTCGTCGATCCCCGCGACCTTCAGGGGACCGAACGCGGCGGGCGGTTCGGCGCGCAGCCGCCGCATCGCCGTGTCGATGAGCGACAGGTCCGTCACCCGCACCGAGAGCTGGTCGCTCAGGTGCAGCCCGTACCTGCGGGCCTGGTCGTCGAGCAGGTCCGCCAGCGTCCGCCCGTCCGCCTTGGCCGCCGCGGCCAGCGCCGCCGCCGCCAGCGCAGCGCTGATGCCGTCCTTGTCCGCGACGGGGCGGCCGCCGTCTCCCCCCAGGCAGTAGCCCAGGGCCTCCTCGTAGGCGAAGACGCGCCGGGAGCCGGGCGCGCCGGCCCGGGCCAGCCACTTGAACCCGGTGAGGGTCTCCTCGTAGTGCACCCCGCGCTCGCGCGCGATCTTGCCGAGCAGGCTGGAGGAGACGATGGAGGCGGCCACCACCCGGTCGTCCCCGGTGGTGTGGTCGAGCACGTACTCGGCGAGCAGTCCGCCCACCTCGTCGCCCGTGAGCGGGCCGCGCCCGGGCAGCGCCAGCGCCAGCCGGTCGGCGTCGGGGTCGTTGGCGACCACCAGGTCGGCGCCGGCCTCCGCGGCCGCGGCCAGCGCCAGGTCCAGCGCCCCGGGCTCCTCCGGGTTGGGGAAGGCCACCGTCGGGAAGTCCGGGTCGGGGTCGAACTGGGCGGCCACCCTCTCGGGCGCCGGGAACCCGGCCCGCTCCATCGCCTCCACCAGGACCGCGCCGCCGACCCCGTGCATCGCGGTGTAGACCACCGACAGCTCCCTGGGGCCGGGCGGGACCAGCGCGGTGACCGCCCGCAGGTAGCGGTCGACGGCCTCCCGGCCCAGCACCGTCCACCCGGTGCCCAGGGGCAGTGCGGAGAGCGGGCCGACCTCGTCGATGGCCGCGGAGATCTCGATGTCGGTCGGGGCGACGATCTGGGCCCCGGCGTCGTCGCGGTCCCCGCCCACGTACACCTTGTAGCCGTTGTCCTGGGGCGGGTTGTGGCTGGCGGTGACCATGATCCCGGCGTCAGCGCCCAGGTCCCGGACGGCGAAGGCCAGCACCGGCGTGGGCAGCGGTCCCGGCAGCAGGGAGACCCGGTGCCCGGCCCCGGTGAGGACGGCGGCGCTGTCGCGGGCGAAGTCCGCCGACCGGTGCCGGGCGTCGTAGCCGACGACCACGTGCCCGGCCCCGCCGCGGCCGTGCAGCCAGGCGGCGATGCCGGCCGCGGCGCGCATGACCACGGCCCGGTTCATCCGGTTGGGCCCGGCGCCCAGCGCGCCGCGCAGGCCGGCGGTGCCGAACTCCAACCGCCCGGCGAAGCGGTCGCCCAGGTCGGCGGCGGCCTCGGCGTCCCCGGCGGCCACCCGCTCCAGCAGGGCGGACAGCTCCTCTCGGGTGGCGGGGTCGGGGTCGGCCTCCAGCCAGGCGCGGGCGCGGGCGACGGTGTCGGTGGTCATGTCGGGTCTCCTCGGGGCCGGCTCGGGTCAGATACGGGCGACGATGTCGGCGAGCAGGCGGCCCACGGTGTCGGCGGCGTCGCGGCCGGCGGCCAGCACCTCCTCGTGGTCGAGGTTGGCGCCCTCCAGCCCGGCGGCGATGTTGGTCACCAGGGACATGCCCAGCACCCGCGCCCCGGCCTCGCGGGCGGCGATGGCCTCCAGCACGGTGGACATGCCGACCAGGTCGGCTCCCATGGCGCGGAGCATGCGGATCTCGGCGGGGGTCTCGAAGTGCGGGCCGGGCATGGCCGCGTAGACGCCCTCGGGCAGGCGCGGGTCCACCTCGCGGGCCAGGGTGCGCAGCTCGGCGGAGTAGGTGTCGGTGAGGTCGACGAAGGTCGCCCCGGTGAGCGGCGAGCGGGCGGTCATGTTGAGGTGGTCGGCGATGAGCACCGGCGAGCCCACCGAGTAGGTGGAGTTGATGCCGCCCGCGGCGTTGGTGAGGACGATGGTCTTGGCCCCGGCGGCGACGGCGGTGCGCACGTTGTGCACGACGGCGTCGGTGCCGTGCCCCTCGTACAGGTGGGTGCGGCCCAGGAAGGCCAGGACGTTGCGGTCGCCGTCGACGATGCCGCGCACGGTGCCGCTGTGCCCCTCCACGCCGGGCGGCAGGAAGCCGGGCAGCTCGGCGGTGGGCAGCTCGTCCCTGCCCTCCCCCAGGAGGTCGGCCGCGGGCGCCCAGCCCGAGCCCATGACCAGGGCGATGTCGTAGGAGTCCACGCCGGTGCGCGAGCGCAGCGCGGCGGCGGCCTGCTCGGCGAGGGCCTCGGGTCCTGTGGTCACAGCGGTTTCTCCGTTCGTTCGGGCCGCTGGCGCGGCGCGGGGTGCGCCCCGGTGTCCAGGGGGCGCGACATCACGTGTTGCGGGCCCGTGTCACTGGAGATGACGCGCCCGGTGTCGGTGTAGCCGGCGGCCTCGTAGACCCGCCGGGCGCCGGGGTTGGCGGTGTTGACGCACAGCACCGCCTCGGCCGCGTACGGCGCGGCCTCGGCGGCCAGGCGGTCCAGCAGGGGCGCGGAACAGGCGGCCCGGCCGATGCCCCGGCCCTGCCATTGTGGCGTGACGTAGTAGGCGCGCAGGAGTACGGCGCGCTGTGGCTCGTCGACCAGCTCGCGCAGGCCGGCCCCGCCGTCCAGCACGCCGAACCCGGCCGCGGCCTCCGCAGCCCCGGCCGCGTCGGCGACCGGGCCGACCACGATGGCGAACGGCACCCGGTCGGGGTCGGCGTCCGCGGCGGGCAGGGTGGCCACCGGCAGGCCCACGAACCGGGTCTGGCCCGGGGCCAGCCGGTGGCGCAGCACGGCCGCGCGCAACAGGGCGGCCTCCCGCGTGTCCAGGTCCAGCCGCACCAGGCGCGGCGCCGCACCGCCCGGGGTCCGCGCCGTCTCCATCACGTCCTCGACCGCATCGCCCACCGTGGGCTCCTCTCCCGTGTGGGGCGGACACGATCCGCCCCGCCTCACACTGGCGTTCGATCCGGGTCCGGCGCAAGCCGGGGCCGGCCGCCCGCGGACGGCGAGAGGGGCCGCGGACGGCGGCGGGAGGGGCCGCGGGGGCGCCCACGGGGTTCCGGAGGGCCGAAGAAGCACGGCCTCACACGCCGACGGGGTGCCAGACGGTCTTGGTCTCCAGGAAGGGCGTCATCCGCGAGGTGCCGGGGTCGGGGTCGAGCCAGGCCTCCTCGCCCGCGTCGGCGCCCGCTCCGGGGCGCACCACACGGGTGAGGGTCTGCGCGGCGGCCTCCTCGAAGGCGACCGCGTCCGGGCCCGCCCCCGTCAGGTCCAGGGCGTCGACGTCGGCGTGCGAGGCCAGGTGCGGGCCCAGTTCCGGAACCCGCCCGGTGAGCAGGTCCACCACCCCGCCGGGCAGGTCGGAGGTGGCCAGCACCTCGGCCAGGTCCACGGCGGCCAGCGGGGCGGCCTCCGAGGCCACGACCACGGCGGTGTTGCCGGTCGCGATGACCGGGGCGACCACCGAGGTGAGGCCGAGCAGCGGCGCGTTCTGCGGGGCGAACACCACGACCACGCCGACCGGTTCGGGGGCCGAGTGGTTGTAGTACGGGCCCGAGACGGGGTTGGCCCCGCCCACGACCTGGGCGACCTTGTCGGTCCACCCGGCGTAGTACACCCACCGGTCGATGGCGGCGGAGACGACCTCCTGCGCGCGGGCCCTGCTCAGCCCCTGCGCGGCGACGGCCTGGGCGGCGAACTGGTCGCGCCGCCCCTCCAGGACCTCGGCGACCCGGTAGAGGATCTGGCCCCGGTTGTAGGCGGTGCGCCCGGACCACCCGGCGAACGCCTTGCGCGCGGCGGCCACCGCGTCGCGGGCGTCCTTGCGCGAGGCCAGTGCGGCGTTGGCCAGGTGCGTTCCGTCGTTCGAGGTCACGGGGTAGCTCCTGCCCGACTCCGAGCGCGGGAAGGCCCCGCCCAGGTAGAGCTTGTAGGTCTTGCGGACCGCCAGGCGGGCGGGGACGGCGGGCGCCTCCGCCGCCTTGGCCGCCTTGGCCGCACCGGCCTTCTTGCCGCCGCGTCGTTCAGCCAACGTAGGCCTCCAATCCGTGCCGTCCGCCCTCGCGGCCGTAGCCCGACTCCTTGTAGCCGCCGAAGGGGCTGGTCGGGTCGAACTTGTTGAACGTGTTGGACCACACGACGCCGGCGCGCAGCCGCTCCGCGGTCCACAGCATGCGCGAGCCCTTCTCGGTCCACACCCCGGCCGACAGCCCGTAGGGCGTGTTGTTGGCCTTGGCCACGGCCTCGTCGGGGGTGCGGAAGGTCAGCACCGACAGGACCGGGCCGAAGATCTCCTCCCGGGCCACCCGGTGGGCCTGGGACACACCGGTGAAGATGGTCGGCGCGAACCAGTAGCCGCTCTCGGGGATGTCGCAGGCGGGCGACCAGCGCTCGGCGCCCTCGGCCTCGCCGCTGTCGGCCAGCTCGCGGATGCGCTCCAGCTGGGCTGCGGAGTTGACGGCGCCGATGTCGGTGTTCTTGTCCAGCGGGTCGCCCAGCCGGAGCCTGGCGACGCGCTCCTTGAGCCTGGCCAGCACCTCGTCGGCGACGGACTCCTGCACCAGCAGACGGGACCCGGCGCAGCACACGTGGCCCTGGTTGAAGAAGATGCCCGAGACGATGCCCTCGACGGCCTGGTCGATGGCGGCGTCGTCGTAGACGATGTTGGCGCCCTTGCCGCCCAGTTCCAGGGTGAGGCGCTTGTCGGTGCCCGCCACGGAGCGGGCGATCCGCCGCCCGACCTCGGTGGAGCCGGTGAAGGCGACCTTGTCCACGCCGGGGTGCTCGACCAGGGTGCGGCCGGTCTCGCCCGCGCCGGTGAGGATGTTGACCACGCCCGGGGGCAGGTCGGCCTCCTGGCAGATCTCGGCGAAGACCATCGCGGTCAGCGGGGTGGTCTCGGCGGGCTTGAGGACGACCGTGTTGCCGGTGGCCAGCGCCGGGGCGATCTTCCACGCCAGCATGAGCAGCGGGAAGTTCCACGGGATGACCTGGGCGGCCACGCCCAGGGGCCTGGGGTCGGGTCCCAGCCCGGCGTGGGCGAGCTTGTCGGCCCAGCCCGCGTAGTAGAAGAAGTGGGCGGCGACCAGCGGCAGGTCGACGTCGCGGGTCTCCTTGATGGGCTTGCCGTTGTCCAGCGACTCCAGCACCGCCAGCTCGCGCGAGCGCTCCTGGACGATGCGGGCGATGCGGAACAGGTACTTGCCCCGCTCGGCGCCGGACATGCGGCCCCACACGGTCTCCTGGGCGCGGCGGGCGGCGGCGACCGCCCGCTCCACGTCCTCGGGACCGGCGACGGCGACCTGCGCGAGCTTGGTCTCGTCCGCGGGGTTGAGGCTGGTCAGGTTCTCGCCGCTCGCCGCGGGGGTGAACTCCCCGTCGATGAACAGCCCGTAGGACTCGCGCAGGGTGACGACGGAGCGGGACTCCGGGGCGGGCGCGTACTCGAAGATCACGGCTAGTCCAGCGTGTAGTAGTCGGGGCCCGGGTAGGTGCCGGTGGTCAGCCTGGTCCGCTGCATGAGCAGGTCGTTGAGCAGGCTGGAGGCACCGATCCGGAACAGGTCCGGCGTGAGCCAGGCGGGTCCGGCGGTCTCGTTGACCAGGACCAGGTTGCGGATGGCGTCCTTGGTGGTGCGGATGCCGCCCGCCGGTTTGACGCCCACGTAGCGGCCGGTCTCGGCGCGGTGGTCGCGCACCGCCTCCAGCATGACGAGGACGACGGGCAGGGTGGCCGCCGGGGAGATCTTGCCGGTGGAGGTCTTGATGAAGTCGGCGCCCGCGCGCATGGCCAGGTGCGAGGCCCGGCGCACGTTGTCGTAGGTGACCAGTTCCCCGGTCTCCAGGATGACCTTGAGGTGGGCGTCGCCGCAGGTCTCCTTGACGGCCCCGATCTCCTCGTACACCTTCAGGTAGTCGCCGGACAGGAAGGCGCCGCGGTCGATGACCATGTCGATCTCGGTCGCGCCGTCGGCCACCGCGCGGGCGGTGTCGGCGAGCTTGACCTCCAGGGGCGCGCGCCCGGACGGGAAGGCGGTGGCGACGGAGGCGACGCCGATGCCGGTGCCGCGCAGAGCCGCGACCGCGACGGACACCATGTCGGGGTAGACGCAGACCGCGCCCACGTGCGGCACGGAGCGGTCGGCGGGGTCGGGCAGCGCGGCCTTGGCGCACAGCGAGCGCACCTTGCCGGGCGTGTCGGCCCCCTCCAGGGTGGTCAGGTCGACCATGGAGATGGCCAGGTCGATCGCCTGGGCCTTGGCGGTGGTCTTGACGGACCTGGTGGACAGGTCCTGGGCACGGGCGCGGGCGCCGACCTCGTCGACGCCCGGGAGTCCGTGCAGGAACGCCCGGAGCGCGCGGTCGGTCATCGCCTCGGGCGCGGATGCGGTGTGGGACACGGGCACCTACAGCTCGGTCGAACGATGGGACGGGCTCCTCCGCCGGGTCGGCGGGGGCGGCGCGGGAGGGATCGGCGATCCCCTCCGGGCCGTCAGGTGGTCACCATAACCCCGGGGGCACGGGCCGCCGGTACCCCTCGACGACGCACCGTCCAAGGTTGGAGGAGAGTCCAACCGAGGCTTGACCGAACCATGGTCTTTTCCTCCAATTCCTTGGTGCGAACCCCCGGAAACGGGACTTCCGGCCATGTCCTCGGTCACAGGAGGGCCGACCGCGGTCTATACCGGACTGTCCCTGTGCGCCCCTCCCCCGGCCCCCGCCGCGGCGCGCCCGGACGCCTGCCGTGCGTACCCTTGCCCCATGGCGGAGTTCCGGATCAGCAGCGAGGACGCGCAGGTCGACCTGCGCAGGTTGGCGACGGCCCTGGCGGAGTCCCAGGGGTGGGCGCGGGAGGACGTGGGCATCTGGGACAACCGGCGCGGGGAGGTCATCGTCACCGTCGACGACGCCCTGCTGCGCCGCCCCGAGCCGGACCTGCGCACCCGGCCCCTGCACACCCCGCGCGACGTGCACCGGGCCTGCGAGATGATCCACGCCGAGGACCCGACGCTGCGCGGGGTGGACTTCGCGTCGCTGCGCACGGAGGCGGCCCGGCTGTTCTCCGCCGGGTGGACCACCGAGGACGTGCTGCACGCGTTGGGGCACCGGCCCGACGGCGAGCCGTGGCCGACCGGCCCCGAGCGCCGGGGCACCGAGTGGCTGGCGGCCCGGCTGCGCGCCTGGCGCACCCCGGACGGGGACATCCGCCCCTCCCTCTCCCAGGAGGGCGCCCAGCTGCGGGTGATCGGCAGGGCCGGGCTGCCGGTGGACCTCGGCCTGCCCGAGGACGCCGAGCCCGCGCTGCGGCCGGTGGCCAGCCCGGCGGTGGCCCGGTCGGCGGCCGACGACGCCCGTCGGCTCATCCGGCAGAACGCGCGCACCACCTCCGACACGCTGGCCCACCGGGACCGGACCTCGTCCACCATCCGCCGCCCCGAGCGGTGACCCCGGGTCAGGCCCGGTCGCGCAGGGAGTCGACCAGGCGCACGGTCCCGTCGGCGGCCTCGCCCAGGAGGAACTCGGCGGGGCCCCGGCCGAACGCCAGGCGCCACAGGGTGGCGAAGAGCAGCGCCCCGAGGATGAACCGCTCGGTCAGCCACGGGGTGTAGAACTCGTACCCGGCGGCCGCGACGAGCATCGCGATCACCACCAGGTGGCCCGTGTAGACGGTCAGCGGCATGCGCCCCACCGAGACCAGCGGGTACATCACCGGGCGGGCCCGCTCGCACAGCCACATGCACAGGACGAGCACCACCAGGCCCTGCCCCACCGCCTCCAGGATCTCGAAGGTCGTGCCGGTGTGCGGGGTGTTGACCGCCAGCCACCACCACGAGTCGGTGGGCACCTGTCCCGAGATCGACTCGGCCTCCTGGTCGACCGCGTAGCGCAGCTCCTCCAGCGCGACGGGGTCGGTGACCGCCGACAGCGGGGCCCCGGCCAGCTCGGGGGCGCGCAGCTCCATCAGCCGCTCCATGCCGCCCAGCGGCCCCAGGGCCAGCCACGAGCCCAGGTAGCCGCAGGCCGCGGCGACGGCGCCGACGACGAGCAGGCGCAGGCGCACGGCGCGGTCGGTGAGGTCCAGGCGGCCCACCGCCATCCCCGCGGTCATGAAGACCATGAAGGTGATCGCCGGGTAGTAGCCGGTGAGGAAGAACTCGGTGAACGAGGTGACCGCGCCGGTGCGCGGCTGGACCGGGAACAGGGTGTCGCGCAGCAGGAACGACAGCGGGGGACCCACGACGGCCAGTGCCCCCGCGACCGTCCACAGCATCCACGAGCGCAGCCTGACCAGGGGCAGGGCGAGCAGGAAGAACCCGCCGTAGTAGGTGAGGATGATGGCGACCGGCACCGCCATCAGGTCCAGGATCAGGCCGAGCAGGGCGATGAGCACCGCGCGGGTGACGATCCGCACCACCGCCCGGAACAGCGGATCCCCCGCGAGCGGCCGGGTGCGGCCGGTCATCATCGCCAGCGAGACCCCGGCCAGGAAGGCGAAGAGCGCCGACGAGTTGCCCCGCACGATGCCGTGCAGGTCCCAGGCGTAGTCCTCCGGGGAGAGCAGGCCCATGGAGTCCACGCCCAGGTGGACGATGAACATGCCGAAGACCGCCAGGGCCCGGGCCGCGTCGATGCCGTCGATCCTGGTCCGGGCGGGGGCCGGGCCGGAGGCCGGCGCGGTGGTGTCGTCTGGTCGCTTCTGTGCCACGCGGGCCAGGCTATGCCTCCGGCGGTAGGGCCACAATCAAGACCGTTCGCCCCGGTGTGGCCGGGTCCGGCCACACCGCCGCCGGGCGGGACCGGCGGCCGGGGCCCCGGGCTGGCGCCCGGGACCCCGCAGCTCAGTCGGCCAGCGTGCTGAAGAGGTCCAGCGCCTCGGGGTCGGCCAGGGAGTCGCGGCTGGCGACCTTGTCCGGGCTCTGGCCCATGAGGATGCGCTTGACCGGCACCTCCAGGATCTTGCCGGAGAGCGTGCGCGGCACCGCGGGGACGGCCCGCACCCGGTCGGGCACGTGGCGGGGCGAGCAGTCGGTGCGGATGCGCCGGGCGATCTCCTTGACGAGGGCGTCGTCGAGTGCGGCGCCCTCGCGCAGGACGACGAACAGCTCGATGCGCGAGGAGCCGTCGCCGCGGGGCACGTCCACGACCAGGGCGTCGGTGACGTCCTCCAGGGCCAGGACGGCACGGTAGATCTCGCTGGTCCCCATGCGGACGCCGCCGCGGTTGATGGTGGAGTCCGAGCGGCCGTAGATGATCGCGGTGCCGCGGTCGGTGATCTCGATCCAGTCGCCGTGCCGCCAGACGCCCGGGTACATGGAGAAGTAGCTGTCGCGCAGGCGCTCCCCGTCCTCGTCCCCCCAGAAGAAGACCGGCATGGACGGGGCCGGGCGGGTGACGACGAGCTCCCCGACCTCGCCGACCAGCTCCTTGCCGTCGGGGTCCCAGGCGGCGACGGCCATGCCCAGGGCCCGGGACTGGATCTCGCCCTCGTACACCGGCAGGGTGGGGGTGCCGCCCACCAGGCAGCTGCACACGTCGGTGCCGCCGCTGGTGGAGAACAGCCACAGGTCGTCGCCGAACTCCTCGTAGACCCAGGCGAACGCCTCGGGGCTGAGCGGGGAGCCGGTGGAGCCGATCGCCTTGAGGCGGGACAGGTCGCGGCCGCGGCGGGGGTGGACGCCGTCCTTCATGCAGGAGGAGAGGAACCCCGCGCTGGTGCCGAACACGGTGATCCCGGCCTCGTCGGCCAGGTCCCAGAGCGCCCCCAGGTCGGGGGCCGCGGGGCTGCCGTCGTACAGGACGATGGACGCCGGGGTCAGCAGCACGCTGACCAGGAAGTTCCACATCATCCAGCCGGTGGTGGTGAACCAGAAGACGCGGTCGTGCTCCTGCGCGTCCAGGTGCAGGTGGAGGTTCTTCAACTGCTCCAGGAGGATGCCGCCGTGGCCCTGCACGATGGCCTTGGGCAGGCCGGTGGTGCCCGAGGAGTAGAGCACCCACAGCGGGTGGTCGAAGGCGACGGGGGTGAACTCCAGGTCGGCGCCCGCCCCGGAGGCCTCCAGGGCCGACCAGGCCAGGGTGCCCTCGGCCGGCCCGGCGCCCGGGCGGAGGTGGTCGAGCACGACGGTGTGCTCGACCGTGGGCAGGGCCGTGCGCAGCTCCTCGACGACGGGGCCGCGGTCGAAGTCCTTGCCGCCGTAGCGGTAGCCGTCGACGGCCAGCAGGACCTTGGGCTCGATCTGGGCGAAGCGGTCGATGACGCTGCGCACGCCGAAGTCGGGAGAGCAGGAGGACCAGATCGCCCCCAGGGAGGCGACCGCGTAGAACGCGGCGGCGGTCTCGGGCAGGTTGGGCAGGTAGGCCGCGACCCGGTCGCCGGGACCCACGCCCAGCTCGCGCAGGCCGGCGGCGATCGCGGCGGTGCGGGCGCGCAGCTCGCCCCAGGTCCACTCGGCCAGGGGGCGCAGCTCGGTGGCGTGGCGGATCGCGACCCGGTCGGGGTCGCGGCCCTCGAACACGTGCCGGGCGTAGTTGAGGGTGGCCCCGGGGAACCAGCGGGCGCCGGGCATGGCGTCCTCGGCCAGGACGCCATCGGCGGGGGTGTCGAAGCGGACGCCGTAGTACACGCGGATCGCGTCCCAGAAACCGTCGGTGTCGGTGACCGACCAGCGCCACAGCGCGTCGTAGTCGAAGTCGCCGTCGGCGCCGAAGGCCTCGACGCCCCTGTGCTCCTCGGCCCACCGGGCGAACGCGACGATGTTGGAGGACGCCACCGTCTCCTCGTCGGGTCGCCAGAGCACACGGGGCACGCTGCTCTCCGTCATTGGCCCGCCTTCCATTCGCGTGGCTGTGTGTTGCTGTGAGGTCCATCTAACAGCACACCATGACGGGGGCCACCCCCAGGGCTCCCCGGAACAGGGCCCGGGCGACGACGGGAAGTTCCCAGGTCACACCGCGTTCACGGACCCTGTGGCGAGCCCACTGCCGGGCGCCCGCACAGGGTGGGGGACCACCATTGACAGCCCCCTCCCCCGCGGTGCGGCCGGCCGGGAGAACCGGTCATGGGTTCTTTCGGCCGACCGCTGGGCGGGCCCCGCCCGGCCGGCTCAGAGGCCGCGCAGCGCGCGGACCGCCGCCACCGGGGACTCGGCCACCGGGGCGCCCGTGGCGGCCAGCCTCTCGGGCGCCATCAGGCCGGTGGACACCAGGATCGAGTGCGCGCCGGCCGCGTGGGCGGCCCGGGCGTCGTCGTCGATGTCGCCGATGAGCACGACCCGGGAGGGGTCGATGTCCTGGCCCGACAGGTGGTGCACCAGGTGCTCCGCCTTGGAGTCGACCTCGGTGTCGTACCTGCGGCCGTCGACCCGGGTGAAGTGCGCGGCCAGGCCGCGTTCGGCGATGAGCGGGACGACGTGGTCGTGCGAGGCCATCGACAGCAGCGACTGGGTGCGCCCCAGGCCCGCCCAGTCGAGCAGCACGTCCGGAACGCCCTGCGCCAGCCGGCACGCGGGCAGGTGGCGCAGGTAGTCCTCGTCGTAGAGCTTCTCCAGGCGCTCCCACTCGCCCACGGCGAGGGCGCGGCCCAGCAGCTCCTCGTAGAGGGGGACGAGCGGGCGCCGGAAGACGCTGCGCCAGTGGTCCAGCTCCACCGGGTCGACGCCGTAGGCGGCGCACACGGCGTTGACCGCGGAGAGGTTCGCGTGGTTGTCGTCCAGGAGGGTGCCGTTCCAGTCCCAGACGATGTGGGTGATGTCGTTCGGATCGAAAGTCAGCTCTGTCATCACCTGCACTTTACGCGGCCTTGGCCGGCCGGCGCCGTGTGCCGGTCGCCTCAGGCGGGGGCCCCGGGGCCGGTGTCCCCGCCCCCCGCGGCGCGTTCGGCCCGCAGGCGGCGGCTGCGCCGCACCAGCAGCGCGCCCACCGCGGCCAGCGCCGGGACCACCAGCAGGATGAGGACCGGCAGCAGGATGGCCGCGAGCGAGGTGAAGAAGCTGACGACGTCCTCGATGAGGGAGACGAACGGGGCCGCGCAGCCCGCCGTGACCGAGTTCGCGGCCAGCCGGCCCAGGAACTTGAGCAGGTGGAACACCAGGGCGATGACCACGCCCGCGATGACGGGTCCCCAGGAGACCCCGTCCTGCGCCGTCGCGCCGGAGGCGGCACCGGTGATCTCGGAGAGCTCCACCGCGGAGGCCCCGGCGCCGAAGACGATGCCGCCGGAGGTGGGGCGCACGACGGTCTGGATCACGTCGTTGATGCTGTCGACCGCCGGGAACTTGTCGGCGAGGAACTCGACCACCAGCAGCACGGTCAGCAGGACGAGGGTGACCGGGTGCTCCAGCCAGGTCCAGGAGTCGCCCAGGACCAGCAGGTCGGTGAAGCGGGCGATGAGGCCCACCAGCAGCAGGGGGATGTAGGCGTTGAGCCCGGCCGCGGTGGACAGACCGATGCCGGTGAGTGCAGTGAGCAAGAGGGGCCCTTCCGGATCCGTGGCGCGGGGCCGGTCCGGGCGCGCGGGCCGGTCCCGGCCCGCGCCGGTTCACCGTGGTTGATGCCGGCCGGGGCCCTGTGGTTTCGGCCGGCGGCGCTTCACTGGCGGTAGTTCTCGACCTCGGACACCGGCCGGACCTCGGCCTCGTCGGGGTCCTGCCCGAACTCCTCGCGGGCCCGCCGCCGGCGGAGCAGGTCCCAGCACTGGTCGAGGGCCTGCTCGACCTCCTTCATGCGGCCGCGCTCCTCGTCGGACAGGCCGCCCGGTGTGGCGCGCAGGGCGTGCTCCTCGTCCATCAGGCCCTTGATGGTGGACAGGATGTCGTTGTCGGCGCTTCGATCCATAGGGCCATGGTGGTGCGGCCCCGGGGCGGGGGCAAGCCCCCCGCCCCGGGCTTGCCCAGATCAGGCCCGACGTTTACGGGCGGCGGCCAGCACCGCGATGGCGGCGCCGAGGGTGATCAGACCGCCGGAGACCAGGGCGGCCAGGCCCGGCCCGGTGACGGGCAGCGAGGGCTTGTACCCCGGCTTGGGCGGCGGGGGCGGCTCCGGCGACACGGTCGGCGGCTCCGTCGGAGACGGCGACCCCGTGGGCGACGGGGACGGAGACGGCGACGGAGACGGGCTGGGACTCGGCGAGGGCGATTCCGTGGGCGACGGACTCGGACTCGGAGACGGACTCGGACTGGGCGAGGGACTGGGACTGGGCGACGGGCTCGGAGAAGGCGACTCCGTGGGCGACGGGGACGGAGAAGGGCTCGGACTGGGCGAGGGACTCGGGCTCGGGCTGGGACTCGGGCTCGGAGACGGACTGGGACTCGGGCTCGGGGACGGGCTCGGCGACTCCGTCGGCGAGGGAGACGGGCTCGGGCTCGGGGAGGGACTCGGGGACGGGCTCGGGCTCGGAGACGGCTCCGGAGCATTGCAGTCGACCGTCACGTCGCCCAGGACGAGGTCGTACAGGGTCACCGGGTCTCCCACCGGGGCGCCCGCCGCGTCGTAGCGCTGGGCCGTCGCGGTGAAGTCGGTGTAGACGTGCCCGAAGTAGGGGTCGACGATCTCCTCGACGTGCTCGATGCGCGACGTGACCCGGACCTCGGTGGCCCCGTCGCCGTAGTCCCCGGCGAAGGTCAGCTCCGAGGTCCCGGTCCCCGCCTGGTTCGCGGGCGGGGCGTCGACCAGGCGACCGAGGACGTAGGGCGCCGTGGTCGCCGTCTGCGCGATGACGTCGGCGGGCGGCGCGCACTGCACCCGGTTGTTCCAGGTCGAGACCTGGAGGACGGTGCTGCCGCCGCCGCTCGGGGTCCCCTGGTCGAGCAGCTGTGAGACCCAGGGGATCCCCGAGTCGGGGACCGTCAGGTTGGTGAAGGCGCCGTTGGCGTTGGTCATGGCGCTCTCCGGGCCGGTCACGACGTTCACCTCGCCGGTGGCCGTCGCGGAGGTCAGGTAGGGCGACTCCGGCAGTCCGTTCCAGGAGTCGTTGCCGTTCCCCGAGACCTCGATGGCCCGGAGGGTCTCGTTCACCGGGCTCCCGTACACGGAGCCGTCCAGTGACAGCCGGCTCCAGACACTCGACGCGTAGGGGGTCGCGGGCGCCGCCACCACGTCGCGGGCCCCGAAGACCGCGCCCGCGGCGAGGGCTCCCGAAGCCAGCAGGACCGACGTGACGGCGGCGGCCCCGGCACGCCGCCGCACCAATGAACGATCTCGCACCGCAACCAATTCAACACTCCCCGTAGTTGATCCCGGCCATGGGGAACACTCTAGGTAACGGACGCCCGGAGATCCGGCAGGACGCGGCACACCCTACGCCCCTGTTCGTCTGGGAAACTCCTCCTAGGGCACCCGACGGCGGAATGCTCCGCCGACCCGGGTGGTTCAATACCTCGAGGGGGTATTGTTCATGGCAATAGAGCAGGAACGACACGGAAGCGGGACCATGGCTGCGACCCACGGTTACAGCAATGACAAGCAGAGCCACATCAATCGACTCCGCCGCATCGAGGGGCAGATCCGCGGCCTGCAGCGCATGGTCGAGGACGACCAGTACTGCATCGACATCCTCACCCAGACCTCGGCCGTGAACAGCGCCCTGCGCTCCTTCGCGCTGGCCATGCTGGACGAGCACCTCAAGCACTGTGTGGCCCACGCCGTCGCCAACGGCGGCGAGGAGGCCGACGCCAAGGTCAAGGAGGCGTCGGAGGCCATCGCCCGGCTGGTCCGCTCCTGACCCGCCCGCCACGCGTCGTTCCGGGGGCGGCGGCCGCCACGGCCGCCGCCCCTCGCCGTGTCAGTCCTCGCCGTAGCGGGCCCTGAGGTTCTCCAGCAGCCTCGCGCCCTCGCGCCCGGCCGACTCCGCGTCGAGGTAGTCCACGGCCTCGTTGGCCACGAAGGACGACGGCCGCCCGTCGTCGGCGAAGCCCATCCGGGACACGTCCCCGCCGATGAGGGCCCGGATGCCCCAGTTGGCCAGGATGCGCGCCCGCGCGTTGGGCGAGGGCACCGCCATCAGGTGGTAGCCGCGGGTGGCGCCCAGCGCCGGGAGCCCCGTCAGCTCCATGTCCATCACCCGGGCCAGCGCGTCCCTGCCGCTCAGGTCCACCACCAGGCCCAGGTCCCGGTGGCGGAACTCCCGGAGCGGCCGCCCCAGGATCGAGGCCACCACGTTGTCCGCCGCGGTCACCGCCTGCCGGGTCGCGTACTGGGCCGTGGGCGGGCAGTAGGGCGCGTCACCGGACAGGTTCGGCACCGCCGCGGCGTCGCCCAGGGCGAACACCTCCGGCACGCCCGGCACCCGCAGGTCGGCGTCCACCTCCAGGCGGCCGCGCTGGGTGGGCCTGCCCAGGGTCTCCACCAGCGGGCTGGGGGACACCCCCGCGGTCCAGATCAGGGTGCGGCAGGGCAGCGCCCGCCCGTCGGTGAGCACCACCTTGTCGGCGGTGACCTCGCGCACCGACACCTTGAGCTTGACCTCGATGCCCATGCGGCGGAGCAGGTCCAGGGCCTTGCGGCCGAGCCGGTCGCCGAGTTCGGGCAGCACCTTGGGCGCGATGTCCACCAGGTGCCAGCGGATCACCGAGCGCAGCTCGGGGTAGCGCTTGGCCGCCTCCTCGCACAGGCGCATCAGCGAGGCGGCGGTCTCCACCCCCGTGTAGCCGCCGCCGACCACGATGAACCGGCAGCGCTCCTCCCGCTCGACCGGGTCGGCGGTGTCGTTGGCCAGCTCCAGCTGGGCGAGCACGTGGTCGCGCAGCAGGACCGCCTCGGCCAGGGTCTTGGCCCCGTAGGCGTGCTCGGTCAGGCCGGGGATGTCGAAGGCCCGGGTGAGGCCGCCGGGGGCCAGCACCAGGCGGTCGTAGCGTACGGGGATCAGCTCGCCGGTGGGCCGGCACACCACGACGACGCGGTCGTCGGTGTCGACCCCCACGGCGTTGCCGGGGATGAGCCGGGTGTCCCGCGTCAGCCGGTGCACCGACATCGCCACGGACTGCGGTGTCAGCAGTCCGGAGGCCACCTGCGGCAGCAGCGGGCTGTAGAGCATGTAGTCGTGGGGGGCGATCAAGGCGATGTCCGCCGCCCCCGACGGGATGCGGCGTTCCAGACGACGCAGGGTGTGGATACCGCCGAACCCCGCGCCGACCACCACGATCCGAGGCCGAGCCATGTGTTGCTCCTTCTCCGTGTCGGTCGCCGTCACAGGCGGCCCTACCCGATACGGCCGAATGTAGAGCCGCGCCCGGACGCCCCCGAAACCGCAGAGCCGGTCCGTTCCCACCTCTTGGTGACCTTTTTGTCGGACTTCGCCCTGTGCGGGTGAAGGGGAGGGCCGTCCTGCGGCGGTCCTCTCCGGGGACCGGAGCGGCGGCCTGTCCGGGAAGGGCGCGGGCCGCGGTCAGCGGCCGCCGTCGGCGGAGGCGGGACCGGCGCCGCCCGCCGGGGACTCGGGGGCCGTCAGCGCGGCGGCGCCCATGTCCAGCAGCAGGTCGGCCATGCGCGCGCGGGGCAGCTCGCCGCGGCTGTGGGGGGTGGAGTTGAGCAGGCCGAAGACGGCGTGGACCGCGGCCCGCAGCACGGGGGCCGGGGTGTGCGGGCGCGTCTGGGAGAGCACGCCGACCCACTCCTCGACGTAGCCCCGCTGGAGGCGGCGGACGCGGCGCCGGTCCCCCTCGGTGAGGTGGTGCAGCTCCCGGTCGTGCACGGTGATCAGCGCCGGCTCGTCCAGGGCGAACGCGATGTGCCCGCGCAGCAGAGCGGTCAGCGCGGACGCGGGGTCGGGGGCGGCGGCGACCAGTTCCCGCCCGCGGCCCGCCAGGCGTTCGCTGACGTCGATGAGGATCGCGCCCAGCAGCGCCTGCTTGCCGGAGAAGTGGCGGTACAGGGCCGGACCGGTGGTGCCGACGGCCCGGCCGATGTCGTCGATGAGCACGCTCCGGTAGCCGCGTTCGGCGAACAGTTCCGCCGCCGCGCCCAGCAGCGCCGCGCGGCGGTCGCCCGTCGGTCTGGACACCATGCCCGCTCCGTTCCTCACCCCGCCCGGCGGTTCGCGGCGCCGGACTGTGGACACCCATGTTAATGGTCACTAACATCACTGATGTTAGTGAGCATTAACACCCCTCCACGAGAGGACAGCATGAGCAGGGCATCCGTACTCGGCTCGGCGGTCGACACCGCCGGTCCCGCGTTCGCCGCCAACGACGCGGCGAACCGCGCCCTCGCCTCGGAGCTGCGCGAGCGGATCGCCACCGCGGCCCTGGGCGGCCCCGAGAAGTCCCGAGCCCGCCACGTCGAGCGCGGCAAACTGCTGCCGCGCGACCGTGTCGACCACCTCCTGGACCCGGGCTCCCCCTTCCTGGAGATCGCCCCCCTGGCCGCCTACGGGCTGTACGGGGCCGACGGGCAGGACGCCCCCGGGGCCGGGATGATCGCCGGGGTGGGCCGGGTGGCCGGGCGCCCCACGGTGGTGGTCGCCAACGACGCCACCGTCAAGGGCGGCAGCTACTACCCGATGACCGTCAAGAAGCACCTGCGCGCGCAGGAGGTCGCCCTCCAGAACCGGCTGCCGTGCGTCTACCTGGCCGACTCCGGCGGCGCGTTCCTGCCCATGCAGGACGAGGTGTTCCCCGACCGCGAGCACTTCGGGCGGATCTTCTACAACCAGGCCACCATGTCGCGGCTGGGCGTCCCGCAGATCGCGGCGGTGCTCGGCTCCTGCACCGCCGGGGGCGCCTACGTCCCGGCGATGAGCGACGAGGCCGTCATCGTCCGCGACCAGGGCACCATCTTCCTGGGCGGCCCGCCGCTGGTGAAGGCCGCCACCGGCGAGGTCGTCACCGCCGAGGAGCTGGGCGGCGGCGACCTGCACTCCCGGGTGTCGGGCGTGACCGACCACCTGGCCGACGACGACGCGCACGCGCTGTCCATCGTGCGGCGCATCGCCGACACGTTCGGCCCGCAGGGCGCGCCCGCCTGGGAGACCCGCGAGCCGCGCCCGCCCGCGCTGGACCCGCAGGAGCTGTACGGGGTGGTGCCCGCCGACACCCGCACCCCCTACGACGTGCGCGAGGTCATCGGCCGCGTCGTCGACGCCAGCGAGTTCACCGAGTTCAAGGCCGAGTACGGGACCACCCTGGTCACCGGCTTCGCGCACATCCACGGGCACCCGGTGGGGATCATCGCCAACAACGGGATCCTGTTCGCCGAGTCGGCGCTCAAGGGCGCCCACTTCATCGAGCTGTGCGACCGGCGCAGCATCCCGCTGGTGTTCCTGCAGAACATCTCCGGGTTCATGGTGGGCCGCGACTACGAGGCCGGGGGCATCGCCAAACACGGCGCCAAGATGGTCACCGCGGTGGCCTGCGCCCGCGTCCCCAAGTTCACCGTCGTCATCGGCGGCTCGTTCGGGGCGGGCAACTACTCCATGTGCGGCCGGGCGTACTCGCCCCGGTTCCTGTGGATGTGGCCCAACGCCCGCATCTCCGTCATGGGCGGCGAACAGGCCGCGTCCGTGCTGTCGACCGTGCGCCGCGACCAGATGAGCGCGCGCGGCGAGGAGTGGTCCGCCGAGGCCGAGGAGGGGTTCAAGGCCCCCATCCGGGACCTGTACGAGGAGCAGGGCAGCCCCTACTACTCCACCGCCCGGCTGTGGGACGACGGCGTCATCGACCCCGCCGACACCCGCGACGTGCTCGCCATGGCCCTGTCCGCCGCCCGCCACGCCCCGCTGGAGCCCGTGGGCTACGGCGTCTTCCGGATGTGAGGAACCCTTGACCACGACCGTACTCGTCGCCAACCGGGGCGAGATCGCCCTGCGGGTGATGCGCACCCTGCGCCGGATGGGCCTGGGCGCGGTGGCGGTGCACACCGACGCCGACGCCGGCTCCCCGCACGTGAGGGCCGCCGACCTGGCCGTGCGCGTGCCCTCCTACCTGGACGCCGACGCCATCGTCGCCGCCGCCCTGGAGACCGGGGCCCGCCTGGTCCACCCCGGCTACGGCTTCCTGTCGGAGAACGCCGTGTTCGCCCGCGCCTGCGCGGACGCCGGGCTGGTGTTCATCGGCCCGCCGCCCGCCGCCATCGACGCCATGGGCGACAAGATCCGCGCCAAGGAGACGGTGGCCGCCGCCGGGGTGCCGGTGCTGGGCGGCTTCACCGAGGAGCCCGGGGCCCCGTTGCCCGACGACGCCTTGCTGGAGCTGGCCGCTGGCACCGGCTACCCCCTGCTCATCAAGCCCTCCGCGGGAGGCGGCGGCAAGGGCATGCGCGCCGTCCACTCCCCCGCGGAGCTCCCCGACGCCGCCGCGGCCGCCCGCCGCGAGGCCCTGGCCTCGTTCGGCGACTCCACCCTGCTGGTGGAGCGCCTGGTGCAGCGTCCCCGGCACATCGAGGTGCAGGTGCTGGCGGACGCCCACGGCACCGTGCTCCATCTGGGCGAGCGCGAGTGCAGCCTGCAGCGCCGCCACCAGAAGGTGGTGGAGGAGGCGCCCTCCCCGCTGCTCACGGACGGGCAGCGGGCCGCCATGGGCGAGGCCGCCGTGGCCGCCGCCCGCTCCTGCGGGTACGTGGGCGCGGGCACCGTCGAGTTCATCGCCGAGGCGGGCGAGGACGGCGGGCTGTCGTTCTCGTTCCTGGAGATGAACACCCGGCTCCAGGTGGAGCACCCGGTCACCGAGGAGGTCGTCGCGGTCCGCGGCGAGCGCGGCCTGGACCTGGTCGAGCTCCAGGTGCGGGTGGCCCTGGGGGAGCCGCTGCCCTTCGGGCAGGACGACGTGTCCTGGGTCGGGCACGCGGTGGAGGCCCGGATCTACGCCGAGGACGCCGACCGCGGGTTCCTGCCCAGCGGCGGCCCGGTGCTGGCCCTGGCCGAGCCCGCCGGCGAGGGGGTGCGGGTCGACTCGGGCATCGCCGCCGGGAGCGAGGTGACCTCGTCGTTCGACCCCATGCTCGCCAAGGTGATCGTGTGGGGCCCGGACCGCGGCGCGGCGCTGCGCCGCGCCGACGACGCCCTGGGCGGGTACCTGCTGCTGGGGTGCGTCACCAACACCGCGTTCCTGCGCCGGCTGCTGCGCCACCCGCGGGTGGTCGCCGGCGACCTGAGCACCGACCTCATCGGGGCGGAACCGCCCGAGTCCGCCCCCGAGGGCGTGCCCGACGCGGTGTACGCGGCCGCAGCCCTGGACCACATGCTCGACCTGGAGCCGCCCGCGCCCACCGCCGACCGGTTCGCCGTCCCCGACGGGTGGCGGATCGGCGGGGCCGCGTGGACGCCGTGGCGGCTGCGGGCCCCCGGCGGCGAGGCCGTGACCGTCCGGGTGCGCCGCACCGGGTCCGGCTTCTCGGTGGCCGTGGGCGAGATGGAGGCGGTGGACGCCCGCGCCCGCCGCGACGGCGACCGGCTCACGGTGTCCTACGCGGGCCGCACCCGCACCTACCTGCGGGCCGACGACCCCGCCACCGCGCACCGGTGGCTGGGCGCCGACGGCTCCGCCTGGACCCTGCACGAGGAGCCCGTCGACGCCGCCCTGCGCGGCGACGAGGCCGCCGCCGACGGCACCGTGCGCAGCCCGATGCCCGGCACGGTGCTCGCCGTGCCGGTCGCGGTCGGCGACACGGTCACCGCCGGCCAGGCGCTGGCCGTCGTCGAGGCCATGAAGATGGAGCACTCCGTCACCTCACCCGTCGACGGCACCGTGGCCACCGTCGCGGTCCGGCCCGGCGCGTCCGTACCGATGGACGCCGTCCTGGTCGTCGTCGAGCCCACCGGGACCCCGGACACCCCCGGGGCCCCGTCCGCCCCCGCCACCAGCGAGGAGAACCAGCGTTGAACCGCCACCAGCTGTCGACCGAGCACGCCGACCTGCGGGCCTCCGTGGAGGAGTTCGCCCGGACCGAGGTCGCCCCGGTCATCGCCGAGCACTACGAGAACGGGACCTTCCCCTACGAGGTCATCGCCAAGATGGGGCGGATGGGCCTGTTCGGCCTGCCGTTCCCCGAGGAGCACGGGGGCATGGGCGGCGACTACTTCGCGCTGTGCCTGGCCCTGGAGGAGCTGGCCCGGGTGGACTCCTCGGTGGCCATCACCCTGGAGGCCGGGGTGTCGCTGGGCGCGATGCCGCTGTACCGGTTCGGCACCGAGGAGCAGAAGAAGGCCTACCTGCCGCGGCTGACCTCCGGCGAGGCGCTGGGCGCGTTCGGGCTGACCGAGCCCGACGGCGGGTCCGACGCGGGGGCCACCCGCACCACGGCCCGGCTGGAGGACGGGCAGTGGGTGATCAACGGGACCAAGTCGTTCATCACCAACTCCGGCACCGACATCACCGCGCTGGTCACGGTCACCGCCGTCACCGGCCGGCGGGAGGACGGGCGTCCGGAGATCTCCTCCATCCTGGTGCCCGCGGGGACCCCCGGGTTCTCGGTCGGGCAGAAGTACTCCAAGGTCGGGTGGAACGCCTCCGACACCAACGAGCTGGTGTTCGAGGACTGCCGGGTGCCCGAGGCCAACCTGGTGGGCGAGCGCGGCCGCGGGTACGCCCAGTTCCTGCGCATCCTCGACGAGGGGCGCATCGCCATCGCCGCGCTGTCGGTGGGCCTGGCCCAGGGCTGCGTGGACGAGAGCGTGCGCTACGCCCACGAGCGCAGTGCGTTCGGGAACACGATCGGCCACTACCAAGCGATCCAGTTCAAGATCGCCGAGATGGAGGCCCGCGCGCACACCGCCCGGCTGGCCTACTACGACGCCGCCTCCCGGATGCTGGCGGGCGAGCCGTTCAAGAAGGAGGCGGCGATCGCCAAGCTGGTGGCCTCCAACGCAGCCATGGACAACGCCCGCGACGCCACGCAGGTGTTCGGCGGGTACGGGTTCATGAACGACTACGCGGTGGGCCGCTTCTACCGGGACGCCAAGATCCTGGAGATCGGCGAGGGCACCAGCGAGGTCCAGAAGATGCTCATCGCCCGCGAACTGGGACTTCCCGCCTGACGGGGGCCCGGGCGCGGGACGGTCGCGCCCGGGCCGCCCGGGCGAACGGCTCCGCCACGGCGCCCCCGGCGGTGACGGGGGCGCCGACGACCGTGCCCGTGGCCGCACCCGGGAACGCTCCGGCGCTCTGCTCCGGGCCCCGACGCGCGGACACCGCCCGCCCGCTCGCGGGCGGCGTCCGTGGCCGGGACCGGCCTCCGCCCGCCGTTCGGTGAAGGTCAGGGGTGACAAGTACCCACAATCGGCACAGAATGGACTCCGTACGGCCAGTGCGGGTCCCCTGCGTTCCGGACCCGGAAGACCCGGTCCGCCCACGCAGCGGCCCCCGCCACGGGTCCACGGCCGCCCGTATCCCCGGCCGGAGGAGTCACCGGATGGAAGGCGCCCTGCCCGTCCTCGCCCTGGTCGTCGTCGTGGTGACGGCCGGCGCGGTCGCGGTCTCCGCGCACTTTCGCAAGGAACGCGTCGCCGAACTCCGCGGTTGGGCGCGCGCACAGGGATGGACCTACACCGAACACCACCCCGCCCCGTTGGGCGGCGCCGCCCTGCCCCGCCCCCTGGGCGGGCGCTCCCCGCGCTTCCACCACGTCCTGGACGGACGGCACGGCGGCCACCGCGTCACCTTCTTCGAGCACACCCCCCGCCCGGCCGCCCGCGGCACGGACGAGGTCCCGCACACCTACCGGGTGGTGGCCGTGCGCACCCCCGGCACCGACACCGACCTGGAGATCCGCCGCCGCGACGACGCGGCGACCGGAGCCACGACCGACTTCGCACGGGCCTTCCAGGTGTCGGGCGGCGACGGGTTCGCCCGCGCCGCCCTGGGACCGGAGACGGTGGAGTGGCTGCTCTCCGACCCCCGCTCGCGCTCCTTCCCGGTCCGCTTCACCGGGGAGCACGTGCTCACCTGGGCCGTCATGCGGCTGGACCCGGACCGGGCGCTCACGGCGGCCGACTACCTCATCGACCTCATCGACCGCGTCCCCGCGCAGGCCTGGGGGACGCACGCCACCGGCTCCTGACCCGGCCGTACACCGCTCACGCCGCCGGGAGAGCGCTAGAATCCGGCTTGCCCCAACGCAGCAAGGAGTGACATCCGTCTTGAGCGACCCCAACTCGACGGCGCGCATCTCCCGCGCGGACCTGTTCCGCGACGAGGAGGTCCCCGACCCCAACTCGACGGCCCGGATCTCCCGTGCCGACCTCTTCCGCGACGAGGAGGCCCCCGACCCCGACTCGACGGCGCGCATCTCCCGTGCCGAGCTGTTCCGCGATCAGGACGCCGCCCAGGCGCCCGACCCGAACTCCACCGCGCGCATCTCCCGCGCGGACCTGTTCCGCGACGACGACTGACGCGGCCCGCGACGCGAAGAGCGCCCGCCCGGCGGACCGGACGGGCGCTCTTCGCGTGCGGAGGGGCGGGCTCAGCGGCGCTCGCGGACGGCCGCGACGATCTCGGCGACCGCCTCGTCCACCGGCACCCCGTTGTTCTGGGAGCCGTCGCGGTAGCGGAAGGAGACCGCACCCTTGCTGATGTCCTCGTCGCCCGCCAGCAGCATGAAGGGCACCTTCTGCTTCTGGGCGTTGCGGATCTTCTTCTGCATGCGGTCGTCGCCGGCGTCGACCTCCACGCGGATGCCCTGGGAGCGCAGCTCGGCGGCGACCTCCTCCAGGTACGGCACGTGCTCGTCGGCGATCGGGATGCCGACGGCCTGCACCGGGGCCAGCCAGGCCGGGAAGGCGCCCGCGTAGTGCTCCAGCAGGACGGCGAAGAACCGCTCGATGGAGCCGAACAGGGCGCGGTGGATCATCACCGGGCGCTGGCGGGAGCCGTCGGAGGCGGTGTACTCCAGGTCGAACCGCTCGGGCAGGTTGAAGTCCACCTGGATGGTCGACATCTGCCAGGTCCGGCCGATGGCGTCCTTGGCCTGGACGGAGATCTTGGGGCCGTAGAAGGCGGCGCCGCCCGGGTCCATGACCAGCTCCAGCCCCTGCTTCTGGGCGGCCTGGCGCAGGGTCTCGGTGGCCTCCTCCCAGACCTCGTCGGAGCCGATGGACTTCTCCGGGTCCTTGGTGGACAGCTCCAGGTAGAAGTCCTCGAGCCCGTAGTCGCGCAGCAGGTCCAGCACGAAGGTCAGCAGCGAGTCGAGCTCGTCCGCCATCTGCTCCTTGGTGCAGTAGATGTGCGCGTCGTCCTGGGTGAAGCCGCGGGCGCGGGTGAGCCCGTGGACCACCCCGGACTTCTCGTACCGGTACACGGTGCCGAACTCGAACAGGCGCAGCGGCAGCTCGCGGTAGGAGCGCCCGCGCGCGTCGAAGATCAGGTTGTGCATCGGGCAGTTCATCGGCTTGAGGTAGTAGTCCTGGCCGCCGTCGAGCTGCATGGGGGGGTACATGCCGTCCGCGTACCAGTCCAGGTGCCCCGACTTCTCGAACAGGGCGCTCTTGGTGGCGTGCGGGGTGTAGACGAACTGGTAGCCGCTCTCCTCGTGGCGCCGGCGCGAGTAGTCCTCCATGACGCGGCGGACGATGCCGCCGCGGGGGTGGAAGACCGCCAGGCCCGAGCCGATCTCGTCCGGGATGGAGAACAGGTCCAGCTCGGCGCCGAGCTTGCGGTGGTCGCGCTTCTCGGCCTCCTCCAGGAAGGCCAGGTACGCCTTGAGGGCGTCCTTGCTCTCCCAGGCGGTGCCGTAGATGCGCTGCAGCTGCGGGTTGGTCTCCTTGCCGCGCCAGTAGGCGGCGGCGGTGCGCATGAGCTTGAACGCCGGGACGACCCGGGTGGTGGGCAGGTGCGGACCCCGGCACAGGTCCTTCCAGCACTGCTCGCCGCTGCGCGGGTCGATGTTGTCGTAGATGGTCAGCTCGCCCGCGCCGACCTCGGCGGAGGCGCCCTCGGCGGCCTCGGCGGCGCCGCCCTTGAGGCCGATCAGCTCCAGCTTGTAGGGCTCGGTGGCCAGCTCGGCGCGGGCCTCGTCGTCGCCGACGACCCGGCGGTCGAAGCGCTGCCCCTGCTTGATGATCTGCTGCATCTTCTTCTCGATGCTCTTGAGATCGGCCGGGGTGAAGGGCTCGGCGACGTCGAAGTCGTAGTAGAAGCCGTTCTCGACGGGCGGGCCGATGCCCAGCTTGGCCTCGGGGAACAGCTCCTGGACGGCCTGGGCGAGGATGTGCGCGGTGGAGTGGCGCAGGATCGCCCGGCCCTCCTCGGAGTCGATGGTGATCGGCTCGACGGCGTCGCCCTCGTGCAGCTCGCGGAACAGGTCCCGCGGCTCGCCGTTGACCAGCGCGGCGATGACGGTCCGGCCGTCCGCCTCCAGTGCCTGCCCCGCCGTAGTGGTGGCCGCCACCACACGCGGTGTTCCGGCGATGGTGATGTGCAGCTCGGGCGCGGCGGACACGGTGACTCCTCGTAAGACGCGAACAGGTGGTGACGCCGGGCGCCGCGTCCCTTGCGGGCGGCGCCGCGTCTGCGAACGATGCTATCGGCTCCGGGCGGCGGCCGCCCCGCGGTCCGCACGGGACGGGAACGGCGTTCCACCTCGCGGTATACGGCGTATGCGCAGAAGGGGGCGGGGGTTTCCCCAGGGAATTGGGAGGCGTCGGGAACCGGCCTGCCGACACGATCGTTCCCCCTGGAGATCGCATGATTCGGACTCGGGTGTCGCCGTGTCCGAGGGACCGTAACAGGAGGCCCGAGCCGGGACGACCGTGCAGGGCACTCGGTGGGGCACCCGCGGGCAAGACGAATCTGTCACGAATTGTCAGGTTTTCAGCGAGTCGTCCACAGGTTCGCCGAGGGCCATTGATCCCCTTCCGGGGATCGGTGACAATCAGCAGACATCCGACCACCGTCCCAGTCGACCCGAATGCACCCACTCGCTTCGACCGAATACCGTGAGCGCATGTCACCGAGCCCACCGAACGGACCATCGACCCCGGAGACATCCCCCAGCACGTCCCGCAGCAGTCGCCGCGCCCGCGTGTGGCGGCGCACCAGGGCACGGCTCCGCCTCTTCCGCAGGCGCATGCACACCCATCCGGTGCTGCACCTGCCCTGGCGCATCCTCGTGGGCACGGCGGGCGCCCTGATCATCCTCGCCGGCCTGCTGATGATGGTGGCCCCCGGACCGGGGGTCGCGGCGGTCATCCTCGGCCTGGTGGTGCTCAGCACCGAGTTCCTGTGGGCCCGGAAGGTGGTGCGCCCGGCCCAGATCTGGTTCCACCGGGCGGAGCGGTTCGGCATGCGGCTGCGGGCCGAGGCGATGAGGCGCTACCGCGCCCGCCGGGAGCTGCGGCGCAAAAGACTCGCCGGGTGAGCGCGCCCGTCCGCTGAATCGAAGGGCCCGCACGGGCCCTTCGCCGCGTCCGGCGCGGCCGAAGCACCCGGAGGGGCCGCGTCCCGAGCGGGGACCGGTCGCGGCCGCCGACTCGTGCGCCGGGGTCCTCTCCGGCCTGAACGGCGAAACGGCCCCGCGCGGGGGCCGAGGCCTCCGAGCAGAGCCGTTCCGTGAAGCGAGTGGGCGATACAGGACTCGAACCTGTGACCTCATCGGTGTGAACGATGCGCTCTAACCAACTGAGCTAATCGCCCGAGAACCGCGGTGTTCCGCCGTTTCGGTGTCCGCCCTGTCGTTCGGACAAGGAAAACTCTAGCGCATCCCGGAGGGTGGTCGCTCCACCCCGGATCCCTCCCTCCGATACCCCCTGTGACCGAGGTCACATTACGCTACCGTCGGGTTCATGGCAGAGTCACCCGTCGGGCGTGCATCCCCACAGATAGAAGGAGTTCACGGCCCGGTGGGCGCCCTGCGCGACCCCGTATAGCGCAGTCTTCGTGACGCGGGCCACCCGACATTGGGAAATCTTTGGTTTCTCCTGGTCATTACAGTGACGAAGGATCGCGGAGCCGCCGAGCGGCGCGCCGCGCCCGCAGGGCGGGCGGCGAGACCTCCGGTCCGATCGAAGAAAGTCCCCGTACTCACGTCATAGTCCGCGAGCGACCCCGTTGGAGCGAGTGAGACGGCACCGACCCGCACCGCCGCAGGCGAGGGCCGGACGAGAAAAGGTTTGGCGAACATGAACAGTAGCGACACCACTGCCACCGCCGAGCTGGGCCTTCGGCTCGTGGTTCCCGAGCGCACCGCGGTTCCCCTGGTCGCACGGCTCGACTACAGCGCGGAGGACCCGTACGCGATCCGCGTGGCCTTCCACACCGGCGAGGAGGACCCCGTCGAGTGGATCTTCGCCCGTGAGCTCCTGACCGTCGGCATCGTCCGCCCGGTCGGCGAGGGCGACGTCCGCGTGTGGCCCTCCAAGGACGAGCACGGCGAGCGCAACGTCTGCATCGCGCTCTCCTCCCCCTTCGGGCAGGCCGAGTTCGACACCCAGGTGTCGCCCCTGGCCGAGTTCCTCCACCGGACCTACGAGATCGTCCCGGCCGGCCAGGAGGCCCAGTTCGTGGACCTCGACGAGGAGATCCAGCAGCACCTGGCCTCCTAGGCCCGCGGGCCACGGGGTCGCACGGTCACAGCACCGCACAGTCCAACAGCAGGGGGACGGCGCCGAGCGCCGTCCCCCTTCGTGTGTCCCGCGGGTCCGTCACGGGTCCAGGTCGGCCGCCGCGCGCTCGGCGAACACCTTCATCGCCTCCAGGGTGACCGGCCCGGGGGCCTGCGACACCTCCAGGTCGCCGATGCCGAGGACCGGCTGCACGTCGCGGCCGGTGGAGGTCAGGAACGCCTCACCGATCTCCGGCAGGCGCTCCATCGGCACGTCCTCCTCCTCGCCGCCGTACCACTCCAGGACGAGCTCGCGAGTGATGCCCGCCAGCGGGCCCGCGGACAGCGGCGGGGTCACCAGGCGGCCGTCCAGCACCACGAAGATGTTGCTGCCGGTGCCCTCGCACAGGTTCCCCGAGATGTTGCGGAAGACCGCCTCGCTCGCCCCGCGGGCCTTGGCGTAGGCCAGGGCGCGCACGTTGTCGGCGTAGGAGGTGGTCTTGAGCCCCGCCAGGGCGCCGAACTCGTTGCGCGGCCAGGGGGCCAGGGCGACGTTCGTGTGCGGGGGGATCGGCGGGAAGGGGCCCAGCGCCACGATCATGGTCTGCTCGCCGACGGACCGGTCCGAGCCCAGCGGGCCGGCGCCGTCCGTCACGGTGATGCGCACCCGGGCGTCGGAGAGCTCGGGGTTGGCGGCCACCGCCTGTTCCACGCCCGAGGCGACCAGGTCCAGGTCGGGCGTCTCCATGCCCAGCCCCTCGGCGGAGCGGGCCAGGCGGCGCAGGTGGCGGGTGAGCGCGAACGTGCGGCCCTGCCGCGCCCGAACGGTCTCGAAGACGCCGTCGCCCACGGTGATGCCGTGGTCGGCCACAGGAATCCGCGCCTCGGCCGCGTCGACGACGGTGCCACGGCCGTAGCCGGCCCCGGCGATCCACACCCTCATTGTCCCAACCCCCACGCTTCTCGGGTGCCCGGACGGGCCCGGGCCGCGGCACGATCCTCCCACCTCAGGGGCGGCGGCGACGCCCGGGTGCCTACCGGCAGCCCGTCGGGCTTGGCAAGGGTCATGACCGGCACCGGCCGTGGTCCGGTTCTCCAGGTCCGTTCATCATCGCATCGTGACTGGTCAGGCGCACACCGAAAAAAGGCGGCCCGGTCCCCTGACGCCCGGAGGGCCGAAAAGATAAGTTACGAATGGCTATCATCTGGGCAACGCTTATGCGGGACCCGGCGGTGACCGGTCGTGCTCTCCCCCCTCGGACGACCGTCCCGCGGCGCACGGGCCCCGCAGGTCCCCTGACCGCTCCGACCCGACAGAGCAAAGAGAGACATGACCCCACCGAGCACCGCCCGCGGAGAACTCAGCTGGCTGCTGGACGACCTCCTCACCCGGGCCTCCGGAACGCAGCACGCCATCGTCCTGTCCACCGACGGACTCCTCATGGCGACCTCCAGTGGTCTGGACCGCCCGGCCGCCGAACACCTGTCGGCGATCGCCTCGGGCCTGCACAGCCTCGCCGGAGGGGCCAGCAAGCAGTTCTCCGCGGGGAACATCCGCCAGAGCATCATCGAGATGGACCGCGCGTTCCTCTTCGTCGCCGCAGCGGGCGAGGGGGCGTGCATGGCCCTGATGTCGGACTCCGACAGCGACGTGGGCCTGATCGCCTACGAGATGAACAAGGTGATCGAGAGGGTCGGCCAGTACCTCTCCGCACCGCCCCGGCCCGACATGCCCTCCACCCCGGCACACGTCGAGAAGTGACCTCCCCCGCCGCCGCGGCGGGCCGCCCGCCGGCCCTGCCACGGCAGGGGGCCCGGGCGCGTCCGGGCCGCCGATTTCGCGCTCGGCCCGGAATCCGCTAGAGTTCTTAACGCAGCGAGCGGGGCGGACCGGCACGACCGGGAGGCCCGCGGAACTCGCCGCGCGGACGTGGCTCAGCTGGTAGAGCATCACCTTGCCAAGGTGAGGGTCGCGGGTTCGAATCCCGTCGTCCGCTCCAACGGTCCGACTCGGCCACCGCGAGGTGGCGGAGTGGGACCGGCCCCGGGACCCGGTCCCGGAGCACACGCGGACGTGGCTCAGCTGGTAGAGCATCACCTTGCCAAGGTGAGGGTCGCGGGTTCGAATCCCGTCGTCCGCTCGGAGAGGCCCGCATGGGTGTCCACAAGGCGGCTCCCCCATGTCGTTTCCTGGCGGAGTGGCCGAGTGGTTGAGGCAAGGGACTGCAAATCCCTGCACACGGGTTCGATTCCCGTCTCCGCCTCCATGCACCTCATCTCCCATGAGGGCGGTTAGCTCAGTTGGTTAGAGCGCTACCTTGACACGGTAGAGGTCACAGGTTCGAATCCTGTATCGCCCACGCCCGGCCCGCACGGACGTCGCACAGCGACACCGTGCGGGCCTTCTGCTTTTCCCGGGAGGGTCCTCTCCGGGGCCGTCCGGGGGCCGTCGCCGGGGCGGGGCCCGGGGCGATGACAGATGTCATCGGTGGGGGCGTGCGAATCACAGGGGAAACCGGTGATGGCCGCCTCTGCCGGGCGCTGCGGCCCCCTCGTTAGGTTCGGGGTATGAACAGCGACGACCACCTCCACCCCTCCCCGACCGCGCGGCCGACCGACGCGCCGCCCGCCCCCGCACAGGAATCCGCCCCCGTCCCGCCGCCCGCCCCGCGTCGCCGCGGACCGCGGCCGGTCCCCGAGGGGGTGCCCTACCACCGTGTCCTGGCCGGGGAGAAGCGCGGCGTCTGGCGCGGCATCCTCGCGATCGTGCTGCTCGTGGTCGGGATGCTGCTGTTCAGCACCGTCCTCTCCTTCCTGGCCGTCGCCGTCGACATGCTGACGGGCAGGACCGACCCGACGTCGGGCGAGTTCGAGCTCACCCCGCTGCTCAACGCCTCGGGCCTGCTGGCGATGGCGCTGCTCACCCCCTGGAGCATGCTCGTCCAGCGGTGGCTGTACGGGGTGAGGGGCGCGTCCCTGCACTCGGTCCTGGCGCACTTCCGGTCCGGGCCGTTCACCCGCTCCCTGCTGGTCATCGGCCCGATCTGGGTCGTCTACATGACCGCCTTCTCGTTCGTCACGCCCTACGAGGAGGGCGTCTGGTCGACCACCGACCTGTTCCTGAGCTTCGGCATCATCATGCTGCTGGTGCCGCTCCAGGCCGCCGGCGAGGAGTACGGCTTCCGCGGGCTGATCTTCCGGGTCGCCGGGAGCTGGAGCCGCGGCCCGCGTGCGGCCCTGGCCATCGGCGTCACCGTCTCCAGCCTGGTGTTCATGGCGGCGCACTTCGCGGCCGACCCGTGGCTCAACCTCTACTACTTCACGTTCGGCGCCACCCTGGCCCTCATCACCTGGCGCACGGGCGGGCTGGAGGTCGCGATCGTCATCCACGCGGTGAACAACACGCTCGCGTTCCTGATCTCCGTCCTCACCCACTCCGACCTCGCCGCCGGGTTCGACCGCTCGGTGGGCACCGGGTCCGCGATCATGCTCGTCCCCTGCGTCCTGCTCGTCGCCGTCACGGCGGTGGTGTGGTGGCGCACCCGGCGGACCGGGCCCGCGCTGACCCCCGCCGGGCCCCGGCCCGGCCAGGTCCCCGCGGCCTGACGCCCGGCGTCCCGGGACCAGTCGGCGGGGGCGGCACGGCGTGCCGCCCCCGCCTTCCCCGTGTCCGCGCGGGCGTCAGGGGACGCGGTGGCCCGCGGCGCGGAACAGCTCGTACCACTCCGGGCGGGTCAGGGGCAGGTCCGACCCCCGGGCCGCCCCGGTCACCCGCTCGGGGGTGGTGGTGCCCAGCACGACCTGCATGCGGGCGGGGTGGCGGGTGATCCAGGCGGTGGCGACGGCCACGGGCGGCACCCCGTACTTCCCGGCGAGCCGGTCGATGACGGCGTTCAGCTCCGGGTACTCGGGCGAACCGAGGAAGACCCCGTTGAAGAACCCGGCCTGGAACGGCGACCACGCCTGGACGGTGATGTCGTGCAGCCGGGCGTGGTCCAGGACACCGCCGCCGTCCAGGGTGGCCGACTGCGGTTCCCCGAGCATGTTGGAGGCCACCCCCTGGGCGATGATCGGGGCGTGGGTGATCGACAGCTGGAGCTGGTTCACCACGATGGGCTGGCGCACGTACCGGCGCAGCAGGTCGATCTGGCGGGGCGTGTGGTTGGAGACCCCGAAGGCGCGGACCTTCCCCGCGGCCTCCAGTTCGTCGAACGCCCGGGCGACCTCCTCCGGCTCGACGAGGGCGTCGGGCCGGTGCAGCAGCAGGATGTCGATGCGGTCGGTGTCCAGGGCCCGCAGCGAGCCCTCCACGGACCCGACGATGTGCTCGTACGAGTAGTCGAAGTACGGCCCCTCCGGGACGATGCCGACCTTGGTCTGAATGGTGAGGGCGTCGCGCTCGGCCGGGGTGAGGCGCATCGCCTCGGCGAAGCGGCGCTCGCACTCGTGCAGGGTGCGGCCGTAGATGTCGGCGTGGTCGACGAAGTCGATGCCCGCCTCCCGGGCGGTGCGCACGAGGGTGCGGATCTCGTCGTCGGTCCTGTCCGCGATGCGCATGAGGCCGAGCACGACGTTGGGGGCGGTGATGTCCGTCCCGGGCAGGGTGAGGGTCTTCACGGGTTTCCTTTCGATCCGGCGGTCACGACGTTAGGAGCCCGGACCGGGGGAAGTCCAACGGGGGTGTCCGGCGGCCGGGCCGCCCCGGGCGCGTCGGCTGACACGGCGGCGGCGCATCCTCCCGGAACGGGCGGTCGGCGTCTACCGTGGGCCCATGAGCGAATCCGAGATCGACACCTCCGCCCCGCCCAGCGGCCCCGGCTGCCAGGAGTGCCTGGCCGGTGAGGGCTGGTGGTTCCACCTGCGCCGCTGCGCGGCCTGCGGGCACGTGGGCTGCTGTGACAGCTCCCCGGGGCAGCACGCCACCCGCCATTTCGAGGAGACCGGGCATCCGCTCATCCAGAGCTACGAGCCGGGCGAGGCGTGGTTCTACGACTTCCGCAGCCGGGAGGCCGGCGACGGCCCGGAGCTGGCGGAGCCCACCTCGCACCCCGCGGACCAGCCGTCCCCGGGGCCGGAGGGCCGGGTGCCCGCCGACTGGACGAGGCGGCTCCACCGCTGACCCTCAGCCGTCCCCCGGGCGCCCGCGGGCCTGGAGGCGTACGGCCACCAGGCGTACCGCGGCCGCGATGACCCCGGCGTTGAAGAGCATCTGGACGATGAGCAGTGCGCGCGCCCACTGGCCCTGGGCGTGGATGTCGCCGAAGCCGATGGTGGCCAGTGTGGAGAGGGCGAAGTAGAGGGCGTCGGTCCGGGTCTCCAGTCCGCTGAACTCGTCGGGACGGGTCAGCGCCAGCCCGTGGTCGGCCAGGGCGAAGAGCGCGATCCCGGAGGCGGCGAGCAGCACCGGCGGGCGCAGGGGCAGCGCGGCCGGGTCCTCGCGCGCCTGGAGCCGGGCCGCACGGGCCACCAGCAGGGTGATCAGTCCGACCCCGAGGACCAGTCCCGTCCAGCGCAGCCCCAGCTGCCAGGCCGGGCCGGTGCCCTCCAGGGGTACGAGGTAGTACAGCGCGCCGATCAGGAGCACCTCCCCCGCGAGGGTCGCGTGCTCCCACCGGCGCCGGGACGGGCTCCGCCCGCTCACGAAGGCCATGACCCACAGTCATAGCACGGACACGGCGGGCTTTCCCGGTGGTCAGCGCAGGGCCGCGCGGCGCTCCAGGATCTCCAGCACCCGTTCGTACCAGCGCAGGTTCTCCTCCTCCAGGGCGATGCCGCGGAGCAGGGTGAGGTAGGGGCCGATCCGCTCGGCCCGGGCCAGGTGCTCCTCCTCGCCGCGCCCCTGGAGCAGGCGCTCGCGCAGGCGCAGGTAGTGGCCCAGGCGGGCGCTGGACCAGGCGGTGCGCTCGGTCACGGCGGTGCGCACCGCGTCGGTGTCGCCCGCGTCCACCGCCTGCACCTGGACCATGAGCTCGTCGCGGATGGCGATGTGCCGCGGCGGGCGCTCGGTGAAGGCCCGCAGCTCCGCGTGCCCGTGCCCGGTGAGGGTGAAGACGCGCTTGTCGGGTCTGCGCTCCTGGCGGACCACGGTCGCCTCGATGAGGCCCTCGCCCTCCATCCGCTCCAGCTCCCGGTAGATCTGCTGGGGGGTGGCCATCCAAAAGTTGCCCACCGAGGAGTCGAAGACCTTCGTCAGGTCGTACCCGGAGGCCGGCCCCTCCAGTAGGGCGGCCATGACGGCGTTGCGCAGTGCCATCCGGTCACTGTAGCGCCGGGCCCGCCGCCGCGCCGTCGGCCGGCCGCTCCGCGCGAACCGCACCCGTGTACAGGCCGCGCGGGAGCTGTTAGCCTCCCGTCCACCTACTCAATTTTTTGAATAAGGAGTGTGCGCCATGGGGACCTTCCGCGAAGCAGTCGAGGCCCGGGACCCCGACGCCGTCGCCGGCCTGCTCGCCGACGACGTCGTCTTCACCAGCCCGGTGGCGTTCAGACCCCACCACGGCAGGGCCGTCACGGCCGCGATCCTGCGCGCGGTGCTGGAGGTGTTCGAGGACTTCCGCTACGTCGGCGAGTACACCTCCGACGACGGCCGCGAGCACGTGCTGCGGTTCCGGGCCTCGGTGTCGGGCAGGGAGGTGGAGGGCTGCGACCTGCTCCACTACGCCGACGACGGCCGGGTCGACGCCCTCACCGTGATGGTCCGCCCGCTGTCGGGCCTCCAGGCCCTGGCCGACGCCATGAACGCCCGGTTCGACCGGATCCGCGAGGAGGCCGCGTCCGCCGGGTGAGGGCGGGAGGGCGTCGCCCCCGGCGGGCGCGGCGCCTACCCTCGAAGGCGTGACGAACGCACTCGCGACGACCGACCCCGCGACCGCGGCCGACCGGATCCGCCGGGTCCTGGGGGACGGCCCCGTCCTGGCCCTGACCGGGGCCGGCATCTCCACCGACTCGGGCATCCCCGACTACCGGGGGCCCGGCTCGCCGCCCCGCACCCCCATGACGTACCAGCAGTTCGTCGGCGACCCGGCCTTCCGCCGCCACTACTGGGCGCGCAACCACGTCGGCTGGCGGCACGTGCACCGCACCCGGCCCAACGACGGCCACCGCGCGCTGGCGAGGCTGGAGGCCGCGGGGGTCGTCTCGGCGGTCATCACCCAGAACGTGGACACCCTGCACGAGGCGGCGGGCAGCCGCTCGGTGATCGACCTGCACGGCCGCTACGACCGGGTGGTGTGCCTGGAGTGCGCCGCGGTGATCCCCCGCGACCGGCTGGCCGAGCGGCTGACCGCGCTCAACCCCGGCTTCACCGGCGGGGTGGACGACGTCGAGATCGCCCCCGACGCCGACGCGGCGCTGTCGGCCACCGAGGGCTTCCGGGTGGCCGACTGCGCCGACTGCGGCGGCATGCTCAAGCCCGACATCGTCTACTTCGGCGAGAACGTGCCCCCCGCTCGGGTCCGCCGCGGGTACCGGCTGGTGGAGGAGGCCGCCGCGCTCCTGGTCGTCGGCTCGTCGCTGACCGTCCTGTCGGGGCGGCGGTTCGTCAAGGCGGCCGCCGACCGCCACCTGCCGATCGTCATCGTCAACCGGGGCGCCACCCGCGGCGACGCGCTGGCCGACCTCACCGTCGACGCGGGCTGCTCGGAGGTGCTCACCGCCCTGGCCGACTCCTACACCGGCTGAGGGCGCGGCGGGGCCGGGGGCTCAGTCGAGCCCGGCGAGGAACTCCAGCAGGGCCGCGTTGACCTCCTCCGGCCGTTCCTGCTGCGTCCAGTGGCCGCAGCCCGGCAGGGTGACGTCCCCCCGCAGGTCCGGGACGATCGAGGTGAGCGCCGCACGCAGCTCCGGGACCCCGCGCATGGCCAGGACCAGGTCCATCGTGCCCACCATGTACAGCCCGGGCACGTCGATGGTGCGCCCTCGGAAGGGGGACATCAGCCCCTGGTTGGCCTCGATGTTGCGGTACCAGTTCAGCGGCCCGGTGTAGGCGTGCTCCTTGTGCAGGGCGTGCTCGCGGGCGAAGAACCGCACGGCGTCCTCGGTGAGCCAGCCGGGCAGCGTCTCCGGTTCGGGCAGGCTGTCCACGGCCGTCGTCCCCTCGGGGATCATCCACAGCCCGGGCTCGTCGACGCCGGGCTTGTCGCCGGAGCCACCCGCCAGGAGCCGCCGCAGGAACCGGACCGGGTCGGCGGCCATCTCCGCGTCGGCCCGGCCCGGCTCCTGGAAGTAGACCTGGTAGTAGCCCTCGCCGTAGAGCTTCCGCGTCACCGAGGGCGGCGGCATCATCGCCGGGGGCGCCGGCGGCACGCTCAGGCCGACCACCCCGCGCACCAGGTCCGGGCGCATGAGCGCGGTGGCCCAGGCGACCGGGGCGCCCCAGTCGTGGCCCACCACGACGGCCCGCTCCTCCCCCAGCGCGTCGATGAGCGCGACCACGTCGCCCACCAGGTGCGGCAGCGAGTAGTCCGACACCTCCTTCGGGCGGTCGCTGCGGCCGTACCCGCGCTGGTCGGGGGCGACGACCCGGTATCCGGCCTCGGCCAGGGCCGTGAGCTGGTACCGCCAGGAGTACCAGCCCTCGGGGAACCCGTGCAGGAGCAGGACCAGCGGCCCGCTCCCCTGCTCCGCGATGTGCAGTCGGACTCCGTTGACCCGGATGTCCCTGTGCGCCATGTCCACCGTCCGTTACTCGGTCGATCGGGGGGGTCACGGCCACGCTACTGTGCGGGCCGCCGCTCCGTCCGCCCCGCCGGGCGACACGGAGCGAACGTTCTCGGACACGTCGGCGGATGCCAGAGGAAAAGGGACCCCGGCGGTAATCCCGCCCGCCCCGCCGAGGACTACTTCCCCGAGAGTCCGATGACGGCGAAGGAGACCGATGAGGACCGACAGGGCCGATGCCCCGCCCACCGACCGGTTGGCGGATCTCTACGACCGATATCACGCCAGGATCCTGGCGTTCTGTCTCCTGCGCGCGGACGAGACGGTGGCCGAGGAGGTGGCCAGTGAGACGTTCGTGATCGCCTGGCGCAAGCTGTCCGCCCTCCCGGACCCGCCGCTGCCCTGGCTGTTGGGCGTGGCCCGCAACCTGCTGCGCAAGCAGTACGGCGCCCGGATGCGCCGGGAGACCCTGCTGCGGCGGCTGGCCGAGCTGGCCGACCGGCGCGACGAGCAGGAGTGGGACGTCGCCGAGCGGTTCGTGTTGCGCGAGAGCGCCGTCCGGGCCCTGAGCGAGCTGTCCGAGAAGCACGTGGAGGCGCTGACCCTCGTCGCCTGGAACGGGCTCTCCCCCGCCGAGGCGGGACGGGTGGTGGGCTGCTCGGCCGGGACCTTCTCGGTCCGCCTGCACCGCGCCCGCCGCGCACTGCTCAAGGAACTGGAGGCCCTGGAGGGCTCCGCGGCCCGCCGGGGGCGGGGGCGCGGCTCCCCCGATCCGCGGCCGCCCGGCCCCCGCACCCCCGACCACACCATCGTCCGCACCGTGCACCAGGAGGCCCGATGATCCAGGAAGACATCCTCGACACCGTGTCCGCGCTGGAGCCCCCGGCCCTGCGCGAGCGCGCCGAAGAACTGAGCCGGGCGAACCGGGAACAGGTCCTGGCGCGGGCCCGGGCCGCGGGCGGCCGGCGCGCGTTCCTGCGTGCCGCCGCCGACCGCCGCTGGCGGCTCCCGGTGACGGTGGGCGCGCTGGCCACCGCCGCCGCGGTCGCCGCCGGACTCTTCGTGTACTCCCCGGAACGGCTCGTGGTCCCCGGTGAGCCGGGCGGCGCCGACGTGCAGAACAGCGGCACGGAGGCCCCCGCCTACGCGGACGCGCGGGAGCTGCTCGCGGCCGCCGCCGAGGCGGCCGCGGCGCAGGAGGAGGAGCAGGGCGGCTTCTGGTACGTGCGCACCCGCAACCACCGCCCGGCGGGCCCGCTGGACTACGGCCAGGCCGAGTACACCGCCCTCCAGACCTTCACCGAGGAGGAGTGGGTCGAGTTGGGCGGCGGGTTCCGGACACTGAACAACCTCAACCTCCGCACGGAGACCACCTTCCCCAGCGAGGCGGACGAGAGGGCGTGGGAGGAGGCCGGGTCCCCCGAATTGGACCACACCACCCCGATGAGCACCGCGTACCGGGGCGAGGGCGTCAACATGCTGAACCTGAGGGTCTCCGAGCTGCCGCGGCTCCCCGGGGACGCGGAGGGGCTGGAGGTCCTGCTGCGTGAGCAGTGGACGGCGGAGGTGGAACGGGGAGGCGAGCCCGGGCAGGGGACGGAGGAGCACTTCGACGCCTACCTGAGGGAGGCCTTCGCCGACCTGGCCACCTCCCCGGTGCGCGGCGACACCCGTGGGGCGCTCTTCACCGTGGCGGCGGGGCTGGAGGGGATCCGGCTGGTCGGGCCGGCCGAGGACCCGCTCGGGCGGGCGGGCTACAAGGTGGCGGTCCCCTACGCGCTCGCCCCCCAGGACGAGGAGCTGACGACCTACTGGATCATCGACCCCGGGACCGGCACCCTGCTGAGCGAGCACCGCGCCGGCGGCGAGGTCTGGGTGGCCTACGAGGAGGCCGGTTTCGTCCAGGAGATCGGCGAGCCGGCGGTGCCCGTCGACTACCAGGACCTGCGCGGGGAGTGACCCCCGGTCCGCCCCCCGCTTCCCCAGGGGGGCGGACCGGGGCGTCACCGCGGGCGGGGTGTGAAGGCCACCGGGAGGCGGTCCGGGCCGCCCGCCCACGGTGAGGGCCCGCGGTCCGGTCCGGACGGGACCGCCCGCAGGTCCGGCAGGTGCTCCAGAGCGGTCTCCACCGCGGCGGCGGCGATCGCCGCCGCGACCCCGGGCGCGGGGTGCGGACAGCCGCGCTCCCCGTGGCCGAAGAAGACCCGGGGCCGCTCCCGCGCGGTGCGCGGCGCGTCGCGGCCCGCCGCAGCCAGCCCCAGCACGAGCAGGTCGCCGCGGCGGATCCGGCGGCCGCCCAGGTCGCAGTCCTGCACCGCCCAGCGGCCCGCCGTGTTGCGGGCGGGGGTGTCCCGCCACAGTGTTTCCTCGAGGAACCCCGGGACAGTGGTCCGCCCCGCGGCCAGCGCCGCCGCCGGGCCGTCGCCGGCCAGGGCCAGGCGCAGGGCGCCGGCGATCCAGTCGCCGGTGGTGGCCTGGCCGTGGACCAGCGCCAGGAGCAGGTCCAGGGCGGGCTCCCCCGGGTCCGCCGGCGTCCGGCGGGCGGCCAGCAGGGAGAGCGGGTCGGCGCGCGGCAGGCGGCGGCGGTCCAGCAGCAGCTCCGTGAGGCGGGCGTGCAGGCGGCGGCGGGCCGGGACGGCCCCCGGACCGGGGTCCGCCGCGGCGACCAGGTCCGCGAACGGGGACGGGTCGTCCCCCGGAGCGCACAGGCGGGCGAACACGCGCGCCGGGACGTGCCGGGCGTAGTCGGCGACCAGGTCGGCACTCCCCGCGGCGGCGAAGGCGTCGATGCGCTCCAGGCAGACCCGCACCGCCAGGTCGCGCAGGTCGGTCCCGTCGACGGCGGCCAGGGCGTCGCCGACCGCGTCGGCCCGGTCCCCGCCGTCCTCGCCGAACGGCACCGGCGCGCACAGCACGTGTTCGAGTACCGGGTGGTCGGCGCCGACCCGGTCCCAGAGGTTCCACCGGCGGTGGTCCCGGGAGAACCATTCGGGCCGCCCCATCACCTGCCGCAGCTCGCGCACGCCGGAGACGAACCAGGCGGGGACGTCCCGCTCCAGCAGGACCGGGGCGACCGGGCCGAGCGCGCGCAGGCGGGCGTACAGGCCCGGGACGTCGCGGCGGACCCCGTCCCCGTACAGGCGGGGCGCGTCGGCGTGGTCGGGAGAGGGCGGCGGCGGGCCGCCGCTCGCCGGGACCGGGGTGTCGGGCGCCTTCCGCCACCGGAACGGGTCGTCCGCGCTCACGAGGCGATCCCCGCGCCCGCGGTCACCGGGCCGGCCGCCGCGACCAGGGTCCGCGGGACCAGGACGCCGACCCTGAGCCCGCCCTGCGCGGAGGCGCCGAAGTCCACGGAGAAGCGGTGGCGGGCCGCGATGAGGCCGACCACGGCCAGCCCGGTGCGCTCCCCGTCCAGGGTCTGGAGTCCCCCCGGGGAGTCGATGCGGGCCCGGGCGGCCTCGCGTTCGCGGCGGCGCATCCCGGGGCCGCCGTCCTCGACGCTCAGGAGGACCCCCTCCTCCCCCTCCTCGGCCCGGACGAGCACCTCGGTGTCAGGTCCGGAGAAGGCGGCGGCGTTGTCGAGCAGCTCGGTCAGGACGCGGGCCAGCGGCTCGGCGGCCTGGCCGAGGACCTCCACCCCCTCGGCGCCGCGGGCGCGCACCCGCCGGTGGGCGCCGATGCGCCGGGTCGCCCGGCGCAGGACCTCGGGCAGGGGGACGGTCCCGGTGTCGCGGCGGCCGAGGCCGCCGCCCGCGAGGGTGACCAGGGTGTCGGCGGTCCGGACGGTGCGGGCCAGGACCCGGCCCGCCTCCACCAGGTCCTCGCGGACCTCGGGCCGGTCGCCGTGGGTCTCCCGCAGGGTGTGCAGGTGCTCGGCGGCGGTCTCCAGCCCGGCGCGCAGGCGGGCTCCGCAGGCGGCGGTGGCGGCCAGCGCGGTATCGGTGCGGCGGGCGGCGGTCAGCAGCTCGTCCCGGACGTGGTCGCACAGCCGGGTCAGGGCGTCGTCGATGGGCTGGTGCCCGCTGGGCGGGGGCGGCGGGTCGGCGGCCTCGGCGGCGGCGCGGCGGTCGGCGCGGATGCGGGCGGTCAGCAGCGGCAGCCAGGTGCGGTCCAGGTCGGTGATCCGCCGTTCGCAGCGGGCGATGAGCGCCCGGGCGTGCTCGGCCCGGCGGGCGGCCAGGTCGAGTTCTCCCCCGGCCGCGCGCAGCAGCCGGTCCAGTGCCGCGTGCCGGACCGGGGGGTGCGCGGCCAGGACCTCCCGGACGGTGCGCCCGGCGCGGACGCCCTCGGCCAGGGCGGGCAGGAGGTGGTCGGCCAGCAGCGCGGCCTCGTGTTCGAGGGTCTCGCCCGCCGCCTGGGCCCGGATACGCCCGTCCCGGACCACGTGGACGGTGGCGGCGCGGTGGGCGGCCACGGCGACGGCCGCGCACAGGGCCGCGCCGAACGCCCCGGCGGCCGCGGCGACCAGGGGGCGGTCCCGGACGCCGACCGCGGCCACCGTCCACGCCCAGGCGGGGACGACGAGGACGGCGGTGGCCAGGAGGGCGATGAGGGCCTGGTGGGCGGGGTGCACGGAGGTCCGGGTCCGGTCGCGGGAGTCGGTCGGCATGGGGTCCTCGGGTCGAACGGAAGGGGGTCCCGCCGCGCGTTCGACGGGCCACGGCGCTCGCCGGGAACGCGCGGTCGGACGATTTTCACGTTAGACCACATTCGCGTTCGGCGCGTGGCTTACAAAAAGGAATCCCCGCCGAAAAAGCGGGATTCCCCCAGGTCGGCACGTACCTTGATCACCGAATTCGCCATTTGTCAGGACAATGCATTCACCGGTCGAGGCATCGTCCCGTCGTCCCGGATTCCCCCCGGCCCTTTTCAGGGCAGGAACAGGGCGAGCGCGCAGACGAGCGCCGCGGCCAGCGCGGTGTTGCCGATCGCCGAGGCGCGGCGGCCGGGCGCCCCGGCGTCCTGCCCGCGGGCGGGCAGGCCGGGCAGGCGCAGCACGACGAGGGCGACCGCCGCGGCGGTCAGAGCGGTCAGCAGGTACCACAGGGCGACCGGGACGGCCGTCCAGGTGACGGCGACCAGGCAGATGGGGACGAGGAAGGCCAGCGAGGCCGTGCGGGACAGCGCGTCCCAGCGGTCGGCGAGACGGCGCCCGCCCGAGCCCGGGCGGGCGGCCAGGACGAGGGACACGGCGGCGACGGCCCACCAGAGGCAGAAGAAGGCGCTGATGACGACGGCGACCGATTCGGTGTTCACGACCACTCCTTTCCGGTGAGCAGCTCGACGGCCTGCCCCTCCACCTCGGCGGTGGTGTTGGAGAGCACGACGACCGCCCGGCCGGCCTCCCGGTCCAGGGCCAGCATGGAGGTGAACCCTCCGGTGCCCCCGTTGTGCCAGGTCACCTCGGTGCCGTCCACGTCGGTGGCGACCCACGCGTAGCCGATGCGGTCCTCGCCGTCCGGCCAGCGCGGTTCCAGGGCCGCCGCACCGGGCGCGGTGCCGTCCAGCAGCGCGCGGGCGAACCGCTCCATATCGGCCGGGGTGGAGCGGACGCCGCCGGTGGGGGCGTAGGCCATGGCGAGCCAGGGGGCGGCGGTGCGGCCCTTCGCGGTGTGTCCGAGGGTCGCGCCGGCGGGCAGGTCCGCCTCGGTGCGGGGGAGGTACGTGTCGTGCATGCCGAGCGGGTCCAGCAGGCGTTCGCGCAGCAGGTCCGGGTAGTCGGCCCCGGCCGCCTCGGCCAGGGCCAGGCCCAGCAGGGCGAAGCCCAGGTTGGAGTAGCGGGACTCGCCCCGGTCGGTGAGCTCGGCGGCGCGCGCCTGGTCCAGCAGGGCGGCCTCGTCGTAGCGGTAGGGGTCGCGTCCCAGGAAGTTGGCGGCGATCGCGGCGTTCACGACGTCCCGGAACCGGGAGGGGAGCCTGGGCAGCCCGGAGCGGTGGGAGGCCAGTTCGGCCAGGGTGACGTCGGCGGCCGGGGCGTCGCCGAGGTCGAGCAGGTCGCCCAGCCGCGTCTCCTCGGCGACCTCGCCGCGCTCGATCGCGTCGGCCAGGAGCAGGGCGGTCATGGTCTTGGCGATGGAGCCGACCTCGAAGTCGGTGTCGGCCCCGCCGCCGAAGTGGGCGGCGGCGGTGTCGGCGCCGTCGACCTCGACGACGGCGAGCAGGTCGCGGGGGCCGTCGGCGTACAGGTCACGGGCGCGGTCGAGCAGGTCCGGGTCACCGGTCCCGGCGGCGGAGAGCGTCGGGACGCGCGGGGCGACCGCGACGCCCAGGGCGATGACCAGGAGCGCGGCCAGGAGGGCCGCCACGGCGGTGCGGGTGTGCACGGGCCACCTCTCTCTCGGGTCAGACGGCCCCGCCCGCGGCGGTGAGGATCACCAGGAGCGGGACGAGGCGTTCGGGAGGGACTGCGTAGCGGCCGCGCCGGACGGTGACGAGCCATCCGGCGGCGGCCAGCAGGTTGACGTGGTGGTAGATCTGGCCGGTCGTGCCGAAGTCGGAGCGTTCGGCCAGGGCGGCGACGGTGTCGGTGCCCTGCCAGACCGCCTGGAGCAGCTGGAGGCGGACCGGGTGCCCCAGGGCGTCCAGCGCCCCGGCGCGGCGGGACCAGTCCTCCGCGGCCAGCCGTTCCGCGGGCAGGCCCTGCTGCCACTCGACGGCCTCGGGGCCCGAGCCGACGACCCCGGCGAAGACCACGCCTCCGGCTCCGGTGACGCGCCGCTTCAGGGCGTCCAGGGCGAAGAACGGGTCGCCGTCGGCCTCCGGCGCGGGCCCGGCCGTGCCGCGTGCCTCCAGCGCGGCGATCCTGGCCTCCAGGTCGGCCAGCCTGCGTTCGGTCGTCTCATCTGCCACACCCGGACCATACCAGGAAATCCGTAATTACGTAATTCCGTAGAAACGCGAGGGCACGTCCGGCTTTGCCGGATGCGGGACGACCGCTGGCGTTCCGCTGACCCGGACCGGCAGATCATGAAGGGGCGGAGCGCGTCCCGCGTCTTCCGTGCACGTCCGAGGGGCCGGGGCCCGGACCGTCGCGCCCGGTCGGGGAGGAGACGAGATGCGTGGAGATTCACCCAACGGATGGCAGTTCTTCGCCGCGACCCTGATGATCGTGATCGGGGCGGTCAACATCATCCAGGGGCTGGTCGCCCTGTTCACGCCGGAGTTCTACGTGGTCGGCGACACGCAGATGCTCGTCATGGGCTACGGCGCCTGGGGCGTCCTGCTCGGCCTGTGGGGCGTGGTCCTGGTGGCCTCGGGGCTGTCCCTGCTGTCCGGCAGCACCTGGGCCCGGGTCTTCGCCATCGTGCTGGCCTGCCTCAACGCCCTGGCCCAGCTGGCGTTCGTCATGGCCATGCCGGTGTGGTCGATGGTGGCCATCGCCATCGACATCCTGGTGATCTACGGCCTGACCGCCGGGTGGCCCAGCAGGGCCGCCCGGGAGGGCTCCGGAACGTCGGCCGGGATGAGCGCCGCCGAGCAGGAGGCCTACCGGAGCGGCTACCAGGCCGCGCACGAGGCGCCCCGGCCCGCGCGGGCCCCGGAGCAGACCGCCGGGCACCCGACCGAGCGCGGCCGGCCCGCCGGCTGAGCCCGGACCGGCCGGGCACCGGACGGCCGAGAACAGGCAGGCCCAGCGGAACACGGACAGGAGGGGCGCCCCGGACGGGGCGCCCCTCCCGCCTGCTCCCGCCGGTTCCGCCCGGGCCCCGCAGGCGCGGGGCCGCGGCGGAGAGCGGCGTCAGTCCCGGTAGAGGGCGTCCAGCTCCTCCGCGTACCTGTCCCGGATGACGCGCCGCCGGAGCTTGAGGGAGGGGGTGAGCTCACCGGTGTCCGGGCCCCACTCCCCCGCCAGCACGCGGTGGCGCTTGACCTGCTCGGCCCGGCTCAGCCGGGCGTTGGCCGCGGCGACGGCGCGCTCCAGCTCGGCGTTCACCTCCGGATGGGCGACCAGCGCGTCCCAGTCCCCGCCGGTGTCGATGCCCCGGGCCGCCGCCCACACCGGGGCGACCTCGCGGTCGGGCACCACCAGGGCCACCAGGTAGGGCCGGCCGTCCCCGTGGGCGTAGACCTGGCCGACCAGCGGGTGCTCCTTGAGGGTGTTCTCCACCAGGGCGGGCGAGACGTTCTTGCCCCCGCTGGTCACGATGATCTCCTTCTTGCGGTCGATGATCCACAGGTGGCCGTCCCCGTCCAGGCGCCCGACGTCGCCGGTGGCGAACCAGCCGTCGGCGTCGGTGGCCGGCCGCACCGCGCCCCCGGCGTCCACGTACCCGTCGAACACCGTCTCGCCGCGCAGCAGGACCTCGCCGTCGTCGGCGACCCGGACCTCCACCGTGGCGAGCGGGCGCCCCACCGAGCCCAGCCGGAACCCGGCCGTCGGGGTGTTGACGGTGGCCACGCCCAGGGATTCGGTCAGGCCCCAGGCGTCCATGACCGGCACGCCCAGGCCCGCCCAGAAGCGGACGACCTCCTGGGGCATCGGGGCGGAGGCGCTGGAGGCCCACACCACGCGGTCCAGCCCGACCTTCTCCAGGAGCGGGGTCAGCGCGAGGCCGCGGACCGCCGCGAACCGTTCGGCCAGGTCCGGCGGGACCGGCTCGCCGCGCTCCAGACAGGCGGTGTGCTCGGTGGCCACCGCCATGGCGGCCTCGATCCCCGCGCGCTGCTCCTCGGGCAGCCCCGCGATGCCCGCCCGCAGCGCCGAGGCCAGCTTCTCCCACACCCGGGGCACCCCGAAGAACTGGGGCGGGCGCACGTGCCGCAGCACCTCCACCAGCCGGGCCGGGTCGTCGCACATCCACACGTGGGAGGCGCGCAGCAGCGGCAGGTACAGGCCCAGGACGCGCTCGGCGATGTGGGCCAGCGGCAGGTAGCAGATGTGGGCGGCGTGCTCGGGCAGGTCGATGAGGGAGTCCAGGGCGGCCAGGTTGGCGAGCATCCGCCGGTGGGTGACCGCCACGCCCTTGGGGTCGCCGGTGGTCCCGGAGGTGTAGACGACCGTGAGCAGGTCATCGGGCTTGAGGTCGTGGCGGCGCCCGAACGCGTCGCCCTCGGGGGTGGCGGCCAGGGCGGCGTAGTCGAGGTGGCCGCGGCCGGGGTCGGCCCCCGAGACCACGACCAGGGACTCCAGCGCCGTGCCCGGGTCGGTGGCCAGGGGTTCCCAGGCGGCCGCGACGGCGGCGTCCTCCACGACCGCGAGGCGGGCCCCGCTGTGCCGGGCGATGTAGGCGATCTGCTCGGGTGCGGCGGTGCCGTAGACGGTGGTGGGGACCGCGCCGATGTGCACCAGCGCCAGGTCGGAGAGCCAGTGCTCGGGCCGGTCGCCCATCATCAGCAGGGCGCGGTCGCCCGGGGCCACGCCGAGCGAGGCGTAGCCCTGGGCGAGGCGGGCGACGGCCGCGTTCACCTCGGACCAGGTGAGGGTCTCCCAGTCGGCACCGGAGCGCCAGGACAGGGCAGGCAGGTCGGGGTGGACGGCGGCGTTGTGTTCGAGGAGGTGCGCGAGGGTGTGGTCAGGGGAGACGGCTGGGGGCACGAAGGGCTCCTGACGGTCGTCACTGCACTCAGATGTGATCTAGAGCACAGGCGAGCGTAACACCGGGCCCCCTCCCCGGACAGACCCCGAACGGCACTCAGCCCCTGCGGGGTCGCGGGTGCAGCTGCGAGGTGACCGCCAGCCGGTTGTAGAGGTTGATCATCGAGATCGCGACCTCCAGGGCGGCCAGCTGCTTGTCGTCGAAGTGCTCGGCCGCCTCCGCGTAGACCTCGTCCGAGACCCCGCGGTCGCCCAGGCGGGTCATCTCGTCGGTGAGGGCCAGCGCCGCGCGCTCGGCCGGGGTGAAGTTCTCCCCCGCCTCGTACCAGGCCGACACCAGGAAGAGGCGCTGCTGCGACTCGCCCTCCTTGAGCGCCCGGCGGGTGTGCAGGTCGACGCAGAACGAGCAGCCGTTGAGGACCGAGGAGCGCAGTTTCACCAATTCGAGCAGGGTGATGTCGAGGTGCTCGGCGACGAGGGCGTCGACCTCGTCGAGTTTGGAATAGATCTCCGGGACCTGCTTGGACCACACGATGCGGTTCTGGGACACGGGGCTCCTCCTCGGTCGGGGCGGGCCCGCATGGCCCGCACTACCGGCAACGTACTCGACGACGCGGCTCTTCCCGGGGTCGGGGCCGCCCTTTCCGGCACCGCGGGCCGCGCGTCGGCGGGGCTGCGGACGCCGTTCGGCACCGAACGGCGGGAGGCCTTTTTCAGAAGAATCGCCGCCGTGATGGAGAGGACTTTTATCGACACATTCTTCCGGAGCCTCCAGAAAAAGGGTGCTACGTTTTCCGGGACCCATCGGGAACCACCCCGGGAGGCCCCCGCCGTGACCACGGAACCCCCGACCGCGTCCGAACAGGCCGACTCCCCCGCACCGCTGGGACGGACCGCGCTGCGGTTGGGGGGCAAGGCGTTCCCCCTGTACTGCTCGATGCTCGCCGGGACCGCCGGGAGCATGGTCACGGTCGGCGTGATCGGCAACACCGCCACCGCCGACCTGGCCGCCTACGCGCTGCTCATCACGGTGTTCAACCCGCTGCTCATGGTGGTGCAGGGGGCGCTGCGCGGGTCGATGCCGTTCATCGCCGAGAACGGGGACGACCCGGCCGCGCTGGCGCCCGTGGTGGGCGACTCCACCTGGCTGGCCCTGCTCATGGGCGGGGCGGGCGGGGCCGTCCTGGCCCTGGCCCCGCTGTGGGCACGGGCGATCGGGGTGGCCGGGCCGACCCTGGCGGCGCTGGGCGTGCTGCCCGCGGTGCTGGCGGGTCTGGCCCTGGTGGCCTCCGCGCTCAAGGCATCGGTGACGGTGCTGCTCATCGGCCTGGGGCGGAACCGGTCGGTGATGCTGCTGAGCCTGGTCAACACCGGTGTGGCGGTGACCGTCACCCCGCTGCTCGTGCTGGGCGCGGGACCCGTCCCCGGGCTGGGGCTGACCGGGGCGGCGCTGGCGCTGTTCGCGGACGGCTGCCTCATGGCGGCGCTGTTCCTGTACGTCTCGCGCCGCCGGACCGTGCTGCGCGGACACCGGGTGGGGACGGGCGCGCCCGAGTGGGCGGGTGTCGTGAGGATCGCCCGGGTCGGGCTGCCCACCGGGGCCACGCTGCTCATCAAGTTCGGGGCGCTGAGCCTGCTGGGCCTGGTGGTGGCCCGCATCGGCACGGAGCAGGCGGCCGCGCACCAGGTGCTGGTTGTCATCGCCAACCTGCTGTTCCTCCCGGCGGTCGCGGTGGGCCAGTCCGGCATCCCGTTCACGGTCCGGGCCGCCAAGCGGGGGTCGGTGGCGGGGGTGCGCCGTCCCGTCACCGCCGGGTACCTGGTGGCGGTGCCCGCGGTGGCGGTCGGCCTGGTGCTGCTGTGGGCGTCGGGCGGGTCCGTGGTGGGGGTGTTCACGCCCGACCCGGAGGTGCGGGAGGCGGTCGTCGCGCTGCTGCCGGTGCTGGCGGCGGCGGTGGCGGCCGACGCCGTGCAGTCGCTGCCGGGGATGGGGCTGCTGGGGCTCAAGCAGGCGCGGTACTCGATGTACACGTTCGCGGTCTGCTACGGGCTGCTGTGCCTGGCGGCGGCGCCCGCCGCCGCGCTGGGCGGGCTCGCCGGGGTCTGGACCGCTTACGCGGTGGCCAACGCCGGCCTCGTCGTGGGCCAGACCGCGGCTTTCCGAAGGCGGTCCGCCCACCTCTGAGGGGCCGCCCCCGGCCTCCACCGGAACGGGCCGCGGCCAGGGAGGGCCGCTGCCGGAACGGGCCGCCACCAGGGCGGAGCAGGGGCGGGACAGGTCGCGGTCCGGGGCCGCCGCCGGGGGGCGCCATCAGGGCGGTACGGGGTCAGGGGACCGCCGTCAGGACGGATCGGGGTCAGGGCAGGTCGGGGTCGCGGGCGTCGTGGGCGAGCAGCGCCAGCGGCACCCGCCCGGCCAGGTCGAGTTTGGTGAGCGCGCTGGAGATGTGCGCCTTCACCGTGCCCAGCGACATGTGCAGGGCTCGGGCGATCTCGGTGTTGGACAGCCCGGCGGCGACCGCGTCGGCCACCTCGCGCTCGCGGACGGTGAGCAGGGCCAGCCGCTCCCGGGCGGCGCGGCGGCGCTCGGCGTCCCGTCCGCCCCCGGGGCCCGGCCCGGCCGATCCGCCCCCGGCGGCATCGCCCGGGCCGGCGCCGCCGTCCCGGGTTCCGGTACCGGGCCCGGTGCCGGCCGCGACCCGGTCCATGAGGGCGCGGGCGACGGCGGGCGAGAGCACCGGCTCACCGGAGGCGGCCCGGTGCACCGCCTCGACGATCCTCTCCGGCTCGGTGTGCTTGAGCAGGTACCCGGCGGCCCCGGCGCGCAGCGCCCGGGCGACGGTGTCGTCGGCGTCGAAGGTGGTCAGCACGATGACCTGGGGGTCGTCGGCGCCGCCGGTGCGCAGCGCCCGGGTGGCGGCGATCCCGTCCATGCCCGGCATGCGCACGTCCATGAGCACCACGTGGGGCCGGTGCTCGGCCACCGCGGCGACCACCTGCTCCCCGTCGGCGGCCTCCCCGACCACGGCCAGGCCGGGCGCCCCGGAGAGCATGATCCGCAGCCCGGTCAGCACCAGCGGGTCGTCGTCGACCAGGAGAACGCGCACGGGTGTGTCCACGCCCCCCACTATCGCACCCCCGGGGCGCGGGCCGCGGAGCCCGCCGGGACCGGTGGGCGGGCGGGCTCCCCCGGGGCCGCCGTCCCGGATGGTCGCGGGGCCGGAGCGCCCTCGGGCCAGGGCAGCTCCGCGTCCAGGCGGAAGGCGCCCCCGTCGGGCCCGTGGGCCAGGGCGCCGCCGTCGAGGCCCACGCGTTCGGCCAGGCCGGTGAGCCCGGCGCTCGCCCCGGGGATCTCGGACACGGCCACCCCGACCGGCAGCGGGTTGCGCACCGACACCGCCAGCCCCCGCCCCGGACCGCCGTGGACCCGCACCTCCACCCGGGCCCCCGGGGCGTGCTTGCGGGCGTTGGTCAGCCCCTCCTGCACCACCCGGTAGGCGCTGCGGCCCACCCGGTCGGCGAGGACGGCGCCCTCGGGCAGCTCCACCCGGGCGGTCACGCGCTGCCCGGAGTCGGCGGCCTCGCACAGCAGCCGGTCCAGGTCGGCGAGGGTCGGCTGGGGTGGGGCGGTGCCCTCCTCCCCCGGTCCGCCGCCGTCCCCGTCCCGGGCGGTGTCGGCGGCGCGCAGCACCGCCAGCACCCCGCCCAGCTCGTCCAGCGCCCGGTGGGCGTTGTCGCGGATGACCTGGACGGCCGCGCCGAGCTCCTCGGCGGTCGGCGGCGGGGCCTGGCCCTGCTCGCTCTGGCGGACACGGTAGGCCAGGGCCCCCGCGTGCACCGACAGCAGGGACATCCGGTGGGCGAGGACGTCGTGCATCTCGCGGGCGATGCGCCGGCGCTCGTCCGCGCGGGCCTCGTCCAGCCTGCGGTCCCGGTCGGCGCGGGCGCGCAGCACGTCCTCGCGCAGCCGCTCGACCAGCCGGAGCCGGGACTTGATCGCCAGCCCCCAGCCCAGGCAGCCCGAGAGCAGGAGCACGGTGACCGCGATCGCGAAGGAGACCTGGTGGCCGGGGACCAGGAGCAGGAACCAGGGCAGTCCGACGAGCAGGGTGCCCGCCACGACCGCGGCCGCCTGCCACCAGGGACGGCGCGCGGCGAGCCCGATGAGCGCGATGACCAGCGCCACCACCGAGGCCGAGGACACGGCCGAGATCAGCCCGACGGCCACCGCCGTGCCCAGGGGGTGCCGGGGCCGCGCGAGCAGCGCCACCGAGGCCGCAGCGCCCAGGGCCACGTCCACGCCCCTCAGCCACGGGGGCACATAGGAGTTGTACCCCGCCGCGTACAGGAGGGCGTACAGCACGGCCCACACCAGCCCGGCGGCGACCGCCACCACCGTCCGCCAGGTCACGCCCCACCGGCCGGGCCGGACACCGCGGTGCTCCGCGCTCCCGTCCTCCCCGGTCCCGCTCCCGGTCCCGTCGCCCGCCATCACGCCCCCCGTCACCGACGTCCCTTCCAGGGTAGGCCGGGGGCGGGCGGCGGCACCTCGGCCGAAAGGCCGATCCCGCGGCCCGGGGTGGTCGGCGCGGATGTCGGCCGATCGGCCGATGTGCGGCCCCGCCCCGCGGCGGGACGATCGGTGGCATGGTGAACGACGCTGTGCCGACAGACGCTGTGCCGAAGGACACCGGCCCGACGGGCGCCGGGCCCGCTGCCGAAGACGTGCCCGCCCTCGAACTGGTCGGGCTGACCAAGGCCTTCAACGGGACGACGGCCGCCGACGGGGTGTCCCTGTCCGTCCCCCGCGGGTCCCTGCTGGGGCTGGTGGGCCCCAACGGCGCGGGCAAGACCACCTCGATCTCCATGGCCGTCGGCCTGCTGCGCCCCGACGCGGGCACCGCCCGGGTGCTGGGCGTGGACATGTGGTCCGATCCGGTGGCCGCCAAGCGCCTGCTCGGCGTGCTCCCCGACGGCCTGTCCCTGCCCGAGCGGCTGACCGGCGGCGAGCTGCTCACCTACTGGGGAGGGCTGCGCGGGCTCGGCCGCGACCTGGTCCGCGAACGGGCGGAGGAGCTGCTGCGGGTGCTGGAGCTGGACGAGGCCGACCGCAAGGGGGTCCTGGTCGCGGAGTACTCCACCGGTATGCGCAAGAAGATCGGCCTGGCCACGGCCCTGCTGCACGCCCCCCGCGTCCTGGTGCTGGACGAGCCCTACGAGGCGGTCGACCCGGTGTCGGCGCGGGTGCTCACCGCGATCCTGCGCCGCTTCACCGACGGCGGCGGCACGGTGGTCGTCTCCAGCCACGTGATGGCCCTGGTGGAGCAGCTCGCCGACCGGGTGGCCATCATCGCCCGGGGCCGGATGCTGGCCGACGGGACCCTCGACGGGGTGCGCGGCTCGGACGCCACTCTGGAGGACACCTTCGTGCGCCTGGTCGGCGCACGCGGGATCGGTGAGGAGGAGCTGTCGTGGCTCTCGTCCTGATCCGCCTGAAGCTGGCGCTGATGCGCCGCTCCTTCACGGGCATGCGCGTCCTGGGCCTGGTCCTCGCCCTGCTGGGCACCGCCGCGACCTGGTACTTCGCCCTCGCCGTCCCGGCCCCTGGGATCCGGTCGGACCTGTTCGCCCTGGTCTTCGCCGTCTGGGCGGCGGGCTGGGCGCTGGGCCCCACGGTCGCCAACGGTGCGGGGACGCTGCGGTCGCAGTACTTCGCGCTGCTGCCGATGGACCGCCGCCGCACCGGCGCGCTGCTGCTGGTCACGGCCTTCGTGGACATCGGCCCCGCGCTGACCCTGGTCGCGGCCGCGGCCCTGGTGTGGCACGGCGCGACGCTGTCGGCGGGCGCGGCCCTGGTCGCGGTGCCCGCGGCGCTGCTGCTGTGGATCTCGCTGATCGCCCTGTCGCGCCTGGTGTTCCGGGCCCTGGGCGCGGCGATGCACTCGCGGCTCGGCGTCGAGATCGCCTCGGTGCAGTGGGGGCTGATCCTGGCCCTGCTCTTCTTCGGGTGGATGGCCGTGCAGCCGGCGCTGGCGGCGACCCTGGAGCTGCGCGAGCAAGGCCTGGGCGAGGGGACGGCGGGCGCGGTCCTGGCCGCGCTGCCCGCCTCCTGGCCGGTGCACGCGGTGGACGCGGCGGGGGCGGGCAACTGGGGCGCGGCCCTGGGGTGGCTGGCGGCCACGGCCCTGACCGCGCTGGTCCTGGCCTCGGTCACCGCGGTGCTGCTGGCCCCCCGGGTCGCGGCGCGCGGGGTGCGGCGCCGGGGGCGCCCCCTGGGCGCCCGGCCGCTGTCCCGCCCGGCCCGCGGCCTGCTGCCGGACACGCCGCTGGGCGCGGTGGTCGGCAAGGAGGTGCGCCAGTGGTGGCGCGACCCGTGGCGGGGCCTGGAGGTGCGCGCCGCGCTGTGGGCGGGCCTGTTCATCGGGCTCCTGAGCTGGTGGAGCGAGGTGTTCGCGTTCTTCGCACCGTTCTCCGGGGTGATCTGCGCGTTCATCATGGTGCTGGCCACGGCGAACATGTACGGGCACGACGGGACGGCGCTGTGGCAGGCGGTCGTGGGGCAGGGACGGGACACCGCCAGGGCGGACGTGCGCGGCCGGCAGATCGCCGTCCTGCTGCTGAGCGCTCCGGGTGCGCTGGTGCTGAGCGCGCTGTTCATCGTGTCGACCGGCGAGCACTGGACCTGGCCCTACGTGCTCACCGGGCTGGCGGCGGTGTTCGGGGTGGGGTCGGGCCTGTCCCTGCTGTTCTCGGTGGTGGCCCTGTCCCCCGGTGTGGACCCGCAGCTGCGGGTGGACGCCAACGACAGCGGCGACAACCAGGTCCAGGTGTGGCTGTCCCTGGCGGCGCTGCCGGTGCTGACCGCCCCGGCGGTGCTGGCGGCGGTGTTCCTGGGCCTGGCCGGGACGCCGTGGGCGGCGCTGCCGGTGGGGGCCGCCAACGGCCTGCTCGGGGCCTGGTGGCTGGGGCGGGTCGCGCACCGGCGGCTGGCGGCCCGTCTGCCGGAGACGTTCACCCGCATCCGCTACGGCAGGGAGGTCGCGCTCCGGTCGGTGCCGGAGCGGGGGTCCCTGCTGGACCGGCTGGAGCGGACGGCGATCTCCGGCAACGGGGAGACCCGGCCGCAGGGGTCGTGAACGCGGCGCCGGGCCGGGGCGCGGACGGCGCCCCGGCTCAGCGCCCGGGCTCGGTGCGGACCTTCTCGTAGAGGGTGTCGAGGCCGTCCAGGAACGACGACAGGGCCAGGTCGAAGCTGTCCTCGTCGATCTCGGCGGCGTGCTCGGCCAGCCGGTGGGCCTGGGACAGGTTGGGGTAGCGGTCGCGGTAGACGCGCACGTCGTCGTCGAAGCCGCGGGCGAAGGAGCCGGTGGCCGACCCCAGGACCAGGTACCGGGTGGAGGCGCCGATCATGGTGGCGTACCGGGGCGGCCAGCCCGCGCCCACCAGGCCGCCGTGGATGGCGTCGGCGCGGCGCAGCGCCTCCTCCCGGCGGCCGGGGCCCGCGGCGATCACCGGCAGCAGGTTGGGGTGGGCGACCAGGGCGCCGCGGTAGGAGCGCGCCCACGCGGTGAGGCCCCGGCGCCAGTCGCCGCTCTCGAACGCGGAGACCTCGATGTCCCGGGTGACCTCCTCCGCGATCGCGGTGAGCAGCTCCTCCTTGGTGCGGTAGTGGCTGTACAGGGAGGCGGCCCGCACGTCGAGCTCCTCGGCGAGCTTGCGCATGGACAGCCCGTCCAGCCCGTCCCGGTCGATGAGCGCGAGCGCGGCGCGGCGGATGGCCTCACGGCTCAGGATCGGTGTCTTGGGTCGGGCCACGGGCGTAGGTCCCCTCTGCGGTCTGCCGGCACCGGCCCCTACCGGTGTCCGGCCCGATCATCGCACGCCATCGGGCCGGCCGGGCCGTTCGCGGAAGGGCGGGCCCCCTCTTGCACCGGCGGCGGGGATCGTCGTACCCTCACATAACCGAACACTGTTAGGTTAATTGGGAGCAGGCCGTGATCGATTTCTCGTTGAGCGAAGAGCAGCGCGCCGTCCGCGACTGGGTCCGGACCTTCGTCGAGCGGGAGCTGATGCCGCTCGAGAACGACGTGCTGCGGCGCGAACGCGAGGGGCACCCCCCGGGCCTGAACCGGGAGGAGCGCACCAGACTGCGCGACCTCGCCCGCAAGTCCGACTTCTGGGGCGTGGAGACCCCGGTGGAGTACGGCGGCATGGGCCTGGACCCCGTCACGGCCGCGGTCATCGAGATGGAGCTGGGCCGGACCTTCCTGACCTTCAAGTTCGGCGGCGAGGCCGACAACATCCTCTACCACTGCAACGAGGAGCAGAAGGAGCGCTACCTGCTGCCCACCATCGCCGGCGAGAAGCGCTCCTGCTTCGCCATCACCGAGCCGGGCGCGGGATCGGACGCCAAGGCCATCCGCACCCGGGCCGTCCGCGAGGGCGACGAGTGGGTCATCAACGGCGAGAAGACCTTCATCACCGGCGGCTACGAGGCCGACTTCGCCATGGTCTTCGCGGTCACCGACCCCGAGAAGGGCGCCAACGGGGGCGTGACCTGCTTCCTGGTGGACCGCGACATGGGCTGGACCGCCGAGCCCATCGACACCATGGGCGAGCGCCGCCCGGCCGCGCTGGTCTTCCAGGACGTGCGCGTCCCGCACGAGAACATCCTCGGCGAGGAGGGCAGGGGCTTCGCACTGGCCATGCAGTGGATCGGCAAGGGCCGCTACCTGCTGCCCGCGCGCGCCGTCGGCAGCTGCGAGCGCCTGCTGACCATGGCCGTCGACTACTCCAAAACCCGGGAGACCTTCGGCGCGCCGATCGCCGACCGCCAGGCCATCCAGTGGATGATCGCCGACTCCCAGGTGGAGATCGAGGCGCTGCGCCTGCTCGTGCTGCACGCCGCCTGGCAGGTGGGCGAGGGCCGCGACTCGCGCCACGCGCAGTCCATCGCCAAGCTCTTCGGCGGCGTCAAGGCCAACGAGATCGTCGACCGCGTGCTCCAGATCCACGGCGGCATGGGGTACACGCGCGAGCTGCCCATCGAGCGGTTCTACCGCGACCTGCGCCTGCTGCGCATCTTCGAGGGCACCGACGAGATCCAGCGCCGCACGATCGCCCGCGACCTGCTCAAGGGCCACGTCAAGGTGGGCGCAACCCTGGGCTGACCGCGGGGACGGGGCCCGTGCCGCGCAGGCACGGGCCCTTCACGCGTGCTCCGCCGAAGGCGTGTCCTAGCGGACGCCGACCAGGTCGCAGACGAAGATCAGGGTCTCGTTCGGACCGATCGCGCCGCGTGCGCCGCGCTCGCCGTAGGCCAGGTGCGGCGGGATGACCAGCTTGCGGCGGCCGCCGACGCGCATGCCCAGGACGCCCTGGTCCCAGCCCGGGATGACCTGGCCCTTGCCGAGGGTGAAGCTCAGCGGGGCGCCGCGGTTCCAGCTGGCGTCGAACTCCTCGCCGTTGGAGAAGGCCACGCCCACGTAGTGCACGTCGACGGTGTTGCCGTGTCCGGCCTGCTGCCCCTCGCCGACCACGATGTCGGTGATCTGCAGGTCCGCCGGGGGCGGGCCTTCGATGGGGTCGATCTCCGGGCGCTCCAGAGCCATGGTGCTACCTCTTCTGTGACACAAGTGGACAGAGAGGGCCAGCGTATCGGTCCCGGGGCTCAGTCCAGCAGCGCGCCGACCGTGGCGGCGACGACGTGCCCCTGCCCCTCGATCTTGAGCGGCCCGCTGTCGGCCTGGACGAACACCGACTCGCCGCGGCGCAGCTCGATCCGGCGGCCGACCTCGGGGATCAGCTCGACCCGGCCGTTGAGGGCCAGCACCACGGCGGGCCCCTCCCCCGGCAGGTGGGCGGTGACCCGGCCCGGGCCGATCTCGTGCAGGGCGAACTCCGGCGCGGCCGGGCGGAACTGCCGCCGCCCGTCCTGGACGGTCGGCAGGGAGTACGGGATGGGCAGGACCGAGAAGTCGACCACGTCGAGCAGCTCGGCCGGGTCCACGTGCTTGCGGGTCAGCCCGGCCCGCAGCACGTTGTCGGAGCCCGCCATCACCTCCACGGCCGTGCCCTGGAGGTAGGCGTGCAGGTTGCCCGCGGGCAGGAAGAGGGCCTGGCCCGGCCACAGGGTGACCCGGTTGAGCAGCAGCGACGCCACCGCTCCGGGGTCGCCCGGGTAGCGGGCGGCCAGGTCGCCGATGATGCCGGCGTGGGCGCACCGGGGGCGGACCCGCTCCCACTCCTCCACGAAGCCGCCGATGAGCCGTTCGCGGTCGGCCTCGTCCAGGGTGAGCAGGCGGGTGAGCGCCGCCCGCAGCGCGGCGCGGTCGTCCTCCTGGGAGAGGTCCTCGCGCAGCAGGGCGGCCAGGTCGCAGGACAGGTCCAGCAGATCGCGGTGGGCGGCGGCCGGCTCCCGGAAGCCGCACAGGGCCTCGAAGGGCTCCAGGGCCAGCAGCAGTTCCGGCTTGTGGTGGGGGTCGCGGTAGTTGCGGTGCGGCGCGTCGACCGGGATGCCCCGGCCCTCCTCGGCGGTGAACCCGGCCCGGGCCCGGTCGGCGTTCGGGTGCACCTGGAGGGAGAGGGGCTCGTCGGCCGCCAGGACCTTGAGCAGGAACGGCAGGCGCACCCCGAACCGGTCGACGACCTCCGGGCCCAGGACCCGGTGGGGTTCGGCGGCGATGAGCGCGGGCAGCGGGAGCGGGCCCTGCTCGCACTGCGCGGTGCTGGGGGCGCCGTGGTGGGCGCCCAGCCACAGCTCCGCCTGCGGGGTGCCGTCCGGCTCCAGGCCCAGCAGCCGGGGGATGGCCGTGCGCGCCCCCCAGGCGTACGGTCGGACCTGGTTGGTGAGCCTGTGCATCCGCTCCCCGCTTTCCCGTCTGCGTGTTCTCACCCCGTGGACGCTCCGGCGAGGTGGGGCCAGTCTCGCGAACGGAGCGCCCCTGCGTCGACCCGGCACGCCCCACTTCCGCGGTGGTGCACGCGTCACCTCACGGTGTGAGCGGGCACCCGGCGGTCCCGGGACCCGGCGGCGGCAATGAAGTTACTGGGAAGTAAATCATGATCCCGGACACATGGACAGCACCGCCGTGTCACCGTCCGGCGAACAGCCGGGGGCCGGACGGGCGGAACGGCGGTGCGCCGGGCCCGCGCGGGGGGCCGGGGGCGCCCGGAGGGGTCAGCGTGCGCGGCGGACCCGGTCGGACTCGGCCGCCAGCCGGTCGATCACGGCCTGGAGCAGCGCGGGGTCGGCGGGGGGCAGGCCGACGATGTCCGACAGGTACAGCCCGTCCCCGGCGCGCAGGATGATCTCGGCCAGGACGGGGTCCTCCAGCTCCTCGTGGAGCAGGCGGCGCCAGCGGTCGAACAGGTCCTGGACGTGCGCGAAGGCCTCGGGGGGCATGTCGTCCTGGCCGCGCAGCGCGGCGATGATCGCCCAGTAGAGCTCGCGCTCCTCCGAGCTCTGCGGCAGCGAGGTGCGCAGGAAGACGCGGACCACGCCCTCCTCGCCCTCCACCGCCTCGCGGAACTCCTGCTCGGCCAGGACGGACAGGCGCTCGATGAGGCCGGTGAGCATGGCGGCCTTGGAGGGGAAGTGGTACAGCAGACCGCCCTTGGAGACCGAGGCGGCGCGGGCCACCGCCTCGAGCGTCACCGATGAGTAGCCCTCCCGGATGAGGATCTCCTGGAGGGCGTCGAGGATGCGGTCGCGGGTGTTGGAAGTGTTCACGATTGACACTGTACCGGCTGGACGGTACTGTACCGTCTGGACGGTTGAAGAATCCCCGAGGTGCGCCCCGCGCGCCGCACGGTCGACAGCGCTTCCCGTCCCCCACCTTCCGGCCCGGAGCCCGCCATCCCGCCGGAGCCGCGCCCGGCCGCTGCCGGGAACGCGGGAACAGCGAACACGTAACGAGGAGAGATGACTTCCGCCAAGGCCGGAAACGGACACGACCGCGCACGCAACGGCAGCCCCGCGCTGGCCGGTCCCCGCGAGTGGACCGCGCTGGCCGTCCTGGTCCTGCCCGTGATCCTGATCTCGGTCGACTCGACCGTGCTCGGCTTCGCCGTACCCGCACTGAGCGAACAGCTGTCGCCCACCGCGGGCCAGCTGCTGTGGATCGTCGACGTCTACGGCTTCATCCTGGCCGGGCTGCTGATCACCATGGGCTCGCTCGGCGACCGCATCGGCCGCCGCCGGCTGCTGATGATCGGCTCGGCCGCGTTCGGCGCCGCCTCGCTGCTGGCAGCCTTCGCACCGACGCCCGAGGTCCTCATCGCCGCCCGCGCCCTGCTGGGCGTCGCCGGCGCCTCGCTCATGCCCTCGACCCTGTCCCTGCTGCGCAACATCTTCCTGGACGCGCGCCAGCGGCTGCTGGCCATCGCCCTGTGGGCCTCCGGCTTCTCCGGCGGCGCCGCGCTGGGCCCGATCCTGGGCGGCTGGCTGCTGGAGCACTTCTTCTGGGGCTCGGTGTTCCTCATCAACCTGCCGGTGATGGCCCTGATCCTGGTCCTGGTGCCGCTGCTGGTGCGCGAGTCGAGCAACCCCGACGCGGGCCGCCTCGACCCGGTCAGCGTGGCCCTGTCCCTGGCCGCGATGCTGCCCGCCGTGTACGGCGTCAAGAAGCTCGCCACCGAGGGCCTGTCCGTGGTCCCCGTCGCCTCGCTGGCGATCGGCCTGATCCTGGGCTACGCCTTCGTGCGCAGGCAGAAGAAGCTGGACGACCCGCTCATCGATGTGGACCTGTTCCGCGACCACGTGTTCAGCGTGGCGGTGGTCACCAACCTGATGATCGTCTTCTCGCTGGTGTCGTCCCTGTTCTTCCTGACCCAGTACCTCCAGCTGGTGCTGGACATCTCGCCGATGCGGGCCGGGATCGTCCTGATCCCGGGTCTGACGCTGTCGGTCCTGGCCGGCCTCGTGGCGGTGCGGCTGTCGCGCCGGCTGAGCCTGGCCACCGTGATCGGCGGGGCCCTGCTGGTGACCGCCGCCGGGTTCGCGGTGCTGGTCATCGCGCCGGTGAACGACGTCACGCTCGGCGTGACGGCCGTGACCACCGGGTTCGCGCTGATCGCGACCGGCGCCGGGTTCGCCGAGACGCTCACCAACGGCGCCATCATGTCGGCGGCCCCGCCCGAGCGCGCCGGTGCGGCCTCGGCCATCTCCGAGACCGCCTACGAGCTGGGCGCGGCCCTGGGCGTCGCCGTGCTGGGCAGTGCGCTGACCGCGTTCTACCGCTCGCACCTGACCGGCCCCGAGGGCGTGCCCGCCGACGCGGTGGACTCCGCCCGCGAAACCCTGGGCGGCGCCGCGAACGCCGCCGCCGACCTGGGCGGGGCCTCCGGGGCGGCGCTGATGGAGGCCGCGCGCACCGCGTTCACCAGCGGCATGCACATGACCAGCGCGATCGCCGTGGCGATCGTGGTGGTGGCGGCGGTCCAGGCATGGCTGCTGCTGCGCGGCCTGGGCAACCCGGCGGTCGAGCAGCCCGAGCCGCCGGTGCTCGCCGAGCAGCACGGGCAGGAGCCGGCCGACCGGTCCTGACCCCGGCCCGGGAGGCCCCGCAGGGATGCCCTGCGGGGCCTCCCGCCTGTTCAGGGCAGGTGCAGCAGCTCGACCGCACCGCCGCTCCAACCGGGCGGCACCACGGCGTAGGCGTCGGCCAGGGCCGCGCCGCGCAGGCTGGCCGGACGGTCGTGGCCGACCGGGACGGCCCGGCCGCGCTCCAGGCGGACGGCGACCAGCCGGGTGTCACGGGGATGGGCGTCCACATCCCCGTCCAGCGGCACCGGATCCGGGTCGGCCGCGGGGTCGGGGCGCCCGGCCATCGCGCACAGCAGCGGAACGACCAGGGTGAGGGCCGCCACCAGGGCGGCCCCGGGGTTGCCGGGCAGGCCGACGACCGTTGTGCCCTCCCGGCGCGCCAGCAGCTGCGGGTGCCCGGGGCGGCAGGCCACCCCGTCCACCAGGACCTCCGCGCCCAGGTCGGCCAGCACGGAGCGCAGGTGGTCGGCGGGGCCCTTGGAGGAGGAGCCGCACACCACGAGCACGTCGGTGTCGGCGGCGGCGATCGCCTCCGCCAGCGCGCCTCGGTCGTCGTCCAGGTGGACCGTCCGCGCCACCCGGCCGCCCGCCCACGCCACCAGGCCGGGCAGCATCGGGCCGATGGCGTCGCGCACGAGGCCCTCGCCGGACAGGCCCGACGTGGTGACCTCGGCACCGGTGACCAGCACCCCGACCCGGGGTGCCAGCACCGGCAGGGTCTCGTGGCCCAGGGAGGCCGCCAGGCCCAGGACCGCCGGGCCCACGGCACGTCCCCGGGTGAGGACCGTCTCGCCCGGGGCGGTCTCCTCCCCCGTCCAGCGCACGTGCCGCCCCGCCCGCACCGGGCCCGAGACGCGGCCGCCGGAGCGTTCGGCCAGTTCGTAGGGCAGGACCGCCTCGGTCCCCTTGGGCACCCGCGCGCCGGTGGCGATCTCCACCGCCTCGCCGGGCGCCAGGCCCGCGGCGGCCACCGGGGCGCCCGCCAGGCCCGCCCCCACCAGCTTCCAGGGGCCGGGACCGGCCACCGCGAAGCCGTCCATGGCGGAGGCGTCGAACGCCGGGACCCCGGTCAGCGCGCGCACGTCCGCGCCCAGCACCGCGCCCAGCGCCTGCGCCAGCGGCACCTCGCGCACCGCGGCGGCCGCCCGCTCCCCCGCACCGCGCGCGCGGTCCCGGGCCGCCGGCCAGTCCAGCGGCCCCCCGCGGTCCGATCCGCACCCGCCCATGGCGTCGCCCTCCCGTCGTCAGCGGCCTGGCCACCATTGTCCACCCGGGGCTGTGACGGCGGCGTTTCCACCTCCTCCCAGCGTGTGGGCCGGGGCCCGCGCAAACCCGATTTGCCGTCTGACGACTTTCCGCTAAAGTTCTAACCAGCGACAGGGCAACGACCGAGGGAACGAGGCCGGGCCGGTCGACAAGCGGACGTGGCTCAGCTGGTAGAGCATCACCTTGCCAAGGTGAGGGTCGCGGGTTCGAATCCCGTCGTCCGCTCGGAGGAGACGCGCGGCCACCCCGGTGGCCGCGTGGAACTCGGTGGAGTGGCCGAGAGGCGAGGCAGCGGCCTGCAAAGCCGTCTACACGGGTTCGAATCCCGTCTCCACCTCACATCGCTTCACGCGGGCGGTTAGCTCAGTTGGTTAGAGCGCTACCTTGACACGGTAGAGGTCACAGGTTCGAATCCTGTATCGCCCACCAGTACGCAGCGGGCCGGAGGACACCTCCGGCCCGTTCGTCATGTGGGGGCCGTGACCGGGCCGGCCGCCCCGGGTTCCCGGGGCCCGCGAACGCTCGGAAACGGCCGTCCAGGGCACGGCGCCCGTACGCATCACGGGTGCCGGCGGACAGGTCCCCTGTTTTCGGAGAGCACGTAAGACGCACGTTCTTCGTTCGCGTCCCGGCAGGCCGGCGCGCGGGAGGCCCCGCACCCTCCCCCGGCCCCCGCACGCGGCGACCCGCGTCGAATGCCCCTCTTTGCCCTGCCATGTCAGGCCGATCTCTCTTCCCAGAGGTCGATCCCCCACCCCCGCCCCCACCGGACCATCTGGCAACGAAACCCTTTGCACCTTATGCCTAATTCTCCCTTTGGGTTCACATTAGGGCTTCTCTGCGACTGAGGATTCCGCTGTTTTAGAAGAAGAATCTCCACTCCTTTTTTTGGCCCACCCGAAAAGCGAGATATTTTTTTCTTCGGCGACACTTTCCGCTTTTTCGCTGTTACGGTTTCATCAAATGCCCGGCGCCCGGGCCCACCGGCAAATCCCGCGTCCCATTCCCGTGGAACCGCCCTCTCCGCAGCATGGACGGTGTGACCGTTGTCCGAAGAGAAACTCGTGGTCGTCCTCTCCGACCCCGACCGGCAGCGCCTGGGAGCACTCCGGGAAACGCTCGACGACCGGCTCGGGAACGACGCCCGCCTCATCACGACCCCTGACCTGGACCGGGCGCGCGAAGCGCTCCGCGCCCTGCCCTCCGAAGCCTCCGCTGAACCGCCACAGGTGGTCGTCGTCGCCGATGAGGACGCGGTGGCCGGCGAGACCGGGCGGACCGCGCTGAGCGCCCTCGGCGACGCCCCGGACGAGGCCGGCGTGGCCGAGACCCTCCTGCTCACCGCACGGCCCCCGGCACCGGACGGCATCGGGGACGTGACACCGGAGTACCTCGCCGCGCTCCGGGACGAGCCCGTGGCCCTGCTCCACCGCCCCTCCGAGACGGAGGACCTCGCCCTCCGCCTCACGCGCAGGCTCCTGCCCGAACCCGTGCCGGAGTACCCCCTGGTCGTGGTCTTCGGGGACCGGCTCAGTCCCCGCGCGCACCGCACCAAGCGGTTCCTGGCGCTCAACCGGATCAACCACCTCGCATTCCCGAGCGGCACCCCGACGGACGAGATCCGGGTCCTCATCGAATGGGGGTCCGGACACCACACGGTGCACGCCGACCCCTCGCTCACCACGCTGGCGAAGGAGCTGGGGCTCTTCCAGAGGGGCGGGGAGGGCCAGCGGTTCGACCTGGTCGTCACGGGCGGCGGCCCGGCGGGGCTCGCGGGGGCGGTGAGCTCCGCGGCCATGGGGTTCAGCACCCTCGTCCTGGAGGACGACGCGCCCGGCGGCCAGGCCGGGACCGGCATCAACCGCATCGAGAACTACCTGGGCTTCCCCGGCGGCATCTCCGCCCCGAGCCTGATCCGGCGCGCCCTGTCCCAGGTCGTGCGGTCCCGGTACACCTACTGGATGCCCACGGTCACCGCCACCGCGCTCGAGCGCGAGATCCTCACGGTGGACCTCGGGCAGGGAAACGTCCGGCTCAAGAGGTACCGGGTCCATTGGCGCGACCAGGACGGCGCCACCGGCACCTACTCGGCGGGCATGGTGCTGCCGGCCTGCGGGCGCAGGCCGCGCCGTATCGGCGCTCAGGACGAGGAGAAGTACGTCGACCGGGGCCTGTACTACGACGCGCTCCCCGGGGACGCCGACCTCCTCCGGCCCGGCCCCGGCGGCGCCCGGAAGAAGGTCGTCATCGTCGGCGGGGGCGACACCGCGGAGCGCGCGGCCGTCCTCTTCAGCGCGGTCGCCGACGTGATCCTGGTCGTCCGGTCGGACCTGAGCATGGGCGGCCCCCTCCGGGAGGAGGTGGAAGCGCTCGCCACGGAGAAAAAGGTCACCCTGTACAAGGAATGGACCGTTCGGGAATTCGTCGCCGGGGAAATCCGGCCCTTCTCCCACGTGGTCATCCGCCCCACACGGTCGGCCACTCCGACAAAGGCGATCCCGGCGGACTTCGTCTTCGCGCTCATCGGCGGTGTGCCCGCCACCGAATGGCTCCGCCCGCCCGATGGCCGGAACCCGAACGCGGCCCGTGTGGCCCGGGACGGGAACGGCTTCGTCCTCACGGAACAGATCCCCTGGCCCTATCCCCGCAAGTACAAGCCGAACGGTGAGGAGGACCCCGACACCGAGAACCAGAAACCGAAGGTCCTGGCCTTCCAGACCACCGAGGAGGGCCTGTTCGCGGCCGACGACGTGCGCGCCGCGTCGGTCCAGCGGATCGCGCAGGCCGCCGGTGAGGGGGCCGCGGCCACGGTGAGCATGGACGCCCACCTCAGGCGCGGGGACAACGCCGGCCTGGTCCTCGGCGACACCGTCAGCAAGGCCTACAGGTACTACCGGCGCGCCGGAAAATGACGACGGAGCACCAAGAGGAGAACACAGTGGCGGAGAAACTCACTCCGAACGTCCTCGTCGTGGGCACGGGCCCCATCGGGGCACTGTTCGCCCGCGACCTGCACGCCCAGGGCAAGAACGTGCTGATGGTGGACGCCGGTCCCCAGACGGCCGGACGCTACGGGGAGCACCAGAAGAACTCCTTCCTCTACCAGCGCAACATCGACGAGTTCGTCAACGTCATCAAGGGACACCTCCACCCCCTGTCGGTGTCCACCCGAAGCGACATCCCGACGACCCTGGACCCCTCCTCCTACCGCTACGACACGGAGGAGTACGCGGGTTTCGTGCTCAACAACCAGAACCCGTACCAGAGGGAGGAGGACAACCTCGGCGCCTACGCCGCCACCTACGCGGTCGGCGGGATGGCCACCCACTGGACCTGTGCGATGCCCGAGTTCGACAAGGCCCTGGAACGCACCTGGGTGGACGAGAACGGCAACGAGATCGGTTACCCGCTCGGCGACCAGGACCTCAACGGCGGTTACGCGCACTCGGCCGAGGTGCTCAAGCGCACCACCGAGGCCTACCGGCACTCGGCCCGGCACCAGCTGGTGAAGAAGGTCCTCAACCAGGACGCCGGCTTCCAGGTCTCGGAGCTGCCCCTCGCGGTGCAGCGGCGCACGGACGAGAACGAACACGGCCACCGGGAGTTCGTCACCTGGAGCGCGGCCGACACCGTGCTGGGAGGGCTCGCCGACCCCGCGTGGAAGAAGGGGAACGGCGAGGCCGAGTTCACGCTCCGGGCCGAGTGGCAGGCCACCCGGATCGAACTGGAGGGGGGCTCGGACTCCGCGCCGGCGAAGGTCAAGCGCGTCCACCTGCGCAACCTGCGTGATCTCGGCAAGACCGCCGAGGTCGAGGCCGGGGCCTACGTGATCGCCTGCGGCCCGGTCCTCACCGCCCAGCTGCTGTACGCCTCCGAACTCGACGAGAAGCTCAACCTGCCCATCGGCAAGTACATGACCGAGCAGCCCATGGCCTTCTGCCAGGTGGTGCTCCGGCAGGAGCACCTGGACGGCCTGGAAAGGCACCTGGACGAGGTCACCGGGGACAAGGACAGGCCGCTCGCGCAGCAGGCGAAGGCCCGGGTCGCGGCCTACCGCGCCGCCCAGCGCAAGGTCCTCAAGGAGAACCAGAAGAACTTCCGCAAGGCCCCGGCCGACCCCATCCCGTTCCCCAAGGACGAGCCGGAGCCGAACCTGTACATCCCGGCCTCGACCGCGCGCCCCTGGCACTGCCAGATCCACCGCGACGCGTTCAGCTACGGGGCGGTCCCGCCCAACATCGACACCCGGCTCATCGTCGACCTGCGCTGGTTCGGCCTGTCCCGGCCCCGGGCGGCCAACCGGGTGGAGTTCAGCGAGCGCTACCGCGAGAACGGCGTGCTGAAGTTCCGCAACGTCGACTCCTTCGACATGCCCCAGCCCACCTTCCACTTCCAGCTCACGGAGGAGGAGCGGCACACGGCCGGGATGATGATGGCCGACATGATCAAGGTCGCCTCCCACCTGGGCGGTTTCATGCCCGGGTCGGAGCCCCAGTTCCTGGTTCCGGGGCTGCCGCTGCACGTGGCGGGGACCACGCGAATGGGCAGCGACCCCGCCAACGACGGCAGGGCCCACGTGACGGAGGAGCGCGACCACGTGGTCACGCCCCGGTCGAGGGTGTGCGGGACCTCGAACCTCTGGCTGGGCGGCAACGGCCTGCACCCGTTCGGCAACGCGGGCAACCCCACGCACACGAGCATGGCCATGGCGCACGTGGCCGTCCAGGACGTGCTCAGCGTCCTCAACGCCGGCACGCAGAGCTGAAGGGGGCGTCATGGCAGAGAGCAACACGGACAGGAGCATCCTCACGGGTGTGCGGATCGGGATCACGCCCACCGGATGGCGCAACGCCGACTTCCCGGACCTGACCGCGGACGCGAACGGAACGCAGTACTACACGGCCCAGGAGTGCCTGAAGGAGATCATCGCGACCGGGTTCACCGGGTGCAGCGACGACCGGGACTTCCCGAAGGACGCCGCCGACTGGAAGGCGTTCCTGACGGCGGCCGGGCTGCCGAGCGGCCGGGAGTTCCACGTCACGGAGCCCTGGATCAGCACCTGGTTCACCACGGCCGGAGGCCACCGGCGCACGCTGGACTTCTACGAGGCGAACAAGGGGCAGTGGTCGGCCCGCGGGGTGCAGAACATCGGGGCCGCCGAGTTCGGCAACGCCGTGCACCTGCGGCCGCACGTGCCCCTCAAACAGCGAAACCGGTTCTCCGACCAGCAGTGGAACGCCCTCGTGGAGGGCCTCAACGAGCTGGGGAGGCGGGCCGCCGCCGACGGGTTCCGCCTGTGCTACCACCCCCACATGGGGACCGGCGTGCAGACCCAGCCCGAGATGGACCGCCTGATGGCGGGCACCGACGCCGCGTACGTCCACCTGCTCCTGGACACCGGCCACCTCACCTGGGCGGGCGGCGACCCCGTGGCCGCCGTGCACCGGCACGGTGAGCGGATCAAGCACATCCACCTGAAGGACCTGAGGCCGGACAGGTTCGCGGGTCTGGACCTGGCGAAGACCTCCTTCAAGGACGGGGTGAAGGCCGGGATCTTCACCGTCCCCGGCTCCGACGGGAAGTGGACGGTGCCCTTCGACAAGGTGCTGAAGGCCCTGGACGACGTCGACTACGCGCGCGAGGACCGCTGGAAGAAGACCGGCCAGGCGCCGGACCCGCAGAAGAAGTGGCGCAAGTGGCTCGTGGTGGAGGCCGAGCAGCCCACCTTCGCGGACTTCCACCACGGGAAGACGCCCAAGGACTACGCGGTCGACGCCTACCGGACCGTCAACAGCCTGCTCGGGGGCGCGAAGCCCTCCCCGAAGGGGGGATCGTGATGACGGCCCACGCGCGGCCCGCCTTCACCCCGGAGACCATCGCCTCCGACACCGGGGACGGCTACTGGGTCCACCGGACCGGGGCGGGGCTGGTGACCTCCGGGCTGACGAGGCAGAAGGTGGAGAGGTACGGGCACTCCAACGGCTCCTGGACCCGGAGCGACGTCTTCGACTTCGGCACCGGGGGACTGAACAAGCCGGTGGCGCTGGACCACGCCCGCCTCGGCACCGGCCCCCACCCGGACCTCGTCGTCTGCCACAACTACGGCCAGTGCATGTTCGGCTGCGGGAACGACGACGGGAAGATCTCCTGGCTCAAGCCGGACGCGAACGGGGCGTACACGCGGAAGGAGGTGGCCTCGCTGGTGGCGACCCACCGGGTGCGCCTGGGCGGATTCACCAGGGACCCGGCACAGGGCCTCCAGTTGGCGGCGTTCCCCGTCGTGGGCAGGGCCGCGCCGGGGACGCCGGAGGCCGAGAAGGGGGAGAAGGGGTTCCTCACGCCCTACAGCCCGGTCCTCTACGACATCCCGGCGGACCCCGCCGGGGAGTGGAGGCCCGCGTCGGCCCCCGGCCTGGACCGGCTGAAGTTCCGGATCATCCACGCGGTCGTCGCCGGGCGCTTCCCCGGCACGCCGCGGCCCGACCTCCAGTCGTTCGTCGTCGCCTCCCACAGCGGCCTGGACTGGATCGGGCCGGGGCGGGACGGCGTCTGGATCCGCAGGCACATCGGCGACGGGGTCCCTCCGCGCGCGTCACAGGAGATCGGCAGGCCGCCGAACTACAAGGAGACCCCCCTGTTCGGCGGGAGCGGCAACGTCGCCGTCGGGCGGATCGGAGGACAGGCCGCCTCCTGCATCGTCACGGTGGAGCCCTTCCACGGCAACACCGTCGCGGTCTACACCCGCCCCTGGGGGACGGGGAGCCCGTTCGAGCGGCCGTGGGAGCGCCGGGTGGTGAAGGTCTTCCCCCAGCCGATCGAATCCGATGAGGAGGGGCCGAAGAAGTCGTACGACGCGGTCGGGCACCACGTCGTGGCCGCGGACTTCGACGGGGACGGCGACGACGAGTTCCTCATCGCCATGCGCGGACCGCAGAACAGCGATCCGAACGAACCCACGCAGGGCGTCCTCTACCTGAAGGCGGACTCCACCGGCCGCGTGGTCGTGCGCGAGTGGGTGAGCGGGGACTCCACCGCCCACATCGCCGTGCTCGACGCGAACGGCGACGGCAGGCTGGACTTCGCCACCACCTCCTACCACACGGTCGGCTACTACAAGAGCAGGAAGACCGAGGTCCGGCTCTTCCGCAACACCTTCGCCCGGCCGGTGGCCGATCCCGTCATCCCGTCCAGCGCCGACGGTTGACATACCGTCCACCGCCGCACGCGCCGCGCGGTGCCCGCCGCGGCAGTGGGGGGCACCGCGCGGAGCCGGGTGCCGGCCCGGGGGGAGGGAGCGGAGCGTCCGCCCCTCCCCCGCACGGTGTGTCGGGACGCGCGGCCCGGCACCGCCCCGGGGCGGCCGCGGGCGGGATCCGGGCCGGCGGAGCCGGTCAGGGGCCCTCCCCGGCCTTCCCGTGTTCCTCGGCGATGGCGCGGAAGCCGGTGATCAGGCAGCGCAGGCCGAACTCGAACTGGCCCTCGTGGGAGGTGAGGGCGCCGCCCTCCACGGCGCGCTGGAGGGCGAGGGCGCCGGAGTAGGCCTCCCCGACCTCGGCGGCCAACTCCGGGGCCGCGACGCGCTCGTCCTCTCCGGACTGGGCGTCGCTGGTGGCCGCCCCGCAGACGTAGGCGTCCAGGGCCTCGATGATGTCGAGCTTGACCTGTTCGGGCAGGCCGGTGCCGTCGAACACCCGCAGCGCCGAGTCCAGCCAGGTGATCAGGGCCGGGCCGACGCCGCGGGCGGACCGGCGCAGATCCAGGATCCACGGCCGCTCGCGGAAGGCGGCCAGGTCCCGCCGGGCCCACTCCTCCAGCTGGTGCCACCACGGCCCCGGCTGTTCGTGCGGGAGCGCGTCGCGGGCCACCACCGCGTCCAGGATGAGGGTCTCCAGCGCCGTCCGGTTGGCGACGTAGGTGTACAGGGTGCCCGGGGCCACGTCGAGGCGTTCGGCGAGGCGGCGCATGGACAGGGCGGGCAGCCCGTCGGCCTCGATGACCGCGATCGCCTCGTCGACGATGCGCTCTCGGGTCAGGCTGCGGCGCGGGCCGCGGCGGGGTGGGGATGTCGACGGCACCGGCCCAATCTAGCGCGCCGCCTCCGTCCGGCGGCGCGCCGCGCGGGCGCCGAGTCCACGCAGCAGCACCTCGAACGGTCCGCGCATCCCCTTCTTCTCCATGAGGGCGGCCACGACGACGGTGAGCAGCCACAGGCAGAACGCGAACAGGGCGGCGGTCGCCTCGGTCAGGTGCGCCGCCAGGCCCAGCCCCCACAGCGAGAGCACGGGGGCCATGACCATCGAGTGGGCGAGGTAGCCGCTCAGGGACCTCTTGCCCAGGGCCGCCACGGCGGCGACCGGCCGGGGCGTGCGGCCTCCCCGCGTGAGACGCCCGGCGGCGAGCACGAACAGGGCCGCGTACCCCAGCCCGCCGGCGAGCCCTGAGGTCCAGGCCAGCAGGAACAGCGCCGCCTCCGCGGCCTCCGACGCCGGGGTGAACACGCCCGCGTACGCCAGCGCCGAGGGGAGCGACCCCGCCAGCCCGAGGCCCACCCCGACGGCGGCCGTCGTGGTGATGAGGCGGCGGTGCCGGTGCGGCTCCTCCAGGATCCGCCTCCGGGCCGTCCACATGCCGATGAGGATCGCGGTGGGCATCACGACCCCGAGCCCGTTGGCGAACACCATCAGGAAGACCCAGCCCCACAGGCGGGTGACCACGGACTCCAGGTAGTCGGTGGTGCCGGAGCCGTTGAGGCTCAGCTCCTGCGCGCTCGGTTCGAGCGCCGGCGCCGCCCCGGTGGACGGCAGGACCACCGAGGCGGCCAGGACGGCCGCCGACACGAGCAGGACCGCGGCGAGCAGGCCCGCTCCGGTGAGGATCGCGGCCCTGAGCCGGCGTTCGCCGCGGCCGAGGAACACCGCGCACAGGATCAGGCCGATGACGCCGTAGTCGCCCAGGACCTCGCTGCCCATGAGCAGCGCCGCGTGCGCGAGGCCGAAGACGACGAGCCACCGGTTGCGCGAGCGGATGACGGCCCGCGCCGCGTCCTCCCCCAGTTCGGCGGACCTGGCCTGGTAGGCCCGGACCAGCCCGTAGCCGACGAGGAAGGCGAACAGCGGGTACACGCGGACGTCGAGGAGGGCGATCATCGCGAAGCGGACGACCTGGTCGGCCACCGGGGTCGCCGAGGTCCCGCCTTCGACGGCGGCGACCCCGTGGAAGAAGATCGCGGTGTTGGACAGCACGATGAGCAGGAGCATCCCGCCCCGGGCGAAGTCGGGTGCCAGCAGTCGTCCGTTCATCGGCGCCTTCCTCTCTGAACGGCGTTCAATAATTGAACGGTGTTCAAGATTCTAGGCCGCGCGCCGTACCGGCACAAGGGGGCCGGGCGGGGGCATGATGGGCCCATGGCGGACGGCAGGGCCACTGTGGCCGAAGCAGCGGACCGGTACACGATCAGCGTCGACGGGGAGGTCGTGGGGTTCACGAAGTTCGTGGACGCCGACGACCGGCGGCGCGTCTTCTTCCACACCGAGATCGACGAGCGCTTCTCCGGGCGCGGTCTGGCCGGCACGCTGGTCGCCGAGGCCCTGGCGGAGACCCGCTCCCTGGGCCTGGGCATCGTGCCCGTCTGCCCCTACGTCGCCAGGTACGTCGAGCGCCACCACGAATTCGACGACGCCCTGCTCGAGGTGACGCCCGACGACCTGGAGCTCGTGCGCGCCCTGCCTCAGTGAGCCGGACCCCCGGCCGCCGTCCGGCCGCGGAGGGTCCGCCCCCAGGGCTTGACGACCGAGATCGCGATGGCGAACGCGACCGCCGTGGAGGAGACCACCGGCGGGAAGAGCATCCCGGGGTCGAAGGCCAGGTCGCCTCCGGAGGCCAGCGCCGCCCGCCCCTCCCCGGCCAGCGCCCCGACCTGCGGGGAGAGCGCGACGACCACCAGGAACACCAGGACCACGTTGAGCACCAGCTTGACCAGCACCCATCTGTAGCGCACGAGTCCGTACCTGCTCCCCAGGCCCAGCACCACACCGCTGGCCAGGGTGAGGACGCCGACCGCGACCATGGGCCAGGTGGCGAACGCCGCCACCGCCACCGCCAGGGCCGCCCCGTCGCCGCCCAGCAGCGCGGTGGCCACCAGGATCCCCAGGACCAGGTCGAGCCCGAGCCACGCGCCCGAGGCGGCGATGTGGACGATGAGGACGGCCTTGCGAGTGCGGGGCCCGAGCCTGCCCGCGCGCCGCCGCGGCGCCCGCCGCGACCGCTCCCGTCCGCCCGGCCGCGCCTTCTCCGTGGTCCCCGCCGTGTCCATGGCCCCTCCGCTCCTCGCCCGTGCGGCCAGTATCCGCGGGGGGCGGCGACACGGCGTACAGCGTGCGACGTATCAGCGCGTACGCGATTCCGCGGGGGGTCCGGGTGATCCGCGCCACGTTCGACCGCCGGGGTGTCCATCGGGTTGAACGGTGTTTACCCTGGCGGTGAACGCCTGTTCACCCCCCTCCCCGGAGGCCCCATGTCGTCCGCACCGCGGATGCCCGTCCGGCTCACCACCGGTGTCCTCACCCTCTGCGGCATGATCGTCTCCCTCCAGCAGACCCTGGTCATACCGCTGCTCCCCGACCTGCCCCGGATCCTGGGCGTCTCCGCCGACGACGCCTCCTGGCTGGTCACCGCCACCCTGCTGACCGGCGCCGTGGCCACCCCGATCGTCGCCCGCATGGCCGACATGTACGGCAAGCGCCGCATGCTGCTGGTCTCGCTCGCGGTGATGACGGCCGGGTCCCTCATCGCCGCCGTCGGCGGGGGCTTCTTGCCGCTCCTGGTGGGGCGCGCCATGCAGGGGTTCGGGACCGCCCTGATCCCGGTGGGCATCAGCATCATGCGCGACCAGCTGCCCCGGGAGAGGCTGGCCGGGGGCATCGCCCTGATGAGCGCGACCCTGGGCATCGGGGGCGCGCTGGGGCTCCCGCTGTCGGGGGTGCTCTACGGCGCGTTCGGATGGACGTCCCTGTTCTGGTCCACCGCGGCCGTCGGCGCCGTGCTCACCGTGCTCATCCGGCTGGCGGTCGCCGAGTCGCCGCAGCGCTCCCCGGGCCGTTTCGACGTCCTGGGCGCCCTGGTGCTGTCCGTCGTCCTGGTCGGCCTGCTCCTGGTGCTGTCCAAGGGCGCCGCCTGGGGCTGGGGCGGACCGCGCGTGCTCGTCCTGACCGGGGTGTCGCTGCTGTTCCTGGCCCTGTGGATCCCGCTCCAGCTCAGGACCCGCGCCCCCATGGTCGACCTGCGCACGGCGGTGCTGCCGCCGGTGCTGCTGACCAACGTCGCGTCGTACTTCACCGGGTTCGCGATGTTCCTCAACGGCCTCGTCCTCACCCAGGAGCTCCAGGTCCCGGCGGAGACCGGGTACGGCCTGGCACTGCCGGTGGTCACCGCGGGGCTCCTCATGGTGCCGAGCGGGCTGATGATGCTGGTGTTCTCCCCCGTGGCCGGCCGCATGCTCGACCGCTGGGGAGGCAAGCCGACCCTGCTGTTCGGGCTGGCCGTCATGGGGCTGACCTACCTGGGCCGGGTCCTGGCCCCCGGCTCCCTGGCCAACGCGGTCCTGGGGAGCACCCTGGTCAGCGTGGGCACGGCCGTCTCCTTCGCGGCCATGCCCGTCCTCATCATGGGCGCGGTGCCCCGCGACGCGACCGCCTCCGCCAACGGGATCAACTCCCTGGTCCGCTCCCTGGGCACCTCCTCGGCCAGCGCGGTGCTCGCCCTGCTGTTCGCCTCGCTGACGGTCACCGTGGACGGCGTGCCCTACCCGTCGGGCGCGGGCATGGACGCCGCGCTGTGGGCGGGGGTGGCGGCCTGCGCCGCGGGCACCGTCGTCGGGCTGTTCATCCCGGTGCGAGGGCGCGGGGCGGACCCCGGCCGGGAACCCGCCGCGGAACCCGGGGAGGCCCCGGCCCCCGGCCCGGCCGACCGGGACCGCCGGCCCCGGGAGTCCACCGGGACCTGACACCGGGCCCGGAACCGGCGGCCGCGGGGCGTCCGCCGCCCGGGCGGGCGGTCCCTCCGGAAGGCGGACCCTGTTCCGGCGCGCGGGAACCCCCGGTCGGCGCGGCCCGTATCATCGGCGACACCGCCCCAGGGCGCAGGACCTGCCGCCGCACCGGACCCGGGACACGGCCCGCCGGGTCCCCTCCTCCCCCAGGGCCCGAACAGAGAGCACCCCCATGAGGATCAACAACGAATTCGTCGTCCACGCGCCCGTCGAGCGGTCCTGGGAACTGCTCACCGACGTGGAGTCCCTCGTCCCCTGCGTTCCCGGGGTACGCCTGGTGGGAACCGACGGCGACACGCACCTGGCCGAGGCGCGCATCAAGGTCGGCCCCGCCGTGGTCGCCTGCCACGGCACCGCCCGCCTGGTGGAGAAGGACGAGGGCGCGCGCCGCATCGTCGTCGAGGCGACCGGCCGGTCCCGGCGCGGCGAGGGGACCGGCTCGGCCCTCATCACCGCCGGCCTGCGCGAACGCGGGGAGGACACCGTCGTGTCCGTGACCACCGACCTGGAGCTGGCCGGAGGGCTGACCCGCTGGACCGAGCCCGTGCTCACCGAGGTCGCGGGCGGGCTCATGGAGCGCTGCGCCCGCCGCCTGGACGAGCGCGCGCCCGGATCCGGCACGGACGCCGCCCCGGCCGCCCCGGAGCGGGGCGGGGCCGGGGTCCAGCGGCTGTGGTCGGCGGCCGCCCTGGTGGTGGTGGCGGGCGGCATGCTGCTGGGCTACCTCCTGTTCGGCTGACCCGGCACCCCCGCTCTCCCGGCCAAAGCATGGCGGGAGGCTCGGTTCTCCTTGACCCCGGGCCGGGCACGCCCTGATGGCGCACGCATGGCAACTGCGCACTCACTTCGAGTGACGACCATCGGGGGAACCGGAATGACCCACCTGGAGGACGACCGCGCATCCCAGCGCCGTCTGGAGGGGCTCAGCCCCTTCGAGCTCAAGGGGCACCTCATCGACCTGGCCGAGGCGGAGCAGCGCAAGACCGCGCACGCCATGCTCAACGCCGGCCGGGGCAACCCCAACTGGACCGCCGCGCCGCCGCGGGAGGCGTTCTTCCTCCTGGGCCGGTTCGCCGTCCTGGAGAGCCGCGCCGCCTGGAACGAGTGGCCCGCCGTCGCCGGCATGCCCCGACGGGAGGGCATCACCGAGCGCTTCTCGGTGTTCCTCGACCAGAACGCCGGGGAGCCCGGCGCCGACCTGCTGCGGCGGATCCTCAACCGGGTGACGCACGACCGCTCCGACGCCGTCCTGCACGAACTCGTCGACGGCATCATCGGTGACAACTACCCGGTGCCCGACCGCATCCTGCCGTTCGTCGCGAAGTCCGTGCACGAGTACCTGGTGCACGCCATGGGCGGCCGGCAGCCCGAGGCCCCCTACGACCTGTTCGCGGTCGAGGGCGGCACCGCCGCCATGTGCTACGTCTTCGACTCGCTCCAGGTGAACCGGGTGCTGCGGGCGGGCGACCGGATCGCGCTGATGACCCCGATCTTCACGCCCTACCTGGAGATCCCGCACCTGGACCGGTACGGCTTCGACGTCGTCGAGGTCAGCGCCTCGCGCGGGACCGCGGACGGCTTCCACACCTGGGACTACGACGACGCCGAACTGGACAAGCTCGCCGACCCCTCGGTCCGCATGGTCTGCCTGGTCAACCCCAGCAACCCGCCGTCGGTGGCCCTGTCGGAGCGGGCCCTGGACCGCATCCGCGACATCGTGGAGAACCGCAACCCGGACCTGGTCATCGTCACCGACGACGTCTACGGCACGTTCGTGGAGGGCTTCACCTCTCTGATGGAGGTGTGCCCGCGCAACACCATCGGCGTGTACTCGTTCTCCAAGTACTTCGGTGCGACCGGCTGGCGGCTGGGGGTCATCGCGCTCCAGCCGGACAACACCGTGGACGCGCAGATCGCCCGGATGAGCGGGGAGGACGCCGAGGCGCACCGGCGCCGCTACGCCTCCCTCACCCTGGACCCGGCGTCGATGAAGTTCATCGACCGGATGGTCGCCGACAGCCGCTCGGTGGCGCTCAACCACACGGCCGGGCTGTCCACGCCCCAGCAGGTGCAGATGGCCCTGTTCGCGCTGTTCGCCCTCACCCACGCGCCGGAGGAGTACCACGGGCCCGTCAACGAGGTGCTGCGCCGCAGGCTGGCCGCGCTGTCGGAGAGCCTGGGCGTGGAGTTCCCCGACAACCCGCTGCGGGCCGGCTACTACGTCGAGCTCGACCTCCTGTACTGGGCCGAGCAGCACTGGGGCTCGGAGTTCGCGGCCTGGATGAGGGAGAACTACGAGCCCGTGGACCCGGTGCTGCGCCTGTCCGAGGAGGACGGGGTGGTCCTGCTCAACGGCGGCGGCTTCGACGGACCGGCCTGGTCGGTCCGGGTCAGCCTGGCCAACCTCGACCACGACGCCTACACCCGGATCGGCCGGGCCCTGCGGGAGATCGGGGAGGAGTACCACCGCCGCTTCACTTCGTCCCACGGCGCCTAGGACCTGTTCTCGAGTGTCCTCCCGTGCCGCCCGGCGGCGGCGCGGCCGCCGGACCGTCCGCCGAGGTGATGGCGGGCGGCGGGCGGGCCGGTGCGGAACGGACATTCGAAGGACACGGCCTGGGCCGCCCCGAGTCGTGAGGAGGCCGCCGTGGGCGGTTGGATCACCGACCTGTTCCAGAACACCCCGGAGATCGCGCTGTTCACCGCGCTGGCGCTGGGGTACGCGTTCGGCAAGGTGCCGTTCGGACCGATCCGGTTGGGCGGGGTGTGCGGCACCCTGCTGGTGGCGCTGGTCATCGGCTACCTGACCGGAGCCCAGCTCGACGACGGGGTCAAGAACCTCGCGTTCGCGCTGTTCATCTTCGCCCTGGGGTTCAGCAGCGGGCCCCAGTTCTTCGCCAACCTCAACCGCAAGGGACTGCGCTACCTGGGCTTCCCGATCATCGAGGTGGTCTCGGTGATCGGGGTGGTCCTGGTGTTCACGGTGCTGCTGGGACTGGACCAGGGCACCGCCGCCGGGCTGATGGCGGGCGGCGCCACCGAGTCGGCGGCGCTGGGCACGGCGAGCGAGGCGATCGGCCGCCTGGGCCTGTCCGCCGACGAGACCACGGAGCTCCAGAACAACGTCGCCACCGCCTACACCGTCAGCTACCTGTGCGGTCTCATCACCATCGTGCTGCTGACCAGCCAGATCGCGCCCCGCATCATGCGGTTCGACCTGCGCGAGGAGTCGGCGAAGCTGTGGCAGAAGATGAGCGGCGGCCGGGAGCGGGCCGACGGGGAGACCCCGGCGCTGCCGGACCTGGTGGGCCGCGCCTACCGGGTCGAGCAGTCCGACGGGCGCAGCGTGGACAACATCCACGCCTCCCTCAACGGCCATTCGACCGTCGAGGAGGTGCGCCGCGGCGACCAGACCGTCAAACGCCCCGACCCGGGGTTCCGGGTGCGCACCGGCGACCTGCTGGTGCTGGTGGGCCGCCGGGCGGCGCTGGTGGGCGCCGAGTCGGTCATCGGCCCCGAGCAGGCCGAGGAGCCCGACACCGTCCTCCAGAGCCTGGACGTGGTGCTCACCCACCGCGGCACAGACCACCTGCCGCTGGAGTCGCTGGGCGAGGTGCTCGGCGCCGACCTGCGCGAGGCCGTGTTCATCCGCAGGCTCACCCGCACCGAGCAGGAGATCCCGGCGCTGCCCAAGACCCGGCTGCACACCGGCGACGTGCTCACCGTCGTGGGGGCGCCCGCCGATGTGCGAGCGGTCGAGAAGAAGCTCGGGTACCCGGTGGTCTCCCAGAAGACCACCGACTTCGTCTACCTGGGCCTGGGCCTGGTGCTGGGCATCCTGGTCGGCCAGATCGTCATCCCGATCGGGGGCGCCGACCTCACCCTGGGCACCGGCGGCGGGGCGCTGCTGTCCGGGCTGGTGTTCGGCTACCTGCGGGCCCGGCGACCCACCTTCGGCTCGCTGCACCCGGCGGCCGCCGGGACGATGAAGGACCTGGGGCTGGCCACCTTCATCGCGGCGGTGGGCATGTCCGCGGGCCCCTCGGCCTGGCAGCTGGTGCAGCACTACGGGGTGATGCTGCCGGTGGCGGCGGTGCTGACCACGCTGATCCCGGCGTCGATCTCGCTGTTCGTGGGCCGCAGGCTGATGAGGATCGAGCCGCCGCTGCTGATCGGCGCGGTGGCCGGACAGCAGTGCAGCACCCCGGCGATCAGCCAGGTGGTGTCGACGGCCGGGAACACGGTGCCGGTGATCGCGTACACGATCACCTACGCCATCTCCAACATCCTGCTGCCGTTGACCGGGCCGATCATCGTGGCCCTGGCAGGAGCGGTGGTCTAGCACCGCGGGACACGCGAGGGGCCCGCCGCCGGCCGGACCGGCGACGGGCCCCTCGCGTGTCCGGTACCGTCCGGGACCGCGTTACCGGGGGGCCGGGCTTGTCCCCGGAACGCGGCTCTGGTGGTATGGATGTGTCCCCCGTCACCCTCGGCGGGGCGCACCCCGATTCTGGCGCACGGAGCACGCGCGGGCGTGCCACGGACGGCTCCGCCGTGCGTCCGCGCCGGAGGAGACATGACCCGTCCCCCGCGGGAGAGCGGCCGCACGGACCCGTTCTCCGACATCCCCCCGGAGGTGGGCGCCCGCATGCGCTCCCTCGCACCGGTACTGGTGGAGGAGGCGCTCGCCGGCATCCACCACAGGCTCGGCGAGGCCCTGGTGGCGCCGGACGCGAAGGCGGGGGCGCGCCGCCTGCTCGACATCGGGGTGAAGGGGTTCATGGAGCGGCTGGGGACCGGCCGCGGCCCCGACGAGGCGCTGCTCGCGCGCTTCCGGGCGTTCGGCGCCCACGAGGCCGGGCACGGACGCGGCCTGGAGCGCCTGCACGCCGGGATGCGCGTCATCGCCGCCGCCGTCTGGCGCGTCCTGTCCGACGACGACACCCTGTCCCGCGACCTGCTGGGGCCGCTGGGCGAGGCCGTCCTGCTCTTCGAGGAGGAGCTCGGCGAGGCCGCTGCCCAGGGGCACGCCCGGGTGAGCGCCGCGGGCGCCGACGCCTCCCGGCACCGCCGCACCCGGTTCCTGGAGGCCCTGCTGGCCGGGGTCGGCCGGGATCCGGCGGCGGTCGCGGCACTGGCCCGCGGCGCCCACTGGCGCACGCCCGAGCGCGCCGCCGTGGTGCTGCTCCACCCCGGGCCCGCGGGCGAGGGGGCCGCCCGGCCCGACGCCCTGCCCCCGTCGCTGCCGCCCGACGCCCTGGTGGACCTGGAGCGCCCCGAGCCCTGCGCCCTGGTGCCCGACCCCGAGGGCCCCGGCAGGCTGCGGGCCCTGGAGCGGTCGCTGCGGGGCTCCTGTGCGGTGCTGGGGCCGAGCGTGCCGCTGGAACGCGTCCCGGAGTCGCTGGAGCGGGCCCGGGAACTGGCCGAGCTCGTGCGTTCGGGCGCGGTCCCCGGGGAGGGGCTGGTGCGCTGGGACGACCACCTGCTGGCGCTGCTGCTGTCCCGCGACCCCGCCCTGCTGTCGGCGATGGCCCGGTCCCGGCTGGCACCGCTGGCCGAGCTGCGCCCGCACCAGCGGGAGCGGATGGCCCAGACCCTGCTGGCCTGGCTGGAGGCCGGGTCCAACGCCAACGAGGCCGCCGAGCGGCTGCACATCCACCCGCAGACCGTGCGGTACCGGATGCGGCGGCTGGAGGAGCTGTTCGGTGCGCGGCTGCGCGACCCCGGCGAGCGGTTCGAGCTCGAACTCGTGCTGCGCGCCCGCCGGCTGCCCGGGACCGTCGAAGGGCCCTGAGGGCCGCTCGGAGGGTCCCGGGCCGAACGGGGCCGGTCCCCGCGGGGTCAGTCCCGCGGGGCCAGGGCCCGCACCGCCCGGGCCGGGTCGGCCCCCGGCGGCAGGATCGGGGCCAGGGCCGGGGTGGTCACCCCGTTCTCGACGTAGGCGGCGACGCGCTCGCGGCAGTACCCGGCCGGCCCGTGCACGATCAGCTCGTCCACCACCGCGTCGGGGATGGCGGCCAGCGCGCCCTTGCGATCGCCCTCCTCCCAGGCCTTCCACATCGGGGCCAGCTCCTCGCGGCCCAGCCACTCGTGGAACGCCCGGTAGACCGGGACGTTGAGGTAGGCCGCGATCGCCCGGCGGCCGATGCCCCGGGCGGTGTCCGGGTCCGCTTCGGGGATGACGAAGATCCGGGCGACGATCTCCTTGCCCTCGCCCTGTTCGTGCACGTAGGGGACCACGGTGCGCACGTCCTCGGCGGACAGCCAGTTGATGATGGCGCCGTCGGCCTCGCGTCCGGCCAGCCGCAGCATGCCCGGGCGCAGCGCCGCCACCAGGATCGGCGGGGCCTGCGGCGGCACCGCCCCCAGGGTGAAGCCCTGGACGGAGAACGTGTCGTAGTCGGCCTTGACCCGGGCACCGGTGAACGCCTCGCGCAGGAAGCGGACGGTGTCGCGGACCTTCTTGTAGGGCTCGGTGAAGGGGACGGCGTTCCAGCGCTCGACGATGATGTTGGAGGAGGTGCCCAGCCCCAGGGCGAACCGGCCGGGCGCGGCCGCGGCCAGCGTCGCGGCGCTCATCGCCAGGGTCGCCGGGCCGCGCGTGTAGGCGGGCACGATGGCGGTGCCCAGGCGCAGGTCGGGGGCCCAGACCGAGGCCAGGGCCAGGGGGGTGAACGCGTCGGTCGAGCCCGCCTCGGCCGACCACAGGTCGGTGTAGCCCTGGTCGGGCATCCGCTCGATGACCGCCCTCTGGTCGGGGAGCGGGATCCCTTCGAGCGGAACGGTCATGCCCCAGCGACTGGTCATGGTGGCTCCCTGTCGGTGTCGTCCGTGCCGGTGACCCCCGACCATACCGCCCGGTCGGTCTGCCGTCTTCGGGCGGCCCCGCGACACGGCGGCCGGGAGCCGGGACGCGCGGTCGCGCACCAGCGTATGTTCGTAGGGCCCGAGAAACAGCAACGAACGAAGGAGGCCCCTCACCGTGGCCGTGCCACCCTCCCCCTACGACTTCCTGCCCCCGGTCGCGTCGTTCACCGTGACCAGCGCCGACGTCGCCGACGGGCGCGCCCTGCCCCGAGCCCAGGTCAGCGGGATCATGGGCGCGGGCGGCGAGGACGTCTCGCCGCAGCTGTCCTGGAGCGGCGCCCCCGAGGGGACGCGGAGCTTCGCCGTGACCTGCTTCGACCCCGACGCCCCCACCGCGAGCGGGTTCTGGCACTGGGCGGTGGCGAACATCCCCGCCGACGTCACCGGGCTGCCCGCCGGGGCCGGGTCCGGCGAGTCCGGCGCCCTGCCCGCCGGGGCCGTGACCCTGCGCAACGACGCCGGGTCCCACCGCTACATCGGCGCTGCCCCGCCGGCCGGGCACGGACCGCACCGGTACTTCTTCGTGGTGCACGCCGTGGACGTCCCCGAACTGTCCGTGGACGCCTCCGCCAGCCCCGCGTTCCTCGGGTTCAACCTGTTCTCGCACTCCATCGGGCGCGCGGTCGTCACCCCCGTCTACGAACAGAGGTAGGACGGTCGGACGGCGTGTCGAGGGCGGGTGTCCTCTCCCCAGAGAGCACCCGCCCTCGGCCCTCTTCCTCCCGGGGGCCGATGGATACACGCGCGAGGGGCTCCCGCGGTTCACCGCCGAGCCGGAACCGGCCAATGACGGGCCATCGCGCCCGCCGCGGACTACTCTCGGTCCATCCCCCGCGATCCGCCCGACACGGCTTGGAAGGATTCGTCCGGTGCCAGAGAAGTCTTCGAGGAAACCGACCATCGTGGTGACGACGGCGGGGTCGGCGCCCACCCCCGGCACCATCCTCCACCTGCGGTCGCGGGGCTACCGCGTGGTCGCCACCGACGTCGACCCGGCCGCACCGGGCCTGTACCTCGCCGACCGCGGCCACCTCGTCCCCCCGGGCGACAGCGAGGCCTTCCTGCCCCGCATGCGCGCGCTGTGCGCCGAGGAGGGCGCCGCCGCGGTCGTCCCCCTGGTCGACGAGGAGCTGCTGCACGTCGGCGGCCTGGCCGAGGACGGCGTCGCCGTGCTGCTGCCGCTGCCCGGGTTCGTCGCCACCTGCCTGGACAAGTACCGGCTCATGCGCGAACTCGACGCCGCCGGGATCGGCGTCCCCCGCACCCGGCTCGCCTCCGAGTGGCCCACCGACACCTTCGACGCCGCACGGGGCCTGGTGGTCAAGCCGCGCAGCGGCCGGGGCAGCCGCGGGGTGCGGTTCGTCGACTCCGTCGGCGACCTGGCCCGGGTCGTGGCCGAGAGCGGCCTGCCCGCCGACGAGCTCATCGTCCAGGAGCGGATCACCGGGCCCGAGTACACCGTGTCCGTGGTGGTCTGGCGCGACGGCGGCGTGCAGGCCGTCGTCCCCAAGGAGGTCGTCCTCAAGCAGGGCGTCACCAAGTACGCGGTGACCCGCCGCAACGAGGCGGTCATCGAGACCTGCCGGGCGGTCCAGGAGTCCCTGCGGGCCGACGGCCCCTTCAACGTCCAGCTGAGCCTGGACGGGGACGGCGCGCCCCGGGTGTTCGAGATCAACCCGCGCTTCTCCTCCACCTCCGCCCTCACCACCGCCGCCGGGGTCGACGAGATCGCCGGGCTGGTGGGCCAGGCCGTGGGGAGCGGCCCGCGGCTCGCCGACGACTGGCGCGAGGGGGTGGCCATGGTGCGGCACTGGACCGACGACTTCATCGACGAGGAGCAGTTCACCTCGCACGGCATCAGCCCGGCGCCCGCGACCGTCGGCGTCCCGGTCCGGGACCCCGCCCTGGCCCCGGCGACCCCGCTCGCGGGGCGGTGAGCGGACCCGTGAGCGAGCTGTTGAGCGGAACGGCCGACGGGGCCGCGGAGGGTCCCGGGAGCGCGCACCCGCTGGCGGAGGCGGTGGCCGGAGCGGTCACCGAGGTCGGCGCCCTGCTGCGCGAATGGCGCGGGGACGCCGAGGCCCTGCGGGGCGTGTGGGAGGGGGACCAGTTCAAGGCCGGGGCCGACGCCCGGGCGCACCGGGCGCTGTCGGACCGGCTCACCGCGATCGACCCGGACATCCCCGTGGTCAGCGAGGAGGACCCCGGCTCCCTGGCCCGGGAGCGGCCGCCCCGGTACTGGCTGATCGACCCCGTCGACGGGACCGCCAGCTACGCGCACGGGTTCCCCGGGTACGTCACCCAGGCCGCCCTGGTCATCGGCGACCGCCCCGAGGTCGCCGCCGTGTACGCCCCCGAGTCCCGGACCCTGTACACCGCCGTGCGCGGCCGGGGCGCCCGCCGCGACGGCGTCCCCCTGCCCCGCCACCCGGCCGTCCCGCCCGGGCACGGGGTGCTCACCGACAACACCCCCGAGCCGCGCGGCATCGCCGCCCGGGTCGCCGAGCGCTTCGGGTACGGCGGCTACCTGGAGAGCGGCAGCATCTCCCTGAAACTGTGCCTGATCGCCGAGGGGACCGCCCACCTGTTCGTCAAGGACGTGCCCGTGCGCGACTGGGACGTGGCCGCGCCCGGCCTGGTCCTGGCCGAGACCGGGGGCCTGCTCACCCGGCTGGACGGCACGCCCTTCCCCTACCGGGGAGGGTACGAGCACACCGGGCTGGTCGGCGGGGCCGACCCGGCGACCTGCCGCACGGTCGCGCGCTGGCTCACCGCCCGATGACCCTTCCCCCGTCCCGGGGGTCACGCGTATCGTGTGGGCACCGCACCGCGCCCCGGGGGGTGGGAAGTGGAGAACAGGTACCGCACACGCGCCTCCGACGACGAGCGCGAGCAGATCGTCGAGCGGCTCACCACGGCGTTCGTGGAGGGCCGCCTGGACCTGGTCGAGTACGAGCGCCGGGTGGAGTCGGCACTGAGCGCGGTGCTGATCGGCGAGCTCGACGGGCTCATCGCCGACCTGCCCGCGCCCGCCCCGCCGCCGCTCGTGCCGTCCGCCCGGGAGGAGCCCCGGTGGGAGCACGCCGACGAGTGGCGGTGGTGGCTGGGCATCGCCGTGCTCCTCACGGGGGTGTGGGGCGCGGCGGTCCTCATCGGCGGCGAACCCGTGCCGTACTGGCCGCTCGTCCCCCTGGGGATCTGGGCGGCGGTGCTGCTGGCCTCCCTCATCTGGCCCGACGAGGGCGAGCCCCTCTAGGCCGGGTTCGACGGACGGCCTGCGGCCACAGCCCGGCCACCTTGTTCGGCGCCCCCGAGGGCGGGAGCCTTCGGCCCTGCGTCGCGCTCCTCGCCGCCCGTCGGGTGGCGGAAGGTCCTCAGCGGACGGCCTGCGGCCACAGGCCTCCCCGGGAACCGCTCCTCCGGGGCCTCCAGAACCCCAGCGGGCGCCTCACGAACCCCAGCGGCAGTGGAGACTCAGCCCACGGCGTGGAGCCAGCGGACGGGGGCGCCGTCTCCGGCGTAGCGGAACGGCTCCAGCTCCTCGTCCCAGGCGCGGCCGGTGAGGCGGTCGATCGCCGAGGCCAGGTCGGAGCCGCCGGCGGCGGCCTCCTCCACGGCCAGGCGCAGCCTGCCCTCCGGTACCAGGACCTCCCCGGCGGCGCTGGTGACCGCGGTGAACATACCGAGGGACGGCGTGTAGCTGTAGCGCACGCCGTCGCAGCCGGGCGACCCCTCCTCGGTCACCTCGAACCGCAGGCGCTGCCACGTGTTCAGCGCCGAGGCCACCTGCCCCGCGGTCCCCGGCCGCCCCTGCCAGTTCAGCTCGGCGCGGTGGTTGCCGGGTGCCGCCGGCTGGGCGACCCAATCGAGTTTCACGGGCACTCCTACGACACCCGCGACCGCCCACTCGACGTGTGGGCACAGCGCCGCGGGCGCGGAGTGGACGTACAAGACGCCACGTGCGGACACCGAACCTCCTGATACGAACGAGTGCGCTTCCCCGACGCCCTCGTACCACGAGAAGGTTGCATACCCGCCTGAATGCCTTTGCCCCATTGTGCCCGAAGGGCACCCTGAGGACCAGCGATCTTCTGGGATCTCCCAGTATCCCCCGCCCCTCCGGAGTAACGTGTGCCCCGAAGGTGCTATGGGGGAATCCGATCATAGTGGGGGCGCGTTTGCCAGACCAGTCGCACGAGGACCCTGAAACCGTACTTTCCAGCGACCCGCGGCACGAACACCCCCCGACATTGGCCACAAGCGGACTCGGCCTTGACGACGCCGAACTCGTGCGCCGGGCCGCGAACGGCAGCCGCGAGGCCTGGCGGGACATCGTCGACCGCCACCTGCCGATGGTCAACGGCATCGCCCGCTCCTTCGGGCTGTCCGCGCCGGACCGCGAGGACGTCGTCCAGACGGTGTGGCTGACCCTCAACCTGCACCTGCCCCGGCTCCGCGAGCCGCACCGCCTGCGCGCCTGGCTGTCCCGGGTCACCCGCGACAAGTGCCTGCGCCAGCGCGGGCGCGACGCCCGCCAGTACCCGACCGACCCGGAGGAGTTCGCCCGCGTCGACGGGAACGCCCCGGACCCGGAGGCCGAGTACCTGCGCAAGGAGCGCGACGAGGCGCTGCACCGGGCGGTCGACCGCCTGCGCGACCCCGCCGAGCGCCGGGCCGCGCTGCGCATCCTCGAACCCGGTTCCACCCCGCCGCCGCAGGACCGCCGGGCCGCGTTCAACGAGCGCCGCCGCATGGTCCGCCGGCTGCGCAACACCCTGGAGGACGAGATATGAGCAGCCGGGAGGAGCGGGAGGGCCTCGAGGGCCGGGAGGCCGCGCTGGCGGCCTTCGACCGGAGCGTGGACGCCGTGGACCTCGCCGTCCTCGTGGCCGAGCGGGGCCCCCGCACCGAGGAGGTGCGCTCGGTGGACGACCCGGTCGTCGGGGAGCTGTCCTTCGAGTTCGGGGACGTGCGCATCGACCTGGCCCTGCACGCCCGCGGCCCCTCCCGCACCCTGTCGGGGACGGTCCGGGGCGACTTCGGGTACGCCCTGCTGGAGGCCCACCGGCCGGGCGGCGGCGAGGACGTCGCCTCCGTCGAGGAGACCGGCGAGTTCGCCCTGCCGGACCTGCGCCGCGGGCCGATCCGGCTCACCCTCCGCCGCGACGCCGAGGCCCCGCTCAGCACGGAGTGGTTCACCCTCTGACCGCCGTCCGCAGACGGGGCCGGACGGTCACAGAAGGGGCGGTTCCGAATTGCCATTGCATCCCGCCGGGAACCCCCGCGCGCTCGTCGGCCTTCGCACCCCCTTGTCCGCTTTTGGGCGGCCGACTCCGAGGTGACTTCACGTTCCCATCTCCACACGGACCGTCACCCGCTGCTATTCCTAGAGGTGCTCCTCCCCCTCGGAGAAAGGCGGCCGGACCTTGACCCCGTCCCGTCCCGCACCCCGTTCCTCGACCCCCTCCGTCCGTTGGCGAACAGGCCGGGACGGTCGGGTGGAAAGGTCCGGCCGTCTCCTCCTCCAACGGGTGGTCCTCGGTGTCGCCCTGGCCGAGCGCGGGCTGTTCGACCGGACCGTGGAGATCCTCGACGACACCCACGTCCGGCTGCGGCGGCACCCGTTGGCGGAGGAGGCCGCGCCCGTCCTGCCCGGGTTCCTCGCCAACCTGGGACTGGCCCGGATCCTGTGCGGCGGGTTCGGCGCGGCCGAGGACCACCTGGAGGAGGCCCGTTCCCTGGCGTTGGATCGGGACCTGCACCTGTTGGAGCTGGTCACCCGGCAGAACCTGGGCTGTCTGGCACTGCGCAGGGGCGACGCCGCCGGGGCGATCGCCACGTTCACGGGCCTGGCGCACCGGCTGCCGACCGACCGGCGCGAGGCGCTGTGCGCCGACCTGGCGGAGGCCCTGCTGGCCGAGGGCCACCTGGAGGAGGCCGCGCTCACCCTGGCGGACGGCCCGTGGGCGCACGGCCGGTCGGCGCAGCCGGTCACCCTGCTGGTGGAGGCCAAACTGCGGCTGCTGCGCGGCGACCGCCACCGTGCGCGGGAGCTGGCCCGCCGGGTGCGGGAGACCCACGGCCCGGGGTCGCTGTGGTACCGCCTGGCCGTGCGGCTGGAGGAGATGGCCGAACGGGTGTGCGCGGCCCCGCTGGACTGGTCGTCCGCGTCGCCGCAGGAGCGGGCGCACGCCGCACTGGAACTGCGGCGGCCGGTGAGCGCCTCCGAGCCCGTCCCCCGCCTGGTCGCGGCGCACCGGGCGGTGGACGTGCAGCTCCCCCCGTGGCCCCCGGCCCCGCGGACGGCCGGTGGCGCACGGGCGGCCCGCACCGAACAGTCGCCCCCGGAACCGCGGGCGCCCCGGGCCCCGGGAGGACCCGCCGGTCACCGGCCTGCCGGCGGTGTGCACAGGGCCGGGGAGCGGCGGGCGGCCCCCGGTTCGCGGCTGACCCGTGAGTCGCAGGAGGTCCGCGGCCCGTGGGCCGCCTTCGCGGGGCCCGCCGAAGCGGACCCCCGTGTGCTCGGGGACCCGCAGGTGGCGCGGGCCGGGGTGGAGGTGTCGCTGGCGCGGGGCGACCTGCGCGGTGCGCTGGAGTGGGCCGAGTTCACCGTGCCCCCGGCGCCGCGGGTGCCGGCGGGGCGGTGCGACCCGGTGGTCGAGCGGTACCGGGAGGCGCTGGCGAACGGACGGGACCGGCACTGCCTGGTGTACGCGCGGCGGTGGGAGCGGGCGCGGTACGCGCAGGGTGCGGCCGCGCGGGAGTGCGCTCCGGTGGGCGCCCGGCTGGCCGGGCTGCTGGGCGGCCGGGCGTTCGTGCGCCTGGTGGTCGTGGGCGACGTGGTGGCGCTGGTCGTGGTCGAGGGCCGGGTGCACGCCCGGTCGCTGGGCCCGCCCGCGCGGGTGGCGCGGGAGTTCGGCGCGGCGCTGGCCCCCGTGCTGGAGCTGGTGGACGACCGGCCGCTGGTGGTCGCCGCCGACCCGCGGCTGGGCCACCCGCCGTGGGGCGCGCTGCCCGGGCTGCGCGGCCGGCCCGTCGCGGTGGTGCCGTCGGCGCGGGCGTGGGCGGACCGGGTGGTGCGTCCGCTCCCCCGGTGGCGGCGGGTGCTGCTGGCGGCGGGCCCGGCGCCGCGGGGCGCCGTCCGCGAGGTCGCCGACCTGGGCAGGGTCCACTCCCGGGCGCACCGGGCCGTGCGGGTCGGCGAGGTGGCGGCGGGCGCCGCGGGCTGCGACCTGGTGCACCTGTCCGGGCACGGCCGGGTGGCCGAGCGCTCCCCGCTGCTGTCGTCGGTCGCCCTGGCCGACGGTCCGCTGCTGGCCCTGGACCTGGTGTCGGCGGCGCCTCCGAAGGTGGTGGTGCTGACCTCGTGCGGAGCCGGGCGCTTCGCCGGGGCGCTGCTGGAGGCGGGGGTGCGCGCCGTGGTGGCCAGCCCGGCCCCGGTGCGCGATGCCGGGACCGGACGGGCCGTGGCCGGTTTCCACCGGGCGCTGGCGGCGGGCGCCGCCCCGCCCGAGGCGGTGGCCGCCCACCTGGGGCGGCACGGCTTCGTGTGTCTGGGGGCCTGACTCACCAGCCCCGTTCGCGCCACTCGTCCAGGTGGGGGCGCTCCACTCCCAGAGTGGTGTCGCGCCCGTGGCCGGGGTAGACCCAGGTGTCGTCGGGCAGGACCCCGAACACGCGCTCCTCGACGTCGCCGAGAAGGGTTCGGAAGTCCTCGTCGGACCAGGTGCGGCCGACCCCGCCCGGGAAGAGGCTGTCGCCGGTGAACAGGTGGACGTGCCCCTCGGGGTCGTCGTAGCGCAGCGCGATCGACCCGGGCGTGTGGCCGCGCAGGTGGATGACGGTGAGGTGGCAGTCCCCCACGGAGATCCGCGAGCCGTGGACGACGGGCTCGTCGACGGAGACGGGCAGTTCCTCGCCGTCCTCGGGGTGGGCCACGGTGCGGGCGCCGGTCTCCCCGACCACCTCGGCCAGGGCCTGCCAGTGGTCCTGGTGGCGGTGGGTGGTGATCACCCGGTCGAGGCCGTCGGCGCCGATGAGTTCGAGGATACGGTCGGGCTCGGCGGCGGCGTCGATGAGGGCGGCCTCGCCGGTGGAGCGGCAACGCAACAGGTAGGCGTTGTTCTCCATGGGGCCGACGCTGATCTTGGTGATGGTCAGATGCGGTAGTCGTCGCAGGTCGGCGGGGCCGCCGACCCTGGTATCTCCGGAGTAGCTCACCCGACCATTGTGACCTCTGCGCAGGAGCGGACGCACCGGACGCCCCGAAAGGAGGGGCGCCCGGCCACGGTCACCTGGCCCAGCGCGGCGGGCGCTTCTCGAAGAAGGACAGCCGGCCCTCGGCGGCGTCCTCGCCGGCGAAGAACTCGGCGGACAGCTCCCCCATGCGGGCGAACGCCTCGGCCCGCCGCTCGGGGGCGGCCAGCGCCCCGGCGCCGAGTTCGCCGAGCAGCTCCTTGGTGCGCGAGAGCGCCTTGGGCGCGGAGCCGCGGATGCCCTGGAGGACGGCGTCGAGGGCGTGCGCCATGTCGCGGTCGGGCACCGCCTGGGTGATGAGCCCGGCCTTGGCGGCGGCGGAGGCGTCGAAGAGCTCGCCGGTGAGGAAGTAGCGGCTGAGCTGGCGCGAGTGCATCCGGGCGGACACGGGGACGGAGATGATCGCGGGCACCACTCCGATGCGCACCTCGGTGAACGCGAAGGTGGCGCTCTTGGGGGCCAGGGCGATGTCGGCGGCGGCGACCAGGCCGATGCCGCCGGCGCGGGCGGCGCCGTTGAGGACGGCGATGACGGGCTTGGGGGCTCCCATGATCTGCTCGAAGACCTCCGGCAGCTCCGGGGCGGGCTCGACGGGTTCCCCGGCCAGCGCGGCGGCGACCTCCTTGAGGTCTGCCCCGGCGCAGAACACGGGCCCGGTGCCGGTGAGGACGACGGCGCGCACCTCGTCGTCGGCCATGGCGTCGGACAGCGCCTTGGAGAGCTCCGACCGCAGCCGCGCGGACAGCGCGTTGCGGTTGCGGGGGGAGTCGAGGGTGACCGTGGCCACTCCCCTGTCCACGTCGAGGCGTACCAGGGGCGTGTCGTCCTTGGGCGTCGGGGACGAGTGCTGCGTCATCGCAGACCGACCTTTCTCCGGGTCCATCATCTCCGCGGGTGCGGGGAGTGTGTGAGAGCGGGCGCGCCGTCGGGGTACGGCGTGCACGGAAACGCCTGGTTTGTGACCGGACGCGCCTCTCTTGTGGCGGAATGCACGAATCCGGTTCCACCCTAGACGGACGGGTCGCCGGGGCACCACGGCCGGGTGAACCGTGTTCGTTAAGTCCGTGTCACGGCCGGGGGGCGAACGCGTGAAACGCGGCGGGGCCGGGGACCGCGGCGGTCCCCGGCCCCGCAGGGTCCCGGTGTCAGCGGGTGGCCGCCGACAGCGCGTTCGCGAAGTTCAGCATGGTGGCGACGGCCTCGGCCCCGTCGGCCGCCTCGCTCACCCGCAGGGTGAGCGGCTCGGCGGTGATGGCGCCGGTGTAGCCGTGGTCGAGCTCGCAGCTCTCGTCGGCGCAGGAGGCCGGCTCCAGGTCGATGTGGGCGACCGCGCCCCAGTTGACGGAGAGGTTGACGCTGAGGACCAGCTCGCTGGGCATGCTCCCGGGCGTGTACTGCGCGGGGTTGGGCACGACCCTGGTGAGGGCGACCGACTGGATGTTGCCGAGCTGGATGCTGTCGGTGGTGGTGGACGCGTGCGAGGTGCCGCCGGGCTCGGTGGGCGGGTGCTCGTCGGTGTGGCACACCACGAGCCGGGTGGCGGTGAGCAGCATGACGGTGATGTGCCGCCGCATCTCCATCGCCGGGTCGAAGGTCGCCTCGTGGTGCACGACGAACGCCTCGGCGCTCTCGTCGCCCAGGGCCGTGGCGACGGCGTCGATCACCAGCGCGGGATAGTAGCCGCTGCGTTCGATCTCCAGCCGCCAGTCCGTGGACACGGCGCGTGTTTTCCTCATATCCCTATCCTGCCTCCTCACCGCGGCACTTCGCGACCGCTGGGAGAAACGGGATGCCCAGTGCCTGATCAGGACGTCACCCCTCGCCCGGACCCGGGCGCGGGCCGCCGCATCAGAACGTCACCCCGCGCAGCCGCCGGGGGCCGGCGTCGGGCCGGACCTCGGGGGCCTCGCGCAGCCACATGCGGGCGCCGAGCACGTGCGCGCCGGTGGCGTTGACCAGCACCGGGTCCAGGTCGATGTAGCCGATCTCGGGGAACGCCTCCACCAGGCGCGAGACCCGGATGAGGAGTTCCTCCAGCGCCTCCACGTTGGGCTGCTCGGCCAGGGAGGTGGCCCCGGCGGGCAGCCCGAACAGCAGCGGCGCGGCGCGCACGGCGTGGATGAGGTCGGCGGCGTCCATGTCGGTGAGCGGGGCCAGCCGGAACGCCCGGTCGTCGAGGAGTTCGGCGGTGACGTCGGCCAGGCCGAAGGAGACCACCGAGCCGAACGACCGGTTGTCGCCCGCGCGCACCACGGTGGGCACCCCGGGGGCGACCATGCGCTGCACGACCAGGTCGGCCTCCGCGCCGAACCGGTCGGCCAGCGACAGGTAGGCGCTGCGCACGTCGTCGGGGGTGCGCAGGTCGGCGCGGACGAAGGTGCCCCCGGCCCGCACCCGCAGGTCGGGCGAGTCGGCCTTGACCACCACGGGGTAGCCCAGCCGCCCGGCGGCCACCACGGCCTCGTCGGCGGAGGACACGGGGATGTCGGGGTAGGCGGTGATGCCGTAGCAGGAGAGGAGTTCGCGGGTGTCCTCGGCGGAGACCGCGGTGTCCTCGTCGTAGCGGCGCTCGCCGCCGAACCAGACCTCCTCCCCCGGGGCGTTCTTGAGCGCCCGGGTGATGGTGGCGCGGGCCCGCGCGCCGTCGATGTCGGGCAGCTCGGGGTGGCGGCCGGGCTTGCGGTCGCGCCACTGGGTGTACCGGGTGGCGTAGGCCAGGGCGCGCACGGCGTCCTCGGGCGCGGGGTAGGAGGGCACCGAGCCGCGCAGGGTCTCCCCGCGCTCGCCCACGTGGCGCAGCTCCTCGGGGACGCCCTGGCGGGCCAGGTAGGTGGTGACGATGGGCTTGTCCGAGCCCAGCGAGCGGGCCCGCAGCACCCGGGCGACGTCGTCGGAGATGGGGTGCAGGGCGGGGACGAACACGACCACGACGGAGTGGACCTCGTCGTCGGCCAGCGCCGCCTCCAGGGCCCGGTCGAAGTCGTCCGCGGTGGCCTGCGGGCCCAGGTTGACGGGGTCGTGCGGCTTGAGGCCCTGGCGGACCGCGGCGTCCTTGACCAGCAGCTCCAGGGAGTCGGAGTTGCCGATGACGCCGACCCGGGGGCCCTTGGGAAGGGGCTGGTAGGCGAACACCTGGGCCGCGTCGAACATCTGCGTGATGTCGTCGACCCGGACCACGCCGGCCTGCTGGAACAGCGAGGTGACGGCGTAGTCGGGCAGCGCCAGCCCGCCCGCCGCGTGCCCCGTGGGGGTGGTCTGCGCGGACCCGCCGCTGCGCACCGCCACGACCGGCTTCAGCTTGGCCAGGCGCCGGGCCAGGCGGGTGAACTTGCGCGGGTTGCCCAGGGACTCCAGGTACTGGAGGACGACCTCGGTGGAGGGGTCCTCCTGCCAGTACTGCATGAGGTCGTTGCCGGACACGTCGGCGCGGTTGCCCGCGGAGACGAACGTGGACAGGCCCATGCCCCGGTCGGCGACGCGCTGCAGGATGGCCCGGCCCAGGGCGCCGGACTGGGAGAAGAACCCGATGGGACCGCTGCGGGGCAGGTCGGGGGACAGGGTGGCGTTGAGGGACACCGAGGGGTCGGTGTTGGCGACGCCCAGGCAGTTGGGGCCGACCACGCGCATCCCGGCGGCGCGGGCGGTGCGCACCAGCTCGTCCTGGCGGGCGCGCCCCTCGGGGCCGGTCTCGCCGAAGCCGGAGCTGACCACGATCAGGCCGTGCACGCCCTTCTCGGCGCACTGCTCCACCACGTCCGCGACCGCTTCGGCGCGCACGGCGACCACGGCCAGGTCCACCTGGTCGGGGATGTCCAGGACGGAGGGGTAGGCGCGCACGCCCACGACGGCCTTGGCCTCGGGGTGGACCGGGTAGACGGGGCCCTGGAACTCGCTGTCGAGGAGGTTGCGCAGGGCGGTCTGGCCGATGGTGTGGGCGGTGCGGCTGGCGCCGATGACCGCGACGGACTCCGGGAACAGCAGCCGGGCGATGGAGCGCGACTCGGCGCGCTGCTCGCGGGCCCGCATGACCTCGGTGGAGTCGTCGGTGGGCTGGATGTCGAGGGTGAGCCGGATGACCCCCTCGTCGAAGGTCTGCTGGGCGGTGTACCCGGCCTCGCGGAAGACGTTGATCATCCGCCGGTTCTCCGGGAGCACGTCGGCGATGAACCGGCGGATGCCGCGTTCGCGGGCGGCCGCGCCGATGTGCTCCAGCAGGACGGAGGCCAGCCCGCGCCCCTGGTGGGCGTCCTCCACGACGAAGGCGACCTCGGCCTCCTCCGGGGCGACCTTGTCGTAGCGCACCACCGCGACGAGGGCGTCGGAGATGGTGGCGACCAGGGCCACCCGGTCCTCGTAGTCGACCGTGGTGAAACGTCTCACGTCGCGGTCGGAGAGGCGGGGGTAGGGCGCGAAGAACCGGTAGTAGATCGTCTCCGGGGAGAGTCTGCCGTGGAACTCGCGCAGCAGGTCGGCGTCGTCCGGGGTGATGGGGCGCAGGTGGGCGGTGCCTCCGTCGGTGAGGACGACGTCGGCTTCCCAGTGGTTCGGGTAGGACTGCACGACTGCGAGACTAGACGACAATCGGTCGATTCCGGGGAAAGTCGATGCGGTCGGCGCGAAAACACCCGCGGTACGTCCCGTCCCCGGGGGCCGGAGGTCCCGATCCGGGACCGAGCACCCTATGGCCGGATACGCTTGTCCACGGGGCTCGGCTCCGGGACGAGGGCCCCGAATCGGCGTGTGTCCGGGGTGCCGTCACTTCGTTACACACCGCTGACGATTCACCTGTTAACGTCGAGCGGGCACGAATTCTCATGACTCGGTGGTGGCTGGCGATATGACACGAGTGGTCGTGATCGGTGATCTGATGACCGACGCCGTCGCGCGCGCGTTCCACCCGTTGGCCCGCGGCAGCGACACCCCGGCGTCGGTGGTGATGTACGGAGGCGGCTCGGGGGCCAACATCGCCTCCTGGCTGGCCGTGGAGGGCACCGAGACCACGTTCGTGGGCCGGCGCGGATCCGACATCACCGGGCGCACCCGCGAGATGGAGCTGATGGGCTACGGGCTCGACTCCCGGATGGTGATGGACCCCGAGGTCGCGACCGGGACCTGCGTGGTGATGATCACCCACCGGGGCGACCGGACGATGCTGAGCGACCCGGGCGCCAACGCCCGCCTCCAGCCCGAGGACCTGCCGCGCGACGTGTTCGGCCCGGACGGGCACCTGCACGTGTCGGGCTACACGCTGATCAACGCCGACTCGCGCCGGGCGGCGCGGGTGGCGCTGCGGATGGCGCGCGAGAGCGGCATGTCCATCTCGGTGGACGGCGGCTCGCACGCCCCGCTGGAGCGCGCCGGCGCGGAGAACTTCCTGGACTGGACGCAGGGCGCCCGCCTGCTGTTCGCGAACCTGGCCCAGGCCAAGGTGCTGACCGGCCGGGAGGACCCGGAGGCGGCGGCCAAGGTGCTCACCGCCTGGTTCCCGAACGTGGTGCTGAAGCTGGGCGAGGAGGGCGGCCTGTGGGCGTCCAAGACCCGCGACGACGTGGTGTGGGCCCCGGCCGACCAGGTGGACCCCTCGCCGGGCTCGGTGGGCGCGGGCGACGCGTTCATCGCGGGCTTCCTGCCCGCGTGGCTGGCGGGCCGCCACCCCAAGGAGGCCCTGGCCCGGGCGCACCGCCTGGCGGCGCGCGCCCTGCACCAGCCGGGTGCCCGCCCGGACCTGGGCAACGGCCAGCCGGTGCGGCGCGGCGCCCCGCGCGGCCAGCGCATCCGCTGACCCGCACCCCCATGACGTCCCGCGACGGGGCCCGGCCGACACCGGGCCCCGTCCGTGTTCCCTGAGCACCCCCGGACCTGCCGTCGACCGGCGGCGAGGTCTCCGCGCACCCGGGGATGCGGCGGCCGAAGACCGCCCGCGGCAGGCAAGGGAGCGCACGCGCCGGAGGGCGTCCACGGCGGTCGGGTGTCCGGTGCCGCCCGAAGCGACGGCGGAGTCCCGTGGCACGCCCCGGGAACCGGAGACCGTTCGCGGCAGGCAAGGGAGCGCGCGCCGGCGAACGCCGCGCCCGGGCGGGGGTCAGCCACCGGTGGTGGCGAGGGTGAGGGGCAGGACGGCGGGCGCGCCGAGTTCGCGCAGGATCGCGGCGCCGACGGTGAGGCTCCATCCGGTGTCGGTGTGGTCGTCGACGAGCAGCACCGGCCCCGGCGTCTCGGCCTGGAGGGCGGCCAGGGCCTCGGCCAGGCCGGGGCCCGGGACCAGGGCCCGGTGCACCTGGGCCAGGCGCATGGCGCTGTTGTGCCGCCGCTCCCCCGGGCCCTCCGGGGTGGCGTAGGCCAGGGAGCCCACCGGGGCGAGGCGGCCCAGGGCGCACAGGCGCCCGGCCAGGTCGTTGATCATCCGCGGCCGGGTGAGCGAGGGCATGGCCACCACACCCACCGGCCTCTCTTCCCAGCCCCAGGCGGCCAGGACCCGCACCAGTCCCTGGAGGACGCGGTCGCTCACCGGGGCCTCGGGGGCGTCCTCGGCGAGCAGGGCGCGCAGCTCGACCCCCCAGCCGATGTCGGTGAACCGGCCCAGGGCGCGGCCCGGCGCGGCCTGGAGCTCGGGCTTGATGCGCCCCGACAGCGGCACCCCCAGGGTGTCCATGCCGGTGGGCCACTGGCGGCGCGGCTCGATGAGCACGCCCGGCCGGTCCAGGTGGGCGGCGGCCGCCTCCCGGCGGCCGGGGTCGACCCCGGTCTCCCAGGTGCGGCCGGTGCAGTTGTCGCAGCGCCCGCAGGCGGTGGCCTCCGGGTCGTCCAGCTGGCGGCGCAGGAACTCCATCCGGCAGGTGTCCAGGGCGGTGTAGTCCAGCATCGCCCGCTGCTCGGTCTCCCGCGCCTTGGCGACCGCCTCGTAGCGTTCGGCGTCGTAGGACCAGGCCCGCCCGGTGGCCTCCCAGCCGCCGCGCACCCGGCGCACCGCCCCGTCGACGTCCAGGACCTTGAGCATCTGCTCCAGGCGGCTGCGGCGCAGGTCCACCCGGGTCTCCAGGCGGGCGACGGACAGCGGCCCGCCCTCGGCCAGCGCGTCCAGGGTGCGGCGCACGGTCTCCTCCGGCGGGAAGGACAGGCTCGCGAAGTACTCCCAGATGCGGGTGTCCTCGCGCCCCGGGAGCAGCACCACCTCGGCCCGCTCGACCCCGCGCCCGGCACGGCCGACCTGCTGGTAGTAGGAGATCGGCGAGGAGGGCGCGCCCAGGTGCACGACGAACCCCAGGTCGGGCTTGTCGAAGCCCATGCCCAGGGCGCTGGTGGCCACCAGCGCCTTGACCCGGTCGGCCAGCAGGTCGTCCTCGGCGGCGCGGCGCTCGTCGGGGTCGGTCTGCCCGGTGTAGGAGCGCACCTCCATGCCCTGCTCGGCCAGGAACCGGGCGGTCTCCTCGGCCGCCGCGACGGTGAGGGTGTAGACGATCCCGGAGCCGGGGATGCGGGGCAGCTGCTCGGCCAGCCAGGCCAGCCGGTCGGTGGGCTCGGGCAGGTCCACCACCGACAGGTGCAGGCTCTCCCGGTCCAGGGGCCCGCGCAGCACGAGCGTCTCGTCCCGGTCGGCCCCGGCCCGCAGCTGCTCGGCGACGTCGCGGGTGACGCGCTCGTTGGCGGTGGCGGTGGTGGCCAGCACCGGGACGCCGTCGGGCAGGTCCAGCAGCAGGGAGCGGATGCGCCGGTAGTCGGGGCGGAAGTCGTGGCCCCAGTCGGAGACGCAGTGGGCCTCGTCGACGACGACCAACCCGGCACCGGCGGCCAGCTCGGGCAGCACCCGGTCGCGGAACTCGGGGTTGTTGAGGCGCTCGGGGCTGACCAGCAGCACGTCGACCCCGCCCGCCTCCACGTCGGCGTAGACGGCCTGCCAGTCGGTGGTGTTGGCGCTGTTGACGGTGCGGGCGCGGATGCCCGCGCGCTCGGCGGCGGAGATCTGGTTGCGCATGAGGGCCAGCAGCGGCGAGACGATGACGGTGGGACCCGCGCCCCGGGCCCGCAGCAGGGCGGTGGCCACGAAGTACACCGCCGACTTGCCCCAGCCGGTGCGCTGGACGACCAGGGCCCGGCGCCGCTCGGCGACCAGGGCGTGGATCGCGGTCCACTGGTCCTCGCGCAGCCGGGCGGAGTCCCCGGCCAGGGCGCGCAGGTGCGCCTCGGCGCGCTCGCGCAGGTCCCCGTCGGCGGGGTCGGTGGTGAGGGTGGGGTCAGGGGTGGTGGCCATGATCCCTTCGTACCAGAGCGGGCCGACGCCCGGGGCGTCGTCCACTCCCGCCCGTCGCCCACCGCCGCCCCCAACGGACGCCTCCGACGAGGCCCCCTGCCCGTCGCCCGCCACCGCCGGCGAGCGGTGCCCTGAAGCTCCTCCCCCGCCCCTCGCGCTCCGCACGGTTCGCGGGGTGTGCCGGTTCCCGCCGGCCACGGGAGCCGACCACGGTAACAAAACAGAAACTTTCGAAGTTTCCTCCATTGCGCTCACATCTTCGCCTGAGCACACTCTGAGCACGGTTCCTCACGCATGGGAGCGCTCCCATGCGCGAACCCCCCGCTGAACCCAGAGAGGCGCACCGATGGACGACAACCACCCGCCCCCCGCCCCCTCCCGACGGTCCCCCGGCCGCGGCACCGCCGCCGTCCTGGCGGCGCTCGCGATCGGCGGCGCGACCGCCCTGACCACCACCGCCCTCACCGCAGGCCCGAACGCGGCCCCCGCCGCGGCCGCGGCCCTCGTCCCGGTCGGCGCCGGGAGCTACGACGACGCCCTCCCCGCCGGCGCCACCGGCCCCTCCGACCTCAACGGGGCGCCGGTCGACCCCAAGGTCACCGAGGACTTCGAAGGACCGGCACCCACCAACGAGTGGTGGTCCTCACTCATCTTCCAGCGCTACCCGGACAACCCCTACGGCGAGAACCTCTACGCTCACCCGGCCACCTACCGGCCCCACGCCGGGGGCCTGGAGATGGGCCACCCCCGCGAGCCCCGGCTGGTCGCGGACGGCCTCAAGTACGAGTTCCCGCACACCGCTGACCTCTCCCTGGGCGCCGTCGGCCTGGACTCCCCCGACACCCGGGTCGCCGACAGCGGCGACTGGACCGTGACCGCCCGCTGGTCGGGCGGCCCCACCCTGGACGTCACCATCGGCCAGGGCCTGCCCTTCGCGCACGCCCGCACCGACGGCGGCGACGCCGAGGTGGCCTTCACCGGTTCGCCGGACGTCTGGCACGAGGAGGGCTCGACGGTCGGCGCCACCGTCAACGGCAACCACTACGCCCTCTTCTCCCCCACCGGGTCCCCCTGGACCCGCTCGGGGGACACCTTCACCGCGCCCACCGGGGACGGCGGGCACTACTCCGTCGCCCTGCTGCCCTCGCCGGACGCGCTGGACGACTTCGCCCCCTACGCCCACTCCGCCGTCACCGGCTCCGTCGTCGAGTACGACTACGACGAGGCGGCCGCCACCCTCACCAGCACCTACCGGGTGGAGACCGAGGCGCTGGAGGGCGGCGCCGAGGGCACCGTCCTGGCGATGTACCCGCACCACTGGGGCAACAGCGACGACGAGGTCGCCGGCCTGTCCTACGCCTCCCCGCGCGGGGAGATGCGCGTGGCGCTGGGCGGCTCCTTCACCACGGAGCTGACCACGCAGGGCATCCTGCCGAGCCTGCCCACCGTCGACTCCGCCGACCACGACCGGCTGCGCCTGCTCATCGACGAGGTCCTCGCCGAGGACGCGCACTTCCCCTCCCCCGGCGACACCTACTGGGACGGCAAGGCCATGGGCCGCCTGGCCCAGCTAGTGCCCATCGCGGACTCCATCGGGTACACCGAGGCCCGCGACGAGCTCCTGGGCCTGCTCAAGGGGCGCGTCGAGGACTGGCTGACCGCCGGGGGCGGCCGCGGCCTGCACTACGAGGCCGACTGGGGGACGCTCCTGGGCTACCCGGACAGCTTCGGCGCCACCACCGAGCTCAACGACCACGACTTCCACTACGGCTACCTGGTCTCGGCCGCCGCCACCATCGCCCGCTACGACCGGGGCTGGGCGGCCGAGGACGCCTGGGGCGGCATGGTGCGCATGGTCATCGACGACGTGGCCGCCACCGAGGCCGGCCTCTTCCCCCGCCTGCGCTCCTTCTCCCCCTACGCCGGGCACGGCTGGGCCTCCGGCCACGCCGGGTTCGCCGCGGGCAACAACCAGGAGTCGTCCTCCGAGGGCATGCACTTCGCCTCCTCCACCGCGCTCTTCGGCGCGCTGACCGGCGACGAGGAGCTGCGCGACCTGGGCGTCTTCCTGCACACCACCCAGGCCTCCACCGTCACCCGCTACTGGCAGGACCACGGCGGGGAGGCCTTCCCCGACGGGTTCGGCCACGACGTGGTCGGCATGGTCTGGGGCGACGGCGGCGACTACCGCATCTGGTGGGACGGCGGCGACGAGGAGCACTACGGCATCAACTACCTGCCGATCACCGCGGGCTCCCTCTACCTGGGCCACGACCCGGCGCACGCCGGGGCGATGTACGAGTCCCTCGTGGACCGCCTGGGACGCGAGCCCGAGATCTGGCGCGACATCCACTGGGCGCACCGGGCGCTGTCGGACGGCGACGCCGCCCTGGACATGTTCGAGGCGCAGTGGCAGACCTACGAACCGGAGGCGGGCGGCTCCAAGCCGCACACCTATCAGTGGATCTCCACGCTGGCCGAGGTCGGCACCGTGGACGCGTCCGTCACGGCCGACACCGCCCACTACGCGGTGTTCTCCGACGGCGACGGGCGCGCCTACACCGCGTTCAACCCCGGCGGCTCGCCGATCACGGTCACCTTCTCCGACGGCACCGAACTGGAGGTGGCCCCCGGCACCCTGGCCTCCACCGTCGGCGAGGGCGGCGGGGGCGACCCGGGCGGCCCCGACCCGTCGCCCGACCCCGACCCCGGGGGCGGCGACCTGGGCGACGGCGTGCTGTACCCGAACGGGTCGGACCTGTCGGCCGAGCCCCCCGGCACCGCGGGCGTCATCACGGTCCCCGACGCCGGGGGCGCCAACCGCGACGGCGACCCGCCCGCGGACGCCGTGGTCCTCGAACTGGAGGGTGTGAGCGGTTCCTTCGACGGCGGGGAGACCGCCTTCTCCCTGCCGGTGGACTCCGGGGCCTCGGTCGCCAACGCCGTCCAGGTGCGCGTCGAGTACGACTTCGACGGCGACGGGACCGTCGACCGGACCGAGACCTACCCCTACTTCGCCACCGACGACGTCACCGGGTGGGAGACCCACACGCAGGGCCGGGGCCCCTCCTCCGTCTCCGGCGGCTTCGCCGACCTCGACGGCGGGACCGTGCGCCTGAAGATCTGGAGCGCCCTGGGCACGGCCGACTCCAGCGTGCGGACCGGCGCGGACGGGGGTGCGACCCTGACCGTCCCCTTCGGCGGCTGACCCGCGCGACGGCACCCCGGCGGCCCCGTTCCGATTCGCTCCCGGAGCGGGGCCGCCCCTCGGCAGGAAGGTCATAAAGCGCCACCGCCACGGACGAAACCCGCCAGTCGCGCGACTCACACACGCCCGACCACGCGCACACGTACGTTTCAGTCTCTGGTTCGGGCCAGAATTACGGACATGGCCCGTACAACTTCCCACCCCCCCGAGGATCTCGCAGAGAAGATCATCGACATCGACGTCTCCGAGGAGATGCGCGGCAGCTTCCTCGAGTACGCCTACTCGGTGATCTACCAGCGCGCCCTGCCCGACGCGCGGGACGGCATGAAGCCCGTCCAGCGCCGCATCCTGTACCAGATGAACGAAATGGGGCTGCGCCCGGAGCGCGGGCACGTCAAGTGCGCCCGCGTGGTCGGTGAGGTGATGGGCCGCCTGCACCCCCACGGCGACTCCGCCATCTACGACGCGCTGGTGCGCCTGAGCCAGCCCTTCGCCATGCGCGTCCCCCTGGTGGACGGCCACGGCAACTTCGGCTCCCTGGGCGGCGACGACGCCCCCGCCGCCATGCGGTACACCGAGGCCCGCCTGGACCGGGCCGCCGAGCTGCTCGTGTCGGGCATCGACGAGGACGTCGTCGACTTCAAGCCCAACTACGACGGCCAGGAGACCGAGCCCGAGGTCCTGCCCGCGGCCTTCCCGAACCTGCTGGTCAACGGCGCCGCCGGCATCGCGGTCGGCATGGCCACCAACATGGCCCCGCACAACCTGGGCGAGGTCATCGCGGCGGCCCGCCACCTCATCGCCCACCCCGAGGCCACCCTGGAGGAGCTCACCGAGTTCGTCCCGGGGCCGGACCTGCCCACCGGTGGCAGCATCGTCGGACTGGACGGCATCCGCGACGCCTACCGGACCGGGCGGGGCACGTTCAAGACCCGCGCCACCGTCGCCATCGAGAAGGTCAGCGCCCGGCGCACCGGCCTGATCGTCACCGAGCTGCCCTACAACGTGGGCCCCGAGAAGGTCGTCGCCCGCATCAAGGAGCTGGTGCAGTCCAAGAAGCTCCAGGGCATCTCCGACCTGAAGGACCTGACCGACCGCAACCAGGGGCTGCGGCTGGTCATCGAGCTCAAGAACGGCTTCAACCCCGAGGCCGTCCTGGAGGAGCTCTACCGGCTGACGCCGATGGAGGAGTCCTTCGGCATCAACAACGTCGCCCTGGTCGACGGCCAGCCCCAGACCCTGGGCCTGCGCGAGCTCCTCCAGGTCTACGTCGGCCACCGGCTGGAGGTCGTGCGCCGCCGCAGCGAGTTCCGCCGCCGCAAGCGCCGCGAGCGCCTGCACCTGGTGGACGGCCTGCTGGTGGCCCTGCTCGACATCGACCGCGTCATCGCGCTCATCCGCGAGGCCGATGACTCCACCGCGGCCCGCGAGTCGCTGATGTCGGCCTACGACCTGTCGGACATCCAGGCCCGCTACATCCTGGACACCCCGCTGCGCCGCCTGACCAGGTTCGACCGGCTGGAGCTGGAGACCGAGCGCGACCAGCTCAACAGCGAGATCGACGAGCTCACGTCGATCCTGGAGTCGGACAAGAAGCTGCGCCGGGTCGTCTCCAAGGAGCTGGGCGACGTCTCCAAGAAGTTCGCCACCCCGCGCCGCACGCAGCTGCGCGAGAGCGACGGCGTCTCCCGCGCCGCGGTGATCCCGCTGGAGATGGCCGACCAGCCCTGCCACGTGCTCATGGACGTGGACGGGCGGATCGGCCGCAGCCGGGGGGCCGTCCCGCCGCCCATGTTCGAGGGGCTGCGCGTGCGGCACGACGCGATCGCCGTGTCGGTGCCCACCACCTCCCGTTCGGACGTCGGCCTGGTCACCGACCTGGGGCGGATGATCCGCGTCCCGGTGGTGGAGCTGCCCGAGCTGCCCGACGAGGGCGAGGAGGCCCCGCCGCTGGCGTCGGGCCTTCCGGTCGCCGAGTTCGTCCAGCTGGACGGGGACGAACGGGTCGTGTCGGTGGTGTCCATGGACGCCTCCGGGCCCGGTTTCGTGCTGGGCACCGTCGCCGGCGTGGTCAAGCGGGTCGCCCCGGACTACCCGCCCAACAAGGACGACTTCGAGGTCATCACCCTCAAGGACGACGACCGCGTCATCGGCGTCTCCCAGCTGTCCACGGGCGAGGAGGACCTGGCGTTCGTCACCTCCGAGGCGCAGCTGCTGCGCTTCCCCGCCTCCGCGGTGCGCCCGCAGGGCCGCCCGGCCGGCGGTGTGGCGGGCGTACGGCTGCCGGAGGAGGCCCGCGTGCTGTGGTTCGGCGCGGTGAGCAGCCCCGAGGACTCGGTCGTGGTGACCGTGTCCGGTGCGAGCAGTGCCCTGGAGGGGACCCAGGCCGGAGCGGCCAAGGTCACCCCGTTCTCCGCGTACCCGGCCAAGGGCCGCGCCACCGGCGGTGTGCGCTGCCACCGCTACCTCAAGGGCGAGGACACCCTGCTCATGGCGTGGATCGGCCGGGGTCCGGCGCGGGCCGCCCGCGCCGACGGCAAGCCGGTGCGCCTGCCCGACACGACCGAGCGTCGGGACGGGTCGGGTGAGGCTCTGCCGCGCGCGATCGTTACGGTAGGGAGTGGACGGACCGACTTCGGTATCACGGCCCCGGGTTCCGGGGCCTGAGGAAGTCGCAACATGCCGTGCACACCGACCTGGTTCGATGTGCACGGCATCGTCTTGGGTACGGACTGAGGGGGATCTCATGAGCAACGACAGCACGAGCGGCCCGGCGGGCGGCGCGTTCGACGACGTCATCGCCGCCAACGAGGACTACGCGGCCCGGTATTCACTGGCCGGGCTCAAGCCCGTCGCCGCGCGCGGCCTGGCCCTGGTGACCTGCATGGACTCCAGGATCGAACCGCTGGACCTGCTGGGCCTCAAGCCCGGCGACGCCAAGATCATGCGCAACGCGGGCGCCCGGGTCACCGATGACACCCTGCGGACCCTGGTGCTGGCCGTGTACCTGCTGGGAGTGGAGCGGGTGCTGGTCATGCCGCACACCAGGTGCAAGATGGCGTCCGTCCCCAGCGACGACGCGGTGCACGACACCATCATGGAGGAGTACGGGGTGGACACCCGCAGCCTGGACTTCCACACCGACAACGACCAGCTGGGGGCGCTGCGGCACGACCTGGAGCGCATCCGCCACCACCCGCTGCTGCCCGCCGGGCTGCCGGTGGCGGGGGCGGTCTACGACGTGGACACCGGCCGGCTCTCCCCCGTCGACTTCTGAGGGGGCCCGCGGGCGTGTGCGCCCCCGGTGACCGGGGATCAACTAGGGGAATGCGGTCGTCCCCCCGACCGTTCGACCCGATGACGGCCCCCGTGCCGCCGGGAGGAGCACTCGTGGAAGAGAGCACGTACGACATCTTCAACCGCGCCCGCATGTTCATGGAGCTGGGCGACCCCATCTACGCGGCCAGAACCCTGGAGCCGGCCGTGGAGGACGAGCCCGAGAGCCGTTCCCTGCTGGAGCTCCTGGGCCGCGCCTACTTCCACTCCGCGCAGCTGAACAAGGCGGAGCGGACGTTCCGCCGGATCATCGAGCTCGACCCGGTGGACCACTGGGCGCACATCGCGCTCGCCCGCACCCTGGAACGCCAGAGCAGGCACGAGGAGGCGGCCACCTACCGCCGCATGCACGCGGTGATGTCGGGCGGCTCGCTCGACTGAGGGCCGCACCCCGCCGAGGGCCCCGGGACGCGGAGTCCCGGGGGCCTCGCCGTGCCCGCCCGCTACCCTGCTGGTCATGGCACCTCCGACAGACCCCGACGGCACCCCCTGGGTGGACCGATGCAGCGACTCGCGGCGCTCCTGGGCCGACGAGGCGGTCCGCAAGGTGATCGCGGACGCGAACCGCTCGGCCGACACGCACCTGCACGTGTTCCCGCTGCCCCCCGAATGGGGCATCGACCTCTACCTCAAGGACGAGTCGGTCCACCCGACCGGCAGCCTCAAGCACCGGCTCGCCCGGTCCCTGTTCCTGTACGGGCTGGCCAACGGGTGGATCGACGAGGGCACCACGATCGTGGAGGCCAGCTCCGGCTCCACCGCGGTGTCGGAGGCGTACTTCGCACGGCTGCTGGGCCTGGACTTCGTCACGGTGATCCCCCGCAGGACGAGCCCGGAGAAGATCGCCCTGATCGAGCGCTACGGGGGCCGCTGCCACTTCGTGGACTCCCCGCCGGACATGTACTCCGAGGCGGAGCGGCTGGCCGCGGAGAGCGGCGGCCACTACATGGACCAGTTCACCTACGCCGAACGGGCGACGGACTGGCGCGGCAACAACAACATCGCCGAGTCGATCTTCGAGCAGCTGTCGATGGAGCGGCACCCGTGCCCCGACTGGATCGTGGTGGGCGCCGGCACCGGCGGCACCTCGGCGACGATCGGCCGTTACCTGCGCTACAAGCGGCTGCACACACGGCTGGCGGTGGTGGACCCGGAGAACTCGGCGTTCTTCCCGGGGTGGGTGACCGGCGCCGCGGACTACGGCACGGGGATGCCCTCGCGCATCGAGGGGATCGGCCGCCCGCGCATGGAGCCGAGCTTCGTTCCGTCGGTCATCGACCTGATGATGCCGGTGCCCGACGCCGCGAGCATCGCCGCCATGCGCCACCTGTACGACCGGACCGGCCTGTCGGCGGGCGGATCCACCGGGACCAACCTGTGGGGCGTGTGGCACCTGGTGGCCCGGATGCTCGACGAAGGGCGCCGGGGCAGCGTGGTGACCCTGATCTGCGACGGCGGCGAGCGCTACCGGCACAGCTACTACAACGACGCCTGGGTGGCCGAGCGGGGGCTGGACCCCGCCCCGTACCGCGACGCCATCGACCGCTTCCTCGGCGAGGGCGTCTGGGCCCCGCCCGCCTGACCCGGACGGCCCCGGCCCCGGAGTGTCCGGGACCGGGGCCGAGGGGGCCGTGGCGGGCGGGGGCGGCCGCGGGGGCTAGGCGTCGATGCGGGCGACGTCGAGCTCCTGGGCGCCCTGCTGGATGAACCGGCGGCGCGGCGCGACCTCGTTGCCCATGAGCAGGTTGAACACGTTCGCGGCCTCCTCGGCCTGCTCCACCCGGATGCGGCGCAGGGTGCGGTACCGCGGGTCCATGGTGGTCTCGGCCAGCTGGTCGGCGTCCATCTCGCCCAGGCCCTTGTAGCGCTGCACCGGCTCCTTCCAGGCGATGCCGCGCTTCTCCAGGTCCAGGAGGGTGCGGGTCAGCTCGGCGTCGGAGTAGGTGTAGATGTACTTGTCCTCGGGCTTGGCCCCCCGCTTGCGGCGGGTGTTGGTGAGCTCGATGCGGTGCAGCGGCGGGACCGCGGCGAACACCCGGCCCGCCTCCAGCATCGGCCGCATGTAGCGGTAGATGAGGGTGAGCAGCAGGCACCGGATGTGCGCGCCGTCCACGTCGGCGTCGGCCATGAGGATGACCCGGCCGTAGCGGGCGGCGTCGAGGTCGAAGCTGCGGCCGGACCCGGCGCCGATCACCTGGATGATGGCGGCGCACTCGGCGTTCTTGAGCATGTCGGCGACCGACGACTTCTGCACGTTGAGGATCTTGCCGCGGATGGGCAGCAGCGCCTGGAACTCCGAGTCGCGGGCCAGCTTGGCGGTGCCCAGCGCCGAGTCCCCCTCGACGATGAACAGCTCGCTGCGGTCCAGCCCCTCGCTGCGGCAGTCCACCAGCTTGGCGGGCAGCGCCGAGTTCTCCAGGGCGTTCTTGCGCCGCTGGGTCTCGCGCTGCTGGCGGGCGGCCAGGCGGGCCTTGGCGGCGTTGACCACCTTCTCCATGACGGTGCGGGCCTTGGCCTTGTCCGCCTTGTTGGTGGAGGTGAGGAATTCGCGCAGCTCCCGGCCGACCACCTGGGAGACGATGCGGGCGGCCGCGGAGGTGCCCAGGATCTCCTTGGTCTGGCCCTCGAACTGGGGCTCGGGCAGGCGGACGGTGACGACCGCGGTGAGCCCCTCCTGGGTGTCGTCCTTGGTGACCGGGTCGTCGCTGTTCTTGAGCAGCTTGACGGCGCGCAGCTGGTCGTTGATGACCCGGACCAGGGCGCGCTCGAACCCGGTGATGTGGGTGCCGCCCTTGGGGGTGGCGATGACGTTGACGAAGGAGCGGACCGTGGTGTCGTAGCCGGTGCCCCAGCGCAGCGCGACGTCCACGTCCAGCCGGCGCTCCACGTCGGCGGGGACCATGTGCCCGGCGTCGTCGAGCACGGGGACGGTCTCGGTGAAGTTGCCGCTGCCCTGGATGCGCAGCACGTCGCTGACCGCGTCGTCGGGTGCCAGGAAGGTGCAGAACTCGCTGATCCCGCCGTCGAAGCGGAACTCCTCCTCGAAGGGCTGCTCCTCGCCCTCCACGCGCTCGTCGCGCACGGAGATGGTGAGCCCGGGCACCAGGAAGGCGGTCTGGCGGGCCCGCTCCAGCAGGGACTCCCGGGCGATCTCGGCGCCCTTGATGAAGATCTGCATGTCCGGCCAGAACCGGATGCGGGTGCCGGTGAGCTTCTTGGCGATCTTGCGGAACTGCTCCAGCCCCGAGACGGCGGTGAACTCGGCGTCGGGCCCGGCCCCTGCGAAGCGCCCGGGGATGCCGCGGCGGAAGGAGAGGCCGTGGGTGTGGCCCTGGCGGTCGACCTCCACGTCGACGCGGGCGGACAGGGCGTTGACCACGGAGGCGCCGACACCGTGCAGGCCGCCGGAGGCGGTGTAGGAGCCGGAGCCGAACTTGCCGCCGGCGTGCAGCTTGGTCATGACCAGCTCCACACCGGAGAGCCCGCTCTTGGGCTCGATGTCGACGGGGATCCCGCGGCCGTCGTCGGCCACCGACACCGAGCCGTCGTTGTGCAGGACGACGTCGATACGCGTGCAGAAGCCGCCCAGGGCCTCGTCGACGGAGTTGTCGATGATCTCCCACATGCAGTGGGTGAGGCCGCGGCTGTCGGTGGAGCCGATGTACATGCCCGGCCGTTTGCGCACCGCCTCAAGACCTTCGAGGACCGACAGGTGCCGGGCGGAATAGTCCTCGGGGTCGTGGACGGCTGCGGTCAAGGCGGTCACTCGGACATCTCCTGCGTCTTGAGGGCCATCGGGGCTCGGATGCGGTGCGTGCCCTTTGTACCGCGCCGCACCGACGAAAAGGGCCAGGCCACGGCGTACGGGTCGGTTCACCTCGTACGCCGGGGAGGGTTCGGGCGGGTTCGTACGGGTCCGGCGGCGGTGCCGGACGGTCGCCCGGGGCGGGCCGGCGGCGACCGGGAACACCGCGGGGAGCGGGGTCGGCGGCGGCCGGAACGGTCCTGCCCCGCGCGAGACTACCACCTCCGGTGGATGCGACCTGGATACTCCCCTTTTCCGGGGATGCGTCGGGCGTTCAGGGGGTACACCAAGGAGTAGAAACGACGAGCGGCCACAAAGGCCCCAAAGGGAGATCTCCAGGCACCAATCAGGCGGATTCCGCTGTCGGCGTACACGGCCCCGGGTTGGGAACGTCTGGGTCGGGTTAGATGTTGTCTGAGGTGACCGACGCCGAGTATTGAGGATGGCGAAGTGACTGGAACCCTTGCCCCCACCCAGCCGCTGACGGCTGCTGACCGTTGCGACCGCTGTGGTGCACAGGCTTACGTCCGGGTGCTGCTGAACTCCGGTGGCGAGCTGCTGTTCTGCGCGCACCACATGCGCAAGCACGACGATTCCCTCCGGAAGATCGCTTCGGACATCCACGACGAGACCGACAAGCTCAACGACGACAAGTAGCGCCGGTCGCACCGCACGGACACGGGCGGCGGCCCCCGACAGGGGACCGCCGCCCGTCGTGTGCCCGGACCGCGGAGCGGCCTCAGGCCAGGACGCGGTTGTGGTACGCGGACACCTCGGTGAACCCGAAGCCCTCGTAGAGGCGGCGCGCCGCCGTGTTCTCCGTCACCACGCACAGGTAGGCATCGGTGGCGCCCTTGTCATGGGCCGCGGCCAACAGGTCGGCCAGGATCCCCGAGGCGACGCCCCGGCGCCGGGCCCCGGGGGCGGTGACCATGGCGCAGACCGCCGCCGAGCGCCCCGACAGCACCGCGCAGCCCCGGCCCGCGCCGCCGGGGGCGGTCCCGTACAGCGCGGTGGTCCCGCCCAGGATGCGGGCGACCACGTCCACCCGGGCCGGGCCGTGGGCGAGCCAGTCGGCGCCGGGCGCGGCGGCGACCGCCGTGGTGCCCGGGGCCCGCGGGCGCCCGAGCGGCTCCCGGGCCAGGACCAGTGTGGGCTCCACCACCGCGTAGCCGTGCCGTTCCAGGCGCGCGTCCGCCTCCTCCTGCCCCGGCCACACCTGGGCGCAGGGGGTGAGCCCCCGCTCCCGGTAGAACGCGGTGACCTCGGCCGGGTCCGCGCCGGGTGCCAGGAGCACGGCGCTGTTGGCGCGCTTGGTCACCCCCTCCGCGGTGCCGAACCGCCAGCCGCCCCGTTCGACGACCTCGAACGCCGGCCAGTCCCGCGCCACCCGCGCCGCCCACTCGTGCACGCCCGCCGCCTCCCTCTCTCCGGAAGCGGCGATCCTAGCGGGCCGCGGGCCCGCCCCGGCCGCCGGGGCGCCCGCCACGCCCTAGCATGTGGACCGACCACCCCGATCGAACCTGGAGACCGTTCGACCATGCTCATCCTGCTGCCGCCGTCCGAGGGCAAGGCCCCCTCCGGCACCGGTCCCGCCGTGGACCCGGAGTCCCTGGTGCTGCCCGCACTGGCCCCCGCCCGCCGGGAGGTCCTGGCGGCGCTGGAGGAGCTGTGCTCGGGCCCGGAGGACACCGCGCTGGAGGTGCTGGGGCTCACCCCGGGACAGGCCGACGCCGTCAAGCGCGACCTGGACGCGGCCACCGCGCCGACCCTGCGCGCCGCCGACCTGTACACCGGCGTCCTCTACGACCGCCTGGGCCTGCCCGAACTGCTCCGGGAGCACCCCGGCCGCGTCCGGGAGCGGGTCCTGGTCTTCTCCGGGCTGTGGGGCGTGGTCGGCCCCGACGACGCGCTGCCGCCCTACCGGCTGTCGATGGGTGTGAAGCTGCCGCCGCTGGGCGGGCTGGGCGCCTACTGGCGCAGGGCCATGGCCGGACCGCTGGGGGAACTGGCCGGGGACCGGCTGCTCGTGGACTGCCGGTCGGCGACCTACACCGCCGCGTTCAAGCCCCGGGGCGCCGCGGCCGAGCGGCTGGTGTCGGTGCGGGTGCTGCGCGAGCGGGTCGTCGGCTCGGAGGTCCGGCGCTCGGTGGTCAGCCACATGGCCAAGGCCACCCGCGGCGACATCGCCCGGTCGCTGCTGGCCGAGGGGGTCGAGGCGGCCGGCGTAGCGGAGCTGGCCGCGGCGCTGCGGGACCTGGGGCACACGGTGGAGACGCCCGAGGCGAAGGCCGGGGCCCCGCGGGTCCTCGACGTCGTCGTGCGCGACTGAGCCGGAGGGACCGGGGGACCGGGGACCGCTCCGTCGCTCTGCGTGAGATAACGAACCGGCATCGCGACTTTATCCCGCACCTACAGGCACTGCGCGAGCATGGGCGGTGTCGGATGGACGACGGAACACCTGGGATCGAATCCACCGCGGCCGGGCGGTACCCGGTCAGGTCGGCGCGTGTGGGAACGGGCCGGCCGATGGTGCGGGAACGCGGGCGTCGCCACACCCGTCGACCGACGAAGGCACCGCGGAACCCGTGTGCCCTCCCGTTCAGCGAACGGAAGGGCACACGGGTTCAGGCCGTCTCAGGCCGCGATGCACTCCGGACGGCCTAGTCCAGGTAGTCGCGGAGCACCTGGGAGCGCGACGGGTGGCGGAGCTTGGACATCGTCTTGCTCTCGATCTGCCGGATGCGCTCGCGGGTGACCCCGTAGACCTTGCCGATCTCGTCTAAAGTCTTCGGCTGGCCGTCGGTCAGGCCGAAGCGCATGGAGACCACGCCGGCCTCGCGCTCGGACAGGGTGTCCAGCACCGAGTGCAGCTGCTCCTGGAGCAGGGTGAAGCTGACCGCCTCGCCCGGCTGGATGGCCTCGGAGTCCTCGATGAGGTCGCCGAACTCGCTGTCGCCGTCCTCGCCCAGCGGGGTGTGCAGGGAGATCGGCTCACGGCCGTACTTCTGCACCTCGACGACCTTCTCGGGGGTCATGTCGAGTTCCTTGGCCAGCTCCTCCGGGGTGGGCTCGCGGCCCAGGTCCTGGAGCATCTGGCGCTGGACGCGGGCCAGCTTGTTGATGACCTCGACCATGTGCACCGGGATGCGGATGGTGCGGGCCTGGTCGGCCATCGCGCGGGTGATCGCCTGGCGGATCCACCACGTGGCGTACGTGGAGAACTTGAAGCCCTTGGTGTAGTCGAACTTCTCCACCGCGCGGATCAGGCCCAGGTTGCCCTCCTGGATCAGGTCCAGGAAGAGCATGCCGCGGCCGGTGTAGCGCTTGGCGAGCGAGACGACCAGGCGGAGGTTGGCCTCCAGCAGGTGCTTCTTGGCGCGGCCGCCGTCCTCGGCGATCCACTCCAGCTCGTCGCGCAGCTCGAAGGAGAGGCCGTCGGCCTCCTCGGCGAGCTTCTCCTCGGCGAACAGGCCGGCCTCGATCCGCTTGGCGAGCTCGACCTCCTGCTCGGCGTTGAGGAGCGGCACCTTGCCGATCTGCTTGAGGTAGTCCTTGACCGGGTCGGCGGTGGCGCCGGCGGCCACCACCTGCGCGGCGGGGGCGTCGTCGTCATCGTCGTACAGAACGAAGGACTCGTCCTCGTTCCCGGTCTTGACCGGGGAGCCCACGGCCTCGGGGCGGGCCGGCTTGAGCTCCTTCTCCGGCACCTCCTCGGCGGTGTCCTCGACCAGCTCCAGCTCGGCGCCGGTGTGCTCGAGGTCGTCGAGGTCGTCCTCGTCGAAGTCCTCCGCGTCCGCGTCCGCCTCCGGCGCGAGCTCCAGGTCCTTCTTGCCCGCGGTCTTGCGGCCGGCGGTCTTCTTGGCCGCGGCGGGGTCCTTGGCGACGGCGGCCTTCTTGGGCGCGGCCGTCTTCTTGGCGGCGGCCGCGGTGGTCTTCTTCGCGGTCGTCGCCTTCTTGGCGGCGGCCTTGCGGACGGGCGCCTTCTTGTCGGCGGCGGCCTCGGCGGAGTCGACGACGGCGGTGACCGTCTCCGGCTGCTCCTGGGCGGCCGCGGCGCGCACCGGCTTGGCGGTCCGGGCCGTGGTGGAGGTCGTGGTGACCTTGGTGGACCTGGTCGAGGTGGTGGACCGCGTGGCCGTCGTCTTGCGCCGCGTGGTCTTGCGCCGGGAGGACGCGGACTCGGGGACGAGTACGGTCACGCCCTCCTTCGCGAGGCTGCGGAGCACGGACTGCGCCTGCGACATCGGGATTTCGGCCTCTTCGAAGGCACGGCGCACGTCCTCGGGCTCAAGATAGCCCTGGGACCGCCCACGCTCGATCAGCTGCTGAATGACGGGCTCTTGCAGTGACTCGGACTGCTTCGAGCGAGTCGAACTGGCAGATGACACAAACACCTCTCGAACGGACGTGTGGCGAGATTGTCGGACCCGGTGGTCCGCCTGGCCGGGACCGGGCACCGCGCCCTCTCCCACCTGCGGCCTGGGATCGTCCCCGCCGGGGCGGGGAAGCCGTTTGTCTTTCAAGCGTATGCGCTCTCGGAGATCATTCCCCGCAGGAGACGCACGGTGAGCGGTCGGCTCTCCGGGCGGCTGCGCGGAATCACCCCCGTGCGGGGCGGAACGGCTTCTTCACTGTAGGCAAAGGAATGGACTTGTTCGTACGGTCCACCGCTCCTCCCCACGGTGTCCTCCTCCGTACGCGACTCAACGGTCGGCGACGGACTCGATCACCGGGAGCTGGACGGCGAGCAGAGTGACGTCATCGTCCTGCTCATACCCTTCGAGCATGCTCTCAACAAGGTACTCCAGCATCTGCTGTGGATCGCCCACCACTTCCGGTGGAGCCGAGGACGCCACGTCGACGAGCTCCTCGAGCCCGGAGTCGACGGACCGTTTGCGGTTCTCGACCAGTCCATCGGAGTAGAGGGCGACGGTGTTACCGGGTTGGACGAAGAATTTGTGGTGTCCTCGCACGGAGGTGATCCCCAGCGGTGTGTCGGGGTCGGTGTCCAGCAGTGAGGGCCGGGTCCCGCCCGCCACGACCAGCGGCGGCAGGTGCCCCGCGTTGCTGAGGTCGAGCTGGCCGGTGACCGGGTCCAGGACGAAGTACACCAGGGTGGTGACCTGGTCCATGGCCTCGGTGGCGCTGAACATGCGGTCCAGCCCGGTGAGGACGTCGGCGGGCTCCGGCATGGAGAACGCCAGTGCGCGCAACGCGTTGCGGATGCGGCTCATTCCCGCGGCGGCCGGGATGCCCTTGCCCATGACGTCGCCCAGCACTCCGGCGATGCGCCCGTCGGGCAGCGGGAAGGCGTCGTACCAGTCGCCGCCGACCTGGACGTGGCGGGAGCCGGACCGGTAGTACGCGGCCAGGCGCACCCCGCGCACGTCGGGCAGCTCCTCGGGGAGCAGGCTGCGCTGGAGCTCCTCCGCGGTGTTGTGCTCCTGCTCGTAGAGCGCGGCCCGGCCGATGGCCAGGGCGCACTGCCCGGCCAGGGCCTCCAGGAACACGCGCTCCTCGTCGCCGATCTCGCGCGGCGCGGTGAAGGCCAGGCGCAGCGCCCCGATGGGGCGGCCCGCCACCATCATGGGCAGCGCGGCCCAGGCCCGCTCGGGGGTGAGGCGGACCAGCTCCTCGACCGCGGGCGCGTCCTCCAGGAGGGCGGCGAGCCCGGCCGGGTCGGCGGCGGTGCGGGGGGCGCGCTCGGCGATGGCGAGCGCGCTGATCTCGGGGTGGCCCAGCGGGAACGACGCGCGGGGCAGCGGATGGGCCCCGGCGGCGGCGACGGTGTCCAGCCGCGCCCCGTTGCGGTCGAGCAGGACCACGCTGATGTGGTCGGCGCCCACGCCGGAGCGGCCGATCTCGGACATGGCGGCGACGACCTCGTCGACGGTGAGGGCCTCGGCCAGGTCGGAGGTGGCCTGCTGGAGGCGGGCGGTGCGCATGGCCGCCTCGCTGAGCTGCTGGTTGAGCCGGCGGCGCAGCTCGTCGGCCTCGCGCTCGGTGGTGACGTCCACGAGGCTGCCCACCCACTCGACGGGCGCCCCGCCCTCGGTCACGGGCTTGGCCCGGGCCCGGAAGTGGTCGTAGCCGCCGGAGCGGGTGCGCACCCGGAACAGCGCGTCGAACGGGGTGCCGTCCAGGACGGCGTCGTCCCAGGCGCGCTCGACGGAGGCCCGGTCGTCGGGGTGCAGGGCGTCGAGCCAGCCGCGGCCGAGGTAGTCCTGCGTGCTCTGGCCGGTGATGTTGCGCCACTGCGGGCTGTCCTCGTGGACCTCGCCCCGGGCGTCGGCGGTCCAGACGACCTGGTTGCCGATCTGGAGCAGGGCGCGCAGGCGCTGCTCGTCGCGGTGCACGCCGCCGCCGTCGCGGATCGCGATGAGGGCGAGCCGGGGGTCGCCGGTGACGGGGTCGACGACGGGGAACCAGGTGAGGTCCCACAGCCGGCCGTCGTCGGTGCGGTGGCGGACGCGGACCACCCGGTCCTCGGCGCGCTCGGCGACCGCCGACCCGGCGGCCGGGACGCCGCAGGCGCGCATCAGCTCGACGGGCTCGTGCCCCGGGCACAGTTCGGGGGCGCGGCCGAGCACCTCGGCGACCAGGCGGTTCGCGGCGATGATCCGCCCGGTGGAATCCATCAGGGCGAATCCGATGGGGGAATCGTCCAGAAGTGCGCGGACCGCGTCGTCCGGAACGGCGTCGCCGTCGGAACGGGGCGGAGGAATGGACGTCTCGGCGCTCACCTGCTCGACACCTCCGCTGAACCCTCGGATTTCCCGACCCGACCGACCGAGCACACGGACCCCTCGTCCCGGGGACCGGACCGCGCGGGGGTGATGTGAATCCGCGGCGCGGTGCCGAAAGGGGATCGGGGGGCTCCACGGCCCTCGGGAGTCACTCCCACGACTCCTCTCGGCCGCTGTCACGGCTCAAGCATAGGACACGCCCGTCCGGGCGCAACGGCCCGCGGGGAGCGGGCCCCGCACGGACGGGGAGGTAAATAGTAGGCCACCGGCGGACCTCGTACGAGGAGACCATTGGTTTTCCACAGGAGTTTTCTCCCGAATTCCCAGGCATCGGGATACTTGTCCGCTTTGGGATCATAGCTTGGAAACAGCTCCGTTATATGCCCGAAACGTCCTTTTCGCCTTGTTGACCTGGGGTGATGGTGGTGTCCGAGTAAACGATGCCCACCTCAGGTTTTATCAACAGCGTGCCGGGAGAGGGGTTGACAGCCCGCTCAGAACAAGTGGAATGGGTGGAGGTCACCGTCCAGGCCATCACCAACCAGGAGTGTGAGCGAGAATGCTCCAGACCTTCCCGGTCCAGGATCTCCGACGGATCTCGGCTCGTCTGCACGACGAGTTCAACGGTCTGTCCCACCGCTGCGTCGAACGGTGCGTCAGCGACGCCTGGAACTGCGCCGAACACCTGGGCATCGCGGTCACGCCGCACCTCGTCGAACGCATCGCCCGCGAGCACCTGGAGGCGATGGTCAACTCGGTGCCGCCCTCCCAGGGCGCGCGCAAAGCGGCCAAAGCGGCCGCCCGGGCCCAGGGGCCGACCCTGTTCGCCGGCCACCGGGTGGTTCCCCGGCCACGGTGATCCGCCCGACCCGCGGCGAGCGGGGCGTGCCCGGCCGGGCACGCCCCGCTCCCCTTTCCGGAGCGGCGGACGCGCCGGGAGGAACCGGGTGAAACCCCCGGACCGTGAATCACGGGCCCCCGGCTGTCATACGCTCGGACCGTGCCCTCCCCTACACCTCCCTCATCCGCGAACCCCGAACCGGTTCCCGGCGCCGCCTTCGACGAGATGCTGCGCGCCGCCAGGGCGATGCTCGCCATGCGGCACCCCCTCGACGCCGAGCTCGCCTTCAGTGAGCTGCTCGGCACCTGGTGGGGCGAGCGCGTGCCCGGGCTCGACGTCGAGCGGGTGCTCGGCGAGGGCCTGATCACCCACGCCGCCGCCTCCGGCAAGCCCGCCGGACTGGGCGTGCTGGCCGCGGTCGCCGCTCTGGGCACCACGCCCGGCCTGCGCCTCCTCGCCGAGCAGGGCATGATCGCGCTGCGCGAGCAGGGGCTCCAGGTCCCCGAGTGGGCGTCCCAGCTGGGCCGGGTCGTACCGCTGGGCGCCTACGTCAACAGCGACCTGTTCGGGGACACCGACGACGTGGTGTGCGTGTTCGGCCGCGGGGAGGGCGAAGCCGCGGCCGTCCCCGAGCACGCGCTCATCCTGGTGGTGGACCACAACGCCGGCGGGGTGCTGCGCGACGCCTGGGTCACCACCAAGGTCGAGAAGCTCCTCCAGGGGTGCCGGGAGCGGGCCGCCGCCGACGAGTTCACCCGGTTCGCCGAACTGGACCCCGCCCAGGCCCGCAGCCGCCTGGTCCGCGCCCTGCGCGTGACCGAACGGGTGATCGCGGGCGGGGGCGCCGACGCCGCCCCGCTGCCGGCCGGCCCCACCGCCGCCGACCTGGCGGGCGGCTCCCTGGCCGCGCACTTCGCCCTGGCCAACGCCCGGGTGCGGACACTGCCGGAGCCCTGCGGCCGGGACGCGCAGGACGGCGTCCCGGTGTGGCGGCGCGACCGCCGGGCGGTGCTGGCCGCCCGCTTCCTGTCCTCCGACGAGGCCGCCGAGCTGTCGGACTCCTACACCGCGAGCCGCTGCGCCGACCACATCATCGCCTACGGCTGCGACGTGGACGCCGGCCGGCCGACCCGGGTGAGCCCCCGCAAGGTGGAGGCGTTCCTGCTGCGCTGGCTGCCCGGCCGGGTGGTGCTGCTGCCCGAGGAGCAGGAGGCCATGCCCCACGTGCTGGCGGCCTGGGTGCGCTGGGCCGGTCCGCGCACCGGCCTGCCCGAGGTCGCCGTCGGGGCGACCCTGGACGCGGTGTGGGAGTCCACCGCCGAGTTCACCAGGGTCTACCGGGACCCCGCCCGACCGCTGGGGCTGCGCCAGGAGGCGGTGCGCAGGCTGCTGCCCGACGGCGACTTCTCGGCGCTGGCCCGGCGCATGTTCGCGTTCCCGCTGCTGGCCAGCGACCTGATCTCGTGGGCCCCCGAGGAGTTCGACCCGGCGACCCCGCGGGGCCGCCGGGCGCTGCTGCGGCTGGACCACTTCGGCGAGTACGAGGCGGCCACCCCGCCCAGCGGCCGCCACTCCACCGGACAGGACCACTGGTACCGCCCGGTGACCGGCGACGACCCGGACCGGGAGCGGGCGCTGGACCGGCACGAGCGGCTGGCCGAGCGGCTGTGGTCCGGGCGCCCCGCCGAGCTGTGGTCGGCCGCGCGGCGGCTGCTCGACCGGGGCCGCGACAGGGCCTCGGTCCTGGCCGAGCTGGGCGACGTGCTCGACGCCGCCACCGACGGCGCCGACCTGCGCCGCCGCCTCGACGCCCTGTAGGCGCGGGTCAGGCGACCATGCGGGCGCGCAGGGCGTCCACCGTGGCCCGGGACAGGCCCAGCCCGTCGAAGACGTAGCCGTCGAAGGAGCCGTACACCTCGTCGATGTGGGAGAACGAGGTCTGGAGGTACTCGGCGCGCACCCTGGTCATCGGCACGACCTCCTCCCACTCCAGGCCGCTGTGCTCCGACAGCATGCGCATCCACTTGTCGGTGTTCTCCTGGCGCTCGTTGCTGGCCAGGTAGTCGGCGACCACCGCGGCCCGGTCCACGCCCAGCAGGGTGAGCAGCAGGGCCGCGCCCCACCCGGTGCGGTCCTTGCCGGCGCTGCAGTGGAAGACCAGGGCCGTCGGGCCCTCGGCCGCGCGCTCGACCAGGTCGCGGTAGCCGGTCAGTGCGGCCCCGTCGGTGACCAGCTCGCGGTAGACGCCGAACATGAAGCGCTCGGCGGCGCCGTCGGCGAACATGGCCCGGGCGCGCTCGCGGTCCAGCAGGGCCTGGGAGAAGTTCGCCCCGGCCGCGGTCGGGTCCTGCACCGAGATGGCGGTGTAGGCGGCGCCCTCGGGGGTGATGTCCGGCAGGCTCTCCCGCTCGTGGGCGGTGCGCAGGTCGATGAGCTGGCGGATGCCCAGGCCGTTGTAGACCGGCAGGTCCGGCTCGGAGATGGTGTGCAGGGCGTCGGAGCGGTACAGCAGGCCGTGGCGGACCGTGCCTCCCCCGGCGGTCCGGTGGCCGCCGAGATCGCGGAAGTTGGGGGCGCTGGAGAGGATGAAACCGTTGTTCGTCACGAAGGCGACGATACCGACCGCCTCCCCGGCGCCCCGAGCCCGGTTCGGGGTCAGGCCCCCTGCCGCATGGCGGTGATCTCCTCCCCCGCCTCCTTGACGTCCTTGGCGGTGTCCACCCCGCGCCAGAACCCGCTGATGCGGTAGGCGGTGAGCCGCCCCTGCCCGGCCAGGTCGGGGAAGGTGGACGACTCGTGGTCGCCCTTGACCGGCAGCAGCGGGGTGATGCCGGGTTCGAACAGGTACACGCCGGCGTTGATCCACACCGGCAGCAGCGGGCTCTGGGTGAACCCCTCGATCCGGTCCTGGCCGTCGACGTCGACGATGCCCCAGGTGGTGCGGAACTGGGCCAGCGCCAGGGTGGCCAGGCCGCCCTTGGCCCGGTGGTGGGCGGTCATCTCGTCCAGCGGGAACCAGGTGAGGACGTCCCCGTTGAGTGCGAAGTAGGGCGCGTCCTGCGCCGGCAGCCCCTGGGAGGCGTAACGCAGGGCGCCGCCCCGGCCGAGGGGTTCGTCCTCGACCAGGAGGGTGATCTCGGGGCCGCCGTCGCGGGAGGCCAGGTACTCGCGCAATACCTCGGCCTTGTACCCGCAGGAGACCACGACGTGCTCGACGCCGTGGCCCGTCAGCCATTCGAGTTGGTAGTCGATGATGGGCCGTCCGGCCACCTCCACCATCGCCTTGGGGCGGGTGTCGGTGTAGGGCCGCAGCCGGGTGGCCTGCCCGCCGGCCAGGATCAGGGCCTGGGTGACGGGCGCCGCGGAGGTTGAGGGTGAAGCGGTCATGCCCGGACACTAGCAGTACGCGGAATCCGGTGGCCGGTGCGCCACCGGCGCCCGCCGGATCAGCTCTGCTGGGTGGCCTCGGCATAGGCGGAGCGGACGTCGGCACTGGTGAGGACGGTCAGTTCGGCGGCGGTCGCCGCGTCGCCGACCTCCTGGGAGACCCGCAGGTCCCGCTGGGAGCACGCCTTCTCGAACAGGGATCGGGCGAAGCGCCCGTTGCCCAGCTCGTCGATCCACCCCTCGGCGCACACGTGGGAGAAGATGCTGCGCAGGTCCTCCACGGCGGTGTCGTCGAAGGCGTCGCCGGTGCGGGCGGCCAGCGCCTCCGCGATCGCGGTGAGCTCGTCGGCGGTGTAGGACGGGAAGCGGACCCGGACGTTGAACCGCGAGGCCAGCCCCGAGTTGGAGGCCAGGAACCGCTCCATCTCCGCCGGATAGCCCGCCAGCACCACCGCCAGGCGGGAGCGGTCGTCCTCCGCGCGCTTGAGCAGGGTCTGCACCGCCTCGGCACCGAAGGCGTCCCCGCCGCCGTACCCCGGGTTGATCAGCGAGTACGCCTCGTCGATGAACAGCACCCCGCCCAGGGCCCGGTCCACCAGCCGGTTGGTCTTGATGGCGGTGGCGCCCAGGTGCTCGCCCACCAGGTCGGCGCGCTGGGCCTCCACCACGTCGGCGCGGGCCAGCATGCCCAGGGCCGCGAAGACCCGGCCCAGCACGCGGGCGACGGTGGTCTTGCCGGTGCCCGGCGGCCCGGTGAAGACGAAGTTCCGCATGGGCGCGTGGTTGAGCAGCCCCTGCTCCTCGCGCAGCCGGGCCACCCGCAGCTGGGCGACCAGCGAACGGACCTGGGCCTTGACCGGCTCCAGCCCGATCATGGCGTCGAGCTCGGCCAGGGCCTCCTCGATGCCCGGCGCCTCGCCGAACCCGGGCAGGCGCGCGGTCAGCTCGTCGTAGGCGGTGATCACGTCGGCGGACCGCAGGGTGATGAGCTCCTCGGCCTCGGGCCGGGGCGCGGGCCGGTCGCCCGCCACCCCGGAGGTGACCACCCGTACGTCGCGGGCCTGGGCCGCCTTCTCCACCAGGGAGCGGGCGAACCGGCCGTTGCCCAGCTCGTCGACGGCCTCGCGCTGCACGGCCTGGTCGAGTCTTCGCCGCAGAGTCCGCTCGGCCTCGGCGTCCAGGACGTCGCCGCGCTGGGCGACCAAGCTCCCGGCGATGCGGAACAGCTCGTCGGCGGTGTAGCTGGGGAAGGTGATCCGGGTGGAGAAGCGCGAGGCCAGGCCCGGGTTGGACGACAGGAAGGCGTCCATCTCCTTCTCGTACCCGGCCAGCACGATGACCAGGTTCTCCCGGTCGTCCTCGGCGCGCTTGAGCAGGGTCTGCACCGCCTCGTTGCCGAACCGGTCGCTCTGCCCGTCGCCTTCGTTGACTAGGGAGTACGCCTCGTCGATGAACAGCACCCCGCCCAGGGCGCCGTCGATGAGGCCGTTGGTCTTGATGGCGGTGGCCCCCAGGTACTCCCCCACCAGGTCGGCGCGCTGGGCCTCCACCACGCGGGCCGTGGGCAGCAGCCCGAAGGAGTGGAAGATGGTGGCCAGGGTGCGGGCCACACTGGTCTTGCCGGTGCCGGGCGGGCCGGAGAAGACCAGGTGGCGGAGCGGCCGCTCCACCGGGAACCCGGCGTCGGCGCGCAGCCGGGCCGCCTCGATGGACGCGGCCAGCCCGCGGACCTGCTGCTTGACCGGGTCCAGGCCGATCATCGCCTCCAGCTCGGCCAGGGCCTCGTCGACCGGCACCGGCTCACCTCCCGCATCGGCGGCCGCCGCGCGCCCGCGGGCGGGTGCCGCGGGCCGGGAGGCGTCGGCGCGGCCCTTCACACGTTCGGAGCGGGCGCCGCGGGAGACCGGGCGGGTGTCGGCCTGGGCGCTCTCCCGGGCGGCCTCGGACTCCTTGCGGATCTGCCGGGACGCGGACAGCCGCCACAGCAGGCAGGCGCCGGCGGCGGCGTAGAGCGCCCCGATCCCCCAGGACGAGGGCGGCGTGGGGGCGACCATGCCGACCAGGGCCAGGGAGAAGCCGAAGACGAGGCCCGCGGTCAGGGACAGCGCGGCGGTGTGCCAGACCGGGAACTCGCGCACGGCGGCTGCCGCCGCCACGACCGGCAGCGGCAGCAGCAGGACGAGCAGGGTGACCGGCTCCCCGGCCAGCGGGAGCTGGAAGAGCGGGAAGGCGACCGCGGTCCAGATCAGGCAGACGACCACGGTGACCAGGGCGTCGGCCGAGCGCATCAGCGCGGCGAAGAGCAGGATCAGGGCCAGCGCGACCGAGACCGCGGTGACCACGGGCACCGAGGCGACCAGGGCGGCGACCGCGACGACGGCGAGCACGGCCACCCCGGCGACCAGCCGTCTGGCCGGGGGGACGGCCCGGTACCTGGTGCGCAGGCGTTCCAGCCCGGAAGGTCCGGGGACCTCGGTACCGGGGCGCGTGTCGCGCGTCATCGGTGCCCCTTCCTGCGTGGGGGTCCGGAGGCGGGCCTCCGGCCGGGGGTCGCTGGCCGGAGGGGGGTCGAGGGGTCGACGCCACGCCTTCAGCTTAGTTCGGTGGGGCCTCCCTGGGCTTGAAGCCCCGGGAGGAATCGCCGCATAGACCGTACCCGGCATCCGGTGACGCGGGTCACCCCCGGGAAAAAGGGCGTCCGAGCGCGTTCCGCCACCATGCGGGTGCAGAATGCAACCCGTGTCGACGATCACGGTGCAGGTGAAGCTGACGCCGTCGCCCGAGCAGGCGGCGGCGCTGGCGGCGACCCTGCACGCGGTCAACACCCAGGCCAACCGGGTGTCGCAGGTGGCCTTCGACACCGGCACGACCAGGAACTTCCCGCTCCGCAAACTGGTGTACGCGGATGTGCGGGCAGCGGGGATCGGCTCCCAAGCGGCCCAGCACCTCATCAAGAAGGTCGCCGACGCCTACACCTCCCTGGCCACCGGCATCCGCAACGGCGACCACGGCAGGCCCGGATCGAAGCGCCGCCGCGGAGCCGGGTCCAAGCCGATCGTGTTCCGATCCGACGCGGCCCAGCCCTACGACGCCCGCAACCTGTCCTTCGCCCCGGACGCCCGCACGATCTCGCTGTGGACCGTGCGGGGACGGCTGAAGGGGGTGCCGTTCACCTGCTCACCCGCCCAGGCCAAGGCGCTGGCCGAGCACAAACGGGGCGAGGCCGACCTGGTGGCCCGGGACGGGACGTGGTACCTGCTGGTCAGCGTGACCGTGCCCGACGCCCCCGAGTACGAGCCGGACGGGTTCTTGGGCGTGGACCTGGGCATCGTCAACATCGCCACCACCAGCGACGGCCACATCATGGCCGGGCGCACACTGAACCGGTACCGCAGGCGCCGGCTACGGCTCCGCGCCAAGCTCCAGGCCAAGGGCACCAAGAGTGCCAAACGCCTGCTGAAGAAGCAGCGCCGCAAGGAGTCCCGCCACACACGGGACACCAACCATGTCATCGCCAAACGCATCGTGGCCGAGGCCGAACGCACCGGACGAGGAATCTCCCTCGAGGATCTGACGGGGATTCACGCACGGGTACGGCACCGCAAGCCCCAACGGGCCGCGCTGCACAGCTGGTCGTTCCGCCAGCTGGGAGACTTCATCACCTACAAGGCGAAACGGGCCGGGGTGCCGGTGGTGTCCGTGGACGCGGCGTACTCCTCACGCGAGTGCGCCCACTGCTCCCACACCCACCGCCACAACCGCATCTCCCAAGCCCGTTTCATCTGCCGGTCGTGCGGCGTCGTTGCGCACGCCGACCGCAACGCTTCCCGCGTCCTGGCCCGCAGGGGCCAGGACGCGTGGAACGCGGGGCGTGAGTCACGCGTCCCCACCGCCCCCTAGATCGTTGATGGGGAAATGTGTCCTGGTCAGTGGTCGTAGGCGATCAACGACCGCTTGACCGGGGCACCCACCAGCCAGTTGTGCCAGATCGCGGCGTTGAGCGCGCAGATGCGCTGGCACACCCGCGCCCACAGCCCCTCACTGGTGCGAGCCTGGTGGCGCTCCAGGCCGAGCTGGTTCTTCAACGTCCAGATGACGGCCTCGATCCTCTGACGCAACCAGCCCGGGAACCGGCCCTCGACGGATTCGCCCTTGAGCGCCGGACGCACCAGGGCAAACCCCAACCCGGCGGCCGCCGTCTCGATACCGACCCCGGCGAAGCCCTTGTCGCACACGATCACCGCCGGCCCCGGAGCGCACGGTCGGACGTGCAGCAGATGCAGTGCCTGTTTGCGTTCGTCCAACTCCTTGGGGTGGGCCAGGGAGAACGCGCACACCGACCCCTCCGCGGTAGTGATGAGCACGAGCTTGGCACCCCAGTAGAAGGCGTGGTGGGACACGTCCCGCCCGTACCCGGCCACCTCGCCCGGGCCGGAGCGGTCCACCGTCACGCGAGAGGCCCCGCACCGCACCGGGGTGCCGTCCATCAACCGCAGGTTCTCCCACCAGGTCGGGACGGAGCGGGCCGGCCACATCGCGGCCTTGAGCAGGACCGGGGCCGCATCGCGCAGGTGGCGGTTGTACTCGGACTGGCCGGGCAGGCGGGGGAACAGGTGCCCGATCCGGGCCGGTGCCGCCCGCATCCAGTGGCGTTCGGAGTCACACCTGAGCAGGACCTGGGCCAGGGCGACACAGACGAGTTCGGCGTCGGTGAGCTTTCGGGGGCGGCCCGGGCCGCGGCGCTGGTTCGCCGAAGGGAGCACATGGTCGTCGAGATGGACGTAGAGTGCTGTCAGAAGGGCGTCAAGGTCATTGGTCACACTCTGATCCTCGACGCCCTTCGCCATGCGCGCAGCGGGTTCAGGGATTTCCCATCAACGATCTAGGGGTGGTCGGACGGAGGAGCCCACCCGGCAGCCGGTCGGGCGCCACCTCCAATCCCGGGATCGCGGTCCCGGGTGAAGTTGACCCTTGCCCCAACCGTCCCCGGTTGTCCAGTGCGGGGCGGCGTGTCGCCCCGCGCACCGCGGGGGCGCGGGCCGTCACAGCAGGGGGATCTGGCCCCCGGGGCCGGGCCGGGGCCTGCGCAGGTGGCTCCACCGGGGCAGGTCGTCGAGGTAGGACCAGCTCATCCGGTGCTGCGGGGTGGGGCCGTGTTCGGCCAGGTGGGCGCGGTGGACGGGCGAGGGGTACCCGGCGGCCCGCTCGAAGGCGTAGCCCGGGTGCAGCTCGGCGAGCTCGGCCATGTGCGCGTCGCGGCGGACCTTGGCCAGGATCGCGGCGGCGGCGACGCTCACGCAGGTGAGGTCGCCCTTGACCTGGGTGCGGACCCGCCAGGGGCGGCCGATGAAGTCGTGGGAGCCGTCCAGCAGGACGGCGTCCGGGCGGACGGTGAGCCCCGCCAGGGCCCGGCGGGCGGCGCGGCGCAGGGACTCGGTCATGCCGACCTCGTCGATCTCGGCCGCCTCGGCCCAGCCGAAGGCGTGGTCGGCCACCCAGGGCTCCAGCCGGGCGGCCAGGTCGCGGCGGCGAGCAGGGGTGAGGCGCTTGGAGTCGGTCAGGCCGGCGGGCGGCTCGCCCTCGCCGGGGACGGCGGCGCAGACCAGCAGCGGCCCCGCCCAGGCGCCGCGCCCCACCTCGTCCATTCCCGCGACGACCCGCGCCCCGGCGGCGCGGAGCTCGTCCTCCACCTCGTAGGTGGGTGCGGCGGGGGCTGCGGCGGGTGCTTTGGCGGCGGGCTCGGAGATCGACACGTTCCCAGATTAGAGGGCGGCGGCGGGCTCCGCCGCCGGTTCGCGCAAGGACCGGGACAGGCCCACGGCCACGACCAGTGAGGCCAGGGTGGCCAGGGAGGCGGCTGTGAGGAGCACGGGCTGCCCGACCACGGCCAGGGCCGCGCTGCCGGCGGCGAAGCCGACGTTCTGGGGGGCGAAGGCCCAGGAGAAGTACCCGGCGCGCTGCCCCGGCGGGACGGCGAGGTCGATCATGTGCGAGCGCAGGCCCAGCAGCGCGGCCACCGGGAGCCCGCTCAGCGCCAGGGCCAGGGCGGCCAGGGGTAGGGCTGGTCCCGAGGCCAGCAGCAGGCAGCCCGCGACCAGCAGGGCCGCCGCGCCGAAGGCCCACAGGCCCTCGCGGCGGCCGGGGGTGCGCGCCGCGTGCACACCTGCGGCGCGGACGACTGCGACACCCCGTTCCTGGACACCTCGCACCGGGCGAACCGGCACTACTGCTCCCCGCGCTGCTCCACCCGGATGCGGGTGCGCCGCCACCGCGAGCGGACGCCGGAGGCGGGCGCCGCGTCCGGCTGACACCGGGGCCGGGCGGCTCCGCGACGGCCGCGGGCCGCCACCAGGGAGCCCGCGGAGCGGCCGAACGCCGGGAACGGGCGTCCGGGACGGGTCTTTGCACGACTCGCCGTTTATCACACCGCGTCATGGCTCATGACTTTCGGTAGTTTCCGCTTGTCAGGACCGCGCACAGGTGTGACCCGGAGGAATGGACATGCAGCGCCCCACCCGGCATCCCCGGAGCCAGAGGCCACGCCCCCGGTCGCGCGTCCGCCTGCGCCGCCGCGGCCTGTACGACATCGGGGCCGCGCTGACCCGGATCGGCGTCGGCTGGGTGTTCGCCGACCACGGCCTCGCCCTGCGCGGCCAGGAGGCGCGGCTGGCCGCCCACCTGGCCGAGTCCGGGACGCCCCTGCCCTCCCTCGCGGTCCACCTGCTGCCCGCCCTCATGGTCGCCACCTCGCTGTCCTTCGCCGTGGGTCTGCTCACATGGCTCGCCGGCCCCCTGCTCGCCCTGTGCGCGGTGCTGGGCGCCCTCTCCCCCGCCTCCCCCGGGCTCTCCCCGTTCGACTCCTGGCCGGTGACGGCGCTGGTCACGGCGGTATGCCTGCTCATGGCGGTCAACGGCGGGCGGTGGTCCTGGGACCACCTCGTGCTGGCCCCCGAACCCGCCGAGCGCCCCGAACGGCGCAGGGCGGCCCGTCCCCGCCCGGACCGGGCGGAGGGGAAACCTCCCGCTATTTCCACGCGTCGCCCCGAACACGCTCCGCCGCTGCTCTATCCTGTGGGACAGGCCGCTGTACGTCGGCCGTCTCAACTGTGACGCGGCCCGTTCCGGCTCCTCCTTCTCACGCCCTCCCGGGACCGCGTCCGTCACCAGCATGGATTCGGTGGGGGGAACACCATGTCCGCCGTAGGTTCCGGCCCGACCCCTGACGGGTCCGTGGCCAAACTGATCGAGATCGCCGAGAAGCCCACCCTGGGCCGGCGGCTCATCAGCTGGGCCTCCCGGCCCCCGGGGCGGCTCTACATCCCTTCCTGCACGGTGGTGGCCCTGCTCATCCTCTTCGAGGACAGCGTCCCCTCCGGCCACCTGCCCACCTTCGTGGTGGGCCTGGTCGGCGGTATGCTGCTGGCCGGGATGGGCGCGCTGCGCCTGGGCATCGCCCTGGCCGTCGCCCGGCCGATGATCCGCCACTACTGGCTGCGCTGGATCTCCGCGCCGCTGATCGCCGCCCTGGCCATCGGGGTCTCCGCGGCCGACGTGCCGCTGAGCGCCCGGGTGCAGGCCTCCGCCGAGGACCTGCTGGCCATGGCCGACCGGGCCGACGAGTCCTCCGCCATCCCCCTCAACGGGGAGCGGGCCGGGCTGTACTCGCTGCGCAGCCTCAGCGTGACCGAGGGGGTGCTCCACTACGAGGTGGAGGGCGCCGGGCTGGTGGGCCGCTCCGGGCTGGCGCACAGCGACGGGGACCTCCCCGAGGGCGTGTTCGTCAGCGGGCAGGGCACGCGCATCTACGAGCACGTCACCGACGACTGGTACGTGTGGGTGGAGCACTAGCGGCGGGGCCGCGCGGCCGGGGGACCTCCCCGGGGAGCCGCACACCGCGACATCCGGACGAGGGCCCGGCGGCGCAGGCCGCCGGGCCTTCTCCGTGCCTTTGCCGGGGCTTGTGCTCCTCCAACGCGGTTCTCACCTTGGCCGTGTAGACAGAGAGGTGCCCGGGAGGGGTCCCCCTGACCCCGGCCCGACGGCGGACCCTGAGGAGAGGATTCATGCGCGAGTTCACGCTCACCCTTCACCTGCGCATCCACGACTCGATCACCGCGCTGCGCCGGGCCCACGCCCGGGGCGACGACGACCTGGCCCTCGGCCAGGCCGGGGAGATCGAGGACCTGGTGGAACTGGCCGCCCGCAACGGCATCGACATCGGAACGGGCTACGCCGACCTCTCCCCCCGCGGCTGACCGGAACGGAGAAGGGCTCCGCGACCACGAGGGTCGCGGAGCCCTTCCGCTCTCAGGGGGTACGGGTCAGCGGCGGCCGCCGAACCCCTCCCCGTTCTCGAACTGGTGCCGCATGGCGATGTCCTGCTGCTCCTGGTACTCGTCCGCCAGCTGCTGCTGGCGGGCGGCAGCGGCGGCGACCGCGCCGCGCGCGGACTCCAGGCCCTCGACCGCCTTGGCCGTCGCGCTCGCGGCCCGCGCGCCGTTGCCCAGAACCTGCGGCAGCAGCTGCGCGGTGAGCAGCGTCGACAGCGCCGAGGAGTCCCCCGACCCGGCCTCGGTCTGCACCACGACCGGGCGCGGGGCGCGCTCGGCCAGGGTCGCGCCCACGTCCAGGCGGCGGCGGGCCAGCTCGTACTCCAGCACCGCCCGGTTGTCCCGGTAGGCGGTGGCCAGGCGCTGCTGGGCCTTGGCCTCGTTCTCGGCGGCGACCAGGTCGGCCCGGCCGCGCGTCTCGATCTCGTAGCGCACCCGCTGCGCCTCGGTCTCCTGCTCCTGGAGCATCTGCGCGACGTCCTTGCGGGCCTTGTTCAGGGACGCGTTGACCTCGACGATCTTGGCGTCCCGGACCTTCTTGGACCGCTCGATGTCCATCAGCAGGGTGTCGATGCGGCGCTTGCGGGTCAGCTCCCACTCCTGCTCGTAGGCCACCAGCTCCTTGGACACCCGCTCCCGGGTGGCCAGGTGCTGCTGGTACTGGTTGGGCAGCTGCACGTCGGGGATGTTGCAGCCGGTGATGACCACGCCGTACTTCTCCAGCTGCTGGTTGAGCAGGGTGCGCATGTCCTCGACGTTGGACCCGCGCAGGTCGTAGGCGGCCTCGGTGCGCACCAGGCGGCTGCGCTGGCGGATGGCGTCCTGCACCGCGCTGGACAGCACCAGGTCGAAGTTGCTGGCGCCGATCGACAGCACGAACCGCTGCGGGTCGTGGATGCGGAACTTCAGGAAGAACTCGATCGACTTCAGCGGCACGTTCTCGCGGGTCGGGCAGGCCACCACGGGTGCGGTGTACGGGATCTCCGTGCTGGTGTCCACCACGTAGTCCACGCGCTTCCACGGGTGCCACAGGTAGTGGCGGCCCGGGGCGATGACCTTCTGCACCTTGCCGTACTTGGTGAGGATGCCCTGGGTGCCGTGCTCGATCTCGATGATCGAGCTGCGCCACCACCACAGCACCGCCACCACGATGGAGATGACGCCGACGAACAGGGCGGGCAGCGCCAGCACCGCGTTGATCGGCGCGGACATCGCGCCCTCGACCGCCACGTTGATGGACATGACCAGGCCCGAGGTGAGGGCGAACAGCCCGATCCACACCAGGACCATCCACCGCAGGCCGCGGTTGTCCTTGGGGATGACCACGGGCACCACGGCGCCCTGGTCGCCGCCGCGCAGCAGCCCGGCGAGATCGCTCCAGGAGGAGAGGGACTCCTTGATGCTGGAGCCGCTCCTGACATTGACCTGCTGGCTCATCTAGCGGCCTCCCTCGAACGTGTCGGGTCCCTGGGACCACGGCGGCAGCGGCGGGTCCTGCGGGTCGGCGTAGGGCTCGGCCGCGGGCGGGGCCTCCGGGGCCGGCTCCTGCGGCGCCGACTCGGCGTCGCGCGCCTCGGCCAGCCGCTCGTCGATGGCCTGGTCGGACACCGACTGGCGGATCTCCTCGACCAGGTCCTCGCCGGGGGCCTGCGCGTCCGCCGGGGACTGCTCCCGTCCGGCGCCGTCCTCGCGCAGCAGGGCGTCGATCTCGTCCTGGCGCTCGGAGATGCGGGCGTTGATCTCGCCCAGGCGGGAGCGGATCGCCTCCATGTCCTCCTGGGAGAACAGGGCGGCGTCGGCCTGGCCGATGATCTCCTGCGCGATGCGCAGGTAGTCGACGCTGGCCGCGTCCCCCGAGCCGATCCGCAGGACCTGGGGCAGGCTGTCGGCGACCTCCGAGAGCTTGTCCAGCAGGCTCTCGCGGAACCGGTAGTTGAGGATCTCCGGGGCCTCGGCCGCGCTGACCGCGCGGATGTCCAGGGCCTGGGCCTGCAGCAGGGCCGCGTTGGCGTTGGCCTCGGACTCGGCCTCCACGAACCGCTGGCGGGCCAATGCTCGGGCGCGGTTGGTCTCCCGCTCCAGGGCGGTGTCCATCTGCGCCTGGTACTGGGCGATGTCGGCCTGGATCGCCGACAGCGTCTCGTTGAGGGTGGCCAGCTCCTTGTTCAGGTCGCCCTCGTTCTGCTCCTTGCGCAGCTGCAGCTCGTACTCGAACGTGTAGGCGTCCTTGGCGACACGCACCATCTCCGACGCCGCCAGGTCCATCCGGTACTCCTGGCTGGAGGGCTCGGCGTGGGTGATGTTGGCGCTGGTCAGCACGACGATGTCGCTGAACTGGCGGTTGAGCTGGGCCAGCAGCCCCTGGGTGCTCTCCCCGACCAGGTCGTAGATCGCCGAGGCCTCCTGCTCGTAGATGAGGCTGCGGGTGGTCTCGCTGATCGCGTTGTTGAGCTTCTCCTGGAAGCCGTGCACGCCGCCCAGCGTGTAGACGAACCCCTCCGGGTTCTTGATCTGGAACTGGACGAACAGGTCGACCGACGCCTGCACCCCGCTCTTGGTGGGGGCCGAGCGGATGGGCGCGTTGAACGGGTACTCGCGCACCACGTTCACGATGTAGGACACCCGCTTCCACGGGTTGAACAGGGTCACCAGGCCCGGCGGGTAGATGCGCTCCATCCGCCCGAAGTGGGTGACGATGGCGACGCAGCCCTCCGGCACCATGACCATGCCCTGGCGCCACCACATGAAGGCGGTGATGGCGATGGTGATGATCCAGTAGTGGAGGCCGAAGAACGGGTTGAGCAGCGCGTTGCCGCCGGCCAGTGAGTACGGCAGGAGGACGAGGAGGGCGCCCACCAGGCCCAGCGCGATGAGCGCGACGGCCGGGAGCATGGTGACGAACGTGCGGCCCCGGGGGATGACCATCGGGCAGACCACGTGCACCGGGCCGTTGGGGCCGCGCTCGTAGCTGCTGCGGTTGATGGCCTCACCGGCGTTGTTGAGCGAGGCGGTCTTCTGCTCGATCCGAGTGCCCACGGAACCGCCCTGGTCGCGGGCGGCGACGAAGTCGCTCGGGTCGAGTCCACCACCTTCGGTGACCTGCCTGGAGGTCTGTTGCAGGGCGTCGGTCACGGCCTGCCGCGGGTCGCCTCCCTGGGCGACCGCCGCGGCCGCGCCGCGCACCGTCTGCGCGAACGACATGGGCGGGAACTCCTAGGTTCGGAGATGTCTGGGAACTATCCGCTTCGACGCCGCGTATCGGGGACCGGTTCCAGGTCGACGGCGGTTCCTGTGGGGCGAATGCCATAGCGGATGGTTCCGACCTTCGCATATGTGATGCCCGGAACCCAGAGGCGCCCCCGGAGCGTGGCCGTACGGTGATCACCCCGCGTCGGGAGCGTGCCGAATGGCACCCCCGGGACGCGGGCGATAACGTCGTTCGCGCGTACCGTCCCCGAACACGAGGAGCTCCCATGGCCGCCGTACCGAGCGCCGTCCTGACCACCGCCGGGCTCATCGGCGGCTATACCGTGGCCAGGGCCACCGGGAACCGGCCGCTGGGCGGCGCCGTCCTGGCCGGGTTCGGCGCGGCCGCGTTCGAGACCTGGCGCCGCGGCCCCGGGCTGGGCACCGCCGTCGCCCTCACCGGCGTCTACGTGGCGGCGTTCGGGCTGTCCCACCCGCTGGCCAAGAAGATCGGCTCCTGGCCGGCCGTGCTGGGCGTGACCGCGGCCACCGCCGCCGTCGCGGTCGCCGCCGAACGCGACTGACCGCGGGCGGGGCGTCAGCGGCCGTGGATGTAGGCCTCCAGCTGGGCGCGGTCGTACTCCAGGCCCCGCACCCGGCTCTTGACGACGTCGCCGATGCTGACGATGCCCGCCAGCCGGCCGCCCTCCACCACCGGGACGTGCCGGAACCGGCGCCGGGTCATGGTCTCGCCGATCTCCTCGACGGTGTCGCGCGGTGTGCAGGTGACCACGTCCGCGGTCATGATCGAGGAGACCGGCGCGGCCAGGAGGTCGGCGCCGTGCCGCTCCAGGCCGCGCACCACGTCGCGTTCGGAGGCGATGCCCAGCAGGCGGTCGCCGTCGGTGACGACGACGGCGCCGATGTTGTGCCGGGCGAGCTCGGTGAGCAGCAGCGCGACGGTCGCGTCGGGCGGGACGCGCACCACGTCGGGTCCCTTGGTCCGGAGGATCGCGGCGATCAGCATGGGGTCCACCTTCCGCGGGCGTGTCGCTGCTGAAGGGCTACCCGCCGCCCTGCACGCCCAACCACCGGTGTCCGCCCCACGGGACGGGCTCGGTGGGGCCGGCCCATGCCGCCAGCAGGGTGCGCCCCAGGCGGCGCGCCCGCCGCGGGTCCCAGCCCAGTCTCTCCGGCGTGTTCGCGTGGAGGTGGCGGGTGAGCTCCTGCACCGCGCGGAACCTCGCGGACGTGGGCCCCAGCCGGGACACGTGCTCGAAGAACGCCGTGACGGCGACCCGCGCGTGCGCGTAGCCGAGCAGGTCGGTGCCCATCCCCCGGCAGTGGGTGAGCGTGAGCAGGAACAGGCCGGTGTTGTCCACCAGGGCGGGGTCGGCGTCGGGCCGGGCCACCTCCTCGTGCGCTCGGGTCCCTACCAGGACCGCGTGCGCGAAGTACCCCTGGGCGATGTCGCCGTCCGCCGGGCGGCGCAGCAGCCACTGCCGCGCCTCCTCCGTGTCCTGGCGCAGCAGCGCCTTCACGGCGTACACCAGCCCCCACCCCTGGGAGCGCTCGGCCGCCCAGAGCAGGGAGTCCGTCGCGTCCGGCAGCCGCTCCAGGATCCGGTAGGCCAGCGGGCCGAAGGTCTCCGAGTACAGCGAGACCGTCTGTACCAGCGGAATGTCGGCGGGTTCGGCGCTCTCCAGCAGCAGAGCCAGTCCGATGAGGACGGAGTTGACGTCGGTGGCGCGGCGGACCAGCCAGCGGCCCGTCCGGCGGGCGTGCGCCGGGTCCGCCTCGCGCACGGCCTCGGTGATCCGCTCGTCCCGGAAGATCGGCACGGCCACCTCGCGCACCGCCCACCCCAGGAAGCGAGGGTGCAGGTCCGGCCAGGCCAGGTGGGCGCGCACGGCCTCGGCGGCGTCGATCCCGATCCGGTCGCGCGGCGCGTGGCGCAGGTTCATCGCCCCCTCCGGGAAGGGGTCGTTCTGCGGCTCCAGGGGGCCGTCGGGGATGCGGGCGTGCAGGCACAGGGCGTGCTCGTACAAGGAGATCCCGGCACCGGGCGCCGGGCTCACCACGCGTTCGTGGACTCGCTTCCGTTGGTCATGCGGGGAATGCTCCCACGCCTCCCCGCCCCGCACAAGGCGTTGCGGAAACGGCCACCCCCGTTCACGCCCGGGGAGTTCGCCGGGCTGCACTGCGCGGGCTCAGACGGACCAGAGGGCACCGCGGCGGTGGCGGCCGGAAGGCCACACGACCTCCTCGGCCGCGTCCGGGACGAGGTGCCCGTCGGCGGTGACCGCGCGTCGGGTCAGGCCGACGGCCCGGCGGGCGCGGCAGCGCTCACGCCGTTCGGCGACGGCCGCCTCCGCACCCAGGGAGCCGTCCCGGACGAGGACCCGGGCGAGTTCGTGGACCCGCACCCGGCGGACCACGCGTTCCGGGGGACGGCCGCGGGCGTACCGCAGGCCGACCAGCGGCCTGCCCTCCCGGTGGATCCGCGCGTGGTGGGCGGTGCGCGCCATGGGTGCTCCCTCCGCTCGCCGTGAGCGTAGCGGAGGGGGCACCCCGGGTTCAGCTGCAGCCGCTGGTGGAGCCGCAGCCCTCGCAGACGTAGCAGCTCCCCGCCGGGCGCATCTTGGTCCCGCAGGTGACGCACAGCGGGGCGTCGGCGACGAACCCCTGCGCGCGCTCGACCACCTCCGTGGTGGAGTGCGCGTCGTCCGCCCGCGCGGACGGCGCGACCCGCGGCTCCCGCTCGCCGGTCGGCGCCGACTGGGCGTAGGACTCCACCTGCGCCGCGACCTGCGCCGGGTCCTCCCCCGCCAGCTGCGCCTGCCGCTCGGCCGCGGAGAACACCCCCAGGGCCGCCCGCTCCTCGTAGGGCAGGTGGTCCAGCGCCAGGCGGCGGAAGATGTAGTCCATCACCGACTGCGCCATGCGGATGTCGGGGTCGTCGGTCATCCCGGCGGGATCGAACCGCATGTTGGTGAACTTCTCCACGTACGTGTCCAGGGGGACCCCGTACTGCAGGGCGATGGAGATCGCGATCGAGAACGCGTCCATGACCCCGGCCAGGGTGGACCCCTGCTTGCCGAGCTTCATGAACACCTCGCCCAGCCCGTCGTCGGGGTAGGACCCCGCGGTGATGTACCCCTCGGCCCCGCCCACCGAGAACGACGTGGTCTCGCTGGGGCGCTTCTTGGGCAGCCGCCGCCGCACCGGCCGCGCGGGCGCCTCGGCCTCCTGCGGCTCCTTCTTCGCGGTGGACAGGGGCTGCCCGACCTTGCAGTTGTCCCGGTAGACGGCGAGTGCCTTCAGGCCGAGCTTCCAGCCCTGGAAGTAGATGTGCTCGAAGTCCTCGACGGTGGCCTCCTCCGGCACGTTCACCGTCTTGGAGATCGCCCCGGACAGGAACGGCTGCACGGCGGCCATCATGCGCACGTGGCCCATGGGCTCGATGAACCGGCGGCCCATGGCGCAGTCGAAGACCGGGTAGTGCTCCTCGCGCAGGCCGGGGGCGTCGACCACGTGGCCCTGCTCGGCGATGTACTCGACGATCGCCTCGACCTGCTCGGGCTGGTACCCGAGGTGCTCCAGGGCCCGCGACACCGAGCGGTTGACGATCTGCATGGACCCGCCGCCGACCAGTTTCTTGAACTTCACCAGCGAGAAGTCCGGCTCGATCCCCGTCGTGTCGCAGTCCATCATGAACCCGATGGTGTTGTGGCTGACGAGCCCGTTGGCCACATAGGTGACATTGTCGGGGACCGAGAGGTCGTAGGTGGGCTGCACGCCCCCGTCCTCGTTGGCCGCCACCCGCTCGAAGAGGTACCCGAGGGCGCGCCCCAGGCGGGCGTCCGGCGTCCCGGCGTGGACCAGCGAGGCGGTGCGGCGGGGCACACCCGCGTACTTGCGCAGGGCCTGCAGGACGTCGCCGCGGAGCGGGTGCCCCGGCGGGACCAGGTCGTCCCAGACCGCACGCGGCAGCACGATCCGGTCCCGCTTCGGCGCGCGGTCCGGTTCCAGGTCCGCCACGAGCCGGTTCTTGCGGTCGCCCATGAAGCCGACCGCCTCGTCGAAGCGCAGGGCGTGGTCGAGGTTGCGCAGCCGGAGGATGTACAGGTCCCCGCCCAGGCCGCTGCGGGTCGTCCGAGTGGTGGTCGCCATGCCCAGGGCCAGCAGCAGGGTGCGCACCTCCCCGGCGAAGGCGTCGTGTGCGGTGGACAGGCTCGGGACCCCTTCGAGCACTGTGCCATCGGCCTCGAAGAGGCCCCGCAGGAAGGCCGCGTACACGGCGGGATCGTTGGCCTCCAGGACCGCCGAGGGCACCCGGGGCGTCCACCCCTTGCCCGTGTGGTCCTGTCCGGGCGATCCCTTGGCGAACCCGGCCGCCTTCCACCACCGGGCCAGCCGGACCGAGGAGAGCAGGACCTCCAGGTAGCCCTGCCTGCGCGTCACCTTCGGGACCAGCCCGAAGCAGCCTTTGGCCAGGACGGCCAGGCGTTCGGCGACGTCCTCGTCGGTGTCGGCGACGCAGAGCCGGATCCCCTCGGCGTGCAGGCTGCCGTCCCCCATGAAGTAGCCGACGAGTTCGGCCAGCTCCTCATCGACCGTGTCGGGGACGGTGACCCCCCGGTCGCCCGTGTAGTAGGCCTGGTCCAGGACCGGCAGCGCCACGTTCCGCGGGACGCCGACGAGGGTCCCCATCTGCAGCGGGACGAGGTCGCCCTCGGAGATGTCCGCGAAGCGCTTCCACCTCCAGGCCCCGTCCGCGTCCACCACCTTGATCCGGTGGGTGTGCGTTCCCTGGAGCCGGTAGCCGCCCTCGGTGACGATGCGGCGGGTGGGCGCCTCGCCGTTGACGTAGAACTTCGTGGCCCGCCTCGGTCCCTCGTCCGTGGAGACGGTGGCGGACAGGTCCTGCCAGCGGGGGCCGTGCACATCGCCCAGCTCGGTCAGCCGGGTCAGCCCCCGGTCGGTGGTGACCAGGGTGTCCCCGGTCAGGCACCCCGTGGGCGCGAGGAGGCTCGCCTGGGCGTTGCGCCAGCCGTGGCGTTCTCCGGTCTCCAGGCAGTCGGCCCAGGCGCGGGTGGCGGCGGCGTGGATCGGCTCCTCCAGGGCGCCGACGGTGCGCAGGGCGCCGTTGGCGGCGGCGTGCTTGCGCATGACGCGGATGTGGGACGCCTCGTTGCGCCGGTAGCCCTCGTAGGGGCCCACCGCACCGGCCAGCTCGGCGCTGCGCCGGTAGGCGACGCCGGTCATCAGCGAGGTGATCGCGGCGGCGACGGCGCGCCCGCCCTCGGAGTCGTAGGCGTGGCCGGTGGCCATGAGCAGGGCGCCGAGGTTGGCGTAGCCGATGCCGAGCTGGCGGTAGGCGCGGGTGGTCTCGGCGATCTTCTCTGTGGGGAAGTCGGCGAACGTGATGGAGATGTCCATCGCGGTGATGACCAGCTCCGTCAGCCGGGTGAACCCCTCCACGTCGAACGTGCCGTCCTCGCGCAGGAACGCGAGCAGGTTGATCGACGCCAGGTTGCAGGACGAATCGTCCAAATGGAGGTATTCCGAGCACGGGTTGCTGGCGGTGATACGTCCGGACTCGGGGGTGGTGTGCCAGTCCTGGATGGTGTCGTCGTACTGGACGCCCGGGTCGGCGCACTCCCAGGCGGCCTCGGCCATGCGGTGGAACAGGGCCTTGGCGTCGACCTCGTCGACGACCTCGCCGGTGGTGCGGGCGACCAGGCCGAAGCGCCCGCCGTCCTCGACGGCGCGCATGAACGCGTCGGAGACCCGCACCGAGTTGTTGGCGTTCTGGTACTGGACGCTGGCCATGTCGGCGCCGCCCAGGTCCATGTCGAACCCGGCGTCGCGCAATGCCCGGATCTTGCGCTCCTCGTGCGCCTTGGTGTCGATGAACTCCCCGATGTCGGGGTGGTCGACGTCGAGCACCACCATCTTGGCGGCCCGCCGGGTGGCCCCGCCGGACTTGATGGTGCCCGCGGAGGCGTCGGCGCCGCGCATGAACGACACGGGCCCCGAGGCGCTGCCCCCGGAGGAGAGCAGTTCTCTGCTGGAGCGGATCCGGGAGAGGTTGACCCCCGCCCCCGAGCCGCCCTTGAAGATGATCCCCTCCTCCTTGTACCAGTCGAGGATCGACTCCATGGTGTCGTCGACCGACAGGATGAAGCAGGCGCTCACCTGGGCCTTCGCGCGGGTTCCGACGTTGAACCACACGGGTGAGTTGAAGCTGAAGAGCTGGTGGGCGAGCGCGTACTTGAGTTCGTGGTCGAAGACCTCGGCGTCGGCCTCGCCGGCGAAGTACCCGTGCTCGCGGCCGGTGCGGGTGTAGACGCCGACGACCCGGTCGATGAGCTGTTTGAGGCTCCACTCCCGTTCCGGGGTGCCGAGCGCGCCCCGGAAGTATTTCCCGGCGACGATCTGTGTGGCGTTCATCGACCAGGTCGAGGGGAACTCGACCCCGCGCTGTTCGAAGTTCACCGTTCCGTCGCGCCAGTTCGTCATGACGACGTCCCGGCGCTCCCATTCCAGGGTGTCGTAGGGATGAACGCCTTCGGTGGTGAAGATCCGCGGGATCTTCAGCCCCTTGCGCCTCCCCTTGCCCTTGCGTCCCGTCGATCCGCTGGTGGTTTCCGTCATGGCGGAGTCCCCCGAAGATAGGGCGCGGGCGCGGCCCGCGCGCGGAACCGTTGCTCGGGGGCGTTCCCTCGGCGCCCCCGGGGAGCGGTGCGTCAGGCCGTGGTGTCGGCCTCTTCCTTGGCCCGGGCCTCGGCCTCGCGGTCGCTGCGCAGGCTGGCGATCTCGGCCTCGAAGTCGGCGAGGCTCTCGAAACCGCGGTAGACACTGGCGAAGTGCAGGTAGGCGACCTCGTCGAGGTCGCGCATGGGGCCCAGGATGGCCAGGCCGATCTCGTGGGCCGGGACCTCCGCGACGCCTCGGCCGCGGATCTCCTCCTCGACCTGCTGGCCGAGCTTGGCCAGCGCGTCCTCGGAGACCGGGCGGCCCTGGCAGGCCCGGCGGACCCCGGCGATGATCTTGGTCCGGCTGAAGGGCTCGGTGACGCCGGAGCGCTTGGCGACCATCAGCAGGACGGTCTCCTGTGTGGTGAAACGGCGTTCGCAGGCAGGACAGGAACGGCGGCGGCGGATGGCCGCGCCGTCGTCGGTGGACCTGCTGTCGATCACCCGGGTGTCCGGATGGCGGCAGAACGGACAGTGCATCCCGGCTCACCTGCTTCCCTCGCCGAACTGACAACCCTGGGTCTACTTAACCACAACTCCTGGGCCGACGCCTCAAACAGCGACACCAGATGTTGTGGTCGAACCTAGTCGGAGGGTCGGACGAACCGCAACTTTCGCGCGCCCCGCGTGTCACAGCCGCGCGCCGCCCAGGATATCGCCGCGAATCCCCTTCCACGGCGCGGCTCGGGGTTTTCGGTCGACCCCTTGCCCGGGGGTGATCCGCCCCGCATCCCCCCGTTCTCGAACCCGACGGCACATCTTCCGCCATTCCGGGGGCGACGCGACGTGAACACGTGTACACACGTAAGTGAGGCCGGAAAAGCGCCGCGGAAAATCCTCTCGGCAATTGTCCACAGGCCTCGAACGCTTGTTTGATATCACCGTGCGCAACGACTAACGTTGGCCTTGATTTCACGCCGGTTTCGCCATCACGTGGACACAGGGTCCGGAGCGGTCGCAGACCGGTGGTGGCCAGTCGTGCAAGCAGGCCCTGACCGAACCGATGCCGAGGAGGCCGGCCGTGCCGGAGGAGAATCCCGGACCCCTGGATTCCGCAACCACCACCGTTCTCGCGCCCGTGGGCGAGGCGGGCGCGCCCGAGGAGGCGCCCAAGCTCACCGCCCGCCAGCAGAGCGTCCTGAACTGTATCCAGCGGTACCTGCGCGAGCGCGGCTACCCGCCGTCGATCAGGGAGATCGGGGAGTCGGTCGGCCTGTCCAGCCCCTCCAGCGTCGCGCACCAGCTCAAGGTGCTCCAGCGCAAGGGCTACCTGTACCGCGACCAGAACCGGCCGCGGGCCGTGGAGCTGCGCCAGCCGGGCCGCCCCGGGGTGCGCGCGCTGGTCGCCGCCGAGGAGTCCGACCCGGCGCACGCCGCCCGGGTGCCCCTGGTGGGGCGGATCGCCGCGGGCGGCCCGATCCTGGCCGAGGAGTCGGTGGAGGACGTGCTGTCGCTGCCGCGGCAGCTGGTCGGCGAGGGCCGGCTGTTCATGCTCACCGTGGTCGGCGACTCGATGACCGACGCCGCCATCACCGACGGGGACATGGTGGTGGTCCGCCAGCAGCCGGACGCCGAGAACGGGGACATCGTCGCGGCGCTGCTGGACGAGGAGGCCACGGTCAAGGTGCTGCGCCGCACCGAGGACGGGCACGTGTGGCTGATGCCGCGCAACGACGCCTACGAGCCGATCAACGGCGACGCGGCCACCATCCTGGGCAAGGTCGTCACCGTGATGCGCCGGGTCTGAGCGATACGCCCCCGGTCGCCCCCCGGCCGGTCCGCCCCGCCGGGCGGGACCGGGCGCGGGTCCGCGGGCGGTACGGGACATGTCGCACCCGTGCGGGGCCACGGGTGCGACCGGCGGGCCGCCGCGGCGGCCGGTGGCCGTCCCGGACACCGGTGGCGGCCCCCGCCGCTCCGGGCCGCCCGGGGCGTCGGGCGTCCTCCCGGGCGCCTAGGCTATGGGGGTGTTCGCTTCCCTCGTCTTCCCGCGTGCCCGAGGGCGCGCCGTGGCGGTCGCCGCGGCCGCGGCCCTGCTGTCGACCTCCGCCTGCGCTCCGGCCGGGGAGGAGGCCGCCCCGCCGCCCGGGGTGGCGGGTTCCGAGCGTGAGCTGAGCTTCACCGTGGACGGGATCGAGGTGTTCGCCACCCTCACCCTGCCCGCGGACACGTCCGGCCCGGTCCCGGGCGCGCTGATCGTCTCGGGCAGCGGCCCCACCGACCGCGACGGCAACGCCGACATGCGCCCCGACGCGAACACCAACCTCAACTTCGCCCGCCTCCTGGCCGATTCGGGGGTGGCCTCCCTGCGCTACGACAAGCTCGGCAGCGGCGAGACCGGACTGGGCGGCCTCGACCCGGAGGCCCCGGTGGACCCGGACGTGTTCGACGCCCAGATGGCCGCTGCCTACGAGGCGCTGGTGGGGCAGAGCGAGGTGGACCCGGCCCGCACCGCGGTGGTCGGACACAGCGAGGGCTCCCTCTACGCGCTGCGCGCCCACACCCTGGTGGACGCCGCGCCGGCCCTGGTGCTGGCCGCACCGGTGGGCGACCGCTACCTGGACGTGCTGGACCGCCAGCTCACCGAGCAGGTGCGCGCGGTCGAGGCGGCTGGGCAGCTCACCGAGACGGAGGCGGTGACCATGCTCTCCGACGCCCGCGCCGGGCGGGCCGCGGTGCGCGGCGGCCGGGAGGTCCCCGACGACCTCACCGGCGTCGTCGGCACCCTGTACTCGCCGCAGAACGCCGGGTTCCTGGCCCGGATGGACCGGATGGACCCGGTGGAGCTGGCCGCGGAACTGCCCGAGGACACCCCGGTCCTGGTGCTGTGGGGCGAGGCCGACGCCCAGGTCACCGGCGAGGAGGTGGACCGGCTGATGACCGGCCTGCCCCGGGCCGAGCGGGTGGACATCCCCGACGCCGACCACATCTTCCGCGTCTACGAGGACGGGCCGGGGGCGACGGTGCTGGACGCCGAGCGCCCCTTCGCCCCGCAGGTCGCCCCGGCGCTGGCGGAGTTCGTCGACACCGCCTGGTGACCGGCGGGCCGCGGTGACGGCGCGTCCGTCACCGCGGCCCGACCCGCCGGGGCGGGGTCAGTCGTCCTCGGTGGTGATCTCCTCGGGAAGGGCGTCCACGGTGGCGCGGGCGATCTCCTCGGCGCCGGCGGAGAGGCGCTCCTCGTCGGCGGGTTCGCGGCCGTCGTACCCGGCGGCGGCCGAGTAGCAGGTCTCCAGGTAGAGGTTGGACACCCGCACCGCCACGCAGGAGGTGGTGTAACCGGTCTCGTCGAGCCAGGTCACCGCCTCCTCCCCCAGGTCGTCGACCGGGGAGGTGCTCTGGGCCCCGGTGGTCTCGGCGAAGTTCTCCCGCGCGGTGACCACCCCGCCCGGGTTGGGCGCGGCCACCATGACGAGGGTGGCGGTGGCGGGGACGGAGTCGCCGTCGCCGCCGGGTGTGGCCCAGCGGCACTGCCAGCCCTGGCCGAAGGGGTCGGCTGCGCCGCCGACGGGCTCCTCCAGGGCGAGCTCGCGCTCGGGCACCCGGGCGTCCAGGGCCTCGGTCTCACCGACCTCGCAGCCGGGGGCCGCGTCGTACACGCCGGTCTCGGGGTCCTCGCGGGTCAGCACGTACCAGGCGGCGCCGCCCGCGGCGGAGAGCAGCAGGAGGGCGAGGGCGACCACACCGGCGGTGGCGCAGCCCCGGCTCTGCGGCTGGCTGGAGGGCACGGTCTCGGGCGGCTGCCCGGGGGGCATCACAGGGAGGCTCCGATCCGTTCGGCGAAGGCGACCGCGGTGGCCCGGCCCTCGTCGGGGGAGACGGGTTCGCCGCCGGTGACGGCCGTGTAGGAGACCCGGACCAGCAGGTTGTCGGCCCAGAAGGCGAGCTCGGTGTCGCCGGAGCCGCCGCGCCACACCAGGCCCCGGCCGGTGGACAGGTCCACGGTCTCGGCGGCGTCGGGGGCCAGCGCGGTGGCGGCCGCGCTCACCCGGTCCTCGCCGGAGACGGGCTCCTCGGCGGTGGAGTCCGTGAACAGGGCGGAGTACTCCACCCGCAGGACGCCCTGGCGGGGGGTGTCGGAGGTCCCGGCGGAGGTCCACCGGCACACGGTGCCCTCACCGCCGGTGAGCGGCCCGCGCTCGGCGAGGTCGCGGACCGCGCCGGGCAGGTGCTCGTCGAGCAGTTCTCCGAGGTCGCCGCAGTCGGGCGCGGCGGTGTGGACGTCCCCGGGGTGGGGTCGGTCCGGGTCGTCCTGCGCGGCCCACAGGCCGCCGCCGATCGCCAACGCGGACACCACCACCGCGCCCGCCGCGATCACACCCGCCCGTGCGAGGGGACCCAACCGGTCACCGCCTCCCTGTCCGGCCGCCGGTCGACCGAGGTGCGACGGCGGCCGCGGGTCGCGGCCGCCGTCGCGGTGGTCAGCCGACGACGATGTTCACCAGTTTCGGCGCGCGCACGATCACCTTGCGGATCTGCTTGTCGCCGATGAAGCCCTGCGCCTTCTCTGACGCCAGCGCGAGCCTTTCCAGTTCGGCCGGGTCGATGTCGGGCGCAACGGACAGCTTGTCACGGACCTTGCTCTGCACCTGCACGACACAGGTCACGGTCTCCTGGACCAGCAGGGAGGGGTCGGCCTCGGGCCAGTTCCCGACGGCGACGGTGCCGGTGTGGCCCAGCCGCTCCCAGCCCTCCTCCGCCACGTAGGGGGCGAACAGGGACAGGGCGACGGCCACGAACTCGGCGGCCTCGCGCACCGCCGGGTCGGCGGCGCCGGGGCCGGAGTCGATGGCCTTGCGGGCGGCGGAGACCAGCTCCATGACGCGGGCGATGGCCACGTTGAACCGCTTGGCCTCGATCAGGTTGGTGACCTGGTCGATGGCGTGGTGGGTGGCGCGGCGCAGCTCGATGTCGCCGGCGGCCGGGTCGGCGCCGGGCTTGGAGGCGGCACCGGCCTCGTTCATCACCCGGTAGGCCCGGTTGAGGAACTTCTGGGCGGCGACGACGGACACGTCGGCCCAGTCGACGTCCTCCTCGGGCGGGCTGGCGAACAGCATGGTCAGCCGGACCGCGTCGACGCCGTAGGCGTCGATCTCCTTGCCCAGGTCGACGCCGTTGCCCAGGGACTTGGACATGGCCCGGCCCTGGTTGATGACCTGGCCCTGGTTGGTCAGGCGGCGGAACGGCTCGGTGAAGGACACCATGCCCATGTCGTGCAGGACCTTGGTGAAGAAGCGCGCGTACATCAGGTGCAGCGTCGCGTGCTCCTTGCCGCCGATGTAGTGGTCGACGGGGCCCCACTCGTTGACCAGGTCGGAGTCGAAGGGCGCGGTGTCCAGGTGCGGCGAGATGTAGCGCAGGAAGTACCAGGACGAGTCCACGAAGGTGTCCATGGTGTCGGTGTCGCGCTGGGCGGGGCCGCCGCAGGACGGGCAGTCGACGTTGACCCAGTCGGTGGCGGAGGCCAGCGGGGACACGCCCTTGGGGGCCAGCTCGGCGCCCTTGAGCTCGGGCAGGGTGACGGGCAGCTGCTCGTCGGGGACGGGCACCTGGCCGCAGGCGGGGCAGTGGATGATCGGGATGGGCGTGCCCCAGTAGCGCTGGCGGGACAGCAGCCAGTCGCGCAGGCGGTAGTTGACGGTGCCGCGGCCGGTGCCGCGCTCCTCCAGGACGCCGATGATGCGCTCGATGGCCTCGGCCTTGGACAGGCCGTCCAGGGGGCCGGAGTCGCGCAGGCTGCCCTCGCCGGCGGTGGCGACGCCGGTCTCGGCGGGGTCGGGCTCGCCGGTCTCGACGACGACGCGCACGGGCAGGCCGAAGGCCAGGGCGAAGTCCAGGTCGCGCTGGTCGTGGGCGGGGACGGCCATGATGGCGCCGTGGCCGTAGTCGGCCAGGACGTAGTCGGCGGCCCAGACGGGCATGCGCTCGCCGTTGACCGGGTTGACCGCGTAACGGCCCAGGAAGACGCCGGTCTTGGGGCGCTCGGTGGTCTGGCGCTCGATGTCGGAGAGCTTGGCGACCTCGGAGCGGTAGGCCTCGAAGGCCTCGCGCTGCTCGGGGGCGCACAGCTCGTCGGCCAGGTCGGCGTCGGCGGCCACCACGAAGAAGGTGGCGCCGTACAGGGTGTCGGGCCGGGTCGTGAAGACGGTGACCGGCTCCTCGCGCCCCTCGATGGCGAAGTCGACGTCCGCGCCGGTGGAGCGGCCGATCCAGTTGCGCTGCATGGCCAGGATCTCGTCCGGCCAGTTGCCGCCCTCCAGCTGGTCCATGTCGTCCAGCAGGCGCTGCGCGTAGTCGGTGATCTTGAAGTACCACTGGTTCAGGCTGCGGCGCACGACCTCGGTGCCGCAGCGCTCACAGCGCCCCTGGACGACCTGCTCGTTGGCCAGCACGGTCTGGTCCTTGGGGCACCAGTTGACCTGGCCGTCCTTGCGGTAGGCCAGTCCGCGGTCGAAGAACCGGGTGAACAGCCACTGGTTCCACTTGTAGTACTCGGGGTCGCTGGTGTGGATGCGCCGGGACCAGTCGACGGCGATGCCGTAGCGGCGGAAGGAGGCCGCCTGGGTCTCGATGTTGGCGTAGGTCCACGCGGCGGGGTGCGAGTCGTTCTTGATGGCGGCGTTCTCGGCGGGCAGGCCGAAGGAGTCCCAGCCGACGGGGTGCAGCACGTTGTCGCCGCGCTGGAAGCGGTAGCGGCCGATCACGTCGCCGATGGCGTAGGCCTCGGCGTGGCCCATGTGCAGGTCGCCGGAGGGGTAGGCGAACATGTCGACGATGTAGGAGCGGGGGCGGGTGTCGCCGGGGTCCTCGTCGGCCTGGAACGGGAGCTCGGCGGCCCAGCGCGCCTGCCACTTGTCCTGGAGGGCGCGGGCGTCGTAGGTGTCGCCCGTCGTCTGGTCGCCGTCTACCGCTGTCATCGCTGCTTGTTCCCTCGGGTTCGGTCGTACATGGGATCCGCGGACCAACATGCGAGATCCGTTCCCCCTCAGGTTATCGGCTGGGGGACCGGGGCGCGGACGGGTTTCCCCGCCTGTGGACGGCGCCCCCGGACCGGCGGCGGCACCCCGCGTTCGTCACGGTGCGTCACCCGACATTGCGTGAGATTACGGACCTCCTTCCCCTCCACACCGACTGTCCGGTTTGTTACTCTTCCGTCAACTCAGTCGTGAGAGTGGCGCAGAACACGCGACCCGGATCACACCCGGGTCCCGTTCCCTTGTCGTCCCTGGACACATCTGCCTGCGGGAGGCCCCATGCTCAACCTGTCCGTGGTCCTGGAGGACGGTGCCCGATCCGTCCCGGAGAAGGACTGCCTGGTCTTCGGCGATCTGCGCCTGAACTACGCGATCACCAACATGATCGCCAACCAGGTGGCCAACCTCCTCGTCTCCCGGGGCGTCCGGCCCGGCGACCGGGTGGCCCTGGCCAGCCCCAACGTGCCGTACTTCCCCTTCGTCTACTACGGAGCGCTCAAGGCGGGCGCGGTGGTCGTCCCCCTCAACGTCCTGCTCACGCCGCGTGAGATCGCCTACCACCTGGAGGACTCCGGCGCCAAGGCGATCTTCGCGTTCACCGGCACCCCGGAGCTGCCGCTGGGCGAGCGCGCCTTCGAGGCGTTCGGCCAGGTGGACACCTGCGAGACCTACATCGACCTGCCCGCCGTCCCGGGGGCGACCGAGTCCGCCATCGAGGGCGCCCAGACCCTGTGGAAGGCCCTGGAGGGGCAGCCCGGCGAGTTCGAGACCGTCCAGGCGAGCTCCGACAACACGGCCGTCATCATCTACACCAGCGGCACCACCGGCAAGCCCAAGGGCGCCGAGCTGAGCCACAACAACCTGATGATGAACGCGGTCGTCTCCTCCAGCCTGGTCAACCCGCACCCGGACGGCCGCGACGTGGCCCTGGTGGTGCTGCCGCTGTTCCACATCTTCGGCCAGACCGTCATGCTCAACGCGGCCCTCTACCGGCACGCGACCCTGGTGCTGATGCCGCGGTTCGACGGCGACGAGGCCCTGCGCCTGATGGAGAAGGAGGGCGTCACCGGCTTCGCGGGCGTGCCCACCATGTACTGGGGCCTGCTCAACGCCGTGCGCTCCGCCGGCGAGGGGAAGTACGACATCAAGGCGATCGCGGACAACATCGTCGACGCGGTCTCCGGTGGCGCGGCGCTGCCCGCCCAGCTCGCCCAGGACTTCCAGGACACCTTCGGCGTCGGCATCAAGGAGGGCTACGGCCTGTCCGAGACCTCCCCGGTGGCGTCCTTCAACAACCCCAACGTCAAGGCCAAGACCGGCTCGATCGGCAAGCCGGTGTGGGGTGTGGAGATGAAGCTGATCGACCCGGAGTGGAACGAGGTCGTCAAGACCGGCGACGAGGACCCGGTCGGCGAGATCGCCATCCGCGGCCACCTGGTGATGAAGGGCTACCACAACCGGCCCGAGGTCAACGCCGAGGTGATCCGGGACGGCTGGTTCCGCACCGGCGACATCGCCCGCCGCGACGAGGAGGGCTTCTACTTCATCATCGACCGCTCCAAGGACATGATCATCCGCGGCGGGTACAACGTGTACCCGCGCGAGGTCGAGGAGGTCCTGATGGGGCACGAGGCGGTCAGCCTCGCGGCGGTCGTCGGCGTCCCGCACGACACCCACGGCGAGGAGATCAAGGCGTTCGTGATCCTCAAGGAGGGCGCCGGGCTCACCGCCGAGGAGCTGACCGGGTGGGCCAGGGAACGCCTGGCCGCGTACAAGTACCCGCGCGAGATCGAGTTCCGCGAGAGCCTGCCGATGACCGCCACCGGCAAGATCCTCAAGCGCGAGCTGCGCGACTGACCCCGCGGGGCGGACGAGGGGCGGGACCCGGCCGGGTCCCGCCCCTTCCCCTCGCCTCCCCCGGCCCGCCGCCGGGCCGGGTCAGCCCTTGACGGCGCCCTGGACCAGCCCGGAGGCCAGCCAGCGCTGCACGAGGACGAAGAAGACCATGACCGGCAGGGTGATGAGGGTGGACGCGGCCATGACGTGCCCCCACTCGTTGGCGTACTCGCCGAAGAACTGCCGCAGGCCCACGGCGACCGTGTACTTGTCGCTCTGCTGCATGAACGTCAGGGCGAGCACGAACTCGTTCCAGGCGATGATGAACGCGAAGATCGCGGTCGCCACCAGGCCGGGGGCGACCAGCGGGAACAGCACCTTCCAGAACATGACCGGCCACGAGGCGCCGTCGATGTAGGCGGCCTCCTCCACCTCCTTGGGGACCGCGGCCACGAACCCGCGCATCATCCACACCGCCAGCGGCAGGGACAGGGCGATGTAGACGATGCCCAGGCCCAGCACGGTGTTGAGCAGCCGGAGGTCGCGGACCTGGAGGAAGAGCGGGATGACCAGGGCCTCCAGCGGCACCATCTGGACGACGAGGATCATCACCAGGATCGCGGTGCGGAACCGGAACCGGAAGCGCGCCACGGCCACGGCCGCCAGCAGCGACAGCACGCACGCCCCGACGACGGTGATGCAGGCGACCGCCAGCGAGTTGAGCATGTACGTCCCGAAGTCGCCCTCGGTCAGGACGTGGACGAAGTTGTCCAGGGTGGGGTCGCGGGGCACCAGCGTCCCGACGGCGGAGGTCATCCGGTCGGAGAACGCGCTGGCGAGCATGAAGTAGACGGGGAACAGGGTGAACAGCAGGATCGCGGCCACCCCGGCGGCCCGCCCGGCGAGCCGGGTCAGGCGCAGGGCGCCGCCGCGGCGGCGGGCCCGGCGGACCCGGCTCTCCCAGGCGGCGGACGCGGCGGTGTCGGCCCGGGCGCTCAACGCAGTTCGTCCTCTCGGAACAGGGCCCGCAGGTAGACCGCGGTGACCGCCAGCAGGAGCAGGGTGAGGACCACGGCGATGGCCGATCCCATTCCGTAGTCCCTCTGGCCGAAGGAGCTCACGTAGGTCCACACGCCCAGGTTGAGCATCTCCGAGCCGCCGACCCCGCCTCCGGGCATCAGGTAGACCTGCGCGAAGACCTTGAAGTCCCAGATGGTGGACAGGATGGTGACGACGGCGAACACCGGGCGCAGGACCGGGAAGGTGACGTGCCAGAACCGCTTCCACGCCCCGGCGCCGTCCAGCAGGGCTGCCTCGTGCAGTTCACGGGGCACGGTGAGCAGCCCGGCCAGAACGGTGACGGCCACGAACGGGAACCCGCCGTGGACCACGTTGAGCACGACGACCGCGTAGAAGAACAGCCGGTCGGCGAACCAGTTGTACCCCTCGGGGCCCAGCAGGCCGGCGCCCTTGAGGGCCTGGGCGACGACGCCGCTGTCGACGTCGAAGATCCACAGCCACACGTAGGTGCCACTGACGGCGGGCATGGCCCAGGCGACCATGATGCAGGAGACCACGACGACCCGGGTGACCGGGCGCAGCCGGGACAGCAGCAGGGCCACGAGGGTGCCCAGCACCACGGTGGAGACGACCGCGACCACGGCGAACCCCACCGTGTTGGGCAGGGCGACCCGCCACAGGTAGGAGTCGGTGAACAGGGTGACGTAGTTGGCCGGGCCGATGAAGTCCGACTCCCCCGACACCAGGTTGCGCAGCCGGTACTCGCGGAACGACAGCCACACGATCCGGCCGAGGGGGAAGAGCAGCAGGGCGGCGATGACCGCCAGGGCGGGGGCGAGCAGCACCCAGGGCAGCAGTGCGCTGCGCCGCCTCAGGCCGAGGGCGGGAGCGCGCCGCCCCCGGCCGGGCGGGCCGGCCGGCGCCCGGAGCCCCGGGCCCGTGCCGCCGACCGCCTGCCCGACCGGTGTTCCCACGTGTCAACCTCCGTTGAGGATGCGTTCGATGTCGTCGGCGGCCTGGGCGGTGGCGTCCTCCACCGAGGTGCCGTTGAGGATGGACTGCTGCATGCCGACCAGGACCTTCTCGGCCTCCACCTGGCTCCAGGCGGGTGCGGTGGGCACGCCCTTGCTCGCCTCCCCCAGCTGGACGGCGTAGGCCTCCAGGACGGGGTCGGCCGAGGCGGTGAACGCGTCGACGCTCCCGGTGAGGCCGGGGAAGAACCCGGTCTGCTCGGCCCAGAGCATCATGTTGTCCTCGCCGGTGAGGTGCTCCACGTAGCTCCAGGCGGCCTCCTCGTTGCCGGTGCCCTCGAACACCGACAGCAGCGAGCCCCCGGCGAACGACGGCGTGTAGGTCCCGGCCTCCCGCCCCGGGATGGGGAAGGAGCCCAGCAGGCCCTCCAGTTCGGGGTTGTTCTCGACGATGGCCTTGGGGTTGGCGCTGCCGAGCAGCGCGATGGCGGCGTCGCCCTCGGAGAACGACTCCATGATGTTGATCTCGTTCCAGTTGACGGCGCCGGTGGTGGAGGTGCCGTCCTCCAGGGCCAGGCCGGTGAAGAACGCGATGCCCTCGCGCGCCTCGGGGGAGTCCACCCCGGACACCCACGTGCCGTCGTCCTCCTGGACGGCGATCTCGGCCCCGCCGCCCCAGATCCACGGCATGACCGAGTACTGGGCGTCGCCCGGCACCGGCAGGGCGACCATGTCCGGCTCGGCCTCCTTGATCTCCAGGGCGGTCTCGCGGAGCTCGTCCCAGCTCTGGGGCACCTCCAGGTCGTGCTCCTCGAACACGTCGGTGCGGTAGACCATGGAGCGGATGGAGGCGTACCAGGGGATGCCGTAGACCCCTTCGTCCAGGGCCCCCATCTCCATGAGGCCCGGCACGTAGAGGGAGGTGTCGACCCCGTAGGCGGACAGGTCGTGCAGGGCCCCGGAGTCGGCGAAGCCGGGGACGAAGGTGTTGCCGAGTTCGATGACGTCGGGCATGGTGCCGCCGGCGATGGCGGTGGAGATCTTGTCCTGGGCGCCGTCCCACGGGACGAACTCGACCACCACCTCGATGCCGGTCTCCTCGGTGAAGGCGGCGTTGACCTCGTCGAAGAAGCCGGTGGCGTCGGGGTTGGTGCCCTCCATGATCCACACGGTGAGGCTGTCGGTGTCACCGCCGCCGTCGCCGCCGCCTCCCGCGCACGCGGTCGCGGCCAGGGTCAGGGCGAGTGCGGCTGCGGGGAGCGGAACGTGCTTTCGGGTTCGTCTGCGGGCCATGGGCTCGCCTCCCGTTCCTGTCGTGGGTCCCCTCGGGGTTGGTAGGAAACCTACGTAAAGAACGGCTCGGAGTGAAGTAAACCACTCCATTTTGTGTCTGAGCTGTTAGGGGACGCCGCCGGACGGGCCCGGGAACCCCGGTGCCGCAGGGGTTTCCGGGGCTCCGGCGAGGTGCGCGCCGAAGGAGGGCCCGCCTCCCCCGACCCTCGCCCCGGAGCCCCGTGCCCCCTACTCGGAGAGGCCGGTCACCTGGCGCAGGGTGGAGATGAGCTCGGCGCGCTTGTACACCGCCAGGCCGATGGCGGCGGAGAAGGCGGCGAGCATGTGGACGTAGACCATGGGGTCGCCGCGGGTGAAGCGCTCGGCGGCCTCCTCCTCGCCCACGGTGTGGGCCTCCCAGGCGGTGGAGACCGCGAACTCCAGCTCCGGCGGGAGCATCTCCGCGACGGTGCGGGCCACGGCCTCTCGGGAGTCGGCGGGCTTCCACACCACTCCGGTCTCCTGGACCCGGCGGCCCAGGAACGCGGAGATGACGCGCAGCTCCGACTGCACCGCCCCGGCGTCGTCGGCCGCCCGCGGGATCACCCGCTCCAGCTCGTCCCGGTTGCGGTCGGCGTAGGCCGCGATCAGGTCGATCGCGGTGCGCTTGACGTGGTCCGGCTGGTCCGGGACGAGGGGGCCTTCCCCCCCGGCGTTCTCGGTCACGGGCACTCCTCGTAGGGTCTCGCGTCCATGATGCCGTGCCGCGGGCCGCGGCGGGGCGCGGACAGGCCGGGATCGCCGCGGGCGAACGGCGTTCCCGGCCCCGCCTCCTACTGGAACCGCGGGCGCAGCGGCATGCGGGCGTCGGTGCCGTCGAGCTTGACGCCCAGGATCTGGTGGAGCTGCACCACGTTCCGCTCGAAGCCGAGCACGCACCCGGCCATGTACAGCCGCCAGACCCGGGCGGTGCCCTCGCCGACCTCGGCGACCGCCGCGTCCCAGTTCCGCTCCAGGTTGGCGCCCCAGTGGCGCAGGGTGAGCGCGTAGTGCTCGCGCAGGTTCTCCTGGTGCCGGATCTCGAACCCGGCGTCGTTCATGGCCGTCTGGATCTGCCCGGGCCCCTCCAGCTCGCCGTCGGGGAACACGTAGCGGTTGATGACCCCGTCGGTGTCCATCGGGGGCAGGTCGTTGCGGGGCCGGGTGATGCAGTGGTTGAGCAGCCGGCCGCCCGGCACCAGCTTGTCGTTCAGCGACGAGAAGTAGGCGGGGAGGTTGCGGGCGCCGATGTGCTCGGTCAGGCCGATGGAGCTGATCCGGTCGAAGCCGCCGTCGGGGACGTCCCGGTAGTCCATGTGGCGGACCTCGGCCAGGTCGGACAGCCCCTCCTGGGCGATGCGCTTGGCCGCCCACTCGGCCTGCTCCTTGGACAGGGTGACGCCCAGGGCCTTGACCTTGTGCTCGCGGGCGGCGTGCATGACCATGCCGCCCCAGCCGCAGCCCACGTCGAGCAGGCGCATGCCCGGCTCCAGGCCGAGCTTGGCGGCGACCAGCTCGTACTTGCGGAACTGGGCGCTCTCCAGGGCGCCGTCGTCCGCCTCCACCCGGTCCAGGGCCCCGTCGGCGTCGTCGAAGACCGCGCAGGTGTAGGTCATGGACGGGCCCAGCACCAGCTCGTAGAAGGCGTTGGAGACGTCGTAGTGGTGGTGGATGGCCTCGGCGTCGCGCTGCTTGGAGTGGCGCCAGCCCAGCCCGGCCAGACGGCCGCGCGTCACCTCCTGGGGCGGCGGGGCGACCCGGTTGACGAACTTGACCCAGCCCACGGAGCGGGCGATGGCCGCCAGGTCGCGGGCGGACACGTTGAACCCCTCCGCGAAGACGAAGTCGGACATCCGCCGGAGGATGGTGTACATGTCGCCCTCCACCTCCAGGTGCCCGGAGACGTAGGCGCGGGTCAGGCCCAGCGCGTTGGGCGACTGGGCCAGGTAGTTGACCGCGACCGGGGTGCGCACGTGCAGGTGGACGTCGCTGCCCGGGTCTCCGGAGGCACTGCCGTCGTAGGCCGTGAAGCGGATGGGCGCGTCGGGTCCCACGACGCGCTCGAAGATCTCGGCGAGCCGCATGTTCTTCTTTCCCTTCCTCTCGCGGACGCGGCCCACTCCGCGGGTCGCCTCCCGTTCGCGTGCGGTGTCATCCATTGCGTACGCACTTGGCGTACAGGTCGAGCAGCCTCCCCCGGGGGTCGTAGGTCTCCTTGAGGTCGGCGTAGACGGAGCCGTTGTAGAGGCGCCAGAACTCCTCCTCGGTGTAGAAGGAGTCGGAGTACAGCGACTTGTGGCCGCCGAGCTCGGCGACGCGCTCCTCCACCCGCCGGTTGTGGTGGGCGCGGCGCTGGCCGGGCTTCATGTCGACCATGCCCCAGAAGCCGAAGTTGACGTAGAGGCGGTCGTTCTCCAGGGGGTAGAGCGGCCACACGTGGCCGCCGGGCCCCAGGTCGGCCCGGCGCGGCTCCTTCAGGCGCATCGGGCAGATCCACACCGGGGTCACACCGATCTCCTCGTGGAAGAAGTCGAGGAACTCGGCCCCGCGCTCCACGCCCACCTCGATGTCCTGGATGAGCGGTTCCTGGGGGCGGCGGCCCCGGTAGTGGTTGAGCAGCCGGGAGAAGGCGGTGCGCCGGTCCCAGGCCACCACCCTGCGGTAGACGTCGGAGCGCTTGAGGGAGCGCGGCCACAGGGAGCGCACCACCGGGTTCTGCACGCCGAGGGCGCGCGAGCACCAGAACCAGTCGGTGTCCCAGCGCCACAGGTAGTCGTGGACGGTGAGGTAGTCGCCCGGGCCGTTGTCGGCGTTGGCCTGGATGGAGCGGTAGTAGATCTCCTGGCCGGTGTAGTCGCTCGCCCAGGGGGCCCGGTCGGTGAAGCGGGCCACCGTCAGGTACAGCTCGTCGCGGGAGAAGGCGACGCCGTCGACGAAGTCGACCGGCTGTCCGTCGTGGGAGCGGTCGTCGCAGATGCGGGCCAGGGCGTCCATGGCCTCGGCCGCGTCGTGGAAGCGCAGGTGGCGCAGGTGCACGTACGGGGAGACGGGTTCCAGCTCGATGCGCAGGCGCAGGCTGTAGCCGAGGGTGCCGTAGGAGTTGGGGAAGCCGTGGAAGAGGTCGGCGTGGGCGTTGTCGCGGGTGGCGGTGACGATGTCGCCGGACCCGGTGAGGATCTCCATCTCCTGGACGGCCTCGTGCGGCAGGCCATTGCGGAAGGAGGAGGACTCGATGCCCATCCCGGTGACGGCGCCGCCCAGGGTGATGGTGCGCAACTGGGGGACGACGGTGGGCATGAGCCCGTGCGGGAGCGTGGCGGCGACCAGGTCCTCGTAGGTGGTCATGCCGCCGACGTCGGCCAGGCGCTCGACGGGGTCGATGGAGATGACGCCGGAGAAGGCGGAGACGTCGAGGGCGGGCGCGGAGGTCGGCTCGCGGAACCGGAAGAGGTTGGAGGTGGGCTTGGCCAGCCGGACCGGCGCGTCGGCGGGCAGGGACCGGTAGTCGCGGCGCAGGCGGTTGACCGCTGCGATGTGCCGGGCCAGCCCGATGTCGCCGCCGGAGGCGGTGTCGCTGTTCGTTCCCTGCCGTTGAGGACTCATCCCTGATCCCGTTCCCGGTCGTGGCGCGCGCGAGTGAGGCACAGCGTGGAACGGTCGGATCCGGTCGCGGTGGGCCGGAAGTGACCGATCCCCTCAGTTCTACCTATCGGTAACGAAGGAGACCACCCCATTTATGTCGTGTCGCGGTGGAAACGGCCCGCCCCGGGGCCGCGCCGCCGGTCAGGGCGGTGGGTCGGGTGGGGGACGGGGGCCCGCGGATAGGATCGGGGTTCATGCGCATCGCTGTCGTAGATTCCGGAATCGGCATGCTGTCCACCGCCGCGGCGCTGTTCGCCGCCCGGCCGGACGCCGAGCTGTACCTGTCCATGGATCCGGACCACATGCCGTGGGGGCCGCGCACCCACGACGAGATCGTCGAGCGCGCCCTGGCCGGCGCCCGGGCCGCCGTGGACGCGGCGGGGGGCGATGTGGACGCGGTGGTGGTGCCGTGCAACACGGCGTCGGTGCACGGGCTGGCGGAGCTGCGGGAGCGGTTCGAGCCGGGTGTGCCGGTGGTGGGGACGGTCCCGGCGATCAAGCCCGCGGCGGCCGCGGGCACGCCGATCGCGGTGTGGTCGACCGAGGCGACGACGCGCAGCGAGTACCAGCGGCGGCTGGTGGAGACCTTCGCCCGGGGCGTGGACGTGACGCCGGTGGCGTGCGTCGGGCTGGCGGAGGCGGTGGAGTCGGCCGACCCGGGACGGATCGCCGACGCGGTCGCCTACGCGGCGGAGCGCACGCCGGGCCGGGTGCGCGGGATCGTGCTGGGGTGCACGCACTACGACCTGGTCGGTGAGGCGATCACCGAGGCCCTGCGGGCCCGGTCGGGCGCCGCGGCCGGGGTGGAGCTGTTCACCGCGGCGGACGCCGTGGCCGCGCAGACGCTGCGCCGTATCGGAGCCGCCGGAGACGCCGGGGCCGCGGGGGCCGGCGGGGGCCGGGTGCGGGTGCTGGCCAGCGGCCGCCCGGCGCGTCTGCCCGCGGCCGCCCTGGCCTATCCGGCCGGCCGGGCGCTGGCCGCCGGGGAGCCCTCTCCCGCCCGTTAGTCCGGACGGGCCCTGCCGCGGACGGGGCGAGGCCCGCGGCGGGTCGGTGTCGGCGGGTCAGCTGTGCGGGGTGAGCACGGCGGCGCGGTCGGCGGCCAGGGTGCGGACCAGGTCGCGCACGCCCGCGGTGTCGTTGTCGTGCAGCAGGGTCTCCAGCAGGGACAGCGCGGCGCGCTGGTCGCCGGGCCGTTCGCGGACGTGGCGCCACTGGGGCTCGGTGGCGGCGTCGGAGAGCATCAGAGTGCGGCCGACCTGGCCCAGCGCGGTGAGCAGCAGGGTGTCGTGCGGCCGGTGCTCCAGCGCGGCGTTGACCTGCTCGGCCTGGTTCTCCGGGTCGACCTCCTCGGCGGGCTGGGCGCGCAGGAAGTCCAGGATGCGGTCGGGCGGGGCCAGGGGGCGCACGGCCGGCATGGCGGCGATCATGGCGTGGACCTCGGCGAGGTCGCCGCGGATCTCCCCCGTGTTGGCGAGGTCGCCCATGAGGCGTTCGGCGCGGCGGGCGGAGCAGCCCGCCACCCACAGGGCGCCGCGTCCCACGGCCAGGCGGGCCGCGGCCAGGGCGAGCTCGGCGCCGCGCCGGGGCGCGCCCACGCGCTCGAAGTAGCGGGACCAGGTGGTGACGCGCACGCCCAGCCGCCAGTCGTTGCGGACGATGCCCTGGCAGACCAGGTTCTCCACCGCCTCCACCCAGGCCGGCCGCAGGGACGGGTGGGCCTCGGCCTCCTCCACGGTGGGCAGGGGCGCCACGGCGTCGCGGGCCGGGCACTGGCCCAGGCGGGCCAACCAGGACAGCAGCCGGGCGCGCTCGAACCGGATCCGGCGGCGCAGGGCGGGCCTGCGCGGGTTGTTCGGCTCCAGTGCGAGCTCGGCCTCCATCCGGTCCAGCACCTCCAGCGCCTGGGTGTGCGCGTCGCGGTGGCGCAGGGCTCGGACCAGGGTGAAGATGCCGTCGGCGCCGAGCAGGGCGGGGCCGGTGGCGGTGTGCTCGTAGCGGCGCAGCTCGGTCTCGGCGCGCTCCGGGTCACCCTCGTCGATGAGCAGGTGCACCCGGGCCAGGGTGAAGGCCGGCCAGGCGGGGGTGCGCTCCCACCCGGCGAGGTTGCGCGACGACAGCAGCTCGCGGCGCAGGCCGACGGTGCCCGCGGCGTCGACGTTGGCGTGGCAGCGGACCAGGGTCTCCAGCGCGGAGACCGGCAGCGGCCCGTGGGCGTGCGGGCCCGGCGCGTCCTCGGCGGCGGCCACCGCGCGGGGCAGCGCCCGGCCGCCCTCGGCCAGGGCCGAGACCCGGACCGCCAGCGGCCAGTGGGCCAGGAAGAAGAGGGTGGCGGGGCCGAACACCCCGGGCACCTCGGCGTTCTCGGCGCCCGCCTCGGCCACCAGGCGGCGGGCGGTGCGCAGTGCGGAGCGGGCGACCGCCTCCACTTGGACGGCGTCACCCGCCTCCGCCAGTTCGGGCAGGCCGACGACGGCCTCGGCCAGCTCGGCCTGTCCTGCGTTGGCGAGTCGGCGTGCGGTCTCCCCCGCCCACGTCCACATCGGCATCATCGTCTCCCCCTGTAGTGCCGTGGGAACAGAACGTAGCAGCCGGTGTGCGGGCCTGTCCGGAAAACGCGTGAAACCGGTGCAGGACAGGCGGTCGAGGCCTCTGATCATGAAAGTCGCATCGATAGACTCGGGGCCACCCGACCGCACTACCTCTGTTAGGGGACAAGGACACCGATGGGATGGCGAGACCGCTTCGGTTTGCGCAAGGCCAACCGTTCCGGCAAGGCCCGGTTCGACCGCGCCACCGAGGACGGTGACATCAAGGCCCTGATCGAGTTCGCGCAGAGCAGGGTGGGCGTGGAGTTCTTCGTCGAGCCGGAGACCTTCGCGACCCAGACCACGGCGGTGGCGGTGGCCACCGACGGCGAGTGGATCCGGCGCCGCTGCGGCTCCCCCGCGGTCATCCGCAAGGTGGCGTCCAAGCGGGGCATCCCGGTGTACGACGTGCAGATCATGGGCTACCCCCAGCGGATGCGGGACTGGAGCGCCCGCAACAAGAACGGTCGGTCCCTGGACTGATCCCGGCGCGTCCCGATCCCCCCTCCCCCCGACCGGATCCATGAGACGTAGGTCACCTTGCATGCGTGCTCGGCGTCCCCGCCCTCCCCTGCGGACGGGGACACGCCCGGACGAAGGAGGTGAGAACGGACACGTCGAGAACCGGGACCTGCCCACGCGAAACCCGTCACCGGGTCATTTTGGGCATTGATGACGAGTCCTTGCCGCGACTTCCTCACCGAACGGGTTCCCTAACGACCCGCATCCGTCGCATACTCACCTGGGAGGGGGGACTCTGATGAAGCAGGATCTCACGGCCCTGTGCTGCGAATGCGGCACGATTCGCGAGGTGAGCGACTACCAGAGTGTCGGCGAGGCCCAGTCCGCCTACGGACTGGCCCGGTGCGTCGTCTGGCGCAAGTGCCGCACCTGCAACCGTCGCACGTACCACGCCTACCTGCGCGCCGACGAGGACCGCGACGAGCTGGAGGACGCCCTGCGCCTGGACGGCGCGCTGGCCGCGGAGGCCCTGGACGAAGAGGTCGAGCAGCTGCGGCTGTGCGGGGTCGAGGTCGGCCACGCCCCCGTCCCCGCCATCTGGGACGGGCAGTCCGTGGGCATGGTGACGCAGCGGCTGACCGACCGCGCGTACTCGATCGTGCTGGACCCCGAGGCGTCGGTGGTCTCCCGGCTCAAGCTCATCGACATGATGTGGAACGAGCTCCTGGTGGGAGAGCACGACGACCGCTGGTTCATCCAGGAGGCCGAGAACGACTCCCCCGGGTACGCGGTCCGGCTCTTCGGCTACCGCACCCGCGGCTGACACGGACGTGCGACGGCCGGGCGCCCCGAGGGCGCCCGGCCGTCGCCGTGTCCGGGGCCGGTCAGGCCGCCGGGGCGGCGCGGCCCGAGAGCCGGCGCAGCGCCGACCGGGCCACCTGCGGGTCGGTGGTGCCCCAGTACGGCGGCAGCGAGGCGCGCAGGAACCCGCCGTAGCGGGCGGTGGCCAGCCTCGGGTCCAGGACCGCGATGACGCCCCTGTCGTCGGTGGAGCGCAGCAGGCGCCCCGTGCCCTGGGCCAGCAGCAGGGCGGCGTGGGTGGCCGCCACCGATAGGAAGCCGTTGCCGCCGTGGGCGGCCACGGAGCGCTGGCGGGCCGAGGCCAGCGGGTCGTCCGGGCGCGGGAACGGGATGCGGTCCACGATCACCAGCGACAGCGACGGTCCCGGCACGTCCACCCCCTGCCACAGCGACAGGGTGCCGAACAGGCAGGCGTTCTCGTCCTCGGAGAACCGGCGGACCAGCTGGCCGGTGGAGTCCTCCCCCTGGCACAGCAGCGGGTGGTCCAAGCGCTCGCGCAGCTCGTCGGCGGCCTGCTGGGCGGCGCGCATCGAGGAGAACAGCCCCAGGGTGCGGCCGTCGGCGGCCTCGATGAGCTCGGTGATCTCGTCCAGGTAGGCCGGGGAGAGCCCGTCCCGGCCGGGCGGCGGCAGGTGGGCGGCGACGTAGAGGATGCCGCTGCGGGCGTGGTCGAACGGGGAGCCGACGTCCAGCGCCCGCCACCGGGGCTCGCCCGCGGCGCGGTGCGGGCCGTCCTCGGCGTCGTCCCCGCCGGTCGCGGCGGCGCGCTCGGCCTCCGCCCGCTCCTGGCCGACCTCCCGGCCCAGCCCCCACTGGCGGGCCAGCGAGGAGAAGGAGCCCCCCAGGGTGAGGGTGGCGGAGGTGAGGACCACGGTGCGGTCGCCGAAGAGCTTCTCGCGCAGCAGCCCGCCCACGGCCAGCGGGGCGACGCTCAGCGCGGGGCGGCGCCCCGGGGTCTTGGTGAGCCACACGACGTCGGTGCGGTCGCGCAGGGCGGGCTCGAAGGACTCCAGGACGCGCACCGCGGTGTCGTGGACCTCGTTGAGGGCGGCCAGGGCCAGGCGGCGCTCGCTGGCGGCCTCGGCCTCCTGCTCGCCGGGCGAGGGCCCGATGGCGGTGACGCACGCCGCGGCGGCGTCGCGGACGACCGCGACCGCCCCGGCCAGCCCCTCGTCGATGTGGTCGATGCGCCCCTCGGGGGCGTCGGCGAACATCAGCGCCAGGCCCTCGCCGGCCTCGGTCAGCCGCTCGGCGACCATGGGCTCGATGAGGCGGCCGGCGCGTTTGGCGGCGACGGTGACGGTGCGCTCGGCCAGGGTGCCGGTGGCCACGGAGGTGGCCCGGTCGACCAGCTCGTGGGCCTCGTCGATCATGATCGTGTCGTGCTCGGGCAGGATGTGGTTGCCCTGGGTCATGTCGATGGACAGCATCGCGTGGTTGGTGACCACCACGTCGACGCCCTTGGCCTCCTCGCGGGCGAACTCGGCGAAGCACTCCTGCCCGAAGGGGCAGATGCGGGCGCCCATGCACTCGTTGGCGGACACCGAGACCTGCCGCCAGGCCAGGTCGGTGACGCCCGGGACCAGCTCGTCGCGGTCGCCGGTGGCGGTCTCCTCCGCCCACTCGTGCAGGCGGGCCACCTGCTTGCCCAGGGAGGACAGCTGGCGGGGGTCGAACAGCTCGGCCTCGTCGGAGTCGTCGGCCGCGGTGTGCAGGCGGTTGCGGCACAGGTAGTTGCGGCGGCCCTTGAGGACGGCGAACGTGGGCTCGCGGCGCAGCAGGGGCTTGAGCGCCCCGGCCAGCCGCGGCAGGTCGCGGTCGATGAGCTGGTTCTGCAGGGCGATGGTGGCGGTGGAGACCACGACGGAGGTGTCCTTCTCCATCGCGCGCCGGATGGCCGGGACGAGGTAGGCCAGGGACTTGCCGGTGCCGGTGCCCGCCTGGACGACGAGGTGCTCGCGTCTGTCGACGGCGTCGGCGACGGCCGCCGCCATCGCGGACTGGCCGTCGCGGCGGCGGCCGCCCAGGGCGGCCACGGCGGTGTCGAGCAGGGTCGGGACGTCGGGGAGATCTGCCACGGATCGACAGTACCGGCCGCCGGGGACGGACCGGGCCCTGTCCACAGGCCCGGCCCGCCGCGGGTCACCCGAGCTCGCGGAGCAGCTCGTCCAGGGCGTCCATGGACTGGCCGAGGCCGTCCTCCATGCCGGAGGCGATCATGCCGTCCCGGTCCTCGACGCTCTGGTAGACGGAGACGTTGGTGTAGAGGGTGCGGCCGTCCCCGGCGTCCTCCAGGGTCATGGTCTCCATGGCCACGTGGCCGGGCATGCCCTCGAACTCGAAGGTCTGCACGACCCGCTCGGGCGCGGTGACCTCGTGGTAGACGCCGCGGAAGGCGTACTCCTCGCCCTCGGCCCTCTCGACGAACCGCCAGCTGCCCCCGGTGCGGGGCTCGGCGTGGTCGATGACGGTCTCGGAGGTGGGCAGCCCCCACCAGGCGGCCAGGTGCTCGGGCTCGGTCATGGCCCGGAACACCAGCTCGCGGGGGGCGTCGAAGCTGCGCTTGATGACTATGTCCTGCCGGCCGGGCTCGGCGATGATCTCGAGGTCGCTCATTGTCCTTCTCCCTGGTTCTTCGCTGCCTGTTCCCTGATCCTGCTGATCTCGGCGTCCAGCCTCCCGAAGCGGTCCTCCCAGCGGCCGCGGTAGCGGCCGAGCCAGTCGGAGACCTCGCGCAGCGGCGCGGTCTCCAGCCGGCAGGGGCGCCACTGGGCCTCCCTGCCCCGGGTGATGAGCCCGGCGCGTTCGAGGACCTTCAGGTGTCGCGAGATCGCCTGGAGGCTGATGGGGAACGGCTCCGCGAGTTCGTTGACGGTCGCCTCGCCCTCGGCCAGCCGGGCGAGCAGGGCCCGCCGCGTCGGGTCGGCCAGAGCGGCGAAGGTGAGACTCAACGGGTCGTCCGCCATCCGTGTATTCAACCTCCTCGTTGATCAACCGATGTGTTGATCATCGCATCCGGCACCGACAGAACGGGGAGCGGTACGGTCTCCTCCCGGCAAAATCTCGAAAGGGGTCCCGGGGTGTCCTTCACGCCGAGGGGGAACCGGCGGGGAGGGAGGGCGGCCGCGTTCCAGGGCGGCCGGCGGCCGGAGCCGCGGGGGCGGCCGTCCCGGCCGTTCCGGCGGCGAGCAGGTTCAGGGCGTCGGCGGAGGCGACGTCCTGCGGGGTGTAGATCTCCAGCCGGTGGTCGGGGCTGTCCGGCTGGATCCACACCTGGTAGTCCACGTCCACGTCGCCCAGCACCGGGTGGCGCAGGTTCATCGGCCCCGTCGTGCAGTCCGCGACCTCGACCCGCGCCCACAGGGACGCGAACTCCGCGCTGTGCATCATCAGCTCGCCGATCAGCTCCGCCAGCCGGCCGTCCGTGGGGTACCGGCCGCTGGCCAGGCGAAGGTAGGCGACGTGGGCGCGGGCCAGCTCCTCCCGGTTGCGGTACAGGTCCCGGGTGTGCGGGTCCAGGAAGAACAGCCGCGCGTTGGTGGGGCGCCGGGACGGCTCGTCGGGGGCGCCGAAGTCGACGTGTTCGGCGAACAGGGCGTGCCCGGTCCGGTTCCACGCCAGCACGTCGCCGCGGCGGCCCCACACGATCGCCGGAACGCTCTCGCCCAGCGACCGCAGCAGGGTGAGCACCCGGGCGTCCGGGCGCTCCGGCCGCGGGCGGACCATGCGCAGGGCGGCGGGACGGCGGGCGAGGTTGTGCAGGTGGGCGGTCTCGTCCGCGTCCAGCATCAGGACCCGGGCCAGGGCGTCCAGGACCTGGGCCGAGGCGGTGCCCGCCTGGTCCTGTTCGAGGCGGGTGTAGTAGCCGGCGCTGACCCCCGCCAGCTGGGCCAGCTCCTCGCGGCGCAGGCCCGGGACGCGCCGGGCGGTGCCGTAGGTGCGCAGGCCCACGTCGTCGGGGGTGACGCGGTCCCGCCGGGTCTTGAGGAAGGCTCCGAGGCTGTCCGTTCTCATGCCCCGAGCGTAGGCGGCGGGCGGGCCGGCGTGCCTGCACCTGCCGGGTGTACCCACGGCGGGTGTCTGGTCGCGGCGGCGGGGCGGCGGCACTGTTGCCGCCATGGGAACGAATCGAGAACGAACGACCGCACGGACCTGGTTCGGCCTGCTGGTCGTGCTGGGGCCGGTGCTGCTGGTGGCCATGGACGCCTCGGTGCTGTACCTGGCGATGCCGCGGGTGATCGCGGACCTGGAGCCGGGGGCGGACCAGGCCCTGTGGATCCTGGACTCCTACAGCTTCGTGGTGGGCTCGCTGCTCATCGCGTTCGGCAACCTGGGGGACCGGTACGGGCGGCTGCGGCTGCTGATGATCGGGGCCGCGGTGTTCGGCGCCGGCTCGGTGGGGGCGGCGCTGTCCCCCACGCCGGAGGTCCTCATCGGGTTCCGGGTGCTCATGGGGCTGGGCGGGGCGACGCTGCTGCCGTCCTCGCTGGCGGTGATCGGCGAGCTGTTCACCGACCCGCGGCGCCGGGCGCAGGCGATCGGGGTGTTCGCGGCGACGTTCGCGGCCGGGTTCGCCGTCGGGCCGGTGGTGGGCGGGATACTGCTCAGCCGGTTCGACTGGGGGTCGGTGTTCCTGATCAACGCGCCGGTCGTGGTGGCCTTCCTCGTCCTGGCACCGCTGGTGCTGCGCGAGGTGCGCGCCGGGCGGCCCGGCCGGGTGGACGCGGCGAGCGTGGTGCTGTCGGCGGGCGGGCTGCTGCTGGCGGTGTACGCGGTCAAGGGGATCGCGGCGCACGGGGTCTCGGCCGTGACGGTGGCGACCGGGGTCGCGGGGGCGGCGCTGCTGGTGTGGTTCGTACGGCGCCAGCGCACCCTGGCCCACCCCCTGGTGGACCTGGGGCTGTTCCGGGACCGGGTGTTCGCCCTCGCCATCCTCACGAGCGTGTCGACGCTGGTGGTGTGGGCGGCGTCGATCTACCTGACCGGGGTGTACCTCCAGTCGGTGCTGGGGCTGCAGGTGCTGACGGCGGCGCTGTTCGCCCTGCCGGGGGCGGCGGTGCTGACCCTGAGCTCCATCGGGACACCGGTGCTGGTCCGGTGGATCGGAGCCCGCCCGGCCCTGATCCTGGCGCACGCGAGCATGGGCGCGGGCCTGCTCCTGCTGCTGGCGCTGGCCTCGGACGGCGGGGTGGTGCCCTACGTCGCGGCGACGATGGTCGCGGGCGTCGGGTACGGGATCTCGTTCAGCCTGGTCGCCGACATCGCGGTGTCGGCGGCGCCCCGGGAGCGGGCGGGCGCCGCGGCCGCCATGGCCGAGACCGGGAACGAGATCGGGCACGCGCTCGGGATCGCCCTGCTGGGGTCGCTGGCGGCGTTCGTGTTCCGGCTGCTGGGGCCGGGCGCGGCGGGCACCCTGGACGAGACGCTCCGGACTCCGGGGCTGACGGCCGCCGCCGCGGACCAGGCCCGGGAGGCGTTCGTGACGGGCCTGCACGTCACCGTCGCCGTGGGCGGACTGCTGGCTCTGGGGCTGGCCGTGCTGGCCGTGCGCCTGCTCCCCCGGTCCGCGCCGGCCACCGAGGCGCCCGAGCCGGTCACCCGCTGAGCCGCGGCCGGGGGTGGCCCCGGCGGGCGCGACGAGGACGACCCTGCCGGCGCGTGGAACGCGTGGGCAGGGTCGTCTCGGAGTCGAACGGGCCCGACGGGACGTCACCCGAACCCGTGGGGCGAAGCCCCGCATCGGGAGACCGGGGGTCGTCCCCCGGCGGAAACGACGGAACGACCTTGCGAGGCGGACGAGATCCACCGGACAAGGTCGTTCCGGAGTGAAGTGGAGCTATGGGGATTCGAACCCCAGACCTCCTCCATGCCATGGAGGCGCGCTACCAACTGCGCCATAGCCCCGTGCGGGTGCCGCCCGGGTCTCCCCGGCGACATGGTCGAGTCTATCGGATCGCGGGGGGTGCCGTGACCCGGCCGGGTGTCGGGCGGCCCACACCGCCCGCCACCGGCGGGGGTCAGCGGACCCGGACGGGCATCGGGTAGACCTGCCCCAGGCCGAAGCAGCCGGCGACGAGCAGTGCGGTCACGGCGATGAGCAGTACGTCCCACCGGTCGGCCCTGAGGTGGGAGAGGCGGATGCGGCGCCCCGCCGGGTGTTCGGCGGCGTAGGTGAACCCCTTGGTCTCCAGCGCCTCCACGGTGGTGCGGGTGCGCTTGGCGGTGTTGAGCATCAGGGGGTAGAACGCCGCCACCACGGTGGTGGCCAGCCGCACGGCGGCCCGCCACCCCAGGAACCCGGGCGGGGGCGGCGGTGCCGCGCGCAGCCGGTACCCGTCGACGACGGTGTGGAACTCCTCCATCAGCACCGGCAGCATCCGGTACCCGTAGCTCACCCCGAACGCGACCATGGCGGGCGCGTGCAGGGCCAGCAGCGCGTCGGACAGCTTCTCCGGGTCCAGGGACACGAACGCCGCCATGCTGGCCAGGCTGACGGTGGCGAGCTTGAGCGTGAGCTCGGACAGTGCCAGCACGGTGCCCAGGTCCCCGCCGAAGAACCAGGACGCGACCAGCAGGTACACGCTCTCCAGCACGAACCCGATCAGGAACAGCCCGAGGATGAGCGGCCCGACCCGGCTGAGCACGACGGCGGCCGCGCACACCAGGAACAGCCCGGCGAGCACGGTCAGGTCGTGGGTGAGCCAGGGCACCACGGCGAAGACCAGGTACCACCCGATGACGAACCGGGGGTCCCGGGAGGCGAGCAGTCCGCCGCGGGTGGCGTAGGCGGTCCGCAGGAGTTCGAGTTTGACCCACTCGACGGAGAGGGTGTCCCGTTCCCTGCGGTGGCGTTCAGCGGCGGCCATCGGCGGTCCCCTCGGTGATCGGGCGGCGGCCGAGGAGGTCGGCCACGGACAGGGGCGGCGGTTCCAGCCCCAGTTCCAGGCCGAGCCGGACGACCTGGGGCGGGACGAGTCCGGCCGCGGCCATGAGCCCCGGGTCGGAGAACAGCGCCGCCGGGGCGGTGTCGGCGGCGATCCGGCCGCCGTCCAGGACGACGACCCGCTGCGCCCAGGTGGCGACCAGGTGCATGTCGTGGGTGGCGACGACGGTGCAGCGGATGGTGTCGGCGAGCGCGTCGAGCATGGCGATGACGGCGTCGCGGCTGGCGGTGTCGAGGCTGGAGGTGGGCTCGTCCAGCAGCAGGAGGGCGGGCCGCACGCCCAGTCCGATGCCGAGGGTGGCGCGGCGCTGCTGGCCGCCGGAGAGCAGGCGCCCGTCGCGGTCGGCGAGGCCGGTGAGCCGGATGCGCTCCAGGATGGTGTCCACCAGCGCGTCGGTGTCGGGGACCCCGCGCGCGGCGGGGAACATGGCGATGTCCTCGCGCACGCTGTCCTTGAGGAACATCTGCTCGGGCCGCTGGTACAGGTGGCAGACCCGGTGGGCGAGGTCGGCGGGCCGCACGGTGCGGGTGTCGACGCCCTCGACGCGCACGGTCCCGGCGCGGGGCACCTTGAGGCCGGTGAGCAGGCGCAGCAGGGTGGACTTGCCCGCCCCGTTGCCGCCGACCAGGGCGACGCGCTCGCCGGCGCCCAGGGTGAGGTCGACGCCGCGCAGCACTTGCGTGAGCCCGCCGCCGACCTCGCGGTACCCGTGGTGGACGCCGGAGAGCTCGGCCACGGCCTCCCCCGGCGGCGGCGCCGGCGGCGCCGGGGCGGCCCCGCCCAGGGGTACCCCGCGCAGTGCCCGCGCGGCCTCGGGGACGGTGAGCGGGACCGGTGCCCCGGGGGCCAGGGCCCGCACCGCCCGGGCGATCTGCGGTGCGGGGATGCCGTGCCGGTCGAGTTCGTCGTGCCGTTCCAGGGCCTCGCGCACCGGCAGGTGCCACACCGGTGCGCCCTCGGCCATGAGGACCACCGAGCGGGCGTACCGGGCGACGAACTCGGCGTGGTGCTCGATGACGACGACGGTGGTCCCCCGCCGGGCGTTGAGGTCGGTGAGCGCCTCGTAGATCCGTTCCGCGCGGACCGGGTCGAGTTCGGCGACGGGCTCGTCCACCACGACGACCTCGGGCCGCAGCGCCAGCACGGAGGCGAGCGCCACCAGGTGCTGCTGCCCGCCGGACAGCTGCCAGGTGAACCGGTCGGCGAGGTGGGCGAGGCCGAGCAGCTCCATGGCCTCCTCGGTGCGCTCGGCGTGGTCGGCGAGCCCGAAGTTGACGGGCGCGAAGGACACCTCGTCGCGGACGGTGGGCCGCACCAGCTGGTTGCCGAAGTCCTGGTAGACGTAGCCGACCAGGTGGGACAGGGCGGCGACGGAGGCGGTGCGGGTGTCGGTGCCGCACACGCGCACGGTCCCGTCGAAGTCGCCGGACCAGTAGTGCGGGACGAGCCCGTTGAAGGTCTTGCACAGGGTGGTCTTGCCGGAGCCGTTGCCGCCGATGACGGCGGTGATGTCGCCGCGTTCGACGCGCAGGTCCACGCCGGTGAGGGTGTCCCGGGCGGCGCCCGGGTAGCGGAAGCGCAGCCCCTGGACCTCGACGGCGGGTGCGGCGGGGTCGCCGCCGCTCACCGCGGCCCCTCCCCGTCCCGGACGTCCTGGGCGGCGCGCTCGCGCCGGGAGTGGACGACGAACCGGACCGCCATGACCGCGGCGGCCAGCACGATGGCCGCGGCCGACGCCCCGATCCACAGGAACCGCTGCCCGTACCGGTCGATGAAGTCGGGCTGCCATACCCCGAAGTTGTCGAAGATCTCGGAGGTGAACGCCGCGATCATCGACACGAACGCCAGCACCAGGGCCAGCAGCAGGAACGCGCCGGTGCCGCGCTCGGCCAGCGCGTGGGGCCGGGCGGGGTCGCGCGGGGCCAGTCCGAGCAGGGGCTCGATCCTGCCGTACAGCCGGGGCGCCAGCGCCATCGCGGGCAGGGCGCCGAAGAGGATGCCGCTGATGACCAGTTCGGTGGTGAACCCGACCGCCTCCAGCAGCAGGATCGACTCGGGCAGGCCGGGCACGAACTCGGCGTCCTCGACGCCGACCATGACCTTGCCGATGTCGACGACGGCCGACAGGAGCTTGTCGACGAACACGACGGTGACCCCGGCCAGGAACAGCTGCCCGCGGCGGCGCGGGTCGCGGACCAGGCAGCCCGCGATGTACACGCCCAGGAACATCTGGAGGTACCCCTCCAGCTCCCCGATGCCGGAGAAGTCGCCCATGAGCAGGTCGACGAAGACGATCTCGCCGAGCGGGGCGCCCAGGGCCGCGTAGAGGGGGTGGAACAGGGAGGCCATGACGACCGGGACGAAGGCCAGGTAGGACACGGACAGCTCGACCGGGCCGAGCCTGACCGCGGGCAGGACCTCGGTGATGATGTTGGCCAGGCCGAACAGCGTCATGCTCAGGACGAAGACCATGAGCTTCTGGCCGGAGTTGAGCGCGGGCGGCCGGGACGGCTCCCGGACGTCGGGGGGCCGGGGGGTGGGGGTGGCCATGGTGGGTGACCTTTCGGGGGGAGGGGGAAGGGGGTCTCTCAGGTGGCGAGGGGCACCGGGGTGCCCGTCCACAGCCGGAGCAGGTCGCCCGTCTCGTCGATGACGTGGTCGGGGCGCAGCAGCGGGTCCCGGCCGGTGCGCGCGGCGTCGATGCGCTCGTCGGAGGCGGAGCCGCCGCGCACGATGACCGCGGTCCCGACTCCGGCCCGGCGGGCGGCGGCGGTGTCGCGCCAGGGCTTGTCGCCCACGAACCACGCGCGCGCCGGGTCGGCGTCCAGGGCGGTGAGGGCAGAGCGGACGGTGGCGGGGTCGGGTTTGCGGTGGCCCAGCTCGTCGGAGTAGACGTGGGCGCCGATGAGGTGGGCGATGCCGAACCGGTCGAGTTCGTCGCGGACGGCGCGCCCGCAGACGGTGTTGGAGACGACCGCGACGGGGATGCCCCGTTCGGCGCAGTGCTCCAGGACCTCGCGGACGCCGGCGCGCATCCGGGCCAGGCTCTTGGAGTCGGCGTACTCCAGGGTGAGCTGCGCGGATTCGGCGTACAGGAAGGCGCGGACGCGTTCGGGCAGGTCGCGGCCGACCATGTCGTGCCAGAACGCGCGCGGGGTGATCTCGGGGATCGGCCCGTCCTCGTCGTGCCCCGCCTTCCAGTCGCGGTAGCGGTCGCGGCCGGCGCGCACCAGGGCCAGCATGTCCTCGGTGGTGGCGGCGTAGCCGACGCGTTCCAGGCGGCGGGCCAGGGAGGCGGCGAAGTCGCGCTGGACGTCGGGGGTGGCGCTGGAGACGGCGATGACCCCGCCCTGGTCGAGCAGGAGCGCGCCGGGCTCCCCGGGGTCCGGGGCGCGGCGCGCCGCGGCGGGGCCGTGCGCCCGGGGCCGGACCACCCGGACCGGGTCCTGTTCCGTGTCCTCTCCGGCGGTCCGTGCCGGGGCGGCGTCGGCCGCCCGGGCCGGGACGCTGTGCCAGAGCGGGTCCACCAGCCCCTCGGGGGTGTCGAAGACCGCGTCGGCGCTCTCCCGTACCGGGTAGGGCGGGGTGTCGGTGTGGTGGTGGCGGGTGAGGACGACGGCGGCCGCCCCGGCCCTGCGCCCGGCGACCACGTCGCGGTCCTGGGTGTCGCCGACGTACCAGCAGTGCCCGGGATCGGTGCCCAGGGCGCGGGCGGCCAGGGCGATCATCTCCGGGTGGGGCTTGCGGATGCCGACCTCGTCGGAGTACACCTGCACGCCGATGGCGTCCTCCAGCCCGGCTTCGCGCAGCAGTGACCGGTGGGCGCGGCCGGAGTGGGCGTTGGAGACGATGCCCACGCGCACGCCCAGGGTGCGGGCGGCGTGCAGCAGGTCGCGGATGCCGGGGCGGAGGCGGTGCTCGGAGAGCAGGGTGGACATGTCGGCCAGCAGCGGGCCCGCGCTGCCGGCGAGGGTCTCCCGCACCGGGTCGGGCAGGTCGGAGGCGAGGAAGTCGGTCCAGATCTCGCGGTGGGTCAGCTCGCGCGGGGTGCGCCGGCGGCCGGCGGCGTTCTTCCAGTCCTTGAGCGCCGCCAGGCCCGCGTCCAGGGAGGCCCGCAGCTCCGCGGCGGGCACGTCGTGCCCGGCGCGCAGCAGGGTCTCGCGCAGGTGCAGGGCGACGGCGGCGCGGCCCTCGGGCGGTTTGCGGGTCTGGAAGACGACCCCGCCGAAGTCCAGCAGCAGGGCCTCGGGGCGTCGGCGCAGGGCGGGGATCGGGTCCAAGGTGGCTCCTGCCGGTCGGGGCCCGCCGCGGCGGCCCGGAGAGTGCGTTCACCGGTGACGGTAAACAGGGGCCGGAGCCGGGGGAAGGACTTTCGGTGGCCGGTCGGGAAACGGGTCTGGAACGTTCCAGTCGATGGCGGGCGAGGCACTCCGATCCGGGACACAATGGTCGTTGTGACAGGAACCAGACCCGGGCGCCGTCCCACCATCGTCGATGTCGCCGCGGCCGCCGGGGTGTCCAAATCCCTGGTGTCGCTGGCGCTGCGCGGGGATCCCGGTGTGAGCGAGGAGACGGGGGCGCGCATCCTGGCCGCCGCCGACCGGCTCGGCTACCGCTCCAACCGCCTGGCCCGCGGGCTGGTGCAGGGGCGCACGATGATCCTGGGCGTGCTGCTCACCGACCTGGCCAACCCGTACCACACGGAGGTCGTGGCGGGCGTGGAGGAGGCCGCGGAGGGCCGCGGGTTCACGGTGCTGCTGGCGCACGGCCGCCGCGACCGGGGGCGGCTGGAGCACCAGCTGGACTCCCTGCTCCAGCTCAACGTGGACGGGGTCGTGGTGGTGAGCTCCTGGGTGGGCGCCGCGGCCCTGGCCGACGCGGCGCGCAGGGTGCCGGTGGTGATGGTGGGGCGGCCGCGGGAGTTCGCCCCGGGGGTGGACACGGTCGCCAACGACGACGAGGCGGGGGCGCGGGCGGCGGTCCGGCACCTGCTGGAGCTGGGCCACACGCGGATCGGGCACCTGTCCGGCAGCGGCAGCCCGTCGTCGCGCTCGCGCGAGGCCGGGTACCGGGAGACCATGCGGGAGGCGGGGCTGGCCGGGGAGGCGCTGGTGCACCCGGTGGGCGGCGACCGGGAGCGCGCGGCCGCGGAGCTGCTGGCGCGGGGACCCGGCGCGGTGTTCGCGGTCAACGACCTGGCGGCGCTGGCGGTGCTGGACCACGCCCCGCCGGAGGTGTCCGTGGTGGGCTACGACAACACGTCCCTGGCGGAGGTGACCCGCCCCCGGCTGACCAGTGTGGACCAGCCGCGCGCGATCATGGGGAGGCTGGCCACCGAACTGCTGTGGGAGCGCATGGGCGGCCGCACCGGGGACCGGCACGAGGTGCTGGCACCGGAACTGGTGGTGCGCGATTCCACCGCGCCGCCCGGGGAACGGCGAGGAGGCGGTACGCCATGACGGATCCGGTCGACGTCCTGCGGCGCTGGGAGGAGCACGGGGGTGTGTGGCGGGTGGTCGCGCGCACGGACTCCGAGGTGACGGTGTCGCTGTGCCGGTGCGACGGCGGCGAGGAGGCGGAGCGCCTGGTCTCGGGCGATCCCGGCCTGTTGGCCTTCGTGGACGCGCACGGGTGAGGACCGCGGCCGCCCCCGCGGACCCCGGTCCCCACCACCGCGCGGCCCCCGCTACCGGGCGGCCGCCCGGTAGCGGTGCACCGCCAGCGGGACGAACACCGCCAGCAGCACCAGCGGCCACACCAGCGCCATGAGCAGGGCGTTCTGCGCCACCCAGGAGTCGGACACCACCCCGGGCGAGCCGAACAGGTCGCGGGCGGCGATCACCGTCGCCGACAGCGGGTTCCACTCCGCCAGCGGGGCCAGCCAGCCGGGCATGCTCGACGTGGGCACGAACGTGTCCGCGACCATGGCCAGCGGGAAGACCAGTGAGAAGAACTTCATGGCGGCCTCGGGGCTGCGCACCACCAGCCCCAGGTAGATGCCGATCCAGGTGAAGGCGAGCCGCAGCCACAGCAGCAGCCCCAGGGCGGCCAGCGCCGAGAGCCAGCCCTCGTTCCAGCGCCACCCGATGAGCAGGCCCATCCCGGCCAGCACGGCCAGGTCCACCACCCCGGAGACCACGTCGGAGACGCTGCGCCCGGCCAGCAGCGCCGACGGCGCCATCGGCAGGGTGCGGAACCGGTCGATGACGCCCCTCCCGGCGTCGGTGACCACGGCGATGGTGGTGTTGCCGATACCGAAGGCCATGGTGAGCGCGAAGAGGCCCGGCATCAGGAAGTCCCGGTAGTCGTCCACCCCGGCGGCGGCGCCCATGGTCTCGCCGAACACGAACCCGAACAGCAGCACCGCCAGCACCGGGATGAGCAGGGTGCCGATCAGCTCGTCGGGCTTGTGCACCAGGTGGGACAGGTAGCGGCGGGCCACCACCCCGGTGTCGGACAGCGCCCATCCCAGGCGCCTGGCCATCACGGTCATCGCGGACCCTCCCCGGTGGTCGCGTCCTCTCCGGTGCGGCGACCGGTCAGGCTGAGGAACACCTCGTCCAGGCTGGGCCTGCGCAGCGCGATGTCCTCCACCTCCAGCCCGGCCTCGTCCAGGGCCCGCACCACCTTGGCCAGTTCACTGCCGCGCCCGCCCACGGGGGCGCGCACCGTCTGGGTATCGGGGTCGACGTCGAGCGGGGCGCCGCACACCCGGCCCAGCACCTCCACGGCCTTGTCGACCTCGGAGGGGTCGGTGACCACCACCTCCACGCGGCTGCCGCCGACCCGCCGCTTGAGCTCGTCGGGGGCTCCCTCGGCGATGACCCGGCCGGCCTCCATCACCGACACCGTGTCGGCCAGCCGGTCGGCCTCCTCCAGGTACTGGGTGGTGAGCAGCACGGTGGTGCCCCGGTCGACGAGGTCGCGCACCGCCCGCCACACCTCGGCGCGGCTGCGCGGGTCCAGGCCGGTGGTGGGCTCGTCCAGGAACAGCACCTGCGGGTCCAGGATGAGGCTGGCCGCCAGGTCCAGGCGGCGGCGCATGCCGCCGGAGTAGTGGCGGACCGGGCGCTCGGCGGCGTCGGTGAGGCCGAACCGCTCCAGCAGCTCCGCGGCCCTGGCCTTGGCCTCCCGGGGCCGCAGGTGGTGCAGGCGGGCGAACATCTCCAGGTTGCGCCGGCCGCTGAGCACCTCGTCCAGGGCGGCGTACTGGCCGGTCAGGCCGATGCGCTCGCGTACCCGGCGGCTCTGGGAGGCCACGTCGTGCCCGGCCACCCGGACGCTGCCCTCGTCGAACCGGACCAGGGTGGACATCGCCCGGACCGCGGTGGTCTTGCCCGCGCCGTTGGGGCCGAGCAGGGCGTGCACCGTGCCCGGGCGCACGACCAGGTCGAACCCGTCCAGGGAGGGCCGGCTCCTGGACGGATAGGTCTTGCGGACCCCCTCGGCGAGGATCACCGGTCCGTCGGCGGTCACCGGGCGATCCTCTCCCCCGGGACGGCGGCCGCCCGCTGCGCGGGCAGGGCGGCGGACCGGGCCGGGGCGGCCGGTCGGGGCAGCGGGGTGCGGGCCACCGGGTCGACCAGGGTGACCTCCTCGTAGCGGCCCAGGGCGATCCGGGCCATGTTGCGCACCGACTCGCTGCCCTCGGTGTAGTAGGCGCAGTGGCCGGGGATGTCGCCGGTCTCGATGCGCAGGCCCCCGAAGCCGGGGCGCAGCGGGGTGGGCCCGTGGCCGAGGTCGCCGAGGCGGCCGCGCGGGAAGCGGCGGATCCAGTCGTCGCGCCCCTGGGCGACCCAGAGGTTCCCGGAGTAGCGCAGGTCGGCGGTGGAGGAGCCGCCCATGCCGGGGCTGCCCAGGGCGATGCAGTCGTCGACGCGGCCCTCGGCCAGCGCCAGGCCGCACACGACGGTCCCGTAGCTGTGCCCGACCAGGGTGATGTGGGCGTCGCCGGGCAGGTAATGGGTGAGCCGGACGAGGTCGGGGGCGGCCCGCCGGGCCGGTCCGCGCATCGCGCCCTCGAAGAATCCGCGGGGGGTGTCGTAGCCCATCCACACCACGACGGCGAAACTCTCCCCCGTGGCGACCTCGCCCATGGTCCGCAGCAGGGTCGCGCCGTTCACCCGGGGGCGGGTGGGACGGCTCGGGTCGAAGTAATTCCCCAGGTAATTGTCGTTTCCGGGGACGAGGACGATGATGTGATCGGCGGTCGCCGGATCACCCAGGGCCTCGACGATGCGCCCGTCGCCGGACTCGTCGTAAGCCAGCAGTCGAAGGCCGTTCCACTCCTGCTCCTCGTAGTGCAGAGGCGCCAGGGGCGGCGCGGTCCGGGGGCCCGCCGTGATCATGATCCTCCGTCGGATCGAGGGATTCTCTAACGGTTTCGACGTTAGATGCGCGGGTCGCCGCATTCGATGGTGCCGACTCCCGATTCACCGTCCACCCACACCCACCACGCGGGTGGTGGTGGCACTACCGACGAAAGTGGTGGAGGCCGCTTGATCTGCGATTCCTCCATTCTTCGCGGGAGATCCGCAGGTGAATTGTCCCCCCTCTCCATTCGCGTGTCCGAAACCGGCCGCCGACCGTTCACCGCCCGCACACCGTTCGAACGTCCGGGGAAATTCCGGGGAATCGTCCGGTACCGGCCCCCGCGGCGCTCCGGTGGCCCACCGCTCCGGCGGCGGGCAGCGAGGACGGGTACGGCCTGATCGAGAGGACCGCTTCGACACATCGGCGGTCTTTCGTGGGGGGAGCCGCCGCCCGCCTTCGACCCGTGCTTCACGTCCCGGCAGTCCTACTACGCGGCCCTCACCCCGACCTGAACCGCCCCCGCGCACATGTGAGGTCCGCCACTCCCCCGCAGGGGTCACCTCAAAGAACGCCCCGCGGGCACAGCCCGCGAACGATGCAAGACCGGCCACCGCCGAGATCCACAATGCACGCGGCCCCCGCCGCAGAGGATCGCCTCCGGCCGACCTGTCGGCACGGCCCGCGAACGATGCAAGACCGGCCACCGCCGAGGCCCCCGATACACGCGGCCCCGCCACAACGGGCCACCTCGAAGAAGACCCCTGCGGGCACAGCCCGCACACGATGTAAGACCAGCCGCCGCCGAGGCCCACGATGCACGCGGCCCCAGCCGCAGGGGGTCACCTCGGGGGGTTCGGGGGGTCTCCCCCCCCGGCAGGCACGACGAAGACGACCCTGCGAGGCGGCCGAAGGCCCCCGAGCAGGGTCGTCTGAGAGTCGAGTGGAGCTATGGGGATTCGAACCCCAGACCTCCTCCATGCCATGGAGGCGCGCTACCAACTGCGCCATAGCCCCTGGTGCGCCGCTCGGTTACCCCGGTCGGCGATGGAATTACTGTACCGAAGGTTAAGAGGTGGTTGAGCCAGGGGGGCGGTCCCGTGGCCGGTGGTGGCGGCGGACGGCCCGGGCCGGGGGCGAATACCCTGGGGGTGTGCCCGAATCAAAGCTTGAAATCCAGATGCTCCACGACCGCCTGCTGGTGAAGACGGTCCCCGACAAGAGCGAGCGGCGCAGCAGCGCGGGTCTGGTCATCCCGGACACGGTGAAGCTGGCGACGCGGCTCGCCTGGGGCGAGGTCGTGGGCGCCGGCACCGGCGCCCGCCATGTCAAGACCGGGGACCGGGTCCTGTTCGATCCGGAGGAGCAGGGCGAGGTCGAACTGAACGGCGAGCGGTACATCATCCTGCGCGAGCGGGACGTGCACGCGATCGCCAAGGAGGCCCCGGAGCGGGGTACCGGCCTGTACCTGTAGCACCCGTCGCCTCCGGGGCCCGTGGGCTCCCGGAGGTCCGCTCCGTATCGGGTCAGTCGTCCCGCCCGGGCCGCCGCTCCACCGCTTTGACGAGCGAGTGCAGGCACAGGGTGAGCGCTTCGTAGGCGGGGACCCTGGCCGTGGTGACGTAGGTCCAGCCGGCGTACAGCCCGGACCACAGCAGCTGTTCGGCCCACAGCGGGGTGATCCTGGGGTCGATGGTGCCGTCCTCGTGCCCCCGGACGATGAGCGCCTGCAGGGCCAGGTCGGCGGCGCTGCACTCGTCCTGGTCGCGGGCGTCCTCAGTTAGGTCGTCGGAGCCGAACGCCAGCATGATGACCTTGCGCAGCGTGAAGTACTCGGCGACGAGCCGGGTGAACGCCTCGATGGCGGTGCCCTCGGTGGTGCGCGCCCGCTCGCAGGCCTCGTTGGAGAGCTCGTCCGCGTAGTCGCGCAGGGCTTCGATGAGGTCGGCCCGTTCGGCGAAGTAGCGCTGCAGCGTGCTGCGGGCGACCCCGGCTGCTCTGGCCACCTGGGACAGGGGTGCGGCGGGGTTGTCTCCGAGGACCTGCACGGCCGCGTCCAGGATGGCGCGGCGGGTGCGGGCACGGGTCCTCGTCTCTTCCTCTGAGGTTGCGCTCTTCACCATGCGCTCATCCTAGGCTTGCGGGTATTTGGTTGACAATAATCGGTCACGTATGACCTAATTTCAAGCATGGCTGATCGCATTGAGACAAACGATGCCCCGATCCCGGCGGAGTCCCCGCCCGGGGAGGAGCCGCGCTTCGCCCAGCTGAAGGTGCTGTGGTCGTTCGTGCGCCCGCACCGCCGCAAGCTCCTGCTGGGCCTAGTCCTGGCGCTGCTCGGCTCCGGGTTGGAGCTGGCCAACCCCATGGTGGTCAAACTCGTCCTGGACACCCTGGCCGAGGGGGGCGGGCTGACGCTGCCCATCGTCCTGCTGCTGGGCCTGTTCGCCGTCGGCGCGGTGCTGGGCATGTACCACTGGATCCTGATGGGCACCGTCGCCGAGAAGGTCGTGCTGGACGCGCGCACTTCGCTGGTGCGCCGCTACTTCCGGGCCGCGCTGATCCCGCTGTCCCGCCGCTCCTCCGGCGAGCTGGTCACCCGGGCCACCTCCGACACCGTGCTGCTGCGCGAGGCCGCGTCCACGAGCGTCATCAGCCTCATCAACGGCGCCGTGCTGCTGGTCGGCACGCTGGTGATGATGGCGGTCCTGGACCTGGTCCTGGTGGCCGTCACGGCGGCCGCGGTGCTCATCGTGACGGTCCTGTTCCTCACCCTGATGCCCGCCCTGGCCAAGGCGCAGGAGAAGGCGCAGAACTCCCTGGGCCTGATGGGCGGCGTGCTGGACGGGGCGCTGCGGGCGATCCGCACCGTCAAGGTGAGCCGCGCCGAGGAGCGCCTGGGCGACACGATCCTCGTCCACGCCCGCGAGGCCGCCGAGCACGGCGTGCGGGCGGTCCGCCGGGAGGCGGTGGCCTGGACGATCGCGTTCAGCGGCATCCAGCTGGCGATCATCGCCATCCTGGGCGTGGGCGCCCTGCGGGTGGCCTCCGGCGACATCGGCGTGTCCACCCTGATCGCGTTCCTGCTGTACGCGTTCACGCTGCTGAACCCGGTCATGGAGCTGTCCCAGAGCGTGAGCACGCTGCAGTCGGGCATCGCCGCGGCCAAGCGGATCCGCGAGGTGGAGGCGATCCCGCTGGAGCCGGCCGCCGAGGCGCCCGCGGGCCCGGCGCCGGCTCCGCTCGGCGGCCGCCCCGCCTTCTCCAACGGGCACGGCCCGGACGCCCTGCTGGAGCTGCGGGGGGTGACCGCCCGCTACGCCCCGGGCGCCGCGCCCGCGCTCCGGGACGTGGACCTGGTGATCCCCCGGCGGGGGCACACCGCGATCGTGGGCCCGTCGGGGGCGGGCAAGACCACGGTGCTGTCGCTGCTGCTGCGGTTCCTGGAGCCGGAGGGCGGCGAACTGCGGGTGGACGGCACCCCCTACCGGGAGCTGACCCCCGAGCAGGTGCGCGCGCACTTCGCCTACGTGGAGCAGGACACCCCGGTGGTGCCGGGCACCCTGCGGGACAACCTGCTGTTCAGCCGCCCGGAGGCGACCGAGGAGGAGATCCGCCGGGTGGTCGGGGACGTCCGCCTGGCCGACAAGGTCGACGCCCTGGAGGAGGGCCTGGACACCCCGCTGGACGCCACGGCGTTCTCGGGCGGCCAGCGCCAGCGGGTGGCCCTGGCCCGGGCGCTGCTGCGTTCGCCGGACGTGCTGCTGCTGGACGAGGCGACCTCGCAGGTGGACGCCATCACCGAGGCGGCGATCACCGAGAGCGTGCGGCGGCACGCCGACCGGGCGGCCGTGGTGACGGTGGCGCACCGGTTGTCGACGGTGATCCACGCCGACCGGATCATCCTGATGGAGGAGGGCGGGGTGCGCGCCCAGGGGACGCACACCGAACTGCTGGAACGCGACGAGCTGTACCGCGACCTGGTCGCGGCGCTGCACATCGCCGAGGTCGAGGCCGAGGTGCCGGAGCCGACCGCGGCCGGCTGAGCCGCGGGTGCGTTCGGCCGCGCCGCCCCGGCCCGGGGTCCCCGGGCCGGGGCGGTCCCGTGTCCGGGCGGTCAGGGCGCGGCGGGCGCCCCGGCCACGCCGAACGGGTTGTCGATGACGTACCGCCACAGCCCGTCGGCCCCGCGCCGGGCCACGTCGGTGGCGGTGCCGCGGATGTCGACCTCCCGCCCGTCGGGTCCGGTGCCGCGCACCTCCCAGTCGACGATGAGGAAGGCGATGTCGCCCGCCTGGTGGACGTGCCGGGGGCTGACCGCGATCGGCACGCCCAGGGACATGAACCGGGCGTTGCCCTCGCGCCGCGCGGCCCCGGTCAGCGGGGCGGCCGGGTCCAGGACGAGGATCCCGTCCTCCTCGTAGACGCGTTCCACCAGGTCGGGGTCGCCGGAGTTGAAGGCGCTGGCGAACACGGCGGGGTGTTCGCGCACGTCGGTGGTCAGGGGCAGTACGTCGGTCTGTGATCCGCTCATGCCCCCAGCCAACCGTGCGGCCGCGCCCGGGTAAAGCGGTTATCCCAGGAGCGCCCCGACGGTGCGCAGGGTCCCGTCGCGCAGACCGGTGAGGCGGGTGGCGGTGGCGAGCCCGCTCATCGCCCGGGAGGCGCGCACGAGGCGGGCGGCCGGGCGGCGGCGCTCCCGGTCGTAGCGGGCCAGCCCCCGGGCGACGGCGGGGGCCTCGCCCAGTGCCCGGGCCAGGGCGGCCGCGTCCACCAGGGACTCGCAGGCGCCCCGCCCCAGGTTGGGCGCCATGGCGTGGGCGGCGTCGCCGATGAGGACGTGGCGCCCGCGCACGTAGGAGGCCGGGGCGGGCAGGTCGTAGAGGGTGCGCCGGTCGACGGCGGTGCCGGGCAGCGCGTCCAGGACCCGGGCGACCCCCGCGTGCCAGCCGCCGTACAGCCGGCGCAGCAGGACGACGGGGTCCGCCCCGCGGTCGGGCGCCAGGTCGGCGCGCACGGCCGCGTACCAGTTGGCGGCGCGGCCGTCCATGGGGGTGACGCCGAAGAGGCGGCCGCTCCCCCAGGTCTCGGTGAAGGTCGCGACATGGCCGGGCACGGCTCCCCGGTAGGCGACGGTGCCCAGCCCCCGGGAGGCGGGCGCGGCGGGGAAGGCGCCGCGGCGGACGGCGCCGTTGAGGCCGTCGGCCCCGACGACCACGTCGAATCCGCCCGCTCCGGCGGCGGCCTCCTCCGGGGTGACGGGGGTGTTCCAGCGGACCGTTCCCGCGGGCAGGGCGCCGGCCAGGATCTCCAGCAGCGCGGAACGGGCGACCAGGCGGGCGGCGGGGGCGCGCCGGTCCAGGCGCACGAGGGTCCGTCCGGCGGGGTCGGCCAGCCGCGCGGCGGTGGGGACGCTCCCGGTGGCGCGGACCGCATCCCCCAGGCCGAGCCGGTCCAGGGCCTCCAGGGCGGGCGGCCACATGCCCAGCGCCCCGCCGATGTCGGGCGGGCCGGCGTGGCGTTCGCGCACCTCGACCTCCCAGCCCCGGTCCAGCAGGCCGCGGGCGGCGGCGAGTCCGGCGATGCCGCCTCCGACGATGAGTGCTCTACCGTTCATGGCCCCACGCTACTACGATCATAGTAGCCCGTCACTACGTTTATAGTTCCCCCATGTCGGAGACTCGCGAACGCGCCCTGGACGCCGCCATCACCCTGCTCGGCACGGGCGGCGCGCACGCCCTCACCCACGGCCGGGTGGACGCCGCGGCGGGTCTGCCCAGGGGGTCGTCCTCCAACCACTTCCGCACCCGCGACGCGCTCGTCACCGCCGTCGTGGAACGGCTGGAGGAGCTGGACCGGCGCGACTGGGCGGCGATGGACCTGCCCGGGGAGCCGACGCTCGACCTCTTCCTGGACGCCGTCACCCGGTTCATCGAGGCCTCGGTGACCACCGACCGGGTCCGCACCGTCGCCCGTTACGCGCTGTCGGTGGAGGCCACCCACGACCCCCGGATCGCCGCCGCCCTGTCCCGGGGCGCGGCCCTCATCCAGGAGTGGGGCGCGCGCGTCCTCGCCGACCTGGGCGCGGCCGACCCGCAGGCGGCGATGCGCACCCTGATGGCCTACGCCGACGGGCTCATCCTGCGCGGGGTCACCCGCCCCGGGGTCGTCGAGCCCCGGGAGCGGATGGCCGCCGTGGTCCGCGCCTGCCTGGAGTGACCCCGGCGTTCAGCCCTTGACCGCGCCGGAGGTCAGCCCGGCCACGATCCGGCGCTGGAGCACCAGCGCGAAGAGGATCAGGGGGACCGAGACCAGCACCGACGCCGCCATGACCTGGCCGATCGGGTTCTCGTACCCGACGCGCTGGAAGGTGCCGATGAACACCGGGACCGTCTGCACGTTGAGGTCGCGGGGCGCGAACGAGAACGCCAGCAGGAACTCGTTGGTGGCGTACACGAACGTCAGGATCGACGCGGCGCCCACCCCGGGCGCCGCCAGCGGCGCCACCACCCGCCAGAACGCCTGGAACGGCGTGGCCCCGTCCACCTTCGCCGACTCCTCGACCTCGCGCGGGATGCCCGCGAAGAACGTGGCCAGGATGAAGATGGACAGCGGCAGGGTCAGCGCCACGTACGGGATCACCATGCCCGCGTAGCTGTTGAGCAGGTTGACCCCGGTCAGCGACTGGAGCTCCAGGTACATCTGGTACAGCGGGTTGACCAGCGCCACCGGCGGGAAGAGGGTCGCCACCAGGGTGACGGCCAGCAGCACGAACCTCCCGCGCAGCGGCAGCCGGGCCAGGGCGTAGCCCGCCAGCGCCGCCACCGGGATGCAGATGACCGTGGTCAGCGCCGCCACGAGCAGCGAGTTGCGCAGCGCGAACTGGAACCCCAGGTCGAAGACCTGGCCGTAGTTGTCCAGGCTGAACGGCCCGTGCAGGATGTTGGGGTCGGTGAGCGCCACCGACCCGGTGCGCAGGCTGGTCATCGCCATCCACAGGAACGGGAACAGGCACCACAGCAGCACCACCGCCAGTCCCAGCAGCTTGAGCGCGTTGACCAGGGCCGGCGGCGTCCCCCGCCGTGTCCGGTGCGCCTCGCGCACCGCCTCGCGGGCCCGGTCCTGCTCCGAGATCGTCACCGCTTCACCTCCCGTGCCGTGTCGCCGACCATGTGCCGCCCCATCCGGGAGATGAACGCCAGGCCGACCAGCATGACGATCACGAAGGTGACGGTGGACAGCGCGCTCGCGTAGCCGAGGCGGGGCTCGGCGACGAGGAAGCGCTGCGCGTACACCGACAGTGTCGCCAGCGAGTTGGAGTACCCGGCGAACACGTACGCGAAGTCGAACATGCGCAGCGCGTCCACCGTGCGGAACAGCAGCGCCACCACGATCGCGGGGCGCAGCAGCGGCAGCGTGACGGACCAGAAGCGCTGGAGCACCCCGGCGCCGTCCATCTTGGCCGCCTCGTAGTAGTCCTTGGGGATCGTCTGGAGCCCGGCCAGCAGCAGCAGGGCCACGAACGGCGCGGTCTTCCACACGTCCGCGGCGATGATGCCGACCATGGACCAGGCCGGGTCGCGCAGCCAGTTGACGTCGGTGCCGAGCACCGCGTTCACGAACCCCGGGTTGTGGTCGAACATGTACCGCCACACCTGGGCGGCGACGGCGGTGGGGATCACCCACGGCACCAGGATCACCGCCCGGGTGAGGCCGCGGCCGACGAACGCCTGGTGCATGATCAGCGCGAAGCCCAGTCCGATCACGAACTCCAGCGTCACCGAGGCCACGGTGAAGACCAGGGTGTTGAGCGCCGCGTTGTAGAAGCCGGGGTCGGTGAGGGCCCGCGCGTAGTTGCCCAACCCCGTGAAGTCCTGGTTGAAGCCGCGGATCTCGTAGAGGCTCATCAGGACGGCGTAGAAGACCGGGAAGAGCGCGATGACGGCCATGAAGGCGAACGAGGGTGCCAGGAAGATCCTCCCCATGGCCCGTTCGCCCAGGCCGTGGCCCGGGTTCCGGCGGGGCCCCCGGCCGCCGCCCCGGGAGGTCCGGCCTCCCCCGCCGCCTCCGTCCCCGCCCCCGCGCGGCCGGGGCACCCGGCCCGTGCGGTCCTGCGCCGTGTGTCCGCTGCTCTGTCGTGTCGCCATGTCCTACTCCTGCCGGAGGGCGTCGTCCGCGGCGCGTTCCACGGCCTCCAGGGCGGGCCCGGGATCGGCCTGGCCCAGGAAGGCGGGGTGGAGCTCGTCCTGGATCGCCAGGGAGAGCGAGTTGTACCCCGGGACCGGGGGCCGGGCGTGCGCCTCGGCCAGGATGTCGCCGAGCATCCGGAAGTTCGGGTCCTCCGAGTCCTCGTAGACCGACTCCATGGTGGGCGGCAGACTGTTCTCGGCCAGCAGGGCCTGGGCCCCGGGGTCGGTGGCCGCCCACAGGACGAACTCGCGGGCCACCTCCTTCTCGTCGCTCAGAGTGCTCACGGCGTTGTTGAGCCCGCCCAGGGCGCTGGTGGTGCCCTCTCCGTCGAAGGTCGGCAGCGGGGCCACGGCGAAGTCGTCCGCGACCGCGCTCTCCTCGCCGGCCTCGCCCGACAGCAGCGGCACGGCGTAGGGCCAGTTGCGCATGTACACCGCCTCGCCGGCCTGGAACAGGGCCCGGGCGTCGTCCTCCACCATGGAGTCGTAGCCCTCGGCGTAGAAGCCGGTGGCGTGGGCCCGGGTCATGAAGTCCAGCGCGGTGGAGGCGGCGTCGCCCTCCAGGAAGGTGCTCCGGGTCTGCCCTTCGTCGAACAGCTCGCCCCCGGCGGCCCAGAACAGCTCCAGGTAGCTGACGACGAACCCCTCGTAGCGGTCCCCCTGGCCGACGAAGCCGGAGATCCCCGCCTCCTCGGCGGCCGCCGTCCCGGTCTCGTACAGCTCCTCCCAGGTCCGGGGCGGCTCGTCGATGAGGTCGGTGCGGTAGTAGAGGAAGGCCCCGTTGGAGGAGTACGGGAGGGCGAAGAGCTCCTGCCGCCACTGGGCGGTGTCGACGGCGCCGGGCAGGCTCACCCCCTCGACCTCCGGGCGCAGGTCCTCCAGGCTCTCGATGTAGCCGAAGTCGGCGAACTCGCCCGTCCAGATCACGTCGAGCCCCAGGACGTCGAACTGCCCCGCCCGGCTCTGGAGGTCCTGGAACATGGCCTGGCGCTGCTCGTCGGCGGTGGGCGCCAGGAAGAAGACCTCCACCTGGCGGTCGGGGTGGGTCTCGTTCCACAGGGCGGCGACCTGCTCGTGGGCGGCCCGGTCGGCGCCGGTGACGGCCCAGACGATCCGGGGGTCGTCGGCCAGGCCGGCCCCTCCGCCCTCCTGCCCCGGCGGCGCGCCGCACCCGGACGACAGGACCATCAGCAGGGCGGCGGCCCCGGCCGCGAGCGGACGCGCGACCCGCGTCCGGCGCCCCCGCGGTCCGCGCCCCGGCAGGAAGAACATGGGCCTCTCCTTCCGATCCCGGTGGCTGTACGCGATCGGTCGAACGTGTTCTGGAGTCATCTCCCCGGAAACGGCACGGAAACATCCTCGCGCGCGGTGTGGAAAAGCGAGGGCAAGTCTTCGCACTGGGTTCGGACGGAAAAGGCGGCCCGTGGGACGGCGGCGGCGCGACGCGGCGGGCCGCGGGCCCGGTCCCCGACCGGGCCCGCGGTGTGTCAGGCGCCGTGGGCCGCGGGGACGTCCAGGACCCAGGTCAGGCCGAAGCGGTCCCGGAGCATGCCGTAGGCCCGCGCCCACGCGGACTCCCCCAGGGGCTGCACGACGGCGGCGCCCTCGCTCAGCTTCTCCCAGTACCCGGCGACCTCCTCGACCGAGTCGCCGCGCACCGACACGAAGTAGGGCCGCTCCCCCGGGTTCCACGGGGTGTGCCCGGGCACGTCGTAGGCCATCAGGCGGAAGCCCGCCGGGGACTCCACCTGCCCCCACATGACCTGGTCGGCCTCGGCCTCGTCGGTGACACCGCCGGCGTCCCGGTAGGTGATCACGGCGAGGTCGCCGCCGAACACGTCCCGGTAGAACTCCAGCGCCGCCCGGGCGTCGCCCCGGAAGTTGGCATGGGTCGTCGTGGTGATGGACATGGTCGCTCCCTTGTTCCGGGCCGCCGTCCGGCGGCCCCGCGGACAAGGTCGCAGGGGAGGCGGACAGGGGGTGGCCTCTTCCCCCGGCAGGATCGGGGGCGTGCAGAAGACCTCCGTGCGGCTGCTGAAGCTGCTCTCGCTCCTCCAGGTCCGCCGGGACTGGCCGGGCCCCCTGCTGGCCGAGCGGCTGGGCGTCAGCCCGCGCACCGTGCGCCGCGACGTCGACAGGCTGCGCGAGCTCGGCTACCCCGTGGCGGCCGCCAAGGGCCCCGACGGCGGCTACCGCCTGGACGCGGGCGCCGACCGGCCCCCGCCTTTGTTCGACGACGGGCAGGCGACCGTCCTGGCCCTGGCGCTGCGGCTGGCGGCGGCCGGCCCCGAGGGCTCCGACGTGGCGGAGGACGCGTTGCGCGCCCTGCACACCGTCCGCGGGCTCGTGCCCGCGCGGCTGCGCCGCCGGATCGACACCCTGGACGCCTCGGCGGCCGAGGATCCCGGTCCCCGGCCGCCGGTCGGCGGCGGCGTCCTGGCCGCGCTGGGCTCGGCCGTGCACGCCCGCGAGGTGCTGCGCTTCGACTACGCCGCACCGGGCCGGGACGACGGCCCCCTCGGGCCCCCGCCGCGCCGGGCGGAGCCCCACCACCTGGTGGCCCGGGGCGGGCGCTGGTACCTGTTGGCCTGGGATCTGGACCGCGGCGACTGGCGCACCTTTCGGGCGGACCGCATCACACCGCGCCCGCTCACCGGTCCCCGGTTCTCCCCGCGCGAGCCGCCGGGCGGGGACGCCGCGGCCTTCGTCGCCGCCCGGTTCCGGGGCGCGGACGGGACGGGCGTCCCTCCCTGCCGCGGCGAGGTGCTCCTCGACCTGCCCGCGGCCGCGGCGGCCCCCTACGTCGGCGACGGCACCGTCGAGGAGGCGGGCCCGGACCGGTGCCGGCTCGTGCTGTACTCGTGGTCGTGGACGGGCCTGGCCGCGGCGGTCGGCCGGTTCGACGCCGGGTTCGAGGTCGTCGGTCCGGACGAGCTGGCGGACGCCTGCGCCCGCCTGGCCGACCGCTACACGGCGGCCACCCGCCGGAGAGCGGGCGGCACCCCCTGAACCGCGCACCGGCCCCGCGTCGCCGGGCCGTCCAGAGGCGGATCCCCGGCCTCCGGTGGCCCCGTGTCGGTGCCCGCGGCGATGATGGCACCACGGACCGGACCCGGAGGGGACGATGGCGATCGAGAGCCTGCACAGGATGTCGGACTCGCCCCACGTGGCGTGCGTCTGGCGGGGGCGGGCGTCGGGGTTCGAGGCCATGACCTCGGTCGCGACGTCCACCTGGGAGCTCGTGTTCTGGGAGGAGGGGGGCCGCGGGCACGCGGCCGTCCGCGGGCCCGAGACCGCCGCGTCCAGCGTGGAGCTGGCGGGCGACTCGGAGTCGCTGGGCATCACCTTCGCGCACGGGACCGTACTGCCTCACCTGCCGCGGCTGGTCGACTCGGCCGTGGAGAGCCCCCACGTCACAGAGCGGACGTTCGTGCTGGGCGGCCGGGAGTGGGAGGTCCCGGGCTTCGACGACGCCGAGGCCCTGGTGGCACGGCTGGCGCGGGCGGGGGTGATCTCCCGCGACCCCCTCGTGGACGAGGTGGTCTGGGGCGGGATCGCGCGGGTGGGGACCCGGTCGGTGCAGCGGCGCGTCGCGGCCGCCACCGGGCTCACCCAGGGGGCGATCCGGCAGATCGAACGCGCCCGGGAGGCGGCGCTGCTCCTCGGCGGGGGCGCCGCGCCGCTGGACGTGGTGCACCGGCTGGGGTACTACGACCAGCCGCACCTGGCCCGCTCGCTCCAGCGGTTCATCGGGCGGACGGCCACCCAGTTGCAGGAGGGGCGGGGGACGATGTCGCTTCTGTACAAGACCGGGCCCCCGGCCGGTTCCTAGCCTGGGGTCACAGCGGTGGGAGGCCACCGCGGACGACAGAAGGGCTGGACATGTCCGAGGGAACGGTCACCTCCGCCGACGGCACCGCCATCGCGTACAGCGCGTGGGGCGAGGGCGATCCGATCGTCATCATCGACGGGGCGACCGCGCACCGTGCTACGACCCCGGAGAACGCGGCGATCGCGGAACTGCTCGCCGACGGCTTCCGAGTGGTCAACCACGACCGGCGCGGCCGGGGCGCCAGCGGCGACACCGCGCCGTACGCGGTGGAGCGCGAGTTCGAGGACCTTGCGGCGGTGATCGACCGGGAGGGCGGCGGGCGGCCCGTGACGGTGTTCGGCTGGTCCTCGGGCGGGCACCTGGCGCTCAACGCGGCGCAGGCGGGCGTGCCCGTCGCGCGGCTGGTGCTGTTCGAGCCGCCGGTCGTCGTCGACGGCTCCCGGCCGCCGCTGCCGGACGACTACGTCGAGCGGCTCGACGCGGCCGTGGCCGCCGGGCGGCCGGGGGACGCGGTGGAGCTGTTCATGACGGCGGCCGTGGGGATGCCGCCGGAGTTCCTCGGCGACGTGCGTGGGAGCGAGATGTGGCCGGGGCTGGAGGCGATCGCGCACACGATCGCCTACGACGGCCGCAACCTCGGCGACACCATGTCCGGCCGGCCGCTGCGCGCCGACCTGTGGGACGGGGTCGACGTCCCGGTGCTGGTCCTGCACGGCGACCGGACCTGGCCCTTCCTCGCCGCGGGCGCGCGGGCGGTCGCCGGTCACCTGCCGACCGCCACCCTCCAGGTGGTGCCGGGCGAGAACCACAGCGCCGCCCCGGAGGTGCTCGCGCCCGTGCTGCGGGCGTTCGCCGGGAAGGAGGGCTGACATGGGACGGGTCGTGGTGACCGAGTTCGTCTCGCTGGACGGCGTCGCGGAGGCACCGGGCGGCGAGGACTTCAGGTACCCGAACTGGAGCTTCGAGGTGGACCGCGGGGAGGGGGAGAAGTTCAAGGAGGACGAGGCGTTCGGGGCGCGGGCGCTGCTGCTGGGACGGCGGACCTACGAGGGGTTCGCGTCCGCCTGGCCCGAGTACGAGGGGGCGCTCGCGGACAAGTACAACGGGATGCCCAAGTACGTCGTCTCGAACACGCTCACCGAGCCGCGGTGGAACAACACGACGGTGCTCTCGGGGGACCTCGTATCGGCGGTGACGGCGCTGAAGGAGGAGGTGGACGGCGAGATCTCCGTCCCGGGCAGCCTCTCCCTGGTGCGGGGACTGGTCGGGCACGACCTCGTGGACGAGATCCGGCTCATGACGTTCCCCCTCCTCCTGGGGCACGGCCGCAGGCTGTTCGGCGAGACCGCCGACAAGTCGGCCTGGAGGCTCGCCGAGGCGACCGTCTACGGCGACGGCGTGCTGGTGACGGTCCACCGCCGCGCCCGCTGACCCGCGCGGGCGCGGCGGCCGGTCCTCACCCCCGCGCCGACCGGGTGAGGACCTCGGCCCCGTCCTCGGTGATGGCGACCGTGTGCTCGCTGTGCGCCGTCCGGCAGCCCGTCGCGCTCCGCAGCGTCCACCCGTCGGCGTCGGTGACGAGCCGGTCGGTGTCCTGCATGACCCACGGCTCCAGCGCCAGCATCAGACCGGGGCGCAGCTTGTACCCGGTGCCGCGCCGCCCGGTGTTGGGGACGTGCGGGTCCTGGTGCATGGTCGAGCCGATGCCGTGGCCGCCGAACTCGGTGTTGATCGGGTACCCGGCCTCCCGGAGGACCGAGCCGATGGCGTGGGAGATGTCGCCGATGCGGGCCCCGGGCCCGGCAGCGGCGATCCCCGCCTCCAGCGCGCGCTCGGTCGCGTCGATCAGCGCGACGCTCTCCGGGGGCCGCGACTCGCCCACGATGAAGCTGATGGCGGCGTCGGCGGCGACGCCGTCCACGGAGACGGCCAGGTCCAGGGACAGCAGGTCGCCGTCGGCGAGGGCGTAGTCGTGGGGCCGCCCGTGGAGCACGGCGTCGTTGACGCCCGTGCAGATGTAGTGGCCGAACGGCCCGCGCCCGAAGGAGGGCGCGTAGTCGACGTAGCAGGACTGCGCCCCGGCCTCGAGGATCATCTCCCGGGCCCACCTGTCGATGTCCAGGAGGTTGGTGCCGACCTCGCTGCGGCTCCGCAGCGTCCGCAGGATGTCCCCGACCAGGGCGCCGGTGACTCCGGCCCGGGCCAGCTCGGTGGGGTTGAGGATCTCGATCATGGGGCGCCCTTCCCGCGTCTCAAATAACTATACCGGCCATACTATACCGCTCCACGGGTTCGAGGGCCCTCGCGCCGCCGTCCTCAGGCCGATCCGCTCCGGCGTTCGTCCCGCCGCCTCACCAGCTCCTCGACCGCGCTGGGCAGGGTCGTCTCGAAGTCGATGAGCTTGGCCCAGGTGGGGGTGATGACGATCCGCACCATGCCGTCGTAGAGCGAGCGGACCTCGGCCTCCCACTCGACGCGCTGCTCGGGCGTCATCCCGTAGGTGCCGTTCATCCGGAGGTACTCCTCCGGGATGCCGTCGACCTCGTCCAGGTCGGCGCGCCCGCGGAGGAGCAGGATCCTGGGCGGGTGGACCTCGGTGTCGATGGTCAGGGCGACCGTGGGGTTCACCCGCAGCGAGCGCAGCTTCGGGGCGTTCTTCGTGGTGCACAGGACGATCTCCGAGCCGTTCCAGGTGAACGCGATCGGGATGCTGCGCGGTGTGCCGTCCGTGGCGACGTAGGCCAGGCGCGTGATGTCGCGGGCCAGCAGCTCCCGGCTGACGGGTCGGTCCAGGATCTCGGCGATCTCGTTCGGTCGCATGGCGGTCACCCCTTCGTCGGTGTCCCCACTCCTACCCCGGGGACGGAGCCCCCCGCCCCTTCCCGACACCCGAACCGCACACCACCGAGATCCCCCGACCCCCCACCCCAGAGGCCCTCGACCCACGCGGCCCCACCACAATGAGCCACCTCGAAGAAGACCCCGCGGGCGCAGCCCGCACACGACGCAAGACCGCCCACCACCGAGACCCACGATGCACCCGGCCCCCGCCACAATGGGCCACCTCGAAGAAGACCCCGCGGGCGCAGCCCGCGAACGATACAAGACCGCCCACCGCCGAGATCCACGATGCACCCGGCCCCCGCCACAGGGGGTCACCTCGGGGGGTTCGGGGGGTCTCCCCCCGGCAGGCACGACGAAGACGACCCCGCGAGCGCGTCCAACGCGCGAGCAGGGTCGTCTCAGAGTCGAGTGGAGCTATGGGGATTCGAACCCCAGACCTCCTCCATGCCATGGAGGCGCGCTACCAACTGCGCCATAGCCCCTTGTGGGAGTCGGACCTCGCACTGCCGTGCGCTGCCGACTCCCACACCATAGCGGAATCCGGTGCGAACGTCGAAACGGATTACGCGTCGTCGCTGAGCACGACGGGCTCGGGCAGGCTCGCCGCGTTGTGCTCCATGAGCCTCCAGTGCCCCCGGCGCTGCTGGAGCACCGACCAGCAGCAGTTGCTGAGCGGTCCGAGGATCTCGCGCTGCTCGTCGGGGATCCCCAGCATCCGGGAGATGCCCACGCGCAGCGCCGCCCCGTGGCTGACCACGACCAGCAGCCCCCCTTCGGGGGTCCGTGCCAGCGCCTTGCCCACCGCCGTGTGCATGCGGTCCCCGACCTCGGCGATCGGCTCGCCGTCGGGGATGTCCATGCGCGGGTGCCGGTCGGGCCAGCGCTCGGCCAGCTCCTTGCCGGTGAACCCCTCCCAGGATCCGCCGAACCGTTCGCGCAGGCCCTTGTCGAACTCGATGGGCAGTCCCGTCGCGCGGGCGAGGTAGCCCGCGGTGTCGGCGGCCCGTTTGAGGTCGGAGGCCACGATCAGGTCGGGTTCCAGGGTCGCGAGCAGCCGCCCCGCCCGGTCGGCCTGGGCGTGCCCCACCTTGTCGAGTTCGATGTCGGTCTGGCCCTGGAAGCGGTTCTCCATGTTCCAGGCGGTACGGCCGTGCCGCCAGAACAGCACGCGACGGGTGTCGGTCACCTTGGTGCGTCTCTCCACTCGGGGGTGTTCCGGGGGCCGGCTACTGCTCGTCGAGCGGGGTGCGCTCGGCGCCGCGGGCGTTCTCGGGCAGTTCGATGGTCGGGCAGTCCTTCCACAGCCGCTCCAGGCCGTAGTACCCGCGCTCCTCCTCGTGCTGGATGTGCACGACAATGTCGGCGTAGTCCAGCAGGACCCAGCGGCCGTCGCGCTCACCCTCGCGGCGGACGGGCTTGGCGCCCGCCTGGAGGCGCAGCCGGTCCTCGATCTCGTCGACGATCGCGCGGACCTGGCGGTCGTTGGGCGCCGAGCAGAGGACGAAGGCCTCGGTGATGACGAGCTGCTCGCTGACGTCGTAGGCGATGATCTCCTGGGCGAGCTTGTCGGAGGCGGCCTCGGCGGCGACCTTGACCATTTCCAGCGCCCTGTCGGTGGCTGTCACGTTGTGCTTGCTGCCTTTCAGCTTTCTCGGTAAAGCCCGGTCTTGTTGATGTAGCGGACGATGCCGTCCGGGACCAGGTACCAGATGGGCTCGCCCTTGCGGACGCGCTCGCGGCACTCGGTCGAGGAGATGGCCAGTGCGGGGACCTCCACCAGGGAGACCTTGCCCTCGGGCAGTCCCGAGTCGCTGAGCCGGTGACCGGGCCGGTTACAGCCTACGAAATGCGCGAGCTCGAAAAGTTCGTCCGCGTTGTGCCAGCCCAGGATGGCACCCAGGGCGTCGGCCCCGGTGATGAAGAACAGCTCCACTTCGGGGCCGTAGGCGGCCCGCAGTTCGCGCAGTGTGTCGATCGTGTAGGTGGGCCCCTCGCGGTCGATCTCGATGCGGTCGACCCGGAACTGCGGGTTCTCCGCCGTGGCGATGACCGTCATCAGGTAGCGGTCCTCGGGCGGGGTGACCTTCTCCGGGTCCTTCTGCCAGGGTCTGCCCGTGGGGACGAACACCACCTCGTCCAGTTCGAAGAGGTGGGCGACCTCACTGGCCGCGACGAGATGGCCGTGGTGGATGGGGTCGAAGGTGCCGCCCATGATACCGACGCGGGGGGGCCGTCCCCGCTGCCCGTTGTCCTCGTGCACCACTCGACTGCTCCGTTCCTCGGTCCGGCGTGCCGGAATCGGCCAACCGAGATTAGCCGACACCCCCGGGGGACCCCGCCCCCGTCCCCCGGTGCACAGGCACAACGACGGTGCGCCCCGCTTCCTTCCCGCGGGCGGGGGCGGGCCCCGTCCCTGAGGCGCCCCCGGGATCCCCCTGACCTTCCCCCGATGCCGCCGGCGGCCCCTCCCCCTCTCCGGTCACCCCCTTCACCGCCGCCACCTCGGGTTCCGCGCCGGTTCCCTCCGGGGTCCGCACCCCCGCCCGGGAAACGCGTCATATCTCGTTGCCCCGAAACCGTGGCCAAGCGCGACCCCGGCGCATAGCATGCCGGTATGCCCAACTCACCAGATCGCGTCCGTGTCCGGCTCTCCGACATCTCGCCCCGCGCCTACGAGCATCCCGCCGACCGCGGCGCCCTGGTCGCGTTGCGCTCCCTGCGCGGGTTCGACGAGGTCTTCAAACGCCTCTCCGGCCTGTTCAACGAGCGCGCCCTGCGCCTGATGTTCCTGTCCAGCGCGGTCCGCGTCGGCCCCACGCAGTTCCCGCACGTGTACGACTACGTGCGCGACGCCGCCTACGTCCTGGACATGGACGAGGTGCCCGAGCTCTACATCCAGATGAACCCCAAGCCCAACGCCATGGCGATCGGCAGCCACAAGCCGTTCATCGTCATGACCACGGGCCTGTTCGACCTCCTGGAGGCCGACGAGCAGCGGTTCGTCATCGGCCACGAGGTCGGCCACATCCTCAGCGGCCACGCCGTGTACCGCACCATGCTGCTGGCCCTGATCCGGCTGGCCACCCGGGTGGCGTGGGTGCCGCTGGGCTACATCGGCCTCCAGGCCATCGTGGCCGCGCTGGAGGAGTGGTACCGCAAGTCCGAGCTGTCCTGCGACCGCGCGGGCATCCTCGCCGCCCAGGACCCCGAGGCGGGCAAGCGCGCGCTGATGAAGCTGGCGGGCGGCTCGCGCCTGGCCGAGATGAACCCGGACTCGTTCCTGGAGCAGGCCCGCGAGTACGAGAGCGGCGGCGACGCCCGGGACGGCCTGCTCAAGCTGCTCAGCCTGGTCGGGCAGACCCACCCGTTCGCGGTGGTGCGCATGGCCGAGCTCAATCGCTGGGTGGAGGAGGGCTCCTACCAGCGCATCCTCAACGGCGACTACCCGCGCCGCTCCACCGACAAGGACGCCCGGGTCGGCGAGGAGGCGCGCAACGCCGCCAAGTCGTACAAGGAGTCGTGGGAGCGCACCGGCGACCCGCTGCTGGGCACCCTGCGCGACGTCGCGGGCAGCGCGGCCAGCGCGGGCGGGAAGATCTTCGACACGGTGGCCGACCGCTGGCGCAACGGGTCGGGCGGCCAGAACCGGAACTCCGACAACTAGGCCCCGCGGGGCGGATGGACGGGGGCGGCCCCACGGGCCGCCCCTTCGCCCTTTCCGGGCCCGGCCGGGTGCCCCGCCCGGTCAGACCCCCAGGTGGGAGCGGACCTCGCCCCAGGCGGCGTGCCCCGGGTCGATGACGGCGAAGTGGTCGGCCCCCGCAGGCTCCCGGTACTCCACCCGGTCTCCCGCCGCCCGGGCCGCCGCCGTGTAGTCGCGGCTGTGCTCGACCGGGACCCGCTGGTCCGCGTCGCCGTGCACCACCAGCTGCGGCCGTCCGAGCGGGACCCGGTGCAGCGGCGAGGACTCCGTGTACGCCCCCGCGCCGGGCCGCGGCCCCAGGAACGGTCCGACCGCCCCCTCGCCGAGCCCCGCCCGGGCGCAGCGCTCCAGGTCGGTGATGGGCGCCAGGGCGACCACCCCGGTGACCGGGGTGTCGGGGTCGAGGGCGTTGAGCAGGGCGAGGTGGCCGCCCGCGGAGTGGCCGACGGCCGTCACCCGGGCGCCGTCGTACCGCTCGGGCGCCGCGCGCAGGGCGCGGCCGATCCACCGCAGGGCCGCGTTCACGTCGTCGAGGGTCTGCGGCCAGCCGCCGCCGTCCTCCCCCGTACGCCGGTACTCGACGTTCCACACCGCCCACCCCGCCGCGGTGAGGTCGCGGGCGAGCGGGTCCATCAGGGAGGCGTCGTGCAGGTCGCGCCACCAGCCGCCGTGCAGCAGCACGGCCACCGGGGCGGGGCCCGTCCCCCCGTCCGAGGGGTCCCATCGGTGGGCGATCCCGCTGGGGTGGTCGCCGTAGCGTTCGGTGGTGGGCATGGGGTCTCCTCGCGACGCCGTCGTCGCCCGCACCGTAGCAGGCCGCGGACGGGGATCGGCGCCGCCGGCACTGTGCCGGCGGCGCCGATGCGCGTGGAGGGGTACCGCTGTCCTCGGTCCTAGAAGGCCGGGCCGGCGGCCATGGCCTCGTCGACGGTCTCGGCGCGGGCGGCCTCGACCTCCTCGACCAGGCCCTCCTGGTGCGCCTCGAACTCCTCCGTCACGGCGGTGCTGAAGGAGCGCAGCGCCACCTCCTGGGTGAGGATGTCGCCGCGCACGCGGTTGTTGTCGCCGACCTGGGCGGTCGGGGTGTTGCCCGACGCGGCCAGGTCGCCGCCGATGATGTTGTTGTCGATGTAGGCGCCACCGGAGATGCCGGTGACGGTCAGCGTGCCGTCGATGTAGTTGACCGACGAGCAGAAGCCCTCCTGCTCGCCCGCCCCGACGGCCACCGGGCCGGCGCCGTCGGTGTAGGACGCCGCGCCGAGGACCTCGCTGTCGCAGAGGATGCCGCCGCCGGTGGAGCCGCTGACGGTCAGGGCGCCGCGCACGACGGAGTCGTAGATGTCGACGTACTCGACGCCGGTGCCCTTGACGGCACCGCCGACCCGGGAGCCCTCGACGTAGACGGCGCCGGTCTCGGCGTTGATGCTCTTGACGGAGGAGTCGACGACGAACGCGAAGCCGTCGTTGGCCGCGCCCTCGACCGGAACGGTGCGCAGCGCGTCACCGGCGGTGCTGTCCTCCAGGTAGCTGCCGTACGAGCCGCGGTTGACGACGCGGCCGTCGACGGTGGTCTCGGAGGCGTCGAAGTAGCCGTCCTGCTGGACGATCACCTGGCCCTGGATCTCACCGCCCAGGATGTGCAGGTTCGCGCCCTTGCGGACGGTGACGTCGCCCTGGATGACGGTGCCGTCCAGGAAGCAGCTCTTGCCGGCGGGGACCGCGAGGTCCGTGGGCAGCGTGATGGCGCCGCCGTGGCCCGAGCAGAGCGTGACCAGGTCCGCCTGAGCGGGAGCGGCCATGAGCGTGACACCGCCGACGGCCAGGGCTGCCGTGGCCGCGGCCGCGACCGAGCTCCGGATCTTCATGCGGGGGGATTCCTTTCGTCGTGACCGTGGGGGTGACGCTCCCGGGGTGCTTCGAGCGGGGTAAGAGCGTCGTAAGACACCCCAGTGAAATTACCGACCTCTCGTCGCTTTGGGAATACTCGCTGAGAGAAGATTCGCTTCTGTCCAGGTTTCCTCTGGGAAAACGTTCCAGGTGACAACGGAGGCCGGGCACCGTCGGCGACCGGCCCCGGCGGACCGGTCCGGATACGCCGCGGGCCGCCCCCGGACGCTGTCCGAGGGCGGCCCGCACGGGCGGCGGCGGCTCACTTCACATGGCCGTCACCGGTCACGACGTACTTGGTCGAGGTCATCTCGGTCAGGCCCATCGGGCCGCGGGCGTGCAGTTTCTGCGTGGAGATGCCGATTTCCGCGCCGAAACCGAATTCGCCGCCGTCGGTGAACCGGGTGGAGGCGTTGACCATGACCGCGGCCGCGTCCACCCGGGACACGAAGTACCGGGAGGTCTTCAGGGAGTCGGTGACGATGGCCTCGGTGTGCTTGGTGGAGTAGCGGCGGATGTGCGCCAGCGCCTCGTCCACGGTGGGCACGACCCGGACCGCCAGGTCCAGGGACAGGTACTCCGTGGCCCAGTCCTCCTCGGTGGCCTCGACGACCTCGGCGGGCGACCCGTGGGCCGCGGCGACCTCGCGCACCCGGGCGTCGCCGTGCACGGTCACCCCTTCCTCCGCGAGCCCGGCCAGCACCCGCGGCAGGAACTCCTCGGCGACGGCCTCGTGCACCAGCAGGGTCTCGGCGGAGTTGCACACCGAGCAGCGCTGGGCCTTGGCGTTGACGGTGATGGCCACCGCCTTGTCGAGGTCGGCCTCGGCGTCCACGTACACGTGGCACAGGCCCTCCCCGGTCTCGATGACCGGGACGGTGGAGTCGCGGACCACGGCCTGGATGAGGGAGCCGCCGCCGCGCGGGATGAGGACGTCGACCAGGCCGCGGGCGCGCATCAGCGCCAGGGAGGACTCCCGGGTGCGGCCGGGCACCTGCTGCACGGCGTCGACGGGGACCCCGGTGCCGGCCAGGGCGTCGCGGATGACGCCGACGATGGCGGTGTTGGAGTCGTAGGCCGAGGAGGAGCCGCGCAGCAGGGCGGCGTTGCCGCTCTTGAGGCACAGGGCGGCGGCGTCCACGGTGACGTTGGGGCGGCCCTCGTAGATGATGCCGACCACGCCCAGCGGAACACGGATCTGGCGCAGGTCCAGGCCGTTGGGGAGCACCCCGCCGCGCACGGACTCGCCCACCGGGTCGGGCAGCTCGACGATCTCCCGGACGGCGTCGGCGATCGCCTCGATGCGCTGCGGGTTCAGCGTGAGGCGGTCGATCATGGCCTCGGAGGTGCCGTCCTCACGGGCCCGCGCCACGTCCTGGGCGTTGGCGGCCGTGATCTCGTCGGCCCGCTTGACCAGGGCGTCGGCGATCGCCTCCAGGGCCGCGTCCTTGACCGCCCGGCTGAGCGGGGCGAGGTCGGCCGCCGCGTCCCCCGCACGTTCGGCTACCGCGCGGACCTCGCGCTCGATGTCACTCATGGCGTTACTCTCTCGGGATCGGGGAGGGCCCCGCACGCCCGGGTCCTGCCGCGTCGAAGGACCGGGCCGGGGTGATGCTCCAGCCTATCCATCCGGCCCCCGCACCGCCCGGGGAATTCCACAGGGTGGGACGGCGCCCGGTCCGGTCCCGGGGCCGGACCGGGCGCGCGGGTTCAGGTCCAGCCGTAGCGGCTGCGCAGGACGTCGGCGACCAGCCAGAAGACCTTCTCCTCCAGGATGGCGGCCTCGCGGCGGATGTCGTCCTCGTCGAACTCGAACAGGCGGTCCACCCGCAGGAAGGAGTCGCGGCCCTCGCGGTCCCAGGGGCCCGAGCCGATGGGCAGCCAGTCCTGGCGCTCCCACTGCTCGGGGCGCTGGGAGGACAGCATCAGCCCGTGCAGGCGGCGGCCCCGGCGGCCCACCACCAGCAGCGGCCGGTCCTTGCCCCGCGAGGGGTCCTCCTCGAAGGGGACCCAGGTCCACACGATCTCGCCCGCGTCGGCCAGACCGTCCCGTTCGGGGGCGTAGACGAGCCTGGTGGCGCTCTCCGAGGTGGGGATCTCCCGTACCTCGCCGCGGTGGGGGTGGTCGTCGCTGCGGTGCATCGTCCGTTCGCTCATCCCCGCATGATAGGGGCCCGGGCCGGGCTCGGGCGCCCGTGCGCGGGACCGGCCCGGGGCCGCCGAACGGCGTTCACTAGGATCGTGGGCACGGCGCCCCGCCGCGAGCCGGGCGCCCGCTGACGGACCCGGCCCGGCGCACCGGGTTCCCGTCGTTCGACAGCGGACCGATGGAACACGGAGCCGGATATGACCACCTCCCCCACCCCCCGCACCGTGCTGGTGACCGGCGGCGCCTCCGGACTGGGCGCCGCCCTGGTCGCGGAGTTCCACGCCCGGGGCGACCGCGTCCTGGCGACCGACCTGGCGGAAGGGGCCCCCGCGGGCCTGCCCGCCGGAGCCGACTACCTGCGCCTGGACGTCACCTCCGACGACGACTGGGCCGGCGCCCTGGCCTGGGTCGAAGAGCACTGGGGCGGCCTGGACGTCCTGGTCAACAACGCCGGGGTCGCCGCGGGGGGCCGCATCGACGTCCTGGGCATGGACGACTGGCGCTGGATCACCGAGATCAACCTGTTCGGCGTGGTGCGGGGCTGCCGCACCTTCACCCCGCTGTTCAAGCGCCGGGGGTCGGGCCACATCGTCAACACCGCCTCGGCCGCCGGGCTCGTCCACCCGCCCGCGATGAGCTCCTACAACGCCACCAAGGCGGCCGTGGTCGCGCTCAGCGAGACCCTGCTCCACGAGCTCCACCCGTTCGGGGTGCGGGTATCGGTGGTGTGCCCCTCGTTCTTCCGCACCAACCTGGCCGCGTCGCTGCGCGGCAGCGACCCCGAGGTGGAGCGCAGCGCGGTCGCGCTCATCAACGGGTCGCACCTGGGCGCCCAGGACATCGCCGCCCGCGTGGTGCGGGCCGTGGACCGGGGCACCCACCTGATCCTCCCCGACGCGCAGGCCAGGGGCGCGTTCTGGGCCAAGCGGCTGGCCCGCCCCCTGTACGACCGGGCCATGCGGGCGGTGGCCGGGCAGATGCTCAAGCGCGTCGGCGGTTCCACCCCGAAGGAGCGGGTGTGAGCAGGGGGACCGTCGTCATCACCGGGGCCAGCTCGGGGCTGGGGGCCGAGATGGCCCGCCAGTTCGCCGCGCTCGGCTACGACCTGGGCCTGTGCGCCCGGCGTACGGACCGGCTGGAGGGGCTGCGCGAGGAGATCGCCGCCGCCCACCCCGGCCGGCGCGTGGTGCTCAGGGCCCTGGACGTCACCGACGACGGGGCCGTCTTCCGGGTCTTCGGCGAGTTCGCCGCGGAGCTGGGCTCCGTGGACCGGGTGATCGTCAACGCCGGGCTGGGCAAGGGCGCGGCACTGGGCACCGGCCGGTTCGACGCCAACCGGCAGACCGCCATGACGAACTTCGTGGGCGCGCTGGCCCAGGTGGAGGCGGCCCTGGAGATCTTCCGGGAGCAGGGCCGCGGCCACCTGGTGGTGATCTCGTCCATGTCGGCGCTGCGCGGCATGCGCCGGTCCATGACCGTCTACGCCGCCACCAAGGCGGGCGTGTCCGCCCTCGCCGAGGGGGTGCGGGCCGAGGGCGTCCCGGGCGTGGACGTGTCGGTCGTCCACCCCGGCTACATCCGCTCCGAGATGAACGAGCGGGTCGAGCAGAGGACCCGGTTCATGGTCGACACCCGGACCGGGGTGCGCGCCATGGTCGCCGCCATCGAGAAGCGCAGGGCCAAGGCGTACGTCCCCGCCTGGCCGTGGGCGCCGATCGGGTTCCTGATGAAGCGGCTGCCGCTGTCGGTGGTGCGGCGCCTGACCTGACCCCGCGCCCGCTGCGCCCGGCCCGGCGCCGGGCGCCGCGGGCGCTCACAGGTCCCGGACGGTCCGCAGGATCTCAGCCCGCGCCGGGCCGCCCTCGGGGACGGGGACCAGCGGGTAGACGTGGAAGGCGTCCTCCTCCTCGCTGAGCCGGACCGTGCCCCCGACCTCGGCCACCAGGTCCCGCAGCCGACGGGTGTCCGGCAGCAGCACGTCGCGCGTGCCGATGTAGAGGTCCATGGGCGGCAGGGTCGCCAGCTCCCCGTACACCGGGCTCAGCCGGGGCAGGGACAGGTCGTCGCCGCCCGACCAGGACTTCGCCGCCTCCAGCATCCCTACCGGGCTCAGCCAGGGGTCGCGCTCGTCCACCTCGGCGATCTCGGGGTTGGACATCGTCAGGTCGGCCCACGGGGAGATCAGGATCAGCCGCGCCGGTTCGGGCAGCCCCGCGCCGGTCAGGGTCTGGGCCAGGGCCAGCGCGAGCCCCCCGCCCGCGGAGTCGCCCGCGAACGCGGTCCGCTCCGGTGCCACGTCCGCCGTCAGCTCCCGGTAGACCTCCGTCAGGAACGGGAAGGCCTCCCGGTAGGTGTGCTCGGGGGCCAGTCCGTACAGCGGCACCTCCACCCGGCAGCCCGTGTCGGCCATCCGGGAGACTAGCACCCAGTGCCACGCGGAGATCTCGGTGACGTAGGTCCCGCCGTGCACGTACAGCACGGCCTTCACCGGGTTCTCGGTGTCCTTGGGCAGGACGGTGTAGACGGGGAAGCCGGCGACCGTCCGCAGGCCGATCCAGTGCCGCTGGGAGACCCAGTGCGGCGGCGCGGGGTCGTCCTTGGGCTCGTACAGCCACTCCCGGGCGCTCTCCACCGAGCCCATCGGGCGCTTGCGCGCCACACGCAGCGCCAATGACAGCAGCCGCGCCATCAGACTCTGCATGGGGAACTCCTTCTCCGAACGTGCACGAACCCGACTTTTCCATACCCCCGTCACCGGGCGGGGGAGGCGCGGGCCCGGAATCCGGGTCAGTCGAGTTCCCCCATGTGGATCACGCAGGCCCACCGGTCGGTGAGCAGGAGGTGGTCGACCCAGGCGAAGTCGTACGCGCAGCAGTCGCCCACCCTGCCGGTCGCGGTGAAGGAGCGGCGCACCTCCCCCAGCTCGGCCTCCACCTCGTCCGCGACGTCGGACAGGATCCCGGCCACCTCGGCCATGATCGCGGCGTGGCCGGGGACGGGGTGCTCCTGCGAGTCCCGCGCCCGGCCGGTCGCGTTGCGCACCAGGCTCCTGCGCCACCACCCCCGGTCCGGGACCAGCGTGCGGATCTCCACCCGGGCCTTGGGCCACATCGCCCGGTACACCCGGAGCAGGGCCGCCTCGGGGTCCGCCCCCTCGTGGTAGGGGACCACCCCAGTGCAGGACAGCTCCAGCGAGGTCAGCAGGCCGGTGCGGGTCCACACCGGCTCGAGCCGTTCGTGGGCGTGGTCGGCGACGGCCCCCGCCAGACGGCGCCAGCGGTCCCGGGCCTCCTGCGCGCGTTCGCTCATGCCGGTGTGACGGCGCCGCCGCCCGCGCGGTTCCGCGGGCGGCGGTGTCACGGGGCGGGCGTCACGCGGCCGCTGTCACAGGACGACGAGGTCGTCGCGGTGGACCAGCTCGCGCTCGTAGGAGGGGCCCAGCTCCCGGGCCAGCCACCGGGTGGAGCGGCCCATCAGGTCGGGCACCTCGGCGGAGTCGTAGTTGACCAGGCCGCGGGCCACCACGGCGCCCTGCTCGTCGCGCAGGTCCACCGGGTCCCCGGCGCTGAACTCCCCGAGCACGTCCACCACCCCGGCGGGCAGCAGCGATGCCTTGTCCCGGACCACCGCGGCCACCGCGCCCGGGTCCAGGACCAGGCTGCCGCGCCCGGCGGTGGCGTGGGCCAGCCAGAGCTGGCGGACCGAGGGGCGCCGTCCCGAGGCGGCGGCGAAGAGCGTGCCGACCCCCTCCCCCGCCAGCGCCGCGCGGGCGTTGGCCGCGGAGGTCAGCAGTGTGTTCACACCCGCCTCGGTGGCGATGCGCGCCGAGGCCACCTTGGTGACCATGCCCCCGGTGCCCACACCGCGCTTGCCCGAGGAGCCGATGTCGATGCCCTCCAGGTCGTCCGGCCCGGAGACCAGGCCCACCACCCGGGAGCCCGGCTCGGCCGGGTTCCCGTCGTAGAGGGCGTCCACGTCCGACAGCAGGACCAGGGCGTCGGCCTTCATCAGGTGTGCGACCAGGGCGGCCAGCCGGTCGTTGTCGCCGAACCGCAGCTCGTGGGTGGCCACGGTGTCGTTCTCGTTGACGATGGGCAGGGCGCCGATGTCCAGCAGGCGGCGCAGCGTGCGCTGGGCGTTGCGGTGCTGCACCCGCCGCATCAGGTCCTCGACGGTGAGCAGGATCTGGGCGGTGTTGATGCCGTGGCCCGCCAGTTCCGCGGTGTAGGCGGCCAGCAGCAGCCCCTGTCCGACACTGGCGGCGGCCTGTTGGGAGGCCAGGTCGCGGGGGCGCGTGCGCATGCCCAGCGGGGTCATGCCGGCGGCCACCGCGCCGGAGGAGACCAGGATGACCTCCTGGCCCAGGGCGCGGCGGGACGCCAGCACCTCGACCAGGTCCCGGATGCGGCCGGAGTCGATCCGGCCGTCGGGGGTCGTCAGCGACGACGACCCCACCTTGACGACGACCCGGCGGGCGGCGGCCACGGCCGCGCGCCCGCGGGCCTCTTCCCGGGAGCCGGTCTGTTCCAGTTGTTCTGCGCTGTGCACCGTATGGGGGCTTTCCATCCGAGGGCGCGGTCCGGGCGGCGGAGCCGCGCCCGTCTCGCCTGTGCGGCCGGGCCGATGCTTCCCCGCGCGGTTCAGCCCAGCCGGGCGTCGGTCCCGCGCGGGCCGGACGGGACGGCCTCGGCGTCCAGGGACGGGTCCCAGTCGAAGACCACGGAGTCCTCGTCGGTGCCGATGTGGACCTCGGCGCCCTCGGTGGCCCCGGCCTTGGCCAGCTCCTCCTCGATGCCCAGGCGGTTGAGGCGCTCGGCGAGGTAGCCGACGGCCTCGTCGTTGGAGAAGTCGGTCTGCCGCACCCAGCGGGCGGGCTTCTCGCCGCGGACCTGGAAGGCGTTGTCCCCCAGCGGGACGACCTCGAAGGGCACGTCGCCGATCATCTTGGGCCGGATGACGATGCGGGTGGGCTCGGCGGCGGGAGCGGCCTCACGGGCCGCGGAGACCTGCTCGGCCAGGGCGAAGGACAGCTCGCGCAGGCCCTCGCGGGAGGCCGCGGAGACCTCCAGCACCCGGTAGCCGCGCTCGGTGAGCATGGGCGCGACGAGCTCGGCGAGTTCGCGGGCCTCGGGCACGTCGACCTTGTTCAGGACGACGATGCGCGGGCGGTCGGACAGGTCGACGCCGGTGGCCTCGCCGTAGGCGGTCAGCTCCGCCTCCAGGGCCTCCAGGTCGCTGACCGGGTCGCGGCCCGGCTCGTAGGTGGCGCAGTCCAGGACGTGCAGGAGGGTGGAGCAGCGCTCGATGTGGCGCAGGAACTCCAGGCCCAGGCCCTTGCCGTCGCTGGCGCCGGGGATGAGGCCGGGAACGTCGGCGATGACGTACTGGGTGGTGCCCGCCTCGACCACGCCGAGGTTGGGGATCAGGGTGGTGAACGGGTAGTCGGCGATCTTGGGCCGGGCGGCCGACATGGCGGCGATGAGCGAGGACTTCCCGGCGCTGGGGAAGCCGACCAGGCCGACGTCGGCGATGGTCTTCATCTCCAGGCGCACGTCGAACGCCTCGCCCTCCTCGCCCTTGAGGGCGAAGCCGGGGGCCTTGCGCTTCTTGGAGGCCAGCGCGGCGTTGCCCAGGCCGCCGCTGCCGCCCTGGGCCAGCACCAGGCGAGTGCCGTGGCCGACCAGGTCGGCGACGACCTCGCCGTCCATGCGGGTGACCACGGTGCCGTCGGGGACGTACAGGACCAGGTCGTCGCCGTTGGCGCCGCTGCGGTGGCCGCCCATGCCGGGGGTGCCGTTCTGGGCGTTGCGGTGCGGGCGGCGCTGGTAGTCCAGCAGGGTGGCGGTCTGGGAGTCGACCTCCAGGACGACGTCGCCGCCCCGGCCGCCGTTGCCGCCGTCCGGTCCGCCCAGCGGCTTGAACTTCTCGCGGTGGACGGAGGCGCAGCCGTGCCCGCCGTTCCCGGCCTTGACGTGCAAGACCGCCTCGTCGACGAAGTCGGGCATGGTTCTCCTCGGTTCACTGCTCCGGCCGCGGGGCGGCCCGATGGGAAATGTGTGCGTCACCTGGTGACAACACCAGAGGCGGGCCAGTGTTCCCTGGCCCGCCCCTGTGCACAACGAACGTTCGCGCGCGACCTACTCGGCGGCGGCGGGAACGATGTTCACGGCCTTGCGGCCGCGGAAGTTGGCGAACTTGACCTCGCCGGCGACCAGCGCGAACAGCGTGTCGTCACCGCCGCGGCCCACGTTGGCGCCGGGGTGGAACTTGGTGCCGCGCTGGCGGATGAGGATCTCGCCGGCCTGGACGGCCTGGCCGCCGAAGCGCTTGACACCGAGGCGCTTGGCGTTCGAGTCGCGGCCGTTACGGCTGGACGATGCGCCCTTCTTGTGTGCCATCTCTCAGATCCTCCTACTTCGCCGAGATGCCGGTGACGCGGACCTGGGTGTGCTTCTGGCGGTGACCCTGGCGCTTCTTGTAACCGGTCTTGTTCTTGTACTTCAGGATGTTGATCTTGGGGCCCTTGGTCTCGCCGAGAACCTCGGCGGTGACCGTGTAGCCGCTCAGCTTGTCCGTGTCGCTGACGACGTTGCCGTCCTCCACGACGAGGATGGGCTGCCACGTGATGGTGGCGCCGGCCTCGGCGGAGACCTTGTCGATGTTCAGGACGTCATCGACGGACACCTTCTCCTGACGGCCGCCCGCCCGCACGATCGCGTACACCGCGTAACTCTCTTCCTGCTCGCTCAACGAATAATGCTCGGGACCAATCCCCGAGACATGTGTTCGGGGTCCGGGTCCGGCCGGGTGCCCTGACGGGCGGGCCGGGAGGACCGCCCCGTGTGGGAACCCGGGGAGTCCTCGTTCCACGATCCACTGTTGCCTGTAGCGGGGCGCGGGGATCTGAGGGAAACAAACCCTGCGTGGAGAGCACTTGGTGTCGGGGCGCGCGATCACGAGGAGCGCGCCGACGCACCGTCCATCAGGTTACCATCGCCCCGCCACGGGCCTGCACACGTGCCGCGGTCCGGGCCGGGGGCGAACCCCGGCCCGGACCGGGCCCACGTCCCGGCCGGGCTCAGCCGGCGTCCACGGCGGTGGACGGGGCCGCCGCCCTGGTCCGCCGGGTGCGGCGGCGCTTGGGCCGCTCTCCGGCCTCCTCGTCGCCCTCGGCCGGCGCCGCGGCCTCGGTCACGGTCTCCGGCTCGCCCACGGCCTCGGCGGCCGCACGGGCGGTCCGCCGGGTCGCGGTGCGACGGGTCCGGCGCGGGGCCGCGGCCTCTTCGGCCGGTGCCTCGTCCGCGGCCGCCGCGGCGGCCTCCTGCGGCTCCTCGGCGGCCCGGGGGGCCTCCGCGGCCCCGTCGGCCGCCTCGGGGGCCGGAGCGACCTCGGCCACCTGCTCGACCGCCGTCTCGACCACCGTGTCCTCCGCGGCCTTGCGCGAGCGCGTGGTGCGCTTGCGGGTCCGCTTGGGCTCGGCCTGCTCCTCCGCCTCGACCTCGGCCTCGGCGGCCTTCCTGGTCCTGGCCGACTTCTTCTCCGACTTCTTGGCCGGCTTGTCGGCCTTGGCGGCGGGCTCGGGGGCCTCCTCCGCGGCCGGGGCCTCGGGCTCGGCGGGCTCGGGCTCCTCGGCCGCCGTGTCCGGCGCCGCGGGGGTCTCGGCCTGTTCGGCCTCGCCCTTGCCCTTGCCCTTCTTCTTGCGGCCGCCGCCACCGCCGTTGCCGGCGGCGGCGCCCTTGCCCTCCACCGGTTCGGTGGACAGGATCAGGCCGCGGCCGCTGCAGTGCTCGCAGGTGTGGGAGAAGGCCTCCAGCAGGCCCTGGCCCACCCGCTTGCGGGTCATCTGCACCAGGCCCAGCGAGGTGACCTCGGCCACCTGGTGCTTGGTGCGGTCCCGGGACAGGCACTCCAGCATCCGCCGCAGCACCAGGTCGCGGTTGGACTCCAGGACCATGTCGATGAAGTCGATGACGATGATGCCGCCGATGTCGCGCAACCGGAGCTGGCGGACGATCTCCTCAGCCGCCTCCAGGTTGTTCTTGGTGACGGTCTCCTCGAGGTTGCCGCCCTGGCCGGTGAACTTGCCGGTGTTGACGTCGACGACCGTCATCGCCTCGGTGCGGTCGATGATGAGCGAACCGCCGCTGGGCAGCCAGACCTTGCGGTCCAGCGCCTTGTTGATCTGCTCGTCGATCCGGTAGGCGGCGAAGACGTCGCGGTCCTCGGTCCAGTGGGAGGCCCGCTCGGCGAGGTTGGGCGCCACGTGCTCGACGTAGTCGTGCACGGTGTCCCAGGCCTCGTCGCCGGAGACCACCAGGCTGGAGAAGTCCTCGTTGAACACGTCCCGCACGACCCGGATGGTCAGGTCGGGCTCGCTGTTGAGCAGGGCCGGGGCGTTGGCCGACTTGGACTTGCGCTTGATGGACTCCCACTGGTTGGCCAGGCGGGAGATGTCGCGCTCCAGCTCCTCCTCGCTGGCGCCCTCGGCGGCGGTGCGGACGATGACGCCCGCTCCGGAGGGCATGACCTTCTTGAGGATCTGCTTGAGGCGGGCGCGCTCCTTGTCGGGGAGCTTGCGGCTGATGCCGGTCATCGAACCGCCGGGCACGTACACGAGGTAGCGGCCGGGCAGGCTGATCTGGCTGGTCAGGCGGGCGCCCTTGTGGCCGATCGGGTCCTTGGTGACCTGCACCAGGACCGACTGGCCGGACTTGAGCACCGACTCGATGCGCTTGGGCTGGCCCTCCAGGCCGAACGAGTCCCAGTTGACCTCGCCCGCGTACAGGACGGCGTTGCGGCCCTTGCCGATGTCGACGAACGCGGCCTCCATCGACGGCAGCACGTTCTGCACCCGGCCCAGGTACACGTTGCCCACGTAGGAGCGGTGGGTGGCGCGGTCGACGTAGTGCTCGACGAGGATGTCGTCCTCGAGGACGGCGATCTGGGTGCGGTCGCCGGTGCGGCGGATGACCAGGTCGCGCTTGACGGCCTCGCGGCGGGCCAGGAACTCCGACTCGGTGACGATCGGGGCACGGCGGCGGCCCTGCTCGCGGCCCTCGCGGCGGCGCTGCTTCTTGGCCTCCAGGCGGGTGGACCCGCGCACGGCCTGGACCTCGTCCGAGATGGGCCGCTCCTGGCGCGGCTCGCGGACCCGGACCACGGTGTTGGGCGGGTCGTCGGAGGTGGCCTCGCCCCCCGCGCCACCGGAGCGGCGGCGACGGCGGCGGCGACGCCGGCTCCCGCCGCGCTCGTCCTCCTCGGCGGTGTCGGCGGAGTCCTCGGGCTCGGCCTCCTCGGCGGCGGCCTCGGCCTCGTCGGGGACCTCGGTGTCATCGGCGTCGTCGCCGGAGCGCGAGCGTCCGCGGCCCCGTCCGCCGCGGCGGCGACGGCGGCGGCCGGGCCGCTCCTCGGCGGAGTCCTCGGCGCCGGTCTCCTCGGCGATCTCGTCCTCCGCGGCGTCCTCGTCCTCCTCGTCCTCGTCGACGACACCGTCCTCGGTGTCGGCCTCGACGGGCGCGGGGGCCGCGGGCGGGGCGGCGGCCACGGGCGGCTGGAAGAGCATGGAGGGTGCCTGGAAGACGGTGCCGACCTGGGCGGCCTCCTCCTCGCTTTCGTCCCCGGCCTCGGGGACGGCGGTGGTCTCGGGCGCGGCCTCGGGCTCGGCGGCGGCGCGCGTGCGCGAGCGGCGCGCACGGGTCCGGGGCTCGGGCTCGGCGGCCGCGGAGGTCTCGGCCGCGGCCGCGCGGGTGCGGCGCGTGCGGGTCTTCTTGACGGGCTCGGCGGGCTCGGCGGCCGCGGGCCCGTCCTTCTCCTCCGGCCCGGCCGGGGCCGTCGCAGGGGTCGCGGGGACGTCCAGCGGCCGGTCCTCGACGCGCACCGTGCGTCGCCGCACCGGGGTCGCGGAGGTGACCTTGACCGTGCCGCCCTCACCGGAGCCCGCGAGCGTGGTCACGGGCTTGGCCGGGGGGACGAAGACGTCGTCCGGCTCGGGGGGCGGTCCTGCCGCGCGGCGCACGCCCTTGGCCGGTGCGCGCGTGGTCACGCGCACCTCGCCTCCCCCCACGGGGGACGTCGCCGCCCTCGTTTCGGTTGTTTCAGTTGTACCCACGGTGTCGTCTGCACCGTTGTTGGGCTCGTTGTCGAGCATCCGGGCGGTCTCCCGTCAAAGTCCCCGGGCGCGCCGCGACCTCTCGGTCGGCGGCGCGGCTCACGGGAACTGTCGTCGCAGTGTCAGCGCCGACGGCACCGGGGTGCCGTCGGGGCAAAGTCCTGTGGTGGCGCCCACGTTCCCCGCTTCGGGGCCGCTCATCAGCGCGGTCCCGTCATGGGCGCCGACGGCTGTGGTGCGCTGTCGCCCCGCTCCTCGGCGTCGTCCGCCGGTCCGGAGTCGTTTCGGTCCACGGCGAGCGGGTCAGCGATCGCACCTGTCGCCTCGTTCAGCGGCCCCTGCGCCAGCCGGGTCACCGTCACCGGTGACTGCGGCGCGAGGTCGGCCACATGGCGGAGGCCGGTCAGCACGTCGTCCGGTCGAACGGCCGGTGTGGTGTGCCGTACGACCATCCGAAGTATGGCATATGTGGTGTCCTGCTCCCTCGGGGCGCGCCCGGGATCACGACACACGTCGATTCCGACCACCGCCGGCCGGGTGTCGAAGCGGCGGCGACCCTTCTTGGTCATCCGCTCCACCTCGACGGTCTCGGCCGCCAGGTAGGCCCCGACGGCGCGTTCCGCCTCGTCGGCTCCCACCCCGTCCAGTTCCACCCGCCATACGGAGGCCTGGAGCCGCTCGGCCAGTCCCGGCACGCGGGCCTCGACGACCTCGATGATGTCGATGCCGTCCGGCATGGCCGCGTCGATGTCGGTCCCGACCCGGGCGGGCTCCCGCTCCTGGGCGAGGGTGAGTTCGAGATACTCCGCCTCACTGGCGACCCCGGTGGGGGCGGCGCCGGTGTAGGAGACCTTCGGGTGGGGCGAGAAGCCGGCGGAGAAGGCCACCGGTACGTCCGCCCGGCGCAGGGCTCGCTCCAGCGCCCGGGCGATGTCCCGGTGGCTGGCGAACCTCATGCGTCCGCGCTTGGCGTAGCGGACGCGGAGCCGTTGTCCGGATGCGGCGGTGGAGGGTGAAGTGGTGCCCTCGGGTGCGGGGGGCAGCTCAACTCCTTTCCTCATGCCCCTCGGAGCGGCCGCGGGGCGGCCGGTGAGGGACTGTTCCTCGTCCTGTTCAGCGTACGGTGCGCGGTGGTGCACCTGGACCGGCGAACCGGCGGGTGCTCCGTTGCACGTGCGTCCGACAGGACCACGCATCCCGTATCTGCCCCACTGACCTGCGCTCGAAAAGTCCCGATGGGACTCCGGACGGGCCGCTGCGGGGTTTGCGCGCCGGGTGAACAAGTGTTCACCACCGGAACGCGGGGGGCCGGAAAAAAAATCCGAAGAAAATCCCGGACCCATGGCAACCCCCCCACGGGGCCGCGAGTCCTATTACACGTACGGCCCGGCGCGAGCGGGGCGCCGGGCCGTACACCTTCTCCCCCGGGCGCTCCCCTTCACAGGGTCGAGGACCGCCGCACAGGCGGCGCCCGGAGCGGGCATCGTACTCCACCGCCTCCGCGCCCCCGTCGGGCGCCTCCCCCTCCCGAGCCGGAGCACCCGATACGCCCCTGTGGCCGGATCCGGCCGCGCGAGACGGGCGGGGACCACCGATCACCGCGGGTGCCCCGCTGCCGCGCGGGGACGGCCGCGCGACGCGGGCGGCGACCGCAGGGCACAGCGAAGGGCCCGCACCGATCCGTTCCCTCTGCCGACCGGGCCCCGGCCCTGGGCCGGAAGCGGCGGTACGGCTGACGGAACCTCACCCGCTCCCCGCTCCACCCCTGGCCCCGGGCCGGAAGCGGCGGTACGGCTGAGGGGCCCTCGCCCGCTCCCCTCTGCGCACCGGGCCCCGGCCCCGGACCGGAAAACGGCGGTACAGCTAATGAACTCTCACCCGCTCCCCTCTGCGCACCGGGCCCCGGAGCGCTCCCCGGCCGCCGGCGCCGGGGCGCCGACGGCCAGGGCAGGGGTCAGATGACGGTGAGCGGGAGGGTCGGGCGGCCCTCCGCCGGGGCGTTGATCTGGATCTCGGTGCCCATGCTGGGGCACACGCCGCAGTCGTAGCAGGGGTTCCAGCGGCAGTCGTCGACCTCCAGCGACTCCTCGCCGTGCAGGGAGTCCTGCCAGTCCTGCCACAGCCAGGAGCGGTCCAGTCCCGCGTCCAGGTGGTCCCAGGGCAGCACCTCGTCCTCGTCCCGCTCCCGGGTGGTGTACCAGTCGACGTCCACCGGGTACCCGGCCAGGCCGACCTCGGCCGCCTTGGCCCAGCGGTCGTAGGAGAAGTGCTCGCTCCAGCCGTCGAACCGGCCGCCCGAGCGCCACACCTCCTCGATGACCCGGCCCACCCGGCGGTCGCCCCGGGAGAGCAGCCCCTCGATGATCGACGGCCGCCCCTCGTGGTAGCGCAGCCCGATGGCCTTGCCGTAGGCGCGGTCCGAGCGCAGCCGGTCGCGCAGCTTGCGCAGCCGGGCGTCCACCACCTCGTGCGGGGTCTGGGCCGCCCACTGGAACGGGGTCTGCGGCTTGGGCACGAACCCGCCGATCGACACCGTGCAGCGGATGTCCCGGCGCCCGGTCACCTCCCGGCCGGTGCGGATGACCTCGGTGGCCAGGTCCGCGATGGCCAGCACGTCCTCGTCCTCCTCGGTGGGCAGCCCGCACATGAAGTACAGCTTGACCTGCCGCCACCCCGCCGCGTAGGCGGCGGTGACCGTGCGGATGAGGTCCTCCTCGGTGACCATCTTGTTGATGACCCGGCGCATCCGCTCGCTGCCGCCCTCCGGGGCGAAGGTCAGCCCCGAGCGGCGGCCGTTGCGGGTGAGCTCGTTGGCCAGGTCGATGTTGAAGGCGTCCACCCGGGTGGAGGGCAGCGACAGCCCGGTGTTGGTGCCCTCGTAGCCGTCGGCCAGCTCCTTGGCGATGTCCTTGATCTGGCTGTGGTCGGCGCTGGACAGCGACAGCAGGCCCACCTCCTGGAAGCCGGAGTTCTTCACCCCCTCGCGGACCATGGAGGTGACGGTCTCCTTGTTGCGCTCGCGCACCGGCCGGGTGATCATCCCCGCCTGGCAGAAGCGGCAGCCGCGGGTGCAGCCGCGGAAGATCTCCACGCTGTAGCGCTCGTGCACCGACTCCGCGGTGGGCACGATCGGCTTCTTCGGGTAGGGCCACCGGTCCAGGTCCATGACGGTGTGCTTGAGGACCGTCTCGGGCACGCCCGGCCGGTTGGGCGTGTACGCGGCGATGCGCCCGTCCTCGTGGTAGTCCACGTCGTAGAAGCGCGGCACGTACACCCCGCCGGTGGCGGCCAGCCGCAGCAGCAGCCCGTCGCGTCCCCCCGGCTCCCCCTCGTCCTTGAACTCGCGGACGATCTCGGTGATGGCCAGGCTGATCTCCTCGCCGTCGCCGAGCACCACCGCGTCCAGGAAGTCGGCCATGGGCTCGGGGTTGAACGCCGAGTGCCCGCCGGCCAGCACGACGGGGTGCCCCTCGCGCCGGTCCTCCGTGCGCAGCGGGATGCGGGCCAGGTCCAGCGCCGTGAGCAGGTTGGTGTAGCCCATCTCGCTGGCGAAGCTGACCCCGATGATGTCGAAGGCGCCCAGCGGCCGGTGGGAGTCCACGGTGAAGTGCTCGACCCCGTGCTCCCGCAGCAGGGCCTCCATGTCCGGCCAGACCGCGTACGCGCGCTCGGCCAGCACCCCCTCGCGCTCGTTGAGGACCTCGTACAGGATCTGGACGCCCTGGTTGGGCACCCCCACCTCGTAGGCGTCGGGGTACATCAGCGCCCAGCGCACCCGGGTGTCGTCCCACTCCTTGACGACGGAGTTGAGCTCACCGCCCACGTACTGGATGGGCTTGCCCACCCGGGCCAGCAGGGGCTCCAGTCGCGGAAAGAGGCTTTCGACGGTCATGGCCTCGAGACTTTCGATCGGCGGACGGGGACGGATCTGCCCTTTCAGGCTACCGGCGCCGCGACCCCCGGTCCCGGGTTCTCCACAGGCCCTATTCGAACCCCCGGTCCCGGGAGTTCACCCCGAGCACCAGTCCCAGCGCCAGCAGGTTGGCCAGCAGCGCCGTGCCCCCGTAGGAGACGAACGGCAGCGGGAGCCCGGTCACCGGGACGATCCCCAGCCCCATGCCGATGTTGATGAAGGTCTGGAACCCGAACCACGACGCCACCCCCACGCACAGCAGGCGCGGGTAGGGCTGGTCGCAGCCCAGGGCGATGCGCAGGATCCGCCACAGGATCACCGCGAACAGGCCGATGACCAGCCCGGCCCCGACGAACCCCAGCTCCTCCCCCGCGACCGTGAAGATGAAGTCCGTGTGCTGTTCGGGCACGAACCGGCCGTGCGTCTGCTCCCCCTGGAACAGCCCGGTCCCGTCGAACCCGCCCGATCCGACGGCGATGAGCGCCTGGTTGGAGTTGTAGCCGGCGCCCTGCGGGTCCGCCGACGGGTCCACGAGCGTGGCGATGCGGTCCAGCTGGTAGGGCTCCAGCATGTCGAACCACCAGACGCAGAAGCCGGCCACCACTCCCGACAGCAGCATCCCGGCCACCCAGAAGACCGGGGCCCCGGACAGTGTCAGCATCCCCAGGAAGATGGCCCCCAGTACCAGTGTGGTCCCCAGGTCGGGCTGGAGCATGACCAGGGAGAGCGGTACCGCGAGCGCCAGCAGGCAGAACAGCACGTCCCTGGTCATCGGCCGGGTCTCGCCGTCGCGGGGCTCCCCCAGCAGGGTGGCCAGCACCAGGATGAGGCCCGCCTTGGCCAGCTCACTGGGCTGGAACTGGAAGCCGCCCACCACGATCCACCCGCGCGAGCCGTTGATGACGGCGCCCAGCGGTGTCAGCACCAGGATCAGCGCGATGACGGTGACCACGTAGACGATGGGCGCGTACGCGCGGACCGTCCGGAAGTCGACGGCGGCCACGGCCAGGCACACCGCCCAGCCCACGGCCAGGTGGGCCAGGTGCCTGCGCAGGTGCTCGGTGGAGTCCAGCGGGTTCCCGCCGTCGCCGGGCTGGGTGGCCGACCACACCAGCAGGCAGCCGATGGCGCACAGCGCGGCCACCGCCAGCACCAGGACCCAGTCCAGCCTGCGGGCGGCGCCCGCGGCGGTCACCGCGGTGCGGCCCAGGTCGATCCTGCGCGGGACGTGTACGGTCATGGGTCACCGGTCCAGAGGGTCGATGGAGCCGTCGGAGCGGACCTCGGGCAGCTCGGCGCGGGGCTCGCCGCCGGGCAGGGCGGGCTCGTCGAAGTCGCCGAACCCGTAGATGCCCTCGTAGATCTTCCGGGCGATGGGCGCGGAGGTGGTGCCGCCGGTACCGCCCTGGGAGACGAACACGACCACGGCGAACTGCGGGTCGTCGGCGGGCGCGTAGGACACGAACCAGGACGACACCTGCCGGTTCTGGGCGTCGGCGCTACCGGTCTTGCCCGCGATGGACACCTTGTCCTGCGGGAAGCCCGCGAAGGCGCCGCCGCCGGTACCCGTCTTGGGGACCTCCTCCAGCGCGTTCTGGAGGTAGCGGATGGTCTCGTCCTTCACCGGCACCCTCCCGGCGACGACCGGCTCGATCTCCTCGACGACGCTGCCGTCGGCCGAGACCAGGGCCCGGGCCACCCGGGGCTCGTACACGGTGCCGCCGTTGGCGATGGCGGCGTAGGCGCGGACCAGCTGGAGCGGGCTGACGAGCACGTCGCCCTGGCCGATCGCGAAGTTGACGGCCTCGCCGGCCCGCCACTGGAACCCCTCCACGCACTGCTCGTAGGCCAGGAGCTTGAGGTAGGCGGCATGGGACGGGTTGGTCTCGGCCACCTCGGGGTAGCCCTCCTCCCCGCGGCGGCAGTTGTTCTCCCGGGTCTCCTCCCAGAAGGTGCGCTTCCACTCGCGGTCGGGGATGCGCCCGCTCGTCTCGTAGGGCAGGTCGATGCCGGTGGGGGCGCCGAACCCGTACCCGCGGGCCATCTCCGCCATGGCCTCCTTGGGCTCGCCCTCGGGTTCGAGGCCGCCGTCCTTGAGCCAGAGCTGGTAGCCGAAGTTGTAGAAGATCGTGTTGCAGGAGACCACGATGGCCTGGTGCAGGCTGATGGTGCCGTGCCCGCCGCCCGCGTAGTTCTGGTAGTTCTGCCCGGCGATGTTGACCGACCCGGGGCAGGCGTAGGTGCTGCGCAGCGAGTAGCCGTTCTCGACCGCGGCCGACAGCGACGACACCTTGAACGTGGAGCCGGGCGGGTACTGGCCCTGGACGGCGCGCGACAGCAGCGGCTCGCCGGCCTCGGTGCTGAGCAGCTCGTCGAAGGTCTCCTGGTCGATGCCGCCCTGCCAGATCGCGGGGTCGTAGGTGGGCAGGCTGGCCATCGCGACGATGCCGCCGTTGCGCACGTCCATGACGATGGCGGCGCCGGAGTCGGCCTTGTACCGGGGGCGGGCGCCCCGCATGCCCTCGGCCAGCGCCTCCTCCACGATCTCCTGCACGCCCATGTCCAGGTGGGTGACGATGTGCATCCCCGCCTGGGGCGGACGGTCGGAGATGACGTCCATGACCTCGCCGTGGTTGTTCACGCCCAGGGTGCGCACGCCCGCGATGCCGCGCAGCTGCGAGTCGTAGACCGCCTCCAGGCCGTCGCGGCCGACCTGGTCGATGCCGGTGAACTGGGTGCGCAGCTCCTCGCGCGCCTCCAGCTCCTCCTGGGTGACGGGCTGGAGGTAGCCCAGGACCTGCCCGGCCCGGGCGCCGTTGGGGTACTCGCGCACGGCGTGGGCCTGCGCGGTGATGCCGGGGAAGTCGTCGGAGCTCTCCATGATCTGCAGCGCGACGGACGGCTCGATGTCCTCGGCCAGGGTGACCGGCTGGTAGGGCGAGCCGGGCCAGCAGGGCCGTTCCACCTCGGGCCCGCACAGGCGCATGCGCTGCCGGAGCTGCTCCACCGGGACGTCGAGCACCTCGGAGAGGTCGGTCAGGACCTTCTCGCCGCCGTCGTCCATGCCCAGGAGCTCGTGGTAGTCGGCGGAGACCACGAGCTCGGTGCGGTTGGCGACCATGGGGCGGCCGGTGGCGTCGAGGATCTGGCCGCGGGTGGCGGGCACGACGAGCCGCTGGTGGTGGTTGGCGACGGCCAGGTCCCGGTAGTGGTCGGCCATCGGGATCTGGAGGTACCACAGGCGCGCGCCCAGGACGGCGAACAGGGCGACCACGAGGATCTGCGCGAGCACGAGGCCGGTGCGCCCCAGGCGCGGTCCGGCCAGGGCCGGGTCCACGGGAGGTCGTCGCACGGTCACCACCCCCGGGGGGACATGGGCCCCTGGACGGTGGCGAACTCGTGGTCCGACAGGGACTCGCGCAGCCACAGCAGGGGCAGGGTCACCAGCGGGGCGACCACCAGGGTGAGCGCCGCGCCGACGCCGACGGCGACCACGGTGTCGGACAGGCCCGTGCGCGGGTCGCCCATGAGCACGCCCAGCCCGGCGTAGGCCAGGCCGACGCCGAGCGAGGTGGCCAGGACGGCGCCCAGGGCGAACAGGCGCGAGGTGCGGGCGCCGACCCCGCCGGGCGCCCCGGTGTTGCGGTGGACCAGCGACACCAGGTACCCGGCCAGGCACAGGATCAGGGCGTAGCGGCCGATCGCGTGGTCGGCCGGGGGCAGCACGTCCAGGGCCAGCCCGATGCCGAACCCCCAGCCCGCGGCGGCGGCGGGGGCGGTGGTCAGGGCCAGGGCCACGATGGCGGCCACGGCCAGGTCGGGGCCGGGGCCGCCGTCGGAGAGCGCGCCGAACGGCAGCCGGTTGACGACCACCGCCTGGACGAGCACGACCGCGGCCACCGAGAGCAGGGTCACGGCGGACCTCATGGCTACTTCTCCCTCTCGGGTGCGTCGGGCTTGGGCGGGAGCACGGAGTCCCTGGGGTCCTCGGCCGGGCCGGCGACGACGACGCCGACCGTGTCCAGCGAGGCGAAGTCGACCGCGGGCGTCAGCACCGCGAGCCGGCTGAGCGCCCCGGGGGCGGCCTGCACCTCCTCGACGGTGCCGATGGGCACACCGGGGACGAACGGCGCCCCCTCGTGCGAGCCGAGGGTGACCAGCCGGTCCCCGGCCTCCACGGGCGCCTCCATGTCGAACAGCTCCAGGGTGAGGTCGGCCTCGGGCCCGCCGGGCACGGTGCCCCCGGTGACGACGCCGATCTTGCGGGTCGACTCCAGGCGGGCGCCGACCGCGGAGGTGACGTCGGTGGCGAGCAGCACCGTGGCGGTGCGCGGGCCGGCCTCGATGACCCGGCCGACCAGCCCCTGGCCGTTGACCACGGTCATGTCCGGGGCGATCCCGGACTCGGTCCCGGCGTCGATGGTGGCGACGTCGGCGTAGCCGCGCGGTGTGGTGCGGGTGACCGCCTGGGCCGGGACGATCTCGTAGCCGCCCATCCCGGACAGGTGCAGGAGCTCGTCGAGGCGCTCGGCGCGGTCCTCGTCGAGGCGGGCGGCGTGCAGCTCCTCCTTGAGGTCGGCGTTGGCCGCCTCGAGTTCCGCGATGCGTTCGGAGGCCCCGGGGGCGCGCCGTACGGTGTCGTAGAGGCCGCCGAACGGCGCGGCGACGTACCCCACGCCCGCGGCGGCGGGGGCGAAGACCAGTTCGCCGCCCGCGCGGGCCGCCGCGGTGACCGGGTTCGGGCCCTCGCGGCCGTCCAGGACGAGCAGGACCACCGACAGGACGACGAGCACCGTCAGGGTGAGCCGGGACCTCGGGCTGTCGCGCAGCATCAGCGCCGCCGCTCGGGGACGAGGACCTGGTGGAGGCGCTCGTAGTTCTCCACACAGGTGCCGGAGCCGATGGCGACCGAGTCCAGGGCGTTGTCCGCCACGTGGATGGGCATCCCGGTCTCGTGCAGGAGGCGCTCGTCCAGGCCCCGCAGCAGGGCCCCGCCCCCGGTGACGGCGATGCCGCGGTCCATGATGTCGCCGGACAGCTCGGGCGGGCACTTGTCGAGGCTGGTGCGGACCGCGTCGATGATGGCGGTGACGGGCTCCTCGACGGCCTGGCGGACGTCGGACTCGGACATGACGATGGTCTTGGGCAGGCCGCTGATGAGGTCGCGGCCGCGCACCTCGGCGTGCAGTTCCTCGGCCCCGGTCGGGTAGGCCGAGCCGATGGCGAGCTTGAGCTCTTCGGCGGTGCGCTCCCCGATCATCAGGGAGTACTCCTTCTTGACGAAGGTCATGATCGCCTGGTCCAGCTCGTCGCCGCCGACCCGGATGGACTGGGAGGTGACGATGCCGCCCATGGAGATGACGGCGACCTCGGTGGTGCCGCCGCCGATGTCCACGACCATGTTGCCGGTCGGTTCGTGGACGGGGAGCCCGGCGCCGATGGCGGCGGCCATGGGCTCCTCGATGATGTAGACCCGGCGCGCGCCCGCCTGGTACCCGGCCTCCTTGACCGCGCGGTGCTCCACGGAGGTGATACCGCTGGGGACCGCGACGATGATGCGGGGCTTGGCGAAGTGGCGGCGGCGGTGGATCTTCTGGATGAAGTAGCGCAGCATCCGCTCGGTGATCTCGAAGTCGGCGATGACGCCGTCCTTGAGCGGGCGGATGGCGGTGATGTTGGTCGGGGTGCGGCCGATCATCTGCTTGGCCTCGATGCCCACGGCGACGATCTTGCCGGTCGAGGTGTTGAGGGCGACGACCGAGGGTTCGTTCAGGACGATGCCGCGGCCACGCACGTACACGAGCGTGTTGGCGGTCCCCAGGTCGACGGCCATGTCCCGGCCGAGAAAAGCAAGGTTGTTCGGCATGTAACGTCCTCAGAGGCGCCGTGTCGGACGTGGTTGCACGGGGCGACCATACGTAGTCGTTCCGGCACGATAGGTATTCAGTCCCCCGTATCGTAACGGTCGGCACTTAGTTGGTTACGCAAACACACCGAATCGTTGTCTTCTCCGCGTCCGCGGCGCGCGGACGGAAGTGCGGCGCCGTCGGCGCCGTCGGCCGCGGGGGACGGCGGGAGACGGGCCCGGGGCTCCGGGAGTGTCCCCGGGTGCGGGAGGGCCCGGGCCGGGCGGGGGCTCCGGGAAGCACAGCGTAGCCGCGCGGCCCCCGGCGTGCGGGGGGTTCGGCGCAATCGCCCCCCGAACGGCGCGAAGGGCCGCCCCCGGCGGGGGCGGCCCTTCGGCCTCGGTTCCGGCGACCGGGATCAGCCCAGGTCGGGGAAGAACAGCTTGATCTCGCGCTCGGCGGAGTAGGTGGAGTCCGAGCCGTGCACGATGTTCTGCTGCACCTCCAGGGCGAAGTCGCCGCGGATGGTGCCCGGGGAGGCGGTGACCGGGTCGGTCGCGCCGGCCAGGGCGCGGAACGCCTCGACGGCGCGCTCGCCCTCGACCACCAGCGCCACCAGCGGGCCGCCGGTGATGAACTCCACCAGGGAGCCGAAGAACGGACGCTCGGCGTGCTCCTCGTAGTGGGTCTTGGCAGTCTCGGCGTCGAGCGTGCGCAGCTCCATCGCGACGATCCTCAGGCCCTTGCGCTCGATGCGCGAGATGACCTCGCCGACGATGCTGCGGCGGACGCCGTCCGGCTTGATGAGAACGAGAGTGCGTTCCACGTGCGATTCAGCTCCTCACTGGACTCCGCGTGGCGCGAGGGCACGACGCCCACGGCGTCTGTGCACGCGGAAACGTGCGTCACACTATCGCGTTCGGGACTCCGACGAGGCACCGACGGCGGTCTCGGCCTCCCGGGCGGCCTCGGCCTCGGCCCGCGCCTGATGGGCGGCCTTCATCTCGTCGGTCCGGCGGCCCAGGACGACACCGGTCACCCACAGGGACACGAAGACCACGGCGACCAGCATGCCCCCCGGGAGCATGAACGAGGTGAACAGGAACACGGCCTGGAGCGCCCAGGACGCGTAGTGGGCCCAGCGGTGCTTCTGGAGCCCGGCGAGCACCAGGGCCGCGACGGCCATGGTGCCCCACAGCCCTCCGGCGAAGGCGGGGTCCATGCCCGCCAGGGTCACGGCGACCGGGATGAAGAGGCCGATGACGATGACCTCGAAGGCCAGAACGACGGCGCAGACGACACGCACGGTGGGAATTCCCTTCGTAATGAGAGCGCGTCGGCCCGCTACTCCCCCGCGCCCCGCAGCAGGTGGACCGCGTCGCCCGCGGTGACCACCGAGCCGGTGACGAGCACCCCGGAGCCGCCGAACTCGCCGTCGTCCTCGGCCCGGCCCACTGCCAGGTCGATCGCGTCGTCGAGTCGGGGCGCCAGGTGGACGCGGTCCTCGCCGAAGATGCCCACCGCGATGGCGGCCAGGGACTCCGGGTCGAGGGAGCGGGGTGAGGAGTTGCGGGTGACGACGATCTCGTCGAGCAACGGTTCCAGGGGATCCAGGATCCCTTCGACGTCCTTGTCGGCCATGATCGCGACCACGCCCACCAGGCGGGAGAAGCCGAAGGACTCCTCCACGGCCGCGGCCGTCGCGATCATTCCGGCCGGGTTGTGGGCGGCGTCCGCGATGACGGTGGGGCTGGTGCGCACCACCTCCAGACGCCCGGGGGAATCGACCCCGGCGAGGGCCTCGGCGACGATGCCGGGGTCCAGGCCGGCCGCGTCCTCGCCCGCGGCGGCGAACGCCTCGACCGCGGCCACGGCCACGGCGGCGTTCGACGCCTGGTGGGCGCCGAACATCGGCAGGAAGAGGTTCTCGTAGCTCGCGGTGAGCCCCTTGACGGCGATCTGCTGACCGCCCACCGCGACCTCGCGGCCCAGCACCCCGAACTCCATGCCCTCGCGGGTCACCCGGGCGCCGACCTCGGACGCGTTGCGCAGCAGGACCTCGGCCGCGGCCACCGGCTGCTGGGCGATCACCGCGACGGAGTCGGGCTTGATGATGCCCGCCTTCTCCTCGGCGATGCCCTCGACGGTGTCGGGCAGGTAGTCGGTGTGGTCGATACCGATGGGTGTGATCACCGCGACGTCGCCGTCCACCACGTTGGTGGCGTCCCAGCGGCCTCCCATGCCCACCTCGACGACGGCCACGTCGACCGGGGTGTCGGCGAAGACCGCGTAGGCCATCACCGTCAGGATCTCGAAGAACGACAGGGGAGCGTCGTTCATCTCGTCGGCCATCTCGATGTAGGGGCGGATGTCGTCGAAGGTCTCGACGAACCGCTCCTGGGAGACGGGCTCCCCGTCGACGACGATGCGTTCCCGGACGGTGCGCAGGTGCGGGCTGGTGTAGCGGCCCGTGCGCAGCCCCCGGGCGCGCATGAGCGCGTCGATCATGCGGGCGGTGGAGGTCTTGCCGTTGGTACCCGTGACGTGGATGACCCGGAAGTTCCGCTGTGGATCGCCCAAGAGGTCCAGCAGGGTGCGGACGCGGTCCAAGCGGGGGTCGATGTCGGTCTCGGGCGCCCGGGCGAGGATCTGCGCCGTCACTTCGGCGTAGCGCGCGTCGGCGCGGTCCTCACTCACGGCTGCTGAGAGGTCGGAGTCGGGGTGTACACACCGCGTCAGTGTACGCGGCCCGGCCGGGGCGTGACCTCCGGGTACGGGGTCCGGACCCCGATATGGCCGGGAGCATACTGGGGGCATGCCCGACCTTGACCCTTTCTTCTCCGAGTGGGCCGGCCGCGCCGCCGGCTCGACCCGCAGCCTGGAGCGCGCCCGGGAGCTGATGCGCGCGCTGGACCTGGACGGCGCCCGGCCCCCGGTGCTGGGGGTGGTCGGCTCCAAGGGCAAGGGCACCACGGCCACCACGGCGGCGGCCGCCCTGTCCTCGGCGGGGCTGCGGACCGTGCTGGCCACCGGGCCCAGCTTCCGCTCCTACCGGGAGCGGGTGCGGGTGGACGGGGCCTCGGTCTCCGACGGGGTGCTGGACTCCCTGGGCGCGCGGATCGACCGGGCACGGCGCGGCCTGCCCGGCCCCGCGGAGTCCGGCGGGTACCTGGCGCCGAGCGGGGTGTTCCTCGTCGCGGCCCTGCTGCACGCCCGCGACGTCGGCGCCGACGTGTGCGTGCTGGAGGCCGGGATGGGCGGCCACCGCGACGAGCTGCGGCTGATCGGCCCCGAGGTGGTCGCCCTCGGCGCGGTCTTCGCCGAACACGTGGGGATCCTTGGGGACACCGTGACCGAGATCGCCCGGGAGAAGGCGCGCGTGGCCGGCGGGCGCACCCGGCGCCTGGTCCGGCTGCCGCAGACCCCGGAGGTGGCCGCGGCCGTGGACGCCGCCCTGGAGGAGGCGACCGGGGGCCGGGTACGGGCCGAGGTCGCCGATCCGGAGGCGCCCGGGACGGAACCGCCCGCGGACCTGCGCCCGCCGGGGCTGTCGGCGGCCTCGGGCGTGCTGGGCACGGCCGCCGCCGCCCGGATGCTGGAGCACCTGGGCCGGGGCCCGCTGGACCCGGCCCGGCTGCACGCGGTGCTGCGCACCCTGCGGCTGCCCGCCCGGCTGTCGCGGCACCCGGTTCCGGGCACGCCCGGGGCGGAGGCCATCGTGGACTCGGCGATCGACCGGGTGGGGGTGGCCGCGGCGCTGGCCCACGCGCGCGCCGCCTGGGGCGGGGTGGACCACGTGCTGCTGTGCCTGCCCGACCACAAGGACGTCTCCGGCGCCGTGGCGGTGCTGGGCGACCTGCCGGTCACCATGGTGCGCCTGCCCGAGGCGCACCTGCGGTTCGAGTACGCCCCGCCCGCGCACTGGGGCCGGGTGGACGCCGCCGACCTCTCCCCCGCACGGGTGGCCGCCCTGGGCGACCGGGTACTGGCGCTGGGCACGGTCTACTTCACCGGCCGGATGACCGAGGTCCTGGACGTGCCGACCGACCGCCTCTTCGGCTGACCGGTCCGGGAGAGGGGGCGGGGGCGGCGCCCCGGGCGCCGCCCCCGCCTTCACGGAGTGGACCGGTCACGGCCTAGCGGCCGGGCCGGTAGCTCTCCTGGTTCTGCGGGTTGAGCTCGTCGAACGTGATGCGCTCGGCCGCCCGCAGGCGCGGATCGGTCACCTTCAGGACGTCGAGGCCCCGGGTGATGTCGTTGGAGTAGATGTAGCCGTTGTAGTAGTACGTCGACCAGGTGTCGTTGTCCAGGACACCCTCCTCGACCCGGGAGTCCACGTCGAAGAAGGCGATCTCCTTCGGCTTCCTCGGGTTGTTGAAGTCCATGATGGACACGCCGCCCTGGTACCAGGACTGGACGAAGAAGTCCTGGCCCGGGACCGGGATGAGCGAGCCGTTGTGCGCGACGCAGACCTGGTCGCCCTGGTGCCGGTCGATCTTGTAGTAGCTGGCGAAGTCCATCTCCGGCGCCGCGTCGGTGCCGTTGATGGAGTAGATGGCGTTGGCGCCGCGCTGGCCGCCGATCTCCTCGGTGCAGGTCGGGGCCCCGCCGCCGCCCAGCTCGTCGGTGAACACCACGTTCCGGGCGTCGTTGGTGAACGTCGCCGAGTGCCAGAACGCGAAGTTCGGGTCCTGGACGACCTCGGTGACCACCGGGTTCACGGGGTCGGAGATGTCCATCAGGATGCCGTCGCCCATGCAGGCGCCCGCGGCGATGTCCTTCTCGGCGTAGACGGTGATGTCGTGGCAGCCCTGGGTGGGCAGCAGCAGGCCGTCCTGGTCGTGGTTGCCGCCGTCGGGGAACAGGACCGGCTCGTTGACGATCGCGGCCGAGGCCGGGTCGTCGTGCGGCACCTCGATGATCGAGATCTTGTCGTGCGGCGGCCGGCAGTTGGGGAAGTTGGACGAGGGCGAGTAGGACGACACGTAGATGAGGTCGCTCTCGCCGTCCTTGCTCGGGACCAGGGTGTTGGTGTGCGAGCCGCAGTCGGTGCGCACCGCCGCCACGTACTCCGGGTTCTCCTTGTCGGAGATGTCGAAGATCCGGATGCCCTCGAACCCGTTCGGGTCGCTGGTCGGCACGGCCGGGGCACCGCACTCGTCACTCGCGCGGGCGTAGTCGACGGAGAAGTACAGCAGGTCGCCGCTGACCGACACGTCGCCCTGCCCGCCCGGGCACAGCACCTCGGTCAGGACCCTGGTGTTCTCGGGGTCGGAGATGTCGTAGATGACGAAGCCGTCGTAGTTGCCGCCGATGGCGTAGTCGCCGGTGAACGCCAGGTCGGAGTTGACGTTGCGGACGGTGGAGGGCTTGGGCACGTAGGCCACGTGCTCGATGTTGGCACTGTGGATCGAGTCGGCCGGGGGCGTGTCCGCGTACGCGGTCGCCGGGCCGAGCAGGCCCACGAGCAGAGAGGCCGCGGCCGTCGCCGCCAGGGCGACGGAACGGCTCAGGCCTCTCCTGTTGCGGGGTGCAGGCATCGGGACTCCTGTGCACTAGGGGGTGTTCGAGGGGTACGTGAAGGGGCCGCGGCGTGCACGGCCGCGGCCCCTCTCACGTCACCCGCCCCTGCCCCGGAGGGCCGGGGGCGTCTTCGGGGGCGGTCAGCGGCCGTTGCCCCTTCCCGGGCGGTACTCCGGCTGCGACTGCGGGTTGAACTCGCTCATGTGGACCTGCTCGGCCACACGGAAGCGCGGGTCCTCCAGCTTGATGACGTCCAGGCCCCGGGTGATGTCCGAGGAGTAGACGTAGCCGTTGTAGTAGTAGGCCGACCAGGAGCCGCCGAGCACGAGGCGGCTGTCATCGATCGGGCCCCGGTCGAAGTAGCCGATCTCCTGCGGGTCGGACGGGTCGTTGAAGTCGATGACGGAGACGCCGCCCTGGTACCAGGACTGGACGAAGAAGTCGCGGCCCGGGACCGGGATGAGCGAGCCGTTGTGCGCCACGCAGTTCTCGGTGCTGCCCTGCATGCGCGGGATCTTGAAGTACCCCTCGAAGGACAGCTCGGGCTCGCCCTTCTTGAAGCCGTCGATGGTGTAGATGGCGTTGGCGCCGCGCTCGGAGCCGATGCTCTCCAGGCAGGTCGCGCCGCCACCGCCGCCGAGCTCGTCGGTGAACATCACGGTGGCGCCGTCGTTGGTGAACGTCGCCGAGTGCCAGAACGCGAAGTTGGTGTCCTGGACGACGTCGGTGACGACCGGGGCGGCCGGGTCGGAGATGTCCATCAGGATGCCGTCGCCCATGCAGGCGCCCGCGGCGATGTCGTGCTTCGGGTAGACGGTGATGTCGTGGCAGCCGCTGGTGTTGCGGTAGCCGCCCTCGGGGAAGAGGACGGGCGCGTCGATGACCTGCGCGGAGGCCGGGTCGTCGATGGGGACCTCGATGATCGAGATCTTGTCGTGCGGCGGCTGGCAGTTGGGGAAGTTCGCCGACGGGGAGTACGAGGAGACGTAGATGTACTCGTGCTCGCCGTCCTTGCCCGGGACGAGGGTGTTGGTGTGCGAGCCGCAGTCGGTGCGCACCGCCGCCACGTACTCCGGGTTCTCCTTGTCGGAGATGTCGAAGATCCGGATGCCCTCGAACCCGTTCGGGTCGCTGGTCGGCACCGAGGGGGCGCCGCACTCGTCGCTGGCGCGGGCGTAGTCGACGGAGAAGTACAGCAGGTCGCCGCTGACCGACACGTCGCCCTGGCCGCCCGGGCACAGGACCTCGGAGACGACCGTCGGGCTCTCCGGGGTGGAGATGTCGTAGATGACGAACCCGTTGTAGTTGCCGCCGATGGCGTAGTCGCCGGTGAACGCCAGGTCGGAGTTGAAGTCGCTCATCACCTCGGTCTTGGGGACGTTGGCGATGTGCGTGACGTTGGCGCTGGTGTCCGCGTCACTGGTGAAGGCCGGGTCGGCGGAGGCGGCGGAGGGGGCGAGGAGGGACGCGACGAGGGCGGTGGCACCGGTGAGGGCGACCGCTCCCCTCTTCAGCGTGGATCTCCACGAACGCGGCGGAGGGGTTGGCATGGGGGAGGACGCCATGGGGGCTCCTGTTCGGGTCTGGCGCTGAACAGGAAGAAAGTACACACTTCAACATCTATCTGTATAGGGGGGAACAAAAGAAACACACCAGTTAACACACTGTCCACACGACCCCATCCGGCTACGCACGGTGCCTAGGTTCCCTCGGGGGTCGGTGGTGCGCCGCGCGGGTCGGCGGTTCCCAGCGCCCTCCTATGCGCTTCCATGTTCTCCCAGGTGGCGACCGTTGTTACGGATGTTGTCCATGTCCGGAAAAGGACGTTTGCGACTGGGGGTTGAACTCCTCCATGACCACGCCCTGTGCCTGCTCCAGGCGCGGGTCGGTGAGCCGGAGGACGTCGAGCCCGTTCCGGATGTCGGACGAGTAGACGTGCCCGTTGTAGTAGTACGCCGACCAGGAACCCGCGGTGCGCAGGGCCCCGGGATCCCAGGGCCCCCGGTCGAAGTGGCCGATCTCCTCCGGACTCTCGGGGTCGGTCAGGTCGATGACGGAGACCCCGCCCTGGTACCACGACTGGACGAAGTAGTCCCGCCCCGCGACAGGGATCAGCGAGCCATTGTGCGCCACACAGTTCTCGGTTTCGGTCTGATGGCGCGGCAGTTTGTAGTAGCTCCTGAAATCGAGTTCCCATTGGTCCCCGGAACCGCTGAGTGAATAGACCGCGTTCGCCCCGCGTTCGGATCCGGTCTCCTCGGTGCAGACGGCGGCGCTCCCCCCGCCCAGCTCGTCGGTGAACAGGACGTACCGGGCGTCGTCGGTGAACGTCGCCGAATGCCAGAAGGCGAAATTCGGGTCCCGCACCCGGTCGAGCACCCGCGGCTCCACCGGGTCGGAGATGTCGAGCAGCAGCCCGTCGCCCAGGCAGGCGGCGGCCGCGATGCCGCGCTCGGGGTAGGCCGTGATGTCGTGGCAGCCGGTGGTGGACTCGGCCCCGCCGTCGGGGAACAGCACCGGCTCGTTGACGATCGCGGCCGAGGCCGGGTCGTCGTGCGGCACCTCGATGATCGAGATCTTGTCGTGCGGCGGCCGGCAGTCGGGGAAGTCCGGCGAGGGCGAGTAGGACGACACGTAGACGAGGTCGCTCTCGCCGTCCTCGCCCGGAACGAGGGTGTTGGTGTGCGAGCCGCAGTCGGTGCGCACCGCCGCCACGTACCGCGGGTTCTCCTTGTCGGAGATGTCGAAGATCCGGATGCCCTCGAACGCGCCGGCCTCGGTGGCCGGTGCCGCCGCAGCGCCGCACTCGTCGCCGGCGCGGGGGTAGTCGACGGAGAAGTACAGCAGGTCGCCGCTGACCGACACGTCGCCCTGGCCGCCCGGGCACAGGACCGTGGACACCACCCGGGGCCGGGTCGGGTCGGAGATGTCGTAGACGACGAAGCCGTCGTAGTTGCCGCCGATGGCGTGGTCGCCGGTGAACGCCAGGTCGGAGTTGAAGGCGCCCTCCCGGTCCAGCGGCGCGGGCCGGGGCAGGCCGCCCACCCGGACCACGCCCTCGGCGGAGACGTCCTGCTCCGCGACCGCCGCCCCGGGGACCGCGGTCGCGGCGGCCAGCAGGACCGCGGCCGCGCTGGCGCCGCCCCAGCGCAGGAGCGCGCGGGCCGGCCCCTCCCCTCGCCCCGTCTCCCCGCCCACGGCCCACCTCCGACACAAAGAGCAACAAATCGCCTACTTTGTGTTTTACTCTCCCGATGGCCAACGGACCAGCAGAAACGCCGCCATGGGTACACAGGCACCAGGTCTGACATACGGGACGGCCGGGACACGCGGAGCGAACAAAACGATGGAGACACGCCCCCAAGGGTGGACAAAACACCCGGGCAGTGAGTAGAAAGCCCAGCAGAGCGTTCTCCTCCGACCGGCCCGCCGCGCCGGAGGCGGCGCACAGCCCCCGGGCCCGCCCCACACCCCCGTTCTTGGAGGACACCCCGTGCGTCGCCTGGTACTCGCGGCAGGAACCGCCCTCGTACTCCTGGGAACCTCGGCCTGCACCGGGGAGGACGAGCAGCCGCAGGAGTCGGCGAACGTCATCGCCCCCGGCGCTCCCGGCGAGTCGTCCTCCCCGGCCACGGCCGACCAGATCGCCGCCCTGGCCGAGGAGCAGGGCCACAACGAGGCCGACGTCGTCTACCTGGTGAAGATGATCGAGCACCACGCCCAGGCCCTGGAGATGACCGACCTGGCCCCCGAGCGCCACCGGCGCGAGGGCATCGGCGGCATCGCCGAGCGGATCAGCGCCGCCCAGGGCCCGGAGATCACCGCCATGGAGAGCTGGCTGGAGACGAATGTCTTCGGCCCGGCCCGGGAGAACCCCGCCCACCAGAACTTCTGCGGGCTGGAGGGGGACGGCGACCACCACGGCGAGGGCGAGGTCCCCGCCTGCGACCTCCAGGTGGACCACGAGGACATGCCGGGCATGGTCTCCGAGGAGGACATGGGCCGGCTGGAGGCCGCCGACGGCGACGAGTTCGACCGGCTGTTCGTGGAGCTGATGACGGCCCACCACCGCGGCGCGGTGACCATGGCCGAGGAGGTCCTGGAGAACGGCAAGGACCAGACGGTGATGAGGATGGCCAACGACCTCATCGCCGAGCAGAACACCGAGATCGAGCGCATGGAGGCCGTCCTCGAGAACGAGGACTAGGGCGCGTTCGGCGGATCGTTCCGGGTCGCGGCCGCGAGGCTTCCTCCCGCCGCGCCGTCTGTGCTCGGACGGCCTCCCCGGGCCGGTCTCGCCGGGCGCCTTGCGGGAAACCGCCCGGTGCCCGCTCCCGGCACCCGGTGCAGGCGCCGAGCCACGCGAAAGCACCCATCGATCACGCCCCGGGACCGGCCCCGGAACGGAAAGAGAGGACGGCGCCCTCCGTCGGGAGGGCGCCGTCCTCTCATGTGCGGCGGCGGAAGGCTCAGGCGGACTTCTCGCGGTGCTCGGGCTCGATCTGCGCCCGCGGCACGATCGTCGGATTCACGTTGTCGATCACCGTCTCCCGCGAAATGATCACCCGACCCACATCCTCACGAGACGGCACCTCGTACATCACCGACAACAACACCTCCTCGATGATCGCCCGCAACCCACGCGCACCCGTCCCCCGAATGATCCCCTGCTCCGCGATCGCCTCCAACGCGTCCGGCGTGAACTCCAACCCCACACCGTCCAACTCGAACAACCGCTGATACTGCTTCACCAACGCATTACGCGGCTCCGTCAGAATCCGGATCAACGCCCCCCGATCCAGATCATGCACACTCGTGATCACCGGCAACCGCCCGATGAACTCCGGAATCATCCCGAACTTCAACAGGTCCTCCGGCATCACCTCACCGAAACCGCCCCCCGCCAACTCCTCCTTCGACCGCAACACCGCGTTGAACCCCATCCCCTGCCGCCCCGTACGCGACTCGATGATCTTGTCCAACCCCGCAAACGCCCCACCACAGATGAACAGCACATTCGTCGTATCGATCTGAATGAACTCCTGATGAGGATGCTTCCGCCCACCCTGCGGAGGCACACTCGCCGTCGTCCCCTCCAAGATCTTCAACAACGCCTGCTGCACACCCTCCCCCGACACATCCCGCGTGATCGACGGATTCTCACTCTTACGAGCGACCTTGTCCACCTCGTCGATGTAGATGATCCCCGTCTCGGCCTTCTTCACGTCGTAATCGGCCGCCTGGATCAACTTCAACAGGATGTTCTCCACATCCTCACCGACATACCCCGCCTCCGTCAGCGCCGTCGCATCGGCGATCGCGAACGGCACGTTCAAAATCCGCGCCAGCGTCTGCGCCAACAACGTCTTGCCCGACCCCGTCGGACCCAACAGCAGGATGTTCGACTTCGCGATCTCCACATCCTCACCACCCGGACGCTCCCCCTCCGAGCGCACCCGCTTGTAGTGGTTGTAGACCGCCACCGACAACGCCTTCTTCGCCTGCTCCTGCCCGATCACATACGAATCCAGGAACTCGTAGATCTCCCGCGGCTTGGGCAACGCATCCCAGGAGAGCTCGGTGGAGTCGGCGAGCTCCTCCTCGATGATCTCGTTGCAGAGGTCGATGCACTCATCGCAGATGTAGACGCCGGGGCCGGCGATGAGCTTCTTCACCTGCTTCTGGCTCTTGCCGCAGAACGAGCACTTCAGCAGGTCCCCGCCGTCGCCGATGCGTGCCACCCAGCCACTCCTCGAAACTAAGGCCGCCGATGCCGCGTACCGCGGCGGTGCGGGGTCCGATACCCCGCACCCGTCCGTTCACGGACGGGCGATCCGTGTGTCGCTCTTTCGCCAGACTAAGCGAAAAACCGGACCGGCTTCACCACCGGGCCCTTCCGGGCGGGTTGGCGGCCGGTCCGGTCGACGCCTTCTCGACCTGTGCCCGCAGGGTCTACTTGTTCAGGGAGGCCTTGCGGTAAGGGAGCACGAAGTCGATGATGCCGTAATCCTTGGCCTCCTCGGCCGTGAGGATCTTGTCGCGCTCGATGTCCTTGGACACCTGCTCGGGCGTGCGGCCCGTGTGCCGCGCCAGGGTGGTCTCCAGCTGGGTGCGGATCCGGGTGATCTCGTTGGCCTGGATCTCGATGTCGCTGGCCTGGCCGTGCATGCCCTCGGTGGCGGGCTGGTGGATCAGGATGCGGGCGTTGGGCAGCGCGCCCCGCTTGCCCTTGGTCCCGCCGGCCAGCAGGATCGCCGCGGCGGAGGCGGCCTGGCCGATGCACACCGTCTGGATGTCCGGGCGGACGAACTGCATGGTGTCGTAGATCGCCATGAGCGAGGTGAACGACCCGCCGGGCGAGTTGATGTACATCTGGATGTCGCGCTCGGAATCGAGCTGCTCCAGCGTGATGAGCTGCGCCATCAGGTCGTTGGCCGACGTGTCGTCGATCTGCACGCCGACGAAGATGATCCGCTCCTCGAAGAGCTTGTTGTACGGATTCATCTCCTTGACGCCGTAGGACGTCCGCTCCACGTAGGACGGCAGGACGTAGCGGCCCTGGGGAGACATCGGGGCCGTGCCGCCGATAAAGGGATTGAACTCGGTCATTTCACGCCTTCCACGCTTCCACGCACTACGCCGATCCCGGCACCGCCGGGTCGGGCGGGGTCACCGTGCCGGTCCCGGGTGCTCCGGGACCCGACGGTTCCGATCACCGACCGATCGCTAGCCGCGATCCTGGGCCACGTCGAGCGTGCCCTCCAGGACCTCGTCGATGAAGCCGTAGTCCTTGGCCTCCTGCGCGGTGAACCAGCGGTCGCGGTCGGCGTCCTTCTCGATCTGCTCGACCGTCTGACCGGTGTGCTCGGAGATCTTCTCGATGAACATCTTCTTCACGTACAGCAGCTGGTCCGCGAGGATGCGGATGTCGGAGGCGGTGCCCCCGATGCCGCCGGACGGCTGGTGCATCATGACCCGGGTGTGCGGCAGCGCGTAGCGCTTGCCGGGGGCACCGGCGCACAGGAGCATCTGGCCCATCGAGGCGGCCATGCCGATGCCCACGGTGCGGACGTCGTTGGGGATGTACTGCATCACGTCGTAGATCGCCATGCCCGCGGTCACGGAACCGCCGGGCGAGTTGATGTACAGGGTGATGTCCCGCTGGCGGTCCTCCGCGGACAGCAGCAGGAGCTCGCCCACCAGGCGGTTGGCGATCTCGTCGTCGACCTGCTGGCCGAGGAAAACGATTCGCTGGCGCAACAGGCGCTGAGGCGTCTGCTCAAGAAAAGGGGAAAACTGCGGCTCCGACGTACGAGCGTCGAATCGCGAGGACTCATCAAAGATCGGCGGCACTCTCGTCACCTGCTCCGGAATCGAAACGGTTGCGATACAGCGACACTAACGCCGACCGACACCGGGGTTGCACGGATACCGTGCCTGTTCGCTTTGAGCGCAGGGTGACGCAAGCCCGGCAGGCCCTGTTCTCCCGAAGGCGAACAAGAACGCGGTCGGGAGCGGGAATAACGGGCGCTCCGGTGCCGCACCGCACCGCCCGCACCCCCTCGAAGCCATGTCGGCGCGGCCCGGGGAAAGCGGCGGGCCCCGCCCGACCCGGGAGGGTCGTGCGGGGCCCGCGAGCGCTCGGCGCGGCGGCCGGGGCTACTTGGCCTCGTCGGCCTTGGCCTCGGTGCCCTCGTCCTCGTCGGCCTTGGCCTCCTCGGTCGCCTCGGCCACGGGGGCCTCCTCGGCGTCCTCCAGGACCTCCAGGCCCTCGGCCGCGGCGGCGGCCTCGGCGGCGGCCTTGGCCGACTTCTCCTCGGCGGTCTCCTGCTCGATGACGTTGCCGTCCTCGTCGGTGACCTTCGCGGAGGACAGCACCAGGTCCATGGCCTTGCCGCGGACGACCTCGGTGAAGGCGACGCGGATCTGGTTGGACTGCACCAGGTGCTGGGCCAGCTGGTCCGGGCTGACGCCCATGCGCTGGGCCTGCTCGAACACGTACTGGCTGAGCTCGCCCTGGTCGGCGCTCAGGTCCTCCTGGATGGCCAGCTGGTCGAGGATGAACCCGGCCTTGACCGCGGAGCGGGCGCCGGTGGTCAGCTCCTCCTCGAACTCCTCCTCGGTCTTCTCCTGCGACTCGAGGTAGGCCTCCTTGGTGAGGCCGCTCTGCGCGAGCTGCTGCTCCAGGCTCTCGCGGCGGCGCTGGATCTCCTCATCGACGACCGCGTCGGGCAGCGGCAGCTCGATCGACTCGATCAGCTTCTCCAGGGCCTTGTCACGGGCGGAGGACAGCTGCTGGAGGCGGCGCACCTCGGTCATGCGCTTGCGCACGTCCCCGCGCAGCTCGTCGATGGTGTCGAACTCGCTGGCCAGCTGGGCGAACTCGTCGTCCAGCTCGGGCAGCTCCTTCACCTTGACGCTGTGCACGGTGACGGTGACGTCCGCCTCCTTGCCCTCGTGCTCGCCGCCCACCAGGGTCGTGGTGAAGGTGGCCTCGGCACCGGCCTCCATGCCGCGCAGGGTCTCGTCGAGGCCCTCCAGCATGGTGTTGGTGCCGACCTCGTAGGAGTAGCCGCTCACGGCGACGTCCTCGAGCTTCTCACCGTCGATGGCGGCGGACAGGTCGATGGAGACGTGGTCCCCGTCCTCGACCGGGCGCTCGGCGCCGACCAGGGTCGAGAAGCGCTCGCGCAGGAAGCCGAGCTGCTCGTCGATCTGCTCCTCGGTGACCTCGGCGCTGTCGACGGTCACCTCGATCCCCTTGTAGTCGGCGACCTCGAACTTGGGGCGGACGTCGACCTCGGCCGTGAAGGCGAGCTCGTCGTTGTCCTCCAGCTTGGTGACCTCCACGTCGGGCTGGCCGAGCGCGAAGATCTCCTCCTTCTGGATGGCCTCGTTGTAGAGCTCGGGAACGGCGTGGTTGACCGCTTCGCTGATCACAGCGCCGCGACCGACGTAACGGTCGATCAGTCGCGCCGGCGCCTTGCCCGGGCGGAAGCCCTTGATCCGAACCTGCTTCGCGAGCGACTTGTAGGTCACGTCGAAAGCGTGATCGAGCTCCTCGAAGGGCACCTCGATGGTCAGCTTGACCCGGGTCGGGCTCAGCTCCTCGACAACGGTCTTCACGGGGCGGTACTCCTAGGTTTGCCGGCTGGTGTCCGCGTCGGCCCGCAGGCGCACCACACAACGGCGAATGCACGCGTGCACCCCCGCCCGATCTGACGATCTCCGGCGACGGGGTGCCCTGCGACGGGCTGGGACTTACAGTTTCCTGCTGATCGCACCAAGTCTAGGGCAGATGCGCAGGGGGCCACCGCGCACGGCCGGAGCCGCCGCCGTGGCCGGTTTCGTCGGGGTGGCGGGATTCGAACCCGCGGCCTCATGCTCCCAAAGCATGCGCGCTAACCAAGCTGCGCCACACCCCGTGCGCCTGCTCCCCGAACACCGTGTTCGGCTCCGGGTTCCCGGCACGGACCGAACACGCCGCCCGCACGGACCCGGGAAAGGGGTGTGCGACCAACGCTGCGGAGACTGTAGTCTTGTCCCCGTCGGCTCAACGAGTCTAGAGGAAACTCGAAGGCTCCGGCGCCACGCGGGCGTAGTTCAATGGTAGAACCCCAGCCTTCCAAGCTGGTCATGCGAGTTCGATTCTCGTCGCCCGCTCTTCACACTGCGGGGGCCGGTGCGCGAGCACCGGCCCCCGCCGTCGTGCGCGGCCCCCGCGGACCGGCCCGGGTGAGCTCCCCCACAGGGCCGAACACCGTTCGGGCCCGGAGGCGGAATACCCGGCCCGACCGGGTACGTTGACCTTGCGGGCGGGGTCGCCGACGAGACCGGACACGGGCACCCCTGTGAGGATCGGGTGACTGGATGGCGGACACGGGCACGGGTACTGCGCTGAGCACACGCTGGTTCGAGCGGCCGGAGGGGCCGGAGCGCCCCGCCGTCGTCACCGGGGTCTTCGACGTCCTGCACGTCGGCCACATCCGCTTCCTCCAAGCCATCGCCGACCGCGGCCTCCCCCTGGTCGTCGGCATCGAGTGCGACGAGCGCGTCCGCGCCTGGAAGGGGCCCGGACGCCCGGTCAACCCGGCCGAGGAGCGCGCCGAGACCATCGCCGCCCTGGGCTGTGTGGCCGGCTCCTTCATCATCGACGGGCCCCCCGGGGTGGCCGACTGGTCGGCCTACGCCGAGGTCCTGCGGCCGCTGGCCCCGGCGGCCCTGGCCTTCACCGCCGGGGACCGCTACACCCGCGCCAAGATCCTGGGCGCCGAGGCGCTGGACGCCCTCGCCTGGGAGCTGCCCTTCACTCCAGGCCGCTCCACCACAGCGGCGCTGGGCAGGCTGGCCCGAGCCCTCTGAGCACCCCGGACGCCTCGGGAAGCGGTGGGCGCGGGCGGTTGTTGACCCACGCGTAACGCGAATCGAGGCCCGTATGACCATGATGTCCGGTCGGCCCTCCTACAGGGCCCTGGTCAACGACGGAAGCGCCCGGGGGCAGGCACTGCCCCCCGGCATCACCCGTCGCATCATCTCCTACGCCCGCCCCCACTGGCGGGCGATACTTCTGTTCCTGCTCGTGACGTCGGTCGGCGCCGCCATCGTGGTGGCCAACCCGCTGCTGCTCAAGGCGATCATCGACCGGGGCATCGTCGCGGGGAACAGCTCCCTGGTGATCGGCCTGGCCGCCGCCGCGGGCGGCCTGGCCCTGCTGGAGGGCGCGCTCGCGCTCACCGGCCGGTGGCTGTCCGCCCGCATCGGCGAGGGCGTCATCTACCTGCTGCGCACGCAGGTCTTCACCCACGTGCAGAAGATGCCGCTGGCGTTCTTCACCCGCACCCAGACCGGCTCGCTGATCAGCCGGCTGAACACCGACGTGGTCGGCGCCCAGCGGGCGATCACCTCGGTCCTGCAGTCGGTGGTGTCCAACCTGGTGAGCGCCACCGCCGTGATCATCACCATGCTGGCGCTGTCCTGGCAGGTGACCCTGCTGGCGCTGGCGCTGGTACCGCTGTTCCTCGTCCCCGCCAAGCTGATCGGCCGCAGGCTGGCGCACATCTCGCGGGACGCCATGGACACCAACGCCGACATGAGCTCCCTGATGACGGAGCGGTTCAACGTCGGCGGCGCCATGCTGGTCAAGCTGTACGGCCGCCCGCGGGACGAGGCCGACGGGTTCGCCCGCCGGGCCGGCCGGGTGCGCGACCTGGGCGTGCGCCAGGCCGTGTTCGGCGGCCTGCTGTTCACGATGCTGGGCACCGTCACCGCGCTGGCCACCGCGATGGTCTACGGCGTCGGCGGCCTGCTGGCCGTGGACGGCGCGTTCGAGGTCGGCACCCTGGTGGCGCTGACCACGCTGATGGTGCGCCTGTACGGGCCGGTGACGAGCCTGTCCAACGTGCACGTGGAGATCATGACCGCGCTGGTGTCGTTCGACCGGGTCTTCGAGATCCTGGACCTGGACCCCGCGATCAAGGAGTCCCCGGACGCCCGGCCGATCCCGCGGGGCCCGGTGGGGGTGGAGTTCGACAACGTGTCGTTCCGCTACCCGGGAGCCGAGGAGACCTCGGTGGCGTCGCTGGAGCTGAACCCGCAGGGGCGCGGCTCCGACGACACCCAGGTGCTGAGCGGGGTGTCGCTGCGGGCCGAGCCCGGGACGATGGTGGCCCTGGTGGGCCCCTCCGGCGCGGGCAAGACGACGCTGACGCACCTGGTGTCGCGGCTGTACGACCCGACCGAGGGAGCGGTGCGCGTCGGCGGGCTGGACCTGCGCGAGGCCACCTCCGACTCGCTGCGCGAGGCCGTGGGCGTGGTCACCCAGGACGCCCAGCTGTTCCACGACACGGTGGGCGCGAACCTGCGCTACGCCAAGCCCGACGCCACCGACGAGGAGATGGAGGCGGCGCTGCGGATGGCGCGGCTGGGCCCGCTGCTGGAGCAGTTGCCCGACGGGCTGGACACGATGGTGGGCGACCGCGGCTACCGGCTGTCGGGAGGCGAGAAGCAGCGCCTGGCGATCGCCCGGCTGCTGCTGCGCTCGCCGTCGGTGGTGGTCCTGGACGAGGCCACCGCGCACCTGGACTCGGAGTCGGAGGCGGCGGTGCAGGAGGCGCTGGCCGAGGCCCTGTCCGGGCGCACCTCCCTGGTGATCGCGCACCGACTGGCGACGGTGCGCGAGGCCGACCAGATCCTGGTCCTGGAGGACGGGCGGATCCTGGAGCGGGGCACCCACGAGGAGCTGCTGGGCCGGGGCGGCCTGTACACGGCGCTGTACCGGACCCAGTTCGCGCCGCAGGACCACTGACGGGACACGGGGGCGGGCGCCGCGCTACTTCTTCTTGCGGCGCTCGTCCTTCTTCCGGCCCCTCTTCTTGCCGTCCTTCTCACCCTTGCCCTTCTTCCCGGGCCGGCGGGAGGCCTTCTCGGCCTTGCGCTCCTTCGCCTTCCGGCGCTCCTTCTCGATGGCCTTGGCCTTCTTGGGCCGCTTGCGCTTCTTGGGCTTCTTGGCGTCCTTGGAGGTGACGTGGTCGGCCAGGGCGTCGGGGAGCGGGGCCAGGCCCGGGCCGCCCTCGAAGATCCAGTCGTCGAGGGCGTCGAGGAGCCCGTCCTCGGTCATCTCCCCGAGCCACACGGGCCGGCCCCCGGCGGCGTGGCCCTTCTGGGAGGGCTGCACGACCACCACGTTGGCCTGGAAGCAGATGCCCAGGCACTTGCTGGTGCGGACCGGGACGGTGCGGCCGGCGTGGTCGTCGATGGCGGACAGGCGGGCGAGCTGGGCCTTGTGGTCGACGCCCGGGACCTTCTTCTTCGTCCCGCAGCAGCAGCCGCGGCAGACCGTGAGCCGGCAGGGCCGCCCGTCGATCTCGCCCACACCGTCCTCCTCACCCGAACCTTAGGTTCGCCTTACCTCATCAGCCTCAGGGTAACCCGCCTCCGGACCGCTCTGACCAGCGGGGACGTCGAACGGCCGCCAGGTCTCGGGAAGCCCCGCGGTGTCGGACCCCCCGTCCCAGCCCGCCTCCCACAGGAACGGCAGTCCCGCCGCCACCAGCGGCCACCGGTGGTCCATGAGCTGCATCCGCAGCTGCGGCTCGGTGCACGCCCCCGAGTTGCCGCAGCGGGCGATCAGGGCGCCCGCCGCCACCCGGTCCCCCCGGCGGACCCCGACGGAGCCCTTCCGCAGGTGGCCCAGCAGCACGTACGCGCCGCCGACGTCGATGACCACGTGGTTGCCCAGCAGGCCCGCCGGGCCGCGCAGCTCGCGCAGGGTGTTCTCCAGGACCGAGCCCAGCAGCCACGGCCAGGAGTTGCGGCTGCGGTGGTCGCGGCTCCGGTCGTGCACGGCGACGACGAGCCCGTCGGCGGGCGCGTACACGGGCCTCCCGAACGCGGGGAAGTCCTCCGGGGGGCGGCTCAGCGGCCGCCACCCGATGTCGGGCCGGGTCCCGTCCTCGGCGACCAGCCCCAGGGCGTGGGTCTGCCCGTAGGCGTGGGTCCCCTGGCTGGGGACCGCGTCCACCGGGCTCGTCAGCGCCATCCACCGCCCCCGCACCGGGGGCCGCAGCACCCGCGGGGCGCAGCGGACGGTGCCCAGGCGCAGGTACACGGCCAGCGCGACGGCGAACAGGGACCAGCCCGCCCACCACGACAGGCCGGCGTACCCGGCGAGCAGAGCGGCGCCCGCGGCCCACATGAGGGGGACGCGGACTCGGGCCAGGACGACCTGGGAACGGGTCGGGGCGGGATCGGGCATCTCCATATTGTGGACGCCCGGTCCCGCCCCGCCGAACCGTGTTACCGCTCCCTGTTCTCCCGGGCACGCTTGCGCAGGTAGTCGGTGGCGGCGCCGGCCCCCTTGTCGATCTTGTCGTCATGGGCGCCGCCGGTCGCCTTCTTGGCGGCGTTCGCGGCCTTGCCGACCAGCCCCTCGACCTTGTCGGCGTTGTCGTCGACGGCCTTCCTCAGTTTGTCGAACGCATCTCCGGCACCGGACATGGATTCCCCCCTCAGGTCCGTCCTGCACCCAAGGCGATACCCGGTGGCACGCCGGTTATGCCCCCGTGTCATATGTGCAGGATGAGCCGTGCGACCGAGAAGTAGATGATCAGGCCGGTGGCGTCCACCAGGGTCGCCACCATCGGCGAGGACACCACGGCCGGGTCCACGCCCACCTTGCGGGCCAGTAGCGGCATCGACGAGCCGATGATCGCCGCCCAGGTGCAGATGGCGATGACCGAGCAGGCCACCACCACGGCGACCTGGAACCCGACCAGCAGGGCGCCGATGGCCAGCGCCAGGCCGGCCAGCATCACGCCGAGCAGCAGCCCGACCCGGGCCTCCTTCCAGATCACCTGGGGCAGGTCTCGGACCCGCACCTCGCCGACGGCCAGGGCGCGCACGATCGCGGTGGCGGACTGGGCGCCGACGTTGCCGCCGGTGCCGATGAGCATCGGCACGAACACCGCCAGCGCCGTGACCTCCTCCAGGGTGGCCTCGAAGACCTGCATCACGTTGACGGTGAGGGTGGCGGCCACGATGAGCAGCATGAGCCACACCGAGCGGGCGCCGACCAGGCGCAGCACCCCGACGCTGACGTAGTGGTCGCCGACGGGGCTGGCGCCGGACTGGCGGGCCATGTCCTCGGAGTCCGCCGCCTCGATGAGCTCCAGGGCGTCGTCGAAGGTCAGCAGGCCCACGAACCGGTCCTCGGAGTCGACCACCGGCAGGGAGACCAGGTTGGCCTCCTGCATCAGGCGGGCGGCGTCCTCGGCCGGGTGGGTGGCCCGCACCCGCGGGGCCAGGACGTCCACGATGTCCTTGAGCAGCCGGGCGTCGTCGTTGACGACCAGGTCGCCCAGGGTGACGGTGCCGACCAGGCGGCGGCCGTCGGTGACCACCGGGAGCGTGTAGATGGTCTCGGCGTCGGCTCCTTTGGCACGGACGATCTCCAGGGCGCGGCCCACGGTGAGGTCGCGGTGCAGGACGACCGTCTCGGGCGTCATGAACCGGCCGACGGCGTCCTCGGGGTAGCCCAGCAGCGCCGCCGTCATCCGGCGCTCCGCGGGGCTGAGGCCGGCCAGGGCGCGGGTGGCGATCTTGGCCGGGGCCTCCCCGATGAGGCGGGCCCGGTCGTCGGGGTCCATCTCCTCCAGGAGCTCGTGGAAGGCGCTGTCGCGCAGACCCAGGAGGATGGCCTGCTGCTGGCCGGGGTCGAGTTCCTCGAAGACCTCCAGCTCGCGGTCCTTGTCCAGGAGCCGGAAGGGGATGATCGCCTGCCTGCCCGCCATGCGGGCGAGCTCGTCGGCGATCTCGTAGGGCCTATGTTCGGCCAACCAGAGCCGGATTCCCGTCAGGTCGTTGTTCTCGACCAGTTCGGTGAGTTCTTCAGCGCGCTCGCCTTCTGACATGCGAAGCACCCCCTCGCGTTCTCCTCCGCCCGCAGGGCACGGCCGCGGACGACACCGGTTGCGTATGACGGCTCCGGGTCCCGTCGTCACTGGTGTGGTGGACCGCGCGGAGTCGGCGCCGGGGATGAGGAGGGCGCGCACGGGTATCCGGGGACGTGTACGGGGACGGCCGCCGTACGCGGGACGGGGAGCACCCCGAACCTTACCCGTCCGGGGGCCGCGCACGGGTCCGCCGCCCCGTCCGGGGGTGTCGCCGGGGGGTCAGTCGCGCCAGAGGACGACCAGGGCGCAGTCGTCGTTCTTGTCCTTGCTGAGGGCGTCGACCATCTTCCCGGCACCGGTCGAGAAACCCCTGGTCACCAGGGTCTCGGCCGCGCCGAGCAGGCGGTCGATGCCGGCGTCGAGGTCCTCGCCGGGGGTCTCGATGAGGCCGTCCGTGTAGAGCATGAGGGCGTCGCCGGGCCGCAGGCGGCCGCGGACCGAGGTGTAGGTCATCTCCGGGATGACGCCCAGGACCACGCCCTTGGCCTCGGTGGTGGTCCAGGAGCCGGTACCGGCGTCGTAGTGGACCGCGGGCGGGTGCCCGGCGGAGGCGATGCTGTACTCGCCGGTGGTCAGGTCCACGCTGAGGTGGACGGCGGTGACGAATCCCTCACCGCCGCCGGTGCGCATGAGGTAGTCGTTGCAGTGGGCGAGGAAGTCCTTGGTGGGCACCGCGCCGATGAGCCCGCTGAAGGCGCCCGAGAGCATCAGGGCGCGGGTCCCGGCGTCGACGCCCTTGCCGGAGACGTCGACCACGGCGATGTCCAGCCGGTCGCCGTCGCGGTCGGAGACGACGAAGTCGCCGCCGAAGGAGGAGCCCCCGGCCTGGCGCAGGACGGCGGTGCGGCCCCAGCCGGACGGCAGCCCGGGCAGCCGGCCCTGCTGGCGCAGCCGGTCGCGCAGGTCGAGGAGCATCATCTCGCCGCTCAGGCCCTGCACGCCCAGGCGCTCGCGCACGCCCGACAGCAGGTAGGACAGCACCGCGGTGACGCCGATGGTGACCAGCAGCCCGGGGCCGACCTGCCCGAAGTCGAGCATGAAGGCGACGAAGACCAGGACGGCCGCGACCACGGCGAGCAGGGCCGCCAGGCTCTTGCGCTTGAGCAGCAGGCCGCCGGCCAGGACGGTGAGGATGGTGGAGCTGGGCGGGAACCACCCGGCCGGGCCCCAGACGGCGCCGACGCCGATGCCGACGGCCAGGGTGACCAGGGTGATCAGGACGAGCCGGTAGCGGAAGAGCACCTTGCGCCGGAGGACCGCGACGATCCGCTGCGCGGTGGTGCGCAGCAGTCGGGCGGCCTTGGCGTTCGGTGTGGGCTTCATCAATCCTCTGTGCGGGCGCGCCCGCCCGTGGGGGTTCGGTCTCGGTCGGCTCGGGTGGCCCGTGCCGCGACCGTGGCGGTCCGGCGGGGCTCCGGCGCCGTCCCCGGCTCGGGACGTGCGACGGGCTGAGGGCGGTGTGGGGACCCGCCCGCGGTCGTGGCGGCGGGCCGAGGGCACCGCCGGGCGGCGGCCGGGACGGAACCGAGCCGCTGTGCACGAACTGTAGCGCGGGGGATGTCCGACTGGCACGTGCATCCGTCGGTGTTCTCCCCCATAATCGAGGGTTTGGGATCAGCCCAAACCCGTTCCCGGGGCCCCGCACGCGGACGCCCCCGCCCGGGTTCACGGACGGGGGCGCTCGGTTCCCGGCGGGGCCGGGAGGGGTCCTCAGGGCAGGGGCGGGAGCTCGCCGGTCTCCTCGTAGGCGCTCAGCATCGCGATGCGGCGGGTGTGCCGCTCCTCGTCGCTGTAGGGCGTGGCCAGGAAGACCTCGACGAAGCGCGTGGCCTCGTCCAGGGTGTGCATCCGGCCGCCGATGCCGAGCACGTTGGCGTCGTTGTGCTCGCGCGCCAGCCGGGCGGTGTCCTCGCTCCAGGCCAGGGCGGCGCGGACGCCCGCGACCTTGTTCGCGGCGATCTGCTCGCCGTTGCCGGAGCCGCCGATGACGATGCCCAGCGCACCGGGGTCGGCGGCGACGCCCTCGGCGGCGCGCAGGACGAAGGGCGGGTAGTCGTCCACGGCGTCGTAGGCGAAGGGCCCGGCGTCGACGACCTCGTGGCCGCGCTCCTTCAGCCAGGAGACGAGGTGTTCTTTGAGCTCGTAGCCCGCATGATCTGATCCAAGGTAAACACGCACGGACACAGTGTCGCAGGTCGCCGGGGTGGGGATGCACGACGCCCCGCCCGTCGAGGGGACGGGCGGGGCGTCGGACGCGTCTGTGACCGAGGGTCAGGCGGCGCCTGCGGCGGCCGCGACGCTCAGACCCAGCACGGCGAAGAGGGCCATGGAGGCGATCGCGATCACGTTGCTGATCACGATCATCTTGATGTCCTTGCCGAGGGGTCCTGCCTTGGAGACCGCGGGCTTGTTGCTCAACTCACACCTCGATTGGGTTCGACCAGGGATGACCAGTCGGAATTTTTCCACACCCCTCAACGCGATTCTCACCGGGGCCGATTCCTGGTATGAACCGTTCCGGCCCGTGAGTCCGGACACACCGGCCGGTCACATCTGCACGGCCTTGATCTCGCAGAACTCCTCCAGGCCGGGGAGCCCCCACTCGCGCCCGTTGCCGGAGCGCTTGTAGCCGCCGAAGGGGGCGCGGGGGTTGAGCGCGCCGCCGTTGAGCTCCACCTGCCCGGCCCGCAGGCGGCGGGCGACCGCCAGGCCGCGTTCGGGGTCGCCCGACCACACCGCGGCGCTGAGGCCGTAGTCGGTGTCGTTGGCGATGGCCACGGCCTCCTCCTCGGTGTCGTAGGGGATGAGGACCAGGACCGGCCCGAAGATCTCCTCCCGGGCGATGCGCATGTCGTTGCCGACGTCGGCGAAGACCGTGGGGCGCACGTGGTAGCCCGGCCCCTCGACGGGCTCGGGGCCGCCGGCGACCAGGCGGGCGCCCTCCCGGACGCCGAGCTCGATGTAGGAGCGGACCTTGTCGAGCTGGGCCGCGGAGACGAGCGGGCCCAGCCGGGTGGACTCCTCCTTGGGGTCGCCCGGGACGTACTTGGCCGCGGCCTGCGCGGCCAGGGCGACGGCCTCCTCGTAGGAGTCGCGGTGGACGAGCATGCGGGTGAGGGCGTTGCAGCTCTGGCCGGTGTTGCGCATGACGTCGGCGACGCCGCGCTTGACGGCGGCGGTGAGGTCGGCGTCGGGCAGGATCACGTTGGGCGACTTGCCGCCCAGCTCCAGGGCGACCCGCTTGACGGTCTCGGCGGCCACCTGGGAGACGCGCACGCCCGCGCGGGTGGAGCCGGTGAACGAGACCATGTCGACGCCCGGGTGGGCGGCGATGGCCTCCCCGACGACCGGGCCGGTGCCCGAGACCAGGTTGAACACGCCCGCGGGCAGGCCCGCGTCGTGGAACACCTCGGCCAGGGCGTAGGCGCTCAGCGGGGCGACCTCGCTGGGCTTGAGGACGACCGTGTTGCCCGCCAGCAGGGCGGGCACGACCTTGAGCACGATCTGGTGCAGCGGGTAGTTCCACGGCGTGATGGCGCCCACCACGCCGACCGGCTCGCGGACGATGAGCGAGTTGCCCAGCTTCTCGCCCTCGAAGTAGCGCTCGCCGGTCTCCTCGACCAGGTCGATGTAGGTCCGGAACATGAGCGCGGGCAGGCCCGCCTGCACGCTGCGGGAGAACTTCACCGGCGCGCCCATGTCGCGGGTGAGCAGGGCGGCGATGTCGTCGATGCGCTCGTTGAAGAGGTCCAGCGCGTGGGCGAGGTGGGTGACGCGGCGGCCGGGGGCCAGGGCCGACCAGGCCGGGAGGGCGGCCGCCGCGGCCGCCACCGCGGCGTCGACGTCCTTGGGGTCCCCGGCCGGAACGGTGTCGATGACCTGCTCGGTCGCCGGGTCGATCACGTCCAGGGCCTCGTCGGAGGCGGAGTCGCGCCAGGCGCCGTCGATGTAGAGGGATCGCATGCCCCCACTGTCGCAGAACCGGATTCGGTCGGCCAGTGCGGGAGGCACGACCGGTGGACCCGCCGATGACGGCCGGGCCGGGCCCCGGTCGCGGGTTCCTCAGTCCCAGTGCGGGGGGCGCTCGGCGATCAGGCGGTCGGTGGAGTCGTCGGAGACGTCGTCGCCCCAGCCCAGCGCGCCCTCGTCGGAGGTGGTGTCGGGCAGGACGTCGAGGTCGTCGAGGAAGTCGACCCTGCGTTCGTCGTCGGGTTCGGGCACGGCCGGTCCTTCCGTCGTCGTGGGCGGCCGCCGCCGCGGCCCCCTCCAGTGTGCACCCGCGCGCACCCCGGATCGCGCCGCGCCCGGGGGCCGGGCGCGGCGCGCCGCCGTGCTCCCGTGTCAGTCGAAGACCGGGCCGCGGGTGCGGGTGCGCTTGAGCTCGAAGAAGCCCTCGGTGCCGGCGACCAGGCGGACGCCGTCCCAGAGCCTCCCGGCCTCCTCCCCGCGCGGGGTGGGGGTGATGACCGGGCCGAAGAACGCGACGTCCTCGACCTGGACGACGGGGGTGCCCACGTCCTCGCCGACCAGCTTCATGGCCTCGGCGTGGGAGGCGCGCAGGGCCTCGTCGTACTCCGTGGACCCGCCGGCCTCCGCCAGGTCCTCGGGCAGGCCCGCGTCGGCCAGGGCGGCGCGGATCGTCTCGTCGGTGCGGGGCTCGTCGTTGTTGTGGAAGCGGGTGCCCAGAGCGGTGTAGAGGGCACCCAGGACCTCGGCCCCGAAGCGCTGCTCGGCGGCGATGCACACGCGCACCGCGGACCAGGACCGGTCCAGCAGCCGGCGGTAGTCCTCGGGGATGTCGCGGCCCTCGTTGAGGACGCCCAGGCTCATCACGTGCCAGCGCACCCGCACCGGCCGGACCTTCTCGACTTCCAGCAGCCAGCGGGAGGTGATCCAGGCCCAGGGGCAGGCCGGATCGAACCACATGTCCGCGTAGGCGATGTCCTGCTCGCCCGCGTCCGCGGCGGTCTGCGTCATGGAGTGCTCCTCGCAAGAGAGTCGGGGCGGCGCCCCGCGGGGGTCGACGTAGCGCTACAACCTTCGATTTCGGTTGCGCATTCCGACCCCGTGCGTGGCAGGATCGGAGCCGAATCGACAACCGATCCACCGGCCCCGACGACGCCCCGCCCAGAGGAGTTCCCCCGGCCCGCGCCGTCGTCCCCGGTGAAGCGATCCGGCCGGCGACGACGGCGGCCGTGGAGGGAGCGTGGCGTGGCAGGGAACCTGACCCGGGACGAGGCTCGGGAGCGGGCGCGCATTCTGAGCGTCGACTCCTACGAGGTGACACTCGACCTCACCACCGGGGACGAGACCTTCCGGTCCACCACCGTGGTCCGCTTCTCCTCTTCGGAGCCGGGTGCGCGGACGTTCGTGGAGCTGGCGGCGCCCCGGGTGCTGTCGGCGACGCTGAACGGGGCGGAGCTCGACCCGGCCGGGCTGTTCGACGGCGAGCGCCTGACGCTGCCGGAGGTGGCCGCCGACAACGAGCTGACCGTGGTGGCCGACGCCGCCTACATGCGCACCGGCGAGGGCCTGCACCGGTTCGTGGACCCGGTGGACGACTCGGTGTACCTGTACACCCAGTTCGAGACCGCCGACGCGCACCGCATGTTCGCGTGCTTCGACCAGCCGGACCTGAAGGCGACGTTCGAGCTGACCGTGTTCGCGCCGCCGTCGTGGACCGTGGTCTCCAACAGCGCGCCCGACGTGACGCGCGAGGCGGCCGGCGAGGAGCGGGTGCGCTGGCACTTCCCCGCCACGAAGCGCATGTCCACCTACATCACGGCGCTGGTCGCCGGCCCGTACCACGAGGTGCGCGACACCCACGACGGCATCGACCTGGGCCTCTTCTGCCGGGCCTCGCTGGCCGAGCACCTGGACTCCGACGCCCTGTTCGAGGTCACCAGGCAGGGCTTCGACTTCTTCCACGACCTGTTCGGGGTCCGCTACGCCTTCGGCAAGTACGACCAGCTGTTCGTGCCGGAGTTCAACGCGGGCGCCATGGAGAACGCGGGCGCCGTCACGTTCCTGGAGGACTACGTCTTCCGCTCCCGGGTGACCGACGCCCGCTACGAGCGGCGCGCCGAGACGATCCTGCACGAGATGGCGCACATGTGGTTCGGCGACCTGGTCACCATGCGCTGGTGGGACGACCTGTGGCTGAACGAGTCCTTCGCCACCTACGCCAGCGTGTACTGCCAGGCCAACGCCACCAAGTGGACGGACGCCTGGACCACGTTCGCGAACGTGGAGAAGTCCTGGGCGCTGCGCCAGGACCAGCTGCCCTCCACCCACCCGATCGCCGCCGATATGGTCGACATCCAGGCGGTCGAGGTGAACTTCGACGGCATCACCTACGCCAAGGGCGCCTCGGTGCTCAAGCAGCTGGCGGCGTACGTGGGCGTGGACGCGTTCTTCGCGGGCGTGCGCGCCTACTTCCAGGAGTTCGCCTTCGGCAACACCGAGCTGAAGGATCTGCTCAAGCACCTGGAGGCGGCCTCCGGCCGGGACCTGTCGGGCTGGTCGCGCGAGTGGCTGGAGACCACCGGCGTCAACACGATGCGCCCGGACTTCGAGGTGGACGCGAACGGGGACTTCACCTCGTTCGCGGTGCTCCAGGAGGCGGCCCCCGAGCACCCGACGCTGCGCTCGCACCGACTGGCGATCGGCCTGTACGACCGCACCGAGGACGGCATCGTGCGCCGCGACCGGGTGGAGCTGGACGTCAGCGGCGCCCGCACCGAGGTGCCGGAGCTGGTCGGCAGGGCCCGCCCCGACCTGGTCCTCATCAACGACGACGACCTGACCTTCACCAAGATCCGGCTGGACGAGCGGTCCCTGGCCACGGTCGTGGACGGCATCGGGAGCATCCGGGAGTCCCTGCCCCGCGCGCTGGCCTTCGGCGCCGCCTGGGACATGACCCGTGACGGCGAGATGCCCGCCCGCGACTACGTGGACCTGGTCGTCTCCGGCATCGACGGCGTGGACGACGTCATGGTCGCCCAGACGCTGCTGCGCCAGGCCGTCTCCGCCCTGCACAACTACGCCGACCCGGCGTGGCGCCCGTTCGGCTTCGAGAAGCTGTCGGAGCGCCTGCGCGAGCTGCTGACGACCGCCGAGCCCGGCGGCGACCTGCAGCTGGCCTACGTCAACGCGCTGGCCTCCAGCGCGGTCGGCGACGCCCACCTGTCCCTGCTCCGGGGGCTGCTGGACGGCGCGATCACCGTGGACGGCCTGGTGGTGGACACCGAGCTGCGGTGGACCCTGCTGCGCCGCCTGGTGGCCACCGGCAAGGCGGGCGAGGAGGAGATCGACGCCGAGCTGAAGAACGACGCGACGGCCGCCGGGCAGCGGCACGCCGCCGGTGCGCGGGCGGCGGTCCCGACCGCGGCGGCCAAGGCCGCGGCCTGGGACCGGATCGTGGGCGAGGAGCTGGCCAACGCCGAGTTCCGGTCGGTGCTGCTGGGCTTCGTGGAGCCGGGCCAGGCCGACCTGTACCGGCCCTACGTGGAGAAGTACTTCGCGCAGCTGGCCCCGGCCTGGGAGAAGTGGACCGGCGAGTTCGCGCAGACCTTCGCCGAGTTCATGTACCCGGGCGGCCTCGTGGAGGAGGCGACGATCGAGCGCACCGACGCCTACATCGCCGAGAACTCCCCCGCCCCCGCCCTGCGGCGCCTGCTGGTGGAGGGGCGCGCCGGGGTGGAGCGGGCGCTGAAGGCCCGCGCCGTGGACATCGCCGCCGGCGAGGCCCGTTAGGACGTGTTCGGCGGATCATTCCGGGTCGCGGCCGCTCCCGGCATTCGGCACAAGCACCGAAACGCTCGAAAGCATCCGCCGAACACGCCTTGGCCGCGTCGACGCGGCAGAGGTGACGGGCCCGGGGACGTCCTCCCCGGGCCCGTCCCGTGTCAGGAGCCCCGCGTCCGGAACCGCGGGGCCGGGCGCTACAGGGTGCGGCCACGCCCGTCGGCGAGCGGGCCCAGGGTGCGGCGGATGCGCGACACCATGCGCGGGTCCGCGAGCAGCTCGTCCACCAGGACGGGCTCTCCCTCGCCGTTGGTCAGCGGGATCCGCCAGTTCGGATACTCGGTGCTGGTGCCCGGCTGGTTCTGCATGCGCCGCTCCCCCACCACGTCGGTGAGCGCCACCCCCACCATCCGGGCCGGGGTCGCCATGAGGTAGGCGTGCATGGCGGTGACCACGGCGGCCGGGTCGGCCAGCGGGTCGGCGTCCTCCTCCAGCAGCCCCAGCTCCACGAGCAGGGCCCGCCAGCGCTCCACCCGGGCCTCGGCGTCGGCCCGCTCCTCCTCCACCGGCCGGGACAGCAGCCCCAGCCGGTCGCGCAGCTCGACGTGCTCGGCGGACAGGAACGACGCCACCGGGGGCAGATCGTGGGTGGCAACCGTGGCCAGGCAGTCGGTGCGCCAGTCGCCGGGCGGGCGCGGGGAGCCGTCGGCCCCCTGCTCGAACCACAGCACCGAGGTGCCCAGGATGCCGCGATCGGACAGGTGGTCGCGCACCCAGGGCTCGACGGTGCCCAGGTCCTCGCCGATGACGACGGCGTCGGCCCGGCGCGCGGCCAGCAGCAGGGCGCCGACGGTGCCCTCGTGGTCGAAGGAGACGTAGGTGCCCTGGTCGGCGGAGGCGCCCTCGGGCACGCACCACAGGCGGAACAGGCCCATGATGTGGTCGATGCGCACCCCTCCGGAGTGGCGCAGGGCCTGGCCGAGGATCTGGCGCAGCGGGCCGTAGCCGCGTTCGGCCAGGCGGCGCGGGTGCCAGGGCGGCTGCCCCCAGTCCTGGCCCAGGCTGTTGAACTCGTCGGGCGGGGCGCCCACGTGCAGTCCCTGGACGAGGGCGTCGCCGAACATCCAGGCGTCGGCGCCGCCCGCCTGCACGCCGATGGCGAGGTCGTGCACGACGCCCATGCCCATGCCGCCCGTGCGTGCGGTGGTCTGGGCCTGGGCGAGCTGCTCGTCCAGGACCCACTGGAGCCAGCGGTGGAACTCCACCAGCGGCCAGCGGTCCAGGGCGGCCCGGCCCACGGCGTCGTCGGTGACGTCGCGCAGGTGCGCGGGCCAGGTCCGGTGGTCGGGGCCGTACTCCTCCGCCAGCGCCGACCAGGTGGCGAACTCCACCAGGGGGCGGCCCTCGCGTTCGAGGTAGGTGCGCAGCGCGGCCTCGCGGCCCGGTGCCCGGGGCACCTGGAAGAGGATCTCCAGGGCGGCCCGCTTGGACTCCCAGACGGCGTCGCGGTCGAGCAGGTCCGCCGTGCGGCCGCGTTCGCGCAGCGGCCGGGCCAGGCGCTGGATGCCCTCGCGCTGGGCGGGGTCCAGCCGGGAGTACTCCGGGACGTCCTCGATGCGGATGTACAGGGGGCTCGCGTAGCGACGGCTGACCGGCAGGTACGGGGAGGGCTCCACCGGGGCGACGGGCTCGGTGGCGTGCACCGGGTTGATGAGGACGAAGTCGGCGCCCAGGTCGCGGGCGCTCCAGTCCGATATCTCGGCGAGGTCGCGCAGGTCGCCGATGCCCCAGGAGGCCCGGGAGCGGACGCTGTAGAGCTGGGTCATGACCCCCCACAGGCGCGGGTTCTCGCGCAGGGCGGTGGGGTCGATCCGGTCGGGGACCACCAGCAGGGGCGCGTCGTGCTCCGTGCCGCGGTGGGTGACGCGCAGTGTGTGGACGCCCAGGGGCAGGCCCTGGTCGAAGGGCAGCAGGGAGCCGTCGGCGGTCTCGACGGTGCTGTGCACCCCCTCGGGGAGCACCGGGTCGGGCGCCTTGCCCTCGCGCAGGACGACCGCGGGAGGGAGCAGGGCGGGCTCCCGGTCCGGCGGCTCCCGGTCCGGGTCGGCGCCCAGCGCGGCCAGGACATGGCGGATGACGTCGGGGTCGACCGGGACCCTGCGCCCCCGCCAGTCCTCGTAGCTCGTCGCGACACCGTACTGCTCGGCCACACGGGCCAGCTGAACGTCCCTCACAGAAACCGATCATGCCCTAACGGGGACTCCGTACACCGCAAGGACGGGCCGGTACCGGCCGGTGGACGCCCGGTAACAGCCGTCCCGTGGGGGAAAGCGGCGGTCATTCCGGGCCCGGCCGGGCGCGTCGCGGGCCCCGGCCCGGCGGGCGGGGGTGACACGCCGTCGAGCGCAGGGCCATGACACCGGTCGTATCGATAATCGGATGGCCCCCGACCTGCACTCTCTGCATAATCTTGGAGTGTGCTCGCCAACTATCGCCGGCTCTTCGCCGTCCCCCATGTGCTGTCCCTGCTGGCCTGGTCCCTGACCGCGCGCTTCTACACCCCCGGTCTGATGATCGCGGTCACCTTCCTGGTGGTCGACTGGACCGGCTCCTACTCGCTGGCGGGCCTGGTGGCGGGCGCGTTCACGCTGGGGATGGCGCTGGTGGGGCCGCTGCGCGGGCGGATGGCGGACAAGGGCGGCACCGACCGGCTGGTGCTGGTGTGCGGTGTGGTGTTCACGGTGGGCCTGCTGGCGCTGACGTGGCTGCCGGGGTCGCTGTGGTGGGTGTCCATCCCACTGGCGCTGGGGACCGGCCTGTTCGGCACCCCCGCGAACCAGATCGTGCGGGCCCTGTGGCCGCGGCTCACCCGCGGCCCGGAGCGGCAGGCGATCTACGCGGCCGAGGCCACCACGCAGGAGCTGCTGTTCGTCTTCTGCCCCATCCTGACCGCCGGTGTCGTGGCCTTCGCCGGAGCGCGCTGGGCGCTGGTGATGCTCGCCGTGCTGGGTCTGCTGGGCGCGCTGGGCTTCGCCCTGGCGCTGCGCCGGGCCGGGGTGACCGGACCGGCCCCCGTGGAGGCCGGGGCGGCGCCGGAGCCGACCGGGCCGCGGCGCAGCCTGCTGCGCCGGCCCGCCCTGGTGGTGCTGTTCGTGATGTGCCTGCTGATGGTCAGCGGGATCATGGGCGTGGACATGGCCATCGTGGCCTGGGCCAACGAACTGAACGCCCCGCACCTGGTGATGGTGCTGGCGTCGGTGTGGGCGCTGGGCTCGCTGGTGGGCGGCGCGATCGCGGGCGGCCTGCGGGGCAGGCCCCGGCTGGTGCGGCGCTCGTTCGCCTCCGCGGCGGGCGTGGCGGTGCTGCTCCCGTTCACGCCGCCGCTCGTGGAGCTGTCCACCCCGCTGTGGGTCACGCCGCTGCTGTTCCTGTCGGGCCTGGCGATCGCCCCGACGCTGGCCGCCACGATGGGGCGGCTGGGCGACCTGGCCCCCGCCGACCGGCGGGCCGAGGCGTTCGGGTGGATGGCCACGGCCCTGGGCACGGGCGGCGCGGTCGCCGGTCCGCTGGCGGGCGCGCTGATCGACCTCATGGGGATCACGGGCGGGGTGCTCGGAGCGACCGTGCTGGTGACGGTGGCGGCGCTGCTGAGCGCGTTCGTCCCCCAGGCCCCGGACGAGGCGTCCGACGGCGGGGCCGCGGACACGGTCCCGGCGGAGGTCTCCGGGATCGCCGAGGCCGCGCCGCCGGCGGGCGCGGCCGGACTGGTCGCCCCCGTGGCGGAGTCGGGCCCGGGCGCGGCCCCCGGGACCCCGGCCGGGCGGCCGGCGGACTGACCCGCGGCCGGGGGCCGGCCGTCCGCGCTCAGTCGTGCCAGACCGGGGGGACCCGGTCGGCCCAGGGCCGTGCCCGCTCCAGCTGCGCCGCCAGGGAGAGCAGCAGGGGTTCGCCGCCCATCCGGCCGGTGACCATGGAGCCGATGGGCGCCCCGTCGGGGGCGTGGTGCAGGGGCACGCTCATGGACGGCTGGCCGGTGACGTTGAAGACCGACGTGAACGGGGTGAACGCGGTCATCCGCCGGAACTCCTCCTCCGGGCCGTCCCCGGCGAAGTACCCGACGGGCACCGGGGGCTGCGCCAGCACCGGGGTGACCACCGCGTCGTAGGGCTCGGTGGCGGCCATCCAGGAGCGGACGCCGCGCTGGAGGCGGGCGCAGGCGGCGATGTACTCGGGGACCGGGAGGGCCCGGGCGCGTTCGCGCAGCCAGCGGTTGAGCTCCCCGAGTTCGGGCTCGCGCTCGGCCGGGACCGGCGTGGCCGAGGCCATGGCGGCCCAGATGACGGCGAAGTCGTCGCTGAAGGTGCCGCCGAAGTGGGCGTCGCCGGGCTCGGGGATCTCCTCGACCTCGTGGCCCAGGTCGGCGAGCAGGCGCAGGGTGGACTCGTGGGCGGCCAGCACGTCGGGGTGGACGGGCAGCCCGGCCGAGCCGGTGTGGGCGTAGTGGCCGATGCGCAGCCGTCCCGGTTCGCGCCGGACGTGGTCGGCGAACGTCTCGCCGGGCGGCAGCGGCGGGGCCGTGTAGTAGTCGCCGGGGAGGTTCCCGGACATGGTGTCGAGCATCAGCGCGGCGTCGGCGACGTGGCGGGTGAGGGGGCCGCTGGTGGACAGGCCGACGAGGTCGGGCTTGACCGGGGCGCCGGAGATGCGGCCGCGCGTGGGCTTGAGGCCGAAGAGCCCGCAGACCGAGGCCGGGATGCGGATGGAACCGCCGCCGTCGCTCGCGTGCGCGACCGGGGCCAGCCCGGCGGCCACGGCCACCGCGGCGCCGCCGCTGGAGCCGCCCGGGGACAGCTCCGGGTTCCAGGGGTTGCGGGCGGGCGGGGCGACGTCGTTCTCGGTGTAGCAGCTGGACCCGAACTCGGGGGTGTTGGTCTTGCCGGGGAAGACGGCCCCGGCGGCGCGCAGCCGGGCGACGGTGTCGGAGTCGATGGGGGCGGTGTTGTCGGCCAGGACACGGGAGCCGTAGGTGGCCCGGACCCCGGCGAGGAGGTCGAGGTCCTTGATGGGGACGGGGACCCCGAGCAGTGGGGGCAGGCTCTCCGGCGTGTCGCTCATCACACGTTTCTCGGCATATTGGGCCTGTTCCAAAGCTTTTTCCGCTATGACCGTAATGTAGGCCCCATAGCCGGGGTCATGGCGCTCGGTCCGGGCCAGAACGTGCTCTGTGATCTCACGAGGGGACAGTTCACGACTGCGGACCATCGCGGCGAGGCGGTGGGCCGGAAGGTCATGCATCTGGGTCATACCGACCCAGATTAGCGGGCACGCCAACGGGCACCACGAGAGGTGGAACCCAAGTTCTCTGGAGAGGTCGACAGAAAACCAATCATTCCCCGCCCCCTGCGACCCGAACCCTCCTGTGAGCCACAGAACAAGGAGGGAAAGTGTGAGAAGTAATGCACTAGGACTCGGATATGAGTGGAACTAACCTGTCCGACGTGGAATCGGCAACCAGAGTGAACCCGTCGTCCCAGAGGCCGGAGCCGGAAGGGCCCGAAAGCCTCTTCTTCCCCAACCAAAAGAAGCAGAAGAGCATTTCGACCACAAGGGTGCTTTACAGCGCCCTTCGCGAGAAGGGCGCGGCCCGCAAATGGGCCGTGCGCGGAGCCGTGGCCGTCGTCGTCGGGATCGCCTGCGGTCTCATCACCTCCGACTGGCGCATCGGCGCGACCCTGGGGATCGGCGCCATGGTCGGCATCTCGCTGTACCAGTCCCGGCGCGAGTCCGAGATCCCCCGCTGGCGCAAGCCCTCGGCCGCGCAGCGCAAGACCGAGGTCCAGCTCAAGGTGATGAAGCAGCTCGGGTACAAGGTCCTGCACGCCCGCTCGGTGCCCGGCGGCAACGGCCAGATCGACCACTTCATCGTGGGCCGACGCGGCGCGTTCGCCATCGACTCCGAGTCCTGGGACAAGCGGTTGCCGCTGCGCAACAAGCTCGAACAGCTCTACCACGGGCGCTTCAACAAGAACCAGCGCATCGACGAGGCGCTGGAGGAGGCCAAGCGCGCGGAGGAGCTCATCAGCAAGGAGCTCGGCCGCGAGATCAAGGTGCGCGCCTCCCTGGCCATCTACGGGCCCGGCATGCCCTGGGACAGCCACCGGCTGCGGGGCGTGGACATCATCTCCGGCACCAAGGTCCGCAAGTGGCTGCGCACCGGCCGGGACCGCCTGACCGAGCAGGAGATCGAGGACATCTACAGGGCGGCCGAGCGGGCTCTGCCACCGCGCCCGTGACGTACGGACCCACAGGCCCGGCCGGACCACAACGCCGTGGTCGCCGGGCCTCACGTACGTCCGGGGCCGGCCGGCGCCCCGGACGGGAACAGGGGAGATCCACCGCCCGTCTCGGCATGCGGACCGCACGTCTTTCCCCCTGAGACCGCGAGCGCGCCGAAAGGGGACTACCATCGTGGGGAAACACCCGTATCGATGGGAGTCCGCGCCATGCCACCCCTACGCTCACGCACCGTCACCCACGGCCGGAACATGGCGGGAGCGCGCGCCCTCATGCGCGCCACCGGCGTACAGAGCGAGGACTTCGGCAAGCCCATCGTGGCCGTGGCCAACAGCTTCACCCAGTTCGTCCCCGGGCACGTGCACCTGCGCGAGGTCGCCGACGTCGTCGCCGACTCCGTGCGCGCCGCCGGCGGCGTCCCCCGCGAGTTCAACACCATCGCCGTCGACGACGGCATCGCCATGGGCCACGGCGGGATGCTGTACTCGCTGCCCAGCCGCGAGCTGATCGCCGACGCCGTGGAGTACATGGTCAACGCGCACTGCGCCGACGCCCTGGTGTGCGTGTCCAACTGCGACAAGATCACCCCGGGCATGCTGCTGGCCGCGCTGCGCCTGAACATCCCCACCGTGTTCGTCTCCGGCGGGCCGATGGAGGCGGGCAAGGTGACCGTGGTGAACGGCACCGCCACCACCGTCAAGAAGCTCGACCTGATCAACCCCATGATCGCCGCGGCCGACGAGAGCGTGTCCCAGGCCGAGCTGGACGAGCTGGAGGAGAACGCCTGCCCGACCTGCGGTTCGTGCTCGGGCATGTTCACCGCCAACTCGATGAACTGCCTCACCGAGGCCATCGGCCTGGCGCTGCCCGGCAACGGCACCGTCCTGGCCACCCACACCGCGCGCCGGGCCCTGTACGAGGACGCCGGCCGCCTGGTCGTGGAGGCCGCCCGGCGGTACTACGAGCAGGACGACGACTCGGTGCTGCCACTGTCCATCGCCACCCCGGCCGCGTTCGGCAACGCCATGGCCCTGGACGTGGCCATGGGCGGGTCCACCAACACGATCCTGCACCTGCTGGCCGCCGCCACCGAGGCGGGCGTGGACTTCGGCCTCACCGACATCGACGCGGTCTCGCGCCGGGTCCCGTGCCTGTGCAAGGTCGCGCCGAACACCGAGAAGTACCACATCGAGGACGTCCACCGGGCGGGCGGCATCCCCTCCATCCTGGGCGAGCTGGCCCGCGGCGGGCTGCTGGACACCTCGCTGCCCACCGTGCACGGCAAGACCGTCGGTGAGTACCTCGCCGAGTGGGACATCACCTCCGACGGAGTCCTGCCCGAGGCCGTGGAGCTGTTCCACGCCGCCCCCGGCGGGGTGCGCAGCACCCGGGCGTACTCGCAGAGCACCCGCTGGGACAGCCTGGACACCGACCGGGAGAAGGGCTGCATCCGCTCGGTGGAGCACGCCTACACCAAGGACGGCGGCCTGGCCGTGCTGTTCGGCAACCTCGCCCCGGACGGCGCGATCGTCAAGACCGCGGGCGTGGAGGAGGAGCTGTGGACCTTCTCCGGCCCGGCCAAGGTGTTCGAGTCGCAGGAGGACGCCGTGGACGGCATCCTCGGCAAGCGGGTCGAGCCGGGCGACGTGGTGGTCATCCGCTACGAGGGCCCCAAGGGCGGCCCGGGCATGCAGGAGATGCTGTACCCGACGAGCTTCCTCAAGGGGCGCGGCCTGGGCAAGGCCTGCGCGCTCATCACCGACGGGCGCTTCTCCGGCGGCACCTCGGGGCTGTCCATCGGCCACGCCTCCCCGGAGGCGGCCGCGGGCGGTGACATCGCCCTGGTCGAGGACGGCGACATCATCAGCATCGACATCCCCAACCGGGGCCTCGTGCTGGAGGTGTCCGAGGAGGAGCTGAACACCCGCCGCGAGCGCCTGCTCAAGGAGCTGGGCCGGTTCCAGCCCCGCGACCGGCAGCGGCCGGTGACCGCCGCCCTGCGCGCCTACGCCGCGATGGCAACCTCGGCCTCCACCGGCGCGGCCCGCGACGTGTCCCAGATCGAGCGCTGACCGCGGAGCGAGGGGCCGGACCCGTACGGGTCCGGCCCCTCGCCGCGCTCACGTCCTCCCGGCCCGCCCGAGGCGGCGCAGGAGGACGGCCGCCACCGCCAGGAGCGCGACCGCGCCGGCGAGCACCATGACCGCCGGGGGCGAGGACCGGTCCACCACCGCTCCCCCGGCCAGCGCGCCCAGGGAGAGCGTCGCCTGGAACGAGGCGGTGAAGAGCACCGCGGAGACCTCGGGCGAGCCGGGCACGGCCCGGGCGAAGAGGGTCTGGGAGCAGACCGGCACGGCTCCGTAGGCGGCGCCCCACAGCACCAGCAGGGCCAGCGAGCCCGCCGCGCCCCCGCCCAGGACCGGGAGCAGGAGGGTGGCGGCGGCGATCAGCAGGGCCGCCCCCGCGAAGGCGGCACCGGGGCGCCTCGCCGCCGCCGCGCCGCCCAGGAAGTTCCCGGCGACCCCCGCCGCACCGTAGGCGAGCAGGTGGACCGTGACGAGCCCGGGCCCCGCCCCGGTCACCTGCTCCAGGAACGGTGTGATGTAGGTGTAGGCGGCGAAGTGGGCGAAGACCACGAGGAACGTCAGCACCAGGGCGGCCCGGGTGCCGCTCCCGCCGAGCGCGTCGGCCAGCGCCCCCGCGCGGGTCGGCTCCTCGGCCGGCAGCGGCGGGACCACCGCGAGCAGCAGGACGAGGACCCCCAGGCTCAGGACCGCCAGGGCCGCGAAAGCGGTCCGCCACCCCGCCGCGTCGCCGACCAGGGTCCCCAGGGGGACCCCGAGCACGGACCCCAGGGGCACCGCCGAGAAGATCACCGCGGTCGCCCGGGCCGTCCGGGCGGCGGGGACCAGGCGGCCGGCCAGCCCCGCCCCGATGGACCAGAAGCCGCCGATGGTGACGCCGACCATCACCCGCGCGAGCAGCACCGGCCAGTAACTCGACGCGAGCGCGGTCATGATGTTGGCCGCCGCCAGCAGGAGGATGAACACCGCCAGCATGGCCCGGCGGTCCACGCCCCCGGTGAGCGCGGTGACCAGGGGCGCCGAGACCGCGGCCAGCAGGCCGGGCATGGTCATCATCAGCCCGGCCACCCCGTCGGAGACGGTGAAGTCCGCGCCGATCGAGGTCAGCAGCCCGATCGGCAGGATCTCGGTGGTGACGATCGCGAAGATCCCCAGCGTCACCGAGAGCACGGCGAGCCAGGAGAGCAGGGGCGGGCGCTCCGGCGCCACGGGAGGGCCGGGGGCGAGAGGGATCGTCATCGACACGGGTTCCGTCCGCTAGGGGTCCACTGGGATGCGGGCCCCATTGCAGCAGAGTCCGTACCCCCCGGACCGGCGGTTTCCGGCCGTCGACACCGGCCCGGCCCGCTCCCGGAACGGCCGGAGGGGCGGCCCTGGCGGGCCGCCCCTCCGCTCGTGGACCGCACGCGGTCAGCCGCAGCAGCCGCCCCCGCAGCAGCCACCGCCGCCGTTGGACGCGGGCGCCGGGGCCAGCCCGCCGACGGCCACTGTGGACAGCAGCCGCACCGTGTCCCCGTGCCCCTGCGGGCAGGCGGCCGGGTCCCCGGACTCGGCCATCGGACGGGAGAGTTCGAAGGTGTCGCCGCACTCGCGGCACCGGAAGTCGTATCTGGGCATGCCCCCAGAATACGGCCGGCTCCCCGCCGGGGCGGGGCGGGCGCGAAGAGCCGCCCCCGGCGGCCCGTGGAGGGCGCGCCGGGGGCGGCGGTGCGGCGCGGGGGCGGGACGCGCTGTCCCCGCGGCCGGGGCGTTCAGGGCCGTCAGGCGGCCAGGTGCGCCATGTAGGGCTCCCACTGCGGGTCGCCGTGCAGGTCCCCGTTGATCAGCCGCCAGTGCGGACCCTTGGGCACCTTGGGGGTGACGTGCAGCTCCCAGCCGAGTTCGTCCAGGAACTTGTCGGCCTTGCGGTGGTTGCACGGCTTGCAGGCCGCCACCACGTTCTCCCACACGTGCGCGCCGCCGCGGCTGCGCGGGATGACGTGGTCGATGGTCTCCGCCTTCTTCCCGCAGTAGCCGCAGGTGTGCCGGTCGCGGCGCATCAGCGCCACCCGGGTGAGGGGGACCCTGCGGCTGTAGGGGACGCTGATGTAGCGCCTGAGCCGGATCACCGACGGCACCTCGTACGAGTGCGTCGCCGAGTGGAGCACCGCCCCTGCGTCGTCGCGGTGGACGACCTCCGCCTTCTCCCGCAGCACGAGCAGGATCGCCCTGCGCAGCGGCAATGTCGTGAGTGGTTCGAAACTCGCGTTGAGAAGCAGCACGTGCCGGCGGGCGGTTGGACCGCCCTCCCTGCTGCGCGCGCCGCTCATCGCGACACCTCGGCCGTCGGGTGCGACGACCGTGTCTCTTCCCCGGCCAGCCGTTCGGCCAGCCAGGAGACCTCCCTGTGCACCGATCCCGTGATCGGTGGCTCTGTACGCCTTGCCACACGGACCTCCCGGTGGTCCCGCCGAGTTGCGTCCCGCATTCAGTGTGCGTGGTGGGGAGGCTCCGGCGCCACCCCAATTTCCCCCGCCCGAGTCGTGAACCCGCTGTTATCGCTATTCCTGGTCATAATGCGAGTCACCGAAACCACGTTCCATGTTCCCTTCCCATACCGATCGCGAGTGAGATAGCGGTGGATAGAGTGCGAAGCATGCCTGAACACCGCTATCCCACGGCCGAGCGCCTCGACCTCGTCGAAACCCTGCACGGCCGTCCCGTCGCCGATCCCTACCGGTGGCTCGAAGACCCCGAATCCGCCCCGGCCAAGGAATGGGCGGCCGCCCAGGACACCCTGTTCTCCGAACTCGGCGCGCACCTGCCCGGCCGGGACCTGTTCGCCGCGCACGTCCGCGAACTGATGGGCGCCGGAAGCGTGGGCGCCCCCGTGTGGCGCGGGGAGCGCCGCTTCTCCGGGCGCCGGACCGCCGACCAGGAGCACCCCGTCCTGTACGTGCGGGACGGCGACGGCCCCGAGCGGGTCCTGCTGGACCCCGGTGCGCTCGACCCCACCGGTCTGACCACGCTGGACGCGTGGAAGGCGGACCCGTCCGGGCGGCTGCTCGCCTACCAGCTGTCCGAGGGCGGGAACGAGGAGTCCGTCTTGCGGGTCATGGACGTGGACACCGGCGAGATCGTCGACGGGCCCATCGACCGGGCCCGGTACACGCCCGTCGCGTGGCTGCCGGACTCGTCGGCCTTCTACTACGTGCGCAAGCTGCCCCCCGAGCAGGTCCCCGACGGGGAGCAGGACTACCACCGGCGCGTCTACCTGCACCGGCTGGGCACCCCCGCCGACGAGGACGTGCTGATCTTCGGCGAGGGCCGCGACAAGACCGAGTACTTCGGCGTATGGGTGAGCCCGGACGGCCGCTGGCTGGTGCTCGACGCCGCCAAGGGCACCTCCTCGCACACCGACCTGTGGCTGGCCGACCTGACCCGGAGCCCGCACGAGGCGCCCGCCTGGGTGAGCGTCCAGGAGGACGCCGCCGCGTCGCTGTCCGCCCGGGTGGGCCGGGACGGCCGGCTGTACCTGTTCACCGACCGGGACGCCCCGCGCGGACGCCTGTGCGTGGCCGACCCCGCGGCGCCCGGGTACGAGAACTGGCGCACGCTCGTGGCCGAGGCCGACGACGCCGTGCTGGAGGACTACGCGGTCCTGGACGGCCCCGGGCTGGAGCGCCCCGAGCTGCTGGTCTCCTGGTCCCGGCACGCGGTCGGCGAGGTGACCCGGCACGACCTGGCCACCGGCGAGCTGCTGGGCACGCTGCCGCTGCCCGGGCTGGGGAGCATCGGCAGCCTGCTGGAACGCCCCGAGGGCGGCCACGAGGCCTGGTTCGGCTACACCGACAGCACCACCCCGTCCGCGGTGTACCGCTACGACGCCGGCACCGGCGCGGTGGACCTGTGGGAGAGCGCCCCGGGCACCGTCACCGTGCCCGACGTGCGGGTGGAGCAGGTCGCCTACACCTCGAAGGACGGCACGACCGTCCGGATGCTGGTGATGGCGCCCGCCGCCCCGGCCGAGGGCCCGCGGCCGACCATCCTGTACGGGTACGGCGGCTTCCGGATCTCCCTCACCCCCGGCTACTCGGCCACCGCCCTGTCCTGGGTGCGCGCCGGCGGCGTGTACGCCGTGGCCGGGCTGCGCGGCGGCCTGGAGGAGGGCGAGGAGTGGCACCGCGGCGGCATGCTCGCCGACAAGCAGAACGTGTTCGACGACTGCGCGGCCGCGGCCGAGCACCTCATCGCCACCGGGGTCACCGACACCGACCGCCTGGCGGTCATGGGCGGCAGCAACGGCGGCCTGCTGGTCGGGGCGATGGTCACCCAGCGGCCGGACCTGTTCGCGGCCGCGGTGTGCTCGGCCCCGCTGCTGGACATGGTCCGCTACGAGCGGTTCGGGCTGGGCCGGCTGTGGAGCGTGGAGTACGGCAGCGCCGACGACCCCGAGCAGCTGGGGTGGCTGCTGGGCTACTCCCCCTACCACAACGTGCGGGAGGGCACCCGGTACCCGGCCGTCCTCTTCACGGTGTTCGACAACGACACCCGGGTGGACCCGCTGCACGCCCGCAAGCTGTGCGCGCAGCTGCAGTGGGCGACCTCGGCCCCGGTCGACGAGCGCCCGGTGCTGCTGCGCCGGGAGGCGGAGGTGGGGCACAGCACCCGCTCGGTGAGCCGCAGCGTGGAGCTGAACGCCGACCAGCTGGGGTTCCTCGCCCACCACCTGGGCCTGGACGCGGGCTGACCCCGGCCCGGCGCGCCCCGCGGCCGGGCCGCGGGGCGCGCCGCCCGGCCGTGCTCCGGGGTGGGCCCGCTCTCGCCCCCGGGAGAGCAAGGACACAGGCCTCCCGGGCGCCCGGCCGTGTGCCCGCGCGCCCCCTGCTGGGAGAATCGGTACCGGGCCCACCCGCGCAGAGCCACGAGAGGACACGGACGTGACACAGACCGAGGAGGCCGCGGGCACCGGAACGGAGACCGGGCCGCGCCGCCACGTACACCTGGCGCAGGTCCGCTACGCCGACCTCGACCCGCAGCACCACGTCAACAACGTCCGGATGCTGACCTACCTGGAGGACGCCCGCATCTCGTTCCTGCGCTTCGGCGGAGCGGTCGAGGGCGAGGAGGTGTTCGGCGCCATGGTGGTGGCCCGCCAGGAGGCCGACTACGTGGCGCCGCTGCTGCCGCGTTCGGAGCCGGTGCGGGTGGAGCTGTGGGTGACCGAGGTGCGCAACGCCAGCTTCTCGCTGGCCTACGAGATCCTCGACGACGAGCGCGTGTACCTGCGCGCCCGGACCGTGCTCGTGGGCTTCGACGTGCCCACGCAGCGCGCCCGACGCCTCAACGGCGTCGAGCGCGCCTTCCTGGCCCGGTACATCTGACCGGAGCGTGCGGCCGCCGTCCGCGCCCCCGCGGGGACGCGGTCAGGAGGCGGGCGGACCCGCCTGTTCGAGGGCGTGGGTGAGCAGTTCCAGGGCCAGCGCCTCGTGGTCCGCCGACGCGTCCTCGGGGTCGCCGCCGAACACGGTGACGTGGACGATCAGGTTCTCCACGTGCGCGGCCGCGTGCGCCGTCCGGCCGTACACGTCCTCCTGGAAGACGGTGTACGCCGGGACGCCGTTGCCGTCGGTGGTCGGGACCAGGCCCAGCCGGTCGACGTAGTTGATCCCGAACTCCTCGGCCGCGCGCTCCTGGCCGGTGTCGCGGACCAGGCCGTCGGGGTCGTTGGTGAACACCTGCGCGGCCAGGGTGAAGTCGAGGGAGCCGTCCCCCGCGGCCGTGTCCGCCACCAGGCAGTGGCTGGTGGGCATCGTGAAGAGGTCGTCGTCCTGCTGCTCCAGCCCCCGGCCCGGGGCGATCCGCTCCTGGACGCCGGGGTCGACCAGTTCGCAGGCCTGCGGCGCGGACGTGTAGGGGGGCTCGGGCGCGAGCCACCCCAGGGCGTAGGCGGCGCCCACGCCGCCGCCCGCCACCAGGAGCAGCAGCACCCCGCCGATCGCGAGCAGGATCAGCCCGACCCGGGAGCGCCGCGGGGGGTGCGGCGGCCCGGGGCGGACGGGGACCGCGCCGGGGTGGGGCGGCCCGCCCGCCCCGGGGGCGCCGGTGATGGGGGGTCCGCCCGCGGGCGGACGTCCGGAGGAGTCGTTGTGCATCCCCAGAAGATAGACCGGCCGCCGGGCGTCCGCGCGGGCGGTGTCCGGAACCGGCCGGTGGCGCCCGTCAGGGCCGGCGCCGACCCGGGGGCCGGCGCTACTTCAGGGAGATGGTGACGGTCTCGCCGTCGTCGTCCTCGTCGCCGCCCTCGGAGGACACGGAGACCCGGGTGGGGTCGGCGACCGCCGGGCGGGGCGCCTCCTCCGGGACGTTCACCATGCTGTGCGCCGCCATGACCATGTACTCCCACAGCTGCCGCTCCAGCACCTCGTGCAGGTCCAGGGAGTCGACGGCGGCACGCATGTGCCGGAGCCACAGGTCGCGTTCGGCGGCCCCGATCCGGAAGGGGACGTGGCGCATGCGCAGCCGCGGGTGGCCGCGCTGCTCGTTGTAGGTGCGCGGGCCGCCCCAGTACTGGATGAGGAACAGCCGCAGCCGCTCCTCGGCGGGCCCCAGGTCCTCCTCGGGGTACATGGGCCGCAGGACGGGGTCGTCGGCCACGCCCTCGTAGAAGCGGCGGACCAGGCGGGTGAAGGTCTCCTCACCGCCCACGGCCTCGTAGAACGTCATGTGCACGGGCTCCTCGCCCGGGCTCCTGTGGTCATCGCGCGCGGAAGTCATCGCCCCTAGGGTATGCCACGTTCCGCCCCCGTTCCGAGGGCCGTACGGCCCCGGAATAAAGGCCGGGGGCCGCGGGACCGTCACCGGTCCCGCGGCCCCCGGCACGAGGGCTCCGCCCGCGGGCTAAGGCGTGTTCGGCGGATCATTCCGGGTCGCGGCCGCGAGGCCGCCTCTCGCCGCGCGCCCGCGCTCGGACGGCCGAATCCGGGCCGACCCGCGCCGGCCGTCTTACGAGAGATCGCCCCGCGGCCGCTCCCGGCATTCGGCGCAAGCGCCGAAACGCTCGAGAGCATCCACCGAACACGCCCTAGTCGCGGGTGAGCTTGCGGTGGGTGACCGCGTGCGGACGCGCGGCGTCCGGACCCAGGCGCTCGATCTTGTTCTTCTCGTAGGACTCGAAGTTGCCCTCGAACCAGAACCAGTTCGCGTCGCCCTCCCAGGCCAGGATGTGCGTGGCGACGCGGTCCAGGAACCAGCGGTCGTGGGAGGTGATCACGGCGCAGCCGGGGAAGTCCAGGAGGGCGTTCTCCAGCGAGCCGAGGGTCTCGACGTCGAGGTCGTTGGTGGGCTCGTCCAGGAGCAGCAGGTTGCCGCCCTGCTTGAGGGTGAGCGCCAGGTTGACGCGGTTGCGCTCACCGCCCGACAGGACGCCGGACTTCTTCTGCTGGTCGGAGCCCTTGAAGCCGAACGCGGCGACGTACGCGCGGCTGGGGATCTCGACCTTGCCGACCTGGATGAAGGTCTCCCCGTCGGAGATGGTCTCCCAGACGTTCTTGGAGTCGTCGATGCGGCCCCGGTACTGGTCGACGTAGGAGATCTCGACGGTGTCGCCGACGTTGATGGAGCCCTGGTCCGGGGTCTCCTCGCCGACGATCATCTTGAACAGGGTGGTCTTGCCGACACCGTTGGGGCCGATGACACCGACGATGCCGTTGGGCGGCAGCGAGAAGCTGAGGTCCTCGATGAGGACGCGGTCGCCGAAGCCCTTGGTGAGGTTCTTGACCTCGACCACGGTGGTGCCCAGGCGCGGACCCGGCGGGATCTGGATCTCCTCGAAGTCCAGCTTGCGGGTCTTGTCCGCCTCGGCCGCCATCTCCTCGTAGCGCTGGAGGCGGGCCTTGCTCTTGGTCTGGCGGGCCTTGGCGTTGGAGCGGACCCACTCCAGCTCGTCCTTGAGGCGCTTGGCGCGCTTGGCGTCCTTCTGCCCCTCGACCTTCAGGCGGCCCTGCTTGGTCTCCAGGTAGGTGGAGTAGTTGCCCTCGTAGGGGTAGAACTGGCCGCGGTCCAGCTCCAGGATCCAGGTGGCCACGTGGTCGAGGAAGTACCGGTCGTGGGTGATCGCGATGATCGTGCCCGGGTACTTGGCCAGGTGCTGCTCCAGCCAGTTCACGCTCTCGGCGTCGAGGTGGTTGGTGGGCTCGTCGAGGAGCAGCAGGTCGGGCTGCTCGAGCAGCAGCTTGCACAGGGCGACGCGGCGCTTCTCGCCACCGGAGAGCCGGCTGACGTCGGCGTCCCCGGGCGGGCAGCGCAGCGCGTCCATCGCCTGGGCCAGCTGGCTGTCCAGGTCCCAGGCGTTGCGGTGGTCGAGCTGCTCCTGCAGCTTGCCCATCTCTTCGAGCAGGTCGTCGGAGTAGTCCGTCGCCATCTGCTCGGCGATCTCGTTGAAGCGGGTCAGCATCGCCTTGGTCTCGGCGACGCCGTCCTCGACGTTCTCCAGGACGGTCTTGCTCGCGTCGAGGTGGGGCTCCTGGGCGAGCAGGCCGACCGTGAACCCGGGCATGAGGCGCGCCTCGCCGTTGGACGGCTGCTCGATGCCGGCCATGATCTTCAGAAGCGTCGACTTACCCGCACCGTTGGGGCCCACGACACCGATCTTGGCTCCGGGCAGGAACGACCCCGAAACGTTGTCCAGGACGACCTTGTCGCCGTGCGCCTTGCGCACGTTGTTCATGGTGTAGATGTACTCCGGCATGCCTCCAAGCCTAGGGCGTCGCGGGTCGTGCCCCCGCCATCGCGGGGGCCACCCGAGCGGTCGTCACTCCCCCGTGGAATCGCGCCACCGCTCCACCGGGAGCCCCCAGGCCAGGGCCCGCCCCATGAGCACCGCCATGGAGTAGCCGGGGTCGGCCGCCAGGGCGGTCTCCACGGCGGCCATGGCGAGCACGTCGTCCCCCTGCTGCCAGGCGGCGACCGCGGTGAGCGCGGCGGGGGCGGCCCGCCACCGGTCGGGCAGGTGCCGGACCAGGTGGCCCCACAGGTCGCGGTGGCGCGGGGCGGTGTCCGCGGTGATGGCCGACCAGGCCCGGTCCCGGACCCGGAGGTGCCCGAGGTGGACGCCCAGCCGGGCGGTGTCCTCGCGCCCGGGGAGCCCCTCTGCGTCGGCGGCCGCCCGGACCGCCGCCGTGCCCCGGGCGACCCGGGTGTCCTCCGACAGCGCCCGCACCCGGAGGGCGAACGCCTCCGCGGCGGCTCCCACCGCCGCCCGTTCGGGTCCGCCGACGGGGGCCAGCAGGGCGCGGACGCGCCGGAGCTCGGCGGGCGGGACGCGGGGCGGCCGGACGGGGGCGATGCCGCGCAGGACGGCCCCGGCCGGCACCGGCGAGCCGTCGACGTCGACGACGGTGCCCTCGGGCGGACAGCAGGTGGGGGACGCGCAGGTGTAGGACCAGTAGCGCCCGCCGGTGACGCGCAGGGCGTCGATGATGTTCACCCCGCGTTCGCGCGCCGTGAGCATCAGGGCGTCGACGTAGGGCGTGACCCTCTCGGCCGCGCCGTAGGCCACGATGAGCAGCCCGCCGCAGCCCTCGGCGACGGCCAGGTCGACCGGCGGCCGCGCCCGCTCCATGGGCGACAGGTGCCCGTGCGCCCCGTCCAGCGCACCGCAGAACGCGGCGTACACGCCGACCCCCTTGGCCGCCAGCACCACGATCCCGGGGTCGGGCGGCTCCCCCACCAGGTAGGGCATCCCGGCAATGATGTCCAGGGGGTTGCGCAGCGCCAGGCGCCCGCCCACCGGCACCCCCTCCACCGCGCTCCCCCGCCGGACGGCGCCGCCCGGCGGCCGCTCCCCCGCGCACCCGGGTCCGGGGGCCGCCCTCCGGGGACGGCCCCGGCGCGCCGCGCGGTCCGCGGCCGGGCCGCCGTCGGGATCCGCGGGCGGGGGCACCCCGGGGCCCCGTCCTCCCGTTCCTCCCCGGCGGGTCCGCGTCGCCCTGCCGAACGGGCGGCGGCGGGCGGTCGCCGCCGCCCGGCGGTCCGGTCGGCCGGACCGCGCCGCCGGGCCGCGCACCCGCCCCGCGGCCGGCCTCCGACCCGGAGCGCGGCGGCTTCGTCCCGAACGGGTAGGGGCCATCGCGCCGCACATCCGAGGAAGGCGATACGTCACCGGGCACACCAGGGAACGCTTTCGACCCGAACGGAAAGAGACCTTCGGGCCACGGGCTCAGAGCCGAACCGTCGGCGGGCGGGCCGGGGCGGGACGGTTCCGGCACGGGCGGGGAAAGACCCTCGCGCCACGGGGCCGAGACGGGCGGCAGTGCGTTCGCAGGCGGCCCGGAGCGCGGCGGCTTCGCCCCGGGCCGGAGGAGGCCTTCGGGCCGCGGAGCAGGGGCGGACGGCGGGCCGTCGGCCGGCGGAACGGAACGGCTCGGCTTCGACGGAGGCGAGGAGAGACCTTCGGGCCACGGGTTCAAAGCCGAGCCACCGGCGGACAGGCCGGAGCGGGGCGGCTTCGCCCCGGGCCGGAGGAGGCCTTCGCGACGCGGAGCAGGGGCGGACGGCGGGCCGTCGGCCGGCGGAACGGAACGGCTCGGCTTCGACGGAGGCGAGGAGAGACCTTCGGGCCACGGGTTCAGAGCCGAGCCATCGGCGAGCGGTCCGGAGCGGGGCGGCTTCGCCCCGGGCGGGAGGAGGCCTTCGCGACGCGGAGCAGAGGCGGGCGGCGGACCCTCGGCGGGCGGAACGGAACGGGACGGTTTCGGTGCGGGCGGGGGGAGACCCTCGCGCCCGGGATTCGGGGCGGGCGCGGTCGGGAGGTCGTCGGCGGGCGGTCGGGGATCGGGGAGGCGGCGGCGCGGGAGCGGGGGCCGGGGGTCGTCGGACGCGGGGTGCTGGGCGGAACGATCCTGGTCGAAGTGCATATATTCACGGTGCGTGACCGGGCGACCGCGCGCAATGGCCTTCTGCCACCTGTGGAAAACCCCGGCCTCGCGGGAGCCCGCCGCCCGTCAGGCTTCCGCGATGCCCTGCGGGCTCTCCGGGACGGCCTGTGTCCCGACGCCCCCGTGCGACTCGGGGCCCCGGCCGTCCTCCCGGCCGTCCGGCAGGCACACCCGGTTGCGCCCGGTCTCCTTGGCCCGGTACAGCGCCAGGTCGGCGGCGGTGAGCAGCTCCACCAGGTCGTTCCCGTGCTCCCCGACCACGGCCAGGCCGACCGACACGGTGACGGCGACCTTGACCTTGTCCACCTCGATCTCCATGCAGCCCACCTCCACGCGCAGCCGTTCGGCGGCGTGCCAGGCCTCGTTGACGTCGGAGCCCGGGAGGAGCACCACGAACTCCTCGCCGCCGAACCGCCCGAGCAGGTCGGACTGGCGCAGGTGGTGGGAGATCGTGGTCGCCACCCCCATGAGCACCTGGTCCCCGAAGAGGTGTCCGTGGGTGTCGTTGACCCGCTTGAAGTGGTCGATGTCGATGATCAGGACCGCCGACCGGTGGCGGGCGGCACGGGCCCTGGCGATCTCGATCGAGGCCTCCTGCTCCCAGGTGGGCGCGTTGAGCAGCCCGGTCTTGGGGTCGGTCCGCGCCGCGTTCTGCAGCTGCTGGTAGAGCAGGCTCCGCTGGAGCAGCAGGATCGGCGGCAGCGCGATGGGCACCAGGAACAGGGAGATGTTGCACAGGACCGCGACGACGATGCCCATACTGATCTCCACTGCGTCGACCATGAGCGACTCACGGTCCCACAGGGGCGGCAGCTTCCGCTTGCCGCGCATGCTGATCCGGATGGCCAGGGCGACGGCCAGCGTGTTGATGAGGGTGAACACGGCACAGCCGGCGAAGGCGACCAGGAGCCCCGGGAGGGTCGCCAGCCACTGGGACACCTCGCCGGACCCTCGAAGCCCTTCCATCAGGTCGCCGCTGATCAGCCAGTGCCACGCGACGGAGACGAAGAACCCGAACAGGCCGACGGAGACCATGTTGAAGATCCGCCGGTACATCAGGGTCTGCCGGATCCGCTGCTGGTTGAGGAGGTAGATCGGGATGGGGATGAGGAACGCGTAGACAGGGGGCAGGAGCAGGACGACGGGGAACCACCAGGCGCCCAGGAGGTCGCGGCTGCTCCCCGCGTGCCGCTGCGTCTCCAGCCTCCGGCTGCCCTCGACACAGACGGCGGCACCGATCGTGAAAACGACGAGGACGACGAGATCCATGACGGAGAAGACGGTCACCGCGAACGCCAACCCGCACAGGAAGAGCGCGACGAGCACCATCAGGGACATGTAGACGATCAGCCCGAGCGGCTCCTGAAGGAACGGCCAGCGCGCCCGGTCCAAGGCACCGAGCGGCGGCCTGCGCCTCTCCGAGTCCCTCACTCCCCTGCCCTCCCTTCGCCCTCCACCACGGCCACCCCTCCCCTTTCGGCACCGATCGTGACCCACCTCCTCCGGAATCCCCCCTAGGACGGAGGCTTCTCGCTCGGCGTTCCCCTACCGTGCCACCCGGTGACCACTTCTGGATAGATGTGTTCCCAAGTGGTGACCCTCGGTTCCCGGGCAAGGCGACACCCTATCACTTTACATTACTTTGAGTAATAGCTTAATTGCTCAGTGTACGAGAATGGGTCTGGGAAGACCAATGAGATCGAGTACCACAACGGGGGTGGATAGAACACGAGAACTAGGGCATTCTGCTCTAGGATCCGGAACCGCCTCCCGGCTCTTGGAGCACCGCCCCACTCGATGCTCCACCGTCCCAGGGACGCTGACGCGGACCTGCCCAGAAGGAGTTCAGATGATCGGCAGCGGCATAATTTGGGTCTGAGCCCAATGACAAGGCCCGGGTGCAGATGATCTGACACCATCCACCCCGGGCCTCGCCGTCAACGGCGGCGGCCTCCCGGGGAGGCCGCCGCCGTTCTCACTCCTCTGCCGGTGCCGCGACCTCGTACGCGGCGCGGAACGCCCGGTAGCGCGCGAGTTCGGCCTCCATCGGCTCCACCACACGCGCCGCGGCGATCTCCCGCACCCTGGCCTGGGCCGCCCGTTCCACGTCCTCCCGGCGCTGCACCGCGGCCACCTCCACGAGGTTGCCGCAGCCGACGCCGGTCAGCCACCCCACCGCGAGGGCGGCGACGACCAGGGCCGAGGCGTAGGCCACGAACACCACGTCGTCGAACATCGCGATCCCGGTGAGCCCCCCGCCCAGCCGGCTCACCAGCGCCACGAGCGCCCAGGCGAGCCCGACCCCGGCCACGGCCAGCAGCGCGAACTGCACCGACCGCGCCATCCGCCACCACGACGGGCTCTGGTCGGGGTCGCCCACGGCGGACGCCACGGCCCCGCCCAGCTCGGCGGACAGCTCGGTCACCGCCGACCGGGCGGCGGCGCGCATCCGGCGCCGCCACGGCGCGGGCATGTCCTCGGAGACGGTGTCGGCCGCGTCGGAGAGGACCGTCTCCAGTTCGGCCTCGTGGGCGTCCACCGGGCCGCCCAGCACCTGGCCGCCGTCCTTGCGCAGGAAGTCGAGCTGGACCGCGGCCAGCGGGTCCTTGCGCAGGCGGGCCGCCCGGCGGGCGACCGGCCAGCCCACCCGGCGCCGCCCGCGGCGGACGTCGTTGGCCTCGACCGCGTCGGCGACGGCCGTGACGGCGGCCGCCCGGGCCAGCCCCTCCTGGACGCGCGAGCGCACGTCGGCGGGGACGTTCTCGGGGACCTCCGCCTCGCCGATGTACTCGGCGTAGGGGGCCACGACCTGGTCCAGGTCGGCGACGAGCCGGTCGACGAGGGCGCGCCGCTCGCGCACCGTCTCGGCGAGGAACTCGCGCAGGTCCCGGATCCCCTGCCCGGTGAGGGTGGAGGTGGTCAGCACCCGGGGGTGCACACCGGACTCCGACTCCAGCAGGCGGCGCAGGTCGGTGAGCAGCTCCTTGAGCTCGTCGGGTTCGACCTTGTCCACCTGGTTGAGCACCGCGACGGTGACCGCGCCGTGCCCGGCCATCTTGGCCAGGTAGCGGTGGTGGACGGCGGCGTCGGCGTACTTCTGCGGATCGAGCACCCACACGAGCAGGTCGACGGAGCCGATGAGCCGGTCGGCCTCGGCGGTGTGCATGCTGCGCACCGAGTCGTGGTCGGGCAGGTCGAGCAGGACCAGGCCGGTCAGCTCGGAGCTGCCCGAGTCCAGGACGCTGCTGCGCGAGTGGCGCAGGCGGGTGGGAACCCCGAGCCAGCTCAGCAGTGCGTCGGCGCCCTCGTGGCCCCACACGCAGGCGTGCGCCTGGGAGGTGGTGGGCCGGGTGATGCCGGTCTGCGACAGCTCCAGCCCGCACAGGGCGTTGAACAGGGACGACTTGCCGCTCCCGGTGCCGCCCGCGAGGGCGACGACGGTGTGCTCGGCGGACAGCCGCAGGCGGGCCCCGGCGTGGTCGAGCAGCTGCGCGGAGCGGGCGGTGATCTCCTGCGGGAGGTCGCCCTGGCCGAGTTCGGCGAGGGTGGACAGGGCGTCGAGCCGCTCGACCAGCTCGGCGCGGGTGGTGTTCCTGGTGTGCTGCCAGGAGTCGTGGGTGGTGGGCCGGTACTCCTCGTCGGGGTCGGCGCCCACGGGCTCCGCCGCGTCGGGGTCCACGGCCCGGAAGGACCCGGAGACCGCGGAGGGCCCGGGGACGCGGCGGGGCAGCGGCTCCGGCTCCTCGTCTCCGGCGCCGGCCGCGGCGGGTTCCGCGTCCCGGTCCGGGCGGGCGGAGGGTTCGGGCACCCAGGGGTCGTCCGCGGCGGGAGCGGTCCGCGGGGCGGCCCGATCCGGGGCCGCCTCGGGCGCGCTCTCCCCGTCCCCGTCTCCGGTCCCGTCCTCCTCCGAAGCGCCCCGGGCGGCGCGTTCCACCCGGGCGCGGCGGCCCGTGGCGGGAACGGCGGCGAAGGCCCCGGTGCCGGCGCTGCGTCCGGCGATGCGCGTGTCGTCGGCGGCCTCGGCGAGGCTGCCGACCCATCCGGCCAGGCCGTCGGGGTCCTCGTCGGCGGCCTGCACCTGTGGCCCGCGGCCCGGGTCGTCGGCCTTCTCCGGCCGGTCGGCCTCGGGGCGCGGGGCGGCGTGGCGCGCGTGGCGGCCGCTGCGGCGCTGGGTCCGTGCCCCATCGCCCCCGGGTGCGGTGTCACCGGCGTCCCCGGGGACCCGGGGCGCCTCTCCGGCGGGCTCGCCCGGAGCGGCCGACACGTCGTCGGGGTAGGCGGAGATCCCGTCGTGCGCGGGCTCCTCCGCCTCCCCTCCGTGGCGGGCGTGGTCCGGGTGCTCGGGTACCGGCACGGTGTAGCCGCGCCAGGGCCCGTTGTCCGCGGGTGCCGGTGCGTCCCCGTCGGGGGCGGCGTCGGTGTCCCCGTGCGCCTGCGCGGGGTTCCACTGAGTCGTCATCGTGCTATCTCAAGGTTGTACGTGGCCTGGTAGAGCTGGACGGCGGCGTCCTCGGAGGGGATCCCCGCCGACGCCAGTGCGGTGTCGAACGGGACCCGTTCGCGGTCGAGCAGGCCGTTGATGCGGGCGATGAGGTTCTCCCGCGCCTTCGCGCCGATGCTGCGCAGCGACTGCGCGCCGAACAACCCCTTGAGCAGGCGTTGCGGTGACGGGCCGGGGGGTTCCGCGGCGTGCGCGCCGCCCCCGGAGCTGGACCGCTCGTAGCCGAGCAGGTCGATGATGAGGATCAGGGTGACGATGTCCCGGTCGAAGGTGACCAGGCGGGCGACGGAGCGCTTGGTGGCCCCGGCCTCCCCCGTCATCTCGGCGATGTCGCGCTGCCACTCGCCGATCTCGTGGCGGATCTGCTGGACCAGCAGGCCGGTGCCGGGCTGGTCGAGGGCCCGGGCGGCCAGGTCGGCGCCGCCGGGGACCCCCCGCCAGACGCTTTCGACCTCCTCGGAGGCGCGTTCGCAGGAGGACACAACGAGGGCCTCGACGGCGTCGCGGACGGCGCGCTCCAGGGCGGCCACCCGCTGTCCGCGCTCCGCCTGCTCGACCCGGCCCGCCCTGCGGGTGCGCCGGCCGCGCGGGCGCAGGCTGCGGGCGAGCTCGCCGCTGGCGGCGACCTCCTGCCAACGGGCGATCAGCGAGCCGCGCAGCAGGGAGCCGTCGCCGAGCCCGCTGCCGATGCGCGCCCGGGAGTCGGCGTAGGCGGTGTCCACGGCGGTGGCCATGACACGGCCGGCCTCGATCTGGGTCTCCACCTGGCGGGCCAGTTCGGGCACCCGGGTGCGGAAGCTGTCGATGACCCCGATGAAGGTGCGCCGGGACACGCGGTCGCGCTGCTCGGCCTCGCCCGCCACGTCGGCGAGGAAGCCGCGGATGTGGTCGGCGACGTTGGAGGTGAAGCGCTCGCCCCGGATCTGGTCGGTCTCGGGGATGGCGAACCGGGCCGCCGCGCCCAGCCCGTTGGCCTCCAGCATGGCGCCGAAGTGGTCCAGGAGCCTGCGGCGCCCCTTGCGCGGCACCCGGGACAGCACGACCGCCATGGAGGTGTCGCGGTCTCGGGCGACCTGGAGGAACTCCCACACGCGGGCGTCGGCGTAGCGGCTGCTGGTGGTGACGAACACCCACAGGTCGGCGGCGTCGAGGAACTTGGCCGCGAACTCGTGGTGGGCGGCCACCGCGGAGTCGACGTCGGGGGTGTCGAGCAGGGCCACACCGGGCGGCATGGCCTCGGTGGCGGCCAGGACCAGCATGCCGTCCTTGCCTGGCATCGCCAGGCCCTGCTGGCGCACGCGCGGCAGCGACGGGATGAAGGAGGCCTCGCTGAACCAGTCCACGTCGGCGGGGTTGCACGCCAGGACCGGGCTGTTGGTGGTGGGCCTGCGTACGCCGGTGGTGGTGACCTGCTCGCCGACCAGGCTGTTGACCAGGGTGGACTTGCCCGCGCCGGTGGATCCCGCGACCGCGATGAGCAGTGGGATGTCGGGGCGGCGCACCCGGGGCAGCACGTAGTCGGAGAGCTGGGCGAGCACGTCGGCCTGCAGGACGCGCCCCTCCTCGGCCCCGGGGAGGCCGTCGGCGAACCTCAGGTCCCGGATCTGTTTGCGCAGGGACTCCAGGACCTGTTCGAAGCGGTCGTCCTCCGGGACGGGGGCTCGGTGTTTGGCGGGTCCGGCCGCAACGGGGACGGTGGGCCCCCGCCGGGCCTCGTTGATGGCCCGGGGGTCCTCCCCGGGCAGCGGTCCGGAGCCCTGGGCGGGCTGGTCGGAGGTGGCGGCCGGTCCGGTACCGAACCGGCCCGCGGGACCGGAACCGGTGGTGTCCGGCGCGGCCGACGGCCGGGTCATGATCGGTATGCCCTCCTCAACGGTGCTGGCGTCCCACCGGGCGGGCGATGCCATCGGGGGGTGTCATGGGAGATCGCGCCCGGCCGCCAGTCGATGGGTCTCGAACTGGTTCCCCGTGTGCAGTATGTCAAGTTCCCGCGCTGTTTGGACCACTTCCCCGATGATCACCACGGCGGGGGGCCGCACTCCGGCCCTGGCGGCCGAATCGGCGATGGTGGCCAGCGTACCCGTGACCGTCCTCTGCCCGGGCAGGGTCGCCTCCTGGACGACGGCGGCCGGGGTGTCCGGGGAGCGCCCGTGGGAGACGAGCGCGTCGGTGATCGCGGCCAGGCGCTCCACCCCCATGAGGGCGACGACGGTACCGGTCGAGCGCGCCAGCGCGGCCCAGTCCACGGTGGACCGGGGGTCGCCGGGGGCGACGTGGGCGGAGACGATGTGGAGGTCCTGGGAGACGCCGCGGTGGGTGGCGGGGATCCCGGCGGCGGCGGGGGCGGCGAGCGCGCTCGTGACGCCGGGGACGGCGATGACGGGGATCCCGGCGGCGGCGCAGGCCGCGGCCTCCTCTCCCCCGCGGCCGAAGAGGAAGGAGTCGCCGCCCTTGAGGCGGACCACGAACCTCCCCTGCCGGGCGCGGTCGACGAGGATCCGGTTGATCTCCTCCTGGAGCATGGAGCGGCCGTAGGGGATCTTGGCGGCGTCGACGATCTCCACGTCGGCGGGGAGCCGGTCCAGCAGCGAGGTGGGGGCGAGCCGGTCCACCACCACGACGTCGGCCTGGGAGAGCAGCTGCCGGCCCCGGACCGTGATCAGACCGGGATCACCGGGTCCGCCGCCGACCAGGGCGACGCCGGTGAGGCGCTCGCGCCCGCGGCGGGCGTCCAGGGTCCCGTCGGCCAGGCCGTCGACGATGGCGTCGCGCAGTCCGGCGGAGCGCCGCGGGTCGCCGGAGGCGACGACGCCGACGGTGATGCCGCCCTCCTGGCCGCTGGCCGGGGTCCAGGCCGCGGAGGCGTGCCGGTCGTCGGCGCGCACGCACCAGATGCGGGCGGCCTCGGCCTCGGCCGCGACCGCGGCGTTGACCCGCGGGTCGTCGGTGGCGGCGTGGACCAGCCAGTGGGCGGGCGCGCCGGGCCCGGCGACGTCGCCGGGCTCGTAGGCGCGGGCGGTCCAGGTGATGCGCCCGGCGGCGGCGAGGTCCTCCAGCGCGGCGGAGACGGCCGGGGACACCACGGTGACCCGGGCGCCCGCCTGGAGCAGGACGGGGACACGGCGTTGGGCGACGCGGCCGCCGCCGATGACGAGGACGTCACGGTCGTGCAGGCGCAGGCCGAGGAGATAGGTCACGGGGCGCACCCCTTCGGTCGTCGGTTCCGGCGGACCCCGGCGACGGCGGCGGGGCACCGGCGGGGGCCGTCACCGGGCACGGGGCCCGGGCGCCCGCCGGGTATGGTCGGCGATTGCTCCAAATTACCTTGTCAAAACGGTATTACAGGGAGATGAAGCAGACCCTGTGGAGAATGTGAGACCGCCCGCACCCGGAGGGGCGCGGGCGGCCGTGGCGGCCGGGAGGTCCCGGCGCGCGGCGCGCGGCGGGTCAGTGCGCGGAGGAGACCCCGGCGTCGTCGAAGGTGGCGACGTCGCGCAGGGCCCGGGCCGCGCCCTGGAGGAGCGGCAGGGCCAGCAGCGCGCCCGACCCCTCGCCCAGGCGCATCTCCAGGTCCACCAGCGGGCGCAGCCCCAGGTGCTCCAGCACCAGGGCGTGGCCGGGCTCGCTGGAGCGGTGGCCGGCGAAGTACGCGCCGATGGAGTCGCCGGAGATCGCCGCGGCGGCCAGTGCGGCCGATCCGGCGATGACGCCGTCGAGCAGCACCGGGACGCGCATGGCCGCGCCGCCGAGGATGAACCCGGCCAGAGCCGCGTGCTCGAACCCGCCCAGGGCGGCCAGGGTGCCGATGGGGTCGGCCGGGTCCACGGGGTTGGCCGCCAGGGCGCGGCGGACCACGTCGACCTTGTTGTCGAACATCGCGTCGTCCACCCCGGTGCCGCGGCCGGTGGCCTCCTCCGCGGCGGCGCCGGTGAAGGCGCAGATGAGGGCGGCCGAAGGAGTGGTGTTGGCGATGCCCATGTCGCCGGTGACCAGGCAGCGGTTGCCCGCGGTGACCAGGTCGCGGGCCACCTCGATGCCGCTCTCCAGGGCCTGCATGGCCTGGTCGCGGGTCATGGCGGGGCCCTGGGTGATGTCGGCGGTGCCGCGGGCGACCTTGCGCGACAGCAGCCCGGCGGCGTGCGGCAGGTCGCCGACCACGCCGACGTCGACCACGGTGACCTCCGCCCCGACCTGGGCGGCGAACGCGTTGACGACGGCTCCGCCGTTGAGGAAGTTGTGCACCATCTGCTCGGTGACCTCCTGCGGCCAGGCGGTCACCCCCTGGGCGTGGACGCCGTGGTCCCCGGCGAACACGGCGACGGCCGCGGGCTCGGGGATGGGCGGGGGGCACTCCCCGGCGAGCCCGGCCAGGCGGACGGACACCTCTTCCAGGATCCCGAGGGAGCCCGGCGGCTTGGTCATCCTGTCCTGCCGGTCCCGGGCCTCCTCCACCGCGCGGGTGTTCAGGACTCCGATGGCGGCGATGGTCTCCTCCAGCAGGGTCGTGGGCTCCTGGCCGGGCAGACCGCGGCGACCGTAGCGGTCGTGGTGCACCGCCCAGGACAGGGGGCGTCCCTTCGCCCGGCCGGAGAGGCCGAGCTCGGGTTCGGTGGGGAACTCCTCGACGTGGCCCAGGCAGAGGTAGGCGACGACTTCGAGGTGGGAGGGGAGGTCGAGGACGCGGGCGACGTCGCGTTCGTCGGCGAAGCCGACCCAGCCCACGCCGAGGCCTTCGGCGCGGGCGGCCAGCCACAGGTTCTCCACGGCCAGGGCGGCGGCGTAGGAGGCGCTCATGGGCCGGGCGTGGCGGCCGGGGGTGTGCCGCAGGCCGCGGGCGGGGTCGACGGTGACCGCGATGTTGAGCGGGGCCTCGGCCACGGCCTCGACCTTGAGCCCGGAGAAGGCGCGGGCGCGGGTGCCGGGCAGGGCGTGGGCGTACTCGTCGCGTTCGCGCCGGGCCAGGTCCAGGACGCGGCCGCGCAGGCCGGGGTCCTCGATGACCACGAAGTCCCAGGGCTGGGAGTGGCCGATGCTGGGTGCCCGGTGGGCGGCCTCCAGGACGCGGGCGAGCACCTCGTGGTCGACGGGGTCGGGGAGGAACCCGGTGCGCACGTCGCGCCGGTCGTGGATGGCCCGGTAGACGGCGGCGCGCTCGGCCTCGTCGTAGGCGTGGTCGGTGCGTTCCGCCGGTGCGGCCGGCTCCGCGGGGGCCGGTGCCGGGGAGGCCGGCTCCGGTGCGGGTCGGACCGCGGCGGGGCGCGGCGGCTGTGCCGGGTGCGGCTCGGCGTGGGGGACGGCCGCTTCGTGTACGTGCATGCTCTGTTCTGCTTCGGTGGTCGCGGGGGTGGTGTCCGCTGGTGTCCCGGCGGCGGTGGCCGCCGGGTGGTCGGCGCGTTCCGGCGGCGCGTCGGCCCCGGTCCGGTCCTGTGGCGGGTGCTCGGCCCGGGGGTCGGGCTCGGGCGGGTTCCGGAAGGGGATCACGTTGGGCCGGGCCGGCGGGGTCGGGGCGGGGTCGGCGGGCGGTTCGGGTTCGGGTGCCCGGGCGGCGGGCTCGGCCCGGTCCTCCGGCTCGGGCGGCGGCGCGGCGGGGGCCGGGGGCGGTGGGGCCGCCGGGGACCGCTCGGGGCGGGCGGCGGGGGCCGGGTCGGGCCGCCGGAACGGGTTGGCCCCCGCAGGCCGCCGGGGCCTGGTGCCGCGGCCGCTCTCGGGCAGGCCGTCGAGCAGGCCGCCGAGCGGCCCGAAGCCGGGCGTCCCGGCGGTCCGGCCGCGGGGGTCCTCGCCGCCCGCGCCGCCGCGGCGGGAGTCCTCTCGGTCGTCCTCGGTCATGATCGCCCCCCGTGAAGGTGTGTCGACTGCCCGTTCCCACTGCTCGTCCCGGTGTTCGACCGGTAAGCGTAGTCTGCGGCGGCGTACCGCTCGCACGGGTCCCCCGGGCCTTGGGCGGATCGCCTCTCGACCCCCTCTCCCCAAGCCCCGCACATCACCGTCAACTGTGCCAGAGTCACCCTGAAGGCGCGCGGACGGTGTCCGGTATCCCCCCTGTCCTCCCAGGTGGAGGCGGGTCCCGGAAGGGGGGTGCGAGCTGCCGGGGCGGGGCGGGCGGAACACGAAGCGGGCCGCCGGCGCCCGGAGCCGCGGAGCGGGGCGGCCGGATCCGGCCAGGCTCCCCCCGCCTCCGCCCGCTATTCGTCACCCACCGTGGTCGGTCATGTGCGAGAGTGGCGGGGCTCCCTGCCCCCGGGTCCCCATCGCTCACCCCAAGGAGACGACCCGCATGCGACGACGCACGTTCCTCACCGGTGCCACCGCCGCGGCCGGACTGGCCGCGCTGGGCGGTGTCGCGGCACCGCGCGCCGCTCTGGCCGCCGGGGACGGTACCGTTCCCCGCGTCCTGGCCGAGACCGCCCCCGCCGGTACCCCCGTCCGCCCCGGGCGGCCGTTCGACGTGGTCACGGTGACCGGCCGCCCCGGCGCCCGCGGCGCCATCCGCTTCCGCACCCCCTCCGGCACCGGCGCCTGGGAGCCCCTCCACCTGCACGCCGAGGGGCGCGACGACGACGCCCCGGTCGGCTCGGCCCTGGTCCGCGCCCCCGAGGGCGCCACCGGGTACGAGGCCGACATCGAGGGGGACACCGCCGCCGTGAACCTGTTCGACGGCGAGGGCCTGCGCGTCGGCGGTCCCGAGCGGACCACCCTGTCCGCCGGGGACGGCCGGACCGCGGGCCCGCCCGCCCTGCGCCTGCGCACGCGCGCCGGGTGGGGCGCCGACGAGTCCTGGCGGTTCGACGGCGAGGGGAACGACCTGTGGCCCGCGGTCTTCCACCCGGTGCAGGCGATCACCGTGCACCACACCGCCATGGCGACCACCGGCGACCACTCCGCCGACGTGCGCGCCGTGTACTACCTGCACGCGGTGGAGCAGGCCTGGGGCGACATCGGCTACCACCTGCTCATCGACCCCGAGGGCGGGGTGTACGAGGGGCGCCACTCCGGTGAGGACGGCGTCCCCGTCTTCTCCGGTCTCCCGCTGCCCGGCCGGGCGCGTTCGGTCACCGCCGGGCACGCCTTCGGCGTCAACCACGGCAACGTCGGCGTGTGCCTGCTCGGGGACTTCACCGACGCCCTGCCCACCCCGGCCGCCCAGGACTCGCTGGTCCGCGTACTGCGCCTGCTGTGCGCGGTGACCGGGGTGGACCCCCGCGCCCGGATCGACTACACCAACCCCGCCACGGGGGCCGTCACCCCCGGCCCTGCGCTGGGCCGGCACCGCGACTGGCTGTCCACCGAGTGCCCGGGCAACGCCTTCGCCGAGGTGTTCGACACCGCGATCCGCGACCGCGTCGCACGCGGTCTGGTCTGATCCGCCGCGGTCGGCGTTCCGGCGCCGACCGCACGGGTCCGTCGGGGTCGGCGGGGCCGGTCGCGAGGCGTGTCTACGCTTGTGGGACCGAGTCCTGCGAACCCGGGAGTTCCCCATGACCGCCCTGCGCCCACCGCGCCCGGTCCTGCCCTCCGTCGTCCTGGAGACCGAGCGCCTGCGCCTGCGCGCCTTCATCGAGGACGACATCGACGACGTGTACGCCTCCTGCAGCGACCCGGGCCTGCAGGCCTGGCTCCCGCTCCCCCGCCCCGACGCCCCCTACACGCGCGCGGACGCCGAGCAGTGGTGCCGGGAGATCGCGCCGGGGATGCGCACCGGCGGCGAGGGCCAGCAGTGGGCGGTCACGCTCAGGGACGGCGGCCGGCTGGTGGGCGCGGTGGGGCTGGTCCGCGTGATGTGGCAGGCGATGAACAGCGAGATCGGCTACTGGGCGGCCCCCGGCGAACGCGGCCGAGGCCACATCACCGAGGCGGTGGTGGCGGTGTCCCGCTGGGCCCTGGACCAGGGGTTCCAGCGGCTGGAGATCAAGGCGGCGCCACGGAACACCGCCTCGCGCCGGGTGGCCGAGAAGGCCGGGTTCACCCTGGAGGGCGTGGAGCGCGGCGCCATGCCCCTGCACGGGGGCCGCCGCACCGACCTGGCCGTGTACGGACTGCTCCCCGCCGACCTCCGGGACCGGCCCCCGGCGCACTGAGCCCCGGAACACCGGGCCCCGGCACGGCGCACGCCCCGCCTCACCCCCACACCCGGGACAGCGACCAGGTCCCGGTGGCGGTGTCGTGGCGCAGTTCGTACACCCCCTCGGATCCGGCGGCGCCGGCCTCCAGCCGCCAGTGCTCGCTGCGGGGCGTCAGGGGACCGCGCGAGGCCCGCCACCCGTCCTGCGGCGTGACCCAGTGCTCCATGATCCGGCGCACGCCGTAGACCCTGCCGTTCCAGGTGAACCGGGCCGGCCGGCCCGCGTCCTCCACGACCGTCACCTCTGTCCCGTAGTACCTTCCCACGACACTTCCCCTCGGCATCGACCCCTCCGGCCCCGGATGCGCCCGCCCGCGGGGAAGATACGGACAGATGTTCGAACAAGTGTTCCCACAGTAGCGAAATCGGCGGACCCGTGGAACTGTTTCGCGAAGGTCGGCATCACCTCATGTGACCGGTGTGCGGCACCCCCTCCGGCGTGCGCGTCCGGCGCGGGGATCCCCCCGTTCGGAATCGCACGGCGTGTCGCCGTCGATACGCTTGCACCACCCCATCCCCGATCCATGCGAGGACCCTCCACGTGACGTCGAACGGCCACCAGAGCGGCAAACCCCTGCGCGCGGGCGACCCCCGTGAACTCGGTGGCTACCGGATCACCGCGCGCCTGGGCCGTGGCGGCATGGGCACCGTCTACCTGGCGGAGGACGCCTCCGGCCGGCCCGTCGCCGTCAAGCTCATCCATCCCGACCTCGCCGACGACGAGTCGTTCAGGCTGCGGTTCGCCCGCGAGGTGGAGTCGGCCCGCCGGGTGGCCCGGTTCTCCACGGCGGGGGTGATCGACGCCCACCTGGAGGGCGACACCCTGTTCATCGTCTCCGAGTACGTCCCGGGGCCGAACCTGGACGAGGCGGTCCGCCAGGGCGGCCCGATGACCGGGGGCACCCTGGACGGCCTGGCCATGGGCGTGGCCGCCGCGCTCACCGCCATCCACGGGTCGGGGGTGATCCACCGCGACCTCAAGCCCGGCAACGTGCTGCTGTCCCCGGTGGGCCCCAAGGTGATCGACTTCGGGATCGCCCGCGCGCTGGAGGACTCCGGCGGGGTCACCCGGTCCAGCCAGCTGATGGGCACCCCCTCGTACATGGCGCCGGAACTGCTGATGGGCGAGCGGCCCACGGCCGCGGCCGACATCTTCGCCTGGGGCTGCCTGGTGGCCTTCGCGGGGATCGGGGAGGCGCCGTTCGACGCCGTCTCCGTGCCCGCCGTGCTGCACAACATCACGTCGGCCCCGCCCCGGCTGGAGGGCCTGGACCCGGGCCTGTACGACCTGGTGGCCGCCGCCCTGGACAAGGACCCGTCCCGGCGGCCCACCTCACAGCAGATCCTGGCCCGCCTCACCGGACAGGACGCACCGGCCGAGGCCGAGGTGCGGCGCAGCATCAGCGACTCCTGGGAGGTGCCGACCGGCGCCCCCGTCCCGGGGGCCCCGCCCGCACCGGCCACCCCGCCGCACGGGCAGACCCCGCCCGAGGGGGCCACCGCCCCCTTCCCGCAGGGGCAGGTCCACTACGGGGGCGGCACCGGCGCGAACCCGACCCTGCCCTACCACCCGGGCCGCGAACTGCCCCCCGCCACCGCCCACCAGGGCCCCGGCGGCCAGGTGCCGCCCACCCTCCACGAGCGGGCGCACCACGGGCCCTCCGGCCCCCAGCCCCCCGCCACCCACCGGATGCCCGCCGGGTACGCCCCGCCGCCGCACGGGCAGCCCGCCCACGGCTTCCCGGCGGGTCCGGGCGGTCCCGGCGCCCCGGTGCCGCCGAACGCCGGCGCGAACGGCGGGGCCGGCGGCGCGGGCGACGGCGCACGGCGCAAACGCCGACTGCTGCTCGCCCTCGGAGCGGGTTCGGGCGCTCTCGTGCTGATCGCCGGGATCGGCCCGGTGGTCCTGTCCAACCTGGAGCCCCGGCCCCCCTCGGAGGAGGACAACGAGATCGTCTCGATCTACAACACCGACTTCTCCTTCAACCCCGCGTGGAACACCTATTTCTACGACGCCGAGGAGGTCGAGGACGGTGCCCTGTACTGGGAGGAGCGCCGCGGCATGCTCCTCCGGCACCCCGAGCCCTCGGGCGACGACCCGAGCCGGGGCCTGGTCGTGCCGTTGGACCGCGAGGACGACATGCCCGACCGGGTGCTGGTCACCGCCGGTGCCTACGTGATCGAGGGGCCCGAGCAGGCGACCTTCGGCGTCCGCTGCTGGGACACCTCCGGCGAGGAGTACCGCACCCAGTACGAGGCCGCGGTGCGCTACGACGGGCAGCAGGCCGAGATCCGGCGGATGAGCGAGGAGGAGGGCGACCAGGTCCTCGAACGCACCAACGAGGTCCGCGGGTTCGAGCCCTACCCGCTGTTCGAGGAGAGCGCCAGGACGGACGGGTACGACCCCGGGTCCCCGTACGAGTTCGACCGGGACGAGATCGTGGTCAACACGCTCGCCTTCGCCTGCGAGTACGTCGAGGACGAGGGCGGCGAGGCACGCATGGAGCTGGCCCTGTGGGTGAACGGCGAGCACGCGGTGAGCGCCGTCGACTCCGACCCGCTGCCCGCGGAGGCCGAGGAGGCCGAGGACCGCCGGCGGATCGGGATGATGACCCGGTCGGGCCCCGGCCACCAGCCGATGGCCGTGCTCTACACCGATTTCTCGGTGCACGAGATCCTCGCGCAGGAGTGACCGCGCCCCGGGGCGGGTGCCGCCGTGGCGCCGCCCCGGACGGCCTGGCATGATGCCGGGCATTCGCATTCGGCAAGGAGTGGAAGCATGCGCGCCATCGTCCTGGAGGAGACCGGCGGACCCGAGGTCCTGCGCGTCTCCGAGGTCGTCGACCCCGTACCCGGCCCCGGTGAGGTCCTCATCGACGTGGAGGCCCGCGGGGTCAACTTCATCGACATCTACCAGCGCAGCGGCCAGTACGACGTCCCGCTGCCCTTCGTCCCGGGCATGGAGGCCGCCGGCACGGTGGCCGCCGTCGGCGAGGGCGTCGGGGACCTGTCCGTCGGGCAGCGGGTGGGGTGGGCGATGGCGCCGGGCGCCTACGCCGACCGCGCCGTGGTCAAGGCGTCCCTCGTGGTGCCGGTGCCCGAGGAGGTGTCCCCGGAGCAGGCGGCGGCCCTGCTGCTCCAGGGCATGACCGCCCATTACCTGGTGAACTCGGTGCACCCGGTGGCCGGGGACGAGACCGTCCTGGTGCACGCCGCGGCGGGCGGCACCGGCCTGCTCGTCACCCAGCTGGCCAAGGAGCGGGGCGCCCGCGTGATCGGCACCGTCTCCTCCGAGGAGAAGGAGCGCGTCGCCCGCGCGGCCGGCGCCGACGAGGTCGTCCGCTACACCGAGGTCCCGGTGGCCGAGGCGGTGCGCGACCTCACCGGCGGAGCGGGCGTGGCGGCCGTCTACGACGGCGTGGGCCGCGACACCTTCGACGCGAGCCTGGCGTCGCTGCGCCCGCGCGGTGTGCTGGCGCTGTTCGGGCAGTCCTCGGGAGCGGTGGACCCGGTGGACCCGCAGCGGCTCAACGCCGCCGGCTCGGTGTACCTGACCCGGCCCTCGCTGGCGCACTTCGTGGCCGACCGCTCGGAGCTGCTGTGGCGGGCCGGGGACCTGTTCTCCCTGGTGGGCGCGGGCCGCCTGGACGTGCGGATCGGCGGCCGGTACCCGCTGGCCGACGCGGGCGCGGCCCAGGCCGACCTGGCCTCGCGCCGGACCACCGGCAAGCTCGTCCTGGTCTGACCCCGGTCGGCCCCGGACGGGCCGCACGGCGCGGCCGCGGTCCCGGGAACGGGACCGCGGCCGTTCCGGCCCGCCCGGGCTACCCCTCCCCCTCCTCGCGCGGGCGCGGAGCCGCCTCGGGACCGCGCACACCGGCCACCCCGGCGCGGCGCACGTCGTCGCGGGCGTCCTCCACCGCCTGCCTGGCCGCCTCCGCGGCGTCCACGGCGGCCCGCTCCGACGCGGACAGCTCGCTCGGCTCGGGCCCGGCGATCCGGGCCGGTCCGTCCACCCCGGCGTCCTCGTCCTTCTCCGTGGAGGGGCGCGAGCGCACCGCCTCCCCCGCGAAGGCGTGGCTGACGTTCTTGACCGCCTCGGTGAACTCGCCCGGGATGACCCAGAACGTGTTCCCCTCCCCGTTGGCCAGCTGCGGCAGGGTCTCCAGGTACTTGTAGGCGAGCAGCTTGGCGTCGGCGTTGTTGGCGTGCACCGCCTGGAAGACCCGCTCCACCGCCTGCGCCTCGCCGTCGGCCCGCAGGATCGCCGCCTGCTGGTCGCCCTGCGCCTCCAGGATCGCCTGCTGGCGGGCGCCCTCGGCCTTGAGGATGCGGGCCTGGCGCTCGCCTTCGGCGTGCAGGATGGCCGCGCGCTTGTCGCGGTCGGCCCGCATCTGCTTCTCCATCGCCTCCTTGATGGTGGGCGGCGGGTCGATGGCCTTGATCTCCACCCGGTTGACGCGGATGCCCCACTTGCCGGTGGTGTCGTCCAGGACGCCGCGCAGGCGGGTGTTGATCTCCTCGCGGGAGGTGAGCGTGCGCTCCAGGTCCATCGAGCCGATCACGTTGCGCAGGGTCGTGACCGTGAGCTGGTCGATGGCCTGGATGTAGTTGGCGACCTCGTAGGCGGCGGCCTTGGGCTCGGTGATCTGGTAGTAGAGGACGGTGTCGATGTTGACGACCAGGTTGTCCTCGGTGATGACCGGCTGGGGGCGCGAGCTGAACACGTGCTCGCGCAGGTCGAACCTGGTGTTGACGCGGTCGACCCCCGGGATGAGGAAGTTCAGGCCGGGTCCGAGCGTCCTGGTGTAGCGGCCGAAGCGTTCGATGTTGTACGCCCTGGCCTGGGGGACGATGCGGATCGCCGACATGGCGAGGGCGACGCAGAGGACGGCGAGGATGATGAGCGGTAGGGCATCCAACATGTTCGGCACCTGACTTCGGTTCGTGTCTGCGGCGGTGCGCGCGGCCCCGGCCCGCCCGCCCTCCCCGGCGGCCGGCTCAGGGAAGGGCCTCGCGCGGGTAGACCACGGCGGTGGCGCCGTCGATCTCCATCACGTCGACGTGCGCTCCCACGGGGATCACCAGGTCCTCGTCGATGCTGCGCGCCGACCACTCTTCTCCGGAGAGCTTGATCAGTCCCTTGTCCCGGTCCACGGGCTGGAGCACCACGGCGCTGCGCCCCACCAGCCCCTCGACACCCGAGCGCACCACGGGCCCGCGGGCGAGCTGGCGGCGCATGATCGGCCGCAACAGGTAGATTCCGGCGGCCGAGGCTCCGACGAACCCGATGATCTGCACCGGGAGCGGGAGTCCGACGGCGCCGAGCAGGGCGGCGACCAGGGCCGCCGCGCCGAGGAGTCCCAGGACGAAGGTGAGGGTGACGATCTCGATGATCCCCAGGACGACGGCGAGGACCAGCCAGACCAACCAGGCGTCCATGTACCACCCTCCCGTTCTTGTTCCGGGTATTCCTTTGCTACCCACCCAGGGCCGACGAACCACACGATTCGCTTACGAGTACGGGGATTTCGTCCTCTGGTTCCGGTCGGGCCCCGGGCGGCCCCGGTCCGCGCCGGACGGTGCCGGCGGCGGGGCCCGCGACACGGGTTCCGCGGGTCGCGCTCCGGGGCGGGCGCCCCGTGTCCGGGGTCCGGCGGCGGGGCTTTCGGCCGGGGTTCCGGTCGGAGCCCGGCGAGGCCTTCCACGCACCGGTCCGCCGCTCGGGTACAGAGGCGCCCGGGCACGGCACGGCCCCCGGAGGCACCCGCTCAGGGCCGCCGGGGGCCGTGCCGCCCGTCGCTACCGTCCGCCGGAGAACTGGTAGACGAGCTGGTAGGTGGGCCGGTTCTGCCAGGCGATCGGCCACATGTTGATGCCGCCCACCGACTGGTGGATCACCGTGTCCGCGCACACCTGGGCGCCGACCGCGCAGTGGCCGTCACCCGGGTAGACCTCGCCCGCCGGGGTGGCCACGGCCTCCGCGAGGGTGTCGAGCAGGACCGTGCGGCACTCTGCCAGGTCCCCGTCGCCGCAGTAGGCTCCGTCGCCGAGCGGTCCCTCGACGTCCTGGCCCAGCACAGTGCGCAGGTCCTTGTCCACGTACGACCACCACCCGTACTGGAAGGCGGAGCCGCGGTGGGGCTGGCCCTGGTTGACGCTGCCGGGGGTGCCGCCGCCGATGTTGCCCGAGGGCGACTCGTCGATCTGCGCCGCCCTGGTCAGCTCGGTGTACAGGTCCTCGCCCAGCTCGGGCTCGAACTGGGCCCGGACCAGGAGCGGCCACCAGGCGTCCAGGATCCGGATGGAGTCGGCGTAGGAGTAGTAGCCCGCGTCCCGGGAGGGCTCACGGCGCTGGGACCCCGCCTCGTTCCACTGCCGCAGGCCCTCGACCGCCGACGCCAGGGCGGGGTCGTCGACCTCCTCGGAGCCGATGACCTCCAGCAGCAGCGGAAGCACCTCCTGGGCGCGCAGGTCGGTGGTGCCGGCCTCCATCATCACCTGCGTCAGGCTCGCGGTGGTGAACCTGTGCCCGCCGTCGATCAGCGAGGAGACGCGGGTGTCGAGCAGGTCGCCGCGGTGCACCGAGCCGGTGGCCCAGCCCGAGGTGTACCCGTGCGCGGGCTTGTTGTTCCAGTTGACGATGTAGTCGGGGTTGACCGCCTGCGGGTGCTCGCTCTTGGGGATGTAGGAGGCGGTGTTGCCGTCCGGGTCCCAGCCGGACCAGCCCGCGTCCGAGTAGGCGTCGATGGGCAGGTTGGGGTTGGTGCCCGGGTTCCGTTCCGGGTTGGCGCCGGAGTTGATGAACGCGATGTCCTCGTCGTCCACGTAGTGCCAGTTGAAGGCGTATCCGATGTCCTCGGCGGCGTCGGTGAACGTCTCCGCCGAGGTGATCTCGTCGGGGTCGTTGAAGCGCTGGAACCCGATGATGGAGTCCACCTCGTGCATGTAGGTGGAGCGCAGCGAGGTGAACGCGACCGGGGTGCCGTCCACCGTCGCGAACGACTGCACCAGCCCGTACTCGGACCGCAGCGAGGTGAGCGTGTAGCCGCCCGCCGGGGTGCCGTCGGCCACGGTGGGCGTCCACTCGTTGGTGACGCTCAGCTCCTCGAAGGGGGTGCAGTCCCCGGAGGAGTCGATGTAGGCACGCGAGGCCTTGGTGGGCTCGGAGCCGTCGGTCTCGCACAGGTGGACGGCGAAGGTGTCGGTGAGGTCCTGGCCGGCCGAGGTGGCGCTCCAGGCGTAGTCGACGCCGCGGCCCATCTGGACGTAGAAGCTCACCCCGGCGAAGGAGGCGCCGCGGGCGCTGATCCCCGGCCCCTGGAGTTCCTGGAGCAGGAGCAGCTGGGGCGAGAAGTAGGCGGTCTGCGGACCCATGACGGCCACCGGGTTGCCGCTCTCGGTGTGCTCGCCGGAGACCAGCAGGGCGTTGGACATGCCGTGCGGTTCGAGCAGGCCCTCGGGCAGCACGCCCTCGTTGAACACGCCCTCGGCGGCGGAGAGGTCGCCCTCCTCCACCATGGCGTCGAGTTCGTCCTGCTGCTCCTCGCTGAGGTCCTCGACGGTGACCTCCTCGCCCCCGTCGGGCGCCTCCGTGGCCGCGGCGAGGGGTTCGGCGGACTCCGCCGCCTGCCCGGAGGCCGCGGAGCCGTGCTCGTCGTGGACGATGTCGTAGTACTCCACCGAGCCCGGGTCGGGCCGGACCTCGCCGACCGGGTCCTCCGGGGTCCCGCTGTAGGGGAACTCGCCCGGGACGCTGACCACGGCCTCGGGGTCGTTCTCCATGCGCCAGTCCTGCCACAGGGCCAGGCCCTCCTCGGCGCCGTAGCGGTCCTGGAAGTTGGCTAGGACGATGGCGGCCTGGACCTCGCCGCCACCGCCGCCGCCGAAGATGCCGCCGACCATGGAGGCGATGCCGACGACGTCGGTGACGGTGAAGGGCTCGATCTCACCGGCGTTGGTGATGGCGTTCTTGTGCCCGGTCAGGACGTACTCACCGGGGAAGTAGCGGCCCTCGTCGGCCTGCTCGATGTAGGTGTTGACGCCGTCGAGGTAGTCCCCGACGTCGGCCAGGGCCTGCTCCCCGCGCTCACCGCTGGCGGCGACCCGGTCGACCTGGGCCTGCTTGTCCTCCTCGGTGTAGGGGGCGTTGCGCCACAGGTCCTGTTCCAGGCCGCGGTTGCCCTCGGCGCCGCCGGCGAAGGAGGTGAGCTCGCCGCGGCCGACGCGGCGCAGCACGTCCATGAGGAAGAGCCGGTCCTCGGCGGCCGCGTACCCGGCGCCGAACATCGTGCCCTCACGGGTGGTCCCCTCGATGTGGGGGATGCCGTGGTGCCGGTCGCGGGTGATCGTGACGTCGGACCGCGGCTGGTACCTGCGGCCCACGTCGCCCTCGGCCACACCGAAGGTGGCGTCGAGGAAGAAGTCGTCCAGGCTCTCCTCGGTGAGGCCGTCGTAGTAGTGGACGAGGTCGTCGTACATGTCCAGCTGGCTGGAGGAGAACCGGGGCCGGGTCCCGAAGGCCTGGTGGCCGAGGATCTCGACGAGGGTCGCGCTGCCGTTCTGGCCCGGCGGGAGGATGTCGTGGCATCCCTCGGGTGCGCAGTAGTCGGGGAGGGGTTCGGCCAGGGCGGGTGCCGCGGGGAGCGCCGAGACGGTGGCGGCCGCGACCGCCAGGGCGACACCGGAGGCACCGGCGCGCAGCCGCCTTGCCAGCGAGGGGGGAGAAGGGGGCATGTGCTGTCACCACCTGGGGGTGCGGGCGATGGTTCAGCGGCATGTTACGTACGGGTAAGTAAATCGCGAAAGAGTTTCACGTTTAGCGTCCGGGCCTGCTCCCACCCCCTCCGCCCGCCCGCGGGAAGTGGCATGTTTAGAGTGACCCACACCACATCCAGCGGGAACGCTCCGGCACGCAGCGAACGGGAGCCGTCACGAACGGTCCCCGGCGCCGCGGGAGTGGCCACATCCGGCCACGGCCCCGAAGCCCTCTCGGCCGAGGTCGTGCCCGGGATCGCGTTCCCCGGGCCCCCGCGCTTTGACACAATCGGCCCATGAACCCTTACCCTTCCCCCGACGGCGACCCCTGGCAGCAGCAGAACCAGCAGCAGCCCGACCCGTCGGCCTGGAACCCCGCCGACGGGTACGGGGCGATCGAGCCCTACGGGGCCCCCACCGGCGGCTACGCCCCCGTCCCCGCCGGACCGACGCCCGGTGGGGCGAACGAGCCCGTGCTCAGCACCATCGGGGACATCGCCATCACCCAGAACACCGTCATCACCCCCGGCGGGCGCTTCCCGATCCGGGGGACGGTGTGGACCGTCACCGACATGACCCGCACCGAGCGCAGCACCCCGGTCTGGGCCGTCATCGTGGCGATCCTCGTGTTCTGGTGGACCTGTCTGCTCGGCCTGCTCTTCCTGCTGGTCAAGGAGGAGAAGACCAGCGGGCACATCCAGGTCACCGTGCAGGGGCACGGCCACTACCACGCGGCCTCCATCCCGGCCTCGCACCGCGGCCTGTCGGCGCAGATCAACCAGCAGGTCAACTACGCCCGCAGCCTCGCCGCCTGACCCCGGCCCCGCCCCCGAGCGAGCGGGGCCGGCCGGTCCGGTCCCGCCGGGGCCCCGGGGCGGCGTTCACAGGGCGGCCACCGCGAGCGCTCCCGCGCCCACGGCCCGGGACAGCCGGACCGCCCGGCGGATGTCCGCGACCCGGGGCGGCGGTCCCTCGCCCATGCTCGGCCGCCGCTCCTCGCGGTCCCCGTAGACGTTCGCCCCGCCCAGGGACACGCCCAGGGCGCCGGCGAAGGCGGCCTCGCACTGACCCGCGTTCGGGCTCGGGTGCCGGTCCCCGTAGCGGCGCCACACCCGCCACGCCTCGCCCGCGTTCCCGCCCACCAGCGGCGCGGCGGCGACCGCCAGCAGCGCGGTGAGCCGCGCGGGCGCCCAGCCGGCCAGGTCGTCCAGCCTCGCAGCGGGCGCGCCGAACCTGCGGTACCGCGCGTTCCGGTGACCGACCATGGCGTCCAGCGTGTTCACGGCCCGGAAGCCGGCCAGCCCGGCGGCCCCGCCCAGGGCACCCCAGACCAGGGGGCCGACCACGGCGTCGGAGGTGTTCTCGGCGACCGACTCCACCACGGCCCGCGCGATCTCCTGCTCCCCCAGCCCGCTCGGGTCGCGGCCGCACAGCCGCGGCAGCAGCTCGCGGGCCAGCTCCACGTCCCCGTCCTCCAGGGCCCGGGCCACGCCCTCCGCCTCCCGGCACAGCATGGTCCCGCCCAGCACCGCCCAGGTGACCGCGGCGGTCGCCGCCTCCCCGCCCCGCTCGGCGAGCCGCCCCAGCCCCACGGCGGGCAGGACGGCCCCGGCGGCGAACATCGCCCCGGCGACCGCCGAGTCCCGGTACACGCGCCGCTCCCACCACCCCGCGGCCCGGCCGAACACCGCCACGGGATGCCCCCTCCGGGGGTCCCGCACCAGCATGTCCAGCAGGTAGCCCGCCGCCATTCCTCGTGATCGCACCGCACCACGGTAGCGACTCCGGGTCCTGACACGCCCCGCTTGATTACTCAGAGTAATAATCTGTGTACTTAGAGTGACGGACTTCAGAGGGCACCCATGTTCATCCTGACCTGGCTGGCCGTGCTCATCGGCCAGTGGTGGCACTTCTGACGCCGGGGCGCGAGGAGTTCACGAAACACCAGCGGGGGTGCAGCACACCCGGAGTTAATCACCGGTAACGTGGTGCACGGGGCCCATAGCGACCGGTTTGACGGAACACGCGCGGTAACGAGTGTCAACCACGAATCACCGTAGTTGATGAGGCTTTGCCCACCTGTGGGCGAGATCTTCCAAATACCCTAGAATGTCTGCCCGGGACACCATGACACGGGCGGACCGCCCGGTCGCAGGCCACCCCGACCGCACCCTGGGTCACAACGTGGTCACGACCCGCCACCGCGGGCCACAATTGAACCGAGCACCCGTAGCTCAGTGGATAGAGCACCGGACTTCTAATCCGATGGCCGCAGGTTCGAATCCTGCCGGGTGCGCCACAAAACCCCAGGTCAGAGGGGGTTTCCGAGGACCTCGCAAGAGGTCCTCGCCGCGTTCTAAGCCCCCAAGTGCTCCATGCGTGCTCCCCAGTACAAGGTCGCGTACACCCGGGTGAGGACCTCGCGGAGCATTTTGCCACCCCGTGACCCTGGCGGTTCCGCCCCGGCTACCCCAGCGCCCGCCCACCAGCGCCCCCACAGCCCACCCAACGCCGCCACGCGGCCCAGTTCAACGCCCGGGTCCCTGTGCGCCCCACGGGCTCGGCAGGCCGCATACAGCCGTTTCAACCGAGAACCCCTTATCGGCAGGGGTTCGCACGCGACTATCCGATGACACCGAATCCCGCTGATGGAAGTGATCCTCGAACTCCGCCAGCGAGAGGCCGACCGAGACCAGGCTGGTGTCGGCGAGCGCCTTGATACTGGCTTTGAGACGAAACCGACCGAGGATCCCGTCAGCGCCGCAGCCCTCGGGCAAAATACCCGAGAGTCATTCCACCGGCCTGAACTCGCGATCCGCAGCGCCAGTGTCGTCCAGCAGACGCCCGAGCGGTCCTGACAACGTTGGTACCGCAGGTGTTCAACAGTAGGAGTGTGGGACCTGAGCAACATATTCTCTGGCATCGATGCCCTGGTCGGCTGGATGCGCAAACACTGGCGCCCCACTGCCCTCGGAGCGGGCACGGCCCTGCTCCTGCTAGCTAGCACACAGTTCATCCCACAAACCTGGGCCGGCCTTTGGGCTTTGCCTCACGCGGTCAATGTTGTCTGGGGCACCATCGGGGCGGTCCTGATCGTTAGCGCACTGCTTCTGAAGACAACCCTGAAGCTCCGTGAACACCTCGAAGAGAAGAACTTGGGCGCGGTGATCGCGACCGCGTGGCTGATGGTGGCCTGCATGGTCTTTCTCATCATCGCGGGGACATGGTGGTTCATGGGAGCACCCAGGATCGTCTTCCCAACGGAGCTGGAACCGCGACAGCTAGGAGCGATCATCACCCGCGCCTTCGCGATCGTGACCGGCCTGGGAGCCGTGGCTTTCCTGGTGATCGCCTACCGGCGCCAGCACACCACCGAAAACGGCGAGCAGCGCGAGAACACCAAACTGTTCACCGAGCGGTTCACCACGGCCGTGGGACAGCTCGGAGACGCTCAGCCCGCTGTGCGACTCGGCGGGGTACACGCCTTGGCGCACCTGGCCGACGAAGCCCCGGCGGGGCGCGAGGACCTGGTGCAGATGGTCATTGACGTGCTGTGCGCCTACCTGCGCATCCCCTTCCAGACCGCCCCGACCCCCCTCCCAGAGCAGACCACCCCGCAGCAAGAGGCTGAGCACCGTAAGAACACCCTGGAGTACGAGGCGTTTCGCGAAGTGCGACACGCCATCGTCCGTGTCATCGGTAACCGCCTGAGAGAACGAGGCGACAGCCGCTGGCGCGGCAAGGACTACGACTTCAGCGGGGTGGACTTCGACGGCGGCGATTTCCACGGCGCCCACTTCACCGGTGGCAGGCTGAGTTTCCGCAGAGCCGGGTTCACCGGCGGCATCGTGGACCTGAACGACGTCCGCTTCCGGGGCGCCGTCGTCGATTTCACCCACGCCAGATTCGTCGGCGCCGGGGTGGAGTTCAACGGAGCCCAAATCAGCAGCGGCCAAGTCGACTTCAGCCATGCCCTCTTCCAAGAGGGGGTCGTGTCCTTCAGCGGCATGCGAGTCTTGGGAGGCGAGGCCATCTTCGCCCACAGCAAGTTCGAGGGTATCGAGGTGAACTTCACCCATGTGAGCATCAACGGAGGCCGAATGCTCTTCAACTACGCCTGGTTCGAATCAGGCGAAGTGACCTTCGACGCCGCCACCATCGCCGCTGGCATGCTGGGCTTCACCCGGGCCAAGTTCAAGGGCGCCTACGTGACCTTCAACGCTGCCAGGTTCGAAGGCGGAGAGGCGAAGTTCGCCCCGCTAGTCTTCGGTGACCCAAACGTGGACTTCACCGGAGTGGTCCTGAGCGGAAGCCGTGTGACATTCGTCGAGGTTCATGAGAACAGAAACTCAACGACGTGGGCCGCAGGCCCTGCCCCCATGGGGATCGTGAAGGCAGCCCGAGAGGCTCCTCTCAACACGACCCCGTTGCCTCTGAAGTGGTACGGGAAACCTTTCCAGGGATCCCCTGCAGCAACTGCGGAGGGGAACGATCCCAATTCTGGAAACGAGGACGGGAACGGGCCGTGAGAATGTACACTGCTTTCTCTGAGGAGACTGATCCACCGACTAAGCGAGGTGCAGCAGCAACACCGCCTCCTAGTCGTGGTGCAGGTTTCGAAAATCTGAAAACGGATACGTGGTACTGGACAATGTTCTCACAACCTGCGAAAACCCGACGACTGACCAGGTATTCCCTTCAGCCAGGCAACGCCATCATGCCCAACAGGCCCCAGAAAGCATTCACGCCAACCAATAATTCTTCAGCGCCAAGAAACTACCGCATCCCTCCAGCGATCCCAATGCTCACAGGAAAGAGCGCCAGGGAGACCACACCGACATATATCGAGATATCTCCGAAGCCCTCCTTCTCCAACCCCAAGACTCTGAAAGATATCCCAATCAGAAGGCCCGCTTTCAATAGTGGAAATTAGGACTTGAGTTTCAAATCGAAGCGCGTCTGCAATTATTTCATTGATGCCAATATCGCCAAATCCATAACCCGCAACGAGAAGAGAATTGGACCTTGCTACGCCTCTAATGAATTCATTGTAGGCCAAGCTGAACGGATCCACCCTCATTCGATTGAGCTTCTCGTACTTACTGGTTAGAATAACTTGAGGCTGCCACAAGGAAAGTCGATTGCAAAGCCCAATCCAATAGTCAATATCCCTAAGCTCACTTGCTGGAAATCGAACTACTTTGGAGCATCCAGGACATTTGAGCCAAGCGATGGAGCCGTGCAACTCAAGGAAAATGAAATCCCGATCCTCTGGAAAATCACCAACCTCCCTCAGGAGCCAACCGCAAGCAGGCCTAGCCCCCTCAACCACGACCCCCTCTACCTCACGTCGTCCGTGAGCCAAGTCACATTTATCGATCCATGATGTTTCGATGTTAGATGCGTAGACCAATCCGTCATAATTGAGTGTCCCAAAGTAGCACTTTTCTCCGTTCTTTTTAGCAAGAGCGTGAACCTTCTCAGCAAGCTCCCTAGTACACTCAAAATTGACCGCCCGACGTTGAATCTCATCCAAAGTTATCGCCACACCAATGTTATATATATCTCTAAGGTATCCTTCTGATTTCACCACCCCCTGCAATACTTCCTCGTCAAAAAAATTCTCCCCAATGACCCCGATTAGCGGCGAAGCGGCAGATATGCCGCTAGCCGCCACGTCAAGCGGACCTAGAAGATCTTCGAAAGATCCCACGAAGTCACGGAATTGACTTAAAGAATCTTCCACGCCACCTTCCCCAACGTCAGTGAATCTTCTCACCAGAGCCCGCGTAAGACTGTCCGTTGACATATCAGGATTATCACACACAGACACACCGTTCCCTGTCAATACAGCTATGCTCATAAATCTCACTCCCGACTAATCTAATAGTACATTCCGCAGGGTGCGATTAGAGAATAACAAGAAATCCCTAAAAGATTCCTCTCGATTGTCAAAATTGTCTTCCCGCACTCCAGGTGGACTCAAAAATCCAGCCTGGCGTAACTCTTTGCAAAAATTACGAAGTCATCGCAATCAATCGGACCTTTGATCCGATGGCCAGCCACCTCCACCCACGAGGAAGCCCCAGGCCAGGCGGGGTGAACCCGCCGCACGGCCCGGGGCCCGGGGTGTTCAATCGTTCCTGGTGTGCTTCCCCGTCCCGCTATCCGGCCGAGACCGGGGTACCGCGCAGCAGCGCGGCAGTCGCCTCGGCCGCCGCCTTGGCCACGTCGGGGTACACCGACTGGTAGGTATCCTGGGTGAAATGGGTCGTGGCGTGGCCAAGCTCGGAGGAGACCACCTTCACGTCCGTACCCGCCGCCAGCGCGAGCGAGGCCGCCCCGTGGCGGAGCCCGTGCAAGGTGATCGGCGGGAGTTCGGCGGCTTTGGCGATGCGGCAGAACCAGTCACTGACCTGACCCGGATGCCACCCCGACCCGTCCTGACAGGTGAACACCAACCCGGTGTTCGCCCAGGAGGCCCCAGCTGCGAGGCGCTGTTCATTCTGGAACCTCTTCCACCCCCGCAGCACTTTGATGGTGTCGGCGTCCAGGGTGATGGTGCGCTGGCCCGCCGCGCTCTTGGGGGTCGAGGTGATCGTCTCCCACGCCAGTTGCACCACCTGGACGCGGATGTCGATCTGGCCGTCCAGCAGCCGGGTGTTCGCCCACGGCAACCCCACCGCCTCACCCCGGCGCAGTCCCTTGGCGGCGATGAGGTGGAACAGAGGATGCAGCCACGTGTACCTCCTCGCATGGGCCAGGAAGGTACGGGTCTGCTCGGGTGTCCAGACCATCACCTCCCCCGGCACCGTCCCGTCCTTCTCCCACTGACGGACCCGGTCGGCGGTCCACACCAGGGGCCGCTTCCTCGGGCAGGAGGGAAGGCGCACGTGCGAGGCGATGTTCACCGACACCGGTAGGTCCGGGGAGCGGACCGCGTCCGACAACGCGCTGCGCAACGTGGCCCGGATACGGTGCTTCGTGGACAGCGAGATCACCCGCCGCCCCCGCACCGACCTCTTCACCTCTGGGTCCTCGGATTCGCGGCACTCCAGGATGTGCACGTTCTCCTCCTCCACTACCGCGAACATCGCCTCCACATGACGCGCTTGGAGCCGATCCACCCGGATCTTCCCCAAGTGGGGGGTCAGGTATTTGCGGATGTGCCCGTCATAGGAAGCCCGGGTGCCCTCCGCGAGATCGGGCTTGCCGTCCAGCCACTGGCGCAACCACTCCTCCACCAGCGGCGGCTCGCGCCGGATGTCTGTCCCCGCGCCGATGCGTTTACGGACCTCCTCAACCTCGGGCAGAGGCCGACGACCCTTGAGCGCGGTCTGGATCAGGTCCGCGACCTGGACTTCAAGATCCTGCTCGCCCTCAGCCAGGGCCAGCAGCGCTTTCACGTGGTCGAGCTGTCCCCGGGCCTGCTCCTGAGAGGCCAGACCGCCCCGGCGGGCCTGGCGGCGCTTGCCCTCACCGGTGCGCGGGAGTTCGAGCTGGAACCACCAGTTCCCGTGCCTGGGGTTCCACGCCCCGTCCTCCCGACGCAGCCGCGGGCACTTCACCCCCAACGCCCGACCGCTGTCCTCGTTGCGGCATCCGCACCGTTTGAACACCGACCCCTCGTACGCGCTCATCGATGCCCTCACCCTTCTTCCGTGGTGTTCGCACGCGCACCGCACCCGCACCCACCGCCGGTGGCAATGGAAGTGGTCGGGGTGTCCAAACCGAGAAAGGTCAGCACCCCGGAGGTCGGCACCACCCAGCTACGGCCCACCCTCCGAACCGGAACCGGGAAGGCCTCCTCGCGGAGCAGCCGGTAGACGGTGGTCCGGCCCAGGCCGAGCATCCGACCGGCCGTCACCGGATCCAGCGCCACCGGCAGCATGGCGACCTCGGCCAAGGTAACCGGAGTACCTGACCTCACTTCACCCACCTCCTCACCACCTCTGAACTGCACGAACACAGTGCGTGGCCCCGCCGGCAGCGGGGCACCACGTATCCACGCTCGACCTCGCCGAGCAATGCAAGCGGATTCGCCGAAACACCCACCGGACCCACGCTCCACCTGGCAAGCACGCACGAACATCGGCGATATGCCCGAGCCCGTGGAAGCGGCCCCGCAGCCGCCATGTCGGCCCCTGACCCCACCAGCTACCCGCGTGGGGCCGATGTCGGGTGTCCGGGGCCGTGTGGGGCACCACGGCGCCCCACACGGCCCCGACCGCCCTACCCGTCCGCCGGTCAGTCGGGGCGGACGTGCCCGGTGTACGTGACCCAGGCCCGGTGGGCGGCCCTGACCCGCTCCGGGATGGCCACCGCCCGGTACCGGGCCGCCCCGCAGGAGTGTTCGACCACGTAGTGGTCGCCCTCCCACGCCGGAATCCGCTTCAACAGCGCCCCGACATGGGCGACCTCGTCGAACGCCTCCTCATCGGTGGCGGTGTGCGGGAAGTAGGTCACGTCCAACGTGGTGTGCTGGCTGACGGGCAGCTCCGGGTTTTCCGCCAGGAAGTCCGCCAGCGCGCGCAGGTCGGCGATGATCCGGGACCGCAGCGCGGGCCCGGCGGTGTCGGTGAACGGCATGCTGGTCTGTCCCGTCTCGGGTTCGGCGGGCTGGTCGTGGCCGGTGGTGTTCATGCAGCCCGCACCTCCCGCTCGACGCTCTGTCGCGGTGCGGGGTTGGTGAAGACCAGGGCATCCTCGTGCTGGACCACGTGCACCGGCACACCTCCCTTGCGGAGCCTGCGGGCCTCTACGAGCTGGAAGAACGAGGTCCGTCCCACCACCTCGCCGTCACGGACCGCGCACAACAAGGCTGCGCACCGGTCGACCTGCACCAGCCCCGCTTCCTGGCACGCGTGGGTGATCTGCCCGGGGAAATCGACGAGCTCCCCGCCCTTCCGGTAAGGGCGGGTGGTGACCACCACGATCCCGCCGGGGGTGAGCAGCTCGCGGCAGGCGGCCATGATCCGGGCGAAGGAGCCGGCCAGCTTCTCCGGGCGCTGGTAGGCGAGGTTCGCCGCCCTCCGGTCGCGGTCCCGGGAGTAGGTGTAAGCGGTCTTCTCCACCGCGTCCGCCCCGTCCCTCCGGGAGCGCACCTGGCCGTGGGTCATCGACCCGTAGGGCGGGGAGGTGATCACCAGCCGCACCCGCCCCGCAAGCCCGACCTGGGCCAAGCGGGTAGCGACCTCGGCGGCGTCGCCGGTGTGCACCTCACCCGACCCCGAAGCGCCCTGCACCGTGGCGGTCTCCAGGTTCAGCCGGGCGATGGACGCCCATTTGGGCTCCAGCTCGATGCCGACCGCCTGGCGGCCCTGGTGGGCGGCCTCGACCAGGGTGGTGCCGATCCCGCACATCGGGTCCAGCACCACATCCCCCGGGCGGGTGTAGGTCGCGATGGCGTGGGCGGCGATGGCCGGGAGCATCCGCGCGGGGTGCTCCAGCGACAGCCGCGAGTAGCGGTTACCCCTTTGGCGAGCGGCCTGCTGCTGGCCGGTCTCCCACACCGAGAGCCCCGACGTGGACACGCACAGGTCCGGGGAAATGGCGGGATCGGTGTTCTCATGGAGCATCAGGCCGCCACCTCCCCGGTGCGGCCGGCGTCGGTGCGGTGCGCCAACCTGCGCAGCCGGAACACCGACACGTTGAGGTGGGCGGGCGAGGTGATGGTCACCGCGGCCTCGGCCACCGACGGCGCCAACCCCGCTTCCTCCACTTCGGGATCGTCCTCCCACCAGCCCAAACCGGAGTCGTCCCGGTCACGCACGGGGACGGTGGCACCGAGCCCGCCCAGGCAGATCGGCACCGTCAACGCGATGACGTGCTGGAGGTAGACCAGGTCCGCGCAGGCGGCGGACCGTACCACCGTCGGGGCCGGATCGACCAAGGCACCCGCGCGGGTGTGGTCCAGGCCGGTGATCACCGCGACGATCCCGCCGGGGCGGGTCACGGTCGCGGCGAACACCAACCGCGCCCGTACCGACGCGCCCTCGGGTCGCATCCGGTCGGAGGGGACGGGAACGTGCAGGACGGCCAGGTCGGCCCACCCCACCTCCTCCGTACCGTCGCCGGTAGTGGCGGGCGAGGTGGTCCGCTCCGACTGGAGAGCCGCGTTGGTGACCATCCCGGTTCCGGTCAGGTCCGCGACCGCCTGCCCGGGGCGGGTGTACTCGGCCACCAGCCGCTCGGCCAACCGGGCCGGAACGAGGTACTCGTCGGGGTCGTGGTCGTGGGTGCCGCAGGCCCACACCGCCAGCGGCGGCCTACCCGACCTCGTCGGCTCGTGTGCGTGTGTCATCAGGTGCACCTCTTTCTGCTCGCCCTGATGACCCCTTAAAAAGACACCCCCGCAGCCGATACGACACCGGCCCGGGAAAAGCTCAAAGAAAGCTGAAGCCCCGGGACCCGTACCAGCCGTTCGTGCTGGTGCGGGTCCCGGGGCTTCAGCCAGTCGGGCGGTGCGGGTCAGGTGCGCCGGTGTTCGATCCGGCAGGGGCAGCCCGCCTGCTGCACGATGCCGCGCAGGGCCAGCGGCATCGGCAGGGCGATGATGGCGGCGAGCCGGTCCAGGGGCAGGCCGTGGCAGCAGCGGCCGGTGGCGCGGTCGTGCGCGGTCAGGTGGTGCCCGCAGTGCCCGCACACGGTGCCGGGTCCGCGTTCGGAGTGGTGGACCATGCCGGGCCAGTCGCCCTGCACGTGTAGCGGTCCAGGAGCCGGGCGGTGCGGGCCACGGTTCCGGCGAGGGTGACCAGGACACACGTTCCGGCCAGGAGCAGGGCGGTTCCCCATCCGGGGCAGGGGTCCCAGTAGGGGTTCATGATGAACACGGTTCTATACCTCCCAGGGGTATTCATGGGGTGGGGGTGTGGGCTGGTTCGGGCCCACACCCCCGGGGTGGTGCGGTCAGTTGCCGGACTTGGCGGAGCGGTAGCGGCGGGGCTTGTCGCCGGTCTGTGCCGCGCGTCCCTCCTTGGCCAGGCGGGCGAGGTTGTTCTGGATCGCGCCGATGGACCGGCCGGCCAGGAGGTGGCTGATCTCGGTCGCGGTGAACTCCTCCTTGGGGGAGGCGTCCAGGAGGGCCTTGACCATCACCTTCAGCTCGCCGGGGGCCAGCCTGGGGGATCCGCTGACCGGGTTGGGGGCGCCGACCTCGATGAACGCCGCCTTCGAGGTGGCGGGTTCGGCGGCCGGAGCCGTGCGAGGCCGCTCGCCGGTACCCGAAACGGTGCCGGTCTCGTTCCTCTCCTCCGGGGAGGGCGCCGGGTTCTTCTGCTTGGGCGTGGTGGCCGGGGCGAGCTCGGTGGTCTCCTGCGGGGAGGCGGGCTCCGGTGCGGGGGTGGCATGCCAGGTGTCGGGCAGGCGCTTGTTCCCCTGGCGCCCGCCCGGGGTGCGCACCGTCTTCTTCTCCTCCTCCAGCGTATTGAGGTGCTTGGCCAGGGTGGAGGCGCCCAGCCCGGTCTCCTCCGCCAGCGCGGCAACCGTGACGGGCTCGGGTGCCTCGGTGAGGGTGGCCAGGATCAGGGCGCGGGTGTGCTCGGCCGAGCGGCGCGGCGCGGTGGCGGTCGTGGTGGTGGTCATGGTGAACGTGGTCCTTTCGTGCGGTCGGTGGTGTCTGTAGGGCCCCGGTGCAGGGCGGTCCGGGGTCAGGTGTCGCAGGCCAGGTGGGCGTGTACCCGGGCGCGGATCACTTCGGGCAGGGCGTGCCGCTGCGAGGCGGGGGTGTGCCAGCCGGTCAGGTAGGAGCCGCGGCGGGTGACCCAGGTGAAGACCGCCCCGTCGGGCATGTCGGGGTCGGGGTAGGGGGTGGCGACCGTGACCACGGTGGCCGGGTCCCGGGTGTCGAGGTAGACATCGTCCAGCCGCCCCACCTCGCCCCGGTCGTGAAACAGCGGGCGGCGCAGCAGCGCGAACCCGTCCCGGTGCATGGCGCGGCGCAGGGCGGCCAGGGCGGTGCGGGGCCGGGGCCGGACCGGCTCCCAGGGGTCCTGGGCCAGGCAGGCGTGGGCGAGCTGGTCGGCTGCGTTGGTGACGCTCGGCCACACCCGCTCCCGGGGCAGGATGAGGCTGTAGGTTTCCAGGCCGTGGTGCAGGTCACCGAGTCCGTAGACGATCACCTCCCGGTTCCGGGTGGTGAGGTAGCGGGCGTGGGTGAGGCGGTACTCGCCGCTGGCCGGGTCGGCGATGATCAACCCGCCGGGCCCGGTGCGGTCCAGGGCACGCAGCAGCGGTTCCGTGAGGTGCTGGTCGGCGAACCGGGCTGACATCGGCCGGTAGGGGTGAACGGTCACCAGAGGTTCCCTTCGTGCAGGCGCGCCGAACACCGGGTGCGGCGCGCGGGTAGCGGTTCGGGTGTCCGGGGCCGCCCCGTTGGCGGGGCGGCCCGGGGAGGTCAGGCCTCTTCGGCGGCGATGTCCTTGACCATGTCGCGCAGACCGGCAGCGGCTTCCTCGGCTCCGCAGCCGTGGCACAGGTGACCGGAGGCACCCCCGGCAGGCGCTTTGTGCCGGTCCAGAATCGTGGCCTCGCACTCCACCGCCCCGTCGGTGAAGGCGGGCATGGCCAGGGTGATGCGCAGGTCGGGGGCGTCGGCGTGGATGTAGGTGTCCACCAGGGTGTCGTCGGGGGTGACGGTGGGCCGGGCGGCGAGCTCGAACCCCCCGTGGCTGCGCATGGTGCGGCGCATCCGCCAGGCCAGCGGGCTGATGAAGATGAACGGGAGCCAGTCCTCGGTGCTCGCCCGGACCGCGGTGGTGGCCTGATCGGAGGCCAGGAGCCAGGCGGGCTCGGCATCGTGGGCCCCTGCTCCGGCCTGGCGCAGGTCGGTGGTGACCGTGTCGTGGTCGTAAACGATCACCTCGCTCTGGTTGCCGTTCAGGGCGAGGGTCGCTGACGAGGAGGCCTGGTAGGTACGTCGGAACATGTCGGCGGTGATCAAGCCGGTGGGGCCCAGATCGTGCACCTTGCGGAGCATGTCGGGGGTGATACGCGCTTTCGCGAACCAGGCGCGCAGTCCTTCGGGAGTGACGGCAATGGCCATTGCAGGTGCCTTCCGTGAGGTGGTGTCGGGTGTCAGGCCGCGGTGTGCGGCCGCAGGTGCGGGCCGGGTGTCCGGGGCCGCCCCGCCCCGTTGGCGGGGCGGCCCCGGGGGTGTCAGGCGCGGGTGCGGGCCAGGTGGGCCTGGACCGCCCGGTGCACGCGGTGGGCGCAGGGCCCGGAGGAGAACTGGGTGCGCATCAGGGCGGGCCATCCGGTCACGTGGCGGTCGCTGTCGGAGATCTTGACCAGGGCCATGCCACCGGTCCTTTCGTCCACCGGGCTCTTGACGGTGACCGTGATGTGCGGGGCGGCCCGGTAGGCGTACCGGTCGGTGACGACCCGGCGGATGAACACCGCCCCGCCCGCCTCGGCAGCGTTGTGGTCCCGGTAGCGCGGAACCGAGGTGAGGTCGAACCCGAGCTTGTGCATGTGCTGGCGCATCCGGGTCACAACGAGCCCCGTGGCGGCGATGTCGTCGAGCTGGTCGTCCATGCAGTCGAAGGCGGTGCAGTCCACCGCCGCGACCAGCTCCTCCCAGAACCGGTCCCCGTAGTCCCGGCGGAACGCGGGAAGGTCGTGGGTCAGGTCGTGGTGGCCATACACGATGAGGTAGGTGTGCATCCGGCCGGGGTCCAGGGTGCGGGCGTGGGTGGCCCGGAAGTCGCGCCGGTAAAGGTCGGCGATGATCACGCCGCCGGGGCCGATCCTGTCCAGGGTGCGCAACATGCCCGAGGTGATGCGGGCATGGGTGAACCAGTCGGAGATCGCCACTTCGGGTGCCTTGTCGTACACGGAGTGTGCCTTTCTGTGGGCGCGCCGAACACCGGGCCCGGCGCGGGTAACGGGTCTCGGGGTGGGGCCGCCCCGCCCCTTTACGGGGGCGGCCCCGGGGGCGGGTTAGTCGCGCAGGTCCAGGTGCAGCCGGGCCCGGTCCCCCGCCAGGTGGGCGAACCGGGGCACGCCGCTGGTGCGGGTGATGCGCTCGGACCAGCCGGTCACGTGGTGGCCCCCGCAGTACAGGTCCAGGGCCGCCATCAGGCTGTGCGGCTGGCGCTGGACGGTGCACAGGGTGACGGCGATCCGGCGGTCCGCGCGCCAGGTGAAGGTGTCGTCGATACGCGCCCCGCCGTCCTCGGTGGTGCTGAACTGCGGCCGGGCGTTGAGGTGCAGACCGTGCCGGTGCAGGTCCCCGCGCACCCGCCACACCAGGGGGCTCGCCTCCCGGGTCCGGGCGGCCCACCCCCGCAGACCGGCCCGGACGGTGCGGGTCAGGTCGGCGGCGGCCTCGCCGTGGTCACGGTGGCGCAGGGCCAGGTCCAAGGCCAGGTCGCGGTAGCCGTAGACGATGACCCGGCGCCGGTTCCAGTCCAGGTGCTCGGCGCGGGCGACGGTGAACCCGCTGCTGTCGGCGTCGGGGATGATCAGCCCACCGGGGCCGGTGCCGGCCAGGGCGAGCAGGTCCTCGGGCGTGACCTCGGCGGCCAGCAAACGGGTCAGGTTCAGGTCGATCACGAGAATGCGGTCCTTTTCGGGCATGCCGAACACAGGCTCGGCAGTGGTTCGGGAAGAAGGGGGCCGCCCCCGCCCCTCGCAAGGGGCGGCCCCGGTAGGTGCGGCGGGTGGCTACAGGTCCAGGTCCAGGGCCCCGTCGACCGCGGCGGCGATCAGCCGGTGGACCTGGTGGGCCTTGCAGGGGCCCGCGGTGCTCACCGTCAGGTCCGCGACCGGCCGGGGGACCTCGCCCGGCGTGCACACGGTGATCCGGGTCGGCTCCAGGTAGCCGAAGGTGACCGTGACGCACGCGGTGATGCCGGTGTGGGTGCGCCGGTAGTAGTCCGTCATCCGGGGCAGGCCCCCGGCCGGGATCTCGAAGGTCGGGGCGGCGTCCAGGTAGATGTGCGGTCCGATCAGCGCCTCGCGCAGCTCCTGCACCTGGAGGTTCATCGCGCGGATGCCGGGCCAGTCGGTGAGCTGGTCGTTGGCGATGTCGGTCAGGTCCCGGGCGAGCTCTTCATCGGTGGCCGGCCGCCCCTGCTCTTTGAGGTCCCGGGCCAGGTGCTTCAGCCCCCAGTGGCCCGTGATGATCATGCGGGAGGGGGCCTGGGCCTTGTCCCCGCTGACCGCGAGGACCCAGCAGGCCCCCTCGTCCCAGACCAGGCAACCGGCGGTTCCCAGCTCGCGCAGCTCGTCGATGTTGCCGGGGGTGACGGTGATCCCCGCCGTGTAGGGCATACTCGTGCTCACAGCACACTCCACTTCGTTGGTTGTGTGGGAACCGCGCCCGCCCTTGGGCTCCACACCTGTTCGGCGGGCACGGTCGTTGTAGGTGGGGCCGGTCCGGAGGGGGCAACCTCCGGGTCGGCCGCATCACCCGGCCGGGGGCGCCCGGCCGACGGTCCGTCCTTTTGCGCGGCGTCCGTTTATAATCACGGAAGTTCCCTCCTTTCCATTCCGGTGTCCCGTGTTCGGCGGTCCGAGGTTCGCTTGGGTGTCGCGGGTTTGTCAACTCGCCCCGCGAACCTTTTTTCGCACCCCCGATAAACGTTTCCGTTATCCGGGGCGGCCACTAGGTGACCTTGGGTGAAGCGGGTTTGTTAACTCGCGTCGCGGAAAAGTTTTCCCGCCCGCCCCGGGGGCCGTGTTCCGCCCCGGTGGCACGCCAATAGCACCTTGGGTTCGGCGGGGTTGTCAACCCGCGGCGCGAGATTTCTCGCGAGAATCTTTCCCGCCCGCACGCCAGAGGAAGGAACCGCGCACGCGCGCGAGGCGAGAGAACTTCGCCTTCGTTGACCTTTTGGCTGATCATGTTTTTCATGAAAAGTGAGCATCTGGGCGATCAAAGCACCCATGAAATGCTTTTTCCATGAAGAGAGAAGCTGAAATAAAAACGGGGATTGGGGTGAGGATAGGGGGAAGCGAGGGAGGGGTAGACAGTTCCGAGCATCAGGGCGGACGGGAGCCGTCCGGCCGCCGAAGCCGGAGGGACGGCCCCGCCCCTACGTGAGGATGACTACCCACTGGGTATAAGTCTGGATTTCTATCGGCCCACCTAAGCGGGCTTTGACCTGCACTGATAACGCCTCCAGGGTGGGCCGCCCAAGGCGGCCCACCGATCGGCGGAGTTATCGGCCCAAGGATCGGCCCTCCAATCGGCGGAGCTATCGGCGGGGCGATCGGCCCTCGCGCGGCCCACGGGATTCTCAGGCAGGCACTCGCCTGCCCAGGCACCCAGCTCGCACCGAACCTGGCTCGGGAGTGCTAGCGGACGAGGCTTTCAAAGAGGGACCGGGTTTCCGGGTCAGGCTTGGCGCCACACCGGCGGAGTTCGCTCTCCAACATCCGGAAGCACCGATGAACAGCGTCCTTCCTCCCCAGGGAGGCATAGTTCTTCATTTTCTCCCGGTGAAGAACTTCATTCAAGCTGTCCATCTCCAATGCGGAGTCGATGAGGCGTATACGCTCTTCTTCGTTTTCGACGTAGTCCAGCAGCCTCACATACACATCGGCGATAATCTCCTGGAACTCGCGCCGGCGCTCGAAGAACCATTCGTCCTGGACATCTACAAGGAGATCGGTTCGGTAGAGGTCAACCAACTTCCACAACCGATCTTCTTCGTCTGAATCATCCGAGCTTCTCACCTCGTCGTGAAGGCTGATGAATTCACGGACGTCGATGTCGAAGTACTCCTGCTGGAGTCGGAGCCTTCCTTTCTCGTTCTCGACGACCGGCGTCTCCGGTCCCAGCTCCAATGCGTCGCGGACAGCCCTGCGCAAAGCCGAGATCGCATTGGACCGAAACCGGCGGGCCTGTTCCTCGGGCATCTCGGGTGCCAGGACCTGTGTCAGCTCCTGGCGGGAGACCCCTGACACCGGAGCAAGGGCCAGAACGGCGAGCAGGGTGTAGGTGCTGCTGCGCGTTCCCTGGAGGACATCGCGGCCGTTCACCTCGCACATCACCTGTGGCGCGAACAACTGGACCCGCACCCTGGCCTGCGAGTCGGCCTCATGCGGTTCCCTCCCCGGGACCGCAGCAGCGTCGGGCTGTCCCTCTCCGGCCCGGTTCGGCCCGTCCCCGGCCCGGTCAGGAGCGGGTTCCGGAGTGCCCGGGAGCTGATCGTCGTCGGCTTCCCCACCTGGCGGTGGACTCACGTGCCGCAGGGCGCCGTCGTGCGTCGCCTCCCCGTTACGGGTGCGGACCCGCACCTGGTGGGCGTCTTCGCAGTCCAGTACGGATCCGGTGCGGTCGGTGTCGCCGAGTACGCAGGCCACCACCCCGGCAGCAGTGGCCAGCTCCGCGGGCAGGCCCCGGGCCGCAGCGAGGTCGTCTGCTTCGACCGCCACCAGGACGGGCCGGGCGGGGACCGCGGGTTCAGCAGGATCATCATCGTCCTCGTCCAGGAGCCGGGCGAGGGACAGCAGCTCCGTCTCGACGGCGAGTTGTGCATGGTGCAGATCGGGGACGATCCGCGCCCCCTCCAGTGGTGCGCCGTCCGCTGTGAAGGCCGCGGCGACCGCTCTGGTGAGCACCACCGGGCCCGGGGCGTGGGCGGTGACCGTGGCCGCGAGTACTCGCGCCGCGTGGGTTCCGGTGAACGCGAGGCCTCCGGCACCGCTCACCCTGACCGTGTCAGAGAAGAGCATATGGCCGTCTTTTTGGATGACACCGCGAGCAGGCCCGGCCTCGTCCCGGGGCGCCGAACCGCCCTGGCTCAAAGGCAAAGAGGTGTCACCGGTGGCGGGGTCCGCCACCGGGGCTTCGTGGCCGGTTGACCGCCCGTCGTCCGCCTCCGGTTTTCCGGGAGCGGACGCTCCCCTCCTCCTCCCGACCGCGTAACCGACCCCCAGGCCGGCCGCCCCTGATACGGCACCGACCAGGACCACGTCCTGCCCTGCGAACCGGTGGCCCGTGGCGGAGATGTCCGGCTCCACCCGTTCCTGAACAGGGGCCGCCTCTGCGGGAGCCCCAGGAACGGATTCCACGGGCGGTGCGGGTTCGGGGGTGGGGCGTTGGACGGTGTAGGAGATCTCGACCCGTCGGTACTCGCCGTACGAGGCACCCGGGTCCGATGGGGCCTGGGCTGCTCCGCTGCCCCGGACTTCAATCCGGATCTCGGCGTCCAGGTGCTCGGCCAGGTGGTCAGCAACGACTTGGGCACGCTGCTCGGACAGTGCCTGGTTGTAACGGGGGTCGCCGATCGGGTCGGTGTGCCCGGTCACCACCACCGGCTCGTCCGGGTGTCCGAAGTCGGCGATCATGCCGATGGTCGGTTCCAGGGAGTCGGCCATGGCCGGTGTGAGGTCGACCGAGTCGAACCCGAATCCCGCCAGGGTGCGGGTGCGGTCGATCGCTCCCCGTTTCTCCACCTGTTCCTCACCCGCGTTCCGAGGCTGCTGAACGGGATCGGTGGTGGGTGTGACCGGTGCTTCGGCCACCGTGTCCGTGTGCGCGGCCAGAGCCGCGGTGTGGGTGGTGGTCGCGGTGGCACCTCCGGCCACCAGCACCCACACAAGTCGGACCAGCCCTATCCGCGGCACGACGCCGCGCACCACGGCGACGATGTCCAGGGCGACGATCACCAGGTGGAACGTCCATACTCCCCAGAGGCCGACCATCGATGCGGCGATCACGGCCGCGCTGGGCACGGTCCCCCCGCGCAGGTACTGGAGGAGCCAGACCCAGGTGGTGTCCTCCCCCAGCGGCCACTCCATCCGGGTCGCCAGGAAGGGCGGGCCCACCAGCATGACCACCGTGAAAAGTGCTTCACCCGCCACTGACCACGGGCTTCGCGTCATACCTCTTCCCTTCGGTTCTCTTCCGGCCTTGATGCTGGGACCATGCGAGTCCCGCGTCACTACCGCGGGGGCAGCGCGGTCGCGGTCGCCTCCGCCTCGATCTCGCGGACGCCTATCGGCAGCAGAACGGGGGTGTAGGTGGTGTGGGCCAGAACCGTGACCCGGTCCTCGCCGACCTCCACCCGCACCGTGGTGTCCGGAGACCGGAGGTGGTCGATGGCGGCCCGGCGGGCATCGTGCGGGGCCAGCACCGGGGTTCCTGTGCGGAGTGTCTCGTTCTGGTCGATCTGTTGGGCGCCCGCCCGGGCGGCCTCGTGCGCGGCCGTCAGCAGTTCGGTCTTGGCGAGGAGCATCTGCCCGGCCTCCCACACCAGCGCGAACACGGCCATCACGACCGGCATGAGCATGATGAGGAACACCGACGCGTTCCCCCGGTCTCCGGACCAGCGCAGGTTGCGCCCCGGGACTCGGGTCACCCGGCTCATGGCGTCCTCCCTCGGTAGGGGTCGATCGGGGACTCGGCGGAGGAGCGCAGCGTGCGCTGGCCGCCGAAGCCGCCCAGGTCCACGGCGCTGACCGTGCAGGCCACCTCCACCCGCACCGTCCCTCCCGCCTCGAAACGGGAGGTGTCCACGGAGGCAGTGAAGGGGTCGCAGACCACGCCCCGGTCGGCCAGCTCCCCCAGAGCAGTGTCATGGGCCTGGGCGTGGGCGGAGGTCATGTCGCGTTGCAGGGAGGCGGACCGGGCCGCCGCCGCGGCCGCGTCCTGGGTGACCAGGGCGGCCGAGACCTGCCGTCCGGCCACGACCATCAGCATCAGGGCCAGCAGGAGCACGGGAACGAGGAGCATCAGCTCCACGGAGGCGCTCCCGTCGTCACGTCCGCGCCGCCGCACACACCCGCTCCTCACGCAGAGGTTCATGGTGCGAGGCGTTCGACCGGTCCGGACATCTCCGCCGAGACCGGCACCCCCGCCCCCGGTACCAGGCCGACCGTCCGGGCCGCCACCCGCACCCGCGCCAGGTCCGCGGTGCGGTCGACCTCGACCTCCACCCGGTGGAGCACGCCTCCTCCCAGCTGCTCCCGCGCCTGCCCGGCCCGCTCCCGGGCCGCCTCCGCCGAGCCGTCGAAGGCGCGGGCGGAGGCCAGGGTCTGGGAGGCGATCGCCTGGGTCCGGTGTTGGGCGTGCGCCCACACCCCCGCCTGTGCGACGGCCAGCACCATCACGAACACGATCGGCAGGACGAAAAGCGGCTCCGCGCTGCCCCGGTCGTCGTCGCTCCTCCGGCTGCGGCCGCTGCGGCACCGGGACCGTGTGTTCACCGGTTCACGCCCAGGTCGATGGATTCGGCCGCCGTGGTGAACTCCCCGACCAGGATGCCGCCGACGACAGTGGCGATCGCGATGGACACCACGATCACCAGGATCCACTCGGTCGTCGCCGCCCCCGCGTCGGAGGTGACACGGCGTTGCGGTGTCAGCCGGGTGCGTGCACGGCTCTGGGCACGTTGAAGGACATCCCTCACTGGGACCTCTCCCTGTCTAGAAGCCGGCCGTCACGTGGGTGAGGGCGGCGTAGCTGATCAGTGTCAGGAACCCGGCGACCAGGCCCATGGTGGGCAGGGTCATGCGTTCGGTGGCCGCGTTCGCGGCCGCTTCGGTCTCCGCCAGGCGGCGAGCGCGCAGCGATGTCGCCTTCGCCGTCAGGGAGGTGCGGGTGTGCGCTCCGCAGGTGCCGCCCAGGTGCAGGGACGCGGCCAGCTCCGCGAGCTCGCGCACCCCTGTTTCCCGGGCGAGGGTCTCCAGTCCTTCCCAGGCGGGCCGGTGGCGCAGCGTTGCCGCGCGCACGGCCCTGCGGATCCGCTCAGGGGCGCGCCCGTTCCCGTACTGGAGGGCGGTGGTGACCGCTCCGGTGGTACCGGCACCCGCGGCCAGGCCCATCACGACCAGGTCCGCCAGCACTGACGCGGTCGCGCGGAGCTCGCCACGGTGTTCGGCCGCGGCACTGTGCGCCGCCAGGTCCGGGGCGCAGAACCCCGCCCCCGCGACCAGCACAGCAAGCAGCCACACCATCGCGGGGTGCGGCGAGATCATGGCGCCCACAACGGCCAGCGCCGCTGCCGTCACGATGCCGACTCCAGCGGCGGCGGCCTTCTCCGCCCGGTAGGACTCCACAGAGGTACCCGATGCCGCGAGTGTCCGCACCATGGCCGGCCCCGGGATACCGGTGCGGGCCAGGAGGCGGCCCGCGCGGTGTCCCAGTCGTCGGGCCCACCCCTTCTCCGAGGGGGTTCGCGGCGCGGGAGCAGGACGGGGTGTCAGGCGCTCGATCAGGGTCGGTCGGCGCATCGCGTACGCGGCGGCGCAGACCCCCGCGCCCATCATCGCCCCGGCCATGGACAGCACGGCCGCGCTCACCCCGCACCACCCGCCCCGGCCGTCGGGACCGCCGTGAGGGTGAAGGGGCGCGCCTGCCCGGGCGGTGAGGCAAGGCGTGCGAGCCAGAAGAACGAGGCCGCCCACAGCCCGCCGGTCAGAGCGAGCACGAGTTGGCCGGAGACCGTTCCCAGCGGAGCCAGGAACGACGGGTTGAACACCGTCATGCCCAGGAGCATGAAGGCGGTGGCGGCGGCGATGATCCGTATCGAGGAGCGCACCTGCGCTCGGGACGCCGACACCCGGGCCACCGTGGTCGCCCTCTCACGCGCGGCCTCCGCCAACCGCGACAGGGCTCCGCCGAGATCGCCGCTCTGGTGGGACGCTCCCATCGTCAAGGCGACCGCGATCAGGTCGCCCAGGTCGGAGTCGACCTCGCGGGCGAACACCGCCGCCGCCCGCTCCATGGACTGTCCGGCACGCAGCCGGGCATCAAGCGCCCGGACCTGGTCGCGGACCGGATCCGGGGCGACGGGCACCGTGGCCGTGACGGCCTGGTGCAGTCCCGAGGCCCCGGTGAGCATGTCGCGCAGTTGTTCGGCCCAGGAGGCCAGGGCCTCGCCGAGGTCGGCCTGTGCCCGGGTCGTGGTGTCGGGGCCGAGCAGGGCGGGCATCCACCACCCTGCGGCGGCGGCGAGCACGGCTCCGACCGGCCATCCCGTCACCAGGCCGGTCACCGTCCCCGCTGCGGCGGCGCAGGCCGCACGCGTCCACGTGCCGCGTCGGCTCGGGAGCTTGACCCACCGTCCCGGTCCCGTAGAGGGCACGCGCCCGGGGAAGAGGCTCAGCGTGTAGGCGGCGCAGGCGATGCCCGCACCGGCCAGCACACCTCCAAGGACGAGGGCGCCCACCGTCCAGTCCCACCACGGCGCCATCACGCCCACCTCCGCATCGGGTATCCGACCCTGGCCAGGTGCCGACCGACCTGCCCGCTCGGCGGGCACACCATCTCCCCGGTGGGCTCGTCGGCTTCCCGGGTGTACAGCTCGTCCGAGACGACCTGTTCGCCCTGGGAGCCCACGACCTGGCGGACGCTGGTGACCACCCGGTCCCCGTCCGGGGCCACATCGATGTGGACGACCAGGTGCACCGCCGCGCCCACCAGCGCTGCCGTCGCCGAAGGGGTCATCCGCTCCGGGGCCTGGGCGCAGTACGCTGCCAGCTTGGCGAACACCTGCTGCGAGCTGGACGCGTGGACCGTGGACATCGACCCGTCCGTGCCCATGCTCATCGCGTTGAGCAGTGCGATGGTCTCCGGCCCCCGGGTCTCCCCGACGATCACCCGGTCCGGGCACATCCGCAGCGCGGCCCGCACCAGCTCGGCCAGGGTGACCTCGCCGAGGCCTTCGATGTTCGCGGGCCGCCCCTGTAGCGCCACGACGTTGACGTCCGTCAGGTGACGGTGCAGTCCGAGTTCGAGTGCATCCTCCACGGTGATGATCCGCTCGCCCTCGACCGTGCCCGCCAGTGCACGCAGCAGGGTGGTCTTACCCGCGTTCGTGGCCCCGCTGATGAGGAGGTTCATCCGAGCCCTGACCGCCGCGACCAGCAGGTCACGTGCGGCCTGGTCGACCATCCCCGCCCGGGCCAGGTCCCCCAGCCTCAGGTACCGGGCGGGGTGACGACGGATCGTCACGGTCGGTCGGGCCGCAATGCCGGGCATCACCGCCGACAGCCGGGAACCGTCCTTCAGCTCCATGGACAGGATCGGCGCAGCGGTGTCGAAGCGCCGTTCCCCGCCGGGAGCGCGTGCCGCGATCCGCTGCACCAGGGAGACGAGGGCGGCGTCGGTGTCCACCACGGCCGGGCGGGGTTCCCGGTGTCCCCCGCCGAGGTCCACGGTCACCGGGTCGTTTCCGGTGATGTGGATGTTCTGCACCTCCGGTTCGGCGAGCAGCTCCTCCAGCGGCCCCAGGCCCAGGACGTGGTCCAGGACCACGCGGCGCAGCCGGGCCTCGTCCGCGGCCGTGAACTCGACGCCTCCCCGGATCAGAGCGGTGCGGGCCCGTTCCTCCAGCAGGGCGTCGACGAGTCGGCCCACGGACTCGGGGTCCGCAGCCCTGTCGTGGTCGGTGATGAGCTGTTCGGTGATGCGGCCGGCCAGCGCCACCGCGGTGGTTCGAAGGGCGGCCTCGTCCGGGCCGTCCTGGAAGGTCGGTGCCAGTCGTGGAACGTCGTTCGTCGCTGTCATGCCGCACTCACCGCCGTCGTGTTCTGCCCCTGGCCGTCCAGGCCGAGGCCGGAGAAGTCGTCGCAGAGCTCCGCCAGGGATTTGGCGGTTTTGACCAACGGCATCCACTCCATACCGTCGGGGTCGCGGCGCTGGGACCGCCACGCGGCCCAGCGGTCCCGCAACCGCGTGGGCGGTCGGTGCTCGCCGCGGACCAGTGCCGCCCCGGCGGGGTCGTGCGGGATGCACGCCCACACCGGCAGTCCGAACAGCCGGGACACCTCCTGGTCGGGATGCGGGCAGGTGCCGGCCACGGCCAGCCCGACCCGCACCCCGTCCTCCTTCAGCGAGGCCAGGACCGGAGCGCACACCCTCAACCGGTTCGCGTGCCCCACATCGCCCGGGTCGGCCAGGACCACGACGATGTCCGCGCAGCGGACCAGGGACGCCCCCGCGGACCCTGGTACCGCCCGCCCCACATCGAGCACGGTCACCCGCCCGGCCCGCAGCAGGGCCGGGTTGTGGGCGAGCGCGGCCACAGCGCGGCCCGCCTCCAGCGGGTCGGCCGGAGCGGCCACCACCCGCAGGCCGCCGGGCAGCTCCACCGCGTGGTCCAGCACCGGCGAACCCGCCGCGACCGCGTTGACCACCCCGGCCTCCGCCCAGGCACCGGCCGACACCGGCACCGGGACGCGGGAGGCGGCGGCCAGCGGCACCAGCCCCTTCTGCTCCCGGCCGAGATCGATGCCGTACCAGGAGGCCACATCTCCGCCGGAGGCGTCTGCCTCCACCAGCACCGGCACCGTCAACGGGGTGGAGGGCCAGCACGCGGCGACCGCCGTGGCCAGGCTCGTCACACCCGGAGCCCCGCTCAGTGAGCACACCGCCACGATCATTCGCTCTCCTCCCCCGCCTCACCCGTTCGGGTTTCCTCACGCGGGTCGACCACCGCGACCTGCACGTCTCCCCCGGCCGCAGCCTGGGAGAAACGTGCGGCCCGGTCCCGGGGCAGGACCACCTCCACCACCTGGCGGTCACCGCTGAACCCGTCTTCGCTACCGGAGACCACACGGTGCACTAGGCCCGTCACGACCCCGGGCGCACCGCCCGAGCCGTCCTCCTCGGATCCTGCGTCCTGCACGGCTTCGTCCGGTGCCAGGCGGGTGGCGATCAGGTCGACTCGTGCCCCCGGTTCCATGTCCTGGGGCACCGTGGCCACGGGCACCGCGAGCAGGGCGGTGCCCGGCTCGGGCCACAGCCCGGAATCGGCGACCGAGCCCGCCACCAGAGGGGAACCCGCGGTCATCGGCCTGCTCAGTGCCATCCCCTCCACGGCATCCGGTGCCAGCAGGTGAAGTCCTTCGATCCCCTCCGCTTCGACCTGGGACACGTCCTGGGCGGTGAGCACGTGACCGGCCGGAAGGTCGGCCGCGAGCACCGCGACCATGTGGGTGTCCTCCGAGGCGAGTCCCGCCCAAGCTCCGGCGAAGCCGCCCGAGAAGATCAGGGATCCGGCCAGCAGCCCCCACTTCCACCGGCGGCGCGAGACCGCCGCCAGCCGGACCGACTCCCACTCCCCTTCCACCCCGTCCGGGTTTTCCCTGGCTTTCCGATTGGCATACTTGGGATTCGCGAGCGCTACCATCCCTCCCCCTTCTTGATCAACGTCTCTGTCCGCTGCCTTCAGCGGTTGTCGGTGACCACCGCGTGGATCTCGCTCACCGGCACAGCGACCACCGCCGTGGTCGTCAGTGCCTCCAGCTCCCCGCTCCGGCCGTCACTGGCCGACCACGACACCTCCCACTCCCACGCCGCGGCCAGGTCCACCCTCGCCCCGGCGCCGCCCGGGGGCAGCGCCGTGTAGGTGTGCCCGCAGTCCGGTGAGCCCGTCTGCCGATAGGCGGTCCGGGAGAAGACGGTGCCGGGCCCGGTGCACACCACCTCGTGTCCGTCCCCGGTGTCCCACACCACCCGCTGCGGGGTCGCGAGGACCGTCACCGACCCGGCGCTCACCGACGCCGTCGCCGACACCGGCGCCCAGTCCGCTTCGGCCAACCACATCCACTGGGGGATGTTCACGAACCGGAGCTTGTCCGGGGTGGGTGTGACTCCGATATCGGGCTCGGGCAGGCGCATGACCGCCCGCGCCTGTTCGGCCAGCACGGCGGGGTCGAACACCGGCACCCGCACGGTGCCGCCCGTGCTCTCGCACCGGGCCATGCTCGGAGGCGCCTCCAGCGGCCCTTCGGTTCCGGACTGCGCGAACTCCGTATCCGGCATCACACAGGCAGGCCCGCTCTGTTTTCCCTCACCGCCGCCACCCCCTCCTACGGGGCTGTCGGCAACCGCCGGGCCGAGGCCGGGCGTGCGGGCCGTGACGTGGCACCCTCCGTCCGAGCACACGCTGTCGGCGAAGAAGCCGTCGGCCGCCGCCTGCTGGGGCAGCGCGACGACCACGGCGGCCGTTGCGGTGCAGAAGACCAGGTTCCAGGAGGTGACCCGTGTCAGCATGACCCGTAGTCCTCCATCCACAGGTCGTCCACGAGCCACCGGCCATCGGTGGAGACGACCGTGGCCGTCACCAGTCGTGAACCGCTCGGCCCGTCGGCCGCGGTGTCGGCTATGAGCCATCCCGAATCGTCGATGCAGTCCTTGACGGACACGGTCCCTGAAGACCCGGAGCGGTCGGTGCCGACCACCTCGGGACTCATCACGGGTTCCCCCGTGGCCACCACACCGCGCAGCATGTCCGAAGTGAAGTCGAGCGCCTGGCCCGAGGCGTACTGCTCCAGGTCCGGGTGGCCGACGGTTCCTTCATGGGAGCCTTCGACCACCACGTCCCACATGCCGCGGTAGGCGTCCAGCGCCAGCTCCTCCGCGGTCGGTTCGGCGGGCGCCGCGAGGGCCGGGGGCGTGCTCGCCGGCTCGCCGACGGGGTCGCTCTCCTGTGCCGCGCACCCCATCAGCGTGACCGCCGCCACCGCCGCCCAACCCGTCGCAGGCACACGCATGACCCACCGCCGATTCCTCACCGGGCGCGGCCCTGACGCCGCGCTTTCGATGAGTGACAGTAACCACACTCAGAGTCACCTCACAACCGTTTCTTGAACACCCACGGTGACCAAAACTGTGAAGAGAACCACGAGGATTCGATGTCGCACGCTCTACCTGCGCAAACACCGAGCACGAGCAAAGACGAAGGGGCTGCCCCGCAGGGAGACAGCCCCGAAATCACCGCCGGGATCAGACCGCGGACACCCGTAGCGCGTCCCATCGGCGGATCAGCCCGGCCAGCTCAGCCCACTCGCCAGAGGTCTCCGAGCCGGCCCCCTCGGCGGGAGCGTTCAACACGGACCTCCCGCGATAAGGAGTGCGCGGCCCTGCATAGTGCCGTTCGGCCCGCTGGCTCTGTTCATGCGCGATCAGGTAGGGGCGCACCGCCCGTACCCCGTCCTCGTCCACGCACCAGCCCGTTTCCGGCAACCGCACCGGGGCATCTGCCGCGTTCCTCTCGTTGCCCTCGGTGAAAAGGGTGCGCGACCGATCCGTGTGGGAGCGCCTCGCCTCGTCATAGCGCCGTACCCACTCCGGCTCACGATCCGAACGTGTGCCCGTTGCGCCCGTAGGTTCCGGACTCGAAGCCGGAGTCGGCCCTTCCGAGGGCACCGGGCGCCGGGAGGGCGCCGGCCCCGCTCCGACGATCGCGGCGAGAACCGCACTCGCAGCCCGCCGCATGCGGTCGGCCCACCTTCGCCGGCGCCTGCGGTGCCGACCCGTAGCATGTCCCATGGATCTTCTCTCCTGGTGTTCTCAGGTGGGGGATCACGCCTCGGCCGGTGCGCCATCACCGTCCGGGGCGCCTTCTCTTCTGCGTTCTTTTCGGCTTTCGTTTCCGTGCTCCGGGCGGGGCGGGTGTCAATGGCCCCGAAGGTCGGCCGCCCTGCGAAGCTGCGCTTCCTCACCCCGCCGGACACGGTGGCACCGGCCCTGCTACGCGGCAGCGGAACCGGCACAGAGCTGGGCGAGATACGTTTTTCTCAGGGCACACTCGGGCATGACAAAATCCCCCATTTCAGACATAAGAAATAAGCCGTTTCCATAAGAACGGCCGCGTTCACCCGGGCTGAACAGCGACGATGTTTCCCCATACTCGCGAGAAGTTTCAACCGGAATGGTTCGGAAAAGTCATTACGCTTGAAAAAGAGGGGGCATCACGCGACGGCGCCCCAGGGGGCCGCCAGTCGGCCCCGTGGGCGCGGACGGCCCTGGATCGGCCGTCCGCGCCTCCAGGGCGCTGTGGGCCCGTCAGCCCGGCCTGACGGCCGCCACGAAAACGCTGCTGTAGTAGGCGCCGTTCACCGGTTCGACGCGGATCAGCTGGCCGGTCCTGGGCGAGTTGACCATCTGCCCGTCGCCGACGTACATGGTGACGTGCGAGGGCGAGCCGCCGGGCGCTCCGGTGTCGTAGAACAACAGGTCCCCCGGCTGGAGCTCACCTAGCCCTATACGGGTTCCGGCATTGACCTGGTCGGTGGTTACCCGCGGAATGCCCACTCCTGCCGTCTCCCACGCCCGCATGACCAGCCCCGAGCAGTCGAACGCGCCCGGCCCCGTTCCACCCCACAGGTACGGCTTGCCGACCTGGGCCAGGGCCCACTGTGCCGCCGCCCGCCCCTGCGGGCTCCCGGCCCCCAAACCCACCGCAGGAACCGGGGCCGTCTGGACGGCGACTTCGGCGTAGGAGTCGATGAACCCGCGCACCTCCTCCACGTAGGAGGCCGATCTGTTGTAGCGCAGCAGCGCCGATTCGAGGTCGTCCTCATCGGTGAAATCCACGGCACCGGCTTCCGGGCGGCTCACGCACAGGTAGACCGCCGCGCTCCACGCCGCGTCAAAGATGTTGTGCGGGTCCGCGACACCGTCACCGGAGGCATCGAGACCGTGGGAGGCCCAGGTGGTGGGGAGGAACTGCATGGGCCCCACCGCGCGGTCGAACCCGGTGTCCCGGTCCCACTTCCCACCGTCGCTGTCGGGGTGCGGGGTGGTGTTGCCGCCGGCCCCTGAACCGTCCAGGCGGGGCCCGGTGATCAGCGGCCGGTGCGCCAGCCCCGAAGCGGAGATCTCGCTTCCGGCCGCATGGCTCGACTCCCTCCTCCCGATGCCCGCGAGCACGGGCCACGTCATCCCCTCACAGTCCGGGTACTCCTTCTCCAGGTGCCCGGCCGCACGGGCGTAGGCCGACAGCACCACGTCGGGAATGCCGTCCACCCTCTGTGGAACCGATGCCAGATGTCCTCCGGAATCGGCCATCGCGCCGATGAGCACCGGTATCAGCAAGAAGACCGCCCCTGCCGAACCGGCCGCGTGACGGATCACCCCGCCCCCCGACCGGAGAAGTCGTGGCGGTGGGCGATGTCCGTCAGCCTCCACCGGTCGCCGGTATCCCGACAACCCACGGCCCGCCACACCGACCGGTCCGGTCCTGGATCGGCGAGCCGCGCGTGGGTGGTCACATAGGCCGCGACCATGTCCGTGACGTCACCGGCCAGCTTCGCCTCCAGGTGCTCGGCCCGCTGCTCGGAGTGGACCGCGAACAGCACGATCGAGGGCAGGGTGCTGTGCCGTGCCAGGTTCGCGTACCCCGTCATCTTGTAGCGGAGCCTGGCCAGGGATTCGGTTCCGGTGTCGTACTCGACGAAGGCGTGCAGGGCACGCTCCTCCTGGAGCCACCGCACGTAGGCGTCCGGCCGGATGTGGGCTCCCCACCGGCGCGCGCATTCCCGCTCGCCGTACCAGCGCACCAGCTCTCCCGGGCCCCGGGCGGCTTCGACGAAGCAGACGTAGCTCTCGGCGAGGCCGCGGATGTGTTCCAGCTGCGCCGAATACCTCAACCGCATCGCCTGGTCCCTCCGGAATCCCAGTTCCGAGACCTGGACGTCGCGGTGAAGAGCCAACAGCTCCGCTCCGAGGGGAGCCAGGACCCAGTGATCGGGGAGCGTGCCGTGCTTCGAGTACTTGCGGAACCGGTCCAGTACTCCATGCCGGTGCAGGACCAGCAGGCGACGGCGGGCCCGGCGTTCGTCCGCGTCTGCGAAGTACATCCTCTCGATCTGGTGCGTGGTGAGCGTCTGGTGGTCGTGGACGTCGCAGATGATGGCCATGTCTCGTTCGGTCAGGCGCATCGACAAGAACTCCAGGGTGTGACCGGGTTCAGTCATCCAGCCTCTCCTCAACGGGTTTCTGTGACGTGGTGTCCGTGCCGCTCGCCCCGGCTCCGTGGCGCCGTGCGGCCTTGCGGACCTTGGTCGCCCGGCCCTTCACCCCGGGCGGGAGCGGGCGGGTGCGCACCGTCGCCGCCCCCAGCTCCTTCGCCCCCACCAGGGGTCGCACCGCTGCCTGGTAGGCCCCCAGGTGGGTCAGGTCGTAGGCGCCCAGCACGGGGTGGGTGTGCTGCTGCAAGCTGGCGGCGTCGTCCGGGGAAGCGGAGAAGTAGACCTTCGTGCGCGCGTTCGCCGACACCGCCTTGCGCAGGTCCGCAGGCAGCTGCCCGAGCTCTTGGTGGGCGAGCGTCAGCCCGAGCCGGTAGCCGCGTGCCTCGGCGAGCATGTCCTCCAACGAGCCCGGGAGGTTGAGGAAGTTCTGGCACTCGTCCACGTACGCGCACAGGTCCTTGCGCTGTGCCTCGGGCGTGTGGATCCGGGCGGTCACCGCCTGCCAGGTGGCGGCGAGCGCGAAGCTGCCGATGAGCGAGCTGGTATCCTCGCCCAACCGCCCCTTCGGCAGCCTGAGCAGGACCAGGTGGCCGCTGTCGAACAGGGTGGGCAGGTCGACCGTGGACGGCCCCGAGGCCACCACCTGGCGCACCCACTTGCGTAGTAGGGCCGTCCGCAGCTTGTTGAGCACCGGTCCCGTCACCGCCGAACGCGCCGAGACCGTCAGGCCCGAATACCAGCCCCAGAAGTCCTCCAGGGCCTCGTCCTGGCCGGTGCGGGCGATGACCCTGGCCATGACCGACTCGCGCAGAGCGTCGTTGGCGAGCAGGCGCGGGACATCGCCCAGGGTCAGCCCGGGGTCGTCCGCCCGGGTGAGGGTCAGCGTCGCCGCGCGCAGGATGTCGTCGGTCCGCGGTCCCCAGTACTCGGCGTAGATCCTGCGGAAGATGCCCACGACGGTGTCGGAGACGAAGTCCGCATCCCCGCCTTCGAGCAGGTTCAACCTGGGCGGCGGCTCGTTGTCGTCGGGATCGAACAGCACCACCTTGTCCACGGCGTGCTCGGGCAGGCGGGCGATGATGTCGGTGACCAGGTCCCCGCGCGGATCGATCACCAGCCCCGCCCGCCCCGCCTCGGCATCCTGGAGGACGAGGTTGGCGAGCAGGGTCGACTTGCCCGAGCCGGTCTTGCCGAGGATGTGCGTGTGCTGCCTCGCTTCGACGACCCCGACCGCGATGGGTCGGGGCGTGCCCGCGTCGGCGTCGCCGATCACCCGCGTGTTCTCACCTCCGCGCGGAACGGCCGGGGAGGGTGCCGCCGGTCGGGCTCCGGCGCGGGTCAGGCCCGGGACGGTGGTGTCGGTGGGCAGGTGCGCGATCCCCGCCAGTTCGCCGGTGGACAGCAAGTACCCGTGCCCGAGGAACCTGTTGGCCGCCCACCAGGCGGGGACGATCATGAAGCGGCGGTCCAGGTGGTTGGTGCCGGAGGTGAAGGCGGCGAACGCCGAGGCCACTCCGTGTGCCCGCCCTCGCAGTCGTTCTTTCGCTTCCTCCCCGGGATGGGTGGTGGTGAGGATGTAGGAGGCATCGCACGCCAGCCGGGGCGAGGACGCCTTCGTCAGGATCGCCCGCACGTCGTCCCCGATACCGGGAAGGATCGGGGTCCGGGTGCGGGTGGCACCGTGGCGGGTGGGGTCGAAGGCGTCGACCATGACCGCAGCGGGTCCGATGTGGCCGTGCAAGCGGGCCGCCGCTTGGCGCGCACGGGCCGCCCGCCACCCCGTGGCAGGGCGAGCGCTGACTCTGACCAGGGCGTGCTCGCCTTCGACCAGGTCCTCCAGCGCGCCCAGGAGGGGCCGGGCCGGGTCGTCGTCGAACCGGGTCCGCAGCGGGAACACCTCCCCGCGGCCCAGGCGCAGGTGACCGCCCGTGGTGTAGGCCCCGGCCGGAAGCGGTGACTCACCGGGGGCAAGGTGCCGGGTGGAGGTGGTGGCTCCGGGCCAGGCCGAGGCGATGGCGCGTTCGACCGTCCCCGAGGGTACGGTCCCGGGGACCCACACCTGGAATCTGACCCCTGAGGCGGAGGCGATGACCTCCATCGCGAGGTGGGGTTGGAGCAGCCATCGGGACCAGCGGGGCTTCAGCAGCCCCAAGGTGTGGTTCCAGAACGCGGTGGCGTTCTCCATGGTGGCCTCGGGCGGGGGCAGGATCTCCACCACCCGCGCCTGACAGGACAGATAACGGTGACGGGCCAAGCGCGCTCCGAGCACGACCGCGCACACCAGCGCACCGGCCAACGGGATCATGCCGAGGACGAGGAAGAACCCTCCGTTGAGCAGGAAACCGACCATCACGCCACCTCCCCGCCCTCGGACCCGTCCGTGCAGTGGCCATGGTCCTGGGGGCCAGAGTGCTTCTGCGCCCTCATGGCGGCCAGCTCGGCGGGGTCGGAGGTGATCAACCGGTGTTCCTCGGCCGAGGCGACCGGGTGGAACCCGACGCGTTGGTGGCCGGCGACCAGCAGCGCACTGCCCCGCGGCGCGGTGCCCACCAGGTGGGCCTCCCCCTCGGAGAGCCGGAACGCGGCCTGGACCGCGTCCAGGGTCTGCGGCGCCTGCTTCAACAGAACCTGGGTGGCCGCGTTGGCGATCACGACCTTGCCCAGCTCGCTGCCGAGCACGTCACCGACATCCTGGGTGATCACCGTCAACCCCACCCAGTGCTTGCGACCCGCCTTGGCCAACCGGGCCAGGTAGCGGGCCGCCGCCGGGTCCTGGAGCAGCAGCCACGCCTCGTCCACCACGACTATGCGTGGCCGGGCCTCGGTGCCCGCGGTGACGTGCCGCCAGATCGCATCCAATGCCACCAGCACCCCGACCGGGCGCACCTGGTCGGGCAGCTCCCGCAGGGACACCACGGTCAGGTGCCCGCCGACCACGCTGGTAGAAGGGCCGGTGAACAGGTCGGCGTGGGAGCCCTGGGCGAAGGGTTCCAACCGCCCGGCCAGGCCCTGGGCCGCGTGGGCGAGGTCCTGTTCGGTGTCCGGGGCGGTGGCCAGCTCTTCCACCACCGCGGCCAGGTCCGCGAGCACGGGGGCGGGCCGGTCCCAGGTGGCCGGGTCGCGGGTGATCCCGGCCTGGGCGTAGGCGGTGACGATGGCCCGGTCCAGGACCGTCCTGTCGGTGGTCGAGAGGTCGCCGACCATCGCGCCGATGAGCGTGTGCAGGAACAACGCCCGGTGCGTGAACCCCTGCCCGTCCTGCGCCGCCGCGGGAAGGGAGAAGGGGTTCAGCCCCGGCTGCCCGGCGGCTCCGGGGCGCAGCACGGTGCCGCCGACCGCCTCGGCCAGCCGCGTGTACTCGCCCTCGGGGTCGATGACGGTGACCTCCACCCCCACCATCAACGACCTCACCACTTCCAGCTTGGCCAGGTAGGACTTGCCCGCCCCTGAGCGGGCGAGGATCACGCTGTTGTGGTTGTCCAACCCTGCGCAGAACCGGTCCCAGGCCACCAGGCCGGAGGAGTGCGTGTTGGTGCCGTAGACCACGGTCGTCTCGCTCAGGTCCGCGACCAGCTCCGGGGAGGAGAACGGCAGCATGCCGGCGACGGCGTCGGTGTCCATCGACCGGACCGTCCCCACCGGGTCGGTGCCCAGCGGCAGCGTGGAGATCCACCCCTGCAGCGTCCGGAACACGGTGGGGGTGACGTCCATGAGCAGGGAAGAGCACAAGGCCCGCACCTGTTGGAGATGCCCGTCCAGCAGCTCCAGGGTGGGGGCGTGCACCGTGATGTACACCCCCACCCGGAACAACCTGCCCTGGCCGGTGGCGATGCGGTCGGCGATCTCGGCGGCGTCCAGTGCCGCCGCCGTCTGGTGCGGGTCCTCCACCCGCCCGCGAACCAGATCGGTGCGCTGCGCCGACTCCAACCGGGCGCGGCGCCTGCGCAGCTGCACGGCGGCGGTCGGCGCCGGTACCGGGTCCAGATGGAAGGCGATGTCGAGCTGCCCGGGGTAGGAGAGCAGGGGTTCGGCCCACCCAGCGCTCACCTCTCGCGGGTAGCCGATCACCGCCAGGGTCTGGCACACCCCGCCGCCCACCCGCAGATGGCGGGAACCGATATGGATGGCAGGGCCGCCCAGCTCAGGAGAGTCTGAGCGTTTCCAGAGTTCACGAAGACCCATCACCACTCCTGCTCCTGTTCGTGTGCGTCGCCGACCCGATCTGCCCACGGATCGCCTGTATCGGGGTCGTGGGTCAGGGGTGCTTCGGGGGAGGCCATCGACGCGCGCAGCACCTGCTCGGCGTCGTGTCCGTCCAGCACCTGGGTGCGCACCCCGATCGCGGCGAGCCGCCCGGCGGTGTCCCGGGCCGCGCGCACCAGGGCCGCCCCCGCGCGTCGGGCGGACCCGGTGGCGGTGACCACGACCAGGACCTGCTGGTGGGACAGCTCGTGCGTGGCGGCCATCTCGTGCAGGAAGTCGGCATGGCCGTGGGCGGCGTCGGCCAGAGCCGGATGCGGCAGGTGGGCGGTGTTGGCGCGGATCATCTCGGCCAACGGGCCCAGGTCGGCGGTGCGCCGCTGCACCAGGATCTGGACCGGTGCGGTGAGGGCGTCCAGAACCCCGGCGAACGCCGCCAGCACCTGGCCGCGCTCACGCGTAGAGGAGAGCTGGAAGGGGAGGGTGGTGCAGGCGATGACCACCGCGCACCGCCCGCCCAGGTCGAGCACCCCCTCGGGGGTGATCGCCGAGACGGGCAACCGCAACGGCTCCAACCGCGGTGCGCGCCGTGTCCGGGGCGCCCACCGCGGCCGGGCGGGGACCTGCCCTGACGGTGCGGCGACCAGGTGTTTGGGGGCGACGACCCACCGCGCCGCCTGCACGGCCAGCTTCTCCAGCCCTTGGCCGCCCTTCTCGCCCAGGGCCAGGGCGATGACCACCCCCAGAACGGGGACCACCGTCGCCGTGAGCACCCACCACGGGAGGTGATCGCGCAGCAGCAGGTAGGTCCCCCAGGCCCCCGCCAATGCGGGAGTGATCATCAGGCACTGACGCGCGGTCAGCCCGAACACCAGGGGTTCAGGCCGGTCGATGTCAGCGGGGATACGGCCCCGCCACCCCGTTTCCTCATCCGAGGCCACGAACATTCCTCCTTCGTTGCACTGGTGGTGTCGTCACGAGTCGTCCCGTCCCGCTCCCGGCTTCGGTACCGGGAAGAGGCCGTACTGCTTCCACACCCGCCTGGGGCTGGAGAACAGCGGGATCTGTCCCTTCACCTGCGGTTTCTTGTCCCAGGTCAGGGCGGGCATCGACGGCAGGTGCCGCAGCCCCTCCCTCGCCCGGGGACGGGGCCCCACCCACCCCAGGCGCTCAGAGGCGCGCCTGCCGGGCACCCGCACCGGCGGGGGCGTGGGCAGCACCAACTGCCGCCACCGCCGCCGCGGAGCCCCGGTGGGCGGGGCCGGTTGCGGCCGCACCGCCGGTGCGGCCGGGCGCGGGAACAGCACCTGCTGACCCGTCTCGGGTGATCCGGGCATGCGTCCCTCCTCCAAAGCACGACGCGGCGGAACCCCGGGCAGGCCACGCGGAGCCCCCGCATGGGGTGAGGGCAACGGGCGGGGGCCGGGAAGGGCGAGCGGTCGGCCGGGGCCTCCGGGGGTGCCGGCACCGCCCGGCCCGCCAGGTGCTCCCGGACCGGCCGGCCACGGGCCGGTGGCCCCGCCGGAGCCGGGCAACCCCGGGCGGCCCGCACCGAGCGCCCCGGCCGGGTCGGGTGGGTCACGGCGGGGCCGGTACCACCAGGTCTGCGGCTGCAACGGCTGCAACCCACTCGACGGGGCCGGGGTGTAGCGCGGCAGCGGCCTGCCCGACGGCACCGGTGAACGCCCCGGCCAGCGCACCCCCAGGCCGGACAGGGAGCCCGCGGTGCGCGGTAGGCGCAGGCCGCTGACACTGCGGAAGGCGAGCATCCACGCGATGTTCTTCAACAGGCTCGCGATGGGCGAGGTACCGGGGTTGGGCTGCCACACCAGGCGCATCACCCACGACCCGATCCTGATCTGGGTGTAGATCAGCACCAGCAGCAGCATGAGCTGCATCAGCCAGTCGCCGTCGCCCACCTCATCCCCGGTCTCGGAGGGAGTGTGGCTGATGTCCGCCAGTGTCAGTTGCCCTTCGAAGAACAGCTTCGCCAGGGACATGAACACGATCGCCTGCCCGACGGGGATGGCGCACAGGCCCGCCATGCACCGCCACCACATCTCCGCGATCCGGTTGGTCTGCGGCAGGGCGTGGAAGATCAACAGGATCGGTGCGCCGATGACCAGGACGATGGCCATGCAGATGCGCACCGCCTCGGTGATCATCCACACCACGAACAGCACCACCACGACCACCACCAACAGCACGGTGAAGATCAGGGCGTCGGCGACCAGCGCGTCCAGCCGGTCGCGGAAGTTCTCCGCCGCCTCCCGGGGGTCGATGGCCTGGGCGCCGATCGCCGCTGAGACCTGGTTCGAAACGGTGATCATCTCGGTGGAGACCCACAGCGAGATGTTCGCGGCGACGAACCCCCACACGAGGCGGGGCAGGATGTCGGCGGCCGAGTACCGGGACTGCACGCTCTGGTGGCCCATCGCGATCAGCCCGCCCGCCACCACCAACAGCACGAACAGGGTGTTGGACACGCCCAGGATCCCGGCGTGCAGCCCTTGCATTCCCTCGGTGGGGACGGGGGTGTAGAACGCTTTGGATGCCAGCCACCCCAGCGCGGGGTTCAGGCCCGAGACGGCGAAGTCGGCGAACCAGTTCGAGACGTGGCAGCCGGCGTCGATCAGGTCGCAGTCGAAGACGTTGTCGTCGACCTCCAGCTCCACCGGCTCCGGCTCCACCACCGGAGGCTCGCCCCCTTCGGGGTCCTCCGGCGGTGGCAGCGGGTCATCGGTGATCTCCGGATCCACCTCCGACCCGGCCCCGGGTACGGGTTCGGGCTCGGGTTCAGGGGGCGGATCGTCGGACGGCGGCGGCAACGGGTCGTCGCTGATCTCCAGATCCGCGGGCGACCGCCCACCCGGCGGGGGCGGGGTCACTGGCCGCCCCCGGCCTGTGCGGCGAGCACCCAGTCCAGGATCTGCATGAGTGTGCTGGCCAGGACCGCGATGCCGTAGCCGATGGCGGTCCCGGTCAGCGCCCGCTTGGCGGAATCGATCGACCCCGGCTCCCCGCCCGCGACCATCCACCGCACCCCGGCGATCGTCAGGAACAGCGTGCCCAGGGCCGTACCGAGCACGATGAGGATCAGCTGCACCCGGTCCACGATCTGGAGCAGCGCCGAGGCCTCCTGCTCGGCGCCCTCCCGGGTCTCCGCCCACACCCACGAGGCGTCCTCGCCCACCGCCACCCACCACACCGCTGACACGGCGGCGGCCAGCACCACCGCCCGCCAGCGGACGCCACACCGCGAAGAGCCGCCCTGCGCCGATGCCCTCACCCGATCCCCCTCACTTGATTCCGATCAGGGCACCAGGCGCTCAACACGACGCATCCGAGGCCCAGTGCCCGTATTCGCTCCCCTAACAAGCCAGGGGCAGGGGCAGATACGACATCGACTTCGCCGGAATCTTGGCGTTCAGGAGCCGGCCAAGGTGTTCGGGGCCGTCTGCGGGGCGAGTCCCAGGGCGGATGAGGGCGTCGGCGATCACCACCTCGCCCGCGTGCACAGCGGCCACGAGCCGGGCTTCGGCGCGCTCACGGCGCTTGGCCACCGCCGGGTAGGACACCCCCAACTCACCCGCCACTTCGGCCAAGGGGATGTTCTCCAAGCGGGTCCGAGCGATCAGGTTCGCCTCGGAACGCAAGAGCACCCCGACCCGCATCGCGGCCACCAGCAGCAGTTCGGCGCTGCCCTGCACACCGGGCTCGGGGGCCTCCTGCTCGCTCGCCGCCCCGGCCGGCCGCGGTGCCTCTTTCTCACGCCTGCGCATTGAGAGGGCCGTTCGGTGAACCGGCCGGGTCAAGTACCAGGCCAGGCGGGCGTAGTCGGTGTTGATAGTGCGGATCTGGTGAACGGCCTCGCTCAGGATGGCGGACTCCACCGTGTCCACACCGTCCGATGACAACCCTCGGCACGTGCGCCGTGCGGTGGACCGGAACGCGGGCATGCACAACCCCAGGGCGCCGACCATCCAGTCCTGGGACAGGCGGGCCCTCCGGATGGTGTACCGCAGCACCTCGTCCTTCACCTCATGCGGGGTGTCCACGTCCATGAGGACGTCGCGCAGTTCGTACAGCGCATAGATCCGCTCCTGGAGCCAGAGGTGGACCGCGGAACCGGTCAGGGTCAGGTGGGCGGGTGCCAGGTGAACGAAGTGGGTCTCGACCACTTCCAGCGGTGACGGCGCAAAGGCCACGGGTGCCCCCTCGGATCGCAGAGAGAAATGACACCCGAATCAAATCAAACGCCTTTCTCGGCACCCCCTCGAAGCACTCTCGCTAAAAACTCACCCCGCACTCAAAAGAAGTTCACCACGTTAAATAAAAAGTAAGATTCGCACCCCGGGAGGCGACTTCCGCTGCAACCCCCGGTCCGATCAACCTCACACGAACTCGCACCCACCTGCACGGATGACAAGGTGAGCAGCCTCCGATCACCCTCCCAGACGACTCTCACCAACCCTCTCCGACAGGTCATGAAAGATTTTTTTCGACACGCAACGAGAAGGGTCGAATAAGTCACGGACGCCGCATGGGCTCAGGACACTCGTAACGCGCTCATTCTCTACTCACTCGCAGTGCATGAGAGAGCAGAAAACCGATACGGCGGTGAATCTATCGAAGCGGATTCCTGTGCGCCGAGCCGAGACACGGCGGCTCGGAGGGCCTCGCTGCGCCCGGGGCCCACCCCCGTGGTGGGTACCCCCGCGGGGGATCCCACGCGGCTTCGACCGGGCCAGAGTGAGGAGCAGTCCCCACGCTCGCTGTCGCGAACCCCCGGTTCCGCCAGCGGTCGGCTCTCTCAGCAGTGAAGCGAGGAGAGGCATTGAACGCCCCCGATTCCCACCCCCAGGGCACCCTCACGATAGGCAGACGGTTCACCTTCGAGGCCGGCCACCGTCTCCCCGGCCTCCCCGTCGAGCACAAGTGTTCACGGCAGCACGGCCACAGTTACGAGGTCGAGGTGATCCTCACCGCCGACCGCCTGGTCCCGCCGGGCTTCATCACCGACTTCGCGGACCTGGCACCGTTCAAGGAATTCCTCGACGAGGAGCTGGACCACCGGAACCTGCACGAGGTGCTCCCCGTCGAGCCAACGTCCGAACTGCTGGCCCGGTACCTGGCAGAGTGGTTCATCGGCCACGTCGAGCCCCACATCCCCGGACGCCTCCAAGCGGTGAAGGTCAGCGAGACCGCACGCAGCTGGGCACGATTCGACGTGGAGGGAACGTGACCCCCGCCGGCAACGGAACCCGGCACGTGTCCGGCGGCGGGAGGTCGTTGATCGTCGCGGAGTGCTTCGGCGACGTCGAGCCGACCTTCCAGGGGGAAGGGCCGAGTCTGGGTGTGCCGGCTCTGTTCATCCGGCTGTCGCGCTGCAACCTGACTTGCTCATGGTGCGACACCAAGTACACCTGGGACTGGACAACCTACGACCCCGCTCGCGAGGCACACCGCCGCGACGTGGGCGAACTGGCGGACTGGGCGTGCGGGACCGACGTCGGCCTGGTGGTTGTCACGGGCGGAGAACCGCTCCTCCAGCAGCGCGCCCTCATCCCGCTCGTCCGCCGACTGCTGGCGGCGGGAAAGCGCGTGGAGGTCGAGACCAATGGCACGATCGCACCCCAGGAGGAACTCCTGGTCGACGGCGTGGGCTTCAACGTCTCCCCGAAGCTCGCCACCTCCGGTGTCGACGCGGCCAAGCGCATCGTTCCCGCCGTCCTCGACGCCTTCTCGGCCAGCGGGCGGGCCGTGTTCAAGGTGGTGGCCCGAACCGCGGACGAACTGGAGGAGGTCGACGAGCTCGTCAGCCGGTTCGCTCTGAGCCCCGTCTACGTCATGCCCGAGGGCGCCACCGCCGACGACCTGGTGCGTACCACCCGTGTCCTGGCGCCGGTGGTCGCCGCGCGCGGCTGGCGGCTCACGTCCCGCCTGCACGTCCTCGCCTTCGAGAACGCGCGAGGGCGCTGACCCTTCTCCGTCGAACCGGCATCACCCCCGACCCCTGACCCCCGAAATGAGGCGAACACGGTGTCTCCACCTGGCGTTCAAACACATGAGAGCGAGGCGCCCGACGGGCGGCTCCTTCACCGGCCAGCGGACGGTGTGGACACCGCCCGTGTGGCCGAGCTGGTGCGTGAACTCCTCGTCGTTCTCGGCGAGGACCCCGAGCGCGAGGGCCTGCTCGCGACCCCGCGGCGCGTGGCGAACTGGTGGCGGGAGTTCCTGGAACCGCCCGCGGCCCTGGTGCCCACCAGCTTCAGCGAGACGCGGCTCAGCGACCAACTGGTCGTGGTCAGCGGCATGGAGGTGTGGTCACTGTGCGAGCACCACCTGCTGCCGATGCGGCTGGAGCTGACGGTCGGCTACGTCCCCGCCGACTCGGTGCTGGGACTGTCGAAGTTCGCGCGGATCGCACGCCGCCATGCGGGGCGGCTCCAGCTCCAGGAGCGCTTCACCCGCCAGGTCGCCCGAGAGGTGCAGGAGGCGACGGGGAACGAGGACGTGGCCGTAGCGGCGCGCGGTGAGCACCTGTGCATGAGCATGCGCGGTGTGCGGATGGAATCGGCGAGCACCAGCACCGTGCTGGCCTTCGGCCGCCTGCGCGAGGACGCGGTCCTCTCCCAGCAATTCCTGGCCTTCGCGCAGACCACCGGCTCCGGGAGGCCGAGGTGAGCGGCGGAGGCATCAACGTGTCGGTGATCGCCCCGGCCGCCTACCTCGCCGACTTCGTCGCCCAGGACCCGGCGACGGTGCACCACGTGGCGGCACAGCGCGTCCTGAACGACCCGTCCTACCGCGCCTTCTTCCAGTGCGAGGCCGAACGCGGCGCGTCGATCATCGTTGACAACGGCGTGTTCGACCTGGGCAGGGCTCTGCCTGCGGAGGATCTGGTGCGGGCGGCCCGAGCGGTGCACGCCGAGGAGATCATCCTGCCCGACGTGATGGGCGACGGGCCCGCCACCATCAAGGCCAGTGACGAAGCCGCCGCACGCATCCAGGATCTGAGCGACGAGTTCCGACTGTGCGCGGTCGTGCACGCCGCTGACGATGAGCAGTGGCTGCGCTGCTACGACCACTTCGCCTCCTGCGACTACGCCGGCGCCATCGCCCTGCCCGCCTCCAGACGCCCGGCACCGCCCGACCGGTTGTCCGCGACCCGCACCGCCGCAACCGCCTACCTGAAAAAGCACGGGCTGGTCAATCACCGGCTCGTCTACCGGCTGCTCGGATTGGGCCGCACCGGCCACCTGGAGCTCGTCGAGCAGCGCGAGCACGACTGGATCGCCTCGGTCGACGGCGCGGCTCCCGTGCTCCTGGGAGCGATGGGAATCGCGATGCTGCCCGAGGGCCCCTACTCCAAGCCCAAGACCCCCCGTGTCGAGGAGCTGGGAACCATCCCCCCGGAACGCTTCCCCTTGATCAAGGCGAACATCGCGGCTGTGCGCCGCGCGGCCGACTGCCCCCTGCGCATCCCGGAGGCACCAGCATGATCAGCCCCGTACCGAGCACTCCACTCAGCGAAGCGACCGAGTCCCCAGTAGCCGCGGCACCCATCGACCCCCACGAGCACACAATGGGCGCGGCAAGCCTGCTGCGCTACCTCCAGATCAAGACCCACCACCTCGTCCAGGAACGCGACTGGGAGAGCATCCACGTCGTGGGCGGCTACAACCGCGACTGTGTCGTCTCCACCAACGAGAAGTCCGACAAGCTCTTCAACTGGCAGCGCCCCACCGCACAGATCGACGGGGACTCCCTGGTCATCCGATGCTTTCCCGGACGCGACTACGTCCAGCACTACGGGTTGATCCTGGCCACCTATCTGGCCATGGCGGACCGCCGCCACGACCACATCACCTACACGTTCCCGCACCCGGCGACCTGCCGATCCGCGGTCGACCGGGTCGACCTGGATGTGGACGGGGCCCTCGTCGTCGTGGGATGGGGCCTGGAGCACCTGGCCCCAGGCCGCACCGGATGGACCTACGGGCACGGATACGCCTGGCAGAGCGCCAGCGTTCACGGCCGCCGCGTCGTGTACCTGGGTTTCCTGCACAGCATCTGGGGCGACGTCGCCGGCCGTGTGGTCGCACGGCTCGCGGCCCTGGGCGCCCGAGACGTCGTCTATGTGGGCAAGGTCGGCGCGCTGGACCCGTCGGTCGTTCCCAACACGGCGCTGGCCACGGGATCCGTGAGCCTGGTCGAGGGCACCCCCGTCACGTGGAGGGACTTCTTCGGCCCCACCGCAATCAGTCAGCCGGAGGTACGCACCGGTGTCCACGTCACCTCCCCCTCGGTCCTGCTGGAGGGAAACCTCTGGCTGTCCGCCAACGCCCAGCACGCGTTCGTCGACCCGGAGATCGGCCCCATGGGCCAAGCGGCGGCCGCCGCCGGAATCGGCTTCGGGTACCTGCACGTGATCTCCAACAACCTGGCCCGCCGCTACCCCGAGGACCTGTCCAACGAGCGCCTGCTCCAGGTCCTGCGGCAGCGCGCCGACCTGGTCACGCGCATCCGCCGGATCATCGAGATGCGCCTGGCCTCAGACCCGACCTGACCCACCGTGGAAAAGGAAGCAACCATGGCCACCGAGCCGCGCCCCGGCACAATCCCCGCCGGGAGGCTGATCACCGTGACCGGTATCGACGGCGCGGGAAAGTCGACTCTCGCCACCGCGCTCGTCCAGCGCCTGAACGCCGCGGGGGAGAAGACCGTTCTCGTCGGCAAGCACACCACCGGGGTCCCCGTGGACCCGGCGCTGTCGGCGTACGTCGACGGCCTCAACGCCCTGGTCTACCGGCGAGACGCCGAGGTCGCGCAGCAGTGCGGTGACCACTACTGGCTGCTGGCGCTGGCCGCCTGGTACACGTTGCAGGACCGGCTGATCGTCCGACCCGCGCTGGAATCGGGTACGCATGTCGTCCTCGACAACGCCCACCACAAGATCCTGGCCCGTTACGCGGTCAACCCCGGAGTGCCCACGGACCTGGCCGAGCAGGTCTTCGCCCACCTCACCATCCCCGACCTGGTGCTGTTCCTCCGTATCGACGCCGCCGAGGCGCTGCGCCGCAAGGGCGGCTTCACCTCGCTGGAGGCTGGGCACTCCGGGGCGGCGGGGGCCGACTTCGTGCGGTACCAGGACACTGTCACCGACCAGCTGAGCCACCGGACAGATCCTGGCGGGTGGGTGTGGATCGATGTCGCCGGCAAGGACCGCGGCCAGGTCCTCGACGACGCGGCCGAGATCCTGTGGAATCGCTTCGCCCTCAGCACCATCTGAGCTCCCCGGGAGGACTCCGCAGTGTCAGCGAGCCGGATCGACAACGAGAACGAGTACGTGTGCCATGGGGTGACGTGGGCCGGTGGCCGTCCCCGGCTCCTGCTCGCCCCCGTCCCCACGGGACCCTTGTTCGCCGTCGAGGTCATGGGCGGGAAGATCGGCCTGCGAACGATCGGCCGGGAACGCTTCTGCACCGGACGCTTCGGTTTCACCGACACCTTCCGTGTGGAGCCGGTGCCCTGCTCCGACCGGGCGCAGGCGGGACGGGGCGGCCAGTGTGCTCTGTGCGCCCAGCAGGACGAGTTCCGTTTCGCCCACCAGGTCCACACCGGCGGATACGTGTCTCCGGCGCTGGAGCGGTACATGGCCCAGCCCCACTGGCTGTACATCGCCACCTTCGCCCACGGCGTCAGCAAGGTGGGCACGGCGGCACAGCCCCGAAAGCGCTCACGCCTGGACGAGCAGGGGGCGCTGATGGCGACCTTCGTCGCCAGAACACAGGACGGCCGGACCGTACGGCGGTTGGAGGACGCCATCACACGCGGCCTCGGGGTCGTCCAGCAAGTACGCGGAGCCGCCAAGCTCGCGGCGCTCATAAGCCCCGGCAATCTCCGGCAGGTCGAGGAAGCACACGCGCACACCGTGCAACGGAGCGTCGAGCTCCTGGCCGACCTGGGCGTCGAGACCATGGTGGAAGGGTGGCAGCCGCCTCGGGAGGGCGAAGGACTGCGCCGGATACACCCGGGTGTCGGGCGTTCCCTGTATCCCCATGACCTTCGCGAAGGCGAACACGGCTTCACCGTCGAGGCGTGTCTGGGCTCCCATGCCCTGGTCCGCCTCACGGACCCGGACGATGCTGTGCGCTATGTGCTGGACCTGGGCGTTCTCAAGGGACACCGGCTCGCGCTCGGCGATTACTCATCCCCGGCGACGAGCGTGCAGACCGCTCTTTTCTGAACGTGTAGGACGCGAGGAGACACCTGTGGTTCCACCGGATGCCGTCGCGGGCTGGGATGAGCGGCACACCGCCGAGGCCTACGCCTGTTTCACCCACCTGTTCCCCATGTACACGAACACCAGCCGTGACCTGGTGGAGCGGGCCGAGCTACGCGGCAGTCGGCTCGTGGTCGACCTGTGCGGGGGCACGGGTGTCACCGCCGGGGCCGCGCTCGCCGTCCTGCCCTCGCGAGCGCGGGTCATCTCCTTGGACGCCTCCGCCGCCATGCAGGAGGTGGGGCGGCGGAGCCTGCATGACACACGTCTGTCCTGGGTCACCGCAAGAGCCGAGGACGTCGCCCGGCACGTCGGCGAAGGAGCCGACGCGGTGGTGTGCAACTCCGCGATCTGGAAGACCGACACCATGGCCACTTTCACGGCCGTCCGAAGTGTTCTGCGGCCCGGCGGGCGGTTCGTCTTCAACATCGGGGGCGGCTTCGCCGGAGTCACCCATCCCGACGAGGAGGCCGCCCGCACCGGACCGTCGTTGAGCGCCCTAATCCAGGACGTGGCCGTCCGCGACTACGGGTATGTACCGCCGCGAAAGACCCGGGCCCGACCGAAGCTGCCCCTGGAGGTGGTTCGGGCACAGCTGCGTGCAGCGGGGTTCCGGGTCCTGGAAGCGGGTGTCGTAGCCCACCACGGGACGATGGCGGAGAAGCGGGCATGGTTGTCCATCCCGATCTTCGCCCAACCCGAAGGCGATCTGACCTATGAGCAGCGCATGGAGATCCTCCGCAAGGCCTACGCGCTGGTCGCCCCGGGCCAGGTGACCGTCACGAGCTGGCTCGTCGTCGTCGCCCAGGCCGCGGGATGATCCCCCGGTTCCGGGCCCGGCGTCAGCGGATGCCGGTACGGGCTTCGGCCAGTCGCCGGGCGTGTCGTCGAATCCGGTCCCGGTCCTCGGGGAACACGCTCTCCCAATCGTGCTCCAGCGGGACCCAGGCAGCCGGCTGCCCGCTCTCCCCTGAAAGCGGCAGCGTGCGGTCGGCGAGGGCCGCATACGCCAATCCGAGCGTCGGTGTCCAGTCTGAGCGGTAGGAACGGACCGACACGGCGGCTGGCACAGGCAGGAGTTCGGCAGAGATGCCCGCCTCCTCCCGGAGTTCCCGAGCCGCGGCCTCACGCGGTGTCTCCCCGGGCTCGACCTTGCCGCCGGGCGGGACCCAGCCGCGCCACCGGTGCCGGACGAGCAGCACGTGGCCGCAATCGTGGTCGATGACCCACACTTCCGCTGAGAGGGGCTCCATCGGCTTGCGGCGGGCCTGCTCCAGCCAGGCGCGGGCGTTGTCGAATTCGGCCACGGCCAGACGCACGTCGACATCAACCGCATCGAGGGTGCGCTGCTCCACATCCTGTATCACCCGTCACACCCTACGCCGCCCGGCATTCGGCTTCACGTTCCTTCACGAACCCGTGCGTCCGCATGCCGGGCGGCGGACTCCTCATCCCAGGAGTCAGGTAGACCGTGGTTCCCGCATATGGAGTTGAGGCCGGTGCCGCTGTCGGTGTGGAGCGCTCAGCGCGCTACTGGACAGGCCGTCGGGCTCGGAGGGCGGGAATCGCCTGGATCTTCTCGGCTTGGAGGTCGTCCCAGAGGATTCCCTGTGGGCGGCGGCGCGGCGGGCACAGGATGGTCTCCGCCGGGGTGACGATCACGTCGACGCTCGCGTCGTGGTCGCTGTCCGGCAGTTCTTCGTCGACGACCTGGAGCTGGTGCACGGTCGTGACGATGAGGGTGCGGGGGCCGATGAGCCCGGCGTCGGCGAGCAACCCCATCTCGATGTCGCTGTATCCGGCTCCCTTGCCCAGCCGGACGCCCGCCCGGTTGACCGCCACACTGCCGCAGACCACGACGTCCACCGGGTGCATCCGTTCGACGGAGATGTGGGGGGCGTGCGAGGCCGCCCACCTACCGGTGGACGCGACCTCTACCGGATCGTGGATGGCGGCGGGGTCGAGTTCGTAGAACGGTTCGGGGGTGGCCATCTTGGAGACGGCCATGTACAACAGTTTCCCGGCGGCAAGTGCCTCGGCCCGCACCTCGGCCTGAGCCTTGTCCGGATTCGACTTGACCACCCGGGCGCGGGCCCAGCCCTCCAGCCCAGCAAGGCGAAGCGCCGCTCGATCAGCGCCGTGGAAGTCCGGGATCTTGCCATGAACCGGCCCGCTCCGGCCGATCCGGCGGGCGTCCAGCAGAGACCAGATGCGTTGGCGGACGTCGTCCTTGGCGCTGTTGATATCGGTGGTCATGCTTCTACTTTCTAGCTCGCCATGAGGGTGAAGAGACGATCGTGCACGTCGGCGACCCAGGGTTCGCCCCTCCAGGGGGACAGCTCCCGTGATGCCGTCGCGACCAGGGTGAGTGCTCCTCCGGCGCGGGTCGACTCGATGAGGTCCATGGCGTCGTGCAGGACGGCTGCGGCTTCATCGGGGCGCTGTTGGCGCAGGTGGGCGAGGGCGAGGTTGGCGACCACGATGGCCTGGGACTTGGCGCGTTCCTCCAGCAGGGGGACCGCCTCTTCCAGGATCCGCTGGGCCTGCTGCGGGCGTCGCAGGGACAGGTACACGGATCCGGAGATGCGCAGTCGGCGTCCGTTCCATTCCCCGGGTTCGAGGTCGGCCTTCTCCACCAAGCGGTCGACCTCCCTCAGGTGCTGTTCGGCCGCGGTTCGGTCACCGAGCCGGGCGTGGGCCTCGCTGACGTGCAGAGCAGCCAGTGCGTGCACGGCGGGTAGCCCGCGGGCGGCGTGAACAGCGCGCTGGGCGGCGATTAACGCGCCTCGGTTGTCGCCGGTTCCGTAGAGCGGGATGAACGACTGGCGCAACAAGGCCTGGGCGAGGACATCGCGGTTCCTGCTGTGGCGGGCCGCATGCGCAGCCTGGTCGAGGTACGAACCTGCGGCTCCCCCGTCGCGGCGGTGGGAGGCGTCCCAGATGAGCTGGCCCATCAGGAGGGCCGAACGTGCTCGCAGTTCCAGCACAGCCCGTGTTCCCTCGGAGTCGGCGGGAACGGTCGCGTTGGCCAGCACCCCGTGGATCTGACCTGCTTCGGCGAGCAGCATGGATGAGGAGACCAGGTCGTAGTCGCGCTCCAGGCGTCGCAGTTCGTCGTCGGCCCAGTCTCGGGCTTCGGAGTCCAGGCGTTCGCCGGGCTTTGGAACCGGCGATGTCGTTCCCTCTGAGTTGGAGTGACCCGGGGTAGCCAGCCCCCGGGGCTGCGTGGTCTCCCATGGTCGGGGCGTGAGTCCGAGGAGGTGGCCGGGGATGCGCAGTCCGTCGGCGATCTCGCAGATCTTGTCGTAGCTGGTCACCCGAACGAGGTCGCGGGCGATCCTTCCGACACGTTCCGCTTTGACGCCGCAGGAGGCACCGATCTTCCCGAAGCTGATCCCGTGCCGGCGAGCCAGCTGGAACACGGTCGCGAAGTCGTGCTCCTGGAGGGCGCGCTGCATATCCTCCCGGGCGAGGAGTTCGGCTGGCAGGGCCGCTGAGGGGGTGTAGACCATGGTGTCTCCGTCAGGCGCTGTCACAGAGGGTGGAGGTGCCGACGGCATTCAGTATCCCTGGACAGCGGACGGTTCACCATGGGTTCCGGCGGCTCTGGACTGTTCGTCGGCGAGCAGCGCGGACTCTTCGGAAGTCTCACTGGGTGACGGTTCGTGCGTCTCTAGAACGGCTGCTCGGGATTCGGAAACACAGGCCGAGCCAGCTCTGGCCGCTCGTTGATCAGGTGGCGGATCGCATCGGCCAGGTCATCGAGGTCGTCGGCCCCACCACTGACCTCCAGGCCGGAGGTAAGGACGTTCAGCTGCTCCATCGCGTTCGCGTGGACCTGGCCCACGGCGATCCGTCCGAGGACGCGCAGTCCTTCGTGGGCGCTTCGGGCCGTGTTCCTTCGGTGGGCCATCTCCGAGGCCGTGACCTGTTCTCCGAGGTACAGGTAGGGGCGAATCAGCGGACTGCCATCCGAGGCGCACTCCCATCCACTGGACCAGCTGCGTCGAGAAAGCCCTCGTTCGGTACGGCTGGACGATGACATGCCTTCGACTCCTCCTTGTAAATCAGGTTCAGTGGGAACGGGGTTCTGTCCTTGCCGGGAGAAGGCGAGGCGACCCACCACAGGTGCCGTTCGCCCCTCCCCCTCCGCAAGGGCGAACGGCCGTCGATCTCACTCCCGGATCGGAGCGAAGTTCTTGGCCCTCAGGGCGTGGACCTCGCTGGCGAGGTAGCGCCGGTGACCGCCGGGCGTCCTGAAGCTGGACAGGAGTCCTCGGTCGGCCCATCTGCTGACGGTGTGGACGTTGACCCGGAACAGTCCGGCCACTTCAGAGGTGGTCAGCACTCTTTCGGGCTCTGTGCTCGGGTAGGTGGTGGAGGGTATGGGGAGCACGTGCGAAGTTCCTTTCCGGTGGAACGGACGTGTTATGGGTGAGGAAGGCGTGCCAGTCGGTCACGTCAGGGTGGCGGCGGAGAAGGCTCTTCCGCTCGCTGTGGGTCATCCCGCCCCAGAGTCCTGCCTTCACGCCTTCGGAAAGCACTCGGGTCAAGCAGGCGATGTGGACGGAGCACGGGACGCAGATGTGTCGGAGCCGGCGTTGTTGCAGTGCGCCGCCGAACAGGAGGTCCGGGTCGGCCAGGCTCTGGCACGGGGTTCGGTCGGTCATGGCGAATGCGGCCGAGCGGGAGCAGCCGGAAGCGGACAGGGAGCGTGAACGGTGGGCCTGGCGGAGGACCACGTGCATCCCGGGGTCGGGCAGGCCCACCACGACCGGGGTGGGGTCAGTGTGCGCGCCAGCTCGCGCTCGGTGTTCACGATCCGGTTGTGCAGCTCGGAGCAGGTGGGGGCGGCGAGAGGGGCGACGTGGGCCTCGCCCTGGTAGAAGGCGAAAAACGCCCGCGAAGCCGGTCCCCACAGGATGAGCCACAGCCGTCCGTGTCGTCGTTGAAGGTGCCGGGCGGCCTGATAGCGGTCGTGGTCGTCCTCGTACCTCCATCCCACGAGACGTCACCAACCTTCTCCTGGAACCCCTGGCCTGGATTCCTGGGCGTGGTCGATCTCGAACCAGACGCTGGTGCGGCCGTCGTCATGGTGAACTGTTCCCCACCGGTCGGCCTCCGCGGCGACCAGGAACAGTCCCCGTCCTTCCTCGGCGTCCGCGTCCCAGGGACGCAGGTGCGGAACGGTGAACTCCTCGAGGTCGGGGCCGGCGTCGATGACGCGGACCTGGAGGCGCCCGGGGAGCTGGAACACCGCCACTACGACCTCGCCCCCGGGCTCCCCACTGCGGGAGTGTTGGGTCGTGTTGTTGAAGAGCTCCGTGGCCAACAGCTCGACAAGGGCGAACTCTCGCTCGGGCAAGGAAACCAGCGCGCGCAGATAGCGGCGGACGGCCTTGGCGTAGACGGGCTGCCCCGGAGCCGCTACCGCATGTCCCACCAGCTTCCTGGAAGGCTCCACCATCACGGATGCGCGATCATCCGGGGCGGTCACCCGACGGAGGAGGAACGGCTTCGCGTCAGGCGAACACTCCGCGGCCACTGCCAAGCGATCACGCCCACCGCCTCGGATTGCGGAAACAGAACCCATACCAGCCCCAAACGAGCGCTACTCCTCAGACGGCAAGGCTCACTGGCGGAGAAAGCCTGTGAGGCCCCTATGTCCACGGTCAGCCCGGGATCCAGACCCGTGTCCTTCGGATCGGCCGGTTGCCTATGTCCAGGGTGGCCGTACAAGCGCACTCAGCGGATCCCCTTGAGGGGTACCTACCAGGAGTACCCGTAGAGGTTCAGCGACCGCAGCCTGGATATAGAGCACAGCCAGGCCTTCGGCTTGACGGGGCCTGCTCACCGGATAAGGCAACCGCCCCATCCTGCACGAGCAGCCGGCCGTCTTGCCCTGGAACGAGGTCCCCTCACCCACGACGAAGGGTCCACCCATGCACATGGAAGGGAGGAACTCCGCTTTCTCAAGGTCACCGCGGAGAACGGGTTCGTCTTCCCGAAGCGTGTCAGGCGGTGCGCATCGAGCGCCACCGCCACCCGCACGGCAAGGAGAAGGGCGGCCGCGAGGTGGTCTTCGCCGTACCGACCTGGACGCCCACCAGGTCTCCCTAAGGAATGGGCCACCTATGCCCGCGGGCACTAAACGGTGGAGAACCGGGTGCACTACGTGCGCGACGTGACCCGCAAAGAAGATGCCCGCCGCATCCGTACCGGAGCTGAAGACTCGGCAATCACTCGGTTCTTACATGACAGACAGTCCCCATAGTTGAAAAGCTACGGGGACCTACGTTTACATGGGACAGAGAAATTCGAAACCGATCTTCGCACACTCCCCAACTAAAACAAAACTACAGGACCTAACTGCACCTCAGGTCCAAACGGCCAAACCGGACCAATACTCACAATGACTGACACCCCTACCCTCCAAAATTTCATAAATCATCCATTATGTCAAAAACCTGGAACAACCTCCACAAATCTCACGATCCCAGAATAATAGCACTTGACTATACATCCAAACTAGATCGTGATGAGATACTCAAGGACGGGCAGCTCACCTCCCTATGAATCCGAGGAGACAATTAACATAGTTATCATTCCATGGTCAACGTAGACGTGAGAAGACCAGTTCTGGACTCGAGCTCACGTGCAACTTGCATACGACGCTGCGCCTGAGATGGCTTAGGAAGAATGGTTTTCAAGTCAGTCTTCACGTTCCGAAGCCAAATCCTCCAAGCTTCGCTCCAGTTGCTTACAGCATCTGCAACAACGCTGGATTCGACCGGGATAGCGAATTCCCCAGTGAATTTTGGATTCACAGTCAATAGGGCAACCAGAGCCTGAGAATGCGCTTCACTTGGAGTGTCCATCAGCTTATTTGAACCAATGAGAACATCTCCCTGGTCAAGCAGCGTTTCGCCAAGAGTTACTGGAAGCACTTCATGGGCAGGCACATCTAGAATGATAGTCATCTCCGCCGAGCTCTCCTCAGACGGAAGAAAATCTCCAATCTTAGGTGGAACCCCATTATCCACCAGGATACGTGCTGCGATAGGAACAGGATCGAAAACAGTCCTGCGAACTGCCTTCTGCTGCTGCTCTCGACCACTCACCGTGCGCTGAGTTCGCTCCATGACCAGGTCTCTTATAGACCGTTCGACAGCACGAGCAGCGTCATCGGCATCAGGGCCAAATAGGTACCTCATCGCCCATGAATCAAATTCTTGGCGATCCGCCTGACGAAGCTCATCGTCAATCGGTAGCACCGGACGGTTAGACAAGCGCTCAAAGAGTTCAACCAGATCTTCTGCTTGCGAAGTTGTAAATTTCAACGGATTTATGATCGGCATCTGCTCAAGTTCGCGGATATAGGTGTGAAGGACTCCATCCCCACCCCCTCGCCGCCCATACACCTCTGCCATAAGGTTTGTCCACGTAAGATTAGCAACCGCCGCGAAGGCGCGAGGAACAGAAAGATCCGCAGGTGGGGCCGAGTAAATAAAGTTATCTGGGATTAGAATTTCTGCTGCTAGCGTAGGCGCATAGTGCCGGTCTCCCCTACCCTTGACCCAACAAACCCTTCCTGGGCCAGTGGAGATCCTGGGAACTTGAAACCATACGGGCCTAACGCGAACTTGAGATCGCTGAGCCGGAATACCTCCGGCCCGCCGGCTTCCTTCTCTAGCTGAAAAGTCGGTGGTCTCACCATAGTGGATATAGGAAAGCACATGAGCCCACCGCTTTAGTTCTATTTCACTCTTCGTCTCTTGCAGATAAAGCATTCGCCAGGGATCAGTGTCCTCTACTTTAACATCAATTCGCCCTTCCAGCACCCCTGGGCGGCGAACCATAGGTTTGAGGGCCTCACGTTCGATAACATGTAGAGCCTGCCTACCATCCCGAACAACTGTTAGGCGCTGTCGGTCTCGTTGAGACCTCAAACCCATTCGTGCCATGATCGTTGGATCAGCGATTTCCTCAAGGCAAAAATAACCTACAACTCGGGTGGGGATTCCGGACCTAGCAGGTGCAATATCACCTAGACGAATAAGCTTGGAATCTGCCTTGCGACGCAGCGCTCCGATACTCGGCGGCTCGACAAGACACGCACCCCAGAAGGAACTGAGTTTTCCAGGGAATGCATTCTTGGCACCAAGGATCCTAAAGTCCACTCCGCCAGACATTATTTCTCCTCTCCAGAGTCACCAACATCGCGCCCAGGACGCACCAACTGAGCCTGTGGAAATACACGGATATCCCACCGGAGGTCCTCGCCTACATCAAAATTAGTTTCCAGGATCTCATCGATTACATCCTCTCCTCGCTTGCCACGAGGAAAGTCCATTTCCAAGAGATCAGCCAAAGACTGCTTAAATCTCACGAAACGAACCAAGTGACCTTCTGGTATGTTCGGGTTTGGCATATGCGAGAACCTCGCAGTGGGCTCATCTACCTTCTCTGCAAGGATGATTACGGTATTCTGCTTCGCAGCAAACCATCGCTCCACCCTGCTATCAATAATAGCATGCACCTTAAAATATCGAGACAGGAAAGCGAGTACGGCATCTCCATATTCAGAGGCCAGCAGGCTCCATGAAACAATAAAGCCTAGCCTTCCACCAGGCCGCAAGTACATGTGAGCGCCCGCGATGAAAAACGCCCATACGTCAGCCTTGCCAGTGAAATTTGGGTAGGTCGTTTGAGTTTTATTGAAGTGGTTCTGAAGGAATTCAAGGACCTCCTGACGCTCCTCAGGAGTACGGTTTTCGAACCGGATATATGGTGGGTTTCCGACTACAGCGTCTACGTTCTTTGGATACTTCAGGCGACCTACCGAAGGGAGAGTCAGCGGGCTCTTATACCCGGGGTAGGTATCAAAAAAGTCGGCACGAAATACACGAGGATAAGCAGATGTTGCTGAAGAGTCAGCAAGCGTCAAGTTAAATCCAGTTAGGGAAGCGGCAAACTCCGCCAACTCAATGGCGTAAACTTCCTCAAGCGCCTGTTCATGTGTTGACCCAAGTGCCCTTTTTCGATCGTAACACATTGTAACGAATGTACCGGCGCCAGAAGATGGATCCAGAACAACATCTGCAGGCTCCCGCACAGCATATGCAGTAATCAGCTCTACGACAGTGTCAGGGGTGTAATGAACTCCCATGACATGCCTGTGCTCATCATCAAGGAGAGATTCATAAAGCCCTGGGACATAGGATGCTGGGGCTTCCCAATCAGCACCTTTAACCACATCAATTAGCTTACCCCAACGCTCTCCAATGTCGCGGGTGGAACTTTCACCATCGACAAAAACGATGTCATCGAGATCTGTAGAAGAGAATTGAACTTCAAAGTCTCCTGTCTTTCGTCGTGCGTGCTCGTACAAACTTCGCAAATCACTAGCAACTCTCCTGGGATCAGATGTGTTCCTGGCGATCTCCAGGGAATCCAACCCAAAACTGCTTCCATCCGGACGTGTAGCTGTCGCCAGGGCTTGATAAAGCATAAGACGTGTGGATATAACGAACGCAGATATGGTTGCCACTTGCTCGGATTCCGAAATGAAATTATCCATATTCCCCTGCGGGTCAAGTGAAATTTCAACACCAAACTGGGAACGGAATATATCCAGAGTCTTTTCTCGAAAGTTGTTATCCTTCGCCGATTCACGGATTCGCTCGGACGCTTCTTCCGCAACGCTGGCAATAGAGACCTTCAGTTCAGAAGCTTGTGGCGGAAGCTTCTTCTCTCCCTCCTTACGATACATCTTCTTTCGGTATATTTCAGAAAACTCATCGAGAAACTCCCGCCAATTGGCTCGCATTTCATCCCGACGGGCATGAGCGAAGCGAGAATGACTCAGGTCACGGGCTATTTCAAACTTTAAGATTGGATCAGACTGGCTAGGTCCTTTTTTAGTTTCCCAGAGCATGATTTCACGAAAATTGCATGTCAAAAAGAACGGAAGACCTCGACCGACCGCTTTCTTCCAGGCGTCCATCAGAAGCTCTGGGGAATTTGCCTGAGCCACCTCTGGACGCTTCATCTCCACGCTTGCCAGTGCGAATTTCTTGGATCGAATGGTCAGGTCACATCGCTTGGTTCCACCAGAGCTCTGATCGAATACATGCTCTTCAACATCGGCGTGATAGAAGATGGGATCAATTCCATCGCTTTCAAGCTTCTCCGCCCTGGATTCCGTTGGTGCACTAAACCAGCCTGCAAGAGTACGTTCGTCAGTAATTGTCTTGGTCTTTGCCACGCCGACCATCCTTGCTTCCTTGTACGACCGTTCGCTGCCTTGCCTTCGCCTCACCTCGTGTGGTATAAGGCTCCTGAGGCAGCTTCCACAAGTTTCCAGAACCAGGGGCTCCGCTACCGTCGTTGCAGCACCAGGATAGCTGTTTCACCTAGATGAGACGGTCTCCTAATCCACATAAGCGCCTTTGCCTCCGTATCACCCCGAGCATGATCGCAGCCGACGCCACTGAACCTTTTTCATCCTTCTTCTCGGAGCTGAAGGACCAGAACAGTGCGGGTGGTCTGGCCGGCCCGCTGCGGGCAGCAACGCAGGCGGCACGGAATGTACCACTGTTTGTGCTGGGCGATCGCGTGTTCGCCCGGTGCGCGGAGCTTGCCGCGCCCCTTGAACGGGCAAAACACCATAGCCATCATCGACCACGCAGCGGGCCAGGGCGAGGCGGCTGGCGGGTGTGAGTTTGGCGTTGGCGTGGGTAGTGTGAGCCATCAAGGGCCTTCCGGTGAGTCGGTGCAGAACTTGCAATCCGCACCGATACCGGAGGCCCTCATGGCTTGTGTCAGATGGGGTGGGTGTTACCAACCTCCGTGGTCAGTACACCTAGTTCGCCCCAGCTCCACGCCCGCGCGGGAGTACCATCCGGATCACGTCCATAGGGCAACAACGATGAGGGCAGCTCCTGAAGGACACCAGCGTCCAGCGCTCGCCTCGATAGTTCGGCCACCATCTGTGCTTGCTCGGTGTCCCGCAGTATCTTCATCAGAAAGGCGATGCCGCTTGGGTCGGTGAGGTCGGCGTGGGCGGCGGGGTTGCGTGCCAACAATGCAGCCACCGCCTGCTCCTGTCCTGCTGCACGCAACTCTCCCAGCAAGTGGGCAATACCGCTTGGGTCGGTGAGGTCGGCGTGGGCGGCGGGGTTGCGTGCCAACAATGCAGCCACTGCCAGTTCCTGTCCGATGCCCCGTAACTTCCCTAGGAGAAAGGCCACGTCGGAGGCGTTGGTGAGGTCGGTGTAGGAAGCCGCTCGGGAGGCCAGCACCTCCAGTACCTGTTCCTGCCCCATCCGGCGCAGTTCCTCCAACAGGAAGATGAGGCCGCTTGGGTCGGTGAGGTCGGCGTGGGCGGCGGGGTTGCGTGCCAACAATGCAGCCACCGCCTGCTCCTGTCCTGCTGCACGCAACTCTCCCAGCAAGTGGGCAATACCGCTTGGGTCGGTGAGGTCGGCGTGGGCGGCGGGGTTGCGTGCCAACAATGCAGCCACCGCCTGCTCCTGTCCTGCTGCACGCAACTCTCCCAGCAAGTGGGCAATACCGCTTGGGCTGGTGGGGTCGGTATGAGAGGCCGCTCGGGAGGCCAGCACCTCCAATGCCTGCTCCTGCCCCGCCCGGCGCAACTCTCCCAGCAAGTGGGCAATACCGCTTGAGTCGGTAAGGCCAGTATGAGAGGCCGCTCGGGAGGCCAGCACCTCCAATGCCTGCTCCTGCCCCGCCCGGCGCAGTTCCTCCAACAGGAAGGCGACACCGCTTGGGCTGGTGGGGTCGGTATGAGAGGCCGCTCGGGAGGCCAGCACCTCCAATGCCTGCTCCTGCCCCACCCGGCGCAGTTCCTCCAACAGGAAGGCGACACCGCTTGGGCTGGTGAGGTCGGTATGAGAGGCCGCTCGGGAGGCCAGCACCTCCAATGCCTGCTCCTGCCCCACCCGGCGCAGTTCCTCCAACAGGAAGGCGACACCGCTTGGGTCGGTGAGGTCGGCGTGGGCGGCGGGGTTGCGTGCCAACAATGCAGCCACCGCCTGCTCCTGTCCTGCTGCACGCAACTCTCCCAGCAAGTGGGCAATACCGCTTGAGTCGGTAAGGCCAGTATGGGAGGCCGCTCGGGAGGCCAGCACCTCCAATGCCTGTCGCTGCCCCGTCCGGCCCAGCTTCATCAGCAGGGGGAGGATGCTGTGCGGGTTGGCGGGGTCAGCGTGGGAGGCCGCTCGGGAGGCCAGCACCTCCAATGCCTGCTCCTGCCCCGCCCGGCGCAACTCTCCCAGTAGGGGGAGGATGCTGTGCGGGTTGGCGGGGTCAGCGTGGGAGGCCGCTCGGGAGGCCAACACCTCCAATGCCTGCTCCTGCCCCGCCCGGCGCAGTTCCTCCAACAGGAAGGCGACACCGCTTGGGCTGGTGGGGTCGGTATGAGAGGCCGCTCGGGAGGCCAGCACCTCCAATGCCTGCTCCTGCCCCACCCGGCGCAGTTCCTCCAACAGGAAGGCGACACCGCTTGGGTCGGTGGGGTCGGTATGAGAGGCCGCTCGGGAGGCCAGCACCTCCAATGCCTGCTCCTGCCCCACCCGGCGCAACTCTCCCAGCAAGTGGGCAATGCCGCTTGGGTCGGTAAGGTCGGCGTAGGTGATTACTCGGGAGGCCAGCACCTCCACCGTTTGTTCAGGCCCTATATCCCGCAGCCTTTTCAGGAGAAACCCGACACCGTGCGGGTCGGTCACGTTGGCGTGCGCGGCAATCCAGTCCGCGCCCTGCTGCTGGGGATCGGTGTCGGGGGAGAGCAGTTCGGCAGCTAAGTGTGCGGCTTGGGGATGGTGAGCCAAGATAGCCCGGTGGCTGAGCCGGACTGAGTGCCGGAGCAGGCCCCGGCGCCTTGCAGCCTGCGCCAGGACATACAAGTCGTCAGGATCAGTGAGGTGGCGGTGCGCGGCTTCCCAGAACGATGCAGGAGGGCACTTCTCCCATCGCGTGTCCCTGGCGTGCTGTTCGAGGTACTCCTCTAACCGGTAAACGGGGCCCTGCGGCTCCGTGGGGTTTTGGTCACGCCGCCGGAACCTTATGCGACGCAGCGGGGCCCACCCACCATGCACGGGTAGCCTTGTCTCCCTCAATCCTGCTTCCATCCACTGATCATCCAGAGCGTCGATCTCGTCGTCAGTGAGATAGTCCTCGGCGGCCTCAGCCAGGAAGTTCAGCGGCAGATGAAAGCCCACCCCTAAAAGGCGTGCGTCCATCGCCGCCTCCAGCAGCGCTTGGGCGGGGCGGGAGCCGTGCTGATAGCGGAGCACCAGATCGGGCGCCCCGGCCAGAGTCTGGGTCAGCCGACGGTCACGGACGTGTTCCAGGGCGTGAGCAAGCTGGCCGTCGCCCGCCTCGGCCAACTTGCGGACGTCGTCGAGCTGAGCGTGGGTGAAGTCCACGGGCACAGGAACCAGTCGGCCCTCCAACAGAGCCCGTGCTGTGGCGTGCTCGTCCGCCTGCCCCGGTTGAGGGAGGGCTGTGAAGGTCTGGGCGGGCTCTTTCCACAGGGTACCCAGAACCAGAACGGGGGCACGGTCAGGGCTGGTGAGCAAGGTGTGCAGGGCTGATGCGACGCGCTCACCGAAACGGGGGTGGCCGAGGTAATGCTGGGTCTCGTTGAGCCAGAGCACGGTGTGCGGGCCCACGTTTTCAATATCAGCAAGGAGGGCTTCGGCGCGAGTGGGGTTCAGAGGGTGCCACAACCGCCATCCCCGCTCGGCGAGAGGTTGAATAGCCTCCCAGCAGGCGCGGGTCTTGCCGGTGGAGGAGTACCCCACCAGCACCACCATTCGACTGGCCCCGTCCACGGCCGCCTGCATGGCACGGCCCAGTTCGTCGTCGTGGTCACGTCGTACGTACCCCGGCAGCCTCGCCGTGTCACGTTGGGGAACGCCGACAGTTGCGGTGGGGGAATCCGGGGGGTTCCCGGCCACGCGCATCTCCAGGTCGTGAGGGTCCCACGCACGAATGGGCCGCCCCAGCCCAGACTGTGGCTGGGCAGGGGCGGCCACAGCAGCGGCGAGCAGGGTGAGCAGCGGACCTTCCTCCAGCTTGAGCGCCTCGGCCAGGCGCCTCACCGTCCGCTCCGAGGGCACCTTTTCGTTGTTGGTGGTGCTCACCACCGGGTTCACCACTGCGCGGCTCAGACCAGCCCTGTCGGCCAGCGTGTCCTGGTTCCAGTTCTTCTGGTGGAGGGCTTTCCGAAACCGGCTTCGCAGCTCCGACAGCGCCACGTCAGGGGTGAGTCCGTCCGTGCCGAAGTGAGGGCCCACACCATCTCCTGATTCGCGTGGCCGTGTCTTTTTATGTCTCATTGTGTCCAGTCCCGACCATCACAGGCACGTCTTCGACCACATTCAACTCCGCCGATAGAACAATGATGACGGAGGAAAACCGACATGCCCGAGTGGATCGTGCTGCTGGTCCTGGCCGGCACCCTGGTCACGGTCGTAGCTGTGCTGGCCGGTGCCGGCGCCGCCTACTTGGCCCGCCGCGACGGCGCCACCTACCCCAAAGCCATCCGCCACGCCGCAGCCACCCTCGCCGCCACCCTAACCCTGGCAGCCGTTCTTACCACAGCCCTGGCCGCATTGGTCACCCTGCTCCGTTGACCACTGCCCTCTGCAGGAGGGCCCCACAGACACAGGGGCGCCGCACGGGAACACCCCAGCGGCGCCCTGACCTGACTCGTGCCGCTTTTAGTCACCCCGAACCCTTGAGCCGGTCGAGGATCTCGCGGGCGCTCTCGGGGATATCGGGTGCGGCGGTGAGCCGGTGACCGCTGATCTCGATGATCGCGGACCGCAACGGACGCAGCGTCTGCACGATCTTGCGGATCGACACCCCGCTGGTGGTCTGGAGGTGCCGGGAGACGGCCAAAGCGGTGAACACGATGGTCAGGTGCGCTTCGACCGATTCGCGCACGTGATGGAAGACCGGCCGCGCGGCCAGATCGGACTTGGCCATCCGGAAGGACCGCTCGACCTGGTACAGGTCGTGGTAGGCGTCGATCACCGCCTGGCCTCCCATCACCTCCGGGTCGATGCTGGTGACATAGCCCTTCAGCCCGGCCAGGTCCCGAGCTCGCTGGACCAGGTCCCAGTCCACCCCTTTGTCGGCGCCGTCCAGGCGCACGAACCGGTCCTTCTTCACCGGCCGGGTGCCGTCGGCGACCTTCTCGGCCCGGGTGATCTGGGCGTTGATCGCCCGCTGATCGCGCTGGTGGCGTTCGAACAGGTACTGGTAGACCACCCGCCGGGTGCGGGCGTTGCGGCCGGTGCCCATCACCCGCTCCGATTCGAGGATCTGCCCGTCTTCGAAGTAGGTGCCGCGGGCCTGGAAGTGTTCGGCCAGGTCGTAGCGCGCCTTGGTGATCCGGGAGCCGACGATGAACCGTCCTCCCGCCTTCTCCAGGGCGTTGAGGTTGGCGGCCGAGAGCATGCCGGCATCGGCCACCACGACGACGTCCTCGGCCTCGGGCAGGCCTTGTATGAGGTCGGTGACCACGGGCAGCAGCGTCTTGGTCTCGGCTTTGTTGCCCTCGAAGCAGTGCACAGCCAGCGGGAAACCGGTGGCGTCCACCAGCAGGCCGACGAGGATCTGCGGGTCCACGCGGCGTTCCTTGCTCATCCCGACCTTGCGCAGGCCGTCCTCTTTCTCGGCCTCGAAGTACAAGGTGGTGCAGTCGTACATGATCAGGGCCAGGCCGGTGGTGGAGCGGGCGTGGGCCGGGCACGCGTCGGTGATCCTCTGGCGGTAGTCGTGCTCCTGGCAGCGGGACAGGCACCGAAAGACGGTCCGCAGCGAGGGCGCGGGCACACCGAGTTCTCCCAGGACCCGCAGGGTGTCGGCTTTGGAGGTGGGTTCCACGATGCGGGCGAGCACGAGCTTGGCGAAGGTGGCATCGCGCACGGCATCGAAGCCCAGGCGGGTGTAGGCATCGGCCAGGGTGTCCCATAGCAGTTCGGAGCGGGTGCCCACGGCCCTCGGGCCGCTGCCGCTGCCGCTGCCGGTGTGGGGCGCGGGTTCGGGTTCTGCCGCAGGTGGCGGTCCCACATCCAGGTCCAGGGCGAGCTGGCCGGGGTGCAGTCGCTGGTGGGCGATCTCCATCAGTGCGGCGAGTTCGGCGTCGTTATGGGCCGAGCCGATGTGGTCGATGTCCACGATCTGGCGGCCGTTCTTATGGACGATCTGTACTGCTTGCGCGCCTGATGCGGTGGGGACCTTCCTGATGAACGATGCCACTCGTTCACGCTATGGCCGGCACCGCGATTAGTCACCCCGAGTGCCCCTCCCGGCCACTATCAGACCAGGTCAGCAGGTTGCTCTTCGCCGGGATGCTCAAAAGTGGCACGAGTCAGGCCTGCCATATGCATGAGAGCGGACGCGCGGATGTCTCACGCCGGGTTTGATGGAGTCCGTGGTGTGTGCCAGGTGGCGGGAGGCGATCCCAGCACACTCCGCAGCGTCTACTGCCCCCGATACGAGATGCCCCAAGCGGGCTCCGCACTTCAGTCGTGGGCCAACGCATCACCCCACCCCTCGATGCACCCGGGTTTCTGACCCAAAATGTCGGGCGGGTGCGGAATGATAGGAGACGTGGAGACTTTCAAACGGACGCCGCTGCAACTGTTCAACCTGCCGCAGCATTTCGTGATCCCGCTGTTCCAGCGCCCCTACGTCTGGAAGGAGGACGAGCAGTGGGAGCCGCTATGGAAGGACATCCGGCGCATCGCCGAACTCCGGATCGAAGAGCCTCATCTGAACGCCACTCACTTCCTCGGCGCGGTGGTCATCCAGTCCCAGGAAGCTCAGAAGCAGCTGCCGACGTGGAACGTGGTCGATGGCCAGCAGCGACTGACGACCTTGCAGGTCTTCGCGGACGCCACGTGTGCACTCCTGGCGCAGTCGGGCAACACTCCGCTCGCCGGTCAACTCGAACGTCTCACCCACAACGACGATGTCTACGTCGAAGACGGCGACATCCGGCTGAAGGTGCGCCACCTCAACAAGGACCGGGCTGCGTTCGACGAGGTGATGTCGGCTGAGCCGCCGGTCGACCACACCGCTCTGGCCCACTCGGACTCCCAGATCGTCGCCGCGCACGCCTACTTCTCCACGGTCGTCGAACAGTGGCTCGGCCCGCCCGAGTCGGAGGATTACACCACCAAGGCCAAGAACCTCACCGCCGTCCTGCTGAACGGCCTCCAGCTGGTCTCGATCGAGTTGAAGGATTCAGAGAACTCCCAGGAGATCTTCGAGACGCTCAACGCTCGCGGTACCCCGCTCACTGCGGCCGACCTTGTGCGCAACTTCGTGTTCCAGCGGCTTGAGGCCGAAGGCGCAGACACGAAGAAGGCCTACCGGGAGGACTGGCCCTTCGAGACCAAGTTCTGGACGAAGGAGGTCAGCGTCGGGCGCAACCTCATCAGCCGCAGCTCGCTGTTCCTCAACCAGTGGCTCGTATCGCGTACCGGCGAGGAGATCAGCCCGCAGGCGACGTTCAGCCGGTTCAAGTCCTACGTGGAGCTCGAGTCCGGTCACAAGATGACCGGCCTGCTGCCTGTGATCAAACAGCAGGCACAGCAATACGAGGCCTGGACCGAAGCCGCAGCCCACCACGGAGGAAGTCTCGACTCCGCCGAGATGGCGGTGTACCGAATGCAGGCCGGCGGTGTCGAGGTGCTCAAGCCACTGCTCATCTGGTTGCACGAGCCGGGCCGTGACCTTCCGCGGGAGTCCGTCGACCAGATCATCCGGGCGGCCGAGAGCTGGGTCGTCCGCCGTCAGCTGCTTCGTCTGTCCGGCAGCGATCTGGGGCGCATCGTCGCCGACCTCATCAACGCGAACTCCGCCATGCCCGCCGATGAACTCGTGGAACGCGTCACCGGGCACCTTGCCCGGCTGAACGTCACGAGCACCTATTGGCCGGGAGACGAGGAGATCCGCAGGACGCTCACCACGGAATCAGCATACTCACGGTTCCCGCGGGGACGACTCCGCATGATCCTCGAAGCGATAGAGGACCTCTACCGGGCGGAGACGGGCCAGCCGCAGATCGAGCGGAAGAATTACCCGGTCGAACACCTGCTTCCGCAGAAGTGGCACGACCACTGGGCCGTACAGACACCGGAGGGCATCGAGGAGCGGCAGCTGCGTGTCCACCGTCTGGGCAACCTGACGCTCCTGACACAGAAGCTCAACGCGAAGGTGTCCAACGGACCGTGGTCAGCGAAACGGTCGGCGCTGATGGACCACAACACGATCACGCTCACGGGACGGGTGATCAAGCGAACCGAGCACCATGCCTGGGACGAGGAGCTGATCGACGAGCGGACGACAGAGCTGATCGATCGGGTCCTTCAGGTGTGGCCGGTCCCTGAGGGCCATCACGGCAAGGTGATCGACCCGCAGACCAAGGCTGGTGACTGGGTCGAGTTGAAGCACCTCATCGAGGCAGGACTTCTCGCTCCTGGCGACAAGCTGGTGGCAACGCACCGGGACTTCAAGGGCAGGGAAGCCACTCTGACTGCCGACGGGGCCATCGAGCTGGCCGGCAAGCGCTACATGTCACCATCGGCTGCCGGATACGCATTGCGCAAGAAGGCCACGAACGGGTGGTACTTCTGGTCCGTGGCGGACGGCCGCCGTTTGAGGGACGTTCGCACACAGTTCCAGAACTCCATGCCGGAAGACGAAGAGTTGAAGTCCGGAAATGCGTAGCAACGCACGAACGTTCCCTCTGGGGTACCCCAAGGTTTCTGGGCACAGATTCGGTCTCAACGGCCACGCCGTGAGGATCTCGCGAGGTGCCATCGGACGCTGCCGACAGGGCGTGCGTGCTCCGTTGGTGCTCCGCGGTTTTGGACCGGGGCGACACCACACGGCACCATGTGGCACAGGACGGCATCCGGATTCGGATGGTGCGGGACGCGACGGCATGAAATGACACGTGAGGATACCCGGGCGCCGGACTTCTAATCCGATGGCCGCAGGTTCGAATCCTGCCGGGTGCGCCACAAATCCCCAGTTCAATCGGAGTGCGTGAGGACCTCGCAAGAGGTCCTCGCCGCGTTTCGGGGCCATGTGTGCTCCTGGTGTGCTCCCCAGTCCAAGGTCAGTACAGGCAGGGCACCCACCTCCCGAGCACTTCGCCATCCCACGGCCCCATGGCTTCGCCGTCAGTATGCCCTGACACGCCTGCCGCTGCCGACAGCCGTCTGGCGCCGCCCCGGACGCGCAGGGCACGGAAACAGAACCACTCTGGCGCCCTGCAGAACGTACACAGCCAATTCAACGGTAAACCCTGATCCCGCAACGCTGACGCGAAGAAAGCCGCCCCGGACTTCGAGATCACGTCGACCCGGCGCGGTTCCCACATCTCGGGTTTCGGTCCGGTGCCCATGTGAACCTGATCGAGTTCCCCCGGCCCGGCACCGGCGTCAACCTGGCAACCCTGATCACTCGTTCGCGCATCCCAGACGACCATCTCCTCGGCGCCGGGCCCACTTCCAGAGCTTCCATCGCACCCGGCACAAGCACAAAGCAACCCGTGCGCAGACGTGTCGATACCGCCTGTTCCCGGGACCCGGGGATCATTTGGATACCGTGGACGGGCGGTATCACGTAACAGTGAAGGGCTCAGCCAGTTCCAGGTTGCGGGCCAGCTGCTCGCGGTTCTGTCGTGCGTGCTGGACCCAGGCAGGTTGGCCCGGGGCGGTGCGCCAGGACTCGCTCAACGGACTGTTGTCCACCGTGTCGAATCCGAACTGGTCGTACAGCCGTGTGACGATTTCCACGGCCTCTGGATGGTCGCTCGACACCGACAGAGCCCGCCGAGCCGGGTGACCTGCGGGTCGGGCCGTGCGGAGCAGGCTCGGAGCCTGGATGTGGGTGAACGCCTTGGCCACCTTCGATGTCGGGAGCTGTTCCTGGCGCAGCTCATGGACCGTCTTCTCACCGGAGTCGACCATCGGAAAGTGGCCGTCGCGCCAGATCATGTAGTTGTTCGTGTCCAGTACGACCTTGCCCGCCAGCTCTGCGACCGGCATGTGGTCGACGAGTTTGAGGGGTACGGCGATGACCGCGAAGTCGCCCGACGCCGCGGCCTCCGCCGCGTACGCGGCGGAGGCCGCCGGACCGAGCTCATCGATGAGCTCTTCCAGGGTCTCGGGGCCCCGCGAGTTGGCGATGACGACCTTGTAGCCGTTCGCCACCGCCGCGCGGGCGATCTGGCTCCCCACCTCGCCCGCGCCGATGATCCCGATCGTTGTCACAGGTGCCTCCACTGCAAAGCCTTGATGAGAAATACCGGTCGCCCGTGCGATCGCGCCGTGCGCCGTACCCGGTGCTGGAACGGGTTCACTCAGGCGCAGCGCCGTTCGTCTCGCGGGCCGGAGTGCCCTCGTTCCCTCCGCGCTCCCGTGTGGGCATGTCCGCCGAAGCCAGCAGAGCCAGCTTCTCCGCGCTGTCGGACCCGGCGTCCGGGTGGTACACGACGAGTTTCAGGCTCTCGGCCCCGCCCACGCTCAGCCGCTCCCTGTTGAGGGTCAGTTCCCCGATCCGCGGGTGGTCGAGCCGGATCGGCGTTCCGCGCTGGCCCCGCACCTCGTGCCGGGCCCAGAGCCTGCGGAACAGCGGGCTCGCCAGTGAGAGTTCTCCGACGAGGTCGGCGAAGCGGGGATCGTCGATGTCGGTGCCCACGGACTGGCGCAGGTTTGCGATGAAGCACTCGGTGACGCGCTTCCACTCCGGGTACAGCGCCTGCTGGCCCGGGTCCAGGAACATGTCCCTCAGCTGGTTGCCGCCCACGGTCAGTCGGGGGTCGAGGGCCCGGGCGAGCGCGTTCGAGGCCAGGATGTCGAAGTACCGGCCCTCGATGAAGGCGGGCTGGACGAGGGAGTCCAGCAGCTTGAGCGCACCGGTCGGTGCGGTCTCCTTGCGCGGCCTCCGTCCACGCCGCCGGGGAACCTCGGCGACCAACGACAGCAGATGTGCGAAGTGGTCGTCGTCCAGGCACAGCACGCGTGCGATCGACTCCAGGACCTGCACCGACGGGTTGCGGTCGCGGCCCCGCTCCAACCGCAGATAGTAGTCGGCACTGATACCGGCGAGCATGGCGACCTCCTCCCGCCGCAATCCGGGCACGCGCCGTACACCGACATCGGGGATGCCCACCTGCTCGGGCCTCACCAGAGCTCGCCGAGCCCGCAGGAACGCGCCGAGGGCGTTCGATGTCTCGCTCATGTGATCAGCCTAGATCGCCGCAGGGCAGATAGAGGGGCCCTGTCACACCCCCGGCTCAGCAGGGCTCTGGGGCGGGGGCGCGTTCCCTCCTAGCGTGTCCGAGAACCCGTTCGGGCCGCGTATCCCAGGAGGAGAACCATGACCATCACACTGATCACCGGGGCCAACAAGGGCATCGGTTTCGAGACCGCGAAACAGCTTCTGGCACTGGGCCACGTCGTCTATCTCGGTGCGCGCGACACCGAGCGGGGGGAGAAGGCCGCAGCGGAGATCGGTGCACGGTTCGTGCGGCTCGACGTGACCGACGACGCGCTGGTGAAGAGTGCTCTGGCGGCGATCGGTGCGGCCGAGGGCCGGCTCGACGTCCTGGTGAACAACGCGGGCATCCTGGCGTCCGGAGACATCGACGGCCCTTCGGCACTGCGCTCCTTCGACACCAACGCGGTGGGGGTCGTGCGGGTCACGGAGGCGGCGCTGCCCCTGCTGCGCAGGTCCGCCAACCCCACCGTCGTCAACATCTCCAGCAGCGCCGGATCGTTCTGGGCGGTGACCGACCCCGGACGGCCCGAATTCCACCTGCCGACCGCGCTCTACTCCGCGTCCAAGGCCGCGGCCACCATGTTGACGGTCCAGTACGCCAAGGCCCATCCGGACATCAAGTTCAACGCACTGGAGCCGGGTACCACCGCCACGGACATGACCGCGGCTTTCGGCATCGGAAGGTCACCCGAGGAGAGCGCCAGGGCCGTCGTGCGGCTGGCGACCCTCGCCGCGGGCGGGCCGACGGGGACCTTCCAGGATGAGAACGGGGAGATGCCCTGGTGAATACCTGACGATCTCCAAGAAATCAGCGACGGAGGCCATCGGTTCCGGAAGCGGCCCCGACGACAACGGTCGCCGCGCGACGACATGGTGTGGAAGACGGAGTCCTCTCCGCAGTGGACACTTCCTTGAGGTCACCTCCAGGGGACCTTCGATCCGATGGCCAGCCACCTCCGCCGACAGTGAAGCCCCAGGCCAGGCGGTGTGAACCCGCCACAGGATCCAGAGCTCAGGGAGCTGAATCGCTCCTGGTATGCTCCCCCGCCCCGCTACCCGGCCGAAACCGGCGTCCCGCGCAACAGCTCAGCGGTCGCCTCGGCCGTCGCTTTGGCGACGTTGGGGCAGACCGATTGATAGGTGTCCTGGGTGAAGTGCGTAGTCGCATGGCCCAGCTCGGCGGGCACCACCTTCACGTCCGTGCCCACCACGAGCGCGAGCGAGGCGTCCCCGTGGCGCAGCCCGGGCATCGTCCGGGCAGCCAAGACGAGCCGGGCCTGGAAGGTCTGGGCTTGAGCCACCCAAGGACAGGTGGGTGGAGCGGGGCGACAGACGGCTGCCGGGGAGGGTGTGCGGGGGAGGGAACGCCCCCGGACACCCCCGGGCGCCGCGCGCCCTATGTGAAGGAACCCGCCTACCGGGCATAAGTCTGGATTCCTACAGGCCCACCCACAGGGGCGTTGACCTGCACTGATAACGGGCTGAGGGTGGGCCGTTCAAGGCGGCCCGCCGATCGGCGGGGTCACTGGCCCCCGAAAGGGCCCACCGATCGGCGGCGTTATCGGCCCCTCGACGGCCCACCCTGATCAGCTTCCCTCGACGGCTTCCGGAACGCCTCCAGAGCGCTTCGACGGTCCGAGAAATCACCCCGGGTTCCTTCTTCCCGACCGTTGATCGAGAAACCCGCGATGGCACCATAGGAGTTCAGGAACGCAGCGGAGGGCGCCTCCTCCCGCAGGAGAAGACGCCCCCAGCCTGTTCGGTTTTTTGTCAGCCCCGCAGTGCCAGGTAGGTGCGGATGCGGTCGGTCAGCTCGGCGAACTCCTCCTCCACCGGCTCGGACTCGACACCCGAAAGCGGGGCCGGGTGGTCGTCCGGTTCGGCCGGGCGGGGGCGAGGAACGGAGCCGAGGTCGAGGTAGGGGCGCACCAGGGCCCCGGTGATCAGGTCGGGGTCGACGTCCACCCGGTCCTCGAACTCGAACGGGGCGGCAAGCCGTGACGAACACGTTCCCCTGACTTCCTCCGACAAGCGTTGGCGGCCAGCCTCCGTGGACCGTACCCCGACACCCACCGGCAACCCGGTGTCACTTCCTCAGTACCTGTCGTCCTCCGCGCAACGGCCACAACACCATGCCGCCTGCCCGAAGCGCCCCACCACCCCGGCAAAGGCGTCCGCCCTGACCACAGCGACCGTTCGTCCCTCCCGAGCACGACCGCTTCCCAGCCTGCACCAGGAAATCGACTACCACCAACCCACAGAAATTAACTGCCTCACCACCTCCACCAAAGTCACCAATCCCGTAACAAAAAGTGCGCCCCCCAGCACAACCCAAACAAGAGATGACATCGCCCTATTGGCCGAATCAATCCGCCCTCCTCGAGATTTCTCCCAAGCACTCAACATAAAAGGAAGCAAAAAGAGAGAAGCTCTTTGAATTTCATCCCAGTTCCTCCAGTTTCCATACCCAGAGGCCACCAACAAGCCACCAAAAAACATAAGGACAACCGCCAACACGAGATATCCCAACATCTAACCCTCCCCACCTACCAGCGCCACCAGGAAAACAGAGGAAATAAAAGCTTCACTCGGGGTCCTGAAAATCGCCTTCCTTTCTCCAAGGAAGGCAGGAACTTCGGTGAAATCCAAACTACCCACACCTCAATCAGCACCGACCTTCAAACCGGCACCAGCTTCAAGCGTACTGGTGGCCGCGTTCGCCGACTTTCCGACCAGGCACGGGAAGAAGATCTGGCCGACCAGCCTGTTATAGCAGTTGAACCGGGAGGGCAAACACAGAGCGGACGTGGCACGGGCCTTCGCCGATCCCGCGACGTTGGTCGGATCGGCCAAACGGTGCTGTCCGAGATACACGATGAATGGCAGGTCAGTGATCGATGCTACTTCTCCGAGGCGTCCATGATCGAGCTGCTGGGCGAGGACGCGCACTACCCGAGCAGCCAGCAGGGTCCCAACGAGATCAAATCTGGGTCAGGTGCTGCCACTTCGTGAGCTGGTGAGGTTACGCCCTTCGGTGGAACACCATCCCGGTCTCGTCTCGGCACTGTTTCGCGTCTGGTGTAATGGCGACTCTGAGGTGCGCCAGATGACGGAAGGCGCTCCTAAAATACCGACACCCGGAGCAGCTCACGGTTCGATGGCGTGACGGACGCGTTCCAAGCGTCGCTGGTTCTCCTCCCCCCAGTCAGAGGTGTCATCGATCGGCATGCGCACCGTGATCTGTGTCGACGGCATGTCATGCACGATCACCTCCAGCGGATCCTCGGGCGATACTTCCAACCAAGCGGTCCGATCGCCCTTGGGCCACGCCGTCCCCTCCTCACCCCGAAGCGTGTCGAGGCAGCGCTCCCAATCGTCCAGGTCCTTGACTGACACCATCAGACGGGCATGGCCGTTGACGAAGTCGCTTCTCAGCACGATGGAGGCGGCGTAGTACCGCTCCTCGCCCATGACCAGAGGATCACCGCACACCACTTCAACAGCGACGCTCTGTACCGGATCCGCGAACAGAAAAAGTTCCAACTTCTGGACTTCGTCTTCCACGGCTTCCCTGCCATTCATCCGTTCGGTCAAGGCAGTCCTGATCTTCTCGCACAGCACCCGACCGGTGATCTCAGCCCCGGCCTGTCATCACTGGCAATTCCCGTCGGTAGGGACCAGAGCTCCGAAACGCCCGCCCGATTCTCACGAGACCCTCGCGAACTGCCATCGAACGCCGCCGACAGGGCGTGCGTGCTCCGTTCGTGCTCCGCGGTTTTGGACCGGGGCGACATTGCGCGGCATGACATGGCACAGAACGGCAGGGCGGATCGGATGAGAAGGCACAAAACTGTACGTAGCGTCTTGCGAGGGTACGCAACCAGGGCACTTCCAATCCGATTGCCGCAGGTTCGAATCCTGCCGGGTGCGCCACAAAATCCCAGTTCAAAGGGGTTACCTGAGAACCTTGCAAGAGGTCCTCGCCGCGTTCCAGGCCCCTGCGTGCTCCATGTGTGCCCCCCAGTTACAAGGTCAGTGCAGGCGGGCGGAGACCTCCCGGAGCGGTCCGCATCCGGGGGGGTGCCTTCGGCTTCGAGAATCAAGCCGGGCAGGCGGCGCCCGACCTCGTCGTAGCGGGCCGCCTGTTAGGCGGCATAGGTGTGTTGGGCCTGAGCGAGAAGGGATACGGGGTCGGTCCGTGGTTCCCTGCCGATCTCAGCGACGATGGCGCCTTCGATGGCTCGGACTGCGTCGTAGCGCATGTCGGTGACCGCCTCGGGTTCGGCTCCGGTCAATTCGGCCGGGTCCAGGTGCAGGACGCGGGCCAGGCGGGTGAGGATCTCGTGGGAGTCCACCATGAGGATGCCGCGTTCGACCGGGGAGAGCCACGATTCGAAGCGGCCGAGGAGGCCGGCCGGCACGCTCTGGGAGTAGCCGCGGCGACGTCAGGCGCGTTTGATCGTCCGGCCTCGGGTGGCGGGGTCCACGGCGCGCCTTTCGGTCAGAGGCTGTTCACGGCGTCGATGACCTGCTTCCAGGAGGGCAGACGGGCTTCGTAGGGGGCGTCGGGGTCGTGCAGGACGGTGATCGCGTCCATGGAGCCCAAGGTCTCCAGGGAGCGGGTGAACGCCGGGTGGGACGCCAGCTGGGGTTTGCAGTGGGGCACCACCACGGTGGGCATCCCGTATCCGGCCATCTCGCACAGCAGAGCGATCGCGAAGTTGTCGGCCAGCCCTTGGGCGAACTTGTTGGTGGAGTTGAGGGTCAGCGGACAGGCCAGCACTGCGTCGGCGGGAGGCAGGGGTGTGCCCTGGCCGGGTCTGCGGAACGTCACCCGGACCGGATCGCCGGTGACCTCCTCCAAGCGGGCCGGGTCGTGGAAGTCCGTGCCGGTGGGGGTGGACAGCACCGTCACCGCCAGTCATGGCCTTGGAAGGCCTGGACGAGTTCGACCGTTCCTTCGGGTGCTGGGGCTCCGGACAGCACCAGGTACAGGGGCCGCGGCATGGCTCGAGTGTAGAGCCGGGCCGCCGAGCGGATTCGAGGTTCAGCCGTCTCGAACGGAGAGCACGGCAGGTCTCAGCCGCCCGAGCACTGAGGGGCGATCCCGGCGCACACCGGATACGGCGATCAACGCAAGACAGCCCGCTGTTGAGGCCCTGGCACCGACAACCCACGCCCCCGGGGAGATCCCGGAGAGTTCCCTGATATCGAAGCGAACCCCTGGCGGCCACCAGCGCACCCGCCTAGTGTGCTGTCCATGTGGACAGTAAAGAATCCAAATGGACAGCAACTACAGGCGGGCAACGGACGGCTGTACTACCTCGACCACCTCAAACTCCTGCTCATCGCACTCGTCGTGCTCCTCCACGCGGCACAGCCCTACGGCCCCGCCGACTGGTGGTACTTCGAGGACCAGGCCCAGGCGCCACTGCTCTCCAACGCCGCTCTCGTCGCGGGCACTTTTCTGATGAGCCTCTTCCTCCTGATCTCCGCCTACCTCGTCCCAGCGGCCTACGACCGCAAGGGCCCCAGGGCCTTCCTGGGCGACCGCTTCCGGCGGTTCCTGCCGCTGGTGCTCATCGGATTCCTGGTTGTCGTCCCGGTCCTGATGTACGCCTACTACTCGAACTTCCGTCCTCACCCCGACCTCGGCTTCGCCACCTACTACGCCGACGTCTACATGGGCGGTGCCGATCGACCGCAGGGCTGGTCCGGCCCCATCTGGCCGGACCGCCAGTTCGCCCACCTGTGGTTCATCCAGCACCTGCTGGTCTATGCCGTCCTGTACGCCCTGTGGCGCGTTCTGACGGCCCGGCTGCGCGGCCGGGCGCCCTCCTCCTCCACGGACACCGCTCCCCGGGCCCCCTCGACCGCCGCGATTCTGCTCTTCGCGGCCCTGGTGGCGCTGGCGACTTTCGCACTCCGGGTCTGGTATCCCGTGGACACCTGGATCCCGCTCCTGGAGTTCATCCAAGCCGAGCCCGGCGACCTGGCCCTGCAGTCCTCCTTCTTCGTGGCAGGCCTCCTCGCCTACCGGCAGGGCTGGCTCACGGCCTTCCCCGACCGCGCGGGATATGCCTGGCTCGCCCTCGGCACGGTGCTCGCCGGAGCCCACCTGGCCTTCGGTGAGGAACTGGGCGGGTGGTACGCCGACGGCGGCTGGAGCGCCGGCTCCCTGCTGTGGTCGACCATGGAGACACTGATGTGCGTCTCCCTGTCCATCGGCCTGCTCGTGCTGTTCCGCCGGTGGGCCGCCCGGCCGAGTCGTCTGCCGCTCGCGTTGGCGGGGCTGGCCTTCACCGTCTACCTCATCCACGTTCCGGTGGTCGTCGCCCTGCAGTACATGGCGGGCGCCCTGGCCGCAGGCCCGTGGGAGGGTTTCGCCCTGTCCGCCGTCGGGGGCCTGGTGTTGAGCTTCGCGCTGGCCTGGGGCGCCGGCCGAACCCCCTATCTGCGCAGGGTGCTGTGAACGGCGCCCCGCCGGTGGGGCGGCTAGGCTGTGCGCCCATGACGCACAGTGCCGATCTCACCGGCCGGGCCCGCATCCGGATGTCCGCGCTGCGCCTGTTCGCCGAACACGGCTTCTCCAGCACCTCGCTCCGCGCCATCGCGGCCGACGCCGGGGTCTCTCACGCCCTGGTCCGGCACCACTTCGGTTCCAAGGAGAAACTGCGCGAGGCCGTGGACGAGGACGTTCTGGACGCCTTCGACACGGTCCTCTCCGATATCGGCGAACGGGAAGGCGAAACGGAGAGCCTCGCCGCTTTCGGCGAGGCCAGCGCCAGGCTGTTCGGAACGGACGCGATCCGGCGTGAATACCTCCGCCGCGCCTTGGCGGAGGGCAGCGACCTGAGCGCCCGCCTCTTCGCCCGTCTGCTGGAGGGGGTACGGGTACGGCTCTCGACGATGGGCGGCACGGACGAGCGGTGGGCCCCCTACCAGGTACTCTTCCTCGTCCTGGGCCCCATGCTCCTGGAACCGGTGATGCGACCGGGCCTGGACACACCGGTCTTCGACCCCGTGGTGGTCGCCGAACGCAGCGCGGCCAACCAGCGGCTGATCGCCCACGGGATGTTCGCCAAGGACTGAGATTCACACGCAGGACAGACGCGACGGAACCAGTTGGCTTCTCATCCGATGGCCGCAGGTTCGGATCCTGCCGGGTGCACCAGAAAATCCCGGTTCAGGGGGTTCGAAGAGGACCTCGTAAGGGGTCCTCGCCGCGTTTCCATTCCCTGTGTGCTCCCCGGTGCAAGGTGGGTGCAAGTGGGGGCGATCTCGCGAAGCGCTTCGCCATCCCGTGAGCCTTTTGGGTGGGCCCGTGTCCGCTCGGCTCCCAGCCGGGAGGAGTGACCACGGACCTGTACCGCCATGTCCGCCCCCGACACCGCACCTCCCCCCTGGGGACCGTCCGGGCCGGTGCCGCCTGCACACGGCACAGGCGCCAGCCGGGGCAGTAGCGACACCGCCGATTCGGCCACGTTAGGAGACACCGGGCGGGAGGGGGCCTGAATCAAACGGGCCGGAGGTCTGGGCTGATGGCGGCGACGGCGTCCTTCACGCCATCCCCGGCATCGCCCGTCTGCACGGCCTCGCTCTCGCGGAATGGCTCTTGCCGTATGCGGGACCTGGGAGGACCAGGGGAGACGGCTCTCGGCCTGGCAGTCGCGGAGGGGACTCAGGAGAGGCAGAACTCGTTGCCCTCGATGTCCTGCATCGTGATGCACGACTCGTTGACGCCGTCGGCGGGCTGCGTCAGCACGTGCTTCGCGCCCAAGGCCATCAGCCGTGCGCATTCGGCCTCGAGGGTGGCCAGGCGCTCGTCACCCACGAGCCCGTCGCCGGTCCGCACACAGAGATGCACCCGGTTCTTGACGACCTTGCTTTCGGGAACCCGCTGGAAGAGCAGGCGCGGAGCCACACCGGAGGGGTCGGTGCACGCGAAGTAGATCTCGTCCTCGGGCGGCAGCGAGCGGTGGTGCTCCTCCCAGGTGGCGAAGCCCTCCGGGACCGGCGGTATGACGTACCCCAGCACCTCGCACCAGAAAGCGGCGAGGCGCGCGGGTTCCGCGCAGTCGAAGGTCACCTGGAACTGTTTGATCGTTGACACCAGCGCAGGATAACAGGGGTCCTGTTCATCCCTCGGGGGCCTCTGTCGCACCCGGCACAGGACACCGTCATCGCCGGCCGTGCGCTCGCCGGGGCGCCGAACGCGGGCCTGGGGCGGGCCGCTCCCCTGCCGGCCGTGCCACCGGTTTCATCCCGGCGGTTCCGAGGTCCCGGGCTCCGTGCAGCGCTGCGTGGAGAGCTTTCCGGGAGGCGGGCACGCCGCGGCGCGGCAGATGGCGCCGTCCCGGTGTGTGCTCCGGCCGGGCCGGGGGGTGCCGGTTCCCGTGCCCATGCGGACGCGACCGTGGACGGCCGCCCCGTCTTCGCCGGGGCCCGGGGAAGACGGGTGACGGGAGAGTGACAGTTCGCGCCCCCGGCCCGGGGCTCAGGTGTTCGGGGCCGGGTCCGGGCTCGGGGCGCGGAGGGCGTCCCGGCCCAGCCCCAGTTCGACTTCCACGAGGGTGCGGACCATCTCGGTCAGGGGTTCCGAGCGCTGTGGCGCGCTCGTGTTGATGTAGGAGTTGGCCCCGTCGATGGCGGCCATGATCCGCACGGCCGCGCCCCACGGGTCGTCGCAGCGGAAGCTCCCCTGTTCCACGCCGAGGGCGAGGACCCGCTCCACCCGCCGGCACCAGAGGAGTTCCTGGCTCACGACCCTCTCGCGCAGGGCGGGCCGGTAGCGGGCGAGGTGCCGGGCGTTGAGCCAGAGCCTGCTGACGTCGTCGAACACGGGGCCGGACATCCTGCTCAGGAAGTCCCGCAGGATCGGCATCGCCGCCGGCGCCGCCTCCTCCGGGGCGGGTTCCGCGGGCGTCTCCGGGAGCAGGACGTCCAGTTCCCCCAGGGCCGCGCTGGTGAAGGCCTCGGCCACGAGCTCCTCGACCACGGGGAAGTAGTGGCCGACCAGGCCGGGGCGCACTCCGAGGCCGTCCGCCACCCGGCGCAGGGTGATGCGTTCCAGGCCCTCGACGAGCCCGGTCCGGGCCGCGGCCGCCACGATCTCGTCGCGGCGCTCCCCGGGGGCTTTGCGAACTCGTTTCCTGCGATCGCTTGACGTCATGCCACAGATGCTATTGGCTAAGCACCCAGTATCTTATTGGCTTCGCGAACAATAAGCGCGATCCGTAGGGTGACCTGCTCGAACCCGCTCCGTCGGCCGTAACGCCGACGGCACCGGATCCTTCCCCGGCCCGGCTCACCGCGCCCCGATCCCCGGGCGCCGCCGGCCCTCGGGAGCCGTCGCGCATCCCTCACAGGAGACGAACGTGGACAACTCACGCACCGATGCCGGTGAACTGGCCGAATACGGCTACCGGCAGGAACTTCGACGCAGCTTGTCCGTATGGGCCGTGTTCGCCATCGGGTTCGCCACCATCTCGCCCGTCGTGGGCATCTACGCCGTGGTGCAGCTCGGGTTCGTCTTCGCCGGCCCCGCCTGGATCTGGGCGGTCCTCCTCGCCTTCCTGGGGCAGCTGCTCGTCGCGGTGGTCTACGTCGAGCTGTCCTCCCAGTTCCCCGTCACCGGCGGCGTCTACCAGTGGGTGCGGCGCCTGGCCGGTCCGCGCCAGGGCTGGCTGGTGGGGTGGATCTACCTCGCCTCGGCCATCGCCTCGCTGACGACCGTGGCCTACCTGGGGGCGACGTGGCTGCACATGCTCTTCAGCGACGGGCCGCTGGAACCCCTACACCACGTGCTGCTGGGCGTGGTCTTCATCGCGGTGGCCCTGGGGATCAACCTCCTGGGCGTCAACCCGGTCAAGCACTTCCTCAACGCGGGCATCGTCGCCGAGGGCGTCGCCTCCATCGCGGTGAGCGTGTTCCTGCTCGTCTTCGCGCACAACAACGGGTTCGGCATCCTCTTCGAGACCCTGGGGGCCCAGGCCGCCTCCGGCGGATCGGTCCTCGCCGGATTCCTGACCTGCCTGGCCGTGGCCGGCTGGGCGTTCCTCGGCTTCGACGCCACCACCCAGGTCGCCGAGGAGACCGAGCAGCCCCGGCGCAACGTCCCCCGGGCCCTCATCCGCGCCTACCTGTTCGTCGCCTTCACCGTCCTGCTCACCGGCCTCGCCGTCACGCTGGCCCTGCCGAACCCGGAGGAGGCCGTCGCCGGGCGGCTCGCGGACCCGGTCTTCACCGCCGTCACCGCGGGTCTGGGCGGTTGGAGCGAGAAGCCCTTCATCGCCGTCGTCCTGCTGGCGTTCATCGCCTGCGCCATCTCCATCCAGACCTACATCGGCCGTGCCGTCTACGCGTTCGCCCGCGACCGGCAGCTGCCCTTCTCCGCCACCCTGGCCACCGTCGGCCCGCGCCAGATCCCGTGGGTGTCGCTCGTGGTCACGGCGGTCCTCGCCAGCCTCGGCCTGCTGCTCGGCCTGAACGGCAACGCGGCGGCGACCCTGATCGCCTTCGGCTCCGGCGGGTTCTACTTCGTCTTCCTCTCGGTCGCCGTCGTGGCGCTCGTCGCCCGCCTCACCGGGCGCTGGCGACCCTCCCGGGGGCGGGTGGACCTGGGCCGCGCCGGCCTGGTGATCAACGTCCTGGCCGTGGTCTGGCTGCTCTTCGAGGCGACCAACATCGCCTGGCCGCGGGTCGAGCTCGCGCCGGTCGGCGGCAGCTGGGTCCAGGTCTGGGCCGTGGTCCTCGTCTTCTCCGTGCTGCTGGCCGTCGGCCTCGTCTACGTGGCGATCGCCAAGCCCCACACCCGCCTCCCCGCGAACCAGAACCAGAACCAGGAAGAGAAGTTGGAGACGCCCTGATGTCGTCACACCCCTCCCCGGCCGTCGTCGTCGACCCCGACCGGGGGATGCACACCCGTGAGGTCGCCCTCCGGCCCGCCGGCCCCGGCGAAGTGGAGATCGAGGTGCGGGCCGCGGGCGTGTGCCACTCGGACCTGCACATCGTGAACGGGGACTGGCCCACCGACCGGCCCCTCGTCCTGGGCCACGAGGCGGCGGGCGTGGTCACCGGGACCGGAGCCGGGGTGACCGGTCTGGAACCGGGCGACCACGTCGTCCTGTCCTGGTTCGCGCCCTGCCGCCGGTGCCGCAAGTGCGCGGCCGGCAGGGCCTGGCTGTGCACGGAGACCCGTGCCGTCGAGAACACCCTGCCCGACGGGACCACGCCCTTCACCGACGCCGACGGCGACCCGGTGTGGCCCTACCTGGGCCTGGGCGCGTTCACCGGCCGCCTCACCGTTCCCGAGTCCGCGGCGGTGAAGGTGCCCCGGGAGCTCCCCTTCGAGGTGGGCGCCCTGCTGGGCTGTTCCATCACCACCGGGATCGGCGCGGTCACCAACACCGCCGAGGTGCGGCCCGGCGAGTCGGCCGTGGTCATCGGCACCGGCGGGGTCGGCCTGTCCGTGGTCATGGGGCTCGCGCTCGTCGGCGCCGATCCCATCATCGCCGTCGACCTGTCGCCCGAGCGGCGCGAGGCGGCGCTGCGGTTCGGCGCCACCCACGTCCTGGACGGGGCCGTGACCGACGTGGCCGCCTGGTGCCGAAGGGAGCTGGGGGGCGTGGACCACGCGTTCGAGGCGATCGGCAGCCCACGGGTGATCGAGACCCTGCCGGCCATGCTCACCTCGGGCGGGGCCGCCGTCCTCGTCGGGATGGCCCCCACCGGGGCGACCGGCGCGTTCGACCTGTTCGACCTCGCCGACCAGGGGAAGCGGATCCTCGGCTGCAACTACGGCTCCAGCGTCGGCCAGATCGACATCCCGAAGCTGGCGCGGCTGTACCTGGCGGGGCGGCTGCCGCTGGACGACCTCATCGGCGCCACCCGCCCCCTGTCCGAGGTCGAGGCCGCGTTCGCCGACCTCGAGGCCGGATCCGGCCTGCGCACGATCCTGCGACCGTGACCCCGTGACCCCGTGACCCGGTGGCCCGCCCCGCCCCGGGCCGCCCCGCCGTCCCGCACACGCCCACCCGCTTGGAGGACCATGTACGCCGTCACCGACCCCGCCACCGGCCGGGTCCACACCACCCGCCCGGCCGCCACGGACGCCGAGATCGAAGCGGCCCTCGCCCGTGCCCACCGGGCCGCGGAGTGGGGGCGCACCGGCGCCGCGGCCGAGCGCGCCGCGCTGCTGCGCCGCCTGGGCGACCTCCACACGGAGCACCGCGCCGCCCTGGCCGCGGGCATCGTGCGGGAGATGGGCAAGCCCCTGGCCGAGGCCGAGCAGGAGGTCGACTTCTGCGTCGAGATCTACCGCTACTACGCCGACCACGCCGAGGAGTTCCTCGCCGACGAGCCGCTCGACGTCACCTCCGGGCCCGGCGGCGCCGTGCTGCGGCGCTCCCCGCTCGGCGTCCTCCTGGGCATCATGCCGTGGAACTTCCCCGCCTACCAGGTCGCCCGGTTCGCCGCCCCGAACCTCGCGGCGGGCAACACCATCGTCCTCAAGCACGCCCCGCAGTGCCCGGACACCGCCGAACTCCTCCAGGAGCTCTTCACCCGGGCGGGCTTCCCCGAGGGGGCGTACGTCAACGTCTACGCGACCAACGAGCAGGTGGGCGCGATGATCGCCGACCCGCGCGTGCGGGGGGTCTCGCTCACCGGCTCCGAGCGAGCCGGTTCCGCCGTCGCCGAGATCGCGGGGCGGCACCTGAAGAAGGTCGTGCTCGAGCTCGGCGGCTCCGACCCCTTCATCGTGCTGTCCACCGACGACCTCGACTCGGTCGTGGACGCCGCGGTGGCGTCCCGCCTCGACAACACCGGCCAGGCGTGCAACGCGGCCAAGCGGTTCGTGGTCGTCGCGGAGCTGTACGACGCGTTCGTGGAGCGGTTCTCCGACCGGCTGCCGGCCGGGTGGTCCGGGGCACCGCTGGCCTCGGCCGCCGCCGCCCGGGCCCTGGGGAGCCAGGTCGACGCCGCCGTCGCCCAGGGGGCGCACCTGGTCAGGGCGGAGGAGCCCCACGGGGCCTACTACCCGCCGGCCCTCCTTACCGGTCTCACCACCGACCTCCCCGTGGCCCGGCAGGAGCTGTTCGGCCCCGTCGCCCTGGTGTTCCCGGCCGCGGACGAGGAGGACGCGGTACGGATCGCCAACGACACCCCGTACGGCCTGGGGTCGTACGTGTTCACCACCGACCCCGAGCAGGCGCGGCGCGTCGCCGACCGCCTCGACACCGGGATGGTCTTCATCAACGGTGTCGGTGCGGAGGGCGCCGAACTGCCCTTCGGCGGTGTCAAGCGCTCGGGTTTCGGCCGCGAGCTGGGGCGTCCCGGCATGGAGGAGTTCCTCAACAAGAAGCTCATCCGCACGGTCGCCTAGTGCGGTGAAGGTCTGCGGGGACGGGGGCGGCCGGGGCCGCCCCCGGTCCCGGGGGCGGCGCGCCAGTGGGCGCGCCGCCCGCCCGGGGTCAGACGGGCTGGCCGATCGGACGGATCGTCACCGTGTTGAGGTCGACGCCCGCCGGCTGGTCGAGCGCGAAGCCGATCGCCTCGGCCACCGGCTCCGGGCTCATGGCGGTGGGGGGAGCCTGGCCGTGCCAGAACGCGGTGTCGATCATGCCCGGGTTCACGACCGTGACCCCGACGCCGCGGGTCGTGGCGTGCAGGCGGAGGTTCTCGGCGAAGCCGACCACCGCCCACTTCGTGGCGGAGTAGAGGTTGCCCGGGCTGTTCTTGATCCCGGCCACGCTCCCGATGAGCACCAGCCGGCCGCGGGACCGCTCCAGGTGGGGCAGGGCCGCCTCCGCCAGCAGGGCCGGGCCGAGCACGTTGGCGAGCACCATCGGCGCCCACAGCTCCGGGTCGCCGCCGCCGATGACGCCGGCGCCGCCCGTCCGGAAGTGGTCCGCGGACGCGCCGCCCGCGTTCGCGACCGCTGCGTCCAGGGTCCCGAAGCGTTCTACCGTGCCGGTGACCGCCGTGTTCGTGGCCTCCCGGTCGGAGGCGTCGGCCACCAGGCCCAGGACGCGGTCCGCGTGGCCGACGTCGTCGAGGAAGGCCCTGAGCCGGCCGGGGTCGCGCCCGGTGACGGCGACCCGGTGGCCCCGGGCGAGTAGGAGCCGGGCGGTCGCGGCGCCGATGCCGCTCGTGCCGCCGGTGATGAGGACCGTCTTCCCGGCGTCCGCCGAAGCGCCGCCGGCGGGGGTGTCGGTGAGTGGAGTGTTCATGGCGTCCACTCTGCGGCGCGGCGCGGGCCCGCGACAGCTGCCCCCGAAGGTGGGGACGGTGTCCTCTGGTACCGGGGGCACCGCTCGGGGATGCTGGGCCCATGTCGAACACGAGGTACTCCGAACTCGGCGGCTTCCTGCGTTCGCGGCGCGAGCGGATCCGCCCCGAGGAGGTGGGGATCGCGCCCGGCCCGCGGCGCCGCGTCCCGGGACTGCGCCGTGACGAGGTCGCCGTCCTGGCCGGCGCCTCGGTGGAGTACTACACCGAGCTGGAGCGAGGTGCCGGATCGCAGCCCTCCGACCAGATGCTCGCCGCGCTCGCCCGCGCCCTGCGCCTCGGCCTCGACGAACGCGACCACCTGTACCGGTTGGCGGACCGCCCGGTCCCGGGCCGGGGCGGGGCGGCCTCCCATGTCTACCCCGCGATGCTCGACCTGCTGACACGGATCGACGGGACCCCGGCGATGGTGAGCACCGACCTGCACACCGTCCTGGTCCAGAACCCGCTCGCCGTCGCGCTGCTCGGCGACCTGTCCGCGCACCGCGGCCGCGCGGCGAGCTTCATCCACCGGTGGTTCACCGACCCGGCCGCGCGGCGGATCTACCCGCGGGAGGACCTCGCCCCGCAGTCGCGCTCGTTCGTGGCCGACCTGCGCGCGGCGGTCGGGCGGCGCAGCCCCGGCGACGCCGAGGCGGCCGGGCTGGTGGACGACCTGTCGGAGCGGTCGCCGGAGTTCCGGGAGCTGTGGGCCGCCCAGGACGTGGGGGTGCGCAGGGACGAGCGCAAGCGGATCGTCCACCCCGCCGTCGGCCTGCTCGACCTCGACTGCCTCAGCCTCTTCAGTGAGGACGGCCGACAGCGGTTGCTCTGGTTCGCACCGCGCGCGGGGACCGACACCGCCGAGAAGCTCGCGCTGCTGGGCGTCGTGGGCACAGAGTCGATGCGGACCGGTCCGGCCCGCTGAACCGGCCGCGGGGTGTCGGCGGGCCGGGTCCTACCGGTCGCCCGCGGGCGGGCCGGACGGGGCGGCGTCCTCCTCCCGCCTGTCGCGCCGGTACCGGCCGCGCAGCCCCACCGCGATGAGCACCAGCCCCAGCGCCGCCAGCAGGACCGCGTCGGCCCCGGAGCCGCCGATCCCGAAGATCCATTCCTGGAGTCGGTGGGCGGCCTCGTCCAGGCGGCCCGTGCCGCCGAACAGGGCCGCGGTCCCGTCGGAGACGAGGAACAGGACCCCGACCCCGATGAACAGCAGGCCCGACAGCAGCGCGGTCGTGTGGAACTCCACCGGCCCCACGCGGAAGGTCCGGCCCCGCAGCCAGCGGCGGGACCCGAGGTCGTAGCGGTCCCAGAGCAGGGCCAGCAGGAACAGCGGGGCCGCCATGCCCAGGGCGTAGGCGGCCAGCAGCAGCGCGCCGCGCACGGTGCCGCCGGTGGCGGCGACGGTGAGCACCGCGCCCAGGATGGGGCCGGAGCAGAACCCGGCGAACCCGTACACCGCGCCCAGGACGAAGACCGACGCCGTGTCCCTCCTGCCCGACAGCCGCCCCTGGATGCGCTGTGCCAGCCGGGACGAGAAGCCCAGGCCCGCGATCTGGGCGACGCCGAAGGCGATGACGAGCCACCCGGCGACGGCGATCAGGAGCTCCCTCTCGCCGTAGACCAGGCGGCCGACCAGTGCCGACCCCGCCCCCAGGGGCACCAGGGAGGTGCACAGCCCGAGGTAGAAGACGGTCGTGCGCGCCACCAGGCGGCGCGGGTCGCGGAAGGCGTAGCCGAAGAAGGAGGGCAGCAGGAGGGCGCTGCACGGGCTGAGCAGGGCGAGCACTCCCCCGGCCAGGGCGGCGGCGAACCCGATGTCGGTCACCATCCCCCTCCCCCGGCCTGGGCGGCCACGGCCTCCAGGGAGTCGTCGATGACCGTCTCGAACACCTCCAGCGGCTGGGCGCCCATGACGGCCTGTCCGTTGATGAGGAAGGCCGGGGTCGAGGTGACGCCGATCGACAGGCCCTCGGAGAAGTCGCGCCCGACCAGTTCGGCCGCCGCGGCGCCGTTGCGGTCCTCGTCGAACCGCTCGGGGTCCAGTCCCAGGTCGTCGACGATGCGGGCGACGGCCGCCTCCGGGTCGCGCCGGTCGGACCCCTCGTCGATGGCGTAGTAGGCCTCGTGGAACTCCCAGAAGGCGCCCTGGGCCGCGGCGGCGCGGGAGGCCAGGGCGACCGCCTCGGAGGTGTCGGTGATGATGGGGAAGTCGCGCCACTCGATGCGCAGGTCGCCGGAGTCGACGTAGTGCATCAGTTCGGGCTGGGTCTCCTCGACCCAGCGCCCGCAGTAGGGGCAGTGGTAGTCGGAGTAGACGACCATGACGACCGGCGCGTCGACCTCGCCCAGGGCGGTGGGGTCGTCGGGCTGCCTGCGGGCCATGGGCGCCTCGGTGCCGGCGGCGGCAGCGGAGTCGGGTGCCTCCCCGTCCGCCCCGGTGGGCTCGGACGGGGCGCCGGCCGTGTCCGGTGCCGCCGCCCGGTCCTGTTCGGTTCCGGTGTCCTGCCCGGAGCGCCCCAGGGTGATCACGGCGGCGATCAGGAGCAGAGCCGCCCCCAGGACCAGCGGCACCTTCCAGGAGGCGCCGCCGCGGCCCTCGCCGGCGCGGCCCGTGTCACCGTCCCCCGCGGAACGACCCCCGGGTCCGGTCCCCCTCTTCGGCGCATCGGGCATGCTCGGCCTTCCTTCGTCCGATGTGGTTTCTATCGACCATAGTAGACCTACTAAGGAAGATAGATCGGGTGGGGCGCGCCCCTCCGCCGGATCCGGCGCATACTGGCCGGGGGCGCCGCGACGGCCGGGGCCGGGCAGGGCACGGGAAGGGGTGGCCGCGGGCGATGGGCGGCGGGACGCTGGGACCTCTGGAGTCGGCGGTGATGGACGCCGTCTGGGAGGCGGAGGAACCGGTGACGGTGCGGGCGGTCGCCCGACACCTCGGCGGGGACGGCCCCGCCTACACCACGGTGGCCACCGTGCTCGGCAACCTGCACGCCAAGGGGTGGGTCGACCGCGAGCAGCGGGGGCTGGTCTGGTTCTACCGGCCCGTGCTGGACCGCAGCGAGCGGGCGGCGCGGGACATGCACCGGGCCCTGGCCGGCAGCGACCGGCCGGGGAGCACCCTGCTGAGGTTCGTCGACGCCATGTCCCCCGACGACGTGCGCACGCTCAGGCGCCTGGTGGAGGCGGCCGACGAGGGGGAGCCCGGAAGCTGACGCGCGGCCGCCGTGCCGGACCGCTTCCCCGGCGCGCCCGCGCCCGGCAGGGCGTCGTGGGTCCGGGGCGGTCAGCCGGCGCAGCGGCAGTGCGGGATCAGCACCGCGGCCAGGGCGGACGCGACCGTGAACACCAGGGGGAGCGTCACGAGCACGGCGGCGGCCCCGGCGCGGAGCCGCCCCCTCCAGATCCGGCACCCGGTGGGGCGCTGGACCTGGCGGCGGACGCGCTCGACCGGGCACGCGCCCGCGATGGACAGCGTCCGCGCGGCGCCGGTCGGCCCGCCCGGCCCGGCCTGCCCGGTCCGCGCGAGGGATCCCAGCGCGTGGACCAGGGGGCGCATCCCCACGGTGCGCACGGCGCGGTCGTCGGCGGCCCACTCCACGAGTTCGGGGACGTCGCGCGCCGCGGCGCGGAACAGCGGGACCCCGGGGAACGCGCGGTCCAGGAGCCGGACCCAGCCGACCAGCAGGTGGTGCCGGCCGCGCAGGTGGGCCCGCTCGTGGGCCAGGACCGCGCGGGCCTGCGCCGCGGTGAGCACCTCCAGCGCCCCGCTGGTGATGACGACGCCGCCCCGGGTCCCGGGGACGCAGTAGGCGCCCGGTTCGGCGGCGTCGAGCAGCCACACGGGGTGGCCGTACAGGCGGCGGCGCCGCGCCGCCGCGAGCAGGTCCCGGTGGTGGGCCCGGCGCCAGGACAGCCCCGCGCGCCCCTGGCGGGCGGCGGTCCACAGCAGCCGCGCGAGGGCGGCCAGCACCAGGACGGCCCCGGCACCGATCCCCCATCCGGCGTGGTTGCGCTCCAGTGCCTGGAGGACGCTCACACACGCGGCGATGACGCCCTTGACCGCCGGCCCCAGCAGCTCCGCGGCGAGCACCCCGAGCAGGGCGGCGCAGGAGAGCACCCAGGCCGCGGTGGCCGCGGTCCACAGCGCCAGCATGGCGCGCGGTCCCGGGCCGCAGTCGCGGGCGGTGCGGCGCAGTACCGCGGGTCCGCGCACACCGACCGCTGCCACGGCGCACAGGGCGGCGAAGGACCAGGTCACCGCCCCTCCTCGTCGGGCAGGTCGGCGAGCAGGGCCCGCAGGGCCCGCACCTCCTCGGGCCGCATGGCGTCCACGAAGCGCAGCAGCGTCGCCTCGGAGTCGCGGCTGCCGGCCAGCGCCTCGTGCATCACCTCGGCCGCGTGCGTCGACCGGTCGCGCCGGGGGCGGTAGAACCACAGGCGACCGGTCCGCTCGCGGTCGACCCAGCCCTTGCGGCGCAGGTTCTCCAGGACGGTGGAGGCGGTGGTGTAGGCGACCTCGTGGTCGGTGAGCCCCTCCAGGACGCCGCGTACGGGCAGGGGCCCGGGCGCGCGCCAGAGCACCTCCATGACCGCGGCCTCCAGCGGTCCCAGCCCAGCGATCATGGCATCCGCATCCCACCGGTCGACATCGGAATCCCCCTCAGCATAGTGATCACGCGCCCCCCTGCCCGCGGCCTGCGCCCGGTGACGGGAACAGGGCGTAGGCGCCGCCTCCGCCGGGCACCGGCATCGCGGCCGACCCTCCAGCCGTCCCGGCCACGGGCGCCTCCCACGCACCGCTGTCCAGGAGCGCGCCGTCGGCCATGGAGCGGACGCGGTTCTCCCCGCCGGCCTCGGTGTACAGGTAGCCGGAGACGATGCGTACGGGCCGCTCCCCCGCCTCCGCCTCCACCGTCCAGCCGCCGGTTCCGGGGGCGCCGTCCCAGCCCGTGATCACGGGTGCGCCGGACCTGGCCGAGGTGCCCGCGACCGCGGCGCGCCCGTGCTCGTCGCCGACCGGTACGGGCTCGGACCGCGAGGAGAACTCCGCCAGCGTCCGGCCGTCCTCCAGGCCGTGGACGGTGTAGGCCGCGGCCTCCCCCCGCTCCCAGGCCATCACGGCCACCGGCGCGGAGTCGCTCACGGGGCGGGGGCCGTAGGACACGACGGCCTCCCCCGCAGCCCCTTCCAGTGCGGCGGGGACCTCCAGACCGGTGTGGTCCCAGAGTTCCCGTCCGGAGCCGGCGTCGACCGCGCGCAGCGCTCCGTCGCGGTGGAGGAGCACGGTGCCCTGGTACTCGTGCAGGACCGCGTCCCCCTGCCGTTCGTCGGCCGCGACGTGCCCGGTGTCCGCGGCCAGGGCCACCGCGGGCCCGGTCTCGGCGCTCATGACGGTGTGCGCGACCTGCGCGAACACCAGACCCGGCCCCACCCAGGTGCCGGGCACCTCCACGGGCCCCCACACCTTGCGCCCGGTCCCGGGGTCGAGGGCGGCCACCGTGGTCCGGGTCGCGAGCAGCCCGCGCTCGGGTGCCGCGTCGCTGTCGAGCAGCACCACCAGGTCGTCGCCGCCGCCCGTGCGGGTGAGGGCGAACCCGGTGCAGCTCGGGTTGCGCTCGGTGGACCAGCGGGTGCGGCCCCGGTCGTCCATGCCGACGAAGTGCAGTTCTCCCCCGCCCTCCGGGGACACGGGGCCGACGAACCCGGTGTCGGAGCCCTTGGGCTCGGAGGAGTAGGGCGTGGCCCATCCGGCCGAACCGTCCACGGGTCCGGGGAACCGGCCCGGCTCCACCTCCGGGGCGGGGGTCGGTTCCCCGTCCAGGGGCAGGGCGTCGACCGGGTCGGCGGGTCCGGGCCTGCCGCAGGCGGTGGCGGCCAGGAGCAGGCACAGCGCCGCGGCGGGGAGCCGGCGCCGGGCGCGTGCGGCACGGCGGGGCGGGGACGGGCGGCGGAACCGCTCCGGCATGGGTACCACCTCACGTCGTCGCGCGGGCGCCGTCCTTCCGCACGGGGCGGGAAGGGGCGGTGTCCGGCCGGGCGGGGCGGCCGGGGGTGCCGCGGCGGCTCGGCGCCCGCTCTGTTCTCTATCGGCAATAGAAGATATTCTATGTCGGATAGAGAGAAACGCGCCGCGGGTGGCGGAGAACCGCCGACCGCCGCACGGGTCCGGGAACGGCACCCAGCGGCCCGCCCCGGCTCCACCGGGTCCCGGTGTGCCCCGGTGCGGTCAGTCCGAGGACACGGGCAGGGGGGCGCCGTGGAGTCCGGCCGCCGTGCGGACCAGCGCGGCGACCGCCCGGGACCGGCTGTGGGGCGGCCAGGCGATCACCGTGGTGACCTCCGGGGCGTCGACGACGGGCACCGCGACGTGTTCGGGCCACTGCCAGGCGCGGCTGGAGGCGGGGATGACGAGCAGCGTCCTGCCGAGCGCCACGAGCTGGGCGAGCTGCGCCTGGGTGCCCACCTTCGGCCCGGGCCCGTCCGGGTAGGACCCGTCGAGCCGCGGCCACCGGGCGATCGGCAGCCCCGGGACGTCCTGCACCTGGGCCAGCGTGAGCCGTTCGTGCGACGCCAGCGGGTGGTCCGCGGGCAGGATCGCGACCTGGCCCTCGGTGTGGAGGTCCTCGGTGTCGAACCCGGCGAGGTCGTCGAACGGACGGTGCATGAGCGCCACGTCGGCGCGTCCGCTGCGCAGCAGGCCCGCCTGTTCACCGACCTCGCACAGCAGGACGTCGACCGGCGCGGCGCCGGGCTCCCCGGCCGCCCGGTCGAGGAGGCTCCGCAGCAGTTCGTGGGAGGCGCCGGCCTTGGTCGCGAGCACCAGCGGCCGCTTCGGATCCCCGGCGCGCCGTGTCCGGTGGACGGCGGCCTCGACCGCGTCGAGGGCCGACCGGGCCTCCCGGAGCAGCACCGCGCCCGCGGGGGTGAGATCCACGCGGCGCCGGTCCCGGTCGAGGAGCCGGACGCCGAGCCGGTGTTCGAGCCGGCGGATCGCACGGGACAGCGGGGGCTGTGCGATCCCGAGCCGCTCGGCGGCGCGCCCGAAATGCAGCTCTTCGGCGACGGCGACGAAGTACCGCAGCTCGCGGGTCTCGAGATGGTCCACGCCGGCAGACTACCGGCCGATACCCGGCGGGTATCACAGTGGACCCACTCGGTCTTGGACGCCGGGCTCGCGGCCCCCCGAGGATGGGACCCGTGAACGACACGAAGACCGCGCTGGTCACCGGCGCGAACAAGGGAATCGGCCTCGCCATCGCACGGGGCCTCGGACAGGTCGGGTTCCGGGTCGCGGTGGGGGCGCGCGACGACGGGCGGCGCGGGGCGGCGGTGGAGCGGCTGCGCTCCGAGGGCGTCGACGCGTTCGGGGTCGCGCTGGACGTCACCTCCGACGAGGGCGTCGCCGCGGCGGCGGAGGCCGTCGAAGAGGAGGCGGGGCGCCTGGACGTACTCGTCAACAACGCGGGCATCGCCGGCCGCTCCGACGGCGGCGGGCAGGACCCGACGACGCTGGACCTGGACGTCGTGCGCACCGTGCTGGAGACCAACGTGTTCGGGGTGGTCCGGGTCACCAACGCGATGCTGCCGCTGCTGCGCCGCTCGGACGCGCCGCGGATCGTCAACATGTCGAGCAACATGGGGTCGCTGGCCCTGCGAACGGGGCCGGTGCTGGCGGCGTACGCGCCGTCCAAGACCATGCTCAACGCCGTCACGGTCCAGTACGCCCGCCGGTTCGCCGACACCGGCATCATCGTCAACGCGGCCTGCCCCGGATACGTGGCCACGGACTTCACGGGGTTCAACGGCTCGCGGACCCCCGAGCAGGGGGCCGCGATCGCGGTCCGGCTCGCGACCCTGCCCGACGACGGGCCGCGCGGCGGGTTCTTCGACGAGGCGGGGGCCGTCCCCTGGTGAGGGCGGGAGCTCCCGGCGCGGGGGCGCGGTGTTCGCGAATGGTCGTTCTGCACTCCTTGTGAGGACGGGGCGCTACGCATAGCATCGCCCCGACCCCACCGGGTCACCGATCAGTTCAGCACCCTCACCCCCGGGAGCCCCCGCATGCTGAGACGTATCCTCACGCCCCTGCTCATCACCCTGAGTGCTCTGGCGATGACGCTGGTGGGCGTCGCGCCCGCCGGCGCCGCGCCCGTCCACGCCCCGACCGCGGAGCAGGTCCGGCCCGCGGCCCAGACCGTCCTGTACTACGACTCCAGCCAGGCCGCGGAGTACACCTCCGCCGTCGCGGCGGCCGTGAACGTGTGGAACTCCAGCGTCGGCAACGTCCGCCTGGAGCCGGCCCCCGCCGGACGGCGCGCCGAGATCCGCGTCATCGCCGACGACGGCTGGCCCCGGGCCCACCTGGGCCCGGTGCGGCCCGGCGGGCAGGTCACCGTCTGGATGGGCCGCCAGGGCACCGCGCAGGGCTACGACGCGGTGCGCATCGCCGCCCACGAGCTCGGCCACAGCCTGGGGCTGCCCGACGCCAAGCCCGGTCCGTGCTCGTCGCTGATGTCGGGCTCCACCGGTGGCGTGAGCTGCACCAACCCCAACCCGAACGCCTCCGAGCGGTCCCGGGTCGAGGCCAACTACGGCGGCGGCGCGGCCGGTCAGAGCGCGCCCGACGGTCAGATCGTGGTCGACCGCGGCTGAGCGGTCGCGGACCGCGGAGCCGACGGCCCGCGGCGCCAGCCCGCCTCGGCGGGTCGGCGCCGCGGGCGCCGGTGCGCGGGGGCGCGGCACGGCGGGCACGCCGTGGTCGACCGGCCCCTCCCCGGGCCGCCGTCCGGGGCCGACCCCCGCCCCCGCCCCGGTCCGCCGCAGGGGGCACCTCCTAGACTGCGGCGATGCGCACCGTGTTCGTGTTCCCCGGCACCGGACGTGAGGAGACCGCCGCCCTGCTCGACCGGCACCTGCCCCGGTCCGGCGGCACGTGGGTCGTGCCGGACGTCCTCTACGCCCACATCGACGACGAGCCGGCCGGCCTGCTGTTCGGCGACTGGGAGCCGGAGGAGGTGGCGCGGATCGACGCCGCGCTCGGCCGCCATCCCGACTGGGCGCTCCAGGTGGACGTCTCCAGGCGCGTCGAGGGCCCGGCCGAACTCCTCCCCCTGCTCGCGCTGCTGCTCGAACACGACGGTGTCGCCGCCGACGACCACTCCCCGCACGCGTGGACGCTGCGGGAGATCGAGGCCGGGACCGTCGTCGACGGCCTGCGCTTCCTCGGCTCCCGCGCCGGGGAGGACTCCTCCGACGAAGGGCCGAGATGACGGACGCGCACACCACGGGGTACACGGCGGTGGACCACGGACGAGTCCGAGTGCTCGTCGGCGCCGAACGCGGCGCCTACCCCTACGCGAACTCGCTGCTGGTGCGCGGCACGGAGTCGACGGTGCTCATCGACCCGTCGCTCTCCCTGGTCGGCTCCCCGCCGCCCGCGGACCTGGTCCTGGTGAGCCACGCGCACGAGGACCACATGGCGGGCCTGGCGGACCACAGCGCCCTGGTCGGCGTCCACGAACACGACCTCGAAGGGGTGCGTTCCCCCGAGAAGCTGATCGCCGGGCTGGGCCTGGGTCCCGAGGCGGCGGCCGCCGTCGAGAAGGACTACCGGGAACGGTTCCACGTGCGCGAGCGCCCCGATGCGACCGGGTTCGGGGACGGCACCGTGTTCGACCTGGGCGGATGCACCGTGACGGCCGTGCACCTGCCCGGCCACACCGCGGGCCACTGCGGTTTCCTGGTCGAGCCGGACGGGTTCCTGTTCGTGGCGGACATCGACCTGAGCTCGTTCGGCCCCTTCTACGGGGACGCCGGCAGCAGCCTGACGGACTTCGAGGCGTCGATGCGCCGCTGCCGGGAGATCGAGGCGCGGTGGTACGGCACCGGGCACCACAAGGGCGTGGTCGAGGGCGCCGGGGAGTTCCGGCGCAGGCTCGACGCCTACGCCGGGGTGGTGGACCGGCGCAGTGCCGCTCTGCTGGACCTCCTCGCCGTGCCCCGGACCCTGGAGGACATCGTCGCGCACCGGCTGGTCTACCGCCCGCACGTCGAGGGGCCGCACGTGGACCCGGTGGAGCGCCGGACCGCGGTGCAGCACCTGGAGGTGCTGGCGGCGCAGGGGCGGGTCGCCGAGGTGGAGCCGGGGCTGTTCCGGGCCGTCGGCGACGGCAGGGCGGCGCCCCCACCTGCGGCGGGTCCGGCGTCCGGGGGGTGACGGCGCCCCGCCGGAAGGCCGTTTTACCGTGAGGGCATGACGAAATACGCGCGGATGTACCGTCTCGGCTTCACCCCGTGGGAACGTTACGGCGCCGCCGGCGGGGCGCAGCTCGGCGGCCTGATCGACCGGGAGACGCGGGAGCGGCCGGGCGGGCCCGGGCGGGCCCTGGACCTGGGCTGCGGGCGCGGCCAGTTCACCCCCGAACTGGCCCGGCGCGGCTGGGAGGCGGTGGGGGTCGACCTCGTGCCGGCCGCGATCGAGGCCGCCCGGAGCAGGGGCCCGGCGGAGGTCTCCTACGTTGTGGGGGACGTGACCGACCTGCCGTCGGCCGGTCTGGGGGTGTTCGACCTGTTCCTCGACATCGGCTGCTTCCAGGGGCTGACCCCGGAGCAGCGGGCCGCCGAGGGGCGGGGTGTGACGGCGCTGGCCGCCCCCGGCGCCACCCTGCTGATGCTCGCCTTCGGGCCGTCCCGCTACCGGCGCCTGGTCGAGGGCGTCTCTCGGGCCGAGGTCGAGGCCGCGTTCCCCGGCTGGGAGCTCCTCTCGGCCGAGGACGCCGATCCCGCGGGCCTGGGGTGGCCGATGAACCGGACCTCGCCGCAGTGGTACCGGTTCCGCCGCGCCGCCGACTGACCGGGAGCGGTGCGCCGGCGCACCGCGGCGTCCCCCGGCCCGGTCCGCCCCCGCAGGCGCGGGGCGGGGCCGGATGCCCGCAGAGCCTGGGGGGCCGCCGATCCGGCCGGGCCGGGGACGCCCTCCCCGGCCCGGCCGTGGCGGTGCGCTTCAGGAGCGGCGGGCGGGCAGGCGCAGACCGTGGCCGAACCGGAAGAGCGGGTCGGCCGTGTCGAAGGGCACGTCCTCGCGCGCCGCGGCGACGGCCGCGTCGGAGCGGGGCAGGTCGAAGGGCAGCCGCCCGGAGACCTCGGCCCTGCCGGACACGGCGTCGAGCAGGACGTCGTCGTCGACGCCGAACGTGCCCACCAGGGTCACCCCGGGCAGCTCGGCGAAGGGGGTCAGCACGGCGGCGCGCTCCAGGAACACGTCGACGACCACGGGGACGGCCGCCGCCAGGCGCTCCACGCGCCGGACGGTCTCCTCCGGGAACTCCAGGGTCCCCGAGTGGAAGGCGGCCTCCAGGCTCCCCTCCGGGGCGGGGTCGAAGGGGGCGGCCAGCCGCAGGACGGCGAGGTCGGCCTCCTCCGCCCTCTCCACCGGCCGCGCGTACCGGGCCAGGACCCCGGGGTCCACCCCCTCGGCGTAGACGCGCACGTCCGGTCCCAGCCGGACGGCTCCGCCGGACAGGACGACGACGGACGCCGCCTGCGCCCGGCGGGCCAGCGCGAGGCCGGCCGTGGTGGCGACGCGTTCGCGGACCCGCTCCGGCGCGACCGTCCCCGCCGCCGGGTCGTCGAGCAGTCCCAGGCGCTCCTTGTCCCGGAGCACGCGCCGGACGGAGGCGTCCAACCGCTCCTCGGTGACCAGGCCGCGGTCCAGGGCCTCCAGGACGAGCGCCGGGTCGTCCTCTCCGCCGAGCTGGTCGACCCCCGCCTCGAACAGGCGGGCGACGCGTTCGACGGGGGTCAGGTCCAGCAGCCCCCAGGCGCGCACGGGGAGTTCGATCCCCAGGCGGGGCAGGCGCATCCCCGTCACGACGTTGAAGTCCGTGACCACCGTGCCGTCGAAGCCCAGCCGATCGCGCAGCAGGCCGGTGATGACCGTGCGCTGGAAGGCGAAGCCGACCTCGTCGTGGTCCAGTCCCAGCGGGGCGGCATAGCCGGGCATCACCATGGCGACGCCCTCGCCGATCGCGGCGGCGAACGGCAGCAGGTGGTCCTCGAAGCGGCCGCCGGGGTACACCGTGTGGGCCCCGCGCTCGAAGTGGGCGTCCTCGCCGCCGCGCTGCGGGCCCCCGCCGGGGAAGTGCTTGGCGGTGGCCAGCACGCGTTCGTGCGCGCCGCCGTGCTGGAGGCCGCGGACGAAGGCGCGGGTCATCGCGGCCGCGTGCCCGGGGTCCTCGCCGAAGGTCCCGGCCACGCGCGCCCAGCGGGGCTCGGTGGCCAGGTCGGCCATGGGGTGCACGGCGATGTGGACGCCGACCGCGCGCAGCTCGGCCGCCATCATCCGGGCGACCTCCTCGACCAGCGCGGGGTCGTGGGTGGCCGCCAGGCCGAGGGGTTCGGTCAGGGTGCTGAAGCCGCCGCCGCTCTGGCTCACCTGGGCGTTGCGGCCGCGGCCGTGGGTGGGGTCCGACCCGACCGTGAGCGGCACGCCCGGGCCCGAACGGGCGGCGATGGCCCGGACCGCCGTGCCCCAGCGCGCCAGCTCCTCCGCGCCGGGGGAGTTCATCAGGCAGAAGGACCGGACATGGCGGTCCAGAAGCAGTTCGGTGGTGGGGGTGAAGCCGAACGGCGACTCGTCGTCCGTGCCCTCCCAGGGCGTTCCGTCCGGGTTGACGGTCACCCGGGCGACCAGGAGCGCCCCCGCCTTCTCCTGGGGGGTCATCCTGGAGAGGAGGGACTCCACCGCAGGTGAGGCGGTGTGCGGGGCGGTCGGCGAGGGTCCGGTGGAAGGGGTTCCGATGGTGGGCATGCGCTCACCCTAGCGGGATCCGACCCCCTGGACCTAGTATTCACTAGGTATTACCTAGTAGCCACTAGGTATTCAACTCCGGGTCCGGCCGGAGTCCCTACGCTCACGGCGGGCACCGCGGTGCCCGCCCACAGAACACCCCGGCCCGAAGGGATCCCGCCGTGCCACCGGCCCCGTCCGCTCCCCCGCCCCACCCGCCGACGCGCATCCCCATGTCGCGCGTCTACCTGCTCGCCCTGGTCGAGCTCGCCTCGCTCGGCCCGCTGGCCACGGCGCTCGCCGTCTCGCTCTCCCTCAAGGTCCTGGAGATCGCCCCGGAGTCCAAGGAGGCCTCGCTCGCCCTGGTCACCACGGCCGGGGCGGTCGCCGCCCTGGTCTCGAACCCGGTCTGGGGCCACCTCTCCGACCGCACCCGGTCCCGTTTCGGACGGCGCCGGCCCTGGATCGTCTCCGGGGCCGTCCTGGGCGCGGTGAGCGCGGTCCTCATGCTGCTCGCCCCGGGCGTGGGCTGGCTCGCCGCCGCCTGGGCGCTCGGCCAGGCCGGGTACAACGCCTCGCTGGCGGCCCTCAACGCGATGCTGGCCGACCAGGTCCCCGAGGAGCAGCGGGCCAAGGCGTCCGGGGTGTTCGGCGCCTTCGGCTTCCTCGGCCTGGTCCCGGCGATGCTGATCGCGGCCGTGTTCGCCGAGAACCTGGCCGTGGTGATGCTGGCGATGCCGCTGATCTCGCTGGTGATCGTGGGCGTGGTCTGCGCCGTCGTGCCGGACGCGCCCGTCTCCGGCGCCGGGGCGCGGGAGCGCGGGATCGGGGACGTGTTCCGCGCGTTCCTGTTCAACCCGCTGCGGGTGCCGCGGTTCTCGCTCGTGTGGGTCCAGCGGTGCGTGATGCAGTTCGGGTACACGATCGTGGGCACGTTCGGGCTCTTCTACCTCATCGAACGGCTCGGCATGGAGCAGGGCGAAGCCGTGTCCCTGACCTCGCTGGCGACGGTCGCCGGGGCCGGCCTGAACACCGCGGCCGCGTTCGCCTGCGGGTACCTGGCCTCGCGGCGGGGGAACTACGGCCCGTTCATCGTCGCGGCGACCGCGGCCATGGCGGTGTCGCTGCTGATGAAGGCCTACACCGGGGACGTCTCCGTGTTCTGGGCGAGCACGGTCGTCGCGGGCTTCGCCCTGGGCGTGTACTACTCGATCGACCTGGCGCTCGTGATGCGGACCCTGCCGGCCGGCGAGGAGGGCAAGTTCCTCGGCATCTTCAACCTCGCCAAGACGATCCCGCAGTCGGTCGCGCCCGCGCTCGCTCCGCTCGCCCTCGCGGTGGGCGGGCCGGACCCGGTGACCGGGCACGAGAACAACTACGCGTCGCTCTACCTGGCGGGAGCGGTCGCGGTACTGCTGTCGCTGGCGGTGCTGCCCGGGCTGCGGCCGGTCCTGCGGCGCGCCCCCGCGACCCCCGAGACCTCTGCGGTCCCCGAGACCCCCGCGGTCCCGGAGGCCCTGGTGCCCCCGGCCGCCTCCGTGGCCTCCCCCGCCCCCTCGAACCCGCCCGGGGCCGCCCGCTCCGAGGGCGCCCCCGTATCCACCGACAGCGAGGACACCACACCATGACCGAAACGCTCGTCCGGGCCCCCGAGGGCCTCGTCAACTTCCGCGACGTCGGCGGCCTGCGGACGCCCGCGGGCGCCGTCCGGACCGGGGTGCTGTGCCGGTCCGCCGGGCCCGCCTCGCTGACCGAGGCGGGGGCCCGGACGCTGCGGGACGACTTCGCGCTGGTGGTCGACCTGCGCGCCGAGTACGAGGTCGCCCGGGCCCCGGGGGTGCACCCGGCCACCGTCCGGCTGCCCCTGCTGGAGGGCTCCGCCGACTCCATGGCCGCCGTGCCGACCCTGGGCGAGGTCTACGCGGGCCTGGTGGACTCGGCCGGCGAGGCCTTCGTCCGCATCGCGCTCCTGGTCGCCGACACCGGCGGTCCCGTCCTGGTGCACTGCACGGCGGGCAAGGACCGCACGGGACTGGCCGTGGCACTGCTGCTGGACGCGGTGGGCGTGGAGCGGGAAGAGATCGTCGCCGACTACGCGCTCAGCGGGTCGCGGCTGGGCGGCGCCTGGGCCGAGGGGATGCTGGCCTCCGTGCGCGCGATGGGGATCGAGGTCACGCCGGAGGTCGAGACGCTGATCGTGAGCAGTCCCGCCCCGGTGATGGCGGAGGTGTTCGAGCGGCTGGACGCCCGGTACGGCGGCGCGGCCGGGTACCTCGCCGCGCACGGCCTGGACGCCGAGGCCCTGGAGCGGCTGCGCGGCCGGCTGCTGGCGGCCGGCTGAGGCGGCGTCCGCACGCCGGCCCGGCCCGGGGACGCCGGGCGCCGTCCCCTCAGTCGGGCGGGGCGTCCCCGGTCGGGGCGGCGATGCGGCGGTAGAGGGAGTCCACGGCCGCCTCGAAGGTCTCGACGTAGTCGATGCGGTCGGGCAGGGTGAGCCACTGGTCGCGGATGCCCTCGTTGAGGGCCAGCAGTTCCAGGACGGTCCGCTCGGGATCGGTGTCCGCGGCCAGCTCGCCGGACCCGATCCCGTCGCGCACCACCGGGACGAACTCCTCCAGGGCGCGTTCGAGGTTGTGCCGGTGGCGGCCCTCGATGGGGTGCCCCTCGATGCCCGCCGCGCCGGTGAGCATCCGGCGGAACCGCACCAGGTCCGGGTCCTGCGCCGCCCGTCGGACGGCGGCGACCAGCCCGTCGCACAGGTCGCGGACGGTGGTGATCTCGCGGAGGTAGAGCTCGCGGTAGACGTCCTCGCGCAGCTCGACGACGGCGAGGAACAGGTCCTTCTTGCGCGGGAAGTGGTGCAGGACGCCGGCGTCGGTCACCCCGGCCGCCCGGGCGATGTCGGCGATCCGCGCGCTCTCGTACCCCTTGCGGCCGAACTCGCGGGTCGCGGCCGCCAGGATCGCCGTGCGGCGGGTGTCGCCGCGCACGATCCGCTTGTCGTCGACCACGACCGCCGCGTCCTCGCCCAGAGATGCCATGGCCGGAATCATAGGCCGAAGCCGCTCCGGCCCGGTAAGCGGCCGGGAGGCCCGCAGGTCAGCGCAGGAGGCCCTGCGTCATCGCGATCAGAGCGTCGACGTCCTCCTCGACCATCGGCCGGCCGCTGATGCCCAGGCGGTGCAGCAGCGTCCCCGCGATCACGTCGACGATGAGCAGGATCCGCTGTTCCGGCTCCTTCAGCGCCTCCCGGAGCACGGCCAGGTACGGCGCCTGGAAGCGCGTGTTCAGGATCTCGCGCAGGGCGGGGTCGTTGATGGCCTCGCTGAACACCCCCGCGAACGCCGCGCCCACCCCGGGCTCCCCGATCTTCTCGGCGGCCCAGCGGACGGCCGTCTCCAGCATCGCGTCCCGGGTCTCCCCCTCCAGCGGTACCACGCCGATCGCGTCGAGCAGGCAGTCCACGATCAGAGCGCCCTTGGAGGGCCACCGGCGGTAGAGCGTCGTCTTGGCGACCCCCGCCTCGGCCGCGATGCGGTCCATCGTGGCGCCCGCGTAGCCCAGTTCCCGCACCGAGCGCAGTGTGGCCGCGAAGACGGTCGCGTTCAGATCGGAGCGGGGGCGTCCGGCCGGAGTGGATTTCTGCACCGGTTCAGGCTATCTTGCCGATTACGCTACTGGAAGTAGCGTAATTGATCCGAGAGGACACGCCATGAGCGGAAAGGCCCCCCTGGGCACCCGCATCCTCGCCAGGAACACCACGGACTGGGAGTCGCTCACCGACGAGCAGGTGATCGCCGCACGGCACCGGACCAACCGCCTGCGGGCCTCGCGCGCGATGCGCGTGGTCACCGGCCTCCCCCACCGGCGCACCCGCATCACGGAACGGGTCCTGGACCTCCCCGGCCGCCGCCTGACCCTGCGCGTGCACCGGCCGCGCGACGCGGGCCCCCGGCTCCCGCTGGTCCTGTCGTTCCACGGCGGGGGCTTCATCGCCGGCACCGCCGCGCAGAACGACTGGCTCAACAGCCACCTGGCCGCCCGCTGTCCGGCGGTGGTCATGGGGGTGGAGTACCGCCTGGCCCCCGAACACCCGCTGCCGCTGCCGGTCGAGGACGGCCACGACACGCTCGCCCGGATCCTCGACGAGGCCGGGGCCTGGGGCGTCGACCCGGCGGCCGTCGCGGTCCTGGGCGAGAGCGCCGGGGGCACGATCGCCGCGCTCATGGCCCTGCGCTCCCGCGACGGCGGCCCCGCGGTGCACGCCCAGGTGCTGGCCTACCCCGCCCTGGACTGGACGGAGACCATGGCCGACCACCCCTCGATCGCCGCCAACACGGGTCAGCCCGCGTTCTCCCTGTCCGAGCTCCGCACCGCCGCCCGGCTGAGCCTGCCGCCGGGTCTGGACCCGCGGGAGGTGTCCCCGCTCAAGCTCGAGGACCTGTCCGGCCTGCCCCCGGCGCTGGTGGTGACCGGCGGGCTGGACCCGCTCGAGGACCACGGCGGCCGCTACGCCGAGCGGCTCCGCTCCGCGGGCACCGACGCCCGGCGGGACCGCTACCCGGGGGCCGTCCACGGGTTCCTCAGCATGCCCGGCCTGGTCCGGCAGGCCCGCCCCGCGCGGGACGGGATCCTCGCGTTCCTGCGCGGCCGGCTGCACCCCGCGGCGCGACGGGCGGGGGTGGAGCGGCGATGACCGCCACCGACACCGCCGGGGCGGCGACCGGGACCGCCCCGCCCGCCGAGGCGCGGGACCCGGGTCGCACGCCGGACGGGGGCGCCGGCGGGCTGCTGCGCCCCTACGCGGGCGGCTTCGCCTCCGTGGTGGTCCTCCAGGTCGTCGGGGCCCTCGCGGGCCTGGCCCCGCTGCTGGCGGTGGTCGAACTGGGCCGGGTCCTGCTGGCGTCGGGACCGCCCGACCCGGACCGCGTCCGGGCGGCCGTGGTGGTGGGCGCGGCCGGGCTGTTCGTCCGCCTGCTGTTCACGGCCGCCTCGTCCGGGGTCGGGCACCTGGTCGACGTCCGGCTGCAGCTGGCCCTGCGCCGGAGGCTGGCCGAGCGGCTGGGGCGGGCGCCGATCGGCTGGCTCTCCCGGCGCCGGACCGGCGAACTGGCCAAGGTGGTCGGGGAGGACGTGAGCGCCGTGCACCCGTTCATCGCCCACGCGCCCGGCGAGCTGGTCTCCGCGTTCGTGGTGCCGCTGGTGGCGCTGGCCTACCTGTTCACCGTGGACTGGCGGCTCACCCTGGTCACCCTGGTCCCGGTGGTGCTGGCGGTGGCGCTGGTGCCGCTGATGATGACCCCCGCCCGGCTGCGCGAGCAGGAGGAGTTCGACGCCGCCCAGGGGCGGATCGCGGACGCCGCCGTGGAGTTCGTCCGGGGCATCTCGGTGGTCAAGGTGTTCGGCGGCCAGGAGCGCGCCCACCGCGGGTTCCTGCGGGCCGTGGACGACTTCACCGCCTCGTTCTCCCGCATGGTGCGCAACCTCTCCGTGGTCGCCGCGGGCATGCAGCTGGTGCTGTCGCCGCCGTTCGTCCTGCTGGCCGTACTGGTCGGCGGAACGGTGCTGGTCACGGCGGGCGGGATGGCCCCGGCGGACCTGCCGCCCTTCCTGCTGCTGGGCCCCGGCCTGGCCGCCCCGGTGGCGGCCCTGGGCCACGGGTTCGACGACCTGCAGGCCGCCCGGCGCGCGGTCGGGAGGATCCGGGAGGTGCTGGCGGTGCCCCCGCTCCCCGAGCCCGCGCACCCGGTCGCGCCCCGGGGCCACCGGGTGGAGCTGCGCGGGGTCGGATTCGGCTACGGGGACGGCCGCGAGGTGCTGCGGGGGATCGACCTGGTGCTCGAACCGGGGACGGTCACCGCGGTCGTCGGGCCGTCCGGCAGCGGCAAGTCCACCCTGGTCCGGCTGCTGCCGCGGTTCTTCGACCCGACCTCCGGCTCGGTCCTCCTGGGCGGTGCCGACCTGCGGGAGATCGACGGCCGGGAACTGTACCGGAAGGTGTCGTTCGTCTTCCAGGACACGCGCCTGCTGCGCGCCTCGGTCGCGGACAACATCGCGCTGGCGGTGCCGCGGGCCGACCGCGGGGCGGTGGAGCGGGCCGCCCGGGCGGCGGAGGTCCACGAGCGCGTCACGGCCCTGCCGCACGGCTACGAGACGGTGTTGGGCGAGGAGGCCGGGCTGTCGGGCGGTGAGGCGCAGCGGATCGCGATCGCCCGCGCGCTGCTCGCGGACACCCCCGTCCTGGTGTTGGACGAGGCCACCGCGTTCGCCGACCCGCTGACCGAGCGGGCGGTGCGCCGGGCCCTGACCGCGCGCGGAGGAGAGCGGACGGTCCTGGTCATCGCCCACCGGTTGGAGACGATCGCCGACGCCGACACCGTCGTGATGCTCAGGGACGGGGAGGTCGTCGAACGCGGCGCGCCCGCCGAACTGCTGGCCCGGGGCGGCGAGTTCGCCGCGTTCTGGAGGACCCACCGGGCCGCCTCCGAGGAATCGACCGCCGCGGGCGACGCGGTGCGAGGAGACGAACCCCGATGATCCGGATGCTGCTGCGCGTGCTCGGGGACGAGTACGCGCGACCGGTACGGCGTACCGTCGTGCTGATGACGGCCGCCGCGGTGGCCGAGGGCCTGGCCTGCGCCCTGCTGGTCCCGGTGCTGCGGGCGCTGTTCGGCGACGACCCCGGCGGGGCCCTGCCCTGGCTGGCGGCGTTCGGCGCCGCGGTGGCCGGGTACGGGGTCCTGCGCTACCTCGCGGACCTGTCCGGGTTCCGGGCCGGGACCACGCTGCTGCGGGGGGTGTACCACCGGCTCGGCGACCATCTGGCCCGGCTGCCCGTCGGCTGGTACACCGGCGACCGGGTCGGGGAGGTGTCCGGCCTGGCCGGGCGCGGCGTGCTCCAGGCGATGGGCGTGATCGCGCACCTGCTGGCGCCGTTCCTCACGGCCTGCGCGACGCCCCTGACCATCGTCGCCGTGATGCTCGCCTTCGACTGGCGGCTGGGGCTGGCCGCCGCGATCGCCGTGCCGGTCGTGGCCGCGGTCCAGGTCCGGGCGGGGCGTGCGTCGGCGGCCGCCGACGCCGAGCGCGCTGCGCGGGACCACGAGGCCACGGGGTGGGTGATCGAGTACCTCGGCGCCCAGCCGGTGCTGCGTGCGGGAGGCCGGGGCACCGAGCGCTTCCGGGCGCTGGACGAGGCGCTGCGCGGGATCCGGCGCGCGTCGCGCCGCTCGCTCGTGTCGGCGCTGCCCGGAGTGGTGGGCCTGGCGCTGACCGTGCAGGCGGCGTTCACGGCGGTCCTGGCCCTGGGCGCGTACCTGGTGCTCGGCGGGGACATCGGGGCGGCCGAACTCCTGGCCGTCCTGGTGCTGGCCGCCCGCTGCGCCGACCCGCTGCTGTCGCTGGCGGACCTGGGCGGGCAGCTGCGCGCCGCGCGGGCCGAACTGGAACGGCTCGACACGGTGCTGCGCACCGAGCCGCTGCCCGAGCCCGCGGAACCGGTCCGGCCCCGGCGGCACGACCTGGAGTTCGCGTCCGTGGAGTTCGGGTACGGCGGCCGCACGGTGATCGACGGCCTGTCCCTGTCGGTGCCCGAGGGGCGGCGGCTCGCCGTCGTCGGCCCGTCCGGGGCGGGCAAGAGCACGCTGCTGCACCTGGTGGCCCGGTTCCACGACGTACAGGGCGGCTCGGTGCGGCTGGGGGGTGTGGACGTGCGGTCCGTTCCCACGGAGGTGCTGATGGAGCGGATCGCCGTGGTCTTCCAGGACGTGCACCTCTTCTCGGGGACGATCGAGGAGAACGTGCGGCTGGGCCGGCCCGGCGCCACGGCGGCGGAGGTGCGCGCGGCGGCGGCCGCGGCCCGGCTGGACGAGGTGGTCGAGCGGCTGCCCCGGGGCTGGGAGACGGAGGTCGGCGAGGGCGGGGCGCTGCTGTCGGGCGGGGAGCGCCAGCGGGTGTCGATCGCGCGGGCGCTGCTGAAGGACGCGCCGGTGGTGCTGCTGGACGAGGTGACCTCCGCGCTGGACCCGGTCGGCGAGGCCGCGGTGCACGAGGGCATCGAGCGCCTGTCGGCGGGCCGGACGGTGGTGATGGTCGCGCACCGGCTGCGCACCGTCCGCGGCGCCGACCACATCGTGTTCCTGGACGGCGGCCGGATCGTGGAGGAGGGCGACCACGAGGGGCTGCTGCGCCGCGGCGGCCGCTACGCGGACTTCTGGCGGGCCTCCACCTCGGGCGTGCCCTCGGGGGGCGGCGGGTGACGCCGGGGCGGCCGGGCCCCTGGCAGGGGCACCCGCCGCGGCCGCCCCACCCGCCGCACCACTGAGCGGGGCTCAGGCCGGCCCGGCGGTCCCGGTCAGGAGCACCAGCAGCGGCAGGGCGAGGTTGTTGACCGAGTGGACGGCCACGGCGGGCCAGATCGACCCGCTGCGGCGCATCACCTCGGCGGCGACGAGGCCCACCACGAACGCCGCGGGCAGGATGACGTTGACGCCGTGGAACACGGCGAAGACCGCCGAGCCGCCCAGGGACCCGATGACGGGCCCGTACCGCAGCAGGGCGGTGGTGACGACGCCGCGGAAGAGGAACTCCTCGCCGATCGGCGTCAGCACCGCCAGGAACAGGACGGTCAGGAAGAAGGCGGGCAGGCCGCCGCCCGCGGCGTCGTAGTACATGCCCTGCGGGTTCTCCTCGTACCCGGTCAGGGCGGTGATGGCGAGGATCAGCCCGCCCTTGAGGAGCAGCGCGGCCACGCCCCAGGCCGCGCCGATGAGCATCCAGCGCGCCGTGGTGCGGCGGACGTTGAAGGCGGCCAGGGAGCGGATGCGCAGCGCCGCCGCCACGGCGAAGCCGAAGAGCCCGGCGACGCCCGACCAGGCGGCCACGACGAGGCCGAACGCCACCGGCCCCAGGGGTTCGGACGGGATGAACACGAGCAGGACACCGGCCGCGGTCAGGGCCGCCAGGCCGGCGATGATCTCGGGCCAGCCGGGGCGCCGCGGGGCGGCGCCGGCGGCCGGAGCCGGCCGTCCGGGGTGGTCGGAACGGGTGCTGGACATGGCTGGTCCCTCCTCGGTGTCGGGTGCCCCGGGGACCGCGGGCCCGCGCGGCTCCGGCCGCGTCGGGCGCCCTCGCCCGCGGTCCCCCGGGCATGCCCCCATTCCATCCCCGGCGGCGCCCGCACGGCAGTGGCGCCGCGTCACCGCCCGGGGATGACATTTCCCCGGGCGCTGCCATGACACGGCGTCACGGGTGGCCCGCCCCCGCCCCGGCCACCGCCCCTCCGGCGCTCCCGCCCCCGAAAAGGGGGAAGCCGGTCCGACCGTGGCGGTCGGACCGGCTCCGGGTCCGGTTCCGGGCAGGACCCGGTGGCGGATCAGGCCAGGTCGAAGCGGTCCAGCTCCATCACCTTGGTCCACGCGGCGACGAAGTCCTCGACGAACTTCTTCTTCGCGTCGTCGGAGGCGTACACCTCCGCCAGGGCGCGCAGCTCGGAGTTGGAGCCGAACACCAGGTCGACGCGGCTGCCGGTCCACTTGACCGCGCCGGACTCGTCCTTGGCGACGAACGTCTGCGAGGTCTCGGAGCTCTCACCGGTCGGGGTCCAGGTGGTCCCCAGGTCGAGCAGGTTGACGAAGAAGTCGTTCGTCAGGGTGCCCGGCGCGTCGGTGAGCACGCCCACCTCGGAGTTGTCGTAGTTGGCGCCCAGCACGCGCAGGCCGCCGACCAGGACGGTGGTCTCCGGGGCGCTCAGGCCCAGCAGGTTCGCCTTGTCGATCAGCAGGTACTCGGCGGGGAGGCGGTTGCCCTCGCCGTAGTAGTTGCGGAAGCCGTCGGCGACCGGCTGCAGGTAGGAGAAGGACTCGACGTCCGTCTGCTCCAGGGTCGCGTCCACGCGGCCCGGGGTGAACGGCACGACGACGTCCTGCCCGGCGGCCTGGGCCGCCTTCTCCACGCCCACGCCGCCGGCGAGGACGATGAGGTCGGCGAGCGACACCTTCTTCGCGGAGGAGGCGTTGAACTTGTCGGCGATGCTCTCGAGGGTGCTCAGCACCTCGCGCAGCTCCACCGGGTTGTTGACCGCCCAGTCGATCTGCGGGGCCAGGCGGACGCGGGCGCCGTTGGCACCGCCGCGCTTGTCGCTGTCGCGGTAGGTGGACGCCGAGGCCCACGCGGTCTTGACCAGCTGGGACACGGTCAGGCCGGACTCGGCGACGGCCGCCTTGAGGGCCGCGATCTCGGGCTCGCCGATGACCTCGCCCTCCTGGGCGGGCAGCGGGTCCTGCCAGAGCAGGGTCTCCTCCGGGACCTCGGCGCCGAGGTAGCGGGACTTCGGGCCCATGTCGCGGTGGGTCAGCTTGTACCAGGCCCGGGCGAACGCGTCGGCGAACTCCTCGGGGTTCTCGTAGAAGCGGCGCGAGATCGGCTCGTAGATCGGGTCGAAGCGCAGCGACAGGTCGGTGGTGAGCATGGTCGGCTTGTGCTTCTTGTTCGGGTCGTGGGCGTCGGGGATGATCTCCTCGGCGTCCTTGGCGACCCACTGGTGCGCGCCGGCCGGGCTCTGGGTGAGCTCGTACTCGAACTCGAACAGGTTCTTGAAGAAGCCGTGGCTCCACTGCGCGGGCGTGGAGGTCCAGGTGACCTCGAGGCCCGACGTGATGGTGTCGCCGCCCTTGCCGGTGCCGTAGTTGTTCTTCCAGCCCAGGCCCTGCTGCTCCAGGCCGGCGGCCTCGGGGTCGGCCTCGACGTTGTCGGCCGGGCCCGCGCCGTGGGTCTTGCCGAAGGTGTGGCCGCCGGCGATGAGGGCGACGGTCTCCTCGTCGTTCATGCCCATGCGGCCGAAGGTGTCGCGGATGTCGCGGGCAGCGGCGATCGGGTCCGGGTTGCCGTTGGGGCCCTCCGGGTTGACGTAGATGAGGCCCATCTGGACGGCGGCCAGCGGCTTCTCCAGCTCGCGGTCGCCGCTGTAGCGCTTGTCGTCGAGCCAGGTGGTCTCGGGGCCCCAGTAGACGTCCTCGTCGGCCTCCCAGACGTCCTCGCGGCCGCCGCCGAAGCCGAAGGTCTCGAAGCCCATGGACTCCAGCGCGACGTTGCCCGCGAGGATGAGGAGGTCGGCCCAGGAGATGTTCTGGCCGTACTTCTTCTTGACCGGCCACAGCAGGCGGCGGGCCTTGTCCAGGTTGGCGTTGTCGGGCCAGCTGTTGAGGGGGGCGAACCGCTGCTGGCCGGCGCTGCCGCCGCCGCGGCCGTCGAACAGGCGGTAGGTGCCCGCGCTGTGCCAGGACATGCGGATGACGAGGGGGCCGTAGTGCCCGAAGTCGGCGGGCCACCAGTCCTGGGACGTGGTGAGGACCTCGGCGATGTCCGCCTTCACGGCGTCCAGGTCCAGGGCCTTGAACGCCTCGGCGTAGTCGAAGCCCTCACCGAGGGGGTTCGCCACGGCCGGGTTCTTGGCGAGGATCTTCAGGTTGAGCCGGTTGGGCCACCAGGTGCTGTTGGCACCGGTCTGGGTGGGGTGCGGGGCGCGACCGTGCGCGACGGGGCAGCCGCCGGACGCCTCGGTCTCGGCGGTGGGGGTGACTACCTCGTTGTTTTCGGACATCGTCTTCCTTCCGGAACAGGGAAGAGGTGAACTCTTGGTTTCAGGACTCGCGTGTACGGGCGCAGTCGGGGCAGACACCCCAGTAGACGACCTCGGCCTCGTCGACCCGGAAGCCGTGGTCGGACGATGCGGTCAGGCACGGTGCGTGCCCGACGGCGCAGTCGACGTCGGCTATGGCACCGCAGGAGCGGCACACGACGTGGTGGTGGTTGTCCCCGACCCGTGTCTCGTAACGGGCCACGGAGCCCTGTGGCTGGATGCGCCGAAGCAGCCCGGCGCCGGTCAACGCCTTGAGCACGTCGTAGACGGCCTGGCCGGACACCGTGCCGAGGTTCCCGCGCACGAGGTCGATGACCGACTCCGTGTCGGCGTGCGGGTTGTCGTGCACGGCGGACAGCACTGCCATCCGAGGGCTCGTCACCCGCAGGCCGGACTCGCGCAGCATGCGCTCGAAATCCGAAGGGGTTGGCATGGCCGCCAGTCTGCCGCCTTTTCTGGAACTAGTCAAATGATGTGATGGATCCACCCTGGCCGGGCACGGTCCGGCCGGGAGCGGCTCCGGCCTGCGCGGACGCCGGAGGGCGGCCGACGCCCCCACGGCGGCGGGAGGGCGGAAGGGGACCCCGGAAACGCATTCTCCGACCCCGGGGCGCGGATTACACGGAAGGACACATGAACCCCCGGAGAATCCGGGGAGGCAGGGACGGGGCCGATGAGTTCCGGCGCCGGCGGTGGTCGGTACGGGTGACGGACCGCGGCGGGCGGCGGCCGCCGGGGGAGGGGACCCGCGGAGAGGGAAGGGAACCGGTATGGGAACAGCAGGAGGAACCAGGCCGGAGGCGCTGGCGCGCCTGGACGTCTTCGTCGGCGAGTGGGACCTGGAGCCCCGCTTCGCCGCCGGGCGCCCCGGCGGGGCCGGTCCCGGCGGGGGGCAGGTCGTGGCGCGCAGCCGGTTCGAGTGGGACCTGGACGGGAGGTTCCTGGTCCAGCGCAGCGAGATCTCGATACCCGAGGCGCCCGACGGCCTCATGGTCGTCGCGCCGGGGAAGGCGGCGGGGACCTACACGCAGCACTACTTCGACTCCCGGGGCGTGGTGCGCCTGTACTCGATGGGGTTCGCCGACGGGGTGTGGACCCTGCTGCGGGAGGAGGCGGACTTCTCACCGCTCGACTTCCGGCAGCGGTTCACCGGCACCTTCTCGGCGGACGGGAACGTCATCGACGGTGCCTGGGAGATCGCGCACGGGGACGGCGGCTGGGAGAAGGACTTCGACCTGGTGTACCGCCGGATCCGGTGACCGGGGCGCCGTCCCGTGCCTTCGCTCAGCCGCCGGAACGCTCCGGGAGGTCGACCAGGAGGGTGTCGGGCGGGTGGCGGGAGGTGCGGCAGAGGGGTTCGGCCGCGCAGTGGGCGCAGGCGGAACAGCACAGGTGGTGGACGCCGAACGCGACGGATCCGTCCTCTTCCTCCGTGAGGTGGACCGGACGGACCCGGCCGTCGGGCCGGGCCAGCAGCCACCGGAAGGGGTTGGCGGTGTCGTCGGGGACCCGGCAGCGGTATCCGGTCCCGCGGGCGACCCGGGCGGCGAACCGCCATTCGGGCAGCCGGGCGTGGGTGACGGAGCAGGAGACCAGGGTGCCCCCGGCGGCCGGGTCCGGCGCGGCCTCGAGGAGCCCGTACCGCTCGGGGAGGGAGGGCAGGGCCGCCAGCTCCTCACCGGTGTACACGGGCACGCCCAGATGGCGGGCGCACAACGCGCGGGCCCGCTCCGGGGGCACCGGGCCCTCGACGAGGACCTCGTACATCCCGGCCGTCACCGGTGCCCCGTGGTCACGGGGACGAGCAGGGCCAGGGCGTCGGCGTTGGTCCGGCGGCCGGGGCCGCGTTCGCCGTATCCGGCCGCGCCGCCGGCGCCGGCCCGGCTGTGGCCGAGGAGGTCGGAGAGGTCGGCGCCGCACTCCCAGCAGCGCCCGTCGGGGGCGGGTGCGCCGCCGCACCGGGGGCAGTCCGTGTGCTCGTTCATCTGCCCCGCATTCTGGCAGAGGCGCCCCGCCCCGGCGGGCGCTCAGGAGGCGGCGGCCCGGAGTGGACGGGCGCGCAGGGCGGCCAGGGCGGGGACCAGGCTCGCGAGCAGGCCCACGGCCGGGACCAGCAGGGCGACGGCGGCGTAGCGGTCGGGGGGCACGGCCGGGAGGGCGAAGCCGCCGGTGAACGCGTGCGCCATGGCGGCCAGGCCGACCAGGGCGACCGCGGTCCCCGCCGCCAGGGCCGCGGCCGACACCGCCAGCGCCTCGCCCGCGACCACCGCCGCCACCCGGCCGCGGGTGGCGCCGGCCAGGCGCAGCAGCGCGAAGTCTCGGCCGCGGGCCGAGGCTGACACCGCCAGCGTGGCGATCGCGCCGACACCGGCCAGCCCGGCCACGACGGCGACCATCAGGTAGGTGATCCAGCCGTCCTCCTCGGCGAGCGCCGCCAGGTCGGCCAGGTGGCCGGCGCGGTCGGAGACCTCGACCCCGGGCACGTCGGCCACCGCCTCGCGGAGCAGGCGGGCCGTCCCGGCCGGGTCTGCGCCGGGTTCCAGGCGCACGTGGACGGCGCTCTCCAGGGGGTCGACCATGCGCTCGGCCAGGGCCGCGCGGGGCAGCAGCACGTCGGGGAAGTCCAGGCCGGCCCGGTACACGACGTCGACCCGGGCCCGGACCGGTTCCCCGTCGGGGCCGTGGAGTTCGGCGGTGTCGCCGGCCTCCCAGCCCTCGGCGGCGGCCAGGCCGGCGCTCAGGGCGACACCGCCGTCGTCGAAGCGGTCCCACGACCCCTGTTCGGGGTCGAGGCGGTAGAGGTCGCCGACGGCCTCCGGGGTGACGATGTGGGCGGGCGCCGACACGCGCTCGCCGATCACGACCGTCTGGCGGAACCCGCCCGCCGCGGCGACCCCCGGGACGGCGGCGGCCGCCCCGACCGTGCCCGCGGGCAGGCCGACCCCGACCGGCCCTGATACCACCAGGTCGGCGGCCAGGCGGTCCCCGTAGGAGTGGGCGCGGGCCTGGGCCAGGGTGGGCGGCTGGAGGAGGAGCAGTAGTCCGACCAGGGTCGTCACCAGTAGGGGGGTCAGCACACCGGTGACCCGGCGCGGGGCCGCCGCGGCCTCGCGTGCGACGAGGAAGGGCACCGCGGCGCGCGGCCGCAGGCGGCGCAGGGCCCGGGCCAGGCCGACGGGGACGAGGAGGGCGGCGGCCGGGACCAGGGCGATCGCGGCCGCGGACGCCGCCAGTACCGACTCCCGGGTCCCGGCGGTGGCGGCGGTGAGCCCGAGCAGCACGGCGGCGGCGGTCAGGGACAGGGCGCCCCAGACGACACGCCCGCGCACCCGGTCCGGGTCCTCGGCGGCGGCCTCCCGCACCGCCTCGATCGGGGCGGTGCGCCCGGCGGCGCGGGCCGGGCGCACCGCCGCCGCCAGGGACGCGGCCAGTGCCACCAGAGGGCCGGCCGCGACCGCCCCGGGGCCGACCACGGTCTCGAACCCGGCGGGCAGCACCCCGGTCGCGGTGAAGGCCCGGGTCAGGGCCGCGGCGCCGAGCAGCCCCAGGGGCGGTGCGAGCACGGCGGCCGCGGCGCCCAGGGCCAGCGCCTCCCCCCACACGATGCGGCGGACGGCCCCCGGGGAGGCGCCGGCCAGGCGCAGCAGCGCGAACTCCCGGCCGCGGGCGCGCATCGCCGTGGTGAGCAGTCCGGTGGTGACGACCGCGGCGACGGCCAGGGTGAGGACGGCGGTGGTGCCGAAGAAGCGGCCCATGCCGGTGGACAGTTCGCGGTCGGTCCGGTCGACGGTGAACGCGGTGCTCCGGTCCGCCCCGGTGAGCACCCGCACCCCGGGCACCTGTCCGGTGACGGCGGCGGCGAGTGCGGCGGCGTCCACGCCGTCGTCCGGGTACAGGGCCACCGCGGTGGGGGCCCGCGGCTCCTCCGGGACGGGGCCCGCCGTGGCGGCGAAGAACACGGCGCGGCCGCCGGGCGGACCCGCGACCACCCCGGTGACGGTGGCCTCGGAGACGCCGCCGTCGGTGAGGACGCGCACGCGGTCGCCCACGCCGATCCCGGCGTCGGCGGCGGTCCGGGCGTCCACCGCCGCCTCCCCCGCACTGGCGGGGCCGCGCCCCCTCTCCGTTTCCAGTCCCGGGTCCCAGGCGAACCCCTGGGACCGGTCGGCCTGTCCGCCCAGGACGGTCCCGCCCGGGCCTCCCGCGGTGTCCGCGTCGCCCGCATCGTCGGCGCCGTCCGGGCCGTCGGCGATGACGTAGGCGGCGAAGGGCGCCTGGGCGACGGCCGCGCGCACCCCCGGCAGAGCACTCAGGGTGTCCACCGCGTCCCCGGACAGGCGGGCGGGTTCGGCCGAGGGCGTGGCGGCCAGGCGGTCGTCCGCCGGTTCGGCGGCCACCACGACCGGGGCGGCGGTGGGCAGCCATACGGTGCCCGCGGCGTGTTCGGCGGAGGCCTGGAGGACCAGGGCCGCCGTGGTCAGCGCGGCGCCCAGCGCCAGGGTGAGGACCGATAGGGCGAGGGTGCGCCACCGCTCCCGCAGCCCGCGCAGCACGAAGCGGATCACCGCGCCCCCATCCGGTCCAGGACCGCCGCCGGGGTCGGCGCGGTGAGGGTGTCGGCGATGAGGCCGTCCCGCAGGAACAGCACACGGTCGGCGCGGGCGGCCGCGGCCGGGTCGTGGGTGACCATGACGACGGTGCGCCCGTCGTGGTCGACCGCGTGCCGCAGGGCGTCCAGGACCCGGCCGCCGGAGCGGGTGTCCAGGGCCCCGGTGGGCTCGTCGGCGAACAGCACGTCGGGCCGGTGCACCAGGGCGCGGAGCAGCGCCACCCGCTGGCACTGGCCGCCGGACAGCTCCGCGGGCCGGTGGTCGAGGCGGTCGCGCAGGTCCAGCAGGTCCGCGAGGGCGTCGCGGCGGGAGGCGTCCGGGGGCCGCCCGGACAGGCGTGCGGTGAGCTCGACGTTCTCCCGGGCGGTGAGGGAGGGGAGCAGGTTGAAGTCCTGGAACACGAACCCGAACGCCCCCGCGCGCAGCCGGGTGAGGTCGCGTTCCGGCATCCGGGCGAGGTCGCGGCCGCCGAGCAGCACCTGTCCCCCGTCCGGGCGGTCCAGCCCGGCGGCGCAGTGCAGGAGGGTGCTCTTTCCGGAGCCGGAAGGGCCCATGATCGCGGTGAACCCGCCGGGGCCGAAGTCCGCGTCGACCCCGCGCAGGGCGGGCACGGGGACGCTCCCGCGCCGGTAGGTCCTGGTCAGTCCTCGAAGGCTCAGCACGCCGTTCCGCCTCTCCCCTGCCGGATGTGTCCGTACGCCATGCAAGCGGACCGGCGGGGTCCGGTCACGGGGGCCGGGGCGAGGCCCCGGGGTGGGGCCCGCCCCACCTCCGGGCCGGCAGAGGTGAAGAACGTACAAGACCGGGGGGCGGGCCGGACCCGAGCATGGGGGTCATGCAGAACACCGGACGACCCGCGGACGCCGGCGCCGAGGCCGTCGGCGCGCCCGCGCGCTTCGACACCAAGATCGCCGTACTCCTGCGCGGGGACCTCGCCGTATGGCAGCGGCTGAACGTGACCTCGTTCCTGGTCAGCGGACTGGGGACCCGTGAGCCCGACGTGGTCGGCGAGCCCTACGAGGACGGCGACGGCACCGTTTACCTCCCCATGTTCCGCCAGCCGGTGCTGGTGTTCGAGGGGGAGAAAGAGGTCCTCACCCGGGCCCACGCGAGGGCCGTGTCCCGGGGCCTGGCCGTCGCCGTGTTCACCTCCGACCTGTTCGCCACCGGCAACGACCGGGACAACCGGGCGGCGGTGCGGGCGGTCGCCCGTGACTCCCTGGACCTGGTCGGGATGGCGGTGTACGGGCCGAGGAACGCCGTGGACAAGGTCGTCAAGGGCGCCCGGATGCACCGCTGACCGGGTCCGCGCGCAGCGCCCGGGCGAAGCGGCCCGGGGACAGCCCCAGGACGCGCGTGAAGTGCCGGTGCAGGTGCGCCTGGTCGTGGAACCCGGCCGCGGCGGCAGCGGCGGCCGGGCTCCGCCCCTGGAGGATCAGGCGGCGGGCCAGGTCCACCCGGCGCCCCACCAGGTAGCGGTGCGGGGGCAGGCCGAACCTGCGGCCGAAGGCCCGTACCAGGTGCGCGGGGTGGGCGTGCAGGACGGCGGCGGCCTCGTCGAGCGAGACCCCCTCCACCACCCGGGAGTCCAGCAGGTCGCGCAGCCGCCCGGCCAGCGCCGAGCGGTCGACGGGCGGCGGGGGCTCGGGGTCGCCCAGCAGGTGGCCGCGCAGGCGTTCGGTGACGAACGCCAGGCGGCTCTCGGCCTCCAGTTCCCCGCCGGGTTCGAGCAGGGCCCGGTGCAGGGCGTGGATGCGCCGCCGCAGCACCGCGTCGTCCAGGGCGGGGCGGTCGACGGAGCGGCCCACCAGGTCGGCGCCGATCCGGGCGGGTTCCAGGTAGACGACGCGTTTGCGCAGCCCCTGCGCCGAGGCGGGGGTGCCGTTGTGCGGGACGTGCGGGGGCAGCAGGGTGACGGTGCGCTCCAGGGCGCCGTGCTCGTGCCGTCCCAGGTCGTAGCGGACCAGCCCGGAGTCGATGATGAGCAGCGCCCAGGTGTCGTGGGTGTGCATCGGGTAGGCGTGCCCGAGCATGTGGGTGTGGAAGACCTCGACGACGCCCGGCACGTTCGGCCTGGCGACCAGGGTGTCGGCGTGCGCGTCCATGTCCGCAGCGTACGCCCGGGCCGGGGGTCCCGGTCCCGGGTGGGGGAGCCCTTGCGCTCTGGAGAGCCCCGAATAGAATGAACAATTGTTCATTGAAAAATCGGGGAGACGAGGGGCCGTGCCGCGCAGTCCGGAGCAGAACGAGGCCATGCGGGCCGCCACACGCGAGCGGATCCGGGGAACGGCGATGCGCCTCTTCGCGCGCCACGGGTACGCGACGGTGAACATGCGGAGGATCGCGGCCGAGGCGGGCATGAGCACCGGCCTGGTCTACCGGCACTTCGCCACCAAGGAGGAGCTGTACGGCGACCTGGTCGGAGAGGCCGCGGCCGGGCTGAACGCCACCGCCGCACGGCTGCGCGGCCCCGGCTCCCCCGCGGAGCTGCTGCGCGCCTTCTGCGAGGGGTTCCTGCGGGACCTGGCCGGCGACGCGGAGTTCGTGGACTTCTACCTGCTCATGAACCAGGCGTTCACCCACGGGACCGCCGGACACGGCGGACCGGAGGGGGCACCGCCCGCGGTCCGGGACCTGGTCGAGGGGAACACCGCGCTGCTCCGGGCGACGGTGGAGCTCATCGAGCGCGGCCGGGCGGAGGGCGGGTTCCGCCGCGGCCCGGCGGACGAGCTGGCGACCTGCTTCTTCGCCACCCTGGGCGGATTGGTGACGATGCGCTCCGCCGTGGGCGACGGGTTCGCCGTTCCGAGCGCCGCCGTGGTACTGGCCCCGCTGCTCGAGGAGGACGGACACCGATGAGAGGACGGACACCGATGACAGGTGGGGCGGAGAGGGCCGGGATGATCGAGGTGGTGCGCGCCGACGCGCTGGGCGAGACGCGCCGGCGGGAGGTCGCGCGGGTGTTCGTGGACGGGTTCGGGCCGGACCTGGCCGCCTTCTCGAAGGACCCGGAGGTCCTGGCCGACGCCATCGCGCACATGTTGGTGCCGGAGCGGTTCTACGTAGCCCTGGTCGACGGCGAGCCGGCGGGACTGGCCTCGCTCACCGTGGACGACGAGGAGTGCGTCGAACCCGACGCGAGGACCCTGCGGCGGCACCTGGGCGCGGTCCGGGGGACCATCGCCGACCGGGTGTTCCGCAGCCAGTTCCAGGGGGCCGTGCGGGAACCGCGGGAGGGCAAGGCCGAGATCGGGTTCGTGGCCTCGTCACTGCGGCACCGGGGGCGGGGGGCGGCCAAGGCGGTCCTGCTGCACCTGCTCGCCCTGCCCGGATACGACGAGTACGTGCTGGAGGACATCGCCGGGAACAACGAGGCCGCGCTGGGGCTCTACCGGCGGCTCGGGTTCCGGGAGTACCGGCGGCGCAGGGCCCCCTACGCCGGGTTCAGCGGCATCAAGGAATACGTGTCCATGCGCCTGGTGCAGGAGCACCCCGCCCAGCGGGACTGAGCCCCGGGCCCGGTGCGGCGCGCGGCCCGGGGGCCGCGCGCCGCGGGGGTCAGTCCGTGCCGGACTCCATGGCGGCCTGGTCGAGGAGCAGCTCGTCCTCGGGGGCCTGGCCGCGGGAGGCGATCGCCTCGGCGCCGCCCTCGGGCATCGCGCCGATGAGGCCGGTGGAGGCGGCCTGGGCGGCGCCCACGACCGCGGCCTCGCCGGTGCCGACCATGCCGAGCCGGGCGTACTCCTCCAGCTTGGCGCGGGAGTCGGCGATGTCGAGGTTGCGCATGGTCAGCTGGCCGATCCGGTCGGTCGGGCCGAACGCGGAGTCCTCGGTGCGCTCCATGGACAGCTTGTCCGGGTGGTAGCTGAACGCCGGGCCGGTGGTGTCGAGGATCGAGTAGTCCTCGCCGCGGCGCAGGCGCAGGGTCACCTCGCCGGTGACGGCGGTGCCCACCCAGCGCTGGAGCGACTCGCGGAGCATGAGCGCCTGCGGCTCCAGCCAGCGGCCCTCGTACATGAGGCGGCCCAGGCGGCGGCCCTCGGTGTGGTACGCGGCGAGGGTGTCCTCGTTGTGGATCGCGTTGACCAGGCGCTCGTAGGCGGCGTGCAGCAGGGCCATGCCGGGCGCCTCGTAGATGCCGCGGCTCTTGGCCTCGATGATGCGGTTCTCGATCTGGTCGGACATGCCCAGGCCGTGGCGGCCGCCGATGGCGTTGGCCTCCAGGACCAGGTCCACAGCCGACGGGAAGGACTTGCCGTTGATGGTGACCGGGCGGCCCTGCTCGAAGCCGACGGTGACGTCCTCGGGGGCGATCTCCACCGCGGGGTCCCAGAAACGGACGCCCATGATCGGGTCCACGATCTCGATGCCGGTGTCCAGGTGCTCCAGCGACTTGGCCTCGTGGGTGGCGCCCCAGATGTTGGCGTCGGTGGAGTAGGCCTTCTCTGTGCTGTCGCGGTAGGGGAGGTCCCGCTCCTGGAGCCACTCGGACATCTCCTTGCGGCCGCCGAGCTCGTTGACGAAGTCGGCGTCCAGCCAGGGCTTGTAGATGCGCAGGGCGGGGTTGGCCAGCAGGCCGTAGCGGTAGAACCGCTCGATGTCGTTGCCCTTGTAGGTGGAGCCGTCGCCCCAGATCTGCACGCCGTCCTCGAGCATGGCGCGCACCAGCAGGGTGCCGGTGACGGCGCGCCCCAGGGGGGTGGTGTTGAAGTAGGCGCGGCCGCCGGAGCGGATGTGGAAGGCACCGCAGGCCAGCGCCGCCAGGCCCTCCTCCACCAGGGCCTCACGACCGTCGACGAGCCGGGCGATCTCGGCGCCGTAGTCGTGGGCGCGGCCGGGGACCGAGGCGATGTCGGGTTCGTCGTACTGGCCGATGTCGGCGGTGTAGGTGCACGGGACGGCGCCCTTCTCGCGCATCCACGCGACCGCCACCGAGGTGTCGAGCCCCCCGGAGAAGGCGATGCCGACACGTTCGCCGACGGGCAGAGAGGTGAGTACCTTGGACATGGCAATAAGTATGCATCACGATGAATGCACATGCAACGCGGGGCGCACTCCCCTCCTGTGAGCCTCGTCATCCCGCAGGCCCCGGCGCCGGGAGGGCCCCTCAGGGCGCGGAGAGGAAGCCGCGCAGGAGGGAGAACCAGGCGCCGGGGTCCTCCAGGTGGGCGTCGTGGGCGGTGTCGAGGTCGGCGCGGACGGTGGCGGGGCGCCGGGCGATCATCTCGTCCTTCTGCGCGTCGGAGAAGATGCCCAGGTCGGCGAAGACGGCGAGCGTGGGGGCCGCCACCCCCTCCCACTCGGCCCAGCGGGGCTCGTCGGCGGCGGCGACGACCGCCTCCATCACGTCGGCGTCGAACCGGGGGCGCAGCCCGTCGGGCCCCTCGGCCAGGTCGGCGGCCCAGGCCCGGGAGAGCACGTCCGAACCGAGGAAGGCGCGGGCCGCCGCCCGGTCGGGGAACGGCAGCGGCCAGGAGGCGAAGAAGGCGCCGATCCGCGCCGCCCCCTCCGGGCCCTCGCCGCCCGCCGGGTGGCCCTCCAGCAGCACCAGCCGCTCGACGAGGTCGGGCCGGGCCGCGGCGGTGAGCAGGGCGGTGTGCGCGCCCATGGACTGGCCGACCAGCCGCACCGGCCCCCGGGCCACCCGTTCGGCGACCGCGGCGGCGTCGGCGACGAAGGCCGAGCGCGAGACGTCGGCCGGACGGCGGGTGCTGCGGCCGTGGCCGCGCTGGTCGACCAGGATCACCCGGAAGTCCGGCGCCAGGGCGCGGGCGGTCGGCTCGAACTCGCGGACGCTCCCCGCCAGCCCGTGCAGGACGAGCACCGGCGGCCCGTCTCCCCCGCTGTCGAGGACGTGCAGGTCGGCGCCGTCCCGGCTCAGAGTAGTGGCGCGCAGGGGGTCGCTCATGCACCCCAGTGTGGCGGACCGGGCGGAGCGCCACGAAGGGCGCACACGGAACATTCGGCACTCGCGTACCAAAAACGCGTAGGTCTCTTGCGACACACCGGAAAATCATGAAGGTTTTCTACTGGGTGGGTCATCGTCGCGTACCGTCGTCGCCAGGACACGACCCGGAATCCGTCGGGCCCCACCCGCAGGAGAGCCCCCGGAAGGAGCCACGTTGGCGCACCCGTCCCGACCCACCTCCCCCGTCCCCCGATGCGGCGCGCTCCTGGCGGCGACCCTGGTCGCCGCCCTGCTGCCCGCGCTCCCCGCCGCCGCGCTGACCGCGCCCGCGACCGGCACCGGATCCGCCGAGTGCCGGGCCGACCCCCGGGCCGCGCCCGAGCGGCAGATGCGCGCCGAGTGGATCGCCGGGGTGCAGAACATCGACTGGCCCAGCCGCACCGGGCTCACGCCCGAGCAGCAACAGGCCGAGCTGACCGCCCTGTACGACCGCGCCGTCGACAACGGCCTGAACGCGGTGTTCGTACAGATCCGGCCCACCGCCGACGCCTTCTGGCCCTCCCCCCACGAGCCCTGGTCGCAGTGGCTCACCGGGACCCAGGGCCGGAACCCCGGCTACGACCCCCTGGAGTTCGCCGTCGCGGAGGCGCACGCCCGGGGGCTGGAGTTCCACGGCTGGTTCAACCCCTACCGGGTGGCCATGCACGACGACCCCGACCGCCTGAGCGCCGACCACCCGGCCCGCCGCAACCCCGACTGGACCTTCTCCTACGGCGGGCGGCTCTACTACGACCCCGGCATCCCGGAGGTCCGGGAGTTCGTGATCGGGGCGATGATGCACGCCGTCGAGAACTACGACATGGACGGCGTGCACTTCGACGACTACTTCTACCCCTATCCGGTGTCCGGCCAGGAGATCCCCGACGCCGACACCTTCGCCGAGTACGGCGGCGACCACGACGACATCGACGACTGGCGGCGCGACAACGTCGACACCATGGTGCGGGAGATGGACGAGGCGGTGCACGCCGCCAAGCCGCACGTGAAGTTCGGCATCAGCCCGTTCGGCATCTGGCGCAACGCCTCCACCGACCCGGAGGGCTCGGCCACCAACGGCCTCCAGTCCTACGACGCCATCTTCGCCGACAGCCGCCGGTGGGTCCGCGAGGGGTGGGTGGACTACATCAACCCGCAGATCTACTGGGAGATCGGCCTGCCGGTCGCGGACTACGCGGTGCTGGTGCCCTGGTGGGAGCAGGTCGTGGCGGGCACCGACGTGCACCTCTACGTGGGCCAGGCCGCCTACAAGGTCGGGAACGCGGGCGCCTGGTCGGACCCACGCGAGCTGTCCCGGCACCTGGAGTTCAACCGGGACCACCCGGGGGTGCTGGGCGACGTGTACTTCAGCGCGAACTCGCTGGACACCAACGCGGCGGAGGCGATGGCGCTCGTCCGCGAGGAGCACTACCGCCACCCGGCGCTCGTGCCCCTGCACGAGGGCCTGCCCGGCCGGGCGCCGCAGGCGCCGCGGGTGGTCGGCGGGGCCCAGGGCGACGGGGTGGAGCTGTCCATCCGCCCGGGCCGGGGCGAGCGCCCCGCCTACTACGCGGTGTACGCGGTGGAGGGGCAGCCCGGGCGCGACCCCGACTGCGCCGTGCCCGGCGTGCGCACCCTGGTCGGGACCGTGCCCGCCGGCGACGACGGCCGGGCGGTGTTCACCACCGAGGGCGGCGGCCGCACCTACTACGCGACCGCGCTGGACCGGACCCACCGCGAGAGCGGCGTGAGCAACCCCCGGCACGTGCCCTAGGGAGCGCGTCCCCGCCCGCCGACGCGAACGGGGCCCGGTGCGGCGCACCGGGCCCCGGCCCGTGTCCGGCCCCGCGGGTGTCAGGGGCGGCCCGCCCGGGTCCCGGCGGCGAGGACGACGGCGATGCCGGCCAGGGCGGCGAGCACCACCACCGTGTTCGGCGACAGGAACTCGGCGAGCGCCCCCGCCAGTGCGAACCCCGCCCCCTGGAAGATCATCAGCCCGGCGGTCACGAGCGTCATGACCTGGCCGCGCTCCTGCTCGGGGACCGCCGCCACCAGCAGCCGGTCCACACCGAGCGCGTACCCGTACCCCGCCCCGGACAGCACGAGCAGGGCGAGCAGCGCCACCGGACCCGGGTGCAGGCCCAGGCCGAGCAGCGGCAGGAAGGCCAGCAGCCCGAGCGGGACGATGGCCCGCACCCGCTGGGCGTCGGTCAGCAGGGTCCCGGCCAGGAAGGTGCCCGCGATCATGCCGACCGGGGTGGCCGACAGCAGCATCGCGACCAGGGCGGGCCCGCCACCCAGGGCGTCGGCCAGCGGCGCGGCCAGCGCCTCGGCGGCCACGCCCAGCACCGGCGGGAACCAGGTCAGGGCCAGCAGGACGCGCAGGCGCGGGGAGCGCAGGACCTCGCGGACGCCGCGCAGCGAATCGGCCACCGGGGAGGACTGCGCGGCCTCCGGGGAGCGGCGGGGCCCGAAGGCGGGGAGCCCGAGGCGCAGCAGCAGGCAGGACGCCAGCAGCAGCCCCGCGCCCGCGAGCAGTGCCGGGGTGGGCGAGAGCACCGCGAACAGCACACCGCCGAACGCGAACCCGCAGATCTGCGCGAGCTGCGCCGCCATCCGCAGCAGGGACCGGCCCAGCGCGAACCCCTCCGGGGGCAGCACGTCGGCCACCGTCGCCGCCTTGGTCCCCTGGTAGAGCGGGGCGATCGCGCCCATCACGAACATCAGCAGCAGCATCACCGCGATGGGCGTCCCCGGCACCGCCATGCCGACCACGAGCAGAGCGGTCGCCCCCTGGGTCAGGACCATGAGCCCGCGGGCGGGGACCCGGTCGGTGAGCGCCGACAGCAGGGTCGCGCCCAGCAGGTGGGGCAGGAAGCCCATGGCGAAGGCCAGCGCCGACAGCAGCGGCGAGCCGGTGCGCGTGTACACGGTGAGGGACAGTGTCATCTGCGCGGCGACCTGGCCCAGGATCGCCAGCACCTCGGCCAGGAACAGGACGCGGAACTCGGGGACGGCCAGGACCCGCAGGTATCCGGTGCGCGCGGCGGCGCGCGGCTCGGTCGGGGATGTCATGCCCCCAGGTTCGGACCCGCCCGGGGTAGCCTCAAACGATTCGGCGGTGACCGAAACGACGACGCGCACGGGAGGCGCCGGTGGCCGGACGGCTGGTGTTCAGCCATGACGACCTGCTGCGCTGCCGCTTCGCGGTCTCCCCGCTGTGGGAGGCCACCGCGGCGGTGCGGCTGCTCGGCGAGCCGCACCGGGGCACGCTGCGCCGGCTGTGGCCCGCGGCGATCCGCGAGCGCAACGGCACCGACCTGGGCCTGGACCCGCTGCCGCTGCTGTCGCCGCGCCCCGGGTACACGCCCGACTTCCTGACCCCTCCCCCGCCGGGGCCGTCCGCGGACCTGGAGGACGAACTGGAGGCGCTGCTCACCACCCCGCCCGAGCAGGTGGCGGTGGAGCTGCGGCAGTGCCTGCTGGATCCGCGCCGGGCCCTGCCGGAGTCGGTGACCGGGCCGCTGCTGGCCGATCCGGAGGCGACCCTGGAGCGGATCGTCCGGGCGGTGCGCCGGGCGTGGGAGGCGCTGGTGGCGCCGCACTGGCCGCGGGCCCGGGCGCTGCTGGAGGCCGACGTGTCGCTGCGCGCCCGCACCGTCGCCGAGGGCGGGCTGCGGGAGGTGATCGCCGCCGTCGCCCCCGACGCCCGGTGGCGGGGGCGGGTGCTGCACCTGCCCGACCCGGCCCAGGGCGAGCGCACGCTGGACGGCCGGGGCCTGGTGCTGATGCCCAGCGTGTTCATGTGGCCGGAGACGGTGGCCAAGACCGAGGAGCCCTGGCAGCCGACGCTGTTCTACCCCGTGCACGGGGTGGGGCGGCTGTGGGAGGCCGAGCCCCCGGCGCCGGCCGGGGACGCCCTGGCCCGGCTGCTGGGCGGGACCCGCGCGCGCCTGCTGACGGTGCTCGCCGAACCCTCGACGACCACGGTGCTGGCCCGCGCGCACGGGTGGAGTCCGGCCACCGTTTCGGAGCACCTGTCGGTGCTGCGCGCGGCAGGGCTGGTGCGGTCGTGGCGGGTGGGGCGGCGGGTGTTCTACACCCGGACGCCGGCGGGCGACACCCTGCTCCGGGCGGGCGGCCCCGTCGGCCGCACCCCCGGCGCGGACCCGGGAGAGGCCAGGGTTTAGGGTAGGCGAGCCTTATCTGCTTGTGAACGGAGTCCCGTGTCTCCCCTGCTCAGTAACCCGCGCGCCCGAGCGCGCGCCCTGTCGTCCGCCGCCGCCCTGGCCGCCCTGACCCTGCTCAGCGCCTGCGGCAACGCCGCGGACGGCGCCTCCGACGGCCAGGACGCCGACGGCTCCGGCGGCGGGGTCGCCGCCGAGGCGGGCGCCTTCCCGGTCACCATCGAGCACGAGTTCGGCGAGACCACCGTCACCGAGGCGCCCGAGCGCATCGTCACCCTGGGCGTCACCGACGCCGACGCCGTGCTGGCCCTGGGCGCGGTCCCCGTCGGTCACACCGGCTACCCGTTCTTCGAGAACGGGCTGGGGCCCTGGACCGACGACCTGGTGGGCGACGCGGAGACGACCCTGCTGGAGTCCGAGGCCGAGCCCAACTTCGAGCAGATCGCCGCTCTGGAGCCCGACCTCATCATCGGTGTCTCCTCCGGGTTCGACGAGGCCGCCTACGAGAACCTGTCGCAGATCGCCCCCGTGCTCGCGCGCCCCGCCGGGACCGCGGCCTACGCCGTCCCGCGCGAGGACGCCACCGCGTCCATCGCCGCCGCGATGGGCGTCCCGGAGAAGGGCGAGCAGCTCAACGCCGAGACCGACGCCCTGCTGGAGGAGGTCCGCGCCGAGCACCCGGAGTTCGCGGAGATGACCGGCGGGGTCGTGCTGCCCTACGACGGGAAGTTCGGCGCGTACCTGCCCGGCGACGCCCGCGGCCAGTTCCTGGTGTCGCTGGGCTTCCGGATCCCCGAGGAGATCACCGAGCGGGACACCGGCGAGAGCTTCTTCGTGGAGGTGCCCGCCGAGAACGTCGAGTGGCTCGACGGCGACGTGCTGCTGGTCCTGAGCGACGACGAGGACTACGACGTGGTCGAGGCCGCGCCGGTCTTCGCCGACCTGGACGTGGTGCGCGAGGACGCCGTGGTCGTGGCCACCATCGAGCAGCGCGGCGCCATCACCTACAACTCGGTGCTGTCGATCCCCTACGCGGTGGACACCCTGGTCCCCCGCATCGCGGACGCCCTGGCCTGAGACCGGGCCGCTCCCGGCGGCGCCCCGCTCCGCGGCGGGGCGCCGCCGGCGTTCCCGGGGCCGGCGGGAGCCCCGGACGGCTTGACCTCGACCCGGGTTGAGGTTGTGGAATTCTCCCGGGCGCGACCGTGCCCGGCGAGGAGGGGAACGTGGAGACGACGAGCGCGGCGGACCGCGGGGCGGCGGCGTGACCGCCGAGGCCGGGACGCCCGGACGGGCGCGGCTGTGGGCGCCTCCCCACCGTCCCGTGGTGGCCGGGGTGTTCGGGCTGATGACCTTCATCGCCTTCGAGGCCTTCGCCGTCACCACCGTGATGCCGGTCGTCGCGCGGAGCCTGCACGCGGAGCAGTGGTACTCGCTGGCGTTCGCCGCGACCGCCACCACCGGGCTCATCGGCATGACCGTCGGCGGCCGCTGGGCCGACCTGCGCGGGGTGCGCCGCCCGCTGGTCGCCGGCGCGGTGATGTTCCTCGTGGGCATCGCGCTGTGCGCGGCCGCCCCCGGCATGCCGGTCTTCGTCCTCGGCCGCCTGCTCCAGGGCGTGGGCGGCGGCATCGACTCGGTCGTGCTGTACGTGGTCATCGCCCGGTTCGTCCCCGAGGACCTGCGCCCGCGCATGTTCGGGCTGCTGACCGCGGCCTGGCTGCTGCCGTCGATCGTGGGGCCGCTGGTCACCGGCGCGCTGGTGGAGCTGATGCACTGGCGGCTGGTGTTCGCCCTGGTGCTGGCCGGGTCCGCGCTCTCGCTGGCGGTGCTGCTGAACGCGATCCGCTCGGCCCCGCGCCCGGACACCGCGGGATCCCCGGTGGGCCGCCGGGGCCTGTGGGCGGTGGTCGCGGCCGTCTCGGTGCTGGGCCTGCACCTGGCCGGGCAGCAGCAGATGCCCTGGCTCGTGGTGGGTACGGCGGCGGGCGCGGCCGCCGCGGCGGTCGCCGCCGCGCGCCTGCTGCCCGCGGGGACGCTGCGGGCGCGGGCGGGCATCCCCCGGCTGGTCGCCTTCCGGGGCGTGCTCGGGGCGGCCAACGCCGCCACCGACATCTACCTGCCGCTGTACCTCCAGCACCGGCTGGACTTCAGCCCCGTGGCGTCGGGCGCGGTGGTGGCGATCGGGGCGTTCGGCTGGGCGCTGGGCGCCTGGATCCAGGGGCGCTCGGACGCCCCCGCCGGATCGCCCGCCTCGCTGCGTACGGCGGCGCTGCTGGCGCTGTGCGGGCCGGTGGCGGCGCTGGGCCTGGTGACCGGGGTGCTGCCGCTCTGGGCGACCGTGCTCGGCTGCGTGCTGATGGGGACGGGCATGGGCCTGGCCTACCCGCAGGTGAGCTCGCTGGTGCTCGCGCTGTCGCCGGTCGGGGAGCAGGGGGGCAACAGCTCGGCGCTGCAGGTGGCGGAGTCGCTGGGCGTCTCGCTGCTGATCGCGGTGACCGGCGCCGTGCTCGCCGCGTCCGCCCTGACCGGCTACGGGCCCGTGTACGGGGTGGTCGCCGGGACCGCCCTGCTGGCCGTCGCGCTGACCATGGCCTTCACCCCGCCGCCGCCGGGTCACTGATCGCGTGTCAGCGGGGCGGCCATGGCCGAGAACAGCTCCTCGATCCGCGCGGGTCCGGCCCCGGTCAGCGCCGGGGACCCCACGACCGAGCGCATGACCCCCAGCCCCAGCAGGAGGGCGCCGAGCATCTCGGCGCGCAGCGCGGCGTCGTCCCCCGGCAGCCGTTCGGCGAACCCGGCGAGGTGCTCGTCGCAGATCCGGACGCGCAGCTGCTCGCGCACGTCGGCCCGGCCGGAGGAACGGAGCATCGCCACCAGGGGGTGCTCGCCGGCGGGGCCGCGGTCGGCCAGGACCACCTCGCGCAGCAGGTCGGCGGCGATCTCCCCGGCCGGGCGGTCCGGGCCCCCGTGCGGCACGTCGGGGACCTCGGGCCGCATCGCCTGCGCGTAGAGCTCGCGTTTGGAGCCGAAGTAGCGGAAGACCAGCGCGGCGTCGACGCCCGCGTCCGCGGCGATCTCCCGGACGCCGACACCGTCGAAGCCCTGTCGGGAGAAACGCAGGCGCGCGGCGTCGAGCAGGGCCGCGCGGGTGGCCGCCTTGTCGCGGCGCCGTCGTGTGGTCATGCGTGTCAGCATAAGTCATCAAGCGTTGACTTAATACCCGGCTCCGCCTAGCCTTTGTCATCATCTGATGACTTGATCGGACGGGGAAACGGTATGCGGGTGTACGCCATCACCGGAGGGACCAACGGGATGGGCCGGGCCCTGGGCCTGCTGCTGGCCCGCCGCGGGGACCGGGTCCTGGCCCTGGCCAGTGGGGAGGCGGGCGGGCGAGCGCTCCTCGACCGGGCCCGGGAGGCGGGGGCGGGCGACCGGGTCGACTTCCTGCGCGCCGACCTGAGCACCGTCGCCGGGATGAACGCGGCGCTGGCGGGTGTGCGCGAGCGCGCCGACCGGCTCGACGGGCTCGTCTTCGGCGCGCAGCGGTTCCGCCCCGTCCGCGAGGAGACCGCCGACGGCCTGGAGGCCACCTTCGCCCTGACCTACCTGAGCCGGTCCGTGCTCGGCCACGGACTGGTCGACCTGCTCGAACGCGGGGAGGCGCCGGTGATCCTCAACATCGCCGGCCCCGGCGGACTGCCGGGGCGCGTGCACTGGGACGACCTCCAGCTGACCCGGGGGTACACCGGGATGCGCGCGGCCATGCAGGGTTCGCGCTGCAACGACCTGCTGGGGGCGGACTTCCCCGCCCGCCACCCGGGGGCGCGCACCCGGTACGTCCTCTACAACCCCGGGTTCGTGCGCACCGGCATGGCCGACCCGCTGCCCGCGCCGCAACGGCTGCTCACCCGGGTGCTGGCCCGGGTCCTGGCGAGATCCCCGGAGGCGGCGGCCGCGGACCTGGCCCGGCTGCTGGACGCGCCCCCGGCCGAACCGGTCTCCGCGTTCCGCCGGAACACCCGGTTGGACCTGTCCGGCCCCGCCTTCGACCCCGGAGCGGCCGCCGGGCTGTACGCCCTCACCCGGGCGCTGCCGTTGGACGGCGGTCCCCCGGAGCGGGAACGGCACGTGTGACCGCCATCACCGGCGTGCTCCATCCCTTGGGACACAGGGCCTGCCGCTTCGCCCAGACGGCACTCGTGCCCCTTACCCGTGGCTTACAGTGCGGGGGTAGGGCGCCCGGGTAAGGGTCAGAGAACCGAGAAGGAGCGTGTCGATGTTCGACAGTGTCGTGGAGTGGTTCAAGGGCATGTTCGGCGGGGCGGCCGAGGAGGCCGTCCAGGGGGTCACGGACACCGTCCAGGGGTACGGCGAGGCCGCGCAGGGGTTCGGTGAGACCGCGCAGGGCTACGGCGAGACCGCGCAGGGGTACGGGGAGGCGGCCCAGGGGTACGGCGAGGAGGTCCTCGGCGGGGCCGCCGAGACCGCCCAGGGGTACGGCGAGGCCGCTCAGGGCTACGGCGAGGAGGTCCTCGGCGGGGCCGCCGAGACCGCGCAGGGCTACGGCGAGGCCGCCCAGGGGTACGGCGAAGAGGTCCTCGGCGGGGCCGCCGAGACCGCCCAGGGCTACGGCGAGGCCGCGTTCGGCGAGGCGGGCGAGGCCGTCCAGGGCTTCCAGGACCAGGCCGGTGCCGTCGGCGGGTTCGTGGAGGACCCGGGCGGCGCCGTCACCGACGCCGCCCGCGACCGCCTCATGGGCGAGGGCGGCTGACGACGTCCTGCCCGGCACCCCCGCCGGGCAGGGCGCGTCCCGCTATCCCCGTCCGGGACGCTCCGGACCGCCTCGCGCGGCCCGGACGGGCCCCGGGCCGTACCGGGCGCGCACCGCCGCCGCGGCCAGCGCGAGCAGGGCCGCCGCGCACAGCCACGCGAAGACGTCCCCCACCCGCGCGTACACCGTGGGGACCCCCTCCCGGGGGACGTGGGCCACCAGGAGCTGCCGTTCGGCGGTGTAGTAGTCCACCGTCGCCAGGGTCCGCCCCAGCGGGTCCACCGCGTTGGCCCGGCCCCGGCTCGCCTGGCGGACCAGCGACACCCCGTTCTCCACCGCGCGGAACACCGCGTTGCGCGCGTGCATCTCCTTGATCCCCTCCCAGGTGTTGGCGCCCACGAGCAGGATGTCCGCCCCCGCCGCGCCCGCCTGCCGGACCGTGCCCGGGAAGTCCCCGTCGTAGCAGATGACCGTGGCCAGCCGCCCAGCGGGCGTGTCCGCCACGGGCACCCGGCCGTCGCCGGGCTCGTACGGCTCCAGGATCGGGATCGGGTGGCTCTTGTCATAGGTCCACAGCACGGTCCCGGCGGGGTCGACGAGGACCATCTGGTTGCGCAGGTGCGGCGCCTCCTCGGTGTAGACCGACATCCCCGCGTTCACGTACACGCCGTGCCGGCGGGCGACCCGGGCGATGTCCTCCACGAGCAGGTCGCGGTCGGACTCCATGGTGAAGGCCGCCGACTCCGCCCAGACCACGACCTCGGCGCCCGCCTCGGCCTCGCGTCCGGTGGCGGCGAGCAGGTCGTCGTTGACGGCGGCGAAGCGTGCGCGCATCTCGGCGCGGTCGGCGGCGAGCAAGGCCTCCAGGGAGTCGTACTCGTGGAAGGTCGGCCGGAGCTCCTCCCAGGCGGCCTGGGAGGCGCTGACCCCGGCGACGCGCACCGTGTCGTCGGGGAGCGGGGAGAACACCAGGCGCGCCCCGCCCAGCGCGGTGACCAGGACGACCGCCGAGACGGCGGCGACCGCGGCGTTCCGGGAGGACCGGTCGGCCGCTCCGCGCTCCCACAGCAGGGCGGCGGCCGAGGCGGTCCACGCGATCAGGAGGCTCACCCCGTACACCCCGGTCAGTGAGGACACCTGGATCAGCGCCGTGTTCTCGGCCTGGGTGGCGCCCAGGACCCCCTGGATCGTGCCGAAGGGCGTGACCGAGGCGACCGCGAACTCCACCGTGACCACGGCGGCCGGGAAGACCGCGCTCGCCCACCGGCCGACACGGAGGTACAGGAGCCGGTCGAGGGTGTAGGGGACGGCGTGGACCAGGGCCAGGACGAGGGCGATCGGGAGGAAGGGCGGGGACAGCAGGTCGGCCAGGGCCAGCCAGACCGTCGTGGAGACGGCGGTGGAGGCCAGGGCGACGCCGAACGCGGCGAGGGGGCCGAACGAGCGGATGGAGCGGAGCAGCAGGACGGGGTAGAGCCAGGCGAGCAGGGCGATGTCCCAGGCCGCCTGCATGGCGAAGACGGACAGGAGGGTCCCGGCCGCCCAAAGGATCGCGCGGCGCACGGATGCGGAGTCCACGGATCTCCCTTCGGATCGGGTCTTCGGATCGGATGGTGCGGTGCGGCCCGGCCGGGGCTCCGCAAACGCTACGCCGCGCGCTCCCCCGTTCCCATGGGGGATCCCGCCCGGTCCCTACGGGATCCCGCGGCCCGAACTGCGGAGTCCCGCAGTACCGGTGCGGCCCCGGGGGCGGCTACCGTCCTAGGGCGTGCTCCGCGGATCATTCCGGGTCGCGGCCGCTCCCGGCATTCGGCGCAAGCGCCGAAACGCTCGAAGGCATCCACCGGGCATGCTCCAGGACGTGCCCCGCGGACGCCCCTGCGGCCCGGTGCCCGCGCCGGGGAGGGCCCGGGCACATCCGCGGGGCGAGGACCGACGAGGAGGAGGACCCATGGGCGGCGAGGACCGGTCGGCGCGCGTCTGGGCGCGGGCCGTGGCGGGCACCGCCCTGGGCGCGGCGTCCGCGGTGGTGGAGGCCGCGGCGCTGGTGCCGCTGCTCGTCCTGCTGCCGCTGGCCGCCGCCCGGCCCGGGCGGCGGTGGCTGCACCGGCTGCTGCGGCCGTTGGAGCGGGCCGAACGGTGGCGCCTGGCCGCCCTGTTCGGGATCGAGATCGTGGGCGAGCCCGGGCCGCTGCGCGTGTCGGCGTACCTGGCGGTGCGCTGCCCGGTGGGGCTGTTCGGCGGGCTGGTGCTGGGGTTCTTCCTGCCGTCGGGGGTCTACCTGGCGCTCTCCCCCCTGGCGGTGCTGGACGGCAATCCGGTGGCGGTCGTCCCGTTCGGGCTGGCCCTGGTGTACTTGAGCGTGCAGGGGATCGTGGGACTGGTGGGCACCGAGCGCTGGCTCGCGCGCCGGCTGCTGGGCCCCAGCCGCCAGGACCTGCTCCGGGAGCGGGTCGCCGAGCTCACCGCGTCCCGGGCCGGGGTGGTCACCGCCGTGGACCGGGAGCGCCGCCGGATCGAGCGCGACCTGCACGACGGCCTCCAGCAGCGGCTGGTCCTGGTGGGCATGGCCCTGGGCCGGGCCCGGCGCGACCCCGGCTCCGCGCGCGGCCGGGAACTGGTGGAGCAGGCCCACCGGGAGATGGGCAACGCGATCCGCGACCTCAAGGAGGTCGCCTGGCGGGTGTACCCGGCGGTGCTGGCCGAGTCCGGGCTGGCCGCGGCCCTGGACGGGCTGGCCGCCCGGTCGGAGCTGCCGATCCGGGTGTCCTGCCGGGTTCCGGCGGAGATCCCGCCGGCGGTGGAGACCGCGGCCTACTTCGTGGTGGCCGAGGCGGTCACCAACACGGTCAAGCACGCCGGGGCGACCCGGGTGGACGTGCACGTCGAGAGTGAGGGGAACGCGTTGGTGGTCCGGGTGAGCGATGACGGGGCGGGCGGGGCCGACCCGTCGGGGACGGGACTGTCCGGCCTGGCGGGCCGGGTGGGCGCGCTGGACGGGAGCCTGGCCGTGGACAGCCCGGTCGGCGGACCGACGACCGTGACGGCGGTGCTGCCGTGCGGGTGATCGTGGCCGAGGACTCCGCGCTGCTGCGCGAGGGCCTGGTGCGGCTGCTGGAGGACGAGGGCCACCGGGTGATCGCCTCCGTCGGGGACGCCGAGGCGCTGCTCGCGGCGGTCGCCGAGGAGGAGCCCGACGTGGTCGTGGCCGACGTGCGCATGCCGCCGACGCACACCGACGAGGGCCTGCGGGCGGCGGTGCGGCTGCGCCGGGAGCGCCCGGGGATCGGGGTGCTGGTGCTGTCCCAGTACGTGGAGCGGCGGTACGCGACCCGGCTGTTCACAGAGAACACCGGCGGGGTCGGCTACCTGCTCAAGGACCGGGTGATGGAGGTGGACGGCTTCCTCGACGCGCTGGAGCGGGTGGGCGCGGGCGGGGCGTCCTTCGACCCCGAGGTCGTCCGGCAGCTGCTGGCCGGCGGCGAGGGGGGCGGGCTGACCGAGCGGGAGCGCTCGGTGCTGGAGCTGATGGCGCAGGGGCACACCAACCCGGCGATCGCCGAGCGGCTGTTCGTCTCGGTGAGCGCGGTGGAGAAGCACGCCAACGCGATCTTCGAGAAGTTCGGGCTGGCCGCGACGCCGGGCTACAACCGCCGTGTGCTGGCGATCCTGCGCCACCTGGGCGCCTGACGGCGGCCCGCCGGGTGTTCCGGGACCCGGCGGGCCGCCCGCCCGAGAGGGCGCTCCGGCGGAGGGGATCAGCCGAAGTCCACGTCACTGCACAGGTAGTACACCTGGTCCTGGTGGGAGGCCTTCCAAATCGTGTAGACGATGTGGTGGCCGGTGTACCCCGAGGTGCTGACGTCGATCAGGTAGTCGTTGCCGGGCGGGTACTGGCCGGTCTGCTCGACCAGTTCCAGGTCGTCCCAGCCGGGGGCCTGCGTGGTCGGGTCGAAGCCCTGGCGGGTGACGTACACCTGGAAGTAGTCCGCCCCGTGCGACGCCTGGTCGTACAGGTGGATGGTGAAGTCGTCCTCCACCGGGGTGGTCTTCCAGGCGCCGGGCGTGTCGAGGGAGTCGTAGCGGCCGCCCTCGGTGTTGCCGCCGCTGCACAGGGTGCCGTCGGGCACCTGGCCGCGGTGGTCTCCGCCGACGTTGTCGCGGTACAGCCCGTTCCAGTTCCACATGGCGTTGGGGTTGTCCTGCCACGCCTGCCAGCACATGGGGTCTTCCTGCGCCATGCCGGGGTTGAGGTGGTCGTCGCCCCAGCGCTCGAAGCAGCCGTAGTTGCGGGAGGCGGGGTCGACCACGGAACCGTGCGCGGAGGCGGGCGCGGCCGTGGCGGTGAGGGCGAGCAGGGGCAGTGCCGCCAGCGTCAGGGCCCGGGCCGCCAGGGGGAGGCGGGGGCGGGCGGTGGTCGTTGCGGTGTTCTCGTTCATTGCGTCTCCGTCGGTCTCGGCCGGGTGGCCACACGACGGGGAGCGCTCCCACGCCGATTGTTACCCACCGGATCCGCCCCGAAACACAGCGCTCCGGAATTCCCTCGCCGCCGGGTGCCGGCCGGGGTTAAGGTGCCGGGACGACATCCCGACGGGAAGGGGCCGCATGAACGAGCACTCCGGACGACGAGCCCTCCGCACCGCCGCGGCCGGGGAGCCGACCCGCCGCTGACGGCCCCGGGGCCGCCACCGGCGCCCCCGCCCGGGGCGCGCCGGCGGTCCGCGGTGCCCGGTGTCCCCGGACACGGCCGGGCGGAAGGCACATGCGTGTTCTCTTCCCTCCGTGTCTCGGGAGTCCCCGTGTCATCGTTGTTCCCGTTCCGCCGCACGCGCGCCGGACGCCCTCCCCTGGGCCGCGACTTCACCCTCCTGTGGCGGGCGTCGGCCCTGACCAACCTCGGCGACGGCGCGCTGCTGGCCGCCGGCCCCCTGCTCGTCGCCTCCGTGGCGCCCTCCCCCCTGGCCGTGGCGGGCGCCGCGGCCGTGCAGACCGCGCCGCACCTGCTGTTCTCCCCCTTCGCCGGCGCCCTGGTCGACCGGCTCCCCCGGCGGTCGGTGCTGGTCGCCGCCGACCTGGCCCGGGGCGCGGTGCTCGCGCTGCTGGCCCTGGCCGTGCTGACCGGCGGGGCCCACCTGTGGACGGTGTACGCGGCGGTGTTCGCCCTCGGCGTGGGCGAGACCCTGGCCGACACCGCCTACGGTGCCCTGGTCCCCTCGGTGGTCCCCAGGGAGCTGCTGGGCAGGGCCAACGCCCGGCTGGCGCTGACGTTCTCGCTCAACAACCAACTGCTGGGGCCGCCGCTGGGCGCGGCGCTGTTCGCCGTGCTGTGGGCGCTGCCGTTCGGGTTCGACGCCCTCGCCTACGCCGTGGCCGGGCTGGTCGTGCTGCGCCTGTCGGTGCGGCCGCGGACCCCGGAACCCGAACGCCGCAACGGCGGCGGCCTGTGGGCGGACACGCTCGGGGGCCTGGTGTTCGTCGGCGGCGTCCCGGTGCTGCGCACGCTGACCGGCTGCATCCTCGTCATGAACCTGACCGGGGTGGGCGCGTTCTCGATCTGGGTGCTGTACGCCCGCGAGCACCTGGGGCTGTCGGAGGCCGGGTTCGGCCTGTTCATCGCGGCCGGCGCCGTCGGCGGGGTGGTGGGCTCGCGGGTGTACGGGTTCTGGGAGCCCCGGGTGGGGCGCGCGTTCCTGCTGCGCTGGGGGTTGGTACTGGAGGCGGCGACCTACGCGGCGCTGGCCCTGGTCGCGAGCCCGTGGGCGGCCGGGGCGGTCATGGCCCTGTTCGGCGTGCACGCGGTGGTGTGGGGGACGGCCGCGGTGACCGTACGGCAGTCGGTCACACCCGACGGCCTGCTGGGCCGGGCGGCCGGGGTGTACCGGTGGGCCGACCTGGGCGGGGCGGCGCTGGGCGCGGTGCTCGGCGGGGCGCTGGCCCAGACGCTGGGACTACTGGCGCCGTTCTGGGTGGCGGCGGCCGCGGTGGGCGTGCTGGCGGCGGTGGCCTGGCGGCCCCTGGGCGCGGCCGACGCGGAGCCGGCGGCGGGGAATTCGGGACGGCGTTCCTGAAATAAGTCGTTCATATGGTGTTTACATATCACCATTGGCGGGTTACTTTTCTGGCACGCCGCCGGAACCCACCGGGCACCGGCGCGGAAGGCCCGGCGGCGTGCCATTGTCCGTCCTTTCACCAACCCGCTCACGGCACGATTGGGAGCGCTCCCGAACCCCCGATCGCACCCCTTCCTTTCCCTTTCCCCTTTCACCCCCGGAGACCGTTCCCCGGCTCCGCAGGACGCCCGCCTCCTCGCCGGGGCGGGCGTCCGTTCCATCCGGTCCTGGGATGATGGGTGCCATCCGAGGTGGAAGGGGCGAACGTGGCGAACCCGGTGGAGACCGACACCGTCGTCGTCGGTCTGGGAGCGATGGGTGCCCAGACCCTGTGGAGACTGGCCCGGCAGGGGGTCGACGCCGTCGGGGTCGAGCGGTTCGCCCCCGGCCACGACCGCGGCTCCAGCCACGGCGAGTCCCGCATCATCCGCACCGCCTACCTGGAGGGCGAGGAGTACGTCCCGTTCGTGCGGGCCGCCTGGCGGGCCTGGGCCGAACTGGAGGAGGCCTCCGGGGAGCGGCTCGTCCACCGCACCGGGGCGCTCATGCTGGGCGCCCCCGACAGCGCGGCGGTGGCCGGCTCGCTGGCCGCGGCCGCCCGGCACGGGCTCGCCGTGGAGCACCTGTCCGGCGCCGGCCTGGCCGAACGCTTCCCCCAGCACGCGGTGCGCCCCGGCGAGGAGGGCGTCTTCGAGGAGGAGGGCGGAGCCGTCCTCCCCGAGGCGGCGATCCTGGCCGCGGTGCGGCTGGCCCGCGCCCACGGGGCCCGCGTGATGACCGGCACCGCCGTCACCCGGATCGAGCCCGACCCCGACCGCCCCCGCGTGTTCGCCGGCGACACCGAGATCCGCGCCCGGCGGGTGGTCGTGACCGCCGGGGCGTGGCTGCCGACCCTGCTGCCCTCCCTGGCCGGGCTCGGCGGCGGTATCCGGGTGGAGCGGCGGGTGCTGGGCTGGTTCCGGCTCACCGGGGACGCCCCGCCGCACGCCGCGGGCCCGGTCTTCGCCCGCGACGAGCCCGACGGCACCCTCTGGTACGGCTTCCCGAGCCTGGACGGGCGCACCGTGAAGATCGGCGTGCACGCCGAGGCCCCCGGCGCCCCGCACCGTCCCGGGTCCCAGTGGGGCGAGCCCGTCGACCCCGACGCGGGTCCGCGCGCCCCCGACGCGGACGACGCCCGCCGCCTCGGCGAACTCACCGCCGGGCTGCGCGGTGTCGAGCCGCTGCCCGAGCGCATGGCGGCGTGCATGTACACGATGACCTCCGACGAGCACTTCGTCATCGGCCGCCACCGCGACCTGCCCGGCCTGGTGGTCGCCGGGGGGTTCTCCGGGCACGGGTACAAGTTCGCCTCCGCCGTGGGCACGGCCCTGGCCGACCTGGCGCGGGACGGTGCGACCGCGGTGCCGGTCTCCATGTTCGACCCGCACCGCTGGGACACCGGGCGGCCGTGACCCGCGGGAGGGGGCCGTGCGATCATCTCCCCCAGCGCGGCGCGAGCGCACCCTCCCCGTCCCACCCCCGGAAGGACCCCCGAATGCAGAACACCACCCGGCGGACCGCGCTCGTCACCGGCGCCTCCTCCGGCATCGGCCGTGCCGTCGCCGCCGACCTGGTCCGGCGCGGGTACCGCGTGTACGGGACGAGCCGCAGGCCCGAGGCGGTCGCCGACCCCGTGGCCGGGGTGGAGTACCTGGCGCTGGACCTGACCGACGCGGACTCCATCGCGGCCTGCGCCGCGGCGGCCGGGGACGTGGACGTGCTGGTCAACAACGCGGGCGAGAGCCAGAGCGGGCCGCTGGAGGAGCTGCCCATGGACGCCCTGGAACGGCTGTTCCGCCTCAACGTGTTCGGTGCGGTGCGGCTCACCCAGCTGCTGCTGCCGGGGATGCGCGCGCGCCGGTACGGGCGGGTGGTCATGGTCGGGTCGATGCTGGCCAGCTTCCCGCTGGCGCACCGGTCCTCGTACGTGGCGTCCAAGGCCGCGATCAAGGGGTTCGCGGACGCGCTGCGCCGCGAGGTCTCCCCGTACGGGATCGGGGTGGCCACCGTGGAGCCCGGTTCCATCAACACCGGCATCAGCGAGCGGCGCACCCAGTACCTGCGCGAGGGCTCCCCCTACACCGGCGACTACCGCACCATGCTGGCCGCGCTCAACGCCAACGAGGCGGCGGGCATCCCCGCGGAGACGGTGTCCCGCACCGTCCTGCGGGCGATCGAGGACGCCCGGCCGCGGCCGCTGTACGCGGTGGGCAGCAACGCGCCGCTGGTGTTCGCGCTGCGGCGGCTGATGCCGCGCTCGGTGGTCCTGGGCATGGTCGCCCGTAGGCACGGCCTGCGGTGAGCCGGGCGCCCGTCCGGGGCGCCGCGCCGTGCCGCCGCGCCGGGGGACCGCGCGACCTCTCCGGAGAACGGTAAGCGGGTTGAAAGCGGGACGCCGGAGAATCGGCTGCGAGGCAGGGCGCGAGGCGGCAGGCGACCACGAGAACGCCACAGGACGGAACCACGACCAGTACGCTCCGCCGGAGGGCCGGACCCTCCGGCGGTGACCGGTCCCCTCAGGACCCGAGCCGTCGCCGCCACCAGTCGGGGATGTGCTCGGGGGCGCGGGGGAAGCAGCGGAAGTCCAGGACGTAGTGCCCGTCGTGGGTCCTGCGCCCGAAGCCCGGCTCGGAGTCGCGGTCGTAGGAGAAGGTGTACGCCCCGTCCGGCTCCACGGTGACATCGGCACGGAACCACGTGCCTGTCCCGGGCTCGTACATGCCGCGGCGCAGTCGCGCCAGGGGCGCGGAGACACGGGCGGGAACGGTGAGGCGGCGGGCGCCCCCGGCCACAGCGTGCACCCCGACGCGTCCGCCCAGCAGCACCGCGAACCCCCGGACGCCGGCGCCCGCGGCCCCCTCCGCGAAGGCGGCGGCGACCTGCGCCTCCAGCGTCTCGCGCTCCCCGGGGGCCAGGGGGATCCAGGCCCCGCCCGGGGCGGTCTCCAGGCCGTCGGGCAGGTCGTTCCCCCGGTGCCGCTCATCGAGGGGGTGGCGCCAGGCCGGGGCGCGCCGCTCCAGGTCCCGCAAGAACGTGCTCCCCGCCGCCTGCGCGCTCGCGGGTTCCCAGCCGCGGCCGTCGGCGGGGAACCAGGAGGGCCAGTGGTCGTACGCCCGGAGCACGCAGGCCCCGGCGGGGCCGACCTCCAGGCGCAGGAAGCACCAGCCGCCGTGCTCGGGGTGGAGTTCCGCCTCGTAGAGGGCGTTGAGCAGGGTCATGGGCTCGGTGAGCGGCGAGCGCCGGGCCAGCGGCTCGGGGCCGCTCACGGCGAAGCCCCAGTTCCGGCCGATCCGCTCGTGGAGGAGGACGGCGGTGCCGCCGGGCGCGTTCGCGCGCGTCCAGGCGACCAGGGCGTCCAGAGCGGGCGAGGGCCCGGGGACCGGACGGCCGGGGATCTCCGCGCGGCGGCGCAGGTCGTCGCCCAGCCGCAGGGAGACCATCGCCTCGTAGTCCTCCAGCAGGCGCGTCCGGACCGGGGCCGCGGAACCCGCGGGGAGGGCGGGAGGGGTGCTCCCGGGGGTCAGCCCGAGCCGGGCGGCCGTGGACAGGGCCGTCGGGGCGTCGAGCCCGCCGCGGTACCCGGGGCGACGGGCGTACAGGGCCAGGGCGCGCTCGACCACATCCCCGGTGATCCCAGCGGTCCGGGCCCGGGCCGACAGGTCGGCGGCCAGGGCGTCCGGTTCCGGGTCGGGGCCCGCGGGGAGCCCGAGCCCGGCCGCGATCCTCGCCCGGACGGCCGCGTCGTCGGCCAGGTCCCCGAGCAGGCGGGACAGGCCGTCGTCCTCCACCCGGTCGTCGTAGGCGACCCGGTCCCAGACGGCGCCGTCCCACCAGTAGGCGAGGCCCGGCGGGCGTTCGGCCTCGTTGTCGGCCAGCCAGGCCCAGGGCAGCCAGCCGGGGGCGCCGTCCAGCGGGTCCACGCCCATGTAGAGGTGCTCGTCGCAGGAGCGTTCCGTGCCCGTGAGAACGGCTCGGCCGCCCGCCACCGGGACCAGCTCCCAGCGGCTTCCGCCGTGGTCGTCGAAGCGGATGACACCGTCCTCGTCCGCGGTGTACCGGGTGCCCGGGGACAGGGCCGCCAGCAGGGCGGCGCGCGCCCACAGGTCGGGCAGCGGGGGCAGGTCCCCGGCGCGGCCGGGGCGGTGGAAGGCCATGGAGATCCTCGGTGGTCCGGGGTGCAGGGGCGTCGGCCAACGTACACCGGCGGGGGCGGCGCGGGGGCGGGGGCGGATGGCCGTAGGTTGGGCGTACAGATCGCCGACAACCGTGGAGGTGCCGCGTGAGCGTCGTCAAGTTCAACGTCCTGACCGTCCCGGAGGGTGCCGGGGCCACGCTGGAGGAACGGTTCGCGAACCGCGCGGGCCTGGTGGAGGGGCAGCCCGGGTTCGAGGAGTTCCAGCTGCTGCGCCCGGTGGAGGGCACCGACAAGTACCTGGTGTACACCCGGTGGCGGTCCCAGGAGGACTTCGAGAACTGGCTGAAGAGCCGGGAGTTCCGTCAGGGGCACGCCCAGGCCGCCGCCGACGCGGGCCGCACCGGGCACGGGCACGGCCATGGCCACGGGCACGGCGGTCCCGCCGCGACCGGCAGCGAGCTGTGGGGCTTCGAGGTGATCCAGCGCGTCTCGGCGAAGGACGAGGGGTGACGGGGCCGGGGCGTGACCGTCCCCGGGTGCCCGCCCCGCGCGGGCACCTCCCCCTCCGACCACTTGGCGGCGGCGCGCGGCTCCCGTGATCCCGCCGAGCTGCGCCGCCTGGCGGCCACGCCCTATCCGTTCGTGTGGCAGGCCCTCGCGGAGAACCGGCGCACACCGGCGGACGCACTGGCGCTGCTGGCACACGCCCGGTCGGACGAGTGGAACCACCACCGGTTGCTGCGCCTGTTGGCCGAGCACCCCGGGGCCGACGGCGAGGTGCTCGGCGCCGTCCTGCGGGCCGTCGCCGCATCCCTGTCAGCGGGTGCCCGGCCCTACGGCGCCGCGCTCGCCCTGGCCGGGAACCCCCGGGTGGACCCGGACGGGGTCGCGGCGCTCGGAGCCCTGCGCGGGGCCTCCGCACGGCTGCGGCGGGGGCTGCGCGGACGGCTCGCGGTCAGGGGTTCCGCGGGGCCCGGGCCTCGATGAGGAAGCGGGTCGTGGTGGCGGTGAAGGAGCCCTCGCGTTCGATGTGGTCGTGCATGGCGCGCAGCCGGTCGAGGTACTTCTCCACCGTGAAGTCCGGGACCATCCACACGACCTTGCGCAGGAAGTAGACCACCGCGCCGACGTCGAAGAACTCGGTGTGCAGCTCCTCCAACCGCAGGTCCACCACCTCCAGCCCCGCCGCCTCGGCGGCGCGGCCGGCGTGGTCGGGGCTGCGGTTCGCCCGGACCTCCTCCGGCTGGGGGCCGAGGAAGAACTCCACCACCTCGAACACGCTCGCCGGGCCGACCTCCTGGGACAGGTAGGTGCCGCCCGGGGCGAGCACCCGGGCGATCTCGGGCCAGTTCGCGGCCACCGGGTGGCGGGAGACCACCAGGTCGAAGGCGTCGTCCCCGAACGGCAGGGGATCGGTGTCGGCCGCGGCGACCACCACCGCGCCCAGGGGGTGCAGCAGCCGGGTGGCCCGGGCGACGTTGGGCGGCCACCCTTCGGTGGCGACCGTCAGCGGCGGCCTGCGCGGGACACCCGCCAGGAGCTCCCCTCCCCCGGTCTGCACGTCCAGGGCGGCACTCGCCCGCGCCATGCGTTCGGCCACCAGGCGGTGGTAGCCCCAGGAGGGGCGCTGTTCTGTGGCGCGGCCGTCCAGCCAGGAGAAGTCCCACCCGGCCACGGGTGCGTCGGCGGCCTCGGCCACCAGGTCGTCGAAGGTGCTCATGGAGGCATGTTCACATCCGGGACCGTCCGCGGCCAGCCGGTTTTCCGCGGGCGGCGGCATGTCATCCGGTGATGGGGCCACCCCGCCGCGGGTGCGTCGGAGCGGACTCGCCAGGATGGACCCCCATGAGGACTCTGCTCCGGTTCGCCGGTTCCGTCACCCCCCTGCCCGCCGTCACCGCCGGGCTGGTCGCCGTGCTGGTCGGGGTGACGAGTTCCGCGGCCATCGTGTTCACCGCCGCGGAGGCCGCCGGGGCCGACTCCGGGCAGGTCGCGTCGTGGATGCTCGCCCTGGGCGTGGGCATGGCCGTCACCTGCGTGGGCCTGTCCCTGCGCTACCGGGCGCCCGTGGTCACCGCCTGGTCCACGCCCGGCGCCGCGCTGCTGGCGGTGGGCCTGGACGGTGTGACGCTGGCGCAGGCGGTCGGCGCGTTCGTGTTCTCGGCCGCGCTGATCACGCTGAGCGGGGTGACCGGCTGGTTCGAGAAGGTCATGGACCGCATCCCCGTGCCGTTGGCCGCCGGACTGCTGGCCGGGGTGCTGCTGCAGTTCGGGATCGGCCTGTTCACGAGCATGGAGGGCGACCTCGCCGTGGTGGCCGCGATGTTCGCGGTGTACCTGGCGGCCCGCCGCTGGGCGCCTCGGTACGCGGTGCCCGCCGCGCTGGTCGCCGGGGGCGCCGTGGCGGCCCTGGGCGGAACGCTGGACCTGTCGGGGGTGGTCCCCCGGCTCGCGGTCCCGGTGCTGGTCGTCCCCGAGTTCTCCTGGCAGGTGCTGGTGAGCGTGGGGGTGCCGCTGTTCGTGGTGACGATGGCGTCGCAGAACCTGCCCGGGGTGGCGGTGCTGCGCAACGACGGCTACCGGGTGCCGGTCTCGCCGCTGATCGGGTGGACCGGGGCGACCAACCTGGTGCTGGCGCCGTTCGGCTGCTTCGGCATGAACCTGGCGGCGATCACCGCCGCGATCTGCACGGGGCCCCAGGCCCACCCCGACCGGGAGCGGCGGTTCCTCGCCGGGGTGTGGGCGGGCGTCTTCTACCTGGTCGTCGGCGTGTTCGGGGCGACCGTCGCGGCGCTGCTGGTGGCGCTGCCCCCGGCGCTGATCGCGGCCATCGCCGGGCTCGGCCTGCTCGGCACGATCGGGGGGTCGCTGTCGTCGGCGCTGTCGGACGAGCGGTCGCGGGAGGCCGCGCTGGTGACGTTCCTTGCGACGGCGTCGGGGGTCACGTTCCTGGGCATCGGCTCGGCGTTCTGGGGGCTGGTCGCCGGAACGGTGACCTGGGCGGTCACCGCGCGGCGGGGCGCGCGGACCGACGAGGAGGCGGAGGCCGCGTGAAAGACGGTTGCGCTCCCCGGCACGCGACCGGTAGAAATTACGCGCCCCGGTACGAACGGTGAACCGGGGTCCGAGAACGAGAGGAGGCCGGGCCATGTCCACCGTGCACATCGCGCTCGTGGCCTCCCGGGGGAACCGATAGGGCTCACGCGGCCCGCCTCCGGGCGGTCGGGCGCACACACGAAGGTGTCGCCTTGACTGTTGCAGTATCCGACCTGACCGTCCGTCCGATCACCGGACCCGAAGAACTGTCTCTGTTCAACCGGTTCCCCTACCTGTTGAACGACGAATTCGCCGAGGACCTGGCCGACGGCCGCCGCCGCGCCGCATGGATGTGGCTGGCCCTGGCCGGCGACCGCCCGGTGGCCCGGCTGTCCTTCTGGGCGGCGAAGCAGGGCGACGAACCCCTGCTGACCGACGTCCTCGACGTCGACGACGAGGCCTCCGGCCTGGACCGGGAGGCCGTCCTCGAACACCTGCTGCGCACGGCGCTGGCCGCCACCGTCCCGCCGGGGACGGTACCGCCCGAGTTCCTGCGGTTCGTGTCCGCCGACTGGCGCTCCGACCCGCACGAGCGGCGGGCCGTGGCCGAGCGGATGGCCGCCGTGGAGAAGACCGGCGGCTCCCTGCTCGTGGAGCGGCTCCGCTTCCAGTGGGACCTGGGGGACTCCGCGCCGCGCCCCGGCGACCGGCTGCGCTTCCGGGGCATCCGGGACGAGCAGGAGATGCGGGAGCTGATGGAGCGGGCGCTGCAGGGCAGCCTGGACGCCCACCACCGGCACGAGCTGCTGACCATGACCCCCGAGGAGGTCGTCTCGGGCGAGTTCGCCCAAGAGTTCGGGCGCTACTCCACGCCGCGGTCCTGGTGGCGGATCGCCACCGGGCCCGACGGGGAACCGGTCGGGTTCGTGCTGCCCGCCCGCAACGCCAAGCACCCGATCATCGGGTACATCGCGGTGCTGCCCGAGTACCGGGGCAACGGGTACATCGACGACCTGCTGGCCGAGGGCACCCGGGTGCTGGTCGAGGAGGGCGGCGAGACGTACGCGCGGGCCGCCACGGACCTGGGGAACACCCCCATGGCCGCGGCCTTCGCCCGGGCGGGGTACGCCACCATCAGCGGGGTCGTCGACATGGTGTGGGACGCGCCCCTGTAGGCGCGGCCGCCGGGGCCTCCGATCGGCCGGCGCCCTGCGTCGGCCGACCGGTCGCCCCTCCCCGGGCGACACCGCCCGGGACGTCGTGCCGTTCCCGGCGGTGTCGGCTGCACCGGCACCGCCGCACGGCGAGCACGGCGGTGTCGCCCGACGAGGCCCGGCAGACCCGGCGGTACCAGCACCGCCCCACGGCGAGCACGGCGATGTCGCCCGACGAGGCCCGGCGGTCGCGGGGCAGGGAGAACACGTCCCGGGTCCGCCGGTGACCACGCCGCGCTCGGACGCGGCCGGGGCTCGGCCACGCCGACGCAGAGGCACGCTCAAAGCTCGGTCGGCGCCAGGTGGCACCGCCTGGGACGCCGCGCCGCGGTCTTCGCTCACGCCGTGGCGAAGACCCGTCCGGCCTCGGCGACGGCCGCCACCAGGTCCTGGGGGTCGGCGGTCATCCCGGCGATGACCAGGTCGATCTCCTCCAACCCGGCCCTGGCCAGCAGGGCCTTGTCGTTGGTCGTCCACTCGCCGCGCCCGGCCAGCACCGCGTGCGCCGTCTGGGCGGCCGCCTGCGCGATGAGGCCCGCGGTCTGGCTCACCCGCCCCTGCGGGGCGTGGTTGTGCTCGGCGTACCCGAGGGTGGCCGCGGCGACCCCGCGCCAGCGGGGCGGCGCGTTCCGGCGCAGGGCCTGCGGGTAGTCCGGCCGGGGCAGTTCGCCCAGGAGGGTCCGGCCCAGGGCGAGCTCGGCGACCACCAGGTAGGTGGGGATGCCCGCCAGGTGGAACAGCAGGGGCTCCACGTCGAAGTCGCCGGCCTGCGCCCGCTCGACCTCCCGCTCCACCACGTCCAGGTCCCGGTAGTGCACGTCCACCGGGCGGCCGTCGATGCGCAGCCACGCGCCGCCGTTGAACACACCCCCACCCCAGCCGCCGACCTCCGATACCTCACCGGGCCAGCCGAGCTCCCGCAGCTCCCGCGGGTCGAACTCCCCGCGGTAGTAGACCGCCAGGTCCCAGTCGCTGTCGTCCCGGTGCGTCCCCTGCGCACGCGACCCGCCCAGGGCCACCGCCCGCACCCCGGTCAGCCCGCCCAGCCGGGCCGCCGTGTCCTTGAGGAAGATGTCGTCAGAACGTCCCATCCCGCCATGCTCCCACCCTCCCGGAACCCGGGCTCCGGGAGGGTGACACGGCCTTCACCCCGGACTCGGGAGGCGGTGGTGGTGGTTCAGCGCACCGACGGCTGTGCGGATGGTCGGTCGCCGTGACCCCCGGGGTCTCCGGCCGGCTGCTCGCGCTCCGGGCCGTAGGTCCGCCACCGCAGGAACCGCTCGGCCGGCCCCCGCACCCCGGTGCGCCGCATCAGGTCCGCCAGGACCACGGTCGTCGCCCAGACGGCGACGCCCACCAGGACCGAGGCGGTGGCGGACAGCTCGGCGCCCAGGTTCAGCGTGTACGGCATGAACAGCGTCATCCAGGCCACCGACTGCAGCAGGTAGCAGGTCATCGACCGCTGCCCGGTGGCGACCAGGGCGCGGACCACCGGCCCCTGCCGCTCGCCGAACCGCACCGCCACCAGGGCGATGAGCGCCGCGTAGCCGAACCCGCCCGCGTATCCCGTGAGCACGTGCAGCCAGGCCCCCAGGCCCTCCACCGCCGTCGACGACGGCGCCCACAGGCCGGCGGACACCAGCGCCTGGGGAAGCCCGCCCAGAACGGCGAGCGGGATGCCGATCCCGGCGGTCCGGCGCAGCAGCGCCAGGTGCTCCTGCGGCCGCTCCATGACCCGGCGCCGGGCGGCCCACACCCCGATCGCGAACGGGAACACCGAGGTCAACAGCAGCAGCGGGGTCATCACCGGCCAGGTCATCAGCCGCATCCCCACGTCCGCCAGGTAGTCCTGGCCGAACACGCTGGCGTCGGCGGAGGTGGCCTCGGGCAGGGTGGTGCCCAGCGCGTAGACCAGGGAACCGCCCGCCATCCAGCCGAACGCGTGGGAGAGCAGCCTCCGGTCGGTGACGTGCAGCAGACCCGCGAAGCACAGCGCGATGAGACCGTAGACGGCGATGATGTCGCCGAAGAAGAGCAGCGCGGTGTGCAGCACCCCGATGAGCAGCATCCAGCGGCCGCGTCTGCGCACCAGGGAGCGCACGCGTGGCCAGGGCCGACCTTCGGCCGTCCGCCGCAGGTGGATCCAGGCCAGCCCGTATCCGAACAGGGCGGCGAACATCGGGTAGCCGCGCGCCTCGGCGAACAGCATCAGCGCCATCGTCGTCACGGTGTCGGCCACTCCCGCGGAGTGGCCCCCGGCGGTCATCTGCCACAGGATGTGGGCGTGCACGACGGCGATGATCAGCAGCATCACGCCGCGGGCGAGGTCGGGGGCCACGGCCCGTCCCGTCAGCGGGACGCCGTAGGTACGAGGAGGGGGCATAGGGATCACTCCGGGAAGGTCGGACGCTAAGATACGGGTACGTAGCCAGTACGCGTTTTTAAGATACGGCATCGTTTCTTAGTTGGGAAGCCCTGTGGACAACCGGAACGAGGATTCGGCCGCGCCATCGGACGGGGAGTCCTCCCCGCGGCGTACACGCAGGCGCGGCGAGCAGCTCGTCGGCGCCATCCACGAGGCCGCGATCCTGGAGGCGGCGGACAACGGCGTGGGCGGGCTGTCCATGGAGGGGATCGCCCGCCGGGCGGGCACCGCCAAGACCTCCCTGTACCGGCGCTGGTCCCTGCCCACGGACATCCTGCTGGACGCGATGTACAGCCACTTCCCGCAGGAGCGGCCCGCCCCGGGCGCCGACGACCTGCGCGGGGACCTCATCGACTCGCTGGCGATGCTGACCGAGCTGAGCTCGTCCCCCCTGGGACAGGCGATGTTCGCGGTGATCGCCGAGTCCCTGCGCGACCCGGTGCTGCACGAGCGGTTCGACGACGAGGTGTTCGGCCCCCGGGGCGGGCGGTTCACCCGCACCGTCCTGATGCACTACGCCGAGCAGGGCCGGATCGACCCGGCCCGGGTCACCGACGTGACCACCGACATCGGGGAGGCGATGGTCCTCAAGTACTCGATCGACCACGGCCGGGCGCCCGACCGCGACCACCTCGCCCAGGTCGTCGACGAGGTGATCCTGCCCGCCGTCGGCGCGGACCCCCGCCCGAGCCGCACACCCTAGCCGCGCCGCACTCGGGGCGGCCCGGCGAAAGCGGAGAGCCGGCGGAATCGCCACCGGCCATCCGGCCGCGGCACCGGACACGCCGCCCCGCCGGGGTCGCACCGCGCGGAGCGGGCTCCCGCAGACGGCGGCCGTGGCGGACGCCGCTGCACGGACCCGGCGGCCGCGGAGAACCGGTGGGAACAGCATCGGCCGCCCGGCAGGGGCACCGGACATGCCGCCGTCCCGCTGCACGGGCCCGGCGGCGGGAAAACCGGTGGGGCGGGGCCGGGCGTGCGGCTAGGCTGCCGGGCATGTCACTGCCGCCGGGTGTCGCCGCCGACCGGGTCGAGGAGATCGACGTGGGCCTGTCCGGGGCCCGGGTCGCCCGCCTGTACGTCGCGGGGCGGCCGACGGCGGTGTTCAAGTCGGCGGACGCGGGCCGCCGCGACCTGGTGGCCGAGCTGGTCGGCACCGAGCGGCGGCTGCGCCTGCTGGCCGGCACGCGGCTGCCGGTCCCCCGGCTGTTGGACTCCGGGCGGTGGCGGGGCTCGTACTGGCTGACCATGGAGCACCTCCCCGGCCGGGGCGCCCACGAGCCGAGGCACGACCGCGCGGAGCTGATCGCCCTGCTGGCCCGGGCGCTGCGCGACCTGCACGCCGTCCCGGCGGCGGGGCTACCGCTCCCGATGGGCCCGGACGTGCTGCTGGAGCAGGCGCGCGAGCGGGTGGCGTCGGGCGCCGTGGACCGCGGCTGGCGGGCGCAGGGCCACACCCCGCGGGTCCCCGGGGGCAACGGGCGGCGCGCGTCGGGGGCGGCGGAGGTGCTGGCCGCGCTGGCCGACCGCCTGGAGCGGATCCCGGTGTCCGGGCCGGTCCTGCTGCACGGCGACTACTGCCTGCCCAACGTCCTGGTGGACGGGGAGGGCGGGTGGTCCCTCATCGACCTGGGCCGGGTGGGCGTGGGCGACCGCCACCTGGACCTGGCGGACATGACGGGCAGCATGCTGAGCGATCTCAACCCGTCGTTCGGGCCGCGCGACGCGGAGGCCTTCCTGGACGCCTACGGCCGCGACCTGGTCGACCCGGGGCTGCTGGAGCTGTACCGGGTCCTGGACGACTTCTTCTGGCCGGAGTGAGCCGGCGGCGCCCCGCCCGTACGGCTAGGGCCCGTCCGCTCCGGCCTCCCTCTTCTCCTCCCCGGGCTCCCCGCCGTGCGGCGGGCGCCTGCGGAAGGCGCTCTCCGGCTCCCGGCGCAGGCTGCGCACCAGGCCGACCATCATGAAGAACGTGAGGACGAAGAACGGCAGCCCGAAGACGATGATCGTCTGCTGCAGGGCCTCCAGCCCGCCCACCCCGCTCGCGGTGAGCACGGTGGCGGCCACCACCCCCTCCGTGACGCCCCAGAACACCCGCTGGCGGACGGGCGACTCGGGCCCGCCCGCGCACAGCATGTCGACCACGAGCGAGGCGGAGTCCGAGGAGGTGGTGAAGAAGACGACCACGATGAGGATGCTCGCCGCGGAGACGAGGGTCGGCAGGGGGTAGTGGGCGAGGAAGGCGAACAGCGCGCCGGGGATGTCCTCCTCCACCACGACGTTGCGGACCAGCTCCCCGCCCTGGTTCATCTCGATGTCGAACGCCGACAGGCCGAAGACGCCGAACCAGATGATGCTGAAGGCGGTGGGCACGGCCAGGACCCCCAGGACGAACTCCCGGATGGTCCGGCCCCGGGAGATGCGGGCGACGAAGATCCCCACGAACGGCGACCAGGTGATCGTCCACGCCCAGTAGAAGACCGTCCACGTCCCCTGCCACCCCGTGTCGCCGAAGGTGTCGTTCCAGAAGGAGAGCGGGACCAGCCACGACAGGTACACGCCGGTGGTCTCGATGACCCCCTTGACGAGGTACAGGCTGGCGCCGGCGAGGAAGACGAAGACGAGCAGTCCCACGGCCATCACGATGTTCGCGGTGGACAGCCACTTGATGCCGACGTCCAGGCCGGTGGCCACGGAGATCACCGCGAGGGTCGTCACGGACGCGATGAGGACGAGCTGGACGGCCCTGTTCTCCGGGACCCCGAAGAGCGTGTGCAGTCCGCTGTTGATCTGCATGGTGCCCAGGCCGATGGTGACGGCGACCCCGAAGAGCGTGCCCAGGACGGCGAACGCGTCGATGAAGCGCCCGAGGGGCCCGAAGGTGCGCCTCCCCAGGAACGGGTACAGGATCGAGCTCACCCGGAACGGCAGCCCCTTGCGGTACGCGAAGTAGGCGAAGGCGAGCCCCGGCAGGCAGAAGATCGTCCAGGTGTGCAGGCCGAAGTGGTAGAGGGTGAACCCCATGGCCTCGCTCGCCGCCTGCACCGACTCCGGTTCCACGTCGCGCAGCGGCGGCTCGGCGAAGTGGCTGATGGGCTCCGCCACACCCCAGAACATGAGGATGCTGCCGATGCCGGCGGCGAAGAGCATGCAGAACCAGACGGGGTCGCTGTAGTCGGGCCGGCTGTCGTCGCCGCCGAGCCGGACGCGGCCGTACCTGCTCAGGGCGATCCAGACGAGGAAGCCCAGGAAGGTGGTCACCCCCAGGATGTAGAACCATCCCAGGTGGGTGAGGATCCAGTCGGACACGGCGCCGAAGACCGCGTCCACCGTGTCGGTGAAGGCGATGGCGCACACCACGAACAGGACCGTCGCCGCGACCGCGCCGAAGAAGATGACCGGATCGGTCCTGAGACCGAGGGCTTTCGCCGCCCTGTCGAGCATATGCGCCTCCCCGTGATGGCTTCCTCACGGAGAGTCTTGCCGCTCCGGCCCTCCGATGCGGGCCGGGACACGGCCGCGGACGGTTCCGGGGTCGCCCCCGGGGGCCGCCCGCGGTCGGCGTGCGGGGCCGTCAGGCGCCGTCGAGCGAGCGCAGCAGCCCGCAGACCTGCTCGGGGTTCTCGTACAGGGACAGGTGGCCGGCGCCCTCGATGGTGTGGACCTCGGCGTCCAGGAAGCGCCGGGCGGGCCCGTGCAGGCGCGCCGGCGAGAAGAACGGGTCGTGCGACCCGGTCGCGACCGCGACGGGCGTGTCGGACCAGGCACGGATCTGCTCCGCGTACAGCGGGCTGGGCGTGGACCCGGTGCGGCAGCTGCGCGCGAGCAGGGTGAGCCACTCGGCCTCCTCGCGGTGCTCCTCGCAGGGCGTCTGCGGCCCGCTGAGGAACTCGACGAGGCGCCCGCTGTTCTGCTCGGTAGGGCGGAGCATCCACGGCAGGGTGGCCCGCATCGACTCGGAGGTCATCCCGGGCGCGGTCAGCCCGGCCGGGTTGAGCAGCAGCAGCCCGGCGACCAGCGGCGACGGGGTGGAGGCCAGCGCGATGGCGGCGCCCCGGGAGTGGCCGAGCACGATGACCGGCCGGTCGGTGATCTGCGGCAGGAGCTCGTCGAACCAGGCCCCGTACGCCTCGATCCCCGGCCTGCCGACGCGTTCGCCGCAGCTGAGGCCGGGCTGCCCGGGCAGGTCCACCAGGTACACGGGGCGGTCCGCGGACAGTGCGCGGGCCGCGGGCACCGTGGTGGCGGCGTTGAAGTTGGTGCCGGACAGGATCAGGACCGGCGTCCCGGGGCCGCCGGTGGACCGGAACGCCTGGGTGCTGCCCATGCGGGTGTCCACGGGGGGCAGGGGGCCGAGTTCGGGCCAGCGGCTGAGGGCTTTGTGGCACCAGGCGTGTACCGAACGCTCGGCGCTCTCGGAGCGGTAGACACGCGCGGTGCGCGAAGGAACGACGGTCATGGATCTGGGATTTCGCGTAGGGAGAGTGCTGTTCGCCGGTCTGCTGCCCGGCGCGCCAAAAGAGGACTGTACGCCTCCCGTCGGCCCCGTGCCACCTCGGGGGCGGGAGCGGCCGCGGGAAGGCGTTCCGCGATCTTCTCCGATGCGCGGAATGTGTCCGCTCCCGAGCGCTTTCGACCCGTTCCTCCCGGAAGAACGGGCGGCGGCGGGGAGGGCGCGGCCCGGGGGTGACCGGCACCGGCCACCGCCGCGGGGAACGCCGGAGGGCGCCCCCGCCCGCCGGGAGCGCCCTCCGCACGCCGGGGTCAGACGACGTTGAACCCGTCCGGGTCCGGCCCGATGCGGCCGTCGCGGTCCAGGGCGCCGATCCTGTCCAGGTCGTCACCCTCCAGTGCGAAATCGAACACGTCGAAGTTCTCCGCGATGCGGGACGGGGTCACCGACTTGGGGATCACGATGTTGCCGGTCTGGAGGTGCCAGCGCAGCACGACCTGGGCGGCGGTCTTGCCGTGCTTCGCCCCGATCTCCGCCAGCACGGGCTCCTCCAGCAGGCCCTTGCCCTGGCCGAGCGGGCTCCAGGCCTCGGTGAGGATGCCGTGGGAGGCGTTGAGCCCGCGCATGGCCTCCTGCGAGAAGTACGGGTGCAGCTCGATCTGGTTGACCGCGGGCACCAGGTCGGTGTTCTCCAGCAGGCGGGCCAGGGTCTTCTCGGTGAAGTTGGACACGCCGACCGCCTTGGCGCGGCCCTCGGCGGCGATGCGCTCCAGCACCTTCCAGGTGTCGACGTAGGCGTCCTGGGCCGGGACCGGCCAGTGGATCAGGTACAGGTCGACGTAGTCCAGCCCCAGGCGCTCCAGGCTCGCGTCGAACGCCTTGAGGGCCTTGTCCGCGCCCTGGTCGTCGTTCCACAGCTTGGTGGTGACGAACAGCTCCTCGCGGGGCAGTCCGGAGGCGGCCAGGGCCCGGCCGGTGCCCGCCTCGTTGTCGTAGATGCGGGCGGTGTCGATGCTGCGGTAGCCGACTTCCAGGGCGGTCTCGACGGAGGCCTGGGCCTGGTCGTCGGGGACCTGCCAGACACCGAATCCGAGCTGCGGCATGCGGAGGCCGTTGTTGAGGGTGACGTACTGCATGGGTCCCTTTCCGGGGTCACGAGGATGAGGAAGGTGTGGCGCGGGGGGCGGGAGCAGACTAGGGCGTGTTCGGTGGATGCTTTCGTGTGGCCCGGCGCTTGCGCCGGGTGCCGGGAGCGGTCGTCGGGCGATCTCTCGCAAGCCGCCTGGCGAGGTCGGCCCGGGGTAGGCCGTCCGAGCACAGGCGGCGCGGCGAGAGGCCGCCCGGCGGCCGCGACCCGGAATGATCCGCCGAACACGCCCTAAGGGGCCAGCCGGACCAGCATCTTGCCGGTGTTGGCGCCGCGCATCATGTCCAGGAAGGCGGTGACGGCGTTCTCGATGCCGTCCACCACGGTCTCCTCCGCGCGCAGGTCGCCGTCGGCCAGCCACCCGGCGGCGCGGCGGGCGTACTCGCCCATGAGGCGGGCGTGGTCGCCGACGATGAAGCCGCGCAGGGTGAGCCGCTTGCCCACGGCGAGGAACAGGTTGTCCGGCCCGGGCACCGGCTCGGTGGCGTTGTACTGGGAGATCGCCCCGCACAGGGCGAAGCGGGCGTGGTCGCGCGCGGCGGCGATGGCCGCCCGCAGGTGGTCGCCGCCGACGTTGTCGAAGTAGACGTCGATCCCGTCGGGGGCGGCCTGGGCGAGCTGCTCCTCCAGCCGGCCCTCGCGGTAGTCGATGGCGGCGTCGTAGCCGAACTCCTCGACCAGGCGGCGCTTCTTCTCCGGGCCCCCGGCCGAGCCGATGACCTTGGCGGCGCCCAGGCGGCGGGCGATCTGCCCGGCGAGGGAGCCGACCGCCCCGGCGGCGCCGGAGACGAACACCACGTCCCCCTCGCGGACGGGGGCGATCTCGGTGAGGCCGACGTAGGCGGTGAAGCCGATCATGCCCAGCGCGTTGAGGTAGGCCTGGGCGGGCGCGGCCCCGGCGTCCACGGCCCGGACCGCCCCGGCGGGCGCCAGCGCGTGGTCGCGCCAACCCAGCGAGTGCAGCACGGTGGTGCCGACCGGAACCGAGTCGTCACCGGAGGCGATGACCGTGCCGACCGCGCCGCCCTCCATGGCCTCGCCGAGGCGGTAGGGGGCGACGTAGGACTTGGTGTCGTTCATCCGGCCGCGCATGTACGGGTCGACGGAGATCCACTCGTTGCGGATCAGGACCTGCCCGGGACCGGGGTCGGGCAGGGTGGTCTCGACGAGCGCGAAGTCGCCGGGGACGGGCTCCCCGACCGGGCGGGCGACCAGGTGGACTTCCCTGCTGGTGACGGACACGGTGGCACCTCTCGAACGGACTGCCGTGGGAACGGGTACGGGCCCCGCGCGGTGGGCGGTGGGCCCGGTGGCCGACGCTAGTACCTCCACGTATTGACCGACCAATAAAATCGCCGAAGTGAGCCATAGGTATTCCAATGGATCCGCGGCGGTCCTCGGGGACGCCCGCGTCGAGACCGGTCCCGCCCCGCTGGATCTCCAGCAGCTGCGGACGTTCCTGGCCGTGCACCGGTCGGGGTCCTTCACGGCGGCCGCACAGGCGTTGCGCCTGTCACAGCCGACCGTGACCACTCAGATACGGACCCTGGAGCGCCGGCTGGGGCACTCCCTGTTCGAGCGGCTGCCGCGGGGTGTCGCGCCGACCGCGGAGGCCAACGAACTGGCGGCGCGGGTCGCAGAGCCCCTGGACGCTCTGGAGCTGGTGGCCGGGGGCGGTCCGGCGGTCCCGCACCGGCCGCTGCGGCTGGCCGGGCCGGCGGAGGCGCTCCAGGTGCTGGTGCTGCCCGCCCTGGCCCCGCTGGTGGAGTCGGAGGGGCTGCGGCTGCGGGTGCGCCACGGCCTCTCCGACGACCTGCTGGAGGAGCTGCGCGCGGGACGGCACGACCTGGTGGTGTCCACGGTACGGCCGCGCGGGCGCTCACTGGTGGCCGAGCCGCTGGCGGACGAGGAGTTCGTGCTGGTGGGGGCGCCGCTGTGGGCGGATCGCATCGGCCCGGGACGGATCGCCCGGCAGGGGGCGCCGGCCCTGTGCGAGGTCCCCCTGGTGGCCTACGACGAGAGCCTGCCGATCCTGCGCCGGTACTGGCGGCACGTGTTCGGGGTGCGGCTCACCTGCAAGGCGGCGGTGGTCGTGCCGGACCTGCGGGCGGTGATGGCCACGGTGGCGGGCGGTGCCGGGGTCAGCGTGCTGCCGCGCTACCTGTGCCAGGGGGAGCTGGACGCGGGGCGGCTGGTGACGCTGCTGGAGCCGGAGGACCCGCCGATCAACACGGCGTTCCTGGTGCGGCGGCCGGGGATACCGGAGAACTCCTGCCTGGAGGGGGTGCTGTCGCTGCTGTCCGCGGCGGGGCGCTCCTGGTGAACCCCGCGTTCGCATCCGGTCGCAACCGTCCCCCCCTGTACGGGGATCCCACCCCCCGGCAACGGCGGAGCGGAGGAGGACGCATGGCGGAACGGACACCGGTGGGCGTGCGGCGCGGGTCGCGGCCCGTGACCGTGCTGGTCGGTCTGGTGGCGGCGGGGTTCGCGGCCTTCGCGCTGGCGCGCGGGCTGGGCCTGGAACGCGGGTTCCCGCTGGTGCCGCTCATGGCCTACACGCCCTACGCCGCGGGGGCCGCCGTCCTGGCCGTCGCCCTCGCGGGGGTGCTGCGCCGGTGGGTGTCCCTGGCGGTCCTGTCCGTGGCGGCCGCGGTGCTCGTGGCGGCGGTCGTGCCGCGCGCGGCCGTGTTCTTCGCGGTGACCGACATGGGCGGGCCCGAACTGCGGGTGGCGACCTTCAACGTCCTAGGCGGCGGGGCCCGGATCGACGAGATCGTCGGCCTGGTCCGCGAGCACGGGGTGGACGTGCTGGCCCTCCAGGAGGTCACCCCGGAGGTGCTGGCCGACCTGTCCGCCGCCGGGCTCGACGACCTGCTGCCGTACACCGTCGACCACTCCGGTGCCGGGGTGGAGGGGAGCACCGTGCACGCGGCGCTGCCGCTCACCGACGCGGGCGCGCTGAACGGGCCGGACGGGTTCGCCATGCCCGTCGCCGCCATGGAGGTCCCGGGCGCGCGGTACGGCGGGGCGGTGGAGGTGGTGTCGGTGCACACGCCTCCCCCGCTGAACGCGGAGTACGTCGCGGCCTGGGAGACGGAGCTGGCGGCGCTGACCGCTCCCCCGCCGGAGGGCGTGCGGCGGATCCTGGCCGGGGACTTCAACGCCACCCTGGACCACGCGGCCCTGCGCGACGTCCTGGACTCGGGCTACCTGGACGCGGCGGCCGAGCTGGGCGAGGGCACCCGCCCGACCTGGCCGGTCCTGGGGCGGACGCTGCCCCCGGTGACCATCGACCACGTGCTGGTGGACCCGGGCATGGGGGTGGCCGACCTGGAGGTGGTGGAGGTGACCGGCAGCGACCACCGGGCCGTGGTCGTCACCGTGACCCTTCCCGGCGGCCGCTGACGGCACGCCGCGGCCGGGCTTGACCTTCACACCGGTGGCACGGTCTACGGTCGGCGCATGAGCGAACAGGCCCCCGGCACGACATCCGCGACCCGCTTCCAGGTGGTGCTGCCCGACGAGTCCCCGGACATGCCGCCGCGGGTCCTCGCCGACCTCGCCCGGCGGGCCGAGGAGCTGGGCGCGGACGCCCTCTGGCTGCCGGACCACCTGCTCCCGCCCGCCCCCTACGGGGCCACCTTCGGCGGCGTGTACGAGCCCCTGGTGACGCTGGCCCACCTGGCCGCCCGCACCGAGCGGGTACGGCTGGGCACGTCGGTGCTGGTGGCGGCGATGCGCGACCCGTTCACCCTGGCCAAGCAGGCGGCGACGCTGCACGCCCTGTCCGGCGGGCGGTTCGTGCTGGGGGTGGGGGTCGGCTGGTCCCGGGAGGAGTTCGCCGCGGTGGGCGCGGACTTCGCCACGCGCGGCGCCCGCACCGACGAGACACTGCGGCTGCTGCGGCACCTGTTCGAGGGCTCGGGCCCCTTCCGGGGCCGGTTCCACTCCTACGAACGGGGGGTGTTCGAGCCCCGCCCGGCGTCGCCCCTGCCGGTGACGGTGGGCGGCGCCTCCGAGCCCGCCCTGGCGCGGGCCGCGGCCCTGGGCGACGCCTGGCAGGGGGTGGGCCTGGACGCCGCCGGGTTCGCGCGCTGCCGCGACCGCCTGCGGGAGCTCACCGAACGCCCGGTGCGGGCGCAGACCCGGATCGCGTGGGACGGCGGGGAGGCCGGGTTCGACGGGGCCGTGGACCTGTACCGCGCCCTGGAGCGGGAGGGCGCGGACGCCGTGGCGGTGTGGTTCGGGGACTGGGAGGGGTCCGGCGAACGGATGGAGCGGTTCGCCGCGGCGGTCCTGCGGCCGGCCTGACGGGCCCGGCCGCCGTCAGCCGAAGAGGCCGCCCCGGTACTTCTTGTGGACCGCCTGCTTGGACACCCCCAGGGCGTCGGCGATCCGCTCCCAGGTGGCCCCCTGGTTGCGGGCCCGGCGCACCAGGACCGCTTCGAGCCGTTCCATCTCCTGGCGCATGCGCACGGTGGCGTCCAGCCCGACCAGCGGGTCGGTGTTCTCGGTGGCGCGGGCCAGGTCGGCCAACCGCTCGGCGTCCATGGATCGACTGTAAACGAGGCCCGCGGCGACCGCACCGTGCGGACCGCACCCCCTCCGGCCGCCCGGCCGGGTGCGGACCGTCCGCCGGGGTCCGGTCCCGGGGCCGGCATCGGGCCTGTGACAGGGTGGGGACGCTTCGAGGAACCGGACGAAGGAGTGCATATGGGACGCGACATCGCGACGGAGGAACTGGTGCCGGGAGTGTTCGTGGACCGCGCCCGGTTCGAGGACGTCCCGGCGATCGTCCGGCTGCTCGCCGACGACCGGCTGGGCGCTTCCCGGGAGGCCCCGGACGACCCGGAGGTGTACCGGCGGGCGTTCGAGGACATCGACGCCGACCCGAACCAGTTCCTGGCGGTGCTGCGCCGGGGCGACCGGGTGGTGGGCACCCTCCAGCTGACGTTCGTCCCCGGGCTGTCCCGGCGGGGCGCGCTGCGGGTCCAGGTGGAGGCGGTCCGGGTGCACGGCGGCGAACGCGGCACCGGCCTGGGGTCCGCGTTCATGGAGTGGGTGGAGCGGGTGGCCCGCGGCCGGGGCGCGGCACTGGTGCAGCTCACCTCGGACCGGGCCCGCGAGGACGCCCACCGGTTCTACGAGCGCCTCGGCTACGCGCCCTCGCACCTGGGGTTCAAGAAGCCCCTCGGCTGACCGGATCGTTCCGGTGGCGGCCCCGATCGTGTCTGTCCGGACACGGGGGCGGCGCGGGAGGATCGGCGCATGACGAGAGCACTCCTTGTGGTCGACGCCCAGAAGTCCTTCCTCCAGCGGGAGACCTGGCGGGCCTCCTCCAACCCCGACGTCGCCGACGACGCCGCCCGGCTCGTGGCGCACGCCCGGGGGCGCGGCGACCTGGTGGTGTGGGTCCTGCACACCGAGCCGGGGACCGGCACCCCCTTCGACCCCGCGCTCGGGTTCGTCGAGCCCCTGGACGGGCTCGACCCCCGGGAGGGCGAGCCGGTGCTGTACAAGACCGTGCACAGCGCGTTCGGCGGCACCGGCCTCCAGGGCGTCCTCGACGAGCGGGGGGTGACGGAGGTGGCGGTCTGCGGCATCCGCACCGAGCAGTGCTGCGAGACCACCGCCCGGGCCGCCTCCGACCTGGGGTACGGCGTCACCTTCGTGGTGGACGCCACCGCCACCGAGCCGATCCCGGCCCCCGGGTCGCGGCCGGGGCGGCCGCTGGCGGAGATCCTCGCCGACCCGGCGACGCTGGGCACCGGGGACGTCGTCACCCGCACCGTGTACGCGCTGTCGGGAAGGTTCGCGCGGATCTCCACGGTCGCCGAGGTGACCGGCGTAGACTGACCGGATCGTGACCCTCGTCAGCTTTCTCCTCGTCTCCGGCGTGCACCTGTTGGACCTGGCCGGTCCGGCGCAGGTGTTCTCCACCGCGGCCGACCTGGGCCTGGGGTACGAGGTGCGCTACAGCGCGGCGCACGAGGAGGTGGCCACCGCGCAGGGCCCGGCCCTGCGGGTGGGCACCGACGTCCCGCCGCCCTCCCCCGACGGCCTGGTGGTGGTCCCGGGGTGGCGGGCGGGCGGCCGGGTCCCGCACCGGGTGCTGACCGACGGGCAGGCCGGCGCGCTGTCCGCCCACCGCGCCGCGGGCGGGACGGTGGCGAGCGTGTGCTCGGGCGCCTTCGCCCTGGGCGAGGCCGGGCTGCTGGACGGGCGGCGCTGCACCACCCACCACGGCCTCCAGGACCTGCTGGCCCGCCGGTTCCCGCGCGCCCGGGTGGTGCCCGACGTGCTGTACGTGCCCGACGGCGGCGTGCTCACCTCGGCGGGCATCGCCAGCGGCATCGACCTGGCCCTGCACCTGGTCACCGTGCGGCACGGGCCGTCTGCGGCCGCGGCGATCGCCCGGGAGATGGTGGTCTACGCCCGCCGCAACGGGGACGAACCGCAGGCAGGGGTGATGCTGAGGCACCGGGGGCACCTGGTGGACGCGGTGCACCGGGTGCAGGACGTCATCGACGCCCGGTTCCGCGAACCGCTGCCGCTGGCGGAGCTGGCGGCGACGGCGCGGGTGAGCGAGCGGACGCTGACCCGGCTGTTCACGGCGACGACCGGGCTCACGCCGCTGCGCTACCAGCAGGGGCTGCGCCTGGAGCACGCCGAGCACCTGATCGGCGCGGGCGAGACCGTGGAGGCCGCGGCGCGCGCCGTCGGGTTCGGCGACGCCCGGATGCTGCGCCGCCTGCGCTCGCGCCCCTCCTGACCCGCGCCGGAGCACCCCCGGTGGACCCGGAACGCGCGGGGACCCGCCGCTCATGCGGCGGGTCCCCGGGGGCCGCGGGTCAGGCCCGCAGGGCCTCGACGAGCTCGTGCTCGTCGTCCTTGGACAGGTTGGTCTGGATGACCGTGGGCCGGAGCGGCTTGACCGCGTCGATGACGCGGTCGGCGGTGGTGATGTCGGCGAGCAGGAAGACGGCGGCGCGGCCGTCCTCCAGGTGGGTGCCGATCTGCTTGATCATGTCGTCGTCGATGCCGATGTCGGTGAGCTTGCCCGCGACGGCGCCGGTGGCCGCGCCGACGGCCAGGCCGAGCAGCGGGTTGAGGAAGATCAGGCCGATGAGGGTGCCCCACAGGGCGCCGCCGGCCGCGCCCATACCGGTGGTGCTCACGGTCTGCTGGATGCGGGGGCGCCCCTTGTCGTCCTTGTAGGCGTAGGCGGCGTCCTCCAGCCGGAGCAGCTGCTGCTTGTTGAGGTCGGCGGCGATGTCCAGGGCGCGCTCGGCGGTTTCACGGTCGGCCACGCCGAGGACGATGAGCTGTGACATGGGTGTGCGTTCTCCCGTCGTCGCCGGGCCCGGGTGTCGGGCCCGATCGGCGGAACCCTTCCCGGAGGCGGCTCCCGCCAATGTCAGGGGGCCCTTTTCATCCGGCAAAGCCCGCCCGTCGCCCTCCACCACCCTCAACGGACGCCCCCGGCGCAGCCCCTCCCTGTCCGTCGCCCTCCACCACCCTCAACGGACGCCCCCGGCGCAGCCCCTCCCTGTCCGTCGCCCTCCACCACCCTCAACGGACGCCCCCGGCGCAGGTCCCGTGCGGGGCCGGGCGGGGGCTCAGGTGCGGCGGGCGAGGAAGAGGCGGGTGACGTAGGGGATGCGGATCCGCCCGTCCGGGAAGTGCTCGCGGGCCAGGGCCGTGAGGGCCGCGCGGGTGGCGTCCTCGCCCAGGGCGCGGACGACCGAGGCGACCTTGCTGGAGGACAGCGCGTTGCCCAGCAGCTTCTCCAGGTCGAGCTCCCGGGTCCAGGCGGTGGAGTGCCCGACCGCGTCGGCCAGCCCGTCCGCGGCGTTCATCTCCCCCACCGTGTCGAACACCCGGTAGTCGCGCCGGTAGTCGTCGCCGTACTTCTCCAGCAGGCCCTCGTAGGCGTCGACGAAGTCGCTGGACTCCCAGTCGCGGTCGTTGTGCAGGACGGCGGCGGTACCGCCGGGGACCAGGACACGGACGGCCTCGGCGTAGAACACGGGCCGGTCGAACCAGTGCACGGCCTGGGCCGCCAGGACCAGGGAGGCCGACCCGTCCGGGAAGGGGAGCGCCTCGGCGCGGCCGTCCGCGTACTCCAGGCCGTCGGCCTCGTCGGCGGCGGCACCGCGCATGGCCCGCCCGGGTTCGACGCCGACCACGCGGGGCCCGGGGCCGAACAGGTGGCGCAGGGTCCGGGTGGAGATCCCGGTTCCGGAGCCGACGTCGAGCAGGAGCCGGGGCTCACCGCCTCCCGCCAGGACATGCTCGCGGAGGCGTTCGGTGATGTCCGCGGGATAGCCGGGGCGGAAGCGCCGGTAGTCGTCGGTGAGCCGGTCGAAGGCCTGGGTCCTGTCGGTCAACGGAGGCGCCTCCCCATGGGGTCGTGCGACCCGCCCGGTCGGCGGGCCCGGACACCAACCTAGCCCGGCGGGCCCGCCGCGCGCCCGACCGGGGCGGGCCGGGTCAGGGGGCGGGGGCCGGGGCGCGGTAGTGGGAGGGGCTGCGTCCAGTGTGGTGCTTGAAGGCGGCGCTGAAGGCGAAGGCGCTGCCGTAGCCGACACGGGCGGCGACGGCCTCCAGGCCGAGGTCGGGGCGGGCCGTGAGGAGGTCGCCGGCGAGGGTGAGGCGCCACGTGCGCAGGTAGGTCATAGGCGGGGTGCCCACGGCGCGCTGGAAGCGGTCGGCCAGGGTGGAGCGCGAGACCGCGCAGGCGCGGGCCAGGCCCGCGAGGGTCCACGGGTCCGCCGGGCGTTCGTGGACGAGGTCCAGGGCACGGGCCACCACCGGGTCGTGGCGGGCGTTGAGCCAGCTCGGGGCGTGGTCGGGCGCGTCCTCGATCCAGGCGCGGACGGCCATCACCAGCAGGCAGTCCAGCAGCCGGTCGTTGAGCCCGGACTGGGCGACGCGGTCGCTGGTGATCTCCCTGGACAGCAGGGACACCAGGGCCGGGTCGACGCGCTCGCCCGGCAGCACCGCCAGGCGGGGCAGCGCGGACAGCGCCAGCCGGCCGACCTCGCTGTCGTCCTCGTAGGCGCCGACGATCAGGGTGTCGGGCCCGTCGGGGTCGTTCCCCCACGTCCCGACGCCGTGGAGCATGCTCAGGTGCACCTCCTGGCCGTCGGCCGCCACACAGCGCTGCCCGGGGTGGACGGTGATCGTGGGGGCGCGCCCGCCCCGGTCGGAGAGCGTGTAGGGCTCGGGCCCGCGCACGAGGAGCACGTCCCCGGCCGTGGCCCGGGCGCCGCCGTCGCCGACGTCCACCCACACGTCCCCGGAGGTGACCACGGCCAGGGTGAGGGCGGAGCGGTCCAGCAGCCGGATGCCCCACGGGGGGCGCATGACGACGCGCAGGGTGAAGGCGCCCCGGGCCCGGGGTCCGTCCAGGAGGTGGGAGAGCGGATCCATGACCCGACCCTATGGTAGACGATCTCTTATGCCTTCCGGTATCCGGACCATGTTCCGTCCGGCTCCGGACTGGTGGACTCGGACCATGAACGAGAACACGAGCACCGAGCACATCCTCCTCACCGGCGGCACCGGGATGACCGGACGCCGCGTCCACGCCCTCCTCTCCGAGGCCGGGGTCCGGACCCGGGTCGCCTCCCGGTCCGGGGAGCCGCGCTTCGACTGGCACGACACCTCCACCTGGGACGCCGCCCTGGACGGGGCCACCGGCGTCTACCTCTGCTACCACCCCGACCTGGCGTTCCCCGGCGCCGCCGGAACGGTGGCGGCGTTCGCCGAACGCGCCGCACGGGCCGGGGTCCGCCGGATGGCGCTGCTGTCCGGGCGGGGCGAGAAGGGGGCGCGGGACGCCGAGGACATGGTCCGCGCGGCGTTCCCCGGCACGACCGTGCTGCGCTGCTCGGTGTTCGCCCAGGACTTCTCGGAGAGCTTCTTCCTGCCCCCGCTGCTGGGGGGCGCCCTCCCGCTGCCGGTGCCCGACGTCCCCGAGCCGTTCGTGGACCTGGACGACGTCGCGCTGGTCGCCGCACGCTCCCTGACCGGGGACGGGCACGGGGGTGCGACCTACGAGCTGACCGGGCCGGAGGCGGTCACGTTCGCCGAGGCGGTGCGCGTGGTGGGCGAGGTCTCCGGGAGGGACGTCCGCTTCCTGGAGGTGCCGCCGGAGGAGTTCGTCGCGGCGATGGCGGCGGCGGGCGCCCCCGAGGAGCTGGCGCACGGACTGGTGGGGCTGCTGGAGGAGATCCTGGACGGCCGCAACGCCGAACCCGCCGACGGGGTGGAGCGCGCCCTGGGCCGCCCCGCCACACCGTTCGCCGACTACGCCCGCAAGGCGGCGGACGCCTGGCGGTAGCCCGGCACGGCGGGGCGGGGAGCCGGGGCGGCGGTGGGCGGTCGCCGCCGTTCCGGCCCTGTTCGGCGGCCCGTGGCGGCGCGTCGCCGGCGGCCGATCTCACGGTCCGTGACGAACTCCGCCCCCTGGTCACGATGTGTGGATAAGAGCGGAGTAAGCGGGCACGGTGTGTGAGCAAATGTCAGGTAAATCTTAAGTTTCCGTTTGAAGTTCGACTGCCGCCCGCCTCTCGGTGAAAGTTCCTGTGACCAGCCGCACAAGAACTTTCACAAGAACTTTCAGAGGAGGGGGCCATGCCGACCTTCGGACGTGCCGCCACCGCGGGGAAGGGTGCCGCCTCCGGCCCCGCCCCCGCCAAGAAGCCCATCTACCGCCACCTGTACTTCTGGGTGCTCGTCGGTATCGCACTCGGCATCGCCGTCGGTCTGCTCTTCCCGACCTGGGCCGCCGAGATGCGGTGGCTCGCCGACCTGTTCATCAAGCTCGTCAAGGTCGTCATCGCCCCGACCATCTTCTGTACCGTCGTCGTCGGCATCGCCAGTCTGGGCAACCTCGCCAAGGCGGGCGGCCTGGCCCTGCGGACCCTGGTCTACTTCACCGCGCTGACCGTGATCGCCCTGGCCATCGGCCTGGTCACCGTGAACATCATGCGGCCCGGCGTCGGCCTGAACATGTCGTTCGACGAGGCCGACGCGGCCGACACCATCGCCAAGGCGGAGGAGAGCGGCGAGGGCTTCTCCGGCTTCGTCCTCCACACCATCCCCGATTCGTTCTTCTCGGCGTTCGTCGACGGCCAGCTCATCCAGGTGCTGGTCCTGGCCATCCTGGTCGCCTGCGCGCTGACCATGCTCGGCAAGCGCGGCCAGGCCGCCGTCCGCGCCCTCGACACGATGTCGCACGTCATGTTCGGCGTCATCAAGATCGTCATGTACGCCGCCCCCATCGGCGCCTTCGGCGGCATGGCCTTCACCATCGGCGAGTACGGCGGCCAGGTGCTGAGCAGCCTCGCCTACTTCATGCTCAGCTTCTACGTCACCTGCGTGCTGTTCATCATCGTGGTCCTGGGCATCGTCAGCCGGATGGCCGGGTTCGGCCTGTTCAAGCTGCTGCGCCTGATCCGCGACGAGCTCCTGATCGTCCTGGGCACCTCCTCCAGCGAGTCCGTGCTGCCGCGCATGATGACCAAGCTGGAGGCCGCGGGCGCCAAGAAGTCCGTGGTGGGCCTGACCATCCCGACCGGGTACTCGTTCAACCTGGACGGCACCGCGATCTACATGACCATGGGCGCGATCTTCATCGCCCAGGCCACCGGCTCGGACGTGTCGGTCTGGACCCAGGTCGGCCTGCTGCTCTTCATGCTGCTGTCCAGCAAGGGCGCCGCGGGCGTCAGCGGCGCCGGACTGGTGACCCTGGCCGCCTCGCTGGCCGCGTTCGGCGACGTCATCCCGCTGGCCGGGATCGCGCTCATCGTCGGCATCGACCGGTTCATGTCCGAGGCCCGCGCCCTGACCAACCTCATCGGCAACGCGGTGGGCACCCTGGTCATCGCCCGCTGGACCGGCGGCCTGGACCGCGACCGGCTGAAGCACGTGCTCGACAACCCGAACTCCATCGACATGGACGCCCTCATGAGCTTCGACGACAGGTCCTCCGACAAGGAGGAGGACCGGTCCGGCGAGGAGTCCGGGGACGGGAGCGCCGAGGACACCGCCGAGGCCGCGGAGGCCGACGGCTCCGGCACCCGGCCCTCCGACGGGGGCGCGGACGGGGACCGCTCCCCGGTGGGGACCCGCGGCTGACCGACCGACCCCGCGCGGTCCGGCTCACTCCCGGCCCACGGACCGCGCCCGGTGCGCGCACTCCTCCCGGAACCCTGGTGCCGCACCGGCTCCCCGCCCGCCCCGTACCGGCCTCACGAGGCCCGGTGCGGGGCGGCGCACGTTCGCCGGTCGGCCCTCAGCAGCCGGCCAGCTGGGCGCTGAGGGCGCCGCGCCGTCCGGACAGCTCCTCGATGCGGGCGTCCAGGGCGGCGACCTCCGCCCGGATGGTGGCCACCAGGTCGGGGCACAGCTCCAGCTCGACGGGGTCGGCCTCGGGGTCGCGCACGCACGGCAGCACCGAGGCGATGGTCTCCGTGCTCAGCCCCATGGCGAGCAGGGCGCGGACGGCGCGCACCGTGCGCACCGCGTCCGGGTCGTAGGTCCGGTACCCGTTGGCCGCGCGCGCGGAGTCCAGCAGCCCCTGCTCCTCGTAGTAGCGCAGCAGCCGACGGCTCACTCCGGTCCGCTCCGACAGCTCCCCGATCAGCACGAGGTGACCCTCCTCACTTGACGTTCACACCGGTGTCACGGCCTACCGTCGCCGCATGATCGAACACTACGCACGCACCGTCAAGGGTTCCGGTCCGGGTCTGCTGCTCGCGCACGGCGGCGGGGGCGGGATCGAGCCGAACTTCGGCCCCCTGATGGCGGACCTGGCCCGCACGCACACCGTGGTCGCCCCGGACCTGCCGGGGACGGGGGGCACCCCGCGCGCCGCCGGCCCCCTGGACCTGGACTCGGTGGCCGACTCGCTGGTGGCCGCCGCCGTGGAGGAGGGGGTCGAGGAGTTCACCGTTCTGGGCTACTCCCTGGGCACCGCGATCGCGGTCCGCGCCGCCGCCCGCCACCCCGGGCGGGTGACCGGGCTGGTCCTGACGGCCGGGTTCGCCCGGATCGACAACCGGACGCGGCTGAACGTCGACGTGTGGCGGTCCCTGCTGGACGGGGACAGGGACACCCTGGCCCGCTTCAACCTCTCCGTGGCCTTCGGCGCCCCCGCGCTGGACGCGCTCTCCCCCGGGGAGCTGGAGGAGGCCGTGCGCTCCGCCGCCGGTTCCGTGCCCGCGGGCACCCCCGAGCACGTGGACCTGGTGGCCCGGGCGGACACGCGCGCCGACCTCCCCGGCATCGCGGTGCCGACGCTGGTCGTGACCACCGCGCTGGACCGGCTGGTCTCGCCGGAGCTGTCCCGCGCGCTGGCCGCGGGCATCCCCGGCGCGGAGTCGGTGGAGATCGACTCCGGCCACCTGATCGCCGCGGAGGCCCCGCGGGAGTGGGGCCGGGCCGTCCGCGGGTTCCTGGACCGGCGGGTGCCCGTGCGCGGGTGACCGCCCGGCCGCGGGCCGGCCTTCGGGGCGGCGGGAGCGGTCGGCGTCGGGAGAAGCGGGGCGCATCGGGCCCCTTCGGTCACGGCGGCCCCGGATTCCCCCTCCGACACGGGAACCGGCGGAATGCCGATGCGTCGGAGCGGGTAACGGATGAGCGTCCGGACACGAGGTCCGGCTCCCCCGACCCCCTGGGAGACCCCGTGAAGCTCTACGCCGACCACCCGGTCCGCGCCCTGTTCCAGCTCGCCTCCGACGCCCTGGCCGTCGCGTGGGTCTACCTGTGGGTCCGGGCCGCGCTCGAACTGCGCGACATGATCGGCGCGCTGGACCGGCCCGGCGAGCTCATGGCCGCCACCGGCCGGGGGTTCAGCGAGCACATGGACAGCGCCGCCGAGCAGGCCGCCAAGGTGCCGCTGGCCGGGGAGACCCTGGCCGTCCCCTTCACGAACATGAGCGAGACCGGCGCCTCCCTGACCTCCGCCGGCGACTCCTTCCGCGAGACGGTCGCCTCGCTGGCCACCACGCTGCCCCTGCTGGTGGCGGCGGTGCCGGTGCTGCTGGTCGCCACCACCTGGCTGCCCGCCCGGGCCCGGTGGATCGCCCGGGCCACCTCGGTGCGCCGGACCGGGAAGCTGTCCCCGGAGGCCCGCTCCCGCCTGCTGGCGCTGCGCGCCCTGACGTCCGTGGCCCCGGCCCGGCTGGCCGCGGTCCACCCCGACCCGGCCGGGGCCTGGCGCTCCGGGGACACCGCGGCCCTGGACCGGCTGGCCGCCCTGGAGCTGCGCCGCATGGGCTTGAGGGCGGGGTGAGCCCCGCCCCCGGGACCGGGTCCCGGGGTGGCCCGATCCGGCCACGGGGAGCGGGGCGGATGTCGGTGCCGCTGCCTAGCCTGGAGGGAACCGACCCCGGGAGCCGCACATGCACCTGTCCGCCCTGCTCGACTTCGACGCCGTCCCCCTGGACACCGAGGACGCCGTGGCCGTCCTGCTCGACATCGTCGCTCCCGAACGCGAACAGAACGCCCAGCGCCCCCGGGCCACCCTCCAGATCGTCCTGGACACCAGCGGCTCCATGCACGGCGGCCGCCTCGACGGGGCGGTGCAGGCGCTCCTGGGGCTGATCGACCGGCTCGACCCCTCCGACGACTTCGGGCTGGTCGTGTTCGACACCCAAGCCCGCGTGGTCGTGCCCTGCGGCCCCCTGGCCGACAAGCCCGCCGTCCGGAGGTCGGTCGGGGCGCTGCGCGCGGGCGGGGGTACCGATCTGTCCAGCGGCCTGCTGCGCGGCATCCAGGAGGCCCGCCGGGCGGGCGGGGAGCGGGGGGCGACCCTGCTGCTCGTCTCCGACGGGCACGCCAACAACGGCGTCACCGACCACGACCTGCTGCGCCAGGTGGCCGCCGACGCCTACGGGCACGGGGTCACGGTGGCCACGCTCGGCTACGGGCTGGGCTACGACGAGGCCCTGCTGGGCGCGGTGGCCGAGGGCGGCACCGGCAGCGCCCTGTTCGCCGAGGACCCCGACACCGCGGGCGGCCTGATCGCCCAGGAGGCGGAGTACCTGCTGGCCAAGAGCGCGCAGGCGGTGTCGCTGCGGATCCCCGCGGGCGAGCACGTGCGCGCGGTGGACGTGGTCGGCGAGATGCCCTCGCACCGCCTGCCGGACGGGTCGGTCATGGTGGAGCTGGGCGACTTCCACTCCGGTGAGGAGCGCCGGCTGCTGCTGCGGCTGGAGGTGCCGGGGATGTCGTCGCTGGGGACGGTCACCCTGACCACGCTGGAGGCCACCTACGTCGACCCGGAGACCCTGACGACCTACAACGCGACGCTGCCGGTCAGCGTGAACGTGGTGCCGGGCGACGAGGCCGCGGGCCGGGTCCCGCGCCCGGAGGTGCGCACCGAGGAGGCCCTGCAGAAGGCGCAGACCGCCAAGAAGCGGGCGAGCGAGGCGCTGCGGCGGGGCGACCGGGCCGAGGCCGCCCGGCTCCTGGACCAGGCCGGGCGGGACCTGGACGACCTGGACGCGCCCGACTTCCTCGGCGGTCCGGCCGCCCCGGGCGGGGCGTACGGAGCGGCCCCCGCCCCCGCGGCCGCGCAGGCCGTGGAGCTGCGGGACATGGCGCGGATGGCCCGGGAGGACGACCTCTCGCGGGCCGCCAAGACCGCCTACGCCAGCCAGTCCGGGTACACCCGCAAGCGCGGCCGCTACCAGCAGGCCCAGGGGCCCGGGTCCTCGCAGACGCCTCCCCCGCAGGCGCCGTCCCCGGCGCCCCCGACGCCCCCGGCCCCGCCGCAGGAGCCGTCCGGGCCGGGGCGGCTCGGCGGGTGGATCCGGCGGCTCGGCGGCCAGGACCCCGACCGCCGGCTCTCCTCCCCGGACTCCCCCGGAGAGGACGGCGGCCGGGACGGGGCGGAGCGCTCCTGACCTGCCGCGTCACGGCACCTGGTAGTAGGAGTCCCTCACGTCGGTGACGGCCATGTGCCCCGGAGCGTGCCCGATCGCGAACTCCGGGGCCGAGGCCGCCACCGCCGCCTGCGGGGTCACCCCGCAGGCCCAGAACACCGGGACCTCCCCCTCCCGGACCTCCACCGGGTCGCCGTAGTCGGGCCGGGACAGGTCGGCGATGCCCAGCGCCGCCGGGTCGCCCACGTGCACCGGCGCCCCGTGCACGGCCGGGTAGCGGGAGGTGATGCGCACGGCGTCGGCCACCCGGTCCGCGGGGATCGGCCGCATGGAGACCACCAGCGGGCCCCGGAACCGACCGGCCGGACGGCACTCCCGGTTCGTCCGGTACATCGCGACGTTGGTCCCGGCCTCGGTGTGGCGCACCGGGACCCCGGCCTCCAGCAGCGGCGTCTCGAACGTGAAGCTGCACCCGATGAGGAAGGCCACCAGGTCGTCCCGCCACAGGTCGGTGACGTCGGCGCGCTCCTCCACCAGCTCGCCGTGCCGGTACACGCGGTAGGCGGGCAGGTCGGTGCGCAGGTCGCCGTCGAACACCGACGCCGACACCTGCCCCGGCTCGGTCACGTCCAGGACCGGGCACGGTTTGGGGTTGCGCTGGGCGAACAGCAGGAAGTCGAAGGCCGCCTCGCGCGGCAGGGCGATGAGGTTGGCCTGCGCGTACCCGGGACTGAACCCGGAGGTGGGCGTGCGCAGCCCGGAGCGGAACAGCTCGCGGGCCTGCTTCGGGGACAGCTGGGCCGGGTCCATCGGCGGTCTCTCCTTCTAGAGCGTGAAACGGATCGCGGTCCCGGGCCGGGCCTGTGCCGCCAGGGGCAGGTCGGCGGCGCGGACCACCGCGATCACCGGATACCCGCCGGTCACCGGGTGGTCGGCCAGGAACAGCACGGGCTCGCCGGTGGGCGGCACCTGGAGCGATCCCGGCACCATGCCCTCGCTGGGCAGCTCGCCGTCGCGGGACCGCTCCAGGGCCGGCCCGGACAGGCGGGCGCCCACCCGGTCGCTGCGCGAGGTGACCTCGTAGGAGCAGGTGAGCAGGGTCTTGAGGGCGTCGCCGGTGAACCAGTCGTCGCGCGGGCCCGGGACCACGCGCAGGGTCGTCTCCGGTCCGCCGACCGGCGGGACCGGGGCCAGGTCGACGTTGGGGAACCCGGCGGGCGGCGGGCCGACCGGCAGCAGGTCGCCGGGGGCGGGCAGGTCGGGGCCGAGCCCGGCCAGCACGTCGGTGCTGCGCGAGCCCAGGACCGGCGGCACGTCCACGCCGCCGCGGACGGCCAGGTAGGTGCGCAGGCCCCGCGCCGGGGAGCCCATCACGAGTTCGGCGCCGTCGGCCAGGCGCAGGACGGTGTTCATGGCGGCACCGCGGCCGTCCACCCGCAGCGGCACCCCGGCCCCGGTGACGGCGACCGTCAGGGGGCCGCGGGCGCGCACCCGCAGCCCGCCCAGGGTGGCCTCCAGGGCGGCGGCCCCGGCCGGGTTGGCGAGCATGCGGTTGGCCAGGGCGTAGGAAGCGGTGTCGGCGGCGCCGGAACGGCCCACGCCCAGGGCGGCGTGGCCGGACCGCCCGGTGTCCTGGACCGTGGTCAGCGGCCCGGTCGCCACGATCTCCAGAGCGCTCACCGCACCTCCTCGAAGCGGACGCGCACGCCCGGGCGCAGCAGGCCGGGCGGGTCGCGGTGCAGGTCCCAGATCTTCTCCCCGGTGCGGCCGAGCAGCTGCCAGCCGCCCGGGGAGCTGCGCGGGTACACGCCGGTGAACTCCCCGGCCAGGGCGACCGACCCGGCGGGGACCCGGGTGCGGGACTCGGCGCGGCGCGGGACGCGCAGGCGCTCGTCGTCGCAGACCAGGTAGCCGAACCCGGGGGCGAAGCCGCAGAACGCCACGGTCCAGGTGGCCGCGGTGTGCGCCTCGACCACCCCGCGCGGGGTGAGGCCGGTCAGCCGGGCGACGTCGGCGAGGTCCTCGCCGTCGTAGACCACCGGCAGGACCACGGTCTCCCCCTCGGCGCGCTCCCCGGCCGGGGCGAGCGGGACCCGGCGCACCGCCGCGGCCACCGCCCCGGGGTCGGCCCCGGGGGCGAGCCGCAGCAGCACGGTCCGCGCCGCCGGGACGACGTCGGCGACGCCCGGGACGGGGGCGGCCTCCAGGGCCGCCCCCAGAGCGATCACCTCGGACAGGTCGGCGACCTCCACCAGCACACCGCTGTCGGCGCAGGTCAGTACGCGCACGGATTCTCCTTCGGGCCGGGGTCGGGTCCCCGGTCGGTCAGCGGGCGAACGGCGCCGGGGTGACGCCTTCGGCGCGCAGCCGGTCGGCGACGGCACGGGCGATGGCGACCGCCCCGGGGCTGTCGCCGTGGACGCACAGGGAGTCGGCCTCGATGAGGATCTCACTCCCGTCGACCGCGGTGACCGGCTCCCGCCGGGCGATGCGCAGGCAGCGCTCGGCGATCTCCTCGGGGTCGTGCAGGACGGCGCCGGGTTCGCGGCGGGAGACCAGGGTGCCCTCGGGGGTGTAGGCGCGGTCGGCGAACGCCTCCCGGTAGGTGGGCAGCCCGGCCTTCTCCGCCAGCTCCAGGAACCGCGATCCGGGCAGGCCGAGCACGGGCAGGCCGGGGTCGAAGGCGCGGACGGCCTCGACCACGGCGGCGGCCTGCTGCTCGTGGTGGACGATCGTGTTGTACAGGGCCCCGTGCGGCTTGACGTAGCGGATGCGGTCGCCGGCCAGGCGGGTGAAGGCCGACAGCGCGCCCATCTGGTACAGGACGTCGGCGGTCAGGTCGGCGGGTGGAACGTCGATGAAGCGGCGGCCGAACCCGGCCAGGTCGCGGTAGCCGACGTGGGCGCCGACCGCCACGTTCTCGGCGGCGGCGTCCGCGGTGGTGCGGCGCAGCACCGAGGGGTCGCCGGCGTGGAAGCCGCAGGCGACGTTGGCGCTGGTGACGATGGACAGCAGGGCCCGGTCGTCGCCGAGCTCCCAGCGGCCGAAGCCCTCGCCGAGGTCGGAGTTGAGGTCGATGCGGGACACGGGTGCTCCTCTCTACTGCCAGAGGGCGGCGATGCCGCCGAGGGAGTTGACCGCCATGTAGGCGGTGAGCGCCCAGGCCAGGACGCCGATGACGATGAGCCACACGGGGTACCTGTAGCCGCCGAGCAGGTCCCGGGAGCGGCGCGCGGCGACCCAGAGCATGATGCCCAGGCCGACCGGAAGGATGACGCCGTTGAGCGCGCCGGCCAGGACCAGCAGGGTGTTCGGGGCCTGCCCGGAGACCAGCAGGATGACCAGGGAGACGCCGATGAAGACGGTGACGAGGATGCCGCGCCGCTTCTCCAGCACCGGGTGGAAGGTGGAGACGAAGGAGATCGAGGTGTAGGAGGCGCCGATCACGGAGCTGACCGCGGCCGCCCACATGATCACGCCGAACAGGCGCATCCCCGCCTCGCCCGCGGCCTGGAGGAAGGCCTCGGCGGAGGGGTTGTCGGACTGCATGATGTCGACGCCGCCGGAGACCACGCCGAGGATGGCGAGGAAGAGCAGCACGCGCATGACACCGGTGACGATGATGCCCAGCACGGAGGTGCGGGAGATCGCGGCGATGTTCTCGGGGCCGCCCTGCCCGGACTCGATGAGGCGGTGGACCCCGGCGTAGGTGATGTAGCCGCCGACGGTGCCGCCGATGATGGTGACGGCGGCGAGGAAGACGTCCGTGCCCAGCTGCTCGGGCAGGACGGCCTGGCGCAGGGCCTCGCCGACCGGGGGCCGGGAGATGACCGCGACGTACAGGGTGAGGCCGATCATCGCGACGCCGAGGACGACCAGGACGCGGTCCAGGGCCGCGCCCAGCCTCTTGGCGCCCAGGATGACGACGGCCAGGACCGCGGAGATGACCGCGCCGAGCCGGGGGTCGACCCCGGCCAGGGCGTTCAGGCCCAGGCCGGTGCCGGCGAGGTTGCCGACGTTGAAGACCAGGCCGCCGAAGACGATGAGGGCGGCCAGCAGGTAGCCGGCGCCGGGGACGACCTTGTTGGCCAGGTCCTGGGCGCGCGTGTTCGCGACGCCGACGACCCGCCAGATGTTCAGCTGGACGGCGATGTCCACGAGGATCGAGATGAGGATCGCGAAGGCGAACGTGGCGCCGAGCTGCGCCGTGAACTGAGTGGTCTGGGTGATGAAGCCGGGGCCGATGGCGCTGGTGGCCATCAGGAACATCGCACCGAGCAGGGTGCTGCTCAGCGCGACCCGTCCGGGGCGGGGACGCACCTTGGCGGGTGCGGGGGGCGTGTCGCCCATGGTCTCTCCTGGGGATGCGGTCTGGAGATACGACGTGACGCGGACCACTCCACGCCGTTGGATTGTTGAACAATACTTCAATCCAACAAGGCCAGTAAAGAGCCTTGCCGCAAAGACCGCTGGTCAGGGATGTAACGTTCTGCTCTCGTCGGCCGATTATTCATAGGATCATCCAATGAAGCGTTCACATGAGAACGCACCGACCGGAACCCCGCGGCATCGGCGACAATGGGAGGGCACCGTTCCCTTCCCAGCGAGGAGCTCCTGTGACGGCCACGGACGACCGCGTCGGCAGGCCGACCCGACGGCTGCTGCCGCTGCCCAGCCAGGCCGAGCGGGTCGCCGAGCTGCTGCGCGAGGCCGTCATCGACGGCGACCACCCGCCCGGCCGGCGCCTGTCCGAGGAGCGGCTGTGCGAGGAGCTCGGCGTCTCCCGCAACACCCTGCGCGAGGCGTTCCGGCTGCTGGTCCGCGAACGGCTGGTGGTGCACCAGATGCACCGCGGCGTGTTCGTCACGCTGCCCACCACGGAGGACGTCCGCGACCTGTTCAGGGCGCGGCGCTCCCTGGAGCTGACCGCCGTGCAGCGCGCCGCCGACCCCGCCCCCGAGGCGGTGGCGGCGGTGGGGCGGGCCGTCGACGAGGGCGAGGCGGCCCGCGACGCGGGCGACTGGTGGGGGGTGGGCACCGCCAACATGCACTTCCACCAGGCGCTGGCCGGACTGGCGGGCAGTACCCGGGTCGACGAGTTCATGAGCCGGGTCCTGGCCGAGACCCGGCTGGTCTTCCACGTGATGGACGCCCCCCGCGAGTTCCACGCGCCCTACCTGGACTGGAACCGGCGCATCCACACCCTGCTCGCCGGCGGCGACCACACGGCCGCCGCCGCCGAACTGGAGGCCTACCTGGACACCTCCGAGGAACAGCTGACCACCGCGTTCCTCGCCCGCGAGGCCGGCGGAGGCGACTGACGGGGCGATCGGCATCGCGCTGACCTGGGGGTTCGCCACCGCTTCGGGCGAGGCGGAGGAAAAGCCACGTGACACAGGTCCCGAAATGCCATGATGGGCGCGCAATGGAACTGAACGGACGCCCTGCCACCACCGGGGAGCTCGGCTCCCTCGCCCTCCACGGCTACGGCCACTTCACCACCATGCTCGTCGCCGACCTGCGCGTACGCGGCCTGGAACTGCACATGGACCGGCTGCGCGGGGACTGCCGGGCGCTGTTCGGCACCGAACCGGACATCCCCCGGGTGCGCGAGCTCGCGCGGCGCAGCGCCCGCGCGCACCCCTCCCCCGCCGTCATCCGGGTGACCGTCTTCGACCCCGCGCTGGACCCGGGCAGACCCGCCGGGCGCACCTTCCCCCAGATCCTCGTCACCACCCGCCCCGCCCCCGTCCCCGACCGGCTGCCGCCCCCGCTGCGGCTGGGCACCCGGCTGTACACCCGGGACACCCCGGAGGTGAAGGGCACCGGCCTGTTCGGCCCGATCCGCCAGCGGCGGGCGGCCCAGCTGGACGGGCACGACGACGCCCTGTTCCACGGGGCGGACGGGCTGCTGTCGGAGGGGCCCACCTGGAACATCTGCTTCCTGGACGGCGAGGGCCTGGTGTGGCCGCAGGGCCCGGCACTGCCGGGGGTGACCGCGCGGCTGGTGAGCGGGCTCGCCGAGGACATGGGCGTGCCCGTCTCCACCCGGCCGCTGTCGGCGGCGGACGCGGCCGGGATGTCGGGGGCGTTCGTGACCAACGCGGTCACGGGGGTGCGCCCGGTGGCCTCCGTCGACGGGGAGCGGCTGCCGCTGGCCGCGCTCACCAACAAGCTGGCCGCCACCTACCGGGACCTGCCGGGCGACCCCCTGTGACCCGCCGGTTCAGGCCCCGGCGCGGCGGGCCCGCCCCGGCCACCAGGTGCGCGGCCCCACGTCCAGCGCCAGGGCGGGCACCAGCACGGTGCGCACCAGCAGCGCGTCCACCAGCACCCCGAACGCCACCAGGAAGGCCAGCTGGAGCAGGAACAGCAGCGGGATGACGGCCAGCGCCGCGAAGGTGGCGGCCAGCACCACGCCGGCGGAGGTGATGACCCCGCCGGTGACGGTGAGCGCCCGCAGCACGCCGTCGCGGTGGCCGTGGACCAGGGTCTCCTCCCGGGCCCGCGACATCAGGAAGATGCTGTAGTCGATGCCCAGCGCCACCAGGAAGACGAACGCGAACAGCGGCACCACCGGATCGGCGCCCGGCAGTTTCAGCACGTGGTCGAAGACCAGGGTCCCCACGCCCAGCGCGGCGGCGAACGACAGCACGTTGGCGGCCATGAGCAGCAGCGGGGCGACCAGCGCGCGGAGCAGGACGACCAGCACGAGCAGGACCACGGCCAGGACCAGCGGCACCACCACGAGGAAGTCGCGCTGGGCGGTCTCCAGGGTGTCCAGGTCGGTGGCGGTGACGCCGCCGACCAGGGCGTCGGCCCCCGGGGCGTCCGCGGCCAGGCGTTCGCGCAGGTCGCGCACGGCGTCCACCGCTTCGGGCGACTCTGGTCCCACGGTGAGGACCACCTCGACCAGGGCGCGCCCGTCCTCCTCCAGGGGCGGCGCCCCGGCCCCGGGGGGACCGGGCTCGGTGACCGGCGCGGCGGACTCCACGGACGGCGAGCCCTCGGCGGCCGCGACGACGTCGGCCACATGGTCGGCGTCCGTGACGACCAGCGCGGGGGCCGCCGCGGCGTCGGTGCCGAAGCCCCGGTCCAGGACCTCCTGGGCGGTGACCGCCTCCACCTCGGTGCGGAACACCTCGGCCTGGCCGGTGCCCTCGGCGCTGAACGCGGGGGCGAACACGGCGGCCGCGGCCAGCAGCACCGTGGTGGCCGCCCACAGCGTGCGCGGCCGGCGGGCCACGGCCCGGGCGACCCGGCCCCAGAACGGGTGGGCGGCCATGACGCGGTCGGTGTCGCCGCCGGTCTCGGCGGTGGGCCGGTGCGGCGCGGTCGGCCAGAACGCGGCCCGGCCGGCCAGCGCCAGCGCGGCGGGCAGGAAGGTCATCGCCGAGAGGACGGCCGCGCCGACCCCGATGGCGACGACCGGGCCGAGGCTGCGGGTGGAGGCCAGGTCGGCGGCGAGCAGGCAGAGCAGGCCCAGGACGACGGTGCCCGCGGAGGCGAGCACCGGTCCGGTGACGCCGCGCAGGGCGGCCATGACGGCGGTCGGGACCCGTTCGTGCAGGGCCAGTTCCTCGCGGTAGCGGGCGACGAGCAGGAGGGCGTAGTCGGTGCAGGCGCCCACGACGAGGATGAACAGGATGCCCTGGCTCTGCCCGTTGAGGCTGACCAGGCCGGCGTCGGCGGCCAGGTACACGAGGGCCCCCGACAGGCCCAGGGCGAGCAGGGACGCCAGGATCACCAGGACCGGGAGCAGCGGGGAGCGGTAGACGGCGACGAGGATGACCAGGACGGCCGCGACCGCGACGAGCAGCAGGGTGGAGTCGATCCCGCCGAAGGCCGCGGCGAGGTCGGCGGCGTAGCCCGCCGGACCGGTGACCTGGGGGGTGAGGTCGCCGACGGGGTGGTCGGCCAGGACGGCGCGCAATTCCTCGACGGCGTCGGAGGTCTTCTCGCCGGAGTCGATCGGCACGATCAGCTGGGCGACGGAGGGGTCCTCGGTTCCGGGGAAGGGGCCGACCACCTCGCCGGAGACCCACGGCCGTTCGGCCACCTCCTCCCCGACGGCGGCGATGTCCGCCAGTTCCTCCGCGGTGACGTCCCCGTCCCCGGACCACAGGGCGATGGCGGGCACCGCGTCCTCGCGGTCGAAGTCCTCGGCGATCCGGGCGACCTCGGTGGACTCCGCCCCCACCGGCAGGAAGGCGGACCGGTCGTTGGTCTGCACCTCGCCGAGCCTGCCCAGGAAGGCGCCCAGCGGTCCGCCGCCCAGGGTCCACAGCAGGACGACGAGCAGCGCCGCTCCGACCCACCACCGCGACCGGCGTAGCGGTCGCCTCTCCTCGTTCACCGGTGTTCCCCTCCACCGCGACAAAATTCACGGAAAACAAGTATCTCGCTTTTCGAGCCTTTCTTGGACGCGACTCTACACCCTCGCCGGACCGGCCGTTCCCTCCCCCTCCGCACGCGCCCGCCCCGCACCGGACGCGGTGCGGGGCGGGCGGCGGGGCCGGCGGTCACACGGCCGCGGGCTCGCGCGCCTCGCTGTGGGCCGTACGCGCCATGTTCCGCGACATCGAGCCGAACACCACCCCGTGGAAGGGCGTCACCGCGGCCCAGTACAGGTGGCCCAACAGGCCGCGCGGCCGGAACAGCGCGCGCTGGCGCAGCACCGTGCGCCCCCGGCCGGGCTCGACGGTGAACTCCAGCCACGCCGGACCGGGCAGGCGCATCTCCGCGCGCAGCCGCAGCAGCTCCCCCGGCACGATCTCCTCCACCCGCCAGAAGTCCAGCGAGTCGCCCACCCGAAGGCGCCCCGGATCGCGGCGGCCCCGGCGCGGGCCCACCCCGCCCACGGCGAGGTCGATCCAGCCGCGCGCCGCCCAGGCCAGCGGCCAGGAGTACCAGCCCCGTTCGCCGCCGATCCCCTCGACCACGCGCCACACCGCCTCCGGCGGGGCGTCCACCTCCCGCACCCGCTCGTCGGTGTACAGGCTGCCCCCCGCCCAGTCGGGGTCGGTGGGCAGCGGGTCGGACGGGGCCCCGGCCCAGGAGGCCGACGTCCACCGGGTGTCCACGCGGGACTGGGAGGTGCGGCGGACCGCCAGCTCCACCGCGCGGTCGAACCCGATGCGGGCGTGGTCGCCGAGCAGGCCGGACAGGTCGTCCTCGCCGCACACCGCGTCATGGCGCAGCGACTCCACCAGCGGCCGGGCGATGGCGGGCGGCACCGGCGTGACCAGTCCGACCCACAGGCTCGACAGCCCCGGCGAGAGCACCGGGACCGGCAGGATCAGGCGGGGGCGCAGCCCCGCCACCCGCGCGAACCGCTGGATCATCTCCGCGTAGGTGAGGACGTCGGGTCCGCCGACGTCGAAGGTGCGGTCCTGCTCCGGCGGCAGGTCGGCGGCCTCCACCAGCAGCCGCAGCACGTCGCGCACCGCGACGGGCTGCACCCGGCTGCGCACCCAGCGGGGCGTGGTCATCACGGGGAGCCGCTCGGTGAGGTACCGCAGCATCTCGAAGGACGCCGACCCCGACCCGATGATCACGGCGGCCCGCAGCACCGCGGCCGGCACCGGGCCGTCCAGCAGGATGCGGCCGACCTCGGCGCGGGAGGCCATGTGCGCGGAGAGGTCCTCCCCCTCCGGCGCCAGGCCGCCCAGGTAGATGACGCGCCCGACACCGGCCCCGGCCGCCGCCTCGGCGAAGTTCCGCGCGCCCCGGGCGTCGTCGCCGGAGAAGTCACGGCTCCCCGACATGGAGTGGACCAGGTAGTAGGCGACGTCGGCCCCCTCCAGCGCCTCGGCCAGCCCCTCCCCGGAGACCACGTCGCCGCGGGCCGCCTCCACCCTGTCCCGCCAGGGGTGGTCGCGCAGCTTGCCGGGGTCGCGGGCCAGGCAGCGCACCTCGAACCCGGCGTCCAGGAGCTGCGGGACCAGCCGCCCCCCGATGTACCCGGTGGCCCCGGTGACCAGCGCCCGGCGCCCGCTCACCGGGCCGCCCCCGCGGGGGCCGTGCCCCGGCGCAGGCTCCGCCGCCGCTCCCGGTGGCGCCGGTACGGGTTGTCCTCGGGCAGGCCGCCGGTGAAGCGCCCGTACATGCCCACGGTCAGCATCAGGATGCCGACCACGAAGCTGAAGATCACGTTCGGCATGGAGAACGCGAGGATGTTGTAGTCGGTGCTCATGAGGTACAGGTTGACCAGGCCGCTGGCGACGAAACCGGCGCCGACCAGGGTGGAGACCGTCGACGAGTAGGTGCCGCCCACCACGGCGGCGCCCACGAGCAGCGATCCGACCGCCACCGAGACGAAGCCCAGCGCCCCGTTGGTGGACAGGCCGGCCACGACCTCCCCCCGGGTGTCGAAGAGCGGCAGGCGCACGAACAGGCTCGTCACGCCGAATCCCACCAGAACGAGTCCGATGAACGCCGTTCCGAACCGGTGGACGGCGGCCAGGCGCCGGTCGGCGTTGTGCGAGGTGTCCAGGTCCATGGGTCCCCTCCGTTCCACGTCTTTGCAGCTAGAGTCGGTGGCGAGGACGGGTGCGACAAGTCGCGCCGCTTTCGCAACGGTTGGGATGCCATGGCGGAGACCCTGACCCCCGGTGCGACCGCCCGGATGCTGGGGGTCGCTCCGTCCACCCTGCGCAGCTGGGACCACCGGTACGGGATCGGGCCGCGCGAGCGCAGCCCCGGCGGGCATCGCCGCTACACGCCCGAGGACGTGGACCGGCTGCGGGAGCTGTGCCGGCTGGTGGGCGAGGGGCTGGCCCCGGCGGTCGCGGCCGAGCGGGTGCTGGCCGGGGGCGGTGCCCCCGCCCCGACCGTGCCCGCGCCGCGCGACGGACGGGACCCCGGGACGCGCGGGCACGCGCTCCCGGCGGGCGGGGCGTCCCGCCTCCAGGGGGTGGCCCGGGCGGCGGTGCGCATGGACTCCGAGCTCGTGGAGGCGCTGGTCGAGCGCGCGCTGCGCGCCGAGGGCGTGGTGGCCGCCTGGGAGGGGCTGGTCATGCCGCTGCTGTACGGGATGGGCCGCAAGTGGCAGGACACCCGCCGCTACGTGGAGGTGGAGCACCTGCTGTCGTGGTGCGTGTCCTCGGCGCTGCGCCGGGTCCCCCCGCCCGGCGGCCCGCCGCGGACGGGGCAGAGGCCGGTGGTCCTGGCCTGCGGGCCCGAGGAGACGCACAGCCTCCCGGTCGAGGCGCTGGCCGCCGCCCTGCGCGAACGCGGCCTGACGCACCGGGTCCTGGGCGCCTGCACGCCGGCGGACGCCGCGGCGCGGACCGTGCGGCGGACCGCTCCCCGGGCCGTGGTGCTCTGGTCCCATGTGGGCGGGCGGTCCGACCTGGCGGCACTGCGCGCGACGGTGCTGGCCGCGTCCGAGTCGCCCCAGGCGGTCCGGGTGTACACGGCCGGGGGCGGCTGGCGCTCCCTCACCGCGCGGTCCGGGGGCGGCCATCTGAACTCCCTGCCGGAGGCGGTGCTGGCGCTCGACCCGGGCTGAGCGCGGTGCGCACCGCGTGGCCCAGCTGGTCCAGCACGGTCAGGGACATCGGGACGACCGGGGTGCGCAGGCCCAGCGCCAGTTCACGGGACAGCCGGGTACCGCCGTCGAGGAAGGCCAGCACGTCGCCGAGCCGGTCCGGGGCGAGCAGGCGGGTGAAGAAATCCGCGCCGCGCACGCGACCGGTGGCCAGCGCGCGCAGCAGGACCGCGTCCATGGCCAGGTGGCGGCGCCGGTGCGGGATCGGGGGGACCGGCACGACCCCGCGTTCCAGGGCCGCGGCCACGGCGGCGGTCTGGCGCAGCACCCCGCTGAAGGTGTAGCCGGTGGAGGGCCGGGTGGCCCCGCCCGCCCCGCCGATCCGGAAGACCCGCCGCCCGGCCCGGGTGCGGAAGGGCGCGTCGGTCATCGGGATGACGCCCTGCTCGGCGGCGGTGACCTCGAACCCCGCCAGGCCCATGCGGGCGCAGTGGTCGGCCAGGCGGCGGTCGTACTCGGCGGCGGTGAGCGGCGCGGGCCCGAACTCGGTGTACTCCACCAGCGCTTCGCGCGCCGACAGCGGGAGCACGTAGGCGAAGGCCACCGCGTTCTCCGGCTGGGGCGGGGTGAAGTCCATCAGCACCGCCGCCTCCGGGTCGAAGGCGTCGGCGGGGGTGCGCACGAACCAGCCCCGGAAGTGCTGGAGCAGCAGGGTGCGGCCCGTCGGCAGGGGGCGGGGCGGTCGGGAGTCGAACACCCACCGGGCGGTCAGCCTGGCCGGGGAGCCGTCGGGCATCACCCCCTCCACCACGGCGCGGTCGGCCCCGTCCCGGACCGCGTCCACCAGCAGGGGCACCTCCGCCACCCGGTCCCCGAGGCCGGACCGCACCCGGGCCTCCAGGTCGACGGAGCGCAGCATCTTGTACACGAAGGGGTCGGCGGGCGCGGTGCGGGCGTCGCCGTCCGGCCCCACGACGGTCAGGTTCCGCCACCGGGCGGCCAGCAGGCCGTCCCACTCGCCGCCGTCGGGCTCCCAGAAGCACCAGGTGCGCGGGGGCGGGGTGTGCGGCCCGCGCGGGGGCTCCGCCAGGGCGACACGCACGGGGGCCCCGTCGGGGTGATTGACGCCCGACAGGCGGTGGGCCAGGGTGAGGCCTGCGGCTCCCCCGCCCACGATCACCACGTCATGATCGTTCATGGCCCCCACTCTGCCGGGGATGCCGCACACAGGCCAGCGCGCACCCGGAGGACGTGTGGACACCACCCGAGCCAAACAGGACGGAGCGGTCACGGAGGGGTTCGACCTCGCCTCGGCCGCCTACGACAGACTCGTGGCGGGCAGCCCCGGCTACCACGCCCACCTGCGGCTCTCCGCCCGGAGGCTGGACCCCGGGGCCCTCTCCCCCGAGCCGCGGATCCTGGACCTGGGCTGCGGGACCGGGGCCTCCACGGCGGCCCTGCTCGACACCGTGCCCACGGCCCGGATCGTCGGGGTGGACGCCTCGGAGGGGATGCTGGCGACCGCCCGGGCCAAGGACTGGCCCGACACGGTCTCGTTCCACCACGCGCGGGTCGAGGAGCTGACCCCGCAGTGGGCGGCCGACCGCCTGGGCGGGCCGGTGGACGCGGTGTTCGGGGCGTACCTGATCCGCAACTGCCCCGACCCCGACCGGGCGCTGGAGGTGATGCGGGACCTGCTGCGCCCGGGCGGCCGGCTGGTGCTGCACGAGTACTCCGTGGCCGACTCGGCGGTGGCGCGGGCCGTGTGGACGGCGGTGTGCCAGGGAGTGATCATCCCCGCCGGACGGGTGTTCTCGGGTGACGGGACCCTGTTCCGGTACCTGTGGCGCAGCGTCCTGGAGTTCGACGGCCGCCGGGCGCTGCTGGAGCGGATGCGCCGCGCGGGGCTGGTGTCGGTGGCCTCCGCCCCGATGCCGGGCTGGGAGTACGGCATCACGCACACGTTCGCGGGCATGCGGCGGGAGGAGGACCGGTGAGCCGCCCGGTGGACGTCCGCGACCGGCTCGCCGAGGAGGTCCCGCCCGCACCGCCGGTCGGCCCGCGCACCGCGGAGGCGCCCGAGGCCGCGGTGGTCGGCGGCGGGATCGCCGGGCTGGCGGCGGCCTGCGGACTGGCCGAGCGCGGCGTTCGGGTCACGGTGTTCGAGCGCGAGGAGTCCCCGGGCGGGCGGCTGCGCGGCTGGGAGACCACCCTGGCGGACGGCTCCCGAGCGGCGATGGACCGCGGGTTCCACGCCTTCTTCCGCCAGTACTACAACCTGCGCGGGCTGCTGCGCCGGGCCGACCCGGCGCTGGACGCGCTCGTCCCCCTGGCCGACTACCCGCTGGTCCACCGCGACGGGCCGCGCGACCGCTTCTCCGGCCTGCCCGCGACCCCGCCGTGGAACGCGCTGGCGCTGGCCGCCACCAGCCCGAGCTTCCCTCCGCGCGACCTGGCCCGGGTCAACGTCCCGGCCGCGCTGCAGCTGCTCGACGTGGACGTGCCGGGGGTGTACGAGCGGCTCGACCACATGAGCGCGCGGGACCTGCTGGAGGCGATCCGGTTCCCGCCGACGGCGCGGCACCTGGCGTTCGAGGTGTTCACGCGCAGCTTCTTCGCCTCGACCGACCGCCTCTCCGCGGCGGAGCTGGCGGTGATGTTCCACCTGTACTTCCTGGGCTCGGCCGAGGGCCTGGTGTTCGACGTGCCGCGCGGGCCGTTCCCGGAGTCGCTGTGGGAGCCGCTGGTCCGGTACCTGGCCGGGCTGGACGCCAAGGTGCGCACGGGCGTGCCGGTCGAGCGCGTCGGGCCGGGCTCGCAGCGGCGGTTCGCGCTGCCCGGGCACGGGGAGTTCGACGCCGTGGTGCTGGCCGCGGACGTCCCGGGGACGCGCTCCCTGGTCGCCGCGTCGCCCGGCCTGGGGGACGCCGCCTGGCGGTCCCGGATCGCCCGGCTGGAGTCGGCGCCGCCGTTCCTGGTGTCGCGGTACTGGCTGGACCGGCCGGTGCGGCCGCACCGGCCCGCCTTCCTGGGCACGGCCGGGTACCCGACGCTGGACAACATCAGCGTCCTGGAGCGGTACCGGGACGGGGAGCGGGAGTGGGCCGACCGCACCGGCGGCTCGGTGGTGGAGCTGCACGCCTACGCCCTGCCCGAGGGCTGCGACCCCGACCGCGAGCGCGAACGCCTGTGGGAGCAGGCGGTCGCGGTGTACCCGGAGCTGGCCTCCGCCGGCGTGGTGGACGCCCGGCACGAGCTGCGCGCGGACTGCCCGCTGTTCACGCCGGGCTCGTACCGCGACCGGCCGGGGACGGCCACCCCGGACCCGTTCCTGGTGATGGCGGGCGACCACGTCCGCACCGGCCTGCCGGTCGCGCTCATGGAGCGCGCGGCCGCCGGCGGCCTGCTCGCCGCCAACGCGCTGCTGTCCCGCTGGGGCCTGCCCGGCCACACCCTGTGGACCGTGCCCCGCCGCGGCCGCCTGGCCCCCGCCCGCGCCCTCGCCCACCTCTCCCGGCGCACCCCCGGTCCCTGACCTTTCGTTTTTTTCGAATAGGGTAGATTGGAGGTATGGCGACCACACTGCACGAACGCACCGTCCTGCCGCCCGATGACCGCTCCGCGCTGACCAGGCTCGCCCGCGACCTGGGCACCGACGGCGGCCCGCACGCCCGACTGGTCGGCCCGGACGGGTCCGAGACCGAGCTTCCCGAGGAGCTCTACAGCGTGCTGCGCGACGTCGTCGCGGCACTGTCCCAGGGGCTGGCCATCTCCATCGCCCCGCACAACACGATGCTGACCACCCAGGAGGCCGCGGACCTCCTCGGCGTCTCCCGCCCCACCCTGGTCAGACTGCTCACCGAGGGCGAGATCCCTTACAGCATGCGGGGAAGACACCGGCGGGTCCTGCTCCACGACCTGCTCGGCTACCAGGAGCGTTCGCGCCGGGAGCGCGAGCACACCCTGGACGCCATGGCGGCCGAAGGCGAAGAGGCGGGACTGTACGACCTGACCGAGCCGCCCGAGAACACCCGGTGAGAACGGACGACCGTGGCCTTCCCCGCCCTCCTGGACACCTGTGTCCTGTACCCGGCCTACCTGTGCGACACCCTGCTGCGGCTGGCCTCGGCCGGCACGTACCGCCCCCTGTGGTCGGACGGCATCCTCGATGAGCTGCGCCGCAACGTGATCGCACGCGGCATCCCCGAGGACAGAGCCGATCGCCGGATCGGACAGATGCGCCGGGCCTTCCCGGACGCGACCGTGCGCGGCCACGAGCCCATGATCGAAGGCATGACCAACGACCCCAAGGACCGGCACGTCCTCGCCGCAGCGGTCCGCGGTGGCGCGGAGGTCATCGTCACCCGCAACATCAAGGACTTCCCGGATAGCGCGCTCTCCCCGTACGACCTGTCCGCGGTGGACCCGGACGACTTCCTGCTCGACCAACTCGACCTCCACCCCGGTGCCACTCTCGGCGCGCTGGAGAGACAGGCCGCCTCCTACCGCAGGGAGCCGACCACCGTCATCGGCGTACTCGGCCTGTTGGAGCGCACGGGTGTCCCCCGCTTCGCCGCCGAGGTGCGGCGGCATCTGCGCTGAACCGGTCAGCCGGGGAAGCGGCCGGTGGAGCGGAGGAGGTAGCGGCGCTCGGCGTAGGCGAGGTCGTCGCGCCACAGGCGGCGGGCGGCGGCCCGCACGGCCGGGCGGACCACGGCGGACAGGCGGCGGGCCAGCAGGAAGCCCGGCCGGTCCGAGGCGGCGACGGTCGCCTCGACGACCGCGGTCCGCGGCACGCCGCGGGCGTCCGTGCCCAGCGGCGTCGCGTGCGTCTCGACCACGCTGCCCAGGCCCTCGCCCTCGATGATGCGCATGACCACGGTGCGCGGCTCCGGGCAGTGGAACTCCGCCCGCACCGGCACCCCCCAGCGGCCCGCCACCTTGAACCCCACCTCGACGACCATCCGGTCCGGGTCGGGGTCGGGCCCCTCGGGCACCTCGGTGACGCGCAGGCCGACGAAGCTGTAGGGGTGGAACCACGACCCGTGCCAGGGGTCGAGCCGGTTGGCCACCACGTCCTCCGGCTCGCACCGGCCCGCCAGGCTCTCCACCGCGCTCACCGCCTTCTCCAGCGGGGGGCGCTCGGGGACGACCGGCGCGTCCAGAGGCACCTCGCCGCCCACGCGGTCCAGGCGCACCCACACCAGCACCCCGTCGTCGTGGGCCGGGTACGGGCTCCAGCCGGGGAAGCCGTCCGCGCCCAGGGACAGCCCGTGCCAGCGGCACACGAGGCGCCCGTCGTCGACGGCCCCGCGGCACAGGGGGGCTCCCAGGTGCGGGCAGGCCCCCGGGGCCACGTGCGCGGTGCCGTCGGGGGTGCGCCAGGCGACGAGCTCGACGCCCCCGACGACCCGCCCGAAGGGCCGGTCGGCGCGGACCTCGCGGGAGGCGGCCAGCACGTACCAGTTGCCCGAGGGCCGTGCCAGCGCCCGTTTGAGGGCGGCGGCGATGATGCCGGGCGACCCGTCGCGCCAGGTCGGGTCCTGCGCGGTCCAGGCGGTGGCGGGCATGCGCCGCAGCGGGATGCGGCGGGGGGTCGGATCGGGCAGGGTCACGTCGGGCCTACCTTTCGGATGCCGGACGGGGACGGGGGACCGTCCGGGCGAGCATCGACCGGGCCAGGGCGGGCACCGCCGCGGCGATCTTGCGGGCCTCGGAGACCCGGTGGCGGGTGCTCCACACGTCGTGGCCGGCGGCGGCGATCTCGTCCAGGATGGCGCGGTAGAGCCGGAACGCCGTGGCGACACACGGACGGGCGACCGGATCGAGCATGGCGATGCCGGGCTCGGCCTCCCGGTAGAACCCCTGGTTGACCTCGACCAGGGCGGCGACCGCCCGGCGGGCGCGCGGGTCGGGCCGGCGGGTGCGGGCGCAGTGCGCCAGCAGGTCGCGGTCCACCCCGTGGTCGGCCAGCACGTCGGCGGGCAGGTACACGCGCCCCCGGTCGAAGTCCTCCGCGGTGTCGCGGAGGAAGTTGGTGAGCTGGAAGGCCTCGCCCAGGGCGGCCGCGGGCCGCTCGGCCTCCTCCCGCGGCACCACCGTGCCCAGCACGGGCAGCACCTGGAGGCCGATGACCGCCGCCGACCCGTACATGTACTCGCGCAGGTGGTCGAGGTCGCGGTAGTCCGTCACGGTGAGGTCCATGCGCATGGAGCGCATGAACGCGGTGAAGTGCGCGGCCGGGAGGCGGTACCTCCGCACGGTGTGCGCCAGGGCCCGCAGCACGGGGTCGCCGGGCTCGCCGCCGCCCAGCGCCCGGCCCAGGTCGGCGTCGACCGCGTCCAGCCGGGCCGCCTGTCCGGCGGCCGTGGCACCGGGCCCGGGCTCGTCCACGATGTCGTCCACCCAGCGGGCGAACCCGTACAGGGCGTGCACCCCGGGCCGCCGGTCCGGCGGCAGGACCCGGGTGGCGGTGAAGTAGGTGCGCCCGTGGCGGGCGTGCAGCTCACGGCAGCGCAGGTAGGCGCGGCGCAGGTCCTCCGGGGCGATCCCGGCGGCGTCGAGTTCTGCGGTGGCGGTCCTCATCGTCCCCCCGTTCGCTCCACCACGCGGGCGGCGGCGAGCTTCCCCGAGATCAGCACGGTCGGCAGGCCGACCCCGGGCGTGGTCCCGCACCCGGCCAGGGCGACGTTGGCCAGGCCGGGGACGGTGTTGCGGGGCCGGAACGGCCCGGTCTGGGCGAAGGTGTGCGACAGCGAGAAGGGCGTGCCGTGCGCCAGCCCCCGCCGGGCCCAGTCCGCGGGGGTGACCAGGTGCTCGGTCCGGACCGCCGTGTCCAGGCCGGTGAGGCCGCGCTCCTCCAGGGTGGACACCAGGTGGTCGCGGTAGCGCGGGCCCTCGGCGGCCCAGTCGATGCCGCCGACCGCCAGGTTGGGGGCGGGCGCCAGCACGTACAGGGACTCGTGCCCGGCGGGGGCCAGGGACGGGTCGGTGTGCGTGGGCCGGGTGACCAGCAGGGACGGGTCCCCCATCACCCGCCCCTCGCGGATGATCTCGTCGAAGGTGCGCTCCCAGGCGCCGCCGAAGGAGATCGTGTGGTGCCCCAGCCGTTCCCAGGTGCGGTCCACCCCCAGGTGCAGGACCACGGCGGACGGCGAGTAGCGGAGCGGGACCCGGCGCCGGGGAGCGCCGCCCAGCAGCCGGTACGCCGCGGGCAGGTCGGCGGTGACCACCACCTGGTCGCAGGGGAAGCGCTCGCCCGACTCCGTGACGGCGGCGGTGACCCGGTCGCCGGAGCGTTCCAGCGAGGCCACGGCGTCGCCGTAGCGGAGCACTCCCCCGGCCTTGGCCGCCGCGCCCGCCAGGGCGTCGCCGAGGGCGCGCATGCCCCCGCGCGGGAAGTACACGCCCGCCACGGTGTCCATGTAGGCGATGACGGCGTAGGCGGCCAGGGCCCGCCCCGGAGCCACGCCCGCGTACAGGGCCTGGAAGGAGAAGATCCGCCGCAGGCGCTCGTCGCGCACGTGCCGCCCCACCGCCCGGGAGAGCCGCCCGAACCCGCCCAGGGCCGCCAGCCGCACCAGGTCCGGCCGGGCGAGGTCCAGCAGCGAGTCGAACTGCGCGTCGATGAAGGTGCCCATCTCGGCCCGGTAGAGGCGGGTGAGCCAGTCGCGGAGCCGGAGGTAGCCGTCGGCCTCGCGCTCGCCGGCCACCCGTGCCACCTCGGCCGCCATGGCGTCGGCGTCGGTGTGGACGTCGATGGTGGAGCCGTCGGCGAAGTCGGCGCGGTAGGCGGGGTGCAGCGGGACCAGGTCGAGGCGGTCGGCGACGGTCTCGCCGACCGCCCCCAGGGCCTCGTCCAGGAGTTCGGGCATGGTCAGCACGGTGGGCCCGGTGTCCATCCGGAAGCCGTCCTGGTCCAGGCGGCCCGCCCGTCCCCCCGGATGGGCGTCGCGCTCCAGGACCGTGACCTCCCGCCCGGCCCCCAGCAGGTGCAGGGCGCAGGCCAAGCCGGACAGCCCCGCGCCGACGATGACGACCCGGCCCCGGCCGGGTGCGGTGCGGCGGCTCACGCGGCCTCCCCCAGTCGGGCGGCCAGGCCGGCGAGGACGTCGCGCACCGGTTCGGGCAGGTCGATCCCGTCCAGGTGGGAGACGCCGCGGGCGGCCAGGCCCCGGCAGTGCTCGGCGACCCGCTCCCGGGCGCCCAGGCCCTCCAGCACGGCGGCGGCCTCCGCCGGGTCGGCCCCCGCCCCGACCCGCTCCAGGAGGTCCAGGCCCGCCGTGTCGCCGCTCTCGCGCGCCAGGCGGGTGCCGAGGGCCAGCAGCAGGGTGGTCTTGCCCTCCAGGAGGTCGTCGCCGACGGGTTTGCCCGTGGACCCGCTGTCGCCGTAGGCGCCGGCCAGGTCGTCGGCGAGCTGGAAGGCGACGCCGACGTCCCGCCCGTAGGAGCGCAGCGCCTCGGCCACGGCCGGGGGCGCCCCGGCCATGGCGGCCCCCAGGTGCAGCGGGCGCTCCACGGTGTAGGAGGCGGTCTTGAGCCGGTCGATGCGCAGCGCGAGGGACTCCGAACGGGACCCCCTCGCCTGTCCGCGCACGTCCAGGTACTGTCCGGCGATCATCTCGGTGCGGATCTCCCGCCAGACCGCGCGGCCCGCCTCGGGGCGGGGCACCCCGGGCAGGGCCTCGGCGAGCATGTCGTCGGCCCAGGCCAGGGCGAGGTCGCCGACCAGGACGGCGAGGGACTCGCCGTAGCGCCTCGCCTCCCCCGACCAGGCGTTCTCGCGGTGCTCGTCCTCGTGCCGCCGGTGGACGCAGGGCGCGCCGCGCCGGGTCGCGGAACCGTCCATGACGTCGTCGTGGACCAGGGCGCAGGTCTGGAGCAGTTCCAGGGACGCGCAGGCGACCAGGGCGTGGTGGGCGACGGGGCCGGACACCGGGCCGCCGCCGGCGCGCCAGCCCCACCAGGCCAGCGAGGAGCGCAGGCGCTTGCCGCCCTCCAGCGTGAAGGCCGCGGTCTGCGCGGCGGTCCCGGCGGCGAACTCGGGGTCGGTCTGTTCGGCCCCGAGCAGGCGGCGGCGCAGGTGGTCGCGGAGCACCTGGTCGAGTGCCGGCCGCGGGTCGCCGTGGACGTGGTGGATTCGGAGTGCTCCGGGACCGTTCAGAACCGGTTCGATGTCTGCCTCCCCTGGACGGGTCATGTCATGGACAACTATCTCGGAAATCATGAATCTCGGCAACCGAGCTATTGCCTTCGCTCCCCCGGATCCGGCAAGGAGGAACCGGGGGTTCCGTTGGCCGTAGACTCGGGGTGACCGAAGTCCGAACACCGGGGAGAGAGGAACCGTGGACACCGTGTCGACCACCTCCCCCACCGGGCCCGACGAGGCCGCGGTGAGGTTCGGCCACTACCGGTCCCTCCAGAACGACGGGCAGATGCTCGCCGTCCGGCTCATCAAGCTCCTGCACCGGATGGCCGACCGCTCCGGGATGAACCCCACCGACTTCCAGTGCTACACGCTGCTACGGGTCGCGGGCACGATGACACCCGGAGAGATCGCCTCCAGTCTGTGCCTGTCCACCGGCTCGGTCACCGGCGTGATCGACCGGATGGAGGCCCACGGCCTGGTCGAGCGCACCCGCCACCCCGAGGACCGGCGCAAGGTCGCCGTGCGCCTCACCGAGAGCGCCGAACTCCGGGCGCCCGAGACCGCCCCGGGTATGCGCGCCGCCATGACCGCGCTGCACGAGGGCTACACCAACGACGAACTGGCCGTCATCGTCGACTGGCTGGGCCGGGTCGGCCGCACCCTGGACGGGCTCGCCGAAGCGCCCTGAACGCCCCTTTCCGCCGGAACCGTCCGCCCCTGCGGTGATCCGTCACCGACCCTCCGCACCCGCGCGGCTCACCGCCGTGTCCCGGAGCCGCTCTTACGATGCCGACAGACCAGTCCGTATCCGGCTTCGCACCCGGCCGACACTCCACCCGGGGACCCCCGCCGAGGTTGGGGAGGAGTCGTCATCTCGACCCTGCGCACCTACATCCGAGAGCACACCAACCCCGCGGTCTTCGCGGTGTCCGGGATCGTCATCATCGCCTTCGTGGTCCTGGGCATCGTGTTCACCGACCCCCTCCTGGACGCCGCGACGGCGACCCGGGACTGGATCGGGACCAGGCTGGGGTGGCTGTACGTACTCGCCACCACGTTCTTCCTCGGCCTGGCCCTGTTCCTGATGTTCAGCAGGTACGGCAACATCCGGCTGGGCCCGGACGACTCCCGGCCCGAGTTCGGGACCGTCGCCTGGTTCGCCATGCTCTTCACCACGGGCATGGGCATCGGCCTGGTGTTCTGGGGCGTCTCCGAGCCCATCCACCACCTGCACTGGCCCCGGACGGCCGCGTTCCTGCCCGGCGAGGACGGCGCCCCGCACGTCGAGGCCGCCGGCGAGGCCATGGCCCTGAGCTTCTTCCACTGGAGCTTCCACCCCTGGGCGATCTACATCGCCCTGGGCGTCTCGCTCGGCTACTTCACGTTCCGCAAGGGACTGCCGCTGCGCCCCGCCTCCGCGCTCTACCCGCTCCTGGGCGACCGGGCGTTCGGCTGGCCCGGCAACCTCGTGGACATCCTCGCGGTCTTCGGCACGATCTTCGGCCTGGCCACGTCGCTGGGCCTGGGCACCCTCCAGATCGGCGGCGGCATCCAGCACGTCTTCGGCATCGAGTCGAACCCGCTCGTCCACTCGGTGCTCATCGTCGTCATCACCGGCATCGCCCTGCTCAGCGTTCTGGCCGGGATCGACAAGGGCATCCGCCGCCTGTCGGTGATCAACCTGTGGCTGGCGATCGCGCTGATGCTGATCGTCTTCCTGCTCGGGCCCAAGCTGTGGATCATCAGCATCACCACCACGGGCCTGGGCGAGTACCTGGACAACCTCGTCCCGTGGAGCCTGTCCTTCCCCAGCTCTCTGATGGACGAGCAGGCCGCGAGCTGGACCACCACGTGGAGCATCTTCTACTGGGGCTGGTGGATCTCCTGGGCGCCGTTCGTCGGCATCTTCCTGGCCCGCGTCTCCTACGGGCGGACCATCCGGGAGTTCGTCATCGGCGCGCTGTTCGCACCGGTCGTCGTCTCGGTCCTGTGGTTCGGGGTGTTCGGCGGCTCCGGCCTGTACTACGACCTGTTCGAGGGCGGCGGGCTCAACGCGCTGGCGGAGGAGGACCGGGCGTTCCGGCTCATCGAACTGCTGCCCCTGGGCCAGATCGCGGGCGTGCTCGTCTCGGTCCTGCTGATCATCGTGGTGGCGGTCTTCTTCATCACCTCCTCCGACTCCGGCTCCCTCGTGGTGGACATGCTCACCAACGGGGGCGACCCCAACCCGCTCAAGGCCCAGCGGGCGTTCTGGGCGATCAGCGAGGGCGCCGTGACCCTGGTCCTGCTGGTCCTGGGCGGGGCCGACGCCCTCTCCGCGCTCCAGGCGGCGGCGGTGGTCACCGGGCTCCCGTTCGCGGTGATCCTGCTGTTCATGTGCTGGGGGCTGGCCAAGGCGCTCAAGGACGAGCCCCGCAGGCACGGGCCCAAGATCGTGTACGAACCCGAGGACCAGATGCCGTCCTACCGCCCGCCCGGCGGCCGCTAGCAGAAGGGGCCCGCGATGGCACCGAAGAAGTTCAGCAACCCCTTCCACGGGGTCGTGGACATGATCACCGAGATGAACCGGGTCTCCGACGCCATGGCGTCGATCGAGACCAGCCAGACGGGCCTGCGCGAACGCGGGTACGCCGACGCCTGGAGCCCGCCCACCGACATCCTCGCCCGCGGCGAGGACCTGGTCGTCCGCTGCGAGGTGCCCGGGGTGTACGAGGAGGACGTCGCCGTCAGCTTCAACCACGGGGTCCTCACCATCAGCGGGGAGCGCAGGCGCGACGAGGAGGGAACGGTCGTCTACTACTCGTCGGAGCGGTTCATGGGCACCTTCCGCCGCGAGATCACCCTGCCCGAGGGGGTCAGCGAACGCGACGTGGAGGCCTCCTACGGGGAGGGTCTGCTGGAGGTGGTGGTGCGCGGCGCGGCCAACGCCGCCGCGCCCAAGACGATCTCCGTCCGCAGGCGCAAACGGGGCTCCTGAGCCGGGCGGCGGCGCCTCCCGGGCGCCGCCGCCCGGAACCGGCGGGAACCGCCCGCCCCCGCACGACGACTCCGATGACGGAAGGGCCGTCTCCGGTACGGCCCCGAATCGGAGGAACGATGCAGTACACCCGCACCGCCCGCGCCCTGCCGATCGCGGCCGTGCTCGGCCTCGCCCTCACCGCCTGCGGCACGGGGACCCCGGCCGACACGCCCCGGGGCGCGGCCGCCGAGTCCGCCCCGCCCTCTCCGGCGGCGGAGCAGGCGGAGGCCTTCTCGATCACCGACCCCTGGGTCAAGGCCGTCACCGCCGAGGAGGGGATGACCGCCGTGTTCGGCGAGGTGGCCAACGGCTCCGACGCGGAGATCGTCATCGTGGCGGCCGAGCACCCGGCGGCGGAGACGGTCGAGCTGCACGAGGTCGTCACCGAGGGCACCGAATCCACCATGCGCGAGATCGACGGCGGGTTCCCCGTGGAGCCCCGGGGCACCCGTGCCCTGGCGCCCGGCGGCGACCACATCATGCTCATGGGCCTCACGGAGGACCTGGAGCCGGGCATGGAGGCCACCGTCACGGTGGAGTTCGCCGACGGGTCGACGGCGGAGTTCACCGCTCCGGTGAAGGAGTACGCGGGGGCCGACGAGGAGTACGAGGGCGACGGCCACGGCGGAGGGGGCCACGGGGACCACGGGGACGGCGGGGACCACTGATGGACCGGACCGTCAGCAGACGCGGCCTGCTCCTGGGCGGCGCGGCGGCCGGCGCGGGAGCGGTCGGCGGAGCGCTGGCCCACCGCTGGGCGGCCGGCGCGCCTACCGCGCCGCAGGAGGCCGCTGCGCTCCCCCTCAACGGGGAGCGGACCGTGCCCTTCCACGGGCCCCGCCAGGCCGGGGTGGAGACCCCGCCGCAGGCGCACGCCGCGTTCACCGCCTTCGACCTGGGCCGGGACGTGGACGCCGAGGGGGTGCGCCGGCTGATGAGGCTGCTCAGCGACGACGCCGCCCGCCTGACCCGGGGCGAGCCCGCCCTGGCCGACACCGAACCCGAGCTGGCGGCCGTCCCGGCGGGCCTGACCGTCACGTTCGGGTTCGGCCCGGGCCTGGTGGAGCGGGTGGACCCGGACGCCGTGCCCGGCTGGCTGCGGCCGCTCCCGGAGTTCGACCACGACGACCTGGACCCGCGCTGGGGCCAGGCCGACCTGCTCGTCCAGGTGTGCGCCGACGACCCGGTGACGGTGGCGCACGCGGTGCGGATGCTCGGCAAGGACGCGCGCGCCTTCACCGAGCCCCGGTGGACCCAGAGCGGGTTCCGGCGCGCCCACGGCTCCGAGGCCGACGGCACCACCATGCGCAACCTCATGGGCCAGGTGGACGGGACGGTCAACCCGCGCCCGGGGACCGCCGACTTCGACCACCTGGTGTGGCGGGAGGCCGGACCGCCCTGGCTCGCCGGGGGCACCGGGCTGGTGCTGCGGCGCATCGAGACCCACCTGGACACCTGGGACGAGCTGGACCGGCCCGCCCGGGAGGCGGTCATCGGCCGCCGCCTGGCCGACGGGGCGCCGCTGACCGGCGGCGGCGAGCACGCCGAGGTGGACCTCGCGGCCACCGACGCCACCGGGCTGTCCGTGATCGCGGACTTCGCCCACGTGCGCCGCTCCCGCACCGACGACCCCGAGGAGCGGATCTTCCGGCGCGGCTACAACTACGACCTGCGCGACCACGGGACCCCGGAGGCGGGGCTGCTGTTCGCCTCCTACCAGGCCGACCCGGTCCGCCAGTTCGTCCCCATCCAGCGCAGGCTGGACGAGCTGGACCTGCTCAACGAGTGGGTCACCGCCGTCGGCTCGGCCGTGTTCGCCGTCCCCCCGGGCTGCGCCGAGGGCGGCTACGTCGGGGACACCCTGCTCGAAGGCTGACCGGGCGCACAGCGGGCCCGCGCCCCGCCCGGTGCGGGGTGCGGGCCCGTACGGCCGGCCGGGAGGTCAGAAGGTGCGGCCCTCGTCGTAGGGGCCGATGACCGCGAGCGCCCGCGGGCGCGACAGCAGCTCGGCGGCGACCTCGGCGACCTCGGCGTCGGTGACGGCGTCGAACCGGGCCAGGTCCTCGTCGATGGAGAAGTGGCGCGGGTGGTTCAGCTCGTGCCCCAGCAGGCGGCCCATCCGGGCGTTGGTGCCCTCGCTGCCCAGCACCAGGGAGCCCTGGATCTGCCCCTTGGCCCGGCGCAGCTCCTCGTCGGTGATCCCCGACGCCGCCACCTTGGCCAGCTCGTCCCGGCACACCCCGATGACCTCGTCGGCCTTCTCCGGCAGGCAGCCCGCGTAGATCTGGAAGGTCCCGGTGTCGGCGTAGCCGGTGTGGTAGGCGTGCACCGCGTAGGCCAGGCCGCGCTTCTCGCGCACCTCCTGGAACAGGCGCGAGGACATGCCGCCGCCCAGGGCGGCGCTGAGCAGCCGCAGCGCGTGCCAGCGCGGGTCGGTGCGCATGATGCCCTCCGACCCCAGGATGATGTGCGCCTGCTCGGTGTCGCGCGGCTGCACCACCTGGCCGCCGAAGGTGGGGACCGGGCCGCCGCCGATGCGCGGCCCCGCCGGGCGGGCGTCGCCCGCGGCGGCCAGCCGCTCGGCGAACATCTCCCGGACCTGCTCCACCACCAGGTCGTGGTCCAGGCTCCCGGCCGCCGTGACGATCAGCTCCGAGGGGACGTAGGCGTCCCGGTACTGCTCGGCGATCCGCTCCCGGGGCAGCGCCTTGATGGTGTCGATGGTGCCCAGGATCGGCCGCCCCAGCGGGGTGTCCCCGAAGAAGTGCGCCGCGTAGACGTCGTCCACCAGGTCGGCGGGCTCGTCCTCGTACATGGCGATCTCCTCCAGGATCACGCCGCGCTCGGTCTCCACCTCGCCCTCGTCCAGCACCGAGTTGGCGACCATGTCACCGACCACGTCGATGGCCAGCGGCAGGTCGCGGTCGAGCACCTTCGCGTAGTAGCAGGTGTGCTCCTTGGTGGTGTAGGCGTTGTGGTCGGCGCCCACCCCGTCCAGCAGCGCGGAGATCTCCAGCGCCGACCGGGTCCGGGTCCCCTTGAACAGCAGGTGCTCCAGGAAGTGCGCCGAACCGGCGTGCGCGGCGTCCTCGTCGCGCGAGCCCGTGGTCGCCGAGATCCCGAACGCGGCGGAGCGCCCGCCGGGGATGTGCTCGGTGACCACGCGCAGTCCGCCGGGCAGCACGGTCCGGCGCACCAGGCCGGAGCCGCCGTCCGCTTCCAGCAGCGTCACGGTCGTGCCCGGCTCCTGCTCGGCGGCGATGGGGACAGAACTCATGAATCCTTCTTCTTCGCGTCGTGTGCGTGGGACCTACCGCCCGAGGATACGCGGTGGGGGCGGCCGCACCCACGGTGCGACCGCCCCCTCACGTGTTCAGAGCGGATCAGGTGTTCTCGGAGCGGCTGCTCGAGCGGCGGCGGCGCCGGCGCGGGGCGCCCTCGCCGTTGTCGCCGTCCTTGTCCTCGGCCTCGGCCGGGGCGTCGCCCTCGGCCGGAGCGGCCGGAGCCGCCTGGGCGGCCTCCGCCTCGACGACCTCGACCGGGACCAGCGACAGCTTGCCGCGGTCGTCGATCTCGCGGATCTCGACCTGGATCTTCTCGCCGATGCTGATCACGTCGTCGAGGTTCTCGATCCGCTTGCCGCCGTGCAGCTTGCGGATCTGCGAGATGTGCAGCAGGCCGTCCTTGCCGGGCAGCAGCGACACGAACGCGCCGAACGTCGTGGTCTTGACGACGGTGCCCAGGTAGCGGTCGCCGACCTCGGGCATCGTCGGGTTGGCGATCTGGTTGATCGTGTCGCGGGCGGCCTCGGCCGAGGGGCCGTCGGTGGCACCGATGTAGATGGTGCCGTCGTCCTCGATCGTGATCTCGGCGCCGGTCTCGTCCTGGATCGAGTTGATCATCTTGCCCTTGGGGCCGATGACCTCGCCGATCTTGTCGACGGGGACCTTGACGGTCAGGATGCGCGGAGCGTTCGGGCTCATCTCGGCCGGACGCTCGATGGCCTCCTGCATGACGTCGAGGATCGCCAGGCGCGCGCCGCGGGCCTGCTGGAGCGCGAGCGCCAGCTGCTCGGCGGGGATGCCGTCGAGCTTGGTGTCGAGCTGCAGGGCCGTGATGAGCTCACGGGTGCCGGCGACCTTGAAGTCCATGTCGCCGAACGCGTCCTCGGCGCCGAGGATGTCGGTGAGGGTGACGAACTCGTCGCCCTCGCTGATCAGGCCCATGGCGATGCCGGACACCATCTCCTTGAGCGGCACGCCGGCCGACAGCAGGGCCATGGTGGAGGCGCAGACCGAGCCCATCGAGGTGGAGCCGTTGGAGCCCAGCGCCTCGGAGACCTGGCGGATGGCGTACGGGAACTCCTCGCGCGAGGGCAGGACCGGGATCAGGGCGCGCTCGGCGAGGGCGCCGTGCCCGATCTCGCGCCGCTTGGGCGAGCCCACCCGGCCGGTCTCACCGGTGGAGTAGGGCGGGAAGTTGTAGTTGTGCATGTAGCGCTTGGTCTTCTCGGGGTTGAGAGTGTCGACCGTCTGCTCCATGCGCAGCATGTTCAGGGTGGTGACGCCCAGGATCTGGGTCTCACCGCGCTCGAAGAGCGCCGAGCCGTGGACGCGCGGCAGCACGCCGACCTCGGCGGACAGCGGGCGGATGTCCTTGGGGCCGCGGCCGTCGATGCGGACCTTGTCGCGCAGGACGCGCTCGCGCATCAGGTTCTTGGTGAGCGAGCGGAAGGCGGCCGAGACCTCCTTCTCGCGGCCCTCGAAGTCCTCGGCGAGCTTCTCGGCCGCGGCGGCCTTGACCTTGTCCAGCTCGGCCTCGCGGTCCTGCTTGTCCGCGATGGTCAGCGCCTTGGACAGGTCCTCGCGCACGGCGGAGTCGACGGCGGAGTACACGTCGTCCTCGTAGTCGAGGAAGATCGGGAACTCGCCCTCCTCGCGGCTGGTCTGGTCCGCGACGGCCTGCTGGGCGCGGCACAGCACCTTGATGAAGGGCTTGGCGGCCTCCAGGCCCTCGGCCACCGTCTGCTCGTTGGGGCCGACGGCGCCCTCGGCGACCAGCTTGAGGGTGTGGACCGTGGACTCGGCCTCCACCATCATGATCGCGACGTCGCCGTCCTCCAGGACGCGACCGGCGACCACCATGTCGAAGGTGGCGTTGTCCAGCTCCGAGTGCGTCGGGAAGCCGACCCACTGGCCGTCGATCAGGGCGACGCGCACGCCGCCGATCGGACCCGAGAAGGGCAGCCCGGCGATCTGGGTGGACATCGAGGCGGCGTTGATGGCCACGACGTCGTACAGGTGGTCCGGGTGCAGGGCCAGGATCGTCTCGACGATCTGGATCTCGTTGCGCAGACCCTTCTTGAACGACGGGCGCAGCGGCCGGTCGATCAGGCGGCAGGTGAGGATGGCGTCCTCGGAGGGACGGCCCTCACGCCGGAAGAACGAGCCGGGGATGCGGCCGGCCGCGTACATGCGCTCCTCGACGTCCACCGTCAGCGGGAAGAAGTCGAGGTTGTCCTTGGGTCGCTTCGAGGCGGTGGTGGCGGACAGCACGACGGTCTCGTCGTCCAGGTACACCGTCGCCGAACCGGCGGCCTGGCGGGCCAGGCGACCGGTCTCGAAGCGGATGGTACGGGTGCCGAACTTGCCGTTGTCGATGACGGCTTCGGCAGAGTAAACGCCCTCCATGGGCGACCTCCTACTACACGTGTTCGCGTTGGGATGCGCCGGACCCGCTGGTCCGGCGCGTGTGTTCGTTCCCCGCGTCCGTGCCCCGGAGTTGATGACGGCCGGTCATCGATCGAAGCCCACGGGGTCCCGTGACGGGACCTTCCGGAGGCCACTACCGAGGACCGGCCTCGACTCTGCGGCCGAGGGAGTGATGGGCGCGGGTGGTCTCTGTTCAGTTGGCGTGCGGGTGCGGCGGTGACCGCCGACACGTACACCCTACTAAGAAAGGGGGAGCGGCCGAAGCCGCTCCCTCCGACGTCCTAGCGGCGCAGGCCCAGGCGCTCGATCAGCGAGCGGTAGCGGGTGATGTCCTGCTTGGCGATGTACTTGAGGAGACGGCGGCGACGGCCGACCATCAGGAGCAGGCCGCGACGGCTGTGGTGGTCGTGCTTGTGGTCCTTGAGGTGCTCGGTGAGCTCGGTGATGCGGTGCGTGAGCAGCGCGACCTGGACCTCGGGGGAGCCGGTGTCGCCCTCGCCGGTGGCGTACTCGGCGATGATCTTCTCTTTGGTGGCGGCGTCGATCGACACGTCGTTCCTTTTCTCAATGATTCGGTACGCAGGGCGAACCCGGCCGGAAGGGACCGGGGTCAGACGCGGTGACCACGCGTACGAACAGTCACCGTCGGGTGTGCCGCGCGGCTCCCGCCGACGGCGGGAGGACATCGCGCTCCCCCTCGGGTCACGCTACCGTGACCTCGTGCGGGGCACACGTGGACGACTCCACCCTACCGCAAACACGGAGGGCGCGGGCGTGCACGCAGCGTGGGGGCGGTCTCCCCGGCTCAGGAGACCCCCAGGACGGCGCGGCAGCGCTCGACGTCGCGCCGCATCGCGACGATGAGGTCGTCCAGCCGGTCGAACCGTTCCTGGCCGCGGATGCGCTCGGTGAAGTCCACGGTCATCCGCACCCCGTACAGCTCCAGGTCGTCGCGGTCCAGGGCGTAGGACTCCACGGTCCGCTCGGCGCCGTCGAAGGTGGGGTTGGTGCCCACCGAGATCGCGGCGGGCCAGCGCGACTCGCGGCCCGGGACCGGCTCGACCCGGCTCAGCCAGCCCGCGTACACGCCGTCGCCCGGGACGGCGGTGTGCGGGGGCAGGTCCATGTTGGCGGTGGGGAAGCCCAGCAGCTCGCGGCCGCGCGCGGCGCCGTGCACGACCTCGCCCTCGACCCGGTGCGGGCGCCCCAGCAGCGCGGCGGCCCCGGCGACGTCGCCGTCGGCCAGCAGGCCGCGCACCCGGGTGGAGGTGATGGCCTCCCCGTCGGCGACCAGCGCGACCCCGTCCGCCGTGAAGCCGAACTCCCCGCCCAGGCGGGCCAGCTCGGCCACGTCTCCGGCGGCCCGGTGCCCGAACCGGAAGTCCTCGCCCACCACCACGGCCGCGGCGTGCAGCCGGTCGACCAGGAGGCCGCGCACGAACTCCTCGGGGGTGCGCGCCGACAGGTCCTTGGTGAACGGCATGACGCACACGGCGTCCGCCCCGTACCCGCCGAGCAGCTCGATCCGCCGCTCCACCGGCGTGAGCACCGGCGGGGTCACGCCGCGCAGCACCGCCTCCGGGTGCGGGTCGAAGGTCACCACGACCACCGGCAGGTCCAGCTCCCGGCCCCGTTCGACCGCGGTCGCCAGGAGGGCCCGGTGTCCCCGGTGCACACCGTCGAAGACACCGACGGCCACCACGGACCGCCCCCATCCGGAGGGCACGCCCTCCGGCCCGTCCCATCGCCGCACGTCCGACTCCCCTTCGTCACGAGGCCAGGCGGAGGGCCCTGCGGCCCCCTCGCCCCAAGCCTGCCACGTCCGCCGCCCGCCCGCCGACACCAGTCCCCCCGCGGCGCCCGTGCCCCGGCGGGCCGTGCTTCGGGAGCGCCGGGGTTCTGCGGTGGGGAGAAGGGGGTCGACAGGGAGCGGGGGGGTCGTTAGCCTGCCCGGATGCCGATGATCGACACGGGCTCGACCCGACTCGCCTACGACGAGGCCGGCGACGGACCGGCCGTGGTGCTGCTGCACGCGGGCTTGGCCGACCGGCGCATGTGGGACCACCAGTTCGCCGCGCTGGCCGCGGACCATCGGGTGGTGCGCTACGACCGGCGCGGGGTCGGCGGCTCCGCCGACCACGGGGGGCCGGTGGAGCACCACCGCGACCTGCTCGACCTCATGGACGCCCTGGACATCGACCGGGCCGCCCTGGTGGGCGCGTCGTACGGCGGCGCGCACGCCGTGGACGCCGCGCTGGCCGCGCCCGGCCGGGTCGGCGCCCTGGCCCTGGTCTGCCCGGGGATGTCCGGCCACCGGTGGCCGCAGTCGTTCACGGACGCGGCGGCCGCCGCCGTCGGCCCCGCCGTCCCGCCCGAGCGCCTGGCCCGCTACCGGGCCGGGAACGCCGCCCCCGACCCCGCGGACGTGGCCGCGATGGCGCAGGCGCAGGCCCGGTTCATGGTGGCCGGCCCCGGCCGCTCCCCCGAGGACCTCCCCCCGGAGTCCTGGGACCTGAGCCTGCTGATGCTGCGCGAGCTGTTCGCCCGCCTGTGGTCCTCCCCGGCCAACACGCCCCGGTGGATCGACCCGCCGGCCAACGGGCGGCTCGCCGAGGTCGGCGTGCCCGCCCTGGTCGTCAAGGGCCTGTCCGACGTGCGCGAGATCCAGGAGGTCGCCGACCTCTACCACGCCGGGATCCCCGGCGCCCGGCTGCTGGAGCTGCCCGACACCGGGCACGTGCCCTCGGTGGAGCGCCCCGCCGAACTCACCGCCGCCCTGGCCGGCTTCCTCGCCGAGGTCCCCGCTGCCTAATGCCTGTTTTTTGAACGCTCTCCTGTGCCGCCGGGGTTCGTGAGGCGCCCGGCGGGGTTCTGGAGGCCCCGAAGGAGCGGTCCTCGAGGAAAGCCTGTGGCCGTAGGCCATCCGTTGAGGGAGGTGGTGGGCGACGGGCGGGCGAGGACTGCGACGGAGGGGCCGAAGGTTCCCGCCCTCGAGGGGCGCCGAACAAGGTGACCGGGCTGCGGCCGCAGGCCGTCCGTTGAGGGTGGTGGCGGGCGACGGGCGGGCCGAAGCGCAGCGGAGGTTCAAAGGAACACGGACTAGGCGGGTTCGAAGACCACCAGGGGCTTCATGTGGTCGCGGCGGTTCTCCGCCAGCGCGATCACCCGGCCGTCGGGGGCGAACAGGCCGATGGGCCCCCGCCCCTGGTCGGTGGGGTCGATCCGGTTGCCGTGCCGCACCCGCCGGGTCTCCTCCTCGGTGAGCGCGCGCGACGGGAAGGCCGCGGCGACCGCCTCCGCCAGCGGGACCTGGGTGAACTCCTCCGCCAGCTGGTCCAGGGTGCGCGCCTGCGCCAGGTCGTAGGGGCCCACCCGGGTGCGGCGCAGCGCCGTCAGGTGGCCGCCGACGCCCAGGGCGGCGCCCGCGTCGCGGGCCAGGGAGCGGATGTAGGTGCCGCTGGAGCAGACGACGGAGGCGTCCACGTCCACGAACGTCCCCGCCTCGTCGGTCACCCGGCGGATGCCGGTGACCTCGAACGCGGAGACGGTGACCGGGCGGGCCTTCAGCTCGACCTCCTGGCCCTTCCGCGCCGACTTGTAGGCCCGCACGCCGTCCACCTTGATCGCGCTGACCTGCGGCGGGACCTGCATGATCTCCCCGGTGAGCGCCCGCACCGCCTCGTGGACGGCCTCGTCGGTCACCCCCGAGGCGTCCACCCGCTCCCCCGGCTCGCCCTCGGCGTCGTCGGTGTTGGTGGTGAGCCCCAGCCGGAGGGTGGCGTCGTACGCCTTCTCCGTCAGGGTGAGGTGGCCCAGGAGCTTGGTGCCCTTCTCGATCCCCAGCACCAGGACACCGGTGGCCATCGGGTCCAGGGTGCCCGCGTGTCCGACCCGGCGCGTCCTGGCCAGCCCGCGGGTCTTGGCGACCACGTCGTGCGAGGTCCAGTCGGCGGGTTTGTCGATCACCACGACGCCGCTCTCGGCCATCGGTCTCCTCGGGAAGGGGTCGGGAAAGGGGAGCGGGCGGCGGCGCTGCGCCGCCGCCCGTACGGCGGGGACCGGAGGGTCCCCGGCCGGCGTCTCCGGCCGCGGTCTCCCCGCGGCACGGGACGGGAGGGCTACTCCTCGTCCTCGTCGTCGTCCTCGGCCTCACGCGGCGCCTTGTAGGGGTCGGCCTCGCCCGCCGGGCTGGCGCCGGTGGCCCGCTGGGCCACCTCGGCGTCCGACTGCCGCGCCTTGACCAGCAGCTCCTCGATGTGCTGGGCGTTCTCCTGAACCTCGTCGATGACGAAGGTCAGGCTCGGCGTGTGCCGGATGCCGGTCTGCCTGCCCACCTCGCTGCGGATGAGGCCCTTGGCGCTCTCCAGCGCCGCGGCGGAGGCGGCCCGGTCCTCGGTGCTGCCGAACACCGTGTAGTACACCGTGGCGTCCCGCAGGTCGGCGGTGATGCGCGCGTCGGTCACGGTGACGAATCCCAGGCGCGGGTCCTTGATCCGTCGGTCCAGCATCTCGGCGACGATGCGCTGGATGCGGTCGGCGATCTTTCGCGCGCGTGCGGCGTCAACCATGGTCAGTCTTCCTCTTCGTTGAAGAGCCGCTGCCTGGCGGACAGCAGCTCCAGTTCGGGACGGCCCGCGACGAAGCGCTCGCAGGTGTCCATCTGCTCCCGGGCGTGGGCCGCCGTGGGGGCGACCACCGCGACGCCGATCTTGGCGCGACGGTACAGGTCGTGCTCTCCCACCTCGGAGACCGACACCGAGAACTTGCGGCGCAGCTCGGCGATGACCGGCCGCACCACCGAACGCTTCTGTTTGAGCGAGTGGACGTCGCCCAGAAGGACGTCCAGGGTCAGCGCCCCAACGTACAAGTGATCACCTGTGGTGTTGTGAACCGTCAAAGGCGGGGCCCCGGACAGCTCGTGTCCGGGGCCCCGGTGGATCAGGCCTCGCGACTCCTAGTCGCGGGGCTTCTCCTGCATCTCGTACGTCTCGATGACGTCCTCGATGCGGATGTCGTTGTAGCCGACACCGATACCGCACTCGAAGCCCTCGCGGACCTCGGTCGCGTCGTCCTTGAACCGGCGGAGCGAGTCCACCGTGAGGTTCTCGGAGATGACGACCCCGTCGCGGATGAGCCGCGCCTTGGAGTTGCGGCGGATGATGCCGTCGCGGACGATCGAACCGGCGATGTTGCCGATCCGGGGCACCTTGAAGACCTCGCGGATCTCGGCCGAACCGAGCTTGACCTCCTCGTAGATGGGCTTGAGGAGACCCTTGACGGCGGCTTCGACCTCGTCGATGGCCTGGTAGATGACCGAGTAGTAGCGGATGTCGACGCCCATGCGGTCGGCGAGCTCGCTGTTCTTGCCCTCGGGCCGAACGTTGAAGCCGATGATGATGGCGTCGGCGGAGGCCGCCAGGTTGATGTCGTTCTGCGTGATCGCACCGACACCGCGCCCGATGACCCGGATGTTGACCTCTTCGCCACCCGCGTCGATCTTGAGCAGCGACTCCTCGAGCGCCTCGACCGAACCGGACATGTCACCCTTGATGAGCAAGAGCAGCTCGGAGCGCTCGCCCTCCTTGAGGTGGTCCTGCCAGGTCTCGAAGGTGACACGGCGGGCCGACCGCGCCTGCTGGGCGAAGCGCTCGCGCGCCTCGCGCTGCTGCGCGATCTGGCGGGCCACCCGGTCGTCCTTGACGACCAGGAAGCTGTCGCCGGCGCTGGGAACGTTGGTCAGACCCAGCACCTGCACCGGACGGGACGGCTCGGCGCTCTGCACGTTCTGGCCGTGCTCGTCGAGCATGGCGCGGACGCGGCCGTAGGCGTCGCCGCAGACGATCGAGTCGCCGACGTTGAGCGTGCCGCGCTGGACCAGCACCGTGGCCGTGGAGCCGCGGCCGCGGTCCAGGTAGGCCTCGATGGCCAGACCCTGCGCGTCCATGTCCGGGTTGGCCTGGAGGTCCAGGGCCGCGTCGGACGTCAGCACGATCGACTCGAGCAGGGCGTCGATGTTGGTGCCGCGGAGAGCGGAGATGTCCACGAACTGGACGTCGCCGCCGTACTCCTCGGCCACCAGGCCGTACTCGGTGAGCTGCGCGCGGACCCGCTGCGGGTCGGCGCCCTCGACGTCGATCTTGTTGACCGCCACCACGATCGGCACCTCGGCCGCCTTGGCGTGGTCGATGGCCTCGGCCGTCTGCGGCTTGACGCCGTCGTCGGCCGCGACCACCAGGACCGCGATGTCGGTGACCTTCGCACCGCGGGCACGCATGGCGGTGAACGCCTCGTGACCGGGGGTGTCGATGAAGGTGATCTTGCGCTCTTCGCCGTCCACCTCGGTGGCGACCTGGTAGGCACCGATGTGCTGGGTGATACCGCCGGCCTCGCCGCTCACGACGTTGGTCTTGCGGATGGTGTCCAGCAGTCGGGTCTTACCGTGGTCGACGTGGCCCATGACGGTGACCACGGGCGGACGGGGACGCAGGTCCTCTTCGGTGCCGTCGTCCTCGCCGAACTCGATGGAGAAGGACTCCAGCAGCTCGCGGTCCTCGTCCTCCGGGCTGACGACCTCGATGCGGTACTTGAGCTCGTCGCCCAGCAGCACCAGGGTCTCGTCCGGCAGGGACTGGGTCGCGGTGACCATCTCGCCCAGGTGCATCAGCACCTGGACCAGCGACGCCGGGTTGACGTCGATCTTGTCGCCGAAGTCGGACAGCGAAGCGCCGCGGGACAGGCGGATGACCTGGTCGTTGCCGCTCGGGATCTTGACGCCGCCGAACGACGGGGCCTGGAGGTCGTTGAACTCCTGACGCCGCTGCTTCTTGGACTTGCGGGCACGCCCGGGACGACCGCCCGGACGGCCGAACGCACCGGCCGTGCCGCCGCCGCGACCGCGGCCACCGCCGCCGGGACGGCCGCCGAAGCCACCGCCGCCGCCGGGACGACCGCCGCCGCCACCGCCGCCGCCGGGACGCGGACCGCCGGCACCCGCGGGGCGCCGCCGCGGCCGCGGCCGCCGGGGCCGGGACGACCGCCGCCGGGACCGCCGCGACCGGCACCGCTCGGCCGGGGCGGGACGGGACGAGGGCATGTTCATCGGGCTGGGGCGCGGACCGCCCGGACGCGGAGCGCCGCCACCGGGGCGGGGGCGCTAGCCGCGCCGCCGGGACGCGGCACGCCCGCGGCACCGCCCGGACGCGGGGCGCGGTCGCCCTGCGGACCCGGACGCGGGCCGGGACGGGGACCGCCCTGGGCGCCGGGAGCACCCGGACGCGGAGCGCCACCGCCGGGGCGGGGAGCGCGCTGGTCGCCCTGCGGGCCCGGACGCGGGCCGGGACGGGGACCGCCCTGGCCGCTGGGGCCGCCCGGACGCGGGGCGCCGCCGCCGGGACGCGGGGCCGGCCTGGCACCCATGCCCGAGGCGTTGGTCTGGAACGGGTTGTTGCCGGGGCGCGGACCGGCCGGGCGCGGGCCCGGACGGGGGCTGCGGCCCTCGGGACGCGGACCGCGGTCGCCGCGCTGCGGGCGCTCGCCGCGCTCGGGGCGGTCACCGCGCTCGGGACGGTCGCCGCGCGGGGCGCCGCCCTCGGGACGGCCCTGCGGACCGGGGCGCGGAGCACCGCCGGGACGCTGGCCGGACTCGCCGCGCGGGGCCTTGGGGCCCGGCTTGGGGCCCGCCGGACGCGCGGGCTCGCCCTGGAAGGACGGGGGCTGCGCGGCCGGGGACTGCGGGGCGGGCTTGGCGGCCGGACCCGGCTTGGGACCCGGCTTGGGCGCGGGCCCCGGCTTGGGGGCCGCGGAGGACTCGGCGCGCGGGCCGGGCTTGGGGGCCCCGCCCTTCTTGCCGCCGTCGTTCCCGTTGTTGAAAGCTTCCTGCAGGCGTCGCACGACGGGGGCCTCTATCGTCGAGGACGCCGAACGGACGAATTCGCCCATCTCGTTGAGCTTGGCCAGGACGGCCTTGCTCTCTACTCCGAACTCCTTCGCGAGTTCGTACACCCGGACCTTCGCCACTACTCTCCTTCAGCTTCGGTCCGGGACATGGGCTCGTGCCGGACCGTTGTTAGCTCGTACTCATCGCTGCGTACTCATCAGGCGCTCATCGCAATCTCGACCTGCTTCCTCATCGCTACACAACAATGGGCCGTACACAACTCGTGCAGCGCGCAGCACTGCACGCCGACCTCGGTCACTACAACCCGGAGGCCGGCCCGGACATTCCAACCCTATCGGGACGGGTCCGCCGGCGGGTCGTGCGGGGTGACACCGAACAGCGCCTCCACACGTGAAACGTCCCACCCACCGTCGCCCGGTCCCCTCCGAAAGGCGCGTGACCACACCCGCCTGCGCTCGGCCGCCTCGAGGCAGCGCCGATCGTCGTGCAGGTAGGCACCGCGACCCGGACGTCGACCCCGAACGTCGGGGATGACGGCCGTGCCCTCGGCCACCATCCGAACGAGGTCGGATTGGACTGCCCGCGACCGGCACCCCACACACGTGCGCGTGGGACGGTCGGGACCGTCTTCGGCAACCATATCGCGTCGAGCCACGACCGCGACCCGTTAACCGTCCGTCGCGGCGCCGCGACCGCCCGCGCCGGTCCCGTCCTCGGCCTCGTCGGCGTCCTGCGGGACCTCCGCGTCGGAGCGGATGTCGATGCGCCATCCGGTCAGACGCGCGGCCAGGCGGGCGTTCTGGCCCTCCTTGCCGATCGCCAGCGACTGCTGGTAGTCGGGAACGATCACCCGGGCCACCCGGGCGGCCATGTCGAGGATTTCCACGGAATTGACCCGCGCCGGGGACAGTGCGTTGGCGACGAACACCGCGGGGTCGTCGGAGTAGTCGACGATGTCGATCTTCTCCCCGTGCAGCTCCGCCATGACATTGCGCACGCGGCTGCCCAGGGGGCCGATGCAGGCGCCCTTGGCGTTGACGCCGCCCCGGTTGGAGCGGACCGCCATCTTGGTGCGGTGGCCGGCCTCACGGGCGATGGCCGCGATCTCCACGGTGCCGTCGGCGATCTCGGGGACCTCCAGCTCGAAGAGCTTGCGCACCAGGTTGGGGTGGGTGCGCGAGAGGGTCACCGAGGGGCCGCGGTGGCCCTTGCGGACCTGCACCACGTAGGCGCGCAGGCGCTCGCCGTGGGTGTAGGTCTCGGTGGGCACCTGCTCCTGCGGGGGCAGCACCGCCTCGATCCGGCCCAGGTCGACCAGCACGTTGCGGGGGTCCTTGCCCTGCTGGATGATGCCGGAGACGATGTCGTGCTCGCGCCCGGCGAACTCGCCCAGGGTCAGCTCGTCCTCGGCGTCGCGCAGGCGCTGGAGGATGACCTGCTTGGCGGTGGAGGTCGCGATGCGGCCGAAGTTGGTGGGGGTGCCGTCGGACTCGCCGACGACGTCGCCCTCCTCGTCCAGCTCGGCCACCCACACGGTGACGTGCCCGGTGGAGCGGTCGAGTTCGACCCTGGCCTTCTTGTCGGGGCCCTCTTCCCGGTGGTACGCGATCAGCAGCGCGTCCTCGATGGCCCGGGCGACCAGCTCGACGGAGATGTCCTTCTCGCGTTCCAGGCTGCGCAGAACGCTCATGTCAATGTCCACGGGGCTCCCCCTCTAGTCCGCCGCGTCGGTGTCGGCGGCACGGCGGAATTCCACCTGCACCCTGCCCTTGCCGATCTCGGCGTAGGTGAAGGTGCGGGGACGACCCTCGACGTCCAGGGTGACGCCCTCGTCGTCGGCCTCGGTGACCCGACCGGTGATCCCGCCGCCCTCGGCGAGGGTGGCCTGCACCAGGCGCCCGCGCGAGCGGCGCCAGTGCCTGGGCAGGGTCAGCGGACGGTCCACCCCGGGGGAGGTGACCTCCAGGACGTAGGGCAGTTCGCCCATGACGTCGGAGGACTCCAGGGCCGTGTCGACCTCCTGGCTGACCTCACCGACGGTGTCCAGGTCCACCCCGTTCTCGGAGTCCACGACCACGCGCAGCACCCGGCGCTTGCCGGCCGGTGTCAGCTCGACGGCCTCCAGGTCCAGCCCGGCCGCGGCCAGGACGGGTTCCAGCAGCTCGGCGATGCGCTCCTCACGCGCCTGCGCTCCCATGTGGTGTGCCCCTTCAAGGCGAGAATCCCGCCCGCGCGGCCTTCGGGCCGGTGTACGGGGCGGTCCAGCTCTGTACGTAAGTCTTCGACTGGTGGGTCCGCTCCCGCTCGGGGACGCGAACCGGCCGCGCGTCGCGTACGACGGCGGTCGTGGTGCAAGGGTATCCACACCCGGACCCCTTCCAGGTCGCCGTCCGTGGCGGGGGCGCGTCGGGGTGTGTCCCGGCGGACCCGCAGGCCCTGTCCCGCAGGGGGTGTGGACGGGGACCGGTTCCGGCGCCGGGCGTGGAAAGATGGGAGCGCGAGAACGAAGAGGCCGGGCGTCCGGCGCCGAGGGCGGCGCGGGGCGGAGGGCCGGGCACGGAGGGGAGAGCGCGTGGGCGAGGTCGGGATCAGCCGCCGTACGGTCCTGGGCGCGGCGGCGGCGGTCGCCGGGGCCGTCGGCCTGAGCGGGTGCGGCGGGGCCGACTGGTATCCGGCCGACGTGACCCCCGACGAGCACGTGGTCCGCTCGCTGCTGTGGGAGAAGGAGCTGGTCGCGGCCCGCTACGCCGCGGCGATCGAGACCGGCTCGGGGCCGTCCGACCTGTTGGAGCGGTTGCGCGCCCACCACCTGGAGCACGTGGACGCCCTGACGGCGGCGCTGCCCGAGAAGTCGGCGGCGGAGGAGTCGGCGGCCCCGTCCGGGGAGCCGACCGACCCGGCCCCGGACACCGCGCCCGACGCCGAGGGGCTGCGGGTGCTGGAGGCCTCGGCCGCGGCGGCCCGCATCGACCAGGCGGCGGCGGTGTCCGACCCCGGCCTGGCCCAGCTGATCAGCGGTATCGGGGCCTGTGAGGCCGTGCACGCCCACCTGCTGGCGCGCGCGTGAGCGGCCGGGCGATGGAGAGAGCGATGGAAGGTGGCGGTGCCCGGTGAGTGACGCGGACCTGTCCGTCGAGGCGGCCGACGACGGCCCCGCGGCCCTGGCGGAGGCCCTGGCCGCCGAGCACGCGGCGGTGTACGGGTACGAGTTCGCGGGCGGGGCCGGGGGCGACCTCGACTACCGCACCCGGGCCGGGGAGGCGGCGCTGGTGCACAAGGCGCTGCGTGACGAACTGCACGCCCTGTCGGTGGCCGCGGGCGTGGACCCGGCGCCCGCGCTGGCGACCTACCCCCTGCCGGCGTCGCGCGACGACGCCGCCCTGGACTCCTTCCTGCTGGGGCTGGAGGAGGCGACGGCCCGCGCCTACGCGTGGCTGTCGGCCGCCCGCGACACCGACCTGCGCACCGCGGGGGCCCGCGGCCTCCAGGAGGCGGCGGTCCGGGTGGTCGAAGGCGGCGGGGAGCCCGGCGCCCTGCCGGGCTTCGACGAGGCCTAGCGCCCACCGCCCTCGCCCGCCCCCCGGGCGCCGGGCGAGGCCGCACAGCCGCGGCCGTCGGCCGTCAGTCCTCAGCCGAGGACCTTCTAACGGGTGACGAGCGGACCAGGACTGCGGCCGTCCGCCGTCCGTCAAGGGCGGTGGCAGGCGCCCGGCGGGCAGAGCCCCGGCCGCAGGCCGCCCGCCGAGGACCTTCCAGCGGGTGCGAGCGGGCCGGACCCGCGGCCGTCGGCCGTCCGTCGAGGGCGCCGGGCGGGCGGAGCGCGGCGGAGGTCCGCAGGGACACGGACCGACGGAACGGCCCCGCCCGGGCTTCCGGGCGGGGCCGTTCTCGCGCGGGTCAGGCGCGGCAGGCGGCCGCGGCGCGCTCGACGATCGCGTCCAGGGCGACCTCCTCGCGCTCCCCGGTGGCGCGGTCGCGCAGCTCCACCACGCCGTCGGCCAGGCCGCGGCCGATGATGACGGCGGTGGGCACGCCCAGCAGCTCGGCGTCGGTGAACTTCACACCAGGCGAGACGCCCTTGCGGTCGTCCACCAGCACGCGCAGCCCGCGGGCCTCCAGCTCACCGGCGATGCGCAGCGCCTCCTCGATCTGGTCGCCCTTGCCGGTGCCGATGACGTGCACGTCGGCCGGGGCGATCTCGCGCGGCCAGACGATGCCCTTGTCGTCGTGGGACTGCTCGACGACCGAGGCCACCACCCGGGAGACGCCGATGCCGTAGGAGCCCATGGTGATGCGCTTGGGCTTGCCGTCCGGGCCCAGGGCGTCGACCTGGAAGGCGTCGGTGTACTTGCGGCCCAGCTGGAAGATATGGCCGATCTCGATGCCCCGCGCGGTGTACAGGGTGCCCTGCCCGTCCGGGGAGGGGTCGCCGTCGCGGACCTCGGCGACGTCGATGACGCCGTCCGGGGTGAAGTCGCGCCCCGCCACCAGGTCGATGACGTGGTGGTCGGTCCGGTCGGCGCCGGTCACCCAGGCGGTGCCGGTGACCACGCGCGGGTCGACCAGGTAGCGGACCTTGTTGTCGAGCAGCGCGCGGGGGCCGATGTAGCCCTTGGCCAGGAACGGGTTGGCGGCGAAGTCCGCCTCGTCCAGCAGCGCCACCTCGGCGGGCTCCAGGGCGGCCTCCAGGCGCTTGAAGTCCACCTCGCGGTCGCCCGGCAGCCCGATGGCCAGCAGCTCCCACTCGCCCGAGCCCGGGGCGCGGGTCTTGACCAGGACGTTCTTGAGGGTGTCGGCCTCGCTGAAGTCGCGGCCCAGGTCGAGACCGTTGAGGAAGTCGACGAGGGTGCGGATGGTGGCGGTGTCCGGGGTGTGGTGGACCTTCGCCTCGGGCAGCCCCTCGACCGGCAGGGCGGCGGGGGCCGGGGTGGCGACCGCCTCGACGTTGGCGGCGTAGTCCGACCCCGTGCTGCGCACGAAGGTGTCCTCGCCGGTGGGCGCGACCGCGAGGAACTCCTCGGAGGCCGAGCCGCCCATGGCGCCGGAGGTGGCCTTGACGATGACGTACTCCAGGCCCAGCCGGTCGAAGATCCGGATGTAGGCGGCCCGGTGCTTGTCGTAGGACTCCTGGAGCCCGGCGTCGTCGATGTCGAAGGAGTAGGAGTCCTTCATGTGGAACTCGCGGCCGCGCAGCACGCCGGCCCGGGGCCGGGCCTCGTCGCGGAACTTCTCCTGGATCTGGTACAGGATGACCGGGAAGTCCTTGTAGGAGGAGTACTCGCCCTTGACCAGGAGGGTGAAGACCTCCTCGTGCGTGGGGCCGAGCAGGTAGTCGGCGCCCTTGCGGTCCTGGAGGCGGAAGAGGGTGTCGCCGTACTCCTCCCAGCGGCCGGTCGCCTCGTAGTACTCCTTGGGCAGCAGCGCGGGCAGCAGCAGCTCCTGGCCGCCCATGGCGTTCATCTCCTCGCGCACCACGCGGGCGACGTTCTCCAGGACGATCTTGCCCAGAGGCAGCCAGGAGTAGACGCCGGGGGCGGCGCGGCGCACGTAGCCGCCGCGGACCAGCAGCTTGTGGCTCGGCACCTCGGCGTCCGCCGGGTCCTCACGCAGGGTGCGCAGGAACAGGGTCGACATCCGCAGTAGCACGGCCACTCCTCGGTGAACGCGCCCCGGCCGGGGCGCGGGTGTTGGAACAACTCGAAAGAATCAGGGGAACCCCAGGCTAGCGCCACCGGGGTGCGCAGCGCGCGGCAATTCCCCGACCTGGGGACGGCTACGCTGGGGGCCGCACCGGGACGGACGGGACGGGGACATGGGCGGACGCGGGACACGGGAGGACGACGAGGTCGTCGGGGCGCCGGGCATGGAGCTGCTGGCCGACGCCGACCGGGCCGAATCGTGGTTCCTGGTGGTGGACGGCACGCCCCAGTCGCACGTGGACCTGTCAAACCCCGGGCACCTGGACTTCTCCTACGTACGGCGGATCGCGCACGCCGCCGACCTGGTCGCCCCCGCCCGGGAGCCGGTCGACGCCCTGCACCTGGGCGCCGGGGCGCTCACCCTGGCCCGCTACATCGCGCACACCCGCCCGGGTTCGCGCCAGCGGGCGGTGGACGTGAACGCCCCGCTGGTGGAGCTGGTGCGGCGGCGGCTGCCCTGGGACCGGCGCGCGCAGCTGCGGGTGGGGATCGGCGACGCCCGGGAGTGGATCGCGGCCCGGCACGACGCGAGCGCCGACCTCATCGTGTCCGACGTCTTCGCGGGGGCCCGTACCCCGGCCCGGCTGACGTCGGTGGAGTTCTACGCCGAGGCCGCCCGGGTGCTGCGCCCCGGCGGGCTGCTGGCGGTGAACGTGGGCGACGGCGGCGCGCTGGCGCACACCCGCGGCCAGGTGGCGACCGTCCGGGAGGTGCTGCCGCACGTGGCGCTGTCGGCGGAGCCGGGAGTGCTGCGCGGCCGCCGGTTCGGCAACCTGGTGCTGACCGCGTCCCACGGGCCGCTGCCGGTGGACGAGCTGTCCCGGCGGGCCCACCGCGACCCGGAGATGGCCCGGCTGCTCTCCGGCGGGGAGCTGGACCGGTTCGCCTCCGGCCGCGGCCCGGTGCGCGACACCGGCGCGGTCGACTCCCCCGCACCGCCCGACGGCGTCTTCTGACCGCCGTCCTCCGGCCGCCCGGGGCGGCGGGGTACTCCGCGGGGAGTAGGCGCGGGGCCGCGATCGCCTCCCGGGGGAGGACGGAAACCCCTACGTGCGGGCCGTACCGTCGGGGGTGTGACAGCACTACTCCCGCGCCCCGCACGGACCGACGCCTGGATCGCCCTGGGCCTGCTCCTGCTGTCGGCGGGCAGCACGTTCGTGGTCCAGGTGGCGGATCCCGCGACCGGCGCGCGCGACCCCTGGCCGTGGGGCTACGCGCTCATCGCGGTCGCCTCCCTGTCCCTGCTGTGGCGCACCGCCTTCCCCTGCGCCGTCGGACTGGTTTCGGTGAGCGCGGCGACCGTCTACTACCCCCTGGGGTTCCCCGACGGCGTGGTCATGGCCTGCACCGCCGTCATGCTCTACAGCCTGGTCCGGTGGGGGTACCGCACCTTCGGCTGGACCCTGGGGATCGTGCAGTTCCTGGCCGTGAACGGCTACGAGCTGGCGGCCAACGAGACGTTCCGCCCCGAGGCACTGGGCATCGTCGGGTGGGTGCTGGTGCTGCTGTGCGCCGGCGAGGTGGTGCGCTGGCGGCAGGAGTACCTCAAGGCGGACCGCGAGCGCGAGGCCGAGGCCGACCGCACCCGGGAGGAGGAGCTGCTGCGGCGGGCCTCCGAGGAGCGGCTGCGGCTGGCCCGCGACGTCCACGACACGGTCGCGCACAACATCTCGCTCATCAACGTGCAGGCGGGCACCGCCCTGTACCTGATGGAGAGCGAGCCGGAGCGGGCCTCCCAGGCGCTGGCCACCATCAAGCAGACCAGCAAGGACACGCTGGTGGAGCTGCGCGCCATCCTCGGGGTGCTGCGGGCGGCCGACGAGGGCGCGCCGCGCTCCCCCGTCGCCGGGGTCGACCGGATCGACGAGGTCGCGGAGGCCGCCCGGGGCGCCGGGATCGCGGTGGAGGTGAAGGTCGCCGGCACCCCCGTGCGGCTGCCGGTGGGCACCGACTCCGCCGCCTACCGGACCGTGCAGGAGGCGCTCACCAACGTGGTGCGCCACGCGGAGGCGGACCGGGCCACGGTGCTGGTCGACTACCTCCCCGACGCGGTGGTGGTGGAGGTCGCCGACAACGGGCGCGGCACCCTGGGCTCCCCCGCCGCGGGCAACGGCATCAGCGGCATGCGCGAGCGGGCCGCCCTGGTCGGCGGGACGGTGGACGCGGGACCGCTGGAGGGTGGAGGATTCCGGGTGCGGGCCCGGCTGCCGATAACGGGTTCCGAAGAACGAACGGGGTGAACGTTGATCCGCGTACTGCTCGCCGACGACCAGGCGCTGGTGCGGGCCGGCTTCCGCGCCCTCCTGGACAGCGCGGACGACATCCAGGTGGTCGCCGAGGCCTCCGACGGCGAGGAGGCGGTGCGGGTGGCCCGCGCCGAACGCCCCGACGTGGTCCTCATGGACATCCGCATGCCCGGGGTGGACGGCCTGGCGGCGGCCGCGCGCATCATCGCCGAGCCCGCCCTGGAGAAGACCCGGATCATCATCCTGACCACGTTCGACCTGGACGAGTACATCTTCGAGGCGCTGCGCTCGGGGGTGAGCGGGTTCCTGGTCAAGGACACCGAGCCGCGCGACCTGTTGCAGGCCGTGCGGGTGGTGCACCGGGGCGAGGCGCTGCTGTCGCCGGGGATCACCCGGCGGCTGATCTCGGACTACACCAGCCGCCCGCGCGCGAACGCGGAGCCGTCGCCGCGCCTGAACGGCCTCACCGACCGGGAGCGGGAGGTGGTGGCGCTGGTGGGCCGCGGGCTGTCCAACGAGGAGATCGCCCGGGAGCTGGTGCTCAGCCCCGCCACGGCCAAGACCCACGTCAGCCGGGCCATGGTCAAGCTGGGCGTGCGGGACCGGGCGCAGCTGGTGGTGCTGGCCTACGAGTCGGCGCTGGTGACCCCCGGCTGGAGCGGACGGAACCCCTAGGGGACCCCCGTAACCCCCCGGGAGTAGCGCCCCGGGGCCGGCTACCCCCGTGGGAGACGGGCGAAAGCCCTCCGCCGGACGATGCCCGGGACCGGACCCGCGGCGGATGCTTCTCGTGATTCCCGACGACGATCACGAGGCCCTGCGATGTTCGACGATCCCCTCCTCCTGGCGCGGCTCCAGTTCGCGTTCACGGCGGCGACGCACTTCATGTTCGTGGCCCTGACCCTGGGGCTGGCGCCCTACATCCTCACCGCCCAGCTGCGGGCGACCCTGTCCGGCGACCGGGAGCGGATGTCCGCGGTCCGCTTCTGGGGCGGGCTGTACCTGGTCAACTACGGCATGGGCGTGCTCTCCGGGCTGGTCATGGAACTCCAGCTGGCGCTCAACTGGAGCGGCCTCCAGGAGATGTACGGCTACTCCTTCGGGGCGCCGCTGGCCCTGGAGACGATGACGGCGTTCTTCATCGAGTCCACGTTCCTGGGGCTGTGGATCTTCGGGTGGGACCGGATGGGCCGCTGGGCGCACCTGGGGTGCTTCGCGGTGGTCACCGCGACGGCGTACCTGTCGGCCTGGTGGGTGCTGGTGTCCAACGGGTTCCTGCGCAACCCGGTGGGCTTCGAGATGGTGGACGGCGTCGCCCACCTGACCGACCCGGTGGCGCTGATGACGAACCCCGCGGCGACGATGGCGTTCGGGCACATCGTGACCGGCGCCCTGCTGGTGGGCGCGGCGGTGATCATCGCGACGAGCGCCTACCACCTGCGGCGCGGGAACGACCCGCAGCGGATGTTCTCTCGGGGCATCGGCTACGGGGCGCTGGTGATGGTCCTGCTGCCGATCCCGGTGGCGGGCTTCGGCGGGGTGCAGTTCGGTCTGTTCGGGCAGGACCCGCCCACCAGCGGCCAGACCTACTCCGCGGCGGAGATCGAGGCCATCGAGGCGGCCGGCAGCGGGGTGCACGCCGGCGTCGGGACCGCCGCGGAGGTCTTCATGATGGGCATGTGGGGCCTGATGTTCCTCCTGGGGCCGGTGCTGCTGCTGGGCTGGGTGATCGCCCGTGTGTCCAAGAGCGCGCGGAGGCTGCGGGGGGCGCTGTACCCGCTGGCCGTGCTGCCCTTCCTGCCCTACCTGGCGAGCGTCGGCGGGTGGGTGTTCCGGGAGACCAACCGCCAGCCGTGGACCGTCGTGCACCACCTGACCACCGCCGACGCGGTGACGCCGATGTCCCCGGCGGCCGCCGCGACCTCCTTCGGGCTGTTCACGCTGGCGTTCGCGCTGCTGGCCGGGACGACCTGGTGGCTGCTCGTGCGGTTCGCCCGGCGCGGCCCCGAAGGCGGCCCGCTGGCCGAGCGCCGCGACGACGGCGCCGCCCCGGCGGAGTCCTCCACCCCCGTCCCCACGTTCTGAACCGGAGCCTTGCCATGTCGGACGTCCTTTCCTCCCTGTCCTCTCTTCTGCTCGCCCTGTTCGTCGTCGGCTACCTGGTGCTGGCCGGGGCCGACGTGGGGCTGGGCATGCTGATGCCGCGCGTGGCGCGCGGCCCCGACCAGCGGCGCCGGGTGGTGGCCGCGATCGCCCCCTACTTCCTGGCCACCGAGGTGTGGCTGGTGGCCCTGGTGGGGGTGCTGGCCGGGCTGTTCCCGTCCGTGGAGCACCACGTGGTGGCGCGGCTGTGGCCGGTGCTGGTGGCGCTGGCCGCGGGGCTGCTGGTGCGCGACGCGGGCCTGTGGCTGCGCTCACGGGTGCCGGGCCCGGTGTGGGCGGCCCTGTGGGACGGCGCCGTCGTCGCGGGCAGCTGGACGCTGGCCCTCTCCTGGGGCTGGGTCCTGGCGTCGCTGGTCGCCGGCGACCCGGGGGTCTCCCTGTTCACGGTCCCGTGCGCGCTGACCGTGGTGCTGCTGTTCGCGCTGCGGGGTGCCGCCTTCGGGGCCGAGCGGCTGGTCGGCGAGTCCGACGCGGAGAGCGCGGACGTGGCCGCCCGCGACACCCGCCCGATCGCCCTGGCGGCCCTGGCGGGGACCCTGGTCACCGCGGTGTCCGCCCCGCTGTCGGGCGCCGGAGTGGGCGCGGCGGCGGTGGTCCCGGCGGTGGTGCTGGCGGCCACTCTGGCGGCGACCGCGGGGCTGTCCGGCCCGATGCTGTCCCGGCACACCTCCGCGGTGGCGATCGCGGTGCCGGGCGTGCTGGTGGCGGTGGTGGGAGACCTGCCGCTGGCCCCGGTCCCGGACACGACCGCCGTGCTGGTGTGGTCGGTGCTGGCCCCCGCCATTCCGGTCATGCTCATCGGCCAGGTTTGGCTCTACCGAATGACGCGTCGCCCGAGCCGTTCCCCGAGTTTCTTCGCCTGAGCCCGGATTCGCCCGGGCCGGTGGGGACGGGCCGCCCGGACCTCGGCGTGTCGGTCAGGATTCGTCAAGGACACCGTCCCGGATTGGGAAAGCCCGGCCCCGGGCACGTCATCCGTCGGGAACCGCGCCGCCCGGCGCGGTGGACCGGATTCCGGACCGATCCGAGGAGGGATCATGACCCACCCCCTGACCACTCCCCCGAGCGCCTGCAGCTGCGGTTCGGGCTGCGGGTGCGGCTGCCAGAGCGGCGGTTCGTGCGCCTGCGGCGGCAGCTGCGGCTAGCCCGTACCCGACCCCCTTCCCGGCGGGCTGCCCCTCCCCTTGGGGGCAGCCCGCTCCTGTGCACTCCTCCCCGTGTCGCGACATTGCGCGACGATAGGTATACGCTGAGTCACTAGATGTATCTGCGCATCCACCCGTTGGGGGGAGATCGGCGATGCCGTTCACCAGGCCGACGAAAGGGAGTGCCACCGAGCACGCGTTACTGCTCCGGTGCGTCGAGGGCATCCGGGAGCGCTCGGCCCGGGCGGTCCCCTGGGAGCCCGACACGGTCGGGATACCGCGGGGCGGCTCCGAGAGCCCGCTGTCCCGGATCAACGACGTGGCCTTCTACGCGAACGCGCGCAACGACGTGGCGGCCCTGGCGGGGGTGTGCGCGGAACTGCTGCGGCTGCACCACCCCGTCGAGGAGGAGGGCGGCACGTGCGCGGGGTGCGGACTGGCCTGGCCCTGCCCCACCTTCGAGGAGATCTCGCGCCTCCTGGCCTGAGACGGCCGCCGCCCGCCGGTCCCGGGGCGCGATCCGGTCTCGGCGGGCGACGATCCTCACCGGCCGTCCTTGGCGCCGGGTGACCGAACCACCGGGCGCCCTCACCGGGCCGGGCATGGCCTGAGCGTAATACTGAAACTCGTTCTAATGCAAGCCCCGCAGAGCGACCTTCCCCCAGCAGGGTAACGACTTCCCTCCTCCAGAAGACACTGGAACCGGTTATGAACCGCCGCCCGGACGAGGGCAGGGCTGTCCCCGGAGGCGGGAACGGGGCGGGAAGGCGGAAGCAGAAGGCCCCCGCCGACGGCGGGGAGGCCAGGCCCAGGGGCGGGGGACAGCCCCTGGGACCGGCCACGGGGCGGCGGGCGCGGCGGCCCGGAACGGGGCGCGCCCTGCACGAACGACGTTAACGAGGCGGCGGTAACACGGACACCCCCCTTCCGATAACCGGAGCGTCTCGATTCCCCCGGCGGCGGCCGAAATACCCGCCGTGACCTGCGGCGACACCGGCGCTCACCGTTACCGGACACTCACCGGGCGAAAACACGCCACATAAGAAAAACCGGGAACCGTCACCCTGTGCGACCTTTCCGTAAAGGTTGCACGGGGTTGCGATTCCCGGCCCAAGCAAACAGGGGTGCCCGCCGGACCCGCCGGCGGGCGTGAACTCAGCTAATGCGCGTGGCCAGCAGATAAGCGGACGGGGACTCCGCGTCGACGATATCGGTGACCCTCCACACCTGGCCGCCGACGCTGAACACGTCGCCCACACGGACGTCGATCATCGGCGTGGGCCGCCACTCCTTGGGGCCGCCGATCTTGGCGACCGCCCGGCCGTCCTCGTCGATCCAGAACTGGCCGCCGCCCACCGGGCCGCCGAGGAAGCGGTCATTGCGTCCGTAACTGATCTTTTCCTGCGCGCCGATTTCGTGGACCACAGCAGTTTCTGTCCCAACCGTCTCGGATTCTCTGGAAAACGCAGCCATGTTAACCCGCACCGGTCAATTCCGCATGGCGATTCCCCCGCCACGGAGGCTTTTCAGAAGAGTAGCCGACAAAAGTAAGTGCGGGCCGGGACCAAAGTCCCGACCCGCACCAGGGAAAAGCGGGGGGCACGAACCCCCGAGAACACGCGTTCCCGGAAGATCTCCCCGGAACACGTGTCCCCTGGAACACGTGCCCTGGAAACTACTTGTTCCCCTTGTTCCCCATCAGTCCCTTGAGACGGCCCGCCACGGCCTCCAGGGCCGAGCTGAACGGGTGGTCGTGGACCATGTACGTCCACGTCATCGACGGCCGCTTGACGCCCACCTCGGAGACGTCCAGGGCGCCGTCCTCGACCTCCAGCTCCTCGAAGCTCTCCGCGGCCCGCGAACGGGCGTCGTCCAGGAAGCCCTTGAACACCGGCACCGCGTCGCGGTTGAACTCGTCCAGCGGGTCCCGGCGGCCCAGGAAGCGCAGGTGGATGCCCTCGCGCAGCTCCGACAGGAACGCGTTGTGGTCGGTCCAGCCGCGGTCCAGGTGGTACAGGGTGATGAGCCGCGCCGCGTCGGCGACCGCCTCCTCCCCCACCTCCTCGACCAGCTCCGCGTGCTTCTCGGGACGGTCCTTCTTGATGTGCCGGTCGCCCTCGTCGCCGGTGAGGACCAGCTCGCGGTGCTCCAGGACCACGTCCCGCTGCACGTCGATGAGCTGGTTGTAGCGCCAGGTGTTGCGGTGCACCTCCAGCAGCTGCCCCTCGGCGACCCGCTGGGCGTGGTCCACCATCGACAGCCAGGCAGGGTCGGTGATCTCGCCGCGGTCGTCGGTGGAGTACCCGGAGGTCTCGGACGCGTTGTTGACCACCACGTCGTCGTCCATGCTGACGAAGAACACCGAGTCGCCCGGGTCGCCCTGGCGCCCGGCGCGGCCGCGCAGCTGGCCGTCCAGGCGGCTGCTGGGGTAGCGGCCGTAGCCCATCACGTACAGGCCGCCGGCCTCGACCACCCGGTCGCGGTCGGCCATGTCGCTGCCGCCCAGGCGGATGTCGGTGCCGCGGCCGGCCATCTGGGTGGACACCGTGATGGCGCCGTGGGTGCCCGCCTCCGCGATGATGGCGGCCTCGTCGGCGTCGTTCTTGGCGTTGAGGACCACGCACTCCAGGCCGGCCTTGCGCAGCCGCTCGGCCAGCCGCTCGGACTCGGCGACGTCCTGGGTGCCGATGAGGATGGGCCGCCCGGTGGCGTGCACCTCCTCGACCTCCTCGATGAGGGCGTCCTCCTTCTCCTCGCGGGTGGCGAAGAGGTGGGTGCCGTGGTCCTCGCGGACGTTCGGCTTGTTGGAGGGGATGACCGCGACCTCGAGCTCGTAGAACTCGCGCAGCTGCTCGGCCACCGCCATGGCGGTACCGGTCATCCCGGCCCGGGTCGGGTAGCGCAGGATCAGCGACTGGACGGTGATGGAGTCCAGCACCTCGCCGGTCTCGCTGACCGCGACCTTCTCCTTGGCCTCGACGGCCGCCTGCAGGCCGTCCGGCCAGCGCTGGAGCAGGGCGATGCGGCCGCGGGACTCGTTGATGATCCGGACCTCGCCGTCGCGCACCACGTAGTGGACGTCGCGCTGGAGCAGCACGTGGGCGTGCAGCGCCAGGTTGACCTGCGGCAGCAGGGACGACTCGTCCTCGGCGTACAGGTCCACGCCGCCCAGCGCCTTCTCGACCGCGTCGATCCCGGCGTCGGTGAGCTGGACGTTGCGGCCCTCGCCGTCGATCTCGTAGTGCATGCGCGGCTTGAGGGCGCGCACGATGTCGGCCATCTCCACGTCGGCGTCGACCCGCTCGGCCGCGCCGGCCAGCACCAGCGGCACGCGGGCCTCGTCGACGAGCACGGAGTCGGCCTCGTCGATGATGGCGACGTGGGGCTCGGGGACCACGCGGTCGGCGATGTCGGTGACCATGCGGTCGCGCAGCACGTCGAAGCCCAGCTCGCTGACCGGGGCGTAGGTGACGTCGCAGGAGTACGCCGCGCGCCGCTGCTCGGTCGTGGAGTCCTCGGTGATCCACCCGACGGTGACGCCGAGCATGCCGTACAGCGGCTTCATCCACTCGGCGTCACGACGGGCCAGGTAGTCGTTGACGCTCATGACGTGGACGCGCCGGCCGCGCAGGGCGAAGCCGGCGGCGGCCAGGGCACCGGTCAGGGTCTTGCCCTCACCGGTGGCCATCTCGGCCACGTGCCCGTCCAGCAGGGACATGACGCCCAGCAGCTGGACGTCGAAGGGGCGCTCGTCGAGGGCGCGCCGGGCCGCCTCGCGGCCCACCGCGCACAGCGACACGAGGTCGTCGCGCCCGTAAGGGAGGTCGCCGGTGCCGAGTTCGATGGCCCTGTCCGTCAGCTCGGTGTCGTCGAGCTCGCGCAGACCATCCTCCTCGGCCTCGATAGCCGACAGGAGCTTGGTATAAGGCCGCAGATCCACCGCGCCGGGCTTACCCAGCAGACGGCGCACGCTTTCCGCCATTCGTCCGAACACCACCACAGAGTAACGCCGGACACACACCCCACAAGACCCCGAACGCGCACGTTCGAGAACCGGCCGCGCGGACGCGGCGGCCGGTCTGCACCGGGATCAGACCACGAGCCGGCTCCCCCCGCTCTGGCGGGCCTCCACCGCCATGGCGTGCTTGACGAGGGTCACCAGCACCCGCACGACCGACCTGCGGTCGCGGGCGTCGCAGCGCACGACCGGGACGTCGGGGGTGAGGTCGAGGGCGTCGCGCAGGTCGTCGGCGGTGTACATCGACGCCTCGGGGTCGAACTCGTTGACGGCCACGACGAACGGCAGCCGGTACTGGCGCTCGAAGTAGTCCAGGGCCTGGAACGTGTCCTCCAGGCGGCGGGTGTCGGCCAGGATCACCGCCCCCAGGGCCCCGCGCACCAGGTCGTCCCACATGAACCAGAAGCGCTGCTGGCCGGGGGTCCCGAACAGGAACAGGGTCAGGTCCGTGTCGAGCGAGATGCGGCCGAAGTCCATGGCCACGGTCGTGGTCTGCTTGTCCGGGGTGTGGGAGAGGTCGTCCACCCCGGCGCTGGCAGCGGTCACCGCGGCCTCGGTCCGCACCGGCGGGATCTCCGAGACGGCGCCGACGAACGTGGTCTTGCCCACGCCGAAGCCCCCGGCGATGATGATCTTGGTGGACAGCGCGCCGGGTGCTTGAACGTCGTTCGTGGTGTTGGCTGGATCGATCACAGTCACAGTCCTAGCGAGAGTGCCGGGTCCGAACGGACGGGTGCGGCTCGCACGGCCCGGGCTAGCGAGGGGCGCGACGCCCCCGGGTCCGGCCTCCCCGCGGACCTTCACGGGTTCCTTCAGCCGACCGCGCGGGGTCGCCGCCCCTGGAACCTAACACCGGACGGCGGTGCCGGACGGCGTTTTGGGCACAGTCGCCGCGCGGGTCCGCTTTCTCACACCGGCGGGGGCGGGGTCCCGGGCAGCGCGAAGCGCCACCGCGCCCCCGGGGCGTCCGATGGCGATCGGCCCCCCTCCGGGAACCGAGAGTGATCAGACAAGCACAGAACTCTACCCCGGGAGGCGGACTTTACGACATCGTGAGCGACCGCTTTCGGCCGCTTCCGGCCGCGCCGATCCCTGTCCGCCACCGCCCACGGCGTCTACGGTGGAGGACAGGGCCCCCGCACGGTGTACGCGGTCGCGGAACCGACTCCTGGCACGAGCACCCGACCGCACAGTGGGAGCCGTCGGCGGCGTTCACGGACGCGCGACCGGCGAACCGACGTCCCGCTCTTCGGCGTCGGAGCCGTCGCGCCCGACCTCCGCCGGAGCCCCACCGGCCCACAACCGTCCACGTGGGCCGGTGGCGGCCGTGCCCGCACCCCCTGTGGCCGTAGGATGGTCACGCCCCCGTTCGGGGGCTTTCCACGTACGACTTCCAGGGAGCCGAGAACTCCGCATGTCCGATCAGCGCGTCGTCCGCCCAGCCCCGATCAGCGGTTTCCCCGAGTGGACCCCCCAGGTCCGGTCCGTGGAGCAGCGCTGGCTGGACCATATCCGCGCCGGATTCGAGTCCTTCGGCTTCGCGTCGGTGGAGACCCCGTCCGTGGAGAACCTGGAGGTGCTGACGGCCAAGGGCGAGACCTCCCAGGAGGTCTACACCCTGCACCGCCTCCAATCCGACCCCAAGGACGACTCCGACGCCCGGCTGGGGCTGCACTTCGACCTGACGGTGCCGTTCGCCCGGTACGTCGCCCAGCACTTCAACGAGCTGACGTTCCCGTTCAAGCGCTACCAGATGCAGCGCGTGTGGCGGGGCGAGCGGCCGCAGGAGGGGCGCTACCGCGAGTTCACCCAGTGCGACATCGACGTGATCAACGTCGACTCCGTGCCGCTGCACTTCGACGCCGAGCTGCCGCGCATCGTGCACCGGGTGCTCAGCGGTCTGGACATCCCGGCCTGGACGCTCAACGTCAACAACCGCAAGGTCCTCCAGGGCTTCTACGAGGGGCTGGGCGTCAAGGACCCGATCATGGTCATCCGGGCCGTGGACAAGCTCCACAAGATCGGCGACGACGGCGTCCGGGAGATCCTCACCGGGGGCGGGCTGAGCGCCGAGCAGGCCGACGCCTGCCTGGCCCTGGCGCGCGTCCGCGGCACCGGCGCGGACGTGCCCGACAGGGTGCGGGGGCTGGGCGTCTCCTCCCCGCTGCTGGAGGAGGGTCTGGAGGAGCTGTCGTTCGTCCTGGACGACCTGGCCGACCTGCCCGAGGGCGCGGTGGTCGCCGACCTGTCGATCGCCCGCGGGCTGGACTACTACACCGGCACGGTCTACGAGGCGTCCTTCGACGACGACCCCGGCTACGGCAGCATCTGCGCCGGCGGCCGGTACGAGGACCTGGCCGGGCAGTTCATCCGCCGCAGGCTGCCGGGCGTGGGCATCTCCATCGGCCTGACCCGGATCTTCGCCAAGCTGGTCGCCGAGGGGCGCATCGGGGGCGGCCGGATCTGCCCGACCGACGTGATGGTCGTGGTGCCCGGCGCCGAGCGGCGCCGCGACGCCCTGGCCGTCGGCGAGCTGCTGCGCTCGCGCGGGTTCAACACCGAGGTGTTCCACTCCACCGCCAAGGTCGGCAAGCAGATCCAGTACGCCTCGAAGAAGGGCATCCCCTTCGTGTGGTTCCCGCCCTTCGACGAGGACGGCGGCCACGAGGTCAAGGACATGGGCAGCGGCGAGCAGGCCGCGGCGGACCCGGCGTCCTGGTCGCCGGGCGACCGCACAGAGTAGCCGGTCCACGACGCGAACGCGACCGGCATGGGCGGTTTCCGACCGCTCGTGCCGGAAGCGGCCATTCCCGGGACAGGGCGCGGGGAGAAGTGCGACACTGGGTGCGACTGTTCTCCGCGGTCCCGGATCCGGACGGGCCCGTGCCGCGGACCGTTCGGTGTCCTATGTAAATCGAGGCCATGTCTCCCCCTCGCCACAACCTGCCCCTGTCCGCCGGCGAGTTCATCCGCTTCGTCGGCCGTGAACGCGACATCGTCGACCTGGGCCGCCTGCTGGGCACCGCCCGGATGGTCACGCTGACCGGGACCGGCGGGATCGGCAAGACCAGGCTGGCCCTGCACCTGGCCGAGCGCGTGATGCGCCGGTTCCCCGACGGGGTGCGCTTCGTGGACCTGAGCGAGGCCACCACCGAGGACCAGGTGCTGCGCGCGGTGGCCGGGGTCCTCCAGGCGGTGGAGGACGACAGCCGCACCACGACCGAGGCGGTCATCACCGCCCTGCGCACCCAGAGCCTGCTGCTGTTCCTGGACACCTGCGAGCACGCGGTGGACCCGGTCGGGCGGCTGTGCCGCGCGGTGCTGCGCGACTGCCCGCGGGTGCGCGTCCTGGCCACCAGCCGCCAGCCCCTGCACGTTCCCGAGGAGAGCATCTGGCGGGTGCCGCCGCTGTCCCTCCCCGCCCGGCCCACGCCCACCGACCCCTACTCCGCCGACCCGGCGCCGCTGCCCCGGCGCGACGCCCAGCGCTACGAGTCGGTGCGGCTGTTCGTCACGCGGGCGCACGCGGCCCGCTCCGGGTTCGAGATGACCCGCGAGAACTCCGGCCACATCGCCGAGATCTGCCGGCTGCTCGACGGCATGCCGCTGGCCATCGAGCTGGCCGCGGCCCGGGTGCGGGTGCTGTCGGTGCAGCAGATCCTGCGCCGCCTGGACGACCGGTTCCAGCTGCTCACCAGCGACGGGTCCGGCGACCTGCCGCCGCGCCAGCGCACGCTGCGAGCGGTCCTGGAGTGGAGCCACGGCCTGCTGAACGAGCCGGAGCGGGCGCTGCCGCACCGCCTGTCGGTGTTCGGAACCTGGTACCTGGAGGCGGCCGAGGACGTGTGCGCGGGCGACGGGGTGGACCCGGCCGACATCCTGCCGCTGCACTTCTCGCTGCTGGACAAGTCCCTCATCATGGTGGACTCCGAGATCGAGGGCACCGCCCACTACCGGCTGACCGAGACGGTGCGCGCCTACGCCGCCGAGCACCTGGCCGCGGAGGGCGGCGAGGACGAGCGCTGGTCCCGGTACCTGGACTTCTGCGTCACCCGCCTGGAGGCGGCGGCCGAGGGCTCCCGGTCCCCGATGGGCTGGTCGGAGCGGCTGGCCCACTTCCGCCTGCTCGACCACCACCGGGAGAACCACGCCCGGGTGGTGCGGTGGGCGCTCTCGCGCGGCCGGGTGGACGACGCCCTGCGGGTGTGCGTGGCGCTGCGCCCCTACTGGCTGGTGCGCGACCAGGCCGCCGCCGGAGGGCGGATCCTGGAGTCGGTGCTGGCCGCCGACCCCGACGGGCAGTCGCCGCAGCTGCGGGCCCGCGCGCTGGCGCTCCAGGCCGAGCTGCGGCTGGACCTGGACGTGGCGCCGCGGGTGTCCACCCTGGCCATGTGCGCCCTGGAGGCGGCACGGGCCTGCCGGGAGGCGGGGGCCGCCGCCTCGGCGCTGGCCACCATGGCGGCGCTGGCGCTGCGCACCAACGCCCTGGACGAGGGGCGCCGGCACGCCGAGCGCGCCCTGGCCTGGGCCGAGCAGGACGGCGACCCGCTCACCGAGACCACCGCGCTGGGCGTGCTGGCCCAGCTGGCCCGGCGGCGCGGGGAGCCGGACAGGGCCGTGGAGCTGCTGCGGCACTGCATCGAGCTGGGCGAGAAGCTGCACGACCGGTGGAGCGTGGCGCGCTGCCTGCACGTGCTGGGGTCGATCGCCGCCGAGCAGGACGAGTTCGAGCGGGCCCGCGACCTGTTCTCCGAGTCCCTGGCGGTGTTCGAGGAGCTGGGCGCCGCCCCGGCCACCGCGCACTGCTCACGGGAGCTGGGCCGGCTCTACCTGGCGCAGGGCCTGATCCTCCAGGCCCGCGAGCCGCTGGCCTCCTGCCTGCGGGTGAGCTTCACCTCCGGGCAGCGCATCGCGGTGGCCCGGGCGCTGGAGGCGCTGGGCGAGCTGGCGCTGGCCGAGGAGGAGGCCGAGCGGGCCGCCGCGCTGACGGGGGTGGCCGCCGACCTGCGGACGGCCCTGGACCGGCCCTCGGCCGAGACCGTGCGGCTGCGGTCGGCCGTCGAGGAGCGGGTGGGCCCCGTCCGCACCGCCGAGGCCTGGAACGCCTGGCGGTCGCTGCCGCTGGAGCAGGTGCGCGACCGCGCCCTGGCCTTCCCCCGCTCCTCGGACCGCCCGGCCGAGCCGGTGACCCTCACCCCGCGCGAGCGTGAGATCGCCGAACTGGTCGAGCAGGGGCTGTCCAACAGGGAGATCGCCGAGCGGCTGACGATCAGCCAGGCGACGGCGGCCCGGCACATCGCGAACATCTTCAGAAAACTCTCGATTTCCTCGCGGACCCAGCTGACCGGCTGGGCTTCCTCCCGAGATCGGACATGAAGGGACCGGCGCGCTCCGACCGCACTTGCACACCGCGCGTACAGGCGCTAAGACAGAGATTCCGACCACCCCCTCTACGAAGTCGTCCCCTTGCCAGCGACCCCCACCACGGTGAGGACCTCCCCGACCGCCCTGACATGTGAAGGCCATGGCATCTTCGACCGCGCCCGCGCGGCACAACCTCCCTCGGCCGGGCACCGGCTTCGTGGGCCGTGAGCGGGACCTGAGCAGCCTGCTGCGGCTTCTCGAGTCCAGCCGCTCGGTGACGCTGTGCGGCACCGAGGGGATCGGCAAGACCCGGTTGGCCCTGCGTGTGGCCGAACAGTCCACCGCGTCCTTCCCCGACGGGGTGTGGGCCGCCGACCTCACCGACGCGCACACCGAGCTGGAGGTCCACGCCCGGGTGGCGCAGGCGGTGGGCGTGGTGGAGGAGCCGGGACAGCCCCTGGGGACGACCGTGGTCGAGGCGCTGCGCGACCGGCGGCTGCTGCTGGTGCTGGACGCCTGCGACCCCGTGGCGGACGCGGTCACCGGTATCGGCGAGACCCTGCTGGCCGCCTGCCCGGGGGTGTCGATCCTGATCACCGCGCTGGAGCCGGTGCGGCTGTCGGGCGGGACGGTGTGGCGCATGACGCCCATGGCGCTGCCGGTGGCCTCGCGCAACGGCCCGCCGCCCGACCCCGCCGACTCCGAGGCGGTGCGGCTGTTCCTGGACCGGGCGCGCATCCGCGACCCCCGCTTCGACCCGTCCCGGCAGGACCTGGAGACGGCGGCGGTGCTGTGCGACCTGGCCGGCGGGGTGCCGCTGGGCATCGAGGTGCTCGGGGGGAGCGCTCCGGGCATCGGGCCGGACGCCCTGGCCGAGGGGCTGCGCGCCCACCTGGCCTCGCCCGAGTTCCGGCCGGGCCCGGGCCAGGCGGTGGCCCGCAGCGAGGTGCTGCCGATCGTCCTGGACTTCGTCTACCGGACCCTGCCCGAGCCGGAGCGGGTCCTGCTGCGGCGGCTGTCGGTGTTCCGCGGCTGGGACCTGGAGTCGGCCGAGCAGGTGTGCGCCGGCGACGGCCTGGCCCGGGAGCACGTCCTGGACCTGCTGGCGTCGCTGCTGGACCGGTCGCTGATCACCGTCACCGGCGAGTTCGAGGGGCGGCTGCGGTACCGGCTGCCCGAGGCGGTGCGGGCGTTCGCCGCCGAGCGGCTGGCCGAGGCTGGCGAGGACGGCCTGCTCCGGGAGCGGCTGCTGGACCGGATGACCCGGCTGGCCGAGGACCTGGGCCTGCGGCTGGAGTCGAGCCGGGCCATGCCCTGGAGCGAGCGCGACGCCGGGCGGCGCCGGGTGCTCGCCGAGTTCGACACGCTGCGCTCGCTGCTGCGCTGGGCGCACCGGGAGGGCCGGGCCGAGCCGGGGCTGCGTCTGGCGTCGAGCCTGGTGGCGCACTGGGTGAGCCACCACGACTACTCCGAGGGCGCCCACCTCATGGACCTCCTCCTGGACCTGGAGGACGCCGAGAAGGCCCCCTCGCGGGCGCGCGCCCTGGTGGGCCGGGCCCAGCTGGCGCGGGTGCGCCGCGACCACGCCCTGGCGCTGTCCCTGGGCGAGGAGGGGCTGCGGCTGTGCCGGGAGTCGGGCGACGAGATGTTCGTGCGCACCGCCCTGAACCTGCTGGCGCTGGTGGAGGTGCGCGAGCGGGTGCCCGACCGGGCGGCGGTGCGGGTGGAGGAGGCCCTGCGGCTGTGCCGGGAGTCCGGCGACCTGTGGGGCGAGGCGATCGCCCTGGGCACCCGGGGCGCGCTGGCCGCCCAGCAGGGCGACCACCAGACCGCCGACCAGCACTACAACGCGGCGCTGACCCTGTTGCGCGGGATCGACCACCGCTGGGGCGTGGGCGTCACCCTCATCGGCCAGGCCCGCGCGGCCGAGCTGGGCGGGGACCTGGTGACGGCGGACCGCTGCTACCGGGAGGCGCTGGACACCCAGCGGATGATCGGCGCCTCCGCCGAGGAGGCCCGCTGCCTGGCCGGGATCGGTAGGGTGGCGTACGCGCAGGAGCGGGTCGAGCAGGCCTGCGACTACCTGAGCGAGGGACTGCTGCTGAGCCACGCCGCCGGCCAGCGGGCCGAGGTCGGCCGGGCGCTGGTCGCGATCGCCCGGGTGGCGTTCGCGGTCGGCATGCGCGACGCCGCCTGCCGTATCGCCGGGGCGGCCGTGCAGATGCGCGAGCGGCTGGGGCTGTCCGTACCCCCGGCACCCTGGCCCTTCGGCGACGAGGAGAAGACCCGCAGGCGCCGCAAGCGCCTGGTCTCCCTCTGGGAGGAGGGCCGGGGGCTGAGCACCGCCGAGGCTGTGCGCGAGGCCGAGCGCCTGGCCGAGGAGGGGCGCCGGCCGCCGTCCCGGCGCAGCCCGTCCCCGCCCCCGGCGCACGCCCGCCCGGGCGGCCCGTCCGGCGCGGACCGCCGCGGCCCCGCCGCCTCCCCCGCCGCAGACGCCGCCCCAGCAGCGCCTGACCCGGCGCGAGCTGGAGGTGGCCCGGCTGGTGAGCAGGGGGCGGAGCAACCCGGAGATCGCGCGGGCGCTGTTCATCAGCCCGGCGACCGCCGCCCGGCACATCGCCAACATCAACAGAAAGATGGGCTTCCATTCGCGCACGCAGATCGCGGCGTGGATGCAGAGCCACGGGGGACGGGACTGACGGTTCCTCCGAAACCCCCGCGAACGGGGCCTGTACCGGCCCCTGCGCACTGAATCTACATATGCATCTGCATAGCAATATGCATGTGCATCCGACCGTGAACGCGCTAGGCTTCCAGCCATGGAACGCACGCGATCGCGGCACTTCGGTGGCGCGGTCCGGGCGCTCCGGGAACGGCCGTCGGCCCGGGTGCGCTGCCCGGAATCCCGGCGGACCGTCAGCCCCGGGAGGACTCCCGGGGCCGGTGGGAACCCGCACCGGCGCGAGGTGGAACCTGGGGAGGGACCTCGCTCGGACCGGCCGGTGCGGCGCCGCCGGGCTCGCCACGTGGAGGGGGCGTGACGAGCCCGGATGGCGGTACCGCCGCGACCAGGGTGAACTGGGGGAACGCATGGGGGTAGGGCTGTCTTCTGGAACCGGACGACCGGGGCGCAACCTGCCGCGCCGGGACGACCCCATCGGCTCGCTGACCGGCGGGCTGTGCGAGCGCCTGCGGCTGCGCCCGGGCCTGGGCGGCAGCATCCGCGGCGGGGGGGCGCGCGTCGACGCGCTGACCTTCGCCGCCACGGTGGAGCGGGCCGCCGCGGGGCTGAGCCAGCGGGGCCTGTGCCTGGGCGACGTGGTCGGCGTGCTGGCCCCGGTCTCGCCCGAGCGGTTCCTGGCCACCTACACCGTAATGGCGGTGGGCGGCCGGGCCCTGCCCCTGTCCCCTGCCTCCGATACCGACGTGCAGTGCGCGGCCCTGGCCGAGACCGACGCCCGCCTGCTGGTGGTGAGCGCCGACCTGGCGCCCGTGGCGCTGGAGCTGGCCGAGCGCTCGCGGGTGCGGCAGGTCATCGCGTTCGGCGACGCCCTGGGCACGACGCCCTTCGAGGACCTGCTGCGGCCCAGTCCGGACGGCACCGGGTACAGCCCTTCGCGGGGGCTGTTCGACAACGGCATCCTGGGCTATGAGGAGACCGGGGCGGGACTGCTGACGACGCTGTACCCGCACAGCGACCTGATGGCGCGGTTCGTCGCGCTGCGCGAGCACCTGTCACTGACCGCCGAGGACGTGGTCGCCGTGGACGAGCGCGGCGAGGAGGCCACGCGGGCCGCGCTGGTGGCGCTGGCGCTGTGGACGGGGGCCTGTGTGATGACGGGGGCGGACTGCCCCGCTCCGGAGGGCCGCCGGGTGACGGTGCGCTGCGCCCCCGAGCCCGAGCGGATCGCCGCCCCGGGCCTGACCGCCTGACGCCGCGCTCCGTCCCGACGGGGTTCGGGGCGGGGGGCGGGGCCGTGCGCGGCGCCCGCCGGGCTCAGGCGGTGTCGCCCGCCAGGGGGAGGCCCGGGCGGGGGTCCTCGATCTCGAACCAGGCCACGTGGGTGGCCTCGCTCCAGTACTCGCCGCTGCGGGTGGCGCAGCTGTCGACGATGAGCTTGCCGCGGCCGAAGTCGTCGCCGTCCTCGCGGCTGTGGCCGCCCTCCCCCGCGCGCTCCCCCTGGTCCGCGATGGCGACGCGCAGCCGGGAGCCGTCGGAGCGGATGAACAGCGTCATGACCCCGCCGCTCTGGCCGGAACGGGAGTGCAGCAGGGCGTTGGTGGCCAGTTCGCTGACGGCGAGCTCGGCGTCGTCCAGGACGGTCTCGGAGTGGCCCATGCGGGCGAGGAAGTCGCGTACGCGGGCGCGGACGGAGCGGACGGCGGTGAGGTTGCCCGCGCAGCTCCAGACGGTGTGGTCGGTGGCGCCGCCGGTGAGGTCGCCGCCCTCGATGGGGGCGGGTTCCGCGTTCTCGGGTACCTCCGCGGGCACGTATTCCCGGAGTTGCCTCGCCTCAGCCATCCGGTCACTCCAATCACCCGCGTCGGGCGCGCGGGTTGCGCCGCCTGCACTCACCTTAGACAAGGGTGTGCCGAGTCCAGAACAGCACACCCGCCTTCACCCTGCCTGGGATTGGCCACAAAACCCCGTCACGTGTCCTCCCCGATGCAGACAAAGGAAACAGTGCGGGCCCCAGGGAGAGCCATGTGACATGCAACACGTTGGCAATGCCCGGGACGGGGTCCCGGAAGGCCCGCCGGACCTCCGGGGGATCCCGCACCGCCGCTCAGGCCTCGGCGACGGGGACACGGGGACGCCGGGAGGTCATCGCCACCAGGACCAGCAGTCCGACGGCGGAGGTGCCGAACAGCAGGGCGCCCATCGGCACCGCCGTCGTCTCGTCCAGCCCCACCAGGGGCGCGACCACCGCGCCGAACAGCGGGGACAGCGCGCCCAGCAGCGCGCTGGCGCTGCCCGCCCGGCGCTCCTGCCCCTCCATGGCCAGGGCGAACGAGCCGGTGAGGATCATGCCCATGCAGGTCATGTAGACGAAGATCGGGACGACCAGGGCGACCAGCGGCCCCTGGAACACCGTCGCGGCCAGCAGCACCCCGGTGGCCAGCACGGCCACGGAGACGGCGGTGACCAGCAGGCGGCGTTCGCCGAAGCGCGGCGAGAACCGGCCCACCGCCCAGCTGCCGCCGATGATCGCGATCCCGTTGATGCCGAACAGCACCCCGAAGACCTGCGGGGACACCCCGTGCAGCTCCTGGTAGACGAAGGGCGTCCCGGCGACGTAGGCGAAGCTGCCGCCGTGCAGCAGCCCGGTGACCAGCGCGTACCCCAGGAACACGCGGTCGCGCAGCAGCCCGCCGATGCTGCGCAGGGTGCCCCGGACCGTGCCGGGGGTGCGCCGCTCCCGGGGCAGGGTCTCGGGCAGGCGCAGGGCGGTGACCGCGACGATGGCGACGCCCAGCAGCGCCAGGGCCCAGAACACGGTCTCCCACCCGGTGAAATCCGGCCACAGCAGGGCGCCGCCCGCCACCGGCGCCACCAGCGGGGCCACCGCGTTGATCACCATGAGCAGGGCGAAGAACCGGGTGAGCTCGTGCCCGTCGAACACGTCGCGCACGACCGCGCGGGAGAGCACCACCCCGGCCGAGGCGGTCAGCCCCTGGAGGAAGCGGCCGGCCACCAGCACGGCGATGTTCGGGGCCAGCGCGCACACGGCGGACGCCAGCACGAAGAGGCCCAGGGAGACCAGCAGCGGCCCGCGGCGGCCGTACGCGTCGCTGAGCGGGCCGACGATGAACTGGCCGGCCGCCAGCCCGACGAGGCAGGTGGTGAGGCTGAGCTGGACCTGCGAGGCCCCGGCGCCCAGGTCGGCGGAGATCTCCGGGAACGCGGGCAGGTACATGTCGATGTTGAGCGGCCCCAGCACGGCCAGGGCGGCCAGGAGGAAGGCCAGGGACAGGCGGGTGCGGCCGGTCGGGTTGCGCAGGGTCATCGGCGCTCTCTCGGGGTGCGGTGACGAAAAGCGCGATCGGCGCCCTTTGCAGGCTAACCGTGGCGGGACGCCGCGAAACCGCCTCCGCCCCCGTTCTGACACCGATGTGTGCGAAACCTCCGCGGCCGTCCGGCGGCCCCCGTCAGTCCCCGGCCTGGGCCTGGACGGCGGTGATGGCGACGGTGCTGACGATGTCCCGCACGGTCGCGCCCCGGGAGAGGTCGTTGACCGGGCGGCGCAGCCCCTGGAGCACCGGCCCCACCGCGACCGCGCCGGCGCTGCGCTGCACGCCCTTGTACAGGGTGTTGCCGGTGTTGAGGTCGGGGACGACGAACACCGTGGCGCGCCCGGCCACCCGGCTGTCGGGGAGCTTGGTGCGGGCCACCCCGGGGTCGACGGCCGCGTCGTACTGGATGGGGCCCTCCACCGGCAGGTCCGGTCGGCGTTCGCGGACCAGGTCGGTGGCGGTGCGCACCTTGTCCACGTCGGCGCCGCTGCCGGAGGCGCCGGTGGAGTAGGACAGCAGGGCCACCCGGGGGTCCACGCCGAAGCGGGCGGCGGTGTCGGCGGAGGCGGAGGCGATCTCCGCGAGCTGTTCGGCGGTGGGGTCGGGGACGACGGCGCAGTCGCCGTAGACGAGCACCCGGTCGGCCAGGCACATGAAGAACACGCTGGACACCAGCGAGGTGCGCAGGATCTCGAACGAGGGGCGGATGGTCTGGGCGGTGGTGTGGACCGCCCCGGACACCATGCCGTCGGCGTACCCCAGGTGGACCATGAGGGTGCCGAAGTAGGAGACCTCCCCGACGGTGTCGCGGGCCAGCTGCTCGGTGACGCCCTTGTGGGAGCGCAGCCGGGCGTACTCGGCGGCGAACTCGTCCCGCAGCGGCGACGCCTCCGGGTCGACCAGGTCGGCGGCGGCCACGTCCAGGCCCAGGTCCGCGGCGCGGGCCCGGATCTCGCGGGGGTCCCCGAGCAGGGTGAGGTCGGCGACGTCGCGGCGCAGCACCAGGTCGGCGGCGCGCAGCACCCGCTCCTCGGTGCCCTCGGCCAGGACGATGCGCCGCCGGTCGGCGCGGGCCCGGCCGAGCAGGGTGGACTCGAACATGAGCGGGGTGACGGTGTCGGTGCGGGCCACCTGGAGGCGTTCGAGCAGGGCCGGTCCGTCCACGCCGGAGTCGAAGGCGGCCACCGCGGACTCGATCTTGTGGTCGGGCAGGGGCGCGCCGCCGCCGCGGACGTCGGCGAGCAGGGTGGCGGCGGTGAAGGTGTCCAGGCCGGTGGCGATGACGGGGACCCGCACGTGCATCCCGGCGAGCAGCCGCCAGACGGGTTCGGGCATGTCGGCGTCGGTGTCGCCGGTGAGGAACACCCCGGCGATCGCCGGGAAGTCCGGGGACAGGTGGGCGGCGATGAGCGCGGGCAGGACCGCGCCCGCCCGGTCGGCGGGGAGGATGACGGCGCTGTCGTCGCGCATCCGGTCCAGGATGTGCGGCAGGGACATGGCCGCGACGAGGATGCCCGACACCTCGCGGCCGGTGCGCTTGTCCTCCCCGAACAGCAGCCGCCCGCCGCAGGCCCGTTGCAGGTCGCGGACGGTGGGCACGGTGAGGCCCGGCACCTCGGGCAGCACCGACCAGGGCCCGGCGGCGCGCAGCGCCGCGACCCCGTCGGGGTCGACCCGGCCCACGACGGTGCCCAGCGGGGCGGCGTGCTCGCGGGCGAGTTCGGCCTCGGCGACCGCGGCGGCGCCGCGGACCTGCTCCTCGGAGAGGCCGCGGCCGGAGAGCACCAGCAGCACCGGGGTGCCCAGGTTGGCGGCGACACGGGCGTTGAACGCGAACTCGGTGGGGGTGGCCACGTCGGTGTAGTCGGTGCCGATGACGACGACGGCCGCGCACTTCGCGGCCAGCGCCCCGTAGGCGGCGACGATCTCGGACATGGCCTGTTCGGGGTCGTCGCGGACCCGGTCGTAGACCACGCCGGTGCACTCCTCGTAGGGCGCCGCGACCCCGAACCTGCGGCGGACCGTCTCGACCAGCGGGTCGCGCTCGCCCGCGCCCACCACCGGCCGGAACACGCCGAGGGTGTCGACGGTCCCCGCCAGCAGCTCGGCCAGGCCGAGCGCGACCGGGCGCTTGTCCCCCTCGGCGTCGCTGGACGCTATGTAGACACCGTGCACCGTCGCGGTCCCTTTCTCCCGGCGGTGTCGGCGGCCGCCGGTCAGAAGAGCACCGACATGACCTCTCCGACCTGTCGGAACCCGACCCGCCGGTAGGCGGCCCGGGCCGGGGTGTTGAAGTCGTTGACGTACAGGGTGACCCGCGGCGCGATCTCGGCCAGGGCGTGGCGCACGACGGCGGCCATGCCCGGCACCGAGTGGCCCTGCCCGCGCAGGTCGGGGTGGACCCACACGCCCTGGATCTGGCAGGCCTGCGGGGTGACCGCGCCGACCTCGGCCTTGAAGACGACCCGGCCGTCCTCGATGCGGGCGAAGGCGCGGCCGGTGCGCACCAGCTCCTCGATGCGGGCGCGGTACAGGGCGCCGCCGTCGCCGGAGTCCGGCGGGACGCCGACCTCCTCGGTGAACATGGCCACGCAGGCGGGCACGAGGATGTCGAGCTCGGTGCGCCGGACCCGGCGCACCAGCGGGTCGGCGGGCACGGCGGGCTCGCCGGAGATCTCCAGCACGGGCTGGCTGGCGCGGATGGCGCGGGCCGGCCCCCAGGCGGGGGTGACCTGCTGCCAGAAGTCGCTGACCGCGTCGACCGGGCCGACGATGGAAGAGCAGCGCCGACCCCGCCAGCGGGCGTGGTCGGCGAAGCTGCGGATCGCCGCGGGACCCGCGTTGACGGGGACCAGGTTGGCCCCGGAGTAGCAGAGCGCGGTGAGGCGGCCGTGCTCGACGTGCCCCCACACCTCGGTCCCGTTGCCCGCGGAGATCCCCGCGGCCATCAGCCGGGAGGTGACGAACACGTTCCCCACCGGATCCATGTCCAGGAGGGCGCGCACGGCCTCCCTGTCCCGTTCGCCGAGAATCCTCACCGGTGAGGTCCGCAGCATCGCATCTCCCCCATCCGCCCGCCGTCGGCTCCGCGACCGCGGGATCAGGTCCGTTCGCGCTGATTCCAGCCTATTCCACCCTCACCCGGACGTCCCCGGGCGATCCACCAAAGGCTCGCTCTGCGCGGTGCGCGGGGACGGCTCGGGCCGGGCCTGGCAGACGGCGTCGGGCCCCTCGCCCTCCGCCCGCTCGGGGAGGGTGCCCTCCAGCAGGTAGTCGCGGGCGATCTCGTCGACGCAGACGTTGCCGGTGAGCGTCACCCCGTGGGTGAGCCCGCCCTCCTCGACGACCAGCGCCGACCCCGGCAGCCGGTCGCGCAGGGAGTAGGAGCCCTCCACGGGGGTGGCCCCGTCCCCGGTGGCGTGCACGATGAGCGCGTCGCCCCGGTAGGCGGGGTGCTCGTAGGCGCCGTCGCCGACCTGGAACCAGTCCTCGACCTCGGCGTCCCAGGTGGCGCACGGAGCGTTGTACCAGATGTTGTGCCAGCCCATGAAGGGCGCGGCCGCGTGCACTCCCTCGGCGTCCTCGTGCCAGGTGTCCCAGTCCTTGGGCCAGGGGGCGTCCGTGCACTGGACCGCGAGGTAGCCGCCGTACCCGGTGTCGGTGTCGGCGTCGGGCTGCTCCCCGTAGGTGTCGAAGAGCTTCTTGAGGGCGGCGGGGTCGCCGTCGATGATGCGGTCGGACAGGGCGGCGGCCACGGTCGGCCAGGAGGCGCCGCTGTAGGCGACGACGATGACGGCGCTCTCCAGCTCGGTCGGCCCGACCACGCCGTCGACGGGCTCGGAGGCCAGCTCCGAGCGCAGCGTGTAGTACGCCTCCTCGACCGCGTCGGCGTCGGTGCCCAGGCCGTAGGCGGCGTCGTGGCGGGCGACCCAGCCGAAGAAGTTGCGGGCGGACCGGTCCAGGGCCAGGCTCTGGCGCAGGTTGCTCTCGTACCAGGGGGTGTCAGGGTCGACCACGCTGTCGAGGATGAGCGAGCGCACCCGGTCCGGGTACAGGGCGGAGTAGACGGTGCCCAGGTAGCTGCCGTAGGAGTAGCCCAGGTAGTCGATCCGCTCCAGGTCCAGGGCGGCCCGGATGGCGTCCATGTCGTGGGCGATGTCCTCGGTGCGCATGTGGTCCAGCAGGTGCCCGGTGTTCTGCGCGCAGGACCGGGCGTACTCCTCGGCGTCGGCCCGCAGCGCCTGCTCGGCCCCGGCGTCGGCGGGGACGCCGTCGGGGCGCGGCGGGGTGAAGTGCTCCGGGTCGCAGGTGATCCTCGGGGTGGAGGCGCCCACGCCGCGCGGGTCGAAGGCGACGACGTCGTAGACCTCGCGCAGTTCGGGCGACATGCGCAGGTGCGTGTAGGAGGCCCACCGGCGCCCGGCGCTGCCCGGCCCGCCCGGGTTGACCAGCAGGGTGTGCTCGGCGGTGCCGGTGGCGGGCACCCGGGACAGGGCGATCCGGACGGGGTCGCCGGGGCCGCGGCCGTTGTGCGCCATGGGGACGGTGAGCGTCGCGCACTCCAGGGTCTCGTCGCCCACGGGGTCGAGGTCCTCGCAGGGCTCCCAGCGCAGGGCCTTCTGGTCGATGCGCGTGGTCCCGGGCCGCTCCGGGGCGGGGGCCTGCCCGGGGGCCTGGCCGGGGGCCTGCGCCGCGGCGGGTGCCGGGGCCGCCACCAGGGAGGCCATGAGGACCCCCGACATCACGGTCAGAGACGGTGCTCGCACGTGTCCACTCCCTCGCCCAGGCGTTGCGACCATATGCATTGTCCATGTCACCATCAGTGACCATAGGAAACGACACGGCGGCTCACCTGGGGACGCGCCGGTACGATGTGACCGCCGGCATCAGAAGTGGACAAAGGGACACCATGCGTCTTGATCGTGTCGATGAGCGGATCATCGCGATCCTCGGCGCGGACGCGCGCATGAGCTTCGCGGAGATCGGCGGCCAGGTGGGGCTGAGCCCGTCCGCCGTCAAGCGGCGGGTGGACCGCCTGGTGGAGTCCGGCGCGGTGCGCGGGTTCACCGTCGTGGTGGAGCCCCAGGCCGTCGGCTGGACCACCGAGGCGTTCATCGAGCTGTACTGCCGGGCCCGCACCTCCCCCGGGGAGATCCGCACGGGCCTGTCCGCCTACCCCGAGATCACCTCGGCCTGCACGGTCACCGGCGAGGCCGACGCCATCGTCCAGGTGCGGGCGCGCGACACCCGGCACCTGGAGGAGGTCATCGAGCGCATCGGCGCCGAGCCCTTCGTGGTCCGCACCAAGAGCACCCTGGTGCTGTCCCGGCTGGTCGACCAGCCCATCCTGGCCGGGAGCGCCGAGAACCGGACCTGAGCCCGGGGTCCGGAGGGGCGCGGCCCACGTTCCGGGCCCTCCCCCGCCGGGCCCGGACACGCCCCCGGCCGGGGCCCGGGCGCCCCGTACCGGGCCGTCGCCGCCGACCGTACCGGCCGGCGGCCGGCGCTCAGGCGCGCAGCGGGCCGGCGGAGAGGTCCAGGCGCAGGAGGTTGCCCCAGTCGTTGACCGCCACGGCGGTCTCCCCCTCGTAGCTCACCCCCGTGAACGGGTTGGAGCGGAACAGGGGCAGGACCCACCGCAGGGATCGGTCGGGGCCCAGGCGGGCGAGGAACCCGATGTTGCCCATCCCGCCGCCACCGCCGGTCAGCCACCCCAGGCCGTCCGGCAGCGGGGACTCGAACCAGGGGTCGGCGCCGTTGGCCCCGTCCTCCTCCAGGGCCCGGGACACGTCCATCGGTCCACCCAGGCGGAAGGGGATCGGCCGCCCGGCGTCCGGATGGTAGGCGCCGGGCCCGGGGGCGTCGGCCTCCAGCGCGGTGTCGTCCGGCCGGTACAGGCCGTCGCGGAAGGGCATCTCCCCCGCGGCCCACAGCTCCTCGATCATGCGCCCGACCCTAGCGCCGGGCCGTGCCGGGCGGGCGTGGGCGGGCCGGGGGCCGGGGCTCCGCTCAGCCGCCGTGGACGATCCGCCCGTCCAGGACGGTCAGCCGGTTGCGGGTGAGGTGGACGTCCTCCGGTCGGCCCGAGAAGGGATTCCGGTCGGCGACGCACAGGTCGGCGGCCCTTCCCGCCTCCAGGAGGCCGGAGTCGGCGAACCCGAGCAGCCGGTGCGACCCGGCCGTGTACGCCTCCAGAGCCAGGGCCAGGGGCAGCGCCTCCCCCGCCTCGAGCGGCGGGGACACCGTGTCACCGGGCGAACGGCGGTTCACGGCGACGTGGACCGCCTGCCAGGGGTCGGGGGTGGACACCGGCCAGTCCGAGCCCATGGCCAGGTCCGCCCCGTCGGCGGCGAGCGAGCCGAAGGGGTACTGCCACCGGGCGCGTTCGGGTCCCAGGAGCGGCAGCGTCAGCCCGGTCATCTGCTCCTCGACGCACGCCCACAGGGCCTGCATGTTGACCGTGACCCCCAGCTCCCGGAACCGGGGGACGTCGCGGGGGTCGACGACCTGGAGGTGGGCGAGGTGGTTGCGCACCCGGGCGCGGTGCCCGGGCGCCACGCGCCGGACCGCGTCGAGCGCCATGGTGACGGCGCGGTCGCCGATCGCGTGGAAGTGGGCGGCGATCCCGGCGGCGTTGAGCGCGGGCACGAGCGCGTCGAGCAGGTCCTGGCCGAAGTAGGCGAGGCCGCGTTCGGGGCCGCCGCAGGCGCAGGGCGACAGGTAGGGGTCGTGCAGGGCGGCGGTGCGGTTCTCGGCGACCCCGTCCACCATGATCTTGGCGGTGTCCAGGCGCAGGCCCGGCCCGTCCCGGCGGGCGCGCAGGGCGGCCACGAAGTCGTCCACGCCGTCGGGGGCGAGCCCCCGCGGCACCCACACCGCGCCGGTCACCCGGGCGCGCAGGCTTCCTGCGGAGGCCAGGGCTGCGTAGGCGGGCGCGATGTCGGGGTACCCGGCGTACTCGCCGACGATCGCCTCGTGCCAGGCGGTCACCCCGAGCGAGAGCAGGTACTCCTGAGCGGTGAGCACACCGGCCTCGCACTCCGCCGCCGTCGTGGGCGGGACCACCCGTCCCACCAGGTCCATCGCCCCCTCGTGCAGGGTGCCCGACGGGGCGCCGTCGGCGTCCCGCTCGATGCGGCCGTCCGCGGGGTCGGGGGTGTCGGCGCCGACCCCGGCCAGGGCGAGGGCGCGGCTGTTGGCCCAGGCGCCGTGGTGGTCGGCGTTGATGACGAACACGGGCCGGTCGGGGACCACCGCGTCCAGCAGGTCCCGCGTGGGGGTGCCGCCGCTGAACAGCGCCATGCCCCAGCCGCCGCCCAGCACCCAGCCGCCGGGGGTGTCGGGGTGGGCGTCGGCGTAGGCGCGGATCGCGTCCAGGCAGTCCCGGGCGGTGGCGGCCCCGGTGAGGTCGCAGCGGGCGGCCTCCACCCCGCCGAAGCAGGCGTGGACGTGGGCGTCGGCGAAGCCCGGCGTCACCAGGCCGCCGGCGGCGTCGACCACCGCGGCACCGGGCCCGGCCGCGGCGCGGGCCTCCTCCTCGGTTCCGACGGCGGCGATCCGGCCGTCCCGGACGGCCAGGGCGGTGGCCTCCAGGAGGCGTCCGCCGGAGAACAGGACACCGTCGCGGATCAGGATGTTCGTCAAGTGCGGTCTCCTCGGGGGGTGGGGGCGGACGGGTCCGCTCAGGGGACGCCGGCGGCCAGGCCGCGCAGCGCGATCGCGAGGCCGGCCTCGAAGGAGCGGAGCCTGCGCGGGTCGTCGGCGTCCCGGTGGGACAGGGCCGCGCCCAGGTGCGGCGCCCCGCCCGTGTCCCGCGGGTCGAAGGGCTTCGAGCCCAGGTCCACGGCGGCGCCGAGCACGTAGCCCTCCAGGAGGCCGAGGGCGGGCATGACCTCGTCCTCGGGCACCCCCATGCGGGCGATCGAGCGGGCGATCAGGTCGTAGTACGCGATCATCTCCGGCTGCCGGATCGGCTCGGAGACGAGCAGCGGGACGAGCTGCGGGACCCGGCTGAGGAAGTCGTAGTAGTCCAGGACGAGCAGTTCGAGCAGGCGCCGGGGATCGGGTTCGTCCCGGAGCCGCTCCAGCGCGGGCAGGAGGCGGTCGCGGCGGATGGCCTGGATGATCTCGGACTTGGAGCGGACGTGGTTGTAGAGCGAGGAGACCCGCACGCCCAGGTGCGCGGCGAGCCCGGCGACGGTGAAGTCGCCCTGCTCGCGGACGATCTCCAGGGCCGCCTGCGTGATGCGCTCGGGGCTCAGGAGGGGGGTGCGGGGTCGTCCCACGGCGGCCTCCTCGGGGGTGGTCGGGCCACATTAAACGAGCGCTGTTCGTTTTCACAAGGCCCGGAACCGCCCGGGCCGGGGGTTGCCGCGCGGGGCGCCGACCGGGAGTATGCGGATACCCGCGCTCCGGTGCCCGTCGGGCCGCAGGCCCGCCATGAGCGGCCCCGGAGACCCCGCGGCCCCGCCGTCGATGCACTCGTCGAGCGGCGCCGCGAACCCGGACCCGGCGGGCAGGAGGCCCCCGCCCGCACGCGGATCCCCGGGCCCCTCCGGACACGGCCTCCGACCGGCCCACCGCACGGAGCAGGCGGAACAACGACGAAGGGGAGGCCGATGGAGGACGTCACGCTCGACGGCGAGCTGGTGCGCGGGCTGCTGAAGGAGCAGCACCCGGACCTGGCGGGGCTGGAACTGGAGCCGGTCGACGGAGGCTGGGACAACCGGATGTGGCGGCTCGGCGAGGACCTGGCGGTGCGCCTGCCGCGCACGCCGCGCGCGTCCTCCCTGCTCCGGAAGGAGCACCGCTGGCTGCCGCTGCTGGCGCCCCGCCTGCCCCTGCCCGTGCCGGTGCCGGTCCGGGTCGGCGAGCCCACCGCGCGCTTCCCCGACACGTGGACCGTCGCCACCTGGGTCCCGGGCGGCCCGGGCGACCGGTCGCCGGTCACCCGCGGCCCGCACGCCGCCGGGGCCCTGGCCGGCTTCCTGTCCGCCCTCCACCACCGGGCCCCCGACGACGCACCACTCGGCCCCGACCGCGGCGTCCCCCTGGAGCGCCTCGCCGAGGCGGCCGAGCGGGGGCTGGACTCCCTGGACCCCGGCGACGGCACCGACCGGCTCCGCCGGGTGTGGGACGACGCGCTGGCGGCCCCCGCCTGGGACCGGCCGCCGGTGTGGATCCACGGCGACCTGCACCCGGCCAACACCGTCATAGCGGACGGCACCCTGGCGGGGGTGATCGACTTCGGCGACATGTGCGCCGGAGACCCGGCGACCGACCTCTCGGCGGCCTGGCTCCTGCTGCCCGCGGGCGCGGACGCGGCGTTCTTCTCCGCGTACGCCCGCGCCGACCCGGCCACCGTCCGCCGCGCCCGGGGATGGGCGCTGCTGCGCGCCCTCGACCTCATCGCCATCGGCCGCGCCGGCGACCGGGGCCTCCCCGGCGGCAAGCCCACCTGGCGTCCCGCCGGAGAAGCCGCCCTCTCCCGCCTGCCCGCCGGACCCAGAACGGGCGGTTCGTAACGTTATGAGTATGCTCGTCGGCGCACGGTGACCCGCCCGCCTCACGGCCGGTCCGTCCCCAGCCCCGAGGAGTGCCGTTGAGCCACGACGTCGTCGCCCTGGTGGCCGCCGAACCCGACGAGCAGGCGGTCGCCCGGGCCCTCCGGCGCGTCGACCCCGAGCTGTTCCTGCACCGGTACCGGGACGACACCGACCTCCTCCAGATCAAGGACGCCGGCGGTCGCCTCCTGGCCACCTTCGAGCCCGGGCTCCGTGTGGAGAACCGGGACGAGGTCGACCGCCTCCTCGGCTCCGACCTCGCCGCGAACCTTCCCGCCCCCTGCTGGTGGGTCGAGATCCGCTCCCGCCCCGACGAGGCGGGACGGAAGGCGGCGCACGACCTCGCCGACGGCCTGGTGCTGCGGCTCGGCGGCGCGGTGTGGACCTCGGGGAGGGCCGACGCCGGCCTGTGGGAGGAGACGGAGCACCCGGCGGCGGAACGCTCCGCGGACCGCGCCCTCCTGGTCGTCCAGGACCGGCCGGTGGTGCCGTTCTCCTCCTGGCTCGCCGACGCCGTCGCCACCCGGGCCCGGCAGCGGACGCTCCACGTGCTCACCCCGTCCGCCTCACGGCTGACCTACGGAACACGGACCCTCCTGGCCTCGGCGCTGGGGCGCTGGGTGGTGCGCGACGACTCCGGCGCCTGCCACGACGGTCTCACCGGCCTGCCGGTGCACTGGGACGACACCCACGGCTTCCTGTCCGAGAAGGAACCGGTCGGCCTGGGCTGGGCCGCCGGGGAACCGGACGTCCGCCCGGTTCCGGAGTTCGTGGAGCGGGCGTCCTCCCTCACCGGGACCCGGCTCGTACTGGACGCCTCCGTCGTGCACAGCGATCCGTTCACCCCGGCCCTGGGCCGTGCCGTCGAGATCGCGTGTTGATGGGCAGCGGAGCAGGTGCCGTGATGGGTCAGGGGGTGAGGGCGTACTCGGTGAAGTGGCCGCTGACGGTGAACCCGAGGCGGTGGTAGACGGGTTCCCCGTCGGCGGATGCCTGCAGCACCGCGGTCTCGTAGCCCGCGTCGCGGGCGGTGCGCAGGGCGGCCGCGGTGATGGCGCCGCCGTAGCCGCGGCGGCGGTCGGCGGCGAGGGTCGCGATGTTGTAGAGCCCGGCCACGCCCGCGTACAGGAAGACCTCGGCCGAGCAGACGGGCCGGCCGTCGACGTAGCCGACCAGGTAGCGGGCGGGGCAGTCGTCGGCAAGCGCCCGGTCGGCGGTGTCGGCGAAGAACCGGCGCACCGTGGCGGCGGGCGGGTCCCAGTTCGCGGCGAGGACCGTGGCGTAATCGCCGAGCTGTTCCGGGGTGGTGGCCGGGCGGATCGCCAGGCCGTCGGCGTGCGCGTCGGGGAGGGGGCCGCGCAGGTCCTTCCACATGCCCGCCTCCGTTTCCGACGCCTCCAGGCCGGCGGACCGAAGATGCCCGGCGAGATCGCCCGGCGTGGAGGCGGGGCCCACCCACCAGGAGAACGGGCGGCCGGCGGCGGCCAGTGTCCGGGCCGTCTCCGCGACGCGGGCCGGGGCGGTACCCGGGGTGAAGCGGGCCCTCGCGACGATGTTGAAGGTGTCGTCGTCGAGACCGCTGTCGGCGATCAGCAGGTCGTCGGTCTCGGACACGGACGCGCCCTTGAGGGTTCGGTGCAGGTGGCAGGCGTGCTCGGCGAGATTCAGCTCCATCGCGAGCGGAAGGTCGGATGCATTGACGGACGGGATGCGCACGGGGTTCATGATGATCCATCCCAGCATGGCGTCCGGGATGCTCGCAGGTCCTTTTTCCGTACCTGGGAACGGGCCGTCCACAGGCTGTCCGCTGGAACACGGGGCATGCCGGCAGCAACGACACGCTGTCACGGGTCGGGCGGCCAGTGCGTGAGCCCCGTGCCTCACGCTTCGCACGCAGCCCGCACCCAGGACGCCACCGTGACCGCACAACCCGTTCCGGACACAGGAACGGCGAACAGCGTCGTCCCGTTCCTTCCAGCCACCCGACCGGCCCTTGCTGCCCGTCGGAGCAGCTCTGACAGGTCGGACACGATTACGGGACAACCCTTAGGAGGGATATTGTCGAGAGCCGAGTTCATCGAGGTTTCAGCCACCCCCAACGAAGTCGCCTCTACGTTGCGCGGGTTTCCGGAAACGGTACGAGAGTGGAGCAATGCCCCTGAAACTTTTGAATTCCGTGTTGCGTCCGGAGACGAACACGTCGGAGACGTCGATGTTCACATCGAAGAGGTTTCATCCGGTCCGTACAGCACGGCCATAGATGTGTTCTCGGCGACCTGGTCGGACAACCCTGAAAAAGTCCAGTTCATCTTCGACCTGGTTGCCAAGAGGACAAGATGGGAGATCTCCTCCCGTTTTGACGAGAACGACCGCCCACTTGTCCACAGGCCTCGCCTGAACTGATGCCCGGGGCTCCCAGGAATCCCGCATGACATTTTGGAGATACCCATCCCAGAGAGGATCCATTGTCAAGAACAGAGTTCATCTGGGTTTCAGCCGACCTCGAGGAGGTTGTGGATACGATCCGAAACTTCCCCGAATCGAACTCGGAACAAGAAGTGACCGAAGGGGAGTTCCGGTTCTCCTTTGAGAGGATGGACGAAAAAGTCGGAAACCTCACGGTCGGAGTCGAAGTAGATCTGAGCGAAGATTATCCTACCGTGATAGATGTCGAACAGGCCAGGTGGATCGACGCACCAGAGAAAGTCCAGTTCTTTTTCGATCTACTGGCGGAAAGAACGACCTGGGAGATCGCGTCGCGGTTCGATGACGATGACCGCCCGCAAGTACACAGACCTCTTTCCCGATGATTTTTTCGAAGAGCGCCGGATTCCGAAAGGACCATGTTCTTACTGGTGATGGTGTCGGAGGCCACGCCGCGTGGACAATGGGTGGTCGAACCAACCAAGGACTCGAACTCCCCGGAACACGACCTGCCGTATACAGCACGAGAACCCTCTGGCGCCGGGCTTTAGGCAGCCGACGCCCCCAGCAGGGGCTTCTCACTTCTCAGAAGAGACATAGCGCGACATCCATCCGGAGTGATCATCATGGCACTTCTTCGATCCGCACGCGGAGTAGTCGCTTCGTGGGAGTGGCTCCAGGAGACCCCGGATGGCCGGGACCTGACCCTCGGCGTCTCCACGGCGGTGAAGGCCGCTCGGGTTCTCGGTGCGAAAAAGTTGATGGAGGCCAGACGCATAGAGATATCCTGGGACCAAAAAGGCAAGGGCCCGATCGGCCTCGGCTCCACGATATCCATTCCTCCGGGCGAGCGGCTCGAAGCGGATGAACTGGCCGCCCGCATAGCCGACAGCCAGCCGAGAGCCCACCCGGAATCAAGGGCGTATCGGATATATATGACGGGCCCGGGAGCCTGGATCGACGAGCAAGGGAACGAGAAGTGGGAGCCCAGGCTTGTCGACTTCTCGGTCGATGTCCAGATATTCGGTGTCACCGGAGTCCTCGGTGTCATTCATGACATCTGGTCCTGGTATGATTTTTCGGGCGATCCCCATCCGTTGATCCATCAGAATAATGCGCCGCGACTGGCCGCCGCCATAAAAGAGATCGAAGATTCGATCGGAGTCGAGGTGGAGCCGGGCGAGCCCACGTTCTACGCAGAGCCCGAACGGTACGGGATCAAGTACTACCCTCCGAACGAGGAGGGCCAAGGATTCAACGCGGCCGGACTGAAATAAGACTCCTTTGGAGCTGCGCCGCGAACTCGTCCCTGAGCCGTTCATCTCGGAGCGATACCGCTTCCGCACAGCGGAGGCGGGCGGCCGGGGTCGGCGGAAACACCGGCCGCCCTCCGGCCCCGCGAACCCCGCGTGGACGCGGTGGCTCGGAGAAGCCCTGGCGTGCGCTTTCCGAGGGTGGGGCTTGCTGTGAGCGTTCCGGTAAGGGTCCCGAAGGACCACCTGAGCCCCCGGCGGGCATTGGTGGTGGCGGGTCGCCGTCGCGGGGTGAGCCGGGCTGGGCTCAGAGGAGGGTTCCGAGGTGGCGGCGGACGAACGGCTCCAAGCGGGCGTGGGTGTCGTCGTGCTCGGCGGCCTGGACGACCTCGGCGGCGACGGCCAACTGCGCCAGACGGCCGGACGGGGTGTCCAGCAGCCCCGCGAACTCCGCGCGCACGCGGCGGGCGAGGTCCGGTACGGGCAGGGCGTAGGTGTGCAGGAGGGCGGCGTCGAACCCGGCCGGGGCGGCGCCCCAGCCCTCCCAGTCGATGATGCGCAGCGGCGCGGCCGTGAGGTTGGCCCAGTGCAGGTCTCCGTGGGCGGTCTCCCAGTGCCGGACGGTCAGGTCCTCCGCCGCGAACTCGGGCAGGATGTCCGGAACGCGGTGGACGTATCCCTGGTCGATGACCGTGCGCTCGGGGTGCGCGGGGACCCCGCGGATCGCGGCCACCGCCTCGGCCAGGTCCGCCCACCACTGTTCCGGCAGGTCCGGGGCCTGGAGCAGCGCCGGCTCCGGTGACAGCGGCGGCGAGGGCAGCCGCTCGTACAGGTGGGCCTGCACCGCCCACCGGTCGTCGTCCTCCCCGTCCCAGGCGGCCTCGGCCAGCAGCGCCGGGCGCGGGACGCGTTCGTCGAAGAGGTGCGCCGCCAGTGCCGGCCCCTCCCACACCGCCCCCTCCGACCGGGGCGCGCACCAGATCCGCAGCCAGCCGGGCTCCCCGTCGGCCGTGGTGACCGGCCCGCTGCGGGTGTGCCCGCCGGACCCCGGGTGCGGGGTCGCGGTGTCCGGGCGGGCGCCCAGGTGGTGGGCGACGCGCGACCAGTGGGAGTCCAGGTCGGGAAGCGACGGGATCAGCAGGGACACGGTTCTCCTTCGCGGGTGGACGGCGGTGGCACGGGGTGTTGACTCCCCCGCCGCGCCATCCTGCCCTCTCGGGCCCCGCCCCGGGGCCGGTTCCCCCGAACACGTCCGAACGATCCGGCTTCCCCACCGGATGTGCGACCCGCACAGAGGACCCGGGGCCCGGAGCCCCCGCGGCGGGGCTCCGGGGGCAACGGTCCTCCCGGCCGGTCAGGCGGTCTTCACCGGTGCGCTGCTGCGGCCGCGGCTCCGGCCGCTGAGTTCGGCGTCGAGCGTCTCCTGTGCCTGGCGCATGCCCGCGACGTGGACGGGGTCCTCCAGGCGCTCCCACATCTGCTCCTCGGTGACGTCCTCGACGTGGGCGGTCACCCACCAGATATTGCCGAAGGGGTCCCTGACCCGGCATCCGCGCTGGCCGAAGGGGTTGTCCATCACGGGGGTGACCACCCGGCCGCCGAGCGCCACGGCCCGCGCGCAGGCCTCGTCCGCGTCGGGCACGAACACGCGCAGGAGGCCGGGCATGGCGGGCCAGTCCTCGCGCCGGTCGAAGGCCAGCACGACCGTGTCTCCGACGCGGATCTCCGCGTGGCCCACCAGGCCGTCCTCGGTGAGCACCCGTCCGATCTCCTCGCCGCCGAACGCCCCGGTGACGAACCGCAGGAAAGCCGCCGTGTCCTCGGTGACGATCCAGGGGGCAACGGTCGTGTAGCCCTCGGGGGTGGCGCCGGTCTGCTCGGGCATCGCGTCCCTCTCACTTCGGTCTGCGTGATTCACGGTGGCGATGCTAGGAGGCGTCCAGGCCGACTCCTGTCCTACATCACGCGGGAATCCGGGCGGCGGCCCGCCGGCTTCGGCGCGTGCCCCCGGCGAGGCGCCGGAGCCGGGGTGAGAAGGTGTCCGACAACGGAGAAACCCGCGGAGCAAGGAGTGACATGTCCGTTTTCGATGTAGAGATCGGCGCCCTCGACGGCGGTTCCGCCGACCTGTCCCAGTACCGGGGCCGGGCCGTGCTGGTCGTCAACGTCGCGTCCCGGTGCGGGCTGACGCCGCAGTACGCGGCCCTGGAGAACCTGCAGAAGCAGTACGGGGAGCGCGGGTTCACCGTGCTCGGGGTCCCCTGCAACCAGTTCATGGGCCAGGAGCCGGGCACCTCCGAGGAGATCGCGCAGTTCTGCTCGACCACCTACGGCGTCACCTTCCCGATGACGGAGAAGGTCGACGTGAACGGCGACGGGCGGCACCCCCTGTACGGGGAGCTGGTCTCCGCGGCCGACGCCGAGGGCCACACCGGCGATATCCGGTGGAACTTCGAGAAGTTCCTCATCGCGCCGGACGGCACCGTCGCCGCGCGCTTCGCGCCGCAGACGGAGCCGGAGTCCGAGGACGTCGTCAAGGCCGTCGAGGCCGTGCTGCCCGCCTGAGCGCCGCACCCCGCCCGGCCACGGTTCCGCCGCCGTCTCGACGCCGGAGCCGTGGCGGGCGAGGCGGCGGAACCGCCGTCCGGGGCGGGCCCCGTGGCCGGAGCCGTGGCCACTTCCGGCATCCGGCCCCGACCCCCTGGAACAGCCGGGGCCGCCCCGGTAGCGTCGTGCCATGAGAGCCGCGGTGCACGATCGGTACGGTCCCCCCGACGTGGTGCGGATCGGGGAGGTCCCCGCCCCGGAACCCGGTGACGGCGACCTGCTGGTCCGCGTGCACGCGACCGCGGTGAACCGGACGGACTGCGCCTACCGTGCCGCCCGTCCCTTCTTCGTTCGCGGCTTCACCGGCCTGACGCGTCCGCGCCGACGCGTGCTGGGGACGGAGTACGCGGGGGTGGTCGAGGAGGTCGGGGCGTCGGTCACCGGCTTCTCCCCCGGCGACCGCGTCTTCGGATACAACGAGGGGGCCTTCGGCGCCCACGCGGAGTACCTGGCGGTCCCCGCCTCGGGGATGGTCGCGGAGATCCCGGACGGGGTGCCCTTCGCCACGGCGGCCTGTGCGACCGAGGGCGCGCACTACGCGCTGGCGGCGGCCCGCTGGCTCCGCGTCGTGGAGGGCGAGCGGGTGCTCGTCCACGGGGCGACGGGGGCGATCGGGTCGGCCGCGGTGCAGCTGCTGAAGGCCCTGGGTGCCGAGGTGACCGCGACGGCTCCGACCGCGCACGTGGAAACGGTCCGGAACCTGGGCGCGGACCGGGTCGTCGACTTCGAGACCGAGGACTTCACCGCGGGCGGTCGGACCTACGACGTCGTCCTCGACGCGGTCGGCAAGAGCACGTACGGGCGGTGCCGGCAGCTGCTCACTCCCCGGGGCCGGTTCGCGTCGTCCGACGTGGGCCCGTACTGGCAGAACGCGGTGCTGGCGCTGACGACCCCCTGGCTGCCGGGGCGGACGGTGCGGTTCCCGGTCCCCTCGGAGGACCAGGAGATGGCCCGGTGGTTCGCGGACCTGTTGGCGACCGGGCGGTTCCGGCCGCTGATCGACCGGCACTACCCGCTGGAACGGATCGTGGAGGCGTACCGGTTCGTGGAGACGGGGCGCAAGCTCGGGAACGTCGTGATCGACGTCGTGGAGCCGTGAACAGGGCGGTCGGCCCGCCCGGAGAAGGGCCGCCACGGGGAGTGGCGTAGGGGAAGGACCCGCCACGGAAAGGCCTGTTGCGGAAAGCCGGGTCTCGGCGGATCCCGGTGGCGGGAGCGACGCCTAGGAACTCGGGGTGTTCGGGGCCTTCCCTTCTGGTGCGCACCGAGAGTCCTCGCGCCGAGGGTTTTCGCGCAAGGGGTTCTCACGTAGGGCGACCTCGCGCAGGGAGGCGGCGAGGCCGTGGGCGGTGTCGCGCAGGCTCGGCCGCCGGGTGGCGCCGTCCAGCCGACGGGCCGCCTCGGCGAGCATCCGTTCGACGCGCGTCGAGGCCACCTCCCCCAGGCGCGGCAGCACCTCCTGGACCAGCACCTCCTCGGCCTCGCTCCAGGCCCGCGCGCGGGCCAGCGCCCACAGCAGGCTCGCGTGGGCGACGAACACGGCGCGCGCGTACCCCGGGCGGTCGGTGGCGGCGGCGAACCGCTCGACGGCCCCGGCCCGGTCCCCGGTGTCGGCGTGGATCATGGCGTGGTGCCAGGCGATCTCCGCCTCGTTCACCCACCAGGACCAGGCCGGGTCCCCATCCCGCGGCCCGTCCAGGTGGCGGCTGTGCGTCAGGCGGATCAGGTCCAGGGCGCGCATCCGTTCGCCCAGCTGGCCCGCGGCCCGCGCCGCCCGCAGTGTGAACAGGGTGCGCACGCTGCCCCGGGTCTGCGGCGTCACCGCGTCGCAGATGTCCGCGGCCTCGGCCGGCCGGTGGACGTGCACGTCCTGCATGGCGAGCTGGGCGAGCGCGAAGTGCTCCATCGAACGGTCCCCGGCGGCGCGCGCCAGCCGCAGCGCCTCCAGGCTCATCCGCCGGGAGAGGTGCTGGTGCTCGGCGTCGTAGGCGATCCAGCCGGCGACCTGATGGGCCTCGGCCACGGCGGCGAGCAGGTCCCGGTCGGCTCCGGATCCGGATCCGGTCCTCGGACCGGGTTCGGGGCCGTGGCCGGGGTCGAAGTCGGGCCCGGGTCCGGGTGCGGTCCCGGCACCGGTTCCGGACCTGGCTCCGATCCACGACCGAGCCCCGGCCCGGACCTCGTCCCCGGCCCCTGACCCGACGCGCACCGCACGGCGTGCGGCCGCGGCCGCCGAGGCGGCGGCCGGGACCAGGTGCCGGGCGCCGGTGCGGGTGTCCAGGGCGATGAGGCGGGCGGTGGCGGCGCGTGTCCTCGCCGCCGGGTCCCGGTCGTCCTCTCCCTGGGGGGACGACCGGTGACCTCCGCTGCGGCAGGGGTTCGGGTAGGGGGCCATGCCCCCATTGTCCCCGGGCGCCCCTCGCCCCTCCCGCCGGCGGTCAGACCGCGGGGATCCCGGTCCGGGTGAGCCGTTCGGAGACCTCCCAGACCCGCTCGGCCTCCTGCGGGCTGCGCAGGGGCGGGTAGAGCCTCTGTGCGGCGGGCCGTCCGCCGAGGTTCCCGGGACCGCTGGGGCCGTAGAGCACGGCGGGCTCGGCCGCGGGGTCGGTCGCGGCCATGAGCGCGGGGAGCTTCGCGGTCTCGACGGTGCCGACGAGGATGCCGCGGGCGGACAGGAACCGGATCAGGCGCACGCCCAGGGTGTCCCGGTCGCGGCCGACCTCGGGGCGCGCGGCGAGCAGGCTGGTCGGGGCGACGCCGGGGTGGGACAGGTTGCTGGTGATGCCCCACCCGTGGATCCGGCTGCGCCGCTCCAGTTCCAGGCCGAAGAGCCCGAACGCGATCTTCGACTGGGCGTAGGCGCGCATGCCGTCGTACGAGCGCTCCCAGTTCAGATCGTCCCAGTTGATGGCGCCCCGCCTCGCGGCCACGCTGATCTGCGAGGTGACGCGGGCGCGGCCGGCGCGCAGCAGGGGGAGGAGGTGGCCGACGAGCGCGAAGTGGCCGAGGTGGTTGGTGCCGAACTGGAGCTCGAAGCCGTCCGCCGTGGTCTGCCGGTCGGGCGGGGTCATCACGCCCGCGTTGTTGATGAGGATGTGGATCGGCCGACCCTCGCCGCGGAGCGTCTCCCCGAGGGCGGCGACCGAGTCGAGCGAGGACAGGTCGAGGGAGCGCAGGGAGACCCGGGCGTCCGGGTTGTCGCGGCGGATCCTGGCGACGGCGTCCTCGCCCTTGCGGGTGTTGCGGACGGGCAGGAGGACCTCCGCGCCGGCCGCGGCCAGGCGTTCGGCCATTCCCAGTCCCATGCCGTCGCTCGCCCCGGTGACGAGGGCGAGCTTCCCGGTCAGGTCGGGCACGGTGATGTCGATGGTTCGGCGGGGCATGGTTCGGCTCCTCGGGTCGTGATGGTTCCACGATCGGCGAAGTCGGAGGCCTCATCCAGGGACTCCCGATCCGGGGCTCACGCGGTCGCACCCCGAACGTAAGGGGGGATCGGCGATCCGTTGTCGGAGGCGCGCGGGAACGGTAGACACGGGAGAAGACCCTGGTGAGGCCGTGGTGAGGCCACGGCGGGGTTCCGGCGGCGGATCCCCGGAGGCTCCGGGGCCCGGGCCCCGATCATGGACATCGGATCCCGGCAGGCCGGAGCCCCGGATCCCCGAACCCCTGGCAGGAAGAAGGCGTGCCGTGATCGATCGCACCGGACTGGCGGAGTTCCTCCGGAACCGGCGGGAGGCGCTGCAACCCGAGGACGTCGGCATGCTGCGGGGGCGGCGGCGGAGGACCAAGGGGCTGCGGCGCGAGGAGGTCGCGGCGCTGTGCCACATGTCGACCGACTACTACTCGCGGCTCGAACAGGAGCGCGGGCCGCAGCCGTCGCACCAGATGCTCGCCTCGATCGCCCAGGGGCTGCACCTGTCGCTGGACGAGCGGGACCACCTGTTCCGCCTGGCCGGGCACAACCCGCCCGCGCGCGGGTCGGTCAGCGAGCACGTCAGCCCCGGCCTGCTGCGGATCCTGGACCGGTTGGAGGACACGCCCGCGGAGGTCGTCACCGAGCTCGGGGAGACGCTGCGGCAGAGCCCGATGGGGGTGGCGCTGACCGGGGACACGACCCGGTTCACGGGGCCCGAACGCAGTATCGGGTACCGGTGGTTCACCGACCCGGGGTCGCGACTGCTGTACGCGCCGGAGGAGCACGGGTTCCTCTCCCGCATGTACGCCTCGGGGCTGCGCCAGATCCTCACCCTGCGGGGGCCGGACTCGCAGGCCGCCCACCTCGCGGAGCTGCTGCTGGAGCGGAGCGAGGAGTTCCGGCGGGTGTGGGAGGAGCACGAGGTGGGGGTGCGGCCGCACGACGTGAAGCACTTCGTCCACCCGGAGGTCGGCGCCCTGGAGCTGCACTGCCAAAGGCTGATCGACCCGGGCCAGTCGCACTCGCTGCTGGTCTACACGGCCGTCCCGGGCAGTGAGAGCCACGAGAAGCTCCGGCTGCTGTCGGTCATCGGGGCGCAGGCGCTGGGCTGAGGGGGCCGGCCAAGGAGAACCGGGTGGGAACCGGGGATCGGTGCGCGGGGCCGGTCGGCGGCCTCCCGCCGAACCTGGAGGGGCGGCACCACCGCCGATCCGAAGGACGGGGTCGGCCGCGGCTCTGCCCCAAAGGCCGGGGCCGCCGGAAAGCACGTCCGCGGCCCGCGAACGGCCCGCGAGCACGGCACGCCTCCCGCTGTCGGCGGCGGGCCCGCCCGAAGCCGGACCCCGGCCGGGCTAGGGGGTGGTGTCGGGCTGTTGGAGGCGTACCGGACCGGTGCCGCGGCCGCCGAGGGCGTCGTCGGGGTTGAGGAGCAGACATGCCTTCATCGACAGGCAGCCGCAGCCGATGCAGCCGGTGAGTTCCTGTTCAAGCCTCTCGATGACACGGCGGCGCTCCTCCAGCTGCTTCTTCCAGCGCCGGGAGACCCGCTGCCAGTCCTTGTGGGTGGGGGCGCGGTCGACAGGGAGGCCGGCGAAGACCTCGGCGACGTCCGACAGGGGGATGCGGAGTCTCTTGGCCACGATGACCAAGGAGATCCGGCGGAGCATGTGCCGGGGGAAGACGCGCTGGTTGGCGCCGCCGCGCTCACTGAAGATCAGGCCCTTGCGTTCGTAGAAGTGCAGGGCGGAGGCGGACACACCGGTCCGGCGGATGACCTCACCGATCGTGAGGTGGTCGTCTGGGCCGACGTGCACCGCCTCGCTCCTCTCCGTGCTCGGGGTCCTGGTGCTCAGGCGTTCAGCTTGCCCGGTGGGACACCGTGGCACGGCTGTAGACCAGTGCGGCCACGGTGACCGACAGGGCGAGGCAGAGCAGGCCGACGCCGAGCTGGGTCAGCTGCCAGGACCAGGTGAAGGCTTCCAGTTCCACCGCCTCCGCTCCGTCGGTGAGGCGTCCGGCGCCGACCTCGGCGGCGCGGTCCGCGTCATCGAGCCTGGCCGACAGGAGACCGACGAGAGAAGCACTGTACGCGGCGATCACGAGGGCCTCGGCCGCTCCCCGCAGGGTGTTGAGGAAACCGGCCGCCGTACCGACGGCGTCGGGGTCGACCAGCGCCATGGCCTGGCCGTCGGTGATACCGAAGGACGCCCCCATACCGATGCCGATCAGCACGAGCGGGGCTGCCACGACGGCGACCGCGTCCTCGGCCTCCAGGGTCACCAGCCACAGGTTCCCGGCCACGACCAGCAGCAGGGCGACCATGATCAGCGCACGGGCCGGAACCCCCCTGTTCACCAGCCCCACCGCGGCCATGGGCACGACGAGCACGGGAGCGGTCAGCAACAGCATCGCGACCCCTGCGGCCGCAGGGGACAGGTCCGCCGCCGCCTGCAGGTAGGTGGGCAGGAAGACCAGGACGCCCAGGAACCCGATGGAGGTGGTCAGGGTCGCCAGACTCCACCCCAGGAATCCGCGGTTGGCGACCAGGGCGGGTGCCAGCACCGGAGCGGCACTGTGCCGCTGAACGATGCCGAACACGACCAGGGCGGCCAGGCCCCCGATGCCGGTCACGAGGACGGCCGGGTGGGTCCAGCCGAGCGCGGATGCCTCCAGCAGCGCGAACATCAACAGCGTCAGCGCGGCCACGAACAGGACACCGCCCACACGGTCGGTCCGTTCGGAAGCGGCCGCGCGGGACTCCCGGACACGGGTCCCGCCCACGGCGACCAGCAGTCCGATCACGGTGAAGGCCGCGAAGCCTCCCCGCCACCCCATGGCGCTGATCAGCAGTCCCGACAAGGTGGGGCCGATCGCGATACCGAGCCCGGCCATGGTGCCCATCAGAGCGAAAGCGCGGTTGCGGGCGGCCCCCTCGTACGTGGAGGCCAGGACGGCGCCGCCCGCCGCCATGATCCCCGCGCCTCCGACACCGGAGACGACGCGGAAAACGTCGACGGCCACGATCATCGGGCTCAGTGCCGTCCCGAGGAAGCCGACCGAGAACACCAGCGCCGAGACGACGAAGACCCGCCGCCGTCCGACCCGGTCGGCGGTCGACCCCGCGATGAGCGTCATGGCGGCGAAGGCCAGGTTGTAACCGGCGACGACCCAGTTCAACGGAGAACCGGAGGTATCGAGGTCACGGCCGATGCTCGGGAGTGCCACCGCCGTTCCCGAGATGGACATCGCCACCAGGACGACGCCGACCAGGACCACCGGAAGCGTCAATCGGGACGGCCGGTCCGCCGGCCCCGGGTGCGGTGCGGCCCCCGTGACCGCTCCGCCTGTGCTGTTCGCCATGACCGTTCGCTCTCCCTGGTTCCGAAGCAGACGGCGAACACCTCATCAGCTCAACTGCTGTTGAGGTCAAATTCCCTGGTCAGAGCCGGTTTTCACGCAGAGGCCGAGGCGGGCCGGGTGTGAGGGGCCGGTCGGATGACGGCGGGAACGGGCGCCGCCCCGTCGGAAGCGGTCGGCGTCGCCGGGCTCGTCACCGGCACGGAGACCGTCGGCGGGGCGGACCGCTCGGGGCGCTTGAGGCGCTCGAGGCGCTCGAGGCGCTCGAACGGCCCGGCCACGACCGGTCACATCGCCGGTCACGCCGGTGTGCACCACGGAATCCTCGGCCAGGGCGGATCCGATAGGTTCGCTCGTTATGAGCGGTATTGGGAAGTGGGGCCTGGGCCTGGGGATCGGGTTCATGGTCGTGGCGGTGCTCTCCAGGATGCTGGACCTGATCCCGGTCACGGTGATCACCGGGCTCCTGGGACTGATGGGGCTCGGAATCGCCGGGTACGACGCGGTCTACGAGTGGACGGCACGGGCCGACCTGCGCCGGCGGGGCGCCAGGGCCGCGGCCCGCAGGAACGGGACCGAGGGCCGCTGAGGCGGACCGGCGCGGGTTCCCCTCCGGGGCACCGGACCGTCGCGGGAAGCCCCGGAGGGCGGGGTCGGGCGGCGGGGCGCGCTACGGCCCCGGCCACCCGACCCCGTGCCCGGTCCCGGCCCTGGTCCGGGCGGGACCAGGCGGAACCGGGCGGGACCGGGCCGGACGGGATCGGACGGTCCGGGAACGACCGGTCAGGCCCGGGTCACCGGTGCCTGGAGTTCGGTCACCCAGTCGTCGCGGTCCTCGGGGCACTCCAGGTTGATCTCGCGGGGGTGCCCGGCGGGCCGGTAGCCGTTGGCGTCGATCCAGTGGGCCAGGGCCTGGGCGGTGGGGAGCACGGCGTCCATCGAGCCGCGGTGCACGATGGTCGCCGCCTGGTCCAGGGACGGCAGGTCGAGGACCCGGAAGTCGCCGTCCCGGAGAGGCGCGGAGACCTGGACGGCGGCGTGGACGGTGATCCGGCCGCCGCCCTCGGGAGCGTCCTCGTAGTAGGCGATGCCGGGGCCCGTGGGGGCGATGCCGGCCGCGTCCAGGAGCCGGAACAGCTCGTCGTAGAGCGGCCCGATGACGGGGCCGATGTCCTCGGGCCCGAAGCTCGCGGCGGTCGCGGTCAGCTCCGCCACTCGGACGGCGGGGACGTTCTTGATGACGACGTCGTTGGTGGGCATGTGCCCCTCGCTCTCGATCGCTCGGAGCCTCGCCTCGACCTGGAGCAGCCGGGCCTGCGCGGAAGTCCTCGCGGTCTCCAGGTCGGCCCGCCGCAGCCGCAGCATGCCGCGCAGTTCGTCGGCGCCGACCTTCTCGTCCACGATCTCCCGGACCTGCTGGAGGGTGAATCCGAGGTCCTTGAGCGCGATGATCCGGTTGAGGCGGGAGAGCTGGGCGGCGGTGTAGTAGCGGTAGCCGCTGGCGGGGTCGACGTGGGCCGGGCGCAGGAGTCCTGTCGCGTCGTAGTGACGCAGCATGCGGACCGAGACGCAGCCGTGCCGGGCGAAATCTCCGATGGTGAACATGGTGTCTCCGAGTCGACCGCCTGACACGGTGTGAGGGTCAAGACCCTACCCAGAGGCCGCCGGATCGAAGGAAGCACGGGAGGCCACCGGTCCGGTCCCCATCGAGGGGACGGGACAGGACACCGGGATCCCGGCGCGGCTGTCACCGGAACCGCTACCGCCCCAGAACCGAAAGGGCCGCTCCACCTCGGGGAGCGGCCGTTCTGCGCCGGAACGGATCACTCGCGCCGAGTGCCGTCCGGCCAGACGACGTCGACCGGGACTCCCCGGTCACGAGCGGCCGCGACCGCGTCCCCGGTACCGCCCTTGCCGTCGGAGGGCCGGCCGTCCCAGACTGCGACGAGACGGTCGATCCCGCTCAGGACCGCTTCGTTCGCGTCCTCGTAGGCTTCTCGCCCCGCTGTCTTGTGCGGCATGTAGCGGACCAGCGTCGAGCGCATCAGAAGGTCGTCGAACCGGTCGAGATCGTGAGGCTTCACCTTCGCCTCGCGGTAGTCGACCGAGGGAAGCACGACTTCCAGCTTCCCGCCGGTCTCCAGAACGACTTCGGCGAAGATCTGGTCGGCCCCTCGGGCGAGGCAGGAGAGGCCGACCAGGTCTCCGTCACTGTACGGCGCGAGCACCTCGGCGAGGGCCTTGCGCACGAGGGGAACGCTGTCGGCCGTCAGATTGGAGTGACCGGTGATCCCGATCCGTGTCATGCCGTCTCCTTCGAGGTCGAGGGTTCGGCCAGCAGGGTATTCGACAACTCCTCGCGGACCCCTGCCACAGCGGGCTCCCGGTGGAAGGCTGCGGCTTCGCGATGCCAGTCGTGCAGGCGTCGGCGTACCCGTCCCGACCCGAGGTCACGTTCGATACCGGCGGCCTGGGCGACGACCCGCGCGGCCTCCTCGGGCTCTCCGAGAACGAGGTAGGTCCGTCCCAGGCCGACCAGGTCGAACGCCCGGTTGCGCCTCTTCTCCGGATCACGCAGCCGAAGGGCCTGGGCGATGTAGTCGGCCGACGATCGCGCGTACTCGGTCCGCGCCACCTTGTCGTCCTGCCCGAGGGCGAGATCCCGGTACCGCGCACCGACGACCCCGAGCAGCTCGGCACGGTCGAAGTTGCGCGCCCAGCTCGGAAGCTCATCGGCGTCCCCTTCTTCCAGGAGCTCCTCGGCCTGGGCGACGGACCGTGTGTAGGCCGCTGCGCGCCCCATGCCGGCGTAGGACCACCCCTCCCGGGTGCGGAGCATCGCCAGCACCGTTGACGGCGCTTTGTGCGCCTGGGCACTGTCCAAGGCGATCCGGGAGATGTCGAGGGCATCGCGAGGGTTCTTCGTGTCCAGCATCTGGCGCGCCATGTCGGCCAGGACTCCGACACCGTACAGCTTGTGTTCCGGGCCGGCCTGGTGGATCGCCCGCAGCGAGAGCATGTAGTACTTCTGCGCGGTCGGATGATCGCCTGCGTCGTAGGACATGGACGCGGCTATCTTCGACAGCTCGGCCATGACGACGAAGAGGCGCGCCTGGACCGATGCCGACTGAGTGGTCTCGGCGAGTTCGGAGACCTCGGAGAGCTGGCCGACGACGGCCTTGCGACGGATCCCCAGGCGCCAGCGGTCGTCCCAGTGCCGTAGCGCCACGGTCGCGGCCTCGATCCGCCGAAGCTCGCTTTCCCCGAGCCTCCCCTTGCCGCGGTCGAGGATGCCCCTGGGCGGCAGCAACCAGTGTTCGAAAGTCTCGGTGAGCGCCGCACCGACGACGAGTGCGCCACCGACGACAAGAGCCTCTCTGCGTTTCATCAGGTCCTTCAACGTGATCTCGGCGATGTCCTCAACTGTTCTCGGCGCCGACCATAGATCACCTGTTGCCGCAGTCGACGCACCGGATCGGGAGTTGCCGCCGATATATGCGGACCGGGCGTCGGCGAGCCCGATCATGCAACGGGCATCGTTCGGCATTTCGAGGCCGTCCGCTACTCGCTGCCAACTCTGGAGCGTCGTCATCCGCTGCCGGCCCGACATGATCCGACTGACGTGCGGCTGCGCAAGGTCGACGGCCGCTCCGATCGCCTGCTGGCTCGCGCCGCAGTACTGCCGGACGAGGCGGAACAGGGCTCCGGCATCGTGATCCTCCAAGGCGTGCAGGACCTCGGCGCGAGACCAGAAGCACAGGGGGATCGAGAGGCGTTCCGAAAGGTGGGGGCCGCTCATTCATACCGCCGTCGTATATCGCCGGGAGATTCCTCAACCACTGCCGATCGACGTTACATCGCCTTGTGCCACCGCACACGAAAACGGTCGCCCGGCAAAGAAGCGACAAGCCGCCGGTTCCGATCGTGCTCGCACCCTGTCGCTCGTCCACGGGCCTCAGGAGAAGTGCACGAACAGCCCGATCGCAATGAATTCACACAGTTCACAGGAAAGGGGAAAGTCGCAGGCACCCACGTTGAGGCGGTGAGCGCCGGTGCCTTCGGGGTCCAGCCACCCGCCCCCGCCCCCGCGCGCTCGACGGCGGCCACGGAAACCGGGCTCGCCGGCCCACCCACCGACTCCCTCCGGAGGAACGAATGGCCCCTCAGCAGGACAGCGGACAGTTCCTCGACCTCTCCTACTACTGCGACACCGCCGGTGTGCCGCTCCCCTTCCCGCTTCCCACGACCGTCTTCGAGGTCAAGTCCGCGCTGACCGACTGGCTCACCACCGCCCGCCGATCGCTGGCCGGCGCCATCCATCCCCGGGCCGAGGTCGACGGTGCCGTGATCGTCGAACCCGGCGCGACCGTCGACGCCGGAGCCGTCATCACCGGCCCCGCGCTGATCTGTCGGGGCGCTTACATCGGTCGCGGCCTGGTTCGCGATCACACGGTGATCGGGCCCGGGAGCAGGATCGGCTACGCCTGCGAGATCACCCGAAGCCTCATCCTGGCCGACACACGCGCCATGCACTTCGTGTTCATCGGGGACTCGATCGTCGGCAGCCAGGTCAACGTCGGTTCCTCCTCCGTTCTGGCGAACCTGCGGGTCGACCGGCCCGTCGTCGAGCCGGCCGTCGACGAACTGTCCATCACCATCGCGGGCACCCGCGTAGGGACCGGTCAGACGAAGTTCGGTGCGGTCCTGGGCGACCGTGTGCAACTGCCCGCGCTGACCTCTGTCGCTCCGGGGACGCTGATCGGACCGGACGTGACCATCTACCCGACCGACCAGCTCGGCGGCCTGTACCCCTCTCAAGCGCGGGTGAGGTCATGACCCATCTCCGTATTCGAGGCGGCCGTCCCCTGGCAGGGGTCGTCCGCGTGCAGGGATCGAAGAACGTCTTCCTGCACCTGGCCTCGGCCGCGCTGCTGTCCGCCCACCCGGTTCGACTGCACAACGTCCCCAGGATCACCGATACCGGGGTGGTCGCCGACATCATCGGGGCCGCCGGTGCCCAGGTCTCGTTTGACGGCGCCGGCATGGACGTGCACGCGGCCGACGTCACGAGCGGCGTCATCCCGCCAGACCTCGGCGGCATGATCCGCCCGACCGCCTGTTTCGGCGCCGCGCTACTCGCCCGGACCGGGCGCGCGGTCTTCCCGATGCCGGGCGGCGATGCCTTCGCCGTGCGCCGTATCGACCTCCACCTGGAAGCCATGCGTGCTGCGGGCGCCGAGGTCCGCACGGCCAACGGGATCGTCTCCGCCCGGATCCGGACCGGGCTGTGCGGGTTCTCCTTCGACTGCACGACACCGGGCGGCTTCGGTCCGAGTCTCGGTGCGACCGTGACGGCCCTGCTGCTGGCCGCCTCGGCCCGGGGCGAGTCACGAGTGGTGTCTCCGAGCGGGGAGCCCGAGGTGCACGCGACGGCGGAGCTGCTGCGCCGTATGGGGGTACCGATCGAAGCGGAGAACGGTGTCCTGCTCGTCGAGGGACGCGACCGGCTCGCCCCCGCGGCCGCACGCGTGCCCGCCGACCGGATGGCCGCGGGCACGCTGCTGCTGGCCGGGGCGATCACCAACGGCCGCGTCGAGGTCGAAGACCCCACCCTCGACAGCCTGCCCCGGGGGTTCGTCGACACCCTCGCCGACGTGGGCCTGAAGCTCACCCGAGGCATCGGCACCATACGCACCACACCTTCCGACCTGCACCCGGTCACCGTCGAGACCGGCGTTCACCCCGGCTACCCGACCGATCTGCAGCCCCAACTCGTCGCGCTGCTGACCCAGACCCCGGGAACCTCCCGGGTGCTGGAACGGATCTACGCCCAACGCGCCACCCATGTCCCCGGTCTGGTCGCCCTCGGCGCCGATGTGACCGCACGCGGGCAGGAACTCACGATCACCGGGCGGTCCCGGCTGCGCGGCACTACGGTGCACGGTGACGACATCAGAGCCGCGACCGCCCTCGTCCTGGCCGCCCTGGCGGCCAGGGGTACCACCCGCGTCTACGGTGTGCGCCATCTGCGCCGCGGATACGAGGACCTGGCCGACACCCTCGGCGCGCTGGGCGCCGACATCACCGAGGAGGACCATTGACCGAAACGCCCACCGCGCGATCATCCGTGTGGGCGGACACGGCGCTGGCGACCATGCGCGGAGCACTCGACCGCATGGTGGGCGATCGCCGGACCCCGGGCGGGATCATCGCCGCCGGAACGGTGGGAACCACCCCGGGCTACGCCGTCTCGGGCACGGTGTCGCCGGGCGGCACCATCGCCCCGGAGCCTTCGACGCTGTACGACGTGGCGAGCCTGACGAAGGTCGTCGCAACCTGGCCGCTTTTCGGTGACGCCGCGTCCCGGGCCCTGGTCGACCTCGACGCGCCGGTGTCCGGATACTTCCCGGGGTTCGCGGAGGGTGAGGGTGGTTCCGTAACACCGCGGGAGATCCTCACGCACACCTCGGGCCTGATGCCGGCCACCCGGCTCGATCTGTACTCGGGCGAGGCCCGGGACGTCGCCGAGGCGATCCTGTCCGAGCCGCTCGACTCGCCGGGGAGGCACCGGTACATCAACCGCGGGTTCATCCTGCTCGGTCTGCTGCTAGCCCGGGCCGAAGGCCGACCCCTGTACGACCTCCTCGACGAGTTCGCCCACCGTCTCGGGCTCGCGGGGTTCCAGTACGGGCCGCTTCCGCGCGGAGAGCATGTCGCCCCGACCGAGCAACGCCTGGTCGGCGGATACCCGGTGCACGGGGTCGTGCACGACGAGAACGCGCACACGTTGGGCGGGGTCGCCGGTCACGCGGGCGTGTTCGCTTCGGCCGGAGCCCTCGCCGAATTCGCGCGGCTCCTGCTGGCCGCGCACGACGGCAAGGGCGGCCTGTCGGCTCTGTCCGGGTACATCGGCGAGTCATGGCGTCCGGCGACGCGGGTGAACGCATCGACGAGCCGGGGCCTGGCCTGGCTGCTCTCGGATGGAGGGTTGGTGTATCACCACGGGTTCACCGGCACGAGCCTGTACCTCGACCCGAACGCGGGTCGGTACATGGTGGTGTTGACCAATGCCATCGCCTACGGACGCGAACGGCTCGGCCTGCCAGAGCTGCGCAGGCTCGCGGCCGACCAGTTCGCGTGACCTGAGGAACGATGAGGGCGCCCCGCACCGGGAAACACGTGCGGGGCAGAGAAGTGTCGGTCATTCGGTGGGATGACCTTGGAGAGGGATGTCCCTAGAGAGTTCTGCACAGCCAGCCGTCAACCACCCATCATCGGTCCATCCCGACGTGGGCCGGGCGCAGGAGCCCTGTCGCGTCGTAGTGACGCAGCATGCGGACCGAGAGGAAGGCACGGGGGCGCGGGTGGCCGTCGACCGCGCCTCCGACGGCGCGTTCATCGGCTGGTGCGGCCTGACCGGCTGGAACCCGGACTTCCGCAGCGCCTCCCTGGGCTACATCTTCGACGCCGACGTGTGGGGTCACGGCTACGCCACGGAGACCGCGCACGCCGTCCTGCGATGGGCGTTCGACACCCTGGACCTGAACCGTGTCCAGGCGGAGGCCGACACCCGCAACGCAGCATCCGCCCGGGTCCTGAAGAAGCTCGGCTTCGTCCACGAAGGCACCCTCCGCGAGGACTGCGTCGTCAACGGCGACGTCTCCGACTCCTGGGTGTTCGGCCTCCTCCGCCGCGAGTGGCGCCCGGCGGCCGACCGGTAGGACCGGGACCTGCCCGCCTTTCGTCCGCCCCCGACGAGGTGACCGTGGGCCGCTCACCCCACCGATCCGGGTCGGCCGCGCCCACGGTCCCTTCCAGATCGCCGCCGACCGCAGCCGGACCGACCGTCATGGCGCCCGGCGAACCCTGAAAGTGTTCGTCCGGGCGCCACGCCATCACTCCGTTTCGAACTGTGCAGGCCTGGTCTTCGCCACCGCAGGACCACCGGCGCTCAGGCCATCGAAGCCCCGGAGGAACCACCGGGTCAGGACCTCGTCGACCGCCACTGCGGCGGGCGACTGGGGAACCGGTTCCAGGCCGGGCTCATCTGCCAGCGGGTGGGCCAGGCCCGGCACGGTGGCCAGTTCGATGTCGCAGGGATGCGCGTACCGCTCGCGCAGCACCCCGACCAGGGAGAGCGCGTCCTCACGCAGCGCCGGGTGGTCGTTCTCGCCGCTGACCAGCAGCAACGGCGGCTCCCCCGTGAGGCTTTCGGCGCGGCCGACGAAGTCCAGTTCGTCTGCGACTCTGCGGGATTCAGCGGTCCAACCGTAGGGTTGGCCGAGCCCGGTCGCGAGAAGTTCGACGGCCGCGCTCACCCGTACGGCCGGGTTGACGAGCGCGACCGCCCCGATCGGACTCGGCGGCGCTGTGAGCACCCGCAGAGCCACCGCCCCGCCGAGTGACGCACCGAGGATGCTGATCGGCTGGTCATCGATCGGGAGCTGACGGCGCAGCTCGGCCAGCGCGGCCGGGAACTCCTCGACCGCCTGGTGAACGATCGGACCGAGGTACGCCAGGAGTATGTCCTCGCGTGCGAGTTCAAGGTGTCTGTCCAGGCGGCCGTCGACCATACGCGAGCCGCACAGCGGCAGGCCCAGGTGTACTCGCCAGGCGGGGACACCGGCCATGGGCAGCGCCGCCGCGAAAGCCGCGTTCGTGCGCGGTGCGTCCAGCATGTGCCAGGTCACGATCAACGGCGCACGGCCGGTGTTCCCCCCGGACGGGGGGAGGGCCGTGAACGGCACGCCTGCGGCTGTGCCGGTGATCGCATCCATACGCACTCCTACGGCTTTCAGGGGCTGGGGCCTCCACCGTAGGGGGCTGTACCGAGCGGAAATGTCCTTTCTGCTGCGGGCAGACGTCCGGGTCCGAACCAGCAGGACCCAGCCGAATCGGGGGCGGGCCGGAGGAGTCGTTCCAGGACCGCCTGCATCACCGCTGGGACAGCGGTCGCACACCGCCTGCCCGAATGGTGATCGGGGGAAGCCCGCGCGCACCCGGTCGGCAACACCCCACCGCAACGGATCGCAGCGTCGCCCGCTCTACGTGCAGGCGGCTTCGCCCGCATGCTCGGCGGCGCCCGCAGACGGCCCGACCGCCTTCCCGTGCGCCGTGACCGGTCCCGCCACCGCGGTGTCGGTCGCGCTGCGCCCGCGCGAAGCACCGAGGTCGACCAGGCGCGCCGCCCGGTGCGCTCGGGGCTCACTCAGGCATGTCTCTGCCCGACCTCTTGTCCGAGGGTCCATCCCCGTATGTGCGGGGCTCACAGCTACGTAGTCCAGGTGCTCGCCTGGATCGTCTTGCGCTTGGTTGTACAAGGCCACGGTCTCCGGGGTGTCGGCCTTTTCCGCTGTTCCCCTGCCGTCACGACCGTGGCGTGGCTACCGTGGTGCGGGTCCTGTCACCGAAGCCGCAAGGACCACACCATGGCCGACCCGACCACGGACATTCCCGGCTACTGGGACCGGTACATCCAGGGCGTCACCCGGCAAGGGCCGGAGGAGGCCCCGATCCTGGAGTGGACCCAGTACCCGGGGCACGGGCCCGGAGCCGAACTGCTCGGTGAACCCTCCACGGCCCTGGAACTGGGATTCGGTCGGGGCGACGCGGTCGCCGCGCTGGCCTCCCTCGGCGTGAAGGCCGCAGGCGTAGACATGTCCCCGGTGGCCGTGCGCACCGCACAGCAGCGGTGGGAGCACCTGGGTGCGGAGTTCCACCATGCGGACGTGACCGAGTTCCTGGGCGGCACCGCCCGGAAGTGGGAGGCGGTCTACTCGATCTGGGGCGCGGCGTGGTTCACCGACCCCGCGGTGCTGTTCCCCCTCGTCCATGACCGGTTAGAGCCCGGCGGGAGGTTCGTGTTCTCCCACGCTTCGGCGGTACCGGGGTCGTACGGGGTGCAGGGCATGTACGGGGTCGGGTTCAACGGCCGCCGGGTGTGGGTGTACCGGTGGGCCTACGAACCCGAGGAGTGGGAGAACATCCTCACCGGGCACGGGTTCGGCCAGGTTCGGGTGTGGGAGGAGACGGCACCGGAGGAGGATCACGTGGGCACGGTGATCGGGGTCGCCATCCGGTAGGCGTTCACGGGTCCGGTCGGACCGTTCCCGCGTGCGCGGGGCTCACGGCACGGGGCATGTTGCGGAGATCTTCGGTGTCATCGGCCTGAGGGCGATGAATTCGGGGGCTCGCGGGGGTCGGAAGGGATGGATCCGGAAGACGCACAGAAGGAAGGGAGTGGTCATGGCCGCAAGTGATGGCGGCGCGATCGTGGTGAGTCTGCCGATCGCGGACCGGATGCGGGCGATGGTGTTCTACCGGGAGGTGTTCGGTCTCGCGGCGCTGGGCGAACCGGCCGAGGACGGGGTGCCCGAGCCGTTGCAGTTCGAGATCGGCGAGCGAACGCGGCTGATGCTCATTCCGACGGGAGGGTTCGGGTGGGTCCTGGGCGAAGGCCGGGAGGTCGCACCGCCCCGATCGCACGAGGTGCTGCTGAGTTTCGCGGTCGGCACGCCGAAGGCGGTCGACGAGGTGATCGAACGGGCCCGGCAGGCCGGAGGCAAGATCGTGGCGGCGCCCGAGCAGCAGCCGTGGGGTTATGCCGGTGTCTGCGCCGACCTGGACGGGCATCTGTGGCAGGTGACCGTCGTGGAGGCGGATGGGGTTTGAGGGGTGCGGGGTGGAGGACGCCGGTGCGGCCTCCACCCCGGATGTGCGGGTCACCGGCGCGGCCGGGACTCGCTCGGTCCACCCCCGCGTGCGCGGGGCTCACCGCAGCACCCGCCCTTGAAGATCCGAGCGCTCCGGTCCATCCCCGCGTGCGCGGGGCTCACTTCCCCGGGCACGAGGCCGTCCGCCTGGCCGTCGGTCCATCCCCGCGTGCGCGGGGCTCACGCCCTGTACGAGCAGGCGGAGAAGATCGCGGGCGGTCCATCCCCGCGTGCGCGGGGCTCACTGCTCCACTGCGCGAGCGCCATCGCGGTCCGCCGGTCCATCCCCGCGTGCGCGGGGCTCACGGCCAGCTCGGCGGCAACGAGCTGGGCCCCGCCGGTCCATCCCCGCGTGCGCGGGGCTCACCCATCTAACCCCAGACATGACGGAAGCCCGGGCGGTCCATCCCCGCGTGCGCGGGGCTCACGTCCACCGACCCCTGGTCCCAGTCGAGACCCGCGGTCCATCCCCGCGTGCGCGGGGCTCACCTCTGGGGCGGCCGGCCCGAGGAGGCGGAGCCCGGTCCATCCCCGCGTGCGCGGGGCTCACGAGGACTCCCGCTGCGCGGGCTCCTCCAGATACGGTCCATCCCCGCGTGCGCGGGGCTCACCCCTGGAGACCGAAACCCATGAGTGACCAGACCGGTCCATCCCCGCGTGCGCGGGGCTCACCGGGGATGCCGCCCACTGCGCTGGGAACCGCCCGGTCCATCCCCGCGTGCGCGGGGCTCACGCGATCGCACCCGCGGCCAGGGCCAGGGCGGTCGGTCCATCCCCGCGTGCGCGGGGCTCACGTGCGGCGCCCGTCCGGGCGCACCCACCCCTGCGGTCCATCCCCGCGTGCGCGGGGCTCACTTTCCCGGCCTCGTGCAGCCTGTTGGCCAACGCGGTCCATCCCCGCGTGCGCGGGGCTCACAGTTCGCGACCTGGGAAAACGCGGGACGTTATCCCCGCGTTACCTAGCCTCAGAGGGGCCTGCGGCCTCGTCCACTGTGGCATGTGGCGGCTTGAGTACTCAAGCAGGGCGGCGCACGCGGACGAACGGAGACAGGGGCCGCAGACACGGCACGACCCCTGCCTCAGAGACGAGCTACCGGCGCGGCCGAGACTCGGCACGTGAGGCCGTGTGTCGGCGGAGGCGGTCTTCGAGTTGGGCCGGTGTGGGTTCGACGTGTGTGCGCCAGGAGGCGGCGGGGTCGCGGTGGACCGCGACCCAGAGCGAACCGGTCCAGGCGATGCGGTGGGTGTCGCCCCAGGCGGCGCGCAGGCGGGCAAGAACGGTCCCCGGAGGCTGCCAGGTCCGGCCGTCGAGGTCCTCGTGGTCTCCCGTGTGGTCGGAGTCGAGGACGCAGGTGCGCCGGAACCCGCCGCTGTTCAGCGAGGTCTCCCCGCAGGGCCGCGGGATCACGGCGCGCTCCTCGGGCGCGGGGGCCGGAGGGCGTAGTCGGCCGGGTGCTCCTCCACCGCCGCGTCGAGGATGCCGATGGCCTCGACCGGGTCGCCCGTGGTGCGGACGTGGTCGACCGCCGCGCAGACGGCGGCGATGCGCCGCCCGAGGAGGGAGGCGCGGGCGGCCTCCTCGTCCGGGGTCGCGACGGGCGGCAGGGCCAGGGCGGCCCCGATGGCGTCGAACAGGTCCGTGATGTTGATGTCCCCGACGAGCATCACCGCACCCCCTTGGCCAGGTAGGCGCGGACCGCGAGGGTGAGCGGGGCCAGGTCGCCCGCGGGGTGCGCGACGTAGGCGCGGACCCGGGACGCGCGGCGCCGGATGGCGGGCCGCTGCTCCGGGGTGGAGGCCGGGGGCGGGGCCTCACGTCCGGCCAGGGTGGTGGTCCGCCGGCCGGTGGAAGGCGGTGCCGGGGCCCGGTGGGTGTAGTCCGCCAGGGTCGGGCGGACCGGGGACTCCGGCCGGTGGTGGCGTCCGCGCCCCGGGAGCAGGTGAAGGGGGCTTCCACCGGTCAGGGGACGGGTCCAGCCCACGAGGTCGGGGCGGAGGGGGATCACCCGGCCGGTGGTGGGGCGGCCGGCCCCGGCCGGGCGGGGCGGGGACACATGCGGGGCCGACGCCCGCCGGCCCGGGTGCGGGCGGGTGAACAGTGGGGAGAACTCCGGGGAGAGCAGGTCGCCGCCCGCTCCGCCGTGGTTCAGGGCGAAGGCCGCGCGTGCCTTGCGCCGCACGGCCGTGAGTTCGGCCGGGCGCAGGTGGCGCACCCCTGACCGTCCCCGCACCACCGTGATCGTGGTCGCGTCACCCCTCGGAGGGGCGTGTTCCCCGGCGATACACTGCATTCCGTCTCACCTCGATGGTCATACGTTCGATTTGGGGCACGGCCTCGGCAGGCGCTTCTCACTTCGACTGCCGAGGCTTTTTTATGAATAGCCCCGTAAATACCTTTTGCCCGACAGAGGCTCCCGAGGTCACACGACTCCACTGGGACTCTGCCACGGATCCACCATCCAAGAAGCAGGTTGCAAGCTCAATAGACTGTTCCACCTAGACGAAGGATGGATGAGTTGGTGAATTTCTCTTCCATACCAGTGGAATCCCTGTGTAATCTGTAGATCTCTTGGCGATCCATGGAGGCGAAGGTGAACCGACGAGTCGACCCCAAGTGGAGGACTTTCGGCCGCCAACTGCGGCATCACAGAAATCAGCTCAGCCTGAGGCAGGTGGATGTCGCCCGTGAGATGGGAGTAGTCGGGAGCTATTACTCCGCTTGGGAAACGGGCACCAGGCACGTTGACGAGAAGTACGTCAACAAGTTGGACGAAGTTCTCAAAGCCGCAGGACGCATCGCTGAGGAGTGGGGGAAGCTCCAACGACAGACACAGAATCCCCTGAGGTTCGCAGAGCTTCCGGACCTGGAGGCGGCCGTGACACAACTCAGGGAGTTCCAGCCGTTGGTAGTTCCGGGGCTCGTGCAGACCCCTGACTATGCGCGCGCCCTCTTCGAGGACACCTTCCCCGGGATCACCAAAGCCTCAGCGGACAGGCTGGTCGAAGCTCGCATGGAACGCCAGGAGATCCTGGGCAAGGAGCCGCGGCCGCTGATTCTCATGGTCATCACCGAAGCGGTGCTACACCAGCGGGTTGGCGGGTGCGGAAACGGTCTACTGCACGAGCAGCGGCGGCGGCTGCTCCGAGAGGCGGAGGCGGGTAGGGTGCGTCTGCAGATCGTTCCCCATGACACCCCGCACCACTACGGCAACGGCGGTGCGTTCCGCCTCTACACCTTCGCTGATGAGCCCCCGGTGGCCTCCGCCGAGTACATGACCGGTGAGGTCATCATCAATGACACCGATCGGTACCAGGAGTGCGTGACGAACTTCGGCCTCCTCCAAGGTGAGGCGTATCCAGAGGCCCGAAGCCGTCAGCTGATTCGAGAGTTGGTCGACAATGCGTGAACCCCAGTGGCACAAGAGCAGCTACAGCGGCGGCAGCGGCAGCTGCGTGGAGGTCGCGGAGGGGGCCGAGACCCTGGTGCGGGACACACAGAACCGGGAACTGGGGCACCTCGGCTTCGCCGCCGGGGAGTGGACCGCGCTCCTGCGGGTGCTCCCCGCGAACTAGCACCCGGACCGGCCCCACCGAAGACCTTTCGGCGGGGCCGGTCCACACCTTCTCAGCGAGCCCCTCCCCTCAGCGGGTCCGGGCCATCGCCCCCGCACGCAGGGTGTCCCAGCACGGCTCATGGGCGTACGTCAACGGGATCCGGGACACGAACCGGAACGACGACGGCACATGGCTCTCAGGCAACCTTGCGGCCACCAGCGCCCTCAGTTCGTCCTCCCCAACGTCCCCCTCACTCTCCCCCCGCAGGACCACGGCCGTGTGCAGGCTCGCTCCCCCCTCCCCCGGCACGTCGAACGTGACCGAGTCCTCCACCGCCGGGTGCTCCTGGAGGAGCGCGTCCACCTCGGCCGAATAAACAACTTCTCCCCCGATCACCATGGCGTCGGTCGAGCGCCCCAGCAGGGTCAGGAACCCCTCCCCGTTCAAGAACCCGACATCACCGGTGTCCAGCCACCCCTCACGCAGCACCCGCGCGGTGTCCTCCGGCATGTCCAGGTACTCGTCCATCAGGAAGGGGGTGCGCACCCACACCCGCCCGCGCTCACCGGCGGCCAGATCCGCGCCCCCCTCGTCGCGGATCCGGACCTGCGCCCCCGGGATGGGCCTCCCGCACCCGTACGACGCCGCGGGCCCGGTCCTCGCATAGTCCTCCGGCTCCAGCCAGCAGATGTGCCCCGCCTCCGTCTGCCCGTAGGTGGCGTGCACGATCGGCCCGAACCGTTCCACCGCCCGGCGCAGCAGCGCCGGGCTGGCCGCGGCCGTCGCGGTGACGACACAGCGCAGGGACGACAGGTCCGCCCCCGCCGTCTCAGGCAGGTCCAGCAGCAGGCGCAGCTGGTGCGGGGCGAGGAGCAGATGGGTGATCCCTCTCCCCCGGATGACGGCCAGCACCTCGGACGGGTCGAACACCGGGAGCGTGACGAGCTCCGCGCCACAGGTCACGGCCACGTCGCCCAGGGTCCTCCCCAGCCCGGTGAGGCGCTCCGTCTTGAGCACGCGCCGCGGCCCCGTCCCGTCCTGCCCCAGGTGGTGCGCCCACGGCGACCGGGTGTGGACCGGCGCCCGGTACCGGCGCAGAACGGGCTTGGCGCGGCCCGTGGTCCCGCCGGTCAGGGAGATGCGACTGGGGTCCCCGCTCCGGAACCGCGGGGCGAGCGGCCGGGCCGAGCACCTCTCGGCCGCGGCGAACAGGTCCTCGCCCGACGGCGAGGGCGCCAGTGTCAGCACCCGGACCCCCGGCCCCTCGACCGCCGACGCGTCGGCCGCGTCGGGGTCCACGACCACGAGGTCCGCCCGGCACCGCTGAACCAGGGCGGCCTGGTCGCGCGCGGGCATCGCGACGGGGATCTCCACCTGTGCCCCGCCGGTGACCTGGGCGGCGAGGGACACCAGGTACATCCGGGCGCTGATGGGGCCGACCAGGGCCACGACCCGCCCCGGGCCGTGGCCGTACTCCGCCAGGGCCCGGGCGACCCGGTACACGGTGTCCAGAGCCTCTCCCGCCGTGAGCGTGTCCCGGGGGTCGTGCAGGGCCTGCCGGTCCCGCGCGGCGGCCAGGGCCTCCAGTACAGGGGTCATCTTCTCGTCCTCTCCGACTTCTCGCTGCTCGCTCGTCGCTTGTCGCCGCTCGCCACCCTCGGCGAGCGGTCAGGGGGCCGCCGGGGCCGGGTAGGCGAGCCCCGTGTCCTCCTCGGCGGCCGAGAGGTAGCGGGGCTTGGCGACGTGCGAGGCGCGGGTCAGCTCCTCGAGGGAAACCAGGGTCCCCAGGGGCACGGCCTCGACCCGGCACCCCGGCCCGAAGGCCGCGTCCAGGCCCCCGGTCAGCGCGGCGACCGCCTCGGCGGCGTCCGGCTCCGGAACCTCGACGCGCACGTGCAGGCGCCCCGCGTGCGTCCGCGCCCGCCACATGAGCACCCCCAGGCGGGCGGGCAGGCCGAACACGACCTCCTCCACCTGCGAGCCGAACACGGTCCGGCCGCCCACCTCGACCCCCTGGTCCCAGCGCCCCAGCACCCGGATCCGGGGCAGCGCCCACCCGCACGGGCACTCCCCGTAGGACAGCTCCACCGCGTCGCCGGTGTCGTAGCGCACCAGCGGCATGGCCTCGCGGTACAGCGTGGTCACGACCAGGCGGCCGCTCCCCTCCCGGGAGGTGCGCCCCGTGGCGGGGTCGAGCACCTCGGGCAGGTAGCGGTCCGCCCACAGGTGCAGGGTGCCCTCGGGGCACTCGCCCGCCAGGCTGGAGCCGCACTCGGAGTTGCCGTAGCTGACGACGACGTCGCAGCCCCACAGCTCGCCGATCCGGTTCCTGCGGGCGTCGCTCAGCGGCTCACCGGTGGCGAGCAGGGCACGCAGGTGGGGGGCGTGCTCGCGGGGGGTCCCGCCCGTCTCGCGCGCACAGGCGGCCCACAGCAGCGGCTCGGTCGGCAGCGCGGCGGCGACGGTCACCTCCAAGTCGCACAGCAGCCCGAGCACCCGGCGGTAGGTCATCGCGGTCGAGCGCGCGTCCGCCGGGACCACCATCGCCCCCGCCGCCCTGGCCGCACCGTGGACCTGGTGGCCGATGGTGACCATCGCGTAGGGCACCCGGACCAGCACGGTGTCGTCCGGCCCCAGGGACGTCCGCCCCCGGCGGAAGCGGTCGAGCATCTCCTCCCAGTCCGCCTCCGTGTGGAACGACGCCGTGGTCCGGCCCGCCGACGTGCCGCTGGACTCGTGGTAGGAGACCACCCTCCGGCGCGGGACGGCGAGCATGCCGAAGGGGTAGCCCGCCCGCAGGTCGTCCTTGGTGGTCAGGGGCAGCACGGCCAGGTCGTCGGGGCCCGTGCGGGACACCCGGCCCTCCAGGCGGGGCCGGTAGAAGTCGCTGCGGGACGCCCTGGCCAGCGCCTCGGGCAGCCGGTCCTCCCAGACCTTCCGCAAGCCGTCGAAACCAGACCATTCTCCAGGGGAGAGAAAATCAACCGACATACCGAATTAGCCATCTCTCTTCCGATTTTCCGGCCCGCCCGGGCTCGGAAATAAAAATTTCCAGAAAGGTGGTTCCCCCGGCGGCAGGCGGGGAAACAATGCACTCGGCATGCCCGCCCGACCCTCGATCGAAAGGGACCCATGAGCCCGGCCCTGCGCTACGAGACGCTGATGGAGCGCGCGCCCGCGACGCCCGGCGGATTCACACTGATGTGCGTACTGTGCGGAGACCCGTCCCCCGATGAGGCGGCCCATCGCTGTCCGACCTGCGACGGGGCGATCGACGCCGTCCACGACCTGGCGTCGGTGTCCACTGCCGAGGGCCCTCCCCAAAAAGGAGAAAACCCCCTCCAGAGGTATTTCGACCTCCTGCCCGTCCGCGACCGGAATTCCCTCAAATGGCTCGGCGAGGGCAGCACCCCCTGCTTCACCGCGGAGAAACTGGGCGAACGAATAGGGATGTCCAGAATCGCACTGAAGAACGAGAGCGAGAACCCCACCCGGAGCACCAAGGACCGCATCGCCTCCGTCGGCCTTTCCAGGCTCGCCGAACTCGGCGTGCGGCGGTTCGTCATGGCGTCCACGGGCAACAGCTCCACGGCCTACGCCCACGGCGTGCAGTCCCTGGAGGGGGTCGAACTCGCCCTGTTCTGCGGCCGGCGCTTCCGGCACCGGCTCAACTACCCCGACCACCCCTCGGTCACCACCTACCTGGTCGACGGCGACTTCGTCGAGGCCGGCCGGGCCGCCCGGCGCTTCGCCCTGCGGACCGGCGCGTTCACCGAGGGCGGGTTCTTCAACGTCGCCCGCAGGGAGGGCCTGAAACTGGCCTACCTGGAGGCCTTCGACCAGATGGACGCCGAGCCCGACCACGTGTTCCAGGCCGTCAGCAGCGGCATGGGCCTCCTGGGCGCCTACAAGGGCGCCCTGGAGTACCGGCTGCTGGGGCGGCTCTCCCGCGTGCCGAGGTTCACGGCGGTGCAGCAGGCCGGATGCGCCCCCATGGCCCGGGCCTACGCGGAGGGGGCCGAGTCCATCGCCCCGCGGCACATCGTGCACGACCCGAAGGGGCCGGCCGAGGCCATCCTGCGCGGCGACCCCACCCGCACCTACCCCTACATCCGCGAGGTCTGCCGGAGCAGCGGCGGCCGGATCACCTCCGTGAGCGAGGCCGAGATCAACGCGGCCCGCGACCTGCTGGAGGAGACCGAGGGCCTGCGCGTGTGCCACGCGAGCGCGACCGCCCTCGCCGGCGCGGTGAAGATGCGCCGGGAGGGGGAGATCGCCGCGGACGACGTGGTCCTGGTCAACCTCACCGGCGGCGACCGCACCGGCTGGGCGACGCCCGAGCGGGTCCGGAACGTGCCCGCGGACTGGCCCCAGGGCCCGGTGTCCTGGGAGGACGCCCCCGTGCCCGTAGCGTCGGCCGGAACGGAGCGGGCGCATGTGTGACGTTGTGGTCGTCGGCGCGGGGATCGTCGGCGCCTCGGTGGCCTGGAACCTCACGCTGGCGGGGGCGCGCGTGCGGGTGCTGGAGGCCGCGCCCGCACCCGCGACGGCGGCCAGCGCCGCCTCGTTCTCGCGTGCCACCGCTTTCGGCAAGCCGCCCCGGGCCTACTTCGACCTGAACCACGCGGGCCTGCGCGAACTCCACCGGATCGGCGCCCAGGGGGCGCCCGGGTTCCACCCCTGCCCGACCCTGCTCTGGGCGCGGGACCCCGACCGCCTGGACGCCGACCTGGCCCGGGCACGGCAGTGGGGCTACGCGGCGGAGGAGGTCGCACCGGACGCGCCCGCCGTCCCGCGCGGTGTCGACCGCGCCGCCCTGTCCCCCCGTGTCGTGCGGCTGCCCGACGAGGGCTGGGTCGACCTGCCGGCCATGGCCGGGTGGATGGTCGACCGGGCCCGGCGGGAGGGGGCCGAGGTCCGGTTCGGGGCCCGCGTCGAACGGATCCTCACCGACGCCGCGGGCGCGGTGTGCGGCGTCGCTCTGGCCGGCGGCGGCCGGGTGGACGCCAGGACGGTGGTCAACGCGGCGGGCGCGGGGGCCGAGGAGGTCGCCGGCCTCGTCGGCGGCCCCCTGGCCCTGGCCCCCACCCCGGGGCTGCTGGCGGACCTGCCCCTGCCCGGCGGCGTGGACGCCATGCTGCTCGGCCCGGACGTCAGCGTCCGGCCCGCCGGCCCCGACGGCGTGCGGGTCCGCTCGGACGGGGTCGACGCCCGGCTGGCCGGGCCGTCCGGGGAACCGCTCGACTCCCCCGTCCGGGACCTGATCGAGCGGGCGGGCCGCGTCCTGCCCGGCCTGCGCGGCACCCGGCCCACCGCGGTCCGCGTCGGCATCAGGGCCTTCCCGGCGGACGGGGGCTCCAGCGTGGGCTTCCTGGACGCCGTGCCCGGCTACTACGAGGCCGTCACGCACAGCGGTGCCACGCTCGGGGCGCTCCTGGGCCGCCTGGTCGCGGACGAGATCTCCTCGGGAGGGCGCCCGGACCTGCTCACCCCCTTCTCCCCCGACCGGTTCCACTCCATGGCGACACCTTGACCACGTGAAAGGACCATGATGACCACCATCGACGGCCCCAGGACGGGACTGTCCAACCAGGCCGCCTACGCCGACCTCCACGGGTTCGTGGCGGGCGGCGTCAGCAGCAACATGCGGGCCCGCGGGATCATCGAGCCGATCGTCGTGGACTCGGCCTCCGGCTGCCGGGTCCGCGACATCGAGGGCAACGAGCTCATCGACGTCAACATGGGCTACGGCCCCCACCTGTTCGGCTACGCCGACCCGGACGTGACCGCGCAGATCGCCGCCCAGTTCGGCCGCGGGCACATGACCGGGCTGCCGCACCGGATCGACCGGGAGGCGGCGGGGCTGGTGGCGGAGCTGGTGCCCGGCGTCGAACGGCTCCGGTTCGCCAACTCCGGCACCGAGGCGCTGATGTCGGCGGTGCGCCTCGCGCGCGCGGTCACCGGCCGGACCCTCGTGCTGACCTTCGAGGGCCACTACCACGGCTGGAGCGAGACGCTCCTGCGATCGCGCGGGGGCGACGGCCGCCGACCCGCCCCGGGGGCCGCGGGGATGATCCCGGAGGCGATGGAGCACACCCTCCAGGTCCCCTGGAACGACGCGGCGGCGGTGGAGAAGGTGTTCGCCGACCACGGGGCCGAACTGGCCGCGGTGATGTGCGAGCCGGTCCTGGCCAACGACGGCGTGGTCGTGCCCGACGCCGGCTTCCTGGAGCTGCTGCGCCGCCTGACCGGCGAGCACGGCGCGCTGCTGGTCTTCGACGAGGTGATCACCGGCTTCCGGGTCGCCCGGGGCGGCGGCCAGGAGCTGTACGGCGTCGTGCCCGACCTGACCGTGGTGTCCAAGGCGATGGGCGGCGGGTTCCCCGTCGCGGCCTTCGGAGGGTCGCGCGAGGTGATGGAGCCGCTGGCCCGGTACGAGGCGTTCCACGCCGGGGTCTACTCGGGCAACCACGCGGCCCTGCGGGCGGTGGCCGCGACGCTGGCCAAGATCCGGGCGGCGGGGGCGCTGTACACCGAGCTGGACGGGATCGGCGCCCACGCCGAGGCGCGGGTGCGCGAGGCCGTCGACGGCGCCGGGCGCACCGCACGGATCGGCCGGGTCGGCTCGATGATGTCGGTGGCGCTCACCGACCCCGCGACCGGCGAGGTGGACGAGGCCGGGCACCGGCTGCTGCAGACGGCCTGCCAGCGCCGGGGCGTGTACTTCCACCCCGTGCCCGCCGAGCCCTGGTTCCTGAGCACAGCGCACACCAGGCAGGACATCGACACGGTCGCCGAGACGATCTCGGAGGCGCTGGCCGAGACGGCGCGAGGGGAGCGGCGCCGATGACGACCTCGGCGTGGGCCGCCCTGTACGACAGGTGCGCCGACGGATACGACCCGCACGTCGGCCACTTCGCCGTACTGGGGCGCCGCCTGGTCGACCTGGTCGACCCCCTGCCGGGGGAGCGCGTCCTCGACGTGGCCGCGGGCCGCGGAGCGTGCCTGTTCCCGGCGGCCGAGCGGGTGGGCCCGGCGGGTGCCGTGCACGGGGTGGACCTGTCCGAGGGCATGGTCCGACAGCTCGCCGCCGACATCGCCGGGCGGGGCACGGCGAACGCCACGGCGGCCCGGATGGACGCCCAGGCGCTCACCGTCGCCGAAGGCTCCTACGACAGGGTGCTGTGCGCGTTCGCGCTGTTCCTCATGCCCGACCCGGGGTCCGCGGCGCGCGGCTTCCTGCGCGCGCTGCGCCCCGGCGGACGGTGCGGGGTCTCCGTTCCGGTGGAGCAGCTCATGCCGGGGGACCGCGCGGCCATGTCGGACCTGTTCCGGTCCGTCGCGCTGCGCGCCGGTCCGGCGGCCGCGCGCAGGCCGGACTTCGGCATGAACGCCGGGGGGCTGCTCGCCGAGGCGGGGTTCACCGGCGTGCGGGTGGTGGAGGAGGAGTCGGCGTTCGTCTTCGCCGACACCGCCGCCTGGTGGGAGTGGACCTGGACCACCGGTTTCCGGGCCTTCTACGAGCGGCTGCCGGCCGACCTGCTGGAGGAGTTCCGGGAGAGGGCCTTCGCCCTGCTCGAACCCGCGGTGACCCGGGAGGGCCTGCCCGCGACGGCCCGCACCCGCTTCGCCGTGGGCACACGTCCCGGCGGCCCCGGGATGTGAGTCCGGGCCCGGCGGGGCGGGGGCGGCGTGGCGCCGCCCCCGCCCCGCCTTTTCCGGTCCGGTGCCGCGGATCCCCCGGCGCGGTGTCACAGACCGCGGGCCGCCGGTGTCCTGTGGTCGACCCGCTGAAAACGGAGGAGACACCATGACCGCGAACACCCGAGTCGTCGTCATCGGCGGCGGATACTCCGGCGTCCTCGCCGCCAACCGCCTCACCCGGCGCACCGACCTCGCCGTCACCCTGGTCAACCCGCGCCCCGCCTTCGTCGACCGCATCCGCCTGCACCAGCTGGCCGCCGACACCCACGGGGCCGTCGTCGACTACGCCGACGTGCTCGCCCCCGCCGTCGGGCTGGTGGTCGACACGGCCACGCGGATCGACGCGGCCGCGCGCACCGTCGAACTGGCCGCAGGGGATCCGCTCCACTACGACCACCTCGTCTACGCCGTCGGCAGCTCCAGCGCGGTATCCGGCGTCCCCGGCGCCGCCGAGTTCGCGCACCCCCTCGCCAGTCTGGAGGAGGCCCGCGCCCTGAAGCGGGTCCTGGACGCGGCCCCGGCGGCGGCGCCCGTCACCGTGGTCGGCGGCGGCCCCACGGGGATCGAGGTCGCCGCCGAGCTGGCCGAGGCCACCGTGCACCCCGTCACCCTGGCCTGCGGCGGCCTGCTCGGCCCCTACCTGCACCCGCGCGGCCGCCGTTCGGTCGCCCGGCGCCTCGCGGCCCTGGGCGTCACCGTCCTCGACGGCCCCGGCTCCCGGGTGACCGCCGTGGCCGACGCCTCCGTCCGCCTCGCCGACGGCCGGGAACTGCCCAGCGCGGTCACCGTGTGGGCCGTCGGCTTCTCCGTCCCGCGCCTGGCCCGCGACAGCGGCCTGAGCACCGACGCCGAGGGCCGCCTGCTCACCGACGAGACCTACACCAGCCTCGACAGCCCGCACATCGTCGCCACCGGCGACGCCGCCGCGCCGTCGGGCCTCCCCGTCCGGATGAGCTGCCAGGCGGCCGTCCAGTCCGGCCCGCAGGCCGCCGACACGGTACTCGCCCGGATCGAGGGGCGGGCGCCCGAGCCCCTGACCGTCATGTTCGCCGCCCAGTGCATCAGCCTCGGCCGCCGTAACGGTATCTTCCAGATCGCCCACCGCAACGACATCGCCCGCGGAGCCCACATCTCCGGCCGGGCCGGTGGGAGGATCAAGGAGTTCATCTGCCGGGGCATCGTCGGGCAGCTGTCCGACGAGGCGAGCAGGCCCGGCGGGCGCCGGGTGCGGTTCGGGGACGGCGGCCACCGCGAGCGCCTGCTCCGGCAGCGCTCCGCCACCGAGTCCGTGAAGGGATGAGGACCGTGGAGGACACCGGGCGGGAGCGGCGGGCCGATCCGGCGACGGAGGACTTCGTCTCCCACCGCAACCTGCTGTTCACGGTCGCCTACGAGATGCTCGGCTCCGCCGCCGACGCCGAGGACGTCCTCCAGGAGACCTGGCTGCGCTGGGCCGAGGTCGACCGGGAGCAGGTCCGCGAACCGCGCGCCTATCTGGTCCGGATCACCACCCGCCAGGCACTGAACCGCCTGCGCACGCTCAAGCGCCGCCGCGAGTCCTACGTCGGCAACTGGCTGCCCGAACCCCTCCTCACCTCGCCCGACGTGGCCGAGGACGTCGAGCTCGCCGAGAGCGTGTCGATGGCGCTCATGCTGGTCCTGGAGACGCTGTCGCCCACCGAGCGCGCCGTGTTCGTGCTGCGGGAGGCCTTCGGCCTCGGCTACGACGAGATCGCGGCGGCCGTGGGGAAGACGTCGGCGGCGGTCCGCCAGATCTCCCACCGGGCCCGGCGCCACGTGGACGCCCGCCGCCCGCGCGAGACGGTCGCGCCCGACCAGGGCCGGGCGGTGCTGGACTCGTTCCGGCGCGCCTTCGAGACCGGGGACCTCCAGGGCCTGATGGACGTGCTCGCCCCCGATGTCGTCCTCGTGGGCGACGGCGGCGGCATCAAGCGGGCCGTGCCGAACGCGATCGTCGGCGCCGACCGGGTGGTCCGGGCGACCATGGGGGGCCTGCGCAAGGTCGGCTCGGCGGTCACCGGCAGGGCCACGATGGTCAACGGCCACCCCGCGCTGGCCATCCACCTGGACGGCGAGTTCGACGGGATCATGGCGGCCCGCGTCGAGGGCGGCCTGATCACCGGCCTGTACTACGTCCGCAATCCGGAGAAGCTCACCCGTCTGGACTCCGAGACCCCGCTCACCCTGCGCTGAGCGGCCGGGTCCGGGCATGAGGACACCCCGGGGCCATCCCCATAGCCCCGGGGTGCACGTTCCCATCGGCTCGCGACGGACCGGTGCGCGGGCGCGCGGGGTTCGCGGTTCCGCGCGCCCACCGGTCCTGTCGCAGAGGTCTCCCCTGACCTCAGCCTTCGGGCAGGGCCACCGGCGCGAGTTCGTCGAACTCGTCGCCCGGGCCCGGGTTCGTCGGGTCGGTGGCGCCACCGAGGTGGTGCATCACCCCCCACACGGCGTTGAGCGCCGTCTGCACCGCGCCCTCGGCCCAGCCGGCCGTCCAGGACACGTCGTCGCCGGCCAGGAACAGGCCGCGGTACTCCTCCGACAGCGAGTCCTGCGCGAAGTGCGTGAACAGGCGGCGCTGGTACCGGTAGTGCCCCGGCAGGTTGGCCTTGAAGGCGCCCATGAAGTAGGGCTCGTCCTCCCACGACACCGTGACCGGGTCGCCGGTGATGTGGGAGCGGACGTCCACGCCCGGGTACACCTTGGCGAGCGAGGCCAGCATGACCTCCAGGCGCTCGTTCGGGGACAGCGGCAGCCACTTCAGCGAGTCGTCGCACCAGGTGTACGACATGCAGATGGCGGCGGGCCCGTCGGGGTCCGGCCCCTCCAGCAGGTAGGTGCCGCGGGTCATCCGGTCGGTGAGCGTCATGCTCATGACGTCGCGCCCGGTCTCGGGGTCCTTGTCCTTCCAGAACGGCCGGTCCACCGGCACGAACAGCTTGGAGGACTCCATGTAGTGGGTGCGCTCGATCGCGGTCCAGTGGTCGATCGGCAGCAGCGACTCGTCGCAGTCGACCTTGGACAGCATCATCCAGCTCTGCGCGGTGAACACCGCCGCGGCGTAGGTGCGGGTGGAGCCCGACGCGTCCGTCACGGTGATGTTGCCCGCCGCCGAGCCCTTCGCCGCGGTGCGGCGAAGGGCCGTGACGGCCGGGCGCGGACCGTCCGCGTGCAGCTTCGCCAGAGTCGTGCCCTGCGCCCAGTGGACGAGCTTGTCCGGGGCGTCCTCCCAGAGCCGTTGGGGAAGCTGCTGGACACCGCCGATGATGCCCATGTGGTCGTCGTCCGCGCCCGTGTAGGTGACCCGGAGGATCTCCAGGATGGAGTTCGGGAAGTCGGTGTCCCAGCCACCGGTGCCGAATCCCACTTGTCCGAAGATCTCACGGTGGCGGAAGGAAGCGAAAGCCGGAGAATCACACAAAAATCCGTAGAAGGTCTGGTTGTCGAGCTTCTCCACGAGCTCGTTCCAGATCTCCTTCTGGGTCGCGACGTCGCGCTCGCGGATGGCGCGCTGCATCCGGGAGTGCTGCGCCCCGTCCTCCAGGGTCCGCTCCCAGGCGCGGGCGACCTCGCGGTACACCTCAGGGAGGTCGGCCAGGGTGGTCGCGTAGTGCGACTCGCCCTTGAGGTCGACGACGGTGCTGGGGGTGGTGGGGGCGAGCGGGTTGGGGAACGGCTCGGTGCGCAGCCCGACCCGGTCCACGTAGTGCCAGAACGCCGTGGAGGAGGGCGGGAAGCGCATCGCCCCCATCTCGGCGACGACCTCTTCCTCGTCGACGCCGGGGAAGCGCTCGGTGCGCAGGCGGCCGCCGATCCGGTCGGCCTCGTACACGACCGGCCGCAGCCCCATCTTCATGAGCTCGTAGGCGGTGACGATGCCCGACAGGCCGCCGCCGATGACCGCCACCTCGGTCCCGAGCCGCTCCGCCGGGATCTGCCCGAGCCCGGCGGGGTGCTCGAGGTACCGGTCGTAGGCGAACGGGAAGTCCGGTCCGCACATGTTCAGCGGCGGGTCCTGCACCGGGCCGGTGCCGGCGGCCGTGGGCACGGCAGACGTCATGAATCCCCTCCAGGGTCGGTGTGGCGGTGGTGGCGGTGCGGCCGGGAATGGCCGTGGGTCTAGCGGGCGCGGGCCCGGTCGCGGCTCAGGGAGCCGTACAGCCCCGGCCTGCGGTCGTCCAGGTAGGACTGCCCCTCGCGGGCGCGGGCGATGGCGCCGAGGTCGACGTCGCCGACGAGCAGCTCCTCGTCGGCCCCGGCGCGCAGGGTCTCGGTGCCGTCGGGGGCGACGAGGGCGCTGCGGCCCGCGTAGCGCAGGTCGCCCTCGGTGTCGCAGCGGTTCACGTACGCCAGGTGGATCTGGTTCTCCAGCGCCCGTACCGGGACGATGCGGTCGGGCACGTCGGTGTAGGGCAGCATGAGGGCGGTCGGCACCACGAGCAGCTCGGTCCCGGCCAGCGCGTGGGCGCGCACGGGCTCGGGGAACTCGACGTCGTAGCAGACCAGCAGCCCCAGGCGGACGCCGTTCAGGTCGGCCTGGACCACCGGGGTGTCCCCGGGGGCGAAGGCGCCGCGGTCGAGGTCGCCGAACAGGTGGGTCTTGCGGTAGGCGGCCAGCCGGACGCCGTCCGGGCCGGTGAGCAGGACGGTGTTGTACACCGCGTCCCCGTCCCGCTCCGGGAAGCCGTGGACGATCGCGACACCGGTGTCGGCGGCGATCCGCGCGACCTGGGCGGACAGCCGTCCGTCGACGGGCTCGGCCAGGCGGGCGACGTCCGCGCCGATGTTGTAGCCGGTCAGCGACATCTCGGGGCCGATCAGCAGGTCGGCGCCCGCGTCGGCGGCGGCGCGCGCCCGGTCTGAGAGGCGGGCCAGGGCATCGGCGGGGTCGCCGCTGCGGCCGGTGCCCTGGTCCAGGGCCACGCGCAGGGTCCGCCGTGCCATCCGCTCCTCCGTCCCTCGGGTCTGGTGTCCGCGGCGCCGTCGCCGCGGGGTCGGGGGTCTCATCGCCGCTGGTGGGGCGGCTGCGAGGCCGGGTCCACTCTAGGCGGCGGCACCCGTCCGAAGTGTGCGTCGCACATCAGATGCTTTGCGTATTTTCGACGCATTGATGGGTTTCTTTGCGCCTGTGTGCACATATGCACCGAACACGTGCGTCGGCCCCGGCGGCGCCCTCCCCTGGAACACGGCGGAGGGGGCCGGGAATCCCGACCCCCTCCGTGGGCTCCGTCTCAGCTCAGGAGCGGACCTCGACGGTGTCCTCGGCCTCCAGCGCGGAGCGCTTCATGCTGTAGCCGAAGTAGACCACCAGGCCGACGGCCAGCCACGCGCCGAACGCGATCCACACGCTCGCGCCCATGCTGGCCACCATGTAGGCGCAGGCCAGGACGCCCAGGACCGGGGTGACCGGAGCGCCCGGCACCCGGAAGGCGCGGGGCAGGTCGGGGCGGGTCCGGCGCAGCACCAGCACGGCCACGTTCACCAGGGCGAACGCAAACAGGGTGCCGATGGCGGTGGCGTCGGCGAGCGGGCCCAGCGGGATGAACGCGGCCAGGACGGCGATCAGCACCGAGGTGATGACGGTGTTCAGGCGCGGGGTGCCCTTGGCGTCGACCTTGGAGAACGCCTTGGGGATCAGGCCGTCGCGCGACATCACGAAGAGGATGCGGGTCTGGCTGTAGAGGACCACCAGGACGACGCTGGCCAGGGCCAGGACGGCGCCCGCGGCGAAGATGACGGCCCAGATCGGGGTACCGGTGACCCTGGTCAGGATGCCGGCCAGCGAGGTCTCACCGTCGACGAAGTCCGTCCAGTTCAGCGCGCCGACCGCGGCGAAGGCCACCAGGCAGTAGATGGCGGTCACCAGGATCATCGAGAACATGATCGCGCGGGGCAGGTCGCGCTGCGGGTTCTTGGCCTCCTCGCTGGCGGTGGAGACCGAGTCGAACCCGATGTAGGAGAAGAACAGGGTGGCGCCCGCGGCGCTGACGCCCGCCATGCCCATGGGCATGAAGGGGGCGAAGTTGCCGTCCTGGACGGCGGTGACGGCGATGGCCACGAACATCACCAGGATGCCGATCTTGATGGTGACCATCACGGCGTTGACGCGGCTGCTCTCGCGCACCCCGGCGAGCAGGGCGAACATCGACAGCAGGACGACGATGGCGGCCGGGAGGTTGACCAGCCCGCCCTCCATCGGGCCGGCCAGGACGGCGGGCGGCAGGGAGAGGCCGGTGGTCAAATGCAGCAGCTCGTTGATGTACTGCCCCCAGCCCACGCCGACGGCGGCCACGGAGACGCCGTAGGTGAGCATCAGGCACCAGCCGCAGATCCACGCCATGAACTCGCCGATGGTGGCGTAGCTGTAGGAGTAGGCCGAGCCGGAGGCCGGGATCATGCCCGCCATCTCGGCGTAGGCCAGGGCGGAGAAGAGGGCGGTGACGCCCGCCAGCACGAACGAGATCATGACGGCCGGCCCGGCGACGGGCACGGCCTCGCCCAGGACCACGAAGATGCCGGTGCCCAGGGTCGCGCCGATGCCGATCATGGACAGCTGCCAGAAGCCCATGTGCCGCCGCAGGCCGGCGCCCGCGGCACCCTCGGTCTCGGCGACGAGCTTCTCCACCGGCTTGCGCCTGGTCAGGCGCTCCCGAAGCGCGGGCGCACCGCCCGGGCGCGCGGGCACCCCGGGGGCGTCCGCGGGGGTCTTCTGGTCGACCACGTGTCACTCCTCGTTTCATGCGCGGGCACACCGCTCCCCGGACGCGGGCACGCTGAGGCGCCCCGGGTGGGGTGCGGTGTGGGGGGACGGGCGCTCCCCTGTCCGTTAACGGAGGGAAAATGCCCTCAGCAACGGTAACCGCGTTACCTGGGTAACATGACCCACATTCATTGCGTCTATCCGGAATGCGCGCGCGGAACATGCGTCCCAGCGCAAGAAAACGCACATCGACGTGATGGATGCCACACTAAATCACGCTGTGTGATGACACACGGGTGACCTGCACGTATACGGGAAACTCCCCTTCCCGAACGGTCCCGCCGCCCGGCGCCGCCCCACCCCGGGGCCCTCTCCCCACCCGGTCGACGCGCGCCGGACCGGCACCTGCTGGGCTCCCCCGGACGGGGAACACGAACGGCCGCGCCCCGACTGGGGCGCGGCCGTGGTGTGGATGCGGGTGTCAGCCCGCGACGGCGACGGTGGGCTCGCCCGGCTCGACCCCGGCCTCGCCCATCTCCTCGGCGATCCGCATGGCCTCCTCGATCAGCGTCTCCACGATCTTGGACTCCGGCACCGTCTTGATCACCTCGCCCTTGACGAAGATCTGCCCCTTGCCGTTGCCCGAGGCCACACCCAGATCCGCCTCACGCGCCTCGCCCGGACCGTTGACCACACACCCCATCACCGCCACCCGCAGCGGCACCTCCAGGCCCTCCAGCCCGGCGGTGACCTCCTCCGCCAGCGTGTACACGTCCACCTGGGCGCGCCCGCAACTGGGGCAGGAGACGATCTCCAGGCCCCGCTCGCGCAGGCCCAGCGACTCCAGGATCTGCGTGCCGACCTTGACCTCCTCCGCCGGCGGCGCCGACAGCGAGACGCGGATGGTGTCGCCGATGCCCTCCGCGAGCAGGGCGCCGAAGGCCACCGCGGACTTGATGGTGCCCTGGAAGGCGGGGCCGGCCTCGGTCACCCCCAGGTGCAGCGGGTAGTCGCAGGCCGAGGCGAGCTGGCGGTAGGCGTTGACCATGACGACCGGGTCGTTGTGCTTGACCGAGATCTTGATGTCGCGGAAGCCGTGCTCCTCGAACAGGGAGCACTCCCACAGCGCGGACTCCACCAGCGCCTCGGGGGTGGCCTTGCCGTACTTGGCGAGCAGCCGCTTGTCCAGGGACCCGGCGTTGACGCCGATGCGGATCGGCACCCCCGCGTCCCCGGCGGCCTTGGCGATCTCGGCGACCTTGTCGTCGAACTTCTTGATGTTGCCCGGGTTGACGCGCACCGCCGCGCAGCCGGCGTCGATGGCCTGGAACACGTACTTGGGCTGGAAGTGGATGTCGGCGATCACCGGGATCTGCGACTTCTTCGCGATGATCGGCAGGGCGTCGGCGTCGTCGTTGGTGGGCACCGCGACCCGGACGATCTGGCAGCCCGAGGCGGTCAGCTCCGCGATCTGCTGCAGGGTCGCGTTGATGTCGGAGGTGCGGGTGGTGGTCATGGACTGCACGGACACCGGCGCGTCCCCGCCCACGGGGACGTTGCCGACCATGATCTGCCGGGTCTTGCGCCGGGTCGCCAGCGGGCGCGGCGGGGTGGCGGGAATGCCGAGATCGACGGTCGTCACGCTTGATTCACCTCGTCTGCCGCCGGAGGGAGGGGCGGCACTTGGAATTTCGTCCGGTTCACAGAGAAGGCGCCCGGCGCGCTGCGCGGAGCCACGACCGGGGAATCGACGCCTGTGCGGGGCGGCCGTGCGGGACGTGCCGCCGTTCCCGGATCGCGCACCCAGGTTACCCGCACCCCGGGGGGTGCCTCGCATCACACGGAACCCCCGCATCGGGGCGGATCCCCGCAGACCGGGCGGGGTCCGGCCGAAGGCGGCCGAGCCCGGCCCGGATGCGCGCGGCGGGTGCCCGGGCCGGCCGCGGTCCGCGGCCGGCCCGGGCCCGGTCAGCCGAACAGGCGGACCGGGTTGAACAGGTCGGCGATCAGCAGCACCACGCTGAACGCCAGGAAGCAGGCCACCACGATGTAGGCGACCGGTGTCAGCATGGCCACGTCCACCGGGGCCGGCTCCGGCCTGCGGGTGAGCCTGGCCCAGCCGCGCTTGATCCACTCCCAGATGGCCCCCGCCATGTGCCCGCCGTCCAGCGGCAGGATCGGGAGCATGTTGAAGGCGAACAGGAAGAGGTTCACGCCCGCCAGCATCTGGATCATGATCGAGGCGGTGTCGGCGATGGGCAGCCCCTGGGCCATGATCTCGCCGCCGATGCGGGAGATGCCGACGATGCCCACCGGCGAGTCCGCGGTGCGCTCCTCGCCGAGGAAGGCGGCGGCGAACACCCCGGGGATCTTCGACGGCAGCGCGATGAGCGCCTCGCCGACGCCGATCATCATGTTGCCCATCTCCCCGGCCGACTCGGCGAGGGTGAGCGGGGCGCGCTCGGTGGCGAAGATGATGCCCAGGAACCCGACCGTCTCCATCTTGTAGACGGGGAAGCCCTGCTCGTCGGTGATCTCGTCGCCGTCGGCGTCGGTCTCGTAGATGAACTCGCCCTCGGCGTCGCGGGCCGGGAGCTCGTTCTCGATGATGTCGACGGTGAGCGGGAGCCGCTCCCCGTCGCGCTCCACCACGATCTCGGTGGGCCCCAGGGAGGAGCGGATGAGCTGGTTGGCGTCGTTCCACTCGGGGGTGGGCTGTCCGTCGACCTCGACGATGACGTCGCCGGGCCGCAGGCCCGCCTCGTTGGCGGGGGTTGGCGGCAGCCCCTCGCAGGAGTCGACCCGGCTCTCGGCCTCGGCGGAGACCACGCACTCGTTGACCACCGCGATCTGGGTGGTCTGCTGCGGGACGCCGATGCCCATGAAGAGGACGCCGAGCAGGATGGCCGCCAGGACGACGTTCATCCCGGGCCCGGCGAACATGACGATGAGGCGCTTCCAGGGCGCGCGCTGGTAGAACTGCCGGTCCTGGTCCTGCGGCCCCAGCTCCACGTAGGAGGCCTCGCGGGCGTCCTCCGCCATGGCGCGCCAGCGGGAGAGCTTGCGGCCGCTGTCGTCGGCGGTCTTCCGCGCCGGAGGCATCATCCCGACCATGCGGACGTAGCCGCCCAGGGGGACGGCCTTGACCCCGTACTCGGTCTCACCGCGGCGGAACGACCACAGGGTCTTGCCGAACCCGACCATGTACTCGGTGCACTTGATGCCGAACAGCTTGGCGGTGCCCAGGTGGCCGAGTTCGTGCCAGGCGATCGAGAACAGCAGCCCCAGAACGAACAGGACGATCCCGACCACGGTCAGCAGCAGGACCATGCATCTCTCCCTACACCGGTGTCAGGCCCGGCGTGCGACCAGTTCGCGCGCTCGGATACGGGCCCATCCGTCAGCGGCGTACACGTCGTCGAGGGTGAGGCCCCCTGGTCGCTGGGACGCCTCACCGGGGCGTTCCGTTCGCTGATGCTCAGAGACTACCCGCGCGACGGTGTCCAGGATCGCCGGAAACGCGAGGTTTCCAGCGAGGAAGGCGTCGACGGCCTCCTCGTTGGCGGCGTTGTACACGGCCGGGGCGGTGCCGCCCGCCTCGCCGACCTCGCAGGCCAGCCGGACGGCGGGGAAGGCCTCGTGGTCCAGGGGCTCGAAGGTCCAGGTCTGGGCCCTGGTCCAGTCCATGCCGGGCGCGGCGTCGGGGACGCGGTCGGGGGCGCTCATGCCGTAGGCGATGGGGATCATCATGCTGGGCGGGCTGGCCTTGGCGATGGTGGACCCGTCCACGTACTCGACCATCGAGTGGACGATCGACTGCGGGTGCACGACGACGTCGATGCGGTCGAAGGGGATGTCGAACAGCAGGTTGGCCTCGATCACCTCCAGGCCCTTGTTGAGCAGGGTCGCGGAGTTGACGGTGATGACCGGGCCCATGCTCCAGGTGGGGTGGGCGAGCGCCTCGGCGGGGGTGACGCCCTCCAGCTCCTCGCGGCGGCGGCCGCGGAAGGGGCCGCCGCTGGCGGTGACGACCAGGCGGCGCACCTCGTCGCGGCGGGCGGTGACGTGCCCCTGGGCGAGGCTGCGCAGCTCCTCGTCGGGCAGGTGGGGGAAGCACTGGGCGATGGCGAAGTGCTCGGAGTCGACCGGGACGATCTGGCCGGGCCGGGCCAGGTCGCGGACCAGCGGCCCGCCGATGATGAGGGACTCCTTGTTGGCCAGCGCCAGGGTGCTCCCGGCGCGCAGCGCGGCCAGCGTGGACTCCAGGCCCAGGGCGCCGGTGATGCCGTTGAGGACGGTGTCGCAGGGCTCGGCGGCGAGCTCGGCGACGCCCTCGGGGCCGGCGAGCACGGTGGCGGTGGAGCCGTGCCCGGCCAGGGCGCGGCGCAGTTCGTCGGCCTTGGCGGGGTCGGCGACGGCCACCCGTGGGACGCCGAACTCGGCGGCCTGCTTGGCGAGCAGGTCCACCCGGCCGCCCCCGGCGGCCAGGCCGACGACGCGGAAGCGGTCGGGGTTGCGGTGGACGAGGTCCAGGGCCTGGGTGCCGATCGAGCCGGTGGAGCCGAGGAGGACTACGGTTCGCTGCTGTTCTTGTCGCACGTCCCCATTGTCGCCCAAGCGGGGCACCGCCGCCGGGGCCTGTGGACGAACTGTCAGGTCCGCGGGACCGGACGCGGGAGCCGACCCGCGGGTCGAGGGGAAGCGCGGTGTCACGGGGGCTTTACAAGCGGCGCCAGCTGTCCTAACTTAACCGGTGGGTAAGTTACCTCACAGTTACTTGCGACCCCCGTCACCCCCCATTCCTCCTGCGCACCGGCCTCCCCGGTCGGCACTCCCCCGATGGCCTCGGCGGCGCGACGACCCATCGGAAACCTCCCGTCCCTGCTCCCCCGAGGTTCCCGACACATGCCTTCCCAGACCCCGCGTCCCTCTCCCCCGCTCCGCCGCCCCGCCCTCGTCCGGCTGCTGTCCGGGCTCGCGGCGGCCGTACTGGCCGCGGTCCTGCTGACCCCGGCACCGGCCGCCGCGGCGATCGGCTCCGAGATCCGCTACGTGACCATCACCAGCCACGACGGCACCGAGATCAAGGCCAAGGTCATCACGCCCACCGGCGTCGAGGGCCCGCACCCCCTGCTGGTCATGCCGTCCGCCTGGGCCACCCCGCACCTGCTGTACGTGGGCGCCGGGGCCCGGCTCGCCCAGGAGTCCGGCTACCAGGTCGTCACCTACTCCTCGCGCGGCTTCTGGGACTCCGGCGGCGCCATCGAGGTGGCCGGCCCCGAGGACCGGGCCGACGCCAGCGCGGTCATCGATTGGGCCCTGGAGAACACCGACTCCGACCCCGAGCGCATCGGCATGGCCGGGATCTCCTACGGCGGCGGCATCAGCCTGCTCACCGCGGCCGAGGACGACCGGATCAAGGCGGTGGCCTCGCTCAGCGGCTGGGCCGACCTCCGGGAGTCGCTCTACCCCAACGAGACGGTCGACGTGCAGTCCGCCGAGCTGCTGCTGGGCGCCGCCGCGCTGACCGGCCGCAAGGGCGAGACCCTCCAGAACGTGGAGCGCGCCTACCGGCGCGGGGACATCCAGCCCGCCCTGGACATGGCCCCCGACCGGTCGGCCGCCACCAAGGTCGACCGGCTCAACGCCAACGGCACCGCCGTGATGATGGCCCACGGCTGGAACGACGGCATGTTCCCGGTCGGGCACATCACCGACTTCTACGGCGAGCTGACCGGCCCCAAGCGGCTCATGATCGCCCCCGGCGACCACGCCACCCAGGAGATCTTCGGCGCGGCCGGGCTGCCCGACGAGATCTGGGCGGGGGTCGGCGACTGGTTCGACCACCACCTCAAGGGCGAGGACAACGGCGTGGACACCGCCGACCCGGTGATGGTCAAGCCCAACAACGGGCGCGGGACCTGGACCTCGTACCCGGACTGGGAGTCGGTGACCGGCGGCGAGCAGACCTTCTACCTGGGCGAGCCCAGCACGGACTGGGCCCGCTGGCAGAACAGCGGCGCCATGGGCGCCGACCCCGACACCGGGTGGGACTACCGGGTGCGCACCGGGATCGGCACCACCGCGGAGAGCGGGACCGTGATGCTGAGCGGCGCCCTCCAGCAGTTCTTCGACGTGCCCACGGGGGTGCTGCTGCCCACCGTGGACCGCTACCGGGCCGGGGTGTGGACGAGCCCGGCCTACCCGGACGGCGCCCGGGTGGCGGGCACCCCGGAGGCGACGTTCACGTTCACGCCCACCGCGAGCACGCAGTCGGTGTTCGTGTACCTGTACGCGATCGACGCCGGCGGCCGGGGCGCCCTGCTCTCGCACGCCCCCTACACACTGCGCGACGCGAGCCCGGGCGCACCGGTGACGGTGACGACCGAGCTGTCGCCGGTGGTGTGGGACGTGCCCGCCGGGCACCGGCTGTCCGTCGTGGTGGACACCCGCGACCTGCGCTACGACAGCAAGAGCACGATCGGGAACCGGGTGACGGTGTCCTCCCCCGAGGCCGAGCCCACCCGGGTGACCATTCCCTTCTCCTGATCCCGGACACCGGCCCCCGACCGCTCCGGCGGGGCCCGCGTCGCCGAAACGGCACCGACGCGAACCCCGCCGGGTGCGTGACCGGAAAGCGGGTCGCCCGACCGGCGGCGCGCCGCACCACTCCCGCGGCACGGCGCGACCGCCCGGGCCGCCTCCGATACGGCCCCCGTATCGGAGGCGGCCGTCCGCGTTTTCCCGAAAACCCCTGGACACAAACTCAAAGTAGTCATGTGATTACTTCATGTGTGCAAAAATGCGGTCCATGACCTCGTCCACCGCGCACAAACTCCTGGCCGCCCTCGCCGCGGCGGCCCTCTCCGTCGGCGGCCTCGCCTACGCCGACCGGATGCCCGACCCCGCACAGGCCGGAACCGTCCCCGAACGCCTCCAGGAGGCGCACACCGCCCTCTCCGAGGCCGACGGGGTGGTGCGGCTGAGCGCGGCGGTCACCGAGGACCAGCAGCGGGCCGTGCTGTCCTACTGGACCCCCGAGCGCATGGCCGCCGCCCGCCCCATCACCGAACTGCTCGACCGGACCCTGTCCGGCGCGCAGGGGGTGGTCCCCCGCCCCGAGGCCGAGCACCAGGCGGCCCCGCGCGACGACAGCACCGGGGAGAGGTGGACGGCCGGGGGCCGGGTCGTGCGCACCACCGGCAAGGTGTTCCTGACCATGGACGGGCGCGACTTCACCTGTTCGGCCTCGGTGGTGGACGCCCCCAACGGGAGCACCGTCGTCACCGCCGGGCACTGCGCCAAGGACGGGACCGGCTCCTGGGCGCGCAACTGGACGTTCGTGCCCGGCTTCGACGACGGGTCCTCGCCCTACGGCCGCTACACTGCCCGCGACCTGCTGGTGTCGCCGGAGTGGTCCAAGCGGGCCGACGACAGCTACGACCTCGCGGTCGCGGTGGTGAACACCGCCGACGGCAGGACCGTGCAGGACCGGGTCGGCTCCCAGCGGATCGCGTTCGACACCTGGACGGACACGCGGGTGCGCAACGGGGTGCAGGTGTACTCGTTCGGGTACCCGGCGGCCTCCCCGTACAACGGCCGGGAGCTGCACTACTGCTCGGGCCGCACCCGCGCCGACACCGGCGGGACCACCGCCAACGGGATGCGCTGCGGGATGACCCAGGGCTCCAGCGGCGGGCCGTGGCTGACCGGGTTCGACCCCGCCACGGGGGTGGGGACGGTGTCCTCGGTGGTGAGCTTCAAGTACGCCGACGACCGGCGGACCCAGTACGGGCCGCGGTTCGGCGACGAGGCCCGCAGGCTGTACGAGCACGCGTCCGGGGCGTAGGCCCCGGCGCCGCCCCCCGCACGGACGGACCGCGGCCGCGGCCGCGGTCCCCGTACGCCGACGGCTCCCGCCCGGCAGTGAGCGGGAGCCGTCGGCGGCGGCTCACAGGCTGATGCCGGTGAGCACCAGGACACGCTCGTAGGTCAGGTCCGTCATGGCCGCGCGCACGCCCTCGCGGCCCACGCCCGAGCCCTTGACGCCGCCGTAGGGCATCTGGTCGGCGCGGAAGGTCGGCACGTCGCCGATGATCACGCCGCCCACCTCCAGCTCCCGGTGGGCCCGGAACGCGGTCGGCAGGTCGCGGGTGAACACACCCGCCTGGAGGCCGAAGTCGCTGTCGTTGACCGCGGCGAAGGCGGCGTCGGTGTCGGCGACCCGCTGGAGCACCAGCACCGGGCCGAACACCTCCTGGCGCATCACGCGGCTGTCGGCGGGGGCGTCGGCCAGCACCGTCGGCGCGACGGTCACACCGTCGCGGGTGCCGCCGGTGAGCAGCTTCGCGCCGCCCGCCACGGCCTCCTCCACCCACTCCTGGACGCGGACCGCGGCGGCCTCGTCCACCAGCGGGCCCACGTCGGTGCCCTCGTCGGCGGGGTCGCCGGTGCCCAGCGCCTCCACCTTCTCGACCAGGCGCGACACGAACTCGTCGTACACGGCGCCGGTGACGACGACCCGCTGCACGCCGATGCAGACCTGGCCCGCCTGGTTGTTGCCGAACAGGGCGACGCGCGAGGACGCCCAGTCCAGGTCGGCGTCGTCGAGCACCACGGCCGCGGCGTTGCCGCCCAGCTCCAGGGTGACGTGCTTGTGCGGGGCCCGCTTCTGGATCTCCCAGCCGAACGCGCCGCCGGTGAACGAGATGACCGGGAGGCGGGCGTCGTCGATGAGGCGGCCGGCCAGGTCGTTGGGCATCGGCAGCACCGACACGGTGCCCGCGGGCAGGTCGGTCTCGGCGATGATCTCGCCCAGCAGCAGCGCGGTCATCGGGGTGGCCGGGGCCGGCTTGAGGATGATGGGGGCGCCGACGGCGATCGCCGGGGCGATCTTGTGGGCGACCAGGTTCAGCGGGAAGTTGAACGGCGAGATCCCGAGCACCGGGCCGTGCGGGACCCGGCGGACCAGGGCCATCCGGCCGGTGCCGCCGGCGTCGGTGTCCAGGCGCTGGAGCTCGCCGCTGTCGCGGCGGGCCTCCTCGGCGGCCCAGCGGAACACGGACACGGCGCGGGCGGCCTCGACGCGGGACCACTTGATCGGCTTGCCGCTCTCCGCGGTGATCGTCTGCGCGATCTCCTCGGCGCGCTCGCCGATGCGGCGCGAGATGTGGTCGAGGGCGGCGGCCTTGGCGTGCGCGGGCAGGGCGGCGGCCTGGGCGGCCGCGGCGTGCGCGGCGGCGACGGCCTGCTCGACCTGGTCGGCGGTGGGCACGGAGACGCGGCCCGCGACCTCGCCGGTGTAGGGGTTGACGACGGTGAGTTCGCTGTCGCCGGTCGCGGCGGTGCCGGCCAGCCAGAACGGGTGCGTGGACATGGAAGGGACGCTAGTACCCGGGCCCCGCCCCCGCCTTGTCCAGACTTGCCAGGCGGGCGCCGCGGATTGGCCGCAATGGAGCATGTCGGCCCCCTCTTCTAGGGTCGTCCCACAGGACACACCTCGCACACCCGCACCCGAAGGAAGGCCGGCCCATGGGAGTCTCCCTCTACTACAGCGCCGAACGCGACACCCCGCTGACCGGGGACGAGCGCGCGACGATCGCGCGCCTGGCCTCCGAAGGGGAGGAGGCCCTGCGGGAGGAGGCCCTGGAGCTGTTCCCGGCCTGGCACGCCTCGGGTGAGATGCCCGAGGAGTACCGGTCGCCGGCGGAGGTCTTCGAGGGGCTGTTCCTCTACTCCGAGGAGCACCTCCACGGGGCGCAGGTGCTGGCCGGGTCCAGCAAGGTGCCGCCGCCCGCCTGCGGGTTCGAGCCCCTCTTCGCCCAGCTGCGCCACTACCTGGACGCCCTGGGCAGGATGCGCCGCGCCCTGCCCGGCGCCCGGTGGCACGTGCACATCGACGACGCCGAGATTCCCTGGACCGAGGACGGGTACACCCTGGGCGACGGGACCCCGTGAAGACCACCTCCGGTCGCCCGACTGGCGCCGGGGTGCTCTTTCGTACACAGTGGTGATGAGGGCCCTACCGGCTCGTTCGGGTCGGGTCCTCGGGTCCGCCGCCGACGACGGAAGCCCGGGAGTGCCCATTGCCGCTTGTCTACCGCACGCTCATCGCGGTCCCGGAGGACCAGGGGGACCCCATCGCCACCGCGTCGGCCGTGCTGTCCCGGTGGCTGAGCAAACGGGGGAACTCCGGAGCGCGGGTGGACTTCACCGCCTCGGGGCGCTACGAACTGAGCAACCGCTCCCGGGCCCTGGTCGTGCGGCACGACAACCCCGAGGAGGGCCTGTCCTTCCTGCGGCTGACCACCGAGTCCGACAAGCCCGACGGGGTGTGGCGGACGGTCGTCACCGTCGTCGTGGACCCGGAGCTGGCACCGTGGCGGTACCTGTGGCTGGACATGGCGGTGGACACCGCGGGCGCCTCCGAGCAGCCCCGGCTCGACATCATGCCGCCCGAGGCCGCGCGGATGCTGCTGGACGCCCTGCCCGCGCACGACGGCGGGCACCGGATCCCCCCGGTGCCGGTGATCGTGCGCGGCCGCGACGACACGCTGATGGACGCGCTGGTGTCCGCGATCCGCGACCCGGAGCGAAGACTCGCGGTCCTGGCGACCGGCGCCCCCGGCGACGTCACCGTCGCGGACTGGCGCACCGCGATGGCCGCAGCCCTGTCCCGGTGCACCGGGATGGGGTCGGTGTACGTGCTGGACTCCGCCGCCCAGGAGCGGATCGTGCACCTGCTCCCGGAGGGGATGGACATCCCCTCCGGCGGGGTGCGGACCTTCTTACCCGGGACGGGGGGCGACCCCTCCCGGCACCCCCGGATGAGCCCGAGCACCCTGGACACCGCCCGCGACGGGGAGCGCATCCGCAACTGGGTGGGCGCGGCGCTGTCCCGGCGGGTGCGCGAGAACGCCCTGGACATCGACCTGCCCGGCCCCCTGCGCGCGGTGGACGCCCTCCTGGACGAGGAGACCGAGGACCTGCGCCGCGCCCCCTCCCCCGAGACCGGCGTGTCCCCGGGCGTCGCCGGGGCGCACCCGGCGGGCGAGTCCGGGCAGGCCGCGGACCTGGCGGCCGCCCAGGAGGTCAAGGCCCTGGAGCTCCAGGTGCAGCGCCTCAAGGAGGAGGTCACCCGGCAGGGCGAGCGGATCGGCGAGCTGGCCGAGGAGCGCCGCCAACTGCTGGCCGAGACCGCCGACCTGGCCGAGGAGCTGGACGAGGAGCGCGGGCGGCTGCGCGGCGCCCGCTACGAGGTGCGGTGGCTGCGCGAGCAGGCCCGCGAGGCCGGGCTGTTCCGGCTGGCCGCCGCCCCCGCACCGCGCGACCCGGCCCTGCGCCCGCCGCGCAGCGTGTCCGAGCTGCTGGAGCGGATCACCGACGACACCGCGCTGCCGCACCTGTACTTCACCATCGAGGACCAGACGGTCTACGAGCTGTCCGACAGCCGCAAGGAGTCCCTGTGGGTGACCCGGGCCTGGGAGGCCCTGATCGCCCTCAACGACTACGCCCGCTACCAGTTCGACAACCCCGACCGGGGGCTGGGGTTCCACTCGTACCTCAAGGAGAACCCCGACGGGTACCGGGTGATCCCGGTCAAGCGGCTGGCGTCGCAGGAGTCGGACCACGTCCGCAACCGGGGCAAGCTCAACGAGAAGCGCTTCTTCCGGGTGCCGGAGGACGTGCACCCCGCCGGGCGGGTGCCGATGTACGCGCACATCAAGCTCGACATCGAGTACGGGATCTGCCCGCGGCTGTACTTCTTCCCCGACCTGGGGCCCGGGACCACCAACCGGGTGTACATCGGGTACCTCGGGCGCCATCTGCCCGTGCAGCAGTCCAACTGACCGCCGCGTACCCTGGGGCCCGTGATGGGAACGGACACCGGGGCCGTGCGGGCCGTGGAGGTACTGGCGGAGGACGCGTGGCGCGAGCGCGCCCGCCGCCACGAGGAGCGGGTGGACGCGCTGACCGCCGACCACCTGCGGCGCCGCCGTGCGGGCGAGCGCCACCCGGTGGAGGACTTCCTGTTCACCTACTACAACCTCAAGCCCGCCCGGCTGCGACGCTGGGACCCCGGGGTGGGCACGGTGCTGGCCGGGGAGGGCGCGCGCGAGCGGCTGTCGGAGCGGTTCGCGGCGGCCGTCCCCGAGGGGGTGGGCCTGGACGCGGCCGCGTTCCTGGCGGCCCGGCCGGTGGTCGGCTTCGTGGAGGGGCTGCTGTCGGCGGTCGCCTCCCGGGACGCCCACCTGGGGTGCTTCGGGCTGCACGAGTGGGCGATGGTGTACCGCACCCGGGAGGTGCGACACGGGCAGGTGCCGCTGCGGCTGGGGGCCGAGGGGACCGACCGGGTGGTGGAGTCGCACCGGATCCGGTGCTCGCACTTCGACGCGTTCCGGTTCTTCACCGAGCCGGCCCGGCCGCTCAACACGCTCCGGCCGACCCGGGAGACACAGGTCGAACTGGACCAGCCGGGCTGCCTGCACGCCAACATGGACCTGTACAAGTGGGCGTACAAGCTGTCCCCGGCGGTGCCGTCGGAGCTGGTGGTGGACTGCTTCGAGCTGTCCCGGGAGATCCGGGAGCTGGACATGCGGGCCTCACCCTACGACCTGCGGGAGTGGGGGTACGCGCCGGTGCGGATCGAGACGGCCGAGGGCAAGGCCGAGTACATGCGCCGCCAGGAGGGGTTCGCCGAGCGCGGCGCGGTGCTGCGCGGGCGGCTACTGGACGTCTGCCGCGCCCTGCGCGAGGCCGTCGCCTAGCGCCTGTTCTTGAACGCTCTCCGGTGCTTCCTGGGGTTTCGTGAGGCGCCCGGTGGGGTCCTGGAGGCCCGGAGGAGACGTCCTCGAGGAAAGCCTGTGGCCGTAGGCCATCCGTTGAGGGCGGTGGCGGGCGACGGGCGGGCGAGGATGTCGACGCAGGGCCGAAGGTTCCCACCCTCGGGGGGCGCCGAACAAGGTGACCGGGCTGCGGCCGCAGGCCGTCCGTTGAGGGCGGTGGCGGGCGACGGGCGGGCCGAAGCGCAGCGGAGGTTCAAAAAAGCACAGCCTAGGGGCGGGGCAGCGCGCAGGAGGCGGTGCCGCCGGGCAGGCGGTAGCGGTTGGCGGCCACCCACCGGTAGGCGAGGCGGTTGGCCGAGCGCAGCAGCGGCAGCCGCATCAGGCGGCCGACGGGCCGCAGCAGGGGCCGGGAGGACAGCAGCACCTCGGCGACCGCGTCGCCGCCGCTGAAGCGGCGCCCGTCGGGGTGGACCACCCAGGCGGCCTCGGAGGTCTGCTCGGGGGTGAGGCCGAGGGCGTCGAGGTCGGTGTCCTGCCAGGCCGCGAACTCCGTGCGCGCACCCAGCCGGTCCCGCGCCAGCGCGACCATGCGCTTGCAGAAACCGCAGTCGTCGTCGTACAGGAACACTGCCATCGCACTCTCCTGGCGGATACGGGCCCGGCGGGCGGGCCTGCCCCTCCCCTGCGGCGGGGTTCCGCCGCCGGGGAGGGGTCACATCCGGCCCCTACCCGGTCGGGGGCCGGCGAAGCAGGAGGGGGGCGAGGGGTGCGCCACGTTCGCGGCGCACCCCTGCGCTCCTCGGGTCCGACCCCCTACTGGAGCCTGCGCTTGCGGCCGAAGTAGATCGCGGCACCGCCGCCGGCGGCCGCGGCCGCGCCGGCGGCGACGAGCCCGGCGATGGCGGAGCCGGTCAGGGGCAGGCTCGGCTCCTCACCGGCGGGGGCGGTGGGCTCGTCCGACGGGCCGGGGGTGGCGGGTCCGGTCGGGTCCACGGGGGTCTCCGGTTCGGTCGGCTCCACCGGGGTCGCGGGGCCGGTGGGCTCGACCGTGGGCGGGTCGGCGGGCTCGGGGCTCTCCGGCGGGGTGGAGGGCTCGCCGCCGGGCGACGGGGAGGGCTCCGGGGAGGGCTCCTCCTCGGAGCACTCGACCTTGAAGACCTTGTGCTTCGCGGCGTTGCTCTGCTGGCCCTCGAAGGTCCACTCCAGGCGGTAGTGGCCGTCGTCGAGGGTGAGCAGTTCGGTGCTCCCCGCGCCCTCGCCGTCCAGTTCGAGCCCGCCCGACAGGACGACCTCGCGCTCGGAGGGCTTGCCGCCCTGGGTGAGGATCTCCCAGGTGACCTCCTGGGCGGGGTCGAACCCGTGGCCCACGACCTGGAACTCGCAGACCTTGGGCTCGTTCCGGTCGTCCTCCTCCGGGGTCTGCGGGGAGTGGATCTTGACGGTGCCGTTGTCGCCGGGCGGGGCGAAGGGCGCGGACGCGAAGGCCGGGGCGGCGGCCCCGAAGGCCAGCCCCGCGGCGAGCACGGAGACGGCGATGACACGGGGCGCGCGGGCACCCGGACGGAAGTCGGGGGACAAAAGGGTCTCCTGGGGACAGAGATTCTTCCGGTAGGCGGGGATACCGGAGATACAGGACAAGCCGAATATAGCCAATTGTCCGATTGGAAACCCTTCCCCCCTGGTCACGAAGTCGCACCGGGATCCGTGACCGAAACCCCGGGCGGCGCACGAGGCCGGGAGTCCCCGCCCGCGGGAGGATCCGCGGGCGGGGGCGGACCGGGTCCGGCGGCGGGCGCGCTCTCCCCGCCCGCCGCCGGCCCGGGGTCATCCCGCGGAGCCGTGCACGATGCGCTCGGCGCGCTCCTCGCTCGGCAGGATCTCCCCCGACAGGATCCTCTCCGCGTGGTGGCAGGCCACCCGGTGCGCGCCGCCGTTGATCGGCCGCAGCTCCGGGCGCTCCGTGTCGCACAGCTCCTCCTGCCGCCAGGGGCAGCGGGTGTGGAACCGGCAGCCGGGGGGCGGGTCCACGGGCGAGGGCAGGTCGCCCGCCAGGAGGATGCGCTCGCGGGTGTCCTCCACCGTCGGGTCGGGGACGGGCACCGCGGACATCAGTGCCCGGGTGTAGGGGTGCAGCGGCGTCTCGTAGAGGTCGTCGCTGGGCGCCTCCTCCACCAGGGACCCCAGGTACATCACGCCCACCGTGTCGCTGACGTGGCGGACCACCGCCAGGTCGTGGGCGATGACGAGGTAGGTCAGGCCCAGCTCCTCCTGGAGCTCCTCCAGCAGGTTGAGGACCTGCGCCTGGATGGACACGTCCAGCGCCGACACGGGTTCGTCGCAGATGATGAGGTCGGGCTCCAGCACCAGGGCGCGGGCGATGCCGATGCGCTGGCGCTGGCCGCCGGAGAACTCGTGCGGGTACCGGTCCAGCGCCTTGGAGGACAGCCCGACGCGCTCCAGCGCCCCCACGACCCGCCTCCGCCGGTCGGCCCGCGTGGCCTCCCTGCGCTCCGCGGCGCTCATCGACGCGGCCTCCTCCGCGGAGGGGCCGCCGATGCCGTGGGTCTCCAGCCCCTCCATGAGGATGGAGCCGATGTTCTGCCGGGGGTTGAGGCTGCCCAGCGGGTCCTGGAAGACCATCTGGAGGTTGCGGCGCTCGCGGCGCATCTCCTCGCCGCCCAGCGTGGCCAGGTCGCGGCCGTCGTGGACGACGGAGCCGGAGGTGATGTCGACCAGGCGCAGCACCGCCCGGCCCAGGGTGGTCTTGCCGCAGCCGGACTCGCCCACCAGGCCGTAGGTGCTGCCGCGTTCGATGCTCAGGCTGACGCCGTCCACCGCGTACACGTGGCCGACGGTGCGGTCGAACACGACGCCCCGTCTGATCGGGAAGTGGACCTTGAGGTCCTCGATCCGCAACAGGCTCATGCGCTCTCCTCCTCGTCGCCCACCACGGACGGGCTCTCCAGAACGGCCCGGTCCACCAGGTCGGCGTGCCGGACGGGGTTGACGCAGCGGTGCGCGTGGGCGCCGTCGGCGCCCGAGACGACCAGCTCCGGCGGCCCCTGGAGGCAGTCCAGGGTGTAGTGGTCGCAGCGGGGAGCGAACGCGCACCCGTCGGACCAGGCGATGTTGTCGTTGACCGACCCGCGGATCGGGGTGAGCGGTTCGCCGCGCGGGGCGTCGAGCCGGGGGATCGACCCGAGCAGGCCCACCGTGTAGGGGTGGGTGGGGTCGGCGAACAGGGGCGCGCGGGGGGCGGTCTCCACCGCGCGCCCCGCGTACAGGACGTTGATGTCGTCGCACAGGCCCGCCACCACGCCCAGGTCGTGGGTGATCATGAGCAGGGCGGTGCCCTCCTCGGTGACCAGGTCCTTGAGGAGTTCGAGGATCTGGGCCTGGATGGTGACGTCCAGCGCGGTGGTGGGCTCGTCGGCGATCATCACCCGGGGGCGGCAGGCCACCGCCATGGCGATGAGGGCCCGCTGGCGCATGCCGCCGGAGAGCTGGTGCGGGTACTCCTTGAGGCGCCTCCTGGGGTCGGGGATGCCCACCCGGTACAGCAGGTCGGCGGCCTCCTTCTCGGCGGCCGATCCGCGCAGGCCCCGGTGCCGGGTGAGGATCTCGGTGACCTGGCGGCCGATGGGGACCACCGGGTTCAGGGAGCTGAGCGGGTCCTGGAAGATCATCGCCAGCTGTGAGCCGCGCAGGTCGCGCATCCGCGCGGGGGACAGCCCGAGCAGGTCGACCTCGGTGTCGCCGGTGCGCAGGACGGCGGAGCCGCCGACCCGCACGCCGCGGGAGGGCAGCAGGCCCATCAGGGCCAGCGAGGTGACGCTCTTGCCGCAGCCGGACTCCCCCACCAGGCCGGTGACCCGGCCCTCCTCCAGGGTGAAGGAGACCCCGTCCACGGCCCGGACCTCGTCGGAGCCGCGGCCGCCGAACACGACGGACAGTTCTTCGACCGCGAGCAGCGGTGTGCTGGAACCCATGCTTACTTCCTCAGCTTCGGGTCGAGGGCCTCGCGCATCGCCTCACCGAGCAGGGTGAAGCCCAGCGCGGTGACGATGATGGCCAGCGCCGGGTAGACGGCCAGCTGGGGAGCGCTGGAGAGGAACCGCTGCGCGTCGGCGAGCATCGTCCCCCACTCGGGGAAGGACGGGTCGGGGTTGCCCAGGCCCAGGTAGGACAGGGCCGCCGCGTCGATGATGGCGGTGGCCAGGGTGAGCGTGGACTGCACGATGACCGGCCCCAGGGAGTTGGGCAGGATGTGCGTGAGGGCGATCTTGTGGGTGCGCACGCCCAGCGCCCGGGCGGCGAGCACGTAGTCGCGGTTGCCCTGGGCGATCATCGCGCCGCGCAGCAGGCGGGCGAAGACCGGCACCTGGGCGATGCCGACCGCGAGCATGACCGTGGTGAGGCTGGCCCCGATCAGGGCCGCCACGGTGACCGCCAGCAGCAGGGTGGGCAGCGCCAGCATCATGTCGATGACGCGCATGATGACGTTGTCGACGACCCGGCCCCAGCGCCCGCCCAGGGTGGCCGCGGCGCCGGCGGTGCCGCCGATCAGGGCCCCGACGCCGAACCCGACCAGGGTCGCCACGACACCGACCAGGAGGGTCTGGCGGGCGCCGATCACCATGCGGGAGAACTGGTCGCGGCCCAGGTTGTCCAGGCCCAGCCAGTTCTCGGCCCGCGGGCCGACGAAGATGTTCTGGTTGGGGAAGACCTCCCCGCCCCAGGTCTGCGCGGTGGCCGAGTAGGGGGCGATGAGCGGGGCGAGCAGGGCGATGAGGACGAACACGGCGACGATGACCGCGCCGGAGATCGCCATCGGGCTGCGGCGCAGGCGGCGGAACGCGGTGCGCCAGATGCCCGCGCCGCCGGAGCCGTCGTCGCGGGGGCCCATGAGCTCCGCGAGCCGGTCGATCCTGTCGGCCCTGCGGGTGAGCAGGGAGGTGCCGCCCCCGTCCTGGCGGGCGGGGCCGGTGTCCGGGGTCCCCGGGTCGTCCGACGGGTTCTGCGCGTTGGGTGTCGTCGGCATCACTGGGCCCGCACTCTCGGGTCGAGGAGGCTGTAGGAGATGTCCACCAGCAGGTTGATCAGCACGTACATGGTGGCGATGAGCAGGATGAACCCGGTCAGGACCGGGTAGTCACGGGTCTGGGTCGCCGCGTACACGAACGAGCCGACGCCGGGGAACGCGAACACGCTCTCGGTGAGGACCGCGCCGGCGAACAGGCTGCCGGTGAGCAGGCCGATGGCGGTGACCACCGGCAGCATCGCGTTGCGCAGCACGTGGCGGCCGCGGACCGTCCGGCGGTACAGGCCCTTGGCGTTGGCGGTGCGCACGTAGTCCTCGTCCAGGACCTCCAGGACGCTGGCCCGGGTCATCCGGACGATGACGGCCAGCGGGATGGAGGCCAGCGCCAGGCCCGGGAGCACCAGGTGCATCAGGGCGTCCCACACGACGTCGAGTTCGCCCGTGCGCAGGCCGTCGAGGATGACGAACCCGCTCAGGTCGGTGCGGCTCAGCCCCGGGGAGAGCCGGAACGCCGACGGGAACAGGCCCAGGCGTTCGGCGAAGACCACCTTCAGGATGAAGGCGAGGAAGAACACCGGCGTGCAGATGCCGAGCAGGGAGCCGCCGACGGCGGCGAAGTCGAGGATCCCGCCGCGGCGGCGGGCGGCCAGGTAGCCGAGCGGGATGCCGACGGCGACCGCGATGAGGATCGCGGTGACCGACAGCTCGAACGTGGCCGGGAAACGGGTGAAGAACTCCTCCATGACCGGCTGCCCGGTCTGCAGGGAGGTCCCCAGGTCCCCCTGGAGGATGTTGCGCAGGAACCGCACGTACTGGACGGTGAGGGGTTCGTCCAGACCGAGGGCGCGACGCAGCTGGGCCCGCTGCTCGTCGGTCGCGTCGTCGGGGAGGAGGGCGTACTCGGGCCCGCCGGGTAGGCGTTGGAGCCAGATGAACAACAGGATCGACAGACCGCCCAGGGTCGGGATCAGTTGCAGAGTACGCCTGACGATGAAACGCAGCACTTCGCCGCCTTTCGCCAGTGGAGGGTGAGGCTTCCCCCGCCCGGGCGGGGGCGGGGTCGACATGGACGGGGCCCGGCCGACCGGGGGACGGATCGGCCGGGCCTCCCCCTCCCGCGGTGCGGGAGGCGGTCTTCCGAGGCCCCGGGTCACGGGGCCGTGCGGGTCACTCCTTCCAGGAACCCTCCGAGAAGTCCTCCTGGGTGAGCGGGCTGACGTTCGGCGGGTTCACGTTCTCCGCGAACACGATGGACGGCGGGGAGCTGGAGATGGGCAGGCCCGGCAGGATCTCCATGATCTGCTCGTTCAGGCCCTGGTAGGCGGCGATGCGCTCCTCGGTGTCCGGGTTGGAGCTGGCCTCGGCCATGGCGTCGAACAGCTCGGGCTCGTCCATGCCCCAGGCGTCGTTCTTCACGGAGAACCAGGTGCCCAGGAAGTTGTAGGCGTCGTTGTAGTCGCCGGTCCAGCCCAGCAGGTACAGGGAGCACTCGCCGCTGTCGGTGTTGGGGACGTACTCGGTCCACTCGAAGGACTTCGGCTCGACGGTGACGCCGACGCTCTCGAGGTCCTGGCTGATGACGTCGAAGATGTCGCGCGGGGCGGGCATGTAGGGGCGGGTGACCTCGGTCGGGTAGCAGAAGTCGAGGGTGAGGTCCTCCTGGCCCGCCTCGGCCAGCAGCTCCTCGGCCTTCTCCGGGTCGTAGTCGTAGGTGGTGACGTTCTCCGACCAGCCGTCGAGGGTGTTCGGGTGGAACTGGGTCGCCACCTCGCCGCCGGCCGGGAGGATGGTGTCGACGATGCGCTGGCGGTCGACGGCGTGGGCCAGGGCCTGCCGGACCCGGATGTCGGCCAGCTCCTCGCTGGTCTCCTGCTGGAAGGCCAGGTAGAGGACGTTGAAGACGTCGCGGGTCGGGACCTGGAAGCCGGCCTCGGTGAGGGGCTCGACGTCGGCCGGGGCGACCAGGTCGTAGCCGTGGATGTCACCGGCCTCCAGGGCCTGGCGGCGGGCCGTCTCGTCGGGGATGGCGCGCAGGATCATGGTCTCGAACCCGGCGGGCTCGCCCCAGTAGTCGTCGAAGCGCTGGAGCGTGACCTCGGCCTGGTCGCGGTTCCAGGCCTGGGCCGTGAACGGGCCGGTGCCCGCGATGGCGCCCGGCTCCCTGGTGTACTCGGGCAGGGTGTAGCTGCCCTCCTCACCGGTGATCTCGGCCTCGGCGATGGTCTCCAGGCTGGTGGGGCTCAGGATGCCGAACGCCGCGAGGCTGAAGCCGCCCGGGAAGATGGAGGAGTACTCCGAGATGGTGATGACGGCGGTGAGCTCGTCGGTGGCCTCACAGGAGACGTAGCGGGACTCGGGCAGCCCCTCGTCCTCGTTCTCCGCGAAGCCGCCGAAGATGGCCTGCCAGTAGTAGGAGTTGTTGGAGCTCTGCCAGGCACCGGAGAGGTTGTGCCACCGGTCGAAGTTGGCGCAGACGACCTCGGCCGTCAGCTCGTCGCCGTCGTGGAAGACGACGCCCTCGCGGAGGTGGAACGTCCACTCGGTGCCGTCCTCGGACTGTTCCCAGGTCTCGGCGAGGCCGCCCACGATCTCGCTGCCGCCGGATTCGTGCTCGAGGAGGGTCTCGTAGACCTGGCGGCTGTAACGGAAGGTCTCCCCGTCGCTCGCGAGGAACGGGTCGAGGGATTTGATGTCGCCCGCGGATCCGAATACGAACGGCGCGGAGGAGTCGCCTTCGGGGTCCCGCTCACTCTCCGCGCACGCTGTCGCCAACAGCATCACGGACACCGCCGCGGCCAGGAGGGCCGCCGGTTTCCTGGAAGTCTTCGTGAACATGTCCACCTCTGTGGGGGGTGGGCGCCTGTGCCCGGGGGTTGATTGAGAGGACCCTAGACCGGGCCCGTACCAGCGGGGAAGGTAGACGTCCGGGTATTAATACAACCGTTTCAGATCTGTGGCGTGATCCATAGGTGTGTTTTGTTGACCGCCTTGTTCAGGCGGGACCGAAACTCCGATACCGGCGTTACGGGAGTGACCTGAGAGAAGTGCGGATGATCCCGGGGTAACACGGGATTCATCTTTTTCGGGGTCTGGGAAACAATGATGGAACATGGTATTGGATCATGGGGCGAATGACTGTTTTGTCTGCCTTTTGTCTATATCGGGACTTGGGTCGTGAGCTCGGGCAGGGTGCGTGCGGGCCTATCATCTTCCGGGTGACCACTCCCCTTGACGACGCGGCACTGACCGCGTTCCTCGAAGGCCAGGACAGCGCCTGGCTGGCCGAACAGCTCATGCTCGCCGCGGACGACGACCCCATCACGCGGATCCGGCTGACCGCCGCCGCGGGCTCGGAGAGCGCCGTGGACGACGCCCGGGCGGTCCTCCTCGCCGCCGTCGTACAGCACCTCCCCGCGGAGGAGCCCGATGACGACGACCCGCTGCACCGCGCCATCGACCTGCTCGACGACCTCGGCGACTACGGCTTCGAGGACGAGAGCGCCGACATCGCCGACGAGGCCCGCGAGGCCTACGTGGAACGCCACGGCGACGACGACAGCGACCACCTCGCCCGCCTGCACGCCCTCGCCGACGACGAGGACTGAGCCCGCGGGGGGCTTCTGACCCGACCGCCCCTGCGGAACGGGCGCACGAGAACGGGGGACCGGCCACGCCGGTCCCCCGTTTCGGTCGGTCTCGGTCTACTTCTTCTTGTCGGAGCCGCCCTCGGCCGGCTCGGCGTCCTTCCCGCCGTCGCCCTCCGGGGATACGTCCGCCCCCTCGGACCCGGCAGACGCGGTGGCCTCGGCGTCGTCGGTGGACGCGGCAGCCTCAGCGGGCGCAGGGGCAACCGCCGACTCGGACGCATCGGCGTCCGCGGTCCCGGCAGCAGCGTCCTCGGACGTGTCGACGTCCGCGTTCGGCTCGACCCCATCCGAGACCTCAGGGGAAGCGGCCTCAGGCTCAGAGGTAACAGCGTCCTCGGCAGCCTCAGCGGGCGCAGGGGCACCCGCCGACTCGGACGCATCGGCATCCGCGGACGTCTCCTCGTCCACGGCAGCGGGGGTGACCGCCGCCTCGACGGCAGTGCCCTCGGGGGCCTCGGTCGCCTCGGCCGTGTCGATGTCCACGTTCGGCTCGGCCCCATCCACGGCCTCAGGGGAAGCGGTCTCGGACTCAGAGGTAGCAGCGTCCTCAGAAGCCACGGCGGCCTCAGCAGACGCGGTGGCCTCGGTGTCGTCGGTGGTCACGGCAGCCTCAGCAGCCTCAGAGGCACCGGCCGTCTCAGTCGCATCGGCGTCCGCGGTTCCGGCGGCAGCGCCCTCAGGGGCCTCGGCGGACGCAGGTGCCTCGACATCGTCCGTGGTCTCGGAGACCTCGGCGGTCCCGGCATCGTCCGCGGTCCCGGACGCATCAGCGGCCCCGGACGTCACAGCAGCCTCAAGCTCATCCTCGGCACCGTCCGCCTCGACGGGCTCAGAGGCACCGGCCGACTCGGACTCGTCGGCGTCCGCGGACGTCACCTCGTCCGCGGGGGCGGGGGTGTCCACGGGCCCGGAAACACCGGCCTCGGAGACCTCGGCGGACTCAGGAGCACCAGCCGGCTCAGGCGCGTCGGCGCCCACCGCCGACTCGGACTCGTCCACGAACGCCACAGCGGCGGAGATCAGGGCGACGGCGTCCTCGGGGGTCATGGCGACCTCGGTGCCGCCCTCGGCAGGCTCAGGGGTACCGGTCGGCTCAGGCGTGTCGGTGTCCGCCGCGGCCACGGCCACAGCGGTCTCAGGAGCCTCGTCGGCATCGGCGTCCACGGCGGACTCGGTCACACCGGCGCTCGCCACCGCCTCGGACTCCTCGACAGGCACAGAAGCGGCTTCGGAAACCTCGGCGGGCTCGACGGCCTCAGGAGCACCGACCGGCTCGGACGTGTCGGTGTCCACCGCGGCCTCGGCGGGCTCAGGGGCGACAGCGGGCTCGGGCTCGTCGACGCTCACCGCCGGCTCGGGCCCGTCCACGGGCACGGAGGCGCCCGCGGCCACGGACGCCATGGCGGCGGCGACCGGGACGGCGGCGCCCTCGGGGGTCGCGGCGGACTCGGGGGTGCCGGCGGAGGAGGAACGGGGTCCGGCGACCGCGGCGGCGATGGCCTCGACCTCCTCGGCGCTCGCGGTGTTGCGGGCGCGCCGCGGGGAGCACCAGCGGCGGACCTCGGTGGTCCACAGGGCGATGTTGATGACGATGGCCACCACCGCCGCGAGGAGGGCCCCGAGCAGCAGCGGCGTCACCGCGAGCTTCGAGGCGATGTGCAGCGCGAACAGCGGGACACCCAGCGCGAACAGGGCGACCGCCTGGGAGGTGCGCCACAGGGCGTGGTCCCCGCGGCGGACCGGCACCGCCAGGCCCGCCGACGCGACTCCCGCCAGGACCGTGAGGACCAGCAGGATCCACAGGTCGCCCACCACCTCCTGGGGGATGTCGGCCGAGAAAAGCGACCAGGTCAGGTAGCCCAGCAGGCCGTACACGGGGGCGGCGACGAACATCAGGACACACGTCTGCCGCACGTCCAGCGGGGGCCGCACAGGGGAGGCTGCGGGGGACGAAACGGAATCTTGCATGACGAAAGGGTCCCGCTTCCCCCAATTCAACGCAAGACGGCAGGTCAGGAGGGCTGCAGCACCGTTTCCACGTACGCCAGCGCCTCCCGGACCAGCACGTCGGGGTCCGACCGGACGTCGAACTCGCGCCCTGCCTCGTCCGGCTCCAGGGACTCCAGGGTCTCCAGCTGGGAGCGCAGCAGCGCGGGCGGCATGAAGTGGTCCGTCCGGGCGGCGATCCGCTCCCAGATGACCTCCTCCGGCCCGCTCATGTGCAGGAAGTGCACCCCCGGCGCCCCCTCGCGCAGCAGGTCGCGGTAGGACCTCTTGAGCGCGGAGCAGGCCATCACGGTCGACTCGCCCAGCGCGTCGTGGGCGGCGATCCACCCGGCGAGCTCGCGCAGCCAGGGCCAGCGGTCCTCGTCGGTGAGGGGGGTCCCGGCCGCCATCTTGTCGATGTTGGCGCGGGGGTGGAAGGCGTCCGCCTCCGCGAAGGGGAGCCCGAGTTCGCGGGCCACGCGCTCGGCGACGGTGGTCTTGCCGCTGCCCGACACGCCCATGAAGACGAAGTGCATGGTTTCTCCTCGTGGGGACCTGCACGACCGCAAGTTCCACCATCAATAGTGATATCAATCAATCCGGCTAGGCTTCAGCCTGACCCCCCGGTCGAAACAGGGAGAACGATGGGCACAGATCACCGCACGCTGCACAACCGGGTGCTGGCGGTCCTCGGGCCCGCCATCGCCGCGGGCGAGTACGCCACCGGCCACACGTTCACCCTCCAGGGGCTGGAGGTGGACTTCGGCGTGTCGCGGACCGTGGCACGCGAGGCGGTGCGGGTGCTGGAGTCGATGCGGCTGGTGGTCAGCAGGCCCCGTACCGGCATCCGGGTGCGCCCGATGCCGGACTGGAACATCTTCGACCCGCAGCTGATCCGCTGGCGGCTGGCCGGTTCCGGCCGCATGGAGCAGCTGCGCTCCCTCAACGAGCTGCGCTCCGCGGTCGAACCCGGGGCCGCCGCCCTGGCCGCCCAGCGCGGCGACGCCCAGGCCCGCGCCCACCTGGTGGTGGTCGCCGACGAGATGGTCCGCACCGGCCGCGCCGGCGACCTGGACACCTTCCTCGAGCTGGACATCGCCTTCCACCGGCAGATCCTGGAGCTGTCGGGCAACGAGATGCTGGTGGGCCTGTCGCAGGTGGTGTCGGAGGTCCTCGTGGGACGCACCTCCTACGACCTGATGCCCCGCCACCCGCGCCCCGAGGCGCTGCGGCTGCACAAGGCGGTCGCCCAGGCCATCCGCGACGGCCTGCCCGACGTGGCCGAGGCCGCCATGCGCGCCATCGTCACCGAGGTCGTCGAGGCCCTGGAGGACGACCCGACCCGGAACGACGAGGACGACCTCCCCGTCTGAGCCGGGCCGCCCCGGGGTCACAGCACCAGGCTCAGCCCGAAGGCCAGGCCGAACCCGATGAAGCCGATGAGGGTCTCCATCACGGTCCAGGTCTTGAGCGTGGTCTTGACGTCCATTCCCAGGAACCGGCCGACCAGCCAGAACCCGGAGTCGTTGACGTGCGACAGGGCGGTGGCGCCGGAGGCGATGGCGATGACGATCAGCGCCAGGTCGATCGACGACAGCCCGTCCGCCGCCTGCACGGCGGGGGCGATGAGCCCGGCGGCCGTGGTGATGGCGACGGTGGCCGAGCCCTGGGCGACGCGCAGCGCGAGCGCGATCACGAACGCGGCCACGATGACCGGCAGCCCGATCGCGTCCAGGCTCTCGGCGAGCGCGCCGCCGATGCCGCTGGTGCGCAGGACCATGCCGAACATGCCGCCCGCGCCGGTGATGAGGATGATGCCGCAGACGGGGCCCAGGGAGTCGCCGACCAGCGTCTCCATGCCCTGGCGGGTGAACCGGCCCCGGCTGAGCACGAGCATGGCGACCAGCACGGTGATGAGCAGCGCGACGGGGGTCTGGCCGACGAGCTGGCAGACCTGCACCCACAGCGCGTCCGCGGGGACGGCCTCGGTGGAGACGAGGGTGGTGACGCCGGTGTTGGCGAAGATCAGCAGCATCGGCAGGAGCAGCAGGCCGACGACGGTGGCCAGGTGCGGCGGGTTCTCGTGCTTGACGCTGCCGTCGGACATGATGTCGTCGGGCACCGGGATCACGACGCGCTTGCCGATCCACAGGCCGAACAGGTAGCTGGACAGGTACCAGGTGGGGATGGCCAGCAGGAGGCCGATCAGCAGCACCAGGCCCATGTCCGCGCCGACCTCGACGGCGGCGGTGACCGGTCCGGGGTGCGGGGGCACGAAGGCGTGCATGACCGCGAAGGCGCCCGCGGTGGGCAGCGTGTAGGTCAGGACCGAGCCGCCGACCCGGCGGGCGACGCTGAAGACGATCGGCAGCATGACGACGAGGCCGACGTCGAAGAACAGCGGGAAGCCGAAGAGCAGGGACGCGACGCCCAGTGCCAGGGGCGCCCGCTTCTCGCCGAAGACCCTGATGAGGGCCCCGGCCAGGACGGCGGCGCCACCGGTGACCTCCAGCATGCGGCCGAGCATGACGCCGAGGCCGACCAGCAGGGCGACGTTGGCGAGGGTTCCGCCGAATCCGCCCAGGAGGGTCGGCATGATCTCGGCGACCGGGATCCCCGCGGCGACCGCGGTCAGCAGGCTGACCAGGACGAGCGCGATGAAGGCGTGCAGTCGCAGGCGGATGATCAGGAAGAGCAGCAGGGCGATGGCCCCGGCCGCGATCCCGAGGAGGGGACCCGTCCCGTAGACGGGCGTGAAGTTCTCCACAGCGGAGCCTTCCGGTGAGCGGACGTCGGAGGTGCGGGGTCGCCGGACATCGCGACCTCGGCCTGTCCTCGAGGCAGGCGGACGAAATGGTAGTACCATTTGTGAGCTTCTGTGAACACCCACGTGGGCTTCTGTGACCCGAGCGAGATGCGGGTCACCCGCACCCCCGATGACACGGGCGTTCCCGACTGAGAGTGAGCCCCGTCACACTCCACCCCGCGGACGCGCCCCCGGGCCCCGGTCGCGCATTCCACCCCCTTTCCCGCGAACCACCGAAATCCGGACCCCCGACCCTCGTCGACGGAACGCCTTCGAAGTGCGCCCGAACATAACGACGAACCCCGCGCCACACCCCGAACGACCTGCGAAGACGCCAGGGTCTCCCATTTGGGAGAGGGGCCTATCCGAATTTCCTCACCGCCCGGAAAAGCACAAGGCCCGGAAGATGGTTCACCATGCTCTTCAGGCGCAGGGCGCCCCGCGGAACACTCCGCCCGGAAACCGGCAATGGACACCCGATCGAATGCACGTGAACTCTGATTCCCACACCCCCACTCTCTTGACAGCATGCTGTCAGGATGACAGGATGTTGTCATGAACACCGAGAGCAGGAAGACCGTCCACCTCGCCGTCTACGAGGGGCTCGCAGACTGGGAGATCGGCCACGCCGTCTCCACCATCCGCAGCGGCGAGTGGCAGCGCACCCCGGGCCGCTACGACGTCGTCACCGTCGGGCTCAGCGGCGCCCCGGTGACCACCATGGGCGGTGTCACCGTCCTGCCCGACCTCACGCTCACCCAGCTCAAGCCGTCCAGCAGCGCGATGCTGATCCTGCCGGGCGCGGCCTCCTGGGACGTCGACCCGGAGTCGATGACCTCCCTCGCCTCGGCCGCCGGGATCTTCCTCGACGCCGGGGTCCCGGTGGCGGCGATCTGCGGGGCCACCGCCGGCCTGGCCCGCGAGGGCCTGCTCGACTACCGCGACCACACCAGCTCCGCGCCCGAGTACCTGCTGGCCACCGGCTACACCGGCGCGGCCAGGTACCGCAACGCCCTGGCCGTCACCGACGACGGGCTGATCACCGCGGGCTCCACCGCGCCGATCGAGTTCGCCCGCGAGATCTTCGCCCAGCTGGACCTGTTCACGCCCCGGACGCTGGACGCCTGGTACCGGCTGCACGCCCAGCACGACGCCGGCGCCTACTTCGCTCTGATGGAGGGGGCCTGACCATGGCGCGGCCCGACCTCCGCAGCGCCGAACTGCTCAGCGGGACCGCCCTCACCGTCTTCCGCCTCAACGGCCAGTTCCTGTCGGTGGCCGAGGAACTGGCCAGGCCGGCGGGACTGACCGCCGCGCGCTGGCAGGTACTCGGCTCGGTCACCGACGCGCCCAAGGCGGTGTCGGCCATCGCCCGCGAACTCGGCAGCGCCCGGCAGAGCGTGCAGCGCATCGCGGACGTACTGGTGGAGCAGGGACTCGCCGAGTACCGGCCCAACCCCGCGCACAGCCGCGCCAAGCTCCTGGCCCCCACCGGGGAGGGCGTCGCCGCGCTGCGCCGGATCGACCCGGCGCACGGCCGGCTGGCCGAGGCGCTGGTCGCCGAACTCGGCGAGGAGGGCGCCGCGGACGCGCTGGCCTCCCTGCGCCTGCTGTCGGAGGCGCTGGAGAGGATCGGCACGCGGGGCTGAACCCGCCGGGCAGTATCGTCGGTCGCACACCCCACCGCCGCGTTCTCGAGGAAGCGACCATGATCGACCTGCGCTCGGACACCGTCACCCGCCCCACCTCCGCCATGCGCCGGGCCATGGCCGAGGCGGAGGTGGGCGACGACGTCTTCGGCGAGGACCCCACCGTGCGCGCCCTGGAGGAGGAGACGGCCGCCCTGCTCGGCAAGGAGGCCGCCCTCTACGTCACCTCCGGGCACATGGCCAACCAGCTGGGCCTGTACGTGTCCGTCCGCAGCGGCGACGAGGTGTGGGCGCACGAGCACCACCACCTCATCGGGGACGAGCAGGGGGCGACCGCAGTACTGGCCCGGGCGCTGCCCCGGCTGTACTCCGACGGCACGGTCCCCTCCGACGAGCTGCTGGAGTCGTGGATCGCCGGGCGCGGCGACGTCCACCGCGCCGAGCCCGCGCTGGTGTGGCTGGAGAACACCTTCACCGGCCGGGTGGTCCCGCTGGCCGAGCAGCGCCGGGTGACCGGGTTCGCCCACCGCCACGGGCTGCGGACCCACCTGGACGGGGCCCGGCTGTGGAACGCCGCCGCGGCGCTGGAGGTCTCCCCGGCCGAGGTGGCCGAGGGGTTCGACTCGGTGTCGGTGTGCTTCTCCAAGGGGCTGGGCGCGCCGGTGGGCTCGGCCCTGGCCGGGGACGCCGCCACCATCGCCCGGGCCCGGCGGGCCCGCAAGCTGCTGGGGGCGGGGATGCGCCAGGCCGGCATCATCGCGGCGGGCGCCCTGTACGCCCTGCGCCACCACCGGGAGCGGATGGTCCAGGACCACGCGCGGGCGGCGCTGCTGGCGGAGCGGATCGCCCAACTGCCCGGACTCGGGGCGCGGGCGCAGACCAACATGGTGCTGGTGGAGACCCCGCGGGGGCGGGCCGCCGCCTACCGGGAGGCGTTCGCCCGCCACGGCGTGCGGGCCCTGGACATCGGCGCGGAGACGATCCGCCTGGTGGTCCACCTGGAGATCACCGACCGTGACGTCGACGAGGCCGCCACGGCGATCGCCAAGGCCGCCGCCGAGCTGTGAACAGCCGCCCGCGCCCGCGTCCGTGCACGTCGGGCGCGGGCTCCCAAGGCCCGGCGACTACACTGTTGCGACCCTGCGGGCCGTTCCGCGCGATCCGATGTCACTCGTCCCATGGCGGGCGTCACATCGCGTAGTAGCATGCGCGTATGACATTGTCGTACTAGAGAGTGGTAGCACCCCCATGCCGGGAAGAATCCAGTCCATCGAACGCGCGGCCGCGATCCTGCGCCTCCTGGCCGGTGGTGCCCGCGGGCTGAGCCTGGCGGAGATCTCCCGCTCTCTCGAACTGCCCAAGGGCACGGTCCTGGGCATCCTGCGCACCCTCCAGCACGTGGGCTTCGTCGAGCAGGACCCCGAGTCCGGCCGCTACCGGCTGGGCGGGGGCATGCTCAGCCTGGGCACCCGCTACCTCGACGGCAACGAGCTGCGCACCCGCGCCCTGAACTGGGCCGACACCCTGGCCTCCCGGAGCGGTGAGAGCGTGCGCATCGGCACCCCGCACCAGGGGCAGGTGCTCGTGGTGCACCACGTGTTCCGCCCGGACTCCTCCCGGCAGACCCTGGACGTCGGCACCCTGCTGCCGCTGCACGCCACCGCGCTGGGCAAGGTCCTCATGGCCTTCGACCCGCTGGTCACGCCGCTGGAGGACACCGCGGTGGAGGAGGGGCCGGTGTTCCTGCCCGCCTACACGCGCTTCACGATCGTCTCCCCCGGCGAGCTGGAGAAGCAGCTGGCGGAGGTCCGCGACAACGGGTGGGCCTGGGAGGCCGAGGAACTGGTGGACGGCGAGGTGTCCATCGCCGCGCCCATCCGCGACCGGCGGGGCACCACGGTCGGGGCGATCGGGGTGCGCGGCGCCGTCGAACGCCTGCGCGGGCCCGACAACAAGCTGGACATGGAGCAGGTGTCCTACGTCCGCGACGCCGCCCGCGCGATCTCCCGCGAACTGGGCGCCACCCCCTACTGAGACTTCCCTGCCGACGCGCCCCTATCGGCACCATCCCACCCGAGCACTCCGCCGACGCGTCCCGGTCGGCACGCTTCTGCCGAAGCGTCCATGTCGATGCGTCCGGCCTGAGCACCCCGTCGGCGCGTCCCGCGCAGGCCCCACGTACCGACACCCCACCGACACGCCTGTCCGCGCCCCTGCCCGCACACTCCGCCGACGCCGCCGCGCACCTGTGTCCCGCCGATGCGCTCACCGAAGCGTCGTGCAGTGATCTCCGCGCGCCTGGGCCCTGCCGCGCCGACCGCGTGCTCGGCGGTCCACACCCCAGGCCGACCGCTCCCCGCGGCCGTGCCTCTGGCGGCACACCCCACCCACGCATCCTGCCTACACTCCGCCGACGCGCCCCTATCGGCACGTGCCACCTGAGCACTCCACCGACGCGCCCCGGTCACACGGCCCCTGCCGACGCGTCCATGTCGGTACGTCCGGCCTGAACACTCCGCCGGCGCGTCCCGTGGAGGCCGGCGCGTGCCGGTGTCCTGTCGGTGCGCTCCGCCGGCGCGTCGTGCGGCGATCCCCGCGTAGCGGTGCGGTGGCGGCTCTCGGGGCCGGCGTTCCCGGGCCGTTGCGGGGCCGGGGGCGTTCCCCTGCGGCGAACGGCGGGCGCGGCGACTTCGCGCAGCCCCGAGGTGTTGTCACGGTGTTCGCGAGGGTACGTGACCCACGCGACACGATTGCGTCACGCCGTCTTGACACAGGTGGGAAAAGCGGATGAAACTAACGCCTACTCATACGTCAATGTCGTACAACGTGCGGGTATAGCCCGTTGTTCGCGCGTGTCCGTCCCCGTTCCCGAGCCCTCCACTGAAGGCGAGAGCATCCGATGAGTCAGCAGTACGTCGCCGCGATCGACCAGGGCACCACATCGAGTCGCTGCATCCTCTTCGACCGGGACGGCCGCATCGTCTCGGTCGACCAGCGCGAGCACCGGCAGATCTTCCCCAAGCCCGGCTGGGTCGAGCACGACGCCCAGGAGATCTGGACCAACGTCGAGGTCGTCGTCCAGAACGCCCTGGAGAAGAGCGACATCACCCCCGACCAGGTCGCCGCCATCGGCATCACCAACCAGCGCGAGACCACCGTCGTCTGGGACAAGGAGACCGGCGAGCCGGTCCACAACGCCATCGTCTGGCAGGACACCCGCACCGACGCCCTGGTCCGCGAACTCGGCGCCGACGAGGGCCAGGACCGCTTCCGCGCCGCCTGCGGCCTGCCTCTGGCCACCTACTTCTCCGGCCCCAAGCTGCGCTGGCTGCTGGACAACGTCGACGGCCTGCGCGAGCGCGCCGAACGCGGCGAGGTCCTCTTCGGCACCATGGACACCTGGATCATCTGGAAGCTGACCGGCCGCCACGTCACCGACGTGACCAACGCCAGCCGCACCATGCTGATGAACCTGGCCACCCTGGAGTGGGACTCCGAGATCCTCGACGCCATGGGCATCCCGGCGGCCGTGCTGCCGGAGATCCGCTCGTCCTCGGAGGTCTACGGCCAGGCCCGCGGGTACCTGGAGGGCGTGCCGGTCGCCTCTTCCCTGGGCGACCAGCACGCCGCCCTGTTCGGCCAGACCTGCTTCGACCCGGGCGACGTCAAGGGCACCTACGGCACCGGCACCTTCCTGGTGATGAACACCGGCACCGAGCCCGTCACCTCCGAGAACGGCCTGCTCACCACCCTGGGCTACAAGCTGGGCGACGCCCCGGCCGTGTACGCGCTGGAGGGCTCGATCGCGGTCACCGGCTCGCTCGTCCAGTGGCTGCGCGACAACCTCGGCCTGATCTCCACCGCCCCGGAGATCGAGACGCTGGCCCGCACCGTGGAGGACAACGGCGGCTGCTACTTCGTCCCCGCCTTCTCCGGGCTGTTCGCCCCGCACTGGCGCGGCGACGCCCGCGGCGTCATCGCCGGCCTGACCGGCTACGTCAACAAGGGCCACATCGCCCGCGCCGTCCTGGAGGCGACCGCCTGGCAGACCCGCGAGGTCGTCGACGCGATGAACGCCGACTCCAAGATCGAGCTGACCACCCTGAAGGTGGACGGCGGCATGACCGCGGACAACCTGCTCATGCAGATCCTGTCCGACGTCCTGGACGCCGAGGTGGTGCGCCCGATGGTCGCCGAGACCACGTGCCTGGGCGCCGCGTACGCGGCGGGCCTGGCCGTGGGCTACTGGCCCGACGTGGAGACCCTGCGCGCCAACTGGCACAAGGCGGCCGAGTGGACGCCCGAGATGGAGCCCGCCGTGCGCGAGCGGGAGTACCACAACTGGAACAAGGCGGTGAAGCGCACCCTCGGCTGGGTCGAGCACGACGAGAAGTGACCGGACGGGACCCACCCGTCCCCTCGACGACCGCGCCCCGGGGCCCGGCCCGCGACCCCCGCGGCCCCCGGGCGCGGACCGGGCCTCCCCGGCGGGCGGCCCCACCCACCCCATCCCTGTGACGGGTGTGTCCGACCATGCCCGCGTCCGCGGGCGGACACCGCCCCCGTGACCCGGCTGCCCCATACGGGCGGAGGCCATCATGTCTGTTTACCTCGCCGAGTTCCTCGGCACGGCGATCCTCATCCTCCTCGGCGGCGGCGTCGTCGCCGGCGTCACCCTCACCAAGTCCAAGGCCTTCAACGGCGGCTGGATCGTGATCACGTTCGGCTGGGGCATGGCGGTGGCCATGGCCGTCTACACGGTCGGCACGGTCAGCGGCGCGCACCTCAACCCGGCGGTGACGCTGGGTCTGGCCAGCATCGGCGACTTCGACTGGGCGCTGGTGCCGGGCTACATGGCGGCCCAGCTGGTCGGCGCGTTCACCGGTGCGGTGCTGGTGTACCTGGCCTACCTCCCACACTGGAAGGAGACCGGGGACCCGGCGACCAAGCTGGGCGTGTTCAGCACGGCGCCCGCGGTGCGCAACCCGGTCGCCAACATCATCACCGAGGTCATCGGCACCGCGATGCTGGTCCTGGGCGTGCTCGGCATCGGCGCCAACTCCGGACACGTGACGCAGGGCGACGTCGACCTGTCGGGGCTGTTCTCCACCGGTATCGCGCCGCTGCTCGTCGGCCTGCTGGTGCTGGCCATCGGCCTGTCCCTGGGCGGCCCGACCGGGTACGCCATCAACCCGGCCCGCGACCTGGGCCCGCGGCTGGCGCACGCGGTGCTGCCCATCCCGGGCAAGGGCTCCTCGGACTGGTCCTACGCCTGGATCCCGGTGGTGGCCCCGCTCATCGGCGGCGTGCTCGGCGCCTGGGTGTGGAGGCTGACCGGCTTCGGCGGGTGAGCGGCCCCGCCACGGGGAGCGCGGGAGGGCGGCGGACCGTGTCCGCCGCCCTCCCGCCGTCCCGGGTCACCCGTCCGGCGACACCGACATGGAGGGGGCGCCCGCCTCCAGCTCGCACACCCGCACCGGCGCGCTCAGCTCCCCGTGCACGCCCGGGTCGCCGTGGAACTCCTGGTAGACGGTGATCCCGGTGGCGGTGAGCACCTCTCCGCAGTCCCCCGGGTCGAAGTTCCCCGGCTCGGCCTGGGCCATGGTCAGCAGGGCGCGCCCGTCGCCCGGCACCACCCACGGGTCCCGGATCTCCTCGCTGTAGCGGGCCCACTCCCCCACCCGGTCCCCGCCGGGGACGTCGGTCCAGTGGACGCCGAACCGGTCGCTCATCAGGCAGGGGTCCCCGCCCCCGGTGCGGTCCAGCCCGAACTCGACGTACATCGTCCCGGCGGCCGCGCCCCGGTCGATCTCGGTCACCCGGAAGTCGTCGCTGCGGCAGGGGCGGGGGTCCTCCCCCTCGCCCGCGTGGGCGGCCCCGCCGGCGAGCGCCGCCGCGGCCGCCAGTGCCACCGCCCCCGCCGCGGCCGTGATCCGTGCGCGTCCTGCGTGCATCGTGCTCCCCCGTTCCTTTCGGTCTCACCAATGAGACGCCGGTCACATGCCAGGCGTTGACGCCGGCCCGTGTCCGCGGTCGGCCACGGCCACGCCCGCCGCCGACCCACGGAACCGCGTTCGACAATGACGCATCACAAGAACCCCACGCCACACACCGGACACCGACCGTCACACCAACGCACTCCGGGTCCGGGAAGCACACCGAAAGCATGACAAGAACGCCGCAGGGAGCCCCTCCCCCTCCACCAGCGTGCGGCATTGTCGTATGATCTTTGCGATGTCCGCACGGAACGCGGAGTCCGTTCCGGCGGCCGCACAGCCATCCCTCTCCGAGGAGTACCCGGCCATGACGACCACGCCCGACCCGGCCGACCGGCGCCCCGACGCCTCCGTGCCCGCCGCCCGAGACACCGAAGCCCCCGCCGCGGAGCCCGCCGGCACCCCGGACGCCCTGTCCCCGGTGTCCGCCGCCGTCGCGTTCCCGGGCCGCGGCGCGGACCGCGCGCGCACCCGCGCCGAGCTCTCCCGCGGCACCTTCGACCTCCTCGTCGTCGGCGGGGGCATCCTGGGCACCTCCGTCGCCTGGAACGCCGCCCAGTCCGGCCTGCGGGTCGCCATGGTGGACGCGGGCGACTTCGCCGGCGCCACCTCCAGCGCCTCCTCCAAGCTCGTCCACGGCGGCCTGCGCTACCTCCAGACCGGGAACCTCCGGCTGGTCGCCGAGAACCACCGCGAACGCCGTTCCCTGGCCACCACCGTCGCCCCGCACCTGGTCAACCCGCTGCCGTTCCTGGTGCCGGTCTACGAGGGCGGCCCGCACGGCGCGGCCAAGATGGGCGCGGGCGTGTTCCTGTACTCGGCGCTGTCGGCGTTCGGCGACGGCATGGGGCGGCTGCTGTCCCCGGCCCAGGCCGCCCGGCTGGCCCCGGGCCTGCGCACCGAGGGCCTGAAGTCGGTCGCCGCCTACGGCGACCACCAGATGAACGACAGCCGCATGGCGATCATGACCGTGCGGGCCGCGGTCGAGGCGGGGGCCGTCGTCCTCAACCACGCGGAGGTCGTGGACCTGCGCCGCACCGGGACCCGTGTCACCGGTGCCGAGCTGCGCGACCGCGCCGACGGCACGGAGTTCGGTGTCGACGCCCGCCTGGTCCTCAACGCCACCGGCCCGTGGGTGGACCGCCTGCGCCGGATGGAGGACCCCGCGGCGGCGCCGAGCGTGCGCCTGTCCAAGGGGGCCCACCTGGTGCTGCGCACCCCGGAGCCGTGGCGTGCGGCGCTGACCATCCCGGTGGACCGCCACCGGGTGTCGTTCGCCATCCCGTGGGAGGGGCGCCTGCTGCTGGGCACCACCGACGAGGAGTACACCGGGGACCCCGCCGAGGTGTCCGTGGTGCCCGCCGACGTGGAGCAGATCCTGGGCGAGGCCGAGCTGGGCATCGACGCGCCCTACCTGGACGCCTCCCACGTGGACTACGCCTTCGCCGGGCTGCGGGTGCTGCCGGGCGGCGACGGGGACACCAGCGCGGCCAAGCGCGAGACGGTGGTCACCCAGGGCCGCGGCGGCATGCTGTCGGTGGCCGGGGGCAAGTGGACGACCTACCGGCACATCGGCCGGGCCGTCCTGAAGGAACTGCGCAAGGTGCGCGCGGTGCCGCTGGCCGAGGAGATGGCCGACCCGCTGCGGACCGTCCCGCTGCCCGGGCTGGCCAGCCCGGACGCGGTGGCGCAGCGGATCCTGATCGACCGCGAGCCGGGCGCCCGGATGGAGCCGCCGGTGGCCCGCCACCTGGCCTCCCACTACGGCAGCCTGGCCCTGGACATCGCCGCGCTCATCCGCGAGGACCCGGCGCTGGGCGAGCGCATCCACCCCGACGGCCCGGACGTGTGGGCCCAGGTGGTGTTCGCCCGCGACCGCGAGTGGGCGGTGACCGTCGACGACGTGCTGCGCCGCCGCACCACGGTGACCGTGCGCGGCCTGGAGACGCCCGGGGTCCGGGCCCGCGTCCAGCGGCTTCTCGGCGCGCCCGTGCCCGCCGTGCGCTGATCCGCCGGGGCGCCCGGCCGGCGCCCCGGGACGCGCGAAGGCCCCGGAGGGTCGAACCCTCCGGGGCCTTCGCGTGTCCCGGGTCCGGGCCCGGGGAAGACGAAGGACGGCCCCGCCGGGAGGTCGAGGACCTCCGGACGGGGCCGTCCCGAGTCGTGGTGATCTAGCTCACGAGGAGTTAGATGGCGACGACGTTCTCGGCCTGCGGGCCGCGGTTGCCCGTGACGATGTCGAACTCCACGCGCTGGTTCTCCTCCAGGTTACGGAAGCCCGTGCCCTGGATGGCGCTGTAGTGAACGAAGGCGTCGGGGCCACCGTCGTCGGGGGAGATGAAGCCGAAGCCCTTCTCGCCGTTGAACCACTTCACAGTTCCCTGAGCCATGTTGTCTCCTTCAGCTCGGTGTACATCGGGCGCAACCTCGCGCCCGAGTAATTGCCGCGAGCCGACTCCCCAGGGAAACCGCCCGCCGGTCACAAACTCCGCGGGCAAGACACCAACTGCGAAATTCAACGACTAACAATCACCTCGAACGTACCACAGGCACCCCGGATCGCGAGGGTTTTCGGTGTGGCAACACGCACGAACAGCAGGGGAATATCCGGGGTCCTGACAGCGACGGGCGCGGCACCCCCTACCAGTGCGGGGATGCCGCGCCACGGCGCGGTCGGCGGCCCGTTCTCAGCCCTGATCGATCCCGACGAAATGCCCTTCCTCCGCCTCCAGCAGCGGCGCGGACGCGTCGTCCGGGGCGACCGGGAGTTCGACGTCCTCCGGCGGATTCGCCTTCAGCTCGGCGTCCACCTCGGCCCAGGTGCGGTGCAGCTGGGGCACGCAGGAGAGCAGGTGGCGGCTGTAGGGGTGCAGCGGGTTCTCGAACACGCGGGCGGTGGGCCCCATCTCGGCGATCGCGCCCTTGCGCAGGATCACCGACCGGTCGCTGACGTAGTTGCCCAGCGACAGGTCGTGGGTGACGAACAGGATCGCCATCCCCCGCTCCTTCAGGTCGGCGAGCAGGTTGAGCACGTCGATCCGGGTGGAGGCGTCCAGCATGCTGATCACCTCGTCGGCGACCAGCAGGTCCACGTCCAGCAGCAGGGCCCGCGCGATGAGCAGGCGCTGCAGCTGACCGCCGCTGAGCTGGTGCGGGTACTTGCCCAGGACGTTCTCCGGGTCCAGGCGGACCGTGCCGACCGCCTTGAGCACCCGCTCCCGCCAGTCGGCGTCCGAGGTCCCGGGGAAGTACGAGCTCCGGATCATCTCGAACACCCGGTCGGCCTTGAAGATCGGGTTGAAGGAGCTGAACGGGTCCTGGAAGACCCCCTGCACCCGCCGGTAGTAGGCCTTGCGGGCGGCGTGCCCGCGGATGGTCGTGATGTCGGTGCCGTCGAAGGAGATCGTCCCGGCGGAGGGCTTGAACAGCCCCAGCACCATCTTGCCGATGGTGCTCTTGCCGCTGCCGCTCTCCCCGATGAGGGAGACCACCTCTCCGGACCCGACCTTCAGGCTGACGTCGCGGACGGCGCGCAGCCGCCCTCCGCCGAACGCCCCGACCCGGTACACCTTGTGCACGTGGCTGAGTTCCAGCACGTCCTCACCCCGTCTTCCAGCAGGCGGCCAAGTGGCCGGGTTCGATCTCGACCAGCGGGGGCCGCTCGTTGCACTTCTCGAACGCCAGCGGGCAGCGGTCCTTGAACCGGCACCCGGTGGGCGGGTTCAGCAGCCCGGGCGGGGTGCCGGGGATGCCCTCCAGCCGGCCCTGCTCGGTGGTGGTGCCAACCTCGGGCAGGGCCGAGATGAGCATCTGCGTGTACGGGTGCCGCGGCGCGTTGACGATGGTCGACGCCGAGGCCTTCTCCACGACGTGGCCCGCGTACATCACCATGATCGTGTCGGCCATCTGGTACACGAGCGAGATGTCGTGGGTCACGAACACCATGCTCTTGATGTACTCGCGGTCCCGGAACTCCACCAGGGACTCGGCGACGGCGCGCTGGGTGGACACGTCCAGGGCCGAGGTGACCTCGTCCGCGATCAGCAGCGACGGGTTGAGCAGCGTGGACATCACCATGACGACGCGCTGCTTCATGCCGCCGGACAGCTCGATCGGGAACCGGTCCAGGACGTCGGTGTCGAGTCCGACCAGTTCGAGGCGGCGTCCGAGCTCGACGGCGATATCCGCCGGGCGCACCCCCCGCGCCCGCAGGAGGTCGTTGATCATCCGCCCGATCTTGCGGGTGGGGTTGAGCGCGCTCATCGCGTACTGCGGGATGAGCGAGATCTCGTGGTACCGCAGGGGCACCATCGCCCTGTCGTCGGCGATGGGCACGTCCTTGCCGTCCAGTTCGACGGTCCCGCCGATGTGGCGCATGCGCGAGTCGAGGCGGATCAGGCTCTTGCCCAGCGTGGTCTTGCCGCACCCGGACTCGCCGGCCAGACCCATGATCTCGCCGTCGGCCAGATCGAAGGTCACGCCGTCCAGGGCGTGGACGTCCCCGCGCAGGGTCTGGTAGTAGACCTTGAGGTCGTTGACGCGCAGAGTCATCTACAGCTCCCGCAGCTTGGGGTTGAACACCTCGTCCAGCCCGACATTCAGGATGTACAGGGAGCCCACGATCATCGTGATCCCGAGGCCCGGCGGGATGAACCACCACCACATGCCCAGGTAGAGGGAGCTCCACTTCATCGCGCTCTCCAGCATGAGGCCGAGCGAGACGCCGTTGGTCGGGCCCAGGCCGATGAAGTCCAGGCCCGCGGCGATGAGGATCGCCCCGCCGAACAGCAGGATGAAGGACATCACCAGGTAGGAGCTCATGTTGGGGGCGATCTCGGTGGTGATGATCCGCCAGGTGCGGCGACCGCTGAGCCGGGCCAGGTCGACGTAGTCGCGGGTGGACAGCGACAGCGCCTGGGAGCGGACCGCGCGGGCCGCCCACGGCCAGGAGGTCAGGCCGATGAACACGCCCTGGATGAAGACGCCGCGCACCTCCAGGTAGGCCGTGATGACGATGAGGACGACCAGGGCGGGCAGCACCAGCACGACGTTGGTGAGCATGTTGAGGATCTCGTCGACGATCCCGCCCTTGTAACCGGCGACGAACCCGACCGCCGTGCCGATGACGAAGGCCACGCCGCCGCCGAAGGCGCCGATGAGGAAGGTCGAGCGCAGGCCGTACACGAACTGGGCCCAGACGTCCTGGCCGAAGCTGGTCGTGCCGAACCAGTACTCGCCGTTCGGCGGCTGGCTCTTGGGGCCTATGTACTCGTTGGGGTCGTGGTCGATGAAGAACGGCCCGAAGATGCCCAGCAGCAGCAGGCTCAGGACGATGCCCAGGCCGATGAGCAGCTTGGGGTTGCGCACGGCGAAGTGCAGGACCTCGGAGGTCTTGCGCTCTGGGGTGGGCTGGGGGTCGCCCGCGGGATCCGCGGCGCCCGGGGCTCCGGCGATCTCGCTCACGCCGCGCCTCCCGTCATCTGGACCCGGGTGCGCGGGTCGACCAGCACGTAGACGATGTCGATGATGAAGTTGGCGATCAGCACGCCGACGACCACGAACAGGAAGGTGCCCTGGAGCACGAAGAAGTCGCGGTTGTTCAGCGCCTGGAGGATCAGGGTGCCCAGGCCGGGGTAGTTGAACACGATCTCGGTGAGCAGGGCGCCGGACAGGACCGTGCCCAGCTGGACGGCCAGGCCGGTGATCTGCGGCAGCATCGCGTTGCGGAACGCGTAGCGGCGGATCAGGCGGGTGGGGGCGCCCAGGGCCTGGAGGTAGTTGGAGTAGTCCGCCTCCAGCTCGTAGATGATCATGTTGCGCATGCCGATCGCCCAGCCGCCCAGGGCCACGATGAACATGGACAGGAACGGCAGGAACCAGTGGGAGATCAGGCTGGAGATGAACAGCCAGCTGAACTCCGGGCGCAGCGACGGGGCGTAGCCGCCGGCGGTGGGCAGGACTCCCGCGACGATGCCCAGGCTCCAGGCGAGCAGCAGGGCCAGCCACATGTAGGGCATGGCGGTGAGGATGTACCCCACGGGCAGGATCGTGTTGTCGAGCAGCTTCTTGCGGGCGGCGAAGGCGCCGATCCGGTTGCCGACGATCCAGCTCAGCAGGATGGCGGGCAGGAGCAGTCCCAGGGTGTAGGGCACCGACCTCATGATGATGTCCAGGACGGGCTGGGGGAACAGCATCACGCTGACGCCCAGGTCGCCCCGGAGCAGGCCGGCCCAGAAGGCGAGGTACTGCTCGTGCAGGGGGGTGTCGAGGCCGAAGACCCCCGTGTAGTAATCGTTCATGCGCTGCAGGGCCTCGGGGTTGCCGACCGAGGCGCGGGAGAGCATGCTCCGGACGGGGTCGCCCGGCATGAAGCGCGGGATCATCCAGTTGATGGTGACCGCGATGACGAACGTAAGCAGGTAGACGAAGAGCTTACGGCCGATGTAGCGCCACACACGTTCCTCCAGGTGATGGTGGCGGACGGACGAGGAGCCCCGGGCGGGGCGGGAGGCGGAGGGGGACCCGGGCGAGGGGGTCCCCGCGGGGTTCCGCCGTCCCGCCCGCTCCGGGGCGGTCCCGGTCGGGCTTTCGCGCCGCTCCCGGCCGGGACCGGGCGGTCGGCGGGACTCGGGAGGAGGGGTGCTCCGGCCCGCCGACCGTGGTGCGGCTACTCGCCGGCCGGCTCGATGGTGGCCAGGGTGGTGATGGCGCCGAGCTGCCACCAGCCGTTCCAGAGGGTCGCGGCGCTCTTCGGCGCGCCCTCGGCCTCACTCGGCCAGTTCGTCCAGTACGTGTTGTTGGCCTGCGACCACATGCCGTTGTACCAGAGCGGGATGGCCGGGAGCTCGGCCAGCTGGATCTCCTGGATCTGCGAGGTGATCTCGGCCGCGGCCTCGACGTCGTCCGCGGGGACGGCGGCGAGCTGCTCGACCAGGGACCACACCTCCTCGTTCTCGTAACGGCCGAAGTTGACCGTCGTCTGCTGCTCGTTGATGGGCAGCTGGAAGAGGTAGTCGTAGTAGGTCCAGGGGGTGTTGCTCGCCTGGCGCTCGTTGTTGATGATCAGGTCGAACTCACCGGAGTTGCGGTTGTCCACCAGCAGGTCGAACTCGGGGGTCTGCGCCTCGATGTTGATGCCGACGGCCTGGGCGTTCGCCGCGATGACGTTGGACGCCTCCATCCAGTCGGTCCAGCCGGCCGGGACCTCCAGGGTGAGGGCGATGGGGTCGCCGTCCGGGGTCTCGACGAAGCCGTCGCCGTCCTGGTCCTGGTAGCCCGCGTCCTCGAGGATGGCCACCGCCTCGTCGGCGTCGTAGGAGAAGCCCTCCTCCTCGACCAGCTCGTGATCGATGTAGTCGTCCCAGAGCGGGAGCAGACCGGTGGGGTTGGCGGCCTCGACCAGGTTGGAGTACGGGCCCTCGATGATCTGCTGCATGTCGATCGAGTGGGCCAGCGCCTGTCGGAACGCGGGGTCGTTCAGCGGTTCCTTGGTGGTGTTGGGCACCAGCCAGGCGGTGTTGGCGGGCTGCATGTACGGCGGACCGTCGTAGAAGCTGGTGATGGTCTCGTTGCCGTTGATGATCTGGTCGATGCCCGGCAGGAAGTTGTTCGACAGGTCGACCTGGCCCTGCTGGAGCATGCCCAGGGTGACGTCGTTGGAGGCGTTGACGAGGTCGACGATGTAGCGGGGCTTCATCTCGTAGTCGAGCGCCGCGGTGCCCCACCAGTCGTCGTTGCGCTCCCAGACCAGGCGCTCGTCGGTGTGCGACTCGTAGACGTAGGGACCGGTGCCGACCGGGTCCTCGTTCACGTCGCTCATGATCTGCTCTTCGGTCTTCTCGCCCCAGATGTGCTCGGGGGCGATGGGGTGCGAGTAAACCCAGTTCATCCACTCCTGCGGGCGGCTCTCGCTGAACGTGACGCGGACGGTCTGCGCGTCCACGGCCTCCACGCTCTCGATGAAGTTCCACAGGTTGCTGAAGGGGACGGACCCGAACTGACCGATCTCCAGTGTGGAGACCACGTCGGCGGAGTCGAAGGCCTCGCCGTCCGTCCAGGTGATGCCCTCGCGCAGGACGATCTCGTGGACGTTCTCCTCGGGCCAGCTGTCGCTCTCGGCCAGCCAGGGGACGTACTCGCTGGTGTTCGGGTCGAAGAGGAAGAGCGGCTCGTAGGCCAGCCCCACCGTGCCGACCGCGTACTGGCCCTGCATGAAGGGGTTCCAGTTGGCGGGCGGGCCCCACGCGGTCCCGGTGGTGTACAGCGTCTCGTTCCGCGGGTACTCGCCGGAACCTTCTCCGTTTCCGCCGCCGCCACCCGCGCAGGCCGTGACCGCGAGGGTCAGTGCCGCGAGTGCCGCCGGAAGCCGAAGAGATCTCATCTCGACTCCTCCTTCTTCCACCCGGTCGGCCGCTCGTGGGGGGGAACTTCCCTCTCCGGGGCCCGAAGAGGTGGGAGCGCTCCCAATCAGGGGCGCGGAGACAGGCCGTTGCTGAACCGGGTAAGTGACGTTAACAACAACACGCCGACGGGAAGGGCGTCAATGGGCGTCACTCCGCTGTTATTCGCTTGTAACAGCACAGATGTGGGCAAGTCAGCCAGCCGACAACCGTCGAACCGGTTCACCATCGGGCTTCTCCCCTCGTGTGCGTTGTGACGCAGCGCACGGCTTGCGCGTAGTTTTCCACAGTGAATGATGTTTTGGTAGCGCTCCCATGAGGCTCGGGAGGCATGCCGGAGGTGCTCGTTCGGCCGACGCCTGCGCACCGGTCGCTCAGCCCGCCATGGGGCCCGTGCTGCCGCGCGGCTGGAGCTCCCCCGGAACCGTCTCGCGGCTGCCCACGGGGCCGCCCTCGACCGCCTCGGCGAGCATCCGCGCGACCTCCCGGCCCGCGGCGACCACGTCCCGGGCGACCGCGGTCAGGGAGGGGTGCACCACCTGGCACAGCACCGAGTCGTCCCAGGCCACGATGGACAGCTGCCCCGGGACGTCGACCCCCATCTCGCGGGCCACGCCCAGGCCGGCCACCGCCATGAGGTCGTTGTCGTAGACCAGCGCGGTGGGCCGGTCGGCGCGCGCCAGCAGGCGGCGGGTCGTGCGGGCGCCCGACTCCCCCGTGTAGTCGGAGTGGACCGTGACCGCCCCCGGCAGCCCCGCCTCCGCGGCGGCCTCCTCGAAGGCACGGGTCCGGTCCCTGGTGTGCACGAAGTCGTCCGGCCCCGCCACCCGGACCACCCGCCGGTGCCCCAGGGCGGCCAGGTAGTGCACGACCTCCCGGACGGAGGAGGCGTCGTCGGTGTACAGGCACGGCAGGGAGCCCGCCCCGCCGGGCCCGCCCAGGACGACCGCGGGCAGCGGCACCTCGTCGACCAGCGCGATCCTCGGGTCGTCGACCCGCAGGTCGACGATGATCACCCCGTCCACACGGCGCTCGGCGAACCAGCGCCGGTAGACGCCCTCCTCCGCCTTCCGGTCGTCGGTGACCTGGAGCAGCAGGTCCGTGCCCGCGACCGCGAGCTCCGCCTCGATGCCCGAGACCAACTGCATGAAGAACGGCTCGACCCCCAGGAAGCGGGCGGGCCGGTCGATGACCAGCCCGAACGCGCCCACCCGGCCGCCGGGCGACAGGGCGCGCGCCGTGCTGCTGGGCGCCCAGCCCAGGTCGTGGGCGATCGCCAGGATGCGCTCGCGGGTCTCCTGGGAGACCCCGGGCCGGCCGTTGAGGGCGTAGGAGACCGCCCCCTTGGACACCCCCGCGGCCTTGGCGATGTCCATGATGGTCGGCCGTCGCATCAAACCCCCCACACGTCCCCCTGAACTCGAGTCCTGAACCGGTTAAGCGGCGATGTGGGATTGTACTGCACGCTCCGTGAGCGTTCGCCGGGGAGGGGGACCGGGTCTCACGCGGGCTGACAGCCCGGGCACCAGTAGAGCGTTCGTCCGGCCAGCTCGGCCGAGGCGATCGGGGATCCGCACACCCGGCAGGGTTCGCCGGTGCGGTAGCAGACGTACAGGGTGTCCGGCCGGGGCACCGGGAGCGCGCCGGGGTCGGGCCGGTGCTCGGGTCGGGTCGTGATGATGTAGCCGTCGCGGACGCCGTCCCGGAGCAGCCCGGCCAGGTCGTCCCAGAGGGCGTCCCACTGCCGCCGGGTGAGGTCGCGGCCGGGGGTCATCGGGTCCAGGCCCGCGCGGAACAGGGACTCGGCGCGGTAGATGTTGCCGATCCCGGCGATGACCTCCTGCCGCATGAGCAGGGCGGCGATGCTCGTCCGGGAGCGGGAGACCGCACGCCAGGCGCGTTCGGGGTCGGCGTCGGGGCGCAGCGGGTCGGGCCCCAGACGCTCCTGGACCGCCAGCTTCTCCTCCTCGGTGACGACCTCGCAGGCCGAGGGGCCGCGCAGGTCGGCCCAGCCGGAGGCGTTGACCAGCCGGGCCCGGACGGTGCCGGTCGGCGCGGGCGGCACGACGAACCCGTCCGCGTCGCGGACCAGGTCGGTCCGGCCGGCCCCGGCGGCGCGGGGCGCGCCCAGGTGGCGCTCGCCGTCGGCGTCGCCGAAGGTCCACGCGCCGTACAGGCCCAGGTGGACCCGCAGCCACTCCCCCGAGTCGAAGCCCAGGAACAGGTGCTTGCCGTGCGCCTCGCCGGTGGTCAGGACCCGGCCGTCGATCCGGGCCGCCCCGTCGGCGAAGCGGCCCTGGGGGCTGGAGGCCCGCACGGCGCCGCCGCCGAAGGTCTTGTCGAAGTGCGCCGCCAACCGGTGCAGAGTGTGGCCCTCGGGCACCCGATCCCCCTTGCCTCCCTGAGCACGGCGGGGCCTCGTCCCCGCCGCGTCCAGGGTAGTGCGGGTCAGCGGGCCTCGAGGATCTCCCGGACGAGGCGGTCGGGGTCGGCGAGGCAGCGCCAGGCGGGGACCACCACGACGGGGTCGCCGGTGATGCGGTTGAGGGCGTCGCCGCGGGCCATGAGCCGGCGCAGCCCGCGGCCGTCGGGTTCGCGGTCCAGGAGGATGAGCAGGCGCCGGGCTCCGAAGCGGACCACGAGGTCGGCGGTCCAGCCCTCCACGGTCTGCTGGACGCCGACGCGGGTGCCCGCCTCCCGGAGCCGGTCCACCAGGGCCCGGCAGGCGCCGTCCGGGGTGTTCTCGGGTACGGCGACCAGTTCGGCGAGCGGGCCGTCGCCGGCCTCCCAGTGGGAGCGGTCGCCGACGACCACGAGCCGCTGCCCGGTGCGGGTGAGCACCGCGGCCCACAGGTGTCCCATGCGGCGCACGCGGCGCTCGATGATCGCGGGGGCGCCCCTGGCGAGCAGCGGCGAGAGGACGGTGATGTCCGCGCGGTCGAGGTCGCCGCCGAGCAGGTCGGGTCCGCCGACCACGACGCGGTGGCGGAAGGCCCGCGGCCGCAGCAGGCGGCGCAGCAGCGCCACCTGGGGCTGGGTCGGCGCGACCACGGCGATGGTGCGCCCGAGCGGCAGGTGCTCGTCGATCTCGTCGACGACCACGGCGGCGCGGTAGGCCTCCTCCCGGTTGATGTAGGACAGGCCGGGGGCGGCCTCGCAGACGCCCGCGACGTCGCGCCATTCGAAGGCCGGGCCGCCGCCCGGGTCGGGCGCGGTGGACACCGACACCCGCCCTCCGTAGCAGTGGCGCGAGGCGGTCTCGGCGAGCAGGGGCGGCGCCCCGGAGTGCTCGTCCAGCCACAGGATCCCGCCGGCGGCGCGCTCGGCCGCGCGCAGCGCCGACCCGGTCCCGTGGCGCAGGCCCCGCTCGTCCAGCCGGTCGGCGGCGAGCCCGGCGGCGGCCAGGGCGCGGCGCTCCTCGTCGGGTTCCAGCGCGCTGGCCGGGCCGGGGTGCGCCGGGTCGCCCACGACCAGGGCCCGGGCCGCCCGGTGCAGGGCGGGCAGCAGCTCGCAGACCCGGGTCCGCTCCGCGCCCAGCACCACGACCAGGTCGAACAGGCCCGCGCGCGGGGGCAGGGCGCGGACCTGGTCGGTGCGGCACGTCCAGGCGGGCAGCACCTCGATCAGCCCCTCCATACCGGGCCAGCCCGGGCCGTGGTGCCAGTTGAGGGTCTCCAGCCGGTTCTCCAGGGCGGGTCTGCCCCGCCACAGCCGGGGTTCGACGGCGGCGGCCAGGCAGTCGGCACCGGCGCGGCGGTGCTCCTCCCGGGCCCGGGCCAGCCGCTCCGTCAGCTCGCCCAGGGGCGCGTGCCGGGTGCGCCGGTCCAGGGCGGCGCGCCAGCGGCTCTCCAGGCGGGCGGTCGCGCACAGCCGGGCGAGGGTCTCGGGGTCGGTGTCCAGGCCCAGTTCGCGGCGGATGGCGGAGCGGTGCTGGAAGGCGCCCAGGCCGCCGGCGAAGGCGCGTTCGGCCCGCGGCAGCCAGTACTCCGGGCCGCCGCGCTCGGGGGTGAACAGCCGGTCGGGGTCCCAGCCGGCGGCGATGCCCAGTTCGCGCTCCAGGGCCAGGTGGGCGAGCTCGTACCCGCCCGCGGCCATGCCGTCCATCTCGTCCCAGACGGCGCGGACCACGGACCAGTGGCGGGCCAGGTCGGCGCGGTGGGCGGCGGGGTCCTCGTGGCGGGGAGGGGCACCGCCGTGGTCGGCGAGCAGGCGCCCGATGAGGCGCGCCTCGGCGGCCCGGTGCTCCTTGCCGCCGACCCGCATGACCGGGTGGCCGCCCTCGGCCCGGCGCAGGACCTCGCGGATGTCGTGCTCGGTGCGCCCGCACACCAGGACCCGCAGGCCGGAGCCGACGGCGGTGCGGACCACGGCGTCGACGAGGTCGTGGACGCCGGTGCCGGGCGGGGCCGCCACGGCGGTGAGCCGGTCGGCCATGGCCGCGCACAGCGCGGCGTACCGGGCCTGGTCCAGGGGCGAGGCGCTGATCGGGACGGGGTCGGCGCCGTGCCCGCCGGGGTCGCGCCCGTCCTCGGCCCGGGCGCCGCGGGCGGGGTCCGGTTCCGGCCCGGCGGCGCCGCCGGGCCCCCGCAGCAGGGCCTGGAGGGCGGTGTCCCCGATGGCCCCGGGGTCGATGCCGTCCCGTTCGGTGGGATCGAGGTCGGCCAGCACCGCCTCCACGGTGCCCGGTTCGGGCACCCGGTCGCCGGGGCGGGCCCCGGGACCGGCCCGGAACAGGACGGCGACGTTGTGGGCGCCGTCGACGGGGTCGCGGGGCGCGTCCCGGGTGGCCGCCGGGTCGATGTCGTCGACCCGCTCGATCTCCAGGCGGGAGAGCAGGGTGCGCACCTTGACGGCCAGGTCGGCGACGGCCGCGGGGTAGGGGCCGCGGGCGCCGGAGCGCAGCCGGGTCCGCAGCTCGAAGAGGTCCTCGGGGTCGGTGGCGCCCAGCCGCTCCAGCAGCGCGGCGTTGACGTCGGGCGGGCCGATCGCGCGGATCCGGGGGGCGTCGGGGAACGCGGGGTCCTCGACCGCCTGGACGTCCACGGTGAGCAGGGGCAGGGCGGCCCGGTCGGCTCCCTCGCCGAGGATGACGAGGGGGTAGCCGTAGCGCAGGGCCTGCCCGTGCCGGGCGGCCAGGCGCACGACCCGGGCGGCCGCGGCCCCGGCCGGGACGCGGTCGCCGCCGCCGCTGAACAGTGTCTCGGCGCCTCCGGGCAGGCAGGCGCAGGTGTCGCCGTCGAGGTGGCCCAGCAGGACCGTGTGGGTGTGCACGGCCTCGCGGCGCAGGCAGGCGCGCAGGTAGCCCAGCAGGGCGCGGGGGTCGGTGTCCTCGGCGGCGGGCGGCTTCCAGTGCGGGGACGCCCCGCCCGTCCCCTGCCTGCGGATCCGGATGACCGCCGGCCGCCGCCCGGAGGGGACCGGTGTCCCGAGGTCGCCGATCTCCTGCTCATCGTCCCGTAGTGATCTCACGTCCGCCCCCGGCGTCGATCCGGTGATCATTCGATTACACACCGCTGTCAACGCCCATTGTCGTGGATAACGCGGGCCGAGGCCCCCCGAACGCCGGAACCCGTACCGACTTTCAGGCGCGGCCGCCGTGCAGGCGCAGGGCCATCCACAGCTCGGCGCGCACGTCGGGGTCGTCGAGGTCGACCGGAAGCAGGTCGCGGATGCGGCGCATCCGGTAGCGCAGGGTGTGCCGGTGCACGCCCAGGGCGTCGGCCGCGGCGTCCCAGCGCCCGGAGGCCGCCAGGTACGCGCGCAGGGAGGCGAGCAGTTCGGCGCCGGAGCGCTCCGCCAGCAGCGGGGCGAGCAGTTCCTCGGCCATCCGGACCCCGGCGGGGGTGTCGGCCAGGCCCAGCAGGCCGCCGGGCAGTTCGGCGGCCCGCACCGGCTCCCCGCCCCGGGAGCGGGCCGCCTCGCGGGCGCGCTCGGCCTGGGCCAGGGCGACGGCGAGCCCGGTGTAGTCGGCCGGTTCGCTGATCCCGACGGGACCGTCGAGCAGGTCGGCGAGGGCCGCGGCCGGGGTGTCGGCCGAGGCCAGCAGCACGGCCCGGCCCTCGTGTCCGGCGACGAGGACGCCGTGCGGGGGGTGGGCGCCCTGGACCCCGTCCGCGGCGGCGACCACCACCGGGGCGGGAGGGAGCACCGCGACCAGCCGCTCGGCGCCGGGGTGGGCCGGGTCCAGGGCGCCGGTGAGGAGGGCGGCGAGCACCCCCTCGCCCATGCGGGCGATGTCGCCGTGGGCGTCCCGCTCCAGTTCCAGGGACAGCAGGGAGACGGCGGCGTTGACCAGGGTCCGCTGCTCGGGCCCCAGCGGCCCGCCGGTGCCCACGGCCAGGAACCCGCGGACCCGGCGGCCGGTGGCCAGCGGCTGGGCCCAGATACGGTCGCCGCCCGCCGTGACCGCCACGCTGGCGCGCGGCCCCGCGGTCTTGAGCCGCTCCAGCTCCCCGGCCAGGTCCTGCGGGCGCAGGGCCGCCCCGGCGGGGGCCGTGTGGCGCGGGGAGCCGTCGGCCGCCATCAGCAGCACGCGGGCGCCCAGGTCCCGGGCGAGCCGGTCGACGACGGCCTCGGCCCCGGTCAGGGCGGCGCGGGTGAGGTCGCGCTGGGCGGTGAAGGCGCGGCTGAGGCCCTCGTACTCCTCCTTGGCCAGGACCCGGGAGACCTCCTTGCCGATGGCGATGAAGGGGGTCCGGCGGGCGACCTCCAACAGGACGACGCCGAACTCGGCGGCCGCCTCCCGCAGCTCCTCCGGGGTCCGCTCCAGGGCCACGCCCACGCCGAACCCGAGACCGGCGATGTCGCGCCGGGCCAGCCTGCGCACGTATTCGCGCAGGTCCGGCCGGGAGTCGGCCCAGCGGACGCCGGTGGTGAGCAGCAGTTCGCCCCCGGCCAGGTAGGGGGTGGGGTCGGTGAGCTCGCTGACCGCGACCCACCCCACCGTGCGCTCCAGCCCCTCGTCGCCGGTGAGCGGGCTCAGCCCAAGGGAGGGCGTCCGCACCAGTCCGCCCAGGGTCGGTGGCATCGGGCCTCCACTCGTCGTGCTCGGCGGCCTCTGCCGCATTGGCGCAGGGGCCTGCGTCGATTATCCACGGTGTCCATGTCCGCCGGCCCGGACGCGGCCTAGTGTCATGCGGGTCGGGGCCGTGCGGCCCCGTCCCGTTCCACACCCCGTGTCGCACTGAAGGAGGCAGACGCATGGCCGTGACCGAGGTCGCCCAGTCCCGCCGGGTCGTCACCGAGATCCCCGGTCCCAAGTCCCGTGAGCTCCAGGAGCGCCGTGTCGCGGCCGTCGCCAAGGGCGTCGGCAGCGTGCTGCCCGTCTACGTGACCCGGGCCGGCGGCGGGATCGTCGAGGACGTCGACGGCAACGCCCTCATCGACTTCGGCTCGGGCATCGCCGTGACCAACGTCGGCAACGCCGACCCGCGCGTGGTGGAGCGCTCCGCCGAGCAGCTGGGCCGGTTCACGCACACGTGTTTCATGGTCAACCCGTACGAGGCGTACGTGGACGTGTGCGAGGCCCTCAACCGGATCACCCCCGGCGACCACGAGAAGCGCTCGATCCTGCTGAACTCCGGCGCCGAGGCCGTCGAGAACGCGGTGAAGATCGCCCGCAGCGCCACCGGGCGCCAGGCCGTCGTGGTGTTCGACCACGCCTACCACGGCCGCACCAACCTCACCATGGGCCTGACCGCCAAGAACATGCCCTACAAGCAGGGCTTCGGACCGTTCGCGGGCGAGATCCACCGCATGCCCATGGCCTACGCCTACCGCTGGCCCACCGGCCCGGAGAACTGCGGCCCCGAGGCCGCCGCCATGGTCATCGACCAGATCACCAAGCAGATCGGCGCGGACAACGTCGCCGCCGTGGTGATCGAGCCGATCCAGGGCGAGGGCGGCTTCATCGAGCCCGCCCCCGGCTTCCTGCCCGCCGTGGTGGAGTTCTGCCGCGCCAACGGGATCGTGTTCGTCGCCGACGAGGTGCAGACCGGCTTCGCGCGCACCGGGCAGATGTTCGCCTGCGAGCACGAGGGCATCGTCCCGGACCTCATCACGACCGCCAAGGGCATCGCGGGCGGCCTGCCGCTGGCCGCGGTGACCGGCCGCGCCGAGCTCATGGACGCCGTGCACGGCGGCGGCCTGGGCGGCACCTACGGCGGCAACCCGACCGCCTGCGCCGCCGCGCTGGCGTCGCTGGAGGCCATCGAGTCCGACGACCTGGTCGGGCGCGCCCGCGAGATCGGCGACCTGATGCTGGGCCGGCTGCGCAAGCTGGCCGAGGAGCACCCGGTGATCGGCGACGTGCGCGGCCGCGGCGCGATGATCGCGATCGAGCTGGTCAAGGAGGACAAGACCCCGGACGCGGAGGCGCTGGGCAAGGTCCTGTCGTACTGCCACTCCCAGGGCCTGATCCTGCTGAGCGCGGGCACCTACGGCAACGTGATCCGCATGCTGCCGCCGCTGGTCATCGGCGACGACCTCCTCAACGAGGGCCTGGACATCCTGGCCGAGGCGTTCGCCCGCCTGTAGCCGCGCCCCGCGGGCCTTCCCGGCCCGCACCCCGCGGCCCCTCCACCCCGGGGCACCCGGTGGGCATCGCCCCCTACCGGGTGCCCCAGGCGTAGGTCTGCTTGCGGAGCCTGAGGTACAGGAAGGTCTCGGTGGAGACCACCGAGTCGACGGCGCGCATGGCCGCCAGGATCTCCAGCAGGCGGGCGTCGTCCTCGGCGACGACCTCGACCAGCAGGTCGAAGGAGCCCGCCGTGATGACGACGTACTCCACCCCGGGGATCTCGGAGATCACGTCGGCGGCGGTGTTGAGGTCGCCGTCGGTGCGCACGCCGATCATGGCCTGGCGGTGGAAGCCGAGCATCATGGGGTCGGTGACCCCCACGACCTGGACCACCCCGGACTCCAGCAGGCGCTGGACGCGCTGGCGCACGGCGGCCTCGGACAGGCCCACGGCCTTGCCGATGGCGGCGTAGGACCGGCGGCCGTCCTCCTGGAGCACCTCGATGATGCGTTTGGCGGTCTCGTCCAGGACGATGCCGTTGCCCCTGCGCTGGGGGGCGGGGTCCGACTGGCCGTTCACATGGCCCTCCGTGAATCCAACGTATTTTGTGCGTATGAACGCCGGATTTCATCGACATCTGGCGTCCGTACAACGGATTCCAAGGTTACTGCACGGTCATTCGAATGACGAAGACCCCGGCCGGTCAAAGCTGGCCGTCGCGCACCGAATCCAGTGACAGCAGGGCCACGTGCAGGGACAGGCAGGTCTCGACCGAGTCCAGGTCGGCGTCGAGCACGTTGGAGATCCTGCGCAGCCGATCGTAGAACGCGGGCCGGGACAGGTGCGCGTTGCCCGCCGCCAGCGCCTTGTTGCGCCCCGCCGCCAGGTAGTGGCGGAGCATGTCGGTGAGGTCCGAGCCGTGCCGGGCGTCGTGGTCCAGCAGCGGGCCCAGCTCGCGCTCCACGTAGGTCTGCAGCCGCTCGTCGTCGCGGAACAGGTGCAGCAGCCCGCGCAGGTGCAGGTCGGGCAGGCGGTAGAAGGGCCGCCGGTCGCTCTGGCGGACCGCCACGTCGCCCACCTGGCGCGCCTCCAGGAAGGAGCGGCGCACCTCGCGGATGTCGTCCGAGGTGGAGCCGACCGCGAGCACCGCGGCGTCGCCGACGGTCACCGCCAGCCGGTCGGCGAGCATGTGCAGGGTGGCGTCGACGCGCCGCCGGGGCGGCAGCGCCAGCAGGACGCCGACCCGCAGGTCGTCCAGGGAGCCCACCAGCGCGGGCAGCCGCAGCTCGCGGCAGGCGCGGGCGGCGCCCTCCGCGGTGTCGGACAGGCGGGCCTGCGCGGCCAGGCCGGTCCCGTTCTCCCGCAGGCGCAGCACCAGGCCCAGCAGTTCGCGGTTGTTGAGGGGGACGCCCACGGCCCGGGCCCGCACCAGGGCCTCCTCGGGGTCGGAGTAGGCGCGGTCGATGATGCCCGCGATGATCGTGCGGTGGGTCTGGCGCTCCAGGCTCTCCTGGTGGCGTTCGAGCAGCCGGCCCAGCGCCAGCGTGGTGGCCGCCCGCTCGATGAGCATGCTCTGGCGGGGGGTGGGGTTGGCCCCGGCGATGAGGATGAGCCGCCCCCAGTCCTGCCCGCGCGCGCCGACCGTGGTGACCAGCCAGCCGGTGGCCGGGGCGTGGACGGTGCGCGTGCCCGACCGCACGGCTCGCGAGCGGCTCTCCCAGGAGGTGAGCAGGGTCCCGGGGTCCTCGCCGTTGAGGTCGCAGGCCAGGACCTGGTGGGAGAGGTTCTCCAGGACCACCGGACAGCCGGACAGCTGGGTGATCTCGTGCAGGATGCGGTCGGTGTCGGCGCCCTCCACCGACAGTCGGGTGAAGACCGAGTGGAGCTTCTCGGACTCGCGCAGCTCCTCCAGCTGCTCGTTGACGACCCGGATGTGCACGGCCTCGGTGATCTCCACGAACCGGGCCTCCCGGTCCAGCAGGATCACCGGGACCCCGGCCTCGCGGGCGGCGTCCAGGAACGGCCCCGGCAGCTCGGCGTGGTACTTGCGGCCCAGCTCGACGGCGATGCCGCTGACGCCGACGGCCGCGAGATCGTCGATGTAGCGCTTGAGCGCGTGGGGGTCGTCGGGCATGGCGATGCCGGTGCTGAGCACGAGCTCGCCGCCGCGCAGCAGGTGCGCCAGGTCGGTGACCTCGGCGATGTGGACCCAGCGCACGGGCACGTCCAGGTGCTCGGAGCCGACCACGACGCGGGGGCGGGCGCGCTGGAGCGCGGGGAGGCGCAGGACCTCGGCAAGGGTGGGAAGCACGTTCGCATTCTAGGACACAGTGTCAGAAGCCGACCGGGTCCGCCTGACACTGTGCACCCCCTTTCGCGGCCCTGCGGCACGGAACCCGCGGTGAGCAGGGGATGCGGCCTCCTTACAGGTCGTAAATCCGGCCTGCATGTTGTCAACACGGTGGTTCTGGCCACGGCGGCGGTCCGCGGAGAGACTGGGGGCATGTCCGAACTTCTCTCGCGCCACCGCGCGGTCATGCCCTCCTGGCTGCCCCTGTACTACGAGTCCCCGCTGGAGATCGTGTCCGGCAGCGGCTCCCGCGTCACCGACGCGGACGGCCGCACCTACCTGGACTTCTTCACCGGCATCGTGACCAACATGCTCGGCTACGACGTGGCCGAGGTGCGCGAGGCCGTGGAGCGGCAGATCGCCAAGGGCGTCGTGCACACCTCCACGCTGTACCTGATCCGCTCCCAGGTCGAGCTCGCCGAGAAGATCGCCCGCCTGTCGGGCATCCCCGACGCCAAGGTGTTCTTCACCAACTCCGGCACCGAGGCCAACGAGACCGCCCTGCTGCTGGCCACCTGCGCCCGCGGCAGCGACGAGGTGCTGGCCGTGCGCGGCAGCTACCACGGGCGCTCCTACGGCACCATCGCCGTCACCGGCAACCGCGGCTGGAAGAACTCCTCGCTGTCCCCGCTCAACGTGCACTACCTGCACGGCACCGACCACGCCTCCCCGGTGTTCCGCGGCATGTCGGAGAAGGAGTACACCGAGGCCTGCGTCGCCGACCTGCGCGACGTCCTGGATACCGCCGCACCGAACGTGGCCTGTCTGATCGCCGAGCCGATCCAGGGCGTGGGCGGGTTCAACATGCCGCCGGACGGGCTGTACGCCGCCTACAAGGAGGTGCTGGACGAGCACGGGATCCTGTTCGTCTCCGACGAGGTGCAGACCGGCTGGGGCCGCACCGGCACCAGTTTCTTCGGCATCGGGAACCACGGGGTCACCCCGGACATGATGACCTTCGCCAAGGGCCTGGGCAACGGCTTCGCCGTCGGCGGCGTCGTGGCGCGCGGCGACCTCATGGACGGCCTGTCGGCGCTGGGCGTGGCCACCTTCGGCGGGAACCCGGTGTCGATGGCGGCCGCCGGGGCCACCCTGGACTACGTGTTGGAGCACGACCTCCAGGGCAACGCGCTGCGGCAGGGCTCGCTCATCATCGAGGGCCTGCGGCCGCTGACCGAACTGGCGTCGGTGGCGGACGTGCGCGGCAAGGGCCTGATGTTCGCCGTCGAGATGGCGGACCCGCGCACCGGCGGCCCCTCCTCGGCCCTGGCCGGCCGGGTGCTGGAGGCCGCCCGCGAGCGGGGCCTGCTGGTGGGCAAGGGCGGCGTGCACGGCAACGTGCTGCGCATGGCCCCGCCGCTGACCCTGTCCGCCGAGGACGCCGCCCAGGGGCGCGACCTGCTGCTGGACGCCGTCCGCGCGGTCGACGCCCAGGCCTGACACGACCCGAGGAGACCAGACATGGGCAAGCACGTCACCCACTGGATCGGCGGACGCCGCTACCAGGGCCCGGCCGAGCGCCAGGGCGACATCTACAACCCGGCGACGGGCGCGGTCACCGGCACCGTCGACTTCGCGGGCCCCGAGGAGGTGGACGCGGCGGTGGCCGCGGCCCGGGCGGCGTTCCCGGGCTGGCGGGACACGTCGCTGTCGCGGCGGGTACAGATCCTGTTCCGGTTCCGGGAGCTGCTCAACGCCAACAGGGACGAGCTGGCCGCGGCGATCAGCGCCGAGCACGGCAAGGTGTTCTCCGACGCGCAGGGCGAGGTGGCCCGCGGCCTGGAGGTCGTGGACTTCGCCTGCGGCATCCCCCACCTGCTCAAGGGCGGCTACTCCGAGAACGTGTCCACCGGCGTGGACTCCTACTCCATCCTCCAGCCGCTGGGCGTGGTCGCGGGCATCACCCCGTTCAACTTCCCGGCCATGGTGCCGATGTGGATGTTCCCGGTGGCGATCGCCTGCGGCAACGCGTTCGTGCTCAAGCCCAGCGAGAAGGACCCCTCGGCGTCGCTGCTCATCGCCGGGCTGTGGGAGGAGGCCGGGCTGCCCGAGGGCGTGTTCAGCGTGGTCCAGGGCGACAAGGTCGCCGTGGACGCGCTCCTGGAGCACCCCGACGTGGCGGCGGTGAGCTTCGTGGGCTCCACCCCGATCGCCCGGTACATCTACCGGACGGCCGCCGAGCACGGCAAGCGGGTGCAGGCGCTGGGCGGGGCCAAGAACCACATGGTGGTGCTGCCCGACGCCGACCTGGACCTGGCCGCCGACCAGGCGGTGTCGGCCGGGTTCGGCTCGGCCGGGGAACGCTGCATGGCCATCTCCGCGGTGGTCGCGGTGGACCCGGTGGGCGACGAGCTGGTCGCCCGGATCAAGGAGCGGATCTCCCGGCTGCGGGTGGGCCCCGGCGACGACGAGCGCAGCGAGATGGGCCCGCTGGTCACCCGCGAGCACCGCGACAAGGTCGCCTCCTACCTGGAGTCGGGGGTGCGCGAGGGCGCGACGCTGGCCGTCGACGGCCGGGTGCACCCGGTCCTGGGCGGCGGGGAGGACGGGTTCTGGCTGGGGCCGACGCTGCTCGACCACGTGGGCCCGGAGATGTCCTGCTACCGCGACGAGATCTTCGGCCCGGTCCTGAGCGTGCTGCGGGCGGACGACTACGACTCCGCGGTGAAGCTGGTCAACGACAACCCCTACGGCAACGGGACGGCGATCTTCACCAACGACGGCGGGGCGGCCCGGCGGTTCCAGAACGAGGTCGAGGTGGGGATGGTCGGCGTCAACGTGCCGATCCCGGTGCCGATGGCCTACTACTCGTTCGGCGGGTGGAAGCAGTCGCTGTTCGGCGACTCGCACGCGCACGGCACCGAGGGGGTGCACTTCTACACCCGCACCAAGGCGGTCACCGCCCGGTGGACCGACCCGGGCGCGCGCCCGTCCGGCGGTGTGGACCTCGGGTTCCCCACCAACGGCTGACGGGTCCCCCGTCGGCGAATGACAACGGACATTCCCGACTGTCAGCAGTTCAGGGAAATACCGGACGGATACGTCCCACCGACGGTCGCGGCGGGCGACTCGGAGTATCGTGGTTGTCGCCCGCCCCTCACGGGGCGTGGCCGACGGCCTGATCACGGGACCATTCCGGGAAAGGCGCGCTCAACTTCCCCTCCTCCCCATGGAAGCGGGTGCGCCGGCGGGAGCGCTCCGGGTCCTTCTCTCCCCCTTGGACCCGGAGCGCGACCGTGTTCTGCTCAGCGGGCGGCGAACACCCGGGTGTCGGCGGCGACCGGCGATCCGGCGCCGACGAGCTCCGCGCAGTCACCACAACCGAACACCGGCATCCCGTCCGGCAGGACGCCCAGGGCGGTCCGCGGCCGGGGCCATCGCGTGTGGCAGACGGCGCAGGCATCCCCCGTGCACTGCTCCGCGCTCAGCGATTCCGGGTCGTACACGTATCCGTCGGATACGGCGTCGGCCTCCGCATCCGATACGCACATCGTGCTCGTTCCGCGCAATGTCCCTGCTCCCCCCGTGGTTTAGGACAGTCTGGCGGGCCGATAGTTACCGGCTCTTTATTCAATCAGAGGCACTCGGCACCTGGAAGGGTCCGTCCCCATCTAAATCACTCCGTGCAGGTAGATCATAGCTCTAAGTAACCAAGCCTGGGAAGACCCCGCCTGAAATCTGAGCGATCAGCGGATTTGTCGGACATCCAGGAGGTGGACTACCCCCGATCACATCGAATCAGTCTCGGGGCACCACCACAAAACGGCGCATCGCCAACGCGGGGTTGGTCGTACGGACCTCGTCCACCCGTGAGGCCGAAACCTCGGCGACGGCCACCTCGAAGCCCTGCTCCCCCAGCGCCGCGATCGGCGTCCCCATCGGGTCGACCACCATGCTGTTGCCCGCCCCCGTGGGCGCGGACTGCCCGGCGGCGGCGACGTACACGGTGTTCTCCACCGCCCGGGCGCGCGCCAGCGTCCGCCAGTGCTCCTCCTTGAGCGGTCCGGGCACCCACTGGGCGGCCAGCAGCACCACGTGCGCCCCGGCGTCCGCGATCCGCCGGGTCACCTCGGGGAAGCGCAGGTCGTAGCAGGTCTGCAGGCCGAAGGTCACGCCCTCGACGGTGAAGGTCTCCGGCTCCTCGACGGGCCCGGGCGCGACCACGTCGGACTCCCTGACGCCGAACGCGTCGTACAGGTGGATCTTGCGGTAGAGCGCGACCCGTTCGCCCCGCGGCGACAGGGCCACCAGCGTGTTGGAGAAGTGCGTGCCCCCGGCGGTCTCCTCGTTGACGCCCAGCACCAGGTGGACGCCCTCCCGGCGGGCGGTGTCGGCGGCGGCCGCGACGAACGGCCCGTCCAGGGGCTCGGCCGCCTCGACGTAGCGGCCGTCGGTGCGGGACGCGGTGAACATCGTGTACTCGGGCAGCAGCACCACCCGCGCCCCCAGGGCCGCGGCCCGCGCGGCCAGCCTCCCCACCGAGCGCAGGTTCTCCGCCTTGTCCTGGGCGGGGGCGAACTGGGCGACAGCGACCTGCACCATCGGATCCTCCTCGTCGACGCGGGTGGGCACGAGTGTACGGCCACCCCCTTGCCAGCGGACTGAACGCGTGTTTAACCTATTGAACATGAGTTCAGCCGCTGCCTCCGACCTCACCGCGCGCGCCCGCATCCGCGACGCCGCCCTCGAATACTTCGGAAGGCACGGCTTCAAGGTGACGATCCGGGCCATCGCCGAGAAGGCGGGGGTCTCCCCCGGCCTGGTCATGCACCACTTCGGGTCCAAGGACGGACTGCGCAGGGCCTGCGACGACCACGTCTTCGAGGTCGTGCACAAGGTCAAGAGGGAGTCGGTGACCTCCGACCCCTCGGTCGCCCTCCAGTACGTGGCGCACGTCGAGGAGTTCGCCCCCCTGCTGGCCTACGCGGTCCGCTCCTTCCAGGAGGGCGGCGCCGCCGGCCTGGCCCTGTACGAGCGCATCGTCGAGGACGTCCAGGGCTACCTCGCCGCGGGCGAGGCCGCCGGGACGATCCGGCCCAGCCGCGACCGGGCCAAGCGCGCCCGGTGGCTGGCCGAGAGCTCCATGGGCTCCCTCCTCGTAGCGCTGTCCGCCCGACCCGACCCCGACGACATCGACTTCCCACTGTTCCTGCGGGAATGGATGGAGGAGCACATGCTCCCGGTACTGGAGCTGTACACCGAAGGTCTCTACACCGACCGGCAGATGCTCGACGCCTACCTGCTGTACGTCTGCGACCCGCCCGAGGGCGCGCGCTGACGCACCAGGCCCCCGGGCACCCCCGTCGGAAGAGAGAAGAGACCACCCGCCATGTCCTCACCCGTCATCGACGCGCGCGGCGTCGACAAGTACTTCGGCCGGTTCCAGGCCCTCAACGGCCTGGACCTCACCGTGGAGGCCGGCAGGGTCGCCGGGTTCCTCGGCCCCAACGGCTCCGGCAAGTCCACGACCATCCGCGTCCTGCTCGGCCTGCTCAAGGCCGACGCCGGCACCGTCCGCATGCTGGGCGGCGACCCCTGGAAGGACGCCGTCTCCCTGCACAGGAGGCTGGCCTACGTCCCCGGCGACGTCACCCTGTGGCCCAACCTGACCGGCGGCCAGGCCATCGACCTGCTCGGGCGGCTGCGCGGCGGCCTGCACCGGGCCCGCCGCGAGGAGCTGCTGGCCCGGTTCGAACTGGACCCCACCAAGAAGGCGCGCACCTACTCCAAGGGCAACCGGCAGAAGGTCGCCCTGGTCGCCGCCCTCGCCTCCGACGCCGAGCTGCTCATCCTGGACGAGCCGACCTCCGGACTGGACCCGCTGATGGAGGCGGTGTTCACCGGGTGCGTGCTGGAGGCCAAGGAGCAGGGGCGCACGGTCCTGCTGTCCAGCCACATCCTGTCCGAGGTCGAGAAGCTCTGCGACACCGTCACCATCATCCGCCAGGGCAGGGCCGTGGAGTCGGGGACCCTGGAGGACCTGCGCCACCTGACCCGGTCCTCCGTGCGCGCCACCGTCTCCGGCGACCCCTCAGCGCTGGCCGGGCTGGCCGGGGTGCACAACGCGGAGGTCGACGGCGACCGGATCTCCATGGACGTGGACAACGACCACCTCGACACCGTCATGCGGGCGGTGACCGGCCTGGGGGTCCGCTCCCTCGTGAGCAACCCGCCCTCCCTGGAGGAGCTGTTCCTGCGCCACTACGGCGACGAGCTGGCCGCCCTCAACGGCGACAGGGGGAGCGCGGCATGAGCGCCCTCACCGGGACCGGGACCCTGACCCGGTTCATCCTGCGCCGCGACCGCATCCGGATGTCGGTGTGGGTGGTCGCCCTGGTGGGCACGGTCGGCCTGACCGTCCCCACCCTGGACGAGGCCTTCGCCACCGAAGCCCAGCGCCAGGCCCGGGCGGCGCTCATGGACACGCCCACCGGGATCCTCTTCGGCGGCCCGGGCTTCGGGCTGGACGACTACACGCTCGGCGCCATGGTGGTCAACGAGCTGACCATGAGCCTGCTCATCGCCATGGCGATCATGAGCATCCTGCACGTGGTCCGGCACACCCGGGCCGAGGAGGAGAGCGGCCGCGCCGAGCTGCTGCGGGCCGGGGTCCTGGGCAGCGGCGCCCAGATGACGGCGGCGCTGCTCACCGTCGCCCTGCTGAACCTGCTCATCGGCGGGCTGACCGGGGCGATCATGGCCGGCTACGGGCTGGACGCCGTCGACTCCCTGGTCTACGGGCTGGGGCTGGGGCTGGCCGGCCTCACCTTCGGCGCCGTCACCGCGGTGTGCGCCCAGCTCACCGAGCACGCGCGGGCCGCCTCCGGGACGGCCTTCCTCGTCACCGGGCTGCTCTTCATGGCCCGCGTGGTCGGCGACCTGGCCGAGCGCGGGGGCGGGCCCTCCTCCTGGGCCTCCCCGTTCGCCTGGGTGCAGCAGACCCGGGTGTTCGACGACCTGCGGTGGTGGCCGCTGGCCCTGTACCCGCTGGCGATCCTGGCCCTGTTCGGCGCCGCCTACGCCCTGGCGGGGCGCCGGGACCTGGGCGCGGGCCTGGTCCCGCCCCGCCCCGGTCCGGCCGCGGCGGGCCCGCTGCTCAACGGCGTCCTCGCCCTGCACCTGCGCCAGCAGCGGGGGTCGATCATCGCCTGGAGCGCCGCGACCTTCCTGTTCTCGATCTCCTTCGGCACGCTGGCCACCGAGGTCGAGGGGATGCTCGACTCCAACCCCGAGCTGATGGCCCTGCTCGGCTCCGCCGCCGAGGACGTGACCGCGGGCTTCCTCGGCGTCATGTCGGGCTACGTGATCATGGCGGCCGCCGCCCAGGGCATCCTGTCGGTCCTGCGCGCGCGCAGCGAGGAGTCGGCGGGCCGCGCCGAACTCGTCCTGGCCACGGCGGTGGGGCGGATCCGCTGGTACGGCGCCGCCCTGGCGGTGGGCGTCCTGTCCACGGGTCTGCTCGTGGTCCTGGGCGGGCTCGGCATCGGCATCGGAGCGCTCAGCGCCACGGACGACGCCTCCTGGATCGGCACGATGCTGGAGTCGGCGCTGTCGCAGGCGCCGGTGGCGCTGGCGTTCGTCGCGGCCACCGCGCTGTTCGTCGGGGCGGCCCCGCGCCTGATGCCGCTGGTGTGGCTGTGGCTGGGGTACAGCGTCTTCACCACCATGCTCGGCGCCCTGCTGGGGATGCCCGACTGGGCGCTGGACCTCAGCGCGTTCGGGATGCTGCCGCAGCCGCCGATGGAGGAGTTCGAGGCGGCACCGGTCGTGATCGCCTCCGCCGCGGTCGCGGCCGCCCTGGCCCTGGCGCTGGCGGGCTTCCGCCGCCGCGACCTGGAGACCGCCTGACCGTCGCCGCCCCCGGGGGCCTCAGTCCCCGGGGGCGGCGCGGCGCGCGCCGGCGGCGAGGCCGCGGGCGTGGAACAGGGCGGCCGCCAGGACCCCCGCCGCACCGCACGCCAGCGGCACGAGCGGGGACGGGGCGCCGTCCAGCCGGGTCAGCGCATAGACGATGCCGGACGCCGCGACGAGCTGCACCCAGCCGCCGAGGACGTTGGGGACCGGCCCGTCGCCGAACACGTTGGGGTACGAGCGGCCGGTGATCCCCGTGACGAAGTGCGGGAGGCCGTTGCCGAGCAGGAGTCCGGCCAGCAGGCCGAGGAGGAGGGAGGGCAGCATGGGGCGCCTCTCGGATCGGGGGTACCGCACCCGATCCTAGGGATCCCGGAGCCCGGCCGGGAAGGGGTCAGGGGAGGAAGGACAGCGCCCAGGCGGGGGCCAGGACGATGATGAGGAAGCGGGCGGTGCGGGTCGCGAAGGTGACGGCCGAGAACAGCACGATGTTCATCCGCACCACGCCCGCCAGGACGGAGACCACCATGAACGGCGGGATGCTCGCGAACGAGCTGAGCGCCAGCAGGCCCACCCCCCAGGCGGGGCGCTCCTCGGCCCTGCTCCGCCAGCGGGCGGCCCGCTCGGTCCACTTGCCCGGCGTCTCGGTGCGCCTGCGCAGCCAGGGCGCGGAGAGCGTCCCCTTGCCCGCGTAGTAGTAGGGCAGCTTGCCCAGGGTCTGCCCCAGGCCGGCGGCGACCGCCATGGCCACCAGGGCGCCGTCGCCGTTCACGGCCACGGCGCCCAGCAGGTAGACCTCGATGTTGAGGACCGGGACCAGTCCCGCCGCGAGGGCGATGACGAAGGCCAGTCCGGTCTCGACCACCCCCGGGTCAGCTCTCCGAGGCCGCGAGCTGGCCGCAGGCCCCGTCGATCTCCTGGCCGCGGGTGTCGCGCACGGTCACCGAGACGCCGTGGGACTGCAGGCGCCGGACGAACTCGCGCTCGTCCTCGGGGCGCGACGCGGTCCACTTGGACCCCGGGGTGGGGTTGAGCGGGATCAGGTTCACGTGCACCAGGTGGCCCTTGAGCAGCCTGCCGAGCAGGTCGGCCCGCCACGCCTGGTCGTTGACGTCCTTGATGAGCGCGTACTCGATGGAGACCCGGCGGCCGGTCGTCCCGGCGTAGCGCCAGGCGGCGTCGAGCACCTCGGCGACCTTCCAGCGGGTGTTGATCGGCACCAGCTCGTCGCGCAGCTCGTCGTCCGGGGCGTGCAGCGAGATCGCCAGGCGCACCTGCATCTTCTCGGCGGTGAGCTTGTCGATCGCCGGGACCAGGCCCACCGTGGACACGGTGACGCCGCGCTGGGAGATGCCCAGCCCGTCGGGCACCGGGTCGGTGATCCGGCGTACCGTCTCCAGGACGCGCTTGTAGTTGGCCATGGGCTCGCCCATGCCCATGAACACGATGTTGCTGATCCGCCCCGGTCCGCCGGCCACCTGGCCGCGGGCCAGGTCGCGGGCGCTGGCCACCACCTGCTCCACGATCTCGCCGGTGGACAGGTTGCGGGTGAGCCCCGCCTGCCCGGTGGCGCAGAACGGGCAGTTCATGCCGCAGCCCGCCTGTGAGGAGATGCACAGGGTGACGCGGTCCGGGTAGCGCATCAGCACCGACTCGAACAGCACCCCGTCGAACGCCTTCCACAGGGTCTTGCGGGTCATCCCGTCGTCGCAGGTGATGTGCTTGACGGGGGTGAGCAGGCGGGGCAGCAGGGCCTCGCCCAGCTTCTCCCGCGAGGAGGCGGGCAGGTCGGTCATGGCCGAGGTGTCCGACTCCAGACCGCCGAAGTAGTGCTTGGCGATCTGTTTGGCCCGGAAGGGCTTCTCCCCCAGCTCGGCGACGACCTCGGCCCGCTCCTGCGGGGTGAGGTCGGCCAGGTGCCGGGGAGGCTTGGCACGGCGCGGTGCGACGAAGGTGAGCTCGGCGGGCATAGAGAGTCCGTAAGGGTGGAGTCGATGGTCTCGGCCCGGCGCGGGACGGCAGCGGCTCGGGTCGTTATACGACCTATACGCGGCTGCGGATACGGCTCCGCCTGTCAGGGCACTACCGTCGATTCTACGCATTGCAGGGACGGGTCGGATCGGACCCGCGAAGGACGGCGGATCGGCACATGTGGGAGGGCCGGTGACAGGGATCGAGGTCCTGCTCGACGAGGTCAGCCCGTACCAGAGCCGTCGCGTCGTCGTCGAGTGCGACTCCCGGACCACGGCCGCCTACCTGCTGGACGCGCGCGGGCGCATCCGCGTCCCGGTGTGGCTGGCCAACCACGAGATCGCCCCCCGCGCCGCCGAGCCCGGCGACTCCTTCGAGGGGCGGGCCCCGCTGATGCCGGAGGGGCACACCAAGCACCCGCAGGGGCGCCCCCGGTTCGACCCCTCCTGTCTGCGCGCGGTGTGGTTCGAGGAGGGCGACGGGGTCGCGCTGGTCGACGAGGAGGGCCTGCTCGCGGTCATCCCCGGCTGGGCGGAGGCCGACAGCGGACTGCCCGGGTACGCCCGCGAGGCGATCGGGCGCAGCGCCTACGCCTGGGAGCTGGACCCGGTCAAGGGGCAGCTGTGGCCGCGGGTGGTGCACGCGGAGGCCTACTGGGACTGGCGGCGGGCCTCGGGCGCGTGGCGCAGCGTGCAGCGCACGGTGCTGGGACACCTCAACCGGACGGTGGGCGCGGCCGGCCACTACTGGGACGTGTCCGACGGCCACCCGCCGCTGCTGCGGGTGTCGGAGCGCCCGCCCTCCGAGGACCGGCCGTTCACGATCCTGTCGACCGTGGGCATGTGCGGGCAGCGGATGCCCACCCTGGACCGGTACATGGCCGACACCTCCAGGTACGCGCGGGTGGAGCTGGCGCTGGCCACCACCATGCCCGCGCACCACGCGGCGCGGATCTTCCGGTGGATCGGCGCCTTCCCGTGGCGGGCGGTGACCTGGTTCGGGACCGGGCACACGGTCAAGTGGCTGGACAACCCCGAGGACCGGGCGATGCGCCGGGGCGCGGGGGCGGTGCTGCTGCTGGAGGACCCCTCGCCCCTCGTGGCCGCCGCCGGGCACGCCCCGCCGGACACCGCGGGGCTGACCTTCCAGGGCGACCCGGTGCGGTGGCTGTGGATCGTGCCCATCACCCGCCCCGAGCACCTGTTCGCCAAGGAGCACGACAGCGCGACCCTCGTGGAGAAGCTGGCGGCGGAGGGCCGCAGCTGGATCCTGTCGTGAGCCCGGAGCCCCGGGAACGGGACGGGGCTTTGACGTGACGGCGACGGAGGACGCGGGGCGCGCGGCCGGGATGGGGGCGCCGCTGCGGCACGGCCCGTTCCGGGCGCTGGCCGCCGGGCGGCTGCTGATGTCCCTGGGCAACGGGCTCGCGAACGTGGCGCTGGCGTTCGCCGTGCTGGACGTGACCGGTTCCCTGGTCCAGGTGGGGCTGGTGGTGGGCGCGCGGTCCGTCGCCAACGTGCTCCTGCTGCTGCTCGGCGGGGTGATCGCCGACCGGCTCCCCCGCGCCCTGGTGCTGCGCGGCGGCTGCGCCCTGGCCGCCCTGTCCCAGGGGGCGCTGGGCGCGGCCCTGCTGACGGGGACGGCGTCGACGCCGCTGATGGTGGGGCTGAGCGTGCTCAACGGGGCCGCGGCCGCGGTGAACCTGCCCGCGTCCGCCGCGCTGGTCCCCCAGACGGTGCCGCCCGGGCTGCTGCGCCAGGCCAACGCGGTGGTCCGGCTGACCGGCAACGGCGCGATGGTGGCGGGGCTGTCCCTGGGCGGGGCCCTGGTGGCGTTCGTCGGCCCGGGGTGGTCGATCGCCGCCGACGCGGGACTGTACGCGCTGGCCTGCGGGGCGTTCGTGCTGCTGCGGCCGCCGGGCACGGAGGCCGGCACGGGGCGGGTGGGCGTGCTGCGCGACCTTGTGGAGGGGTGGCGCGAGTTCACCGCCCGCCCGTGGGTGTGGGTGGTGGTGGCGCAGTTCATGGTCACCAACGCCGCCTGGTCGGCCTCGGTGACGGTGCTGGGCCCGGCGATCGCCGACGCGTCCTTCGGCCGGGCGGCCTGGGGGCTGGTGGTGGCGGCCCAGAGCGCCGGGATGCTGGCGGGCGGGTTCCTGGCCGCGCGGTGGCTGCCGCGCCGCGCCCTGGCGTTCGGGGTGGCGCTGGTCGCCGTCCAGGCGGTCCCGCTGTACGCGCTGTCCCTGCCGGCGGCGCCCCTGGTGCTGGTCGCCGCCATGTTCGCGGCGGGCGTGGCCGTGGAGCAGTTCGAGGTGGCCTGGAACGTCTCGGTGCAGGAGAACGTCCCGGCCGACCGGCTGTCCCGGGTGTACTCCTACGACGCCCTGGGGTCGTTCGCCGCGATCCCGGTCGGGCAGGCGGCGATCGGGCCGGTGGCGGCGGCCGTGGGGCCGGAGCGGGCCCTGGCGGCGCTGGCCGCGCTGACGGTGGCGGCCTCCCTGGCGGCCCTGGCCGTGCCGGACGTGCGCCGCCTGCACAGACGGACCTAGCCGGCGGCGCCCCGGCTGAGGCGGACCTGGCTGAGCACCCGGTGGAAGGAGGCCACCTCCTCGTCGCTGAAGCGCTCGACGAGGCTGCGCAGGGTGGCCTGGGGCTCCGGGCAGGTGCCGAGGAACTCGTCCATGACCCGCGCGGTGTACTCGGCGCGGGTCTCCAGCGTCCAGTACACCCAGGCGCGGCCGCGCTTCTCCCGGTCGACCAGGCCCTTGTTGTACAGGATGCCCGCGACCGTCATGACGGTCGTGTACGCGATGTCCCGGTCGTAGACCATCGTCTCGTGGACGAGCCGTACGGGCAGCGGCTCCTCGGACCGCCACAGCGCGTCCATGATGGCGGCTTCCAGCTCCCCCAGTCCCCTCATGGGCCTCTCCCACCCCCGTGTGTCCGGTGTGCGCGTATCGCGATCCTGGCACGCGGGGCGCGTCGGCGCGGGAGAACTCCGAAGAGCGCACAGATCCGCGCAAGTTCGGCGCCGTTCACCGGCGTTTCGCGAGCCCGGAGGGCCGTCACCGAGGGAAACGCGCGACGGCCGGGCCCGGGTCCCACCGCTCCCGCTGGGAACGTCGGCGGCGGGACCCGGCCGTCCTGCCCGGCCGCTTGCACCTACTCCGACGGGGCCCGCCGGTACCGGGTTCCCCCGGAATCTCGATATCGAGAGTGGTACAGGACACACTGGGAGCGGCCGATAACGGCCAAGGGTTTCACATCTGAAAATCCCCTCAAAAGCCTACAAATCAGGCAGCGCGGGCACACTACGCTTGGTTACCGGCGCGTAGCGACAACGTGATTGTGAAAAAATGTTAGCTATCTCCTAGTTTCAACACGGCCCGCGTTCCCCGCCGGGAGGCCGGTACAAGTAGCCTGGTAACCGACGAGCGCCGGCCTGGTCAGACCGGTCTTCCGCCACGCGGTCGACCACCGTTCTTCCTTGAGCCGACCGAGCCGGCAGCCACCCGTCGTCCTACACATTCACGAGCGAGCTGCGGAAGTGGGCGATCTCCGCCGTGTCGTCTGAGGCGTCTCAACCCCTGACAGACTTTGGTCCCAACGAGTGGTTGGTCGAGGAGCTTTATCAGAAGTACTTGAACGACCCGAACTCGGTCGACAAGGCCTGGTGGAACTTCTTCGCGGACTACAAGCCCGCGGAGTCGGCCGGTGCGAAGAGCGGGGGGACCACCGCCGCGAAGGCGCAGGCCACGACCCCCGCCGCACCCAAGAAGCCCGCCGCGCCGGCCCCCGCCAAGGCGGCGGCCCCGAGCGCGGACGAGGCCCTCCGGGTCGACGAGGAGCGGCTGCGCGGCGCACCGGCGCGCACCGCCACCAACATGGAGTCGAGCCTGGCCATGCCGACCGCGACCAGTGTGCGCGCGGTACCGGTCAAGCTCCTCTTCGACAACCGGATCGTCATCAACAACCATCTCCGGCGCGGCCGCGGTGGGAAGGTCTCCTTCACCCACCTCATCGGCTACGCCATGGTCAAGGCCCTCGAGTCGATGCCGGAGATGAACCACTCCTACACGGAGATCGACGGCAAGCCCGGTGTCGCCAAGCCCAGGCACGTGAACTTCGGCCTGGCCATCGACCTGCAGAAGCCGGACGGTTCGCGCCAGCTCGTCGTGCCCTCCATCAAGAGGTCCGACGAGATGGACTTCATGGAGTTCTGGAGCGGCTACGAGGACCTGGTCCGCAAGGCCCGCACCAACAAGCTGGGCGTGCCGGACTTCCAGGGCACCACCATCAGCCTCACCAACCCCGGCGGCATCGGCACCGTGCACTCGGTCCCGCGCCTCATGCCGGGCCAGGGCACCATCCTGGGCGTCGGCGCCATGGAGTACCCGGCCGAGTTCCAGGGCGCCTCCGCGGACACGCTGGCCGAGCTGGGCATCAGCAAGGTCATGACGCTGACCTCCACCTACGACCACCGCATCATCCAGGGTGCGCAGTCGGGTGAGTTCCTGCGCCGGATCCACCAGCTGCTGCTGGGCGAGAACGGCTTCTACGACGAGATCTTCAACTCCCTGCGCATCCCCTACGAGCCGGTGCGCTGGGTGCAGGACATCCACGTCAACAAGGCCACCCAGCTCGACAAGACCACCCGGGTCCAGGAGCTGATCCACGCCTACCGCGTGCGCGGCCACCTCATGGCCGACACCAACCCGCTCGACCACGAGCAGCGCAAGCACCCGGACCTGGACGTGCTCCAGCACGGCCTGACCCTGTGGGACCTGGACCGCGAGTTCCCGACCGGGGGCTTCGGCGGCAAGCAGGTCATGAAGCTGCGCGACATCCTGGGCGTGCTGCGCGACACCTACTGCCGCACGGTGGGTATCGAGTACATGCACATCCAGAGCCCGGAGGAGCGGGAGTGGATCCAGTCGCACGTCGAGCGCGAGCACGAGAAGCTCGACCGTGACGAGCAGCTGCACATCCTGCACCGGCTCAACAGCGCCGAGGCGTTCGAGACCTTCCTGCAGACCAAGTACGTGGGCCAGAAGCGGTTCTCCCTGGAGGGCGGCGAGTCCCTCATCCCGCTGCTCGACGGCGTGATCTCCAAGGCCGCCAAGTCCGGTCTGGACGAGGCCGTCATCGGCATGGCCCACCGCGGCCGCCTCAATGTGCTGGCCAACATCTGCGGCAAGTCCTACGGGCAGATCTTCGGCGAGTTCGAGGGCAACCTCGACCCGCGCAGCGCGCACGGCTCCGGCGACGTCAAGTACCACCTGGGCACCGAGGGGGTCTTCCAGACCCGCGAGGGCGAGAAGATCGACATCTCCCTGGCGGCCAACCCGTCGCACCTGGAGACCGTCGACCCGGTCCTGGAGGGCATCGTCCGCGCCAAGCAGGACGTGCTCGACAAGGGCGCGCACGGCTTCACCGTGCTGCCGATCCTCATCCACGGCGACGCCGCGTTCGCCGGGCAGGGCGTGGTCGCCGAGACCCTCAACCTGTCCCAGCTGCGCGGGTACCGCACCGGCGGCACCGTCCACATCGTCGTGAACAACCAGGTGGGCTTCACCACCTCGCCGTCGGACAGCCGCTCCAGCGTGTACGCCACCGACGTGGCGCGGATGGTGCAGGCGCCGATCTTCCACGTCAACGGGGACGACCCCGAGGCCGTGGTCCGGGTCGCGCACCTGGCCTTCGCCTACCGCCAGGCGTTCAACAAGGACGTCGTCATCGACCTCGTCTGCTACCGGCGCCGCGGCCACAACGAGGGGGACAACCCCGAGTTCACCCAGCCGCTGATGTACAACGTCATCGACGCCAAGCGCTCCACCCGCAAGCTGTACACCGAGGCCCTCATCGGCCGCGGCGACATCACGGTGGAGGAGGCCGAGTCGGCGCTGCGCGACTACCAGTCCGAGCTGGAGCGGGCCTTCGTCGAGACCCGCGAGGCCGACAAGAAGCCGATCGAGCCGGGTGCCGTGGTCAAGCCCGAGGTCTTCACCGAGGGCCGCCTGGACCACTCCACCGTCGAGACCGCGATCAGCGACGAGGTCGTCAAGCGGGTCATCGACACCCAGGTGAACATGCCCGACGGCTTCACCCCGCACCCGCGGCTGGCTCCCCAGCTGACCCGCCGGGCCACGATGGTGGAGAACGACGCGGTGGACTGGGCGACCGGTGAGCTGCTCGCCTTCGGCGGGCTGCTGCTGGACGGGCACCCGATCCGCCTGATCGGCCAGGACAGCCGCCGCGGCACCTTCGGACAGCGCCACGCCGGCCTGGTGGACCGCGAGACCGGCGAGGCGTACACGCCGCTCAAGCAGTTCGACAACGGCACCGTGAAGTTCCACGTCCACGACTCGCTGCTGAGCGAGTACGCGGCGCTGGGCTTCGAGTACGGCTACTCGCTCACCCGCCCCGAGGCGCTGGTGATGTGGGAGGCGCAGTTCGGCGACTTCGTCAACGGCGCGCAGACCATCATCGACGAGTACATCAGCTCCGGCGAGCAGAAGTGGGGCCAGCGCTCCAGCGTCACCCTGCTGCTGCCGCACGGCTACGAGGGCCAGGGCCCGGACCACTCCTCGGCCCGGATCGAGCGGTTCCTCCAGCAGTGCGCGCAGGAGAACATGACCGTCGCGATGCCGACGACCCCGGCGAGCTACTTCCACCTGCTGCGCTGGCAGGCGAAGTCGCCGATCCAGCGTCCGCTGGTGGTCTTCACGCCCAAGTCGCTGCTGCGCCTGAAGGCCGCGACCTCCGCCGCCGCCGACTTCACCTCGGGGCACTTCCGGCCGCTCATCACGGACGACTCGATCGCTCCGGAGAAGGTGCGCCGCGTGGTGCTGTGCTCGGGCAAGATCTACTACGACCTGGACGCGGCGCGCCGCAAGAGCGGCGACAAGCACACCGCGATCATCCGGGCGGAGCGGCTCTACCCGCTGCCGATCGAGGAGATCCGGGAGCAGCTCAAGGCCTACCCGAACGCGGGCGAGGTCCTGTGGGTCCAGGAGGAGCCGGCGAACATGGGCCCGTGGCCGTTCGTCGCGCTGGTCTTCTCCGAGCAGCTCGACCGCCCGTTCACCCGGATCTCGCGTCCGGCGTCCTCCTCGCCCGCGGCCGGCTCGGCCAAGCGGCACGAGGCGGAGCAGCGCGCCCTGGTGGACACGGTCTTCCCGCCGGCGGACTAGCAGGGGCGTGCGCGTTGTACTACACGGATCGCGGAATCGAGGAGTTGGAGAAACGCCGCGGTGAGGAGGAGGTCAGCCTCGCCTGGCTCGCCGAGCAGCTGCGGACGTTCACCGACGTCCACCCCGAGTTCGAGACCCCGGTCGACCGGCTGGCCACCTGGCTGGCCCGGCTGGACGACGAGGACGAAGAGTAGGGCGCACCACCTGTGAAGGGGGCCCGGGAGAGATCCCGGGCCCCCTTCGCGCTGTCCGGCCCCGTCCCGGGAGGCGCCGCCCCCGGGGGGCCTCGGGGAGAACCCGGAGACACCCCCGGTAATCCGCGACATATCTTGAGTTCGCCGCACTCGCGACATATCGTGAAGGCATCGGAGCGAGCGAAAGGGTGCACACGATGGCACGTTGGACCATCGACAGGCCGACGACCCAGACCCTCGACGGCATCGTGGCCTTGCGGGTACGGATCCTCGGCGGCCAGGTCAACATTCTTCCCACCGACGACCCGGTCACCTTCGAGGTGACCGACATCGTCGGCGAGCCCCTCCTCGCCGTCCAGGAGGCGGGCATCCTCACCATCCACTACGAGGACCTCACCGGGTCCGGACTGCTGGAGCGGCTGCGCCCGGTCCAGCTGGGCGGCTACAAGCAGGTGCAGCGGCGCAGCGCCACCGTGAACCTGCGCGTCCCCCGGGACTGCCCGGTCGACGTCACCACCATGAGCGCGCCGATCGTCGTCGCCGGCGTGGGGTCGCGCACCAGGCTCAAGACCGCCTCGGGCGAGGTGACCCTGGACGGGGCGAGCGGCGAGACCGACATCAACACCGTCTCCGGCAACGCCTCCCTGCGTGACGTGTCCGGGGGCCTGTCCTTCAACAGCGTCAGCGGCCAGCTGGCCGTGGCGGGCGGGCGCGTCTCCTCCCTGAGCGCCAAGACCGTCTCCGGCTCCGTGCTGGCCGACACCGACGTGGCCCCGGCCGCCCGGGTCCGGATCAACACCGTCTCCGGCGAGGTCGCCCTGCGGGTGCCCGCGGACACCTCCGCCTCGGTGGAGATCCGCAACGCCAGCTCCGCGGTCGACTCCGACTTCGGCCTGGAGCGGAGCGGCGGGCGCGCCCGCACCGTTCTGAGCGGGCGCATCGGCAGCGGGGTGGACCCGGCGACCATCACCATCAACTCCGCGTCCAACCGGACCGCGCTGCTGCGGCGCGCGCCCGAGACCCCGGCCGCGATCCCCGAGGGGGCATGAATGAGCACTTTCTTCGGACACGGCAGACTCCGGCTCTACCTGCTCAAGCTGCTGGACGAGAGCCCCAGGCACGGATACGAGATCATCAGCCTGCTCCGGGACCGGTTCCTGGGCGTGTACTCCCCCTCCCCCGGCACCATCTACCCGCGGCTGGCGCGGCTGGAGGAGGAGGGGCTGGTCACCCACACCGAGGAGGGCGGCCGCAAGGTCTACAGCCTCACCGACAAGGGGCGCGAGGAGCTGCGGGCGCGCGAGCGCGACCTGGACGACCTGGAGCGGGAGATCACCGACTCGGTGCGCGACATCGCCCGGGCGGTCAAGCAGGACGTGCGGGAGACCATCAGCTCGCTGCGCGAGGAGCTCAAGTTCGCCGCGGGCGGCGCCCGCCGCCCCGCCGAGGAGGCTCCCGAGCCGGAGTCCGCGGCCGGGGAGGCCCCGAAGCAGGAGGAGCCGACCGCCGAGGCCCCCAAGGCCGAGGAGGAGCGGGACTCCCGGAAGCAGAGCGGTGAGAAGGCGAAGGCCGACCACTCCTGCGACGACGGCCAGCGCTGGTCGCGCGAGTGGGAGAAGTTCACCCAGGGCTTCGGCGCCTTCGGCGCGGTCTGGGGCAAGGGCGGTTCCGGCCGCACCCCCGACCTGGACCACGCCCTGCGCGACTTCAGCGAGCGGGTCCGCGACGTGGCCAGGGAGGCGGGCACGGTCGGCGAGGCCGCCCTGCACGACCTGCGCCGCATCCTGGACGACACCGTCGAGGTGATCCGCCGGGACGCGCGCACCTGGGGCCCGCCGCGCAAGGACTCCGCGGAGCCGGAGGCCGGGAAGGCCGACGGTCCCGGGGCGCCCGGGGCCGGGGCTCCCGCCGCCGAGCGGCCGGAGTCCGGGTCCCGGGAGCCCGAGGCGCCCGGCCCGGAGGCGGAGAAGCCGGGGGCCGGGGAGCCTGAGGCGGACAGGCCCGGGGAGCCGAAGGCCGAGGGTGCCGGGAAGGCCCCGGAGCCCGAGGAGCCCAAGGCCGCGCGGCCCATGCCGCCCTCCGGCGGCGACCCCTGGAGCCAGGTGGTCGACGACCCCGGCGACGACAGGTAGCCGCGACGGACCGAGCACAAGGGAAAGGGCCCGGAGGGGCGCCGCGGGGGCGCGCCTTCCGGGCCCTTCCCGTGTCCGGTCAGCGGCGGGCGACGCCGTCCTCGCGGGCCTGGGCGGCGACGGCGGCCGAGACCGCCGCGCCCACCCGCTCGTCGAAGGGACTCGGGATGATGTAGTCCGCCGACAGGTCGTCACCGACCAGCCCGGCCAGAGCCGTGGCGGCGGCCAGCTTCATGTTCTCGGTGATGTCGGTGGCGCGGGCCTCGAAGGCGCCCTTGAACACGCCCGGGAAGGCCAGGACGTTGTTGATCTGGTTGGGGAAGTCGCTGCGCCCGGTGGCGACCACCGCGGCGTACTTGCGGGCGACGTCCGGGTGGATCTCCGGGTTGGGGTTGGCCATCGCGAACACGATCGCGTCCTGGGCCATGGTCGCGACGACGGCCTCGGGGACCTCGCCGGCGGACAGGCCGATGAACACGTCGGCGCCGGCCAGGGCGCTCTCGATGGAGCCGCGCAGGCCGGCCTTGTTGCTGATCGCGGCCAGCTCCTGCTTGACGGGGGTCAGGCCCTCCCGCCCGTCGTAGATCATGCCCTTGGAGTCGGCCACGGCGATGTCGCCGATGCCGCCGTCGACGAGCATCTTGGTGACGGCGACCCCGGCTGCGCCCGCGCCCGAGACCACCGCGCGCAGGTCGCCCAGGGTGCGCCCGGTCAGGCGGGCGGCGTTGTGCAGGGCGGCGACGGTGACGATCGCGGTGCCGTGCTGGTCGTCGTGGAAGACGGGGATGTCCAGCCGCTCGCGCAGCCGCTTCTCGATCTCGAAGCAGCGGGGGGCGGAGATGTCCTCCAGGTTGATCCCGCCGAAGGACGGGGCCATCCGCACGACGGTCTCGACGATCTCGTCGACACCGGTGCAGGCCAGGGCGATGGGGACGGAGTCGACGCCGCCGAACTGCTTGAACAGCAGCGACTTGCCCTCCATGACGGGCAGGGACGCCTCGGGGCCGATGTCGCCCAGGCCCAGGACCGCGGTGCCGTCGGTGACCACGGCGACCAGGTTGCTCCGCCAGGTGTAGTCCTCCACCAGCTCGGGGGAGTCGGCGATCCCGTTGCAGACGCGGGCGACGCCCGGGGTGTAGGCGAGGGACAGGCCCTCGTGGTCGTGCACGTCGACGGTGGAGGTGATCTGGAGCTTGCCGCCGCGGTGCAGGGCGAACGCGGGGTCGTCGTCCAGGTTCGGATTCCGGGTACGCGAAGAAGAATCGCTGGTCATCGAAAACCCTTCAAGGTCTTACTGCCGCCCGCGTCGGCCATGACGGGGCGGATGGTGTCGGTGCGTACCGCGCGCGAAGCCGGTGTGCCGTGCTAGGGGAGCCCCCTCCGGCGCCGGTCGGCCATGACCGGTGGTGTCGCCGGAGAGGTCGTGCTTCGCCTGACTCCTATGCGAGTTCTGCGCGTACGCCTCACTACGGGGATGACCCGTTACGCAATCCTCTCACAACGGTGACCGCAGGAAAATCGCAGGGTCGGCACGATGGGACGGCACCGACGTATCCACATTTGCCACATATCGCACCGTATGTCGCTTTGGTTCGGGTGGAGGGGCCGCGAACCCGACTCCGACCAGGCACTTCGTGCTCCAGAAGGAGATTCACGATGGCCCTGCACAAGCCCCTGTCCGCGCCCTTCTCCGTCGGCGCCCTCGCCCTGGCCGGTGTCCTCGCCCTCAGCGCTTGCGGCGGCTCCGAGCCGGCCGAGGAGGAGGCCGCGACGCCGGAGGCGCCCGCCGTGGAGGTCGACGAGGAGCTCGCCGCCCTGGTCCCCGCCGACATCGCCGAGGCCGGTTCCGTGAAGATCGGTGTGGAGGCGTCCTACCCGCCCGGCGAGTTCCTGGACACCGACGGCGAGACCGTCCTGGGCTTCAACGTCGACCTGCTGGAGGCCGCCCTGGGCAAGCTCGGCCTGGAGGCCCAGTGGGAGCCCACCACCTTCGACTCCATCATCATCGGTGTCGACACCGGCACCTACGACCTGGGCTCCTCCTCCTTCACCGTGACCGCGGAGCGCATGGAGCAGGTCAACATGGTGTCCTACTTCTCCTCCGGCACCCAGTGGTTCGCCCAGGCGGGCAACCCGCAGGACGTCGACCCCGACAACGCCTGCGGCATGCGCATCGCGGTGCAGTCCGACACCACCCACGACGAGGACATCGAGGCCCGCAGCCAGGCCTGCGTGGACGCCGGCGAGGACCCCATCACCATCCAGAAGTTCGAGAACCAGCCGCTGGCCACCGAGACCGTGGTGTCCGGCGTCAACGACGCCTCCCTGGCCGACATGCCCACCGCGGCGTACGCCCTGGAGCAGACCGGTGAGGGCGTCCTGGAGTTCATCGGCGAGCAGTACGACGCCGCCCCCTACGGCATCCTCACCCACAAGGACGAGACCGAGCTGGCCGACGCCATCGCCGCCGCCTTCAACTCCATGATCGAGGACGGCACCTACGAGCAGGTCCTGGGCGAGTGGGGCGTGGAGGCCGGCGGCCTGGAGTCCGCCGAGGTGAACCCCGCCGCGGAGTAAGGGAAGCCCTCCCCCGTCCGTCACCGAGCGAAAGTCCGATCCTTGACCTCACCGACCGCACCGGTGGGCGGCCCGGAGCCGAGCAAGACCCCGGCTCCGGGCCGACCGGCCGAACCCATCACCGCCGTCCCCGTCCGCTACCCCGAACGGTGGGTCGCCGCCGGAGTCGTGCTGCTCCTGGCGTCGATGTTCGTGCACATGCTCTTCACGAACGACGCCTTCAACTGGCCGTTCATGGTGGAGCACATGTTCTCGGACCCCGTGGTCCGAGGCGTGTGGGTCACGATCAGCGCCACCGTCCTGTCGATGGTCATCGGCATCGCCCTGGGCATCGTGCTGGCCGTGATGCGGCTGTCCGGGAACCCGGTGCTGAGCACCGTCTCCTGGATCTACACCTGGTTCTTCCGGGGCGTGCCCCGCCTGGTCCTGGCCGTGCTCTTCGGCAACCTGGCGATCCTCTACCAGACCATCGAGCTGGGCCTGCCGTTCGACAACTACTGGATGGCCTGGCTCGGCCTCGAAGGCGACGCCCGCTTCTTCGAGATCGACACCCGCACCCTGCTGAGCGGCTACGTCGCCGGCCTGATGGCGCTGTCGCTCTCCGAGGGCGCCTACATGGCCGAGATCATCCGGGCGGGCCTGCAGTCGGTCGACAAGGGCCAGACCGAGGCCGCCCAGGCGCTGGGCATGAGCCGGGCCAAGGTCCTGCGGCGCATCACCCTGCCGCAGGCGATGCGGGTGGTCATCCCGCCCACCGGCAACGAGACCATCGCGATGCTCAAGGACACCGCGCTGCTGGCCTACGTCCCGGTGACGATCGAGCTGTTCTACCAGCTCCAGGCGATCGGCGCCCGGACCTACCAGATCTTCCCGATGCTGGTGGCGGCGTGCCTGTGGTACCTGGCCATCACCAGCGTCCTGATGATCGGCCAGTACTTCATCGAACGCCGCTTCAACCCCGGCCAGTACGGCGGCATCCGCAACCGCATCGTCGGAGGGGCGCACTGATGAGCGAGCAGAACGAGCCGGTCATCGAGACCGCCGAGGGGGCCGAGCTCCCCTCCGACGCCCTCGTGGTCGCCGAGAACGTGCACAAGAGCTTCGGCCGCCTGGAGGTGCTCAAGGGCATCGACCTCCAGGTCCGGCGGGGCGAGGTCATGTGCATCATCGGCCCCTCGGGGTCGGGCAAGTCGACCTTCCTGCGGTGCGTCAACCACTTGGAGAAGCTCACCGCCGGACGCCTGTGGGTCAACGGCGAGCTGATGGGCTACCGGCAGAAGCGCGGAAGGCTCTACGAGCTGCGCGAGACCGAGGTCGCCGCCCAGCGCAGCGACATCGGCATGGTGTTCCAGCGCTTCAACCTGTTCCCCCACCTGAGCGTGCTGGGCAACATCATCGAGGCGCCGGTGCAGGTCAAGCGCGTGCCCAAGGCCCAGGCCACGGCCAAGGCCATGGAGCTGCTGGAGCGCGTGGGCCTGCCCGACAAGGCCGCCGCCTACCCCGACCAGCTCTCCGGCGGCCAGCAGCAGCGCGTGGCGATCGCCCGCGCGCTGGCGATGGAGCCGTCGCTGATGCTGTTCGACGAGCCCACCAGCGCCCTGGACCCGGAGCTGGTCGGCGAGGTCCTGGACGTGATGCGGGACCTGGCCGAGAACGGCATGACCATGATGGTCGTCACACACGAGATGGGGTTCGCCCGCGAGGTCGGCGACTCCCTGGTGTTCATGGACGACGGCGTGGTCGTGGAGGCCGGCGCCCCCGCCGAGGTGCTGGGGAACCCGCAGCACGAGCGCACCCGGGCCTTCCTGTCCAAGGTGCTCTGAGCCGCGCTCCGGGCGGCCCGCTCCCTCCCCGGGGGCGGGTCGCCCCCTTTTTTGCGCCCTCTCCCGGAGAAACGCGCCGCCGCCCCTTGACCCGGGGCCCCGGGGGACACAGAGTCGGGGTGGTGAGCACAGCGGGCGAGGACATGAGCGTACGGCGGCCGTGGACGGGGCGCGGGGTGCCCTGGGAGGGCCCCGCCCTGCGGCGCACCCGGGAAATCCTGTGCGCGGGGGCGCGCGAGCGCACCCTGGAGATCGGTGTGGGCGACGGCGCCAACCTGCGGTACTACCCGCCCCAGGTGCGCCTGACCGCGATCGACCCGGACTCGGCGGCGTTGGCCGCGGCCCGCAAGCGCGCCGAGGAGCTGGGGCTGGTCGCCCGCTTCGCCGAGGGGGACGCCCGCGCGCTGGACTTCTCCGACGAGAGCTTCGAGACCGTGGTGTGCACGCTCGCCCTGAGCGCCATCGACGGCCAGGAGGAGGCGCTGCGGGAGATGTACCGGGTCCTGGTGCCGGGCGGGCGGCTGCTGGCCGCGGAGCGGATCGGCCACACGCGCTTCCCCGCGCGGCTGTGGGAGCGCCGCCGCGAGAGCCCCCGGCGGGCGCCGCGTGAGGTGGCCGCCGAGGCGGGCTTCCGGGTCGGCCACCACGACCGGCTGTTCTTCGGGACGGTCGAGCGGATGGTCGCCCACCGCCCCTGACACCCGCCGGTGTGCGCGTAGGCTGGAGGAGGCCCTGTCCCCTTCCGCGACCGAGGTGATCCGATGATCCGTACCGCCGTGCCCGACGACGTTCCGGAGATCGTCGCGATGATCCGGGAACTAGCCGAGTACGAGAAGGAGCCGGACGCCGCGGTCGCCACCGAGGACGACCTGCGCACGGCGCTCTTCGGCCCCGACCCCAAGGTGTTCTCGCACATCGCCGAGGCGCCCGGGCCGGACGGGACCCCCGCCACCGTCGGCTTCTCGGTGTGGTTCCTCAACTACTCCACCTGGACCGGCAGGCACGGGATCTACCTGGAGGACCTCTACGTGCGCCCGCACGCGCGCGGCGGCGGGCACGGGCTGGCGCTGCTGCGCACCCTGGCGCGCACCTGCGTGGAGCGCGGCTACACCCGTCTGGAGTGGTCCGTGCTCGACTGGAACGAGCCGTCCATCCGCTTCTACGAGGCGCTCGGGTCGCGCCCCATGAGCGAGTGGACGGTCCGCCGCCTGGACGGCGAAGCCCTGGCCTCTCTGGGCTCCCAGAGCCCCTGATCACGACCGATCGTCTCGCGTTCGACCCGATCACGCGGACACGGTCCGTTCTCCCTGCGTCAGTGGCAGGGTGAAACGAGATACATTGCATTCAAGCGGCAACCTCGCCCCCCGAAGGAGGGACGTGACCGAAGAAACCGCTGTGCCCATGGCCGACGCCACCGGTGTACGCGACGCTGTCACCGTCAACATGCCCGCGGACAGCGCATACCTGTCCGTCCTGCGCACGGCGACGGCGGGCCTGGCCGCCCGGCTCGACTTCACCCTCGACGAGATCGAGGACCTGAGGATCGGTGTCGACGAGGCCTGCGCCATGCTCCTCTCCCAGGCGCTGCCCGGCACGGAACTGACCACAGAGTTCGAGCTCGCCGCGGACGGGATGCGCATCTCCGTCTCGGTGATCACCGCCGACGGCCGGCTCCCCGCGCGCGACACCTTCGCCTGGACGGTGCTGTCCGCCCTGGCCGGGGAGGTCGACGCCGAGGTCGGCCCCGACGACCGTGTCTCCATCGTCCTGTACAAACGCCGTGGCACCTTGGAGCCGGCGTGAGCGAAAGGGGGCCCGCTCTGACCGCGAAGACCGAGCACGCGGTGCCCGACCGGGCGCGCGCGAGAGCGCTGTTCGAACGCCTCAACGAACTCGACGCCGATTCGGAGGAACGGCGCAGGATCCGTGACGAGCTCGTGGAGCTCCACCTGCCACTGGTGGAGTACCTGGCCCGCCGGTTCCGCAACAGGGGGGAATGGCTGGACGACCTCACCCAGGTCGCCACGATCGGGCTGATCAAGTCGATCGACCGGTTCGACCTGGAGCGGGGGGTGGAGTTCTCCACCTACGCCACGCCCACCATCGTCGGTGAGATCAAGCGCCACTTCCGGGACAAGGGGTGGGCCGTCCGGGTCCCCCGGCGCCTCCAGGAGCTGAAGCTCTCGCTGACCAAGGCGGTCAGCGACCTGTCGCAGCGCGAGGGGCGCTCGCCGACGGTCGCCGAGCTGGCGGCGCACCTGCAGATGACCGAGGAGGAGGTGCTGGAGGGCCTGGAGTCCGCCAACGCCTACTCGACGGTGTCGCTGGACGCGCCGGACAGCGGCGACGAGGACGCGCCCGCGGTGGCCGACTCGCTGGGGATCGTGGACGAGTCCCTCGAGGGCGTGGAGTACCGGGAGTCGCTCAAGCCCCTCCTGGAGCAGCTGCCTCCCCGGGAGAAGCGCATCCTGCTGCTGCGGTTCTTCGGGAACATGACCCAGTCGCAGATCGCCCAGGAGCTCGGCATCTCGCAGATGCACGTGTCGCGCCTGCTGGCCCGCACCCTGGCCCAGCTGCGGCAGGCCCTGACCACCGACGACTGACGCGCGCCGACGGCCGCGGCTCACCGATCCTTCTTCTCGCCCCATTCGCCGGGGAAGAGGGCCGCGGTCGTCGGAGGCGAGAGCACCGCCGCCGAGGCGGCCACCGCCACGGCCGCCAGCACGCCGCCGATCAGGTACTGGCCGCTGGTGAACATGTAGTACGCCACCACGCCGAGGAAGAGCTGCGTGACGAAGACCGGCGTGCGCGCCCAGTCCTTGAGCCGCCACAGGCCCTGGGCGATGAAGACCAGCAGCGCCGCCACCCCCAGCCCGATGACGGTGAGCGGCAGGGCGCTGTCCAGCTCGCCGGTGCGGCCGGTGACCGCGGTGAACATGCTGTAGAGCCCGCCGATGCCGGCGGCCAGCCCGACGAGCGCCTCCAGCGCTGCTGCGACGACGACGGTGAACGGGCGGGAAGAGACCTCGGAAGACACCCTCCGAGGTTATCCCCGCCCCGGCCGGACCCGCTCCCGCCCCGCCCTCCCGCGGTCCGGGGCGCGTCCGGCGGGCGCGGCGCTCCCGGACCGCGGCACGCGCCCCGTATGGCCCTACACTGGCCGTGTGCGCGCCCTTTTCATCGTGAACCCCCAGGCGACCACGACCACGTCGCGGACCCGCGAGGTGATCCTGGGCGCCCTGGCGTCGGAGCTGGACGTCACCGTCGCCGAGACCGAGTACCGCGACCACGCGGTCGAGCTGGCCCGCGGCGCTGCCGGGGCCGGGTACGAACTGGTGCTGAGCCTGGGCGGGGACGGCACCGTCAACGAGGTCGTCAACGGCCTGCTGGCCACTCCCCCGGAGCTGAAGCGGCCGCGCTACGCGGTGATCCCCGGCGGCAGCGCCAACGTCTTCATCCGCGCGCTGGGGGTGTCCGGCGACCCCGTGGAGGCCACGGGGGCGATCCTGGAGGCGCTGCGGGCGGGCCGGGAGCGCGAGATCAACCTGGGGCGGATCACCAGCGACCGGGACGACCGCTACTTCACCTTCTGCGCCGGGTTCGGCTGGGACGCGGACGTGGTCCAGCGGGTGGAGCACGAGAGGTCGAACGGGCGCAAGGCGACCCCGGCGCTGTACGCGGAGGTCGCGGTCAAGCTGTTCTTCGGCGGCGATATCCGCGATCCCTCACTGGCGGTACAGACCGGCGACGGCGGGGCGAAGGACGTCTATTTCGCCCTCGTCACGAACACCACTCCGTGGACTTACGCGGGTGCGCTGCCGCTCCAGCCCACGCCCTCCTCCCGTTTCGAGCTGGGGCTGGACGCATTCGCGCTCACCCAGGCCGGGCACCCGCTCACGGGGTGGATCCTTTCGCAGATGTTCTTCCCCAAAGGGCTCGCCGCCCGCGGCGACGGCTATCTGACCTGGCACGATCAGGAGTCTCTGCGGATCACGTCATCCCATCCGCGGGCGTTCCAAATCGACGGCGAGTACCTCGGAGAGCGGGAAGAGGTCAACTTCCATTCCGTACCGAAGGCATTACGAATCGTCTGTTAATTGTCGGCTCCGTCGCCATTCAACGGCACTGTGACGCATGCGACATGCCCTTACGGGACCTTTGACCCCGAGAGCTCTTGCACGCCGGGGACGGGCCTGCCACGCTCGACATATCGCCGCGAGTTACGGGCGAGTTAATTGGGGCGCTTCCCACGTGGCCGCGGGGTGAACCCGGGGCCGGACTCCACCGATGGGACCCATCCATCGGGCGCCCGCCGTGCAGTGTTCGTGAAAATCTTCACAAGCCCCCGGACCTCGACATGAGGAGTGGACCGCATGGACTGGCGCCATGACGCAGCCTGCCGTGACGAAGACCCCGAACTCTTCTTCCCCATCGGCAATTTCGGCCCGGCCCTGATGCAGATCGAAGAGGCCAAGGCCGTGTGCCACCGCTGTCCCGTCAGCTCCGCCTGCCTGAACTGGGCTCTGGAGAGCGGCCAGGACGGCGGTGTCTGGGGAGGGACCAGCGAGGACGAGCGCCGCCTGATCAAGAAGCGGCGGGGCATCTCCCACCGTTCGATGGTACGCGGCTGATCCCCGGCGCCCGCACCGCCCCCCGGCCAACGGCCGGAGGCGGCCCCGGTCCCCGCCCGGCGCAGCGGGGACGCCCGCGCCCCTTTCCGGCCTCCGCCCGGCACGGCTCCCGCCGGTCAGGGCAGTGACGCCTCCTCCCGGTCCAGCGGCAGGGTGATCGCCACCTCGGTCCCGCCGCCCTCCTTGGGCCTGATGGCCAGGGTCCCCCCGAGCTCCCCCACGATGAGGGTCCGCACGATCTGCAGTCCCAGGCTCGTGGTGCCCTCCAGGTCGAAGTCCTCCGGCAGCCCCCCGCCGTCGTCGGACACGGCCAGTTCCAGGCTTCCCGCGCCCGTGTACCCCGGCCCGCCCTCGAACCGGAGCACCCGCACCTCGATCGACCCGGGCCCCTGGCCCAGCCCGTGTTCCACGGCGTTCTGCACCAGCTCCGCCAGCACCATCGACAGCGGTGTGGCCACCAGCGCGTTGAGCAGGCCGAACCCGCCCACCCGGCGCGGCACCACGGTGCTGCCGGCGGACGTGGAGGAGACCTCCGCCGCCATCTGGATGACCCGGTCGGCGATGTCGTCGAAGTCCACGACCTCGTCGGGGGTGTGCGACAGCATCTCGTGGACGATCGCGATGGAGCCGACCCGGCCCACCGCCTCGTCCAGGGCCGCCCGCGCCTCGGGCACGTCGAGCCTCCGCGCCTGGAGCCGCAGCAGGGCCGCCACCGTCTGGAGGTTGTTCTTGACCCGGTGGTGGATCTCGCGGATGGTGGCGTCCTTGGTCATCAGCTCGCGCTCGCGGCGGCGCAGGTCGGTGACGTCGCGGACCATCACCAGGGCGCCGATGCGCACCCGGTCGATGATGAGCGGGATCGCGCGCAGCTGCACGGTGACCCCGCGCGCCTCCACCTCCGCCTCCTGGGGCGCCCGGCCGCCCGCCGTGTAGGTGAGGTTCTCGTCGCGGGCCTCCCCCGGCGCCGCCAGCTCCAGGGTGATGCGGTCCAGGCGCGCGCCCACCAGGTCGGCGGTGAGCCCCAGCCGCCGGTAGGCCGACAGGGCGTTGGGGCTGGCGTAGACGACCTCGCCGTTCTGGTCCAGGCGCAGCAGGCCGTCCCCGACGCGCGGCGAGCGCACCATGAGCGGGCCCTGGTCGATGAAGGGGAACACGCCCTCGGCGATCATCTGCGCCAGGTCGCCGGCGCTCTGGAGGTAGGTGAGCTCCAGGCGGCTGGGGGTGCGGGCGGAGCTGAGGTTGGTACTGCGCTGGATGACGGCGATGAGGTTGCCCTCCCGCCGCACCGGAATGGTCTCCTCGCGCACCGGGACCCCGCCCGACCAGTCCGGGTCGCCGTCGCGGCAGATACGGCCCTCGCTCCAGGCGCGGTCGATGAGGGCCCTGCGGCCCACGACCCGGGGCGCGGTACGCGATGTGACGTCCGTCATATCGTCGTAGAGGACGGTCTCCACCAGATCGTCCTGGAACGCGGTGGGACCGGTGGTGGGGCGCATCTGCGCGATGGCCACCCAGCCGTCGTCCTCGCGCAACCGCACCCACAGCACCAGGTCTGCGAAGGAGAGGTCGGCCAGCAGCTGCCAATCGGAGACGAGGGAGTGGATCCATTCGAGATCGGCCTGCTTGAGCGACGTGTGTCGCCTGATGAGATCACTGAGGTGAGGCACTCACAAATCATCCCATGGAGGAGTGCATACTCAAGAGGTACGCGCTCGACCAGTGGTCCACACCAATTCGGGCGCGGCCGAACGCACGAGGAGAGTGATGACCGGTCAGGGCACACTGGACGGCAACCCCCGGGTGCCGAAGTACTACCAGGTGAAGAAGCAGCTCCTGGAACTGATCGAGGCGATGCCGGCGGGCAACCCGGTGCCCCCGGAGCGGGCCCTGGCCACCCAGTTCGGGACCTCGCGCACCACGGTGCGCCAGGCCCTCACCGAGATGGTCGTGGAGGGGCGGCTGCTGCGCATCCAGGGCAAGGGCACGTTCGTGGCCAAGCCCAAGGTCGCCCAGGTGCTCCAGCTGACCAGCTACACCCAGGAGATGCGCTCGCACGGCCTGCACCCGGCCACCCGCATCCTCGACGTGAGCTACATCAACGCCGACGACCAGCTCGCCGAGCTGCTGGCGATCCGCTCCGGCGGCCGGGTGCTGCGCATCGAGCGGCTCCGGCTGGCCAACGGCGAGCCGATGGCCGTGGAGACCGCACACCTGGCGGCCCGGCGCTTCCCCGGCCTGCGCCGGCAGCTGGACCGCTACGCCTCGCTGTACGAGGCGCTGGCGAGCGCCTACGACGTCTCGCTGGCCGAGGCGGAGGCGTCCATCGAGACCGTGCTGGCGACCCCCAACGAGGCCCGGCTGCTCGGCGTGGACGTGGGCCTGCCGCTGGTGCTGCACTGCCAGCACAGCTTCGACCGGGACGGGCACCCGGTGGAGTGGGTGCGCTCGCTGTACCGGGGCGACCGCTACAAGTTCGTCACGCGCCTGCGCCCCCCGACCGACTGACACCCCGGCCGACGGCCCCTCTCCCCGCGCGGTGCCTCCCCGCGCCCCCTCCGTACGAGCGCGGCGTGCGGGACCCGGACCGCGCCCGGGTCCCGCACCGCGCGGCTACCCGCGGTCCAGGACGGTGGCCAGGGCCTCCACCACCCGCGGGTCGTACTCGGTGCCCGCGTCCATGCGCAGCCGGTCCAGCACCGCCTCCCGGCGCTCGGCGTCGCCGTTCTCGCCCACCAGGTCGTCGAAGGCGTTGGCGACCTTGATGATCCGGCTGCCCAGCGGCGGCACGCCCTCGTCGTCGTCACCGGCGACCGGCTCGCACTGGCGGCGCACCACCTCGGCGACCGAGTCCAGCACCCCGGTCTCCCGGATGATCCCCGCGCCCAGTTCGGCGATGCGCCGCTGCTCGCGGGGCGAGGCCAGCACGGTCGCCCCGCCCGCGATGGGCTCGCGCAGCGACAGCTGGCCGATGTCGTGCATCAGCGCCGCGTACTCCAGCTCCAGCAGCTCGGCCTCGGCCAGGCCCAGCTCGCAGCCGACCAGGTGCGACAGGTGGCTGACCCGGCGCGAGTGCCCGTTCTCCACGTACCCGCCGACCTCGGTCACCCGCGACAGCGCGCGCACGGTCTCCAGGTAGGTGCGGCGCACCTCGGCGTGCCTGCGGAAGGCCACCTGGGCCACCAGCAGCGGGGCACTGAACACCAGCAGCCCGGCCAGGCCGGTGACGGTGCAGGACAGCGCGATGAGCACACCGCTGGAGCCGATGGCCATGCCCGAGGCGAACTGGGCGCGCATCTCGTCGCCCGCCGCGACCCGCAGCCGGGTGCGCAGCCGCTCGGCGCGCAGCACCGCGGCCAGCAGGGCGTCCACCGTCCACACGGTCAGTACCAGGGTGAACATGAGCAGCGTCGCCGCCACCGAGGGCCCCGACAGCCCCAACTGCTCGGCGATGGGCCGAAAGCCGACGGCCAGCAGTCCGGCGGAGAGCACCCGGCGGGCGACGTCCTCCACCCGCGGGGTGCGGCCCACCGCGACGTGCGGCAGCTCGCCCACCGCCACACCGCAGGCGACCACCGCCACCACCTGGAGGGGCGAGTGGTCCGAGGGCCCCTGCCCCAGGTTCAGCAGGAAGGCGTACCCGACCGCCCCCGCCGAGGCGATCGGCGCGACCTCCCGGTGCCCGGGCAGGGTGATCCGCACCAGCTCGCCGACGGCGATGACCAGGCAGAAGCACAGGGCCACATAGGGTTCGACGAACCCGGTGGCCGAGGTCCACACCAGGGAGACCAGCGAGACCGAGCCCACCACCGCCACCAGCAGGGCCCGCACCGGGCGGGAGGTCCTCCAGACCGGCCCGCTCCGGCGCCGGTGGCCGAGCGCGCCGCCCTCGGGGCCCGTCGGCCGCCCGGGGGGCGGCCCCTCCGTCTGCCGTTGTGTCATCACCGGTCCCGACCGCCCGTCGCGGTGCCCGTGGGCAGCGCCGTCGTGGGGGCCGCGCCCTCGACGGGCGCCGTCCCCTGTTCGGCGGGCACGGCCGCCGGCGCCGCGGGCGCGGTGCCCGGTCCGGTCCCGCCGGCCGCCCCGTCCTCCGCGGAGGCGGCCTCCGCCGCGGCCGAGCCGTAGCAGCCGCCCGGCGGCTCGGCGATGTCGGGCGTCTCCCAGCCCTCGCGCTCCACCGCGCGGACCAGGGCCTCCACCATGCGCGGGTCGAACTGGGTGCCCGCGCAGGCGCGCAGTTCGACGATGGCGTCCTCCACCGACCACGCCTTGCGGTAGGAGCGCGTGGAGGTGAGGCAGTCGAAGACGTCGGCGACGCTGATGATGCGGGCGGACTCGGGGATCTCCATCCCCACCAGCCCCATCGGGTAGCCGCGGCCGTCGAGGCGCTCGTGGTGGTGCCGGATCCCGGCCAGCGCCTCGTCCAGAAAGCCGATCTCCCGGACGATCTCGTAGCCGCGGGTGGGGTGCAGCTTGATGGCGGCGTACTCCTCGTCGGTGAGCTTGCCGGTCTTCTGCAGCACCTTCGTGGGCACGCCGAGCTTGCCGATGTCGTGGAGCATCCCCGCGTAGCGGATCTTCTGCACCCGTTCGGCCGACATCCCCAGTTCGCGGGCGATCATGGCCGAGCCCTCGGCGACGCGCATGCAGTGGCCGCGCGTGTAGTAGTCCTTGGTCTCCACGGCCTGGCAGAGCGTGGCCAGGGTGGCCTCGTGCGCCTTGGCCTCGTCGGCCTGCTGCGCGAACGCCCAGCGGGCGATGAACAGCGGCAGCAGGACCAGCAGCGGTGCGACGATCCCCACGCCGTCCCAGACCGCCGCGATGGCCAGGCCGAGCATCTGGTAGCCCATCGAGGACAGCTCGACCGCCACCAGGGGCCGCCAGTTGAAGCGGCCGCGCCCGCGCGGGCGCGCCTGGCCGAGCGTCCAGAACAGGATCCCGACCAGTAGCGAGTTGACGGCGGAGTGCGTCAGGACCGCGGCGACGTAGGGGAGGACCACGGCCGGGAAGTCCGCCTCGCCGAGTCCTCCCACCACGCCGCCGCACAGCAGGTAGACATGTCCGGCCGCGAACGCCGCCAGTGCGAACTGCGCCCCGTTGAAGGCGCGTTTGACCGCGGCCAGTCTCCGGACCGCGAAGCATGAGGCGAAACCGACCAGCGCCGCCCCGACGGGACCGACGAGGACGACCGCGGCCAGCGAGACCGCCGAGCTCGGCGACATCCCCGCCTTGCCGCCCGACCCGACACTCGTACTGATCGACTCGGCGACCACGAACAGCAGCGCCACCATGATGAGCGTCTGCAGATCTATGCCCGAATAGGGCCCGATGAGCAGGATGGCGACAGCACTGACAACGATGATCCCGATGTAGACACGCGCGCCCCCGGGAAGAGCCCGCACCCTCGTTCACCTCCCACCAGCGACGACCGGACTGTCATGGTTTCACCGGTTCTGTTCTACCACCAGGACCATCCCGTGAAGGAGGAAGCGGCCAAGATCGCCGCGGCGGCGGTGTGAAGCAGAGCCATGAACATCGTCATCCCCTCTCCCCTGAACGGCATGCCGCCTTTCCCCGGGCACGCCGCGTAAATTACCCCATTCGTTGGATATGGCGTCCAGTTTAACGGGCCCCGAAGGCACCCGGATTCCCCACAACCCGAACCATCGGCGCCACGGACTCCGAAGGGGATGCGAAGTTCCGGAGTATGGAATTACTAATTCAATTAGCAATCACAGACGACTACCCTGAGTGACCATCACCCTCGGCGCCGTGATCGCGGAAGACCGGAACCCGAGCCCCCTTGCCTGGCAGCCCCCCGCAAGACCATCAGCTCCGACTACACAAAGTGATCGCACGCGGGCACTCCCCGCACTCGCAGGAAAAATCATTCCGAGTCGATCACAGGCCGGGTCGACCGAAGGGGGTCGGGCGTGTCGCAGGAGAGGACGAAGGCGTCACCCGGAAAGTCCGATGACCAAAAACCCCCACACCATAGGGGAATCCGAACACGCATTCCCAAGAAATAGCGCAAAACCACATCAAGGCCGCATCATATGACAAGATCCCAGAAAACCCGCAAGACACCAAAAAGGCGGAAGCTGGCATTCCAGCTTCCGCCCAGGGGTGTTCCGGACTTCCGAAAAAAGAACCGGGTCCGTGCGGGAACCGCGTCCGTGCGCGGCTCAGGCGAACGTTCCGGGCCCCGCCGCCTCGCGGGCCGCCTGCTCGTCCCGGGCCCGGGCGAGCCGGCCCAGGACCTTGTCCCGCAGGTCCAGCGGGACCGGGTCGCACCCGCAGTGCTTGGCGACGAGCTTCTTCACCGCCTCGTCGAGCCCGTACTCCTCCAGGCAGGGCTCGCACCCGTCCAGGTGCCGCCTGATCTGCTCGCAGTTGTTCTCTTCCAGCTCCCCGTCGATGTACGTGTAGAGCTTGTCGAGCACCTCGCTGCACGGGGTGTCCCCGTGACGACCCTGGCCGCTCATCGCCGATCTCCTCGATCCGACCCGTCCTGACCCCGCCCGCCCGCGGACGATCCAGAGGCGGCTGCGCCGGCCGTGGCGCGCACCGCGGGGAGGAAGCCGCGGTCGACCGCGTACTCCTCCAGGAGGGACCGGAGCTGGCGGCGCCCCCGGTGCAGCCTGGACATGACCGTTCCGATCGGCGTCCCCATGATCTCGGCCACCTCCTTGTAGGCGAAGCCCTCGACGTCGGCGAGGTAGACCGCGATCCGGAAGTCCTCGGGCAGCTCCTGCAGCGCCCGCTTGACGTCGCTGTCGGGGAGGTGCTCCAGGGCCTCGGCCTCGGCGGACTTCAGGCCCGCCGCCGTGTGCGAGGCGGCCTGCGCCAGCTGCCAGTCCTCGACGTCCTCGGTGCCGGCCTGCTTCGGCTCGCGCTGCTTCTTGCGGTAGGAGTTGATGAAGGTGTTGGTGAGGATGCGGTACAGCCACGCCTTGAGATTCGTCCCCTCCTTGAACTGGTGGAACGAACCGAACGCCTTGGCGAAGGTCTCCTGTACGAGATCCTCCGCGTCGGCGGGGTTGCGGGTCATGCGCAGCGCCGCGGAGTAGAGCTGGTCGAGAAAGGGAAGCACATCCCTCTCGAAGCGCTCTTCCCGCTCCTCGGCTGTCTCCTGGCCCTGATCCAAGCCCGTCGGCCTCCTCGCACTGGTCCCGGCTGGGAAATCCGTACCTCCAAGATACGGTTCCCCGGCACGGGGCCGCGCATCGGCACCACGTGGCGTGGACAACGCCTCCTCGCGTTCGAGGCAAGCACCGGCGATCGGCATGGTCTGGCGGTCCTCCTCGGAAAATCCCTGGTGGCGGTGGGACCGGGGCCCTCCCCGGTCGCGGTGTTCGGTCACAACAACGGCCGCCGCCCGCTGATTCCGGTCCGGACACGGGTCGAAGGTCCCCTCCTCGCGGAACTTCGCCGATCGGACGCGTCAGGGGAGGTGAGGCATGGCAGAGTGCGGGTAAGACCCTTTGAAGGATGGGAGAGGAGTGCACGTGCGACCGTCCTCGACTCCGGCCTCCGACCGCCCCCGGTCACCGGCGGCCCAGTTCGCCACCCCCGACCGGCTCTCCGACTACTGGCGGTTCTACTGGGCCGTCGCCGAGGCGCAGATCGCCCGCTGGCTCCCGGAGGCCCCCTCCCGGCTGCTGGACCTGTCCAGCCCGGACTACCAGGGGACTCCGCGCGCCGTCGCCGCGGGACACGACGTGGTCGCCCTGCTGCCCTCCGCGGACTCTGCGGTGCGCAGGCCGCTGCGCCTGGTCAACGGACGCGCCGCGGTGCCCCGCCCGGCCCGCCGCGGGCGGCTGCGCCAGATCGTGGGGGACGCGGCGTTCCCGCGCTTCCTGGCCGCCGAGAGCTTCGACGGGGTGATCGCCGACAACCGGGTGCTGTCCCGGCAGCTGGCCACCGAGGAGTCGGTGGCCGAGATCGCCCGGGTGCTGCGGCCCGGCGGCCGGGTCCTGCTGTGCGTCGACTCGGTGGTGCTGGGCATGGCCCTGCTCGCCGAGCAGGACTGCTGGCCCGAGCTGAGCCACGCGCCCAGCGCCGACGTCCTGCTGGTGCCCTGGCCCGACGGGTCCATCACCCGCTGCTTCACCGCCGAGCAGCTCACCGACACCCTCACCGAGGCGGGCCTGGAACTGGAGTGGATCAAGCCCCGCACGGTGCTGTCGGCGTCCACGGTGGAGATGATGCTGGCCCGCGACCCGCGTTCGATGAACCGGCTGGTCGAGATGGAGCTGCGCGCCACCGAGTCCGACGACTACGTCGGCGTCCACCTCGTCGCCGCGGCCCGCAAGCCCCTCTAGCGCCCGCTCCCCGAACGCTCCCGAGCGTTCCGGCGCTCGCGCCGGATGCCGGGAGCGGTCGCGGGGCGATCTCTCACAGGAGGGTCGGCGCGGCGAGAGGCGGTCTCGCGGCCGCGACCCGGAACGACCCGCCGAACACGCCCTGGCGCCCGCTCCCCGAACGCTCCCCTGGGCCGTGGGGGCTCCGGGGGCCCGGAGGAGGCGCCCAAGGGAAGAGGCCCGGAGGAGGCGTCCACGGGAAAGCGCGGCGTGGGCCGTCCGTCGGGGCCGGCGGTCGACGAGGACCTGGACGCAGCACCGAAGGCTCCGACCCTCGAGGGCCGTCGGCGGCACGGCCGCGCCGAGCGGGGAGGGGGCCGGCGGCGGTGCCGCCGGCCCGTTCAGGGACGCCCGGTGCGCGTCCGGGCCGTCAGGGCCCCGGGGTCACCCGGACCGTTCGGTGAGGGGCAGGTACACCCGCCCGCCCTGCTCCCCGAACTCGGCGGACTTGTCGGCCATCCCCCGCTGGATGGCCTCGACCGTGTCCAGCCCGTTCTCCGCCGCGTAGCGGCGCACGTCCTGCGTGATCTTCATCGAGCAGAACTTGGGCCCGCACATGGAGCAGAAGTGCGCGGTCTTGGCCGGCTCGGCGGGCAGCGTCTCGTCGTGGTACGCCGTCGCCGTCTCCGGGTCCAGCGACAGGTGGAACTGGTCCTTCCACCGGAACTCGAACCGCGCCCTGGACAGCTCGTCGTCCCACTCCTGCGCCCGCGGGTGCCCCTTGGCCAGGTCGGCGGCGTGGGCGGCGAGCTTGTAGGTGATGACGCCGGTCTTGACGTCGTCGCGGTCCGGCAGCCCCAGGTGCTCCTTGGGGGTGACGTAGCAGAGCATCGCGGTGCCGTACCACCCGATCTGGGCGGCGCCGATCGCCGAGGTGATGTGGTCGTAGCCCGGCGCGATGTCGGTGGTCAGGGGGCCGAGGGTGTAGAACGGCGCCTCACCGCACAGCTCCTCCTCCAGCCGCACGTTCTCCGCGATCCTGTGCATGGGCACGTGCCCGGGGCCCTCGATCATCACCTGCACGTCGTGGGCGCGGGCGATGTGGGTGAGCTCGCCCAGGGTGCGCAGCTCCGCGAACTGGGCCTCGTCGTTGGCGTCGGCGATGGAGCCGGGCCGCAGCCCGTCGCCGAGCGAGAACGTGACGTCGTACTCCCGGAGGATCTCGCACAGCTCCTCGAAGTGGGTGTACAGGAAGCTCTCCCGGTGGTGGGCCAGGCACCAGGCGGCCATGATGGAGCCGCCGCGCGAGACGATGCCGGTGACCCGGCGGGCGGTGAGCGGCACGTACCGCAGCAGGACGCCCGCGTGCACGGTCATGTAGTCCACGCCCTGCTCGCACTGCTCGATCACCGTGTCGCGGTAGACCTCCCAGGACAGCCGGGCCGGGTCCCCGTCGACCTTCTCCAGCGCCTGGTAGATGGGGACGGTGCCGACCGGCACGGGCGAGTTGCGCAGGATGCGCTCGCGGGTCTCGTGGATGCGCTTGCCGGTGGACAGGTCCATGATCGTGTCGGCGCCCCAGCGGGTGGCCCACACCATCTTCTCGACCTCCTCCTCCACCGAGGAGGTGACGGCCGAGTTGCCGATGTTGGCGTTGATCTTGACCAGGAAGTTCTTACCGATGACCATCGGCTCGGACTCGGGGTGGCGGCGGTTGGCGGGGATGACCGCCCGGCCCACCGCCACCTCGGAACGGACGAACTCGGGGTCCAGGCCCTCGCGCTCGGCCACGAACCTCATCTCGGGGGTGATGGTCCCGGCCTTGGCGTGGGCGAGCTGGGTGTCGGCCCCGTTGACGGGGGTGCGGGAGCGGATCCACTCCCCGCGCAGGGCGGGCAGCCCGGCGCGGACGTCGATGTGTGCGGTGTCGTCGGTGTAGGGGCCGGAGGTGTCGTACAGGTCGAAATGGCCGCCGTCGGTGAGTCCCACCCGGCGCCCGGGGATCCGGAGGGTGAAGCCCTCGGGGGTCTCGATGTCCCGGTAGACCTTGGATGATCCCATGATGGGACCAGTGGTCACCCGGTGCTCCCCGGTGGTGGGACCGGTGTCACGGCTCTGCGAAGCCGTCATGGCATGCCTCCCTACGTCGGAATTACCCGAACAGGTTCTGCGGTCGGCGACACCGTTGAGCCGCCCTCTCAGCCCGCCATGGCGCGAGCTCCCGCGTTGCGTTATCCCGTTGTGGGGCACGGTCGGACCGTGCCCGGGCGCGCCCGCGTTCACGGGCGGCCCCGGACACTGTACACAGGGACACCCCGGTCCCGTCCAGGGGTGCAGAGAGCCCCGGAGGCGGACCCCGGGGGTCAGAAGAGGGTGTCCGGCTCCGGCCCCGACCCGGCCGCCAGCGGCGTGAGCAGGTCGGGGCGGTTGTTCTTGATGGTGTTGACGTCGGTGGACACCTCGTCCGCGACGAGCCGGTCCGCCGGGGTGTCGGCCATGATGTGCATCAGCTCGTCGGGCCCGGTGCCCGGGTCCAGCCACGCCGCCCAGTCCTGCCGGGGCACGATGACGGGCATCCGCTCGTGGATGTGCGCGAGCGCGGGGGCGGCCTCGGTGGTGATGACGGCGCAGCTCCACACCCAGCCCGCCGGGTCCTCCTCGGGGGCCTCGGGGTCGCGCCAGCGCTCGAAGATCCCGGCCATCGCCAGCGGCTCGCCGCCGCCGGGGTAGTGGACGGAGTAGGGCTTCTTGTCCGCCTTGGCCTTGCGCTTCTTGTGGTCGGGGTCGGTGGCGGGCGAGGTGCTGGCCTGGACCGTGCCGTCCCTGCCGACGAGCTGCCACTCGTAGTAGGCGTCGGCGGGCAGCAGGCAGCGGCGGCGCCGGAACGCCGTGCGGAACGCGGGCTTGTCGGCGACGGTCTCGCTGCGCGCGTTGATCATCCGGTAGCCGATGTTGCGGTCCTTGGCCCAGGAGGGGATCAGCCCCCAGCGCAGGGTGTGCAGGGAGCGCGGCCCGGGCTCGGCCTCCTCCCCGCCCTGCGGGGGCGGGCCGAGGACGGCGTACACCGGGCGGCCGGGCGAGATGTTGTAGTCCGGCTCCAGCTCCTCCAGCGGCGGCCAGGCGCGGGTGTCCACGTCCTCGCCGGGCAGGGACTCCTCCGGGAGGCCGAAGTCGAGCCGGAGCTGCTGCACGTTCCTGGACTGGGCATAACGACCGCACATGCGTCCGATCCTACGCCGACGGCACCCGCTTCCCATCCGTGACATCCGAATCCGCGGGCGCTCCCGCCCCCTCCGCGCCCCCGCGGCCGTCGCGGCCCGCGTCCCGGGAGCGGTCGCGCAGGGCGATCGCGCCCCCGGCGACCAGCAGCAGGCCGCCGGCCGGGCCCAGGGCCCAGGGCGCCCACGAGTCCAGGGAGCGCAGCAGCAGGGAGCGCACCCGGGCCTGCTCGGCGCGGCCCGCGATCTGGTTCTCCCGCAGGCCCAGTTCCGCGTAGAGCAGGTGCGCCTCGCCGGAGGCGTTCTGCGGGCGCAGCGTCTCCAGCCGCGCCTCGTGGGCGTTGACGACCGTGCCGGACACCGGCTCCACCCAGTAGGTGCGCGTGAGCTCCAGCCAGCGGCCGGCGGTGACCGTGCCCTCCGCGCCGGGGGTGAACAGCCACGCGGGGACCTCGCGGGCCGACTCGGGCACCTGGGTCGCGGGGATCTCCTGGGTGTAGCGGCGCACGGTCAGCCCGGCGACCTCGTCGGTCCCCTGGAACTCCATGACGGGCGCGGCCCGCACCTCGGCGTCGTAGAAAGGGTGGTCGGCCTCCCCCACCCCGGGGGGCCAGGAGAACACCAGCCCTGCCTGGCGGACCGCCCGGTCGCCGTTCACGTGCTCGCCGCAGCAGTTGACGGCGCGGCCGGTGTCCCGGTCGACGATGGCCCGGCGGCTCCAGTGGTCGATCATCGCGCCCTCGGCGACGGTGTCCACCGACATCTCCCAGGCCGACCAGTCCGGGCCGTGGGCCTGGGCGCTGACGGACGTGTTGCGGACGATCCGCACCCCGTCCACCCACGCCCACCGGGACGTGTCCAGGTACCCGGCGCCGTCGGCGACCATCGTCATCTCGAACCGGCCCTGGGCGGGCAGCACCGCCACCCGGTCGTACACGTACAGCGGCAGCATCGCGGCCAGGGTCAGCAGGAAGGCGCCGACCGCCGCCGGGACCGTGCCCCGGGGCAGGGCGCGCCGCCCCGCGGTGTCGTCCGCGCTCATGTGCGGGCCTCCTCGTGGTCGCTCTCCCGGCCGCCGGCCTCCGGGGCGGGGCCGGGGCCGTCACCGTTCCACGATCGGCCCCGGGGCCGGTCCGGGGACCGGCCCGGGCCCGGCGGGCCGGACGCGCCGCGGGCGCCACCCGTCCCGCGCGGGTGGGCGTCGGCCCGGGACGGGTCGGGGCGCTGCCCCAGGGCCAGGACCAGGCGGGCCAGGGCGGGCAGGCACAGCAGCTGGGCGACCCAGCCGCGCAAGGGCTGGCCCACCACGTCGGTGATGTCGTGGAACGGCATGTGGACCGCCAGGTGGGTGCCCACCGCCATCGCCAGGCCCGCCAGTCCCAGCGACACCGCCACCGGCCACGGTCCGGCCAGGCGGGGCAGGAGCCGCCCGCCCATGGACGGGCTCCCCGGCTTGGCGTGCCGGAGCCGGGCGGGCGCGCGGCGGCCCAGCCACCACATGCACAGCAGGATGGCGCCGACCAGGGCGGCGCCGACCGCCCCGGCGACCCAGACCCCGTACGCCAGGCCCAGCGGGAGCACGAACCACCGCGACGGCCAGGCCGCCCCGGCCGCGGGCAGCGCGCGCGCTCCGCGCAGGGCCCCGGCGGCCCCGGCGCGGCCGCCCGGCAGCAGGCGGCGCGGCCACAGGGCGGCGACCACCAGCAGGGCGGCCAGGACACCGCCCGCGATCAGGGCCCGGTGGTAGGCGGCGTCGGGGGTGTAGGTCAGGGTCACGGTGCCCGCGCTGCCCGCCGGCAGCAGCCAGCCCTGCTTCCACCCCTCCAGGCGGACCGGCTCCAGCACCTCCCCGCCCTCCAGGCGCGCCTGCCAGCCCTCGTTGTAGTTCTCGTTGACGACGAGGAAGGAGTCGGTGTCCACGGCCTCGACGTCGAAGCGGCGCTCCCCCGGACCCCACTCGTGCACGGTCGCGGGGGCGGTCAGGGAGACCTCGGGGCGCTCGGCCACCGACTCCCCCGAGCCCACCACTGCGGAGCGGACCTCGTACCGGTTGCCGGGGTCGACGACGATGCGGTTCTCGCCCTCCACCAGGTCCAGGGCGGTGCAGCTCTCGTAGCGCAGCGGGCGGCCGGTGAGCTGGTCGGCCAGGGTGCCCTCGCTGATCCGCGTCTCCACCCGCTGCCCGTTGACCCGCAGGGTGGGGCCCAGGCCGCAGGCGGTGGACGCGTCCCCGTCGGGGACCGGGTCGACCGGGTCCACGCCCGGCAGGGCGATGGTGCCGATCTCCAGCGCCTGGCCCTCGGGGCGCTCGAACGTGATCCGCACCGCGTCGGCGGTGAACGGCGCGAAGTCGACCCGGCCGCTGCCGTCCAGCCACCCCTCGCGCACGGTGCCGCCGCCCTCGACCGTGACCTTGATGGGGCGCAGCACGCTGTCGGCGCGCGGGAAGTCCACCGTGAGGTGGCTCAGCTCGACCGGCCGGCCCAGCTCGATGTCGAGCCAGGGGCGCTTCTCCTCGGGGTCGGGGTACCAGACGGTGCTGCCGTCGTCGTCCAGGGCGCCGCGGCCCATCGCCGCCGGGTGCTGCACTGCGGTGGAGGAGGCGGTGACGTACGGGTACGTCCCGGCGCGGTTGGCCGCGTTCTCGGCCTCGCGCGGGTCGGTGAGGACGACCTCGCCGGACACCGAGTGCGGGGCGGCGGCCGCGGCCGCCGACAACCCGAAGGTGCGGTCCAGCCGGCGGGCGTCCTCGCCCTGCACCTGGAGGCCGCTGTTGCACACCCACACGTGGGAGCCCTCCATGCACCCGGGTGCGGTGCCGGTGGAACCGGTGAACAGCAGGGTCCCGGCGTCGGCCGGGCCGGGCACGCGCAGGGTGCGGGCGGGCTCCAGGCCGGGCACGGAGATGGAGGTGACGCCCACCCGGGTGCCGAACCGGTACTCGGGCTCCCAGGCCAGCTCCTCCACCCGGAGCCGCAGGGTGGTGGTGGCCCCGGGCGGGACCATGACCTCCTGGGGGTCGCCGGTCTGGGAGACCGGCACGTCCACCTCGCCGGTGTCGGTGACGACGCTGATCCGGGAGGGCGGCGGGTCGTTCGCGAACTGCTCGAACGCGACCGTCAGGCCGGTGAGGTCCTGGGGCTCCTCGAACTCGACCTCGATCCACTCGCCCAGGGCGCCGGTGAACGCGCTGGACCGCCACGAGGTGGTGAGGTCGTCGTCGAGCGCGGCCTGCGGCCCGTGCCCGGGGTCGCGGTCGGCGGCGCGGGCGCCCGCCCCCGCCTCGGAGGAGGAGGCGCGCACCGACGCGATCCCGATGTCCTCGGCGTGGGCGGTGTAGTCCTCCCAGGCCGGGTCGGCGATGTCGGGGGCGGGGACGTCGCGTTCGAGCTCCTCGTCCTCGGTGAGGGTGGCCGACACGTTGCGGCGCACGTCGGGGTAGACGACCTCACGGCGGCGGGCGGTGTCGGTGACGATGGTGTCCTCCGCGGACACCTGCTCGGCGCCGGGGTCGTCGCCCAGCAGCACCGGCCGGTCGTCGGTGATCAGCCCCTGCTCGGCCAGGTACAGCAGTGACTCGGGGCCGCCGGTGACGCGGACGGCCTCGTCGGCGGGCACCACGCCCACCGTCGGGGCGGCGCCCTCCACCTCGTAGATCGTCAGCGCCGGGTAGGGCTGGTCGAACCACTGCGAGGCGGAGTGGTGGTCCAGGGAGCCCATGGGCGCCCCGAACTCGGCCACCGGCGTGATGCCGGGCGAGGCTTCGAGCGCCTGGTGGACGCGGGCCGGCCAGCCGCCGTGGTTGTCCACGCGCTGGAGGTCGTTGCGGACCAGCAGGTGGGTGACGCCCATCCGGGCCAGGGTGGCGGAGAGTCCCGCCGAGCCGCGCCCGGAGGACACCCGCTGGTCGATCTCGTGGGTGAGCCGGGAGACCCCCGCCGAGCCCCACGGGATGATCTGGTGGTTGGTCCAGGCCCCCTCCAGGAGGGGTTGCAGGGGCTCGTCCAGGGGGCGGCCCCACTCGTACTCCCCGCGCCCCGAGCCGGGCAGCGCCATCGTCATGCCGCGCTCGTCGGAGCGGTCGTTGAGCCAGTCCACCGCCTCGCGCCAGTACCCGGGGAGGGCGACGAACCCGCCCGCCGGGGCCACGCCGACGGTGGCGATGGGGACGAGGGTGACCAGGAACGCGGTCGCGCACACGGCGGCCACGGTGCGCCGCACCCGGCCCGAGACGGACTCGCCGCGCCGGTCGGCCCGGTCGCGGGCGACCACCACGGGCAGGTGCGCCAGCCCCAGCACCACCGGCAGCCGGATGAGCGCGTCGAACTTGTGGACGTTGCGGAAGGGGGCCAGCGCGCCGTCCAGGAGCTCGCGCATGGTCCCGGCGAACGGCCCGGTGAGGTCGCCGGTGTAGCCGGCGACGACGATCGCCGTGCCGGTGAGCAGGGTGGTGACCAGGAAGAAGCGCTCGGGGGTGCGCCGGTTGACGAGCCCGGCCAGGCCCAGCCCGGCGACCAGCGCGGTGACCGCGATCAGCCAGGGGGTGAGGGACAGGGCCGCGCCCGAGGGCAGGGCCGTGTTGCCCTGGTCGGGCAGGAAGCCCATCCAGTTGGAGGTGCCGCGCAGCGCGTTGAGCAGCGAGGTGATGCCGGTGGTGACGGCGGCGTCCTCGGTGTAGGGCATGAACGAGTACACGTACCGCGACATCAGCAGCAGCGGGGCGACGTACCAGAACGTGGCGGCGACCAGCGCCACCGACCACCAGAAGATCATCCGCCGCTTGCGCGGGCCGCGGGAGCGGGTGAGCAGGTACAGGCCGGGGACGATGAGGACGGCCAGCTCGGAGGCGGCGTTGGTGCCGCCGCACAGCAGGAACGCCGCCCCCGACAGCAGCGCCATCCGGGCCGGCGGGTACCCGCGCCGGGCGCCCAGGACCAGCGGCAGCAGCACCCACGGCATGAGCAGCATCGGCTGCAGCTCGGCGGAGTTGTACGACAGCAGCGTCAGCACCCGGGGTGCCAGCGCGTAGGCGACGCCGGCCAGGATGCGGGTGTTGACGGTGCCGATGTCCAGCGCTCCGGCGACCTTGTACACGCCCAGGAACGCGGCCACCAGCAGCACCGCCATCCACGAGCGCTGGACGAGCCACTCGGGCATGCCGAGCCACTCCAGCAGCAGGTGGAACGGCCCGTTCGGGAAGAAGTACCCGTAGGCCTGGTTCTGGATCTGCCCGAAGTAGGAGGCGTCCCACAGGTGCAGGGCGCGCTCCATGAACCCCAGGGGGTTGACCGTCAGGTCCAGCTTGGTGTCGCTGACGATCCGGCCGGGGTCGATGCTGGCCGCCAGCGCGCCCAGGAGAAGGCACACCGCGAGGACCTTGAGCCGCCGCAGCAGCTTCTCGTCCACTCCCCCGGAGACGGGGGACGGTGTCCTGGAATCCTCCGGTTCGCGCCTGGCGGTGGATTCCGCCGAAGTCACTTCTCTGCTTTCCTGCCTGAGGTCGTGTCGGGGGCGTCCGCGCCGCCGGGGAGATCGAGTTCGCGGGCGACCAGGCGGGTCATCCGCGCGCCGCTGGCCTCCCAGGTGAAGCGGTCGGCCCAGGCCCGGCAGGCCCGGCGGACGGCTGCTCTGCGGTGGGGGTCGGACAGCTCCTTCAAGGCCCGGGAGACGACATCGGCCAGTTCCTCGCCCTCGCGCACCAGCCATCCGGTTTCGCCGTCTCGGACCGAATCGCGCAGTCCGTCCACATCGTAGGCCACGGTGGGCACGCCCAGGCGCGCCGCCTCGATGACGGTCAGGCCCCACCCCTCGAACTCCGAGGCGGTGACGTGCAGGTGGCTGGAGGCCAGGACGCTGTTCTTGTCCTCCTCCGGCAGGAACCCGTGGAGGCGGACCCGGTCGGCCGTGCCGTCCCGGGAGATCTGCTCGGCCAGGTGCTCGCCCTCGGGGCCGCGGCCGACGATGTGGACCCGCAGCCGGGGGTGCTCCCCCTCCAGGGCGCGGGCCAGGTCGGCGACCTGGGAGACGCGCTTCTGCACCACCAGGCGGCCGAGGCTGACGATCGCCGGGTCGCCCATGTCGTCGGGGGCGTCGTCCAGGGGCTTGAGGGGGCCCTGCACGCCCCCGTTGTGGATGATCTCGACGGGCGCGCGCCAGCCCAGCTTCTCGCGCAGGGCGCGGCGGGAGGACTCCGAGACCGTGACGGTGGTGCAGTCGCGGTAGACCCACGAGGCGACGGTCGACTCGACGAACCGGCCGAACCACGCCAGCGGCGCCGAGAAGTAGGCGTTGAACTGGAGGTCGTGGACGTGGTGGACGATGCTGACCACCCTGGTGCGGCGGCGCAGCACGAGGCGGGACAGGAAGGGGATGCCGTTCATGCAGTCGAAGGCGAGCTGGTACTCGCGGCGCCACAGGGCGAGCCAGGCCATCACGCGCGGGTAGACGGTGAAGCGGCCGCCCATGCGGCGGATGACGATCCCGTCCCTGGTCTCCACGCGGGCCTGGTGGGGCTCGCGGCTGGTGAGGAAGGTGACGATGGCACCGCGTTCGGCCAGGTGGCGGCTGATCCGCCAGGCGTACTCCTCGGCGCCGCCGGCCGCGCTCTGCCAGGGGTCGCGCCAGTTGATCATGACCAGGCGGACGCCGTCGAGCCGGGGGCCGAGGTCGACGGGGTCCTCCTCGGCGGCCGCCGGGACCGGGGCGGGGTTCGCGGTGACCGTGGGCAGGCCTCGGTGGTGGGCCTTCGAGAAGACCACGCGCTCTCCTTCCGCGGGGTGTCCGGGACCCGGCGCGCCCGACACCCTCCGGGGTGGAGCGAACACGGAGGGCGAGGGTGCGCGGGAAGAGCGGTGGGCACACCGAACAGGCCCATCGACCGGACGTCTGTGGGGATGGGGCGGTCGGGGCAGAGGACCGCCGGGACGGGGGGACGGATGGGCGCCCCGCTGGGGGCGAGGCGCCCGAAGGACCTCGATGAACTCGGGCGGCCTAGCGGTCGCCGTAGTTGTAGAGGGTTTCGTTCACCGGTTCCGCGGTGGCGGTGGACTCGGTGGCGATGTTGGTGACCATGTAGGCCGACCCGCCAGCCAGAGCCGCACCGATCACGCAGGCGGCGATTACCTTGATCACTAGGGGATCTCCTTCCGCGCGCCCGGACGCCGTTCGACGCCGGTGCGCTGGAACCCGAGACTAGAACCTGATCTAGCTACAGACCAGATGATTGCCCCAACTGTAACTAACCCACAGGTAACTTCCAACCCCGAAATGTCCGCTTCTTCGGTGTTGATCGGCCCTGCGAGCACTTCCAAAAGGGTCATCTCAGGCCCCTCGACCACCACCGAGAACCCGTCCACATCAGACCAGAACCGGTTATCGACCGGGGCGGACACCGCCACGTACCGCACGCCCAGCGCCGCCAGCCCGGCCGCGTCCAGGGACTCCGGCAGCCCGGTCCGGGGATCGGGCCCCAGCACCGCGGCCGCCTCCCGCGCCAGCCCGTCCTCCCCGCGCACCACCACGGTCCCTCCGTCGGGGGTGCCCACCACCAGGTCGTCGTTCCAGACGGTGCGCCGGTCGAACAGCCTCGTCGCCGGGTCCAGCACCACCGCGGGCCCGCCCGACCAGTCGATCCCCCGGTAGGCGCTCCAGGGCAGGACCAGCACCGCCCCGGGCCGGTCGTCGGCGGCCACCGCCGCCTGCGCCGCGAGCCAGTCCCGCGGGTACTCCGCCGGCGCCAGCGCCCCCTGCGCACCCCAGAGCAGCCCGGGCAGCGCCACCACCGGCAGCACCGCCAGCCCCGCGGCGGCGGCAACCCCGGCGATCCGGCCGACGCCGTGCGCCCGCCGCCCGCCCGGGCCCGCGGGCCCGGGCTCCGCCGAAGAACCGGGCTCCCCGGCGCCCCGGCCCGCCGCGCCGGCCCCGCCGTCCCCCGGACCGTCCGCGGTCCCCCCAGCGGGCCGGGAGAGCCACAGGGCCGCCGCCCCCAGACCCAGGGCCTGCACCAGCGCCAGGGGCGCCACATAGAGCTGGCCGTCGCGCAGCGGGCCGAACCCCGGCCACAGGCCGATCAGCCACGCGAGCACGCCCCGCCCCGGCTCGGTGGCGCCCAACAGGGCCACCCCGAATCCGAGCACCGCCGCCGCGGTCAGCCCCGGGCCGAACCCCGGGCGGTCCCGGTACAGCCACCACGCCCACCCCGCGACCGCGGCCAGGCACAGCGCCAGGCGCAGGGCCACCGCCACCGGGTCCCCGTACCCCGCCGGGACCGCGTGCGCGTTCCACACCCCGCCCAGCAGGAACAGCGACCCCGCCGTCCCCAGCGGGGTGTCGGCCCGCGGCGCGAACGCCTCCACCCCGGCCGGGTCGGTCGTCGCGCCCGCCGCCCCCGCCGTCAGCGCCGGCACCAGCCAGGGCAGCGACACCACGACCAGCGCCCCCGCCAGCAGCCCGCCGCGGCGCAGGCCGCCGCGCCCCCACAGCGCCACCGGACCCGCCGTCAGAGCGGTGAGCACCACCGAGGAGAACCCGCCCACCGCCGCAGGGATCAGCGAACGCACCACCCCCGCCAGCGGCCCGCGCGCCGCCCCCACCACCCAGGGCAGCCCGGCGTAGCCCAGCAGCATCGCCCACTGGCCCAGCAGCAGGCGCTCGGCCACGAACGGGTTCCACACGTACGCCGCGCCCGCCACCACCGCGGCCGCCGGGGACGGCATCAGCCGGGCCGCGCCCGCGGCGCCCACCACGAAGACCGCAGCCAGCGCCGCCGACTGCACCGCGTCCCCCGGCAGCACCCACGACAGCGCCGCCACCACGGCGTCGCTGGGGATCGCCCGGGGGAACCCGTCCGCCCCGCGCAGCACCGTCGGCAGCGACAGGTCGGGCACGAACACCATGTCGTAGCGCAGCACGTAGCCGGGCCCCAGCGCGGGGCCCAGTGCGAGCACCGCCGCGACCAGGCCCACCGCCCAGGGCAGCCAGCGGGACATCCGCGCCCTCCTCACCGGTACCACCGCGCCCTAGGGACGCGCCGTCAGGATCGAGTCGGAGAACCTTCCCTCGACGTAGTCGCGGTGGGAGCGGACGACGATCTCGTAGTCGCCCGACACCGTCACCGCCCACCGCGGGTCCTCGCCGGCCGAGCCCAGCGTGCGCCACCCCTCGCCGTCGTCGGGGCCCAGGCCGTCGCGCCGCTCGCACCGGGGGTCGCCGGGCGCCGGCGGCGCCACCGGAGGCTCCGGGTCCGGCCCGGGGTCGGGCCGGGGCGTCGGGGTCGGCTGCGGGTCCACGGGCCCCGGGCTCGGGTCGCCCCCGCCCGGCGGCGGCTCCACCGGCCCGTCGTCGGGCGAGCGCACCCCGTCGGTCGTGTCGGCCGGGGCCCGCCGGTCGTCGGAGAACGAGCACTCCAGCGGCCGCACCCACACCTCGTAGTGGGTGGCGTCCTCTACCCGCTCCCACACCAGGGTGGCGCCCCCGTCCTGGAGGCGGATCCAGGCGGGCCCCGGCGGCGGGTCCCCGCGCCACACCAGCTGGACGGGCTCGGAGGCCCGGCCGGAGTCGCGCCCCTTGAACGGGATCACGGTGAACTCGTACCGGGCCCCGCTGAACAGGCCCTCCACCAGCGCCGAGTACTTCCCGCCGTCCTCCTCGACCTCCAGCGGCAGCACCGTCTCGCCGTCGGGGTCGGGGGCCACCCTGCGCTGGGTCACCCGGTAGTCGGTCGCCCCCGGCACCGCCTCCCAGCTGAGCACCAGCCCGTCGTCGCCCTCCTCGTGCCCGGGCTCCGGAGCGGTCAGCGGACCGACCTCCATCTCGGGCAGCGGCCGCGGGTGGGCCGGCCCTACGCCCAGGGGGTCGGCCAGGGCGTCGGCGAACGCCGCGGCGATGCGCAGCTCCCCCCGCGCGTTCGGGTGCGCCTCGTCCCAGTTGTCCCGCGCGGGCGAGTACCCGTCGGCGACCCGGGCGACGACCACCGGGGAGTCGGCCGAGGTCAGCTGCTCGGCCAGGGCGACCACGCCCATGTTGAAGCGGGCGATCTCGGAGTTGGCCCGGGCGTCGTCGGCGGTCCCCTCCACCGGGGGCAGCTCGCCCACGACGAACCGCGTCTCCCCCTGGACCACCCGCACCGTCGAGATGGTCTCCCCGACCCCCTCCAGGGCGTGGTCGGCGGTGCCGCCGCCCAGGATGTCCTCCAGCCCGGACAGCAGCAGCAGGTAGTGCGGCTCGTACTCCGCGGCCAGCCGGGACACCTCGTCGGAGAGGTCCCCCGCCGAGTACCCCCAGCGGGCGGCGTGGTCGCGGTCGAAGTCGGGCACGGCGTAGGAGTCGTCGCCGAACTCCTCGCCGGCCAGGTCGTAGAGGTCGTCGTAGGGGCCCACGAAGTCGACCGCCACCTCGCTCCCGGTCAGGTGCCGCCACAGGTGGTAGCGCCAGGTGTGGTCGCCGCTGCTGCCCTGGGTGAGGGAGTCCCCGACGACCATCACCCTCAGCTCGCCCGAGGGCGGCCCGGGCACCGGGACCGGGCCGTCGGAACCCTCGTCGCCCCGCCCGGTCAGTCCCGGGGAGCCGGCCTGGATGAACAGCAGGGTGACGGCCATCGCCGCCAGCATGATGCCGAGCAGGCCCAGGGGCCCGGGTTCGAAACGGGAGGTGCCGGAGCCGCGGTGGCGCCAGGCGGCCAGCCCGCGCCAGGTGAGGGTGCGCCAGCTGACGTCCTGCCAGGTGAGGGTGCGCCAGTGCGCGAGGCGTTCGGTGACCGCGGCGCGCAGGGCGTCGCGGCGGCGGGCGAGCGCCTCCCGCGGCGTGGCCCGGGCAGCACTCGGCCCGGCCCCGCCCTCCGCCGAGGAGGACGCGGAGGCGTCCCCGTCGGGCCCACCCGGCTCCCGCACCGTTCCCCAATCCCACCGCCACAGCGGTATCGGAACGTGTTCTACATCAACATCCGCCACGCCCTCGACCGGTTGCCAGGGAGCGTCGGGCGTAATGCAAAGCTGGCCACACCAGACTAGAACTGGTTATATGGAGGCCGTCAACCCGAGCACACCCTTTCCGCGCGGAGAGGGCCGCAGAGCATGACGTTAGCGGTACGCCGTACCCGGCGCGACACCCCCTCCCGAACCCCGCCGCCCTCCCCGATCCGAAAGGCGCATCCGTGATCGGACTCGTGGTCGCCCTGCTGGCCGCCGTGGTCTACACCGTGGGCCTGACCGTGGAGCAGCGGGCCCTGCACGGCTCGGAGTCCATCTCCGTCAACCGCCCCCTGCACCTGGCCCGCGTCCTGCTGGGCAACCCCCGCTGGGTGCTCGGCTGCGTGTTCGCGGCGCTGGGCAGCGTCGGCCTGATCGTCTCCCTGGGCCTGGCCCCGGTGTCGGTCGTCCAGCCCGCCTTCGCCGCCGGGGTGGCCTGCGGCCTGCTCGTGATGACCCTCGTCCTGGGCGAGCGCATCACCCGCGGCGAGTACATCGCCCTGGGCCTGATGCCGGTCGCGCTGGGCCTGCTGGGCCTGTCCACCGCCGACGGCGGCGAGACCGGCACCACCGCGCACACCCCCCTGCTGGTCGGCGTCAGCGTGGCCACCGTCATCGCCTGCGTCGCCGTGATGGCGTTCGTCGGCGGCCGGGGGCGGTACGTGTCGGCCGCCGCCATGGGCGCCGCCGCGGGGCTCGCCCAGGGCAGCGCCGGCCTCCAGGGCAAGGGCCTGGGCGGGCTGATCAGCGACCACGGCCTGTGGAACGCGGTCGTCCCCGCGCTCCTCTCCCCGTTCCCCTACCTGTACGCCCTGGGCTGGGCGGTGGGGATCGTGCTGTTCCAGACCTCCATGCAGCGCTCCCGGGCCTCGATCACCGCGCCGGTGTCCAACGTGGTCGGGAACGTGTTCATGGTCGTGGCCGGCACCCTGCTGTTCGGCGAGAGCCTGCCCGACGACCCGGTGCTGCTGGGCCTGCGGATCGGCGGCTTCGCCCTGACCCTGGTCGTGGTGGTGCTGGTCCGCGGCAACGTGGCCCGGGCCGAGGCCGACACCAGCCGCAAGCGCGCCGCCACCCTCGTCGAGGGCTGACGGCGGCGCCAGGGCCCGGACGGGCCCCGGCCGCGGGCGGGCGTCAGACCGCGACGGAGACGGCCCGGCGCAGACCCGGGGCGGCGACGTCGGCCCAGGCCCGCACGACGCTCTCGGGGCGGTCGGCCTCGTCCTCGGACAGGATCAGGCCGGGCTCGGCGACCCAGGCGCCCAGGTCGGCCAGGAGGATCCGCAGGTCCTCCTCGATGCCGCGGCTGTTGCGCAGGTCGTCGACGACCGCCAGGGGCACCGCGACGGTGTGGCCCAGCCCCAGCTCGGGCAGGCGGTCGAGGAACACCTTGAGCAGCCCGGTGTAGGTGCCGTGCGCCTGCGGGGAGGCGACCAGCAGGACATCGCTCTCGCGCACCCTGGCCAGGGCGCCGTCGACGGCGGCGGAGGAGTCGGCGAGCAGCTCCGGCCCCAGGTCGCCGAGGTCGATGACCTCGGGCGCGTCGGCGACGCCGGCGCGGGCGGCGACCTCGGCGGCGGCCGCCAGGGCGGTGGAGCGGACGGAGGCGCGGGAACGGGGGGCGGCGACGAGCACGGTGAAGCGGGTCATGCGAGAACTCCTGGGTTCGGTCAGAGCGAGCCGGGATCGACCGGAGGGACCGTCGGGGCGGTGATCGGGACCTGGTTCCCCGACAGTGGGGACTGCGGTTCGGTGACACCGGAGAGGACCGTCGTTCCCCTTACCGACACGGTGCGCGGACCTCGTCGTCCAAGGCGGGGTGTGTCGGGTCTGGCAGGGGTGCTCCCTCGGACCGATGCACGGTCCGGGACCCAGAACTGGGAGAAGATGAGCGTCCGGTGTCTGCGAGGGTCGGGCCACGGGGTACGACCGTGGCGCGGGGCTGCGGGCCCCGCGTGGCGCTAGCTACGACAGAGCGCGCTCGCCTGCTGTCGGAGATCGACGTGCAGGCGCTGGACAAGCAGCTCACCGGCGGACATGCCTCCATCATGGGGCGGCGCGGCCGCTATCGTCAATGCGTGCCGGCGACCCGCCCCGGACCCGTTCCGCCCCGGATCGGAGGGTCCACCTTTCGGACAGGCGTCCCGAGGATCGGGATTTCCCAGCTCCGCAGGGGGTGCGCGGGCCGGAACGGGGGTGCACGACCCGCTTCCCGGAAGCCCGGTCACACGAATGTAATGTGCGACACACACGCCCTGCGCACGGGGTCCGAAGCGAGAGAGAGTCACGAACATGGTGCACGACCCCGTCACGCTCACCGGCGCGCGAGTGGTCACCCCCGACGGCGTCCACCGGGGCCGCGTCCGGATCGAGGGGGGCCGGATCGCCGCCCTGGAGCCCGACTCCGCCGACACGCCCTCCGGAGAGGTCCGCGACCTGGGCGGGGCCTGGGTGGCGCCGGGCCTGGTCGACGTCCACGTGCACGGCGGTGCCGGGCACGCCTTCCCCGACGCCGACCCCGAGGGCGCCCTGGCCACGGTCCGGTTCAACCGCTCCCGCGGGGTGACCTCGATGGTGGGCGGCCTGGTGGCGGCGACCCCCGAGGACACGGTCCGCCAGGTGGCGGCGCTGGCCGAGCTGTGCGACGCGGGCGAACTGGCGGGCATCTACCTGGAGGGCCCGTTCATCGCCAGGTCCAGGTGCGGCGCGCACGACCCGGACCTGCTGCGCGATCCCGACACCGCGGAGTTCGACGCCTGGCTCAAGGCGGGCCGCGGGCACGTACGCATGATCACCGTGGCACCGGAGCTGCCCGGCGCCCTGGACCTGATCCGCGCGGCCGCCTCCTCCGGTGTGGTGGCCGCGGTGGGGCACACCGAGGCGTCCTACGAGACGGCGCTGGAGGCCGTGGACGCGGGCGCGACGGTGGCCACCCACATCTACAACGCGATGCGCCCGCTGGGCCACCGCGACCCGGGCCCGATCGCGGCGCTGCTGGGCGACGAGCGGGTGACCGTGGAACTGATCCTGGACAACGTGCACGTCCACCCGGGGGCGGCCGGCCTGGTCTTCGCGGCGGCGGGCGCGGAGCGGGTGGCGCTGGTGACCGACGCGATGTCGGCGACCGGGCTGGGCGACGGCGAGTACACGCTGGGCGACCTGCGGGTGCGCGTGAGCGGCGGCGAGGCGCGCCTGGTGGAGACCGGGGCGATCGCCTCCAGCACGATCGTGCTCCCCCGGGCCGTGCGCAACGCCGTGGAGGGCCTGGGCGTGGGCGTCCCGGAGGCGGTGCGCTCGGCCTCGTCGGTCCCGGCCGCGGCGCTGGGGCTGGCCGGTGTCGGCCGGGTCGAGGTCGGCGCGCCGGCCGACCTGCTGGTGCTGGCGGACGACCTTTCGGTCGCCGAGGTGCTGTATCGGGGCGAGAGGGTCGAGTGACGGCGTGTCGCCACGACGCTTCGTAGTCGTTATCAGACGCTAGGTGACAATGGCGGTGGGACACCGACCCGGTTCCGTGACGTGAAAGGACCCACCGCCATGAGCCGATCCAGACAGGAAGAGGAGACCCGCGCACCCTCGGAGGAGCACGGGCACCTGGACAAACTGGCCGACGAGCTGTCCCGTTACGACGTCCGCGCGGACGTGGTGGACGAGCACGGCCCCTGCCTGCGGGTGAGCAACCCGGCGTCCACCTACGCGGTCGAGGACGTGATCTGTGAGCGCCGGGAGCACGACTACGCCTTCATCGCCTCCTTCGGCGTCTACCTGGGCAGCAGCGGCAGCCTCGGGGTCACGGCGCACAAGATCGCCTGGCTGGTGGGCGCGACGAAGGCCTGACCGATCGACGGCGGGGCGGTGCCGGACCGGCACCGCCCCGCCGTCGTGCACGGCCCTCCACGGGCCGCCCTTTACAACGTAGATTCCGATTTGCCCCATCCACCCGGATCGCCCGGATCCGACCGTTGCGCGATCCCGGGCCCCCGCCGCCGACGGTGGGGGCAGCGCCGGGGCGGTCAGGCGGGGCGGGTGCGGAAACCGTCGAGGAAGACGCCCGTGGCGAGGGCGCCCGCCTCCTCCACGCCCATCCGGCCCGCGATGACGAGGCCGAGCGCGCGCTCGACCAGGGCCGTGAACATCTCGAAGCGGACGTCCTCGGGGACGTCCGGGCGCAGCGTGCCGTCGGCGGCACCGCGGGCGAGCAGCGACCGCACCGGGGCGGAGATCCGCTCGTCCCCCTCGTCGATCCCCATCCGCCGCTTGTGCTCGTGCACCTCAGCGAGCCGCACCAGCGCCGCGTACTCCCGCCCCTCGGCCAGGAACGCCCGGGTGACCCGGGCCAGCCCCTCGGGCACGGGCACGCCGTCCACCCCGGCGTCGGCGATCCGCGTCCCCAGGCCCTCCATGACCCGCTCCACCAGCCCGGCCACCAGCGCCTCCCGGTTGGGGAAGTAGCGGTAGAGAGTGGCCCGGCTGACCCCGGAGGCCGACGCGATGGCCGCCATGCTCGCGGTCTCCCCCTGCTCCGCCAGCACGCGGGCCGCCGCGTCCAGGATGGCGGCGGCGATGTGGTCGCGCAGACCCGTTCTCTCCATGCCGGGCAGTCTAGATCCCTTCCACCCATTGACAGCCATGACCCCCCTTGAGACATTAGTGTCTCACACAGAGACAAGCATGAGAGGCGGTCGTCATGGAACGGCGACGGTTGGGCCGCACCGACATCGAGATCAGCCCCATCGGACTGGGCTGCATGCAGTTCTCCGGCACCGGGGCAGCCCGGGTCTTCTACCGCCCCATCGACCCGGCCCTGCCCCGGGCGATCGTCGGGGCCGCCCTGGCCGGGGGCGTCACGTGGTTCGACACCGCCGAGATGTACGGCAACGGCGCCTCCGAGCGGGCGCTGGCCGACGCGCTGCGGGCCAACGGGGTCGCCCCGGGCGAGGTCACGGTGGCCACCAAGTGGGCGCCCCTGCTGCGCACCGCGGCGAGCATCGGGCGCACCTTCCCCCGGCGCGCGGAGGCCCTGGGCGGCTACGGGGTGGACCTGCACCAGATCCACATGCCCAGCGGGTCCGTGTCCCCGCACCGGGCCCAACTGGACGAGATGGCGCGACTGCACGCCGCCGGGTCCGTCCGCGCGGTGGGGGTCAGCAACTTCTCCGCCGCGCAGATGGAGCGGGCCCACACCGTGCTGGCCGCGCGGGGCGTCGTCCTGGCCTCCAACCAGGTGCAGATCAGCCTGCTGCACCGCGACATCGAGCACAACGGCGTCCTGGCGACCGCCCGCCGCCTGGGGATCACGCTCATCGCCTACGCCCCGCTGCGCATGGGGGTCCTCACCGGCCGCTTCCACGAGGACCCCTCCTCGGTCGCCGCGCTGCCGCGCATCCGCCGGCTCGCCGTCCCCGAGTACCGTCCGCGTGGGCTGGCCCGGTCCGCGCCGCTCGTCCGGGAGCTGCGGGCCGTCGCCGACGCGCACGGCGCCACTCCCGGCCAGGTGGCGCTGGGCTGGCTCACCTCCTACTACGGCGACACCGTCGTGGCCATCCCCGGTGCCTCCAGCGAGCGGCAGGCCCGCGAGAGCGCGGCCGCCCTGGACCTGCGCCTGGGCGACCGGGAGCTGGAGCGCCTGGCCTGCCTCTCCGGCGCCGGGCGTCGTAGGGTCGGTCCATAATCGGCGTATGAGCACCCCCTTCGACGGCCTGAACCCCGAAGACGTCCTCGGCGAGGTCCTGGAGGACCTGCGCGTCCAGATCGCCCTGGGCACCGACACCTTCGACGAGATCGTCGGCTCCACCATCGAGGACTACGTCATCGACGGCCTGGAGCACTACGTCGACGACCCCGGCCTGCTGCCCGAGGCCGACCGGGACCGGACCCGGGCCTGGCTGGTCTCGGTCCTGGACGCCGAGTTCGCCGCCCACCTGCGCTCCCAGGGCGAGGACGACGGGCCCGGCGACGCCGAACGGCTGACCGCGGCCTTCGGGGAGCTCGACTCCGCCGGGGTCGTCGCCCGGGAGAACTTCGAGTGCTGCAACACCTGTGCCCACTCCGCCATCCGCGGGGAGATCGAGGCCGAGAACGCCGCCCGCGCGGCCGGGGGGCTGGACCCGGTGCACGGTTTCGTGTTCTACCACGCCCAGGACGCCGAGCGGCTCCAGCCCTACCTGGGGTTCGACGCCGTCGGGACCACCGGGGTCGAGGCCAAGACCGCGGTCGGCCACGAGATCGTGGAGACCCTGCGGCGGCACGGCCTGGACCCGGTCTGGAACGGCGACCCGGGGCAGAAGATCCTGGGCCCCTCCCTGGTCCGGCGGCGCACCGGCCGCCTGGCCGACCACCCGAGCCGGAGCGCCTGATCCCGCGCCGAGACGACCTGGGGCACCCGGTCCCCCTGCCGGACCGGGTGCGCCGCGCCGTGTCCCTCGTCCCCTCCCTGTCCGAGGCGCTGGCCGCCACCGACCCCGGCGTCCTGGTGGGCGTCACCGACTGGTGCCCCCCGGTCCCCGGCGCGGAGCGCCTGCGCGGCACCAAGAACCCGCACGTGCGGCGGATCGTCGAGCTCGCCCCGGACCTGGTCGTCGCCAACAGGGAGGAGAACCGGGAGCGCCACGTCCGGGAGCTGCGCGCGGCCGGGATCCCCGTGTGGGTGACCGACATCCGCACCGTCCCCGGAGCGCTGGCCTCCCTGCGCCGCCTGCTGGACGCCTGCGGCCTGGCCGACCCCGGCTGGCTGGCCGAGGCCGGGCGGGTCTGGGCCGCCCCCGCGCCCGCCGCGGGGCCGCGGGTGGCCGTCCCGGTCTGGCGTGACCCGTGGATGTTCGTCGGCTCCGACACCTACGCCCACGACGTGCTGACCCGGCTGGGCGCCGTCAACGTCCCGGCCGCCCTGCCCGGCCGCTACCCGGAGGCCTCCCCCGGGAGCGTCGGTGCCGACCTCGTCCTGCTGCCCGACGAGCCGTACCCGTTCGGCCCCGGCGACGGCCCGGAGGCGTTCGACGTCCCCTCGGTGTGCGTCTCGGGCCGCGACCTGACCTGGTACGGCCCGGCGATGACCGCCGCCCGGGCGCGCCTCAGCTCCGTTCTGGAACGGTGACGCGGATCTTCGACTGCCCGTGCGGCAGCTCCTCCCAGTCCTCCATGAACCGGGCGCGCAGACCGTGCTTCTCCGCCAGGGCGACGAGCGTCTCGGTGCGGTAGTAGAAGTCCTCCCGCAGCACGTGGTGCTCGGCCCCTTCGGTGCGGTCGAACGTGAAGTCGAAGAAGCCCCCGGGGGCGAGCACCCGCTCCACGTGCGCCAGGCACTCGTCGATGACCTCCAGGGGCGAGTGGGAGAACACGCTGTGCGCGTGCACCACGTCGAAGTGCCCCTCGGGCAGGAAGTCGAAGGTCAGGTCCCGGACCAGGGTCAGGTGCGGCAGTTTGTGCTGCAGCCCCCGCGCGGCCAGCGTCTCCTTGGCGGAGATGAGGATGTCCGGGGAGATGTCGATCCCGTAGTACCCGCCGGCGTCCAGGTGGTCGATGAACCGCCACCCGGCGCGCAGGTTGCCGCAGCCGATCTCCAGCAGGCGGTGGCCGGGCCGCAGTCCGTGGCCGACCAGGTAGTCGAACTGCATCCGGCCCAGCTCCAGCCACCGCTCCTCGTTGCGGCTGCCCACGGCGGCCTTGGGATCCCGGGCGGTGTCGGCGGCCATCACCGCCCGGTAGTAGGAGACGTGGTCCCGGTGCCGGAGCCGCAGGCCCAGGTCGCGGGCCGAGCGGCGAAGGTAGGGCCCCACCTTCGCCGGGTTGCGCAGTGCGTAGCGGACCTTGTGCAGCAGAGAGGCCCGGTTGCGGTTCAGGGGGGCGGAGGAGGACATCGTGGGGCTCCCATCGAACAGAGACGGAGGAAGTCCCCGAGGCTACCCACCCCGCCGGGGAAACAACAGGGGGTAGCCGGTTCCGGCCCCGTTCAGCGCCGGTCGCGCACCGAACGGACGATCCGGAGCACGGCCCACACGGCGCCCAGGGCCAGGGCCGCGCCGACGAGCGCCCCCACCGCGAGGCCCGCCAGCTCCTCCGGCCCCTCGGCCGTCAGCCGCCCGTCGGCCGCCCGCTGCACGATCGACCACACCGAGACCGCCACGACCGCCAGCGACGCGGCGATGAGCGCGATCCCCCGGGCCCCGAAGAAGGCCCGCCGGGGCCCGGGCGCGGGCGGGTCCTCCAGCTCCGCCCCGGGACCGGCGGTGGCCGCCCCGGGACGTTTGAAGTAGGCCAGCACCGACCGGTGCCCGCACGGCTCCCAGCCATCGGGGGCCAGCCTCGCGGCCAGCCGCTCCCGGTCGGCGCGGCCCGTGCAGACCTCCTGGCGGTACTCCCAGGTCTGGGGGTTCTCACGGTCCCGGCGGCCGACGAACCGGCCCAGCCGGTCGATGCGCTCCACCTCCCAGCCCTGGGCGCCGAACCCGTTGAGCCGCGCGGGCGTCTCGAAGGCGTCCGCCGTCCAGGCCAGTTCCTCGGGATCGCCGCCCTCCTGCCGGGGCACGAGCGAGTCGGCGAACCCGTCGACCGGCCCGAACTCCTCCTCCGGGTCCACCCCGGCGTCCGCCGCGTACGCGGACAGCTCCTCCAGCAGCACCCGCGACCTCTCGGCGTCCACGCCGCGTGCCGCGAGCCGTTCGGCCAGCTCGTCGAAGTAGGTCATCGGTCCTCCAACACGGTGCGGACGGCGGTCTCGAACTCGCGCCAGGCCGCGGTCTGTTCGGCCAGGACGGTGCGCCCGGCCTCGGTCAGCCGGTAGTAGCGCCGGCCCGGTCCCCGCTCGGCGGCCCGGAACTCGGCCTCCACCAGCCCGGCCTCCTCCAGGCGGTTGAGCACCGGGTACAGCGTGCCGCCCTTGATGGTCCCCAGGCCCGCCTCGTCCAGCCGCTTGGCGATCGCGTACCCGTAGCTCTCGCCCTCGGTCAGCCCGGCCAGCACCAGCAGGTCCAGCACGCCCTTGAGCCAGCTCGACCGGCGGTCCGCCCTCATCGGGCCGCCACCTCCTCGCGCCGGGGGGCGAACGCCAGGGAGCGCAGGTCCAGGAGGATGTGCAGCACGATCGGCACGAACAGGCTGCCGGTGGCCAGGTACACGTTCGTGAACACGAAGCCGACCAGCGTGACGAAGACCAGGCCCACCGGCCCCTGGTACAGGTGCCCCAGGACGAAGATCCCCAGGCTGATCCCGGCGGCGACCACGGGGTCCAGCCCCAGGCCCACCCCGGCGGCGATGAACAGGCCGCGGTAGACGAGTTCCTCGCAGATCCCGGCGGTGACCGAGGCCCCCGCGCCCCACCACCGCTCCCGGGCCGTGCGCGGCAGCAGCGCGGCGACCGCCTTCTGCCCCGGCATCAGGAACCCGGGGGCCTTCCGAGCGGCCAGGGCGACCGCGGCCATCGCGACGGCCATCCCCACGACGGCCCCGGCGAGCGTGCCCCACTCCCCGTTCATCGGGACCAGGCCCAGTTCCGCGAGGCCCACCCCGGGCGAGACCAGGACCGCCAGCAGGGCGACCCCGGTGAGGCCCCACCAGACGGCGATGCCCTGGCCGAACATCCGCGTGAGCGCCCGCGGGTCCGTGTCCCGCACCCGCTCCAGCTCCGTGTAGGCGCGCCTGCCCCACCACGGTTCCACGGCCACCAGGTACAGGACGATCAGCGCCACCAGCGCCAGTCCCCACACGGAGAACCCCACGACGACTCCTTCGGTTCGACTACCTAGACCATAGACCTACCTAGTTAGGAATACAACCTATGTCGCCGCGCCGATTCACCCTCCCAGCAGGACCTCGCCCATCCGGACCGCCACATCGGCGTCCTCCAGGTCCCACTCCCCCTCCCGGGAGACCGCCCCGGTCGCCCAGAACGCCATCGGCCCGCCGGGCACGTGCAGCAGCTCCGCGTAGGCCGCGCCGTTCCCCCCGTTGTGCCAGGCCGCCCTCCGGCCCCCGACCTCGAGGATCACCCAGCCGTACCCGTAGTGCGAGGTCCCCAGGGCGTCCTCCGCCACGTGCGGCGTGAACATCCGCTCCAGGGCCCGCTCCGACAGCACCGCGCCCCCGGCCAGGGCCCGGTGCCAGGCCAGCATGTCGCGCGCGGTGGACAGCATCCCGCCGTTGCCCCGCAGGTTCCAGTACGGCCCGTCGTCCGCCCACGGCCGCTCGTACGGCCGCCCCAAGGAGTCCCCCCGGGCGTCGTACTCCACCGCGACCCCGGCGTCGTCCCAGTCCGGCAGCACGTACCCGGTCCGCGTCATGCCCGCGGGCCCGAACAGGGTCTCCGCCAGGAAACCCTCGTACGACCCGGCCACCACCTCGATGACCGCCGCCAGCAGCCCGTAGCCGACGTTGGAGTACAGGTAGCCCTCCACCGGCTCGGCGGCCACCGCCGCCGCCACGAACTCCTCCCGCCCGAGCGGCTCGTAGTCGTCGCCCAGCGCCTCCGGGAGCCCACCGGTGTGCGTCAGGAGCCGGTGCAGGTCGACCTCCCCCAGCCGCCCCGACGCGCCGGGCAGGAAAGCGCCCACCGGGTCCCCGACGGACAGCTCCCCGTCCATCTCCAGCCGCAGGACGCCGGCCGCGGTGAACTGCTTGGTCACCGAGCACACGTCCCGCGCGGTGTCCATCCCCACCGCCACCAGGGGCTCGCCGTCCGCCGCGACCACACTGACCTCGGGCCCCTCGGGCACCAGGTCCGCCAGCCGCTCCCGCGGGCTCCTGGACGCCCACCGCACCGCGGCGCCGCCCCCCACCACCGCGGCCGCGGCCGCGACCCCGCCTCCGACCAGGAACCCCCGCCGAGACCGCATCCCCACTCCCCTCCCACCGACGAACGCAGGAGCAGGGCGCGGACCCCCATCATGCCGCCGGAGCCCGCCCCACGACCAGCCGCGGCCCGGGCCCGCCGGGCCCGGGCCGCGCACGTGTCAGGCCGTTTCGGAGGCCTCACCTCCGCGGCCGCGGAGGATCCTCCCGGCGAGCGCCATCGAAACGGGCCAGGCGCCCATGGTCAGGGCGAACGCGATCGGCCACGCGATGGCGAACTGCCGGGGCCACCCGGTCAACCACTCCATGGTCGGCCCGGTGAAGATGAGGCCCATGATGCCCGACATGGTCGCGGCCATGATGAAGGTCATGATGACCTGAGAGAGAAGAGCGCTCTTCTTGTTCATCGTCGATCCCTTGTCCGGGACGACGACGCCTCGATGCGTACACCTCAGCGCCGCCGTCCACTCCGTAGAAGGATGGGGCGCCTCGGGTTCGCGCCGACGGGCGCGACTGCATCTCAGGAGAACCGAGGGCTGGAATAACCACACCAGCCAGAATCTTTTAGGCCTGCCAACCCTATCGCACCCGGAACAACTCACCCCGCCCGAACAAAAAAGGCGACCCCGCAAGCGGAGCCGCCCGAAAGCGGGCACAGCCCGCCTCACAACGTGAGAGCACCCACCGCCCACCGGACCGATCCCCCCGGCGGACACGACAAAGGGCGACCCCGCAAGGAGCCGAAGGCTCCGAGCAGAGCTGCCCGAAAGCGGGCACAGCCCGCGTCACGATGTGAGAGCACGCACCGCCCACCGGACCGATCCCCCCGGTGGACACGACAAAGGGCGACCCCGCAAGGAGCCGAAGGCTCCAAGCGGAGTCGCCCGAAAGCGGGCACAGCCCGCGTCACGATGTGAGAGCACGTACCGCCCACGGAACCGTTCCCCGCGGCCCCGCCACAGGGGGGTGCCTCGGGGGGTTCGGGGGGTCTCCCCCCGGCGGACATGCCGAAACGACCCTGCGAGGCGGCCGTAGGCCCCCGAGCAGGGTCGTCGTGGAGTGGAGGTGGCGGGAATCGAACCCGCGTCCTTCGATGACGCACCAGAGCTTCTCCGGGTGCAGTCTGTAGTGTCGTTCTACTCGGCCCCAGCGCTTGTACAGACACATCGCTGACGGGCCCAGCCACTGAAATGTCCCGCGCGGGCCCTGTGGCCTGATCCGCGCGGTGAGTCATCTGGCTGATGCCGGTACCCGGGCCGATGACGAGCCCGGACCGACAGAGTCGCTATCGCTTAGGCAGCGAGAGCGAACTCAGTGCGCTTGGAATTGGCACTTGTGTTTAGCGTGAATGCAGGATTAACGAGGTCACAAACACAACCCTCGACCCGCTTCCCCTGAAACGCCGACCGAAGTCGAAACCGATCACCCCCTGTGCAGTTGTCAAGGCTCCGCCGGCCGTGGCCCGCGGTGCCCGCAACGAGCGTCCGGACCGTGGTCCTTCGGCTCGTTCGTCACTCTACCGGGTCAACGCCGCGGGGGCCAAGCTGATTCCCGCCGACGCGGACCGGTTTCGAACAGGGAGAAACCCCCGCGGGGCGGACTCAGAGTGGTCGACGCTCTCCCGCGGGGGCCGGTCGGCAGGGTCGGGCCGACCGTTGGAAACCGGCAGGATCTCCCCCGAGATGAGGTCCTGCCTCCACGCTGGCCCGCTACCCCCTGTCGCGGTGCCAGGTATCCGGAAAGACGCGGGCGGCCCTCCCGAAGGTTGCGGAAGGGCCGCCCGTTTTGCCCCATCAGGGCATGGTATGTACGACCGGATTACCAGCCGGTCTCCTCGGTGGCCGTCAGATCGGCCTCCGTCAGCGGAGCCTCGGTGGTGGTGTCGGGGACCCCGGTGGTGGTCTCCGGGACCCCGTTGGCCATGCCCGACAGGAACGACTGGGCCGCGGTGACCGCGTACTGCGACCACTGCGTCTGGGCCGGGTCCACCTCGGCCAGCACCGCGAACGCCACGTCCCCCTGGTAGCCGACGAACCAGTGCAGCGCGGTGTCGCCCTGCTCGGTGCGCGCGGCCTGGCCGTGCACCTCGCCCTCGCCGACCCCCATGGTCAGCTCGGGCATGCGCTGGACGACGGCCTCGCGCAGCCCCTGGCGGACCACCTCCAGGCCGGTCGCGTCCAGGGCGGTGGCCCCGGCGGCGGCCTCGTCGCGCACCAGCTGCGGCGGGTGCCAGGAGCCGTCGGCGACGGCACCGGCGACCAGGGCCATGGTCAGCGGGCTGACCCGCACCCCGTGTTCGCCGATCATCGCCGAGGCCGTCTCGACCTCGCCGCCGCCGATCTCGACCTCGCCCGGCGAGGAGGGGACCGGCAGCTGCCAGTTCGCCCCGACGCCGAGCTCCTGCGCGGTCGCGGCCAGCGCCTCGGCGCCGACCTCCTCGCCCAGGGCGGCGAACCCGACGTTGCAGCCGAACGCGATGTTGCGGACCAGGCTGGGGTCGAAGCTGAGCGAGCCCTGGCTCGGGTTGGTGAAGGTCTGCCCGCCGATCTCGACGCTGGGCCCGCAGGGCACCTCGCTGGTCGGGGTGGCGGCGCCCGTCTCCAGGGCGGCCAGCGCGGCGATCACACCGAAGGTCCCGCCGGGCTTGTAGGACCCGGTGAAGGCGTTGTCGTCGCCGGTGTTGCCGGAGGCGTTGGCGGCGGCCAGGATCTCGCCGGTGCCGGGGGCCACGGCCACCAGGTAGGCGTCGCCGGGCATCCCGGTGAGCGCGTGCTCGGCGGCCCGCTGCACGTCGGTGTCGAGCGTGGTGTCGACGCCGCCGCTCTGCTCGCCCTCCCAGGACTCCAGGACCCCGGTGACCTGCCCGTCGGCGTCCAGGGTGACGACCTGGGTGGTCGCCGAGCCCGCCAGCTCGTGCTGGTAGATGTTCTGCAGTCCGCTCAGGCCCACGGTGTCGCCGGCCTGGTAGGTGCCCGGGACCCGGGAGGAGACCCGGTGCTCGGCGGTGCCGGCGACCTCGCCGACCACGAACGGCGCCGCGGCCGGGGTCAGGTTGATCTCCACCTCCTGCACGTCCGCGCCGGAGATCTCGCGGACGTCGGCCAGCAGCGCCCCGTCCACGCTGGAGTTGCGCATGAGCACCAGCGGCTGGAACTGCTCGGGCGGCGCGGAGCGCACGCGGTTGAGCAGGCGGTCGGGGTCCTCGTCGAGGAGGCGGGCCAGCTCGGTGACCCCGGCCTCCTTGTCCTCCATCTCGGCCGGCACCACGCCGAAGGCGCTGACCCGGTCGGCGGCGACCAGGGGCCGGCCCTGGCTGTCGAGGATCTGCCCGCGCTCCTGGGCCTCGTAGCTGACCGCGAGGCGCTCCTCGGGGTTCAGCTCGGGGTGCAGGACCCCGGAGGACCAGGTGATCTTCCAGCCGTCGGGGCCCCAGGTGAGCGGCATCCGACCGGTGTAGTCCCAGGTGGGGTCGCCCATGCCGAGGTCGGCGTGGGCCGAGAACTCGGCGGTGGCGCTGTCCTTCTCCCGGGAGATCGGGCCGAGCCCGAAGCGCAGGGAGGCGAGGTCGAGCTGCTCCTTCATGTCCGTGAGGGCGCGCTCGACCTCCTCCGGGTCGCCGTCTGTGTACCGGGCCGCCTCCGCGTGCTCACCGCTCTGCCAGGCGAGCAGGAAGGACCTGACCGCCACCTCGGGGCTGGGGTCGGGAGTACAGGCGGCCAGGGTGGCAGCGAGGATCAGGGCGCTGCCGGCGGCCGCGGTCCTGCGGCCGTGGGGACGGGGGGACACCGTGTGTGTTCCTTTCGGGCGCCTCATCGGTTGCGTTGGCGGAGCGCGCGTTCCATGTCCCGCTTCGCCTCGCGTTCGGCGATGTCCTGACGCTTGTCGTATTCGCGCTTACCGCGTGCCAGAGCGATCTCGACCTTGACCCGACCGTCACTGAAGTACAGCGCCAGCGGGATCAGCGTGTAGCCGGGCTCCCGGGTCTTGCCGATGAGCCGCGAGATCTGCGCGCGATGCAGGAGTAGCTTACGCGATCGGCGGGACGCGTGGTTGGTCCAGGTGCCCTGTGAGTACTCGGGGATGTGCACGTGCTCCAGCCACACCTCGCCGTCGCCGATGTGCGCGAACCCGTCGACGATGGACGCCCGGCCCTCTCGGAGCGACTTCACCTCGGTACCGGTGAGGACGATGCCCGCCTCGTAGGTCTCGTCGATGTGGTATTCGTGCCGGGCGCGCCGGTTCTGCGCGATGAGTTTGCGCCCGGTTTCCCGTGCCACTTGGGGTGTCCCTTCAATACGCCCGGGGGGCACGAGGCCCCCCGGTTCGGTCGTGTCCGTCCCCGACGGCCCGCGTCAGACCTTGAGGTACCGGCGCAGGGTGAGGAACGAGGTGACGGTGCACAGCAGCACACCGAGGATCATCGATACACCGATCACGTACATGAGCGCGCCGGTGCCCAGTGCGATGTCGAACTGGAACCATTCCTCCACGCGGGTCAGCAGCGTGAACCGGGTGGCCACGATGAACCCGGAGGCGATGAGGCCGCCGACGAGGCCGGCGATCGCGCCCTCCAGGAGGAAGGGCAGCTGGATGTAGAAGTTGGAGGCGCCGACCAGGCGCATGATCCCGGTCTCGCGGCGGCGGCTGTAGGCCGACAGGCGGATGGTGTTGCCGATCAGCAGCGCGGCCGCGGCCAGCTGCACGCCGGCGACCAGCAGCGCGGACCACTTGAGCCCGTCCAGCAGGCCGAAGAACTGCTCCAGGACCCGCTGGTCGTTGGAGATGGAGTCGACGCCGGGGCTGCCCTCGACGGCGGCCCGCACGGTGTCGTAGTACTCCGGGTTGGTGAGCTGCACCCGGAAGTTGTCCGGGATGTCGCCCTCCTGCGCGGCGGCGGCCAGGGCCTCGTTGGAGGCGCCCAGGCGCTCCTGGAAGTCCTGCCACGCCTCGGCGGCCGTCAGGTAGGTGACGTCCTGGACCTGCTCCATGCCCTCCAGCTTGTCCTGGAGCGCGGCGCGGTCCTCGTCGGTCGCGGGCCCGTTCTCCTGACAGACGGGGGTCGGCGAGATCTCGTTGCACATGTAGATGGTGAGCGTGATCCGCTCGTCCCAGTAGTTGCGCATCTCGGACACCTGCTGGTTGACCAGCAGGCCCGCGCCGAAGAGGGCGAGGGAGATGGCGACCGTGGTGATGACGGCGATCGTCATCGTCAGGTTCCGACGCAGGCCGATCCACGTCTCGGAGAGAACGAATTGTGCTCGCATGATCTGTTAAAGGTCCATCCTTGGGTGGTTCGCCGCGCCGGTCGGGTCCTCGGCGGGGTGGGACGCCCGGCGCCGGGCGCGCCAGAAGGTCAGTACGCCTGGCCGTAGACGCCGCGCGACTGGTCGCGCACCACGAGGCCCTCTTCAAGCTCGATCACGCGCTTGCGCATCGAGTCGACGATGGCGGCGTCGTGGGTCGCCATGACGACGGTGGTACCCGTGCGGTTGATCCGGTCCAGGACCTTCATGATGCCGATCGAGGTCGCGGGGTCGATGTTGCCGGTGGGCTCGTCGGCCAGCAGGATCTGCGGGCGGTTGACGAACGCGCGGGCGATCGCGACGCGCTGCTGCTCGCCACCGGACAGTTCGTTGGGCATGCGTCCGGCCTTGCCCTCCAGGCCGACGAGCTCGACGACCTCGGGGACGACCTTGCGGATGAACCTGCGGGGCTTGCCGATGACCTCCAGGGCGAACGCGACGTTCTCGAAGACGTTCTTGTTCGGCAGCAGGCGGAAGTCCTGGAAGACGCAGCCGATGCGGCGGCGCAGGTGCGGCACCTTCCAGTTGGACAGGCGCGCGAGGTCCTTGCCGGCCACGTGCACGCGGCCCTTGTCGGGCTTCTCCTCCTTGAGGACCAGGCGGAGGAAGGTCGACTTGCCGGAGCCGGACGGGCCGACGAGGAAGACGAACTCGCCCTTGTCTACGTCAATGGAAACGCCGTCGAGCGCGGGGCGTTTCTGGGTCGGATAGACCTTGGTGACGTTGTCGAAGTGGATCACAGGCGCATCACAAGGTTCTCGAAGGTATGGGTACCCGACGCGGAGAGGACTCCGTGCGGGGATCGTACCGGCCGCATGGCCAACCGACAGTGTAGAGGGGGGAACGACCCGGATCGTCCAGGCCGCGTCGCACCCGAAGATTCCGCACACTATCGGACAACAGCCCCGAGCATATCGGAGGCGTCAACCGATGATAACGTTCACATATAGCCGTTTCGGTAAAACCGCGGAGTCGTGAGCATCACCATTGGGATACAACCTGCGCATTCTTCCCAATATGCTCACCCGTAGCATCCGCACCGACACCCAGGGTGTCACCGCGGTCGCTCCGTGCGGCCGGACCCCGGATATTACAGGGAGAAGGTCCCCGGTCCCCGCGGCCGCGCCGGGGTCCGATACCCCGTCCTCCACGAGACCGGAACGGCCGGGGCCCGCACGCCCCGGGGAGGGGTCCCCGGTCCCGCGCGGGCCGCCCGGCCGGTCGGCGTGTCGTGGGGTCAGGCGTCCTCGGACCGCTCCCGGCTGCGCATCCAGCGGATCTCGGCGTCGATGAACTCGTCGATCTCGCCGTCCAGCACCGCAGCGGTGTTGCCCGTCTCCATGCCGGTCCGCACGTCCTTGACGCTCTGGTAGGGCTGGAGGACGTAGTTGCGCATCTGGGTGCCCCAGCTGCTCACCGACTCGCCGCGGATGTCGTCCAGCGCCGCCTGCTCCTCCTCGCGCTTGCGCGCCAGCAGCTTGGCCTGGAGCATCGTCATCGCGGTCGCCTTGTTCTGGAGCTGGGACCGCTCGTTCTGGCAGGACACCACGATCCCGGTGGGCAGGTGGGTGATGCGCACCGCCGAGTCGGTGGTGTTGACGCCCTGGCCGCCGGGACCCGAGGAGCGGTACACGTCGATGCGCAGCTCGGTCTCGTCGATGTCGATGTGGTCGCTCTGCTCCACCACGGGGACGACGTCCACGCCGGCGAAGGAGGTCTGGCGCCGGTTCTGGTTGTCGAACGGGGAGATGCGGACCAGGCGGTGGGTGCCGTGCTCGCCGCGCAGGGTGCCGTAGGCGAACGGCGCCTTGACCGCGAACGAGGTGGACTTGATGCCCGCCTCCTCCGCGTAGGAGGTCTCGTAGATCTCCGTGGGGTAGCCGTGCCGCTCGGCCCAGCGCAGGTACATGCGCTGGAGCATCTGCGCCCAGTCCGCGGCGTCCACGCCGCCCGCCTGGGAGTTGATGGTGACGAGGGCCTCGTGCTCGTCGTGCGGGCCGTTGAGGAGGGTGCGCACCTCCAGCTCACCGATCTCCTTGCGGAGCTGCTCCAGCTCGCGGTCGGCCTCGGCCCTGGTGTCGGCGTCCTCTTCGGCCTCGGCCAGTTCGTAGAGCACGCCCAGGTCGTCGAGCCGCCGGCCGATGCCCTCGATCTTGTTGACCATGGACTCCAGGCTGGAGAGCTCGCGCGTCACCTTCTGCGCGTTGCCCTGGTCGGCCCACAGCTCCGGGTCGGCGGACTGCTCGCGCAGCTCCTCGATCCGGGTGCTCATCGCCTCCAGGTCCAAGACGGCGGTGACGCTCGCCAGGGTCGCCGCGAGGTCCTTGATCTTCTCTGCTGGGTCCAGTTCTGCCACGGACCCCAGTGTAGGCCCCCGCCCCGCGGGGACCGCCACCGGCGAACACGGCCGGGGCCGCCCTTGCGGACGGCCCCGGTCACCCCGCGGCCCGCCCCGAGGGGCGGGCACGGGGGTCAGTCGTCGACCAGGGAGCGGAAGGACCGCAGCGCCACCGACAGGGTGGCCAGGTCGAACCGCTCGTTCTCCTGGATCTCGGACAGGGTGATCCCCGCCCGCTGGACGGCCTCGCGGTTCTGCTCGAACCAGGAGAGCATCAGCGCCTCGACCGAGTCGTCCGGCGTGCCCGACTCCAGCACCCGGCCGGTGAGGGCCGCGTGCGCCTCGTACAGGTCGTCGCGCAGCGCGCCGCGCGCCATCGTGCCCCACCGGTCGTCGCGCGGCAGGTCGATGATCCGCTCCCGCCACCAGCTGATGTTGAGCCGGTCGGCCAGCTCGAAGTACAGCTCGGCGACCTTCTCCACCGGCCGGCCGGTGCGGTGCGCGATCTCCACCAGGTCCAGGGTGGAGTAGGCGGGCACCATGGCCGCGACCCGCTCGGCCAGCTCGGCCGGGACGCCCTGGCCGATGTACCGGTCGCGGCGCTCGGTGAACGCCTCGCGGTCGCGGCCGCGCAGCAGGCCCACCAGCCGGCCCAGGACCCCGCCCACGCCCTCGGAGAAGAACCCGATCTCGGTGCGGATGTCGAACGGGAAGGTGCGGTTGCGCAGCAGCCACCGGGCCGAGCGCTCGGCCAGCTTGCGGGTCTCCAGCAGCAGGGTGAGCTGGCCGTCCACCGAGATGCGGTGGTCCAGCTCCTCCACCCCGCCCCAGAACTCCTGGAGGCGCAGCACCTCCTGGACGACCAGGTAGGCGCGGGCGATGTCCGCGGCGCTGGAGCCCAGCTCCTCGTTGAGGCGGAAGGCGAAGGTCAGCCCGGAGCGGTTGACCATCTGGTTGACCACCTGGTTGACGATGATCTCCCGGCGCAGCGGGTGGGTGGCCACCGCCCGCGCGAACCGCTCCGTGCGCAGCGGCGTCGGGAAGTACCCGACCAGGGTGTCGGCCAGGTACGGGTCCTGCGCCAGGTCGGACAGGCCGATCTGGTCCTTGAGGCTGATCTTGGTGTAGGAGAGGAGCGTCGCGAACTCCGGGCCGGTCAGGCCCTGGCCCGCGGCGCGCCGCTCCGCGATCGCCTTGTCGGAGGGCAGGTCCTCCAGCTTGCGCTTGAGGACCTTGGTGCGCTCCAGGTGGCGCATGTAGCGGCCGTGGACGTGCAGCATCTGGTGGGCCTGCTTGCGGGCGGCGGCCAGCACCGTGTTCTGCGCGTAGTTGTTGTCCAGGACCAGCTCGGCGACCTCGTCGGTCATGTCGATGAACAGGCGGTCGCGCTCGTCGGCGTCCAGGGAGCCGTCGCGCACCTCCCGGTCGAGCATGATCTTGATGTTCACCTCGTGGTCGGAGGTGTCCACGCCGGCCGAGTTGTCGATGAAGTCGGTGTTGACCCGGCCGCCCTCGCGGGCGAACTCGATGCGGGCGGGCTGGGTCAGGCCCAGGTTGCCGCCCTCGCCCACGACCTTGACGCGCAGCTCGGTGGCGTCGACGCGGACCTGGTCGTTGGCCTTGTCCCCGACCTCGGCGTGGGTCTGGGAGGCGGCCTTGACGTAGGTGCCGATGCCGCCGTTCCACAGCAGGTCCACCGGGGAGGTGAGGACCCGGCGGATCAGCTCGTCGGGGGTCAGCGCCGTGACGTCGTCCTCGATGCCCAGGGCCGCGCGGACCTGCGCGCTGACCGGGACGGACTTGGCCGAGCGCGGATAGACGCCGCCGCCCTCGGAGATCAGCGCCGGGTCGTAGTCCTCCCAGTTGCTGCGCGGCAGCTCGAAGAGCCGCTTGCGCTCCACCCAGGAGGTGTGCGGGTCCGGGTCCGGGTCGAGGAACACGTGCCGGTGGTCGAACGCGGCGACCAGCTTGATCTGCTGCGACAGCAGCATGCCGTTGCCGAACACGTCACCGGACATGTCGCCGATGCCGACCGCGGTGAAGGGCTCGCTCTGGACGTCGACGCCCATCTCCCGGAAGTGGTACTTGACCGACTCCCAGGCGCCGCGGGCGGTGATGCCCATGGCCTTGTGGTCGTAGCCGACCGAGCCGCCGGAGGCGAAGGCGTCGCCCAGCCAGAAGCCGCGCCCCTTGGAGATCTCGTTGGCGGTGTCGGAGAACGTCGCGGTGCCCTTGTCGGCCGCCACCACCAGGTAGGAGTCGTCGCCGTCGTGCAGGACGGTGCGCTCGGGGTGGACGACGGCGCCGTCGACCAGGTTGTCGGTGACGTCGAGCAGGCCGCTGATGAAGTCCTTGTAGCAGGCGACGACCTCGGCCATGACCTGCTCGCGGGTGCCGCCCTCGGGCAGGCGCTTGCAGACGAAGCCGCCCTTGGCGCCGCTGGGGACGATCACCGAGTTCTTCACCATCTGCGCCTTGACCAGGCCCAGGACCTCGGTGCGGAAGTCCTCCAGCCGGTCCGACCAGCGCAGGCCGCCGCGGGCGACCCGGCCGAAGCGCAGGTGGACGCCCTCGACGCGCGGCGAGTAGACGTACATCTCCAGCTTGGGCCGGGGCTGGGGCAGGTCCGGGATGCTCTGCGGGTCGAGCTTGAGCACCAGGTAGGGGTTGCCCTGGTAGTGGTTGGTGCGCAGCGTGGCCCTGATGACGGCCAGGAAGGACCGCAGCACGCGGTCGTGGTCCAGGCTGGCCACCGAGTCCAGCTCGCCCTCGATCTTGCGGACCAGGGCCTCGGTGCGCTCGGTCCGGCCCTCGTCGGGCTGGTCCGGGTCGAAGCGGGTCTGGAACAGGTCGACGAGCAGGCCGGTGATCCCGACGTTGGCGGCCAGGATGTCGGCCAGGAAGTCGGGGGTGAAGGTGGACCCGGCCTGGCGCAGGTACTTGGCGTAGGCGCGCAGCACGGTGAGCTGGCGCCAGTCCAGCCCGGCGCGGACCACCAGGGTGTTGAACCGGTCGGACTCGCCCAGGCCGCGCCAGGAGGCGTCGAAGGCGTCCTCGAACAGCTTCTTGAGCCGCTCGTCGGGCAGGTCGGCCGCGGTGACGGGGCCCAGGCCGAAGTCGTAGATCCAGACCCGGCCCACGCCCTGGACGTCGATGTCGTAGGGCCACTCGTCGACCACCTCGACGCCCAGGTGCTCCAGGACCGGCAGGATCCGGGAGAGCGAGATGGGCTTGCCGACGCGGTGGACGCGGAAGCGCCAGGCGTCGTCGTCGGGGTGCCGGTAGAGGCTGGCGGAGAACGCGCCCCGCCGCTCGTCGGGCGCGGTGCGGGCGAGCAGCTCCTCCAGGGCGCCGATGTCGCGCGCGGCGACCTCGGGCTGGTTGTCGACCTTGTAGGCCTCGGAGAGGCCGGAGCCGTACCGCTCCTTGTACTCGGTGGCGCGGTCCGGGCCGAAGGCGTCGGTGAGGGCGTCGTCGAGGTCGGTGTCCCAGGAGCGGGCGGCCCGGCGGACCTTCTCCTCCAGGGCGAGCTGGTCGATGTCGGCCAGGGTCTCGCCGTGGCGGGCGCGCGCCACCAGGTAGAGGCGGGCCAGCGGGGCGGCGCCGATCATGACGTTGTGGTCCATGGTCGCGCCGTGGAAGGCCTCGCCGAGCACCTGCTGGATGTCCAGGCGCACGCGGGTGCTGTACTCGTCGCGCGGCATGTACACGAAGCAGGACATGTACCGGCCGCCGTAGGGGTCGCGGCGCATGAACAGCTTGGTGCCGCGGCGGTCGCGCAGGCGCATGACGCCGCGGACGATGGTGTACAGCTCGCCGACGGGGATCTGGAGGAGCTCCTCGCGGGGGAAGGTCTCCAGCAGTTCGGTGAGGTCGCGGCCGTCGTAGCTGTCGGCCTCGAACCCGGCCAGGGCCAGGATCTCCGCCTGCTTGCGGCGGAGGATGGGGATCTGGGCGATGCCCGTGTTGGTGGCCTGGGAGGTGAACAGCCCCAGGAAGCGGCGCTCGCCGACGATGTTGCCCTGGGCGTCGAACTTCTTGACGCCGATGTAGTCCAGGTACTTGGGCCGGTGGACGGTGGAGCGGGAGTTGGCCTTGGTGAGCACCAGGATGTAGGGCTCGCGGGCCTTGCCGCGGATCTCCGGGGGCAGGGCGGCGAAGCTGGTGGAGGCCGGGGAGTCCATGCGCATGATGCCCAGGCCGGTGCCGGGCTCCGGGCGCAGGGCGTCGTCGCCGTTCTCGTCGGTGACCAGGGTGTACTCGCGGTAGCCCATGAAGGTGAAGTGGCGCCCGGCGACCCAGCGCAGGAAGTCGACGCTCTCGCCGATCTCGCGGGCGTCCACGCCCCCGGCGACCAGGCGGTCGGGGTAGGCGGCCAGCTCGTCGGCGATCCGGATGGCCCGGTCGCTCATCTTGGCGGCGTCCTCGTCCACGTAGCGGACGTCGTTGAGGACGGACTCGAGCCGGTCGGTGATCTCCTTGATCCGCTCGGGGTCGGTCTGCCGGTCGATCTCGATGTGCATCCAGGACTCGTCGACGGGCAGCAGGCCGTCGCCGCCGAGCTCGGGGTCGATCTGGCGGAGTTCGCCCTCCAGGTCGCGGCCCACGGTCATCTGGGGGTGGATGATCAGGCGGACGCCCGCGTTGAGCTCGCGCAGGGCCATCGTCACGGACGAGACGAGGAAGGGCGCGTTGTCGGTGACGGTCTCGACGATGCTGGTCCGGGAGTCCCAGCCGTCGCGCTCGACGGTCGGGGTGTGCACGCGGACCTTGGCGCGGCCGGGGCGGCGCTGAGCGCCGAAGGCGCGGTGGGCCTCGGCCATGCCGCAGATCTGTTCGGGGGTGCGGCCCGCGATCTCCTCCGGGTCGGTGTGCCGGTAGTAGAGCGGGAGGAAGCGGCGGACGGCCTCGGCCTCGTCGGCGCCGAGCCGCGGGCCGGGGGACCACTTGGTCGCCGCTTCGGCGAGCAGCTGCTGGAGGGTGCCGTCGGATTGCCCGGACATGTGTCTATCTCACTCCTTTGTGAGCAACGTCGCACGAGCGCTGTGGGATCACCGGGTCATGTGCCCTGTGAATCCCTGAGCTGATGTGTGATTTTACGTGAGCACCCAGGGCCGCACGGGACCCCGGGAGCGGTGTGGTGGTGGTGTGACCTGTGCGCACAGGCTGGAAGAAAGAGGCTTCAGACCCCATTGTCACTGCCTCGTCCAAGAACACAGGCTACTGCTTTTCACGTCGGAGGGCAGGAGCAACACCGTTAAACCACGGTTACACACTGTAAGAAGCGGATTGCGACGGTCGGTGGCGATGTGCACGAGGGTTCACCTCGACCCGGTCGGAGACGTACGTGTCGTTATCGAGCCGTTGTCGAATCGGTCGCCTGATGGACGGCGGTCATCACGGCGCGGGGGTCGGTGAGGTCGGGCAGGACGACCTGCGCGCCCGCGTCGCGCAGCTGCCCCTCCGTCGTGGGGCCGTTGAGGACCCCGACCGGGACGGCCCCGCCGATCAGGGCGGCCCGGACGTCGGAGACGTTGTCGGTGATCAGGACGGTACTGGAGTCGGGGATCATCCCGCCCTCCGCCGCGTGCAGGCGGATGGACTGGATGAGCGTGGACTTGGGGTAGTTGACCGACCCGTAGCCGCCGATGGCCAGGTTCAGGTAGGGGTCCAGGCCGAAGGCCACCAGCTTGGCGGTGGCCACCGTCCGGGGGCTGCCGCTGACCACCGTCTGCACGGTGTCGGGCAGCGAGGCCACGGCCGCCAGCGAGGCCGCCGCCCCGGGCATCACCCGCCCCTTGGCCGCCAACTCCCCGGCGCGGGTCTCGAAGGCGGCCTCCAGGGCCGCGAGGAACTGGGCGAGGGTGTCGACGTCGGGCTCGATGTCGACGTAGTTGCGGGCGCAGAACTCGAAGAACATCTCCGAGTCCGTACGGCCCGCGGTCGAGGTCAGGTAGACCAGGGGCTCACCGGTGACCTTCTCGAAGGCCTCGGCGTAGGCGGCCCGCATGACCCGGCCGACGTCGAGGAGCGTGAGGTCGATGTTCCATAGCACCAGGCGGCTGATGGCGAACTCCTCGGGTGATGCACGACAGTCGGACCCCCCTATTGTGCCGCACGGGCGTTTCCCGTCGAGAACCCCGTCCGGGACCGGCCACACCGGGGCCGAACCGGTCACGGTCCGAGGAGCCGCTCCACCAGTGCGCGCACGTCGCGCAGCGCCCGGCCCCGGGTGAGTCCCTCGGCGGCGACGAGGTGGCCCACCAGGTCGGCCCGGACGGCGCCGAGCAGGACGTGCGCGGTCCACGCGGCGTCCGGCGCCGGAGGCGCCTGGCCGGCGCGGGCGACGGCGTCGGCCAGGAGACCGTGGACGAGGCGGTAGGACTCGGAGGCGAAGAGCTCGGCGCCGCGCCCGGCGGGCGCCTCCTCCAGGGTCTGCGTCAGGTGGGTGTTGTCGAGCTTGATCCGCACCAGGGCCTCCATGATCCCGAAGACCCGTTCCCGGGGCGGGGTGCCCGGGCCCAGCGGTTCGGGGCCCGCGGCCAGCGCTTCGCGGAACCAGGCGGTGCGCGCGTCGAAGACGGCGCGCACCAGGCCCGCGCGGTCGCCGAAGCGGCGGAACAGGGTGCCCTTGCCGACCCCGGCCGCCTCGGCGATCTCGTCCATGGACACCGCGGTGCCGTGCGGTGATTCGGCGAAGAGCCGGTCCGCGGCGGCCAGGATGGCCGCCCGGTTGCGCGCGGCGTCGGCGCGTTCGTTCTCGCGGGCCACACTTCCCCCTTGTTAAACGGACTGGCGGTCCGTATATTGATCCGGACCGATGGTCCGATTTTATGGGGGGAGCGGGATGGGCGTGGAGCAGGGCACACCCGAAGCGGTGTTCCACGAGCTGATGGACCTGCTGTGGCGGGGCGACACCGCCGGCTGGGCCGGCCTGGTGGCCGAGGACGCCGTCATGGAGTTCCCGTTCGCGCCGCCGGGCGCGGTCCGGCGGCTCGACGGGCGGGAGGCGGTGCTGGCGTACATGGCGGGCGTCCCGGAGCTGTTCGAGTTCGGCGCGAAGCCGGAAACGGTGGTCCATCAGACGACCGACCCGGGCCGCGCCGTCATCGAGATGGGCCTGAGCGCCCGGGTCAGGGCGACGGGCGCGCCCTACGAGCAGCGGTACGTGGTCGTACTGGAGGTGGCCCAGGGGCGGGTCACCTCCTACCGCGACTACTGGGACCCGCTGGTGGCGCAGGCCGCGGGGGTGGGCGCGTGAAGGTCCTCGTGACGGGGGCGACGGGGACGACCGCCCGCGCGCTCATCCCCGTGCTGGACGGACTCGGCGCGGAGGTGGTCGCGGCGAGCCGCCGTCCGGGACCGGGGCGGGGCGTCAGGTTCGACTGGTACGACCCGGGCGGCCACGACGCGGCCCTCGACGGCGTCGACCGCGTGTACCTGGTGCCGCCGCCGCTGGACGCGGACCCGGTCGAGGCCATGGGGCCGTTCCTGGAGCGGGCGCACCGCCGCGGCGTGCGCCGGGCGGTGCTGCTCGGCGCGTCGGCCGTTCCCACCGGAGGACCAGTGGTGGGGCGGGTGGCGCGGATGGTGCTGGAGGTGTTCGACGAGGCGGTGGTGCTGCGGCCGTCGTGGTTCATGCAGAACTTCGTGGGGGACCACCCGCACGCGACCGGGTTCCGGGAGCAGGGGGCGATCGCGACGGCCACCGAGGGCGGACGGGTGGGGTTCGTCGACGCCCGCGACATCGCGGCGGTCGCCGCGCACGCGCTGACCGGCGCGGAGCCGGTCGAACGGGAGCCGGTCCTCACCGGACCCGAGGCGCTGGGCTACGACGAGGTCGCCGCGATCTACGGCGAGGTGACGGGGCGGGAGGTCGTGCACGAGTCACTGGAACCCGGCGACGTGGAGCGGGCGCTGGCGGCGGCGATGCCGGTGGAGGTGGCACGGATGCTGGTGCGGCTCGACGGCCTCATCGCCTCGGGTGCCGAGGACCGCGTCACGGACACGGTCGAACGCATCACCGGTCGGCCGCCCGGCGACCTCCGCACGGTACTCCGACGCGACCTGCGCCCCTGAGATATTCCCGCGCCGTTCCTCCGGGTTCCTCCAGGAACACCCCGTTATCCGCCCGCGCTGCAACGGGGTGACGAGAGGAGATCCGCCATGACGACCTCATGGGGCACCGAGGCCCTGGACCTGACGGCCTACCTGGACCGGTTGGGGGTGCCCGCACAACGGCCGGACGGGGAGTACCTGGACCGGCTGCACGAGGCGCACATCAGGGCGTTCCCCTTCGAGACCGTGGACGCGCTCCTGGGCCGGTCCCCGGCGGTCGACGTCCGGGGCGTGCAGGAGAAGTTCCTGGGCGGGGGGCGGGGAGGGTACTGCTTCGAGCACGGGGTGCTGTTCGCGGCCGCCCTGGAGCGGCTGGGCTTCGAGGTGCACCGGCGGCTGGGCACGGTCGGCCCCGCAGGCGAGAATGCACGGACGCACCTGCTGGTCGAGGTCGTGCTGGACGGCCGGCGGCTGCTGGCCGACCCGGGGTTCGGCTCGGGCATGCGGCGGCCGATCGCGATGGAGGACGGGGCCCGGAGCAGCGGGGGCGGGATGACCTTCGGCCTCGCCCGGGTGGCCCGCGGGCGGTCGCGGGGCTGGGAGCTGCGCAAGCAGCGGGGGCAGGGGTGGGAGCCGCTGCACGTGACCCACGAGTCGGAGGTGTACCCGGTGGACCTGGTCGCGGGGAACCACTTCGTCGCGACCCACCCGGACTCGGTGTTCCGCAGGATGCTGGTGGTGACGGGCTTCCTCCCCGACGGGATCCACGCCAGCCTCACCCAGGACTCGGTCACCCTCCGCGCCCCGGGCTCCCCCACCCGGCACGGGGAGCTGGCGCCGGAAGACCTCGACCCGTGGCTGGACCGCCTCGGCGTGCGCCTTCCGGAGGACGACCGCGCCCTCCTCCACAAGCGCCTCGCCGACCTCCCCTCCCCCACCTGACCACCCGAACGGCCCCGCCGGCGCGGCGCCAACGCCCCGCTGCCCGGTCCGGCAGAGCCGTCCCGGCCCGTCCCCGCGTGCGCGGGGTTGACGCCGACGGCAACGCCACCTGGTACAGCGTGACGGGTCCACCCCCGCGTGTGCGGGGCTTGCGGGGTGCGTGACCAGTACCTCCAGCGCAACACCGGCCCATCCCCGCGTGCGCGGGGCTGACGAGCCGGGGGGCGATGGTGTACGCCCAGCTGTCGGTCCATCCCCGCGTGCGCGGGGCTGACTGGGCGAGCACGGACGGGACGGCGGCGTCGATCGGTCCATCCCCGCGTGCGCGGGGCTGACGCCGTGACCGTCCAGGTCCACGGCCGCCTCAGCGGTCCATCCCCGCGTGCGCGGGGCTTGCGCGGTGGCCACTGGCCAGGGGGGTGGCCACCCCGGTCCATCCCCGCGTGCGCGGGGCTTGCGGGGCCCGCTCCCGGGCGCGGCGGACGGCCGCCGGTCCATCCCCGCGTGCGCGGGGCTTGCGCCAGGGCCCCCGTGACGGAGCTGCGGGCTCGCGGTCCATCCCCGCGTGCGCGGGGCTTGCTGGATCAGGTGCGGGGGTGCTGCCGGGGCCGCCGGTCCATCCCCGCGTGCGCGGGGCTTGCCAGGTCGGCAGCCGAAGGGGGAACCTCTCCCGCGGTCCATCCCCGCGTGCGCGGGGCTTGCGTGCCCGACATGAGGAAGTTCTCGTAGAACCCCGGTCCATCCCCGCGTGCGCGGGGCTTGCAGTTAATGACCTGGGACAACGCGGCGCGTTATCTCTCCGAGACCTTCCCAGGAGGGCGGCGTCCCGCGTTCGATAGTCAGCGTGGCAGGTACGGAGCGCGGGCTCAAGGGGCGGCCAAGGTCTCCCGGTGGGCGGTGACCCAACGGTGGGCGGCACAGGCCTCGGCGACGGCTCCGCGCTCCACGAACGCGCGGAGGGCGGCGTCGCCCCGGGCGGCTCCCTCTTCAATGCCGTCGGCGGTGAGGGTCTGCCACCAGAGGACGCGGTCCACCAGGGCACCCTGCGGGTCCGGCAGGCCGTAGGCATCGCGAACCGCCGCGATGGCGCGGGCCGAGGCCCCGGCCTCAGCAGTCGGCCCCAGGCCGAGGAACTGCCGGCACAGGTGCGCCATGAAGGCCACCGGCCGTCCCCCGCGGAACACCGTGTTCTTCGGCGCGATGTCGTTGTGGCAGACGGCTTCCGCACCCGCCGCGAGCGGTGTCCCCTCGGTGAGGTCGTGGAACCCGCGCAGGAGGCGGGCCGCCGCCACCGCCCCCGGCAGGTACTCCAGGACCTCGTCCCCGTCCTCGAGGCCGAGGTGGCGGGGCGCCCCCGGCCAGGACTCGAGGTGGGCGAGGAGCGCGCGGACGAACGGGCTGCCGGGCCCGGCGGGCCGGCGGACCGTGCCCCCGTCATGAACCACTCCGCCCGGCATCAGGCGAGGAGGTGGCGCAGCTCCTGGAGCGCGTACCACATGAGCTCGTGGTCGTCCGCGGCGCCGGAGTCCGGGTCGGCCACCGCTGCGGCGACGTCCGGGGCGGCGGCCTCGTCGTCGATGTGCGCGGAGGCCAGGCGCTTGTACGGGATCGAATCGCCGGTGATGCGGACGCGGACCACGTCCGGTCCCTCTCGCCCCTCCTCCTCGACCAGGTGGTCGGCCAGGTTCGCGACGAGCACGACGCGGCGGCGGGGGGCCGCGGGGTCCTGCGCCAGGAGGCGCAGCGACTCCTCGGCGGCCGCGTACATCGCCTCGTACTCCGCCTCCTCGTCGTCGGTGTCCGCCGCGAACGCCACCGGCACCCGGACCCTCCCCTCGTCGAGGACGGTCGCGAGGGCGGGGAGGGTGCTGGGCAGGAAGACGTACATCGCGGCTCTCCGGAAGGTGGGACGGTCACCCTGAAGTCTGCCGCACCCGTCAGGCGGCTTCGCGGTCCGCCGTGAGGAAGCTCCGCAGTTCGCGCGTGGTCGTCGCCACGTCGGTGTGCAGGATGCCGGTCATCCCGAGCTCCTCGGCCGTACGGACGTTGTGCTCCAGGTCGTCGATGAACACGCACTCCTGGGGCCGCAGCCCCATCCGTTGGCAGGTGTGCAGGTAGATGCGCGGTTCCGGCTTGCGCATTCCCACCTCGCCGGAGATGACCACCTCGTCGAAGGTGGTGACGAAGTGCTCGCGCGGGTAGCCGTTCCCCCACGAGTTGGACAGGAGCGCCGTGCTCGCGCCCGAACGGCGGGCGTCGCGGAGCGCCTCGTACATGTCGTGAACCGGGGCGAAGGAGGCGAACATGCGCTCGATCAGGCCTTCGGCGATCACCGGTCCCCCGTGGGTGGAGCGCAGCAGCGACGCCAGGTCGCGCTCGAAGAGCGCGGTGTCGATCTCCCCGCGCTCCAGCGCGTGCACGGGGTTGTCGTCGACCAGGCTGCCGTCGAAGTACGGGGTCATGACCTCGTAGTAGTGCGCGGCGTCGATCCGGTCGGCGGCCAGCCAGGCCCGGATCCCGTCCGGGAGCGGGGGTGTGAGCACGCCTCCCCAGTCGGAGATGACTCCTCGGCGGATGCCGTCCATCCGATCCCCTCCATCCGTGTCGTCGTATCACCCGACCTCGGATGCCCGGGATCGGGCGGGCAACGGTTCTTCCCGTTCCCCGCCCGTTTCAACCCTTCCGCCCGATCGCTCGCCCCGGCCCCTAGTAGGACAGGCCCGCGCCGAACTCGGCCGTGTCGGGGATCGACACCGGGAGCGTCCCAGTGGGCTCCACCTCCCCCGCGATGACCCGGGCGGCGGCCGCCAGGGACGCGTCGACGGCGGAGTAGACGGCGACGAACCCGTCCACGTCCGAGGAGGCCAGCGAATACGGTCCGCCCTGGGACACGGCGACGGTGGGCGCCGTGGAGCGTCCGACCGGCGCCGTGTTGGTGCCCACGATCACCGCGTCGGCGTCACCGGTGACGACTTCGAGCCCCGCCTCGGTGAGCGCGGCGGCGAGCCGGTCGGCATTGGTGCCCTCGACGCGCACCCGGGCGCCGGGGGCGAGCGGGAGGACCCCGTCGGTGTTGCGCAGCACGGTGGCGGAGGCGTCCGCCACGCGCTGGGCGGCCTCGGCGTGCTCCGGGTCGGACACGGCCTCCTCGGCCGCCGCCGGATCGACCGGGTCCGCCTCCAGGATGCCGCGCTTCTCCTTGAGGGAGAGGACGCGCAGCACGGATTCGTCGATGCGCTCCTCGGTGAGGCGCCCCTCCTCGACGGCCGCCTTGATCGCGGCGACCGCGGCGGCGGGGTCCGGCGGCATCAGTAGCTGGTCCACGCCCGCCTCCAGGGCCAGGACCGCGTTCTCCCCGTCGGAGTGGCGCTGCCGCACGCCCTCCATGTTGAGGGCGTCGGTGGTGACCACGCCCTCGTAGCCGAGCTCGTCGCGCAGGATGCCGCCGATGATCTCCGACGACAGGGTGGCGGGCTCGTCCGGGTCCAGCTGCGGCATGAGCACGTGGGCGGTCATGACCGCGTCCACGCCCGCCTCGACCGCGGCGCGGAACGGCGGCAGGTGCTCGGCCTCCCACCGGTCGCGCGGCAGGTCGATGACGGGCAGCCCGGTGTGGCTGTCCACGTCGGTGTCGCCGTGCCCCGGGAAGTGCTTGACGACGGGGACGATCCCCTGCCCGGCGTAGGCGTCGGCCTCGGCGAGCGCCATCTCGGAGACCAGGTCGGGCTCGGAGCCGAACGAGCGGATGCCGATCACCGGGTTGGCCGGGTCGGTGTTGACGTCGGCGTCGGGCGCGTAGTTGAGGTTGATCCCCAGGGCGGCCAGCTCGGTGGCGGTCGTCGTGGCGCGTAGCGCCGCCAGCTCGGGGTCGCGGGTGGCGCCGACGGCCATGGCGTCGGGGAAGCGGGTGCCGACCGGCAGCCGCACCACGAGCCCCTGCTCCTGGTCCACGCCGACGAACAGCGGGGTCGGGGAGAGCTCCTGGACCCCGTTGGAGAACTCGGCGATCTGGGCGGCGCCGGTGAGGTTGGCGTCGAAGTAGATGATGCCGCCAGGGCGGTACGCCTCGATCTGGGCGGCGTTGTCGGCGGCCGTCGTGCCCTGGGCGGTGAGCACCAGGAGCTGGCCGATCTTGGCGTCCAGGTCCATCTCCGCGAGCAGGCGCGGGGCCAGGACCGGCTCGAAGGGCGGCTCGGACGGCGACGGTTCTTCGCGTGGCGAGGTGTCCTCCTCCTGGGGTGCCGTGGTGCAGGCCGTGAGGGCGAGCAGGGCGATTCCCGCGCAGGCCAGGACTCGGGTGACGGGGCTTCTCATGTGGGACTTCATCTCCGGCGGATCGCTGGTCCGCCGGAGACTACCCCCTCGGCGGGGGTGGTCGGAACACCACGACCGACGCGCGGCGCGGCGCACCGGCCGTGGTGTTCAGGCCCAGGTGAAGAGGGTCTCGCCGTTGTCCACACCGCCCTCGGCGACGGATCCCAGGTCGCCGGGCGCGGCGTCCAGGGCGACGACCGGGACCACCGCGGGGAGCCCGCGCGCGGCCACCGACCCCGGAGACCAGCGCACGACGGGCGTGCCCGCCGTCACCTCGGCACCCTCCCCGAGCAGGAGCGTGAACCCCTCGCCCTTGAGTTTGACCGTGTCGATGCCCAGGTGGACGAGCACGCCCCGGCGCTGGTCGGGCGCCATCACCACGAAGGCGTGGGGGTGCAGTTTGACGAGGGTGCCGTCGATGGGGGCGGTGACCTCCTGGGTGCCCTCCTGCCCGCCCTCCTGGCCGGGCTCGGGGTGGACGGCGACACCGGGCCCCACCATCCCCTGGGAGAACACCGGGTCGGGCACCGTCTCCAGGGGGAGGGCGGTGCCGCGGACGGGGGACGACACGCTGAGGGATCCGTTGAGGTCTGGCATGGGGGCTCTCTTCCCTGTCAGGGGGATTTCATCCGGACCGACGGGAAACGGGCCTGCGTTCCACCCGTCGCCCGGCGCGGTGTCCGCCGTCGCGGCCGCCCGCGCTACCCGTCGATGATGTCCCGGATGTCGTCGGTGAGGGAGTCGGCCTCGGGGCCGACGACCACCTGGACGACGTTGCCGGAGATCAGGACGCCGTGCGCCCCGGTGTTCTTCAGGGCCTGCTCGTCCACCAGCGACGCGTCGGAGACCTCGGTGCGCAGGCGGGTGATGCACGCCTCGATGTCCTCGATGTTGCCCGCGCCGCCCAGACCCGCGACGATCGCCGCTGCCTTGTCCGCCATGTGTCGTCCTCCTGCTGTGCCGTGGGGACCGCTACGTCCCCGTGGGGGGAGCTTAGGGCTCCGGGACCCGGGGCGCCAGGCACCGGGTCCCGGGCGCGGCTCAGGCCGTCTGGGTGACCTTGTTGAGGCCCCGGGGGACGTCCGGGTTGTAGCCCAGGCGCCGGGCCAGCCGCTCGGTGAGGAGCTGGGCGGGGACGATGAGGTTCATCGGGGAGACCCACTCGGGCACGTCCGGGACGGGGACGGACAGGTCGCTGGCCGCGGCCAGGGCGGACCCGCCGCCGAAGCCGAACACCGGGGCGCCGGCCGAGCGGGCCCGCTCGGCCAGGGCGACCGTGCCCGCGAGGGTGGGGCCGTCGGGGGCGGCCACCAGCAGCGCCGGGGTGCGCGGGTCGACGACCGCGATCGGGCCGTGCAGCAGGTCGGCGTAGGACAGGCCCATGGCGTGCAGGTAGCAGGCCTCCTTCAGCTTGAGGGCGGCCTCCAGGGCGGTGGAGAAGGCCATGCCGCGCCCGGAGATCACCGCCCCCTGCACCGCGACCATGCGCTCGACGATCTCCTCCAGGGAGTCGGTGGGCGCGGCGAGGGTCTCCTCGATGGCGTCGGGCACCCGGTCCAGGTCGGCGGGGTCCAGGTCGGCGCCCAGGCCCAGGGCCAGCACCGCGAGGGCGGCGAGCTGGGTGTTGTAGGTCTTGGTGGCGGGCACCGCGACCTCGTTCCCGGCCCGGGTGACCAGGGCGACGTCGGCCTCGGCGGCCAGCGGGGAGTCGGCGCCGTTGGTGACGCCCACGGTGCGGGCGCCGCAGTCGGCGGCCCAGCGCATCGTCTCGACGATCTCCTCCGTCTTGCCGGACTGGGAGATGGCCACGGCCAGGACGTCGGACAGGTCGATCTTGGAGCCGTAGGCGGTGGCGATGGAGGGCGAGCCCAGGGTGGCCAGCCGTCCGGCGTGGGCCTGGAGGAGGTAGCTCCCGTACACCGCGGCGTTGTCGGAGGAACCGCGGGCGATGAAGAGCACGTGCTTGGTGGCGCGTCCCAGGGCCGCGATCTCCGAACGGAGCGGGAGCAGCTCCGCGAAGGTGCGGCGCAGCGCGTCGGGCTGCTCGGCGATCTCGGAGCGCATCACGCTCGTCGTGGTGGTCATGAGGGCCTTCCCTGCTCGTGCCGGGTGCCCGGCACTCCCGTGAAGTGGTGCGAACCGCCTGCCGTTGGGTGGATTGACACGCGGACAGAGCTATGGTCTAGTCCGGACTATACCAGTGGCTCCGGGATTGTCCCGATACCCGGGGTACAGGAGGATGTATCCCGCGCTCACGGAGCCACCGCGTCACAGGAGACCCGACCACCACCGAACCGGGAGCGCACCGCACCACCCCGACCCGTCGCCGACCGAGAAGGCCACCCGCACCCATGCCGATCGACCCCAGCAACCCGCTGCCGAAGTACGTCCAACTCCGCGACCTGCTCCTGGACTGGATCACCGAGGCCGGACTGGGCGTGGACGACATGATCCCCTCAGAGCGGGAGCTGAGCGCCTCCTACGGTCTTTCCCGCATGACCGTCCGCCAGACCATCGACCTGATGGTCTCGGAGGGGCGGCTGTACCGGGTCCCCGGCAAGGGGACCTTCATCGCACGTCCCAAGATCGAGATGTCCCTGGTCCTGGCCTCGTTCAGTGAGGACATGCGCGCCCGCGGGTACGAGCCCGGGGCGCGCGAGCTCATCCGCCAGGTCATCCCGGCCAGCGGGCACACCGCCCGCATGCTCGACATCGAGCCGGGCACCCTGGTGCACCACATCGAGCGGATGCGCACCGCCGACGACGAACCCATGGCCGTGGAGCGCTCCAACATCCCCGCGGCCATGGTCCCCGGTCTCGAGGACTTCGACCTCGCCGAACGCTCTCTGTACGAGGTCCTGGAAAACGAGTACGACATCCTGTTGGATTCCGGGGAACAGACCATCGAGGCCGGGATCTGCGACTCGGCCGACTCCCGCCTCCTGGGCCTGCCCGCTGGAAGCCCGGTGCTGGTGATGCAGCGCCGCAGCTTCACCAAGGGACAGTGCGTCGAACTGGCCCTGTCCACCTACCGCGCCGACCGCTACCAGCTGCACTCGCGGCTGGACCCGCGCCGGCACGGCGACTGACCCACCCCCGCGCCCACAAGGCGCAGGTCCGAGGGAAGGACCCCCCCTTTGAGTTCGGACAACACACCGGCCACGGCAGCCGCGGCCGGTACCCCCAAACGCTCCTCCTCCGCGCTGGCCACCCTGCAGCGCTTCGGCCGCAGCCTGATGATGCCCATCGCGGTCCTGCCCGCGGCGGCCATCCTCCTGCGGCTGGGGCAGAACGACCTGCTCGGTGCCGACGGCCTGGCCTCGATCAACGGCCTGGCCTGGATGCAGCGGGTCGCGGACGTGGTGGGAGCCGCGGGCGACTCCCTGTTCCAGGCGATGCCGCTGCTGTTCGCGGTCGGCGTCGCCATCGGGTTCGCCAAGCGCGCCGACGGGTCGACCGCCCTGGCCGCAGTGGTGGGCTACCTCGTCTTCGACCGGGTGTCGAAGCTGCTCTTCTTCCAGGGCGGCAGCGAGGTCGGTGAGCGGGTCACCCTCGAATCGGGCGGCGAGTTCATCGTCAACTGGGGTGCCAAGAACCCGAGCGACGTGCTCGGCGGCATCGTCATCGGCCTCCTGTCGGCGTGGCTGTGGCAGCGCTACTACCGGATCAAGCTCCCGACCTGGCTGGGCTTCTTCGGCGGGCGCCGCTTCGTCCCCATCCTCATGGCGGGCGTGGGCATCCTGGTGGCCGTGGCGTTCGGGCTCATCTGGCCGCTGATCGGCTCCCTGATCAACTCCCTCGGCGAGTGGATCATCGGGCTGGGCGCGGTCGGGGCCGGGATCTACGGCGTGATCAACCGCCTGCTGCTGCCGCTGGGACTGCACCACATCGTCAACTCGGTCGTGTGGTTCGTGTTCGGCTCCTACACCGACCCCGAGACGGGCGACGTGTACCTGGGCGAGATCAGCCGCTACCTGGCCGGGGACCCGGACGCGGGCGGCTTCCTGTCGGGCTTCTTCCCGGTGCTGATGTTCGGCCTGCCGGGTGCGGCGCTGGCGATCTGGCGCTGCGCCCACCCCTCGCAGCGCACCAACATCGGCGGCCTCATGATCGCCGCGGCGCTGACGGCCTTCGTCACCGGCATCACCGAGCCGATCGAGTTCGCGTTCATCTTCATCGCCCCGGTCCTGTTCGGCGTGCACATCGTGCTGACCGGCATCTCGATGGCGGTGCTCAACGCCCTGGACACCCAGTTGGGCTTCGGGTTCTCGGCGGGCCTGATCGACCTGTTGCTCAACGCCACGAAGTCCAATACGCAGGGCCTGTGGATCATCCTCGCGATGGGCGTGGCGTACTTCTTCCTCTACTACTTCGTGTTCATGTTCCTCATCAAGAAGATGAACCTGCCCACCCCGGGCCGCGAACCGGCGGAGGGAGCCGAGGCGGCCGCCTCCGCGGGCGCCGACGACCCCGGCGGGCCCGCCCCGAAGCGGTCGGGCTCCGGGGACGGGGACTGACCGGTCCGTCCGCGGCGCGGGCCCGCACCCTCCCGGGTGCGGGCCCGCGCCCGTTCACGCCGCAGGTCCACCCCCCGCGCCCCGACCTCGGCGGCACACCCGGGGTGGGGCAGCGGCCTTCCTGTCAGCCAACGCCTCTCAGGCCGCCCTCCGGGGGCGGCGGAGGCGCACCCCGTCCGGGAGCGCCCACCGACCGCGGGGGCGCAATCTGGGCGGCCGACTTCCCGTCGGCGACCACTTCCCGGACCGCCCTCCGGGAGCGGCGGCACGCCCGGGGCGGGAACACGTGTGGGCGCGGTCCCCTCGGGGAGCGCGCCCACAGGCGTGTTTCAGCGACGGCTACCGGTTGGCCGGGTCACCGTGGCACTTCTTGAACTTCTTGCCGGAGCCGCAGGGGCACGGCGCGTTGCGGGAGACGCCCGCGTACTCGTCGTTCTCCTCGCTGTGGCGCTCGACGGAGCCGTCCTCGCTCGGCGCGGAGTACTGGAGGCGGCTGGGCTGCCCCTCCCCGAAGCCCGGGACCACCACGTCCTCGGCGGCATCGGCCTCCTCGGTGGGCGCCTCGGCCTCGGCGGCCTCCGCGTCCTCGTCCACGGCGGTGGCCACGGCCCCGGCACCGGAGCTCCCGCCCACGGTCGCGGCCGTGGTGGCGGCCGCGGCGGCGGTGAGCTTGGGCTCCTCCTTCTTGCGGACCTGCACCTCGAGGTTGAAGAGGTAGCCGACCGACTCCTCCTTGATGGCCTCCAGCATCTGCTGGAACATGTCGAAGCCCTCGCGCTGGAACTCGATCAGCGGGTTGCGCTGGGCCATCGCGCGCAGGCCGATGCCCTCCTGGAGGTAGTCCATCTCGTAGAGGTGCTCGCGCCACTTGCGGTCCATGACCTGGAGGATGATGCGGCGCTCGACCTCGCGCATCGCCTCCTCGCCCAGCTCGGACTCGCGGGCGTCGTAGGCGGCGAGGGCGTCCTCGACCACCCGGTCGGCGATGAGCTGACCGGTGAGGGTGTGCAGGTCGCCGTTCTCCTCGATGAACTCGTCCACCGTGAAGCTGATCGGGTAGACCTGCTTGAACGCGCGCCACAGCTTGTCGAGGTCCCAGTCGGCCGGGTCGCCCTCGGCGGTCTCCTCCGTGACGTAGCCGCGCAGGACCTCCTCCAGCATGACCAGCACCTGGTCGCGCAGGTCCTGGCCCTCCAGGACCTTGCGGCGCTCGGCGTAGATGACCTTGCGCTGCCGGTTGAGGACCTCGTCGTACTTGAGGACGTTCTTGCGGATCTCGAAGTTCTGGGTCTCGACCTGGCCCTGGGCGGAGGCGATCGCCTTGCTGACCATGCCGGACTCGATGGGCTGGTCGTCCGGGATGTTCAGCTGGTTCATGAACACCTCCAGACGGCTGCTGTTGAACAGGCGCAGCAGGTCGTCCTGGAGGGACAGGTAGAAGCGGGACACACCCGGGTCGCCCTGGCGGCCGGAGCGGCCGCGCAGCTGGTTGTCGATGCGCCGGGACTCGTGCCGCTCGGTGCCGAGCACGTACAGGCCGCCGAGCTCGACGACCTTCTCGTGCTCCTCCTCGTACTCGGACTTGGCCTTCTCCAGCGCGTCCGGCCAGGCCGCCTCGTACTCCTCGGGCGTCTCCAGCGGGCTCAGGCCGCGCGCCTGGAGCTCCTCGTCGGCGAGGAAGTCCGGGTTGCCGCCCAGCATGATGTCGGTACCGCGTCCGGCCATGTTGGTGGCGACGGTGACCGCGCCGAGCTTGCCCGCGCGGGCGATGATCGCGGCCTCACGGGCGTGGTTCTTGGCGTTGAGGACCTCGTGCGGGACGCCCTCGCGCTTGAGCATCCGCGACAGCAGCTCGGACTTCTCGACGCTGGTGGTGCCGACGAGGACCGGCTGGCCCTCCTCGTGGCGCTCCGCGATGTCCTCGGCGACCGCCTGGAACTTGGAGTCCTCGTTCTTGTAGACGAGGTCCTTGACGTCCTCGCGGATCATCGGCTTGTTGGTGGGGATGGGCACCACGCCGACGCCGTAGGTCTGGTGGAACTCCGCGGCCTCGGTCTCGGCGGTACCGGTCATGCCCGCGAGCTTGTCGTAGAGGCGGAAGTAGTTCTGGAGCGTGATCTTGGCGAGCGTCTGGTTCTCGTCCTTGATCTTGACGCGCTCCTTGGCCTCGATGGCCTGGTGCATGCCCTCGTTGTAGCGGCGGCCCGCCAGGACGCGGCCGGTGAACTCGTCGACGATGAGGACCTCACCGTCCTTGACGATGTACTCCTTGTCGCGGCGGTACAGCTCCTTGGCCTTGAGGGAGTTGTTGAGGAAGCTGATCAGCGGGGTGTTGACGGCCTCGTAGAGGTTGTCGATGCCCAGCCAGTCCTCGACCTTGGCCACACCGGACTCGGTGATGCCGACCGTGCGCTTCTTCTCGTCGACCTCATAGTCCGTGTCCCGCTTGAGGCGGGGCGCGATCTTGGCGAACTCGCCGTACCAGCGGGAGTTCTGCTCGGAGGGGCCGCTGATGATGAGCGGGGTGCGCGCCTCGTCGATGAGGATCGAGTCGACCTCGTCGACGAGGGCGAAGAAGTGGCCGCGCTGGACGGTGTCCCGCAGGGACAGCGCCATGTTGTCGCGCAGGTAGTCGAAGCCGAACTCGTTGTTCGTGCCGTAGGTGATGTCGGCCTGGTAGGCCTTGCGGCGCTCGGCCGGGGTCATGTTGGGGCTGACCACGCCGACCTCGAGGCCGAGGAAGTGGTAGATGCGGCCCATGTTCTGGGCGTCGCGCTTGGCCAGGTAGTCGTTGGTGGTGACGACGTGGACGCCCTTGCCCGCGAGCGCGTTGAGGTAGACCGCGAGGGTACCGGTCAGGGTCTTGCCCTCACCGGTCTTCATCTCGGCGATGTTGCCCAGGTGGAGCGCGGCACCGCCCATGAGCTGGACGTCGAAGTGGCGCTGGCCCAGGGTGCGCTTGGCGGCCTCGCGGACGGTGGCGAACGCCTCCGGGAGGAGGTCGTCGAGGGACTCGCCGTCCTCGTGGCGTTCCTTGTACTCCCGGGTGAGGTCCCGGAGCTCCTCGTCGGAGAGGTCGACGTACTCGTCCTCGAGCGAGTTGATCTGGTCCTTCAGCTTGTTGAGCCGGCGCAGGATCTTTCCCTCACCCGCGCGCAGGAGCTTGCTGAGTATCCCTGGCACTTCCTATGCGCTCCTCGCAGATCGCGGTTGGCTCCACGGCACGCGTGGAGATCAGATCTAGGCCCGCTGACCGCTGTCCCGTGGCCGCGGAGGGCGGCGGGGGGTCCCTGGGCCCTCGGGCCTACATCCTAGAGGACGTGCACCCTGTACCCGGTCCGCTCGGCAACGGAGGGACGGGAGGCCCTTTCCCCCAGGTGAACGATCGAAACAGCGGAGAATGTTCCCCTCGCACGTACGGGCGCCCAGGTGCCGTGCGCGCCCGGCGCCGGAGATTCACACCGTTTTCCAACCGTCGCGGGCGGACGGGCCGCGCGGGCGCGCCCGCCGGAACCCCCGTCCGGTGGACAGCCCCCGTCCGGTGGCACCCGCGGCGGACGGACGGTCGGGGCGGGGCGGGGCGGGACAGGACCGGGCATCGTGCCCGGTGCCGGGGAGCGGAGACCCGGTCGGCGGGGGCGGCGGGCCCGGCGGGCCGCGTTCATCCACCGGATCCGGGTAGACCCTTCGATAGACGCCCGGCCCGTGCCGGAGCGGCCGGGCTGACGACATGAGCGTTCAGGGGGGACCGCCATGCGAACCGGTGAAGGGCCCGAGAGGGCGCAGACCGCGGAGAACGGGGCTCCATCGCCCCGCACACCCGTGGAGGTGCTCGACGACCTGATCGAGAGACGGCGGCACCCGTCGTCGTCCGACCCCAGCCTGGGCTGGGAACAGCACCATCCCGACGACGAGCAGCGTTTCGGCCGCATCCGGGGCTTCCAGCGCCAGGGCGGCAGCCTGGCGCCGACCGGACGGCACCGGGGCCGGGCCGGGTCCTGGGTGGTGGTGGCACTGGCCGTGGCCGGGGCCGTCGTGGTCGCGATCGCCATCGTGCAGGGGATGCCCGTGTGGCTGCTGGTGGTCGCCGGCGTGCTGTTCGCCGCGGCGCTGGTGCTGGCCGCGGTCACCCGCATCTTCGAGGACGTGGTGCTCGACGCCCCGTCGGTGGAGCCGGAGGAGCCGCACGGCGTCTCGCTGCACCGGATCCGCAAGGAACAGCGGCGCGAGCGCCGGGATGGGCTGAGGCAGCGGCGGCGCGGCCGGAGGGCGCGGGGCGCCACCGCCGTGTAGTCCGACCGGGCCCACGGGGGCGGCGGGCCGCGAGGCCCGCCGCCCCCGTGACCGCCTCGACCCTCGGGGAGGGGCCGGGTCAGTCGACGAGGCGGATGACCCCGTAGTTGAAGCCCTTACGCCGGTAGACGACGCTGGGCGCGTCCTTGACCTCGTCGTGGAAGAGGAAGAAGTCGTGTCCGACGAGCTCCATCTCCATCAGCGCCTGGTCGATGCTCATGGGCTTGGCCTGGTGGGACTTCTCCCGAACGATGAGGGGACCCTCCCCCTGGGTGTCGAGCTCGACGAACTCGTCCGAGAAGCCCGCCCGTCCGGCACCGGAGTCGGCGTCCTCCTCCGTGCTGCGGCGGGCCGGGGGCGCCTGCACGATCGTGTCCTCGGGGGGCAGGTCTCCGGGCAGGTGCGCGGTGGCCGAGGAGACGGAGACGGGGGCCCGGGTGCCCCGGTGCACCTTGCGGCGGTCGGCGGCCTTGCGCAGGCGCGCCTCGATCTTGTCGATGGCCAGGTCCAGGGCGCCGTGCCGGTCCACGGCGGCCGCCTCGCTGCGAACGACGGGGCCGTTGCCGTTCGAGCGGATGGTGAGCTCGACGCGTTCCTTCACGTCGGCGAGCTTGGGATTGCGTTCCGTGGACACCTCCACATCGACGGTCATGCCCTTCTTCTCCCACTTGGAGAGCCTGTCGAGCTTGTTCTCGACGTGCTGTCGGAACTTGTCGCTCACACCGGTGCGTCGACCCTTGACGATGATGTCCATAGGACCCCCTTCATCGCGTGGCCGTCGGGAAGGTGACGGCCAGCCTGGCTTCTGCACCTTCCGTCGTTCGGGGGACGGAAGGGTCTCGCGCTGTCAGCCCCCTTCTGCGGGTGATCCGGTTCTGCGCGGATCACGTCTCGGTTGAAAGTGCGTATACCCACCGGGGACACGGTCATCACCCGTCCCACGCACATGATCGCGGGTAGCCCTGAACTGGGGAAAGGGACTTTCGTCGCGGCCGGGGGAAAAGCGGCACACGAGGGGTTCCCCGGGGGCTCGCCCGATGGCGAGGCCCCCGATGGGATGCCACCCGTCCGGCCGACCTGGTCTTCGTCCCCACATCCGCCTGCTGAGAGTGTCGCCGCTCTTGTCCGCGACTACTGCTCTTCTCCCTGTCGTGAGGGACATCGGGACCCTCCGCGGGGCAGGGCTTACCTCTAAGGCGCACCGTGATCGGTCGACGAAAAGTCGCCTTACGTGGGCCGTTTCGCCTGCGCCTGGCATCGGCTTGCCGGAGGAGTGCCCTGGTCTTCCCAGGAACACCGGAACTCCGACGCAACCACGGACCCGGACGGGTGCCATACGGTGACCGTAACCTGTCCTGGCGAGGATGTCAGGTGGCGACCCCGGCGCCAAGGCCCGGAAAAACACCGCGAACCCCTGTACACAAGGACTTTTCATGGTTTCGGGGGCGTTCGTAAAACCTTCTCTCCGTGGAACGGGGTCTCACCTCCGTCGGCCGTCGGAAGGCGCTCGGCGAGCACCACCGCACCGGCCACACGCAGCCCGGCGGCGCGCAGCGCGCGCGTCGCCTCGGCCAGTGTCGCGCCCGTGGTGACGACGTCGTCGACCACCACGGCACGGCGGCCGGCCGCCCACGCCGGGACCGGGTCCGCGCGGAACGCGCCCACCCGGTTGGCCAGCCGCTCCCGGCGGCCCAGGCCCGCCTGGCGCCGCACCCGGCCCCGGTGGCGCAGCAGCGGCAGGAGCGTTCCGCCGCGGTGCTCCCCGCAGGCCGCGACCGCGACCCGGGCCACCGGGGCGCGCGGATCGTGCGGCGGCCCGCGCCCGGGGATCGGCACCAGCAGGGTGTCGATGCCGACGAGACCGCTCGCCTCGCAGACCGCCGCCAGGCGCCCGCCCCACACGCGGGCCAGTGTGTCGTCGCCCTCCTTGTAGGCGAGCAGCACCCGGCGGTGCAGCCCGGCGTAAGGGCCGGCCGCCCAGACCGGCGGGCACCCCGGGCGCGGCGCGCACCGGTGCGGCCGCCGCACCAGCGCGTCGCGGCACATGGGGCACAGCGGCGCGCCGCCCCCGGCCGGTCCCGCGCACCCGGGGCAGGCCCGTGGGAGCAGCAGGTCCAGGAGCGCGTCCCGGATCCGCACGAGTGCCCTGACAAGGGCCTTCCCGACATCCATACTTCGAGGATCGGCGACCGGGGGCGGCCCCGCCACCCCCTCCCCGAACCTGTGGAAAACCCGGGCGGCGGGTGTCGGGTGTCAGGTGTCGATGATCTCGGTGTTCTGATTGGCGGTGAGCAACCAGCGGTCGCCCTCCTTGGTCATCACGTACATGGGGCTGCCCTGGTTGCCGATCTGCGCGCCGTCGGGGTCGCGGTAGGTCGCGCGGGCCTTGACCGCGGCGACGTCGGGCCGCAGGAACAGCACGTGCTCGACCTCGTAGAAGACCGTCCCCTCCTGCACGGAGCCCGGCAGGACCCTGCGCGTGAACGCGGCGATCTCGTCCCGGCCGAACAGCCGTTTGCCGTGCCCCGTGGTCCAGATCGCGTCCTCGCGGAACAGGCCGATGAACTCCTCGGGCAGCCTCTCGCGCTGGGAGTGTTCGAGCGCCGCGACCACCGCGCGCAGGCGCTCGGTCTCGGTCTCGCGGGTCATATCGTCCGGCTGTGTCGTGTCCATGACCCGAGCATCGAGCCTCAACTATGGTTGAGGTCAACCCCCGGGCGTCGACCAGTCCTCGGAGGCCGCCCCTGGGGGGGTCGGCCCCCGGCGGCCGCCGGATCAGCCCGGGAAGGTCGGGGAGCTGCCCTCCACCGCGGTGGTCGAGGTCGACCCCCGGGCGTCGACCAGTCCTCGGAGGCCGCCTCCGTGGGGGCGGCCCCGGATCAACCCGGAAAGGTCGGGGGCCGCCCTCCACCGCGGTGATCGAGGTCGACCCCCGGGCATCGACCGACCCTTGGAGGCCGTCCCCGGGGGGTCGGCCCCCGGCGGCCGGATCAGCCCGGGAAGGTCGGGGAGCTGCCCTCCACCGCGGTCTGCCAGTTCAGGCGGTCGTTGGAGATCCAGATGTTGCCGTCGTCGGTGCCCGCCACCAGGGGCTGGCCCGGCGCGCCGGAGATGGTGACCAGCCCGGTGACCGAGTTGCCGGCGCTGGAGGGCGGGGTGCCGCCGTCCAGGGCGACGAGGAACACCTGGTCGGTGCCGGCCTCGCGGCGGCCCAGCACGGCCAGCTGGTCGGCCGACCTCCAGGAGATCTCCGTGACCTCCTCCAGCTCACCGGCCAGGGGCACGAAGTCCTCCACCGACACCCGGCCGTCCTCGTCGGTGACCACCCGGCCCACCTTGAGCGAGCGCCGGCCGTCCACCTCGGTGACCACGGCGGCGCGCGCGCCGTCGCGGGACACCCGGAAGTGCACCAGGGACTCGTCGCGCAGGTCGCCGACGTCCACCCGGACCACCTCCTGGGCGTCGCGCAGCACCCAGACCGCGGAGGCCCCCGGCTCCGGCGGGGCCGGGTCCGCGAGCGTCTCGGGGTCGGCGGGGGGATCGGAGGGCTCCTCCTCGGACCCGTTCCCGGACCCGTCCCCCTCTCCGTCCCCGGGGTCGTCCTCCGGGCCGCCGGTCTCCTCGACCACCCACAGGTTCCCGTCGATGTCCCAGGACAGCTCGGTGAAGGCGCCCTTGTCGAGGACCTCCTCGACCGCGGCGCCGGGCGCGGAGGCGGAGGTCACGACCGTCTCGCCGCCCATGGTGATGCCCGCGACGGTGCTCTCGTCGATGGAGACGGCGAACCGCTCCAGGAGGACGTCGCCCGCGCCCAGCGGCCCCGGGACGCGCTCGGCGTCGCCGAAGACGTCGGTGTCCCACTCCGAGGCGGACCAGAGCTGCCCCTCGTGGGAGTAGTAGGCGCGCACCCCCGAGCGCAGCGCCCCCGGGCCGACCCCGTTCCAGAACGTGCTGGCGGGCCGGGGCCGGTCGGCGCTGTCGCCGTCGGCGGCCGCGAACGCCACCTCCTCGCCGTTCACGACCAGCGTGAACTCCTGCACGTCCGGGATCTGGCGCAGCGTCCAGGCGATCTGGGCGCCCAGCCGGAACTCGTCGATGTCGCCGACGCGGTCCAGCTCCACCACGACGCTCTCCGCGTCCACGGTCACGCCGACCCGGGAGTCCTCGGGGAACTCCGAGCGCACCGCGGGTCCCAGCCAGGAGGTCGGCCCCTCCCCCAGGCGCGCCAGCAGCCGCTCGGCCAGCCGGTCGGTGCTCACCGGGAGGTAGATCGGGTCGGGCACCAGGGAGGTGCCCTCCGGGTTGAAGTAGTACAGGTTGAACGGCCGGTGGGTGCGCTCCACGTCGAGCTGGCTGAGGATCAGGTCGTCGGGCAGGCTCTGGATCCGCCATTCGCCCTCGGGGTCGCCGTCCTCGCGGGCGAGCGTGAACGTCTCGTCCATCAGCGTCCCCGGGGTGCCGGGGCGGTACTTGCCGTCCTCGTCGATGGTGGCGACCAGCGGGGTGCGCATCCGCACGGTCGCGGTGAGCCCGTCCTCGGACACCTCGGTCTCCAGGTCCACGGTGTCCAGGTCGGTGAAGACCTTGACGGACCCGTCCGGGGACCATTCCCGGCCGGTGTCGGGCAGCATGTAGATGCGGGCCGCCCCGTGGTCCTCCTCGAAGCTGCCCATGTCCTTGAGGAAGCTGCCGACCAGCCCGTCCGGGTTCATGCCCGCCTGCGGGCCGGCGGGCAGCAGCCGCACGTAGCCGCCGTAGGGGTCGGCGCTGCCGTCGCCGCCCTCGCCCGGGACCACCGGGCCGGTCATCGGCACGCTGGCGCACGAGGTGAGGAACAGGCAGGACAGCGCGGAGGCGCCGAACACCAGGAGGTTTCTGCTCACGGGTGGTCCTCTCCCCCCTCACGGGGGTAGGCGCGGCCCAGCGAGAACTCCGGGGGCACCAGCGGCAGCGGGGAGCCGCGCAGCTCGGCGCCCGCGAGCCGGGGCAGGGACAGGCGGAACTGGGACCCCTGGCCGGGCATGCCCCACGCCTGGAGCCAGCCGCCGTGCAGGGCGGCGTCCTCCTTGGCGATGGACAGGCCCAGTCCGGTGCCCCCCGTGGTGCGCACCCGCGCCGGGTCGGCCCGCCAGAAGCGGTCGAAGCACAGGTGCTCCTCGCCCTCCTTGAGGCCGACGCCGTAGTCGCGCACGGCGACGGCGACGGCGTCGCGGTCGCCCGCGGCGGTGACCACCACGTCGCGCCCCTCGCTGTGCTCGATGGCGTTGACCACCAGGTTGCGCAGGATGCGGTTGATCCGCCGGGGGTCGTACTCGGCGACGCACGGGTCGGCGGGCAGCCGCATGACGACCTTGATGCCGCGCTTCTCGGCGATCTGCTCGGCGTCGCCGACCGCCTTCATCACGGCGTCGCGGATGTCGGAGGGCTCGGTCCCCAGGGTGGCCGCGCCCGCGTCGTGGCGGCTGATCTCGAGCAGGTCGGCGAGCAGTTCCTCGAACCGCTCCACCTGGCTCTGCAGCAGCTCGACCGAGCGGCGCATGGCGGGTTCGAGCTCGTCGCGGTCGTCGAAGAGCAGGTCGCCGGCCATCTTGATGGTGGTGAGCGGGGTCCGCAGCTCGTGGGAGACGTCGGAGACGAACTGGCGCTGGAGCTTGGACAGCTCCTCCAGCTCCTGGATCTTCTCCTGGAGGGTCCCGGCCATGTCGTTGAAGGACACGGCCAGGCGCGCCAGGTCGTCCTCGCCCTGGACGGTCATGCGCTCGGACAGGTCGCCCGCGGCCAGCCGCTCGGCGGACTGGGCGGCGGAGCGGACCGGCGAGACGACCTGGCGGGTGACGACGTAGGCGATGAGGCCTAGGAGGACGACCAGCAGCGCGCCGACCAGGACGACGGTGCGCTGGACCAGGTCGAGGATCTCCTGCTCGTGCTGGAGCGGGAAGACGTAGTACAGCTCGTAGGCGTGGGTGAGCTCGGCGCCCACGACCAGGGCGGGCTCCTCGGTGCCCTCCGCCTCGTTCATGATGCGCGCGTAGGTGTGGTACTGCTGGTCGCCCATCGAGTCGCCGACCTGGTCGATGAGCCGTTCCGGGACGCTCAGGTCGAGCTGCTTGTCCGGGGACTCCTCGCCCACCCAGCCGAGCTCGTCGTCCACGGATGGGAGGATGACGACCCCGTACAGGCCGGTGTCGCCGCTGCGCCCGGCGAGCTCGCTGACGATGTTGTACATCAGCCGGTCGCGGTCGCCGGTCTCGTTCTCCTGGATCTCGGCGAGCGCGTAGTTGAGCCCGGCGCGGTGGTCGTTGACCGCGGTGGCGATCTTGGCGTCCAGCAGCCCGCTGCGCACCTGGGAGATGAGCACGTAGCCCAGGCCGGCCATGACCACCAGGGACAGCACCAGGGTCGTGGAGATGACCCGCAGGTGCAGGGAGCGGCGCCAGTTGGTGTGGACGCCGCGGACCAGCGCGCGGGCCGCCCGCTGGGCGAACAGGTACGCGCGGGTGAGCCCGGAGTCGGCGTCCCGGGCATCACGTCGGCCCCCTCCGGACTCGGTTCGTCCGGAGGGCCGGGGCGGCCGCTCCCCCTCGGGGTCGGCCCCCCGCTGCTCCTCGGGTGCGGCTGCGGTCATGGGCGCTTCGTGCGGATCAGGCCGTACCGGCCTTGTAGCCGACACCGCGGACGGTCACGACGACCTCCGGGTGCTCGGGGTCCTTCTCGATCTTGGCGCGCAGGCGCTGCACGTGCACGTTGACCAGGCGGGTGTCGGCGGCGTGGCGGTAGCCCCAGACCTGCTCGAGCAGGACCTCGCGGGTGAACACCTGGCGCGGCTTGCGGGCCAGGGCGACCAGCAGGTCGAACTCCAGCGGGGTGAGGCTGATCTGCTCGCCGTCGCGGCGCACGGCGTGCCCGGCGACGTCGATGGTGATGTCGCCGATCTGGAGCACCTCGGGCGCGGGCTCCTCGGTGCGGCGCAGGCGCACGCGGATGCGGGCGACGAGCTCCTTGGGCTTGAACGGCTTGACGATGTAGTCGTCGGCGCCCGACTCCAGGCCCAGCACGACGTCGATGGTGTCGCTCTTGGCGGTGAGCATGACGATCGGCACGCCGGACTCGGCGCGGATCTGGCGGCACACGTCGATGCCGTCGGCGCCGGGCAGCATCAGGTCGAGGAGGACCAGGTCGGGCTTGGTCTCGCGGAAGGCCTCGAGGGCCTTGTCGCCGTCGTGGACGAACGAGGGCTCGAAGCCCTCGCCGCGCAGCACGATGCCGAGCATCTCTGCGAGGGCGAGGTCGTCGTCGACAACCAGTACACGTCCCTTCATCGGTGTGTCCGGCGCCGGGCGTCGGTCCCACCCTGTGGGGCGGAGTTCGCGGCGCCTACTCCTCTCTCCTCGGAAGAACACGAACGTCGTCGGTGCGGTCTACGGGTGCGCCGCCACGGTCCGACGCGGGGAACCGTCATTGTCCCCCACCCTGCCATCTCCTGGAGCGGTGGGAGGCGCGGTCGATGTCTTTGGGACCTTCCGGGGCCGATTTCGGCCACTTCGGGCGTCCTCCCTGGCCGGGAGGGTGATGGCGCCCTTGATAACGCCCGACCGGTTGGTAACAGAAAGCATACAAAAAGAATGAAGTGCGTCGGTTGCCCGTGAAGGGGCCCGGACCGTGCCCGACTTCGGGGGAACCGGCCGGTAGGTTGTTCTTCGAGACGTGAATGCGGAACCCGGTCCGCTTGCGCAGCGTAACCGAACCTCACGGAGGGCGGGGGCAGATGACCCAGGAGGACGACCACCGGAACCCGTCGGGGGAGACCCCGGAGGCGCCCGCCGACGGTGGATCGCCCGTGCCCGACGCCCGGAACGGCGCCGGGGGCGCGGAGTCCTGGGCCGCTCCGGGGCAGGGGGGCGACCCCGCCGGGGCACAGGGCGCGCCGGGGTCCGCGGAGCCGCGGTATCCGTCCCAGTACCCGTCCTTCGCGCCGCCCGCGGGCGGCGCCCCCGCGGAGAGCGCACCCGCCGGGTTCGCCGCACCGGGTTCGGGCGAGCCCGCGGCGCAGGAGCACGGGGCGCCCGGGTACGGACAGCAGGGGTACGGGCAGCAGGCCCACCAGCAGCCCGCGTACGGACAGCAGGCGTATGGACAGGCGGCGTACGGACAGGCGCCCGCGCAGGGGTTCGCCGCCCCCGGGTACGGCCCGCAGCCCGGACAGGGCCCCTGGGCCGGCCCCCACACCGGTCCGCAGACCGGCCAGTGGCAGGCGGCCCCGGGGCAGTACCCGCAGGGACCGGGCCAGGGCCAACCGGGATATGGGTACGCACCCCAGGCTCCCAAGCCCGGCGTGGTGGCGCTGCGCCCGATGACCCTCGGGGACATCCTCAACGGCGCGTTCACCCTCATCCGCCGCAACCCGAAGACCATGGTCGGCCTGTCGCTGGTCATCATGGCCGTCACCGGCGTGATCTCCTCCGTCGGCTTCGGCAGTTACATGTCCACGTACGGGGAGTTCGTCGACCGGATACTGAACGACCCCCTGGCCATCGACCCCAACGACCCGGTGCCGTTCGGGCCGTGGACCCTGATCGCCATGTACGCGGGCAGCCTGCTGTCCTCCCTCGGAATCGCCATCGCCACCGGCCTGCTCACGGCGACGGTCGGCATGGCGGTGCTGGGCGGCAAGCTCTCCCCTTCCCAAGCCTGGTCCTCCGTCAAGGGGCGGATGTGGCCGGTGATCGGGCTGGCACTGTTGCGGCTGCTCATCGACGCGGTCATCGCCACCGTTGCCGTGTTCCTCGGCGTGGGAGGGTTCCTGCTCGGCCTCCTGATGATCAGCGGGGGCAGCGACGTGGCCGGGGCCGTCGTCGCAGCACTCGGCCTCGTCGGTGCCGCCCTCTTCTGGCTCGTGGTCCGGGTCTGGATCTTCGTGCGGATCAAGTTCGCGATGCCCGCCGTCGTTCTGGAGCGCATCGGTGTCGGTTCCGCGCTGGGCCGCTCGTGGCGGCTGACCCAGGGCAGCTGGTGGCGGATCGTCCTCATCCTGTTCTTGACGATCATCATCGTCTACTTCGTAAGCAACATCCTGATCAGCCCGTTCACCATCGGCGGGATCGTGCCCGCGGTCATGTTCCCGGGCGCGCTGTGGGCGGCCGTCCTCGCCGGGGCACTGATGTTCATCGGCCAGGCGCTGACCTACGCCATCGTGACCCCGTTCGAAGTGGGTGTGACCACCCTGCTCTACGTCGACCTGCGGATGCGGCGCGAGGGCCTGGACCTGAAGCTGCACACCGCGGCCCTGTCCGGCCGCGAGGTCGGCCCGGAGATCTACCTGCCGGAGCAGCGGGCGTGACGGCGCCGTTCGCGGCCGTCCTGGAGGTGACCGGGGACGAGGGGCGCCGCCGCGCCGTCGAGGAGCTGAGCGACCCGGTGTACGGGCAGCAGGAGCCCTCCCTGCTGGAACGTTTCCTGGAATGGCTCTCCAACCTGGAGGTCCCCGTCCCGGGCGTCGGCGGCGGGTGGGCCACCGCGGTCCTGCTCGTCGTGGTCGCGCTGCTGGTGCTCTGGCTCGTCCTGTGGCTGCGCCCCTCTCGGACCCGCCGCGGCGAGGGCGCCGTCCACCGGACCGCGCCCCGGTCGGCGGCCGACCACCGCGCGGCCGCACTGGCCCACGAGGAGGCCGGGGAGTACACGGCCGCCGTCACCGAGCGGATGCGCGCGATCAGCGTCGACCTGGAGGACCGCACGATCATCTCGCCGCGCGCCGGGCGCACGGCCACGGAGCTGGCCGCCGAGGCCGCGAAGGCGCTGCCCGGCGAGGCCGGGGGGCTGCGCGAGGGCGCCCGCCTGTTCAACGACGTCGTCTACGGCGACCGCCCGGCGACCGCCGACACCGCCCGGGTGCTGCGTGAGCTCGACGAGCGCCTGCGCGCGGCCCGCCCGGCCCTGGACCCCGAGGAGGCGCGCGGATGACCGTCCACTCCCCCGAGGCCCCCGCCGGCCCGGTCGCCGCCGTCGACCCGGTACCCCCCGTCGGCGCTCCCCCGGAGTCGGCCGTCCGCCGCTTCTGGCGGGCCGCCCGCTTCCCCGCGATCCTGGCGGCCTCGCTCGTCGTGGTGTCCGTGCTGATGTCGCTGGGCGGGGAGCAGTTCCCCACCGGCCACCTGGAGCCCGGCAGCGTCGCCCCGGACGGCACCCGCGCCCTGGTGAACGTGCTGGGCGAGGACCGCGAGGTCGAGGTGGTCCGCTCCTCCGGCGACGCCGCCGACGCGGTCGGCGCCGCCGAGGACGCGGTCCTGGTCGTGTTCCTGGACCACCGGCTGCTGCCCGAGGAGCTGGACCGGCTGGCCGCCCTGGACGTGGACACCGTCCTGGTGCGCCCCTCGGTGCGGTCACTGTCGGCGTTCGCCCCCGGGGTGGAGATGACCGGCCGCGAGCTGCCCCGCGACATCCTGGAGCGGCCGCTGGAACCGCACTGCGACCTGCCCGCCGCCGAGGCCGCGGGCCCCGCGTACGTGCACGGCGAGCTGTACACCGCCGCTCCGGGGACCGACGCCGTGGGCTGCTACCCGGCCGGAGCCGGCGACGCCCTGGTACAGGTGACCGAGGACGGCACGACCACCACCGTGCTGGGCAACGGGAACCCGTGGACCAACCGGCTCCTGGACCGGGGCGGCGACGCCGCCCTGGCCCTCAACCTGCTGGACGCCGGGACCGTCGTGTGGCTGCGCCCCGACCCGCCCCAGCAGGAGGGGACGGCCTCGCTGCCCGAGCTGCTGCCCGCCGGGGTGCGCTGGTCCCTGCTGCCGCTGGCGGCGGGCCTGGTGCTGCTCGTGCTGTGGCAGGGCCGCCGCATGGGCGCGCTGGTGCCCGAGTCGCTGCCGGTGGTGGTGCGCGCCTCGGAGACCACCGAGGGGCGGGCCGGGCTGTACCGTTCGCGCGCGGCGCGCGACCGGGTGGTCGGCGCGCTGCGCGCGGGCTTCCTGGACCGGCACACCGCCCGGCTGGGGCTGGGGCCGGACGCCCCGCCCGACGCGGTGGTCGCGGCGGTCGCCGAGCGCACCGGGGACGACCCGGAGGCCGTGCGCGGGCTGCTGTACCCGCAGGGGGCCGACCCGTACGCGGCCGACGACGGCGGCCTGCTGCGGCTGGCCGCCGAACTGGACGAGCGGTCCCGGAGGCTGCGGTGACCGGACCGACGGAGAATTCCGACAGAGCGAGAGAGGTGGACGGCACGTGAGCGCCTTCACACACGAGGCACCCCCCTCGGCCGATGAGGCGCGGCAGGCCCTGGTCGCCCTGCGCCGCGAGGTGGCCAAGGCGGTCGTGGGCCAGGACGAGACGGTGACCGCGCTGGTCGTGGCGCTGCTGTGCCGCGGCCACGTACTGCTGGAGGGTGTGCCCGGTGTCGCCAAGACGCTGCTGGTGCGCACCGTGTCGGCGGCCCTGTCGCTGGACCACAAGCGGGTGCAGTTCACCCCCGACCTGATGCCCGGCGACGTGACGGGGTCGCTGGTGTACGACCAGAACACCGCCAGGTTCGAGTTCCTCAAGGGCCCGGTGTTCACCAACCTGCTGCTGGCCGACGAGATCAACCGGACCCCGCCCAAGACCCAGGCGTCGCTGCTGGAGGCCATGGAGGAGCGGCAGGTGACGGTGGAGGGGCGCCCGATGGCGCTGCCCGACCCGTTCCTGGTGGCCGCCACCCAGAACCCGGTGGAGTACGAGGGCACCTACCCGCTGCCCGAGGCGCAGCTGGACCGGTTCCTGCTCAAGGTGACGGTCCCGCTGCCGCCGCGGGAGGCCGAGGTGGAGATCCTGGGCCGCCACGCCGCCGGGTTCGACCCCGGCGACCTGGGCGCCGCCGGGGTGACCGCGGTGGCGGGGGCCGCCGACCTGCACGCGGCCCGCCGTGCCGTGGAGACCGTGCGGGTGGCCCCCGAGGTGCTCGGGTACATCGTGGACCTGTGCCGGGCCACCCGGCAGTCGCCGTCGCTCCAGCTGGGCGCCTCCCCGCGCGGTGCGACGGCCCTGATGCGCACATCCCGGGCGTGGGCGTGGCTGTCGGGCCGCGACTACGTGACCCCCGACGACGTGAAGGCGCTGGCCAAGGGCACCCTGCGGCACCGGATCTCGCTGCGCCCGGAGGCGGAGCTGGAGGGCGCGACCACGGACGGGATCCTGGAGGGCGTGCTGTCCTCCGTCCCGGTGCCGCGCTGATGGTGGTCACCGGCCGGGCGGTCCTGCTCGCGGGGGTGCTGACCGTCGCCGTGGCGTTCTCCGGCTCCCTGGGCCCGTGGGCGGCCGCGGCCGCCGTCGCCGCCCTGGTGGTGTCGGTCGCCGTCGACGTGCTGCTGGCGGCGAGCCCCCGGGCGCTGCGGCTGTCCCGGGCGGGCGACACGTCGCTGCGGCTGGGGGACGCCGCCTCCGTCGAGGTCACCGTGGCCAACCCGACGCGGCGCCGCCTGCGCGGGACCGTCCGCGACGCCTGGCCGCCGAGCGCGCACGCCGGGCCCCGGGTGCAGCCGCTGCGGGTGGACGCGGGCGAGCGGCGCCGGGTGCGCACGACGCTCGTCCCGACCCGGCGGGGCGACGCCCGCGCCGCCGGGGTGACCGTGCGCAGCCTGGGCCCGCTGCGGCTGGCCGGACGGCAGCGCACGCTGCCGGCGCCGTGGACGGTGCGGGTGCTGCCGCCGTTCCACAGCCGCCGCCACCTGCCCGGGAAGCTGTCGCGGCTGCGGGAGCTGGAGGGCCAGCACACGGCGATGGTGCGCGGCCAGGGCAGCGAGTTCGACTCCCTGCGCGACTACGTGCCCGGGGACGACGTGCGGTCCATCGACTGGCGGGCCAGCGCGCGCAACGACGGGGTGGTGGTACGCACCTGGCGCCCCGAACGGGACCGGCGCATCCTCATCGTGCTCGACACCGGCCGCACCTCCGCGGGCCGGGTGGGCGACACGCCCCGCCTGGACCACGCCATGGACGCGGCCCTGCTGCTGGCCGCGCTGGCGGGCAAGGCGGGCGACCGGGTGGACTTCCTGGCCTACGACCGCCGGGTGCGGGCGCAGGTCAAGGCGGCCGGCAAGGGCAGCCAGGTGCACCGGATCGTGGAGGCGATGGCCCCGCTGGAGGCTGAGCTGCTGGAGTCCGACCCTGCGGGCATGGCGAGCGCGATCCTGACCGCCCAGGGCCGGACCCGCTCACTGGTCGTGCTGCTCACCGACCTCAACGCGGCGGCACTGGAGGAGGGGCTGCTGCCCCGGGTGCCGGCGCTGACCGCGCGGCACCTGCTGCTGGTCGCGGCCGTGCAGGACCCCGCCGTGACGGCGATGGCGGCCGGTCGCGACGACTCCGCGGCCGTGTACCGGGCGGCCGCCGCCGAGCGCACGCTGGCCGAGCGGCGCCGGGTGACGGCGGAGCTGCGCCGGGTCGGGGTGGAGGTCGTGGACGCCGAGCCCGAGCACATCGCCCCGGCGCTGGCCGACGCCTACATCAACCTCAAGGCCCAGGGCCGCCTGTAGCGGCACGCGCCCCGGGGGCGGGGTGGCCGGAACCGGCCACCCCGCCCTTTCCCGTGCTCACCGAACCCGGGCGCGTGCGGTCCGCCCGCGGGCGGTGGGGCGCTCCGGCAGTATGTGGGCATGGACTCTTCCCCCGGAACCCATGTGAACTCGGTGGACGGCGACGTGTACGGGCGGCTGGTCCAGGCGCGCGACATCCACAGCCTCACCATCAACGCCGGGGAGCGGCCCGCTCCCCCGCCGGGGGCGGACGTGGTGCTGGACCCGCCGCGCCCCGCGACGGCGGTGCGCGGCCGGGAGGGGCTGGTCGGGGAACTGCTGGCGGAGATGCGCGCCGGAGCGGCCGTGCCGCACGTGCTGACCGGGCCCGGCGGGTTCGGCAAGACCACGGTGGCGGCGGAGCTGGCCGGACGGGCGCGGGCCGAGGGGCGGACGGTGTTCTGGGTGCGGCCCGGCAGCGTCGCGGCGAGCATGATCGAGGTCGCCGTGGAGCTGGGCGGGTCGCGGCGGGAGGCCGAGGAGGTGCGGACCACCCGGCATCTGGCGATGCGGTGGGTGTGGCGGCACCTGGACGACGCGCCGCGGCCGTGGCTGCTGGTCATCGACAACGCCGACCGGCCCGAGGAGCTGGATCCGGAGAACCGGCCCGGCGACCAGCTGGGCTGGATGCGGGCCAGCCCGGGCGGGTTCGTTCTGGTGACGACGCGGGTGGACGACCCCGCCCAGTGGGCGCCCGCACGGATCCACCGGGTGGAGGCGCTGGAGGCGGGGGCCGCGGCGTCGGCGCTGGCCGACCACGCGGCGCTGGCGGGGACGGCCGGGGCGGAGGAGCTGGCGGAGCGGCTGGGCCGGGTGCCGCTGGCGCTGTCGCTGGCCGGGCGCATCCTGGCGACGCACCGGGTGCTGTTCCCCGACGCCCGCGCGCTGCTGGCGCGCCTGGAGGAGGGCGTGGACCGGCTGGACGAGCTGGCGGCGCCGTTCGTGACCGGGCCCGACGTGGACCGGCGGCTGCTGTCGGGCGTGTGGGACCTGTCGCTGCGGTCGGTGGCGGAGCGGGAGCCGTACGCCCGCCCCCTGCTCCAGGTCCTGGCGGTCCTGGGGTCGAACGCGGTGCCGGTGCCGCTGCGGCGGCTGCCCCCGGCGGAACTGGCGTCCGGTCCGCTGGAGGGCCTCGACGACGTGGGGCTGGCACGCGCCGTCAACGCCCTGATCGTGCACGGCCTGGTCGCCCTGGGCGAGCACGGCGGGGAGGCGGCGCTGCGGATGCACCCCCTGGTGGCGGAGACCGTCCGCGCGGGGATCGGCGACAGTGCGGTGACGGACATCGTCAGCGGTCTGCTCCAGTGGCGGCCCGACAGCGATTTCACCCTGGAGGCCTCCGCCTACACAGCGCTGGCCGGGGTCCTGGCCCGTGTGCACCACGCCCGGCATCCAACCGTCGTCCAGGCCTCCGTCGGGCGTTTCAGGGTCGCGATGCTGCTCGGGGACCGGATGGAGGCGGAGAGGTCCCTGGGCCGGCTCGTCGAAACGGCCGAAGCCGCCCTGGGCGGCACGCACCCGGAGACGCTGCGCGCCCGGCACGCCTGGGCCGATTCACTGCGCGCCCTGGACCGGTGGGGCGAGGCCCAGGAGATCTACCGCTCGGTCCACAGCGACCGTGTGTCCAGGCTCGGACCCGACCACCCCGACACTCTGAGCAGCCTGCACCAGGTCGCCCTCATCGCCGGGCTGCGTGGTGACCTGAAAGCCGCGGAACAGGGTTTTCAGACGGTACTGGCGGCCTACGAGGGGCGGGAGGAGGAACCGACCGCGCTCCACGCGCTGCAGAACCTCGCCTACATCCGCATGCTCCGCGGTGACAATGACGGAGCGGAGGCGGGCTTCCTCAGGGTCCGCGAAGCCTGGAGCCGTGTTCTGGGCGAGGATCACCCGAACACCGGCCAGGCCGATTACTTCCTGGCCCGCAACGCGGCCGAGCGCGGGGACCACGCCCGCGCCGCCGCGATGTTCGACGAGGTCGCCCGGACACGGGCCGCGGCCATGGGCGAGGAGAACACACTGGTCGTCCAGGCCCGTGAACGCGCGGAGCGGGCCAGGCAGGCCGTGAAGGGTTCAGACGCGCGCGGCCGAGGTGACGAGGGCGGACCACTCACGTGAGCCGACCGCCAGGACGACGGCGGACCGGTTCTGCGTGTCGCGCACCATGACACCGGCCGGAACCCCGAAGGCCACCTCGACACAGGCGTCCTCGAAGCTGCTGTAGGAGCTCTTGAACCAGTGGGGGGCTTCGCTCATGGGCCCGACACTGCCACACCCGGGCCCGGCGGGCCAGGGCCCTCAGGCCACCGGCACCGCCGCGGGCGCGTTCCTGATGTCCCCGGTCTCGCCCTCCAGGTGGGCCCGGCGGCCGACCACGAACACGTACAGCAGGAACAGCACCTCCGCCAGCACGCCGATCCCCAGCGCCACCGGGATCGGGATGTGCCCGGCGACCGTGTTCCCGGTGACCAGGCCCTCGATCAGGCCGGAGATGAACAGCACCACCGCGAGCCCCAGCGCCGCCGCCACCGCCGAGCGGCCCTCCTCGGCGAAGGCGCGCAGCCGGGTGCGGTCGCCGGGGGCGATGAGCGACCAGCCCAGCCGCAGGCCGATGCCGCCCGCCACGAACACGGCGGTCAGCTCCAGGAGGCCGTGCGGCAGGATCAGCCCGAAGAACACGTCGGCCCGGCCGTGGCCGATCATCAGCCCGGCCATGGCGCCCAGGTTCAGCGCGTTCAGCAGCATCACGTACAGCGTCGGCACCCCGAACGCGACACCGTACAGGATCGCCTGCGCCGCCACCCAGGCGTTGTTGGTCCACACCTGGGCGGCGAAGGAGCCCCGCGGGTTCTCGACGTAGTAGTTCGCGAACTCGTACTCGACCACCTGGGCGACGTACTCGGGCGTGCCCATCGCGTGCATCACCGCGGGGTCGGCGACGATCCACCAGGCCACGGCCGCCGCGATCCCGACGGTGCCCGCGGTCATGCCCAGCCACCACCAGCGCAGCCGGTACAGGATCGCGGGGAAGACCCGGGTGAAGAACCCCACGAGGTCGCGCCAGGCGGGGTCGTGGGCGCCGGTCACCGCGGAGCGGGCGCGCGCGACCAGCGCGGACAGGCGGCCCACCAGGGCGGGGTCCTGGCCGGAGGAGCGCACCACCGACAGGTGGGTGGACACCCGCTGGTAGAGGTCGACGAGTTCGTCGACCTCGGCGCCGTCGAGTCGGCGCCGTCGGCGGACCAGCCGTTCCAGGCGCTCCCAGTCCCCGTTGTGCGCCGCGGCGAAAACGTCGATATCCACGCAAGGGACCCTACCGTCTCGCGGCCCGGGAACGCCGCCGGTGGGAACGCGGTGCCCGGCCTGCGGGTAGTGTCGGGGTCGAAAGTTCCGTTCGGCCCCGAGGGAGCAGCACCGGTGTCCTATCCCGGCGGTGGTGAGGTGCGCGGCGACGCGTACGGTACGACGCCCCTGGTCACGGGGGACGCGGTGGTCCTGGACCTGCGCGCGGCGGGGTTCGCGACCCGTGCGGTGGCCTTGCTCATCGACGTGATCGTGCAGGGCGTGCTCTTCTTGCTGCACATGGTGCTGGTGGCCTGGATGGGCACCGCCGTGGACCCGGCGGCGACCGCCGCGGTGTTCCTGGGCGGCATGATCCTGATCTTCGTGGGATACCCGACGGCGTTCGAGACCATCTCGCGCGGCCGGTCCCTGGGCAAGATGGCGCTGGGCCTGCGCGTGGTCGGCACCGACGGGACGCCCGAGCGGTTCCGGCAGGCGCTGGCGCGGGCCCTGGCGGGGTTCTTCGAGATCTGGGCGACGACCGGCGTGATCGCGCTGATCACCTCGATGATCAGCAAGGACGGGCGCCGGGTCGGCGACTTCCTGGCGGGCACGATGGTCGTGGAGGAGCGTACGGGGCGCCCCCGCCAGGAGCACATCCCCATGCCGCCGTACCTGGCGGGCTGGGCGTCGGGGGCCGACCTGTCCCGGCTCGCGCCGGAGACGGCCGCCGCGGCCCGCCAGTACGTCCTGCGCTACTACGAGCTGGCCGAGCACACCCGCCACGAGATGGGCGTCCGGCTGGCCGACGCGGTGGCCGCGCAGATCAGCCCGCCCCCGCCGCCGGGCGTCGCGCCGGCGGACTTCCTCGCGGCCGTACTGGCCGAGCGCCGGCGCCGCCAGCAGATCGCCCTCCAGCAGCAGCGCTCCCAGCACCGCCCCGCCTCCTGACGCGCGCCGCCTCCCGGCCCGTGCCGGGGCGCGCCCCGGTCAGGGGTGCCAGGAGCGCAGGTAGGACTCCTGCTCGGGGGTGAGGGTGTCGATGGCGACGCCCAGGGCGGCCAGCTCCAGCCCGGCGACCTCGGTGTCGATCTCGTCCGGGACGTCCACGACGCCCGGGGCGAGGTCCGCGTGGGCGCGGGCCAGCCAGGCGGTGGTGAGGGCCTGCGCGGCGAACGACAGGTCCATGACGGCGGCCGGGTGCCCCTCGGCGGCGCCCAGGTTGACCAGGCGGCCCTCGGACAGCAGCAGGACCCGGCGGCCGTCGGCGAACTCGTACTCGTCGGCGTGCTCGCGCACCCCGCGGTCCACGGCGACCGCGAGCCGGTCCAGCGCGGCCAGGTCGATCTCCAGGTCGAAGTGGCCCGAGTTGGCGAGGATCGCGCCGTCGCGCATCAGCGCGAGGTGCTCCTCGCGGATCACGTCGCGGTTGCCGGTCGCGGTGACGAACACGTCCCCGACCGGGGCGGCGCTCTCCATCGCGGCGACCGTGTACCCCTGCATGACGGCGTCCAGGGCCTTGACCGGGTCCACCTCGGTGACGATGACGCGGGCGCCCATGCCGCGGGCGCGTTCGGCCAGGCCGCGCCCGCAGTAGCCGAACCCGGCGACGACAACGGTGCGGCCCGCGAGCATGGTGTTGGTGGCCCGCAGGATGCCGTCGATGGTGGACTGGCCGGTGCCGTACCGGTTGTCGAACATGCGCTTGGTGGCGGTGTCGTTGACGGCGACCATGGGCAGCCGCAGTTCGCCCTCGGCGCTCATGCGGCGCAGCCGGATGACGCCGGTGGTGGTCTGCTCGCAGCCGCCCAGGACGCCTTCGAGCAGGTCGGGGCGGGCGGCGTGCAGGGTGTGGACGAGGTCGCAGCCGTCGTCCAGCAGCAGGTGGGGCCGGGTCCGGAGCACCGTGACCAGGTTGCGGTCGTAGGAGGCGGGGTCCATCCCGGCCCAGGCGTGCACGGCCACCCCGTACTCGGCGACCAGCGCGGCCGCCGTGTCGTCCTGGGTGGAGAGCGGGTTGGAGGCGGCCAGGGCCACCTCGGCGCCGCCGGCGCGCAGGACGCGCAGCAGGTTGGCGGTCTCGGCGGTCACGTGCAGGCAGGCGGCGACGCGCAGCCCGGCCAGGGGCCGCTCCGCGGCGAAGCGCGCGTGGATACTGCGCAGCACCGGCATGGACCGCTCGGCCCAGGCGACCCGGCGCACCCCGGCCGGGGCCAGGGCCAGGTCGGCGACCTCGTGTGGAGTCCCGGTCATGGAGCCCGTTCTGTGGTGGCGGCTCCGGGGCCGGCGTGCGGCGCCGGCCCCGGAGTGGGCGGACGTCCGCTAGTAGCGGTAGTGGTCCGACTTGTAGGGGCCCTCGACATCCACGCCGATGTAGGCGGCCTGCTCCTTGCTGAGCCTGGTCAGCTTGACGCCGAGGGCGTCCAGGTGGAGGCGGGCGACCTTCTCGTCGAGGATCTTGGGCAGCGTGTACACGCCGATCGGGTACTCGTCGGGCTTGGTGAACAGCTCGATCTGCGCGATGACCTGGTTGGTGAAGCTGTTGGACATCACGAAGCTGGGGTGGCCGGTGGCGTTGCCCAGGTTGAGCAGGCGGCCCTCGGACAGCACCAGGATGGTGTGGCCGTCGGGGAAGGTCCACTCGTGGACCTGCGGCTTGATCTCCTTCTTGGTGATGCCGGGGACCTTCGCCAGGCCGGCCATGTCGATCTCGTTGTCGAAGTGGCCGACGTTGCCGACGATCGCCTGGTGCTTCATCGCCGTCATGTGCTCGGTCATGATGACGTTGAAGTTGCCGGTGGTGGTGATGAAGATGTCACCGGTCCCCACCACGTCCTCCAGGGTGGTGACCTGGTAGCCGTCCATGGCGGCCTGGAGGGCGTTGATCGGGTCGATCTCGGTGACGACGACCCGGGCGCCCTGGCCGCGCAGCGCCTCCGCGGCGCCCTTGCCCACGTCGCCGTAGCCGCACACCACGGCCACCTTGCCGCCGATGAGGACGTCGGTGGCGCGCATGATGCCGTCGGGCAGCGAGTGGCGGATGCCGTACTTGTTGTCGAACTTGCTCTTGGTGACCGAGTCGTTGACGTTGATCGCCGGGAACGCCAGGCTGCCGTCGCGCTGCATCTCGTACAGGCGCAGGACACCGGTGGTGGTCTCCTCGGTGACGCCCTTGATGCGCTCGGCGATGGTCGTCCACTTGGTCGGGTCCTGGGCCAGGCTCGCCTGGAGCAGCTTGAGGACGACCTCGAACTCCTCGCTGTCGGCGGTGGAGGGGTCGGGGACGGCCCCGGCCTTCTCGTACTGGGCGCCCTTGTGGACGAGCATGGTGGCGTCGCCGCCGTCGTCCAGGATCATGTTGGGGCCCTCACCGTCGGGCCAGGTGAGCGCCTGCTCGGTGCACCACCAGTACTCCTCCAGGGTCTCGCCCTTCCAGGCGAAGACCGGGACGCCCTTGGGGTCGTCGACGGTGCCGTCGGGGCCGACGACGACCGCGGCGGCGGCGTGGTCCTGGGTGGAGAAGATGTTGCAGCTGACCCAGCGCACCTCGGCGCCCAGCGCGACCAGGGTCTCGATGAGGACCGCGGTCTGGACGGTCATGTGCAGCGAGCCCATGATGCGGGCGCCCTGGAGCGGCTTGCTGTCACCGTACTCGGCGCGGGTCGCCATGAGGCCGGGCATCTCGTGCTCGGCGAGCCGGATCTCGTCGCGGCCGAAGGCGGCCAGGGACAGGTCGGCGACCTTGAAGTCGAAAGCCATGCGTTCCTCACTCGTGATGGTCGTGGCGCCCCTGATTCTAGGCCCGGGCGCCCGCCATCAGCACGAATCTGACAACGCGGTGTCAGGTTGCGCCGGTATGGGCGGCGGGCTCGGTTAGGGTCGTCGGCATGGCCCTGCACGACACCTCCGCCGCGTACGGCGTTCCGATGCCCATCTCGGCCGCCGCCGAACGGGTGGGGACGACCCCGCGCATGCTCCGGTACCGGGAGGGGCTGGGGCTGCTGCCCCGCACCCAGGAGCAGCCTACGGGGCGGGGGCACCGGCACCGCCGGTTCACCGAGGAGGACGTGCGGACCATCGCGACCGGCCTGGAGCTGGAGCGGGAGTTCGACATCCCCCCGGCCGCGCTGGCGTTCGCGCTGCGCGTGCTGTCCGAGCCGGAGGTGCTGGCGCGGGTGCGCGCCCACGGGGAGCGGCTGGGGCGGCTGGCCCCGGCGCCGGCCCGCGCCCTGGACTTCGAGAAGCAGAAGGCGATGCGCCTGCTGGGCCGGCGCCCCTGATCGCGCAGGTCGGAGCCGCCGCGCCGTACCGGCGGGCCCGGGTGCCCGGTCAAGGGGCCATCGGGCAGGTTTCACCGGAGCGCCCACGGGCTACGGAGAGAGCGTGGATACCCTACGCCTGAGTGCGGACCCGGAGCGGCTCCCCGACCGCGTGCGCGAAGAGCTGACCGACGTCGACCGGCTGCGCCGGATCTGGTCCGGTCACCGGCAGGCCCAGCCCCGGGAGGCGCGCGAGGCCGCGCGCCGGTCCCTGGTCCGGTCCCGGATCGAGGGGGCCGGGGTCGGCGGGCCCCTGGCCGAGTACCTGGAGTCGGCGCTGGCGGAGGGGATGGGCGGCCGCACGCTCGACCCCGACTACGTGCTCGAACTCGCCGACCGCGTCCACTCCCTGCCCGACCCGGGCGCTTTCCGCGCCCCGGCCGCGCCCCTGGTCGAGTACGACCGGGCCCGCGCCGTGGCCGCCCCCGCGGCGGTCCCGGGCCACCCCCTGGTCCGCGCGGCGCACACCTACGCCGAGACGCTGGCGGCCGTCACCGAACTGGACCACGGGAACGAGGCCCCGCGGCTGCTGCCGTGGCTGGTGGCCGCGCTGGTGCTGCGCCGCGCGGACCTGCCGCCGGTGCCGCCGGTGCACCCGCCCGCGGTGCCCGGCCCGGACTCCGACGAGGGCCCGGCGCCGACCGTTTCGGCGCTGGCCCGGGCCGTCACGGCGGCGCTGCGCGACGAGCTGAGCTGGACGCCGCCGGGGACCGCACCCGACCCCGGGGAGCCGGTGCCGCCCCTGGCCGCGGTGACCCGCCGCCGGGTGACGGACCACCTGCGCTCGCACCGGGAGTCGGTGGGCCTCATCCTGCGCGGCCTGGACCCCGCGGCGCGCGCCGTGGTCCGCACCGGCGGCCACGACTCCGGCGCCGGGGCGGAGGGCCTCTCCGAGGCGGGGCGGGCCGTGCTCACCCCGGGCGCCGCTCACTGGTGGACGGCGCTGGAGCTGACGGTGGAGGACACGACGCTGTCGCTCGTGGTGGTGGTGCAGGAGATCGGCCGCCCCCGGACGGGGGTGCTGGCGGTCACCGTGGACGGGCGGCTGACCGATCCGGACGGGGTGCGCGACGTTCCCGGCATCTCGGGCGCCGAGGCCGTGACCCTGATGCCCGCCGACTGCGTGGACGACCGCTGGCCGCGGATCCGCGACCTGGTGGACGAGGGGGTGTCCCTGGCGCTGGGCGGGCTCACCCGCGTCTGAGGGCCGCGGACGCCCGTGGGGCCCGGCACCGCGCGGTGCCGGGCCCCGCGGGCGCTCACGTTCAGGAGACGACGATGAGGACCAGCAGCAGGACGAGGATGAGGATCGTCATGAGGACCGCCGGGATCACCCAGCTCTGCTGGAGGATCGACTCCTCGGCGGGCGGCTGCTGCGCCGGTCCCCCGTAGGTCTGGTTGGGGTTGCCCGTGACCAGCGGGTTGCCGAACTGCGGCTGGGGCCCCTGCGGGTAGGGGCCGACCGGCCGCGGGCCGGAGGCGCCGGGGTGGCCGGGCACGCCCATGCCGTGCTGGGGGTTGGACGTCCCGGGGTGCCCCGGCAGGCCCATGCCGGGCCGCGGGTTGGAGGTGCCCGGGTGCGGGTAGCCGGGGTGGCCGGGCACGCCCATGCCATGCTGGGGGTTGGACGTCCCGGGGTGCCCCGGCAGGCCCATGCCGGGCCGCGGGTTGGAGGTGCCGGGGTGGCCGTGGCCGAACCCGCCCTGGGGCCCGGTCTGCGGGCGCACCGGCATCTGCCCCTGCGGGATGAGGCCGGTCTGGGCGATCTGCTCGCCCTGCTTGAGGGCGTCCTCGGTGGAGGGGGCCTCGTCGGCGTCCTCGTGGCCGAGCAGGCGCATGAGGAGCTTCTGGGCGGTGGGCCGCTGGGCGGGGTCCTTGTTCAGGCAGGCCGCGACGATGGGGCGCAGGGCATCGTCGACGCCGTCGATGTCCGGCGGGGCGCTGATGACCCGGTGCACGACCGCCGGGACGGTGTCGGAGCCGAACGGCGCACGCCCGCTGGAGGCGAACGCGATGACGCAGCCCCAGGCGAAGACGTCGCACTTGTCGGTGATGCCGCGCCCCTCGATCTGCTCGGGCGCCATGTAGGAGGGCGTGCCGACGATCGAGTTGGTCATGGTGGCGGTGCCGTCGTCGACCCGGGCGATGCCGAAGTCGATGACGCGGGGCCCGTCCGGGCCCAGCAGCACGTTGCCGGGCTTGAAGTCGCGGTGGACGATCCCGGCCTTGTGGATGGCCACGAGCGCGGTGGCGGTGGAGACCGCGAGCCGCTGCAGCGCCGAGCCGCGCAGCGGGGCGCCCTTGGCGACCGTCTCCTGGAGGTCCTTGCCGGGCACGAACTCGCTGACCACGTAGGGCGGGTCGCTGTCGAGCTGCGCGTCGATGATCGCGGCGGTGCAGAAGGAGGCGACCTTCTGCGCGGCGCGGACCTCCTTCTCGAACCGCTTGCGCAGGTCGCTGTCGCGGGACCACTGGTCGTTGAGGACCTTGACCGCGTACTCCTCGCCCTGCGGGTCCTCGGCCAGGTACACGATGCCCTGGCCGCCCTTGCCCAGGCGTCCGGTCACGCTGTAATCGCCGAACGCGGAGGGATCGCTCGGCTGTAGCGGTTCGGGACCGGGCATCGGTGTCCTCCAGGGAGGTCGTGTTGGACGGGGTGGGCACGAACAGGGTACGGCTTGCGGGGGTATGGGACGGTGCGTCCGTCACCCCCCGGAGACGAAGTCTCTCACTTCGTCGCACCCGCTATGACTACCGGAATGCCCATAACGTTCCATAAGGGTCCGACATGAATTCGGTCCCTTCCCCGTCCGGGACACCGTCAGCCGATCTTGCGGGCCTCGTCGACCAGCAGGACGGGGATGCCGTCCCGGATCGGGTAGGCCAGACCGCTCTCGTCGCAGACCAGCTCGTCGGTCTCGGGGTCGTGGCGCAGCGGCGCCTGGCTCTGCGGGCAGGCCAGGATCTCCAGCAGCCAGCCGTCGATCTTCGTGCTCATGGTCCTCGTTCCTCGTCGTGCGGGGCGGGACGGCCGAACGTCCCACCCCTCCATCATGCCCCCTCTCAGGAGCGGACGATGGCCAGCACCTCGTCGCGCAGGGCGTCGACCGCGGCCGCGTCCGGGGCCTCGACGTTGAGCCGCAGCAGCGGCTCGGTGTTGGAGGCCCGCAGGTTGAACCAGGAGCCGTCGGGCAGCGTGACGGTCAGGCCGTCCAGCTCGTCGACCTCGGCGCCCTCGCGCCCGGCGAACGCGTCGCGCACCGCGGCCGTGCGGTCGGCGGCGTCGGCGACCTCGGAGTTGATCTCGCCCGAGGCGGCGTAGCGCGAGTACTCGGCGGTGATCTCCGACAGCGGCCGCTCGTCGGAGCCCAGCACGCGCAGGACGTGCATGGCGGCGAGCATGCCGGTGTCGGCCTTCCAGAAGTCGCGGAAGTAGTAGTGGGCGGAGTGCTCGCCGCCGAACACCGCGCCGGTCTCGGCCATGGTGGCCTTGATGTAGGAGTGGCCCACGCGGGTGCGCACCGGGACGCCGCCGTGCTCGCGGACGATCTCGGGCACGGCGTGCGAGGTGATGAGGTTGTGGATGACCGTCGCGCCGGGGTCCCGGGCCAGCTCCTGCACCGCGACCAGGGCGGTGATCGCCGAGGGCGGCACGGCGTCGCCGTTCTCGTCCACGACGAAGCAGCGGTCGGCGTCGCCGTCGAAGGCCAGGCCGATGTCCGCGCCGGTCTCACGGACCTTCTTCTGGAGGTCGACGATGTTGGCCGGGTCCAGGGGGTTGGCCGGGTGGTTGGGGAAGGTGCCGTCGAGCTCGAAGTAGAGCGGCACGATCTCCAGCGGCAGGCCCTGCTCCAGGACGGCGGGGACGGTGTGGCCGCCCATGCCGTTGCCCGCGTCCACGACGACCTTGAGCGGCCGGATCCCGGACAGGTCCACCAGGGTGCGCAGGTGGTCGGCGTACCCGGCGAGCAGGTCCTTCTCGGTGACCGTGCCGGCCGGGCCGTCGTGGGCGGGCACGCCCTCCTCGGCCAGCCGGCGGATCTCGGCCAGGCCGGTCTCGGCGCTGATGGGGGCGGCCCCGGCCCGGCACATCTTGATGCCGTTGTACTGGGCGGGGTTGTGGCTGGCGGTGAACATCGCGCCGGGCAGGTCGAGCGCGCCGGAGCCGTAGTACAGCAGGTCGGTGGAGCCCAGTCCGGCGAAGACCACGTCGACGCCCTGCGAGGTGACCCCGTCGGCGAAGGCGCGGGCCAGCTCCGGCGAGGAGGGGCGCATGTCGTGGGCGACCACGACCGCCGGTCCGCCGACGGTCCGGGCGAAGGCCGCCCCGATCGCCCGGGAGATGTCCGCGTCGAGGGTGTCGGGGATCACACCGCGTACGTCGTATGCCTTGAAGATGCCTGCGAGGTCTGCCACGTCTTCTCCGGCCGGATCGGTCCTGCTCCGAATGGTCATGCCGCACGGGCACGCCCGCGCGCGGTACCAACCTAGCAAGGGGCGCGGCGGCCCCCCGGTACGAGGGCGCGCCGGCCGCTCAGGGCCGGGGGTCCGGCCGGGAGGGGTCGGAGCGGACGACCCGCAGGTGTCCGCGGCGCATGCCGTCGGGGCCGTCGGCGTCGTCGGCCGGGCGGGCCGGCGGGCGCGCCGCCTCACGTACGGCGTCCGCGAGGGCCTCCAGGTCGTCGCTTCCGGGACCTCCGCCCACCGTCTCGACGGGGAGCCGGACGACCTCCCAGCCGCGCGGCGCCGTCAGGCGGTCGGCGTGCATGGCGCAGAGGTCGTAGCAGTGCGGTTCCACGTAGGCGGCGAGCGGTCCGAGGACGGCCGTCGAGTCGGCGTAGACGTACGTGAGCGTGAAGACGGCGGGCTGCCGGCAGGCGGTTCGGGAGCAGCGTCGAACAGGGCTCACAGCGTTCGACTGTATGCCTTTACTGAGGGACACGCCAGCATCGTTCCACGACCTGGTCTGTTTCGTGGTGTCCAACGCGATACCGGTGCCGGACGCGCGTTCCGCCGGGGCGGTTCGGGGGGCCGGCCGATCGGCGCGCCCGCGGGGCTACGCGAGGCGCCCGTGATGGCTTAGTCTCGAAGTGTGCGACGAGTGCGCCCTTCCCATGGCCAACCTGACCGAGTGCGACGCCGGGACCGCCGCGGCCGAGGCATCCGCGGTCCTCTCGTGCCCTCCGACCTGCCGGTGTTCCGCAGCCGTGCGCAGGCGTTCGACGACCTCGTGCTGGACGCGGTCGAACGCCTGGAGCGGTTGTGGGCGCGCGAACTGGCGAACGTCGACTTCCTCGTGGAGGACGTCCCACCGGTTCCGCCCCGGGGCCCCCTGACCGAGGCGATCCCCTTCTCCCGACTGGAGACCGATCCCTCGGGCCGGGCCCGCATCGTGGTGTACCGGCGTCCGCTGGAGATCCGGACCAAGGACCCGGAGGAGATGGCCCTCCTCGTCCACGAGACCGTGGTCGAGGAGGTCGCCAACCTGCTCGGCGTGGAACCGGAGTCGGTCGACCCCGAGAACTGACCGGACCGCCCGGGGCCCGGTCCCGGAGGCGGACGGTGGAGGCCGCCGCCGGGCCCCCGGCCCGCGCCGCTCAGGGCACCAGGCCCACCATCGTGTCGCGCACGACCGGCAGGGCCACCTCCACCGGCGCCGGGCGCACCGGCAGCGCGCCGAGGGCGTCGCCGTCGGCGGTGAGGATCCGGGCCGCGTACAGCGGCCCCGAGCCCTCCAGCAGGTCCAGGCGGACCGTGTAGCCGTCCGCGGGGTCGGTCCCCTCCGGTGCCGTCCAGCCCTCGCCGTCCCCGCCGAACACGGCCGTGGTGCCCGCGGCGACCTCGGTGCGGACCGCGTCGCCCTGGGTTCCGTCGGCCCCGACCGGGGTGGCCATCAGCCGGACGTCGCCCTCCGGGGCCGTGAGCACGAGCCGGGTCGTGGTGCCCTCCGGGGAGTCGGGCAGCACCGCCGTGGTGTCCAGCGGGAACGACAGCGGCGGCACGGCCGCGGTGTAGGCGGTCTCCAGGATCTCGTCGGGGTCGTCGCCGGTGGACTCGGCGGCCACCCCGGCGACCACGGGCACGTCGGACTCCACCACGACCGCGCCGGCCCGCCCGGCCAGGGCGGCGTCCAGGCTGACCCGGGCGGAGGCGGCGGGCGGGACCCGCAGCTCCAGCGGGTCGTCCGGGGTGCCCTCGGCCGCCGCGGCGTCGTCCTCGCCGTCCTCTCCGGATCCCTCCCCGGCCTGCCCGGATCCGTCGCCGGGCCCGATGACGTGGACGCGCACCCGGGCGGGCTCCTCGCCCGGGGCGGTGACGACCAGGTGGCGCCGCCCGCCGCCGCCCGGGACGCCCGGGATCACGTGCTCGCGTGCGGGGGCCGCGGTGGGCGGGACCCAGTCGGTGTGCCCCTCGACGTGCTCGGCGAGCAGCGAGGCGGCGACCCGGCCGGTGCTGGTGCGCACCTGCACGCCGATCCCGCCGATGCTCTGTGCCAGTTCGGTGATGTCCAGTTCGGTGGACTGACCGGGCAGCAGGGAGATGCCCCGGCTGTCGAGGGAGTAGGACGGCCCGCCGCTGGTGTGGATGTCCAGGCTGGCGGTGGCCCTGGAGGTCTCGGGGTTGGCGAGGTGGACGGTGATCCGCTCCAGCCGGACGCCCTCGGAGTCGCCGCCGCCGGGCAGGGCGAACCAGGTGCTCACCGAGGGCTCGGCGCAGCGCACCTCGGTGACGCCGTCGGAGGCGACGGTGATCTGGGCCGACTCCAGGCCGGAGGCGAGCGAGCCCCGGGCGTGGACGGCGGTCGGCTCGGCGGCGCCGGAGGTGTCGACCCCCCACACGCTGCCGGGTTCGGTCAGCTCCTCGCCCAGGAGCATGTCGGGGTCGGGGGCGCCGCTGGTGCCGGTGGAGGTGCTCTGCGCGTCGGAGCCGTCCCGCCCCGCCGTGCCCCCGTCCGCGTCCGTGTCCTCGTCCTCGGCGGCGGGCGGGACCGGGACGGCCCACAGGCCGCCGGTGTCGTCGCGGCTGACCCGGGGCGCGAACGCGGCGACGGAACTGTCGGCGTCCTCGTCGTGCGGTGCCGGGCAGACCCGCAGCGTGTGGGAGGGGCGGGCGGTCCCGGGGCCGGTGACGCCCAGTTCGGCGGTCACCGGCCGGACCGCCACGGCGATGCCGAACAGCGCGGCCAGGGCCAGCGCGACCAGCCCGAACAGCGCGAACCGGTTCTCCACGATCAGTCGCACGGCCTACTCCTCCCTCTCGTCACCGGCGGCACCGGTGTCGGGGACCGCGCCGTCCCGCGCGGAACCGGCCCGGCGCCGCCCCTTGCGGCGGGTGCCGCGGCGGCGGCCGCGCACCGCTCGGATCGACCCGGTGTCGGTGACGGCGAACTCGCCGGTGGCGGGCTCCCCTGTGGCGAACTCACCGGCGGGGAACTCGCCGGTGGGGGGCTCCTCCGCCTCCCCGTCCGGGGACGGCTCCCCGGCGTCGGTCCCCGGGTCGGCCCCGGGCGCGGTGCGCGCCCGGGAGCCTCGGCGGCCGCGGCGCGGTACGCGCAGCCCCGCCGGGCGGCGGGGCCGGGGGGCAGGGGTGGACTCGATGAGCCGGGCGTCCTCCTCGGTCCGCACGCCGGGGGCGGCCAGGACCGCGACGACGAGCAGCAGCACGCCCTGGGTGGCCACCCAGGCGGTGTGCACGTGGTCGGTGTGCCACACCCGGAGCTCGCCCCCCTGCGCCGGGAGCTCCCAGGCCTGGGTCCCGCCCTGCCCCTCGGCCGGGGTCAGCTCGGTGCCGCCGATGCTGGCCCGCCAGCCGTTCCCGGCGGTCTCCGCCAGGGCCAGGCGGCGCCCGGTGCCGCCCTCCTCCACCCGGGCGGTGAAGTCGTGGCCGGGCCCGCTCACCCGCAGCGGCTCCGTCTCCAGCCCGTCCTGGGAGACCACGCGCAGCCGCCCGGTGGGCTCGGCCAGCCGCCACAGGCCGTAGCGGTCGGACAGCGACTCCCGCATCAGCCCGGGGGTGCCGTCCAGCATGTCCACGATGGTGACGTCGGTGAGCGTTCCGGTCCGCGGCCGGGGGTAGAGCACGTACTGGATGCCGTGGTCGGCCAGGACGCGCAGCCGGTCTCCGCCCTGCCCGATGGCCAGTTCGGCGACGGCCCGGTCCACGGCCGCCCGGGAGGCGTCGTCGGGGCGGATGCGCTCCTCCCCCAGGCGGGGTTCGCGGCCGCGGACGACGGTGTAGCCCACACCGCCCTCGCCGTCCGGGGCGACGACGAGGGTGCGCGGCTCGGTGCCGTCGTCGCTCAGGCCGACCCCGGCGCCGACCAGGGTGCCGGGCAGGACCGGGGCGGCGCGCGAGGTGAGCGGTCCGTCCACGCCCTCCCACATCCACACGCCCGCCCCGGCCAGGGGTGTGGCGACGGCGAGGAGTGCGACGCCGACGGCGAAGGCCCTGCGCAGGCCGCCCAGGGACAGCATGGTGCGGAAGGCGCGGGCGGCGGTGGCCGCCGACAGCAGCACCGCCGTGGCCGCGAAGGTCAGCGCCACGCCGGGCCAGACCGCCGCGGGCGGTCCGCCGAAGTGGGGCTCGACCACCAGGCGGGAGGTGAGGATCGCGACGAGCAGCCCGAACACGGCCAGGGACCAGCCGGCGGCGACCAGGACGCGGTTGCGCAGGAGCAGCAGCGCGCACAGGGCGGCGGCGAGCAGCCCGGCGGTCACCCAGACCGGGGGCGCGCCGGGTCCGCCCGGGGAGAGCATGAGCAGCTGTTCGGGGGTGGCGCCCGGCTCCGACAGCTCGGGGCGGTGCAGCCCGGCCTCCAGCAGCCACTGGGAGGGGTGCAGCAGCAGGTCGAGGGTCCAGGGCATGAGCATGACCAGGGGGACGCCCAGGGCGATGCCGACGTCGGCGTACAGGCGGCGGCCCAGGTGCCCGAAGGCGGCCGCCACCAGCAGGCCGGTGACCAGTGCCAGCGGCCACACCAGGGGGACGAACGCGGTGGCGGCGGCCAGGGCCAGGCCCAGTCCCCAGGCGGCCCGCCGGGCGTGCTTGGCCGGCATGGCCACCACGCGGATGAGCAGCAGGCCCAGGACCGGCATGAGCACGTGGACCACGGCGGTGCCCAGCCGCCCCTGGGCGATCGCGCCGGTGGCGACCGGCAGCAGCGCGTAGGAGGCGGCCATCCAGACGCGGGCGGGCCGGTAGCCGAGCACCTCGCGGGCGAGCAGGTAGGCGGTGGCGCCGGCCAGGGGCACGGAGCCCAGCAGCAGTACGGAGACCGCGATCCAGGGCTTGCCGAGGGCGGCCGTGGACAGCAGGGCCAGAAGCCCGACGTAGGGCGGGACCGGGCCGTCGGAGCCCAGACCGGAGTCGGGGGCCCCGGACAGGTAGAGGTTCCACAGGTCGGCGGCGCCGCCCGCGACGGGCGGCAGGGCGCCGCCGGCCAGCAGGGGGCCGAAGAGCAGGGAGCGTTCGGCGACGAGCGCGACGACCGTCAGCGCGATGACGAGCAGCGGGCCCGGCCGCAGCACCACCCGGCGCAGGAAGCCCCCGGTGTCGGTGGGCGCCTCCTCGTCCTCGGGGGCGGGGGCGGTGGTGACGGCCTGGTGGCGGCCCGCGGTGTCGATGACCGGCTCGCCGGAGAGCACCCCGGTGAGGAAGTCCGCGAACTGGCGCGCCGCCACACCGCGCGCCAGGTAGGGCCGGATCGCGCTGTAGGTGCGGCGGCGGTCGCGCCGGCGCCGGAAGCGGGCCCGCAGCAGCTTGTCCGGCCGCAGGTAGACCAGGGTGATCGCGGCCGCCTCGTCGAGGGCGTTGGCGGGCTGCTTCATGAACAGGTACATGATCACGCGCAGCAGCGACCCGACGGAGTTGCGCAGCAGCGCGGCGAGCATGCCGCCGAAGGGCAGGTTGGCCAGCAGCACGAACACGGCGTGCCTGCGGTCCACCCGGCGCGGGTGGTTGCGGGTGGCGCCGATGGGGCGCCGCCGGCGCGCGGAGGCCTCGGCGTGGTAGGCGACGGCCTCGGTGACGATGAGGACGTGCAGCCCCGCGCCGCCCACCCGCCAGCAGAGGTCGATGTCGTCGCGGAACAGCGGCAGGGCGCGGTCGAAGCCGCCCAGGCGCTCCCACACGTCGCGGCGGACCAGCATGCCCGCGCTGGACACGGCCAGGACCTGGCGGGTTCCGTCGTGCTGGCCGTGGTCGAACTCGCGCGGCTCCAGCCCGGTCTCGCGGCGCCCCGCTCCGTCGATGGTCACGCCGGCCTCGATCAGCAGGCGGCGGTCGAACCAGTCGCGGAGCTTGGGGCCCAGGACGGCGGCGCGCGGGTCGCGGTCGGCGGCGGCGAGGAGGTGGGCGAGGGCGTCCTCCTCGGGGGCGAGGTCGTCGTGGACGAGCCAGATCCACTCGGTGGCGTCCTCGTCGAACCCGTGGACCGGCGACGTGGAGCGCGGCAGTTCGAGGGCGGCGCGCACCGCGTCGCCGTAGCCCGTGCGGGAGGGCAGGCCGATGACCGCGTCCGGCGGCAGGTACTCGCGGAGGACGTCCACGCCGCCGTCGGTGCTTCCGGTGTCGGCGGCCACGGCGCGCTGCACCGGGCGGCTCTGGGCGCGCAGCGCGGCCATGGTCTCCGGCAGCCAGCGCGCCCCGTCGTGGGACACGATGACCGCGGTCACGACGTGTCGGGCTGAGTCGAGGTCGAGCACGGCTGTGGTGGGTTCTCTCCGAGGGAAGGGGCGGGCCTCCCGGGCGCCGGGCCGAAGGGCGGGGGCGCCGGGGCGGTGGGCGTGCGGTCACGCCGGTCCCGACCACGGGTCGGGGGTGGCACGGGTGCGTGCGGGACATCACCCTACGCCACCTCACACCATTGCGTACCTATTCGCCCCCGGTCCGACGTCCGGCGACTTATCCCCCTATTCGCCATTGCGGGGCCTTGCGTGCCAAACCTCACTTTGGACCTGAACGGTCGGGAACATGAAAAAAGCGCGCCCGGGCTCGCGGCCCGGGCGCGCCTCACGCGCGCGCCCTGCTACAGCATGTCCGCCAGGAAATCGAAATCCCCTCCGGCGGCTTTCTTCAGCCTTCGGCGCTCGCGTTCGGAGAGTCCCCCCCAGATACCGAACCGCTCATCGTGTTCGAGCGCGTATTCCAGGCACTCCGCGCGCACGTCGCACGACTGACAGACCTTCTTCGCCTCCCGGGTCGAGCCGCCCTTCTCGGGGAAGAACGCCTCCGGGTCGGTCTGTGCGCACAGTGCGCGTTCCTGCCAGCCCAGATCCTCATCCGAGCCGTGCGCCAGCGGGATGACCTCGCTCATGCGCACCTCCTGTTGCCCCCCATAGATGACCCGACCCATTTCGTCCCCCGGGCCGGGCGGAATCCCACCTTGAAATTACACGTGGACGCAGTGCTACTCGTCAAGCGCCCTGCGTGGTAATCCACTGAATATCATGTAACGAAGCGCCAACGCTGCTCGGTTCATGTCCGTTCTGCGGATTACCACGCAATTCACGACGTTCCAAGGAGGCGGGGGGCTCGGGGCCCACGCGGAGGGTTCAGCGCTGGCCCTCGCCCCCGTACCAGCCCTGCTGGCCCCCGGTACCGCCCTGTCCTTGCTGGTCAGAGCCGTATCCGGAGCCCGAGCCGTACTGGTCTCCGTAGCCGGAGCCGCCCTGGTCGGTCGTCTCCGTGGCGTTGTTCTCACCGGAGTTAAAGAAAGGTTCAACTCCACTCTCGGACGGCTGCCCCTGGGCCTGCCCCTGCCCGTACCAGCCGTAGTTGATGGCGTCCTGGGCCGCCTGCTCGCCGGAGGCCGACTGCTCGCCCTGCTGCGGGGCGTACTGGGACGGGTCGTAGGCCTGGCCGTACCCCTGCTGCTGCCCCGAGGCGTCGGTGCCGTACTGCGGCTGCACCTGCGTCTGGCCGTACGGGTTCGCGTCGTACCCGGCCTGCGGCTGCTGCGCCTGGCCCGACGTGTCGGTGCCGTACTGCTGCTGGGCCTGGCCGTACTGGTTGGGGTCGTAGGCCGCCTGCTGACCGGACGCGTCGGTGCCGTACTGCGCCTGGCCGTAGGACTGCTGGGCGCCGGTGCCGTACTGCGGCTGCACCTGCGTCTGGCCGTACGGGTTCGCGTCGTACCCGGCCTGCGGCTGCTGCGCCTGGGACGCGTCGTAGGCCTGCGCCTGCTGGCCCGACGTGTCGTAGGACTGCTGCGGGGCGTAGGACTGCTGGGCGCCCGTGGCGTAGTGCTGCTGGACCTGCGCCTGGCCGTACTGGTTCGGGTCGTACGCCGCCTGCTGCTGCGCCTGGCCCGGGACGGCCTGAGCGGGGTCGGCCGCGGGCTGGCCGCCGGTCATGGTCGGGTCCTGGTAGCCGGGCTGGCCGTACGCCTGCGGGTAGCCGCCGTAGGTCTGCGCCTGCGGGGTGGCCCGCGGCACCAGGTTCGGGTCGTTGAACGCCTTGAGCAGCGCGAAGGCGAAGATGCCCAGCACCGCGCCCTGGCCCAGGGTGCTCAGGAAGCCGGCGAAGCCGAGGCTGATCGCGTCGATCTCACTGGCGGCGATGAACTCGGTGATCAGGTTGATGAGCGCGAAGAGCAGCCCCAGGCCGGAGAAGATGAGCGCGGTCAGCACGACGCCGAAGGCCGCCGGCCGGGTCCGCTCGGAGGTGAGGACCAGGAGCACCGCGGCGGCGAGCAGGACCACGACGGACAGGCCGAAGAAGTTGCCCCCCGCGCCCCCCAGCGCCGAGGCGAAGGACCCCGGGTAGCCCGATCCGGCTATCAACCGGATGAAACCCGCCAGCACACCGGCGCCGACGGCACCGATCAGGACCCACGCCGCGGGTAGGCGCAGGCGTTCCAGTGTTTCGTTGTTCAAGGGAGATTCCCCTCTGCTGCTTCGTCGCCGCCCTCGTGGGAGGAAGAGTGGCTCTGTCGTCGGGCTGTTCGGTTGGAATCGGTCGATCCCGGCCGCGGAACACGGGGACGCCGGAGGACCGGACCGTGAAAGTGGGACGGCGGCCACGGTACCGGGGTTCGGCCGAACGGCGAACCGGCGGTACCGGTACGGTCACGCCGGGGTCGCGCCCACGGTGGGGCAGACGACCCGTACATGCTTCCAGCCTGCCAGACTTGGACGCATGCGGATAGTCGTACCGGCCGGTGGTATCGGCGGAGCACGCTTCCTTCGGGGCCTGAAGGCCGCCCTGGGAATCGACTCCCCGGTCCCGGAGGAGCAGAGCACGAACGCCATCACCGTCATCGGCAACACGGGTGACGACATCACTCTGTTCGGACTGAGGATATGTCCGGATCTGGACACGGTGATGTACACCCTGGGCGGGGGTATCGACGAGGAGCGCGGCTGGGGGCGGGCCGACGAGACCTTCACGGTCAAGGAGGAGCTGGCCGCCTACGGCATGCGCCCCACCTGGTTCGGCCTGGGCGACCGGGACACCGCCACCCACATCGTGCGGTCCCAGATGCTCGCGGCGGGGTACCCGCTGTCGGCGGTCACCGAGGCGCTGTGCGACCGGTGGCGGCCCGGGGTGCGGCTGCTGCCGATGACCGACGACCAGGTCGAGACGCACGTGGTCGTCGAGGAGGACGGGCGCAGGCGCGCGATCCACTTCCAGGAGTGGTGGATCAGGCACCGGGCGGCGGTGCCCGCGCAGAGCATCGTGAGCGTGGGCGCGGAGGACGCCAAGCCCGGGCCCGGGGTGCTGGAGGCGATCGCCGAGGCCGACCTCGTGGTCCTGCCGCCGTCGAACCCGGTGGTGAGCGTGGGGTCCGTCCTGGGGATCCCCGGGATCAGGGAGGCGCTGGCCGCCAAGACCGTGGTGGGCGTCTCCCCCATCATCGGGGGCGCCCCGGTGCGCGGTATGGCCGACGCCTGCCTGGACGCGATCGGTGTGGAGACGAGCGCCGGGGCGGTCGCCGCCCACCTGGGCGCCGACCTGCTCGACGGGTGGCTGGTGGACGAGGCCGACGCCGGGACCGAGGTCGAGGGGATCGAGGTGCGCTCGCGCCCGCTGTACATGAGCGACCTCCGGACCACCGAGGCCATCGCCCGGGCCGCCCTGGACCTGGGCCGCGAGCTGGCCGGGCGCAAGGGCGGCGGCGAGTGAGCGCGGACGCGGGCACCGGTGTGCGGGTGCGCGGGCTGGCGGGCCTGCCGGAGGTGGGCGCGGGCGCCGACCTGGTCGCGCTGATCGCGGACGCCGTCGAGGCCTCGGGGGAGCCGCTGGCCGACGGCGACGTCCTGGTGGTCACCTCCAAGATCGTCGCCAAGGCCGAGGGGCGGCTGCGCCGGATGGCCAAGGAGGCCGCCGTCGACGCCGAGGCCGTGCGGGTGGTGGCCCGGGCCGGGAGGACCCGGATCGTGCAGACCCGGCACGGGCTGGTGATGGCCGCCGCCGGGGTGGACGCCTCCAACGTCGAACCCGGCACGGTGCTGCTGCTCCCCGAGGACTCCGACGCGTCGGCCCGCGCCCTGCGCGCCGGGCTGCGCGAGCGGCTGGGGGTGCGGGTGGGCGTCATCGTCTCCGACACCTTCGGGCGGCCCTGGCGGGTCGGGCAGACCGACGTGGCCATCGGCGCGGCCGGGCTGGACCCGGTGCAGGACCTCCGGGGCACGACGGACACCCACGGCAACCTCATGGAGGCGACCGTCAACGCGGTCGCCGACGAGATCGCCGCCGCCGGCGAGCTGGTCAAGGGCAAGACGAGCGGTGTGCCGGTGGCGGTGGTCAGCGGCCTGTCGGTCGTCACCGACGCGGACGGGCCGGGGGCCGCGGCGCTGGTGCGCACGGCGGACGCCGACCTGTTCCGGTACGGCTCGCGCGACGTGGTGCCCGCCCGGCGCACGGTGCGCGCGTTCACCGACGACCCGGTGGACCCCGCGGCGGTGCGCCGGGCGGTGGCGGCGGCGATCACCGCGCCCGCCCCGCACCACACGACGCCGTGGCGGTTCGTCCTGGTGGAGTCGGCGCCGGTGCGCAAGCGGCTGCTGGACGCGATGCTCCAGGCGTGGGTGGCCGACCTGCGCGGCGACGGGTTCGACGAGGACGCGATCGCCCGGCGCACCCGGCGCGGCGACGTGCTGCGGGGGGCGCCCTACCTGGTGGTGCCGTTCCTGGTGGCCGACGGGGCGCACGCCTATCCCGACGAGCGGCGGGCCGACGCCGAGCGGACCATGTTCCACGTGGCGATGGGCGCCGGGGTGCAGGGGCTGCTGGTGGGGCTGGCCGTCGAGGGGCTGGGCTCGGCCTGGATCTCCTCCACGATGTTCTGCGCCGACGTGGTGCGGGAGGTGCTGGAGGTGCCCGACCACTGGCGGCCGATGGGCGCGGTCGCGGTGGGGCACGCCGCCGAGCCGCCGCGCGAGCGGCCGCCGCGCGACCCGGAGGACTTCATCGAGGTCCGCTGAGGCCGGTCCCCGGCGCCGCGGCCGCGGGTCCCCGGCGAGCGCCGGCCCGCGGCCGCGGCGCCTCCGGGCCGCCCCGACCGGGGGCGCCCGGCGCGTCGCCGGGGGCCCGGCCGCGGTGCGGCGGGCATCCTGGGGTGCCGTACGGGGGTGCGGGCGAGGGGGCGGCGGTATGGGCGTCGAAGAGTACGTGGTCGGCACGCTGGTGGTCGTGGTGGCGGTGATCATCGGCCGGCTGATCGCCATGAGGCTGCGGATACCGGACGCGATCGTCCTGGTGGTGCTGGGCATGGCGCTGGGGCTGCTGCCCGGCGTGGACTCGCTGACGATCGCCCCCGAGATCGTGCTGCTGGTGTTCCTGCCGCCGCTGATCTACAACGCCGCGTTCTTCACCTCCCCCAAGGACTTCCGGGAGCTGCTCCGGCCGATCGTGGTCATGGCGGTCGGGGTGACCCTGGTGACGGCGCTGGGGCTGGCCGCGGTCGTCTACTTCCTCATCCCGGCGGTGGGCTGGCCCGCGGCGATCGCCCTGGGGGCGGCGATCGCGCCGACGGACGCGGTGGCGGCGTCCGCGATCCTCAAGCGGGTGGGCACGCCCCGGCGGGTGCTGACGATCCTGGAGGGCGAGTCGCTGATCAACGACGCGGTCGCGCTCACCCTGTTCAGCCTGGCGCTGACGGCGATGTCGCATCCGCTGACCCCGGCCGAGGGCGTCCTGGAGCTGGCGAAGGTCGTGGTGGGCGGGCTGGCGTTCGGCGCGCTGGTGGCGTGGCTGGTGGCCTGGTCGCGCAGGCTGATCGAGGACTCCTCCGTCCAGCTGATGATCGTGCTGATCACCCCGTTCGCGGCCTACGTCCCCTCGGAGATGCTGGGCTTCTCGGGGGTGCTGTCGGCGGCGCTGGCCGGGATCGTGCTGGGCACCCGGGGCGAGGGCCTGCTGCCGCCGAAGGTGCGGGTGACCGCGCAGACGCTGTGGCAGACCCTGGTGGCGGTGCTGGAGTCCATGCTGTTCGTGCTGCTGGGCCTGCAGCTGGACGCGGTGATCACAGCCGTCCGCGAGCACTACTCGTTCCCGCGGCTGGTGCTGGTGGCGCTGCTGGTGACGGTCACGGCGGTAGTCCTGCGGATGGGGCTGATGATGGCGGTGATCCCGCTGCAACGGGTGATCCCCTTCCTCAACCTGGAGGTGTCGTCCTTCCGGGAGAGGGTCGTCATCGGGTGGAGCGGGATGCGCGGCGCCGTGTCGCTGGCGATCGCGCTGTCGCTGCCCGCGACCGTCGGGGGCGAGCCGTTCACCGAGCGCGGGGGGCTGATCTTCGTCGCCGGGGTGGTGGTGATGGGCACGCTGATGGGCCAGGGGCTCAGCCTGCCCCTGGTGCTGCGCAGGCTGGGGGTGGGCGGCGGGGACTCCCACCGGAAGGAGTTCCTGATCGCCGACCACGCGATGAGCTGCGCGGCGCTGAGCAAGGTGGACGAGCTCCAGACCTCCGGGGAGGTCGACGCCGGGACCGCGGAGTCGCTGCGGAGCGCGTACTCCCGGCGGGTGGGCGAGGTGCAGGCGCTGCTGGACGAGGACGACTCGGCGTTCGAGCGGGCGGAGAGCGTCAAGGCCGTGCACGCGCAGATCCTGGACGCCCGCCGCGACACCCTGAGGGCGCTCTACCGGGAAGGGCGCATCGACCACGCGGTCTTCCAGTCGCTCAGCAGGGACATGGACCTCGGCGAGAGCAAGGGCGGGCCGTTCCAGAGCGGGTGAATTCCAGGCGGACGAATGGAGTCCCTTTCGGTACCGGGCCCCGAAGAAAACTGAAAGCTTTCCTTCCCATTGCATTGACGCGCAGGTAAGGCAACTCTAAGGTTTCTTAACAATTCAATCCCCCGACCTTCGTCACCCGCTCGACGGAAGGAACCCCCCGACCATGAACCGTCACCGAAGCCGTTCCCCCCGGGCGAAAGCCCTGGTGGCCGGGGCTTTCGCGCTCCTGACCGCCGCCTTCGCCATCGGCGCCGCCCAGCTCCCCGCAGGCCCCACCGAGGCCGAGACCGTGGCCGCAGAGGAGGCCGCCGTGCAGGCGAACGGGCAGTGGCTGACCGGCTACTGGCACAACTTCGACAACGGCTCCACCGTCATGCCGCTGTCGGAGATCCCCTCCGAGTACAACCTCGTCGCCGTCGCCTTCGCCGACAACCACCCGAGCCTCCCCGGCGGCATCACGTTCAACCTGGCCAGCGGCGAACTGGACGGGTACACCGACGCGCAGTTCCGCGCCGACATCGCGGCCATCCAGGCCCAGGGCCGCAAGGTGATCATCTCCGTCGGCGGCGAGCGCGGGAACGTGATCGTCTCCAACCCGACCCAGGCGCAGAACTTCGCCGACACCACGTACGCGCTGATGCAGGACTACGGGTTCGACGGCGTCGACATCGACCTCGAGCACGGCATCAACGCCCAGTACATGACGGACGCGCTGCGCGACCTGCACGGCCAGGCCGGGAACGACCTGATCATCACGATGGCGCCGCAGACGATCGACTTCCAGGCCCCCACCATGGGGTACTACCAGCTGGCGTCGAACATCTCCGACATCCTCACCATCGTCAACATGCAGTACTACAACTCCGGCACGATGATGGGCTGCGACCAGAAGGTCTACTCCCAGGGCACGCCCGACTTCGTCGCCGCCCTGGCCTGCATCCAGCTGGAGATGGGCCTGGCCCCGAGCCAGGTCGGCCTGGGGCTGCCGGCCACGCCCCGCGCCGCCGGCGGCGGGCACATGGCCCCGAGCCAGGTCGTCCGCGCCCTCGACTGCCTGGAGGCCGGGACCAACTGCGGCAGCTTCTCCCCCGCCACCCCGTACGGCCCCATCGGCGGCGTGATGACCTGGTCCATCAACTGGGACGCCACCAACGGCTACGCGTTCGCGAACACCATCTCCGACCGCCTGGCACAGGGCCCCGGGACCGGGCCCACCAACCCGCCGACGGACCCGCCCACCGACCCGCCGACGAACCCGCCCGGCGACTGCACCGCCCCCGCCTGGGCCTCCGGCACCGTCTACAACGGCGGCAACGTGGTCTCCCACAACGGCTCCGAATGGCGAGCCCAGTGGTGGACGCAGGGCGAGGAGCCCGGCACCACCGGCGAATGGGGCGTCTGGCGCCTCGTCGGCGCCTGCTGACCCGCCCCTGATCGGGCCGCCCGGCGCAGAACGCCGGGCGGCCCGCATGCCCCTTCCCCTCCCCCGCTCCCCCCGGCCACCGGCCGGCGGGGTCCTCTGCCGTGCCCTCGGACGGGTCCGGCGCATCCCCCGAGATCCCGAGGAAGGTCCCCCATGCCCGAAACCCGACCCCGCGGCGGCCCCGCCCGCCGGTTCGGCTCCGCCCTGGCGGCGCTGACCCTGGCGGCGGGAGCGCTGTTCACCCCCGCGGTCGCCCAGGCCGCAACGGTCGCGCCCACCGCCCCGGCCGCTCCGGCCGAGGTGTCCGCCTCCTCCGACGCCGAGTGCCGCCCCGACGGGCTGTACCCCACCCCCGGCGTGGACGTCCCCTACTGCGACGTCTACGACACCGACGGCCGCGAGAAGCTCCCCAACGACCTGGACCGCCGGGTCATCGGGTACTTCACCAGCTGGCGCAACGGCGCCAACGGGCAGCCCGAGTACCTCGCCGACGACATCCCCTGGGACCGGATCTCCCACATCAACTACGCCTTCGCGCACGTGGGCCCGGACAACCGGGTCTCCGTGGGCGCCGACACCCCCGACAACCCGGCCACCGGGATGACCTGGGAGGGGCTGGAGCCCGACCCGGAGTTCGACTACCAGGGGCACTTCAACCTGCTCAACAGCTTCAAGAAGGAGCACCCCGGGGTGAAGACCCTGGTGGCGGTCGGCGGCTGGGCCGAGACCGGCGGGTACTTCGACGCGGACGGCGAGCGGGTGGCCAGCGGCGGGTTCTACTCGATGACCACGACTCCCACCGGGGTCAACCACGAGGGCATCGAGACGTTCGCGGACTCGGCCGTGGAGTTCGTGCGCGAGTACGGGTTCGACGGGCTGGACATCGACTACGAGTACGCCACCTCCAACAACGGCGCGGGCAGCCCGGACGACTTCTGGATCTCCGACGCCCGGCGCGGCCTCCTGTGGGAGGGCTATGAGGAGCTGATGCGCGTCCTGCGCGAGAAGCTCGACGAGGCGTCCGCCCAGGACGGCACGTACTACCAGCTGACCGCAGCGGTGCCCGCCTCCGGTTGGCTGCTGCGCGGCCAGGAGGTGCACCAGGTCGTGCAGTACCTCGACTTCGTCAACATGATGACCTACGACCTGCACGGCACCTGGAACCACTTCGTCGGCCACAACGGCGCGCTGTACGACAGCGGCCTGGACCCCGAGCTGAGCGCGGTGTACGGGGCCTACAACGGCATCGGCTACCTCAACGCCGACTGGGCCCACCACTACTTCCGGGGCGCGATGCAGGCGGGCCGGATCAACCTGGGGGTGCCGTTCTACACACGCGGCTGGACGGACGTGCAGGGCGGCACGAACGGGCTGTGGGGGACCTCGGCGCTGCCGGACCAGACGCAGTGCCCGCCCGGCACCGGCGTCAACACCCCCTGCGGCAACGGGGCCGGCGGCATCGACAACCTGTGGCACGACAGCGACCCGGTGACCGGCGGGGAGATCCCGGCGGGCGCGAACCCGATCTGGCACGTCCTCAACCTGGAGGACGGCGTGGTCGGGGACTACGTGGACGACTACGGGGTGGACGGCACCCTCGAGGGCACCTACGTGCGGCACTGGGACGACGTCACGAAGAACGAGTGGTGGTGGAACGCGCAGACCCGCACGTTCCTGACCGGTGACGCCGAACAGACCATCCGGACCAAGGCCGACTACGTGGCCGACACCGGCCTGGGCGGCGTCATGATCTGGGAGATGGCGGGCGACTACTCCTACAACACCGCCGCGGGCCAGTACGAGATGGGCGACACCCTCATCACGTCGCTGCACGAGACCCTGAGCAACGCCGGGCCGTACGGCGCGCTCAAGGCCGAGACCGAGGCCCCGGCCGAGGTCCTGGACGTGGACGTGGACTTCGGGGAATTCGCGCTGGGCGACAACAACTACCCCATCAACCCCAAGGTCACCATCACCAACAACTCGGCGGCCGAGATCCCCGGCGGGTCCAAGATCACCTTCGACTACGGCACCTCCGCCCCGGGCAACATGGGCGACCAGTCCGGCCTGGGGCTCACCCACCTCCAGATCGGGCACGACCGGGCGAACAACGTCGGCGGCCTGGACGGGGACTTCCACCGGGCGCAGATCACCGTGCCGGGCTGGCAGTCGATCCCGGCGGGCGGGACGTTCTCGTTCGACCTCAGCTGGCGGCTGCCCATCGCGCAGCCCTCCAACTGGCGGATCGAGGTGGGCGGCACCGAGTACGCCATCACCTACGACCACCCGCGCAAGGGCACCGTGGTGGAGGGCCCCGGCGGCGGGGACCCCGGCGGCGGCGAGCCGGGCGACTGCACCGCCCCCGCCTGGGCCTCCGGCACCGTCTACAACGGCGGCGACGTGGTCTCCCACAACGGCTCCGAATGGCGCGCCCAGTGGTGGACCCAGGGCGACGAGCCGGGCACCACCGGCGAATGGGGCGTCTGGCGCCTCGTCGGCGCCTGCTGACCCCGGGCCGCGCGCGGGGGCCCGTCCCCCCACCCGCTCCGCGCGGCCCCGCATGAGAAGGGGCGGGAGCGCCGTTCCCCCGGCGCTCCCGCCCCTCCCTGCTTCTCCGGGGGCGCGTGCGGGTTCTCAGACGAGGGGGAGGGAGCGGCGGAGGATGCTCGGGGCGACGCCGTCGCTGGCCTCGGCGACGGCGCGGCGCTCCTCGGGGACCTCGCCGTAGAGGGTGGTGCGCTGGCGCAGCGGGCGGCCGGTGGGCCCGACCAGCGCGCGGATGTCGGTGATGGTCTTGTACGAGCCCTGGTCCGAGCCCGCCATCCGGCTGATCGTCTCCTCCATCAGGGTGCCGCCCACGTCGTTGACCCCGCCGCGCAGCAGCAGGCGGCAGGTGTCCTCGGCGAGCTTCACCCACGAGCACTGGATGTTGTCGATCGCCCCGTGCAGCAGCAGGCGGGCCAGCGCGTGCACCGCCCGGTTCTCCCGGACGGTGGGGCCGGTGCGGGCCAGGCCGGCCAGGTAGATGGGCGCGCTGGTGTGCACGAACGGCAGCGGCACGAACTCGGTGAACCCCGGCCGCCCGTTGCGCTCCAGGGAGCGCTCCTGGAGCGAGCGCAGCAGCTTGATGTGCGCCACCCAGTGGCGGGGCGAGTCCACGTGCCCGTACATCATCGTCGACGTGGTGGGGATGCCCAGGTCGTGCGCGGTGGTGATGACCTCGATCCACTCGCTCGCCGGGAGCTTGCCCTTGGTGAGGACCCAGCGGATCTCGTCGTCGAGGATCTCCGCCGCGGTGCCCGGGATCGACCCGAGCCCCGCGTCGCGGGCCCGGGTGAGCCACTCGCGGACGGGCAGGTTCGTGCGCGCCGCGCCGTTGACCACCTCCATCGGGCTGAACGCGTGGACGTGCATGCCCGGGACGCGCTCGCGGACGGCGGCGGCGATGTCGAAGTAGGCGGTGCCCGGCAGGTCGGGGTGGATGCCGCCCTGCATGCACACCTCGGTGGCGCCCGCGTTCCACGCCTCCTCGGCCCGGTCGGCCACCTGGTCCAGGGACAGGGTGTAGGCGTCGGCGTCGGTGCGGCGCTGCGCGAACGCGCAGAACCGGCAGCCGGTGTAGCAGACGTTGGTGAAGTTGATGTTCCGGGTGACCACGAACGTGACGTCGTCGCCGACCGCGTCGCGGCGCAGCCCGTCGGCCAGCTCCGCCAGGGCCTCCAGCTCGGGCCCGTCGGTGTGCAGCAGGGCCAGGGCGTGGGCGTCGGAGAGCCCGGCGGGGTCCTTCTCCGCGGCGCGCAGGGCGTCGGCGACCTCCGGGTCGAACCGGCGGGGCACCGCGCCCTCGCGGTCGACGCCCTCGCGCAGGGACTCCCAGTCGCCGTACACCGAGTCGAAGTCGCCGCGCCGGTCGCCGGTGCGGCCCTCGGTGTCCACCGCGGTGTGCAGGTCGGTGCGCCCGGTGTCGGCCAGCACGGCCTCGGGCTCCTGCCAGGGGCGGCCCACCACGGGGGCGTCCTCGCGGGCCAGGCCGGTCTCGGGGTCCGCCAGGGCCTCGACGTGCGCCCGCAGCCGCGGGTCGAGCCACGGCTCGCCGGCCAGGACGTACTCCGGGTACGCGGTGAGCCGTTCCCTGAGCTCGAACCCCTGGGCGGCGGTGCGGGCGGCCAGGTCGTCGATCTGCGGCCAGGGCCGCTCCGGGTTCACGTGGTCGGCGGTGAGCGGGGAGACGCCACCCCAGTCGTCGATGCCCGCGCGGAGCATGAGGGCGTACTCGTCGCGGCCGCCGTCCTGCCCGCCGATGAGGTTGGGCGGGGCCTGGATGTGCGCCCTGGGCCCCATGACCAGGCGGGTGACGGCGATGGTGGCGGCCATCTCGTCGATCTCGGCGTCGGCCCGGTGCATCATCGCGGTGTCCGGCTTGGCGCGGAAGTTCTGGACGATGACCTCCTGGATCCCGCCGTGGCGGCGGGCGACGGAGCGCATCGCGAAGATGGACTCGGCCCGGTCGGCGAACGTCTCCCCGATGCCCAGCAGGATCCCGGTCGTGAAGGGGACGCTGGTGCGGCCCGCGTCCTCCAGGGCGCGCAGGCGCACGGCCGGGTCCTTGTCGGGGCTGCCGTAGTGGGGCTGCCCCTTCTCCTCGAACAGCCGCCGGGAGGTGGTCTCCAGCATCATGCCCATGGACGGGGCGACGGGCTTGAGGCGCTGGAAGTCGGCCCAGGTGAGCACGCCCGGGTTGAGGTGGGGCAGCAGCCCGGTCTCCTCCAGGATCATGATGGAGACGGCGCGCACGTAGGACAGGGTGTCGTCGTAGCCGTGGGCGTCGAGCCACTCGGCGGCCTGCCTCCACCGGTCCTCGGGGCGGTCCCCCAGGGTGATGAGGGCCTCCTTGCAGCCCATCGCGGCGCCCCGGCGGGCGATGTCGAGGACCTCGTCGGGGGACATGAACGGCGATTCCAGGCGGCCGGGCACGGTCGCGAAGGTGCAGTAGTGGCAGCGGTCCCGGCACAGGCGGGTGAGGGGGACGAACACCTTGCGGCTGTAGGTCACCACACCGGGCCGGCCGGCCGCCTCCAGGCCCGCGTCGCGCACCCGGGAGGCGTATCCCAGGAGGGTCTCCAGGTCCTCGCCGCGCGCGTGCAGCAGGACCTCCGCCTCGGCGGCGTCCAGGGTCTTGCCGTCGCGGGCGCGGGCCAGGGCGCGGCGCACGGCGGACGGCGTGGGGGCGGGTTCGTTCGCACCGGTCATAAGCCGCACCCTACGCCCCGGCGGTTCCGTCCCGGTGAACCGCACCGGCCCTCGACGGGGCCGCGCGGCCGGAGGGCGCCGTGGTCCGGCGGGCACCGCCCGGGGCGTAGGGTCGGCGCAGGACGGAGATGAGGAGGGACCGCGTGCTCGCTCGACTGCGCCGCGACCCCTGGGTGCGATCGGCGCTGGTGGTCCTGCTGTGCGCGTGCGCCGCGTGGGCGCTGCACGGGCACTGGGAGCAGGCGCGCGACGCCGCGCTGTCCCTTCCGCTGTGGACGCTGCCGCTGGCGGTGCTGGCCGGGATGGCCGGGCTGACCGCGCAGATGATGGCCTGGCGCGCGCTGCTGGCCGGGCTGGGCTCGCCGCTGCCGGTGCCGGTGGCGGCGCGGGTGATGTTCGTGGGCCAGCTGGGCAAGTACCTGCCGGGCTCGGTGTGGGCGTTCGTGGCCCAGGTGGAGCTGGCCCGCGACCGCGAGGTGCCCCGGGTCCGGGGCACGGCGGCGACCCTGCTCGCGGTGGGGGTGACGGTGGCCGCGGGGCTCGCGGTGGCCGCGGTGGCGCTGCCGCTGTCCTCGGCGGAGGCCGCCCGGACGTGGTGGTGGGCGCTGGCCCTGGCCCCGCTGCTGCTGGCCGGGCTGCACCCGCGCGTGGTGCGGTGGGGGGTGCGCCTGGCGGCGCGCCCGTTCGCCCGGTTCCGGGAGGTCGCCGAGGCCGGCCCGCTGGACATCGGCGGCCGGGCGATGGCGGCGACGCTGGGGTGGACCCTGGCGGCGTGGGTACCGCTGGGCCTGCACCTGTGGGTGCTCGTGTGGGCGGTGGGCGGCGACCCCCGGGGGGCGCTGGCCCCGGCCGTGGGGGCGTACGCGCTGGCGTGGACGCTGGGCCTGCTGGTGGTGTTCGCCCCGGCCGGGCTGGGCGTGCGCGAGGCGGTGCTGGTGGTGGCCCTGGCCCCGGTCGTGGACGCCGGGGCGGCGCTGGTCGCGGCGGTGCTGTCACGGCTGGTCATGACGGCCGCCGACGTCGCGTGGGCGGGGCTGTCGGTGCCGCTGTCCCGGCTCGGGGACCGCTCGGCGGACGCGGACGGGCCGCGGTCCGGACCGGCGTGAACCCCCTCGGGGGGATCGGGCTAACACGGGTAGAAGCACGTTCCCGACGTCCCCACGGATTGGACCCCCATGTCCCCCACCGCCTCCAGGGCGTTCCCGCCCGAAGAAGCGGAGAGCGACGCGTCGGTCGTCCGCCGGTCACTGCACGAGCCCACCGACTTCGGTGAGATCTTCCGCCGGCACGCGCCCGCACTGCACCGCTACGCGGCCCGGAGGCTCGGCTCCGCCGAAGCCGACGACGTGGTCGCCGAGACCTTCCACATCGCCTTCCGCAAGCGGCACCGCTACGACCCGGCGTACCCCGACGCGCGCCCGTGGCTGTGGCGGATCGCCGCCAACCTCATCCGCAGGCACCACCGCACCGAGACCCGCCACTACCGCGCCCTGGCGCGGACCGGCGTCGACCCGGTCATGGAGGGGCACGCCGACCGGGTCGGCGAGCGTGTGGACGCCGCCTCGGTGTCGGCCTCCCTGGCCGGCTCCCTGGCGGGGCTGTCCAAGGGCGACCGCGACGTCCTGCTGCTCATCGCCTGGGGCGAGCTGACCTACGAGGAGACCGCCTCGGTGCTGGGCATCCCCGTGGGCACCGTGCGCTCCCGGCTGCACCGCGCGCGCAGGCGCCTGCGCGCCGACCTGCCCGCATCCGCCGTCGACCACCAGGAGGTGACCCGGTGAACGAGCTCGACCACCTGAGGGACCTGAGGTCCCGCGTCCCCGAGCGCTCCCCCGAGGAGCTGGCGCTCCTCACCGGATGGCGGCCGGGCGGGAGGGACTTCCGGCCGGTGCGCCGACCACGCCTGCTGCCACTGGCGCTGAGCGGGGCCGCGGTCGTCGCGGCGGCCGCCCTGTTCCTGGCGCTGGTGGTGTTCCCCGGACCGCTCACGGTCGGCGTGGGGCCGGCCACCGAGCCCTCCGGGGAGGCGACGGAGGCGGACGCCCCCGCCTGGGACGCGATGGCCCCGATCATCGAGGCGGTCCGGAACCAGCCCGTCGACGGCGACGTCTGGTACCAGCGGCTCACCTGGGGAGAGGCCCGGGGCCTGGGCCCCGAGGGGGACAGATACGGCGTCCACCACATCCGTTCCAACGAGGCGTGGAGCTGGTCGGGCGAATCGTCCGAAGTGGAGTACGTTCCGGCGGACGCAGAGGCGAGCCTGAGCGCCCGCCGCCACGGCCCGGCCGCCTGGGCCCTCGTGGACGAGAGGCACCGGGCCGCGTGGGAGCGTGACGGCTCCCCTGAGTCCTGGTCCCACGAGGAGACCGGCGACGGACCGATCCCCGACGCCTCGGACATCGAAGGCGAACTCCTCGGCCCCAGCGGCGCCGGCTGGTACCTGGCGGGCGAGATGCGGGAGCACCGGGACCTCCAGGAACTGCCCTCCTCCCCGGAGGCGCTGCGGGAGATGATCCTCGCGTACGACGACCCGGACGCGCCCTCGGGCGAGGAGGACCGGCTCTTCTCGGAGATCGACCACAACCTGGCCACCCCCCTTCCCCCCGAGACGATGGCCGGCATGTACACCGTCCTGGCCGGGCTCTCCGGTCTGCGGCCGCTCGGTGAGGTGACGGACGTGGCCGGTCGGGTCACCGTGGGCGTGGCCTACACCCCCGCCGACCCCGGGGGTTTCGGCACCGTCGAGCACCGTCTCCACTTCGACCCCGTCACCGGTCTGCTGGTCTCACGCGAACAGGTGGTGATCGAGCCCTCCACCTCCGTGACCGACTGGTGCGAGCCCGGAGACCTGGTCGACTACATCACCTACGAGACCGCCTGGATCGCCGAGCCGCCGCTGTAGCGGTCCCGCGCCCCGCCGCAGACCGCCCGGAGGCCCTCGGGGAAGGACGCGGCGGGGCGTCCACGGCCTGCCCGGGATGCGCACGAGGGACCGCGCGCACCCCGGAAGGTGAACCGCACGCCCGGGGCGGGCGTCCCGACAGGGGCGTTCCGCCCCTGAGAATCCGCCCCCGAAACAGGAGCCCCATGCGCACCGTCCGTTCCCTGCTCCCGGCCACCGCGGCCGTGGTCCTCACCCTGACCGCCTGTACCCAGGGCGCCGCGGCGCCCGCCGCCGAGACGTCCGCGGAGCCCGCGGAGGAGGTGCCCACCGCCCTGGAGGTGATGGCCCCGGTCATCGAGGAGGCCCGGAACACGCCCGTCAGGGGCGACGTCTGGAACCTGCGCACCGACTCGGCGGAGGCGTGGGGGGTGGGCCCGGAGGACGACAGGTACGGGGTGTACGACATCTACCACGCCGAGACCTGGAGCTGGGTGGACGAGTACGACCTCGGGACCGGCCGGAGCGAGGGAGGCGAGGAGTGGGGGCTGCACGCCCGGCGGACCGATGCGACGACGTGGAAGCTGCTGAACGAGGACGCCTGGGCCGCGTGGGAGCGTGACGGCTCCCCCGTCCGGTGGGAGCCCGGACCCGAGGGGGAGCGTCCCGACATCCCCACGCAGGAGGAGGGTTTCGGAGAGCTGTCCGGCCCCCATCCCGGGGGCTGGGACTTCGGACTCGGCACCGTGGACCACCAGGGTCTCCAGGAGGCCTCCCCCGACCCCGAGGACCTCGAGGAGATGCTGTTCCCCGCCTCGGAGCCCATGCCGGACGACCCGGCGGAGCAGGGTCCTGACGGCATCCGGCACCCGTCGACCACGGGAAGCGGATACGGGAGCGAGGAGGCGCGGCGGTTCTCCTACGTCAGCCGGTCGCTGCACCTCCCCTTCCCGCCCGAGGTCAGAGCCGGCATGTACACCCTCCTGGCCGGGCTGCCCGGCGTCCGGCCGCTCGAGGCGGTGCGGGACGTGTCCGGCCGATCGGCCGTGGGTGTGGCCTACACCCTCGACCCGACCGACATCGGCACCGTCGAGCACCGGGTCCTCTTCGACCCCGCCACCGGCCGGCTGCTCTCCCAGGAACACGTGGTGGTCGAGCCCGCCGCGTCGGCGGCCGACTGGTGCGAGCCCGGAGACGTGGTGAAGTACACGCTCTACGAGTTCTCCATGTGGATCGACGGCCCGCCTCTGTAGGCCGCCGCCCGCCGGGACCCGCGGTGGACGGCGCGGGTCCCGGCGCTCAGGCGGACAGGAGGCGCTCGACGTAGTCGGCCCACCAGGGCGCGGGGTCGACCGGGCGGACGCCGGCGCGCAGGCGCTCGGGGGTGCCCGGGGTGTAGAACTCCTCGAGCGCCCGGGCCAGGTCGTCGGCGTCGCCCGGGGCGCACAGCAGCCCGTCCACGCCCTCGCGGACGTGGTCGGCCAGCGCCCCGGCGCGGGTGGCGATCACCGGCAGGCCGTGCTCGTGGGCCAGCCACACGTTCTGGCTGGCAGTGGCGGTCCGGTAGGGCAGCACCACCGCGTCGGCGCCGGCGTACAGGCCCGGCAGCTCCTCGGCGGGCACGTACCCGTCCCGCAGCCGCACCCGGTCCCCGAGCCCCAGTTCCGCGGTGAGCGCCTCCAGTTCGGCGGTGCCGCCCCAGAACTCCCCTGCGACGGTCAGCGAGACGTCGCCGGGCGCCCCCGCGGCCAGGGCGCGCAACAGCACGTCCACGCCCTTGTAGGGGCGGACGATGCCCAGGAACAGCAGGTGGCGGCGCTCCCCCGGCTCCGGGGGAACGACCGCGCCGGTGTCGGGCAGGTGCGGGGGCAGCACGGCCGTGACCGGGGCGCCGGCCCCGGCGCCGCGCATGCCCTGCGCCAGCAGGGCCTGGTCGGCGGAGTGCGCGAGCACCCCGTCCACCCTCCGCAGCAGCGACCGGACCAGCGACACGTCCACGGCCCGCCGCTCGTGCGGCAGCACGTTGTGGCACAGGGCCACCACCCGCGTGCGGTCGCCCCGCACCGACCGCACCCCGGCCAGGACGCCGAGGTAGGCGGGCACCTGCACGGGCGAGAACAGGGTGAGGACCACCAGGTCGGCCTCCCGGGCCAGCCGCCGCCCGGCCCGCCACCACCCGTCGGGCCGGTACCAGGCCAGCTCGCGCCTGGTGTCGGGGTAGGGCTCCCCCTCGGGCTCGTCGACGGTCTGCGTCCCCGGGTAGAGGGCCGCGGGGTACTGGGCCCGCCACGACTCGACCATGGTGGGGTGCCCGGCGGCCCGCAGCCGGTGCGCCAGCTCGGTGGTGTGCCGGGCGCCGCCGCCCTTGTAGGGGTGGACCGGGCCGACCAGAGCCACCCGCGCGGGGCTCACGCCCCGTCCCGGGAGCGCACGATCAGGTCGGCCAGCAGGGCGATCGCGGCGATGATCAGCCCCGTCATGAGGATCATGACGGTGTTGTTGGGGATGTACAGCGGGTTGCGCACCTGGTCGAACACGAACTTGGCGGCGCCCACGCCCAGCAGGGCGAGCGCGGGCGGCATCAGCACCTTGAGCGGGTTGAAGTACATGACCATGCGCAGCACCTGGAGGATGTACCGGTACGCGTCGGTGACGAAGTGGAACTTCGACTTCCCGGCCCGCTTGGCGTACTCGATCGGCACGTACCGCACCGGGTGCTGGTTGGACAGGAACGCCAGGGTGATGGTGGTGACGCAGGAGAACCCGGGCGGCAGCAGCCGCAGGTAGGGGCGGGCCACGTCCCGGCGGAACACGCGCAGCCCGGAGTTGAGGTCGGGGATGCGCGTGTTGGTGAGCTTCTCCGCGATCTTGCGGATGATCCACTTGGCGGGCACCCGCAGTGCCTTGTGGCTGCCCATCTCCTGGGTGCGGGCGCCCACGACCTGGTCGATCTCGGGGTCCTCGTCGAGCATGGCGACCAGCTCGGGGATGCGCTCGTTGGGGTAGCTCATGTCCGCGTCGGTCCACACGACGTACTCGCCGCGGGCGCGCTGGCTGCCGATGCGGCGGACCGTGCCGGAGCCGCCGTTGTGCCCGAACGCGATGATCCGCATGCTCGGGAACACGGGGGCGACCTCGCGCAGCCGCTCCAGGGTCGAGTCGGTGGAGGCGTCGTCGACGGCCAGCAGCTCGTACCCGTACCCGGACGCGTCCATGGCCGAGCAGATCCGCTTGACCTCGTCGACGACGTGGTCCTCCTCGTTGTAGCAGGGCAGGACGATGGTGACCCGCACCGGCGGGTCCTCGGACCCGGCTTCGGGGCGGGGGCTGGCGTCGTCGTGTGTCTGGCTCATGCGTTCTTCTCAGAGGGTGCGGGCGGGCTCTGCCCGGGGCGCGGGTCAGGGTCGGGGGACGACCGTGATCCACACGCTCCCGACGAAGCTCCAATGGCCGGTGGGCGGTTCCATGAGGGTACTCGGGTCCATCTGCGCCACCACGTGGAAGGGCCGCTCCGGCTCCGCCTCGGGGACGAGGTCGGCCAGCTGCGCCCAGTCCTCGGAGGCGAGCACGGGGGTGCGGTCGCGCTCCAGGATCGCGGCGATGACACGGTCGGTGTTCTCCGGCGAGGCGTCGTCGAGCGCGGCGGTGGGCACCCCGCAGACGTTGCGCAGCAGCGGCATGTAGTTGCCCGCCATCCCGGGGTCGACCACGACCACCGAGGCGTCGTCGGGCAGGGCCGCGCACAATCGCTCGGTGGCCGCCACCGTCCCCACGTCCTGCCGGTACCCCATGATGCCGGCGAAGGAGGTGACGGCGGTGGGGGCGACCATCGCCACGGCCGCGCCGGCGGCGACCACCACCGGCAGCATGCGCAGGGCCGAGCCCTGCTTCTCCGCCTGCACGGCGACGGCGCAGTAGCGGGTGAGCCAGGCCAGGAACCAGACCGCGAACAGCACGAACGCGGGGATGACCAGGACGATGAGGCGGCGGCTGGCCCAGGGGTGGTCGGGGGTGATGGCGGGGCGCATCAGGGTGGTGGCCACCGACCACACCAGCAGCATGGCGGGCAGCAGCCACTGGGGGTCGCGCCACTGCGTGAGGCGGCGCAGGACCATGGCCACGCCCAGGGACGCGAACAGGACGGTGCCCAGGCCCACGTACCAGCCCACCCAGTACAGGCTCATGTCGTAGTAGGTGCGGCTGCCCTCGATCGGCAGCCCCTCCTGGGACTGGACGTAGGCGACCCAGCCGTCGGTGAAGTCGCTGCCGTGGCCGTAGTCGGGCCACAGCAGCGGACGGACGGCGAAGCCGGCCATGGTGACCAGGGCCAGGGCGGCGACGGCGGCGGGCAGCCACCGCACCCGGTCGGTGCGCGGCAGGCCGTGCCGCCACAGGACCGCGGTGCCCGCGGCCGCGGCCAGGACCACCGCGCCGCTGATCATCAGCAGCGGGTCCAGGGAGTCCGACAGGTACTCCAGGTAGGGCAGGGACAGCCCGTACCCCGCGTAGAAGCCCAGACCGGTGCCGAGCGCCAGGCCGCCGAGCAGCGGGAGGGCCTGGCCGCGCCGGGCGAGCAGGAGCAGAGCGACGAACCCGATGACGGGCAGCAGGTCGCGGATGGCGTCGATGCGCACGACCAGGGCCAGGCCGAGCACCAGTCCGGCGACGGCGGCCAGGGTCTGGGTCCGCGACCACCTGTCGGTGAGGTGGGTGCGCCTGACCAGGGAGTCGTAGGCCAGGACCAGCCCGCCGAGGAGGAGGATCTGGGTGACGGGCTCGCTGTAGGTGAACCGGCTGACCCACTGCTGGGGCAGGCACAGGGCCAGGACCAGGGCCGCCAGGGGCGCCCAGCGGGCGCCGACCAGGCGGGCGGCGAGTCCGGCGAAGGTCAGGACGCCCAGGGCGCCCAGGACCGGCGTGGCGACGAGCATGCCGTCGAGCCCGCCCAGCCAGTACCCGATGGCGGTGACCAGGGGGGCGCCCGCCATGAACTGGGGCCAGATGACGTCGCCGCGCTCGTAGTGCGCCAGGCTCTGGTAGCTCAGCGCGGGGTCGTCCCCGGCGATGAGCTCGCGCTGCTGCGGGATCGGCAGGTGGCCGTTCTCGGCGATCCACACCGTGTACATGGCGTAGGAGGCCGGGTCGCGGCGGATGACCAGGGCCTCGGCGTGGTAGGCGATCTGCACGATCGCGAACGCGGCGGCGACCACCAGGACCAGGACGACGGGCCACCAGGGCACGTCCTCCTCCGGGTCGGGGATGAGCCGCGGCACCAGGGCGCCGGCCGCGATCACGGCGGGCACCCCGAGGATCAGGGCGATCCAGGGAGTGAACAGACCGAGTGCCAGGAGGGGGAAGGCCACCAGGAGCCAGGCGGACACGGCGATCGCGGGCAGCGCGGTGACACGGGCGAGGAATCGTCCGGGGAGCAAGCGCATGGGGTAACTCTGACACTTCCCGTCACCCCCTCGCACACCGTGCGGCGCTTTGTTACGGACCCGCCGCCTCCCGCTCCCGGCGGGTTCTAGAGTGGTGGCCATGTCCGAAACTCCCGCGCAGCTGTGGCGCGACCTGGTCGCCGCCGACCCCTCCCGCCCGTTCGTCACCTCCTACGACGCCTCGGGCGGCCGGGTGGAACTGTCCCGGGCCACCTTCGACAACTGGGTGTCCAAGACCGCGAACATGCTCGTGGACGGCTTCGGCACCCAGCCGGGCGACCGGGTGGTGGCGGCCCTGCCCGTGCACTGGCAGGCGCTGGTGTGGCTGACGGCGTGCTGGTCGGTGGGCGCGGTCGCCGAGGCGGCCGCGGGGCCCGGCCTGCCCGCGGACGCCCAGGTGGCGGTGGCCGACGAGGCCCGTCTGGAGGCGGCCCTGGACAGCGGGGCCGAGGAGGTCGTGGGCACCTCGCTGCACCCGCTGGGCCTGCCGCTGCGGGAGGTCCCGCCGATGGTGCTGGACTACTCGGTGGAGGTGCGCGGGTACGGCGACCGCTTCTCCCCCTACCCGGTGGACCCGCTGGCCCCGGCCCTGCGCCTGTCGGAGACCCGCACGGGCGCGGCCCTGGTCGCCCACGGCCGCGACGGCGCGCGGCGCTGGGAGCTGACCGGGGACGACCGGGTGGCGCTGCTCCTGGACCCCGCGGCCCCGCTGGAGGTGCTGGGCCGGAGCGCGGAGCTGCTGCTGGCGCCGATGGCGGCGGGGGCGCCGATCATCCTGGCGCCGTTCCCCGGCCCCGGCGCCGACCCCCGGGACACCTGGAAGCGGCTGGAGGCGGAGCGCGCCACCGTGTTCGCGACCGCGGACGACACGGACCCGCCCGGCGGGTCCCCCCTGCGGCGGATCTCCACGGCCGGCTGAGCCCGCGGGGCGGGTCCCGCCGGCGGGACCCGCCGACTGCTCGCGCCCGCCCCGCCCCGGACGGAACACGGGGCGGCGAAGAGGCCTCCGACCGCCCTCACCGCCGACGCCCGGCCCGGACGGACACGGGGTGGTGCGCCGCACCCCGCGCGGCGCACCACCCCCTTCTCCCCGGCCCGACCCGGGGGGTCGGATCGGGCGGGTCTAGACGGCGAGGTCGTAGTCGTCCGAAGGCCCGCCCCGGCCGCGGGGCCGCCCGAACCGGCGCCGGTCACCGTCCCGGAGGCGCTCCTCGCGGATGCGCCGCAGCTCGCGTTCGCGGGCGGCCTCCCGCTCCCGCTCCAGGCGGTGGAACTCGGCGGCCTCTGCCGCGGGGTCGTGGTGGTTCATGGCGTCCTCCCGGAGGTCCCGTCCCGGGCTCCGTCGTCCCGGATGACCTCAGACTCCCGCTAAGGACCCTGCCCGCACATCGGCATATCGGCGTATATCGCAGGCCACGGCCGCCTCATATCCCGCTCACCGCGGCCTGAGGGGCCCTGAGGGGGGCCGGGCCCGGGCCGGCCGGAGCGGCCCGGGCCCACCGCATCAGGACTCGCGGTAGTAGGCGTCCACGGCCGTGCCGCGGCGGGCACCGTAGTCGTAGGTGTACACCTCGCGGCCCTCGATGAACACGCGCTCGGCGCGGCTGCGCAGGTCCAGCGGGTCGCCCGACCAGAGCACGACGTCGCCGTCCAGCCCCGGCTTCAGGGAGCCGATCCGGTCGTCCAGGCCCATGATCTGGGCCGGGTTCACGGTCAGGGCGCGGATGGCCGAGTCCGGGTCCATGCCCTCCTTGACGCACAGGGCGGCCTGGAGGACCAGGAACTCGATGGGCACGACCGGGTGGTCGGTGGTGAGGGCCACCTTCACCCCGGCGCGGTCCAGGATGCCCGGGTTGGCCAGGGTCTTGTTGTTGACCTCGACCTTGGAGCGGCTGGTCATCAGCGGGCCGGTGATCACGGGGATGTTCCGGGCGGCCAGCTCGTCGGCCAGCAGGTGGCCCTCGGTGCAGTGGTTGACGATGAGCCGGTAGCCGAACTCGTCCGACAGGCGGATGGCGGTGTGGATGTCGTCGGCCCGGTGGGTGTGCTGGCACCAGGGCAGCTCCCGGTCCAGGACCCGGACCAGCACCTCCAGCGTGTTGTCCCGGTCGAAGGGCTTGCCCTCGGCCTCGGCGTGCTCCTTCTTGGCCTTGTAGTCCTGGGCCTTGGTGAAGGCGTCGCGGATGACCGCGGCCACGCCCTGGCGGGTGGAGGGCAGCTTGTCCTTGTTGCCGTAGACCCGCTTGGGGTTCTCGCCGAGCGCGCTCTTGACGCTGGCGGGGTGCTTGATGAGCCGGTCCTCCATGCTGCGGCCCCAGGACTTGACCGCCACGGTCTGGCCGCCGATGGGGTTGCCCGACCCGGGCTTGACCACCGAGCTGGTGACGCCTCCGGACAGGGCGTCGACGAAGCCGCGGTCGGCGGGGTTGATGGCGTCCAGGGCGCGCATCCGCGCCCCGTTGGGGTCGGTCATCTCGTTGGTGTCGTCACCGGCCCAGCCGATGCCCTCCTCGTCGATGCCGATGTGGCCGTGGGCCTCGACGAAGCCGGGGAGCACCCACTTGCCGGAGGCGTCGACGACGGTGGCGCCCTCGGGGACGGCCACCTCGGAGTCGGGGCCGACGGCGGTGATCCTGCCGTCGGAGATGAGGACCGTGCCGCCGTCGATGGGGTCCCCGTCGACGGGCACGACGTATCCGGATGTGATCGCGATATCCATGGCGGGCAACCTAGCCCATCATGGGACCCCGCCCCAAGACCTTTCGTGGGAGCGCTTCCCCGGCCCGCCCGCGCTCAGCCCTCGGGCCAGCGCGCGCTGAGGATCTCCGATTCGGGGGTCAGCTCCACCGTGACCTCCTCGATCGCGTCGCGGACCATGGAGCACCGCAGGACCTGCTCGGCGTCGGTGATGAGCTCCCCGCCCTGGGCGGCGAACGCGTACACGATGGGCGACCGGTCGCCGTACTCCATGAGCCGGAAGGGCCCGCCCAGCTCGGGGTGGCGGGGCGACTTCTCCGGGATCATCCCCAGCCGCACGATCCCGGCCGCCACCAGGTCGGCGAGGAAGCCCCGCTGGGCGTTGAGCACCTCGGCGCCGCCCTGGGGCCGCCGGAGCACGGTCTCGTTGAGGACCACCCGCAGCGACGGCCCGTCGGGGCCGGTCATCGCGGCCCGCAGGGACATCTCCTCCTCGACCATGGCCTCGACCTCGTCGTCGGACAGGTCGAAGTAGCTGGGCCGCAGCACCGCCCAGGAGTACTCCCGGGTGCGCAGGAACGGCGGGATGACCACCGGCTGGGTCTCCCACACCTCGGGGGCGTGCACGGTGAGTTCGCGCAGGTCCCCGAACTCGTTGGGGAACGCCTCCGCCTGGAGCGCGACCGCCCAGGCGTCGACCAGCTGGTGCTCGGTGCCCAGCGCGTTGTCCACCCGCTCGACCAGGGAGCGGGCCGGCCTGCAACGGGCGCTCTCCACCTCGCCGAGCTTGTCGTCGCTCACCCCGACCGTGGCGGCGAGTTCGGCGCGGGAGAGCCCCTTGTCCGAGCGGGCGCGCAGGATCCGCGCGCCGAAGGGGAGCCATACCGCCGAGGGCAACACCGTGTTCACGCCCATCATCCTCCTCCGTCGCCCGTGGGGCCGGACCTGGATCGACGCCGGGCGGCCCCGTGGTCCGACCCTCTCCCGGAGCGGGGTGCCCGGTCAAGCGACCGATGAGTGCGGCGATCCGTGATAAGTCAGTACAAGGTCTGACAATGCCACCCGGCGCTCCGGGTGTTCCCCCGATCAACAGGAAGAACCCGTGGCCTACCTCTACCTGCTGTTCTTCGTCGTGGCGCTGGCCGTGTGGGTGTACGCGCTGTTCGACGCCGTCGGCTCGGACGCCGACGCGGTACGCCTGCTGCCCAAGCCCGCCTGGGTGGTGGTCGTCCTGCTGCTGCCCAAGCTGGGCGCGCTGGCGTGGTTCGCCCTGGGCCGGCCGCGGCGGGCCCGGGCCGCCGGCCCCGTGCGCCCGCCCTCCCCCTTCCCCGAATACGACCATCCCAACCGGGCCCGGGCCGCGACGCCGCAGGAGGACGAGGAGTTCCTGCGCCGCTGCCGCGAACGCGCCGAGGAGCAGCGCCGCCGCGCCCGTGAGCAGGCCGAACGCCCGGACCAGGACGGCCCGGAGGAGACGCGGGACTGACGGGTCCCGCGTGGCGGGACGGGCCGCCGGGGTCGGTACCCTTCAGTGGCGTCCACCGTCCCCACCGACCCCGAAGAGTGTTCCATGCGCCTGACCACCCTGTCCGCCGGCCTGCTGGCCGGAGCACTGCTCGCCACGACCGCCGCCTGCGGCAACGACGAAGAAGCGCCGGCCTCGACCGAGGTCCCGGACGTGGACGTCAGCGACGTGGAGGGCGCGACCCTGCACACGAACCACGGGGACATCACCGTGGACCTGCTGCCCGAGGTCGCGCCGGTCACGGTCGCCAACTTCGTCGGCCTGGCCGAGGGCGCGGGGGTGGCCAACCCGGTGACCGGCGAGGCCGAGTTCTACGACGGCACGCTCTTCCACCGGGTCATCCCCGACTTCATGATCCAGGGCGGCGACCCCCAGGGCACGGGCACCGGCGGACCGGGCTACCAGTTCCAGGACGAGTTCAGCGACGAGGAGACCTTCGACGAGCCGGGCGTGCTGGCGATGGCCAACTCCGGCCCGGGCACCAACGGCTCGCAGTTCTTCATCACCGTGGCGCCGACCCCGCACCTGCAGAACAAGCACACGATCTTCGGGCACGTCGCCGACGACGCCTCGATGGACGTGGCCGTGGAGATCTCCCAGATCGCCACCGAGGGCCAGGACCGCCCGGTCGAGGACGTGGTGATCGAGTCCGTCACCGTCCACCGAGCGGGCTGAGCCCTCCGCGGACGGCCTAAGCCCGCCTCGCGTTCCCGCGGCGCTTGGCCAGGGCCGCCCGCGAACGCTCCACCGCGGGCCCGATCGCCTCGACCAGCGCGTCCACGTCGGCCTCGGTGGAGGTCCGCCCCAGCGACAGGCGCAGGCTGCTGGAGGCCGTGTCGGGGTCGGCCCCCATCGCCAGCAGCACGTGGCTGGGCTGGGCCACCCCCGCGGAGCAGGCCGACCCGGTGGAGCAGGAGACGCCCCTGGCGTCCAGCAGCATGAGCAGGGCGTCGCCCTCGCAGCCGGGGAAGGACAGGTGCGCGATGCCCGGCAGCCGCCGGTCCGGGTCCCCGTTGACGACGACGTCGGGGACCACCCCGCGCACCCGCTCCTCCAGGGTGTCGCGCAGCGCGGACAGGTGGGCGGCGTGCTTCTCGCGCTCGGCGACCGCGAGGTGCACCGCGGTGGCCAGCCCGCGCACCAGCGGCGTGGCCAGGGTGCCCGAGCGGACGTCGCGCTCTTGGCCGCCCCCGTGCAGCACCGGGACCGGGCTCAGCCCGCGCGCCAGCAGCAGCGCCCCGGTGCCCACCGGGCCGCCGAGCTTGTGCCCGCTGACCGTCAGGGCGCTCACCCCGGAGGCGGCGAAGTCCACCGGCTCCACGCCCACGGCCTGCACCGCGTCGGTGTGGAAGGGGATCCCGTACTCCGCGGCGACGGCGGCCAGCTCGGCCACCGGCTGCACCGTGCCGACCTCGTTGTTGGCCCACATCACCGACACCACGGCCACGGACTCCGGGTCGCGCTCGATCGCCTCGCGCAGGACCCGCGGCTCCACCCGGCCCCGGGGGTCCACCGGCAGCGTCTCGTGGACCGCGCCCTGGTGCTCGGCCGTCCAGTGCGCGGGGTCCAGGGCGGCGTGGTGCTCGACGGCGCTGGTGATGACCCGGCGGCGGCGCGGGTCCTCGGCGCGGCGGGACCAGTACAGGCCCTTGATGGCGATGTTGTCCGACTCGGTTCCGCCCGCGGTGAAGACCACCTCGTGGGGTGTGCACCCCAGGGCTTCGGCGACGCGCTCGCGCGACTCCTCGACGGCGCGGCGGGCGGCGCGCCCGTGCCCGTGCAGGGAGGAGGGGTTGCCGAGGGAGCCGAGCCCGGCCGCGACCTCGGCGATCACCTCGGGGCGGACCTCGGTCGTGGCTGCGTGATCCAGATACACCATGGCGTTACCAAGAATAAGCGTCCGGGGAGGGCTCCCGATAACCTTGGGGGCATGCCTGAGCCCACAGCAGCACCGCACTGGCCCGCTCCCGTCGCCGAGGGCCCCGTCCGCGCCCGCCTCTCCCTGCCCGGCTCCAAGTCGGTCACCAACCGGGCGCTGATCCTGGCCGCCCTGTCGCAGACGCCGTGCCTGGTGCGCCGTCCCCTGGTCAGCCGGGACAGCGAGCTGATGGTGGGCGCGCTGCGCGCCCTGGGCACGACCGTGGAGGAGCGCGGCGAGGACCTGTTCGTCACCCCGGGCCCGCTGCGCGGCCCCGCCTCGGTCGACGTGGGCAACGCCGGAACGGTGATGCGGTTCGTGCCGCCGGTGGCCGCGCTGGCCGCCGGGGACGTGGACTTCGACGGCGACCCGCGGGCCCGGGAGCGGCCGGTGGGCGAGCTGCTGGCGGCGCTGCGCGCCCTGGGCGCCGACATCGACGACTCCGCCGGCGCCCTGCCGATGACCGTGCGCGGCACCGGCCGGGTGCGCGGCGGCGACGTCGTCCTGGACGCCTCGGGCTCCTCCCAGTTCGTGTCCGCGCTGCTGCTGGCCGGCGCCCGGTTCGAGCAGGGCGTGCGGGTGCGCCACGAGGGCGCCCCCGTGCCCTCCCGGCCGCACCTGGACATGACCGTGGAGATGCTGCGCGCCGCCGGGGTGACGGTGCTGGTGGGCGACGACGTCTGGACGGTCGAGCCGGGGCCGGTCAAGGTAACCGAGATCACCGTGGAGCCGGACCTGTCCAACGCCGCCCCCTTCCTGGCGGCCGCGCTGGTCACCGGCGGCGAGGTCACCGTCGAGGGCTGGCCCGAGCACACCACCCAGCCCGGCGACCACCTGCGGTCGCTGTTCACCCGGATGGGCGGCGAGGTGTCCCGGGACGGCGGGGCGCTGACCCTGCGCGGCACCGGGCGGATCCTGGGCCTGGAGGCCGACCTGCGCGAGGTGGGCGAGCTCACCCCCACCATCGCCGCGGTGGCCGCCCTGGCCTCGACCCCCTCGCGCCTCACCGGCATCGCGCACCTGCGCCGCCACGAGACCGACCGCATCGCCGCCCTGGCCGCCGAGATCAACCGCCTGGGCGGGAACGCCGAGGAGCTGCCCGACGGGCTGGTCATCGAGCCCCGGCCGCTGCACGGCGGGGTCTTCCACTCCTACGACGATCACCGGATGGCCACCTCCGGCGCCGTCATCGGGCTCGCGGTGCCCGGGGTGGAGGTGGAGAACATCGCCACCACGCGCAAGACCCTGCCGGACTTCCCCGGCCTGTGGGCGGAGGCGCTGGCATGAGCCGCACCCGGGGCGGGGGGCGCCACCTCGACGAGGACGACATCCGGGTCCGCGCCCGGGGCGGGTCGCGGCCCCGCACCCGCAACCGGCCCAAGCACGAGAACGCGGTGGAGGGCCTGGTCACCGCGGTGGACCGGGGCCGGTACCGGTGCCTGGTCGAGGGCACCCGGGTGGTGGCGATGAAGGCCCGCGAGCTGGGCCGCGGGTCGATCGTGGTGGGCGACCGGGTGGACGTGGTCGGCGACCTGTCCGGGCTCCCGGACACCCTGGCGCGGATCGTCCGGGTCAGGGACCGCAGCTCGGTGCTGCGCCGCACCGCCGACGACACCGACCCGGTGGAGCGGATCATCGTGGCCAACGCCGACCAGCTGGCGATCGTGTGCGCCCTGGCCGACCCGGCCCCGCAGCCGCGGTTCGTGGACCGCTGCCTGGTGGCCGCCTACGACGCGGGGCTGTCCCCGCTGCTGTGCCTGACCAAGGCCGACCTCGCCGACCCCGGCGGGCTGCTGCGGATGTACGAGCCGCTGGGCGTGCCCTACGAGGTGCTCAGCCCCGAGGGCGACCTCACCGGCCTCGAAGGGCGGCTGGCGGGGCGCACCACCGTGCTGGTGGGGTCCTCGGGCGTGGGCAAGTCCACCCTGTTCAACCGGCTCATCCCCGGCACCGACCGGGCGGTGGGCCACGTCAACGCGGTCACCGGCCGGGGGCGCCACACCTCGACGTCCGCGGTGGCGCTGCCGTTCGAGGGCGGCTGGCTGATCGACACCCCGGGGGTGCGCAGCTTCGGCCTGGCGCACATCGCCCCGGAGGACATCGTGGAGGGCTTCCCGGACCTGGCCGACCTCGCCCTGGACTGCCCGGCGGGCTGCTCCCACCAGGACGGTGCCGAGGGCTGCGCCATCGCCGGGGCCCTGGCGCGCGGCGAGGCCGACCCGGCCCGGGTGGCGTCCCTGCGCAGGCTGCTCGCCGGACGCGAGGGCGACGCCGAGCCCGACGAGGAACGCGAACCCTAGGCCGGGTTCCTTCGAACCTCCGCTGCGCTGCGGCCCGCCGCCGAGCGGCGGAAGGTCCTCAACGGACGGCCTGCGGCCACAGGACTTTCGAGGACCACTCCTCCGGGCCTCCGGAACCCCGCCGGGCGCCTCGCGAACCCCGGCGGCACAGGAGAGCGTTCGAAGATCAGGCCCTAGGCGGTGGGGAGACGGCCGATGACGTGCCGCTCCCCCCAGTCGGCCAGCGGCTCCAGGGCCTGGTTGAGGGAGATGCCGAGCGGGGTCAGCGAGTACTCGACCCGGGGCGGGACCTCGTCGAAGTCCTCGCGGTGGACGAGCCCGTCCTCCTCCATCTCGCGCAGGTGCGAGGCGAGGACCTTCTCCGAGACGCCGTCCAGGGTGCGGCGCAGCTCGCCGAACCGGTGCGGGCGCTCGCCCAGCGCCCACAGGATGACGATCTTCCACTTCCCGTCGATGACGTCCATCGCGGCGGCGGTCCCGCAGTGATACGACTCCGGGCGGCGAAGAGACCTCATGTTCCCCCTGCCTGCATGCTCACCTCGGGGTGAGCACCCACTTCAAAGTGCGTACTTGTGGGCGTCGCCGCCCGCCACGAGCCTAGTCCACATGACAGAGAACACCACTGATCCGTCCCGTATCGTCCTGCTCGGGCTGGGCGACATGGGCACCGCGTTCGCCCGCGCCTGGCTCGCCGCCGGGCACCCCCTCACCGTCTGGAACCGCACCGCTTCCCGCGCCGAGCCCCTGGCCGCCGAGGGCGCCGACGTCGCCGCCGACCCCGCCTCGGCGGTGGCCGCCGGGCGGCTCGTCGTCACCTGCCTGTTCGACGACGCCTCCGTCGGATCCGTCCTGGAGGGGGTGGACCTGGCCGGCAGGGACCTGGTCGACATCACCACAGGCACCCCCGGCGAGGCGCGCGCCCGCGCGGAGTGGGCGGCCGCGCGCGGGGCCCGCTTCGTCAGCGGCGGGATCATGGCCGTACCGCCGATGGTGGGCGCCCTGGAGACGGGCGCGTACACGTTCTACAGCGGTTCGGAGGAGGCGTTCGCCGAGCACCGGGAGGCGCTGTCGGTCCCCACCGGCGCCCGGTTCCAGGGCGGGGACCCGGGGTTGGCCGCGCTGCTGGACGTGGCGCTGCTCAGCGCCATGAACGGCATGTTCGGCGGGCTCACGCACGCCTTCGCCCTGGCCCGCCGGTCCGGGGTCCCGCCCAAGGAGGCCGCCGCGCTCCTGGAGGGCTGGGTGGGGGCGATGCTGTCCGACGCCGCCGGCGGGTTCGCCGAACGCCTGGAGAGCGGCGACCTCACGACCGGGGTCGTCTCCAACCTGGCCATGCAGTCCCGGGGCCTGGACACCCTGCTGCGGACCGCGCGGGAGGCCGGGGTGAGCACCGAGCTGCTGCGCCCCTACGCCGACCTCATGGAACGGCACGTCGCCGACGGGGGCGGGGACCAGGACGGCGCCGGGCTGGTCGACCGCCTCCTGGAGGACCCGGCCTGAGCCGGGTCACAGGTCGACGGTGCCGCCGCAGCGCCAGTAGTGGACGCGGTCGTGCTCCAGGAAGCCCTCGTCCACCAGGCCGCGGCGCAGCGCGGGGACGTCGGCGCTGAAACCGCCGATGACGTCGTTGACCTGCGACTCGGTGTAGCGCACGCCGGGTTCGAACGCGCGGGCCACCCGGTCCAGCACGGCCAGCCGCTCGGGTCTGCGCACCGGGATGGCCGTGATCCGGGCCCGGGCGGGCTCCTTCCCGGTCAACACTCCTCCCGGTGGCCGACCAGCAGCATCCCGTGGGTCACCGTCTCGATCCGGCGGGCCGCCTCGGCGGGGTCGATGGGCTGGAGCGCGTACGACACGGTGAGCCGCACGCCGACGTCGGCGACCGCCTCGGCCAGGGCCCGGTCGAGGCCGGGTCGGTGATCGCGCAGGGAGGCGGCGATGCGCTCGCCGAGCACCTCCAGCAGCGGCTCCGAACGCGTGGTCAGCACCGGGAGCAGTTCGCGGTCGCCGGTGACCACCGCGTGCAGCAGGGGGTTGCCGCGCGCGGTGTCGAGGATCAGGCGGGCGGTCCGGCTCACGGTGTGGGCCGGATCGCCGTGCTCGGCGGCCAGGACCCGCATCACCTCGTCCAGCAGGGCGTTGACCTCGCGCACCACGACGTCCTGGAGCAGCCCCTCCTTGCTGCCGAACACGTTGTACAGGGTCTGGCGGGACACCTGGGCCGCGGCCGCGATGTCGGCCATCCGCCGCTCGGCCCACCCGCCGGAGACGACCTCGGCGTAGGCGGCGTCCATCAGCCGCTCGCGGACCGATCCGCCCTGTCTGGTATCCATCCCCCCATGGTGGCATCCGGACGCCCGGACTCCCACCCCCGGTTCGGTGACCCGGAGGCGTCGGCGACTAACACTCTGGTCACGCGTGTGGGGCCGTTTGGCCATGTTCGTGCCCGGGAGGGTAGCGTTACCGCCCATGGCGTCCTTTGACGATGATCTGCGGCTGGCCCACGTGCTCGCCGACGCTGCCGACGACATCGCGCTGAAGCGTTTCCGTGCGTTGGACCTGGTGGTCGACACCAAACCCGACCTGACCCCGGTGACCGAGGCCGACCGCCTGGTCGAGGAGACGCTCCGCGGTGTCCTGTCGCGCGCCCGCCCCCGGGACGCCGTGGTGGGCGAGGAGTACGGCAAGAGCGGCAACAGCAACCGCGTGTGGGTGATCGACCCCATCGACGGCACCAAGAACTACGTGCGCGGTGTCCCGGTGTGGGCGACGCTCATCGCCCTGCTGGAGGGCGACCGGCCGGTGGTCGGCGTGGTCTCGGCCCCGGCGCTGTTCCGGCGCTGGTGGGCGTCCCTGGGCGGGGGCGCGTGGCAGGGCCGGAGCCTGTCCAAGGCCTCGCGCTGCCACGTGTCGAAGGTGTCGGAGCTGTCCGACGCCTCCCTGAGCTTCTCGTCCCTGAGCGGCTGGGAGGAGCAGGGGCGGCTGGAGTCGTTCCTGGGCCTGACCCGGTCGGTGTGGCGGACCCGCGCCTACGGCGACTTCTGGTCGCACGTGATGGTGGCCGAGGGCGTGGTGGACATCGCCGCCGAGCCGGAGCTGTCGCTGTGGGACGCCGCGCCCCTGCCGATCATCCTGGAGGAGGCCGGCGGGCGGGCCACGAGCCTGCGCGGCGACTCGTTCGCCGACGGCGGGCCGCTGGTGTGCACCAACGGGATCCTGCACGACCAGGCGCTGACCTGGCTGAACGGCGGGCCGACGCCGCTGCGCTCCGTCTGAGCCGGGACGGCCCCGGGTCGCGGACCCCGCTCTTCGACATTGCGCAGCGGAATGGACACGGAGAGTAGTAGCGTGGCGACCGTGCCGACCCACATCCCCGCGCCCGTACGCCTGGGCGCCGCCGTGCTGCTCCTGCTCACCGCCACCGCCTGCGGCGGCGGCCACGGACACACCCCCGACGAACTCGACGCGATGATCGCCGACTCGGTGCGCGCCGGCGGGCCCGGCTCCGGGCCCGCCGCCGACGCGGCCGACACCGTCTTCGACCCGGACCTCCTGCTGTGCACGCCCGCCGTGGACACCGCCGGGGTCCCGGGCGGGGACGCCTGGCGCACCGAGGCGCCGCGCACCGCCGCCGGGGAGGGCCCGGTCGAACTGGGCCTGCTGCCGCCCGAGGACGTCGATCCGACCGCGGTGACCGTCACGGTCCGGACCCCCGGCGGCGACCTCCACACCCTGGAAACGGACACCGCCCCCGGGGAGTGGTCGCATGTCCGTTATCCCCAGGAAGGCGGTTCCGACCTCGCCGCCGGGGTGTACACCGTCCTCTGGTCCGACGCCGCCACGGGAACCCCGCTGACCTGCGACGGCTTCGAAGTCTGACCCCCACCGCCGACCCGGTCCGCCAAGCCGTCCCCATTCCGGTCCCGAAAAAAACAAAAATCCCCCGGTGATCATGAACCGAAACCTGCGACATCCGCGATGATCTGGGGTGAGGCCCCGCCCCCGCGGGCCTGCACGGCGCTGCCCGCGAGGCGGCGCCACCCCACACACATTCACTGGGAAGGGACCGTATGCTGCGTTCCCTCGTGGCCGGGATACTGCTCGCCTTCGCCGGTTCCCGCGCCAACATCGCCAGGACGATCCTGTCCTGCGCCGGCATCGTCGTCGGCGTCGGCTCGCTGATCGCCGTGGTCACCGCGGGCGACTTCGGGCAGCGGTTCGCCACCGCCTACAGCGAGGCCAACGCCGGACGCGCCGCGACCCTGAGCGTCTCCAGCTGGGACACCGAGATCACCGACGTGCGGGCCTTCGAGGAGGACCTGGTCCGCGCCGGCGGCGTGGACGTGTCGATCTACAAGATGGTCGAGGGCGTCTCCATGCGCTCCGGGGAGCAGGGCATCCCCGACGTGGAGATCCGGGCCGTGGACGTCTCCCTCGGCGACATCCGCCGGATGACCATGTCCCAGGGCCGCTGGTTCACCGAGGCCGACGCCGAGTCGCTGGCCCCCGTGCTGGTGGTCAACGAGAGCCTGGCCGCGGACATGGAGGACATCACCCGGGTGCAGATCGGCACCGACCACTGGATGGACGTCCGCGTGGTCGGCGTCTCCTCCAGCTCGGCCCTGGACGGCGGCTGGTACACCGCCTTCCTGCTGCGCGCGCCCGCCAGCGAGGAGCTGATCTACGGCGAGCCCGTCGAGACCTCCGAGGACGGCGCCACCGCGCCGATCTCGATCCGGGACCCCGAGTACAGCGTCCGGATCGACCCCTCCGACCCGGCCGCGACCGACCCCTGGGGCGAGGTCTTCACCGAACGCCTGCTGTCGGCCTCCGACCGCTGGGGCGAGGTGCGCCAGGACTCGCTCATGGCCTACCGGGCGGACTACGCCGAAGAGGTCAACCAGGTGATCGGGTACCTGTCGATCGGGCTCATCGGCATCGCCGCCATCACGCTCACCACGGGTCTGCTCGGCGTCCTCAACGTCGGCCTGGTCACCGTGCGCGAGCGCAGGCGCGAACTGGCCACCTACCGGGCCCTGGGCGCGACCAGGTTCACCCTGTTCGTCGCCGTCGTGATGGAGTCCGTCGTGGTGTCGCTGGTCGCCGGCGTCATCGCCCTGCTCGGCTGCTGGGCCCTGGTCGCCGCGGGCGGCGCGATCGCCGCCTCGTTCATCGAACTGCCCCCCGACGTACCCATCGCCATCCCGCCGACCGCCGTCCTGGTCGGCCTGGGCAGCGCCGCCGGTGTCGGCCTGCTCGCCGGAGTCATCCCCGCCCTGCGGGCACTGCGCTCGTCCGTCGTCGCCGGACTGCGGGAATAGGAGACACACGTGAAGAAGTGGATCATCATCGGCTCGGTGGCGCTGCTGCTCGTGGTCGCGGTCGCCGGCGGCGGGTACTTCCTGCTCAACCGGCTGGGCGGTTCCGGCGAGGAGCTCCCGATGGAGGGCGCCGTCGACGTGGGGGGCGTCCCCTACCCCGTCGAGCTGGGCACCATCGACTCCGTCATGGTGCTGGACGCCACCGTGCAGGCCGAGCCCGGCAGGAGTGTCAAGGCCCAGAAGGGCGGCCAGGTCGTCCACCTGTGGGTGACCGACGGCGCCACGGTGGAGGAGGGCGCGCCCATCCTCAACGTGAAGTACACCGAGGAGCCCGCCCCGGGCACCGGCACCGGTGAGGGCGAGGCCCCGGCCGAGCCGGTGACCCGCGAGGTCAGCCTCTACGCGCCGGTCGACGGCAAGGTGACCGGCCTGGCCGACGTCCAGGTCGGCGACGTCTTGGAGCCGGGGGCCGTGGTCGCCACCGTCGCCCCGGACATCTACCGGGCCGTCGCCACGATCCCCGCCAACGACCTGTACCGGTTCTACGAGGAGCCCGACGACATCCTCCTGGAGATCACGAACGGCCCGCCGCCCACCCAGTGCGACTTCCTGTCGCTGGGCGCCGCCGAGGCCGGCGGTGGCGGCGAGGAGCAGCCCGAGACCGACGAGTTCGGCTTCCCGATGGAGGGCGGCGACACCGGCGGCGGCTCCGGCGGCGAGCTGGCCTGCCGGGTGCCCTCCGACGTCCAGGTGTTCGAGGGCGTCCAGGGCAAGCTGTCGATCAGCACCGGCAAGGTCGAGGACGTCGTGGTCGTGCCCATGACGGCGGTGCGCGGCACCACCGGCGAGGGCGAGGTCATCGTCGTCGCCGAGGACGGCACCGAGGAGGCCCGCCCGGTGGAGCTGGGCATCTCCGACGGCTCGTTCATCGAGGTCGTCTCCGGCCTGGAGGTCGGGGAGCAGGTCATGGACCCGATCCCGCTCGACCCGCGCTTCGACGTGCCCGGTGCCGACGACGGGGTCGAAGAGGAGTTCATGGTCGAAGGGGAGGGGATGTAGTGTCCACCGCTCCGTCCCCCCTGGCCCCGCAGGCTCCCCCGCCCCAGGCCCCGCTGCTGCGGGTGGAGGGGCTGACCCGGCACTTCATGGTGTCGGGGACCCGGATCGACGTCCTGCACGACTGCACGTTCGACGTGTACCGGGGCGAGGTCGTCGCGATCATCGGCCAGTCCGGTTCGGGCAAGTCGACCCTGCTCAGCCTGCTCGGACTGCTGGACAAGCCGAGCGGCGGCGAGTACACGTTCGACGGGCGGGCGACCAGCCGGCTGGGCGAGGGCCCGCGCTCGCGGCTGCGCGGCGAGGGCATCGGGTTCGTGTTCCAGCAGTTCCACCTGCTGGAGCGGCGGACCGCGATGGCCAACGTGGGCGTGCCCCTGGTGCTGGCGGGGATGCCCGCGCTGCGCCGCCGGGGCCGGGCCCGCGAGCTGTTGGAGGCGGTGGGGCTGGGGCACCGGCTCCACTCCAAGCCGCACCAGCTCTCCGGCGGCGAGCAGCAGCGTGTGGCCCTGGCGCGGGCGCTCAGCCGCGACCCCGCCCTGATCCTCGCCGACGAGCCCACGGGCGCCCTGGACGCCGGCAGCAGCCGGATGATCATGGACCAGCTGCTGGAGCAGGCCCGGATCCGCGACTCGGCGGTGGTCGTGGTGACCCACGACCCCAAGGTCGCCGAGCGCGCCGACCGCGTGGTGGAGCTCGTGGAGGGCCGCACCCGCTGAGACCCCGGGCGCCGTCGCCGCGTCCCCTCGCCCGACGGCGCCCGGACCCCCGGGAGGCTCCGCCTCCCGGGTACCGGACCGGGCGGGCCGTGTCGCTCCGGGCGGCGGCACCCGCCCGGGGCGGCTCCCCGGCGGGAAGAACGGGATCGGCCGGGAAAAAGACTCGGGCCCGGAAATCCATTGGATTTCCGGGCCCGGTTTCAGTAGCGGGGACAGGATTTGAACCTGCGACCTCTGGGTTATGAGCCCAGCGAGCTACCGAACTGCTCCACCCCGCGTCGTTGATCTCTACTTTAGAGGGTTTCCCCCCGGGCCGCAAATCGTTTCCGGTGAGGGAGAACGGCGAGATCGGCCCTGTTCGCCCGGGCTCGGGGTCCGGACCGGCGGCGGCCGTGAAGACCGTCACCCTCCCTGCCCATTCCACGGGGGAATGGACCGGGAAAAGCACCGGACCCGGGAATTCATCCCGGGTCCGGGCCTTGGTAGCGGGGACAGGATTTGAACCTGCGACCTCTGGGTTATGAGCCCAGCGAGCTACCGAACTGCTCCACCCCGCGTCGTTGTGTTCTCTACAGTAGCGCGCCCGGGACGGGAAAGCGAATCGATACGCCGCGGCCGGGGCGGGAACCCTGCGGTCCCCGCCCCGGCCGCGGTCCGGGAGGGCGGACGGGGCAGGGCATGGCGCCCCGCCCCGTCCGGACGGCTAGTTGCCGCCCTCCTGCTCTGCGAGCGCCTCCTCGATGCCCTCCAGGGCCTCGCGCAGGCGTTCGTTCGCCTCCTCCTGGTTGTCCTGGGCCTCCTCCCAGGCCTCCACCGCCTCGTTGAGGGATTCGGTGAGGTCCTGGTCGCCGCCGGAGCCGGCCTCGGAGTCGGGCGTCTCCTCCTGCGGGGCCTCCTCCTCGCCCTCGGCCGGCGGCGGGGCCTCCGCCCCGTCGAACAGGTTGCTCAGCGCGTCGGGGAGGTTGCTGCCGATGGCGACCTCCTCGCCGAAGCCGACCATGACCTGCTGCAGCAGCGGGAAGGACGCGGCACCGCCGCCGCCCGCCTGCACGTACAGCGGCTCGACGTAGAGCAGACCGCCCGCGAACGGCAGGGTGAGCAGGTTGCCCCTGGTCACCTCGGCGTTGGACTGCTCCAGCGGGAGCAGCACCTCGCGGACGTTGGCGTCGGCGTCGAACGCGTTCTGGACCTGCCCGGGGCCGAAGATGACGGTGCTGCGCGGCAGCTCCAGCAGCTTCAGCTGCCCGTAGTCCTCCGAGCGCGGGTCGCTGTTGACGGCCATGAACGCCGCCAGGTTCTCCCGGCCCCGGGGCACGAAGGTGCTGGTCAGCGAGAAGCTGGCCTCCTCCTCGCCCGGGTACTGGATGGTCTGGCGGTAGGGCGACTCGGGACGCTCGGTGGCGCCGGTCGGGTCGTTGGGCACCGCCCAGAAGTCCTGGCCGCCGTAGTAGGCCGCCGGGTCGGTCACGTGGTACTCGCGCATGATCTCGCGCTGCACCTTGAACAGGTCGTCCGGGTAGCGGAGGTGGTCGATGAGCTCTTCGCTCATGTCGTCCCGGCTCTGGACGGTGCCGGGGAAGGCGCCCATCCACGTCTGCAGGACCGGGTCCTCCTCGTCCCAGGCGTACAGCGTGACCGTGCCGTCGTAGGCGTCCACGGTGGCCTTGACCGAGTTGCGGATGTAGTTGACCTGGTTGCCCGGGAGCGCGCTGACCTGGGTGAGCGACCCGTCCGTGAACGTGTCGGTCACCGCCTGGGTGAAGTCGATCCGGTTCGCGTACGGGTAGTTGTTGGACGTGGTGTAGGCGTCCACGATCCACACGATCTTGCCGTCGACGACCGCCGGGTAGGGGCGGCTGTCCACGGTGAGGAACGGCGCGACCTTCTCGACCCGGTCCAGCGGGTCCCGCTCGTACAGGATGCGCGAGTCGCCGGTGATCGCGCTGTTGAGCAGGATGTTGGGCTCCTGGTACTTGATCGCGTACAGGATCCGCTCGAAGAACGAGTCCAGCTGCACGCCGCCGCTGCCGTCGTAGCGGTTGTACTGCTGCGAGCCGGCGGAGGAGCCGGCCTCCTCCTCGGTGGTCCCGTCCTCGGCCGGGGCCTCCTCGTCGGCGGCCTCGGCGTCGGCGTCGGCCGGCGCCTGGGCGTCGTCCGCGCTCGGGCTCACCTCGGGCTCGACCGCGTCCTCCGGGGTGGAGACCTCGGGGGTCGCGCCCTCCTCGTCGAGGGGGTAGTCGTACTCCTCCTCGGCCTGGACGATGACGTACTCGGCGCCCTCCCGGCCGTAGTAGACGCGCTCCTGGTAGTCGCCGACGACGTCGCTGAGCTCGCCCCGCGGCGGGATGTTGTACTCGGTGAAGACCGGGCGGCCCTCGGCGTCGATCTGGGTGCCCGCGGCCGCGACGAAGCCGAAGCCGTGGGTGTAGATCAGGTGCCGGTTGAGCCAGTTGTCCTGGTCCGAGGGGGGACCGTCGAGCTCGCGGACGGCGACGATCGTGTCGATCAGGTTGCCCTCGCTGTCCGGGTAGCGGTCGACCTCCAGCACCTCGGGGAACTGGTAGAAGCCGCGGACCTGCTGCATCTGCTGGAAGGTCTGCGAGACCACGGCGGGGTCGGCCAGCCGGACCGTGGTGCCCTGCGCCTCCTGGACCAGGTCCTCGGCGCTCAGCTCGGTGGTGGCGTCGTAGGGCTCCACCTGGGCGTCCTCGATGTCGTACGCCGCCCGCGTGGAGTCGATGTTGCGCTGGATGTACGGGCTCTCCAGGCGCTGCTCGTTGGGGCTGACCTGGAAGCGCTGGACGATCTCGGGGTAGGCGACGCCGACGATCACGGCGGACAGCACCAGCAGGCCGAGGCTGGCCACCGGGACCATGGTGTTCTTGAAGTAGATGTTCGCGAAGAACAGCAGAGCGCAGATGACCGAGATGACGGTGAGGATCGTCAGGGCGGTCTTGACCGCGTTCACGTCGGTGTAGGAGGCGCCGAAGGTGTAGCCGCGCTCGGAGAACACCAGACCGTACCGGTCCAGCCAGTACGACCCGGCGCGCAGCAGCACGAAGAGGCCGAGCAGCACCGACAGGTGCACCCGGGCCGCGGGGGTGGCGCGCTGACCGGTGTCGTTCTGGAGGCGGACGCCGCCGTACAGGTAGTGGACGATGACCGCGGCGATGAAGGCCAGGATCACGGCGGCGTAGAGGTAGCCGAGCAGGATCCTCAGGAAGGGGTAGACGAACGCGAAGAACGCGACGTCCATCCCGAACTCGGGGTCGGTCACCCCGAAGTCCACGCCGTTGACGAACTGCAGGTAGGACCGCCAGTCACCGCTGGCCGCGGCGCCGGAGAGCAGGGCGAGGGCGCCCACGGCGATCCAGAAGAACAGCTTGCGGTGCGGGTCGATGGACTGCCGGTAGCGGTCCAGGCCCTGCTGTTCGAGGCTCATCGGCCGGATTCCGGGGCGCGCCCGGTAGGCGAAGAAGATGCTGGCGCCGACGATGACGGCCATCACCACCGCGGCCACGGCGAACAGCAGCACCCGTGTCCAGAGTTCGGTCAGGAAGACCGAGGTGAAGCCGACGGACTGGAACCACATGAAGTCGGTCCAGAAGTTCGCGGCGAACATCAACCCCGCGATGATGACGACCACGGTCGCCGCGACTGGCGCGAGCAACCTTGATCGACGAGGCATGCGCGCAGGTGGTGCGCCGGGCGATCGGAAGCTCACGCCTCCCCCTCGTTATGGCTTGTTAGGTGCGTTCGGTGCGCGTGCAGCGCCTTGTTTACGGAGAACTTCACTTCGACCCTTCGGAGTTCCCGGAACCCGTTCCGTGGGGGTGACAAGGTCGCATCGTTGGTGTATCGGCCCGGCAACCCCGTGGTTTCCTGTGGTCCCTTTGTGACCCTACTGTCCGCGAACGGGAGCGGCGAGGTTCCCCCATCGGCCACTATGGGAACGTGTCGAACATTCGCGAAGCCGTCATGGACCTCGAACGCCACGCCGCCGCTCAGGGATGGGACCGGCCGCTGGGCCTGTACGCCCTGGTGCCGACGGCCGAACTGCTGGCCGCCGAGCCCGCCCTCGCCGAGATGCTGGGCGTCTCCGGCGCGCCGGACCCCCTGGAGCTGACCCCGGTCGAGCAGGACCCGCTGCCGGCGGACCTGCCGCTGGAGGAGGCGCTGGGCCGCATCATGTGGCCGGAGGGGGTGGCCGGCTGCGCCCTGGTCATGGAGCGGCTGGTGGTGAAGGGCTCCGACGAGACCCTCTCCCCCGGCGAGGACGCCTCCGCCCAGGGCAGGGAGACGGAGGAGATCCGCATGGTCGCGGGGGTCCTGCGGGACGGCTCGCGGCACTGCGCGCTGCGCATGCGCAGCCACGACAGCGAGGAGGCGGTCCTCAACGGCGCCGACCTCGTCCCGGCGCTCACCTCGGCGCTGGCCCTCACCCTCGACCTGGAGGGCTGAGCGGCGTCCCCGCGGGGCCCCGGCCCCGCCCGCGGATCCCGCGGGGGCGGGGCGGCCGTGCGGGCCGCCTACTCGCAGCGGGGCAGCTCGCCCTCGCCGGTGCGGATGGTCTCCAGGGCCTCCACCGCGTCGGAGAGGGTCTCGACGCGGACGACCTCCAGTTCGCCGTAGGCGGCGGACTGGGCGACCTGGGAGCAGCTGTCGGCGGCGACCAGGAAGTACTCGGCCCCGTCCCGCTGGGCGCTGACCATCTTCTGCGGGATGCCGCTGACCCCGCCCACCCGGCCCGCGGAGTCGATGGTGCCCGACCCGGCGACGGAGGCGCCGCCAGTGAGGCCCTCCTCGCTGAGCCGGTCGATGATGCCCAGGGCGAACATCATCCCGGCGCTGGGGCCGCCGATGTCGCCGACGGTGATGTCGACCTCGATGGGGAAGTCCATCTCGTCGGCGATCAGGACGCCGACCGCGGCGCGGCCCTGTTCGCCCTCGGCGGCGACCAGCTCGACCTCGACCTCCTCGCCGCCGCGGTCCAGGGTCAGGGAGACGGGGTCGCCGGGCTCGCGCTCGCCCACGCGCTCCACGACCGCCGCGCTGCCGACGGCGGTGCCGGGCTCGCCCTCGGAGCGGGTGCCGACCTCCTCGCCGTCGACGGCGAGGATGACGTCGCCCGGCTCGACCAGGCCCTCGGCGGGCATGTCCTCGACCACGTCGGCGACCACCGGGACCGCGTCGTAGCCCATGCCGATCTCGTTGAGGGCGGCGGCGGTGGCGTCGGTCTGGGAATCGTTCATCTGGGTGGCCTGCCGCTCGCTGACCTCCTCGGGGCTGCGGCCGGCGGGGAAGAGCAGCTCCTCGGGCATGACCGCCTCGGTCGGCGAGAGCCAGGCGCGCACGACCGTGAAGAAGTCGAGCCGGCGCTGGGGGCCGCCCGCGTACTGCACGGTGACCATCGACAGCGAGCCCTCGTGCTCGTAGCTCTCGGCGCCGTCGATCTCGATGACCGGCCCCTTCTCGGTGCGGCCCACCGTGTCCAGGGTGACGCCCGGCCCGGCCACCAGGTACGGCATCGGCAGGAAACGGCTGCCGAACCCGAGCCCGACGAGCAGGACGAGGGCGACGACAAGGGTCATGACACGACGAAGCATGCTGCACACCTTATTGCGGCCCGGGTAGGGGACGTGTCAGGGAGTCCCCACCCACTCCTGGTCGCCGTCGGTGAACGCCTGGTGCTTCCAGATGGGCACCTGGGCCTTGAGGTCGTCGATCAGCCTGCGGCAGGCGGCGAACGCCTCCTCGCGGTGCGCGGCGGAGGCCGCGACGACGACCGCGAGGTCGCCGATCTCCAGGTCGCCGACCCGGTGGACGGCGGCGAGCCTGACGACGGGGCGGCCCGGGACGGCGGTGTCGGCGAGCACCTTCTCCATGACCGTCCTCAGCATGGCCTCGACGGTGGGGTGCGCCGAGTAGCCCAGCCGGGCCACGTCGCGCCCGTGGTCGTGGTCGCGGACGGTGCCGATGAAGACGGCGGTGCCGCCGGCACGGGGGTCTTGGACGGCCGCGAGGACCTCGTCCACCGAGAGAGGGGTGTCGCGCACCGAGGCGAGAGTGATCTGTTCCACTCCTAGAAGGTACCAATCGTCCCTTGTGGCACCCCACAGGTGTTCCGCCCGGGTGTCGGGCCGCTCGGAGGCCACGGGGTCCCGGTGGCCTCCCGGTCAGCCGCCCTTGCGCTTGCGCAGGTGGCGGATGGTGACGGCGGTCCCGATGGCGGCCGCGGCGGCACCCGCGGCCCCGGCGGCGGTGACGGCGACCTCCTTGCGGCCGATGCTGCGGCCCACCAGGGCCGGGCCGCCGCGGGACTCCAGCAGGCTCGCCAGGGCGGCCTCGCCGTCGTGGTCGGGCTTCCACCCGGCCTCGCGCAGCGTCGCGCAGTCCACCACGCACGGGTAGACGAGGAACTTCAGCTCCCCCTCCGCGGCGGGGGTGATCCTGGCCTGGTGCAGGCGGCGGACCGTGCCGAAGGCGAGGTTGGCGGGCACCTCGAAGTGCTTCATCCCGGCGATCTCCTCCACCTGGCCCTGGGTGAGGGAGCCGCCGCTGGCGACCGCCACCACGCCGTCGGGGCCGTCCACCCCGTGCAGGGCGCAGAACGCCAGCGCGCCGGCCAGGTCCTCGATGTGGCAGAACTGCCAGTGCTGCTCGTGCCCCTTGACGGTGAGCAGGCGCGGCGCCGAGAAGTGGCGGCTGAGCAGGGTGTCCAGGCCGGGGCCGACCAGGGGCGCGGGCCGCACCACGGTGACGGTGAGGCCGGGGTGGGCCCGGCGGGCGCGTTCGGCCAGCGCCTCGATCTCGGCGAAGTCGCCCATGAGGCCGTCGCTGTTGTCCGAGACGCGGACGGCGTTCTCCGGCAGCGGGACCGGGTTGTCCGGAGCCGCCCCGTAGACCATGGTGCTGGTGACCAGGAACACGCGCGGGACCCCCGAGGCGGCCGCGGCGGTCAGGACCGTCTGCGCCGCCCGGATGTTGTGGGCGCGCCGGTCCGCGGGCCGCGTGTCCGGGGAGCGGTCGTCGGCGGTGTGCACCAGCACGTCCACCCCGTCCAGGCGGGAGACCAGCCCCGGGTCGCAGACGTCGGCGATACGCCAGGTGACGCCGCGCAGGTCGGCGAACTCGGCGTCGATGGCCACGACCTCGCGCGGGGCCGCGGAACCTTCCGGCGCCGCCAGGCGTTGCACGAGGAGTCGGCCCACCCCGGAGGCCGCGCCGGTGACCGCGACCACCGCCCCGGCCCCTCCGGACCGGCTGTGCTCTGGGCGAACCTGGCTGCTTTCGGTATTCACTCCGGGCGACTCCCAGCTAACGTGACAGTGGAGACCAAACCTAATCCTGCCTGAGGTCTGATTGTGAGCGACCTGCCTTTCGGTTTCAGCATGCCGAACGATCCCGATGACGAGTCCGGACGCCGCGCTGGCGACTCCGGCTCGGGTGGTGCCGGCAGCGGCCGCCCGGGCGGAGGGGACTCCGGAACACCCGAAGGATTCCCGTTCGGCGACCCGCAGCAGATGGCCGACATGCTGCGCCGGTTCGCCGACATGATGTCGGCCCAGCCCGCCCCCGGCGGCACCCCCGCCGGACAGGGCACGGGCTCGGGCATCAACTGGAGTATGGCCAAGGACATAGCGCGACAGGTCGTCGCGCAGAAGGGCGACCCCAGTGTGCCGCCCGGCGACTACGCCAGGGTCCAGGAGGCGCTGCGCCTGGGCGACCTGTGGCTGGACCAGTCCACCTCGCTGCCCTCGGGCGTGCAGACGGCGCAGGCGTGGAGCCGCTCGGAGTGGGTCGAGAAGACCATGGACTCCTGGGCGCAGCTGTGCGACCCGCTGACCAGCAAGACCGTCAGGTCCATGGGGCAGAGCCTGCCCGAGGAGATGCAGTCGGTCGCCGGTCCCCTGCTCGGCATGATCCAGCAGATGGGCGGCATGATGGTCGGCCAGCAGGCGGGCCAGGCCGTGGGAGAGCTCTCCCAGGAGGTCGTGGGCACCGCCGACATCGGGCTGCCGCTGGCCGGCGAGGGCACCGCGGCGCTGCTGCCGCTGGGCGTCGCCAAGTTCAGCGAGGGCCTGCAGATCCCCGACGACGAGGTGCGGCTGTACCTGGCCGCGCGCGAGGCGGCCGTGCACCGGCTGTACTCGCACGTGCCGTGGCTGCGCTCGCACGTGTTCCGTCTGGTCGCCGAGTACGCCGACGGGATGTCCTTCGACATCAGCGGCCTGGAGGACCGGCTCGGCGAGATCGACATCAACAACCCGGAGTCGCTCCAGGAGGTGCTGGGCGGCCAGGGCATGTTCCAGCCCGAGGACACCCCGCAGCAGAAGGCGGCGCTGAACCGGCTGGAGACCACGCTGGCGCTCATCGAGGGCTGGGTGGCGACCGTGGTGTCGGGCGCGGTGACCGGGCGGCTGCCGCAGGCGGACGCCCTGGCCGAGGCGACCCGGCGGCGCCGGGCCACCGGCGGTCCGGCCGAGCACACCTTCGCGGCCCTGGTCGGGCTGGAGCTGCGTCCGCGGCGGCTGCGCGAGGCGCAGGCGCTGTGGAAGGCGCTGGAGGAGGCGCGCGGCATCGACGGGCGCGACGCCGTGTGGCAGCACCCGGACCTGATGCCGGGCAGCGAGGACCTGGACGACCCGACGGCGTTCGTCAGCGGCGGGGCGTTCGCCGACGCCGACTTCGACATCTCCACGCTCACCGGCGAGGCCCCCGGGGCGTCCGCCGGCGAGGGGCCGGAGCAGGAGAAGCCGGACGGCGAGGAGCCCGACGAGGGGAAGCCGGACCGGCCGGGAGGGGACTCCTAGGTGTCGCTGCACGCCGACGCCCGGGCGGTGCTGTCCGCCTGGGCCGCGCCCGACGCGCGCCAGGAGGAGCTGCGCCGCGCGTACGTGGCGCACCTGGACGCCCACGAGGACGGGATGTGGCGGGGCTGCCTGCCCGGGCACATCACCGCCAGCTCGGCGGTCGTCTCCGCCGAGGGCGACCGGGTGGTGCTCACCCTGCACCGCGTCCACCGGATGTGGCTCCAGACCGGCGGCCACTGCGAGCCGCAGGACGCCACGCTCGCGGAGGCCGTGCTGCGGGAGGCGACCGAGGAGTCCGGCATCCCGGGGCTGGAGCTGCTGCCCGGGCCGATCCGGCTGGACCGGCACGCGGTGCCCTGCGGCGGCGGCAGCTTCCACCTGGACGTGCAGTACGCGCTGCTGGCCCCGGCCGGCGCGGAGCCGGTGATGGACCCGGACGAGTCCGCCGACCTGGGCTGGTTCCCGGTCGACGCGCTCCCCGAACCCACCGACGAGGTCACCCGTTCCCTGGTGTCGGCCGCCGCGGCCGCGGTCGCCGCCCACCTCGCCGCCCGGTGAGGGGGACCGGCCGCGGGCCGCTGTCCCCGGCGGCTCCGCCGCCCGGGGTCACTCCTCCGCGAGGGCGACCTCGGCGCCGGTGAGCGGCTCCTCCGGGGCCAGGCCGGGCTCGCAGGGTTCGGAGCGCGATCCGGCGCTGAACCCCTCCAGGTAGCCGCGGGCGCGCTCGGCCTTGGGGTAGCGGTGCACCAGTTCCCAGAACTCCGAGCCGTGGTGCGGGATGAACAGGTGCGCGAGCTCGTGGATGAGGACGTAGTCGACCACCCAGGAGGGCATTCCGGCGACGCGTCGGGAGATGCGGATCGTGCGGGTGTCGGGGGTGCACGAACCCCAGCGGGAATTCTGGTTGTCGACCCAGCGGACGCTGTCCGGCAATCGGGTGCCGTCCAGATAACGGCGGGCCAGTTCGACCGCGCGTTCGTGGAGCTCCCCGTCACCGGGGCGACGGCGTTCCTCGCGCGCCTCCAGGCGTTGCAGCATGCGTCCCACCCAGCGCTTTTCCTCTGCGCGGGAGAACGTCGCGGGCACGAGGACGACGGTCGTGTCCCCGTCCCTGTAGGCCGACACGGTGCGCCGGCGGCGAGGACTGCGTCGCACCTCGATTTTGGTGTTCGAGGGCACGAACTTTACGGTAGCCGAGGACAGCGCTCTCGAACAGGAGTGTGTTGTCCCGTTATGTCTTTGATTTCGTCTCCTCGGTGAGAACGGACCGGGTGGGCGGAAATCCCGGCCCCGTCGCGCATTCCGGCCTGACCTGGGGTATTCCGCCCCGCTTCGGAGGGCCTTCCGGGCCCCGTTCCGGAGCATTCCTTTATTGTCCGTACACAGAAAAGAGACCGGACGGTGACCCCCTTCGAGGATCGCCATCCGGCCCCGTCTCGGTTCCGCACCGGTTCCGCATGTGTCCGCCGTTGTCGGCCGGGTCCGGCGCGCTGGTCACCTCAGGTCACCACCGCGCCCGGTCACCCGGTCAACACAGGCGTGACCACGCGATTTCCATGAGCGCGTCTTCGGCACGGCGCTGCTCCCGCTGGCGGGCGCGCATCTCCCGTGCCGTCAGGCGGATGCCCTGGCGTTCGCGGGTCTCGGCGATCGGCTCGTTGGTCATGTCCAGGAGTTCCAGGATCATCATGTCTCGTTCAGTCCTTCGGGGTCTGTAGTGCTGCGGTGGAGAGTTCGGGTGGAGCGGTCAGGCGGCGACCGGAGCCGGGTTCTTGCGGGGGCGTCCGCGCGGGCGCTTGCGCGCCACGACCTGGCCGGCGACGAGCAGCTGGCCTCCCCAGACACCCCAGGGCTCCTTGCGGTCCAGGGCGTCGGACAGGCACTGCTCCCGGACCGGGCAGGAGCCGCAGAGGGCCTTGGCCGCCTCGACGTCGGCGGGGGCCTCGGCGAAGAACAGGTCGGGCTGCATACGGCAGGGGATTTCGGTCTCGCCCAGCCAGGGCGTTTCCAGGACCGACGCGAGCATCGGTGCCCTCCAAGATCTTTGTTCGTCTCGTACAACGCGGTCGGTGTTCTCGGTTCACCGGATGCGGTTCCGGTGCGGGACCTGACTTGCGATGCAGACGCCTGCCCTGCCTCCCCGGGGGAGATCGGGCGGACGAGGATACAAAGAAAGCCGCGGCCCCGAATTCGGGGACCGCGGCCACGGATGGAGACCCTGGGCCTAGTCGGCTAGGCCGGATTCCTCCGTGGACACTTCCCCGGTGCGCCATAGCGGCGCGGGGTTGCTTCGGTGCGAGCCGTCATGAGTTCGCCGCGGTCACGGGCGCTCTCGTTGCCGGTGGACACACCACTGCCGTTGGACTCGTGCTCGGCGGCGAGGATCACGGTCGCGACGGGACGGAAGCCGAAGCCTCCGAAGTCCGGACCGGTCCCCTCGACGAAGACGCCCTTCGGGGCACCCTTGGCCGAGGCCAGGCCGATGCCCCTCAGGGCATCGCCGGCGATGGCGCGCTCACCGCGTAGGGCGGAGCCGCCGGGCAGACCGCAGGACAGGGCGGTGCCCGGGACAGCGTTCAGCCACTGCTGACGGGACGACACGGTCGAAGCGAAGCTCGTGGTCATCATTTGATCGGGCACCTCCTTCACGGTCGGGCGGCGGGATCCCTCCCGCGCCATAGAGCGGTCTTGGCGACGATGTACAGACTAAGGGTCGCCCGCGAAAACTAGCAACCTATTTTTGACCTGGGAAAACGTCCTCATCCGGCCACGGGTTCCAGGGAATCCGCGGGGTCCCCGCGTTGTTGCCGGCCCCCGTGGCCGGTAGCGGTCACACCGGGCCGGGGCGCAGGGCGTCGGACCAGCCCTCGGCGTCCACCACCCGGATCAGGCCCTCCTGCACCACCGAGCACACCAGCTGCCCGTCGCGGGTGTAGACCAGGCCGCGGGCCAGCCCCCGGGCGCCCTGGGCGCTGGGGGTCTCCTGCGCGTACAGGAGCCACTCGTCGGCGCGGAACGGGCGGTGGAACCACATGGCGTGGTCCAGGCTCGCCATGGAGATCCCGGCGAAGGACCGCCCGTGGCGCAGCAGCACCGTGTCCAGCAGGGTGAGGTCGGAGGCGTAGGTCATCAGGCACACCTGGGTGAGCCGGTCGTCGGGCAGCTTCCCGTCGACCTTGAGCCACACCGGGTTGACCGCCGTGCGCAGCCGGGGGTCGCGCTCGGCCTCGTAGGACAGCGGCCCCACCGGGCGCAGCTCGATGGGGTGCCAGCGCACGAACCCCGGCACCCGGCCGAACTCGGCGCGCAGCCGCTCGCGGGTGCTGGGCAGCTCCTCGGGCGGGGGGACGTCGGGCATCGGGATCTGGTGGTCCAGCCCCGGCTCCTCCTTGTGGAAGGAGGCCGACAGGGTGAAGATCGGCTTGCCGTGCTGGACGGCGACCACCCTGCGGGTGGTGAACGACCGGCCGTCGCGGACCCGGTCCACCTCGTAGACGATCGGCACCGCCGGGTCGCCGGGGCGGATGAAGTAGGCGTGCAGGGAGTGGACGTACCGGTCCTCGGGCGCGGTCCGGCCCGCGGCCACCAGGGCCTGGCCCGCGACCAGGCCGCCGAAGACCCGCTGGGGGCCCTCCTGGGGGCTGCTGCCCCGGAAGATGTTGACCTCGATCCGCTCCAGGTCCAGAACCGCCAGCAGGTCGGCCAACGACTGGTCCCGCCGGGTCTCGTCGGCTCTGTCGCTCATCCGGCCACATCCTCCTCTTCGCCGTCGGGGGCGTCCCGACCTTCCATGACCTCGGCGGGCTCGGCGCCCGCGACCAGCGCGAGCACCGCCTCCCCGTAGCGGTCGAGTTTCGCCGGACCGACACCGGACACCGCCGACAGCTGCGGGACCCCGGAGGGCTCCTGTTCGGCGATCGCCTGGAGGGTCGCGTCGGTGAAGATCACGTAGGCGGGGACCTTCTGCTCCTGGGAGACCGCGCGCCGCCAGTCGCGCAGGCGCTCCAGCAGCGCCTCATCGTAACTGGAGGGGCAGTCCAGGCAGCGGCCCAGCTTGCGCTCGGCCGCGTCGGTCAGGGTGTTCCCGCACACCCGGCAGCGGGCGGGCCCGCGGCGGCGCTCGGCCCGGCGGGCGGCGGTGCTGGGGGACGCCGGACGCAGGCCGTCCAGGAACCGGGAGGGCTTGCGGGTCTTGCGCCCGCCCGGGGAGCGGGCCAGGGACCACGACATCGCCAGGTGCTCGCGGGCGCGGGTGACGCCGACGTAGAAGAGGCGGCGCTCCTCCTCGACCTGCTCGTCGGTCTCGGCGTAGATGATCGGCATCATGCCCTCGGTGAGGCCGACCAGGAACACCGCGTCCCACTCCAGGCCCTTGGCGGCGTGCAGGGAGGCGATGGTGACGCCCTCGAAGCCGGGCGCGTGCTCGGTGGAGATGCGCACGTCGAGTTCTTCGACCAGGTCGTTCATGGTGACCGGGGCGCCCCCGGGGCGCGGCGCGGCGGCCATGTCCTCGGCCAGCTGGGCCAGCGCGGCCAGCGACTCCCAGCGCTCGCGGGCCTGGCGGCCCTCGGGCGCGGTGTCGGTGAGGCCGATCTGCCCCAGCAGCTGGCGGACGGTGGTGATGAGCGGCGCAGGCTCCTCCCCGGCCGCCTCGTGGCGGGCGCCGCGCAGCAGGTGGACGGCCTGCTTGATCTCGGGGCGTTCGAAGAACCTGGTGGTGCCGCGCACGCTGAACGGGATGCCCTGGTCGGTGAGGGCCTGCTCGTAGGCGGCGGACTGGGCGTTGATGCGCACCAGGACGGCGATCTCCCCGGCCGGGACGCCCTCCTCCATCAGGGCGCGGATCTTGCGAGCGACCCCGGTGGCCTCGGCGGGCTCGTCGTCGTACTCCTGGTAGACGGGGTCGGGGCCGTCGGGGCGCTGGGCCCGGAGGGTGAGGTGCCCGGCGGAGGTGGTGCCCCGGGCCTGGGAGATCACGTGGTTGGCGACCCGCACCACCTGGGGGGTGGAGCGGTAGTCGCGGACCAGTTCCACGACGGTGGCGTGCGGGTAGCGGGCGGCGAACCCGGTGAGGTAGGAGGGGGTGGCCCCGGCGAAGGAGTAGATGGTCTGGCTGGGGTCGCCGACCACGCACAGGTCGTCGCGGTCGCCGAGCCAGGCGTCGAGCAGGAGCTTCTGCAGCGGGTTGACGTCCTGGAACTCGTCCACGACGAAGTAGCGGTACTGCTCGCGGACCCGCTGGGCGATGGCCGGGTACTCGTTGATCATGCCGGCGGTGAGTTCGAGCATGGACTCGAAGTCGAGCAGGTTGTGCTCGCGGCGCAGCTCCTCGTACGCCTCGAAGACCCGGGCGACCTCGCCCGCGGGCAGCGGCGCCTGCCGGGACGCCTTGGCGACGGCGCTCTCGTAGTCGGTGGGGCGGACCTGGGTGACCTTGGCCCATTCGATCTCGGAGGCGAGGTCGCGCAGGCCGGTGCGGTCGGGCTGCACGCCCACGGAGTGGGCGGCGCGGGCCACCGCCTGGATCTTGCTCTCGATGAGGGTGGGCTTCTCGCCGCCGATCACCTGCGGCCAGAAGAACGAGAGCTGGCGCAGCGCGGCGGCGTGGAAGGTGCGGGCCTGCACGCGGGGGGCGCCCAGGGCGCGCAGCCGTCCGCGCATCTCCCCGGCGGCGCGGGTGGTGAAGGTGACCGCGAGGATCTGCTGCTCGGAGACGACCCCGCCGGCGACCGCGTGGGCGATGCGGTGGGTGATCGCCCGGGTCTTGCCCGTTCCGGCACCGGCCAGGATGCATACGGGGCCGCGCAGGGCGCGCGCCGCCAGGGTCTGCTCGGGGTCCAGTCCCTCCAGGACGCGGTCGGGGTCCATGGTGCTCCTGAACATGGTCGAGACGGTTGTGCGGTTCTGTGGGTCAGTCTCTCAAGTATCGGCCGCGCCGGGGACGGAACCGCACCCGTCCACAGGCCGCTCCCACGGGGACCGGGCGGGCGGACCGCGGCCGGTTGCGGCCACGGAGCCGACCGACACATTTCAGAACCAGTCCGGTCTGTGAGGCGTCCCACGTTGTGTCACGCGGTCGGGGGAAGCGGACCGGGCCCCGCGGTGTTGGGATGTGGGACCGGGCGAGAACGCCGACCGTAGGACGAGAAGAAACGTGAGCGAGATGACGAACACGGCCACCGAACAGTTCACGATGTACACCACCCCCTGGTGCGGGTACTGCAAGCGGCTCAAGAGCCAGCTCGCACGCGAGGGGATCACCGGGCGTGAGGTGAACATCGAGGAGCACCCGGAGGCCGCGGAACTCGTGATGAAGGTCAACAACGGGAACCAAACCGTCCCGACGGTGGTCTTCAGTGACGGAGCGGCGATGACCAACCCGTCGCTCGCTCAGGTGAAGCAGAAGCTGGCCGAGCTGTCGTAGCCCGGAGAAGCCGGCCCGCGGGTCCCGCCCGCGGGCCGACCGCCCCGTGACCCCGAGGGGCCCTCTCCCCGGTGCGGCCGCTCTCGGCCATGGACGGCTCGGACGTATGACGACGGGGAGTGTTGAGTTGGGGGACGACGTGAGTTCTCATGACATAGCGGTCGCCGACGCGGTCGACGTCGGTGTGGTGCGCCGCACCCCGACGGGGTGGCGCGTGGGGAACGGGCACGAGCTGCCCGACCTGGTGAGCGCGATGGTCCTCGCCGACCTGCTCACCGCGGAGGCGGGCGGGGAGCGCCGGCGGGCGCAGGCGCCCGGACGGGCGCCGGAAGGGGCGACCGAGGTGGAGCGCCTGCGCCACACCATCGCCCAGTTGGAGCACGCGCTGCACTCGCGCGTGGTGGTGGAGCAGGCGATCGGCGTCCTCGCGGAGCGGCACACCATGCCGCCGCGCGAGGCGTTCGAGCGGCTGCGCTCCTCGGCGCGCTCGCGCGGCCGCAAGGTCGCCGACCTGGCGAGCGACGTGGTGGAGAGCAGCACCAGCCCGTTGACGGTGCTGCCGGACGAGCTGGGCGTCTCCCCCGGTACCAACTGACCCGGCTCCGGGGCACGACGGCCACCGACCCTGTCGGGAGGGTCGGCGGACGGACCGGCCCCCAAGACGCCCCCTCGGTCACCACTGGCCGGGGAGGGCCTCCCCCTGCCAGTGCTCGATGAGGGTGCGGGCGATCGAGACGGGACCGGGGAGCACGATCTCCCCGGTGGCCGCCGCCTCGGCCAGCGCGGTCCGGGTGAACCAGCGCAGGGAGCCGATCTCGTCGTCGGTGCGCTCGGTCTCGCCGACGGCCCGCGCGGTGTAGCCCACCATGAGGCTGCGCGGGAACGGCCACGGCTGCGACGCCAGGTAGCGGGGCTCCTCGACCACGACCCCCGCCTCCTCCGCGACCTCGCGGACGACCGCCTGCTCCAGGGACTCTCCGGCGTCGACGAACCCGGCCAGCACGGAGTAGCGGCGCGCGTCCCAGTTCGGGTTGTTGCCGAGCAGGACCTGCTCGTCCCCGCCCTCTCCGCGGTGGACCAGCATGATGACGGCCGGGTCGGTGCGCGGGAACTGCTCGCGCCCCTCGCGTTCGCACAGGCGCAGGTGGCCGGCGGCGGAGATGACCGTGGGCGCGCCGCAGGCCGGGCAGAACCCGTGGGTGGCGTGCCAGTTGGCCAGGGCCACGGCGCGGGTGAGCAGCCCGGTGTCGCGGTCGCCGAGCAGCGGGCCGAGCTCGCGCAGGGACGCGGGCCGGGCGCCGTCGCGCTCGACGAGTCCGGCCGGGGAGCGGACCGCGAAGTAGGCGCGGCCGCCGTCGACCCCCAGCAGGTAGCGCTCGCCCTCGGGTGCGGCCTCCGGCGCGGTGAGGACCAGCTCGGGGTCCCCGTCGGTGGTGACCAGTGCCCGTGACTGCTTGGCCATCAGGGCCTTCCACCCGTAGCTCGTGGGGTCGCCGCCCTCCAGGACGAGGACCCGGGTGTCGGGGTCCTGCCACGCCCGCTCCAGCCAGGCCTGGTCGGTGCGCCGGTGTGCGGCGGCGTCCACGGCGGCGCGGGAGAGCATGGGGCGGGACGCGGCGGGGCCGGGCCTGGAGGCGGTGGTGTCGACGTGCATGGGTCCTTCCGGGAAGTGTGCGGGAGCGGGGCCGCACCCGGGGTGCGGCCGCCGGCTGACAGGGACAACGCCGTCGGGGCCCGTCGCATGCCCGGGCCCGCGGGAGTGCCCCTCGGGTCGTCGCGGGCCGGGTCAGGCCGTGCCGCCCAGCTCCTCCCACAGGTAGGCGACGCTCTCGGCCCCCTTGAGCAGGAGCGGCGTCTCGACCTTCTCGTTGGGCGCGTGGATGTTGTCCTCGTCCAGGCCCACGGCGACGAACACCAGAGGCGCCCCGAGGATGTCGGCGATGTCGGCCTCGGGGCCGCTGCCGCCCTCGCGGGTGAAGAGCACCGGGGTGCCGAAGGCGCGCTCCATGGCGCGGCGGGCCGCCTTCAGGGCGGTGGAGGACAGGTCGGAGGCGCAGGCCCGCACGCCGGGGCCCCCGAACTCCAGCTCGGCGCGCAGGCCGTCGGGGACACGGGAGTCGACGAAGTCGCGGACGCGCTCCTGGATCTTCAGGGGCTCCTGTCCGGGGACCAGGCGGAAGCTGACCTTGGCGTGGGCGGACCGGGGCACGATGGTCTTGCCGCCGGCTCCGGTGTGCCCGCCCCACATGCCGTTGATCTCGGCGGTGGGCCGCAGCCAGATGCGCTCCAGGGTGCTGTACCCCCGCTCGCCCCACGTGGCGGTGGAGGCGGCGGTGGCGAGCCACTCCCCCTCGTCGAAGGGCAGGCGGGCGATGAGCTCGCGCTCCTCGGCCCCGGCCTCGACGACCCCGTCGTAGAAGCCGGGGATCGCGACCCGGTCGTCCTCGTCGTGCAGGGCGGAGAGCAGGTCGCTCATGGCCTTGAGCGGGTTGGGGACGGCGCCGCCGAAGGAGCCGCTGTGCAGGTCTCGGCCGGGGCCGTACAGGGAGATCTCGACGTCGGTGAGGCCGCGCATGCCCACGCACATGGACGGGGTGTCGGCCGCCCACATGGTGGTGTCGGAGATGACGGCGACGTCGCAGTCCAGGCGGGCGCGGTTGGCCTTCATGAGCTCGGCGAAGTGGACGGAGCCCGACTCCTCCTCGCCCTCGATCAGGAGCTTGACCGTGACCGGCGGGGCGTCGGCCCCGGAGGCGGCCAGGGCGGCGCGCAGGCCCAGGGTGTGGAAGAGGATCTGGCCCTTGTCGTCGGAGGCGCCGCGGCCGTACAGGGAGGTGCCGCGCTCGGTGGGGACGAAGGGCGGGGTGTCCCACTCCTCGACGGGGTCGACGGGCTGCACGTCGTGGTGGCCGTAGACGAGGACGGTGGGGGCGGAGGGGTCGGCGGCGGGCCACTGGGCGAACACGGCGGGCAGGCCCGGGGTCTCCCAGACCTCGACGGTGGGGAAGCCGGTGGCGGCGAGGTGGTCGGCCAGCCAGCGGGCGGAGCGGCGCACGTCCTCGTGGTGCCCGGGGTCCGCGGAGATCGAGGGGATCGCCAGCCACTCCTTGAGGGAGGAGAGGAACTCGTCCCGGTGGTCCTCGATGTAGGTGCGTACGTCCATGTTCGTGTCCTCGTTCCGACGTCCTTGTCGCTTCCGACCTTAGACCTGGTCGGATGCGTCGGAGTCCGCAGGGACCCGGACCGGGGAGCCCGCCGGCGGGGCGTCCGGGCACGGTGCGGCGGGGCCCGCCCGGGGCGGACGGGCGGGCCCCGCCGCGCGCGGTCAGCCGCCGGTGGCCTGCTCCCAGGCGTCGAGGTAGGTCGGCAGCTCGGCCTCGACGACCTCCCAGTCGGGCTCGAAGACCGTGACCCCCTCCAGCAGCGCCGCCAGCTCCTCGGCCTCCTCGCCCTCCGGCTCGACGTCCCCGCGCGCCGGGAAGCCGCCCGCCACCGGGGCCACCCGGCTCTGGGCGCTCTCGCTGAGCAGGAAGTCGATGAGGGCGCGGCCGTTGTCGGCGTTGGGCGCCCCCGTGAGCAGGCCCGCCGTGTAGGGCAGGGCGAACGTGGTGGGGTCCCCGCCCTCCTCCACGGCCGGGAACCAGATGCCGATGTCGGGCATGGTGCGTGACTGCGCGTAGTTCATCTGCACGTCGCCGTTGGCCACCAGCAGCTCGCCCTTGTCGACCTTGGGGCCCAGCGCTCCGGTGGAGGAGGACGGGCCGACGTTGTTGGTCTGGAGTTCGCCGAGGTAGTCCATGGCGGGCTCCAGCCCCCCGAAGTCGTGGACCGCCTGGATGACCACGGCGGTGCCGTCGCCGGCCACCCCGGGCGTGGAGTACTGGAGCCGGCCCTCGAACCGCGGGTCGAGCAGGTCCTCCCAGGTGGCGGGCGGCTCCGGCAGTTCCTCGGTGTTGTGGATGAGGCAGAAGTAGTTGTCCACGATGGACGTCCACCTGCCGTTCGGGTCCTTGGTCCCGACGTGTTCGGCGCCCTCGGGCACGTACTCCTGGAGCAGGTCCAGGCCGTCGGCCTGCTGGATGAACGGCGGCAGGGTGACGATGACGTCCGCCTGCGGGTTGGACCGCTCCCGGGCGGCGCGCTGCACCATCTCCCCGGAGCCGCCCTCCACGTACTGGACGGAGATGCCGGTCTCGGCCTCGAACTCGGCGAAGAGCTCGTCGTACCAGCCCGTCCCCTCCTCGTTGCGCAGGCCGTCGGCGGAGTAGACGGTGACGGTGGGGCCGGTCTCGGCGGGGCCGCAGGCGGTCAGGCCCGCGACGAGGGCCAGTGCGGCGGTGCCGGCCGCGGCGGCGGTCCCGGTTCTGGTGGTCATGGTGGGAACCTCTCGGTGAAGGCGCACGGTGGCGGGGGGGCTCAGCGGAACGCCGCCCGGGTGCGGACCCGGGACAGCAGCAGGAGGACGGCCAGGGTGGCGGCCATCAGGACGAGGGCGGAGGCGGCCCCGGCGAAGAGCGCGCCGCGGTCCGTGGCCGCGAAGATCCGCACCGGGAGCGGCAGCCAGGACGGCGGGTAGAGCATCATCGTGGCGCTCAGCTCGCCCATGGACAGGGCGAAGCAGAGCCCGGCGGCGGCGCTCAGCGAGGGCAGCAGCAGGGGCAGGCGCACCCGCAGCAGGACCCGCAGCGGACGGGCGCCCAGGGAGGCGGCCATCTGCGCGTACACGGGGTCCAGCCGGGTGAGCGCGGCCGACACCGACTGGTAGGCGAACGCGGTGACCAGCACGGTGTGGGCGGCGATGACGATCGTCTGCGTGCCGTTGAGCAGCAGCGGCGGACGGCTGAACGCCACCAGCAGGGCCAGGCCCACCACCACGGTCGGCACCGCGACGGGCGTCATGAACAGGGCGTCCATCAGGGCGCGGTCGCGGCGGCGCAGGCCGTCGGCGGCCAGTGCCGCCCAGGTGCCCAGCACCAGCGCCAGCACGCTCGCCGTGGCGGCGGTGGCCAGGCTGACCCGCAGCGCCTCCAGGTTCGGCCCGCCCAGCGCGCCGGAGACGTTGTCCAGGGTCGGCCCCGAGGGCAGCACGCCGCTCCAGGAGGTGGAGAACGCGGCGACGGCGATGACCCCGAGCGGCAGCAGGAACAGCGGCACGACGACCAGGGCGAACAGCGCCCACACGGTCAGGCGGGCGGCGCGGCTATGCACGAGCACGGTCGGCGCCTCCTCCCAGGCGGGCGGTGAGGGCCCGGTAGACGAGGTAGAGGGTGACCGACAGGGCCGCGTTGACCACGGCGACGACGCAGGCGGTGGTGTAGTCGGCCCGCAGGATCGCCGAGCTGTAGACGAGCATCGGCAGGGTGACGACGTCCTTGGCGCCGGTGAAGAGCACGATCGCGAACTCGTTCAGGCACAGCACCAGGACCAGCGCTCCCCCGGCGGCCAGCGCGGGCAGCGCCTCGGGCAGGATCACCGACCGCACCACCCGCAGCGGGCGGGCGCCCAGGGAGGAGGCGACCTCCAGGCGGGCGGTGTCGATCTGCCCGAACGCGGCCAGCAGCGGGCGCATGACGAACGGCGTGAAGTAGGTGACCTCGGCGAGGATCACGCCCCAAGGGGTGGCCAGGAACCGGAAGGGCCCCTGGTCCGCCCCGGTGACGTCGGTCCACAGGCCGTTGGCCATGCCGACGGTGCCGTAGACGAACAGCAGGGCCAGGGTGATGAGGAAGGACGGGAAGGAGAGGTAGGTCTCGATGAACCGGGCGGTCGCCCCGCTGCCGGGGAACGGCACGAACGCCACCACCAGGGCGAGCAGGAACCCCAGGACCAGGCATCCGGCGGTGGCCGTCACCGCGATGAACACGGTGGTGCCCAGCGCCGAGCGGAAGCGGTCGGAGGCCAGCACCTCGGCGTGGTGGGCGAGGGTGAGGCCGCCCGCGGGGTCGGTGACCGACTCGACCGCCACCAGCAGCAGCGGGTAGAGGAAGACCGCGGCCAGCAGCACCACCGGGGGCACCGCCCACAGCGCGGCGGGGGAGCGCCGGGGCGGCCGGGGCCGCCGGGTCGGCGGCGGGGCGGCGCGCTCCGGGGCCCGGGCGGTGTCCGTCGCGGCGGTCACGTGGCCACCTCCTCCGGCTCCGGCTCCAGCAGGACGGCGTCGGCGCGGGTGAAGCCCAGGGAGATGGGCGCGCCCGGGGCGGGCGGCTCAGCCGTCTCCCGGACTTCGGCGGTGACCGGGTGGCCGCCCACCAGGGCGGTGATCCGGTGCACGGAGCCGCGCCACTGCACCTCGGAGACCTCCCCGCGCAGCGTGTACTCGGCCCCGCCCGGCACCACCCGGTGCGGGCGCAGGCACACCCGCAGCTCGGCGCCCTCCCCCGCGCCCGCCGGCAGCTCCTCCGGCGCGGGTTCCCAGGCCGTGCCCAGGCAGTGGACCCGGCCGCCCTCCAGGCGGGCGGGCAGCAGGTTGGCGCCGCCGACGAACCGCGCGGTGAACGCGGTGCGCGGCCGTGCGTACAGGGCCCGCGGGGTGTCGTACTCCCGCAGCCGGGCCCGGTCCAGCACCGCCACCCGGTCGGCGAGGGTCAGCGCCTCGCTCTGGTCGTGGGTGACGTAGAGGACGGTGACGTCGGGCAGCTCGCGGTGCAGGCGGGCCAGCTCGCCGAGCATGTCCGAGCGCAGCCGGGCGTCCAGCGCCGACAGCGGCTCGTCCAGCAGCAGCACCTTGGGACGGATGGCCAGGGCGCGGGCGATCGCCACCCGCTGCTGCTGGCCGCCGGAGAGCTCGCGCGGGTGGCGGCGGGCGTAGCCGGCCATGCCGGTCATCTCCAGGGCCTGGGCGACCCGGCCCGGGATCTCCCTGCGCGGGGTGCCCTGCGCCCGGAGCCCGAACGCCACGTTCTGGTCGACGCGCATGTGCGGGAACAGGGCGTAGCTCTGCACCACCATGCCCACGCCCCGGGCGTGGGGCGGCAGGTCCGTGACGTCGCGGCCGTTGAGCAGCACCCGGCCCGAGGCGGGGCGGACGAACCCGGCGACGGCGCGCAGGGCGGTGGTCTTGCCCGACCCGGAGGGCCCCAGCAGGGCCGTGAACTCCCCGGGCTCGACGGTCAGGTCCAGGCCGTCCAGGACGACGGTGTCGCCGTAGGCGACGCTGACGCGGTCGAAGCGGATGCCCACGGGTCAGCCCTCCCCGTCCAGGAGGGCGGGCAGCCCGGACACCCCGGGCAGGACGTGGGCGGCGCCGGCGGCGCGCAGGGCCTCGGCGCCGTGGGCGCCGGTGAGCACCCCGGCGACCAGGCCCGCCCCGGCGTTGATCCCGCTGCGCACGTCCGAGGCGGTGTCGCCGACGACGGCGACCGCCGACATCGCGGAGACCTTCGCGCGCAGGGCCGCGGTGAGGACCATGTCCGGGTGGGGGCGGCCGCGGCCGCCCGCGTCGGCCGGGCACAGCACCAGGTCGGGCAGGCCGGTCCAGCCCAGGGCACGGAGGATGCGGTCCTGGGTGTCGCGACCGAACCCGGTGGTCAGGGCGACGGTGCGGCCCTGGGCGCGCAGGCGGCGCAGGGTGTCCTCGGCACCGGGCAGGGGCGCGCACAGGCCGTCGTCGACCAGGCGGGCGTAGGCGTCCTCGAAGGCGCGGTTGGCCTCCTGGGCGAGGTCCTCGTCCCCGCCGGTGAGGTGGCGGAACACGGTGATCTTGGATTCGCCCATGGTGGCGCGCACGTACTCCAGGTCGGCGGCGGTGCGCTCGGGCAGGGCGGCGGCGAAGGCGCGCTCCACCAGGCCGTCGTCGGCGACGGTGGTGCCCGCCATGTCGAGGGTGACGAGTTCGATGTCGGTGGAGGAGGTCATGACCATCCCAGTTCTTCGGCGGTGGTCTCGGCGATCGCCGGGGAGCAGGTCATGCCGCGCCCCCCGGGACCGGTGACGAGGTGGACGCCGTCGGCGACGGCGGCGCGGTGGACGACGGCGGCGGGGTCCAGGCACTGGGCGTAGACCCCCGCCCAACGGCGGCGGATCGGCGGCATCGGGCGGCCGAGCAGGCGGGTGACGACCCCGGCGAGGTGGTCGTAGGGGTCCTCGGAGGTGTCGAAGGAGAAGGGGGTGTCGTACTCGTGGGTGTCGCCGATGGTGAGTGAGCCGTCGGCGCGCTGGACCATCAGCAGCTGCATCGCGTGCCCGGCCGGGACCGGGCCCTGGGGCTGGGCGTCGTTGAGGACGTCCAGCTCCGGGCCCCGGTAGGCGGGGTAGTAGCGGAAGCTGTCGCCGTCGGCCACGGAGGTGGTGAGGGCCTCCCCCAGCGGCGCGGTCTGCGCCATCTGGAGCCGGACCCGGCGCACCGGCAGGTCCGGGACGAGTTCGCGCACCAGCCCGCCCAGCCAGGCGCCGGTGCACAGGACGACGGTGTCGCCGCGGTGGACCTCGCCGCGGTCGTCGCGCACGGCGGCCGGTCCGGCGAGGTCGCGGACCTCCCGGCCGGTCAGCAGGGTGTAGCGTCCGCTGCGGGCCAGCTCGGCCTGGAGCGCGGCCTGGGCGGTGCGGGGTTCGACCTGGGCGTCGCGGCGGCACCACAGGGCGCCCAGCAGGTCGCCGCGCAGGGCGGGGTTGACCTCGCGGACCCGGTCGGGGCCGAGGAGCTCGTAGCCGCGTTCGGCCGCCTCCGGACCGCGGGCGGCGGCCTCGGCCACGGCCAGTTCGCGCTCGGTGGCGGCGACGGTCAGGGAGCCGGAGGGGCGGAAGCCCAGGGCGGGCACCCGTTCGGCGATCTCCTCCCACAGCACGCGGGAGCGCTGCGCCGCGGCCAGTTCCGCGCCGGGGGCGCGGCCGCCGACCCAGACAAGGCCGAAGTTGCGGACCGAGGCGCCGCGGGCGGCGTCCTCGCGTTCGATGTGGACGACCTCGTGGCCTCGGGAGACGGCCTGCCAGGCGTGCATGGTGCCCAGGACTCCGGCACCGACGATGATCACTCGCATGGCCACGAGCGTGGTCGGCGCAGGTGGAGCGCACCGAGCAGGGCAGAGGCGTCCCGGTGAACCGGTGCGAAACTTTGGACTAGACCCGTTATCTTCTCGTGATAAAAAAGCAGGGCGGAGGCCCCGTGCGTGTCAGCGGCCGTCGCCGGACAGGTGGGCGCTGAAGCTGAACCGGTCGCCCCGGTACAGCGAGCGCACCCGCTCGAAGGGGCGGCCCTCCCCGTCCCGCGACACCCGGTGGATGAGCAGCATCGGCAGGGCCGGCGGGGTGCCGATGAGCAGCGCCTCGCGCGGGGTGGCCAGCACCGTCTCCAGGCGTTCGTCCGCGTCGGCGAACACGATGCCGACCTTGTCCGCCAGGTAGCCGTAGAAGGTGGAGTCGGGGTCGAACTCGCTGTCCAGTCCGGGCACGCGGGCCACCGGGATGTAGGTGGACTCCAGGCCGACGCGCTCGTCGTCGGCGAGCAGCACGCGCTCCATGTGCCAGACGGGCTCGCCCGCGGCGACGTCCAGCTCCCGGGCCAGCCCCTCCGGGCAGGGCCAGCTGCGCAGGTCCACCAGGGTCCGCCCCGGGCGCAGCCCCTGGCGGCGGACGCCCTCGGTGTAGCTGGCCAGGGAGAGCGGCTGCTCCAGCTTGGGCCCGGCCACCACCGTGCCCCGGCCGCGGCGGCGCAGCCTCCCCTCCAGGAGGAGGTCGCGCAGCGCCTGGCGCACGGTCTCGCGGGCGGCGCCGAAGCGTTCGGCGAGCTCCCGCTCGGTGGGCAGGGTCCGCCCCACCTCCAGCCCGTCGACCAGCTCCGTCAGGCGGATGCGGACGGCGTAGTACTTGGGCACCCGGCCGTGCTCGGGCACACCGGCCCGGACGGGGGCGCCGCTGTCCTGGGGGATTCCTGGGCTCGGCACACAGGACATTGTCCACGATCGGGATGAACGGGCCGCCAACAGCGCACGGAGGGAACCTTTTCGGCACGATGGGACTCACAGGACGGGGAGGGAACCACCCGCCCCACCGATGGGAGGAACCACGTGAGCATCACCCCCTCCGAGGCGATCGTCGCCCGGTTCAACGAGCTGTTCGACGTACTCGACACCGATGGGGACAAGTACGCCACCTGGGCGGACTACCAGCGGCTGGTGGACCGGTACATCACCGGGTACACGCTGGACCCGACCGAGCCCAAGGCGCACGCGATCGAGACGGCCTACCGGTCGCTGTGGGACCGCCTGGTGCGGTACTCCGGGGCCGGGGACCGCCTGGAGCGGCAGGAGTTCATCGCGGCCATGCACGCGGCGTCGGAGGACCGCAGCCGGTCCAACGCGGCCGAGGCGGTGGCCGAGGCGGTGTTCGACCTGCTGGACGAGGACGGCGACGGGCGGATCAGCCTGGAGGAGTTCCTCGTGTACGCCGCCGCGCTGGGCGCCGGCGAGGCCGACGCCCGCACCCGGTTCGCACACGTGGACACGGACGGGGACGGGGACATGAGCCGGGAGGAGTTCGTGCTGTCGGCGCGGCAGTTCCTGTTCGGCGAGGACAGCGACTCCCCCGGCGGTTTCGTCTTCGGCGTGGTCTGAGCGCGTACGCGGGGCGCCGCCGTCCGGGACCGGACGGCGGCGCCCCGCGCGTTCAGTGGCCGGCACCCGCCTCGTGGGCGCCCACCGGCCCGTCCCCGTGCTCGCCCGTCCACTCGCACACCGGCGCCATCGCGTCGAGCGTCCCCCGGCCCGGGCGGCGGGCGTCACCCGGCGGCGGGCGCGGACGGGAGGGCTCCCGGGCCGAGGCGGGGCCAGGGGTCCGGCGGGCCGGAGGCGAAGAACAGCAGCAGAGCGAGGATCCGGCTCAGGGGCGGCGCGGTCCAGTGGCGCCGCCCCCGGACCGGGTCGGGCCGCAGCAGGCGGCCGAGCGCCCAGGCGAGATGGTGCCACAGCACCCGGGCCTCCGCCCCCGGGGCGCCGTAGCCCTCCAGCACGGCGGGCAGCCAGGCCGGAGGGAGCTTCGCGAAGTCGGTGGCCGGGTCGGCGACGGCGGCGTCGCCCCAGTCCACGATCCCGGCGAGGGCGCCTTCGGGGGTCACGATCAGGTTCTGCGGGGCGATGTCCCCGTGGACCGGTGCGGGGGCCGCCGCGGCGGGGACCAGCGGTGCGAGCCCGGCGCACCAGGCGCGCAGCAGGCCGGCCGTGTCGGCGTCGATGTACCCCGCGGCGTGCACCCGCCCGACCAGCGCGGCCGGGTCGGGTTCCCCGGTCTCCCGGGGCAGGCCGGGCAGGGCGTCGGCCGGGACCGCGTGCAGCGCGGCGAGCCGGCGGCCCAGGTCGAGCAGCACGTCCCGGCCCGGGGTGCGGCCGACCAGGTCGGTGCCCGGGAGGCGTTCCAGCAGCATCGTCGGCGGCTCGCCCCCGCGGTACTCGACCAGCTCCGGGGTGAGGACCCCCGCGGCGCGCACCACCGGGATGAGCGCCGCCTCCTTGCGCAGGTCGGCCTCGTGGTCCGGCCCCCGGGGAATGCGCAGCACGAGGGACTCCCCCAGCGCCAGGACGTGGTTGGCCGCGCCCGCGGGGAGCGGGCTCACGTCGGCGGGCGGTATCCCGTGGCGGGCGGCGACGGCGGCCGCGATCGTCTCCATCGCCGCCGATCCTCGCACGCCCGCCCGGCCCCGCGCCCCGGTCAGGGCTCGGGGACGGAGGCGATGAGGGCCGCCAGGCCGTCGGCGTCGAGCAGGTCGGTGGGGCGGACCGTCTCGTTGGCGCGGACGTAGTGGAAGGCCGCGCGCACCTCGTCGAGCGGCACCCCCTGGAGGTCCGCCCACGCCAGCCGGTACGCCGCCAGCTGCACGCCGACCGCCCGCCGCTCCGCCGCGCCCCGCGGCGGCCGCCCCGTCTTCCAGTCCACGACGTCGTAGCCCTTCTCCGGGTCGTGGAACACCGCGTCCATCCGCCCGCGGATGAGCCGGTCCCCGATCACCGTCTCGAACGGCACCTCCACCTCGACCGGGATCCGCCCGCCCCATTCGCTCTCCTCGAAGAGCGTCTGGAGCTCGGCCAGGTCGTCGTCCTCCCCCGCCGTCTCGTCGGCCGCCCCCGGCAGCTCGTCCAGGAGGGTGGCCGTGCCCAGCCCGAAGCGGCGCTCCAGCCAGGTGTGGAACGCGGTCCCCCGCCGGGTGTGCGGGGCCGGGGGCCGGGGCAGCGGCCGCCGGATCTGGCGGGCCAGCCCCGACGGGTCGCGGGCCAGCCACACCATGGAGGACACGGACAGGTGGTCGGGCAGCTCCACCGGGACCGTGCCGTCCTCGGCCCGCCGGGCCTCGCGGGCGCGGTGGGCCAGCAGCAGCCCCGTGTCGCGCTCCCACCCCTGGAGCCGGCGCCCCAGCTTCTCGTAGCGCGCCGGGTCCGGCGGCACCGCCCTGCCCTCGCGCAGCGCCGCGCGGGCCCGCTCCACCAGCGCGGCGCCCGCCTCGATCTCCGTCCGGCGGGTCACCGCGCCCTCCACCTGGGCGAGCGTGTCCGGGGTGGCCTCGCCGTCGCTCTGCGGGTCGCCCTGGAGGGGCGGCCACACGGCCTCGCCCTCCTCCTCGTCGTGCGGGTTGGTCTCGTCGAGTTCGGGCGGGTCGGCCCAGTCGACCACCCGCCCCGCCCCCTGCTCGCAGGCCTCGCGTACCTCCTCCAGGAAGACCGACGGGCCGCGCGGCGTGGTGCCGGTGCGCCCCCACCAGTGCCCGGTGCACACGAGGAGGAAGGACGCCCGGGTGACCGCCACGTAGGCGAGGCGGCGCTCCTCCGTGAGGTGGCGGGCCGCCTCCTCCTCCTTGAACGCGGCGATGGCCTGCTTGTCCACACCGGTCAGCTCGGGCAGGCTCGCCCGGTCGCCGCGCAGCGGGTACGGCAGCAGGTGGTCGGCCGCCACCCACGCCTTGGCGTGGCGCGGCGACGCCGGGAACACCGGGTTGCGCCCGCCGCTGATGCCCGGCACGAACACCACCGGCCACTGGAGCCCCTTGGCCCCGTGCATGGTCATGAGCTTGACGCTGTCCGACCCGCCGACCCGCTCCCCCGGCGCCAGGCCGCTCTCGTTCTCCTCCGCGGCGCGCAGGTAGCTCAGGAAGCTGCCCAACGAGGGATCATCGCTGTTGCCGACGAACCGGACGGCGTGGTCCACGAACGCGTCCAGGTCGGCGCGGGCCGACAGCGGGTCGCGCCCGCTGCGGGCCGCCACCTCGATGTCCAGGCCCAGCACGCGCTCGACCTCGGTGATGAGGTCCGGCAGCGGCTGCCCGACCAGCTTGCGCAGGCCGCGCAGCTCCTCGGACAGGCGCAGCAGGCGCGCGTACCCGGTCTCGGAGTAGTTCTCGGCGTCCCCCGGGTCGTCGACCGCGTCCACCAGGCTGCCGCTCTCCGCGGTGAGGTCCAGGACGGTGCGGCGCAGCACGTCGTCCCCCGCCCCGTCCGGTCCGTCCCCCGTGAGGTCGCGGCGGGAGTGGCGGGCCAGCTCGGTGGCGCGCGCCCCCAGGGAGGCCAGGTCGCGGGGCCCGAACCGCCAGCGCGGCCCGGTGAGCAGGCGGGCCAGCTCGTTGCCCGCGGCGGCGTCGTGCACCACGCGCAGGGTGGCGATGATGTCGCGCACCTCCGGGACGAGCATCAGCCCGCCCAGGCCCACGACCTCGACCGGGACACCGCGCGCCTCCAGCTCCTCGCGCAGGGCCGGGAACTGGGCGCGGCGGCGGCACAGCACGGCGACGTCGCCCGGGGACACGCCCCCGTCCTGGGCGCCGCCGGACTCGCCCGGCGGCCAGGGCATCCCGTCCGGCGCGGTCTCCGGGTCGCGGCGCACCCCCTTGACCAGTTCGGCGATGCGCGAGGCGATCCAGGCCGCCTCCTCGGACTCGGTGCGGAACAGGGCGACGTCGGCCCGCCCGCGTCCGCGCCGGGCCGGCCCCGGGTACAGCACCGGCACCTCGGCGGCCTCGGCGCGCAGCTCCTCGGAGATCCACCCGGCCACGCCCAGGATGCGCTCGCCGTTGCGGAAGCTGGTGGACAGCCTGCGCACGGCCGCGGGCCGCCCCGGCGCGGCCGGGAAGTCGGTGGGGAACCGGGTGAGGTTGGCGGCGATCGCCCCCCGCCACCCGTAGATGGACTGGCAGGGGTCGCCGACCGCGGTCACGGCGTGGCCGTCGCCGAACAGGGAGCGCAGCAGCACCAGCTGGGCGTGGCTGGTGTCCTGGTACTCGTCCAGCAGCACGACCCGGAACCTGCTGCGCTCCACCAGCCCCACCTCGGGGTGGTTCTCCGCGATGCGCGCGGCCAGGGCCATCTGGTCGCCGAAGTCCATGGCCTCGCGGGAGTGCTTGGCGTGGTCGTAGCGCTCCACCAGGGGCAGCAGCTGCTCCCGGCGGCGCTGGGTGCCGACCAGGTCGCGGGTGTCGGCGGTGGGCCTCTTGGGCAGGGCGTCCACCTGGGACTGGATCCACCGCCCGATGCCGCGCACCCGCTCGACCGTGGTGAGGTGGTCGGCGATCTCCCCGGACAGGTGCAGCACGCGTTCGATGACGGTGTCCGCGCCCACGTTGACCAGGTCCATCGGGCCGTCGTACTCGCCGACCACCCGGGCGGCGAGCTGCCAGGACTGGCCCTCGCTGAGCAGCCGGGCGGTGGGCTCGACGGCCTCGCGCAGGGCGTGGTCGGCGACGATGCGCCCCGCGTAGGCGTTGTAGGTGGACACGGTGGGCTCGCCGTCCAGCACGCCCTCGCCGACGACCTCCTCGCCGAGCCTGTCGCGCACCTGGTCCAGGCGTTTGCGCACGCGTTCGGCCAGCTCGGCGGTGGCCTTGCGGGTGAAGGTGAGGCCGAGGACCTGCTCGGGCCGCACGTACCCGTTGGCGACCAGCCACACCACGCGGGAGGCCATGGTCTCGCTCTTGCCCGAACCGGCGCCCGCGATGACCACCGCGGGTTCGAGGGGGGCGGAGATCACCTCGGACTGCTCGGCGGTGGGTTCGGGCTGCCCGAGGACGCGGGCGAGTTCGGCGGGGGTGAAACGGGGGTGGGCTTCAGACATGTCTGCCCTCGTCTTGGACAGGGCAGCAGGCGCGCACGGCGCACGACCTGCATCCCTTGTTGCGGGTGGCGGTGAACCGGGAGCCGCCCATACCGGCGGCGACCTCGGTGACGAGGTCCTGGGCCCAGCGGGGGTCGGGGTCCTCGCCGAGGGGGCGCTGGACCTGCTCGCGGGCGTTCTTGAGCTTCTCGCCGAGCTGGACGAGCATCGCCCCGCCGGGCTGCGCCAGGCCGAGTTCGGCGAAGGCCCCCTTGAGGACGGCCATCTGGTAGACGCCGAGCTGGGGGTGGCGGTCCAGGTCCTCGGCCTTGGCGGCGCCGGTCTTGATGTCGACGACGACGGCGCGGCCCTGGTCGTCGCGTTCGAGCCGGTCGACCCGGCCGGTGATCTCGATGCCCCCGACGTCGACCTTGAACCCCTCCTCGGTGACGACGAGCTCGCGGTCGTTGGCGGCGTCCCAGGTGAGGAGTTTGCGGACCATGGTGTCGGCGCGCTCGCGCTGCTTGTCGGCCTGCCAGGGGCCGCCGAAGTCGAGGTCGGCCCAGATCTCGTCCATCCGCCGGGAGATGTCCTGCGGCGGGGTGCCCTGGGCGACCAGGACCGCGACGGCGTGCACGACGGTGCCCAGGGCGGACGCCGAGTCGCCGGAGGAGGCCCCGGCGGCGCGCTCCAGCAGCCAGCGCAGCTGGCAGTTGGTGAAGCTCTCCACCTGGGAGGGCGACACCCGGATGGTGTCGCCCTCCCCGGCCAGCGGCCGGTCGTCGGAGAAGGGTGTCAGGGCGTACCACTCGGCGGGGTCCGCCCCGCGCACCCCCTCCTCGGCCAGGCGGGCCAGGTGGACGGCGGCGGCGTCGCGCAGGGCGCCGGGCGCGTTCCGGTCGGTGACCACCGAGCGCAGGTCGGCGACCAGGGACGGCAGCGACAGCCAGCGCACCCCGGTGCCGACGGGCTCGGGGTCGCCCGCGCCCATCTCGTTGAGGAACCGGGAGGGCCGCTGCTCGGCATCGTCGCCGCCCACGGCGGTGACCACGAGGGTGTGCCGGGCGCGGGTGAGGGCCACGTAGAACAGGCGGCGCTCCTCGGCGAGCAGCTTGGAGGCCAGGGCGGCCCCGGAGGAGTCGGCGCCGTGCACGTCGGCGTCCACCAGCTCCTCCACGCCCAGCAGGGAACCGCGCAGGCGCAGGTCGGGCCAGTCGCCCTCCTGGACCCCGGCGACCACCACCAGGCCCCACTCCAGTCCCTTGGAGCGGTGGGCGGTGAGGATGCGCACGGACTCGCCTTCGGGGGCGCGCTCGGCGAGGCTGTCGCCGGGGATCTCCTGGGCGGCCAGGTCTGCGAGGAACCCCTCCGGGGTGCCGGGGGGCAGCCGGTCGCAGTAGCGGGCGGCGCTCTCGAACAGGGCGACCACCGCGTCGAGGTCGCGGTCGGCGGCGGCGCCGCGGCGGCCGCTGGCGAGGCTGGCGCGCAGCAGCCGGTCGGCCAGGCCGCTGTCGCGCCACAGCCGCCACAGCACCTGTTCGGCGTCGGCGCCGCGGGCGTCGAGTTCGCGGACGGTGGCCAGGGCGGTGGCGATGCGCAGGGCGGGCGCGGCCACCTCGGGCTCGACCAGGGTGAGGTCGGCCGGCTCGCGCAGGGCGTCCACCAGCAGCAGGGAGGCGGGCCGGTAGGTCCCGTCGCCCCCGCCGTTCTCGCGCTCGGCGGCGGCCCGGTCCAGGTCCAGGCGGCGCAGGGCGCGGGTGAGGCGGCGCAGGCCGATGGCGTCGGCGTCGCCGAAGGGGCCGGTGAGCAGGTCGCGGGCGGCCTCGTCGTCGAGTTCGGCCGGGTGCAGCCCGAACCGGATGAGGGACAGCAGCGGCCGCACGATGGGCTCGGCGGCCACCGGCAGCTCGTCGGCGCCGACGGCGACCGGCACCGACGCGGCGACCAGGGCGCGGCGCAGCACCGGCAGCTGGCGGGTGGCCGAGCGCACCAGGACGGCCATGTCCGACCAGGGGACGCCGTCCACCAGGTGGGCGCGGCGCAGGGTGTCGGCGATGACCGCGGCCTCCTGGGTGGGGCTCTCGGCCATGAGCAGCCGCACGCTCCCGGCGGGCACCCCGGCGGCGGGGACCAGTTCGCGGTGCTCGTTGACGCGGCCGGGCGCGGAGGCGACGGCGGGCAGGCGGCGGGTGACCGCCCGCGAGGCGGCCAGCAGGCCGGACCCGCTACGGCGGGAGGTGCGCAGCGCCACCACGGGGGCGGGCGTGCGGCGGACCGTGCGGAAGCGGTCGGGGAACTCCAGGATGCCGCGCACCTCGGCGCCGCGGAACCCGTAGATGGACTGGTCGGGGTCGCCGACGGCGATGAGGTCGCGGCCGTCGCCCGCCAGGGCCTGGAGGAGTTCCTCCTGGGCCGGGTCGGTGTCCTGGTACTCGTCGACGAACACGGTCTCGTGCGCCGAGCGCTCGCGCTCCTGCACCGCGGGGTCGGAGAGCAGTCCGGCGGCGATCCGCACCAGTTCGGCGTAGTTGAGGGTGGGCACGGGGGCGATGTCGAACCGGCCGTTCATCCGCGCCAGGAACCCGGCCGCGGCCTCCCAGTCATCGCGGCCGCGCTCGCGGCCCAGCCGGGCCAGGGCGTCGGGGCCCAGGCCGCGCTCCTCCGCGCGCATCAGGAAGTCGCGCAGCTCCTCGGCGAAGCCGCGGGTCTCCAGGGCCGGGCGCAGGCGTTCGGGCCAGGCGGAGCCGCCGTCCGCGGCCTCCCAGCGCAGGAGCTCGCGTATCTCCATCAGCTGCTCGGGGCCGGACAGCAGGCGGGGCGGCAGGTCGCCCATGCGCTGGAACTCGCGGCGGATGAGCGCGTAGGCGTAGCCGTGGAAGGTCAGGGCGAGGGGCTCCCGGGTGGTGCGGCGCAGCCGCCCGGTGATGCGCTCCCGCAGCTCCTGCGCGGCCTTGCGGCCGAAGGTGAGGACCAGGATGCGGGAGGGGTCCACGCCCCTGTTGTCGATGCGGTCGACGACGGCCTCGACGATGGTGGTGGTCTTGCCGGTGCCGGGACCGGCGAGCACCAGGAGGGGGCCGCCCTCGTGGTCGACGACCTTGCGTTGGTTCTCGTCCAGCACCGGTGTCGGCTGCACCCGGTGGGGGCGCCGCACGAGACGGTACGGGAATGTGTTCACCCCACCAGTTCACCAGAGGGTGCCGACCGTCCCGGACGGCCCGGGGAGCCCGCGAGGTGCCCTCAGCCTCCGCTTTCCCCGTCCCACCGGGCCTTGCGCATGTCCACACGGTCGCTTCCGGGCCGCAGCGGAGTGGCCTCCGCGGCATAGTGCGACAAGGCTCTCACCTCGTGTCCGGAGGCGGGGCTGCCGTCGGCCCGGACCACCCGCCACCAGGGCACGCCGCCGCCCCAGGTGGACATGACGGAGCCGACCTGCCGGGGGCCTCCCCGGCCCACGTACTCGGCGATGTCCCCGTAGGACATCACCCTCCCCGGCGGGATCCGCTCGACCACGGCCAGGACCTCGTCGGCGTACTCGTCGGGCCCGCCGTCCTCATCGGTGAACACGGCCACACCCTAGCGAGGGCCGCCGACGGACGCGACGCCGGGAACAGGCGGGGCCGGTGCCGTGCGGCACCGGCCCCGCGCTGCGCTCCCGGTCAGGTCGGGATCTCGTTGACGTGGGCGCTCCAGACGGAGTCGGGGTCGCGCCGCCGCGTCCGGCGGGCCCGGACCAGGCCGTAGGCGCCGAGCACGGCGATGGCGGCGCCGATGATCCAGGCCGTCCACGCGGCCGCGGCCAGGTGCGTGTAGCCCAGCAGCCAGGGCATCGCGAACACGAGCACGCCGATCGCCAGCACCGCGATCTCCCCGGAGAGCGCACCGGGGCGGGTGAGGGAGACGACGGCGGCCATGATGACCCCCAGCCCGAGCACGAACAGCACTCCGCCGCTGAACCCGTACATCCCGTGCCAGACGAAGCTGATCCCCAGCGCCAGACCGGCGGCGATCGCCACCCAGTCGGCCCGGCGTCCCTTTTCACGCATGGTGCCACCTCCCTGCGGCGGGGCCGCCCCGACGTTCGACCGGCGGCCCCTGGGAGGTCTTGTACCCATTCGGGCGCCCGCATACGGCGGACGGCGCCGGGATCGCCCCGGCGCCGTCCGCGACGCGCTATGACAGGCCGCTCAGTAGCTGGGCAGGCTGGGGTCGATCTGGTTGACCCAGGCCAGGACGCCGCCGCCGACGTGCACCGCGTCGGAGAAGCCCGCGGCCTTGACCGCGGCCAGCGCCTCGGCCGAGCGCACGCCCGACTTGCAGTGCAGGACCACGCGCTTGTCCTGGGGGAGCTTCTCGAAGGCCTTGCCGTTGAGGAACTCGCCCTTGGGGATGAGCGTGGCGCCCGGGATGCTGACGATCTCGTACTCGTTCTTCTCGCGGACGTCCACGAGGAAGACCTCGTCGGGCTTGTTGTCGAGGAGGTCCTTGAGCTCGCCCGCGGTGATCGTCGACCCGGCCGCGGCCTCGCTGGCCTCGTCGGAGACGACGCCGCAGAACGCCTCGTAGTCGATGAGCTCGGTCACCGGCTGGGTGTCGGGGTCCTTGCGGACCTTCACCTCGCGCCAGGACATCTCCAGGGCGTCGAAGATGAGCAGGCGGCCCACCAGCGGCTCACCGATCCCGGTGATCAGCTTGATGGCCTCGTTCACCATGACGGACCCGATGGAGGCGCACAGCACGCCCAGGACGCCGCCCTCGGCGCAGGAGGGGACCATGCCGGGCGGCGGGGGCTCGGGGTACAGGTCGCGGTACTGCGGCCCGTACTCGTTCCAGAAGACGCTGACCTGGCCGTCGAAGCGGTAGATGGAACCCCACACGTACGGCTTGTTCAGGATGACCGCGGCGTCGTTGACCAGGTAGCGGGTCGCGAAGTTGTCGGTCCCGTCCAGGATCAGGTCGTAGTCCGCGAAGATCTCCAGCGCGTTGTCGGAGTCCAGGCGGTCCTGGTGGAGGATCACCGTCACATTGGGGTTCACCTCCTTGATGCTGTCGCGGGCCGACTCGGCCTTGGGGCGGCCCACGTCGCTCTGGCCGTGGATGACCTGGCGCTGGAGGTTGGACTCGTCCACGACGTCGAAGTCGATGATGCCGAGGGTGCCCACACCCGCGGCGGCGAGGTAGAGCAGCGCCGGGGAACCCAGCCCGCCCGCACCGACGACGAGCACCTTGGCGTTCTTCAGGCGCTTCTGCCCGTCCATGCCCACGTCGGGGATGATCAGGTGTCGCGAATAGCGGCGCACCTCGTCCACGGTCAGCTCGTCAGCTGGTTCCACCAGCGGCGGCAGCGACACGGTGACTCCTCATGTCTGTTCGTGATGCTTCACACCGCCCGAAGCAGGAGGACCACGGGCGCAGGGGTCGCGGGGCGCGAAGCGTGCTTGCTCTTATACCCAACCTAACGGGTGGGGTTTTCCATTCCCACCCCCGGGGCGGTGTCGACGGGCACACTGGCGGACACCCGCCCGAGCCGCCGGACCGCGGCCGGCCCCTCTCGTCGGCAACCGCCCTGACCCGCCGATCCATTCCCCTCCGCCCCCCGCGGCGCGGCGGCGAGTAGTGTCGGGGGTACGTCCGTCGACTGGGGGAGGCACCCGTGACCGAGGACCCGAGGACACGTCCCGCACCCGCGGAGGACCCGGACGCAGCGGTCCCCGAGGCCGACGCCGCCGAGCAGCGTCTGGCCGCCTCCGACGCGGAGGACGACGAGCACTGGCTGGAGCGCGCCGGGGCCGGGGAGCTCCCGGACGCGAACGAGGCCGACGTCGTGGAGCAGCTGCGCGAGGCCGGGGCCGACGACGACGACCGGCGCTGATCGGCGGCCCCCGGCCCGCGCCGTCTCGTTCCGCGGGACGAATCCCTATGTCACAGGTAACTTACGCAGGAGTAAGATGGCGGAAAACGCCGTGGAGCGCACCCTGTGACGGGGACGCGCGCACGACGGCGCCAGCCACGCAGATGTCCGATGATGGCGTGCATCTGCCATGCCGAGTTCGGAGGGTGTGGGTGTGACAGCTCCTTCAGACGCCCGCTCCCGGGGCACCCGTCTGCCCCGGGTCAGGCGCCGCCGACAGCTCCTCGCCGCCGCGCAGGAGATCTTCGTCGCCCGCGGGTACCACGCGGCCGCGATGGACGAGATCGCCGAGCGCGCGGGGGTGAGCAAGCCGGTCCTCTACCAGCACTTCCCGGGGAAGCTGGAGCTGTACCTCGCCCTCCTGGAAGAGCATTCCGAGGCGCTGGTCGAAAAGCAGCGCGAGGCGCTGGAGAGCACCGACGACAACCGCCAGCGGGTCATCGCGAGTTTCCGCGCGTATTTCGACTTCGTGGCCGGCGACGGCGAGGCGTTCCGCCTGGTCTTCGAATCGGACCTGCGCAATCTCCCGGCGGTGCGCGAGAAGAGCGAGCAGACCTTCCAGCGCTGCGCCGAGCTGATCGGCGAGGTCATCCGGCAGGACACCAGCATCTCCGACGAGGAGGCGCACCTGCTGAGCATAGGGCTGGTCGGCATGGCCGAGACCAGCGCCCGGTACTGGATCAACACCCAGGGCTCGGTTCCCAAGGACGCCGCCGAACTGCTGGTGGCCCGGCTGGCCTGGCGCGGCATCAGCGGCTGGGACCTGCACCGCGGCGAGGGGCAGTCGGCCGGCCAGGACTCCTGACCCCCGCACACGCACCACGGAGGGCCCCGGGCGACCGGGGCCCTCCGCCGTGCGCGGCCGCCCCGGAAAGGCGCATTGTCCACCACCGACAATGATCCGCGCCCCTTTTTCCGGCCAGAGAATTCCCAAGAAAAGGCAATACCTGCCGACCTGCTCCGATAAAGGATTTGAACCGGGCACTCCGGGTATCGGCGGGGTGAGAGGCACCGCGCCTCTTTTCGCCGTTCCGAACGGCGACCATTCGGTACGACCGAACGGAGCGACTTGGGGGTGAAGACGTCATGGATGTGGGTCAGGGTCTGATGACGGCCTGGCAGATGGTGGCGAGCTTCGTACCACTGCTGGCCGGCTTCCTGGTCGTCCTCGTAGTGGGCTGGATCATCGCCTGGCTCGTGGGCAAGGCGGTCGGCAAGGCGCTGCACGGGGTCGGGCTGGACCGCGCCCTCCACCGCGGCGGGGTGGGCGAGTACTTCGAGCGCAGCAACTGGAGCGCCAGTGAGCTGTGCGGCAAGATCATCTACTACGTCGCCCTGCTGTTCGTGTTCACCCTCGCGTTCAACGTCTTCGGACCGAACCCGGTGAGCACCCTCCTGAACGAGGTCATCGCCTGGATGCCGCGCGGCATCGTCGCGCTGGTCATCGTGGTGGTGACCGCGATGATCGCCAAGGCGGTCCGCGACATCATCAGCGGTGCCCTGGGCGGCCTCTCGTACGGCCGGCTGCTGGCCAACATCGCCGCCGTGGCCATCCTGGCCCTCGGTGTCATCGCGGCGCTCAACCAGATGGGCATCGCCACGACCGTGACCACGCCGGTGCTCGTCGCCGTGCTGGCCACCGTCGGCGGCGTCATCGTGGTGGGCGTCGGCGGCGGCCTGATCCGGCCGATGCAGTCGCGCTGGGACCGCTGGCTGGACCGCGCGGAGGAGGAGACCGGCCGTCTGGCCGACAGGGGCAGCTACGAGGCGGGCCGCAAGGCCGCCATGGACCGTCCCGCGACCACCGGACCGGCCGGTGCCGAGGACGCCCGCGCCGCCGGAGTGCGCACCGGCCCGGGCGCGCCGGGCACGGGCGAGCGCCCCGAGGGCGGCGTCTGACGGGTACGGACGCCACAGGCGTGCAGTCGAGGGAAAGGGGGCTCGGGATCGCAGAGGTACAAGACGAAGGAGACAAGGGAGGGCGGGGCCTCGAGGCCCCGCCCTCCCGCTGTCGTGCGCCGTCGCCGGCTACAGGAACTCCGAGTCCCGCAGCTCGAGGCGGGACAGGTGCTCGATCCGCCGGACGGCCAGCACCACGGTGGCGATCATGGGCAGCAGCGCCAGCCAGAAGACGACGCTGCCCGGCCCGGTGAAGACCATCGAGGCCACCGCGACGACGAAGATCAGTGCGAAAAGCGCGAAGTCGACGCGATCCTGCTGGATCAGGACGCCGACCGGTGGGCGCGCCGCCCCGTGCCGACCGCTCCTCATTCGCATTCCTTTCTCGCGGCTCCTGCGGGCCGCTCCGCCAGTCACGGCGTCCGGTCCGTCCCGGACCGGCATAACACCGTGCATCCCACGTTGCATTCCGCAGGTCCGCGCCCGGTTCGTCGGGGCGCGTGTCCGGCCGCCGTGGGGTCGCCGATGTCCCCAGCCTAGGCCCGTGAAGGGGTTTTCGCCGGTGAACGGGCAGGGCGGGTGACCGAGGGCGTGTCCGGTGTACCGTTCCGGGTCCGCCCGTCGACCGCCGCCGGCCTCGGGAACGCCTCCGGCTCGATGCCTCCGCGGAACGGCCGGGCCGCCGCTCGCCGCGCCGACCGCGCGGAAGCATCCACCGAACGCGTCCTCGGGGACGGCGCGTCGTCGGTCACAACGGTGCCTGCGGTTGGCAACAACCTAGCGGACGAAACCGCGCTCCTTGGCCAAGCGGCAGATCGCGAGGACGCGGAGTGTCTCCCAGTCGTACTCCACGGCCGCGGAGTCCCAGCCCCGCTCAAGGCAGCCGTCGAGGAACCCGTGGAGGTAGGTGCCCAGGGTCCGGGCGGTCACCTCGCCGCCGGAGGAGGCGATGCCGTCGCACACCTGCGCGGCGTGCTGGTCCAGCTCAGCGCACATCCAGGGGTCGATCGGACCGGCGAGGGGGCCGATCTTGTGGAAGTCACGGGTGAGTCCGGCCAACGGGTGGCGCACTGAGGTCCCACGGGGCATGGAAGTACCTACTCAGGGGTGGTCGAGACACGGGAAACTTCATCGAGTTTACGTCCGCGCCCCAACCGATCGTCACGAAAGTGTTGGAAATTACCCGCCCTTGACCAGAGTGTCCCCAAGCGCGGGTCAAGAACGGGGACGAGGGGGAATCGGAACGGGCCGAGGCGGGTAACCCCGCGCGGCCGCCCGGGCCGGACGGCCGCGGACGGCGCCCGCGGACTGGGTTCAGGCGCTCAGGCCCATGGCCTCCAGGCGGCCGGCGTGCCGGTCGGTGAGGGAGGCGAACATGCGGCTCACCGCGGCCAGGTCGCCCAGGCCGGTGGTGTCCTCCCTGTCGGTCTCCGGCCGGTCGACGCCCTCCGCGAGCAGGGCCGCCAGGCGGGGCCGGCGCACGGCCACGGACTGGGCCTGGCCCAGCGCCTCGCCGACCAGGCGGCGGGCCCACAGCGACAGCCGGCCGGCCAGGACCGGGTCCTCGGCCAAGGCCTCGCGCACGGTCTCGGCGACGAACTCGGCGCGGCCGGTCTCGGCGAGGACGCCCTCGACCAGGGTGCGGGTCTCGTCGTCGGCCAGTTCGGCCACCCTGCGGTAGAAGTCGCCCGCGATCCCGTCCGCGACGTAGGTCTTGACCAGGCTCTCCAGCCAGGTCTTGGGCTCGGTGCGCTCGTGCCAGGCGTCCAGCGGCTCCACGAACGGGGCCATCGCCTCCTCCGGGTCGACCCCCAGCTCCTCCAGGCGGTCGCGGAGCACCTGGTAGTGGGCCTGCTCCGTGGCGGCCAGCGCCGCCAGGCGGCCCTTGCCGCGCAGGGTGGGGGCCAGCACCGCGTCACCGGCGAGACGGAAGAAGGAACCCAGCTCGGCGTAGGCCAGCAGGCCGAGGAGATCGATCACACCGGGGTTCACAGAGGGGCCTTTGGTCATGGGCGCCAGGGTATCGCCCGGCCGTTCTCACACCGAACCGGGGACTAAACGTCCGAACGGCACGGTTGCACCAGCTGGGAACGGGTAGGTCCATGCCGTCCCGCTACGGATGGCGGCCACGTCCGCCGGGCGGGTCACCGGCTAGACTCTCCGTGACGACCTGCGCGTGCGGACCGACACGGACCCCTTCTCACACCCGCGGGTACGTTCCCGCACGCAGCGGTGTCCCACGGATGCCGCGCCCCGCCGCGCGATCCGGCCGCCCCAGGGCGACCGACGACCGCGCGGACGAACCCGACGAACCACGGCGGGCCCCCGAAGGAGAACGGGAGCGCGCCGAGCGGATGGATCCGATCTCCGGCCGGGAGCCCCCGGGCCGCGGATCCGACGGCAGCGCCGCCGCGCCGTTCCGACCGGAACGGACGGCGAGCCGCGCCTTCCGCGGCGGCCCCCGAAGCCGCACGCGACCGCATCCCGACGCGGACACGCGATTCGTGTACCGCCAAGATGGAGGCCTGAGCCCTGAGCAGCACAGACGAGACACAACAGCCCCGCATCACCTTCCGCGACCTCGGCGTGAGCACCGAGATCGCCGACGCCCTGGAGGCCGAGGGGATCATCGAGCCCTTCCCCATCCAGGAGCTGGCCCTGCCGATCGCCCTCGGCGGCAGCGACATCATCGGGCAGGCCCGGACCGGTACCGGCAAGACGCTGGCCTTCGGGCTCCCCCTGCTCCAGCGGGCCCAGGAGGCCCCCGGGACCTCCAAGAGCCCCCGTGCCCTGATCGTGGTCCCCACCCGTGAGCTGGCCATCCAGGTCGCGGCCGACCTGACCACCGCCGGCAAGCGCAGCGGCGCCCGGATCCTGACCGTCTACGGCGGCCGCTCCTACGAGCCGCAGATCAACGGCCTCAAGGAGGGCGTCGACGTCGTCGTCGGCACCCCGGGCCGCCTGCTCGACCTGGAGAACCAGAAGCACCTGCGGCTGGACGGGGTCGCCGCGGTGGTCCTGGACGAGGCCGACAAGATGCTCGACCTCGGCTTCCTGCCGGACATCGAGCGCATCCTCACCAAGATCCCGGCCGAGCGCCAGGTCATGCTCTTCTCGGCGACCATGCCGAGCGAGATCGTCTCCCTGTCCCGCAAGTACCTGCGGCGGCCCACCCACGTGCGGGCCGGCGACGACAACGAGATCGACGGGTCGGCGATCACCAGCCGGATCGCGCAGCACGCGTTCCGCACCCACCAGATGGACAAGATCGAGATGCTGGCCCGTCTCCTCCAGGCGGAGGACCACGGGCAGAGCATGGTCTTCTGCCAGACCAAGCGGGCGTGCGACCGGGTCGCGGGCGAGCTGAAGGACCGCGGGTTCGCGGTCGCGGCCGTCCACGGCGACCTGGGCCAGAGCCAGCGCGAGCGGGCGCTGCGCGCCTTCCGCAACGGCAAGATCAACATCCTGGTCGCCACGGACGTGGCCGCCCGCGGGCTCGACGTGGACGACGTCACCCACGTCGTCAACTACGAGACGCCCGAGGACGAGAAGACCTACACGCACCGGATCGGCCGCACCGGCCGGGCCGGGCGCACCGGCACCGCCGTCACGTTCGTGGACTGGCAGGAGATGCCGCGGTGGAAGCTCATCAACGCCGCGCTGGACCTGGGGTTCACCGAGCCGGAGGAGACCTACTCCACCTCGAAGCACTTCTTCGAGGCGCTCAGCATCCCCGCGGGCACCAAGGGGCGGCTGGCCGCCGACAAGCGCGCCGAGCACGCCGGCCTGGAGGCCGAGGAGATCGAGGACATCGGTGACACCGGCGGGCCCCGCACCCAGCGCGGCCGCGGCGGCCGCGACCGGGACCGGGACCGCTCGGGCGACCAGGAGCGCGGCGAGGGCCGCCGCCGCGGCGGCAGGAGCGGGCGCTCGCGCCGGCGCACCCGCAGCGGTGAGAGCGTGGCGGCGGGCACCGAGGCTCCCGCCGCCGACAAGCGCGCGGAGAAGCGGGCCGAGGCGCCCGCGGCGGCCCCGGCCGCCCCCGTGGCCGACAAGGGCGAGGGGGCGAGGGCACCCGCACGGTCCGCCGTCGCCGCCGCACCCGCAGTGGCTCGGCCGTCCGCCGCGACCCCGAGAACACCTGACCGCTCCGGTCCGCCGGACCGGGGAGGGCACGGCCGCGGCACCCGGACGGGGGCCGCGGCGCACAGGCGGCGCGGTACCGGCCGGTGCCGCGCCGACGTGGGAGATCACGGTCCCGCTCCGCCCCGGAGCGGGCCGCCATCGTCTAGGGTGACCGGACGTGAGTACACCTAAGTTCCTCGACCTGCCGCCGGGCGTGCGGCGGGTCGACCTCGACCTGTCCTACGGCCCGGTGGCGGCCCTGCGGGCGCTGCCCGTCTCCGGGGGCGCCGAGCTGGCGCCCGCCGTGCTCGTGCACGGCTACACCGGCAGCAAGGAGGACTTCATCGCGATCCTCCAGACCCTGGCCCAGGGCGGTCGGGAGGTGGTCGCGATCGACCTGCCGGGGACCTACGGGTCGCCGGGCCCGGAGACCCTCACCCCGCCGCCCGGCGTGCGGACCCCCGACTACCGGCTGGCCTCGCTGGGCGAGGTCGTCGCCGAGGTCGTCGAGCAGGTCGGCGGGCGGATGCCCGTCCACCTGGTGGGCCACTCCTTCGGCGGCCTGGTGGTGCGCGAGACCGCGCTCAGCGGCATGGCCGACCTGGCCTCGCTGACGCTGCTGTGCAGCGGCCCCGCCGCCCTGCCGGGCCAGGCGGCGATGCGCACCCGCGCCCTGATCGCCGCGCTGTCCATGGACCCCTCCCGGGAGCGCCTGGAGGAGCTGTGGGAGGAGCGGTTCGACGCCGAGGCCCGTCAGCGCACCCCCGACGAGGGCGTCCGCTCCTTCCTGCGCGACCGGCTGGTGCACAGCAGCGCCCTGGGCCTGCTGCGCTGCGCCGAGGACCTGCTGGGGGCCCGCGACCGGGTCGAGGAGCTGGCCGCGCTGCGGCTGCCCGCCCTGGTGATGTACGGAGAGAACGACGACGCGTGGGAGCCCTCCCTCCAGGAGGACATGGCCAAGCGGCTGGACGCCAGGCGGATCGTGGTGCCCGGCGCGGGCCACTCCCCCAACGTGGAGGCCCCCGAGACCACGGCCAGCGCGTTCACGGCGTTCTGGAACGAGGTGGAGTCGGTCGGCCGCCGCTGACCGCGCACGCCGCGGCGCCCCGGTCCCCGCGAGGGGGCCGGGGCGCCGTGGTGTCCGGACGGGTGCGGACCCCGGGCGGGGTCAGACCCAGGAGTCGAAGTTCTTGCTCTCGGCGACCACGGTGGTGGCCGGGCCGCGGTCGGGCAGGATGCGGGTGTCCGGGGGCAGCGTCAGCAGCGATTCGCCGATGGAGGCGAGCTGGGTCGTGTAGTCGATGTAGGTGTTGCCCACCATGCCGGGCTCGCCCTTGCGCAGGGTGTCGCCGGAGAAGACGACGCCGAGCTGGCTGATGGAGTAGCCGACGGTGCCCGGGGAGGTGCCGGGCAGGGCCACGACGTCGATCTGGAGGTCGCCGATGGTCATGGACCCGCCGCCCTCGACCTCGTAGTCGGGGCGGTGCTCGGCGCCGTGCTGACGGCGCCACAGGCGCATCTCGCGGGGGTGCAGGGCGACCGGGGCCTCGGTCTCCTCGACGATCTTCAGCGCGGACTCGATGTGCGGGGCGTAGGCGTTGGTGCAGGCCACGAGGTAGACCTCGCGCTCGCCCACGGCCTCCAGGACGGCCTCGGCGTCGGGGCCCGGGTCGATGACGATGACGCCGTCGTCGTCGGCCCGGACGATCCAGGTGTTGCCGATGTACTCGAACTTCTCGTCGTCGAACTCGAAGGTGACCGCGGCGCGGACCCGGGTGATGCCCTCGGAGTCAGGGCCGGTGACACCGGCCTCCTCGGTGTCGTCGGCGAAGACGTCGTCAGAGGTCCCGGCCTCGTCGTCCCCGTCCTCGGAGTCGTCGTCGGAGTCCTCGTCGGTGTCCCGGTCGGCTTCCGCCTCGGCGTCGTCCCGGGAGTCCGTGTCCTCGGAGTCCGCGTCCTCGGAGTCGTCGTCCGCGTCGGCGTCCCCGGCCTCGTCGGCCTCCGCCTCCGTGTCCTCCTCCTCGGCCTTCCGGTCCTTCTCGGTCTTCTCGTCCTTGTCGGACTTCTCGGCCTCGGCGGCCTGCGCGGCTCCGGCCGCCCCCTCGGTCTCCCCGGCCTCCTCGGCGTCCTCCGCCGTGTCGTCCACCGCGGCCTCCGCAGCGGAATCGGTGGCCTCCGGGCCGTCCTGCTTCTTCGACTTCCGCTTCCAGAACACGGCGTCAGACCTCTCACTTAGTCCGATATGGGTGATTGCGCTGCGACCATTGTCGCGCCCGCGCACGGTGGTCCGTACCGTACCGAATCCACAGGGTGAACCGACACCCTCAGCCCCTGATCAGGGGGACCCCCGTGGCCGGCGCCACCAGCTCCTCGAACGCCTCCGGCGCGGTGGTCCGGGCGCCCAGGCGGTGCCCGGTGAGGGAGCCGTGGTCGTCGCTGGAGCCGGTGACCACCACTCCCAGGTCGGCGGCGACACCGCGCCAGTGGCGGGTCTGCGCGCTGTTGTGCGAGGGGTGGTCGGCCTCGATGCCGCCCAGGCCGGCGGCGGCCATGCGCTCGACCAGCTCCAGGGGCACGGAGCCGTTGAGGGCGCCCTCGGCCCGGGCCGGGTGGGCCAGGGAGCACACCCCGCCCGCCGCCCGCACCAGCCGGACGGCGCGCACCGGGTCGATGGCGTACCGGGAGGCGTAGGCGGGCCCGCCGGAGCCGATCCACCGGTCGAAGGCGTCCTGCACGTCGCGGGCGGCCCCGGCCTCCACGATCGCGCGGGCCAGGTGGGGGCGGCCGATGGTGTTGGCGTCGGCGTACTCGGCGTGTCCGGCGCCCGCGATCTCCAGCACCCGTTCCCAGGTGACGTCCACCCCGTTCGCCTGGAGCTTGCGGACCATCTCCTCCGCGCGCGAGGCGCGGTCGGAGCGGACCCGGCGCAGCTCCTCGTTGAGGTCGGCGTCGTCCGGGTCGAACAGGTACGACACCAGGTGGACGCTGGAGCCCCGGTAGGCGCAGGACAGCTCCATGCCCGGGACCAGGGTGAAGCCGGGCGGCAGGACGGCGGCGGCCGCCTCGACGCCGCCGACGGTGTCGTGGTCGGTGAGGGCGAGGACGTCCAGGCCCGCGGCGACGGCGTACCCGATGACCTCCTCCGGAGCATCGCCGCCGTCGGAGACGGAACTGTGGGAGTGCAGGTCGATACGTGTCACCGGCTGATCGTACTAAGCCCCGGCCCGGATCGGGCCACCGCGCCGGGCCGGCCGGGCACCGGTCCGGCGTCCGGGGCCGCGCCGCTCAGGCGGAGCGGGGCGCCAGCGCCGACGCCAGGAACGGGCTGGGCGCGCCGAAGGGCGGCTCCAGCGCGACCCCGCCGTCCCTGATGTCGCGCAGGTCCCTCAGGGAGCCGATCTCGCACATCAGCAGGGCGGTGTCGGCGGTGGCGAACACCACCCACAGCCACTGAGAGAGCGCCTCCCCCGTGTAGCCGGCGCGCTCGCGGCCCAGGTCGAGGTTCCACAGCGGGATCTCGTGGCCCTCGAAGCGCACCTTGGCGTCGGGAGCCCGGGTGTCGAACCCGTCGCCGGCGTCGGGCCCCTCCAGACCGGCCAGGCGGGCGCCCAGGCCGATCCCGGGGGCCTCCGCGACGACGACGGCCTCGCCGACACCGCCCAGCGGGTCGGGTCCGGACAGGGCCACGGCGGTCGCCAGCGCCCCGCTGCGGTCGTCGCCCGCCTCGGCGAACCCGGTGACCACCCACCCGGTGGGCAGCGGCCAGGGGATCCACACCGGGACGCGGGCCTGGGGCAGGAGGGCCTCCAGGACGGCGGGGCCGGGCTGGCGGACCGGTTGCAGAGGTGTGACCGGGCCGTGTGCGTCGCACTGCCACGCGCTGGTCCACAACCCCGGAGGCCGGACCGCGCGCCCGCACCTGGGACACGAGGGATCGGTCTTCATGTCATAGCGGTCTACCCGTGTGACCTGGCCGGAAAACGCCGGTGGGCGGGCCGCGACGCGACCCGCCCACCGGTCGGGGAGGAGCCCCCGGAAGGCCGCGGCTACTGCTGCTGGCGCTTCTTGTTGGCGGTGATGCGCCCGCGCTCCTTCTGGTCCAGGATGACCTTGCGGATGCGCACGTGCTCGGGGGTGACCTCCACACACTCGTCCTCGCGGCAGAACTCCAGGGCCTGCTCCAGGGACAGCTTGCGCGGCGGCACCAGGCGCACCAGCTCGTCGCCCGTGGCCGAGCGCATGTTGGTGAGCTTCTTCTCCTTGGTGATGTTGACGTCCATGTCGTCGGCGCGGGCGTTCTCGCCGACGATCATGCCCTCGTACACCTCGGTGCCCGGCTCGACGAACAGCGTGCCGCGCTCCTGGAGGTTGAACATCGCGAACGCCACGGCGGCGCCGGCCCGGTCGGCCACCAGGGAGCCGTTGGGGCGGGTGCGCAGCTCGCCGAACCACGGCTCGAACTTCTCGAACACGTGGTGGGCGATACCGGTGCCGCGGGTCTCGGTGAGGAACTCGGTGCGGAAGCCGATGAGGCCGCGGGAGGGCACCAACCAGTCCATGCGCACCCAGCCGGTGCCGTGGTTGACCATGTTCTCCATGCGGCCCTTGCGGACGCTGAGGAGCTGGGTGATGGCGCCCATGTACTCCTCGGGGGCGTCCACGGTCAGGCGCTCCACCGGCTCGTGGACCTTGCCGTCGATGACCTTGGTGACCACCTGCGGCTTGCCGACGGTCAGCTCGTAGCCCTCGCGGCGCATCTGCTCGACGAGGATGGCCAGCGCCAGCTCGCCGCGGCCCTGCACCTCCCAGGCGTCGGGGCGCTCGGTGGGCAGCACGCGCAGGGAGACGTTGCCGACCAGCTCCTTGTCGAGGCGGTCCTTGACCAGGCGGGCGGTGACCTTGGCGCCCTTGACCCTGCCGACCAGCGGCGAGGTGTTGGTGCCGATGGTCATGGAGATGGCCGGCTCGTCCACCGTGATGAGCGGCAGCGGGACCGGGTTCTCCAGGTCGGCGAGGGTCTCGCCGATCATGATGTCCTCGATGCCCGCGATGGCGACGATGTCGCCGGGGCCGGCCTTCTCGGCGGGCTTGCGCTCCAGGCCGTCGGTCATGAGCAGCTCGGTGATCTTGACCTGCTGGGTGGTGCCGTCGGTGCGGATCCACGCGACCTGCTGGCCCTTGCGCAGCTCGCCCTGCTGGACGCGGCACAGCGCCAGGCGGCCCAGGAACGGGGAGGCGTCGAGGTTGGTGACGTGGGCCTGGAGCGGCGCGTCCGGGACGTACTCGGGCGCCGGGATGGTGTCCAGGATGGTGGAGAACAGCGGCACCAGGTTGTCGTTGTCCGGAACGGTGCCGTTGGCCGGGCGCTCCAGGGAGGCCTTGCCGTCGCGGGCGCAGGCGTAGACGATCGGGAACTCGATCTGGGACTCGTCGGCGTCCAGGTCCATGAACAGCTCGTAGGTGTCGTCCACGACCTCGGCGATGCGGCTGTCGGGCCGGTCCACCTTGTTGATGACGAGGATGACGGGGAGCTTGGCCTTGAGGGCCTTGCGGAGCACGAAGCGGGTCTGCGGGAGCGGGCCCTCGCTGGCGTCCACGAGCAGGACCACGCCGTCGACCATCGACAGGCCGCGCTCGACCTCGCCGCCGAAGTCGGCGTGGCCCGGGGTGTCGATGATGTTGATGACCACGTCCTCGCCCTCGGGCGTGGTGTAGTGGACGGCCGTGTTCTTGGCGAGAATGGTGATGCCCTTCTCGCGCTCCAGGTCGTTGGAGTCCATCACGCGGTCGTCCACGTCCTGGTTCTCGCGGAAGACACCGGACTGCCAGAGCATGGCGTCCACGAGGGTCGTCTTACCGTGGTCGACGTGGGCCACGATGGCGACGTTGCGAAGGTCGCTACGGCGGGCGGAGCCCTGGACGGGCGTGACGGTGGACATGGAAAAGTCTCGATCTCCTGATACCGGGTAGAGACCGCAGGATGCCACGGCCCGTTGCCAGTTTATGCGGTCATGGGGGGCTGGTCGGGATACGCACAGGTCACCCCGACTCACGCCCACAGGGTCAACGGCGACGCGGGGCCGAATCATCCCGCGGGCGCCGAGAGTTCACCCGGCGGCGGACGGAGGTTCGCCGCGGGGTGTGTCGCGGGGGGCGAGCAGGTCCCCGATCGTCCCCAGGAACGGCACGTCCGCCGGGAGCCAGTCGAGGCCGTCCAGGTCGGCGGCGGCGAGCCAGCGCAGGGACAGGTGCTCCAGGGCCCGGGGCTCGCCCTCGACGAGGTCGGCGCGCAGCAGCCGCAGCACGGCGGGCCTGGTGCGCCCCGGGGTCGCCGGGAAGGGGACGTCGGCGCCGAGCGCCTCCCGGGCGCGGACCGTGACCCCCAGCTCCTCGCGGCACTCGCGCACCAGGGCGTCGGCCGGGCTCTCGCCGGGGTCGACCTTGCCGCCGGGGAACTCCCAGCGGCCGCGCAGGGCGGCGGGTTCGGCGCGCTGGGCGGCCAGGATGCGGCCATCTCGGATGATGGCCGCGCCCACGACGATCAGGGTGTCTCGGTCCACGATCCCTGAGCGTATCCGCGCAGCCGGTGCGCCAGCGCGGTGTGGCGGCGCCCGGAGGAGGCGTTGCGGACCGCCTGGGCCAGGGCGCGGCGCGACCCGACCAGCACGACCAGGCGTTTGGCGCGCGTGACGGCGGTGTAGAGCAGGTTGCGCTGGAGCATCATCCACGAGCTGGTGGTGACCGGGATCACCACCGCCGGGTACTCGCTGCCCTGGGACCGGTGCACGGTGATGGCGTAGGCGTGGGCGAGCTCGTCGAGCTCGGCGAAGTCGTAGGCGATCTCCTCGTCCTCGTCGGTGCGCACGGTCAGCTCCTGGGCGACCGGGTCCAGGCCGGTGACGACGCCGAGGGTGCCGTTGAAGACGCCGTTGGCCCCCTTGTCGTAGTTGTTGCGGATCTGGGTGACCTTGTCGCCGACCCGGAAGATGCGGCCGCCGAAGCGGCGCTCGGGCACCCCCTCCCCCGCCGGGGTGAGGGCCTCCTGGAGCGCGGTGTTGAGGTTGCCGGCCCCGGCGGGCCCGCCCTTCATGGGGGTGAGGACCTGCACGTCGCGGCGCGGGTCCAGGCCGAAGGTGCGCGGTATGCGGCGGGCGACCACGTCGACGGCCATGGCCGCGGCGTCCTCGGACTCCTCGCAGGGGAAGAGGAAGAAGTCGCGCATGCCCTCGAAGAGCAGGGGCTCCCCGCGGTTGATCCGGTGGGCGTTGGTGACCACCCCGGACTGCTGCGCCTGCCGGAACACCCGGGTGAGGCGGACGCTGGGAAGGGGCGAGTCCTCGGCGAGCAGGTCGCGCAGCACCTGCCCGGCGCCCACCGACGGCAGCTGGTCGACGTCGCCCACCAGCACCAGGTGGGCGCCGGGCGGGACGGCCTTGATGAGCTTGTTGGCGAGGATGAGGTCCAGCATCGACGCCTCGTCCACCACGAGCAGGTCGCAGTCCAGGGGGTTGTCGCGGTCGTAGGAGGCGTCGCCGCCCGGGCGCAGCTCCAGCAGTCGGTGGACGGTGGCGGCCTCGTGCCCGGTCAGCTCGGTGAGGCGCTTGGCGGCCCGGCCCGTGGGGGCGGCCAGCACCACCTTGGCGCCCTTGACGGCGGCGAGGGTGACGATGGAGGCGACCGTGAAGGACTTGCCGCAGCCGGGACCGCCGGTGAGGACGCCGACCTTGCGGGTGAGCGCCTGGATCACGGCGGCGCGCTGCTCCTCGGCGAGTTCGGTGCCGGTGCGCCTGTGCAGCCAGTCCAGGGCGACGTCCCAGTCCACGTCCACGAAGGCGGGCATGCGGTCGTGCGGGTGGTTCAGCAGGGTGAGCAGCCCGGCGGCGGCGCCGACCTCGGCGCGGTGGAAGGGCACCAGGTGGATCGCCCGCACCGGCTCGCCGTCGGGGCCGGGGACCTCCTCCCGGACCACGCCCTCCTCCTCCACCAGCCGGGACAGGCACTCGATGACCAGGCCGGAGTCGACGCCCAGGATCTTGACGGCGGCGGAGATGAGCTTCTCCTCCGGCAGGTGGCAGTGCCCGTCGCCGGTGGACTCCGAGAGGGTGAACTGGATGCCCGCCATGACGCGCTGGGGGCTGTCGTGGGGGATGCCGACGGCCTGCGCGATGGTGTCGGCGGTCTTGAAGCCGATGCCCCACACGTCGGTCGCCAGGCGGTAGGGCTCCTTCTGGACGACCTCGATGGAGGCCTCGCCGTACTTCTTGAAGATGCGCACCGCGAGCGAGGTGCTGACCTGGACGCCCTGGAGGAAGACCATGACCTCCTTGATGGCCTTCTGCTCCTCCCACGCCTCGGCGATGAGCCTCGTCCGCTTCGGGCCCAGTCCGGGCACCTCGATCAGGCGCCCGGGCTCCTGCTCGATGACGTCGAGGGCGTCGGTCCCGAAGTGCCCGACGATGCGCTCGGCCATCTTGGGGCCGATGCCCTTGATCAGGCCCGAGCCCAGGTAGCGGCGGATGCCCTGGACGGTGGCGGGGAGCACGGTGGTGTAGTCGTCCACGTGGAACTGGCGGCCGTACTGGGGGTGGGAGCCCCACCGGCCGTGCATGCGCAGGGCCTCGCCCGGCTGCACGCCCATGAGGGCGCCGACCACGGTGAGCAGGTCGGCGGAGCCGCGCCCGGTGTCGACGCGGGCGACGGTGTAGCCGGTCTCCTCGTTGGCGTAGGTGATGCGCTCCAGGACGCCCTGGACGACGGCGGGGGCGCGCTTCTCCTCGGGCACCCGGGCTCCTCTCCGTCAGCCGGCCTCGGGCAGGCCGTCGCCGAGCGCGGCCAGCACGCGCTCCCGGTCGGCCCTGCGCAGCCCGCGGGCGACCAGCACGTAGGAGTCGCGCAGCATCTCCAGGATCTCGTCCTCGGGGACGGTGCCGTCCAGGGCGACGGTGTTCCAGTGGTCCTTGTTCATGTGGTAGCCGGGCGTGACGCCGGGGAAGCGGTCGCGCAGCTCCAGGGCGTGCAGGGGGTCGCACTTGAGGTTGACACGGGGGTCCTCCCCCTCCCACAGCAGGGCGAACATCCGGTCGCACACCTTGTGGACGAGGATGCCGGGACCGAAGGGCTCGGTCTCCACGGCCTCGGGGAACCACAGGGCGGCGTCGACGAAACGGGCGGGTTTCACGGCGGCCTCCTCTCCTCCCCCGAGCCTGCCAGACCCCGCCGACGTTCGGGAACGCCTCCCGCCCGGCGACCTCGGCCACCGCCGGAAGGCGAACCGCCTCCTTCCGCCGCAGGGGCCGCCGCGGTCAGGGGCGGGGCCGTTCGGGGCCGGTGAGGTCGGACAGGCGCAGGGCGAGTTCCTGGGCGCGGACCAGGGAGGCCAGCGCCTCGTCGTGGAGGTCGTGGGCGGCGCCGGACTCCAGGACCCGGTCGGTGATCGCGTCGAACTCGCGCGCCGAGGCCGCGTCGGCGCGTTCGGCCTCGAAGGAGCGCACACCCGCCGCGTACTCCTCCAGGAGCCCGATCCGCCTTTCGAGGTGGCCGCGCTCCTCGGCCAGGGCGGCGCGGGCCCGCTCGGCCGCGGCCCGGGAGCGCTCGCCCGCGATCGGGGTGCCGTCGGCGCGGGCCGCCTCGCCGGACAGGCGGGCCAGGCCGCGGGCGACGGTCCACTCGGTCTCGGCCAGCACCACCCGGTTGCGGACGGTGTCGAGGAGCAGCCCCTCGCGGTGCGGCGCCGACTCCAGGACGGCGTCCACGGCCCGCTGCGCCCGCTCCAGCAGCGCCCGGTACTCCCCCTCCACCTGCTCCTGGAGGACGTAGTGGTCGGCCAGGGACTCCAGGACACGGCGGGGATCACGGCGCTCGCGTTCCCGGTCGGCCAGGTGCGAGGAGACCATGATAACGGCGAGCAGGACCACGGCCACGGGGATGTACGCGATGAGGGGCAGGTCCGCCGAAGGGAGCAGAACGGCCAGGGACGCGATGGCCGCCGCGTAGGCCACCCGCGGGGCGGTCCAGCGCCTCCCCCGGGGTCCGGGCCCCGCTTCCGGGTCGGCCAGCGCCACCAGCAGTGCCCGTTTCCGGTCGCCCGACAGCCCGGGGTCCAGGGTCACCCGTTCCGGGCGCGGGTCCTGGAGGCGCGCGCGGACCTCGTGGCCGAGGGGGGTCAGCCCCAGGAATCCCTGGCGGGTGCGTTCCGCGAGGCCGAGGTCGATGAGCGCCGCGTTGCCGGGCGCCCCCAGGTACACCGGCGACCACACGTGCGGGGCGTCCGGCAGCGGGCAGGCTCCCAGCACCGCCTCGGCCAGCCCGCGGCTCAGGGGGATCGTGCGACCGTCGGCGAGTGTGACGTCCAAGCGGTTCCTCTGGGGGAAGGGGGATTCCGTCCTCCTTTATATCGAACGGGTGGTCCGCGGTCCCGGTTTCGGACGGGGCCCCGCGGATAGACTCCCGCCACGTCCCCCGTGATCGGAGTCCCCATGAAGGCGCGCGGCATCCGCAGGCTCCACCCCCTGGAACCCGGCGACCCGGAGGAGGTCGGCGGCCACCGGATCGTGGGCCGGGTGGGCTCCGGGGGCATGGGCACCGTCTACGCCGCGGCCTCCCCCGGGAGCGGCGGCTACATGGCGGTCAAGGTGATCCACCCCGAGCAGGCGTCCGACCACCGGTTCCGGGACCGGTTCGCCCTGGAGGCGCGGCTGCTGGCGCGGGTGAACAGCCCCTCGGTGGCGCGGTTCGTGCGCGCCGACGTGCAGGCCGGCCTGCCGTGGATGATCACCGAGTACGTGCCCGGCCCGACGCTGCGCCACCACGTGGAGCGGTTCGGCCGGCTGAGGAAGGGAATGCTGCTCGGGGTCGCCGCGGGCACCGCCGAGGCCCTGCGCGCCATCCACGCCGCCGGGGTGGTCCACCGGGACCTCAAGCCGAGCAACGTGGTGCTGTCGGCGAAGGGCCCCAAGCTGGTGGACTTCGGGATCGCGCACCCGGTGGAGGACCCCGACCCCACCAAGTGGATCCGGCTGCGGCGGATGCGCCGCGCCTACCGCGACCTCGGGCTGCCCTCGCCCGAGACCCTGCCCGACCGGCGGGTCGCCGCCTGGGTGGACAAGCTGGGCACCCCCGGGTGGATCAGCCCCGAGCAGTACTCGCGTCAGCCCACCACGCAGGGCTCGGACGTGTTCCTGTGGGGGGCGACGGTGGCGTTCGCCGCGCTGGGCCACGACCCGTTCGGCCGGGCCGACGCCGGGGAGATGGCCCGGCGGGTGCTGTTCGAGGAGCCCGACCTGGAGTACCTGCCGCCGGGGCTGAAGAAGGTGGTCGAGGCGGCCGTGGCCAAGGACCCCGGGGAGCGGCCGGACGCGGGCGGGCTGCTGCGCGAGGTGCTGGCCCTGGACGGCGCGGCGACGGTGCGCGAGCTGCTGGAGCGGTCCTGGACGGAGGTGGCGGTGCGCCCGCCGGAGCCGCCCCGGCAGGGGCTGCGCCTCTTCGGTCAGAGCAGGCCGTAGTGGGCGCGGGCGTCGCGCCCGAACATGACGGCGATCATGTACACCGCGAAGCCCAGCGGCACGACGGCCTCCCAGGCGCCGGCGAGCATGTTCCAGGCGAGCAGCGCCCCCGCGGCGCCGTGGAAGAGCACCACGCCCCAGAAGACGCCGACCGTGCGCCGCCTGATGCGGGCGGCCAGCAGGGTGGACAGCACCCCGTAGACGCCGGTGACGAGGGCCAGGACGAGGATCATGGCCCGCATGGCCTCCACGCCCAGCTCGAGTTGCACACCCTGCTGGGCGAGCGCCTCGGCCTGGACGGCCAGTGCCTCCTCCATCTGCTCCTGGGGCAGGACCAGGCCCTGGAGGAAGAGCAGCGCCATCGCGATGCCGCAGGCGCCGCCGATGAACATGAGGATGCGCACGACCGCCACCCGCCGGGGCAGGGGCGCGTCCGGGCGCAGGGCGGCGAAGCTCGCCTCGAAGTCGGGAAGGCCCCCGTGCTCGGGCTCGTAGGGGTCCTTGCCAGGGGGAGCCACGACCGTCCTCCAAGGGGTTTCGGGGTCACCGGCACCCCTCATGGTAGGGGCCGGGGGTGGGACGAGGTGCAGGACCCGGTGATACGGACGGGTCGAAAAATCTGCTTCAGTCCGACAGATTCTACAAATCGTAACCCTGGGGCCCATGACCCCCGGAGCGATCACATCTAGGGTTGCGTCTCTGGGCCCGCTTCCACCCCGAGCGGAACATCACGACGATCCCCCGATCCCCCACGAAGGAGCACGGAACCCATGTCCAGACTCGTGCGCGCCTCGGCCGCACTGATGCTGACCGGCGCTTTCACGGTGCCGTTGGCCCCCGCGGCGGGAGCCGCCCCGATGGAGCCCGCGGGCGACACCGCGTTCACGCTGTCGCTCCTGCACGCCAACGACCCGGAGTCGCAGCTGCTGGCCGCCTCCGGACAGGAGGACTTCGGCGGCGCCGCCCGGTTCACCACCCTCGTCAACGAGCTGCGCGCGGCGGAGGAGTCGGGGGCCCTGGCCGGTGCGGACGAGGCCGAGGACCGCGGTGTGGTGACCGTCAACTCCGGCGACATGTACCTGCCCGGCCCGGAGTTCGCCGCCTCCCGCGAGGACGGCGCCCCGTTCTACGACGCGGTGGCCGCGCGGTACGCGGGCTACGACGCGGTCTCCATGGGCAACCACGAGTTCGACTTCGGCCCGGACGTGTACGCCGAGTTCATCGAGCAGCTGCCGGACGTCCCGGTGGTGGCCGCCAACGTGGACGTCTCCAAGGAGCCGTCGCTGGCCGCCCTGGAGGAGGCCGGACGGATCGCGCCCAGCACCGTCGTCGAGACGGGCGGGGAGCAGGTCGGCATCGTCGGCGCGCTGTACCCGCCGCTGGCCACCATCACCAGCCCGCGCGGCGTGGTGGTCGAGGACCTCGTCGCCCCGGTCCAGGCCGAGGTCGACCGCCTCGACGCGGCGGGCGTGGACAAGATCATCATGATCTCGCACCTGCAGAACATCACCTACGAGGAGCGGGTCGCCCGGGAGCTGACCGGGATCGACGCGATCGTCTCGGGCGGCGGCCACGAGGTCATGGCCAACGCGGACGACGCCCTGGTCCCCGGTGACGAGGTCACCGTCCACCCGGACACCGGGCAGCCGCTGTCCTACCCGCTGCTCGCCACGAACCCGGACGGCGAGACCGTGCCGATCGTCACCGCGGGCTCCAACTACAAGTACGTGGGCCTGCTGGTCCTGAACTTCGACGCCGAGGGCAACGTGACGTCGGTGTCGGACCGCTCCGGCGCCGTCCGCGTCTCGGGCACCGGCGACGACGCGGTCGCCCCGCACCCCGAGGTCGAGGCGCAGGTCACCAAGCCGGTCTCCGACCACGTGGCCGAGCTGGCCGAGACCGTGGTCGCCCAGAGCGATGTGGACCTCAACGGCGTCCAGAACCCGGGCGTCCGGACCCAGGAGACCAACCTGGGGAACCTGGTGGCCGACGGGCTGCTGGACACCGGCGTCCGCAACGCCGCGCAGTACGGGGTGCCCGAGCCGCAGATCGGCATCCAGAACGGCGGCGGCATCCGCAACGCCTCGGTGCTCCCGGCCGGGCCGCTGACCGCGCTGGACACCTACGCCGTCGCCCCGTTCGCCAACCAGGTGGCCGTGGTGCCCGACCTCCCGCGCTCCCAGATCAAGGAGCTGCTGGAGCAGGGCGTGGCCGCCGCCCCGGCGGCCAGCGGCGCCTTCATGCAGGTGGCGGGCGTGAACTTCGCCTACGACCCGGAGCGGACCGCCCAGGTGGCGGCGGCGGACGGCACCATCACGACACCGGGCGAGCGGGTCCGCAACGTGATCCTGCACGACGGAACAGTGATCGTGGAGGACGGCGAGGTCGTGGACGGCGACCCGGTCACCGTGGTGACCAACGACTTCTCCGCCCGGGGCGGCGACCTGTACCCCTTCCGCGGGGCGGACTACACCGTGGTGGGCTCCACCTACCAGGGCGCTCTGGAGCGCCTGGTCACCGGCACCCTGGACGGCCGGATCACCGAGGCCGCCTACCCCGAGGGCGGTTCCGGCCGCATCGTCGTGGGCGAGGAGGCGACCGTCCCCGAGCCGGGCACCGGGCCGAGCCCGTCCCCCTCCCCGTCCCCGTCGCCCTCCCCCACGGACGGCCCCACGGCCGGACCGACAGAGGAGCCGAGCGGCAAGCCCTCCGACCCGGCGAGCCAGAGCCCCAAGCCGGGGAACGGCAACGGCTCGCTGCCTAAGACCGGCACCGCGGTCCTCGGCCTGGTCGCGGCGGCCGTGGTCGCGGCCGGTGCGGGCGGCGCGGCCCTGTACCTGGGCCGCAAGCGCAAGGCGGCGCCGGCGGACGGCGCCGCTCCGGACGCCTGACCCCGTGAGCCGAGGGCCCCGCCGGATCCGTCCGGCGGGGCCCTTCCGCGTCCCGGGGCCGGCGCCCCGGGTCAGCAGCGGGGCAGGCCCTCGACGGGCTTCCAGGGCTCGGCGACGCGCAGGGCGGTGGCGCTGACGAACACGTCGCGGTTGCCGGTGTCGTCGTCGGTGAGCACCCACCAGGTGGAGAACGCGCCCTCGCCGTCGGAGTGGGCGGTGCCCTCGGTCTGGCAGAAGAAGTAGTGCCGGCCGGCCCACAGCCAGCCGCTGGTGGCGTAGCGGGTGTCCGCCGACCAGTAGGAGCGGGCGTCGCGCCAGGTCGTGTAGTAGTGGCGGACGGAGAGGGCGCCGCGCTCCGCGGCGGCCGTGCCGGCCGGCTCCCGGGCGTCCTGTGCGGCGGTGGCCGGGGTCGCCAGGGTCAGGGGCAGGGCCAGGGCGACGGCGGCGGCCGCGGCGCGCAGAGTGCCTGCTCGGGTCATCGGAATGCTCCTCGGCTCCCCGGGCACCGGTCGCCGGCGCGGGGCGGATGATCCTACTGGAATGGGACGGCGGACGGCGATAACCGTCCATCACCATATTGTCACCCAGAGTGAACAATTCCCCCGTCGCGACACGTGCGCGGCTTCGGCCCGCGCGGACCCGCGCGCGTTCTCCCCCGCGAACCCGGGCCACCGGGAGGGTGCCGCCTTTTCTTCCGGCCAACCCCTTGCTCTCCGAAAACGACCGCCGACTCCGGGAAACGGTGACCCCACGGCGCACACCGGCCACTGAACGCACACCACTTCACCAAGAACCGGGTTTTCACCAAGCAAGGGCAAAGAAAGCACACGAATTGAGCAACTGAACTATTTGTCCGGTATGCGAATACCGTATTTTCGGCCAACCTTGGGCCATCCGGCGCGCATAATAGGGAAATGCGTGACCCCGGACCTACGATCGACAGCATGACCTGCGTTTTGCTGGCCGAAGACGATGTCTCGATCTCCGAGCCTCTCGCGCGCGCACTCCGACGCGAGGGCTACACGGTGGACGTGACCGTCAACGGCATTGAGACACTCGACCGTGCCCGTGCGGGGGACATCGACCTGATGGTCCTCGACCTGGGTCTGCCCGAGATGGACGGGCTCGAAGTGGCGCGTCGGCTGCGAGCCGAGGGCCACGGAACGCCGATCCTCATCCTGACCGCCCGCGCCGACGAGGTCGACACCGTGGTCGGCCTCGACGCCGGTGCCGACGACTACGTCACCAAGCCCTTCCGGCTGGCCGAGCTGCTGGCCCGGGTGCGCGCGCTGCTGCGCCGGGGCGGGGCGGAGGTGCCCGTCGTCCACGGCGTGCGCATCGACAACGACTCCCGCCGGGCCTGGCTGGGCGAGCGCGAGCTCCAGCTCACCACCAAGGAGTTCGACCTGCTGCGCGTGCTGGTGCGCGACGCGGGCAAGGTCGTCACACGCGAGCAGATCATGCGCGAGGTGTGGGACACCAACTGGTGGGGCTCGACCAAGACCCTCGACATGCACATCTCCTGGCTGCGGCGCAAGCTCGGCGACGACGCCAACCAGCCGTCGTACATCACAACCGTCCGGGGCGTCGGCTTCCGCTTCGAGCGGGACTGATCGGACCGTGTGTCCGACGCGCCTCGGCCGTCTCCCGGTCGGACGAACATGAGGTGACATGCGCAGGCGGATGGTTTTCTCCACCCTGGTGGTGACCGTCATCGCCGTCATGCTGCTCGGCCTGCCCCTGGGTGCGCTCACCTACAAGCTGGTGCACGACGAGAGCAGCCGCGCCCTGTTGGGCGAGGCCGAGCTGATCGGCGCCGAGAGCGACACCATGTTGGAGATCCACGGCGAGATCAACCTCGCCGAGTTCGACCGGGACCACCCCGAACGGTTCATCCGGATCACGACGGCGGACGGTTCGAGCACCGTGACGGCCGGGAACCCGGCCCTGGACCCGAACGCGCCGGAGGCCCCGCCCCTGCTGCGGGCCACGGCCACGACCGGGCGGGGCACGGTGGTCGAGGTGTGGATGAGCGGCGAGGTGGTCCAGCAGAGCGTGGTGCGCGCCTGGCTGGGCATCGCCTCGCTGTCCCTGCTGGCGATCGGCGTGGCGGTGGGCCTGTCGATGTTCCAGGCCCGGAGGCTCACGCTGCCGCTGGTCGACCTGGCGGCCACCGCCGAGCGCCTGGGGTCGGGGGTGACCACGCCGTGGGGCCACCGCTACGGCATCCCGGAGGCCGACCGGGTCGCCGAGGTGCTGGACCGCAGCGCCGAGCGCATCGCCGGGCTGATCGCGACCGAGCGCCACTTCGCCACCGACGCCTCCCACCAGCTGCGCACCCCGCTCACGGCGCTGACCATGCGCCTGGAGGAGATCGTCGCCGAGGCCGACGACCCCGACGTGGTCCGGGAGGAGGGCGAGGCCGCCCTCGCCCAGACCGAGCGGCTGGTGGAGACCGTCGAGAGCCTGCTGGGCCGGGCCCGCAAGAGCCAGAACCCGGAGGTGGAGGCGGTCCAGCTGGACCCGGTCCTCAACCACCTCCAGGCCGAGTGGGCCCCGGTCTTCCAGCAGGAGAACCGCAAGCTCCTGGTGACCGGGTCGCCGGGGCTGACCGCGATGACCGTGCCCACCGACCTGGCCCAGATCCTGGCGACCCTGGTGGAGAACGCCTACAAGCACGGGGCGGGCACGGTGACGATCCGCCGCATCGACACCGGGCAGTCGGTGCGCATCGAGGTCAGCGACGAGGGCGAGGGCGTGCCCGAGCACCTGTCCGGCCGGATCTTCGAACGGGAGGTCAGCGGGGGCGGCGGCACCGGGCTGGGGCTGGCCCTGGCCCGGCACATCGCCGAGTCCGAGGGCGCCCGGATCGAGCTGGTGCAGGCCCGGCCGACCACCTTCGCGCTGTTCCTGCCCGCCGGGGCCGGCGGCCTGTCCAAGATGACCGGCCCCGTATGACCGCCCGCGGCACCCGCCGCCCCGCGGCCGCGGACGGCCCGCTCCCGGCGGGTCCCGCGGGCAGCGGGACCCGCCGGGAGCGGTGGCGTGCGGCGGCGGACGGCGTGCTCAGGCGCCGGCCGGGACCGGGACCTTGCCCCGCACCACCAGGTCGGTCCACAGCGACCGGACCCGGCCCAGGCCGTACGCCTTGACCACCTCGGCGCGGGCCCGCTCGGCCTCGGCCGCGAACCGCCCCTCCCGAACCGTCGCATGGACGGCCTCGGCCATCGCCACCGCGTCGCCGTGGATCCAGTGCGGGTCGTAGATGGTGTCGGCCCCGGGCCAGGGCAGCAGGGCGGGCACGCCGCCCGAGGCGGCGCACTCGGCCGGAGCCAGGTGGAACGACTCGTCGTCGCTGGTGGAGAGCATGAACCCGACCCGGCGCAGCCAGGTGGCCACATCGGGGCCGAACGGGTCGAACACCACCGCCCCGGCCAGGTTCTCGTCGCGCTGGATCCGCCGGTAGACGCGCTCGAAGTAGGCGCGCTCCTCCGGGCGGTTCCAGATCCACCAGTAGTCCCAGGGCTGCTTGGTCTTGACCGACATCGTGTAGCGCGGGTCCATGCGGCGCAGCTCCGCCAGCACGTCCAGGCCCCGGTCCAGCCGCTTGCGTGAGGGCGCGATGCCGATCATGCCCAGGGAGTACTCCGCCCCCGGGAGCTTGGGCCGGGCCAGCTGCTCGTCGTCGACCCAGTTGGGGACCACCACGACCTTGTCGGCGGGCCAGCCGGTGATCTCCCGGGTGAGGTCGGCGTAGTGCGGGCTGACGCACACCACCGCGTCGACCTTGTCGATGTCGAGCTTGCGCGGCCACTCCGCGTACAGCTCGAACCGGTGCAGGCGGACGATGAGCCGCTGGTCGGGGCGCTTCCACTTGGCGTAGAACAGGGCGTTGGGCCCGCACCACTCGCAGATGACCACGTCGGCCCATCCGGCCAGCTCCCGGGACCGGTACTGGTCGTGGGTGCCCAGCCCCTCCCACTCGTCCATGCGCACGTCCAGGCCGGGCAGCGAGGACAGGTACTCGGCGAGCCGGGTGAAGAACTTCATGTCGTGCCCGGCCACGACCACCTTGAGCGGGCGCTCGGTGTCCGCCCCGGCGGGGGCGGGCGGCAGCGCCTCGGCGAGGTGGCCGCGCAGGCGCTCGGCGGCGCGCTCCAGCGTGTGGTCCTCGGCGGCGGCCCGGCAGCGGGCGGCCGCGTCGGCGTACACGGAGCGGTCGTGGTAGGCGCGGGCGACCGCCTCGGCCACCGAGTCCAGGTCGGCCCCGGCGAACAGCGGGTAGTCGGCGCCCAGCATGGCCTCGTGCATGGGGGTGCGGTTGAGGATCACCGGCAGGCCCAGCGCGCCCAGTTCGAGGACCTTGGTGGACAGCTCCAGGCTGGCGTCCATGGACGGGTCGCGCCAGGACAGGCCGAAGTCGCACTCGGCGGAGGCGCGCAGCGCGTCGGCGCGCGGCATGCCGCCCCGCCAGTCCACGCCCGGGGTGTTCTCCAGGGCCTTGCGCATGCGCTTGGACCAGTCGGCGGGGTCGGCGTGGACCTTGTCGCCGATCATCACCAGCTCGGCGTCCACACCGCGGCGCTCCAGGGCGGCCGGGAGCCCGGTCATCTCCAGGGTGTTCCAGGCCGGGGCGAACTTGCCGGTGTAGGCCAGACGGGCGCGGGCGTGCACCTGCCCGTCGGCGCGGGCGTCCTCGGGGACCACGACCACCGGCGGGAACAGCACCGAGCGGCCGCAGGCGGCGGGCACCGACGACTCCAGGAAGGCGCGCAGCTCCTCGGTCTGGCAGAGCAGGAACCGGGAGGCCAGGGCGATCTCGGTGAGCTCGGCGACCGCGGTGGCGGTGAGCCCGTCCACGGCGTGCGGGAAGTCGGTGAGGTAGGTCCACAGCCGCCCGGCCAGGGACTCCTCCTGGGCGGCCAGCCCGGCCAGCCGCTTGCCCCGCACGACCACGAGGTCGAACGGGGTCCGCTCGTGCCGGGAGACCAGCAGGGACACGGCCTGCTCGGGGGTGAGGCCGCGCGGCCCGGCGTCGGGGACCAGCTTGTCCTCGTAGGGGCGCAGCAGGCGGATGCCGGGCGCCCCCGCCAGCGGCGCGATGAGGCGGTCGGTGCGCACGGGGGCCTTCAACAGCAGGGTGACCTCGCATCCGGCGGCGGCCAGGGCCTGCGCCATCGACTGCGCCCAGATCGCTGAACCGTCGATGATGTTCAGGTCCACGTCCCCGTACAAGAGTGCGCGCGGAGGAGGTGTGCTCACGTTCTTCCCTTCGGATGCTTGCGGATGGCCCGTACCGGGCGGTCGAGGCGGCCGGGGGTCATCCGACGGCGCCGGTCGGGGCGTCCGCCGCGGTGTGGGCGGGTCCCCTGGCGTCCCGGTCGGTCCCGGGGCCGTGGTCGGGGCCCAGGGCCAGGAGGCGGGTGCCGCGGCGGTTCCACTCCGCCGGGTTCCAGCCCCGCCGCACCAGGGCGGTGCGGGCCAGCTCAGGGGTCAGGGAGCTGACGAAGACGTACTGCTCGCCGGTGGGGCGGTCGAAGAGCCCGCGGTCCCCCGCCGTGGCGGCCGGGGCGGCGACCGTGCCCACGGCGTCGGCGTCGGAGCACTCCACGGCGCAGACCAGGTCCACCAGGCGGTCCGGGCCCACCGGCCCGGTCCACAGGTGGGCCCAGGGCGCGGTGGCGCGGTCGGCCAGGACGGCCCACCGCTCGGGGCCCAGCCCGCCCAGGTGCACGGTGCGGTCGTCGCCCCGGGTCAGCTCCTCGGGGGTGTCCGGGGTGCTGAACCGGGCGGTGCGGACGGTGACGCCCTCGGAGCGCAGGCGCTGGACGCCGGGCAGGCGGCCGGCGGTGTCGGGGACGACGACCTCGGCCGGGCGCAGGCGTGAGGCCAGCAGGGAGTCGGCCAGGTCCTCGGCCTCGGCCTCCCCCGCCGGGTCGGCCAGGACGGCGACGGCGCGGCCGCGCAGCGGCAGCTCGGGGCCGGGCGTGCCGGGCGGGAAGTCCAGCCCGGCGAGGATCTCGGCGAGCCGGACCGGGGTGGCGTCGGCGAGGAAGACCTCGCGGAGCATGGTGCGCTGCTCGGAGGCGGTGGGCGCGGCGGCGCGCAGCCGGGGCACGGTGACGGCCAGCCCCTCGGTCTCCCCCGTCTCCTCGGCGACCGGGTCGTGCGGGACGGGCCGGGTGCCGCAGGCCTGGGCGCGGCGGCCCAGCGCCTCGGCGCGCGGGCCCCGGGCGGGGACCACGGCGACGCGCGCGGCGCGCAGGGCGTCGGCCAGGCCGGGGGCGTCGGCGTCGACCGCCCCGGCGCCCAGCCCGGTGAGGATGTCGGGGACCGGCTCGGCCGGGGTGTCGCGGACGAACACGGTCTCGGGGCCCTCGGCCAGCTCGGCCGCGACCGGGTTGAACAGGTGCAGGGGCACCCCGGCGTCGCCCCGGTGGACGCGGGTGAAGCCCAGGGCGCGCAGGCCCGGCGCGGTGGGCGCGTCGTCCAGGAGCAGGGTGGGGATGCCGCGGGCGGCCGCGGACTCCAGCACCCAGTGCAGGGCGCGGGTGCGGTCCGCCGCGGCGGGGTCGCCCACGTGCGCCCACGGCGAGCCGGGTGCCGCGGCGGAGGCGGAGACCAGGACGAGGTCGACGTCGACGCCGTCCATGACGATCTGCGCGTCGTGGGGGCGCAGCGGGATCGAGCGGATGTAGGGGTCCAGGGCGCGCTGGACCTGCGGCCCCAGGGCGGTGGCGGCGATGAGCAGGTCGGAGGCCCCGCCGGCGGCCCCGGCCAGCAGGCGGGCCTCCTGGCGGTCGGCGTCGAAGGAGCGCACCGGCTCCGTGCCGGGGCGCCGCTGCTGCTGGGAGTGGCGGGTGGTGCCGCTGCGCCGCCACAGGCGGTAGAGGTCGCGCGGGAGGCGGACCAGGGAACGGCCGGGCTTCTTGGCCGCGGCGGTGAGCGCGCGTCCCACCTGCAGCGACGTGGAGTCCTCCAGTGCCGCAAGGCGGGCGCGGGCCTCCTGGAGCTGGGCCTCGCGTTCGGCCAGGGCCTGCCTGAGCTGTTCGGTCTGGCTCTGTTCACGCCGTTTCACGGTCTGCCACCTTGTGTTCGGATCGGATCGGCGGAACCGCCGGGGTCACCGTGCGGGAGCACCCCGTCGGGTGGGGTCCGCGCCGGGTCCCGGGACGGGTCCGGATGCCCTTGGTGAGCCGTGTCGCGGGCTCGCGGGGCGCGGTCGGTGGTGTGTGCTGGTACGACACGGCGGCTCACCTGCCCCTCTGTCGGGGAACGGTACCGCCGGAAGAGGGCGGAACGGTGGATTCGCCCGCCTTGTGTCGTGTCGGGCCCTGGGCCGGGTGCCCTGCCGGGTACCGCCGCGGAGCGCCGCCGGACCCGGCGTCGTCCGCCGGGGGCCGGGGGCCGGGGGCTCTTCGGGAAGGGAGGGGACGGGGCATGGGATCACCTGGACCACTGGGTCAGGACGGCGGCGATGCGCTCACCGGCGCGGCCGTCCCACAGGGGCGGAGTCGTGTCGAGCAGTGCCTCGGAGCCGTGGCCGTGCAGGACCTTGGTGACGGCCTGGAGCAGGTCGGCCTCGGTGACGAGGCGGTTGGTGCCGTGGGTGATGGTGATGGGCCGTTCGGTGTTGGGGCGCAGGGTCAGGCAGGGGACCCCCAGGACGGTGGTCTCCTCCTGCACGCCGCCCGAGTCGGTGACGACGGCCTCGGAGCCGCGGACCAGGGCGACGAAGTCGAGGTAGCCGAGGGGCTCCAGGAGGTGGACGCGGGGGTGGTCGCCCAGCCCGGCGCGGTCGAAGGCGGCCTTGCCGCGCGGGTGCACCGGCATGACCACGTCCACGAGGTCGGCGATCTCGTGCAGGCGGGCGACCAGCAGCGCCACCGTGTCGGGGTCGTCGACGTTGGCCGGGCGGTGCAGGGTGGCGGCGACGTAGCGCTCGGGCAGGCCCAGGCGGGCGCGCAGGGCCTCGGCGTCGAACCGGTCGAGGTTGGCCAGCAGGGTGTCGATCATGGGGTTGCCGACCAGGTGGACCCGGTCCGGGGAGACGCCCTCGGCGGCCAGGTGGCCGATCGCCTCCGGCGAGGTGGCGAAGCACAGGTCGCTGAGCTGGTCGGTGACCCGGCGGTTGACCTCCTCCGGCATCGTGTTGTCGAAGGAGCGCAGGCCCGCCTCGACGTGCGCCACCGGGATGTGCAGCTTGGCGGAGACCAGGGCCGCGGCGACCGTGGAGTTCACGTCGCCGTACACGACGACGATCCCGGGCTCGCGGGCGGTGAACTCCTGCTCCAGCCCGACCATGAGCGCCGCCGTCTGCGCGGCGTGCGAGCCCGAGCCCACGCCCAGGTCGACGTCGGGGGTGGGCAGGCCCAGGTCGCGGAAGAACACCGCGGACATGCGGTCGTCGTAGTGCTGCCCGGTGTGCACCACCGCCTGGTGGGCTCCGCGGTCGCGCAGGGCGGAGACGACGGGGGCGGCCTTGACGAAGTTGGGGCGGGCACCGACCACGTGAACGATCGCGGTGTCCCGGCTGCCCAGGGGGGCGCTCGCTGCCACGGCTCTCTGGTCTCCTTCTGTTCGTCGTTCGGCCCCACCGGTTCCGGTGGGGCCGTGGCGGTCCGGTGGGGCGTTCCTCGCCGGGACGTCCCGTCCGTGTCGCCGTGGTGTCACCATCCGGCCACATCCGCGTGGTTGGGTGACTGACCGTGCATGACATCCCTGTTTCCGAAGCGCCCCGTCCCCGGACCCGCAGGCTGCGGGCGGTGACGTTCACCGCGTCGACGGCCTGGCGCCACCTGCGCTCCGACCCCGCCCGGACGCCGCTGCTCGCGCTGCGGCTGATGCCGGGGCCGGCCCGGCGCGCGGCGCGCGGCGCGGCCGCCCGGGTGGGCGGTCAGGCCCGCGCCTACGCCCTGTGGGACGAGGGGCGCCGGGCCGAGGCGCGCGAGGCGGTGCTCGCCGCCGCGTCCGGTGCCGGGCCCCGCAGGGTGGGGCGCCTGGTGGCGGCCTGCCTGGCCGCCGGGGACACCCGGACGGCGCGCGAACTGCTCGAACGCCTTCCTCCGGGTCCGGTCCGCGACCGGGCCGTCCACCGGACGGACCTGGCCACGGGGCGGGCCGTCGCCGCGTCCCCGTCCCCGTCGCCCGTCCACCACGGGATCACGTTAACCCGCGATGCCCCAACGCGGCCCGAAGACACGGTGAACGCTCGGCGACCGGAAAGCCCCGCAGGTGAACGTCTCGCATCGCCTCCGGAGGGCCCGGTGGACGGGTCGGGTGTGCGGGTGCTGCATCTGGTCACCAACGCACTGCCGCACACCAACGCCGGGTACACCCAGCGCACCCACCGCATCGCCGTCGCCCAGCGCGAGGCGGGCATGGACGTGCACGTGGTGAGCCGGGTCGGGCACCCCCTGGACAAGGGGAGCAGGGACGCGCGCACGCTGGTGCGTGTGGACGGGATCTCCTACCACCGGCTGCTGCCGTGGACCGCTCCGGCCGACCCCGGGCAGGAGCTGGCGTCCGGGCTGAAGCTGGCGTCCGAGCTGGTGGAGAAGGTGCGGCCGGACGTGCTGCACGCCGCCAGCAACCACCGCAACGCCCGGCTGGCGCTGGCCCTGGGGCAGCGGTTCGGCCTGCCCGTGGTGTACGAGGTGCGGGGCTTCCTGGAGGAGTCGTGGCTGTCCCGCGACCCCTCGCGGAGCGTGGACGACGCCTTCTACCGCCACGAGCGGGCGCAGGAGACCGAGTGCATGCTCGCCGCCGACCTGGTGGTAACGCTGGGCGAGGCGATGCGCGCCGACATCGAGGCGCGCGGGGTGCCGCCCGAGCGGCTGCTCGTGGTGCCCAACGCGGTGGACGAGTCGTTCCTGGAGCCGCTGCCGCCGGGCACGGCGGTGCGGGCGGAATGGAGCATCGGCCCCGAGGAGTTCGTGGTCGGCACCACCACCAGCTGCTACGGCTACGAGGGCCTGGACACCCTGCTGGAGGCCGTGGCGCGGATGCGCGGGGCCGGCGAGCGGGCGCACGCCCTGATCGTCGGCGACGGCCCCGAGCTGGCGGCGCTGCGCGCCCGCGCCGAGGAGCTGGGGCTGGCCGGCGCCGCCCACTTCCCCGGCCGGGTCCCCGCGGACCGGGTACGCGAGCACCACGCCGCGATGGACGTGTTCGCCGTGCCGCGGCGCGACGACCGCGTGTGCCGGGTGGTGACACCGCTCAAACCCGTGGAGGCCATGGCCGGAAGATTGCCGGTTGTGGCCAGTGATCTTCCGGCTCTGCGAGAGATCGTGGAACCTGGGGTGACCGGTGAGTTAATTCCTCCGGGCGAATCGGCAGGTCTCGCTGATGTCCTGACAAAACTCGCTTACAGTCGGGAAAGGCGAGAGGCCTACGGTCTCGCAGGTCGCAGCCTTATCGGGGCGAACCGAACATGGACCGGGGCCGTATACCGCTACAACCACGCGTACCGGGCCCTTATCCGGAGAATGTCCGAACCAGGCCAGATCCCGTGATCGTGGACAACGGCTATCTACACTCGAACGTCCCGCTTGCAGTGACGTTCCCGGCTGTCCTCGATGAAGTGCGCCCGTTCACGAAACGAATGCGAGTGTGACCACGAAGTGGATGCCGCAGCCTCCAACCCAGCCCTTGCAGCCGAGCAGTCCGCGGTGACCGGCGACCTTGTCATCATCGGTCTCGGTTACGTCGGTCTGCCCTTGGCCGCCGAAGCCTGCTCCGCCGGTCTCAAGGTCACCGGACTCGACGTGAACGAGCGCGTCGTCCGCGGCCTCAACAGCGGCGTGTCGCACGTGGACGACCTGTCCGAAGAGGACGTGCGCGCCATGCTGGACCGCGGGTTCACGGCGAGCACCGACCCGTCGGTCCTGGCCACCGCCCGCACCATCGTCATCTGCGTGCCGACCCCGCTGTCGCCGGAGGGCGGCCCCGACCTGGGCGCGGTCACCTCCGCGGCCAAGTCGATCGCCGCGCACCTGAGCCCCGGCACCCTGGTGATCCTGGAGTCGACCACCTACCCGGGCACCACCGAGGAGGTCGTGCGCCCCATCCTGGAGGAGTCCGGGCTGGTCGCGGGCGCCGACTTCCACCTGGCGTTCTCGCCGGAGCGGATCGACCCGGGCAACCCGACCTTCGGCGTGGCCAACACCCCCAAGGTCGTGGGCGGGCTCACGCCCGAGTGCGGGGAGGCGGCGGCCGCGTTCTACGGCCGGTTCGTGAACACCGTGGTCCGGGCGCGGGGCACCCGCGAGGCCGAGATGGCCAAGCTGCTGGAGAACACCTACCGGCACGTCAACATCGCCCTGGTCAACGAGATGGCCATCTTCTGCCAGGAGCTGGGCGTCGACCTGTGGGACTCGATCGCGGCGGCGGCCACCAAGCCGTTCGGCTTCCAGGCCTTCTACCCGGGTCCGGGCGTGGGCGGGCACTGCATCCCGATCGACCCGAACTACCTGTCGTACAAGGTCAAGACCCTGGGCTACCCGTTCCGGTTCGTGGAGCTGGCCCAGGAGATCAACAGCCGGATGCCGTCCTACGTCATCCAGCGCGCCCAGGAGCTGCTCAACGAGTCCGGGCTGGCGCTGTCGCGGTCCAAGGTGCTGCTCCTCGGCGTGACCTACAAGGCCGACATCGCCGACCAGCGCGAGTCGCCGGCCCGCCCGGTGGCGCGCAAGCTGCTCGCCAAGGGCGCGACCCTCACCTACCACGACCCGCACGTGGAGTCCTGGCAGGTGGACGGTCAGGACATCGAGCGGTCCACCGACCTGGACCGGGCGCTGGCCGAGGCCGACCTGGTGATCCTGCTCACCGACCACAGCGAGTACCGGCCCAAGCTGCTGGAGGAGTACGCGCGGCTGCTGCTGGACACCCGCGGCGTGCTGCGCCGCGCCCCGAAGGACGAGGACCCGACGGTGGTGCCCGCGCAGGCCCGCCGCTACGTCCAGCGCGAGGGCATCCAGGTGCTCTAGGGCTGTTCGGCGGATCATTCCGGGTCGCGGCCGCCGGGCGGTCTGCGAGAGAGCGCCCGACGACCGCTCCCGGCACCCGGCGCGAGCGCCGAGCCGCACGGAAGCATCCACCGAACACGCCCGAGAGCCCGTTCACGGGCCCACAGAACGGGGGCGCGCCGTCCCGGACACCCGGTGTCCGACGGCGTGCCCTCGTGTGTTCACTCGCCGTCGCACCAAGGTTCACCGGTTGCCCCCCGGGCGTCCACCCCGCCGACCTTTGCGTGTTTCCGCAGATGAATACCGTGTCGCACAGCCGGTACCGCTGCCCAAAAGCGGATCATCTTCTCAGATGCGCCTTACCGGCGACACAGGTAGGTGATGTGATGCACGCGCTTGTGGCCACAGTGGTCCACCACCCGGAGGACGCCCGGATCCTGCACCGGCAGATCCGCGCCCTGCTGGACGCAGGACACACGGTGACCTACGTCGCGCCGTTCCGCGAGTGCGGCGTGACCCCGTGGAGCGAGCTGCGCTCCGTGGACGTCCCGCGCGCCTCCGGGCGCGAGCGGCTGTCCGCCCTGCGCGCCGCCCGGGCGGTGCTGGCCGAGCACGCGCCCAAGGCCGACCTGCTGCTCTTCCACGACCCCGAGCTGTTGCTGGCGCTGCCGGCCGAGCGCCCGGTGACGGTGTGGGACGTGCACGAGGACACCGCCGCGGCGGTCCTCACCAAGCCGTGGGTGCCCCGGCCGGCGCGCCGCCCGCTGGGGATGCTGGTGCGCTCCTTCGAGCGGCGGGCGGAGCGGCGGATGAAGCTGCTGCTCGCCGAGGAGGGGTACCGGGACCGGTTCCGGCGGCCGCACCCGGTGGTGCCCAACACCACCGACGTCCCCGACTCCCCGACCCGCCTTCCGGGCGACGACCGGGTCGTCTACCTGGGGCACGTGTCCCTGGCCCGGGGCGCCCGGGAGATGGTCGAGCTGGGGCGCCTGCTCCAGCCGCACGGGGTCCGCCTGGAGATCATCGGCGGCGCCGACGCGGGCGTGCGGCCGCTGCTGCGCGAGGCGCAGCAGGAGGACGCGCTGACCTGGTACGGGTTCGTGCCCAACGACCGGGCGCTGCGGATGTGCGCGGGGGCGATGGCGGGCATCAGCCTGCTGCACGACACCCCCAACTACCGGCACTCGATGCCGACCAAGGTCGTGGAGTACATGGCGCACGGGCTGCCGGTGGTCACCTCGCCGAGCCCGGTGGCGGTCCGGCTGGTGACCGAGCGGCCCGAGGGGCCGGCGGGCCTGGTGGTGCCGTTCCAGGACCCGGCCGCGGCGGCCGACGCGGTGCTGCGCCTGCGCGCGGAGGAGGGCCTGCGCGGCCGGCTGGCGCGGACCGGCCACCGCATCGCGCAGACCTCGTACCACTGGCCGGTCCAGGCCCGGGCGTTCGTCAAGCAGCTCGAGGAGTGGGTGGACGAGGCGGGCGGTCCGACACCGCGGATACCCCGCCAGCGCAGTGACGAGCGGGCTCCGGCGAGTGAGGGCGACCACACTTACCTGGCCTAGGAAATATCTTCCTGGTCAAGCAGGTTGGGTGCGGGTGTACCGACCGGCGCACGTTTCCGCCGGTCACACCCCACGAACGACCGAGGTACGACCATGACCCAGTTGCTGCTCGACAAGGACGCCCAGGACCTGCTGTTCCGGGCCGCCCGCACCGCCAACTCCTTCACCGCCGAGCCGGTGACGGAGGAGCAGCTCGGAGAGATCTACGAACTGGTCAAGTACGGCCCCACCGCGATGAACCTGCAGTCCCTGCGCGTGACCGCGGTCCGCTCCGAGCAGGCCCGCGAGCGCCTGGTCCCGCACATGGCGGGCAACAACGCGCCCAAGACCGCGGCGGCCCCGCTGACGCTCATCCTGTCCGCGGACACCGACTTCCACGAGAACTTCCCGACGACCTTCCCGGTCGCCCCCGACGCCCGCGAGAACTTCGCGCAGATGCCGGTCGGGGCCCGCGAGGACATGGCCGTCAAGAACGCGTTCCTGCAGATCGCCTACCTGATCATCGGCGTGCGCGCGGCCGGGCTGGCCGCCGGGCCGATGACCGGCTTCGACGCCGAGGGCGTGCGCAGGGAGTTCTTCGGCGAGGACTCGCCGCTGCGCCCGGTCGTGGTGATGAACATCGGCCGCCCCGGGCCGGACGCCTGGTTCGACCGCCTGCCGCGCCTGGAGCGGGACGCCGTCGTCACCGAGGTCTGATCCCCGCCTCCGACCGGACCGCCACCCGGCCGGGGAGGGAACGGCACGGGCCCCTCGCACCGCGAGGGGCCCGTCGTCGTGTTCAGCGCGGTCCGGGGCCGCCCGGCGGCGGCCCCCACCCCTGTCCGGGCGGGCCCTGCGGGTACTGCGGCCCGCCCTGCCCCGGGTGGGGCTGCTGCGGGGCGCCCGGATGGTACTGCCGCGCAGGTGGCGCCTTGGGCCTGGCCGCCCGGACGACGAAGAAGACCAGTCCGCCGACCAGCGCGAGGCCGCCCAGGGCGACCACGGCCAGGATGATGAGTCCGAGCAGGCTGGAACCCACTCTGCCTCCCAGGGGGTACGGCCCCGAGGCTCACGGGGCGGGAACGCCCATCATGGCACGCCCGGCTCAGATGATCGGGGGGCGGCCGGCGCGGGTCATGCGCCAGGCGGTCGACCAGCGGATCGGGGTGCGCGGGCCGGCGTCCTCGCGCCAGCCCTCTCGGAAGCCGGCGAACCAGGCCTTGAGGGAGGCGCGGTCGCGCTCGCGGAGCACGGTCAGGGCCACCCAGGTGCCCAGGTAGGCGAAGGCCAGCGGCCAGGGCAGGTTGCGGCGGGCCAGCCACACCCGGTTGCGGGCGTTGAGCCGGTAGAAGTTCTCGTGCCGGGTCGGGGCGACCGCCGGGTGGTACATGACCGCGTCGGCGTCGTACTCGATGGTGTACCCGGCGTCCATGATCCGCCAGGCGAGGTCGGTCTCCTCGTGGGCGTAGAAGAAGTCGCCCGGCAGGCCGCCGCCCGCCTCGAACGCGGTGCGGCGGACCGCGCTGGCACCGCCCAGGAACGTGGTGACCACGCTGGAGCGGCGGGAGTCGCCCACCCGCAGCCGCGGCACGTGGCGGCGCTGGTCGGGGCCGCCGTCCGGGTCGGCGATGCGGAAGGACAGGGCGCCCAGGGACGGCTCGGCGGCGAACCGCTCGCGCACGTGCCGGGCCAGGTCGGTGGAGCGGTACCAGCCGTCGTCGTCCAGGAAGAGGATCACGTCGCCCTTCGTGGCGCGCACCCCGTGGTTGCGGCCCTCGGGGATGCCCACGTTCTCCGGCAGGCGGACGGTGACCACGCCTTCGGGCAGCTCGGGCAGGTCGGCGCCGTTGCCCACGACGACGACCTCGACGTCGGCGCCCTCCTGCTCGAACACGCTGGTGATGGCGCGGCGCAGCTCGGCCGGGCGGTTGCCCATGGTGAGCAGAACGCAGGAGAGGGTGGGCTTGCTGGCACCGGACACCTGGGGACGGCTCCGTTCGGCTCTGGGCCCTGGGGAGACCTCCGTCACGGACCCCTCGGTCCGGGGCGGAATCACGGGTGTGGTCATGTTCGGGACCGTATCTGTGGACGACAGGCTTCTTGCAGGTTGACGAAGACCGACATTCGCAGGAACAGGCTAACGAAAGAATAAAAGGCCGGTGTACGGGGCCGCGGGCGGGGTATGGGCCGCGGCCCCGTATGTGACGCGAACGTCACCGACGCGTTATTCGAGGCGGCGCGAGGCCACCACGCTCACGAAGTGCGCGACGCTCATCAGCGCCGCCACCGCCGCGCAGGCGGCGACGAGGACCCGGGTGGCGAGCAGGTCGCCCAGGAACAGGTCCACCACCGCGGCCACCACGACGATCAGGGACAGCTCGACGGCCTGGATCAGCCGGTGCACCTTGAGGGCGGAGGCCAGCCGCCGGGCCAGGCTCAGCCCGGACGAGCGCGGGCGCATCGCCTCGTCGGTCACCTTCTCGGGCAGCCCCGCCTTGGCGCGGGCCACCACGACGTTGTCGGTCTCGGCCTTGATGAGGGCCACGCCGATCGCGCCGACCATGCCCAGGATCACCCAGCCGCCCGGCTCCAGCCCGCCCTGGGCGCGCACGCCCAGGCCGATGAGCAGGGCGATCTCGGCCACGTAGTGCCCGATCCGGTCCAGGTAGATTCCGGTGACGCTGGTGCGGCCGGTGTACCGGGCGACCTCGCCGTCGGAGCAGTCCAGCAGCAGGTAGACCTGGATCAGCAGGGCGGCCGCCAGGGCCGACCACAGCCCGCCGAAGGCGACCACCACGCCGGCCAGGACGCCGAACGCCATCATCAGGTAGGTGATGGGGTTCGGCGGCACGCCCAGCCGGACGAAGAAGGTGCTGACGTAGGGCGAGAGGTCCCTCATGTAGAGGCGGCCCGCCCAGTGCTCCTCGTTCGTGCGCTCCTTGATCCCCGCGGGCTGGCCGCCCGCGCGGACCTCAGCGACCGACGGTCTTGACATAGTCCGCGACGCTCCGTCCGATCTCGCTCTCGGACAGGCCGAGGTGCTCCAGGATGGTGAACCGGCCGGGACGGGTGTCCGGCGCGTGCACCACGGCCCGCGCGAACGCCTCATCGTCCAGGCCGACGTCGGAGGGCACCACGGGCAGCCCGTGGCGGACCAGGCAGTCCCGGATCTCGCCCATCCGCGCCTCGGACCAGCCCAGGTGGCGGACCCGCAGGAAGGACGCGTACAGCGCGCCCAGGCCGGCGAGCTCGCCGTGGTTGCCCTTGCCCGGGTGGAGCTGGGTGACGGCGTGCAGGATCTCGTGGCAGGCGCCGCTGGCGGGCCGGCTGGACCCGGCGACCGACATGGCCATCCCGGACAGGACCAGGCCCTCGGCCAGGACCGTGAGGAAGGCGTCGGACTCGATCGAGTCGGGCCGGTGCAGGACCGCCTCGGCCGCGACCCGGGCGAAGGTGACGGCCATGCCGTCGACCGGCTCGCCGTTGATCCGCCCGGACAGCTCCCAGTCCTCGATGGCCGAGATGTTGCTGACCACGTCGCCGATGCCCGAGCGCACCAGGTGGGAGGGCGCGGCCCGGACGTAGTCCACGTCGATGACCACGGCGATGGGCATGGTGACCCCGATGGAGGGCTTGCCGCCCTCGTGCTCCAGGGAGCTGACCGGGGAGGCGATGCCGTCGTGCGCCAGGTTGGTGGCGACCGCCACCATCGGGATGCCGGCCATGGTGGCGGCGAACTTGGTGACGTCGATGGTCTTGCCGCCGCCGATCCCGGCGACCGCCTCGTAGGCGCCCGAGCGGAGCTTCCTGCCCAGCTCGTTGGCGGCGTCGACGGTGCCCTCCTCGACCCGGAACACCTCGCAGTGCGGCAGGTCGAGGTCGGCGGCGATCTGCTCGCCCTGGCCGGGGCCGACCGCGACGGCGATCCGGCCCTCGGTGGCGATGCGCCGGTCGGCGAGCACCGAGCCGAGCGAGGCGATGGCCCCGCGCCGGACGTCGATGGCCACCGGCGAGGGCAGCATTCGGGCTAGTAGCGGCACGCGATCTCCCGAGCCTTGGCCAGGTCGTCGTGGTTGTCGACCTCGACCCACTCCACCTGACCGATGGGGGCGACCGAGACCTTCTCGCCGCGGCGGACGAGCTCCTGGTAGCCGTCCTCGTAGTAGAGCTGCGGGTCCCGCTCCCAGGTGGCCTTGAGGGCGTCGGCGAGGCGGGCGTCCAGGGAGCCCTCGAAGAGGGTGGCGCCGATGTACTCGCCGGCGGCGGTGGCCGGGTCCATGAGCTTGGTGATGGTGGCGAGGTGGCCGTCGTCGTCGAGGGTCACCTTCATCTCCTCGTCGGCGAGGCTTTTCACGTTGTCCACCGCGAGGAGGAGTTCCGGACCCCTGGCGGCGAGTAGCGTTTCCTCGACGCTCACCGGGTGCACGGTGTCGCCGTTGACGAGGAGGACGCCCTCGGAGAAGAACTCGCGCGCGGTCCACAGGGAGTAGGCGTTGTTCCACTCCTCGGCCTTGTCGTTGTAGCTGAGGGTGAGCTTCACGCCGTGGCGCTCCTCGAGCGCCTCCTTGCGGGCCTCCACGGCCTCGGCGCGGTAGCCCACGACGACGACCACGTCGGTCAGGCCGGCCGCGGCCAGGTTGCGCAGCGAGATGTCCATGATGGTCGTCTCACCGTCGACGGGCACCAGGGCCTTGGGCAGCGTGTCGGTGTAGGGGCGCAGACGCCGCCCCGCGCCTGCGGCGAGAACCATTCCGAGCATGCGGGCGTGTTCCTCCTTAGCGGGGAGGTCCTACGCCTCCCCGAACGTTTCGGCGACCGGTGCAGGGTCGCCCTCCTGGCCGTACCCGGGCCGGGGGTGTCCGGGCCCGGCGCCGTCCTCGGGGACGGTGCCGGCCGGGAGCACGTCGGCCACCGGCGTGGCGCTCCAGGTGCGCACCGCCTCGGTGACGAGCAGCACCGCCAGGTATCCGGCGAGTATGCCGTAGACCGGAACGGGCACGTGCAGCGCGCTCCCCGCGGCGACGACGAGCATGCGCCCGTCCCAGCCGAGGGCGGCCGCGCGCGTCCGCGGCGACCTCGCCACACCGACCGGGGGGCGGACGGCGTCGTCGCGGTGGTGACAGGCGACCGTCATCAAGAGTACGAACACCAGGGGACCGGGTACACCGGACGCGAGCCCCACGACCATCAGGTACGCGTACTCCATGACGCGCAGAACGGGCGGAACGAGTCGGTCGAACCGTCCGTCGTGGGGGTGGCCCGAGGCCGTTCCGGACAGTAGCAGGGCAGCGACCGGTGCGAACAGGGTAATGCCTGCCGGAAGCCCGCGGTCCGCCGCCAGGAGGACGAGGACGACCATCGCGGCCGCCGCCGCGGTCGGGAGCGGCGGAACCAGGCCCGGGGCGACGCGCCCCGCCAGACGGCAGAAGTGACCGTCATCACGGAGCGCGCGTAGGTCCGGGACGGTCCCGGCGGTGCGCGCGGCCCCCTGCGCCCCGTTCACCGCCGCCCCCCGTGGGCCGCCGCGGGGTCGACGAGCGCCGTGGTGATGGCGATGGCGCAGCCGACGATGAGGGTGACGAAGGAGATCCGCGGGTCCCACAGCGTGGCCGTGACGGCGATCGCCAGGAAGCGGACCGGCTGGGGGAAGGCGAGCAGCCGCCGGGCGAGGTCGGCGGCGGGCGCCCGCCGCCGCGCCCCTGCCCCGCTGACGCGGCGGGGCGGGGCCGCGGGGCGTCCCCGGGGCCGCCCCGGCCGCGGGCCGGGGCCCGGCCGTGCGGTCCGGTGGCCGGACGGCACGGCGGCCCCGTCCCGGTCGTGGCCCCCGGTGGCCGGGCGCGGGACGAGTCCGGCCGCCGCGGGCGCCACCGCCGCCTCCCCGGCCGCCTTCCCCGCGCCCCGGCCGCGCCGGGACGGCACCGGGGGCGCGGGCGGCGCCTCCCGGGCCACCAGGAGCGCGTCGCGCAGCGCCAGGGCCACCAGGGCCCCGGCGGCCCACCCCCAGGCCCCGCCGGCCCCGGCCAGCACCGCGCCCACGGCCAGGCCCAGGTAGACGATGTACTCGCGCAGCTGGGAGAGCATGGCGGACAGCCACAGGGTGAGGGCGTCGTAGCGCCCGGCGCGCATGCGCTCGCGGACGGAGTCGCAGAACAGCACCGCCACCAGGAAGGCCGATCCGGCCAGCCCGCCGACGGTGTCCGGGCGGGTGAACCAGACGGCGGCGCCGACGGAGACCATCACGGCGATCCGGCTCATCCCCGCCCGGGTGACGTGCCTGCGTTCGAGGAGGCGCGCGGTCGAGCGCGCCACGGTGCCGTTGGCCATGGGCGTGTCCCTCTCGAGTTCTCGGTGAGAGCAACCGTCACCCACGCTCTGTGGTCAATCAATCACTGACACGCCACAGGTGTCCGTTTGGCCTGTTCAGAGCGGCGTGGCGCCATTTCGGTCGGGTCAGATGACAAAGTGCGCACCGCCGGAATCCTCCGGCAGTGCGCACCGTGTGTCCTCTGCGGGCCCTGAGAGCCCCCTGGGGCGCCCTCGGGGCGCGGCGGGGGTCAGGCGGCCTGGCCGCCGTCCTTGTCGCCGCCGGCCTTCTTCTCGGCCTCCTCCGCGCGCTTCTTCTTGGCCTCCTCGGCCTGCTTGCGCTTGGCGATCTCGGCCTTGGTGTCCTCGTTGTAGGCGGCCAGCGCGGCGTCGATGTCGGTGTCCAGCGCCAGCGCCCCGCCCTTGATGTACAGGCCGCGGTTGCAGAACCGGCGCAGGTCGCCCTCGTTGTGGGAGACCAGCACCATGGTCCGGTGGTTGGCCAGCATCCGCTCGATGGCCTCGTAGCACTTGCGCTTGAAGGCCTTGTCGCCCACCGCCAGCACCTCGTCGACCAGCATGATCGGGTGCTCCAGCTGGGAGATCAGGGCGAAGCCCAGCCGCACCTTCATGCCGCTGGAGTAGTGGCGCACCGGGGTGTCCACGAACTTCTGCTTGATCTCGGCGAAGTCGATGATCTCCTCGAAGCGCTCGTCGATCTGCTTCTCGGTCATCCCGTGCAGCGAGCCCACCAGGTACACGTTCTCGCGGCCGGTGAGGTTGTCGTTGAAGCCCGCGCGCAGCTCCAGCAGCGGCGCGACCTTGCCCCGCACGTGCACCTCGCCCTCGTCGGGGATGAGCACCCCGGCGATCATCTTGAGCAGGGTGGACTTGCCGGTGCCGTTCTTGCCGACGATGCCGACGCAGTCGCCGCGGGCGACCTCGAAGGACACGTCGCGCAGCGGCCAGAACTCGTCCCCCTCGGCGTTGGGGTCGCGCTTGGTGCCGTGGATGAACATCTCGCGCAGGCTGCGCTTGCGACGGCGGTTGACCGCGAACTTGACACCGAGGCCCTTGGCCTCGATGACCGGGCCGCTCGCCAGGTCGGTGCCGTAGTCGGTCTGGGCCATCACAACTCCTTCAGGACGGACATCTCCAGGCGGCGGAACGTCCAGTATCCGATGACCAGCATCAGCAGCGAACCGACGACCGCAGAGGTGATCGCGATCGGCCCCGGGGTCAGCTCCTCGAACCCGGCGAACCACACCGCGCGGTGCATTTCGAAGATACCCAGCAGCGGGTTCAACTGGTAGGCGACCTTGAGCCACTCCGGCACCCGGGCCGACTCCAGGACCATGGACGCCGGGTACAGGATCGCCGATCCGTAGAACAGGATGCGGGAGGCGATGCGCACGAGTCGCTCGACGTCGCGCACCAGCACGTTGATCGAGGACAGCAGCAGGGTCAGGCCCAGGCCGATGGTGAACTGGAGCAGGATGGCCAGCGGCAGCCAGACCAGCACGCCCTCCCAGGAGGGGCGGCCGCCCAGGAAGATCACGAAGAGGATCAGCACCGGCCAGGTGAGCAGGTACTCGATGAACTTGGTGCCCACCGTGGCCGTGGGGAAGATCTCCCGGGGCACCTTCATCGTGGTGATCAGCTTGGAGTGCGTGATCATCGCGCGCGGGGCCTCGCTGAGGATCGCGCCGAAGGTGTTCCACGGCAGGATCCCGGCCACCAGGAAGAGCAGGAAACCGCCGTACTCCATCGCGTTCGCGGGCATGCCGCGGTCGGCCCCCAGGATGACCCCGAAGACGAAGAAGTAGACCAGGGTCAGAGCCAGCGGCTCCAACATCGTCCAGGCGTATCCGAGAATCGACTGCTGGTACTTGACCTTCAGGTCGCGTCGGACCAGGAGGCCGACGACCTTCCGGTGCTCCCAGACGGCCAGCGCCCTTGACGCCACCGCCACCTCCAAGGATCGAAAGAATTGCCGTCCGGTCCACGCTCGCGCCACCGGACAGGTGGGTTCTCGTGCCTGCGCGCACCGGTCGACACGCGCGGTCCACGGCCCCGGTCGGACGACGACCGGGGAAACGGGGGGACGTGTCCGGGCGACCGGGGGATTGTCACGGACCGCGCCCGGCTCGACGACCGCTGTGGGTCGCGGTCGGACCGGGCACATTGAACAGGCGTGCATAGATTACCGCTGCGACGGACGGGGCGCGCCCACCAACCTGCCGCACATCCGTGTCCGGACCGTGACCATGCGTGCCCGGGGCCGGTCGACTAGCCTCGGCTCGTAGGGAACGGAAACACGCGCGCAACATCCGGGCCGCCGCGGCCGCGGGTGTCCCCGCCGGGAGCCGGAACCGTCGCGTCCGCGCCGCGTCACCCTCCGTTCCGCGTACGGGCCCCGCCGGTTCGCCGCCGTCGGGGAGACCGCCATGAGGAGGAGATCGGTGGACGAGGTGGACGGCGCCGGGCGCCCGCGGGTGATCGCGGCGGTCCTGGCCGGCGGGGTCGGGGCGCGCATGGGCGCGGACACCCCCAAGCAGTTCCTGCCGCTGGCCGGCCGGACGATCCTGGAACACGCCGTGTCCGCGTTCGAGGAGTGCCCCGACGTGGACGAGATCATCGTGCTCATGGTGGACGAGTACGTTCCCCGGGCGGAGAAGCTGCTGGCCGACGCCGGGTTCGCCAAGCTGTCCCGGGTACTGCCGGGCGGCGCGACCCGCACCGACACCTCCGTGGCGGCCCTGGCCGCGGTGTCCGGCGCCGCCGACGACGACCTCGTGCTGCTGCACGACGCCGCCCGGCCGCTGGTCTCCCCCGCGACCGTCTCCGCCTGCGTGGCCGCTCTGGCCCGGGCGGACGCCGTGGGCGTGGCGGTGCCCAGCGCGGACACGGTGGTGCGCGTGGTCGAGGGCCCCGGCGGCGAGGCGGTCGCCGAGGTCCCCGCGCGCTCCTCGCTGCGCCGCATGCAGACCCCGCAGGGCTTCCGGCTGGGGACGGTGCGCCGCGCCTACGCCCTGGCGACCGCCGACCCCGGCCTGGTCGCCACCGACGACTGCGGGGTCGTGCTCCGCTACCTGCCCGAGAAGGAGGTCCGGATCGTGCCGGGCGAAGAGACGAACATCAAGGTGACCAACCCCGGCGACGTGGAGGTGGCCGAAGCGCTGCTGCGCCGGTCCCGGGGGGACGCCCCCCTGCGCGAGGCGGCGCCGTGAGCGGGGTCTTCGGCGGGACGACGGAGGTCATCGGCCACCGCGGCGTGGGCCGCGGAGTGGTCGACCAGGCCCGCGAGAACACACCGGAGTCCTTCAGCGCCGCGGTCGCGGCCGGGGCCGACTGGATCGAGATCGACGTGCGGCGCACCGCCGACGACGAGCTGGTGCTCTACCACAACGCGGCGCTGGACGACGGGCGCGCGGTGGTGGACCTGACCGCGGCCGAGTGCGCCCGGGCCGGGCTGGTGGGCCTGGAGGAGGGCCTGGCCGCCATCCCCCCGCAGGTGGGCCTGGACGTGGACGTCAAGACGGTGATGGAGGACGCCGTGGACGCCCCCGCCCGCAGGACCGCCTCGCTGCTGATGCCGTACCTGCGGCGGGAGGCCGAGCGCCGCCGGGTGTTCGTGTGCTCGTTCGACCCCGGTGTGCTGCTGGCCGTCCACGAGGGCGCCCCGGAGGTGCCCACGGCGTGGATGCCGTTCGTGCGCAACCCGCTGGACCAGGCGGTCGCGGGCGCGGTGGGGCTGGGCTGCCCGATCGTGGCCGTGGACGTGCGGTCGTTCGGCCTCACCGACGACGGCCCGCTGCCCGGTCGGCGTTCGGTGGAGTACACCGTGGACCTGGCCCACCAGGCGGGCCTGGAGGTGGCCTCCTGGTGCCCGGCCCCGGAGGACGCGGCGATGTTCGCGGCCGCCGGGATGGACGCGGTGGTGGTGGACGACGTGCCCGGCGCGGTGGCCGCGCTGCGCGAGGCGGAGCTCAACGGCGCGGCCTGAGGCGCCGGCCGGGGCCGGCCGGGGTCAGATCCGGTCGAGGAGCTCGGCCTTCTTGGCGGCGAACTCCTCGTCGGTGAGCAGTCCCTTGGCGTGCAGCTCCCCCAGCCGCTCGATCTGGGCGAAGATCCACGCGGTGTCGGGGCCGCGCTCCCCCTCGGCCCCGTCCGGGGCCTCCTCCGCCCGCGCGTCCGGGTCCGGGTCCGGCTGAGCGTCCCGGCCGGTGTCGGCGCCGAGGAGCGCGGGCGCCCCGGTCAGCGCGCGGACGGTGCCGCGGGCGATCTCCCGCCAGCGGCCGCCGGGGCCCGCCGGGGCCGGGCCGCCCCGGGCCCACACGTGCGCGGTGACCGTGGCGGCCATGAGGAACACCTTGTAGATCTCGCCGCCGTCGTCGGCCGAGCGCAGCATGCCGAGGTCGTGTTTGGGCCGGCCGTCCCGTGTCGGCTCGCCTGCGGGGACCACGCGCAGGAAGCCCCACCCCCAGCCGTCCGGCGGCCCCCAGTCCACGCTGGAGATCTCCGACAGGTCGTACTCGCGGCGGCCCGCGCGGCGCTTGGCCGCGCTCGCGTAGTCGCCGGACCACACCAGGCGCAGGGTGGAGCCGTCCAGGGTGGCGGTGCCCTCCCGCGTCTTGATGTGCAGGGGGACGGCGGGGACCAGCCGGGTCACGGTCTCCGGGGCCGGGTCGCCCTCGGTCTGCTCGGCGGCGAACCGGATCTGGTCGGCGAGGTACTCGGCGACCAGCTCGGTCTTGGCGGGACCGGTGAGCCGGAAGGGCTGGAGGTCGTCCCGGAGCATGGCGCCGACGGCGGCGTAGGGGTCCATGCGCTCGCGCAGCGAGAGCCGGAGCAGCCACCCCTTGCGGCGGCCGCCGCCCGGCGTGAACTCGACCCCGGCGATCGCCCCCACCGGGACGCTCAGGCGGCCGAGCTCCTTCAGGAGCGCGCTGCCGGTCCAGGACTTCTTGTAGACGATGTCGACGGTCTCCCCGTCGAAGCCCCAATCCGCTTGGTCTCCGCGCAATTCGTCCATGGGGACATCATGCCGGAACCGGGCCCGGTTCAGGAGGCCTGGGCGCCCCGGGAGGCCCGTGCGGTACGGGAGTCCGAGCCCAGACCGGGTGGGCTGGTGATGAAGCCCGCGCCCCACGACATGTGCATGGTGGCCAGGGCGACCGGGATGAGCGGCAGCGAGGCGGCGGGCAGGCCGCGACCCAGCGGCAGCGACGCGGCGACCACGAGGGCCAGGTAGGCGGCGGGCACCAGCCACAGCGGCCACCACAGGAGGCCGCCGAGCAGGCCCAGGACCACCCCGGCCAGGGCGACGGGCGGCGCCAGGTAGCGCAGGTTGATGGTGCCCCTGTGCTGGCGGGCCACCACGCGCCGCCAGCGGCCGTAGTGGAAGTACTGCTTGGCCAGCAGCCTGACGTTGCGCCGCGGGCGGTAGGAGACGCGCATGCGCGGCTGGAACCACACCACGCCGCCGCTCTCGCGGATGCGGTGGTTCATCTCCCAGTCCTGGGCGCGCAGGAAGGCCTCGTCGTAGCCGCCCACGCGCTCCAGCGCCGAGCGCCGGAAGACGCCCAGGTAGACCGTGTCGGCCGGGCCGCCCTCGCCGCCGGTGTGGAAGCGGGCGTTGCCCACGCCGACCTTGGAGGTCATGGCGGCGGCGACCGCCTTCTCCCAGGGGGTGGTGCCCTCGGCGGCCATGATGCCGCCGACGTTGTCGGCCCCGGTCTCCTCCAGGGTCTCCACGGCCACGCGGAGGTAGTCGGAGGGCATCATCGCGTGGCCGTCGATGCGGGCCACGATGTCGTGGGAGGAGGCGCCGATGGCGGCGTTCAGGCCCGAGGGGGTCCTGCCGGTGGGGTTGTCCACCACCTTGACCCGGGGGTCGGCGGCGGCCAGGCCGTCGGCGACCTCGCGGGTGCGGTCCTCGGAGGGCCCCACGCCGAGCACGACCTCCAGCTCGCCCGGGTACTCCTGGGCGAGGACGTGCTCCACCGCGGCGGCGAGGTGGCGCTCTTCGTTGAGGACGGGCATGACGACGGAGACCGGCGGCCAGGACACGGGCACTTCCCAAGATCGAGACGTGTCGGACTGCGCGGCGGATGCGTGGGGGCATCGACGCCCGCGCGCGTCCAAGGTACTGCACCGCGGGCGGCGGCCGCGCCGGTCTCCCGGCGCGGCCGGCGGGGTCAGGCCTGGTTCTTGATCGGGAGGCCGTCGGAGTCCTGGAACCTGCCGAGCAGCACCATGATGAAGTCGATGAGGGCCCACACGCCCACGCCGCCGCAGGTGACGAGCATCAGGACGCCCGTGCCGATCTTGCCCGCGTAGAAGCGGTGGACGCCGAGGTAGCCCAGGAAGAAGGACAGCAGAACGGTGACGAGCCAGTTCTTGGGGGAGACAGGGGGATGCGTCATCGGTTTCTCCGGAATATCAGGGGGAACGGCGGACATGAAGGCGTCCGTGTCCGGGAAGGGAACCGGTGGCGGGGAGTCCCGCGCCGTGCGGGGCGGCGCCGGGTACCGGTCAGATCGGCGACAAAGTACCACAGAGCCGGGTCTTCGACCTGCAGTGGAGACCCCGCCCCTTTTCTCCCCCATCCCGACGGGGACGCCCCAAGCCGAGAACAACACGCCGAGGATCGACATCTCACACGATGCGGGGGATCGGGTGACAACCTAAGGGTTGAGGACACCGTTGACCGGGGCGGGACGGGGAAACCGATGAACGACGACAACGGGGGACGGAATCGACCGGGCGACGGCGAGTTCCGCCGTGAGCGGTCCCGGCCGATCCCGCCCGGCGACCGGCGCTCCTCCCGGTCCGGCCGGATCACCGTGCCCTCCCCCGCCGTCCGCCGCCGCCGCGCGGGCCTGGTCGTGATGTCGGTCCTGTCCGTGCTGGTCCTGCTCGCCTCGGGGACCTCCTGGGCGATCACCGGGTGGATGTCGGGCACCCTCAACCGCTTCGACGTCTTCGGCGGCCTGGCCGACGGGGACCGCCCCGAGGAGACCGGCGGGCTGACGTTCCTGGTCATCGGCTCCGACAGCCGCGAGACCCTGGCCGAGGAGGACCGCAGCGCGCTGAGCGTGGGCTCCACGCCCGGGCGCCGCTCCGACACGATGATGCTGGTCCGGCTCAACCACGAGCGCGACCGGATCACCGTCGTCGGCATCCCCCGCGACCTGTGGGTGGACATCCCCGGCGAGGGCGAGGACAAGATCAACGCCGCCTACGCCTACGGCGGCCCGCAGCTGGCCGTGCGCACCGTGGAATCGGTCACGGACGTGCGCGTCGACCACTACGTGGAGGTCGACTTCTCGGGGTTCGTCGGCGTGGTCGACGCGCTGGGCGGCATCGAGGTGTGCCTGCCCGAGGCGATCGACGACCCCAAGGCCCACCTGGACATGGCGGCGGGCACCCACCGGGTGGACGGCACCGAGGCCCTGGCCTTCGCCCGCACCCGGGCCACCCCGCGCGGCGACCTGGACCGCATCGACCGGCAGCAGCAGGTGCTGGCGGCCATGCTGGACCAGGCGCTGAGCAGCGAGACCCTGTCCGACCCCGGCAAGCTCACCGCGTTCCTGGACAGCGCCCTGTCGTCGGTGACCGTCGACGAGGGGCTGGACACCTCCACCATCAACGAGCTCGCCTACCAGATGCGCGACCTGGACATGGCGGCGGTGACCTTCGCGCAGGTGCCCATCGCCGACATGGACTTCTGGACCCCGCGCGGCGACGTCGCCCTGCTGTGGGACGAGCCCGCCGCCCGCGACCTGTTCGCCGACATCAACGCCGACCGCCCGATCACCGGGCCCTCCGACGAGCCCTCCGCACCGGAGGAGGAAGCGGCGGAGCCCGTCCCGGCCGACATCCGGGTGCGGGTGTTCAACGGCACCGGCACCCCCGGGCTGGGCGCCTCCCTGGACGGCTCCCTGGCCGGCGCCGGGTTCCAGGTGCCCGACCCCGCCTCCGACTGGAGCAGCCGGGACGTGCCCGCCACCCAGGTCCGGCACGGCGCCGGCGACGCCGCGGCCGCCGAGTACGTGGCCGGGACGATCCCGGGCGCCGAGGTGGTGGAGGACACCACCCTGGACGGCGAGATCCAGATCGTGATCGGCTTCAACTACACGACGTTCAACGCTCCGGAGGTCGAGGCCCCCGAGCCGGAGGAGTCCCCCTCGGCCGGGGACGCCCCGCTGACCACCTCGACCGCCCGGGACAACATCTGCGGGTGATCCCCGCGAAGGAAGGTGCTCCCGTGCTCCGCCACCTGCTCGGCCTGCTGGTCGGCATCGCCCTGGCCCCCCTGCTGTGGATCGCCGTGTCCTGGTCGGCGGGCGAACTCCCGGGGCTCCTGGAGGGCGGTGTGTCGGTCGCCGCGGTCGCGGCCGCGGTGCTGCTGGTCCTCGTCGGCTTCGCCTGCGCGTACCTGGCCGCGGCCCGGGTCTCGCCGCTCACCGCCGGGGCCGCCGGGCTGCCGCTGGCCGCACTGGCGCTGTGGCCCGCGGTGCACCCGGCGTCGCTCGCGTCGGCGCTGTCCTGGCTCAATCCGGAGAGCTTCGTGTACCCGGGCGGGCCCGGGGTGTCCGTGGCGCTGCCGCTGGGCGCGCTGCTGCTGTTCTCGGCCGCCCTGCCGGGCCGCTGGCGCTCCCCCGCGGAGGCCGGGCCCGCCATGATGGCCGCCCCCTGGGAGCGCGTGCACGGGCCCCGGGAGGAGCTGCCGGAACCGCCGGTCGGCGACACCGTGCCCGAGGTCCCCGGCCGCCGGACCGCGACCGAGGTCTGGGAGCCGCGGGAGGGCGATCCGGCCAGGACGACCACGCCGTTCTCCCGGGGCGAGGGCGGGTGGACACCGCTGGACGGGGAGTCCGGGCGCCGGGATTGAGGCGCTCCGGGGCCCTGTGTCCGGTACCGGGTGCGCACCGGTAACCTGAGCGCCTGATGTGTTCACGCCCTGTTCGGGTACGGGCCATGTCCCGGAGCGTAGGGTGAGGCTCCGCGTGCGGGTCTCCCCCGACGCCGACTCATGTCCGTCTTTCCGCCCTCCCCCGGGTGCTCACCGCCACGAGCGGGAACAACCATGGGATACGGGCGCGGACGAAAGCGAGGAAGGACTCAACCAGTGATCGAAGCGGACCGTATGCGCGTCTCCGTCATCGGTACCGGTTACCTGGGCGCCACCACAGCGGCCTGCCTGGCCGAACTGGGGTTCGAGGTGCTGGGCCTGGACGTCGACGAGGCCAAGATCGAGATGCTCCGCTCCGGTCGTGTGCCCTTCTTCGAGCCCGGGCTGGAGGACCTGGTGGTCTCGGGTCTGGAGTCCGGGAGACTGCGCTTCACGACCTCGTTCGCCGAGGTCGCCGAGTTCGCGGACCTGCACCTGATCTGCGTGGGCACACCGCAGAAGGACGAGTCGGGCGCCGCGGACCTGAGCTACGTGAACTCCGCCGTGGACCGGCTGGCGCCGCACCTGAGCCGCCCCGCCGTGGTGGTGGGCCGCTCGACGGTGCCGGTGGGCACGGCCGCGACCCTGGCCGCCCGGCTGGCCGCGCTGGCGCCCGCGGGCGAGGAGGCCGAGCTGGGCTGGAGCCCGGAGTTCCTGCGCGAGGGCTTCGGTGTGGAGGACACCCTGAGGCCCGACCGGATCGTGCTGGGCACCGACTCGCCGCGGGTCGAGAAGGCCGTGCGGGCGCTGTGGCACAAGCAGATCGACGGCGGCGTCCCGTTCCTGGTGACCGACCTCCAGACCGCCGAGCTGGTCAAGGTGGCGGCCAACGCCTTCCTGGCGACCAAGATCTCTTTCATCAACGCGATGGCGGAGGTGTCGGAGGTGGCCGGGGCCGACGTCATCCAGTTGGCGCAGGCGCTGTCCTACGACGACCGCATCGGCGGCAAGTTCCTGGGCCCGGGCCTGGGCTTCGGCGGCGGCTGCCTGCCCAAGGACATCCGCGCGTTCATGGCCCGCGCCGACGAGCTGGGCGTGGAGCCCGCGCTGTCGTTCCTGCGCGAGGTGGACGCCATCAACCAGCGGCGCCGGGCGCGCACCATCGACATCGCCCGCCAGCTCATCGGCGGCGGTTTCGCGGGCAGCCGCGTGGCGGTGCTGGGGGCGGCCTTCAAGCCCAACTCCGACGACATCCGCGACTCGCCCGCCCTGGACGTGGCCGCCACCATCGCCTCGCTGGGCGCGCAGGTGACGGTGTACGACCCGGCGGCGCTGGAGCGGGCCCGCGCGGCGCACCCGGAGCTGAACTACGCCGACTCCATGCGCGGGGCGGTCACCGACGCCGACGTGGTGCTGCTGCTCACCGAGTGGGCGGAGTTCCGCGAGGCCGACCCGGACGAGCTGGGCCGCCTGGTGGCGCGCAAGCGGATCGTGGACGGGCGCAACGCCCTGGACCCGACCTTCTGGCGGGCCTCGGGCTGGACCTACCGGGCGCTGGGCCGCCAGTAGCCCCCTCCTTCTCCACACGGTGACGGCCGGGACCCCGCGGGGTCCCGGCCGTCACCGTTCCCGGTCCCGCCACGGATGCGACCCGGATACGACCCGGGCATGCTTGACTACTCTCCGTATGCATTCCATGGCGTTCGGCCGCGTGCCGTGCGTCGGTGACGAACGGAGTCCGACCGGTGAACTTCCGCCTGGCCGCGGGGGCGGCAGCCCTGGCCCTGCTCGCGGGGGCCGCCCCCGCCCACGCAGCCCCCTCGCCCTCCTCCGGGGCCCCGGCCCTCCCCGCCGACTGCCCGGTGCTCGACCCGCCGCCCACCGCCGATGACCTGGAGAGGTACCTGTGCGGGGACCGCCGCCTAGGGCCGGCCGAGCTGCCCGACCAGGGACCGGTCGCGGAGCTGCTGGAGGACTACGACCGGCTGGGAGGGCTGTCCCCGGCCGGGTTCATCGACCGGTGGTGGGGGCCCGACGGCTGGGAGTACCCGGACCACATGGGCTTCGAGGTGGTGGACGGCGAGCCGGTCACCGACATCACCGTCCTTCCCGAGGGCTGGATGCTGGACCGGTTCGGGTCCGCCCGGGGCACGTTCCTGGCGCCGGCGGGCGCCCCGTACGCGCAGCGGGCGCTGCCGCCGGACTCGCTGAACACCTGGCCGGACGGCCCCGAGAACAACTACACCTGCTTCGAGGTGTCGGCGGAGCTGACCGTGCTGACCGGCCCGATCGCCCCGCACTTCGAGCAGCCGGGCGGCGGCGAGCAGGTGCTGGTCCCGGCCGGGGAGCTGCCCGAGCCGGTCGAGGGCGAGTACGCCCGCGTGAACGAGCTCCTCGACCTGGGCTACCTGGAGAGCCGCCCGGTCGAGGAGTGCGCGGCGTTCACCGGCTACACGGTCTCCTGAGCCCGCTCCCCCGGGGCCGGCTCCCCGGTGCCCGGGGGGAGGCGGCGCAGGGCCACGGCCACCACCGCGGAGACGGCGGCCAGGACCGCGGCGCCGGTGAGGGCCGCCGTGGTGAACCCCGAGGTCTGCGCGGCGAAGGCGAGCTCCAGCAGGGCCCCGGGGTCGGGCGCCGCGGGGGCCCCGGCCACCGCTCCGGCGACGGTCTCGGCGGCCGGGCCGGTGGCTCCCCCGGCCAGCATGGCGTCGCGGTAGACGCCCGCGGCCGCCGTGCCCAGGACGGCGATGCCAAGGGCCGCACCGAACTCGGTGCTCGTCTCGGAGATTCCGGCCGCCGCCCCCGCGCGCTCGGGCGGGGCGGAGGCCAGCACGAGCGTGTTGGCCAGGGTGGCGACCACGCCGACGCCGAGGGTGATCACGGTGTATCCCGCGATGAGCACCCACAGGGAGGTGTCCGCCTCCAGGCTCGCGACGGTGCCGAAGCCGGCGGCGCCCGTCGCCAGGCCGCCGGCCATCAGGAACCCGGGGCGGACCCGGTGGGCGAGGGTCCCGGCCAGGACCGCCCCCAGCAGGGTGCCGACGAAGACGGGCAGTGAGGACAGCGCGGCGACGAGGGGGCTCAGCCCGTGGACCGTCTGGAGGAAGGTGAAGGTGAGCGCGCCCATCCCGGCGGCGGCGAAGGAGACCGCGGTGTTGCCGCCGACGGCCGCGGCGAACGTCGGGCGGGCGAACAGGCCCACGTCGATGAGCGGGTGGGCGGAGCGGCGCTGGCGGACGACGAACAGCACCAGGAACAGGGCGCCCGCCGCCAGGGAGGCGGCTGCGTAGGGGTCGGCCCCGTGTTCGGCGAACCGTTTGACCGCGTTGACCAGGCCCAGCACCGCGACCAGCGAGGTGGCCGCGCCGAGGAGGTCGAATCCGCCGGGGCGGGGGTCGCGCGACTCCGGGATCAGGAACGGGGCGCCGGCCAGCAGCAGCGCCATGAACGGCAGGTTGACCAGGAACACCGAGTTCCACGGGAGGAACTCCAGCAGCGCCCCGCCGAGGATGGGTCCCAGGACACTGCCCCCGGTGAAGGCGACGGTCCAGGCGCCGACCGCGGTGGCCCGCTGCCGGGGGTCGGCGAACAGGGAGCGGATGAGGGACAGCGTGGAGGGGGCGAGGGTGGCGCCGGCGGCGCCGAGCAGGACCCGGCCCGCGATGAACCAGCCGGCGCTGTCGGCCAGGGCGAGCAGCGCGGAGGCCGCGCCGAAGAGCGCGGCGCCGGCGAGCAGGAGCCGGCGGCGGCCGATCCGGTCGCCGAGGGAGCCCATGGCGACCAGGAGGCCGGCGAGGACGAAGCCGTAGACGTCCAGCATCCACAGCCACTGGGTGGCCGTGGGGGCCAGGTCCTCGGCGATGGCGGGCGCGGCCACGAAGAGGATCGACAGGTCCATGGACACGAGCAGGGCCGGGATGAGCAGGAAGACCAGCCCGGCCAGGGCGCGCGCGGCGCGGGGAGGGTGTTCGGTCGTCATGGCTTTGATCGTACGTACGTCAAAATCTCGCGTCAATATGTACGTACGTCTAAAAATGCTAGGCTGCACCCATGAGTCAACGTGAGGACCTGCTCGCCGGAGCGCGGCGCTGCCTGGTCGAGAAGGGCTATGCCAAGACCACGGCGCGCGACATCGCGGCCGCCTCGGGCGCGCACCTGGCCTCGATCGGCTACCACTTCGGCTCCAAGGACGCGCTGATGAACGCCGCGGTCCTGGAGGCCAGCGGCGAGTGGGGCGACGTCTTCACGCGGGCGGTCCGCGCCTCCCGGGCCGAGGCCCCCGAGGACCGGATGCGGGTCCTGCTCACCTCGCTGCTGGAGACCCTCCCCGAGCAGCGCGACCTGCTGGTCTCCAGCGTCCAGGCCTTCGGCCAAGCCCAGTTCGACGAGTCCATGCGGGCCGCCCTGGCCGCCGGGATCGACGAGGGCCGCCGGGAGCTGGCCGCGCTCGTCCTGGACCTCCCCGCGGACGGGATCGACCCGGCCGTCGTCGCCGGGGTGGGCTCCGTCCTCTACAACCTCGTGGCCGGCTACGTGCTCCAGTACCTGGTGGCCCCCGACTCCCTGCCCACCGCCGAACAGGCGCTGGCCGGGCTGCGCGCCCTCACCGCGCCCTCCTGAGGGCCCGGGCGGACCCGGGACACGGCGGCGCCCCGGTGCCCGTTCGGGCACCGGGGCGCTCGGTCTCCGTCCTACAGGCCGAATCCGGCCGGCCGGGAGCCCTCGGCGACCTCGCGGCGCAGCCGCTCGCCCTTGGCGTGCGCCTGCTCGCGCAGCTCCACCTGGAACTCCGCCATCTTCTCCGCCAGCGCGGGGTCGTGCACCGCCAGCATCCGCACCGCCAGCAGGCCCGCGTTGCGGGCGGCGCCCACGGCCACCGTCGCCACCGGCACCCCGGCGGGCATCTGCACGATGGACAGCAGCGAGTCCATCCCGTCCAGGTACTTGAGCGGCACCGGGACGCCGATGACCGGCAGCGTCGTCACCGAGGCCAGCATGCCCGGCAGGTGGGCGGCCCCGCCCGCCCCGGCGATGATCGCCTTCAGGCCCCGGCCCGCCGCGTCGGCGCCGTAGGACACCATCTCGTGCGGCATCCGGTGCGCCGACACCACGTCGGCCTCGAAGGGGACGCCGAACTCGCGCAGGGCCTCGGCCGCCTCCCGCATCACCGGCCAGTCGGAGTCCGAGCCCATCACGATGCCCACCACGGGGTCCTTGCTCACTGGTCGTCTCCTCGCAGGTAGTCGGCGGCGGCGCGGGCCCGCTCCAGCAGGTCGCGGTGGTCGTCGCCGGTCACTGTCACATGCCCGATCTTGCGGCCCGGACGCACGTCCTTGCCGTAGAAGTGGATCTTGATCTCGGGGTCGGCGGCCATCACGTGCAGGTAGCGGCGGTAGACCTCGGGGTCCTCGCCTCCCAGCAGGTTGGCCATGACGGTGTAGGGGGCGTTGGTGCGGGGCGAGCCCAGGGGCAGGTCCAGCACGGCGCGCAGGTGCTGCTCGAACTGGGAGGTGCGGGCGCCCTCGATGGTCCAGTGGCCGGAGTTGTGCGGCCGCATCGCCAGTTCGTTGACGACCACGCCGTCGGCCGTCTCGAACAGCTCCACCGCGAGCACGCCGGTGACGTCCAGGGCGTGGGCGATCTCGATGGCCAGCTGCTGGGCGCGGGTGGCCTTCTCCTCCGGCAGGCCCGGGGCCGGGGCGATCACCTCGTGGCAGATGCCGTCGCGCTGCACGGTCTCCACCACCGGGTAGACGGCGACCTGCCCGTGCGGGGAGCGGGCCACCTGGACCGCGAGTTCGCGCTCGAACGCGACCTTCTCCTCCACCAGCAGCGGGACGCCCTCGGCGGCCGCGCGCTCCACGACCCCGGCGGCCTCGGCGGCGTCGTCCACCACCCAGACGCCCTTGCCGTCGTAGCCGCCGCGGGCGGCCTTGAGGACGGCCGGCCACCCGGTCTCGGCGGCGAACGCGGTGACGTGCTCCGGGGAGGAGACGGCGCGCCAGCGCGGGGCCGGGGCGCCCAGCTCGGTGAGGCGGGTGCGCATGCGGAGCTTGTCCTGGGCGAAGCGCAGCGGGTCGCGGCCCGGGCGCAGCAGGCCGCCCTGCTCCTCCACCGCGCGCAGCACCGGCTCGGGGACGTGCTCGTGGTCGAAGGTCACCACGTCGTTGGCCTTGGCGAAGGCCAGGACGTCGTCGAGCCCGCGGTCGTCGCCGAGGGTGACGTTCCCGCACACCAGGGCGGCGCTCTCGGCGGGGCCGGTGGACAGGATCCCGAAGTCCACCCCCAGTGCGATCGCGGCCTGGTGGGTCATGCGGGAGAGTTGCCCCCCTCCCACCATTCCCACGCGGGGGACGGTGCGGTTACGCTCGCTCACAGTTCCTCAACTCATCTGCTCGAACCGCGGTGACGGGACGGCTCCGCGCACGACGGAGCCTGGCCGGAACGGCTCGGAACCCGCGGCCGGGGTTGCTCCTACCCCCGGTCAGAAGTCTAGGGTGTGCCCGGGGCCCCGCCCGAGCCGCCCCGTCACCCCAGGTGATCCCCACTCCGGAGGCCCCGTGCGCGCGTTCCCGACCCGGCACCCGCGGCTCGCCGCGCTCATCGCCCAGCTGGGCAAGTTCGGCTCCGTGGGGGCCGTGGCGTACGTGGTGCAGCTGGCCGTCACCAACCTCCTCTGGGAGACGGCGGGGATGGCCGCGCTGCCCGGGCAGGTCCTGGGGACGCTGGTGTCGATCGCGGTGGCGTTCGTGGGGAACCGGTTCTGGACGTTCGCCGACCGGGCCCGGACCGGGTACGGGCGGGAAACGCTGCTGTTCCTGGCGATGAACGGGGTGGGGCTGCTCATCCAGTTGGGCTGCCAGGCGTTCTCGGTGTACGTGCTGGGGTTCGACGACCCGCTGTCGCGCAACATCGCGGGCAACGTGGTGGGCGTGGGGCTGGGCACGCTGTTCCGGTTCTTCTCCTACCGGACGTGGGTGTTCCCCGAGCGGCCCGCCGGGGTCCGGGAGAGCGCCTGAGGGGTCAGGCCGCGGCCAGGCGGCCCACGCCCGCGCGGCGCGCCGCCCGGCGCACCAGCAGGACGTAGAGCCCGGTCTGGGCGGCGGTGAGCACCAGCACCAGCGGGGTCCCCGTCCCCGGGGCCAGGCCCGCGCCCAGGACGACGCCGGTGCCGATGGCGGCGATGCCGCCCGCCAGGACGGTGAGGGTGAACTGCACCATCGCGGCGACCACGTGCAGGCCGATCGCCGCCTCCAGGCCGCCGGTGCGCCAGGTCAGCCAGGACAGCGCCAGCCCGAGCACCGCCAGGGCGGCGATGGTCCAGGGCTGGTCCTGGTGGGTCGAGGCGTACATGGCGGGGAACAGCGTGCTCCCGGCCAGGATCGCGGGCCAGGGCGAGCGCAGGACGCGGGCGACCGGGCCGGAGCCCCGGGGCTCGTCCGGGCGGGCGCCCAGCGCGCCCACCAGCTGCATGACCAGGCCGCGCAGGGTGAGTTCCTCGGCCAGCGACTGGAACGGCACCAGCAGGACGATGACCGCCAGCGCGGCGACCAGGACCCGGCCGCTCCCCGCCGCCCCGGCCGTGACCGGGACCGCGTCGAACCGGTCGGCCAGCAGGACGTAGGCGGCCGTGCTCAGCACCACCGGGACGACCGCCAGGGCCGCGCAGCGCAGCAGCCAGCGGGTGCGGGTGCGCCCCGCCACCGACATCAGCGAGCCCACGCGGCGCCACTGCACCACCCGCACCAGGAAGACGACGATGGGGATGAACAGGGCCGAGCTGAGGAGCCCGAAGGCGAGCCCGGCGATCTCGCCGACCTTCACCGACTCCGGGGCCAGGCCGCTGCCGCCCAGCACCGCGACCAGGGTGACGGCCAGCGCCATCGCCACCCACAGGAAGAACATCAGGACACCGAGCACCGCGAGGGTCAGCAGCGGCGTCCACCAGCGGTACCACGAGGTCCGCCCGAGCCTGTGATAGGGCTCACCCTCCGGCGCCGCGGCGGGGGCGTACGGGTGCGCCCGCTTGGTCCGCACCGGGCTCGGGGGCGGCCATGCCCACACGCCGTGGCCGGCGTTCACCGCGGGATGCCCCTCGGGCGGGGTCAGCCGCCCTCCCCCGGGCGGCCCCGCCCAGGTCTGCTCCTGGGCATGGGTCCGCGACGCCTGCCCCTCCTGCCCCTGCGGGGCGGCGGGCCAGGACGAACCCGGCGGTGGCGGAACATTTCCCATCGTGCGCTGAGATTACTATCCGGCCATGTATTGCCTGCGTTAAGTCCGTGCCGTTATCGGCCGGTCACGGTGCGGATCCGGTCGGGCCGCCCCGGAAGGGCATGCGGGCCCGGCATGGAATAGCGGGGCGAACCCCCCTCGTTGGAATGAACGGTCCGTTGTGGCAGACCACGGACCGAGTACCCCGTCCCGCTGACCTACGATTGAGCACATGTCCTCCACACCAACCACCGATCAGGTGCACAAGGCCCTGGCCACGGTGCAAGACCCGGAGATCCGCCGTCCCATCACCGACCTCGGAATGGTCAAGAGCGTCGACATCGGCGACGACGGTTCCGTGCACGTCGGCATCTACCTGACGGTGGCCGGGTGCCCCATGCGTGGCCGTATCGAGAAGGACGTGACCGAAGCGGTGACCAAGGTCGCCGGGGTCACCTCCGTGCGCGTCGAACTCGACGTGATGAGCGACGAGCAGCGCAAGGAGCTGCAGACCAAGCTGCGCGGCGGCCAGGCGGAGAAGGAGATCCCCTTCGCCAAGCCGAACTCGCTCACCAAGGTCTTCGCCGTCGCGTCCGGCAAGGGCGGGGTCGGCAAGTCGTCCGTCACCGTCAACCTCGCGGCGGCCATGGCCGCCCAGGGGCACAAGGTCGGCGTCGTCGACGCCGACATCTACGGGCACTCGGTGCCCCGCATGCTCGGCGCGTCGGACTTCCCGACCAAGGTCGAGGACATGATCATCCCGCCGACCGCGCACGACATCAAGGTCATCTCGGTCGGCATGTTCACCCAGGGCAACACCCCGGTGGTGTGGCGCGGGCCGATGCTGCACCGCGCCCTCCAGCAGTTCCTGTCGGACGTGTACTGGGGCGACCTCGACGTCCTGCTCATGGACCTGCCCCCGGGCACCGGCGACATCGCCATCTCCGTGGCGCAGCTGCTGCCGACCGCCGAACTGCTGGTGGTGACCACCCCGCAGCAGGCCGCCGCGGAGGTCGCCGAGCGCGCCGGCTCCATCACCGCCCAGACCCACCAGCGGGTGGCGGGCGTGATCGAGAACATGTCGTACTACGAGCACGGCGGCGAGAGGATCCCCCTCTTCGGCGAGGGCGGCGGGCAGACCGTCGCCGACGCCCTGGGCCGCACGCTGGGCACGAACATCCCGCTGCTGGGCCAGATCCCGCTCGACACGCGCCTGCGCGAGGGCGGCGACGAGGGCAGGCCGCTGGTCCTGACCGACCCCGACGCCGAGGCGTCCAAGATCATCGACTCGATCGCCGACAGCCTGGTGGGCCGCCCGCGCGGCCTGGCCGGGATGCAGCTCGGCATCTCCCCCATGCGCAGGTAAGAGGGCGGGGAGGACGTGGGGAGGCCCCCGGGTGCGCGCACCCGGGGGCCTTCGCCGTTCCCGCGGTCAGTCGCTGGAGTCGAGGGTGATCGTGGTGACCTCGGTGGTGCCGCCGCGCTCGTACTCGGCCTCGACCTCGTCGCCCGGCGAGCGGTCGCGGATCATCGCCAGCAGCTCCTGGCCGGAGTTGACCGTGCGGCCGTCGAAGCGGACGATGACGTCGCCCGAGCGCAGGCCGGCCCGGTCGGCGGCGCCCCCGGACTCGACGGAGTCGACGGCCGCCCCCGCCAGGGTGCGCTCCACGTCGATCTCCGCTCCGAGGTCGGCGTAGGTGGCCTCACCGTCCTCGATGAGCCGTTGCACGACCCGCTCGGCCTCCACGGAGGGGATGGCGAAGCCCAGGCCGATGTTGCCGGCGCTCTCGCCGGCGTAGCCCATGGTCACGATCATCGAGTTGACGCCGATGACCCGGCCCTGGGTGTCCACCAGCGGCCCGCCGGAGTTGCCGGGGTTGATGGCCGCGTCGGTCTGGAGCGCGTAGAACCGGCTGGCGTCGGGACCGTCGCCGGAGGTCACCGGGCGGTTGACCGCGCTGATGATGCCCTGGGTGACGGTGCCCGAGTAGCCCAGGGGCGCGCCGATGGCGATGACCTCGTCGCCCACGATGACCTGCTCGGAGTCGCCGAACTCCAGGGGCTCCACGTCGATGGGCTCTTCGAGGGAGAGCACCGCCAGGTCGGAGCTGGGGTCGGCGCCCACGACGGTGGCCGGGGAGAGGCTGCCGTCGCTGTACTCGACGAGGATGCCGTCGTCCTCCAGCTCGGAGGAGACGTGGTCGTTGGTGACGACGTAGTCGCCCTCGATGATGAACCCTGAGCCGCCGCCCATGATGCTCCGGTCGGCGCTGCGGATGGACACCACGCTGGGGCTCACCCGCTGCGCGACGCCCGCGATGGTGTCGGGGTCGCGCTGGGGCGCCTCCGGCGGGGGCTCGTTCATGGTCGGCCCCTCGGCCTGGGGCTGGGCCTCCTGGGCGGTGCCGCCAGCGAAGACCCCGCCCGCCACACCGCCGACGCCGCCCGCGACCACGGCGACGACCAGCATGCCGCTGAGCGCGGCCCACAGGGGGACGCCGCGCTTCCCCCGTCTCTGCGATCCCGTCGCCGCGTACGCGTACGGCCCGGCCGGGTCCGCCCCGGCGGGGTCGCCGGGGACTCCGCCCGGGGGACCGCCGGGAACGCCTGGGCCGCCGGGAACACCCGTGCCGAAGGACGCCTGCTGCCCCGTCGGGGCCGCGAACCCGGGCCCGGGGGGCGCCGCGGGGACGTGGGGGTCGCCGGGGCCCGCGGGTACGCCGGGGGCGTTGGGGTCGCCGGGGCCGAAGGACGCCTGCCTGCCGGTGGGTGCGCCGGGGCCGGGGATGCCGGGGCCAGGGGTACCACCGGGGCCGGGTGCGCCGGGTCCGGGGGCGGGCCGTCGGCCGGTGGGAGGGTGACCGGGTGCGGGTTCGGGGGCGCCGAAGGGGGGACGGCCCTGGGGATCGGGGTGCATGGGTTCTCCACTGCCGGGAGGCGAAGCGTGGGGGCGGTGAGCGGGGAGCGGACGGCCCGACGTCGGTTCGGGGGCGCCGAAGCCGGGGGGCGCGCCCCCCGGCGGGGTCGGCCGCCCCGGGCCGCTCCCCTGTTCCGAACGGCCGTTTTCCTCAGTCAAGACCTGCTCCGTGTGTCGCTGTGGCTTTCGGTCGGAGGCGGCGGGGACCTACATCAGCCCCAGGCGCGACAGGCCCCGGTGGACCCGGGACCAGAAACCGGAGTCGTCCGGACCCGGCAGGGCCGTCACCGCCGAGGCGGTCAGGTCCTCCGGTGCGTCGGCCAGGACCGTGTAGACGAACCCGTCCGCCTGCCACATGCCGTGGTACCGGCCGCCCTCGCCGCCGAAGATCGTGTCATGTTGTGGTGTGACGCCCGTTCCCCCGGTTCCGGTTCCGACGGATCCGCCGCGGACTCCGGTCAGGGCGTCCTCCTCCAGCTTCCCACGTTGGGAGAAGACCGACACCTGCGACAATCCATCCGAATACACAGCGTGGACGACCCTCTGTCCGGCGTGGACCGTGCCGCGCGCGTCGATCAGGCTCAGGTTCCAGGCCAGGTTCTCGGGCAGGGCCCAGCCGTCCGCGCGCAGCTCCTCGCGCTCGTCCGGGGTCAGGACGTCGCCCCACGGGGAGTCCTCGGTGGCCTCCTCCGGCCAGTGCCGGTCCCCCGGCTCCAGGTCGGTCAGCCGGAAGCCGAGCATGTCCCGGCCGTCGCGCTCGTACACCGAGCCGCCCACCAGGACGCCGGTGTCGGCGTCCACCCAGAACCGGCCCGCGACCGTGCCGTTGGCGCGGACCGCCTCCACCGTGTGCGCGGGGCGGCCGTCCACCTCCTCGATCCCGGCGTCGGCGACCGTGTAGACGCGCTCCAGGGTGGTGAGCAGCCGCTCGTCGAGCTCCTTGAACGGGTCGTCGGCCACGAAGGGGGCCGAGTCCCCGCTCATCGGGATGAGCGCCACGCCCTCGCCCGGACGGACGACCACCCGGGTGGGCGGGGCGCCGTCGCCCGCCTCCCCGGTCATCTCGCGGACCGCGGTGTAGGCCACGCCGGCGGCGGCCGAGCGGCGCAGCACCGCCATGCCGTCGTCGGGGCCGTCCCCGGGCACCGCGTCGGCGCACGGGTGGGCGCCGCCGGTCAGCAGCAGGCAGACGAGCACCACGGCCGCGACGGCGGCCGGTACCGGGTGCGCGGAGGGTCCCCCCGCGCTCACCGCGTCGGCAGATCCGGTCCGGGCCCGGAGTGGTCCGGGAACGGCGGGGTGTCCACGACCGGGATGACCCGGCCCGTCACCGCGTGCTCGACCGCGAAGTCCGACAGGCGGGGCTCCACCACCGGGGCGTCGCCGGTCTCTCCCCCGGCGACGAACGCGCCGCCCAGCAGGACCGCGGTGACCGCGGCCCCCGCGACCGCGTAGCGGCCGCCGGGGAGGGTGGGGAACAGGTGGGAGAACCGCTCGCCGCGGCGGCGGGTGCGCCGCTCCGGGGCGACCACGGTCTCCTCGGTGATCATCGGGGCCGCCGGCGGGGTGGGCCCCGGGTCCGGGAAGCCGCCGAGGGGGCGGGAGGAGCCCAGAGGCGGCCGGGCGCCGAAGCCCGCGCCTCCGGTCGGCGGCTCAGAAGGGCCCCGGTCCGGACCTCCGGGGCCGTCCCCCCGGGACAGCCCCACGAGGCGTCCCATGAAGTCGAGGTCGGGCTCGGGCTCGCCCAGTCCGTGCAGCCGGCGCTTGAGGCGGCGCATCATGTCCGCCTCGAACCGGCAGCTCTCGCACTTGGCCAGGTGGATGAGGGCGCTCTCGTGGTCGGCGGGTCCCAGTTCTCCGTCGATGAGCGCGGAGAGCCGCTCCCCCAGGTGTTCTCTGCTCACTCCGCCTCCCCGTTGTTCTCGGCGGCGGCCAGGGACCGCCGGTGCTCCAGGGCGCGGCGCAGCTGGGCGCGGCCCCGGTGGATACGGCTGCGCACGGTGCCGAGTTTGACGCCGAGCGTCGCGGCGATCTCCTCGTAGGAGAGGCCTTCGATGTCACAGAGGACGACGGGGGCGCGGAACTCCGCGGGCAGCGCGTCCAGGGCGGCCTGGACGTCGGCGTCGAAGTGCCGGTCGTCGTAGCGCTGGGCGGGCGAGGGCTCGCGGCCCTCCAGGCGCTCGTCGGCGTTGTCGGCCAGGCCCTCGAACCGGATGCGGGCCTTGCGCCGGGCCATGTCCAGGAAGAGGTTGGTGGTGATGCGGTGCAGCCACCCCTCGAAGGTCCCGGGGGTGTAGTTGGCGAGGGAGCGGAAGACGCGGATGAAGACCTCCTGGGTGAGGTCCTCGGCGTCGTGCTTGTTGCCGGTCAGCCGGTAGGCGAGTCGGTACACCCGGGGGGAGTGGGTGCGGACGACCTCGTCCCAGCTCGGCGGTTCCCATGCCTCGAACTCCGCGGCAGGGCCGGATTCTGGCACCGCTTCTCCCTTCATCCCGTCGAAGCGCTCGGGCAGTGAGCTCGGGGGGAGTCCTGCTTCGTGGCGATCAACGTACGTTCCTCCCGGTTCAACGCCGAGGAGCGCCGATTAAGTTCCCGCCGCCACGCTCGGTCCGTCCACCGGATCACGTTAGGCTTTCCCTGGGCCGTGACCCGATCGCGATCATCCTTCCACGGTGGGTGACCCTGCGCCGGTCGGACGCCCCGGCCACAGTTCCCACAGACCATCGCAGCTGGAGGGCGTCATCACCGGCGTGGAAGAGACAGCGGCCCGGCTCGGCTGGGTCCGCACCGAGCAGGAGCGGTTCGAGCAGGAGGCCCTGCGGGACGACGCTCTCGCCGACGCCTACGACGCGGCGGCGGGATCGCTCGCCCCTCCGGTCGATCCGTCCGCGGGGTCCGCCCTGCGGTTCCTGGCCGCCTCGATCGGCGCCCGGTCGGTGGTGGAGATCGGGACCGGGTACGGCGCCTCCGGGCTGTGGCTGCTGCGCGGTATGGCGCGCGAGGGCATCCTCACCACCATGGACTCCGACTCCGTCCACCTGGACCACGCCCGGTCGGTGTTCTCCCGCGCCGGGTTCGGCGCGGGGCGGGCCCGGCTGATCCGCGGCACGGCGGCGGAGGTGCTGCCCCGGCTCACCGACGGCGGCTACGACCTGGTGTTCGTCGACGCCGAGCGGCGCTCCTACCCGGCGTTCCTGGACGAGGCGCTGCGCCTGCTGCGGCCGGGCGGCATGGTGGTGCTGCACGGGGTCCTGTCCGGCCCCGGCGGCCCCGACGGCCCGTTGCGCGCCCCGGACCCGGCCGAGACGGCGGTCCGCGAGGTCATCGGGCGCATCCGCGAGGACGAGGCGTTCATCCCGCTGCTGATGCCGCTGGGCGAGGGCCTCCTCGCCGCCATCCGCCGCTGACCGGGCGGCCCCCGGAGGCGTCCGCCGCCCGGGGGCCGGAACCGGCCCGGGGGCACGGACCGGAGGCACGGAGCCGGCGAGGGGCCGACGCGCGGCGCGCGTCGGCCCCTCGTACGTGCTCCGGTCCCCGGCTTCGCCTCGGGCCGCGCCTCGGCGCCCGGAGGACGGGGACCCCCGGCCCTGCGCGGCCGTCCCCGTTCCCCGGATGTCCGCTCCCGGCCTCCGGTGCCCGGTGGGCGCCTCCGCCCCCTCGGTCAGGCCCCGGCGAGCCAGCGCAGCAGCGTGCGGGTGGCGAACGCGGTGCCGCCCCGGGTGAGGATCCCGCTCTCCTTCATGGACCGGCCCGGGCCGGCGATGTCCAGGTGGGCCCAGGGCAGGCCGCCGGTGAACTCGCGCAGGAACAGGGCCGCGTCGGTGGCGCCCGCCGGGCCGAACTCCTTGCGGGTGCCGATGTTGGCCAGGTCGGCGACCCGCGACTTCGTGGTGGGGACGTACTCCTCCGTGAGCGGCATCCGCCACAGCGGCTCGCCCGCGGCCTTCCCGGCCTCGGTGATCCGCTCGGCGAGGGCGTCGTCGGTGCTGTACAGCGCCGCGGTGCCGGTGCCCAGGGCGACCTTGGCGGCGCCGGTGAGGGTGGCGACGTCCACCAGGGTGTCGGGCCCCAGGCGGTCGACGGCGTAGCCGAGCGCGTCGGCCAGGACCAGGCGGCCCTCGGCGTCGGAGTTGAGCACCTCGACGGTGGTGCCGGAGTAGGTGGTGAGGACGTCGCCGATGCGGGTGGCGTCCCCGGAGAAGGCGTTCTCGGCCAGGGCCAGCAGGCCGGTGACCCGCACCGGCGCGGACACGGCGGACAGCGCCGACAGCACGGCCAGCACGATCGCCGACCCGCTCATGTCGGTCTTCATCAGCGACATGTTCTCGTTCGGCTTGAGCGAGAGGCCGCCGGTGTCGAAGGTGATCCCCTTGCCGACCAGCACCACGTGCGGGGCGTCGGGGTCCTGCGGGGTGTAGGAGACCTGGACCAGCCGGGGCGGCCGGGACGAGCCCCGGCCGACGGCCAGGATGGCGCCGAAGCCCTCGTTCTCCAGGTCCTCCTCGTCCCAGACCCTGATGTCGAGCCCGGACCCGGCGGCGACCTCGCGGGCGCGCTCGGCCATCCAGGCGGGGTCCTTGGTCTGGGAGGGCGTGTTGATGAGGTCGCGGGCCAGGGCGGTGGCGCGGGCCAGGACGACGCCCCGGGCCAGGGCCTCGGCGGGGGCGTCCCCGACGACGTCGATCGCGGGGGCGGGGCGCTGGGCGGCCTCCGGCTCCGCGGTCTTCAGCGTGAAGGTGTAGGAGGCCAGCAGCGCCCCCTCGGCGAAGGCCGTGGCGGCGGCCCCGTCGGCGAGGGAGGCGGGCCACGCGAACGCGACGCGCTCGCGGCCCCGAGCGGCCCGGGACAGGGCGGCCCCGGCCTTCCGGAGGTCGTCGGGGGAACCCGATCCGACCCCCAGGAGGGCCAGTCTGGCCAGACCCTGGTCCCGGGACACCGGGAACTGGACCGACTCACCGGCCTTGCCGGTGAGCGAGTAATGCGTGAACAGATCGGTGAGCACGGCCGGGAGCGCCCGGCCCAGGCCGCCCTCCTCGACCCCCTGGACCGCCGCCGGGCCTTCGTCCGCCGCCTGCACGGGGAGGACGAGGAGGTCGGCCGCGGTGTCGTCGAGGGTCCCGGTGACGGGGTTGATCTCCGTGGCGAAGGGCACAGGTCGCTCACAATCGTTCACTCGTTGGGAGGTGTGACCACCTCGGGGGTTTCGGGGCTCATCCGGCCCGGGGTGGGGGACGGTGGTGCCGGTGCCGGCCGTGTTCTTCGAACCCCCGCTCCGCTCCGGCCCGTGGTCGGCGCCCTCGAAGGGCAGGGACCCTCGGCCCCGCGTCGCGGTCCTCGGACCGCTCCCCGGGGGCCTTCCGGAGCCCCGCCGGCGCCTCGCGGACCCCAGCGGCACGGGAGGGCGTTCAAAGAACGGGTGCTAGCCGACGACGCCCTGGAGCGCGTCCCTGAGCTCGGTGGCCTCGTCCGGGGTCAGCTCGACGACCAGGCGGCCGCCGCCCTCGAGCGGAACCCGCATGATGATGCCGCGACCCTCCTTGGTGACCTCCAACGGCCCGTCACTGGTCCTCGGCTTCATTGCCGCCATGCCATTCCCCTTTCTCGTGTTCCTCGCGGGTGGCCGGGCCACAGCACCGACGCCGATCCGCTGGGTCCGTCTCGGCTCCGAAACCGTGGGCCGGTTCCGTGCGACTCGCGCCCGTGTGACTTAAGGGGCGTGAATCACTCTTCGACCATTATCTCGGAGGTTCGCCCCCGTGTGTGCGACGTACCACGGCGCCCGAGGACTTCGCGCACACCGGCCAACGAGGAATCGTCGGTCAGTAAGGTTATATCGGTCCTAGCCGAAACCCCGCGAGAGCGTGGGGAGCCGACCGTTCTCCTCCCCCTCACGGGGCGCTTGAACCGCGCCGGACCGGCTTTTCCCGATAACGATGCCGCCCCCTCGCCGGGGCGGCCCGCGGCGTCAGGAGCCGTCGGAGAGCAGGCCGGTGGAGACCATCCGGGTCCCCTCCCGGGTGACGGAGGACCATTCGGCGTTGAGCCCGCCCGCGACGGGCCAGACGGTCAGCTCCGCCGCGTCGACGCAGCGCTCCTCGGGGTCGGCCGTCTCGGTGTAGGTGTAGACCCGGCGGTCGTTGTCGGTCGCCGTCAGGTCGAGCGTCCCGGAGCAGGTGAAGGTGGTCCAGGCGGTGCTGCCGCGCTCGGCGCCCTCCTCGATCCGGACCTCGGCGTGCCAGTCGGCGACGTGCGCGCCCTCGGTGTCGACCTGGGTCATCTCGCCCGCCCAGGAGCCGACGAAGTCCTCCGCCGGAACGGCGGCGTCCGGAACGTCCTCGGCGTCCCCGCCGACCAGCGCCCACGCGGCGGCGGCACCGCCCGCGATGAGCAGGACCGCCGCCGTCCCGACGGCCAGCCCGGTGATCCGGCGGCGGCGCCGGGCGCTGCCCTGGACTGCGCGGGGCGGCGACCACAGGGACACCTGCTGCACGGGAACGGCGGAGGTCGACGGCGCGGCGGCGCCGTTCCGGTCCTCGGCTCCCGACTCCAGCTCGGCTGCTGCGTCCATCCTCGACATCCTCACAAAGAATGCGCCCGCTCCAGGGGTGGGGCGGGGGTACACGAGTACAGCGACCGAGGATAGAGCACACGAACACGGCGGATCCGCCCGAGAAGGACGGCGGCCGTGTGATGCACGACATACCGGGACCGGTCCGCGGACGGACGCCCTCCGCCCCCTGACCCGCCGGACCCGCCGGCTAGGCGGACTTGTCCGCGGTCGCGGCGACCGTGTCGTCCCCGGCGGCGCCGGCGTCCCGGTCCGGGGTGTCGTCCCCGGCCTCGGGGCCCCCGGAGCCCTCGGTGTCGGGGGCGTCGCCGGGCAGGTGCGAGCCCGGCGTGGGCCCGGTGCCCTGCGGGACGTAGGACGGGTCCAGGCGCGACAGGCGCCACTCCAGGTCCTCGATCCGCGCCTCGCGGTCGCGCAGGGTGGCGGTGAGCCGCAGCAGCAGCTCGTCCACCGCGCGCACGTGGTAGCCCCACATGGCCAGCGGCAGCAGCAGGCGGCCCAGTTCCACGGACTTCACGGGGCGGTCGGCGGACAGGTCGAGCGGGGGGTAGTCGGCCTCGAACCGGGCGAGGCGCCCGCCCTTGCCGAGCACGACGTAGACGACGCCGACGAGCACGGCCAGCGCGGCCGCGGCGACCAGGAAGAGGATGAGATAAGGCACGGCTCCGATCGTGCCACACCCGGCCGCCCCGCGGGAGCCGCGGGCGGCCGGGAGGCGGGCGTCAGGAGCCGTCGGTCCGGGCGCGCTCCTGCTCGTCCTGTTCGCGGGCGATGTCGAGGTGCGCCTTCCGGATGATGTCCACGACCTCGTCGGGGTCGTCGACCACCTGGACCAGGTCCAGGTCGTTCGGCTTGATGAGCCCGTTCTCCAGCAGGCTCTCCCTGACCCACTTCTCCAGCCCGCCCCAGAACTCGGAGCCGACCAGCACCACCGGGAACCGGGTCACCTTGTTGGTCTGGACCAGCGTGGCCGCCTCGAACAGCTCGTCCAGGGTCCCGAACCCGCCGGGCAGGACCACGAACGCCTGGGAGTACTTGACGAACATGGTCTTGCGCACGAAGAAGTAGCGGAACGTCATCCCCATGTCGATGTAGGGGTTGAGGGACTGCTCGAAGGGCAGCTCGATGCCCAGCCCCACGGACAGCCCGCCCGCCTCCTTGGCCCCCTTGTTGGCGGCCTCCATCATGCCGGGGCCGCCCCCGGTGATGGTGGCGTAGCCCGCCTCCGCGAGCCGGGCGCCCATCTGGACGCCGAGGTCGTAGTAGCGGGTGCCCGGCTTGATGCGGGCCGACCCGAACACGCTCACCGCCGAGGGCAGCTCGGAGAGCAGGCCGAAGCCCTCCACGAACTCCGACTGGATGCGCAGCACCCGCCAGGGGTCGGTGTGCACCCAGTCGGCGGGGCCGCGCCGGTCCAGCAGCCGCTGGTCGGTGGTGGTGCCCGGGATCGACTCGCCGCGGTAGGTGAGGGGTCCCGCGTTCCTCACCTGCTCGTTTCCATGTGCTTCTTCCGTCATGGCCTAAAGCTATCCGCGCCGGGCCGGATCACGCCTGAACCGGGTGTGGACCGGTGGTGGCCACTGGCGGCCATCTCCCTCCCGGGAGGGCGGGCCCGTCCCGGACCGGACGGCTCAGCGGGCCCCGGTGAGCCAGGCGACCATCCGCTCCTCGGCCTCGCGGATGCGCGGGATCTCGGCGTACTCGTCGCGGGTGTGGGCGAGCGTCGGGTCGCCGGGGCCGTAGTTGACCGCGGGCACCCCCAGCTCGGAGAAGCGCGACACGTCGGTCCAGCCCAGCTTGGCGCGGGCCCGCCCCTCCCCCACCGCGTCGACGAACGCGGCCGCCGCGGGGTGGTCCAGGCCGGGCCGGGCGGGGGCGGCGGCGTCGGCCAGGCGCACCTCGAACCCGTCGAAGACCTCCCGCAGGTGCGCCTCGGCGTCGGCCACGGACAGGTCGGGGGCGAACCGGTAGTTGACCTTGACCACGCACTCGTCGGGGATGACGTTGCCGGCCACCCCGCCCTCGATGAAGACGGCGTTGAGGCCCTCGTGGAAGCGCAGGCCCTCCACCTCGGGCTCGCGGGGGGTGTAGGCGCGCAGCACGTCCAGGACGGCCCCGGCGCCGTGGATGGCGTTGACGCCCATCCAGGAGCGGGCGCTGTGGGCGCGCTCGCCCCTGGCGACGACCTCGACCCGCATGGTGCCCTGGCAGCCGCCCTCGATGACGCCGTCGGTGGGCTCCATGAGGATGGCGAAGTCCCCGGCCAGCCACTCGGGGTGGTTGCGGGACAGGCGCAGCAGGCCGTTGCGCTCGGCGTCGACCTCCTCGTTGTCGTAGAAGACGTAGGTGACGTCGTGCACGGGCTCGGCGACCAGGGCGGCCAGCCTGAGCTGGACGGCGACCCCGGCCTTCATGTCGGAGGTGCCGCAGCCGTAGAGGCGGTCGCCGTCGACGTGGGAGGGGACGTTGTCGACGATGGGCACGGTGTCGATGTGGCCGGCGATGACGACGCGGCGCTCGCGGCCCAGGTCGGTGCGGGCGACGACGGCGTCGCCGTCGCGGGTCACCGTCAGGTGGGGCAGCGCCGACAGCGCCCGTTCGATCCCGTCGGCGAGGATCTTCTCGGTGCCGCTCTCGGAGCGGATGTCCACGAGTGCGGCGGCGAGGTCCGCGACGTCCGAGGTCAGGTCGAGCATGAGGGCGTCCCCGTCTTCCATGGTCGTGGTGCGCGGCGCGGGCGGGCACCGCAGGGCGTTGCGGCTCACCAGCCTAGGGCGTGTCCGTTGGGTGCCCTCGTGCGGCTCGGCGCTCGCGCCGAGCCCCGGGAGCGGCCGCCCGAGCGCGGGTGAACGGGACGGGGCGCCCCCGGCGGGAGGGCGCCCCGTACGGGACCGGGGTCCGCGGGTCAGGCGTTGACGCCGTGCTCGCGGAGCAGGTCGTTGAGGGCGAGCTTGTCGTGCTCCTGGCCCTCGGCGAGCCGCTTGAGGACGAGCAGCACCGGCATGCCGAAGTCGCCGCCGGGGAAGCTCTTGACCCGGTTGGCGGTGACGCACACCGACCAGGCCGGGGCCTCGCCGCGGGCGAGCTCCTCGCCGGTCTCGGCGTCGAACACGCGGGTCGACGAGGTGAGGATGGTGCCCGCGCCGAGCTTGGCGCCGGTGCGCACCCGGGCGCCCTCGACGACCATGCTGCGCGAGCCCAGGAAGGCGTCGTCCTCGATGATCACCGGGGAGGCCTGCGGGGGCTCCAGGACGCCGCCGACGCCCACGCCGCCGGACAGGTGGACGTTGCGGCCGATCTGCGCGCAGGAGCCGACCGTGGCCCAGGTGTCGACCATGGTGCCGGAGTCGACGTAGGCGCCGATGTTGGTGAAGGACGGCATGAGCACGACGCCCGGGGCGAGGTAGGAGCCCCAGCGGGCGATGGCGCCGGGGACGACGCGGACACCGTCGAAGCGGGTCTTCAGCGGCATGCGGTCGTGGTGGTAGAAGTCGCCGACCTGCGACTCCTTCATGTCCAGGACCTTGAAACCGAGCAGGATGGAGCGCTTGGCGCGCTCGTCGACCACGACCGCGTCGGTGGCGGGGTCGACGAAGGCCACCCGGGCCTTGCCCTCGTCGATCTGGTCGATGGCGGAGGTGATGATCTCGCGCGCCTCGGTGTGGCCCGGGGTCAGTTCGGAACGCCGCTCCCAGAGTTCGTCGATCCGGTCGGGCAGCGGGCTGGAGTAGGAGCTGGTCATGGGTTCCACGTTAGTAGTCCTCCGGGCGTCCCGGGGCCCCGGGCTCCCCCGTCGGCGTGCCCGGGCGGCCTCGGCCGGAGCACGTCCGGGGCCGCGTTGACTACAATGCGCCCGAAGCGCCGCACGGCCTGTCTCCCCGGCACGGCGCGGACCGCCTCGTCCCTTGTTGCCTAGCCGATGGTCCTCCGTTGCCAAAGCGCCGTAGATTCTCCGCGTTCGTCAAGATCCTGTTCGCGCTGTTCGTCGTGTGTGGGGCCCTCGTCGCCGGGGGCTACTACGTCATGACCAGCGTGGACCCGATCACGACCGAGCCCGAGCCCGAGACCATGTGCCGTCTGGACCTGTCCGACGGCAAGTACTCGATGAAGGTCGAACAGGCCGTGAGCGCGACCACCGTCGGCGGGGTGGCGTTCAGCATGGACCTGCCCCCGGAGGCCGTGACCGTGGCCTATGCCACGGTGTGGCAGGAGACCGCGTTCTACAACCTGGAGTACGGCGACCGGGATTCGCTGGGCCTGTTCCAGCAGCGCCCCTCGCAGGAGTGGGGCGACCCCGAGGACATCCTCGACCCGGTGTACTCCAGCCGCGCCTTCTACGACGCCCTGGTGGAGGTCGACGGCTGGGAGACCAGGCCGGTGTTCGAGGCCGCCCAGGCGGTGCAGCGCAGCGCCGACGGCTTCGCCTACGACCAGCACGAGAAGCTGTCGCAGCGCATGAACGAGGTGTTCACCGGAACCCGCGGCCCGGCGCTGACCTGCTGGTACGACCGCGAGACCCTGGAGTCGCTCACCTCGGGCGAGGCCGACGTGGCGGGCGCGGAGCAGGAGCTGGCGCGTGTGTTCGGGGTGGAGCCCGCGGCGCTGGCGGACACCCCCGAGGCGGCCACCGGCGACCGGGGCTGGGCGATGGCCCTGTGGGCGGTCGCCCACGCCCAGGAGTACGGGCTGACCTCGGTCGCCTACAACGACCGCGTGTGGCGCGCCTCCGACGGCACCGGGGACTCCGCCGAGTGGCAGACCGGCGTCTCCGACACCAGGGGCGTCCTCGTCCTGGAGTGACCCCCGGTGCCACGGGGTGCCCCGGCCGCGCCGGGGACGGCGGGCCGGGGCGCCCCGGGGGCGTCCGCGGCGCGGGTCAGGCGGACAGGCGGGCGACGGCGGCCCCGACGCGCTCGTCGGTGGCGGTGAACGCCACGCGGACACTGGCGCCGCCGGCGGGCCCGTAGAACTCGCCCGGCGCCACGAGGATGCCGCGCTCGGCCAGGTGCTCCACCGCGCCCCAGGCGTCGTGGTCGGGGTGGGAGGCCCACAGGTACAGCCCGGCCTGGGAGTGGTCGATCCGCCAGCCGGCGCCGGTGAGGGCGGCGCGCAGCCGGTCCCGGCGGGCGCGGTAGCACTCCTTCTGCTCCAGGGCGTGCGCGTCGTCGTCCAGGGCGGCGCCCATGGCGGCCTGGACCGGGGCGGGCACGATCATCCCCGCGTGCTTGCGCACCGCCAGCAGCTCCTGGACCAGGGCCGGGTCGCCGGCCACGAACGCGGCGCGGTACCCCGCGAGGTTGGAGCGCTTGGACAGGGAGTGCACCGCGAGCAGGCCCTCGTGGGAGCCGTCGCTGACGTCCGGGTGCAGGATCGAGACCGGGGCCTCGCCCTCCCAGCCCAGGTCGAGGTAGCACTCGTCGGAGGCGACGATCACGCCGCGCTCGCGGGCCCAGGCGACGACCTTGCGCAGGTGCGGCACGCCCAGGACGCGGCCGGTCGGGTTGCTCGGCGAGTTCACCCACAGCAGCCGCACCGGGGCCGGGCCCAGGGCGGTCAGGCCGTCGGCCGCCACCGGGGTCGCCCCGGCCAGGCGGGCGCCGATGTCGTAGGTGGGGTAGGCCAGCTCGGGGTGGACGACGGTGTCGCCCGGTCCCAGGCCGAGCAGGGTGGGCAGCCAGGCGACGAGCTCCTTGGAGCCGACCGTCGGCAGCACGCCCTCCTCCGGCACGCTCACCCCGTGGCGGCGCTCCAGCCAGCCGGTGATGGAGGCCCGCAGCGCGGGGGTCCCCCAGGTCAGCGGGTAGCCGGGGCTGTCGGCGGCGTCGGCCAGCGCGGCGCGCAGGCCCGGCGGCACCGGGTCCACGGGGGTGCCCACGGACAGGTCGACGATGCCGTCGGGGTGATCCGCGGCGATCTTCTTGTACGGGGTCAGCCGGTCCCACGGGAAGGTGGGAAGCCTGTCCGTCACGGGCCGCCGGGTCATCTCGCGTCTCCATCGGGTCGTCCGGGCCGTCGCGGCCCGGGGCTGGGCTTGACACGCATCGCGCCGACCCTCCCGGGACGGGGGGATCGGCGCGATGGCGGTGCGGTCGCGCGCGGGGACGTCCTCTGCGCCACGGAGACGCACCGGCGCGGACCGGAAGGGCCGGGCTACTCCGCCTGCGGCGGCAGCTTGGCGACGAGGGGGTGGTCGCGGTCGATCTTGCCCACCTTGGAGGCGCCGCCCGGGGAGCCGAGGTCGTCGAAGAACTCGACGTTGGCCTTGTAGAAGTCGGACCACTGCTCGGGCAGGTCGTCCTCGTAGTAGATGGCCTCGACCGGGCAGACCGGCTCGCACGCACCGCAGTCAACGCACTCGTCCGGGTGGATATACAGGCTGCGCTCGCCCTCGTAGATGCAGTCCACGGGGCACTCGTCGATGCACGCCTTGTCCATCACATCAACACAGGGCTGCGCGATGACGTAGGTCACGTCGTACTCCTTGATCTCACCCCCGCGTTCCCACGGGGGAGGCGGGGACCTCGCAGAGGAGCCGGTCGGCGCGGTCCGGCGTGCGGGCGCCCAGGACCCTGCTCCCGGCCTCTGCGAACGATTGGCACAGATGTCGTGGTCCTAGTATGGCGGCGAAGGCGAGTCGTCGCACATTCGGGGGGCGCGTTGCACATGGCGGGCCGCCTGGTCCACCGGATCACCCGGGAGGACACGGGCAGCAGGGTCTCCGTCCGAATCCACCTCCCCGACGGGGGTTTCACCGATATCGTCGGGGTGCTGGAGTCATGGGACGGCGGCGTACTGACCGTGCGCCGGCGCGACGGCCGTCAGGCGCGCGTCGAGGAGTCGTCCATCGCCGCCAGCCGTGTCGTCCCCGACGCCGCCCCGCGGCGGCGCGGCGGCGCCCCCGGGCGCACCCCCTGAAGGACGCCCGGCGGCGGCCGACCTGCCCGTCCGCGGTGTGCGCCGGGCGAACGCACGTGCATGTCGCGTCCGCCCGGAGGCATTCTTCGGCCCCACCGGGGTAGGACAGGCTCAGTCCCGACGGCCGCCCCCTGCCGTCCGCGACCACGCAGCACCGCGAAGTACCGCGCCCCCGACGGCACCCCCCGGCGGACACGCGGGCGCCAACCACGGGGTTTCGGGGAGGTCGGCGCCGTCCATGGGTGAAGCAGTAGCGTCCGCGCTCGCCGAGCTGGCCCGGCGCGACGGGCGGTCGGCGGAGATGGCCCGGCAGGCCCTGGACACGCTGGCTCCGGGCAACGACCTGGAGGGCCTCAACCAGCACGCCGTCCAGCGGTTCTGCTGGTTCGAGCTGCCCGCCCGGTTCTCCCGGGCCGACCGGGAGCCCGCGCTGCGCGCCCTGGGCTCGCTGTTCTCCCTGCTCCAGCTGCACCGGTACGCGCAGATCTGCGCGGCCCCGGCCACCGCCCACCTGCTGTCGGCCCACGAGAGGGACCACGGCGCCGGGGTGGCCGTGTACGAGCGGCTGATGTGGGAGTCCGGGGTGGAGCCGCCGGACCTGCCCGAGCTGACCTGGGGCACCGTGGTCGGCGACGCCGAGATCCGGGCCCGGCAGGAGACCGCCTCGGCGCTGGAGCTGGCGATCGTCCTGGGCGACGTGCGGCCCGGGAAGCAGGGCTGGCGGCACGCCCAGGAGCGGTTCACCCGGTCCTTCCTGACCCGGCCCGACGACCGCGGGCTCAGCCACCTGGACCGGATCCGCGAAGAACGGGTGCGGGCCTGGCTGTCCTCGCCCGCCCACCCCCACCGCAGGCACCTGTGGCCGCTGGTGGGCCGGATCATCGCCGGCGCCGACGTGCCGCGCACCGCCGACACCGCCATGGCCCCCCTCCAGCGGCTGCTGGACCTGGCCGAGGACGGGATCGCGCTCACCCAGATCGGCTACATCTCCCCCGGGGTGGTGCGGTCGATGTGCGAGGACTTCGGCTGGCGCACCTCCCCCGAGCCGCCGCGCAGCGAGACCGACGCCACCCAGCTGATCGCCCTGCACCAGATGATGCGGGGGATGCGGGTGGTGCGCAGGTCCGGCCGCCGCCTGGTGCTGACCCGGCGCGGGCGCCAACTGCGCGCCGACCCCGAGGAGATGTGGCGGGCCGCCACCGAGACCCTGTGCCGCACCGGCGGCCCCGAGCAGGCGGCCGCGGAGACCCTGCTGGGCATGCTGCTGTCGCGCACCCCGCAGGGCAGCGGCTCGCACTCCCGGCGCGGGGAGTCGGACATGATCGCCGCCGAGCAGCTGCTCACCGGGTCCGGGTGGACGCCGCCCGAGCCGCAGAGCCCGTCGGGGCGGCACGCCGCCTCGCACCGGCGCACCGCCGAGGCCGCCTCCGACCAGGTGCGCGCCATGGTGATGTCGGTGAGCTGGCTGCTGGACGCGCTGGGGCTGCTCACCGAGGACGACGGCTGCGGCCACCGGGAGCTGACCGCCGCCGGGCGGGTGTTCGCGCTGGCCAGCCTGCACAAGTCGGCGGTGGCGCCGCGCGCGGTGGTCTGACCGGCGGCCCGGCGGGAGGGGGCCGGAACGGCGCACCGCTGCCGGGCACCCGCTGCGGACCGGTGCCCGGCAGGGCCTAACCTGGAGCGCGGACAACCCGCGCGACCAGCAGGAGCATCATGCCCACGCCCGAACCGGCCCCGGGGTCGGAGCCGACCGACGCGCCCGACACCCCGCGCACGGACACCGCCGACCCCTGGGAGCGCATGCCCGAGGGCGCCCTCAACCGTCCGGAGCTGGCCGAGCGCGGACCCGGCACCGGGGCGCCGGCCAAGGAGGCCGGGAAGCCCGGCGAGGGCGGCGGGGACGACGCGGAGGACTCGGGCCCCGGGGACGGGGGCGAGGACGGGGAACGCTCCGGGGGCGTGTTCGACTTCCTGCCCAGCCCGGTGTTCGTGCTGGTGCTGGGCCTGACCGTGTTCGCCGGGTGGCTGTCCTGGCGGGCCGTGGAGCTGGACTGGGCCCCCGAGGGCACCAACGTCACCCCGCTGCTCCCGCCGCTGTTCATCCTGCTGGGCTGGATCGTCTCCTGCGCCGTGCACGAGTACGCCCACGCGCTCGCCGCGCACCTGGCCGGCGACCGCTCCCAGCGGGGCGGCGCCTACCTGCGCCTCAACCCGTTCGGGTTCCGGCACGCCTTCGCCGGGACCGTGCTGCCCGTGCTCTACCTGGGCTTCGGCGCCTTCGGCCTCAACGGGCCGCCCGCGTTCGTGGCGTGGGACCGGATCCCGCGCGGGCGGCGGGCGATGGTCGCGCTGGCCGGCCCGCTGGCGAGCCTGGTGCTGGCCGCCGCGCTGGCCGTCACCGTGTCGGTCCTGGTGCCGCCGGGCAACGACACCACCAACTGGGCGATCGCCGGGCTGGCGTTCCTGGCCTTCCTCAACCTGACCTCGGCGCTGGTCAACCTGCTGCCCGTCCCCGGCCTGGACGGCTTCGAGGTGCTCGCCGCCGCGCTGCCCGAGCGGCGGTGGGTGTCCGCCGCCCGGGTGAACGCGCTGTTCGGCTCCGTGGCGGTGTTCGCCGTCCTGTGGTTCCCGGCCCTGCGGGACCTGTGGGTGGGCGCGGTCTACACGCTGTTCCGGACCGTCATGCCCAACCCGACGTTCGAGGGCACCGTGTTCCTGGGCGAGCTGCTGCTCCAGTTCTGGAACGCCTGAGCCGCCGCCCCCGCGACGTACGGCGAAGGGCCACCGCCGCGCGGCGGTGGCCCTTCGTCGTACCCGGGGTGTCGTCGCCCGGGCCCCCGGGCCCGGGGTCAGGCCCGGTCGTTCCGGGCGGCCGGGGAGGACGCGGCCGGGAGCCCGGCCAGGAAGGGGTTGCTCCCCCGCAGGCCGCGCACCACCGCCACCGCCAGTACCACCATGGACCCGAAGAGGTAGCCGTAGTGGAGCAGGTGGCTGGTCAGCACGATGTCGCCGCCCGGCATGTACATGGTGAGCACCATGGCCACGGCCACGAAGCCCAGGGAGAAGGCCACCCCGCCCGAGACCCCGCGGGCCCCCCACGCGCACAGGCGGCACAGGCCGTACAGGGCCCCCAGCAGTGCGAGCAGTCCCGCCACGCCCAGCACCTGGGCGAGGGGCCCCGCCTCCCAGTAGCGGGTCAGCCAGCCCGCGCCGGTCGCCGACAGCAGCCCGACCGCGGCCCCCGACGCCGCGAGCACCGGGAAGGTGAGCGCGGTCAGGACCGCGGCCAGCACGGGGTCGTCCTGTCCGGGAGCCTCGTAGGGGGCCGGGGAGGCCCCCGCCACCGGGGCGGGGCCGGGCCGGACGCCGCCCTCGCCCGCGCTCACAGGCCCTCGAAGAGGTCGGTCTCGAACTCTCCTGCCGCGCGGCGCCGGGTGGGTCCCAGCAGCAGCGTGAAGTACTCCACCGCGTCGATCTCCTGGGCGATGTCGTTGGACAGGGCGAAGCGCTCGCCGTCCACCGTGATCTGGGTGGCGTGGGCGCGCATCGCCAGCGCCTTGGCCGCCCAGTGGTCGGTGGCGTCGATCCGGGTGGTGACCAGCTCGTCCGGGGTACCCCGGGCGATGTCGGACACCGCGGCGGGCGGGGTGAACGGCCCCGCCTCCTCGTTGAGCCGGGCGATGGACGCCTCGATCACCGACACCGGCTGGGCGATCGCGTAGAGCTTGCGGACCTGCCACGGCGTGCCGGGCATCGACCGCTCCCCCGCCTTCACACAGGCGCGCCGGGTGATCCGGTGGGCCTGGACGTGGTCGGGGTGGCCGTAGCCGCCGTACTCGTCGTAGGAGACCACCACGTGCGGGCGGACCTCCCGGACGATCTCCGCGAGCAGGCGGGCGGCCTCCTCGGCGTCGGCGTTGCAGAACGCCTCGGGGCGCTCCGCGGAGGGCGTGCCCGCCATCCCGGAGTCGCGGTAGTGCCCGGCGCCGCCGAGGAACCGGTGGTCGCGCACCCCCAGGGAGACGCAGGCCTTGTCCAGTTCGCCGACCCGGTGGTCGCCGAGGGTGTCGTCGCGGTCGGCCGTCAGGTGCGCGAGGTCGGCGGGGATGACCTCGCCCTCCTCGCCCAGGGTGCAGGTCACCAGGGTGACCCCGGCACCTTCGGCCGCGTACTTCGCCAGCGTGGCCCCGGTGACGATGCTCTCGTCGTCGGGGTGGGCGTGCACCATCATGAGTCGTCTGTCGGTCACCACGTGGTGAACAATACCGGCCGCATGCCCGCGATTCCTCCCGAACGGCCAGGTGGGGCGCGGATTCGGCGCGGAAGCGGGTACGGACGCGGGGCGCGGGCGGGGGCGCCCGTCCACAGGGGCCGCGCGGGAACCGGAGATGTGGGCCACAATCGGACCCATGAGCTTTCCTCGCCAACAGGCACGTACCCAGCGCTTCACCATCGGCGTCCCGCGCTCCTTCGAGGTGTCCCCGGACGGGCGGCGCGTCGCCTTCCTGAGAGGGCGCGACGGCGTCGACACCGCCACGTGCCTGTGGGTGCACGAGGCGGAGGAGGACACCGAGCACGTGGTCGCCGACCCGCGCGCGCTCGGGGCCGACGACGAGGACCTGCCGCCGGAGGAGCGGGCGCGCCGGGAGCGGCTGCGCGAGAGCGGCGGCGGCATCGTGTCGTACTCGGTGGACGAGGCGTTCACCCGCGCCGTGTTCGCCCTGTCCGGCCGGCTCTTCTACGTGGACCTCGTGGGCGACCGCGCCGAGCCGCGCGAGCTGCCCGCCGCCACCCCGGTGGTGGACCCGCGGATCAGCCCGGCGGGCGACCGGGTCGCCTACGTCAGCGGCGGCGCGCTGCGGGTCATCGACGTCGCCGGCGCCGAGCCCGACCACGGCGACCGGGCGCTGGCCTCCCCCGACGGCGACGGCGTCACCTGGGGCCTGGCGGACTTCGTCGCGGCCGAGGAGATGGGCCGCTACCGCGGGTTCTGGTGGGCGCCCGACGGCTCGGCGCTGCTGGCCGCCCGGGTGGACGAGTCCCCGGTGGTCCGCTGGTACGTGGACGACCCGGCCGCCCCCGAGCAGGAGCCCACCGCTCTGCGCTACCCCGCGGCGGGCACCGACAACGCGCGGGTGCGGCTGGCCGCCCTGCCGGTGGCGTCCTCCGCCGCGTTCCGCCGGGAGGGCGCCCCGGAGCCGGTGTGGATCGACTGGGACCGGGAGGCGCTGCCCTACCTGGCCACCGCCGGGTGGACGACCGGCCCGGACGGCTCGCCCACCGTGGTGTTCACCGCGCAGAGCCGCGACCAGCGCACGCTCACCCTGTTCGGCGCCGACCCCGCGACCGGGCTGGCCATGGAGACGCGCACCGAGACCGACGGCGTGTGGGTCGAGCTGATGCCGGGCGTCCCCGCCCACACCGCCGCGGGCGACCTGGTGTGGATCGGCCGCGAGGGCGGGACCGGCGAGCGCCGGGTGTTCGTGGGCGCCGACGCCGTCAGCCCCGCCGACGTGTACGTGCGCGGCGTGGTGGACGTGGACGGCGACCGGATCCTGTACTCGGGCTCGCCCGCCGACCGGCCCGGCGACGTGTCGCTGTGGCTGGTGGACCTGGGCACCGGGCTGTCCGCCCCGGTCGAGCTGCCCGGGCACGGCTGCTCGACGACGGCCGACGCCTCCGCCCACAGCGGCCTGCGCTCGGGGCGGCTGCGCGGCGGCACCCTCGTGGTGCAGCACCGGTCGATGGAGTTCCCCGGGGTGCGCACCCTGGTGGTGCGCGGGGCGGCCACCGAGACCCGGCGGGCCTTCGGGTCCATCGAGAGCCTCGCCGAGACCCCGGACCTGCCCGAGCCGCGGGTGGAGTTCTGGCGGGCGGGCGAGCGGGGCATCCCGTGCGCGCTGGTGCTGCCGTCCTGGTTCCGGGAGGGGCAGCGCCCGCTGCCGGTGCTCATGGCGCCCTACGGCGGCCCGCACGCCCAGCGGGTGCTGCACGCGCGCGGCGCGTTCCTGACCGCCCAGTGGTACGCCGACCAGGGGTTCGCGGTGGTCATCGCCGACGGCCGCGGCACCCCCGGCATCGGCGTGGAGTGGGAGCAGGAGATCCACCTGGACCTGGCCTCGGGGGTGCTGGAGGACCAGGTCACCGCGCTGCGGGACGCCGCGGAGCGGTTCGGCTGCCTGGACACCTCCCGGGTGGGGATCCACGGGTGGTCGTTCGGCGGCTACCTGGCGGCGCTGGCGGTGCTGCGCCGCCCGGACGTGTTCCACGCCGCGGTGGCGGGCGCCCCGGTCATCGACTGGCGGCTGTACGACACCCACTACACCGAGCGGTACCTGGGGCTGCCCCAGGACGACCCGGGCGTGTACGAGCGCAGCTCGCTGCTGGAGGACGCGGCCAAGCTGGAGCGCCCGCTGATGCTGATCCACGGCCTGTCCGACGACAACGTGGTGTTCGCCCACACGCAGCGGATGTCCTCGGCGCTGCTGGCGGCGGGGCGCAGGCACACGGTGCTGCCGCTGTCGGGGGTGACCCACTCGCCGTCGGACCCGACGGTGTCGGAGAACCTGATGCTGCTCCAGGTGGAGTTCCTCAAGGACTCCCTGCGCGACGGGGCCTGACCGGCCCCGGGCCGGGCGCCCCGGGGGCGCCCGGCCGGCGGGGTCAGTAGGTCGGGGCGGCGGCGATCTCGGACTCGTCGGGGACCGGGATCTCCACGGGCTGCCCGAAGACGAACGCGATCCGCTCGTACTCGGCGTCCTCCTCCATCTCTCCGGTGGACCCGTAGGAGTGGAAGTGCTGGAGGTTCCCCTCCTCGTCCACCCAGACGTCGAAGGTCACCTCGGTGTCCTGGCCCCTGACCTCGGCGGGCGCGGTGCCGGTGTAGTGGTGGCCGCTGCGGCCGGTCACGTCGTAGGCGTCCTGCATCTCCTGGGGGTAGTCCTCGTAGGGCGTGGGCTCCACCCCCAGGTAGGTGATCTCGGCCTCCTCCACGAGCACCTCGTCCACCGAGGCGAGCACACGCTCCCACCACTCGCCCGGGTTTCTCTCCGTGGCCGGGTCGTCCGGCCCGGGGCGGTAGTAGTCGCCCTCGACCACGCCGACGAGGTTGGAGTCGGTGCGGGCCAGCACGTCGTCGGGCCCCTCCCCGACGTGCAGGGTGAAGTAGATGGCCGGGCCCGCGTTCATGACCATCTGCCGGACGGGCTCGGGGTCCTCGGTGTACCGGAGGAGCACGTTCGAGTTGTCCTCGAAGGTCTCGGCCGACCGCTCGAAGTGGCTCACCTCGAACTCCGGCGCCTCCTCCGCCAGGGCGACGGCCTCGGTGATGACGGCCGCGCCGTCCGCCGGGTCCCGGGCGACCGCGGGCCCGGCGGGCTCGGAGGCGTCGGCGGACTCCGGGGCCGCCTCCCCCGGGTCCCCGCCGGGGTCCGCCTCCCCGCCGTCCGGGCGCACGATGAGGAACGTCGCGACCAGGGCCGCGACCAGGCCCGCGGCGCCGGCGGAGACCAGGAGGGCGCGCCGCGGCCGGCGGATCCGCTCGGGCGCGCCCGCGGTCACGCCGCGCCATTCGGCGGCGAGCATGGCGGGCACCACGCGGGTGGGGTCCGAGGCCGGCGGGGCGTCCACGCGGGTGGCGCTCCACGCCCCGGTCACCTCGGCCAGGACCTCTGCGGCGGTGGGCCGGTCGGCGGGGTCCTTGGACAGGGCTCGGCGCACCGTCGGCAGCAGTTCCGGGGGCAGCCCGGTCAGGTCGGGCTCCTCGGTGCGGGTCCGGTGGACCACCACCTCCACCGGGCCGCCGGCGAAGGGGTCGCGTCCGGTGGCCGCGAACGCCACCAGGCAGGCCCAGGCGAACACGTCGGAGCGGTCGCTCGCCGGGACGCCGTTGTACTGCTCCGGCGCCATCCAGCCCGGGGTGCCGAACAGGCCGCCGGTACGGGTGAGGGCGGTGCCGTCGGTCGCCCGGGCGATGCCGAAGTCCAGCACCTTGGGGCCGCCCGGCGACAGGATCACGTTGCCGGGCTTGAGGTCGCGGTGCACCACCCCCGCCGCGTGGATCGCCACCAGGGCCTCGGCCAGGCCCGCGGCCAGGGAGACCGCCATCCCCCCGGTGAGGGGGCCGTTCTTGCGGACGTGGACGCGCAGGGTGTCGCCGGGCACGTACTCGGTCGCCATCCAGGGCGCCTCGGCGCCGGTGTCCGCCCCGAAGTAGGCCGCGGTGCAGGTGGCGCTCACACTCGCGACCAGGGAGACCTCTCGGGCGAACCGGGCCCGGAAGTCCGGGTCGGCGGCGTACTGGGGATGGACGACCTTGACGGCGGCGCAGGACCCCGCGGGGTCGATCCCCGCGTAGACGGCGCCCATGCCGCCGGCCCCGATGCGCCCGACGACCCGGTAGGGGCCGATGCGCTCCGGGTCCGTGGCGGCGGGCGGGGTCGCACCCGGGGGCAGGCTGTTCTCGTCGAAGGGGCGGGGGTCGGGGTTCAAGGGGGGATCTCCTCAGCAGGGGTCGTCAGGTGGGGCTGATGATGCAGCCCTCGGGCTGGCCGCCGAAGGCGGGGTCGTAGCGGCCCAGGTACGGGAAGCCGGGGTAGGGGTCCCTGAGCGGCCCCGAGCCCTCGGGGGCGCCGTGGCAGAAGCCCCCGGGCTGGTCCGCCGGGGCACTGCGGTCCTCGCCCAGGGCGGCGTCGGGCAGGTAGTAGACCCTCCCCCCGGGGATGCCGAAGAAGTTCACGGAGAACTCCGCCACGGGGTCGTCCGGGCCGGTCTCCGCCAACTGCCCGGCCTCGCTCGACCTGGCGAAGTCGAGCCGTTCGTCGCCCTCGGTGAAGTACTGGACCCAGGCGAAGTCCCGTCCGTGCACGCGCAGCGACCCGAAGTCCGGCAGGTACTCCACCCGGACCTCGACCCTCAGGGTGCCGGTGTGCTGGCTCGATCCGGCGAAGGTGATCCGCATCTGGTCGAGGGTGGTGCCGTCGGCCCCGACCAGGGAGCGGACGACCGTCGGCTCGGTGTCGGAGGCCGGCTCCACCACCACGGTGCCGTTCTCGTAGAGGTCGCGGTACTCCTCCGGGACGTCGGCTGGTACCGGGTCGGCGGCCGTCCCCTGGGCGGGGTCGGCCGAGGGGTCCTCCGCGGCGGAGCCGCCGGAGGTCCCCCCGCCGGCCGGGCCGTCCGGGGGCAGCAGGGCGGACGCGGTGGCCGCGGTGACGGCGACCGCCGTAGCGGCGGCGGCCATCGCGAGGACGCGGCCGTGGCGGCGCGCCCAGGGGCGGCGGGGCGGGGCGATCCGCACCCAGGATTCCGGGACGGCGTCCACCGGGGGCAGGACGGCGGCCCAGGGCCCCACCACGGTCTCGGGCAGGGCCGCGGCCGCCTCCGCGGCGGAGGGCCGCCGGGCCGGGTCCTTGTCCAGGGCGGCGGCCAGGACCGGGCGCAGCGCGTCGGGGACGCCGTCGAGGGCGGGCGGGGCGGACAGCACCGCCGAGATCACCCCCTCCTCCGTGCCCGAGCCGAACGGGCCGCGGCCGGTGGCGGCGAACACCGCCATGCACGCCCAGGCGAACACGTCGGAGCGGTCGCCGGCGGCCTCCCCCCGGTACTGCTCGGGGGCGATCCACCCCGGGGTGCCCACCAGGGCGCCGGTGCGGGTCAGCGCGGTCTCCTCCGCGGCGCGGGCGATGCCGAAGTCCAGGACCCGGGGCCCGTCCGGGGACAGGATGACGTTGCCGGGCTTGAGGTCGCGGTGCACGACGCCCGCGGCGTGGATCCCGGCCAGCGCCCGCGCGGTGACGCGGGCGAAGTCGGCGAGGAACCCGGCGGGCAGCGGGCCGCCGCCGCGCACCCGGGCGTCCAGGGTGGGGCCGGGCACGTACTCGGTGGCCAGCCAGGGGACGCCGGCACGGGTGTCGGCGGCCAGGAAGCGCGGCACGCCCTCGCCCCGGACGCGGCGCACCAGCCGGACCTCGCGGGCGAAGCGGTCGCGGAAGTCCGGGTCGGCCGCGTACATCGCGTGGACGAGTTTGAGGGCGGCGCGCCGGTCGCGGTCGTCCAGGGCGGCGTACACGGTGCCCATGCCGCCGGCGCCGAGGCGGCCGACGATCCGGAAGGGGCCGACGGTGCGGGGGTCCCCGGCCTGCAGGGGGGACACGCCGACGGGGCCCGGCCGGTGGGGCGTCGGGGGGTGGTTCAAGGGAACGTCGATCCTCGCTCGGTTCCAGGGGGTGGGGGTCACCTTCCGTGACCGCTCCTTACGATACCGAGTTCCGGAAAAAGGTTCCCGGGGCCGACGGGGGATCGCGTGCGGGCGGTCGTAACCTGGGCCCATGCGTTCGTATGCGGCTCCCCTGGCCCTGGTGGCCGACCTGGTGTGCGTCCTGGTGTTCGTCGTGATCGGGAAGACCGACCACGGGACCGGTACCGCGGTCGGGGCGGTGCTGTCGACCGCGTGGCCGTTCCTGGCCGCCGCCCTGCTGGGGTGGGCGGCGTCCCGGGCCTGGCGCGCGCCGGCGGCACTGTGGCCGACGGGGGTGTTCGTGTGGGCGATCACCGTGGTCGGGGGCATGCTGCTGCGGCGGTTCGTGGGCGAGGGGACGCCGCTCTCCTTCGTGATCGTCACCTCGCTCTTCCTGGCCGCCGCGATGCTGGGCTGGCGGGTGGTCGCACTCCTGGTCACGCGGAGGCGACAGAGAGCCGCCTGATCGGCCAGACTGGGAGGAGAGCCCGCCCCCAGCGAGAAGGAGCCCCCTGTGGCCGATCCCGTCACCATCGCCCTGGCCACCGCCGTCGTCACCGGCATGGCCTCCAAGATCTCCGAGCGCGCGAGCGAGGCCGTCGGCGAGGGTCTGAAGCGGCTGCGGCGGGCCGTCTTCAAGCGCTTCCGCGGCGACGAGGCGGCCCAGGACGCCCTGGACGAGGCGATGCTCGACCCCGACGACCTCGCGGCCGTCGAGGCGGTGGCAGGGCACCTGGAGCGGATCGCGGCCCAGGACCCGGAGATCGGCGCCCTCGTGCGGGAGCTGGGCGCGCAGGTCGAGGTCGGCCAGGAGGGCGAGGGGAACGTCGTCAACCAGATCCACGGCGACGTGAGCGGCCGCGCCAGGGTCGTCCAGGGCCGGGACTTCCACGGGGACATCCACCTGTAGGCGGTACCTAAGCTGGGGTGCGATGAACGAGAACCCCGGCACCCCTGGTGAGGACGAGGCGCGCGAGGTCGGCGTCGGCCCCTGGACGGGCCCCTGGCCCGAGGGCGACCACTACGACCCCGAGCTGCTGGCGGGCGGCGACCGGCGCAACGTCGTGGACCGCTACCGCTACTGGCGCCGGGAGGCGATCATCGCCGACCTCGACACCGTCCGGCACCCGTTCCACGTCGCGGTGGAGAACTGGTCCCACGACTTCAACATCGGTTCGGTGGTGCGCACCGCGAACGCGTTCGGGTGCGCCGCCGTGCACATCGTGGGGCGGCGCCGGTGGAACCGGCGGGGGGCGATGGTCACCGACCGCTACCAGCACGTGCACCACCACCCGGACACCGGGGCGCTGGTGGAGTGGGCCGCGCGGCGGGACCTGCCGCTGATCGGCATCGACAACCTGCCCGGCGCGGTGCCGCTGGAGACCTACCCGCTGCCGCGGGACGCGGTGCTGGTGTTCGGCCAGGAGGGCCCGGGGCTGTCGGAGGAGGTGCGCTCGGTGTGCCGCGCGGTGCTGTCGATCGCCCAGTTCGGGTCCACCCGGTCGATCAACGCGGGGGCGGCCGCGGCGATCGCGATGCACGCCTGGGTCCGGGCGCACGTTTTCGACCAGAAGGTGCCGGAAACGGTCACACCCCAGCGGCTCCCGTGACTCATTCGTGATCTAACATGGCCGGGTAGACGACCCCCTATTGGAGAGTCAACGCATGACTGCGACTGTGACCGCCGGTTCCCGGGCCGCGACGACGGAGGACGTGCCCGGGGTGGCGCGCGTTCTGAGCCGGGCCCTGTACGACGACCCCCTCTTCGAGTGGCTGTTCCCCGACCTCGAACTGCGGATGGCCAGGACCCGCCGCATGCTGGCGCTGACCGCCGGGTTCGGCTACGTGCCCTTCGGCGACACCCGGGTCGTGGAGGTCGCCGAGGAGGGCTCGGACCCCGTGGTCCGCGGCGCCGCGCTGTGGGCCCCCTACACGACCAACCCCGAGGGCCGCCTGGTGTCGCTGCGCATGTGGCCGCACTGGGGCCAGCTGCTGGGGCGGGCCCGGGCGACGGGGTTCGTGCGGGTGTTCGCGGAGTGGAAGATCGCCGCCCCGCAGGAGCCGCACCTGTACCTGGCGGCGCTGGGCGTGGACCCGGCGATGGCCGGGACCGGCCTGGGCGGCGGGCTGCTCACCGCGGGCCTGGACCGGGCGGACTCCGCGGGCCGGCCGGTCTTCACCCAGGTTCTCAACGAGAAGAGCCTGGGCTTCTACGAGCGCTTCGGCTTCCGGGTGGTCGGCGAGGCGTCCACCCCGGACGCGGTGACGAGCTGGTTCCTGCGGCACGACCCCTCCTGAGACCGGCCCGGACCGGGCACGCGGCCCCTCCCGTGACCCAGCCGTGAACCACCGTGGGGCCGCCGAACGAGGGGACACCACCATGACCAGCGCGCCGACGCGCACCGTGCGCACCGCCACCATGGACGACCTGCCGGGGGTGGCGCGCGTCCTGGGACGCGCCTTCCAGGACGACCCGCTGTTCCTGTGGCTGTTCCCCGACGACGAGCGCCGCGTCGCCCAGGGCACCCGGGCCAGTGCCCTGATGGCGGGCTTCGTGTACGTCCCCCTGGGGTACTCCGCCCTCGTCGAGGCCCGGGAGGACGACGACCGCGGACCGGTGGTCCGGGGCGCCGCGCTCTGGTCGCCGCCGGCCGGGGAGGGCGGGGGCGCGGCCGCCGCCCTGCGCTCCCTGCCGCACTGGCTGGAGCTGGTGGGCCCGGCACGCCTCCCCCGGATCCTCCGCTACTTCTCCGCCCTGGCCGCGCACGCCCCCCGGGAGCCGCACTGGCACCTCCAGGTGCTGGGCGCCGATCCGGCGGCGGGGCGCTCTGGGATCGGGGCCCTGCTGCTCCGGGCGGGCCTGGAGCGGGCCGACGCCGACGGGGCCCCGGTGTACCTGGAGACGATGAACCCGGCCAACGTCGCGTACTACACGCGCTTCGGGTTCGCGGTCACCGACACCGTGGCCGAGCCGGGCACCCCGCTCACCCACCTGATGCTGCGCCCGCCCGCCTGAGGGCCGTGCCATCCTGGCCCGTATGGACATCCGCGGGATCTCGCACCACGTCGACCACCTGACCGAGGAGCGCGCCGCCGCGGACATGCGCGCCATCCGCGCGGAGCTGCACTGCACGGCGGTGATGCCCATCGGCTCCGACCTCGCGCGCCTGCGCGCCGCCTCGGAGGCGGCGCTGGCCGCGGGCCTGGAGGTCTGGGTGCGGCCGCGCTGCGCGAACCGGCCGGCCGCCGAGCACATGGAGCACCTGGCGGCGGCCGCCGCCATGGCCGAGGAGCTGCGCGCCGCCCACCCGGGGCGTGTCACCCTGCTGGTGGGGACCGAGTTCTCGCTGACCGCCCCGGGCCTGCTGCCGGGGCCGGGCGAGTTCACCCGGGTGCAGGTCATCCGGCGGCCCCGGCTGCTGCGCCTGTTCTCCCGGCGGATGAACCGGCGGCTGCGCACGCTGCTGGAGACGTCCCGCGAGGTCGCCCGGGAGCACTTCTCCGGGCCGCTCACCTACGGCGCGGGGCCCTGGGAGGACGTGGACTGGTCGGGGTTCGACGTGGCGGGGGTGAACCTGTACCGCCAGGGCACCGACACCGAGGGGTACGCCCGCCGCCTGCGGGAGCTGGTGGCGCGCCTCGACCGGCCGCTGGTGGTCACCGAGTTCGGCTGCGGCGCCTACCGGGGCGCCGAGGTGCGCGGGGCGGGGTCGTTCTTCGCGGTGGACTGGTTCGCCGATCCGCCCCGGCTGCGCCGGGGGATCGTGCGCGACGAGTCCGTGCAGGCCCGGTACCTGGCGGAGCTGCTGGAGCTGTACCGGGAGAGCGGCGTGCGGGGCGCGTTCGTGTTCACGTTCTCGATGCCGGGCTTCCCCCACAGCCCGGACCCGGAACTGGACCTGGACGCCGCGGGCTTCGGCGTGGTCCGCCCCTCCGCGGACCTCTCCTCCTGGGAGCCCAAGCAGGCCTTCCACGCCGTCGCGGAGCATTACGCGGACGCCGGGGACGGCGATAGCCTCCGGGCATGAACCTCACCCTGGACCTTCCCCCGGACCTGTGGGAGCACCTGCGCGAGATCGCCGGCTCCGAGGGCACCGACGTCGGAACGGCGGCCGTCGCCGCCCTGCGCGACCACCTGGACCTGCGCCGCGCCCAGGTGCGCCGGTGCGCCGAGGAGATCGCGTCCGAGGACGCCGAACTGCTGGCGAGGCTCGGCGAATGACCCGGCACCTGACGCGCGGCGACGCGCTGGAGATCGCCGGCGTGATCCTGCCGCCGAACGTGTCCGTGCGCGACGCCGACCTGCTGGACGCCGCCCTGGCCCGCCCGGGGGACACGGCCTTCGGTGCCGAGGCGTACCCGGACCCGTGGCTCAAGGCGGCGGCGCTGCTGCGCTCGGTCCTGATCGGGCACCCGCTGTCGGACGGCAACAAGCGCCTGGCCTGGACCTCGGCCAAGGCGTTCCTGCGGCTCAACGGGGTCGCCTGGGGTCCGGTGGACCAGGACGCCGCCTACGACCTGGTCATCGCGGTCACCACCGGGGAGCTGGTGGAGGTCGCCGAGATCGCCGAGCGGCTGCGGGGCCTGCCCCCGCGGGCATGACCGCCCGGACACGGCAAAGGGTCGCCCTGGAGGGGCCGGGGCCGGGAAAGGGCGTCACCGGGGCCGGTCCGCCGGCGCCCCGGACCGGCCCGGCGGGCGCGGAACCCCGGACACGGGGAGGGGCCGCACCCCGGCAGGGGTGCGGCCCCGGGCCTCGCGGGGGTGTCGGCTAGCCGACGCCCTTGGCGAGGGACCCCAGCAGGTCGCGGTTGAGCTGGGAGATGGTGTCCAGCGGGATGCCCTTGGGGCAGACCGCCGCGCACTCACCGATGTTCGTGCAGCCGCCGAAGTCCTCTTCGTCGTGCTGGTTGATCATCTTGACCACGCGCGAGGCCCGCTCCGGCTGCCCCTGCGGGAGCATGCCGAGGTGGGTGACCTTCGCGGCGGTGAACAGCATGCCGGAGGCGTTCGGGCAGGCCGCCACGCACGCGCCGCAGCCGATGCAGGTCGCGGCGTCGAACGCGCGGTCCGCGTCGGCCTTGGGCACCGGGGTGGCGTGGGCGTCCGGGGCGGTACCCGTCGGGGCGCTGATGAAGCCGCCCGCCTGGATGATCCGGTCGAAGGCGCCGCGGTCCACGACCAGATCCTTCACGACCGGGAACGCCTTGGCGCGCCACGGCTCCACGGTGATGGTGTCGCCGTCCTTGAAGCTGCGCATGTGCAGCTGGCAGGTGGTGGTGACCTCGGGGCCGTGGGCCTCGCCGTCGATCACGACGCCACAGGCACCGCAGATGCCCTCCCGGCAGTCGTGGTCGAACGCGACCGGCTCCTCGTTCTCCAGGGTGAGCTTCTCGTTGAGGACGTCCAGCATCTCCAGGAAGGACATGTCCGGGGAGACGTCCGTGAGCTTGTAGGTGACCAACCGGCCCTGGTCGTCACGGCCCTTCTGGCGCCATACGCGCAGGGTGATGTTCACTTGTAGCTCCGCTGCTTCATCTCGACGTACTCGTACTCCAGGGCTTCCTTGTGGAGTACGGGCTTGCTGCCATCGCCACCGAACTCCCAGGCCGCGACGTAGGCGAACTGGTCGTCGTGGCGCAGGGCCTCGCCGTCCTCGGTCTGGCTCTCGGCGCGGAAGTGGCCGCCGCAGGACTCGCGGCGGTGCAGGGCGTCGATGCACATGAGCTCGCCCAGCTCCAGGAAGTCGGCGACGCGGCCGGCCTTCTCCAGGGCCTGGTTGAGCTCGTCGTTGGTGCCGAGCACCTTGACGTCGCGCCAGAACTCCTCGCGCAGGTTGCGGATGAGCTCGATGGCCTTGGTGAGGCCCTCCTCGTTGCGCTCCATGCCGCAGTACTCCCACATGATGTGGCCGAGCTCCTTGTGGAAGGAGTCGACCGTGCGGGAGCCCTGGAGGGACAGGAGCTTCTCGATCCGGGAGGTGACCTGCTCCTTGGCGGCGGCGGCCTCGGGGTGCGACTCGTCGATCTTCTCGAACGGCCCGCTCGCGAGGTAGTCGTTGATGGTGTTGGGCAGGACGAAGTAGCCGTCGGCCAGGCCCTGCATCAGCGCGCTCGCGCCCAGGCGGTTGGCGCCGTGGTCGGAGAAGTTGGCCTCACCGGTCACGAACAGGCCCGGGATGGTGCTCTGCAGGTCGTAGTCGACCCACAGCCCGCCCATGGTGTAGTGGACGGCCGGGTAGATGCGCATCGGAACCTCGTACGGGTTCTCGCCGGTGATGCGCTGGTACATGTCGAACAGGTTGCCGTACTTGGCCTCGACGGCCGCCCGTCCCATGCGCTGGATCGCGTCGGCGAAGTCCAGGTAGACGCCCAGGCCGCCGGGGCCGACGCCGCGGCCCTCGTCGCAGACGTTCTTGGCGGCGCGGGAGGCGATGTCACGCGGCACCAGGTTGCCGAAGGACGGGTAGATGCGCTCCAGGTAGTAGTCGCGCTCGTCCTCGGGGATCTGCCGCGGGTCGCGGTCGTCGCCGTGCTGCTTGGGCACCCAGATGCGGCCGTCGTTGCGCAGCGACTCGCTCATCAGGGTCAGCTTGGACTGGTAGTCGCCGCTGACCGGGATGCAGGTGGGGTGGATCTGCGTGTAGCAGGGGTTGGCGAAGAGCGCGCCCTTGCGGTGCGCGCGCCAGCTCGCGGTGACGTTGCAGCCCATCGCGTTCGTCGACAGGAAGAACACGTTGCCGTAGCCGCCGGTGGCCAGCACGACCGCGTCCGCGAAGTGGGTCTCGATCTCGCCGGTGACCATGTCGCGGGCGATGATGCCGCGGGCCTTGCCGTCCACCACGATCAGCTCGAGCATCTCGTGGCGGGTGTTCATCTGGACGGTGCCGGCCGCGATCTGCCGCTCCAGCGCCTGGTAGGCGCCGATCAGCAGCTGCTGCCCCGTCTGGCCGCGGGCGTAGAAGGTGCGGGAGACCTGCACGCCGCCGAAGGAGCGGTTGTCGAGCAGGCCGCCGTACTCGCGCGCGAAGGGGACGCCCTGGGCCACGCACTGGTCGATGATCTCGACGCTGGTCTGGGCCAGGCGGTACACGTTCGACTCGCGGGAGCGGAAGTCGCCGCCCTTGACGGTGTCGTAGAACAGCCGGTAGATGCTGTCGCCGTCGTTGCGGTAGTTCTTGGCCGCGTTGATGCCGCCCTGCGCCGCGATGGAGTGGGCGCGGCGCGGGCTGTCCTGGTAGCAGAACGAGGTAACGTTGTAGCCCGCCTCGCCCAGGGTCGCGGCCGCCGAGGCGCCGGCCAGGCCGGTGCCGACGATGATCACGGAGAGCTTGCGCCGGTTCGCGGGGTTGACCAGCTTGGCGGAGAAACGGCGCTTGTCCCAGCGCTCGTTGATCGGCCCCTCGGGGGCCTTCTCGTCCCGGATCGGGTCGCCGACGACGAAGTAGTCGGTGTCAGACATTACTTACTCACCAGTCCAAAGGTGACCGCCAGAGGCGGGAGCAGGAAGCCGATGGTCACGATCAGCGAGACGGCCACGGCCACCGCGTTGATCTTGCCCTGGCGGGACGCCTTGTTCGCGCCGAGCGTGGCCATGGCACTCCAGATGCCGTGCCGGAGGTGGAAGCCGACCGCGATGACGGCGGCGACGTAGAACAGGGTCACGTACCAGAACTCGGGCTGGAACCCGTTCACGAGCCGCTCGTAGGGGCTGTCGGACTTGCCGCCGGGCGCGATGGCGTTGACGGTCAGGTGCAGGATGTGGAAGACCACGAAGAGCGCGATGAGGACGCCGCCGTACCGCATGGTGTAGGAGGCGTAGGTGCGCTGGACGCGCTTCTTCACCTGGTAGCGGTTCTGCCGGGCGCGGCCGGCACGGCGCCACAGGATGACCACCGCGTAGATGTGGATGAGGACGCTCGCCAGCAGGACGACGCGCGCGATCCACAGGAAGCCGGACTCGGGCAGGAGCGGGTAGCCCAGCTCGCGCAGGCCGTGCGCGTAGCCGTCGAACGCCTCCTGGCCCGAGAAGACCTTCAGGTTGCCGTACATGTGCGCGATCAAATACAGCACGAGGATCGTCCCGGTGACAGCCATCGCTGACTTGAGTGCCACCGTGGACCCGTAGGCCGTAGACCGCTTCTTGGTCAAGGTACTGTTCGCCACAGCCTGCCACTTTAAATTCGAGTTAAGCCCGACGTCTAAGGCATCAGGACTCTGGTCTCCATAGCCGTAGGCTATGGATCATGCAGTTCCAACAGCTCGCCTACTTCGTCGCCGTCGCCCGTACACGCCATTTCACCCGCGCAGCAGAGCTTTCCCGCGTCGCCCAGCCGAGCTTGAGCAAACAGATCCGCAGCCTTGAGCGGGAGTTGGGCGCGCCGTTATTCAGTCGTGCCCGGGGGAATATCACACTCACTCCGGCGGGCGAGGCGCTGCTCCCGCTGGCCCAGCGCATCCTGACGGACCTGGAGACGGCCCGGCGCGAGGTGGCCGAGCTGGCCGGGGTGCGCAGGGGCCGGGTCCGCCTCGGGGCCACCCCCTCGCTGTGCGCGGGGCTGCTCGCGGACGTGCTCGCCGACTTCCACACACGCTATCCGGGGATCGAGCTGAACGTGGAGGAGAGCGGGTCCCGCGACCTCATCCGCGACCTGGGCCGGGGCGAGCTGGACCTGGCGCTGATCATCCTGCCCCTCCAGAGCAGCGACCCGGACCTGTCCACCGTCCCGATCCTGCGGGAGAACCTGGTGGTGGCCAGCCCGATGACGCGCCCCTCCCCCACCGGCCGGGCGTCGGTCCGGATCACGGAGCTGCGGGACCGGCCCCTGGTGATGTTCCGGCGGGGGTACGACGTGCGCGAGGCGACGCTGCGGGCGTGCCGGGCAGCGGGGTTCGAGCCGGAGCTGGCGGTGGAGGGCGGCGAGATGGACGCCGTGCTGCGCTTCGTGGAGGCGGGCCTGGGCCTGGCGGTGGTGCCGAGCATGGTGCTCAAGAACCGCCCGGGCCTGCGGGGGACGCCGCTGGCCCGGCCCCGGCTGCTGCGCACGGTGGCGCTGGCGCGGCGCAAGGACGTGGACCCCTCGCACTCGGCGGACGCGTTCCGCCGCCACCTCAACGAGTACCTGCTGGGGATGTCGGCGCAGGAGCTGGGCCCGGACCTGGAAGTGCTCATCACGGACCCGGAGGCGGGCGGCCGGGAAAGGAGCGGGGGTTGACCCCTATCACTTCCGCCACTTAATTATCAAAAGAACCGAACATCCCAAAAGCGCCTTCCCATTCCGTTTTTGTGACATAAGCACACAAAAAACAGAAAAAGAGTGACGCGTTTCACATCCTTTTCTCCGGGGTTTCGTGGAACCTGATATGTGACCGTCATCACAGCCGCCTAACGTGGCGTGACAGAGCGGTTCCCTTCCGGCCATCCCGGGCCGGCCGGCACTCGACGGAGGCGCGACGGCGGGGACGCGGCCACCCGCGGCCCTCCCCGACCGGGCCCTCCCACTGGAGGTGGAGACGACGGTGACCCCGCCCGACGGCGCGACCCCCGCACGCGCCCGGATACAGATCCCGCAGCGCACCCTGCGCACCGACCGATGGTGGCTCGGCCCCCTGCTCACCACACTGGGCCTGGCCACCTTCGTCGTCTACGCGACCCTGCGCGTCCTCCAACAGGACCACTACTGGGTCCAGGAGCACCACTACCTGACCCCGTTCTACTCGCCCTGCCTGGCCGCCCAGTGCGCGCCCGACGCCGCGCTGTTCGGGCGCCTGCCGGTGGAGTTCCCGCCGCTGATCCCCTACGCGCTGGTCAGCCTGCCGTTCCTGCTGCTGTTCCGGCTGACCTGCTACTACTACCGCAAGGCCTACTACCGCTCGATCTGGCAGGCGCCCACGGCCTGCGCCGTCCGGGAGCCGCACCGGTCCTACACCGGCGAGACCCGGCCGCTGATGCTCCCGCAGAACGCGCACCGGTACTTCTTCTACGTCGCCCTCGCCATCACCGTGATCAACACCTGGGACATGCTCGTCCCCTTCTTCCACGGCACGGACGGCGGCTTCGGCATCGGCCTGGGCAACGTGATCATGGTCGTCAACGTGCTGATGCTGTGGGGCTACACGCTCAGCTGCCACTCCTGCCGCCACATCATGGGCGGCCGCCTGCGCAGCTTCGGCCGCCACCCGGTCCGCTACCGGCTGTGGACGGGCGTCTCCCGGCTCAACGACCGGCACATGTACTTCGGCTGGGCGAGCATCGCCACCCTCATCGCCACCGACGCCTACGTCGCGCTCATGGCGAGCGGCGTCATCTCCGACCTGCGCTTCTTCAACTGAACCCTCTGGGCACGAGGCCGACCCGGAAAGGCACACGATGGCTCCTCCGAGAGCACCCGGCGTGACCCGCCACACCTACGACGTGGTCGTGATCGGCGCGGGCGGCGCGGGACTGCGCGCCGCCATCGCCGCCCGCGAACAGGGCATGCGCACCGCCGTCATCTCCAAGTCGCTGTTCGGCAAGGCGCACACGGTGATGGCCGAGGGCGGCGCCGCGGCCGCGCTGGGCAACGCCAACCCCGCCGACGAGTGGCGGATCCACTTCCGCGACACCATCCGCGGCGGCAAGTTCCTCAACGACCCCCGCATGGCCGAGCTGCACGCGCGCGAGGCCCCCGACCGCATCCTGGAGCTGGAGTACTGGGGCGCGCTGTTCGACCGGACCCCCGACGGCCGGATCAGCCAGCGCAACTTCGGCGGGCACGAGTACCCCCGCCTGGCGCACGTGGGCGACCGGACCGGCCTGGAGATGATCCGGACCCTCCAGCAGCGCGTCGTGGCGCTCCAGCAGGCCGACGCCGCCGAGCTGGGCGACCCCGACGCCATGCTGCGGGTCTTCCCCGAGACTGCGGTCACCGAGCTGCTGCTGCACGACGGGGCGATCGCCGGGGCGTTCGGCTACCGCCGCGAGGACGGCGGGTTCGTCGTGTTCGAGGCGCCGGCGGTGGTCCTGGCCACCGGCGGCATCGGCAAGATGTTCCGGACCACCTCCAACTCCTGGGAGTACACCGGCGACGGCCACGCGCTGGCGCTGCGGGCCGGGGCCTCGCTCATCAACATGGAGTTCGTCCAGTTCCACCCCACCGGCATGGTCTGGCCGCCGTCGGTGCGGGGCATCCTCGTCACCGAGTCCGTGCGCGGCGACGGCGGGGTCCTGCGCAACTCCGAGGGCCGCCGCTTCATGTTCGACTACGTCCCCGACGTGTTCCGCGCCCAGTACGCGGAGACCGAGGCGGAGGCCGACGGCTGGTACGACGACCCGGCGAACCACCGCAGGCCCCCGGAGCTGCTGCCGCGCGACGAGGTTGCGCGGGCGATCAACAGCGAGGTCAAGGCCGGCCGGGGGTCCCCGCACGGCGGGGTGTTCCTGGACGTGTCCACCCGGCTGCCCGCCGAGGAGATCCGCCGCCGGCTGCCGTCCATGCACCACCAGTTCAAGGAGCTGGCGGACGTGGACATCACCACCGAGCCGATGGAGGTGGGCCCCACCTGCCACTACGTGATGGGCGGGGTGCGGGTGGACGCGGAGACCGCCGCCTCCGACGTGCCCGGGCTGTTCGCGGCCGGCGAGGTGGCGGGCGGCATGCACGGCTCCAACCGGCTGGGCGGCAACTCGCTGTCGGACCTGCTGGTGTTCGGCCGCCGGGCCGGGCAGGGCGCGGCCGGGTACGTCGCCGGGCTCTCCGGGCGCGCGCCCTACGGGAGCGTGGCGGGCCGGGTGGCCGAGGCCGCCGAGCACGCGCTGGCGTTCCTCAAGCAGGGCACCGGGGAGAATCCGTACACGCTCCACTCCGACCTCCAGGACACCATGAACGACCTGGTCGGGATCATCCGGCGCGGTCCGGAGCTGGCGGAGGCCCTGGACCGGCTGGACGTCCTGCTGGAACGCTCCGCGGCGCTGAGCGCCCCCGGCGACCGGGTGTACAACCCGGGCTGGCACCTGGCGATGTCGCTGCCCAACATGCTCGTGGTGTCGCGGGCGATCGCGGCGTCGGCGCTGGAGCGGGAGGAGTCGCGCGGCGGCCACACCCGCGACGACTTCCCGGAGATGTCGTCCCAGTGGCGGCGGATCAACCTGGAGGTCCGCGTCGGCGGGGACGGCGCGGTGGCGGTCGGGCGCCGCCCGGTGCCCGACATCCCCGGGGAGCTGCTGTCGGTGTTCGACCCCGACGAGCTGGCCAAGTACCTGACCAAGGAGGAGCTGCCCGAGGCGGCCGGCGGCGTGGACGGAGAGGAGCGGGCATGAGCGAGAGGTTGTTCCGGGTCTGGCGCGGCGGGGCCGACGGGGGGCTGTCGGAGTACCGGGTGGAGGTGAACGAGGGAGAGGTGGTGCTGGACGCGCTGCACCGCCTCCAGGCCACCCAGGCCCCCGACCTGGCGGTGCGCTGGAACTGCAAGGCGGGCAAGTGCGGCTCGTGCTCGATGGAGATCAACGGGATGCCGCGGCTGTCGTGCATGACGCGGATGAGCGTGTTCGCCGAGGACGAGACGGTCACGGTGACGCCCCTGCGCACGTTCCCGGTGATCCGGGACCTGGTGTGCGACGTGTCGTTCAACTACGACAAGGCGCGGGAGATCCCGTCCTTCACCCCGGACCCGGCGACGGAGCCCGGGGACTTCCGGATGGCGCAGGTCGATGTGGAGCGCTCGCAGGAGTTCCGCAAGTGCATCGAGTGCTTCCTGTGCAACAGCGTGTGCCACGTGATCCGCGACCACGAGGAGAACCAGCCGCACTTCTCCGGCCCGCGGTACCTCATGCGGGTGGCCGAACTGGAGATGCACCCGGAGGACACCGCCGACCGGCGGGCGATCGCCCAGGACGAGTTCGGGCTCGGCTACTGCAACATCACCAAGTGCTGTACGGAGGTGTGCCCGGAGGGCATCCACATCACCGACAACGCGCTCATCCCCATGAAGGAGCGCGTCGCCGACCGCAGGTACGACCCGCTGGTGTGGCTGGGGTCCAAGATCGGGGTCCGCCCCAAGGACACCCCGATCGTGCCCAACATCCGCCGCCCGGCGGGCGACTGACCCGGCCCGGGGTGCGGGGCCGCCGGCCCCGCACCCCGGTCGCGGTGGCCTCCCGGCGGATGCCCGGGGCCGCGTTCCCCGTCGGGGACGTCCGCTGCCGGAAATGGGCGCCTATGAGCCGAGCGCGAGGAGAACGACCGATCATCCGCTTGATGGCGAATCTCGACTTTTCCCGTGCCGGGCGGCACACTGTGCCCCTCGGACAGGGCGGGGGCGGATGGCGGACGAGAGCGGTCTCAAACGGCACGTCGGCGGCGGGGCCGCGCGGGTGCTGGGCACGGCGATCCGGGAGCGGCTCCCCGGGTTCGACGTGGAGGGCTACGCCGCCGAGGTGGCGGCCCGGGTCGGCCCGCTGGAGCTCAAGGACCGGGTCATGGTGATGGCCGAGGGCCTGCGCGCCCGGCTGCCCGCCGCCTACCCCGAGGCCGTCGGGGTGCTCGTGGACTCCCTGGGCGAGGACCTGGTGGACGGGGCGGGGATGTACGCGCAGGGCTTCCACCTGATGGCGGTGGCCCGGTTCGTGGAGGAGTACGGGGTGGCCCACCCCGAGGTGTCGCTGCCTGCTCTGGTGGAGATCACCCGGCGGCACACCTCCGAGTTCGCGGTGCGCCCCTTCCTGGTCCACCACCGGGAGGCGGCCATGGAGCTGATGCGCGCCTGCGCCGCCGACCCCGACCCCAACGTGCGGCGGTTCGCCAGCGAGGGGCTGCGGCCCCGGCTGCCGTGGGCGCGGCGGCTGCCGGAGTTCGTCGCCGACCCCGGGCCGGTGCTGGAGGTCCTGGAGGCGCTGCGCAACGACCCGTCGGCGTACGTTCGCACCTCGGTCGCCAACAACCTCAACGACATCTCGCGCGACCACCCCGGACGGATCCTGGACCTGGCCGAGCGGTGGACCCGGGAGAGCCCGACCCCCGAGACCGCCTGGACCGTCCGGCACGCGCTGCGCACCCTGGTCAAGCGGGGCGACCCGCGGGCGCTGGCGCTGCTGGGAGCGACCGGGGGCGACCACGTGCTCGCCGAGGGGCTGGCCCTCTCCCCCACCGTCCTGGACCTGGGGGACACCCTGGAGGTGCGGGTGGAGCTGGCCAACACCGACGACCGCCCGCACACGGTCATCGTGGACTACCGGGTCCACTACGTGAAGGCCGACGGCACCCGCCGCCCCAAGGTGTTCAAGTGGACCACCGTGGAGCTGTGCGCGGGCGAGCGGCGCGCGCTGGTCAAGCGGCACCGGGTGAAGCCGGTCAGCACCCGCACCCACCACCCGGGCGAACACCTGGTGGAGGTGCAGGTCAACGGGGCGATCAAGGCGGCCGCCCCGTTCGGGCTGCGGGTCTGAGCCGCCCGGCCGGTCAGGCCCCGGCGGCGATGAGCGGGCGCATGTCCAGCCGGTGCACCCCGGCGGGCCCCTGCGGGTCCCAGCCGTCGGCGAGCGCGGCGCGGACCGCCTCGGCCACCCGGGCCGGGGTGATGGGCTCGGGCATGAACTCGTCGGGCGAGCAGTCCGGGCAGCAGTAGTGGGACAACGGAAGCCACTCGCCCAGGGTCACCGAGAGCAGGCGGCCGGGCGCGTCCTCGCGCTCCACGGCGAAGGTCAGCGGGCGGGAGCGGGCCCGGGCCTCGGTGACGCTGCGGCGGGAGCGGTGGCGCCAGCGGTAGGCGACGCCGTCGACGGTGATCCTGCGGGTGCCCTTCCTGGGCATGGTCATCGGTGGCCTCGTTCGGTAGGGGGCGGTGACGGGCACCACCGTAGGGACCGCGGGCCCCGCGGCGCCACGGGTTTTCCGCCCCGGCCCGGGCTCAGAAGCCGCGGGCCGCCCAGTCGTCCAGGTGCGCGGCCGCCTCGGCGACGGTGGTCGACTCCCCGTGCCCGGGGTGGACGACCGTCTCCCCCGGCAGCACCGCCAGGTGGTCGCGGATGGACGCGATGATGGTCGGGAAGTCCGACAGCGGCTGCCCGGTGGCCCCCGGCCCGTCCGGGAAGAGCGTGTCCCCGGTGAAGACCGCGCCGATGGCGGGCGCGTACAGGCTCACCCCGCCGGGCGTGTGCCCGGGGGTGTGCAGGATCCGCAGCTCGATCCCGCCGACCTGGAGGGCCTCGCCGTGCAGCAGCGGGGCGTCCGGCTCCTGGTCGGGGTGCACCAGGTGCCACAGGTCGGCGTCGTCGGGGTGCAGCAGGACCGGGGTGTCGGTGAGCTCGGCCAGCGCCGCCGCCGCGTTGATGTGGTCGGCGTGGCCGTGGGTGCACACGATCGCCATGAGCTCCCGGTCGCCCAGGCCGCGGGCGATGGCCCGGTGGTCGTGGGCGGCGTCGATGACGATCGCGCTCTCCTCGTCGCCCACGATCCACACGTTGTTCTCGATCGCGGACTCGGCGCCCTCAAGGCTGAGCACCCCTGAGGTGCGCAGCCGAACGACCGGGTACGGGTCGGTCATCGAAGCCTCCACCACCTTGTCCGCTGCTGGGTTCCGGCGCCTATGAGCCTATCCCGAGCGGCCCCCGCCCACACGCCTCCGGGGACCGGGTCCGCCGCCGGGCCGGGGCTCAGGCGGTGACGCCGGGCTCGAAGTTGCGGCGCAGGGCGTAGGGCTGGATGAGGCCCAGCCCGTGGGCGTGCCGCGCCCGCACCTTGACCACCTGGAGGCCCTCGGCCCCGTCCAGGCTGCGGGCCAGCTCCTCGTCGATGAGGACGGTGCCGGGCCGGGCGAAGGAGGTGAGGCGGCTGGACCGGTTGACGGTGGTGCCGAACACGTCGCCGTGCAGGGTGAGCACCGGGCCCGAGGACAGGCCCACCCGCACGTCGGGGACCTCGACGTGGGTCTTCACCCCCGAGGCGAGGCGCAGGGCGATGTCGGCGGCCTTGACGGGGTCGTCGGCCACGTAGAGCACCTCGTCGCCGAGGGTCTTGACCACCCGGCCGCCGCCGGAGGCGACGATGTCGGCGGCGGTGGCCTCGAAGCCCTCCACCACCTGGGCCAGCTCCACCTCGTCGAGCTCGCGGCTGAGGGTGGTGAAGGAGACCAGGTCGGCGAACCCGACGATGAGCGGGTAGTAGTTGGGCACGCCGTCGACGCCGTTGGACATCACGGCCAGGGTGCGGGCGGTGGAGGCGGCGAGCTGGCGGCGCCAGATGTGCAGCAGCAGCCGCTCCACGTCGGGCAGCAGCTCCTTGACCTGGTTCATCAGGGGCCCGGCGCCCCCGACGCCCTCCCCCTCGCGGAACAGCAGGGTGCTGAGGATGCTGGTCTGCCAGTCGGCCAGCCGGGCCATGGTCTGCCCCATGGCGCGGGCGAAGCGGACCACCGCCTCCTCGTCGAGGACGCCCTCGTCGAGCAGCCCGGTGGCCAGCCGCAGGGCCTCGACGTCGCTCTCGGTGAAGATGACGGTGTCGTCGCTCTGCGTGGGGAAGCCCAGGGCACGCCAGACCCGGCCGGCGAGCTCGGGGTCGGCCGCGGCCAGCTCGATCGCCTGCTCCCTGGTGTAGACCGCCTCACCGCCCAGGAGAGCGGTCTCGATCACTTTCGGGTCAGGACGCGACGACATACGTTCTCTTTCACGGAACCGTCCCCGCCCGTGCGGGGAGCGAGTACTGGGGGCCACCGCGTCGGCGCCGCGGGGTCCACCTCCAGCTTACGCCGGAGACCGCCGCCGCTCCGGGCGGCCGTCACCGGGGGGCGGCGGGGGACTCCGGACGGTGGGCGCCGTCGACCCGTCTGTAGATCTCCGACTGGAACCACTCCGGGCGCGGGACCTTTCTGAGGGTGATGGCCTCCTGCTCGGAGGCCGACTGCACCGTCAACGTCCCGTACCTCATGACGCGTTCCCACACCGACATGCTGAAGGCGACGTCGTTGACCCGGGTGAGCGGCATGTCCCGCCCCTTCCGGGAGATGAGGCCCTGACGCGTCATCAGGCGGCGGTCGGTGAGGATGTAGACGGTCGAGGACCAGCGCAGCAGGGGGACGAGCCAGAAGACCAGCGCGGCGACCAGGGCGAGGACCCCGACCACCCCGGCGGCGGCGGGCGCCCACTCCTCCTGCCAGGGCAGGAACCACAGCGCAGCGGCGGTGGCGGCGACGATGGCCGCCAGGGCCGTGAACTCCTCGACGAGCACGGTCCAGTGCTGACGGACGACGTGGACGAGCTCCTCGTCGTCGGAGAGGTGACGGTCCGCGATAGCCATGCCTGGATCATGGCACAGGCCGGTACCGCCCAGAAAGGCGGTGTCCGCGGCCTGTGGACGGCGTTGCGCGGAAGTTCCCCGGAACGTTCCCCACGGGCCCCGCCCCGGCCGGCCTCAGCCCGCGGGGCGCACGTGCACGACGTCGCCCACGCTCAGGGCCCGCTCCCCCTCGGGTCCGTCGACCACCAGCCGCCCCTCGGCGTCGATCGCGGTCACGACGCCCTCCAGGATCCGGTCGCCGGGCAGGTGCACCCGGACCCGCCGGCCCAGGGTGGTGCAGACGTCGCGGTAGACGGCGGCCAGGCCGCTGCGCTCGGCGTCGCCGCCGGCCGCCGCCCACATCGTGTACAGCTCCTCGAACCCGCCGAGCAGGGACGCCAGCAGCACGCCCCGGTCGAGGTCGGCGGCGCCCTCCCCGCGCAGGGAGACCGCGGTGTCCACGGGCAGCTCGTCGGGGGCCTGGGAGACGTTGAGCCCGATGCCGACGACCACGGCCGGGTCGCCGGAGGAGAAGTCGACCTCGGCGAGGATCCCGGCGAGCTTGCCGTCGCCGCCACCCGGCCGGGCGCGGAACGCCTCGGGGACCAGCAGGTCGTTGGGCCACTTGAGGGCGGCCCGGACCCCGGTGGTGCTGCGCACGGCGCCGACCGCGGCCACGCCCATCAGCGCCGACAGCCAGCCCAGCCGGGCGGGCGGCACGTCGGGGCGCAGCAGCAGGGAGACGGTGAGGGCGGCGCGCGGCGGGGTGCTGAAGCCGCGCCCCATCCGGCCGCGGCCCGCGCTCTGGTGCTCGGCCACCAGCACGCTGCCGTGCGGTGCCCCGGCGCGGCCGCGGGCGGCCAGCTCGGTGTTGGTGGACCCGGCCTCGGGCACCACCTCGATCCGCTCCCACATGCCGCCGGGGCGGACGAGTCCGGCGTTGAGCGCCGCCGGGTCGAGCGGCGGGCGCGGGAAGGGGTCCTCGGTTGCGGCCATACCCCCATTACAGCAGCGCCGGAACCCCGCCGGGACACCGTGCCCGGCCGGCCCGCCCCGGCCCCCGAGGGGGCCGGGGCGGGCCTCGCGCGGGAGCGGGCGGTCAGCCGGTGTTCTGGAGCCCGGCGGCGACGCCGTTGACCGACAGCAGCAGGAGCCGCTCCAGGTGCTGCTGGTCCTCGGGCGACAGGGTCGCGGCGTCCTCCGAGCGCAGCGCCTCCAGGGCCCGCAGCTGGAGGTGGGACAGCGCGTCCACGTACGGGTTGCGCAGGTCCACCGCGCGCGAGAGCACGCGGCGGGTCTCCAGCAGCCGGGAGTGCCCGGTCACCCGCAGCACCAGGTCGCGGGTGAGGTCGTACTCGGCCAGGACCCGCTCGCTCATCTCGGGCCGGCCGCCCAGGGCGAGGTAGCGCTCGGCGATGGTGCGGTCGGTCTTGGCCAGGCTCATCTCCGCGTTGTCCAGCAGCGACGAGAACATGGGCCACTCGCGGTAGGCGTCCTGGAGCAGCGACAGGTCGGACACGGCCGCCAGGCCGGTGCCCAGCCCGTACCAGCCGGGCAGGTTGACCCGGGTCTGGGTCCAGGCGAACACCCACGGGATGGCGCGCAGGTCGCCCAGCCCCCGGGCGGCGCCGCGGCGGGCCGGGCGCGAGCCCAGCCGCAGCTCGCCCAGCTCCTCCAGCGGGCTGACCCGGGAGAACCAGGCGGCGAACCCGTCGGCGTTGATGAGGTCGAGGTAGGCCCGCTGGGCGGCGGCCCCGATGGCGTCGGCGTGCGGCCGGTACTTCAGGGCGGCGGAGCGCTCGCGCTCCTGCACCTCGTCGGTGGAGGCCATCAGGACGGCGTGGCCGACCTGCTCGATGTGCCGCCGGGCCAGGTCGGCCTGGCCGTAGCGGGCGAAGATGACCTCGCCCTGCTCGGTGACCTTGAACCGGCCGTCGACCGAGCCGGGCGCCTGCGCGAGCAGGGCGCGGCTGGCGGGGCCGCCGCCGCGGCCCAGGGAGCCGCCGCGGCCGTGGAACAGCGTGAGGCGCACGTCGTGGCGGCGGGCCCAGTCGGCCAGCCGGGCCTGGGCGTCGTACAGCCGCAGGGTGGCGCTGACCGGGCCGACGTCCTTGGCGGAGTCGCTGTAGCCGAGCATCACCTCGACGCGGCGGCCGCTCTGCTCCAGGCGCTCCCGCACCTGGCGGAGTCCGAGCATGCCGTCCAGGACGCCGGGGGAGGCGTCCAGGTCGGCGCCGGTCTCGAAGAGCGGGATGACGTCGAGGACGGGGCGGCGGTCGGCCGGCAGCGCGTACTCCGCCAGCTCGTACACGGCGGCGATGTCGTCGGCGGAGCGGGTGAAGCTGACGATGTAGCGGCGGCAGGCCTCCACTCCGAAGCGCTCCTGGATCCAGGAGACGACCCGGATGGTGTCCAGGACCTCGCGGGTGCGCTCGGTCAGCTCCCCGTCGGGGCCGTGCTCGCGCAGTTCGGCCAGGGCCGCGGCGTGCACCTCGCTGTGCTGGCGGATCTCCAGCTCGGCGAGGTGGAACCCGAAGGTCTCGGCCTGCCAGACGAGGTGCTGGAGCTCGCCGTAGGCCTGCCGGTTCGCCCCGGCGGCGGCCAGGGACTCCTGGACGGTGCGCAGGTCGGCGAGGAACGCCTCGGCGTTCGGGTAGGCCAGGTCGGCGTCGCGCTCGCGGGTGGCGCGCAGCCGGGCGGCGGCGTACAGCAGGAACCGGCGGTGCGGCTCGTTGGGCGAGCGGTCGGAGATCTCCGCCAGCAGCGACGGCTGTCCGGCGCGGGCCGAGGAGAGCGCGTCGAGCAGGGCCTGCGAGGCGGGGGTGAGGTTGCCGTAGGCGGTGAGGGTGCGGGCGATCCGGTCGCAGGCGGACTCCAGGCCGCGCAGCACGTGCTCGGACTGGATGCGCACCGCCTCGCGGGTCACCTCGTGGGTGACGTAGGGGTTGCCGTCGCGGTCGCCGCCGATCCAGGTCCCGTAGCGGACGAACGGCACGGCCCGGGGCGGGCGGACACCGGTGCCCTCGGGGTCCAGGGCCCGGTCCAGGGAGCGGTAGACGTGCGGGATGACGGAGAAGATGGTCTCGTCGAAGGCCGCCAGGGCGGTGCGCACCTCGTCGAGCGGGTCGAGCCGGGTGTAGCGCAGCTGGGAGGTGCGCCAGAGCAGGTCGATCTCCTCCAGCAGGCGGCGGTGCGCCTCGGCGGCCTCGGTGCTGCCCTCGTGGGCGCCGTGCCAGGCGTCGAGCTGGGCGCTGATCCGCAGGATGGAGGTGGAGACGGCGCGGCGGCGGGCCTCGGTGGGGTGGGCGGTGAGCACAGGGTGGAACTCCATGCCCGCGACCAGCGCGTCGAGGTGCTCCTCTCCCCCGGCGCCCTCGCGGACGGCGCGGACGGCCGCGGCCAGGGACTCGCGGGGCGGGTTGGCTGCGTCGTCGCGCTCGCGCAGCGTGCGCATGCGCTGGTGCTCCTCGGCCAGGTTGGCGAGGTGGAAGTAGACGGTGAAGGCGCGCGCGACCTGCTTTGCGCGTTCCAGGGGCCAGGCGGCCACCAATGCGGTGATCTCCTCGCCGGTGACGGAACCGTCGCGGGCGCCGATGACCGCATGACGGAGTTTTTCGACATCGGCGAGCAGATCCTCGCCGCCGCTCTCCCTGAGCACGGTTCCGAGCATCTCACCGAGCAGCTTGACGTCATTCCTGAGCTGTTCGGGCACTTCCTGGCGCGCACTGTCGCGCTCTGCGCTTACCGCTGTCATAGGGCCGACACTACAGAGAACGGTTCTTCCGGAGCGTTCCCGGGGGCGCATTTCCGAGCCTTTGCCTTGGCGTTAACAATTGTTCCAGAAGTGCGCGGAATTCACAGCCGATCACGTTCCCGACCCCGGCCCGGCCCGCCGCGGCCGCCCCCGGGAGCCGGATGTTACTGACCAGTAACCACAGGGCGCGTCCGCGCCGACCCGCCCCGCGGAGTTAACCTGCGTAGTTATGGCCACCGAAGCCCCTGAACCACTGCCCGCGGACGAGATCGACATCCACACCACCGCGGGCAAGCTCGCCGACCTGCAGCGGCGACGCTACGAGGCGGTCCACGCGGGATCCGCGCGCGCCGTCGAGAAACAGCACGCCAAGGGCAAGATGACCGCCCGCGAACGCATCGACGCCCTGCTCGACCCGGGGTCGTTCGTCGAGCTGGACGCCCTGGCCCGCCACCGGTCCACCAACTTCGGACTGGACGCCAACCGCCCCTACGGGGACGGGGTCGTCACCGGCTACGGAACCGTCGACGGCCGCCCCGTCGCCGTGTTCAGCCAGGACGTCACCGTCTTCGGCGGATCGCTCGGCGAGGTCTACGGTGAGAAGATCTGCAAGGTCCTCGACCACGCCCTCACCAACGGGTGCCCCGTCATCGGCATCAACGAGGGCGGCGGGGCGCGCATCCAGGAGGGCGTCGTCTCCCTGGGCCTGTACGCCGAGATCTTCAAGCGCAACACCCACGCCTCCGGCGTCATCCCGCAGATCTCCGTGATCATGGGCGCCGCCGCCGGCGGCCACGTCTACTCCCCCGCCCTCACCGACTTCATCGTGATGGTCGACGAGACCTCGCAGATGTTCATCACCGGCCCCGACGTCATCAAGACCGTCACCGGCGAGGACGTCTCCATGGAGGAGCTGGGCGGGGCGCGCACCCACAACACCCGGTCCGGCGTCGCCCACTACATGGGCGCCGACGAGCAGGACGCCCTCGACTACGTCAAGGCCCTGCTGGCGCACCTGCCCGGCAACAACCTGGAGGACGCCCCCGTCCTGCCCCCCGAGGAGGACCCCGGCGAGGAGGTCAACGACGCCGACCTGGCTCTGGACGCCTTCGTCCCCGACTCGGCCAACCAGCCCTACGACATCCGGACCGTCATCGGAACGGTCCTGGACGACGGGGACTTCCTGGAGGTCCACGCCATGTTCGCCACCAACATGGTGGTGGGCTTCGGCCGCGTGGACGGGCGCTCCGTCGGCATCATCGCGAACCAGCCCATGAGCCTGGCCGGGTGCCTCGACATCGACGCCTCCGTCAAGGCCGCCCGGTTCGTGCGCACCTGCGACGCGTTCAACATCCCGGTGCTGACCTTCGTGGACGTGCCCGGCTTCCTGCCCGGCACCGACCAGGAGTGGGACGGCATCATCCGCCACGGCGCCAAGCTGCTCTACGCCTACGCCGAGGCCACCGTCCCGCTGATCACCGTGATCACCCGCAAGGCGTTCGGCGGCGCCTACGACGTCATGGGCTCCAAGCACCTGGGCGCCGACATCAACCTCGCCTGGCCCACCGCGCAGATCGCCGTCATGGGCGCCCAGGGCGCGGTGAACATCCTGCACCGGCGCACCCTCGCGGCCGCCGACGACGTGGAGGCCGAGCGGACCCGCCTCATCGGGGAGTACGAGGACACCCTCCTCAACCCCTACTCGGCGGCCGAGCGCGGCTACGTCGACGGGGTCATCCTGCCGTCGGAGACCCGGGTCCAGATCACCAAGGCGCTGCGTGCGCTGGCGAACAAGCGCGCGCAGCTGCCGCCCAAGAAGCACGGGAACATCCCGCTGTGAGCGCGCAGCACACACCGCCGCACCTGGTCGTCGTCCGCGGTGAGCCCACCGCGGAGGAGATCGCCGCCCTCACCGCGGTGCTCGCCGCACGCGCCGCGGCCGCCCGCGCGGCGGCCCGGGCCCCGGACCGGCAGGAGCGCACCTCCGCCTGGCGCGAACGCGCCCGGGGACTGCGCACCCCGCTGCGCCCCGGCCCCGGCGCCTGGCGCACGAGCCTGCGGTGACACCGCCACTACCCGGACTCCCAGGGTGGCGGCCGGCGCATCCGCCCCACCCACAGCAGAAGGATCTCCACCGTGCGTAAAGTTCTGATCGCCAACCGCGGCGAGATCGCCGTGCGCATCGCCCGCGCCTGCCGCGACGCCGGGCTGGACAGCGTCGCCGTCTACGCCGAACCCGACCTGGACGCCCTGCACGTCAAGGTCGCCGACCAGGCCTACTCCCTGGGCGGCTCCACCCCCGCCGACTCCTACCTGGACATCGGCAGGCTGCTGGCCGTCGCCGCCGAGTCGGGGGCCGACGCCGTGCACCCCGGCTACGGGTTCCTGGCCGAGAACGCCGACTTCGCCCAGGCCGTCATCGACGCCGGGCTCACCTGGATCGGGCCGCCCCCCTCCGCGATCACCGCCCTGGGCGACAAGGTCCAGGCCCGCCACATCGCCCAGAAGGTCGGCGCCCCCCTGGTCGCGGGCACCCCCGACCCCGTCGCCTCCGCCGACGAGGTCGTGGAGTTCGCGCGCGAGCACGGGCTGCCCATCGCGATCAAGGCCGCGTTCGGCGGCGGCGGGCGCGGGCTCAAGGTCGCCCACACCCTGGACGAGGTCCCCGACGCCTACGAGTCCGCGGTGCGCGAGGCCGTCACCGCGTTCGGGCGCGGCGAGTGCTTCGTGGAGCGCTACCTCGACAAGCCCCGGCACGTGGAGACCCAGTGCCTGGCCGACTCCCACGGCAACGTCGTCGTGGTGTCCACCCGCGACTGCTCGCTGCAGCGCCGCCACCAGAAGCTGGTGGAGGAGGCCCCGGCGCCGTTCCTGACCCCCGACCAGATGGACCGGCTGTACTCGGCGTCCAAGGCCATCCTCAAGGAGGCCGGCTACGTGGGCGCGGGGACCTGCGAGTTCCTCGTCGGGGTGGACGGCACCATCTCGTTCCTGGAGGTCAACACCCGCCTCCAGGTCGAGCACCCGGTGACCGAGGAGGTCACCGGGATCGACCTGGTGCGGGAGATGTTCCGCGTCGCCGACGGCGAGGAGCTCGGCTACGGGGACCCCGAGGTCCGCGGGCACTCCTTCGAGTTCCGGATCAACGCCGAGGACCCGGGGCGGAACTTCATGCCCGCGCCGGGCACCATCACCGAGTTCGCCCTGCCGGGCGGGCCGGGCGTGCGCGTGGACACCGGCTGCGAGGCGGGGTTCACGGTGCCGCAGGCGTTCGACTCCATGGTCGCCAAGCTGATCGTCACCGGGCGCACCCGCACCCAGGCGCTGGAGCGGGCGCGCCGGGCGCTGGCGGAGTTCACGGTGGGCGGCATGCCCACGGTGATCCCGTTCCACCAGGCCGTGGTGGCCGACCCGGCGTTCGCCCCGGCCGACCCGGACGAGCCGTTCGGGGTGTACACCCGGTGGATCGAGACCGAGTTCGACAACCGGATCGAGCCCTGGGCGGGCACCCCGGGCGAGGCCGCCCCGGCCGCTCGCGAGACCGTGACCGTCGAGGTCGGCGGCAAGCGCATCGACGTGGTGCTGCCCGCCTCCCTCAACGTGGGCGCGGCCCCCGCCCCGGCGGGCGGCCGCAAAAAGCGCGCCTCCCGCTCCGGCGGCGGCACGGCCGCCGCGGCGAGCGGCGACGCGCTGGTGTCGCCCATGCAGGGCACCGTGGTCAAGGTCGTCGCGGCCGAGGGCCAGGAGGTGTCCGAGGGCGACACGGTCGTGGTCATCGAGGCCATGAAGATGGAGCAGCCGCTGACCGCGCACAGGGCCGGAACCGTGACCGGCCTGAAGGTGGGCCCGGGCGAGGCCGTCGGCAACGGCGCCGTCATCTGCGAGATCAAGGACGCCTAGGGCCCTGAACGCGAGCGGGGAGGCACCGGCGGTGCCTCCCCGCTCCGTGTCGGATCAGCGGTTCAGGATGTCGGACAGGTCGATGTCGACGGGGTACGGGGCGGAGAGCTCCAGCCTCTTGCGGTGGATGGAGGGCTTTCCGTACTCACCGCGGGCCGGATCCAGCTCGTGGGCGTAGACCACCGCCTCGTCCCCCTCCTGCTCCACCCGCCAGAAGTGCGGGATCCCCGCCTTGGCGTACAGTTGCGGCTTGCGTTCCCGGTCGCGGTCGACCGACTCGGGTGAGACCACCTCGACGACGAGTTCCACCGCCTCGGGCGGGAACCAGGTCTGTTCGAGCCGCGCGAACGCCTCCTTGCGCACGACCAGCACGTCGGGCTCCGGACGCTGTCTCTCGGCGAGGACCACCGAGAACTCCCACGCCACCTTGAGGTGATCGGGGACGGTCGCTTTGAGGCCGTCGCGCAGGACGTCCATGACCAGCATGTGGAACAGCTTCTGGGGGCTCACCAGGACCAGGCTTCCGTCGATGAGTTCGGTGTGCGGCGGAAGATCCGGGATGCGGTCCAGGTCCTCGGCGGTGAACCCGCCGGGAGGGGGCTGGAGCAGGGACCACGGCAACGGCTCGCCGGCGGTCTCGGCCCTCGCCACAGTGGGTGCGGACATCTCGTCTCCGATCATCGGATCGTTCTCATCGCCGACAGTAGCCATGTCCATCACCTCACCGGGGTGGTATCCGGAAATCATGCCACCGACACCCGCCGGAGGGTGATTCTCGCCGCACCCCCGGGCGGGCCGGGCGGCGGGAAGCCCGATAGGGACGGCGATCCGGTCATCGGATGTGGGAAACCCCGACCGAACCCCCCTGGAAAAGGGAGGAAAGGGCGTATATCGTTCCCCCTTGTGACGAACATCTGGGGACTGACCCGCCGCTGGCACATCGACCTGTGCCGTCGCGGTTGTCAGGCGTGTAGCTAGGTCCACGCGCGCCCGTCCGGGCGAAGCGCCGCACACCCTTCCCCTGCCCGCCCTCTCCGGGGCGGGCCTCCGCACGTCACCTCTTCTCCGGTGACACCCGCACACATTCCCCGAGCCGGAGATCCGCACGCCCACAGGCCGACCGCCGCGGCGTGCCCGTGCTCCGGTGCACCCACCGCTTGGAGTCACTTCCGTGTCCGCACAGACCGCCACGGTCAAGCCCCGGCGCCGCCTGCGGCTCCCGTCGTTCGGCGTCCAGGTCCTCCTCGGCCTGGTCCTGGGCCTGGTCCTGGGCTTCGTCGCCCTCCAGATCGGCCCCGCCGGCGAGGAGCCCAACTGGCTCGCCGTCACCCTCCAGACCATCGGCAGCACGTTCGTCTCCCTGCTGAAGACGGTCGTCCCGCCGCTGATCATCCTCGCCGTCATCTCCTCCATCGCCAACCTGCGCAACGTCACCAACGCCGCGCGGCTGGCCTGGAAGACCCTGCTGTGGTTCGCCGTCACCGCCCTGGTCTCGGTGGCGATCGGCATCGCCCTGGGCCTGGTGGTCCGCCCCGGCGTGAACAGCTCCGTCGACCCCGGCACCGTGGCCGAGCCCTCCGGCAGCGGTTCCTGGCTCGCGTTCATCGAGAGCCTGGTGCCCGCGAACTTCCTCGGCCTGGCCGCCGACACCTCCGCCGCCGAGGACGGCACCCTGAGCACCTCGCTGGGCTTCAACGTGCTCCAGCTGATCGTCATCGCGATCGTCCTGGGCATCGCCGCCGTCAAGACCGGCAAGGCCGCCGAGCCGTTCATCTCGTTCACCGAGTCGGCCCTCCAGGTCGTCCTCAAGGCCCTGTGGTGGATCATCCGCCTGGCCCCGATCGGTACCGTCGGCCTGCTCGGCAACGCCGTCTACAGCTACGGCTGGACCACCATCGGCGCCCTGGGCAAGTACACGCTGACCGTCTACCTCGGCCTCGCCCTGGTACTGTTCGTCGTCTACCCGGTGCTCGCCCGCGTCAACGGCCTGTCCCCGGTCAAGTACTTCACCGGGGCCTGGCCCGCGATCCAGCTGGCCTTCGTGTCGCGCTCCTCGATGGGCACCATGCCGGTCACCCAGCGGGTCACCGAGCAGAACCTGGGCGTGCCGCGCTACTACTCCGCGTTCGCGGTGCCGTTCGGCGCGACCACCAAGATGGACGGCTGCGCCGCGATCTACCCGGCGATCTCGGCGATCTTCATCGCCCAGTTCTTCCCGGACATCTCCCTGGGCATCACCGACTACCTGCTCATCGTGTTCGTGTCGGTCATCGGCTCGGCCGCCACCGCCGGCACCACCGGCGCGACGGTCATGCTGACCCTGACCCTGTCCACCCTGGGCCTGCCCCTGGAGGGCGTCGGCCTGCTGCTGGCCGTCGACCCGATCCTGGACATGGGCCGCACCGCGGTGAACGTGGCCGGCCAGGCCCTCATCCCGGCGATCGTCGCCAAGCGCGAGGGCATCCTGGACGTGGCCCGCTACAACGCGCCGCGCGACGCCTCCGGGTTCGTGCCGCTGGACGAGCCCACCGCCGAGGACGGTGCCGACCGCGAGGGGGCCGAAGAGGTCGCCAAGGTGCCCGCGGGCGCCGCGAAGGAGTAGCCCTCCCGCGCCCTGCGCCGAAACGGCCCGCCGGAACACCGGCGGGCCGTTTCGCGTCACCGGAGAGAACCGTCACGATGGGAACCCCGGGGGCACCCCGTTCGTCCCTGGAGTGTGAGGGAAGCGAGAGGAACGACATGTTGCGCCGCTTGGTAACACCCACTGTGCTGACCGCCGGGATCGCGACCGCGGTGGTGAGCGCCGCGGTGATGCCCGCGGCCGCCGACACCGTGCAGCCCCCGGAGAGCAACGCCATCGTCCAGGAGCTGGAGGACGACGGCGTCTTCATCGACCCGGCCGTCGGGGACGCCATCCCCGCCGCCGAGGAGAGCGCCCTGGAGGCCGCCGCGGCCGGGGCCGACACCCCTGTCTACTACGTGATCCTGCCCACCGACGCGGTCGGCTCCGACTCCGCGCTCAACGCGCTGATGGAGCCGGTCATGTCCGACGTGGGCGACGGCCTGTACGGCGTGCTGGCGGGCTCGGAGGAGTTCCGCGTCCTGTCGCCGAACGTCGAGGACACCGAGGCCATCCGCGAGGTCGCCCTGCGCGAGGGGGGCGGCAACCAGGTCGACACCCTGGTCGCGGTCCCCGACGCCGCCCAGGAGGTCGAGGACGCCGCCGCGGCCGGGACCACCACGCTGTGGATCCTGCTCGTCGTCGCGGTGCTGGTCGCGGGCGGCATCTTCCTCGTCGTCCGCAACAACCGCCGCAAGCGCGAGGAGCTCAAGGCCAAGCAGCTGGCCGAGATCAAGCAGATGGCCACCGAGGACGTCGTGCGCCTGGGCGAGGACGTCGCGCGGCTGGAGATCGACCTGTCCGCGGTCGACGACGAGACCCGCACCGACTACTCGCGCGCCATGGACGCCTACGACCAGGCCAAGACCCGGCTGGACACCATCCGCGAGCCGGAGGAGATCCGCCAGGTCACCAACTCCCTGGAGGACGGCCGCTACTACATGACGGCCACCCGCGCCCGGCTCAACGGGACGCCGGTGCCGGACCGGCGCGGGCCCTGCTTCTTCAACCCGCAGCACGGCCCGTCGGTGGAGGACGTCACCTGGGCCCCGCCCGGCGGCTCGCCCCGCTCGGTCACGGCCTGCGCGTCCTGCGCCCAGGCGGTCAAGAGCGGCATGAACCCCGACGACGTGCGCATGGTCGAGGTCGACGGCCGCCGTGTCCCGTACTACGACGCGGGCCCGGCCTACTCGCCCTACGCGGGCGGCTACTTCGGCATGGACATGATGATGGGCATGTTCACCGGCATGATGATGGGCCAGATGATGGGGTCCATGATGGGCATGGGGATGGGCATGGGCATGGGCGACGCCACCGGCGACGTCGGTGCCGAGGGGGACTTCGGGGGCGGTGACTTCGGCGGGGGCGACTTCGGCGGGGGCGGCGACTTCGGAGGCTTCGACTTCTGATCCCCGCATGACGCGAGGGCGTGTTCGGTGGATGCCTTCGAGCGGTCCGGCGCTTGCGCCGAATGCCGGGAGCGGCCTCGCGACCGCGACCCGGAATGATCAGCCGAACACGCACCGGGGCCCCGGACCGCACGGTCCGGGGCCCTTCCCGTGCCGCGGCGGCCCCGCGCCGGGAGGGCCGACCGCCCGTCAGGGGGCGGTGCTCCGGGCCGCGTCCAGGTCCCCGACCCAGGCGGCGACGCGGTCGGCGGTGGCCTCCGGTCCGGCGTCGGTGGTGTCCACGAGGGTGAGCGGCGGTTCGAGCCGGTCGGCCTCGCGCTCCACCCAGGCGGCGAACTCCAGGGTCTCGGCGATGCGCTCCTCGTCCCACTCCCGCCAGGCGGGCCGGGACCGCAGCCGCTCCGCCAGTACCCGCGGGTCGCAGGTGAGCGCCAGGTAGTGGACGCCGTCGAACAGCGCCCGCTCGGGCAGCGGCTCGAACTCCGGGGGGACGACCGTCCCGCACAGCACGACCGGCCGCCCGCTCTGCTGCACCATGGCGGCGGTGCGCAGCCAGGTGGAGCGGAACAGGCGGTGGTGGTCGGCGGGGTCGCGCAGGCCCCCCACCCAGAGCAGGTCCTGTTCGAGCACGACGAACCGGTCCCGCAGGCGTTCCAGCAGCAGCCCGGCGACGGTGGACTTGCCGGTGCCGCTGGGGCCGGAGACGCAGTAGAGCGGGAGGCGGAGGAAGGGGCGGGTGCGGCCGCAGAAGCGGCACAGCAACACGGAGACCCCCGACGAGGTGTCGGGGGTCGGGTCCCATTCCCCGCAGTGAGTACAGATCAGCGGGTGCACGGGGTGGTTTCTCTAGTCGAAGAGGTCCTCGAGGAAGCTCTTCCGGCGGCGCCGGTAGGGGCGCGGCGAGTCGCTGTAGCCGCGCGGGGAGTCCGGGTAGCCGGGACGGTATCCGCGGGGGGAGTCGGGGTACCCGGGGGTCGGGTAGCCCGGCCGGGGCTGGCCCTGGGGCACGTAGCCGCCGGAGGGCGGCGGGGCCTGCGGGTCGGGCGGCGGGGTCGAGCTGTAGTGGCGCTTCTCGGCTTCGACGATGCGCTCGAGCTCGCCTCGGTCCAGGAAGATGCCCTGGCACCCGTCACACCGCTCGATGTGCACGCCGTGACGGTCGAACGTGCGCATGTTGCTTTGGCATTTGGGACAGATCACAACAGGACGCTACTCTCATCGGCGTTAAGGAAACGTAAAAACGGCCCGGCCGCGGGGCTCGGGCCGTTGCTCTGGAGCCTACTCCGGTGAGGCCAGCATCAGGGAGCGGGCCGCCTCGGTGACGCTGCCCGACAGGGACGGGTACACCGCGAAGGTGTGCGCGAGGTCGTCCACGGTCAGCCTCTGCTGCACGGCCACCGACACGGCCAGGATCAGTTCGCTGGCGCGCGGCCCGACGATGACGCCGCCCAGCACGATGCCGGTGTGCTGGCGGCAGATGAGCTTGACGAAGCCGTCCTTGACCTCGTTCATCTTGGCGCGCGGGTTGGTGTTGAGCGGCAGCGTGACGGAGCGGCCGTCGATGCGGCCGCTGCGCACGTCGTCCTCGCTGGCGCCGACGGCGGCCAGCTCGGGGTGGGTGAACACGGTGGAGGCCACCGTGGACAGCTTCAGCGGGGCGACGGCCTCGCCCAGGGCGTGCCACATGGCGATGCGGCCCTGCATGGCGGCCACGGAGGCGAGCATGTTGACGCCGGTGCAGTCGCCGGCCGCGTACACGCCCGGGACGGTGGTGCGCGAGACCCGGTCGACCTCGACGAACCCGCCCCGGCCCAGGCGCACGCCGGCCTCCTCCAGGCCGAGCCCGTCGGTGTTGGGGATCATGCCGACGGTCATCAGGCAGTGGGAGCCCTCGACGGTGCGGCCGTCGGAGAGGGTGACCAGCACCCCGTCCTCCGTGCGCACCACCGACTCGGCGCGGGTGCGGTTGAGGACGGTCATGCCGCGGCGCAGGAAGACCTCCTCCAGCACGCGGGCGGCGTCGGGGTCCTGGGTGGGCATGACGTGCTCGCGGGAGGAGACCAGGGTCACGTTCGAGCCGAGGGACTGGTAGGCGCTGGCGAACTCGGCGCCGGTCACGCCGGAGCCGACGACGATGAGCTTCTCGGGCAGCTCGTCGAGGTCGTAGAGCTGGCGCCAGGTGAGGATGCGCTCGCCGTCGGGCCGGGCCGAGGGCAGCTCGCGCGGGTGGGCGCCGGTGGCGACGAGCACGACGTCGGCGCGGATGCGGGTGTCGCCGACGGCGACGATGCGCGGGTCGACCAGGCGCGCCTCGCCGCTGACGACCTCGATGCCCTCCTTGACCAGCCGGGCGCGGGTGTCGTCGGACTGGGCCTGGGCCAGGGCGAGGATCCGGTTGTTGACCGTGGGCATGTCGACGCGCACCGAGGACTTGCCGTCGAGCTGGTCGTCGACCTGGATGCCCAGGTTCTCGGACTCGCGCACGTAGGTGGTGCGGGTGGAGGTGGCGATCAGGCTCTTGGAGGGAACGCAGTCGGTGAGGACGCAGGCGCCGCCGATGCCGTCGCGGTCCACCACCGTCACGTCCGCGCCGAGCTGCGCGGCGACCAGTGCCGCCTCGTAGCCCCCGGGACCGCCCCCGATGATCACGACCTTCGTCACTCTGCTTCACTCCCTCTGCGGCCGGCCGTCGTACCGCCCGTCCCGGTCGGGGGCGGTGGGCATGACGGGGCGGCATGTGGTTCTCTCGCCTTACCCCTATTGTCGGCCATACCGACCGGCGGATTCCGCACCCGCCCCGGCCGGGGGTCGGGCATTCCCCTTACCGCCACCGTAGCGTTGCGTTCCGGAATCATCCGGCTACACGGCGGTAGCATCCGCTGTGTGAGTGAAACAGAGCAGCCGCCGACGACGACCGCCGAGGCCCGGGCACTGGCGGCCGACGCGGCGCACGAACTCCTGACCCGGGCCGGGGCCGACGGCTTCGACGCCCTGGTGGTGCTCGGTTCCGGGTGGACGGACGCGGTGGACACGCTCGGTTCGCCGGACATCGGGTTCGAGGCGCGGGAGCTGCCCGGTTTCCTGGCGCCCGCCGGGGAGGGCCACGGCACCACCGTCCACAGCATGTGGGTGGGCGACAAACGAGTGGTGGTCTTCACAGGGCGCCTGCACCTGTACGAGGGCCACGACCCGATGCGGGTGGTGCACGCGGTGCGCACCGGCATCGCCGCCGGGGCGCGGCTGGCGGTGCTGACGGGCTCGGTGGGCTCCCTGCGGGTGGACATCGCGCCCGGGCAGCCGGTGGTGCTGAGCGACCACATCAACCTGACGGCGCGGTCCCCGCTGGTCGGCCCGACGTTCGTGGACCTGTCGTCGGTGTACAGCCCGCGGCTGCGCCGGCTCGTCCACGAGGTGGACGCCTCGCTCGCGGAGGGGGTGTACGCCGCCACACCGGGGCCGCAGCTGCAGACCCCCACGGAGTCGAAGGTGCTGCGCCAGGCGGGGGCGGACGTGGTGGGGCGGTCGATCCCGCTGGAGGCCATCGCCGCCGTGGAGATGGGCGCCGAGGTGCTGGGGCTGTCGATCGTGAGCAACGACGCCCTGGGCGCGGTGCTGGAGCCGTTCGACGGGGAGCGGGCCATGGAGATCGTCCGGCAGCGGGCGCGCCGCCTGGGCGAGCTGCTCAACCGGCTGCTGGTCCGGGCCTGAGGGCCCGGTCGGGGGAAAGGAGAGGGACCCGGCGGTGCCGGGTCCCTCGGCGCTCTCCGGGCGCGTCGCGCGGGACCCCCGCAGGTCCTTCGATCGCGCGACGCGGCCCGGAGGCGTCGTCGCGGGGCCGCCTCCGAACGGACCCGTCCGGTACCGGCGTGGCGAGCGTACACCCCGAGGCCTTGGGGTGGACGGTACCGGCCGTGCTCCGTCCGGAGGCGTGTGCCCCGCTCCGGTGTCCCGCCCGTGCAGGATCCCCGCAGACCCCGTTGGACTCACGGGCCGTGGGACACCGTTTCCTCTTCCCGTTGTTCGTCGGAACAGCTCGTCAGAACAGCGTGGCGCCTCGGAGAAGGTCCGGGCGGGCGGCCATCCGCGCGAAGCCCTCCCGCCCGGAACACTCTCCATTAGGCATGCCTTACCTAACCAGAGCCGACCGGGTCCCGTCAACCCCGCGCACCGACGAAGAAAGGACCCGGCCCCCGCGCGGGCGGGGACCGGGTCCGGATCCGGGAGAGGGGGCTCAGGCCAGCAGGAGGGCCGCCGCGACCAGGACCGCGACGGCGCCAGCGATGACGACCACCTCGACCGAGACCATCGTCTGGGGGCGGTCCTCGGCGCCCAGCGCCGCGGGCCCCGCCTCGTCGATGTCGCGGATCGGGCCGGCCAGCGGGCGCGCCTTGTGGCGCTCGGCGTCCTGGCGCAGCTGGAGGGCGGCCCGGTCCATCGGGCGCATCTCCCGCGGGTCCTCCTCGTCGGGCCCATCCATGAACCCGCCCTCGCGGCGCAGGTTGTCGCGGACCCGGGCGCGCTTGGTCTCGCGCAGCGGCCAGGAGCGCACGACCCCGTCGGTGGTGTGCACCCGCAGCACGTCGACCACGTCCACCCACCGCACGGCCGCCCAGGGGACGAAGGTCTCGCGCAGCGGGTTGATCACCCGCAGGCCCCGCTCGGTGACCACGATGCGCGGGCGCAGCCACACGAGGTACACCAGCGCGACGCTGGCCACCAGGACGGCGCCGTACAGCCGGATCTCCGGCCCCTGGCCGCGAAGGAACAGGTCGGCCAGCAGGAGCACGGCGACGACGATCCAGACCACGGCCAGGACCCGGGAGAAGAGGGAGTAGTGCACCGTCGGGTTGGCACCCGCCGCCGGTCCGCTCATCGGTCGGCCGCCCACTTCAGCTGCGCGAAGCCGGGCTTGATGACACCGTTGATGAGCGCCAGGCGCTCGTCGAAGGGCAGGAACGCCGACTTCATGGCGTTGACCGTGAACCACTGGACGTCGTCCCAGCCGTACCCGAAGGCCTCGGAGAGCCGGGCGAACTCCTCCGACAGGCTGGTACCGCTCTGCAGCCGGTTGTCGGTGTTGACCGTCACCCGGAAGCGCAGGTCGCGCAGCAGGCCGATGGGGTGTTCGGCGATGGAGGGGGCGGCCCCGGTCTGCACGTTGGAGCTGGGGCACATCTCCAGGGGCACGCGCTTGTCGCGCACGTACTGGGCCAGCCGGCCCAGGCGGGGCGCGCCGTTCTCGGTGACGGTGATGTCGTCGATGATACGCACGCCGTGGCCGAGCCGGTCGCAGCCGCACCACTGGAGGGCCTCCCAGATCGACGGGAGGCCGAACGCCTCGCCCGCGTGGATCGTGAAGTGGAAGTTCTCCCGGCGCAGGTACTCGAAGGCGTCCAGGTGCCGGGTCGGCGGGTTGCCGGCCTCGGCCCCGGCGATGTCGAACCCGGCCACCCCGGCGTCGCGGTAGCGGACGGCCAGCTCGGCGATCTCCGAGGACCGCGCGGCGTGGCGCATGGCGGTGACCAGCTGCCCGGTGCGGATGCCCCGCCCGGCGTCGGCGGCGCGCTTCTCGCCCAGCTCCAGCCCCTCCTGGACGGCCTCGACGACCTCCTCCAGGGTGAGCCCGCGCTCCAGGTGCTGCTCGGGGGCGTAGCGCTGCTCTGCGTAGACCACGCCGTCGGCGGCCAGGTCCTCGGCCGCCTCGGCGGCGACCCGGACCAGGGCGTCGCGGGTCTGCATGACCGCGGTGGTGTGCGCGAACGTCTCCAGGTAGCGCTCCAGCGAACCGGAGTCGGAGGCCTCGCGGAACCAGTGCCCCAGCTCCACCGGGTCGTAGGTGGGCAGGTCCTTGTATCCGACCTCCCGGGCCAGCTCGACCACCGTGGCGGGCCGCAGCCCGCCGTCGAGGTGGTCGTGCAGGAGCACCTTGGGCGCCCGCCGGATCTGTTCGACTGTGAGTGGCTGGTTCATGTACTCAGAATGCCACCGGCGCCGCACCCGGCCCGACACCCCGGCGCGAAGTTACCGGGAACCCGGTAGATCCACGGCGTCCGCGCAGGTCGCGCCGGGGGCCGGAGGGCTCAGAAGGACACCGCCTCCTCGGCGGCCGGTACGCGGTCGCGGCCGTCCGCCGCCAGGGCGGTGAGGGCCGTGGTCACCAGGAACCGGGTGCCGACGCCGATGGCGCGCTCGTCCACGTCGAAGGTCCCGCGGTGCAGGTCCAGCATGGGCCCGTCCCAGTCCGGCGAGTGGGTGCCCAACCGGGCCAGTGCGCCGGGGACGTTCTCCAGGTACCAGGCGAAGTCCTCCCCGCCCAGGCTCTGCGGGGTGGGCGAGGCCGCGTCCGGCCCCAGGGCCAGGGCGGTGGCCTCGCGCATGACGTCCACACTGGACGCCTCGTTGATGGTGGGCGGGACGCCGCGTTTGTAGGTGACCTCGGCGTCGGCCCCGTAGGCGGCGGCCACCGACTCCACCAGACCCTTGACGATGTCGGGGGCCGCGTGCCACGCCTCGTCGTCCAGGCAGCGCACGGTCCCCTCGGCGACCGCGTCGTCGGGGATGACGTTGGGCGCCGACCCGGCGCTGATGCGGCCCCACACCAGGCTGAACCCGGCGCGCGGGTCGATGCGGCGGGAGAGCGCGGCGGGCAGCTCGGTGACGACCTTGCCCATCGCGTACACCAGGTCGGCGGTCAGGTGGGGGCGCGCGGTGTGCCCGCCCGGGCCGGACAGCCGGACCGTCAGCTGGTCGCAGGCGGCGGTGATGCCGCCGGTGCGCAGGCCCACCCGGCCGACCATCAGCCGGGGGTCGCAGTGCAGCGCGAAGATCCGGTCGACGCCCTCCAGGGCCCCGGCGTTGATCACCTCGACGGCGCCGCCGGGCAGCTCCTCGGCCGGCTGGAAGACCAGCCGGACCCGGCCGGGCAGGGCGCCCGCCCGGTCCTGCTGGGCCAGGAAGACCCCGGCGGCCAGCAGGACCGTGGTGTGGACGTCGTGGCCGCAGGCGTGCGCGGCCCCCGGGACGGTGGAGCGGTAGGGGACGTCCTTCTCGTCGGTGAGCGGCAGGGCGTCGATGTCCGCCCGCAGGGCGACGGTGGGCCCGGGGCCCGAGCCGATGTCGCAGACCAGCCCGGTGCCGCCGGGGAGCACCCTGGGGTGCAGCCCGACCCCGCGCAGGTGCTCGACGATCCGCCCCGTGGTGCGATGCTCGGCGAAGGCGAGTTCGGGGTGCATGTGCAGGTCACGGCGGAAGCCGATGAAGTCCCGCTCGCGGCGCGCCAGAAAAGCGGTCAACTGTTCCGGCAGGTCTCGTCCCTGCATACGAGGGCCCTCTCTACGCTTTCGCCCATGTCTTACCGAGCGCCGGCGCCGTCGCCGGCACCGACCCCTGCACGGGTGGGTCCGTCGTCGAGCTCGGCCGCGAGCATGTCGACGACGTCGTCGAGGGTGCCGCCCTCGGCGATGACCGCGCGCTGACGCTCGTAGGAGGCGCCCTTGTCCAGGATCTCGGAGATCAGGTCCAGGTCCTCGGCGCAGCCCAGCCGGGTCGCGACCGGCCTCAGTTCGCGGACCAGCTCGTAGAGGTCGTCACGGATCGGGACGGTGGTCCCTCGGCCGTCCGTGATGACGCGAGCGTCGAGCCCGTAGCGGGTGGCCCGCCACTTGTTGTCCCTCACCAGCCAGGACGGCGGGCTGGGCAGCCGATACCCGCGGTCGAGCTGGTGATCGAACAACTCCACCAGGCTCTGGGAGAGCGCGGCGGCCATTCCCACCTCGCGCAGGGTGGGGATCCCGTCGAACATCCGGATCTCGATGGTCCCGAAATCCGGGTGCGGACGAATGTCCCACCACACTTCTTTGATGGATGCGATGGTACCCGCCCTGAGAAGCGTTTCGAGGTATTCCTCGAAAGCCGACCAGTTCGGGAGGTTCGGCGGCGGACCGGAAGTGGGCAGCGCGCCGAAGATCACGGAGCGGGCGGAGGCCAGACCGGTATCGTGACCCGCCCAGAATGGACTGGAGGCGCTCAAAGCGAGAAAATGCGGGAGATACCTCGCGAGCGCGTTCACGATGGGAATGGCCTTGTCCTGGTGGCGCACGCCCACGTGCACGTGGACGCCGCAGGTGAGGATGCGCCGGGCGACCCACTGCATCTGCTCGACGAGTTCCCGGTACCGGGCGCCGGGGCTGAAGTCCTGGTCCCGCCAGTCGTCGATGGGGTGGGTGCCGGAACAGGTGAGCGTGGTGCCCCAGGGTGCGAGCACCTGCCGCATGCGGGAGACGTTGCGGGCCAGGTCGTCCTTGGCCTGCTCGACCGTCTCGCAGATCCCGGTGACGACCTCCACCTGGGACTGCATCAGCTCGTGGCGCAGTGGGGGGACCACCGCCGCGGAACTGAGTTCGGGGAGTTCGGAGAGGAGCTTCTGCGCCTCCTGCCGCAGGTGCCGGTTGCGGCGGTCGACGAGCTGGAGTTCCCACTCCACGCCGATCGTCGCGCGTTCGGACGACTTGAATGCGGTTCCCATCTGCCCTCCGAGGGGGGAGTCTGCCGAACTTTTCGTTCGGCGAACCGGTCGCGCCCCGGCGGGGCTCTCGGCCGGGACACGGGAGGACTACCCCCTCGGAACCTGGAACATACGGGCACGGGGGACCTTCGGCGTCATTTTCCGCTAACAGAGTGTCACACTAGGCAACAGGACGTTTCCGCCGCCGCAACAGCCACGCCGTGAGCCCTCCCGCGCCCAGCGCCCCCGCCGCCGAGAGCCCCGCCGCGAGGCCGCGCCGCACCCGCCTGCGCTCGGCCGCCTCGACCGGGTCCACCCGTACGACGGGGGCGGGCCGGGTCCAGTCGATGCCGTTCTCCTCCGGCAGCGGCAGCGAGCCCGTGTAGGGCGGCGGCACCGAAAGCCGGGTCGCCGTCCACGCGGCGCTGAACATGACCAGGCGCATCACCAGGTTGATCCAGACCAGGAGGCCCACCAGCACCGCGAACGACGCGTACAGCGGGTTGCTCAGCGTCCCGGTCAGCAGCAGCGCCGCCGCGGCCTTGAGGACCTCGAACCCCACCGCGCCCAGCAGGGCGCCCCGCCACATCGTGCGGGCGGGCCGCCCGCTGCCGGACAGCAGCGCGAACACCAGCATGAAGATGAGCGCGTTCGCGCCGATGGCGATCGCCAGGGCCAGCAGCCGCAGCGCGATGTTCGCCACGATCGACCCGTCCAGGCCGACCAGGGACAGCAGCCACCGGGTGGCGGCCTGGGCGACACCGGTGACGGAGACCGACAGCAGCAGGGCCAGGCCCAGGCCGATCATCACCAGCAGGTCCGCGCCCTTGGCGAGGAAGGGGTTGGGGCCCTCCTTAGGGTTCTTCAGCCAGATCGAGTGCAGGGCCTCGCGCAGCGCCGACACCGAGTTCAGGCCCGCGTACAGCAGGCCCACCAGGCCGAACAGGCCGGCGCCCACCCGGGCGTCGGCGATCTGGTCGATGGGCAGCTGCTCCGAGAGGCCGGGCAGCACGTCGTCCAGCGCCCGGTCCAGCTGGCCGCCCAGCTCGATCTGGAGCGTGGCCAGCACGAACCCGACCGCGGCGAACGCCAGCGCGAGCAGCGGGAAGAACGACAGGAACGCGAAGTAGGTGACCGCGCCCGCCAGCTGGTTGCCGTTGCGGTCGGCGTAGCGCTCGTAGGCCCGCACCAGGTGGTCCACCCCCGGCCGACGCCGGCGCAGCGCCCAGTAGGCGTCCATGGACGTGTTCCGGTAGTGCCGGACCGTCTCCCTGGCCCTGTCCAGCACCGAGGCCACCGCGCCCTCCCCCACCTCGTCGAACCGCAACGCTAACGGCCTACCCGCTCTGTCGCGAAGGTCCCACACCGGACACTCCCGGACTTGGGCAGACTTGGAGGGACAGAGGCCGACCGGGGGAAGGGTGACGACGTGGGGGGCGCGGGGGCGCGGTGGAGGGCCGCGCTGGGCATGCGGTCGGCGGGGCCGCGGGGGGAATGGCCGACGGAGGCGCCCGACGCCGACGGGCTGGCCAAGGGCTTCGACGCCCTGTTCGGGGAGCCGCCCGCGGGGGTGTGGCACGCCCCCGGCCGGGTCGCGCTGCTGGGCGAGCACACCGCCCCCTCGGGCGGGGTGGGGCTGTACGCGGCGCTGCCGTGGGGGGTGACGGCCGCCGTGGGGGCCGTGCCCGGCGACCCCGGGGTGCGGACCGCGGCGCTCAGCGGGCCGCTGCGCGCCCGCGGCGCGGAGGGCGCGGCGGTGGCCCGGGCCGTGGCCGCGGCGCGCCGCACGGGGCTGCTGGAGGCCGGGACGGGACTGCGCGTGATGCTCGGCTCCGACCTGCCCGGCGACGCCTCCCTGGGGTACTCCGGGGCGGTGGGGGCGGCGGTGGCGCTGGCCCTGGCCGACCTGGCCGGGGGCCCGCCCCCGGAGGGCGGCACCGTGGACCAGCGGGTGTCCCTGGCCGCCCGGCCCGGCTGCGCCGTCCGGGTCAACCTGCGCACCCTCGGCACCACCGTGCTGCCCTTCGACCCGGCCGCCGAGGACCTGTGCCTGCTGGTGGTGGACACCGGGGCGCTGCCCCGCCGCGACCCCCGGCCCGGCCACGCCGCCGACCTGGAGCGCGCCGGGAAGGTCCTGGGGCCGCTGAGGTCCGTCCGCGACCTGCCCGCCGCGCTGTCCCGGCTGCCCTCCCCCGCCCAGCGCCGCCGGGTGGAGTACGCGGTGACCGAGGTGCACCGCCTGAACGCGGTGGTGGGCCTGCTGCGCGCCGAGCGGTTCGGGGAGGTCGGCGTGATCCTCACGGCCTCGCACCTGTCGCTGCGCCGGGCCGGGCTCCCGGTGCCCGAGGTGGAGCTGGCGGTGGAGACCGCCGGCCGGGCGGGCGCTCGCGGGGTGAGGATGAGCGGCTGGGCGGGCACCGCCCTGGCGCTGGCCGCCGACGACCGGGTGGCGGGCATCGGCGCCGCCCTGGAGGAGGCCTTCGCCGGCCGGGGCCTGGTGCCGCCGCGGGTGCGCTCGGCGCTCCCGGCCGCCGGGGCGCACCGGCTGCGCTGACCGGGGGCGCTCCCCACGGGGGCGGCCCGCGGCCGCCTCCGCACCCCGGGGACGCCTCCGGAATATCCCCCGGTTCCGGATCAGGGTCGGTTCATCGAACCCCGCTACCCTTTCTGCGATCCCACACAGTGGAGGCCGTGACCACGGACCTTCTGCGTCGCGGAGGAGATAGGCGGTTCGATGGCAGACCGACGGCACCGGGAAGGCTCCGACCCGACCGGTGAGCACGACAGACCGGGTGTCTTCCGGCGCAAGGGCGCCGGGGGCGGGGACGGGGCCGACGCGTTCGAGAAGCTGTACCGGGGCCGGGAATCGGAGCAGCGGGTCGTCGGCGAGACCCGGCGGATGCCCGCGGCCGGGGACGTCCCCCCGCTGCGGCCCGAGCGCCCGCAGCGCCGCACCCACCACGCCGGGCGCGAGTACGACGGAACCGGCCGCACCCGGCGGCGCCGCCAGAGGACGGCCCGCAAGGCCCGCAACGTGACCGTGGTGACCCTGGTGGTGCTGCTGGCCGCGGTGCTGGTGCTGCCCACCTGGTTCTACCTGTGGTCCAACGCGCGCCTGCAGCGGGTCGACGCCCTCCAGGACTACGAGGGCCGCCCCGAGCGCCAGGACGGCGACGTGTACATGATCGTCGGCTCCGACAGCCGCGACGGGCTGGACGACGACCAGATCCGGGAGCTGTCCACCGGCCGGGCCGAGGGCCGCCGCACGGACACGATCATGCTGCTGTACATCCCCGACACCGACGACGCCGAGCCCACCATCATCAGCGTCCCCCGCGACTCCTACGTGCAGCTGGCCATCCCCGGCTACGCCCCCAACAAGATCAACACCGCCTTCGCCGACGCCGTCTGCGGCACCGACGAGGAGGGCGAGGAGGTCTGCGGCGGCCCGGCGCCGCTGGTGCGGACCTTCGAGCAGGCCTCGGGCGTGCGGGTGGACCACTACGTGGAGATCGGCATGGGCGGGTTCGTCGGCCTGGTCGACGCCGTCGGCGGCGTGGAGCTGTGCCCCGAGGAGCCGATGGAGGACCCCAAGGCGGGCCTGGACATCGAGGCGGGCTGCCAGACGATGGACGGCGGCACCGCGCTCGGGTACGTGCGCACCCGCGCCACCGCTCGGGCCGACCTGGACCGGATCGCCCGCCAGCGGGAGTTCTTCTCCGCCCTGGTGCAGGAGGCCAGCGCCCCGGGGACGCTGTTCAACCCCTTCAAGTCGGTGCCGCTGGTGCTGGAGGGCACGGACATGTTCGTGGTCGACGAGGGCGACCGGCTGCGCCACCTGGCGACGATGCTGCTGGCCATGCGGGGCGGCACGCAGACGACCGCGATCCCGGTGGGCGCCACCCCGACGCTGCCCGACGTGGGCTCGGTGGTCCAGTGGGACGAGGCCCTGTCCCAGGAGATGTTCACGGCGATGCAGGAGGGCGAGCCGATCCCCGACAGCGCCTTCCAGGACTGACCCCCGAGCCCCCTCGGACGTCGTCCCCCCTGCCCCTCCCCCGCTCCCCCGGAGACCCGGCCCCGCGGCGGTCGGGGCGGGAAAGGCGAAGGGCCCGGTGCCGAAGCACCGGGCCCTTCTTCGTGACGTTCCGTACTGTGCGCGCCTACCCCCCAGCGGGCGCACGGCCGGCACGTCGGCTCGTGGGGCCTGAGCGGCGAAACCCGCTCTGGCCTGCCGGTTCTCACCGGCGTGACTCCACTGTAAGTCAAAGTTCGCACAAGGTGCGAATCGAGTTCACGTGTCCTATGTCGCACTGGCTCCGTGACCCGACGCAGTCATCATCCCACCCCGGCGGCGCCGATGTCCGCAGAATCGGGGAAACACGCCGGGGAATTTCATCGAGAGTGCCGAAGTCGTCACACAAAGCGTCCGGCCGCCCCCTCGCGGGGACGGCCGGACGTGGCGGAGATCACCGGGGGCGTCGGCTCAAGACGTCCCGGTGCGGGCGCCCGGGCCCGGGGCAGGGGGCCGGAGCGGGCGCCGCACTCCTCAGGCCAGGCGCTTGGACAGGTTCTCGTCCAGGGCGGCGAGGAACTGCTCGGTGGTCAGCCACTCCTGCTCGGCTCCGACCAGGATCGCGAGGTCCTTGGTCATCTGGCCGCCCTCGACGGTCTTGATGACGACGTCCTCGAGGGTGGTGGCGAACTCCAGCAGCTTGGGGGTGTTGTCCAGCTTGGCCCGGTGCTCCAGACCGCGGGTCCACGCGAAGATGGAGGCGATCGGGTTGGTGGAGGTGGGCTTGCCCTGCTGGTGCTGCCGGTAGTGGCGGGTGACGGTGCCGTGCGCCGCCTCGGCCTCGACGGTCCGGCCGTCGGCGGTGCGCAGCACGGAGGTCATCAGGCCCAGGGAGCCGAAGCCCTGCGCGACGGTGTCGGACTGGACGTCGCCGTCGTAGTTCTTGCAGGCCCAGACGTAGCCGCCCTCCCACTTGAGCGCGGAGGCGACCATGTCGTCGATGAGGCGGTGCTCGTAGGTGAGGCCGGCCTTGTCGAACTGCTCCTTGAACTCGGTCTCGTAGATCTCCTGGAACACGTCCTTGAACATGCCGTCGTAGGCCTTGAGGATCGTGTTCTTGGTGGACATGTAGACCGGGTAGTTCCGGTCCAGGCCGTAGTTGAGGCTGGCCCGCGCGAAGTCCTCGATGGACTTGCGGAAGTTGTACATGCCCATGGCCACGCCGCCGGCCTCGGGGAAGTTGGCGACCTCGAACTCGACCGGCTCGCTGCCGTCGGCCGGGGTGTAGGTCATGGTGACGGTGCCGGGGCCGGGGACCTTGAAGTCGGTGGCCTTGTACTGGTCGCCGTGGGCGTGGCGGCCGATGATGATCGGCTTGGTCCAGCCCGGGACCAGGCGCGGCACGTTCTCGCAGATGATCGGCTCGCGGAAAACGACGCCGCCGAGGATGTTGCGGATGGTGCCGTTGGGCGACCGCCACATCTTCTTCAGGCCGAACTCCTCCACCCGGGCCTCGTCCGGGGTGATGGTGGCGCACTTGACGCCGACGCCGTGCTCCTTGATGGCGTTGGCGGCGTCGACGGTGATCTGGTCATCGGTGCGGTCGCGCTCCTCGATGCCCAGGTCGTAGTACTTCAGGTCGATGTCGAGGTACGGGAGGATCAGGCGGTCCTTGATGAAGGACCAGATGATCCGGGTCATCTCGTCGCCATCGAGCTCGACTACGGGGTTCTCGACCTTGATCTTGGCCATGGCTGTGTGGCTGTCCCTTCAATCTTCGCCACCACCTCGTGCGGCGGTGGACGGCGCCCGGCTCGTGGCCGGACACCGGCTTCCGCGCGCGGCGATCCCCTGATCCCGCCCGGTCCGTGCTCTCCGGGGAGGGGGTGGCTCGTCGGTGTCGCGGTATCTCGATATCAAGCTTATTAGACGCCTACGATGACAGTTGCGGCGCCACCCACGCGAGCACGATGAGCAGCACCGCCATGGTGGCCAACGTGACGAGATCGACCCAGCGGCGGCGTACGGCGAGCATGCCGATCCACTCGGCGGGCAGGAAGGCCCGGAAGGCGGCGGCCAGCAGCAGGGCGCCCGCGATGACCGCCGGCCCCCGTTTGAAGTAGGCGGCCGCCACGATCACGACGCCCGCGGCCAGCGCGGACAGCACGAGGACGTAGGGCACCTGGACGAGCCAGGTCGGGGCCGTGCGCTCCTCCGGTGCGGGCGTCCCCTCGTCCGTGTCCGACAACTCCGCCAGCTCCACCCTGTTCACCGCGCTCCGCATCGCCTGGTCCACGATCTCCCACCCGGAACTGGCACAGACCGGCCACGCGACGACGCGCGGGTGTCCGAAACGGAGCACTCCGACGGAACGGCTCATGTTCCAGGTGGCTCCGGTCACCGACCGTGCTTTCGGACCGGGAGAGTCAGGGCCATTGTAATGATCCGCGTCGCCACCGCCTCAGGGCTCACGGAAACGGTCCGGTACCCGTCGGGGAGCCGCAGAGTCCGTTTCCCGCTTCCGGTTCGGCCACATGGCCGTATTTCCGCGCCTTATCCGCCTAACTCCGGAGTAAGCGCGTAGAACGCTCGGCACCCGGGTAACCAACCTGGAGACGAGTGCACCGGTGAGCGAGGTCCCACCCCCATGAAGCCCACCCCACGAACCACGGCCCCTCGGCCCCACCGTCGTCCGCACACCCACCGGCAGCGTTATCAGAGCCCGGGAGGAGCCACCGTGGACGGGCCCTATCTCCGGGTCGAAGAGTCCGGGGAGATCTGTGAACTCGCGGGCGAGGTCACCACGGTCGGCCGCGGCGAGGGCGCCGACATCCGCCTCGACGACCCCAGCGTCTCCCTCCTGCACGCCGAGCTGGTCCGCCGCGGCCCCTACGTGTACGTGGTGGACATGGGCCTGTCCCGCAACGGCACCCGGGTGAACGGCCGGCCCATCGCCCGCCGCGTCCTGGAGGAGGGCGACGTGGTGAGTTTCGGCACCGCCCGCTGCCGGGTCGGCGGCCTGCCCCAGGAGCAGATCAGCCCGGACGTGGAGCTGCGCCGCAGCACCTCCCCCGAGCTCACCCGCCGGGAGCTGGACGTGCTGACGGCGCTGTGCCAGCCCGCGCTCTCGGAGGAGGCGTTCGTCGCCCCGGCGACCGCCCGCGACATCGCCGAGGTGCTGGTGGTGACGGAGGCGGCGGTCAAGCAGCACCTGTTGCGGCTGTACCAGAAGTTCCGCATCCCCGAGGGCCAGAACCGGCGCACCCGGCTGGCCAACGAGGTGGTCGCCCTGGGCCTGGTGCGCCCGCTCCCGACCGGCCACCGCCCCCAGCGCGCCGCCGGCTAGGTGCACCGACCATGCAGGTCGGTGACACCTCCCCCGTCTGAGACGAACCGGGAGGGCCTCCGGTATCGGTGTGGATCGCGACGTCCCACCGGCCACCGGGAGGCCCTCCCGCTTCCCGCGTTCCCGACCTCTCAGATCGGTACGGCCGGGGCACGGCATGGGGCGGCGACCCGGCCGGGTCGCCGCCCCATGTGTCCGGCTCGCGCGGCTACAGCGCCGCGGCCTGGCGCTCGGCGGCCTCGACCACGTTGACCAGCAGCATCGCGCGGGTCATCGGGCCCACGCCGCCGGGGTTGGGCGAGATGTGCCCGGCCACCTCGGCCACGTCCGGGACCACGTCGCCGACCAGGCCGTTCTCGGTGCGCGAGACACCGACGTCCAGCACGGCCGCGCCGGGGCGCACCATGTCCTTGGTGATGAGCCCGGGCACCCCGGCGCCGGCGACGATGATGTCGGCGCGGCGGGTGTGCTCGGCGAGGTCGCGGGTGCCGGTGTGGCACAAGGTGACGGTCGCGTTCTCCGACCGGCGGGTCAGCAGCAGCCCCAGCGGGCGGCCCACGGTGACCCCGCGGCCGACCACGACCACCTCGGCGCCCTTGAGCGGGACGTCGTAGCGGTTGAGCAGCTCGACGATGCCGCGCGGGGTGCAGGGCAGCGGCGCCTCCTGCATCAGCACCAGCCTGCCCAGGTTGGAGGGCTGGAGCCCGTCGGCGTCCTTGGCCGGGTCGATCAGGCCCAGCACCCGGTTCTCGTCCAGGCCGCGCGGCAGCGGCAGCTGCACGATGTAGCCGGTGCAGGCCGGGTCCTCGTTGAGTTCGCGGACGGCCTGCTCCACCTCCTCCTGGGTGGCGCTCTCGGGCAGGTCGCGGCGGATGCTCGCGATGCCCACCTGCGCGCAGTCGCGGTGCTTGCCGCGCACGTAGGAGTGGCTGCCCGGGTCGTCGCCGACCAGGACGGTGCCCAGGCCCGGGGTGATGCCCCGGGCGTGCAGGCGCGCCACCCGCTCGGTGAGGTCCTCGCGGATGGACTTGGCGACGGCCTTGCCGTCCAGAACGATCGCGCTCATGCCTGGGTCTCCTAGTGGAAGAAGTGCCGGGTGCCGGTCAGGTACATGGTGACCCCGGCCGCCTTGGCCGCCGCGACGACCTCCTCGTCGCGGACCGAGCCGCCGGGCTGCACGACCGCGCGCACCCCGGCCCCGGTGAGGATCTCCAGGCCGTCGGGGAAGGGGAAGAACGCGTCGCTGGCCGCGACCGACCCCGCCACCCGGTCCCCGGCCCGGGACACCGCCAGGCGCGCGGAGTCGACCCGGTTGACCTGGCCCATGCCGACGCCGACGGTGGCGCCGTCGGTGGCGAGCAGGATGGCGTTGGACTTGACCGCGCGCACCGCGCGCCAGGCGAAGACCAGGTCGGCCAGGGTCGCCTCGTCGGCGGGGTCGCCGGTGGCCAGGGTCCAGTTCGCCGGGTCGTCCCCCGGGGCGTCGATGCGGTCGACCGACTGGGCGAGCAGGCCGCCGCTGATCTGCCGGGTCTCCACCGCGGGGCCGGCGGCCGCCCCGACCTTGAGCAGGCGGATGTTCTTCTTGCGGGTGAGGATGTCCAGGGCGGCGGGCTCGAACCCGGGGGCGGCCACGACCTCGGTGAAGATCTCCGAGATCTGGGCGGCCAGCTCCTCGCCGACCGGGCGGTTGGTGGCGATGACGCCGCCGAACGCCGACACCGGGTCGGCGGCGTGCGCCTTGCGGTGGGCCTCGGCGTTGTCGGCGCCCACGGCGATGCCGCACGGGTTGGCGTGCTTGATGATGGCGACGCAGGGGTCGTCGAAGTCGTGGGCGGCGCGCACGGCGGCGTCGGTGTCCACGTAGTTGTTGAAGGACATGGCCTTGCCGTGCAGCTGCTCGGCGCCGGCCAGGCCGTGCGCGGGCACGCCCGCCGGGACGTACAGGGCGGCGTCCTGGTGCGGGTTCTCGCCGTAGCGCAGGACGGCCTTGCGGGTGTGGACGGCGGCCCGGAAGTCCGGCCAGGAGGTCTGGGCGGCCTCGGCGTCGGGGGCGTAGGTGTCGGAGAACCACCCGGCGACGGCCGCGTCGTAGGCGGCGGTGTGCTGGAACGCGAGCCCGGCCAGGCGCTTGCGCTGCTCCAGGGTGAACCCGCCGCCGCGTGCCGCCTCCAGGACGGAGCCGTAGGACGCGGGGTCGACGACGACCGCGACGCTGGAGTGGTTCTTGGCGGAGGCGCGCACCATCGCGGGGCCGCCGATGTCGATCTGCTCGACGCACTCCGCCTCGGAGGCGCCCGAGGCGACGGTCTCGCGGAACGGGTACAGGTTGACCACGACCAGGTCGAAGGGGGCGATGCCCAGCTCCTGGATCTGGGACACGTGGTCGGGGTTGTTCTGGTCGGCGAGGAGCCCGGCGTGCACGGACGGATGGAGGGTCTTGACGCGGCCGCCCATGATCTCGGGGAAGCCGGTGACGTCCTCGACCCGGGTGACCGGGACGCCCGCGTCGCGCAGCCGCGCCGCGGTGGAGCCGGTGGAGACGATCTCCACCCCGGCCGCGGCCAGGCCCGCGCCCAGCCCCTCCAGGCCGGTCTTGTCGTACACGCTGATCAACGCACGCCGGATGGCCTGCTGGGTCACCGGTCCTCCTTCGGTTCGGTCGCCTCCGCGACGCTCTGCTCGGTGCGGTCGGCCCGGCCGAACCGCACCTTCCTGCCGTCGATGGTCCAGCCCTCGCGGGACAGGCGGCCGACCGTGTCGACCAGCATGCGCCGCTCCACGGCCTTGATGCGCTCGTGGAGGCTGGACTCGTCATCGTCGTCCTCGACGGGGACCGCCACCTGGTCGATGATCGGCCCGGAGTCGACGCCCTCGTCGAGGAAGTGGATGGTGGTGCCGGTGACTCGGACACCGTGGGCGAGCGCGTCACGCACCGCGTGAGCGCCGGGGAAGGAGGGGAGGAGCGCCGGGTGGATGTTCACGGCGGTGTAGCGGCCGACGACCTCGGGCCCGAGGATGCGCATGAATCCGGCGGAGACGACCAGGTCGGGGGCGTGCTCCCCGATGCGTTCGGCGAGGTCGGCGTTCCAGCGGGCGCGGTCGGTGTAGTCGCGGAAGGGGACGGTGAACACGGGCACGCCGGCCTCGCGGGCCAGTGCGATGCCCCGGGTCCCCTCGCGGTCGGCCCCGACGGCGACGATCCCGGCCCCGTAGGCCGGGTCCTTCGCCGCGTCCAGGAGGGCGGCCATGTTGCTGCCCGTGCCCGATATGAGTACCACCACTCGCGCGGACAATGCTTCTCCCATGTACTAGAGAACGGTGCGGGAGTCCTCTCCCGTACTCCGGGGGCACCGGGGGACGGCGCAGCATCCGGAAAACGCGTACACCCGGTACAGATCCCGGGCCTGGGCCGTGCGAGGGCCCGTCCGCAGGACCACCCTATCGGGCCGGGTAGCGTCGGACCCACGAGAGGTGACCTTGGGGGCGGCGTGTGACGCGGACCTCCGACCGGCCCCGACCGGTCCGGAAGTCGTCGGCGGCCGGTAGCCTCCGCTTCAAGGCGCAGTGTGACGCGGGCCCCCGCCGGGGGTGCCGCTCGAATGGAGTGGAACCTTGACCGACAATCGCCCGGAGCCGCGTTCCGAGGACGACCGCCCCCGCGTCGAGCGCGGCGGGCTGTGGGGCCTGTTCTTCGGGGTGGCCGGGTTGTTCCTGCCGCCCTACGGCGGGGTGCTGTCCGCGTTCGGCCTGGTCCAGGGCATCCAGGCGCGGCGGGCCGCCCGGCGCAACAGCTCCGAGGCCCCGATGGCGCTGGCGAGCGTGGCGGTGGGCGTGGCGGGGATCGTGGTGTCCGTCGCGATGATCGCGGTCTCGGTGGTCTTCAACGAGCAGCTGATCCAGTACCGGGACTGCTCGGCGCGGGCGCACACGGTGTCCACCCAGAAGGCGTGCGAGGAGGAGTGGATCTCCGGCACCGAGCTGCCCTCGTGGGTGACCGGCGCCTGAGCGCGGCATAGCGGTACGGCGGTACCGAACGTCCCGGAGGGGGCGGCGGGCTGGGGCCCGCCGCCCCCTCCGGCGTTCTTTCCGGTCGCTTTTCCCTGGGGAAACGGACCTTTCCCCAACCTGCGCGCACGACCCAAGGGATTACACTTAGTATCCAATCGTTCACTAAAAGTGCTGTCAGGTAGACACGGAAAGGTCTCGATGGACACCGTCGTCCCCGGATCCCCCGGACCGGAACTGAAGGAGTACACCGCCCTGCTCCGCCGCCGCTGGCGGATGGTGGCCGCCGGGGTGGCGGGCGGTGCGGCCCTGGCTCTGGCCGGCGTGCTCGCGGTCCCCGCCTCCTACACCTCCACGGCCGCCGTCCAGGTGCTGCCGACCGGGATGGCGGAGTTCACCGGGGAGAAGTCCGGCCGCCTGGCGGGCGATGTGAACCTCGACACGGAGGCGCAGGTCCTGCGCTCGGAGGAGGTGTCCGCCGCGGCCGCCGCGCTGGTCGCCGAGGCCACCGGCTCCCCCGCCACCGCCGACGGCCTGCGCGAGAACGTCGACGTCACCGTCCCCCCCAACAGCAACGTGCTGGAGATCCACTACACCGCGGGCTCCCCCGAGGCCGCCCGCGCCGGTGCCGCCGCCTACTCCGAGGCCTACCTCGACCGGCGGGCGGAGCGGGTGGACGGCCTCATCGGCGCCCACCTGGAGGCGCTGGGCGGCGAGCGCGAACGCCTGGAGGAGGAGCTGGGCCGGGTGATCGGGGCGTCGGGGGCCGCCGACCCCCGCGCCGAGGCGGTGCGCCAGGACATCACCTCCGTGAGCGGCAGCGTCGCCCCGCTGGCCGCGCTGCGCGAGACCGTCGAGCCCGGGCGGACCATCATCCCGGCGGACCTGCCCGAGCGCGCCTCCTCCCCCAACCCGCCGCTGTGGCTGGCCGCGGGCACCGCCCTGGGCCTGCTGGCCGGGCTGGGCGCCGCCGTGCTCCGCGACCGCACCGACCGCCGCCTGCACGACGTCGAGGAGACCGAGCGCCTGGGCGGCCTGCCGGTCCTGCTCGACCTGTCCGCGTGCCGCCCCGAGCGGGGCGGGCGCACCCCCGGGCTGCTGGGCGAGGACCGCGCCGGGGGCCAGCGGGTCCAGTCGCTGGTCCACCTGATCCGCGCCCGCTCCGCCGGGGACGCCGGCCGGACCCCGGCCGCGGGCGGGGAGGGCCCGCGCGCGGGCCGTGTGCTCGTGGTCGCCGCCACCACGCCCGGCCGGGCCGGCACCGCCGCGGCCGTGAACGTCGCGGCGGCCCTGGCCCGGACGGGTTCGGAGACGCTGCTGGTGTGCGCCGACCCGCGGTCGGACACCGTGGGCGAGCTGCTCGGCCTGCCCGAGGGCCCCGGTCTGGCCGAGGCGCTGGTGGACGGCGAGGACCCGGCCGGGCTGGAGGTGCGCCCCGAGGCCGCGCCGCGGCTGCGGGTGCTGCGGCACGGGCGGCCGGGGGCGGCCGCGCCGGTGCAGGACACCGCGATGGCGGACCTGCTGGGGCTGCTGCGGGAGCAGGCCGAGCACGTGGTGGTCGCGGTCCCGCCGCCGAGCGAGCGCGCCGACGTCCACGCCGTGGCCGGGGCCGCCGACCTCCTGCTGCCCGTCGTCGAGCTGGACCGCACCCCGCGCGCCGAGCTGGCCGAGCTGACGGCCGCCGCCGAACGCTTCTCCGTGGACGCCCCGGGCGTGATCGTGCTGCCCCGCCAGCCGCTGCCGGGCCCGCCGCCCGAGGCGGCCCCCGCGGCCGGGGCCCCGGCCGCCGGCCGGGACGGCACCGAACGGTCCGCGTCCGGGATCGTCCGGGTGAGCGAGACCCCCGCGGCCCCCGACCCCGAGGCTCCGGAGGAGGAGTCCGAGGACGAGGAGACCGTGGTCGTGCCCGCCGACTCCGCCGGGGCCCGGCGCTGATGGCCCGCGTCCACCCCGCGGCCGAACCCCGCACGGTCGTGCCCGCCACCCTCGCCCGGGGGCCGCGGGCCGTGACCGGGCGCCCGCTGCTGTGGCTGCTGGCCGGGTACCCGCTGTGGTGGGCGCTGGGCCTGGGCCAGTTCGCCTACTGGGTGTTCGCCGTCCCGATGGCCCTGGAACTGGTGCGCCGCCACCGGACCGTCGGCCTGCGCGTCCCCCCGGCGTTCTGGCTGTGGGCGCTGTTCCTGGTGTGGTCGGTGCTGGGCCTGGCCCTGGTGCCGCTGGACATGCCGGGCGCGGTCCCGGGCAGCGGCGGCTACGGCGGGGCCGTGCTGCGGGTGGCCAACTACGCGGTGCTGACGGTGCTGCTGCTGTACGTCGGCAACCTCACCGAGCGCGAGCTGCCCACCCGCGCGGTGGTGGCGGCGCTCGGCGCCCTGGGCCTGACCACGATCGCGGGCGGGTACCTGGGGATGCTGGCGCCCCGGTTCGAGTTCACCGCCCCGCTGGAGCTCCTGCTGCCCGGCGGGCTGGCCTCCGACCCCTTCATGCGGACCCTGATCCATCCGGCGTCCGCCCAGGTCATGGACATCTTCGGCTACGACTCGGCGCGCCCCAAGGCGCCGTGGGAGTACACCAACGTGTGGGGGTACATGATCTCCCTGCTGCTGGTGTGGTCCGCGGTGCTCCTGATCGACCGCCGGAGCACACCGCTGTGGGCGCGCTGGACGCTGCCCGCGGCCGTGGTGCTCTCGGTGGTGCCGATCGTGTACTCGCTCAACCGGGCGCTGTGGGCGGGGCTGGCGCTGTCGCTGCTCTACGCCGGGTTCGTCGCGCTGCGCCGGGGCCGGGTGCTGCCGGTGGCGGCCTGCGCGCTGGTGGCGGTGCTGGCCCTGGGGGTGCTGGCGCTGTCGCCCCTGGCCGACGTGGTGCGGGCGCGGGCCGACGCCCCGCACAGCGACGACGGCCGTGCCGCGACGAACGCGGCCTCGGTGGCCGCGGCCGACCTGTCCCCCGTGCTGGGCTGGGGCACCACCCGGGAGACCCTGGGCAGCTCCGACTCCATCGCGATCGGCCCCTCGCACGACTGCCCCGGCTGCGGGCAGCACGTGATCGGCAACGCGGGCCAGCTGTGGATGACGCTGATCGCGAGCGGCTGGGTGGGCACGGCCCTGTTCCTCGGCTTCTTCGCAGCGGTGGCCTGGCGGTACCGGTCCGCGGTGACGGTCGCGGGCCAGGCCGCCCTGCTCACCGTGCTGCTGCTGTTCTGGTACATGTTCTTCTACGTCGCGCTCATGTCTCCGCTGGCCGTGACCATGGTGGCCGTCGCCCTGCTGTGGCGGGACGAGGAGCCCCTGCTCCGCCGCGGGACCGCGCGCACGGGCGGGGGTCCCGATGAACGGTGAGACGACCTATCTGACCGACCTCGCGGCCGTGCTGTGGCCGTGCGGCGGGCTGCTCGGCCACGGCGACGGCACCGCGCGCGGCCGGGGCCGCGGCAACCAGTACCTGCCGGTGCCCAACGCCTACGACCCGCGGGTGATCCTGCCCGCGCACAACCGGTCGGCGGCCACCCGGGGCATCGCGTCCTTCTCGCAGGGGCACTCCCTGCGGGAGCGGCTGCGCCGGCTGGTGCTGACCGGCGCGTTCGCCACCGGGGTCGCCCCGCTGCTGCTGCGCGACCGCCTGTACGTGGGCGCCGGGCCGGGCATCGAGCACGCGCTGGCCGCCGCGCTGGACCGCGAGCTGACCATCGCCATCCACGTGGGGCCGCCGCGGGCCAACCGCAAGCCCGTGCTGCTGCTGCTCACCCCGGGAGGGCGGACCATCGGCTACGCGAAGGTCGCCGTCAACGACCTGACCGGACGGCTGGTGGTCGCCGAGGCGCGGGCGCTGCGCCTGCTCGCCGACTCCCGGCTGCGCGACGTCACCGTGCCCCGCCTGATGTACCAGGGCGAGTGGAACGGCCGCCCGCTGCTGGTGCAGGAGGCCCTGCCGGTCGGCGACCAGACCGACCGGCCCACCCGCCGCCAGCTCCTGCGCTGCGTCACCCAGATCACCTCGCTGGTGGAGGTGCGGCGGCGGCGCCTGTCGGAGAGCGCCTACCGGCGCTCCCTGGAGGAGCGGATCGCCGCCCTGGGCGCCCGCCCGGAGGCCGGGCCGCTGATGTCGGCGCTGTACGGCCTGCCCGACGTGGTGCTGCCCTTCGGGGCCTGGCACGGCGACCTGACCCGGTGGAACATCGCCGGGACCGCGCGGCGGTCGTTCGTGTGGGACTGGGAACGGCTGTCGCTGGACGCGCCCGCCGGGTTCGACGCCCTGCACTACGACCTGAACGAGTGCGTGCAGGCCGGGGTGTACCCCGGCGTGCACCGGTGGCTGGAGAGCGGGGCCCGGCTGCTGCGCGACCCCCTGATGACCGAGCTCGGACTGGCCCCGCACACCGTCTCCACGGTGATGTCCCTGTACCTGATCGACCTGGCCACCCGCTACCTGCACGACCGCCAGGACGAGACGGGCGTCCACCTGGCCGCGGTGGACGACTGGCTGCTGCCCGCCCTGGAAGGGCTCCAGGAGCGGGCGGCGCACGAGGCCGCCCGAGCGGGGGGCTGAGGCGGCCGCCGCTCCGGCCGCCCGCCGCCCCGCGCTTGTCCCTAACCCGACCGATCCCGGAAACGACGAGGTACGTGATGCCACGGCGCACCGCACCCCTGACCAGACGACTGGCCGCTCCGGTCCGGCGGGCGGTCCTACCGCTCGCCGACGCCTGGGGGGCGGTCACCGCGCCCGCCCGGGCCCTGCCCGACTTCCTCGTCTGCGGAGCGCAGCGCAGCGGGACGACGTCGCTGTACAAGTCCCTGTGCCAGAACCCGGCGGCCACCGGCCCGGTGCTGCGCAAGGGGGTGCACTACTTCGACACCGGCTACCACCGCGGGGCGTCCTGGTACCGGGCGCACTTCCCGCTGCGGGTGTCCCTGCGGGGGCGGCCGCCGGTGCGGGCGTTCGAGTCCAGCCCCTACTACCTGTTCCACCCGCTGGCGGCCGAGAGGATCGCCCGCGACCTGCCGTGGGTCCGGGTGGTGGTGATCCTGCGCGACCCGGTGGAGCGGGCCTACTCGGCGCACGCCCACGAGACGGCGCGCGGGTACGAGACCGAGCCGTTCGCGCGGGCGGTGGAGCTGGAGGAGTCCCGCCTGGCCGGCGAGGAGGAGAAGCTGGCCGCCGACCCGGCGTACGTCTCCCACTCCCACCAGCACCACGGGTACATCGCCCGCGGCCGCTACGCGGACCAGCTGGAGCGGATGGAGAAGCACCTGGGCCGGGACCGGATGTACGTGGCGGACTACGCCGACCTGTTCGACGGGACCACCCGCGAGCTGCGGCTGATCGAGGACTTCCTGGGGCTGCCGCCGGGACCGGACCGGGTGCCGGGCCGGCACAACGCGCGCGAGCGGACGGGGATGCCCGCGGGGCTGCGCGCGGAGCTGGCGGCCCGGTTCGCCGAGAGCGACCGGCGGCTGGCCCGGTGGTGGGGGCGGACCCCGTCGTGGTGCGCATGACCGAGCTGGCCGAGCGGAGCGACCCGGGGCTGCGCCGCGTCCTGCGCGGCGGCCTGGTGAACATGGCGGGCGCGGTGGTGGGGGCCGGGCTGAACCTGGCCCTGATCGTGGCGGTCACGCGGGCGTTCACCCAGGAGGCCGCGGGGCTGCTGTTCTCCGCGACGTCGGTGTTCCTCATCGCGGCGGCGGTGGCCAACGTCGGGGCGCCCGACGGACTGGTGTACTTCATCGCCCGGCTCCGGGTGCTGGGCCGCCCGGGGGCGGTGCCGCGGCTGGTGCGGCTGGCGACGGTCCCGGCCGTGCTGGCGGCGTGCGCGGCGGCGGTGCTGATGGCGGCGTTCGCCGGGCCGATGGCGGACGCCCTGGGGACCGACGACGCGGCGGTGTACCTGCGGCTGCTGGCGGTGTTCCTGCCGTTCGCGGTGCTGCTGGACACGGCGCTGGCGGCGACCCGGGCGCACCACACGATGACGGCGACGGCGGTGCTCGACAAGGTGGGCCGGCCGCTGGCGCAGCTGGGCCTGGTGGCGGCCATCGCCCTGTCGGGGTCGGCGGGGGTCCTGGCGCTGGCGTGGGCGGGTCCGTACCTGCCGGCGGCGGTGCTGGCGTGGTTCTGGCTGGGCCGGATCCTGCGGCGGGGGGCGCCGGACGGGTCCGGCGCGGAGGGCGCGCGGGCGCCCGACCCGGTGTCGCCGGCCGAGTTCTGGTCGTTCTCGCTGCCGCGGGCGGTGGCGGGCGTGGCCCAGATGGGGGTGCAGCGCGGGGGCGTGGTGCTGACGGCGCTGCTGGGCGGCCTGACGGGGGCCGCGGTGTTCACCGCGGCCACCCGGGTGATGGTGGTCGGGCAGTTCGGTGCGCAGACGGTGCTGTCCGCCGCGCAGCCGCGGTTCGCCGAACAGCTGGCCACCGGGGACCACGACGGGGTGCGCGCGCTGTACGCGGCGGGGAGCTCGTGGCTGATGTGCCTGACGTGGCCGCTGTACCTGACGGCGCTGGTGTTCGCCCCCGAGGTGATGGGCGTGTTCGGCGAGGGGTACGCGGCGGGGGCGACGGCCCTGGCCGTGGTCTGCGTCGGGCAGCTGGCGGCGTCGCTGCTGGGGATGGGCGACCTCATCCTCACGATGGCGGGCCGCACGGGGGTGAACCTGTTCAACAACCTGCTGGCGCTGGCGGTGAGCGTGGCGGGCTGCCTGCTGCTGGTGCCGGCGGCGGGGGCGACGGGGGGCGCGCTGGCGCTGGTGGCGGCGGTGCTGGTGCGCAAGGGGCTGCCGCTGTGGCAGCTGCGGGGGCACGTGGTGCTGCGGCCGCTGGGGCGGCCCGTACTGGTGGCGGCGGGAGGGTGCCTGCTGTGGTTCGGGGGGCTGCCCCTGGCGGCGGAGCACCTGTTCGGCGGGGTCGCCGCGCCGGCGGCGGCCGTGGCCGCGGGTGTGCTCGGACACCTGGCGACCGTGTGGGCGTGCCGCGGGCTCCTCGGGCTGCGAAACTGACCGACCAATACTCTCGGTTATGGGATGATGACTCCATGTCTTCGCGACCGGTTCTCCTGGTGGCCTCCAACGGAGGGCACCTCGCCCAGCTGTGCGCGCTCCGCCCCTGGTGGGAGGGGCGCGAGCGGGCCTGGGTGACCTTCCGGACCCCGGACGCCGAGTCCGCGCTGGCGGGTGAACGCGTTCACTGGGCGTATCACCCGACCACCCGCAACGCGGGCAACCTGCTGCGCAACACGGGGCTCGCGTCCCGCGTCCTGCGCACCGAGCGGCCGGCCGTGGTGGTGTCGACGGGGGCGGGGGTGGCCCTGCCGTTCTTCGCCCTGGGGCGGCTGTGCCGCGTCCCGACCGTCTACATCGAGGTCTACGACCGGATCGACACCCCGACGCTCACCGCCCGGCTGTGCCGTCCCTTCACGCGGCTGTCCCTCGCCCAGTGGGAGGAGCAGCGCGCCTTCATGCCGACCGCCATCACGGTAGGACCGCTCCTGTGACCGAACAGACCACCCGACCCGCGCCCCGGCCCGACGGCAGCGACCACCCGGACATCGTGGTGAGCATCGGGACCGACCACCACGCGTTCGACCGGCTCGTGCGCTGGATCGACGACTACGCCCGGACCCACCGGGACCTGCGGATCCTGGTGCAGCACGGGCACAGCGCGCAGCCGCTGGCGGCGTCGGGGACGCCGTTCCTGCCGGGGGACGACCTAGGGGAGCTGATGCGCGCCGCGCGGGTGGTGGTCACCCACGGGGGGCCGGGGACGATCGTGCAGGCGCGCCGGGCGGGGCACCTGCCGGTGGTGGTGCCGCGCGACCCGGAGCTGGGCGAGCACGTGGACGACCACCAGCTGCTGTTCGTGTCCCGGCTGGAGGAGGCCGGCCGCGTGCGCGCCTGCTCCAGCCCCCAGCAGCTCTACGCCCTGCTGGACAAGGCGCTGTCCTCCCCGGACGACTTCCGCGTCGGCCCCCAGGACGACGAGGGCGCGGTCCGCTCCGCACTGCGCGCGGGGGCCCTCATCGACCTGGTCGCCCCCGGGGCCCGGACTCCGGACCCGCGGCCCCGTCCGGAGTCCGAGGAGGTCACGGACTGGCCCGAGGTCACCGTCGTCGTCCCCACCCGCGACCGGCCCGAGCTCCTGCGCCGCACCCTGCGGGCGATCTCCGAGCAGGACTACCCCGGCACCATCACCACGATCGTGGTCTACGACAACGACCAACCCGACCCCTCCCTGGCCCGCGCCGAGGGGACCCGGCCGGTCCGGGTGGTGACCAACACCCTGACCCCGGGCCTGGCGGGGGCGCGGAACACCGGCGTCCTCGCGGCGCACACGGACCTGGTGGCGTTCTGCGACGACGACGACACCTGGCTGCCGGGCAAGCTGCGCGCCCAGGTCCGGGTCATGCTCCAAGAGCCGGGGACGGACCTGGTGTGCTGCGGCATCACCGTGGTCTACGACAGGGTCGAGGCGGTGCGGACGCTGGACCGCACCAGTGTCACCTTCGGCGACCTGCTGGGGTCGCGGCTGACCGAGCTGCACCCGTCGACGTTCCTCATCCGCCGCCGGGCGATGATCGACGGCTGCGGGACCGTGAGCGAGGAAATCCCCGGCAGCTACGCCGAGGACTACGAGCTGCTGCTGCGCCTGGCCCGCCGCGGGCCCATCCGCAACATCCCCGAGACCGGCGTGCGCGTCCTGTGGCACCGCCGCTCGCACTTCTCCGGCCGCTGGCAGACCATCGCCACCGCGCTGCGCTGGCTGCTGGAGCGCTACCCGGAGTTCCGCCTGGTCCCCCGCGGCCACGCCCGCGTCGCCGGGCAGATCGCCTTCGCCGAGGCCGCCGCCGGACACCGCCGCGCCGCCCTGCGCTGGATCGGCACGACCCTGCGCGCCCGCCCCGCGGAGGCCCGGGCCCTCCTGGCGTTCCTGGTGGTGCTGGGCGTCCCGCCGGGCTGGATCATGCGCGCCCTGCACCTGCGCGGCAAGGGTCTGTGACCCGCCGCCGCCCCGGGTCCGGCCGGGCCCGGGGCGGCGGCCCCCTCCCGCCCGCGCCGGGAGGGCTGCGAAGCCGAGCCGATGGAGCACACCCCTGAACCCCGGATCGGGGACGCGTTCGGACGCCCGCCGGGATCGGCGCGTTCGACTCCCTCCTGCTGCTGGGGAACAACCTGGGTCTCCTCCAGAGCGAAGAGGCCGCCCCGCGGGTGCTGGAACAGCTGGCGGCCCTGGCCCGGCCCGGAGCCCTGCTGATCGGCACCGGCATGGACCCGGCCACCTCCGACCCCGAGCACACCGCCTACCACGATCACAACCGGGCGCGGGGGCGGCTGCCCGGCCAGATCCGCATGCGGGTCCGGAGCGGCACCCTGGCCACCGGCTGGTTCGACTACCTGCTGGTCGGCCCCGACGGACTCGAACGGCTCGTCCACCGGTCCCCGTGGCGGCTGGAGTCCGTCCGGGAACAGGGCCGGAACTACTCGGCGGCGCTGCGCCTCCGGTGAGACCGCGCTGTTCCCGTACCCGCTTCGGCGGCTCCGCGTCCGGTCCGCACGGCGGCGGTCGTCCCCGCGCGGTCCCGGCCCCGGCCGGGTCCCGCCGCGCCCGTCATGACGCCTTCCTCCGCAGCAGGACTCCCAGCCGGACGGCGGAGACCAGGAAGAAGACCCCGCCGACGGCCGCGTAGCCGCCGACCCCGGCGATGTCGCCGGAGCCCCGCAGTCCCTGGGCCAGGAAGGCGGCCCCGGCCAGGACCGAGATCCCGCCGCTGAGGATCTGCGGCACCCGGCCACCGGCACCTCGTCGGCGGACGGCGGCGACGAGCTGGGGGATGCCGGAGCCCACGGCCCACACGCCCCAGACGGCGAGGACTGCGGCGGTGGAGACCGTCGACGCCCAGCCCAGGGCGACGGCCACGGCGGCGCTGACCACCACGTTGGTCCACTCCGCCGCCCGGGGCGCGCCGGGGTCCCGGTCCCCGGTGCGCAGCTGCCACAGGACCGCGCCCGCGTCGAAGAGCGGGTAGACGACGAGGAGGGCGGTCAGCAGCGGCCCCGCGCTCCCCGAGGCCGGGAACAGGACCGCCGCCCAGGCGACGGCGAAGGCGAAGCGGACGAGGTACAGGCGGCGCAGCGCGGCGTCGAACCGCGACGGCGCGGCCGTGTCGGACACGGTCATGGTGTCTCTCCTTCGTAGAGGGTGCGGGGGTCGGGTGCGGCCGGCGGGCCCGCGCGCGCGACGCCGGTGACGGCCTCCGCGCATCGGGCCTCCCCGGGCGCCATAAGTAGAGTAACTAGTTCGTCTACATTGGCGACCCTAAACTGTCCGCAGTGCTGGTGCAACCAGTGGGACACGTCGAGACAGGAGCAGGACATGCACGCCGAGGCCGCCGGACCGGTGAAGCGCGCCCGGTCGGGGTCCGCCACGAGAGCGCGCATCCTCGCCGCCGCGAACGAGCTGTTCTACGCGCACGGCATCCGCGCCACGAGTGCCGACCGCATCATCGAGCAGGTGGGCATCACGAAGGTGACCTTCTACCGCCACTTCCGCGCCAAGGGCGACCTCGTGGTCGCCTACCTGGAGGAACAGGCGGCCGCGGAGCGCGCGTGGCTCCGGGAGGTGCGCCGCGGGGGCGACCCGCTGGGATCGCTGCGCGCGCTGGCCGCCGGCATCGGGGACGCGAGCTGCCGCCCCGGGTTCCGCGGGTGCGCGTTCATCAACGCGGCGGCGGAGTTCTCCGACCCGGACGACCCGGTCCGGGCCGCCGTCGACGCGCACCGCGGATGGATGCTCGGGGAGTTCGCCGCCATCGCCGCCGAGGCGCGCGCGGCCGACGTCGACGCCACCGCGAGGCAGCTGATGCTCCTGCGGGACGGGGCGATGGTGAACGGCTACCTCGGCGACCCGGAGGCCGTCGCGGACTCCCTCGGCTCCGCGTTCGCCTCGGTCGTCACGGCCGCGGCGGGCGGGGACGGGGCCGGGGGAACCCCGCCGGACCGGTGACGCGGGCGCCGCCGGCCCGCGCCGCGGCGGCGGGCGGGGCACCGCGCGGAGGGCTTCTTCGGCCGGGGTGCGGGCCGGTCAGGCCGTGGGCACCGGGTCCCCGGCGTCCGCGGCCTCGGCGCCCGGCCAGACCCCGCGGTCCACCAGGTGCGCGACCAGGGCCGCGATGTTCCACGCGTCGTCCTCGCCCCGGTGGTGGCGCCCCTCCAGCGGCAGCCCGGCGGCGTCCAGTGCCCGCGCCATGCCCGGCGGCCTCTTGCGCATCCCGTAGGCCTCGCCGAAGACCCTCTTGGCGTTGACGTGGCGGCCGCCGAAGGGGTAGCCGACCCCGGTCATCGCGCACTGGCGCTCGAACTGCCTGCGGTCGTAGTCGCCCCAGCTCGCCCACGGGCGCTCGGCCGACCGGTGCTCGGCGACCAGCCAACGGCAGGCCTCGGCGAAGTCCACCGCGCCCTCCACCATCTCCGGGGTGATCCCCGTCAGCTCGGTGCAGAACGGGCTCACCTCGGACCGCCCGGGCCGGACCAGCAGCCCGTGCCGGGACACCCGCTCCCCCGTGGCGGCGTCGACGACGCTCAGCCCGATCTCGATGATCTCGTTGGCCGAGCCCGGCGGCGGCGACCCCCTCCAGCAGGTGGCCTCGACGTCCACGATGTTCCACAGTTCCGTACCCATGGAGCGGATTCGACCACGGCGGGACGGAACGTGTCACCGGGTTTTCGGGTCAGTCCCGGTGCGCGTACTCCACCAGCCGCCGCACCCGGTCCGGCATGTTCACGTACGGGTCCCGGCCCGCCATCTCGAACCCCTGCTGCGCGTACCGGTTGACCCCCAGCCGGAAGTCGCACCCCTCCGACACCTTGCTGTCCCAGACCTTCACGGCCCGGATCCGCTCGTACTCGGGCAGCACGCGCGGCACGTCCGCGTACCACTCCAGGGTCTCCCGCGCCCCGATGAACGTCGTCCCCATCTCGCCGATCATCACCGGCTTGGCCGGGTCGATCCCGTGCTTCGGGCCCTCGTTCTGGATCCACTCGTACGCCGGCCGCAGCGCGTCCTCGAACGAGTCCACGTGGTCCCACCCCGGCATGAGGTCGCAGCCGGTCATGTTGTACGCCTCCCAGCTGATCCAGTCGACGTACTCGTTGCCCGGCCACAGCCCCGGCAGCCGGTCGAGGTTGTCCCGCCAGCCGGTCACGTTCCACACCCAGATGGCGTTGTCGGCCCCCTCCTCCTCGTAGAGGTCGACGATGTGCCGCCACGCCCGGGTGAACTCCTGCGGCGTCCCGCGCTTGTTGTAGCGCTTGTTGGCGTCCGCCTCGTGGTCGAAGGTGAGGAAGTAGGGCGCCTCCAGCGCGGCCACCGCGCGCGCCTGGTCGCGCAGCACCCCGTCGAACTCCCCGGCCAGGATGGACCGGTAGGACACGTCGGGGTGCCCGGGCCGCGTGAACCTGCGCGCCTCGATGTTGGTGTGCACGAACCGCCCCTCGGCCACCAGGCGCCGCTCCCGCTCGCCGGGGACCTGGGCCTGGTCGATGCCGCGCCAGGTGTACACGATGTCCATCCGGCGCCCGGCGGCCTCCTCCAGCTGGGCGACGTCGCCCTCGTGGGGGCTGCCGCCCCACCACACCCCGCAGCTGGGTTCGAGGATCTCCGAGACGGTGCAGCGGTACTCGGCCCCGGAGGGCAGTCCCAGCATGGGCGCGGTGAACGAGCGCCGGGGCGCCTCCGCCTGCCCGGTCTGCCCGGTCGGCCCGCCCCCGTCCGCTCCGGTGAGAGTGAGGGTGAGCAGCACGGCCCCCATCGACGCCATCACCCGTACCGGTCCGCTGTCCACAACGCCCGCCCCCCGAAGTCTGCACAGAAAGTGTTCTTATGAACACAATATGTTACTACAGGCGGACGCAACACCCCCAGCAGGCAAAACGGACGGAGATCAGCGGCCCCGGCCCGGGATCAGTACCCGTACCGCCGCCGCCCCGGTACCGTCATCGCCGTCACCAGCCTCCGCCGCCACGGCGGCAGGGCCTCACGCCACCCCTGGTCGGAGCGCACCCCCACCGGCCCGGCGGCGAAGCGCATCGGGTTGCCCGACAGGGCGTGCCCCCGCGACAGCGACACTCCGTCCTCCAGGTCCGGGCACTCCCCCCGGTACCCGGCGAACTCGGCGATGCGCGCGAACTCCTCGTTCGGCGCGGCCGTGAAGTCCTCGTAGCGCACCCGCAGCGTGGGGATGCCGCGCCGGGCCAGGGCGTCGAAGCAGGCGTTCTGCGCCATCCACTGCACCGCGGAGCGCCCCGCGGAGTAGCGGGCCATCTCCGGTTCGCTGCTGTCGGGCGAGGCGTCCGGCCGGGGCACCCGCTTGCTCCAGGAGTGCGCCACCGCCCGGGGGTCGCGCACCACGTGCAGCAGCCGCATCCGGGCCCCGTACCGCCAGCGCAGACAGGCGGCCAGGGAGGCGTGCTTGCTGGCGTCGACGATCACCGACGAGCCGCCGACCAGGGCGATCGCGGTGTAGAGCCGGTGGTACAGCTCGGTGTAGCGGACGCTGCGCTCAGCCAGCGGCCCCTCGTCCGAGCCGTTGAGCAGGACGGGCAGGAAACGGGTCCGGTCCACGCGGTCCTTGAGGCCCAGCACGCGCCGCACGTCCAGCCGCTGCCAGCCACCGAACGCCTCCCTGCCCACGTCCTCCCAGAACCCGCAGTCGGCGAACGGCAGCCCGCACCCGCAGAGCTCGTTCTCCACCACCCCGCGCCGCCACAGGTGCACCGTCTCGCCGACCGAGCAGAACCCGGGCAGCTCGCCCAGCAGCCGCTCGATCAGGGTCGATCCGGAACGGCCCATGCCGCCGACGAAAACCAACCGGTATGCCTCTTCCACCCGTCCAGGCTATTACTTTCCGTTACCACTCGCTCCCGTTGCGGGATATTCCCCCGTCCGGGCATGCGACGGCCCCGGGCCGGGGGTTCGCGTCCCGGGCCGGGGCCGTCATCATTCGTCCTGCGTCAGGGTCGGGGTGTGGACGGGCGGGGTCTCCACATCCCGGACCGGGTCACAGGCCCTGGACGTTGAGCAGGATGTTCACGGTGCCCGAGGGGACGCCGCTCAGCTTGTCCTGCCCGCCGTTGGCGACCAGCCAGTCCTGGATGGTGGCCTGGTCGGCGTCGCCGTTGGCGCTCTTGTACAGCGCGGCCGCGCCGGCCACGTGCGGGCTGGCCATCGAGGTGCCGGAGAGGGCCTCGACGCCGCCGCCCGGAACGGTCGACTCGATCGCGACGCCCGGGGCGTACAGGTCCACCGGGGAGCCGTGGTTGGAGAAGTAGGCCGCGGCGTCGTTGCGGTCGGAGGCGCCGACGGTGGTGACGCCCTCGGCGCGGGCCGGGGAGACGTTGTTCGCGTCCTGGCCCTCGTTGCCCGCGGCGACCGCCACGAACACGCCGGAGTCGGCCAGGGCGTTGACGGCGTCGTCCACGGCCTGGGAGGCGGGGCCGCCCAGGGACAGGTTGGCGACGGAGTTGTCGGGGGCGTTGGCGGCCACCCAGTCGATACCGGCGATGACGTCGTCGTAGCTGCCCGAGCCGCTGTCGCTCAGCACCTTGACGCCGAACAGGTCGGCGGCCGGGGCCACACCGTAGGTCGCGGAGCCGATGGTGCCCGCGACGTGGGTGCCGTGGCCGTTGCCGTCGAACCCGTCGCCGCCGTAGGCGTCGAAGGCGGAGGAGGCCCGGCCCTCGAAGTCGGGGTGGTCCGGGTCGATGCCGGTGTCGATGATGTAGGCGGAGACGCCGGAGCCGTCGGCCGTGGTGGTGTAGGAGTCGTCCAGGGGGAGGTCCTCCTGGTCGATGCGGTCCAGGCCCCAGGTGGCGGTCGTGTGGGCGACGCCGACCTGCTCGACGTAGGCCACGCCGTCCTGGGCCCGCAGCTCCTGCACCTCGGCGGTGGTCAGGGTCGCGGAGTACCCCTGGAAGACCTCCTCGTAGGTGTGGTTGACGTCGTTCGCCGCGATCCCGAGCGCGCTCGGGGTGACCGACGCGGTGCCCATGGTCTCCTCCAGGACCACGAACCACTCGCCCGAGACGGCGTCGGTGCTCGTGTAGAGGGGGGCCAGCTCGTCGGCGCCGGCGGCGACGGCGCCGGACAGGGCCAGGGGGACGGAGAGGGCGCCGGCGGCGACGAAGCCGATCACGGCCCGGCGGGGGTGGTGCTTATGCACTCTTTTTCTCCTAGGTGGGGGTATGGGGATGTAAGAGCCACAGCGCGTGATAACCGACTGTGATCAGTCGATTGCTCCTTTGCTGCGATGTGCAACCCTAATCACCGACTGTCCTTTACGCCAGGGTTCAGCGGATTTTTTTCGCCGTTCGTCTCGCCGGGAAGCCCGATCCGGCACCGCGCGTCGCACCGCACCCGTCTGCGCCCACTCCGGAGCGCGATGCCGCTTAACGCTTGTGTAGTGGGGCTTCGTCCTTTCCCGGAGAGGAAAGGGGGACGGCGTACCGATGGCGCCGGAACACGGTTTTACGTTGAGAAATATGGAGGAAATAAGCGAATGATGAAGCCATTGATTCATGAAACGGGTCGGAGCCGGAGGAGCCCGCCCACCCTCCGTGCACTCTCCGTCACCGATCCCGCGCACGACGAAGGGGCCGCCCATCGGGCGGCCCCGTTCGCGCGTCGATGCCCGCGACCCGCGCCCCCTGCGCCTCCCGTGCCGCCAGAGGTCCGTGAGGCGGCACGGGGGCCCGAAGGCGCGCGGGCGAAGCCCTCACGAAAGGCCCCGGCCGGAGACCCTCCGTGGGCGGCCCCGTTCGTGAATCGGCGCCCGCGACCCGCGCCCCTGCGCCTCCAGTGCCACCAGAGGGCCACGGGGCGGCGCAGGCACTCCGAAGGCACCGCGGACGCGGCACCGTCGCCTGGCCGGCGTCCCTCGGCGGCGGAGGCCTCCGGCCCCCGCCGCCCTCACCGGACGGGCCACGACCGCGGGCTTCGCCGGGGTGTCCCCTCCCGGCCACCGGAGGACCGTGAGGCGGCACAGGAGTGCGTTCGGAGAGCGGGCCCTAGTCGGCCCGGACGACCATGCCGGCGCCGACCGTGGCGTTGGTGGCCTCGTCGATGAGGATGAACCCGCCCGTCTGCCGATTGCGCGAGTACTCGTCGACGAACAGCGGCTGGGTGGAGCGCAGCCGCACCCGGCCGATCTCGTTGAGCGCCAGGTGGTCGGCCTGCTCGTCGCGGTGCAGCGTGTTGACGTCCAGCCGGTAGCGCAGGTCCTTCACCATGACCTTCGCCGTGCGGGTGGTGTGCTTGACGATGAGCTTGGAGCGCGGTGTCAGCTTGCGCGCGTCCGTCATCCAGCAGACCATCGCCTCGATGTCCTGGGACGCCGTGGGCGTGTTGTTGGGGCGGCAGATCATGTCGCCCCGGGAGATGTCGATCTCGTCCTCCAGCAGGAGGGTGACCGACATCGGCGCGAACGCCTCGGCGACGTCCCCGTCCGCCGTGGTGATCCTGGCGATCCGGCTGGTCAGCCCGGACGGCAGGTGCACCACCTCGTCCCCCGGCTTGAGCACTCCCCCGGCGAGCTGGCCCGCGTAGCCGCGGTAGTCGTGCAGTTCGGGGTCGTCGGACCGGTGCGGCCGGATCACGTACTGCACCGGGAACCGCGCGTCGATGAGGTTGCGGTCCGAGGCGATGTGCACGTTCTCCAGGTGGTGCAGCAGCGAGGGGCCGCTGTACCAGGGCATGTTCTCGGAGCGCTCCACCACGTTGTCGCCGTGCAGGGCGGAGATGGGCACGAAGGTGAGGTCGCGCGCGTCCAGCTTGGCGGCGAAGTCGGTGAACTCTGCCTTGATCTCCTCGAACCGGGCCTGGTCGTAGTCGACCAGGTCCATCTTGTTGACCGCCAGGACCAGGTGCGGGACCTGGAGCAGCGTGGTGAGGAAGGCGTGCCGGCGGCTCTGCTCCTGGAGGCCCTTGCGCGCGTCCACCAGGATGATCGCCAGGTCGGCGGTGGAGGCCCCGGTGACCATGTTGCGGGTGTACTGGATGTGCCCGGGGGTGTCCGCGATGATGAACGTCCGCTTGGGCGTGGCGAAGTACCGGTAGGCCACGTCGATGGTGATGCCCTGTTCGCGCTCGGCCCGCAGGCCGTCGGTGAGCAGCGCCAGGTTGGTGTGCTCCTCGCCGCGCGCGGCGCTGGTCCGCTCCACCGCGTCGAGCTGGTCCTCGAAGATCGACTTGGAGTCGAACAGCAGGCGGCCGATCAGGGTGCTCTTGCCGTCGTCCACGGAGCCCGCCGTGGCGAACCGCAGGATGTCGTTGCTCATGCTCGCTGGTCCTCTGTGGGAAGAAATGCGTCCGAAGGGCGGGCGGGGCGTGCTGCTCCGCGGGCGTCCGTGGGGGCCGGTGGAGGGCTAGAAGTAGCCCTCGCGCTTGCGGTCCTCCATCGCGGCCTCGCTGGCGCGGTCGTCGGCCCGGGTCTGCCCGCGCTCGGTGATCCGGGTCGCGGCGATCTCGGCGATGATGTCGTCGAGCTCCACGGCGGTCGACTTCACCGCGCCGGTGCAGGTCAGGTCGCCCACCGTGCGGTAGCGCACGGTCTCGGTGAAGGGGACCTCGGTGTCGTCGCGCTCGATGATCGGGGAGTCGGCGAGCAGGATGCCGTCGCGCTCGAACACGCTGCGCTCGTGCGCGAAGTAGATGGAGGGCAGCTCCAGCCGCTCCCGCCGGATGTAGGCCCACACGTCCAGCTCGGTCCAGTTGGAGATCGGGAAGACCCGGATGTGCTCGCCCCGGTCGATGCGGGTGTTGAACACGCTCCACAGCTCGGGGCGCTGGTTCTTGGGGTCCCACTGGCCGAACTCGTCGCGGAAGGAGAACACGCGCTCCTTGGCGCGGGCCTTCTCCTCGTCGCGGCGGGCGCCGCCGAAGGCCGCGTCGAACCCGTGCTCCTCGATGGCCTCCAGCAGGGCGGCGGTCTGGAGGCGGTTGCGGCTGGCCCAGCGGCCGGTGGGCTCGGCGACCTTGCCCGCGTCGATCTGCTCCTGGACGGAGGCGACGACCAGGCGCACCCCGGCCTGCTCGACCCGGCGGTCCCGGAACTCGATGACCTCGGGGAAGTTGTGGCCGGTGTCGACGTGCATGACCGGGAAGGGGACGGCGCCCGGCCAGAAGGCCTTCTCCGCGAGGCGGAGCATGACGATCGAGTCCTTGCCGCCGGAGAAGAGCAGCACCGGCCGCTCGAACTCCGCGGCCACCTCGCGCATGATGAAGATCGCCTCGGCCTCGAGGACGTCCAGCTGGGAGAGCTGGTAGCGCCCGGGCGCCTGCTGACTCGCCTGACCCATGAATCCGCCTTAGAGATACCGCTGGGGGCACCGGTTCGGACGACGGCGGAGGGCCTCTCGGCTAGCCCCCCGCGTGCGGACCGGCGCTGTCCAGGTCCGCGCCGTCGCGGATGCTAGCCAACAACATACCCGACAATTCCGATCGACATACAAGGACATCGGGGAGTAGCGGGTCGGCTACGTTGTAGCGCAGGGGCGAGCCGTCGATCCGGGAGGCGTGCAGGCCGGCCGCCTGGGCGACCGCCACCGGGGCGGCCGTGTCCCACTCGTACTGGCCGCCGGCGTGGACGTAGATGTCGGCCATGCCCAGCAGTACCGAGCAGATCTTGGCGCCCGCCGACCCCATCGGGACCAGCTCAGCGCCCAGCTGGGTGGCCATCCGCTGCGCGAACGCGGGCGGGCGCGAGCGGCTGACCGTGATCCGCAGCCGCTGCCCCGACGGGCGCTCCTCGGGCAGCCAGGGCGGGTCCACCGTCGACAGGGTGCTGCCCTGGGCGGGCAGCGCGACCGCCCCGGCGACCAGCTCGCCGTTCTCCCACAGGGCCACGTGCACCGCCCAGTCGACCCGGCCCGCCTCGGCGAACTCGCGGGTGCCGTCCAGCGGGTCGATGATCCACACCCGGCGGGCGCGCAGCCGGGCCGGATCGTCCACGCCCTCCTCGGAGAGCACCGCGTCGCTGGGGCGCAGCCGCCCCAGGGCGGAGAACAGGAACTCGTGCGAGGTCCGGTCGCCCAGGGTCCTCAGGACGTCGGGCTCGTCGAAGCCGTGCCGGGCGCGCAGGCGCAGCAGCAGCTGCCCCGCCTCGCTCGCCAGGTCGCGGGCCACCTCATGATCGTTTCGGATGTTCTTCACCGCTCAGTACGCCCCCGCCCCACGGATCACCGCTGACCACGTCTTCCACAGGATCTGGATGTCCAACGTCAGCGACCAGTTTTCCACGTAGCGCAGATCCAGGCGGACCGATTCCTCCCATGAGAGGTCGGACCGGCCGCTGACCTGCCACAGCCCCGTCAGCCCCGGTTTGACCACCAGCCTGCGGCGGACGTCGTGCCCGTAGCGGGCGACCTCCTCCGGAAGCGGCGGCCGGGGGCCGACCAGGGACATCTCGCCCCGGACCACGTTGACGAGCTGGGGAAGCTCGTCGAGCGAGTACCGGCGCAGCCAGGCCCCGACCGGGGTCACCCTGGGGTCCCGTCGCATCTTGAACAGCACACCGTCGTGCTCGTTGCGGGACCGCAGCGCCGCCTTCAGCGATTCGGCCCCGACCACCATGGTACGGAACTTGTACACGGGGAACTCGGAGCCACCCCGGCCTACGCGCGTCTGGGTGAAGAAGACCGGGCCGCCGTCCTCCCACCGGATGAGCACGGCGAGCACCAGGAACAGGGGGGACAGCAGGGCCAGGGCCAGCGCCGCGGCGCCGCGGTCGAAGGCGCTCTTGAGGATCCGGCGGACCCCGGCGAGCTCGGGGTGCTCCACGTGCAGGAGGGGGAGCCCGGCGACGGGGCGGATGGTGGTGCGCGGACCGGCGACCTCCATGAGGGCGGAGGCGACCAGGAGTTCGGTGCCGGACTTCTCCAGGCGCCAGGCCAGGCGGCGCAGTTCGACGCCGTCCATCTCGGGACAGGCCAGGACCGCGACGGTGTCGGCGCCGACCAGGGCGGCGGCGTCGGCGGCCCCGGCGAAGGAGCCCAGGACCGGACAGCCCTCGACCTCGGCGGCCCCCGCCGCCGCCTCGTGTTCGGGCAGGCAGACGCCGACCACGCGCATGCCGTGGTAGACCTCCCCGCGGAAGCGCCGGATGAGGTCGCCCGCGGCCGACCGGTGGCCGACCACGACGACGCCGTTCATGCAGTCCCCGAACCGGCGGCGGCGGTGCAGCGCCTTGCGCCTGGCGTAGCGCAGGGCGAGCGTGGCCAGCAGCACCAGCGGCAGGGTGACCAGGACGTAGCCGCGGGCGAGGTCGAACTTGACCGCGTAGGCGACGATGGCGGTCCCGGCGGCCAGGGCCAGCCCGGCCACGGCGACCCGCCGGTACTCCTCGGTGCCCACCCCGATGAAGCGGCGGGCGTAGCCGCCGGCCAGGCAGACGAACAGGCACCACAGCGGCGGCAGGGCCAGGGAGAGCCACAGGTAGGGGACGGTGGTGGCGGCGGTGAGCGCCCCGTGGAAGCGGGCGGTCGTCCCGATCAGGCCCGCGCCCAGGGCGGCGACCAGGTCGAGCACGAGCAGTCCGGACACGTAGGCGCGCGTCCACGGCCGGGGCGGCAGGGGCAGGGAGCCGACCTCCGGCATGACGGACGCCGGTACCGCCACCGTCCGCCGGTGGACGTCCTTCACCCCACTACTTGCGACCATGTATCCCCCAAGACCGGCACCGGTCCGAAAGTCATCACTGCACGTCATCGGCCGAGCGGCGGAACGCCACCCTGACAGTAACTAAAAGTAGTGGAAAAGTCGCTCTGCGTGCCCTCCTGTCGGCGAAGAAAGGCCGGTCGGCTCGGGAATGTGTCCCTCCCGATACCGACCGGCCCCAGGCGGTTCCGCGATGCGGACACTGGCCGCCCGCCCGACGGCCTGACCGAAACCCTCAGCCCAGGGCCTCCGCCAGCCGCTGCTGCACGGCCGCCGCCTCCGGCTCCCCGCCCCGCCGCAGCGCACTGGCCAGCATCAGCCGGGCGTGGGAGTCGTCGGGCCTCTCGGCCACCAGCGCCTCCAGGTCCCTGCGGGCCCTTCCCACCTGGGCGGAACGCAGCCGCGCGCGGGCGGCGGCCAGCCGCACGCCCCGGTCGTCCCCGTACTCCGCCAGCAGCGGCTCCAGCAGGGCGAGCGCGCCCAGCGGGTCCTTCTCCACCAGCGCCTCGGCCAGGTGCAGCCGCTCCACCTCCGCGGGCAGGCTCCGGGCCGGACGCTCCCCGGCCCGGTCCAGGAACACGCCGATCTCCTCCGGGTGGCGGGCCCCCTCCAGGGCCAGGTCGCCCACCAGCAGGGTGGGAGAGGTGCGCACGCCCCGGGCCCGGCCGCGCAGCAGCAGCTCGCGCACCTCCCGGTCGCCTTCCCCCGCCCGCAGCAGGCGGCCCCCGTCCGCGAAGCCCGCCCGGTCGGCGGCCCGCTCCAGGACCTCGGCGGAACCGATGTCGCCGGCCTCCACGAAGTGGATCCGCATGACCTCCTCGGCCACCGCGCCCTGGAGGGCGGGGCCGCCCTCGCGCTCGGCCAGGTACAGCAGCCGGTGGGCGCCGTGGGGGCTCACGTGCCAGGCGGCGCCCCAGCGGGGGAAGCCCTCGGCGGCGGCCACCTCGGCCACCCGGACCCGGTTCTGCTCCGGGCTCAGGTGCGGGGCGCACGCCCGGAGGGCCGTGTCCACGAAGGGGTCGCGCAGCAGCCCGTCCAGCGGCCGGGCCCGCTCGGGGGCGGTGGGGTCGATGCGGTAGGGCCGCCACACCACCTCCACGGGCTCCCCGCCGCGCGCGGCCAGGGCCCGCTCCACCCGCCGCTTGCCGATGTACGCCCAGGGGCAGACCACGTCCGCCCAGATCTCCAGTCGCATGCTCATACGGAGAGACTAAACAACACCTGTTGATTAAACAACACATATTGCTTAACCGACGTGTGTCGTACCCTGGTGGCGTGAACCCCGACGACCCGCGCGCCCGCCGCACCCGGGCCGGACTGCGCGCCGCCCTGCTGACCCTGCTCGCCGACACCGCGCCCGAGCGCGTCACCGTGTCCGCGGTGGCCCGTGAGGCGGGGATCAACCGCGCCACGGTGTACCAGCACTACCCCGACATCGACGCGCTGGTGGCCGACGCCATGGAGGACGCGCTCGCGCACGTGGCGCGCTGCGCCGCCCTGTGCCCGCTGGAGGCCCCGGAGGAGGGGGCCCCGGCCCCCCTGGTGGACCTGTTCGCCCACGTCGCCGAGCACGCCGCGCTCTACCGGGCGCTGCTGGCCGGGGACTTCGCCCACCGGCTGCGCGCGGGTGTGGCCGGGGAGCTGCGGGAGCGGTTCGCGGCGGGAGCCCGGCCGCCGGGCACCGGCGGGGTGCCGGACCGGGCACTGGCCGCCCACCTGTCCGGCGGCCTGGTCGCCCTGATCGCCGACCGGGTCGCGGCGGACGCGTCGGCGGCCTCCGCCGAGGAGGCCGCCGGCGTCGCCTGGCGCCTGCTGGCCCCGGTCCGCTACCGCTGAGGGGTCCCGGGAACGGCGGAGGGCCGTGCGGTGTCCCGCACGGCCCTCCGGTTGGTCCCGCCGCCGGTCAGACGGCGGTGTGGTAGATGTTCTGGGCGCGTTCGAGGCCGTCGGTGAGGACCGTGCGGACCGCGTCGGCGGCGCGCTCGATGTTGAGGTCGAGCTCCCCGCGCTCGGTCGAGGAGAAGTCGCGCAGCACGTAGTCCGCCGGGTCCATCCGCCCGGGCGGGCGGCCCACCCCGAACCGGACCCGCAGGTAGTCCGGGCCGCCCAGGGAGGAGGTGAGGGACTTGAGCCCGTTGTGGCCGCCCGAGCCGCCGCCCTTCTTCAGCTTCAGGGCGCCGAAGTCGATGTCCATCTCGTCGTGCACGACGACGATCCGCTCCATCGGCACCTTGTAGAACCGGGCCAGCCCCGACACCGGGCCGCCCGACAGGTTCATGTAGGTGCGCGGCTTGGCCAGCACCACCGCGGTGCCCTCCAGTCGGGTCTCCACCGCCTCGGCGTGCGCCCGGTGCGCCTTCCAGCGCTCGCCCCCCGCCAGGGCGTCCACCACCATGAAGCCCGCGTTGTGCCGGTTCCCGGCGTACTTGGGCCCCGGGTTGCCCAGCCCGACGACCAGCCAGCGCTCGGTCTCCGCCATGTCCTTGTTCCTCCAGCGTCCCCACACGGGAACGAGCCTACAGACGAAAGACCGAGCGCGCGGCTCCGGTGGGAGCCGCGCGCTCGGTCGGTGTACGGTGCCGGCGACTACTCGGCGGCGGCCTCGGTGGCCTCGCCCTCGGCGGCCTCGCCCTCGGCCGGGGTCTCGCCCTCCTCCTCCACGCGCGGCGCGGAGACGTTGAGGACGATCGACTCGGGGTCGGTCACCAGGGTGGTGCCGGCCGGCAGCTTCAGCTCCGCGGCGGTCACGGTGCTGCCGACGTCCAGGCCGTCGATGTCGAACTCGACGCCCTCGGGGATGTGGGTGGCCTCGGCCTCGACGGTCACGGTGACGAGCTCCTGGGTGAGCACGCCGGCGCCCTTGATCTCACCGACCAGGGTCACCGGGATCTCGACCTCGACCTTCTCGCCCTTGGAGACGACGAGCAGGTCGACGTGCTCCAGGAAGCCCTTGATGGCGTCGCGCTGGATGCTCTTGGGCAGGGCGAGGTTGTCCTTGTCCAGGCCCTCGAGGCGCAGCAGGACGTTCGGGGTCTTCAGGGCGAGCATGAGCTCGTGGCCCGGCAGGTTCAGGTGGCGGGGCTCGGTGCCGTGGCCGTAGAGGACGGCCGGCACCTTACCCGCGCGGCGGGCGCGACGGGAGGCGCCCTTGCCGAATTCCGTGCGGGGCTCGGCAGCGATACGTACCTCGGACACGACAAAACTCCTCGGGTTCAACCCCGCAGTACGGGGAACACGACTCCAGTAGTACGAACGATTCCCGCTCTCGGCGGGGAAGCGGCGGGGTCTCCCCGGTAGGGGACGCGACCGCCCTGGTTCCAGGCGTGCCCGGCGAGTCGCCACCGGACCCGTCCGGCCCGGGAACGCTCGTCGCGCACCCCTGCCCTCGCGTCCGCACGAAGCCGAACGAGGCTCCGCTCGGGCACGGGGACACTCGGCCAAGTCTACTGGTTCCGGGGACGACTCCGTACACGCCCCACCGACGCCCCGCCTCCCTCGGTGCAACCACCGGGGACGGCGTGTCGGCGGGGGAACGGACGCGCGGGCGGCGGATACGTCCGGATCCGCCGCCCGCGCCGGGTCCTACTCGAACAGGCTCGTGACCGACCCGTCGGTGAAGACCTCGCTGATCGCGCGCGCCACCAGCGGCGCGATCGACAGCTGGGTGAGCTTCTCGAAGGAGCGCGACTCGGGCACCGGCAGCGAGTTGGTGATGACCACCTCGGAGATGCGGGAGTTCTGCAGGCGCTCCGCGGCCGGGCCGGACAGCACGCCGTGCGTGGCCGCCACGAGGACCTGCTTGGCGCCCTGCTCGAACAGCGCGTCGGCGGCCTTGACGATGGTGCCGCCGGTGTCGATCATGTCGTCCACCAGGACGCACACGCGGTCCTTGACCGTGCCGACGACCTCGTGGACGCGAACCTGGTTGGCCACGTCCGGGTCGCGGCGCTTGTGGATGATGGCCAGCGGGGCGCCCAGCCGGTCGGCCCAGCGGTCGGCGGTGCGCACGCGGCCCGCGTCGGGGGAGACCACGGTGATCTCGGCGACGTCGACCCGGTTCGCGATGTGGTCGGCCAGGATCGGCAGCGCGAACAGGTGGTCGACCGGGCCGTCGAAGAAGCCCTGGATCTGGTCCGTGTGCAGGTCGACGGCCATCATGCGGTCGGCGCCGGCGGTGCGGAACAGGTCGGTCATCAGGCGGGCCGAGATGGGCTCGCGACCGCGGTGCTTCTTGTCCTGGCGCGCGTACCCGAAGAACGGGGTGACCACGGTGATGCGCTTGGCGGAGGCGCGCTTGAGCGCGTCCACCATGATCAGCTGCTCCATGATCGACTCGTTGATCGGGTCGGCGTGCGCCTGGATCACGAAGGCGTCCGAGCCGCGGACCGACTCCAGGTAGCGGACGAAGATCTCACCGTTGGCGAAGGTGTCGAACCGGGTGGGGACCACCTCGATCCCCAGTTCCTTGGCGACCTCTTCGGCCAGGCTCGGGTGCGTGCGCCCCGAGAACAGCATGAGATTCTTCTGGCCGGTGGCCTTCATCCCGGTCACGTGTTTCTCCCCCACAGTCACTACTGATCGTCGGCTCTGTGCCGCTCTGCGTCCTCGGTGCGCCCTGCGCTCCCGACGCCCTCCCCGTCCTGGGCCGACCGCGCCCGCAGGGCGGCGTCGGCCGAGGCGGTCCCCGGGCGCTTGCGCTCGGTCCACCCCTCCACGTTGCGCTGCCGGTGCCCGTCGGACACGGCCAGCGCACCGGGCGGAACGTCGTCCCGGACCACGGTCCCGGCCCCGGAGTAGGCGCCGTCGCCCACGGTGACCGGGGCGACGATGGTGTTGTCGCTGCCGATGCGCACGTGGTCGCCGATGGTGCTCCGGGACTTGTTGACCCCGTCGTAGTTGACGAACACCGACGAGCAGCCGATGTTGCTGCCGACGCCGATGTCGGCGTCGCCGACGTAGGTCAGGTGCGGGACCTTGGAGCCGCTGCCGATGTTCGCGTTCTTGACCTCCACGAACGCACCGGCCTTGGCCCGGTCGGCCAGGCGGGTGCCCGGCCGGAGGTAGGTGTAGGGGCCGACGTCGGCCCCGGGGCCGATCTCGGCGCGGTCCGCGGTGGTCCGGCGGACCTTGGCGCCGTCGCCCACGACGGTGTCGAGCAGGTCGCTGTCGGGGCCGATGACCGCGTCCTCGCCGACCGCGGTGGCGCCGCGCAGGCGGGTGCCGGGCTCGACGAGGGTGTCGCGGCCGATGCGCACGTCGACGTCGACCCAGGTCGTGGCGGGGTCCACGACCGTGACCCCGGCGAGCATGTGCTCGCGCAGCAGGCGGTCGTTGAGCAGGCGCCGGGCCTCGGCGAGCTGGACGCGGTTGTTGACGCCCTGGACCTCGTCGGCGTCGTCGATGACCCAGGCGCCGACCCGGTGGCCGTCGCCGCGCAGCAGCGCGACGGCGTCGGGGAGGTACTCCTCGCCCTTGGCGTTGTCGCTGCCGATGCGCTGCACGACCCGGGCCAGCAGGGCGCCGTCGAAGGCGTACATGCCGGAGTTGATCTCGTCGACGGCCAGTTCCGCGGGGGTGGCGTCGGCCTGCTCGACGATGGAGGTGAACTCCCCGTCGGCGTCGCGGACGATGCGCCCGTAGCCGTGGGGGTCGGGGACGCGGGCCGACAGGACGGTGACGGCGTTGCCCTCCTTCTCGTGGAAGGAGACCAGGCCGGCCAGCGTGCCGCCGCGCAGCAGCGGGGTGTCCCCGCAGGCGAGGACCACGGTGCCGGTGGGCTCGATGCCCTGGCGGGCCAGGTCCTCCAGGGCCATGCGCACCGCGTGCCCGGTGCCCTTCTGCTCCTCCTGGACGGCGGTGACGGCCTCGGGGGCGACCTGCGCCAGGTGCTCGGCGATGCGCTCGCGGGCGTGTCCGAGGACGACGGCCGTGTGCAGCGGATCGAGCTCGCGGGCCGCGGCCAGCACGTGGCCGACCATGCTGCGGCCGCCGATCTCGTGGAGCACCTTGGGGAGTTGGGACTTCATCCGGGTGCCCTCGCCCGCGGCGAGGACGATGACGGCAGCCGGGCGGTTCACGCTCACTGGAGGAGACCCCTCGTGATAGCTGGCTAGGAAGAAGACGATCTCGCGGTCGGCGTTCGGCGGGGCGTCCCTCATGCCGCGCACGGCGATGACCCGTCGTGCGGCCGACATGGGAAGGATACATCCGTGTCACAGGCCCCCGGCGGCGGAGACGGCCCCGGCGGGGTGGGCCCGGTCGCACCCGCCGCCCGTTCACGGGCTCTGTCGCGGGAGGGGCGGGGAGGGGTGTGATGTGCGCCGCTCCGGTACGGACGGCGCCCGGCGGGCGCGGCGGGCGCGGCGGGCGCGGCGGTGCGTCTGCTCCCGGACCAGGGCTCGAACCTGGACGATGGGGACCAAAACCCCACATGCTGCCGATTACATCATCCGGGAACACGCCGGGCGCGGGCCTCCGCGCCGACATGACGGTCACCAAGATAGCGCCTTCGCGATGACCCTTGCCAAACCTACGGGTTCGTAGGTTACGGTTACGTAGGTATAGGTTGGGCCGTCGCGACGGACGCCCGCGCGCTCCCGGCACGCCCTGACCTCACAGACGCACAAGCGACGAACGAACGACGTTTCCGATCACGAGGCAGGGACCCATGACAGCCGCACCCGAGACGCCCGCCAAGCGCACACCGATCCCCGAGTACGAGCCCGAGCCGCGCGGGCGCGCCGAGCGGTACACGGTGTTCGCCTTCGTGTTCATCCCGCTCATCGCGCTGCTCGCCGCCGTACCGTTCTTCTGGGGCTGGGGCCTGAGCCTGGTCGACATCGCCATCGCCTCGGTCTTCTACCTGATCAGCGGGCTGGGCATCACGGTCGGCTTCCACCGCCACTTCACCCACGGCTCGTTCCGCGCCAACCGCCCGCTCAAGATCGCGCTCGCGATCGCCGGCTCGATGGCCATCGAGGGCAGCGTCATCAAGTGGGTGGCCGACCACCGCCGCCACCACAAGTACGCGGACGCCGAGGGCGACCCGCACTCGCCGTGGCGGTTCGGCGACGACTGGAAGTCGGTCGCCAAGGGGCTCTACTACGCGCACATGGCGTGGATGTACCTGGACGAGAAGAAGACCTCGCCCCGCCGGTTCGCCCCGGACCTGCTCAAGGACAAGGACACCGTCCTGATCGACAAGCTGTTCGTGCCGATCGTGGTGTTCTCGCTGGGCGCCCCGGCGCTCATCGGCGGCCTGGTCACCATGTCCTGGTGGGGCGCGGCCACCGCGTTCTTCTGGGCGAGCCTGGTCCGGGTGGCGCTGCTGCACCACGTGACCTGGTCGATCAACTCCATCTGCCACACCATCGGCGAGGAGAACTTCGAGGTGCGCGACCGCTCCCGCAACGTGTGGTGGCTGGCCATCCCGTCGTTCGGCGAGTCCTGGCACAACCTGCACCACGCCGACCCGACCTGCGCCCGGCACGGCGTGCTCAAGGGCCAGATCGACATCTCTGCGCGCGTCATCTGGTTCTTCGAGAAGTTCGGCTGGGCGACCAAGGTCCGCTGGCCCGACAACGAGCGACTCGCCGCCAAGCGGGTCAGCGTCTAGGATTCTTGACCATCATGGGAGCAGCCGACAGCGAGCAGAGGGTCCGTGTGCGCCGCAAGCGCATGACGGGCGAGGAGCGTCGGCGACAGCTGCTGGAGATCGGCCGGGAGCTGTTCGCCGAACGCGGGTTCGACGCGACCTCCGTGGAGGAGATCGCCGCACGGGCGGGCGTGTCCAAACCCGTGGTGTACGAGCACTTCGGCGGTAAGGAGGGCATCTACGCGGTCGTCGTCGACCAGGAGATGCGCACCCTGGTGGGCATGGTCTCGGAGGCCCTCACCGCCGACAGCGCCCGCAACAAGATCGAGAAGGCGGCCCTGGCCCTGCTGCGCTACGTCGAGGAGAACACGGTCGGGTTCCGGGTGCTCACCCGCGACTCGCACGTGGCCTCCGGGACGGGGAGCTTCGCCGGCCTGATCAACGACATCGCCAGCCAGGTCGAGTACATCATGGTGGACGAGTTCGCCGAGCGGGGCTACGACCCCGCGCTCGCCCCCATGTACGCCCAGGCCCTGGTGGGCATGTGGGCCCTGACCGGCCAGTGGTGGCTGGAGGTGCGCAGGCCCAAGCGCGAGGTGGTGGCGGCGCACCTGGTCAACCTGGCGTGGAACGGGCTGTCGAGCCTGGAGGCCAAGCCGAGGCTGCGGACCAGGCGGGGCCGCTAGGCTCCGGGAACGCCGGTGGGGCGGGTGTGCGTCGCATACCCGCCCCACTATCTTGATGTCAAGAGATATGCTGGACCCATGCGCGATGAGGTGGATGGGCTGATCGAGGCGTGGCGCGCCGAACGGCCGGACGTGGACGTGACGCCGCTCGAGGTGCTCAGCCGGGTGTCCCGGCTCGCCCGACACCTGGACAGGGCCCGGCGGACCGTGTTCACCGAGCACTCCCTGGAGCCCTGGGAGTTCGACGTCCTGGCCGAGCTGCGCCGCTCCGGCCCGCCCTACGAGCTGAGCCCGGGCCGCCTCCTGCGCGCCACCCTGGTGACCTCCGGGACCATGACGAACCGCGTGGACCGGCTGGCCGCCGCGGGGCTGGTGCGGCGCCGCCCCGACCCCGCCGACAAGCGCGGGGTGCTGGTGCGGCTGACCGACAAGGGCGCCGGGCGCATCGACGCGGCGCTGGAGTCGCTGCTGAGCTACGAGGAGACGCTCCTCGCCCCGATGCCCGCCCCGGAGCGCGAGCAGCTCGCATCGTTACTGAGATGCCTCCTGGTCCCCCTCGACACCGAACCTTCCGGTCGGTAACTGTTGTTACCCGGCGGTATCCGTCCTCTCACCGGGGCCGCCCAGGGCGCGCATCCTTGGTCTTCATCTGGTTGGAGAACGACAGTGAGAATCCGGTGGAACGTCCGGTACGCCGCCCTGGTCGCGGCGTCCGCGACGGCCGTGGCGATGACCGGCTGCGCGGGCGGTGACGGGGAGGACTCCCCGGCGGGAGCCGAGGAGCGGTACTACCTCTCCCTGGGCGACTCGCTGACGGTGGGCGTGCAGCCGAGCGAGGGCGGTCCCGCCGAGACCCCCGACGGGTACACGGACATCCTCTACCGCACCCTGTACGACGCCGACTCCACGCTGCGCCACGAGCGCAGCGGCTGCGGCGGCGAGGACACCACGACGTTCATCGAGGGCGGGATCGCCCACTGCGAGGAGCAGTACGGCGGCCGCCCGCAGATCGAGGCGGCCGAGGAGTTCCTCTCCGAGCACGCGGGCCGGGTGGACCTGGTCACCGTGACCATCGGCGGCAACAACTTCACCCGCTGCGTCCGGGGCATCGACGAGGTGGGCGGTGGCGGCGGGCCCGTGGTGGACACGGAGTGCATCGACGACGGCCTGGAGCGCATCGAGACGGAGGTGCCGGTGATCGCCTCCCGGCTGCGCGCCGCGGCCGGCCCGGACACCCAGATCATCGGGATGACCTACTACAACCCGTTCCTCGCGGCGATGCTGCTCGAACCCGGCGAGGACCCCTCGGACGAGCCCTCGGAGGAGCCCTCGGACGGCACCCCGGTGGACCCCGAGGCCGGGCCGGGGCTGGGCGAGGTCGAGGGCGAGATCCCCTTCGACGCGACCTTCGCCGGGTACGCCACCGAGGTCCTGGAGACCATGAACGAGTCGCTGCGGTCGGCCTACGCCGCCGAGGACATCGAGGTCGCCGACGTGGAGGCGGCGTTCGACTCCTCCGACTTCGACGTCCCCCAGGAGGGCTCCATGCCCAACAACCTCCAGGCCGTCTGCGACTACACGTGGATGTGCAACACGGACCTGGGCCCCGACATCCACACCAACAAGGCCGGGGCCACGGTCATCGCCGAGGAGTTCGCCTCCCTGGTCCGCTGACCGCCCCGCCGACGCGCGCAACGGAGGCGCCGGGACCCTCGTCCCGGCGCCTCCGCCGTCTCCGGAATCTTTTTCCAGCCATCGACGTACATGATCCTGTACATTTGGGATCACCGGGCCGAGCTTGGAGGGGACGAGCCTTGAAGACCATGAGCTACACCGAATCCCGCGCCAACTACGCAGCCACCCTCGACGCCGTCGTGAACGACAGAGAAGAAGTGGTGATCACGAGAGCCGGACACGAACCCGTCGTCATGATGGCCCTGTCCGAGTACGAGACCCTGAAGGAGACCGCCTACCTCCTGCGCAGCCCGGAGAACGCCCGCCGCCTGGTCTCCGCCATCGAGGAACTGGAGTCCGATCAGGGCATAGAGCGCGAGTTGGCCGAGTGAGGCTCGTCTGGTCCCAGAGCGCCTGGGAGGACTACGTCTGGTGGCAGGGGCAGGACCGCAGGATCCTCAAGCGCATCAACGCTCTCGTCAAGGACATCGAGCGCAACGGCAACGAGGGCATGGGCAAGCCCGAACCCCTGAGGCACGGCTTCCAGGGCTACTGGTCCCGCAGGATCACCGACGAGCACCGGCTGGTGTACAAGCTCGCCGGCGACGAGATCCGCATCGCCGCCTGCCGCTACCACTACGGCAAGTAGAGGGTCACCGGGTGTCGCGGGCGAGGGGGCCGAAGCGGGCGGTGACGGCGCCGAGGAGGAAGTGCGCGGCCTGGTGCTCGGTCAGCGGGATGACGCCCACCGGCATGGTGACGCGGTAGGGGTGCTCGTCGTCGGGGCGGATCTCGAAATCGTCGATCAGCCCCTGCGACAACAGCAGGGTCAGCCCCTCCCGCACCTTCCCCGCCCGGTTGTCCGAAGCCCACATGACCATGCCGCCACCGTAACCGGCGGACGGGTCGGACACACCGTGTCGACCAGAATCCACGGCAAAGCATGCCCACCGTCCTTTTCCGGACATTCTGGGCACGCTCGGTGACCGGCGGCCGCCGGACCCCGGCGGCGGTCGCATCGGTACGCTCGGAGGATGACCGGGTACGGGGAGAGACGGGGGCGCGCGGGGGTCCTGTGGCGCTTCACCGGCTCCGGCCCCCACCGGGTGCTGCCCGACGCCGCGATGGACCTCATGTGGCACCGCGGGCGCCTCGTGGTGGCCGGACCCGACACCGCCGCGCAGGTCGACGGGTCCGCCCCGGGCGAGACGACCTGGGGCCTGCGGCTGGCCCCCGGCGCGGCGCACGCGCTGCTGGGCGTCCCCGCCCGCGAACTGGCCGACCGCCGCGTCGACCTGGCCGACCTGGTCCGCCTCCCCCCGGCCCCGGTGGCCCGGCCGGCCGAGACCCTGGAGCGGGTCTTCGCCGCTCTGTGGCGGCGCGCCGACCCCGACCCCGCGGCCCTGCGGCTGGCGGCCTCCCTGGACCGGGCGGCCCGCGCCCTCGCGACCGCGGAGGCGGTCGCCCGGGAGCACGGGATGTCCGAGCGCACACTGCGGCGCACCTGCGACCGCGTCTTCGGCTACGGCCCCAAGACCCTCATGTCGATCCACCGCCTCCAGCGCGCCCTGCGCCTGGCCCGGGCCGGGGCGCCGCTGGGCGAGGCCGCCGCCACCGCCGGGTACGCCGACCAGGCGCACTTCACCCGCGAGAGCGGACGCCTCGCGGGCCTGCCCCCGGGCGCGCTGCTGGGCCGGCGGTGACCGTTCCGTTCAAGACCCCGGCCCGCCGCGCCCGGCAGGCTGGCCCCATGGACATCGACAGGACGGCCGCCTTCATGGCCGGGCACGCCCGCCTGCTGGACCGGCGGCGCTTCGAGCACCTCATCCGCCCCACCGAGCACACCGGGCCCGCGATCCTCGCGGCCCTGGACGGGTACCGCAACCCCGACGGCGGCCACGGCCACGGCCTGGAACCCGACCTGCGCTCCCCCGAGAGCCAGCCCGGCGGCGCACTGCACGCCCTGGAGGCCGTGGCCGACGCCGCCCCCGCGACGTACGATCGCGCCCCGGAGCTGCTGGACTGGCTGGACGCGACGACCCTGCCCGACGGCGGGCTGCCGTTCGCCCTGCCCGTCACGGACCCGGCCGCCTGCGCGCCCTTCTGGGTGTCGGCCGACCCGCGCACGTCGTCCCTGCAGATCACGGCCGCGGTGGCCGCGCAGGCCCACCGGGCGGCCCGGACGGACCCGCGGATCGCGGACCACCCGTGGCTCGCGACCGCGACGGAGTACTGCCTCGGGGAGATCGCCGCCGTCAAGGAGGCGCCCTTCGCGTACGTCCTGTCGTTCTCGCTGCTGTTCCTCGACTCCGTCGCGGACACCCGCCCCGAGGCCGCCGGGCTGCTGCGCCGCCTCGCCCGGTTCGTGCCCGCCGACGGCCGGATCCCGGTGGCCGGAGGCGCACCGGGCGAGACGCTCCGCCCGCTCGACTACGCCGCCGTGCCCGGCCGCCCCGTCCGGGAGCACCTGGCCGCGGGGGCCGTCGCCGCCGACCTCGACCGCCTGGAGCGGGAACCGCTCCCCGACGGCGGGTGGGCCGTCGGCTTCGAATGCCACTCCCCCGCCTCCGCGCTGGAGTGGCGGGGGTACGCCACGGTGGCGGCGGTGGCCGCCCTGCGCGCCAACGGACGCTGACCCGCGCCGGGCGGGGTCAGTCGCCGACCAGCTCCGCCTGCTCCAGCCAGATCATCTCCAGCTCCTCCTTCTCGCCCGCCAGGGCCTTGGCCTCGGCGTCGAGCTCGGCGAGCCGGGTGTAGTCCTCGGCCGCGGCCGCCATTTGCTCGTGCAGCTCGGCCTCGCGCGCGGCGATCCTGTCCATCCGCCGTTCGACGCGCTGCATCTCCTTCTGGGCGGCGCGGCGGTCGGCCGCCGACACGGCGGGGCGCTCGGGCTCGGCCGCGGGGGCCTCTCCCCCGCCCGCGGTGGGCACCGCGGCCTCCCCCGCGGTGCCCGCCCGGCGCTCCAGGTACTCGTCCACGCCGCCGGGCAGGAACGCCAGGCCGCCGTCGCCCATGAGGGCCAGCACCCGGTCGGTGATCCGCTCCAGGAAGTACCGGTCGTGGGAGACCAGCACCAGGGAGCCGGGCCAGCCGTCGAGCAGGTCCTCCAGCTCGGTGAGGGTCTCGATGTCCAGGTCGTTGGTGGGCTCGTCCAGCAGCAGGACGTTGGGCTCGTCCATGAGCAGGCGCAGCAGCTGCAGGCGGCGCCGCTCGCCGCCGGACAGGTCGCCGATCGGGGTCCACTGGCGCTCGCCGCGGAACCCGAAGCGCTCCAGCATCTGGCTGGCGGTGTAGTCCCGCTTGCCGATGGTCACGTGCTCGCGCACGTCCATGACCGCCTGGAGCGGCCGGGCCTCGGGGTCCAGCTCGGTGACGTTCTGCGACAGGTGGGCGAGCCGGACGGTGCGCCCGGTGCGGACGTGGCCCGACTCGGGCTCCCGCTCCCGGGCGAGGATCTTGAGCAGCGTGGACTTGCCCGCGCCGTTGACCCCGACCAGGCCGACCCGGTCGCCGGGGCCGAGCTGCCAGGTGAGGTGGTCCAGCAGGGTCCGCCCCGGGACGGTCGCCGTCACGTCCTTGAGGTCGATGACGGTCTTGCCCAGGCGGGAGCTGGCGAACCGGACCAGCTCGACGGTGTCGCGCACCGGCGGCTCGTCCGCGATCAGCCGGTTGGCCGCCTCGATGCGGAACTTGGGCTTGGAGGTGCGCGCGGGGGCGCCCCGGCGCAGCCAGGCCAGCTCCTTGCGCATGAGGTTCTGGCGGCGCTCCTCGGTGGCCGCGGCCTGGCGCTCGCGCTCGGCCTTGGCCAGCACGTAGGCGGCGTACCCGCCCTCGTAGCGCTCGACGGCGCCGCGTCCCACCTCCCAGGTGCGGGTGGTGACGGCGTCCAGGAACCAGCGGTCGTGGGTGACCACCACGAGCGCCTCGCGGCGGTCGCGCAGGTGCCCGGCGAGCCAGTGGATGCCCTCGATGTCGAGGTGGTTGGTGGGCTCGTCCAGGACGATGAGGTCGTGGTCGCCCACCAGCAGCCGGGCCAGGCCGGCGCGGCGGCGCTCACCGCCGGACAGCCCCGCCATGGGGGTGTCCAGGCTCCAGCCGCCGAGCAGCCCGCGCAGGATGTCGCGGGCGCGGGCGTCGCCCGCCCACTCGTGTTCGGCCCGCTCGCCCAGCACGAAGGCGCCGACGGTGGTGTCGGGGAAGTCGTCGCGCTGGTGCAGGAAGCCCACGCGCAGACCGCGGTTGTGCACCACCCGGCCGGAGTCGGGCGGCAGGGCCCCGGACAGCACGGAGATCAGCGTGGACTTGCCGCCGCCGTTGCGGCCGACCACGCCGATGCGCTCGCCCTCGTCCACGCCCAGTGACACCGAGTCGAGGAGCACGAGGGGCCCGTAGGCCAGGGACACGTCCTGAAGGTTGACCAGATTCGTCATCGTCTCCATTGTCCCGGGTGTCGCCGGGTGCCCTGGACGGGTCCCGGACGCCGGCGGGGCTCCGACCGGGTCCTCGCGGGGTCCGCCGAACCCGGGAGCGCCGGAAAAAGGAGCCCGGGGCCGCACCACGCAAGGCCCCGGGCAGGTCGGTATCACTACATATCAGGATTTCACATGCCGCCGGGAACCGGGGTTCGCCGGAGCGCTCTCCCTACACCAGGAAGAAGTCCCGGGCGGCCCGCGCGATTCCCCGGACGTCCAGCCCGTGCGCCCGGGCGTGGTCGGCCGGGGTGCCGTAGGCGCGCAGCTCCGTGTCCCTCGGCACGCCGAGGGAGAGCTGGCGGTGCCTGCGGTCGGCCAGCGCCTCGGAGACCTCGTGCGCGGAGGTGCCCCTGAGGTAGGGCTCCACCAGCATCACGTCCGCGTTCCCGGAGGCGGCGACCAGGGCGCTGAGCCCGGCGCGGTCGAAGGGGCGCACGGTGGCGGTGTAGGCGACGGTGACGTCGAGGTCCGCGGTGGCCTCCAGGGTGCGGTCGAGCATGGGCCCGACGGCCACGACCACTCCGGCGGAGCGGGCCGAGCCCGGCCGGACCACGGCCAGGCCCCCGGACAGCGGCAGGGGGGCGCGGTTGGCGGTGCCCGACAGCCGGATGTACACCCGGTCGTCGCCGGGCAGGGCGTCGCGCAGGACGGCGCGCACCTCGTCGGCGTGGCCGGGCACGTGGACGGTCCAGCCGGGCAGGGTGTCGATCAGGGCGACGTCGCCGGGGGCCTGGTGGGTGCGGCCCTCCGCGGCGGCGTCGTAGGAGCCGCCGATGCTCACCAGGACCGCCCCGGCGTCCTGGTGCCCCAGGTCGAGCTTGATCTGCTCGAAGGGGCGCTCCACCAAGAAGGGGGCGTAGCTGTGGACGACCGGGCGCATCCCGGTGAGGGCGAGTCCGCCCGCGGTCCCGATCATGGCCTGCTCGCGGATGCCCAGGTCGATCACCCGCCCGGGGTGGCGGGCGGCGGCCCGGCGGAACATCCCGGCGGAGATGACCGCCAGGACGACCGCGAGGCGGGGGTCGTCGTCCATCGCCTCCGAGACGGCGGCGCCGAACACCTCGCGCATCTCGTTCGGTCCGTGCGTCGCGGCGTCGGCCCGGGGCGCGGTCCGCGTCGTGCTGTGGGTCATGGCCGGTCTCCTCCGGTCGGTGGCGGTGTCAGCTCGTGGGGCGGACGCGGGCGACGACGGCGAGCGGCCGGTCGCCCCAGGGGCGGGTGAACGCGGCGTGCAGGGCGTCGTGGTCGCGGCCCTGGACCTCGCGGGTGGCCCAGCCCTCCAGCTCGAAGCGGCGCGCGATCCCGCCGGGCCAGCCGTGCAGGGCCGACCCGTTGTCGACGACCACGGTGGTGAGGGAGCCGACGCCCAGCCGCCCGGCCGCGGCGATGGCCTCGTGGTTGCTGCCCTCGTCGAGCTCGCCGTCGCCGACGAGCACCACCGTGCGGGGCTCGGACCCGTCGGGGCGGCGCACGTTCCGGGCGCGCAGCCCCAGGGCGGTCCCCAGGGCGATGGGCAGGCCGTGGCCGAGCGAGCCGCTGCCGATCTCCGCGCCGGGGACGAGGACCCGGTCGGGGTGGTGTCCCAGGGCGGAGCCGAAGGCGGTCCAGCCGCGCAGCGCGGACACGTCGAGGAAGCCCTTGGCGGCCAGGACGGCGTAGAAGGCGGCGGGCCCGTGGCCCTTGGAGAGCAGGAACCGGTCGCGGGCGGGGTCGTCGGCGGTCTCGGGGGTGACGGCCAGGACGCGGTCGTAGAGGACCCAGACGACGTCGAGCGTGGAGTGCGCGGCGGCACTGTGCTTTTCGTCGCCCTCCATCAGGCCGATGAGGGCCGGCAGGTCGGCGTAGCGGGTGAGGGCTGCTGTCGTCGGCATGCCCCCAGTCTTCAATCTCAACCATGGTTGAGGTCAATGCGGGGACCCGGGACCCTCACCCGGAAACCACAAGTGATTTACGTCACACGAAGACCGTGCCGGGGACGTCTCCGTCGGCCCGCACGATCTGCTCGCACAGCCCGCTCGCCTCCAGCGAGGCCACCACCGCGGCCTCCCGCTCGGCGACCACCGAGGCCTCCTCCGAGCCGCCGCCCACCAGGAACGCGCAGGTCGGACCGGACCCGGACACCAGCGCGCCCAGCGCTCCGGCCGAGGCGCCCGTCCGGAGCGTGCGCTCCAGCTCCGGCAGCAGCGACAGCGCCGCCTCCTGGAGGTCGTTGGTCAGCGCCCGGCCCAGGGCCGCGGGATCCGCGGCGGCCAGCGCGTCCCGCAGGGCCGCGCTCAGCTCCGGGGCGGGCGCGTCGGGCCGCAGCCGGTCGTACTCGGCGAACACCGCGCCCGTGGACAGGCCGTGCGGGGACAGCGCGAACACCCAGCGGTACCGGCCGGGGCTGGTCATCGGCTCCAGGATCTCGCCCCGCCCCCGGCCCACCGCGGTGCCCCCCACCAGCGGGAAGGCCACGTCGCTGCCGAGCACGGCGGCCAGCCGCAGCAGGTCCTCGCGGGGCAGGCCGGTCGCCCACAGCCGGTCGCAGGCGACCAGGGCGGCCGCCGCGTCGGCGCTGCCGCCGGCCATCCCGCCCGCCACGGGGATGCGCTTCTCCAGGTGGATCCGCACCGGACGGCCGCGGCCGGTCTCCCGGCCCAGCAGGTCGGCGGCGCCCGCGGCGAGGTTGGAGGCGTCCAGTGGCACACGTGACAGGTGGGAGACCGAGCGGCCGTTCGCGGTCAGCTCCGCGAGGAGGGTCCCGCCACCCGGTGAGGTGCTACCGTCGGGTCGCCCACTGCGCGGTCCCGCCTCCCGGACGGTAACCTCATCGAACAGCGAGACCGCGTGGAAAACGTTGACGAGGTCGTGGAACCCGTCCTCACGTGCGGGCCCCACCGCCAGCTGGAGGTTGACCTTCGCGGGAACCCGCACGGTTACGGTGGTATCAACTGTCACGAGTCCCCAATCGTAAAGGAACCCCCCCTTGCGTGAGCACACACCCCGACAGGGGAGCCGCTGTGTTCACCCCTGCTCCGTGAGACGAACGCGATGTTCGGGCGGAAACGGGAACCAAGGGCGCGATTCGGGGATCGTCACCATTGTCATGTCAGTCACCGCCCTTCCGCGAACCGGACCGACGGGGTCCGCGAGTGGGAATCAGGGCACAAACACCGCTACCTTGGGGCAAGGCGGAGTTTGGACACCGTCGGGGAGGGCTACTTGCCGTCGGATGGGCTCCCGAAGAACCTGGAACCGCTGGGCGCCGGAGATCCGGCCACCATCGGGCCCTATGTGCTGTCCGGGAAGCTGGGCAGCGGCGGCATGGGCACCGTCTACCTCGGCGGGCTGCCGGACCGGAACAACCAGGTAGCGATCAAGGTCATCCGCCCCGAGCTCGCCTTCGACGAGGCGACCCGGGCGCGGTTCCGCGACGAGATGGAGAACGCCCGCAAGGTCGCCTCCTTCTGCACCGCGAAGGTCCTCGACCACGGCACGTTCGAGAACCGCCCGTACATGGTGACCGAGTACATCGCGGGCACCGCGCTGGCCGAGCACATCGCCCAGAACGGCCCCCTGGACTCCTCCACCCTGCACGGGTTCGCCCTGGGCGTGGCCGCCGCGCTCGCCGCGATCCACCGCACCGGCCTGGTGCACCGCGACCTCAAGCCCGCCAACGTGCTGCTGTCGCTGTCGGGCCCGCGCGTGATCGACTTCGGCATCGCCCGGGCCATGAACACCGCCACCAACCACACCCAGACGGGCATCGTCATGGGCAGCCCGGGCTGGATGGCGCCCGAGCAGCTCCTGGAGGAGCAGGTCACCACCAAGGCGGACATCTTCGCCTGGGGGTGCCTGGTGGCGTTCGCGGGCAACGGCACCCACCCCTTCGGCAACGGCGACGCCATGACGCTGGGCAAGCGGGTGCTGTTCGCCGAGCCCCAGATCGGCAACCTCGACAGCCCCCTGGACCGGCTGGTGCTGCGGGCCCTGGACAAGGACCCCAACCGGCGGCCCACCGCCCAGGACCTGCTCCTGGAGCTGGCGGGCGGCGAGGACAGCTCCAACCCCAACGACATGGTGTCGCACGCGCTGCACCAGTCGTGGCGTCCCAACCTGCCCCCGCCGATGCCGCACGGTCCGCCGCAGGGCGCCCACCAGACCATGACCGGCATGCGCCACCCGGCGCCCGGCGCCTACCAGGCGCCCCCGGTCGCCCCGCCCGGCCCGCAGGCCGCCCCGCACCAGAGCGGCACGTTCGTGCGACCGGCCCCGGGGCACCCCGGCGGCGGGCACCCGCCCCAGGGCCCGCCCCCGCCCCCGCACCCGCAGGCCGGCGCCCCGGGCGGGCCGCCGCCCGCCCAGCACCCGGCCTCCACCGGCGCGCTCCCGATCGTGCCGCCCGCCGACCAGCAGGCGCCGCGCCCGGGCCCCCAGCCGTACGTTCCGCCGGTCCCGCCGCCCCCGCACCGGCCGACCGGTCCGGCCAACCGGCGCGGCATCGTGGTCATCGCCGCGGCGGCCGCCGTCCTCCTGGTCCTCGCGCTGCTGGCGGTGCTGTACGTGGTGACCAACCTCGGCGACGACGACGCCCCGTCCGGTCAGCAGACGCAGCAGCCCGGCACCTCCGCCGCCCCCGAGGACGGCGGCGGGGGCGAACCCGGCGAGGGGGACGGGCCCGCGTCCCCGGGCACCGGGGCCATGGAGGCCACCAGCGCCGACGGCCTGGCCCGTGTGAAGGTGCTCGACGTCGAGTGCGACCAGACGACCATCCCCAGCCGCGAGGTCCAGGTGCAGGCGAACGGGCACTACTGCGTGCTCGACGTGGACTTCACCAATCTGAGCGACGCGCCCGTGCTGCTGGACCACGAGGCCCAGGGGGTGCGGACCGAACTGCAGCAGGAGGTCGTAGCGGACCGGCCCAGCCGGATCGAGGAGCAGGAGTCCCTGTGGGAGGCCGTCCAGCCGGGCGAGACTGCCACCGGGATCATGGTGTTCACGCTCCACGTCGGCGAGTACCCCGAGGCCCTGGTGTTCAGGCACGACCGCTTCGCCGAGCCCGTCGAGGTCCTCCTCAAGAGCGCCGACTGAGCGGCCCGGTACCCGCGGAACGCGAAAGGGGGCCCGGCCGTCAGGCCGGGCCCCCTCCGCGTGGGCGCCGGGGCGCCTACTCCCACTCGATGGTGCCCGGGGGCTTGCTGGTGACGTCCAGCGTCACCCGGTTGATCTCGCGGACCTCGTTGGTGATCCGGTTGGAGATCTTGGCCAGCACGTCGTAGGGCAGGCGCGACCAGTCGGCGGTCATCGCGTCCTCGCTGCTGACCGGGCGCAGCACCACGGGGTGGCCGTAGGTGCGGCCGTCGCCCTGGACGCCGACCGAGCGGACGTCGGCGAGCAGCACCACGGGGCACTGCCAGATCTCGCGGTCCAGCCCGGCGTGCGACAGTTCCTCGCGGGCGATGGCGTCGGCCTCGCGCAGGACGTCCAGGCGCTCGCGGGTGACCTCGCCGATGATGCGGATGCCCAGGCCGGGGCCGGGGAACGGCTGGCGCCAGACCATCTCCGGGGGCAGGCCCAGCTCCTCGCCGACCTTGCGGACCTCGTCCTTGAACAGCTCGCGCAGCGGCTCCACCAGGGTGAACTGGAGGTCGTCGGGCAGGCCGCCCACGTTGTGGTGGGACTTGATGTTGGCGGTGCCGGTGCCGCCGCCGGACTCCACCACGTCCGGGTACAGGGTGCCCTGCACCAGGAACTCGACCTCGCCGCCGGACTCGCCGCTGTCGGCGACGACCTCGCGGGCCGCCTGCTCGAAGACGCGGATGAACTCGCGGCCGATGATCTTGCGCTTCTCCTCGGGGTCGGTGACCCCGGCCAGCGCGCTCAGGAAGCGCTCCTGGGCGTCCACGACCTTGAGCCGGGCGCCGGTGACCGCCACGAAGTCCTTCTCGACCTGCTCGGCCTCGCCCTTGCGCAGCAGGCCGTGGTCGACGAACACACAGGTCAGCTGGTCGCCGACGGCGCGCTGCACCAGGGCGCCCGCCACCGCGGAGTCGACGCCGCCGCTGAGGGCGCAGATGACGCTCTTGTCGCCGATCTGCTCGCGGATCCGGGCGACCTGCTCGTCGACGATGTTCAGCATCGTCCAGGTGGGGCGGCAGCCCGCGCCCTCGTACAGGAAGCGGCGCAGCACCTCCTGGCCGTGCTCGCTGTGCAGGACCTCGGGGTGGAACTGGACGCCGAAGAGGCGGCGGTCGGTGTCCTCGAACGCGGCCACCGGGGCGCCCGCGGTGGTGGCGACGGCGCGGAAGCCGGCGGGGGCCTCGATCACCGAGTCGCCGTGGGACATCCACACCGGCTGCTCGGCGGGCAGCCCGGTGAACAGCAGGGAGTCCCCGGCGGTCACGGTGAGCTCGGTGCGGCCGAACTCGCTCAGGTCGGTCCTGTCGACCGTCCCCCCCAGGGCGCGTGTCATGGCCTGGAAGCCGTAGCAGATACCGAAGGTCGGGACGCCGGTCTCGAAGAGCTCGGCCCCGACGTGGGGCGCCCCCTCGGCGTACACCGAGGAGGGGCCGCCGGAGAGGATGATCGCCTTCGGCTTCTTGGCGAGCATCTCCTCCACGGGCATGGTCGAGGGCACGATCTCGCTGTGCACGTGAGCTTCGCGCACCCGCCGGGCGATCAGCTGCGCGTACTGCGCGCCGAAGTCCACGACGAGGACGGTGTCGAACGTGCTGTCAGCACCAACGGACACGACGGAGGACCTTCCGCAGGAGTTCAGGGATACGCCCAGTCTAGGGCGTACCCCGTGCTCAGCGGGTCCCGGCGGGTGTGCGGTCGGGCTCAGCCCGCGAACCCCCGCGGGTTGGCCGACTGCCAGCGCCAGGCGTCGGCGCAGGCCTCGTCCAGGTCGCGGTCGGCCTTCCAGCCCAGGTCGCGGGCGGCGGCGGAGGGGTCGGCGGAGCAGACGGCGATGTCGCCGGGGCGGCGCGGGACCACCTTGTAGGGCAGGGAGCGGCCCACGGCCCGCTCGAACGCGTGCAGGCACTCCATGACCGAGTACCCCTTGCCGCTGCCGAGGTTGTAGACCCGGTGGCCGGGGGCGTCGGCCAGGTGGTGCAGGGCGACCAGGTGCCCGCGGGCCAGGTCGACGACGTGCAGGTAGTCGCGGACTCCGGTGCCGTCGGCGGTGTCGTAGTCGTCGCCGAACACCTGGAGGAACTCGCGGCGGCCCGCGGCGACCTGGGCGATGTAGGGCAGCAGGTTGTTGGGGGTGCCCTGGGGGTCCTCGCCGATCAGGCCGCTGGGGTGGGCCCCGACGGGGTTGAAGTAGCGCAGGGACACGATGTGCCAGCGCGGGTCGGCGGCGGCCAGGTCCCCCAGGATGCGCTCGCCGAACAGCTTGGTGGCGCCGTAGGGGTTGGTGGCGCTGAGCGGGGCGTCCTCGGGGATGGGCACCGTCTCGGGGTCGCCGTAGACCGTGGCCGAGGAGCTGAAGACCAGGTTGCGGACGCCCCGGGCGTCCATGGCCTCGACCAGGGAGAGGAGGGCGTCGAGGTTGTTGCGGTAGTAGCGCAGGGGCTGGGCGACGGACTCCCCGACGGCCTTGAGGCCGGCCGTGTGGACGACGGCGTCGATGGCGTGCTCGGCCAGGACGCGGTCGACGGTCTCCCGGTCGGCGCAGTCGCCGGTCACCAGCACGGGCGCGTGTCCGGTGATCTGCTCGACCCGGCGCAGGGACTCGGCGTGGCTGTTCACCAGGTTGTCCAGGACGACGACCCGGTGGCCGGCCTCCAGGAGTTCGACCGCGGTGTGCGAGCCGATGTACCCGGCGCCTCCGGTGAGCAGTACGTTCATGCTTGTGCTTCCTTGGGTGGAGTGGACCCGCTGTACGGCGGGCGCTCCCCAGCATAGGCGTCCCGCGGGCGCGGCCCCGTGGGCGCGCCGCTCCGGTGGGCCCTGGCCGCGGTGGTGCTGGGCCGCAGGGACGTGCGCTGAGGTCCCCGCGGAGGGACGCGGTGCGCCCCGGCCGGTTCCCGGCCGGGGCGCACCGTGCAGGGGGCCGGGTCAGGAGCGGCCCGGCGGGGTGGAGCGGCGGGTGTCCAGCCACAGCACCTGCGGGTCGTGGTCGCTGACCTGGTCGTGGAACTCGGAGTTGATCCGCGCGATGCCGTAGTCCACACGGCCGGCGATCTCCCGATTGACCAGGATGTGGTCCAGGGCCTGGGAGTTGCCGTCGAACACGTAGTTGTAGCGCTCCGGGGCGGGCAGGTCCGTCATCGGGTTGTACAGCGGCCCGTCGCCGGTGAGGATCTCCAGGGTCCGGGAGAACTGGAAGTCGTTGAGGTCCCCCATGACCACCAGATTGGCGTCCGGATCCACGGCCAGCAGCTCGTCGGCGAAGCCGGCCACCAGCTCCGCCTGGGCGTTGCGCTGCTGCTCGCTGGTGCGGGCCGGCGGCTGCACGACACCGTGCAGCGCCTGGTCGCCGCCCTTGGAGTTGAAGTGGTTGGTCACCACGTAGATGTCCCGGTTGAGGGCGCGGAAGTGTCCGACCAGCGGCTTGCGGCTGTCGTCCCAGGCCGGGTCCGCGGGCTCGATGCGGCCCGGGGAGACCGACAGCTCGGCGCCGCGGGAGCCCCGGACGACCTCGACGGCGGTGGTGGCGTCGCCGCCGGGGCGGTCCACGAACTGCACGCGGGCCGGGTCGAAGAGGAAGGCGTTGCGGATGTTGCCGCCGGGCGCGCCGCCGTCCTGCTTGTCCTCGGGGCTGATCTGCCGCCACTCGTAGGCCGGCCCGCCCTGCGCCTCGATCGCGGCGGTGAGCCGGTCCAGGGTGGCGCCGGCGTCGACGGTCCCGTCGTCCACCTCGCCGTTGTCGTCCTGGATCTCCTCCAGGCCGATGATGTCGGGCGCGTCGAGGTACTCGACGATGCCGGTGGCCAGCGCGTCGTACTTCGCCTGGTCGTCCCGGCCGCCGAGGTTCTCGACGTTGTAGGTGGCGATGGAGACCTCGTACCGTTCGGTGCCGCGGACGGGGGTGCGCTCCAGGCCGCCGGGCACGTGCTCGCCCAGGGTGGTGGCGCGCACGAGGTAGCCGCCGAACCGGCTGTAGTACACCGGTCCCTCGGTGACCCCGGCGAGGGTGTCGCCCACGTCGACCCGGGGGAACGGGTGGACGTCGCGGTCGAGCAGGGACTCGACCTTGACCCGTCCCGCGTTGGGGTCGTCGTAGGAGCCGTAGGCCACTCCGCCGTTGGCGGTGCGGTTGTGCCCGGGCTCCACGGTGACCCAGAAGGCGTGGTAGGGGTCGGTGGGGGCGATGACGGGGGCGTCCTCGAGCCGGACCATCATGTGCTCGTGGGCGGCCCAGAAGTCCAGGGCGTAGGTGTCGGGCGCCAGCTCCAGGCCGGAGATGTCGCCGCCGTGGTCGGGGGCGTACTCGGCGGGGATCACCCCGGCCTCCAGGGCCACCGACTCCGGGACGGCGTTGCCGGTGGACAGGACCGTCCACTGCGCCCGGTCGAGCTGGGTGATGGTCTGCGTGCCGGAGGCGGGCCGGTACTCGTCGACCCGGCCGGAGACCAGGACCTCGTCGCCGGGTGCGACGCCGGGCGCGGTGGAGCCGGTGAAGACGAACAGGCCCTCGCTGGTGCGCGGGTCGCCGTCGCCCTCGGGGTCCTGGAACCAGAAGCCCTGCGCGCTGCCGAAGGCGTTGACGGCGGTGACCACGCCGGGCACCCCGGACACGGTGTCCCCGGCGTGCGGGGAGACGCGGGTGACGCCCTGGATGTCGTGGATGCGCAGGTCACCGGGTTCGCTGGGGCCGCCGGGCTCCCCCGGGCCCTCGTCGGGGCCCTCGCCGGCCGCGTTCACGGGGGTGGGCCCGCCCGCGGTGAAGTCGGCGGCGTTGTCGCCGGTGTCGGCGAGGCCGTCGCCGCGGGCGGCCGCGGTGGTGTTGGAGAGCCGGGGGGCGGACTCCCCCTCGCGGACCTCGGCTCCGCCGTAGCCGACGATGTCGACGACGGAGCCGTCCGCGGCGCAGTCGGCGGCGGTGCGGCACTCGACGGGCTCGGTGCCGGAGACGAGCAGGACGGTGCCCGCCGTGGCCGACATGTTGGTCGACCCGGCGGCGTCCGGGGCGGGGAGGTCGACCTCTCCCCCGGTGCCCGCGGCCTGGCGGACCAGGTAGCGGCCCCCGGCGGGGATCTCCCCTGCCAGCGGGGTGACCTGCACGTTGGTGGTCGGCTTCGGTGCGGCCGGGAGGTACTGGACGCTCCAGCCGTCGACGGTGACCGGGGCGTCCGCGGCGTTGCCCAGCTCGACGAAGTCGTGGCGCAGCGTCGCTCCGCTGTTGCCGCCGCCTCCGTAGACCTCCGCGATCACCGGGGTGCCGGTGTCGGCGGCGGCCGGAACCGGGCCCAGGGCCGCGGCCAGCAGCACCGCCGCGGCGGCGGCGGACGTCGGCGCGATCAGGCGCCGTGGTCGGGTGGGGGACACGTTCTCTCCGGGGGTACTGGGGAGCAGGGGCGGGGACATCATGTCCCTTTCCCGTGTCCGTTGGTAGGAGGCGACATGAAAAGAAGGCGAAGCGGTCCCGGGTTGGTGTGATCCGCCCGGTCCCGCCCCGCCCTCGCTTCGTACGATCCGACCAAACGCCCCGCGTCCTACAGGCGCGGGTCGACCGGTTCGGTCTCCAGTGCCAGGGCCGCGAACACCGGTTCGTGGACCCGCCACAGCGGCTCGCGGCGGGCGTGCCGGGCCAGGGCCTCCAGCCCCAGCTTGTGCTCGCGCATGGCCAGCCCGAGCTTGCCGCCCAGCCTCCGGTCCTTGAGGACCTCCAGGCGGTCGGGGTCGGTGTAGTCGTGGCCGTAGATGATCCGCAGGTACTCGGGGCCGCGCACCTTCAGGCCGGGCTGGGTCAGCCCCTTGGCGCCCGTGGCGCGGGCGCCCTGGAGCGGCTTGACGACCATGCCCTCGCCCCCGGCGTCCACCATCTCCTGCCACCAGGCGGCGGCCGAGGCGCAGGCGGCCGGGTCGGTGGTGTCCACCACCCGGTAGCGGGTGGAGCGCACCAGCGGGTCCGCCTCGGCCAGCCGCTCCGCGGTGGCCATGTGCCACAGGTGGTCGGCGTCGGAGTACTCGCGGCCTTCGGAGGCCAGCACCGCGAAGGGCGCGAACCGGAGCCCGGCGGCGCCGTCGGTGTCCCAGGAGTAGCGCCGGTACACCCGGCTGAACTCCTCCATCTGCTCCGTGCTCCGCGTGACCCGGTCCACCAGGCGGCCCACGTCCAGGCCGCGCTCGGCGGCCGCGGCCAGCGCCGCGCCCGCTGCGGGCAGGGCGGCGCGGGCGGCCGCGCCCACCGAGGCGTACTGGTCGCGGATGAGCGTGCGGGCCTTGGCCGACCAGGGCAGCAGCTCCCCGTCCAGGGCGACCCAGTCGGTGCCCAGGCGGTCCCACAGGCCGGCCCCGGTGACGGCGGCGCGCAGCCGGTCCACCACCTCGCCGCGCAGCACGGGGTCGGCGAAGAACGGCCGCCCGGTGCGGGTGTACACCGTGCCCAGGGCGCCCGGGGCGAACCGCCGTTCGGCGGCCGCCTCGTCGCGGCACAGCACGGCGACGGCGCGCGAGCCCATGTGCTTCTCCTCGCACACGACCTGCCCGACACCGGCGGCGCGGTACCAGGCGAACGCCTCGTCGGGGTGCTCCAGGTACCCGGGGGCCGCGGCGGTGGGCGCCGGCGCCATGGTCGGCGGCAGGTACAGCAGCCACCGCGGGTCGACGGAGAACCGGCTCATCACCTCCAGCGCGCCCAGGGCGGACGCGCCGTTGGCGCGGACGGTCCCGAACTCCGTCTCGACGATCAGGCCGGGGTGGTGGTCGCCGACGCCCACGTCGGTGATGTCCACCAGCGTGTCGGAGCGGTCCCCGCCCTCCGCGCCCGCCGGGGCCTCGCCGCCCAGCGGCCGGACCGGCTCGTACCAGGTCCGGCGCGCGTCGACGTCGACGATCTCGCGTTCGGGGTAGCGCAGCGCGGTCAGCTTCCCGCCGAACACGCAGCCGGTGTCCAGGCACAGGGTGTTGTTGACCCACTCGGCCTTGAGCACGGGGGTGTGGCCGTACACGACGGCCGCCCTGCCCCGGTAGTCGCGGGCCCAGGGCAGGCGCACCGGCAGCCCGTACTCGTCGGTCTCGCCGGTGGTGTCGCCGTACAGGGCGAAGGAGCGCACCCGGCCGGAGGCGCGGCCGTGGTAGGCCTCCTTGAGCCCGGCGTGGGCGACCACCAGCCTCCCCCCGTCGAGGACCAGGTGGCTGACCAGGCCGTCGCAGAAGTCGAGGACCTCCCTGCGGAACTCCTCGCTCTCCCTTCCCAGCTGCTCCAGGGACTCGGCGAGCCCGTGGGTGGCGGTGACCCTGACGCCGCGCAGCGCCCGGATGAGCTTGTTCTCGTGGTTGCCCGGTACGCAGAGGGCGTCGCCGTCGCGGACCATGCCCATGGCCAGGCGCAGCACACCCGGGGTGTCGGGGCCCCGGTCCACGAGGTCGCCGACGAACACCGCGGTACGGCCCTGCGGGTGGCGGGCGCCGACGGCCCTGCCCCGGTCGTCCCGGGTGATCCCGTAGCCCAGGGACGTGAGCAGCTCCTCCAGCTCCTCCCGGCAGCCGTGGACGTCGCCGATGATGTCGAAGGGGCCGGTGAGCTCGCGCTTGTCCGGCCAGGCGCGCTCGCGCTCGATGACGGCGGCGTCGATCTCCTCGACGCCCTTGAGGACGTGGACCTTGCGGAACCCCTCCTTGCGCAGGTACTTGAGGCTGCGGCGCAGGTCGCGGCGCTGGCGGGGGATGACGTGGTCGCCGAAGTCCCGGTCGGGCCGGGTCCGGTTGCGCTCCTTGGCCAGAGCCTCGGGCACGTCGAGGACGATCGCCGTGGACAGCACGTTGTTGGCCTTGGCCACGGCCAGGAGTTCGGCGCGGGCCTTGGACTGCACGTTGGTGGCGTCCACCACGGTGAGCAGGCCGCGGCGCAGCCGGATGTCCAGGACGGTGTGCAGCAGGGAGAAGGCGTCGGCGGTGGCGCCCTGGTCGTTCTCGTCGTCGCTGACCAGCCCGCGGCAGAAGTCGGAGGAGATGACCTCGGTGGGCTTGAAGTGGCGGGCGGCGAAGGTGGACTTGCCCGAGCCGGACACGCCGACCAGCACGACGAGTCCCATGGCGGGCACGCCCAGGACGCGGGGGGCGGTGTCCGGGGCGGTCTCATCGGTGTTCATCGGGTGAACACTCCCATCTGGGTCGGGGAGCCGGTGGCGGGGTCCTGCGGACCCACGGGCAGGTAGCGGACGGTGTAGCCGTTGCGTTCGGCGACGGCGTCCGCCCACAGGGTGAACTCGGCGCGGGTCCACTCGAAGCGGTGGTCCCGGTGGCGGAACGCGCCGTCGGCCAGGCCCTCGTAGTGGACGTTGTACTCGGCGTTGGGGGTGGTGACCACGACGACGCGGGGGTGCGCGGCGGAGAAGACGCTCTCCTCCAGCGCCGGCAGCCGCTCCGGGTCGATGTGCTCGACGACCTCCATGAGCACGACGGCGTCGTGCCCGGCGAAGCGGGCGTCCCGGTAGACGGCCGAGCCGATGAGCAGCTCGGGCCGGGGCGGGCGCCCGCCCTGCTCCCGGAGGCCCACGGTGTCGGCGAACAGGTCGCGGTGGCGCCCGCGGCCGTTCGGGGCGCAGCCCCGGCAGGTCTTGCGGTGGGCCATCTGGAGGGTGACGGCGTCCACGTCCACACCGGTGATCCGCTCCAGGGTCGGGTCGGCGACCAGCTTCGCCAGCAGGGCGCCGGGGCCGCAGCCCAGGTCCAGGACGCTGGAGGCGTTCTCGGCGCGCAGCACGGCCAGGACCGCCCCGGCGCGCTGCTCGGCCAGCGAGGGCGGGCGCTCCTCCCCCGCCCGAACCGGCGCGGCCTCCGCGGGGGCCTCCTCCAGGGCCGGGTCGGCCTCCTCCTCCGGGAGGTCGTCGGCCTCGGCCAGCCGGGCCAGGGCGGTGCGCACGTAGGCGTTGCGCCGGTTGAGGTAGCGGCGGGTGATCCAGGCGCGCTCGGGGTGGCGGGCCAGCCAGGGGGACCGGGCCTGCGGGTCCTCCTCGGTGGTCTGCTCCTCGGCGTCGGTGACGCGCAGGCCCCCGGCACGCAGCAGCTTGTCGATCTCGCCGCGGTCCACCCAGTAGTGCTTGCTCCCGTCCATGGCGGGCAGCAGGACGTACAGGTGGCTCAGCGCCTCGGACAGCACCTGCTCGCCGGACAGGGTCAGCGACAGGTAGTGGGAGTCGCCCCAGCCGGGCAGGCCGGGGTCGAGCGGCACGGGCTCGGCGGCCACCCGCCAGCCCAGGGGCTCGAACAGGGCGCGCGCCTTGTCGGCGCCGGCCCGGCAGGGCACCGCGGGCAGGTGGAGTTCGAGGGGCAGCGGGGCGGCGGCCAGTTCCGGCCGGGCCTCGCAGGCGCCCTTGAGCGCGGAGCGGAACACCCGGCCCAGCGCCACCGTGAACAGCGAGGAGGTGGCGAAGGGGCGGTCGTTCACGTACTGGGCCAGGGCGAAGTCGGGTGTGCTGACGGAGGTGCGGGCCCGCAGCAGCGCCTGGGGGTCGACCTCCAGGAGCAGGGCGGCCGTGCAGCGCTGCTCCGTGGCCTCGGGGTAGAAGACATGGGCGGTCCCGAAGGACTGCTCGAAGCTCTGCGCCCGCTCCGGGTTCTTGTGGAGCAGGAATCCGAGGTCCGTGGCCGGGGCCGCCGGGGTCGCGGTGGTGGTGATCGTCAGTAGCACCCGTGCATTGTGTCCCGCTGGTCAGTCCGTTGGCGAGGACTTTTCGGGCGCGTTCCGGGTCCTCTCACCCGGCTCCGGCCGGGGGCCGGTGGCCGCCGGGGCGCACGCCGAGCTCCTCCATGGCCCGGGCGACCTGCGTCCGGGCATCGCCGAAGAACCCCCAGGGGACCTCGCAGTACAGGTTGCCGACGGCGGTCAGGTGCCAGCGGGCGGCCTCGGTCATCCCGGCCCGGTGGAACGCCCACCCGAACAGGTGGTGGGCCTGCACGTCGCGCGGGTGCGGGACGGCGCTCCCGGCCCAGGCGCGGGCCAGCCCGAACAGCTCCTCCACCGCCTCCCCGTACAGGCGCCCCATCGCCTGACCCGCCACGAAGTCGAACACGCCCTCGGCCCTGAGCCGCTTGTGCTCCGCGCGCAGGAACTCGGCGTGGGCCAGGGCCAGGACGGCGGGCAGCGGGTCGCCCCCGGGCGCGGTGTCGGCGGCGGACCCGGCGAACGCGAACATCTCCTCGGCCGCGCCGCCGCGCGCCGGGGACAGCACGCGCACCCGGCCCGTGTGGGCGGCGAACAGGTGCGGGTCCCGGCTCCGCAGCTCGTCCCACAGCCGGTCCTTCTCCTCGCGGTCGGCCCCCGCGCCCATGGCGACGGTCTGGAGCGCGACCCAGGGCGCGGCGTCGTCGGGCCGCAGGTCGGCGGCGGCCTCCAGCGCCCGGCGGGCGTCGTCCAGCGCGGCCTCGGCGGCCTTGCGCTCGGCGGCCCCGCCGGAGGCCCGCAGGGCGTGGGCGATCAGGGCGTTGCCCAGCCACAGCATCAGGTCGGCCCGGTCGGCGGTGTCCAGGAGGTCGCCCAGGTCGTCGATCCGGTCGGCGGCGGCCCGGCCCAGCACCTCGGCGGTGGCGGTGCGGGTCTCGGCGTCCTCCCGGCTCTCGGCGAGCAGCGGCAGGGCGGCGGCGAGGCCGCCCTCGGCGACCTCCTCGGCCGCGGCCCGGAGCATGGGATCGGTGCCCAGGGCCGCCGAGGCCAGCAGGTGCTCGACCGGGGATCCGTGGGCCGGCTTCGGGTCGCGGGGGTTCCATCGCCACATGCCGCCGAGGGTAGCGGGCCCGCCGCACCCGCGCGGACGGGGCGCGGGTGCGGCGGGCGCCGCCGCCGTCGGGGCGCGGGGTCCTCCCGCACCGGGTGCGGGGGGTTACGGCGGAGGGGTGGGCCGGGCACCGGGGCGCGGGAGGAACGCGGCCCCCGGAGCGCTGTGGCCCACACCACTCCGCTGTCGAAAACGTAGCCGCGATCCCGGCGGAATCCGGTGTCCTCCACCGGCATTTGAGGTTTCTCTGAGGTTTCGCGCATCTTGCTATCGTTTCGGCATGTCGCGGCCCACCCTCGGCCTCCTGTGGCCCCTCACCGCCGCCGTCCTCGTGCTCGCCGTGTCCGCGCCGCTGCTCACACGGTCCGCGGCGGTGGAACCGGCGCCCCTGCACCTGACCCTGGGGACCGGCGACGACGGCGGCGTCTACCACGCGTACGGCGCGGCGCTGGCCGGGATCGCCTCCTCCCGGGTGGAGAACGTCCGGATCACGGCGTTGACCACCGCGGCCAGCGTGGAGAACAACCGGCTGGTGGCCGAAGGCGGCGTGGACGCCGCCTTCACCCTGGCCGACGTGGCCGCCCTCGCGGTGGCCGGGGAGCCGCCGTTCGAGGAGCCGCTGCCGATCGCCGCGGTCGCCCGCCTCTACGACAACCACACCCACGTGGTCGTGCGCGCGGACTCCCCCTACCAGGACCTGGACGACCTGGCCGGGGGCGTGGTCTCGATCGGGGCGCGGGGGTCGGGCACCGAGATGATGGCCGAGAGACTGCTGGACCTGGTCGGCCTGGGCGGGATCCGGGGCCGCCGGGAGGGCCGGGGCGTGCACCGCATGTGGCTGTCCATCGAGGAGTCGGCGGCGGCGCTGGAGCGGGGCGAGATCGACGCCTTCTTCTGGTCCGGCGGCCTGCCCACCGGGGCCGTGGCGGACCTGGCCGAGCGCCGCCCGGTACGGCTCCTGGACCTGTCCGGGCACGTGGCGGCGCTGAGCGAGGAGTACGGCGCCTACTTCTCCGAGCTGCCGGTGCCGGCCGACACCTATCCGGGGGTCCCGGCGGTCCGCACCATCGGGGTGCCGAGCCTGCTGGTCGTCAACGCGGATATGCCGTACGCCCACGCGGAGGAGCTGACCCGCCTGCTCTTCGCCTCCCGGGCGAGGCTGGCCGAGATCCACCCGGTGGCGTTGCAGCTGCACCCCCGGTCGGCGATCTCCACCCTGCCGGTGCCCCTGCACCCGGGGGCCGCCGGCTACTACCGGGAGGTCAAGTACGCGCAGGAGCGCCGGCCGGAGCCCGCCCCGACCCCGTGACCAGCCGGATGCGCGCGTCGATGCCCCGGGGGCGCGCGGGGGTCAGGGTGAGCGACGCCCCCTGGAGTTCGAGCAGGGTGACGACGATGGACAGGCCCAGGCCGGAGCCGCCGACGCCGCCGTCCTTCCAGAAGGGGCGGGTGGCCTGTGCAAGCTGCTCGGCGGGCAGGCCCGGGCCGTCGTCGAGGACGTGGACGTCCACGTGGCCGGGCCGGCCGGGACCGGGCGGGACCTCCTCGACCCGGACGGTGATCCGCACGCCCTCGCCCCCGAACTTCAGGGCGTTGTCGATGAGCGCGTCCAGGGCCTGGTCGAGGGTGCCCTCCACGCACCTGACCCGGACCCCGTCGCCGCCCTCCCGGACCAGGACGGCGCCCACCCGTTCGGCGATGGGCTCCCACGAGCGCAGCCGGTCCCCGACGACCTCGCCGACCTCCTCCCACACCTCGGTGTGCTCGGCGTCCTCGGTCCGGGCCAGGGTGAGCAGGCTGTCGCAGACGCGGGTGAGCCGGTCCACCTCGTCCAGGGCCAGCCGGTGGTCCTGCCGGCCCTGCGGGACGAGGTGCCGGGACAGCGAGTCCACCCGCAGCCGCAGCGCGGCCAGGGGGTTGCGCACCTGGTGCCCGGCGTAGGCCACGAACACCCGCTGGGTCTCCAGCATGGCGGTGATGGTGTCGGCCATCCGGTTGAAGGACTCCCCGAGCCGGCGCAGTTCGACCGGGCCGGCGGCGGTGCGCACCCGGATGCCCAGGCTGCCCCCGGCCACCGCGCGGGTGGCCTCGCCCAGATCGTCGATCGGCCGCAGGATCCACCGGGTGAGCGGCCCGGCGGCGGCGATGCCCGCGGCCATGAGCACGGCGACCCCGCCCGCCGCCAGCACCCACTGGTTCCGGGTGGCGCGGCGCAGGGTCCGGGTGGGCGAGGCCGTGACGGCCGCGCCGACGACCTCACCGGAGCGGCCCACGGGTTCGGCGACGATGAGGGGGCCGCGCTGCCAGGGGTACACGATGCCGCCCGCCCCCATCCGGTTCCCGGCCAGGGCGTTGCGGACCTCCTCGGGCGGCTCGCCCGGGTCGGCCGAGGGGTCCAGGTCCGAGAGCTCCAGGCCGGGCCGGGAGGCGGCCACCACCCGGCCGTGCCGGTCGACGACGACGGCGGTGATCCCGTAGAGGCGGTCGTAGGCGACCATCTCCGCCTCCAGCATGCCGCCGGTCCCGTCGAGGACCGCGGGTTCGGCGATGCTCGCGAACCGGGCGGTGTCGTTGAGGCGGTCCAGGAACATGTCGGAGGTGCCGCGGGCGGCGATGCTGACGCACAGCGGGACGGCCAGCCCCAGGCAGGCCGCGACCAGCAGGGTCACGTAGACGGTGATGATCCGGCGGCGCATCGGCACGGGCCCCGCTCAGCGGTGCCGCCCGGTCGGCGCCGCGTCGGCCCGCCCGGTGACCGGCATCCGGTACCCGACCCCGCGCACCGTCTCGATGAGGCCGGGCGTGCCGAGCTTGGAGCGCAGGGTGCCCACGTGCACCTCCAGGGTGCGCAGCGTGCCGGGCCAGGTCGTCCCCCACACCCGCAGCAGCAGGTGTTCGCGGGACAGCACGCTCCCGGCCTCCCGGGCCAGGGCCAGCAGCAGGTCGAACTCCTTGCGGGTGACCTCCACACGGGACCCGTCCAGCTCCACCGTGCGCCCGGCCGGGTCGATCCGCAGGGGTCCGGCGGTCAGCGGCCCGTCGGCGGGGCGGCGGATGCGGCGCAGCACCGCCTCCATGCGGGCGCACAGCTCCTCGATGGCCAGGGGTTTGACCACGTAGTCGTCGGCGCCCGCCCGTAGGCCGCGGACGCGCTCGCGCTGCTGCCCGCGGGCGGTCACCATGATGACCGCCGTGTCGCCGGCGCCGTGGCGCTCGCGGAGCATCCGGCACAGCTCGACGCCGTCCATGTCGGGCAGGCCCAGGTCCAGCAGGACGACGTCGGCGGGGTCGGCGGCCAGCGCCTGCTCGGCGGTGCGCACCTGGGTGACGGCGTACCCGTGGGGCTCCAGAGCTCCGGCGAGGGCGTCGGCGAGGCGCACGTCGTCCTCGACGAGCAGCACCGTGATCATGTCGGGCTCCTCGGGGTGCGGGGGTCTGTACCCCCGCACCCTAACCCGCCGTGTGTGTCATGGGACACTCCGGGGCGGGATCGGCGTCACGGCCTGAGGATGCCCGCCTCCGGCACGATCTCGGGGGCGCCGTGCTGGATGGCGTCCGCCTCCTGGTCGGTGTCCTGCTCCTGGGCCGCGCGCTCGGCCTCGATGCCCTTGCGGTAGTACTCGACCTCGCGTTCGGCCTGCCCCTTGTCCCAGCCCAGCAGCGGGGCCATGAGCTCGGCGGCCTCCTCCGCGGCGGCGATGCCCCGGTCCCAGGTCTCGAACGAGATCCGGGTGCGCCGGTACAGGACGTCCTCCAGGTGGCGGGCGCCCTCGGCGCGGACCGCGTAGACGATCTCGGCGCGCAGGTAGTCGTCGGCCCCGGCGAGCGAGCGGCCCAGGTCGGGGTCCTCCCGCACCAGGTCGAGCAGGTCGCGGGCGCAGGTCCCGTAGCGGCGCAGCAGGTGCGAGATGCGGGAGACGTGCAGCCCGGTCTCCCGGGCGAGCCGGTGGCGCTGGTTGACCAGGGCGCTGTACCCGGAGGCGCCCACCAGCGGGAGCCGGTCCGTGACGGACTTGGGAATCCCCCCGCCCAGGCCGTGGGCGACGGCGTCCACGGCGTCCTTGGCCATGACCCGGTAGGTGGTGTACTTGCCGCCCGCGATGAGGACCAGGCCGGGCACCGGGTGGGCGACCACGTGCTCGCGGGAGAGCTTGGAGGTCTCCTCCGACTCCCCCGACAGCAGCGGGCGCAGGCCGGCGTAGACGCCTTCGACGTCGTCCCTGCTCAGCGGGGTGCGCAGTACCTGGTTGACGTGGTCCAGGACGTAGTCGATGTCGGTGCGGCTGGCGGCCGGGTTCTCCTTGTCCAGGTCCCAGGCGGTGTCGGTGGTGCCGATGATCCAGTGGCGGCCCCACGGGATGACGAACAGCACGCTCTTCTCGGTGCGCAGGATCATCCCCGAGGAGGCCTGGATGCGGTCGCGGGGCACCACCAGGTGGACGCCCTTGGAGGCGCGGACGTGGATCTGCCCGCGGCCGCCGACCATCTCCTGGATCTCGTCGGTCCACACGCCGGCGGCGTTGACGACCTGGCGGGCGCGGATGGAGATCTCCTCGCCCTTCTCCAGGTCGGCGGCGCGGGCGCCCACCACGTGCTCGCCCTCGCGCAGGAAGCCGACGGCCTGCACCCGGGAGGCGATCCGCGCGCCGAGCCCGGCGGCGGTGCGCAGCACGGTGCTGACGAACCGGGCGTCGTCCACCTGGCAGTCCCAGTACTGGACGGCCCCGGCGAGCGCGTCGCGCTTGAGCGCGGGGAAGACCCGCAGCGCCCCGCTGCGGGTCAGGTGCCGGTGGGAGGGCAGCCCCCGGTTGTTCCGGGAGGTGAGGGCGAGGGTGTCGTACAGGGTGACGCCCGCACCGATGTAGAAGCGTTCCCAGTGGTGGGCGAACGGGAAGAGGAACGGGACCGGGCGGACCAGGTGCGGGGCGATCGTGGTGAGCAGCAGGCCGCGTTCGTGCAGGGCCTCCTGGACGAGTTCGAAGTCGAACTGCTCCAGGTAGCGCAGTCCGCCGTGGATCAGCTTGCTGGACCTGCTGGAGGTGCCCGACGCGAAGTCGCGCGCCTCGATCAGCCCCGTGGACAGCCCGCGTGAGGCGGCGTCCAGGGCGATGCCCGCGCCGACGATGCCGCCGCCGACGACGAGGACGTCCAGTTCCTCGTCGCGCATCGCGGCCAGGTCGGCCTCACGCCCCTCGGGTCCCAGCCAGGTGGTCGTCATCCCAGTCCCTCCGTCGCGATGGTTCCTCTCCCCAGCGCATACCCACCGGGGCGGTCCGCCCACCGGAGCGGCGCCCCCAGGCTAACCGGGCCCGGGGGCGCCGCACGGGACGCCACGCGTGGGGACGGGTCACCCGGCGGCGGGCCGGTCCGCCGCCGGACGCGGCAGGAGCAGGGCGAGGAAGGCGACCGCGACGGTGGCGGCCCCGCCGACCAGGGAGGCGGTGCCCAGGCCGCCCCAGGCCCCGGCGACGGCGGCCAGGACGGCCAGGCCCAGGGCGCCGCCGACCTGCTGGACGGTGGAGACGGCGGCGGAGGCCACGCCCTGCTCGCGCTCGCCGACCCCGCTCCCGGCGGCGGTGAACACGAGCGGGTAGACGGTGCCCGCGGTGACGCCGAGCAGGACCACGGCGGGCAGCACCGCCCAGTAGGAGTCGGCGGCCAGGGCGAGGGCGAAGGCCGCGGAGGTGAGGCCGACGCCGACCGTTCCGGCGAACAGCGCGGTGCGCACGCCCCAGCGCTCCAGCAGGCGGGGCAGCAGCAGGGCCGAGCCGAGCATGGCGGCCACCCCCTGGGGCAGGAAGCCCAGGCCCGCGAGGAAGGGGTCCAGGCCCAGGGTGCCCTGGACGTGGGTGGTGTAGACGTAGTGCAGCGTGGCGACGACGCCCATGAGGACGAGGATCAGCCCCATGGCCACCAGGAGGTGGCGGTCGCGCAGCAGGGAGGCGGGCAGCAGCGGGCTCGCGGACCGGCGTTCGACGGGCCCGAGCGCGGCCAGGGCCAGCAGGCCCAGCAGCAGCGCGCCGCCGCCGTCGGGCGAGATCCATCCGGACTCCTGGAGGCGGAAGACCCCGAACACGAGCAGGAGCGCGCCCGCGGTGACCAGCGCGGTGCCGGGCAGGTCGAAGCCGCGCGGGTCCGGGCGGTGCCGGTCGGCGGGCAGCAGGCGGGGGGCGAGCGCGGCCACCGCCAGGGCGGGCGGGACGATCGCCCAGAACACGGCGGTCCAGCCGAAGGCGCTGGTGAGGATGCCGCCGACGGCCCCTCCCGCCAGGGCGCCGAAGGCGCCGGCCGAGCCCCATACGGCCATCGCCCGGTTGCGGGCGGGGCCGGCGGGGAAGGCGGTGCCGATCAGGGCGAGGGTGGCGGGGAAGAGGGCGGCGGCGCCGACCCCCTGGGCGGCGCGGGCGGCGATCAGGACGCCGGCGTGGGAGGCCAGGGCGCCCGCGACGGAGGCCAGGCCGAGCAGGAGCGCGCCCAGCACGAGCATGCGGCGGGCGCCGAGCCGGTCGGCGGCGCGGCCGCCCAGGAGCAGGAGTCCGCCGTAGCCGAGGGCGAAGGCGTTGACCACCCAGGGCAGGGCCGCCGCGCCCAGGCCCAGGGCCCGGCCGATCTCGGGGAGGGCGATGTAGACGACGTTGAAGTCGAGCGACAGCGTGAAGTGGGCGGTGGCCAGGAGGGCCAGGGCCGCTGTACCCGCGGTGCGGGTGCGGGTCCCGGCCGCGGTCCGGGGTTCGGCGGAGGTCATGAGGGGTGTCCCTTCCGGGAAAAGTGCTTGAGCGCTGGATATTCCAGCACTGGACCATTGATGGGTAGTTCAGCGCTGGAACTTTCAGGAGGACACTAACGCAGAGATATTCCAGTGCGCAACTGTTCAGCGTGCTAGCATCTCGGCATGAGCACAGAAGGATGCCTGGACACGGACGAGGAGCGGACCTGGGACGCGGCCACACTGGCGTTCCGGCTGCTCGACCAGCAGGTGGAGCGGGACGTGCAGGCGTCCTCCGGGCTCCCCCTCACCTACTACGAGCTGCTGGTCCTGCTCTCCAAGGCGCACCGCCGCTCGCTGCGGATGAGCGAGCTGGCCGAGATCACCCACACCCGCCCCAGCCGCATCTCCCACGCCGTGGCCAAGCTGGCCGAGGGCGGGTTCGTGGAGCGCGTGCACTGCGAGAGCGACCGGCGCAGCTGGTTCGCCAAGCTCACCGACAAGGGCGCGCAGACCCTGCGCACCGCGGGCGTCGAGCACGTGCGCAGCATGCGCGAGAACATGTTCGACCTGCTCAGCCCCGAGCAGCAGGCGCAGCTGCTGGACATCTCCCGCACCCTGCTGGCCCGGCTGGCCCCGGGCGCGGAGGACCACGCCACCCGGGTCCTCCAGGACCTCTAGGCCGCGGGGCCGGGTACGGGGGCGGGGCCGGTCCGGGCGCCCTCGGCCGCCTCCAGCCGGCGGATGAGCCGGTGCACGATGAGCAGCGGGATGATCCCGAAGACGCCGAACGAGATGTCGATCAGCTGCCACAGCCACGGGATGCCCCGGATCGGGCCGCAGATCAGCGCCAGCGGCACCACCATCACGCAGGCGATCATGCCGAACTGGATCACCCAGATGTTGCGCACCGGGTCCCGCCAGGGGCCGATGAACGCCACCGCGATGACCAGGTGCGCGAACGCCAGCCAGTCGGTGCCGTAGAGGACGAACGGCTGCTCCGCCTCCACCGTGTCCAGGCCGGCGCGCACCCGGGAGACCCAGTCGGCCAGCCAGGGAGCGGCCTCGGACACCGGCGCGAGCGGACCGGCCAGCAGGGAGTCCAGCAGCCGCACTTCGGCGGGCAGGGGGAAAGCGGTGACGCCGCTCAGCACCAGGCCCACGATGAACAGGCAGATCCAGATGCGGATGCGGCGCAGCAGCGCCGGTCGAGTGTCCACACCCGGATTCTCCCGCAGGGGTCCGGACCGCCCGATCCGCCCCCCGGTCCCGCGTGTGACCGCAGGTCAGGCCGAGGCGTCGGCGTAGGCGTGGGCGTAGGCCAGGACGTCGGCCACGTACTCCGGGGAGCGGTTGTACGACAGGATCGCCGCCTCCCAGTCCTGTGCGGTGCTCAGGTCGCGGCCGTTCGCGCACAGGTAGCGGCCGGCGGACAGGGCGGCGTCGTCGATCTGGTGCGGGTCGGGATCGCCGGCCCCCGAGGCGGAGGCGCCCCACCGCGCCCAGGTCCCGGGGATGAACTGCATCGGGCCGACCGCCCGGTCCCAGGTGGTGTCGCCGTCCAGCAGGCCGCCGTCGGTGTCGGGGATCGCCCGGGTGTTGTTGGTGCCGTCCAGAGGGATACCGATGACGTTCACGGTGGTGACGCCGTCCGGACCGATCTCGCCGCCCGCGTAGGTGCCGTGCCGCGACTCCACGAACCCGATGCCCGCCAGGGTCGGCCAGGACAGGTTGCAGGACGGCAGCTCCTCGGCCAGCGCCAGCTGCGCGCCGGCGTAGCCCTCCAGGGCCCGCACCGGGATGGTCGTGGCGCCGGAGACCTGCTCCAGCCAGTCGTCGGCGGCGCGCGGCCCGGTCCCGGGCGTCTGCTGCTCGTCGGCGCCCGCCGAGGAGACCGGGTCCGGCTCGGCCGGGTTGACCTCGGCCGACGCCGGAGGGCCCGTGAGCTGGTCGTGCGGGGGCGTCTCGATGGTGCCGTCCGGCGGCCCGCCGGCCGCCGACGACGGGGGCTCCCAGTCGGAGAGCGACCGCGAGACCCGGTCGACGGCGAAGAGCACACCGCCGGTCAGTGCCAGGCACAGCGCCAGAGTCACGCAGACGGCGACGAGCGGACCCCTGCCCCGCCCGTCACGGGTACCCCTGCCCAAAGCCCCACCCCTTCCCTCGCAGAACCCTTCGGAATCGTCGGGTCGTGTGACGCCGACGGCCGGAACATGGTTGCACACCGCTCCCGGGGCCTTTCCGGGAGCACAACGAAAAGCGGGGACGCGCCGGTTCCCCGGCACGCCCCCGCGACACCCGTCAGCGGTGCGGGTTCACCACGACCTCGACCCGCTGGAACTCCTTGAGGTCGGTGTAGCCCGAGGTGGCCATGGTGCGGCGCAGCGCGCCCATGAGGTTCATGGAGCCGTCGCTGGTGGACGCCGGGCCGTGCAGGATGGCGGACAGGTCGCCGATGGTGCCGACCCGCACCCGCTCGCCGCGCGGCAGCTCGCCGTGGTGCGCCTCGCTGCCCCAGTGGTGGCCGGCGCCGGGCGCCTCGGTGGCGCGGGCCAGCGGAGAGCCCACCATGACGGCGTCGGCGCCGCAGGCCAGGGCCTTGGCGATGTCGCCGCTGGTGGTCATGCCGCCGTCGGCGATGACGTGCACGTAGCGGCCGCCGGACTCGTCGAGGTAGTCGCGGCGGGCGGCGGCGACGTCGCCGATGGCGCTGGCCATCGGCACCGCCACGCCCAGCACGGAGCGGGTGGTGTGGCCCGAGCCGCCGCCGAAGCCGACCAGGACGCCCGCGGCGCCGGTGCGCATCAGGTGCAGGGCGGCGGTGTAGGTGGCGCAGCCGCCGACCACGACCGGGACGTCCAGGTCGTAGATGAACTGCTTGAGGTTGAGCGGCTCGGCGCGCCCGGACACGTGCTCGGCGGACACCGTGGTGCCGCGGATCACGAAGATGTCCACGCCCGCGTCGACGACCGCCTTGTGGTACTGCGCGGTGCGCTGCGGGGACAGTCGGGCCGCGGTGACCAGGCCCGCGTCGCGGATCTGCTCGATCCGGCGGCCGATCAGCTCCTCCTGGATGGGGGCGGCGTAGATCTCCTGCAGCCGCCTGGTGGCGGCCACGTCGTCCAGCTCGCTGATCTCCGCCAGCAGCGGCGCCGGGTCCTCGTACCGGGTCCACAGGCCTTCGAGGTCGAGGACGCCCAGGCCGCCCAGGCGGCCGATCGCCACGACCGTGTCCGGCGAGGCCACACTGTCCATGGGGCTGGCCACGAGCGGCGTCTCGAACCGGTAGGCGTCGATCTGCCAGGCGATCGACACCTCCTCCGGGTCGCGCGTGCGCCGAGCCGGCACGATGCCGATCTCGTCGAGCTCGTAGGCCCGGCGCCCGTTCTTGCCCAGCCCGATCTCCACCTGAGCCAACGCTTCGATCCCCTCTGACGTGCTGCCCCGGCCGGTGCGACCGGTGCGTTCACTACCGCCGAGAGTCTATCCGTCCCGCTCCGGGAACGGGTCGGGCCGCCCGGAGGGACTCCGGACGGCCCGGTGTGCGGCGGTGTGTCAGCGGCCGTTGTAGTTGGGCGCCTCGACGGTCATCTGGATGTCGTGCGGGTGGCTCTCGCGCAGTCCGGCGCTGGTGATGCGCATGAGCTGGCCGCGCTCGCGCAGCTCGTCCAGGGTGCGGGTGCCCGCGTACCACATGGACTGGTGCAGGCCGCCGACGAGCTGGTGGGCGACCGCCTGGAGCGGGCCGCGGAACGGCACCTGCCCCTCGATGCCCTCGGGGATGAGCTTGTCCTCGGAGGAGACCTCGGCCTGGGCGTAGCGGTCCTTGGAGAAGGAGCGGCCGCGCATGGCGCCCAGCGAGCCCATCCCGCGGTAGGCCTTGAACTGCTTGCCGTTGATGAAGATGAGCTCGCCCGGGCTCTCCTCCACACCGGCCAGCAGGCTGCCGAGCATGACGGTGCTGGCGCCGGCGGCGATGGCCTTGGCGATCTCGCCGGAGTACTGGAGCCCGCCGTCGGCGATGAGGGGGACGTCGGCCGGGCCGCACGCCTTGGCCGCCTCCAGGATGGCGGTGAGCTGCGGGGCGCCCACACCGGCGACGACGCGGGTGGTGCAGATGGAGCCGGGGCCCACGCCGACCTTGACGGCGTCGGCGCCCGCGTCGATCAGCAGCTGGGCCCCGGCGCGGGTGGCGACGTTGCCCGCGACGATGTCGGCCCTGGAGTTGGCCTTGAGCTTGGCGACCATGTCGGCCAGGCCGGCGGAGTGGCCGTGGGCGGTGTCCACGACGATGAAGTCCACCCCGGCGTCGACCAGCAGCTTGGCGCGCTCGGTGGCCTCCGGGCCCACGCCCACGGCGGCGCCCACGACGAGGCGGCCGTCGGCGTCCTTGGTGGCGTCGGGGTACTGCTCGCTCTTGATGAAGTCCTTGACGGTGATGAGGCCGCGCAGGCGGTCGTCGGCGTCCACCAGCGGGAGCTTCTCGACCTTGTTCTCGCGCAGCAGCTCGAAGGCGCGCTCGCGGCTGACGCCGACCGGCGCGGTGACCAGGTTCCGTGTGGTCATGACGTCGCGGACCAGGCGGCCGCGGTCGCTCTCGAACCGCATGTCGCGGTTGGTGACGATGCCCACGAGGCGGCCGGAGTCGTCGGTGACGGGGACGCCGGAGATCCGGTAGTGCGAACACAGGCGCTCGACGTCGGCGAGGGTGTCCTCGGGCTTGCAGGTGACCGGGTCGGTGACCATGCCGGCCTCGGAGCGCTTGACCAGGTCCACCTGGGCGGCCTGGTCCTCGGCGGAGAGGTTGCGGTGCAGTACGCCGGCGCCGCCCTGGCGGGCCATGGCCACGGCCATGCGGGCCTCGGTCACGGTGTCCATCGCGGCGGACAGCAGCGGGATGTTGAGGCGGATGTTGCGGGACAGCCGGGTGGCGGTGGTGGCCTCGCCGGGCTGCATGTCGGAGTAGGCCGGTACGAGCAGCACGTCGTCGTAGGTCAACCCCGGCGGCAGCAGCTTGTCCCCGTAGTCGCCGATGTTCTCCTGACCCATGACACAACCTCCGCTGCTCGCTCCGGCACGCCGGCCCTCCGGCGCGCCCGCGCGGTGCTCGCCCCCGCGTGTCGTCTCATCCTAGGTCGTCGCCCCGGTGGGGTCGGGGGGAACGGGGCGTTCTCCCCGCCGCTCGGGCGTGAAAGTGAGCAGTCTCACTGTTTGAGATGGGACGGTGCGGGGCCGAGCGGATCGGCCGCGGGCCGGGAGGGACCCTGCCCAGGTCAACACCGGTGGGTGCGCGTGTTCTTCCCCGCCCTTCCGCGGCGGGCGCGGGGCGGGCGCGGCTCAGTGGCGGCGGCGCGGGGTGTAGCGGACGGGGCCCAGGGCCCGGCAGGCCGCGTGCGCGCGGGGGCGGTCGGGGCAGGGGCGGCGCCCGTCGCCCGGGCGCCCGGGGCGCTCAGGGGAGGAGGCGGTTCGCCACGGCCACCTGCCGAAGCCGAGCAATAGCCCGGTGCTGGGCAACCCGTACCGCGCCCGCCGACATTCCAAGTACATGTCCCGTCTCATCCGCTGTCAGTCCTGCTATCACCCTCATGACCAGCAGTCGGCGCTGCTGTTCGGGGAGCTCGTCGAGCAGCTCCCGCGCGCGCTGGGCCTCGATGACCCGCACCGCGGCCTCCTCCGGCCCGGGCGCCTCGTCGGGGCGGTCCGGAACGGTGTCGCTGGAGACCAGCTCCACCCTGCCCGCACCGCGCAGGGTGTCGGCCACCTTGTGCGCGGCGATGCCGAAGACGAAGGAGGCGAAGGGGCGGCCCCGGTCCTGGTAGCGCGGGATCGCCGAGAGCAGGGCGATGCAGACCTCCTGGGCCACGTCGTCGGAGTAGTGCGCCAGACCGGAGACCCGGGCCAGCCGGGCACGGCAGTAGCGGACCACCATGGGGCGGACCTCGCGGAGCAGCGAGTCCATGGCGCCGTCCTCACCCCGGACCGCCCGCGACCCCAGGTGGTTCAGGCCGGTGTCGCGCGACGCGGGATCGGGTTCCCCCGGTGTTCCTGGCCGCTGCGCGGTAACGCCCCCCCGGGCGTTTGCATCCGTCACGCTAGTGATCATGCCCCCGTCCGCCGACCTGACCGCTCCAATCGCCAACTACGGAATGGTTACGTTTTGGGAAATTCACCCCAAAACGGATCGGCGCGTGCGGTCAAACCCGAAGCGTACGTGATAGTGCACACCTTCTCGACCCCGGGCCCGGCACCCCCGGGGACGCGGGCGGCTTGGCCCCCGCGCACAGACCGGTGGGCCGGTCCGGGAGCATCCCGGACCGGCCCACCCCGGCGTCCGCGGACGGAGTCCGCCGCGGTCCGTCAGTGGCCGTGGCCGTGGCCGTCGTCGTCGCCCTCGTCCTCGGGCTTGTCCGCAACCAGCACCTCGGTGGTCAGCAGCATGCCCGCGATGGAGGCGGCGTTCTGCACGGCGGAGCGGGAGACCTTGACCGGGTCGATGATGCCCTCCGCGGTCAGGTCGCCGTAGGTGCCCTTGGCGGCGTTGTAGCCGTGGCCGACCTCCATCTCGGAGACGCGGTGGACCACCACGAAGCCCTCGGCGCCGGCGTTCTCGGCGATCCAGCGGGCGGGCTGGGTCAGGGCGCGGCGCACGATGCCCACACCGGTGGCCTCGTCGCCGGTCAGGCCCAGGTCGTCCAGGGCGGTGGAGGCGTGCACCAGGGAGGCGCCGCCGCCGGCGACGATGCCCTCCTCGATGGCCGCGCGGGTCGCCGAGATGGCGTCCTCGAGGCGGTGCTTCTTCTCCTTGAGCTCGACCTCGGTGGCCGCGCCCACGCGCAGCACCGAGACGCCGCCGGCCAGCTTGGCCAGGCGCTCCTGGAGCTTCTCGCGGTCCCAGTCGGAGTCGCTGGCCTCGATCTCCTTGCGGATCTGGGAGATGCGGTCCTCGACCTCGGACTGCTCGCCGGCACCGTCCACGACGGTGGTGGTGTCCTTGGTGACGGTGATGCGGCGGGCGTTGCCCAGCACGTCGACGTCGGCGTTCTCCAGGGTGAGGCCGACCTCCTCGGCGATGACCTGGCCGCCGGTGAGGATCGCGATGTCCTGGAGCATGGCCTTGCGGCGCTCGCCGAAGCCGGGGGCCTTGACCGCGGCGACGTTCAGGGTGCCGCGGATCTTGTTGAGCACCAGGGCGCCCAGGGCGTCGCCCTCGATGTCCTCGGCGATGATCAGCAGCGGCTTCTTGTTCTGGACGATCTTCTCCAGCAGCGGGAGGAGCTCGTTCAGGTTGGAGATCTTGCCCTGGCTGATGAGGATCTGCGCGTCCTCCAGCACCGCCTCCTGGCGGTCGCCGTCGGTCACGAAGTAGGGCGAGATGTAGCCCTTGTCGAACTGGAGGCCCTCGGTGAACTCCAGGTCCAGCCCGAAGGTCGGGGACTCCTCGACGGTGATGACGCCGTCCTTGCCGACCTTGTCGAACGCCTCGGCGATCAGGTCGCCGATCTGGGCGTCCTGGGCGGAGTTGGTGGCGACGTAGGCGATGTCCGCGCGCTCCTCGACGGGGCGGGCGCGCTCCAGCAGGATCTCGGACACCTTGGCGGCCGCGGCGTCGATGCCCTTCTTCAGGGACATCGGGGAGGCGCCGGCGGCGACGCTGCGCAGGCCCTCGCGGACCAGCGCCTGGGCCAGCACCGTGGCGGTGGTGGTGCCGTCGCCCGCGGCGTCGTTGGTCTTGGTGGCGACCTCCTTGACGAGCTGGGCGCCCAGGTTCTCGTAGGGGTCGTCCAGCTCGATCTCACGCGCGACGGTCACACCGTCGTTGGTGATGGTCGGGGCACCGAACTTCTTGTCGATGACGACGTTGCGGCCGCGCGGGCCCAGCGTCACCTTGACGGCGTCGGCGAGGCGGTCGACGCCCCGCTCGAGGGCGCGGCGGGCGCCGTCCTCGAACTCCAGGATCTTCGGCATTCCGTTCTTCCTTGGTAGGCCTGGCCAAAAACAGGCATCCCGCCCGCCCGGCGAGGCGCCGACCGGTGCGGGATGCGGATACTGCTCCGGGCCCGTGCGAGCGGGCCGCGTCGAGGACTACTTCTCGACGACCGCGAGGAGGTCGCGGGCGGAGAGGACCAGGTACTCCTGGCCGTCGTACTTGACCTCGGTGCCGCCGTACTTGCTGTAGAGGACGATGTCGCCGACCTGGACGTCCAGCGGGATGCGGTTCTCGCCCTCGTCGTCCCAGCGGCCCGGGCCCACGGCCAGGACCTCGCCCTCCTGGGGCTTCTCCTTGGCGGTGTCCGGGATGACCAGGCCGGAGGCGGTGGTCTGCTCGGCCTCCAGGGCCTTGACCACGACGCGGTCCTCGAGCGGCTTCAGCACGGTCTTGGTGGCGGTCGACACTGTGTGACCTCCCCCTTCAGGATTTCGGTGTCCAGTACTTCCGGTCCGCACGCGTGAGAGCGCGGACCGGCTGAGAAAAAGGGGCGACCGCGGCGGCCTGTCGTCGCGGGTGCCAGACCGGCCTCGTCGCGATTAGCACTCTACCCCCGAGAGTGCCAGAATGGAAATGTGGCCGTGACCCCTGGTCAGCGGCGTTACCGGACCCGGCACCGTGCGGGGCCGCTCCACCCCGGCGAAGGAGATCCATGCGCGCGCCCGCGTTCGAGGCCCTGCTGACCGAAGCGGGCCGGGAGGTCCTGGCGTCGGTGGACGCCGAGTCGGCCGCCCGGGACGCACTGGCGGCGGCCTCCCGGCTGCGCGAGGACCCGCGGGTGGCCGCCCTCGACCCCGGCCTACCCGTTTCCGAGCTGGTGAACGCGGTCCTCACCCAGATTTCGCTGCGCGTTCGCGGACGCGCCAAGTTCGGCGGCCTGGCGGACCGCATGTACTTCACCCCGAACGGCCTGGAGCAGTCCACCCGCCGGTCGGTCGCCGAGTACCGGGCCGAGCGGGTGGCGCGGGCGCACGCGGGCCCCGCGGGCGACCTGTGCTGCGGGATCGGCGCGGACCTGCTGGCGCTGGCGGCCCGGGGGATCCCGGTGGAGGGGGTGGAGCTGGACCCGGCGACCGCGGCGGTGGCCCGGGCCAACATCGGGGCGCTGGGGCTGGAGGGCACGGCCCGGGTGCGCGAGGGCGACGTCACGGAGGTCTCCCCGGGCGAGTACCCGCTGCTGGTGTGCGACCCGGCCCGGCGCGGCGGGCGCGGCCGGGTGTTCGACCCCGCCGCCTACTCCCCGCCCTGGGACGTGGCGGTGGCCCTGGCCGAGGGGGCGGAGGCGGCCTGCCTGAAGGCCGCCCCGGGCATCCCGCACGAGGCGCTGGCCCCGGGCGCGGACACCGAGTGGATCTCGGTGGACGGCGAGCTGAAGGAGGCGGCCCTGTGGTTCGGGGCGCTGGCCGGCGGGCCGCGCCGCCGGGCCACGGTGCTGTCCGAGCGCGACGGCTCGCGCACGCACCTGGACGAGGACCCCGGCCTGGGGCCGGCGCCGGTGGCCCCGGCGCGCCGGTACCTGTACGACCCGGACCCCGCGGTGGTGCGCTCGCACCTGGTGGCCGAGGCGGCGGCCCGGGTGGACGGGGCGCTGCTGGACGAGCGGATCGCGTACTTCACTGCGGACGCGGCGGTGCGCTCCCCGCTGTGGCGGGTGCTGGAGGTGGAGGAGGTCCTGCCCTTCTCCCTCAAGCGGGTCAGGGCCGCGCTGCGCGAGCGCGGGGTGGGCACGGTGACGGTGATGAAGCGGGGGTCCGCGGTGGACACCGAGAAGCTGCGCCGCGGCCTGAAGCCCTCCGGCCCCGGGACGGCCACGGTGGTGCTCACCAGGATCGGGGAGCGGCCCTTCGCGCTGCTGTGCCGCGAGGCGGCCGCGACGGCGGTCTGACCTGGAACGACGGCCCGGTCCGGCCGGGAGGGGGCGGTCACCCAGAGTAGGACCCGAGGTATCGGATCGTTATCTCACAGGGCGGATATCTTTCCCGATCCCCTGGGGGGAGGGCTCTCCGGGTCGTTAGACTGGGGCCGCGATTCCCTCCCTTCTCATGGGTTCACCCGGAAGGCCGTGCGTGAGTGATCCGCAACGCGGTTCGGTCGACGCTGGCCCCTTGCCTCGCGCGTATACACACAGTCACACTCTGATCACAGTGAGGCGCGAACGCCTGCGGGACCGCCGCCCGCCCGGGGACCATCGAGAACCCGACCTGCCCGGAACACCCACCGTCCATTCCCCCGGGCCAGGTGTCGGGAGCGCCAGAGAGAACAAGGAGCACCTCGGTGGAACAGAGCAATCACAACTTCCTCAACGGGGGAGGTCAGGCCGGGATCTCCGACCGCATGCGCGACCTGCTCTCCCAGGCGGCCCACGAGCACGACTCCGAGCAGAAGACGCAGGGTGCGGTCACCGAGGAGATGCGCCAGCGCCTGGAGGGCATGGAGTGGCTCCTGCGTGAGCTGCGCGAGCGCGAGCTCACCGCGCTCGCCGAGTCCCTCACCGCGGTCGACGGCCGCATCGACGACTTCCTGGCCCGCCCGCCGGAATGGGCCGAGACCCTGGCCGAGCACATCGAGGTCGTGGGCCGCCAGGTCAAGCCGCTGTCGGACATGCCGTCCCTGCGCGCGGACACCCACCGCATCGCCGGGCACCTGGACACCGCGCTCACCCGTCTCCAGCGCATGTCGGAGACCGGGAACCGCACCGCCGAGCAGGTCGGCGAGCTGGGCGAGCGGCTGACCACCCTGTCGGAGGCCTTCGAGTCGCGGCTGGAGGCCCTCGACGGCGCCCTGTCCGCGCTCAGCGCCAGGACCGAGGCCGTGGAGTCCTCGCTCACCGCGCTCGCCGAGGTCTCCGGCACCCGGCACACCGAGCTGGCCGAGGCGCTGGCCGAGAGCCGCACCGTCCTCACCGAGGCCGTCGCGGGCACCCGCGAGGAGCTGTCCACCGCCCTGGGCGAGGCCCGCACCGCGCTGGCGGAACAGGCCGACGCCAAGGCCGGGGAGCTGGCCGAGGCCGTGGCCGGCGCCCGCACCGCCCTGACCGAGCAGGGCGACGCCAAGGCCGCCGAGCTGGCCGAGGCCGTGACCGCCGCCCGCGAGGAGCTGTCCACCGCCGTGGCCGAGGGCCGCACCGCCCTCACCGAGGCGCTGGGCGAGGCCCGCGCCGACCTGGGCGAGCGCACCGACGGGCTGCGCACCGCCCTCACCGAGCAGGCCGACGCCAAGGCCGCCGAGCTGTCCACCGCCCTGGCGGACAAGCACGAGGCCCTGCTCGCGCGCCTCCAGGAGAACACCGGCGAGCTGAACGGCGAGCTGTCCGCCCTGGCCGCCGCCGCGGGCGAGCGGCACGACGCGCTCGTCGAGCGCCACGAGGCCCTGGCCGCCAAGGTGACCGAGAACGCCACCCAGCTGACGACCCTGGCCGAGGAGAACCACGCCGAGGCCACCGCCGCCGTCGCCGACGTCGCCGGCGCCGTCACCGCCCTGCGCAAGGACAACGAAACCTCGCTGCTGGACCTGCGCACCCACCTGCGCCAGCGCCTGTCCGAGCTGGACGAGCAGCTGGAGCTGGGCCGGACCGAGGCCCGCGAGCACGCCGAGGCGTCCGCCGAGCGGATGAGCGCGTCCTTCACCGAGCGCTCCGACGCGCTCGCCTCCCGGATCTCCGAGGACGCCGAGCGGGTCGCCGCCGGCTTCGAGGAGCTGCGCGCGTTCGTGGCCGAGAGCTCCGCCCGCCTGGCCGCCGAGGCCGAGGACCGGTCGCAGACCCTCACCGAGGCGCTCACCGAGCAGGTCGAGACGCACCGCACCGCCCTGGACGAGCGGCTGGAGCGCCAGCGCGAGGCCCTCACCTCCAAGGTGGACGGCCACCTCACCCAGATCACCGGCAAGGTCGACCACGAACTGGGCCGCCTCACCGACCGCTTCGACACCTTCGAAGGGCACTTCGAAGGCCAGTTCGAGGGCATGGAAGGCAAGATCGACCGGATCGACGGCCGGATGGACGGCATCAACGGCCGCCTGGACGGCATCGACGGCCGGGTCAACGGCGTCGAGGGCCAGTTCGAGGGCGTCAGCGGGCACTTCGACGGCGTCGACGGCCGCCTGGAGGCCGTGGACGACCGGCTGGAGGCGCTCAACCAGCGCCTCAACCAGCTCCCGCAGACCATGGAGGTCAGCGAGCTGCACCGCCGCCTGACCGAACTGGTGGAGCGCCCGCAGATCGACCACGGCGACAAGCTGAACGAGATCGACGAGCACGTCACCTCGGCGGTCGCCCCGGTGCTGCGCGAGCTGAAGCAGCGCCCGGACCGGCACGAGCTGGAGGAGACCGTCACCGAGGCGGTCGAGAACTCCCACGACGACATCACCAAGCGGTTCGCCTCCCTGGAGGAGACGGTGCTGGCCCTGGCCGAGGCGCTGCTGCGCCCGGGCCGCGAGGGGGGCTCCGGCGGCCCCAAGCGCAAGCGCCGCCGGGACGAGGAGGACGACGACGAGTAGGCCGCCGCACCGGAGCCTGGTGCGGGGATCGCGATGAGGGGGCGGGGCGCCGGCGGCGTCCCGCCCCCTCCCGCGTCCGGGCCCCGGGCCTCAGGGGCGGGGCCGGAGCATCTCCAGGTAGTGGGCGTTGTACATGACCCCCAGGACGTTGCCGAAGGGGTCGACCACCGACGCGGTCACGAAGCCCTCGCCCCGGACGGTGAGCGGCTCGTACTCCTTCGCGCCCAGCTCCAGGAGCCGGGCCAGGGCGGCCTCGACGTCGTCGACGTGCCAGTACACGACCGCGCCGCCCGGGCCCGGGCGCGCGGCCGGGGGCGCGTAGCCGCGGCCGGCGATGCCGAGCTCGTGCTGGTGGTCGCCGGTCCGGAACTCGACGTACCCGGGCGGCAGGCCGTGGCCGGGGCGCTCGAAGTAGGGCTCGGCGCCCAGGACCCCGGTGTACCAGCGGGCCGCCTCGGCGACGTCGTCGGCCCACAGGGTGACGGTGGTGAGTCCTCGCAGCATGGTCGGTCCCTTCGCGTTCCCCCTGCGGGGTTCCGGTCGATGGGACGACGCTACGGGGAGTGGAGGACGGGTTCGGTCCTCCACTCCCCGGGGCGGTCGGCGGGTTCAGACCGTGAAGACGATCTTGCCGAAGAGCCCGCCGTCGGCCATCGCCCGGAAGCCCTCGGCGGCGCGCTCCAGCGGCAGCACCCGGTCGATCACCGGCCGCACGCCCGTGCGGGCGCACATCTCCGTCAGGCCCGCCAACTCGTCCCGGGTGCCCATCGTGGAGCCGATGACCCGCAGCTGGAGGAAGAACACCCGGGTCAGCTCGGCCGGCGGGGCGTCGCCGCTGGTGGCGCCGCAGACGACGATGGCGCCGCCGGGCTTGAGGGAGCGCACCGAGTGCGCCCAGGTGGCCTGGCCCACCGACTCGAACACCGCGTCCACCCGCTCCGGCAGGCGCTCCCCCGTCGGCACCGCCGCGTAGGCGCCCAGTTCCAGGGCCTTCTTGCGCTTGGCCTCGTCCCGGCTCGTCACGTACACCCGGTGCCCGGCCCGCACCGCGAGCCTGACCAGCGCCACGGACACGCCGCCGCCCGCGCCCTGCACGAGGATCGTCGAGCCGGGGCGCAGGTCGATCTTGCCGAACAGCATGCTGTACGCGGTCAGCCATGCCGTGGGCAGGCAGGCCGCCTCCTCGAAGGACAGCTCCGGCGGCTTGGGCAGCAGGTTGGCCCGGGGCACGAGCACCCGCTCGGCGAAGGTGCCGTCGTACTTCTCGGACAGGATCGTCGGTCGGCCCGCGCCGTCCTCGACGACGCCGTGGACGATGACCTCGTTGCCGTCCTCGTCGACCCCGGCGGCGTCGCAGCCCAGGATCATCGGGAGGCGGTCGGCCGGGAGGCCGACGCCGCGCAGGCTCCACAGGTCATGGTGGTTGAGGGAGGCCGCCCGGACGTCGACCGTGGTCCAGCCGTCCCGGGGCCCGGGGTCGGGGCGCTCGCCGGCTTCGAGGGCGGAGAGGGGGTCGTCGAAGGAAGAGCGTGCTGCTGTGATCGCGAACATGCCGGTAGTCGACCACACCACCCGAACCGGATTCCAGCCCGGGGGCGGACGTGTTCCCACCGTCCCGCGTTCCGGAGGAGGACACCACCGGCGGACCTGCGGCGGACCCCAGGGGAAGTCGACCGAACGCCCCATGTCGCCGGCGGCGCCGTCTTCCTAGCGTTGGCGCCATGACCGAACCCCCTCGAAACCGGCTCCGCCGACAGCCCGGCGCCCCGCTCCGGCGGGCCCTGCCCCTCCGCGAGATCGCCTTCTTCGTCCTCGTCGCGTACGCACTGGCGTGGGCGGTGCACGCACCCCTCCTCCTCGGCGGGACCGGGCCGGACGACCCCGCGTACGGGCTCGCCGCCACCGTCTACATGTTCACGCCCGCCGTGGCCGCGGCCGCCGTCACCCTCTTCGTGTGGCGGCCGTCCGGCTTCGCGCGCGCCCTGGGCCTGGCCGCCCGGGGGTCGTGGCGGCGGGCCGGCGGGTACTCGCTGCTCGCCTTCGCGCTGATGCCGCTGCTCGGTTTCGCGGCCGCCCTGGCCGCGGGCCTGGTCGGGGCCGTGCGGCTCGACCTGGTGGACTTCTCCGGCCTGCGGGAGGTCCTGCCCGACTTCGTCCCCGACCTGGCCGCGGCCATGCCCGACTCCGGGTTCCCGTGGGCCGCGTTCCTGGCGGCGCTGGGAGTGGTCCTGGTGTCGTCCGTGCCCGCCCTGGTGCTCGCCTTCGGCGAGGAGCTGGGCTGGCGCGGCTACCTGCTGCCCCGGCTCCTGCCGCTGGGGGTGTGGCCCGCGCTCGCGGTGAGCGGGGCGGTGTGGGGGCTGTGGCACGCTCCGCAGCTGCTCATCCAGTACCTGCACGGCGGGTTCGACGGCGCGCAGGTCGCCCTGTTCCTGGTCTTCTGCGTGGTGGCGGGCGTCGTCATCGGCTGGTTCCGGCTGGCCTCGGGGTCGGTGTGGCCCGCGGTGCTCGCGCACGGGGCCAACAACGCGCTGAACACGATCGGCTTCGTCACCCTGTCGGCCGCCGGGTCGCCCGTGGACGGCCTGCTGTACCCGGGCGGCCTGGGCGGCCTCGTGGGGCTGGGCGTCCTGGGCGCGGTGGCCGCGGTCCTCGCCCTCACCGGACGGCTCCGGGTGCGGGACTTCGACCGCGTCCGCACCGGTGGCGGCGCGGAGGAGCCCGCGACCGCCTGACCGGGCACCCCGCCCCGCCCCGGGGCCACGGACCCGCACCCCGCCCCGGCCCCTCGCGCACCCGCGAGGGGCCTCCCCCGTCGCGGCGAGGGGCCCTCACCGGGGCCGTTCGTCGGCCCGGCCGCGGGCCGCGGGCGGCGCCGGTGGGGTGTGCGGCCCGGGGAGCCCCGGGCCGCACGCGCGTCACAGGGCCGTCTGCCCGTAGGGCACCAGCCGGACCGGGCCGATCAGCCCGTACTCCTGGCGGCGCACCCCGCCGTAGACCTCGGGCCGGAAGACCCGCATCCGGTTGATGAGGGTCGTGGCGACCTCCACCTCGATGGTGTTCTCCCCCGCCCGCAGCCACGGGCCCACATCGACCGAGGCGGTGGACCGGTCGCAGGGCGGCAGGGCGGTGCCGTTGACCGTGACGCGGAACGTGTCGCTCACCCGGCCGAGGTCGAGGTGGGCTCCGTGGCCGCCCGTCCACCCCTCGCCCAGCTCCACCGTGGCCGTGTAGCGGCCGATGCCGGAGACGTCGGCCAGGCCCTCGATCCCCGTCCACGGCGCGAGCCCGGACAGGGAGATCTCGTGGGTCCGCACCTCGGTCTCGGTGGCCGAGCCGCCCGGCCGCCAGTCCTCCACCTCCAGCTCCCAGGAGGTGAGCTCCACCTCCGGGCCGACCCGATCGACGGTGCTCCGGACCGTCGAGCCGTCGGCGTAGGTGGTCGTGCAGGTGCCCGGCTCGGACATCCGGACCACCGCGGCCCCGTCGACCACGCGCACCGCGTCGGCGTCCGTGGCCGACAGCCTCAGCCTCCTCAGCAGTCCCGGGGACACCCGGTCCCCGGCGGACCCCAGCTGGGCACCCCAGGTCGGGCGGGCCAGGGCGATGACCGTCGAGGCCCCCGGGGCCAGCCGCACCGGCACGGTGACCGCGTCCGCCTCGGCGCGGTGCAGCGGCAGCGGCTCGATGCGGCCGGTCCACAGGTCCAGGGAGAACGGGTAGGCCTCCCGGACCGTGGTGGAGAGGGTGACCTCGTGGTCCACGCCCTCCGTGTCGGACCCGTTGGTGAAGTAGTACAGCTCCATGTCGTCGCCCCGGCGGCGGGTGTGCAGCAGGGGTGACGGCTCGGCGTAGGACACGTCCGGCCGGGCGTCCAGCGCGGACAGGCCCGCGGGGATCTCCTCGCGGGTCCCGACCCGGTGGACGGTGGGCTCGGCGAGCAGGTCGGCCAGGACCCCGGCCAGCTCCGCCGCCCCGTCCTGGTCGACACCGGGCTGCTGCGGCGCGCTCCAGTCGCCGACCACCAGGATCTTCAGGCCGTCGCGGGCGTATCCGAGCAGGCGCCGCGCCGTCTCCAGGGGCAGCGTGGGCACCCTGCCGTTGAAGGCGTCGCCCTCGAACACCAGCAGGCCGTAGCCGGGGCCGTCCGGTGCCAGCCGCCCGCCCGACACCTTCGGGTCGGTGATCTCCAGCAGGCGGGGGGAGGCGAACTGGTGGGTCCACCCCTGGCGGACCCCGGTGGAGCTGAAGTGGGCGGCGCCGAAGCCCGAGCCCGCGTAGCCCTTCTGCCGCAGGAAGACCACGTCCGTCCTGGGCGTGCCCCACTGGAGCGCGTACTGGGCGCGGGCGAAGAAGCCGGCCGTGTCGGGGACGTGCTGCCAGGTCGGGTGGCGCGGCCCCCAGGACTCGCTGTACCCCACCCCGCTGCCGCCGTAGGGGGTGAAGGCGGCGAAGCCCGGCCACCGCACCCCGGGGGCGTCGGCGTAGGAGAACCCGTGCAGGACGGCCAGGTTGACCCCGGCGGAGTACTCCCGGGACACGGTCCGCACCGTCTGTTCCCAGGTGGTGCTGTAGGAGCCGCCGTAGACCGCGCCGGCCTCGCTGGAGAGGATCCGCTTGCCTGCCAGGTCCCGGCCGCCGGCCAGGGAGCGGAAGTCGTCGAGGTTCTTGAACCCGAGCGACTCGCCCTCGGCGATGTCGACCAGGGCCGTCTTGACGAGGGCGTCGGTCTGGAGGCCGTAGGGCTGGATGCGGTAGGTCATGCCCAGGCCGTGCGCCCAGTCCCGCAGGGGGACGACGTGGTGGTCGGTGTAGGCCCGGCCGAGCAGATCGTTGAAGTCGTCCAGGGCCCGGCGGTCGGTGTCGGGGTCGAAGGTGAAGACCTTCTTCTCGTCCACGCGCACGAGCACCGGCAGGTAGGGCAGCACGTCGTAGCCGTGGTGGTCCCGGAAGGCTTCGGGCAGGCCGTGGGTCCACAGCGTCGCCTCGGTCTCCATCTCGATGGAGTCCTCGAAGACCGAGCCGCCCGCGGGCCCCGCCAGGAGTGCGCGCAGCCGGTCGGTGAGGATGTGCTCCTCCCAGAAGTCGGTGACCGCCCGGGCGCCCGCCGCGCCGAAGTGGTCGACCACGTAGGAGACGGGGTCGGTGTGCGGGCCGCCCTCGGGCCGCTGCCCGGAGCCGCGCTCCCAGTGGGCCAGGAGAACCCAGGTGGAGCCGTCGCCGCCGCCGGGGGCGGTCCAGGCCAGCTCCTCGCCCTCCACGGCGCCGGTGAGGTCGACCAGCGTGTCGGGGACGAGCGCGCACACCTTGTCCCCGGGGGCGGCGCCGTCCGCCAGGCGCAGGGCCTGGACGGCGACCAGGGTCCGCTCCGTCACACCGTCGGCGGGCTCGACCACCGGTTCCGGCAGCGGCCCGGTGACGCTCTCCCCCGAGGCGAGGAAGTGCGCCCCATGGGCGAGTTCGCGGGCGGCCGCCGTGTCCTGGGGGGTGACGGTGGGGACGGCGGCGGGCCAGGACGGGCCGATGGTGACGTCCATCGTCACGCCGCGCTCCTCCGCGCGGGCCAGCGCGGTCTCCAGCGCCGCGCGCCAGGCGTCGGTGCCCCAGCCGTGGCCTCCGGGGTCCAGGTCCTCGTCGGAGCTGTGGTGGACGTCGGCGATCTCCATGCCGCCGAACCCGGCGTCGGCGATCTGGTCGACCTCCCGCTCGATCTCGCGGAGGTCGACCAGGCCGTGCGGCCACCACCAGCGGAACCGAGCGCGCGCGGCGGCGGCCGGGTCGACGAAGGCGTCCGCGAAGGCCCTGCGGGCGGGGGCCGCGGGGGCCACCGGGGACGCCGCGGCCGGGGCCGCCGGGAGGCCGAGGGCGACGGCCGCGCCCGTGGCGGCGCCCAGGCCGAGGAAGGACCGCCGGGTGTGGGCGAAGCCGTCCGGCTCCCGGTCCGGTCCTGCCGGGTCACGCATGGGGGCTCCTTTCCGCGCCGCCGTGGCGGCGTCGGTTCGGGGGTGGAGAGGGGGTATGCGCGCGCGGTGGTGGCGAGCCACCTATTAAAACGTTTCACAGAAAGTACCAAGCACAGTGTGATCCAGGCAATACCCCCACACGCACCTCCGGCCACTCGATCCCCACAGCAGCGGCCATCTGCACGGATCACCCGGTCTCACCCAGAGGCGGCGAGCCCCGGCGATACGAACGTTTCACAAACCCCGCGCCGCGAGGGCGGCGCCGCGCGCACGCGAAGGGCCCCGGAGCGGTGCTCCGGGGCCCTCGCCCGGACGGTGCCGGGGCGTGTTCGGTGGATGCCTTCGTGTGGCCCGGCGCTTGCGCCGGGTGCCGGGAGCGGTCGCCGGGTGGTCTCCCGCGAACCGACCGGCGCAGCGGCCGGCCGCCGTCGACCAGGCAGCGGGCCGACGCGAGGCGGCCCGCGGGTGTGAGGAGGGCGTCGGCCTGATGGTGCGGGGCACCGAGGGCCTCCCGGTGGCCGGTGGGACGTCGCGATCCACACCGATACCGGAGGCCCTCCCGGTTCGTGTCGGGTGGAGGCGGTGTCACCGGCCTCCGTGATCAGTACGCCTAGCGGGCCAGCGGGGACTCCACCGGCAGCGAGGTGTCCGTGGCCAGGTCCAGCTCCGACGGCGGCAGCCCCGCCGCCACGACCTCCGCGCCCAGGGCGGCGATCATGGCGCCGTTGTCGGTGCACAGCTTGGGCCGGGGCACCCGCAGGGTGATCCCCGCCTCGCGGCAGCGCTGCTCGGCCAGGGCGCGCAGCGCGGAGTTGGCGGCCACGCCGCCGCTGATCACCAGCGTGCTCACCCCGTGCTCCACGCAGGCGTCGACGGCCTTGCGGGTGAGCACGTCCACCACCGCGTCCTGGAACGCGGCGGCGATGTCGGCGACCACCAGCGGCTCGCCGCGGCGGTCGGCGTCCTCCACGTGGCGGGCGACAGCGGTCTTCAGGCCCGAGAACGAGAAGTCGTAGGTGCCGTCCCCCCACTTGCCGCGCGGGAAACGGATCGACTTGGCGTCGCCCCGCTGCGCCGCCCGGTCGATGGGCGGCCCGCCCGGATAGGGCAGGTCCAGCAGCCGGGCCACCTTGTCGTAGGCCTCGCCCGCGGCGTCGTCCACGGTGTCGCCCAGCGACACCACGTCGGTGGCCAGGTCGTTGACCAGCAGCAGCGAGGTGTGCCCGCCCGAGACGAGCAGGGCGATGGCGGGCTTGGGCAGCGGCCCGTGCTCCAGCTGGTCCACGGCCACGTGCCCGACCAGGTGGTTGACCCCGTACAGCGGCTTGTCCAGCGCCATCGCGTACGCCTTGGCGGCGGAGACCCCCACCAGCAGCGCCCCGGCCAGGCCGGGCCCCGCGGTGACGGCGATGGCGTCGACGTCGGAGAGCTTCACACCCGCGGAGTCCAGCGCCCGGTGCACGGTGGGCGTCATGGCCTCCAGGTGGGCGCGGCTGGCCACCTCGGGCACCACGCCGCCGAAGCGGACGTGCTGCTCCACGCTGGAGGCCACCGACTCGCCGAGCAGCTCGCAGCCGCGCACGAGGCCGACACCGGTCTCGTCGCAGGACGTCTCGATGCCCAGGATGAGCGGGAGGTCGTGGTCACTCATGGGTACCCTCCTCGGCGACGCGCCGCATGACCAGGGCGTCGGCCCCGTTGTAGTAGCCGCGCCGGATGCCGATCCGCTCGAATCCGAAGCGGGCGTAGAGCTTCTGGGCGCGCGGGTTGTCCGAGCGCACCTCCAGGAACATGTCGCGCACCCCGCGCCGGGCCGCCTGGTCCAGGAGCTCGGTGAGCAGCGCTCCCCCGATCCCGGTGCCCCAGGCGGACTCGGCCACGGCCATGGTCTGCACGTCCCCCTCGGGCGGGACGAACCGCAGGCCGGCGTAGCCGACCAGGGCGTCGCCGGCGACGGCCACAACGTAGTGGCGGGTGGCGGTCTCCGCGAGCTCCTCGCGCAGCATCCCCTCGCTCCAGGCGTCGGCCGGGAACAGGGCGCGCTCCAGCGCCATGACCGCGTCGACGTCCCCGGCGGCCATGGGCCGCAGGGCCACTCCCGCGGGCGGGGCGGCGCGCACCGCGTCCAGGGCGGTGTCGCGCACCGGTGTCACTTCACCCACTGGCGGACCTTCTTCGGGGCGCCGGGCACCACCGCGTCGGGGCGGCGCAGGTAGAGGGGTTCGGGGGCGGGCAGGGCCTCCCCGGCGTGCAGCCGGCGCAGGGCCAGCTCGGCCAGGGCGGCGGCGTCGGGGTGCGCCGGGTCCGGTGCGGCCGCGGCCTCCCCGAACACGTCGGCGTACATCCGGGCGCCGTCGCCGACCAGCGGCAGCCCGCCGGTGTCGAGGTCGGCCGGGCGGTCCACGGCGATCTCGCCCACCCGGGTGAGGCGGTCGTCGTAGCGGGCCCAGAACACCTCCTTGCGGCGGGCGTCGGTCATGGCGACGAACGGCCCGGTGCGCCCGGTGGCGAAGGCCAGCGCGTCCAGGGTGGCCACCCCGTGGCAGGGGACGCCGAGCGCGTCGGCCAGGGCGTGGGCCGTGGCCAGCCCCACGCGCAGGCCGGTGTAGGGGCCGGGGCCGATGCCGACGGCGACGGCGTCGAGGTCGGCCAGGGCGATCCCGGCCTCCCCGGTGAGCCGCCGGATGGTCGGGGAGAGCAGTTCGCCGTGGCGGCGGGCGTCCACCGAGGACGCGCTCGCGCGCAGGGTGAAGGCGCCGTCCGCGCCGGACTCGCCGATGGCGGCGGTGACGGCGGGGGTGGCGGTGTCGAAGGCCAGGAGCAGCACCGGTCTAGTCTTCCGTGTTCTCGTCGTCGACGGCGACGGGCAGGGCGACGCCCGCCCAGCGCCGGCCGACCGGGGTGAGGTGGACGGTGCGGCTGTCGTCGGCGTGGCGCTCGATCCGGATCTCCAGCCGGTCGTCGGACAGCCCCTCGGCGACGCCCTCGCCCCACTCCACGACGGTGACGGAGTCGGGGAGGGTCATGTCGAGGTCGATGTCGTCGATCTCGTCGGGGCCGCCCAGGCGGTAGGCGTCCACGTGGACCAGGGAGGGGCCGCCCACCAGCGAGGGGTGGACGCGGGAGATGACGAAGGTCGGGGAGGTGACCGAGCCGCGCACGCCCAGCCCCCGGCCCAGGCCCTGGGTGAGGGTGGTCTTGCCCGCGCCGAGCGGGCCGGACAGGATCAGCAGGTCCCCCGCCCGGCTGAGGCCGGCCAGGGCGCGGCCCAGGGCGCGCATGGCGCCGTCGGTGGCGGCGGTGACCGCGGTGGACGCGTTCGCTGTGGTCGTCACGTCTGTCATCGGACTCGCAAGGCTGTGTGTCGGTAAGGTTCGGGCGGTGGCCGACCGGGGTCGTGGCACGACCGTCGGGTGTGTCCCCTTCACCCCAGGTTAGGCGGGGCGGCGGGCGCGCGCGGCCGGTTGTGGACGATCGGCGGGGGTCGCGGCCGCCACACCCGCGGCCGCCACCGGGGGCGCGCCCGCGGGCGGCCCGCAGGCCCGGTCGCCGCGGCTCAGGCCCCGCCGACGTACTCGCGCGGGACCCGGACGCCGACCCGGGTGACGATCTCGTACGGGATGGTGTCCAGGACCCCGGCCCAGTCCTGGGCGCTCGGCGCGCCCGGGTGGGCGTCCGGGTCGCCGAACAGCACCGCGTACTCGCCGGCGGCCACCTCGTCGTCGCCCACGTCGACAACGAACTGGTCCATGCAGACCGTTCCCGCGATGACGCGCCCGCGTCCGCCCAGGAGCACCGGGCCCCTGTTGGTGGCGGCCCGGGGCACGCCGTCGGCGTAGCCCAGGGGCACCAGGGCGAGGGTGGTCTCGCGGTCGGTCACGTAGCGGTGGCCGTAGGAGACGCCGCTGCCGGGCGGCACCCGCTTGGTGAGGGCGACGCGGGCACGCAGGGTCATCGCGGGCCGCAATCCGGGCACATCCAAATCCGGGATCGGGGACAGCCCGTAACTCGCGATACCGCCGCGCACCAGATCGAAGTGCGCCTCGGGCAGGGTGAGCAGCGCCGCCGAGTTGGCGATGTGGCGCACCTCGGGGGTCAGGCCGACCTTGTCGGCGGTCTCCAGGGCGTCGTGGAACACGGAGAGCTGGGCGGCGATCGAGGGGTGCCCGGGCTCGTCCGCGCAGGCGAAGTGCGACCAGATCCCGCTCACCTTGAGGTGGCCGGCCTCCTCGGCGCGCGCGGCGGCCTCCACCAGGGAGCCCCATTCGGAGTGGCCGATGCCGCCCCGGTTCAGGCCGGTGTCGATCTTGAGCTGCACCCGCGCGGTGCGGCCCAGGCTGCGGGCCGCCCCGAGGACGGCCTCCAGCACCGCGGCGTCGCTGACGCCCAGGTCGACGCCGTTCTCGACGGCCTCGCCCACGGGTTCGCCGGGCGGGATGATCCAGGCAAGCACGGGCGCGGTGATCCCGGCCGCGCGCAGCCCGAGCGCCTCGCGGATGAACGCGGTGCCCAGCCAGGTCGCCCCGCCCGCCAGCAGCGCGCGGGCGGCGGGCAGCATGCCGTGCCCGTAGCCGTCGGCCTTGACCACGCCCATGAGCGCGGCCCCGCCGGCGCGCTCGCGGAGCAGCCGTGCGTTGTAGGCGATCGCGTCCAGGTCGACGCGGGCGTGCGCGAAGTGAGCCATACCCCCAGTGTTCCACGTGTGGGTTACCTGCGCGGGGCTTCGGGTATGTGGGCTGTGACCGAGTTCGGACGTATCCGGATGTATACGGAGTGCGACGATACTCGAGGCCGTATCTGGGGGTAACGGCATGAGCGAGTTCGCAGCTGAACGACCCGTCAACGCGGTCCGCCTGTGGTCCGGCGGCCTGGCGACGGCGGTGGTGGCCGCACTGGTCGTCCTGGTGGGCACCCTGTTCTTCAGGGGTGCCCTGGGGATCCCGGTGCTGGCCCCGGAGGAGGCCGGCTACCTCGGTGACGCCGGGACCGCGGCCTACGCCTTCATGGCGGGGGTCGCGGCCCTGGCGGCCACGGCCCTGATGCACCTGTTGCTGGTGGCGGCGCCGCGCGCCCGCGCCTTCTTCGTGTGGATCATCGGCCTGATCACCGCCATAGCGGTGGTCACCCCCTTCACCCAGGGGGTGGAGGGCGCCAGCCCCACCGCCACCGCCGTGATCAACCTGATCACGGGTGTGGCCATCGCCGTCCTGGTGAACAGCGTGGCGCGGACCGCCGTGGTCCGCGGCGGGCGGCCGGCCCGAGAGAAGCCGGTCCTGCACCAGGAGGGCATCCTGCCCGAGGTCCGCGAGCCCCGTCGGGAACCGACCGAGCCCCGGGGGGAACCGCGAGGTCTGTGACTCCCTGACCCAGGGTCATGACGCAAGAGGCGGGGGGCGGAGCCGAACGGCTCCGCCCCTCCCCTGTGCCCGCCCGTGTCCGCGCCTCCCCGGCCCGGGCCCGGCGGAGTCCGGGAACCCCGCGCGGGCGCGGATCCGCCCGCGCCTCCCCGGCCCGGGCCGGGCTCTCAGGCGGTCCCGGCGATGATGCGGTCGGCGTGCTCCGGGCTCAGGCAGTGCTCGATGACCAGCACGGCGGCGCCGATCTCGCCCGCGCTCTCGGCGGCCGCCGACGACACGATGCTGAGGTGCTCGGTGGCCAGCGGCAGCGACCGCTGGTAGATGACCTCGCGCACCCCGGCCAGCAGGTGGTCCCCGGCCAGGGCCAGCGCCCCGCCGATGACGATCACCGAGGGGTTGAACATGTTGACGGACGCGGCCAGCACCTCGCCGATGTCGCGGCCCGCCTGGCGCAGGGCGCGCAGCGCCGGAACGGACCCGTTGCGGGCCAGCTCCACCACGTCGCGCGCGCTGTGGGCGGGCACGCCCTCGGCGGTGAGGGCCTCGGCCAGGGCGGCCCCGCTGGCGACGGCCTCCAGGCAGCCGGTGTTGCCGCAGCGGCAGGGCTTGTCCGCGCCGCTGGGGACGTGGATGTGCCCCATGTCCCCGGCCGCGCCCTGGGCGCCCCGGTAGACGCGGCCCTCGCTGACGATGCCGCAGCCGATGCCGGTGGCGACCTTGACGAACATCAGGTGGCTGGCGTCGGGCCAGGCGGTGTGGTGCTCGCCGATCGCCATGATGTTCACGTCGTTGTCCACCAGCACCGGGACGGCCAGCCGCTCCCCCACGTAGCCGGGCACGTCGAAGCCGTCCCAGCCGGGCATGATCGGCGGGTTCACGGCCCGGCCGGTGGAGTGCTGGACGGGGCCGGGCAGGCCGATGCCCAGGCCCAGCAGCTCGGAGACGTCGCGGCCGGCGCCGGCGAGCAGCCCGCGGCCGTGCTCCACCACCCAGTCCAGGACGTGTTCGGGCCCCAGGGCGATGTCCAGGTCGGCGCGGGCCTCGGCGATGACCTCGGCCGCCATGTCGGTGAGGGCCAGCCGCGCGTGGGTGGCGCCCAGGTCCGCGGCGAGGACGACCCGCGCCCGGGGCCGGAACGAGAACGTGGTGGGCGGGCGGCCGCCGGTGGAGACGGCCTCGCCCGCCGGGCCGATGAGGCCGCTGGCGAGGAGCGCGTCCACCCGCTGGGTGACGGTGGACCGGGCCAGGCCGGTGGCCCCGGCCAGCTCGGACCGGGTGCGGGGGCGGCCGTCGCGCAGCAGCCGGAGCAGGGTCCCCGCCCCGGGCGCGGTCGTGGTGGGAGCGGCCCGGAGTCCGTGGGCCGGCGGGCCGGTCAGCGCATCTTCCGTCATGGGACAAGTCAAGCACAGGATCTATTGACCGCCTCGAAAGGACCTATTGCGGTCACGTTTCTCAACTTATGCTTGACCGTCGACAGAAGTCCGGCGTACGGTGCGAGCATGTCAGTGAGTAAGGTCACAAGCATCGGCAGCGGGTCCGGTGTCGGGGAGGCCCCGCCCAACGCCTACCGGGCCGCCGTGATCGGCACCGGGTTCATGGGCCGGGTCCACAGCCACGCCGTCCGCGCCAACGGGGGCGCGGTCGTCGGAGTGGCGGGCTCCTCCCCCGCGAAGGCCGAGGCCTTCCGCTCCGCCAACGGCGTCGGCCGCGCCCACGCCGACGCCCTGGACCTGATCCGCGGCGACGACGTGGACGTGGTGCACGTGTGCGTCCCCAACCACCTCCACGCACCCCTGACCCTGGCGGCCCTGGCCGCCGGCAAACACGTGGTGTGCGAGAAGCCCCTGGCCACCGACGCCGCGACCGCCGCGGAGATGACCGCGGCCGCCGCGGACGCCGGGCTGGTCGCCGTCGTCCCCTTCGCCTACCGCTTCCACCCCATGGTCCGCGAGGCCCGGGCGCTGGTCGCCGCGGGCGCCGTCGGCAGGGTCGGCCTGGCCCACGGCGGCTACCTCCAGGACTGGCTGCTGTACCCGCAGGAGGACAACTGGCGGGTGGACCCGCGGCTCGGCGGCCCCACCCGGGCGTTCGGGGACATCGGCTCGCACTGGTGCGACATGCTCGAGTTCGTCACCGGCGACCGGATCGCCTCCGTCAGCGCCCAGACCGGCCGGCTCAACGACGTCCGCGACGGGCGGCCGGTGGACACCGAGGACCTGGTCACCCTCCAGTTCGCGACCGCCGGCGGGGCCGTGGGCGGCGCGGTCATCAGCCAGGTCTCCCCCGGCCGCAAGAACAGCCTGGTGCTGGAGGTCTCCGGCACCGAGGGCTCGCTGCGCTTCGACCAGGAGCGCCCCGAGACCCTGTGGGCGGGCGGGCGCGGGCGCACCGGGATCATCTCCCGGGACGACCCGGACCTGAGCGCCGACGCCGCCCGGCTCACCGCCGTCCCCGTCGGCCACCCGCAGGGCTACCAGGACTGCTTCAACGCCCTGGTCGCCGACACCGCCGACGCCGTCGCCGGGGGCTCCCCCGAGGGCCTGCCGGTCTTCGCCGACGGGCTGCGCGCGGCGGTCATCGCCGAGGCCGTGCTGCTCTCGGCCCGCGAGCGCCGCTGGGTCGACGTCACCGAGGTGGACCGGGGATGAGCACCGCACCCCCCGCAGAGCCGGTGGTCCGCATGAGCGGCATCACCAAGTCGTTCTTGGGCGTCCGCGTCCTGCACGGCGTCGACCTGGAGCTGTACCCGGGGCAGGTGCACGCCCTGGTGGGCGAGAACGGCGCCGGGAAGTCGACCCTGATGAAGGTCCTGGCCGGGGTCCACCCGGCCGACGGGGGCACCGTCGAACTGGACGGCCGCCCCGTCTCCTTCGAGCACCCGGTCCAGGCGCAGCGGGCCGGCGTGGCCACGGTGTTCCAGGAGTTCAACCTGCTCCCGGAGCGCACCGTCGCCGAGAACGTGTTCCTGGGCCGGGAGATCCGGGGCCGGTTCGGCGCCGTGGACGCCCGCGCCATGGAACGCGCCACCGCCGCCCTGCTCGCCGACCTGGACCTGGAGGGCATCGAGCCCTGGGCCCGGGTCCGGTCCCTGTCGGTGGCCCAGCAGCAGGTGGTGGAGATCGTCAAGGCGCTCTCGCACGACGCCCGCGTCATCTCCATGGACGAGCCGACCGCCGCGCTGGCCGAGAGCGAGGTGGAGGTGCTCTACCGGATCATCGCCCGCCTGCTCGAACGCGGTGTGGCGGTGCTGTACGTCTCCCACCGCATGCGGGAGATCTTCGACCTGGCGACCCGGATCACCGTCCTGAAGGACGGTCGCCTCGTCGACACCGTGGACGCCGCCGGGACTCGCCCGGCCGACCTGGTCCGCATGATGGTGGGCCGTCCGGTGTCGGCGGTCTTCCCCGAGCACCTGGAACCGTCCGGGGACCGCCACGGCGACGTGCGCCTGGAGGTGTCCGGCGGCGGCAACACCCAGCTGGACGGCATCTCCTTCCAGGTGCGCGGCGGCGAGATCGTGGGCCTGGCCGGGCTCCAGGGCAGCGGGCGCACCGAGATCGCGCACGCCCTGTTCGGGATCGAGCGCTTCACCCGGGGCGAGGTCCGCGTGGACGGGCGCCGGGTGGACCCGCGCTCGCCGCGGACCGCGATCCGGGCGGGCCTGGTGCTGGTGAGCGAGGACCGCAAGACCCAGGGCCTGGCCCTGAACCAGTCGGTCCTGGCCAACGCCCGGCTGGTCCTGGACGCGGTGTGGCCGTTCGGCTCGGGCGCCCGAGCCGCCCGCCTGCCGGGGGTGCTCTCCTCCCTGGAGCTGGTGGCGCGCGGCGGCAACACCCAGGAGGTCCGCTACCTCTCCGGCGGCAACCAGCAGAAGGTCGTGCTGGCCAAGTGGCTGGCGACCGAGCCCGGCGTGATGGTGCTGGACGAGCCCACGCGGGGCATCGACGTCGGCGCCAAGCAGGCCGTCTACCGGCTGATGCGGGAGCTGGCGGCGCAGGGCGTGGCGATCGTCCTCATCTCCTCGGAGCTGCCCGAGCTGATCGGGATGTCGGACCGCCTCGTCGTCCTGGCCGACGGCCGGGTGGCGGGCGGGCTGCCCGGCGGCTCCGGCGAGGAGGAGGTCATGGCGCTGGCCACCGGCTCCGCCGCCGAACCCGCCGGCCCCGGGGTCGAGGACCCGCGGATCACCGCAGCGGCGGCCGGACACCCCGACGACCACAGCCACGAGGAGGCCGCACCGTGAGCGCTCCCCCCGCCTCCCCGCAGTCCGCGGTCCGCGCCCTGTGGGCCCGCACCGGCACCACCGGCCTGGTCTACCTGGCCCTGGTCCTGCTGCTGGTGCTCAGCACCCTCTACGTCGCGTCCCGGGGCGAGAACCTCTTCACCACGGCCAACACCGTGGACCTGTTCACCCGCAGCAGCCTGCTCGGGTTCCTCGCCATCGGCCAGACCCTGGTCATCCTGTGCCGCTCCCTGGACCTGTCGGTCGGGTACGTGGCGGCCCTGTCCACCGTGGTCGCGGCCACCGTCATGGCGGGCGACCCGGCCCGCGTCCCCCTGGGCATCGCCGCCACCCTGGGCCTGGCGGCGCTGATCGGCCTGGCCAACGGCACCATCGTGACGTGGCTGCGGGTCAACCCGTTCATCGCCACCCTGGGCACCGGGCTCATCATCAAGGGGTACCTGGACACCAACTTCCAGGGCCCGGCGGGGGCGATCCCCGCCACCTTCCAGGCCTTCGGCTACACCCGCATCGGGGTGTTCCCGGTGTCCACCCTGGTCATGCTGGCCCTGGCCGCGGCGGCGGTGGTGTTCCTGCACCGCACCCGCACCGGCTACCACATGTACGCGGTGGGCGGCGATGCCGAGGTGGCGCGCCTGTCCGGTGTCCGCGACCGGATCCCCGTCATCACCGCGCACGTCCTGTGCTCGGTGACCGCCGGGATGGCCGGGCTGCTGCTGGCCTCGCGCTTCGGCACCGGCAGCGCCCTGGTCTACAACAACGGCTACGAACTGGAGGCCATCGCCGCGGTGGTGCTCGGCGGGACCTACCTGCTGGGCGGGCGCGGCGGCGTGGCCGGGACCATCGCCGGGGTGTTCATCCTGGCCACCCTCGACACCGTGTTCAACGTGCTGGCGGTGGACCCGTTCGTCAAGGACGTGCTGCGCGGCGTCATCGTCATCACCGCCGTCGCCATCTACGCCCGCGGCCGGCTGTCCCGGTCCGCGGTGCGGGTGCGCTTCCCCTCCGGCGGTCCGCCGCCACCCGCTCCCCCGCCCGATCCGGGCGGCGCCCCGGCCCCCGTCACCTCCGGCACCGAAGGAGGCGGACGATGACCGAGACGCCCGCCCGGCGCTCCGCCCCCCTCGCCCTGCTGTCCTCGCTGGGACGGGGCGGCACCGCCACGGTGCTCCTGATCCTGGTGCTGATCTTCGTGGTCATCGCCACCCGGAACCCGTCCTTCTTCGAGGGCCCGCCGCTCATGGCCTTCGCCAAGAAGGCGGCGCCGCTCGTCATCCTGGCCGTGGGCCAGTACCTGGTCATCGTGTCCGGGGAGTTCGACCTGTCGGTCGGTTCCCTGGTCGGCGCCCAGGTGGTCATCGCGGCCCGGCTCATCGACGGCGAGGAGGGCATGACCCTGCCCGTCATCGGCCTCATGCTCGCCTTCGGCCTGTTGGTGGGCCTGGTCAACGGGCTGGTCACGACGCTCCTCAAGGTGCCGTCGATCATCGCCACCCTGGGCATGATGCTCGTCCTGTTCGGCGCGGTCCGGTTCTGGACCGGGGGCGCGCCCACCGGCTCCCTGTCGGAGGCGTTCCGCGTCCCCGGCCGGGGCGGGATCGAGGGCGTGCCGTTCCTGGGGCAGCTGCCCTGGGCGGTGCTCATCGCCCTGGCGCTGACCGTCTGCGCCGTGCTCCTCATGCGCTCCCCGTTCGGCCGCTCCCTGATGGCGACCGGCGACAACGACGTCGCCGCCGCCTACGCCGGGGTGCGGGTGCAGCGGGTGCGCACCCTGGCCTTCGTCGGCTCCACCCTCATGGCGACCGTCGCGGCGATCCTCATCGGCGGGTTCGCCGGGGTCACCGCGCAGGTCGGCCAGGGGCTGGAGTTCACCGCCATCACCGCCGTGGTGCTGGGCGGAGTGGTCCTGGGCGGCGGCCGCGGGACGGTCGTGGCCGCCGCCCTGGGCGCCCTCACCGTCGAAGCCCTGTTCACCCTCTTCAACCAGCTCTACCTGCCCTCGACCATCCAGCCTTCGGTGCAGGGGCTCATCATCATCGCCGCGGTGGCCTACGCCGCCCGCCGGGGCGATCTGCGACCGCCGGGGCGCCCGCGCCGGCGACCGGACCACGAACCCGAGCGCGAGCCCGGGACCCCCAGGAGGTAACCATGCGCATCTCACGCATGCTGCTCGCCGGCACCGCCGGCCTGACACTGATGCTCTCGGCGTGTACCACCGACGCGCCCGACGAGGCCGCGCCGGGAGGTGAGGGCGGCGCCGGGATGACGCCGGACGCCGAGTGGTTCGACGAGGCCGAGTACGAGGCCCAGCTCGCCCAGCGGGAGATCACGCCGGAGGGCTCGCCCGACGAGCCCTGGCTCCAGGCGATCGAGCCGGAGTGGACGGACACCTCGGAGTTCGTCCACGACTCCCCCGAGGACGCCACCGTCTGCTTCTCCAACGCCTCGGTCTCCAACCCCTGGCGCGTCACCGGCTTCATCACCATGGAGCAGCAGGTGGAGGCGCTCCAGGAGGAGGGCCGGATCGGCGAGTTCCGGGTGTCGGACGCCGCCGACGACGACAACCAGCAGATCTCCGACATCCAGGCCTTCGTGGACTCGGGCGACTGCGACGCCATCATCATCTCGCCGTCCACCACGGCCACGCTGACTCCGGCGGTGGAGACCGCGTGCGAGAGCGGCGTCCCGGTCATCGTGTTCGACCGCGGCGTCAACACCGACTGCATGGTGACCTTCATCCACCCGATCGGCGGCTACGCCTACGGCGCCGACGCCGCCGAGTTCCTGGTGGAGAACCTGGAGCCGGGCTCCCGAGTGCTGGCACTGCGCATCCTGCCGGGTGTGGACGTGCTGGAGCACCGCTGGGCGGCCGCCCAGCAGATCTTCGGCGAGAGCGAGCTGGAGGTGCTCGGCTTCGAGTTCACCGAGGGCGACGGCGCCAAGATCAAGGACCTGGTCTCCCAGCACCTGCAGCGCGGCGAGGTCGACGGCATCTGGATGGACGCCGGCGACGGCGCCGTGGCCGCCCTGGAGGCGTTCGAGGACGCCGGCCAGCCCTACCCGGTGATCTCCGGTGAGGACGAGCTGAGCTTCATGCGCAAGTGGGACGAGGAGGGGCTGACCGCGATCGCGCCGGTGTACTCCAACTTCCAGTGGCGCACCCCGGTGCTGGCCGCCGCCATGATCCTGGGCGGCGAGGAGGTGCCCTCCGAGTGGATCCTGCCGCAGGAGCCCATCCGCCAGGGCGAGCTCCAGGACTACCTGGACCGCAACGCCGACATGCCGTCGCTGCACTACGCCAAGTTCGGCGGGGAGGACCTGCCCGGGTTCCCCGAGGCCTGGACCGACCGGTAGGAGGAGGGGCGGATGCGCGCGCTGGGGGTCAACACCTGGGTGTGGACGTCACCGCTGACCGGGGCCGATCTGGAAGTGATCGCCCCACGGGTGGCGGACTGGGGGTTCGACGTGATCGAACTGCCCGTGGAGGACGTCGGCGACTGGGACCCCGGCCGCGCGCGGGACCTGGTGAGCGGGCTGGGTCTGGAGCCCCGCGTCGTACTGGTCATGGGCCCGGGTCGGGAGCTGGTCGCGACCGACCCGGGCACCCGGCGGACGACACAGGACTACCTGCGCCGGGTCGTGGACGCGGCGGCGGCGGTCGGGTCGCCCGTCGCCGCCGGCCCCGCCTACGCGTCGGTGGGCCGCACCTGGCGGATGTCCCCCGCGGAGCGGGCGTCCCTCGCGGCCGAGCTGACCGAGGCCCTGGCCCCGGTCGTGGAGCACGCCGCGCAGGCGGGCGTCCGGCTGGCGGTGGAGCCCCTCAACCGCTACGAGACGAGCGTCCTCAACACCGTCGACCAGGGCCTGGAGCTGCTCGCGGACCTGCCGTCGGAGCACTGCGGCCTGGCCCTGGACGTGTACCACATGAACATCGAGGAGCGGGACGTCCCGGCGGCGATCCTGCGGGCCGGCGACCGGGTCGCCCACGTGCAGGTATGCGCGAACGACCGGGGCGCCCCCGGGGCCGACCACCTGGACTGGCCCGGGATCGCCGCCTCACTGGACACGATCCGGTACACAGGCCCCCTGGTCATCGAATCCTTCACCGCGGAGAATGCCACCATCGCCACCGCGGCCTCCATCTGGCGGCCGCTGGCGGCGACACAGGACGCGATCGCCGTCGACGGGCTGGCGTTCCTGAGGTCCCTCCCGAGTGGAAGGTGAGGAGTGGTGGGACCCGGGGCGCGGTCCGCACCCGGCCGTGCACGCACAGCGGGCGGGCGGGCGACGCGTCCGGCACGGCACACCACCACCCCGCTCGGTGCCGCGCTGGCCGGAGAGCGCCGCCGGGAGCAGGGTGACTCCCACCCGCTAGGAGACGTCACCATGCCCGCCGACCACCCCAACCCCCCGACCCTGGAGGACTCCGGACCGCAGCCCCCGGAGGACCTGCCCGAACCCTCCCGCACCACTCCGCTGACCTGGTGGCTCACCATCGGCGCGATGGCCGTCGTGATGGCGCTGATCGCCGCGCTCGTCCTGTCCGGCGGACGCGAGGAACCCGGCGGCGCCGACGCCGACGCCGTGGCCGCGCTCGCCGAGGACGCGACCGCCGCCGGGGAGACCCTGTCCCCGGTCGTCGAGGAGATGGAGGAGTGGCTGCCCACCGACGGCTCCCACCCGCCGCTCGACGTGGTGGACGCCGCGACCGTGCACGGCTGGCGGACCGCCGCCCACGAGGCCGCCACCGGCCTGGCCGTGCGGGAAGGCGCGGACCCGGTCCGCACCGGCCTGATCTCGTCGGCGTCGCTGCTGGTCGTGGCCGCCGACACCTACTCCAAGGCCGCGCTGGTGGAGGACGAGGACCTGCGCATGGACCTGCTGCACGTGGCGATGGACGTGCGCAACGAGGCCGTCGTCGGCTGGTCGGCCGCGGCCTCGCACCTGGACGAGGCCGCGGTCGCCGCCGGGCTGGGCCACGTCCACGTCCACCTGCCCGCCTCCCCCGACCTGGGGGCGCTGGAGCCCGACGGCACCGCCGGGACCCGGGTCGGGCAAGAGAACCACCACTGACGAACGAACACCGGCCCCGGCCCCGAGCCGGGGCCCACCGACGAAAGGCCCGACCATGACACGACCGGTCACCCTCTTCACCGGGCAGTGGGCCGACCTGCCCTTCGAGGAGATCTGCTCCCTGGCGTCCTCCTGGGGCTACGACGGGCTGGAACTGGCCTGTTGGGGCGACCACCTCGACGTCACCCGCGCCGCCGCCGACGACGACTACGTGCGCGACCGCCTCGACACCCTCGAGCGGCACGGCCTGGGGCTGTGGGCGATCTCCAACCACCTGCTCGGCCAGGCGGTCTGCGACGACCCCATCGACCGGCGGCACAAGGACATCCTGCCGTCCCGGGTGTGGGGCGACGGCGACCCCGAGGGCGTGCGGAGGCGCGCCGCCGAGGAGATGAAGACGACCGCGCGGGCCGCCGCCCGGCTCGGGGTGTCCACGGTGGTGGGCTTCACGGGGTCGGCGATCTGGAAGTACGTGGCGATGTTCCCGCCGGTGGGCGAGGACGTCATCGAGGCCGGGTACCGGGACTTCGCCGACCGGTGGAACCCGATCCTGGACGTGTTCGACGAGGTGGGGGTGCGGTTCGCACACGAGGTGCACCCCTCCGAGATCGCCTACGACTACTGGTCGACGCGGGCGGCGCTGGAGGCGGTGGGGAACCGGGAGGCGTTCGGCCTGAACTGGGACCCCAGCCACATGGTGTGGCAGGATATCGACCCGGCGGGGTTCCTGTGGGACTTCCGGGACCGGATCTACCACGTGGACTGCAAGGACACCCGCAGGCGGACCGGCAACGGACGCAACGGGCGGCTGGGCTCGCACCTGCCGTGGGGCGACCCGCGGCGCGGCTGGGACTTCGTGTCCACCGGCCACGGCGACGTGCCCTGGGAGGACTGCTTCCGCGTCCTGAACTCCATCGGCTACACCGGGCCGATCTCGGTGGAATGGGAGGACGCGGGGATGGACCGGCTGGTCGGCGCGGCCGAGGCGGTGGAGTTCGTCCGCTCCCACGCCTACGACCCGCCGCAGGCGTCGTTCGACTCGGCGTTCGGCTCCGACTGACGCCCTGCTCCCCGGGCCGGCGGCCGCGGATCACATCATCGGGGCGATGACCACCCGGTATCCGCGGCCGTCGGCCACGACGTCGCGCCGGAAGTCGTTGACCCGGTTGACCGAGTCCTGCACCGCGCGGCCGCTGAACGCCGCCGGGTCGGCGGCGGGCAGGCGGGCCAGGACGGCGCGGACGGCCTCGTCGACGGAGAGCACCGTCTCCCGGTGCTCCAGGACGATGCGCGCGCCGTCGAGGCGGCTGATGGCGATCCGGAACATGGCCGGTTCTCCTCGGGCAGGGGGCGGCTGTGGGAGAGCGGGGTCTTCCCCGATTGTCCCCCATCGCCCGGGCCGGAGCGGCGCGCGGGACCGGAGGGCACGGCCGCCCCGGCCCGGCGTCAGACCTCCAGGGTCTCCTCGATGTTCCTGAGGCGGTGCCGGGCCAGGGCGAGGTTGCCCCGGGTCCGGTCCAGCGCCAGGTAGAGGAACAGCCCCTGCCCCTTGCGGCCGGCGAGCGGGCGGATGACGTGGTACTGCCCGGACAGGGTGATGAGGATGTCCTCGATGGCGTCGTTGAGGCCGAGCTGGTCCATGGTGCGCATCTTGGCGCGGACCACCTCGGTGTTGCCCGCCGCGGCGACGGTGAGGTCGAGCGTGTTGGTGGAGGCGAGGGTGCCCAGCGCCATCCCGCTGCCGTAGTCGACGACGGCGGCGCCCACCGCCCCGTCGATCTCCATCATCTCTTTGAGGCCGGATTCGATGTTCGGCATGTCCTTCTCTTTCCTGTGGTCGGTTCGGTCGGTTCGGCGCTGCCGTCCCCGTTCGGCGATCCAGCGGCGCAGCCCGTGGACCGCGCGGCGCGGGGAGGCCCCACCGGTCACGCGGTCACCGCCCGGTCGGGTCCGTCCGCCGACAGGGTGCGCAGCGCGGCGAGGACGCGCTCCAGGACCCCGCGGTCCACGGGGACGGCCTGCCGGGGCCGGGGGAGGCCGCCCGGGTCCGGCAGCGGGGGCCGGTCGCGGCGGGGCGCGGGCGGCCGGGCGGTGCGGGCGAGGCGGCGCAGGTCCCGCAGGGCGGAGCCGAGGCTCCCCCCGTCCGGGGACACCCGCACCCGCACCCGCAGGCACAGGTCCGCGGACGCCGCCAGGACGGCGGCCAGGACGTGGTGGCGGGCGTCGGAGACGACGACGTCCTCCATGTCCTGGCCCGCGCACAGCGGTCCCGCGTGCACGGCCCGCAGGATCGCCACCACGTCCTCGGGGCGGTCCTCGTCTCCGACGTGGACGAGGGTCCGCCCGCTCCGCCAGTCGACGAGGTGGACACTGCGCACCCCGGGCGTCCGGAGCAGGTCCCTCATCTGTCGGTCGATCGCACGCACATCGGTCCTCCGTGGAGACGGGTCGGGCGGTCCGCGGCGGACGGGGCAGCGGGCCGCCCTTGTACGGACAAGGACGACAATAGGGTGATGCGGTCGATTCCGCTGGCTTTTCAGAAATCCGTGGAATCGTGCCTGATAAGAAGGCCGGGAACCCGGTGCCACCCCTGGGAACGAATGCCCGATTTCACACATGAACGGCATGAATAAAACGGCGATCGCCCGTGATATCACGGGCGATCGCCTCTACCGCCTTATGGGTTCTTCGGGCCCTAGGACCCGACGTCCGGATCGACGGGCCGGGTCAGAGCCAGTCGACGCCGTAGCCCTCCAGGTCGTAGCGGGCCGCGACGATGTCCAGCCTCCCGGACTCGACGAACGGCGCCAGTTCCGGGTCCGCGCGCAGCAGGCCGGCGACGTGCCGGGCGTTGGCGCGCACGCAGGCGTCGACGAAGTCGCCCCCGTCGTCGGGGGTGGAGTCGACGACCTCCAGGATCTGCTCCACGAGGTAGCCGACGTGGCCGTGCGGGAGCTCTCCGGTGCGGTGGGCCTCCACCGCGGCGCCCACCGCGCCGCAGGAGGAGTGACCCTGGACGACGATGAGCGGGACCGCCAGGTGTTCGACGGCGTAGACGATGCTGCCGAGCACCGAGGAGTCCAGGACCTCGCCGGCGGAACGGACGGTGAACAGGTCGCCCAGGCCCCGGTCGAAGACCAGTTCCGGTGCGACCCGCGAGTCGGCGCAGCCGAGGACGAGGGCGAAGGGGCTCTGCCCCTGGGCGACCTCGATCCGGCGGCGGCGCCCCTCGTGGGGGTGGACGGAGGCGAACCGGCGCCAGCGCCGGTTGCCCTCCTTGAGCAGACGCAGGGCGTCGGCGGCCCCTCCCTCGAAGGGGGCTCCGGAGTCGGCCAACGCGGACGAGGGAACCGCGGCGGCCAGGGCGGCTCCCGCACCGCCGACCAGGGAGGCGCGCAGGGCGTGACGACGTGAAATGGCCATGGGGAGTCTCGTTCTTCTTCGCTTCGAGGCGGATCACGCCTCCGGTCAAAGAAAGCGAACAAAAACTACGCTTCTCCCAAAAGGGACACAAGACACTTAACGGATTCTTGACGCCGACCCCGCACCCGCGCCGCCCCCGTTCCCACGCGCACCGCCCCGCCCCTTCCGGGAAAGGGGACCGGCCGCCGCCCGCCGCGACCCCCTCACCTCTACCGATGCGCCCCGATCCGCCGTAGACTCCCACCGACCGATCGTTCAGTAACCGACCCCCTCGTGTGACGGCCACGACACGCGGTCCATGACCGGACGACCGGCACGCGACCGGCCGGCGACACGAGGTAGATTCGACAACCGTGCCCCGAACCAGCCCTGGCGAGTCCGCGCCCCCGCGCTCCGGGAGGCGCCGCTCCGGACGCCCCGGACACGACGCCGACTCCGTCCTGCACGTGGCGGCCCGCGTCTTCAACGAGCGCGGCTACGACGGGACCAGCATGGAGGACCTGGCGCGCGCCCTGGGCGTCACCAAGTCCGCGATCTACCACCACGTCTCCAGCAAGACCGAGCTGCTGCGCCGGTCGCTGGACCTGGCCATGGACGCCCTGTTCGCGGTCACCCGCGAGGAGGCCTCGGTCACCGGCCCGGCCGTGGACCGGCTCGACCACGTCCTGCGCGGCAGTGTCCGCGTGCTGGTGGAGCTGCTCCCGCACGTCACGCTCCTCCTGAGGGTGCGCGGCAACACCGAGGTGGAGAAGCACGCCCTGGAGCGGCGGCGCGAGTTCGACCACCTGGTCGCCGACCTGGTGCGCGAGGGCATCGTCGCCGGGGACATCCGCGACGACGTGGACCCGGCGGTGGCCGCACGGCTGCTGTTCGGCATGGTCAACTCGATCGTGGAGTGGTACAAGCCCGACCGCGGGCTGTCGGCGGAGGAGGTGGCCGACACCCTCGCCACCATCGCCTTCCAGGGGCTGCGCCGTCCGCCGCACGCCTCCTGACCCGAAACCGGTGATACCGGTCACGGAGGTCACGGTCACCGCTGGTCACACCCCCGCCGGGCTCGCGGTTCCCTCATGCGACCAAGGTCCCGAAAGCAGAGAAGCGTAATACTTCCGGCTTTCTTGTTTCATATCCGTTTTCTATGCTTTTCCAGCCGGGAAAATCGCACAGTCGGGACGGAACAGCGTGGTCGATCACTTCACCTACGGACCGTGGACTCCGGGGATCGCCTACGCGGTGTCGGTCGTCGGCTCCTTCATCGGCCTGATGGCGGCCGCGCGGTCGCGCGCCGCCACCCGCCGCTTCGCCCGCCTGCAGTGGCTGGCCATGAGCGCGGTCTGCCTGGGCGGCACCGCCGTGTGGTCCATGCACTTCATCGCGATGATGGGCTTCCGGGTCACGGGCACCGCCATCCGCTACGACACCGCCCTGACCCTGGCCAGCGGCGCCATCGCCATCCTGGTCATGGGCGTGGCGCTGTACCTGACCATCCGCCGCGGGACCACCGGCTGGCTGCTGCTCAGCGGCGCCATCGCCGGTTCCGGGATCGTCGCCATGCACTACATCGGCATGGCCTCGATGAACATGAACGGCGACCTGCACCACGACCCGGTGTTCGTCGCCGCCGCCGCGGTGATCGCCCTGGCCGCCGCGACCGCCGCCCTGTGGTTCGCCCGGCGCGTGGAGGGCCTGCCCGCCATCACCGTGGCCTCGCTGCTCATGGGCGTCGCCGTCTCTTGCATGCACTACACCGGCATGTTCGGGATGAGCGCCACCGTGCACACCGGGGACCACCTGTCCACCCCGGCCGGGGCCACCTCCTCGGACCTGCTGCTGCCGCTGGTGGTGGGCCTGTTCGTCCTCCTGCTGGTGTGCAGCCTCTTCCTCATGCTGGGCGTGGAGGACGCGCCCCGGCGCCCCGCGCCCGCCCCGGCCCCGCAGGAACGGAAGGACGCGAGCGGAGAGTACTCCCCCCGTCACGTTTTCGACCCGAACCGGGACCGCACCCGATAACCCGCATTCGGACATCGGGAACAGGGCGCGGGAAAACACACCCACGCCGGTGACACTCCGCATCGGGTGATGTGTATTCCGCACATCCCCTGGCTTTTCATGAATTCCATCTTTATGATCCGTAGCTCACGCCCAATGTGACCTAGGTCATGGAAAGTGGAGTTCCGTGTTCGACGATGTCTTCGGCCAGGACTGGCTGACCCCCGCCATCGCGTTCACCGTCTCGGTGATCGGCTCCTTCCTCGGGCTCTCCTTCGCCTACCGGGCCCGCCGCGCCACCGGGCTCGCCCGGTGGCACTGGACGTTCCTGGCCGCCCTGGCCCTGGGCGGCATGGCCGTGTGGTCCATGCACTTCATCGCGATGATGGGCTTCCGCCTCTCGGGCACCGCCATCCGCTACGACACGCTGCTCACCCTCCTCAGCGGCGCCATCGCCATCGTGGTCATGGGCGGCGCGCTCGCGCTGAGCCTGCGCAGGCGGAGCACCCCCTGGCTGCTGCTCAGCGGCCTGCTGCTGGGGATCGGCGTGATCGCCATGCACTACACCGGCGTCGCCTCGATGAACGTCCACGGCGACCTGCACCTGGACCCCGTGTACGTGGCCGCGTCCTGTGCCATCGCCGTCGTCGCGGCCACCGCCGCCCTGTGGTTCGCCACCCGGGTCACGGGGCTGGGCGCCAACGCCGGCGCCTCCGTGCTGATGGGCGCGGCCGTCACCTCGATGCACTACACCGGGATGGCGGGCGTGCACCACGAGGCGCCCGAGTTCACCCGCTACGGCGCCCCCGAGGGCTCCACCGTGCCCGACCTGCTGCTGCCGATGATCGTGGTGCTCTTCGTGTTCCTGCTCGTCTGCAGCCTCTTCCTCCTCCTGGGGGTCGAGGAGGAGCGCACCGACTACAGCCGGCGCCCCGTGCACGCCGCCGCCGCGCCCCCGGACGACGTGGTCCGCCCCGGCGACGCCGGGTACAGCCCGCGCCACGCCTCGGCCCGCCCCATCGCGCAGGCGGCGGCGGGCGAGCCGCGCCGCGCGGCCGACGACGTGTGGACGCGCCGCCGCTGACCCCGCCGGAAAACCATTGGCCCCCGCGGGCCCGCCGAGTGTAGTTTCGTCGGGTCCGCGTGCGCCCGCCGCGGAACGACCCGGAGAGGAGGACGCGCCATGCCTGTGACCGTCCTTGCCTGTGAGCCCCACCTCCCGACGTTCCGCGAGCCCTGAGCGCACCCGACCACTCCCGGGTGCCCGGCTCGCCTTCTTCCCGAAAGAAAGAGCCGTACCGTGAACACCCGTGTCACCGACACACCTCCGCATCCGCTGACGGCGCTGGGCTGGAACCCGCGCGTCGCGGCCGCCTTCGACTCCGTTGCCCACGGCTCGGAGCACCTCTTGGTGCCCGGGCGCGTGAGCGCCGCCCGCCGCGGCGGCTCCGTGGTCCGCGTCCCGGGGGACGAGGTCCCCGCCGACCACTCCCCCGCCGTCCTCAAGGACACGCGGACCGACCCCACCCTGGCCCCGTGCACCGGCGACTGGGTCGCCCTGCGCCGCTCGGGTGACGCCTGGCTGGTGGAGGCCGTGCTGGAGCGCTCCGGCACACTCGTCCGCCAGGGCATCGCCAAGGACTCCTACGACCAGGTCCTCGCCGCCAACGTGGACCGCGTCCTCATCTGCGAGGCGGCCGACCAGGGGCCCAACGTGGGCCGCCTGGAGCGGTTCCTCAGCCTGGTCTGGGCCGGCGGCGCCGAGCCGGTCGTCGCCGTCACCAAGGCCGAGCTGGCCGGGGACCGGCTGCCCGAGGTCGTCGAGCTCGTACGCTCGGTCTCCCCCGGGATCGAGGTCCACGTGGTCAGCGCGCACACCGGCCAGGGCCTGGACGCCCTCGCCGAGCGGATGGCCCCCGGCTCCACCTGGGTGCTGCTGGGCACCTCGGGCGCGGGCAAGTCCAGCCTGGTCAACGCCGTCGCCGGACAGGAGCTCATGGACACCGGCGCGATCCGCGGCGACAAGCGGGGGCGGCACACCACCACCCACCGGCAGCTGCTGGTCCTGCCCCGGGGGGCGGTCGTCCTGGACATCCCCGGCGTGCGCCGCATCGACGTCCCCGGCGAGGCCGAGGGCGTGGACCGGACCTTCGCCGACGTCACCGAGCTGGCCGAGCAGTGCCGGTTCCGGGACTGCGTCCACGAGACCGAGCCCGGGTGCGCGGTCCGCGCCGCCATCGACGAGGGCGAACTGGACCTGAGCCGCCTGGAGCGGTGGAACCGGCTGCGCCGCGAGTCGGAGCGCAACCGGGCCCGGGGCGACGCGCGGCTGCGCTCCGAGCAGACCCGCGTGTGGAAGGCCCGCACCAAGGAGGGCCGCGAGCGCGGCCGCCTCAAGCGGGGCGGGCGCTGACGGCGGCGGGCGCCTCCCCTCGGGGGGAGGCGCCCGCACGCGGGGCCCGGGGGCTCAGAACCCGAACGCCCGCTTGGCGTTGCCCGCGATGGTCGCGGCGAGCTCGTCCTCGTCCAGGTCCTTGACCTGTGCAAGCGTCCGCAGCGTGTGCGGGATGAGGTAGGGCGCGTTGGGACGGCCCCGGTACGGCTTGGGGGTCAGGAACGGCGCGTCCGTCTCCACCAGCATCAGCTCCGCCGGGGCCGCCTGCGCGGCCTCGCGCAGAGGCTCCGCGCTGGCGAACGTCACGTTGCCCGCGAAGCTCATGAAGTAGCCCAGGTCCGCGCAGCGGCGGGCCATGGCCGCGTCCCCGGAGAAGCAGTGGAACACCACCGTGTGCGGGGCGCCCTCCTCCTCCAGCACGCGGAACACGTCCTCGTGCGCCTCCCGGTCGTGGATCATCAGGGCCTTGCCGTGCCGCTTGGCGACGGCGATGTGCCCGCGGAACGACTCCTCCTGGGCGCGCGCCCCCTCGGGGCCGGTGCGGAAGGTGTCCATGCCGGTCTCGCCGACCGCCACCACCTGCGGCCGGGCGGCCAGGGCGTCGATCTCGGCCAGCTGCTTGCGGAGGGCCTCGAAACCGCCGGGCTCGCGGGTCTTGCCCGCCCAGTCGGTGTCGTCCACCTCCACACCGTCCGCGCCGTCCCCGTGCACGACGCGCGGCGCCTCGTTGGGGTGCAGGGCGACCGCCGCCCACACCTTCCCGGGGTTGGCGGCCGCGACGTCCACCGCCCAGCGCGACGACGGCAGGTCGACGCCCACCTGGAGCAGCGGGGTCACCCCGACCGCCTCGGCGGCGGCGATGATCTCGGCGACCTCCGGGGTCTGCATGTCCATGTGGGTGTGGCTGTCGGCCACCGGGACCCGCAGCGGATCCGGCGCCGGAGGCGGCGTCTGCGCGTTGCGCGCCTCGACGGCCTTCCCCGACCGCTTGCCCATGTTCTTCCCTCCGCGACGAGCCGCGCCGACGGGTGACCCGTCGGCGCGGCGGTGTGTCCTGTTCGTTCTCTTGTGCGTCGTGCCCCGGGCCCGGCCCGGGCCGCGCGTCCTACGCGGCGCCGCCCTCCAGGCGGGCCAGCTCCTCGTCCACGACGGACGGGTCGAGCTTGGCGAACAGCGGCTCGGGGCGGCTCAGCGGGGTGCCCGGCACGATCGGGATCGACTCCCAGCGGGCGGCGTTGTCGGCGTAGTCGCCGGTGATGACCGGGTAGTCGACCTTCTCCGCCGAGCCGCCGATGGTGTCGTGGCCGGTCTCCAGGCGGGGCATGCCCGTCCAGGTGCCCTCGCCGCCCAGCATCGCGTACACCTTGTTGGCGGACTGCGGCAGGAACGGCGTGAGCAGGGTGTTGGCGTCCTGGACCAGCTGGAGCGCCACGTGCAGCACGGTGGCCATCCGCTCCGGGTCGGTCTTCTTCAGCGCCCACGGGGCCTGGTCGGAGATGTACTTGTTGGCCTCGGCGACGGTCCGCATCGCCTCCTGGAGCGCCGCCTTGAACTGCGAGCGCTCCAGGCGGGCGCCGACGGTGCCGAACGCGGCCGCGGACGCCTCCAGTACGCGGCGGTCCTCGTCGGTGAGATCGCCCGCCGCGGGGATCTCGCCGAGGTTCTTGGCCGCCATGGAGATGGAGCGGTTGACCAGGTTGCCCCAGGCCGCCACCAGCTCGTCGTTGTTGCGGCGCACGAACTCGGCCCAGGTGAAGTCGGTGTCCTGGGTCTCGGGCCCGGCGGCCATGATGTAGTACCGCAGCGCGTCGGCGGAGTAGCGCTCCAGGAAGTCGCGCACGTAGATGACCACGCGGCGCGAGGAGGAGAACTTGCGCCCCTCCATGGTGAGGAACTCGCTGGAGACCACCTCGGTGGGCACGTTCAGCGCGCCCAGCGGGCCGGGCTCGCCGCCCCGGTCGCCCCGGCCGCTCGCCCCCAGCAGGATGGCGGGCCAGATCACCGAGTGGAAGACGATGTTGTCCTTGCCCATGAAGTAGAAGGACTCCGGGTCCTCCCCCTGCCACCAGCGGCGCCACGCCTCGGGGTCACCGGTGCGCTCGGCCCACTCGATGGACGCGGACAGGTAGCCGATGACCGCGTCGAACCACACGTACAGCCGCTTGTTGGCGTTGTCGCTCCACCCGTCCAGCGGGATCGGCACGCCCCAGTCCAGGTCGCGGGTGACCGCGCGCGGCTGGAGGTCGTCCAGCAGGTTCATGGAGAACTTCAGGACGTTGGGGCGCCACTGGCCCTCCTTGCCCTTGAGCCACTCCGAGAGCACGCCGGCGAAGGCGGGCAGGTCGAGCATGAAGTGCTCGCTGTCCACGAACTCCGGGGTCTCGCCGTTGATCTTGGAGCGCGGCGAGATGAGGTCGATCGGGTCCAGCTGGTTGCCGCAGTTGTCGCACTGGTCGCCGCGCGCGCCGTCGTAGCCGCAGATCGGGCAGGTGCCCTCGATGTAGCGGTCCGGCAGGGTGCGCCCCGTGGACGGGGAGATGGCGCCCTTGGTGGTGCGCGCGAAGACGTAGCCGTTGTCGTACAGCGTGGTGAAGAGCTTCTGCACCACGGAGTAGTGGTTGCCGGTGGTGGTCCGGGTGAACAGGTCGTAGGACAGGCCCAGGGCCACCAGGTCCTCGGCGATCACCCGGTTGTAGTGGTCGGCCAGCTCGCGGGCGGTGACGCCCTCCTGGTCGGCCAGCACCTGGATCGGGGTGCCGTGCTCGTCGGTGCCGCTGACCATCAGCACGTTGTTGCCCGACATTCGCTGGAAGCGGGAGAAGACGTCGGAGGGGACTCCGAAGCCGGACACGTGGCCGATGTGGCGCGGTCCGTTGGTGTAGGGCCAAGCGACCGCGGTCAGGATGTGGCGATTCGACGACATGACCTAAGCCTAAAGCCGACGGCGCCCTGACACGCACTCCATTAGCGGGCCCCGAGGGTACGCGCTCCGGGACGGGAGATTCCCCGGGGACCCCGGGTACCCGTATGCTCTGCTGGACGAACACGCGCGCAATGTGACGCATGCGACTCGGCGCCCAGCGGCGCTCCCGGACCTGAGGCGGTGGTCATCACGGCTCCCCGTGCCCTGACCCGTGCCCGTGCCCGGGCCCGCCGGGCCCTGGCCGCCCCGCTGGTCGCGGGGGTGGCCCTGCTCGTCGTGTTCTCGGTGCCGGGGATCGGCGCGGGCGAGCCCGTGCCGCCGGCGCTGCCCTCCTACGGGGTGGCCAGCGCCCCCCGCCCCGCGGACGCCGACCCCGGGCACGACCGGGTGGAACAGGCCGGGCACGACGACCACCGGGTCACCGTCGGCCCTCCGCCCTCGACCTGTGACACCAGGTCCGGGGTGCGCGACCTGCCCGACGTCCTGCCCGTGCCCGTCCTGAGCCTGGCCTCCTGGGATCAGCCCTGGTGGCCCGCCGACCCGCCGGGCGCCGAACCGGTGCCCGAACAGGGCGTCCCGCGGGACCTGCCGCCCACCCGGGCCCCGCCTCTCACCGCGCTCCCGTCCTGATCCCATCCCCGGACGCCGCATCCCCCGGCCTCCGCGCCCGCAGCGCGTCCGGATCTCCATCGGCTTTTTCGCAGTGAGAGGTAACGACCCCTTGGCCACGTCCACATCGACATCGACGGGAACGGGGGGGCGCTGGTTGCGCGCCCTCGTGTCCCTGCTCGTGATCGCCGTCGCCTTCGGCGCGGCTTGGTTCATCCCGCCCCGCCTGGGCCTCGACCTGAGCGGCGGCACACAGATCGTCCTGGAGACCCAGGACGGCCCCGACGGCACCCCGGCCAGCGCCGAGAACACCGACCAGGTCGTCGAGGTGCTGCGCCAGCGCATCGACCGCCTCGGTGTGGCCGAGGCGACCATGTCCCGCTCCGGTGAGAACCGCATCATCGTGGAGCTCCCCGGCGTTCAGGACCCCGCCGAGGCGGCCCAGATCGTCGGCCAGACCGCGCAGCTGTCCTTCCACCCGGTGCTGGGTGTGGGCCAGGCCGGCGGCCAGGGCGTCCAGGCGCCCGGCGACTTCGCCAACGCCCCCGAGGGCGAGGCCGACGAGGCCCGCGCCCCGCAGGACACCGAGGAGGCCCCCGCCGAGGAGGCCCCCGCGGAAGAGGGCGGCGAGGGCGCCGGCGGCGCCGGGGAGATGAGCGACGAGGAGCTCCAGGAGCTGCTCAACGGCATGGGCGGCGGCCAGGGCCAGCAGCCCGGCCAGGCCGGCCCCAGCGCCGAGAACCCCGAGGACGTCGTCATGACGCTCCCGGACTCCGACGGCACCAACCTCCAGCTCGGCGAGACGGTCATCAAGGGCGACCGGGTGTCCAGCGCCGAGGCCGCGCTCGACAGCGTCAACCGCGCCCAGTGGACGGTCAACGTCGGCTTCCGCGGCGAGGGCCGCGACCAGTGGCAGCAGCTGACCGCCGACGCCGCCTGCTACCCGCAGGGCGACCCGCGCCGCCGGGTGGCGATCGTGCTGGACAACCAGATCATCTCCGCCCCGGAGGTCAACCCGGAGATCGGCTGCGAGGTCGGCATGTCCGGCGGCCAGACCACGATCACCAGCCCCACCTTCACCCGTGAGTCCGCCAACGAGCTGGCCGTCCTCATCGAGGGCGGCTCGCTGCCGCTGCCGGTGACCGAGGTCCAGCGCCAGACGGTCGGCCCGACCCTGGGCGCCGAGGCCATCCAGGCCAGCGCGATCGCCGCGATCCTGGGCATCGCCTTCACCGCCCTGTACATCACGCTGGTCTACCGCCTGGTCGGCTTCCTGGCGTCGCTGGCCCTGGCGTTCTACACCCTGATCGCCTACGGCGCCCTGGTGGCGCTGGGGGCGACGCTCACACTGCCCGGCCTGGCGGGCTTCGTGCTCGCGATCGGTATGGCCATCGACGCCAATGTGCTGATCTTCGAGCGCGCCCGCGAGGAGTACCAGCGCCAGCAGGCCGTCTACCAGGCCAACCGCGCGTCCGGGATGAAGGAGGGCGACGACGACGGCAAGGGCGGCGGCGCCCTGGCCCGCCGCCGGCGCCGTGCCGTGCCGCCGAGCCTGGAGAAGTCCTTCGTGGAGGGCACCGGCAAGGCGTGGAGCGCGGTGCTCGACACCAACGTCACCACGCTGCTGGCCGCCGGCCTGCTGTTCTTCCTGGCCTCGGGCACCGTCCAGGGCTTCGGCGTCACCCTGAGCATCGGTACCCTCGTGTCGATGTTCTCGGCCCTGGTCATCGCCCGCGTGTTCGTGGAGTGGGCCGTGCGCCGCGCGGTCATCCGCAAGCACCCGGCCATCAGCGGCCTGGACCGGATCGGCCCGGTCCGCACCTGGCTGGTCGAGAAGAGCCCCGACCTGATGAAGCACCGCTCCAAGGGGCTCATCGCCGCGGGCCTGCTCGTGGTGGTCGCCCTGGTCGCCCCGCTGGTGCAGAACGTCAACCTGGGCGTCGAGTTCACCGGCGGCCGGGTCCTCGAGTACGAGATCACCGGCGACCGCCAGGTGAGCGTGGACGAGGCCCGCGCGCTCGTCTCCGGGCTGGGCTTCCCCGGCTCGGACACGGCCGTGGTGCAGGAGGCCGGCGACGGCGACATCTCCGTCCGCACCGGCGAGCTCAGCGACACCGACGCGGCGTCGATCACCGACGCGCTCGCGGAGGAGACCGGCGGCGTCGAGGTGGTGAGCGACGAGCTCATCGGCCCGAGCATGGGCGACGAGCTGCGCAACCGGGCGCTGATCGCGCTGGGCGCGGCGCTGGCCCTCCAGATGATCTACCTGGCCTGGCGCTTCCGCTGGTCGTTCGGCGTCTCCACGATGCTGTCGCTGGCGTTCAACATGCTGCTGGTGATCGGCCTGTTCATCTGGCTGGGCAAGCCGATCGACGGCGTGTTCCTCGCCGCGATCCTGAGCGTCATCGGCTTCACCGTCAACGACACGGTCGTGGTGTTCGACCGCGTCCGCGACGAGTGGGCCCGCGACGACAAGTCCCCGTTCACGGTCATCGCCAACCGGGCGATCATCAACACCCTGCCCCGTACCGTCAACACGACCGTCGGCGGCTGGATCATCCTGGGCTTCCTGACCTTCCTCGGCGGGTCCTCGCTCCAGGACTTCTCCATCGCGATGCTGGTCGGTCTGACCACGGGCGTGGCGTCGACGGTGTTCGTCGCCGTGCCGCTGGCCGTGTGGCTGCAGAAGTGGGACAAGACCCCGCCTCCGCACGTCATCAAGGAGCGCAAGGCCAAGCAGCGCGTCGCCGCCAAGGCGGCCCGCGAGGCCGACGACGGAGCCGTCGTCTAGCGCTCCCCGCTCGCGGGAGGAACAGCGGAGGGCCCCCGGGGACGCGACGTCCCCGGGGGCCCTCCCCGTGTGGTGCTCAGCCCGCCTGGACGGGGACCGGTGCGCCCTCGGAGGCCTGCACCAGGACGAAGCCCTGGCCCTGGAGCGACAGCTGGAACGCCTCGCCGCTGCCGCGGCCGATGAGCGCGCCGGCCTTCATGGTGCGGCGCACGCCGGTCTGGAGGGTGCTGGACCAGGCGACGGCGGCGTCGGTGTCGACGAAGGTCGGCTGGTCGATGTTGAGCAGCACCGGGGTGCCGTGGCAGGCGATGGCGATGCGCCCCTGGCCGGTGAACGTGGTGTTGAACAGCCCGCCGGCCGCCATCCCGGCGCCCTGGACGCGCTTGATGTCCCAGGCCAGGCCCGGCTCGAAGGCCAGCACGTTGTCGCCGTTGACGGTGATGGAGTCGTGGCCCTCCAGGTCGATGAGGTGGACGTCCCAGGCGTCGCGGGCCAGGAAGACGTCGCCCCGGCCGCTCACCTTCATCAGGGGCATGCCCTCGCCGGTGAACGCCTTCTTGAGGAAACGGCCGACGCCGCCCGCCCCCTGGTAGTCGAAGTCCACCTGGCCCTGGTAGGCGATCATGGCGCCCTGGCGCGCGAAGATCTCCCCGTTCAGGCCCACCCGGAGCATCTTGTGGTTCTGGAGGTGCATCCCGGGCTGACTGATCTCCTGGGCCTGCTGGAAGAGCTGGCTGCGCATGCTTGTCCTCTCATCGCGAACGGTGTCCCGCCGGGTTGGACGCCTCCCGGAGGGAAAAGTTCCCGTTCACCCCGCGGTGTCTCCTGTGACTTCGGCGTCTCCTGTGACGCCGTGCACCAAATCGTAGACACGGCGCTTGGGCACACCGGTCTCCTTGGCCACCCGGGCGATCGCGTCCTTGCGGCGGACGCCCTCCTCCTCTAGGGCGTGCACCGCCGCCAGCAGGTCGCCGTCGGCGGCCGCCCCGCCCGCGGGCCGGGCCCCCTCGACCACCACGGAGATCTCGCCCCTGACCCCCCGGGCCGCCCAGTCGGCCAGCTCGGCCAGCCCGCCGCGGCGCACCTCCTCGTAGGTCTTGGTGAGCTCGCGGCAGACCGCCGCGCGGCGGTCCGGCCCGAACGCCTCCGCCATCGCCGCCAGGGTGGCGGCCACCCGGTGCGGGCTCTCGAAGAACACCATGGTGCGCCGCTCGGCCGCGAGCTCCGCCAGGTACCCCGCCAGACCCTTGCGCGGGGGGAAGCCCTCGAAGCAGAACCGGTCGGTGGGCAGGCCGGAGACCACCAGCGCGGTGGTCACCGCCGACGGCCCGGGCACGGCGGTGACCGGGATGCCCTCGGCCGCGCAGGCCGCGGCCAGCCGGTAGCCCGGGTCGGACACCCCGGGCATGCCCGCGTCGGTGACGACCAGGACGTCCCGGCCCTCGCGCAGGTCGGTGAGCAGCTCGTCGGTGCGGCGGCTCTCGTTGGCGTCGTAGTAGGACACGACCCGGGCGCCCTCGGCACCGCCGGGGCGCACGCTGGCCCGGGTGGCGAACTGGCGTAGCCTTCGGGTGTCCTCCGCGGCGATGACCCGGGCCTCCTCCAGGACGCGCAGCAGCCTGGGCGGCGCGTCCTCGAGGTTGCCGATGGGGAGCCCGGCCAGGGTCAGGGTTCCGACCCTCCGCTTAGCTTCGCCCTCAACCACTGTCATCCCCGTCCTGTCACGCTACGGTGGCATCTATCACGCCACCCGAAACCTGTCTCACGGTCCGTCCACAAAGGGACACAACCCTCTCCGACCCCAACCTACGAGCCGAGATGACCACCACCGCATTTTCCTCCGAGGTCGAGTCGACCCCACCCGCTCCCCCACGCCCCTCGCCCCTGCGTGCCAGGTTCCTGCCCGCCGACCCGACCCCGGCGTGGATCGCCTGGCTGGGGGCCGTGCTCGTCGCCGCCTTCGCCGGGGCCCTCCGGTTCGTCGGCTTCGGGGAACCCCCCCGGATCTACTTCGACGAGACGTACTACGCCAAGGACGCCTACGGCCTCCTGAACTACGGCTACGAACACGAGACCGTCGAGGAGCCCGTCGACGCCGACGCCCTGCTCCAGGACGGCGCGACGGCGGACATCTTCACCGGCGGCGGCGACTTCATCGTCCACCCGCCGGTCGGCAAGTGGATGATCGCGCTGGGCGACCTGCTGTGGGGGGCGCTGCCGTTCGGCGAGTCGATGACCCCCGAGGCCTGGCGGTTCGCCTCGGTCCTGGCCGGCATCGCCTCGGTCCTCATCCTGGTCCGGGTGGCCACCAGGATGACCCGCTCGGTGCTGCTGGGCTGCACCGCCGGCGTGATCCTGGCGCTGGACGGCCTGCACTTCACGCTGAGCCGCGTCGCGATGCTCGACATCTTCCTCACCCTGTGGATCCTGGCCGGGTTCGCGTGCCTGGTGATCGACCGGGACAAGACACGGGAACGCCTGGTGCGGCTGGCCGAGGCCGGGGTGGACGCGGCCTCCGTCGGCTGGTTGGGGATGCGCTGGTGGCGGCTGGCCGCCGGGCTGTGCTTCGGTCTCGCGGTGGGGACCAAGTGGTCGGCCCTGTTCTTCATCGCCGCGTTCGGCCTGCTCACCGTGGCGTGGGACTACGGGGCGCGCAGCAGCGCCGGCCAGAAGCGCCCGGGCCTGCGGTGGCTCGGCTTCGACGCGATCCCGGCGTTCGTACAGACCGTGATGGTGGCGGGGATCGTCTACCTGGTGTCGTGGTCGGGCTGGCTGTTCACCCGGGGCGGGTACAACCGGGACTACGCCGACGGCCTGGCCCCCGACTTCCTGCCCGGCTTCCTGGCCGCGCCGGTGGAGGCCCTGCTGAGCCTGTGGAACTACCACACGCGCATGATGGGCTTCCACGAGAACCTCAGCAGCGACCACACCTACATCTCCCAGCCGTGGGAGTGGATCATCATGCGGATGCCGGTGATGTTCCACTACAACGGCGAGGCCGTGGGCTGCCCGAGCGGCGACTGCGTGACCTCGATCGTCTCCATCGGGACGCCGGTCGTCTGGTGGCTGTCCATCCTCGCCCTCACCGTGCTGGTGGGCTGGTGGGTCACCTTCCGCGACTGGCGGGCCGGGGCCGTGCTGCTGGGCGTGGCCGCCGGCTGGCTGCCGTGGTTCGCGTTCCCCGACCGCCCCATGTTCCTGTTCTACGCGCTGCCGATGCTGCCGTTCCTGGTGCTCGCGATCGTGCTGATGCTGGGCCTGGTGATGGGCGCCGGGGAGGAGAGCCCGCGGTTCTCGCCGTATCTGCGGGCACTGGGCGGAATCGTGTTCGGCGTGGTGATGCTGTTGATCATCGCGCACTTCGCCTACCTGTACCCGGTGCTGGCCGCCTATCCGCTGGACCAGGAGATGTGGGACGAGCGGCTGTGGTTCCGGGTGTGGATCTACGGGCGCGACGCGCTGGCGTGACCCGTGCGGGAGGACCGGGCGTTCTCCATTAGTGGCAGCACCGAAAGAAATCAATGCTTTCGCGTAGCCGAAACAGGACAGACCGCCGACGGGGATTCCCCTGCCGAAAGCCTCGGCAGGGGACCCCCCTCCCTGGTACTGTCTGCAACTGGTTGCTGTTGTAGTTTCCATGGATGCCCGAGGCGCCTCGCGGAACTTCACGTGGGCGCTTTTGCGGGGGACCGTTCTCTTCACTTCGGCGCCCGGCGACCCGGGGCCAGCAGGGTGCGGCCCCGTTGTAGTCCCCAAGGGAGAGCACATGGCTCAGGGCACCGTGAAGTGGTTCAACTCTGAAAAGGGTTTCGGGTTCATCGCCGTCGAGGGCGGCCAGCCCGACGTGTTCGTGCACTACTCGGCGATCGCGGGGACCGGCTTCCGGAACCTGGAAGAGGACCAGCGGGTCGAGTTCGAGGTCATCCAGGGCCCCAAGGGCCCGCAGGCCGCGGACGTCCGCCCCATCGCCTAGACAGATCGTGGCGGGTCCCGGCGGCCCGGCGGAACCGTCCAGGCGGGCGTTTCCCTCCACAGGCGTTCCCGGCCCCCGCCCCTCCCCAGGGGCGGGGGCCGGCCGCGTCCCGGCTGTTCCACGGGTGTCCGCGTTGTGATCCGGGCACGGTTACCCAAGCGCACCGATACCGGTTAACCTGCTTGAAGCCGGTCGGTATCCCGAGAACGAGGATCGCGCATGTTCAACATCAGCGGAGGAGAGTTCGTCGTCCTCCTTCTGCTCGCGCTGTTGATCTTCGGCCCCGACCAGCTCCCCAAGGCCGCCCAGCAGGTGGGCCGGGTGCTGCGCCAGCTGCGCACGATGGCGAACTCCGCCAGCAAGGACATCAAGGAGGGCCTGGGGCCGGAGTTCAAGGACTTCGAGGTCCAGGACCTCAACCCCAAGCGGTTCGTGCAGAAGCACTTCTGGGAGGAGGGCGAGGACGAGCCGCAGCTCAAGCCGGCCGCCCGGCTCAACGGCCGCCGTCCCCCCTTCGACGACGAGGCGACCTGACCGGCCTCAGCCGGCCAGCATCAGGACGAACAGCCCCAGCCCCAGCAGGATCAGCGAGCCCACGATGACGGCGGGCGAGCCGAAGGCCAGCACGAGCACCTCCGCGGCCATCGCCCCGCCGATCGCGGCCGCCGCCCAGGGCCAGCGCGCCTCCGGCGACCAGCCGTTGCGGCGCTCGCGGGCGACGGTCACACCGAAGGCGAGCGCGATGAGCGCCCAGAACAGCAGGTGGGCGACGATCCTCGCGGAGGGCTCGGTGTAGTCGGCCATCCCGCCGACGACCATCACGTACAGGACCGTCCCGGTGGCCAGGCGCCAGTAGCCGTGACCGCGTTCGACGGGGATGTCGCGCAGCCGGGCCGGGGTGGTGCGGCGGAAGCGCTCGGCCGCCATGGGCCGCGGTTCGGGCCGGGGCGGCGGGGGCGGCTCGGGGCGGGGACGGGGAGGCTCGGGCGGCGGCTCGTACCCTCCGACGGGCTCGGGGCCCTCCGGGTACTGGTGGCCACCGGGGTGCTGGGGGGAGTCGGACACGGTCCGCCCCTTCAGGTCGGCGCTGTCCGGCCTGCGGCCGGGGACTCTCGCCCCTCCCCTACCCGGAGCCCGCCGGTGTCAAATCCCCCCACGTGAGAAGGCCCGGTCGCCGAACGACCGGGCCTCGGGCTGCTCGCGCCTACAGCCAAACCCAACCGCTCTCTTGGGCGTGCGCGGTCTGCTTGATCATGGCATGTACCTTTCGTGCGTTTTCAGCCCATCCCTGGACCACCTTGGACCACCCGCCCGCCCCCGACAAGACCCTCATCCGAATGTTCACCCTTTTATGACACATATGGACACAAGGGACGTAAGGGTGACGAATCAGCGGAGCGAGTACCTCCGGAACCCCAGTTCAGCGGCACCGCCTTCGCGATCGCAGTTCACACCCTCCCCGACCACCTGCAAAAACAGGATCAGCCAACGGCAAAAAGACCCCAGCCCCCTTCACCGAGAGTGACCTCGCGGGAATTACCCCATTCCCATTCACCGCCGCCCCGGAGCCCGAAATTCGGAGTCTTTTCCCTGGACACCGGGAGCCCGCCGATAAACCTCCCGGAACACGGCGATCCCGCGCCCGGGCAAGGCGCCCCGAAGGGCCGATACTCTCCGTGATCACCTTGCGACAGAGGTTCTCGGACCCCAGGGGAATCCCGGGACTTCGGTCCCCTGTTATGGACGCACTAAACCTCGGTATATTGCCAGTCACTTTCAGGGGAAAGCCTCACGTCACCCTTCCCCGGCATCGCCGGTCCGCCCGTTTTCTGGCGTACTGCGCCGCATACCACCGGGTAAGTTCCGGGATCGTCCGCGCGGATCACGGAAAGCCTGCCTAAAGTAGGAGGGACCCGCCCGAGTCCCCGGCGTACGGGGTCCGAGCGGGACGTGGAGTCTCCCTCCCGGCCGCCACGTGCAAGGAAGGCACCCGTCGTGAGTCCGCACCCCCCGAGTCCGCCGCCCTACACCCGCTCGCCCGACGGCGTCCCCGTCGACGGCGCCGACCGCACCATCCGGGTCATGGTGGTCGACGACCACGCCTTCTTCCGGCGCGGCCTGGTGTCCGTCCTGGACGAGGAGGCCGACATCGACGTGGTCGGCGAGGCGGGGGACGGCGAGGAGGCCGTCCGGCTCGCCGCCGACTCCCGCCCGGACGTGGTCCTCATGGACGTGTGGATGCCGCACGCCCGCGGGATCGAGGCCTGCCCGCGCATCCGCGAGGCGGTGCCGCACACCAAGTTCATCATGCTGACCATGAGCGACGAGGAGTCCGACCTCTTCGACGCGCTCAAGGTCGGCGCCAGCGGCTACCTGCTCAAGGAGATCGCCGTCACAGACCTGCCCCGGGCGGTGCGCAGCATCGCCGACGGCCGCTCCTTCATCAACCCGACCATGGCCACCCGCCTCATCGGCGAGTTCGCCGAGCTGGCCAAGCAGGAGAGCACGCCGGAGCCGGCGGCCATCCCCCAGCTCACCCCCCGGGAGACCGAGGTCCTCAAGCTGGTCGCCCGGTCGCTCAACAACCGGGAGATCGGCGAGCGCCTGTTCATCACCGAGAACACCGTGAAGAACCACGTCCGCAACATCCTGGAGAAGCTCCAGGTCCACTCCAGGACCGAGGCTGCCATCTACGCCGTCCGCGCCCAGTACGCGTCCTGAGGGCTATCCTGGCTCCGTACCGGCCCCCGCACAGGGGATAGCCGCTTCGCCGGTGACACTCGGGGCTCCGGTCCGGAATCGAGACCCCGCCGAAGGGGATATCCGACCGGCCCCGCCGGGGGCCGTGCCACGCACGGCCCCCGGCCACCCCGAGAACCGCCCACCCCCGAGGCCCTGCCACGCGACAGGAAGCCTCCCAGGTTCGAGCCCTCACGAGCACGGCCACGACCATGCGAGAACCCCCGCGCACACACCGCCCAGGAGCCTCTCCAAATCGCCCCCGGGCGCAACCACACCCGGCACAAGGGCCCGGGCACACGCGCCCCACGAGCCTCCCCCGGCCCGGCCCACCCCACAGGCACGACCGCACCCGGCGCGGGAGCCCCAGCGCACACAAGGCCCAGGGCTTCCCCAGATCGCCCCTTCGGCCCGGCCACACCCGGCGCGGGCGCCCCCCGGACACACACGGCCCGGAGCACCCTCAGATCACCCTCCGGCCCGGCCCACACCCCGCACAAGAGAACCCGCGCGCAGCCCCGGCACAGACGCCCTGCCGCAGAGCAGCCCCCGAGTCACCCCGAACACACCCCACAACCGGCACGGGTCCCTGTCGACAGCCTCAGGAACCTCAGGACACACGCGCCCCACAGGCAGTTCTCAGACCACCCACGGGCACCGCCCGTGGCCGATGCAAGAGAACGCCCCACCCGCGGATCCGGGCACGCAACCCCCGCCCCAGGGGGTCACCTCGGGGGGTTCGGGGGGTCTCCCCCCGGTAAACACGAAGGACGACCCCGCGAGGCGGCCGAAGGCCGCCGAGCAGGGTCGTCCCGAGTCCTGTGGAGCTATGGGGATTTGAACCCCAGACCCCCTCGATGCGAACGAGGTGCGCTACCGGACTGCGCCATAGCCCCTTGAAGACGAGTTAAGCCTAGCAGGCTTCCGGGGATGCTCCGAACCGGTTCCGGAGCACCCCCGGGGCGTCAGTCCCCGGCCGCCCGCAGGCGGGCGTCGGCGTACTGGTCGTAGACCTGGCTGCGGCGGTCGCGCAGGGCGATGATCTCCGCCTCGCGTTCGGCCTCGCGCTCCTGCCGTTCGGCCAACCTGCGGGCCCGCAGGGCCGCGCGGCGGCGCGCCCTCAGGACCGCGGCCCGCTGTTCGGCGTCGGCCTTGGCGGCCTCGCGCAGCAGCACCAGGTGTCCTCCCAGCAGGAGCACCGGCGGGATCGTCACCCACCAGGGACCCAGCCCGAAGGCGACGGCGATCGCCGTGCCCGCGGTGAGCAGGGTCAGCACGGTGGTGCGCCGGCGCCGCCGGGCGATGACCCGGGAGCGGCGCTCGTTCGCCCGTACGGCGGGGAGCGGCGCGGGCTCGGCGGCGGTCGCCGCCTCCTCCTCGTAGTCCTCGTCCTCGCCCTCGGGGACCTCGGCCTCCGCCTCGGTCCCGGTGTCCTCGTCCTCGCGCCGCGGCTCCTCGGGGACGGCGTCCACCGAGTCCTTCCGCAGCAGCATCGGGACGAGGACGATGAGCCATACGACCACGATGGCCAGGTACAGAGGAGAGCTGCTCATCACCCCTCCTCACGATGACGGCCATTGAACGTTGTCCGACACTTCGTCGACACCGCCCCGCGCGGTCCGTCCGGGGAGGGGAACGTCCGTCCCGGGGACGTGGTTCCCGACCTCGGACCTGTCCGGGAGGTCTCCCGGGCATATCCGCGCGCTGCCCGCATCGTCAATGCGTCTATGTTCCGCACGGTACGACCCCGTGTCCATAAATGCGCCACATTCTGACCGGAGTGTCGCAAGATTGTGGACCCTCAGTTTCGGTCGTCCGGCACGGCTGAGCGTCGACGCAGGTCAGAGGGTGACTGCGCAGAGCAATGCCATTTCAACGCAAAGTAATTGATCAATGTCGTTAAAGAGAGGTTTAAGTTCCGGTCACACCCGTGATGGTGCCACGTTCAGTTCGGCCCGGGGCTCGGACTCGCCGGGTGGCGGGGATCTCCGCCGCCGTTCGGGTCCTGTGGCCCCAATGGGGAACCGGGACCGGAATCGGACTCCGGCGGAGTCCCCGAGGCTCTGCCCAGGCGCCACCGGTGCAGCAGCCCGTCCGGCACCTCCTCGGCCGTGAGCGCGTAGCAGATGTGGTCCCGCCAGGCCCCGTCGATGTGGAGCTGGCGTCTGCGCACTCCCTCGTCCCGGAAGCCGAGCTTGGTCGCGACGCGCCTGCTGGCCCGGTTCTCGGGGCGGATGTTGGCCTCGACCCGGTGCAGCCCGACCTTGAAGAAGGCGTGGTCGACCGCGAGCGCCACGGCCGTCGGGGTGATCCCGCGGCCCGCGTGGGCGCCGTCGATCCAGTAGCCCACCTGCGCCGACCGCGCCGAGCCCCAGACGATGCCGCCGACGGACAGCTGCCCGACGAAGCGGCCCCCGTAGTACACGGACCAGGGCATGGACAGGCCCTGGCGGGCCTCCCGCCGGATGGCCTGGATCATGGCGACGTAGGGGGACAGCCCGGTGCCGCGCAGCGGCATCTCCGGGTAGGTCGGCTCCCAGGGCCGCAGCCATTCGGCGTTGCGGGCGCGGGTGTCACGCAGTGCGGTGGCGTCGCGGAGCCGGAGCGGCCGGAGTTCGACCGGACCCTCCCGCAGGGTGACGGGCCACCCTTGTCTGCGATTCACGACCGTCCCTTCGCCGGCACCCGCCGGTTCCGGCTCCGGCGGGGTACTCCAGTATTCCACTCCTCGGACACGGCGTGTCGGGAGTCACCCTGGCCCCGGAAACGGATGGTCCCTAATGGCACTGGTTCCGCACCGGAAAGGAGTGCCGAGGTCAAGGAATTCTCTCTGAACGGAATGCCCGAGATGTGATTCCCGTCATTGTCCGGTTCATTCGGAACGCGGGTGATCCGTGCCACGCAGCTGGTCGAGGGCGTGGCCCAGGACCGGCTCCAGGACGTCCATTCCGTCGCTCGCCCCGCCCCGCGACCCGGGCAGGTTCACCACCAGGACCCGCCGGTCGCCGCGCACGATCACCCCGGCCAGGCCGCGCGAGAGGATCGCGGTGGGTACGCCCTTCTCCCGTCCCGCGGACCGGATCGCCTCGGCGATCCCGGGCACCTCGTACGCGAGCAGGGAACGGGTCGCCTCGGGGGTGAGGTCCTGCGGGGTGACCCCGGTGCCTCCGGTGGTCAGCACCGCGTCGGCCCCCTCGGCCACCGCGCGCTCCAGGGCCTCGGCGACCGGCGGGCCGTCCGGCACCACCCAGGGGCCCAGCGGCTCGAAGCCCAGGGCCCGCAGACGGTCGGCGATCACCGGTCCGGAACGGTCGGGGTACACCCCCGCCGCCGCCCGGTTGGACGCCGTCACCACGGCCACGCGCCGCGCGGGGGCGTCACTCACCGCGCCTCCAGTGGCCCTTCTTGCCGCCGGTCTTCTCCTCCACCCGGACCCGGGTGACCTCGGCCTCGGGGTCGACGGCCTTGACCATGTCCACCAGGCCCAGGGCGGCGGTCATGACGCTGGTCAGCGCCTCCATCTCCACCCCGGTGCGGTCCGCGGTGCGCACCGTCGCCCGGATGTCCACGCCCTCGTCGACGACGGTCAGCTCCACGTCCACGCCGTGCACGGCGATGGGGTGGCACAGCGGGACCAGGTCGGGGGTGCGCTTGGCTCCCTGGATCCCGGCGATCCGCGCCACCGCCAGGGCGTCGCCCTTGGGCACCCCGCCGCCGCGCAGCGCGGCGACGGCCTCGGCGCTGAGCAGTACGCGGCCGGTGGCGGTGGCGGTGCGGGCGCTCACGTCCTTGGCGGAGACGTCGACCATGCGCGCCGCCCCCGACGCGTCCAGGTGGGTGAGTCCGCCGGGACTCCCGTCCGCCCGTGGGGTGTCGCTCATGGTCCGTCGGTCCTTCCGTGTCCGTGGCCCTCCGGGCCCGTCGGGCCCTCCATGAAGGTACGGCACACGGGCACCGGGCGCCCCCCGGACCCCGGCGGGGTCAGACCGGTTCGGGCAGGACCAGGGCCTCCACCGCCGCCCCCGACGGCAGCTCCGTGACGTCCTCGGGCACAACGATCAGCGCGTTGGTGGTGGTGAGCGCCGTCAGCTGGTGCGACTCCTGCCGGGTCAGCGGCGCCACCGCGGCCTCCCGCCCCGGGACGGCGGGCTCCAGCACGGCGCGCAGGTAGGAGCGGCGCCCGGGCGGCGAGGCGACCGGCGCGGCCAGCCGGGCGCGGACGCCCTCCAGCGAGGCCGGCGGCAGGCCGCGCAGGCGGCGCAGCACCGGCAGGACCAGCACCTGGAAGGAGACGAACGCGCTCACCGGGTTGCCCGGCAGGGTGATGATCGGGGTGCGGTCCGGGCCGATGACGCCGAACCCCTGGGGCTTGCCCGGCTGCATCGCCACCTGGGAGAACTCGACGGTGCCCTGGGCGCTGAGCACCTCCTTGACCACGTCGTAGGCGCCCATGCTCACCCCGCCGGTGGTGATGAGCAGGTCGGCGCGGACCAGGAGGCCCTCCAGGGTGTCCAAAACCTTGGCCGGGTCGTCGCCGACGAACCCGTGGCGGTGCACCTCGCAGCCCGCGTCCCGGGCGGCGGCCGCCACCATGAAGCTGTTGGACTCCCAGATCTGGCCGGGGCCCAGCGGGCGGCCGGGCTCCACCAGCTCCTCCCCGGTGGAGAGCACCACCACGCGCGGGCGGGGGAAGACCGGGACGGTGCGGCGGCCCACGGCGGCCAGCACGCCCATCTCCCCGGCGCCGATGCGCGCGCCGGGCTCCAGGACCACCGTTCCGGCCTCGATGTCGCCGCCCGCCCGGCGGATCGCGTTGCCCTCCCGGACCGGCCGGGAGAAGGCGGCCCGGGCGGTGCCGCCGTCGGTCCACTCCACCGGGACGACCGCGTCGGCGCCGACCGGCAGGGGCGCGCCGGTCATGATGCGGGCGCACATGCCGGGGCGGATGGCCGTCGGGGACGGGTCGCCCGCGGGGATGTCGGCGACCACCGGGAGCAGGACCGGGGCCTGGGGCGAGGCGTCCGCCAGGTCGGCGGCCTGCACGGCGTAGCCGTCCATGGAGGAGTTGTCGAAGCCGGGCAGGGAGACCGGGGAGGCGACCGTCCCGGCCAGGACCGTGCCGTGCGCCTGGAAGAGGTCGACCTCGACCGGCCGGGGGTCGTCCACCACGGCCAGGATGTCGGCGATGTGCTGTTCGACGCTCTTCACGGGGGCTCCTCCGATTCGCGGCCAGGGTGCGGGCGCCCGGGGGCGCCCACGCCCATTGTGGCCGGGCACGGGCCGGCCGGCGGTCACCCGCCCCCGGTCCGTGCGTCACGCCCGCCGCACCGCCGGGGGATCACTCCCCGGAGCCGCTCCCCCGCCCGTCCGCCGGGGCGTGCCGGTCGACGAACTCGCGCAGCCACGGCAGCAGCTCGTCGGCCAGGTCCGGGCGGCGGCAGGCGAAGTCCACCACGGTGCGGATGTAGTCGGCCTTGTTGCCGGTGTCGTAGCGGTGGCCGCGGAACAGGACGCCGTGGACCACACCGCCGTCCTCGGGCTTGCGGCGGGCCAGCTCGCGCAGGGCGTCGGTGAGCTGGATCTCGCCGCCCCGGCCGGGCGGGGTCTCGTGCAGCACCGGGAAGACCGCCGGGTCGCAGATGTAGCGGCCGATGATCGCCCAGCGGCTGGGCGCCTGCTCCGGGGCGGGCTTCTCCACAAGGTCGGTCACCACGACGACGTCGTCCTCGTCGGTGGCCTCGATGCCCGCGCAGCCGTAGAGGGAGACCTGCTCGGGCTCGACCTCCATGAGCGCGACCACGCTGCCGCCGTGCTTGGCGCGGACCTCGATCATGCGGCGCAGCAGCTCGGCGGACTCGATGAGGTCGTCGCCGAGCAGGACCGCGAACGGGTTGTCGCCCACGTGCGCCTCCGCGCACAGCACCGCGTGCCCCAGGCCGCGCGGCTCCCCCTGGCGGACGTAGTGGACCTGCGCCAGGTTGCTGGGCTCGCGGACCGAGCGCAGCCGCTCGGCGTCGCCCTTGGACTCCAGCGCCTCCTCCAGCTCGTAGGCCCGGTCGAAGTGGTCCTCGATGGAGCGCTTGTTGCGGCCCGTGATCATGAGGACGTCGTTCAGGTCGGCGGCGACCGCCTCCTCCAGGACGTACTGGATCGCGGGCTTGTCCACGATCGGGAGCATCTCCTTGGGGGTGGCCTTGGTGGCCGGGAGGAAGCGGGTCCCCAGACCGGCCGCGGGTACGACCGCCTTGGTCACGGGGGCGGGATCGGGGTTTGGCAGGTCGCTGGGATTCATGTCGGCACTCTAGGACAGTCTCCGGCCGTCCACGATGCACCCCGGTGTTCCGGGTGTCGAGAAGTTCCGGTTGTTTCGGGTCCGGGTAGGGCGAAAGCCACCCGCCGTTCACCGGCGGCGCGCTGACAGACTGGCCGCATGGACGAGACGACACGGTCGGAGAAGCGGCGCATGCGGCGGGAGGTCCTGGCGGCGCGCCGGGCGATGGACCCCGGGGAGCGCGAACGCGCCGGGTCGGCCGTGCGCGACACCCTCACCGCGCTGCCGTGGCTGGCCATGAGCGGGACCGTGGCCTGCTACTACTCGGTGGGCACCGAGCCGGACACCCGCAGGCTCGTCACGGCGCTGTGGAAGCGGGGCACGTACGTGCTGCTGCCGGTCTTCCTGCCCGACGGGAACCTGGACTGGGCGGCCTACGACGGCCCCCAGAGCCTGGAGCCCGCCGGGCACGGGCTGCTGGAGCCCACCGGGCGCCGCTACGGGACCGGGGCCCTGGCCACCGCGGACGCCGTGGTGTGCCCGGCGCTGGCCGTGGACCGCTCCGGCGGGCGGCTGGGCCGGGGCGCCGGGTGCTACGACCGGGCGCTGTCGCTGCGCGGGCCGAACTGCCCGGCGATCGCCGTGGTGTACGACGGCGAGTTCGTGGACGCGGTGCCCCGCGAGGAGCACGACCTCCGGGTGGACGCGGTGGTGACCCCCGGCGGCCTGCACGTGTTCGGGTCCGGCGTGTGGCCGGACCGCCGGTAGCCGCCGCCGGGCGGCGGGATTAAGCGGGCGCCGGAGGGCGTTGACAGGGAGGATCGCGCTCCGGTCGGCGACGACGCCCGCGACCGGTGTCCCCACTGTCACGTCCCCGGTCGTCGAGCGCGTACTATTTAGCAGTCAACGGGCGAGAGTGCCAGCAAGGAGGACCCGAACAGTGCCTACGTACCAGTACGCGTGCACCGAGTGCGGCGCCCAGATGGAGGTCGTGCAGAGCTTCAGTGACGACGCCCTGACCGTCTGCCCCGAGTGCGAGGGCCGACTGCGCAAGGTCTACTCGGCCGTGGGCATCGTCTTCAAGGGCTCCGGCTTCTACCGCACCGACAGCGGCAAGACCTCCAACAGCTCTTCCCTGACCGGCTCCAGCGCCACCACCGCCCCCGCCTCCGGCAAGGCCGAGTCCACGGGTTCGGAGTCCTCCTCGTCGTCCTCCTCCGCCAAGAGCGAGAGCACGAGCGGCAGCACCGCCACCGCGACCACCGCCGCGACCGGCGGCTGAGGTCGCCGGCCGTTGACCGAACTCCTCCGCGCCGCCGAGTGACTCGGCGGCGCGCGGTGCGTCCGGCCCCGATCGCCTCCGAACCTCCTTCGGCCGTGACCGCGCCGCGGTCCGCGTCGGCCGACCGCTCCGAAGCCCCCTCCGCCCCCACCCCTGCCGGAATCGCTCCGAAGCCGCTACCGGGAACGCCGTGGGCGGTTCCGGAGGCCGCTTCGACCCCGTACCGGCCGGGATCGCTCCAGGGCCCTGGCGGAACGACCCGGCCTTCTCCGGCCGCCCCTGGGCGCGCGGGGCAGGGATGTGGCAGGGGCCCGGAAGAGGCGGAAAAGGGCCTGTGGACAACCCGTCCGGGCGGGTCCGGCGGACTTATTTTGGGGGCATGACCGAGCCCCCTCGCCCTCCCTACCGGCACCGCGGCGCGCTCACCCGCTTCGTGGACCGGCACCGGCGGACCCTCGCCGCCCTGCTGACCGTCGCCGCGCTGACCGCCGCCGTCCTGGCGGTGCGCCCACCGCCGCCCGCCACCGTCGAGGTCCTGGTGGCCGCCCGGGACCTGGACGCCTCCGGGCCGCTGGCCGCCGGCGACCTCGCGCCCGCCTCCCTGCCCACGGCCCTCGCCCCGCGGGGCGCCCTGGAGCCGGACGCCGCGACCGCGGGCCGGTCCCTCAACGCCCCCGTCCGCCGCGGGGAGGTCGTCACCGACGCCCGGCTGGCCGACCCGCCCGCCCTGCCCTACGGCGACGGCCTGGTCGCCGTGCCCGTGCGGGTCGCCGACCCCGGGGCGGTGGCGCTGCTCTCCCCCGGCGACCGGGTGGACGTACTGGCGGCGCGGGGCCGCGACGAGTTCGCCCCCGCCCGCGCCGGACCGGCCGCGGAAGTGGTCGAGGGCCGCCCGGTGCTGGCCGTGCCGTCCGAGAGCGACCACGGCGGCGAGGGCGGCGCACTGATCCTCATCGCGGCCAGCCCACAGGAGGCCAGGGAACTGGCCGGGCACGCCGTCGACTCCCGGCTTTCCATCACCATCCGCGGCTGACCGCTGACCTTGCGTCCATCACCATCCGCAGTTGACCACTGACCTTTTGTGGTGAAAGCTGGCCGGGCGCCCCGCCCGCCTCGTCCCGTGCCCCCGGCGCGTGCGGCCACGGACCCCCGGCGGGGGCGCGTTCCGCACAGCAAACGAGACACGTAGGGCTTTTGCCATGGATGGATTCAAGAAGTTCCTGCTCCAGGGGAACCTGGTGCAGCTCGCGGTGGCGGTCGTGATCGGCACGGTCTTCGCCAACCTGGTCACCGCGTTCACGGAAGGGTTCATCACCCCGCTGATCGGCATCTTCGGCGGGATCCCCACCTTCAGCGACCTCTACTTCGAGATCAACGGCAGCCGCTTCCTGTACGGCGCGTTCATCGACGCGGCGATCTCGTTCCTGCTCACCGCGTCGATCGTCTACTTCTTCGTGGTGCTGCCGGTCGCCAAGCTGATGGAGCGCTACGTCAAGGCGGAGGAGGCCACCACCCGCGAGTGCCCCCACTGCTTCACCGAGATCAACAAGAAGGCCGAGCGCTGCCCGGCCTGCACCAGCCAGGTCGTCCCGGAGACCGCCGTCTGACACGCCGCGGGGGCGGCCCCGTCGGGCCGCCCCCGGTCCATCCCCGCGGCCCCCGCCCGGGGCGGGTCCGCGGAGCGCGTCTCAGCGGGTGTACTCCCAGTGCCAGGGCTCGAACGGGCTCGACTTGGCCCAGGCCGGATGGATCCAGCCGTGGTCGGCTCCGTTGGTCTCCATCCAGTTCCATCTCTCCGAGCGGAAGTTCTGGATGCCGCACCCCAGGTCGATGGCCTGCCCCAGCCCGTGGTTGCTGGTGCCCGGGACCGCGGCGAAGCCGGGGGGCTGCTCGGCGTAGACGCGGTGCTGGTTGGGCAGGTCGCGGTAGGCGCTGTTGATGCACATGTTCTCGCCGAAGCGCTCGATGTACTTCACGTTGAGTTCGAGGAAGTCCACGGCGGCGTCGGCGCGCAGGAACTTGCCGTCGTAGAGCTCGCACAGGGCCTCCGACGGCAGCAGGCCGTTGGGGTAGCCGCTGGCCAGCTCGGCCTTGCTCGGGTCGCAGTTGGCGGCGGCCATGTAGGAGTCGGGGTCGATGCCGCGCGCCTCCAGCTCGTCGGTGAGCGCCTGCGTGCTCTCCTCCGACCGCGTGCGCAGCCGCTCCACCTCGGCCCCCAGCGCCGCCTGCTCCAGCTGGGTGGTGGTCTGCAGCTCCTGGGCCTGCCCGGCCAGCTCCACCTGCTCGTCGCGCAGGTCGGTGGCGTCCTGGATGAGCACCTCGTTGTTCTCCGAGAGCTTGGCCGCGTACGACTGGGTCTGCAGGTCCTCGTCGAGGTCCCCGGCGACCAGGACGCCCAGGGGCCCGGCGCTGGGCTGCTGGTACAGGGTGCTGGCCAGCTGCGCCAGCGGCTCGCGCATCTCGCCCAGCTCCAGCTCGGTCTGCTGCAGCTCGTGGATGGTCTCCACGAGTTCGCCCTGGGCCTCCTCCAGCGCCTCCTGCCGCTCCGTGTACTCGGCGGTGGCGTCTTCCAGTTCCTCGGCGGCGGCCTCGGCCTGCTCGCGCAGCTCCTCCAGGCTGGCGGCGGCCGGCGCGATCGCCACCGGCGGCGGCGGGACCACCATCAGACCGGTGACCAGCAACAGGGTGAGGGCCCGGGCGAGCCCGGCGTGCCAGCCGCGGTGGGAGACCGCGGACGGCGCACCATCCGCCGGTTCCGATACGCGGGGTCCCCGCCGCGCCGAATCAGAGGTGAACGGCACGAATGCTCCTCCGGCTGCTTCTAATCCTCGAACGCCTACCCGTGGCCGCAACGCAACGTACTACATGTCCACTTGCGGTCACGCGAGAACGGTCGGCCGAGTCGCGCGTAATCCGGGAGGGCACAACACCCCGTTCTGCGCGCACCGTTCGGCCGCCGATGTCGTCGCTGGTCATTGCGGTGCCGTAGGTCACACGAACCGCCCGCACCACGCCGCGCGGGGACGGAACGGAACCAAACCAGACAGCCCTCGTGAACAACATCACACCGCCACCAGGACAACCAATCGTAGGTCAGAGTACTCCGCCATGCACGCAGAGTCCCCCACTCGGAGGGCCGTGACACTCTTCGACACCCCGAGTACGCCCATCCTGGGTTAGGCTTGGCCCGGTGGCGGGGCAACGCATACCTGCGTCGGCCGCCCACCGAAGCATGGCTCCATAGCTCAGGGGATAGAGCACCGCTCTCCTAAAGCGGGTGTCGCAGGTTCGAATCCTGCTGGGGCCGCATGGTGTGACCTGCGAGGACATCGCAGAGTCAACGCGGGAAGAGCCCCGTGGGTCGCGATTCCGGTCGCGACCCCCGGGGCTCCACACGTCTCTGCGCGTCATCCAGCAGTGCCGACCCCCTCCGGTCGATGCCGCCGCGGGCGAGCGCGCCGGACGCGCGGATGTACCGCCTGGTCCGGCCGATCCGGGAGTGGCCGAGGTTCTCCTGGACGGTGCGCGCGTCCGCGCCCGGCTCCGTCGGCAGGGCCGCCGCGGTGTGCCCGTGGAAGTGACCCGCTGGGCGCGGGCCTCGCCGGACTCGGCGGCCTCGGCGCGGGTGGCCGCCATCCCGCCGGTGGGCACCGTGCGGCGCCGGATCCCTCGCGGCGTTCCCGGGCCCGCCGGTCGGGGTGTCGTAGCGGCGCGCCCCGACGAAGCCGTCGGCCTCCACCTCGTCGGGCAGATGGCGGAAGCGCGTGCGCGCCTCATCGCCCTGCACGATCGTTCGCCTCATGTCGTAAGACCCTCGCGTGCCATACGACACCGGCGACACGAGAGCCCCGACCGGAGAACGGCCGGGGCTCCGCGGGGGCGGGGGTCACTCGACGGTGGCGGTGACCGGGTCCTCCAGGCCGAACAGCTCTTCCATCGTCACGGCGGCCACGTCGACCTCACCGACGAGGGCGATCTGGCCGGATGCCTTCTGCCCGGGCTGGAGGGTGACGGCGTCCAGCGGGTTGTCCAGGTCGGCGAAGATCGCGTCCGACCAGTCGCTGACCACGGTGCCGTCGGCCAGCTCGGCGGAGAAGTAGATGGGGTTGACCTCGATCGAGTCCTCGCTGTCGTTGACGATCTCGACGTTGACCACCGTGTAAACGGTGTCGTCCAGGGTGTCCCCGGTGGTGCCCCCGTGGGTGGCGGTCATGGTGACCGCGGGCTCCTCCTCGGGCTCCTCGGCGGGCTGTTCGGGCTCCTCCTCCGCGGCGGCCTCCTCGGCCGGGGGCTCTTCCGGTGAAGAGCTGGCCGCCGGCGCGGAGGTGTCGGCGGTGTCGCCGGACAGCAGCGACATGCAGCCGCCCAGGAGCGCGAGGAAGAGAAAGAGGCCGAAGCAGCCGAGACAGCCGAAACCGACCTTGGCGCCGGTGGACATGCCCGGCTTGGGCGGAACGGGAGGGGGAGGAGGGGGATAGGCGCCGTAGGACATGGGCGTGCTCCAGGTCGTGTATGGAGCGGCAGAGCGGGGGCCGCGGGGGATGGGCCATGCGCTGAGCGGGACGCACAGTAGTGGGGCAGACGGTACCTGATTGAACGGGGTACGCGTGGCGGAATGGCTGATACTGGACACGAACCCCTTCCGTCGCACCCTCCGGGCAGTCCTTCCCGGGGGTGGCGCGCCCGCGCCTGTCCGTCCCGGTCGCCCTGGTGCGCCGCCCGCCGCGGGCCCTGACGGGGGTCGCCCCGGAGGGGCTCCCGCTCCTCTCCGGGGACCGCTACGCCACCGCCTCCGCCGACCGCCTGTCGCGGGCGGCGGGCCCGGCCCGCCCGCCGGTGGAACAGGTCCTGCGCCGCCGGGCCTCCCGGCTCGTAGACGAGGACTTCGGCCGCGTGCCCGCCCGGACCCGACCCGCCGCGGCGGAGCGCCCCGGCCCCGGTCGGCCGTTCGCCAGGTGACGGCACGGACTTCTCCCCGGCACGCCGTGTCGTGATGACAACGCAGAGTGACCGACCGATGATGGCTGCGGGAGCAGCAGCACCATCCGGGGGGCCACGGGATGAAGGATGCGGGCGGAGCGCGCCGCGACGACCACGACGACGAGCCGAGGTCGCAGACCCGGTCCAGCCGGCGCGGCGGCTCGCCGTCGGCCATCGCCGGGGCCCTGCGCCGCACCCCGCACCCCGGTCCGCAGCACTGGGGCGGCCCGCGCCCGCGCAAGGCCGACCCGGACCCGTTCTTCTCCAGCAAGCTGGTCCCGCCCCCGGGCGAGCGCCCGCGCCGCCGCTGAGCGGCCGCCCGGACGCCGGTGGGCGCCACGGGGGACCCGCGCGCACCGAACGGAGGCTTCCCCGCTCGCGCCGCCGCTGAGCAGCCGCCCAGACGCCCGTGGGCGCCGTGGAGGACAGGCCGCCGGGCAGAGACTTCCCCGCCCGCAGGCGCCGCGTCAGGGCCGGCGGCGGGGGCGCAGCACGTAGCCGACGTAGCCGTACTCGCCGCCGTGCGCCCGGTACAGCTCCGCCTCGCGGCGCACGTCCTCGGCGGCCGCCGCCGCGTGCGCGTCGCCGGGATCGGACCGCGCGGCGCGGGCCTCCAGCGGCGCGTAGTACGACTCCAGCCAGTCGGCGTCGGGCAGCAGGTAGGTCGCCAGTACCGTGTACCCGGCCGCCGTCGCCGCCGCCACGTTCTCCGCGGTGGTGTGCAGCGGGTACGCGGCGTCCCAGTACGCCCGGGCCGCCGCGGAGGGCTCGTCGGTGGTCCACCCGCACTCGGTGACCACCAGGGCGCCCCCGGGCGAGAGCAGCCGCCGCCAGGAGCGCAGCGCCTCGCCGAACCCGATGTTGTAGGCGGCGCCCTCGCTCCACACCAGGTCCACCGACCCGTCGGGCAGGTCGTCCAGCGACTCCATGGACCCCTGGCGGGCGGTGATCCGGTCGGCGGCGCCCGCCGCCGCTGCCGCCTCCTCCAGCCGGCGCAGGAACGGCGGGTAGATGTCCACCGCCGTGATCCGCGCCCCGGGCAGGCGCTCGGCGAGCACCAGGGAGGCCGCGCCGGTCCCGCTGCCCAGGTCCAGCACCCGCGGGTGCTCCGGGAGCGGGCCCGCCAGCGACAGCAGCAGCTCCGTGGTGGCCCGCGAGCCGGGGCCCTGGCGCTCCTGGTCCTCGTGCAGGGCCAGCGCGGCCTTCAGGGACGGGTCGTCGAAGTCGAACTCGAACGCCATTGTTCGCGGGGCCCTTCCAGCCGGGTGCCGAAAGCACCGAACCTACCAGCGCGAACGCCCCCGCACCCGCCGGTGTCGGCATCCGCCGGTGACGCATCCGCCGGCGCCCGTCCTCAGAGGAAGGGCCGCCAGGGGGCGAGGACGATCTCGCTGAACTTCGCGGCGAACGGCCGGCGTCTCCACTCCTGCTCGGTGAGCTCCCGGGCGTTGGTGAGGTCGTTGGCGAACACGTCCTCCAGGTGCCGGGCCACCCCCTCGTCGAAGATCTCGGCGTTGATCTCGTAGTTGCCGGTCAGGCTCAGCCGGTCGACGTTGGCGGTGCCGATGGTGCTCCACCGCCCGTCCACCGTCGCGGTCTTGGCGTGCACCATGGCGTCCTGGTACAGCCACAGCCGCACCCCGCCGCGCAGCAGCACGGAGTACTGGCCGCGGGCCATCCAGTCGGCCAGGACGTGGTTGGAGTTCTCCGGGATGAGGATGTTGACGTCCACCCCCCGCCCGGCCGCGTCCACCAGCGCCCGCTGCAGCTCCCGGTCCGGGATGAAGTAGGCCTGGGTGATGAGGATCCGGTCCTTGGCGCGGTCGATGGCCTCCAGGAACATCGCCCGGATCGGGTAGATGAGCTGCTCGGGCACGTTGCGGTGGACCCGGAACCGGGCGTCCCACTGCGGGTCGCCCAGCATGCCGGGTTCGGGCAGGCGCGCCCCCCGGTTCGCGTTCCAGAAGTCGACGAACGCGTTCTCCAGCTCCCACACCGCCGGGCCGTCCACCCGCAGGTGGGTGTCGCGCCACTCGGTGGCGTACAGGGAGCCCACGTTGTAGCCGCCGACGAACCCGATCTCCCCGTCGACGGTGAGGATCTTGCGGTGGTCGCGGCCGGACTTGCGGATGTTGAACAGCAGCACCCCGGGCCGGAACGCCGGGTAGCGCAGCACGTGGACCTCGGGCGGGAAGTCGAAGAACGACCGGGGCACCACCAGGTTCGCGAACCCGTCGTAGATGACGTACACCTCGACGCCGCGCTCCGCGGCGTCGATGAGCGCCTGCTTGAACTCGTTCCCCGCCCGGTCGTCCTTGACGATGTAGGACTCGAAGAGGACCCGGCGCCGGGCCCCCCGGATCGCCGCGAGCATGTCCTCGTACAGGTCCTCGCCGTAGGTGTACACCGTGGCGGTGGTGTCGCCGACGGGGAGCGCCTCCGGGGCGGTGCGCGGGAAGTACGCCCGGTGCGGGCGCACCTTCCGCCGCCAGTGGTTGACGCCCATGAGCGTCGCCGCCACCGCGATCTGGGTCGCCAGGAGGCCGAGCAGCCCCCATTTGACCGCGGACTTGATGGTGGAGCGTCGCAAAGTCGCCTCCCGAGCAGGACGTCCGCCGCGCCGGGCGTCCGGTCCCCGTGACCGCCGTTCCCGGCACAAGGTGGACCCCCACCGTAACGCGCGGCCACCCTCCCGGGACGGCACACCCCGTCATGTCCGGATTCGTGTCAGCCGCGCCGGCGGCAGACCAGCAGCTCGGTGGTGGGGCTCTCCCTGCGTTCGCGCACCAGGCGGCGCTCCAGCGGGTAGAGGGCGGCCCCGGCCAGCCACCCGGTGGGGGCGGTGAGGGTGGCGGCGCGCAGCGCCCCGCCCCAGGCCTTGCGCCAGGGCGCGGCCGCGTCCACCTGGGCGTTCATGAGCACCAGCATGGGCACCCGCAGGCGCAGGTCGAACCCGGCCTTGTCGAGGGTCCCGGCGATCCACTCCAGGGTGCGGTTGACCTGGTGCTCCCCGCGCTGCTCGGGGCGCTGGAGGCAGTTCTCGGAGATGACGAGCGTCCCGCCGGGGCGCAGCACCCGGGCGAACTCGCCGACCGCCGAGGTGTAGCGGTCGTCGTCGGTGATGTGGAAGAGGACGTCCATGCAGGACACGGCGTCGAAGGAGGCGTCCTCGAACGCCTCGAGGTCGGAGGCGTCCTGGCGGACGAACCGGTGGTCGGGGAAGCGCTCGCGCAGCCGCGCAACGGCGGCGTCGGTCATGTCGCAGCCGGTGACGTCGGCGGCGCCCAGCCGGTCCCAGAGCCGGACGTAGAAGCCGGTGCCGCTGCCCACGTCCAGGACGCTCGGGTCGATGAGGCCCAGGCGCCCCACCCGGCGCAGGAACACCTCCTCCCGGACCTTGTACATCCAGGTGTTGAAGGGACGCCCCAGGGCACGGTAGCCGACACCGCTCTCGGTCCAGTCGCCCTCGAGGCGGCGCTCCCAGAAATCGCGCAGTTCACTGTGTGTGGCCATGGCACCACTCTCACACCGGGGAGGCGCGGATGTCCCGCCACGACACCGCGTGTCATCCGGCGATCGGCCCCTCCCCCGCCGGCCCGGGGCGGTGGGCGACGACCCTCTCCAGGAATCCCAGGGCGGTCCGGTCGTGCCGGTCCACCTCGAACCCGACCTCCAGCGCCACCGCGCGGGGCAGCCGCCGCGGCCGCTCCTTGCGGGCCTCGCGCCGGCGCCAGGGGGCCTTGGTGTACTCGATGTGGTCGACGAGCAGCAGCCGCCCGCCGGGGCGCAGCACCCTGTACATCTCGGCCAGCGCCCGGCGCTGGTCGGGGATGGCGCACAGGGACAGCGCGCACAGGACGGTGTCGAACGCCCCGTCGTCGAACCGCATCTCCTGGGCGTCGCCCTCCACCAGCGTGACCGGGCGGCCGAGCGCGGCGGCCCGGCGGCGGGCCCGGGCGAGCATGGCGGGGCTCAGGTCCAGGCCGGTGAGCTCGATCCCGTCGGGGTAGTACGGCAGGTCGTGGCCGGTACCGACGGCCACCTCCAGGGTCCGGCCGCGGGCCAGGCCGCACAGCCGGGCCCGGGTGCCGCCGAGGACCAGCCGCTGCACGCGTTCGCCCCGGTCGTATCCGGCCGCCATCCGGTTCCAGTCGCCGCGGACCCGTTCCGTGTGCTCGTCCATGGTCGTCTCCCCTTTTCTCCGGGATGCCCGTTCAACACCCCTTGACACGGGACCCCAGTGTGGAACTTCATGTGGACATGAGGTCAAGCACCGGGAAGCGGAACGGCGGGGAACTGTCCATCGGGGACCTGGCCGCGGAGTTCGGGCTGGGTCCGCACGTGCTGCGGCACTGGGAGGCGATGGGGGTGCTGGTCCCCGTCCGCCGGGTGGGCGGGCAGCGCCGGTACGCCCCGGAACAGCGGTTGCAGGTGGCGCTGGTGCTGAGCGCACAGGACGCCGGGATGAGCCTGGAGAGGATCCGGGAGCTGGGCGGGGCCGACTCCGAACGGCGCGGGGCCGCGCTGGCCGAGCACCTGGCCGAACTGGACCAGCGCCTGGAGCGGCTGCGGGCGGCCCGGGAGATGGTGGCGCACGCGGTGGCGTGCGAGTCCGGGGACGTGCTGGAGTGCCCGAACCTGCGGCGGATGCTGGAGGAGGCGGTGGAGTCCGGCTGCCACGCCCGGGCGGGGAGGGCCGGGCACGCGGTGCGGGCGGGGGCGGGGAGGGCCGGGCACACGGTGGGGCGGTAGGCACGCGGTGAGGGCGGCGGGGGCCGGGCACACCGTGGGAGCGGCGGGCGCGGTAGGGCGACGGGGGCCGGGCACACGGCGGGGCGGCGGGAACCCGGCACACGGTGAGGACGGTGGGCACGGTGAGGGCCGCGGGGACCGGGCACACGGCGGCACGGGACCGACCGGCCGGTCCGCGTTCGTCACCCGGCTCTGCTATTCCTGGGTTCCCTGCTCCCCCCTACTCCGAGGAACCCCCTCATGTTCAACTCCTATCTGACCGAGTTCGCGGGGCTTCCCGTGTTCGAGTACCGCCCGCAGGACACGGCGGCCGACCCGCTGGCGGTGCTCGCCGCCCTGCGCACCCCGGGGGCGTACGCCTGGCGGCTCGCCGACGACGACGGCTCCGAGACGTCGAAGGACCGGGGCGGTGTCGGGGCGTACTTCGAGCGGTTCGCCGCCGAGTCGGCCGCGCCGGAGGTCACGGCCCTGGTCATCGGGAACATCCAGGACACGATCAACGTGAACGACTCCGCGACGGTGCGCGACGCGCTGGTCGCGCAGGCGCCCCGGCTCACCGGGCTGCGCTCGCTGTTCTTCGCCGACCTCACCTACAGCGACAGCGAGGTGTCCTGGCTGAACCACGGCGACCTCGGCCCGGTCCTGGACGCCCTGCCCGGCCTGGAGCGGTTCGCCGTGCGCGGCACCGGCGGGATGGCCCTGGCGGTGGACGGACACCCCGCGCTGCGCTCCCTGGTCCTCCAGGGCGGCGGCCTCCCGGCAGAGCTGACCCGGCGGGTGGTCGCGGGCCACTACCCGAACCTGGAGCACCTGGAGCTGTGGATCGGCGTACCGGACTACGGCGGCGACACCACTCCCGAGGACCTCGCCCCGCTGCTGAACGGCGAGGTCCACACCGGGGTCCGGTCGCTGGGGCTGCGCAACGCCCAGTACACGGACCGGTGGGTCCGCGCGCTCGCCGACTCCGCGATCCTGGAGCGCCTGGAGGAGCTGGACCTGTCCAAGGGCACCCTCACCGACGCGGGCGCGCGGGTCCTGCTCGACGTCCCGGGTTTCCGCGAACTGCGCCGCCTCGACCTGCATCACCACTACATGTCCGAGGACATGGAGCGGCTCGTCCTGGAGACCTTCACCGCCGCCGGCGTCGAGACCGACGTGTCCGAGCGGGAGGAACCCGACGACGACTACGACGAGGAAGACGAAGACGAGGAGTACGACCCCGAGGACGACGAGGACGAGGACTGGACCCTCCGGTACTACCCCGCCGTCGGCGAGTGAGAGGTCTCCTCCCCCGCCCCGCGCCACCCTGAGCCTCCCCGAAGCACCCTGGACTTCTCTGCACCCCCGCCCCCCGAACCGCGCACCCGAAAGGCGCCGACCTTGGCCTTCAACGAACACGTGACCGAGTACGGCGGACTGCCGGTGTTCGAGTACCGCTCCCCCGAGGGAATGGCCGCGCAGCGCGCCTGGACCGAGAAGTACCCCCGGGGGCACCGCGAGATGACGGACCCGCTGTCGATGCTCGCCGCCCTGCGCACCCCTGGGGCGTACGCCTGGCGGCTGCGCGACTCCGAGGGCTGGGAGCCCCGGGAGGGCGAGTTCGTGACCCGGTACTACGAGCGCTTCTGTTCCGAGGTCCCCCCGGAGAAGGTGTCGGCCCTGGTGGTCGGCAACTACGAGGAGACCATGGACATGGACGAGCCCGAGCTCATCCGGGACGCCCTGCTGGCGTGCGCGCCCCGCTGGACCGGTCTGCGCTCCCTGTTCTACGCCGACCTCACGTACGAGGAGTACGAGGCCTCCTGGTTCACCCACGGCGACCTGTCCGTCATCCCGGCCGCCTTCCCGCGTCTGGAGCGCCTGACCATCCGCGGAACCGGTGAGCTCTCCCTGCCGGTGGAGGAGCACAGCTCCCTGCGCTCGCTGGCCCTCCAGGGAGGCGGGCTCCCGGCGGCGCTGGTGGAACAGGTGCTGGCCTCCCGCTACCCGGCGCTGGAGCACCTCGACCTGTGGCTGGGGATCGAGAACTACGGCGGCGACACCACTCCCCGGGTGCTCGCCCCGCTGCTGAACGGCGAGGTGCACGTCGGCGTGCGGTCCCTCGGCCTGCGCAACGCCGAGGACACCGACCTCTGGGTCCGGACCATGGCCGACGCCCCGGTCCTGGAGCGGTTGGAGGCCCTGGACTTCTCCATGGGCACGCTCACCGACGAGGGGGCGCAGATCCTCCTCGACGTGCCCGGTTTCCGCGAGCTGAGCCGCCTCGACCTGCACCAGCACTACATGTCCGAGGAGATGGAGGCCCGCGTCGTCGAGGCCTTCACCGCCGCGGGCGTCCGGATCGACGCCTCCGAACGCTTCAAGGGGAGCAAGGGCGACATCTACCCCACGGTCACCGAGTGAACCCGTCCCGGGGGCGGGCGCGGGTCCGGGGGCGGGAGCGGGCCTGCCCCCGCGCCCGGTCCGGTGTCCGCGTTCGCCTCCGGCCGGGTGTCCGGTCCTGTATCCGAGCCTGTACCCGGCTTTGCCCCCGGAACCTCCCCTGTGACCACCCCCGACGACCTGGAAAGGCCCTGACTTGAGTTTCGGCTCCCACCTGACGGAGTACGCGGGACTGCCCGTGTTCGAGTACCGCTCCCAGGAGGCCCTGGCCGCCTGGGGCGCCAGGGCCGGGGACCCGCTCGCGGTGCTAGCGGCCGCACGGACACCGGGCGCGTACGCCTGGCGGCTGGCCGATGCCGGGCGCCTGGAGTCCAAGGAGGGCGAGTACGTGACCCGGTACTACGAGCGGTTCTGCGCCGACGTGGACCCGGCCGCGGTGACGGCCCTGGTCCTCGGCAGTCTCGAGGACACGATGAACGCCGCCGATCCGAAGCCGGTCCGGAACGCCGTGCTGGCCTGCGCGCCGCGCTGGACCGGCCTGCGCTCGCTGTTCTACGGCGACGTCACCGCGGAGGAGTACGAGGTCTCCTGGCTGAACCACGGTGACCTGTCCGGCGTCCTGAACGCCCTCCCGGGCCTGGAGCGCCTGGACGTCCGCGGGACCGGTGAGCTCTCCCTGCCGGTGGAGGAGCACCGCTCCCTGCGCTCGCTGACCCTTCAGGGCGGCGGGCTCCCTGCGGCGCTGATGAGGCAGGTGCTGGCCTCCCGCTACCCGGCCCTGGAACACCTGGAGCTGTGGTTGGGCATGGAGAACTACGAGGGCGACGCCACCCCGGCGGACCTCGCCCCGCTGCTGAGCGGCGAGGTGCACGCCGGCGTGCGGTCCCTGGGCCTGCGCAACGCCGAGGAGACCGACCCCTGGGTTCGGGCGCTCGCCGGCTCCCCGGTCCTGGAGCGCCTGGAGGTCCTGGACCTGTCCCTGGGCACGCTCACCGACGAGGGGGCGCAGATCCTCCTCGACGTCCCCGGATTCCGCGGACTGAGCCGCCTCGACCTGCACCACCACTTCATGAGCGAGGAGATGGGGACCCGCGTCGTCGAGGCCTTCACCGCCGCCGGGGTCGAGGTCGACGTGTCCGAGCGCGTGGACGCCCGCCACGGCCACCCCTACCCGGCCGTCGGCGAATGACCTGAGAGCGGAGCAGGCGAAGCAGGCAAAGCAGGAAGAGCAGGCAGAGCAGGAGGAGGACGAGGACATGGTCGACTTCTGGGACTACACCCCCGTGTTCGCCGGGCTGCCCGTGGTGGCGTTCGACGAACTGCGGCACCGTCCCGACGAGCCGCGCTTCGCCGCGGCCCTCGCCGACCCCGCGTCGGTCGCCTGGCGGCTGGGCCCGCCGCACGACCCCGGCTGTGCCGAGCACGGGCCCTGGTGCCGGTGCCGGGAGGAGGACTTCGATGAACACCTGGAGGCGTTCTTCGGCCGGGTGGACCCCGCGCGGGTGCGGGCGCTCATCGCGGGCGGGTTCGGGCTGGAGGTGTCCGAGAGCACCGCGGGGTACCGGGACCTGTTCGTCGACCACGCCGACCGGCTCACCGGGCTGCGGTCGCTGTTCTTCACGGAGTACACCACCGGGGACAGCGAGATCTCGTGGATCGTCCAGTGCGACATGGTGCCGCTGCTGGACGCCTACCCGGGGCTGACCGACCTGACGGTGCGCGGCGGCGGGGACGAACTGAACCTGGGCGTGACCGAGCACCCTTCACTGCGGTCGCTGACGCTCCAGAACGGCGGCATGCCCGGCGCCACGGCCCGCAGCGTGATGGGGGCGGGCCTGCCCGCCCTGGAGCACCTGGAGCTGTGGCCGGGCGTGGAGGAGTACGGCGGGTCCGTCACGGTCGACGACCTCGCCCCGCTGCTCGACGGGCGGGTCCTCGGCGGAGTCCGGTCCCTGGGCCTGCGCAACGCCGAGCAGACGGACGAGTGGGTGCTGGCGCTCGCGGGCTCCCCGGTCCTGGAGCGTCTGGAGGTGCTGGACCTGTCCCTGGGGACCCTCACCGACGAGGGCGCGCGGGTGCTCATGGAGACCCCGGGATTCCGGGGGCTGCGCCGCCTCGACCTGCACCACAACTACATGACGGAGGAGACGGCGGCCCGGGTCCGCGAGGTCTTCGCCGCCGCGGGGACGGAGGTCGACGCGGAGGAGCGTATGGGGGAGGCGCCGGGGCGGCTCTACCCGGCGGTCTCCGAGTAGGTGGAGGAGGTGAGGCAGGCGCGGTGAGCCTGGTGGAGGCGAGTTGGGAGTGACAGGTCGGATGGCGGCGGGGTGGGGGTCGGATAGGCGGCGGGTCGGCGCCCCGATCCGTCACCGCAGGCTGCTACACATGACTCACCCGATACCCCTGTACCAGGAGCGACCCTGATGATCGGCGATCACCTCAGCGAATTCGGCGGACTGCCGGTGTTCGAGTACATCTCCCCGGCGGGGATGGCCGCGGAGCCGGATCGGTACGGCCGGCGCCCGGCCCCCGACGCCCTGGCGCGGCTCGCCGCACTGCGCACCGTGCGCGACTACGCCTGGTGGCTGGGGGTCGACAGCTACGAGCCGGAGGAGGAGTTCCGTGAATACTTCGCCTCCTTCGTGGAGGAGGCGGACACGGCCCTGGTCCGGGCCATGGTGATCGGCGCCTCGGGCTCCTCCGAATCGCCGGAGCCCGGCGCCCCGGCCCGCGACGCCCTCGTGGAGCACGCCGCGGCGTTCACCGGCCTGGAGTCCCTGTTCATCGGGGACCTCACCGCCGAGGAGCAGGAGATCTCCTGGATCCACCAGCCCGACCTGGCCCCGGTCCTGGCCGCCCTGCCGTGGCTCACCGAGTTCGCGGTGCGCGGCACCGGCGATCCCTACATGCACGAGAAGAGCCAGCTGGGCCTGGACATCGGGCGGCACGACGCGCTGCGCTCCCTCACCGTGGAGAGCGGCGGCCTGCCGGCCAGGATCGCTCGAAGCATCGACTCCGCCGAGCTGCCCGCGCTGGAGAACCTGGAGCTGTGGCTGGGCGTCGACGACTACCGCGGCGACACCACCCCGGCCGACCTGGCCCGCACCCTGTCGGGCGAGGCGTTCCCGCAGCTGAACCACCTGGGGTTGCGCAACGCCGAGGACACCGACCGGTGGGTGCGCGCCCTGGCCGAGGCGCCCGTGGTGGGGCGGGTGCGCTCCCTGGACCTGTCGATGGGCACCCTCACCGACGAGGGCGCGCAGGTGCTGCTGGACACCCCGGTCTTCCGGGAGCTGGGGAAGTTGGACCTGGAGCACCACTACATGTCGGAGGAGATGGAGGCCCGCGTCGGCGCCGCCTTCGCAGAGGCGGGTGTGGAGATCAACGTCGGCGACCGGCAGGAGCAGGACGGGGACTGGCGCTTCCCGGCGGTGACGGAGTGACCGTGCTCGGGCCGCGGTCGCACCTGAGCCGGGTGGCCGAGTTCGGCGGGCTGCCGGTCGTGGAGTTCACGGACCCGCTGTCGGTGCCGGACGAGGAGGAGGGTGTCGTCCACCCGCGCCAGGCGGGTGAGGCGGAGCTCGCCGACCCTGGCGGTTTCGCGTGGCGGCTGACCGTCTCCGAGCCGTGGAGGGACGATCCCGAGGGGGCGGACGGCGAGGCGGGCGAGGCGGGCGAGGCGGAGGACGACGAGGACGGATACGCCCGCGAGCACATCGTCCGTTACCTCGACCGGTTCACGGAACAGGTGCCCCTGGAAGCGCTGCGGGCGCTCATCGTGGGCTACCTGTCCGAGTACGACGACTCCTACGGCATGCTCGCCGAACCGGTCGTCGAGGCGCTGGTCGGAGCGGCCCCGAGACTGGCCGGGCTGCGGTCGCTGTTCTTCGGCGAGGTCACGTCGGAGGAGCAGGAGCTCTCCTGGATCCGGCTGTGCGACCTGGCCCCGCTGGTGGCCGTGTTGCCCGGGCTGAGCGAACTGGTGGTGCGCGGCGGTTCGGAGGAGCTGGGGCTACGGCTGGAGAGCCGGTCGCTGGAACGCCTCACCGTGCACAGTGCGGGGCTGCGCCCGGAGGTGGTCGAGAACGTGTGCGCCTCGGAGCTGCCCGCGCTGCACCGGTTGGAGTTGTGGTTCGGGAGCGAGTGGCACGCGGGCGGACGGGTTACGCCGGAGGGCCTGGAGCCGCTGCTGTCGGGTGGGGCGTTCCCCCGGCTGCGGCACCTGGGTCTGCGCAACGTCCCGGGGCTCGATGAGTGGATCCCGGTGCTGACGGGGTCTCCGGTGGTCCGGGAGCTGGACGTCCTCGACCTGTCCCTGGGGGACCTGTCCGACGAGGGCGCGCAGGCGTTGGTGGACGGTGCGTCCGCTTTCCGAAGGCTTCGGCACCTCGACCTGAACCACCATTACCTGTCGGAAGAGGTGGAGAAGCAGGTGGCCGGGGTGTTCCGGCGGCGGGGCACGGTGGTGGACGTGTCCGGGCGACGCGAGCCCGCGCAGTGGAAGGACGGGCCGCACCGGTACACGGCCGTCACCGAGTAGGTGGTGGGTGGGGTGGTGAGTGGGGCGCGGTCCGCGTCCGGGCTCACGCCCACCAGCCGCACAGGGTGGTTCGGGCGGCGGTCATTTCCTTCTGCGGACTTCGCCTGGCTGCTGGGTGCGGGTGGCTGTGCGCGAGAGGGAGTCCTGGCGGGGAACTCTCTGAGGGAGTGGACGGCTCCCGGGGGTACCTGGCTGCGTGCCCGGCGGCGTTCGCCCGGTGGGCGGAGCCGGACCGCCTCTACGTCTCCGGATGGATATAGCTGATGCCGCGTGTACGGGTGGTCTTCACCCCGTGGGTGGAGGTGTGCGGTCCGGTGCCCGGGCTGTGGCCGGGGTGGAGGGGACGTGCGGCAACACCCCCTGGGGCAAAGGCAGCGGTTCTTCCTCCAACCCCCCACTGGCTGAGGTCGCGGGAGCGCGTGGCCTTCACCCCCTTGAGCCGGAGGTGCGCGGTCTGGTGTCCGGCCTGTGGCCGGGGTCGCGGGAACGTGCGGCCACACCCCCTGGGGTGGGGGTCGCGGTCCTTCCTCCCCAACCCCCCTCTGGCTGATGTCGCGGGTGCGTGCGGCTTTCACCCCCACTCCCGTCCGTACCGCGGTCACGCGCGGGAGTAGGCGACAGCGTGGAGCGCCCGCACCGCCGCCGGCGCCCCCAACCTTTCCAGGCGGTGCGGGTGTGCGCGCCTCGCGCGGACCCGTCCCCGGAAAGCGCACCCCCACTACTGAGGATGTGCGCCCAACGAAACCGCCCGGCACTCTGCCGAACGCCGACTGCGCGGGGACGGATCCACGCTCCGCGGCTGTACCTTCCCAAGCGATTCAGCTCTTGGAAACCAGTCACCTGTGGCTGCGACCACAGACCGCCGTTCCCACATGGCGGACGTCCTGGAAACCTCACAGTCCGCCTCACCCCCTGGAGCCCGGGCCGAGTACCGCCCTACCCGAACCCCCTGGGGTCGGGGCAGGAGGTCACGTGCGGCCCTCACCCCCTGCGGCGGAGGCCCAGCGACGCCCTCCGGCAGTGGCTGAGGGCTCCAGGTGGGTGAGCAACCCTCTTCGGTCAGGCCCCACAGGTACGTGCCGCCTTCGCCCCTTGCGATGGAGGCCGAGCGACGCCCTCCGGGGGTGGTTGAGGGTCCCGGTCGGGTGGACGAACGGCTGGGGGGCGGTCAGAACGATCGGTGGAGCAAATACGCATATCGCCTAGGGTGCTGGGGTGAGCAGACGTCGGGAGTTGAATCTGGCCGTGGTCGTGCAGACCACGGCCGCGGCCGCGGTGGTGCTGGCGGTGGGTGCGTTCCTGATCGTGTTCTGGCTCGGGCCAGGGATAGGGGCCGCCCTGGTCACGGCCGGCGCCGTGGTGGTCGCCGTCGTGGTGGCGGCGGTGGGGTTCGTGCTGTTCAAGCTTCGTGAGGGGCCGAAGGACGCGGAGGTCGTCGCGGCTTATCTTCCGGTGCTGACCGCCGAATGGTCACAGGCCGCCGAGGAGGCGAAGCGGCTGTCCGGGGCGGGGGATGTCGTTGACCGCGATGTGTTGACCGGGCACCTCTGGGCCGCCGAACAGGTGCTTTTCAACCAGGAGGCTCCCGTGCGGACCGCTGACGGGATCACCAGGGCGAGCGGTCACATCGCCGAAGCCCGGTACCTTCTTGCGGTCGCTGAAGCACTCGGCCGGGGCGGGCCCAGGCCGCACCGGGGTGCGCCCTGTTTCTTCGATCCCGCGCACGGGCCGCTCACGGACAAGGTCCGGTTCAACCCGGAGGGCGGGGCGGACCGTACCGTCTCGGCCTGCGGTTCGTGTCGTGCCTTGGTCGAGGCCGGGAAGGTTCCGCCGAGCAAGCAAGTGGTGGTGGGTGGGATACCGACCGACTACTGGCGCGCGGGGCGGGTGTCGGTTCCTTACGTTGATGGGTATTGGCAGCAGCGCCGGTTTCCGGACCATGAGCTGCACCGGCTTCGCCGTGACCTCAAGCTGACCTGGGACCCCGCCGAGACGGAGCTTCCCGCGCACCTGGACCGCGAGCCGCCCTGGTACGCGGGATAGGGGTTTCCCGGACACGAACCGGAGCGCTTCGGGGCCAGCCCGAAGCCATCCCCGCATGCGCGGGGAGCAGCCGGTCAGCTCCGAGGGGCTGATGTAGTCGCTGGGACCATCCCCGCGTGCGCGGGGAGCAGACCATAGCGGCCGGCACCGGTGTTACCGGTGGGGGACCATCCCCGCGTGCGCGGGGAGCAGTGGGTCGCGGTCGTCCCCAACGACGCCTGCATAGGACCATCCCCGCGTGCGCGGGGAGCAGACGTGGGAAGACCGCGCGCTCATCCTCGCGCGGGGACCATCCCCGCGTGCGCGGGGAGCAGATGGCTGCCATGATCAAAAACGTCAACAACTTGGGACCATCCCCGCGTGCGCGGGGAGCAGCCGCTCATCTCGTCGGGCCAGTGCCCGGCGAAGGGACCATCCCCGCGTGCGCGGGGAGCAGACTCGGTGACCTGCTCGGATTACAACGTCAACCAGCCGAATTCATGAGTTCTCAAGAAACGGACATTCCACCCGGGAACGTGCTGCTCACTGTAGCGGCCAAGCACAGCGCCAGCAGCTGATTCGCCCATCCGCTTTCAGGTCCGGGGCCGGAGCAACGGGGCGGCCTCCTCTCGGTCGCGAGCAGATACGGTCCCTATCGCTCCGAGAGCGGCTCAGTCCCCCTCCGGGCCGGTACCACCACGCTGGGAGCGCTGCCAGGCGAGGAACTCGCCCTGGCGGCGGACCGCTTCCTTCTCCTCGTCGGTGAGGTCGTCCGGGATCGGGTCCCGGGCCGGATCGTAGGCGGGATCGTCCATGTCCTACTCCCTCGCTTCGGTCGTGTGGCGGCGGGCCAGCAGCTCCCGCATCCCGGCGTGGTCGGGTGCGGCCAGGCGCTCGTGCGGATCCGGTCCGGTCCAGCCCGGCGGCCGGTAGGCGACCACCTCCGTGCCGCCGTCGGGTGCGGGTTCGAGGGTGAGGACCCAGCGGCCGTGGATGAGGTCGTCCAGGACCCGCACCCGCGGATCCGGCTCGGCGGGGTGGGTGGTCACAGGTCCTCCAGGGGGCTGCGCCAGACGAGCGGGTGCGGGTGGGGGTCGCGTCCGGCGGTGATCGCCACGCGGGTGGTGTGGCCGCTGGTGGCGGCGTAGACCGCGCGGCCCTCCAGGGTGGGCCCGAGGTAGCGCAGCGGCACCCGGTGGGTGTGGGCCCAGAAGCCGAGGGTCTGGATCGAGGACACCTGGCGGATGTCGCACACGTGCCGCATCAGGCCGCCCTTCCGAGGTTGCGCTTGAGGATGCGGGCGGCGGCCAGGGAGTCCTTCCACAATCCGTCCCGGTCGGAGGTCCGGCGGGTGGTGGACCGGATGGTGGCCGTGCGCACCCGCAGCCGGGCGGCGGCCCTGCTCTTGGCGGTGGTGGACTCCGGTCGGGTGCGCGAGTGGGAGCGGGTCCCTTCGCGCAGGGCCCGGATGCGGGGGCGGGTGGCCAGGGCGGCGGCGAAGCCCGGGTCGGAGTCCGGGCTGGTGCGGGGCGCCGGGACCCGCGGACGGAGGGGCGTCGTGTCCTCGGCGGGGAGGAAGGGCGGGAACGTCGGCGGGGTGGGGTTCTGCCGGGCGAGCCACCGGCGGACCGCCAATGCCAGCGGGGCCAGGTCCCGGGCGGGGTGGGTGACGTAGGCGCGGGCCCGGGCGGCCCGGCGGGGACGCCGCCGACGCAGGGCCTCGCCTGCCGGCCAACGGGCGGCCACGGGTTCGGAGCAGTTCAGGTAGCGGTATCGCGCCATACGCGCACACCTCCGGTAAGGGCGCCGGACAGGAGTCCCGGCGCTGCAATCGTCGGGAGGGACACCGCGCGGTCATGACCGCCAAGCCGGACCGCCCGGTGCCACGCTCGGGCCGAGCAGGGTCGGGCACACTGGAGGTGTGATCGCCGATTGCTCCACCGCCTACCAGCCAGTGCTCAATCGCTGGCTTTATAGGGGCTAAAGCCTCGCATGTGACGACAGTAACCCACCCTTTCACCCGATGCAATAGGGGGGCTAAAGTCGACCGTGGAGCACCCCGAAGTGAGGATTCGCCTTGGATGCAAGGACTTTGTACGACATCGCCGCCATGTCCGATCCGCTGGACAGAGCCCGTGCGGCGTCAGCGGCCATGACCACCTTGCAGGGGCAGAGCGTCGAACTGTCCCGTATCCGCAGGGCCGCGATCATCGAGGCTCAGCAGGGCGGCATGCTCCAGGAGGACATCGCCCGACATCTGGGGGTCTCCCCGGGCCGGGTCTCCCAGATGAAGAAGGCCGGAGCCGACCACAAGGCCCCCACCGGCCCCACCGAGCCGAGACCGCGCGTACTCGTCCAGCGGGCGCTGCCGACCCCGCCCAGCACACGGGGTTCCAAGTCGCTCTACCTCACCGAGGCCGAGCAGCAGGGGCTCACCCCCGAGCGAAAGATGCTGTTCGTCGGGCAGGAGCCCGCGAACGAGCACGTCGCGCTGGGTCTCCGGGTCGAGCCCGGGGACAACGTGATCGCCCGCCGCAAGATGTTCTGGGCCAACGGCGTCCCGGTCCGGATCTCGACCTCGTACTTCCGTGTGGACGTCGGTGAGAACACCCGCCTGGACGGTGAGGGCTTCGTGCTGCCCACCCTCCAGGCCGCCATCGAGGACCTGGGGCACCGGTTCGACCACGCCGTCGAGACGCTGACCGCGCGTCCGGCGACCCCTTACGAGGCCGACCTGCTCGACATCCCCGGCGAGTGGGTGGTGCAGGTGCTGCGCGTCAGCCACTCCACTGACGACGTCCCCATCCACGCCCTGGAGACGATCTGCGCCGCCTCCCGGCATACCTTCCCGATCGGTCAGGCCGTCGGCAGCGACCAGTTCTGACCCGCGAGGGTGAACGATGCGATCCCCTATCTGGCACAAGCCCTCCTACTCCGGAGCCACGACGGAGAACTGCGTGGAGGTCGCTGAGGGAGCCACGACTCTCATTCGCGGGGAGCAGGACACCCGGCCGAAGCCGCTCCGCCCGGTCAAGGGACCATCCCTGCATGCGCGGGGAGCAGTGTTCGTCGCGGCGTTCTGCGCCGACGCGAACGGGACTATCCCCGCGTGCGCGAGGAGCAGCCGGTCACGGCTGTGAAGAGCAGGGCGGCACCCCTTGGCGGGTGCCGCCCGTTCCGGGACCGTCCCCGCGTGCGCGGGGAGCAGTTCGGAATGAATGGCGCCCCGTGGTGCGCCATGGGACCATCCCCGCGTGTGCGGGGAGCAGACTTGTTGACCTGCACGGATTGCGACGTCAACCGGTCGGATTCATGAGTTCTCAAGAAACGGACATTCCACCCGGGAACGTGTTGCTCACTGTAGCGGCCAAGCACAGCAACAACAGCTGATTCACCTATCCGCTTTCGGGTCCGGGGCGGGGCGGCCGGGCGGGGTTCTTCCTCCGGGGTGCGAGCGGATGCGTCCCTTGGTGGGGCGGGGGCTTTCGTGCATCCACCCCTCCGGGGGGCGGAACGTCGCCGGGGGCTGCTAAACCTGGAACCCCCCGAAACCCCAGCTGGCGGAGTGCGTTCCGCCGTGCTCCCTCCACCGTCCCGGCCCCGAGGTCCCCATGCCCATCCATCACCACATCACCGAGTTCGGCGGGCTTCCCGTCGTCGACTTCCCCTCCTGGGAAGTTCTGCGCGGGTCCGAGTACCCGGTCCGGGACGACTGGGCTCCCCCCTCCCCCGCGCCCGCTCTGCCCGCCGCCGGGTCGGTCGCGTGGCGGCTGCGTACCGCCTCCTCCCCCCAGGTGTGGCGCGGCGACGAGGCCGGCCGGGTGCGCCTGCCGCACCTGGAGACCGTCGCCGGCTACCTGGACCGGTTCTTCGCGGAGGTCGCCGTCGAGGAGGTGACCGCCCTCATCCTGGCCGACCTGCCCGGCCACGACTACGACACCCGCATGGACGAGACCGTCGACGTCCTCCTGGAGCGCACCGGCCGGCTGGCCGGGCTGCGCTCGCTGTTCGTCGGCGAGATCCTCCCCGCGGAGCGGTCGGTCTCCTGGATCAGGAAGTACGACATCGCGGAGCTGGTCGCCGCGCTGCCCCGGCTGCGGCACCTGACGGTGCGCGGCGGCGCCGACGGCTTCGGCATCGGGTTCGGGCGGCACGAGCACCTGGAGGAGCTGGTCGTGCAGAGCGGGGGCCTGGACCCGGACCTCCTGCGGCGGATCGTCGGCCTGGACCTGCCCGGGCTGCGGAACCTGGAGCTGTGGCTGGGCGACGAGGACTACGGCGGCGGCGCGACCCCCGACGACCTCGCGCCCCTGCTGTCCGGGAAGGCCTTCCCCCGCCTGGAGCGCCTGGGCGTGCGCAACGTCCGGGGCCTGGACGACTGGGTCCACGCGCTGGCCGACGCCCCCGTGCTCTCCGGCGTCCGCGAACTCGACCTCTCCCTGGGCACCCTCACCGACGACGGGGCGCAGGGGATCGTCGACCGGGCCGCCGCCTTCGCCCACCTGGAGCGCCTGGACCTGCACCACCACTTCCTCTCCGAGGAGATGTGCGCCTTGGTCGCCGACGCCCTGCCCGGGGTGGACGTCGACCTGTCCGATCCCAGGGAGCCCGAGGACGAGGACGAGGACGAACTCTTCTACTACTGCGCCGTCTCGGAGTGATCCGCATGCCCAACAGCCACCACATCGAGGAGTTCGCGGGGCTGCCCGTCGCGGAGTTCGCCTCCTGGGAGGGCATCCGCGACGACTTCGACACCGCCATGCGCTGGGCGCACAACCGGGGGGAGCTCCACGAGGAGCTGCCGCCGTCCTACGAGCCCCTCTTCCGGGCGCTGGCCGACCCCGGCTCGTACGCCTGGCGGCTGCGCACGGTCTCGCCGCGCTACCGCAGGCCCTTCGAGACGCTGCCCGAGTACCTCGACCGCTTCACCTCGCTCGTCCCCGGGAAGAAGCTCCGCGCCCTGGTGGTCGGCAACCTGGTCGAGGACGAGGACGACATGGACGCGGAGCGGGTCGTCGGGGAGCTCGTGCGGCGCGCCGGGGGGTGGCCCGAGGTCCGGTCGCTGTTCTTCGGGGAGGTCCTCCAGCAGGAGAACGAGATCTCCTGGATCGACCTGTGCGACCTCGCGCCGCTGGTCGCCGCCTTCCCCAAGCTGCGCCGCCTGGTGGTGCGCGGGGGCTCCCGGGAGCTGGGCCTGCGCCTGCCCGAGCACCGGTGGCTGCGCGAGCTGACGGTGGAGAGCGGCGGCCTGCGCCCGGAGGTGGTGCGGGACGTGTGCGCCTCGGACCTGCCCGGGCTGCGGAGCCTGGAGCTGTGGCTGGGAGACGAGGACTACGGCGGCGGCGCCACCCCCGACGACCTCGCACCGCTGCTGTCCGGCGGTGCCTTCCCCAAGTTGGAGCACTTGGGCCTGCTCAACACCCGCGGCGCGGACTCCTGGGTCGCGCCGCTGGCGGGCTCGGAGGTCCTGGCCCGGGTGCGCTCGCTCGGCCTGGACCTGGGCGACCTCACCGACGAGGGCGGCCGCGCGATCATCGAGCACGCCGGCGCCTTCGCCCACCTGGAACGCCTGGGCCTGCACCACCACTTCCTCTCCGAGGACGTGCAGGCGGGCATCCGCGCCGCCCTGCCCGGGGTGGACGTGAACCTGTCCGCGCCCCAGGAGCCCGAGGTGTACGACCACTGCGACACGACCGAGCTCCACTACTACACGGTGGTGTCCGAATGATCCGCGAACGCCCCCTCGTGGTGGTCGGCGTCCCCGGCAACCGGCGCCTGGACCTGTTCCGGGCCGCCGCCGCGGCCTCCGGGTGGCCCGAGCCGACCGTCCTGCCCTGGTACGACCTGGCGTCGGGCCCCGTGGAGGTCCCGGCCGGCGCCCTGGTCCGGGTGGACTCCCCCGGCGGCGACGTCGCCACCGAGCGCCTGCTGCGCGGCTGGGACCACGACCCCGACCTCTACCGCGCCGAGGGCACCGGCGACCACCACGCCGGGTTCCGAGCCGCCCTGGCCCGCCTCGCAGACGCGGTCGCGGCGGCCCCCGGCGCGCACCTGCTCCAGAACGTGGACGACCTGGTCGTCATGTGCGACAAGCGCCGCTGCCACGCCCGCCTGGAGGCCGCCGGGGTCCCGGTCCCGCCCGCTCCGGACACCCCGGTCCGCGACTACCGGGAGCTGCGCGCCGCCATGGAGCGGCACCGCTGGCCCCGGGTATTCGTCAAGCCCGCGCACGGCTCCTCGGCCTCCGGGGTGATCGCCCTGGCCACCGCCCCGGGAGGCCGCGTCCGCGCCATCACCTCCGCGCACCTGACCCGGGACGGGGACGGCCGCCCCGCCCTGTTCAACAGCCTGAAGCCGTGCACCTACACCCGGGAGGAGGACGTCGCCGCCGTGGTGGACGCCCTCGCCCCGGACGGGCTGCACGTGGAGCGGTGGGTGCCCAAGGCCGGGTTCGCCGGGAAGACCATCGACCTGCGGGTCGTGGTCACCGCCGGGAAGGCGCACCACGTGGTGGTGCGCTCCTCCGCCACCCCCATGACCAACCTGCACCTGGGCAACGCCCGCGGCGACCTGGAGGCCCTCAAGGCCCAGGTCGGCCCGGCCGCCTGGGACGCGGCGATGGCCGTGGCCGAGGCCGCCGCCGGGTGCTTCGACACCCTGCACGCCGGGGTGGACCTGATGGCCACCCCCGGCTGGCGGTCGTTCGCGGTGTGCGAGGTCAACGCGTTCGGCGACCTCATCCCCGGGGTCCTGCACGAGGGCCGCGACACCTACGCCGAGCAGCTGCACGCCCTGGACACCGGCCGCCGCCCCGTCCCGCCCGCACCGGTCGGCAGCGCATCCTGAGAGAGAACATGGACACCACCCTTCCGGACATGAACGCCGTGGTGGGCACGCACGACATCCTGCTGCTCACCCTGGACACCCTGCGCTACGACGTGGCCGTCGAGCTGGCCGAGGCCGGGCGCATCCCCCACCTGGCCCGGCTCCTGCCGGGCGGCCGGTGGGAGGAGCGGCACGCCCCGGGCAGCTTCACCTACGCCTCGCACCTGGCGATGCTCGCCGGGTTCCTGCCGACGCCCGCCGCGCCGGGACCGCACCCGCGGCTGTTCGCCGCCGCCTTCCCGGGGAGCGTGTCCACCGCCCCGCGCACGTGGACGTTCGACACCCCCGACCTGGCCTCGGGGCTGGCGGCCGCCGGGTACCGCACGGCCTGTGTGGGCGGCACCGGGTTCTTCAACCGCAGGTCGGCCGTGGGCTCGGTCATCCCGGACATGTTCCAGGAGAGCCACTGGGAGGAGTCGTTCGGCGTCGCCGACCCGCACTCCTTCGAGAACCAGGCGGCGCGGGCCGTACAGGTCGCCCGGTCCGGGGAGCGGCCGCTGTTCCTGCTGCTCAACGTGGCGGCCCTGCACCAGCCCAACTGGTTCCACCTGCCGGGGGCGACCCGCGAGGCCGGGGACACCCGGGAGAGCCACGCCGCCGCCCTGGAGTACGTCGACCGTCACCTGCCCCCGGTACTGGAGGCGATGGCGGCCCGCCGCCCCTGCTTCGCGATCGTGTGCTCCGACCACGGCACCGCCTACGGCGAGGACGGGCACACCGGGCACCGGATCGGCCACGAGGTCGTGTGGACGGTGCCCTACGCCCACTTCTTCCTGCCGCACGGATACACCACCGCCGAGGAGGCCACCGCGTGACGACCCTGCCCCTGGCCACCGATTCCCCGTACCGCTCCTACGTGTACGCCTACCCGCACAAGAGCGCCTACCGCCCCTTCGCCGACCGCCCCCTGCTGGCCGACCTGTGGCGGGACGAGGACGTGCGGGCGCTGTCGCTGTACCTGCACATCCCGTTCTGCGAGATGCGCTGCGGGTTCTGCAACCTGTTCACCCGCTCCACCCCGCCCGCCGAACAGGTCTCCGCCTACCTGGACGCGTTCGAGCGCCAGGCGGGGACCGTGGCCGCCACCCTGCCCGACGGCGCCGGGTTCGCCCGCGCCGCCCTGGGCGGCGGCACCCCCACCTACCTGGAGGCCGACGAGCTGACCCGGGTGTACGACGTGCTGGAGTCGGCCTTCGGGGTGGACCTCACGGCCGTCCCGATGTCGGTGGAGACCTCCCCGGCCACCGCCACCGCCGACCGCCTCGCGGTGCTCGAGAAGCGCGGGGTCACCCGGATCAGCATGGGCGTGCAGAGCTTCATCGACTCCGAGGCGCACGCCGCCGGGCGCCCGCAGAAGCGCGCCGAGGTCGACCGGGCGCTCGAACTGATCCGCGCGCACACCACGGCCGACCTCAACGTGGACCTCATCTACGGGATCGACCGCCAGGACGAGCGCACCTGGGCCTACTCCCTGGACACGGCGCTGGAGCACGCGCCGGAGGAGGTCTACCTCTACCCGCTCTACGTGCGCCCGCTCACCGGGCTGGGCCGGCGCGGCCGCTCCTGGGACGACCACCGGCTGGGCCTGTACCGGCAGGGCCGCGACCACCTGCGCGAACGCGGCTACGAACAGGTGTCGATGCGCATGTTCAGACGCGCCGACGCCCCCCAGGCCCAGGGCCCGGACTACTGCTGCCAGACCGACGGCATGGTGGGCCTGGGCTGCGGCGCCCGCTCCTACACCACCGCCGCGCACTACTCCTTCGACTACGCCGTCGGCATCGGCCAGGTGCGCTCGATCATCGCCGACTACATCGGGCGCGACGCCGCCGACTTCGCCCGCGCCGAGGTGGGCTTCCTGCTGGACGACGACGAACGCCGACGCCGCCACCTGCTCCAGTCGCTGCTGCGCACCGAGGGCATGGCCGCCGCCGACTACACGTCCCGGTTCGGCTCCCACCCGCGGGAGGACTTCCCGGACCTGTTCGCCGCCCTGGACCGGCGCGGCTGGCTCGCCGAGGGCGACGATCTACTGCTCACCGAGGAGGGCCTCGCGCACTCCGACGCCGTCGGACCGCTGTTCTTCTCCGACCGGGTGAACGCCCTCATGACCGAATACGAGGCCCGCTGATGCTGACCCTTCTGTACCGGGGGCCGCTGGCCAGCTGCGACTACGACTGCCCGTACTGCCCGTTCGCCAAGCGCCGCGACAACCCGGAGACGCTGCGCGCCGACCGCGCCGCCCTGGAGCGGTTCGAGGACTGGGTGGCGGCCGCCGACACCCGTATCTCGGTGCTGTTCACCCCCTGGGGCGAGGGGCTGGTGCGGTCCTGGTACCGCAGGGCCCTGGTCCGGCTGAGCGCCCTGGAGCACGTGGAAAGGGTGGCCATCCAGACCAACCTGAGCGGCCGCCTCGAATGGCTGGCCGACTGCGACCTCTCCTCGACGGCGCTGTGGACCACCTACCACCCCGGCCAGGTCACCCACGAGCGCTTCGTCGCCAAGGCCCGCCGCCTGGTCGAACTCGGGGTGCGGTTCAGCGTGGGCGTCGTGGGCGAGCCCGAGCACCTCGAAGCGGCCCGGCGCATGCGCGCCGACCTGCCCGAGGACGTGTACCTGTGGGTCAACGCCGCCGAGGGCCGGACCTACACCGACGACGAGGCCGCCCGATGGCAGGCGCTCGACCCGCACTTCCACTACAGCCGCCACCCGCACCCCAGCCTGGGCGTGCCCTGCCGGACGGGCGACAGCGTGCTCTCCGTGGACGGCGACGGCAACGTGCGGCGCTGCCACTTCGTGGACATCCCCATGGGCAACCTCTACGACGGCTCGTTCCGGGAGAAGCTGGGCCGCAGCGGCTGCCCGCTCGCCACCTGCGACTGCCACATCGGCTACGTGCACCTGGAGTCGCTCGACCTCTACGACGTGTTCCGCGGCGGCGTACTGGAACGCATCCCGATACCGGAGCGTCACCGGATCCGGACATAATCCGGAACATGGTCTTTCCCCGGGTCATCGCGACCGACCTCGACGGCACCCTCCTCGGCCTCGACGGCCGTGTCTCCGAACGCAACCGCCGAGCCCTGACCGCGGCCGTGGCCGCCGGCGTGAAGCTGGTCCTGTCCACCGCGCGCCCGCCGCGCACCACCCACCACATCGCCTCCCTCTTCACCTGCTCCGCGGTGCTCTGCGGCAACGGCGCGGTGGCCCAGCTGCCCGGGGCCGACCCCCTCATCCGGGCGCTGGACACCGCCACGGCCGGAACCGTCATCGGTGAACTGCGCGGCGCCCTGCCGGGCGTGGGCTTCGGCGTGGAGACGGGAACGGACTTCTACCACGACCCCCACTACGACCTGGAGCCCTGGGTGCCACGCGACTGGGTGCGCGAGGTGGTCGACTCCACCGACACCCTCCTGGAGCGGGCGCGCCCCATCACCAAGCTCCTCGTCCGCTCCCAGGGGGTCCCGGTGCACATCCTGCACGAGACGGCCGCCCAGGCCGTGGGCACCATGGTCGAGGTCACCTACTCGGGCGGCTTCGGCCTGCTGGAGATGAGCGCCTCGGGCGTGGACAAGGGCAGCACCCTGGCGATGGTGTGCGAGCGCTGGGGGGTGTCGGCGGACGAGGTCGTGGCCTTCGGGGACATGCCCAACGACCTGCCCGCCCTCTCCTGGGCCGGCGCCGGCTACGCCATGGCGAGCGGCCACCCCGCCCTCCTCGACCCCGCCCTGGGCCTGCGCACCGCACCCCCCGCCCACGAGGACGGCGTAGGCCGCATCGTCGAACAACTCCTCACCTGACACCACCCCCGGAGGCATCGCAGCTCCTCCGCCCCGGGATCCCCCACCCGGAGACCGGCCACCCCCGGAGGCCATCGCAGCACCCTCGTCCCAAGGGTTCCCCACCCGACCGGGACCTCCGCCACAGCCGGAAGGCGTCGCAGCACCTCTGCCCCAGGGGGTTTCTCACCCGATTGGAAACCTCCGCTCCAGCCGTGTCAGGCCAGTGGGGTCCCTGGCCATAGGGGGTCTTCGCCGAGGTAGTTGTAGGTTTCCAAGAGCTCAGCCGCTTGGGAACGGCGGTCCGCGCCGGGTGGGCCCGGCCCCGGCCGCAGTCGGCGCCCGGCAGCTTTCCAGACCGGTGCGTTGGGCGCACGCCCCCAGCGGTGGGGGTGTATATGCCGGAGCCGGGTGCACGCGGAGCGCGCACACCCGCACCGGCTGGAAAGGTTGGGGGCGCCGGCGGCGGTGAGGGGGCTCCACGCTGCCGCCTACTCCCGCGGATGACCGCGGTACCGGTCAGTGCCGGGGGTGAAACCCGCACGTTCCCGCGACCTCAGCCCCAGACCGGGCACAAGACCGCGCACCTCGCCCCAGGGGGCGAAGGCCGCACACACCCACCCCGAGAACACCTTTGCCCGTGTCTGCGCCTCCGGCGCACACACGGGCAAAGGACAAGAACAAGCCTCCGGCCCCGAACGGCCTTCCCAAGCCGATGGACCGGCACGCACCGACACGGACCAACAACGGGCCGGTCCGGCCGCCCCACCGACTCAGTACTCCCGCCCGGCGAACCGGGTCAGTGCAGCAGCTTGAGGCCGATCACACCGGCGACGATGAGCAGCAGGCACAGCGCCTTGGGCAGGCTGAACCCCTCACCCAGGAAGAACATGCCCACCAGCGCGGTGCCGACGGCGCCGATGGCCACCCACACCGCGTACCCCGTGCCCACCGGGATGGTGCGCAGGGCATAGGCCAGGCCGCCCATACTGGCGACCAGCGTGACACCGAAGGTCACGGTCGGCCACAGGCGGGTGAATCCCTTCGACGCGCTGAGCGAGATGGCCCAGGCGGTCTCCAACAGTCCGGATACGATCAGCACGATCCAGGCGATCATCGGTTCCAACCCTCCACGACGAGAACGGTCATTCCGACGCCGTCTTGTCCTGACCGGGTACGGCGCACCTCGTCCGGGGTCCTCTGGGAACCGGAACCGCGCCTTGGCGCGGTGTTGGTCATGTACAAGCTACAACGGCCCCTCCGCCCGCGCCCTTCCACCCCCCGTGGAGATCCCCCTCACCACCCCCCGCCACCCGCCCGCCGCCCCGAACGCTCCCCTCCCCTCCCCCACCCCTCCCCACCCCCAACCGCTGGCCGACCGTTCGTCCCGTATCACGACCGTTCACCGCACGGTCGACGACCGCTCGCCGCGCCGCCCCCGCGTTCGGCGCGCACGCCCGCGCGCCCCCTCCTGGTCGGACAGTGCGACTCCTTACAGTGCCGAGTAACGCACGTCACACCCAGGAAATACGGATGTGACACCTGAGAAGAGCACCGGCTCCACCAGCGCACCGTCCGTCCCGCCCCGCTGCCATCCCCCGGAGGTACGACCCACACATGGCCACGAAGCAACCGCCCGAACCCCCGGCGGAGGGGACCTCGTCCCCCGCCAACGGGGGGCTGTCGGAAGCCGACGTCATCGCGATGCACAGCGACCCGAAGTTCGTGCTGCTCAAGCAGCGGCTGTACCGCTTCATCTTCCCGATGAGCCTGGCCTTCATGGCCTGGTACCTGCTCTACGTGCTCATGTCGGCGTTCGCACGCGACCTCATGAGCACCCCGGTCCTGGGTCAGTTCAACCTCGCCCTCGTCTTCGGCGTGCTCCAGTTCGTGACGACCTTCGGGATCGCGATCGCCTACTCGTCGTACTCGCGTAAGAACCTCGACCCGGCGGCCGCCGACGTCCGCAAGGCCCTGGAAGAGAAGGCGGAGGACCGGTGAACGCCCCTCTCCTGAGCCTCGGCTCCGACCTCGCCCTCAGCGGCACCCTCGCACCCACCTTCTCCTCCCTCCCCTCCCTCTCCTCCTCCCCCGCCCTCACCAACCTGGCGGCCGAGACGAGCGCGGTCAGCGACACCAGCCGCGCCGTCACCATCGTGCTGTTCAGCCTGGTCGTCGCGGCCACCCTCTACATCACCGTGTGGGCCAGCCGCCGCACCCACAACGCCACCGACTTCCACTCCGGCGGCCGCGGGTTCAACGCCACCCAGAACGGGTTCGCGATCGCGGGCGACTACATGTCCGCGGCCTCCTTCCTGGGCATCGCGGGCATGATCGCCCTGTTCGGCTACGACGGCTTCCTCTACTCCATCGGGTTCCTCGTCGCCTGGCTGGTGGCGCTCCTGCTCGTCGCCGAGCTGCTGCGCAACTCCGGCCGCTACACCATGGGCGACGTGCTGTCCTACCGCATGCAGCAGCGTCCGGTGCGCACCGCGGCGGCGGTCTCCACCGTCACCGTGTCGATCTTCTACCTGCTCGCGCAGATGGTCGGCGCCGGCGCCCTCATCTCCCTCCTCATGGGCATCCAGCCGGGCGAGACCTACCTGGGCATGTCCGGTGAGGCCGCCAAGATCGTCGGCATCGTGGTCGTCGGCATGCTGATGACCATCTACGTCTCCTTCGGCGGCATGAAGGGCACCACCTGGGTCCAGATCGTCAAGGCCGTCATGCTGATGACGGGCGCGGCGCTCCTGGTGCTGCTGACGCTCTCGATCTACGGCTTCAACTTCGGCGCCCTGATGAGCGACGCGGCCGAGGCGAGCGGCCAGGGCGCGGCGTTCCTGGAGCCGGGCCTGCGCTACGGCGTGGAAGTCGCGGGCGACCCGGTCCAGACCCTGTGGAACAAGCTCGACCTCATCAGCCTGGGCATGGCCCTGGTGCTGGGCACGGCGGGCCTGCCGCACATCCTCATCCGCTTCTACACGGTGCCCGACTCGGTCACCGCCCGGAAGTCGGTCAACTGGGCCATCGGCCTCATCGGCACCTTCTACCTGTTCACCTTGGTCCTGGGCTTCGGCGCGGCGGCCATCGTGGGGCACGAGGCGATCACCGCCCAGGACGCGGCGGGCAACGCCGCCGCCCCGCAGCTGGCCCAGGCGGTCGGCGCCCACTTCGGCGGGGAGCTCGTCGGAGCGGTACTGCTCGCGCTCATCGCCTCGGTGGCGTTCGCAACAATCCTGTCGACGGTGGCCGGCCTGGTCATCGCGTCCTCCTCCTCGCTGGCGCACGACTTCTACAACTCGGTCCTGCGCAAGGGGAAGGCCACCGACACCGAGGAGGTGCGGGTCGCCAAGCTCGCGGCGGGCGGCATCGGCCTGGTCGCGGTCATCCTGGCGGTCTTCGCCCAGGGCCTCAACGTGGCCTTCCTGGTGGCCCTGGCCTTCGCCATCGCCGCCTCGGCCAACCTGCCGACGATCCTGCTCAGCCTGTTCTGGAAGCGCTTCAACACCCGGGGCGCCGTGTCCGGCATCTACGGCGGCCTGATCGCCGCCGTGGGCCTGGTGTTCTTCTCGCCGGTGGTCTCCGGCGCCGAGACCTCGCTCATCCCGACCGCCGACTTCTCTTGGTTCCCCATCGCGAACCCGGCGCTGTTCTCGGTCCCGATCGGCCTGCTCTGCGCGATCATCGGCACGCTCACCTCCAAGGAGCAGGACTTCGCGAAGTTCGCCCAGATCCAGGTCCGCGCGCTGTCCGGCGCGGGCGCGGAGAAGGCCGCCGACCACTAGCCCGCCCAGGGCCGGAACCCCTCACCGGGGTTCCGGCCCCATGACCCCGCCCCATGGACCCACAGAGGATCCGGGACGCCATCGGTGGCCGCACTCCCGTCCGGGGGTGCACCCTGCCTCCGGGTCATCGGCCACCGCCCCGGCTCCCCTTCCCACCGGGCCCGTCACCCCCACGGGTGGCGGGCCCGCTCCATGCCACCCCTCGCCCTCCCCATCCCGCACCACCCCGCACCATCCCGCCCTCTCCTTCCCGAGCTCTCCTCCCGTCCGTCCCCTCCCGTCCGTCCCCTCCCCACATCCCGAGCGAGCTCCCCACAGCGACCGAAAGGTGACCCGGACAACGTGAGCGCCGACACACTTTGCTGGGATATCGTCGTCATGTGTCGTACCGGTGGCCGTCGTGGTTGTCCCCCTCCCGACGTCGCCGTCCCGAGTCGTCGGAGACGCTGGCGAGCGTCGAATTGATGCGCCAGGTCCACGCTCTGGGCGTCGACCTCCGGGACGGGCTGCACGGCAGGAGCGTGCCCGCCGCGGCCAAGCGGCTGCGGCGGCTCCTCGGTGCCGAGGGCGTCGTCCTGGCCGACCTGGACGGCCCGGTGGCCGGCCACGGGAGGCGTCCGGAGCCGGAGGAGGTGGACTCCCTGCTCTCCCAGGTGTTCGAATACGGCAGCAACGTCCGGACCCGGCTCAAGGACGGGACCACGGTCTGCGCCGTCCCCCTGAACGTCGCCGACGAGATCTCCGGGGCCCTGCTCGCCTCCGGCGACCCGGTCGAGGCCGACGTGGAGGCGGCGGCCGCCCTCGTCTCCGATTCTCTGGACCACGCGGCGCTGCGCCGGGCCCGGGCCCGGATCGCCGCCGCCGACCTGCGCACCCTGCGCGCCCAGATCTCCCCGCACTTCGTGCACAACGCGCTGGCCGTCATCGCGGCGCTGGTGCGCACCGACCCGGACCGGGCCCGGCACCTGCTGTCGGACTTCGCCGACTACCTGCGGTACGGCTTCTCCGAGAAGGGCGACTACGCCACGGTCGCCGACGAGCTGGAGGCGGTGCAGACCTACCTCGAACTCCAGCGGGCCCGGTTCCACGACCGGCTGGACATCACCGTGCGGATGGCCCCGGAGGTGCTCCCGGTGGCGATCCCCTTCCTGGTGGTGCAGCCGATCGTGGAGAACGCGATCCGGCACGGCCTGGAGCGCAAGGAGGGGCGCGGACACATCAGCGTCTCGGGGTTCGGCGAGGGGCCGCTGTGCGTCATCGAGATCGAGGACGACGGCGTGGGCATGCACCCGGACCTGGCCCGCGCCCTGCTGGCGGGGACCGGCCCGGAGTCGCGCAGCATCGGCCTGGCCAACGTGGACCAGCGGCTGCGCGCCGTCTACGGACCCGAGTACGGTCTGGTGATCGAGACCGCGTTGGGGGAAGGGACCAAGGTGACCGTGCGCGTTCCGAGGTTCACCAGGGGGGTGGTGGCGCAGTGAAGTCCGCGCTCCGCGTCCTGGTGGTGGAGGACGAGGCGTCCACCCGCCAGGAGATGGCGGCGCTGCTCGGCGACATGCCCGAGGTGGCGCAGGTGCTGGTGGCCGAGAACGGCGCCGCGGCCGTGCGCCTGCTCGGGGTGGAGAGCATCGACGCGGCGTTCCTGGACATCCTCATGCCGGGGCTGGACGGCATGGACGTGGCCCGGGTGCTGAGCGTCATGTCCGAGCCGCCGTCGATCGTGTTCGTGACGGCGTCGGAGGCGCACGCGGTGGAGGCGTTCGGCATCGGCGCCGTGGACTACCTGCTCAAGCCGATCCGGCCGGAGCGGCTGGCCGAGGCGGTGGGGCGGATCGCGCAGCTGCGCCGCCCCGAGGCGGCCGCTCCCCCGGCGGAGGACCTGCACGTGGTGCAGATCGACACGGGCCGCCGGACGGTGTTCGTCAAGCGCGACGACGTGCAGTTCGTCGAGGCGCAGGGCGACTACGTGCGCCTGCACACCGCCGAGGGCGGCCACCTCATCCGGCTGTCGCTGTCCTACCTGGAGGAGGTGTGGGCGTCGGCCGGGTTCGTCCGGGTGCACCGGGGCTTCCTCATCGCCATCCCGTGGGTGCGCGACCTGCGGGTGACGTCCTCCTCCGGGCTGGTGGCGGGCACCCCGGCCGGGGACGTGCCGGTGAGCCGCAGGCACGGCCGGCACCTGCGCGCCCGGCTGCTGGAGGCGGCCCGCCGGGACCAGCTGGGACGCGCCGCCAACGCCCAGACCACCGCCCCCGCCCCCCGGCCGCGGGACGGTGAACCCGACGGTTCGGCGCGGCGGACGCCATGAGCCCGCGGCGGGAGAAGCTGACCAGCCCGCAGACCCGGATCGCGCTGGCCCGGGGCAACCGCCCGGCCCAGCACCTGCTGCCGATCCCCGGGCCGGTGGACACCGAGGCTGCGCGGCGGCTCTTCCACCGCCAGCGCCGGACGGCGGTGCGCACGGTGGGGCTGCTGTCGCTGCTGCTGTTCGGGATGAGCGGGGCGTTCGCGCTGTGGCCGCAGCTGACGCAGTCGCGGGTGGCGGGTGTCCCGCTGTCGTGGGCGCTGGTCGTGGCGGCGGTGTACCCGCTGCTGTTCCTGTTGGCGCTGTGGCACGTGCGGTCGGCCGAACAGGCCGAGGCGCGGTCCGCGCGGGCGGCCGCACAACAGGCCTCCCGACAGCCCGCCCCGCACCCCCCGGAGCACACGGCCGCAGAACACGAGACCACGGAGCCCGAGACCACAGGGCCCGAGACCTCGAAGCCCGAGACCACAGGGCCCACCACCACGAAGCACCCCACCGCCCCGCACCCCCCGCCTTCCCCCCGCTCCCCGGAGCACACCGCCACGGAGCACCCGCCCGCCGACGGGAAGGACCCCGACGGAAAAGCCCCTGACGGAAAAGCCCCCGACAGAAAGGCCCCCGACGAGCCGTGATCTCCGTCCTGGCCATCGGCCTGGTGCTGGTCACCAGCCTCGTCATCGGCATCTACGGGGTCCGCGCGGCCCGCTCCACCTCCGACTTCCTGGTGGCCTCGCGCCGGGTGTCGCCGAACTGGAACGCTCTGGCGATCGCCGGCGAGTACCTCTCGGCCGCCTCGGTGCTGGGCCTGTCCGGGCTGCTGCTCAAGAACGGCCTGGGCACCATGTGGTACGCGGTGGGGTTCTGCGCGGGCTACGTGGCGGTGGTGGCCCTGGTGGCGGGGCCGATGCGCCGGTCGGGCGCGTTCACGGTGCCGGACTTCGCCGAGTACCGGCTGGGCGCGCCCCGGCTGCGCAAGCTGTGCGGCTGCGTCGTGCTGGTGATCATGCTGCTGTACCTGGTGCCGCAGTTCAAGGGCGCCGGGGTGGTGCTGGCGCTGGTCAGCGGCACCCCGTACTGGGTGGGCGTGGTGCTGGCCGGGATGGTGGTGAGCGGGTCGATCGCGGCCGGGGGGATGCGCTCGGCGACGTACGTGCAGGCGTTCCACTACGTGGTCAAGCTGCTGTTCATCGCGATCCCGGCGGTCTACCTGGTGGCGCACGCGGGCGCCGACCTGCGGGCGCAGGCGCTGCACCCGGAGTGGGGGACGCACTTCGCGCAGACGACGCCGGTGGAGTTCACGGTGGACACCACGTTCGGCCTGGACGAGCCGGTGACGGTGACCGCCCCGGACGGCGCGCGGGTGGACCTGGAGGCCGGCGACCACACGGTGGCCGAGGGGACCCGGCTCGTGTTCCCGGCGGGGGCGGCGGTGCCGCACCCGGAGGGCCTGCCGGACCTGGGCGGGGAGCGCTGGAGCACGCCGCTGCTGGACTCGGGCGGGTACCCGCTGTTCGAAACGTGGTCGACGCTGCTGGCGATCACGCTGGGCTGCATGGGGCTGCCGCACGTCATCATGCGCTTCCACACCAGTCCGTCGGCGCGGATCGCGCGCCGGGTGGCGGTGGGGGTGATCGCCCTGTTGGGCCTGTTCTACCTGTTCCCGGTGGTATACGGGCTGCTGGGCCGGGTGCTGACCCCGCATCTGGTGCTGTTGCAGGGGACGGACACGGTGGCGGTGGTGCTGCCCGCGCAGGCGGTGCCGGGTGCGGTGGGGACGATCCTGACGGCGCTGGTGGCGGCGGGGGCGTTCGGGGCGTTCCTGTCCACGTCGTCGGGGCTGCTGCTGGCGCTGGCGGGCGGGCTGTCGCACGACCTGTTCCAGGGGAGCGTGCCGCGGCTGCGGCTGGCGGTGGCGGTGGGCGCGTGCGTGGCGGTGCTGCTGGCCCTGCCCGCCGAGAAGATCGACATCAACGTGCTGGTGGTGTGGGCGTTCACGGTGGCGGCGTCGACGTTCTGCCCGCTGCTGGTGCTGGGGATCTGGTGGCGCAGGCTCACCCTGCCCGGAGCGGCGGCGGGGCTGGCCGTGGGCGGGGTGACGGCCACCGGGGCGGTGGGGTGGTCGCTCCTGCTGCCGACCCCGCCGGGGTGGGCGACGGTGCTGCTGGCACAGCCGGCGGCGTGGACCATCCCGTTGGCGTTCGCGACGATGGCGGTGGTGTCCTGGCTGACCCGGCCGCCGGACTGGGCCGAGCACGCGGTCCTGCGCCTGCACTCCCCCTGAGCCCCTGAGCCCGCCCCTCACCCCCGGCCGCAGCCGACTCCACCCGCTCTCGTCCGCATCCGTCCAGGATTCCCCTACGCCCTCCCGCCCCTTCCGCTCGCCCCCCGATTCCACCCGACACCCGCCCGCCCGGCCCCCTCTGTCTCCTCTGTCTCCTCGGCCTCCCCGGGCCCTTCACCCCCCTCATCCCCCGCCGTGGTGTTCCGGCCCCGTCGGCCGCCGTGAACCCGTACGATCTCCGAGTGTCATACAACGAGCACGAGGAGTGATATGAGGTCCCCCCGCCGCACCCTTGCCGCCCTGGTGACGGGCCTACTGCTGATCGGCGGCGCCCCTGCGGCCCGGGCCGCCGTCCCCGACCCCGGGACCGCGGTCTCCCAGGGGCCCGTATCGGTCTCCGCCGGGGAGGACGGGGTGCGGGTGGACGCCCCGGGCGTGAACGTGGTGAGCGGCCCCGACCGCGTCGAGGTGGAGGTCGGCCGGACCCCCGTGTCCCATGTCCTGATCTGCGCCGACGGGACCCGGGTGGTCGTCCACTCGGGGCGGGCCCCGGACTGCCCGCCGCGTGAGCCGCGGCCCGTCCCGCCGGAGCCCGTGCCGCCGAAGCCGGTGCCGCCCTCCCCCGAGGAGCCGCCCGCGGAGGAGCCCCCGGGCGTTCCGGAGCCGCAGCCCCGGCTGCCGCGCACGCCCGAGAGCCCCCAGGAGCGGCCGGCGCCGCCGCGGGAGACGCCCGCCCCCGGCGCGGAGCCCGCCGCCTCCCCGAGCCCCGGTGCCGCGGCCCCTGAGGAGGAGCCCCCGGTGGCCGCCCGGCGCGAGGTGCCCGTGGAGGCGGCCGCCGCCCTGCCGGTGGCGGACATGACCGGGGGCGGGGCGACCGTCTCCCCGGCCTTCGGCTCGATGCGCACGTCGGCGGTCCTGCTGGTCGTGGTGGCCGTGGCCGCGGGCGCGTCCGCGGGGGCGGCCGCCCGCGCGGGCCGGCAGTAGCCGGTGGTGACCGGTGGCCGCCGACCGCTGTCGGCGGCCACCGCCTGCGTTACGGTGGCGGTCAGTGGGCGGACACCGGGGTGGCCAGGGCCTGGTCGATGGCGTCGAGGCCGGCCAGGGCCTCCTCGAACCCGCCCGCGTCGTGGGCCAGGAGCCCGCTGAACGGGTGGCCCATGTAGAACAGCAGCACCACCGTGGCGAACACGAACGCCAGGTTGGCCGCGGCCCAGAAGTAGGCGATCCGGGAGCCGCGCCGGAGCATGGCGAAGGGCAGCACCGCGACGGCGATCGCCGAGAGCGCGGCGATGCCGGTGAGCAGCGGGGGCATGCCCTCGGTGGCCGCGTCCGCGCGCTCCAGGCGGGCCTCCCCCAGGGCGTTCAGCTCCTGGCGGGCGGTGAGCCGGTCCAGCCCGTCGCCGGTGTCGGAGACCGACAGGGACCGCACCGACGCCGCCAGGGCGGCATAGGCGGCGTCGCCCTCCGCGCTGAGCCCCTCGGCCGCCTCCATGGCGGGCCAGTCGTCCTCGATCACGGCGCTCAGGTAGGCGCGCAGCCGATCGCGGACCTCCTCGGACTCGTCCTCGGGCAGGGCGACGGTGCTCCAGTACAGGGACTGGGCGGAGCCGACCTCCGCCATCACCCCGTCCTCGGCGCCCTTGTAGCCCTCCCATCCGATGACCACGCCCATGGCGGCCGAGCCGAGGTAGAGGGCCAGGACGCAGGGGGCCACGACGATGCCGACGGCACCGCCCGATTCCCCGTCGTCGACCCGGAAGCGGCCGGCGGCCAGAACGGCCCCCGCGACCATGACGGCCAGGACGGCGAGGATGAGGAGCAGGGTGAGCATTTGGGGTTCCCGAGGGCAGATTTCGTCACTGTCGGTCACATGATTAGCACGTACCGGAATCCCCTTGTGGGAGTTCGTGGAAACACCCGCAAATGTTCGGTTGGCGTTGCGGACCGAACGGACGGGCCCTGCTACCAGGACCGGAACCCCGCACGCCGCACCCGTCACCGGAACACCCCACCTCCCGAACGCGCCCGCCGAAACCCGGGAGCGGGACGGCCCCGCCCCACCGCCTCCCGTTGTGCCCACCGGAACACCCCACCGCCCGAACGCACCCGCCGGAACCCGGGCGACAGGGAGGCCCCGCCCCGCCGCCTCCCCGGCCCGGCCCGGCCCGTTGCCCGTCGCCCACCGGCCCTCGAACCCCGGCCACCGAACCCCCGACCACCGAATCCCGAACTCAGGGCACGAGGGCGACCGCCCCCGACGGGCACGTGTCCACCGCACGGCGGACCGCCGGGTTCCCGGGGTCGGGGGCGTCCCCGCCCACCGGCTCGACCAGCCCCTCCTCGGGGTCCTGGTCGAACACACCGGGCGCGCCGAGGACGCACATCCCGGCCCCGATGCAGAGCGAACGATCGATCACGACCCTCACCGGCTCACTCCCCGTCCCAGGTGACGGGGAGGCCGTGCACCCCGTGGACGTCGGCGTGCTCCCGCACCCGCACCTCGTCGGCGGGGACCGCCAGCCGCAGGGTCGGGAACCTCCCGAAGAGCCCCGCCAGGGCCACCCGCAGCTCCACCCGGGCCAGCTGCTGGCCCAGGCACTGGTGCGGGCCGTGGCCGAAGGCGAGGTGCCCGGCCGTGTTCCGGCGCAGGTCCAGGGTGTCGGGGTCGGCGAACTTCTCCGGGTCGCGGTCGGCGGCCTGGGCCGCGATGGTGACGGTCTCCCCCGCCCGGATCACCCGCCCGTCCAGTTCGACGTCCTCCAGCGCGACGCGCACCGTGGTGTGCGCGATGGTCAGGTACCGCAGCAGTTCCTCGACGGCCCCCTCGACCGCCTCGGGGCCCTCGCGCATCACCGGGACCTGGTCGGGGTGGGTGAGCAGCGCGAACACCCCCAGGCCGATCATGTTCGCGGTGGTGTCCAGGCCCGCGCCCAGCAGCAGGGACCCGACCGCGACCAGCTCCTCGGAGGTGAGGTCGCTCGCGGTCAGGTCGGAGAGCAGGTCGTCGGTCGGCGACCGCCGCTTCTCCTCGACCAGGTCCGCGATGTACCCGCCCAGACCTCCCATCGCCGCCTCCAGCGCCTCCTGGTCTGCGTCGAGGTCGTTCGCCGCCTCCGCCAGGCGCTGGAAGCGCTCGCGCTCGTCGGCGGGCACGCCCAGCAGCTCGCAGATCACCAGCGCGGGCACGGCCTGGGCGAACACCGGGACGAGGTCGAGCCCGGGGCCCAGCGCGGCCATCGCGTCGAGGCGCTCGGCGGTGATCTCCTCCACCCGTTCGGTGAGGGCGTTCATCCGCCGGACGGTGAACCTGCCCGTGAGCAGGCGGCGGTAGCGGGTGTGCTCGGGGGCGTCGAGCCCGATGAACATGCCCGGGGGCGCGGGCGGCAGCGGCCCGGTGAAGCCGCCCCGGGCCACCGGCAGCCGCATGATCTCGCGGCGGGAGCTGAACCGGCGGTCGGCCATCACGGAACGGGCCAGGGCGTGGCCGGTGACCAGCCAGCCGGTGTGACCGTCGGCGTAGGCCATCCGCCCCAGGCGGGGCCGGTCGCGCAGCTCGGAAGGCGGGTCGAAGGGGCACCCGCGGGGGCGTTCGGTGGGCAGCGGCTCCGGAGTGACCGTGGTCATGGCGCATCCTCGGGGAGGGCGGGACGCCGGTCGGCGCGTCCCGCGTACGGATCGTTCAACGCGAATAAAACGCTACGTTGCGTTCAAGGATCCATCAATACATAATTCACGGGGGAACACTTAAAAAGCAGGCAGGGGCAGCTAAAGATTGCAACAGGCCTGCACGCGAAAGCAACGATCATCAAGAAAAGCGTTGCAACAGCCTGGGGTCGAACGCACCACCGCACCCCGCCGAGAACGGAGGGACCCCGTGCCCGGAGGACGGCTCACCCACCAGGAGCGCCGCCACATCGCCCGCGGTCTGGCCGACGGGCTCGGCTACGCCGAGATCGCCCGGCGCCTGGAGCGGCCGACCTCGACCGTCAGCCGCGAGGTGTCCCGCAACGGCGGCCGGAGCGGCTACCGGGCCGACCCGGCCCAGCGGGAGGCGGACCGGCGCGCCCGGCGCGGCGGGACCGCGGCGGCCCGGTCCACGGCGGGGACCCGGGAGCGGCCCGGCGCCCCGGCCGGGGAACGGGGCGTTCACGCGGCCCGGCGGCGGGAGGCCCGCACGACCCGGCGGGGGGACGCCCGCGCGGTCCGTGACTTCGAGGGGGAGTTCGTCCGGGCGCTGACGGCCTCGGGGATGACCCGGATGGCGGCCCGGGTGCTCGCCCGCCTGTACGCGGCCGACGGCCCCGGCCTGACCGCGGCCGACCTGGTCCGCGCGCTCGGGGTCAGCCCGGCCTCGGTGTCGCTGGCCGTCGGGTTCCTGGAGGAGCAGGGCCTGCTCCGGCGCGTGCGCGGCGGCCGCGGGCGGCGGGACCTCTACGCCGTCGACCAGGACATCTGGTACCGGTCCGTGAGGGCGTCGATCCGGGCGAACCTCGCGATCTCCGAGGCGGCCCGGCGCGGGGCGCTGGAGCTGGGCCCCGACACCGTCCCCGGGCTGCGGCTCTCGTCCACGGCGGAGTTCCTGGACCGGATCGGCGAGGCGCTGGCCGGAGCCGCCGACGAGCTGCGGCCCCTGCTCGTACCCGGGACCGCCGGAGCGACGGAGATCCCGGAGTCCCCGACGGCCCCGGAACCCTCGAAGCCCCAGGGCCCCTCAGAGTCCTCGGAGACCTCGAAGTCCGCAGACCCGGCCGAAAGGACGGACCCGGCAGACCCCTGACCCTCCCCCCGGAAAGCGCCGGGGCGCGGGCACCGTGCGGTGCCCGCGCCCCGTGCCGACACCGGCCCCGCGCGCGGAAGAAGCGGGGCCGGCGGGATGCCGCTACCGGCCGAGCCGGTCCAGCAGGGCGTGGTACTCGTCCCAGAGCTCGCCCGGGAGGTGGTCGCCGAAGGTCTTGAAGAACTCGGGGACCAGGGCGGCCTCCTGCTTCCAGATCTCGGGGTCGACGGAGAGCAGGAACTCCAGGTCCTCGGCGGACAGGTCCAGGCCCTCGGTGTCGATGCCGTCCTTGGCGGGCAGCAGGCCGATCGGGGTCTCGACGGCGTCGGCGGTGCCCTCCAGGCGCTCCACGATCCACTTGATGACGCGGCTGTTCTCACCGAAGCCGGGCCACACGAAGCGGCCCTCGGCGTCCTTGCGGAACCAGTTCACGTAGAAGATCTTGGGCAGCTTCGCCTGGTCGGCGCCGGCGCCCACCTTGATCCAGTGGGCGAAGTAGTCGCCCATGTTGTAGCCGCAGAAGGGCAGCATCGCGAACGGGTCGCGGCGCAGCTCGCCCACGGTGCCCTCGGCGGCGGCGGTCTTCTCGGAGGAGACGTTGGCGCCCAGGTAGACGCCGTGCTGCCAGCTGAGGGACTCGGTGACCAGCGGGACCGCGGTGGCGCGGCGGCCGCCGAAGAGGATGGCGGAGATCGGCACGCCGGCCGGGTCCTCCCACTCGTCGGCGATGGTCGGGGCCTGCCCGGCCGGGGTGGTGAAGCGGGAGTTGGGGTGCGCCGCGGGCTCGGCGGACTCCGGGGTCCAGGGGCGGCCCTTCCAGTCCGTCAGGTTCGCCGGGGGCTCCTCGGTGAGACCCTCCCACCACACGTCGCCGTCCTCGGTGAGGGCGACGTTGGTGAAGATGCTGTTGCCCCACAGGGTGTCGATGGCGTTGGCGTTGGTCTTCTCGCCGGTGCCGGGGGCGACGCCGAAGAACCCGGCCTCGGGGTTGATGGCGCGCAGGCGGCCCTGGGCGTCGAAGCGCATCCAGGCGATGTCGTCGCCGACGGTCTCGACCTTCCAGCCCGGGATGGTCGGCTGGAGCATGGCGAGGTTGGTCTTGCCGCAGGCGCTCGGGAAGGCGGCCGCGATGTAGTGGGTCTTGCCCTCCGGCGAGGTGACCTTGAGGATCAGCATGTGCTCGGCGAGCCAGCCCTCGTCGCGGGCCATCACCGAGGCGATGCGCAGCGCGTAGCACTTCTTGCCCAGCAGGGCGTTGCCGCCGTAGCCGGAGCCGTAGGACCAGATCTCACGGGTCTCGGGGAAGTGCGAGATGTACTTGGTGGGGTTGCAGGGCCAGGGCACGTCCTCCTGGCCGGGCTCCAGCGGGGCGCCGACGGAGTGGACGGCCTTGACGAAGTCGCCGCGCTCCTCGATCAGGCGCAGGGCGGCGTCGCCCATGCGGGCCATGATGCGCATGGAGACGACGACGTACGGGGAGTCGGTGATCTCGACGCCGAGCTGGGAGATCTCGCCGCCCAGCGGGCCCATGCAGAAGGGCACGACGTACATGGTGCGGCCGCGCATGGAGCCCTGGAAGACCTCGCCGAAGGTGGCGCGCATCTCGTCGGGGGCGATCCAGTTGTTGGTGGGGCCGGCGTCCTCTTCGCGCTCGGAGCAGATGTAGGTGCGGTCCTCGACGCGGGCCACGTCCGTGGGGTCGGAGGTGCAGTAGAAGCTGTTGGGGCGCTTCTCCGGGTTGAGGCGTTTGAAGGTGCCCTGCTCGACGAGCAGGTCGGTGAGACGGGTCCACTCCTCCTCGGAGCCGTCGCACCAGACGACGTTGTCGGGCCGGGTCAGCTCCGCGACCTCGTGAACCCAGGACACCAGTTCTTCGTGGGAGGTCGGGGCCACGCCCAGATCAATACCGACAGTCACAGCGGCTCCTTCGTGAATCGAGATCCCTCGCATCATGAACGACGCCCCCCTGCGGTGACCAATTGGTATAGGCCAATGGTCTAAAGCTATACGGCTCGGAAGCCGGGAATCCCTGTGCTGCAAGGCTTTTCGGAACGGCACTCATGCGCCGGGAGGGGCCGTGGTGGCGGGTGTTCCCTTCGCGGTGGAACCCGATTCCCCCGCAGGAGAGGGGAAGGAACGTCCCTGCGACGACACGCCGTGTCGTTCGTCACACACGGCCGCGACCCCTCACCGGTCCACCCGTGGGACGCGGGGTGGACCGGTCTCCGAAGGCCCCGGCTCCGGCCTGCGGAGATCCCGGAACCCCCGCGCACGGCCGCGTCGGCGCCGTCCATGCCGCTGCCGCCGTCGAAGCGCTCGGCCGCCCCGGCCCCGGGCACCGCGCGGGCACGGCCCGGCCCGGCCCGGGGCCGTCCCGTCAGGACACCTCCCCCTGCGACGGGGACCGCGTCACCGGCCGCCGGTGGCGCCGCGACGGCCCGCGCCGTCCGGGTGCCCTCCCCGAGGGCGTGTTCGGCGGATCATCCCGGGCCGCGGTCGCGGGGCCGCCTCTCGCCGCGCGGCCGTCTCGCGAGAGATCGCCTCGCGGCCGCTCCCGGCATTCGGCGCGAGCGCCGGAACGCTCGAAAGCGTCCGCCGGACACGCCCTAGCGGAGTATGGCGACCGGGCCGCGGGCGCCGTGCAGGACCGAGTGGCTGACCGAGCCCAGCAGCAGGCCCCGGAAGCCCCCGCGGCCCCGCGAGCCCACCACGATGAGGTCCGCGGGGGTGGCCTCCTCCAGCAGGGCGACCACGGGGTGGGCCCGCACCACCCGGGTGCTCACCGGGACCTGCGGGTGGCGCAGCCGCGCCTGGGCCAGCTCCTCGTCCAGCGACTGGCGGGCGGCCTCGGCGGCGGTGGTGTCGTCGAACAGCTCCGGCGGGATCGGCCCGGTGGCGGCGGCGAACGCCACCAGCGGCTGCCAGGCGCTCACCGCGACCAGCTCGGTGTCGGCGAACTCGGCCTGGGTGAACGCGAAGTCGACGGCCCGGCGGCTGGGCTCGGACCCGTCGATGCCGACGATGACCCGGCCGCGGACCCCGTGTGCGGCGGCGTGCTCGTGCGGGAGCACCACCACCGGCACCGGGGAGCGGGCGGCCAGCTCGATGCCGACGGAGCCCACGAAGGCGGCCACGATCCCCCGCAGCCCGCGCGAGCCCACCACCACTGCGACGGCCCCCTCGGCGGCGGCCTCGGCCAGCAGCGCCTCCACGGGGCGGGCGTAGGACAGGCGGGTCTGCACCCGGAGTTCGGGGAAGAGCCGCGATATCCAGTCGGCGGCGTAGGACAGCAGGCGCTCGGCGTCGCCGGTGTCGGCCTCGTCCGGGGGGACGTCGAGCCGGGTGTGCGCCCCGAACACCCCGACGGAGGTCAGGGCGCCGGCCGCGGCCACGATCCGCACGCCGAGCCCGCGCAGCACCGCCTGCTGCGCCGCCCACTCCAGGGCGTGGCGGCTGGAGTCGGTGCCGTCGACCCCCACGATCACCCACCGTGTCGTGGTCGGATCGTCCATCGTGCGCACTCCCTCTCCGGCCGGGTCCGTCCGTACGTGCCCGTCTGCTCCGTTCTCTGCATGATGCCGCGCCCAGGCGCACCCGTGGATAACGGTGACGCCGCGAGTTGGCCGAGGCGGGGTCACCCCGAGGGGTGACGGAGCGGTCCCCGGGGCATAAGACCCCCTGACCGACCGGTGTGACCGGGAGCACCCGGGGGTCCTCCGTCCGAGAGACGTGGAGAGGGCTTCGGGTGAGAACGGAGGGCACGCGCGATGTCTTACTCGGGACATTGGCACTGGGACTACCGGGACGGCCGGGTCGCGGCCGTGGCCGCCGCCATCGTGTACAGCCTGTGGGCGCTGGAGGTCATGCTGCCCGGCGGGAGTCTCGGGCAGGGCGCGTCGGCCGACCCGGAGTCGGGGTTCGGCAGGTTCCTGGACAGCGCCCACCGCGCGGGGTCGATCCTGGTGGTGCTCGCCGCCGCGCTCGGCCTGACCCTGGGCGCCCGCCGGACCGGCTTCTGGCTGACCGCGTCCTGGTGGTCGATGGCCGTGTTCGGCGCGGCCTCCTTCGTCGCCTCGCTGCTGCCGGGCCGCTGTGTGGTCTCCACGGACGTGGCCTGCGCCTCGGAGGCGCTGGCCGAGGGGGTGGGCGGGGCCACCGCCGCGCAGCCGGTCCTGGCGACCGTCACGATCGTGGCCGCGCTGGCCGGCGCGGTGACCCTCGCCGTTGACCGGCGCAGGGCCGCCGACCCCGCCTGGGTCTGGGCCGCGGCGGTGGCCGCGCTCCAGGCGCTGGCCGCGGTCGCCGTCCTGGTCCTGGCCGTCCGGGTCTCCGGCGGCGACGGCGACCCGGGCGTCGCCCTGGGCCTCCTGGAGCGGGCCCACCTGGTCACGGTCGCCCTGTGGCTGCTGACCGCCGGGATCCTCTCCGGCCCCTGGAAGCGCTCCGGCGTCCGCCGCCCCACCCCCGTCAGCCGCTGACGGGGGTCTCGGCGAGGGGGGCGGGGAGCGGGCGGGAGTGGACGACGTGGAGGGTGCTGACGGCGCGGGTGAGGACGACGTAGAGGCGGTTGAGGCCGCGCTCCTCGGCCTCGGCGATGGCGGCCGGCTCGGCGACGACGACCGCGTCGAACTCCAGGCCCTTGGCCAGGCCCGCCGGGACGGCGACCAGGCGGGCGGCGTCCAGGCCGGTGTCGTCGTCCAGGACCGGGACGTCCAGGCCCTCCGCGGCCAGCTCCTCCAGCAGGGCGGGCAGGTGGGCGTCGGCGGCGATGAGGCCCACCGACCCCTCCCCCTCCAGGGCGGTGCGGCAGGCCCGGGCCACCTGGGCGGCCAGGCCGTCGGCGGCCGGGGTGACCCGCAGTGAGCCCGGGGCGCGGCGGACCGCGACCGGGGCTCCCAGCCCCCTGGCGATGGTCGGCAGCAGCCGGGCGGCGAAGTCGATGATCTGCGCGGGCACCCGGTAGCCCCGGTCCAGGACGCTCAGGTGCCCGGTGGGCTTGCCCAGGTGCTCCAGCAGCGTGGACCAGGTGCGGACCGCGGACGGGCTGGTCCCCTGGGCGATGTCGCCCAGGACGGTGAGCGACCCCGACTCGCAGCGGCGCCCGATGGCCCGGCACTGCATGGGGCTGAGGTCCTGGGCCTCGTCCACGACGATGTGGCCCAGCCCCGCGGGCCGGTCGATGAGCGCGGCGGCCTCGTCGATGAGCGCCAGGTCCTCCGCCGACCAGCGGGCCGACCTGGGTCCGCGCGGCCTCCCCGGCAGCAGGACGGCGGCCTGCTCCCGCTCGTCGAGGATCCCGTCGGCGGCCCGGGCCAGCCGCTCGGGGTCGGTGAGCAGCCCCAGCACCTGGGCCGTCGGCTCCACCTTGGGCCACAGGGCGGTCACCGCGGAGCGCACCGCCGGGTCGCGGCGGACCTGCTCGTGGGTGCGGTCGTCGCAGACCTCCCCCTCGGACTCCATGAGGGTGAGCACGGTGTGCGCGATGCGGTGGGACAGCAGCTCGCGGCCCGAGCCGTAGGCGACGCCGCGGCCCGCCAGCTCGTCCAGCAGGGGCCGCAGGTCCTCCGGGTAGAGCCGCCAGCGGCGCGAGCCGCGGCGCACCATCAGCGCCTCCTCGGGTTCGCGCAGGTGGGACCAGAGGTCGCGGCGGATCACCTCGGCCATGCGGGCGTCGCCCTTGACCCGGGCGGCGAAGGGCTCCTCCGTCCGGCGCACCCACCCGGCGGCGGGCCGGAACCGCTCGGGCAGGCCGCGGGTGAGCAGGTCCCCGACGGTGGTCTGGGTGACGTCGACCTCGCCCAGGGCGGGCAGAACGTCGCGGATGTAGGAGAGGAACGACCGGTTGGGCCCGATGATCGCCACGCCCGCCCGGGACAGGCGTTCGCGCTCGGTGTAGAGCAGGAACGCGATGCGGTGCAGGCCCACCGCGGTCTTGCCGGTGCCCGGCGCCCCCTGCACGCACAGGGTGGTGCCCAGCGGTGCGCGGACCAGGTCGTCCTGCTCGGGCTGGATGGTGGCGACGATGTCGCGCATCGGCCCGGTGCGGGGCCGCTCGATCTCGGCGGCCAGCAGCTCCCCGGGCCGCTCGTCGGGTACGGGGGCGCCGGTCAGGTGCTCGTCCTCGAACGCGGTGAGCACCACCTCGGGGTCCCGGCGCGGCCCGTGGTCGAGGGTGGTGAACCCGTACCGCCGGCGCACCAGGACGCGCATCCGGTCGGTGGGCGAGGCGCGGTAGTAGGCGACGCTGATCGGCGCGCGCCAGTCCAGGACCATGGGGCGGCCCTGCGGGTCGTGGACGTGCCGGCGTCCGATGTGGACCCGGTCGGGCCCCCGGCCGGCGTCCTCGTCGAGGAACACGGTGCCGGGGTCGAAGTCGAGGCGGCCGAAGAACAGCGGCGCCCCGGGCAGGTCGGCGAGGGCGGCCAGGCGGCGCTGCCGTCCGCGCTGGAGCGCCGCGTTGGTGACCTTGTCGTTGACGACGTCGCCGAGCATCAGTTCGGTGCCCTCGACCTCCTCGCGCATCGCCCGCAGGGCGGCGCGGGCGGCGGCGAGGGAGTCTCGTTCGGCGACCAGTTCGGGGTCGGCGGGCGTGGTCGTGGGATCGGTCGTGGTCATGCGGACCTCGGGAGGGATCGACGGGACACGGCACGGCCTCGCGCGTGCGCGGGTCCCGCCCCGGTCGCCCTCAGGGCCCGGTTCGTTCCGATCCTCGTGAAGCGCACGGCGTCCCATCCGGGGTGGGCCGTGGAGAGAAAGAAGGACCAGCCTACCCCCGCCCGGGCGTGTCCCGGACCGTCCTCAGGTCTTGCGCAGGCGGACCCGGCTGACCCGGTGGTCGTCCCCCTTGAACAGGACGAGGGTGGCCCGTCCCCGGGTGGTGCGGATGTTCTCGACGAGGTTGACCTCGTTGATGGTGCGCCAGGTGTTGGCCGCGAACTCCAGGGCCTCCTCCTCGCGCAGGGTGGTGGCCATGTGGTGGAAGTAGGACCGCGGGTCGGAGAATGCCGTGCGGCGCAGCTCCCGGAACCGGTCCAGGTACCAGTTGCGGATGTTGTCGACCCGGGCATCGACGTAGATCGAGAAGTCGAAGAAGTCGGACACGGCCAGCCGCCCGGCCGTGGCGGGCTGGAGCACGTTGATGCCCTCGACGATGAGGATGTCGGGGCGGTGCACGGTCTGGCGCTCGCCGGGGACGATGTCGTAGTGCAGGTGCGAGTAGACGGGGATGTCGATGCGGTCGGCCCCCGCCTTCATCTCCGAGACGAACCGGACCAGCGCCCGCCGGTCGTAGCTCTCGGGGAAGCCCTTGCGGCGCATGAGGCCGCGGGCCTCGAGCACCGCGTTGGGGTACAGGAAGTTGTCGGTGCTGACCAGTTCCACGTCGGGGTGGTTGGGCCACTGGGCCAGCAGGGAGCGCAGCAGGCGCGCGGTGGTGGACTTGCCGACCGCGACACTCCCGGCCACGCCGATGATGAACGGGGAGGGCCGGTCGGCCTCCCCGAGGAAGCCCCGGACGGCGGCGTGCCGCTGCTGGGTGGCGCCGACGTACAGGTTGAGCAGCCGGGACAGGGGCAGGTAGACGTCCCGCACGTCCTCCAGGGACGTCGGGTCGGTGGTACCGCGCAGCCGTGCGAGCTCGGCCTCGGTCAGGGAGAGCGGAGTGGCGGCCCGCAGAGCCGCCCAGGCCTCCCGGTCCAGTTCCACGTACGGCGTGGAGACGCCGTTCTTCGTCGGGTGGGACACGAGTGACCACCCTAGACGAGGGCCTCGACCGGTCCGGGCGCCCGGGTCCCGGGTAAGCCCGAAGCAGGGGCGTAACGTGGTCGAAACCACATGTTCCCCGGCAGGTCCACCAAGGTTTTTTTGGCCGGGTACGGCCCGGTGGAACCGGTTCCACTCGGACGCCCCGCACGGCCCCCACCTGCGCGGTCTACCCGTGGTACACCAAATGGTCTATACCGTTACCTGGGAAAACGACCATTGGTATCAACGGGTGGTTGGTCGATTCGGCGTCCTTTTTGGCCTACGCTGGCGGCCATGTGCGGAATCGTTGGCTACGTCGGGCCGCAATCGGCGCTCCAGGTCGTCGTGGACGGCCTCGCGAGGTTGGAGTACCGCGGATATGACTCCGCGGGTGTCGCTGTGCTGGGCGGGGGCGCCCTGCACACGGAGAAGCGGGCCGGCAAGCTCGCGAACCTGCGCGGTGCCCTGGAGGAGCACCCGATCACCGGAGAGGGCGCGGGCATCGGCCACACCCGCTGGGCCACCCACGGCGCCCCCAATGACGTCAACGCCCACCCCCACGTCGACAACGACAACCGGGTGGCGGTCGTCCACAACGGCATCATCGAGAACTTCGCCGCCCTGCGGCTGGAGCTCGAGGACGCGGGCTGCAAGTTCACCTCCGAGACCGACACCGAGGTGGCCGCCCACCTGCTCAGCACCGAGCTGGCGGCGCGCGGCGACGGGGACCTGGCCGCCGCCATGCGCGCGGTGTGCAAGCGCCTGGAGGGCGCCTTCACCCTGGTCGCCGTCTCCGTGGACGACCCCGACCTCGTGGTCGCCGCCCGCCGCAACTCGCCGCTGGTCGTCGGCCGCGGGCAGGGGGAGAACTTCCTGGCCAGCGACGTGGCGGCGTTCATCGCCCACACCCGCGACGCGGTCGAGCTGGGCCAGGACCAGGTCGTGGAGCTGCGCCCGGACTCGGTGCGCGTCACCGACTACGACGGCGTTCCCGTCGAGGTCAACGAGTACCACGTGGACTGGGACGCCTCCGCCGCCGAGAAGGGCGGCTACGACTACTTCATGCTCAAGGAGATCGTCGAGCAGCCGCGTGCGATCGCCGACACCCTCCTGGGCCGCCTGTCCGTGGGCGGCGAGCTGACCCTGGACGAGATGCGGCTGTCCGCGCAGGACCTGCGCTCGGTCGAGAAGATCGTCATCATCGCCTGCGGCACCTCCTACCACGCGGGCCTGATCGCCAAGTACGCCATCGAGCACTGGTGCCGCATCCCGTGCGAGGTCGAGGTGGCCAGCGAGTTCCGCTACCGGGACCCGATCCTGGACCGGCAGACCCTGGTGATCGCGATCTCCCAGTCGGGCGAGAGCATGGACACCCTGATGGCGGTGCGCTACGCCCGCGAGCAGCGCGCCAAGGTGCTGGCGATCTGCAACGTCAACGGCTCCACCATCCCGCGCGAGTCCGACGGCGTGCTGTACACGCACGCGGGCCCGGAGGTCGGGGTGGCCGCCACCAAGACCTTCCTCACCCAGCTGGCCGCCTGCTACCTCATCGGCCTGTACCTGGCGCAGGTGCGCGGGCTGAAGTTCGGCGACGAGATCGACGCCGTGATCGCCCAGCTGGCCACCATGCCCGAGCACGTGGAGAAGGTGCTGGACACGGTCGGCCCGGTGCGCGAGCTGGCCCGGTCGCTGTCGGACGCCGACACCGTCCTGTTCCTGGGCCGCCACGTCGGCTACCCGGTGGCGATGGAGGGCGCGCTCAAGCTCAAGGAGCTCGCCTACATGCACGCCGAGGCGTTCGCGGCGGGCGAGCTCAAGCACGGGCCGATCGCGCTGATCGAGGAGGGGCTGCCGGTCGTCGTGGTGGTGCCCTCGCCGCAGGGCCGCAGCGTGCTGCACGACAAGATCGTGTCGAACATCCAGGAGGTGCGCGCCCGCGGCGCCCGCACCATCGTCATCGCGGAGGAGGGCGACGAGTCGGTGCGACCGTACTCGGACGTCCTCATCGAGATCCCGGCGGTGCCGACCCTGCTCCAGCCGATCGTGGCGACCGTGCCGATGCAGGTGTTCGCCTGCGAGCTGGCGCTGGCCAAGGGCAACGACGTGGACCAGCCGCGCAACCTGGCCAAGAGCGTGACCGTGGAGTAGTCCCCGCCGGGGGTGTTCCCAGGGCGCGTCCGACCCCGTCGGGCGCGCCCTCCGCGTTACCCGGGTCATCCGGGGGCGGCCGGCCGCGCGGGCGCGGTCAGCGGGCGGCGGCGCGGGTCCCCGCGTGCGCGGCGACCGCGGAGGCCAGGTCGCCGTGGGTGGGCAGCAGGGCGCGCAGGTCCAGCACGTCGAGGATGCGCGAGAGCTGGCGGGGCGGGCAGGCCAGGGCCAGGTGGCGGCGCTCGCGGGTGGTGACGCGCATCGCGTTGATGAAGGCGTTGACCCCGGAGGCGTCGATGAACTCCACCGCGGCCAGGTCGACGACCACACAGCCCCGGGCGGCGGCGGCCGCGATGGCGGCGTACGCGGACTCGGCGGTGGCGATGTCCAGCTCGCCGCCGAGCGCGACGACGGTGGCGCCGTCGCAGATGAACCTGTCCCGTCCCGTGTCCAGCACGTCCACGCCCCGTTCCCCGCGTCGGAAAACTTCCCCTGTCGGACGCGATCGGTCGAATACCGACATGCGCTGACAGCCTACTCTGCTCCGGGACTCGGCAGAGTGGGCCGAAGGCGGGATGTGGACGGCGGGGCGGCCGTGCCGGGAGGGCCCTGGGTGCGGGTCAGTCCCGCCCGCCGCAGACGGCCCAGACGACCTTGCCGCCGCGGATCGGGTTCCAGCCCCACTCGCCGCTGAACGCGGCGACCAGGCTCAGGCCGCGGCCGGACTCGGCGAAGTGGTGGGCGTCGACCTTGTGGGGGGCGCGGTCGCTGGTGTCGGCGACCAGGCAGGCCACCCGGCCGAAGCCGTCGGCCCGGCTCAGCCGGACCACGACCGGGGTGGTCCCGGGGTCGTGGTCGGGGGTCAGCGCGTGGCGGCAGGCGTTGCCGACGAGCTCGGAGAGCACGAGGCGGACGTCGTCGGCGACCTCGGCCAGGTCCCATTCGGCCAGGACGAGGCCGGCGAGCCGGCGGACCGCGCCCACGGAGTCGGGGACCGAGGCGAAGGAGCCCACGACGTGCTCGGAGGTGCGCTCGGTGCGGCCCAGGGGGGTGCCGCCCAGCGGGTCCGCCCACCGCCCTCCCGGGAACCGGGGGACTTCGGTCAGGGAGGGACGGCGCCAGGATGCCCCGGAGTGCCGCTCCGAGGACATCAGCTCTGCGTTCATCACGATCCTCACGAGTGGTGAAGCGGGTTCGCTCGGCCTTGTCTGCGTGTGGCACCGTGTCTTACCGATGTAAGCCACAGATGCACGTGCAGATCAACGCCCGGCAAGCCTATAGGACGAACAACCCTTATTGGTAGATGTCCTTCGAAGAATTCACACACGGGCATCCGGATTTACTGTCGACACAGAAGGCCTCGGAACGCCCACCCCGAACCCCTGTTCCCAGCGGAATGGGCTCGGTATACTGGGCGGTCGCTCGCGCCAAAGCCGCTACAGGGAGGCGATGTGGTCGCCGATCACGCAGAGAACTTCCAGGTCACCCGGGATTTCCTGGCGAATTCCAGCGGTGGCCCGACCGTGCTGCGCATTCTTCTCGGAACGCAGCTCCGCAAGCTGCGCCAGGAGAAGGGGATTTCCCGGGAGGACGCCGGATACGCCATCCGCGCCTCCCACGCCAAGATCAGCCGCATGGAGCTGGGCCAGGTCAGCTTCAAGCACCGCGACGTGGAGGACCTGCTCAAGCTGTACGGCGTGACCCACGCCGGCGAGCGCGAGGCCCTGCTCGGCCTCATCACCAGCGCCAACGCCCAGGGCTGGTGGCACAAGTACAGCGACGTGCTGCCGAACTGGTTCGGCGTCTACGTGGGCCTGGAGGAGGCCGCCTCGGTCATCCGGACCTTCGAGGTGCAGTTCGTCCCCGGCCTGCTCCAGAGCGAGGGCTACGCCCGCTCGGTGATCCGGCTGTCGCGTACCGCCACCTCCGAGGAGGACATCGACAGTCGCGTGCAGATGCGCATGCACAGACAGCGCAGATTCACCGAGGACGAGGGCCCCCGCCTGTGGGCGGTCATCGACGAGGCCGTGCTGCACCGGCCCTTCGGCGACGCCGCCGTGATGCGCGGGCAGATCGAGCACCTCATCGAGATGTCCCGCCGGCCCAACATCACCGTCCAGGTCGCGACCTTCGCCATGGGCGGGCACCCGGCGGCCGGGGGGCCGTTCAGCATCCTACGCTTCCCCACCCCGCAGCTGCCCGACGTGGTCTACCTGGAGCAGTTGAGCAGCTCCCTGTACTTCGACAAGTTCGAGGACACCAGCCTCTACGCCCAGACGATGGACCACCTGGCCACCCAGGCGCCGCAGCCCTCGGCCACCGAGGGGATCCTGCGCTCGTTCCTGGAACGCTACCGCGACTGAGACCCCCGGGAACCCGCCTCCCGACCGTCCCCCGCGACCGCCCCGCGACAGCCACCCCCACAGCCGCCCACGACCCCCGCGGAGCCTCCCCGCGGCACACATCCCCCGGCCCCTTCCCAACGCCCGGTACCGCTCCGCGTCCGGGCGTTCGCCGTGCGCGCACACCTGTGCGGCCCGACTGACCGGCTTCGGCCACGACTGGGAAACGATCGGGGGTCCGCGGAACCCCTCCCCGGAGCCCCCACGTTAGCGGTGACATGCACGTCCTCACCCTGGGATCTTGCATATGTGCTTACCGACGTAATCACGTATGCACGTGCATGAGCTACTCTCTGGGTGCGCACCGGGGACGGAACGGCACATTGGGGAAGATCTCTCCTCAGAAACCCCGACCGGTCCGGTGACTCCGGCACGAGCGCCCCCGACGTGTCGGCGGCAGCGCGTGGACACCCGCTCACACGTCCCCCGAAGTTCCAGGAGGTCGAGATGTCGCCCATCTACAACGGCGTTCCGGCAAGCCGTCTGCCCAAGGTCGAGTGGACCAAGAGCAGCTGGAGCAATCCGGATGGGAACTGCGTCGAGGTGGCGACCCTGCCCGGCGGGGAGTTCGCGGTCCGCAACTCGCGCGACCCCCAGGGGCCGGTGCTGGTCTACACCCACGCCGAGCTGGAGGCCTTCGTCCGCGGCGCCAAGACCGGCGACTTCGACGCCCTGCTGGGCCAGGCGGGCTGCCGGGTCTGACACCGGCGCGCGCAGGTCCGCGGCACCGACGGGCACCGTCGCCCGCGGACCCCACAGAACCCCCTTGGAGAAGCCGTCCGCGCCGATGGCCACCGCGCCGGACCCCGGCCGCGCGGTGACCGCCTTCCGTCCACGGTGCGGACGCACGAGGAGCCCGGTACCCCTCGACGGGTACCGGGCTCCTCCGTACCTGCACGGCCGCCGCGGCCGGAGGCGGTGGAGGCGCGGGCGGGGCCCTGTGTTCAATGCCCTGCACGGGCGCGGACGGGCCCCGCCGCGGCCCCTACAGGCGGGTGGGGTCCACGCCGCCGTCGCCCGCGGCCGCCGGGGGCGTCTCCCACGGGAAGTGGGTGGCGCCCAGGGCGGGCTTGAGGTCGAACAGCCAGGCGGCCTTCTCGTCGTACTTGGCGAAGAACGGCCTGCCCACCAGCTCGGGGTCGCGCGCCTGGATGAAGTGCAGCGCGAACACCTTCTCGCCGGCGACCTCGGTGACGCCGTCCACGCACACCTTGCCCGGGGTCGCCGACATGGACGGTCCGCGGACGGTGCGGGCCAGCCCGGACACGTTCTTGTAGGCGCCGCGGAAGATCTCGTAGGCCTCCGCCAGCGGCACCGCGAAGTAGTCCTGCGGGCCGGTGTCGCGCTCGACGAACATGTAGTAGGGGACCATCCCGTGGCGCAGGTGGGTGCGCCACATGCTCTCCCACACGGCCGGGTCGTCGTTGATCGTGCGGATCAGCGGCGCCTGGGTGCGGATGACCGCCCCGGTGGAGCGGATGCGCCGCACGGCCTCCTGGACGATCTCCGGCCGCATCTCGTTCGGGTGCGAGAAGTGCGCCATGAACGCCAGGTTCTTGCCCGAGGCGACGACCTTCTCGAAGAGCCGGAGCGTGTCGTCGGCGTCCGGGTCGGTGACGAAGCGCTGCGGCCAGTAGGCCAGCGCCTTCGTGCCGATCCGAATCGCCTCCAGGTGCTCGATCTCCAGCAGCGGCTCGATGTACTTGGAGATCACGCCCTCGCCCATGATCATCGGGTCGCCGCCCGTGAACAGGACGCTGGTGACCTCCGGGTGCGAGCGCACGTAGTCGACCAGCTGGTCGATCTCGCTGGAGGCGAACTTCAGGTCGGCGTCGCCGACGAACTGGGCCCAGCGGAAGCAGTACGTGCAGTACGCGTGACAGGTCTGCCCCTGCTTGGGGAAGAAGAGCACGGTCTCCTGGTACTTGTGCTGGATGCCCGGGATGGGCTCGTCGTCCACCTTGGGAACGTTGAGGTCCATCTGTCCGGCGGGGTGCGGGTTGAGCCGCGCGCGGACGGCGTTGGCCGCCTCGTTGAGCTCCTTGCGGGGCGCCCCGGCCTTGATCAGGTCGGCGATCCGCGTCACGTCGCTCTGCGGCAGCATGTCCGCCTGCGGGAACACCAGCCGGTAGATCGGGTCGTTCGGCGCGGCGTCCCAGTCGATCAGCTCGTCCAGGACGTAGCTGTTGACACGGAAGGGCAGGACGGTCGCCACCGCCTGCACCGCGAGCCGCTCATCGGCGGCGAGGCCGGCTCGCGCTGTGAGCTCGTCGATGTGCTTCGTCGTGTAGGCACGAAACCGACGTCCGGTGGACGGGGACAGTGCCGCCTCTGGCGTAACGCTCACGACTCTCCTCTCCTGGATGCGATTCAGGGCCGCCCGCGCGGGGTCGTGAGGGCAGCCCTGATCCGGGGGTTCCGGTGTGCGGGCACCCGGGGAACCTCCGGAAACGGAATTCGTGTTCGGTTGTCACATGCACCCGGAGCGTCATGAACACCCGGGCCAGCGAGCGGATATACCCCTACTTGGGGCTTTGTACCCAGGTGGAGCAAAATACAGCCCTGACCTGGACATACGGGAAGTATCCTCGCATGAGTGGATGAATGTCCCGAACCGCAGGGCTTCCCACTCCACCCGGTACGGTGTTTGCACACCACCCGCGCACCCGTCGGCGTGTGCCCGCATCGGCGCGGGGACCTGCACCGACGGCGTGCCTCCACCGATTCACCTCACCGTGAAGGACGCCACGTGACCGGCACCTCCGACGCGGACGCGCCCGTCGCACTCCGCCGCACCTCGCCGCCGATCATCGCCGTCGACGCGATGGGCGGCGACAACGCCCCCGGGGCGGTCGTCGAGGGCGCCGTCCTGGCCGTACGCGAGCTGGGCCTGCGGGTCGTCCTCGTGGGCCGCCGCACCGAGATCGCCGGCCTCCTCGCCGAGCACGACGCCCTGCGCGACATCCCGGTCGTGCACGCCGAGGACAGCCTCGCCATGCACGAGGGAGCGCTGGCCAGCTGGCGGCGCCCCCGCTCCAGCGCCGCCGTCGCCTGCCGCCTGATCCGGCGCGGGGACGCCGACGCGCTGGTCTCGGCCGGCTCCACCGGCGGGGTCGTGGCCACCTCCACCGTGCGGCTGCGGACCCAGCACGGAGTGCTGCGGCCCGCCCTGGCGGTCACCCTGCCCACCGGCGAGACCCCGACGATCATGGTGGACGCGGGGGCCAACGCCGACGCCAAGCCGGAGATGCTGGTGCAGTTCGCGCACCTGGGGTGCGCCTACGCCCAGACGGCGTTCAGGGTGCAGCGGCCCCGGGTGGGGCTGCTCACCATCGGCTCCGAGCCCGGCAAGGGCAACAGGCTGGTCCGCCGCACCGCCGAACTGCTGGCGGCCGCCGCCGAGGACTCCACGATCATGGACTACCGCGGCAACATCGAGGGCCACGACCTGCTCGCCCGCAAGGTCGACGTGATCGTCACCGACGGGCACACCGGGAACGTGGCGCTCAAGGCCGTGGAGGGGACCGCCGCGTTCGCCATGGACGCCGTCCGCACCGCGCTGACCTCGTCGGTGGCGGCCAAGGCCGGGGCCATGCTCCAGCGCAAGGCCCTGCGCGGGCTGCGCGAGCGCCTGGACAGCGAGACCTACGGCGGCGCCGCGCTGCTGGGGCTCAACGGCACCGTGGTGATCGCCCACGGCGACAGCCGGGCCCGGGGCATCGCCCACGCCTGCCGCCTCGCCCACGACCTGGCCGCCGGGGACATCGGCGAGCACGTCCGCCGCCGCCTGCACACCCGCCCGGCCGGGTGGCTGCACCGCCTGGCCCAGTCCGAGGGCCCCGCCGAAGGGCGCTGAGGAGCGGCGGGGCGGGCGGAGAAGCGCCGAGAACACCCCCGCGGGCTCGGTACGCTTGGGACATGGCCGACCCGCAGGAAGTACTCTCGCGACGGGTCCAGTCCGCCCTCGGGGCCGCCTTCGGCCCCGAGTACGCCGACACCGACCCCGTCATCCGCCCGTCACAGTTCGCCGACTACCAGGCGAACGCCGCGCTCGCACTCGCCAAGCGCCTGGGCCGAAAGCCGCGCGAGGTGTCCGCGGCGATCATGGAACACCTCGACGTCGCCGACGTCTGCTCGGCCGTGGAGGTCAGCGGGCCCGGCTTCATCAACCTGACCCTGCGCGACGACTGGATCTCCGGGCGGACCCGCGAGCTGCTCGACGACGAGCGCCTGGGCGTGCCCGTGCAGGAGCGGCGCAACATCCCGCTCGACTACTCCGCGCCCAACGTGGCCAAGGAGATGCACGTCGGCCACCTGCGCACCACCGTGGTCGGCGACTCGCTGGCGCGGACCCTGGAGCTGCTGGGCCACAACGTCATCCGGCAGAACCACATCGGCGACTGGGGCACCCCCTTCGGCATGCTCATCGAGCACCTGCTGGAGGTCGGCGAGGACTCGCCCGAGGCGGACCTGCTCACCACCGACCCCAATGCCTTCTACCAGGCGGCACGCACGAAGTTCGACTCCTCGGGCCCCGGGCCGGAGGAGTTCGCGGCCCGCGCCCGGCGCCGGGTGGTCGCCCTCCAGAGCGGCGACGAGGAGACGCTGCGCCTGTGGCGCGAGCTGGTGGGCCTGTCCAAGGTGTACTTCAACAAGGTGTACGCCAAGCTGGGCGTCACCCTCACCGACGACGACCTCGCCGGCGAGAGCACCTACAACGACATGCTCGCCGCCGTGTGCGACGAGCTGGAGGCCAAGGGGATCGCCGAGATCAGCGACGGCGCCCTGTGCGTGTTCCTGGACGGCTTCACCGGCCGCGAGGGCAAGCCGGTGCCGCTGATCGTCCGCAAGAGCGACGGCGGCTACGGCTACGCCACCACCGACCTGGCCACCGTCCGGCACCGGGTGGAGGACCTCAAGGCCGACCGCATCCTGTACGTGGTGGGCGCCCCGCAGGCGATGCACTTCAAGATGGTGTGGGCGGCCGCGCGCGAGGCGGGCTGGCTGCCGGACTCCGTCGAGACCACCCACGTCCAGATCGGCAACGTGCTGGGCTCGGACGGGAAGATCCTGCGGACCCGCAGCGGTGCCCCGGTGCGGCTGATGGCCCTGCTGGACGAGGCGATCGACCGGGCCGCCGCGGTGGTCCGGGAGAACCGGCCCGACCTGTCCGCCGAGGAGCAGGCCGGGATCGCCCGCCAGGTGGGCATCGGCGCGGTCAAGTACGCGGACCTGTCGGTGGCGCACGACACCGAGTACACCTTCGACTTCGACCGCATGCTGGCGCTGACCGGCAACACCGGCCCGTACCTGCAGTACGCGCAGGCCCGGATCCGCTCGATCTTCCGCAAGGGCGGGCTGTCGCCGGAGCAGGCGCGGGCGGACATCACCGTCGGCCACGCCGCCGAGCGGGCGCTGGCGCTGAAGCTGCTGGAGTTCGGCCCGGTGGTGGCGCAGGTCGGCGACCTGCTCCAGCCGCACCGGCTGTCGACCTACCTGTTCGAGCTGGCCCAGTCGCTGACGGCGTTCTACGAGCACTGCCCGGTGCTGACCGCCGGCACCGAGGCCGAGCGCGAGTCGCGGCTGACGCTGATCGCGGTGGCGCTGCGCGTGCTGGTCCAGGGCCTGGACCTGCTCGGCGTGGAGGCGCCCGAGCACATGTAGGGCACGGCACCCGCAGGTGCCCCGAGGGCACCGGAAAGGGCCGGAACGCGGTGGCGCGTTCCGGCCCTTCGCCGTGTGCCGGATCCCGGCCGGCAGGGGCCGGGTCCCGGAACGGTCATCGTCCGAGAGAACTCTCATAGCGGACGAATTCCCTTGCATCCCAGGCTTCTCCGCTTCCCGGGACGGAGCGAGTCCCATCTCTCGCCTTTCCCCGCGTCCGAAACCCGGGTCCGGGTGGTACACCGGACCTAGGCTGAACGGACAAAAGACCTTTTACGGACAAAAGGGAGAAGTAGGTATGGAATCCACTCCGGTCGGCCCGGCGCCGGGTCTCTGGCACCTGGACCCCCTGCACTCCAGCCTCATCTTCGTCGCCCACTACCTGCGCTTCGGCCGGGTCCAGGGCACGTTCGGCCGTGCGCGGGGCCGGGTGCTGGTCGCCGAGGACCCCGGCGCCTCGAAGGTCGAAGTGGTCATGGACGCCTCCAGCATCAACACCGGCGTCGGCGCCCGCGACGCGCACCTGCGCTCCGCCGACTTCCTGGACGTGGAGAACCACCCGGAGCTGCGGTTCGCCTCCACCGGCGTGGAGCCCGGCGGCCGCGGCCGCAACGCCTTCCGCCTGCACGGCGACCTCACCGTGCACGGCACGGCCGCCCCGGTCACCCTGGACGCCCAGTGGGTGGGCGAGGCCCCCGACTACGCGTTCCCCGACGACGTGTACGGCCACTTCTTCTCCGCCACCACCCGCATCCGCCTGTCCGACCACGGCGTGGGCGACGGCGGCGAGGTGCCCTGGGGCGGCCGCCTGGTCGGGGACGAGGTCGACATCGTCCTAGAGGTGCGGCTCCAGGACCAGGACCCCGCGCCGTTCCTGGCGCAGATCGGCCACGAGTCCTAGGAGACTCCCGACGAGGGGGCACCGAACCGGCGCCGGGGGCGTCTGAGCGACCGAACGCCCCAACGACCCCCTCGAAGGACACGATGACCGACAGGATCGTCACCCTGGCCCACGGCGCCGACGCGTACGCCTACGCCTTCACCGAGCGCGCGGCCGAGAGCGGTGCACCCGTCCGGCACACCGCCCGGTTCTCCATACGGGACGGGGCCACCGGCCACACCGTCTCCCCCGGGCTGGACCGCGTCGCCTACGCGGCCGGCGGGGAACTGGTGTGCGCCGACCGCGACGGCACCGCGCTCTGGCGGCACCCCCTCAGGACCGGCGACCAGGACGGCACGTACCTGACCGGCGGGCCCTCGTGCGCCTTCTCGCCCGACGGGCGGACCCTCTGGCTCTACCGGCAGGGCCCGATGGTCCCGGTCCCCCGGGGCGAGTCGCCCGAGATGGACCGCAGGCTCGACCGCAACCCGCACCTCAAGCGCGGCACCGACCGGCTCCTGGCCCTCGACGCGGCCGACGGCACCGTTCTGGCCGAGGCCGTGCTGGGGAGTTCGGGGCACGGGGCCCTCGTCCGGCCCCACCCGGACGGGGAGCACGTCCTGGTGGGCGTGATGGAGGGCCAGGACGGGGGCCGCAACTTCCGCGCCCGCCTGGAGGACGGGGGGCTCGACCTCCACGCGTACGGGACGTACGGCTACCTGGAGGACCTGTCACCGAGCGGCCGGGTGTTCATGGTCGGCGACGAATCGGGGATCACCCTCCACTCCTTCCCCGACGGGGAGGAGCTGGGCGGCTTCGGGCTGGACGCCTTCGACCACGACGGGGACGACTTCGAGACGCTCTTCCTCGGCATGCACCTGGCGGCCTTCCTCGACGAGGACCGCGTCGTCGTCTCCGTCCACGGCGAGCGCGCCGTGCCGGAGCCGGAGGAGGACGAGGAGGACGAGGACGACGGCCAGGACCTGGACTTCCGCGAGAACCACGTCGTGGAGGCGGCCACCGGGCGGGTGCTGGGCCCGCTCCCCGGGGAGTCCCGGCACCACGAGCGCCTGGTCGTGATCGGGGACGGCTCCTGGCTGAGCGTCGACGGCGCCGAGCGGCCGCGCCGCCACACCCTCTGAGGACGCGCGGCGGGGGCGGCACCGTGCGGTGCCGCCCCCGCCGTCCGCCGGATCAGCCCCCGAGCAGGGCCTCGACCTCGGCGCGGGTCGGCATCGAGGAGCTGGCGCCGTGGCGCTGGACCGACAGCGCGGCCGCGGCGGCGGCGAACCGCATGGCCTCGGCCGGCCCGGCGCCCTCCGCCCGGGCCACCGCGAAGGAGCCGCAGAACGTGTCGCCGGCCGCGGTGGTGTCCACGGCCTCGACCTTCAGCGCCGGGACGTGCACCGGCTCGGCGCCGCGCGCCCCGTACAGGGAGCCCTCGCCGCCCAGCGTGACGAGCACCTCCGGGACCCGCTCCAGCAGCGCCGCGAGCGCCTCGCGGGGGTCGGTGCGCCCGGTGATCGCGGCCGCCTCGTGCTCGTTGGGGACGAGCACGTCCACCGACTCCAGCAGCTCGTCGGGCAGCTCCCGTGCCGGGGCCGGGGTGAGGTGCACCCGGACGCCCTGTTCGCGGCCGGTGCGCGCGGCCGCCACGACCGCCTCCATCGGCAGCTCCAGCTGGAGCAGGAGGGCGTCGGCCCCGCCGATGAGCTCCCGGTCGCCGGGCACGGTGCCGGTGACCTCGCCGTTGGCGCCGGGCACGACGATGATCGAGTTCCCGCCGCGGCCGTCCACGACGATGTGGGCGATGCCCGAGGGGCCCGGGACGGTGCGCAGGCCGGTGGTGTCGATGCCGGAGGCGACCAGGTTGCCCCGCAGCTCGGCGCCGAAGGCGTCGTCGCCCACCGCGCCCAGGAACACGGTGTCGGCGCCGGCGCGGGCGGCGGAGACCGCCTGGTTGGCGCCCTTGCCGCCGGGCACCTGCCGGAAGGCGGTGCCGGTGACGGTCTCACCGGTGGCCGGAGCGGTGCCCACGTAGGCCACCAGGTCCATGTTGACGCTGCCGAAGACGGCGATGCGCGGGCCGCTCACGCCCCGTCCTCCTTCTTCTTGTCGCGGGGCAGGCCCTCTTCCCCGTCCAGACCGACGATGACGGGCGCGTGGTCGGAGGCGCCCTTGCCCTTGCGCTCCTCACGGTCGACGCTCGCACCGCTCACGCGGGCGCGAAGCGCCGGGGAGGCCAGCACGAAGTCGATGCGCATGCCGCGCCGTTTGGGGAAGGCCAGCCCCTTGTAGTCCCAGTAGGTGTAGACGCCGGGGCCGGGGGTGTACGCGCGGGCGACGTCCTCGAAGCCCGCCTTGCCCAGGGCCCGGAAGGCCTCCCGCTCGGGCTCGGTCACGTGGGTGAGGCCGTCGAAGGCGGCCACGTCCCACACGTCGTCGTCCTGGGGGGCGATGTTGAAGTCGCCGACGTAGGCGATCTGCGCGTCGGGGTCGGCGGCCAGGGCGGCCGTGCCCGCCTCGCGCAGGGCCTCCAGCCAGCGCAGCTTGTAGGCGTAGTGGGGGTGGTCGATCTCGCGGCCGTTGGGCACGTACAGGCTCCACACCCGGACGCCGCCGCAGGTGGCGCCGATGGCGCGGGCCTCGGCCTCCTCGGGGTCGCCGTAGCCGGGCTGGCCGGGGAAGCCGACCTGCACCTCCTCCAGGCCGACCCGGGAGGCGATCGCGACGCCGTTCCACTGGGAGATCCCGTGGTGGGCGACCTCGTAGCCGCGGTCGGTGAAGACGGCGGCGGGGAACTGGTCGTCCCTGGCCTTGGTCTCCTGGATGGCGAGGACGTCGACGTCGCTCCGGTCGAGCCAGGCCCCGATCCGTTCGACCCGGGCCCGGGCACTGTTCACATTCCAAGTCGCGATACGCACAGCGCCAGCCTAGGGCTTCGCGGCGACAGCGGAGAAGGAAGCGGGTGCGGCGGGCCCGAAACACGGGCCGGCCGGAGGCCGGGAGGGCCCGGGAGGCCGTTGACCGGGGGCGGTGGAGGGCGACAGGCGGGGAGGGAAGCCCGGCCGCAGGCCGTCCTTTGAGGGCGGCGGAGGGAGACGGGCAGGGAGAAAAGCCCGGCCGCAGGCCGTCCTTTGAGGGCGGCGGAGGGAGACGGGCAGGGAGAAAAGCCCGGCCGCAGGCCGTCCTTTGAGGGTGGTGGAGGGTGACGGGCGGGCCCGGTGCGGCCGTCCTCCGCACCGGGCCCAGGACGGGACTCCCAGCACATGCCCGGTTGTTTCCGTCGCGCCCCGTAGGACGGCCGAGCGGGCTCCGAGGTTCGCATTTCGCCCAAGGTTTTTGCCCGGCCGCCGCGCCCCGGCACCGGGGCCGGCCCGCCGTGCGTCGGCGCGCCCGCCTCCGGGTAGGGCTGTGATGCAGGCCACACCCAGACCCCTTCCAGGACGAGGTGACGACCATGTCCGCGGCCGATCCCGAAGCCCGAGCGCAGACCCCCGACCCCACCGCACCCGAGATCGACGAGCGTCGCGCCAGAGCGGTGGCCGAGCAGGCCCGCGAGGGCGCCTCGGACCTGCCCGGCTTCGCCAAGGAGCTGTACCTGGGCCGCCTACGCCTGGACCTGATCCACCCGATGCCCGTCCCCGACCGGGAGGACGACGAGCGCGGCGACGCCTTCCTGGCCCGGCTGCGCGACTTCTGCGAGGGGATCGACGCCCAGCGCATCGAACGCGAGGAACGCATCCCCGACGAGGTCGTGGCCGGACTGCGCGATCTGGGCGCGCTGGGCATGAAGATCCCCGTCGAGTACGGCGGCCTGGGGCTGAGCCAGGTGCACTACAACCGCGCCCTCACCCTGGTCGGCTCGGTGTCCCCGGCGATCGGCGCCCTGCTGTCCGCCCACCAGTCGATCGGCGTGCCCCAGCCGGTGTCCATGTTCGGCACCCCGGCCCAGAAGCGGGAGTTCCTGCCGCGCTGCGCCCGCGACGCCATCAGCGCCTTCCTGCTCACCGAGCCCGACGTGGGCAGCGACCCCGCCCGGCTGCGGACCACCGCAGTGCCCACCGAGGACGGGACCGGCTACCGGCTCGACGGGGTGAAGCTGTGGACCACCAACGGCGTCGTCGCCGACCTGCTGGTGGTCATGGCGCGGGTGCCGGAGGGGCCTGGGCACCGGGGCGGCATCACCGCGTTCGTGGTCGAGGGGGACTCCCCCGGGATCACCGTGGAGCGGCGCAACCGGTTCATGGGCCTGCGCGGGCTGGAGAACGGCGTCACCCGGCTGCACGACGTGCGGGTGCCGGCCGCCAACCGGATCGGCGAGGAGGGGCAGGGGCTGCGCATCGCCCTGTCCACGCTCAACACGGGCCGGCTGTCCCTGCCCGCCCTGTGCGTGGGGGCCGGCAAGTGGGCGGTCGGGATCGCGCGCGAGTGGTCGCGCGAGCGGGTCCAGTGGGGGCGGCCGGTCGGCCGGCACGAGGAGATCGCCAAGAAGATCTCCTACATCGCCGCCACCACCTACGCCATGGAGGCCATGCTCGACCTGGCGAGCAGGATGGCCGACGAGAAGCGCAAGGACATCCGCATCGAGGCGGCCATCGCCAAGCTGTGGGCGTCCGAGCACGCCTACCGGATCGCCGACGAACTGGTCCAGATCCGCGGCGGGCGCGGGTTCGAGACCGCCGAGTCGCTGGCCGCCCGCGGCGAGCGGGGGATCCCGGCCGAGCAGCTGCTGCGGGACCTGCGCATCAACCGGATCTTCGAGGGCAGCACGGAGATCATGCACCTGCTCATCGCCCGCGAGGCGGTGGACGCCCACCTGGCGGTGGCCGGGGACATCATCGACCCGGACGCGGACCGCGCGGCCAAGGCGCGGGCGCTGACCAGGGCGACCGGGTTCTACGCGGCCTGGCTGCCGACGCTGGCCGTGGGCCGGGGCCAGCTGCCGTCGGCGTACGTGGAGTTCGGGCCGCTGGCCGGGCACCTGCGGTACGTGGAGCGCGCCGCCCGCAGGCTGGCGCGGTCGACGTTCTACGGGATGACGCGCTGGCAGGGGAGGATGGAGGTCAAGCAGGGGTTCCTGGGCCGGGTGGTGGACATCGGCGCGGAGCTGTTCGCGATGAGCGCGGCGGTGGTGCGGGCCCGGCACGACGCCGACACCCGGCCCGAGCGCGGCACGACGCCGCTGGAGCTCGCCGACGCCTTCTGCCGCCAGTCGCGGCTGCGGGTCGAGGCGCTGTTCGAGGGGCTGTGGTCCAACACCGACGACATCGACGGCAAGGTGGCCCGCCGGGTCATGGACGACTCCTACACCTGGCTGGAGGAGGGCGTGCTCGACCCGTCGCTGCCCGGACCGCTGATCGCCCCGGCCGGGCCGGGGCCCTCCCGGGAGAAGGACCTGCACCGGCGGATGGGCTGAGGCGCGGATTGTCGGCGGCGGGGGCTACCGTGTTCGGCATGCCCGAACCGCACCCCCGCCGCGACGCGGAACTGTCCCTGTCCCAGGCCCGCCGGATCGCGATCGCCGCCCAGGGGCTGGCAGGCCCCCGGCCCGCGGGCACCCCGAACCTGGGCCACCTGGGCCGGGTGGTGGGCCGCCTGGGGATCATCCAGATCGACAGCGTGAACGTGCTGGCCCGCAGCCAGTACCTGCCGGTGTTCGCCCGGCTGGGCGGCTACGACACCGCGCTGCTGGACCGGGCGGCCACCACCGCGGCCAAGGCGAGCCCGGCCCGCCTGGTCGAGTGCTGGGCGCACGAGGCGAGCCTGGTCCCCCCGGCCACCCGGCAGCTCATGCGGTACCGCATGGAGCGCAACCGGGCCCGGGCCGACGTGGGCTGGATGAACAACGTCCACGTGGAGAAGCCGCAGCTGATCAAGGCGGTGCACGAGGAGGTCGCGCGGATCGGCCCGGCCACCGCCCGCGAGGTGGAGGCCGCCCTCGCCCACGACGTGCCGCGCGCCAAGGACCACTGGGGCTGGAACTGGTCGGAGGTGAAGAAGTGCCTGGAGTACCTGTTCTGGGTCGGTGACCTCACCTCCAACGGCCGCAACTCCCAGTTCGAGCGCCGGTACGACCTGCCCGAGCGGGTGCTGCCGGCCGAGGTGCACGCCGCGCCCCTGGCGGACGAGGCGGACGCCCACCGGGAGCTGGTGGCCATCGCCGCCCGCGCGCACGGGATCGCCACCGAGCCCTGCCTGCGCGACTACTTCCGGCTCAAGAGCGCGGAGTCGCGCCCGGCCGTCGCCGACCTGGTGGAGTCCGGCGAGCTGGTCCCGGTCCGGGTCCGGGGCTGGGACCGCACCGCCTACCTGCACCGGGACGCCCGGTTGCCGCGCAGGGTGGAGGCGCGGGCGCTGCTGAGCCCGTTCGACTCCCTGGTGTGGACCCGCGACCGGGCCGAGGAGCTGTTCGGCTTCCGGTACCGCATCGAGATCTACACCCCGGCCGCCAAGCGGGTGCACGGCTACTACGTGCTGCCGTTCCTGCTCGGCGAGGACCTGGTGGCCCGCGTCGACCTCAAGGCCGACCGCGCCTCGGGCACCCTGCTCGCCCAGCGGATCACGCTGGAGGACGGCGCCCCGGACGAGACCCTGCCGCAGCTGGTGGAGCACCTGGCCGAGATGGCCGCCTGGCTCGGCCTCCCCAACGGCCCCGGCGGCCCGGCCCTGGCCCGCCGCTGAAACGGCAGGGCCGCGCGGCCCCGGAGGGGCGGCGCGGCCCGGGGGCGCGGGTCAGACGCGTTCGATGATGGTGACGTTGGCCTGGCCGCCGCCCTCGCACATGGTCTGGAGGCCGTAGCGGCCGCCGGTGCGGTGCAGCTCGCTGACGAGCTTGGTCATGAGGACGGCGCCGGTGGCGCCCAGCGGGTGGCCCAGGGCGATGGCGCCGCCGTTGGGGTTGACCTTGGCCGGGTCGGCGCCAAGCTCCTCGATCCAGGACAGCGGGACCGGGGCGAAGGCCTCGTTGATCTCGGTGACGTCGATGTCGTCGATGCCCAGGCCCGCCTTCTCCAGGGCGATCCGCGTGGCCGGGATCGGGGCGGTGAGCATGTAGACCGGGTCGTCGCCGACCAGGGAGAGCTGGACGATGCGGGCCAGCGGGGTGAGCCCGTGCTGTGCCACGGCGCGCTCGGAGGCGATGAGCACGGCGCCGGCGCCCACGGAGATCTGGCTGGCCACGGCGGCGGTGAGCTCCCAGCCCTCGCGCAGCGGCTTCAGGCCGGCCATCTTCTCCAGGGTGGTGTCGGCGCGCACGCCCTCGTCCCGGGTGACGCCCGCCAGCGGGGCGGTCTGGGCGTCGAAGTAGCCCTCGTCCAGGGCCTTGGCGGCGCGCCGGTGGCTCTCCAGGGCGTACTCCTCCAGCTGCTCGCGCTTGAAGCCCCACTTCTCGCACATGAGCTGGGCGCCGCGGAACTGCGAGATCTCCTGGAGGCCGTAGCGCTCGACCCAGCCGTCGCCGTACAGGCCCAGGCCGTTGTCGATGGCGTACTGGACGTTGGAGCCCATGGGGACCATGCCCATGTTCTCGACGCCGGAGGCGACGACCAGGTCCTGGGTGCCGGACATGACGCCCTGGGCGGCGAAGTGGACGGCCTGCTGGGAGGAGCCGCACTGGCGGTCGATGGTGACGCCGGGGACGCTCTCGGGCAGCCCGGCGGACAGCCAGGAGGTGCGGGCCAGGTCCAGGGCCTGGGGGCCGACCTGGCTCACACAGCCCATGATGACGTCCTCGACCGCGGACGGGTCGACGCCCGTGCGCTCGACGAGCTCCTTGAGCACGTGAGCGCCGAGGTCGGCGGGGTGGACGGCGGCCAGCGCGCCCTTCCTCGTACCGACGGGGGTGCGGACGGCGCCGACGATGTATGCCTCGGTCACGGGTCCTCCAAGGGCCTGGGTGACGTTTCCTGTGAACCGAACTGTATTCGGTTTTGTGGATCCGGCAAGACCCCGGCCCCCCTTCACCGCCCGTTTCCCCTTCTGTTCACCCCGGTGTGCTGCCCTGGGACGGACGAGAGGAGACGCCGATGAGCGGGGTCGCCATGGCCCTCGGCGCGGCCGCGGGCACGGTGCTGTTCTTCCTCACCTTCGCCTCCGGGCGCCGCGCCCTGGCCTGGGCCGCGGGCGGCGGCGCGCTCGCCGCCGGGTTCTGGGCCGCCCGCCTCCTGGGGCAGGCGCCGCTGTGGGCCCTGCTGCTCACGGCGGCCGTCCCCGTGCTCCTGTGGGGCTGGCTCCACCTGGCCTCCCGCTGGGCGGACGCCGACGAGGAGGCCGCCCGCTACTACCCCGAGCTCACCGCCCCCGGCACCGACGGCGGCTAGGGCGCGTTCGGCGGATCATTCCGGGTCGCGGCCGCGGGGCCGCCTCCCGCCGCGCCGCCTGCGCTCGGACGGCCGAATCCGGGCCGACCCGCGCCGGCCGTCCTGCGAGAGATCGCCTCGCGGCCGCTCCCGGCATTCGGCGCGAGCGCCGGAACGCTCGGAGGCATCCGCCGGACACGCCCTAGGACAGGCGGTCCTCGCGGACCACGCGGCCCGCGTCGCCCTCGTCGCCGAGCGTCTCGGCGGTCATCCGCTCCAGCGCGGCCACCACCTCCGGGTGCCGCTCCGCGTCGTAGTCGTCGAGCAGGGAGCGCAGCGCCTCCCGCTGGGCCTCGAAGACGCGGCGGGCGGCCGCCTCCCCCTCGGGGCTCAGCTCCCAGGGCTCGCCCTCCCCGGTGAGGTGGCCCGCCTCCAGCAGCTCCCGGTGGACCGCCTCCCAGCGGTCGTCGGGCAGGTGGGACATCTCCACCAGCTCGGACACCCGCAGCGGCCCGGTCACCGCCAGGTGGCTCAGCGTCCAGCAGGCGCGGGGCGAGATCTCCAGCCCCGCGGCGCCGCGCAGCCGGGTGTACATCTCCCGCGCCCCCTCGTGGCCGCAGGCCCGGTAGATCTCCCGCTCGACGGCCTCCAGGGCGGTGCGCCCGCCCGAGGCCACCGGCGGGATGGACTCCCCCAGGTCGGCGGACTGCGACCCGACCGTGGTGCGCAGCGGCACCTCGGGCAGGAACACGGCGAGCACCAGCCCGACCAGCGCCACCGGCACCGCCCACAGGAACACCACGTCGATGGCGTCGGCGTAGGCCTGGAGGAACATGGCCTGCGTCTGGGCGGGCAGCGCGTCCAGGGCCCGCGGGTCGCTCTCCAGGGCGGCCGGGTCCACGCCCGCGGGCAGCGTCATCTCCCCGGCGCGGGCCGCCAGGTTCGCGGCCAGCTGCCCGGAGAAGACCGCGCCGAACACCGCCGTGCCGAACGATCCGCCGATGGACCGGAAGAACGTGGCGGCCGAGGTGGCCGCGCCCAGGTCGGCGTAGTCGGCGCCGTTCTGCACGACCACCACCACGACCTGCATGACCAGCCCCAGGCCCACCCCCAGGACGAAGAACGAGCCCCACATCTGCCACTCGGACGTGTCCGGTCCCAGCCGCGACAGCAGGAACAGCCCCACCGAGGTCACCGCCATCCCGGCGATGGGGTAGGGCTTGTACCGGCCGGTACGGGTGACCAGCCGCCCGGAGGTGATCGAGGTCAGGAACAGCCCGACCACCATCGGCAGCAGGAACAGCCCCGAGGCGGTGGGCGACTGGCCGTGCACGACCTGGAGGAACAGCGGCAGGAACGCCATCGAGCCCATCATCGCGAACCCGACGCACAGGCCGATGCCCATGGCGATCACCACGACGGGGTTGCGGAACAGCCCCAGCGGCATCACCGGCTCGGCCGCGCGGCGGGCCGACAGCCACCAGCCGAACCCGAGCGCGACGCCGGCCAGGGCCAGCACGAGGATCTGCGGCGACGCCCAGTCGTAGACGGCGCCGCCCCAGGAGGCGACCAGGGTGAGGCACACGGCGGTGGCGGCCAGCAGCACGATCCCGGCGTAGTCGATGGTCCGCCGGCCGGCGGGCCGGGTGGCGGGGAGCACCGCCAGGACGGCGGCGAACGCCAGCACGCCCAGCGGCAGGTTGACGTAGAACACCCACCGCCAGGACAGGTGGTCGACGAACAGCCCGCCCAGTAGCGGCCCGGCCACGCTGGAGACGCCGAAGACCGCCCCGAACCACCCCTGGTAGCGGCCGCGCTCGCGCGGGGAGACGACGTCGCCCACGATCGCCATGGACAGCACCATCAGCCCGCCGCCGCCGATGCCCTGGAGGCCGCGGAAGAGGATCAGCTGGAGCATGTCCTGGGCCAGGCCGCACAGCGCCGATCCGGCCAGGAACACGGCGATGCACACCAGGAACAGCGTCTTGCGGCCGAACTGGTCGCCGAGCTTGCCCCACAGCGGGGTGCTGGCGGTGACCGCGAGCAGGTAGGAGGTGATCACCCAGGACAGGTGGTTGAGGCCGCCCAGGTCGGAGACGATGGTCGGCAGCGCCGTGGACACGATCGTCTGGTCGAGCGCGGACAGCAGCACCGTGAGCATGAGCGCGGCCATGATCACCGCGATCCGTCCGCCCCGGTGCTCGCGCCGTTCCCTGCGGGTCTGGGCCATCGGCTCCGCCTTCCGTGTGCCGGTGCGGCCACCCTAGGAAGGGACGCAGGGCGCGAAAGGCGCGAAACACCCGGAAGGACGGGAACTTTGCCGCCGCTTGGACCCCCCTCTTCTAAACCGAATTCGATTCGGTTACTGTGGCGGCAACCGTGATCCACGACACCCTCGGAGCTGAAGCATGAAGCGGGAACTCTTCGACGCCGACCACGACCTCTTCCGCGAGGCCGTGGCCGAGTTCCTCAAGCGGGAGGTCGCGCCCTTCCACGACCAGTGGGAGAAGGACGGCATCGTCCCCCGCGAGGTCTGGCTCAGGGCGGGCGAGGTCGGCCTGCTCGGGCACGGCGTCCCCGAGGAGTACGGCGGCACCGGCCTGAAGGACTACCGCTACAACGTCGTCGTCAACGAGGAGGTGTGCCGGGCCCACGCCAGCGGCCTGGGCGTCACCCTCCAGAACGACGTCATCGCCCCCTACCTCGTCGACCTCACCGACGACGAGCAGAAGCGGCGCTGGCTGCCCGGCTTCGCCAGCGGCGAGATCATCACGGCCATCGCCATGACCGAGCCCGGCACCGGCAGCGACCTCCAGGGCATCCGCACCTCCGCGGTCCGCGACGGCGACGAGTGGGTCATCAACGGTTCCAAGACCTTCATCACCAACGGCATCAACGCCGACCTGGTCATCGTGGTCTGCCAGACCGACCCCGGGGCCGGGGCGCAGGGCTTCTCCCTCATCGTGGTCGAGCGCGGCACCCCGGGCTTCGAGCGGGGCCGCAACCTCGACAAGATCGGCATGAAGGCGCAGGACACCGCCGAGCTGTCCTTCCAGGACGTGCGGGTCCCGGCGGCCAACCTCATCGGCCGGGAGGGCCAGGGGTTCATCCACCTGCTCCAGAACCTGCCCCAGGAACGGCTGTCCATCGCCGTCTGCGCGACGGCCTCCGCCGAGTACATGCTCCGGCACACCATCGAGTACTGCCGGGAGCGCACCGCCTTCGGCCGCCCTATCGGGCGGTTCCAGAACACCCGTTTCGTCCTGGCCGAGTTGGCGACCGAGGTCGACATCGCCCGCACCTACGTGGACCGGGCGGTGACCCTGCTCGACCGGGGCGAACTCACCGTCGAGGACGCCGCCATGGCCAAGTGGTGGACCACGGAGCTGTGCAACAAGGTGATGGACCGTTGCCTGCAGCTTCACGGCGGGTACGGGTACATGATGGAATACCCGGTGGCACGGGCCTGGCAGGACACCCGCGTGCAGACGATCTACGGTGGCACCACCGAGATCATGAAGGAGATCGTGGGGCGCGGCCTGGGCCTGTGACCGGACCACCCCCGTCCAGAAGGGTCGAGTAGGTCATGAGCGGTGCGTGGGACGGCCTCATCGTCATGGGCCTGCTGGTCGTGCTGCTCGTCATCGGCGTGCGCAAGCTGCGGCCCAGGGTCCACATCCCCTGGAAGACCAGCGCGATCGTGGTCTTCTTCGTCTTCATGTGCCTGATGCTGTGGGCCTGGTCCTGGCGCTGAGCGCTCCGGCGGGGCCTCCGGGCCCCGGAAGGGGTGCCGGGCCCGGGCCGGGTCAGTAGTCCTCCTCCTCTTCCTCCTCGCGGCGCCGGGTCGCGGGGTCCGCGGGCCCCGCGCCCGTGGCCCGGCGCAGCAGGGCGCCGCCCGCCTGGGGCAGGATCAGGACGCTGAGCATGCCGGCCGCCACGATGGCCGCGGCGTGGGCGCCGTCCAGCGCGCCGTCGCGGGTGCCGATGGTGGTCAGGACCGTGAGCAGCGGCAGGGCGGTGGCCGAGAACAGCACCAGCGCGGGGCGCTGGTCGTCGGGGACGTCCCCGCGCGAGAACACGTATTCGGGTCCGCCCCGGACCAGCAGGAACGCCGCCAGCAGCACCGGCAGGAGCAGCAGCAGGAGCGGCTGGGCCAGCAGCGAGGCCAGGTCGAAGCGCACTCCGGTGATCACGAAGAAGACGGGGATGAGGAACCCGAAGCCGATGGCGTCCATCTTGGCCTCCACCTGCTCCGCCTCCTCCCCGTGGTTGATGGTGATCATGAGCTTGATGACGACCCCCGCCGCGAACGACCCGAGCAGGGCGTCCAGTTGCAGGGCGGACGCCAGCCAGACCAGCGCCACGATCACCACCATGCACAGGCGGACCGCCACCTGGGCGCTGGAGCCCAGGGTCGCCCGGATCAGGCGCGCCCACCACTCCGAACGCGGCCGGGTGGCCGCCCAGGCGCACGCCCCGGCCAGGGCGAAGAAGACGGCCAGCAGCAGGGTGCCCTGCCAGGGGCGGTAACCGCTGAGCAGCAGGGCGATCAGCACGATCGGCCCGAACTCGCCCACCGAGCCCGAGGCCAGGAACCGGGTGCCGAACGCCCCGCCCAGCGCCCCGGAGTCGCGCAGGATCGGCAGGACCGTGCCCAGGGCGGTCGTGGTCAGTGCCAGGCCCACGATCAAAGCGGTCTGGGACGCCCCGAAGGCCGCCCAGCCCAGGCCCAGCCCCAGGGCGACCGAGCAGGCCCAGGCCAGCAGGGCCCGGTTCAGCGGCCTGCCCTTGATCCGCCGGAAGTCGATCTCGTACCCGGCCATGAACATCAGCAGGGCCAGGCCGAGGTCGGCCAGCAGGGTGATCGTCTCGTTCTCCTCGACCAGGCCCAGCACCGAGGGCCCGAGCACGATCCCGAAGCCGATCTCCAGCACCACCGAGGGCACGAGCACCCACCGCGCCAGCCGGTCGCCGAGCAGCGGGGCCAGCAGGGCCGCCGCCAGCAGGGCCAGGAGCATGCCCATCGTGCCGAGTTCCGCGCCGTCCATGTCCCCCCGTCCCCCGGGCCCCCGTGCCCCGGACGTGGGAACACTACGTCCGGGGCGGCCCGGGGCGGCGGGGACACGCCCGCTACCCCCAGGGGTCGAAGTCGATGCCCGCGGGCTCGGCCCTGGCCAGCGCGCCCGGGAACGAGCCGTCCCTCAGGTCGAGCTGGGCGCTGCCGAAGTCGGCGGAGGCCAGGATGTCGCGGATGCCGGGCGGGAAGTGGTCCCAGCCGACCAGGTCCGGGTACTGCCAGACGCCGTAGTGGTTCTCCGGCGGGTCGTCGTGCCCGGCGGCGAACCGGAAGGCGTGGGTGGACGCGCCGTCCTTGTGGTAGACGATCTTGGGGTGGGTGCCCTCCCAGAGCACCCGGTCGGCCGGGCGGGTGTCGTAGTCGCCGTGTGCCGACGCGGACACGTAGCGGGCCTGGCCGCCGAACACCCACACCACGACGTGCTCCAGGTCGTGCCGGTGGCCGCAGCAGCCCGGCAGCACCTGGTCCTTCTCGAAGTACAGCGCGTACATGTACGCGCACCAGCCGCTGGGGTCGCACTTGGACCGGGAGTAGGAGTTGGTGTTGTCCAGGTCGGACCGGTCGCGGCAGTTCCCGTTGAGGGCGCCGGTGGTGTTCAGGCCGCCGTTGAGGGTGCCGTCCGGGCCGATGGCGGGGGTCGGGTAGCAGCCGTCGGTGTCGTAGTCGAAGGCCGGCTGCCACCGGCCCTCCTCCGCGGTGTGGGCGGCGGGCAGCGCCGCCGGGGGCGCGGCCAGGGCGATGCCGGGGGTGACGAGGACGAGCGCGGCGGCCAGGGCCAGGGCCCGGCGCGCCAGGCGGGAGGGTGCGCGTTGCGGCAAGGGGGGGTCTCCTCTCGGTGTCCGGCACAGGGGGCGTGCCGACGACCGGAACGCCGCACGGGGGTCGCGCGGTCACCATGGGTGAGCACGCGGGGCGCGGGTGGTGCCGGTCGGAGTCGATGACACCAGGGCCGGCGCTCCCCGCGCAACGGGGGCAACGCGGAGTTCCCCGGGTGTTCGGAACCGGGGCGGAGTGTTCCCCGCGCGTTCGGCGCGGGGAACGTTCACAGGCGGCCGGAGTCGATGATCCGCTGGAGGAACCGCCGCGTGCGCGGCTCGCGCGGATCGCCCAGCACCTGTTCGGGCGGCCCCTGCTCCAGGACGCGCCCGCCCTCCAGGAAGCACACCGTGTCGGCGACCTGGCGGGCGAACCCCATTTCGTGGGTGGCCAGCAGCATGGTCATGCCGTCCTCGCGCAGCCCCCGCACCAGGTCCAGCACCTCCCCCACCAGCTCGGGGTCCAGGGCGCTGGTGATCTCGTCCAGCAGGAGCAGCCGCGGCCCGTTGACCAGGGCCCGCACGATCGCCGCCCGCTGCTGCTGGCCGCCGGAGAGCCGGTCGGGGTACTCCTCCGCCTTGTCGGCCAGCCCCACCCGGTCCAGCAGCTCCCGCGCCTTCTCCTCGGCCTCCCGGCGCTCGCGCCGGTGCACCCGGCGCGGGGCCAGGGTGACGTTGTCCAGCACGGTCATGTGCGGGAACAGGTTGAACGACTGGAACACCATGCCGATCCGGCGGCGCACCCGGTCCGCGTCCACCCGCGGGTCGGTGATGTGCTCGCCGTCCAGGTGGATGGTCCCGTCGGTGACGGGCTCCAGCAGGTTGGCGCAGCGCAGCAGGGTGGACTTGCCCGAGCCGGAGGCGCCGATGAGCACCACCACGGCGTGTTCGGGCACGTCCAGGTCCAGCCCGTCCAGCACCGTGTTGCCGCGGAACTCCTTGCGCACCCCGCGCATGCGCAGCACCGGGGCGGGGCCCTCGATCCTGGCCGTCCGGTCCAGTTCGCTCACCGGGCCCCCTCCGCGGACTGGCGCCGCGCCGCCCGCAGCGTCACCTGGTCGGTGACCGCCACCAGCGGGACCGCCATGAGCACGAACAGCACCCCGGCGACGATGTACGGCGTGAAGTTGTAGGTCTGCGCGGTGGCGATCTGCGCGGCGCGGATCGCGTCGATGGGCCCGGCCAGCGAGATGAGGCCCACGTCCTTCTGGAGCGCCACCATGTCGTTGAGCAGCGGCGGCGACACCCGCCGCACCGCCTGGGGCAGCACCACCCAGCGCATCGCCTGCGGGTAGGTCAGGCCCAGGGACCGGGCCGCCGCGATCTGGCTGGGGTGCACCGACTCGATCCCGGCGCGGAACACCTCGGCGATGTAGGCGCCGTAGGTGACCACCAGCGCGATCCCGCCGAGCACCAGCACGCTCGGGGTGTTCTCCAGCCGCAGCCCGGGCACCCCGAACGCCATCAGGTACAGCACGATGATCAGCGGGGCGCCGCGGAAGCCGTAGGTGTAGGCGGTCGCCAGGGCCCGCAGCGGGAAGAACACCGGCCCCCGCAGGGTGCGCAGCACCGCGGCCAGCAGGCCGACGGCCAGCGCGCCCAGGGCGCAGAACACCAGCAGCCGCACGTTGAGCCACAGCCCGGTGAGCACCGCGGGCAGGGCCTCCGCCGCCACCTCGGGGTCGAAGAAGGTGTCGCGCACCCTCTCCCAGCCGGGAGAGCCGACCACGACGGTCACCAGGACGGCGCCCAGCACGGCGGTGGAGACCGCGCCGACCAGCACCGAGCGAACGCTCTGGCGGCGGCGCAGCGCGGCCCTCTCCGCTTCCAGGGCACTGGGAACGTGCGCGGGGACGTGTGCCGCCACGTCAGGCCAGCTCGGGGGCGTCCGCGGCCTCGGCCAGCCACTCCTGCTCCAGCTCGGCCAGGACCCCGCGCTCGCGCAGGGAGTCCAGGGCCCCGCTGACGCAGTCGGTCAGCGGCGAGTCCAGGTCCAGCACCAGGCCGAACTGCTCGGCGGCCTCCTCGGTGCGGGGCAGCTGCCCGACGATGACGGCGTCCTCCAGCTCGGCTGAGGTGATGTAGAACGCCGTGGGCAGGTCGAAGACGACCGCGTCCACCTGGCCGTTCTCCAGCGCCTGCTTGGCGTCGTCGTTGTTGTTGTAGACCAGCGGCTCGGTCCGCGGGTCCACGGCCTCCACCAGGGTGTCGTAGCTGGTGGTGCCGACCTGCGCGCCGATGGCCAGGCCGGCCAGGTCGTCGGTGGACTCCGCCTCGGCGGCCTCGGAGCCGGCCAGCGCCACGACGACCTGGCGGACGTCGTAGTAGGGGCTGGAGAAGTCGACGGCCCGCGCCCGCTCCTCGGTGATCGAGAACTGGTTGATGTCGAAGTCGAATTCCTTGGGGCCGGGCTGGATGGCGCTGTTGAACGCCACCGTCGTCCAGGTGACGTCCTCGGCGCTGTAGCCCAGTTCCAGGGCGACCGCGTAGGCGACGGCCGACTCGAAGCCCTCCCCGTTGGAGGGGTCGTCGTCCACGAACCACGGCGGGTAGGCGGGGCTGTCGGTGCCGATGGTGAGCACTCCCTCGGTGAGGGTGGGCAGGCCGTCGGGGGTGCACTCGACGGCGGCCCCGCCGCCGGATCCGGGGTCGGCCTCGTCGGCCGGGGTGCAGGCGGTGGCCAGCAGGACGGCACCGGCGGCGACGGCGCCGAGCGCGGGCAGGTGGCGGGAGGTCATCGGCTCACTCCGCGGGGAGGGGGACGGGGAATGCCGTACAAATTACCTACCTCACCGGGGGTGAATCCAGGTCTTTTGCGTCACGGAACGCAGAGCGTCCGACCGGTCACCCGTCCGGGGGTCAGGCGAGGGGTTCGGCGTCCCCGTCCTCCACCGGCGCGTGCATGGGCATCTCGAACCAGACCGCCTTGCCGTCCGGGGTCGGCCGCGATCCCCAGCGGGTCGCCAGCTGCTCCACCAGGTACAGGCCCCGGCCGCCCTCGTCGTCCGCGGCGGCGCTGCGGATGCGCGGCAGGCGCAGGTCGTGGTCGAAGACCTCCACCCACACCCGGGAGGCGCCCTTGCGCAGGCGGAGCAGGAACTCCTTGTCGTCGTCCTGGGCGTCCGCCTCGTCGGCCTCGGCGACCTCGTCCAGCAGGTCGCTCCAGTCCTCGTCGAACTCGTCGAAGGCGGGGGTGCCGTCGAACGGCGTCTCGGAGTCGCGCACCCCGGTGTCGGTGAACTCGCGGTGCACCGGGTGCGGGGTGGCGTGGATGACGACGTTGGTGACGATCTCCGAGACCAGCAGGCAGGCCAGCTCCGACTGGTCCCGGTCCATCCCCCACTCCTTGAAGGTGTTGGCCGCCAGGTGGCGGGCCTCGCCCACGGTGGAGGCCTCGGAGGGGAACCAGCCCTCGCGCAGCGCCAGTTCGTCGGAGTCGGTGCGCACGACCAGCAGCGCGGTGTCGTCGTCCAGCTCGCCCGGAACGCTGTGCACCGCGGCCTCGGCGATCTGCTCCACGTCCTTGTCCGCGACCTCGGAGACCCGATCGGTGAGCCTGCGGAACGCCCTCTCGGGGTCCCGGGCGCCGCCGACGGGGGTCCGGTCGACCAGGCCGTCGGTGTACAGCAGCAGCGTGGCGCCGGTGGGCAGCCGCAGCTCCGCCTGGTGGTAGACGACGTCCTCGCCCGCGCCGGCCTTGGCCCGGGTGCCGAGCATGCGGTCGTTGACCTCCAGCTCCAGGGCCTCGACGGACTCGGAGGTGATCAGCAGCGGGGGCGCGTGCCCGGCGTTGGCGTAGGAGAGCTCGCGCGACCAGGCGTCGTAGACCATGTACAGGCAGCTGACGCTGGGGATCCAGGTGCCGCCGTCGATCGGGCGGCCCAGGCGGCGCACCCACTCGTCGAGCTCGCGCAGGATGTCGGCGGGTTCGCGGTCGGCCTGGGCGAAGGCCCGCAGGGCGGCGCGCAGCTGCCCCATGACGGCGGCGGCGTGCGGGCCGCGGCCCTCGACGTCGCCGATGACCAGGCCCACCCGGCCGGCCGAGAGCGGGATGACGTCGTAGAAGTCGCCGCCCACCTGGGTCTGGATGCCGTGGCCGTACGCCTGTGTGGGCCCGGCGGGCAGGTAGCGGGAGGCGATGGTGAGCCCGTCCTGGGGCGGGAAGTCGCTGGGCAGCAGGCTGTTCTGGAAGGCCAGGGCGGTGGTGCGCTCCTCCTCGAAGAGGCGGGCGTTGTCGATGGCCAGCGCGACGCGGGAGGCGATGGCGCCCACGAGGTCGCGGTCGAAGCCGCCGTAGGTGTTCTTCTGGCGCGGGGACAGCCCGGACAGGGCCAGGGTGAGCACTCCCAGGACCTCGCCGCGGGCGCGCAGCGGGGCGGCGATCGCGGAGGTGACGCCGACCTGCCGGGAGACCATGTCGGAGCGGCTGCTGGGGGAGTTCTCGAAGAGGTAGTCGCTGCTGACGACCGTCTCCAGCCGGCGCAGCGCCTGGGTCACGAAGTGGCGTTCGGGGTAGCGGACCTCGTCCCCGACGTCGAACCAGGTGTGGGGCGGGGGCATCCACCCCTCGGCGTGCACCGAGACCCGTCTGACCAGCCGGTCCTGCTCGTAGAGGTCGATGAAGCAGTGGTCGGCGAACTGGGGCACCAGGATGCCCGCGACCCCGCGCACGGTGGAGTCGAACTCCAGGGAGCCGGCCAGCCGGCTGCCGATCCGCTCCAGCAGGCCGTACTGCTCCTCGACCCGGCCGCTGCGCAGCGCCTCGCGGGCGATGAGCGTGATGCCGTCGATCTCGCCGTCCTCGTTGCGCATCGGCACGGCCTGGGCGCGCACGTGGATCCAGGTGGAGTCGCCCTTGAGGACCGCGAACGTGCCCTCCCAGGGCTCGCCGCGCAGGACGCGGCGGGCCAGCTGGGAGGCGTGTTCGCGGTCGGACTCGTGGATGCCGATGTCCAGCAGCGAGAGTCCGACGTAGTCGCGGCCGCCGACGAAGCCGAAGAGCTCGCGTGCGAAGGGGTTCCAGTAGCGCAGCAGGCTGAACCGGTCGATGACGACGATGGCGATCTGCGCGCGGTCCACGACGGCGGCCGTGGCGAGCGCGTCGCCTTCGCGGAAGGGCTCACCCCACCGTGTCATCTAGCCGCCACCTCGCCGTCATGAACTGCAAGCATGCCCGCCCCGGATCACCCGAACGACCGCACCTTGCAGCGAGCGTAGCAACACCGTCAACGTTCTCGCAGCGCAATGTGACAATCCTGATGAGCAACGGGTCCCCGTCGTCACGGCTTGGCGACGAAGATGTGCCCGGCGATCGCCGACGTGAGGTCGGTGCCCCCGCCGTCCTCGGCGAGCACCCGCACCCCGTCGTCGGTGGCGCGCAGCACGACCTCGCGCTCGGGCTGCACCCCCGCCTCGCGCAGGGTGCGCATGATGTCGGCGTCGGACTGGATCTGCTCGCTGATCCGGCGGACGGTGACGGTGGTCTCGGGCCCCGAGGCGACGTCGACCATCGGCACGATGGACTCGTCGGTGAAGGGCTCGGGCGAGTAGTCGTCCAGGCCCAGCTCGTCCAGCGCCGGGATCGGGTTGCCGTGGGGGCACACCGAGGGCGCGTTGAGCAGCGTCACCAGGCGCTCCTCCACGGCCTCGGAGATGACGTGCTCCCAGCGGCAGGCCTCGATGTGGACGTCCTCCCAGGGCAGCCCGATGACGTCGACCAGCAGCCGCTCGGCGAGCCGGTGCTTGCGCATGACGTGGGTGGCCAGCCTGCGGCCCTCGGCGGTCATGACCAGGTGCCGGTCGTTCTCGACCCGCAGCAGGCCGTCGCGCTCCATGCGGGCCACGGTCTGGCTGACGGTGGGGCCGCTCTGGTGCAGGCGCTCGGCGATCCGTGCCCGGAGGGGGACGATGCCCTCCTCCTCGAGCTCGAATACCGTCCGGAGGTACATCTCCGTGGTGTCGATCAGCCCGTGTGCGGTCAAGACTCCCCTCCCATGACTCTGCGCCCGGCGCACGGTCACGGCGGGCACGGCGGGTCTCTCACAACACAGGTCGGGGCGATGCGATTCCCGGGAGCCGAGTGGGGACCGGGGTGTCCGCGCGACCGCGGGAGCGACCACCGAATACCGCAAGCATATCGTGACGGCAAGGACCCGAAATTCCGTACGGGCCCGGCCGTAGGGCCCGGTTCCGCGTCAGCCCCGGGCCAGGTGCTCCGCGGTCTGCGCGCTCGCCTTCGCGAACAGCGCCGCGGTGTCGGCCCCGTCCGGGGTCAGGCCGAACCGGTCGGACAGGACCTCGGCGAACGCCGCGGCGTCGGGGAGCAGGACCGTGTTCTTCCCCACCGGCGCCAGTTCGGTCAGGGCGTTGCCGCGCAGGGTGAGGGAGCCGTCCGGGAACGGGCGCTGGGCGACGAGGGTGCGCACGAACACGGACTCGGGCGAGGTCGCCTTGGCCCGGTGGTACGGCTCGAAGTAGGCGGCCGACCGCGGCTCGGTGTCCAGCAGGTAGCCGGGCACCGCGGCCTTCCCGTGGTGGCCGATCCACCAGGTGGTCCCGTCTCCCCCGGGTTCGACGGTGTACGTGAACGGCCCCTGCCGGTACCGGCCCGGCTCCAGCGGCAGCGGTTCGAGGAAGCCGTCGCCGAGCCCCGCGTCCGCCACCCACAGGCGCCCGTCCGCGCGTACGAGCAGGGCCAGGTGGTTGGCCCACTCGGGCGGCTCGGCGTCGCGCGGGCCGACGGCGCCGCGCACCCGGGTCACCTCGAGGCCGATGTCCTCCAGCACCAGGGCCAGCAGGGAGTTGAGCTCGTAGCAGTAGCCGCCGCGCCGGCGGCGGACGATCTTGTCGAACAGGTCGTCCGGGTGCAGCGAGGGGACCAGCCCCGCCTGGATGTCGAGGTTCTCGTAGGGCACGGTGCCCAGCTGCGCCCGGTGCACCGCGGCCAGGGTGGCCGCGTCCGCCCGGACCGGCCCGGTGTGGCCGATCCGCTCCAGGTAGGCCCCGATGTCCATGTGCTCCCCCGCTCCGTGCCGGTGCCGACGCGGCAGGCTATCCGGGGGCGGCGACGTTCCGGAAGCGCTTTTCCGGGCCGGGGTCAGGGGGCGAGGCGGTCGACGTCCCAGGTGTCGTCGCCGGTGCGCAGGTAGCGGAAGCGGTCGTGCATGCGGTCGGCGCCGCCCTGCCAGAACTCGACCTCCCGCGGGACCAGGCGGAAGCCGCCCCAGTAGGCGGGGCGGGGGATCTCGGTGTCGCCCGGCCAGACCGTCTCGAACTCGCGGTAGAGGCGGTCCAGCTCCTCGCGGTCGGCGACCGGCTGGGACTGGCGCTCGCTGGCCCAGGCGCCCAGGCGGGAGCCGCGCGGGCGGGACGCGAAGTAGCGGTCGTTCTCGGCGTCGCCCAGGCGCTCCACCCGGCCCGCGACGAGGACCTGGCGGCGGATGGGGTGCCAGGGGAAGACGACGCTCGCCCGGGGGTCGGCCTCCAGGGCGACACCCTTGCGCGAGGTGTAGTTGGTGAAGAAGCGCAGGCCCCTGCGGTCGTAGCCCTTCATCAGCACCGTACGGGCCCGGGGCATGCCGTCGGGCTCCACGGAGGCCAGCACCATCGCGTTGGGCTCGGCCAGGCCCGACTCGTGGGCCTCCTCGAACCACAGGTGGAACTGGGTCATGGGGTGCTCGGCGAGGTCGGCGCGGCGCAGGGGCGCCCCCAGGTAGGGTTTGCGCAGCTCGGCGGGGTCTGTACGGTCCACAGGGGGCATCTTCTCTCGCCGGGGCCCGCCCGCGCCACCCGGCCGCGGCGACGTGCGCGTCACACGCAGTGGGGGCCGGGGTCGACCGTGGACGGGCTGATCCGCCCGCAGGCCGCCACCACGTGCTGGCGGGAGTCGTCCGTGCCGCGCGGCCCCACGACCACGAGCTGCACCATCCGCGCGTCGTACCAGTTGCCCCGGGCGGGCTCGCCGAACGCGATGTGCCCCGAGACGGCGGACAGCCCCGCCGTGTTCTGGATGCGCTCCACGAGGGCGTCGCGCTCGGCGTCGTAGGCCGCGTCGTCGCCCAGGAACGGCGGCCCGTCGCCGCCGGGCACCGGGTGGTCGACGCCGCGCAGCGCCCGGGAGAACACGGTGACGGCGTCGGCCGCGACGGCGGCGTGGGCCATCGAGGGCAGGCCCCCGTCCGCGGCGTCGGCGCCGGCCTCCGCCTCCTCGTCCCGGTCGTCGTACACCTCCCCCGCCAGGGCCTCGGCCTCGGCGTAGAACGAGCGCTCGCTGCCCTCGGTGTAGCGCCCCCAGGCGCCGCTGGCGGCCAGCGGCGTGTAGAAGACGGGGTACCCGTCGGCCCGGCCGATGGTCTCGGCGTGGTCGGTGACGAACTTGGCGATGTCGTCGCCGCCCAGCACGTCGATCCCGGCCTCCACGCACATCCCCTCCTCCTGGAGGAGGCGGTGGAAGTCGGCGAAGTCGGTGGAGCGCCCCGCGAAGTAGATGAGGTCGGGCGGGTCCTGGGCGCACACCCGCGCCAGGTGGTCGGCCTGCGACACCTCCCCCTGCCGATAGGGCAGCACGCCGGGGACGACCGCGCTGGAGCCGTCGGCCAGGCCCACCGCGGGCGGGAGGCCGCCCTCGGGGTCCTGCCAGGGCTGCCCGCCCAGGGCGCGGAAGGCGGACATGAACCGCACCGCCAGGTGGGGCCCGTAGCTCTCCCCGCTCTGGTTGTCGGCGATCGCCACGGCGGTGCGCGCCGGCCCCAGGGCCGGGGGGTCCTCCCCCTCGGCCAGGCCCGCCCCGTCCCGTGCGACCCCCTCGTAGGCCCAGGAGGCGGCCTGCTCGGCGATACGGGAGTTGGCCGGGGCCAGCGGGAAGAAGTACTGGCCGTACTTGCCCGACGCCTCCAGGGCGATGTCGTCGAAGGTCGCGGTGGTGCCGATCATCGGGATGCGCGCGGCGCCCAGCACCCGGATCGCCTCGGTGGTGCCCTGGAGGCTCTGCCCGAACCCGAGGGCGGCGATCGGCCGGTCCATCCGGTCGCGGGTGCGCTCGGACCGCTCGACGACCATGCGCGCGGCGTCGGCGGCGTGCGACCAGCCCTGGCCGGTGCTGACCAGCAGGATCTTGATGCGGGGCAGGGAGGCGTCGGCGGACTCGTTGTGCTCGGCCTGCCGGTGGGCGATCCCGAGCAGCTCCCCCTGGACCCCGGCCAGGGTGAGGTCGGAGACGGAGGTGGTGCTGAGCGCGCCGAAGTAGGCGACGGTGACGTGGGAGGTGCCGCGCCCGGCGGCGTCCACGGCCGCGTTCTGGTCGCGGATGAGCTCGGTGACCTCCTTCAGCCGCTCGTGGAAGACGAAGCCGCCGAAGGTGACGCCGTAGCAGTCCTTGCCGTCCTGCTCGATGCCGACCGGCTCCCACAGCCAGTTCTGGACGCACGGGTTGAAGGGGGCCATGGCGGTGGGTCCGAGCCCCCAGGCCAGGGCGAGGACGAGCACCAGGGACAGGGAGGTCCCCCCGGTCCAGCGCCGGGCGAGGGCCGCGGCGGTGGGCACGGTCCGGTCGGCGGGGGTTCCGGCGGTGGGGTCGGCGGGCACCCCGGGGACGGCGAGCCGCAGGGTGCGGGTGACGCCCAGGACGCCGGCGGCGTGGCGGGCGCGCCGCCACAGGGACACCTCCTCCTGGCGGACGGTGGTCTCGGTGCCCGGCAGCGAGGGGTAGCGGGCCGCGTCGACCGCCGGGGAGACCAGGGAGGCGGTGCCGGGTCCGCGGACCTGGACGATGAGCAGGGGGTCGGGCAGGGTGCGGCGCACCCGCTCGTCCTCGATGAGGCGGACGAGGTAGCGGCCGACCCGGTCGAGGCGGTCCTGGTCGATCAGGAGGACGGGGCGCAGCGCCCGGCCGCGCCGCGGCCGCAGCGGCCGGTGGACGCCGCCGTGGGTCTCGGCGAGGTCGTCCAGCAGGGCGTTGACGGCCAATCGGTGGACGGCGGGCAGCGGCTCGTACTCGCGCGGCGCCTCGGGGGACACCGGGTGCGGAGCGGTGGCGGCGGCCGGGGGCTGCTGCGGCTCCCGCGCGGGCAGCCGCAGCAGCAGCTCCCACCACAGGCGTGTCTCCGCGGACACAGGGGCGGGGCCGGGGGCCGCCTCCGGGTCGGCGGCCTCGGTCTGGTGCAGGCGGCCCTCCCGGTCGGCCTCGCCCTTGAGGAGGTTGAGGACGTGGATGCCGCGGTCGCGGTGCCCGCGCAGGCCCGTCTTCTCCTCGTAGTCGGCGTGCTCGTCGAGCCACCGGTAGGCGCGCCAGGGCAGGACGAGGAAGGGCGCCAGGGAGCCGTAGACGATGAGCAGCAGGACGGCGGCGGATCCGGCGATCCAGTTGTTCACGCCCTGGAGGGTCTGGCCGAACAGGGTGTCCGGCCCCAGCCCGCCCAGGGCGGTGGCCAGGCCGAAGGCGCCCAGCAGGGGCGGGGCGAAGGCGCCGAGCACGCCCATGATGAAGGAGACCGGGGTGAGCAGCACGGCGTCGAGGCGGCCGAAGGTGATGCGGGTGCTCAGCCCGGCGAGCCGGATGGCGCTCTCCCGGGCGATGCGCAGGTAGGCGGCGAGCCAGCGCGGGACGGACCGCCTGCGGCCCTCGCGGCGGGAGGCCGAGCGCAGCCGGCCCAGGGCGGCCACCACGTGGATCTGGGTGCGGCGGTCGGTGTCCAGTTCGAGGTCGCCGCGCCCGGTGATGCTGCCGCTCATGCCCTCGTGGATGGCGGCGCGGTCGCAGGCGCGCAGCCGGAGCAGGGAGCGCAGGCGGGCGAACCGGGGCGGCGGCGGCGCGGTGCGGGACCCCTCCGGTTCGGGGAACCCCTGGTCCGCGGCGTCGAGGAGCCTCTCCACGAGGTCGTAGAGCTCGTCGGTGGTGGCCCAGGGCTCGGGGTCCCCCGCCTCAGGGGGAGCGGCCGCGCCCGGGACGGGCAGCCGCAGCGGCGGCTGGTTGCCGCAGCGTTCGACGAGGGCGTCCAGCAGGGCGCCGCGGTCGGCGGCGTCGTCCAAGACGAGGTCGAGGGCGGGCGGGGGCTCGGCGAGGTCGCCGCGCTGCACGTCGCTATGCGCGCGGACCCTGCGGCGGCGGGCGGCCCGCCGCTCCATCCGGGCCGACCGTCCGGCGTGCCCCCGGCCGGGGCGCTCGCGCAGGGCGTCGAAGACGGCGAGCAGGCGGCGCGCCCCGTCCCCGTCCGCGGCCGCGGTGTGTTCGGGGGCCTCGGGGGAGGCCGGGGATCCGGTCGTCTCGGACACGCGCGGGCACCTCGTCATGGTCGTGGTCTCTGGCGGCTGCTCCCCCCGAAGCGCCCTCATTAGACAACAAAGGGTGCCCGTATTCCACGCTTTCAGACCCGATTGTCAGTGGCCCATACCGGCCGCGCCGACGGGAACCGCCAGGGATTGTGACGCGCCGATCCCTTCTCACGTATTTTCACGTGCGCGAATAACACCCCTGACCGGCCGCGTCGCCTCCCCCGCCACTACTCTGGGGACCGTGACCGAGATTCAGATTCCCGCGAACCTCCTGCCCTCCGACGGCCGATTCGGCAGCGGCCCCTCCAAAGTCCGCCCGGCCCAGCTGGAGGCGCTGGCCTCCTCCGGCTCCCGCTACCTGGGGACCTCGCACCGGCAGAAGCCCGTGAAGTCCCTGGTCTCTCGGGTGCGCGCCGGGATCTCCGACCTGTTCTCCCTGCCCGAGGGGTACGAGGTCGTCCTCGGCAACGGCGGCACCACCGCCTTCTGGGACATCGCCGCCCACGGCCTGCTGCGCGAGAAGTCCCAGCACCTGTCGTTCGGCGAGTTCTCGAGCAAGTTCGCGAAGGTCGCCAAGGGCGCCCCGTGGCTGGCCGAGCCGACCGTGGTCGCCACCGACCCCGGGACCCACGGCGAGGCCGTCGCCGAGGCCGGGGTGGACGTCTACGCCCTCACCCACAACGAGACCTCCACCGGTGTGGCCGCGCCCATCGCGAGGGTGGCCGGGGCCGACGAGGACGCCCTGGTGCTGGTCGACGCCACCAGCGGCGCCGGCGGCCTGCCGGTCGACATCGCCCAGACCGACGTCTACTACTTCGCCCCGCAGAAGAGCTTCGCGGCCGACGGCGGCCTGTGGCTGGCCGTCATGTCGCCCAGGGCGCTGGCCCGGGTCGAGGAGATCGCTGCGAGCGGCCGGTACATCCCCGAGTTCTTCTCGCTCACCACCGCCGTCGACAACTCCCGCAAGGACCAGACCTACAACACCCCGGCCGTGGCCACCCTGCTGCTCCTGGCCGAGCAGCTGGAGTGGATCAACGGGCAGGGCGGCCTGGACTGGTCGGTGGCGCGCACCGCCGAGTCCTCCTCGATCCTGTACACCTGGGCCGAGAAGTCCGCGGTCGCGACGCCGTTCGTCACCGACCCGGCCAAGCGCTCCCAGGTCGTGGCGACGATCGACTTCAGCGACGACGTGGACGCCGCCGCCGTCGCCAAGGTGCTGCGCGCCAACGGCGTCGTGGACACCGAGCCGTACCGCAAGCTGGGCCGCAACCAGCTGCGCGTCGCGACGTTCCCCGCGGTCGAGCCCGCCGACGTGCAGGCCCTGACCGAGTGCATCGACCACGTGCTCACGCGGCTCTCCTGAGGCCCCCGGGCACCGTCCCGCGCCCGGCCGCACCCCGGTCGTACGACGGGGCAGAATGGAGGTCGGCCCGTTTCCCGCGGGCCGACCTCCTCTTTTTCTCCTTTTCCGGACTTCCAGGACGGGTCGACTGTGCGCAGGAACAAGTTGGATTCCCCCATCAAGATCATCTCCCACCGGGGTGCGTCGGGGCACCGGCCCGAGCACACGCTGGCCTCCTACGAGCTGGGCGCCCGGCACGGTGGCGACTTCATCGAGATGGACCTGGTCGCGACCCGGGACGGCCGGCTGATCTGCCGGCACGAGGCCGAGATCGGCGAGACCACCGACGTCGCCGACCGCCCGGAGTTCGCCGACCGGCGCACCACCCGGACCATCGACGGCCGGGAGGTCACCGGGTTCTTCGCCCAGGACTTCACCCTGGAGGAGATCAAGACGCTGCGCGCCAGGGAGCGCCTCCAGGACGTGCGCACCATGAACGCGCTGATGGACGGGACCTACGAGATCCCGACCCTGGAGGAGGTCATCGACCTGGCCCTCTCCCTCACCGCGGAGCTGAAGCGGCCGATCGGGATCTACCCCGAGACCAAGCACCCCTCCTACCACGTGTCCCAGGGCCTGGACCTGGAGCCGCCGCTGATCGCGGCGCTCAAGGAGGCCGGGCTGACCGGGCCGGAGCCGCGGGTGCCGGTGTTCCTCCAGTCGTTCGAGGCCGAGAGCCTGCGCAAGCTCGCCGAGACGGAGCTGCCGCTGGTGTTCCTGATGGGCACCGAGGAGCACTGGCGGCACTACACCACTCCGGACGGGCTGGCCGAGGTGGCGGCGTTCGCGCACGCGATCGGGCCGGCCAAGGCGCTGATCGCGCCGGTCGGCGAGAACGGGGACTTCACCGAGCCGACCTCGCTGGTGGACGACGCGCACGAGGCGGGGCTGCTGGTGCACCCGTACACGTTCCGCAGCGAGAACCACTTCCTGCCGCCGGCGCTGCGCTCGGACGGCGACGCGGGCGACTACGGCTCGTTCGCCGCGGAGTACGAGCTGTTCTTCGAGCTGGGCGTGGACGGGGTGTTCACCGACTTCTCCCGGCACGCGTTCCTGGTGCGCGAGCACTTCCTGGAGGCCGGGCAGGCCGCCCAGAACGGCCAGGGCGGCCAGAAGAAGGGTGGCTGACCCGCCGGGGCACCGCACCGAGGGGCCCGGACGGGAAACCGTCCGGGCCCCTCGCGGCGTTCCCCGGCGACATCCGGCCTGCGGTCCCACCCTTTCGCGGCCCCCGGGTGGCTCCCGTTCTCCGCGGCGCCACCACACCCACCGCCACCACCGGGGAGTGCGGGCACGCCGGGCCCGCGGCGGCGCCGGCACCGACGCCCCGGCCGGGCGGGCCGCGACAGGGCCGACCGATCCCGTGGAGTCATCGACCGACCACGGACCTCCTCGCGCCCACCGTGCCGTATCACCGGGGGAACGGGAGTGGAATACCCGACAAGATCCCGATGCCTTTTTCGATTTCCTCCGACTCACCTCATACGGCCGGGGCCGGCCGCGAGGTGGATGTGGTCGACATGGTCCTGGGTGAGATCCCCGGTGTTCTGATGGAAACGCCGGACAGCGTTCCAGTCCCCCACGCTGTCCCTCTGCGCGTTCCAGATGTGCCGGTCATAGATCAAACCCTTGACCCCGAGAATTTCATGGTTCTTGATGACATAGTTGATCACCTGGATGGCCATGGCGTGGTTCTCCATCGAGGGGATACCGCCGTACGGTCCCATCATGTAGTCGATGGCCATCCCGTAACCATGGTCGCTGGTGCTCTCATTCCGGTACCCGCCGGCGGAGAGGTAGAAGGCGCCGAACTTCTCGTTCAGGTGTTCGTGGACCGAGCACATGGTCGGGTGCAGTTGACCGAGGTTGGCACAGGAGACCATCTCGCCTCCGCCGACCTGGCCGCCGTCCGGCCTGACGTGCAGGGAGTCGTAGTGCGCCTTGCGTTCCATGACGTCGTTCACGTATTCGCCGGAATTGTTGTACCCCCGAATCGCCTGGCGCATCTTCTCGTCGGTCGTGAGGTCGTTCCCACCACTCCTGCACAGGTGAGCCACGGTCGCCGCAGCGGCATCGAAGATATTGTTCGGGTCCTTCTCGCCGTTGCCGTCCCCGTCCTGCCCGTATATATTCCACGAGCCGGGAATGAACTGCATGGGACCGACGGCTCGATCGAATTCCTCGTCCCCGTCCATCTCCCCGTCGTCCGTGTCCTCGATTCGGGCCGTATCGTTGGTGCCGTCGAGCGGGATGCCTATGATCGGGGGTCGGACATTCCCTTCTTCGTCGGCTTCGGACCCGTCGTGCGTTCCGTGCTTGCTTTCCTCATAACCGATACCCGCGACCAGGGACCAGCTCATCCCCTCGCACCCCGGAGCGTACTCGTCGACACCGGAAGCAGCCGCGACGTAGGCGAACAGGACGACGTCCGGGATGCCCGGCACGGAATCCGGGAACTCCTGGAATGAACCATCGGCCTCTTCTGCGATCACGCCGACCAAAAGCAGAACGAAGACCATGATGAAGGCGATCAACGCCAGGGGGAGATAGAGAAGCTGCTTCACCTGGGCGGACCCTCCACGAGATCGCTCGTAACCGACTTTCCGTGTTTCTCTTCACGGCGCACGGGCGACCCTTTCGTGATTGCAGAGGAGCCCTGAATGTAGTATCTGTAGGCGCCGTAACCCAGGATCACGCCCGTCGAGGAAAGCGGTCCCGCCTTGTCCGAACCCTATAACCCCTGGACAACGCCTGCTCAGGACGATACGGAAGCAGCACGGAAAGCCGCTGCCCACGAATCCGAACAGGCGGATGATACTCATACCACGACCACCGGACCATCTTTCCCCCACCCCGGCGTCCACGCCCCGGAAGGAGTGGGCCTCCCACTCCGCGTTTTTCCGCAAAGCGCCAGCGTGTGGTGGGTGGGAGCACATGGAGGGGCGGGCGAGAGCACCTTCGCCAAACTTCTCCCGGGGTCGGTCGAGAGCCACCACACATGGCCACAATCGGCCACACCCCTCCCCGGTGGAATTCCGGTGGTGTTAATGGCCAGAACCGGCCTCTCAGGTTTGGAGTCCGCCCGGAACGCCCTTACACAATGGGCCTCCGGCACCGTTCCCGGAATCCAGCTGCTGGGCCTTGCCCTGGTGTCCGACGCGCCCGGTAAGCTTCCGAAACCCCTGAAGGACTTCGCGCATCTAGTAGGAGGGGGAGCTCCCCGAGTCTGGCGCGTCCCCTGGATGGAACAATGGCGGACCGATCCGCCCACCGCCCCGGATCCACGCGGCATGCCCGCTGAGCTGCGAAAACTCATAAAAAGCGTGCAAGTCCTGATCCAGAAAAGCTAGAGAAAAGATCCGAGACCCGATGAACGAAGCAGTTGTCCTCGCAGCTGACGCAACGTCCCTTCTCCACCCCCTCGCGCTCGGCATCGATGAGGTCACCAGCCAGGCCCCTCCCGGCCTGGACGGCGGCTTCCTCACCATCCTGGGATGGGCCAAGTGGGTCGCCCTGGCGGTCTGCGTCCTCGGCCTCATCGTCGCCGGCGCCGTCATGGCCATCCAGTCCCGCCGGGGCGAGGGCGGCGAACACATGAGCAAGATCGGCATGGTCCTCGCCGGTGTCATCGTCATCTCGGGCGCGACGAGCCTCGTCTCGTTCCTGGTGAGCTGATCACGGAGAAAAACCGACGATGAGCGACGAGAACCCCTTCAGCCGCCCCTCCTTCATCTTCTCAGCAGGTTTTCTCGCCGCCCTCGTGGTGTCCGGTGCCCTGGTCGCCGTGTGGCCCGACGACGAGGACGAGGCGGGGGCGGACCCGGGAACCGCGTCCGCCCCCGCCGGCCCCGGGGAGACCCCCTCCCCGGAGGAGGCTCCGGCCACCCCGGACGGGCAGGACAGCGTGTGCGGGCTGGAGGCGCACACGGTCGAGTTCGACATGCTCCTCCCCCTCCTCGACACCACCTGGACCTCGATCGGCGGCATGCGTGCCCCGCAGACGGCCGAGCACGGCCCGGGGGTCGTCGAGGACGGCGGGGCCCGCTACTGCTACGCCCGCACACCGGAGGGGGCGGTGCTCGCCACCGGGAACTTCCTCGCCCTGGCCAACGCCGGGGGCGACCGGATGGACTCCCAGTGGGAGCGGATCGTGGCGCCGGGGCCGGGACGGCAGGTGTTCATCGCGGAGATGGAGTCGTCGCAGGCGCCGGAGGGAGGCGTCGGCGGTCAGATCGTCGCCGCCAAGGTCGTCTCCTACACCGAGGACGAGGCCCGTATCAGCCTCGCCCTGATGGCTCCCGACGCCGTGTACGCGAGCATGACCTTCGACCTCATGTGGGTGGAGGGGGACTGGAAGATCGTGGTCGATGAGAGCGGGGAGAGCGATCCCCTCTTCACCGTCCTCGAGGATCTGAGCGGTTACACACCCTGGGCGGCGATCTGACGTGTGCGGAATCGATATCGGGTGTCACTTCGACAGGGCAGTGACCAGCATCATGGACGAGATCAAGCAGCAGTTCGCGGACGAGGTCGGAAGCGTCGTCGAGACGATGCTGACCTTCTGGATCGACAGTCCGACCAGGGAACTGGACGCCGGTGACGGCTCCGCCGCCGGCGGGATCACCTCCCCCAGCGGAACCCCGGGGCAGGTGAGCGACATCCTCGGCTACGTCACCTGGATCGGGTTGGGCGTCGCCGTCCTGTCCCTCATCATCCTCGGGGCGACACTGGCCCTGGCCAGGTCGAGGGGCGAAGGCGGCCAGTACCTCAACAAGATGACCCTGGTCATCGGGGCCGTCGCCCTCATCGGCGGTGCGTCCTCGGCCGTCTCGGCGCTGATCGGGGCCATGGGCGGCACCTCGGCCGGCGGCGCCGCCGGATTCCTCCAGAGCCGCCTGATGTTCTACGTCGGGGTCGCGGCGATCCTCTCGGTGATCGTGGGCGGCGTGAAGATGGCCTGGGAGCAGCGCGCCCAGCCCGGCAAGGAACTGCTCAGGTCCCTGCTGACCCTGGTCGTGGTCTCGGCGACCTGCGTGACCTTCGTCAACATCCTCATCGGCCTCGGGGACGAGTTCTCGACGTGGATCCTGAAGGAGGGCTACGGCCAGTCCGACCTCGGCGGACTCGCCACGGAGTTCCTCGTCATCATGGGCGTCAACTCCTACTTCGGCGGCGGCGGACTCATCATGGTCCTCGTCCTCGGCCTGGTCATCATCGTCATCGGCCTGATCCAGATGGTGCTGATGATGATCCGCGACGGCATGCTCATCCTGCTCACCGGCGTGCTCCCCCTCACCGCGGCGTTCACCAACACGGAGATGGGCCGGTCCTGGTTCCAGAAGGCCATCTCCTGGCTCGTCGCCTTCCTGCTCTACAAGCCCGTGGCGGCGATCATCTACGCCCTCGCCTTCGTCCTGCTACAGGAGCCCGAGGGAGAGGCGGGCCTGGAGGACCTGATGCTGGGCGTCACGATGCTCGCCCTGGCCCTGTTCGCCCTTCCCGCCCTGATGAAGTTCGTGACCCCCATGGTCGGCGCGACCGCGGGCAGCGGCGGCGGGGCAGCCGACGCCGCGACCTCGGCGCTCCCCACCGGCTCCGCGAGCGGCGGAGGCGGCGGGGGCGGATCCGGCGGCGGAGGAGGCGGAGGCCCTTCCGGCGGCAGGTCCGGCGGAGGCGCGACGGGCGCCTCCAACACCAGCGGCGCCAAGCCCGGAGGTATCACCGGCGGAGGCGGAGGCGGCCCGACCACGGGTGGAGGCGGAGGCGGCGCGGGCGCCGCCGCGATGAAGAGCAACCCCAAGACCGCCGCCATCTACGCGGCCGCCAAGGCCGTCAAGGCCGTCGGCGAGGCCAGCAAGAAGGCGGTCGACGAAACCGCTTCCGGAGGCGATGGGCCCAGTGGCAGCCGTAAATGACGACATGACCCGTACCGTGCGCACGTACGGGAACTGGCGGGTCCCCGCGTCGGCGGGCCTCATGGGGCTGGGAACGCTCGGCACGGTCTTCCTCCTCGGGAGCCTGGTGATCATCGTCTTCGTGGTGATGGTCGCCGGGCTCCTCCGGGGCGCCATCGCCGGCGCGGTCCTGGGCATCGTCCTCCTCGCCGTGCTCACCAAGGACAAGCACGGCAAAAGCACCATGTCGAAGATGGGAGTACGGATGCTCTGGTGGAAGGCGCGCTCCCTTGGCGCCCACCTCTACCGTTCCGGTCCGCTGGGCCGTGTGCCCTGGGGCCGCTACCAGCTTCCGGGAATCGCCGCCCCGCTGCGGCTGAGCGAGTACCAGGACTCCTACGGCCGCCCGTTCGCCCTGCTGCACCTGCCCTCCAACGGCAACCACTTCTCCGTCGTCGTCGCGACCGAGCCGGACGGCGCCGCCCTGGTGGACGTCGAGCAGGTCGACTCCTGGGTGGCGGAGTGGGGCCACTGGCTTGCCAACCTGGGGGACGAGCCGGACCTGGTAGCCGCCTCGGTGACCGTCGAGACCTCCCCGGACACCGGGACCCGGCTGCACCGCGAGGTCGTCGGGCAGATCGACGAGCAGTCCCCCCTGTTCGCCCGGCAGGTCCTCCTGGAGACCGTGGGCGCCTACCCGCACGGCTCCTCCCTGGTCCGGGCGTACGTGGCACTGACCTTCTCACCCGGACGCGACAAGAAGATCACCCCCGAGGAGATGGGCCGGGACCTCGCCGCCCGGCTCCCCGGCCTCACCCAGGCCCTGACCTCGACGGGGGCCGGCGCCGCCCGGCCGCTGCCCGCACAGGAGCTGTGCGAGGTGATCCGCGTCGCCTACGACCCGGCCGCCGCCGTCCTCATCGACGAGGCGCACTCGGCGGGCGAGGTGCCCGAGATCGAGTGGACGGACGTGGGTCCCACCGCCCACCAGGCCGGCTGGGACAAGATCAGGCACGACAGCGCGCTGTCCATCTCGTGGACCATGACCGCCGCACCGCGAGGCAACGTGCAGTCGAGCATCCTGACCCGGCTGCTCGCCCCCCACCCCGACATCGCGCGCAAGCGCGTCACCCTGCTGTACCGGCCGCTGGACCCGGCGAAGGCGGCAGGTGTGGTGGAGGCGGACCTGCGGGCCGCCGAGTTCCGGGCCACATCGAGTGCCAAGCCGACGGCGCGCGACATGCTCGCGACCCGCTCGGCCCGGGCGACGGCAGCGGAGGAGGCCGCGGGGGCGGGCCTGGTGAACTTCGGGATGGTCGTCACCGCCACCGTCGAGGACCTGGACAAGGAGGCGGACGCCCGGGCCGCGATCGCCAACCTGTCGGCGGCGTCGCGGCTGCGGCTGCGTCCCGCCTACGGAGCGCAGGACTCCACCTTCGCGGCAGGCCTTCCCCTGGGCATCGTCCTGCCCATGCACCTGAGGATTCCCGTGGAGATCAGGGAGCAGATGTGAGCCGGAAACGACGCAAGGGGGGCACGGACCGCTTCCGCAGCCGCCCTGAGGCCGTCGAGGCGCCCAAGGTACAGCCCAAGCGACCCGGACCGCGCGGCTGGACCTCCTACGGCGCGGGCGAGTCCACCATCGTGGAGATGGCCCCGGAGTGGCGCGGGACGACCGTGCAGGTGTGCGGGCTGTGGCCGTTCGCGGTCGGCAGCGGCACACCGATGGTCGGTGTGCCGATCGGGCGCAACATCATGACGGGGGCGACGCTGTGCTGCGACCCCATCTCGTGGTTCCAGCGGGCCAACCTGATCTCGAACCCGTCGATGTTCGTGCTGGGCAAGCCCGGTCTGGGCAAGTCGACCATCACCCGGCGCATGGCGACCGGCCTGTCCGGCTACGGCGTACAGCCGTTCATCCTGGGCGACCTCAAGCCCGACTACGTCGATCTGGTGGAGGCCCTGGGGGGCCAGGTCATCAGCCTGGGCCGCGGACAGGGCCACCTCAACGTGCTCGACCCGGGCCAGGCGAGCGAGGAGCTCCACCGGCTGCCCGCCGATGCCCGGACCAAGCTCATGGCGGACGTGCACGGCCGTCGGCTGACGATGGTCACCGCCCTGCTCACCATCATGCGGTCGGCCCCCGTGAGCGACCGCGAGGAGACGATCCTCGACCGCGCGCTGAAGGTGCTGGACGAGCGCCACCAGGGCACCCCGGTGCTGAACGACCTCCTCAAATGCATCCAGGACGCGCCCGACGCCGTCCGACAGGTCGCCCTGGACCGCGGGAGCCTGACCCGTTACCAGGAGGTCACCGACCACCTGGAGGCGTCGCTGATCGGGCTGGTGGGCGGCGGGCGGCTGGGAGAGACCTTCTCCCGGCCGACCACCACTCCGATGAAGCGCGACCGGCCCGTCGTCTTCGACGTGTCCGGCATCGACGACACCGAGATGGACCTGCAGGCGGCCGTGCTACTGGCCTGCTGGTCCACCGGGTTCGCGACCATCAACCTCTCCCACGCCCTGGCGGACGCGGGCCTGGAACCGCGGCGGCACTACTTCGTCATCCTGGACGAGCTCTGGCGGGCCCTGCGCGCCGGCCACGGGATGGTCGACCGGGTCGACGCCCTGACCCGCCTCAACCGCCAGCGGGGTGTGGGCATGGCGATGATCTCGCACACCATGAGCGACCTCATGTCACTGCCGAGCGAGGAGGACCGTAACAAGGCCAAGGGGTTCGTGGAGCGCTCGGGCATGGTGGTGTGCGGCGGTCTGCCCCGCGCCGAGATGCCGATGCTGTCCTCCGTCATCCCCTTCTCCCTGGCGGAGCAGGAGATGCTCGGCTCCTGGCAGGACCCCCCGGCCTGGGACTCCCACGCGGGAGCCGAGAGCGCGCCCCCCGGGCGCGGCAAGTTCCTCGTCAAGGTCGGCGGCCGTCCCGGTATCCCCGTGCAGGTGCAGCTGACCGAGGCGGAGAAGTCCATCAACGACACCAACAAGCTCTGGCACACCGTCTCCCGGACCGGCGCGGTCACGGAGGACGGGGAGGCCGGTGAGCGCTCCGGGGCCGAGGACCCGGTCGAGGAGAGCACAGGATGAGCAGAGCCCGTAAGACCCCGACCGGGATGAACACCGAAGCGGTGCTCATCTGGGTCCTCATCGCCACCGTGGTGCTGGTGCTGGGCACCGTGTGGGTGGCGGTGCGCGTCGGCGGAGGCGAGGCCCCCGCCAATCCGTTCGACGTCCTGTTCGGCGTACTGGGCGGCAGGATCGCCTGGGGGATGCCCCAGACGGTGGTCCTGGGCGGGCAGTGGATCCTGATCGTCCTGGTCTTCACCCTCGCCCTGCTCATGCGCCGCGGCTCGCGTGCGCGGGTGGACTCCTCCGCCGCCCACATGGGCCGCGGGGACGACCTGGAGCGATTGTCGGAGAAGGGCGCCCGCGCCAAGGCCGAGCGGCTCGGTGTGCGGGGCTCCCCCGGGGTGCCCCTCGGGCGCTCCGTACGGGACGGCCGCATGCTGTACGGCTCCTGGGAGGACATGCACGTCGACATCTGGGGCCCCCGCACGGGCAAGACGACCTCGCGGGCGATCCCGGCCATCCTGGAGGCGCCCGGCGCCGTCCTGGTCACCAGCAACAAGCGGGACGTGGTCGACGCCACCCGCGGAGTGCGCCAGAGCTCGGGCCCCGTGTGGGTCTTCGACCCCCAGGGCATCGCCCTGGAGAGGCCCGAGTGGTGGTGGAACCCCCTGTCCTACGTCACCGACGAGGTGAGGGCGGCCCGGCTCGCGGGCCACTTCGTGGCGGGGTCACGGGACGCCGACGCCAAGACCGACGCCTTCTTCGACGGGGCGGCCCAGGACCTGCTCGCGGGTCTGCTGCTCGCCGCGGCCCTGGACGGCCGGTCGATCCTCCAGGTGTACACGTGGCTCACCCGCCCGCACGACGACGAGGCCGTGGGCATCCTCTCGGCTCACGAGTACAACCTGGTGGCGGACAACATCTCCGGAGTGGTCAACTCCCCCGAGAAGCAGCGCGGGGGCGTGTACGGGACCGCCATGCAGATGGTCTCGTGCCTGACGAGCCGACAGATCGCGCCGTGGATCTCGGCGCAGGAGGGCGAGGGCGGAGAGACCCGGCCGCCCTTCGACCCGCACGAGTTCGTGGCCGCGGGCGGCACGCTGTACTCCCTGTCCAAGGAGGGCAAGGGGAGCGCGGGGCCGCTGGTGACGGCCCTGACGGTCGCGGTGGTGGAGGCGGCGGAGGAACTGGCCACCACCCAGCGGGGCGGACGCCTGAGCACACCCCTGCTGGGGGTGCTCGACGAGGCGGCGAACGTGTGCCGCTGGAACGACCTCCCGTCCCTGTACTCCCACTACGGCTCCCGCGGGATCATCCTGATGACGATCCTCCAGTCCTGGTCCCAGGGTGTGGACGTGTGGGGGCAGAGCGGCATGCGCAAGCTCTGGTCGGCCTCCAACATCAAGATGTACGGCGGCGGCGTCTCCGAGGTGGAGTTCCTCAACGAGCTCTCCCAGCTCATCGGCGACCACGAGGTCGACAGGGCCTCGGTCTCCGGCGGCAGGCAGGGGCGGTCCGTCTCCTGGCAGGTGGACAGGCAGCGGACCATGGAGGTCTCCGACCTCGGCTCGATGCCGCCGGGCAGGGCCGTGGTGATCGCCTCCGGCACCCCGCCGACGCTGGTGGAGACGGTGCCGTGGATGTCCGGCAAGCACAAGGAGAAGGTGCTCTCCTCCCTGCAGACCTACGAGCCCTGATCTCCCTTCATCCCGACCTTCAGAAGAACGAGGACCGGTCATGCCCGAAGAACGCTCACACCCCTCCCTCTGGAAACACGGGGCCGCTCTGGCCGCCGTGGTCATGTTCGCCACCGGCTGCGGCGGTGGCGGTGGCGGAGAGGGCGGGGACGGCGAAGGCGGTGAGGCCCCCGGGGAGGCCGCGGCCCAGGAGCCCCTCGCCGGAGAGGGCTTCCTCGCCATGGACTGCGGAGACGGGGCCATCAACGCCTACCGCTTCTCCGATCAGGACGGAAGCCTCCTGGCACAGCACTCCTACGACCTCCTCAGCGCCACCGCCGCCGCAGAGCCCCGGCAGGGCGGCGGGCGGACGCCCGAAGGCGAGTTCACCACCGCCCTCCCCGACTGCGACATCAACTACGAGGACGGCCAGGACGGGTCCGATTCGTGGTGGCCGCTGAGCCGGAATCAGGCTCACGAGCTGGCCGGGCTGTTCATCCCCGAGACCTCACAGTTGCTCGTCACCCTCGACGAACAGGTCGACAGCGCCCTGATCACCACCATCGGCGCCATGTCCTCCGACGGCACGGTGGAAGCCCTCCTGCCCGGCAACGAGGGTTCCGGATTCAGCGACACCGTCGGCCAGTTCTCCCCCCGTTACAACCACAACGACGGTCGCGTCTACTACCTGGAAAAGGTCCCGGACGGTGAAGAGGGCACCGTGAAAAGCGTCGACCCCGCGAGCGGAGACGTCCAGGAGGTCGGCTCCTGCACCGACTGCGACCGCATCATCCTCGACCCCTACAGCGGCCACGTCTACGCGACGAACTTCCTTCCGGTCGATTCGCCGGAGTACGAGGGTTCCTGGGAGCGAAGCGTCACCGGGGGCCGGGAGTACGTCAGGCATTTCTCCAACCGTGAAGGCACTCTCGTCGGGCACCTCTACGTGGAGACTTCCACGGGCTTCCTGTGGACCCGGGCAAGGGATTCCGCGACCGAGGCCCCGGTGTCCACTGAGCTGCCGGCGGCCACTTTCGATCCGCCGGAGGGTTGGGTGCAAACCCTTGAAGACTACGAGGACTCCGAATCAGCCTTGAACGGGCAGCGGCCCGTCTTCATGGTCGGCGAGCACGAACTGCTGGTGGAAGGCGACAACCTCACGATCGTGGGCTTCGACCCCCAGACCCTCGAGCTGGAGCCGGAACCGGTCCGCCACCTCATCCAGGGCGGCGACCGGACCAACACCACCCCGGTCCTCTCCTCCGACGGTACGCGGGTCCTGTTCCGCTCCACCGCCCCGGACGGCTCCAGCGGCTGGTACTCCGTGCCCGTCGACGGCAGTGCCGAGCCCACCGAGATCGGTGCCGTCGCCCCCGAGCACAGCGAGATCTTCCCGATCCACTGGTGAAGGCGACCGGCCCCGGAACAAGGAAAGGATCGGAGGCATGGCCGGCAACGAGGACTGGCTGAACGAATTGAACGAATACGCCAACAGCGGTGGCGAAGCCGACGACGCCGAAGGCCTCCACTACAGGAACGCGGTCGACTTCTTCGAGAACTACTTCCGCCACGTCTACAAACGGCGGGTGGGGGTCCGCAACCAATACCGGTGGTCCGCGCGCTGGTGGGAGAACGCCGAGGCGCTCATCCGCATCGACGCCGTCTGGCGGTCGTGGGAGAGCCTGCGCAACGACCCCTCCACCGGTATCAGCACCTGGCTGCGCGACCACGCGGACTACCACATGGGCATCCTGCTCTCCCCGGACGGCCCCATGGCCACGGCGGAGGACGGCAACGGGCACGGCGATCCCCTACCCCATGACCCACCGCCGCCGGGGTACTTCCCCGAATACTGACGTACCCGGGCCCACGTCTGAGGCCACACGAGCGGAACGCCCGGTCGGAGTCCCCGACCGGGCGTTCCGTTCATACGGGGGCGTCAGCGACCGCCCATGCCGTTGTCCTTCCCGGGACCGCGGTCCAGATGGTTTCCGGCCCCGCCCCGGGCCGGGGCGGGGTCCTGAGGTCCGGTGGCCGCCCCCGGCCGCGTCGCCCCCGTGGTCCGGGTGAGCAGATGACGGCTGTCCGTCCCCGGTGCCGTCGACGCCGGTCGCCCGTGGTCCGTTTCCGCGGCGGTGGAGGGCTCGTCCACCCGGCCTTCTCCACCGGTGACCGCCTCGGAGGCGGCCTGAGGGCGTTCCTCCGCCGGAGCGGTCCCGTTCGCCTCGGGTGCGGAAGCCTCCGTTCCGGTGTGTTCCGCCGTCTCCCGGTGGTCGAACTCCTGGTCCGTTCCGGAGGTCGTCGGCGCCCCGTCCGCGGGCCCCTCGGCCTCCCTGTCCCCCTCGGTCTCCGCGCCGGGACGGTCCGCCGCCTCCTCCCGGACGTTCTCGGCGGGTTCGCGATCCTCTCCGGCCTCGGTCTCGGGACTCTCCTCCGCCCGCTCCTCCTCGGCCCCCGGCTCGGACCGCTCGGCGGCCTCATCCCGCTCGGGCTCGGCCTCCGCCTCGGCTTCGGGACGCCCGACGGCCTCCTGCTCGGCCTCCCGGTCCTGCCCGGCCTCCGCTTCAGGGCGTTCGGCGGCCTCCTCCCGCTCCTCCTCAACGTCCTGTCCGGGCCCGGTCTCCGCCTCGCGGGCCTCGGCGGCGGCCTCACGGTCGGACTCCTCCTCCGCCTCACGGTGGGGGGTGCCGCCCTCCTGCTCGGCCGCGGTTCCGTTCTGCTGCCGTTCCTCCGGGCTCAGCGGGGGAAGCCCCAACCGCTCACGGAGGTAGTCGATCTCGCGCGACATGCGCTCGAGTTCGCGCCGCAGCTCCTCCAGGCCGCGCTGCTCCTCGAAGGTGCGCGGAACCAGTTCGGCGAACCCCTGGGCCATGCCCTGGTTCCCCACCGCCTGGTGCGGGGACTGCGGGCCGAAGACCTGCACGGTCTCGTCCAGGTTCACACCGGTGAGCCGCCGGTATCCCCGGTTCAGCAGCCAACCGGCCAGCCGCGCCCGCAGGCTGTTGCCCCGTTGGCGCCGGACCGCCGCCGACGCGTCCGCGATCTTGGCGGGGGTGGCGTCGCGCCACCAGGATGCCCGACCGACCCCGGCGAACTTCCCGCGGTCCTCGCGCCACTGGGCACGCCGCTCCCCGCGGGTCTGGGGCGGTGTCCGGGTGGGAGCCTCGTTCACCCGTGGAAGACCACGGAACCTGTCCATGACATGGCGGTTCGCCGCCCGGCCGAAGGTCTGGGCGATACGCATCTGGAGGTGGACGGCCTGGAGGAGGGCCTCCTGGGCTCCGTCCGATCTCTGGTCTATCTCCACCCTGGACCTCTACTCTTCCTCGTGGCGGGTTGGCGGGGGCGGGGTGTCCCCTGGGACACCCCGGTCACCGGGAGCGCTCCGCGGCCTCGAACGGGGTTCGCCCGGCCGGCGGTTCACACACCCGACCTCTGCATGTTCGCGAGCCCCTCCACGCTCAGCAGCGCCAGATGGGAACACGCGTTGCGCGTGGACTCGTGCAGTTCCTGGAACCGGATGACCCTCCCCCACGCGAGGTGTTCGTCGAAGGGGATCCGGACGGCGGCCCTCACCGTCCCGCTGAAACGGGCTTCGAGGGTGTCGATGTCAGGGGACGACGCGGATCTCCGGTCGACCTTGGAAATGACGACGATGGCTCCGGAGACGAGATCCGCGTAGCCGTTCCTGCCCAGCCAGTCGAAGGTCGCCTCCGCGGCCCGGACCGCGTCGGAGGCGGGTTCGAGAACGACCACGACCTGGTCCGCGAGATCCAGCACCCGCTGCATCCCGGGGTTGCCCATACCGGTGCCGCAGTCGTTGAGGACGATGTCGTAGTACCGCTCCAGGACATCGGCGACCACACCGTAGCCGTTCCGTCCCTCGACCTCCCGGAAACCGAAGACCTGGTCGCCGACCAGGGCGTGCATCCTCTCCTCGTTCGCGGAGACGTAACCCCGCAGCTCGGTGAAACCCCTGATGGATGCGGCGTCCCGGAAGAGGTCGCGGACGGTGAGCCCGGTCTGCAGGGGTACCCGGTCACGCAGGGTCCCCATGTCCCGGTTGACGTCGACCGCCACCACCCTGCTCTCCCGCTGGGAGGCCATGAGGGATCCGAGGAGGACGCTGGTGGTGGTCTTGCCCACGCCGCCCTTCAGGCTCAGGACGGCGATACGGCGGTGTCCCGCGATGGGTACCTGCATACGGGCGTGGAAGTTCTCCGGAGGGGCGGACCACTCCGGCACACGGGGGCCCAGGAGCCCACCGAGGCCGAATCTGCGGCGCCGCGAGGGCGGTGCGGAGATGGGCGGGCCGGCCGCCTCCTGAGCGGGGATGGGATGCACGGGCGGCACCGTCCCCGGGTGGGCGCCGCGTTCGCTGTTGATCTCCTGGATGACCGTGTTCCACAACTCGGCCGCTTCCGAGGGACCCGTGAGTGCGGCGGGGGCGCCGCCCTGGCCGGCCCCGCTCCCGAGGTCCGCCGGGAGGGATTCCGCCTCGGGGTCCGGACCGGGCCGGGGGACGGGCGGAACCGGGACGCCCGGAAGCGGTCCCGCGGGAACACCGTGGGCAGGGGTGCCGTGCCCATACCCCGGCGCAGGCTGCGGAACGGGGGCAGGAGGTGTCGGCTGCCCCGCGGGAACACCGTGGGGAGAGGGCGTCCGGCGGCCTCCCTGGGCGGGCCGGGGGGCGTGGGGGTCCGGCGTGGGCCCCGACACCGGAGGCGTGGAATCGGGTGCGGGTCCCCCCGTGGGACCGCTGTGGGAAGGAACGCCGTGCGCGTATCCCGACGGGGGCTGCGGAGCGGGTACGGAAGGCACGGGCGGCATCGCCCCGCCCCCTTCCCGGGGAGCGGGCTCCGGAGAAAACCGCCCGGACGGCGTGAAGGCCGCCGGAGTCGGCGCGGACGGCCCGTGGGGCTCCGGGCCCGGGGCATCGTCGCTTCCGACCGTCACCGGCCCCGGACCGGGGAACCGGGAACCCGGCGCGGAGGGGGGCGCAGGGGCGGAGGCGTCCGCCGAAGAGCGCACGGCCCCGCCCTGCGGGACGGTCGGAGGGGGTTCCGGGGCCGGGTTCCGGTTCTGCTCGGCGGACAGGGCCCGGTCACGTTCCTCCAGGCTCTGTACGACCATCTCGAAAAGCGAAGGAGTGGCGGGGCCCGGCCGGACCGGCTCCGCCCCGGTGTTCTCGTCCACGCGCACCTCGGGCGCGGGAGGCCGCTCTCCAGAGACCGCTGTGGCATGGGGGACCCCGCCCGAGACGAACGCGTCGGCCGCCGAGGGGCCGCTCGGCGCGGGGGTCTCGTCAGGGATCCGCGGCGCGGTACCGCCCTTGGCCTTCGCCCCCCGGCCCGTCTGCTTCTTCCTCCCCTTGCGCTTGCCGGGGTCGGCGGTCGTGTCGCTCTCGACGACCCCGTCCGGGTAGATGACGAGAGGCCATTCCTCTCCGCCTTCGACGGTGAGTGCGCGGACCGGGCGGCCGAGTCGTTTCGCGGTGAGCGAGATCAGCCGGACGACCTCGGCACGCGTCGCGTTGAGGTCGGTACCGGTCACCGAGCTGACGATTCCGCTCACGGTGACCTTGGCCGTCACCTCGTCGAGGATCTCCGCGGAGATCTTCGGAAACGAGGGGACCGTACTGTGGTCTCTGCGCATGTCCTCTTTTCCCTGGTGTCGACGACCCCGTTCACCTGTTGAAAAAGGTCAATTCGGACAGGTGTTGCCACCGGAGGTACAGTACTCCACCCCTGAGACAGGGATTGTGAGTGTTCTTCCTGTGTGATTCGCACGGGGGCGTTCCGGTTCGTTTTCATTTCCGGACCAGAACGGCACACCATCACTGCAGGTGGCAGCCCTGGAGTTCAAAAAATCGGAGGGAACGGCGCCTCGGAGAGGGCTCCGGTGGGATGCGGCGCGCGGAGGACGCCTCGCCGTCGGCCGTGCGGGGAGTCGGAGGCGTTCCGGTCCGTGGCGCGGAGTCGGGCGTCCGCCGTCGGAGGCCTCGGACCCGTGTCCGCGCGGTCCCGGCGTCCACCTGTCCGTGGAACCGCGCCGCCCCGGCCGGACCCGGCCGGGCAGGACGCCCTGGAGGGCGCGGGGTGCCGTGCCGCGGCTCGGACCGTGCCCGCGGCGTGTTCTCCGGGGAGGGGTCAGTTCACCGGACCGGCATCGGGAAGGTAGCGCTGCATCAGGTTCAGGAGGTCCTGGATCTCGTACTCGATCCGATCTCGGACGAACCTGTCGGGGTTCCTCTGATAGGACGCCCTGCCGATCTCCGAAACGATCAGCTCCGGGGGGACCCGGTCCTCGGACGGCGGGATGAACTTCGGGACTTCGGCGAGCGCGTAGATCGAACGCCGGAGAAGGGTCGCGACTTTTTCACGATTCCCGGGATTCGCCTGTTCAACGGCGTCACGGGCAAGGGCGAAGTACACGTCCGAGGCGGCGTGGAACTCTCCGGGGTCCATGATCTTGGACGGCTCGTTCCCGCCCAGGGGGCCGGGCGGGAGGGGTTCGCGCGGCATCAGGAACTCCAGCTGATCCCGGGCACCGCAGGAAGAGCACGAAAGCGAATAGACGGCCACGGGGCGGTCCTCGAGGGTTCTCAAAGCGTGCCTCACCCCGTCCCACCTGAGATTGCACGTCTGGCAGACCTGAATCTCCAGGTAGAGGTGGGCTTCGGCAATCGAGCGCGCTTCGAGCATGGTTCGGACCATGGCAATGACCCGCGGGTCGTGACACGACCGGGATATATGCTCCTACCGTATTCACGATCCCGAATGCCGCCCCCGGCCTAGGAGAGCGCAGTGAACGACAGCACTCTGTTCGATCCCGAGACCCCCGACGAGGTCATCCGGGAGGCGATGGCCGGAACAGCCAATCGCGTAGTGGCCGCATACATGCGTATGGCCCAGAACGCCTCTACCGCCCAGGAGAAGGAGGAGGCCAAGGCTCGGATGAAGGAGTACTGGGCGATCAAGAACGACCTGGACATGTCGCGCCAGGAGATGACCGAGACCATCGTTCGCATGTGGGAGATGCTCGCCGAGATGGAAGAGGTTTGAGGTTGTCGCCCGAGCCTTATGACGTCGGCCCGGAACAACTCCGCGAGATTTTCGACGAGTACATCAAGGACTTGGTCTTCGGCGACGCGCAACCCGCACCGCCTGGACAGCGCCCGGTGATGGTGCAACTGGGAGGTCAGCTCGCCGCCGGCAAGTCCCACGCTCTCAAGGGCGTCATCAACCGCCATCAGGGCCGGGTCGCTCTGGTCAGTCCTGACGACTTCCGCGCGTACCACCCCCGGTACTCGGAGATCATGCGCGAGCGCCCCCAGGAGATGATGGCACTCACCGCCCAGGCCATGTACGCCTGGTCGGACATGGTTCGGGAACACGCGCACCTCCATGGCCTCGGCATCGTCACCGAATCCACTTTTCGCCGGACCGAAGACCTCCTGGGGTATTCCGCGGAGATGGCCGACCCGGTACCGGGTCGGCACCCGGGGTTCGCCACCGAGGTCGTGGTGGTCGCCACCCCCGGCGACCGTAGCTGCCTGGACATGGTCGGTCGGTACTTGGCAGACCCCCCGGGGCAGGGGCGATGGGCCGATGTCGAAGGGCACGATTCCTCCTACGACCAGTTGCCCATAACGGTGGACGCGCTGGAGGGCAGCCCCCATGTTCACCGGGTGATCGTCACCGACCGTTCCGGGGCCATCCACTACGACAACTCGCGCGGTGCCGATGGCCGGTGGGGTCAAGAGGCCCGAGGTGGCCAGGCCTTGCGTGACGTGCGCGGAGAAGGTCGGGTGCCGTTCAGCCAGGAGGAGGCGTCCGCCTGGGTGTCCTCGTATTGGAAGCACGCTGAAAAGCTCATCACACGCGAGGAGTTGGGGCCGAGGACCACGCCGACGATGCTCTCTCTGCACGAGCGCGCCGATCGGGTGGCCCAAGTCGCCTATGCGGGCGATCCAGAGCGGCTCGCCCAGCACAAGGAGTGGCAGCAGGTACAGAAGGCGGTGTTCGTGGCAGCTGGTCGTGGCGCGTCGAACTCCGATCTTCCACGCCACCCGGAGGAGTTCCTCAACGCCGATGAAGCGAAGAAGACCCGCTTCATGGCGACGATGCGCGCAGCGGGCCATTCACCTCCGAACATGACGACCGGCTCCGAGGAAGCGGTGAGACTGGCTCAACAGGGCATGGCCCCGCCGACGAGTCGGCCGTCGCCCTCGTCGGGACCCTCCGCCCCGCCTGGCCGCCATCACGGTCGGGGCAAGGGGCCCGACATCGAGCGGTAGGGACCGGTGTGGCCGCATGCGGCCACCGCGTCCCCGGCGTTGCGGCGCGCTTGCGGTGTTCCGGCCGACCGGTCGCATCGAGAGCCCGAGGCGGTAGGTCGTCGGGATTCAACGTGCTCGCCGTTGTGGAGAGCGAACCGCTCCGGGACTGTGGCGTCGAGCCCGAATCGACCGCCGACACCACCGACGAGTGGCTGTTCGGTGGGGCGGGAGGAGCGGCGATCGCCAATGCGGAGATCATCCTGGAGGCGAACCCCAACGCTCGGGTGACCATGGTCGGCGGTCAGGCTCCCTGGGTGTTGTCGAACGACGCGCAGTACCTGACGCTACGGCAGAAGCACGACCGGGACCACGGCGGAGACGGCAGACTTTCGGTTCACGAAGCTCGACTCGAATCGGTGGAAACGTCTCATGCTCCTGACGGTTCTATCCGTTTTCACGCAGCGGGTCTCACCGGTGACGCCTACGTCGCCTGTCCAGGGCGTGTGGCGCGGGCACCCAAGGTCCTGGACCCGGTACTCGACTGGTGCCGCGAGAACGGCGGTGAAGTCACCGGGCGGCTCATCACGAACAACACCGGCAAATGCCTCGGATGCGAACTTGATTACCGGACCGAGGAACGCGAAATAAAAACCCTGGCCACCGGAGCCGCCTCACCGATGAGATCCTCGTCCGACGTCAGGTCGGGGTATCCGGCGGTTCGCTCAGGCCCGAAGAAGTTCTCCATCCCCCCGAACTCATGCGGTAGAGCATTCAAAGAAAGCGGAACGTCCTCTTCCACCTTGGTCAAAGGCACATCAGGACCACTCATGCCCCCTCCTGCATCAGGAGCCCGAGACATGAACAGTCCGGGCATCGGCGCGGAAGAGGTGGTCCGACAGCCCGCCGGGGCCCTGTGGCCGGTTCCGGCCGGCCCGGGCAGACCGGCCGTCTCCACCCCGAGGGACCGAACGAGGATCTTCCTTCCCTGGGCCGACCGGATCCGCGAGTGCGGCGCCGAGGACCGCCGATGGGTGTTCGTGGACAGCCCCCGGCCCGGGCGGCGCCGCTGGTGCGCCATGGGGCGCTGCGGCAACCGACACAAGATCCGGGAACTGCGCATCCGGCGCGAGTCCCACCGACATTAGGAGGAGACGCCATGACCGGTCGACCGGTCGGTCTCACCCGGGTCGGCGTCTCCCACACCCCGCTCACCTTCCATTAAGAGAAGCCGAGCACCCCGGAGGAGCGCGCCGTCCGGCGCGGGCACTGGTAGGCCGTCACTGCCGCCGTGGAGGCGGCCCGGCGACCGCGGTCGTCGGCCGGGCCCGCCCTAGGAGCGGCGGGCGAGCAGGACGATGCCGCCGATGAGCAGGACGGCCACCGCCCCGCCGCCCACGAGGAAGGGCACCGCGCTCCCCCGCCCGCCGGTGTCCTCGGCCGCTTCCCCGGCGGACTCCGACGGGGAGGCGGACGCGCTCTCCTCCTCGGCCTGCCCGGACCGGTAGCGCTCCTCCAGCGGGATGCGCCAGACCGGGGCGTTCAGGCCCTCGGTCCCGGCCATGAGCTCCGTACCGTCGGGGGTGAAGGCGATGGACTCGCCCTGGTCGGACTCGGGCAGGTCGAACCCGCCCAGCGACCTGCCCGGCACCCCGTCGGTGGAGTCGTAGACCGTCGCGCCCCAGTAGGTGCGGATCACGTAGCGGGTGCCGTCCGGGCCGAACGCGGCGTCGGTGGCGAACAGCGGCGCCGAGTCGATCCGCTCCAGGGTGTTGACCCCCTCGGGGTCGATCTCCTCCGGCGCGGCGTACAGCCCGCCCGAGAACTCCTTGGACACCACGTACAGCCGCCCGTCGCGCGGGTCGATCATCATCGACTCGGCGTCGCGGCCCCCGTCCGCGTAGGAGAAGGTCAGCACCGTCGGCTCGACGACGGCGTCCGCCAGCACCTCCGGCTCGGCGAACCGGTACACCCGCACCTCGGTCCAGCCCCCGCCGAAGTTGTCGCCGATGTCGCCGATATGGACGGCGGGCTCCCCGTCGGGCCCGGGGGCGACGGAGACGGCCTCCCAGTCGCGCCGTTCCAGGGCCAGGGTGAGGGTGGCGAGCGTGTTCCCCTCCTCGTCCACCGCGTACACCTCGCTGAGGTGCTCTCCGCTGTCGTTGTGGGTCCACCACACACCCTCGTGCCGCAGCGAGGGGGCCAGGCCGCTGGACTCCGAGATCCGCGGGTCCTGGAAGGTGAAGGCGACCTCCGACCCCTCCGGCCCCTCTCCGCCGCGCGGGTAGTCGGGCCCGGTGCCCCCGTCGGGGACCGTCGGCTCCGCCAGGGCGGGCGCCGGGAGGAACACGGACAGCGCGGCCAGGGCGCACACGAGCGGTCGTCTCATGACGGACATCCTGCCAGGGGGCGCGGATTCGGGCGCGCAGCCGGGACGGCTTTTGCGGACCGGGATGAACGGGCACATTCGGCATACGGAGTGCCGTGAGGAGTACCCATGAGGATCGTCGCCTGCCTGAACGGGGACCGCCGTCCCGGAGCGCACCCCGCCCTTCCCGTCTCCGTGGACCAGCTGCTGGCCGACGCCCACGCCGCGGTGGCCGCGGGGGCGACCGACCTGCACATCCACCCGCGCGACCGGAGCGGCGCCGAATCGCTGGAGCCGCAGGCGGTCGGCCCGCTCATGGAGCGGTTGCGCGCCGAGGGACCCGGCGTCCCGGTGTCGCTCACCACGGCCCTGTCAGCCGAGTCCGACCCCTGGCGGCGCTACGACCTGGTGCAGCGCTGGGCGTCGTCGGCGCTGCCCGACGCGGTGACGGTGAACCTGCACGAGGCGGGGTCGGTGGACCTGATCCACCTGCTGGAGGACCGCCGCGTGGCCGTGGAGGCGGGGCTGTGGACGGTGGACGCCGCCCGCATCCTCGTCGCCACGCAGGTGCCGGTGGCGGCGGTGCTGGTGGAGCCCACCCAGGTGGCGGTGGAGGACGCCCGGCGCAACGCGCGGTCGATCCTGTCGCTGCTGGAGCGGGCCGGGGTGGAGGCGCCGCGGCTGCTGCACGGCTCGGACGCGACCGCCTGGCCGATGCTGGAGGACGCCCTGGAGGTCGGGGCGGACGTCCGGATCGGCCTGGAGGACACCATGCGGATGCCGGACGGGTCGGAGGCGGAGGACAACGCGGCGCTGGTCGCGCACGCGGTGCGGCTGGCGTCCGCGGCCGCCTGAGGCGGGCCGCGGCGGCCGGTCCGGCCGGCTCAGTCCAGGAGGGCGCCAACCAGCACGATCAGCATGATGGCGCCGAGCACCACGGGCAGCAGCCACCGCTGTTTGTGGTTGTTGGTGAGCATGCTCATGCCGTGCTCCGCTCTGGCGGTCGTCCCGGGTCGGTTTTCCAGCCTAACGCCCAGGTCCGGGCGGTTCGGTAGCGGTCCTCCCGTCCGGGCCTGCTCTCGACGAGGTGCACGTCGCGGGCGGGCCAGGGCGCTTGCGGGCCGTTCCCCAGCTCGGAGAGCAGGCCGGTGAGGTCCCGGGGCGGGCGGCTGCGGGCGACGGTGAGATGCGGCACGTAGATGCGGTCCTCGCCGGGAAGGCCGGCGGCGGACGCCGCGGCGCGCAGGTCGGCGCTCAGGGCGGCGAGGGCGCCGGTGTCGCCGCCGACCCCGGCCCACAGGACGGCGGCCCGGTCGCGGTGGGGGTGGGGGAAGACGCCCCAGCCGTCGACGGTGAGGTCGAAGGGGTCGTGTTCACCGACCGCCGCGCCCAGTGCTCCGGTGAGGCCTGGCAGCAGGTCGTCGGGGACCTCGCCGAGGAAGGCGAGGGTGAGGTGCCACCCGTCCGGCCGGGTCCAGTGCAGGTCGGGGGTGTGGCGCAGGCCCGGTTCGCGGGCGCCGAGGACGGCGTCGACGACCGCGGCGGGCGGTGTCAGTGCGACGAACAGTCTCATGCGGGCATCCTCGCATCCACCACGATCCCGCCCGGACAGGGCGGGCCAGGTCCTGTCCTTTGGACGTCGGCCTGTTCCGCGGGGGGCGGTGAGGCGCAGACGGGGGTTCGGAAGGACCAGAGGAGACGTCCGAGGAACGAGGACGGCCTGTAGTGCCGAGGGTCCCCGCCCTCGAGAGGCACCGGATCCCTGCCCGACCAATCGGAGTACAACCGCCACGTGCGCGCTCTGGCTCGGCCCTGCTCACCGCCGCGATGTGGCTGGCCCGCCAGACCCCGACCTGGTGGGAGAACCTGCGGTTGATGGATGACACCCCCGTGCGCTGCGGCGCTTCGCGTACCACGGTCGCCCGGTCCGGACCGGGCGAGATCGCCGGGTACGGCATGGACAAGTCGCACCACGCCTTCTACCGGGGCGCCGAGCCCATACTCATCACCACCGGTGACGGGGCGGTGTGCGCGTTCAGCCTGACCCGTCCCAAGGAGTTGGACGAGCGCAAGCAGACCCTGCACCTGCTCCACGTCCAATCTCCTGCGCCCGGTCCGTGCCCGATCGTGTGCGACGAGGGTTTCGCCGGGGCCGGGCTCGGGGCCGCCGCGGCGAAGCCGGATCACCCGCTCATCCGTCCGGTACGCGGGGACGAGCCCGAGCCCGGGGTGGAGGTGTTCCCGTTCTGGTCGCGGCAGCGGATCGAGGCCGTCATTCGGACAGCGCATCTGCGCGCTCAACGCCGCGATCCGGCACAACTGTTTGGTGGATGCCCCGGTCAAGCGGTCATTAATCGCTTACGACCACTGACCAGGACACCACACCCCCATCAACGATCTAGCGCTCGGTGCCCCTGTCGGGACCGACGCCGGGCCCGCCCCTGGCCCTCGGGGCAACCGCCCCCCGGGGGCCAGGGCGGCGAGCCCCTCCCCTCACCAGCAGAGCGGCGGCGCTCGGCACCATCAGAGGCTGCGCCAGCCGGTCGATCTCATCCACCTCCGAGAGCAGTTTCCGCTTCTCGCGGGCGCTGAAGGCGTCGTTGCGGACGATGGACGACCGCATCCCTTCCTGGGTCGCCTTGAACAGGCCGGCCTGTGTCTCACCGAGAGGCAGTCCGCGTTCGACGGTGAGCCGCTCCACGGCGGGCATCCCTCCCGACGGGGTGTTCGATATGCCGCCCCGTTGGAAGAACACCACTCCGACCCCGCTCGGCCGCCCCGCGTCGATCGCCCGGGCCGCGCGCTCGACGCCCTCGTAACACTCCCGGTGGATCTCCGGTTCCACGTAGCGACCGACACCGTACTTCTCCATCGCCGCCACGTACCGGTGCAGTCCGCCCTGGAGGCTCACGGCCTCGGGGACTCCCATGAGCGCGGTGTTGAGGCGGTACCCCCGCTCTCCAAAACGCTCCAGGATGTTCTCGAACTCGTCCGGACCGCGAAGCGCGGACTCGATGACCACATCGTTCCGGCGATCGGGGTGATGAGCGTATTCCTGGGCCTTGTTCCACCAGGAGAGCCCATCACTCCACAACAGCGCTCCGGCTTTCTCCGGGGCGGACCTTCGAAGCATCGTGTAGTTCGGGTGGTGCGGGTTGAAGTCGTCCATGTTGATGTGGAGCGCGCCGCCGCGCCGGTCGAAGGCGTAGCGCACCAGGTCGGTCACACTGCTCTTCCCGGACCCGGTCGCCCCGCCGACGACGACCAGGTGCGGGGCGGACTGGACCGCGGCACCTTCGAGATGAAACGGCACGATCTCGTCCAGGAAGATCCTCTGGTTGTCCGCTTCGCTGAGGCGCACCCTGTCGAACTCTTCGGGGGATATGTCCGGCAGGGCTAACCCCCGTAGCCCTTGATGATCTCCAGGCATTCGGCCCTCAGGCGGACGGAACCCTCCGTGTCGGAGATCCGGAGCCCACGAAGCTCCTGCGCAAGCCGGGCCTTCTGCTCGTCGATCCTCCGGATGACGTCGTCCCGGGGGGCCTCGGACCTCCTTTCGTCATGCGCCATGGCCGAGAGCACCCCGACGGCGTCCCGCACCATGTCCTTCAGGAGGTCGTACTCGAGTTCCCGCTCGGCATCCCACGTCGCGTTCCGGAGATCAGAGATCGGAGACGCGTCCTCATCGGGATCCATGCGCACACCCCATCGGTCGGTCGGCGGGAACACCGGTCCGGTTCCCTCGACGAAGAGGGTGCCACCGGAACCCGCACCGGGCAAGGGCGGGGAGCCGCCGCGCTCCTTCGTGGAATCCTCGGCTCACCGCTCCCAACGGACCGTCGAGGTCTCCCCCGGCCCGGCCCCCAGTTCACCGCTCCGTGCCAGCAGCGCCACCGGGGCCCGGTCCGCGCGCCGCGGCGAGCCGTCCGGGTGCGGCCGGGGCACCGGCCGCGCCTTCCTCGACGGCGGCGACGGCCGTGGCGGCGGACACCGGTCCGCCGGGGTCCGGCTCCTCCGCGGGCGCCGCGACCGGTGCCCCGCGGCGGCGGCGCGGCAGCAGGTCGCGCACGCGCACGCCCTTGACCCGGAAGAGCGGCACGGCGAGCACCGCGACCACGAGCATCGTGAACGTGCCGCCGATGACCATGCTGGTCTGCGGCCCGAAGGCGTCGGCGAGGAAGCCCACCACCGGGGCGCCGATCGGGGCCACGCCCATGAACACCAGCAGGAACATGCTCATGACGCGCCCCCGCATGTGCGGTTCCACGGTGAGCTGGAAGGTGGCGTTGAGCGTCGTCACGTAGGTCATGAAGGCGATACCCATGGGCACCAGCACCACCACGAACGCCGCGTAGGCCGGCATCAGCCCGGCGGCGACCTGGCCGGCGCCGAACACCATCGACCCGACCAGGATGAGGCGCAGCCGCGGGCGCTCGCGGCGCGCCGCCAGCAGCGCGCCGATGAGGGCTCCCACGGCCAGGCAGGCGGCGGCCACGCCGAACGCGGCGGCCCCCGTCTCGAAGACGTTGTTGACCATCAGGGCGATCTGGGTCTGCCCGTTGGCGCCGAAGAACTGCGTGCACGCGGCCAGCAGGAGCAGCAGCACGAGGTCCCGGCGCCCGCTCACGTAGGCGAGGCCCTCGCGGATCTGCCCCTTGCCCCGCGGCACCGGCTCGGTGGGGTTGAGCTCGGCGGTGCGGATGAGCAGCAGCGCCACGATGGTGAACCCGAACGAGGCCCCGTTGATGAGGAAGACCGGCCCGCTGCCGATCCAGGCGATGAGCAGCCCGGCGACGGCCGGCCCGGTGACCCGGCCGAGCTGGAAGCTGGCGCTGTTGAGGGCGATCGCGTTGGTCAGCAGGTCGCGGTCGACCATCTCGGGGACGAAGGCCTGGCGTCCGGGGTTGTCGAGCACCGTGACCAGCCCGAGCCCGAAGGCGAACAGGTACACGTGCCAGACCTGGGCGGCCCCCAGGGTGGCCAGCACGCCGAGGGCGACGGCGAGCAGGCCCATGGTGCTCTGGGTGAACACCAGCAGGCGGCGCTTGTCCAGCCGGTCCACCAGGGCCCCGCCCCACAGCCCGAGGAACAGCATGGGCAGGAACTGGAGCGCCGTGGTCATCCCGAGTGCGATGCCGCTGCCGCCGCTGAGCTGGAGGACCAGCCAGTCCTGGGCGATGCGCTGCATCCAGGTGCCGGGGTTGGAGAGCAGTTGGCCGAGCGCGTACAGGCGGTAGTTGCGCACGGACAGTGAGCGGAACATGGCGATACGCCGCATCAGTCCCTCCCCGGGGAGAGGAGAAGGACTGATGCGGTCATCGGAGCGTTCCGGGCGAGAAAAGGTAAACGGCGTTGACTCATCACTCGGGTCAACGCCGTTCACGGTGGCGGGAATTCCCGCCGTGCGGGGTGGTGCGCCTCGTCAGCCGATCAGCATGTAGATCGGGTGCTCTGCGAAGTGGATCAGGAACACGACCGAGATGATCCACATCAGCGGGTGGACCTGGCGGCCCTTGCCCTCGACCAGGCGGACGAAGGTGAAGACGATGAACGCCATCCCGATGCCGTTGGCGATCGAGTAGGTGAACGGCATGATCACGATCGCGAAGAACGAGGCCAGGCCCACGGCCGGGTCCATGAAGTCGATCTTGCCGACCGGCACCATCATCATGAAGCCGACGATGACCAGGACCGGGGTGGCGGCCTCGAACGGCACGATGGTGACCAGCGGCGCGAAGAAGGTCGCGACGATCATCATCAGACCGGTGACGATCGGGGCGATGCCGGTGCGGGCGCCTTCGGCGACGCCCGCCGCGGACTCGGCGTACACGGTGGCGATCGAGGAGGAGGTCAGACCGCCGAAGATGGTGCCGAAGGAGTCGACGGCCAGGACCTCGCGGGTCTTGGGCAGGTTGCCGTTCTCGTCGGTCAGGCCGGCCTGGTGGGCGACACCCACCATGGTGCCCATGGTGTCGAAGAAGTCGGCCAGCATGAGCGTGAACAGCAGCATGACGACGGTCGCGATGCCCACGTCGGCCCAGCGGCCGCTGAGGCCGCCCTCGGCGAACAGGCCGATCAGGGAGAAGTCCGGCAGGGCGACGATGTCGCCGACGGAGGTCGGCAGGGCCGGGATCGGGCCCAGCTTCTCGGCTCCGGCCAGCTGCCAGGCGAGGACCCGCTCGCCCGCCAGCGTCTGGGCGGCGATCGCCAGGACGGTGGAGACGATGATGCCCAGCAGCATCGCGCCGCGGACCTTGCGGACGTACAGGCCGATGGTGACCAGGAGGCCGATGACGAAGATCAGCAGCGGCAGGGTGGTGAGGCCGTTGTTGCCCAGGCTGACGATGGTGCCGCCGCCCCCGCCCACGAAGCCGGCGTTGACCATGCCGATCATCGTGAGGAACAGGCCCACGCCGACGCCGATGGCGATCTTGAGGCCGCCGGGGATGGCGGCGAAGACCGCGGTGCGGAATCCGGTCAGCACCAGGATCGTGAGGATGATGCCTTCCAGGATGAGCAGCAGGAAGACGTCGGCCCAGGTCATCATCGGGGCGATGGTGTAGGCCACGACCGCGTTGAGCCCCATGCCCGCGGCGAGCGCGAACGGGTAGCGGCTGACGAAGCCCATGAGGATGCTGCTGATGGCCGCGACCAGGGCGGTCACCGCGACCAGCTGGGGGATGCCGAGCTGGTCGCCGTTGACGTCCGCGGCGTTGCCGAGGATCAGCGGGTTGAGGACGATGATGTAGGCCATGGCGAAGAAGGTCGCCAGACCGCCGCGGATCTCGGTGCCGAGCGTGGAACCGCGCTCGGAGATGTGGAAGAAGCGGTCGAGGGGTCCGCTGGGACCCTTCGTAACGGGGGATTTGCTTGTAGCGCTCACGATGTCAGCCTGACCTGGTCGTGTTACCGGACAACTAGGATTCTGGGCCAGATTAGTTGCATCTTCATACAACGTCCGACACGTCTTCCACACGGGTTTCGTAGAAAACACCATCTGCCCGGATGATCCGGTGGTCGGATGTGACGAAGGTTTCCCTGATCAGCGCGCGCACCGCCACCGCTCCGTGGAGCGGCCGGGGGTGTACGGCTAGCCTGGAGGCGTGCGCAAACCCCGACAGCCGGATCCCGAAGTCCACGAGAGCGACTACCGCGTCCCCGCGGCGCTCGGCACCCTCGCCTGGGCGGTCGCGCTGGTCGTCCTGCTGTTCATGGGCGACGCGCTCCCCGAGTCCGAGCGCTGGTGGATCTGGGTGTGCGCGACCGGCATGGGCCTGGGGGTCTTCGGGTTCCTCTACATCCCCCGCCTGCTGCGCAAGCGGTCCGAGGCCTCCGAACGGGGCGCGGGCCGCGACCGGCCCGCCGCCTGACCCGGCACCGCGCACGGCCCGCCCCGAACGCCCTGGTGGGTCGGGTGGCCGATAATGAACGGGTGCCAGAGACAGCCTTCCCGCGCGGACTCGCCGAACGACTGCGCGCCATCCTCATCGACGCCGACTACACGGTGTCCGGCGTCCGCGACCGGTTGGGCGACGCCGCGGCCCGCGCGCTGGCCCGCGAGGAGCTCGTCCCCGCACTGCGCGCCACCGGCGGCGAGGAGCGCCTCGGGCTGCTGCTGCGCCTGTGGTGGCTGCGCACCCCCATCCCCGTCCGCGCGGCCCGCGCCATCCTCCCCGTGGACGAGCTCGCCGAGGCGGGCCTGGTCGCCGTGGACGAACGCGCCGACGGGACCGTCGTGCGCTCCCTGGTCCACCTGGGCCCCTGGGAGCTGGAGGAGGGCCGCCCCGGCTTCGTCGTCTCCGACCCCAAGGTGCGCCCCGGCGGCGGGGAGGTGCCCCGGCCCGACCACGTGGTGGGCGCGGGCGGCGCCTCCGCCACCCTGTCCCGGCTGATCGTGGACGGCCCGGTCGAGCGCGCCCTCGACGTGGGCACCGGCTGCGGCGTGCAGGCCCTGCACCTGGCCTCGCGCTCCCGGGAGATCACCGCCACCGACCTCAACCCGCGCGCCCTGCGGATGGCCGCGATCAGCCTGGCCCTGTCCGGGGTCCACGACGTCCGCCTGCTCCCGGGGTCGCTGTACGAGCCGGTCGCGGGCGAGCGGTTCGACCTGATCGTGTCCAACCCGCCGTTCGTCATCACGCCCGACGCCTCCCGCTACACCTACCGGGAGTCCGACCTGCCGGGCGACACGGTCTGCGCGGAGCTGGTGCGCCGGGCGCCCGCCCACCTCACCGAGGGCGGCTGGTGCCAGATCCTGGCCAACTGGGTGCACTCCGACGGCGACGACTGGGAAGACCGCGTCGGCGGCTGGGTCACCGGGACCGGCTGCTCGGGCTGGGTGGTCCAGCGCGACGTGCAGGACCCCGCGGAGTACGTGGAGCTGTGGCTGCGCGACTCCTGCGAGCACGGCACCCCCGAGTACACCCGCCGCTACGACGCCTGGCTGGACTACTTCGAGCGCGAGGGCATCAAGGGCATCGGGTTCGGGTGGATCAGCCTGCGCAACGACGTCGCCCAGGACGCGACCGTGCGTGTGGAGGAGCTGCGCCACGACATCGAGCAGCCGGTGGGCCCCTACCTCCCGTCCGTGGTGGACGGGGCGATGACGGCGCACCGGCTGACCGACGCCGCGCTGCTGTCGGCGCACGTGGCGCTGGCCCCGGGCGTGGTGGAGGAGCGCATCGGCGTCCCCGGCGCCCCGGACCCGGAGAAGATCGTGCTGCGCCAGCGCGGCGGGCTCCACCGGGTGGCCCGGGTGGGCACCGTGGAGGCCGCGCTGGCCGGGGTCTGCGACGGGACGATGCCGGTGGGCCCGCTGCTGGACGCCATCGCCCAGCTCATCAACGAGGACCCCGGGCGGGTGCGCGAGCGGGTGCCCGAAGCCCTGCGGACGCTCATCTCGGAGGGCTTCTTCACCGTCACCCGCTGACCGGGCGCCGCCCGCCCGCCACCGCCCCGGTGCCCCCGCCCGGGTCCTACTCGGGGGCGTCCCCGGGCGCCTCGTCCGGCGCCTGGGTGTAGAACCCGATGGTCCGCTCCGCCGAGGCGCGCACCGCCTCCGGGTCCGCCCCGGCGGCCAGGTGCGCGGCCTCCCAGGCGCGGGCGCTCGACTCCATGAAGCGGATCGCCTCGGGCGAGGTGCCCCACTCCTCGAGCTCCGCGGGGATGTCGGACCCGGTCTCCAGGTGCAGGCTCAGGCCCAGGACGGACAGGTCCCAGCCCACGCCCACCGCGCCCGGGCCGAACCGCTCCCAGAACTCGCTCAGCGGGGCCACGTGCGCCAGCTCGAACCGGGTGCGCTCCCTGCCGCCCTCCGCGGGCAGCGGGGTCAGCGTGACGTGGACGTCGCTGCGCGCGCCGCCGAACTCCCAGCTGATGTGGAACGACTCGGGCGGGTCGCAGGCCAGCACGGTGCCGCTCGCGTTGCCCTCCACCTGGTACGCGCCGCCGAGTTCCAGGTCCCCGCTGACCGGGGCGAACCAGCGCGGGAGGCGTTCGGGGTTGGTGCAGGCGTCCCAGAGGTCGTCGACGCCGGTGGTGTAGTCGCGGGAGATGGTGACGGTGCTCTCGTCCCCCTCCCCGCTGATGGCGACCGTGCGCCCGACCTCGTCGATCCGCCGCTGAACATCCATGGTCCACTCCCCTGTCGGGTCGGTTGCCGGTCCGGCGTCGTCCGGACCGGGTCACCGCGAACGCCGTCCGTCCTCCTCGTCCGCGGAGGCGCGGCGCTCGCGGGCGCCTCTGGCGAGTTCGGTCTCCAGCGCCATCAGGTGCGGCTCCCAGCGTGCGGCGAAGCGCCGCAGCCAGGCGTCGACGTCGCGCAGGGGCGCGGCGTCCACGGCGTACAGCCGCCGGTTGCCGTCCCTGCGCACGGTGGCGAAGCCGTTCTCACGCAGCACCCGCAGGTGCTGGGAGACGGCCGGCTGCGAGATGCCGAACTCGGCCCGGACGACCTCCGTCAGCTCGCCGGAGGCGCGCTCACCCTCGTTGAGCAGCTCCAGCAGACGCCGCCGTACGGGGTCGCCCAGGACGTCGAAGGCGTGCATGGGACCACCATATAAGCATCAGGCTATATAAGCCAAGGCTGATCTAGTTGTGTCGTGGAATCCTCGGAGGTCAGCCGTTGAAGACGATCTCTCCCGCGCCGACCTCGGCGTCGCCCTCGACGAGCCGGAAGCCCGGCGTGTCCGGGTGGGCGGCGACCTCGTCGTCGCACTCCAGGCCGATGCGGTGCGTCTCCCCCGGCGGGAACTCGCGCAGCTCCACCGGGAGCTGCGCGTAGCACGTCGTGGACTGCTCCTGGTACTCGAACTCGACGGTGGGGCGGTAGCCCGAGAAGAACGAGGTGCTCCGGCCGCCGTCCTCGGAGGTGGCCATGGTGAGCTCCACCGTGATCTGCCGGCCGGGCTCGAAGGTCTGCTCACTGCCCGCGGGCGGGGCGCCTTCCTCGACTCCGCCGTTGCCCGGGGAGGAGCCCGGGTCGTCGGAGGAGCAGCCCGCCACCGCGACGAGGGCGGCGGCCGCGAACAGGGCGATGGGGATCGTGCGCATGGAGGGGTCCTGTCGGTTCGGATGTCGGCGGGGTTCGTTACGCCAGGGAGGACGCACCGGATCGTGCCCCGGTTCCTTCCAGGCCTCGATGAGAAGTACAGCGGGTACGGCGCCCGGGGGCAAACCGGGGGGCACCACTTCCATGCGCTAACGTGCTCGGCATGGCCCGAATCTCCGAACTCGTCCATTACCCGGTCAAGGGGTGCGCGGGGATCTCCCTGGACACCGCGGAACTCACCCCGGCCGGGATCCGCCACGACCGCTCCTTCATGGTCGTGGACGACTCGGGCGGCTTCCGCAGCCAGCGCGTGGACCCGCGGATGGCCCGCATCCTCCCCGAGGCGGGCGAGGGCACGCTGCGGCTGTCGTTCGACGGGGTCGAGCCACTGGAGCTGGAGGTCGACCCCGACGGCCCCCGCCTCGACGTCACCCTGCACAGGCAGCCGTTCGTCGGCGTCGACCAGGGCGCGTCCGCCGCCGCCTGGCTGACCGAGGTGCTCGGCGCCCCCAGCCGCCTGGTCCGGGTGCCCGCGGAGCACGGCCGGGAGACCGGCGGGCTCACCCCGGGCACCAGCGGCTTCGCCGACAGCACCGCCGTGCTCATGGCCTCGGCCTCCTCGCTGGACCTGCTCAACGCGCGCATCCTGGAGCGCGGCGCCGAACCCGTGCCGATCCGCCGGTTCCGCCCCAACATCGTGGTGTCCGGCTGGGCCGAGCCGCACACCGAGGACCTCGTCCGCGCCGTGCGCCTGGGCACGGCCGAGCTGGGCTACGCCAAGGTGTGCATCCGCTGCGCGGTCACCACCGTGGACCAGGAGACGGGGGAGAAGCGCGGCCCGGAGCCGCTGCGCACCCTGGCCGGGTACCGGCGGGCCGACGGGGGCGGCGTCTCCTTCGGCGCCAAGTTCGCCGTCACCCGGCCGGGCGTGCTGGCCGTCGGCGACGAGCTGGAGGTCACCGCCTGGGGCGAGGCCGAACTCGGCCTGGGCGACCGGCTGGCCGCCGTGCTCTAACCGCCCCGTGCGGGCCTACTGCTCCAGGTCGGCCTCGGCGAGCAGGAGCGGGGCCGCCTCCGGCTCGCGCAGCGCGGCCGCGAGCAGGTGGCGGCGGTCCCACTGCTCGGCGCGCCAGCACAGGGCGCGGGCCAGGCCGTCGCTGGTGGAGGCGTGCACGACGCCGTCCCCCGCGTACCACTCCACCTCGACCCCGTCCACGACGAGCTCCGCGTGGTGCAGATAGGTACGGTCCGGCTGCTCCCCCTCGGGGTCCAGGAACAGGTCGGCGACCGCCGGCACCTGGCGCAGCGTGCCCCCCGCGGAGACCTCCCCGTCCACCGACTCGCTCGCCAGCTCCAGGTCCAGCACGTCGGCCAGCTCCTCCGGAGCGGCGGTCAGGATCAGCGGCCGCTCCGCGAACAGCGGGAGCAGGTCCGGGGAGTCCACCACCACGGCGTCCTCCGCGTCGGCCACCACGATCGCCCCGCCGAGTACGGCGCGCACCCGCGTGGGCGGGGTGACCAGGTCGGCGTCCACCCCCGCCAGCGCCGTCCAGATCCGCAGCAGCGCCGACCGGTCCACATGCCGCTCCGGGTCGGCCAGCCGGGCCAGCAGGTCGTCCGGGCCCTCCGGGTCCGCCAGCAGTTCGGCCAGGGTGGTGCGCACACCCAGCGCCCGGGCGAACTCCGGGTCGACGTCGGCGGGCGCCTCGTCGTAGAGCCCCGTCAGCGCGGCCTCGGCCTCGGCGGCGCGCAGCTCGTTCGGGGCGGCGCCGCCCACCAGCGCGCGGGTGCGCAGCCACCAGGCGGTGTAGGACGGCACGTCCGCCACCCGGCCGTCGGGCAGGAGCACCCGGGCCGGTTCGGTCACGGCCCCGCGCAGCGCGCCCCGGGAGAGCATCTCCAGGGCCTGCGGCCAGCGGTCGTCGGCCACGTAGTCGAGGTCGGCCACACAGACCAGTTCGGGGACCACCGGCGGCAGCTCGGGGTCGCCCACCCGCTCCAGGACCTCGTCGGCCCACTCGTCCAGGGCGTCGGGGGCCTCCTCGAACACGTCGAGGACGTCCTCGCCCAGGGCGGCCTCCTCGGCGCGCACCAGGGTGAACTCCCACAGCGCGCCGACCGCCCGCAGCACGTCGGTGCCGTACCGGTCCACCAGGTCGGCGTGCACGGTGCCGAAGGGGGCGTCGTCGGCCAGCACCTCTCCCAGCGGGGCCCCGGGGACGAGCAGCTCGGCGGCCACCGAGTAGCCGTCCTCGTCGTCGCGCAGCGCCAGCTCGGCCAGCCAGGGCAGGTCGGCCGCGGTGGTCCCGGAGGCGGCGACCAGTCCCAGCACGGCCTCGGCCAGCGGCTCGGGGTCGTCGGCGTCCAGGGAGCCGCGCACCGCCGCCTCGGTGCGCGCGTCGGCCAGCACCGCGGCCGGGCCCGCCTCCACCGCGCCCAGGCGCAGCAGCAGCGGGTGGACGGCCTCGGGGTGCACCAGCCGCACCCCCAGGGCGGCCAGGGCCTCGGCGTCGATCGGGACCGGTCCCTCCTGGGGCACCAGCAGGGACCGGGGGCCGCGCACCAGGCGACCGTCGGCCAGCGGCACGGGCAGCGCGCCCAGCTCGTCGGTGTCCGCCCCGGCGGCCAGCGCCGCGTACAGGCCCGCCCACCAGGACGGCGGCCGGTCGGTGTCGGCGAGCAGGTCGGCGATGTCGGCGGAGCCCAGGCGGTGGACGCGCAGCGCCGCCAGGGCGGGGTGGCGGGGGTTGAGGCGACCGGGCAGCAGCCCGGGGATCAGCTCGGCCAGGACCGCGGACAGCCCGGCTCCCCCGGTGTCCAGCAGCACCGCGTCGCGCGGGGCCACCGGCGCCCCGGTCTCGGTGGTCAGGAACGGGGTGGAGCGCAGGGGCTCGGCGACCCGGGCGCGGAACCCCGCGTCGACGTGCCCGCCGCCCACCCGGGTGCCGGGCACCAGGTCCAGGGCGGCCGCCGCGTCGAACCGGCGCAGCAGGGCGGCGTAGGCCTCGGCGGCCTCGGACAGCAGCAGGTCGGTGGCCGGCCCGGGCTGCACCGCGCGGCGGTCGCTGCCCAGGGGGAAGGTGCCGATGAGCACGGCGGGCAGGTCCAGCCCGGTGTCGGTGGGGGTGGGCGCGTGCACCACCGGCTCCACGTCCGGCGGCAGCGGGGCCACGCCGCCGCCGTCGTCCACGGGCACCGCCCAGGTGAGCGACCACGCGGTGCGGCCGCGCTCCTCGGTGGGCCGGTCGGCGAGCAGGGCCGGGTCGAACTCCCCGGTGCGGGTGAGGGTGTGCCAGCGGGTGGTGCGGGTGCCCTCGGCGTCGCGCAGGGTCGTGACCGGGTCCCCGCCGCTCGCCTGGCGGGTGGCGACGCGCTCGGCGCCGTCGACCAGGACACGGATCTCGGCCAGGCCGGGCAGGGCTAGCAGCAGGGCCTCGCCGGTCCCGGACAGCAGGTCGCGCACCCGTTCCCGGGCGGTGTCGTCGCGCAGCTCCAGCGAGACGACGGTGTCGTAGTCCCGGGTGTCCGCCGCGCCTCCGGCGGCCGCGTCGGCGGCGAAGGGCAGGCGCAGCATGGGCACGTGCCCGCTGCGGCGCTCGATCTCGGCGGCCAGACCGTCGGGGCCGGTCCCGGCCAGCAGCTCGGCCACGGCCGCGCGGGCCAGGTCGGCGCTGAAGCGGACGGCGGCGCCGGCCGAGGTCACGGTGACGTCGTCGCTGAGGGCGGCCACGGCGGAGAACCCCACCCCGAACCGGCCGACGGAGTCGTCCCCGCCGCGTTTGGTGGAGGCCCGCAGGGTCGCCAGCGACTCCACGCCCTCCGCGGTGAGCGGGGCCCCGGTGTTGGCGGCGACGAGGCGGCGGCCCTCCAGTGACAGCAGCAGCCGGCCGGGGACGCCCGCGCGGCGGGCGGCGTCGGCGGCGTTCTGGGCCAGTTCGACCACGACCCGGTCCCGGTACCCGCCGAGGGCGAAGTCCTCCTCGGCGTTGGCGTCCTCGCGGAACCGGGCGGGGGCGTCCGCCCACGCCGCGAGTACGCGGCGGCGCAGTTCGGCGGTGTCGTAGGGGTCGATCCCGGTGGCGAGCGGCTCGGCCATTGACGGTCCCTCCTGGCTGCCGGCACGGCCCGGCACGATGCACATCAGACCCTAGCCCACCCTTCGCCGGGCGGGTGTCGGGACGTGCCCGGGCCGGGCCGTCAGGAGTCGGAGGAGACCAGTTCCAGCTCCGCGGTGTCGTCGAAGACGATGTGGTCGTAGCCGACCTCGTCGACGACGGGGGCGACCGGCTCGTTGCGCGACTGCGGCATGCGGACCTCGGAGTGGGCGCCGCAGCCGTGGTCCAGGGAGACCACGCGGCCGTCGTCGGGCGCGAACCCGTTGGTGCACACACCGAACATCTGGCGCAGCTCCCCGGCGAGCGGGGTCATGAAGCCGCAGGTGATGCAGCGGGCGGGCGCGGCCTCGGCGATCGGCGCGCGGGGCCCGGCCTCGCCGTTGTACCAGCGCTCGGCGGCCTGCTCGCGGCCGGTCTCGGAGAGCACGTGCTTGCGGCCCAGGCCCAGCTCCCAGACCATCTGCCGGTCCACGCCCTCCTCGTCCAGCTCGCTGTCGGCGACCTGGGCGTAGCCGGGCACGAGGCGCTCGTCGTCCTCGTCGGTGGGCAGCAGGTCGCCGGGGCCGAGGTCGCCGGGGAGCAGCCGCTCCTTCCAGGGCACCCACTCGGGTGCGACGAGGGCCCCCTCGCCGGGGAGCAGCACGACCTCGTTGACCGTGACCTCCTTGGCGCGCGATGCGCGGACCACGGTGACGGCGTAGGTCCAGCCGGGGTACGCCGGGTCGAGGCAGGTGAAGTAGTGGGTGATCAGACGGGTGTCCTCGACCTGGGGAGCGAGGTGCTCACCCACCCACTCGGGTCGCCCGACCTCGGCGGCCACCGAGCGGGCCAGGTCCACCGCCTCGATACACGCCTTGTCGGGTACAGGAGAACGTCGAGAAGGGCTCACGTCCCCCATTCTCACTGATCCACGGCACCGATTTGACCACAACGCGGGTCAAGGTTCGTCCGATACACCCTCTTGGTGGGCCCTTGGGAACGCGGAGCGGCCCCGGCCGGAGGGCCGGGGCCGCTGCGCACCGGGGGATCAGGCCTCCAGGTCGTCGGCGACGACCCGCAGCACGGCCGCGACACGGGCGGCCTCGCGGCGGTCGGGGTGGCGGTCGCGCCGGTACCCGTTGGAGAGTCCTTCGAGCAGCTTGATGAGGTCCTCGGTGATGACCACCATCTCCTCGGGCTTCTTGCGCCGGGCCTTGACCACCGAGTGCTGGGCGTCCAGCAGCTTGACCTGGAGCGCCTGGGCGCCCTTGCGTCCTTCGGCCACCCCGAACTCGACCCGCTGGCCGGGGCGCAGCGCTTCGGTGCCGGGGGGCAGTGCGGTGGAATGGACGAAGACCTCTCCACCGTCGTCGCGTGTGAGAAAACCGAAACCCTTGCCGCCGTCGTACCACTTGACCTTGCCGGTGGGCACGTAGGACCTCATGCTTTCACTCGTTGCCGTCAGCCTGAATGCCAGGCTAATGCCCGGTGGTGACGGAAGGCGAGGGAAAAAACCGCCCCCGGCGCACGGAACGAGGCCCGGATGCGGCTCATCCGGGCCTCGTGTGTTCCGGCGGCCCCTCCCCGCGGGTGCGGAGTACGGGACGGGACTCGGCGGAGATGCCGGGCCGCCGGGAACGTGGTGTGGAGACCGGGCTGGACGCCGGGCCGACTCACCGACATGGCCGCCGCCGAAGCGAGAACGGCGGTGTACACCCTTGGGTACCCGAGATCACATGCCGGAACGCGCGGTAACGGGCCGACCGGAAAAGGTTATTCCCCTGCTTTTGCCTACCGATGACCGGCGGGCCCCGCGGAGGCGCGCTGCCGTTCGGCCACCCGCGCCGACCGGGCGGTCCGCGGGTAGAGGTAGGCGACCGACACGAGGGAGGCCAGGCCCAGCCCGATCACGCCGTAGTCGGCCAGGGAGTGCTGGACGTACTGGTCCACGAAGTCGGCCTCTCCGCTCCACAGCGCCATGCCCGCCAGGCAGCCCAGCAGCGGCACCAGCACCGCGAGCCACTTGTCCTTCGCGCTCCACACCCGGCTGAGCACCACGAACGCGACACCGAGCACCCACAGGAAGGACAGCCCCCAGCCCCAGGGCACGGTGGCCAGCAGCAGGGCCAGGGCGGCCATCTCGGCGGGGTGGTGGCGCAGGCACAGCACCAGCCCGCGCAGCGCGCCGGCCTCGCGTCCGGCCCCGCCCCGGCGGCCGCCGCGCTCCAGCCGCATCTCGGTGCGGCCGGGCCCCTCCAGCAGGCCCATGATCCCGCGGCTGGGGCCGCCCCGCCAGGGCGGCGGCGGCCGGTCGGCGTGCCGGGGCCGGGGCGGGATGAGCTCCTCGTCCTCGATGTCGAGGTCGCGGCCGGCGAGCTCCCGTTCCACCAGGTCCCCGGGGGACCCCAGGCTCAGCAGGATGTCGCGGACGGCGTCCACGCCGTCGTCGGGGGCCGCGGCCCGGCGCGCGTCGATCCGGGCGCGCACGGAGGTGAGGTAGGCGGTCCTTTCCCTGGCGGTCAGCCGACCGTGCAGGACCAAGCCGACCTCGGACAGATAGTCGAGTACCAATTGTTCCGAGCGCTGGGTCATGCCCCCATAGTGACGGAGGATGACCTGCCTTTTAAGCCCCCTTTCCTATTTCGGTCGTCTGATTCGGACCGTATACGGCCTGTCACGCGGAAACGGGCGCGTTCCCGGGGGCGCGGGGGGAGTCCGTGACCGGGGTTCCCCGGGGCGTGCCCGTGACCGCTCCCGTCCCCTCCCGGACCGGCCCGCGGAACCGGGACGCTTCTCTCGTCCCCGGGTCTCCCACCTCGTCACAGGTATCGCCTAGCGTTGACGGTGATGACCGAGAACGCACCTCCCGACCTGCACGGACCGGACACGGGGACCGCCGGGCCGGGCCGCCCCCCGACCTTCACCTCCTGGCTGCGCGAGCGTTCCGACGAGGAGCTCGCCGCCCTGCTGTCCGCCCGCCCCGACCTGGGCCGCCCCGTCCCCGACGGCATCGGCTCGCTGGCCGCCCGGGCCACCACCCGCAACACCGTCCTGCGGGCCCTGGAGGGGCTGGACTCCTTCACCCTCCAAGTCCTGGAGGCCGTCGTCGCCCTGGGCGACGACCGGATGTCCGAGCCCGTGGGCGTCACCGCCGCCGGGCTCACCGCCGCGCTGGAGCCCGCCGGTGACGGCGGGGAGGTCCGGGAAGCCGTCGCGGCCGCCCTGGACGGCCTGCTGCGCTCGGCGCTGGTCTGGCCCGACCGGGACCGGCTGCGCCCCGTCCAGGTGCTGCGCGACCTGCTGCCGGCCCCGGCGCGGCTGGGCCCGCCCGCCCGGGTGCTGCTGGCCGCGCTGCCGCACGGCCGCCTCAAGCGGCTGGCCGGGGACCTGGCCCCCGACTCCTCCGCGTCCGCGCCGGTCGAGGCGCTGGCCCGCCTGCTGTCCGACCCCGCCGGGCTCGACACCCTGCTGTCCCAGGTCGGCGAACAGGCCCGCCGCCTGCTGGACGGGATGACCTGGGGTCCGCCGCACGGCACCGTCACCGACGCCCGCCGCGACGTCGGGCTGGCCGACGCCGGGTCGCCGGTGGAGGAGCTGCTGGCCCGCGCCCTGCTGCTGCCCAGCGGCGACGACACGCTCACGCTGCCCCGGGAGGTGGGGGCGCACCTGCGCTCGGGGACGCTGTTCCGCGAGGTCGCGGCCGCTCCCCCGGAGTTCGCGGGCACGGCCCACGACCCCGAGGGGGTGACCCGGTTCGCCGCCGGGCAGGCGTTCACGGTGCTGCGCGCCGTCGAGGAGCTGCTGGAGTCCTGGTCCGGCGAGCCGGCCGCGGTGCTGCGCAACGGCGGCCTGGGCGTGCGGGACCTGCGCCGGGCCGCGCGCACCATGGACACCGACGACACCACCGCCGCGCTGCTCGTCGAGGTCGCCCACGCCGCCGGGCTGCTGGGCGCCGACGACCGCGTGGAGGGCGAGTGGCTGCCCACCCGCGAGTACGACCTGTGGCGGGAGAGCCCGCCCGAGCGCCGCTGGCTGCGCCTGGCGCAGGCGTGGCTGGACACCGACCGGGTGCCCGCGCTGAGCGGCTCCCGGGACTCCGGCGGGCGGGTGCGCAACGTGCTCGGCCCCGGGCTGGCCCGCCCCGCGGCCCCGCAGGCCCGCCGCGACCTGCTCGCCGAGCTGGCCACCGCCGAGCCCGGGTTCTCCCCGGCGGCGGGGTCGCTGTCGGCGCGCCTCTCCTGGCGGCGGCCGCGCCGCCGCTCGCCCGTGTACACCGAGCTGGTGGAGACCGCCGGGGCGGAGGCCGCCGCGCTGGGGTTCACCGGCCGGGGCGCTCTGGCCGGGTACGTCCGCCCGCTGCTGGAGGGCGACCCCGAGGCGGCCGCCGGGCTGCTGGCCGGGTACCTGCCCCGGCCCCTGGACCACGTCCTGGTGCAGGGCGACCTCACCGCCGTCGCCCCCGGCCCGCTGGTCGCCGAGCTGGCCCGGGAGCTGGCGCTGGTCGCGGACGTGGAGTCCACCGGCGGCGCCACCGTGTACCGGTTCACCGAGGACTCGGTGCGGCGCGGGCTGGACGCCGGACGCGGCATCGCCGACATCCTCACCCTGCTGGAACGCCATTCGCGCACCCCCCTGCCGCAGGCGCTTCGGTACCTGGTGTCCGACGTGGGGCGGCGGCACGGACGGCTGCGCGCCGGCACGGCCTCCTCCTACCTGCGCTGTGACGAGCCCGCCCTGCTGGACGAGGTCATGGGCGACCGGCGCACCGAGGCGCTGGGGCTGGTGCGGCTGGCGCCGACCGTGGTGGCCGCCGGGGTGGGCCGGGCGGCGCTGGTGGACGGGCTGCGCAGGCTCGGCCACCACCCCGTCGCCGAGGGCGGGGACGGGGCCATGCGGCTCTCCCGCCCCGAGGCGCGCCGCGCCGAGCCCGTGGAGGTCCCGCCCGAGCCGCCGTCCGCCGCCCCCGACGCCGAGCGGCTGCGCGACATCGTGCGGGCGGTGCGGGCCGGCGACCAGGCCGCCATCGCGGCCCGCCGCGCGGTCCCCCTGCCCGAGGACGGCCCGCCCGGCTCCCGGGCGGCGGCGGTGCTGGAGGCGCTGTCCGGGGCCGCCGCGGCCGGGCGGCGCCTGTGGATCGGCTACACCGACACCGACGGCCGCCAGGGCGGCCGGATCATCGGCCCCTCGTCGGTCGACGGCGGGTTCGTCACCGCCCACGACGAGACCCGGGGCGCGGTGCAGCGTTTCGCGGTCCACCGGATCACCGCCGTGGCCGAGCTGGAGGAGGACGATCGGGGCGGCACGCCGTAGGCTGGGACGCGGTTGCCAGTCGGCCCTCGGACAAGCGAGAGACACCCCCATGAGCAATGCGTCCCTGCCCCCCGGAGCCTCGTCCCCCCGTGAGCACGGCCGCGACGACGGGCACGACGGCGGGCGCGGCCGGGCTGCGGACCCCGCTCCGGCGCGCGGGGAGGGGGGCGCGCCCGGCCCGTCCGCCTCCGGCGCGGCGAACAGCTCCACGATGGCGCTGATCCTGCACGCGTTCACGCTGCTGTGCTGCGGCAACTGGATCTTCGGCGTCGCGGGCATCGTGTTCGCGATCCGGGCCGCCCACGCCCGCGACCGCGGGCTGCCCGGCCGGGCCGAGATGCTCACCCGGTACTCCTGGTACTGCCTGGGGGCGGCCGGGGTGATGCTGTTCGTCATGCTGGTGCTGACCTTCGTGGTGTTCACGCAGAGCGGGTCGTGGATCCAGGGCATCGTGCCGGTGACCAACTACTGACCCACTACTGACCCGGCTCCGAGCCGGGACCGCACCGTGGCCGCGGGGCGGGGAACCTCCGCCGGGTCCCCCGCGTCCCACCGGGTACGGGCGGGTACACCTGTGGTCGGGAGGGCCGAGGGCCCGCGGGAGGGGGAGCGCATGCCGGGGAGATCCGGGGGTCCCAGGGATTTCTGGGAGCGGGAGCAGGGCGGGGCCCTGCGCCCGGCCGCCCCCGTGCGCGCCGCCGCACCGGCGGCGCCCGCCGCGTACGCCCCTCCCCCCGTCCACCCGGCCGCCGCCCCGGCCCCGACGGGCCCGCCCGCCCGGGTGGGCGGCACGGTCGCCGCCCTGGTGGTGGCGGTCCTGTCACTGGCCCCGCCGCTGCTGGGCGCCTACCTGGGCCTGTGGTTCCTGCTCCTGGGCGCCAACATCCCGGGGATCGCCCTCGCCATCGTGGCGCTGACCAAGGTCCCCGACGCGCCCGAGGTCGAGCGGTACCTGCGGTACACCTGGGCCTGCAACCTGGCCTACGGCCTGCTGGGCGTGCCCGTGATCATCGTCGTCCTGTTCGTTTTCGTGATGGCCCTGACCCTCGGCTACTGAGCCGGTCCCGCCGCCACGGCCCCTCCCCCTCGAAGGATCTCCCCATGAGCGACAACCCGTACGACCCCTACAAGGACGCGACCGGGGGCTACTCGGCCCCCGGCCACGACCCCTACGGCCGGCCCTCCGGCCACTACGGCGGCGGCCCCTACGGCCCGGCGCCCGGCTACGGCTACACGCCTCCGCCGCCCAGGCCCGAGCACGAGGGCCGGGCCATCACGGCGCTGATCCTGTCGTGCGTCCAGCTGGTCCTGTGCTGCGGCGTCACCGCGATCCCCGGCATCGTGTTCGGCGCCCTGGCCCTCGGCGAGAAGTACGACCCCGAGCGCGGGGAGCGGCTGACCAAGAACGCCTGGCTCTCGGTGTGGATCAACTTCGGGATCCTCGGCGTCATCATCGTGGGCTACATCGCCCTCGTGGTGTTCGCCATCGCCTCGTCGGCCTGACCCGGGCATGATCGGGGCCCCCGGGGTGTTGCACCTGGGGCCGCCCCCTCCCGACGCCCGCCTCCCGACGGAAGGTTCCGTGTGTCCTGCCTGATCGTCCAGTCCGACAAGACCCTCCTGCTCGAGGTCGACCACGAGTCCGCGGACGAGTGCCGCCGCACCATCGCCCCCTTCGCGGAGCTGGAGCGCGCCCCCGAGCACGTGCACACCTACCGGATCACCCCGCTGGCGCTGTGGAACGCGCGCGCCGCGGGGCACGACGCCGAGCAGGTCGTGGACGCCCTGATCCGCTTCTCGAAGTTCCCCGTGCCGCACTCGCTGCTGGTGGACATCGCCGAGACCATGGACCGCTACGGACGGCTGCGGCTGGAGGGCGACCCGGTGCACGGGCTCGTCCTGCGCTCCTCCGACCGGCCGGTGCTGGAGGAGGTGGTCCGCTCCAAGCGGCTCAGGGGCATGCTGGGCGAGCGGCTCGGCGACGACTCCGTGGCGGTGCACCCCAGCGAGCGCGGCAACCTCAAGCAGGCGCTGCTCAAGATCGGCTGGCCCGCCGAGGACGCGGCCGGGTACGTCGACGGCGAGGCGCACAGGATCGACCTGGTCCAGGACGGCTGGGAGCTGCGCGACTACCAGCGCGCCGCCGCCGAGGGCTTCCACGCGGGCGGTTCGGGCGTGGTGGTCCTGCCCTGCGGGGCGGGCAAGACCGTGGTGGGCGCCGCCGCGATGGCGATGACCGGCGCGACCACGCTCATCCTGGTCACCAACACCGTGTCGGTGCACCAGTGGAAGGCCGAGCTGCTGCGGCGGACCACGCTCACCGAGGACGAGATCGGCGAGTACTCGGGCACCCGCAAGGAGATCCGGCCGGTCACCATCGCGACCTACCAGGTCATGGCGGCCAAGCGGAAGGGCGTGTACACGCACCTGGAGCTGTTCGACGCCCGCGACTGGGGCCTGGTGGTCTACGACGAGGTGCACCTGCTGCCCGCGCCGATCTTCCGGATGACCGCGGACCTCCAGGCCCGGCGGCGGCTGGGGCTGACCGCGACGCTGGTGCGCGAGGACGGCCGCGAGGGCGACGTGTTCTCCCTCATCGGGCCCAAGCGGTACGACGCCCCGTGGAAGGACATGGAGAACCAGGGCTGGATCGCCCCGGCGGACTGCGTCGAGGTGCGGGTGGACCTGTCGGAGTCCGAGCGGTTGGCGTACGCGACGGCCGAGCCGGAGGACCGCTACCGGTTCTGCGCGTCCTCCGAGGCCAAGACGGCGGTGGTGCGGGAGCTGGTGGAGCGGCACGCCGACGGGCAGGTGCTCGTGATCGGCTCCTACATCGACCAGCTGGACGAACTGGGCGAGGCGCTGGGCGCCCCGGTGATCAAGGGCGAGACCCGCACCGCGGAGCGGGAGCGGCTGTTCGCCGCGTTCCGGTCCGGGGAGCTGCGGACCCTGGTGGTATCCAAGGTCGCCAACTTCTCGATCGACCTGCCCGAGGCCGGTGTGGCGATCCAGGTGTCGGGGTCGTTCGGGTCCCGACAGGAGGAGGCGCAGCGGCTGGGCCGGGTGCTGCGGCCCAAGTCCGACGGCCGGTCGGCGCGGTTCTACGCGGTGATCGCGCGCGACACCCTGGACCAGGACTACGCCGCGCACCGGCAGCGGTTCCTGGCCGAGCAGGGGTACGCCTACCGGATCACCGACGCCGCCGACATCCTGGCCGGCGGCGAGGTCTGAGGGGGCGGGGCGGCCCGGGTCCGGAGCCCGTTCCCGGGTGCTCCCCCGCACCGCGGGGGTCCGCGCGGTGTCGGCCGTCCCCCGGGGACGCCGACGGGAGCGGGCCGTCTGCAGAGGGCGGCGGCGGGCCGGAGCGGGGGTCCGCCCGGCGAGGGCGTGTCCGGTGGATCATTCCGCCCCGCGCCCCGGGCCGCCCGGGGCCCGTCGTCCTGCGGGGGATCCGCCGGACCGCGCGGGGGCGTCCGCCGAGCACCCCTAGAAGGAGGGCAGGCCGCCGATGACGTAGGTCCCGGCGGCGATGGCCCAGGCGATGAGGGAGTAGGTCAGGGTCCGGGTGCGCAGCGCGCGGTCGTCGCGCACCCCCGGGGCGGCGAAGGCGGCGACCAGCAGGGCCAGGCCGAGCAGTGCGGGGATCGCGGAGGCCAGCGAGAAGAGCTGGGTCTGGGCGGCACAGGCGGTGTAGCCGGAGGTGCCGGGATCACCACAGAACACGTCGTACCCCGATCGGATCGTTCAGTGCGGACGGGACACCCCGACCGTACCGTTTCGGCGGAGACCCCAGACCGGTCCATGCCGACCGTATCCGGGGTGCGCGGTTTTCGTGATCTGGACCACCGCCCCTCTTTACACGAACCCGCTTCGTGTCCAATCATGGGCGGGAGAGAGCCCCCCGGCACCCCCTCGGAGGTCCACCCGTGTCCGACCGCACCGGCTTCCACTCCCTGAGCAACGGCGGCCTGAACTGGGAATCGCTGCCCCTGAAGCTGTTCGTCAAGGGCAACGCCAGGTTCTGGGACCCCGCCTCCATCGACCTGAGCAGGGACGCCGAGGACTGGAAGACCATCGGCGAGGCCGCTCAGAAGCGCATCCTGCGGCTGTGCGCGTTCTTCGCCGCGGGCGAGGAGGCCGTCACCGAGGACCTCCAGCCGTTCCTGCGCGCGATGGCCGCCGAGGGGCGGCTGGGCGACGAGATGTACCTGACCCAGTTCGCGTTCGAGGAGGCCAAGCACGTCCAGGCGTTCCGGCTGTGGCTGGACGCCGTCGGCGTGTACGACGACCTGCACGGGTACGTGGAGGAGAACCCGGGCTACCGGGCGCTGTTCTACGAGGAGCTGCCCTCCTCCCTGGAGGCGCTGCTGGACGACCCGAGCCCGCGCAACCAGGTGCGCGCCTCGGTCACCTACAACCACATCGTCGAGGGCTCCCTGGCGCTCACCGGGTACTACGCCTGGAACCACATCTGCACCGTGCGCGACATCTTCCCCGGGATGCGGGAGATCGTGCGCCGGATCGGCGACGACGAGCGCCGCCACATGGCGTGGGGGACGTTCACCTGCCGCCGACACGTGGCCGCCGACGACTCCAACTGGGCGGTGGTGAGCGAGCGCCTGGAGGAGCTGCTGCCGCACGTGATGTCCACCGTCGAGCGGGGCGAGAGCGCCTCGGAGGCCACCCCCGAGAGCGCGAGGTACGAGCTGCCCCCGGGCGAGCTGGTGCGCTACGCCTCCGACCGGGCGCTGCGCCGCCTGGGCGCCATCGAGTCCGCCCGCGGCGTGCCCGTGGCGCGGATCGACCTGGACGCCTCCCCCGAACGCCTGGAGGAGGAGTTCGGCGAGGAGGACCGGGCGGCGATGGAGAGGCTGTGAGGGCGGGGGCCCGGCCCCGCGGTCAGCGCCCCTCCAGCAGCACCAGGTCGATGGCGATGCCCGAGGCGACCACCATGGTGCGCAGCGGTTCGGGCAGCGCCGGGTAGCGGTGGTGCAGGGCGTAGGAGTCGGCCGAGGTGAACAGCTCGCCCAGGTCGGGGACGCGCCGGTCCACCCGGGCCACCTCGTGGCCGCCGGTGTCGTTGATCCGGAAGTCGCGGGCGAGGAAGTCGCCCTCGATCGACCCCAGCGGCCGCTTCCACGGGTCCAGCAGGCCGAACTTCGCCTTGAAGAAGGCCACGTCCTGCTCGATGCTGCCGACCGGCCGCCCGTCCGGCCACTGCACGGTGGTCGTGGCGGTCATCCACGACCACTGCTTCTCGATGACCAGGCGCGGGCCGCGGCCGTCGTGGACGACGACCCGGCGGTTGGAGGAGACCCCGTAGGACGCGGCCAGGTGGCGGGCGATCCGCCTGCCGGTGTCCAGGCCCTCCTCCCGGACGTGCGCGAGCCGCCGGCCGTGCCCGTCGAAGCAGTGGTATTCGGACTCGTCGACGAGGAAGCGTTTCGGCTGCCTCACCAGCAGGGGGTTCGCGGAGAAGAAGTCCATGCGGGCACTTTAGGGCGTACGTTCCGGTCCCGCCCGGGCCGGGCGGGACCGGAACCGGTCAATCCCCCGCCGGGCCCCCGAACGCGGCGGCGTTGTCCCGCGCCCACTCGGCGAAGGCGCGCGGGGCGCGGCCGAGCACCCGCTCCACGTCGGGGCTCACCCTCCGCTCGTCCTGCGAGGGCTCGCCCAGGATGGCGAGCGTGCCGTCGGCGACCACCTCGGGCATGAACTCCAGCAGCGCCGCCCGGGCCTCCTCCCGGGTCTGCTCCACGAAGCGCACCGGTGCGCCGACGGCGTCCGCGATGGCCCCGGCCCGCTCGCGCGGGGTCACCGCCGCCGGGCCGGTCAGCTCCAGGGCCCGCCCGGAGTGGGCGCCGTCCCGCAGCACCCGGGCCGCCACCTCGGCGATGTCCACCGGGTCGACGACCGGCAGTCCCACGTCCCCGAACGGGGAGCGGACCTCGCGGCGCTCGCGGACCGGGCCCGCCCAGGCGAAGGCGTTGGAGGCGAACCCGCCCGGCCGCAGGACCGTCCATTCCAGGCCCGAGCCCCGCACCGCCTCCTCGAACACCCTGAGGTGGTCGTGTGAGGGCGAGTCCGGACGGGTCCGGGCGGCCTGGGAGGACTGGAGGACCACCCGGCCGATCCCCGCCCCGGCCGCCGCCTTGAGGATCCGGTCGGGGTCGAGGCCCTCCCCGGCCCCCGAGACCAGCAGGTACAGCGCGTCGGCGCCCTCCAGGGCCGGGGCCAGCCCCTCCGGGTCGGCCAGGTCGGCCGACAGGTACCGCGCGCCCGCCACCCGGTCGGCGCCGGGGAGGCGGCGGGCCACCGCCGTCACCTGCTCGCCCTCACGGACCAGCGCCCGGACCAGCGGACGGCCGACGTTCCCGGTGGCTCCCGTCACAACGATCACGATGTGTCCCCCTCGTTCCGCGGCGGCCGGCCGGAGGCTCCGGCGCAAGTGCGCCGCCGCGGTCGAAGACCATCGTGGTCGCCTAACCGGTCATCTCCTGACCGGTTTCCGGAGGAGAATCGAGGACATGAGAGCCGATCGCCTGGTGGCGACCCTTCTGTTCCTCCAGGAGCGCGGGCGGGTGACCTCCGCCGAGGTGGCCGCCGAACTGGAGGTGTCCGAGCGCACCGCGCGCCGTGACCTGGAGGCGCTCATGGCCGCCGGCGTCCCCGTGTACTCGCGGCAGGGCCGGGGCGGCGGCTGGACGCTGGTCGGCGGGGCCCGGACGAACCTGACCGGGCTGACCGCCGAGGAGATCCGCTCCCTGTTCGTGCTGCTGGGGCCGGTGTCGGACACGCCGCGGATGCGCACGGCGCTGCGCAAGCTGGTCCGGGCGCTGCCCTCGACGCTGCGGACGGACGCCAAGGCCGCGTCCCGGGTGGGCCTGGACGACGGCACGGACTGGGCGCGCGCCGCGGAGGGCGGTCCGCACCTGGCCGACCTGGAGCGGGCGGTGCTGGACCGGGCCCGGCTGCGGCTGGGATACGCCTCCCCGGGCGGGGCGGCGCGCGTGCGCGCGGTGGACCCGCTGGGGCTCGTGTCCAAGGCGGGCGCCCGCTACCTCGTCGCCGGCACCGAAGGGGGGCTGCGCACCTTCCGGGTCTCCCGCGTCACCTCGGTCGAGCGGACCGGGGAGGTCTTCGAGCCCCCCGCCGGGTTCGACCTCGCCGCCGCCTGGCGCGGGCTGGCCGGGCCGATGGAGGAGCGCATGGCGGCGGCGACCGTCCGGGGCCGGGCCGCGCCGGGGACGGCCGCCCTGCTGGACCGGCTCCTCGGCGGCCGGCTGCGCCTGGGAGGGCGCGACGGCGACGGCTGGACGCGGTTCGAGGCCGACGGCCCCTCGCCCGAGGTGGTGGCGGCGCAGCTGGCCGGACTGGGCTCCCGGGTGGAGGTCCTGGCCCCGGAGGCGGCCCGGCGGCGGCTCGCGGAGCTGGCCGCGGAGCTCGCCGGGCTCTACGGGGCTCCCTGAGGCACCGGGTCCTCCTCGTGCCAGAGCTCGCGGCGGCCGCGCTGCGCCTCCAGGGCGATCCGTCCGAAGGGCTCCGCGCGCCAGTCGCCGCCGGCGTCCAGGTGGTTGGCGTAGAGGACCTCTCCCTCGCGGGAGAGGACGTAGAGGGAGTCCACGAGCCGGTGGGTCTCCAGGAACTCGACCGTGTTGGGCACGCCCTGGTAGAAGCGGTCGTGCAGGTGCTCGGGCAGCCAGCGGCCGAACCCCTGCTGTTCGCGGGAGCGGCGGTAGCGGTCCGCGATCGCGAACCCGCTGGCGGAGGCGTGGACGGCCAGGAACGCGACCTCCACCCGGTAGCCGGCCCCGCGGAAGCCCCGCACCCATTCGGCCGCCCAGTCGGCGCGCCCCAGCGGGTGGCTGCACAGCACGTCCGCCCGGCCGGAGCGGATGTGCTCCATGGCGGGGGCGTGCAGCACCCCGACCTGCGCGGCGACCGCGTGCGAGGCCGCCCGGTCGTCGCGGCGCATCGCCCTCTCGTAGTCCGGGGACAGCCGCATCAGGTCGTCGCCGTCGTAGCTCACGGTGCCCTCGGGCAGCACCGGCAGCAGCAGCCGCTGGAGGGTGGACTTGCCCGAGCCCGGCTGGCCGCCGAACAGCAGCAGCCGCGGGTGCTCGCGCGCCTTCCCGGTGAGGCGGTCGCGCAGCCCCAGGTCGAAGAGGTCGGCGGCGTCGGCACCGGAGAGCGGGCGCACCTCGTCGCCGGTGTCCGGGACGGGGACGGCGCGCAGCCCGGCCAGGGTCCGGGCGAGCTCGTCGGCGGTGCGTTCGAGCTCGTCCGGGGAGAGGAAGGGCAGCCGGGCCTCCCGTGCCAGCAGGTCGGCGGCCCGGTCGCGCAGGCCCCGGGCCGTGCAGGCGCCGATGGCGGCGCTGAACAGGTTGTAGACGCGTTCCCGGGCCAGCCGCCGGTCCGCGGTCTGCGGGGGGACGCCTCCCGTGGGGCTCTCCGCGAGGAGGGGAGAGGCCGTGGAGGCCGGGCGGGGCTCCGCGGCCGGGGCGGCCGCCCCGGGTTCGAGCGCCCCGGGGGCCGGGGTCGTGTCCGTCGCCATGTCGTCACCCTTCCGGGGCCCGTGGCGGCCCCGCTACCGCTGACACAGGGTGATCGTAGTGCGTTCCCGCGGAGCCGGTGGGCGGTTTCGGCGGCCGGTACCGGACGCCGTGCGGCCCCGGGAGGCCCGTGCGCCTCAGGGGACGCACGGGTCCCGGGAACCTCACAGACCCGTGTCCTCGGGATCCGTGTCCTCAGGGGGCCGCGGGCCGGGCGGCGGGGGGTGTCCGCCCGGACCGCGGGATCAGGCCGCCGAGCAGGTCACCTCGGGCACCGTGTTGGCGCCCGTGCGGGCCCCGGTGAACCCGAACTCGGCGGTGGCGCCCTGCCCGAGGGCGCCTCCCCACTCCGGGTTCAGCGCGGTGACCGCGCCCCCGGAGGAGGTCACCCGGGCGTTCCATGCCTGGGTGACGGTCTGGCCGTCGGCGAACTCCCACTCGACCCGCCAGCCGTCCACCGGCACGTGCGCGGTGACGGTGACGGTCGCCTGGAAACCGCTGCCCCAGTCGTTGTCGACGCGGTAGGCGGCGGTGCAGTCGCCGTCGGCGGGCGGCTCGGAGGGCTCGCCCGAGGGCACCTCGGTCGGCCCCTCGGTGGGCTCCTCCGAGGGCTCTCCGGCGTTGAGGGCCATCTCGTAGGCGAGGTCGGGGACGAACGACCCGGCGGGCCCGGCGCAGCCGTCGGCCTCGCCGGGGAGCTTGACCCACAGGAACGCGTCGATGGCCGGGTCGCCGGTGTCCGTGGTGCTCGGCGTGCCCAGTGCGCGCCCCCGCGGGTCGCACCACTCGTCGTCGGGGGAGGGACCGTTGCCGTTGCGGCTGGTGTCGATCACGGCGCCCAGCCCCGGCACCCCGGTGGCGGCGATGACGGACCTGGCGAAGGCGACCTCGTCCTCGGTGCGCCGGTAGTTGGAGGTGTTGGTGGAGATCCCGTCCGCGCTGCCGGCGACGTCGGCCCCGTTGAGCAGCTCGGCGGCCCGGGACGGGGTGAGCCAGTCCGAGTGGCCGATGTCGAAGTAGACCCGGGCCTGGGAGGACCCGGCCTTGAGCGCCCTGCCGGCGTAGGCCATGGAGTCCAGCAGCGCCTGCGTGTCCTCCGGCTCGCTGCACCCGCTCACCAGGGGCAGGGCGTCGGGTTCGAGGATGATGTAGGCGGGACGGCCGCCGAGCCCGGCGGCGACCTCGTCCACCCACTGGCGGTACGCCTCGTGGGAGGGCGCCCCGCCTCCGCTGTGGTTGCCGCAGTCGCGGCCCGGGATGTTGTAGACGACCATGATGGGCACCTGGCCCACCGCGTCGGCGGCGCCGACCAGCGCGTCCACCTCGCCGCGGACGGTCGCGGGGTTGTGCCGGGTGAACCAGGTCCCCTGGGCGACCGAGGCGATGCGCTCCTCGATGACGGCGGCCCGGGGGTCGGAGGGGTTGTCGGCCGCCCAGCGGGCGGCGGAGGTGTCGGGGTTGACGTAGAAGCCGGTGTCGGCGGCGGCCGGGGCGACGGTTCCGGCCGCGGCGAACGCGACCGCGGCGGCCAGGACCGCGACGGATCCGGCCGCGGCGCCCAGCGCCGCGCGCAAGCGGGTTGTGCGGGACATGTGTGTTCCTCGGACGGCTCGTTCTTCGGATGGTCCCCACCACCTGGGAGCGCTCCCAGTCCGGACGTAACGTAACCCGGGGCCACCGCGCCCGCACAGGGGGGCAACGGCGGCGTTTCCCAATGGTTACCTCGGGCCGCCCCGGAGCCCGCCCGCCGGGCGACCCGCGGCCGCGGCCCCCCGTCCCGTTCCGGCCCGCGCCGCACCGCCGGGCCCCGGTCCGCCTACCCTGGGACCCATGTCCGCCTCCACCACACCGCCCGCCGTCATCGACGCCCTGGCCTGGGTCCACGTCCGCGACGGCCGGGTCCTGTGCGTCCGCTCCCGCGGGCGCGACGTCCTCTACTCCCCCGGCGGCAAGCGCGAGCCCGGGGAGACCGACGAGCAGGCCGTGGCCCGCGAGGCCCGCGAGGAGGTCGGCGTCACCCTCGTCCCCGACACCTTCCGCCTCGTCACCGTCGTCGACGAGGTCGCCCACGACCAGGCGCCCGGCACCCGTGTGCGGATGGCCTGCTACGCCGCCGACCACGAGGGCGAGCCGCGCCCCAGCGCCGAGGTCTCCGAGATCGCCTGGGTCGGCCACGCCGACCGGGGCCGCTGCGCACCCGCGACCCAGCGCCTGATCGAGCGGCTGCACGCCGCCGGGGCGGTGCGCTGAGCAGCGCGTTCGCCGCCGAAAAATGAGTGGCCCCGGCGTCGGGCTCGTGATTACAGTCCGTGTGTGCGAGATCTACCCCAGCCTCCGGGCGAACCCGACCACCGCTCCGCCGACCGCTTCCTCCTGTGGATGGCGCGGAAGGAGTGGCGGCCGCTGCTGTGGGCGGGAGTCCTCGCGAGCGCGTACAGCGCCGGTTCCGTCCTGCTGTCCGCCGTCATCGGCGCGGCACTGGACTCCGGGCTGGACACCCGGTCGGTGCTGTACTGGACCGGGGTCCTGGCCGCCGTCATCGTCGCCTGCACCGTGTTCATCCCGCTGGCGCACCGGGCCGAATGCTTCAACTGGTACGCCTCGGCCTACCGCACCGTGCAGGTCATCTGCTCGCGGGCGGCCGACCTGGGCCCCACCCTGACGCGGCGGCTGCCCTCCGGCGAGGTCATCGCGGTGGGCACCGAGGACATCGAGCAGATCGGCGACTTCTGGGAGCGGTCGGCGATGCTCGTCGCCTCCCTTGTGTCCATGGTGGTCGTGGCCGCCCTCATGCTCACCTCCCACCTGACCTTCGGGCTCATCGTGCTGGTCGCGGTCCCGCTCATCATGCTCGGCATCGCCCCGGTGCTGCGCCCCCTGGCCAGGCGGCAGGAACACCAGCGCACCCGCAAGGCGGAGCTCACCACCCAGGCCTCCGACCTGGTCGCGGGGCTGCGCGTGCTGCGCGGCGTGGGCGGCGAGCGCACCGTCGGCGAGCGCTACCGGGAGGAGTCCCAGGAGGTGCGGGCCGCCGGGGTGCGGGTGGGCTGGATGGACGCCGCCCTCCAGGCCCTGCGCGAGCTGTACCCGGGACTGCTGCTGGTCGGGATCGTCTGGTACGGCGCGCGCCTGGCCCTGAACGGGGAGCTCACCGTCGGACAGCTGGTGGCGTTCTACGGGTTCACCACCAACCTGGCGGTGGCCGTCCGCCACCTGATGCAGAGCGTGACCCTGTACATCTCCGCGCGGGTCGCCGCCGGGCGGGTGGCCCGGGTGCTGTCCCTGGCCCACGACCACCCCGACCCGGAGTCGCCCGCCCAGGCGCCGACCGGCCCCTGCGGCCTGCACGACCCGGCCAGCGGGGTGCGCGTCCCGGCCGGGCTGCTCACCGCCGTGGTGTGCGCGGACACCGCGGACGCCACCGCGATCTCCGCCCGCCTGGGCCGCTACGCCGAGGGCGGGCACCTGGTGGAGGAGGCCACCGGCCGCTCGGTCCCGCTGTCCGACCTGCCGCTGCGCGAGGTGCGCCGCCGCGTCCTGGTCGCCGCCAACGACGCCCACCTGTTCTCCGGGCCGCTGCGCGACGAGCTTTCGCCCGACGGCGGCCTGTCCGAGGAGCGGCTGGCCGAGGTGGTGCGGGTCGCCGCCGCCGAGGACGTGGTCCGCCAGTCCCCGGACGGGTGGGACGCCCTGCTCACCGAGCGCGGCCGCGAGTACTCCGGCGGCCAGCAGCAGCGGCTGCGGCTGGCCCGGGCGCTTGCCCACGACCCCGACGTCCTGGTCCTGGTGGAGCCGGCCTCCGCCGTGGACGCCCACTCCGAGGCCGCCATCGGCGCCCGGCTTGCGGCCGAGCGCTCGGGCCGCACCACGGTGCTGGTCACCACCAGCCCGCTGCTGCTGGACCGCACCGACCACGTGCGGTTCGTCAGCGGCGGCCGGGTGGCCGCCGAGGGCACGCACCACGACCTGCTGGCGTCCGAGCCCGGTTACGCCGCCACCGTTCTGCGCACCGTGCTGGAGGAACAGCCGTGACCACGACCGATGAACGCCGGGGCCTGCTACCGGTCGCCCCGTCCCCGATGGTGTGGAACCGGCTGTCCGGCCTGCTGCGCAGCCACGGCGGCGTCCTGGCAGCGGTGGTCGGCCTGTACGGGCTGGCCGCGCTGGCGGCGCTGGCCCCGCCGTGGATGCTGGGGCGGATCATCGACGCGGTGCGCGCGTCGGCGGCCCCGGAGCGGATCGACACGATGGCGGTCATCGTGGTCGGCGCCCTGGTCTGCCACGCCGTGCTCACCCTGGTATCGGTGGCGCTGTCCATCCGGTTCGGCGAGGCGGTCCTGGCCGAGCTGCGCGAGGGCTTCGTTCGGGCCGTGCTGCGCCTGCCGCTGGGCACCGTGGAGCGCGCGGGCAGCGGCGACCTGATGGCGCGCACCGGCCGCGACGTCGGCCACCTCAGCCACACGGTCCGCCACTCGATCCCGGTGATGGTGGTGAGCGGGGTGACGGTGGTCGTCATCTTCGGCGCGCTCACCGTGCTGCACCCCGTGCTGCTGCTCGCGTGGCTGCCGTCGGCGGTGATCGTCTGGCTGTCCACCCGCTGGTACGCCCGCCGCGCTCCGGGCGGCTACCTGCGCGAACTGGACACCTACTCCGAGCTCACCCAGGGGGTGACCGACACCGTCGAGGGCGCGCACACCCTGGAGGCGCTGGGCCGCCAGGACCGCCAGCGGCGGCGCACCGACGAGCGGATCGGCCGCGCCTACCTGGCCGAGCGGTACACGCTGTGGCTGCGCACCGTGTGGTACCCGACCCTGGAGTTCTCCTACCTGCTGCCGACCGCGGTGACGTTCCTGGCCGCGGCGTACCTGCACGCCCAGGGGGAGCTGACGGTCGGGCAGATCGCCACGGCGGTGTTCCTGACCGTGCAGGTGGTGCGGCCGGTGGACCTGCTCATCGACCAGGTGGACAGCCTGATGATGGGGTTCACGAGCCTGCGCCGCCTGATCGGCGTGGAAATGGTCGAGGACCCCGCCGGGAGGACCCCGTCCGACGCCCCGGGGACGCCGGGCACCGTGGAGATCTCCGGGCTGCGCTTCGGCTACACCGGCACCGAGGTCCTGCACGGGGTCGACCTGTCCCTGGCCCCGGGCGAGCGGCTGGCCGTGGTGGGCCCCAGCGGGGCGGGCAAGTCCACGCTGGGCAAGCTCATCGCGGGCATCCACACGCCCACCTCCGGTGCCGTCCGGGTGGGCGGCGAGGACCTGACGGGGCTCGCCCCGCAGGACCGCCGGGAGAAGGCGATCCTGCTCAGCCAGGAGAGCCACGTGTTCCGCGGGACCGTCGCCGAGAACCTGGCGCTGGCCCTGGACCGCGACGAGGTCGACCGCGACGCCCTGTGGCGGGCGCTGGCCGCGGTGGACGCCGACGACTGGGTGCGCTCCCTGCCCGACGGCCTGGACACCAGGGTCGGCTCGGGGCACCTGGCCCTGGACCCGGCCCACGTGCAGCAGCTGGCCCTGGCCCGTGTGGTGCTCGCCGACCCGGAGGTGCTGGTGCTGGACGAGGCGACCTCGCTGATGGACCCGGGCTCGGCCCGCCACCTGGAGCGCTCCCTGGCGGGTGTGCTCGCGGGGCGCACGGTGGTCGCGATCGCCCACCGCCTCCACACCGCCCACGACGCCGACCGCGTCGCGGTGGTCGAGGACGGCCGCATCTCCGAGCTGGGCTCCCACGACGAACTGCTCGCCGCCGGGGGCTCCTACTCCGCCCTCTGGCACGCCTGGCACGGCGACTCCTGACCCGGCCCGGCCCCCGGGAACGACGGCGGCCGGGCCGCCCCTGACGGGGCGCCCGGCCGGTCCGGTGCGGGGAGGGCTACTCCTCGAAGTTCTCCAGGGCCTCCAGGGCGGCCTGGGCGATCTCCTCGTCGATGTCGCCGGAGGGCGCGCCGCCCACGCCGATGCCCGCGATCGGGGTCTCGCCCGACAGGACCGGGACGCCGCCCGCGAGGAACAGGGTGCCCGGCAGGTCCGCGATGGTGGGCCCGTCCCCGGTGGCGTTCTCGGCCAGGGCGCCGGTGGGCTGCCCCATGGCCGCGGAGGTGTAGGCCTTCTGCTCCGCCGACTCCTGGGTCTGCGGGCCGGCGTTGTCGGTCTTGAGGACCAGGCGGGTGGCGCCCGAGCGGTCGACGATCGCGATGGTGACCTGCTGGCCCTGGTCCTGGGCCTCGGCCAGGCCCGCCTCTGCGGCGGCGACCAGGGCGTCGGCGCTCAGGACGTCGCGCTGGGCGACGGCCTGCGGGGCGACCGCCGCGGCGGCGGTGCTCGGCCCGCCCGGGGTGTCGGCGGGCAGCAGGGTGGTGGCGGCGACGCCGCCGACCACGGCCAGGCCCAGCCCGGCGCCGGCGATGGTGGAGATGAGGTGGTTGCGCTTCATGGTGCGACTCCGTTCGTGGATGTCCGTTCCGACGTCCTCCACTCTCGCCGTGACGCGCCCTCCCGGCGTCGGGCTCCCGGACGAACCGGCGGATGCGAAGGGACGACGCGCCGTGTCATCCGATCGGATGACGGCGGCCGGGGCGCGCGGGGGCACCATGGGAGGGATATGGGGACACGAACGCGCGACGACGGCCTGGGCGGACCGCTGCTCAACGCGGTGATGCACGTCGGCTTCCTGGTACTGCTGGCCGCGTCCGCCGTGCGGCTGCTCATCCGGCACGAACTCGACGAGGGGACCGTGGCCGCCCTGGAGCTGGCCGCCGTGGTCGGCCTGCTGTACTCCGCGGGCGTGCTGCTGTGGAACCGGGCGCCCCGGCCGGTGCTCTTCGGCTGGCTGGCCGGGGTGATCGTGTGCTGGGTCGCGCTGGTGTGGGCCGCCCCGTCGTTCGGGTTCGCCGGGATCCCCCTGCTGTTCGTCGCGCTGCGGCTGCTGCCGGTGGCGGCGGTGGTCGCGGTCGCCGCGGTGCTGACCGCCGCCACCGCGGCGGCCTGGGGCGTGCTGACCGGGTTCGGCGACCCGATGGCGTTCGTGGTGCCGCCCGCGCTGGCGGCGATGGTGGTCGGCACCGTGGTGGAGCTGCGCCGGGAGGGCGACCGCCGCAAGCGGGTCATCGCCGACCTGCTGCGCGCCCGGGACGCCCTGGCCGAGTCCCACCGCCGCACCGGGGTGCTGGAGGAGCGGGAGCGGCTGGCGCGGGAGATCCACGACACCGTGGCCCAGGGCCTGTCCAGCACCGGGATGCTGCTGCGCGCCGCCGACCTGTCGTGGGAGTCGGACCCGGAGCGGTCCCGCCACCTGGTGCGCCGGGCCGCCGAGGGGGTGCACGAGAACCTGGCGGAGGCGCGGGCCTTCGTGCAGGGCGGCGCGCCCGCCCCGCTGAGCCGGGGCACGCTGCGCCGGGCGCTGGCGGACCTGTGCCGGTCGCTGTCCGAGGAGACCGGGATCGAGGCCGCCCTGACCTGCGACGGCGAGCTGGACGGCCTGCCGGGCGAGGTGGAGGCCGCGCTGCTGCGGGTCGCCCAGGGGGCTCTGGCCAACGTGCGCGAGCATTCGGGGGCGGACCGGGCGGCGGTGTCCCTGGCCCGGATCGGCGACCGGGTCACCCTGGACGTGCGCGACGACGGGCGCGGATTCGACCCCGGCGCCCCGGGGCCGGGCGGCGGGCGCGGGTTCGGCCTGGAGGCGGTGCGCGCCCGGGTGGCCGGGCTGGGCGGCGAGGTGACCGTGGAGAGCGCGCCCGGCGAGGGCACCGGGCTGTCGGTCTCGATCCCCGTACGGGAGGACGCGTGAAACTGTTCCTGGTGGACGACCACCCGATCGTGCGGGCGGGGCTGGCCGCCCTGTTCGAGGGCGAGGAGGACATCGAGATCGTCGGCGAGGCCGCCGACGGGACCGACGCGGTGCGCCTGATCGGGCTGCGCTCGCCCAACGTGGTGCTGATGGACCTGCGCCTGGAGGGCGGCCTGGACGGCGTGGCCGTGACCGAGCGGGTGCTGGCGCTGCCCGCCCCTCCGCGGGTGCTGGTACTCACCACCTACGAGAACGACGGGGACATCATGCGGGCGCTGGACGCGGGCGCCTCCGGGTACCTGCTCAAGGACAGCCCGCCGGAGCGGCTCTTCGAGGCGGTGCGGGCGGCGGCCCGCGGGGAGACGGTGCTGTCGCCGCACGTGGCGGCCCGGCTGGTGCGGCGGGTGCGCGACCCGCGGCCCGCGGTGACCCCGCGCGAACTGGAGATCCTGCGCCTGCTGGCGAAGGGGGCGGGCAACCGGGAGATCGCCCGGACCCTGTTCGTCACCGAGGCGACGGTCAAGACCCACCTTCAGCGCATCTACGCCAAGCTCGGCGTGGAGACCCGCACCGCGGCGGTGCGCGCGGCGGTCGACCTCTCGCTCATCTCCTGGGACTGACGCCTCCCGGGACCGGGTGTCCGCGAACGGGTGCCCGGAAAGCGGAACCGGGCGGCCCCGAGGGGGCCGCCCGGTCGTCGCGGGTTGAGGTCGCGTATCCCGACCCCGAACTCCTGGGGACTAGAAGTCCATGCCGCCCATGCCGCCGGTCGGGTCGGCCGCGGGGGCCGCCTTCTCCGGCTTCTCGGCGATGACGGCCTCGGTGGTCAGGAACAGACCGGCGATGGAGGCCGCGTTCTGCAGAGCGGAACGGGTGACCTTGGTCGGGTCGATGACGCCGTCCTTGAACAGGTCGGTGTACTCACCGGTGGCGGCGTTGAGGCCGAACCCGGGCTCCAGGTTGCGGACCTTGTCCGCCACAACGCCGCCCTCGAGGCCGGCGTTCACGGCGATCTGCTTCAGCGGCTCGGCGATGGCGCGGCGGACGATGTCGGCACCGATGGCCTCGTCGCCCTCCAGCTCCAGCTTCTCGAACGCCGGGACGCTGGCCTGCAGCAGCGCCACACCACCGCCGGGGAGGATGCCCTCCTCGACCGCGGCCTTGGCGTTGCGGACGGCGTCCTCGATGCGGTGCTTGCGCTCCTTGAGCTCCACCTCGGTGGCGGCACCGGCCTTGATGACCGCGACGCCGCCGGCCAGGCGGGCGAGGCGCTCCTGGAGCTTCTCGCGGTCGTAGTCGGAGTCGGTGCGCTCGATCTCGTTGCGGATCTCGTTGACGCGACCGGCGATGGCGGTGGCGTCGCCGGCACCGTCGACGATGGTGGTCTCGTCCTTGGTGACGACGATCTTGCGGGCGCGGCCGAGCATGTCGAGCTCGGTGTTCTCCAGCTTGAGGCCGACCTCCTCGGTGATGACCTGGCCGCCGGTCAGCACGGCGATGTCGCCGAGCTGGGCCTTGCGGCGGTCACCGAAGCCCGGGGCCTTGACGGCGACGGACTTGAAGGTGCCGCGGATCTTGTTGACGACCAGGGTCTGCAGCGCGCCCTGCTCGACGTCCTCCGCGATGACGACCAGCGGACGGCCGGCCTGGAGCACCTTCTCCACGATGGGGAGGAACTCGTTGTTGTTGGAGATCTTCTGGTTCGCGATGAGGATGTACGGGTCCTCCAGGACCGTCTCCATGCGCTCCAGGTCGGTGGCGAAGTAGGGCGAAATGTAGCCCTTGTCGAAGCGCATGCCCTCGGCGAGCTCCAGCTCGAGCCCGAAGGTCTGCCCCTCCTCGACGGTGATGACGCCTTCCTTGCCGACCTTGTCCATCGCCTCGGCGATGGTCTCGCCGATCTGGGTGTCGCCGGCGGAGATGGAGGCGGTGGAGGCGATCTGCTCCTTGGTCTCGATCTCCTTGGAGAGGTTGCCCAGCTCCTCGCTGATGCGGGAGACGGCGGCCTCGATGCCCCGCTTGAGACTGATCGGGTTGGCGCCGGCGGCGACGTTGCGCAGGCCCTCGCGCACGAGCGCCTGGGCCAGGACGGTGGCGGTGGTGGTGCCGTCACCCGCGACGTCGTCGGTCTTCTTGGCGACCTCCTTGACCAGCTCGGCCCCGATCTTCTCCCACGGGTCCTCGAGCTCGATCTCCTTGGCGATGGAGACACCATCGTTGGTGATGGTGGGGGCGCCCCACTTCTTCTCCAGGACGACGTTGCGGCCCTTGGGGCCGAGCGTCACCTTGACGGCGTCCGCAAGCTGGTTCATGCCGCGCTCGAGGCCGCGACGGGCCTCCTCGTCGAACGCGATCAGTTTGGCTGCCATTGAGTTCTTGTCCTCCCGTGACCGGGCTGATACGCGGTGGGACGAGGCGTGCGCCCGCGACGGACGACCGCGGATCCGCCGGCGACCCTGTTGCCGGCGGCCGCGGTCTCGCAGCCTCGATCCGGTTTAGCACTCAGCCGGGGCGAGTGCTAACCAGATCCCTTTTTAGCACTCGGCATGGGAGAGTGCAAACGATGCGGTCACGATTCCACCACCTCTTCGACACGCGTTCACCTGCGCAAACCCCCCATGTGACAGGTTTTTCCGCTCGCGGCGGACGAGACCGGCCGAGCATGGGCGGGGGTCAGGCGGAGATCCGGCGCATCGCCCGCGACCCCAGTCCCAGGACCAGCAGGGTGGTCGCCAGGGCCACCGCCCAGCCGATGCCCACGGCCGCGTTCCACTCGCCCGCGAACAGCGCCCGCTCCGCGTCCACCACGTAGGCGACGGGGTTGGCCCGGGACAGCGCGTACAGCCAGTCCGGGGCCAGGTCCATCGGCAGCAGCACGCCCGACAGCAGCATCAGCGGCATCACGGCGGTCTGCACGATGGGCGCGAACACGTAGGTCTGCCGGACCTTGAGGGCGACCAGGTACGACAGCGACGACAGGCCGACGCCCAGCACGATGAGCAGCAGCAGGCCGGCGGCGAAGCCGGCCACCGGGACGCGGAACCCGAATGGCACGACCAGGACGACGATGAGCGCCATCTGCAGCGCCATGACGGCCACGTCGCGCAGCACCCGTCCCAGCAGCAGGGCCACCCGGGAGGCCGGGGTCGCCATCAGCCGCTCGTGCGCCCCCGAGGAGATCTCCGGCAGCAGCCCGAACCCGGCGAAGCCCGCGGTGAACAGGGCGAGCATGACCAGCAGCCCCGGCACGAACCACTGCCAGGGGTTCTCGCCCTGGGCCCCGGCCAGCCCGGTGAGCAGCGGCGCGAACAGCACCAGGTACAGGACCGGCTGGAGCATGCCGAACAGCAGGAAGGCCGGCCGGTGCAGCAGCGGGCGGAACTGGCGGACGAACATCAGCCAGGTGTCCCTGGGCAGGGACGAGCGCCGCGCGGCGGCGGTGCTGGGCGTGTCGGCGGCGGTGTCGGCCGTCGTGGTCTCGGTGGTCACGGGTTCTCCTCCCGCAGGCTGCGGCCGGTGAGGGTCAGGAAGACGTCGTCGAGGGTGGGGCGCTGCACCCGCACGGTGGTCAGGGCGATCCCGGAGCCGTCCAGGGAGCGCAGCAGCTCGGGCAGGACGGCGTCGCCGCGCTCGATCCGCAGCCGCACCCCGGTCTCGCGGCCGGGGACGACCTCGACCTCCCGGGCGGTGGGCAGCTTCTCCGCTATCGCGGCGCCGGCGGCCGCGGCCTCCGCGTCGGCGACGGTGAAGGTGACGAGGTCGCCGGAGACCCCGCCCTTGAGCTCGTCGGCGGTGCCGTCGGCGATGACCCGCCCGTGGTCGATGACCAGGACCCGCTCGGCCGCCTCGTCGGCCTCGTCGAGGTAGTGGGTGGTCAGGACGATGGTGGTGCCGAACTCCGCCCGCAGGCGGGCGATGTGGTCCCACAGGTTGGCGCGGCTGTGCGGGTCCAGGCCGGTGGACGGCTCGTCGAGGAACAGCAGCGGCGGCCGGTGGATGAGCCCCATCGCGATGTCGAGGCGGCGCCGCTGCCCGCCGGACAGCTTGGTGACCTCGCGGTCCGCGGCCCCCGACAGTTCGAGCATGTCGAGCAGCTCGGCGGTGCGCGCCCCGGCCGTCGCCCGGTCCAGCCCGTAGAGCAGGCCCTGGGTGTAGAGCTCCTCCCCGGCGCGCTGGTCCTCGCCCGCGCCGTGCCCCTGGCCGACGAACCCGATGCGGCGCCGCACCTCGGCCGGCTCGGCGCGCACGTCGCGCCCGGCGACCACGGCGGTGCCGGAGGTGGGTTCGAGCAGGGTGGTGAGCATGCGCAGGGTGGTGGACTTGCCCGCGCCGTTGGGGCCGAGCAGGGCGACGAGTTCGCCTGCGGCGACGTCGATGTCGATGCCCCGGACCGCCTCGACGGTCTCCCTGCCGACGCGGAAGTGCTTGGTGAGATCCCGGGTACGGATCATCCGCGACTCCTTATTCAAAGTTGAATATGGAGAGTCTGCCCCACCCCCCGCCCATATTCAAGTTTTAATACGAGGGTGCGCGGGCACCGGCCCCGCTCCGCGCGCCTACCCGCGCGGGGCCCCCGCGGGCGGCAGGCCGAAGGCCTGCGGTCCGTCGTCGGCCATGGTGTAGCGCCCCTCCTCCAGCTCGCGGATGAGCCTTCGGGTCCACTCGACGGCCGCCCCCACGGTCAGCTCCCACAGGGTGAAGAGCGGGCGCACGTGCTCGGGCTTGTTCCACTCCTCGGTGCTCAGCCGGCCGATCTCCAGCGCCTGGGCGCTGCTCTTCTCCAGGTCGGCGATCCGGCTCCGGAGCAGTTCGACCACCTCGGCCCGCGGCAGCGCCGTCATCAGGGTGACCCCGGCGCACAGCAGCGCGTGGTCGTCGCCCGCGTGGGAGAGCGCCTTGCGCAGCAGCCGGTGGAACTCGGCCTCGCCCTCCCCGGTGATCTCGTAGGAGACGCGCTCCACCACATCGTCGCCCTCGGCCTCGACCTCCCGCAGCCTGCCCTCGGCGGTGAGCTTGCGCAGCGCGTGGTAGATGGACCCCCACTTGACGTTGGCCCACTCCGAGGCGCCCCAGTCCATCAGCTCGCGGCCGACCCGATACCCGTGGGCGCGCCCCGAGATGCGCACCACACCCAGCACCAACAACCGCGTCGCCGACATCGCCGCCTCATCCGGAGCTCCCCGGGGACCGCCCCCGGTGGGACTCCAGGTTACGGCCCGTGTCCGCGCGCGCCCGGCCGCCGCCGGGGGCCGGGTGTCGGGCGCGCGGCACCCGGCCCGGCCGCCGTCACAGGGCCTGGAAGTAGCGGGAGACCGGCAGCTCGGTCAGGCCCGCCTTCTCGTAGGTGCGCCGGGCCGGGGCGTGCCCCTCGTCCCCGCCGGTCTCGACGACGGCCATGCCCATGCCCTGGCCGCGGATCCAGTCCACCGCGTGCCGGGTGAGCGCCTCCCCCACCCCGGCCCGCTGGTGGTCGGGGTGCACGGCCAGCAGGGTGACCTCGCCGGTGTCGTCCTTGGGCCGGATCACCACGGCGTAGAACCCGGCGACCGCGCCGTCCCGGACGGCCACCCGCACGGCGGTGTCCGCGTCGTCGAGCGCGCCGCCGACCTCCGTCCGCTGGCTCTCCCGCCAATCCGGGATCATCCGGTCGTAGATGCGCCCGCCCAGCACCCGCCGCAGCGACGCGTGCACCGGCTCCCAGGCCCGCAGCGACAGCTCCAGCACCGCGTCGCGGTCGCCGTCCCGGAAATCCCTGATCTCGATACCCATACCGGAACCGTACTCAGCCGCTCCGCGCCCGGACAAAGGCTTTACCGCCCCCCGCGGCGGGCCCGGGGCGGAGGCGGGACGGCCGCGGCGGCGCGGGGACGAGGGCGGCCCCGCGTCCATTGGACGCGGGGCCGGGGAGCCGCCGGCCTCGTGGGCCGGCGGGGTTCGGGGGGTCGTGCGGTACGGGGCCGTCAGCAGCCGCCCGCGACCGCCGGGATGATCGAGACCTGCGCGCCTTCGGCGACCTCGGTCTGCAGCCCCTGGGCGAAGCGCACGTCCTCGTCGCCGACGTACACGTTCACGAAGCGCCGCACCTTCCCGTTCTCGTCGAGGATGCGGGCCCGGATGCCCGGGTGGTTGGCCTCCAGGTCGTCGAGGATCTCGGCGAGGGTACCGCCCTGCGCGGTGACCTCCGCGGCGTCGTCGGTGTAGGTGCGCAGGATGGTGGGCACGCGAACGCTGGCGCTCATGGCGTCCTTCTTCCGTGGTGGTGGTCGTGGAGGGAGTGGGCCCCGGGGCGTGGCGCCGCCCCGGGGAGTGGGGGGTCAGGCCAGTCCGGCCTCGGCGAACGCCTTCAGGGACGGCTTGACGGTGGCCGTCACCCCGGCGCTCACGGCGTTCAGGGTCTTGAGCCCGTCGCCGGTGTTGAGGACGACGGTCTCGGCCCCGGGGTCGAGCCGCCCCTCGCGGACCAGCTTGCGCAGCACGCCGGTGGTGACGCCGCCCGCGGTCTCGGCGAAGATCCCCTCGGTCCGGGCCAGCAGCGAGATCGCCTCGACGACCTCGTCGTCCCCCACGTGCTCCACCGAGCCGCCGGTGCGGCGGGCGATGTCGAGCACGTAGGGGCCGTCCGCCGGGTTGCCGATGGCCAGCGACTTGGCGATGGTGTCGGGCTTGACCGGCTGGATGACGTCCAGGCCCTTGTCCCACGCCTGCGCCACCGGGGAGCAGCCGGTGGCCTGCGCGCCGAAGACCTTGTACGGCCGGTCCTCGACCAGCCCCAGCTTGATCAGCTCCTGGAAGCCCTTGTCGATCTTGGTGAGCTGGGAGCCGGAGGCGATCGGGATGACGATCTGCTCGGGCAGCCGCCAGCCGAGCTGCTCGGCGATCTCGTAGGCCAGCGTCTTGGAGCCCTCGCCGTAGTAGGGGCGCAGGTTGACGTTGACGAAGCCCCAGCCCTCGCCCGCCGGGTCCCCGATGAGCTCGGAGCAGAACCGGTTGACGTCGTCGTAGTTGCCGTCGATGGCCACGACCCGGCCGCCGTAGACCGCGGCCATGACGACCTTGGCCTCCTCCAGCCCGGCGGGGATGAACACGCAGGACTGGAACCCCGCGCGGGCCGCCGCGGCGCCGACGGCGCCCGCCAGGTTGCCGGTGGAGGAGCAGGACAGCGTGGTGAACCCGAAGTTGCGGGCCGCCTCGACGGCGATGGCCACCACCCGGTCCTTGAAGGAGTGGGTGGGGTTGCCGGAGTCGTCCTTGATGTGCAGGGAGGCCAGGCCCAGTTCGGCGGCGAGGCGGTCGGCCTTGACCAGGGGGGTGAGGCCGGGGTTCATGTTGGGCAGCTCGGCCACGTTCTCCGGGACCGGGAGCAGGTGCCGGTAGCGCCAGATGTTGGCGGGGCCGCTCTCGATGTCGGCCCGGGTGACGGCGCCGAAGTCGTAGGCCACTTCCAGCGGGCCGAAGCAGAACTCGCAGGCGAACCGGGGGGTGAGGTCGTAGCGCTCACCGCATTCGCGACAGGACAGCGCGGCGGCGGGGCCGAAGGCGCGGACGGAGGTGGGTTCGGTGGCGGCAATCGCCATGGCGAGGCGTCTCCCCTCATCTTCCCTGGCGGACACCTTGTCCCCAGGCCGGAGTTGGCACCTGTCCCGGCCGCCTCGCGTGTCCGCGAGCGATGTACGCCGAGATGGTTGCCGGGGCTTCGCAGGGCCGGTCCCTCCACCCCTCTGGATGAGCAATATGAAGTTGTCGTGGTGTGGCCGCCGGCTCCTCCCGGAACCGGCAAGGTCACTGTAACGGACGTGTCGGCCGGTTTTCCACGGGGCGTGATCCGGGTAACACGAACCGACTCACATGGTGAGACGGCACAGGTCGGGGCCGGTCGCGCGCGTGGGCCCTGTTTCCACTGCGTGACATCGTGCGCCCGTGACCTGGGGCGGGTTTGGGGCGTACGTCGACCGGCGAGACCTAGGGTGCGCCCTCCGCCCTCCGTCCCTTCCGCACCGGGTCGGCACCGGCCACGGGGGCCGTTTCCGTATCCTGCGCTCGACCGGATCCCGCGCACCCGAGAGGACGAGACCACGTGGACAAGGCACAGATCCTCATCGCCTCCAACCGAGGACCGGTGTCCTTCTCGATCAACGAGGACGGCTCCCTGGAACACCGCCGCGGCGGCGGCGGCCTGGTCTCCGGCATGATCTCGGTGGCCACCGAGATCGACAGCATCTGGGTGTGCGCCGCCCTGTCCGAGGGGGACCGGCGGGCCGCGGCCGAGGCCCCGGGGGCCCGGCTGGACCGCGACCACGACCTGGGCGGCATGCGCGTGCACATGCTGGACATCCCCGAGGAGACCTTCCAGGGGGCCTACACCGGGGTCGCGAACTCGACGCTGTGGTTCCTCCAGCACATGATGTACGACACCCCGAACAAGCCGTCCTTCGGCTCGGGGTTCCGGCGGCGGTGGGAGGACTACACCGCCTACAACAACGCCTTCGCCGAGGCTCTGGTGGCGGGTGCCGCGGACAACGCCCGGGTGGCGGTGCAGGACTACCACCTGGCGCTGGTGCCGCGCATCCTGCGGGCCCGCCGCCCCGACCTGCGCATCGCGCACTTCTCGCACACCCCGTGGGCCCCGCCGGAGTACTTCCGGATGCTGCCCGACGACATCGCCCGGGAGCTGCTGTCGGGGATGCTCGGCGCCGACCGGCTGGGCTTCCTCAGCCCGCGCTGGGCCGACGCCTTCCTGCGCTGCTGCGCGGAGATCCTGCGCGCGGACGTGGACTTCCGCAACCGGACCGTGGAGTACGGCGGACGGGTGGTCGGGGTGGGCGTGCACGCGCTGGGCGCCGACGAGGAGGGGCTGCGCGAGAGCGCCGCCGACCCGCTGGTGGCGGTCCGCCGGGAGACCCTGGAGGAGCTGGTCGGGGACACCAGGCTCATCGTCCGGGTGGACCGGACCGAGCTGTCCAAGAACATCGTGCGGGGCCTGGAGGCGTACCGCGAACTGCTGCTCGCGCACCCCGAATGGCGCGGGCGGGTGACCCACCTGGCGTTCGCCTACCCGAGCCGCGGCGACGTGCCCGAGTACCGCGAGTACACCGACACGGTGCTGCGGGTGGCCAAGGAGATCAACGAGGAGTTCGCGACGGCCGACTGGACGCCGCTGGTCCTGGAGGTCAACGACGACTACCCGCGTTCGCTGGCCTCGTTCCAGCTGGCCGACGTGCTGCTGGTGAACCCCATCCGGGACGGCATGAACCTGGTCGCCAAGGAGGGCCCGGTGCTGTCGGAGCGGGACTCGGTGCTGGTGCTGTCTCGGGAGGCGGGAGCCGCCGACGAGCTGGGCGGGGACGCCCTGACCGTCAACCCCTACGACACCGTGGAGACGGCGGAGGCGCTGCACCGGGCGCTGTCGATGCCCGCGGCCGAGCGGCGGGCCCGGCGGGAGCGCCTGGCGGAGGCGGCGGTGGCGCTGCCGCCGCGCCGGTGGTTCCAGGACCAGCTGCGCTCCCTGGGCTGATCCCGTCCCCGGGCCCGGGTCCTCCCCCCGGCGGAACCCCGCCGCCGGGGGAGCCGGCTCCCCCGCGCGGGGGAGGGACGCGGCCGCGCCGTGCGCGATGCTGGGCCCATGGACACCCGGACCCCGCACCCCTCCACCGCCCGGCCACCGCGCCACACCGCCCGTTGGGCGGTGGCCGCGGCGCTGTGGTCCCTGCTCTACGTCGCTTCCAAGGTCCAGTACGCCCTGGCCGACCGGCTGGGGGTGACCGGCGGCCCCGCGGTCCCGGCCGACTCCTACACCGGGTTCGGCCCCGGCGGGGTGGCCGCCGCCCAGTGGGCCAACACCGGGGTCGGACTGGCCGTGGCCCTGCTCTTCCTCCTGGCGGCCCTGCCCGTCGCCCGCCGGGTGCCCCGGTGGCTGTCCCTGCCGCCGCTGGGGGCGGTGGCGCTCATGGCGCTGGCGGGAGCGGTCGGCATGGTCTACCGGGACCTGGCCGAGGGGTCCGGCGGTACCGTCTTCGGCCTGTACTGCCTGGTGTGGGCGGTCCTGTCCGCGAAGGTCCTGGTGGGCCTGGCCCGGGCCCGCGGCTGAGCGGCCCCGGTCAGTCCTCGGGCAGCGGCGCCCCGGCCTCCGCGAGGATCTCGCGCACCACCGCGCTCTTGGCGTCGGCGTAGTCCTGGATCCTCTCCCAGGTGCGCTCGGCCAGCTCCCGCTTGACCCTGACGTAGCGTTCGCGGGCGCCGGGGTTCGCGATGAGGTGGTCGCGGAACCGGCGCATCCGCTCGATCTCCTCGCAGCCCTCGCTGAAGACGTGCAGGTTGAGGTTGACGTCGGGGCCCTTGAACACGCGGTGCTCGTACCAGTCGGGTTCGCGGATGACCAGCGTGTACCCCGCCCTGGCGAGGTCGGGGAGGTAGGAGTCCTCGTCCGCGGAGTCCGCGACGACCAGCAGCAGGTCGACGCAGGCCTTGGCGGGCAGGCCGGGGACAGCGGTGGAGCCCACGTGCTCGAAGAGCAGGACGCGGTCGCCGAGGATGCCGCGCACCCGGTCGGCCTCACGCTCGAACAGGTAGGGCCACTTGGGGTCGTAGTCCAGGATGTGGACCCGACCGTTGATGAGGTTGCGGTGCTGGGGGGCCGGATCGATCCGCGTTTCCCCGCGGGAGGGCAACGGTGATGCTTCGAGGGGAGACATTCCACAAAGATTTCTCCGTTGACCCGCCCGCGTCAAGAGCATCCGGCGTCGCTTACATATGCACGTGTATTCGTAACACCACCAGGGGACAAATCGCCACGGAGAGCAACACGGCAGATACACATGGAGAGAATTCGTGCTCCTTTTTCTTCGGATTCTCCCTTTTGCGCGTATCTTTCCTTCCGAAACCCCTCACTCCGGCGAAGAGACCACCAGGACCAGGGATCCGACCAGCTCGGGCAGTGCGCGCAGCCGTCCGTGCCGCCGGTCCCAGGTGCCGTCGGCGAGGTCGCGGGACAGGTGTTCGACGAAACGCCGCTCGACCTCCTCCCCCACGAAACTCCAGGCCGAGCAGGACAGCCGCGCCCCCTCGTCCAGCAGCCGCTCCGGGCGGCCGTAGTACGCCTCGTTGAATCCGTCGGAGCAGTCCAGGGGAATGGGCACGGGAATGGTCCGCACGTTCCCGCCCAGCCCTTCCGCCAGGGACTTCGGGGACGGGTAGCGGCGGGCCTCGGTGTCCAGGACCTCGGGCGCGTACTCGTACAGCCAGAAGTCGCGCACCAGGCCGGGGTCGCAGGTGAGGACCGCGACCGGTCCGGCGGTCACCCGCCGCAGCTCGGCCAGGCCCGCGGGGAGGTCGCCCCACTGGTGGACGCTGAAGGTCGTCATCGCGGCGTCGAACGCGCCGTCGGCGAACGGCAGGTCCTCGGCGACCGCGTCCACCGCCGCGGGCAGGTGGGCCGGCCGCGCCGCGCGCATCGACGCCGAGGGCTCCACGGGGGTCACCTCGCGGTCGGCGGGCTCGTAGGAGCCCGCCCCGGCGCCGACGTTGAGGACGGTCCGGGCGCCGCCCAGGGCCTCGTGCACGATCCGCGCGATCCGGGGCTCGGGGACGCGGTGGTCGGTGTAGGAACGGGAGATCACGGCGTAGTCGGCGTCGCCGGCGCTGCCGTCGGACATGCGTGGCACGGTCCCTCCAGGGGTCGCGGGAATCCGGCCCCCCTGTATAGCCCGCCGCGGTCCCGCCCGCCACCGCTCCCCCGGCGCGGCCGCGCCCGCCCGGTGCCGGACGGCTCCCGCCGCCCGGGCGCGGTCAGCCCTTGCGGCGGCGGCCGCCCTTCTTCCGGCGGGAGGCGGGCGGAGCCTCGGCGGCGCGCTGCTCGGCGATCTCCGCCTCCTCCAGGGCGCGTTCGGCCTTGACCCCGTAGGGGTCGGCGGAGGAGCGGCGCACCCACACCACGACCAGCGCCACACCCAGCACCAGGACCAGGCCGACCAGCGCGAACCACACCCACACCGGCACCGCGGGACCCTCGTCGGCCCGGTCGGCCAGCTCCTCGTCGAAGAGCGGGACGTCCTGGGCGGTCCCGGAGGCCAGCGCCTCGGCACCGGTCAGGTGCAGGCTCGGCAGCCCGTCCGGCCCCTGCTGTCCGCCCTCCACCAGGGCCTCGCGGATCTGCTCGGGGCGCAGCTGCGGGTGGGCCGAGCGCAGCAGCGCGGCGGCCCCGGCGGCCATCGCCGCCGCGTACTCGGTGCCGGTGACCTGGACCTGTCCCATGTCGGGCCCGGCCGTCTCCAGGTCGGCGCCGGGCGCGACCAGCTCGATCGCCCCGGCGTCGGGCGATCCGGGGATCAGCTCGGCGTTCTCGTCCATCCCGCCGACGGCCAGCACGTTGGGGTCGGCCGGGTTGTCGGCCGGGCCGACCACCAGGACCCCGGCGGCGACGGCGTCGCGGGTGGCCCCGGTGAGGTCGGTCCCGTCGGGGATCTCGGGCAACAGGACGACCTGCGCCCCGGCGTCGACCGCGTGGCGCACCGCGCCGGCCAGCCGGTCCCCGGTGGGGAGGACCAGCAGCCCGGCGTCGGGGGCCACGCCCAGCACGCCGCCGTCGGCGTCCATCCCGTGCCCGTGGCCCGCCACCAGGGCGGCCGCGGCGGTGCCCGTATCGGCGTCGCCGTCGTTGCCGCCGAACTCCTCGTCGACGGTCAGGTTGTCGACCAGGTCCGGGTGGTCGGCGTGGACGGAGGCCCCGGGCAGGGCCACGGTGATGCCCTGACCCTGTGTTTCCGGCCACAATTCCTGGGCGTTGATCGACTGGAGTCCCCATTGTTCGGGGCGGAAATCGGGGACCCCGTCGGCCGCCGCGGGGGCGGCGGCCAGACCGAGGACGACGGTCGCGGCGATGGCGACGATCCCGGTGTGTTCCCTGTGACGGCTGATGCCCCCGAGCACGACAGGCTCCCTAATGTTGCTCCCCTGTACCACCGTAATTCTGTCATGAGCACAGGTTTCCGGCGTGGACAAGTGGCCGCGGGGGTAGGAAAGGTAACTGTATCCCCGCTGCCAGTCCTGGGTTTTCCGCTCCGCATCCGGCATGTCGAGTCGCTAGCATGAGTCGGGCCGATCCGGACAAACCAATTTCCCGCCCAGGGGGTGTCCCATGCCGAATATCGGTCGGACCGAAGACGGTCAGTCGGCACTGGCCGAACGCGATCAGCGCATCCTGGCCTTCGAGCGCCAGTGGTGGAAGTTCGAGGGCTCCAAGGAGCAGGCGATCCGCGACGAGTTCGGGTTCTCCGCCACGCGGTACTACCAGTTGCTGAACGGGCTGGTCGACCGCCCCGAGGCGCTGGCCTTCGACCCCATGACGGTCAAGCGGCTGCGCCGGGTGCGCGCCGACCGCCAGCGCCAACGCAACGCGCGGCGGCTGGGCATCCGACTCTGAGGCCCCTTTTCGGTCGCTCTCTGCCCGAAGAACCACGGACGCGACCGCAGGTCCGAAACCAGACAACAAGGCGGGTGCGCACCCTCAGGTGCGCACCCGCCTCTCTCATCCCACACGAATCCCCATCGTGCACCGGCACCGGTGAACGGCGGCCGAACACGGCACGGACATCGGACGCCGGTTCCGCGACGTCCTCGGACTCCCCCTGTCCGCCCCGGGTAGGTTGGAGGCGCCGCCCGTCCGGAAAGGTCCGCCATGCAACCGCCCGAACCGAGCACGGCCGAGGGGCGCACCGCGCTCGACGCCCTGCTGACCGACCCCGCCAAGGCCCTGGTCGCCTTCGACTTCGACGGGACCCTGGCCCCCATCGTCGACGACCCGCGCACCTCCGCCCCCCAGCCGGGGATCGTGGAACTGCTCGCGGAGCTGGCCGGGCGGCTGGGCACGGTCGCGGTCGTCACCGGGCGCCCGGCCGCCACCGCCGTCGGCCTGGGCGGGCTGGACCGCGTCCCGGGCATCATCGTGCTGGGCCACTACGGCGCCGAACGCTGGGCGGACGGCCGCGTACTGGCCGCCGACCCGCCGCCGGGGGTGTCCCTGGTCCGCGCCGAACTGCCCGGCCTGATCGACTCCCTCCAGGCGCCCGAGGGCACCTGGATCGAGGACAAGGGCCGCTCGCTGGCGGTGCACACCCGCCGCACCGCCGAACCGGACGCCGCGCTGGCACTGCTCGCCCCGCACCTGTCCGCGCTGGCGGAGCGGGCCGGGCTCCGGGTGGAGCCCGGCCGCATGGTCATCGAGCTGCGCCCTCCGGGCGTGGACAAGGGCGCGGCCCTGTCCGCGCTGGTGGCGGAGCGGGCCGCCGGGTCCGTCCTGTACGCGGGCGACGACCTGGGCGACCTGCCCGCCTTCGACGCCGTGGCGCGGCTGCGCGCGGACGGGCTCCCCGGGCTGACCGTGTGCGCGGCCTCCAGCGAGGCCGCCAGGGTCGTCGAGGCCGCCGACCTGGTGGTGCCGGGCCCGGCCGGACTGGCGGAGTTCCTCGGGTCGCTCGCCCGGGCCCTGGCCCGGCCCTGAGGCGGGGCCGCACCGCGCACCGGACGACCGCCCCGCCCTACGGGGTGGAGTCGTGCGCCTGCGGCGACACCGCCGACCGGGCCGCCGAGCGCAGGTCCGCCAGGCCCGTGCGGGCGCGGCCGTAGTAGACCGCGTTGGTCAGCACCCCCACGTACCTGCTGGTCTCGGGGTGCATGAACAGGCTCGTCCCGGTGAACCCGTTGTGGTAGACCACCCCCTCCGGGGTCACCAGCCACCCCAGCCCGCGCCACAGCCGCTGCCCGGCGTCCACGTGGGGCCGCCAGCTCTCCCGCACGAACGAGGAGGGCACCGGCCCGTCCCCGCCCTCGTGGATGCGCAGCAGCTCCCGGGCGAAAGCGCCCAGGTCGATGGCGGTCGTGAACGCGCCCGCGTGACCGGCCACCCCGCCCATCAGCGCCGCCGCCTCGTCGTGCACCACGCCCCAGGCGGGGGCGGCGCCGGGCAGCCGGCGCTCGGTGGGCGCCACCCCGGGCGAGCGCGCCAGCGGTCCGAACGCCGTGGACCGCATGCCCAGCTCGTCCCACAGGTCCGCGGCCAGCCGGTCCAGCCCCGTCCCGTACAGCCGCTCCAGCACCAGGCCGAGCAGGATGAACCCCCGGTCGATGTACCGGTACCCGGGCTCCTCCAGCGGATCGGCCAGGATCGCCTCGGCCAGGTCCTGGTCGGTGCCCACGTACCTCTCCAGCCAGGTCACCTGGTTGAGGCGGCTGGTGTGGGTGAGGATCTGCCGGGTGGTGACGGCCGCTCCGGGCAGCCCGTCCGCGGGGAGGTATTCGGACATCGGGGCGTCCAGATCCAGCATCCCCTCGACGACCGCCTGGCCGACCAGCGGCCACGTCGCCATCACCTTCGTCAGGCTCGCGACGTCGTAGGCGACGTCGGGGGCGGTGTCGTTGTCCTCGTCGATCCGGCCGACCGCGACGAACTCCCACATGCCCCCGGTGCCGATGACGGCGGCGCCGCCGGGCAGCCAGCCCGCGTCCACCATCACCTTCAGGACACCGCGTATCCGCGCCCCCGTCTCGGTGAGCCAGTCTCCGTCACGCACCACACGCCTCCCCCCGATGTTCTCCACTCACCCCCGCGGATACCCCGTTATCTGCTCGTTGTCACACCGTTCCGGACTCCGCACAGGACGAAACCCTCGCAGGTCAGGGCCGTAATCAGGGCCTTGCTCCCGGGCGGAGTAGTCTGGCGCCCACGACCCCGAGGAGGACGATTGAGCAGCAAGACCCCCGTTCCCGCCGGTTTCCGCGGTGTCGCCGGGAACATCGGGATCAAGGACCCCAACGACGACTTCTTCGCGGTGGTGTCCGAGGTGCCCGCGCACGTGTCGGCCGTTTTCACACGGTCCCGGTTCGCGGGGCCCAGCGTGGTGCTCAGCCGTCGCGCGGCGGCCGACGGGCGGGCGCGGGGCGTCACGGTGATCGCCCGCAACGCCAACGTGGCCACCGGGGGCGTGGGCGAGGAGAACGCGCGCGAGCTCCAGGAGCGGGTGGCGGCGGCGGCCGGGGTGCCGGCCGACGAGATCCTGGTGGCGTCCACCGGCGTGATCGGCCGCCCGTACCCGATGGAGAAGGTCCGCGCCCACCTGGACGGGCTGCCCGAGGAGTTCCCGCCCGCCGACCTGGACCGGGCGGCGGCGGCGATGATGACCACCGACACCCACCCCAAGATCGCCTCGGCGCGGGTGGGGAACGCGACCCTGACCGGCATCGCCAAGGGCGTGGGCATGATCGAGCCGGACATGGCGACGATGCTGGCGTGGTTCTTCACCGACGCCGAGATCGAGCGGCCGGTGCTGGACGAGGTGTTCCGCCGGGTGGTGGACCGCACCTTCAACGCCCTGAGCATCGACAGCGACACCTCCACCAGCGACTCCGCGGCGCTGTTCGCCAACGGCCTGGCGGGGCCGGTGGACCTCGCCGACTTCGAGGCGGCGCTGTTCGAGGTGGCCCTGCGGCTGGTCCGGATGATCGCCTCCGACGGCGAGGGGGCGAGCAAGCTGCTGGAGGTGCGGGTGACCGGGGCCCGCGACGACGCGCAGGCCAAGCGGGTCGCCAAGGCGGTCGTCAACTCGCCCCTGGTCAAGACGGCCGTGCACGGCGCCGACCCCAACTGGGGCCGGGTGGCGATGGCCGTCGGCAAGTGCTCGGACGAGACCGACATCCTGCCGGAGAACACCCGCATCCTCTTCGGCGACGTGGAGACCTACCCCGCGGAGTCGACCGACGAGGTGCTGGCGCGGGCGGCCGAGCACATGAAGGGCGACGAGGTGGTGATCTCGGTGGACCTGGGGATCGCCGGGGGCGCGTTCACCGCCTACGGCTGCGACCTGACGGAGGGGTACATCCGCATCAACGCGGACTACACCACCTGATCCGGCCCGGAAGGGGAGGGGCGGGGCCGTGCGGCCCCGCCCCTCCCCCTTTTCGTGGGCGCTCCCCCGCCCGGCGCGATCACACGTGGACGACGGGGGCCTCCTGGTCGTCCTCCATCCGCCCGGCGCGCATGAACAGCGACAGGACCGCACCGGCCATGAGGAGTCCGGACGCGATGAGGAAGGCCAGCTGGAGCCCGTCCAGGAAGGCCAGGTTGCTGGCGCGGGTGACCGCCTCGGCGACGTCCGCGGCGGCCCCCTCGGGGACCACCGCCCCGCCCTGGGCGACGGTGCTCTGGACGGCGGCGAGCCCGGCCGCCGAGGGGACGTCCTGCCCGGCCGCCGCGAGGTGCCCGGGCAGGGTGGCCAGGATCGTCCCGGACATGACCGCGCCCAGGACGGCCGTGCCCAGCGAGCCGCCCAGCTGCATGGCGGCCTGCTGGAGCGCCGAGGCCACCCCGGCCAGCCGCACGGGCGCGTTGCCGATGATCGCTGCGGTCGCACCGGTCATGACCAGGCTCAGGCCCGCGCCCAGCAGCAGGAAGGCGGCGGAGGTGTACAGGACGCCGGTGTCGGCGTCCATGCCCGAGAGCAGGAACATGCCGACCGATCCGGACAGCAGGCCCGCCGTGGTGGGCGGCTTCGCGCCGACCCGGTCCAGCAGGCGTCCCGCCAGCGGCGAAGTGACGGCCATGGTGGCGGTCATCGCGATGAGCTGCATCCCGGTCTGCGCGGGGGTCAGACCGCGCACGCCCTGGAGGTAGAAGGTCACGAAGAACAGTGATCCCATGAGGCTCACGGCCATCACGACGGTGAGCACGACGCCGATGGACACCGACCGGTCGGCGAACAGGGACAGCGGCAGCAGCGGCTGTTCGGGGCGGCGCTCCCACAGCACGAAGGCCAGGCCCAGGAGCAGGGCGGCACCGAGCGAGACCAGGGTCACCGGGTGCGTCCAGCCCACCACCGGCGCCTCGACCAGCGCCCACACCAGGGCGAACACGGCGACGCTGACCAGGACGATGCCGGGGAGGTCCAGGCGGCCGCCGGCGTCGGTGGGGCGGTTGGCGGCGAGCAGCCACAGGCCCAGGCCCAGCGCGACCGCGCCGACCGGGACGTTGATGTAGAAGACCGCCTCCCAGCCGAACGAGCCCACCAGCAGGCCGCCGACGATCGGCCCGGCGGCGGTGGAGGCGCCGATGAGGCTGCCGAACACGCCGAAGGCCCGGCCGAGCCTGCTGGGCGGGAACACCGAGCGCAGCAGGCCCATGGCGGAGGGCAGCAGCAGCGCGCCGAAAACGCCTTGTGCGATGCGGAAGGCCACCAGCATGATGACGCCGGAGGACAGCGCGATCGCCACCGACGAGGCGACGAACCCGACCACGCCCACCAGGTAGACGCGGCGGTGGCCGAACCTGTCGGCGAGCTTGCCCGCCGTGATGAGGAAGACGGCCAGGCCCAAGAGGTAGCCGTGGGTGACCCATTGGAGTTCGGCCAGGGAGGCGCCCAGCGAGGCGCCGATGGCGGGGTTGGCGACCGCCACGATCGTGCCGTCCAGCGCCACCATCATCACGCCGAACGCGATGGCGACCAGCGTCGCCCAGGGGCTGCGCGTCCAGGCGGACGCCGGCCGGTCGGGCGGCGCGGCGGTCGCGGGCGGTGTGGTCTGCGCGGTCATGTGATCCCCCTGAACGGTCTTCCGGATGCCCCGGGCCACTGTGCTCCGAGATTATGACAGCCACTGCCACTTGTCAGCCACTGACTTTTTACAGTGACTGACACCACATGGGCGCAGAGGTATCCTCCAGGGAAGGGCCTCCGGGGGGACACCGGAGGGAAACCGTGGCGACACCATGGGGACAGGAGGCGCGTCCATGAGCACGACGAGCCCCGACGCCGTCGGGGAGGTCACCGGGGACTGCCGCCCGGGGCTGCGCGAGGCCAAGAAGGCGCGCACGCGCAGAGCGCTCATCGAGACGGGGCTGCGCCTGTTCCACGAGCAGGGCTACGGGAACACCACCACCGAGGAGATCGCCGCCAGGGCCGGCGTCTCCCAGCGCACGTTCTTCCGGTACTTCCCCACCAAGGAGGACGTGGTCCTGGAGGCGATGGAGAGCGTCGACGACGTCCTCGTCGAGCACCTGCTGGCCCGCCCCGCCGAAGAGGCGCCCTTCGAGGCGCTGCGCAACGCCATGCGCGACCACTGGGAGACGCTGAGCCGGACGGCGATGCACCACTTCAAGGGCGGCGCGGCCGAGATCATCGCGGAGAGCCCCGAGCTGGTGCGCACCGGCATGACCTACTGCCGGCGCCGCCAGTCCCGGCTCGCGGAGGCGATCGCGCTGCGCACCGGCGCCGCGCCCGGCGACCTCCGGCCCGAGCTGGTGTCGGCGGTCTTCTTCGCCGCGCTCTCCAACGGGCACGAGGAGTGGGAGAGGACGGGGGCCGCCGGGCTCTCCGGCCTGCTGGACTGCTTCATGCGCCAGCTGGAGCTGGTCCCCGAGGCGATCGGCTCCGGCTGGGGCACCCCGGCCGCGGGCTGAGGCGTCAGACGGTGCCGCGCTCCCCCGCGGGCAGGTAGCGCTCGAAGGGGAACTCCGGGCCCGTCTCGGCGATGCCGTTCCCGCCGGTGAAGAGCGAGATCACCTTGCTCGCCAGCAGCTCCGCGCGCAGGGCCGTGCGCATCACCCGCAGGCCGCTCGACCCGCCGGAGGGCGCCGCCCCGTCGACGGTGTCCTCGCCCATCCGCTGGGCGTGCTCCACGTGCGGGCGCATGGCGGCCTCGTAGGCGAAGAACCCCGCCCGGTGGTCGCCGTCGACCCGGGCGAGCTCGCCGGCCAGCGACATGGCGCCCTTGAGGGCCAGCACCGTGTCCATGCCGGACATGGGGTCGGAGCAGAAGGCGGCGTTGCCGAGCAGCACCACCCGGCCGCGGCTCCAGGTGTCCAGCCGGACCTGCCGGGTCGGGGCGATCTGCACGTCGGCGCGGGACATCTCGTCGAGGATGCGCGGGATCTCCCCGCCGTCGCCGGCGAAGGCCCGGGCCAGGTCCTCGGGGGTCTCCCGCCCGGCGTCGCGCTCGCCGTACGGCCTGCGGCGGAGCAGGACGGCCTCCAGGGCGTCCTCGCCGGGGATGTCGGTGAGCATGGCGCCGCGGCCGGGCTTGACCAGGACGGTGGACAGGGCGTGCTGGCCGGTGAAGTCGGGGACGGTGAACACCGCGACGGTGACGCCGAGATCGTGGATGTGGTCGGCGGCCGTCCCCTCGAAGGCGAGGTCGCGCACGGTCGAGTGCAGGCCGTCCGCGCCGACGACCAGGTCGAACCGGCGGGGCGGGCCGTTCTCGAACTCCACGTCGACGCCGTCGGGCGTCTCCCGCAGGGCGGTGACGGAGTCCCCGAACAGGAACTCGGCGTCGGAGCCGGTCAGGTCCCGGAGTTCGCGCAGCAGGGGGTCGCGGCGGACCACCAGGGAGTGCTCGGCCGGGGGCGCGGGGCAGCGGACGGGGTCGCCGTCCTCTCCGAAGCGGAACTCGACGGCGGGTGGGGGGCCGACCTCGCCGGCGAGGCGGTCGAGCAGGCCCATGCGTTCGAGGACGCCGATGCCGCCGAAGCCGATCTCCAGGCGGGACAGCCGGGAGGAGAGCCGGGGTTCCCGGTCCACGACGGTGGGGGCGAAGCCGTGCCGGGCGGCCCAGTGGGCGAAGGCGGAACCGGCCACGCCTGCGCCGACGACGAGAACGGTCCTGTTCCGGGTGGGCACGCATTACCTCCTGGTGTGTGGGCGCCGGTGCGGCGGGCGGGACACGGGCCCGGCAAGGGGACCCTACCCGTCCGCGGTCCCCGTCTCTCCTGTTCGGACGCCGTCCCCCGGGTGGTCGGGGGCGCCCCGGCACCCGGAGCCGAGGACGGTCGGGTTCCGTGTGGCCGCGGGGGCCGCCCGGGGCCGTGGACCGCCGTGGGCCTGTTACACGAACCTACATTTTTTCGGGTCATCCGCGACCTTTTTTCAAACGGCCACGACCGAAATCCGGGACGAGCGGGGGTGCCCCCTAGGGGTTCGCGGTCCACGGACGCCACAGCAGCGCCGCGGCCGCGCCGCACACCGCGACCGCGGCGCCCGCCCCGGCGAACACCGCCGCGGGGTCCAGGCCGCCGGCCCATCCGGCGAGGGGGTAGGTGGCCAGGAAGCACGCGTGGGAGAGCGCGAACCGCGCGGCCAGCACCCCGGCCAGGCCGCCCTCCGGGGCGGCGTCCCGCAGCACCCGCCCGGAGGGGGCGGCGATCAGCGAGCAGCCCAGGCCCAGGACCGTCCAGCCCGCCGCGAGCACGGCGAAGCCGGGGGCGAGCACCCAGCCGGCCGCCAGGACGGCGGACCCGGCGGCCAGCACGGCGGGGCCGGCGACCATGAGCGCCCGGGTCCCGAACCGGTCCACCAGGCGGCCCAGGGCGAAGGCGACCGCCATGGAGCCCGCGCCGAAGAACGCCAGCGCCACCGCCACCCCCGCGTCGGTGCCGCCCAGGTGCGCGCGGACCAGGACCACGGTGTCGACCAGGACCAGCGCGGTGACCACGGCGGCGGCGAGGTCGAGGAGGACGACGGCGCGCAGCCGGGGGTCGGTGGCGAAGACCCTCCAGGAGGCGGCGGCCCGGCGGGGGTCGCCGGTGTCCCGCGGCAGCTCGGTGGTGAGCACCAGGGCGGCGGAGGCGGCGAAGGAGACGGCGGTCAGCGCGAAGAGGCCGTGGAACGGGACGAGGGCGAGCAGCGCGGCGGCGAGCAGGGGCGAGGCGAGGGCCTCCAGGTCGTAGGCCAGGCGGGAGAGGGCGAGGGCGCCCGTGTAGCCGCGGTCGTCGACCAGCTCGGGGATGACGGCCTGGAAGGCGGGGGTGAAGACGGCGGAGGCGCACTGGAGGACGGCGATCAGGACGTACACGTGCCACACCTGGTCGACCCAGGGCAGCGCGGCGACGGCGAGCGCCCGCACCGCGTCGGCGCCCACCAGGACCGCGCGCCGGGGGACCCGCACCAGAGCGGCGGTGAGCAGGGGGCCCGCACCGACGTAGGCGACCATCTTGATGGTCAGGGCGGTGGCGACGACCGCGGCGGCGCGGTCACCGGCGAGGGCGAAGGCGAGCAGCCCGAGGGCCACGGTGGCCAGGCCCGTTCCGGCGAGGGCGACCACCTGCGCGGCGAACATGCGCCGGTAGGCGGGGAAGTCCACGAGAGCACGCCACACGGGGCACCTCCGAGGGGATCGGGGACGGGTGGTTCTCCCGGATCATATATGTGCGCAAGTACGCACATGTTGATGGAACGTTCGCCCGCCTAGACTGCGCACATGCGGACCAGCGACGAACGGCGGGCGCCCAGCCTGTCCCACCCGGCCCCACCCGAACCCGAGCGGCTCGCCGTGGCGGCGGGGGTGTTCGCCCTGCTCTCCGACCCGACCCGCCTGCACCTGCTGTGGCTGCTGGCGGAGCAGGAGGCCGACGTCGGCCGCCTCACCGAGGCCTGCGGGGCCTCGCGGACGGCGGTGTCACAGCACCTGGCCAAGCTGCGCCTGGCGGGACTGGTGGAGTCGCGCAGGCGCTCGCGGAACGTGATCTACAGCCTGGCCGACGGCCACCTGCGCAGACTGGTCCTGGAGGCCCTCAGCCACGCGGACCACGTGGTGACCGGCGAGCCCTTCCACGAGTGACGGCGCCGACTTCCGTCGGGGCGGGACCGGGCGGGGGCTGACCTTCGTCGGTGGCGGGAATCGGCCCGTGGACGGACGCGCCCCGCGGCCGCGGGCACGAGGATGGCGGGGACCGGTTCCACCCTCCGGAGGGAGAGGCCCCCATGGACCGACCGCTGTCCGCGCTCGACGGGCTCCACGCGCGCGTGCGCGGGATCCGGGCGCTGTCCCACTTCACCTGGTGCGTCCGGATCCTGCTGGCCCTCGGGTTCCTGCCCTCGGGGTACCGCAAGGTCGTCGACGAGCCCTTCACCATGGAGGAGTCGCTCGGCGAGGTCTACGTGATGTTCACGGCGCTGCACCAGGACTTCGGAGCGCTGTACGTCTTCATCGGCCTGTGCCAGGTGGGCGCGGCGCTGCTGCTGCTCGTCCCGCGCACGGCGGCGCTCGGCGCCGCGGTGTACCTGCCGATCATCACCGGCATCGTCGTGATCACCGTGTCGCTGGACTTCGGGCTCGGGACCCCGCTGATCACGTCGCTGATGCTCCTGGGAGCCGTGTACCTGCTCTGCTGGGACTGGCACCGGGTGCGCCCGATCCTGGGCCCGCCCCGGCCCGCGGCCGCGGAGGCCGGGTCCCGTGTGTGAGGGAGGGCTCCGGGATCGCCTCCCGGAGCCCCGCGGCCCCTCACGCGACGTGCGCGGACGCCCGGCCGGGCGTCCGCGCACGCGCGGGGCGCGCCGGACCCGACGGGCCCGGCGCGTCCCGGACGGCTATCAGGCCCGCCCCGCGGGGAACACCGCCGTGAAGAGCAGGTCCAGCACGCCGGGGAACACCTGTGCCGGGTCGATGTCGGCGTCGCCCATGGTCAGCGAGGCGGTCAGGGTCGTGCTCCCGTCGGGGGAGGCGACCATCAGCGCCCCGTAGCCCCCGGGCGGGCTGCCGTTGTGGTGGAGGACCGTGCCGCGGTCCGGCCCCAGGTCCTGCACGAACAGCCCAAGCCCGTAGCCGATCTTCGGGTGCGGGTCGCACATCTGCTCCAGCAGCGGCTCCGGCAGGAGCCCGCCGCCCAGCAGCGCGGAGAAGAAGAGGTGCAGGTCCCGGGTGGTGGAGTACATGTCGCCGGCGCCGACCAGCAGCGAGAGGTTCTGGCGGGTGACGTCGACCGTCGTCCGCTCGCCGTCGGCCTCGTAGGAGAGGTAGCCGTGGGCGTGGGGCGCGGGCAGGTCCGGCGAGTCGCCGGGGACCGCGGTGCCCGACAGCCCGAGCGGGTCCAGGATCCGCCGCCGCATCTCCTCGGCGTACGTGCGGCCGGTGACCTCCTCGATCAGCAGCACCGCCAGCGTGTAGTTGGTGTTGGAGTAGCTCCAGTCCGCCCCCGGCTCGAACCGCGCCGGGCGCTCCAGGGAGAACCAGACGAGCTCCTCGGGCCGGTAGGACCGGAACCGGTTGCGCGCCCACACCTCGCCGACCGCGTCGATGCCGAGGACCATCGTCCCGTCGGGTTCGAGCTCGCCGGTGTAGTTGTACAGCCCGCTGGTGTGCTGGAGCAGCATGCGCACCGTGATCCGCCCATCCAGGCCGAACGCGGGCAGCCGGTCCGCCACCGGGTCGTCCAGCCCGATCAGGCCGTCGGCCACCAGGAGCAGGACCAGGGTCGCAACGAAGGTCTTGGTGGTGCTGCCGATCCAGAAGTGGCCGTCGGTCGGCGGCTCCTCGGTCCCGCCCAGCTCGCGCACTCCGGCGCTGCCGGTCCAGGCTCCCTGCTCGTCGTGCACCCGCAGCTGGAATCCGGCGAAGCCGCGGGCGACGACCTCTTCGACGGCCTTCCGGAGTTCCGGGCGGTCCGGCCCGGCGGGGTCGGGGGTGTTCGGCGGGGTGGGTTCGGCGTGGACGGTCGGGGTGTCGGTCATGGTGTGCTCCTTCAGTGCCGGGGGGTGGATCGGGGGGCGGTCGGGCTAGAGGCTGCGGGCGGCGATGTCGCCGCGGGTGGTGGTGGCGCGGATGTCGAGGCCGGTGGTGCCGTCGTTCTTGAGGGCGTTGTCGACGCGGCCATAGGAGGTGCCGGCGTCCAGGGAGGCGGAGACCCCGGCGGCCGCGGCGACCGAGATGTCACCGTCCCGGGTGCTCAGCACGAGCTCGCCGCGCACCGCCTCGTCGACACGGATGTCGCCCTTGGCGGTGCCGAGCCGGGCGGGGCCGGTGAGGCGGCCGACGGTGATGCCGCCGTCCTGGATGGCGACGCCGGCGCCGGCGGCCTCCCCGATCTCGACCGGCCCCTGGGCGGCCTCGTAGGAGACCTCGCCGAGTCGGCCGACGCCGCGGAACCCGGCGGCGGCCGCCCTGGCCTCGACGCGCGAGCCGGCGGGCAGGTGGACGGTCACCTCGACCGATCCGGAGTCGCCGAAGATCCGGTTCCGGGCCTCGGGGGCCTGGATGCGCAGGACACCGTCGGCGAAGGAGACCGTGGTCTGCTCGGCGGCCTTCACGTCGCGGCCCTTGGCGGGGTCGGCGGGCAGGACGTCGACCGTGGTGTCGGGGCGCTCGGCGGCGATGAGGCCGATGCGGCCGGCGGGGATGTCGAGGATGACGGAGACGGGGGCGGGGGTGTCGAAGCTCTGCATGGTCCACTCCTTGTCGGTGTGTTTCTGTTGATGGAAACGCTACGTTGCATTCATAGATTGGGCAATATCAATGTTGCGAGCAAGTCTTGTTATCGCAGTTAGATTCTTTGAAATCGTTGCAATGGTTCTAAATCTAACGCAACGCCGCCACTTCGAATCCTTGCAATGAGCGAAGGATGAACGCTAGCCGCGGGCCGACGGGACCACCCCCGGACACCCCGGGGATCGACGTCCGATACGGCGGCGTGCTCGACGACTGCACGAGGGGGACGTCGATCTTCGACGCGTAGGCGGTCGATAAGCGGGCGGAGGACCGACACAGCAGAACGATCCACCTGTTTACGCGGGTTTTGTGATCGCTTTGCCGTTACCGAGAGTGGCTATCGGTGACTTTAAGCGATGAATTGTCGACGATTCGGACATGGACCATTGCCCGAAGTCGGCCCCGAAGGCCGCCCAGTCCATCAGTGCCCGCAGCCTCGTACGGATGGCCGCCGCCTTCACCGGCGCGGTGTTCGTCGCCCCGTTCCTGTGGAGCACGTCTCCCGTTCTCGCCGAGCCGGAGGCCGGCACAGCGGTGGACATCGAACAGGCGGTGGAGCGCGCGCTGAGCGATCAGCCACAGGTCCTCCTGCCGGAGATCGCCGTGGAGCAGGTGTACAAGTCCGCGGAGCGCGGTGGATACCCGGAGCCCGGCTACCCGGGCCCTGGTGAGCCGGGGGAACCGGGAGAACCTGGGGAGCCCGGTGAGCCGGGAGAGCCGGGTGAACCTGGGGAACCGGGAGAGCCCGGAGAACCCGGAGAACCCGGAGAGCCAGGTGAACCTGGGGAACCCGGTGAGCCGGGAGAGCCCTGTGAACCCGGAGAGCCCGGGAAACCAGGAGAGCCGTGCGAACCCGGGGAACCGGGAGAACCTGGTGAGCCGGGGGAACCTGGTGAGCCGGGGGAACCGGGAGAACCTGGGGAACCGGGAGAGCCCTGCGAACCAGGAGAACCCGGAGAGCCCGGGAAGCCCGGAGAGCCGTGCGAACCGGGTGAACCCGGAGAACCGGGAGAACCCGGAGAACCGGGAGAACCTGGAGAACCGTGCGAACCCGGGGAACCCGGGAAACCAGGAGAGCCGTGCGAACCCGGGGAACCGGGAGAACCCGGGGAGCCGGGAGAGCCCTGCGAACCAGGAGAACCCGGAGAGCCGTGCGAACCCGGGGAACCGGGAGAACCCGGGGAGCCGGGAGAGCCCTGCGAACCAGGAGAACCCGGAGAGCCCGGGAAGCCCGGAGAGCCGTGCGAACCGGGTGAACCCACGGAACCGTGCGAACCCGGGGAACCCGGGGAGCCCGGAAAGCCGGGGGAGCCGTGCGAACCCGGGGGGCCGGGGGTGCCAGAGCACCCGGGCCCGGAGGCGCCCGGACAGCCCGAACTCCCCAAGACCGGCGCCTCGGCCGCCGTTCCGGCCGTGGGCGGCCTCCTGGCCACGCTCGCCGGAGTCGCCGCGCTGATCCTGGGCCGCCGCCGTCCCGGGGACGAGACCGGCTGAACCCGCCCGTGAAACGACCGTCCCGCTCGGGCCCGCGCCCCTCTCGGCGCGGGCCCGCCCCGTGCGCACCGGCCCGGCCGGCGGCCCGCGGGCGCGCGGGGAGGGCGCGGGCGCCTCACTCCCCGGCCGCCCCGGCACGAAGGCGCTCAGGCGGTACCACGTCTCCTGCCGCGTCCGCCCGCACAGGACGTCGATCCTCAGGTCGTCCTCCCGGTACCGCCGCAGCACCTCCCGCTCGCGCTCCCGGTAGGTCCGCATCTCCGCCTGGTCCGAGGTCTCGAAGAGCACCTCCCACCGCCCCGCCGCGTGCCTCTCCGAGCGCTCGCGCGCACGCCCGCGCTCGCGCTCGCGCCGTGCGCGCCTGCCCGGCATCTCAGTACCCCGTGGGGATCGACAGGTCCGCTCCCGGGACCAGGACGGACGAGGTCCACGAGGCGTCCTCCGTGAAGACGATGCAGGTGACGTGGTCGACGCCGAAGTCCCAGGAGGCGCGGTTGGGGGCGATGAAGCCGAGCTGGTCCGAGGGCGACATCAGGGAGGCGTCGACGTTGCGGTCGGCGATGGGCGAACACTCGGTCTCGCTGGCCGAGGCGAACCCGGCCATACCCGGCCAGTCCCCCGCGGGCGCGGTGAAGGCGCCGATCGCCTGGGCGTCGTGGGACTCGTCGCAGGAGGTCAGCTCCACCTCCGGGAACTCCTCCTCGAACGAGGGCAGCATGAAGCAGTCCCCCGGCTCCAGCGTGCACGCGTTGGCGTACCCGGGCGGCGGCTCGCAGGTGGCGGCGTAGGTGGGCTCCTCGTAGTTCGCGGCGACGACGGCGACGCCCGTCCACCCCAGCCCCCACACCCCGGAGAGGACGAGGGCGAGGATCGCCAGGACGATCTGGACGACCGCCGTCCCCCCGGCCGCGGCGCCCGCCCCCGCGGCCGCCGGGACGCCCCCGCCGCCGGACGGGGGAGGGGGCCGCCCGGCGGCGGCTCCGCCCCGGAGGGCCCGGCCGTGCGGGCACCCGCGCCCGTCCCGGGGTCGGCGGGCGCCGCGTGCGGCTGCGGGGAGGCCGGTGCCGCGTGCGACTGCAGGGAAGCGGGCGCCGCGTGCGGCTGCGCACCGGCACCCGGTGAGGCGCCCGCGGGGCTCGGGCCCGCGGTGGCCGCCTCCGTGGTCGAGCGGGGCGCCGGCCGTGTGCGCCGCCGGTTCCGCGGGCGCGTCGGCCGGTGCCGGGGAGCCCTGGGCCTCGGCGGACGCGGACCGGGTCCGGTCCTCGAACGGGGCGTTCCCCGGGGTTCCCGGGGGTCCGCGAGGGGTCCTGGCCATGCGCTGGGCCGCCCTCGGACTCGGCGGGGAGCCGGGCTAGGCCGGCGGGCGGTGCCGCACCGCCACCGGGCGATCCGGCCGGCGACGGGGCGGCGCCGGGCGGGGGACCGCTCCGGCGTCGGACACCCCGGCCGGGGAGCCGGGCGCTCCGGTCGCGGCGGACGCCGGCTCGGGGGCGGCCGAGCCCGCCGGTGAGGCGGGGGCCTGCCCGGGGAACGCCCCGGCCTCGACCGGCCCGCCCGCGGCGCCCGCTGCCGGGCCGTCCCCCGGGGAGGCGGTCCTCCGGCCGCGGCGGCCCCGGGAACTCGCCCGCCGGGGGCGGGCCGCCGACGGGGCCGGCTCCCGGGCCTCCCGGTGCCGTTCCGGTCGGGGGCGCGGCGCCGGAGGGGTCGGCGGCGTCCGCCGCCGGGCGCCGCAGGGCCCGGGTCAGGACGATGGCGGACAGGACGATCGCGAAGGGGATCGGCACCAGCAGGAACCCGAGTCCGCCCAGGACCGCGGCGCCGATCGCCATTCCCCCCACACGCCCCGACGCCGGGGCGGGCCGCGCCGGGGTTCCGGCCGGCGGCCCCCACGCCCCGGCGGGGCGGCGGACGGCAGCGGCACGGCCGCGGCCCCGGCCGCCAGCCCGGCGTCCCCGGCCAGGGCTTCGGCGATCCGGGCGTTCAACGCGCTCAGGCGGGCCGGGTCGGCGGGCGCCGCTGCGAGCTCCGCGACGGCGCCGCGGATCCCCGGCCCGAACCGTTGGTGGGAGGCGAGGAGGGCGAGGAGCCGCACCCCCGGGTGGTGCGCGGGGTCCGCGTCCGGAGCCCCCGGACCGTAGGTCCGTACGGCGTGCACCACGGGCGGCATGGCGTGCGCGGCGAGGGCGGCGGGGTCGGGCATCGGACCTCCATCGTTCGGCTGTTCCGGAACAGCGACCGCGGACGGGGGCGGGGTCCGGTCCGTGCCCGGTACGGAACCGAGGCGCCTCGGCCCGAGCACGCACCGCACCCTAACGGAGACACAGGGTCGCGGACCATACCCGGACGTCCCCGACCCCTGGCCGGTTCCGGCCCCGGTCCGGGGCCGTCGTCCCGCCGCCCGCCCCCGGAGGCGTCAGTCCAGCACCTTCTCCCAGACCGACACGTGCTTCTCGCTCTCGTCCCCGAAGGGCGTGCGGTCCCAGTCCTGCCAGCGCTCCACCAGCCGCATCCCCGCGATCCGCGCCATCAGGTCCAGCTCCGCCGGCCACACGTACCGGAACGGGACGGACCGCAGGCTCCCCCTGCCGTCCGCGACCGACACGTAGTTGGAGCTGAACAGCTGCGTCGCGGGCTCGTACAGGTCGAACGCCCACTCCTCCTCGCCCGCGTGGAACGGCACCATGTTCTGGCCCTTGGGGAGCCTGCGCAGCTCCGGCACCCCCACCTCCACCACGAACCGCCCGCCCCGCCCCAGGTGCGCGGCCGCGTTGACGAAGCACTCCACCTGCTCGTCCTGCGTGGTCACGTTGTTGATGGTGTTGAAGACCAGGTAGACCAGCGAGAACTCCCCCGGGACCCGGGTGGTGGCGAAGTCCCCGATGACCACGTCGATGTCCCCGCCGCCCGGCTTGGCGCGCATCTGTTCCACCATGGCCGGGGACAGGTCGATGCCGTGCACCGGAACGCCGCGCGCGGCCAGCGGCAGCGCGATGCGCCCGGTCCCGACGGCGAACTCCAGGGCCCGCCCCTCCCCCGCCAGTCCGGCCAGCAGGTCGACCGCCGGGTCGACCTTGTCGGGGGCGAACATGCCCTCGCCGGGGGTGTCGTAGTGTTCGGCGACATCGGTGTCGAAGTGGTTCGGCTTCGGTCCGGTCCGTGCTCCGTTCGCATCGCTCATGGGCGCGACGCTAACCCGGGCCCGGCCGTCCGCGCACGCGCTTTTCCGTTCCGGCCGGAAAGGCCCGTGTTCTCAGAACCACCGCCGTCTGCGAGGATTCCGAAGCACGGTGAGGACCGGCAGAGCACCGGAAGGAACAGACCCGTGATCGACCCCCTGCTCCCCGACGACCCCCGCACCGTCGGCCGCTACCGCCTCGAAGGCGTCCTGGGCGGCGGCGGTATGGGACGGGTCTACCTGGGCAGATCCCCCGGCGGCCGGACGGTCGCGGTGAAGGTGGTGCGGCCGGAGCTGGCCGGGGACGAGGGCTTCCGCCGCCGCTTCGCCCGGGAGGTGGAGGCGGCCCGCCGGGTGGGCGGCTTCTACACGGCGCAGGTGGTGGACGCCGACCCCGCCGCCGACCCGCCCTGGCTGGTCACCGCGTACGTTCCCGGGCCGTCGCTGTCGGAGGCGGTGCACGGCGGCGGCCCCCTGCCCGCCGCCGAGGTGCTGTCCCTGGCCGCCGGGCTGGCCGAGGGGCTGGCGGCCGTGCACGAACAGGGGATCGTGCACCGGGACCTCAAGCCCGGCAACGTGATCATGGGCGGGGACGGCCCCCGGCTGATCGACTTCGGCATCGCGCGGGCGCTGGACTCCGGGGACGGCATGACCTCGACGGGGATCATGGGCACCCCCGCGTTCATGGCCCCGGAGCAGATCCGCGGCGAGGTCCCGGGCCCGGCGACGGACGTGTTCGCGCTGGGGTGCGTGCTGGTGTTCGCGGCCACCGGGCGGTCGCCCTTCCGCGGCGGGGAGATCGCCGCCCTGGTGTACCGGATCGTGCACGGGGAGCCGGACCTGTCGGGGGTGCCGGACGAGCTGGTCGGCCTGGTCGCGGACTGCCTGGCCAAGGACCCCGCCGCCCGGCCCTCCATCGCCTCGGTCCTGGAGCGCGCGGCCTCCGCCGTCCCGGAGGCGCCGGCCCCGGCCCCGGACGCGGTGGCCGCGCGGGTCCCGGAACAGCGAGCGCCGGAGGCGGCCGTGACCGGCGGCACCCGGGCTCCGGAGACCGTCGGCACGGCGGACCACGGGGCCGCGCGGGCCCCGGAGGCTCTCGGGGCCGACCGTGCCCCGGCAGCCGGCAACGTCGCGGAGCCCGCCCCGGCGGAGCCGGTGGCCGCCCCCGCCGCCCTCCTCCCCCCGGACTGGCGCAGGACCTACGACTCCACGCGGTGGGAGCACCTCGTCACGTGCGTCGAAGTGACCGTCCTGCTGTGGCTGCTGGTGCTCGTCCCCGCGGGCCTGCTCTCCCTGCTCTCCCTGTTCTTCGTCTCCCCGGACACCCTGCTGGGGTTCTACACGAACAGGTGGGTCGTGCTGACCGTGGCCGGGTCGGCGGTCGCGTTCACGCTGCTGTCGTGGTGGGCGAGCGGGCGCGAGGCGCTGACCCTGGACCCCGACGGGATGACCGTCGTCCACTGGAGCGGCTCCTCGATGGGGTCGGCCCACGCCATCCCCTGGAACGCGGTGGAGCGGGTCGGCCTGAAACGCAATGGGGAACTCGAATTCCGGCCCGTCCCCGGCGCGCGGATGCCCGAGGGGCTCCCGGGGAAGGAGCGGGAGGACGGGAGCGTCTCCATCCCCCTCTTCGGCCTGATGTCGCACACGGGGACCGTCGCCGCCCGTCGGCTCGCCGAGGCCAGGGAGGGGCTCAGGGCCGCCGCCGGGGAGAGGTACACCGACCTCACCGGGTGAGCGCGGCCCGCTCCCCGCGGGCGGGCCCCGGCCGGCGGGCCCGGCCGGGGCCCGCGCTCACACGCCCCCGACCGTCGGCGAGTACGACGAGTGCAGCACCAGCGAGGCCGCCCCGATGGCGCCCGCGTCCTCGCCGATGACCGAGGTCTCCACCCGCACCCGGCGCACGCCCCGGGCCAGGGTGCGCTCGGCGATGGCCCCGGACAGCGCCTCCCGGTAGAGGCCGCCGACGTGCGGGACGCCCCATCCGCCCAGCACCAGCAGCGGCACGTCGATGATGTTGAGCAGCGCCGTCCCCGCGTCGCCCAGCCGCCGCCCCGCCTCGCCGATGACCTCCAGCGCGACCGGGTCGCCCGAGCGGGCCTCGCGGCACACCCGGCGGTAGGCGGCGACGGTGCGCGCCTGCCCGCGTTCGTAGGATGCGGCGTCCTCACCGCGGCGGCGGGCGGCCTCGGCGGCGACGGCGTGCGGGGCCAGGTAGGTCTCCAGGCAGCCGCGGCTCCCGCAGGGGCACTCGGGCCCGCGGGGGTCGACCACCAGGTGTCCGATCTCGGCGGCGTTGCCGCTGCCGCCCCGGTACACGCGCCCGTCCAGGACGAACCCGCCGCCCACTCCGGTGCCCACGTACACGAACGCCATGTCGGACGAGCGCCGCTCGGCGCCCGCCCAGCGTTCGCCGATGGTGGCGGCGGTGGCGTCGTTGTCCAGGACGGTGGTGAGCCCGGTGCCCTCCTCCAGCACCTCCCGCAGCGGTACCGACCGCCAGCCGGGCAGGTGGGGCGGGGTGACGGCGCCGGAGGTGTCGATGGGCCCGGGGGTGGCCACGCCCAGGCCGAGGATGCGGTCGGGCGCGGGCGCCTCCTCGACGATGGCGCGCACCGAACGGCACAGGGCGTCGATGACCCGGCCGGGCCCCTGGGAGGAGGGGGTCCGCCGCCGGGTGCGGGCGACCACGTGCCCGGCCAGGTCGGTGACGACGAGGGTGGTGGAGGCGGGGTCGATGTGCATGCCGACGGCGTAGTAGGCGTCGGCGTTGAGCCGCAGCACGGTGGCGCGCTTGCCGCCGCGCGAGGTGGCCCGGCCGTCCTCGCGGACCAGGCCGTCCTCCAGCAGGCGGCGGACGATGTTGGAGACGGTCTGGGCGGTCAGCCCGGTCTGCGCGGCCAGTTCGACGCGGCTGATCCCGTCGGCGGAGCGCACGGCGTCGAGCACGCGGCTCTGGTTGAGCCCGCCGAGCCAGGCCAGGTTGGTGCCCATGGGCCTCTCCCCTCCGGTTTCGTGGTCCCACATGAGCGTAACCGCCCTGGAAGCACCGACTTACCCCATTGTCTTTATCCAAGCTTTTGAGTAATGATGTGTCCTACATCACTCCGCAGCAAGGCACCGCAAAGGCAAGGTCGACCGTTCCCCCACCTCATCGCCCCAGGAGCGCACGATGAAAGGAACCGGACCCCACACCACGAGAGCGGCGGCCGCGACGGCCGCGGCCGTCGCGCTGGCGCTCGTCGCCACCGGCTGCGGCGGAGGCGCCGCCGACAGGGACGAGAACACCGTCCGCATCGCCTACCAGAAGTTCGGCACCTTCATCGCGATGGATTCGCTGATGCGCAAGGTGAAGGAGGAGTTCGAGGCGGACAACCCCGGTGTCACCGTCGAACTCCAGGCCGTCGAGGCGCCCGCCGAGGACTACCAGACCCAGGTCAACCTCATGAACGGCTCCGCGAGCGAGGCGCCGGACCTCATCTACCAGGACTCCTTCACCATCAACCAGGACGCCGACGCCGGGTACCTGATGCCGCTGGACGAGTACTTCGACTCCTGGGAGGACGCGGAACAGTTCAGCACCCAGGAGGCGCAGGCCGTGACCTCCCTCTCCGGGGAGCGGTACGGCGTCATGCTCGGCACCGACGTCCGCGGGCTCTGGTACAACACCGAACTCCTGGAGCAGGCGGGCGTCGAGACACCCTGGGAGCCCGCCACCTGGGACGAGGTGCTGGACGCCGCCCGCGCGGTCAAGGCCGAGTTCGGCGACGAGGTCACCCCGCTCAACGTCTACTCCGGCACGCCCGCCGGGGAGGCGGCGTCCCTCCAGGGCTTCCAGATGCTGCTCTCGGGCACCGAGGACGCCCTCTTCGACGACCGGTCGCAGAAGTGGGTCACCGGCAGCCGGGGGTTCACCGACTCCCTGGGGTTCGTGCAGACCGTGTTCGACGAGGGCCTGGGCCTGGACGTGCAGGACGCCCTGGACACCAACGTCGGCACCGTCAACAACGAGGAGCGCTTCCCCGCCGGCGAGCTGGCGATCAGCCTGGAGGGCTCCTGGGCCACCCAGTCGTGGATCCCCGAGGCCAACCGGCCCTGGGACGGCTGGGAGGACGTCATGGCGTTCACCCCCATGCCCACGCAGAACGGGCAGGGCGCCGGGGCGACCAGCATGTCCGGGGGCTGGGCGCTGTCGATGGGCAGCCGGGCCACCGACCCGGAGCTGGCCTGGGAGGTCATGACCTACGCCCTGTCCCAGGAGAACGCGGTCAAGTTCGCGGTCGAGGGCGGCCAGATCCCGGTCCGCACCGACGTCGCCGAGGACCCCGCGTTCCTGGAGAACGCGCCCATGGCCGAGGAGTTCGCGGCGCTGGTGGACATCACCGGGTTCCGCCCGGCCTACAGCGAGTACCCGCGCGTCTCCATCGCGGTCCAGGAGGCGATGGAGGCGGTGATGCTCGGCGAGGCCACGCCCGAGGAGGCCGCCGCGCTCTACGCCCAGGAGGTGGAGGGCATCGTCGGCCCCGACAACGTCACGAGCGGTTCCTGAGCCGTGGGGACCGTGTCGACGACCCGGGCCCCCGGCCGGGCGCCCCGGGTCCCGTCCCCGGCGCGCCGCTCCGGCCGCGCCCGGGGCGGGGCCGCCCGCTGGGTGATCCCGATGGCCCCCGCGCTGTTCCTGCTGCTGGCGTTCTTCGCCGGCCCCATCCTGTGGACGGTGTGGGCCTCGTTCACCAACGAGGCACTGACGGGGGCGCAGGCCGCGGACACCCGGTTCGTGGGGTTGGACAACTTCGAGCGGCTGCTGCGGGACCCCGGGTTCCGGGCGGCGACGTTGCTCACCGCCCTGTTCCTGCTGGGTTCGATCCTGGGCCAGACCGTGCTGGGCCTGGCGCTGGCGCTGCTGCTGCGCAACCGGCACGGGGCCGTGCGCGGCGCCGTGGGCACGGTGGTGGTGGGCGCGTGGGTGGTGCCCGAGGTGGTGGCGGGGTTCGTGTGGTACGCGTTCCTCGAACGCGAGGGCACCCTCAACGCGCTGCTCGGCTCCGTCGGGATCGGTGCGCAGAACTGGCTGTTCACCGCGCCGCTGCTGGCGGTGGTCCTGGCCAACGTCTGGAAGGGCACCGCCTTCTCGATGATGACCTACGGGGCCGGGCTGTCGGAGGTGCCGCGCGACCTGGAGGAGGCGGCCCGCGTGGACGGGGCGTCGGGCCCCCAGGTGCTTTGGTACGTGGTCCTGCCGCTGCTGCGGCGCACGATCGCCACCACGCTGCTGCTGATCACCCTCCAGACCGTGCAGGTGTTCACGCTCGTCTACGTGATGACCGCGGGCGGTCCCGGCTCGCGCAGCACGACCCTGCCGCTGCTGATGTACCGGGAGGCCCTGTCCCTGGGCGACCTGGGGTACGGCACGGCGATCGCGCTGGCGCTGCTGGTGGTCGCCGGGCTGTTCTCGGTCGTCTACGTGCGGATGCTCAGCAGGGAGGAACAGGCATGACCGCTCCGAGACCGCGTCCGGGCGCCCCGGGGCGGCCGCGCCGGCGGGTCGCCCCGGTCGCCTCGCCCGGCAGGGCCGCCGGTGCGGTGCTGGTGCACCTGATCCTGGCGGTGCTGGCACTGCTGTTCCTGCTGCCGCTGCTGTGGATGCTGTTCGCGTCGGTGGACGGGGAGGCCACGCTGCGGGCGGGACTGCCGGGCGTGCCCACGCTGGACAACTTCCGGGCCGTCCTCACACCCGAGATCGTCTACCGTCCGCTCTGGAACAGCGTGCTGACCTGCGGCGGGGCGGCGGTCATCACCGCGTTCTGCTCGGTGCTGGCGGCGTACCCGCTGTCGCGGTACACGCTGCGGTTCAAGCGGCCGTTCCTGTACACGGTGCTGTTCGCCACCGGCCTGCCGATCACGGCGATCATGGTGCCGGTGTACGGGCTGTTCGTGAACGCGGGGCTGCTGAACTCGCTGCCGGCCACCACCCTGTTCCTGGCCGCCAGTACGCTGCCGTTCGGGATCTGGCTGACCAAGAACTTCATCGACGGCATCCCCATCGCCCTGGAGGAGGCCGCCTGGGTCGACGGGGCGTCCACCTGGCAGTCCATCCGCTACCTGGTGGCGCCGCTGCTCGCCCCGGGGCTGGCGGTGGTCGGGATCTTCACGCTGGTGAGCACGTGGGGGAACTTCTTCGTGCCGTTCATCCTGCTGACCAGCCCGGACAAGATGCCCGCGGCGGTGCGGGTGTTCACGTTCTTCGGGCAGTACGGGTCGGTGCGCTACGGGGAGCTGGCGGCGTACTCGCTGCTGTACACGCTGCCGGTGGTGGCGCTGTACGTCGCGGTGTCCCGGGCCATGGGCGGCCGGTTCGCCCTGGGCGGCGCCATGAAGGGCTGAGCCCGCACGGGCGGGGCGCCCCGGCGGTTCCCCGGGGCGCCCCGCGCGCGTGCGGAGGGCTCAGCGGGTGAGCCGCAGGGTGACGATCTGGAAGGGGCGCAGCGGGAACGCCACTCCCCCCTCCCCCGGCTCCAGTTCCGGGGCGCCCTCGTACTCCTCCTCCAGCAGGTTCACCGCGCGCACCCGCGACACGGGGAACCCGAAGCGCACGTCCGCGCGCGTGCGGGCGCCCAGGGACTCGTACAGGCGGACCACCACGTCGCCGGAGCGGTCGTCGGCGGGCTTGACCGACTCCACGGCCACGCCCCCGCCCTCCACCCGCACCAGCGGCTCCACCGTGCCGGAACCGCCGACCTCGCGCGGCGGGAGGTTCAGCCGGTACCCCTCGCGGACCGCGTCCGCCACCGTCGCCCCCGGCACCAGGGCGTACCGGAACCGGTGCTCGCCCTGGTCGGTGTCGGGGTCGGGGAAGCGGGGCGCGCGCAGCAGCGACAGCCGGACCGTCGTGGTGGTGCCGCCGTCCACGCGCACGTCGCGGGTGACGTCGTGGCCGTAGGTGGAGTCGTTGACCAGCGCCGCCCCGTGGCCCGGCTCCGCCACGTGCACCCAGCGGTGGGCGCAGATCTCGAACCGGGCGGCGTCCCAGGACGTGTTGGTGTGGGTGGGCCGGCGCACGTGCCCGAACTGGATCTCCGAGGCGGAGGACTCGGCGCGCACGTCGAGCGGGAAGGCGGCCTTGAGGAACTTCTCCCTCTCGTGCCAGTCCACGACCGTGTCCACGTCCAGCCTCCGGGAGCCGGGGGCCAGGGTGAGGGTCTGCACGACCGAGGAGGCGCCGAAGGAGCGGGAGATCCGCAGGCCCGCGTCGACGGGCTCGATGCCGTCCACTCCGGTGAGGTCGGTGACGGTGTTGCGGTAGAAGGAGTCCACGTCCCAGGCGTCCCACTGGTTGGGCAGGTCCTGGTGGAGCTGGAGCAGGTTGGCCGGTCCCGCCAGCGCCTCCCGGCCGGTCCGCGCGTCCACCACGGAGGTGACCAGGCCGCGGTCGTCCACCCGCACGGCGAGCAGGCCGTTGTCCAGCAGGTACCCGCCGTCGGAGGCCGTGACGGCGGTCCGTCCCGCGGGGGCGACCCGGGGCCCGGCGCCCAGCGCCGGGACGCCGTCGCGGTCGTGCGGGGCGGCGTTGAACTCGATCACGTCGTCGCCCGGGCCGACCAGCAGGCGCTGGGCCCGGTCGATGAGCTCGCCGAGCTCGGCCTCGGCCTCCGCGTAGGTCTCGGCGGCCTCCCGGTGCACCCAGGCGATGGAGCTGCCCGGCAGGATGTCGTGGAACTGGTTGAGCAGCACGGTGCGCCAGATCCGGTCCAGCGCCTCGTGCGGGTAGTCGGCGCCGCGGCGCACCGCCGCGGTGGTCCACCACAGCTCGGCCTCGCGCAGCAGGTGCTCGCAGCGGCGGTTGCCCTGTTTGGTCCGGGCCTGGCTGGTGTAGGTGCCGCGGTGGAACTCCAGGTACAGCTCGCCCCACCACACCGGGGCGTCCGGGTACTCGGCCTCCGCCTCGGCGAAGAACGCGTCCGGGCGCCGGATCTCCACCCGCGCGGAGCCCTCCAGGTCGGCCAGCCGGGCGGCCCGCCCCAGCATCTCGCGGGTGGGGCCGCCGCCGCCGTCGCCGTGCCCGAACGGGACCAGGGAGAGGGTGGCGCGGCCCTTCTCCCGGAAGTTGCGGGTGGCGTGGGCGAGCTCGTGGCCGGTCAGCTCGGAGTTGTAGGTGTCCACCGGCGGGAAGTGGGTGAAGACCCGGGTGCCGTCCAGGCCCTCCCAGCGGAACGTGTGGTGCGGGAAGGTGTTGGTCCGGCTCCAGGAGATCTTCTGGGTGAGGAACCAGCGCGAACCCGACAGGCGGATGAGCTGGGGCAGCGCCGCGGAGTAGCCGAAGGAGTCGGGCAGCCACACCTCCCGGGTGTCGATGCCCAGCTCGTCGCGGAAGAACCGCTTGCCGTACACGAACTGGCGGGCCAGGGCCTCCGAGCCCGGCATGTTGGTGTCGGACTCCACCCACATGCCGCCCACCGGCACGAACCGGCCCTCCTTCGCGGCCTGTACCGCCCGCGCGAACACGTCGGGGCGGTGCTCCTGGAGCCACGCCCACTGCTGGGCCTGCGACATGGCGAAGACCAGCTCGGGGTGCCCGTCCATGAGGTCCACGACGTTGGCGGCGGTGCGGACGACCTTGCGCCGGGTCTCGCGCAGCGGCCACAGCCAGGCGGAGTCGATGTGGGCGTGGCCCACCGCGGAGAGCCGGTGGGCGGCGGGCGCGGCCGGGGAGGACAGCACCCCCGCCAGGGCCTCGCGGGCGCGCCCGGCGGTGCCGGGGACGTCCTGGAGGTCGAGCAGGTCGAGGGCGCGTTCGGCGGCCCGCAGCAGCTCCCAGCGGCGGGGGTCGCCGGGGTCGAGTTCGCGCATGACGCCGCCGACGACGTCGAGGTCCATGGCCAGGTCCCACACCTGCTCCTGGAAGACGGCCAGGTCGGCGCGGGCCAGCCGGTACAGGGGCGGGCCGTCGGGTCCGGCGGGGGCGGTGCCCAGGCCGGTGGGCTGGAAGGGCGGGTTCCCCATGATGACGGGGTTGGCGGCGGCCTCCACGTGGAGGTCGACCTCGGTCTCGGCGGCGGGGAGGCGGACCCAGGCGTTGCGGGGGTTGAGGCCCTTGACCACCGTCCCGTCGGGGCGGTGGACCAGGCCCTCGGCCTGGAAGCCGGGCATGGCCGAGTCGAACCCGAGGTCGATGACGGCCTCGACGGTGCGGCCCGCCCACCCCCGCGGTACGCGGCCCCGGAGGCGGAACCAGGTGGTGCCCCAGGCGGGACCCCAGGCGTCGCCCGCGGCGGCGGGGGTGTGGGGGGCGCTGATGCCCTCGTGGGCGGGGACGGGCTCCCCGGGGGCGTCCCAGCGGGAGACCTCCAGGGGGACGTGCGGGCTGTGGACGGCGGGCCATACGCGTTCGCGCAGGACCCTCTCCAGGCGCGCCTCGGTCAGCTTGCGGTCATCGTGCACGGTGGACCTCCTCGGTCACGTCCCTGGCCGACGTGCTCCACGTTGCCCACGTCACACGACTTCGTCAACACTCTGGATAAAGAGAAATGAGGAAACCGGATCCGCCCGGGGTCCGGGGGCGGGGACCGCCGCGCGTCAGGCCCGGTCGTAGGTGGGGAACAGCGCGCCGCTGTCCAGGACGGTGTGGTCCACCGGCTTCCACACGCGCGGGTCGAAGGCGGCGCCCCGGCCGAACAGGGGGCTCCCGGCCCCCGTCGTGAGCGGCCCCGGCTCGACCACCGGGACGGGTTCGCGCACGGGCGATTCCCCATCGGGTGGGAGGATGGTCCGCCGACCGGGCGCCGGCGGCCGGGAAAGGCTAGCAGCGCCTTCCGGGGGGCGGCGCGGGCTCCTACGATGAGCGCATGCCCTCCCCCCTGGCCTCCCCCGGCCTCACCTCGGCGCCGCGATGAGGTTCCTGCTGGACGTGACGCCGCTGCGGGAGGCACCGCCCTTCCGCCGGTTCTGGATCGGGTCGTCCCTCGCGTCGCTGACCCTCCAGTTCACGATGTTCGCCGCGACCTTCACACTGTGGGAGCTGACCCGCTCGACGGTGATGGTGGGCGCGCTGGGCCTGGTGGGCGCGGTGGCGTGGTTCGTGGCCGTGCCCGTCGGGATGGCGTTCATCGACACCGTCGACCGCGCCCGGCTGGCCCGGGCCGCGCTCGTCGCGCAGTGCGCGGCGGCGGTGGCCCTGGCGACGGCCGCGTACCTGGGGTCCGCGGCGGCGGTCCTGGCGATGATGGGGTTGAACGCCGTCCTCCTGGCAGTGGGCCGCTCCGCGCGCCAGGCCATGGTCCCCGCCCTGGTCGGCGACCGGCTCATCGCCCCCGCGATCGCCCTGAACGGCCTGGCCCTCCAGCTGGGGATGCTCGCGGGACCCGCCCTGGCCGGGCTGCTCGCCTCGGCGGCGGGGGGCGAAGTGTGCTTCCTGGTCAACATCGCGGGCAGCGCGGCCTCCCTGTACGGGCTGCGCGGGCTGTCGGTCCCTCCCGCGGGCCGCTCGCGGGGGTTCGGGGCGATGGCCGAGGGGCTGCGGTACGCGGTGCGGACACCGCCGGTGCGCGGAGCCCTGTTGACGGACCTGGCCGCCACCGTGCTGGCGATGCCGGTGGCGCTGTTCCCCGCGATCAACCAGGAGAGGTTCGGCGGCGACCCGGCCACCCTGGGCCTGTTCGGCAGCGCCGTCGCGGTGGGCGGTGTGGCGGGGCTGGCGTTCAGCGGGGCCGTCACCCGGTACGGCCGCCCCGGTACGGCGATGGCCGTGAGCGCGTGCGTGTGGGGCCTGGCCCTGGCCTGTGCCGGGCTCAGCGGACACCTGGCGGTGCTGCTGGCCTCACTGGCGGTGGCGGGCGCCGCCGACACCTGGTCGGTGGTGAGCCGGGGCACCCTCGTGCAGGCCTCCGTCCCCGAGAGCGTCCGCGGCCGTGTGAGCGCCCTGGAGCAGGCGGTCGGTGTGGCCGGCCCCGACCTGGGGAACTTCCGCGCCGGGCTGGTCGCCCCGCTGCTGGGCGCGGGGGCCGCGATGGCCGTGGGCGGACTGCTGTGCGCGGCCGCGTGCGCGGCGGTGTACGCGCTCACTCCGGGCATGCGGAGATGACCGGCTCCGGGGGATCCCACCACCCCGGAACCGGTCCTCGGCCCGGGGGGATCCCACCCGCCCCCGGACCGCCCCCGGCTCAACGGATGAACGGCTCCAGATAGCCGTCCAGCCCCACCGAGGCGTAGTGGGCGCGGGCCATCTCGATCTTGGTGAAGACGTCCTCGTACCCGGTCTGGGCACCGTTCTCGTCGACGTAGACCATCGCGCCGGTGATGTTGAAGAAGGTGACCATGTGGTCGCAGTCCTCCGGGACCGCCAGGGTGTGGATCTCGCCGGGCGGCTCGTAGACGAAGTGCCCGGCCTCGGCCACCCAGTCGTGCTCGTAGTAGTGCCAGCGGCCCTCGATGACGTACCCGAACACGGCGCCGGGGTGGCGGTGGCGGGAGACGATCCCCGAGGCGGTGACCTTGAGCAGGTTGCACCACTGCCCGGTGACGGTGTTGAGCATCAGCGGCCGGAACCACACGTTGGGCGCCTGCGGCACCCATACGCGCGGGTCCTCCGGGACCGCGGCGACCGCGATCTCGTCGGGGATGCCGACGGACTGGGAGATGACGGGAGAGTTGTCGGGCACGGCTGCGCCTTTCTCTGAAGGGGGTCAGGCGGCCAGGTAGCCGCCGTCGACGGGCAGGACGATGCCGGTGATGAACCCGGCGTCGGGCCCGCACAGGAACTCCACCGCGCCCGCGACCTCGGCGGGGGTCCCCCAGCGGCCCATGGGCGTGCGGTCCAGGATCCGGGCCTCGGCGGCGGGGTCGGTGCGGATGCCGCCGGTCAGGTCGGTGCTGATCCACCCCGGCGCGACGGCGTTGACCCGGATGCCGTCGGCCGCCCAGGCCACGGCCAGGGAGCGGGTGAGCTGGGCGACGCCGCCCTTGCTGGCGGTGTAGCCGGGCACCAGGGGGCCGCCGAAGAAGCTCAGCATCGAGGCGACGTTGACGACGCTGCCGCCCGCCGCGGCCAGGGCGGGCCGTGCAGCGGTGCAGGCCCGCATGACCGAGACGAGGTTGACCTCGATGACCCTGGCGAACACGGCCGGGTCGAACTCCTCGCGGCGGCGGATCACGCCGACCGCGTTGACCAGCACCGAGACCTCGGCGAAGGCCGCCAGGTACTCCTCGATCGCACCGGGCGCGGTGACGTCGAGCTCGGTGACCTCGGCGTTCCCGCGCAGGTCGGCCGGTGCGTCGGCGGCGCGCAGACCGCAGGCCGCGACCCGGTGGCCGCGGGCGGCGAACCGGGCGGCGACGGCCGCCCCGATGCCGCTGGTCCCGCCGACCACGACGACGGCCGGGGAGGGGTTCTCGGCCATGGGCTCCTCTCGGGGGTGGTGGGGGGCGTCGGGGGTCAACGCTCCTCCTCGGGAATGGCGAGCGCGTCGATCCAGTACTCGCGGGCCAGGGCGTCCACCCCGGCGGGGGACACCCCGCGCAGGTGGACGGTGGTGCCGTCGGTCCCGGCGATCCGGCCGTGGTCCTGCAACCGCAGGATGTGGTACCGCTCGGGCGGGAAGCCCAGGACCACGTCCACCGGGAAGCGGCCGCGCTCGTCGGGGCTGTCGCCCAGCCCGGGCTCGGCCTTGCCGACCGCCTGGAAGGTGAGCCAGCCCTGGTAGAGCAGGACCGCCAGGACGAGGACGGCGATCCGGCGCAGGGTGGGCGAGGCCGCCGCTCTACTCCACATCGGCCGCCTCGCCCTCGGCCAGCAGGCCGTTGACGTGGGCGACGGTGGCACGGAACCCCGGGTCGTCCACGGCCGCGTCCCAGGACCGGGGCCGGGGCAGCTCGACGTCGACGATCTCCCGGACCGTGCTGGGCCGCCCCGACAGGACGACGATCCGGTCGGAGAGGAACACCGCCTCGTCGATGTCGTGGGTCACGAAGAACACCGTGGGGCGGCGGGACTCGAAGATCCGGGTGAGGTCCTCCTGGAGGCGGCGCCGGGTCTGGGCGTCGATGCTGGCGAACGGCTCGTCCATGAGCATCACGGCGGGCTCGGTGGCCAGCACCCGGGCAACCCCGAGGCGCTGGCGCATGCCGCCGGACAGCTCGTGCGGGTAGCGGCGCTCGAAGCCCTCGAGGCCGACCAGGGCCAGGTGCTCGCGGCCGCGCTCCTCGCGCTCGCGCCGGGACATGCCCTTCATGCGCAGGCCGAAGACCACGTTGCCGAGCACGGTCTTCCACGGGAACAGGGCGTGGTTCTGGAAGACGACGCCCCGGTCGGGGCCCGGTCCGGTGACCGGGTTCCCGGCCACGGACACCGTTCCCGAGGTGGGCCGGACGAACCCGGCGACCGTGTTCAGGACGGTGGTCTTGCCGCAGCCGCTGGGGCCCAGGACGGACACGAACTCGCCCTCGGACACCGAGAAGGAGACGTCGCCGATGGCCACGACCTCGTCCCCGGTGTAGGCGTCGGTGTAGGTCTTCTCCAGGTGGTCGATCACCAGGGCGGTCATCCGTCGTCCTCCATGCCGCGCACCAATCCCCACCGTTCCACGGTGGCCTTCTCGAACGGCGCCAGGATGAGGGCGTCGAGCATGTACCAGAGGATCCCCAGCACGACCATGCCGAGGAAGACCTGGCTCACGTCCCCTACCCGGCGGGCGTCGAACATCATGAACCCGATTCCGCTGGTGCCGACGATGATCTCGGCGGCCACCAGCGCCCGCCACCCGTAGCCCAGCCCGGTGCGCACACCGGTGGCGATGGACGGCAGCGCGCCCGGCACGGTCACCTCCCAGAACACCCGCAGGCGTCCGGCGCCCAGCGAGCGGGCCGCCAGCACCAGCTCCCGGGGCACCTGCTCGACCCCGGAGACCACGGCGAGCATGAGCGGGAACACGACCGTGTAGACGATGACGAACGTGACCGAGGTCAGGCTGAACCCGAACCAGACGATGACGATCGGCAGCCAGGCGATGTCGGCGATCGCCTGGAAGAACAGCAGGACCGGCCACAGCGCCTTGCGCACCCGCAGGGACAGCGCCGTCAGGAACCCCATGGGGATGCCGATGAGCAGGCCGAACCCGGCGCCGTAGCCCAGGCGCTCCAGCGAGTCGGACAGGTAGCCGGGCAGCACGCCCTTGCGGAGCAGCTCGGCGAACTCGGCGACCACCCTGTCGGGGCCGACGAAGAACGCGGGCGGGAACACCTCCAGCTCCGCGATCAGCCACCACAGGGCGACCACGGGGACGAAGGGCCCCAGCGTGCGGAAGACCGGGCTGCGGGTCAGCCGCAGCCACAGCCGCCTCAGCGGCGGGGCCGGGGCGCGGGCGGGCCGGCCGGGACCCGGCGGCCGCGTGCGTTCGGCGGAGCGCACCGCCATCACCCCTCCCCGGAGGTCATGCCCCAGCGCCGGACCGTGCGCCGTTCGAGCGGGGCGAGCAGCAGCCGGTCCGTGCAGAGCCACAGGACGCCGATGATCACCATCGCGGCGATGATGACGTCGGTCGAGAACGAGGTCTGGGCCAGGAAGAGCGTGTAGCCCAGGCCGGCGTGGGTCGCGATGATCTCCGCCGCGACCAGGCCGCGCCAGCCGTAGCCCAGGCCGATGCGCAGGCCCGAGATGACGCTGGGCATCGCCCCGGGCAGCAGCACCTCCCAGAAGAGCCGCCACGGACCCGCCCCCAGGGAGCGGGCCGAGCGCAGCAGCGAGGTCGGGATGCGGCGCACGCCCAGCATGGTGTTGTAGGCGAGCGCGAAGAACATCGCGTTCCAGACGATGAAGATCACCGCGCCGTCGCCGTAGCCCAGCCACAGGGTGGCGATGGGGATCCAGGCGATGCCCGCCAGCGCCACCGAGAACCGCAGCAGCGGCGAGAAGAACGCCGACAGGGCGCGGCTGGCGCCCAGGGCGATCCCGAAGGGCAGGGCGGTGGCGACGGCGATCACCGAGCCCACCATGACCCGGTAGAGGCTGGCGCCCAGGTGCCGGGCCAGCTCGCCGCTGACGGCCATGTCCCACAGGGCCCGGGCCACATCCGTGACCTGGGGGAAGACCCGCGGGGGGACCCCGGTGGCGGCGACGGCCGCCGCCCACAGGGCCACCAGGACCGCCAGCGGGACCACGAACCAGGCGAGGTCCGCGGCCCACGACCCGGTGCGGCCGCGGCGTGGAACGGCCGCACCGGGACGGGGCGCCGCCGGGGCGGTGCCCCGGACGGGGGTTTCGCTCATACCGCGCACGAGTTCTGCGCTACCTCGCGGATGAACGTGTAGTCGGCCTCGATGCGGGCGTCGGTGGGCACCTCGGCCAGGTCGGAGAAGAGCTCCGGGTTCTTCTCCTCCACCGACAGGATCGGGCCCGGGACGAACAGCTCGTTGATGTCGAAGGCGTACTCCAGGGCCTCCTGCTCCTCCAGCAGGAGGGCGACGGTGTCCATCGCCAGGTAGTTGCAGGAGGAGAAGCGGGCGTCGAGCTGCTCGACGTTGTACTCCATGGCGGCCAGGGCGACCTCGGGGTCGGTGCCGGTCAGCCACCGGGAGGCGGAGTCCGCGGCGTCCTCGGGGTTCTCCCGGATCCACTGGTCGGCGGCGGCGCGGCCGGTGAGGAAGGCCTCGACCAGCTCCGGGTTCTCCTCCAGGTACTGCGGGGTGGTGACGATGTACCCGATGAAGGGGATGTAGCCGCCGCCGCGGACCACCTCGTAGGTGCCCTCGACCTGGTCCTGGATGGTGATCGGCCAGGGGTCCCAGATGACCGCGGCGTCCGCGCCGCCGGTCTCCAGGGCGACCGGCATGTCCGGCGGGGCGGTGTTGACCAGTTCCACGTCCTCCACGTCGATCCGCAGGTCCTTGAGGAGGCCCAGCAGGTACAGGTGGTTGATGGAACCGAAGGTGGTGGCGATCGTGGCGCCCTCGAGGGTGCTCAGGTCCTCGGGGTCGATGCCGGAGTCCTCGACGGCGACCATCGCGGCCGTCTCGTCCACGCTGCGCTGGACCGCGGAGCCGGTGTAGTTGCCGACCAGGGCCAGCTCCACGCCCTCCTGGGCGGCGGCCAGGGCGGGGACGCCGACCTGGATGATGTCGACCTCCCCCGCGGACAGGGCGTTGATGGCGTCCACGCCGGTGGGGAACGGGTCGGCGAGCGTGACGTCGAGGCCCTGCTCCTCGAACAGGCCGAGTTCGGTGCCGACGGGGAGGCCGATCTGGTCGATGGCCGAGACGTAGCCGGCGTTCAGCGAGCCGCTGACGGGCTCGGCCGCGCCCTCCACCGCGTCGTCGACGGTGGATCCTCCGGAGCAGGCCGTGGCCAGTAGGACGAGCGTGCTCGCGAGGGCGAGGGGGGCAAGAAGGGGTCGGGGCATGGGACAACTTCCGGTTCGCTCGACCGAACACCCTCGCGCGGGCGCACGGGGACGACGCGTCCGCGAACGGGCGGGGGACCTGGGGAGGTCGCCCGGCTCGGAGAACGCGACAGGGCCGGAACGCAGGGGGTCGGGGAAGGGACGGGGTGGGTTTAGGTGCGGGGGGCGGGTCAGGGTGGTGACCTGGCGAATCCTCCTCGCGCCGTCGCCCACGACCGTACCGAGATATCGGGGGGACCGTTAAGAGCAATTCCCTTATGGGGATATCAGCAAGCCGAATACTGACGGCGCGGACCTGCGGAGAGGGGCTCAGCGGGGCCTGGGGACCTCGCGCCGGACACCCGCTTTATTCGGGATACGAATGGTTCCCTCGGGAACCTTCCTCTCCGAGATCTCCTTCAGGACGATCCGCGCGGCGGGGGTGAGGGGCCGGGTGGAGTCCCAGCACACGGCCACGCCGCGCTCGGGCGCCCCGGCCAGCGACCGCACCCGGACCCCGGTGGTGTCGGCCGTGTGGGCCGCCAGCCAGTTGGTGACGCCGACGCCGATCCCCCGGGCGACCAGGGACACCAGCGTCTGGGGCTGGTTGGTGGCCTGGACCGGCTCTATGGCCAGCCCGTGGTCGCGGAACACCTGGTAGGTCTCGAACTCGGAGGTCTCCGGGGCGTCCAGGCGGCCGATCGAGACGATGGGGTGCGCGGCCACCTCGTCCAGCGGGACGGGGTCGGGGACCAGGTCCAGCGGGTGGCCCTCGGCGTGCACGACCACCAGGGGCTCGCGCCACAGGGGCAGGCAGTTGACGGACTCCGAGGCGGGCCGGGGGAGCATGGGCCGCAGGTAGAGGTCGACGTCGCCGGCGATGAGGGCCTCGTCCAGCTCCAGGGTGGCGCGCTCGGACAGGATCACCCTGATGTCGGGCTCACGGTCGGCCAGGTCGCGCAGCAGGTCGGGGACGAAGGCCGCGCTGACACTGGGGTAGGAGCCCAGCGAGACGATGCCCAGGGCGCCGCCGCGCCAGGGCGCCATCGCCGACTCCGCCTCCTCCAGGGCGTGGAGGACGTTGCGGGCCTGCACGGCCAGGGCCGCGCCCGCCTCGGTGAGCCGGACCGGGCGCTTCTTTCGGTCGAAGAGGGGTTGTCCGATCTCCCGTTCCAGTGCCGCCACGTGCTGACTCACCCGGGGCTGGGACCGCCGGGTGGACTCGGCTGCGGCGACGAAACTCCCGGTGTCGATCACGGCCAGGAAGGATACGAACCATTCCAGACGTATGTCCGTGTCGAGCATGCGGATTCGCTCCCGTATAAAGTTGTCGCTGGGGCTGGTGTTACGCAGGATACAAAACGCGTATACACCCAAAAACAGGGTGTAACCCTCGACACAGGGAACCGAGTACCATTTCCCCCCGGACTATTGGTTCTCCTGATACTCCCATCCGGCCCGCCGTTCCCCGCCGAACCGCTGATCAGAGGCGGCGGGAGCGGTTTCCAGGCCGCCCCCGCCGCGGGGGCGCCGCCCGGTCAGGCGAACGGCGCCCCGGGTCGCGGCCGGTGCCCCGGGCCGGTCCCACGGCCGGGTCGCACCACCGCGACGATCGGGGTCCACCGCCCATCGGGGGCGGTGGGGGCTCCGCGGCCGGAACGGCGCGCGGCAGGGTCCGCCCCCGGGACTCCTCCCCGCGCGGAGAGGCCGGAGCGGTCCGGCGTCCGGGACACGCCCCCGGTGGCCCGTTGCCGGAGCCCTCCTCACCACCGCGCGCCCACCCGGGCGGAGGCGGCCGGAACGGGCCGTGGTGCAGTCCGGCCCCGGGGGAACGTCCCCGGCGCCCTGTTCACCACGGCACGACCGGACCACCGCCCCGGGCAGAGGCGGCAGGCACGTTCACCGGAACGGGCCGTGGTGCGGTCCGGCCCCGGGACACCGCCCCGGGCGGAGGCCGCCGACACGACCGCCGGAGCGGTCCGGCGTCCGGGCGCGGGGGGCGGGGCTGCGGCGGGGGCACGGCCACAGCGTCCGGCCGCTGCGACGGGGCCCGCTCCCCCGCCGCAGCGGCGGTCACGGCGTCTCGGTGCGGGCGGCCGACCGGACGGCCTCACGGGCCTGGCCCGCCCCCGCGGCCGCCAGGGCGAGGTGGGCCAGGCGGCGGCACTCGTCCAGGCTGTGGCCGGCCAGGGCGTGGCGCACCCCCGGCAGGGCGGGGGCCGACATCGACAGGCTCGTCGCCCCCAGGCCCACCAGGACCAGGGCCAGCAGCGGGTCGGCGGCGGCCTCACCGCACACGCCCACCGGGACGCCCAGGTGGTCGCCCGCCTTGCCCACGGTGCCGATCAGGGACAGCAGCGCCGGCTGCCACGGGTCCAGCAGGTCCGGCAGCGAGCCCAGGGTGCGGTCGACGGCCATCGTGTACTGGGCGAGGTCGTTGGTGCCGATGGACACGAAGTCCACCTCGTACAGCAGCCGGTCGGCGAGCAGCGCCGCGGCGGGGACCTCGATCATCACCCCCACCCGGGTCACCCCCTGGGCGCGGGCGAGGTCGGCGAACTCCCCCGCCTCCCTGGGCGTGGACACCATCGGCGCCATCACCCGGACGTCGGCCCCGGTCTCCTTGGTCGCCGCCGCGATGGCGGCGAGCTGGTCCACCAGCAGCTCGCGGTGCATCCGGGCGGTGCGGTAGCCGCGCACCCCGAGAGCCGGGTTGTCCTCCGCGCCCATCGGGACGAAGGCCAGCGGCTTGTCCGAGCCCGCGTCCAGGGTGCGCACGGTGATCGGGCGCCCGGAGAAGGCCGAGAACAGCCGGATGTAGGAGGCGGTCTGCTCCTCGCGGGTGGGCGGCTCGGTGCGGTCCAGGAACAGGAACTCGGTGCGCAGCAGCCCCACCCCCTCGCTGTCGTGGGCGGCGGCCGACTCCGGGTCCCCCTCCCCGATGTTGAGCAGCAGCGGGACGGACACCCCGTCGGCGGTGGCCCCCGGCCCGGTGGCCGACTCCGCCAGGGCGCGCCGCTGCTCGGCGCGCCGGCGCACCCGCTGCACGAGGGCCTCGTCCGGGTCGGCGACCACGGAGCCCGTGTCGCCGTCGACCGCCACCACCGTGCCGTCGGCGAGGGTGTCGGCTCCCCCGCAGCCGACCACCGCCGGGATGCCCAGCGAGCGGGAGAGGATGACGGTGTGGCTGGTGGGCCCGCCGTACCGGGTGACGATCCCCAGGACCCTGGCCGGGTCCAGGTGGACGGTGTCGGCGGGGGCGAGGTCGTCGGCGACCAGCACGTGCGGGACGCCCGGGTCCGGCAGGCCCGGCATGGGCAGCCCCAGCAGCAGGGCCACCGCCCGGTCGCGGATGTCGGCGAGGTCGGCGGCGCGCTCGGCGAGGTAGCCGCCGGCGGCCTTGAGCAGGTCGCGGTAGGTCTCGCAGGCGGCGTGCACCGCCCAGGCGGCCGGGTCGCCCGCGGCGGCCCGCTCGCCGACCCGGCGGGCCAGCTCGGGGTCGCGGGCCATCAGGGCCTGGGCGCCGAGCACCGCCGCGGCCTCTCCGCCGAGGCCGGCGGCCTGGGCGTCGAGCCCGGCCGCCACCTCCTCCAGGGACGCGCGGGCGGCCTCCGCCTCGGCGCCGGGGTCCCCGCCGCGGGGCGGTGGTCGGGCAGGCGCGGCGGGGGCGCCATGCGCGCCACCGGGCCGACCGCCGCGCCCGGCGCCGCCGGGATGCCGCCGAGGGAGGAGAGGGATCGGGTGTGCGCCATGGTCGCTCCGTGGGTCGGTGAGTGGGTGGGCCGGGGCGGGCCGGGAGGGGTCCCCCTAACAGGGAACCCCAGCGGGGCCGATCTCGGTAGCCCCTACTCCCGGCCTGTGGACGGGTCAGGGCTGGATGGTCACCTTGATGGCGGTCCCGGCGGCCACGGTCTCGATGGCCTTGTGCACGTCGGACAGCGCCATCCGCTCGGTGATCAGGTCGGCGACGGGCACGGCGCCGGAGGCGATGAGCTCCAGGGCGCGCTTGTTGTGCTCGGGGCTGGAGCCGTTGGCGCCGAAGATGGAGATCTCCCGGTAGTGGACGAGGTTGGAGTCCAGGGAGATGATCGGGTTGTCCTTGGGCAGCCCGCCGAAGAAGCTGATCCGGCCGCTGCGGGCGACCATCTTCAGGGCGTCCTCCTGGGCGCGGCCGGAGGCGGCGGCGGTGATGACCACGTCCGCGCCGCGGCCGTCGGTCAGGCGCAGCACCTCCTCCACCGCGTCGACCTCCTCGCCGCAGATGGCGGCGTCGGGCCCGACGATCCGCGCGGACATGTCCAGGCGGCCCCGGTTGACGTCCACCAGGTACACCTTCTTCGCGCCCTTGGCGCGGGCCAGGCGGACGTGCAGGCAGCCGATGGGCCCGGCGCCCATGACCACGACGGTGTCGCCCTCGCCGACCCCGGCGATCTCCTGGCCGTTGAGGACGCAGGCGAGCGGTTCGGCGACGGAGGCCTCGGCGTAGTCCAGGCCCTCGGGGATGCGGTTGACGCCGTCGACGGCCAGCACCGCCTCGGGGACGACCATGTACTCGGCGAAGCCGCCGTCGTAGTGGTAGCCCATGGACTGCTGGCGCGAGCACACGGTGAACCGGCCGTCGCCGCACTCGGCGCAGGTGCCGCACGGGATGGCGGCGATGATCTGGACCCGGTCGCCCTCGGCCCAGCCCTCCACCCCGTCGCCGACCTCGACGACGCGGCCGGCGATCTCGTGGCCGATGACCCGGGGCGGGTCGATGTGGTGGTGCCCGTGGCGGAAGATCTTGACGTCGGTACCGCAGGTGGAGCAGTTGACGACGGCGATCTTGAGCTGCCCGGGTCCTGCGGTGGGCTCAGGTGCCTGTTCGAGGCGGAGGTCACCGGGTGCGTAGAAGCGGGCGACGAGCATGTTCGGCCTTTCAGGATGCGGTCCGGCACGGGGTCGTCCGCGCGGGAACGACCGCACCGGTGGGTTTCGGTGAGCGGGGACGCCGCGCCGTGGGCGTCCGGGTGGTGGGCGGCGGGCGGCCGGTGGGACGGACGGTCCCCGCCCGTCCGGGGAGTGGTCGGACGGGCGGGGAGGACGGCCGGGCCCCGGCGGCCCGCCGGGTCAGCCGTCCGCGGCGGGCGGGTCGAGGAGCCCGACGACGTCGGCGGGGTCGGTGGCCCCGCGCAGCCGGGCGGCCTTCTCGGGGTCGGTCAGGACCCCGGCCAGGGCGGTGAGGATGCCCAGGTGCTCCTCACCGGTCGCGGCGATGCCGATGGCGACGTGGACGGTGGACCCGCCCCAGTCGACCCCCTCGGGGAACTGGATCACGGCCAGCCCGGTCCTCTTGACGTGGACCCGGGACGGGTCGGTCCCGTGCGGGATGGCGACCCCCTCCCCGAGGAAGGTGGACACCGACGCCTCGCGCTCGTGCATGGCGGGCAGGTAGCCGGGGTCGACCGCGCCGAGTTCCAGGAGCAGTTCCCCGCACTGGTCGATGACGTCGGCCCGGTCCTTCGCGGTGCGGCCCAGTCGGACGGCGTCCTCGGTCAGGACCAGCCGGGCGGGTTCAGTCGGCAAGGGTGCCACCGTCCCTGATGGCGCTCTCGACCTCGGTGAAGACGGGGTCGCCCAGGAACATCCGGAAACCCTTGACCACGGTGCCCGGAACACGGGTGCGGGCGCGGGCGGCCAGGCCCTCCTGGGTCAGGACCAGGTCGGCGTCCTCGGGGATGCGGTCCACGGGGGCGTGCTCGACGGACACCCCGTACTTGCCCAGGCTGCCCCTGAGCTGGGTGGTCAGCAGGACGCTGCTGCCCATCCCGGCGTCGCAGGCCACGACGACCTTCTTGACATCGGAACCCTTGATGCTGCTCATGCGACGTTCTCCTCAGTGCTCGCGGAGTTCTTCTGGGCGGCGGCCTCCTCGCGGGCGGCCTTGCGCTCGGCCCGGCCGAAGCCGAGCAGGAGCGAGGCGACCACGAAGGACACCGCGGTGGCGACGATGACGCCGGCCAGGACGGACAGGTGCCCGCCGGGCGGGGTGACGGCCATCAGGGCGATGATGCTGCCCGGGGAGGCCGCCGAGATCAGGCCCGCGTCCATCACCATGAAGGTGGCCACACCCGACATCCCGCCGGCGATGGCGGCCAGGATCAGCTTGGGCTGCGCGAGGATGTACGGGAAGTAGATCTCGTGAATTCCACCGAAGAAGTGGATGATGATCGCGCCGGGCGCGGTGGCGCGGCTGATCCGCGGGCCGAAGAGCATGCAGGCGATGAGGATGCCCAGGCCGGGGCCGGGGTTGGTCTCGATGAGGAACTCGATCGCGCTGCCGTCGGCGGCGGAGCGGGCGGTGCCCAGCGGGGTGAACACGCCGTGGTTGATGGCGTTGTTGAGGAACAGCACCTTCGCGGGCTCGACGATCACCGAGACGAGCGGCAGCAGGCTGTTGTCGATGAGGAACTGCACCCCGGCGCCGAGCGCGTCGGCGATGCGGCCCACGACGGGGCCGACGGCGTAGGCGCCCACCACCGCGAGGAGGGCGGCGAGGATGCCCGCGCTGAAGTTGTTGACGAGCATCTCGAAGCCGGCCTTGATGCGCGGCTGGATCAGCTTGTCGGCCTGCTTCATGAGGTACGCGGCGAGCGGGCCCATGATCATCGCGCCCAGGAACATCGGGATGTCCGCGGAGACGATCACGCCCATGGTGGCCGCCGCGCCGACGACACCGCCGCGCTGGCCGTGCACCATGGTGCCGCCGGTGTAGGCGATGAGCAGCGGGAGCAGGAACTTGATCATCGGATCCACCAGCTGGCCCAGGTACTCGTTGGGCCACCAGCCGGTGGGGATGAACAGGGCGGTGATCAGGCCCCAGGCGATGAACGCGCCGATGTTGGGCATGACCATGCCCGAGAGGAACCCGCCGAAGCGCTGGACTCCGGACCGGGCCGAGGCGAGCGCCGTGCTCTGCCGCTGTTCGGTGGACATGTTGGGGGACCTCCTGGGAGGTGCGGCGGGCCTGGGCCGCGCCTGCGGTGGTGTGGTGTGGGCGGGGCGCCCGGCCGGCTGGACGGGGAGGTGCGGCGGGAGGGGCCGCGCACCTCGGTCGGACGGGCGCCGGTCCTGGTCAGACCACCCGGACCGAGGGTCCGGCGGCCTCCAGTTCGTCGGCGAGGCCCCCGGCGAGACCCTGGTCGGTGATGACCAGGTCCAGGTCCTCGACGGAGGCGAATCGGGCGAAGTGGTCGTTGCCGACCTTGGTGTGGTCGGCGAGGAGGACGGCGCGCCGGGCCGAGGCGATCATGGAGCGCTTCACCTCGGCCTCCGCCGGGTCGGGCGTGGTGAGCCCGCGTTCGACGGAGATGCCGTTGGTGGCCATGAAGGCGACGTCCACGAAGGACTCGGCCAGCGACCTCAGGGCCCACGCGTCGACGGTGGCCTGCGTCCGGGTGCGCAGGCGGCCGCCGAGGAACATCAGGTTGATGTTGGTGCGCGTGGTGAGGGTGAGGGCGATGGAGAGGGAGTTGGTGACGACGGTGAGTTCCCGGTCGGCGGGCAGCTGCTCGGCGAGGCGTCCGATGGTGGACCCCGCGTCGAGGAGGATCGCCCCCTCCTCCGGGAGTTCTTCGATCGCGGCCTTGGCGATCCGCTCCTTCTCCTGGGTCATCACGGAGTCGCGCACGTTGAGCGCGGGCTCGAAGCCCAGGCGCTCGACGGGGATCGCGCCGCCGTGGACCCGCCGCAGGACCCCGTGGCGCTCCAGCGCCGTGAGGTCCCGCCGGATGGTCTCGTAGGTGACGTCGAACTCCGCGGCGAGCCCCGTCACGTCGACCCGGCCGTCCCGGCGGGCGCGTTCGAGGATCGCCTGCTGGCGCTCTTCCGCGTACATGTTGGATCACCTGTGTTTCGGTGTGGTTTTCGGTGAGTTTAATCGTGTTGCCTGGGACACACAAGGGGTACCTTCCTCCAATATCCCAGTAAGGCCCCACGACCACATCCGGCCACCGCCGCCAGGACACGGAACCCCTATCGCCACTGGCCGCACGCCTCGGCACCCTCGGCGGCCACGCCCCGGAGCCGGTCATCGAACCGGAAACCAGAGGACAACCGTGTTGACACACGCAGACGAACACACATAATCAAAGGCAGTCCAACATCCGGACCGGGCCGGGCGCAGCGACCGCGAAAAGAGCTCCCATGATCCTGACCCTCACCCCCAACCCGAGCGTGGACCACACCCTGGAGGTGGACCGCCTCATCCGGGGCGAGGTCCTGCGGGTCGACGCCACACGCGCCCAGGCGGGCGGAAAGGGCGTCAACGTCGCCCGGGCCCTGCACCTGGCCGGCGTGGAAACGCGTGCGATCCTCCCGGTCGGCGGGGGCGGCGGTGCCGAACTCACCGCCCTGCTCGGCGACCTGCCGCGGCTCACCGTCCCCATCGAGGGCGAGACCCGCGCCAACATCGCGATCACCGAGGCCGACGGCACCACCACCAAGGTCAACGCCCCGGGCCCCACCCTCTCCCCCTCCGAGGCCGACACCCTGCTGGCCGTCCTGGAGGACGAGCTGGCGCAGCGCCCGGAATGGATCGTGGCCAGCGGAAGCCTGCCGGCGGGCGCGGGCGAGGACTTCTACGTGCGGGTGGCCGGGCTGGCCGCCGGGTACGGGGTGCCCCTGGCCCTGGACACCTCCGGCAAACCCCTGGAGGCAGCGGTGCGCGCGGGGTCGATCGGCCTGGCCAAGCCCAACCTGGAAGAGCTGTCGGAGCTGACCGGGCGCACCCCCGCCACCGTCGGCGAGGTCGCCGCCGCCGCCCGGGAGCTCCTCTCCCACGGCAACGGCTCCGCCCTCGTGACCCTGGGCGGGCACGGTGCCATACTCGTGGGGCCCGAACACACGTGGTGGGCGCGCGGCCCCCGGGTCCGCACCCGCAGCACCGTGGGCGCGGGCGACTGCGCCCTCGCCGGGTTCCTCACCCCCGCCGACTCCCCGGTCGACCGCCTGCGCAACGCGGTGGCCTGGGGGACCGCGGCGGTGTCCCTGCCCGGAACGACCATCCCCGCCCCCGACGACGTCGAGCCGGACGCCGTCGAGGTGGTGTCCGAACCCGACCCCTCCCGGCCCCTCGACTCGCTCGCCGACCGGCCCTGACCGGTCCGTCCACCCCTCACAAGGAGCAGCAGATGCCCCAGCGCACCGTAGCCGTCGGTTCCGCCCAAGGACTGCACGCGCGACCCGCCACCCTCTTCGTCCAGGCGGCCACCGCCACCGGCCTGCCCGTGACCGTCGCCGCGGCGGGCAAGGACCCGGTGAACGCGGGCAGCCTGCTCGCCGTGATGACCCTGGGGGTCGGGCACGGAGACGAGGTGACCATCGCCGCCGAGGGCGAGGGCGCCGACGCCGCCCTGGACTCCCTGGCCGAGCTGCTGGCCTCCGAACTGGACGCCTGAACCCCGGAACGCTCACGGCGGCGCCCGCCGCGCAGGGTCCTGCGCGGCGGGCGCCGCCGTGTACGGGGCCGGGTCAGCCCTCCCGCTTCACCCGGTGGACCTTGTGCTGGGCGGCCTGGGCCCGCGGGCGGACCACCATCAGGTCGATGTTGACGTGCGGCGGCCGGGTGACCGCCCACACGATGGTGTCGGCGACGTCCTCCGCGCTGAGCGGGTCGGGCACGCCCTCGTAGACGGCCTCCGCCGCGTCGGCGTCGCCGCGCAGCCGGTTGAGGGAGAACTCCTCGGTCTTGACCATGCCCGGGGCGATCTCCAGGACCCGGACGGGCTGCCCGCACAGCTCCAGGCGCAGGGTGGCGGCCAGCGTGTGGGCGCCGTGCTTGGCGGCGACGTATCCGCCGCCGCCCTCGTAGACGACGTGTCCGGCCACGGAGCTGACCACCAGGACGGTGCCCGCGCCGCTCCCGATGAGCTTCGGCAGCAGGGCCTGGGTCATGTTGAGCACACCGAGCACGTTGACCTCGTACATGGCGCGCCAGTCGGCGGGGTCGGCGGCGGCGACGGTCTCGGTCCCGATGGCGCCGCCCGCGTTGTTCACCAGGACGTCGCAGGAGGGCAGCCCGGCGGCGAAGGCGTCCACGGCGTCGCGGTCGGTGACGTCGAGGACGTACGCGCGGGCGCTGTGCCCCTCCTTGACGAGTTCGGCGGCCAGCTCCTCGACGCGGTCGGCGCGGCGGGCCACGAGCACCACGTCGTACCCCCGGGCGGCCAGGCCCCGGGCGGTGGCGGCGCCGATACCGCTGCTGGCACCGGTGACGACGGCGGTCGCTGTCATGTGGTCATCCTCCTGCGGTTTCGCTGTCGCGCCGAGCGTATCCGGGCCCGCCGGGCGGAGTCCCGGCCGCCCCCGGTGTCCTCCGGCACATTCGCGCGCCGGGGGTCGCCGCGCCCCCCGCGCCGGGACGGCCGGACGGCCCCCGGCCGCGGTCCCCGCCGCTGTTCCACGCGCCGCCCCGGACCGACCGCGCGGCACCCGAAAATCCATGGTCCGGAGAAATTCCCGCGTGCTAGCGTGGACGCCCGCCGCGGAATCGAAAGCCCCTCGACGGCCTTTTCCTTTTCCGCGCGCACCGCGCCTCCGGAAAGGACCCGTGTGGACTCGGGAGAACCGCCCCCACGACCGCCCCTGCTCCGCCGATACGCCCTTTTCTCCCTGGCCGCGACCACCGCGGACTTCGCTTTCGGCGCGGTTTTCATCACCGTTCTGCTCGGCCGCGGCCTCGACCCCGGGATGCTGGGGGCCATGGTCGCCGCGGGCACCCTGTTCGGGCTGGCGGCGGAGGCGCCCAGCGGGGCGCTGGGCGACCGCTACGGCCACCGGCGGCTGCTGTCGCTGGGCCTGGTGGTCTGGGGAGCGGGTTTCGCCCTGTTCGGCTGGGCCGACGAACTGCTCCCGACCATGGTCGGATCGGTGCTGTGGTCGGTGGGCTTCCACCTGCACACCGGCACCCTGACCGCGCTGGTGGTCAACCGGGTCGGCGACCGCGACCGGACCGCCCGGGTCGCCCGGCTGACCCGGTGGGGGCAGGTCTCCTCGCGGCTGGGCGGGGTCGCGGGCGCCGCCTCGGTGCTGGTCGCCGGGACCTGGCTCTCCGCCGACCTGCTCATCCTGGCCGCGGGCGTGCTGCTGGTGGGCCTGGGGGCGGTGGCGCCGCTGGTCTTCCCGCGCTCCCCCGGACGGCCGGACGTCTCGGTCGCCGGGCTGCTCCGGGAGTCGGTGGCGGCCCTGGCGGGGCGGCGCTACGTGCCGCTGGTCGCCCTGGTCCTGTGCTCGACCCCGGCCAAGGTGGTGCTGGTCATCTGCTGGCAGCCCCTGGTGGCGCGGGAGTACGGGGGCGACGTCCGGTTCAACGGCCTGGTCCTGCTCGGCATGACCCTGGCCCTGGCGCTGGGGGCGGCCTGCTCCCGCTTCGTCGACCCGCGCAACCCGCACCTGTGGGCCCCGGCGTCGGCGGTCGCCACCGCCGTTCCGCTGTTCCTGGTGGCCTGGGGCGCGCTGCCGCTGCTCGTGGGGCTGGTGCTGGCCGAATTCCTGCTCGGGCTGGCCCAGGCGCTGTTCGTGGCGTGGGAGCACCTCATGTACAGCGACGAGGCGCGGAATACGCTTTTCTCGGTGATGTCGTTCCTCGGATTGGCCGTGATCGGTGCGACGTACGCCGTTTTCGGATGGGCGTGGGATGTGTGGGGACTGGAATCCGCGATGGTCGCCGTTCTGGCGGTTTCCGCGGCCGGCTCCCTGGCGGTGATACCGCTGGCGTACGCCTTTCCCGAATCGCGCCGTTTCTTCGACCCTCGGGAGGGAGCACGGGCGCAGGAGTCCGAACCCGCGGAATGACCGTCCGGCCCCGGTCCCCCGCCGCGGCGTCGTCTACCCTGCCCGTGTACGTGGTCGGAAGAGCGGGGGGATCATGAGCCATCTGTCGGATCTGTTGCGGGAACGGCCGCTCGTCCAGGCGCCCATGGCGGGCGGGGCCTCCACTCCGGAGCTGGTGGACGCGGTGGCCCGGGCCGGGGGCCTGGGGTTCCTGGCCGCCGGGTACCTGGCGCCGGAGCAGGTGGAGGAGCAGGTCGCCCGGGTGCGCGGGCTCGGGGTGGCGGCGTTCGGGGTGAACGTGTTCGTGCCCGGGCCCGCCGGCGACCCCGCCGCGGTGCGGGACTACCGCGAGGAGCTGGGCGCCGAGGCCGAACGCCACGGGACGGCCCCGGGCGAGCCGGTCCACGACGACGACGCATGGGAGGCCAAGATCGACCTCCTGGAGCGGCTGGGCGTCCCGGTCGTGGGCTTCACGTTCGGCTGCCCCGACGGCAACGTGCTGCGCCGCCTCCAGGAGGCCGGGTCCGCGGTGGTCGTCACCGTCACCTCGGTGGACGAGGCGCTGCTGGCGGTGGCCCGCGGCGCCGACGGCCTGTGCGCTCAGGGGGCGGAGGCCGGCGGGCACCGGGCCGCGTTCGACCCGACGCGCGGCGGCGAACTGCCGACCGCGGAGCTGGTGGCGGCGCTGGCCGGGGCCGTCGAGGTCCCGGTGATCGGCGCGGGCGGGATCATGACGGGCGGCGAGGCCGCCGCGGTGCTGGAGGCGGGCGCGGCGGCGGTGCAGCTGGGCACGGCGTTCCTGCGCTGCCCCGAGAGCGGGGCCCAGCCCGCCCACAAGCTGGCGCTGATCGACCCCGACTTCACCGAGACCACCCTGACCTGGGCGTTCACCGGGCGTCCCGCGCGCGGCCTGGTCAACCGGTTCATCATCGAGCACCCCAAGGCCCCGTACGCCTACCCGGAGCTGCACCACATGACCCGGCCGCTGCGGGCGGCCGCGGCGCGGGCCTCCGACACGGGCGGCATGGCGCTGTGGGCCGGGACCGGCTTCCGGCGGGCCACCGACGACCCGGCCGCCGAGGTGGTGGCGCGCCTGCGCCGCGAGGCGGCCCAGGCGGGCGCCCGCCTCTGACCGGTCAGCGCTCCCAGTCGCCGGTGGCGAAGGCCAGGGCGGCCGGCAGCCCGGCCCGCCAGCAGGCGCGGTCGTGTCCGCCGTGGTACTCCTCCAGCAGCACGGCGCCCGGGTCGCCGCCCAGGTCCGCGGCGCGGGCGGCCAGGGCGTCGCGCAGCCGCCGGTTGGGGTCGAGCAGGGACCACTCGTGGGTGCCCGCGGAGAGGTGGACGCGGTCCGGGAGGCGGTCGGCGACGGCGACCCGGGCGGTGGTGCGCTCGCTCTCCCCTCCGGCCACCGCCACGTTGGGCCACCAGAACGAGCCCGACTGGGAGGCCACCCGGCCGAACCGGTCGGGGTCGGTGAGGGCGGCGTGCATCGCGGTGAGCCCGCCCAGGCTCTGCCCGGCGACGAGGGTGCGCCGGGGGTCGGCGGTGATCCGGTACCGCTCGCCCAGCCAGGGCAGGAGTTCGCCGCCCAGGGCGCGGACGAAGTCGTCCGAGCAGGCCAGCTGCTCGCTGCGGGAGGCGAAGCCCAGGGAGTCCACCATGACGGTGAGCATCGGCGGCAGGGTCCCGGCGTGGACGAGCCCGTCCAGGACCCGGGGCAGGTCCGCGTGCCAGTCCCGGCCGTCCAGCAGCAGGGCGACGGGCCAGGGGCGGCCGCCGGGGGGCCTGCGGGCGGGTTCGTGCACCCACACGGGGCGGCTGTCGCCGAGGACGGCGCTGGCGAACCCCCGTTCCTCCACCCGGCCCGCGGGCGCGCCGGGGTCGCCGGCCGGTGGGACGGGGGCCTCGGGCAGGGACACCACGGAGTGGCCCCCGTCCGACTGCTCGCGGGCCAGCGGGTCGGCGACCGCGTGGGCCAGGGCGGCGAACCAGCGGGCGACGGCCGGCCGGTCCTCCGGGTCGGAGACGGCCAGGGCGCGTTCGCGGCGGATGCGCAGCATCTCGGGCAGGGCGGCGGGATCGCCCGGCCCGGCGCCGGCGGGGATCGGCGCGATGGTGTAGGACGCCCGCCAGTCGCCGCGCATCCGGTAGGTGAGGTGCCGGACGTCGGTGCCGGGGATCCGCTCCATGCGGTTGTGGTCGTAGGAGTCGGCGTCGGCGATCTTGTTGGCCACCAGCAGGACGTCGGCGAGCTCGTCGCCGCCCCGCCACAGGAAGGTGACGGTGCGGCGGCCCTCGGCGTCGGCCTCGCCCACCAGCGGGGTGCCGGTGCGCCGGACGGACTCCCAGAACCCCGCGGTGTCCCGGGCGGCCTCCGCCGCGCAGGGTGTGGGCACCCGTTCGGGACGGACGGTGCGCTTGAGGCGCGGGGGGATCGTGTGGGTCCGCATGCGGCCCCCTCCTCGGTCGTACTCGGGTTCAGGCTTCAGGAACGCCCTCCACCTCGGACATCAGGTCGAACAGCGCGGCGACCCGGTCCTCGGACAGGGCGCTGAGCGGGGACCGGGCGGTGAGCCCCGCGCCGATGGCCTCGACGATCCGGGTGCCCTCCGCCGTGGGCCGCGCCATCCGCATGCGCCGGTCGCTGATGGAGGCGGTCTTCCTCACCAGGCCGCGCTCCTCCAGCTCCCGGGTGATGACCGAGATCCGCGAGGCGGTGCAGCCCAGCTGCCTGGCCAGCGCCCCCTGGGAGGAGACGTCGTGCAGCGCGCGCAGGGCGCGGGCCTGGAACGCGGTGAGCCCGTGCTCCGCGGCCAGCTCGGACAGCAGTCCCTCCACCCGGTGGGCGACGCGCAGCAGCGCCTCGCCCGCGTCCCGTGTCGAGGGCCTGCGGGGTGCGGTCCCGGCGGGTGCGTTCTGACCGGTCGGCGACGTCGCCGTCATCCGTCCCTCACTTCCCGGAAGTTGACATTTAGGATAGCCATACCTAAATATGCTTGTCATGAAGCAAGTAAAGCTCCTGCACAGCCTAGCCGTCGGCGCCGCCCTGGCCATGGCCCTCACCGCCTGTGGAACCGGGGGCGGCTCCGAAGCCGCCGGGGCGCAGGACACGGACACCGGGGAGATCCGGGCCGTCACCCACATCTACGGCGAGACCGAGATCCCCGCCGACCCCCAGAGCGTGGTCGCCGTCAGCGTCACCGCGGCCCCGGTCCTGCTGAGCCTGGACGTCCCCGTGGTCGCCGCCGGCACCACCACCCCCAGCGCCCTCACCGACGACAACGGCTTCTTCGCCCAGTGGGCCCCGGTGGCCGAGGAGCGCGGTGTCGAACCGCTGCCCGGCCCCGAGATCTCGCTGGAGGCGGTCGCCGCCGCCGGGCCCGACCTCATCGTCGGCAACGGCTTCGGGGCGGACGCCGTCGACGAGGCGACCTACGAGAAGCTCTCCGAGATCGCGCCCACCGTCGTCTACGGCGAGGGCGACGTCTCCTGGGTGGACCTGACCGAGCAGTACGCCCGGGCCTTGGACCGCACCGACCGGTTCGAGGAGATCACCGGGGAGTACGACGCCCTGGTCGAGGAGTCCGCGGCGCGGATCTCCACCGAGCAGCCGGTGGCCGTCCTCAGCGTCACCCCCAACGGGTTCAACGTGTTCACCGCCGAGTCCGCCCAGGGGCGCCTGGCCACCGACCTGGGGCTGACCCTCCAGGAGCTGCCCGAGGACGCGGCGGCCGACAGCACCCAGGGCGCGCGCACCGACATCGTCGGCGTGGCCCCCGAGAACGCCGACGCCCTGGGCGACGCGACCCTGCTGTTCGTGAACCCGCAGGGCGACGAGCTCGACTCCTACCTGGAGACGGCCCCCATCCTGGAGAGCCTGCCCGCCTGGGAGGACGAGCGCGCCTTCACCCTGGGCCCGTCGTCGTTCCGGATGGACTACTACAGCGTCCCCCTGCTGGCCGAGCGCCTGACCGAGGTCCTCCCCTCCTGAGGACCGCCCCGCACGGGGGCGGGCCCTCCGCCCCCGTGCGCGTCCGGCCCGGGGACCGGCCGGGGCCCGTTCGCGGCGCCGGCCGACACCGGCGCGCCGCCTACGGGACCGGATTCTTTTACCCGCAGGTAACAATTGGGTTCTCCGGCCGCTCGGCCCTAGAGCCTGTGACCTGCCACACCCTAAGGTTCCGCCATGGGTGTATTGCGGAAGCGTGTCCTTTTTCGTGTGCTTTTGGGTGTTCTGTCGACTGTGGTGGTACTCGCCCTGGTCGGCGCGCTACTGGGTGTGTGGACCGTGCGCAGGTCGTTCCCGCAGACCTCCGGCGAGATCGCCCTCCCCGGGCTGAACGCCGAGGTCACGGTGCTGCGCGATGAGTACGGCGTCCCCCACGTGTACGCCGGCGACGCGCACGACCTCTTCATGGCCCAGGGCTACGTGCACGCCCAGGACCGGTTCTGGGAGATGGACTTCCGCCGCCACGTGACGTCCGGCCGCACCGCCGAGCTCTTCGGCGAGGCCCAGGTGGAGACCGACGTCTACCTGCGCACCATGGGCTGGCGGCACGTCGCCGAGCAGGAGTACGAGCTGCTGGAGCCCGAGACCAGGGGCTACCTCGACGCCTACGCCGCCGGGGTCAACGCCTGGCTGGCGGAGAACGACGGGGCCGCGGCGAGCCTGGAGTACGCGCTGCTCGGCGTGCTCAACGGCGGCCACACCATCGAGGAGTGGGACCCGGTCGACAGCCTGGCCTGGCTCAAGGCCATGGCCTGGGACCTGGGCGGCAACATGCGCGAGGAGACGGAGCGCGCGCAGCTGCTCGGCCTCGGGTTCACCGAGGAGCAGATCGCCGAGCTGTACCCCGAGTACCCCTACGAGGAGCACCGGCCGATCACCGACACCGACGAGCTGCTGGACACCGCACCCGAGGGCGACCCCGAGGACGCGCGGCGCGCCCCCGAACTGCCCGGGGAGGCCGTGGCCGCCGTCGGCGCCGTGTACGACGGGGCGCTGGCCCTGCCCGAGATGCTCGGCCCGCGGAGCAGCCCCGACCTGGGCTCCAACTCGTGGGTCGTGGGCGGCGAGCACACCGAGTCGGGCCTGCCCCTGCTGGCCAACGACCCCCACCTGGGCGCGGCCATGCCCTCCACCTGGCACCAGGTGGGCCTGCACTGCACCGAGCTGAGCGAGACCTGCCCGTTCGACGTCGCCGGGTTCGGGTTCTCCGGGCTGCCCGGCGTGGTCATCGGCCAGAACGAGTCGATCGCCTGGGGCTTCACCAACCTCAACCCCGACGTGATGGACCTGTTCGTCGAGCGGATCGAGGGCGACTCCTACATCGTCGACGGTGAGGAGCGCCCGCTGGAGACCCGCACCGAGACGGTGAAGGTCGCCGGGGGCGAGGACGTGGAGATCACCGTCCGCTCCACCCACCACGGCCCGCTGCTGTCCGACACCGCCGCGGGCGCCGACCTGACCGGGATCGCCGAGGACCCGCAGGTCGAGGGGGCCGAGGAGGGGGCCGGGTACGCGGTGGCCCTCCAGTGGACCGCGCTGTCGCCCGGGACCACCGCCGACGCCCTGTTCGTCATGAACCGCGCCCGCGACTGGGAGGACTTCCGCCGGGCCGCGAGCGGGTTCTCGGTCCCCGCGCAGAACCTCGTCTACGCCGACAACGAGGGCAACATCGGCTACCAGGCGCCCGGCACGGTCCCGGTCCGGGGCGAGGGCGACGGCCGCTACCCGGCGCCCGGCTGGGACTCCGCCTACGACTGGGAGGAGTACATCCCCTTCGAGGACCTGCCCAGCGTGTACAACCCCGAGTCCGGGTTCGTCGTCACCGCCAACCAGTCCGGCGTGGACGCGGACTACCCGCACTTCCTGACCGACGACTGGGACTACGGCTACCGCTCCCAGCGCATCAACGACCTGCTGGAGGAGGCCGTGGCCGAGGGCCCCGTGACCGGCGGGGACATGTCGGAGATCCACATGGACTCCTACCACCTGGGTGCCGAGGCGATCGTCCCCCACCTGCTGGACGTCGAGGTGGCGGGGGTCGCGGCGCAGGGGCAGGACCTGCTGCGCGACTGGGACCTGTACACCGAGCCCGACTCGGCGGGGGCGGCCTTCTACCAGGCGACCTGGCGGCACCTGCTGCCGCTGCTGTTCGACGAGCTGGACCCGGTGCAGATGACCGGGAACTCGCGCGGCATGTACGTGGTGGGCACCCTGCTGGAGGACCCCGGCTCCGCCTGGTGGGCGGGAGAGGAGGCGGACGGCCGCGACGCGGTGCTGGCCGCCGCGATGGAGGCCGCCGCCGAGGAGCTGACGGAGCTGCTGGGCGACGACCCCGCCGACTGGCGCTGGGGCGACCTGCACACCCTGACCGCGACGCACCAGTCGTTCGGCACCTCGGGCATCGGGGTGGTCGAGTGGCTGTTCAACCGGGGCCCGGTGGAGAGCTCCGGCGGGTCTGCGATCGTCAACGCCACCGGCTGGGACGACAAGGAGGGGTACGCGATCACCGCGGTGCCGTCGATGCGGATGGTGGTCGACCTGTCGGACCGGGACGCGTCCACCTGGGTGCACCTGACCGGCAACTCGGGGCACGCGTTCCACCCGAACTACGACGACCAGCTGGAGCCGTGGGCCCGCGGGGAGACGATGCCGTTCGTGTTCGGCGAGGACGCGGTGCGCGCCGCCGCGGTGGACGAGCTGACCCTCGTGCCGTAGGCGTCCCGCGGGAGGACGGACGAGGGCGTGTTCGGTGGATGCTTTCGTGTGGCCCGGCGCTTGCGCCGGGTGCCGGGAGCGGGCACGATCCGCCCAACACGCCCTGGGGCCCGCGCCGACGGCGCGGGCCCCGTTCCGTTCCCGGTCAGGCCTTGAGGGGGAAGGAGACGCCGGTGCGCTCCTCCGACAGCTCCCACAGGCGGCGGGCGGCGGCCCCGTCCCGGGCGGCCGGGCTGCGCCAGGACAGGCCGGGCGCGCCCCGCATGGCCCCCCGCGGCCCGGCGAACCCGGCCGGGGGGATCTCCTGGGTGGCCGCGTAGACCGTGGGCAGGGCCCCGACCGCGGCGCTCTGGGCGAACAGCCGGTTCCCGACGCGGGTGAGGAGCGTCCGGAACAGCACGCCGGCGCCGTGGCTCTGGAGGTTGGTGGCGGCGTAGCCCGGGTGGGCGGCCACCGACAGCACGGGCGAGCCGGCCTCGGTGAGGCGGCGCTGGAGCTCCAGGGTGAACAGGAGGTTGGCCAGCTTGGACTGGCCGTAGGCCCGGTAGGGCGTGTAGCCGCGTTCGAGGTCCACGTCGTCGAAGCGGATCCCCCGGACCGAGGCGTGCAGCCCGGAGGAGAGCGTGACCACCCGCCCGGTGACGTGCTCCAGCAGCAGGTTGGTGAGGGCGAAGTGGCCCAGGTGGTTGGTGCCGAACTGCAGCTCGAACCCGTCGGCGGTGCGGCCCCTGGGGACGGCCATGATCCCGGCGTTGTTGATCAGGAGGTGGATGTCGCCGCTCCATGCCTCCGCGAAGGCGCGCACGGAGGACAGGTCGGCCAGGTCCAGGCGGCGCACCTCGGTCTCGCCGGGGATGTCCGCGGCGGCGGCCCGTCCCCTGTCCTCGTCCCGCACGGCCAGGACGACACGGGAGCCCAGGCGGGCCAGGGCGCGGGCGGTCTCCAGGCCCAGGCCGCTGTTGGCGCCTGTGACGACGGCCGTGGTGCCGGTGAGGTCGGGGAGTGCGACCGGTGTGCTGTTCATGTCCCCCACGGTAGGCGCCGGTCGGCAAAGTTGTCAATGACAACAATGATGGCGTCGACAACATCCGTTTATGCTGGACCCATGACCGATCGTCCCTATCACCACGGCGACCTGCGGGCCGCCCTGCTCGCGGGGGCCGAGCGCGCCCTGGCGGCGCGGGGCCCCGCCGCACTGTCCCTGCGCGAACTCGCGCGGGAGGCCGGGGTGAGCCACGCCGCGCCCGGCCGCCACTTCCGGGACAAGTCGGCCCTGCTCGACGCCCTCGCGCTCAACGGCTTCGAGCGCCTCACCTCTCAGCTGGCCGCGGCGGCCGCGGAGCCGGGCGACACCCGCGACGGACTGCTCGCCCTGGCCCGGGTGTACGTGTCGTTCGCCCTGCGCAACGCCGCCCTGCTCGACCTCATGTACTCGCGCAAGCACGAACCCGACGCCCCCGAGGAGCTGACGGCGGCGGTCGGGCGCCTGCTGGACACCATGATGGGGATCATCACCGAGGGCCAGCGGGCCGGGGAGATCACCGCGGGCGATCCCGAGGTCGTCGCGTTCACGGTGGCGGCGGCCCTGCACGGGTTCGCGGCGTTCAACTCCACCACCGCGCCCGAGGAGGCCGACGCCCTGCTGCCCGGGGTCATCGACGTGCTGGCCTCCGGCCTCCTCCCCCGCTGACGGCGGCGGTCCGGGCCGTCAGCGCTCCGGCCGGGCGAAGGGGTCGGCCGGCGGGTCGTACACGACCTCCTCGTCCAGCAGCCACACCCAGTCGGGCCGCCAGCGGGGGTCGCGGCGTTCCATCTCGGCGGCGACGTCGCCGACGGGCACGCCGCCGCCGATCGCGAAGTGCTCGCCGGCCCACTCGGGCCAGTGGTCGTAGGCGCGGTCGACCTCCACCGCCTCCGGAGTGGCCCGGACCCGCAGGAAGAACCAGCGCCCGTGCTCGGGGTGGGCCTCGGCGCGGCGCAGCGTGAAGTCCGGCAGGCCCGGGGGCACGTCCAGCCGGGAGCCGTCGGCGGCGGCCAGGGACGGGGAGGCCGACCACTCCCCCATCGACACCGTGTAGGTGACCGCGCCGCCGTGGTCGGCGGCCAGGGCGCGCAGGGCGTCGGAGAGCTCCCGCAGGGGTCCGGTCTCCGGCGGGGCGGGGCGCTCCCGCTCGCGGCAGGCCCGCATCACGGGTTCGACGAGCAGGCACCACTCCCGGTCGGAGAGCCTGCGGACGCGCAGGCGCTCGGCCGGAACCTCCGTCCCGGCGGGCACCGGGACGGCCTCGGGCGACGTCCCGGCGGCGACCCCGGCCCGGCGGAGCACGGACATCGCGGCGTCGGCGTCGAAGGGGATGTCGGACAGGAACCCCAGGTCCGCGCCGGTCACGGCGCGGTGTCCGACGGCCTCCATGAGCTCCCCGACGCGGGCGCGGAAGGCGTCGAACTCCTCCTGCCCCGCGTCCTCCCACTCCTCCAGCTCCGTGAGGTGGCCGTCCTCCAGCAGGCCGCCGATCCCCTCCGTCGCGCTCGCCGCGTCGCGGTACGGGCCGGTGTGGTAGCCGACGCCGTCCTCCTTCACGTCCCCGGGGTAGTCGGAGCGCGCCCACTCCCGGCCGTCCCACCAGTAGGCGAACCCGAGCGCGCTCCGTTCCTCGGCGCGCCCGATCCACTCCCAGGGCAGCCAGGCCGGCGCGTCGGCGAAGAGGTTCGTCGGCGTCCGGTACGGGTTGGTGGTCTCGCCCGACCGGTCCCAGCCGACCAGCAGGAACCGGCCGCCCTCGACGCGGACCAGCCGGCACCAGTTGCCGCCCCCGTCCTCCAGGACCAGCGAGCCGTCCTCGGCGATGCGGCGCCCCTCGGGCCAGAAGGAGCCCATCCCCGCGGCGACGGCCGCCTTGGCCGCGGCGAAGGACCAGAGGGTCTCGGGGTGGGGCAGGCGGTCTGCGGTGCGGGCCATGTGCGCTCCTGAACATCGTCGGTCCGCCGCAGGCTACCGCCCGCCCAGGACAGAGGCCGGGGCCGGAACGGTGCGGACCCCGGGGCGGGCGGTCACCGCGGCGCGGGGGCGCCGTCCGCCCGGTCGGCCTCGCCCAGCAGGGCGAACTCGCGGAAGAGCCCGGCCAGCCAGGCGAAGGTCAGGGCGATGACGGTGAGGTTCTTGGCGGCGACCACGGTCGCGGTCACCCAGGGCCGTTCGGCCGCGGGCACCCACAGGCCGATCGCCGCGTCGGGCACCAGGTCGAAGACCGCGAAGGCCGCGGCCAGGAAGGCGAACTGGCCGAGGAACAGGCCGAGCCGGGGCGTGATGCCGGCCGCGAAGGCGGCCCACGCCCCGGCGGGCGTCCGCCGGTCCGCGGGCAGGACCTCGCGGGCGGCGATCCACAGCAGGGCCGCGAACAGGACCAGCCGGGAGCCCTGGGCGACGGCCTCGGAGGCGATCCCCGGGCCGCCGGTGAGCGGGCTGCCCGGGACGATGAGCGCGAACCGCTGGATCGTGGGCACCAGGGACAGGCCCAGCACGAGCGGGGCGTGGCGGGCGTAGGCGCGCAGGGCCCACAGGAGAGCGGCGCGGGCGACGGCGATCATCATTTCACCTCATTGAATAGTTCATTGTTTTGAACTATACGATGCGATGAAGGATCGCGGTAGGGTGGGCCCGTGACCGCCGCACCGCAGGAACCCGCGGGCGACCGCGCGGGCTGGGACCTCAGCACCGCCGTCGTCCTCTTCCACGACGCCCTCGGCGCCCGCCTGGGCGTGGGCGCCACCGACCACAAGGCCCTGGGCCTGGTGCGCCGCGACGGGCCGATGACCCTGAGCGCGATCGCCGCCGGGCTGGGGGTGGTCGCCGGGGCCGCCACCGCCGTCGTCGACCGGCTGGAGGCCGCCGGGCTGGTCGAGCGCTTCCGCGACCCCGGCGACCGCCGCCGCGTCCTGGTCCGCCCCCTCTCCGGCGCCGCCCCCGCCGAACGCGACGCCTACGCGCGCCTGGGCCGGGAGACCGCCGCCTTCATGGCCGGCCTCGGAGAGGACGAGCGCCACGCGGTCCTGGACTACATCGCCCTCACCCGCCGGCTCCTGGAGGAGGAGACCGCCCGCCTGCGCGGGGCCTAGTCTCGGAGCCATGAGCACGCCCGCCGACCGCTCCGCCGTCCCGCGCCGCGCCCTGGCCGACCTGGCGCTGTGGGCCGCCCTCGCCGGCCTCACCGTCACCGAGCTCTCCGGCTTCGACGGCGGATTCCCGTGGTGGGAGGCGGGGGCCCTGCTCCTCGCCCTGACCGCGGCCGTGGTCCTGTCCCGGCGCCGGCCCGACGCGGCGACGGCGGTCGCCCTGGCGGCCGCCACCGCGGAGGCGGCGACCCTGCCCGAGTCCCTGCCGCTCTCCCCGTTCGTCTCCCTGGGGGTCCTGGCCCTGCTGGCGGGGCGGCGCTCGGGCCGCCCCGGGCCCTTCGCCTCCATGGCGGTGACGGCTGCCCTGATCGTCCTCACCCTGTACACGGGCGCCGCCGTGATGGCCGGGGTCGGAACCCGCGACCTGCTGTCCGGCCTGGTGGACGTGCTCGGCCTGGTACTCGGCCTGGTCGCGATGCTGCTCGTCCCCTGGCTGCTGGGCCGGTACCTGGAACAGCGCGCGCGGCTGATCCGGGGCGGCTGGGAGATCGCCGAGCACATGGAGCGCACCCGGGCGGCCGAGGCCGAGCGCGCCCGGCTGCGGGAACGCGCCAGGATCGCCGCCCGCATGCACGACTCCCTCGGCCACGACCTGGCCCTGCTCGCGGTGCGCGCCGCCGCCCTGGAGATGGCCTCGCAGGACTCCCCCGAGCGCGCCGAGGCCGCCGCCGGGCTGCGCGAGGCCGCGCACGCCACCACACTGCGGCTGCGCGAGGCCATCGGCGTGCTGCGGGAGGGGCCGGCCGGCGAGGACGTGGAGACGGTCGCCGAACTGGTCTCCGGGGCGGTCGAGGCGGGCATGCGCGTCCGCCTGCTGCGCGAGGGCCCCGACCCCGACCCCCGCACCCCCGGCGGCCGGGCGGTGGGGCGGCTGGTCCGCGAGGCGCTCACCAACGCCGCCCGGTACGCCCCCGGTGCCGAGGTGACCGTGCGGGTCGTCCGGGACGGCGGGCCGACCCGGGTGGAGGTGGACGACACCGGCGCCGGTCCGGGCGGGGCCCCCGCGGTGCCCGGCGCCGGGACCGGGCTGGCCGCACTGCGCGCCGAGGTGGCCGCCCTGGGCGGGACCCTGGACGCCGCACCCCGCCCCGGCTCCGGGTTCGCGGTCCGCGCCGAGGTCCCCGACGGCGAACCCGGGGACGGGGGCCCCGCGCACTCCGTCATCCGGCTGGCCCGGGAGGAGGCCCGCGCCGGGGCCCGCCGGAGCGTGCTCGCCGCGGTCGCGATCCCGGTCGCCATCGCGCTGCCCGCCGTCGGGGCCGGGTTCGCCCTGCTGTGGTGGAACAGCAGCAACTCGGTGCTGCCCCCCGAGGACTACGAGCGGATCCACGTGGGCGACACCCGGGCGCAGGTCGAGGAGCTGCTGCCCCGGTACGCCTACCCCGAGCGGTCCGTGGACGGCGCGCCGCCGGAGCCGCCCGGGGCCGACTGCCGGTACCAGCTGGTGCACCAGGAGAACGGACTGCCGCCGGTGTACCGGCTGTGCTTCGCCGACGGGGTCCTGGTGTCCAAGGAGGAGATCGACCGGGAGGCCTCGGCCGACGAGTAGGGTGTGCGCGTGGAGACGGGCAACGGCACCCGGACGCTGCGCGTCCTGCTGGCCGACGACGAGGCGATGATGCGCGCCGGGCTGCGCGCGATCCTGTCCGCCGCCTCCGGGTTCGAGGTGGTGGGCGAGGCGGCCGACGGCGCCGAGGCGGTGTCCCTGACCGCGGAGCACCAGCCCGACCTGGTGCTCATGGACGTGCGCATGCCGCGGATGAACGGCCTGGACGCGGCGGAGGCCATCGCGGCCGCGCACCCGGCGACGTCGGTGGTCGTGCTGACCACGTTCGGCGAGGACGCCTACATCGAACGTGCGCTGTCCGGCGGCGCCGACGGGTTCGTGCTCAAGACCGGCGACCCGCACCAGCTGGTGGCCGGGCTGCGCGCCGTGGCCGACGGCGGCGCCTACCTGTCCCCCGATGTGGCCCGGCGGGTGGTCGGCCTGCTCGACGCCTCCTCCCCGCGGCGGTCCCGCAGCACGCGGGCCCGGGAGCGGGTGGACCGGCTCACCGCCCGCGAACGCCAGGTGCTGGCGCTGGTCGGCGAGGGCTGCTCCAACGACGAGATCGCCCGCAGGCTCGACATCGCGGCCGGGACCGTGAAGGTGCACGTGGGGTCGATCCTGACCCGGCTCGGCGTGGACAACCGGGTGCGCGCCGCGATCCTGGCCTACGAGGCCGGGCTGCTCTGACCCCGGGACTCCCCCTACCCCTTTGTGCCTAGGCGGCCGCCGCCGTCCGGGCGATGCGCCCGGGGGCCGGGGCGGCGGAGCATGCGGGCATGACACGTTCACAGACACCCCGTGCCGTCCGGACCCGCGCCCTGCTGTGCGCCGCGCTGGTCCTGGCGGCCTCCCTGTCCGCGCCGACCGCGCTGTCCGCCGTCACGGACCCCGAGCCGGTCGTCCTCCAACCCCCTGCGCCCACGGGCCCGCACCCCACCGGCCGCACCACCCTGCACCTGGTCGACCCGGACCGCGGCCACCCCTGGGTCCCGGCCGCCGAGGACCGCGATGTCGTGGTCGACGTCTGGTACCCGGCCCGGGGCGGCGGGGAGCCCGCGCCGTACGTCCCGGCGTCCTTCGCCGAGACGATGAAGCGCGATTTCGAGCAGTACGGGATCCCGCGCGACGCCGTCGACGCGGCCGGGGCGCGGACGGCCTCCCGGCTCGACGCCGAGGCCGTGGACGCGCGCCTGCCGGTGCTGCTCTTCTCCCCCGGGATGGGCATGTCCCGGCACCAGTACACCGCCCTGGGCGAGGACCTGGCCTCCCAGGGGTTCGTCGTGGCGGCCATGGACCACCCCTACGAGGCACTCGTCGTGGAGCTGCCCGACGGGCGCCTGCTGCGCACCGCCCTGCCCACCAACGACACCGGGAACCGGAGGCTGGCCGGCGGGGTGCGCCTGGCCGACGCCCGGTTCGTGCTGGACCGGTTGGAGGGGTTCGCCGCCGGGGAGGGCGCCGCCGACGACTCCGGGCACCCGCTGCCCCGGGGGCTGGCCGACGCCCTGGACATGGAGCGGGTGGGCATGTTCGGCCACTCCCTGGGCGGGGTGACGACGGCGGAGACGATGCTCGTGGACGACCGGGTCGACGCCGGCGTGAACATGGACGGCAGCCTGGCCTACCACGTGGGCGACGAGGAGTGGTCCGACGCGACCCTGGCCGGGGCCTCCCGGCCGTTCGCCCTGATGGGGGCCGGGGCGAGCGGTGACGAGGGGCTGCCCCACCACTCCGACCACTCCCCGGACTGGCGGCTGTTCGTCGAGGCGTCGAGCGCGCCCGTCCTGGAGGTGTACATGTCCGACGGGGAGCACATGGCGTCCACGGACCTCCAGTGGATCGCCCCGCAGCTGGAGGACGCCTTCTCCCCGTCCTCGGCGGCCTGGCGGAACGCGGTGCGCGGCGGACTGGGCACCGTGGACCCGGAGGAGTCGGTCGCCGCCCAGCGCGCGCACCTGGCGGCGTTCTTCGACCACCACCTGCGCGGCGGGGCGTCCCCGCTGCCGGACCCGGCGCCCGCGGTGACCGAGGTCACCGAGCACTGACGGGAACGCGTCGGCGCCCGGCCCGTGCGGGCCGGGCGCCGGCGGTCGGTCACACGTCGCGGACCCGGAACTCCGCGCGGGCGACGATCCAGGCGGCGGCCGCCCACCCCGCCACCACGACGATGTTCACCGGCCCGTCGTGCGGCGCGGTGTAGAAACCGACATCGCCGCCCGCGTAGAACTCGATCCCCGCGGTGCCCGGGGCCAGGGCCGCCAGGTCGTCCAGCACCGGGTTCCCGGACAGCTGGAGGACCATCGGCAGCCCCAGGAGCAGCAGGAACCCGATCACGAACGTGCCCGGGGCGCTGCGCAGCGCCGTTCCGACCCCGGTGAACAGGACACCGAACAGCGCCATGCACAGCCCCGCCCCCAGCGCCGTCCCGGCCAGCGCCGCCGGGTCCGGGGCCGCGTACCGGCCGATGAACCCGGCCAGGACCGCCGCCCCCGCAACGGTGGCCAGGACACCGACCACCCCGGCCAGGACCGCCACCACCAGCGTGCGCGCGGCCAGGACCAGGGAGCGGTCCGGCCGGGCCAGCAGCGTCCCGGTGACGCCCCGGTCCCCGAACTCGCCGGTGGCGGCCAGCGCGGCCAGGGTGAGCACCGTGAACTGCACCAGGTAGAAGTGCCCCTGGGAGAGCAGCCGGGCGTAGGCCAGGGAGTCGGCCTCGTCGGGGTTCTCGGCGATCCGCGACAGCTCGGTGAACCCCATGAGCGCGGCGAACACGGCCATCCCGAGCAGGGCCGCGGCCACCGCCCACCAGGTGGAGCGCAGGGAGGTCAGGCGGATCCACTCCGCGGCGGACTCCCGGCCCAGCTCGGCCGGGTACCGGCCCCTGGTCCCGCTCATCGGGCTCCTCCCGTCGACCCGTACTCCACGGCCTCGCCGGTGAGCTCCAGGTAGGCCTGCTCCAGGGACGCCTCCCTGGTCAGCAGGCCGTGGACGCGGACGCCGGCCTCGTACGCCAGGTCGCCGACCTCGGCCGCCGGGGCGCCGAACACCCGCAGCAGGCCGGGCCCGTCCTCCACCCGCACCGCGGGGCCGCGCCGCTCCAACCGCTCCCGCAGGGTCCCGGGGTCGGGAGTGCGCACCTCCACGTGGGTGCGCGACCACGCGCCGATGACCTCGGTGAGCGGGGCGTCGACGATCAGCCGTCCCCGCCCGATGACCACGAGGTGGTCGGCGACCGCCTCCATCTCGCTCATCAGGTGGCTGGAGACGAACACGGTGCGGCCCTCGTCGGCCATCCGCCGCACCAGCGCGCGCATCCACCGCACCCCGTCCAAGTCGAGTCCGTTGACGGGCTCGTCGAAGACCAGCACGCCGGGGTCCCCCAGCAGCGCGTCGGCCACCCCCAGCCGCTGCCGCATGCCCAGCGAGTAGCCGCCCACCCGCCGGTCGGCCGCGTCGGACAGCCCGACCTGTTCCAGCACCTCCTCCACCCGGCTCCGCGGGACACCGGTGCCCACCGCCTTGGCCCGCAGGTGGGCCCGCGCGGTGCGCCCGGGGTGGGCGGAGCCCGTGGACAGCAGGGCGCCCACCCGCAGCGCGGGCCGGTCCAGGTCCCGGTAGGGGCGGCCGTCGACCAGCGCCTCTCCGGACGTGGGCGCGGCCAGCCCCAGCAGCACCCGCATGGTGGTGCTCTTGCCGGCCCCGTTGGGACCCAGGAAGCCGGTCACGCGGCCGGGCTCCACCGTGAAGGTGAGCCCGTCCACCACCGTTCTGTCCCCGTAGCGCTTGGTCAGTTCCCGCACCGTCAGCATGTGCGGCCTCCTCGTCTCGTCGGTCCCGTACAGCGTCCGTCCGGCCGGCCCGCCGGCGCATCGGAGGTTCGTCGGGACCCGGCTATCCCTTTGTGCGTAGGGGTCGCCCCGGGGTCCGGTTCGGGTGGGAGGGGGTCCGGGTAGACCCCCGGTACGGGCCGGTCGGGGGGACCGGCGGAAACGGGGGAGGACCATGCACGCGAAGGTCGGCGACCACCTGCGCACGCACGGGGTCACCAGCGGCGACGGGCGGCACCTCGGGGAGATCATCGAGGTGCGCGGGGCCGAGGACGGCCCTCCCTACCTGGTGCGCTTCCCGGACGGGGCGGAACGCCTCATCTACCCGGGGCCGGACACGGTAGTGGAGCCCCGGCGCCCGGTCGACTGACGGAGCGTCCACGGGGGCGGCGGACCACGCGGGTCCGCCGCCCTTCGCGTGTCCGAAAACCGGTGGCCCGCCGGGGCCCCCGCGCCTACGCTCCCAACAGGCGGCAGGCCGTACCCACGGCCGCACAGGCATGCGCGCACCGCCCGATGGTCGCCCCGACGGAGCAGAAAGGAACGGACACATGGCCACCACCACAAGGATGGGACGGGCCTCGGTCCGCAACATCGGGATCATGGCCCACATCGACGCGGGCAAGACCACCACCACCGAGCGCATCCTGTACTACACCGGCACCTCCCACAAGGTCGGCGAGGTGCACGACGGCACCACCGCCACCGACTTCCTGCCGGAGGAGCGCGAGCACGGCATCACCATCGCCTCGGCGGCGGTCACCTGCCGGTGGACGGTCGACGGCGCGGTCCACACCGTGAACCTCATCGACACCCCCGGCCACATCGACTTCACCGTCGAGGTGGAGCGGTGCCTGCGCGTCCTGGACGGCACGGTCGCGGTGTTCGACGCGGTGGCCGGCGTGGAGCCCCAGTCCGAGACGGTGTGGCGCCAGGCCGACCGCTACGGCGTCCCGCGCGTCTGCTTCGTCAACAAGATGGACCGGGTCGGCGCGGACATGGCGCGGACGGTGGAGATGATCGGCGACCGGCTGGGCGCGGTCCCGCTGGTGCTGCACCTGCCGGTCGGCGCGGAGGCGGGCTTCCGGGGCGTGGTCGACCTGGTCGGCATGCGCGCCCTGGTGTGGCCGGCCGACGCCGGCCCGGGCGAGGCGTACGAGGTCGCCGCCGTCCCCGACGAGCTGGCCGGGGAGGCGCGGCGCTGGCGCGCCCGTCTGCTGGAGACGGTCGCCGAGCACGACGAAGCGCTGATGGAGCTGTACGTGCGGGGCGAGGAGCCCGCCGAGGCGGAGCTGCACGCGGCGGTCCGGCGGCTGACCGTCGGATCGGTGGACGGCCCGGTGACGGTGACGCCGGTGCTGTGCGGCACCGCGTTCAAGAACAAGGGGGTGCAGCCGCTGCTGGACGCCGTGGTCCGCTACCTGCCCTCCCCGCTCGACGCGGGGGAGGCGGTCGGGGTCCGCCCCGGGGACGCGGGCGCGGCGGTCGCACGCCCTCCGTCCGAGGACGCGCCGCTGGCGGCGCTGGCCTTCAAGATCACGGGCGACCCGCACCTGGGCCGCCTGACGTTCGTCCGGCTGTACTCCGGCCGGCTGGACACCGGCGACCGGGTGTACAACCCGCTCCGGGGAGAGAAGGAGAGGATCGGCAAGATCTACCGCATGCACGCCGCGACCCGCGAGGAGGTCCCCACGGCGGTCGCCGGCGACATCGTCGCCGTCATGGGGCTGCGCCGGACCGGCACCGGGGAGACCCTGTGCGACGCGGCGGACCCGATCGTGCTGGACTCCATGGACTTCCCCGACCCCGTCATCGAGGTCGCGGTGGAGCCGCGGTCCCGGTCCGACCGGGACCGGCTGTCGTCGGCGGTCGTCCGGCTGTCGGAGGAGGACCCGTCCCTGCGGGTGCACACCGACGCCGAGAGCGGCCAGACCATCCTGGGCGGTATGGGCGAGCTGCACCTGGAGATCCAGGTCGCCCGCCTGCTGCGCGAGTTCGGAGTGGAGGCCCGGGTGGGCCGTCCGCGCGTCGCCTACCGGGAGACCATCCGGCGGGCGGTCGCGGCGGTGGACCGCACGCACCGGAAGCAGACCGGTGGCCGGGGCCAGTTCGCCCGGGTGCGGATCGCCGTCGAGCCGTTCGACGGCGGGTACGAGTTCGTGGACGAGGTGACCGGGGGCCGGGTGCCGCGTGAGTTCGTCCCCGCCGTGGACAGGGGCTGCCGGGACGCGCTGCGGCTCGGCGTCCTGGCCGGGTACGAGGTGACCGGGGTGCGGGTGCGCCTGCTGGACGGGGCGTTCCACACCGAGGACTCCTCCGACCTGGCCTTCCGGACGGTGGCTTTGGACGCCATGCGGGAGGCCCTGGCCCAGGCCGACCCGGCGCTGCTGGAACCGGTGATGGCCGTGGAGGTGACGACGCCCGAGGACTGCATGGGCGACGTCATCGGCGACCTCAACGCCCGGCGCGGCCGGGTGCGGTCGCTGGCGGAGCGGCGCGGGGCCCGCGTGGTCTCGGCGGCGGTGCCGCTGGCGGAGATGTTCGGCTACGTGGGCGACCTGCGCGGCCGGACCTCGGGCCGGGCGTCCTTCGTGATGGAGTTCGACTCCTACGCGCAGGCGCCCGACGCGGTGGCCGCGGCGGTGGTCGGCCGGTAGGCAGGGCCCCGTCCCCTTCCGGGGGGCGGGGCCCGTTCGTGTGCGGGCACGCGGGCACGCGTGCGCGGGCCGTCAGGACCGGAGGGCGGCGCGCAGCAGGACGAGCTGGTCGTGGGTGTCCAGGACGGACTCGGCCAGGCCGACGTCCACGTCCTCCAGCTCCTTGAACAGGGTCTCCATCAGGGGGATCAGGTCGAGCAGCCAGATCACCACCTGGGGGTGGCGCACGGTCGGCGAGGTGGCCACCACGGTCCCCGCCGTGTCGGCGAACTGGCGCAGGGCCCGGGGGTGGTCGGCCCAGCGCCGCAGCCGGTCCGACCAGGCCTCCAGGAACGGGGACAGGTCGTCGAAGGCGGTGGCCAGCGTGTCCAGGATCAGGACGGCGGGGCGCTCCTCGGGCTCGCGGTCCAGGGTGTGCAGCCACAGGGCGGCGAAGCAGGCGCGGACGGCGGCGCGCTCGTCGGCGGGCCACTGCCACCAGCGGGCCAGGTCGAGTTTGGCGGCCACCGTGTCGATGTCGATGTGCCCGCCGCCGGGAAGGGCGAGGTCGAGGATGCGCGGCAGGAAGTGGCGCAGGTCGTCGACGCCGCCCCAGGTCGTGAGGACCTTGGCCACGAACCGGCGCAGGTCGTCCTCGCCGAGTTCGCGCAGGGGCGAGCGGCGCAGCAGGCGCTGGTCCTCGTCCGTGACGCAGTGCGGGCAGCCGTCGATGCGGGCGGCCAGGCGGTGGCGCGCGAACACGGCGTACAGGCGCTCGACCGCCTCCCTCACCGCTCCCCCTCCCCGGTGGACGGGCCGGCGTCGGCCGGACGGCGGGGGGAGCGGACGGCGGCGCGCGGGTCCGTGGCGGTGGAGAGCGGACCATGTCCGAAGGAGTGGGCGCCCGCCCGGGTGAGCCCGGCCCGGCTACAGGCCCCGGCGGAGGACGCCCTGTCGCGGCCGTGCGCCGCGACGGCCCCGACGGCGATCCGCAGGATCCCCTCACGCCGCCGGCCGCCCTCGCCCCGCGGTGCCCGGCGCCGACCCGGACTCGTTCTGCTCACCCGCAGGAGTCTACGGTCCCGCGGCCGTGGAAAGACCCACAACCCTTGGTGCTGCGGCTCTTCCGTTACCTCCCGGCCACCCGGTGGACGGATCGGCGGGGGTCTTCGGACGCGTTCCCGCGCCCCGTCCCGCCGCCCGCGGACGCGGTGTCCGGGTTCACTCCCGGCGGGAGCGGGCGGCGAACCTCTGGACGGCGAAGAGGACCAGCAGGCCCAGGGCCGCGGCGGTACCGAAGGACGCGAGCGACGCGGAGATCCCGGAGCCGAGCAGGTCGGCGTACGGCTCCCGGGTGAGCGCGCGCGCCAGCGCGAAGACGGCGACGAAGAGCACCCAGGACACGATCGAGGCGGCGTTCATCGGCGGGCTCCGAGGGGTGCTGTGCAGGGCATGCCGCGCATCCTAGCCGACTGCCGCGCGGCGTCCGGAGTCCGGAGCCCGCGGCGGGGGTACCTTTCACGCGGGGAGGTCGAGCCTCCCCCGACCGGACGCCGGCATCCTCGGCGCGGCCGCCGACGCGGCCCGCGCACCCCCGGGGAGGCCGGCGCCCGCCCCGCCCCCGAGTCCGCCGCCCGACCCGCTACCGAAGACGCACGGGACCATCCCCCGGTATGACGACACCGTCCGCGCGTCCGCGCAAGGATGACCGATATGGATCCCTACGTATGGCTCGGTGCCCTGCTGGGCACCCTGTCCTGCGTCGCCTACGCCGCGGCCGCGGTCTCCCAGTGGCGGCTGGCCGTCCTGGTGCCCGAGCCGCTGATCGAACGCGGCCCCCTCGCGTCCCTGCTGGCACGGCCCCTGTGGTGGACCTCGATCCTCCTCAACGGGGGCCGGGCCGCCTTCCAGGTGGCGGCCCTGGCCTTCGCCCCGCTCACCGTGGTGCAGCCGCTGGGCGTCCTCGCCCTGGTCTTCGCGATCCCCTGGGCGACCCGCCTCGGCGGGCGGCGGCTGACCCGCCGCCAGACCGGGGGCGCGGTCCTGGTCGTGGCCTCGGTCGCGGTCCTGCTCTCCCTGTCGGTGACCGACGGCCGCAGCGACCCCCTCACCGTCGCCGACGGGTGGGCCGTCACCCTGGGCACCCTGGCCCTGCTCACCGCCGGGGCCTGGGCGGCCGGCCGCTGCCCGGCCGCCTGGCGCAGCCACCTGCTCGCCGCCGTGGCGGGGGTCGCCTTCGGCGTCTCCTCCGCCCTGGCCAAGACCACCGTCACCGTCATCGGCACCGACGGGGCCGCCGCGCTCGCCCACCCGGCGGCCACGGGCACAGCGGTCGTCGCCGTCCTGGGGATGTTCCTCGCCCAGGCCGCCTACCAGGGCATGGAGCTCGGATCGCCGCTCGGTGTGACGACGGTCGTCAACCCGGTCGCGGCGTCCTTCGTCGCCATCGCCTTCATGGGCGAGTCCTTCCTCGGCGGCCCGATCGGCCTCGTCCCGGCGGTGCTGGCCGCCGCGGGCTGCGCCTACGGCATCTCCCTGCTCACCGCACGCCTCCCCGCCCCGGCCGCGCACCCCGCCTGAGCGTCCGCGCCCGCGCAGGGCCTGGTCGGGGAGGGTCCTCCTCCCCCGCGTACGGCGGCACCGGGGTGCGTCCGCGCCGGGGAGGAGGACCTCCGGAAAAAAATTCCGGCGCGGTGTCGATCCGCGCGGGAGCCGTTCGACGAGAGGGTGTACGTGCGAACGGAAACGAGGAACACATCATGCGCACCCTGATCGTCACCGCCTTCATCTCCCTCGACGGCGTCATGGAGGCCCCGGGCGGAGAGTCCGGCTACCGCAACAGCGGCTGGACCGTGAACTCCGTCGAGTTCGACGAGGCCGCCTACGCGATCAAGGCCACCGAGCAGGACGAGGCGACCGCCATGCTGATGGGCCGCCGCAGCTACGAGGCCTTCGCCCCTGTGTGGCCCTCGATGACCGAGGAGTTCAAGGGCTACAACGCCATGCCCCGCTACGTCGTCTCCACCACCCTCACCGAACAGGACGAGCGCTGGCCCGCCACGATCCTGCGCTCGCTGGACGACGTGGCCGCCCTCAAGGAGACCGAGGGCGGGCCGATCATCGTCCACGGCAGCTCCACCCTGGCTCAGGGACTCGCCGACGCGGGCCTGGTCGACCGCTACCACCTGCTGGTCTTCCCGGTGCTCCTGGGCGCGGGCAAGCGGCTGTTCAGCGACGCCGACAAGGACATGACCAAGCTCAGGCTCGTGGAGCACGAGGCGTACTCCAACGGCATGCAGAAGCAGGTGTTCGACGTCGTCCGCTGACCCCGGCGCGCGGCCGGCTGCGAGCGCCCCCGGGAACCCGGGTCCGCCCCGTCGAAGCGCCGCTCCGCGCCCCGGGCCCCGGCCCGGTCAGGCGCCGCGCCTGCCCCACTCGATGGCGGGGCAGGTGTCCATCACCATCGGCACACCGGCCTCCGCCGTCCGCCGGAACGCCTCCTCGTCGACCACCCCGAGCTGGAACCACACCCCCCGGGCGCCGATCGCCACGGCCTGGTCGGCGAACTCCCCGGCCGCCTCGGACCGGCGGAAGACGTCCACGACGTCGATGCCGCCGACGGCGTCGGCCGCCTCGGCGAGCGTCGCGTAGGCCTTCTCGCCCAGGACCTCCTCCCCCGCGGCCGCGGCCCCCGGGTGGATCGGGACGATCCTCTTGCCCTTCGCCTGGAGCACCCGGGCGACGCCGTACGCGGTGCGGCCGGTGTCGTTCGACAGGCCCACCACGGCCCAGGTCCCGGTCTCGTCGAGGAGGTGGTCGATGGTCTTCTGGTCCAGCCACGGCTCGGTCATGTCGGTGGACAACAGCCCCGCGTCCCCGCCGATTCCCCCTCCTCCGCCGCGGCCCGGCACCCGACCGCCGCACCGGAGCCCGAGCGGGACCGCGCTCCTCCCTTGCATCATGCTGCACCGCGCGCGGCAGCCTCGTGCCGACGTTCCGCCTTCACTTCGGCACCGAGCGTTGCGATCGTGAGAACGGCCCCCGCGGAACCCCCGGGGGCCGTTCCCCTTCCGGGCGCGCCCCGGAACACGTCGCACCGCGCTGGCGCGGTGGTGAGGAGCGAGCATGCAGACACAGGTCCGACCGCACTGGGGCATCGTCCCCGGTGCCCTGGAAGAGGACGCCGAGGGCCGGGTGTTCCGGTCCGGCCTTCCCGTCACGGCGACCCCCGTGGTCGTGGGGGCGGCCGGGGCGATCGTCGTCGCCTACGCCGCGGGCGCCCTCGTCAACGCCCTCGGCGGCACCCACCCCACCCTCCCCCACTCCTAGAGACCAGGAGACGCAGTGATCCCCCTGACTCCCCCCGCCTCCCTTGTCGGCGCGGACGCCCTGAGCGAGACCGACGGCGGCAGCATCCGCTTCGGCGCGGCGCCCGTCACGGCGACCCCCCTCGCCGTGACCGCGGGCCTCGCGGCCGGTGTGGCCCTGGGCTACGCCCTCGCCAACAGCACCCACCCGACCCTGCCTCAGAGCTAGTCCGGACCCCTGGAGCCACAGTGAACGACGTTTCCTTCCTCTCGCGCCCGGGCTCGCTGGCCGACATCGACATCCGCGACCCCCGCGGCCGGTCCGTGTCCACGCAGGCCCCGGTCACGGCGACCCCCGCCGTGACCGCGGGGGTCGCCATCGGCTACGCCCTGATCTACGCGTTCAACGCCGGCGTCAACAGCACCCACCCGACCCTGCCCATGTCGTAGCGATCGGGAACCGCGGTCCGGGGCGTCCGGACGCCCCGGACCGCGCCGCCCCGCCGCCCCTCCCCCACAGGAAGGTCCCCCATGCCCGCCTCCGGCAGAACCCGGCGAGTCCGCAGGCTCGCGGGCCGCGCCCTGTCCGCCCTCCTGGGCCCCGTCCCCCTCACCCGCGACCAGGCCCTCGGGGCCTCCGAGCGGATCTCCGCCCTCACCTCCCTGGTCTCCAGCGCGGAGTACCTGTTCGACCAGCACCGCCACGGCCCCTCCCGGCTGAACGAGTGGGCCATCTCCCGCGACGGGTACGCCGGCTACGGCCGCCCCCTGCGGGCCGTGCTGGACCTCGCCTCCGACCGGCGCACCGCCACGGCCCTGCACGCCGCCCGCGTCGCGGTCGGCTCGGCGCTGCTGCTCCCCGGCCGCGGCCGCTGGCGCGGGGCGGGCGCCCTCTTCCTCGGGGTGAGCGGGACGCTGCTCTACCCCTCCCTGCGCTACGGCACCGACGGGTCGGACCAGGCGGCGATCGTGGTGCAGACCGCGACCGGCCTGGCCCGGATCTCCTCCTCGCCCGCCGTCAAGGACGCGCTGATGTGGTACGTGGCCGGGCAGTGCGCCCTCTCGTACCTGTTCTCCGGCTGGGTCAAGCTCCTGGGCCGGGAATGGCGGACGGGCGACGCCCTGTCGGGGGTGATGCGCACGCGCACCTACGGCCACGAGGGCGTCTGGAGGCTGACCCGGAGGTTCCCGCGGGCCTCCCGCCTGGTGGCGCACGGCGTCCTGGCCCTGGAGTGCCTCTTCCCGGTGCTCTACGCCAGGGGCGGCGCGCTGGTCCGGCCGGTGCTCGGGTCCGTCCTCCTCTTCCACGTGGCCAACGGGGTCGTCATGGGCCTGGGCCGGTTCCTGCCCGCCTTCGCCGCCATGTACCCGATGGTGATGTACACCAGCGCCCCGCGCTCCCTGCCCGCCACGGCCGACCGCGACGACCGCCTGCCCGCGGTGGCGGGGCTGCTGGCGCTGGGCACCGCGGCCGCGTCCGCCGCGGTCGCCGCCCACCGGCGCGCCACCGTCCTGGACCACCCGGCACCGGGAGGCCGGGTCACCACCCGGCACGGCAACACCATCGCCTACCACGGGACCGCCTCCGCGGACCGGACGGACCCGGTCGTGGTCTTCGTGCACGGCCTCGGCGCGATCCCCCTGCACTTCAGCTGGTACACCCGGGCCCTCAACGAGCAGGGCCGGCAGTGGCTCGTCCCCGGCAGGGCGGGCTACGGCGCCAGCCGCCGGGGGGCGACCGGGCCCTACACCCTCGACGAGTCCGTCGACGACCTGGTGGACCTCGTCTCCGGGGCGGTGCCCGAAGGGCGCCGGGTGGTCCTGGCCGGGCACTCCCTGGGCGGCGAGATCGCGCGCCGGGCCGCGGCCGTCCTCGGGGAGCGCGTGCACGGTGTCGTGTACCTCGACAGCTCGCACCCCGACCAGCTGCACCGGTCGAACCAGCAGGCGGAGAACTCCGCCAAGGTCGGCGGGGCGCTGCGCACGGTGGCGGTCAGCCTGCGGCTGGGGATGGGCGTGCTCATGTCCACCCCCTCCTGGGTGCGCAGCCTGCCCGACCAGGTACGGGCCCGGGCGCTGACCGAGACCGTCGACTCCCGGGTGTGGAACGCCGCGCTCCGGGAGTGGGAGGCGGTGGAGCGGGACTTCGGCGACTTCTCCGGCCCGCTGGAGCCCCTGGACGCGCACGCCCTGGTGCTGTCCGCCCAGCACACCGTGGAGCGCGACCCCGACCACCTGGAGCTGCACCGCGAACTCGCCGCCGCGCACTCCGCCGACCGGACCGTCCGCTGCGCCGTCATCCCCGGCAGCGACCACGACGACCTGCTGACCGACCCCTACCACGCGGCCCGGGCGGCCGGGCTCCTGCTGGACTTCCTGGCCGAGAGCACCGGGACCGCCCCCGCACCGACCACGACGGAGGAGCGATGACCCCCCGCACCACCGCACGCCGCCCCCTCCTGGGGGGCACCGGAGGCTTCGTCCGCCTGGCCGCCGCGGCCCTGCTGGTGGGCACCATGTGCGCCCAGCACCCGCACCCCTCGTTCAACCGGGTGCGGCGCATGGACCCGCTGTCCACGCTCTTCCCCAACTGGTGCTTCTTCGCCCCGACCCCGGCCCGGCACGACTTCCAGTTCTACTACCGAACGCTCTCCGAGGCCGACGAGACGTCGGAGTGGGTCCCGCTGGAGGTCATCGTCGGCCGCCGCCTGCGGCAGTTCGCCTGGTACCCCGAGCGGCGCTCGGAGAAGGCCGTCTTCGACCTGGGGACCGAGGTGCTGCGCCACCTCGACAAGGGGTTCGGCCCGGCCGGGACCCTGCCCTCCTACCGGATCCTGTGCTCCCACCTGGGCGACGTGATCGCCGCCTCCGGGGGCGCCCCCGTCAAGGGCTTCCAGTTCTCCCTGACCCGCAACGCCGGATACGACGACTCCGAGGAGCCCGAGGTCCTCTTCGTCTCGCCCTACACGCCCCTGCGCCGGCCCCCGGCGCGCGGGGTGGAAGGAGTCCCCGCATGACCGCCGACACCGGATGGGCGACCGGCACCGAGGAGTCCGGCGCCGTCGCGGACTGCGGCTACGGGCGCGCGTTCGCCCGCTTCTACGACCGGCTCTTCCCCCAGGACGGCTCCGACCGGGTCACCGCCGCGGCCCTGGCCGGCCTGCACCCGGGGGGCGCCACCCTGGAGCTGGGCGTGGGGACGGGCCGGATCGCGGTGCCGCTCTCCGCGCTCGTCGGCGAGGTGACCGGCGTGGACTCCTCGCCGGAGATGCTCGACCGGCTGCGGGAGACGGTCGCCTCCACCGGGGCGCGGGTCCGGCCCGTCCACGGGGACATCCGCGTCTACGAGGACGGCGCCGGGTACGGGCTGGTCTACTGCGTCTGCGGGACGCTGTCCCAGATCCTCACCCCCGAGGAGCAGCGGGCGGCCGTGCTCCGCGCGGCCCGGCGGCTCGCCCCCGGCGGCACGCTGGTCGTGGAGACGCACAACCCCGGGTTCGTGGCGGCCCTGCACGAGGGCCGCCTGCGGGCCTCGTTCTACATCCCCTACCCCGAGCCCGGAACCGGGGTGCAGACCTACTCCACCCTCATCCCCGAACAGACGCTGTGGCACACCACGCACCTGTGGCACGAGGGCGGGAACGTGCACCCGGGCACGGAGATCACCCGGCTCACCACCCCCGAGGACGTGGACCGCTACGCGGAGCAGGCCGGGCTGGTCCCGGTCTCCCGGTGGGGCGACTGGTCGGGCGGGGCGTTCGACGAGGCGTCCAGCCCCGTCCACATCAGCCGCTACACGGCGGCCGGGAACGGGGGCGGCCGGTGACGGCGCCGCGCGGTGAGGGGATCATCGCGGGACTGGCCCGGGGGCAGCGGCGCCTGCTCGGGGCGGGGATCGCCGTGGGCGCCGCGGGGGTGGTCACCACGCTGGCCCAGCCCGCGCTCCTGGCCGGACTGATCCAGGCCGCCGGGCAGGGCCGGCCGCTCACCGGCCCCATCGTCCTGCTGGTGGCCCTGTTCCTGGCGGACGCGGTGCTGTCGTCGTCCCAGGGCGTGCTCATCGGCCGGGCGGGGGAGAACATCGTCCGCGACACGCGGGTCCTGCTCTCCGGCAGGGTCCTGCGCGCCGACCTCGCCCACCTCGACCGGCAGAGGATGGGCGACGTGCACACCAGGCTGGTCGGGGACACCTCCCTGATGAAGGTGTCCCTGACCCAGAGCCTCGCGCAGATCATCCTCAACGGGATGGTCGTGCTCGGGTGCGTGGCCATGATGGCCTGGACCGACCCGGGCCTGATGCTCTTCACCCTGGCCTGCCTGGGCGTCGCGGCGTTCGGCGGCGTCGGGCTGGCGCGGGCGCTGCGCCGCGCGGCCCTGGCCAACCGGGAGGACACCGGCGCGTTCGGCGCCGACCTCCAGCGCGTGCTCACCGCCCTGCCCACGGTCAAGGGGGCGGGCGCCGAGGACGCCGAGCAGGAGCGGCTGGCCGGCCTGGCCGACCGGGCCCGCGCCTCCGGCAACCGCGTCACCGTGCTCAACGCCCTGTTCACCCCGGTCCTGAACGTCGGGCTCCAGGCGTCGCTGGCGGCCGTGCTGGGCATCGGCATGGTGCGCGTCGCCACGGGGACGGTGGACCCGGCCGCCTTCACCGCGTTCACCATGTACCTCTTCTACCTCGTGTCGCCGCTGGTCGTGGTGTTCATCTCGATCGGCACCCACCTCCAGGGCCGGGCCGCCCTGGAACGGGTGGACGAGCTGAGCCGGCTCCCGCAGGAGGACGCCGGCGTCGGGGCGGTCGCGGCGCCGGCCCCGCCGGTCCCGGCCGGCGGCGACCGCCCCGCCGTGGAACTGCGCGACGTCGTCTTCGCCTACGGGGACCGCCCCGTGCTCGACGGCGTCTCCTTCACCGTCCCGGCCCGCGGCCTCACCGCCCTGGTGGGCCCCTCGGGCGCGGGGAAGACGACGGTGTTCCAGCTCATCGAGCGGTTCTACCGGCCGAGCGGCGGGAGCGTGCTGCTGGACGGCCGCGACATCGCGCGCCTGCCCACGTCCGACGTCCGCGGCCGGGTCGGCTACGTCCAGCAGGACAGTGTGGCGATGACGGGGACGCTGCGGGAGAACATCGCGTACGGGGCGCCGGACGCCACCGACAACGACGTCCGCGAGGCCGTCGAGCTGGCGGGGCTGGCCGAAGTGGTCGCGTCCCTGCCCGACGGGCTGGACACGCTCATCGGCGACCAGGGGAACGGCTTGTCGGGCGGCCAGCGCCAGCGGCTGTGCGTGGCCCGCGCCCTGGTACGGCGGCCCGAGGTCGTCCTGCTCGACGAGGCCACCGCCCACCTGGACGCGGAGGCCGAGGGGGCGCTCCGCGACAGCCTGCGGCGCATCGCGCGCCGGTGCGCCGTGGTCGCCATCGCCCACCGCATCTCGACCGTGGCCGAGGCCGACCGCATCGTCGTCCTGGAGGGGGGCAGGGTCAGGGCCGTCGGCCGCCACACGGACCTGCTCCGCGAGGACGGCCTGTACCGCCGCCTGGCCACCGCGGCCCTGGTGCACGACCCCTCCGGGGAGGCACCGGGTACACCAGAACCCACCGGTTCCCACAGTTCAGGAGTCTCGGTATGAACCCGCATCCCGCCGTCCCGACCCGGGCCGCGACCGGCCCCGCGCCCCTGCCCCGGGGCAACGGGTGGCAGTGACATGACCGTCCGGGAGGACCGCACGTGAGCGAGTTCGACGCCGCCGTGGTCGGCAGCGGGCCCAACGGCCTGGCCGCGGCGGTCACCCTGGCCCGCGCCGGACTGCGCGTCGTGGTGTACGAGGCCGCCGAGCAGCTCGGCGGCGGGCTGCGCGGCGCGGACCTGTTCGGCACCGGCGTGGTCCACGACGTCTGCTCCGCGGTGCACCCCATGGCCGCCGCCTCGCCGTTCTTCCGGGGCTTCGGCCTCGCCGAGCGGGGTGTGCGCCTGCTGCGGCCCGAGGTCAGCTACGCCCACCCCCTGGGCGGGGACCGGGCCGCCCTGGCCTGGCACGACCTCGACGCGACCTGCGCCGGCCTGGGCCCGGACGGGCCGCGCTGGCGCGCGCTGATGGAGCCCCTGCTCGCCCGCGGCCGGGACATGGTGGAGCTGCTGCTCTCCGACATGCGCCTGCCCGGCGGCCTGCGGGCGGCCCCGGCCACCGCGGTGCGCACGCTCCTCATGGGGACCCGGGCGGGCTACTCGCTCTTCCGGGGGGAGGAGGCGCCCGCGCTGCTGGCCGGGACCGCCGCCCACGTCATGGGGCCGCTGCCCTCGCTGCCCGGGGCCGCCGTCGGCCTGCTGCTGGCCCAGCTCGCCCACGGGCCCGGGTGGCCGCTGCCCGAGGGCGGCGGCCGGAGCATCGTCACGGCGCTGGCCGACGACATCCGGGCGCACGGCGGGACCCTGGTCACCGGAGAGGAGGTCACCGACCTGCGCCGGCTCGGCGGCGTGCGGGCCGTCCTGCTGGACACGGCGCCGACCGCCCTGCCGCGGCTGGCGCCGGGACGGCTGCCCCCGGGCTACCTGCGCGCCCTGGGCCGCTACCGGTACGGGCCCGCCGCGGGCAAGGCCGACTTCCTGGTGTCGGAGCCGATCCCCTGGGCGGCCCCCGGCGTCGGGCGGGCGGGGACCGTGCACCTGGGGGGGACCGCCGCGCGGATCCTCCGCCAGGAGACGGCGAACGCGCGCGGGAGGCGGGGGGAGGAGCCGTTCGTGCTCGTGGTCGACCCCGCGGTCGCGGACCCCGGGCGCGCGGTCGGGGGCCTGCGGCCCGTCTGGGCGTACGCCCACCTGCCCCCGGGCTCCGAGGAGGACCCCCTGCCCGTGGTCAGGGCGGCGATCGAACGGTACGCGCCGGGGTTCACCGACACCGTCGTGGCCGAGCGCGGCATGTCGGGGGCCGACTACGCCCGCTACAACCCCAACTACGTGGGCGGGGACATCGGTACCGGCCTGATCTCGCTGCGGCAGAGCCTGCTGCGGCCGGTCCCCCGGTGGGACCCGTACCGGACACCGCTACGGGGCGTCTACCTCTGCTCGGCCGCCACTCCGCCGGGGCCGGGCGTGCACGGCATGAGCGGGTTCCTGGCGGCCCGCTCGGCGCTGCGCCGGGAGTTCGGCCTGCGGGTCCCGTCGCTCGCCCCGGAGGGGGCGCGGGGACCGGCGCGCTGAGCGCGGGCCCGCCCCGGCGGCCGCGTGCCGCGCCCCGGGGCCCGGCACGCGGGGCCCGGGGCGCGGGGGTCAGACCCAGCCGCGCTCCCGGGCCTCCAGCGCGGCCCGGGCCCGGTTGTTGGCCTGGAGCAGGGTGAGGAGGTCGGAGATGTGCCGCCGGTAGGTGCGCAGCGACATGCCCGCGCGCCGTGCCCCGGTCTCGTCCTTGCTGACCGTGCACATCAGCTCCAGGACCCGCAGCTGGGCCTCGGTCGGCGCGGCGGTCTCGGAGCCCTCGCCCAGGAGTTCGCCCAAGTCGCGGGCGTCGTCCCACAGCCGGTCGAAGTAGCGGACGAGGCTCTCCACCAGGCTCGCCTCCTCGACCCGGAAGGCCCCCCGGCCCGAATCCCGGGGGTCCAGGGGGACCAGGGCCGTCCGCCGGTCGTAGACCAGCATCAGATCCGAGAGCCGGTCGGCCACCCGCACCTGCGCCCCGGCCGCCCTCAGCACCCGCAGGTGCTCCAGCGTCGCCGCGTCCCCGGCCGCGTCGGCGCGGACGAGGTTGCGCAGGACCACGCCCCGGCGCAGGCACCGCAGGTCGAGCGGGCGGGCGTGCCGGATGTTCTCCGGGGACAGGACGTCGTAGGGCTCGCTGGCCAGGATCTCGGTGCGGGCCGTGAACGCGAGCTGGTCGATGTGCGTGCGCACCAGGGGCAGGGTCTCCAGCCTGACCAGCGCTCCCCCCGCTCCGGCGGCGGGCGCCCGCCCCCGCGGCGGATACGGGCCGTCCTGCTGCAACGACCTCATGATGGGGCCGATGTCCGCGATCTCCCGGATGGTCGAGTGGACGCGCTCCAGCCGGTCCTCCGACAGCCGGGCGACCGCCGCGGCGGGGTCGGCGGCCCACACCCCGTCCCCGTCCCCGTGCAGCAGGCCCAGCCCCCGCAACCTGGCCACCGCGGCGTCCACCTCCGCCCCGCCCCGCGGGACGGCCGGGCGCGCGGTCGCCTCGGGCGAACCGGGGTTGCGGAGGAAATGGCGGTAGACGTCCTCTTCGACACCGTTCAGCCCGAGCACGGACATGGTGCGAGTCTCCATGGCGCTCTCTCCGAGTCCGGTCCCGGCCACGCACCGGAACCACGGGGAAAAGCTAACCGAGGCCCGCTCGGTCGCGGTCTCATGAACGTCTCATCCTCTCTCACGGGGAACAGGGGGGTTCCCGGCGCCGCGGGCCCCTGCTTCAATGGGCCCCTCACCGCGCCCCCTCCCCCGGAAGGCAACGCGAGATCCCATGCACGCCCCACCGGCCGCCGCTCCCCCACGGCAGACCACACCGGAGGATCTGCTGGGCGCCCTGGAGCGCCATCCCCTGGTGAACCTCGTCGGCCCCCTGGGCTGCGGGAAGTCATCGCTGGCCGCGCGCCTTGCGCCCCTGCCCGTCGTGGACCTGGAGTCGCCCGGCGCCGCCGACGCCCTGCGGAGCGCGCTCGCCGAGGACACCGCACGGCCCCTGGTCGCGGACGGCGCCGACGGGCCCGCCGGCCTGGCCGCGCTGGACGCGCTGCGGGACCGGGCGCCGGGCGGCCGCCCGGTACTGGTCGTGTCGCGGCGCTCCCTCCTGTCCCGCCCGGGGTGGGCGCTGTCCGGGGCCCGGGTGGTCCCGTTCCGCACACTGCGCGACGAGGATGTCCGCGGCATCGCCGAGCGCGCCCAGGTGCACGACCCGCGCGCCCTGGGGGTCGTCACCGACCTCGCCGCGGGCAACCCGCTCATCGCCGAGGCCGCCTGCCGCGCGCTGCACGGGGGCGCGGCCGCGGAGCCGGGCGCGGTGGCGGTCCGGGTCGCGCCCGAGATCCTGGACCGGCTGGACCGCGAGGCGCCCGGCCGCGCCTGGGCCGACGCCCTCCAGGACCTGGCCAGCGTGTGGGGCGGCGACCAGGAGACGATCGGCGTCGACGGCGAGGCGTTCGCCGCCCTCGCCGGGCTGAGCGTGGTCTACGGCACCGAGGCGGGCCTGGTCCTGTCCGAGCCCTTCCGCCGGGTGCTGGCGCTGGCCCGCCGGACCCGGCAGCCCTCGGGCCACCGCGAGACCCGCGGCCGCGCGGCCGCCCACCGCCGCAGGATGCTGCTGGAGGAACCCGCCGGACCGCGGCGCGGCCGGATCCTGGAGGGCATCATCGCCCTCTCCGACGAGGAGGCGGTGCAGGCGACCCTCTTCCCCGGCAGCCCCGAGGACGGGCTCGTCCGGCCCGCCTCGGCGGACGACGCCGACACGGTCGGCGAGCTCATGAACCGGTGGGCCGGGCACAGCGGGCTGGACCCGCGGCGCACGGACCGGCTCGTGGAGGGGTGGATGCGCACCGATCCCGACGGTTTCCTGCTCGTCCACGACGCGCGGGGGGAGCCCGTGGGCGTCAGCGGCCTGCTGCGCGTGGAGGACCGGACGATCGACTCCGTGGAGCCGCTCCTGCAACAGCACACCGACACCCTGCTCACCCGGTACGCGGGCGCCGGCCACAGCCTGCTCCTGGGGGCCGCCTTCTGCCCGGACCGGGGGCTGCACGCCCAACTGCTGCGGTCCATCCTGCACCGGGTGATGGCGCTCGGCCTGTACCTGACGGTCTCCACGGTGAACCCCGGCTACCAGCGGCTCCTGCACGCGCTGAGGTTCCGGCACCACGGCGGCACCGTCGACGACGTCTACCGCTGCGGCCGCGGCCCGGAGGTCCACGGCCAGGACTTCGGCTCGGACGCGTTCCTGGAATGGGCCGAGCGCCTGGCGGCGCCCGTCGCGGACGCGGGCGGCGCGGGAGCGCTGGGGCGCGAGGTCCGCCACGCGCTGACCCACATCGACTCGCCCGGGCGGCTCCGCGGCACCCCGCTGCTGGCCCTCAGCGGCGCCGCCTCCCCGGCCGACCTGCGGGCGCGGCTGCGCGAGGAGGTGCGCGCCCTGGCCGCGAGCGGTTCGGCGGAGGAGGCCGAGGCCGGCCGGATCCTGGAGCACTACTACCTGGACGGGGTGCGCGGCCACGAACGGCTCGCGATCCGCCTCCACCTGAGCCGGGCCACGTACTTCCGCAGGCTGCGCTACGGCCTCGAACTCATCGGTCTGCGGCTGGTCCGGGAGTGACGGCGGATGCGCCGGGGCCTTCGGGCGCGCGGGAGCGGTCCGGGCCGCGCCGCAGGCGCCGGGCGACCCGCGCCGCCAGGGCGTCGTCCTCGCCCAGCTCCGCCAGCAGAGCCCGCCACACGGAGGAGTGCGTGAGCGCCGGGCGGTCGGCCGCCTCCCCCAGTTCCAGCACGAGCCGCCGCATGAGCCGGTAGTCGTCCCGGTCCAGGTCCACGCTGATGCGCACGCGGTCCGGGCGCTCCCCGCCGCCGCTCACCCGGTCCGCCCGGGGCGCACGCCGCAGGGCCGCGCCGGCCCCGCCGCGGAGAGTGTGTCCATGGCCGACGACCCTACCCGCGGCCTCGCGCCGCCGGAAGGGTTCCGCCCGGCAGCATCCTGCCACCCGCGGCCCGCCGCCGCGGTCCCACCGCTCCGCACGGGGTCCCGCCGGGCGGTGCGGCTCCGCGGCCCGCCCCGGGACGTGCGGCGGCGGTCCGGCGCGACGCGATCCGGCGGAGGGCCTCCCCGCACTCCACCGGGCGGGCCCGGCACGCCTAGGACGGGGACGGGCCGCGGCGTGCCCTGATCCCCTCCAGCAGCAGGTCGATCCCCTGGTCGAAGTAGGCGTTCTCCACGGCGAGGGCGTCCGAGGCCGACACCGCGGCGGCGCGCGCCTCCTCGTGCACCTCGGGGGCACTCGACCGGGTCGCGCGCATCGCGACGGTGGTCGTGGCGGCGCCGAGGATCTGGTTGGCGACCGCCCGGATCGCGACCGCCTGCGCCTCCTCGTTCTCCCCGCTCCTCTCCAGGGCCGCGATGACGCGGCGCGACAGGGCGACCGCGTTCGGGCCGATCAGCGGCCGGGAGCCGGCGAACTCCGCCGCCCAGGTGTGCGCGGTCAGAGCCGCGTAGAACCGGCGGGCGGTCTCCTTGACGGCGGTGTCCCACGGCTCGTCCGGGCCCGGCAGCGCCGCGGCGGCCGCGGCCAGGATCTCGTCCACGGCCAGGTCCACCAGGTCCTCGCGGCGCTCGACGTACCAGTACAGGCTCGTCGCGTGCACGCCGAGTTCGGCGGCGACCTTGCGCATGGTCAGCGCCGGGGCGCCCTCGCGGTCCAGCAGGGCGATGGTCGCGGCGACGATGCGCTCGCGGCTGAGCGCGGGCTGGGATCTCCGGCGGCGCTCGGGACGGTGGAAGACGCTGTCGAACTGCCGTTCGGGTGCGGTGTCGGTCATGACCTACAGCCTAGCGGGAATCCTACGTTGTATGTCGTTCTCAAACAGTGTATGTTTCCGGCCATGGACACCCACTCCCCGGTCACGCAGACCCGCCCCCAGTCCCCCGCGCCCTCCGCCGACACGGCCCCCGTCGACGCGGCGCGCACGACGGCCGTCGAACCCCGCGGCCTCAGCGCGTTCCTCGTGATCGCCTTCGCCTTCTCCTGGACCGCCTGGTGGGCGGGCGGCCTCCTGCTCCAGGGCGGCGACCCGATGCCGGCGGTGATCGCGGGCGGATTCGGGCCGATGGTGGCGGCGGTGGTCGTCACGGCCGCCACCCAGGGCCGCGCCGGGGTCGGCGCCCTCTTCCGGCGCTACTCGATCGGGCGCCGCGGCGCGCTCCTGCCCTACGCGATCGCGCTCCTGGCCCTGCTGGCCATCGCGGGCGCCGCCGCGATCCCGATCTATCTGGGCGACACCGCCCTGGACCGGGACCTGCTGCGCACGGCGCTGATGACGGTGCCCGCGCAGTTCGTGCTCATCGCGCTGGCCGGCGGCGGCAACGAGGAGCTGGGCTGGCGCGGGTTCGCCCTGCCGCGACTCCAGGGCGTCCTGTCCCCGACGGCCGCCAACGTGATGCTCGGCGCGATCTGGGCCGTGTGGCACGCGCCGCTGTTCGCGATGGCCGGCACCCTCCAGGCGGACATGTACTTCCCCGCCTACGCGCTGCTCTGCGTCGGCCTCACCGTCATCCTGGGCAACGTCTTCAACTCCGCCCGCGGCGGGGTGCTGGCCCCGGTGCTCGCCCACGCCGCGATCAACGTCGTCTCCGGCCTCAAGGCGGTCGTGGCGGGCTCCCCCGCCGGGGCGGTCGAGGTGGCGCTGGTCGGCCTCGTCGCGGTGGCCCTCGTGGTCGTCACCCGCGGCCGCCTGGGCCTGCCCCGGTCCGGCCGCGCCGGCTAGGACCCGGCCCCGACCGCACGGGCCCGTGGACGCGAGCGGACGCTCGCGTCCACGGGCCCCGCCGCACCCACAGGCAGCGCGGCCCGAACGAGGAGAAGCGAACGCGAGGCCGACGTCGGACCAAGGGGCGCACGGCCCCGGCCGGACGTCGGCCGGGTCGCGCGGGGGCGGCGCACGCTGACGTATCCGCCCCGAAAATGTCCCCGGGCGGGAAAGGTGAGAGCCGGCGAGGGGACTTGAACCCCTAACCTGCCGCTTACAAGGCGGCTGCTCTGCCAATTGAGCTACGCCGGCGGGGCGTCGGGCTCCGCGAGGGGAGCCGCGTCCACCCGAATGGTACCGGGTGAGGCGCGTTTCGGCCTACTCGGAAAAGCCCGCCCCCGGGTCCGTGGCGGACCCGGGGGCGGCGGGGGTCAGGAGTCCCGCTGCTCGGCGCGCAGGCGGGCGACCTCGTAGAGGGACACCCCGGCGGCGACGGAGGCGTTGAGCGACTCGGCGTTGCGGATCGGGATGCTCGCGATCACGTCGCAGGATTCGCGCACCAGGCGGGACAGGCCCTTGCCCTCGGAGCCCACCACCACGACCAGCGGGCCGGTGGCCAGGTCCAGGCCCGGGATGGCGGCGTCGCCGTCGGCGTCGAGGCCGACGACGAACACGCCCGCCTTCTTGAAGGCCTCCAGGGCGCGGGTGAGGTTGGTGGCCTGCGCGATCGGGAGCCGGGCCAGGGTGCCCGCCGAGGTCTTCCACACGGTGGTGGTGACGCCGGCGGAGCGGCGCTCGGGGATGAGCAGGCCGTCGGCGCCGAAGGCGGCCGCGGAGCGGGCGATCGCGCCGAGGTTGTGCGGGTCGGTCACACCGTCGAGGGCGACGATGAGCGCCGGCTCGTCCCCGTCCAGCGCCCGCTCCAGGAGGTCCTCCGGCAGCAGGTAGCGGTAGGGCCGCGCCTGCAGGGCCATGCCCTGGTGGACGGCGCCCGGCTGGCCGTTGCTGTCGCAGCGCCGGTCGAGCTCGGCGCGGGTGACCTCCAGCACCTCCACGCCCTGCTCGCCGGCGAGGCGGGCGGCCTCGTTGACGCGGTCGTCGGCGTCGAGGCTGTTGGAGAGGAAGAGGCGGCTGGCGGGCATGCCCGCGCGCAGCGCCTCCAGCACGGGGTTGCGGCCCACCAGCAGGTCGGAGTCGATCCGGCGGCGCTCGGGCTCGGCCGAACGGGACGACCGCGGAGCGCCCCCGGAGGCCTCCACCTCCTTGGCCCGGCGGATCGCCTTGGAGCGCTGCTTGCCGTCGTACCAGTGCCGCTGCTCGGCGGGCAGGGTGCCCTTCTTGCCCTCCAGGGACCGGCGGCCCTTGCCGCCGCTGCCCTTGGTGGGGCCCTTCTTGCTCTTCTTCGCCGGCATGGTCGCCGTCCCTCCGCTACGTATCGCGAGCATGCCGGAAGCGTTCTCCGGCCGTTGGGGTGCCGCGTCGCCGATGGCGGCGGCAAACCCCCAGGGTACCGCCGAGCCGGTACCGAACGTGTTGTCCACAGGCCCCGGCGCCCCCGTGGCGGCGGACGGCGGGGCGGCCTACCGTGGAAACCGGGGGGCCACCCCACCCCTGACCATGTGCGCTGCCGTCAACCCCGCCGCAGGTCCCAGCGCGGCCCCTGCGGGGTGTCCTCCACCACCACGCCCGCGTCGGCGAGCCCGTCGCGGATGGCGTCGGCGGCCGCGTAGTCCTTGCGGCCGCGGGCGGCCTGGCGCTGCTGGAGGGCGACGGCCACGAGCGCGTCGACGACCTCGCGCAGCCCCTGGTCGCCGGAGGACCACTGCCCGCTCAGCGGGTCCAGGCCCAGCACGTCGAGCATGGCGCGCAGCTCTCCGGCGAGTTCGGCGGCCCTCTCCTTGGCGCCCCCGGCCAGGGCGGTGTTGCCCTCGCGGACGTGCCCGTGCACGACGGCGAGCCCCTGGGAGACGCCCAGGTCGTCGTCGAGCGCGGCGGCGAACTCGGCGGGCACCCGCTCGGCCGGGACGACCTCGCCCAGCACCTCGACGGCGCGGGTGAGGAAGCCCTCGACGCGCTGGTAGGCGACCGCGGCCTCCTGGAGCGCCTCGTCGGAGTAGTCGATGGTGGAGCGGTAGTGCGCCTGGCCGAGGTAGTAGCGCAGCTCGACGGCGCGCACCTTCTCCAGCATCTGCGGGATGCGCATCGAGTTGCCCAGCGACTTGGCCATCTTCTCGCCGCCGATCTTCAGCAGACCGTTGTGCAGCCAGTACTGGGCGAAGGCGTCCCCGGCGGCGCGGGACTGGGCCATCTCGTTCTCGTGGTGCGGGAAGACCAGGTCCAGGCCGCCGCCGTGGATGTCGAAGGCGGGCCCGAGGTACTTGGTGGCCATCGCCGAGCACTCCAGGTGCCAGCCCGGGCGGCCGCGCCCCCACGGGGTGGGCCAGGTGGGCTCGCCCGGCTTGGCGCCCTTCCACAGGGCGAAGTCGCGGGGGTCGCGCTTGTCCCGGTCGGGGTCGGAGTCGGCGGCGGGCTGCACCTGCTCCAGCCGCTGGTTGGACAGGTCCCCGTAGGGCGGGAAGGAGCGCACGTCGAAGTAGACGTCGCCGGAGCCGTCGTCGGCGGCGTAGGCGTGCCCCGCGTCGATGAGCCGCTGCATGAGCTCGACCATCTCCGGCACGTGGCCGGTGGCGCGCGGCTCGACGGTGGGCGGCAGGCAGCCCAGCACGTCGTAGGCGTGGGTGAAGGCGCGCTGGTTGCGCTCGGTGACCTGCCACCAGGGCACGCCCTCATCGGCGGCGACCCTGATGATCTTGTCGTCGATGTCGGTGACGTTGCGGCAGAAGGTGACCTCGTAGCCCTTGTAGGTCAGCCAGCGGCGCAGGATGTCGAAGTTCACCCCGGACCGGATGTGTCCGATATGGGGCGGCGCCTGCACCGTGGCACCACACAGGTACAGGGAGGCGTGTCCCTCGCGCAGGGGGACGAAGTCGCGGACCTGTCGGGCACTGGTGTCATAGAAGCGCAGACTCACGTTGTCAAGCGTATCGTCTTTCCCCTCACACCGGCGTCACAAACCGCCTCCACCGGTCGGGCTGATACGGGGGCGCGAGTGGGGCCCGGTACCCGTGTTTTCCTCATCGGACATCCCGAAGTGCTCATATATGGAGAACCGTATTCGGGCACCTGCCGTGTGAGATAGCCCGGGACAAAGCGTCGTGACCACGGAACGGCAGGTCACGAGATGCTGCATATTCCGACATAACACCACGGAACGCCGTCGGCGCATGCGGTCCCGAAGCCACCGGAATCGGACGGAATCTCGTGTTAACGGCATCTCCTCGACTACGCTGCGAAGGCGATGGCCCCTTACAACGATTCCCCCGGCGCAGGAACACGCAACGGCAGCCCCACGGGCCGCGGCACGGGAGTCGGCGCTCTCGCCGGCGGAGCCCTGTTCGTCGGTCTGATCGGTCTGTGCGCCCTTCTGATCTCCTATAACGGTGTCTTCCGGCTCGCCGAGTACGGTCACCCGCGCGGCGGTCTGCTCGTCCACGTGTTCCCGGTGACGTACACGCTGCTGCTGCTCATGGCGTGCTGGACCAGCTACCTGCTGCGCGACGCGCCGCCGCGCCGCCGCGCCTGGGTGGACCTGGTGCTGATCCCGCTGCTGGTGCTCTTCGCCGGTGTGGTCATGGTGCTCAACAACCTGGGGCTGATCGAGTCGATCCCGCAGCGGGTCGCCAACGTGATCGTGGCGGTGGCCCCGCTGGTGGCGCTGCTGGTGGCCCTGCTGCTGTGGATGGCGGCCCGCGCCCACCTGCGGCGCAGGCGCCGCACCGGCGTCCGCCGCCCCGAACCGGCGGACGACCGCACGACGGTGCTGCGCGCCCGCGCGGTGGTGCACGGCGGGGAGCCGCGGTCCGTCGAGGAGGACGGCCGCTCGCTGGAGGAGCGCCTGATGGGCCTGGGGCTGGGCCCCTCGGCGACCCCTGCCGTGGAGCCGGACGGGCCCGAAACGGTGCGGCTCGTACCCGGGCCCGCCGCCGAGGAAGCCGAGGAAGAGGAAGCGGCCCCGGAACCCGTCTCGGGGAAGGCCGACCCGGAGCCCGTCGCCGAGGAGGACCCGGAGCCGGAGGCCTCGGTGCCGACCCTGCCGCTGCCGCGCCGCGGCGGCCGCGGGGGCAACCCCATCAAGGAGGCCGCGGAGAACCCGCCGCTGGTCCCGATCGCTCCGGCCGCCCCGGTACCGGCCCCCGAGCCCGTACCGGCTCCGATTCCGGACCCGGAGCCCGTGCCGGCCCCCGTTCCGGAGCCCGTGCCCGCGGGCGCCCCGGACGAGGGCTTCGAGCACGACCCGCTGCCCGGCGACCCGGTCACCGACGAGGCCGAGGCACCCGAGCACGCACCGGCCCCGGAGCCCGCCGCCGCCGAGGCGCCCGGGCATGACGAGGTCCCCGAGTCGCCCGAGGCCCCTGAATACGACGCTCCGGAGCCGCTGGAGGAGGAGACCCCCGAGGCCCCGGAGGAGGACTCCGCGGAGACGCCCGCCTTCGGCGTCAGCTGGGAGCCGCCGGAGGACGACGAGGACACCTGGACCCGCGCCGACTACGTGCCGCCGGTCTGGACGCCGCCGGAGGACGACACCCCGGAGGTGCCGGAGGAGGTGCCCGCGCCCGCGCTGGACCACGACACCGGACCTGCTGTGCGCGCCGCCTTCCGCATTCCGGACGACCCGATGGCCGCCTCCCGCTCCGCCCTGTCGGACGACCTCGCCGACGACCGCCCGCTCTGGTCCCCGCCCGCCGCCGACCCGCGCCCGGAGGACGCCTCCAGCGACGACCTGTGGCCCGCCGCACCCCGGACCGGTGAGCGCTCTGAGGACCGCGAGCCGGACGAGCCCACCGACACCGACGAGGACGGGACCCTGCGGCCCGCCACGCCGCGCACCCACCGCCCAACGGCGGAACCCGCGACCGACGAGCCCGCCAGGGACCGCGAACCGGCCACCCCCGCACCCGGACCCACCGGCACGGTCAGGAGCGGCCCCCTGCCGCCCTCCGCGCCCCGGTCCGGCGAACCCGCCGATACCGACGAGGACGGGACCCTATGGCCCGCCGCGTCCCGCGCCCACCGCCCGGCAGCCGAACCCGTGACCGGCGAACCCTCCGAGAACCGTGAACCGAACATCCCTGCCGCCGATCCGCGCCCGGAGGACGCCTCCGACGACGACCTGTGGCCTGCCGCGCCCCGGTCTGGCGAACGCTCCGAGGACCGCGAGCCGGACGAGCCCGCCGACACCGACGAGGACGGGACCCTGTGGCCCGCCACGCCGCGCACCCACCGCCCGGCGGCCGAACCCGCGACCGACGAGCCCACCGGGGACCGTGCCCCGTCCACTCCGGCGCCCGAACCCGCCGACGAGGACGAGCTCCTGTGGCCCGCGCCCGCCCGTGCCGCCGGGGACGGCGGCGACCGGGTGCCCGCGGCCTCCCCGCCCGCCGCCGAACCCGGGCGGACCCGGAGGAGCGGGTTCGGCGCGCCCGCCGTGCCGCCCGGAGCGGCCCGCCCCCGGGAGGACGCCGACGACGACGCCGAGCGCACGACCGAGCCCCTGCGCCGGCGCCCGGCGCTGGAGAAGCGGCCCATGGTCCTCAAGCCCCCGCGGCCGCCGATGCCCGACTTCGCCTCCGGCCCGCCCTCCCGGCGGGTGCGCAGCGAACCCCTGCGCCCCGACGAGTGACCGGCCCCGGCGCCCGCGGCCGGGCGGCGGCCGGCGCCGTGAGCGCCGCGCTGCGCCCGGGCTCCGGCACCGCGGGCCGGACGGCCGGAGCGGCCTGACCGGCGGCCGCCACGCACCTCCCCGGGCCCGGTGCGCCCCTCGGGAGCCGCCCGGCGGCGGCCCCGGAAACGGCGAACGCCCCGCGGCCGGGGCCGCGGGGCGTCGATGTGTCCGGCAGGTGTCAGTCCACGGGGACGCACAGGGCGGTGGCGATGGCGGCGATGCCCTCGCCGCGCCCGGTGAGGCCCAGACCGTCGGTGGTGGTGGCCGACACCGTCACCGGTGCCCCGACGATCTCCGTGAGCGTTTTCTCGGCCTCGGCGCGCCGGGGCGCGAACTTGGGCCGGTTGCTGATGATCTGCACCGCGATGTTGCCGACCTCGAAGCCCGCCGCGCGCACGCGGGCGACCGTCTCGGTGAGCAGAGCGGCGCCCGAGGCGCCCCTCCACCGCGGCTCGGCGGTGCCGAAGTTGGACCCCAGGTCGCCCAGGCCGCACGCCGAGAACAATGCGTCGCACGCGGCGTGCGCGGCGACATCGCCATCGGAATGACCGCTGACGCCTTCCTCTCCCGGCCATTCCAAACCGGCCAGAAAAAGGGTCCGTCCAGGAGAAAACGGATGGACGTCGGTGCCGACGCCCACCCGAGGAATTTTCGTCATGAATTATGCGATTCCGCGACCGTGCTTCAGTTCGTGAGAACCTCGTCGAGGAGGGCTTCCGCCTTGTCCTCGTTGGTCTTTTCCGCGAGGGCCAGCTCGCTGACGAGAATCTGGCGCGCCTTGGCGAGCATCCGCTTCTCACCGGCGGAGAGACCGCGCTCCTTGTCGCGCCGCCACAGGTCGCGCACGACCTCGGCGACCTTGTTGACGTCGCCGGAGGCGAGCTTCTCCAGGTTGGCCTTGTAGCGCCTCGACCAGTTGGTGGGCTCTTCGGTGTGCGGTGCCCGGAGCACCTCGAAGACCTTGTCCAGGCCCTCCTGCCCCACCACGTCGCGAACGCCGACGTCCTCGGCGTTCGCGGCCGGCACGCGCACCGTCAGATCGCCCTTGTCGACCCTCAGAACGAGGTAGGTTCTGTCCTCGCCCTTAATGGTGCGAGTCTCGATCGCTTCAATACGAGCAGCCCCATGATGGGGGTAGACAACAGTGTCGCCGACCTTGAAAGCCATGTGACAGGTACCCCTTCCGCTACCACAAGGATACCATGAATCTGTGACTTAACGTACCTATTAGGTTTGCGAACACGCAGGTCAAGCACCACTTTTTAGGGCTTGACAAAGTCTACCCGACCGGTCAAGAGAGGCCGATCCGCGCAGGTCCGGGAGGGCCCGCGGCCCTTTAGCGGAAGGGATCGGCGCCGCTCGCGCGGGGGGCGGCGGACACGGTCGCGAACACCGCCGGAGCGCCCCGGAAGAGATTCGTATCACCATCCCGGGGGCCGTGCGCGCCCTCCGGGGCCGGCCCCGGGACCGCCCTCCGGCGGACGGCTCCCGCGGGCGGCGCGCACCCGGTCAGCTCTCCGGCTCGTAGTCCTCCCGCCGCTCCCCCGTCACCATGTAGACGAGGTTGTCCGCGACGTGCACCGCGTGGTCACCGAAACGCTCGTAGAACCGCCCCACCAGGGTGACGTCCATGGTGGCCTCCACCCCGTACTCCCAGCCGGGGGTGAGGATGCGCTGGAGGAGCTTGCGGCGCAGCCGGTCCATCCGGTCGTCGTCCTCGTCCAGCTCCAGCGCGGTGTCGGGGTCGCGGTGCCGGATGACCTCCCCGGCCTTGGTCACCAGCATCTCCGCCTGGTGGCCCATCTCCAGGACGATGGAGCGGACCGGCTCGGGGATCGCCGAGTCGGGGTGCCGGCGGCGGGCGATCTTGGCCAGGTGGACGGCGTGGTCGCCCATCCGCTCCAGGTCCCCGCGCATGTACAGCGAGGTGATGATCGTCCTCAGGTCCGACGCGACCGGCTGCTGCCGGGCCATCAGACTGAACGCGGTCTCCTCGACCTCCTGGTCGAGCCGGTTGATCCTCTCGTCACCGGAGATGACCTCCTGGGCCGCGTCCAGGTCACTGTCCAGCAGTGCCGTGGTGGCCCGGGCGATGGCGTGCCTGGCCAGGCGGGTCATCTCGATGAGGCGCTCGCTCAGGCTGTCGAGGTCCTCGTGGTACGTATCGCGCATGGTGTCAATGCTCCCAGTGGTTTTCTGAAGAGTCGGCCAAGAGTCGGTGAACGCTGGAAGAACCTAGGCCATGACACAGGCCCTGACCGGGTAAAGGTCCAGTCCGCACGTTTACGATCGAAACGTGCAAGGGGAACTTCTCGCCGCTCTGACCGGCATCATCGGACTCGTCGCGGGCGTCGTCGTGGGCGTTCTGGCGGGCTCGTTCTTCCGTGCCGGGGCCACCGAGCGACCGGCGCCCGTCCCGCAGCGGAACGACGGCACCACACTGCCGCCGGGCATCGCCGAGGTCCTCTCCGCACTCCCTTCCTCCGCCGTGGTCCTGGACTCCGCCGACCGGGTCCTGCGCGCCTCCTCGGCCGCCAGGGCCTTCGGCATCGTCCGGGGCGAGGAGCTGGTCATCGACGAGCTCCTCTCGCTCGCCCGCCGGGTGCGGCGCGACGGCGTCATCCGGGAGACCGAGATCGAGGTGGCCGTGCGCAAGTTCGGCCCCGACGCGACGTCCTTCGCCGTGCGGGTGGCGCCGCTGGGCGGCACCGGGCTGGTGCTGGTGCTGGCCGAGGACCAGACCGAGCACCGGAGGGTGGAGGCGGTGCGCCGCGATTTCGTGGCGAACATCTCCCACGAACTCAAAACGCCGGTCGGTGCGTTGTCGCTCTTGGCCGAAACCGTACAGGACGCGAGCGACGACCCCGAGGCCGTGCGCCGGTTCACCGACCGCATGCAGACGGAGGCGTCGCGGCTGACCGCGCTCATCCAGGACCTCATCACGCTCTCGCGCATCCAGGGCGCCGAGCCGATGGCCGAGCCCACCCGGGTGGACCTGGGCGGTGTGGTGGAGGAGGCCCTGGACGCGGTGCGCATGCCCGCCGACGCCAAGGGCATCGAGCTGGTGGGCAGCGGGGCCGAGGGCATCACCGTCCTGGGCGACGAGGGGCTGCTGGGCACGGCGCTGCGCAACCTGATCGCGAACGCCGTCTCCTACAGCCCCAAGAACACCCGGGTCGCCGTCTCGGTCGCGCTGACGCGTTCCACCGTGGACATCAGCGTCGCCGACCAGGGGATCGGCATCCCCCAGCAGGACCTCGAAAGGATCTTCGAGCGGTTCTACCGTGTGGACGCCGCTCGGAGCCGGGCCACCGGAGGTACCGGACTGGGCCTGGCGATCGTCAAGCACATCATGACCCACCACCGTGGAGAAGTGACCGTGTGGAGCAAGGAGGGGTCCGGGTCGACGTTCACTCTGCGTCTGCCCAGACCCGACGACCGGGGGCTGGACGCCGCCCGGAACACCGACCGTCAGGAGGCGGCACAGTGACTCGTGTACTCGTGGTCGAGGACGAGGAGTCCTACAGCGACGCCCTGTCCTACATGTTGCGCAAGGAGGGCTTCGAGGTCGCCGTGGCGCCCACCGGGACCGTGGCCCTGGAGACCTTCGACCGCACCGGCGCCGACCTGGTCCTGCTGGACCTGATGCTGCCGGGCCTGTCGGGCACCGAGGTGTGCCGGAGCCTGCGGCAGAAGTCCAGCGTCCCGGTGATCATGCTGACCGCCAAGGACTCCGAGATCGACAAGGTCGTCGGTCTGGAGCTGGGCGCCGACGACTACGTGACCAAGCCCTTCTCCTCCCGCGAGCTGGTGGCCCGCATCCGCGCGGTGCTGCGCCGCCGCGGCGGGGAGGTCATCGACGAGCCCGGGCTGCCCACGGCACTGGAGGCGGGTCCGGTCCGGATGGACGTGGACCGCCACGTGGTGACCGTGCGCGGCGACAACGTGCAGCTGCCCCTCAAGGAGTTCGAGCTCCTGGAGGTGCTGCTGCGCAACGCCGGCCGGGTGCTGACCCGGATGCAGCTCATCGACCGCGTGTGGGGCGCCGACTACGTCGGCGACACCAAGACCCTCGACGTGCACGTCAAGCGGCTGCGCGCCAAGATCGAGGACGACCCCGGCAGCCCCAAGTACATCGTCACCGTGCGCGGGCTGGGCTACAAGTTCGAGCCGGTCACCGCCGACGTCTGATCCCCGTTCCTCTCTCCGGGGGGCCTGTGCCCCTCTCCGGACCGACCGTCCCCCCTCCCGGGGACCACCGCCCCCTCGCGTCCCGGTTCCGGGCCTCCCGCCCGGTGGCCGGGACGTGCCCGTTCCCGGGGCCGGGCGGGTGCCGGGCGCGCGGGCGCCGCTGAGGGCGGGAGCACGGGATAAGCCGCGGATAACCGCCGGAAAGGCGGTTCGCCCAGGATCCGAGCACGGGGGGCGTCCGGATCGAGGGCGCCTCCCGGGCCAGCACCGGACCCGCGCAGAAAGGCGTCCCGCCCCATGACCTTCATCGGTATGACCGCCGCCGTGCACAGCCTGGACCTGCCCGGCACCGAGGTGATCCCCATCTACGAGGGCTTCCACGGCTACATCTACGGGAGCCTGGCCGAGGCCAACACCGCCGACCTGGACCTGGTGCGGGCGCGGCTGGGGTCGGGTCCGCTGCGCGTCCTGGACCTGTGCTGCGGGATGGGCCGGTTCGCCCGGGCCCTGGCCGCCGAGGGGCACACCGTCACGGCCGTGGACCTGTCGGCGGACATGATCGCCCAGGCCGAGGAGATGTGGCGGCCGCTGGCCGCCGACGCCCCCGGGGAGGTCGTCTTCGAGGCGGCGGACGCCACCGCGCTGGAGCCCGGGGAGCCCTTCGACGCGGTCCTCATCGGCGGGCTGTCCGTCAACACCTTCGACGCCTCCGGCCGCCGGGCGCTGCTGGAGGCGGCGCGCTCGTACCTGCGCCCGGGCGGGACGCTGCTGTTCGACCACTTCCCGGCCCCGGAGAAGGCCGGCGACCCGGCCTACCACACGTTCCCGTTCCCGGGGGAGGACGGCAGCGCCTTCACCGTGCTGTCGGTGTTCCAGACCCCGGAGGAGGGGACCCAGATCACCAACATGTACTCCGAGATCATCGACGCCGAGGGGGCGACCCGCCGGTTCCTGTCCAGCGAAACGGTCACCTACACCGACGCGGAGGAGCTGCGCGCGGAGCTGGAGCGGTCCGGCCTGCGCGTCGTCGAGGAGCTGGACACGACCCCGCCGGCGGAGTCCGGGTCCTCGGTGGCGCCCCGCTCGGTGCTGGTGCGCTGCGAGGCCGTGTGACGGGGCCCGCGGGGGTCAGACCTCCAGGAGGACGGTGAAGGGGCCCTCGTTGGTCAGGCCGACCGACATCCGGGCCCCGAACACCCCGGTGGCGACCGTGGCGCCCAGCTCGCGCAGCTCCTTGACCACCGCGTCCACCAGGGGCTCGGCCACCGGGCCGGGCGCCGCCGCCTGCCAGGTGGGGCGGCGGCCCTTGCGGGCGTCGCCGTAGAGGGTGAACTGGCTGACGACCAGCAGCGGCGCGTCGATGTCGGAGCACGACCGCTCGTCCTCCAGGATGCGCAGCGTCCACAGTTTGCGGGCGAGCTTGGCGGCCTCGGCCTCCGTGTCGGTGTGGGTCACCCCCACCAGGGCCATCAGGCCGGGCGAGGTGATCTCCCCGACCACCTCGCCGTCCACCGTCACCGACGCGTGCGACACCCGCTGCACGACCGAGCGCATGGGCCGCTCCCCCTCTTCTCTCCTACCGGCGTTCGGAACGCTGGAGCTGGTTGAGCACCCGCATCCTGCGGGTGTTGGTGATGATGCCGGTCAGGGACACCACGAACGCGCTGATGGAGTCCGAGAAGTCCTCGATCCGCCACTCGCGCGGCCCGGTGTACCAGGCCAGGCCGTCGCCGGTCAGCTCCTCCGGGGTGAGGTCGCTCAGCGCCGCCTCGGCCAGGATGTGCGACCAGCGGTCGACGTCGTCGAAGATGACGGCGTAGGGCAGGTAGCGCGAGTAGAGCTCGACGCGCTGACCGGGAGGGGCCGTCTGGGCGCGCGGGCTGAGCAGGTACCTCCGGAAGCCCATGGTGTGGGCGTACACCGAGCTGCCCAGCCGGGTCTTGGCGGGCATGTACTGGGCCCCGGCCGTGATGGCGGCGCCGGCGATGACCACCGCCAGGCCGGTGAAGGCGGCGGTGGTGAACACCGCCAGCACCACGGTGAGGACCACGCCGATCGCGGTGACCGCCATCCCGGCGGTGCTCCACAGGGTGCGCACCCGGCTGGGCGAGCGGACGAACCACTTGAGCCGCACCATGTCGCGGTACAGCTCCTCGCGGACCCGGTCGATGCGCGCCGGGAAGTCGGCGGAGGCGCGGGGCGAGCCGAGCTGGGACAGCTTCACCGTGGGGCGGTCGCCGAACAGGGCGTCCAGCAGCAGCCACTCCGAGGCCAGCAGGGTCTCGCCGGGCGGGCCGTCCAGGCGGACGAGCCGCCAGTCCACGGAGGTGAAGTGCTCGTGCGGCTGCTCCTCCAGGCGGATGTAGCCGCGCACGGCCAGGTCCAGGACGGTGGCGGTGAGGTCGGCGATGTCCACCCGCTCGTCGATCAGCGTGCCGATCTGGCCGGGGTGGACGTCGTCGGGCGGGGCGAACCGCACCCGGCCGTCCTCCTCCGTGACGGGGGCGTGGTCTCCCGCCGCGGCCTCCCTGCGCAGGGCGCGCTCGTCGCGGCCGCGGACCCGGACGAGCACGGCCAGGCCGCCGACCAGGACGACCAGCAGCACCCCGAACACGCTCGCGGTGGCGGGTGTGACCTTGAAGGCCGAGGCCAGCGACCAGCGGCGGGTGAGGATGGGCTCGCCCTCGGCGGTGCCGGGCGGGTAGTTGACGACGATGTCGAGGCGGTCGGCGGGCTCCATGTCGGCCTGGAGGAAGTGCGCGACCGCGGACTCGGGCCCCATGTCGGAGGCGGTGCAGTACATGGCGCTGCGCGGCTCTCCGGCCAGGCAGGACAGCGCCTCGGGCGGCAGCGGGGCGGTGACGGTGACGTCGGTGGCGTCGACGGTGTGGCTGTAGGCGCCGATGGCGCGCCATTCCATCTGCACGCCCTGGGACACCCTGCTGACGGTCCCTCCGACCCGGTAGGTGAGGACGACCTCGTCCAGGCCGCGGGTGGGGATCTCCACCACGAGCGCGCCGTCGCGGTGCTCCACCACGGCGTCGAGCGCCCGCCCGTCGGGGCCGGCGACCTTCACCCCGTTGACCTCGAAGCGGCGGTCGTGCTCGGTGTCGTAGAGCATCGTCTCGGTGAGGCCGCGCACGAACACGTCGGGGGCCCCGCCCTCGAAGGCGATGGTCTCCTCGGCGTGCAGGACGCCCAGCGCGTCCAGTTCGAGTTCCACGGTGTTGGTGATCAGGGGGTCGTCGGCGCTCCGGGGCCCGGTGACGCTCGCACCGGCGGCCGGTACTGTGGTGGCCGGTGTCGCCACCGTCGCGGCGCGGGCCGCGTCCACCGCCCCCGCGGCGGGCGCCGCCGGCAACGAGGAGAACACGAACAGGGCCGCCGCAGCCGCGACGGCCTGGCGCCAGGAGCCGACCCACCACATGATGCGAGAGCCTATCCGGTCCCCCCGGCCCGCGACGTCCCCGGGCGGTCCGCGCACGGACCCCGCGTACCGGCGGGGGAGGAGAGCGGGAGGGTCCGGCCGGTGAGGGGCGGACCCCCGGTCGGGGACTGGTCGGAGCGGCCCGGGTTCTTCCAGCGGATGGGGATCGGGGTGTCGCTCACCCTGGGCACCGGGCTGGCGGCGGTCGCCCTGACCGGGTTCCTGGCCATCTCCGCGATGCTGCCGGGGGCGGACACCGCCTGGTCGCACCCGGCGGCCCTGGGGGACGTGACGGCCGAGGCCGACGACGCGGGCCCGTCCACGGGGGCGTCGACGCTCACCGACAACCCGCTCTACCTGGCCGGGGAGCTGGGCGAGGTCACCTGCGAGACCCCAGCGCTGGACGAGGAGGACCCGGAGTCGGTGGAGGGCTTCGTGCACGCCCTCGCGGACTGCCTGGACCGGGCCTGGGGCTCCTACTTCGCGGACGCCGGGATGGAGTTCACCGCGCCCAACCGGGTGTACTGGTACACCGAGGGGCACAGCCCCTGCGGGGCGTTCCCGACGGGGAACACGGCGGCGTTCTACTGCCAGGCCAACCGGGGCCTCTACCTGGGGGTGGAGGACATCGTGGAGGCGTCGGCGGGCAGCGACCGCCCGGAGGCGTACACGTTCGTCATCAGCCACGAGTACGGGCACCACGTGCAGGGGCAGTCGCGGATCCTTGCGGAGTTCCACTCGGCCCGGGCGGGGGTGCCGCGGGCCGCGGCCGACGAGCTGACCCGCCGCAACGAGCTCCAGGCCAACTGCCTGGGCGGGGTGTTCTTCGGGGCGGCCGAGGACCACCTGGGATTCGGTCCGCGGGGCCGGGAGAACATCCTCGACGACGTCGTCCGGCGCTCGGACCGGGGCCTGGGGCACACGCACGGCAGCGGGGAGAACGGCCGGCTGTGGACCGCTCACGGTATGGACCGGGTGGACCCGGGCGCGTGCAACACCTGGGACGCCCCCGAGGAGCTGGTGCGGTGACGGCGGCGGTGCGCGGACCGGTCCGGTCTGCGTGGTGAGGACGGGACGGTCGGCGGTGCCGGATTCGGGTGAGGCGGCCGCGGCGGAGCGGGCGCGGCGCACCGACCGCCGCGTGTTCACGATGGTCACCGGTCTGTTGGTGGCCCTGCTGGCGCTCACCCTGCTGTCGTGGACGACCGTCGAGGAGACCGGCGGCGGGGACGCGGCGGACGCGTCCGGCGCCCCGTCCGTGTCCGACGGCGGGAGCGGGTGGCAGCCCTCGGGGGGTGACCGCTCGGGGCCGCTGCCGGGCGCGGCTGAGGTGCCGGACCGGCCCGCGGGGCACGCGGCGCTGGTGGCCAACCCGCTGTACGGCACGGGGCGGCTGAGCCCGCGCCCGTGCCCGGCCCCGGCGCTGGACGTGGACGATCCCGAGTCGATGGAGGCGTTCCTGCACTCCGTCGCGGACTGCCTGGACGACGCCTGGGAGACCCAGTTCGCGCGGGCGGGCATCCCGTTCACGCCGCCGCGCCGGGTGTTCTGGGACGAGCCGGGGGTGAGCCCCTGCCGCAGCTACCCGTCGCAGGCCGGGGCGTTCTACTGCCGGGCGAGCGCGAGCATCTACATCGGGGTCGCCGACGTGGTGGACAAGTGGAACGGGGCGCGCAACGGCGTCGTGTACGCCTCGCTGCTGGCCCACGAGTACGGGCACCACGTCCAGGGCGAGTCGGGGCTGCTGGAGTACTACCACGAGCAGCGGGACCTGGAGCAGGGCCACGCGGCGCGCAACGGCTGGACGCGGCGCGGCGAGCTGCAGGCGAACTGCCTGGCCGGGGCGTTCCTGGGATCGGTACGGGTGGGCTACCCGCTGACCGACGACGACCTGGACACCCTGCTCACGGACGCGGAGGCCACCGCCGACCGGGAGGGCGGCCCGGAGAGCGAGCGCACGCACGGCTCGGCGGAGAACAGCGTGCACTGGATGCTCACCGGCTGGGAGGAGCAGACCCCGGGCGCCTGCAACACCTGGGCCGTGGACGACCTCTCCCTGGTCGACTGACGCCGGCCGGGGCGGCCGCGCGCCGCCGGAGGGCGGCGCCGGACCCCGGTCGTCCACAGGACGGGAAGAGGCGCTGTCACGCGGCCACGGAGCGTGGCAGGATGCTGGCATGACGGATCACGTCGAGCCCCTCCGATCCCTCGACCCCCTCCCCGCCGCCGCCCCTCCCGTCCACCCGCCTGCCGGCTCCCCCGCCGCGGCGGAGCCGCCGCCCGCGACCGACCCCGGCGCGGACCCCGGCGGCGGACCCGCCGCCGGGCCCGTCCGCGGGCGGGTGGAGCTGCGCGTACACGGGGTCAGCGGCGGCCAGGCCGAGGAACTGCTGGACGTCGAGCCCGCCATGCGGGTGGGCGGCGACCGGCTCGCCGGGTTCTTCCGCTGGCGCCGGGGCGCGGACACCGAGACCGTGCCCGGGGTGCGGCGGGAGATCTTCGCCTGGGGCAACCTCACCTCGGGCAGCTCCTCCCGCGCCTTCTGGCTGCTGCTGTTGCCGTTCATGCTGGTCAACGTGGCGTACTGGATGCGCCCGGGGCGGGCGACCCGCAACCTGCGCGGGGCGGCGCGGGTCGCCGACAACGTGTACGGGGCCGGGATGCGGCTGCTGGCGCTGTCCCTGACCGTGCTCATCACGGTGGCCGCCGCCGGGATCGGCGTGGACCTGCTCGGGTGGCAGTGCGCCGCCGGGCTGGGCGAGGAGTGCGCGCGGGCGCGGCCGTGGCTGTCCTTCTGGGCGTCGCCCGACTCGGTGCTGTCGGCGACCGGTCCGGCCCTGGCGGTGGGCTCGCTGGTCCCGCTGGCGGTGGTGGCGGTGCTGTGGCGGCTGTCGCGGCGCACCGCGGCCGACTACGAGGTGGTCTCCGCCCCGGCGCCGCCCGTGTACGACCCCGGGGCCCCGCTGAGCCACCCCGACCTGTGGCGCAACAGCGAGATCATGGCGCGGCTGCGGTCGGCGCACATCGCGGTGTCGCTGGGCGTGCTGGCGCTGCTGGTGTCGGTGCCCGCTCTGCTGTACGACGCGGCCGGCGGCCAGGCCCGCGCCTGGGGCGCGGTGCTGGTCGGGGCGCTGGGGGCGGTCGCGCTGGTGAGCGCGGCCAGTGTGCTCGTCCCCGGGGTGGACCCGCGGTGGAACGCGCGGGCCGACCGCCTGTGCCGGCTGCTGCGCGACGCCACCCTGGTGCTGCTCGCCGCGACCGCGGTGTACGTGCTGTGGCCGCGCCCGGGGTGGTCCGCCCAGGGGCGGCTGCCCGGGCACGCGTCGGTGCTCAACGCCCTGTTCACCGTCCAGGTGGCGCTGGTGCTGCTGACCCTGGCGGCCGCGGTGGTGCTGTACGCCTCCGCCCGGGCGCACCGGGGGGCGGCGATGCGCGGGATGGCCGGGCCGGCCACGGCGGCGCTGGGCGCGCTGACCGGCGGGGCGTTCTCGGCCGCGGTGGTGTACCAGGGCGCGCAGTGGCTGAGCGGCTGCCGGGCGCTGTCCACCCCCGGGGCGGACTGCCTGCCGTTGGAGACCCCCACCGTGTACTCCTGGCTGCAACTGGCGATCGCGCTGGAGGCGGTGCTGGCGGTGGCCGCGGCGGCGGTGCTCGCGGTGCGGCTGCGGCGGGACACCCGCGCGCACGTGGCCTCGGTCACCGAGGACTACGAGCGCAGCGTGCGCGACCGGCGGACCTGGGACATCGCCCGGGCGCGGGCCCTGGGGCGGATGACCGAGGCGGTGCCCGGGGTGCTGGTGGCGCTGCTGCTCCCGGCGGTGGCGCTGGGCGCCCTGGTGCTGTACTCGATCCTGTCCGGGCACCTGACCCCCGGCGGCCCCGAGCCGGCCGCGGCGGCGGTGGCCGGGCGGGTGCGGGTGGTCGCCCAGGGGGCGGTGTCGGTGCTCATCGGCGCCGGGTCGCTGCTGGGCGGGGCGGCGCTGGTCGCCCTGGTGTGGATCGGCCGCAGCGCCTACCGGGACCGGCCGACCCGGCAGGCGGTGGGCGCCGTGTGGGACGTGGGCACGTTCTGGCCGCGGGTGGCGCACCCGCTGGCCCCGCCGTCCTACGCCGAGCGGGCGGTGCCGCAGCTGGTGGCGCGGGTGGCGCGGATGGCCCGCGAGGGCACCGCGGTGGTGCTGTCGGGCCACTCGCAGGGGTCGGTGCTGGCGGCGGCCACGGTGTGGCAGCTGCCGGACGACTGCCTGGGCCGGGTCGCGCTGATCACGCACGGCTCGCCGCTGGACCGGCTGTACGCGCGGTACTTCCCCGCGTTCTTCGGGCCGGAGCCGTTCGCGGACCTGAACGGCCGGGTGGCGGGGTGGCGCAACCTGTGGCGGACCACCGACGCCATCGCGGGGCCGGTGCGGATGCGCTCGGGGACGGAGACCGCCGTGGTGGAGCCGGAGCGGCCGCTGCCCGACCCCCGCTCCTACGACGCGCTGCCGGGAGAGGCCCGGCGCCCGGAGATCCTGGGCCACTCCTGCTACACGGACGACCCGGCCTACTCCCAGGCGCTGCGCCGGATGCTCACGGAGCTGGAGAAGGCCTACCAGGGGCCGTAGGGGCCCTCGTTGCGGCCGCCGCCCACGCCCTTGACGGCGGGGCGCACGTCGAGCAGGAAGATGAGGGTGGCGACCAGGCACAGCAGGATGAAGAGCGAGACGTTGAAGAACACCGCCAGCGCGGAGAGGCCGGTGGCGACGCCGGTGAGGGTGACCCAGAGCTTCTTGGTCTGCTTGTCCATGATCTCGAAAGCCGCGGCCGGTGTCCGGAGTGCCTCGATCAGGGCGTACAGGCTGGCCACGAAGGTGACCAGGTAGATGACGTACCAGATCATTGCCACAACACACTCCCGACGACGCTCGTGAGGAACGGCAGGTCCGCCCGTCCTCCACGGTAAACGGCCCGGAGGCGCGAATCGTGCCCGGAGGCGGCCCCGCCAGGGGAAGGTCACACCGGCGCCGGGGAGGCGCCGTCCGCCCGAAGGCCGCTCAGATGGTGATGTGCCACAGGCAGGTGACCGAGGCCAGCAGGAAGGCCGAGGCGCCCATGATGACGGCGCCCGCGTGGTAGGAGAGCTCGTCGTCGGGCCGCAGCAGGCGGTTGACCCGGCGCACCACCCCGGGCTCGGCATCCTTGACCGCGGCCATGGCCCCGGCGGGCACCGGGGCGGGCCCGGCGGCGCCGAAGCGCAGCAGCGCCATGGCCAGCTCGCGGGACGAGCTGGTGCGGCGGGCCTGGTCGTCGGCGCACATCTCGATGAGCAGGGCGACGGTCTCGTAGTAGGTGCGCACCAGCCGCACCCGCGGGAAGGCGCGCTTGAGGGAGGAGAACGGCAGCAGCACCAGGTCGTGGCGCTCGCGGAGGTGGGCGTGCTCGTGGGCCAGGACGGCCGCCAGCTCGCGGTTGTCGAGGACGGCGAGGGCGCCCTCGCTGATCACGACCTGGGAGCGGAGCACGCCCGGAAGACAGTACGCGGCGGCGGCCGGGTGCTCGATGACCCGTGCGCCGGGGACGTCCGGGTGGTCGCGGGCCACGAGTTCGAGCAGGTCGTGGTGGCGTCGGCGAACCCGTACCACGTGCACGAAGGAGGAGACCAGGCCGTAGAAGAGCACCAGGGTGAGGACGGCGGCGAGCACGACGGCCAGCAGGTGCAGCACGCCCTGGACGCCCTGGGCGAGTTCGGCGAGGACCAGGCGCCCGGTGACGATGTCGGTGGCCAGGGCGAGCAGGCCGCCCGCGGCGCCGAGCCGGTACGAGGAGAGTCCGAAGGCCAGGAGCGCCCCGATGGTGGACACGCCCCAGGCGAGGCCGAGTGCCTGCCAGGTGATCACGGCCGTGTAGGGCCCGCGCGAGGGCCACTTCGCCCGGTGCAGGAGCGCCATGGCGACGAGGCAGCCTACCGCGACGAGTGAGAGGAGGGCGGCACTGACCATACGGACTAGTTCCTTGGCTGATCGATTTCCGCGAGTGCGCGCCGGAGCGCGTCCGCCTCCTTGCCGTCCATCGACTGGACGAAGGCGGCCAGGGCCGCGTCACGATCACCGGTCTGCCCGAGAGCGTCGAACATCAGCTCGGACACGTAGGCCTCCCGGCTGGCTGCCGGGCGGTACCGCCACGCGCGACCTTCGCGTGCCCGGGAGACGACCTTCTTCTTGGCCAGTCGGTCGAGCACGGTCATGACGGTCGTGTGAGCGAGATCCCGTTCGGCGAGCTCTCGACCGACCTCACGAACCGTCATTGGTTCATCTCGTGCCCACAGTACATCCATCACTGCACGTTCAAGTTCGCCGAGCCGATTCATGCCCTCGAGTCTACTTGCGGTCGTACTACACGCTGTCGTACCCCCACGTTAAATCGTGATGTCCCGCAGGGCAAGGGTTCTCCGTCCCCGGAACCGGGAGGACAGCGTCCCGATACCGCCCTTCTGCACCGACGTGACCTGAGGGATCTGTGAGGCGATTCGCCTCCGGGCCGCCGTGCGGCCGCCGCGGGATGGGATACTGCCGTCCCGCACAGGACCGTCCCGGAACCGGGGGAACGAGGGCCATGGGCACCCAGGAGCGCAGCCGGATCACCGTCGTCGGGGGCGACATCACCGAGCAGCGGGTGGACGCGATCGTCAACGCCGCCAACAGCTCCCTGCTGGGCGGCGGCGGGGTGGACGGTGCCGTCCACCGCAAGGGCGGCAAGGCGATCCTGGAGGAGTGCCGGGCGCTGCGGGCCTCCCGGTACGGCGGCGGCCTGCCCGTCGGGCGGGCGGTGGCGACCACCGCCGGACTGCTGCCCGCCCGCTGGGTGATCCACACCGTCGGCCCGGTGTACAGCGCCACCGAGGACCGCTCCGCCCTGCTGGCCTCGTGCTACACCGAGTCCCTGCGTGTGGCCGCCGAGCTGGGCGCCGAATCGGTGGCCTTCCCGGCGATCTCCACCGGGGTGTACCGGTGGCCGATGCGGGACGCCGCCCGGATCACCGCCGAGGCCCTGCACACCGCTCCGGTGCGGGTGCCGCTGATCCGGGTCGTGCTGTTCGACGACGCGGCGCTCGCGGCCTTCCGGGACGCCTTCGACCCCTCCTGAGCGCGGCCCGGCGCGCGGCGGCCCGATCGTCGCCGCCGCGCGGTAGGAAGGTGGCGGGGACCCGCACCGGAGGAGGGCGAACATGGCACACGACTGGCAGCTCACCGTTGACTGCGCCGAACCGCACCGGATGGCCGCCTTCTGGTCGGCGGCGCTGGGCTACGAGGTGGAGGACCACCAGGACCTCATCGAGCGGCTGGCCGCCGACGGGGTCATCGAACTGGAGGAGCACACCACCCTGGTCGGCGGCCGGCGGGCGTGGGTCACCGCGGCCGCCGTGCGCGACCGGCCCAGCGGCCGCCGCCTGCTGTTCCAGCAGGTGCCCGAGCCCAAGACCGTCAAGAACCGCTGGCACATCGACGTCAACGCGGGCCCCGAGCGGCTCGACGCCGAGGTCGAGCGCCTGGTGGGGCTGGGCGCGACGGTGGTGCGCACGGTCCGGGAGCCGGGGACGCACCACGTGGTGATGCTGGACGTCGAGGGCAACGAGTTCTGCGTCCAGTGACCCGCGGGGCTCAGGTCCCCGGGGAGGCGATGGGCGGCGGGTAGTCGGCGCCCGGGGGGAGCGAGTCCCACGGGGTGTGCGCGGCGCGGCCGGGCAGGCCGGCCAGTTCGGGCACGTACCGGCGCACGTACACGCCCTCCGGGTCGAACCGCCGCGCCTGGCGCAGGGGGTTGAACGCCCGGTTGGGCCGGGTGTCGTTGCCGGTCCCGGCCACCCACTGCCAGTTGCCGTGGTTGTTCGCGACGTCCCCGTCCAGCAGGTGGTCGGCGAAGTGCCCGGCCCCGGCCCGCCAGTCGATCCCCAGGGTGCGGGTGAGGAACGCGGCGGTGATCATGCGGGTGCGGTTGTGCATGAACCCCTCGCTCAGCAGCTGGCGCATCCCCGCGTCCACGATGGGCACCCCGGTGCGGCCCTCCTTCCACGCCTCGAGCGCCGCGGGGTCGTCGCGCCACCGGGTGCCGCGGGGCCGGTAGTCGCGCACGGCGATGTCGGGGAAGGCCGCGGTGACCTGGTGGTGGAAGTCGCGCCAGGCGAGCTGGCGGACGAACTCGGCGCCGCCCGGCTCGTCCCGGGCGAGCGTCGCCGCCTCCAGCGCCGAGAGGCAGCCCATGCGCAGGTCGGCGGACAGGTGCGAGGTCGCCCCGGCGGGCAGGTCGTCGTGCCGTTGCGCGTAGTGCGCCAGGCCGCCGTCGAGCCAGGCGCGCAGCCGCCGCCGGGCGGCCTCCTCCCCCAGGGTGATCGGCCGTTCGGCGGCCTGTCCGCGCCCCTCGTCCAGTCGGGCGGGGATCTCTCCGGGGTCCACCCCGCCGGGGACCGGTACGGCCCCCGGGGCCGGGAGGACCGCCCGCCAGGGGTGGGCCTCCCAGGCGCGCAGGTAGGGCGTGAACACCTTGTAGTGGTCGCCTCCGGCCGGGGTGACGTCCCCGGGCGGTACCACGGTCAGGCCCGGGTGGGAGACCACGCGCAGCCCGACGGCGCGCAGCCGCTCCTCGCGCCGGACAGCGGCCCGGGAGACACCCTCGGTGAGGTGGACGCTCCGGGCCCCCGCCTCCGCCGCCAGGGCCGCGACCTCCGCGGCGGTGTCGCCGCGCCGCACGACCAGGTCGCCGCCGCGGGCGCGCAGGTCCCCGCGCAGCCCGCGGAGGATGCCGGGCAGGGCACGGACCCGGTTGCGGGCCGAGCGGCCCAGGAGCACGGGGTCGAGCACGAACACCGGGAGCACGCGCCGGCCGTCGCGCAGGGCGGCGGTCAGGGCGGGGTGGTCGTGGAGGCGCAGGTCCTGCGTGAACAGGACGACGGCGTGTTCCATGACACACCATCCTCTCACTCTCCGCGAACGAATGACACAGTGAGTGCACAGGTCGGCGGCCGGTGACGGTCCGCCGCGGAAACGGGCAGGGGAAGTACATGGACACTGTCACTCCCGAAGCGGAGAAGGCCGGGGTCAGGCCCCGGATCGGGGCGTCGAGCTGCCTGCTGGGCGTTCCCGTCCGGTACAACGGCGGCCACTCGCGGTACCGCTTCCTCACCGATGAACTCGACCGTTACGTGGAGTGGACCGAGGTGTGCCCGGAGGCCGAGATCGGCCTGGGCACCCCGCGGCCCACCCTGCACCTCCAGCGCCGCGACGGCGGGGACCGGGTGATCTCCAGCGGAGACGGCTCGGACCGCACCGACGAGCTGGCGGGCATCGCCGACGCGCGGCTGGAGGAGCTGCGCGGCCTGGACGGATACGTCCTCAAGAACAAGTCGCCCAGCTGCGGACTGCTGGGCCTTCCGGTGTTCAACGAGGACAAGCAGCGGGTGGACGGCAAGGGGCGGGGGGCCTTTGCGGCCCGGCTCACCGAGCTGCTGCCCGACCTGCCGGTGGAGGAGCAGGGGCGGCTCTCGGATCCGGCTCTGCGCGAGGCGTTCGTGGAGAGGGTCTTCGCGCACGCCCGGCTGCGCACGCTGTGGGAGTCCGGCTGGCGGCCCCGCGACCTGGTGGCCTTCCAGACGCGGCACAAGCTCCAGCTGATGGCCCACTCCCCCGAGGGGTACCGGGAGACGGGGCGGATCGCGGCCGGGGCCGGGAGCGCCGACCCGGAGGCGACGCGGCGCGACTACACGGAGGCGTTCAACCGGGCGCTCTCGGTGCGGGTGAGCCGCGGCAGGCACGCCAACGCGCTCCAGCACGCGTTCGGGATGATCAGCGCCGGCCTGGACGACGCGCGCAGGCACGACCTGCTCGCGGCGATCGAGGACTACCGGGAGGAACGGGCCCCGCTCAGCCTACCGGTGGCGCTGCTGCGCCACCACGGCGAGGCGGACGGGCCGGAGTGGCTGCGCGTGCAGACCTACCTGCGCCCCTACCCGGAGGACCTGCGGCTGCGGCACGCGCTGACGGTGTGACACCACCGTGGCCGAGGGCGCCGCGGAGGGTGCCTCCGTGGGCGGGCGTCTGCATTTCCCACACGGAGGACACACGGGTGATTACCATGGGTGACACCCCTGGTTCTTCAGCGGGATGCCCCTGACCCCCGAGCCCCTCCGAGGCCACCGGTGTTCTCCACGTTCTCCCAGCGCGCCTTCGTACTCGTCTCCTCCGGCCTGGTCGCCGCGGCCGCCGCCGCGCTCGCCGCCCTGCCGCCCGAAGGACTCGTGGAACGGGTCGGCGCCCACCTGGGCCCCGACCCCGCCCTGGCGGGCAGCGCCCTGCTGCCGCCGCGGGAGGGCGGCCTGCCCGCCCCGCTCCCCCGGCCCGGCCAGGTCTCCGCCTGCGTCCAGTCCGCGCCGGCGGAGGTCGTCACGATCCCCGACGAGACCGCGCCCGCGGGCGAACGGGAGCTGTGGATACGCAGACCGGTCGGCCCCGACAGCGCCGACCTGCCCGTGCTCTACCTGCTGCACGGGGCGGGCACCGACCACCGCGGCGCGGTGGACGGCGACGCCCGGGCCGCGCTGGACCGCGAGATGTGCCGCACCGGGGTGGAGTTCGTGGTCGCCGTGCCCGAGCGCACCGACGGGGCGCCCACCGTCCTCACCCGTGCCGCGGTACGCGCGGTCGAGGGCGCGCACGAGCGCCCGCGCACCCTGCGCGCGGTCGGCGGCGCCGACGACGCGGCGCCGGCCGCGGCCGCCTCCCGCCAGGTCTCCCAGGCGGTGCTGTGGAACCCCGCCGGCGGCGAGGTCGCCGAGCCCGTGGCCACCCGCCTCCTACTGGTCGGCGGGGGCACCGGCCCCCTGGCCGACTCCCTGGCCGAGCGGGGTATGACGGTCGCCACCCACACCCCGGACGCGGATCACTCCGGGCGCCGCGCCGCCGACCCGTGGGGGACCGCACTGCCCGGAACCGTCGACTTCCTCGTGTCGGGCTGGACCACTACACCCTAGGACCCGGGCCGTCAACACCCGCCCCCTCGGACCGTCCGCTCAGGAACACTGTGTACCTTCGTCGCTGTTGATGACAAAGGTGTGAACACGACCTGAGAGGACCGGCGGTGTCAGGAATCGTTCCCGTGGGAGGATCTGCGGCGCTTCCGTCCCGGGTGGCGACGGTCAGCCTGCACACCTCTCCGCTGGACCAGCCGGGTACCGGCGACGCCGGCGGCCTCAACGTCTACGTGGTCGAGGTGGCCCGGCGGCTGGCCGAGCGCGGCGTCGCCGTCGACGTGTTCACCCGCGCGACCTCCCCCGAGCTGCCCCCGGTGGTCGAGCTGGCCCCCGGCGTGTCCGTGCGCCACCTGGCCGCCGGACCCTACGGCCACCTCGACAAGAACACCCTCGCCGAGTACCTGTGCCCGTTCATCTTCGGAATGCTGCGCACGGAGGCCGACGACGAGCCCGGCCGCTACGACCTCGTACACGGCCACTACTGGCTGTCGGGGAAGGCCGGCGTGGCCGCGGCCCGCCGCTGGAACGTGCCGCTGGTGCAGTCCATGCACACCATGGCGCGCGTCAAGAACGCCGCCCTGGCCGAGGGCGACCTGCCCGAGCCGGAGGCCCGGGTGCACGGCGAGGACCAGCTGGTGCACCAGGCCGACCGGCTCATCGCCAACACCTACGACGAGGCCCGCCAGCTCAAGGACCACTATGGGGCCCGGGACCCCCAGATCAGCGTGATCCCCCCGGGCGTGGACCTGGACGTGTTCACCCCGGGACCGCGCCGCGCCGCCCTGGAGCGGATCGGGCTGGCCCCGGACACCGAGCTGCTGCTGTTCGTGGGCCGGGTACAGCGCCTCAAGGCCCCGGACGTGCTCGTCCGCGCCGCCGCCCACCTGATCGAACGCGACCCGTCGCTGCGCTCGCGCCTGGTCGTGGGCGTGGTCGGCGGGCTGTCCGGCGGCGGCATGCGCGAACCCCGGATGCTGGCCGACCTGGCGCGGTCCCTGGGCGTCGCCGACGTGATCCGCATGGAGCCGCCGCAGTCGCGCGAGCGCCTGGCCGACTACTACCGGGCCGCCACGGCGACGGTCGTGCCCTCGCACTCGGAGTCGTTCGGGCTGGTGGCGGTGGAGTCGCAGGCCTGCGGCACCCCCGTGGTGGCCGCCCGGGTCGGCGGGCTGACCACGGCCGTCGGCGACCGGTCGGGGATCCTGGTGGACGGGCACGACCCGGCCGACTACGCGGCGGTGCTGCACCGGTTGATCGCCGAGCCCGCCCGGCGTGACAGGCTGGCGGAGGCGGCCCCGGCGCACGCCGCCACCCTGGGCTGGGACCGGACGGTGGACGACCTGCTCGACGTGTACCGCGCGAGCATCACCCCGTACACGGCGCCCGCGGGGCTGTCGCTGGCCGCCGCGCGCTGACGCGCGGCGCGGTAACGGGAGGAACGGGACGACGTGGGAGAACGAACGGCGCGCACGGCGGCGATCGAGGCGATCGCCCTCGCGGTGGCGGAGGCCGGCCTGGAGGTGGAGCGCCCCCGCGAGGGGTCGTTCCTGGTGACCCTGCCGGGTAAGGCCAGGCTCAAGACCCTGGTGTGGCTGGAGGCCGGACCGCACAGCCTCACCCTCACCTCGTTCTTCTGCCGCCAGCCGGACGAGAACCACGCCGGGTTCTACCTGTGGCTCATGCGCAAGAACTCCGACATGTACGGGATGGCGTTCGCAGCCGACGAGGTCGGCGACGTGTACATCCGCGGGCGGCTGCCGCTGGAGGGGGTCACCCCCGACGAGGTGGACCGGCTGCTGGGCTGCGTGCTCACCTACTCCGACGAGAACTTCAACGGCGCGCTGGAGCGGGGGTTCGCGTCCGCGATCCGCAAGGAGTGGCGCTGGCGCGCGGAACGCGGCCACGACATGCGCAACCTGCGCGCGTTCGCCCACCTCGCCCCCGAGGACCACGCGGGCGGCGCGGGCTGAGCGGGGCGGCGCGGCACCCGCGGGATCCCGGGGCCGTGGGGCAACCGCCTCCCCCGGGCCGGGGCGCGTTCACCGCCAGGCACTAGGCTTTGCCCCATGGGAACTCTGGTACTGCTCCGACACGGTGAGAGTGTCTGGAACGCGAAGGGCCTGTTCACCGGTTGGGTGGACGTGGACCTGTCGGCCGCCGGCGAGGCCGAGGCGCGCCGCGGCGGCGAGCTGCTCAAGGAGGCCGGCCTGACGCCGGACGTCCTGCACACCTCGCTGCTCAAGCGGGCCATCCGCACGGCGAACCTCGCGCTGGAGACCGCCGACCTGCACTGGCTCCCGGTGCGGCGCAGCTGGCGGCTCAACGAGCGCCACTACGGCGCCCTCCAGGGCAAGGACAAGGCGCAGACGCGCGAGGAGTACGGCGACGAGCAGTTCATGATCTGGCGCCGCTCGTACGACACCCCGCCGCCGCCGATCGCCGACGACGACCCGTACTCGCAGGCCGGGGACGCCCGGTACGCGGACCTGCCGCCGGAGCTGCTGCCGCGCACCGAGTGCCTCAAGGACGTGCTCGACCGGGCGCTGCCGTACTGGTACGACCAGATCGTGCCGGACCTGGCCGCCGGCGGGACCGTGCTGGTGACGGCGCACGGCAACTCGCTGCGCGCGCTGGTCAAGCACCTGGACGGGATCGACGACGCCACGATCGCCGGGCTCAACATCCCGACGGGCATCCCGCTGGTGTACGACCTGGACGACGAGTTCAAGCCGAAGGTCCCCGGCGGCACCTACCTCGACCCGGAGGCCGCGAAGGCCGCCATCGAGGCGGTCGCCAACCAGGGCAAGAAGTAGCACCCACCGTTTCCCGTGCCCGCGCCCCCGAGGGGCGCGGGCACCGTCGTGTCCGGGCCCCGCGGCGGGCTCAGTAGACCAGGGGCCTGGCGCCGTCTGCGGTGATCTCCTCCACGAAGGCGGCGGCCCCGGCGATGCGGGCCCCCTCCAGGAGGTCGTCCTCGGTGAGGCCGCGCCGGGCCGCGCACTGGGTGCACACGGTCACGCTCCCGGCCGCCAGGACGCCCGCCAGCAGGTCGGCGAGCGGGGCGGCGTGCGGGAGGGAGAACTCCTCGGCCCGGCCCGGGACGGCGAACCAGGAGGCCTCGCCGGTGAGCCAGAGGGAGACGGGCACGCCGGAGGCCACGGCGGTGGCGGCGACGGTGAAGCCCTGGTTGCAGCGTTCGGGGTCGTCGGCGCCGGCCGTGACCTTGATCACTAGGGAAGGGGGCATGGCCGTCAGCCTATCGGGCGCTCACAGCCCCAGCAGGACCAGGAGCACCCCGGACAGGGCCGTCACCGCGAAGGCGACCGTGACCAGCAGCGCCTCGCGGCGGCGCGGGGAGGCGTGCCGGGGCCCCTCGACCACGCCGTGTTCGACGGTGAGGGCGCCGTCGCTCGGCGCCGTCAGGACGATGCGGCCGTCCCGGGCCCGCAGCTCGCCGGTGACGCGCACGCGCGCGCCGGGCCGGACGACCCACTCGCGGTACTCGAACTCGATGGTCTCGCCGCGGAACACCCCGGAGATGCGCCCGCGCACCCGGGGCAGCAGGTCGTCGGCGGGCGAGGCGACCCCGGGCTGGGGGCGGCCCACGACGCGCTTCAGGCACAGCTCGGCGTCCCGCGGGCGGGGGGCGTCGCGGGGGTCGACGAAGATCCGCTCGCCGTCCAGCGGCCGCCCCTCGGCGACCAGGCCGAACAGGTCCTCGGAGCCGTAGTCGGCGATGGAGTCGCAGGTGCGCTCCTGCACCGCGCCCTCCTGCTGGAGGGGCAGGTAGTGGCGCAGGACCTCGTGGCCGTGCCAGACGCACTCCACGCCGGCCAGCCCGGAGGCGACCGCCCCGGCGGGCCCGGGGGCGGCGATCCCGGTGAGCGTGACGCGCTGCCCGTTCCGGGCGGCCAGGGCCGCCGGCTCCAGCCTGGCCAGCCCCAGCTGGCGACGCCAGCGGCGCAGGGCCAGGGCCGCGAGCGGAAGCAGGACCAGAGCGGCCACGAGCAGCACAGAACCGATCACCAGTAACACAGGCCGCCCCTTTGACGCGCTTCGGAGGTAGGGACGCGGGCGGGTCGTCACGCGCCCCGTGGACACGCCGCGTCGTCCACCATCTTTACCAGTTCTCCGAGAAAGCGGGGCCAATTGGGCATGTCCAGTCGGCTACCCCGGAATGGCGGTGGCGGCCCCACTGCCGGGGGCCGCTACGCTCTGGTGTCATGCACGCTGATGTACACCCCGATCTGGCGAAACTGTCCTTCCTGCTCGGCCGCTGGGAGGGCGTCGGCGTCGCCGGATACGCCGACGAGGAGGAGTTCCAGTTCGGCCAGGAGATCGTGTTCGAGCACCGGCCGGACCTGCCCTACCTGGAGTACCGCAGCTCGGCCTGGCGGATGAACGCGGACGGGACCCTGGGCGACCTGGTCACCGAGGAGTCCGGCTACTGGCGGGCGCTGTCGGAGGAGGACACGGCGAACCGCGAGGAGGGCGCCCCGGTGATCCACCTGGAGGTGCTCATCACGCACAACGAGGGCTTCCTCGAGTCGTACGCGGGCAACGTCTTCGCGAACCGGGTGGAGATGGCCACGGACGCGGTGCTGCACACCTCCACCGGCCTGGACGTGACGGCCTCGCACCGGCTCTACGGCCTGTTCGGCGACAACCGGGAGACCCTGGGCTACGCCTGGGACCTGGCGGCGCGCGGCCACTCGCTGCGCTCGTACATGTCGGCCCAGCTCAAGCAGGTCGCCAAGGGCGCCGAGGAGGGCTAGCGGAACACGGGGCCGGGGCCCGGAAGAAGAGAAACGGACCCCGGGCCACTTCCCGCCGGTGTGGGCGGGGCCGGTCGGACCATCTCCGGCGGCCCGGGATCCGGGTGTCCGTTGGGATTCGCTGCGAACGAACGTCGCGCGAACGCGAGCTCGTCCTAGCGGACGGCCACCTCGCCAGTCCTAAAAGACTTCATCTTCTGGACCACCTCCTTTCCTGCGTGACACCGAAGGTACGTCCTGTGGGACCCTCGGGGCAAATGTTTTTTCTGTCGGAGAAATCGCAGGTCAGAGACCTGTTTTCGGTCGCCCCGGCGGATGGATAGTCTCGGGGTATGACTTCGCCGCTGCTGAGCACACCGGGCGCCGTGGGCGCCGACTCCCCCGACTCCGGGGTCGCCGCGCACTACGGCGACCCGGCCCACGAGGGCCGCGCCATCGAGCGGTCGAGCGCGTGGGTGGACCGGAGCAACCGGGGTGTGGTGACGGTGACCGGCCCCGACCGGCTCACCTGGCTGAACGACCTCACCAGCCAGCTCACCCGGGGGCTGGCCCCCGGGACCGGCACCGAGGCGCTGGTCCTGGACACGCAGGGGCACCTGCGCCACCACCTGTCGCTGGTGGACGACGGCACCACGACGTGGATCCACACCGAGCCCGGCGAGGGCGCGGCCCTGGCGAAGTTCCTGGACTCGATGCGGTTCATGCTGCGGGTCGAGGTGGCGGACCTGGGCGGGGAGCGCGCCGTGCTGACCCTGGTGGGCCCGGAGGCGGCGCGGGCGCTGGAGTCCGTCGACCTGGACGGCGTCCCGGTGCGCGTCTCGCCGGACGGGACCGACCTGTTCCTGCCCGCCGAGCGGCTGACGGCGGTCGCCGAGGCGCTGACGGCCGCCGGGACCCGGCCCGCCGGGATGTGGGCCTACGAGGCGTACCGGATCGAGCACCACCGGGTGCGCCCGGGACTGGACACCGACGAGCGCACCATCCCGCACGAGGTGGACTGGGTGGGCGACGCGCGGCCGGTGGCCCTGGACAAGGGCTGCTACCCGGGCCAGGAGACGGTGGCCCGCGTGCACAACCTGGGCAGGCCGCCGCGGCGGCTGGTCATGCTGCACCTGGACGGCACCGCCGAGCGGCTGCCGGCGGTGGGCTCGCCCATCGAGCTGGACGGCCGCACCGTCGGTCGGGTGGGCACCTCGGCCCGCCACCACGAACTGGGGCCCATCGCCCTGGGGGTCGTCAAGCGGTCCGCGCCGACCGACGCCGACCTGCTGGTGGAGGGGATCGCCGCGGGCCAGGAGGTCGTGGTGGACCCGGACACCGGCGCCAACGCCAAGATCGACCTGCGCCGCCGCCCCCGCTAGGCGCCGGCCCCCCTCTTCCCCCGAGTACCTTCTTCCCCCCGAGAGGTAGGGACGTTGTCCCTGAGACCGTGGATGCTGGTGGTGCGGCTGCTGCTGGAGCTGACCGCCCTGGTGGCGCTGGGCTGCGCGATGTGGGCCCTGCTGCCGGACCTGCGCTGGGTCGCGCCGTTCGCCGTTCCGCTGCTGGCGGCCGTCGCCTGGGGGGTGTTCGCCGTTCCCGGCGACCCGTCCAGGTCGGGCCGCGCACCGGTCGCGGTGCCGCGGCCGGTGCGGCTGCTGGTGGAGTGGGCGGTGCTGTTCGGCGCCGCCGCCGCGCTGGCGGCCGCCGGGGCCGCGACCGCGGCGCTGGCGCTCACCGGGGTGCTGGTGGTGTACCACCTGTGCGCCTACGACCGGGTCCTGTGGCTGCTGGCCCTGCGGGAGCCCGCCTCCCGCAACGGTCTCAGCCAGGGGTGATGGGGGCGACCCCGCCGAGCATCACCTCGGAGAACTCCGTACCGACGGGCGCCGTGAGGACGACGTAGCTGGTGACGGTGGTACCGGGGTTGATCTCGTCCCACAGGTAGTCCCAGGCCACCGTGAACTCCGCCTCGGCGTCGTTGACGAACTCCTTGCCGTCCGTGGTCAGGGCGGTGGTCCCCGCGGTGTCGAAGACCGCCGGACCGCTTCCCTCGTTCGTGACGTGGAGCCGGTAGACGTGGTACTCCATCCCGGACGGCGCGGTGGCGTGGGTGCCCATGCCGTCCGTGATGCTCGTGTCCGTGTAGCAGGTGTCCACCACGACGTGGAACGGGCCGAAGGCCGTGGACGCCCCGGTGTAGGCCGACGGCGGGACGCTCTCCGTGTCCGGGCCCGCGCTGTCCTGTCCTTCCTCGGCCCCCTGCGGCCCGGAGCCCTCCGTTCCGGGCTCCGGCGGACCGGGGTCGGCGGACTCCGGGTCCGGCGGCCCGTCGGGCTTCTCCTCGGCGGCGGGCGGGCCGGGATCCCGCGGAGCGGGTTCCTCCCCCACGGTCACCCGCACGGTCGGGAGCGTTGAGGCGGTGAGGGCGGCCACGGTCGCGGTGCAGCCCGCTCCGGCGATGAGCACCGCGACGGGGATCGCGGCGACGCGGAGTACGCCGCCCGATCCCCGTCGCCGGTCATTGGCATCCATACCAATGTGACACGCAACACATTTTGTTCATTCCGGCCGCTTCCGGCCATCAAGGTCTCAGACGGTCAGCACGATCTTGCCGCGGGTCCGCCCCTCCTTGCTCAGCCGCCACGCCCGGGCGGCCTCCGCCAGGGGCAGCTCGTGCTCGACGTGCACGGTCAGGACACCGGCGTCGGCCATGCCGGCCAACTCGACCAGATCCTCGGAGGAGGGCCGCACCCACAGGTAGTGGCCGCCGAACCGCTCCACCTCCGCGTCGGCGACGGAGACCACCCGCCCGGCGCCTTCGGTCAGGGGCAGGCTCTGCTCGGCCGCGCCCCCGCCGACGAAGTCCATCACCGCGTCCACCCCGGCGGGGGCCAGCGCGCGGACCCGCCGCACCAGTCCCTCCCCGTAGGTCACCGGCTCCGCCCCCAGCGAGCGCAGGAAGTCGTGGTTGCGCTCGCTCGCGGTGCCCAGGACGCGGGCGCCCAGCGCCCGGGCGATCTGCACCCCGAGGGAGCCCACGCCACCCGCGGCCGCGTGGACCAGCACCGTGTCGCCCTCGCGGACCTCCGCCCGGCGCAGCGCCTGGAGGGCGGTGAGGCCCGCCAGGGGCACCCCGGCCGCCTGCGTCCAGGACATCGACGCCGGCTTGGGGGCGAGCAGGCGCACGCTCGCCGAGACCCGTTCGGCGTAGGCGCCGTTCTGCGCCCAGTCCTTGCGGATGTAGCCGAAGACCTCGTCGCCCACCCGGTACTCGGGCACGTCGAAACCAACCGCCTCGACCACCCCGGCCACGTCCCACCCCGGGACCATGGGGAACCCGGCCTCCATGACCGGGTCCAGCCCGCCCGCGGCGAGCTTCCAGTCGACGGGGTTGACCCCCGCCGCCCGCACGCCGATCAGGACCTCGGCCGGAGCCACCTTGGGCTCGGGCAGTTCCACCTCCCGCAGGGAGTCCTCCGTGCCGTACTGCTGCAACGCCATCGCCTTCATGGAGGCGACCCTAGCCGCCCGCGGCCGCGAACCCGCCCGGGCGCGCCGCCCGGAGACGGGGACGGCCCGGCGGGAGACCCGCCGGGCCGTCGGTGCCGCGTGGCGTCCGTCAGGACAGCGCGGCGGCGAGGCGCTCCTCGTGCAGGCGCTCGCCCCAGGCCGGGGGCAGCGGCGCCAGCTGGCCCACACGCCAGCGCAGCAGCAGGTCGGCCAGCTGCGGGTTGCGCGGCAGCGCGGGACCGTGCAGGTAGGTGCCCAGCACCTGGCCCTGGTAGGCGCCCTCGGTGCGGTCGTCGTTGCCGATACCGCGGACCGTGGTGGACAGCGGCCGGGCCGACGGCCCGATCGCGGTGCGGCCCTGGTGGTTCTCGAAGCCGGTGATGCGGCCCACCCCCAGGGACGGGTCCACGTCCGCGACGATCTCGCCGACGGCGCGCGTCTGGCCGCGGCCGCTGCGGATGTCGAGGATGCCGATGCCCGGCAGCGGGTTGGCCTCGTCGTCGCCGTAGCTCTCGCCGATGATCTGGTACCCGGCGCAGACCGCGAAGACGCAGGCGCCGCGGGCGGCGGCGCGGGCCAGGCCGCCGTCGGCGCGCAGGCGCTCGGCCGCCAGGATCTGCGGGCGGTCCTCACCGCCGCCGAGCAGGTAGATGTCGCCCTGCTCGGGCACATGGTCGCTGGAGTGGACGTGCACGATCTCGGTGGGGATGCCGCGCAGCTCGGCCCGCCGCTGCAGGATGAGGACGTTGCCGCGGTCGCCGTAGGTGCTCAGCAGGTCGGGGTAGATCCACACGATCCGCAGTGCGCTGGTGTTCGTCATGGGTGTCTCCTACTGGACGCGGCCGTAGGCCGTGCGGATCTGCTGGAACGCTGTGTAGTTGGCGATGAGGTCGACCTTGGTCAGACCGGGCTGCTCGGCCCTCAGCTTGGCCAGCACCTCGTCCACCCGGTCGGCGACCTCGAACCGCACGCCGTCGGTCTCCAGGCGCAGGGCCAGGTCGGTGCGGCGCTCGCCCATGACGAACACGCGGCGGTCGCGCAGGACGGTGTAGTCGACGTCCCACAGCCAGGAGGTGTCCTTGCCGTCGGGGACCTGCGCGTTGACGGAGAGGATCACCGGGGTGGTGGGCGGGTCCAGGACGGCGAAGGACTCCAGCCAGCCCGCCGGGTTCTTGGCCAGCAGCAGGCGGACCTCCACGCCCATGGTGACCACGGAGGTGTAGCGGCCCGCGACCGAGGTGATCTCGCGCAGGCGCTCCACGGTGCGCTCGGGGTGCAGGCCGTACCCGGCCGCGGTGGCGGCGGCGATGGCGGCGTTGGAGCGGTTGGCGTCGCCGGGGAGGTTGAGGCGCAGCTTGATGCGCTGGCCCTCCGGGGTGATGAGCACGTCGGAGTCGTTGTCCGCGCCCCAGGTGGCCTGCGGTCGGGCGAGCCCGCACTCGGGGCAGGCCCAGTGCGGGTCCTGGTCGCGCCGGAGGTGGCCGCCGCACTCGGGGCAGCACCAGGAGTCCTCCTTCCAGCGCTGCCCGGCGGAGACCCAGGTGGCGTGCGGGGCGCCCATGCCGGCCCAGGCGACGAGCGGGTCGTCGGCGTTGGCGATGACGTGGGTGTTGCTCTTGCCCAGGGCGGTGCGCCAGCGCTTGGCGAGGAGGTTGATCTCCGAGGCGCGGTCCATCTGGTCGCGGCTGAGGTTCATCAGGACCACGAACGCGGGCTGGGTGGCGACCAGGACCTGCGGCAGGTACTTCTCGTCCACCTCCAGGACGCCGTTGACGGCGGACCGGTTGTTGGACAGCGCGGTGATGTGCCCGGTCGGCATGTTGGCGCCGTGCTCGTTGGTGGCGACCTCGCCGAGCTCGCGCAGCGCGTGGGAGATGAGCCGGGTGGTGGTGGTCTTGCCGTTGGTGGCGCTGACCAGGGCGAGCCTGCGCCCCTTGGCGAGCTTGGCGAGCAGGTCGGGTTCGACCTTGAGCGCGATCTTGCCGCCGATCACGGAGCCGTCGCCGCGCCCCGTGGCACGGGACAGGCCGGCCGCACTCCTCCCCAGTACCGATGCCAGTTGGGCGCGCAAGGGAAGCTCGCTCATGTACTCTCCACGATCGCTTGATCACCTGCGCCGATGCGTTGCGGCGGCGGGCGATGTGTCGGGCCAAGCCTATTGTCCACCGGCTATCGGACCCGCCAGTCCAGCCGCTCCGGCGGTGGCCCGAGATTGGGCGGCACACGGCCCGGTGCGCCGTCGTTCCCCACGGGTGCCGGTGCGGTCCCGGCGGGTGTGTCGGGGACGGCGGCGGCGGGGAGAATGCGGGGCCGGACCGGTTCCGGCCGGTCGTGCTCCCCCGCTCCCGTACCGGGCGCGCCGTCACTTTCGTGGCCACTGGTCCGGGAGTCGTCCATTGTGGCCAGTGTTGCCGTGGACAGGGTGAGAATACCCGGATTGGTGTCGGTGAGGACAGGACCGCCGGGGCCCAGGACCACGGCGGCGGTGGCCGGCAGGGCGAGCAGCGCCTCGGCGTCGGGGGTGAGCGCGCGGGTGTGGCGGGCGGCGTCGCCCTCCGCGTCCAGTGGGGCGGCGGCCCACTCCTGGGAGGAGGTGGCCTCCCCCCACACCGTGGCCGATCTCACATGGCGGACCAGGTCCAGCGGGGCGACGGCGGCGGCCGCGCTGCGGATGACCGCGCCGGACTCGGTGTGCGGGGAGGCGAAGTAGCGGTCGTCGGCGACCACCTCGGCATCCGGGTCCTCCTCGGGGGTGATGGCGGTGTCCCCGACCTCCTCGGCGACCGCCTCGGTGAGCCGGTGCAGGGTCAGGCCGCCGCCACCGGCCGCGGCGACCGCGGTGGCCGCGGCGGCGGCCCCCGCCGCGGTCTCCTGGCGCATCACCACGGGCAGCCGGCCCGGGGAGGAGAACCGGTCCAGGGCAGCGGGCACGGCGTCGCGGAACATGAGGACGACCTCCACGCCGCCGGTCCCGGCCGCGGACAGCACCTGGTCGAGCTCGCCCTCCGGCAGGGTCTCGGCCCCGCACACCACCACGGTGCGCCCGCGCGGGCCGCGCGGCCGCCGGAGGGCGTCCGGCCCGCCGGGCACCTCCAGCAGTTCGCTGAGCGCCGCCACCGCGTAGGTGCCGTACACCCGGGCGGCGACCCCGCCCGAGGCCCGGTCGGTGGAGATGATCTTGACCTGGGCGTACCCGCCCTCCTCGGCCCGGGTGCCGACCGCCTCGAACGGGGAGAGGCGGCGCTCCAGCTCCCAGGCGCGCTCCCAGGGGTCGTCCGCGCAGCGTTCGCGGACCCGGGCGCGCTGGCCGGGGGTGAGCAGGGCGAGCGCCGCGTCGTCCTCGGCGGCGTCGTCCTCGGGGGTGATGAGGGCGCGCAGGCCGCCGATCAGCTCGGCGATCCCGGCGCGGGGGCCGAGCACCTCCATGAGCCGCAGCAGCAGGGTCTCGTCGGCGTCGGGGTCGTCGGCGCCCCCGGAGGCGGCGGCGACGGCGGAGAGGATGCGGGCGCGCTGCCCGGCGTCCAGGTCGGTGCCCAGGGTCATGCCGGGCAGGTCGGCGGGGAGCACCCAGCGGCGCGGGGCCACGGCGCAGCGCCGGGCCAGCCGGACCAGGTCGCGGGTGACGGAGCGGCCGGTGAGGTCGACCACGGTCAGGTCGCCGCCCTCGCGCAGCCTGGAGACGCCGATGGTGGTGAGCAGCGCCGACCAGCCGGCGTCGGCCCCGCCGGCCACGAGGACGGCGTCGGTGTCGGGCGGGGCGGTGACCCCGTGCCAGAGCGGCTGGGCCTCGAACGCCCGGCAGGCCGCCTGCCAGGCGGCGTGCGCGCGGGCGTGCCCGTCCAGGCGGTCGTGCAGCTCGCGCTCGCGGGCCGCGCGTTCGGCCTCCTGCCGCTCCCGGACCAGCTCCAGCCGCCGGGCGGCGACCTGCCGGTTCTGCACCAGGGCGATGCCGAGCGGGACGGTGATGGCGGCGCAGGCCAGCACCCCGGCGACGGCGAGGGTGGCGGGCAGCACCCGCATCGGCCACAGCACCAGGCACAGCAGGGCGAACGCGCCGAGCCCGGCCAGGGCGAGGTACAGGGGGCGGTCGGTGCGGTCCTCGGCCTCGCGCCGGGCCTCCTCCGCCTCCGCGGCGGGGTCGGCGGCCTCCCCGGGCGCCGGCCGGCGCGGCGGCGGCCCGGGCGGGGGCAGCAGCACCGCGTACCGCCAGCCGAGATAGGTGCGCGCGGCCGCGCCGTCCGGCCGAGGGGTGGGGGGCACCGTCCGAACACCTCCTGGGCGGCCGCCCGCGGGGCGGCCGGGGTCGGGATCCACTCGGGACTCGCGCGGGCGGGGCCTCGCGCTTCTGGACGATGGTGTCACCGCCGGGCGGCCTTGTCACCGCCCGACCCGCGGCCTGTGGACGGCGACGGCGCACGTCCGGCCCCCGGCCCCCGGGCGGCCGGGGCCGGGGGCTAGAACGCGGGGCAGCTGAGGCCGGGCTCGGGGGCCTGACCGGTCAGCAGGTAGGCGTCGATCGGGTCGTCCACGCAGGGCAGGCCGTAGCCGTACACCGTGTGGCCCGAGCCCTCGTAGGTGACCAGGGTCGCGGTCTCCAGCTGGCCGGCCAGCTCCCGGGCCCAGCCGTACGGGGTGGCCGGGTCGCCGACGGTGCCGACCACCACGAGCGGCGGCGCGTCGGCGGCGGCGAACCCGGTCGGGGCGGTCTCGGTGTCGGTCCAGTAGGCGCAGGGCAGCTGGCCCCACACCAGGTCCGGGCCGAAGAACGGGGTCTCGGCGGCGATCGCCTCGGCCGCCTCCCGGTACGCCTCCGGGTCGGTCGGGTCCACCCGGTCGGCGCAGTTGACGGCGGTGAGCGCGGCCTCGGTGTCCGCGTACGGGTCGCCCGCCGGCTCCTCCCCGGCCGTGGCCGCCTCCTCCTCTTCCTCCCCGACGCCGTAGGTGGTGTCGTAGAGGGCGTCCAGCAGTTCGCCGGACTCGGCGGAGCCCTCGGCCAGCGCGGTCAGGGTGCGGGCCAGCTCCGGCCAGGAGGTCTCGTCGTACAGCGCCAGGCCCACCATCCCCAGCAGGGTGGGGCCGTCCACGGGCATGTCGCGGGCGGTGGCCGGCTCGGCGTCGAGCCGGTCCAGGATCCGCGTCATCTCCGTGTCGGCGGCCTCGGGGCCGCTAAACGGGCAGGTCCCGGCGGCGGAGCAGTCGGCGACGAACAGCTCCCAGGTCTCCTGGAACGCGGCCGCCTGGTCCTCGGCGACCTCCAGGTTGGGCCGCTCGGTCTCCACGGCTCCGTCCAGGACGAGGGCGCGGGTGGTCGCGGGGAACATCTCCGCGTACAGGGCGCCGATGTAGGTGCCGTAGGAGTAGCCCACGTAGCTCAGGGCGTCGTCGCCCAGCGCCTCGCGGATCAGGTCGAGGTCGCGGACCACGTTGACGGTCCCGATCTCGGCCAGGAACCCGGCCCCCATGGTCTCGGTGCAGGCGTCGGCGTAGGACCGGGCCGACGACGTCAGGCGTTCCAGTTCGGCGTCGGTGACGGCGGTGGGATCCTGCACCCGCAGCTGGGCCTCGGCGAACCTGTCCCAGTTCCCGCAGGCGAACCCCCCGCTGTCGCCCACCCCGCGCGGGTCGAAGGCGACCAGGTCGAAGGCCGAGCGGATGCCGTCGGAGAACTGCGGGTAGGCCAGCATCTCCACCCCGGACTCGCCGGGCCCGCCCGGGTTGAGCACGAGCGATCCGATCCGCTCGTCGGGGCCGCCGGAGGCGGGCACCCGGGCCAGCGCGATGTCGATCGTCTCACCGTCGGGGTCGTCGTGGTCGAGCGGCACCGACAGGGTGCCGCACTCCAGGGCGGCGGTCCACTCGGGGTCGCCGTCCTCGGGGACCTCCTCCCGCCCGCCCCCGTCGTGGCAGGGCTCCCACTCGATCGCGGACGCGCCGCCCGGGTCCTGCGGCGCCTGCTGCGGGAGGAACGCCGAACACCCCGTGACCAGGAGGACCACCGCTCCCGCGAGCCCCCACACCCCCGTGTAACGCACCTGTCGGCTCCCCTTCTCCGCACGGCCCCGTCGCCGCGTCCCTGTTCTGCTACAGGGGGTGGGACGAAACGCCCGCCTCGGCGGTTTCGCGGTCGTCCACTGACGGAACGTGCCGTATGCCACAAGGAGAACACGACGGGGCGCCGGGGAGAACGAACCGTTCTCCCCGGCGCCCCGTGTCGTCGTGCGCCCGTCCGGCGGTCAGGCCTGGACCTGGAGGTCCACGACCTTTCCGACCTCGGCCGTCACCGGGTACTCGCCGGTGAAGCCCTTGGAGGCCAGGACGCGGACCTTCCAGTCGCCGTCGGCGGCGAAGAACCGGAAGGTCCCCTCGTCACCGGTGGCGACCTCCCCGACGAAGTCGTCGGAGGCGTTGAGCAGGCGCGCGTACGCCCCGCGCAGCGGCTGCCCGTCCCGGGTCACCGTGCCCTGGATGACCGCCTGGTTCCCGGCGTCGACGTCGGCGAGGGCGACCCCGCCGACCGGCGCTCCGCAGCTGTCGCTCACTTGGCCTCCGCCTCTCCCAGCTCGATCGGCACGCCCACCAGGGAGCCGTACTCGGTCCACGAGCCGTCGTAGTTCTTGACGTTCTCCAGGCCGACGATCTCGTGCAGGGCGAACCACGTGTGCGAGGAGCGCTCGCCGATCCGGCAGTAGGCGATGATGTCCTTCTCCAGGTCGACACCGGCCTCCGTGTAGAGCTCGCGGAGCTCCTCGGCGGTCTTGAAGGTGCCGTCCTCGTTGGCCGTCTTGGCCCACGGGATGTTGCGCGCGGTCGGGATGTGGCCCGGGCGCTGCGACGTCTCCTGCGGCAGGTGCGCGGGGGCGAGCAGCTTGCCGACGAACTCGTCGGGCGAGCGCACGTCCACGAGGTCCTTGGTGCCGATGGCCTCGACGACCTCGTCGCGGAACGCGCGGATGGTCAGGTCCTGGTCCTGGGCCCGGTACTCGGTGGCGGCCCGCTCGGGGACCTCCTCGACGAGCTCGCGGGAGTCCAGCTCCCACTTCTTGCGGCCGCCGTCGAGCAGGCGGACGCTCTGGTGGCCGTAGAGCTTGAAGTACCAGTACGCGTAGGCCGCGAACCAGTTGTTGTTGCCGCCGTAGAGGACGACGAGGTCGTCGTTGCCGATGCCCTTGGCGGACAGCAGCTTCTCGAACCCGGTCTTGTCCACGAAGTCGCGGCGGACCGGGTCCTGGAGGTCCGTCCTCCAGTCGATCTTGACGGCTCCGGGGATGTGTCCCTTGTCGTAGGCGGACGTGTCCTCGTCGACCTCCACGAGAACGACGTTGTCGTCGTCCAGGTGAGCCTCCACCCAGTCGGCGTCCACAAGGACGTCGGAGCGGCTCATGGGGAACCTCCTGATCGATTCTTCTGCTGCGTGCGGTGTCGCGTGTGTGTGCCCGCCGGAGCGCGGGGTCCGGGGACGGGGGTTCAGGCCGGCTTCCCCGCGGCCGCGAGGCGGCGGCCGAGGAGGTACGCCTCGCATCCGGCGCAGAGGCCGAAGGCGGCGTTGAGGAAGGCGGCGGTCAGGGCGAGGGCGGTCGCGGCCGCGCCGAGCCACTCGGGGCCCACCAGGTATCCGGTGAGTCCGAGGGCGGCGAAGGCGAGCCCCACCCCTTGCGCGAACCGGGGCGGCCGGGCGTCCTCCGTCTCGGAGGGCGGCCCGATCCGGGGCCGTACGACGGCGGAGAACAACAGGGCGTAGGGCGAGTAGCGGACACCCGCCAGGACGCCGACCGCGAACACCGCGGCCTGGAGTCCGAGGATCCAGGGCTGGGCGAAGGCGAGGGCGGCGGCCAGGACGAGGGTGGTCAGAGCAGCGGCGAAGCGCTGTCCGCGAGGATCGACCTGCATGACTGGTGGTCCCTGCGTGCACGGGAAGGGGGGTCGGTCGCGCGAGGGGGCGAGGGGCTTCCGGCCCGAACGCCCTAGGGACAAGGACAGAGCGCGGCGGCGACGCGGCAGAAGTCCACCGCCCGTCGCTTCGTGAGATACGCGCTCGTCAAGGAAGTCACGTCCTTGACGCTACAGGCCCCTTAACGTGTTTGTCACGGGTGGCCTGGATCACAGAACGGTGCATTCGGGCCGGTCGGGACGGGTGTGCCCCGCGTCCGGGGGGCCGATCCGCCGGCGGGGCCCGACGTATTCCCTGGTCAACCGGTCGGGAATAGGACGGGGCTCGGTCGGCGGGGTCAGGAGACCGCGGCGCCGATGGCGGCGATCACATCGGCCTTGCGGGGCTGCCCGCTCGCGCGGCGCACCACCGTGCCCCGCGCGTCCAGGACCAGGACCGTGGGGGTGCGCATGATGTTCAGGCGGCGCACCAGGTCCAGGTGGGCCTCGGCGTCGATCTCGACGTGCGCGACGCCCCCGACCATCCCGGAGACCTCCTCCAGGACGCGGCGGGTGGCGCGGCAGGGCTGGCAGAAGGCGCTGGAGAACTGGACGAGCGTGGCCCGCTCCCCCAGCCCGGCGCCGATGTCCCGGGCATCCAGGACTGTGGCGTCCTCGGTCTCGGCCGCCATGGCCCCCTCCTCTCCTTCTCCTCCTGCGCCGGCTCCCCCGACGCCCGTCGCCGCGGCGGGGGTGGTCGGCCCCCGTCCGCGGAAGCGCCCCTGACCCCGCCGCCACAGCAGCCCCAGCGCGGTGGCCGCGGCCAGGGTGGCGGCGAGGACGGACGCGCCTACGGGGTCCATCAGGCGGCCTCGGCCCCCATCAGCGGGACGTTCTCGGCGGTGCCGTCGACCCGCAGGCCGCCGGAGACGGCCTCGGCGTCGGTGACGGTCATGCCGTAGGGCATCTGCGGCACCGGGAACGACACGGTCATCATGCTGGAGACCAGGCCGCTGACGTCGGTGGGCGCGTTCTCCACCTGGATGTCGGTGGGGGTGGCCGAGACGACCCCGTCCTGGACGGAGATCTCCAGGGCGGCCGACACCGGAACGCTGATGCCCAGGTCGGCCACGGCCAGCTCGCCGCTGGCGTAGGGCTTGCCGCCCTCGGTGGAGACCGTGATGCCCTCGGGCAGGAAGGGGTTGAGGATCGAGTAGGGCAGGACCGCGGAGCCGTCGATCCGGCCGGCCGTCACCTGCGGGTCCGACATGAGGTCCGACAGCGGGGCGTCGACGTCCAGGGCGTGGACCTCGATCTGCTCCACCGGGTACTCGCCGAACGTGGCGGAGGGCGCGGAGATGACGATCTCCTCGTAGGTGCCGCCGAAGGCCTGCGGCAGGAAGGCCCAGCCCCCGATCTCGACCGTGGGCTCCTGCTCCATCTCGAACTGCTGCCGCACCTGGCCGGCGATCATGTTCTGCGCCAGGGAGCGTCCCCCGATGTCGGCGCCAACGACGAGGGCCGCCAGGAGGATGAGGAGGACGACAAGAAACTTACGCATCTGGAATCCCAGCACACTTTCTTTCGCTCCGGCGCGGCTCTCGGCCCGTGGACTCGGCCGGTCATCGTCACACGCCACCGGTGTCCGGGGGACACCGTTCATGGGGAACCTGTAGGGAAGGGTACTTCACCGTCCATAGGACGCCCCGGAGCGTACAACGGTTCTCGCCCGGGGCGGGTTCCTCCGAGATCCCCGAGGTCAGCGGGGCATCAGCAGGGCGGCCAGGCCGTCGCTGGCGGCCGCGCCGGAGAGAGCGAGTTCGATCACGTTCGTGGCGACCACGTGGGCGCCCGCGCGGCGGCCGAACTCGACCACGTGCGGCTGCTGCTCGTGCTCCTCCTTGGCCAGGTCGTCGCGGTAGATCGCGTAGACGATGCGCTGGAGCGGCGCGCTGGGCACCGTGTGGCAGGCGAACAGCAGGGTGTCGGGCTCGCGCGAGGCGACCTCCTCGACGACGGCGTCGGCGATCCGGTCGAAGCCGGCGCCCTGCCCCTCGGCGAGGGTGTAGATGGTGATGACGCCGCGCAGCTTGGCGGGCGGCGCCTGGCGCACCGGCGGGCCGTCGTAGTAGTCGTCGTACGGGTCGGCGTTGCGGCGCTTGCGGCGCACGGGCTCCTCCAGGAGTTCGTCTTCGGGGTCCCCGGCGGCGTCGTCACCGTAGTCGTCGTAGTAGTCGTCGTCCTCGTCGTAGGCGTCGCGCCGCGGGCGCGCCGCCAGCGCGGCGGCCCCCCAGAGCGCGGCGACCGCGCCGAGCATGAGCAGCGGACCCCCGAAGCCCAGGCCCAGCCGGCCCACCAGGATCGACAGGAGCGCCGACAGCGCGACCAGGCCGAGGATCCGCAGGTGGTGGACGCGGTCGGCGGGGCGGCGGGCGACCGCGACGAGGGCCGCGACGAGGAAGGCCGCGACGACGACCTGGGTGATGTTGGTGAGCGAGCGCGGGATGAGGTCGTAGTGGTCGCCCAGGGGCGGGAAGGTGTCGCCGAACCGGCCGCTGATGCGGTCCATGCTCAGGACCACGAGGGGGACGATGGTGAAGGCGCTCAGGACCAGGCGCGAGGCGAACCGCCCCTGCGCGGAGCGGACGCCGTACTCCAGGGCGCCCCAGGCCATGTAGAGCGGGCCCAGCAGGCTGATGCCGATGTGGAGCAGGCGGAAGGTCGCGTTGTTGAAGTCGAACAGCGCGCCGACCACGGCGGCGCTCAGCCCCACGGTCAGCCCGAGGGACGCGATGAGCCACGCGATGACGGTCACTCCGGGGCGCCGCTGGGCGTAGGCGGCGAGCGCGGCGGTGGCACTCCAACCCACCAGCGCGCTCATGAATGCGAGTCCTACGATCACCATCCCGACAATGATGATGCACGTGAGCGGGTGGGTGTGCACTCCCTACTGGTACGTGAGGACCTTTTCGGGGAAGATCCCGCAGAATGACGGGCAAACCCGCTTTCCCTACTGTGACCTTCATCACGCGAATTACCGCCGTGTCCCAGAGGCTCCGTCCTGCTCACCGGGGGTCGTAGGCTCGCATCCACAGGGGGATCAGGCCGTCGAGGACGGTGCCGCCGACTCCCCACCCGAGCCAGGAGAGAACCGTGTCACACGACGTCGTGTCCCCGACTCCGGCGGGGGCCGCCTTCTTCGATGTGGACAACACCCTGATGCGGGGGGCGTCGATCTACCACTTCGCCCGCGGCCTGGCCGCGCGCGACCTGTTCACCACCCGCGACCTCCTGCGTTTCGCGTGGGGCCAGACCGTCTTCCGGGTCACCGGGAGCGAGCAGCCGGACCACATCAACGCCGCCCGGGAGGCGGCGCTGGCGTTCGTCGCCGGACACGACGTCGACGACCTCGTGGGCCTGTGCGAGGAGATCTACGACGAGACCATGGCCGACCGCATCTGGGAGGGCACCCGGGCCCTGGTGCAGCGGCACCTGAGCGCCGGCCAGCCGGTGTGGCTGGTCACGGCGACCCCCGTGGAGCTGGCCCAGATCATCCGCCGCAGACTCGGGCTGACCGGGGCGCTGGGCACGGAGGCGGAGAGCGTGGACGGGGTGTACACCGGGCGGCTCAACGGCGACCTGCTGCACGGCCCGGCCAAGGCGGTGGCGGTGCGGGAGCTGGCCGTCAAGCACGGCTGGGACCTGGCGGACTGCTCGGCCTACAGCGACTCCTCCAACGACCTCCCGCTGCTGTCGCTCGTGGGCGACCCGAACGCCGTCAACCCGGACGGGGACCTGCGCCGGTACGCGCGCACCCACGGGTGGCCGGTGCACGACTTCCGCACGCACCGCCGGGCGCTGAAGGTGGCCGTCCCCGCGGCGGCCGTGGGCGCGGCGGTGGGCGCCGTGGCCATCCGCGCCGCCCGCCAGCGCAGAGCCCTCCCGGGGGCCTGAGGGGCCTCCTGGGGAGCCGGGCGGGGCCGCGCGGCCGGGAGGGGCCGGGACCGGGGAACGCGGGGGCCGTGGGGCCCCTGGGACGCGCGGGGACGGCGGGTCGCGGGCCGGGGGCCCGTGGAAGATCCGGGGAAGGTTCGAAGACCTCCGGGCGGCGGACCGGGGAAACCTCGGTGACCGCCACCGGACCGGAACCCCCGCGCACGGCGAGGCGCCGACCGGTGCGCAGACCCGCCGGGGCGGACACGCGACGGCGCGGTACGGCGGGGCGGGAAAACGGGGCGGGGAGTCCGGGTCAGCGGCCCAGGGTGGTCTTGGCCAGGGCGAGCACGTGGACCGGCCGCAGGCGGGCGCTCCGCGGGCGGCCACCGTCGCGGCGGCGGGGGGACCGGCGGGGGCCGCGGGCGTCGGCGTAGGACTCGAAGGCCTCCGCCGAGCTGTGCGCCGGGATCCACTCCAGGACCCGCTCCAGCTCACCGGTGTTCAGGGAGGCGGCCAGGCCCGCGGTGACGGCGCGCGCGGCGCTGGCGGTGGCGTAGTCGATGCGGCCGCGGCGGGCCACGCCGCGCAGCACGCGCAGCCCGGAGGCCGGGACCGGGAACCGGTGCCCGCCGATGCGGCGCAGGCACTGGGAGAGCGGGACGCTGTCCTTGCCCGCCACGTCGAAGAACCCGGTGCCGTCGCTGAGCGCCATGCGCACCAGGGCCTCGACGCCGTCGTCCTCGTGCAGGAAGCGCACCCGCGGGTCGCTGCCCATCACCGTGGGCACGACCCGGGAGTCGAGGTAGCGGGTGAGCGGGGTGTCCACGCCCGGCCCGATGAGGTTGGCGAACCGCAGGACCGCCACCTCCAGGTCGGGGCGGCGGCGCTGCAGGCCGCGGGTGTGCCGCTCGACCTCGGCCGCGTCGTCGGCGTCCAGGGTGGCGCTGGAGCGGACCACCAGGCGGCGGACCGTCGTGGAGCGCTGCGCGGCGGTCAGCACGCGCATCGTCCCCAGGACGTTCTCCTCGCGGTGGGCGCTGTGCGCGTTGTCCAGCCCCAGATGCAGGACGAGATCGGCACCGGAGTCGGTGACGATCTGTCCCAGGCTTTCGTCGTGCAGGTCGACATGGGTGTAGTCGAAGCCCGTCGTGGCGGCGGGCGGCGCCGAATCGGCGCCGATCACCCGGCGTACACCGGGCTCCGCACCCAGGGCCTGCGCGACCCTGGCGGCCAGGGGGCTGGACACCCCGGTGACGAGTACGACACGAGCCATGGCGACACGTTCCTTGGAAGGAGACGATGAGTGACGGTGCGCGGACCGTTCACCGCGGAGGTGAAGCGGTGACCGCGACCCGTGAGACACAACGATGTCCCGACCGGAAAATTCCGTCACGTTGGTCGAGGCATCGCCGAAATAGGGAATTTCTCCGCGTCCGGGACATGCCGGGGCACGCCCACGCCCGCGGAGAGACGACGATCGCCGCGACGGTACTACTTCTTGTTGCGACGCGCGATACGCGTGCGCTTGAGCAGCTTGCGGTGCTTCTTCTTCGCCATGCGCTTGCGACGCTTCTTGATGACGGAACCCATCAGGGATCACCCTCTCGCTGACGATGGATACAGAGCATGCCGCACCGCCGTGGCGGATCCGGCAAGGGGTCCGGGTGCGCGGGGCCCCGGGATCGCGCGCAGTGCGCGGACCGCGGGGTCGGGGGCCCGTCCTGGGACGGCCGCCGACGGACGTGCGCCCACCGCACCCGAAGGCCCAGCTTACCGCTCCGGGTGTGCGCTCCGGGTCAGGCCCCGGGGACGGAGGGGCCCTCGACGTACAGGGACGCCGCGGGCTCCGCGTAGCTGACACTGGCCAGCCGCTCGTCGACGAAGGTCAGCGAGGTGACACTGGCGAGGTTGCATTCGCGCAGGTCGGGGCGGTGCCACAGGCGCCTTCCTTCGGCCGCGCGGCGCGACATCCAGATGGGCAGCTGGTGGCTGACGCACACCGCCTCCCGGCCCCAGGCGGCGCGGCGGGCGACCTTGATGGCCGAGACCATGCGCGCGAGGATCTCCTTGTACGGCTCCCCCCAGGACGGCAGGAACGGGTTGTACATCCGGCTGACCACCCGCGGGTCGCGCACCGAGCTGCGGGACAGCGACATGCCCTGGAGCTTGTTGGACGCCTCGATGAGGCGGTCGTCCAGGGTGACCGGCAGGTCGAGCATCTTCTGGAGCGGGACCGCGGTCTCCTGGGTCCGGTCCAGCGGCGAGGAGTACAGGGCCGCGATGTCGTGGCCCTCGAACCACTCGGCGGCCATCTCGGCCATCTGCTGCCCGCGTTCGCTGAGGTGGAAGTCCGGGAGCCTGCCGTAGAGCACCTTGTCCGGGTTGTACACCTCGCCGTGCCTGAGCAGGTGCACGACGGTGGTCGTCGTCATGGTCGAATGTCTTTCCTTCGGGGATCTGGTGGGGCCCGGCGGGCCTGTGTGCGGGGCTGCGCCGGGGGTCTCGGTGCGGACCCGGCGGGTCAGCCCTGTGCCTGTGCCGCGGCCCGAGCCGCGGCGGGCAGCGCCTCCAGGACCTTCCCGACCGCCGCCTCGTCGTGGGCGGCCGAGAAGAACCACGCCTCGAAGGCCGCGGGCGGCAGGTAGACGCCCTGGTCGAGCATGGAGTGGAAGAAGGCCGCGAAGGCCGCGGTGTCGGTGGTGCGCGCGGTGTCGAAGTCCACGACGTCGGCGTCGGTGAAGAACACCGTGAACAGGCTGCCGCCGCCCTGGACCCGGTGCGCCACTCCGGCCTCGTTCAGGGCCTTGGAGACCTCGGACGCGACCTGGGCGGACACCCGGTCGATGTGCGCGTAGACCTCCGGGGTGGCCCCGCGCAGGGTGGCCAGTCCGGCGGCGGTGGCCAGCGGGTTCCCGGAAAGGGTACCCGCCTGGTAGACGGGGCCGCCGGGGGCGAGGCGGTCCATGATCTCGGCGCGGCCGCCGAACGCGGCGGCGGGCAGGCCGCCGCCCATGACCTTGCCGAAGGTCATGAGGTCGGGGGCGACGCCCTCCAGGCCGTACCAGCCGGAGGCGCTGACCCGGAAGCCGGTGAGGACCTCGTCGAGGACGAGCAGCGCGCCGTAGGAGTGGGCGATGCCCTTGAGCTGCTCGTTGAACCCGGCCCGCGGCGGGACGACGCCCATGTTGGCGGGGCAGGCCTCGGCGATGACGCAGGCGATGTCCTCGCCGTGCTCGGCGAAGGCCCGCTCGACGGCCTCGATGTCGTTGTAGGGCAGCACCAGGGTGTCGGCGGCGCTGGCCCCGGTGACGCCCGGGGAGTCGGGCAGCGCGAACGTGGCCAGGCCCGACCCGGCGGCGGCCAGCAGGGAGTCCACGTGGCCGTGGTAGTTGCCCGCGAACTTGATGATCTTGCTGCGCCCGGTGAACCCGCGGGCCAGGCGGATCGCGGACATGGTGGCCTCGGTCCCGGAGTTGACCAGGCGGACCTTCTCCACGGGGGTGCGCTCGACGATCAGTTCGGCGAGCTCGACCTCGCCGGGGGTGGGGGCGCCGTAGGAGGTGCCGGAGTCCACCGCGCCGTGCAGCGCGGCCACGACGTCGGGGTGCGCGTGGCCGAGGACGAGCGGCCCCCACGAGCAGACGAGGTCGACGTAGCGCCGGCCCTCGGCGTCGATGAGGTAGGGCCCCTCGCCCTTGACGAAGAACGGCGGGGTGCCGCCGACGGCGCCGAAGGCGCGCACCGGGGAGTTGACCCCGCCGGGGACGACGGCGGTGGCCCGCTCGAAGAGCTCTGCTGAAGTCTGTTGAGTACCCACCTCACCAGTGTGTCAGCTGTGTACTGCGGCGGAACCGTGACCCGCCCCGCACCGGCGCGGCCGCCTTCGGCCATCCGCCCCGCCTCACCCGCCGCGGAGTACCGCCCGAATGAGGAGGTGCACAGAGGTACAGGGATCATGGCCCTCGGGAAGTCTCCCGGCCCGGGCGCAGGCGTGGTCGAGGCCGTCGGCGAAATCCGCGAAGTCGGTCGCGCCCTTGCTCCAGCGGGGCATGAGGGCCTTGAGTCTCTTCTCCGCTTTGTCCCCGGAGAGGAGCGGGGAACGGTGATCGTCGATGTGGAGGATGAGCCAGGTCTCGAAGGTGGGGGTGGAGGGGACGGGTTCGACGCCGTTCTTACGGGCGCGGGCCACCAGATCACGCACATCCGCGCCGTCGGTGTCGAAGACGGCCCAGACCCGGGTGTACTCGTCACCCGACGCTCGAGCAGCGGTCGCGACCACCGCCTCGCGCTGGGGATGCTTGGCCTTGCGCGTACGGACGGTGTGCACCCGCACGTCCGGGTGCCGGTGCAGGGAGTCGAAGTAGCCCTTCTCGGTCTCCCCCTCGCAGACGACGAGGTGGACCTGCTTCTCCTCCCGGAACCGGGATCGGCGGTCGAGCCGGCTCTCGCGCTTGGCGCGCCTGCTCATCGAAGGCTCTCCTCCGTCGCCTCCGGAAGGGGCCCGGGCTTCGCCGTCCGGCGGCGGAGGGCCTCCCGGAAGAGTTCGTCGTTCACATCGGGGACCGCGCCGTAACGTCCCACGAGGTAACGGCGGGCACGGTTCTCGTCGCTCCGGGGCTTGAAATCGCTGAGCGAGAAGAGCGAGGTCCGGGACCGCTCGTCCTTCTCCACGAACCAGACATGGTCCCGCTGGAGGACCTCCTCACCGCGGATGTCCCCCAGCAGGGCGGCGTCGTGACTGGTGAAAACCATCTGGGCTCCCTCGGGGTTGCGCTGTTCGTCCCGGAAGAGCGCGATGAGCGCGGCGGAGAGGTACGGGTGGAGGCTCGCGTCGATCTCGTCGACGGCGAGCACACCACCGCTCTCCAGAACACGCTGGGCCTCGAAACCGAGCGTGGCCAGGGTCCTTGTGCCCGAGGACTCCTGGTCCCAGTTCAAGGGGCACGTACCGTCGCTCCCGGAATGGTGGAACAGGAGGGTTTCGCCACTCGAAGCGAACCTCGGTCCTCCCGGCTTCGTCCATGACCTGCGGAGTGTTTCGAGGAGCAATCTTCGAGTCTGGGAATCCATCGAAATCCGACCGTGCAGGAATTCATCCATGTCGGGTTCAACAGAAGGCGCGGAAGGACGATCACCACCGGAACCGCCCTCCCCCTCGGCGGATCCGCGTGCTTTCTCCACGGTGACCGTCCTGAAGGCCGCGCGGTTCGTCGGCCGCTCTGCGAGCTCGATCGCCTGGACTCCGGTACCGGCGGATCCGAGTAGACGTGCCAGGGATTCCAGAGAATCCTCGGACACGCTCCCGGCGCCGAGCCAGGAAGGAAGATCGCCGCGGCGCTCCGAAGCGAATACAAGCGAACGGGAGAACCAGTGGTAGACCGGTTCCACCTCCGCGTTCGAAGCACGGGCGGCGACCGTCAGGAAAAGCGTGTTCTCGGCGGTGATGGACTCCACCTGACGGAGCTTCGCCGACGCCTGCTCTCCGAAGGAGAAGGCATCGCCTTCTCGCTCGAAGACCACCCGTTTTCTCCTCTTCGGGTAGGAGTAGAGCCATTCCTCGACCACACGTTCGTCATCGATGGCGAAGCCGTAGGTGTACCTGACCCTGTCGAGGACGAGGTCCACCACGAATGCGGACGGCTCCTTCCGGGCCTCCGCCTCGAACGCGAAGGGATACCTCGGCATCCCTCCGCCCGGCTCGTTGTCGCGCATCGACCACCTGACCGTGTTCCGCATCAGCGCGAGGGCGTCCAGAAGGTTGGACTTGCCCGAGGCGTTGGCTCCGAAGATCCCGGCGACCGTGACCGCCTCCCAGTCGGCCGTCCGTGGGCGCGCGTCCTCGTAGACCGGGGTGAGAAGGAGTTGCTGCTCCTCACGGATGGACTTGTGGTTCTCCACGCGGAAACTCAACAGCATCGCGGTCTTCTCCCCCATCAACAGAAGGCTTCACTGCCTTGTATGCGGAAAAACCGCACACAGGAAGAATGCCACGACCCCATGGCCGCAAACATGGGGACGCCGGGCGCCCCGGCCGGGAGGGGCCGGGGCGCCGGGGGTGCGGGGCGGGGCGGGTCAGACGCCGGCGTAGGAGCGGGGGCCGGTGGAGGAGGTGTCGTCGTCCGTACCGCCGGGGCGGGGCGCGTCGGCGGCGGCGGAGCGGACCAGGGGGCGCAGGAGCGCGATCCCGGCGGCCCTGTCGACCAGGGCGGTCAGGGGGCGGGCCATGGCCAGGGAGACCGCGGTGGCGACGGTCGCGCCGAGCAGCAGGCCGACGGCGACGTCGTGCGGGTAGTGGGCGCCGACCAGGACGCGGGAGAACGCCTCCAGGACGGCGACGGCCGCGGCGACCGGGGCCATGTGCTTCCAGGCGATGACGACCGCCGCGGCGGCGGCGCCCGCGATCGCGGCGTGGTTGCTCGGGAAGGACCAGTCGCCGACGGGGTCGCAGGTGGCGATGGTGGTCAGGTCCGTCATGGCCTGGCAGGGCCGCAGCTGCTCGACGAACGACTTGACGGTGCGGCTGACGCCGTAGGCGATGACGGTGGCGACCGGCGCGAACAGCGCCAGGCCCACCAGCCGCGAGTCGACGGAGCGGGCGCGCCACCAGGCGGCCAGGAACAGGACGGCGAAGACCGCGAGCAACAGGTCGGTGCCGATGTGGGCGGCCTCCTGCACACGGGGGTCGAGTCCGGCGGCGAACCCGATCACGGCCCGGGACCAGGCGGCACTGATGTCGAAGATCTCGGAGACCATCTCTCTCCAGGGGTGTCGTCGGGGAGGGTCGCGCGAGTGCGGGGGAGGATTCGCGACGTGGGGTCGGTGGGTCGACCGAAAGGTGACGGTATCTCCACGATTCGGTGACTTCCGAGGTTCCATCCTGACACCGGAACGGGGGCCTCAAGGCCCGTGAGGGCCGGGATCGACGAAAGAGACGGGTGTTCCCCACGAAAGGATGAACCGGACATGGACGGACCGGCACGAAGGGGTGGGCGGGCGGAGGCGGCCATCGCCGAAAGGGGCCGTCGGCACCACCGGAGCGCCGGGGCGCCCACCTCGGCGCCCATCCGGGGTGCCGGGCGGGGGCGGGGGACTACTCCTGGGTAGCTTGAGTGGCGTCCACCCGCTTCACCCCGGATCGGAGCCGACATGACCGAGCACAGCGCCGCGGACTTCACCACGGCGGACCTCATCGACGACCACGGCGACACCCTGCGCAGCTGCTCCACGCAGTTCCGGCAGTACGGCGGCAGGAGCGTGTTCTCCGGCCCGATCCGCACCGTCAAGTGCCACGAGGACAACGGCCTGGTCAAGCAGGTGCTCAACACCCCCGGCGGGGGCGCCGTACTGGTGGTGGACGGCGGCGGGTCGCTGCGTTCGGCCCTGATGGGCGACATGATCGCCGAGGCCGCGGTGGCCAACGGCTGGGCCGGGGTGGTCGTCCACGGAGCGGTGCGGGACACGGTCGCGCTCGCGGGGCTGGAGCTGGGCGTCAAGGCGCTGGGCTCCAACCCGCGCAAGTCCGCCAAGGACGCCGCCGGGCGGCTGGACGTGCCGGTGACCTTCGGGGACGTCACGTTCGTCCCCGGGGAGTGGCTGTACAGCGACGAGGACGGCATCGTCGTGAACGCGGAGAGGATCTGACCCGGGCGGCGGGGAGGACGCGCGGCCGCGGCACGGCCCGGCCCGCACGCGCGACGGAGCGAACGGCGGTGCCCGTCGGTGGGGCCCCGCCGTTCGCTCCGCGCCCGTGCCAGGGCGTTCCCGTCAGTCGCGCCTGCGGCGCTTCAGCAGGGGGGACACCGCTCCCAGCACCATCGCCGGGAGCAGCAGCAGCGGGACCATCGCGACCAGGAGGCCGTTGTCGACCAGGAGCGCGGCGGCGGTCTGGACGACCCCCACGGCGGCCATCCCCGCCGCCGTCGGCCACCGCGTGTCCGCCCACCAGCGGGAGAGAACGGAGTTCCGGTCCCCGGCGGACTCCACCATGGGCACGACCAGCGCGAGCCCGACGAGGAGCACTCCCACCGAGGCGCCCGCGAGCTTCGTGGTCGGGATGTCCCGGCCGGCGCCGTTGAACACCATGATCGCGTGGACCGCCAGCATGAAGAGGGAGAGCAGGACCAGGACGGCGTTCATGGCCCGGGTGGTGCTGCGCGCGGTCCGGCGGACCGGCGGGTCCAGCGCCTCCTGGATCCTGGCGCTCAGGGCCGGGGCGGCGCTCAGGATCACCGCGATGAGGGCCGTGGTGAAGGGGATGGCGCCCGCGAGGAGCCACCGGGGCACCATGTTCGGGCTGCCGTCCAGGTTGTACCTGCCGCCGTGCACCATCTCCGCGAGGTCCGGCCAGACCGTCCAGGAGACGGCGGCCATCCCCGCGATCGCGAGGCCCGCGGCGGCCATGCCGACGACGGGCGGGCGGGGGGTCTCGGCGGCGGTGCCGCCGATCGTGCTCTCCATGGGTTCCTCCCTGTTCCTTCTTCGTCCTCTGGGAAGGACCCTAGGAAAACGCCGCGCACGGGCACATCCACCCGCCGTCATGCCGGTGTCACCGAATTTCCGCGGGTCCTCATATGACAGGAGTCATGTATGCGGCTCCGGAAATCCATGACAGCCGGAAATCCCCTTTTACCGGCGGCCGGGGATAGTATCCGGACGATGAGAGCACCGTCCCCCCTCCCCGACCTGTCCCGCTGGGTGAGCCTGGCCGACGACCGCCCGCCGCGCGCGGTGGGGCTGCTGTTCTGGGGTTCGGTGCTGTCCACCCTGGCCGTCTACGCCGTGTTCACGACCGGCGCGGCCCCCCTGGACGGCGACGGGCTCGCCGACCCGCTGACCCTCTCCCTGGTCGTGACGGGAATCGGTTCCCTGGTCGTCTGCGCGGCACTGTGGCCTTTCCTCGCGTGGTCCCCGCATTCCCCGTGGCCGCGAAGAATGGCCAGCGGTTCGTTCATGGTCTTCACCCTCACCTCCTTCGTCACCAGCAATCACGCGCTTTTCCTTTTGCTGTGCGTGGGAACGGTGAACGCGGTGATCGTCTTCGGGGTCCCCGGCGGGATCGTCTACGGCGCGCTCGTCGTCGGCTTCAGCCTGCTGCTGACACTGCTCGTGCCCGGGACGCCCCTCCTGGCGGGGGCGATCATGGCGGTGGGCCTGCTGTTCGTCGTGGTGGCGTCGGGACTGGTGTCCGTGGGCCTGCTGGTGTCGGCGCAGCGGGCCGGGCGCACCCGGGAGCTGCTGGAGGAGCTGGAGCGCACCCACGGGGAGCTGACCGCGGCGCACGGGGAGCTGCGGCGCAGCACGGACCGGATCAGGGAGCTGACCGTGTCCGAGGAGCGCGCCCGCATGTCCCGGGAGATGCACGACAGCACCGGGCACCACCTGACCGCCCTGTCGCTGTGCCTGTCGAACGCGCTCCGGTTCCGCGGGGCCGGGAGGACGGAGGAGGCGTGGGAGGAGGTCGCGCAGGCGCGGGCGCTGGCCGGCGACGCGCTGACCGACACCCGCCGCTGGGTGCGGGCGCTGCGGCCGCTGGCGCTGGAGGGGCGGGCGGGGGCGAGCGCGATGCGGTCGCTGGCGGAGTCGTTCCAGGGCGGGGGGATGCACATCGGGTTCGAGCAGCGGGGCGGGGAGTGGCCGGAGCTGACGGAGGAGGCGGAGCTGGTGTGCTACCGGGCGGTGCAGGAGGGGCTGACGAACGCGATGCGGCACTCCGGCGGCGAGGCGGTCCTGGTGGAGGTCGAGGTGGCTCCGGAGACGGTGGCGGTGTCGGTGACCGACGACGGGAGGGGGGCTCCGGTGGAGGAGGTGCGCGGCGGGTTCGGGCTGCGCGGCCTGGCGGAACGGGTCGGGCGTGTGGGCGGGGGGCTGGCGGCGGAGAACACCGGGGCGGGGTTCCGGCTGCGTGTGGAGGTGCCCGTGGCGGGCGCCGCCGTCCACGGCACGCGCGATGCGGGCGGTGCCTGATGCGGGTGCTCATCGTGGACGACCAGGTGCTGCTGCGGCGCGGTCTGCGCAAACTGCTGGAGTTCGAGGACGGGATCGAGGTCGCGGGGGACGTCGGGGACGGGCTGGAGGCGCTGGAGTTCCTGGCAGGGGCCGCGGCGGGCGCGCTGCCGGACGTGGCGCTGGTGGACGCGCGCATGCCGCGGATGGACGGGCCGACGCTGATCGGGCGGATGCGGGAGGAGTACCCGGACGTGCCGGCGCTCGTCCTGACCACGTTCGACGACGACGACATCGTCTTCGGGTGCCTGCGGGCGGGGGCACGCGGCCACCTGCTCAAGGACGTGCCGCCGGAGGAGCTGGTGTCGGCGCTGCAACGCGTGGCACGCGGGGAGACGGTGCTGGGGACGGCGGCCGCGGAGCGGCTGGTGGCGTCCCTGGGCGGGGGGACGGAGGCCGCCGAGGCACAGGCGCCGCCCCGGGGGGCGGAGCCGGCGCGGCCGCCGCTGTCGGAGCGGGAGTGGGAGGTGGCGCGGATGATCGGCGCGGGGGCCACCAACCGGGAGATCGCCCGGGGCCTGTTCATCACGGACGGCACCGCGCGCAACCACGTCACGAACATCCTGCGCAAGCTGGGGCTGCGGGACCGGACCCGGCTGGCCCTGTGGGTCCGGGAACGGGGGGACGGCGACCGCTGACCGGCACCCCGGTTCGAGACTTCGCCGTGGAAAGCCCAGGCGGGGGCGTGCCAGGTCTCAACCGGACTTTCAAAGATACGATCGAATCCCATGACCCATGGTTCTCAGGGCAGCGCAACGGCCGCACCGACCGGCCCCGGCACGGACAGGGGTGACGGGTGATGGGGAACGGGCCCCGGGAAGTGGAACTGGGCGACGACGAGCGCCGTGTCCTCACCCGGTGGGCGGCCGACTGCGCGGAGCGGGCGCTGCCGCTGTTCGAGGCGGGGGCGCCGGACGACGGCCGTCCGCGCGAGGCGGTCGAGGCGGCGCGGGCGTACGCGCTCGGGGAGCGGCGGACGAAGCGGCTGCGGACCGCGGCCTGGGCGTCCCTGGCCGCGGCGCGCGAGGCGGGTGACCCGGCGGCCGCGGCCGCGGCACGCGCGGCGGTGGCCGCCGTGGGCGCGCCGTACATCCACGCGCTGGCGACGCCGCACCAGGTGAAGCACATCCACGGGCCCGCGCTGTACCTGGCGCTGGCCCGGGAGGCCGCCGCCGGCGGGGACCCGACCGTGGGCGAGGAGGAGGTCCGCTGGGCGATCGGGCACGCGCCGCCGGGGCTGCGCGAGGTCGCACGGCGCTTCCCCGCGGGCGACCTCGGCGGCCGCACCCGTCAGAGCGTGCTCCGCCGCCTCCTCGACGAGGGCCTGCGGGGCTGAACCCGGGCGCGCCCGCCGGACCGTCCGCTCCCCCGGTCAGGGCAGCACGGCGACCGCTTCGACCTCGACCAGCAGATCGGGCTCGCCCAGGGCCGCGGCGCCCAGCAGGGTGATGGGTCGGACGGGGTCGAAGCCCAGGCGCCGCGCCGCACGCATCGCGCCCTCGACGAGCGGGGCCGTCTTCTCCGGCTTCCAGTCCACGACGTGGACCGTCAGCTTGGCGATGTCGGCGAAGGTCCCGCCCGCTGCGGTGACGGCCGCGTGCACGTTGGCGTAGGCCTGTTCGCTCTGCGCCGCCAGATCGCCCTCCCCCACCGGGTTACCGTCGGCGTCGCGCGCGACCTGCCCGGAGACGAACACCAGCCTGGAGCCCTCGGCGATCGAGACCTGGGCGTAGGCCTCGGGCCGGGGCAGGGCGGACGGGTTGAGCAGCTGGACCGGCACGGTGTCCTCCTCATTCGATAACAGCGCTATTCAATAGCACTGATATAGAATGGGCAAGTGGTCCGTCCCGCCCGCCCCGAAGTCCGCCGCCTGCTGATCGAGCGCGCCGCGGGCATGCTCGCCCGCCGCGAGACCGTCAGCCTGCGCGGCCTCGTCGCAGGGACGGGGGTCTCCACCATGGCCGTCTACACGTACTTCGACGGGATGCCCGGCCTGCTCGGGGCGGTGCGCCAGGAGGGGTTCGGCCGTCTCGCCGCCCGCCTGGCGGCGCTTCCCGCCACGGACGACCCCGTCGGCGACCTGGCCGCGGCGGGAGCCGCCTACGCGGCCTCGGCCCGGCACAACCCCGACCTGTACACGCTGATGTTCGACGGCTCGCTGCCGCTGCCGGACGACCGGGCGGCGGACGCCACGCTCGGCCACCTCGTCGACGCGGTGGAACGGGCTGTGGCGGCGGGGCGGTTCGACGCCGGTGTCGAACCGCGCGCGTTCGCCCATGAGCTGTGGATGCTCGGGCACGGCGCGTGCATGCTCTTCGCGACCGGGGTCCTGTCCTTCGAACAGGTCGAGCCCATCGTGACCTCGGGGCTGACACGCCTCTACCGGGCCGCCGGGGACGACCCGGACGCGGCCGGGCGGTCGTCGGGGGAGGGCTGGGCGCGCGGCCTCGGCGCCGGCGGCTGACGCCGCCGGCGTTCCCGGGACCGGACCGGCGAACGGCCGCGGCGGGCGCCGCGGCCGTGTCCCGTTCCGCTACCGGCGCGGGCCGTGCCCGCCCTGGCCGTGGGGAGGCCCGTAGCCGCCGTGCCCGGGCGGGGGGCCGGGGTGGCCGTACCCGGGGGCGGGCCGTAGCCGCCCTGGGCGGGCGGCGGCCCGGGCCGGCCGTGGCCGGGCGGCGGCGGGGCGTGGCCGCCGTGCGCGGGTGGGGGTCCGGGACGGCCCTGGCCGTTCGGGGCCTGGCCGGGCGCGCCCGGGCCGGGCGGCCTGCCGCCCTGGTGCCGGAGCATGTTGAAGAGGTGGTCGCGGAGGCTGGCCGCGATGTCGGAGCCCTCGAAGTCGACGAGGCCGAACTTCAGTTTGGGCGTGACCCGGAGGTTCGTGCCCTGGGGGTGGGGCGAGAGCTCGATGTACACGTTGTGCCCGTAGCTGACCAGGTTGAAGTCGGTGGAGAACGTGTACCGGTAACCGCCGCCGGGCATCGGGTTGCCCCGGGTCGAGGACCCCCTGGTGCGCTGCACCGCGTGGGGGAGCATGTCCCACACCTGGTTGATGTGGAACGGAAGCTGGTAGTCGTAACTGCTGGCCACGTTTCTCCGTTCTCGTTCCGGGAACCGGAGACGGGGTTCACGGCGCCGTGCACTCTCGATTCGCCGCATCCTATCCGCCCGGTGTCCCCTCCGGCAGGCCCCGGGGAGGCCGGGACGACGCCGGCCGGAGGGTTCGTGACCGGTGTGATCCGCGTTCGGGGGCGGCGGTTCACGTACCGCGGGAGCCCGTCGGGAGTACGGCGGCGGGACGCCGGCGCGGGCCGTTCAGCCAGCGGCCCAGCGCGGTGCGGCGGACGAGCAGGTGGTAGCTCCCGAGCAGCAGCGCCGTCGTCACCACCCAGTTCAGCAGGAGCTTGGCCGCGACCGGCCAGTCCAGGCCGGCCAGCGGGACCTCGATGGCGACCAGCAGCGGGAGGTGCATGAGGTACATCCAGTACGACGCGTCCGCGAGGTACCGGATCGCCGGGTGCTCCCGGGAGAACACCTTGACCATGAGCGCGGTGAGGCCGTAGGTCCACAGCAGGCCGGTGAGCGCCACGAGCCCCGACCCGACCGCGAGCGGCAGGCCCGCGGCGACCGGCAGCAGCATGGACACCGTGCCGAGGACCGCCGCGGCCAGCAGCAGCGGCCAGCGCGGCGCCAGCCGGGCGAGCGAGCCCGGCGAGGCGTGCAGGAACCAGCCGGCCAGGAAGGCGCCGAGGTACCCGATCAGCGGCGCGGCCTCCGGCAGGACCGTCACGGGCGCGTTGATCCCCTGGGCCGGGTCGGTCCCCTGGACCATGAGCGCGGCGGCGTACGGCACCGCCGCCAGCAGGACGCCGCCCGGAGCGGCCAGCAGGCCGCCGATCCGGGCGGACCACCGCCCGGCGCGGTCCGGGCCCAGCAGCCGCAGCAGGGCGGCCCGCGCGGCGAGGACGATCAGGACGACCTCGAACAGGACCAACAGGAACCACAGCTGCCCCGGGGTGAACATGAGCAGCACCGGCGGCGCGTCGCTCGGCGGGGGCTCGGGGGCCGCTCCCCCGCCCTGCGCCGCGGCCACGGTGGCGAGGACGCCGAGCGAGAACACCGAGACCGGCCAGAAGGCCAACAGCGGCAGGAGGATGCGGACCGTGCGGTCCCGCAGGTAGGCCCGGGTTCCACGGCGCGTCAGGACCATGCGGCCGAGGTAGCCCGCCAGCATCATGAACAGCGCCATGCGGAAGAGGTGGATCACGTACACGCCCACGAACGCGGCGGGCGAGGTGCGGGTGTCGTTGACGAGCCAGGGCATCTCCGGCGCGAAGGGCAGGAGCGAGTGCAGCACGATGCCGAGCAGCAGGGCGAACGCGCGCAGCGCGTCGAGGCCGTGGATGCGGGTTCGCGCCGAGCCTGACCCGGCGCCCGCCGTGTGAGGGGTCATGCACACGACGCTAGGAGCCGGAACGCCCGCCCGGTTCGGCCGATCGGCGTCCGCGGCATCCACCGATCGGTGGACCCGCGGGCGCTTCCGGGCGGCGCCGGGAGCGGGGAGAATGCTGCCATGAACACCGCGTCACGTGCCGTCGGTGCGGCGGACCCGACAGGCCACGGCGACAGCGCCGGGCCCGGGGGCCCGCTCCCGAGGTGGGCGTCCCTGGTCCGGCTGGTCCCCTCGGCGCTCCCGGTGGTGTCGGCGCTCTTCGGCGCCGCGATCACCGGCCCGGTGATCGAACCGGCGGTGTTCGCCTGGTCGCTGGTCCCCACCGCGGTGCTGTTCGCGGCCCGCCTCGGCGAGCTCCGCTACGGGGACCGGATCGCGCAGGGCGGGAGGGTCGCGGTCGTGGCGGTGGCGGCGAACCTCGCCGTCACGCTGGTGGCGTCCCTGCTCAACCCGTTCGTCTGCATCGCCGCGTTCGCCGGGTACCTGGACGCGGACCGGTACCTGCGCCGGCGCCAGGTCGTCGTCGCCGCGGTCGCGACCGGGCTGGTCACCGCGGTGGGCCAGGGCGGCGGCATTCCGGGGGTGTCCGACCTGCCGTGGCTGTACCTGGCGCTGGCCGCGGTCAACGTGGGGATCGGCATGCTCATGCTGCACTTCGCCCGGGAGCGGGAGCGGCAGGTGGCGGAGCGCGAGCGCGTCGCGCTCGAACTCGCCGCGGTGCACGAGGAGAACCTGGCGCTGCACCACCGGCTCCTCGAACAGGCGCGTGAGGCGGGGGTCGGCGAGGAGCGCGCCCGGCTGTCCCGCGAGATCCACGACACCGTCGCGCAGGGGCTGATCGGTGTGATCAGCCAACTGGAGGCCATCGGCCCCGTGGACCCGCCCGCCGGGGAGCGGATCGAACGGGCGGAGACCGCGGCCAGGGACTGCCTGGTGGAGGCGCGCCGGGCGGTGCGCGCGCTGGCGCCGCGGGAGCTGTCCGGGCACACGCTGACCGAGGCCCTGCACGATCTCACGAGGAACTGGGCGCGCACGCACCAGATCGTCGCGGAACTGGACGTGGAGGGGGCGCCGGACTCCGCCCGGCACGGTGACGTGCTGCTGCGGGTCGCCCAGGAGTCGCTGGCGAACGCGGCCCGGCACAGCGGGGCCTCGACGGTGCGGCTCGTGCTCGGGCGGCGCGGGGAACGGGAGGGATGGGTGGAGCTGACGGTGACCGACGACGGGGCCGGGTTCGACCCGGCCGCGGCCGCCGCGCGCGGACGCGGGCAGGGGCTGGCGGGGATGGCCGGCCGGGTCGCCGCCGTGGGCGGGGCGTTCGAGGTCGAGAGCCGGGCGGGACAGGGGTGCCGGGTGGTCGCGGCGGTGCCGGTGTGAGCGGGGTGGGCGCGGTGCGTGTCGTGGTGGCGGACGACCACCCGATCGTCCGGGACGGGCTCGCCGGCATCCTGGGCGGCGAGGAGGGCATCGAGGTCGTCGGCGAGGCCGCGAACGGGCGGGAGGCTGTCGCGGTGGTGCGGTCGAGCGACCCGGACGTCGTGCTGATGGACCTCCGGATGCCCGGCGGGGACGGGGTGGAGGCGATCGCCGAGCTGCGCGGGGCCCATCCGACGCGGCCCCGGATCCTGGTGCTGACGACGTACGACACCGACCGGGACGTGCGGCGGGCGATGACGGCGGGCGCCGACGGGTTCCTGCTCAAGGACGCGCGCCGCGCGGAGCTGGTCCGCGCCGTGCACGACGTCGCGGCGGGGAGGCCGGTGCTCACCGCGGCGGCGCTCGCGGCGCTGGCGGGCCGCAGGTACGAGGCGGAGCTGACGGACCGGGAGGTGCACGTGCTGCGGCTGGTGTCGGAGGGGTTCACGAACGGTGCCGTCGCCAGGCACCTGGGGATCGGCGAGGCGACGGTGAAGACGCACCTGCTGCACATCTACAAGAAGCTCGGGGTGGGCGACCGCGCCGCCGCCGTGCGGGTGGGCTGGGAGCGCGGGATCATCTGAGCCGCTCCGGGCCCGGGGCCCGCATGGAGGGCGCACGGAGGGCGCGGCCCGTCAAGACGGGCCGCGCCCGGGAACAGGTGCCATGGTCACTTGTTCTCTTCGAGGCGCAGGGCGATGCCCAGGGCGAAGAAGGTCGGTGCCCACTCGCCGACGAAGAGTCCCCAGCGGTCCGCCCGGTCGGTGCCGGCGTCCTCCTTCTTCTTGGACACGACCCAGCTCAGGACGGACGCGCCGATGCTGGCGACGCCGGCGGCGTAGGCCATCTCGGAGGTGACGCCGAGTTCGGACAGCTTCGCGATCATGATGCCTCCCGTTTTCGTTGCCGGTCGGATGCCACTGCCCGGTTCGGCGCCAAGGTAGGAGAACGTCAGGGCAAAGGTGACGTGACCGGCGCCCGGGGCGGGAGGGCGGACGCGGCGCCACCCGAAAAGGACACAGAGGTCTAATACGGTTGCGGCCGCCCGAGGCGCTCCGGTAGGAAGTCCCCCATGCTCACAGGTACCAAGGTCGGGCTGCGGGCCCGGCACGAGGACGACAACCCGGTCCTCCAGGCCGAACTCTACGACGACGTGGTCATCCACTCGCGGGTCCAGGGCAGCCCATGGCGCCCCGTCATGCCCGGCTCCAAGCACTCCCTGGTCAACGTGGACGACACGGCGCAGGACATGGCCACGTTCTCCGTCGTGGACCTGGACGGCGGCGAACTGCTCGGCACCGCCACCCTGTGGGGCATCGACGGCCACAGCCGTTCCGCGCACCTGGGGATGGGCCTGCGCCCCTCCGCCCGCGGCAGGGGCTACGGCACCGACGTGGTCGCGGTGCTCTGCCACTACGGCTTCGCGGTCCGCGGCCTGCACCGCCTCCAGATCGAAACACTGGAGGACAACTTCGCGATGATGCGCGCCGCCGAGAAGAACGGCTTCGTCCGCGAGGGCGTGCTGCGCTCCTCGTCCTGGGTCCTGGGCGAGTTCCTGGACCAGGTGCTGTTCGGCCTCCTCGCCGAGGAGTGGAAGGCGAACGCGCAGGGCTGAGCCGACGGCCCGGGCGGCACCGGTAGGTTCCCTCCCATGAACCGCACACGCCTGCTGCTCGGTGCCGCGGCCGCCGCCGGGGCCGTCCTCCTCTGGAGCGAATGGACCCTGTGGCGGGTCTCCCGGCAGGACTACCCGGCCGCCGCTCCCCCCGTCTCCCCCGGCGCCGACGAGGCGATCGTCGTCCTGGGCTTCCCCAGCCGGCGCGGCGACCGCCCCGGCCTGGTGCAGCGCTACCGCACGCGGATCGCCCTGCGTTCGCGCGACCCCCGCGCCGGGCGCAGCGTCCTGGTCTTCACCGGCACCAGCCCCCGCCGTCCCCGGGCCGGGCGCTCCGAGGCCGCCGTCATGGCCGACTACGCCGTCGGGCGCCTCGGCGTGGACCCCGGCGACGTCCTCCTGGAGGAGAAGGCCACCAGCACCTGGGAGAACATCGCCCTCACCCTCCCCATGATCGACTCCTTCCCCGTCGTCAAGATCGCCTCCACCACCTTCCACGCCCGCAAGGGGCGCCGCTACCTGCGCAGGCAGGCCCCCGGTGTCGCCGCCCGGCTGCGCCCCGCGCGGGACCACCGGCCGGGCGAGCTCCTGTGGCTGAAACCGCTGTTCGCCCTCTACCGGCGCTGACCCCCGCTCCTCCCCCGGGCCCGGTGGAACGGCGCGGGACCTGCGGCGGACCGTACCCGCCCCGGCCGGAGGGGTCCGGCGGCGCGGACGGGAACTGAGCACGGCCGCGGGGGAACCCTCCCCGGGCTTGTGCGAACTTTGCCGCCGACCTCCCCCGCCTTGTGGCCGGTCCGGGTGAGACTCGCAGGTGGCACCGCGCAACGCACCCGACCACCGGAGGCCACCGCCATGATCACGACCGACTACCGCCCCGGCTCCCCCTGCTGGATCGAGCTGAGCGCCTCCGACCTCGACAGGTCCCTGGCCTTCTACCGCGGCCTGTTCGGCTGGGAGGCCGAGTCCGCGGGCCCGGACACCGGCGGCTACCTGCTCCTGAAGTCCGGGGGGCGGACCGTGGGCGGCGCCGGGCCGCTCATGGAGGAGGGGCAGCGGCCCTCCTGGACGCTCTACTTCCAGGCCCCCGACGCCGAGGAGTACGTCCGGGGCGTCGCCGAGCTGGGCGGCACGGTCGACCTCCCCCCGATGGACGTCATGGGCATGGGCGTGATGGCGCAGTGCACCGACCCGCAGGGGGTGCGGTTCGCCCTCTGGCAGCCGCTCTCCTTCCCCGGCATGGAGACCGTGGACGAGCCCGGGACCCTCGTCTGGGCCGAGCTGTGGACCCCGGACGCCGAGGGCGCCCGGAGGTTCTACGGCGGGCTCTTCCCCTGGGAGTTCGGCCCCTTCGAGCTGCCCGGCGGGGACACCTACCTGACCGTCAGGCCCGAGGGCCTGGACGAGGACCGCGCGCACAGCGGCATCGCGCAGGTCGACCCCGGCACGGCGGAGTCCCTGGGCGGCGGGGACTGGCACCCCGTGTTCCAGGTCGAGGACGTGGACGCCACCGCCGCCCTGGTCCCCGAGACCGGCGGCCGGGTGGACATGGCGCCCGAGGACGCCCCCGGGGTCGGCCGGCTGTCCGCCTGCGCCGACCCCGACGGGAACCCGTTCGTGCTGCTGCGCCCCTCCCCCGCCTGACCCGGGGCCCGCCGGCCCCGGTCAGGGGCCGGTGAGGACGACCAGTTCCCGGGTGGCGCGGGTCATGGCCACGTACCGGTCGACCGCCCCCGCGACGCCCTCGCCGAACCCGTCCGGGTCCACGAGCACCACCAGGTCGAACTCCAGGCCCTTGGCCAGCTCCGGGGTCAGGGACCGCACCCGCGGGCGTTCCGGGAAGGCCGCCTGGAACGCCGCGTCGCCGATCACGCAGGCGACGCCCTCCGGGTTCCGCGCCTCCCACTCCTCGAGCCGCGCGTCCAGCTCCGCGAGGGCCCCGTACGCCACCGGCACGCCCGAGCCGCGAATGGACGTCGGCACGTTCGCGTCCGGCAGGGCCTCGCGGATGACCGGCTCCGCGGCGGCCATGACCTCCTCCGGCGTCCGGTAGTTGATGCTCAGCGAGGCCATCTCCACCCGGTCCAGGCCGACGCGCTCCAGGCGCTCCCGCCACGACTCCGTGAACCCGTGCCGGGCCTGGGCGCGGTCTCCCACGATCGTGAAGCTGCGCGAGGGGCAGCGCAGCAGCAGCATCCGCCACTGGGCGTCCGTCAGCTCCTGGGCCTCGTCCACCACGATGTGCGCGAACGGCCCGGCCAGGGCGTCCCGGTCGGCGGTCGGCAGGACGGAGTCGTCCACCAGGCTGTTCTGCATGTCCCCCAGGAGCAGCATCGTCACCACGCCCTCGCCGTCGTCGTCCGCGGCGACCAGGTCGTCGATGACGGTCGACATGCGCTCGCGCTGGGCGGCCTCCGCCGCCCGCTGGCCGCGCTGGATCCGGGACGCCTCGGGGTCGCCCAGGCGCAGCCGGGCGGCGTCCAGGAACGGCAGGTCGGACACCGTCCAGGCCTGGGCGTCCGCGCGCTGGAGCGCCCGCACCTCGTCCGCCTCCAGCCAGGGGGCGCACATGCGCAGGTAGGCGGGCACGGACCACAGGTCGCCGACGATGTCGGTGTACTCCAGCAGCGGCCACGCCCGGTACAGCGCCGTCATCAGCTCCCGGTCGCGCTGGAGCACGCGGCGCAGCATCTCCGGGGAGACCCCCTCCTCGTCCCGGTCGTGCTTGTCCAGCAGGATCGCGACCAGGGCGTCGAAGATCGGCTCGCGCCCCTCGTTGTGCGGGGTGCCGGGCTCGACGGCGTCGAACGCCTCCTCCCAGTCCTGCGCGGTGAGGCGGACCTGCGCCCACGGCGTCCTGATGTCCAGGCCCTCCTTGGGCGGCCTCTCGTAGAACCGGACGGCGGGCTCGATCGCGTCCACGAGCCGCGCCGACTCCTTGAGCCGCGCCACCTCCGGGTCCTTCTCCCCGGCCACCGCGCCGCCCTCGGGGACGAGGTCGGCGATGGTGCAGGTCTGCACGCCCTCCTCGCCCAGGCTGGGCAGGACGTCGCCCACATAGGACAGGTAGGGCTGGTGCGGGCCCACCAGCAGCACGCCGCCGCGCCGGTGCCCCAGGCGCGGGTCGGAGTACAGCAGGTGGGCGGTGCGGTGCAGGGCGACGACGGTCTTGCCGGTGCCCGGGCCGCCGTCGACGACCAGGGCCCCGGCGGACCCGGCCCGGATGATGGCGTCCTGGTCGGCCTGGATGGTGCCCAGGACGTCGCGCATCCGGGACGAGCGGGTGGCGCCCAGGCTGGCGATGAACGCGGACTGGTCGTCGAGCGCGGCGTGGTGCCCCTCCAGCCCCTCCTCGGTGAACACCTCGTCCCAGTAGTCGGTGACCCGGCCGCGGGTCCAGCGGTAGCGGCGGCGGCTCTCCAGGCCGCGCGGGTCGGCGTGGGTGGCGGCGAAGAAGGGCTCGGCGGCGGGCGAGCGCCAGTCCAGCAGCAGCCGGCGGCCGTCCGGGTCGGTGAGGCCGAGGCGGCCGATGTAGACGGGCTCGGTGCCGTCGGCGGGGACGACCTTGCCCAGGCACAGGTCCAGGCCGAAGCGGCGCAGGGTGCGCAGCCGGTTGGAGAGGCGGTGGACCTCCATGTCCCGGTCCATCACCATGCGGCCCTTACCGCCGGGCGCGAGGCGCACGGCGTCCAGGCGGGCGGACAGGTCGGCGATGGTCTCGGCCAGGCTGCGCGTGATGTCGGCGAAGTGGCGCTCGTCGTCGGCGATGAGCGCCGGATCGGCTTTGGCCGCCAGGTTCTCTGGCAGCTCGAAAAGGCTCGTGGCCTGCGGATTCACGTGGTCCCCCGGAACATGGCGTGTCGTCACGAAGGTCGATTGTGGGGCATGAGGGGGGTCTTGCCGCAAGGCCGGGGGTGCGCTATACATTGAGAGTGGAGGGAAGCGTCCTTGAGACCCCCTCCTTTTTCATGCCCCCGGTCGGCCGTCCCGGGTCCCCCGGCGCGCCGGGTCACGGATCGGTGGAACCGGCCGGTAACCCTCCCTCCCCGCGCGATCGTGTTCCGTGGAATGCCCTCGAAGTGTCAGGAGCCGGGATGGCGGGTCGTGCGGAGTCGGTCGAGTCGATGGAGCAGCTCACCGCGGGGTGGCGCGCGCTGGTGCTCGACCGCGATCCGGGGGCCGACGTGCGCGACCTGCCGGGTGTGGCGGTCCGCTGGGCCGACAGCCGGTTCGCTTTCTGGAACTGTGTGACGCTGACCGAGGTCGACGCGGACCCGGGGCTGCTCGACGAGCGGCTGGCGCGGGCGGCCGGCGTCATGCGCGCGAAGCGGCGCCCGGGGTTCCTGTGGCTCTTCGAGGACCTGCTGTCCGAGCAGGCGCGCGCCGGGCTGCGGGGCGCCGTCGAACGGGCGGGGCTGGAGTTCGCCTTCCCGGGGACCGGGATGGCCGGGGACCTGCCGTCACTGCCCGCGCCGTCCCACCCCGAGCTGGAGTTCGTCCGGGTGGGCACCGAGGAGCACCTGCGGGCGTACGCGGACCTGAACTCGCGGGCCTACGGGTTCCCGCTGGAGGACGGCCGGGACGGGCTGCTGGGGTCGGCGCTGTGGAAGGACGGGGTGTACGCCTACCTGGGGCTGCGGGACGGTGTCCCGGTGACCTGCGCGGGGGCGGTGGAGACGGACGGGCGCCTCTTCGTGGTGCTGGTCGCCACCGCCCCGGAGTGGGAGCGCCGGGGGTACGGGGAGGCGGTGACGCGCAAGGCCCTGTACGAGGGCGCGCGGGCGACCGGGCTGGTCCGCGCCACCCTGCACGCGACTGCGGCGGGGGCGCCGATGTACCCGCGGATCGGGTTCGCGCCGAACTCCCCCCTGCACTTCTACGCCCTCAAGGGCTGACCCGGGTCCAGGACCCCGAGGGCCCGGGCCCGGGCCGGATCGTGCCGGGCGGCGGGGCCTGGAAGAGGTGCGGGCGGGGAACATACGGGACAGGCCCTGTCCCGCCTCCACCGACGTTCCCCGCGTTGCGGAGGTCCCCCGTGTCCCCTGGTCTGCCCGTCATCGTCGCCACCCTCGTCCTCACCGTCCTCGGCCTGTACCAGGGCCTGGTCGCCGTCCCCCGGAACCGCCGCCTCTCCCCCGATCCGGACGCGCGCGAGCTCGCCCTCCTCCGGGGCCGTTCGCGGGCCGTCGCCACGGCGGTCACCGCGCTGCTCGCCTCGGGACACGTCGCCGTCGGGCCGTCCGCGGCCGAGGGCGCCGGGGACTCGGGGCTGCGCTTCCCGGAGGCGGCCGGTGCCCCCGGCCACCCGCTCGACGCCGCGGCCCTGGAGGCGCTGCGCCGCGTGCCCTCCCGCCACTGTCTCGGGCTCCTCGTGGACGACGCGGCCGTCGCCGCGGTCCTGGAGCGCATGGAGCGGAGCCTGCGGCGGCGCGGCCACCTGTGGCAGAGGTGGCAGCGCCCCCTGAAGCTCTGGCCCTGTGTGTTCGCCTTCCTCTCCGTGCCCGTCGCCGTCGCGGCGGTCATGAACCTCCCGGCGGAGGCGACCGGGAACCTGCTGGAGGCCTCGCTGGTCCTCGTCGCCGCCACCACGCTGGGCGCGGTCCTCACCGCCGGCGGCCGGTACGTCAGCCGGGCCGGGGCGGCCCGGCTGCGCCGCGCCCGCCGCGAGCACGCCGCGCTGGACCCCGGCCGCAGCTTCAGGTGGGACGTCCGCGACCCCGACTCCGTGGTCATGGCCTGCGCCCTGTTCGGCGAGAGCGGCCTGCCCCAGTGGCGGGACCTGCGCATGTACGAGACGGCCCCGGCCCCCCGGCGCAGGGGCGGCGGTGGCGGCAGCGGCGACGGGGGCGGTTTCAACTTCGCCGGCGCGCACCACGGCGACCGCGAGAGCGGCTGGGGCGGCGGCGACGGCGGAGGGGACGGCGGGGGCGGAGGAGGTGACGGAGGCGGCGGCGGGGGCTTCTGAGCCGCCGGCGGGCGCGGCCCGGAACGGGTGCGGCGGCCGGCCTCCGCACCGGGCAGGGCCCGGACCGCTGCGGCGGTCCGGGCCCTGCGGGTGGCGGTGGTCAGGGGTCGGGGGTCAGGAGTCGGGACCGCAATCCGGGAGGGGGACGATGTTCACGCCGCCCGGGTGGTTCGCCGTGAACCCGAACGTGGTGCTCTCGCCCGGCTCCAACAGGCTGTTGTGCGGCAGGTTGCGCACCTCGTGGTGCGATCCGTGGTTCACGACCGTGCCGTTCCACAGGCTGGAGACGGTCTGGCCGTTGGCGAACACCCAGTCCACCATCCAGCCGTCGACGCCCTCCTCGCCGGCGGTCAGCTCGACCTCCGCCTGGAAGCCGCCGGACCACTCGTTGAGGATCCGGTACTCGGCCGTGCAGTACTCGCCCTCGGGCGGGTCCGTCGGCTCCGGCGTCGGCTCGGGCGGGTCCGTGGGCTCGGGCGGGTCGGTCGGGTCCGGCGGATCGGTGGGACCGGGGTCCCCGCCGCCGCTGAACACCACGTCGGAGCAGTTGTAGAACGCCTCCGGGCTGTCCGAGCGCTCCCACACCGAGTACACGACGTGGCGTCCCGACCGGTCGGGCAGGTCCACGTCCCAGTAGTACTCGGCCCCGGCCTCGCCGCCGCTGCGCAGCGGCGGGTTGACGGCCGTGTCGATGAGTTCCAGGTCGTCCCAGGTCAGCGGCTGGTTCGGGTCCCAGCCCGCCTCGGTGACGTAGGTGAAGAACGTGCCCGGGTGCGGGGCCCAGGCGTTGTGGAGGAACTCCACGGTCGTGTTGGCCTGCAGCTGCGTGGCCGGCCAGTCGTCGCGGGCGGCGTTGAACGCGCTGAACTGCGGGGTCGGCCCGCACAGCTCGCCGTCGGCGACGAACTCGCGGTGCCGCCCGTCGGAGTTGCTGATCAGGTTGCCGAACCAGTTCCAGAACGGGTAGTCGCCGCCCTCGGCGAGCGCGTCCTCACAGGCCGGGTTGGTGGGGTCCAGGGCACCGCCGGAGCTTCCTCCGGTGGCGTCCTGGAAGCAGGCGTAGGTGCGGGAGGCGGGGTAGGTGAACGCGCCGTGCGCCTGGGCGGGCTCGGGCGCGACCACCACCGAGTAGCCGACGGCGAGCGCTCCGAGCGCCACCCCTGCGGTCAGCAGGTTGCGGATACGGGTCCTTTCCACTGCGGTGTTCTTCCTTTCGGGTGGGGGACCCGGCCGGGCGGGCACCCGGCCGGGGGCGGCGCGGCCGCTCAGGCCGCGGCGCACGTCGGATCGGGGACGACGGCGGGGCCGTTCCCGATGAGTCCGAAGGTGGTGGCGGCGCCCGCGGCGAGGCCGCCGTTGTAGGGGGCGTTGCGGGCGGTCACGGTGCCGCCGGAGGCGGTGAGGTCGGTGTTCCACGACTGGGACACGCTCTGCCCCGAGGGCGCGGTCCAGGCGACGGTCCAGCCGGTGAGGGCGGTGTGCGCCGTGACCTCCACCTCGGCCTGGAACCCTCCCTGCCACTCGTTGGTGATCCGGAACTCCGCCGTGCACTCGCCCTCGGGGTCCGTGGGCGGGTCGGTCGGCGGGTCCGTGGGCGGGTCGGTGGGCTCGCCGCCCCCGCCGTACACGGGCGCCTCCACCGACGTCTCGCCGATGCCGTCGGGCCCGTGGAAGATCCGCTCGCCCCAGGGGGTGATCCGGGCCGGGTCGAAGTCCTCGACCATGTCGAGGTACTCCACTCCCCCGCCGTTGCCGCTCCACGACCAGCCGATGTAGCCGAGCCCCAGCCGCCGGGTGTGCTCCATGATCGCGTCCTCGTCGGGGTTCCCGTCGCTGTGGTCGTGGCCGAACTCGCCGACGATCAGCGGCAGCCCCGCGTTCGCGAAGTGCTCCAGGTAGGAGACCACCGTGGACTCCTGCTGGTAGACGCCGTACATGTGGACCGAGAAGACGGTGTTGTCGTCGGCGGCCGCCACCAGCGGCGCGTCGCGCCGCATGATGCCCTGCCAGTCCTGGCCCCAGTTGGGCGCGTCCACGACGAGGGTGTGCTCGAACCCGGCGTCGCGCAGCCGCCCGACGGCGGCGATGGTGTCGTCGGCCCAGCCCTGGTTGACGGCGTCGTTGTTGCCGTAGGGCTCGTTGCCGATGTTGACGAGGACGTGGTCCTCCTCGCCCTCCAGGACGTCCTGGACGCGCAGCCAGTAGTCGACGGCCTGGTCGAGGGTGGCGGCCCCGGACTGCTCGCCGTAGCCGGTGGTGTCGTGGACCTCGAGCATGCAGATCAGGCGGTTGGCCTTGCACAGCGAGACCACGTTGGCCACGTCGGCGGGCCCGTTCTCGGTCCAGCGCTGTCCGCTGCTCAGGACGACGCGGACGGTGTTGGCCCCCTGTTCCTTGATGTCGGCGAAGGAGCCCGTCTCCTGGAGGTACCAGGTGTGGGCGTGGCTCACACCGCGGATCAGGAAGTCGTTCCCGGCGGCGTCGACGAGGCGCCCGTCCTCGACCCGGAAGCCGGTGTCGGCGCGGGCGGCGGACGGTGCGAGGGCGAGCAGGGCGAGGACCAGGGAGAGGGTCAGTGTCAGTGCCGTGCCCAGGGCGAGGGCGAGTGCGGCCCGGGGGCGCGCGGTCGGCGGGGACGGTCGCATGGGGTTCTCCGGGGGGCTGGTGGCGGGGTCTGGGGCGGAGTCGGGGGGTGGGTCCCCGGGGGCCGGGTGGAGGAGGTCCGGCCCCCGGGGCGCCGGGCCCGGGGCGCCCGTGGTGGGGGGCGGGGCCCCGGGGGTCGGGGGGCCGGTCAGTCGCAGGCGGCGCCGTTGAGCTCGAACCCGCTCGGCGCGTCCGCCTGTCCCTGGTGTGCGATCTGGAACCCGAACGTCACGCTGCCGCCGGGCGGCAGCGTCCGGTTCCACGACACGCCCTCGGCGGTGACCGCGCTCCCGTCCTGTGTGACGGTGGCGTTCCAGGCCGAGGTGATCTGCTGGCCGGCGGGCCGGGTCCAGGCCAGGCTCCAGCCGTCCACGGCCGCGGTCCCGGTGTTGCGGACGGTCACGTCGATGACGGCGCCCTGGTTCCACCGGTTGACCACGGTGTAGGTCACCGAGCAGTCCCCGTCGCCGGGGCCGGGCCCCGGCCCGGGGCCCCCGTCGCCGCCCAGGGCCTCGTGCATCGCCCAGTAGGCGGGCTTGGGCTGGTACTGGTGGTCGTAGGGCAGCGCGTCGCCCTGCCCGGGGAACACGTCCGGGATCCAGGAGTTGGCGTCGCCCACGCCCCACACGGTGACGCCGCCGCAGCCGTCCACGGCCATGCACGCCTGGAACACGCGCGTGTAGTCGGCGGCCTGCGCCTGGAGCTGCTGCTCCGAGGCCGGGGTGTTCGTGCGGATGTCCAGTTCGGTGACGACCACTTCCAGGCCCAGGTCCGCGAACCGCTGGATGTTGGCCTGCATGCTGGACGGCACCTGTCCGACGATGAGGTGCGACTGCAGGCCCACGCCGTGCAGGGGCACGCCCCGGTCGAGCAGGGAGGACGCCAGTTCGTAGAGGGCGTCGCTCTTGGCGTTGATCCCCTCGACGTTGTAGTCGTTGATGAACAGCCGCGCGTCGGGGTCGGCCGCGTGCGCCATCTCCAGGGACGTGGCGATGTAGTCCTCGCCCAGGGTCCGGTAGAACACCGTGTCCCTGAAGCTCCCGTCCTCGTTGAACGCCTCGTTGACCACGTCCCAGTGGCTGATGTCGTCGGCGTAGCGGTCGACGACCGTGGAGATGTGCTCCTCCATCACCCCCTCCAGCTCGGGGGCGCTGAACCCGCCGTCGGCCACCCAGGACGGCAGCTGGCTGTGCCAGACCAGGGTGTGGCCGTACACGTCCTGGCCGTTGGCCTGCGCGAAGTCCACCAGGCGGTCGCCGCCGCTCCAGTTGAACTGCCCGCGCTGGGGCTGGACGGTCTCCCACTTCAGCTCGTTCTCGTGGGTGACGGAGTTGTACTGCTCTGCGGCGATCTCGGCGTAGCGGGCGTTGTCGAGCAGGTGGGCGGAGACCGCCACACCCATGCGCAGACCGTGCCGGTCGGCGAGGTCGCGCAGGGACGGGTCCTCGGCCTGGGCGGGGGACCCGGCCGACAGGGCCAGGGCCAGGGCGAACACCGGGGCGAGGAATCTCGCCGTGCGGCGCCGCGTGGTCGTCTTCATCGGTCGCTCCTCGGGGCGGCGGGAACTCTTCGGAGGGGGTCGGGGAGCGGGGAGGGACCGGGGCCGGACCCGGCCCCTCCCCCGTGTGGTCCCGCGGCGGCCGCCGTCGAACGGCCGCCGCGGGGGTCGGTGGGACGGATCAGCGGGACGGGAGGGTCAGCCGAACAGCTCCCCGTGCACCGCCAGCGCGGTCGCCACGTCCACCTGCGCCCAGAAGCGGTGGTAGGTGAACTCGGGCGCCGGGCCGCCGTCCAGGTAGGCCTGGACCTCGGGCCAGTCGGGGTCGTCCTCGTAGAAGGAACGGATGGACGCGAACGTGGAGTCGGAGTCGATCACGTCGCCGTTGGGCATGGTGCCGGTCCAGCCGTCGGGGACGTACACCCCGCCGTCGGGCGAGTCGTACGGGTCGTCGAACCGCTGGTAGTCGGCCCGCACCTCGGGCACCGCCACGCCCAGGTCGTCCTGGTGGTGCAGCAGCGCCTCCAGCAGGCCCTCCGCGACCTCGCGCGCCTGCGCGTCGCCGGTGGCGGCGGCGTAGTGCATGAGCGTCTTGGCCAGCCCGGCGGCGATGCCGACGTCCTGGTTGTGGGAGACCACCTCGACCCGCAGGCCGGGGTTGCCGGTGGAGGTGCCGGTCCAGGTGTCGGGGGCGCCGCTCCACTCCATGTCGGCGGGGATGGCGAACTCGCCGTCGGCGCCGACCGTGGTGTTGGCGATGGCCCAGGGCACCCAGGCGTCGAGGATCTCCCCGGCGCGCTCGTCGCCGGTGATGCGGTGGTACTCGGCGACGCGCTCCATGTCCCAGACCTGGAACCCGAACCACCGGTTCGACGGCGGGTCGTGCCAGACGGGCTTCTCGTCGTAGAACATCCCGTAGAAGGTCGGGGTGCCCGCGGGCGGCTGCCCGTAGTCGCCCTCCCAGCTGTTGGTGGCGCCGCCGGCGATGCCGCCGTCGGCGGACTGGAGCCACTGGAGGAACTCCAGCTGCCGGTCGAGGCTGGTGCCCCAGTCGTCGGCGCCGGTGGGCGACTCGGGGGTGAGGGCGTCGACCTCGGAGAGGGCGTAGGCGGCCATGACGTTCTGGTAGCCCTGGTGGGCGGAGGAGCCGCCGATGCGCCAGGCCCAGGGGTACTGGGCGCTGCCCAGGGCGCCGCCCCAGGCGTAGTACCAGGACATCAGGTAGTGCGCGGACTCCCTGCCGCTGCCGGGGGCGCAGGCCTGGGGCCCGACGCAGTCGCCGACCTCCTTGAAGTACTTGTCGAACATGGCGTACCGCAGGTAGTCGCCCATGCGGGCGGCGTCGGCGACGCTGTCGGCGATGGCGCCCTCGTTGCCCTGCTCGCTCGCCCAGGTGTGCGCCTGGTAGGCGACCTGGACGGCGCGCGCGTCGGCGTCGGGGGCGTTGGTGTAGCGCCACTGCTCCGAGTAGGTGGAGTCGTCGGTGAACAGGTCCAGGTACCCGTTGGTGCCGCCGTGCTCGAACGTCTCGCAGGAGGGGTGCGGGACGGTCTCCCAGACGGACTCGTTGGAGCCGCGCTGGAACGTGTTGATGTAGGCGGGCGCGTCGTCGGTGCCGTCGCCGCAGAACCCGAACCCGTAGGTGTTGTCGACGTCCAGCAGCCAGTGCATGCCGTAGACCTCGTCGGTCCCGTAGGTGCTGCTCAGCTCGTCGGCCAGCGGGTCCTGTCCGACCTGGACGCCCTGGTCCAGGGGCATCGGGTAGTCCGCGGGGTCGGTGGACTCGGCGATGTAGGTGGCGGGCGAGGACGGGTCGTAGGAGGCGTTGGTGGGCTGGTCGGCGGTGCCCGGGATGATGAACGCCTCCATGGACGCCCACGCGGCGTTGAAGGGCTCCCAGTCACCGGTGACGCGGCCGTAGGTGGCCTCCAGCCACAGGTAGTAGCTGTACGCCTCGGAGGTGGTGGCGTGCCCGTGGTCGGGCGCCTCCACGATCAGGGTCTCCACGGAGTGGTACGGGACCAGCAGTCCGTCGAACTCCCGGAAGTACCCGTTGGCCGGGTCCTTGATCTTCTCGTACTGCTCGAGGAACTCGGCCTCGTAGGCGTTGGTTGCGCCGGAGCGCTCCCGCACGGTGACGGTCACGGGGTCGTAGCCCTCGGCGGCCACGGTGAACACGGCCTGGGCGGGCTCGCCCTCGCCGTTCCCGGAGGAGGCCACGGTGACCTCTTGGGCCTCGCCCCAGTCGTCCGCGGTGAAGGTGAGCGCGCTCCCGGCGGTGAGGGAGAGGGTGTCGGAGCCGGAGGTGCGCTCGACGGCCACCGCCACGTCGTCCTCGGGGGCGGCGGACAGGTGGACGTCGAAGGAGGCCGAGCCGCCCGGGTCCACGGCGACGCTCGCCGGGGAGACGACGATCTCGCCGTCCTCCGGCCCGGGCTCCTCGCCGCCGTCCTCGCAGGAGGTCCCGTTGAGGGTGAACTCGGTGGGGGCGGCCCCGGAGCCGGTGCCCTGGAAGCCGAAGGAGGCGCTCTGGCCGGTGGCCAGCCCGGGCGACCAGGCGGGGGCGGTGGCGGTGACCGAGGCGCCGGACTGGGTGGCCGTGGCGTTCCAGGCGTTGGTGACCTGCTGGCTTCCGGGGAAGTCCCAGCCCAGGCTCCAGGGGGAGACCTCGGGGCCGTGGTTGGTGAGGGTGACGTCGGCGGTGAAGCCGCTGCCCCAGTCGTTGGTGACGGTGTAGTCGACCGTGCAGAGCGGGGCGGCGTGCGCGGCCGAGGCCGGCAGCAGGGCGGCCGCCAGCGAGGTGGCCGCGAGGAGGGAGAGGGGTCTGCGCCATCGGCGGCGCGTGCGGGGGGTGTGCACGTGCGTCTCCTGGGTGGGTCCCCCTCACCGGCCCCGGGGGCGGGCGGGCATGGCGGGGCCACGCCACCCGCACGCGGCGGGACCGAGAGGGGGGTTCGGGTGGTGTGGGGCCGGGCGGGGATCGTTCCGGGATCCCCGCCCGGCGTCCGGTCCCCGAGAGGCGGAGGGGACCGGGTGGGGACCGACGGCCCGGGCGGTGCGTCCGCTCGAGGGTGCCCGGGGGCCGCCGGAGTCGGGAGGGGCGGTCACCGGCCGCGGGGCCGGTGGCCGCCTCCGGTCAGTCGAGCGGCGGGTAGGCGTTGTCCAGCAGCTCCTGGAACTGGGCGGAGAACCAGTGGCCGGAGATCGGGGCGTCGGGCAGCGCCCCGCTCATGCTGTTGCCGTTGCGCACGTTGCCCTCGTAGGTGGGGTCGCACATCCGGTCGAAACCCTTGCCCTCGGGGTTCTCGATGAACTCGCTGGAACCGTCGGACTCGCCCGGCGGCTTCATCCACACGTAGGCGTCGATCCCGGCCTCGGGTGCGGCCTGCGGGCGCTCACCCAGTCCGGCCCCGGCCTGGTTGCACCAGTTGCCCGGGTTGATGCGCCGGTCGTAGCGGCCGCCGTCCACGTAGGCGTTCACGTCGGTCTCGGGCCCCGGGCCGGTGGGCCGGTCGGGACCGCCCCAGCCGTTGCGGGAGGTGTCGATGAGCATCCCGATGTCGGACGAGAAGCCCTGGGAGACCAGTTCCTGGCGCAGTGCCTGGGCGAAGCTCAGCTCGTCGACGTAGTAGTTCCAGTCGACCCAGTCGGACTGGCGGACCGGGACGCCGCCGATGGTCTGGTCGACGGAGAAGTTCTCCTCCTCCAGGGCCGAGTAGTTGGCGGTGTTGGCGATGAAGCCGTGCACGTCGTCGGGGGTGGCCCCGGCGGCGTTGGCGGCCTGGTAGAAGATCTGGGCGGACGGGACGAAGTTGCTGTCCCAGCCGATCCAGCCGTGGTGGCCGGCGTCCACGTAGTTGTAGACGTTGTCGATGGCGCCCAGGGTCGCCAGGGCGTAGCCGACGCCCTCGACGTAGTTGCCGTTGGCCAGCATCTCGTCGCACTCGGGGGTGGCGGTGGGCCGCGGGGTGACGTTGGTGACCAGGTTGGGCAGCGAGTCGATCTCCACCGTGGTCACGATGCGCAGCTCGGTGTCCTCGTAGTCGGCGAGGATGTCGGCGATCGGGTCGATGTACTCGTTCTTGTAGCGGTCGATCTCGTCGGGGCCGAGCTCGCCGTTGGAGGCCAGGGCGGCGCAGTCGCGGCCGGGCAGGTTGTAGATGACGACCTGGAACACCAGGGGCTCGCCGCCCGCCTGCTCCACGGCCTCGTCCAGGTGGTCGCGCAGGCCCATGGAACCGGTGGTGGGGCTGTCGTTGCCCTCGATGGCGCCGATGCGGTCGAGCCACACACCGGTGGGCTGGTCCGCCACCGCCTCACCGCCGGGCTCGGCGGCGGCGTTCGCCGACCAGATCGGGTTCACGTAGACGTCGGCCCCGACGTAGGGGTTGTCCACGCGGCCGGAGGGGTCCGGATCCGGGTCGGGATCGGGGTCGGGATCCGGGTCGGGGTCGACCGCGCCGTCGCACAGGACGCCGTTGAGCTCGAACGCGAGCGGGGCCGCGTTCGAGCCGCTGTAGTTCGCGTTGAACCCGAAGGACACCGAGCCGTCGGTGGCGATGGCGGCGTTGTACCCGGCGTCGGAGACGGAGACGTTGGCCCCGCTCTGGGTGTGGGTGCCGCCCCACAGATTGCCGATCTGCTGGTTGCCGGGGAAGGACCACTCCAGGGTCCAGTCGTCGACCGGGTCGCCCAGGTTGGTGATCTCGACGTTCGCGGTGAAGCCCGAGCCCCAGTCACTGACCGTGTAGTCGACGGCACAGCCGGCTTCGGCGCTGGCGGGGGAGGCGGGGACGACGGCCAGAGCGGTGCCCACCACAAGGGCGGACAGGGCGGCCGGCCCTCTGCGTGCGCGCGACGGTCCGGGTGTCACGGCACTGTGGATTCTTCTCATCTTCTGCTTCTTCCTTGCGGAGGGGGGTGATCCGTAGGGAAAGGAAAGATGGTGTCGCGCGGGACGCGACGACTGCGGGGAATCCGAGGCATGGCCGTGGGAATGGCGGGGAGCGGGGCATGGCTTTTCTCCGGCGGGGACGACCCGGGTCCGGGAGCGCTCCCATGAAGGGCGGGAATCCCGGTCGGGCGACGGAGCGGTCGGGGGCAGGCGGGCCGCTGGGGCCAGGGAGGGCGGTAGCGCTCTGTTCGGGAGCGCTCCCACGAGAGTAGCCACGCAATGGTGATATGTAAACAGCGAATGAAAAAGAGATTTCGTGCCGGATGGGACGGCAGCCCATCGCGAAACTCCAGGTGAACGGGCATTAAGCTCGCAGGTCGACGCGATAATGGCGTGAACCGTGTGACACAAGTGAACAACTGCCCGAACAATGGTGTTACCGATAGGGGTCGCGCGTGGATTGTCAAGACCCCGAAAACACCGAAAGAAAGCGAAAGTCCGCGGCCGCGCGGGCTCCCGGGACCGTGTGCGCCCGCCGCCCGCGGCCGGGCCCGTCGCCCGTCCTCCGCCGCCACCCTGCACAGGAGCACCGCCCCCGGGGGTACCGCGTGCCGGGGCGCCGCGCACGGGAGCGGGAGCGCGCCGCTCCCGCCCGCCGGCCGTCAGCGGCCGGTGTCGCCGAACTCCTCGCTGGCGTCGGCCAGGATGCCCAGGACCGCGATCGGGTCCGGCAGCACCACCGAGCCGCCGGAGTCGCGCGGAGTGCGGATCCAGCTCACCCGGCCCCCGCCCGGCAGCCGGGACGGGGCACCCAGGACAAAGCTGTCCCGGCAGTGCCAGCGCAGGCCCGGCATGTCCTCGATCGCCTCGGGGACGCAGTCCAGGTGGCAGGACCACCACTCGTCCTCGTCGACCGGCGACCGGGTCGCCACGAAGAACAGGTACCGCGACCCCAGCGCCGCCACCGGGCCCGCGGGCACGCCCGCCCGGCCCATCCGCGCCAGCGCCATCACGCCGGCCTCGCGCGGCACGTCGAAGACGTCGAAGACCCGCCCCGTCGGCAGGATCACGTTGGCCTCGGGGTCGGCCGCCCACCACCGGCGGATCGTGTCGGTGTCGGTGCTGGCCTCCACACCCCAGGCCATGGTCGCCGGATGGGCCGCCGGGTCCGGACAGCCCAGCCGCTCGCAGTTGCAGGCGCGGTCCTCGCCCGGTGCGGCGCCCCGCACCACGGGCCAGCCCAGTGCGGCGTAGCCCAGCGCGGCGTCGACCATGCCGTCCATCGCCGGACGCCGCTTCCGTCGGTACAACACATCGGCCATGGAGCCCTCCCCGGTGTTCTCGGTGTTCCAGGTGCGGTCCTGAACCCGGACCCGCACCCGGCGACCGCGACCGGGGTGGGCGAACCGGTCGCGCTACCGGAGCAGGCGTGCCGCCTCGGTCGCCCAGTACGTGAGCACCTGCTCGGCCCCCGCCCGCCGGTAGGAGGTGAGGGTCTCCAGGATCGCCCGCTCGCGGTCGATCCACCCGCGCTCCGCCGCCGCCTCGATCATGGCGTACTCGCCGCTGACCTGGTAGGCCGACACGGGCACCGGGGAGGCCTCGGCCACCTTGGCGATGATGTCGAGGTAGGCCAGGCCCGGTTTGACCATCACCATGTCCGCGCCCTCGGCGACGTCCAGGGCCACCTCGCGCAGCGCCTCCCGGGCGTTGGCCGGGTCCTGCTGGTACCCGGACCGGTCCCCGAACTGCGGCGCGCCCTCGGCGGCCTCCCGGAACGGGCCGTAGAACGAGGAGGCGTACTTGGCCGCGTAGGCCAGGATCGGTACCTGGGCGAACCCGGCCCGGTCCAGCCCGGCGCGGATCGCCGCGACCTGGCCGTCCATCATGCCGCTGGGGGCGACCACGGCGGCGCCCGCCTCGGCCTGGGCGGCGGCGATGGACGCGTACCGCTCCAGGGTCAGGTCGTTGTCCACGTGCCCGTCGGCCTCCAGCGGGCCGCAGTGGCCGTGCGAGGTGTACTCGCACAGGCACAGGTCGGCCATGACCACCAGGGCGTCGCCCACGTCCTTGGACAGGTCGCGCAGCGCCTCCTGGACGATCCCGTGCGGGTCGTCGGCCGCGGAGCCGCGCTCGTCCTTGTGCGCGGGGATGCCGAACAGGATGACGCCGCCGACCCCGGCCTCGGCCGCCTCGTGGGCGGCCCGGCGCAGGCTGTCGCGGGTGTGCTGGAACTGGCCCGGCATGGACGAGATCGCGACCGGCTCGTCGATCCCCTCCTTGACGAACAGCGGCAGGACCAGGTTCTCCGGCAGCACCCGCGTCTCGGCGACCAGGCGGCGCAGCGCCGGGCCCCGGCGCAGGCGGCGCGGCCGGGCGGCGGGGTAGGCCGCTTCGCGACCGGTGGTGTCCATGGGTACTCCTGAGGAAGGCTGGTTCGTGCTGGTGACGGGGGCGGCTCAGAGCTTGCGGCGGCGTCCGCGGCGCTTCTGGCTCGGCTTGAGAACGGGCTTGCCCGCCTCGATCGCCTCACGGCGCTTGGCCGCACCGTACTCCGAAAGCGCGTCCACGAGGGCCGAAACGGAGGCTTTGGGTGCCACGACGTCGACCCGCAGTCCGAACTCTATGGCGGTCTTCTCGGTCTCGGGGCCGATCACGGCGATGACGGTGGTGTTGTGCGGCTTGCCCGCGATCCCCACCAGGTTGCGCACCGTGGAGGAGGACGTGAACAGCACCGCGTCGAAACCGCCGCCCTTGATCGCCTCTCGGACGGGGGCGGGCGGGGGCGCCGCCCGGACGGTCCGGTAGGCGGTGACGTCGTCGATCTCCCAGCCCAGGTCGGTGAGGCCCGCGGCCAGGGTCTCGGTGGCGATGTCGGCGCGCGGCAGCAGCACCCGCTCGATGGGGTCGATCTCGGCGTCGTAGGGCGGCCACACCGACACCAGCCCGGCACTGGACTGGGCGTCGTCGGGCGGGGCGAGGTCGGGCTGGATCCCGAACTCGCGGACCGCGCGGGCGGTGGCCTCGCCGACGACGGCGACCTTGACCCCGGCGAACGCGCGCGCGTCCAGGCCGTAGGACTCCAGCCGCTCGCGGATCGCCTTGACCGCGTTGACGGAGGTGAAGGCCACCCACTGGTAGCGGCCGGTGACCAGGCCGCGGACGGCGCGCTCCATCTGCTGCGGGGTGCGCGGCGGCTCCACCGAGATGGTGGGCACCTCCTCGGGCACGGCGCCGTGGTCGCGCAGCTGCTCGGAGAGGGCGGCGGCCTGCTCCTTGGTGCGGGGCACCAGCACCCGCCAGCCGAACAGCGGGCGGCCCTCGTACCAGGACAGCTCGGCGTGGCGGCCGGCCGGGGCGCCGACGACCATCATCGCCGGGGCGGTGAGGTGGTGGCCCTTGGCGTCCTTGGCCTTGAGCTCGGCGACCAGGCGGCCCAGGGTGGAGGCCACGGTGGTCTGGCGGGTGGTGCCCCCGGCGCGGACGACGGCGACCGGCGTGGTGGCGGGCCGCCCCCCGGCGATGAGGGTCTTGCACAGCACGTCGAACCCGGGGCCCTGGAACTCGGCGGGCTCCTCCGCGGGGGCGTCGCCCCCCAGGATCAGCAGGGGCGCGTCGCTCGCGGCGGCCTCGTGCCAGTCCACCTCGGCGCCGCGGGCGCGGGCGTTGAGGATGCGAACCTCGGGGGTGCCGTGGCCCATCAGAGGGATGCCGGCGAAGGCCGGGACGGCGGTGACGGAGGAGACGCCGGGGGCGACCTCCACCTCGACGCCCGCCTCCCGGCAGGCCAGGACCAGCTCGGCGCCGCGGCAGCCGAAGAACGGGTCGCCGGAGTAGAGCCGCACCACCCGCAGGCCCTCTCGGGCGCGGGCCAGGGCGAAGGCGTCGACGTCGCCGATGTCCTCGGCCCGGGCGGTGGTGACGTCCTCGCGGCAGTGGGTGAGGAGTTCCTCTCGGAAGCCCGCCAGGTCCTCGGCGGCGGGCTCGCGCGGCGTGATGACCACGTCGGCGTCGCGCAGCAGCTCGGCGCCGCGCAGGGTCAGCAGCCCGGCCCCGCCCGGCCCGGCACCGACCAGGGCGACGTGCCCGGGTCGGACGGCTGCGCGCTCCTCCGGCGAAGGATTGGCGTTGGCGTTCACGTGACTCCTCTGTGCTGCCACTGGATGGGGTTGCCACTGGACCGTGCCGCCGCCGTTCCCGCCCGTGTCCCGGGACGCGGGCGGGAACGGCGGGCGTGCCCGTCGGCGGGCTCCGGCTCAGGGTGCGGGCGGGGCGTCCCTCTCCGCGAAGGCGTCCGCGACGATGCGGTCGGCACCGTCGGCGATCATGGCGCGGGCCAGCTCGCGGCCCAGGGCGGCGGCGCCCTCCACGTCGGTGGGGCCCCCGACGGCGGCGGCGCGTTCGCCGCGCACCGACTCGGAGCCGTCGGTGGCCACCACGGCGGCGCGCAGCCGCAGCTCACCGCTGTCGGCGTCGTAGAGGGCGTGGGCGCCCACCGGCGCCGCGCAGCCCGCTTCGAGCTCGGACAGCACGGTGCGCTCGGCGACGACCGCGAGGCGGGTGGCCGGGTGGTCCACGGCGGACAGGTAGGCGAGGTCCCCCTCGGCCCGGTCGGCGCGGCACTCCACGGCCAGGGCGCCCTGGCCGGGGGCGGGCAGCACCAGCTCGGGGTCGAAGACGTCGGTGACGTCGGCCATGCGGCCCACCCGGACCAGCCCGGCGTAGGCCAGGACGACGGCGTCGAGCTCGCCGGAGGCGACCTTGCCCAGGCGGGTCTCGGCGTTGCCGCGGATCGGCACGTACTCCAGGTCGGGGCGCAGGGCGGCGAGCTGGGCGACGCGGCGCGGCGAACCGGTGCCGATCCTGGCCCCGGCGGGCAGGTCGGCGAACTCGAGGCCGTCGCGGGCGCACAGGGCGTCGCGGGGGTCGTCGCGTTCGGGGATGGCGGCCAGGACCAGGCCGTCGGCGGGCGTGGTGGGCAGGTCCTTGAGGGAGTGGACCGCGAAGTCCACGGTGTCGGCCGCCAGCTCGTCGCGCAGGGCGTTGACGAACACGCCGGTGCCGCCGAGCTGGGTCAGGTGGGCCTTGGTGACGTCGCCGAAGCTGGTGATCAGCACCAGTTCGATGGCCCGTCCCGTCCGCTCGGTGATGGCGTCGGCGACCAGCCGGGACTGGCTGGTGGCCATGTTGCTGCGACGGGTGGCGAGCCTGGCGGGCCCGGTGGTGCCGGTCATGCCTTCTCCTGGGCGGCGCGGGCCGCCGTGGTCGTGGTGTCGAGGTCGAACAGTTCGCGCAGGGCCGCCTCGTAGGACTCCCCGTCGGGGGCGGCGGCCAGCTCCTTGACCCGCACGGTGGGTCTGTGCAGGAGCTTGTCGGCGACGCGGCGCATCGCGCGGGTGATCTCCTCGCGGGTGCGGTCGTCCAGGTCCTCGGGCAGCCGGCCGTGCAGGCGGTCCAGCTCGGCCTCCACCACGTCGCGGGCCTGGGCGCGCAGGGCAACGACGGTAGGGGCGACCTGGGCGGCCCGGCGGACGGTGCGGAACTCGGAGACCTCCTCGTCCACGATCCCGCGGACGAGTTCGAGGGCGCCGCCCCGGCCCGCCCCGGTGCCGCCGCCGTGGGAGGCGGCCCGGCGCAGGTCCTCGATGTCGACGAGGTGGACCCCCGGCAGGTCGCGCACGGCGTGGTCGATGTCGTGGGGCAGCGCGAGGTCGAGGAAGACCAGCGGCCGGGTGCGGCCCGCGGTGGCGGCGGCGACGGCATCGGCGGTCAGCACCAGGCCCTGGGCGCCGGTGCAGGAGATGACCAGGTCGACCTCGGACAGCACCGCGGCGGCGTCCGCGAAGGGGACGGAGCGGGCGGTGACGCCGTCGTAGGCCTCGGTGAGGCACTCGGCGAGGCGGTCGGCGCGCTCGCGGGTGCGGTTGGCCACGACGACGGTGGCCGCGCCCTGGCGGGCGACGGTGTTGGCGGACAGGGCGCTCATGGAGCCCGCGCCCAGGATCAGGACGCGCGTCCCGGCCAGGGGCCCGGAGGTGGCGCGGGCGATGCCCGGCGCGTCGGCGGTGTCGCCCTCGGCCGCGGACATCGGGCAGCCGACCGGCGGCGTGGCGCCGAGCCGCTGGACGGTGCGGTCGGCGGTGACCTCGCCGCCGCCGGTGGGGCCGGTGCCCAGGCGGCGCAGGGCCACGGTGAGGCCGAAGCTCACCATGTCGGCCCCGGCGTGGTCCAGGTGGGTCTCGGTGTGGGCGCGCTTGCCCACGCGCAGGGCGCGCTGGCCCAGGTCGTTGAGGACGCGGCCGACGGAGCCGGTCTCCTGTCCGGCCTTGAGGGCGTCGCGGACCTGGCCGAGGATCTGGCCCTCGCCCAGGACCATGGAGTCCAGGCCACAGGTGACGGAGAACAGGTGCTGGACCGCGCGGTCCTCGTAGTGCACGTACATGTGCTCGGACAGCTCGGCCAGGGGGACGCCGGTGTGCCAGGACAGCAGCTCGGTCACGGCGGCGACACCGCCGTGGAAGGCGTCGACGTCGGCGTAGATCTCCGTCCGGTTGCAGGTGGAGACCACCATCACCTCGTTGACGGACTCGGTGCCGAGCATCTCCTCGACGGCCTTGGCCCGCGTCTCCCCGTTCAGCGCGACGCGCTCCAGGAGCGCCACCGGCGAACTCCGGTGGCTCAACCCCACGGCCAGGACACTCATCCGCATTCTCCTATGCAGGCACTACATCAGCGTCTCTTCATGCTCCGCCAGGGCCCCCGCGCACTGCGGGCGGCCCCCCGGAAAGCGCGGCGGACGCTCGCTCACCGCCGCCGCTCATGCAGGCCTCGCGACCCGGTCCGCGGGGCGCCGCCCCGCGGTTCGTTCATGTCAGTTCCAGTCCCGCCGGCTCCGCGCCGTGGCCCTCGTCGCCGTTGCGGCGCTGCGCGTGGAAGGCGAGGATCTGGAGTTCGATGGACAAGTCGACCTTACGCACATCGACCCCGTCCGGCACATTCAGCACCACCGGCGCGAAGTTGAGGATGCTGCTCACCCCCGCCCCGACGAAGCGGGTCGCGACCGCCTGCGCGGACGCGGCCGGCGTGGTGATCACCCCTATGGAGACGCCCTTGTCGCGGACAACCGTTTCCAGGGTGTCAATATGCCCCACGTCGAGTGAGGCGACGCGCCGCCCCACCATGGCGGGGTCGGCGTCGAGCAGGGCCGCGATGCGGAACCCTCGGGTCCCGAACCCCCCGTAGTTGGCGAGGGCGCGCCCCAGGTTGCCGATGCCGACGATGGCGACGGCCCAGTCCTGGGTGAGACCAAGTTCACGCGAGATCTGGTACACGAGGTACCGGACCTCGTAGCCGACCCCTCGCGTTCCGTAGGACCCCAGGTGGGAGAGGTCCTTGCGGAGTTTGGCGGAGTTCACCCCGGCGGCCGACGCCAGGTCCTCCGACGAGACCGTGAGAGTGCCCCGGTCCTGGAGCGCCTGCAGGGTGCGCAGGTAGACGGGGAGCCGGGCGACGGTGGCCTCCGGGATTCCCCTCTCCCGGGGCCTGGGCGGACGACTTGTCACGGGCGGGTGCTCCTGAGGGCGGTCGTGCGGGCGCGGGGCCGGGGGCACGCCCCCGGAGGGCTGTCGGGTGGCCGGGGCCGTGTCCGGCCCCCGGGGCGCGACCGCCGGGCCACCTCCCGCACGGCGGCTCCGGCCGCGCTCGGACGGCCGGCCCCCGACGGCCCGCCGCGCGGCGCCGCGGGACCCGCCGGACGGGGCGCGGTGGGAGCGCCCCCGCCGGTCGTCCTGCGAGAGATCGCCCGGAGGGTGCCCCCCGCGGCCGGCGCGAGCGCCGGACGGCCGGAGGCGGCCACCGAACACGCCCTAGGTTACGCGCTTGTGAAAGCACGCACAAAGTGGGGTCGCTTGTGACGCCGCGCTCATAAGTTCCCAGCGGCGGCCCGGCCCGCCGGTCCCGCGGACCGCCGGGCCGGGATGATCCGACGATCCCGTGCCCGGAACGGGCCCGATGGGGCGCGGTGTCGCCCCCGTCCCCCCGACGACCGTTCCGGTGGTGAAAGCGCGTGAATGGGAAACCCGTTCACACGCCGATCCCGCTTTCGCAACAGAACGATTCCGGTGCCGTTCAGCCGTTGAGCGCGGCGCGCAGACGGCCTTCGTCCACCCGCCAGAAATCATGCCGGGCGCCGTCGACGAAAGTGACCGGGATCTTGTCCCAGTACTCCTCCCGGTCGGCCTCCCCCACCTCGGTCAGCGACACCTCGGCGCGGCTCGCGCCCGTCTCGGCGGCGACCGCGCCGATCACCTTCCAGGCGTCCTCGCACAGATGGCACCCGTCCCTGCCGAGCATCACCACGCGCGCACGCCCCGCCCACTCAGGGGTTTCCGTCATGTTTCCTCCGGATTCCGCAGCCTTTTCGAGCACCTCACCCACCCGCGAAGGGCGGTAGGACCTCGATCACAGTCCCATCCGTGACCGGAACGTCACCATGGGCCCGCCGGCCGACCGGCTTCTCGTCGACCAGGAACGAGGAAACCCCGAGAACCCGCTGAAAGCGGTCGTCGGGGTGGAGTCGGCGCGCCGCGTCGAGCGCCTCGCCGAGAGTCGCCGCAAGGACCGGCTCCTCGGCGATTCCCGCCGCTTCCTTGGCCGCGGCCCAGTACCTGATAGTGCACTTCGCCATCTGTTGATTATCCTTGGTGTTGCTCGGAGGCGACGTATTAAACAAATCTTCACCGGGGGCAATGGCGCCTTCGATCGTCCGCATAGCGCGGGATGACGGGAAGAGACGCATGAGCCATCTGCTTCTGTTGACGAACTCCAACGAACCGTCCGATCACGTGCTGCCCGCTCTCGGCCTCCTCCTGCACTCCGTGCGGGTGGCGCCTGCCGAAGCCGGCGCACTCCTGGCGTCCGGCGCCGGGACCGGCTCCAGCGCCCCGGTCGACGCCATTCTGGTCGACGCCCGTACCGACCTGGCGGCCGCCCGGAACTTCTGCCGCCTGCTGGACACCACGGGCCTGGACTGTCCGCTGCTCGTCATCCTCACCGAGGGCGGCGTCGCCGCGCTCACCCCGGACTGGCAGGTGAACGACTTCATCCTCACCGCCGCCGGTCCCGCCGAGGTGGAGGCCCGGTTGCGGCTGGCCATCGGATCCGCCGACGCGGGCACCGACGACCCCGACGAGATCCGCCGCGGCGACCTGGTCATCGACGAGGCCACCTACATCGCCCGGCTGCGCGGGCGCATCCTCGACCTCACCTTCAAGGAGTTCGAGCTGCTGAAGTTCCTGGCCCAGCACCCCGGCCGGGTGTTCACGCGGGCGCAACTGCTCCAGGAGGTGTGGGGCTACGACTACTTCGGCGGCACCCGCACCATCGACGTCCACGTGCGGCGGCTGCGCGCCAAGCTGGGCTCGGAGTACGAGTCCCTGATCGGGACCGTCCGCAACGTCGGCTACCGCTTCGTGCCCGACCCCGTCGGCAAGGGGCAGCCGTCCGGGGCCGCCCCCTCCCCGTCCGGCGAGGGCGGCGAGGCGCTGCCCTCCGCCCGCCGGGAGGCCGCCACCGGCTGACCGGACGCCCGCACGTTCGTACGGCGCGGGGCCGCCCCGTCGGGGCGGCCCCGCGCCGTACGTCCGGAGCGCCGCGCCCCGCCCGGGACCGCCGCGCGGCCGGACACGTCGGCCGCGGCCCCCGAGTGCACGAAGGCACCCGCGGAACGCCCATGCCCGGGACCGCCCCCGGCGCGGCCGGACACACGGGCCGCGGCCTCCTGCGCACGGAGGCGCCCCGTTCCCAGACGCGTTCCCCGCACACCTCGCCTGTACACGGAGGGCACCCGCGGGTCGCCTAGGTCCGGGGCCGGACCGGTCCGAAGACCGCACGGGCAGGGGCACTTCCGGCGGCGGGCGCGGCGGGTCCGGGGTGGACGGCGGGTGGGCGGACCGCGGCGGACAGCGGGGGACGGGCGGGTGACGGGTGGACAACGGTGCGTCGTGGGGCCTCGTGTTCGGAGCGGGGACGGCCTAAGATCTGTGGAGCACCCCGAGGCCAGGCCAGGCGCGGCATGGCTCCCCCGACGGGTGCGGACCCCTGCATGGCGCACCACCCTTGAGGAGTGAACCCGCCCTGATGTCCACCAGCGCCGCGAACACCCCGCTCACCCTCCGACGCCTGGGCATCGCCCTCGGTGCCGCGTTCGTCGGATCCACACTGGTCGCGGTGGCCTCCCCCGCCATCGCGCAGCCCACGGACCCGGGCGGTCCGTCCCCCTCCCCGACGCCGGCGCCGGTCGCCGCGGTCGCCTTCGCGCGCGACGCGGACAGCGTCGCGCTGGGCACCCCCGCGCCGCCCAACACGCTCACCCTGAGCAACACCGGCACCCTCGACATCTGCGTGATCGGGCTGGAGATCGGCGGCGGCTTCCAGGGGCACGGCTTCGCCGCCGGACAGCTCGCCGCCGGCGCCTCGGACACCGTCATGGTGACCGGCTCCCCGCGGCGGTCGACCGACGTGGTCGCCACCCTGACCTTCGCCGCCGCCGACCCGGAGACCGGCTGCACCACGCCCCCGGGCGACGTGCACAGCATCTCCTCCGGGGTGTGGGCGGTCACCATCACCGGGCCGAGCCCGTCGCCCTCCCCGACGCCGTCGCCGACCCCCACCCGCCCGGACCCGCCCGCCGAGACCCCCTCCCCGACCCCGAGCGGCCGGCCCACCCCGTCGGCCACCCCCACCGCCCCGGGTTCCGAGACGAGCGGCCGGCCCTCGTCGCGGCCCTCCAGCGGCACCACGTCCCGGCCCTCCACGCCCGACCGTCCGCGCAGCAGTGTCAGCGACGTGCCCACCACGGGCTCGAACATCCCGACCCTGCCCCGGAACGAGGCCGACCTGCCCGACGTGCTGCCCGGCGAGGACCTGGCGACCCTGCCACTGGCCACCCCGACCGGGTCCGACGACGCGGCGCAGACCGAGGTGGCCGCCGAGCACACCGACATGGGACCGAACATGGCCCCCGCGGTGCTGCTCGCCGCCTTCCTGCTCACCCTGCTGCTGGCCGCCCCGCTGGCCCCCACCCGCCGGGTCCGCCCCGGCACGGGCGGCTACCAGGGGCGCCGCCGCAAGGGCTGACACCCGAACCGGCCGGGCGCGCCCCGGTCCCGCGCCGGCGGGGCCGGGGCGCGCCCGTGTCCGGACCCCTTCCGACCAGACGCGGAACGCCACGGGCGAGGCCAACGGAATCTTCACGGGCCTGTCGTCGTAGGCTTTCGGTCCATGAGCACCCCGCTGGTCACCGACGACCTGGCGGCCGCGACGGCCGACCAGGTGCTGACGCTCGCCGAGGCCGCCCGCAGAACCGACGGCGTGGCCCCCCTGTCCGAACACACCCTGCTGCGCGTCCGCCACGGCGCGCCCTCCGGGAGCGCGCGCTTCCACGTGGTCTCCGAGGACGGCCGCGTCGTGGGCTTCGCGTTCGTCGAACGCGGCGAGGACGAGCCCGACTCCGGGGAGGTCGTCGTCGACCCCGCCCACCGGGGGCGCGGGCACGGCACCGCCCTGCTGCACTCCGTCCACCGGGACGCCGGCGCGAACGGCGTCCGGGTGTGGGCGCACGGCCGCACCCCGCAGGCGGTGGCGGTGGCCGAGGAGGACGGTTGGCGGGCCGTCCGCGAGCTCCACAAGATGCGCATGCCGCTGCGCGACATCGCCGCCGAGGAGAAGGGCGGGCCGCGGACCGCTCCGGAGCTGCCCCCTCCCGTGCTGCGCCCCCAGGTCGCCGACCGGGTCGAGGTGCGCGCGTTCGTGGTGGGGCAGGACGAGCAGGCCTGGCTCGACACCAACGCCCGCGCCTTCGCCCACCACCCCGAACAGGGCAGGCTCACCCTGGACGACCTGCTGCAGCGCGAGGTCGAGGACTGGTTCGACCCGAACGGGTTCTTCCTGGCCACCGGCAAGGACGGGCGGGTCGCCGCGTACCACTGGACCAAGGTGCACGCCGACGGCGCCGGGCTGACCGACGGCGAACCCGTCGGCGAGGTGTACGTGGTGGGCGTGGACCCCCAGTGGCAGGGCACCGGCCTGGGCCGGGCGCTCACCCTGGAGGGGCTGCGGCACCTGCGCGACGCCGGGCTGCCCTGGGTGCACCTGTACGTCGACGGGGACAACGAGGCGGCCGTGCGGCTGTACACCTCGCTGGGCTTCGAGATCTGGGACACCGACGTGATGTACGCGCCGCCGGAGGAGCCGCCGGGCGAGGAATGAGGGGGCGCGTGGTGGGCAGTAGACCCGTGGAGAGGGTCTGCCCGCACGTGCCGCTCATCACATTAACCGGCCAAACCCTTGGCCGCCACGGGAGTGCGACATCCCGTTCATTTCCCGTTCACCTTCCTTGGGACAACTCGTCACCTAGTGGGCCTACCTTCGCATTCGGCGCATCGCGACCTCTCGGCGTTCGGCGGTCGCGGCGGCCTCCCGCGGGGTGAACCCCCGGGGAGGACACCCGAACCCGACAAGGGTCCGGAACCCACCCGCAGGGGGCTGGTGGGCAGCACTGAACCCTTCCGAACCGGAGCCGATACATGACGACGACGGACGCGCCCACGGTGGCACCACCGCCCAAGGGCAGGCGCCGGATCGGCGATGTCGCATTCGCCGGGCTCGCCCGAGGCTCGGGCATCCTGATCCTCGTGATCCTCGCGGGCGTCGCCGCCTTCCTGATCGTTCAGGCCTGGCCGTCGCTGGCCGCGAACACGGCGAACTTCATCACCGACCAGTCCTGGGACGCCAACGTCCGCGAGAACCCCGCGTTCGGCGTGGGGGCCCTGGCGTTCGGCACCGTCCTGGCCGCCGCCATCGCGCTGCTGCTGGCCACCCCGGTCGCCATCGGCATCGCGCTGTTCATCGTCTACTACGCGCCGCGCCGCCTCGCCGCCCTGCTGGGCTACCTGGTGGACCTGCTCGCCGCGATCCCCAGCGTGGTCTACGGCCTGTGGGGCATCGGGTTCCTCGCCCCCCAGCTCGTCCCCGTCTACGAGGGGCTGGCCCGCAATTTCGGCTGGATCCCGCTCTTCGCCGGGCCCGCCTCCACCTCGGCCCGCACCATCCTCACCGCGGGGATCGTGCTCGCCGTGATGATCCTGCCGATCATCACCGCCATGTCCCGCGACGTGTTCCACCAGGTCCCGCAGGGGCACCGGGAGGCCGCCCTGGCCATGGGCGCCACCCGCTGGGAGATGATCCGCCTGGCCGTCCTGCCCTTCGGCAAGTCCGGCGTCGTCGGCGGCGCCATGCTCGGCATGGGACGCGCCCTGGGCGAGACCATGGCCGTCGCCATGATCCTGTCGCCCTCGCTGGCCGTCTCCTGGAACCTGCTCCAGAGCGGCAACCAGACCATCGCCGGGCACATCGCGCTCCAGTACCCCGAGGCCACCGGATACGGCGTGTCCGCGCTGATCGCCGCCGGCCTGGTGCTGTTCGCGATCACCCTGGTCGTCAACATGGGCGCCCGCTACATCGTGGCGCGCGGCAACAAGGAGTCCTGATGAGCCTGACGACCGCTCAGCCCACCGACCCCGGCCCGGGCTCCGGCGCCCCCCGGCGCGACCTGCGCGGCGGCTCGCTGCCCCGCTACTTCCCGCCCGCCCTGCTGGCCTCCTCGGCCGCCGTGGTCGCGGGCGTCCTGCTGGCCTTCTCGTCCTTCGGGTTCGTGCTGTGGGGCGTGCTCACCGCGCTCGCCTACACGGTGATCGTGGTGGCGGCCTCCGCCCGTGTCGAGGGCGGCCGCAAGGCCAAGGACCGCCTGGTCACCTCGCTCGTCTACCTGTGCTTCACCCTGGCGATGCTGCCGCTGGTGTCGGTGCTGTGGACGGTGCTCGGCAACGGCATGGCCCGGTTCGACGGGTACTTCCTGTCGGTCTCCATGAACGGCGTGCTGCCGAGCATGGACGCCGGCGGCGCCTACCACGCGATCGTCGGCACCCTGGCCATCACCGGCATGGCCACGCTCATCGCGGTGCCGGTCGGCGTGATGACCGCCGTGTACCTGGTGGAGTACGCGCGGGGGCGGATGAAGCGCACCATCATGTTCTTCGTCGACGTCATGACGGGCATCCCGTCCATCGTCGCCGGCCTGTTCGTGGTGGCCCTGTGGATCCTGCTGTTCGGCCCCGGCAAGACCAACGGCGCCGCGGGCGCGATCTCGCTGGCCGTGCTGATGATCCCGGTCGTGGTGCGCTCCAGCGAGGAGATGCTCCGCCTGGTCCCGCAAGACCTGCGCGAGGCCTCCTACGCGCTGGGCGTGCCCAAGTGGCGGACCATCACCAAGGTGGTGCTCCCCACGTCGGCCGCCGGCCTGACCACCGGAATCATGCTCGCCATCGCGCGTGTTATCGGAGAGACGGCGCCGCTGATCCTCACCGCGGGGTCGTCGGCGGTCTCGATCAACTGGAACCTGTTCGACGGGCAGATGATGAGCCTTCCCGTGTTCATCTACTCGCAGGTCCGCATGGGCGGCGCGGTCAACTACGAGAGGGCCTGGGCGGCCGCGCTGACGCTCATCCTCGTGGTGATGCTGCTCTTCTTCCTGGCCCGCATGATCGGCCGCCTGTTCGCGCCGAAGTCCCGCTAGCCCGCCAACCCGGCAATCACGAGGAACATCCAGTGGCGAAACGAATCGACGTCTCCGGACTCCACGTCTACTACAGCGACTTCCTCGCTGTGGAGGACGTGTCAATGACCATCGAGCCGCGTTCGGTGACGGCGTTCATCGGGTCCTCCGGCTGCGGGAAGTCCACCTTCCTGCGCACCCTCAACCGGATGCACGAGGTCACCCCCGGCGCCCGCGCCGAGGGCAAGGTGCTCCTGGACGACATGGACATCTACGCGCCCGACGTGGACCCGGTGATGGTCCGCAGCGAGGTCGGGATGGTGTTCCAGAAGGCCAACCCGTTCCCGACGATGTCGATCTACGAGAACGTGCTCGCGGGGGCCCGCCTCAACAACAAGCGGATGAGCAAGGCCGCCGCCGACGACCTGGTCGAGGAGTCGCTGCGCGGCGCCAACCTGTGGGAAGAGGTCAAGGACCGGCTGAACAAGCCCGGTTCGGGCCTGTCCGGCGGCCAGCAGCAGCGCCTGTGCATCGCGCGGGCCACGGCGGTCAAGCCGTCGGTGCTGCTCATGGACGAGCCGTGCTCGGCGCTGGACCCGATCTCGACGCTGGCGATCGAGGACCTCATTCACAAGCTGAAGGAGGACTACACGATCGTGATCGTCACCCACAACATGCAGCAGGCGGCCCGCGTCTCGGACCGCACGGCCTTCTTCAACCTGTCGGCCCCGGGCAAGCCCGGGAAGCTGATCGAGATGGGCGAGACGAACAAGATCTTCACCCGTCCCGAAAAGAAGGAGACCGAGAACTACATCACCGGCCGCTTCGGGTAACCGCCCCGCGCCGAACGTCCTCCCGAAGGGGGCCCGTGGACACGGGCCCCCTTCGTGTGCGGGAGCGCGCCGCGGGCGGGGCGCAGGGCCGCCCGGGGGTGGGCGGGAGGAAATGCCGACGGCCCTCCGGCGTGGACCGGAGGGCGTCCGGAAGTGAATCGGATAACCGATCCGGGGCCCTTTTGCGTTCATTCCGGAGAACCGGGAAAAGGGTCGCGAAAGGCGTTGTCCACCGTTTCCCCAATTCGGGGGGCGGTGGGCGCGCGCCGTCCCGGCCGGGCGGGGGCCCGGCCGGGACCCGGGGTCGGGCGGAGGATCAGGTGAAGCAGTTACCCGGCTGCTTGATCAGGTAGCTGGCCGAGACCCACCGGCTGGAGCCGATCTGCCGGAAGCCGTTGGTGGTGGTCTGGGTCGCGTTCACGATCGCGCCGTTGGCCAGCGAACCCACGATGGAGTAGCCGGTTCCGGGGCCGCTGCGGATGTTCAGGCCGCCGCTGGCGCTGACCTTGTAGGTGCACCAGACGGCGGCGGCCGCCGGCGCCTGCTCCGGCGCGGGGGCCGCCTGGGCGGGGGCGGACAGGCCGATGACGACGGCACCGGCGGTGGCCGCCATGGTCGCCAGACCGCGGGCGAGCCGACGGGACTTCGTGGCCTTCACAGGCTTTCCTCCATCATTCAAGGCTTGATCGGGGGACCTCGGCCGAGGGTGGAATCCCGTGGCGGGCAAGGCCTCTGGAATCCACGCCCAGAGTAACGGGGAAGCCCATTCCACGCATGATTCCGACCACATCAGGCCACCCTCTCCTCTTTCTCGGAGAAGATCCCTGAAAGCCTCATTCGAGTATTGACCCGACCCTTTGCCCGGCTTATCATCCCGCGCGGGAGGGCCGGACCCCGTGCGCCGCACGCGCCCGTCCCGAGACCCGACGTGACGTGGACCGCTCCCGCCGGCGGGGTTGAATGGGACCGGGAGGGGGCCCGCGGCGGGCTCCCGTTCGTTCGTCTGGGGGAACCGCATGACCGTGCCGTTGGTGATCGACACCGATACCGCGCAGGACGACTGCGTCGCCCTGCTGGTCGGCCTGCTGGATCCGGCGGCCGACCTGCGGGCGATCACGATGGTCGCCGGGAACGTGGGCTTCGACCAGCAGGTCCGCAACGCGTTCATGACGCTGAACGTCGCCGGGACGCCCGCGGTGCCCGTGTACCTGGGCTGCCGGCGGCCGCTGGTGCGCGAGTGGGTGAGCGCCGAGGACGTGCACGGAGACGGCTCCGGAGGGCTGGCCATGGCGCAGGAGGGCCTGGTACCGGAGGCCGAGCACGCCGTGGACGCCCTGGTGCGGATGGCCGCCGAGGCCCCCGGCGAGCTGTCGATCGTGGCGATCGGCCCGCTCACCAACATCGCCGCCGCGGTGGTGAAGGACCCCGGCTTCGCGCGGAACGTGAAGTCGCTGTTCATCATGGGCGGCTCCAACAACGGCCGCGGCAACATCACCGCCGCCGCCGAGTTCAACTTCTACGTGGACCCCGAGGCGGCCAAGACGGTGTTCTCCGCCGGCTTCGAGATCACCGTGGTGCCCTGGGACCCGCTCACGCTGCGCCAGGCCGTGTTCGGGCAGGAGCGCCTGGACGAGATCGCCGCGCTGGGCACGCCCCTGTCGCGGTTCTTCACCCGCATCTGCGCGGCGACCCTGGAGTTCGACCGCAGGGTCGGCATCGACGGCACCACGCACCCCGACTCGCTGACCGCCGCGGTGCTGCTCCACCCCGAGCTGGTGCGCAGGGCCTCGCCGTACCACGTGGACGTGGAGACCGCCGGGGAGCTGACCCGGGGCTACTCGGCCATGTCGTGGGGCGTGCACGGCCTGGAGCCCAACGCCCGGGTGGTCGAGGAGATCGACTCCGAGGCGTTCTACGAGCTGATCAAGGGCGTGCTGGCCCGCGAGACCGCGCCGGAGCGCGAGATCACCGGCCTGTGAACGTGATGACGCCCTGGGCGGCGGCGACGGTCGTCTCGCCGCCCTCGGCGTCGGCCATCACCAGGTCGCAGCGGCACAGGGCGCGGCGGCGGGTGTGCTCGACCACGTGCGCGCGGGCGCTGAGGCGGACGCCACGGGCCGGGCGCAGGTACTCGATGGTGAAGCCGCCGGTGAGGACCGACGGGCCCAGCACGGTGCCCCCGGCGAAGGTGAGCGCGTTGTCCGCGGCGTAGGAGAGCACGCCGCCGTGCAGGAAGCCGTTCTGCTGGAGCAGCTCGTCGCGCACGTCCAGTTCCAGGACCGCGTCGCCCGGGGCGAAGCGGGTGACCCGGGCGCCGATCAGCCTGCTGAACGGCTGGGCGTCCAGCACCGCCGCGGCCAGGGCCAGGGCGTCGGCCCCGGAGAGCGGCGCGGTTCCGGGCTCGGGGTTCTCGGTGGACATGCGGTCCCGCTTTCTTCTACGCGCTTTGACCCTTTTGTGGGGATATGTCACCTAGGGTCCGCCTCAGGGGAGGAGGATCCACCGTGCAGACTTCCACACTCGCCTCCGCCGCGGCGGCCGCGGCCCTGGTGTACGCGACCGCCTGCGGCCCCGTCGGTGTCGACACCACCGGCGGGGAGGGGGAGCGGACCGAGACCGCTCCCCCGCCGTCGGGGAGCCCGTCCGGGCCCGCCTCGGAGCCCCCGTCGCGGCCGCCCGGCGGCCAGGGGGAGCAGGAGGGGTCCGACAGCGGTCCGGGCAGGACGGAGGAGCCCGGCGGGGGCGCGGCCGTCCACCTGCCCCTGGGCGGCTCCCACACGTTCGCGGACGGCTTCTCGGTGAGCATGGGCCCGGTGGAGCGCCGGACGGAGGGGGACGAGGACCGGCTCGCGCCCCGGGAGCCCGGGGACGGCGCCACTCCGCGGGAGGGGCCGCCGGAGGGCGGGGAGTCCCCGGAGGAGCCGGATGAGGGGGAGTCTCCCGGGGAGCCCCCGCAGGACGGGCCCTCCGGCGGGGAGTCCCCCGAGGACGCCTCCCCTGGGGAGGAGGGATCCGGCGGGGAGTCGCCCGGGGACACCGCCCCCGGGGAGGAGGGGACCGGCGGGGAGTCCCCCGAGGGCACCGGCCCCGCCGAGGAGGAGTCCGCCGAAGGGGACGACCCCGCCGGGGAGTCCCCGGAGGAGGTCCCCGAGCAGCCGAGCGAGGGCCCCGGGGAGGACGAGTGGGGCGAGGAGGAGACCCCGCGGGAGCCGCAGTACGACGCCCTGCACTACTTCGCCTGGACGGTCACCGCCACCAACGGCACCGGCGCCCCCGTGCACACCGGATCGCCGCTGGACACCTGCGCCGTCGGCGATCCGCTCCAGGAGTCCATCGCACCCGCCATGGGCGAGAGCGTGGACCCGCCGCGGAGCCTCGCACCCGGCCGAAGCGGGAGCTGGGACGCGGACTGCCTCATCACCGAGGGCGACGTGCCCCTGCGGTGGACCCTGGAGTTCTACGACGAGGAGGGCGAGCCGCTGTACCCGCCGCTGGTGTTCTCCGGCGACGTGCCCTGAGTCCCGGCCGGGGCGCGGCTCAGCCGTTCTTGACGACGATGCTCTCCACCGTGTTCGCCACGTGCTCGAACGCGTCCGCGGCCGTCTCCAGCTCCTCGATGACGTCCTTGAGCTTGAGCACCGTCAGCGCGTCGTACTCGCCGCTGAACAGCTTGGCCAGGAGCTTGCGGTAGATCCTGTCCGCCTGGTTCTCCAGCTGGTTGATCTCGATCCAGTACCGGGTGAGGTCCTGCATGGTGCGCAGCCGCGGCATGGCCTCGGCGGTCAGCTCGGCGGCACGCTCCAGCACCTCGATCTGGTCGATGATGCCCTTGGGGAGGCGCTCCAGGCCGTACAGGCCGATGAGGTCGACCGCCGCCTCCATCGAGTCCATGACGTCGTCGAGGTTGGAGGCCAGCCGGTAGATGTCCTCCCGGTGCATGGGGGGTGCCGAGCTCTTGTTGAGGCGGCGCATGATCGCGTGCGTGGCGTCGTCGCCCGCGTGCTCGCAGGCGCGCATCTTCTCGGTGATGGCCTCTCGGTCGGCACCGTCGCTCATCAGCTCCACCAGAAGGCGGGCCGCGATGACCAAATTGTTCGCCGAATCGGTGAACATCTCGTAGTAGCTGTCATCACGCGGGCGCAAACGCAGGCGCACGTCGTCTCTCCCGATGGTGCGGTGGGTCTTCCTTGGTGGATGTTAAGCGGGTCCGCCGAGCGGCTCGTCTTGACGCGAGGGTCCGTCGCGTCGATCGCGTGCGCGGTCATCCCTCGTTCACTCGGCGGCACCGGTGCGTGGAACTCCCTGGGGGAAGGGGCCCATCGCATTCCTCCCAATCTCAACGACACCGGGACGGTTCGGGACGCTACCGTGTTCCGGGCCCGCTGACCAGCGGTGCGCTGAGACACGAATCACCCGATCGGTGGGAGACCGGTGGACGCCGACCCCACGGTTCTCCGATGTCCACTTTCGGGCCATTGGGCGGCAATGGCAAGTATCCCCCTCGTTCACCCGCCCGTTGCCCGGCACCGGCCGATCCGGTCCCCCGGACCCCCGGCCGCCACCTCCCCGACGCCGTCCGGGGCCTGTTCCCGGGTGTTCTCCGGTGTCACCGGGGCCGGAGGCCCCAGAAGGGCCCGTGGTCGCGGGCCTCCGGCCGGGGACGGCGGGCGGGCCGAACCGGAGCGGGGCCCGGAGAACACGATCCGGGTGCACCGGCCGGGGAGGCCGGTGACACCCGTCCCGCCTCACACGAACGGAGAGGGCCTCCCACCTCCCGCGTTCCCGACCTCTCGGGCCGGTGCATCTAGGCTCGGTCCCATGCCGTCCAACCTCACTCCCGCACTGGTGCGCCGGGTCCGGCTGGCCCTGGCCGAGGCGGGCGCCACCACCCCCGAGAACCTGGGACCCGAAGACGCCGTGGCCCTGCTCGTGCGCACCGCGATGGCCCCCGGCGTCGCGCCCAAGCTGGTGAAACTCGCCGTGCGGGCCTCCCTGGCCCTGCTCGCCGACCGGGCGCCCGGCAACTCCCTGGAGGTCCGCGTCCCGCCGTTCGGAGCCGTACAGGCGATCGAGGGCCCACGTCACACCCGGGGCACCCCTCCCGGTGTGGTGGAGACCTCCCCCGCCGTCTGGCTGCGCCTGGCGACGGGCGGAACCGCCTGGGGGCAGGCGATCGCGGACGGGGAGGTCCAGGCCAGCGGTACCCGCTCCGACCTGTCCGAACACCTGCCCCTGTGGCCCCGGGTGGTCCCGCCCTCGTCCCCAGGCACTAAGCTGTGAGCGTGTCGTACTCCGACGGCCGGCTCTCCATGGACCTCGATCCGCTCGAACGCGGCCCGCAGGACGCCTGCGGTGTATTCGGGGTCTGGGCTCCCGGCGAAGAAGTCAGCAAGCTCACCTACTTCGGTCTCTACGCATTGCAGCACCGCGGACAGGAATCCGCGGGCATCGCTCTGAGCGACGGGGAACGGATCGTCGTCTACAAGGACATGGGACTGGTCTCCCAGGTCTTCAACGAGGCGACCCTGGACTCCCTGCGCGGCCACCTCGCCATCGGCCACTGCCGCTACTCCACCACCGGCTCACCGGTGTGGGAGAACGCGCAGCCGACCTTCTACACGGCGCGCGAGGGGGGCCTGGCCCTCGGCCACAACGGCAACCTGATCAACACCCCGGAACTGGCCGCGCTGCTGCCCGACACCCGGCGCAACGCGACGACGGACACCGAGGTCCTCACCAACCTGCTGGCCTCCCGGGCCCGCGACGGCAGCACCGTCGAAGAGGCCGCCATGGAGCTGCTCCCGCAGGTCCAGGGCGCCTTCTCCCTGGTGTTCATGGACGAGAACACCCTGTACGCGGCCCGCGACCCGCAGGGCATCCGCCCGTTCGTGCTGGGCCGCCTGGGCGAGACCTCCGGCGCGGGCGGCTGGGTGGTCGCCAGCGAGACCGCCGCCCTGGACATCGTGGGCGCCGAGGTGGTCCGCGAGATCGAGCCGGGCGAGCTGCTCACCATCGACGAGCGCGGCGTCCGGTCCCGCCGGTTCGCGCCCGCCCGCCGCAAGGGCTGCCTGTTCGAGTACGTCTACCTGGCCCGCCCCGACACCACCATCGCCGGGCGCAACGTCAACTCCACGCGCGTGGAGGTGGGCCGCCGCCTGGCCAGGCAGCACCCGGTGGACGCCGACCTGGTCATCCCGGTGCCCGAGTCCGGCACACCCGCCGCGGTCGGCTACGCCGAGGAGAGCGGCATCCCGTTCGCCCAGGGCCTGGTCAAGAACTCCTACGTGGGCCGGACCTTCATCCAGCCCAGCCAGACCCTGCGCCAGCTGGGCATCCGGCTCAAGCTCAACCCGCTGCGCGAGGTCATCCAGGGCCGCCGCCTGGTGGTCGTGGACGACTCCATCGTGCGCGGCAACACCCAGCGGGCCCTGGTCCGGATGCTGCGCGACGCGGGCGCCGCCGAGGTGCACGTGCGCATCTCCAGCCCGCCCGTGCTGTGGCCCTGCTACTACGGCATCGACTTCGCCACCCGCGCCGAGCTCATCGCCGCGAACCTCTCGGTGGACGAGATCGCCGCGTCCGTGAACGCCGACAGCCTGGCCTTCGTCGAGCTGGACGAGCTGATCGCCGCCACCACCGTGCCCAAGAACGACCTGTGCCGGGCCTGCTTCGACGGCGTCTACCCGATCGAGGTGGACCCCGCCGCGCGCGGCAAGTACCTGCTGGAGAAGTCCTGCGGGACTCCCGAGGGATCCACCCTGGCCACCAGCACCAAGTAACCGTCCGCACGGCGTCACCGCCGTGCGGACGTCCGCCGTGCCCCGGATCCGACCGCGGGGCCGGCGGGCCGTCCGGCACAACGAGCACCAACCATCACAGCACGAGGAGAACTCGCGTGGCAGCCGACAGCAAGACCACGGGGGCGTACGCCGCCGCGGGCGTCGACATCGCCGCCGGGGAGCGCGCCGTCGACCTGATGAAGCGCCATGTCGCGCGGACGCGGCGCCCCGAGCAGGTCACCGACGCCAGCGGATTCGCGGGCCTGTTCCGCCTGGACACCGCCAGGTACAAGGACCCGGTGCTGGCCACCTCCACCGACGGCGTGGGCACCAAGGTCCTGCTCGCCCAGAAGCTCGACCGCCACGACACCATCGGCATCGACCTGGTGGGCATGGTCGTCGACGACCTGGTCGTCAGCGGCGCCGAGCCGCTGTTCATGACCGACTACATCGCCTGCGGGTCGGTGGTCCCCGAGCGGATCGCCGAGATCGTCGGCGGCATCGCCGAGGGCTGCCACCAGGCCGGGTGCTCCCTGATCGGCGGGGAGACCGCCGAGCACCCCGGGGCGATGGGCCCCGAGGAGTACGACCTGGCCGGCGCCGGGACCGGCGTGGTGGAGGGCGACGCGATCCTGGGCCCGGACCGGGTCCGCGAGGGCGACGCCGTCATCGCGATGGCGTCCTCGGGCCCGCACTCCAACGGCTACTCGCTGATCCGCCACATCGTGGACACCGCGGGGCTGGACCTGCGGGCGCACGTGCCGGAGCTGGGCGGGGAGCTGGGCGAGGTACTGCTCACCCCGACCCGGATCTACGCCAAGGACTGCGTGGCGCTGACCGGCGCCGTGGAGGTGCACGCGTACTCGCACATCACCGGCGGCGGGCTGGCCGCCAACCTGTCGCGGTCGCTGCCCGGCCACCTGGACGCGGTGCTGGACCGCTCCACCTGGACGCCCGCCCCCGTGTTCGGCCTGCTGGCGGAGCGGGGCGGCGTGTCGCGGGAGGACATGGAGGCCACGTTCAACATGGGTGTGGGCATGGTGGCGGTCGTCGCGGCGCAGGACGAAGGGCGCGCCCTGGACGTGCTCTCCGAGCGCGGTGTCCCGGCCTGGCGCCTGGGCACGATCGTGTCCGGTTCGGGGCTGGCCCGCCTGGACGGCGAGCACCCCGGCGCGTGACGGACGCGAACATAGCCGGTGCGAACCACCGCAGTGGTTCGCACCGGCTATATCCACCTGTCCGGCCCGGCCCCTGGTGGGGGACCGGTGGTGTCCGCAGGTCTGCTGTGTTGCCCGAGCGACCTGGAAGCCCCGCCCGACGTACTGCTACTTGTCGGACTCCGAGTACTTCTCGGCGAGATCCGCGTAACGGTCGATCAGGTCATCGTGAGAATCCGCGTAGGAATCGTCCGGACCCGGTCCGGTCGGTCCCTCATCCTCAGCGACACCCAGCTCCGACCGCAGCCGATCAAGGTCGGTCCCACCGGTGCTGTACTTGAGCTTCCGGGCGACCTTCTGCTGCTTGGCCTTGGCTCGGCCGCGCCCCATTGGCTCGACCCCCTCAACGATGGGGTTCCGACGGAACCCCGGATCACTTAACTAACCCGCACTGAACGGGCTGACGGCCGTCAAACGCGACTGACGACAGGCGTCAGCTTACGTACACGTACAACCGTACCTGGTCGGGCCCCGCCGTGCCTACGCCACCCGGGTGTGACGGATGTGGTGCGGGGACGCGGCACGCCCCGGGGCGCCGCCGGTCGCCACGCTGCAAACCCTGCCCGACCGGCGGATACGGGGTTCGGGCGTGGCGAGTGCCACACGGCGGGATGTGTGCCACGATGCGTTCCGTGCTGCCCTACACCGCCTATCTCCGCGTCTATCAGCCGATCGAGTCGTTCGCGCCGGACGAGCGGAGACGCTGGGAGGAGTACGCGCGGTCCCCCGACCGGCCGCGCCGCGCGCACGCGCTGGCCGCCGAGCAGGCCGAGAGCCTGGGCCGGCTGGTGGTGACCCCGCCGGTCCTGGCGCCGCGCGAGGAGAGCCGGAACGCGTACCTGCGCCGGGTGGAGGGGCGGCTGTACGTGTGCCCCTGGGAGACCCGGCTGCGGTCGTGGCGGGCGTTCGCGGACTTCGCGGAACAGGTCCCCCCGGCGCTGAGCGAGGCGTTCGTGTCCGAGCGGGAGGCGGAGCGGGTCGAGGACGGGTACCGGGAGTGGCGGGCCTCGGGCGCGCGCCTGAGGCCGGGGATCCTGTCGAGCAACTGGGCGGTCCCGGTGGCGTGGTTCGTGCCCTTCTCGGACGGGGAGCGGCGCCTGGTACCCGAGACCGGCCCTACCCGGGCCCTGCTGTACCTGACGCGGACCGCGACGGGCCTGGAGCGCCTGGAGCGCACGGCGGCGGTGCTGACGGAGTACATCGGGCGGCACGCCGTGTCGGCGGCCACGGAGGGTCTGGTGGAGTGGCTGCGGGCGGTGGCCCATCCGGGTTCGCTGCTGGAGCTGGACTACGGCGGCCTGGTGCACCTGCTGGACGACGAGCACCTGGCAGGGGAGCGCTCGGTGGCGGAGGTGGCCGCCGCGGTGGAGGCGCTGGCCGCCGGCGACGCGGAGCGGGTGGTGGAGCTGCGGGACCGGCTGCTGCGCAGGTGGAGGTCGATCCGCGCCCTGGAGCACGCCAACTGAGGGTGATGAGATGCCCAGGTTTTCGTGGACACCGGCCCCGGGGTGTCGTGAAATTCCGGCGCCGGCACCCCCGCGACGCGCCGCCCGCGAACCTGGTACACCAGGTTTCTTTCCGCCCGGCGTACCCGTTTGCGCACGTGACAACGGTGCGAGCCCGGACGTCGTCCGCGCACGACATCAAGCGTGGTGAAACTGGGCATAACGCCCGTTAGTGATCGACGTAGACTGTAGCCGTCCGATCACCGAAAGCACCGCCGTCCATCGGAGAACCCCTACCGCGCGGGCGATCCCGCGCGACCCGACCGCCCCGGGGCGGCCCGCGGAGGGGGATCCCGCCCCCGGCGGCCCCGCCCTCCCCCGGCGGGCCGGCCGAAGGCGCGACCCAGCGGGCAGCAGGCCTGGCACCGGGGTTTCGGTCAGACCTCTGTAGCACTTCGTGACCTCCGGATCGAGAAAAACAAGGCCCGAGAACGAAGTTTTGACCGAATACGCCACATGCCACTAAACGTGTCGCTAGAATCACTTAGCGTGACGCAGCCACGGGCGGCTTTCCAGGGCCTCCCATGAGCAAAGTTGCTGAAAGTGGCTGCACCATCACCTCGGGTGATGCCAATATGGACTCATATTGGACATCCGGGCGAAGCGCCAGGATCACAGGCTCAAGGATCGGCACACAGATCCAGGAGGAGAGGCCGTACACATGTCAACTCGCACGCCCGAGGCGGAGCCCCTGTTGACCCCCGCCGAGGTTGCCACCATGTTCCGCGTGGACCCCAAGACCGTGACGCGCTGGGCCAAGGCGGGCAAGCTGACCTCGATCCGCACCTTGGGCGGACACCGTCGCTACCGTGAGACGGAGGTCCGTGCCCTGCTGGCCGGCATCCCCAGCCAGCGTACGGAGTGATCTCCCCGGTCTGAGCCGCTGGTTCCGGGGGGAAACGGCCGGACGGGCTCCGGCCGTGCAGGCAGGCTGACAAGACCCGAGGGCGGGCCTTCACCGAGAAGGCCCGCCCCCTTGTGCTCCCGGGGCGCCTCCGGGACACGGCGCCACGGGCCCGCACCCGCTCCCACCTGCGGATGGGACATTCGTACCGGCGGGGTCCGTACATTTCCATCTACAGCGGGCCCCCGGCCGCTCCGTAGCGTTCGGGGCATGGACAGGACGCAGGCGGCACCCCCGGCCGTGGAACTCAACGGGGTCGTCAAGGAGTTCGGCGCGGTGCGCGCCGTGGACGGCGTGGACCTCGGCATCGGCGCCGGCGAGCGGGTCGCGCTGCTGGGCCGCAACGGCGCCGGCAAGTCCACGACGGTCGACATCCTGCTGGGGCTGGACACCCCCACCTCCGGGACCGCCCGGCTGTTCGGGGGCACCCCCCGCGCGGCCGTCGACGCGGGCCGGGTCGGGGCGATGCTCCAGGACGTCCGGCCCGTCCCCCGGGTCACCGTGCGCGAGCTGGTCGGGTTCGTCGCCGGCACCCACCGCGCCCCCATGCCGGTCGCCGAGGCCCTGGAGCTGGCCGGGCTGACCGGGGTGGCCCGCCGCCGCGCGGACCGCCTCTCCGGCGGCCAGACCCAGCGGGTGGGCTTCGCCCTCGCCCTGGTCGGCGACCCCGACCTGCTGATCCTGGACGAGCCCACGGCCGCCCTGGACGTGGCCGCCCGCCGCGTGTTCTGGGATTCCGTGCGCGCCCTTACCGAGCGCGGCACCACCGTGCTCTTCTCCACCCACCACCTGGACGAGGCCGACCTCAACGCGGACCGGGTCGTGGTCATCGACCGCGGCCGGATCATCGCCGACGACGCCCCGGACCGCATCCGCCGCTCGTTCGGGACCGGGGTGGTGTCCTTCGCGCTGCCCCACGGCGCCGAACGCCCCGCGGGCCTGGAGGGCCTGCCCGGAGTGGTGTCCGTGGAGGACCTGGGCGGCCGGATCCGGCTGCGCACCGCCGACTCCGACGAGACCGTGCACGCCCTGAGCGCCCTGGTCCGGGTGCGCGACCTGGAGGTCGCCACCGCGAACCTGGAGGACGCCTTCATCGGCATCACCTCCGAGCCCGCCCCCTCCCCCGCCCGAGCCCGGAAGGCCGACCGATGACCCGCACCGCCGCCCTGCTGACCGCCTACGTGGGCCTGGAGCTCCGCCGCACCTACCGCGACCCCGGGTTCATGATCTTCGGGCTGGGCACCCCCGTGCTGATGTACGTGCTGTTCACGAGCATCGGCCGCGGCGACGGCCCGGCCGACCCGGGCTGGGCCGTGGTGTCCATGGTGGGCCTGGCCGCCTACGGCGCGCTCGGCTCCGGGCTGTCGGCCGGGACCGCCGTCGCCGAGGACAAGGGGACCGGCTGGCTGCGCCTGCTGCGCCTGCTGCCGATGCGTCCATGGACGGTGGTGGCCGGGCGGGCGCTCACCGGGTCGCTCATGGTGCTGCCCTCCGTGCTGCTGGTCCTGGCCACCGGAGCGCTGCTGAACGGCGTCCGGCTGGAGGCCTGGCAGTGGGCCGTGCTGCCGCTGCTGCTGTGGATCGGGGCACTGCCGTTCGTGCTGCTGGGCATCGCCAACGGGTACCGGCTGTCGCCCTCCGCCGCCGGGACGACCAACATCGTGGTCAACCTGCTGCTGGCCCTGCTCGGCGGCCTGTGGTTCCCGCTCTCGGAGTTCCCGGGGGCGCTGGCGGACCTCGCCGCCTGGTCTCCGGGCCACCTGTTCGGGGCGCTGGGGTGGGCCACCGTGGACGGGGCCGCGCCCTCCCCCGGTACCGTGGCGGGGCTGCTCGGGTGGACCCTGGTGTTCGGGGCCTACGCGGTGCACTCCTTCCTGCGACCGGCGACGAAGGGCTAGGAACGCGATGGACGACCGGTCCGGGGGCGGTGGGGCGGCCGGCGCCGCCGGCGGTGGCGGTGGCGGGGACGACCGCGAGGGCTGCGGTGTCGTGGACCCGGTCGCGGCGCTGGGACCGGTCGGGCCGCCCGGGCGCACCGGGTACCTGCCCGGGCTGCTGCTGACCGCGGGGGCCGTCACCGACCTGTTCGACGGCGCCCGCTGGCCCTGGTTCGGCTGGGCCGGGCTGCTGGCGGTCTCGGCCCTGTACGCCGCCGTGGTCACCCGGGACCTCTCCCCGCCCCGGTACGCGGGCCGGGGCCTGCTCTGGCTGCTGGCCGCCCAGGCGGCGCTGACCACGGTGCTGGCGCTGGTCTACGGCGACACCTGGGTGTTCCTGTTCATGATGGCGGCGCTGGCCTGCGGGACCGCCCTGCCGACGGTGCCGCTGGTGGGCGCGCTGATCGTGCTGGGCGGGGCGGCCGGGGTGATCGCCGGGCACCGGGGCGACGCCCTGTGGCTGCCGATGGTCTCCGGGTACGGCACGTTCATCTCGGGGGTCATGGTGTCCGCGCTGCTGGGGCTCAACGAGACCGTGCGGGAGCTGCGCCGGACCAGGGAGGAGCTGGCCCTGGCCGCGGTGGACCGGGAGCGGCTGCGGTTCGCCCGCGACCTGCACGACCTGCTCGGGCACAGCATGTCGGTGATCGTGGTCAAGGCCGAGGCGGTGCGCAGGCTGGCCCCGCGCGACGCGGCGGCCGCCGCCGCGCAGGCCGCCGACATCGAGGAGGTGGGGCGGCGCTCGCTGACCGAGATCCGGGAGGCGGTCTCCGGGTACCGGGAGGACGGGCTGACCCGCGAGCTGGAGCGGGCGGTCCCGGCCCTGGAGGGGTCCGGCATCGCCGTGGCGGTGCGCCGGTCGGGGCCGCCCGTCCCGGCGCGGGCCGAGGCGGTCCTGGGCTGGGTGGTACGCGAGGCCGTGACGAACGTGCTCCGGCACAGCGGCGCCGCGTCGGCGGAGCTGTCCGTGGAGCACGCGGACGGCACCGTCCGGGTCACCGTGGCCGACGACGGCGGGGGCGGTCCCGCGCCCGGCGGGGACCCGCGGGACGGGCGGCGCGACGGCCCGCGGGAGCGGAGCGCCGAGCGGGCACGGGCTGGCCGGGCTCGGCGAGCGGCTGGCCCTGGCGGGCGGCCGGCTGGAGAGCGGGGCCCTGCCCGGGGGCGGGTTCCGGGTGGTCGCCGAACTCCCGGTGGCGGACGGGGAGGCGCGGCTCCCCTGAGGGGGCGGGGCGGCCGGGCGCGCCCGAGGCCCGCGGGGTTCGCGGGGTTCGCGGGGCCCGCAGGGTTCGCGGGGTTCGCGGGTCCGGGGCGGGGAGCGGTCGCCCGCGCCAGGGGCGGTGCCCTAGGGTTCGGCCCATGAGTGCTGCCGACACCCCCTCCTCCCCCGTCCGGGTCCTGCTGGCCGAGGACCAGGGGATGATGCGCGACGCGATGGCCCTCCTGCTGGGCCTGGAGGAGGACCTGGAGGTCGTCGCCCTGGTGGCCGACGGCCCCGGGATCGTGCCCGCCGCGGTGGAGCACCGGGTGGACGTCGCCGTACTGGACATCGAGCTGCCCGGGGGCAGCGGCTTGGAGGCCGCCGCGGAGCTGCGCGAGCGGCTGCCGTCCTGCCGGGTCCTCATCGTCACCACCTTCGGTCGCCCCGGCTACCTGCGCCGTGCGATGGAGGCGGGCGCCGCCGGGTTCCTCTGCAAGGACGGCCCCGTGGAGGAGCTGGCCGCGGCGATCCGGCGCGTGGCCGCGGGCGGGACGGTGGTCGACCCGGGCCTGGCCGCCGCCGCGCTGGGCTCGGAGCCGGACCCGCTGACCGCCCGGGAACGCCAGCTGCTGGCGGCCGCTCGGGACGGCTCCACGGTCGCCGACATCTCGGCCCGGCTGCACCTGTCGGAGAGCACCGTCCGCAACTACCTGTCCTCGGCCATCGGCAAGACCGGCACCCGCAACCGCACGGAGGCGGCGCGGGTGGCCTACGAGAAGGGCTGGCTCTGACGCCCGGCCCGGGCCTCAGTCACCGATGCGGTCGTCCATGGCGGAGGTGCGCTTGCGGGCCAGGAAGGTGGCGGCGGACCCGCCGCCGATGGCCACCAGCGCCGCGGTGACCAGGGCGGCCAGGGAGCTTCCCGTCATCGCCAGGTCGTTGCCGGGGCGCTGCTGCGCCTGCGGGGCGGTGCCGGTCCGGCCGTCCGGGGACGGGGAGGCCCCCGAGTCCGCCGCGTAGGTGGATCCCAGCGCCCAGGAGTCGGCGAAGTCGACGGTCAGCCCGTTGCCGTCCTCCGCCTCCCCCACGTTCACGGTGACACTGAGCCGGGAGCGGGCGCCCTGGCCCCGCCAGTCCGGGTCCTCGTCGTCGAAGGTCTCCTGGACGCTCGCGAAGTGGACGGCCACCGGGACCTCCAGGACCGTCTCCCCCTCCTCGTCCACGACCTCTAGGACGTCCTCCACGACCTGGGCGCGCCCGGGCCGCAGCGGGTCCACGGGCACCCCGAAGGCCCTGAGGGCGCCGTGCTCGAAGCCGCTGCCGGTGTGCCCGTCGTACCCGGCCGAGGCCGTGGTGACGACGTCGGCCACGGAGACCTCCAGGGCGTCGTCGGCCTCCAGGGGGCCCTCGGCCGCGAACCGGCGCGTGGAGGAGTCGTCCAGGGCGATCACGCCGTCCGTCGGGCTCTCGCTCGGGGAGGGGCTCGCGGGGCCGGAATCCTCCGGGCCGGGGCTCTCCGACTCCTCCTTGAGGTGGGAGTGGTCCCCGTCGGCGGGCGGCTGCTGGGGCCGGGGCTCCTCCCCGCCCTCCGGGGTGGGCACGTCCCAGTACGGGGAGAGCGGGTCCTCGCCCTCCTCGGAGGTCGGTTCGGCGTCCAGGGTGTCCGGGGCGGACGGGGAGAGGTCGATGCCGGCGGGCACGTCGATCATGCCGAGGGCGATCAGGTCCGCGACGGTCAGGCGCAGGACGGCCGAGTCCACGACGGCGGTGGCGGCCGCGCCCTCGGCGCCGATGACGGTGCGGCTGGAGCCCTCGATGTCGACGTAGGGGGCGAGGGGGCCGTACACGTCGGCGGTGTCGCCGCGCGCCTCGTTGTCCCCGCCGAAGCTGACCGCGGTGGAGTAGCCGGAGACGGCGTCGCCGTTGGCGGCCCAGGCCTGCGCGTTGCCCCAGACGAGCGGGTCGACGGCGGTGGCCGCCGCGGCGGCCGGGGGCACGGACAGGGTCAGGCCGAGCGCGGCCGCGGCTGTGCCGCCGAGGAGGCGGTGTGCTGTCGTTCTGGCGGGGGTCACCACGGCACTCCTGTAGCTACTGGGGGATGTCCGGCCGTACGGCCGGCCCCGTCCTCCGGCCCGGGGCCGGTTCACGGGGAGCGCCGCGTGCGAGGCCGCGGCATGCGGGGCGGCGGGGACGGTCGCCTTCCCGCCCCGGGGGAAGGGTCCGTGCGTGGCGGGGCGCGGAGCGCCCACACGGCCGAGCCTAACCGCTCGATCACGAATCGGAAACCGTTCTCCGGCGCGTGATCGCTCACCGTGAGGGGTCGGATGCCGGATCAACGGCCGGGGTCGCGGAAGAGTTCCGGCGGCCGGGAACGCGAACGGCCCCGGGGAGGAGTCCCCGGGGCCGTTCAGGCCACCGTGTCACCGGCGGGTCAGGGCCGGCGGTGCGGTGTGGGTCGCCTAGTTGTCGTTCTCCTCGGCGGGAGCCTCGACGGCGGCGTTCTTCTTGCGGCGGGCCAGGTAGGCGGCGGCGCCACCGCCGGCGGCGATCGCGGCACCGGCGGCGATCAGGCCGCCGATCGGGCTACCGGTCGTGGCCAGGGCCTCGGAGGGCTTGGCGACGGGCTTCTTGTCCTCGCCCTCGGGCTTCTCGATCGGCTTCTCCGGACGCGGCTTCTCCTCGCCGTCGTCGTCACCGCCGCCGGGGTTCTCACCCTCGCCGATGGTGACGGTGCCGACACCGGTCTCGGCGATGGTCACGAACTGGACCAGCTCGCCGTCGGCCTTGAAGTCGTAGTCGAGGACCGAGTAGGCGTCCTCCCAGAGGTACCCGTCGACCTCGGTGGGCTGCTCCCACTCGTAGATGTCGGGGGTGATGGTGAACTCCACGCCCTCGGGGGCGGTGATGTTGCTGACGGTGCCCGGGTCGACGCTGTGCTCGACCGAGCCGTCCCAGCTCTTGAAGGTGCTGACGGAGATGCCGGAGATGGTGGCCTCGACGAGGACCTCGTCGGAGTCGGCGACCGTCTCGCTGTTGGTCTCGTCGAGCGTGACCACGGTGGCGTCGGCGTCGGTGTCTTCGGCCTCGGCGGAGGGGCTGGGGCTGGGCTCCGGGGAGGGGTCGACGGTCTCGTCGTCCCCGTCGACCGGGGGCGTGGTCGGGGCGGGTTCGTCGGTGTCGCCACCGTCGCCGTTCCCGTTGTCGCCGCCCTCGGAGGAGCCGTCGTCCTCGCCGCCGCCGGAGGTGTCGTCATCCCCGGTGTCCTCGCCGCCCTCGGGGTCCTCGGCCCCGTCGGTCGGCTCCTCGGACTCGGTGGGCTCCTCGTCCTCGGTGAGCTCCTCGTCCTCCTCGGTGGGGAGGCCGTTCTCGGCGTCCGACACGGTGATCTGGACACGGACGGAGGGGACCTCCACCGTGGCCAGGATGCCGCTGGAGGTCACCGACGCGGACGAGGTGCCCGACCAGGACACCCAGCCGTAGTCGACGGAGAAGGCGTCGCTGACGCTGCCGTCCTGGGTCTCGATGAACCCGTTGCCGCCGTTGGAGGTGGCGTAGGCCCAGCCGTACTGCTCGTCCGCGGCGGCGGGGAGGGCCGTCGCAATGCTCAGGGCGCCCAGGGCGGCGAAAGCGGCACCGGCCTGAAAGACGCGACGAGCGGCGATCTTGGTGTTCTTCAAATCAATCCTCATAGGGGATTCCGACCCGTGCTCGCCAGGTCGGCCCGGCTCAGTGCAACACTCGCGGGCGGGGTGCGGCCACGCGGTGCGGGGGTACTGCGGCCGGGGTTCGGATGGGATGGGGAGGCTCGAAAAAACGGCTTCCACCAGGGAGAATCGACAGCGGCCTCGGACGGAGGGGCCAGCGGAGCCGACGCGGGATACTTCCCGTTTCCTCACGGAAACCTTACACCGGCCGAATGCCCGAAAACATCCGAAAATAGATCACAAGAAGATCACGGGAGAAACTCGGATTACACTGCGCACAGGAACGGATTCGCTCGAAAATTTTTCCTTGTATCGTGTAAACCGATCCGACTTCCGGGCGTCTTAATAAGAAGTACCGCGCGAGGACCGGGGTGTTCCGCCCGGTTCGCCCGGTAGGTTGTGGACATGCCCGTCTCCGCACCGCCAGGGCCCCGGAGCCGCGCCACCCGCGCCCTGTACCTCATCCCGCTCCTCGCCCTCCTCGCCACCGGCTGCGCGTCGGCCTCGGGGGCCGAGCCCGGCGCCGACCCCACCGCCGCGATCCCGCTGCCGGGCCCCGACGACGGATCCTCGGACGAGGGCTCCCCCGGCACCGCCGACGGAGGGGACGGCGCACACGAGCCCGTCGGCGACGGCCCGCTGCACGACCGCGTCGTGGTCATCGACCCCGGGCACAACGGCGGCAACGCCGAGGCCTCCTCCGAGATCAACCGCCTGGTCCCCGCCGGCCCCCAGCAGAAGGCCTGCGACACCGTCGGCGCGGAGACCGGGTCCGGCTACCCCGAGCACCTCTTCAACTGGGAGCTCTCCCTCCTCGTCAAGGAGCGCCTGGAGGCCGACGGCGCCACCGTGATCCTCACCCGCGAGGACGACGAGGGCGTGGGCCCCTGCATCAACGAGCGCGCCGAGATCGGCAACGAGGCCGACGCCGACGCCGCCCTGTCCATCCACGCCGACGGCGGCCCCGAGACCGGGCGCGGCTTCCACGTGATCGTGCCGGGCGAGGTCGAGGGCTACACCGAGGAGATCGTGGAGCCCTCCCGGGAGCTGGCCGAGGACCTGCGCCGCGAGTACCGCGAGGGCACCGACATCCCCTACGCCGACTACCTGGCCCAGGACGGCCTGGACGAGCGCACCGACCTGGGCGGGCTCAACATGTCCACCGTGCCCAAGGTGTTCCTGGAGGCCGGGAACATGCGCAACCCCGAGGACGCCGCCCTCCTGGAGGACCCGCAGTGGCAGGAGCGGGCCGCGAACTCGATCGCCCGCGCCCTCGCCGTCTACCTCCTGCGGGAGTGAGAGCGGGGACACGCGTCCGCTGTCGGCCACGGGGCCGGTCCGCTATGGCGCGGGCCGCGGAGCCCTCGGCATAATGCGGGCATGCACTCCCCCATGACGGTCCCGGACTTCGACATCGTGCTGCGCGGATACGACCGCAACCAGGTCGCCGGCCTGGCGCACCGCGCGCTCGCCGCGCTGTCGGCGGGTACCGGGGCGCCACCAGCCGCGCGGGCCCCGGAGGACGGGGAGCCGATCACCTCGGCCGAGCTCGCCTCCGCCCGGTTCGACGTGGTCCTGCGCGGATACGACCGCACCCAGGTCGCCGACTGGATGGACGGTGTCGCCCGGGAACTCGCCCTCCTGGAGTCGCGGGACGGGAGCGCTCCGGCCCCCTCCGCCCCCTGGGACCCGCCCGCGGAGACCCCGCCGCCGCTGCCGGACTTCGACATCGTGCTGCGCGGATACGACCGCGTCCAGGTCTCGGAGCTCCTGGACCGGGCGTTCGCCACCCTGGCCGCCCGCACCGGGGTCCCCTCCCCCGTCGCGGTCCCGGCCGGGACCGCGGCGATCACCGCGGACGAGCTCGCCTTCGCGCGGCTCGACGTGGTCCTGCGCGGGTACGACCGCACCCAGGTCGCCGACGCGCTGAACGACCTCGCACAGCGCATCGCGCGGTCGGAGGCGCACAGCGGGCCGGAATGACCACCCCGAGAACCTCCTGAACTGCACAATAGGGACCATGCCTCTGACACCGGCGGACATCCGCAAGAAGAAGTTCCACACGGTGCGTCTGCGCCCGGGATACAACGAGGAGGACGTCGACGCGCTGCTCGACCGCATCGAGAGCACGCTCGTCGCACTGGAGGGCGGGCCGCGCACGGGCCCGCTCATCACGGCGGAGGAGGTGCGCAACTCGCGCTTCCGGACCACCCGGCTGAGCCCGGGGTACCGCGAGGACGAGGTGGACGACTTCCTCGACGTCGTGGTCGCCGACCTGGCCGGGCGCGGCCTGGGCCGTTCCGGCCCGGCCACCCCTCCGCTGCCGCCGCGCCGGCGGCGGGACCGCAGGCGGGCGGCGCGGCGGCGCCCGGGCCCGGGCCCGGGCCCGGGCCAGCGGGCGGCCGGGGACGGCAGGGGCCGCCGCCCCGGATGACGCCCGAGCACGTGCGCGACCAGCAGTTCGCCACGACGCGGCTGACCACCGGCTACAACGAGCAGGAGGTCGACGAGTTCCTGGACCGGGCCGAGTTCACCCTGGAGGTGCTCCAGCAGGGGCGGCCGGAGCGGGCGACGCTGTCCGCCAAGGACGTGGAGCGGGTCCAGTTCTCGACGACCCGCGCCCGGCCGGGGTACGACCCGGCGCAGGTGGACCGGTTCCTGGACGTGCTCGCCGAGGAGCTGCGCCGGTACGAGCAGCGCTGAGGGCCCGGCGGAGGGGCCTCGAAGGGGTTCCGGACGGCGGTGCGGACCGGGGGAAGGTGTCCGTTAACCGTCGTTGACACGCCGTCGGGCTCTAAGCCCATCCCAGAGGAAGCGGAAAGTAATATTTGGACACAGGGAGTGATCATCCCTGTCCACGATTCCCGCGCCCGAGGGGAGGCCTCCATGTTCCATCCCGCGCCCGCGCAGGGCCGCTTCAAGGGGTGTTCGGTGCACGGGGCGGGTGGCTGCGGATACGTCCCGGAGACCCGGTACCCGGCCGCGCCCTACTGCCGGTCCGTCCGACCGGGCGGCCGCGGGCCCTACGAGCTGGGCGACGGCGAGGAGATCGTCCCGGCGCCCGCCCACCCGTGGGAGGCCCCGCTGTTCGTCGTGTGCGCGGTCGCGAACGTGCTGCTGCTGGGCCTGGGCGCGCACCTGCTGGCCGTGCTGACCGGCACCTGGCAGGCGCCGGTCCTGGCGCTGGCGGCCGTCCCGGCCGGCTGCTGGCTGGTCCGGGGGCTGCGGTACGCGCGGCACCGGGCGGAGTCGGTGAAGATCTCCCCCACCCAGTTCCCCGAGGCGTACCGGGTGGTCGCGACGCTGTCGGCGGCGATGGGGGTGCGCACCCCCGAGGCGTACGTGCGGGTGGACGGCGGCCGGGCCGACGCGGGGGCGCACGGGCTGCGCCGCTACCTGGTGCTGTCGGGCGAGCTGTTCGACGACGACGGGCGGGTCGGCGACCCGGACGCGCTGGCGTTCACGGTGGCCCACCAGCTCGGGCACGTGGTGGCGGGGCACACCGGGTTCTGGCGGCGGCTCGCGGTGCTGGGCGCGGAACCGGTTCCGCTGCTGGGGGCGGCGCTGGCGCGCTGCTCGGAGTACACGGCGGACAACCACGCCTACGCCCACTTCCCGGAGGGCGCGCACACCGTGCGGGTGCACGCGGGCGGGGTGCGGCTGTACCCGCGGGTCAACATGGGCGAGATGGCCGACCGGGCGCGCACCGACCGGGGGTGCACGCTGCTGCTCTACCACCTGCTGTCGCGCCGGCCGGGCAACGTCCGCCGCATGGCGGCCCTGCGCGACCGCGGCCGCCGCGGCCGCGTCTTCCTCTGACCCGCCCGCGCGGACCGGCGGTCAGCGGACGTAGAAGGGCTCGGGGCGGGCCTCCCGGGCGTAGGCGATGCGGTCGAGGATGCGCTCCGACATGGCGGGCAGCCCGCCGGGGGCGAACCAGCCCACCTCCAGGGTCTCGTCGCCGCCGGCGTCGAGGGCGCCGCCGACCGGGCGGCAGCGGAACGCCAGGTCCAGGAACTGGACCCGGTCGCCGTTGGGGTAGACGTAGGGGTCCTGGCCGAGCACGCTGACCAGCCGCTCGACCTCCACCACCAGGCCGGTCTCCTCCTCGACCTCCCGCACCACGGCGACGGCGGGCTGCTCCCCCGGTTCGAGGATGCCGCCGGGGGTCGCCCAGCGGCCGTCGTCGGCGCGCCGGTGCAGCAGCACACGGTCGTCCTCGTCCAGGACCACGGCGGTGACCCCCACCAGGGGGACCAGGGCCGGGCCGATCTGATCGCGCAGCTCGCGCAGGAACTCGGGAACGGGCATACCCCGAGGCTAGCCGTCCCCGGCCCCGGTGTCCCCCGCGGCGCGTAGGGCCGCGTACTCGTGGGCGAGCACCGACATCAGGACGGCGTCGTGCCACTCGCCGTCCCAGTGCAGGGCCTGGCGCCACACGCCCTCGCGGACGAACCCCGACTTCTCGTAGGAGCGCCGCGCCCGCGGGTTGAAGTCGAACACCTCCAGCGCCACCCGGTGCAGGCCCGCCACCGTGAACGCGTACTCCAGGACCAGGTCCGTGGCGGCGGTCCCGTACCCCTTCCCGGCGTGGGCGGTGGAGGTCAGCGCGATCCGGTAGCCCGCGGAGGCGTTGTCGGGGTCCAGTTCGGTGAGCGCGCAGTCGCCGACGGTCGTGCCCCCGGCGCGTTCGACGATCACCCAGTCGGCGCGGTCGTGGTGGTCCGGGCGGGTCCGGTTCCACTCCTGGACCGCCTCCCGTGTGAACCGCCGGTGGGTTCCGGTGAGGCGGCGCACCTCCGGGTCCATGTCGACGAGGGCCCCGACGAGCGGGGCGCCGGTCTCGGCGTCGAGCGGGCGGAGTTCGACCAGGTCACCGGTGAGGACCGGCTGGTCGCGGAAGACGTCTGCGGGGACCATGGCCCGCATCCCACCACCGGTCGGGGCCGTCCGGCAACCCGTTTTCGGCCCGCCCGGTACGATCCGGACACGGCGGTGGGTTGACGAGGGAGGTCCCCGTGGCGATGGGTTCGGGAACGGTGGGCCTGCGCACGGTCCGTGAGGCCAACCTGGGGGTGGTGCTGCGCACCATCCGCGAGTCCGCGCCGTGTTCGCGGGCGGCGGTGGCGGCGGCCACCGGCCTCAACAAGACGACGGTGTCCAGCCTGGTCGCCGACCTGATGGCGCGCGGCCTGGTCCGGGAGACCGGCCGGACCGCGCAGAGCGGCGTGGGCCGCCCCGGGGTGCTGCTGGACCTGGACGACACGTCGGTGGCGGCGCTGGGCCTGGAGGTCAACGTCGACTACCTGTCGGTGGTGGCGGTGGACCTGGTGCAGCGGGAGCTGACCGCCCGGCACACGCCCTTCGACGCGCGGGAGGCGGGGCCCGACGAGAGCGCCCGCCGGATCGTGGCGGCGCTGCGCGAGGCCGCCGACGACCCGGCGGTGCGCGGAAGGACCGTGGTGGGCGCCGGGATCGCGGTGCCGGGCCTGGTGGACGCCCCGTCCGGGACGGTGCGCCGGGCCCCCAACCTGGGCTGGGCGGACTTCCCGCTGGGGGCGCGCGCGGACGCGCTGGGCTTCCCGGTGCGCGTGGACAACGACGCCAACCTGGGGGCCGTGGCCGAGTACCGGGTGGGCTCCTTCGCCGGGACCCCGGACCTGGTCTACGTCACCGGGGAGGTCGGGATCGGCGCGGGGGTGCTCACCGACGGCGCCCTGCTGCGCGGCGCGGGCGGGTTCGCCGGGGAGCTGGGCCACCTGGCGCTGGACCCGGGCGGGCCGGAATGCTCGTGCGGGCGGCGCGGCTGCCTGGAGGCGGTGGCGGGCATCGGCGCGATCCTGCGCGACGCGCTCCCCGACCTGGCCCCGGGCGGGCCGCTGTCCGGCGCGGACGTGGCGGTCCTGGTGGACACGGCGGTGGGCCGGGCGGCGGCGGGCGACGCGGTGGCGGTGGCGGCACTGGAGCGGGCGGGAGGCATGCTGGGCCGGGGGCTGGCGGCGCTGGTCAACCTGGTGGACCCGGGGCTGGTGCTGCTGGGCGGGTACTTCGTGCCGATGGGCCCCTGGCTGCTGCCGCCCTGCCGGAGCGCCCTGGCGGCCGGGGTGTTCGCCCCGGACGCGGGCGGATGCCGGGTGGAGCCGTCGGCGCTGGGGCTGAGCGCCGCGGCCCGGGGCGGGGCGGCGGGGGTCATCCACGCCCTGGACTCGGGCGCGCTCCCGCTGCCCGCGCCGGCGGCGGCCGGCTGACCGGTCCCGGCCGGGGGCCTGCGCCTTCCGGGCCTCGGGCGGGCGCCGCGGGCCCCCGGGTCCGTGCGCTAGCGTGTGCCCCGCGGCGGGGCCGTAGCGCAGAGGTCGTCGCGTTCGGCTGCACACCGAAAGGACGCCGGTTCGAATCCGGCCGGCCCCGCCCTTTCCCTCCGCGGCGCCGGTGCGCTATCTTTCCCCGCAGCGGTGGGACCGTAGCGCAGAGGTCGTCGCGCCCACTCTTCAATGGGGGAGGACGCCGGTTCGAATCCGGTCGGTTCCATTCCGCGCCGCCCACGGCCCGGACCGCTGCCCGCGCAACCGCTACGCTCGTCGCGTGGCGGGGGTGTAGCGCAGAGGTCGTCGCGCCTACACGTCATGGGGGAGGACGCCGGTTCGAATCCGGCCGCCCCCGTCACCCCGATCCTTTTCTCCGCCCCCCACCTGCGGCAACGCCGAAAACCAGGGGGAGAGCGCCGGAAACGTCGGTATTTGTGGTTAGACTGCCTGCTCGGCAGGGCCGTAGCGCAGAGGTCGTCGCGCCGGACAGCGAGTTGGAGGACGTCGGTTCGAATCCGACCGGTCCTGCCGCTTCTTCTTTTGCACGCAGGGGCCCCGGTCGGCTCCGTCCACCGGCCCGATCACGATCGAGCGGTGGAATGGTGATGACCGACAAGACGCCCGTACGCTGCCCCGCCATCGAGCACCCCGACCTGCCTCTGGCGGACCCCGCCGGCCTGGAGCCGCTGCTGGCCCGGCTGGCCGACCCGGCCCCCGTGACGGCCGACGAGACCTTCCCGCTGGGGACCCTGCGCCCCGACGGCCGGGTGGACCTGTGCAAGCAGGGCCTGGGCCTGGCCGGGGCGCGGCGGGTGATCCCCGCGGCCGCGGCCTCCCCGCACGCCGCCCACCTGCTGCTGGGCACCAACGCCATCGGCTCCGAGGGTGCCCGCGTGCTGGCCGGCTCCCTCGCCGACGGGCACGGGCTCCAGACCCTCTACCTGGGCTGCAACCGGATCGGCGCGGACGGCGCCGCCGCCCTGGCCGACCGGCTCGCCGGGGACGACACCGTGCGGGCCCTGTGGCTCAAGCGCAACCCCGTGGGCGACGAAGGTGCCCGGGCGGTCGCCGGGGCCCTGGCCGCCAACGGCCGCCTGCGCTCCCTGGACCTGGTGAACACCGGGGTCACCGCCGACGGTCTGCGCGCCCTCCTGGACGCGCTGGCCGGGCGGGAGGCCCCGCTGGAGCGGCTGTTCCTGGGCGGCAACGGGCTGGGCCCGGACACCGCGGACCTGCTGGCCGCGTTCCTGTGCGAGGCCGGGGTGCGGGAGCTGTACGCGCCCGCCAACCACCTGGGCGACGCGGGCGCGCGGACCATCGCCGCCGCCGTCGCCGGGCTGGACCGGCCGGTCACCCTGGGCCTGGGCGGCAACGGCATCGGCGCCGACGGCGCGATCGCCCTGGCCGAGGCGCTGGGCGGCATCGAAGCGCTCGACCTGGGCCGCCCGCCCTCGCAGCGGGCGCTGGGCGCGCCGTCCAACGAGCTGGGCGACGCGGGTGTGACGGCGCTGGCCGAGGCGATCCCCGCCAGCCCGCTGCGCCGCCTGGAGGTGCGCCACACCGGGTTCGGCTACCCGGCCGCGCGTGCGCTGTCGGAGGCGGTGGCCCGCAGCGGCCGCATGGAGTACGCGGGGCTCGGTCCGGGCCTGCCGCGCCGCACCAAGCGGACGATCGCCGGGCACCTGCGCCCGGCCCGCCGGGTGCACGAGGACATGCGCGCGATCGCGAGCCTGTACCGGTGACGCCTTCGGACCTCTCCCGCTCGGTGTCCCACCGGCCGATGCGGGCGGCGGGGCTGCGCAAGGGCCGGCGCTACGGGATCTCGCGCGAAATGATCGACCGCGCCACCGAGCGGCGCCTGGCCGGGGACTGGGAGGGCGCCTGCGAGGCCGCGGGGGTGGAGACCCTCCTCGACGTCGAGATCGACGACCTGCGCGACCAGCACGGCTCCGAGTTCGCCGACCGGCTGCTGGACGACCTGCACCACCTGGTCCCGGACCTGGCGCGGCTGCACATGCCCCGGTTCTGGAGCGGGTCGGGCACGCTGGTCCCCAAGCAGGCCGTCCTGCTGTCGCGCCCGGGCGGGGACGAGGGGCCGTGGCTGACGCTGCGGCCGCGGGGCTGGAAGATCCACGGGGACCAGCGGTTGGTGCTGGCGGTGGAGGAGGTGTTCCTGCGGGGGTTCCTGCCGCGCTCCAACCGGGTCCCCTACGCGGCGCACTGGTCGGGCGCCGCCCACGTGTGGGAGATCTCCCGGCACCTGTGGGACTCCCGGCACGTCCACGAGATGCGTGAGCGCTGGGGCGGGGGACCCGACCGCGCGCCGTTCCTGAACGCCGACGGGACGCTCCGCGCCGCCGGGGAGCTCCCGACGGGGGACCCCGGGCCCGGCGACCCCGCGGCCCGGACCGAGTGGATCGACGGCCTGCACCAGGCGGGGGAGGCGGTCGCGGCCTTCGCGGCCGCGGGGATCGTCCTCGACACCGCCCCGGCGGAACTGGACTGGGGCGACCCGGCCGACCCCGTGGAGGTGGCGGCGCAGCTGCCGTTCTCCCCGGCGCGGCTGCTCGGCGAGGCGCGCAGGCTGGCCGACGCCGGGTTCGGCACGCGGTTCCGGATCCCGCTCACCATCCACGAGTCGGTGATCCTGAACCTGGAGGGGGACGCCCCGCGGCTGGGGATCGAGGAGTACCTGCTCTGGGAGGACGACGAGCCCCCGGTGCTCCCGGAGGTGTGCTGGACCCGGCCGCCGGACGTCGACGTGCTCCGCGACGGCATGTCCCCCGAGGAGCTGCACCCGCTGGTCCGCGAGGCCCTCGCCCCGGCGCGTCCGCCCGCCGACCGGCGGCCCGGGCCTGCGGGGTTCGATCCCGAGGGGTTCGGCCCCGTCCGGGTGCGCTGCCGCGACGGGGAGTGGCACACGGTGACCCCCGCCGGCGACGGCCTGGACATCCCGCACACCGCGGAGGAGCTGGAGCGCGAGACGGCGCTGCGGGCGCTGGGCGGCGCGAGCGGCGGCTGCTTCGCCGCGCGCGACGCGTGGAGCACCGGGCAGGGGCGGCTGCCCCGCAGGCTGCGGGAGCCCCGCGACGAGCTGTTCGAGCGGGCCCGGCACGGCGACACCGACGCGGTCCTGCGGTACCTGGACGCGGGCGGCGACCCGAACCTGCGCGACCGCAACGGGAGGACCCTGCTGCACCACCTCTCCATGGTCGACCACGAGGCGGTGCTGCCGCGCCTGCTCAAGGCGGGCGCGGACCTGGACGCCGCCGACCCGGAGGAGCGCACGCCGCTGTTCTACGCGGTGGCCGGCAGCGGGACCGCCGAACTCGCGCTCGCCCTGGTGGAGGCGGGCGCGCGGACCGAGGACATCGGGAACGGCGACGACCTGGTGGATGTGATCGACCAGCGCTCCGGCGAGGACTCCGAGGAGAGGGGCATCGCGGGGCAGGACTGGGAGAGCCTGCTGGAGGAGGGGTGAGCGGGGCCGACGGGCGCCGGCGCCCGTCGGCCTCGCACGAGCCGTGGCGCGCGGCCGGGCTGCGCAAGGGCCGACGCTACGGGATCTCACACCAGGCGATCGACCGCGCCACCGAGCGGCGGTTGGCCGGAGACTGGCGCGGCGCCTGCGCGGCCGCCGGGATCGACGTCGAACTCGACCTGGACGCGATCCGCAACGAGCACGGCATAGAGTTCACCGAACGGCTGCTCGACGACCTCCACCACCTCGTCCCCGACCTGGCGAAACTGCACATGCCCCGCTCCTGGAAAGGACTGGGACTCCTCCTGCCAGAGCAGCCCGCACTGCTCTCCCGCCCCGGCGGCCCCGACAACCCCTGGCTGACGCTCGGGGTAGGGGCCCGCTACCACCCCTGGATCCGCGGACCCGTCCTCAAGGTGGGACGGATGGGCGCCGTGCCCGACTACAACCCTCATCATCCGATGCGGGAACAACCGGCCCTGGACCGTTGGAAAATCTCGTCCTTCACCGCGCACTGGGCGGGACTCCCCCATGTCTGGGAGACCTCCCGGCATCTGTGGGACGCCCGGCACGTCCACGAGATGCGTGAGCGCTGGGGCGGCGACGCCCAGCGTGTTCCGTTCCTGAACCCGGACGGTACCCCACGCGCCCCGGATGAACTGCCCGTCGAGGATCCCGGACTCGGTGATCGGCCCTCCCGGACCGAGTGGATCGACGGCCTGCACCAGGCCGGGCAGGTGGTCGAGGCGTTCGCCGCCGCGGGGATCGGGTTCGACCCCGGTCCGGTATCGGTGGAGGTCGCCGCACGGCTGCCCTTCTCCCCCGCCCGTATCCCCGGCGAACTCCGACGGCTCACCGCAGCCGGGCTCGGCGACCGCTTCCAGATCCCCTACGACAAGCTCACCACGGTCCTCCTTGCCCTGGAGAAGGACACCGTGCGAGTGGAGTTCGCCGAATTCGACCTCGACACGGCGTCGGGGATACCGGCCTTGTCCGAGGTGTGCTGGGCGCGGCCGCCGGACGTCGACGTGCTGCGCGACGGGATGCCACCCGACGAACTCCACCCCCTGGTCCGCGAGGCGATCGCTCCGGACCACGTCCCCGGCGCACCGCCGGAACCCGCCTTCGCCGACCGTTCCCCGGTCCGAGTGCGCTGCCGGGGCGAATGGCACGAGGTCATCCCGTCACGCGTCGGGCTGCGGATCCCGCACGACGACGAGGAGACGAACCGCGAAGCGTCCCTACGGGCACTCGGCGGCAACAGCACCGGCTGCTTCGCCGTCCGGGAAGCCTGGTCCACCGGCGAAGGACGGTTGCCCCAGGCCCTGCGGAAACGGCGCGACGACCTGTTCGGGTGGGTGAGGCAGAGGGATACCCACGCTGTGCTTCACTACCTCGACAGGGGAGGCGACCCCGACATCCGTGATGGGAAGGGCCGGGCGCTACTGCACCATCTCGCCTTTCTGAACCATGAGGTACTGCTGCCGCGCTTGTTGGAGGCAGGGGCGGATGTGAACGCCGAGGATCGCGACGGTCGTACGCCTCTCGATGTATTCGATCAGGTCGCCGGTGGTCTTCGAGAGGACACCGTCGCGAGGAAAACACTCGTGGCCGCCGGTGCAGTGGCGAAGGACCCGGAGGAGTTCCAGGCATGGCTCCTCCGTGCTTCGGCGGGATCCAGTGATGATCCGCCCTTCTAAGAGGTGGCCGTGAAGACCTCGTCCGAACACCGGCGCCCGTCGGCCTCGCACGAGCCGTGGCGCGCGGCCGGGCTGCGCAAGGGCCGACGCTACGGGATCTCACACCAGGCGATCGACCGCGCCACCGAACGCCGCCTGGCCGGAGACTGGCGCGGTGCCTGCGCGGCCGCCGGAGTCGACGTCGAACTCGACCTGGACGCGGTACGCAACGAGTACGGCACGGAGTTCACCGAACGGCTGCTGGACGACCTTCACCACCTGGTCCCCGACCTGGCGAAACTGCACATGCCCCGCTCCTGGAAAGGACTGGGACTCCTCCTGCCGGAGCAGCCCGCACTGCTCTCCCGCCCCGGCGGCCCCAACGGCCCCTGGCTGACGCTCAAGGTCGAGCCCTGGTACGCACGCAGGAGCCGCAGACCCGCCCTGACGGTTGAGCCGGCCGAGACCCATCCCGGGCACTATCTGGAAGCCGGCAGGTATGAATATCCTGCACTCCACCGCTACAACCTGTCGTCCACGACCGCGCACTGGGAAGGTGTTCCTCACGTATGGGAGACGTCCCGGCACCTGTGGGACATCAGGCACGTCCATGAGGCACGCGAGCGCTGGGGCGGCGACGCCCGCCGCATCCCCTTCCTGAACCCCGCCGGTGGACCGCGCGCCCTGGAGGAGTTGCCGACTGAAGATCCCGGGGCCGGAGACCCGGTCGCCCGCGCCGAGTGGATCGACGGCCTGCACCAGGCCGGGCAGGTGGTCGAGGCGTTCGCCGCCGCAGGGATCCGGTTCGACGCCGGCCCGGTACCGATGGAGGCCGCGGCGCACCTGCCCTTCTCCCCCGCCCGCATCCCCGGCGAACTCCGACGGCTCACCGCAGCCGGGCTCGGCGACCGCTTCCAGATCCCCTACGACAAGGACTTCCTGGTGGTGTTCTCGATGGACGGAGGCGTCGTGCGGGCGGGCTTCGTCGATCTCGACGTTGACACGTCGGAGATCACCGCCATGCCCGAAGTGTGCTGGACACGTCCGCCCGACATCGACGTGCTCCGGGACGGGATGAGCCCCGATGAACTCCATCCCCTGGTACGAGCCGCAGTCGCTCCCGGGCATGCGCCCGGCGAACCCCCCGCACCCGTCTTCGTCGACCGTGCTCCGGCCCGGATCCGCTGCCGGGGCGAATGGCACGAAGTCACCCCCACCCGCACCGGAATCAGGATTCCGCACAGCGACGAGGAGATTCTCCGCGAGGCGTCCTTGAAAGTGCTCGGTGGACGCAGCAGCGGGTGCTTCGCCGTCCGGGAGACCTGGGCGACCGGAGCCGGACGGCTGCCACGAGAACTGCGGCGACGCCGCGACAACCTGTTCGAGCACGTGAGGCACGGAGACACCGACGCCGTACTCCGTTATCTCGATGAGGAAGGTGACCCCCACATTCGTAGTGCGGGCGGCCAGACCCTGCTGCACTACCTCTCCCTGTTGGACCACAGAGTACTGCTGCCCCGCCTGTTGGAGGCGGGCGCGGATGTGAATGCCGAGGACCTCGATGGCCGTGCGGCTCTCCGCTTCGTCAGCGGGCGGTTGCGCGGTGACAACGGCGAGAACACCGCAGTGGGGCGCGCACTCCTGGCCGCAGGAGCGGTGGCCGAGCTGCCGTTCCCGGGACGGCCGGTTGGTGTGGACGGCTCCGAGTTCAGTGACTCCCCGCCCTTCTAGGAGGTGGCCGTGAAGACCTCGTCCGAACACCGGCGCCCGTCGGCCTCGCACGAGCCGTGGCGCGCGGCCGGGCTGCGCAAGGGCCGACGCTACGGGATCTCACACCAGGCGATCGACCGCGCCACCGAGCGGCGGTTGGCCGGAGACTGGCGCGGCGCCTGCGCGGCCGCCGGGATCGACGTCGAACTCGACCTGGACGCGATCCGCAACGAGCACGGCACGGAGTTCACCGAACGGCTGCTCGACGACCTCCACCACCTCGTCCCCGACCTGGCGAAACTGCACATGCCCCGCTCCTGGAAAGGACTGGGACTCCTCCTGCCGGAACAGCCCGCACTGCTCTCCCGCCCCGGCGGCCCCGACAACCCCTGGCTGACGCTCGGGGTAGGGGCCCGCTACCACCCCTGGATCCGCGGACCCGTCCTCGGACTGCGAGCGGAGGGGCCGGTGCCCGAGCACTGGCTCTCCTATACCCCGCAGGGGAAACTGTTGCCGTACCTGCGCTTCAATGTCTCGCCCTCCGTCGGCCATTGGGGGCACATACCCCACGTCTGGGAGACCTCCCGGCACCTGTGGGACATCAGGTATGTCCACGAGGCCCGCGAGCGCTGGGGCGGGAGCTCCCACCGGGCCCCGTTCCTGAACCCCGACGGCGCCCCGCGCCCCTTGGAGGAGATGCCCGGATCGGAACCCGCCGACCCCGCCGCCCGCTCCGAGTGGATCGACGGTCTGCACCAGGCCGGGCAGGTGACCGAGGCGTTCGCCGCCGCGGGGATCGAGTTCGCCACCGAGACGGCGCCGGCACCGGAAAGCCGGTGGTCGAAGACGCGCGCCGGGTCCATCGACCCGGTGGCGGCGGCCGCACGGCTGCCGCTGTCCCTCGCCCGTATCCCCGGCGAACTCCGTCGGCTCTCCCTGGCGGGCCTGGGAACCGAGTTCTTCATCCCCTACAGCGGGGAGCACCGGCTGCTGTTCGTTCTGACCGGGGACACCGTACGAGCCGGTTTCGCCGAGTTCGACATGGAGACCGCAGAGGAAACGCCGGTGCTTCCGGAGGTGTGCTGGGCGCGGCCGCCGGACATCGACGTGCTCCGCGACGGCATGTCCCCCGAGGAGCTGCACCCCCTGGTCCGCGAGGCGATCGCCCCTGAACACGTCCCCGGCACGCCGCCGGAGCCCGCCTTCGCCGACCGTTCCCCGGTGCGGATCCGCTGCCGGGGCGAATGGCACGAGGTCACCCCCACCCGGACCGGCCTGAAGATCCCGCACGACGGAGCGGAGCAGACCCGGGAGGCCTCCCTGCGGGCATTCGGCGGGCGCGCGAGCGGTTGTCACGCCGTCCGGGAGACCTGGGCGACCGGGGGCGGGTGGCTGCCCCGGGCGCTGCGGGAACGCCGGGACGACCTGTTCGAGCGGGTCGGGCACGGCGACACCGACGCCGTCCTGCAGTACCTGGACGAGGGCGGGGACCCGAACATCCGCAACGCGGGCGGACAGACCCTGCAGCACCACCTTGCCCTGCTGGACCACGCGGTGCTGCTCCCCCGCCTGCTCGCCGCCAGCGCGGACTTCCGCGCCGAGGACCTCAGCGGAGAGATCCCGCTGGACCGCATCGGCAGGTGGAACGCCGACCCCGACCTGAAGAAGACCCTGCTGGACATGGAAGGCGGAGCGACGCACGGCCCGGTGCAGTGGCCGGACTGGGCATGACCCCCGGCTGAACAGGACGGAGGCCGTGAACACCTCCCTCCGGAGGCGTCTCCTGGAAGCGGCCGCGGAGACCTCTCACGGACCGGTTTCCCCGTTCGCCTGAGCCGGGCGTACGGGCGCCCTTATGCTGCGCGGCGGGCGGTGATCCTGGCCGCGGGCGGCATGCCCGACCGGTGGAGCGACAGGTATCGCGACAAGGCCCCTGTCACGAACAGGGTGCCCTTGAGCACGGAAAGGACGGTAGCGGGTGAAGGCTCGCCATTGGCTGGAGATCCTGACGGAGGTCGAACGGCTCGACCCGTGGTTCCTCTCCCCTGAGGCGAACACGATCGCTGCCGCCGATACCGCACGTATAGAGGCGGAACAGCAGGGCGCCCTGGCGGCCCTGCGTGAGGAGGGCGGCCCGCCGGCGGACCCGTGAGCACGGAGACGGGTACCGGCGTCGCCCATGCGCGACGCCGGCTCCTGGGGGTGAGCCCGGGGCTGGTGGTCGGAGAACCGGACGGGCGCCGGGAGCGTCTCCCGGGGGGAGCGAACCCCCCGCCATTGGAGGCCGCCATGAAGACCTTTCCTTCCCGACACCGGCGCCCGTCGGCGTCGCACGAGCCGTGGCGCGCGGCAGGACTCCGCAAGGGCCGCCTGTACGGAGTCCCGCGCGAGGCGATCGAACGGGCGGAGGAACGCCGGCTGGCCGGGGACTGGCGCGGTGCCTGCGCGGCCGCCGGAGTGCACGTGGACCTGGACCCGGGCTCGCTGCGGCGGGCCCACGGCTCCGAGTTCACCGAACGGCTGCTGGACGACCTGCGCCACCTCGTCCCCGACCTGGCGCGGCTGCACCTCCCCCGGTCCTGGAAGGGGGTCGGGCTGATCATCCCCGGGCACGACGCCCTGCTCTCCCGCCCCGGCGGCCCCGAGGGGCCGTGGCTGACGCTCGGGCTCCGGGACGCGCGCATCATCGGGGACCAGCGGCCCACGCTCGCCGTCCAGGACCGGCGGCCGGACCCCGCCCTGGCGTACTCGCCGCAGGGGCGGCCGTTCATCACCCGCACCGCCGAGTCGTCCCTCACCGGCCACTGGCGGGGGCTGCCGCAGGTCTGGGAGACCGCGCGGCACCTGTGGGACTCCCGGCACACGGACCGGGCGCGGGAGCGCTGGGGCGGGGACGCGCGCCGCGTTCCGTTCCTGAACCCCGACGGCACCCCGCGGAAGGACCTGCCCTCCGGGGACCCCGGGCCGGGTGACCCGGTCGCGCGGGCCGAGTGGATCGACGGGCTGCACCAGGCCGGACGGGTGGTCGAGGCCTTCGCCGCCGCGGGGATCGGGTTCGCCGAAAAGGTGGTCGCGGCCCCCGGAGGGGAGGGACCGCCCGCGATGGATCCGGTGGCGGTCGCCGCCCGGCTGCCCCTGTCGCTCGCCCGGCTGGCCCGGGAGGTCCGCCACCTGGCCGCGACCGGCCTGGGGCCGGCCTTCCAGCTCCCCGTCGACACGCACACGACGCTGGTGGCCTCGCTGGACGGGGACACCGTGCGGGTCGCGTTCACGGAGTTCGCCGACGGCTTCTCGGCGGGGCTCCCGGTGCTGCCCGACGCGTTCTGGACGCGGCCGCCGGACATCGACGTGCTCCGCGACGGCATGTCCCCCGAGGAGCTGCACCCCCTGGTCCGCGAGGCGATCGCCCCGGCCCGCGTACCCGGCGCACCGCCGGAACCCGCCTTCGCCGACCGCACCCCGGTCCGCGTCCGCTGCCGGGGCGAGTGGCACGCCGTCGCACCGGCCGACGGCGGGCTGGACGTCCCGCACACCGACGAGGAGTGGCGGCGTGAGGAGTCCCTGCGGGGGCTCGGCGGGAGCAGCAGCGGGTGCTTCGCCGTCGCGGAGGCGTGGACGTCCGGGAGGGGGCGGCTGCCCCGGGAGCTGCGGCGGCGCCGGGACGACCTGTTCGAGCGGGTGCGGCACGGGGACACCGGCGCCGTGGTCCGGTACCTGGACGGGGGCGGGGCGCCGGGGATCCGCGACGCGTCCGGGAGGACGCTGCTGCACCACCTGCGCTTCCTCGACCACGAGGTGCTGCTGCCTCGCCTGCTCGCGGCGGGACTCGACGTGGACACCGAGGACGACCTCGGGCGCACGCCGCTGTACTACGCGGCGGTGGAGGGCACCAAGACCGGGCCGGCCCGCTCGCTGGTCCGCGCCGGGGCCCGGACCCGGCATCTCGGCGGCTTCCCGCCGGCCCCGGGCCCGGTGTTCTGCGGGAACTACTTCGACTACTGGTTCGAGGAGCTGGACGCCCTGCGGGACACGCCGGCCACCGGCGGCCCGTGATACCGGTCACGCCGGGCTGCACGCCCCTCCCCGGCATCGCGGTCTCCGGGGAGGTCACAGCGGTGGACGGCGCGGGGCGCCCGGAGCCCCGACCGCGGGGAGGGCGGCATCCACTTGACCTCAATCAATGTTGAGGCCTGATGCTTCCCGGTAGGACCCACCGCCTCCAGAGGAGCCCCACATGCCCCACCCCCAGACCGGCCTGGCGGCACCGCCCCGGGCCGGCGTACGCGAGTGGACCGGACTGGCCGTCCTGTCCCTGCCCACCATGCTCCTCACCATGGACCTGACGGTCCTGCACCTGGCCGTCCCCCACCTGAGCGCCGACCTGCGCCCCAGCGCCGCCCAACTGCTGTGGATCACCGACGTCTACGGCTTCCTCATCGCCGGGTTCCTCATCACCATGGGCGCGCTGGGCGACCGCATCGGGCGGCGCCGACTCCTCCTGACCGGGGCCGTGGTGTTCGCCGCGGCCTCGATCCTGGCCGCCTACGCGCCCACCGCGGCCACGCTCATCGCCGCCCGCGCCGTCCTGGGCGTGGCGGGCGCCACCCTCATGCCGTCCACACTGGCGCTGATCCGCACCATGTTCCAGGACCCCGCCCAGCGCTCCGCGGCGATCGGGGTGTGGATGGCCGGTTTCATGGTGGGCGGCGCGATCGGCCCGCTGGCCGGGGGCGCGCTGCTGGAGCACTTCTGGTGGGGCTCGGTGTTCCTGCTGGCGGTGCCGGTCATGGGCCTGCTCCTCGTGCTGGGCCCCGTCCTGCTGCCCGAGTACCGCGCCTCCGACCCCGGACCGGCCGACCCGCTCAGCGCGCTGCTGTCGCTGACCGCGGTCCTGGCCGTCGTCTACGGGATCAAGGACGCGGCGGCCCACGGCCCGGGCTGGACGGCCGCGCTGGCGGTCGCGGCGGGCCTGGCCGTGGGCGCGGTGTTCGTGCGCCGCCAGCGCACGCTGGAACGCCCCATGGTGGACCTCGGCCTGTTCGCCGACCGGTCCTTCTCCACCTCGATCGGCGTGATGACGCTGGGCAGCTGCCTGATGATGGGCATCAACCTGTTCGTCGCCCAATACCTCCAGATGGTGCTGGACATGTCCCCGTTCCGGGCGGGCCTGTGGACCCTGCCCATGGTGGGCACCATGCTCGTGGGAACGGTCCTGGCCACCGTCGCCGCCCGCCGGATCCGGCCCGCCTTCGTCATGGGCGCGGGCCTGGCCGTGGCCGCCGTCGGATTCGCGGTCCTGGCCTCGGCCGACGGGGCCGCGGGGCTGACGGCGGTGGTGGCGGGGACGGCGGTGTTCGCCGTGGGCCTGGCGCCGGCGAGCGCGCTGGGCACCGACATCGTCGTCGGCGCGGCCCCGCCCGAGCGGGCGGGCGCGGCCTCGGCGCTGTCGGAGACCGGGAACGAACTGGGGGGCGCGCTGGGCATCGCCGTGCTGGGCAGCATCGGCGCGGCCGTCTACCGCACCTCGATGGAGGGCGCCCTGCCGCCGGGCCTGCCGGCCGGGGCGGCCCAGGACGCGGGCGCCACCATCGGCGGGGCCGTGGCCGCGTCCGAGCTGCTGACCGGTCCGCAGGCGGCCGCGGTGCTACAGGCCGCCCAGGAGGCGTTCGCCGACAGCATGCGCACCGCAGCCGTGGCGGGGGCGGTGGCGCTGGCGGTCGGCTCGGTCCTGGCCGTGGCCCTGCTGCGCCGGGTGCGGCCCACCGCACACGGCGCGGCCGAACCGGCCGTCTGACCCCGCCCCCGCCCCCGGCCGTCCGGCCGGGGGCTCCCGCGCTCGGGAACAGGCGTGCCGCGTGCGCCGAACGCTGCGGTGGCCGGAACAGGCCGTACACGGCCCCGGCCACCGCCCTCGGCCCTGGCTAAAGTACGCACATGCACGAACACGGCGCCCCTCGGCCGCAGGACCCCCGCTCTCCCCGGCCCTCCGGCCCGCAACCCCCCGCCGGCCCTCCCCCCGGCCCTCCCCCCGGGCAGCCGCAGGGGGGACCTCCCCCGGGCCACCCCGGGCAGCCCCACCCCGGGCAGCCGCCCGCCAAGAAGAGCTCGGTCGGTAAGACCCTCGCCTGGATCGGCTGCGGCTGCGGCACGCTCCTCCTCCTCGCCACGGCCGGTATCGGGTTCGGCGGCGCCTACTACCTCGGCTGGTTCGGCCCGGAGGACGTCTACTCCGCCCCGCAGGACCCCTGCGCGGTCCTGGACACCGAGGCCGCGAGCGAGATCGCCGGGAACGGCGAGAACCTGGAGATCTTCGAAGCGGACCATTCCTACGCGTACGGTGCCGAGGGCCTGGAGTGCGTGGTCCACCCCGGGTGGGGGGCCGCCTCCGGCCACGAGGTGGACCTGCGCGTCATCGTCTTCACCAGCGAGGTCGACGGGCTCAGCAAGGAGAACGGCACCGAGGCCGCCCAGGCCTACTACTACTCCTCCCGCCCGGAGTCGGACGGCTCCGAGTCGCCGGACTGCCCGGGCGTCGGGTTCCCGCTCACCGGCACCCGGGACGGCTCCGGCCACGCCCTCCACCGCATGGACAACCTCGTCCTCGAGGTCGAGGTGAAGCCCGCGGAGCCGGACGTCCAGGAGACGCTCGACGAGGCGGGCCGCACCCAGGCGGCGCTGGACCTGCTCTGCGACGCCGCCCCCCGCGTGGAGTGAGGGCCGCGCCCTCCTGCGGCCCGGCCCCCGTCAGGAGCCGGGCCGGGCCTCCGCCGGGAATTCCACGACCGCGCGGAGGCCACCCGCGGGCCGCGCCGTGAGGGTGAGCGCCCCGTCGTGCGCCCGGGCGATGCTCTGGACGATGGCCAGCCCCAGCCCGACACCCGCGTGGTCGGTGTGAACGCGCTCGGTCCCCCGGCGGAACGGCTCGGTGAGGGTCGCGACCAGCTCCGGGGCGAGCCGATCGCCGGTGTTCTCGACGGTCAGCACCACCCCTCCCCCGGCACTCGCCCCGGCGCGGACCCGCACCTCGCCGTGCTCCGGGAGGTTGTGGACGATCGCGTTCTGGACGAGGTTCGTGGTCAGCAGCAGCAGGAGCGCGGGCGAGCCGAGCACGGGGGCGATGTCCCCGTCGGTCTCCAAGGAGACCCTGCGCTTCTCCGCCAGGGGCAGCAGGGTCTCGGCGGCCTCCTCCGCCACCAGGGACAGGTCGACCCGCTCCCGCGCGAAGGCCCGCCGGTCGGCGCGGCCGAGCACGAGCAGCGCCTCGGTGAGGTCGATCGCCCGGGTGTTGACGACGTGGAGGCGGTCGACGAGCTCACCGGGGTCGCGGCCGGGGTCGGTGCGCGCCACGTCCAGGAGCGCCTTGGAGATCGCCAGCGGGGTGCGCAGCTCGTGCGAGGCGTTGGCCGCGAACCTCTGCTGCTCGGCGACGTGCGCCTCGATCCGCGCGAGCATGGAGTCGAAGGCGTCGGCGAGTTCGCGGAACTCGTCCGCGCGTCCCGGCAACCGGATCCGGTGGGAGAGCGACCCGGCCGACGCCAGCCGGGTGGCGTCGGTGATCCGCCTCAGCGGCGCCAGCATGCGCCCGGCCAGGATCCACCCTCCCACCAGGCCGAACACCAGCAGGAACGCCATCACCCCGACCGTCGCCGGCAGGTAGGAGCGCAGGAGCACGGCGCTGACGGGCGTGAAGTCGCCCGGCCCGTGCGACACCACCTGCACGTCGCGCAACAGGAACCCCCACACGGTGGCGAGCAGCAGGGCGCCCGCGACCATGAGGAACCCGGCGTAGGTGAGGGTGAGCCTGAGCCGGACGCTCGGCCCCGGCGCCCTATCCACGGGCCCCTCCCCCGCCGACTTCCGCACCGCCTCCCCGGTCCGCGCCCCGGTCCCCTCCCCCGGTCCCCGTGTCGATGCGGTACCCCACCCCCGGCACGGTGGCGATGACCCAGGGCTCCCCCAGGCGCTTGCGCAGCGCCGAGACCGTGATGCGCACCGCGTTGGTGAACGGGTCGGCGTTCTCGTCCCACGCCCGCTCCAGCAGCGCCTCGGCGCTGACGACCCCGCCCTCCGCCGCCATGAGGACGTCGAGGACCGCGAACTGCTTGCGGGTGAGCGCCACGTAGTGGCCGTCCCGGTGGACCTCGCGGCGGAACGGGTCCAGGCGCAGCCCCGCGATCTCCCGCACCGGCGGCCTGCTGTGGGCGCGCCTGCGGTCGAGCGCCCTGAGGCGGAGCACGAGCTCGCGCATTTCGAACGGCTTCGTCAGGTAGTCGTCGGCGCCGAGCCCGAACCCCGAGGCCTTGTCGTCGAGGCGGTCGGCGGCGGTGAGCATCAGGATCGGCATGCCGCTGCCGGAGGCGACGATGTGCCGGGCGACCTCGTCGCCGGACGGCCCGGGGACGTCCCGGTCCAGGACGGCGATGTCGTAGGCGTTGACGTCCAGCAGCTCCAGGGCCGTGTCGCCGTCGCCGGCGACGTCCGCGGCGATCGCCGCCAGGCGCAGACCGTCGCGGATGGCCTCCGCCAGGTAGGGCTCGTCCTCGACGACCAAGACTCGCATGTCCCCAGGTTAGGAGCCGGAGCATATCGTCGGCGTATCCGGAACCGCATACGCGCCGGCGACACCGCACCGCCTTGACTCGGGGCATGGCCCGAACACGGACAGCGCCCCCCGGACCCGCCCGGCTTCGGCCGGGCCGTCTCCGGCCGGGCCCCTCGGCGGCGACGGCCCGGCCGTCCGGGCACGGCGTGGGGCACGGACCGTGCCGGGTCCACCGGAACGGGGCCTGGCACTATGAGCCGCACCCCGAGGCCGCCGGCCGCGGCCGCCCGGACATGTACGCCGACCCCGCCCAGGACCCGAGGATGCAGCGGTGAACGACATCGAACACGAACCGGCACGCGCGGACGCCGCGCGGTCGGACACCCCGGCCGCGGGCGCCCCGGACACGGACGCCCCGAGGGACGGCGGCGGCCGGAGCGCGGGCGCGCTCCGGGCGTTCCGCGGCCTCCTGGCCCCGGCGCCGTGGCGGCGCGGCCCGGTGCTCGCGGCCTCCGCGCTCGCCCTCGGCCTGCTCCTGCTGTTCCACGCGCACGTCCCCAACCGGATCGGGGGCCTGGGCAGCCTGGTCGAGAGCTTCCTGCCGTGGCTCGGCCTGCCGGTCCCCGTGCTGCTGGCCGCGGCGCTGTGGCGCCGCTCCGCCTCCGCCGCGGTCGCGCTGCTGCTCCCGGTCGCGGTGTGGCTGAACCTCTTCGGCGGGCTGCCCGGCGACAGGGCGCAGGAGGGCGGCGACCTCACCGTGGTGAGCCACAACGTCGGCGCCGACAACCCCGACCCGGCCGGCACCGCCCGGGACCTGGCCGCCTCCGGCGCGGACGTGCTGGCCCTGGTGGAGCTGACCGGGCCGGCCGGGGGCGTGTACGAGGAGGAGCTGGCCGACGAGTACCCGTACCACGCCGTGCTGGGCACGGTCGGGGTGTGGAGCAGGCTGCCGCTGTCCGACACCCGCCCGGTCGACACCGCGATGGACGCCGGGCCGCTGGGGGAGGCCAAACCCGACGAGGTCACGATGGCGTACAACCGCGCGCTGCGCACCACGGTCGCCACGGACCGGGGGCCGCTGGAGGTGTACGTGGCCCACCTGGGGTCCGTGCGGCTGACGCCCCGGACCGGGTTCTGGACGGACAGCCGGGACCGCAACGCGCAGGCGCTCGCCGAGGCCCTCGCCGCCGAGCCCGGCGAGCGGGTGGTGCTGCTCGGCGACCTCAACGGCACCGTGGACGACCGCGCGCTGTCCGGTATCACCGCGCTCCTGGAGCCGGTCCAGGACACGGCCGGGGACGGCTTCGGGTTCAGCTGGCCCGCGGCGTTCCCGGTGGCGCGGATCGACCACATCCTGGTCCGGGGCGTCGAGGCGGAGGGCTCGTGGGTGCTGCCGGCCACCGGGAGCGACCACCTTCCGGTGGCGGCCGGGCTCCGCTGACGGCGCCCGCGGGACCGCGCCGCCCGGGCCGCGGCCCGGGCCCGGGTCCGGCTCAGACCGGGGTCCGGCGGGCCAGGGTGTCGTAGGTGTCGGTGGTGCGCTCCAGCTCCACGCCCAGGCCGCGGGCCCAGGCGTCGAGCCCGGCCTGGGCGGCCCGCCCGTCGCGGTCGTCGTCGACCACCAGCTCCAGTTCCAGGAACACCCCGGCCCCCGCCATCTCGTCGACGCACACGCCGATCGGCCCTGCGGTCCCGGTGCGGCGGGTCTTGACGATGCGCACGCTCGGGACGTAGCCGAGCGCCGTCAGCACACCGTGCATCGCCTCCCGGTCGGCGACGGCCGTCTCGTGCTCGACGCACTCCATGGCGTTCGCCACGGGGGTCTTGGTCGTGACGGTGTGCGTCCGGCCCTGGGTGCGCAGGCGGGCGAAGGTGAACCCGGCCTTCCCCTGGGACGGGTCCCAGCCCCGGGGGGCGTAGGCCTGGTCGTCCTGGCGGGCCGGGGCGCCGAGCTCGACACCGGCGGCCGCCAGCGCGGCGAGCAGGGCGTCGGGGTCGCGCACCCGGTACTTCGTCTCGATCTCCCGCGCCATCACAGGCCTTCCCGGTCCGGGTGTCACCGTCCCGGGGAGGCTACCGCCGCGGACCGGACCGCGTCCGGGAAACCGGGGGATCGGCGGACCGGCCCGGCCGACAGGTCCGAGCCGTTCAAAGGGCCGCACCGGAGGGTCCGAACCGCCGGAGGGGCAGAGGAATCCCAGGGGCCGGAGGAGTCCGAGAAGCCGGAGGACCGATGTCCGTGCCGTACCGCGACCCGTCCTGGGTGAGGGACCTGGTGGTGGCCGCCGCCCCGGGGCTCGCCGTGCCGCGCACCATGATCGGGCGCGCCGCCGAGCGCCGCCTGGCCGGGGACTGGCGCGGTGCCTGCGCGGCCGCCCGGATGGACGTCCGCCTCGACCCCGGCCGGGCCAGCCGGGAGCACGGCGCGGAGCTCGCCGACGCCCTCCTGGACGACCTCCACCACCTGGTGCCCGACCTGGTCCGCTGGCACTTCCCCCGGTCCGCCTTCCCCGGCCGGGCGGAGCTGAGCCCCTCCTCCGCGGTGGTCCTGTCCCGCCCCGGCGGCGGTCCGGGTCCACGGCTGGTCGTGCTCGCCCCCAGGAGCGGGCACATGGCGCCGCAGCGCCTGGCCCTGGACCTGTTGGACCCGGCCGCCTTGGCCGACCTCGACCGAAGTCCCGTGCAGCGGTACTACGACGAGGGCGGTGTCCTCTCCTGGGAGGAGGAGAGGTACCTGTGGGACGACCGGTACGTGCATGAGGCCCGCGAGCGCTGGGGCGGGAGCGCAGAGCGCGCCCCCTTCCTGGAGCCCGACGGCACCCCGCGCGCCAGGGGGCTCCTCCCCCGCGCGGACCCGGGGCCCGGCGCCGATCCCGCCGTCCGGTCCGAGTGGGTCGTCACCCTGAGGCAGACCGGGCGGAACAGCGGCGCGGCCGCGGCGGCCGCCGCGGCCGGAGTCCCCGGGTGGCTGCCCCGCGACCTCGTCACGGTCCTGAGGGGCGGGTCCCCCGACCACCTGCACCCGGCCGTCCGCGCCGCCCTCGCCCCGGCCCGGACCGGGGACGGCCCCGTCGGCCCGCCGCCCTGGGAGCCCCCGCCGCCGGTGTGGGTCGACTGCGGCGGAGTGGGGCACCTGGTCACCCTGAGGGACGGCCGGCTGCGGGGACCGCACACCGAGCGGGAGCACGAACGCGAGGAGGCGCTGCGCGCCTTCGGCGGGCGCCGCCGCGGGTGCTTCGAGGTGTCCGACGCCTGGCGTACCGCCCGGGGCCGGCTGCCCCGTGAGCTGCGCGCCCACCGGACGGAACTGTTCGAGCGCGTCCGGCACGGCGACACCGACGCGGTCCTGCGCTATCTGGCGGCGGGCGGGGACCCGCAGGTCCGCAACGACGAGGGGGAGACCCTGCTGCACCGCCTCTCCCTGGTGGACCACGCGGTGCTGCTGCCCCGGCTCCTGGCGGCGGGCCTCGACGTGGACGCCGAGGCCCGGCCCGGGATCACCCCGCTGTACAACGCGGCCCGGTACGACGGGGACGCCGCGCTGGTCCGGGCGCTGGTCGCCGCGGGCGCCCGCACCGACGGGCTCGGCACGCCGGCGCGGGGGCGGCTGTCGCTGGCCTCCGTCGTCGACCGGGGTGTGAAGGCGGGCCGGTACACCGACCCCGGGCCGTGGACCGAACTGCTGCGCGACCTGGAGCAGGCCGCGAACGGAGCGCCGTGAACCGGGCCCGGCACCCTCCGGGGGCCGCCTCCCCGTACGGTGCGTCCGGGGCTTCTGGAAAGCTGTGCCGGAAAGGTCCGGATCGGTGAAGGAGAACGCCGCGTGAACCCCTCGAAGGCGCATCGGCCGATGCGCGCCGCCGGGCTGCGCAAGGGCCGCCGATTCGGCGTCCCGCGCACCATGATCGAGCGCGCCGCCGAGCGCCGCCTGGCCGGGGACTGGCTCGGTGCCTGCGCCGCAGCCGACGTGGCGGTCGACCTCGACCTGCGGGCGCTGCGGCGCGAACACGGCGCGGAGTTCACCGACCGGCTCTTGGACGACCTCCACCACCTGGTGCCCGACCTGCTCCGCTGGCACTTCCCCCGGTTCTGGCACGGCGACGGCCGGCTGCTGCCCGGCCAGCGGCTGCTGCTGTCCCAGCCCGGCGGAGCGGACGGCCCCTGGCTGTCGGTCCACCGGACCGACCCGCACACCTACGGCCACCGCCGCCTGGTCCTGAAGGTCGTCGGGCACTCCTGGTCGGACGTCCTGCTGGAGCGCTGCGAGTCCGCCATGCGGGTGAACCACTGGGAGAACCTCCCGCACGTGTGGGAGACCTCCCGGTACCTGTGGGACATCAGGCACGTGCACGAGGCCCGCGAACGATGGGGCGGGAGCGCCGAACGCGCCCCCTTCCTGAACCCCGACGGCACCCCCCGCACCCCCGGCGAACCGCCCGCCGCCGACCCCGGCCCCGGCGACCGGGCCGCCCGCACCGAATGGATCGACGGCCTGCACCGCGCCGGACGGGTGGCCGAGGCCTTCGCCGCCGCCGGGATCGTGTTCGACCCCGCCCCCGTGGAGAGGGAGTACACCGGCCCGGTGGACCCGGTCGAAGCGCTCTCCTACACGCCCCTGGCCGTGTCCCGGCTGGCCGGCGAGGTCGAACGGCTGGCGGAGGCCGGGCTCGGGACCGTGCACTGGTTCCCCTACGACGCGGACGGCCGCTTCGTGGTCGAGCGCTCCCCCGACGGGTCCACGTCGTTCCGCCTGGAGGCGTGGAGGTCCTGGGATAAGGACGGCGGCGGGGCGATCCTCCCCGAGGTGTGCCGCCTGCCCCCGGTCGACGTGGACGTGGTCCGCGACGGCCTGTCCCCCGACGAGCTCCACCCCCTGGTCCGCGAGGCGCTGGCCCCAGCCCGTCCGCCGGCCGAGGGCCCGGTCGGCCCTCCCCCGCCCCTCTCCCCCGGACCGGTGCGGGTGCGCTGCAACGGCGCGTGGCACACCCTCTCCCACGCCGACGGCCGCCTGGCCGTCCCGCACACGGATCAGGAACAGGAACGCGAGGCCGCGCTGCGCGCCCTGGGCGGAGCGGCGACCGGCTGCCACGGGGCCCGCGAGGCGTGGACCACCGGCCGGGGCCGCCTGCCCCGGGCGCTGGCCCGCCTGCGCGACGACCTGTTCGACCGGGTAAAGCAGGGGGACACCGACGCGCTGCTCGCCTACCTGGACGCGGGCGGCGACCCGCGGGTCCGCGACCGGGGCGGCCGGTCCCTGCTGCACTACCTGCACCTGCTCGACCACGAGGCCCTGCTGCCGCGCCTACTGGCCGCCGGAGCGGAGGTCGACGCCCGGGACGGCGAGGAGCAGACCCCGCTGTTCCGCACCACCCGGCTGGGCGGTCCGCCGGACCTGGCCCGGGCGCTGCTGGAGGCGGGCGCGCGGACGGAGGACATCGGCGGCGACGACCGGCACGGCGAGACGTTCGAGGACGCCGTCGACGTGCGCTGGGAGGCCGACGGCTCCGACCCGGCCTGGCAGGCGCTCATCGGCGAAGGAGAGGAAGAGGAATGAACGCCGGACCACAGAACACAGCGGGGAACGCGCGGACCGGGGGGCGGACCGACCTGCCGCGGTACCTCCGCCGCCATCCGGTGCCGTGGACGATGATCGAGCGCGCCACCGAGTGCCGCCTCGACGGTGACTGGGAGGGCGCCTGCGAGGCCGCCGGGGTCGACGTGTGGATCGACCTGGACCGCGTGCGCCGGGACCAGGGCGCGGAGGCGGCGGACGCGGTCCAAGAGGATCTGCTCCATCTCGTCCCCGACCTGCTGCGCTGGCACTTCCCGCGGGCCCTGTACTCACCCGCCGCGCTGGTCCCCGCGGACGGCTTCGAGCTCTCCCGGCACGGCGACGGCCGGGGCCCACGGATCACGGCCCGGCTCCGGTGGGACGACGCCGGCACGCCGGAGGGCGTCATCCTGGACGTGGACACCGATGCCGAGCCGGACCGCGGCCGCGGGGAGGAGGTCCTCCGACAGGTGTCACGGCACCTGTGGGACGCCCGGTACGTCCACGAGACCCGCGAACGGTGGGGCGGGAGCGCCGAACGCGCCCCGTTCCTGAACCCCGACGGCACCCCCCGCACCGTGGCCGAGCTCCCCACCGCCGACCCCGGCCCCGGCGACCCCGCCGCCCGCACCGAATGGATCGACCACCTCCACCGGACCGGACGGATGGCCGAGGCCTTCGCCGCCGCCGGGATCGTGTGCGATCCGGGGGACTTCCCCGGGGGGACCGTGCCCGACCTCGCGTTCCTGTCCCCGGCGCTCCTGTCCGCCGGGTTCTCCCGGCTGACCGCGGCGGGCGGCCCGGAACGGGCCTGCGTCCGCCTGCGCGAGGACTGGGACTCGCCCCGGTTGGAGGTGCGCCGCGACGGGGACCGCATCCGGCTCGGACACCTGGACCGGACGGACGACGCCCCGCTGCTGCCCGAGGCGCTGTGGAAGAGGCCCCCGGACCTGGACGTCCTCCGGGACGGGCTGTCCCCCGACCACCTGCACCCCCTCCTCAGGGAGGCGCTCGCCCCGGCCCGGCCGCCCGCCGACGGACCCGTCGGCCCGCCCCCGTGGGCACCGCTGGAACCGTTCCGGGTCCGCTGCGGCGGGGAGTGGCACACCGTCGAGCTCTCCGGCGGCCGCCTCAACGTTCCGCACCGGGACGAGGACCTGGCCCGGGAGACCGTGCTGGGCGCGCTGGGCGGGCCGGTGCCGGGCTGCCTCCCGGTCCTGCGGGCGTGGGAGACCGGGTACGGGCGGCTGCCCAAGGCGCTGCGCCTGATGCGGGTGGACCTGTTCAGGCGGATCCGCAGCGGCGACACCGACGCCGTCGTGGCCTACCTCGCCTCGGGCGGGGACCCCCGGATCCGCGGCGGGCAGGGGGACACCCTGCTGCACCTCCTGCACCTGCTGGACCATAGGGCCCCCGTGCCCGGACCGTCGGGCGCGGACGGCCCCGGGGACGGGGTTCCCCTGCTGCGGGCGCTGCTCGACGCGGGACTCGACCTCGACGCCGTGAACGACGAGGGGTTCACCCCGCTGGGCACGGCCGTGTGCTCCGGCGGAGTGCTCTCGCTGCTGCGGGCGCTCCTGGACGCGGGCGCGCGCACCGAGGGCATCGCGCCCGAAGAGGACGACGGCCCCGGCCTGCGGGACCTGGACGACCTCGTCGAGGAGCGGGCGGCCTCGACCCACCCGGCCAGGGCCCAAGCGCTGAGGGAACTGCTGTGACCGTCCCCCGCCGCCCGTCCTCCGCGTCGCACCGCCCGGAGCGGGCGGGCGCGCTGATGCGGATCCGCCGCTTCGCGGTGCCGCGGGAGATGATCGGGCGCGCCACCGAGCGCCGCCTGGCCGGAGACTGGCGCGGCGCCTGCGAGGCCGCGGGCATCGACGTGCGCCTCGACCCGGAGCAGGCGCGCCGAGAGCACGGCGCGGAGTTCGCCGACGCCCTCCTGGACGACCTGCGCCACCTCGTGCCCGACCTGGTCCGCTGGCACCACCCCCGGCAGGCCGACGACCGGACCGGGGTGGAGGAGCACCTGTTCCCGGTGCTGTCCCGCCCCGGGGGCGACCGGGGCCCGTGGCTGACGGTCCGCTCCCCCCGGCGGCGCACGAGCCGGTACGAGGGGGGTCCCTGGTCGCAGCGCCTCGTGCTGGGGCTGACGGCCCACGAGGAACTGACCCTCGACACGTCCCCCGGGCGGACCCGGCTGTACGAACCGCAGCTGTGGTCCTCGTCGCGGTACCTGTGGGACGTCCGGCACGTGCACGAGACCCGCGAGCGCTGGGGCGGCGGCCCCGACCGCGCCCCCTTCCTGAACCCCGACGGCACCCCCTGCACCGTGGCCGAGCTCCCCACCGCCGACCCCGGCCCCGGCGACCCCGCCGCCCGCACCGAATGGATCGACCACCTCCACCAGACCGGACGGGTCGCCGAGGCGCTGCGCGCCGCCGGGGTCGAGGCCGCCGATGAGGGGACGGTCCGGGTCCTGGAGCGGGTACCCGTGTCCGCGGGACGGTGGCGGGCGGAGCTCGGCGGCCTGGCCGCCCTCGGGTACGGGGCGGCCGCCGGGTTCCCCGACTCGTACCACCTCAGGATCACCGTCCGGTACGACGGACACCGGGTCCGGGTGGCCATGACCCCGTACGGGGGCGCGGAGCCGGATCCGGCACTGTCCCTGCCCAGGGCTTGCTGGGCCCGGCCGGAGGACGTCGACGCGGTCCGGGACGGGCTGTCCCCCGACCACCTGCACCCCCTCCTCAGGGAGGCGCTCGCCCCGGCCCGGCCGCCCGCCGACGGACCCGTCGGTCCGCCCCCGTGGGAACCCGTCGCACCGGTCCGGGCGCGCTGTGGAAAGGAGTGGCACACCCTCTCCCTGCGGGACGGGCGCCTGGTCACCCCGCACACCGGGGAGGAGCAGGCCCGGGAGCGGGCGCTGTCGGCCCTGGGCGGCACCGTCAGCCCCTGCTTCCGCGCCGCCGAGTCCTGGCGTACCGGACGGGGGTGGCTGCCCAAGGGTCTGCACGCCCGGCGGGCCGAGCTCTTCGAGCGGATCCGGCACGGCGACACCGGCGCCCTGGTCGACTACCTGGACACCGGCGGCGACCCTCGCGTCCGCGACGGCGAGCTCAACACCCTGCTCCACGAGCTGTACCACCTCGATCACACGGTGCTGCTGCCGCGTCTGCTGGAGGCCGGGCTCGACGTGGACGCGGAGAACGGGCTGCGCTCGACCCCGGTCCACCGGGCGCTCCGCTACGGCGGGGACCCGTCCCTGGTCCGGGCGCTGATCGCCGCCGGGGCCCGCACCCGGGCCATCGCCTACGACCGCTCCCGTCCCCTGGACCTGCGATCGGAGCTGGAGTCGGTGTCGGGCCACCGCGTGCCCGCCGACCCGGAACGCTGGTGGGAACTGCTGGAGGAGCTGCGCGGGCCGGAGGGGCCGGCCGCCCCCGGAAGAGGACTCCCCCGGCCGAGGAGGGACCCGTGAGCCGGTCCGACCGCGCGAACCACCTGGCGCGGCACCGCCGCTTCTCGGTGACGCGGGAGATGATCGAGCGCGCCACCGAGCGCCGTCTGGCCGGGGACTGGCGCGGCGCCTGCGAGGCCGCCGGGGTCGACGTCCGGATCGACCCCGACCGGGTCCGCGGCGAGCACGGCGCGCAGGTTGCCGACGCCCTCCTGGACGACCTGCGCCACCTCGTCCCGGACCTGGTCCGCTGGCACTTCCCCCGCGCCCCGGTCCGGGACCGGCCGGAGCTGCGGGCCTCCGCCGCCGTGACGCTGTCCCGTCCCGGGCCCGGGCTGCGGCTGGCCGTCCTGTCCCCCGCTCCCCTGGGCGCGCCCGGTCACCGGCTCGTGCTGGAGGTCGCCGACGGGCCCCTCACCGGTGACCGGGGCGCCTACGGGCGCGGCATCCGCCGGTACGTGGAGCCGTGGGAGGGGAAGCGGTACCTGTGGGACGCCCGGTACGTCCACGAGACCCGCGAACGGTGGGGCGGGAGCGCCGAGCGCGCCCCGTTCCTGAACCCCGACGGCTCCGTGCGCGGCCCCCACCTGCTCCCCTCCGAGGACCCCGGCCCCGGGGGCGACCCCGCCGCCCGCTCCGAGTGGGCGGCCTCCCCGGGCCGGGGAGGGTCCGGCCCGCACCCGGGCGCAGGAGCCCGGCGGGTGCCCGACGACCTCCACGCGGTCCGGATCGGCCTGCCGCCGGACCACCTGCACCCCGTGGTCCGGGCGGCGCTGGCCCCGGCCCTGCCGCCCGCCGACGGCCCGGTGGGGCCGCCGCCCTGGGAGCCGCCGGAGCCGGTCCGGGTGCGATGCGGCGGCGCGTGGCACCTCGTCTCCCTGCGCGACGGGCGGCTCGCCGGACCGCACACCGACGCGGAGTACGCCCGGGAGTCGGCGCTGCGAGCGCTCGGCGGCCGGAGCCACGGGTGCTTCCGGGTGGCCGGGATCTGGCGCACCGGCGGGAGGGGGCTGCCCTGGCGGCTGCGCGACCACCGGACGGAGTTCTTCGCCCGCGTCCGGAACGGCGGCACCGACACCGTCCTGCGCTACCTGGCGGCGGGCGGGGACCCCCGGATCCGCGACGGGGCCGGGCTGACCCTGCTGCACCACCTCGCCCACACGGACCACGCGGTGCTGCTCCCCCGGCTGCTCGCCGCCGGGCTCGACGTGGACGCCGAGGCCGGGCCGGGGGTCACCCCGCTGTACTCGGCGGTCAGGCACGGCGGCGACACCGCTCTGGTCCGGGCGCTGATCGCCGCCGGGGCCCGCACCGACGGGCTCGGCGTGGGGAGGCACGCCCCGGAGTCGCTGGCGTCCATCGTCCGCCGGCACACGGGATGGGGCCTGTACCCCGACGCCGGGCCGTGGGAGGAACTGCTCGCGGAGCTGTCGGCCGCGGAGTGACCGGGGCCACCCCGGCCCCGGGCCCGTTCCGTCACCCCCCTTTGGGAGGATCCACGCACGAGCGCGGGAGGAACCGCGGTGCGAACTCCGAGCCCCCGACGACCATCGGAAGAAGACGTGACCATCACCGACACACCGGCGCCGCTCGCGGCCGCCGACGACCTCACCCGGCAGCTCCTCGACCGGCGGTCCGAGCCCGCCGAGAACCCCCAGCTGGAGGCACTGGCCCTGGCGGTCACCGCCAACCTGCCCGTCCTGCTGTGGGGGGAGCCCGGCATCGGCAAGTCCGCCGGGCTGGAGCGCCTCGCCCTGGAGCTGGGGCTGCCGCTGGAGACCGTGATCGCCAGCGTCCACGAGCCCTCCGACTTCTCCGGCCTGCCCGTGGTCGGCGACGACCCGGCCCGCGACGGGGTGCCCATGGCGCCCCCGGCGTGGGCGGTGCGGCTGGCCGCGCGGGGCACCGGGCTGCTGTTCTTCGACGAGCTGTCCTCGGCTCCGCCCGCCGTGCAGGCCGCCCTGCTGCGGGTGGTCCTCGAACGCCGGGTCGGGAGCCTGGAGCTGCCCCCGGCGGTGCGGATCGTGGCCGCGGCCAACCCGCCCTCCAGCGCCGCCGACGGCTGGCACCTGGCCCCGCCGCTGGCCAACCGGTTCGTGCACCTGCGCTGGACCCACGACCCCCGCACCGTGGCCCGCGGCATGACCGGGGTGTGGCCCGCCGCGTCGATGCCGCTGGTCGCCCCGGACCGGGTGTCCACGGCGATCGCCCAGGCCCGCGGTGTGGTGTCCGGCTTCCTCACCGCCCGTCCGGGCCTGGCGCACAGCCTCCCCGAGAGCGCGGAGGGGCGGGGCGGCGCCTGGCCCTCGCCGCGCACCTGGGAGATGGTGCTGCGGCTGCTGGCCACCGGGGGCGCCGCCGGCGCCTCCCGGCAGGCGCTCTCGGAGGCGGTGGTCGGCGCCATCGGCGACGGGGCGGGCCTGGAGCTGCTGTCGTACATGGAGCAGCTCGACCTGCCCGACCCGAACCGGGTGCTCGCCGACCCCAAGGCGTTCGCGCTCCCCGAGCGGGGCGACCGCCAGCTGGCGTTCCTGACCGCGGTGGTGTCGGCGGTGCGCAGCGAGCCGACCCGGCGCCGCTGGGAGGCGGGCTGGCAGGTGCTGGCCAAGGCCGTGGAGGCGGGGGTGCCCGACGTGGCCGCCCGCGCTGCCACCGACCTGGCGATGATGCGCGACCCGGCCTGGCCGGTGCCCGAGGACATCGACGCGTTCGTGGACCTGCTGCGGCTGTCCGGCGCCCTGCCGGGGAGCTGACCCGGTGGAGACCGGGGAGGACGTGGTCCGGCTGGACCGGACCAAACTGCTGGCGGCCCGGTACCGGGCCGCCCAGGACCGCCCCTACCTGGCGGCGGCACTGTACTCGCTGACCGTCGTGGAGACCCGGCAGGTTCCCACGATGGGGGTGGACCGCCGGTGGCGTTGCTACGTGTCGCCGGAGTTCGTGGCGCGCACCCCCGTCCCGGAGCTGGCGGGCGTGTGGGTCCACGAGGTGTCCCACCTGCTGCGCGACCACCACGGGCGCAGCGACCGGCTGCCCGCCGCGGAGCAGCGCGACCACATGCGGGTCAACATCGCCCAGGACTGCGAGATCAACGACGACATCCTCGCCGACGGGCTGCCGCTGCCCGAGGGGACGATGAGCCCCCAGCGGTTCGGGATGCCCGAGGGGCTGATGTTCGAGGCGTACCTGCGGCTGCTGCCCGAAGACGTCAGGAGCCACGACTGCGGGTCGGGCGCGCACGGCGTGGGGCGCCCCTGGGAGGAGCCCGGACCCGCGGGCGGGGTCGGCGACGTGGAGGCGGGGGCGCTGCGCCGGTCCACCGCCGAGGCGATGCGCTCCCACCAGCGCACCCGGGGGTCCCTGCCCGGGGGCTGGAAGCGGTGGGCGGAGGAGATCCTCCAGCCCACCGTGGACTGGCGCCGGGTGCTGGCAGGCGCGGTGCGCGAGGCCCTGGCCTGGGCCGGGGGCGCGGTGGACTACACCTACGCGCGGCCCTCGCGGCGCAGCGGGGCGATGCGCGGGGTGATCCTGCCGAGCCTGCGCCGCCCGATGCCGCGGGTGGCGGTGGTGGTGGACACCTCCGGCTCCATGTCCGAGGACGACCTGGCGGCGGCCCTGGCCGAGGTCTCCGGCGTGCTCAAGGAGGTGGGCGTCGGCAAGGAGCGGGTGGCGGTGCTGTCCTGCGACGCCGACGTGCAGGTGGTCCGCCGGGTGACCTCCGCCGACCAGGTGGAGCTGCTCGGCGGCGGCGGGACCGACATGCGGGTGGGCATCGAGGCGGCGCTGCGCGCCCCGCAGCGCCCGCAGGTGGTCATCGTGCTCACCGACGGGTACACGCCGTGGCCGTCCGAGCCCTCGGCGGCCCGGGTGGTCGCGGCGCTGATCGGCGACGCCCCGCCGGACCCTCCCCCGTGGATCGAGAAGGTGTACGTCACCGGCTGACGCCCACGGGTGTCCGCGCGGCGCCCCGGCGGGGCGCCGCGCGTCAGTCCAGGGTGACGGTAGCCACGGCGGCCCCGGGGACCTCGCAGACCAGGTACAGGTCGCGGACCCCGGCGGTGCCCGGCGCGAGGACGGCCACGGCCTCGGCGAAGTCGTGGGGGCCCGTGCCCGCCGGGACGCGCAGCACCGCCGCGGGCCCGGTGTCCGGGCCGTCCAGGTGCACCCGCAGCTCGGTGTCCCGGTCGGCGTTGGCGAGCACCCGGATGCCGCTCGCCCCGGTGAGGTCCGTGTCGCGGAACAGCAGGCGGGCACCGGGCTCCGTGAAGCGCACGGCATCGCCGCGTTCGGGGGTGAGCGGGCACAGGGCGGTGCCGCGCTGCTCCTCGTACCCGGCCGCCGACCAGGTGCCGCGGCGGACCGCGGGCGGCTCACCCGGGACGTCCAGGGGCGCGGTCCCCCGGATGTCGGCGGCCGAGCGCCCCACCAGGACCTCGCGGGGGGCGTCCTCCACGGTGAAGCGCTCGCGGACGGTGTCCCAGCGGGCCAGGTCGGCGGCGTCGAACCCGATCTCGGCGACGGCCTCCTCCCCCGGTCCCAGCCGCAGCCGGGCGAAGCCCCGCAGCGCCCGCACCGGGACCCGCACCCGGGAGGCGAGCTGGCGTGTGTAGACCTGGACGACCTCCTCCAGCGGCCGGTCGCCCGGGTTGGCCACCGGCACCCGCACGGTCACCCGGCCGCCGTCGACGACCGCCTCCGGCTCCCCGTAGACGGGTTCGGCGTACCCCAGCCCGTGGCCGAACGGGTACAGGGGGTCGCCCTCGAAGTACAGGTAGGTGGCCCCGGACCCGATGACGTCGTAGTCGAGGAGGCCGGGCAGGTCGTCGGCGGACCGGTACCAGGTCTGGGTGAGCCGCCCGGACGGTTCGGCGTCGCCGAACAGGACGTCGGCCAGGGCGCGGCCGTACTCCTGCCCGCCGTGCGCCGACCACAGGACCGCGGGGACGTTCTCGGCGGCCCAGGTGACCGCGAAGGGGCAGCCGCTGCTGATCACCAGCACCGAGGCGGGGTTGGCCGAGCGCACCATGCGGACCAGGTGCCGCTGGGCGGCGGGGAGCTCCAGGTCGGCGCGGTCCTCCGTCTCGCGCCCGTTGACCATGGGGTGGTCGCCGACGACCACCACGGCGACGTCGGCGGCGGCCGCGGCCCGGGCAGCCTCCAGCGCTCCGGAGGACACCCGGTCGATCCAGAACGGGCAGCCGTCGGGTTCCTCCACCAGGGCCAGGACCCCGTCCGCGCGGACGCCGACCCGCCGCCCCGTGTGGACCTGGACCAGGTGGTAGGGGCCCTCGGGGCCGCCGGCCGGGTTGGCCGCCTCCAGGCGCAGGGTCTGGCGCACCTCCCAGCCGCCCGGCCCGGGGGCGGTGCAGGCCAGGGTCCCGTCGGGGCCCTCGTCCAGGTGCAGGCCGGTGCGCTCCGAGCGCAGGGTGAACGCCCCGCCGCCCCAGTCCAGCAGGGCGAACACGTCGCCCTCTCCCCCGTCCAGGCGCAGCGGTTCCCCGGACCGGGGTTCGGCGACCGCCGTCACCAGCGAGGTCAGCCGGATCCGGTCGGCGCCGTCGTGGTGGACGACCTCGACGCGCTCGGCGAGGCCCTCCCTCGCGGTGACCGTGTAGGGCGGGGTCCCGCTGTACCAGTCCGTCAGGACGGTGTCGGCGAGCGGGCCCAGGACCGCGACCCGGCGCACGTCCCGCAGGGGCAGCACCCCGCCCTCGTTGCGGAGCAGGACCAGGGAGCGGGTGGCCGCCTCCCGGGCCAGGGCCCGGTGGGCGGGGGTGTCCAGGGAGCCCTCGGGGGCGGGGCCGGGGTCGAACTCGCCCAGGCGCAGCCGCACCGAGAGCACGTGGCGGACCGCCCGTTCCAGGTCCGCGTCGGTGAGCAGCCCGCGCCGCAGCGCCTCCCGCAGGTGGTCCAGGGTGGCCTCGGGGCGGTCGTCGTCCTGGGTGAAGGAGTCCAGCCCGGCCCGTACGGCGTGGGCGTAGGCGGTGGGGCCGTCGGGGTGGAAGCCCTGGAGGCCGAACAGGTTGCCGGGGGCCATGGCGTCGCTGACCACGAGCAGGTCGTCGGGGGCGGCCGCGCGCAGCACGTCCCCGATCAGCGGGCTCAGGTGGGCGGGCCTGCCGTTGACCAGGTTGTAGGAGGGCATCACCGCGACGGCCGCGCCCGCGCGCAGGGCGGGCAGGTGGGCGGGCAGCTCGTACTCGTGCAGCACCCGCGGCGGCAGGCCGCTGGAGGTGGTGCAGCGGTCGGTCTCGTTGTTGTAGCCGAGGAAGTGCTTGAGGGTGGGCGCGGTGCGCAGCCGGGGTCCGTCCCCGGCCAGCCCCCGGGCGTAGGCGGTGGCCAGCAGCCCGGTGAGCCAGGGGTCCTCCGACCACCCCTCCTCGTTGCGGCCCCAGCGGGGGTCGCGCAGCGGGTTGACCACCGGCGCCCAGACGTTGCGCCCGGCGCCGCGGTCGCGGGCGGCCAGGACCTCGTCGGCGACGGCCTCGCCGACCCGGCGCACCAGCTCCGGGTCCCAGGTCGCGGCCAGTCCCAGGGCCTGGGGGAACACGGTGGCGGTGCCCAGCCAGGCGAGGCCGTGCAGGGCCTCGGTCCCGGTGCGGAACCCGGCCAGCCCCAGCCGGGGGACGGGTGCCTGGTACTGGTGCAGCAGCCCGATCCGCTCCTCGGTGGTGAGCGCGGCGACCAGGGCCGCCAGGCGCTCCCCGTCCGTCCGGGACGGGTCGGTGTGCACGGGGTCTGTGACCGGGTCGCTCATGGGGCTTCCGTCCCTCGTGGGTGCCAATGTCCACCGAAATCGAAACGCTTCGACTTCGTTCGCCGCAGAACCCTTGTGCAGCAGATCACAGTGGACTAACTTGCTTTTTCCAACGGCCGAACAATTCATAGCAAAATGGCCGCTCGTTTCCTACCCCCCGGACCATGCGGCTCCGACCGCACGAAGGAACGACGCTATGCCCCTCCGCCCCCTCCCCCGTCCCGCCGCCGCTTCCTCGGGCTCGCCGGCGCAGGCGCGCTCGCCGCGCTGTCCCCCGCCGTCCTCACCTCCTGCTCCTCCGGGGGCGGCGGGGCGGGCAGCGGCTCCGCGGCCGAGGCCGGCTCCCTCGACTCCCTCATCCCCACCCACATCCCCTTCGAGGGGGTCGTCCCCGACATCGAGGGGATGCACGGCGCCCCCGACGGCTTCACGTCCTACCCCACCGAGTTCGTCCAGGCCGTCCCCGAGCCCCCCGGCCGGGGCGGGAGCTACACCGCGATGACCCCGCTGTGGAGCCCCCTGCCGCCCGGCCTGGGGAACAACTCCTTCTTCGACCACGTCAACGGCCGCCTGGGCACCACCATCGAGTTCAACTTCCAGGACGGCAACACCGTCATCGACAAGATGAACGCGGTGGTCGCCGGGCGCGACGTCGCCGACCTCACCATGTTCCCGGACTGGGTCATCAACCTGATGCCGCAGTTCAACCGGGCCGTCGGCGAGCTGTTCGAGGACCTGACCCCGTACCTGGCGGGCGACGCGGCCGCCGCCTACCCGCTGCTGGCCAACCTGGACGGCGACGCCTGGCGCTGGAACGTGTTCAACGAGCGCCTCCAGGGCGTGCCCTGGCCCGCCGAGCCGTTCGGCAACTGGGTGCTGTACCGGCGCGACCTGCTGGAGGAGTACGGCCTGGAGCCGCCCACCAGCCCGGACGACCTCTTCGCCATCGGCGAGGAGATCAACGACCCCGACAACGGCCGGTGGGCGTTCGGCGACTTCAACCTCAGCATGCGGCAGGTCTTCGGGGCGCCCAAGCAGTGGCGCTACGCGAACGGCGAGCTGACGCACATGTTCGAGACCGACGAGTGGCGGGCGAGCATCGAGTTCATGCGCAGGATCTTCGACGCCGGGCTGGTCCACCCCGACATCGTCGCCCTGGGCGACAACTCCAAGGAGCTGCTCAACTCCGGCCGGATCGTGTTCAACCAGGACGGCATCGGCGCCTGGCACGAGGCGTACGGCCAGATGCTCGGCGACTCCCCGGACTTCCGCCTGGACCTCATGCCGGTCTTCGGCGCCAACGGCAACGACCCGGTCATGCACCGGTCCGACCCCTCCGCGCAGTCGGTCTTCGTCCGCAAGGGCATGGAGCCCGAGCAGATCGAGGAGCTGCTGGGCGTCATGAACTTCTGCGCGGCGCCGTTCGGCACCCGCGAGTACATGGACTACCGCTACGGCGCCGAGGGGACCCACCACGAGCTGGACGACGACGGCGCACCGCAGCTCACCGACCTGGGCGCGGGCGAGGTCAACGACGGCTACTACTTCATCAGCGGCCGGCCCCCGGCGATCACCGAGAGCCAGTACCCGGACTTCGTGCAGTGGAAGACCGACTGGTACAACCACGCGGCGCAGTTCTCCGAGGACGACCCGTTCGCGGGCATCCGCATCCAGCGGCCCGAGCGGTTCGCCGGGGCCGAGACCCCGCTCACCGACCGGGTGGAGGACATCATCCGCGGCCGGGAGGACCTGAGCGCGCTCGACCAGGCCGTCGCGGACTGGCGACGCGACGGCGGGGACGAGGGACGGGAGTTCTACCTCGGCGTCCTCCAGGAGCACGGCCGTGACTGAGCGGTCGACCGCGGTCGCCCCCGCCCCGGACCGGGACCCCGCGCCGCCCGCCCGGCGGCGGGCGGCCCGCCCGGGGCGGGGGCCGTCCCTGCGGGCCCGGTGGCGGCGCGACCGCGCCCTGCTGCTGATGACGCTGCCCGCGATCGGCCTGCTCGCGGTGTTCCACTACGTCCCCACCTTCGGGAACATCATCGCGTTCCAGCAGTACAACCCGTGGGACGGGGTCCTGGGCAGCCCCTGGGTGGGCTTCTACCAGTTCGAGCGGCTGTTCACCGACCCCCGGTTCTGGAACGCGGTGGGCAACACGCTGGTCATCGCCGCCGTCCAGCTGGTGTTCTTCTTCCCGGTGCCGATCGCGCTCGCGATCCTGCTCGACAGCGTGCTCACCCGCCGACTGCGGCTGGTGCTCCAGAGCATCGTGTACATGCCGCACTTCTTCTCGTGGGTGCTGGTGGTGACCCTGTTCCAGCAGATCCTGGGCGGGGCCGGGCTCATCTCCCAGGCCCTGCGGGGCGCCGGGTACGCACCGCTGGACATGATGACCGACCCCGACGCGTTCCTGCTGGTCGTGACCTCCCAGATGGTCTGGAAGGACGCCGGCTGGGGCACGATCATCTTCCTCGCCGCGCTGGCCGCCATCGACCAGAACCTCTACGAGTCGGCGGCCGTGGACGGGGCGAACCGGTGGCGGCGGATGTGGCACATCACGCTGCCCGGGCTGCGGCCGGTCATCGTGCTGCTGCTCATCCTCAAGCTCGGCGACATCCTCAACGTCGGCTTCGAGCAGTTCTACCTGCAACGGGACGCCTTCGGGTCGGGGGTGTCGGAGGTCATGGACACGTTCGTCTACCATCAGACGCTCGTCACGGGGAACTTCAGCGCGGGTGCCGCGGCGGGGCTGCTCAAGGGGGTCGTCGGACTCGTACTGATCCTGGTCGCCAACAAGATGGCCCACCTGATGGGCGAACACGGGGTGTACAAGCGCGCATGAGCACACTGTTCGAGAGCCGCCCGGTCTGGGCGGAACGGCCGTCCCTGCCCGCCCGCGCCGCGAAGAACACGGTCCTGGCGGCCGTCGCGGTCGTCATCCTGCTGCCGATCTACGTCGTGGTCCTCACCAGCCTGTCGCCCGCCTCCGCGGTCACCGCCGCGGGCGGCCTGGTGCTGGTTCCCAGTGGGATCTCGTTCCAGGCGTACGCCGACCTGTTCTCGGGGGGCGTGGTCACCCGGGCGGTGCTGGTGAGCCTGGGCGTGACCGCGGTGGGCACCCTGGTGAGCCTGGCGGCGACGGTCCTGGCCGCCTACGGGCTGTCCCGGCCGGGGTCCCTGCTGCACCGGCCGCTGCTGTTCGCGGTGCTGCTGACGTTCCTGTTCGCGCCCGGGATGATCCCGCTGTACCTGCTGGTCAGCGATCTCGGGATGATCGACTCCTACGCCTCCCTGATCCTGCCCACAGCGGTGAACGCGTTCAACCTGGTGGTGATGCGGGCGTTCTTCATGAACCTGCCCCGGGAGATCGCCGACAGCGCCCGGATGGACGGGGCCGGGGAGTGGACGATCCTCACCCGCCTGGTGCTGCCGATGTCCAAGGGGGTCACGGCGGTGGTGGGCCTGTTCTACGCGGTGGGGTACTGGAACGCGTTCTTCAACGCGATCCTGTACCTCAACGACAACGCCAAGTGGCCGTTGCAGCTGATCCTGCGCCAGTACGTGCAGCAGGGGCAGCAGCTGAACTCCAGCTCGCTGATCGGCGACGCCGTGCAGGGCACCGCCTCGGCGCCCAACCTGGCGGTGCAGATGGCGATCGTGGTGGTCGCGCTGGTGCCGGTGACGGTGATCTACCCGCTGGTGCAGAAGCACTTCACCAAGGGGGTCATCATCGGCGCCGTCAAGGGCTGAGGTGCCGGAACGCCGTGATCGGACCCGGTCCACCGGGTCCGGTCACCTGTTCCGGTCGTAGATGTCCCGCCGGTCGCCGACCCCGAGGACCCACACCCAGATGATCGGCTGTCCGTCATCGTCCTTGTCGATGGCGTAGACGACCCGGTAGTCGCCGACCCGCAGACGCCATCGGCCCTGGTGCCCGCTCAGAGGCTTGATGTCGAAGGCACCTGTGTCGCCTTCGTCGAGAGCGTTCTGCAACTCGGCCAGCCGGTGCAGGATCCTTACCGCTTCGCTGCGGGGTATCCGCCGCATCTGGCGTTGAGCGGCTGCGGTGAAGCGTGTGACATGCCGGTTCACTCCTCCCTCCGGGCGAGGTCACGGGCCATCTCCTCCAGCGAAACGGAGGGCTCGCGCCCTTCCCGCTCGGCTTCGTCCGCCAGACGGTTGAGCCATTCGGCCTCGGCGGCCTCCTCGATGGCGAGCAGCCGCCTGTACTCGTCGGCGTCGATGAGGACGGCCGTGGTCCTGCCCCGCTGGGTGATGAAGGTCGGTGTGTGATCGTGGCGCGCGCGGTCGATCGTGTCGGCGAGATGCCGTCTCACCTCGGACATGGTCGCGGTCACTGGTTCGCCCATACCACCAATGTACCTGATGTACATCTGTTGATCATTCGCGCGGCTGCTCCGTCGTCATTGACACCGCGGGCGGTCCCGGGTCGGGGTGTGGTCTCCGGGTCTCCGCCGGGCTCCGGGCCGTCCGTCGAGGGGCGGAAGGCCCTCGGCGGACGGCCCGGGGCCGCGGCCCCGCCGACGCGGGGCTCCAGAACCCCGACGGGGCGGGTCCGGTCGGCCCCCACCGGCCGACCGGGCCCGCCGCCGGCCTCAGTCGCAGGGGGAGCCGTTGAGGCTCAGGGCCTCGGGGGTGCCGGGTTCGCCGTCGGCGAACCCGTTGAACCCGACCGTCACGGACTCCCCGGCCGGGATCCGGGCGTTCCAGCCGGAGTCGGAGACGACCACGGACGCGCCGTCCTGGCGGTGGGTGGCGTTCCACAGGCTGGTGATCTCCTCGCCCGCGGTGAAGTCCCAGGCCAGGTCCCAGCCGTCCACCTCCTCCGAGCCCGTGTTGGTCACGGTGACCCGGGCCTGGAAACCCCCCGGCCAGGTGTTGTCGACCGAGTAGTGCCACGTGCAGTCGGCGGTGCCGGGCTCGGTCGGCTGCCCCGTGGGCTCTCCGGTGGGCTCCTCCGTGGGCTCCTCACTCGGCTGCGGGTCCGGGCCGCCGCCGGCGGGGTCCCCGTAGACGATCCCGCGGCCGTTGGTGCCGATGTAGACGCGCCCGTACACGTCGGGGTCGCCGGTGATCGCCGCGCCGGTCCAGGCCCACTGGTGGCGGTCGTCGTTGATGCGCACCCAGGTCTCCCCGGCGTCGTCGGACCGGAAGATCCCGCGCACGCCGTCGATCCTGGAGCTGGTGTACACCGCCGGGTAGTCGGCGCCGGGCGCGGGCGCGCCGAAGCCCACCGAGTCGCCCTCGTCGACCCCCGCGACCGCCGCGAAGATCTCCCCCGCGTCGGTGGTGCGCCACATCCCGTAGTGGTCGCCGGTGCCGCCGGCGACCCACACGTCGCCGGTGTGCCCGGGCACCGCGCCGAAGCGGATGTTCCCCTCGGCGGGCAGCCCGTCGAACCGGGCCTCGAACGTGGCCCCGCCGTCGGTGCTGGTGTAGAAGGTGCCGCCGGAGACCGCGTAGAACACGTCCGGGTCCACCCGGTCCGCCTCCACCCGGGCGCCCGCCGGGACGCCGGAGGACGGGCTCCAGGACGATCCCAGGGTCGTGGACGCGTGGACGCCGGTCCCCTCCGGGCTCCAGACGATCCGGGAGCCGTCGGCGTTGACCGCGACGGTGCCGCCGCCGGTGACCCCGCCCGGCGCCTGGCCCGCCCACCAGGAGTCGCCCCCGCTGGTGGAGATCCCGATGGAGCCGACCCCGTCGGCGCCGCCGGTGCGCACCAGCGTGTCGGGCGACAGCTCGGCGAAGTCGAGCGAGGAGCCGTGGTCCCACGAGGGCTGCTGGAACATCCGGTCCGGGACGGTGCCGGGGTCCTCGTGGGTGAACCCGCCCAGGTCGAGCAGGGCCGAGTGCAGCGGCGCCCCGTCGCCCGGCGGGCTGACCAGGTCGTTGACCGCGGTCTCCTCGATGCCGTGCGCCTTCACCTCGATGGTGAAGGGCGTGTCCGTGTCCCAGTTCGTCAGCTCGTCGGAGCCGTACACGGTGGCGCCGGTGCCGTACAGGAACCGGTCCGAGTCGAACGGGTCGATGGCCATCGCCTGGGTCATCCAGCCCAGCTTGGGCTGGGTCTCGGGCGGGGTGCCCTGCCCGCCCCAGTCCAGCCAGGGCGCGGTGGAGATGTCCATCTCGTAGCGGGTGGTGCGCTCGGGGTAGGCGCCCCAGTCCCAGGCCCGCGTCCAGGTCTCCCCCGCGTCGGTGCTGCGGAAGATCTGGATGTCGGGCCACCAGGAGATCTGGGTGGCGACCATGAGGGTGTCCGGGTCCTGCCGGTCGACGGTCAGCCCGCCGTACCCGAAGTAGGAGTCCTCGCTCGCCTCGGGCACCGGACTGATGTCCGTCCACTCGCCGGTGCCGGTGTCGAGCCGCCACACCTCCCCGGCGTCGCCGTCGTAGGGCCCGGGGGTGCTGGTGGTGGCCAGGTACAGCCGGTCGTTCTCGTGGTCCAGGACGCCGTGCGCGGGCAGGAACCCGGTGGGCGCCCCGGGGACGGGCTCCCAGGTCTGGCCGCCGTCGGTGCTGCGGTAGAGGGGGTCGTCGAGGTCGGCGACGCCGGCGTAGACCTCCTGCGTCGGGGAGCCGGGCGAGCCGGTGTCGGGGTCGAAGGCCACCCAGGTGACGCCGATGACGTCGTCCAGCAGCCCGTTGGGGTCGTCGGGGTCCTGCACGTAGTCGCCGGGGTTGGGGAAGGCGGTGACCTCGGACCAGGTCTCGCCGTGGTCGGTGCTGCGCCACAGGCCGTGGCCGCCCCGGGCGCCGAAGTACACGACCGAGTTGTCGTTGGGGTCCACGGCCAGGCGCTCGCCCAGGCCGCGGCCGGGCATGTTGCCGCCGAGCTTGAAGGGCAGCTCGGTCGCCTCCCAGGTCTCCCCCCGGTCGTCGGAGCGCAGGATCGCGCCGTTGTTCGGGTCCCAGTCGTTGGTGTAGGTGCCCACGGCGGCGTAGACGCGGTCCGGGTCGACGGGGTCGGTGGCGATGGACACGACGCCGGTCCACCCCCACCGGTCCCAGTCGACCCAGTCGAGCAGGGGGACCCAGCGCTCGGTGTCGGGGTCCAGGCGGTAGGCGCCGCCGATGTCGGTGCGGGCGTAGGCCAGGCCGGGCTCGGACTCGTTGAACACGATGCCGGGGACGAACCCGCCCCCGGCGATCTGGACGTTGTCCCACTCGTAGTCGGCCTGTGCGAGGGCCGGGGCGGGTGCGGCCGCGCCGACGGCGGCGAGCGGTAGGGCCACGGCCAGGGCGGCCAGGAGGGCGAGGGGCCTCCGGTGCGGCGGTCTCGGGGGGCGGGTGGGCATGCGGGGCTCCTGAAATCGGGGGGTCACGCCCTCCCGGGGATTCCGGGCCCCGGGAGGACGCCAATTCCCGATCAGTGTGAATACCCTTCGGGTGCCCGGCAAGAGGGGTCGGGGCAACTTTTCGAAGCGCTTCGACTGCGGGCATGGAGGAAAGTCTGAAATCGCAGCGAAATGGCCTGCCGGGGACCGCAGTCCACCCGGCTCCGGGTCCCGTCCGGGAACGCGACCACCAGGCTCCGGGGCTCCGCCGACCGCAGCCGGGCGTGCGCCCGCCCCCGCTCCCACTCCAGGACGTCGACGACGAGCCCGCCCCGGCCGCGCAGCCCCTCCACCCGGCCCGCGGTCCACGTCCCCGGCAGCGCGGGCAGCAGGTCGGCGCGGCCCTCGGTGGAGCCGAGCAGCATCGCGGCGACGACCGCGGGGAGGCCGCCGCCGATGTCCACGTTGAACAGCTCCCCCCGGTTGTGGGTCGGGGTCAGGGTGGGCCGCCAGTAGCGGGAGGCCAGCATCCCCAGGGCCGCGTGCGCCTGCTCCGCCTCCCCCAGCCGGGCCGCCGCCAGGCCGAGCTGGACCAGCCCGAACGCCATCTCGTCGGACTCCTCGCCCCGCCACCAGTCCAGGCGGGCGCGCACCGCCGCCGCGGCGGCCGCCCGCAGGCGGGGCGCGGCGAGGGCCGGGTCCGGCTCGTACCAGAGCGGGTACAGGTGGGAGGCGTGCCGGTGGGCGTGCTCCTCGGCCTGCTCCAGCGGCCCGGCCGGGCCCGCCCACTCGGCGAGCTCCCCGCCGGGCGCGACCCGGTACGCGGGCAGGCGGGCGGCCAGGGCGGCCCACCGCCGCCCGCCGGGCAGGCCCAGGACCCGGTGCGCGCGCATGAGGTTGCGGCACAGGTCGCGGACGGCGGCGACGTCCATGGTGGCGTTGACGCAGGCCTGGCCGCCCGCTCCGGCGGGGGTGTTCTCCGGCGAGTACGACGGCACGAACCCGTCGGCGGTGAGGAAGTCCTCGTGGAACAGGGCCGCCTCGGTGAGGAAGGGCAGTGCCCGGTCGCGCAGGAAGGCCCGGTCGCGGGTGTGGGCGTAGTGGTCCCAGTACAGCCGCCCCGCCCAGGCGGCCCCGGCGGTCCAGCAGGTCAGGCACCACACCGGGCCGAAGTGCTGGTGGCGGCCGGAGGTGGAGGCGTGCGCGGGCACCAGGATCCCCCGGCAGCCGTACAGGCGGCGGGCGTTCTCGCGCAGGTCGCCGAGCATGCCCTCCAGCAGGTCGAACACCGGGGTCATCAGCTCGGGGGTGCCGGTGGCGTGCAGGGCGGCCACCGCGGAGAACAGGTTGCCGTTGAAGGTGTAGCCGGACCGCCAGGGCGGGTCGTAGGTGCCGCTCCACACCCCCTGGAGGGTGGGCGGCAGGTCGCCGCAGCTCGACACGATCGCGTACCGCCCGGCGTCCACCAGCCGGGCCAGGTGCGCCGGGGCGGTCCCCTCGGCGGGCGGGCCGTCCAGCCCGATGCGGAACCGGTCCATGAGGCGGCCGTGCAGCGGCGCGTGCCGGGCCAGGACCCGGTCGAACCCGGTGTCCCCGGGCGGGGCGGGCGGGGCCGCCGGGGTGTCCCCGGGCGGGTCGACGGTGATCCGGACGACGGCCTCCAGGCGCCGGACCCCGCGCAGCTCCAGGCCGCCGGGGACCGGCCGGACCGTACCGCCGGCCGCGGTGAGCGCGCACTCGACCGTGTACCCGGCGGGCGCGGCGGCCGGCGCCCCGGCCGGGCGGTCCGGGAAGCGGACGGCCAGCCGCAGCAGGCCCGGGGCCGCGGCGGGCTCCACGGCCATCCGCACCGGCGGCGGGCCCTGCGGCGGGTCCAGGCGCAGCGTCCCGTCCAGCCCCGCGGCCCGGGTCAGCTCCACGGCGACCACCGCGTCCGCCCGGGAGGCCACCGCCCGGTGCCGGGTCCCGTCCGGCAGGGTCTCGGCGACCACGCCGGTGGCGAAGTCGCACTCCCGCAGCGGGTCGCCCGGAGCCGGGGAGCGGGGGGCGAACGAGAGCACGGCCGCGGGGACCAGCGGGTCGATCCACCGGGTCTCGGCGTACCCGGGGTCCTCGGCGGCCGCGAACCCGGCGATCCGCTCGGCGGCCTCCCGGGAGCGGCCCGCCAGGAGCAGGGCGCGCAGCTCCGGCAGGACACGCGCGGTCTCCGGGGCGGGCAGGGCGTCGGCGGACGGCAGGAAGAGGCGTTCGTGGCCCAGGGTGAGGCGGACCAGGCCGGCGGTGGAGTGGACCAGCGCGCCGACCCGCCCGCCCCCGGTGACCAGGGCGTCCTCCCAGGAGGAGGCGGGGTGGCGGGTTCGGACGCCGCGGCGGGGGGCCGTACGGGGGTGGGACATGTCGCTCCCGGGAGGTGGGGGGTGCCAAGGGCGGGGGGTTCTCGCCATACTTCGTTCGTCCGCCCAACCTAAGGAGTCCCCCACATGGCCGCCCAGACCCCGCCGCACGTCCTGTCCCACCGGAGGCTGTGGTTCGGCGGAGACCACAACCCCGAGCAGTGGCCGGAGGAGACGGCCGCCGAGGACGTCGACCTCATGCGGCGCGCGGGCGTCAACCTGGTCACCGTCGGGGTGTTCGCCTGGTCGCGGCTGGAGCCGCGCGAGGGCGAGTACGACTTCGCTTGGCTGGACCGGGTCCTGGACCGGCTGCACGGGGCGGGCGTCCAGGTGGCGCTGGCCACCCCCACCGCGTCGCCGCCGCCGTGGTTCTCGCTGGCCCACCCCGACGCCCTGCCCGTGAACGCCGACGGGGTCCGGCTCACCCACGGCAGCCGCGACACCTACGACGTGTGCTCCCCCGACTACCGGCGGGCCTCGGTGCGGATCGTGCGGGCGCTGGCCGAGCGCTACGCCCACCACCCGGCGCTGGCCATGTGGCACGTGCACAACGAGTACGGGACGTGGACCTACTCCGAGCACGGCGCCCGCGCGTTCCGGGACTGGCTGCGCCGCCGCCACGACACCCTGGACGCGCTGAACCGGGCGTGGACCACCGAGTTCTGGGGCCAGCGGTACGGCTCCTGGGACGAGGTGCTGCCGCCCCGCGCCACGCAGTACCTGGCCAACCCGGCGCACGTGCTGGACTTCCGGCGGTTCCTGTCCGACGAGATGCTCGACCACTTCCTGGACCAGCGCGACGTGCTGCGGGCCGCCTCCCCGGACGTGCCGGTCACCACCAACCTGGCGTTCGGCGACTGGGTGCCGGTGGACCCGTGGCGGTGGGCCGAGCACGTCGACCTGGTGTCGGTGGACGACTACCCGGACCGGGCCGGGGAGGGCGGGGACGAGCAGACCGCGTTCGCCGGGGACCTGGCCCGCTCCTGGGCCGACCGGGTCCCCGGGGGCGGCCGGCCGTGGCTGCTGATGGAGCAGGCGGCCGGGGTGGTCTACGAGAAGGGGCTCATCCGCCCCAAGGCGCCCGGGGAGATCGCCCGGCACAGCCTGGCGCACGTCGCGCGGGGGTCGCGGGGGGCGATGTTCTTCCAGTGGCGGGCCTCCCGGGGCGGCGCCGAGCAGTGGTACTCGGGCATGGTGCCGCACGCCGGCCCGGACTCGCGGATCTTCCGGGAGGTGTGCGAGCTGGGCGACGTGCTGGGGCGCATCTCCGAGACCGCCGGGGCGGACGTGGTCGCCGACGCGGCGGTCACCTGGGACCCGGAGAGCTGGTGGGCGATGCGGGCCACCACCCTGCCGTCGGACCGGGTCGACTACCTGGAGGCGGTACGCCAGGTGCACCGGGTGCTGTGGCGGTCGGGGCGCACGGTGGACTTCGTGCGCCCGGACCGGGACCTGCCCCGGGTGCCGCTGCTGGTGGTGCCGTCCCTGTACCTGCTGTCCGAGCAGGCAGCCGAGCGGCTGGCCCGCTACACCGAGTACGGCGGAACGCTGGTGGTCACGTACCTGAGCGGCATCGCCGACCCCACCGGGACGGTGCGCACCGGCGGCCACCCCGGCATGCTGCGCGACCTGCTGGGCGTGCGGGTGGAGGAGTTCCACCCGATGGCCGAGGGCGAGAAGGCCGGGGTGGACGTGGGGATGGTCCGCGAGGAGGTGACCCTGTGGAGCGAGCACGTGCACCTGGAGGGCGCCGAGACGGTCGCGCCCTACGCGGGCGGGGCGCTGGACGGGCTGCCCGCGGTGACGCGGCGCCGGTACGGGGCGGGCGAGGCCTGGTACGTGTCCGCGCACCTCAACGACCGGGGGCTGGGCCGGGTGATCACCGAGGCCGCCGGGCAGGGCTCCTTCCCCGAGGAGGGGCTGGACGTGGTGCGCCGGGTGGGGCCGGAGGGGGCGTGGGTGTTCCTCACCAACCACGGGCACCGGTCGGTGCGGATCGACCCGGCCCGGCTGGGGCTGGGCGCCGGCGCGGTGGACCTGGTGTCCAAGGCGTCCGCCGAGGGCATGCACCTGCCCGGAGGGGGTGTGGCGGTGCTGCGCGGGCACCCCGTTGACAATTAGTTGTGACCCTAGACAAACTGAGGTCCCCGACCCCAGGAGGCTTCCCATGACCGCGTACCGACCGACGCCCGAGGACCGGTTCACCTTCGGGCTGTGGACCGTGGGCTGGCGCGGCGTCAACACCTTCGGCGACGCCGTGCGGCCCGAGCTCGACCCCGTCGAGGCCGTGCACCGGCTCGCGGAGCTGGGCGCCTACGGCATCACGTTCCACGACGACGACCTGATCCCGCCCGGCAGCGGACCCGCCGAGCGCGAGGCGGTCCTCAAGCGGTTCCGGGGGGCCCTGGACGAGACCGGCCTGGCCGTGCCCATGGTCACCACCAACCTGTTCACCCACCCGGTGTTCCGCGACGGCGGGTTCACCTCCAACAGCCGCGACGTGCGCCGCCACGCCATCCGCAAGGTCGTGCGCAACATCGACCTGGCGGCGTCCCTGGGCGCCACCACGTACGTGTGCTGGGGCGGCCAGGACGGCGCCGAGACCGAGGCGGGCAAGGACGACGCCGCCGCGCTGGACCGGCTGCGCGAGGCGTTCGACATCCTCTGCGGGTACGTGCGCGAGCAGGGCTACGACCTGCGGTTCGCCATCGAGCCCAAGCCCAACGAGCCGCGCGGCGACGTGCTGCTGCCCACCGTGGGCCACGCCCTGGCGTTCATCAACTCGCTGGAGCACCCCGAGATGGTGGGGGTCAACCCGGAGGTCGGGCACGAGCAGATGGCCGGGCTGAACTTCGCGCACGGGGTCGCCCAGGCGCTGTGGGCGGGCAAGCTGTTCCACATCGACCTCAACGGCCAGCGCGGGGTCAAGTACGACCAGGACCTGCGGTTCGGCGCGGGCGACGTCAAGGAGGCGTTCTTCCTGGTCGACCTGCTGGAGGGCGCCGGGTACACCGGGCCGCGGCACTTCGACTTCAAGCCGCCGCGCACCGAGGACATGAGCGGCGTGTGGGTGTCCGCCGAGGCGTGCATGCGCAACTACCTGATCCTCAAGGAGAAGGCCGCCGCGTTCCGCGCCGACCCCGAGGTCCGCCGGGCCCTGGAGGAGTCGCGGGTGCCGGAGCTGGCGGTGCCCACGCTGGGCGAGGGCGAGAGCCTGGCGGAACTGCTGGCCGAGGAGTTCGACGCGGACGCGGCCGGCGGGCGCGGCTACCACTTCGAGCGGCTGGACCAGCTCGCCCTGGAGCACCTGCTGGGCGTGCGCTGAGCCGGGGCCGGCGGACCGGCCCGGAAACGACGACGGCCCCGCCGGGCGTGTGCCCGGCGGGGCCGTCCCCCGTCTGTGCGGGACGGTGCGGCGGTCGCCTCACGGCGGAGTGCACAACACGGCTCCGAGGCCGCCCGAGGGCGCGGTATTCCGTGAAGGCTTCGGTTGAGCCCGGGGGACACTTTCTACCGCACCGTCCCACACGGGGTGCAACGAGGGACCCCCGCCGGAAATTCCTGCGCGGACGTGACGGCGGTCACCCGGTGATCGGCACCTTGGCCCCCTTCCGGACCAGGACCGGGGCCCGGTCCAGCGGGGCGTCCAGGACGATCTCCGCGCCGCCCGGGTGCGTCTCCCCCGTCCAGGGATCCGTCCAGTCGGTGCCCTGCGGCAGGTACACGCGCCGCGAGCGGGCCCCGTACTCGGTGACCGGGGCGACCAGCAGGTCCGGGCCGAACAGGAAGGCGTCGCCGACCTCCCAGGCGCGCGGGTCGCCGGGGTGGTCGACGAAGAGCGGGCGCATCGGCGGCAGCCCGCGCTCGTGGGCGACGCGCATCTGCTCCATGACGTAGGGGCGCAGCCGCTCGCGCAGGAACAGCAGCTCCCGCAGCCGCCCGTACACCTCCTCCCCGTAGGACCACACCTCGTTGGGGCCGCCCGTCATCTCCGGGTACAGGGCGTGCGAGAAGGGCTCGCGGTACCCGTGCAGCCGCAGCAGCGGGCAGAACACCCCGTACTGGAACCAGCGCACCAGCAGCTCCCGGTACTCCGGGTCGTCCTGGTCGCCGCCGTGGAACCCGCCGACGTCCGTGGTCCACCAGGGGATCCCCGACATCGCCACGTTCAGCCCGGCGCGGACCTGGGCCCGCAGGGACGCGAAGGTCGGGGCGATGTCCCCCGACCACAGGGCCGCCCCGTACCGCTGGGAGCCCGCCCAGGCCGAGCGGCACAGGGTGATCACCTCCTCCTCGCCCGCGGCGAGCATCCCCTCGTGGAAGGCGCGGGCGTGCTCGCGGGGGTAGATGTTGCCGACCTCGGCGCCCGGGCCCGCGTGGTAGCGCAGGTTGCCGGGGTGGCCGGGCTTGAGCTCGGGTTCACAGGCGTCCAGCCACCACACCCGGATGCCGAGGGAGTGGTAGTTCTCGCGGATCCGCTCCCACAGGTAGGCGCGGGCCTCCGGCTTGGTGGGGTCGTAGAACGACACCTGCACGTGGGCGTCCACGCCCTTGTCGGCCCAGTCGGCGTGCACCGGCGGCCCCTGCTCGGTGGCCACCAGGTGACCGGCCGCCAGCATCGGCTTGTAGTTCTCGCTGAGCGGGCTCACCGACGGCCACACCGACACCATCAGCTCCACCCCCATCTCCCGCAGCTCCTCGACCATCGCCGCGGGGTCGGGCCACTCGGCCGGGTCGAACCTCCAGTCGCCCAGGTGGGTCCAGTGGAAGAAGTCCGCGACGATGACCGACAGCGGGAGCCCCCGGTCGCGGTACCCCCGGGCGACCTCCAGCAGCTCCTCCTGGGTGCGGTAGCGCAGCTTGCACTGCCAGAACCCGGAGGCGAACTCCGGGAGCATCGGGGTGTGGCCGGTGGCGTCGGCGTAGCGCTCCAGGACCGCCGCCGGCTCGGGCCCGGCCGTGATCCAGTAGTCGATCTGGCGGGCGCTGTCGGCCGCCCACCGGGTGCCGTTGGCGGCGAACTCCACCCGGCCCACCGCCGGGCTGTTCCACAGCAGCCCGTAGCCGCGGGAGGAGACGACGAAGGGGACGGTCACCTCCGCGTTGCGCTGCACCAGGTCCACCACCGCGCCTTTGTGGTCGAACAGGCCGTGGGTGTGCTGGCCCAGCCCGTACAGGCGCTCCCCGTCGTAGGCACGGAACCGCTGCTCGATCCGGTAGTAGCCGTTGCCGGTGGAGGAGTACACGCGCGGGCCCGGCCACCAGAAGTGGGCGCGCTCCTCGGCGAGCAGCTCCTCGCCGGGCACCCCGTCCTCCACCCGCAGGAAGCGGAGCATGCCGGAGGCGTCGATCTCGGCGGCGATCGCGCCGTTGACCAGCAGCGCCCGGTCGCCGTCCAGGGTCGGCCGGGGGGCGTCACCGGTGGGCGGGGGCGCGTCCAGCGCGCCGGGCAGGTCCTCCCGCAGGACGGACAGCCCGGCCTGGACGCGCAGGCCGTCGGCGCCCCAGGCCCGGACCCGGACGACCTGGTGGCCGCCCCGCCACTCGACGCCGTCCTCGATCTCGTTGAACATGTCTCGTCCTTCCGGTCGGGGGGTGGGACCGCACGGTCGGCGCGGTCACGATCGGTGTGTGTTCGTGCACGTGTCAGTCGAAGCGCTTCGACGACACGTGCGGCGGAACGCCGGACGGCCCGCGCCCGGCGGGGTCAGCCCGTCGGCGGTGCCGTGCTCCGGCCCGGGACGACCCGCGGCTCCAGCAGGGTGACCTCGGCCCGTCCGGGGTCGTCGATCAGGTCCATGAGCAGGGACACCGCGCGGGCGCCCAGCTCCTCGGCGGGCAGCTCCACCCGGGTCAGGTCCGGCGCCCCCGGCGGCAGCGACCCCAGGGCGACCACGGAGATCTCCGGCGGCACCCGGCCGTGGTCGGCGAAAGCGTCCAGCAGCGGGGCGAGCGAGGCCTCGTTGTGGACGATGAGGCCGGTGAGCCCGGGCCGGTCCCGGACCAGTCCGGCCACCAGCTCCCGGGCGCCCGCCGGGTCGCAGGGGTGGGAGGTGGCCCGGACGCCGCGTTCGAGGGCGGCGGCCTCGAACCCGGTGAGGGTGCGCTCGGCGAACCCGGTGCGGCGCTCGTACACCGAGGCGGGCTGGCCGACGAAGGCGATGTCGCGGTGCCCCAGGTCGGCCAGGTGGTGCACGCAGGCGGCGCCCGCCGCCGCGAAGTCCAGGTCGACGCAGGTCAGGCCCTCGGTGTCGGCGGGGACGCCGATGAGGACCGAGGGCAGGTCCAGGGAGCGCAGCACGGGGACGCGGGCGTCGTCGGTCTCCACGTCCATGACGACGATCCCGTCCACCATGGCGCTGCCCGCCACCCGGTGCAGGCCCGCCGGGCCCTCCCCCTGGGTGAGCAGGAGGACGTCGTGGTCGTGGGCGCGGGCGGCGGTGACCACCGAGACCGCGAACCGCATCGCGACGGGGACGTGCACGTCCTCGCGCAGGGGGACGACCAGCGCCAGGACGTTGCTGCGGCGGCTGGCCAGGGACCGGGCGCCCGCGTGCGGGCGGTAGCCCAGGGCGTCGATGCTGTCGAGCACCCGGCGGCGGGTGGTCTCGGAGATCGAGCGCTTCCCGCTGAGGACATAGGAGACCGTGCTGGGCGACACACCGGCGTGCCGGGCCACATCGGAGATCCGCACGGTGCCGTCCCGTCCGTTGTCGAAGCGATTCGATGAGATGTTACGCACGACACCACCCTGGCGCAATGCCCGTTCCGGGCACCAGAGTAGAGACCCCCCGACATGCGAAACCGGGGTGGCGGATCCGGCGTCTACCAGGTCACGGGGAAACCGCCCCGTCCTCGCGACCGTCCCCCGGACCCCGCTTCCCGAAGGAGAACCGTGGGCTTCAATCCACTCTTCCTCGTCTTCCCCGTGGTCTCGCTGCTCCTGAGCCTCGCGGCCCTGGTCATCGGGTTCACCGCCCCCTACGGGCGGCGGGCGCTCACCGTCGTCGGCGGCGGCCTGCTGCTGGTGGGCTCGGGCCTCACCCTGGTGCTCATCCTCGGGGGCGGCTCGATCCACGAGGCCGCGAGCGCCCTGAACGGCGGGCGGACCGCGAACATCGTCCTCGACGTGCTCGAGGGGCTCTCCGACCTCCTCCGGGCGACCGGCCTGCTGCTGGTGGCCATCGCCGCGACCAAGCGCCGTCCGCGCCCCCGCGCCGTCCCGGCGCAGCACGCGCCCTACGGGGTCCCGCAGGGCGCGCACCAGGCCGGGCCGTACCAGGGCGGGCCGCAGGGCGCGCCCGCACCCCACGCGGGACCGCGGACCGGCCCTCCGCAGGGCGGGCCGCAGGGTCCCGGGCCCCGACCGGGCGGCCCCGGCCAGGACGGACCGCGCCCCCCGCACACCCCCCGCTGACCGCCCACGAGACCCGGAGACGACACGGACATGATCGGCCTCATCGCCACCTTCCTCTTCGCCTGTCTGCCGCCCGTCGTGGTCGGCGCCATCGCCCTGATCCGCTCCTTCGGCGCCCCCTCCGGCAAGGGGGCCGCCGCCGCGGGCGGGGTGCTGCTGATCCTGTCCGGGCTGGTCACGACCGGCTGGCAGATCTACCTGAGGTTCTTCCTCTCGCCCGACCCCTTCTTCGACCCCGGCTTCCTGCCCGTCCGCCCCGGCGTCATGGAGACCGTCTTCCTCGGCAGCGGCGCCCTCGGCGCGGGCGGCCTGGCCCTGCTGCTGGTCGCGGTGCTGAGCGCCCGGAAGTTCAAGGACGGGCCGCAGGGTCCGCCCGCGCCCCCCGCTCCCCCCGCCGCCCCGGGCCGGTGGCAGCCGAACGCCGCCCCCTCCACGGAAGGACCCCGATGATCTCGGCACCCGACCTGACACCCCTGGTGTCCCTGCTGCCCTCGCTGCTGTTCGTACTCGTCGAGATCGCCCTGGGCGTCGCGGCGATGGCCGCAGCACCCCGCCTGGCCCCGGACCGCCGGACGACCGCCATGGTCGGCGGCGTCCTGGTCGCGGTGGGCGGGCTCCTGACGGGGGGCTACCAGGTCCTCACCCTCTTCGCCCCGACGTTCCCGCTCGCCCACGCCCCCGTGCTGGGCCTGCTGGGCGCGGTGCCCCCGCTGGTGTTCGCCGGCGGGGCCCTCACCCTCGTCCTCGCCGTGACGAAGGCCCCCGCGCACCCCGCCCCCCACCCGTACCCCCGCCGTTAGGAGGCGACCGTGCCCTTGAGCGACCCCGGCGTCATCGTCGGCATCCTGACCAACACGCTGATCTTCTCCCTGCCGCTGTTCGCGATCGCGGCCGTCGCCCTGATCCGCGCCCGGAACGCGGCCGCTCCCGGCCTGGTCCGCACCTCGGCCGTGCTGTTCCTCTGCACCGGCCTGTTCACCGCCCTCTTCCAGGTGGTGTGGGCGGTGTTCCCGCACGCCGTCACCGACCCGCTGGCGGTCCTGCCCCTGATCGGCCTGGTCCAGGGGGTGCTGATCGGCCTGCTGACGACCGGCGCCCTGCTCTGCCTGGTCCTGGCGCTGTGGCGCGCCCGGACCCCGGCGCGCCCGGTCCCCGCCCGCGGCGGCCACGGCGGTGACGGGTACGTCCCGACGGGCGCCGACACCGCCGCTCCGGCCCACTACGCGGGCGACCACGGGCACCGCTCCGACGGCCCCGGGGCCCCGCCCGCGCACGGCCAGCCGGGCGACCCCGGTGCCGCGCCCTCCCACGGCTCCTCGGGCTCCTCCGGCGGCGGCTTCTGGGGCGGCCTGTTCGGGGGCGACTCCGGTGGCGGCGGCTGGGGCGGCGGCGACTCCGGCGGAGGCGGCGGTGACGGCGGGGGCGGCGGAGGAGGAGGAGGAGGAGGAGGAGGCGACTGAGCCCCCCGTGAGCGCACCGCGGCGCGGCCGGTCCCCGGCCGCGCCGCACGCGTACGCGCCCCCGCGGGGTCAGGTGTCGGCGGCCTCCCGGTCCCCCTCCAAACGGATGACCCCCGCGGAGCCGTCGATGGTGATCACCGCTCCGTCGGGCACCTTCTCCGTCACCCCAGGGACGCAGATCACGCAGGGGATGCCGTACTCCCGGGCGACGGTCGGCCCGTGCGCGACCGTCGAGCCGGTCTCCACGACCACACCGCCCGCCGTCATGAACAGCGGCGTCCACCCGGGGTCGGTGGTCGGGGCGACGAGGATGTCCCCCGGCTCGATCGACGCGCCCGCCGGGTCGTGGACCACCCGGGCGCGCCCGGTGGCCTCGCCCGGCGAGGCCGCCACCCCGGTCAGGACCCCCGGCCCGTCCGCCCCCGCATCGGGCGGCAGCGTCACCTCCACGTCGGTGCCGTCCGACAGCAGGACCGGCGGCACCCGGCGGCGCCGCTGCTCGCGGCGGTGGAACCCCCTCCGCTCGGCGATCACACCGCGCAGGTCCTCGCCGTCCAGCAGGTCCCGCGCCTCCCGGAAGTCGACGAACATGATGTCGTCGGGGCGCTCCAGGCGCCCCTGCCCGACGAGCTCCTCCCCCACGGCGAGCAGTTCCCGGCGGCTCGCCGCGATGGCGTACAGCCACACGAACTTGGGGTACTCGCGCATCCCGCCGAGCGCGCGGGCCCGGTCGAAGAGGAGGTCGGCGACCCGGGCGCGCACCGGGCGGCTCGCGCGCGCACGGGCCACGAGTCCGGCCCGCGTGCGCTCGGCCTCCGCGGCCGCGCGCTCGAACCTCCGGTCCGGGGCCTGGTCCCGGTCGTCCACCCGCAGGTACCCGGCGATCGCGGCGAACAGCGGCGCCGGGTCCTCCGACCAGCGGGGGACGCCGAGGTCGACCTCGGCCGCCGCCCGGTGGCCGTACCGCTCCAGGAAGGCGCCCAGGCCGATGTCGGGCAGGTCCCCGGACGCGTACAGCTCCGCCAGCCGCTCCGGCGGGGTGTCGGCGAAGACCTCCCGGTGCGCGGCCGCGGCCCGCGCGACACCCCACAGCTCCAGGTCCATGGTGGTGGTGACGTTGTGGGGCATGCCCCGCAGGACGGCGGCCACCTCCGCCGGGGTCGCGATGCCCCGCAGCAGCCCCTCGGGGATGCGCCCGGCGAGGATGCCGACGTACAGCGGCCCCAGCATCGGTGTCATGAACTCGGCCAGCACGGGTGCCTGGACGTGCTCGGCGTACTCCAGGCGCTCGTGCGCGGTGGCCTCGGGCCCGGGGCCGCGGGACGCGGCCCGGCGCGCCTCCTCGCCCGCCCGCAGGATCCGCTCCCGGGCCGCGGCGGGGTCCCGCAGCGCCGCGACCGTACCGGCCGCGAGCCCGCCGGCCATCGGGAGCACCCCGGCCGCGGTGCGGACCGCGCCGAGCAGCGCGCCCGCTCCGGGCAGCCGCATCCGGCGCGGGGCGAACCGGGGGTCGTCCAGCAGGGACCGGACCGCCTCCCTGGCCCGCGGCCCGTACAGCTCCACGGCCTCCGGCAGGGTCCCGCGGATCCACCGGTTGCGGACGAAGGGCGTCAGGTCGAGGTAGAAGCGCCCGCCGATCTCGGTGAGGAAGCCGGTCCGCGCGTACGGGTCGATCCGCACCCCCACCGTCCGGAACCAGTCGGCGGCGGCGACCTTGAGCCCGGACATGCCCATGGGCGTGCAGGGGCGCAGCAGGCCCTGCATGTGGCCGCCCTCGAAGTACACGCGCGGGCCGTCCGGGTGCTCCGGCGGCCGGGGGAACAGCGTGGTGACCGCCCTGGACTGGAGGGTCCACAGGACGCCGTCGGCGTCGATCGCCCACTCCACGTCCTGCGGCGCCCCGAAGTGCTCCTGGAGCCGCAGTCCCAGCGCGTGCAGCTCCTCCACCTCGGCCACCGACAGGCAGCCGTCGGCCGGGGCGGTGACGCCGCCGTCGGGGCGGACCGTGTAGTGGTCGGGCTCGGCGCTGCCGTCCACGACGCCGGTGCCCAGGCCGGGCACGGCGTCCACGACGGTCTCGCCGCGGGTGCCGGTGACCGGGTTCGCGGTGAAGAGCACCCCGGCGGCCCGGGGCCGGACCATGCGCTGGACGACCACCGCCATGTGGACGGACGCGTCGTCGATGTCCCGGTCGCGGCGGTAGGCGACCGCCCGGTCCGTCCACAGGGAGTCCCAGCAGCGGCGGACGGCGGTGACCAGGTCGTCGGCCCCCTCGACGTCGAGGTAGGTGTCCTGCTGCCCGGCGAAGGAGGCGTCGGGCAGGTCCTCGGCGGTGGCGCTGGAGCGCACCGCCACCGGTCCCCCGCCCAGGGCCTCGTAGGCGGCGGCGACCTCGTCGGCGGGGACGGTGCCGTCGCGGTGGGCCTCGGTGGTGACACAGAGGCCCGCGGGGACCCGCACACCGGCGGCGATCGCCCCGGCCAGTCCCACGGCCTTGCCGCCCGCCAGGTCGCCGTCACCGGCGCCGATCCGTTCCAGGGGCAGAACAACCGGCATTCCGCCACCTCCCTCTTCCGCGGTGGTGTCCTGCCGGTCCTTGTGCCCGCGGGGAGGTCGGCCAACCGCCGCCGGGGCGGCGCGTACCGGCGACCTGCCGAACGGACGCCGGGCAGACGTCACGACCGGACGTCGTGGGGCGTCCGGCCGTGCGGGTCCGTCGGTGTGCGGCTGTCGGTGCGGGGTCAGCCGGCCTGGCGCTTCTCCAGCGCCTCCATGGCGGCGACGGCGGTGGCCACCGTCTGGTGGACGGGGACCTGGCGGTGCAGGCCGACCAGGCGGACGACCTTGGTGACGCGTTCGTTGAGGGCCGCCAGCGCCAGCGCCCCGTCCCGCTCGCGGACGGTGCGGTAGGCGTTGATGATGACGTTGAGGCCGCTCGAGTCCATGAAGTCGAGCCCCGACATGTCCAGGATCAGCCACGGGCCGTGGTCTTCGATCGCGGACCGGACGTGCTCCTGGAGGTCGTTGGTGGTCGCGATGTCGAGCTCGCCCTCGACCGCGACGATGACGCTGCGGCTTTCCACCCTTGTGCTCAGTCCGAGCCTGTGCACGTTCACTCCTCCCGACCCCACGTTGAGAAGGCGAGGGGTCCCTTCGCTTAACCATACGCAGGCGCGCGGGCCGCGCCCACCGGGTCCGCCCCCACTCCCACAGGGCCGGCCGACCGGGGAGGGAAGCAACGTGCGCGTCCGCGTGTCCGGTAAGTCGTTGGACACACACGGTATAAGCCGCGCGGGCGTTCGGGAATGGCATCTCGGAAGAAATTTTCGCCTCGGGGGCACGAACCCTCCGCGGCCTGCCCGAAATCGCCCGTTGACTCTAGGTCATTTCACGATATGAGACCCATTACTCCCGGAGCTCCCGGAGCCCGGCTCCGCGGACCGCCCGGCGGCCCCCGCCCCGGGCTCCGCCGGCGGTTCCGCCGCCCCTCCGGCATCACTCTCGGTGAACAGCGAGAGGAGCCCGTCGGCCGCGAGCGTGGCCGTGGTCTCCCCCGACCGCACCTCCCGCTCCAGCTCCGGGATGCGCGCCGCCACCTCCGGGTGCCGCAGGAACGCGTCCATCAGGCGGTCGCGGACCCGGTCCCACATCCAGCTGACCCGCTGTCCGCTGCGCCGCTCGGCCAGCGCCCCGTCGTCCTCCAGCACCTTGCGGTGCTCGCGGACGGTGTCCCACACCTCGCCCAGGCCCTCGCCGGTGAGCCCGCTGCACGTGAGCACCGGCGGCCGCCACCGCGGGTGGACCGGCTGCAGCAGCCGCAGCGCCCGCGACAGCTCCCGGGCCGCCTTGCGGGCGTCCTCGGCGTGCGGGCCGTCGGCCTTGTTGACCGCGACCACGTCCACCAGCTCCAGCACGCCCTTCTTGATGCCCTGGAGCTGGTCGCCGGTGCGGGCCAGGGTGAGGAACAGGAAGCAGTCGACCATCGCGGCGACCGCCACCTCGGACTGGCCCACCCCCACGGTCTCCACCAGTACCACGTCGAACCCGGCCGCCTCCATGAGCAGCATGGTCTCCCGGGTCGCCCGCGCCACCCCGCCCAGGGTCCCGGCGGTCGGCGAGGGGCGGATGAACGCGTTCGGGTCCACCGCCAGGCGCGCCATCCGGGTCTTGTCGCCCAGGATGCTGCCGCCCGAGCGGGTGGAGGAGGGGTCCACGGCCAGCACCGCGACCCGGTGGCCCTCCCCCGTCAGCCGGGTGCCCAGCGCGTCGATGAACGTGGACTTGCCCACCCCCGGCACGCCGGTGATGCCCACCCGGTGGGCGCCGCCGGTGTGCGGGAGCAGGCGCACCAGCAGGTCCTGGGCGTCCCGGGCGTGGTCGGGGCGGCGCGACTCCACCAGGGTGATCGCCCGCGCCAGGGTGGGCCGGTGCCCGGCCAGCACCCCCTCGGCCAGCGCGGCCACGTCCACCGGCCTGCGCGGTCGTGTCCGCCGCACGCCCGCCTCCTCGTCTGTCATCGGTTCCGCGTCCCCGTCCGACCGTCGTACCCCGGACGCCGCCCGCGACTCCGGCCGGCCCGGGCGGCCCCGCCGGCGCGCCCTGCTCCAGGAGCGCCGCTCACTCCTGCTCCAGCCGGGCCTCCAGCCGGTCGAGCAGGTCGACGGCCGCCTCGGCGATGACCGTGCCCGGCGGGAAGATCGCCGCGGCCCCGGCCTCGCGCAGGGCGTCGAAGTCCTGTGGGGGGACGACCCCGCCGACCACGATCATGATGTCCTCGCGGTCCAGTTTCGCCAGCTCCTCCCGCAGCGCGGGCACCAGCGTGAGGTGCCCCGCCGCCAGCGACGACACCCCCACCACGTGCACGTCGGCCTCGACCGCCTGGACGGCGACCTCCTCCGGGGTCTGGAACAGCGGGCCCACGTCCACGTCGAAGCCCAGGTCGGCGAACGCCGTCGCGATGACCTTCTGGCCGCGGTCGTGGCCGTCCTGGCCCATCTTCGCCACCAGGATGCGGGGGCGGCGCCCCTCGTCCTCGGTGAACTCCTCCACCCGGCGGGTCACCCGCTCCATGAGATCCGCCGCGTCCGCGCTGCCCGCCGCCTCGTTCCGGTACACACCCTGGATGGTACGGATCTGACCGGAGTGGCGGCCGAACACCTTCTCCATCGCGTCGGAGATCTCGCCGACGGTGGCCTTGGCGCGGGCCGCGTCCACGGCCGCCGCCAGCAGGTTGCCGGTGAGGTCGGCGTCGGCCCTGGACTCGCGCCCGGCCGCCGCGGTGAGGGCGTCCAGGGCGGCGCGCACCGCGTTCTCGTCGCGTTCGGCGCGCAGGCGGCGCAGCTTGTCGAGCTGGCTGGCGCGCACCCTGGAGTTCTCGACCTTGAGGACGTCGATGGCCTGCTCGCTGTCGGGCCGGTACTTGTTGACGCCGATGACGGGCTGGCGCCCGGAGTCGATGCGCGCCTGGGTGCGGGCGGCCGCCTCCTCGATGCGCATCTTGGGCAGCCCCGCGTCGATGGCCGCGGCCATGCCGCCCGCCTTCTCGACCTCCGTGATGTGGCCCCAGGCCTTGGCCGCCAGCTCCTGCGTGAGCCGCTCCACGTAGTAGCTGCCGCCCCACGGGTCGACCGACCGGGTGGTGCCGGACTCCTGCTGGAGGAGGAGCTGGGTGTTGCGGGCGATACGCGCCGAGAAGTCGGTGGGCAGCGCCAGCGCCTCGTCCAGGGCGTTGGTGTGCAGCGACTGGGTGTGGCCCTGGGTGGCGGCCATCGCCTCCACGCAGGTGCGGGCCACGTTGTTGAACACGTCCTGGGCGGTCAGCGACCAGCCCGAGGTCTGGGAGTGGGTGCGCAGGCTCAGCGACTTGTCCCGGACCGCGCCCAGGTCCCTGACCAGCCGCGCCCACAGCAGGCGGGCGGCGCGCAGCTTGGCGACCTCCATGAAGAAGTTCATGCCGATCGCCCAGAAGAACGACAGCCGCGGCGCGAACACGTCCACGTCCAGGCCGGAGCGCTGCCCGGCGCGGATGTACTCCACGCCGTCGGCCAGCGTGTACGCCAGCTCCAGGTCGGCGGTGGCCCCCGCCTCCTGCATGTGGTAGCCGGAGATGGAGATGGAGTTGAACCGCGGCATCCGCTGCGAGGTGTAGGCGAAGATGTCGGAGATGATCCGCATCGACGGCTGCGGCGGGTAGATGTAGGTGTTCCGGACCATGAACTCCTTGAGGATGTCGTTCTGGATGGTCCCGGACAGCTTCTCCGGCGGGACGCCCTGCTCCTCGGCGGCGACGATGTACAGCGCCAGGACCGGCAGGACCGCGCCGTTCATGGTCATGGACACGCTCATCCGGTCCAGCGGGATGCCGTCGAACAGCTGGCGCATGTCGTAGATGGAGTCGATGGCCACGCCCGCCATGCCCACGTCGCCCGCCACGCGCGGATGGTCGGAGTCGTAGCCGCGGTGGGTGGCCAGGTCGAAGGCGACCGACAGGCCCTTCTGCCCGGCCGCGAGGTTGCGGCGGTAGAAGGCGTTGGACTCCTCCGCCGTGGAGAAGCCAGCGTACTGGCGGATGGTCCACGGCTGGTTGACGTACATGGTCGGGTAGGGGCCGCGCAGGTACGGCGGGATGCCGGGGAGGCCGTCGACGAAGTCCAGGCCCGCGCGGTCCGCCGGGGTGTAGAGCGGCTTGACGGCGATGCCCTCGGGGGTCTCCCACTCCAGGGCGTCGGGGGCCTTGCCGGTGGCGGCCTCGACGGCGGCGGCCCAGGCGGCGCCGTCGCCGGAGGGCTCCGGCTCGCCGGGGGCCACGGTGGACAGGTCGGGGATCATGCTTCCTCCCCCTTCGGGGCCGTCAGGTCGACGAGTTCGGTGAGGAGGGCGACGGCGTCGCCCCCCTGGTGCAGGAAGGCGTCCACCCCGAGTTCGCGCGGGGCGCCCGCCAGCAGGACGCGTTCGGCGCCCGCGTCCCGCAGTGCCGCGACCACGGACGGGGCGTGCTCGGCGTAGAGCTTCTCGGAGGAGCACAGCACGGCCACCCGCAGGCCGGACTCCGCGAAGGCGCGCGCGGCGTCGTCGGCGGACTCCAGGGGGCCGGGCTGGTGGGCGGCGATCCCGCCCGCGGCCAGCAGGTTGGCGGCGAAGGAGGCCCGGGCGGTGTGCGCGGCGACCGGGCCCAGGGTGGCCAGGAAGGCGGTGGGCCGGTCGGGGGCGGCGTCCGCGCGGTCGCGCAGCTCCTCGAAGTCGCCCGCGTAGCGGCGCAGCGGGAACCAGGATTCGTGTTCGGGGAGGGGTTCGCGCTCCAGCGGCTCCTCGGCGAGGTTCGGGAACTCGCTCACCCCGGTCAGCGGGGCGCGGCGGTGCGCCAGGTCGGCGCGGCGGCGCTCCCAGACACCGTCGACGCGTTCGCGCAGCCAGCCGTCCTCGACGACCTCGGCGGCGCCGCCGCAGGCCTCGATCTCCTGGAGGAACGCCCATCCGGCCAGGTAGAGGTCGCGGGTGAGCGCCTCCACGTGGAAGGAGCCGCCGGCGGGGTCGGCCACCCGGGCCAGGTTCGACTCCTCGATGAGGAGGGCCTGGGTGTTGCGGGCGACCCGGCGGGCGAAGTCGTCGGACAGGCCCACCGCGGCGTCGTAGGGCAGGACGGTGACGGCGTCGGCCCCGCCGACCCCGGCGGCGAAGCAGGCCACGGTGGTGCGCAGCATGTTCACGTGCGGGTCGCGGCGGGTCAGCATCGCCTCGGAGGTGACCGCGTGGACGCGCATGGCGCGGCGGTGGGCGGGGACGCCGCCGACCTCCAGCACCCGGTTCCACATGGCGCGGAGGGCGCGGAGCCCGGCGATGCCCGCGAACTGGTCGGCGTTGACCGCGATCCGGAACTCGATGCGCCCGGCGGCGTCGGCGACGTCCATCCCGGCGGCGGCCAGGGCGCGCAGCAGCGCGGTCCCGGAGGCGACGGCCCAGCCCAGGCTCTGGCCGTCGGAGCCGCCCGCGTTGTGCACGAGGGTGGCGTCGGCGGTCACCAGGCCCAGGCCCGGGCGGTCCCGGGCGCGGTCGGCCGCGAACCGGGCGGCGTCCATGACGTCGGGGCGGGCCCCGGCGCGGGCGGCCGCGGTGAGGGGGTCGATGCCCAGGTGGGAGATGATCCGGGCGTCGGGGACCTCGGCGTCGGCGTGGACGCGCAGCAGGGCGTCGGCGGCCTCCCGGTAGGCGGCGCCGGGCTCCAGGACCACGGGGGCGAGGTCGAGGTAGACGTCGGCCAGGGCGCCGCCCAGGCGGTCGGCGGGCAGGTGGCCGTCGCCGACGGCGATCCACAGGGAGGAGACGCCGTTCATCAGGTCGGTGTGGGCGCGGCGGCGCAGCACCTCGGGGTCGGACTCCAGGTAGCGGGCGCGCACGTCCCAGCCGCCGGCGGCCGCCGGCCGGTAGCCGCGGGTGAAGGGGGCCAGCCCGGGGTGGCCGGGGTCGGCGGCGGGCGGCTCGGAGGTGGCCAGGGGCTCGATGTCGAAGCCGTCGTAGGTGCGGGTGGCCAGCACGGCCTCGGGGCGGTCGGCGAGGCGCTCCTCGGGCACGCCGCTCTTGCGCAGTACTCCGGCGACCAGCTCCCGCCACCGGTCAGGGGTGGCGACCGGGAAACCCTCGGCGAGGTCGGGGGCGCCGGATCCGGCGGCGCCGCTCTCTTGGACGTCCATACTCCGGATGGTAGAGAACGGGATTCGGTGACGGGGCGCCGGGGTGTGGCCCAGGGCACGTGCGGACGCAGACGTGACCGTTGCCCGGGCATTCGATGACCGGAGGGCGGCGCCGCCCCGTGTGAACCGGCGGGGCGGGCCCGGCGTTATACCGCTGGAACGAACGGTGCCCGGCCCGGGACCGGAGGAGTCGGAGGAGCGTGCGGCGATGGCCTGGAACAGAACCCGTCCGCGGGCGTCGGCCGGGGGCCGCTGATGCCCTTCACCCCGGCCCACGTGGCGGCCGTCCTGCCCTTCGCCCGCACCCGGCTGCCGACCGCCGCGCTGGTCGTCGGCGCCATGGTGCCCGACCTCCCGTACTACCTGCCGGTGCCGGTGGGGGCGTCCACGACCCACTTCCCGCTGGGGCTGCCGCTGGTCGTGCTCCTGGGCGGGGCGGTGTGGGCCTGCTGGACGTACGCGCTGCGGGCGCCCCTGGCCGCGCTGGTCGGGCGCGAGGCGGGGCCGCCGCCCGCCCCGAGCGCTCGGGGCGCGGCCCGGGGCGCGGCGGCGATCGCGGTGGGCGCGCTCACGCACATGGTGTGGGACGCGTTCACGCACCCGGGCGGCGCGGGGGTCCAGCTCCTCCCGGTGCTCCAGACGCCCGTGGTGGAGCCGCACAAGCTCTACAACGTGCTGATGTACGCCAGCTCGGTGCTGGGGCTGGCGGCGGTCGCGTGGTGGGTCCTCCGGGACCGGCCGGCCGTCCGGGCCCGGTGGGTCCCGCTCGCGGCGATCGCCGCCTGCGCCCTGGTGGGCGGCGCGGTGTCCCGCCTGGCGGCGGGCGACGCGCTCGCCAGTGGCTACGACCTCGTGCGGGTCGTCCTCCTGGGGGCCGTGCCGGGCGCGGGGGCGGGGGCGGCCGCCTGGAGCCTGTACTGGTGGGCCCGCCGGTGGCGGGAGTGGGGGAAGGCGTGAGCCGCCCCGGGGTCACTGCCGGGGGCGCTGCCTGGGCGTGTACGAGGTGGTGAACCACACCCCGGCCAGCAGGGCCGCCCCCATCACGACCAGCGCGATCGCCCACGAGGCGACCGGGGCCGTGGCCGCCTCGCACATCTCGTGCGGCAGGACGGCGGGCATGCCCGAGCCGTCCAGGGACGAGTAGCCGAACCACCCGTAGGAGGTCCCGTCGCCGTACAGGGGCGACCACCAGCCCGCCCCGCACCGGCCGCCGGGGATCAGCCCGAGGGCCGCTCCGCCGGCGATCAGGGCGGCGGCCACGGTGCGGACGATCTGGGTGGGGGTCATGGTTCTCTCCTCGGAGCCGGGGGGTGGCACCCCGTACTCTTCCGCATTCCGGCCGGGGAAGGGGAAACGAGGTGCCTGCGGGCGCCGCCGGGCACCATCGCCCCGGCCGGCTCCCCTCCGGACCGGCCGGCCTCCGGAACGGCCGGGAACGGGTTCCACCTGCTTGTACCCTGAAGCGGAGCGTCGGTCCCGGCACCGCCGCCCCGCCCCGTCCCCCGGACCCGAGCCCGCAGGCGCACGCCGCGCGGCCGTCCGCGGAAGAGCCGGGGCCGCCACGGAACAAGGGGAGGTACAACGGTGACCACGTGGAGCACCGCCGACATCGAGGAGGCGGCTCGCGTGCTGCGCGCCGGCGGACTGGTGGCGCTGCCCACCGAGACCGTCTACGGTCTCGGCGCGAACGCCGAGGACCCGGACGCCGTCACGAGCACCTTCAAGGTGAAGGGGCGCCCTCCGTCGCACCCGCTCATCCTCCACATCGGTTCCGCCGCGCGGCTCGGCGACTGGGTCCGGGAGGTCCCGGACACGGCCCGTGTGCTGGCCGAGCGCTTCTGGCCGGGACCGCTCACGCTGATCCTGAGGCGGGGCCCGCGCGTGCCCCTGGAGGTGACCGGCGGGCTGGAGACGGTGGCCGTCCGCGTGCCCGACCACCCCGCCGCGCTCGCGCTGCTCGACGCCTTCGGCGGGGGTGTCACGGCTCCGTCCGCGAACCGCTTCGGCTCGGTCAGCCCCACGACGGCAGGGCACGTCCGCGAGGAGCTGGGATCCGACGTCGGCTTCGTGCTGGACGGGGGCCCCTGCCAGGTGGGCGTCGAGTCGACCATCGTCGACGTCACGGGCGGGACGCCGAGCATCCTGCGGCCGGGGGGTGTCACCAGGGAGGCCCTCGAAGAGGCGCTGGGGCGCCCGGTCGCGGCGCCCTCGGCGAGCCCGGTGCGGGTGCCGGGCCAGCACCCCTCGCACTACGCGCCGCGCGCGCGGGTCGTCCTGGTCGCGCCGGACGAGGTGGCGGGGGAGGCCGAGCGGCTGAGGGAGCAGGGGAACGGGGTCGGGATCCTGCTGCCCCCCGGGGCCGGGGAGGCCCCCGCCGGGGCGCACGCCGTCGTCGCCGTCCCCGGTTCCATGGACGAGTACGCGCGCGGCCTCTACGGGTTCCTGCGCGAACTCGACGGAAGCGGGTGCGACGTCATCGTGGCCTCCCTGCCGCCCGAGGAGGGGCTGGGGTTCGCGATCGCCAACCGGCTGCGCCGCGCCGCCGGGCCCCGGCCGTCCACGGAGGGGTGAACGAGGCCCGGCGGCCGGACCGGCCGCCGAGGGGCGTCCCCGCCGTACGGCGGCCTACAGCCTCGCCCGCACCCGCCGGCCGCCCTCGACCCGGCTGAGCACCGGGACCAGGTCCGGGTGACCCGGCCGGCCGGCCTCGCGCCAGTCCGCGACCCACTGCCGGAGCCGGAGCAGCGCCGACCCGTCACCGGTGTGCAGCACCTCGCCCGCGCCCGGGGTGAACACCGCGGCCCCCTGCCGGTCGGCGTACCCGATCCCCCAGCCCAGGCCCTCCGCGCCCACCGTGCACAGTTCCTCCGCCCGGGTCGCGTACAGGTACGGCGCGATGCCGCGCGGTCCCTCGTCCTCCGCCAACAGGGGTGTCCGTGCGCCCTCCGCCGCCAGCTTCCGCAGCACCCGCTCGGCCGCCTCCCGGTCACCGGACGCCCATCCGGCGGACAGCCACCACGCCGCCCCCTCGTGCCGCACCAGTGCGTCCACGCCCCGGGGCGGCACCCACCACTGGTCGAGCACCTCGGCGTGCAGCTCCACGTAGCCGCCTTCGAAGAACGCCTCCCCCTGTGGAGTCCCGTCCCCGTCCACCCGGGCCCGGAGCATCATCCCGGTCTTGGCCCGCTCCGTCACGTCCACCGGCAGCACCAGCACCGCGCCCGGCACGGCCTGCGCCACCCACGCCTCGGGGAGCAGCTCCGGCCGTGCCCACGCCACGACCCGGTCGAACCGGCCGTGCCCGGGAGCCCCGAGCAGCCCGTCGCCCACGACCGTCACGACGTTGTTCCGGCCCTGGGCCCGGTGCAGGTCCGCGGCCCGCGCGCCGAGGTCCGCCATCACCTCCACCGACACGACCTCGCCCGCCGCCCCCACCAGCTCGGACAGCAGCGCCCCGGAGAACCCCGACCCGGTGCCGATCTCCAGCACCCGCATCCCCGGACGCACGTCCGACCGCTCCAGCGCCTCCGCGATCGCGGAGGCCGCCGTGGACTGGGTGACCAGTCCGCCGTCCGGCCCGCGGGTGTACAGGTCCTCGTCCACGGCCGCCGACGCCGACCGCACGGCTGATCCGTACTCCATGTTCTTCTCCTTGTGTGTTCTGCCCGTGCGGTCACACGCGCATGATCAACAGATGGGGCCGATCCGGCGCCGCGGGCTCTCCCACCGGCCGCCCGGCCGCCTCGATCCAGGCGTGGGCGGCGTAGGGCATCATCCGCGCCCCAACGCACCAGTCGACCCGGCATCCCAGGAGAGCCGCGGTGAACACCGCCGCCAACGAGTTCTCCAGGCAGGCCGCCCGACCCGGAAACCACGCTCCGGCGCGGCGTGCGGCCACGACCGCGACCAGTGCCTCCTCCGAACGTGCGGGGCGGCGTACGAGGCGGTGCAGCCATCCGACGACCCGCACCGTATGCCCGATCGGCAGGGCCGAAAGAGTGACCGCGATGGTGAAACCGATGAAGCCGGCCACCGACCTCAAGGGGCCGCAGCGGACCGGGGGCGGCTGCGGCAGTGCCATATGCATGCTCATCCGGTCGTCTCCACATCCACGAGCACTCCCCTTTCCTGCAGATCGACCACCAGGCGCAGCACATCGCCGAGCAGCCACTCCTCATCCACACCCAGCGTCGCCGCCAATTCCGCCGCCACCTCTTCAGCGGAGGAACCCGTCGCGAGCCCTCTCCACATGGCTGCGGCCGTCGGATTCAGCGCCAGGAACCTCCCCGAGGCCAAGTCCAGCAGCACCGCCCCGTCCTCCGTCCCCGTGAAGTGGACGCCGGGTGCGACACTCCACCGAGTCGTCATGCCTGTTCCTCCCGCTCGGCCGGTACCGTGCAGCGGTCGAGACCACGCAGCCACACCTCGGCAGCCACCGCGTCGGCCAGCGCGCCCATCGCCACCCGCCGCCCCTCGACCGCCGCGTCCAGCACCGCCAGCACGAGGTCGGGACGGATCACCCCCAGGTCTCCCAACCGGGATTCCCTGAACAGCGACCGCAGCCGGTCGGCGTTGCGGCGCACCCCGTGGTACTCGCACGCTCCGTAGTCGCCCTTGGTGCTCCTCTCGAACCGCACGGTGGGGAACGTCGTCCTCCACGCTTGGGCCAGCAGGGGTTTGACCTGCGCCGTTGAGACTCGGTGCCGGGCAGGGACGGACAGGCATGCGGCGAGCACCTGGTGGTCGAAGAAGGGCAGCGCCACCCGGACCCCGTGCGCATGGGCCACCTGGAGGAACGGCCGGCTGATGGCCGCATGCCAGCGCACAGCGCGCAGTGCGTGGGCGTCGGTGCCGTCGTCCTCCTCCTGTACCGATGCGGCCGCCTGGCGCAGACGCTCCGCTGCTTCACGGCGGGCCCAGGGCGTACCCCAAGCCGCCAGGGGGCTCACCGCCGTCCAGGTGAGCGCCGCCTCCCAGAGCGGTGGCGCATCGGGCCGGTCCGCTGCGGCAGGGCGTGACAAACGCTCTGCGGCGTTCAGGAGGGCATCCGCGTAGGACTGACGGGAGACCGCCCACGCCGCCCGGAGGACCCGATGGGCCGGGCGCTGACGAAGTGCCGCCCAGCCCCGGCACTCTCGAAGGAATTCCCGCGTGTGCGCGAGCGCGGCCAGATAGGTCAATGGGGCGCCGATGACCGCGTCCCCGCCGTCCCCGGCGAAATGGACCTCCGTTCCGAGGGCAGGGGACAAACGGCGCGCGGTACGCGCGTGCAGAACGACGTCCGTGCCGGGCAGGTCCGTGAACGGGGCACGATCCAACAGTGAGAACGGCAGGGTGTCCGGGCCGCCGTGGACGACCCGGTGGCGCAGGCTCGGATCGGTGCCCGCCAGCCGGGAGGCGTGGGCGAGATCATCGGCGTTGTCGGCGAACCGGTCCGTATAGGTGATCGCCTGCACACCCTCACGGTGGTGCCGGGCCGCGAGGAGGGCTGTGAAGGAGGAGTCCATACCCCCGCTGAGGTCGGCACTGATCCGCCCGGAGCGGGGAAGCCGGGCGGTCACGGCGCGGGTCAGCGCGTCGGCCAGGGTTCGGGAGGCCTCCACGGGATCGCCACCCGCCTCTGGCCGGAAGGGGGACCGGAGTCGCTCCATCCGCGCCGTACCGTCCCGCACGACCAGCATGTGGTCCTGGGGGAGTTCGGTGATCCCCTGGAACGGATCGCCACCCGGCAGGGTACCCACGGCATCGGGGATGAACAGCCGTGCGGCGAGGCCGCCCGGATCGACCCGGGGAAGGCCCGGGCCGAAGAGGGCCGTCGGGGTCAGGGCGAAGCGGGCCGGGGCGCCCGCGCCGAACCAGATCCGGAGAACCCCTGCGAGGTCACCGGTCACCGCCGTCTCCTCCATGTCATGGCAGACGACCCCGTAGCGACCGGGGAACGCTCGCAGCACTTCCAGGGCCCGGGCGGGCGAAACGGCTCCGGTGGCGGAGAACGCCCTCTCCACCTCTGCGGGGTCGGCGAGACACTCACCGAACAGGACCGCCCCACGGTGTTCGTCACCGACGCGCCGAACCGGCACCGCGGGGTGCCGGGCGGCGGGGGCGGTCAGCGCGTGCTCCACGCTCGACGCCGTCGTCATCGTGCCGGTCAGTTGTACCGGGCGGTGTTCATGTCGGCGGTGTCGTGTGCGCCGGTGCCGAGGATGAGTTCGCGGGCGTCACCGAGATCGGTGACGGTCGGGGGCTCGTAGACGGTCTTCTGTTCCACTGGGTCGTCCTTCCGTGGGGGCGAGGGGCGGGGCGAAGATCTCGCCCCGCACAGAAGAAGACTATTCTTGGAAAGCGGAAGCTTCAAGGAATACTAGTGTGGCGGTTCGGTGAGGTCACTCGGTGGAAGACCGTTCAGGAGTGCTCGCGCGCCAGCTCCGCCAAGAAGGTCCGGGCCTCGTCGTCGTAAACGGCGGCGTCGGCGAACAGCCGGAAGACGTCCAGGTGGAAGCGGACGTCGCGGGGCTCGGTGATGTTCCGGTGGGTCGTGAAGCTCTCCACCGAGACTTCCTCCTCATCGAGGATGACGAACCCGTTCTTCGGCACTTGGGCGACGGGAACGTTCCAGGGCAGGAAACCGATGCGGAGGTTCTCCGCCGTGGAGAGGTTGGCCAGTCGGTCCATCTGCGCCCGCATGGTCGCTGCGCTGCCCAGACGCCAGCGCAGGGCGGCCTCGGTGATCACGAAATGGAACGAGTGCCGTGGATCGAACAGGATGGTCTGACGCTCCATGCGGGCACGCACCGCCTCCGCCACGTCGGTCCCGCCGCTCGAAAGGGGCTGGCTGAAGACGGCGCGCGCGTACTCAGGGGTCTGAAGCAGACCGGGGACCATCGTGGGCTGGAACGAACGGACGGTCTGGGCCTGCCGGGTTCTCCGGCCGATGTCCTCCTGGGTTCGATGCAGGCCGCGTTTGCGCAGCATCCGCAGGGACCTGTAACGGTCGTTCAAGGCCCGCGCCAGTTCCTCCGTTTCGACACGTTCGTCTTTCTGCGGACGGTAGAGGTCCAGCAGCGACCGCACATCGTCGCCGGAAGGAGTGACCCGGCCGGTCTCGATCTTGGAGACCTTGGACTGGCTCCAGTCCAGAAGTTCGGCGACCCGCGTCCCGGACATGCCGGAGACCGCGCGAAGTCGGCGAAGGCGATCGGCCAGCTCGGCGCGGTCCTGGTGGAACGACTCAGGTACGGCCATCAATCCCGGTGGTACTGCGGATGGGCACTCCAATACTGGTCGAAGGGTACGGCCTCCGCCAACGCGAGGTCCCGTTGGGTGCGGTAGTGAGTCGGCCCGGGGTTCTCCACGAGCTCGCTTCCCTGGTACTCACCGTCCTCCCGGTAGATCATCCGCACCGTGCGCGTCTCGTCGAAGAACCAGAAATCCTCGTCCAGAAGGCCCTCGGGACGACCGTGCTCGGCTGTGTCGAGGATGAAGATCTCCTCGCCGGCCTGGGCGTTGAACGAGTACCCCCACTCCATCTCGTACCTCAGGTAGTCCGTCAGCGGACTGCGGACCACATGCACGCGGTAGCGGCGGATCCCCTGTGCGACGTGGTCCATGACCCTCTGCATGTAAGGGGTGACCACCCCCACTCGGGGACAGGGGTCGCCCGCCATGTAGGCACGGAACTTCTCCCCCTCCGACACCGGGTTGTAGACGGGCAGTGTCTCCAGCCGGAACACGCTCTTGACGGAAGTCGTGAACAGGGCGTCGAACCGGCCGTCATCGAGCTTCGCCACGAATACCCTCCAGGAGAGCGTGGGGGATCTCGACGGCGCTTTCTCCCGGTGGGAGACCCAGCTTTTCCAGGACGTCCGGGTCACTGATCGTGTATCCCTGCACGATGTAGCTCTTCCGGTCGGTCGTGTACACAGCGGGGCACTGGTCGTCCTCGCAACCACCGCTGATCTTGGTGAACTCCAACGGATCTCCTAGGGGGAGGAAGGGAGTGCGGCCCTTCGAGATTATTCCCAGAAGTTCTTGATGTAAAGGAATAGCTCTATTTCTTCTTCTCCTGCACGTCGGGGACAGGTTCGGTTCAGTGGCGGGCGTCGCGCCAGGGCTGGGGGAGGGCGCCGCCGCGGCTGAGGTGGCGGTGCAGGGCCTCGAAGGCCCGGTCGGCCGCGCGGAGCAGCGCGGCGGTGTCGGCATCGGGGTCGGCGGCGTCGCGGAGGAGCGAGGAGAGCAGGTCGAAGAGTTCGTCGGCCCGTTCCCGCTGGAGGCGAGTGGCGGGCCGGCCGCACCGGGCGGGGCGGGTGTCGGTGTGGGCGGGCATGACGGGCTTCCTTCCGGGGTCTTCGGGTGCAGAGGAGCGTCGGCGCCGGGGCAGCGGGGGCTGTTCCGCCGGGCGCGGGCGCGGAATCGGCGGTGTGCGGGGGCGGGTGAGGCGGATGAACTCGGCCCAGGTAAGGGGTTCGTCGGCGTTCACAGCCGCCCCAGGAGTTCGCGGGCGAGCTGGTGGGCAAGGTCTTCCTCGGCGCCCTGGCGGGCGAGGGGGATGGTGATGCCCGGTTCACCGGGCATCGGCCGCCACCACTGCTGATCTGTCAGGCGGACGGTGACCCGCCTGCCGTCGTAGTCCGCGCGAACGGAGAGGGGGAGGCCGCCGTCCGTCGAGGCGATCCCCCGGCGGCGCAGCGCCGAACGCAGCGCCAGCACTGCCACTTCGTTGTCCGAGTCCAAGTGCCCTACGACGGGCCTGTGGGTTCCGATCATGAATCCAGCGTCGGGTCTCCCAACCTGGTCTCACAGCGAATTCCAAGAATCCCAGATGCTCCCGGCATCCCTGCCGGTATCTTTCCTGCATGACCCCCGGCATATTCGCAGAGGCTTTGACCGCTGCTCGGGAAGCGGCGGGATTGACACAGACCCAGCTCGCGAGATCAGCTAATTTGTCGCTTTCCTCCCTGAATAGGTGGGAAAACTCGGGCTCGCTGCCCAAGCGGGAGAACGCCGAGGCACTCGACCGCATCCTGGGATGCGATGGCACCCTGCTGGCCAGGCACCAGGAGGCGAAGGACGGCTTCAGCATCCCGGTTTGGGCGAGGTCGTTGTCTCGCATCGAGCCGGAGGCACGCGCTGCCACGGTCATCTCCCCAGGCATGGTTCCCGGCTACCTCCAGTGCCCCTCGCTAGCGTCGTTACTGTTCCGCGCCGCACGCCCCTGGATGACCGAAGAGGAGGTAACGAGACTTACTGCACTTCGATGCGAACGACTGCACCAACTGCCGAAGCTTCGGGTGACGGCCGTCTTTCCTCTCTTTGTGTTGGACGCACTCCCCCAAGAGATTCAAGTCGAACAAGCAAAAGCCCTGCTTGACTGGATCGAGACGGGTCGAGTGATCGTGCACCTGGTGCCCCGCGGCTCCATCCTGCTCGTACCAGGTAGCGCCACAACGGTCTTCCATCTGGCCGGTGATGACGTGGCGGTCGTCGGGGACTGGTCACGCGGTACGGTGATCGCTGAGCGGAGTGATCATTCGGCGCTGCTCGGCATGGTCTCCTCGGCACTCGCCGCCGCTCTCCCCTCCCGGGAGACCACCGCAGCATTGAAGGAACTACTGTGAACGACTCTTGGTTCAAATCGACTTATTCGGGTGACTCCCCCAACTGCGCGGAGTGCCGGATGCAGTCGGACATGGTGGCTCTACGGGACACGAAGAATCGCGAAGCCGGACACCTCACCTTCCCCTCCTCGGAGTGGCTCGCGGCCCTCGCCGCTGAAAAGTAACCACCCCCACGCAAGGCCCCGGGCAACCACTCGGGGCCTTCGCCATGCGTGGACGGCCACTTGTGGGGGGATACTCCAGGCGACCCGCATACCCCCTCCCTCTGGAGCGTCGATGAAGTCCTCGACCAACTGGCACAAGAGCAGCTACAGCTCTACGGGATCGAACTGCGTGGAGGCCCGGGAGCACACCTGCGGTGCGGATGTCCGCGACACCCAGAACCGAGCCGCCGGACACCTCACCTTCCCCTCCTCGGAGTGGCTCGCGGCCCTCGCCGCTGAGAAGTAACCACCCCCGCACACCAGAAACCGCCCTCACCGAAGCACCACAGCGTGTCAGGTAGACGGTCGCCACACCTTTCCCTGCCGTACTCGTCGAAAGTCCGAGGCCTCTTGAGAGGTACACCGATGAACGAGATCTGGAAGAAGTCGCCGTACAGCCCGAACAGTGGGAACTGCGTCGAGTGCAGGTGGACCGCGGAGGCAGTTGAGGCACGCGACACCAAGAACCGCGAAGCCGGACAGCTCTCCTTCGGCCCCTCCGAGTGGCTCGCGGCCCTCGCCGCTGAGAAGTAACCACGCTCATACAAGGCCCCGGGCGACCGCCCGGGGCCTTTGCCAAGCGTGAATGGCCGCCTGCAAGGGAATACTCCAGGTGGCCCCACACCCCCCTTGGAGCGGCGATGAAGTCTTCGCCTGAGTGGCACAAGTCGAGTTACAGCGGAGCCTCCGCGAACTGCGTGGAGATCCGCGAGTCCTCCGAACGCATCGATGTCCGCGACACCCGGAACCGCGAAGCAGGCCACCTCACCTTCCCTTCCTCGGAGTGGCTCTCAGCCCTGGCAGCCGAGAGGTGACCACCCCCGCACAAGCCCCCCGGGCACCGACACGGGGCCTTCGTCATCCGTGGATGGCCGCCCAGGAGGGGATGCCCCGGACAGCCCGCATTTCCCACCCTCTGGAGCGGCAATGACCTTCTCGGCCGAGTGGCACAAGTCCTCGTACAGCAGCGGTAACAACGAATGTGTGGAGACAAGGGAACATGTAGCGGGTGCTGACATCCGCGACACCCGGAACCGGGACGCCGGACACCTCACCTTCCCCTCCTCCGAATGGGTCGCGACCCTCGCCGCTGAGAAGTAACCGCGCTCATGCAAGGCCCCGGGTGACCAGCGTCCGGGGCCTTTGCCAAGCGTGGATGGCTGCCTCCAAGGGAATACTTCAGGTGGCCCCCGCCCCCTCTCCTTGGAGTGGCGATGAAGTCTTCGCCCGAGTGGCACAAGTCGAGTTACAGCGGCTCGTCTTCGAACTGCGTGGAGACACGGGAACATGCAGCGGGCGCCGACGTCCGCGACACCCGGAACCGCGAAGCCGGGCAGCTCTCCTTCGGCCCATCCGAATGGCTCGCGGCCCTCGCCGCTGAGAGGTGACCACCTCCGCGCGCCGGGCAGATGGTCGCCCCGCCTTTCCACGCCGCACTCGTGGAAAGCCCGAAGCCTCCCGAGAGGTACACCGATGAACGAGACCTGGAAGAAGTCGGCGTACAGCCCCAACGGTTCCGACTGCGTCGAATGCCGCTACGGGGGCGGCGCAGCCGGGATGCGCGACACCAAGCACCGGGACGCCGGAGACCTCACCTTCGGACCCTCCGAGTGGGTCGCAGCCCTGGCTGCCCAGAAGTAGCCACCCCGCACAAGGCCCCGGACGGCCGTCCGGGGCCTTTGCCATGCGCACGCCTTCGCGAAACCACCCGGGACTTCACCACGACCACGCACATAAAGATCAAACCGGACTTATTTCGCCTATCCCCAAAAAAGCCCTTCCCGCTCCACCCACAACCCCCTGACCTGCACCAACACCAAAGCGCACAACTTCTTCGGCAATCCGTCCGAAAAATGTGCACGCAGCCCTCAGGTTGCCCTATTCTGGCCCCACAACCGAAAAACTCGTGACCCCGCGACGCTTGTCCAGCGCCCGGGGTCGTGGCCAGCAATTCACTTCCTCAACACCAAGGATTGCCAGCGTGAGCCAGTTTAGTGCCGCGCTCTTCCGGGCTGCCCTCGGGCTCCTGCGAGCGCTGTTCACCTCTCCCTACGGCCGCCACCACCGGCGCCGCTCCTCCCGGGTCCGCCGCTACGCCGCGAACCCCGGCCCCGCCGTCCGCCCCCGGTCGTCCGCCGCACCGCGCCTGGCCGAGCCGCGCGAGACCTTCCCCGCCGACGACCTCCCCCTCGTCAGGCCCTACTACACCGCCCACGAACAGGCCCGTGCCCGCTCCCGCGCCCACTCCCGCGCCCAGGCCGAAGCAACCGCCCGGCTGGAGCGGTGGACCGCACCCCGCATCCCCGCCCCCAGGATCGGGGAGGGCGACCTGCTCGCCCCCACCCCGCCCCCGGTCACGTTCGACGACCTCGCCGACGCGGTACGGCGCTGGCAGGCCCGGCAGACCCAGCAGGCCCGTCAGGCTCATCAAACCCTTCCGCCCCGGCAGGACCGCAGGAGCACCGCGGGGGTGGGCGCATGACCCCGGCACGGCTGTGGACCCACCGCCTCTACCCCGGCGACCTCGCCCGGCTCTCCCAGGTCCGCCGCGACCTGCGGGCCGACCTGTCCGGGTTCGACCCCGACACGGCCGACACGCTCGTCCTGTGCGGCAGCGAGCTCTTCGCCAACTGCGTCAAGTACACCGCCTCCGGCCGGGACGGCGGAGTGATCCGGACCCTGTGGTCCGCGGACGACCGCTCGCTGACCCTGGGCTTCACCGACGACGGGCTCGGCGGCGGCGTCCCCGTCATCCCCCGGGCGCGCACGTCCGACGAGTGGGACCGGGCCGAGGGCCAGCGCGGCCTCCTCATGGTCGAGGAGTTGTCCACAGCCTGGGGATACTCGCCGGTCTGCCCGTTCGGCGACCTCGGCACCCACACCTGGGCCACCTTCACCCTCGCACGGTGACCCCACGCTCGGGCTCCCCGCACGCCGGGGAGCCCGGTGCCGCCGGGCCGCCCCGACCGGCGGTGCTCACCGGCCCTTCCGGCCCGGCCCGCCCTTCCCGCCTTTCCCGCCCGGCCCGCTCTTCCCGCCCTCCGCAGACCCCGGCCTCCACAGGTCCGGGTTCCGCCAGGCGAAGCGCCCCAGGAAGGCCAGACCCATGAACACCATGAGCCCGAAGTACCCGGTGAGGGCCAGCCGCAGCCTCCCGCCCTCCGGGTCCCCGGCCAGGTCCGGGGACACCGCCCGCCCCGGCTCGGCGGGGTCGTAGGCGACCGTGACCCGCTCCCCCGCCTCGGGCTCCGGCTGGAGCACGCCGGCCACCGCGGAGGTGTACCGCGCACCGTCGACCGTGTAGACGACCTCCACGGTGACCTTCGGTCCGCCCATCCCCGGCTGCCCGGACCCGGCCTCCGTCCGGACCCGCACCACCTCCGCCTCCGCCCGGCCGGAGTAGTCGGGATGGGCGCCCGTGTCCGGTGTGTTCACCCACACCGCCAGGGCGACCGCCAAGGCGGCCGCCACCAGCACGGGCACGATCGCGAGCAGCCGGTCGCGCGTGCGGAACTCTCGTCCGGGGGGTTCGAGGGGTTCGGGAGGCATGACCTCCGCCGTGCCCCCGCACTCCGGGCCGAAACCCGTGGCACCGCGCGAACGCGGTCAGAAGGCCAGGACCTCCCCGTCCTCGGGCACCAGGACCCTGTCGGCGATCCCGTGTGCGGCCACCAGGGACCGCACCTCGGCCCGGGTGACCGGGCAGTGGTTCAGCGCCTCCAGGTGCACGGCCACGATCCGCGCCCGCGGGGCCAGCCGGTGGACCTCCACCACGTCCCGGGCGCCCATGATGAGCGGGCCGACGGAGCCGATCCACCCCTCCCCGGTGTTGAGCACCACGATGTCGGGGTCGTGCCGCTCCAGGGCCGCGGGAACGTCGTCGGTGAGGACCGTGTCCCCCGCGAAGTACACCACCGGCTCCCCCGGGTGGCTCACCACGACGCCCATGACCTGGCCGAGTTCCTCCCCGATGGCCTCCATGGCCTCCTCCGAACCGTGCCTGCCGCCGGTGCGGGTGAAGACGGTGCCGTCGACCGTGACCGGCTCGTCGAGGACCCGCACGTCGGTGAAGCCCTCCTTCGCGACGGCCCCTGCGTCCGCGGCGTGCTGGACCAGGACGGGGACGCCGCGCGGCAGCAGTGCGGCGGCCGCGGCGTCCCAATGGTCGGAATGGGTGTGGGTGACCACCACGACGTCCGGGGACAGCAGGTCGGCCAGGGGCACGACCAGGTCCACGAGCGGGTTGCGCTCGGTGCCGCCCTTGCTGTTGGGCACCCCGTCCCTGGACCCCCGGGCGCCCAGCATCGGGTCGACCAGGACGGTCTTCCCGCCCACCCGGAGTACGGCCGTGGCGTTGCGGACGTGGGTCATCTCCATCGCTTCACGTTCCCTCTCCCGAACACGGGGCTGCTCTTCCGGGTCTTTCGGGGCTTCCGTTCCGTGCCTTCCGTTCCGTGGCCCGCGCGCGGAAGCCAGGGCAGGGCCACGGGAAGGACTTCGTGTCACCGCGAGGCCGGTCCGGCCGGCGTTCGCATACGGTGCCGCCGCTGCCGCCCGCGCCCGGCGCCGGGGAGCCCCCGGCCCCAAGGGCACCCAGCCCGACTCCGGGCCCGGGCCCGGATCGGAGCCCGGTGAGCCCACGCCCGTCCCGGCGGTCAGCCGCAGTTGGTGCCGTTGCGGACGATCCAGTCGTCGCCGATCCGGCCGCCCCAGTCCACGCACTGGCCCGCGGCCGAGAGGTACACCGGGCCCGCGTACTCGGTGAAGTCGCCCGGGTCGGTCTGCCAGGAGGTGCCGCCGCTCTGCTTGAGCGCCGCGTCCATGGCGACCCGGGAGCCCGGGGAGGAGCGGACCACCACCACGCAGTTCTTGCCGTTGGACCCGTTGTAGGTGAGGAACACCGTCCCGCCCGGGATCGCCGCCTCGTTGACCTTGCCGTACCCGCTGCCGCACTGGCCGCCGTAGGCGACCGCGCCGACCGGGGCCGGACCGGCGACGGTGACGACCAGGGCCAGCCCCAGCACGGCCGCGACGCGGCCGGTGATCTTCTTCATCGTTCCTCGCTCGTTCGCCCGGGTCACCACGGTGGGGTCCCGGTGCCGCTGGTCCGGTGCTGCTCGACCAGGCGTGTGATGGTGACGGTGCCGTCGGCCGCCGTCGTGTAGGTGACCTCGGCCCTGACGGTCCGGCCGCCCTGGTTGGCGTAGCCGGTGAGCGCGGACGGGCTGGAGGGCACCGACCCCGCGCTGCCGTTGCCGACGCTCCCACCCTGGCTCTGGCAGAAGCTCCAGGCGCACACCACGTCGGCGCCGTCGAGCCGGGCGTACACGGCCGCCCCGCCGTCCGGCTGGAACGCGACGACGTGCTCCCCGGAGGGGCGCGCGCCCGCGGCCGCCACCCCGGCGCCGACCAGCCCGGTGGACGTGGCGGAGGTGCCGCCACCCTCCTCCTCTTCCCCGCCGCCGTCCCCTGCTCCGGCCTCCTCGGACGGGGACTCGGACGGCTCCCCGGACGGGGACTCGGAGGGCTTCGGCTCGTTCCCGGCCCCCGGACGGCGGTCGCCGCCCGTGCCCGCCTCCTCGGCCGGGACGTCGTCGGCGACGACCTGCGTGTCCCAACTCCGGGCCAGCACCACCCCGCCGAAGGTCGCGCCGGCGAGCAGCAGCAGGGCGCCCACCACCGCACCGGCGACCGCGAGCCCGCGCTTGGCGCGCCCGCCGCCCGGCCTCGGGGCGATGGCGAACACCTGCTCCGGGGCGGCCGGCACCCCCTGCCAGTTCTCGTCGACGACGGTGGCCATCGCGCCGTCCACCGCCTCGGGCGTCCCCGCCGGGGGCCGGCCCCGGCCCGGACCGCTGAGGGCGAACACCGCCTCCACCAGGCGCATCGCGTCGGGCCGCCGCCCCGCCTCCTTGGCCAGGGCCCAGCGGGCGAGGTCGGCCAGCGGCCCGGTGAACCCGTCCATGTCGGGCTCGCCGCTGATCACCCGGTGGGCCACCACCGCGGGGTCGCCGGTCCCGAACGGTTGCCGCCCGGTGGCGGCGAAGGCCATCAGCGCACCCCAGGCGAAGACGTCGTCGGCGGTGCTGGCGGGCCTGCCCCGGTAGTGGTCCGGGCTGATCCACCCCGGCGAGCCCACGATGGACCCGGTCCGGGTGAGCGCCGTCTGGTCCACGGCACGGGCCACCCCGAAGTCCAGCACGCGCGGGCCCTCCGGGGAGAGCACGACATTGGCGGGCTTGAGGTCGCGGTGGGCGATGCCCACCGCGTGGATGCGCACCAGGGCCTCGGCGACACCCGCCGCCAAGCCCAGCAGCAGCCGCTCCGGCAGGGGGCCGTGTTCGCGCACGTAGTCGCCGAGGGTCAGGCCCCGCACCAGGGGGGTGACCAGCCAGGGGCGTTCGGCCGCGGTGTCGGCGGCCAGCAGCGGCACCGCGCAGGCGCCGCCGACCCGGTGCAGCAGCTCGACCTCGCGGGCGAACCTGGCGCGGAAGTCGGGGTCGGCGGAGTACTCGGGATGGATGAGCTTGACCGCGACCAGGCCGCCCGAGGCGTCGTGGGCCGCGTAGACCACCCCCATGCCGCCGGCGCCCAGCCTCTTGAGGGGCCGGTAGGGGCCGATCCGCTCGGGGTCGGCGGGGGTCAGGTCGGTCGCGGTCGCGGGGAGCGAGGCGACGTTCTGTGCAGAGCGCATGGGATCCACGGGTGAAGGGAGAGTGGGGACACGTCCCACACGGGCACCAGGAGGCTCAGGGGTACCGGGGGGACATGTGACCACCGCATCTTAACCACCGGGTCCGACCCGGACCGTGACGAGTGCGGACGGAACGAACGGATCCCGCCTCGGTGACCGAAATCGGTCACCGAGGCGGGATCCGGGTCGGGGCCCGGGGGACGCCGGTCAGGGGCAGGGGCGCGCCGGTCAGGGGGCGGAGGCCTCTTGCAGGAGGGCTTGCGGCCCTTCTCCGCGCCGCCGCCCGGTCCCCTCGTCGCCGTCCGCGCGGCCGGGTCCGGGGGCACCACCGGTCAAGGGGCGGAGACCGCCTTCAGGAAGCCCCACGGCCCTTCTTCGCGCCGCCGTCCGATCTCCTCGCCACCGCCCGCGCGGCCGGGTCCAGCCCGAAGCGGGTGGACGCCTCATGCCCCTTGGCCCTCTGCTCGACCGCCTCCGCTATGGAGAGCTTCTTGCCGGTCCTCGGCTCGAAGGCGGTCGTGGGGTTGTCCCCCAGGTCGCCCGCCCCACCGCCGGCGTTCCCGCCGCTGCTCTTACCTTGTGCCATCCCGCACTTCCTTCCTGATGGTCCTCCGTGCCGTGGCCCGGACGTCAGGCGGGCACCGTGCGCTCCAGGGGGAAGGGAACGGGCCCAGCGCACGGAAACCAGATCCGGATGTCTGAATCCACAGGCTTTTCCGGCCTTTTCCGCACCCTTCCCCGGTGCTAGCATCCGAGCTTCGCACATGCCACCGTGCCCCGCAGCACGCCGGTGGCGTCGAAACGCTCGGCCACCCTGCACCCGTTGGGCCGGAACCGCCCGGAGGACGTTCCGGGCGCCCACAAGAACGAAGGTGAGCGAAGCATGGCCGGAAAGTGGAAAGCGATCAAGCAGGAACTCAAGAGGAACCAGGACTCGCAGAAGCCGACCAGTCTGGGTGAGGCGGTGAGTCAGGCGAGCAAGAGCACCCAGTCGACCAGCCTGCTCTCGTCCGCCCGCGCGGCGCAGAGGAGCCAGCGGGAAGGCCGGCTGTTCAACCGGAAGGGCAAGAGCGCCTGACCGGTGCGGGGCCGGTGACCGGTCCGCGCTTCCCCGCTCAGCGGGTGTGTACTAGGCTCACCGCAGCGTTGCCGGGCACCGTGCCCCGCCCCGGAACCACCTCCCCTCCCCGCCCGCGCAGCGGTCGGCCCGCGCAGGCGTCGCCCCGGGCCGCCCGGGTCCCGACCCGCATCCCCCTCCGCGCGCCGCCGGTCGGAGGGGACCGCCGCCGTCCAGGAGGGACCCCATGCTCGGTCAGGGCCGCCGCCGTGTGCCGCCACCCCCGGTTCCCGGGATGCGCTCCCTGACCACCATCCGCCTCGGCGACGCCTCGCTGCTCTGGCAGGCCGAGCCCGAGTCGGGCGAGCCGCCCTTCGCGGTGAAGCTGCTGCGCCCGTCGCCCGACACCGGGCGGCCGGACGAGGTGGGCCTGTGGGAGGAGTTCTCCGCCACCGAAGGCGTGCAGCCGCTGCTGTTCTCCGGCGTCACCGACGAGGGCCGCCCCTACGCGGTGACGGAGCTGCGCCCGGAGGGCGACTACGGCCAGGCGCTGGCGCGCGGCGAGCAGCTCTCCGTGGACGAGGTCGTGGCCGCGGGCGAGGCCGTGGCGGGGGCGCTGGCCGCGATGCACGCCGCCGGGTTCCTGCACCACGCGGTGCGCCCGGACCACATCCTGCACGGCGAACCGGGTCCCGCCCTCGTGGACTTCGGCTCGGCGCTGCCCCTGGACCACCCGTTCCCGCCGGTGTACTACACGCGCCGGGACCTGCACCACACGCCGCCCGAGGAGCTGCGCGGGGAGGCGCCCTCGCCGGCGTCCGACGTGTTCCGGCTGGCCTCGACCCTGTGGACGCTCCTGGACGGGCGGCCCCCGTTCGACCCTGACGCGGACGGGGAGGAGCCCCTGTCGGAGTACCGGGACCGGATCCTGTCCGCCGCCGCCGTCGGGGACATACGGCGGGAGGACGTCCCGGAGTGGCTGCGGGCGGTCCTGCGCCGGGCGCTGGACCCGGACCCCGCGCTGCGGACGGCGACCGCCGAGGAGTTCGCGGCCGCGCTGGCCGCGCGCCAGGCCCCGCTAGGCGGGGAGGCGCCGGAGTCCGCGGACGGCGAAGGCCACCCGGAGGGGGCCGGAGGGGCCGCTGTCCCGGAAAGCGAAGGGGCACAGGAGGCCGAAGAGGCGCAGGAGGTGCAGGAGCCCCGCGCGGCGACGCCCGACGCTGACGACGGTTACCCCGAGGAGGCCGAAGGGGCGCAGGGGACCGAAGAGGCGCAAGAGGCCCGCGCGGCAGCGCCCGATACCGACAACGGCTACCCCGACGAGGTCGGAGGGGCCACCGACCCCGAAGCCGAAGGGGCGCAGGGGGCCGAAGAGGCACAGGAGGCACCAGAGCCCCGCGCGGCGACGCTCGGCGCCGCCGACGGGTACCCCGACGAGGCGGAAACCGCGCCCCTGGCCGCGGCCACCCGGACGGAAGCACCCGCCCGGGCAGAGTCCGATTCCGACCCCGACGACGGATACCCCGACGAGACGGAAACCGCGCCCCTGGCCGCGGAGGAACGCGCCTGGTGGGAGGAGGACGAGAAACCGCAGCCCCTGTCGTCCCCCGCCGCCCGAGCGGACGCAGCCTCCCGGACAGACTCCGGTCCCGACCCCGACGATGACGGCTACCCGGACGACGGGTACCCCGACGACGACACGAGCACGGGGGCCGGAGTCCCCGGAACCCTCCGCGCGCGGCGGGCCGCCGTCCTTCCGGAAGCCGATGGACCCGGCTCCGCAGACCAGGAGGAGACGGAACCGCTCGGCGCCCTCGGCACCGCGAGTGGTCCCGCGCGGCCCGACTCCGGCACGTCGGCGACGGGCACCCCCCGGCCGCCCGCGCCGCCCCGTCCCCCGGCCGCCACCGGGCCTTCGACGGCCCCCACCGCGGCGTACAGCGCGCCCGCGCCGAGCACCGGCACGAAGGCGGACGCCCCCGCGTCGACCACTCCCCTCAGCCCTTCGACGGCCCCCGCGGCGGCGCACACCGCGCCCGCGCCGAGAGTCCGGCCGTCCGTGTCCACTCCGGCCGCCCCCGCTCCCACCGCCCCTCTGTCCGGCTCCCCCGCGCCGACGCGGCGCGACCCGGGGCCGGCCCCGGCGCCGCCGTTCCGGCCGTCGCCGGCTCCCCGGCCCGCCGCACCCCCCGCGCCCGCCTTCGGCACCGGCGGCCCGGACCGCTTCGCGCCGCCGTACCCCGACCTGGCTCCGGAACCGCCGCGGGAACGCCGGTTCGGCGCCCTCGTCGGACCGGTACTCGTCGGCCTGCTGGCCGTCGTGGTGGTGGCGGCGGGCATCACCGTGCTGGTGCGGGGCATGGGCGGGGACGACTCTCCGTCCGCCTCCCCGGAGGCGGGGGCGGAGTCCTCCGGCGGCCCGGAGCCCGGGGCCTCGGCGCCCCCGGCCGACGACCCCGCCGTGGCGCTGGCCCCCGCGGACGTGGCGCTCACCGACGACCTCGTGGCCGTGTCGCTGACCTGGACGGACAACACCGGCGGCGAGAGCGCGCACGTGATAGTCGGTGGCCCCGCCGACACCCGGGGGACGTCGATGGCCCGCACCGAGGCGGGCGAGTCCTCGGTGGAGATCTCCGGTCTCAACCCGGAGGTGGAGTACTGCTTCCAGGTGGTCGCCGTCCACTCGACCGAGGTCCTGGCCCCCTCCGAGGAGGTCTGCACCGACCGCGCCGACACCGGCTGACCCCGACCGGTGAATCACCGGCACGTCGATTCACCTTTCCACGAAAGGGACCCGGTACCGGAAATGCGGCGGCAGGGTCGGCATTCCTCGCACCCGAGCAACGTGGTATACATCCTCTGTTGCGAAAGATGCCCCGGTTCACACGATCCGGCGACACGAAGCGACGATCGGCCGGAGGAGAACGGGGGAAGCGGATGGGCACGTCCCTGCTCGGTGGATTACCGACCTGGTTGCAGTTGCTCATGATGTCCTACACGATCATCTCGGGCATGTCCCTCATGGTCATTTTCACGATCCGCTCGGCTGTCGAGGGAAGGACCGACAAGAGCAAGAACCTCCTGCTCAACGGCCCCACCAAAAAGGACGTGGAAAAGAACAAGAAGTTCCCGGGGACCGACACCAGGATCACCTCCATGGGCATCGTTCCGAAGAAGGAGCTGGACGAGCTCCAACGCACGGAACAGAAGATGAAGAGCGAACTGCGCCCCATGGAGGAGGAGACCCGGCTGATGAAGGTGCACGCCACCAAGACAGCCAGCCAGAGCACCCTCCTGGAAGGCATCCAGAAGAGGTTCGACGGGGCCGCGAAGGACGGCGACGCCCTGGTCAAGGCGGTGGACACCGAGGCCGCCACGGCCGCGACGGCCGAGCGCACCGGCCTGGTCGTCGTCCGCGGCAACAACCAGGGGGCCGCCCTGCGCTCGGCCCGCCAGAACCACCTCCCCAACGAACCGGGGAGAAGCCGCGGCGCGAGGCCGTCCCCGTGACCGCCCGCCGAGCACACCCGTCGCGGAAGGAGTGATCCCCTTGCCCGACGAGCGGATCCTCGTCCTGGCCGCCGCCACCCTCCTCGTCCTCGCCGTCCAGGGGGTCCTGCACTTCTCCCTGGTACGGAGCCGGGTCCACCTCCCCGAGGGGACCCGGCTGCGGGACCTGCCGAACCCGGCCGACGGCCGGCGGCTCGTCGCCGAGTACGAATCCCGCCTCCTGGAGCGGCGCTCCGCCGACCCGTCCCCCGACCCCGGACCCCGCACGCCGCCCTCGCCGTCCCGGCCGCCCTCCCCGACCGCCCGCGCGTGGGCGGGTTCCTGGCCCTGGGCGGCGCTGATCCTGCTGATCGGTGTCTGCACCCTCGCCGGGTGGTAGAAGAAGAGGTCGAACATTGAGCTTCGTGGTCACCGGGCTTGTGACGACGGCCTTCCTCGTCCTGATGACGAGTATCTCCGTCCAGCTCCGGAACACCCTGAAGACCGCGAGGACGACGCGCCAGTCGAACTACCTCGCGGCCCTCAACAGCCCCACCGAGAAAAACAAGGCCCTGGACCGGATCGACGACCTGAAGCGCAAGCCGGAGGAGCTCGCCGCCGAACAGCTCGAACTGCTGGACAAGCAGGTCATCGCCGTCAACACGATCCTCCAGCGGGCCGACGAGGTCCAGCGGGTCGTCGAGAAGAAGAACCAGACCGTCGGGACCCTGGAGCGCGCGGGCGCCCTCGACATCGTCTTCAGCCTGACCGACGCGGGCCTGCGATCCGACGTCAGCACCGGCGGCGCCCTCCAGGCCGCCGTGGACGAGCGCAACCGCAAGAAGGAGGCGGGGCAGGACACCGCGCTGGACGACCTCGCCCTCCGGGAGCACGGGCGCGCCGGTCTGATCTCCGAGCTCTACGAGGCCAGGGCGGACGCCCCCCTCTCCGCCGAGGACAAGAAGCGGCTGGACCGGTACGTTCGGGAGCAGAACCACCTCAACTCCACGGTCAACGACCTCCTCCGGGACGCCCTGGAGAACCGTCCGGCGAGCATCGCCCGGGCAGGGGCCCGCCACGGCCTCACCGATCCGAACAGGCGGGGCGTCGCCCCTCCCCAGTACTTCGGCCCCCACTCCCGGCTCGGCCCGGCCCAGGGCATCATGGCGGCCATCCAGAACGGCCCCTCCCGGCCCGCGACCGACCCCGCCAACATCCCCCGGCTGCCCGTGACGAACACGACCGTCAGGAACACCGGACGGGGCCCCTCCTCCGGCCGGTCGTCCACCCCGTAGAGAGACGCACACCATGGTTCTACTTCTCTGCGTGCTCGCCGGGGCCTTCGTCTTCACCAAGTCCATGCGTCGGATCGTGGACCACGGGCTGGACGTCCCGGCGGCGCTGACCGCCCAGGAGGCCGAACGCGCCCGCACGGAGGTGTCCCTGGCCGCGCTGGCCCGGGTCGACGCCCTGCTGGACGAGGCCGACCGGGCCTCGGCGGCGGGGGACGCCGACGCGGCCGAAACCACGGCCGAACGTGCCGACCGGGAGCTGGCCGCCTACCCGGCCGAGGCCGACCGGGCCGCCGAGGCGGCCGAGGCCGACCTGCCGCGCAGGCGGGCGGCCGCCGGGGCCGCCCGCGTGGCGGACCTCGTCCTGGCCGCCGCCGGTGCGGCCCTGGTGGTCGTCGGCGGGGTCCTGGGTTTCGCGCTCATCCTCGGCTAGGAGCGGCGCACCCCCGGCCCGTCACCACTCGTCCTCGAACCAGCCCTCGGGGGCGGGGTCGGCGGGCAGGGGCCGGGGCTCCTGGTGGCGGCGCGAGGTGCACTCGCGGAACGGCCCGTTGTCCCCGAGCAGGATGCCCATCTGGAAGTCCAGGTGGTCCCGGTACCAGATGGCCATGCCGGTGCCCGCCTCCCAGCGCAGCACCTCCCAGGCGTGCCACAGCGCCTGGAAGCGCGACACCGCCTCGGCGTGGCGCCACCACTCCTTGCACCACCGGAACTGACCGCCCTCGGGGCGGACGTAGACCGGCAGGAAGCGCAGCCGCACGAACTCCTCGACGTTCCGGAACACCGGCTCCGGGGCCGGGTCGCCCTCCTCCCCGTCCCCGGGGACGTCCACGCCGCCGAGGGCCTCGGAGACGTCGGGGGTCTCGTCCTTCAGCGTCCCCCCGGCCCCGGGGAGCAGGGCCCCGTCCGGCCGTTCTTCCTGTTCGGTGTCCATCGGTGTCCTGTCTCTCCTTGTCGTGGTCGTGTGCCGGGCCGCGGCCCCCGGCCCTGGGCCCGGGGGCGTCCGCGGGCGGGGCCGCCCCGTCAGCGGCCGGCGGCCGACCGCCGGGTCAGGGTGCTCAGCTCGTTGCGCTGGCGCCGGTGGACGACGGTCGCCCGCCGGACCGCCGCGTTCGCCTGCACCCGGGTGCGCGGCAGCCCGACGCCGTCGCGGCGGACTGCGTCGGTCCGGCCCGCCCGGTAGGCGGCCCGCTGCTCGCGGGCCTGCTGTACGCGCTGCCGGTTCCGGTCGCGGCGCTCGTCGAGGTTCCCCTGCTGTGCGCGGTCCAGGCGGGTGGCGGGGGTCCGGGCGACCGCGCGGCCGTTGGCCTCCACCGCGCGCTCCGCCTGCCCCCGGTTCTTCGGCAGGCGCGCGTCGGCCAGCTCCGGGCGCCGGTCGGGGGCGTCGGCCCCGGCTCCGGCGCGCAGGCGGGCGGCGTCCCCGTTCCCCGCCGCCACCACTGCCCCGCGGCCCTGGCGCGCCTCGTTGACCGGGAAGTCCCTGCCCCGGTCCAGCGCGTAGAGGACGGCGTCCCCCTGGGGGAAGCCGCTGCCGGTCCCCGCGCGGGTGCGCTCCTCGGCGAGCGCCAGGCCTTCGCGGTAACGGGCGTCGAACCCGGGCAGGCTCCGCCGGGCGTTGTCGATGAGCGCGGGCACGGAGCCCGCGGGGGCCCTCCCGTCGAGGGCGGCGGTGATGACCGACTCGGCGGCGTCGCGCCGCCAGTTCGGGTCGGTGCGGGCGTCCTTGAACCGGGGGACGGCCCTGACCAGCCACTCCTCCATCGGTACGGGGCGTTCGTCCGCCGACCACACCGCGCCGGCCACGGCCGTGTTCTTGTCGAGCCGGGCGGAGTGCGGGTCGCCCGCGAAGGCGCGGTCCTGGACGAGGCCGCGTTCGACGGACGCCGCGAGCTGGGGGTGCCGCTCGGCCAGGGCCTCCAGGACCCGGGCCTCGGCCTGCCGGGCCTGCGGCCCGGTGGCCTCGGCCGCGCTGAGGTAGAGCGCGCCGAGGTCGCGCGGGCGCAGCCTGCCCAGGTCGGAGCCGTCGAGGGCGCGCCGCCAGGACTGCTCGGGCGGCGTACCGGGGTCGATCCCCTTCTCCTGGAGGGCGGCGTGCGCGGTCCTCTCCAGGTTCCCGCTCACCAGGTCCCGCTCCAGGGCCTTGGCCATCGTCGCGAAGTCGAGCCGGTCGCGGGCCTCGCGGACCTGCCGGGTGTCCGCCCCGGGCAGCGCGGCCGCAGCGGCGGCGGGGTCGGCGCCCCGGGCCAGGTGGAGGGCGGCCTGCACGAGGGCCGGGGAGCCCGCCACGTGGGTCTCGGGGAAGAACGCCTCGCCGCTGCTCTGGAGCCGGCGCCTGCGCAGGTGGCCGTGGAGGGAGGCCATGGCGAGCCAGCCGGAGTTGGTCATGCCGCCGCGCGCGATCGGTGCCCGCATGGCGGCGGCCAGGAGGGCGTCGGCCGTGTCGAGCCGTCCCCCGCCGGAGTCCGACCCCCCGCTCTCGCGGGGGCCGGTCGGCTGTTCCCGGGTGCGGCGCCGGGAACGCGCCTCCTCGTCGTCCCAGCGGCCGACGCCGCCGTTCCGTTCGCTCATCCCCTGCCTCCCGGACGCCGTCGTCCCCGTCGCGGAACCATCACACTCCACGCCCCCTTCGGTCGGACCCCTGGTCGTGTGCCCGCGATGCGGAACGGCGCGGCCGGGAGACCTTCCCACCGGAGGCGCGCGCGACCGCCCCGCGGAGCCCCGTCGCGGCATTCGGCCGACGCCGGCCGGGCTCCACGGCCTCCGGCACCGACACGGGGAGGGGAACGGTGAGGTCCGCCGGCAGGAGACCCGCCCGCAGCTCCGCCCTGGCGAGCCGGCTCTCGAACCCGGCGAGGCTCGCCCGCTCCCGCCTGCGGTCCTCCCGCAGAAGCGAGCGCAGTTCACCGAGGGGCATGCGGGTGCCCAGCAGGCCCTGGAGCGCTTCCTTCCTCCGGCCGAGTTCCGCCAGGCGGTCCGCTCTGGCCGCCTTGACCTCCGGCCGGGCGACGGCCGCGTCCGCTTCGGCCTTGGCGGCCGCCTCGGCGGACGCGGCCCCGACCCGGCGCACCTCGGCGGCGCTGTCGGTGCGGGCGCGGTCGACGAGGGCGCTCCCCTGGGCGGAGGCGAGGCCGATACCCCGCTCCCCTTCCTCCCCGGCGGCCCGCACGTGCCCGGCGGCCTCGGCGGGGGCGAGGGTGAGCGCCCTGTTCTCCGCGTCGCGGACCAGTGCCCTGCCGGTGCCCTCCGCGCGCTCCACGAGCCCCTCGGCCTCGGACCGCGCGTGCCGGACCGCTTCCGCTCCGCGCGCCCGCGCGGCACGGACCCGGGCCTCGCCGTCCCGGCGGACGCGGTCCACGTGCTCATCGATCCTGATGCTGCTGCCCACGCCCGCTATGTACGCCTGTGTCCGGGACTCCTCGACCTCCTTGAGCCGTCTCCCGATCCACAGGTCCCGCACGGGGCGGCCCTCGGCGTCCCGGCCGCCACCGGCGCCCGGCGGGAGCCCGCGCGGGGGACGCGCCCGCTCCGCGGAACCCCGCTTCAGAAGCGGTCCTGCTTCGCCGTCTGCCATGGCCTGGTCCTTCCGTGGGGGTGGGTTCGGGCGGGCGCCGCCGTGCTCCGGCCCGCGCCGGCCGGCGGTGCGTGCGGAGGTTCACGAGCCGCCCGCCCTTCTCCTGGGGGCGGGGACCCGCACCGGGGCGCGGCGCGGCGCGGGCACCGCCCTCCCCCGGTTGCGTCCGACCGCCCCGCCGAGCCTCAGGCCGGGGCCGCGTCCGGCCGCGCCGCCGAGCCGCAGCCCGGGGATGCGCGGGCGGGGCGCCGGGGTCGCGGTCGGCGAACCGGCCGGCGCGGGGCGCACGGGCGCCGGAGCGGGCCCCAGGCTCTGCTCCGCCGCCGCGATCCGGTTCCGGAACCCGCGGGTCGACTCCCGCCCCTGGCGGTGGTCCGCGCGCAGGCGGGCGTGCAGGGCGCGCGGGGCCAGGCGCTGCCCGCGCAGGTCCCGCACCTCGGAGGCCCTGCGGTCGAGGTCCGCCAGGCGCTCCGTGCGCGCGGCGTCGATCTCCCGCAGGGCCGCACCCGCACGGGTCACGGCCTGTCGGTTGTCCCGGTCGCGGTCGGCCCGGGCCCGGACCACCTCGGCGTCGGCGGAAGCGCGGACGCGGTCCACGACGGCGTCGCCGCGCTGCCGTGCCCGGTCGACGCGCCGGTCGCGGGCCTGCTCGGCGGCGCGCACGCGCGCGTCGGCCTGCGCCGGGGAGGTTGCGCGCCTCCCAGCGCGCACGCCGGACGCCGGCCTCGCCGGTCCGGCGCGCCTGGTCGGTGAGCCGGCCGGCCCGCTCCCGGGCCTCCCCGACCCGGGCGGCCCGGCGCCGCACGGCCTCCCGGACCCGGGCGTCGCCGTTCTCCCGGACGGCGGCCACGCGGTCCTCGACACGCCCCAGGGCCTGTTCGGCCTCCCGGTCCGTCCTCTTCCTCGCGCGTTCGATGCTCGCGAGCCGGGCCCTGATCCGCCAGCGCCGCACCGGGCGGCCCCGCCGGAGCGACCAGCGCAGCACGAGGAAGGAGACCCGGAAGGCGAACCGCGAGAGCCGGAACACCGCCTCGGCCAGGGCCCTGAGCACGGCCCCCAGCAGTTGGAGGATCCAGCCCGCGAGCCTGTTCAGGCCCTTGAGCGCGGCGGCGGTCTCCGGGGCGATCTGCCCGCCGCCGTCAGGGAGCCCCGGCCCCCCCGGGACGCCCCCGGAGGAGCGGGGGGTCAGTCCGGCGGCCTCCTGGGCCAGGGAGGAACCGCTGCGCTCCCGGTCGCGGGAGCGCGTGTGCTCGGGCGGCTGCGCCGCGTCGGCTCCGGCCATGTCCTACTCCTTCTCCGCGACGGCCGCACCGCTGCGGCGGCCGCCGTAGCGCTTGCGGGCCCCGCTGGTGATGAGCGCCTCGGCGGCCTTGATCTCGGCGGAGATCAGGGGGGCGCGGCGGTCCCGGTACCACGGGAGCATCCGCAGGATGGTGGGCTTGGCGGCGGTGGCGAAGAGCAGGCAGTCGCCCTTGTCGATCCGGCGGATGTCCGAGCCCTGGAGGATCTCCTGCCGCCGCAGCTGCACCGAGTGGTTGCCCTTGCCCTCGCCATAGCTGAAGGACGTGGTGGACACGTCGTGCTGGCCGACGAGCTTGGAGAGGGCGTCCACGATCTTGTGGTCGTCGAGTCCGGCGCCGAACACCTTGACCGTGGCGGCGGACCACATCGCCTCCATGCCGTTCTCCGTCCACACCCGCACGCCCTGGCGGTGGCTCTGGAGGATGGTGACCGGCACGATGCCCCGCGACCCCAGGTGGGAGTACATGTCGGGCAGGTCGGCGATCTTGCAGATGTTCGCGGCCTCGTCCAGGACCGCCACCAGCGGCGGGTCCAGGCGGCCGCCCTGCGCCTCGGAGGCCTGCTCGCCGGCGAGGAAGATCGCGTCCGTGAGCGCGGCGATGAGCGGCGCGGACGCCGCCCGGGACTTGCTGAGCAGGTGCAGGGTCTGGCGGGTGGTGACGAAGGAGCGCGGCTGGAACTCGGGGAAGGGGTCGCCCTCCTGGGGCGTCACCCACCGCATGATCTCGGGGTCGTCCAGGCAGCGGGCGGCGGTGCGCGCCGTGGTGTAGATGCCGTCGCGGGTCTCCGCGACGATGTTCTGCGTCTCGCGCAGGGCCTCGGCGTAGGCGGTGAACCCGTGCTCGAACAGGATGTCCACCGGCTGGGGCAGCTTGGTGTCGTGGAGCCACTCGCCGACCTCCCGCAGCGACCGGCCGTCCAGGGCGGCGGCCAGGATGAGCTGGGAGAGCAGGGCGCGGGCGGCGGGCCCCCACATGTCCTTCTTGGAGTCGTCGTCGATGGTGAGGACGAAGTGCCCGGCGAGCCGGTAGGCGTCCTCGACGCCGCGCACCTCCGCCAGCGGGTCCCACCAGAACTCCTGCTCCTGGTGGGTGATGTGCTGGGGGTCGAACAGCCACACGCGCTCGCCGGTGGTCCGCTGCCGGATGGCCGCCGTCGCCGACCAGACGTCGGCCTTGTTGCTGGTGGCCAGCGCCGCGCCGGGCGCGTCCAGGACGTAGGGGATGGCCATCGCGGTGGTCTTGCCCGCCCGGGGCGCCATGAAGGCGAGGACGGTGTCCTCCCACGAGGCGAACAGGCGCTTGCCGACCCGGTCCCCTCCCATGCGGACGTCCCCGAGGGCCAGGCCCACGTCGGCGTCCCCGAGCGACCGCCCCCGGGACCCGGCCAGGGAGCGCCGCCGCAGGCGGACGGCCTTGTCGGCGGCCTCGGGTCGGGCCAGCTCCGAGACGGTGTCGTTGTCCTTGTTCAGGGCGCCGACCGCGTCCGGCTGCCCGTACAGGGCGTCGCGCAGGCGGGCCAGGGCCCACCACACCGCCGCGACGGACGCGGCGGCCAGGAGGGTGAACACCACGAGGACCGGGACCGTGGGCACGCCCGGCCACACCGCCGCGGTGTCCCGCATCAGGAGGGAGTAGGCCCACAGGGGGCCGAAGGGGGTCACCGTCCCGCCCAGCACCGCCGCCACGAGGCGGGCGGAGAGCCAGAACAGGAAGAACAGGCCGACCACGCCCCAGAGCGCGAGCAGGACCAGCAGGGGCGGCGCGCCCGCCGCGGCCACCCCGCCCTTCACCTGGTACTTCGGACGTTCACGGGCCACGGTTCACTCCCTCCGGATCGCCTGGTCGGTGTCGTACAGGGCGAGCTCGTCACGGGTGAGGGTCATCTGCACCGGGATGCCCAGGCGCTCCGCACCGGTCTTGATCAGGTACTTGCCGCGGCCCGGGTGGCGGGCCCCGGGCTGCCAGGAGTCGGGTGAGGACCAGGAGGAGACCAGCCCCTGCTCGGGGGCGGTCATCGGGGTGATGCGGTTGACGGCCGCGAGCTCGCGCGGCGGCAGGCCCGCCAGGACGGTGATGGCGGAGCGGTCCACGAACCCGCGCGCCTTGGCCCGGTCCTCCTCGGTGGCCAGGGCCTCCAGGTCGTTGAGGGAGTGCGTCACCATGACCGAGGCCATGCCCTTGGAGCGGTTGAGCCGGGTGAGGGAGTCGGCGAACTCCACCAGGCCGGGGGCGCCGCGCAGGGCCCGCCACAGCTCGTCCATGACCCCGATGTAGGAGCGGCGCCGGATGACGCCGTGCTCGGAGAGGACCGCGGCGGCGTCCACCATCCCGAACCCGTAGCTCCACGTGCAGAGCATGGCGGCGGTGAGGAGCTTGTCCCCGGCCGCGCCCACGCGGGAGATGTCGACGCTGATCCCCGGGGCCTCCAGGTCGAGCGGTGTCGTGGTCTCGCCGTCGAAGACCCCCGCCAGGGAGCCCGTGCACAGCAGGCGCAGGGTGAAGACGAGGTCGTCGACGCGTTTGTCGTACTGGTCCCGGGTGTCGGCGCGGGCGAACGACCGCAGCGAGTCGGGCCCCTCCTCCACGACGTTGAGCACGTCGATGACGGTGGGCTGGCGCAGGCCGGCGAGCCGCTCGTCCAGCAGGTCGATGGCCGCGCCGAGCACGACCTCCTCGGAGTTGGCGATCCGCCCTTCGCGGACCAGGGTGCACAGCGCCATGAGCAGGGAGATCCGGCGCGAGCGCACCTCCCAGCGCAGTTTCTCCCGCTCCATGTCGGTGAGCCGCCCCATGACCTGGCCCAGGGGCCCGGCGTCGAGCGGGTTGATCCGGTCCAGGCCCCGTCCGATGCGCACCACCTGGCCGCCCAGGTGGGCGATGAGGTCGCTGTAGTCGGGCTTGGTGTCGCCCAGGATGATCGCCTGGGATCCGAACGACACGGCACCCGTGACCAGCCGCTTGACGAACGTGGACTTGCCCGTGCCCGGCTGGCCCAGGACGAAGCACCCGGGGTTGGTGATCAGCCCCGCGCGCAGCCACGCCATCGGGTCCAGGCAGACGACCTCGCCCGAGAGCAGGTCGCGGCCGATGGGGGTGCCGATCGCGGGCGGCTTGCTGCTGGTGACGAAGGGGAACAGCCCGCACGCCTGCGCGGTGGTGGCCTGGTACTCCACGACGTTGGGGATGTTGGGCGAGGCCCCGCCGCCCCGGTGGCGCCAGCCGAGCAGGGGGGCGATGACCTCGCGGTCCCGCTCCGCCGACCGGTCGGGCGCGGCCGTCTCCCGCTGCTTCTTGCGCTTGAGCCGCCTGCGCTCCTCGCGCTGCTGGCGGCGCTCCTCCGCCCGGCTCTGCCTGTCGACGATCGCCATCGGTGTCTCCTAACCCATACCGCGCTGGACGAGGAACGGCGGGCACACGCCCAGGGGCAGGGTCGTGGCGAACGCGACGTCCTGGCTGCCCCAGGCCCGGCGCAGCCGGATCCGGGAGGTCTCGGCCGCCGACTCCGTGTGCGCGATCGCCTGCTGCATCTTCTGCTCGTCGTCGACGGTCGCCGTCGTGTACAGGCTCACCTGCACCAGGCCGGCGCCGCGCGTCTCCTCCTGCGCCGCCTGCCGCGCGTAGGCCAGGTCCTGCCGGTCCCGGGCGCTCACCCGGTGGCGCACCCGGAAGGACAGCTCGCTCTTGTACTGGGCGGCGGCGTTCTGCGCCTCCAGGGCGCGGGCCGCCGCGGCCGCCGGCCAGGGCCGGAACAGCAGGGTGGTGCGCTTGACCCAGCGGGTCGGAGAGAGCAGTTCGGCGAGCACCGTGCTGGTGACGTGGGTGCGCGGCGCCTCCTGCCAGATCCACGAGACGCTCGTGCCGCTGTCGTGGGTGTAGCGGTCGTGGTGCGCCTCGGCCTCGACCGGGGTGGCGTCCGTCCAGTCGACGCTGCCGATGCCCTCGGGGGTCTTCTGGAGCAGGGAGCTGAGGTCGTTGAGCGCCGTCGGGTCGTAGGCGGAGCGCACCATCGCGACGAGCTGCTCCGGGGTGGCCCGGCCCAGGACCGAGACGCCCGAGCCCGCCAGGGAGGTCTCGATCTGGTTCAGGTAGCCGTTGATCTCGACCGCGGCCTGCATGCGGTCCTTGGGGGCGGTGGGGAACCTCCGCGGGTCGTAGGTGATGCTGACGCGGGTCTCCACCTGGGCGCTGACGGTGGGCGCGTTGACGACGAGGTCGTGCATGATCTTGCGGGCGGCCTCGGGGGAGGCCGGGTCGATCTCCGCCTCGACGCGGTGGCGCAGCGTGCTGCCCGGGTCGGGCCGGGACTCGACCGTCACCGTCACCCACTGGACCCACGGCATGTACCCGAGGGAGGCCAGCCACTGGTGCCAGCCCGCCACCCAGGTGTCGACGTCGGAGGGCTCGGCGAGCCACACCGAGTTGGACGACACCAGGACCGTCGCGGTCATGTGGCCCAGGCGCCGGTTCCAGGCCAGCCCGAACCGGCCGCCCCGGCCGTCCTCGCAGGAGAGCAGGGTGACGGGGGCCAGCACGCCGGGCAGCTGGAAGGCGCGCGGGTGCTCGACCATGACGCCCGCCCGGTAGCGGGTGTGCCCGAGCGCCTTGGCCCACCACCAGCGCAGCCGGGTGAGCAGGAAGCTCAGCAGGGACTCGCCCTGCACCGGCACCGCGGCCAGCACGAACGCCACCGACATGACCGGCAGCAGGTACAGGGCCAGCCCGGGGGCGAACAGCCCGGCCAGCATCAGCAGGATGAGCCCCGCGAAGAGGACGAGGGTGGCGGTGAGGCCGAGCCCGAAGAGCCCGATGCTGCGGCGCTTGCGCCACCCCCCGTACGTGCGGACCACCTAGACCATCCTTCCGTCGGCTCCGGTGGGCGCGTCCGCGCCCGCCGCTCCCCCGGGGCCGGCGGTCGACACCGAGCCCCCCGTGTCCAGGGACGCGCCCTCCGAGACGCTCCCCCCGTACGAGTCGCCGCCCCCCGCGTAGGAGGCGCCCGAAGCGCCGGGGTCGGCCCCGCCGCCCCCGCCTCCCTCGACCGCTCCCGAGGCGGAGACGTAGGACGCCTCGGAGGCCGAGGTCGTCGATCCGACCGACTCCGACGCGCCCGGGGCCGCCGATCCCGAACCGCCCGGGAGGGCCGAGTCCGCGCCGGCCTGCGCCGTCGGGTCGCCGCCGGTCCCCTCGGGGAGCCCGGCGTCGCCGGTCCCGTCGAGGGCGCCCCCGGCCTCGGGGGCCCCGGCCGCGGCGAGCCCGGCCGTCGCGGCCCCGGAACCGCCCTGGCCGCCCAGGGTCCCCAGGGCGCCCCGGTCCGCGGCACCGGACGCCGGGCCGGAGTCGCCGGCCTGCTGCACCCCGCCCCCGCTCCCCCCGTCGAGGTTGCGGGCCACCCCGGAGGCGCGCTCGTTGGCCCCGGCGGCGGCCGCCTGGAGGCCGCCGGACCCTCCGGAGTACGAGGCCGGGGAGCCGTCCGTGCCCCCGCCGGCCCCGGCGGAGGAGCCGCCGCCCTCCGAGGCGCCGCTGCCGCCGCCCCCGCCTCCGCCGCTCCCGCCGCCGCCGGTGATGGAACCGATGCCCCCCGCGGTGAGGGCGACCATCCAGACCCCGGCCGAGCCCATCAGGCGCATCAGCACGGGGAGGGAGCCGGTGGCCAGGAGCATCACGCCGGCGCCCACCAGGTACGTGGACAGCCCGTTGCTGCTGTCGTCGCCGGTGGTGCCGAGGAGGACCAGCCCGACCAGGTAGATCATCAGCAGCAGCGGCTTGTACAGGATGCAGGCGAACAGCCAGCCGATGACCTTGGGGAAGATCCGCAGGCCGGGCACCATCGTGCTGGCCGCCGCCAGCGGCAGCAGGCAGGCCAGGAGGTAGACGATCGCGTTCAGCACGGACAGGATGACCATCTGCGCGATGAGCCCGAGGATCACGGCGAGGGAGACGAGGTTGGTGAACGCCTGGCGCGCGGCGTCGTTGTCGAATCCCAGGGCGTCCTCGTCGGCGCCCACCCGCATGATGCTGGGGTAGACCTCCCGTGCCGACGAGAGGAGGTTGATCGGCCCCTCGCTGTTGTTCAGGTGCGGCCGCTGCCCCTGGTAGGTCGGCGCGTCGATGATCATCTGGGTCAGCGCGCTGCCGAAGGACATCAGGACGTAGACGAGGAAGAGCCCGGCGAAGGTCGTGATGATCACCGACAGCAGGCCGCGGACCAGGTCCATCATCGGGTCGAGGCGGCGGGTCCAGAGCAGTCGGACCGCCGCCAGCAGGATGCCCAGGGTCGCCAGGAAGAGCACCAGGGGGTTGAAGATGTTCTGGATGTGGAGCACGCCCTCGTCGACGACGAGCAGGCCGCCCGTGGGCGGTCCGTTCGCGTCGGCGCCGATGGGCGGCCTGCTCCCGCCGAGGATCAGCAGGTCGAACATACGCTCGGTGACGCCCTGAAGGCTCTCACCGACCCATTCGTCCATGTTCATTCGCCTCGCCCCCTCTCCTCCAGCCGCCCCGGTCCCTCCCGGTCGCGCCGGCCCTCATTCGTCCGTCAGTCCGGGCAGTAGTCCTGCGGGAAGTCGCCCACCTCCCGGTTGGCCTCCACCCAGGCCGGGTACTGCGTGCAGATGTAGTAGCGCTTGACCGCGCCCTCCCCCCGGCCGGCGGCCAGCTGGTACTTGCGCGGGACCTCGTCGAAGTCGTCGATGGCGTCCTTGCACGACTTCGCGGTCTCGTTCAGCAGGCTCGACGGGAGGTTGGCGCAGTGGTAGGTCGCCCAGATCCAGTCGGACCTCCCCATGAGGTCGCGGTCGTCCCCCCGGGGAGTGCAGGGGGAGTGCTCGAAGTTGTTGTGCACGTCCGCGAAGCCCGTGACGAAGCAGTACTCGTAGCAGTCCGAGGCCCCGTCGTAGGTGCACCGCACGTCGTCGGCGCCGGTCAGGGGGAGGGTGTGCGAGAGCTCGGTCCACCGGTCGGAGTCGGGGCAGACGTACGTGCTGGTGTCGGGGTCCCTGAGCCCGCCCTCGCAGGAGCTCTCCTGCTCCCTGGCGGCCTGCTCCTGGACGACCCGCTCGACGAGGTTCCCCAGGTCCTCCTCGGTGTCGTGCCGTGACCCCTGGAGGAGCACCGCCGCCAGGGAGCCCGCGGCGATGAGCAGGATGATCCCGAGGATGACCCAGGGGAGCTCGGCCATGCCGCGCGCGGCGATCCAGGGGTCGCCGGTGAAGTTGGCGTGGATCATCCGCCCGCCGATGATGATCAGCGCGAGGACCCCGACGACCGCGCCGAGGCCGACGACGTAGCCCAGCAGCTCGTTGCCCGCGCGCTCGAACTGCACCAGGGCCGCGGCGGAGTCGATGCCCGTGGCGGCGTCGGAGGCCGCCCGGTCCGAGAACCGGTACGCGGAGTACGTCATCACGTCTTTCCCGTCGTCATGACAGTGAGGTTCACACCCCGAGCAGCGTGGTCACGATGGGGACGGCGACGAGCATCAGCGAGACGCCCATGATGGTCCACAGGGCGCCGCTGACGCCCTCGGCGGCCATCTCGGAGCGGCCCAGCCTGCCGGCGGCCATCTTCCCCGCGGAGTACAGCAGCCCGATGACCCCGACCACGACGACGACCCCCTGGGCGAAGTTGAGCAGTCTCCCGACGGGGTTCCCCGAGGGGTTCTGCTCGCCGTTCTGCGACCAGGCCGGCATCCGGGGCTCGGGGTCCCAGGTCACTTCGAGGGGAAGGGAGGCGGCCAGGTGGGCGGCGTCCGCGAGGACGGCGAGCGCACCCGCCATCAACCGCCGCCCACGTTGGCGACGGCCCGGATCACGGGCACGGCGACGAGCATCAGGGAGATGCCCATGATGGTCCAGACGAGGCCGCCGACACCGTCGGCGGCCAGGTCGGAGCGGCCGAACTTGCCGATGGCCATCTTCCCGGCGGCGAAGAGCACGCCGATGATGCCGATGACGACGATGATGCCCTGGCCCCAGTTGATGGCGGTGCCGATCGGGTCGTCGCCCTCGTCGAAGTCGGGCAGTTTGGGGTCGGTGGTCCACCCGAAGTCCATGGGGACCATGGCCAGGTGGTGGGTCAGGTCGGCCGCGACCTGGAGGTATCCGTCCATGCTCATCCGTTCTCGTCAGCCTGCGGGGGTGGGGGTCCGGACCCCGGCCGCCGCCGTGATCCGGGCCAGGGCCCGGGACGCCTTGCCCGGCAGCTTCACCCTCGCCGCCTCGGCCGCGTCGACGTAGCGCAGGCCCGGGACGAAGGGGAAGCGGATCGGGGGCCCGGTGCGCTCGCCCACCAGGCGCAACCGCGCCGAGGACTCGGGGGGTTCGGGGCCGGAGCCGTCGGCCACGACCACCAGGGCGGCGGGGCGCAGCCCGTTGTGCTCCAGGACGTTGACGACCTCCGCCAGCCGCGTCGTCGCGGTGATGCCGTCCCGGGTGACGAGGACCAGGGGGCGGCCGAAGACGGAGATCAGGTCGCGGTCGGGCGTGTAGGCGCCGAGGTCCCAGGGGGTGCCGAGCAGTGCGGCCAGGGTGGTCGCGCCCGCGCCCCCGTGGCAGCCCAGGACCACGGCCTCCCCGAGACCGCTCCCGGAGGACGCGGTGGAGGCTCCGCGCACGTCATCGACGTCGATGGGTCGCCTCCTCATCTGGTCCTCCCCGGATCGCTCGGTCCGTTCCGCCGGAAGGGACGACGGGTCCGACGGGGTTCGGAGAACGTCCCGTCACTCGGAGCCTCGCCATTCGCGACGTCCGAAAATCGGAGTCCGCGGACAGGAGATAACGGACGGTGATGCCGCTGGGCCGGGGCGGGGGTCGAACAGCAGGCCATATATACCGCAAAGACATAAAACCCCTCAAGTGACCAGTGTCACATTCGTCACTTTGAGCAATGGACCGCATGGACTCTCCGTCGACAATGCGAAAAAGATGGACTTTTTCTCGGTCACCATGCGGAATTCGGAAACTCCGAAGTGTGATCGCGCTTGGTCGACCCCCGCCTTTCGCCAGGAGATCCATTCGGGACTTCTTGCCCGCGAACAATGGAACACTCAAGGGTTTATCTAAAAGTTATCCTCGTTCACGCTGCGTCACCATATCCGGACGCCTTAATCCATTGCCGTACCGGAACGCCCTCTGTATGGATGTACCGGATGTCCAGGAGCGGAACGGCGGGTCCAGCATGAGCGACTTCACCAGCGGTTCACGCGAGAAAACGATCGTGATCGCGATCATCGCGGCCCTGGTCGTCGCCCTCGTCCTGCTGTTCCGGCAGCTCTCGGGCGGTTCCGACGCCGAGGAGCCCGACCCCGGGCCCGGAGCGGAGGCCCCGGCGACGCAGGCCCCCGGCGAGCCCGTGGACGACGTCCTGGCGCTCATGCCCCATTCCGAGGACGAGCTCCGCGCCGGCGCCGAGAGCGCTCGGAGCTTCGTCGCCGCCTACACCGAGGTCCGCCCGGAGGAGACCGACGAGGAGCGCCTCGCCCGGCTCTCGCCCCTGGTGTCCGAGGAGTTCTTCGGAGCCGTGGAGGCCCTCGTCCTGGGCGCCCCCACCAGCGCCGTCCCCCAGGGGGACCCCCAGGCGCTGCGGTCGGACGCGGTGGTCACCGGCATCCGCAACATCGGGGAGGGATCGGTGATCTTCGAGGTGGAGGCGCGGTTCATGACCGACACCGGGGACGACGGGGGGAACGAGCCCGTGTCGTACGCGGTCACCATGGTCCCCGAGGAAGGGGGGTGGGCCGTGTACGCCTTCCAGGGAGCCGCCGTCGGGGACATCGCGGAGACCGGATGAGCACCCGCGCGCGTACACGGGCGAAGGCGCTGTGGTCCCGGCTGGTCGCCCTCGTCCTGCCCCCGGGCGGACGCGACGGCGACCGGGGGTCGGTCGCCCTGCCGCAGGGCGGCGGGGCCGCCCGGGTGGGCGGGGGCGTCACCGCGCTCGCCGTCATGGGGGGCATCGCCTACGCCGCCACGATGTGCGGCCCCACGGGCGCCACCGCGAGCGGCTTCACCGGGGCGGACCAGGGGGGCGGCGGGGTCGTCCACGCCTCCACGACGGGGTCGTCGCAGAAGACCATCACCATCAGCGCGCACGGGGAGCCCGGCTCCTCGACCAAGACCGTCCGCGTCGACATCCCCGAGAACATCCTGCGCATGCACCGGACCGCGGCGGAGGCGTACGACCTCCCCTGGGAGCTGATGGCCGCCATCGGGGCCATCGAGACCCAGAACGGCGCCTACGTCTCCACCGACCCGAACTGGCACTCCGGCCTGGTCGAGGGGCAGCGCAACCCCTACGGGGCGGCCGGGATCGTCCAGTTCGGCGTCAAGGACCCGGTGACCGGGCAGGTCGGCGGCCGGCTCGGCAGCGCGGGCAACGCGTGGGGCGGCGAGCCCAAGGAACCGGTCTCGGCGCGCGTCCCCTACGACCACGAGGTCGGCGCGATGCCGTCGAACCCCCGGTACTTCGGCATCGACGGCAACGACGACGGCATGGTCAACGTCTGGGACCCGTGGGACAACATCACCTCCGGGGCCTTCCGCATCGCCTACTACGCCCGCCAGGCCGAGCAGAAGGGCTCATCCTCCGTCTGCGGGCGGAGCGACCTGACCCCCATGCAGTGCACGGTCTTCCGGCACAACCCCGCCAAGTGGTACGTCGACCAGGTCTTCGAGGTCGCCGAGTACTACCAGAACTCGGGGATCGCCCCGACCTCCCCCTCCCTGAACATCGTCCAGGCGTCCTCGGGCTCCTCCGACCGGGAGTGCGAGGGCGGGGGCGGCGCCACGCAGGCGGCGTTCCTCGGCGACGTCGGCGAGGCCCACCGGACGGCGGTGGAGTTCGCCCGGGCCCAGCTCGGCAAACCCTACGTCTGGGGCGGCCGGGGCCCCGACTCCTTCGACTGCTCCGGGCTCACCCAGGGGGCGTGGCGGGCGGCCGGGGTGCAGATCCCCTGGGTGACGACCACCCAGTGGAACCCGGACCATCCGGACTACCGGGGAGGGACGGCCGAGCGCGTCCAGGAGGGCAGCCTGGACGTCTCCGTCCTCCAGCCCGGCGACCTGCTCTTCTTCCACACCAACCCGGGCGCGGCCAGCCCCTCCCATGTCGGCATCTACGCCGGCGGGGGCATGATGGTCCATGCGGCGAACTCCCGCAAACCCATCGAAGAGGTCTCCCTGGACTCGCAGTACTACCGCTCCTCCTACATCGGCGCCGTGCGGATCACCCCGGACGGCGACGGACCGGACTCCATGCAGGTGTGACCCCCCGCCCCCGCTCCCCGCAACCGCACCCGATCACAAAGGACGATCCGCCATGGCCTTCTTCGTACCCCTCCTCGCCGCCGCGGGCGGCACCGCCCTGCGGGCCGCCGGCGGCCGCGCCCTGAGCTTCCTCGGCAGCCGGGGGGCGAGCTGGCTCGCCGCCCGCGGCGGCTGGGGCGGCCTGGCGAAGGGCATCGGCAGCGGCGCGCTCGGCTTCGGCCTGGGCGCCCTCAAGCTCGGAGCGAGCGCCCTGCCCGCCATGGCGGGTATGGCCATGAGCGCCGGGGCCACCGTGCTGGGCGCGGCCGGGGCCGCCCTCGGCGGCGCCACCAGCCTGCTCGGCATGCTGGCGAGCGCCTTCGAGGGCGCGGGGTCGGGACAGTCGTACGGCATGTCGGGGCCGGCGCTGAGAGGCAAGGGCAAGGGGGCCACACCACTGCACGCCTGAATCCGGCCCCGGCGCGCCCGCGCCGGGGCCGACACCTCCGCCTCCCTCCCTCACCACCCCGGAAACCGCACTGTGAACACGCACGCCGCCACGGCCCCCGCCCTCCCGCTGACCATGGACGACGCGGTCATCCGCGCCGACCTGTTCGACGGTGTCGCCGCCTCGGTCGAGACCGCCCTGCTGGGCAAGTCCGAGGTCGTGCGCCTGGCCCTGGTCGCCATGCTGTGCCAGGGGCACGTCCTGCTGGAGGACGTGCCCGGCACCGGCAAAACCACGCTGGCCCGCGCCGTCGCCGCCGTCGCGGGCGGCGACTGGCGCCGCGTCCAGTTCACCCCCGACCTGCTGCCCTCCGACGTCACCGGCGTGACGATCTTCAACCAGGCCACCCGGGAGTTCGAGTTCCGGCCCGGCCCGGTCTTCGCCAACGTCGTCGTCGCCGACGAGATCAACCGGGCCTCGCCCAAGACGCAGTCGGCCCTGCTGGAGGTCATGGAGGAGCAGGCGGTCACCGTGGACGGCGAGCGGTACGCGGTGCCCTCCCCGTTCCTGGTCGTGGCCACCCAGAACCCCGTGGAGATGTCGGGCACCTACCGGCTGCCCGAGGCCCAGCTGGACCGCTTCCTCATGCGCCTCTCCCTGGGCTACGCCGACCCTGCCGCGGAGATCGCCATCATGCGCGGGGAGACGCTGACCTCCCCGGACGACCTGAAGCCCGTCCTGAGCGCGGAGGAGGCGGAGCTGCTGCGCGGGGACGCGCGGCGGGTGTTCGTCCACGACTCGATCTACGAGTACATCCTGCGCGTCGCCCACGCCACCCGCGACCGCGCGGAGCTGAGCGTGGGCCTGTCCACCCGGTCCACGGTGGCGATGGCGCGGACTGCGAAGATGTTCGCGCTCGCCTCCGGGCGCCCCTACGTGGAGCCCGAGGACGTCAAGTACCTGGCCCGCCCGGTCTGGGCGCACCGGCTGGTCCCCTCCCCGGAGGCGTCGATCGGCGGCCGGGGCGGCGCCGACGTGCTGGAGGAGATCCTCCGCGACACCCCCGCGCCCACGCCCGGCCGTCCCGCGGGCCCGGCGGCCGGCTGATGCCGACAGCACGGGGCCTGGCCGTCGCCGGGACCGGTGTCCTGCTGCTCGTGCTCGGCGTCCTGTCCGAGTACCAGGAGCTGGCCCTGCTCGGCGGCGTGGCCGTGGCGGCGGTCGTCCTGGCCGTGGTCGCGGTGGGGCGGCCGGCGGCCGTGGCCGTCGAGCGCTCCCCCTCCGCGGTCCGCACGTCCCCCGGCGCCGCCGTGGACGTGCGGCTCTCCCTGCGCAACACCGGGCGGCGGGCCGTCCGCGCCGCCGACCGCGTGGGCGGCCACCGGGGCGAGCGGCCGGTGCGGCCGCAGCGGCTGGCGGGGCGGGCCGCCGCCGAGGTCCACTACCGGTTCCGGCCCGGCCGCCGCGGCCTCGTCCGGCTGGGCCCGCTGCGCGCGGGCCGCTCGGACCCGCTGGGGCTGGCCGCGGCGTACCGCGACCACGGGGACACGGACCTGGTCTGGGTCCACCCCCGGTGGGAGCCGCTCGGCTCGGTGCCGGTGGGCCGGCGCGCCGACCCCGACGGCGAGGCCGACGGGGCGCCCTCCGGGGCCCTGACCTTCCACACCCTGCGCGACCACGTCCCCGGGGACGACCTGCGGCACGTCCACTGGCGCAGCTCGGCCCGGCTGGACCGGCTCGTGGTGCGGGAGTACATCGACGTCTCCCAGCCGCGGCTGCACGTCATCGTCGACGACCGGCCCGCCCCGGGCGGCGAGGACGCGCTCGACGAGGTGGCGAGCGTGGCCGCCTCCCTGGTGGGGACGGGGGTGGGCGCGTCCATGCACTGCGAGCTGTGGCTGGTGAGCGGCCGGGGGCGCGACTCCGCCGGCGGGCTGCCGCCGATGCTCGACCTGCTCGCCGAGGCGGTCCCCTCCCCGGACGCCGACCTGGAGGGCGCCCTGCGCCTGGCCCGGTCCCGGCCGGCCGGGGACACCGCGATCCTGGTGGGGGGCGCGCTCGGCACCGCCGACCTGCGGTCGTTCGGCCGGCTGGAGCACCACTACTCCTCCCTGGTCGCGATCTCCCTCGGAGCGGCGGAGCGGCCGGCGGCGCCGCCGTCGGTGACCCTGCTCTGCGCCGGGGACGCGCGCGGTTTCGCGGAACGCTGGAACGGAGCCCCATGGTCACGCTGACGCGCGAGCGCGCGGACGCCTCCCCCGGCGGGACCGGCGGGGGGCGCGCGGTCCCGCGGACGCTCCTGGCGGCCGCGGGCCTGGTCCTGGCCTCCTCCGCCGGAGGCGTGGCGCTCGCCCCCGGGTACGCGACGCCCCTGCCGGTGCAGGTGGTGCTGCCGGCGTGCGCGCTGCTCGCGGTGCTGGTGACGCTGGCGGCCCGGGCCCGGCTGCGCCCGTCCCTGGTGGTCCCGGCCGGGCTCCCGCTGCCGCTGGCGGCGGTCGTCGTCTGCGCCGTCCTGCTCCCGGGCCAGGGGACGGGCGTGGTCGACTCCACGGTCGAGGCGCTGGTCCACTCCGGCGCCCGGATCCTGACCAGTGCCGCTCCCACGCCGCTCAGCGTGGACACGCTCACGGCTCCGCTGCTGGCCACCTGGCTCGCCGGGGTCGGCTCGGTGCTGCTCTGGCACGGGCGGCGGCCCGCGCTGGCGATCCTGCCGGGGCTGCTGTGGCTGGTGGGCGCGGTGGTGCTCAACGGGCCGGTGGCCCCGCCCGGGTTCCCCTCGATCGGGCTCGTGGCGGTGGCCGCGGTGCTGCTGATGTCCGCGGTCTCCGCCGAACGCCCGCCGCCGGGGGCGGACGGTCCGACGGCCGCCGACCTGGTGGTCGAGGACGGCGGCCCGGAGGGGGCGGCGCCGGGCGGGCGGGCCGGCCGGTTCCTGACGACGGTGCTCGTCACCGTCCTGGCGGCCGCCGTCACGGTGTTCGGCGGCCCGGTGCTCCTCGCGGACTGGGAGGCCCGGCCGCGCGACCCGCGCGAGGCCCTCACCCCGCCACTGGCCCCCGAGGCCGCCCTGAACCCGCTCGGCCACCTCTCCGAGTGGGCCGCCGCCCCGGACGACCCGCTGCTGACGGTGCGGTCCGAGGAGCCCGTCGAACTGCGCTGGGTCGCCCTGGCGGACTTCACCGGCACGACGTGGCTGCCGGAGGGGGGCTACCGGGCCGCCGGAGAGGTGCTCCCCGCGCCGGTGCCCGCGCCGCCGCACGCCGTCCGCGGCAGCGCGGAGGTGGCCGTGGGCGAGGAACTGCCCGGCGGGTGGGTCCCGGTCGTCGGGGCCCCGCGCACGATCGACCTGCCCTCCGTGGGCCACGACGCCCGGTCGGGGGTGGTGGTGCTCCGGGAGGGCCCGGTCGCGGGCACGGAGTACACGGTCACCGGGGACGTGGGCGACTGGCGGCCCGCCGAGCTGGAGACGGCGCACGTCCCGGCGGGCCCGGAGTTCGACCGGTACCGGGAGCTGCCCCCGGGGGCTCCCCCGGTCCTGAACGACGTGGTCGCCGCGGTCTCCGGCCAGGGGCCGCCCTACGAGCGGGCCCGGCTCATCGCCGAGTACCTGCGCGAGTCGCACCACTTCTCCGCCGAGTCCCCGGGCGGCCACGGGTACGCCCACGTCGCGCGGGTGCTGGCGCCGCCCGGGGAGCAGGGCGGCGGGGGGACCTCCGAGCAGTTCGCCAGCGCCTTCGCCCTGCTGGCCAGGGCCGCCGGGCTGCCGAGCCGGGTCGTCGTCGGCTTCGGCCCGGGGGACGGCGCCGAGGGCGGCGCGCGCACGGTGCGCACCGGCGACGCCGTCGCGTGGGGCGAGGTGTACTTCGAGGGCTTCGGCTGGGTGCCCTTCTCCGTGACCCCCGGCGAGGAGGGCGAGGAGGCCCCCGAGGAGACGTCCGCCGGCACCGCCGGCGACGAGGACGGCCCGGAGGCGGAGAGCCAGGGGGCGCAGGGCGGCGGGGCCCAGGGGTCGCAGGAGCGGCCGCCGGAGCGCGAGGACGCGTGGACCCGGCCCGCGCTGTTCGCGGGCACCGCGCTGCTCGCGGCGGCGGTGGCGGTCCCGGCGGCGCGGCTGGCCCGGAGGTGGCTGCGGCTGCGGACCGGGTCCCCCGAGCGCCGGGTGCTGGGCGCCTGGTGGGAGCTGCGGGACACGCTGCGCCAGTGCGGGGCGCCGCTCCCGGCCGGACGGACGGTGGGCGAGACCCTCGCCGCCGTTGACGGCCTGCTCCCCGCGGGGGCGGGCGTCGGGCTGGACCGGCTGGGCCGGGCGGTGAACTGGATCGGGTTCGCCGAGAACGCCCGGGTGAGCCGGGAGGCGGCGGCCGAGGCCGCCGCCGCGGTGCGGCGGTGCTCGTCCGGGCTGCGCCGGACCCGCGGCCGGGCGCGGCGGGCGCTGTGGTGGTTCGACCCCCGGCCGCTGTTCTGGCGGGCCCGGTGAGCGCCGCCGCGGTAGGGGGCTTCGTGGATGGACCGGCCGTGAGGAGGTACGGGCGATGGACCGGATGACGTCCGGCGGGAGCCTCGTGGAGGGGTTCCACTCCCTGGAGGTGCTGCACCGGGGTGCGGCCGCCACCGTCTACCGGGCCGTCCCGGACGGCGGCGGCGACCCGGTCGTCCTCAAGGTGGCGCGCACGGCCGGCGCCGCGCCGGAGCGGGCGCGGGTGCCGGAGGACGTGCCCGGGGCGGTGCGGGTGCTGGCCGCCGGGAGCACGCGGTCGGGGCGGCCCTTCGTCGCCATGCCCCTGTACGGGGACGGCGACTACGCGGGGGTGCTGGACCGCCGCCACCCGCTCCCCCTGCCGGAGGTCGCCCGGGTCGGGGCGGTCGTGGCCGGGGCGCTGGAGGCGCTGCACGCGGCCGGGCTGGCGCACCACGCCGTGGAGCCCTCGCACGTCCTGCTCGGCGGCGGGGAGGTCGCGCTCACCGGCCTGGACCGAGTGCTGCCGCTGAGGACACCCGGGCCCGCGCCGGACGTCGCCGCCCTGCCCCACACCCCGCCGGAGGCGGTGGACGGCCGGGCGGCGACCCCGGCCTCCGACGTGTACCGGCTGGCCGCCACGCTGTGGACGCTGCTGGCCGGGCGCCCGCCGTTCGCCGACGGCCCCGCGGACCTGTTCTCGCTCCGGGAGCGGGTGCTCGCCGAGGTGCTGCCGCCGCCGCGCGCGGACCTGCCCGGCGCGTGGTGGTCGGTGCTGTCGCGCGGCCTGGCCAAGGACCCCGCCCTGCGCCACCCCGACGCGGCCGCCTTCGCCGCCGCCCTCCGAGCCGCCACCCCAGGCGCGGTGCCGACCCCGCCCGCACCGCCCGTCCCCGAAGCCCCACCCGCGACGCCCGCGACCCCCGTGGCCCCTGCGGAGCCCGCGCACCCTGCGATGCCTGCGCCACCTGTGACACCCGGGGCCCCTCCGGCCTCTCTGGCCTCTGCGGCGCCCACGACAGAGGGCCAGCCCGCAGAGGCAGCCGCGACCCCCGGCACACCTGTGCCCCCTGCGACACACGTGACCCCTGTGAAGGAGGACCCCTCCGAGGTCGAGGCGACGCATGCAGAGGCAGCATCGGCCCCGAACCCGGCGTCCGCGCCCCCTGGTGCCCCTGCGGTACCCGCAGAGAAGACGGTGCCCCTTACGGAGGCGGCGGCCTCAGACGTGACGCCCGCGATGCCTGCGGCGCCTGTGACGCCCGGGGTCTCTGTGGCCTCTGCGGCACCCACGACGGAGGACCCGCCCGCAGAGGAGGCGGCGGTCCCGGACACCGCGCCCGCGATGCCTGTGACGCCCGGGGCCCCTGCGGCGTCTGTGGAGCAGGCGATGCCTGCGGGGACAGCGGCTCCCGTAAGCCCTACGGCGTCCGCCGGGGAAGTGCCGGGGGTGCCGCCTGTGGTGGAGGCGCCCGGGGAGGCGCCCCCGGCTGCGGCGGAGCCGCCGGTCGGGCCCGGGCCGCGCACCGACCCCGCTCCCCCTCCGGTGGAGCCCCCTGCCCCCGCGAGGCCGACGACCATCCCCGCGACGCCCATCCCCCGGCCACCGGCCCCGGGTACGCCCTCCCAGACCCGGAGCGGCGCCGTGGAGCCGACCGCCACGGCGCCCCTCCCGGCGAAGACGGACCCCGTGCCCCGGGACCCCTGGCACGGCATCGTCGACCAGACCCCATCGACGCCCCCCGTCGTCGCCCGACAGGCACCGCCGCCGCCCGGCGGGCAGCCCTCGGGCGGCGCCCCGCGTGACCCCTGGCACGGCCTGCTGGAGCCGGGCACCCCCGGCGCCGGCCCGCGACCGGAGCCGGACGAGGGCGCACCGCGCTGGGGCGCGCTCCGGATCGTGGTCGCGGCGGCGTCGGTCCTCGTCATCGTCCTGGGCGTGGCGACCTTCCTCAACCCGGGCCCGGTGGCGGCGGTGCTGGGCGCGGTGGGCCTCATGTCCCGCGAGGAGACACCCCCTCCGGGGGCCGAGCTGCCGGAGGCCTCGGAGGTCCCCGGCGCCGCCATCGACCCGGAGTCGGCACCCGCGGACGTGGCCCTGGAGGACTCCGGCGAGGCCGTGGTGCTGACCTGGACGGCGGCCCCCGGCGCGGAGTCCGCCCCCCATCACGTCGTGGGCGGCCCCGCGGGCGACACCCCAGCCTCGCTCGCCGACGCGGTGGCGGGCACGGCCGAGGCCCGGGTGGAGGGGCTCGACCCGGAGACGGAGTACTGCTTCATCGTCATCGCCGTCCTGGGCGCGGACACCATCGCCCACTCCGAGGAGGTCTGCACCGAGCGCGGCGCGGGCTGAGGGTCAGCTGCCGCAGTTGGTGCCCCAGACGGTGTGGGACCGACCGCCGGAGGAGCCGGTGACGTCGACGCAGACGCCCTTGGCCCGCACGTACACCGGGCCGGTGACCCCGTTCCCGGTGCTCCACTGCGCCCCGGCGCCGCCCGAGACGCGCAGGCCGATGTCCACGGCGCCGGAGCCGACGGTCACGGCGCAGTTCTGGCCGAGGTTGCCCTCGTAGAAGAGGTACATCGTCCCGCCACCGCCGGGAATGGACCTGGGCCATCCGGCGGCGTTCTGTGTGTACGTCAACGCCCCCTCCGCACTCCCCGAGTTGCAGATGGCGACCGGGTCGGCCGCCTGTACGGCCGAGGTCGGGGACAGCAGCACCGCCGCGACGGCGGCCACCAGGACCCCGGCCCAGGAGGCGCGGGTCCTCGTTCGACGACGCATCACCGGAACTCCCTTTCGCATCTGGAGGGACCGCTGGTCGAGGACTGCGCGACCGTGCCGTCCTCCGCCACCGCGACCACGGTGAACCCGTAGCAGCGCCCGGTCGACCCGCGGGCCATGGTGTGGGACACCGATCCGCCCCCGGCGGAGGACCCGGCCACCGTCACCGGCTGGAGCGCACCGTCGCCGCGCGGCGTGATCGTGTACCGCGCCGCGCCCTCGACCGCGGTCCAGGTGACGGTCACGTTGCCGCCCGAGACGGTGTGGCTGACGCTCGCGGGAGCGCCCAGCTCCGGCTTGGGCATGGTGAGCGGCTCGCTGCTCGTCGAGCCGCCGCTCACCCCGCCCTCGGTCCGCGCGGTGACGGTGAAGGTGTAGGTCCCGCCCGGCGTCAGCCCGGAGACGTCCGCGGACGTCCCGGTGGAGGTGCGGTCGGCCGGGTCCGCGCCCGAAGCCGCGTCGATGGTCAGCAGGTAGTCGTGCGCACCGTCCACCGCCTCCCAGGAGACCGTGGCGCTCCCGCCCCCGGTGGCCGTGGCCGTCACGGAGCCGGGGGCGCCCGGTGCCCGCTCGCCGGGGGTGACCTCGGTGCTCTGCGCCGCCGGGCCGGGCCCGTTGGCGTTGGCGGCCCGGACACGGAACCGGTAGGTGGTGCCGTTGACCAGGTCGGAGATCTCGGCGGAGAGCTCGTCGCCGCCGACGGTCAGCTCGCCGTCGTCCCAGGTGATCAGGTACTCCTCCACCGGCGCGTCCGGGGAGTAGGCCTCCGGCCAGCTCAGGGAGACGGAGCCGTCGCCCGCGGTGGCGGTCACCGGGGTGGGGGCGCCGGGCGGCGCGCCCTCGGGCTCCTCCGGCTCCTCGGGGTCGGGGCTGGGGTCGGAGCTCGGGACGGGCGGAAGCGGCTCTCCGGGGCCGTCCCCCTCGCCCGCGCCGTCGCCCTCGCCGCGGCCGCCCTGGCCGTCGCCGGACTCGTCGCCGGGGCCGGGGAGGTCCGGCAGGTCCGCCGGTCCGTCGTCGCCGGGCTCGTCGGCGGCCTGGCCGGTCCCGGGGTCCGTGCCGGGCTGGTCGTCGGGCTCGCCGGTGTCGCCGGCGTCGGGGGAGCCGGGCGCCGGGGCGCCGTCCTCCTCGTCGCCGGGGCCGGGCGGCGGGTCGGACTTGTCGACGATGGTGGCCGTGCCGTCGGGGTCGACGACCGCGGCGGTCCCGGTGCGGGGCGAGTTGATGAACAGGCGCCCCTCCCGGACCTCCAGCTCCAGCGGCCCCTCGGCCTCGGGCAGGGTGACCGGGTTGAGTTCTCCGCCCTCGGCGTCGAAGACCCGCACCGTGCCCTCGCCGGCGAACGGCACGTAGACGCGCCCCTCGTAGGCGACGGCGGCGCCGGCGTCCTCGCCGACCGGGAAGTGCGCGACCCCGGCCGCGCCGTGCGGGTCGGTCACCGTGAGGACCTCTCCGGCGCCGGGCAGGGACACGGCGACCAGGTCGCCGCGGGTCCGCGCGGGCAGTTCGGCGTCCTCCAGCGGCACCGGGGAGTCGACGGCCTCCGTCTCGCCGCCCGCGTCCAGGGTGACGAGGCGGTCCCCGGTCCGGTCGACCGCGAGCGCCCCCTCGTCCAGGACCGTGAGGGCGAGGTCGGCGCCGGGTTCGGCGACGGCGGCGGTCCGCTCGATGACCGCCTCGTCCTCGGGGATCTCCACGCCCACGACGGTGCCCTGGGAGGGCGCCCCCAGCCAGAGCGTCCCCTCGTCGTCGAAGGCCCCGCCGACCAGCGGTGCCGGGATCTTCAGCGTCTCCCCCGTGGGCTGGAGGGTGGCGGGGTCGACCGCCTTCACCTCGCCGGAGGCCCGGTCGATCACCGCGGCCGCGTCCTCGCCGAGCACCAGGTCGAAGTCGCCGGAGCCCAGTTCGAGGACGCCGGAGAAGCCCATCCGGCGCAGGTCCACCGAGGTGACCTTGCCGGTGACGGGGTCGTAGAGGAGCAGGTAGTCGTCGTTCTGGACGACGCGGACGTCGGTGCCCGCCGACTCGGGCAGGCCCGCGACCAGGTCGACCTCGCCGCTGTTGCCGTTGACGCGGGCGGCCTCGCCGAGGGGGCTGGTCCACAGCCACACGGCGCCGTCGGACATCTCGTCGGCGCGGCCGAGGGCTCCGGTGCCCAGGACGGTGCTGACCAGGGCTGCGGTGAGGAGGACGACCGTCAGTCCGGAGGCGTTGGCGCGGGCCCGGTTCCGGAGGGAGCCGAACAGGCGGGCCGCGCGGCCCTGGCGGGCGGGGCGTCCGGGGGGCGCGGTGGGTTCGGTGGAGGGGGCCACGATGCTGCTCTCCCTCTGACGGGGTGGCGCGTGCGGGCGGGCACCGAGAAGGGGCCGGGGTCGGGGGGTCGGCACGGGGCACGGGCCGAGCAGAGGACAGGCAATTGTCTACCAGCCCCCGGGAAACCCGTCAATGCGGAATTCCCACCACGAACCGCACCGTCAGCTCGCGTCGTCGCCGGGGGACTCGGAGGGGCTCGCGGACTCCTCCGGCTCCTCCTGTGGGGGCGGCCCGTAGACGAAGCGCTGGCGGCCCTGGACGAGGATGGCGTGCCCGCCCTCGGTGACGGCCTCGACGTGGGCGTCCAGGTCGTCGGCGGCCACGTCCATGTCGAGGGCGTCCAGCACCACCTGGGAGTCGGATTCCCCGCCGCGGTCGGAGCCGTAGACGAACCCGGCGTGGGCGAAGGCCGGGGAGAACGCGCCGTCCTCCTCCTCCAGGCCCCACAGCACCTCTCCGGCGGCCAGGTCGACGGCGACGGCGGTGGCCGTGCCGCTGGCCTGGGGCAGCAGGAAGGTGCCGGTGGCGGTGTCGTAGAGGCCGCCCGCGGGCCCGGCCGGGTCGTAGGCGCCGCCGACGGGGTTGGGGCCGGGCTCCTCCAGGGTCCACAGCAGAGCGCCGTCGGCCGGGTCGTGGGCGGAGAGCACCGAGGGGGACTCGGCACTGCTCCAGCGCACCAGCAGGACGTCGTCGCCGGGCTCGCCGGCCTCCTCCCCGTCCCCGGTGGCGTCCTCCTCCGGGGCGGGCAGCGGGAACAGGCCCAGCACGTGCGGGACGGGCAGGGGGGCGAGGTCGGCCAGCCCCAGGTCGTCGTCGGACCCGGCGTCCAGGGTCCACAGCTCCCCGCCGGGCTCGTCGGGGTCGAGGGAGCGGGCGTGCAGGGCGCCGCCGCCGGAGTCGAGCAGGACGGCCCCGTCCCAGGCGGTGACGGGCACGCCGAGCCCCTGGGGCTCCTCGCCGGGCTCCCGCGCGGCCTCGTCCCCGTCCGCGGACCCGTCCTCCCCGGCGCCGTCGGAGGGCTCGTCGGAGGGCTCCTCCGGCGGGGCGGCGAACTCGTAGGTCCACAGCTCCCCGCCGTCGGCGTCCAGGACCGTGTACTCCCCGTAGGGCTCCTCCGCCGACCACTCGGCGGGGCGGCGCACGCCGATCCCGTCCAGGTAGAGGTCGCCCTCCTCGGCGGGCTCCCACAGGACGCCGCCCCCGGCGTCCAGGACGAAGGGGCGGTCCCCGTCGGACATCAGCAGCACCGGGTCGCCGTCCAGGTCGGCGTCGAAGCCGCGGAAGCGCGCCTCGCCCTCCCACAGGTCGGCGCCGGTGGCGGCGTCCTGGAGCAGGTGGCGGTCCTCGCCCCCGGAGCTGACCAGGAAGGCGTCGCCGACGGGGCTGATCCGCACGCCCAGCGGGTCGGCGAAGATCTCGTGGACGTCGGCGCCGTCACCGTGCAGGACCCGCAGCACCTCGCCCTCGATGCCGGGCGGGGCCTGGCCCTCGAACGCCGTGGGCACCGGCGCGGGCTCGCTCTCCTGCCCGGACGGCCCGGGGCCGGGGTCGGGGTCGCCGCTGCACGCCGCGAGCAACAGGACCGCGAGGCCGCAGGTGAGGGCCCCAGGCGCCCGTGAGCTGCGCATGAACGGTTTCTCCCCACGAACGATGACGTTTACGGCAAATCCTAAGCCGGGTGTCGGCGTGCCGATACACACGGCCACCGGTCGTTACGCCGCCGTGAACCGGGCCGTCCGCTCAGGGCTCCACGTCCACGACGGTGCTGCCGCGCACCTCCGCCTCGGCCCTCCCGCCGGTGAGCTCGGCGAGGAGGACCTCGAACTCCGGGAGCTCCGCCTCCGGCAGGGCCACCTCGACGCGCACCCGGGCCCCGTAGTCGACCTCGCGGACGTGGAAGCGGGAGTCGCGCAGGTCGCTCTCCAGCCGCCCGCCGATCACGTAGTCGGCGAACACGTCCACGAGGAGCAGGCGGCGGCGCTCCAGCACCCCGACGGCGTCGATCGCGGCGGACACGGCGTTGCCGTAGGCGCGGATCAGGCCGCCCGCGCCGAGCTTGACGCCCCCGTAGTAGCGGGTGACGACGGCGACGGTGTCGGTCATCCCCCGGTGGCGCAGCACCTCCAGCATGGGCACGCCCGCGGTGCCGGCGGGCTCGCCGTCGTCGCTGGAGCGCTGGATCCCGCCGTCCTCGCCGAGGATGTACGCGGTGCAGTTGTGGGTCGCGCTCCAGTGCTCCCTGCGCCGCCGGGCGATGAACTCCCGGGCGGCCTCCTCGTCGGCCACGCGGGCCAGGGCGCAGAGGAAGCGGGAGCGCTTGATCTCCAGCTCGTGCTCGCCGTCGCGTCTGATCGTTCGCATGTCGCCTGTTCGGACGGGGTCTGGTGGGCCCGTCCAGTGTCCCACCCGCCTCCGCGCCCGCCGCACCCGCGGCGGGCGCGGACAATGGGGGCATGGACGACTCCTCGATCGACGCCGCCGGGGCCCTGGCCGACCCGCTGCGGCGCAGGCTGTACGAGTTCGTGGTGGAGTCGGGCGGCGAGGTGGGCCGGGCCGAGGCCGCGCAGGCGCTCGGCATCCAGCGGACGCTGGCCGCGCACCACCTGGACCGGCTGGCCGAGGCGGGGCTGCTGGAGACCGCGCACCGGCGGCTGAACGGCCGGGAGGGGCCGGGGGCGGGGCGTCCGGCCAAGCTGTACCGGCGGGCCGACCGGGAGCTGTCGGTGCACCTGCCTCCGCGCGACTACGGGCTGGCGGCGCGGGTGCTGGCGGAGGCGGTGGAGCGGCACGGCGCGGAGGAGGCGCTGCACGCGGCCGCGCGCGAGGAGGGGCGGCGGATCGCCCGGGGATCGGCCGCGGAGTCCCTGGAGGGGCTACTGCGCGAGCGCGGCTACGAGCCGGAGGAGGTGCCGGGCGGGGAGCCCGGGGAGAGCTGCCTGCGGTTGCGCAACTGCCCGTTCCACGCGCTGGCGCGGGACTTCCCGCCGCTGGCCTGCGGTCTGAACCTGGAACTGCTGCGGGGGGTGCTGGAGGCGGCCGGGGAGGACGGCGGCCGGGCCCGACTGGACCCGGCGGCGGGCCGGTGCTGTGTGGTCATCTCTAAAAACAAAAAAGATTGACATAGAAGCCGGGGCCGTGGTCCGATACCTCGCATGAGCGACCCCCGCCCCGGCCACCAGCTGGCCCAGTTCAACATCGGCCGCCTGAAGGCCCCCCTCTCCGACCCCTCCATGGAGGGGTTCACCTCACAGATCGAACCGGTCAACCTGATGGCCGAGAAGGCCCCCGGCTTCGTGTGGCGCCTGATCGAGGAGGGCAAGGAGGACGCGACCGGCCTGCGCCCGTTCGGGGACTCCTACCTGGTCAACTACTCGGTGTGGGAGGACCTGGAGACCCTGTGGGACTTCACCTACCGGACCGACCACCTCGAACTGCTGCGCGGGCGGCGGGAGTGGTTCGAGCGGTCGGAGGGCCCGCACCTGGTGCTGTGGTGGATTCCGAGCGGTACGATCCCGAGTGTCGAGGAGGCCGGGAGGCGTCTCGACCTGTTGCGCGAACACGGCCCCTCCCCCGAGGCCTTCACTCTCAGGACGCATTTCCCTCCCCCCGCGACACCCTGAATCCGCACTCAAAGCGATGAATCCATTGCTTTGGGTAACCTTGCGGACGACCGTCGAGAAACCACCGGGAGTTCCGTCATGCGCACGCCACCGCTCACCGCCGGGGCCCTGGCCCTGACCGCGCTGCTCGCCACCGGCTGCTCCGGGGGCTCAGACGAGGGCGGGGCCGACTCCCCGCAGAGCCCGGCAGGCGTCCAGCCCACCGCCTCCCCCAGCGTCACCGCCGGGATCTTCATGGTCCCCGGGGAGAGCCGGGCCGCCATCACCTACGACGAGACCGCCGTGCCCGAGGGCGCCACCTCCGACGTCCAGGTGCGCACCCAGGAGGGCACGACGTTCGTTCAGTTCACCGGCACCGGGCTGGAGGCCGACCGCGACTTCGGCGCGCACGTGCACACCCGGCCGTGCGGGGAGAAGCCCGAGGACGCCGGGCCGCACTACCAGAACGAGCAGGACCCGGCCGCCGACGCGGAGACCCCCTCCACCGACCCGGCCTACGCCAACCCCGAGAACGAGATCTGGCTGGACTTCACCACCGACTCCGCCGGGGCCGGCACGGCCAGCGCCACCGTGCCGTGGGAGTTCCGCGAGGGCGAGGCCAACTCCCTGGTGCTGCACGAGCGGCACACCGCGACGGAGCACGGCGAGGCGGGCACCGCGGGCGACCGCCTCGCCTGCGTCAGCGTCGCGTTCTAGGCCGTGCCCTCCTGAGCCCCCGCTGCGCCGCGGCCCGCCGGGCGCCCCGCCGGCCCCCGATGGCACAGGGGGGCATTCGGAGCACGGGCCCCGGCCCCCGGGCCCGTCCGGCGGGTCGTTCCGCCTGGCGGCCCCGGGCCGACCCGCGCCCGTCGCCTCGCGGGAGACCGCCCGTGCTCCTTCGGCGCAGGCGCCGAACCGCGGGGGCTTCCGCCGGACGGGCCCCGGTTCCTAGCGGGCGGCGGGGACGGTGGGCTCGGGGAGCACCCGGCGCAGCAGCAGCCGCTCGCCGAGCGCCCACGCGCCCGAGGCCAGCAGGTACAGGCCCGCGGCCAGCGGCACGAACACCGCGACGACCACCGTCATGAACGGCAGGTACGAGATCGGGCCGCGGGCCATGCGCTCGGCCTCGGGGGTGACGGCGGGCATCGGGAGGTACCGGCGCGAGGCCCACGCCACCAGCGCCAGCAGGGCCAGCAGCGAGCCGAAGACCAGGGCGCCCGGCCCGCCCGCCGCCACCGGGGTGGCGCTCAGCGCCACCCCGGCCAGGGTGTGCTCCAACAGCCCGCCGCCGCCGGGGCCCTGGCCGATGAACACCCCGTACAGGGCGATGACCACGGGCAGCTGCGCCAGCGAGGGCAGGCAGCCCGCCAGCGGCGAGGTGCCCGCCTCGGCGTAGAGCTTCTGCTGGGCGGCCACCATCTTCTGCGGGTCGTCGCGGTGCCGGGCCGTGATCTCGGCGATCCGGGGCGCCAGGCGCGTCCGGACCTTCTCGGCGCGCACCTGCATCACCCCCAGGGGCAGGAGCAGCAGGCGGACGGCGACGGTCAGGCCGACCACGGCCAGCGCCGCGGCGGGTTCGCCCGCCAGGGGTGTGAAGAAGGCGGTGAGGGCGGTCAGGACCGCGGTGAGCAGGGACATGACGGCCGAGATCGGCCACACGGAGTACACGGTGGAAAGGACCCTTCGTCCGGGGTGGAGAATGCGGACGTCGGGCCGCCCGGGGACGCCGAAGGGGCGTTCGGGAACGACGGGATCGGGTGTCGGGCGGCCGCTACCGGGCCGCGCCGGGCGCTCTGGGACGCGGTCTGCCCGCCGCGTCGGGGTCGCGCAGGGTCGGCACCGCCGACCGCTCCGAGCGGCGGCGCATCGCGCCCGTCCGCCCGGCCGTGGTGTCGCCCGCCGGGACCGCCGCGGGGCCGTACGCCAGGTACCAGACGACGGCGGCGGCGCCCACCGCGGCGAACAGCAGCGCCATGGGGGCGGAGGGCAGGGCGTCGGGTCCGGGGCCGATGAAGAGGAGTTCGGCGAGGAACAGCAGCAGAGCGTGCACCGCGTCCCCTCCCCGTGTCACCGGCCGTATCACGGCAAATCCTATCCGGCCCCGGCTTGTCCGTCGACGGATGCGGTCCCACACGGAGAAATCCGCCGACACTCCGGCCGCGCTCCCCTCGTTCGCCGCACGCGTGTAGCTAAATGACCCCTGTAGACACGTGACAGAGCGTGATCAGGACCTCGTCGGGCGGCACGCCGGACGAGGCCGGCCGTGAAGGGGAGCCCCGTGCCGATTCGCCCCGCGAACCTCGCCACCATGTCCGCCACCATCGCCGGAGCCATCGCAGGGCTGTCCAGCCGGGAGGACCAGGCGCCCCCGGTGAAGATCACCTTCGAGTCCGGCTTCCAGCAGACGGTGGAGCAGGGCGGCTGCCGCGCGCTCAAGACCGGCCAGGGCGGGGTCACCGCGATCGCCACCGAGGCCAAGGTCAAGTTCGCGCTGTTCGCCGGGACCAGCTGCCAGGGCAGCCGCGCGCTCGCCTCCGGGCACGGCAGCGTGAGCTTCGGCGACCCCGTCCTGGCGGGCGCCATCGTCATCGGCTGACGGGACCGCCCTCCCGGATCTCCGCGACGCTCCGGGGCGGGTCCTCCAGGGTGTCGCCGCGCGAGCGCAGCACCTCCCCCGCCACCGCGTGCCCCAGGCGCAGGCGGCTCCGCACGGGCAGGCCGTCCAGCAGCCCGGACAGGAACCCGGCGGCGAACGCGTCGCCCGCGCCCACGGCCTCCACCACGTCCACCTCCGGGGACGGCTCGAACACCGCGTCGGCGCCGGAGAAGCAGGTAGCGCCGTGCTCGGCGTCCTTGACCACCAGGGTCGGGACCTCCGGCAGCACCGCGCGCACGTCCTCCGCGGTGGGCGTGCCCCACAGGCGTTCGGCCTCGTCCCGGCCGACGAACACGACGTCGGCGCGCCGGGCCAGGTCCAGCAGGATGTGGGCGGCGGCCCGGGCGGGCCACAGCGCGGGCCGGTGGTTGACGTCGAAGGAGCGCAGGGCGCCGGCGTCGGAGTGCCCGGTCAGCAGGTGCTCGACCAGGGCCGCGGCCTGGGCGGACAGCGCCGGGGTGATCCCGGACAGGTGGACCAGCCGGGCCCCGAACGACCACACCCGGTCGGCGTCGACGGCGGACAGCGCAGAGGCGGCCGAGGAGGAGCGGTAGTACAGGACCCCGGCGCCGCCGGGCGCGGTGTCCTTGACGTACAGGCCGGTGGGGCGCCCGGGGTCCACGGTCACACCGCTCACGTCCACGCCCCGTTCGGCGACGGCGTCGGTGACGATCCGGCCGAAGGGGTCGTCGCCCACCCGGCTCACCCAGGCGGCGGTGTGCCCCAGGCGGGCCAGGGCGACGGCGACGTTGGACTCCGCGCCGCCGGTGCCCAGGGTCAGGCTCGCTCCGGCGGCGAGCGGCTCGGCGCTGTGCAGCACCGCCATGGTCTCGCCGACGCAGACCGCGTCGGGCCGGGTGGGTGTGCTCATCGCCGTTCCCTTCGGACGGAGCGGCCGGGCAGGCGGTCGGTCCGCCGCCCGTCGCGGACGGTGAACTCCCCGGCGACCAGGACGTGCTCGATGCCGATCGGGGGGAGCCGGGGTTCGTCGTAGGTGGCGCGGGCGTCGACGGTGTCGGGGTCGAACACCACCAGGTCGGCCACGGCGCCGAGCTGGACCACGCCGCGGTCGGCCAGGCCCAGCCGGCGCGCGGGGCGCGAGGTGAGGTGGCGGACGCACTCCTCCAGGCCGAGCACCCCGAGTTCGCGCACGTAGTGGCCGAGGTAGCGGGGGAAGGTGCCCCAGCCGCGCGGGTGGGGCTTGGCGCCGACCAGGATGCCGTCGCTGCCGGCGGTGTGGGAGCTGTGCCGCATGATGGTGCGGATGTTCTCCTCGTTGCCGACCTGGAGCAGGCAGCCGCTGCGGAGCTCGTCCGCGATGAGCAGCTCCATGTACAGGTCGCCCGCCTCGCGGCCGCGGCGGGCGGCCAGCTCGGCGACGGACGCGCCGACCGCCCAGGAGAGGCCGGGGTCGGCGGTGCCGGTGACCACGATCGCGGACCAGTCCATGGGGACGCCGTGGTTGCCGTCCGTGCCCTCCACCTCGATCTCGTGGAGGATGCGGGCGCGGGTGGCCGGGTCGCGCAGGCGCTCCAGGGTGGCGGCGGTGCCGCCGGTCTGCGCCCAGCTGGGCAGCGGTGCGCCCAGGTAGGTGGCGCTGGCCCGGTAGGGGTAGGAGTCGAGCGTGACGTCGAGGCCGTGGCGGACGGTGGCCTCGTCGATGGCGTCCAGGACCTCGGGCGCCCGGCCCCGGTTCTGCGGGAAGTTGACGTGGCAGTGCGCCAGGTGCAGGGCCACCTGGGCGCGCCGGGCGACGTCCAGGCACTCCTGGTAGGACTCCACCACGCGGGAGCCGTAGTTGCGGTGGTGGGGGCAGTAGTAGCCGCCCGCCTCGCGGACGGGGGCCAGCAGCGCGACGATCTCGTCGTCGGTGGCGTACATGCCGGGGGTGTAGGTGAGCCCGGAGGAGAGCCCGTGCGCGCCGTCGGCCATGCCGGCGGCGACGATGGCGCGCATGCGGTCGAGCTCCGCCCCGGTGGGCGCGCGGTCCTCGCCGCCCAGGACGGCCATGCGGACGTTGCCCTGCGGGACCAGGTGGGCGACGTTGACGGGCGCCCCGGCGTCGACCCGGTCGAGGTAGCCGCCGATGCCGCGCCAGGCGTGGTCCAGGTCGGGGGTGCCGTTCCAGCCCGCGAGCTGGGCGCGCAGCTCCTCGACGGTGTCGTCGGTGACGGGGGCGTAGCCCAGGCCGTCCTGCCCGACGACCTCCAGGGTGACGCCCTGGAGGACCTTGGCCTCGTGCCCGGGGTCGGCCAGCACGGCGAGGTCGGAGTGGGAGTGCATGTCGATGAACCCGGGTGCCAGCACGCGCCCCGAGATGTCGACGACCTCGGCGGGTCCGCCGCCGGTGCCGGTCATCCGCCGGCCGGCGCCGGGTGGGACGATGTGGGCGATGCGGTCGCCGCGCAGCACGACGTCGGCGGGCCTGGAGGGTCCGCCGGTGCCGTCGACCACCCGTCCCCCGGCCAATACGGTCTCGGGCTGCACTGTGTCCTCCACTCAGGGGGTCGGGTCACCGCTCGGGGGACCGACCGGCCGGGTGTGTCGTCGACCGGATGTCGGTGAGGCCAAGATACGCTTCCGGGAACAAAATCGGTAACTTTGTTGCCAATAAGCGTGATCCAGGCCGCCCCGCCGCTCGACGTGTGCACCGGTGTGCGCATTCGCATGTGCATCCGTAAGCACGTCGGTACAGGCATTATCGACGAGGCGGGCCCGGCACGCGAGACCCGCGACCACAAGGAGACCACGGATGTCCAAGAAGGCGGTCCGTACGGACAACGCCCCCGCCCCCGCCGGCGCCTACAGCCAGGGGATCGTCGCGGGCGGGTTCCTCTTCACCGCGGGCTTCGGCCCGCAGGACCCGGCGACCGGCGAGGTCGCCCCGACCGTCGGGGAGCAGACCGCGCAGGTCCTGGCCAACATCTCCGCCGTGCTGGCCGAGCACGGCCTGACCCTCGACGACGTCGTCAAGACCACGGTGCACCTGGAGCACCTCAAGCGCGACTTCGCCGAGTACAACGCGGTGTACGAGCAGCACTTCAGCGCCCCCTACCCGGTGCGCACCACCGTGGGCTCCGACCTCGCCGACATCCTGGTGGAGATCGACGTCGTCGCCAAGCTCCGCGACTAGCGCCCGTGCGGGGCGGCGCCCCCGGCGGGGGCGCCGCCCCGATGCGTTCCCGGGCCCGTCCCGGGGGCCCCGCGGGCCCGGCTGCGCTCCGGGCCCGCCCGCCGATCCCGCCGCCCCTCCCCGCGGGCACCGTGCCCGCCTCCCCCGCACCCGCTCCCTCCCGCACCCCCGAAGGCGCACGCGGCCCTGCGGCCACCCGGACCGCCCCGGTCCCGTCTCCCCCGCGCCCCTCGCCTCCGCTCCCGCAGCACACAAGCACCCCCGACCCCACAGCCCACAGACGCCCCGGTCGAACGACCCGCAGACGCACCCGCTCCCGCGATCCACAAGTACGCCCGGACCGCCCCTCCCCGCGGGCGCCGTGCCCGCCTCCCCCGCACCCGCTCCCTCCCGTGCCCCCGAAAGCGCACGCGGCCCTGCGGCCACCCGGACCGCCCCGGTTCCGTCTCCCCCGCACCCCTCGCCTCCGCTCCCGCAGCACACAAGCACCCCCGGCCCCACAGCCCACAGGCGCACCCACTCCCGCGATCCACAGGCACGCCCGGACCGCCCACGTTCCCGCCGCCCCACCTCCGTCCCCGCAGCACACAAGCACCTCCGCTCCCGCGGCCCACAGACGCCCCGGTCGAACGGCCCGTAAGCGCGCCCGGTCCGGCGGCGCGCAGACACCCCCGCTGCCGCGGTTCGCAGGCGTGCCCGGTCCGGCGCGGACCGGCCGACGGACCCCTCCCGCGCCGCCGCGCGCCCGGGAAAAGCGAATCCGCCGCATCGGTGACCCACCTTTGACCTGGGAGATGTTTGGCTTGAGCCATTGGGGCTAGTCGGCGGAGAACACGCCATGGCAGGGAAAAGTCGGTAATGGGCCGACAGGAGATCCATGAGTCAGGACGGCAGGGACCAGGAGTCGTCCTCGCGCACGGAAGGGCGGAAGTCGATGATGCGTCGCCTGCGCGAGGCCCAGGAGCAGTTCGAGGAACTCACCGGACTGGAGGTCGAAGGCGTCTCCGGCTTCGAGTCGTCCGACGACGGCTGGGTTCTGACCTTCGAGGTCGTCGAGTTGCGCCGGATCCCCGACACGGTGAGCCTCCTGGCCACGTACTCCGTCCGGATCGATTCGGACGGAGAGCTCCAGGGCTACCGGCGCACCGAGCGCTACACCCGGGGCCGGTCCGACGGCCGCTGAGGCCGGGGGGACGGGACGAGCGCGTCCGACCAGACGGAAGAACCGTACGGAAAGGGGAGATTCCGATGACGGTGGTGCAGCAGTCAGGTGGAGGGGGCCGCAGCTCGGGCAACCTTTACGAGGTCTTGGACCTCATCTTGGACAAGGGGCTGGTGATCGACGTGTTCGCCAGGGTCTCGCTCGTGGGCATCGAACTGCTCACGGTGGACGTGCGGATCGTGGTGGCCAGCGTCGACACCTACCTGCGCTTCGCGGAGGCGTGCAACCGGCTGGACCTCACCAGCAGTGGTGGCGCGGGCCTGCCCGACCTGGTCAACGGAGGCATGGAGAAGGGCGCCCGCAGCAAGTCCAAGGGCGCGATCGCCGGTGCGGCCGAGGCCATCTCCGACTCCTTCTCCAGCGGGAAGTCGGACGAGAAGGAGAAGGAGAAGCAGCCCGCCCGTTCCTCGCGCCGCCGCACCTCGGCCAAGAAGGAGGAAGAGGAGTGAGCACCTACGTCTACGGGATCGTCCGCGACAGGGACGACCTCGACGGAATGAAGCTGAGCGGCGTGGGCGAGGAGGGGGCCCCGGTCCGCTTCGTCCGCGGCAGCGGCCTGGCCGCCGCCGTCAGCGACGCGCCCGAGGGGCTCCGGGCGAAGCGGCGGGACCTCACCGCCCACCAGAACGTGCTCCAGGACCTGGCCGAGGCGGGCGCCGTCCTGCCCCTGCGCTTCGGCTCCCTGAGCGAGGACGACGATGCGGTGGCCGCGGAGCTCGCCCGCTCCGCGGACCACTACTCCGAACTGCTCGACCGGCTCCGGGACCGGGTGGAGTTCAACGTCAAGGCCGAGCACGTCGAGGAGGCCGTCCTGGCCGAGGCGCTGCGCGGCGACGCGGGCCTGCGGGCCGAGAACGAGGCCCTCCGCGAGGCCGGGGGCGGGAGCCCCGCCGAGCGCATGGCCTTCGGCGAACGGGTCCACCACGCGGTGGAGGAGCTGCGCCGCAGGGACGCCGCCGTGCTGCGGCCGCTCCAGGGCTTCGCCGACGGCGTCGGCGAGGGCGAGCCCGTGGGGGCGTCCTTCGTGAACACCTCCTTCCTCGTCCCCCGGGACCGCGTCGAGGGCTTCCTGAAGGAGGCGGCGCGGCTCCAGCAGGAGGCGGGCTCCTCCATGGAGATCCGGGTCAACGGCCCCCTGCCCCCGTACAGCTTCGTGACCCCTCCTCCGAACCGGCCGTCGGGGCCCGACGGCCCCTGACCGAGGAGCGCCATGGGAATTCTCAGTGCCATCCTCAGCGCCCCCCTGGCTCCCGTCCGTTTCGTGGACTGGACGATGCACCAGGTGGTGGGCGCGGCGGAGCGGGAGGCGTACGACCCGGCCCGTATCCGCTCCGAGCTCGCGGAGCTGTCCGACCGCCTCGACCGCGGTGAGATCTCCGAGAGCGATTTCGACCGGGCCGAGGACGAACTGCTGGACCGGCTGGAAGAGGCCGAGGAGTTCCAGCGGGGAACGACGAGAGACCAGTGAGGTGAGACCCGGTGGGGGACACAGCCAAGATCGTGGCCGCGGTGGCGGGCGGTTACGTCCTGGGACGACGGAGGAAGCTGAAGCTCGCCATCGCGCTCGGCCTCTACCTGGGGGCGAAGAAGCTCGACATCGACCCGCGCAGGATCGGACGGGACCTGCTCAAGGAGGTCTCCTCCCTGCCCGCGGTCGGTGATCTGAAGCTCCAGTCCCGTGAGCAGCTGGTCGAGGCCGGCAGGGCGGCGGTGGGCGGCATCGCCGACAGGTGGGCCGGCGGTCTGGCCGAGTCCCTCGAGAACCGGACCTCGCGCCTGCGCGAGGGCCTCGCCCCCGAGAAGGGCGGCTCCGAGGACTCCGGGGACGGCCGGCCGGATGCCGAGGCCGAGTCGGAGGACGGGGGCCCGCCGGAGGAGCCGGAGAAGGAGGACTCCTCCGAGGACGAGGGCTCGGCGAAGGGCGGGACCTCCGGAGCGAAGGGGACCCGCAAGCGCGGGCGCGCCCGGTCGGGGGCCGAGCGGGCCAAGAGTGCCGCCGGGCGGACCGCGGGCGCCGCGCGCAAGACCGCCTCCCGGCGCAAGCGCGCCGCCGATGACGAGGGGGAGGACCGTGACGAGGACTGAGGAGGCCGGCCCGCTGGCGCGCCTGCGGGCCGCGGCCGACGAACACGAGGGGACGTCCCGGCTCGCCGACGCCCTCCAGGACTACCTCTCGGTCAAGGCGAGCAGCCTGGTCCACGGGGCCGCGCGCAGGCTCGGCTCCGCCGTGGAGCGCCTCGGTTCCGGGGACTCCTCCTCGTCCCCGGTCGCCGCCGAGGTGGGGAGCAGGCTCGCGGAGGGGAAGAACGCCGCGAGCGCCCTCGTCTCCGGCGGGGCCCGGGGGCTGGGCCGCAGGGCCGAGCGGATCTTCCGCGGGAAGGACTCCGGTTCGGACGGGGCCCCTCCGGTGGTCATCACCGAGGACCTCGACGTGGGCGTCCCCGTCCGCGTGGCCTACGACCAGTGGACCCGCCTCCCGGAGTTCGGCGCGTTCACCAGGGGCGTGCGGAACGTGGAGAGGACCGGCGACGCCTCCTCCCACTGGGAGGGCAGGATCTTCTGGTCCAGCCGCAGCTGGGACGCCGTGGTCACCGAGCAGGTCCCGGACGAGCGGATCGCGTGGTCCACGGAGAGCGACAAGGGCACGATGCGGGGGGTCGTCACCTTCCACGCCCTGGGGCCGTCCCTGACCCGGGTCCTGCTGCTCATCGAGTACCGGCCCAAGGGCCTCATGGAGCGCACCGGCAACCTGTGGCGGGCCCAGGGCAGGCGCGTGCGCGCGGACTTCAAGAACTACCGGCGCCGGGTGATGATGCTCGGCCGCGAGGGGGAGCGCGAGGTCGAGGGCTGGCGCGGCGAGATCCGCGGGGGCGAGGTGGTCCTCTCGCACGAGGACGCCCTCGCCCTGGAGGAGGCGGGCCTCACCGCGCGGGAGTGGGCCGAACTCGAGGACCTGTCCCCCGAGGAGCGCGAGGAGCTCGCCGGGCTGGACGACGAGGAGCGGGAGGCGCTCGCCGCCTTGGGCGCCGAGCGCGGACGGAACGGCCCGGAGGGCGGTCCCGACGAGGGGTTCGAGGACGAGGAGGACGAGCCCGAGGACGGGGCCGAGGAGGAGCCCGCCGAGGACGAGGACCTCGAGGACGAGGACCTCGAGGACGAGGACCTCGATGAGGAGGACTTCGAGGAGGACGGGGATGACCTGGAGGACGGGGAGGAGATCGAGGATGACGAGGAGGACGAGCCCGAGCCGCGCTGAGAGGGGGCGCCCGGCGCAGCGGGCCGCGGCTCCGCCGCCGGGCGCGCGCACGTGACACCGGACCCGCGGAGACGGCGCGGACGGAGGGCCGATACCCATGAGTGAACCCACACCCTGGCGGGGCGGTCCCAGCGAGATCCGCCCTTCGGGAAGGGCGTCGTCCGCCAATCTGGCCGACGTCCTGGAACGCGTTCTCGACAAGGGCGTCGTGATCGCGGGCGACATCAAGATCAACCTGCTGGACATCGAACTCCTCACGGTCAAGCTCCGGCTGCTCGTCGCCTCGGTCGACAAGGCCAAGGAGATGGGCATCGACTGGTGGGAGCACGACCCGGCGCTGTCCTCCGGTGCCTCCCGGCGCCGGAACGACGAGCTGGCCGCGGAGAACGAGCGGCTGCGCGAGCGCCTCGCGGCCCTGGAGGAGCACCGGGCGGGGCAGGTGGAGGCGCCGGAGGCGGCGGCCTCCGTCGAGGACGCGAGGACGGAACGGCTGGAGGAGGACGGCCATGAACCGGGCTGAACAGGCGAGTTACGCCTACGCCGTGTGCCGGCCCTTCGACCCCGGGGAGCTCGACGGGCTCACCGGTGTGGGCGGCCACCCCGTCCACCTCGTCACCCGGGGCGGGCTCGCCGCCGTGATCAGCACCGTCCCCGCCGCCGAGTTCGACGAACAGGCCCTGCGCACCAGGCTGGAAGACCTCCGGTGGCTGGAGGAGGTGGCGCGGGCGCACCACGGCGTCGTGGCCGGGGTGGCCGCGCGGTCGGTGACCGCCCCCCTGAGGCTGGCCACCGTCTACCGGAGCGACGACCGGGTGCGGGAGGTGCTCGACGAGAACGCCGCGGCCTTCGAGGAGACCCTGGACTCCCTGGCGGGCCGGGTCGAGTTCGGGGTGAAGGTGTACGCCGAGGCGGCCCGCCCGGCGCGCGCCCCCGAACCCGCGGCCCCCCTCCCCGGGGAGAGCCCGGGCAAGGCGTATCTGCGCAGGCGCAGGGAGCAGCGCGACCGGCGCGACGACACGTGGGAGAAGGCGTCCGACCTGTGCGAGCGCGTGTCCCTGGCCCTGGAGCGGCACTCCCTCGCCCGGGTGCGGCACCAGCCGCAGAACGCGGCCCTGTCGGAGTCCTCCGGCGAGAACGTCATGAACAGCGCCTACCTCGTGGACCGGGGGCGGGCGGCGGAGTTCGTCGGGGCCGTGGAGGCGCTGGCGGCCGAGGCGCCGGAGGGCACCAGGGTGGAGGCCTCCGGGCCGTGGACCCCCTATTCGTTCGCGTCCCTGCGCACGGACGGGGAGGGGACGTGAGCCCGGCGCCCCGGGAGAGGGAAGGACCGCCGGCGGACGGCTCCCCCTTCGGGGAGGCCCGATCCCTGACCACGGTGCTCGACGAGGACCTCCCCCTGGCCGACCGCGAGATCTCCCTGGTCGACCTCCTCGACAGGGTCCTGGCCAAGGGCGTGATGATCACCGGGGACGTGACCGTGTCCATCGCGGACGTGGACCTCGTCAGGATCTCCCTGCGCGCGCTGGTCTCGTCGATCAACGAGGACGTGCCCTCGCCCTGGGAGCACGGCCACCCCCTGAGCGGGTGGATCCGGCCATGACGGGAACCCGCCCGGGAAGGGGTGAAGCGATGTCGGAGACGGACGGACGCCCTCCGGGGACCACGGCCCGCGCGGACCCGGACGAGGCGCGGGAGGCCGGCGCGAACGGTGTGGACGGCGTCCTCGCTCCGCTCCGGGACGTGCTGGACGCGACGGCGGAGCGGCGGGAGGAGGGCGCGGGCGCGCACTCCGGTTCGGCCCGGCAGCGGCTCCGCCACCGCATCGAGACCGAGCCCGACACGGTCGAGCGCGACCTGATCAAGCTCGTGCTCACCGTGGTCGAGCTCGTGCGGCAGCTCATGGAGAGGCAGGCCCTGCGGCGCGTGGACCAGGGGGACCTCACCGAGGACCAGGAGGAGCGGATCGGCATGACCCTCATGCTGCTGGAGGAGCGCATGACCGAGCTGCGCGACCGCTACGGCCTCACCGCCGCCGACCTCAACCTGGACCTGGGGCCGCTGGGCTCCCTGCTTCCGCGCGATCCCGAGGGGTAGGACCGCGCGCCGCGCGGCACCCGACCGCGGGCGCGTGAGACCGCAGCGCCCGAACGCAGGCACCTCCAGGTTCCGGCGCGCGGCACCCGACCATAGGCGCACAAGACCATGGCGCCCGGACGCAGGCGCACGAGACCGCGGCGCCCGGACGCAGGCTCCTCCGGGCCCCGGCGCGCGGCACCCGACCGCGGGCGCGTGAGACCGCAGCGCCCGGACACGGGCGTCTCCGGGTCCCGTCTCGGCGGCGGGGCGCCGGGCGCCCCGCGCCGCCGAGGCGGGCCCGGGGCGCGGCCCGCGGCCGGGTACGGGTCCGCCCGCCGTCCGCGGGGACGGCGGGCGGGCCCCGGCGTCAGGAGCGGCGGCGGGCGCGCAGGACCACGTCGTGGATGGTGTACTCGGTGCCGTTGTAGACGGCCGGGCGCGGCCGCTCCTCCAGGGTCACCGTCTCCCAGCGGTCCTCGGGGACCAGGGCCGCCATGTCCTCCAGGGTCGGGAACATCTCCGGCCACGGCGGGCGCGGCACCCCGTCCTCCAGGTCGCGCAGGGCGTGGGAGACCAGCAGCAGGGTCCCGCCCGGGGCGACCGCCGCGGCCAGCCCGCCGAACACCTCCGCCCGCCGCTCCGGGCGCGGCGGCAGGTAGTGCGAGGTCACCAGGTCGTAGGCGCCCTCCGGCGGCACCCACGTGTAGATGTCGGCCTGCCGCCACGTGATCCGGGCGGCGGCCTCGGGCACCTGCTCGGCGACCCGGGCGGCCGCCTTCTCCAGGGCCACCGCGGAGATGTCCGTGGCGGTCACCTCCCAGCCCCGCTCGGCCAGCCACCGGGCGTCGTCGCCCTCGCCGCTGCCGACCTCCAGCGCCCGGCCCGGCTCCAGGCCGGCCGCCTCGGCCACCAGCGCGACGTTGGGGTTCCCGCTCCAGATCCGCTCCGGCGCGGCGAAGCGCTCGTCCCAGTACTCCGCGCGGAACATCTCCGGCGGGGGCGCGTCGGGGAACTGCTCATCGGTCATCGTCGACCACCTCCACGACCAGACTCACCGCCGGGGCCCCGGTACGCCACTCTCCTTGCCGATCCGGCAAAACAGGGCCCGCAGGCCGTCCGTGGGAGGTGCCGTCGGTCGAGGGCCGCCCCCGGAAGGCGGGCCGGCCGCAGGCCGTCCTTCGAGGGCGGTGGCGGGCGACGGGAGGGCGTCGGCGGACGACGGCCGGGAGGTACCGGGCGGCGGGCGGGGTCACTCCCCGGCGAAGTCCTCCAGGCACAGGTCGAGGAGCGCCTCGACCCGGCGGGTGAGGTCCTCCCGGGCCTGGGCGCGCAGCGCCGTGGCGCCCTCGACCAGGCGGACCCGGGTGATGCCCAGCATCAGCGCGGTCACCAGGGAGGCGTTCGCGCGCGCTCCGGTGCCGCCGCCGAGGTAGGCCTCCAGGGGGTCGATCAGGGCGCTGGTGATGCGCCCCTGGTAGACCGCCTGGAGGTCGGGGTCGCCCGCCGAGTGGTCCAAGGCGCGCTGGAGGGCGCTGCTCTCGCCGTGCAGGCGGCTCACCACGTGCTCGGCCAGCCGCCGGGTGAGGGTGTCCCGGTCCCCCTCGATCAGGCCGGGGAAGACGCCGTCCTCGCGCAGGATCTCGGTGAGCAGGCCGCGCTTGGCGCCGAAGTAGCGGTTGATCAGGGCGACGTTGACCCCGGCGTGCGCGGCGATCTTGCGCGAGGACACGGCGCCGTAGCCCTCCTCCGTGAAGAGCTCCCGGGCACTGGCCAGGATGCGCTCTCTGGTCGCCTCGCGGCCGCGGGCGGGCCCGGCACCGCTTCCGGTTCCGTCCGTACCGTCCATCTCCACACCCTTCGGCGGACCTGCTCTGACTGTGCGGATTCCAGGTTGACACCCCGGCTGCCGGTTCGCCTACCGAATCGTCCCCGGTGATATCGACTTGACAAGGTCAACACCGTTTACCTATACCTGGAGATGGACATTCCGCCCCCGGCAATACGCCGCGGGGCCTTTCGTGTGTCCGGGATGAGGGATCTCGTTGGAACAGGCAGTACGCAGTGCATCCGTCCCCCGTACCCCGGAACCGCCCGATCCCCACGCCCAGGTCCTCCCCTCCCCCAGGGTGGTCCGGCGCATCATGGTCGGCCTCGTCCTGGCGATGCTCACCTCGATGCTCACCAACTCCATCATCGGCACCGCGCTGCCGACGATCATGGGCGAACTCGGCGGACAGGACCGGCTGGCGTGGGTGGCGACCGCCGCCCTGCTCACCATGACCGCCTCGACCCCCGTGTGGGGCAAGCTCTCCGACATCTGGGGCCGCAAGCTGCTGTTCCAGGTGTCCCTGGGCATCTTCATCGTCGCGTCGGTCGCGGCCGGGCTGGCCCAGGACATCAACTGGCTGATCGCCGCCCGCGCCCTCCAGGGCCTGGGCGTGGGCGGTCTGGCCACGCTGCCCAACATCATCCTGGGCGACGTGGTGGCCCCCCGCGAGCGCGGCCGCTACAGCGGCCTCATCGGCATGGTGTTCGGGGTGTCCACGGTGCTCGGGCCGCTGGTCGGCGGGTTCCTGGTGGACAGCCCGCTGGGGTGGCGCTGGTGCTTCCTGATCACGGTGCCGCTGGCGGTGTTCGCGTTCGTGGTCATCCAGTTCATGTTCACCATGCCGTTCACGCCCCGGCGCGACGCCCCGGTCGACTACACCGGCGCCGCCCTGATCTTCGGGGCGGCCAGCACCGCGATCGTGCTGCTCAGCCTGGGCGGCACCCAGATCGCCTGGACCTCGCCGCTCGCGATCGGCCTGGGCGCCGCCGCGGTGCTGCTGACGGCGGGCGCGGTGGTCGTGGAGCGGCGGGCGCGCGAGGCGATCATCCCGGCCCGGCTGTTCCGCGACCGGACGTTCGTGCTGTCCTCGGCGGCGTCGGTGTGCGTGGGCATGATGATGTTCGGCCTGATCATCTACATGCCGCAGTACCTCCAGATGGTCCACGGGATGAGCCCGACCGTGTCGGGGATGATGACGCTGCCGCTGGTGGCGGCGTTCCTGGTCACCTCGATCGGCTCCGGGTACGCCGTGAGCGGCAGCGGCCGCTGGAAGGCCTACCCGGTCGTCGGCATGGTGCTGTGCGTGGTCGGGTTCGTGCTGCTCTCCCTGGCGCACCTGGACCCGGGGCTGACCTCGGTGGTCGCCGGGCAGGCCCTGGTGGGGCTGGGCTTCGGCCTGAACATGCAGCTCCTGCTGCTGGCCACGCAGAGCTCCCTGCCCACCGCCGACATGGCCGCGGGCACCGCCTCGGTGGTGTTCTTCCGCAACCTGGGCGGGGCCACGGGCGTGGCGGCGTTCGGCGCGGTGATGGTCGGGCGGCTCAACACCGAGCTGGCGGCCGCGGTGGCGGCGGCCCGGGAGCGGGCGGCGGCCGACGCCGCGGGCGGGACCGACTCGGGCGCCGCGGAGCTGGCGGAGCAGCTGGCCGGGGCGGGCCGGGCGGCCCAGGGTTCGCCGGAACTGGTGCACACGCTGCCGGGTCCGGTGCGCGACGTGATCGTGGGCGCGTTCGACCACGCGATGCAGGGAGTGTTCCTGGCGGGCGTGCCCATCGCCGTACTGGGCCTGGTCGCGGTGGCGTTCATGCGGGGCGTGCCGCTGCGCGGCGGTCCCCCGGCCCGGGGCCGGTAGGCGCCGCGGGCCCGGAGCGGACGCCCGGGGCACGGGTCAGAGGTAGCGGCGGAAGCCCTCGGCGGAGTCGGAGAAGCCGAGGGCCCTGTAGAACTCGTGGGCCCCCCGCCTGCTCTCGTGGGACAGCAGCTCCACCTTGTAGCACCCGGCCCGGGAGGCGCGGTCCAGCGCGTCCTCCATCAGGGCCCGGCCGATGCCGCGGCGGCGCAGGTTCGGGTCGACGACGAGGTTGTCGGCCACCGCCCAGGGCTGGGCGTCGTGGGTGAGGTTGGCGACCACCAGCAGGTCGAGGGTGCCGATGATCTGGCCCCGCTGCTCGGCGACCAGGACGGTGCGGTCCGGGTCGTTCTCCATCCGGGTCCAGGCGCGCACGGCCGCGGAGGACATGCGGACGTGAGCGCTCTGCGTGTGGGTCGTATCGCCGAGTTCGCGGAGGAGACGCAGAATCGCACCGAGGTCGGACCGGATGGCCGCGCGGATAATCATGGCTTCCGGAATGGTAGCCGACCTCCCGCGACAAGGCGGACGTCGCCCTACAACCGGACATAAAACACCAGGGGTGGGGACCTCGGTCCCCACCCCGGAATCGTCGTGCGCGCGGCGCCGGCGCTACGGCTTGCGGATGACCCGCACGCCCTCGTCGCCCGACGGCGGCTGGCCGCCCTCCGGACGCCGGTAGATGCCGGTGATGCCCGGGTCGCCGCCGGGCTCGGCGGAGGCCGGGGCCTGCGGGCCGGTGCCCTGCGGAGCCTGCGGTCCCGTGCCCTGGGGGGCCTGCGGGCCGGTGCCCTGCGGGGCCTGCGGGCCGCCCTCGGGGGCGGGGCCGGTGAACCGCGCGCCCTGCGGGGGACGCGGGGCCTCGGCCTGCGGGCCCTTGGGCTCCTGGCCCTGGGCCGGGCCCTGGGGCCGCGGGTTGGGCTTGATCCGCACCGTGGACTCGTCCGGGACCTCGGGAAGGGAGGTGATCCGGATGGTGGCCTCGTCCGGGGCCGGCTCCGGCCTGGGGGCCTCCGCGGGCTTGGCGGGCTGAGCGGGCTTGGCGGCCTCGGGTGCGGGCTTGGCCTGCTCCGGCTTGGCGGGAGCGGGCTTGGCCTGCTCCGGCTTGGGCTTGGGCGTGAAGACCTCGGTCCTGGCCTCGACCTGGGCCGCGGGCTCCGTCGCGACCGGGCCGGGCGCCTTGGCGGCCTCCGGCTCGGGCTTGGCGGGAGCCGGCTTGGCCTGCTCCGGCTTGGCGGGAGCGGGCTTGGCGGGCTGAGCGGGCTTGGCCGGTGCCGGGGAGACGTTCTCCTCACGGGTCAGACCGGTCTCCAGCGCCCCCGCCTTGTCCTCCGCCGCGACCAGGTCGGCCAGCGTGGAGTGCATGTCGCGCAGGCGGCGCAGCGCCTCGGAGTGCGTCGCGGTCAGCGTCGCGAGCCTGCGGTCGGCGGTGTCGTGGATCTTCTTGGCCCGCGCCTCGGCCTCGCCCAGGCGGCGCTCGCCCTCCTGGCGGGCCTGCTCGCGGAGCTGGTCCGACTCCTTCTTGGCGCCGGTGACCATCTCGGTGGCCTCCGAGCGCGCGGAGGAGATGATGCGCTCGGCGTGGTCCTCGGCGTCCTTGCGGAGCTTGGCGATCTCCTCCTGGGCCCGCTTCCGGGCCTCCTGCACCTCGGAGTCCACCTTGGCCCGGCGCTCGTTCGCCTCCTCCTCCGCGATGCGGAGGATCTCGGCCATGCGCTCGCTGATCTGCTCGTGCTCGGGCTTGGTCTGGGCCTTCTCACGGGCGACCGCCAGGTCGCGCTTGTACTGCTCCAGCTCGTCGTCCATCTGGTTGAGACGCTGGCGCAGACTCTGGTTGTCGTTGTTCAGACGAATGAAGCGCTCGTCGACCGACGCCTTGTCGTAACCGCCCTTGCGCACCGTCGGGAACATGTCCTGTTGCAGTCCGCTACCCGGCAACATATCGCTCATGTGCCTTTCATGTCCTAGTACACCGTCATCGGCTGCACGTCGCAGCTGGTGAGACTTGCCCCGTACCCCATTGTCCGGTGAACACCCGCAAGCCCGTGTAAAGCATGCTCCGTGGGCGAGTGTCCTTTTTCACCGCGACCTCGACCGCACGAGGGGAACGGCCGGGCGCGGAGCGTCACACTGTGGACGACCGAACGACCACGGTAGGCACACGCCGCTACACCCCGTCAAGGGTCCCGAGGGGGACATCGGCGTGCGGCCTACGATCACGTTCTTACTAAGGTATGCGCGATCATCCCCGCGCGGGGGCGGAGCGGTCAACTTCGCCGCCTTCCGCACCGCCGTGAGGGCCGGTGCACGCTCCACCGAAAGGAAGCACGACATGGGCAGTGGGACCGAAGGCAGCGAGGCGGCCCCCGGGCCGCGGATCGGGGAGGCCGGATTCGGCGCCCCACAGATCCACCCCGACGCCTGGATCGCCCCGGGCGCGGTCGTGGTCGGCCGCGTCCGGCTGGGCGCGGACAGCAGTGTCTGGTACGGATCGGTCCTGCGCGCCGACACCGAGGACATCGTGGTGGGCGAGCGCGTGAACATCCAGGACCAGTGCGGCCTGCACTCCGACCCCGGCCAGCCGGTGGAGCTGCACGACGGCGTCAGCCTGGGCCACAAGGCGATGGTGCACGGCGCGATCGTCGAGGAGGGCTCGCTCATCGGCATCGGCGCGATCGTCATGGGCGGGGCCCGGGTGGGCAGGGGCGCCTTCGTCGCCGCCGGCGCGCTGGTGCCGCCGGGCAAGACCGTGCCGCCCGGCACCCTGTGGGCGGGTGTTCCCGGCAAGGTCGTCCGGGAGCTCGACGACGACGACCGGGCCGTGCTGGAGTACACCTCCGTCCACTACGCGCAGCTCGCCCGGGAGCACGCCGGGGTCACCTGGCGCTGAGCCCGGCCGGACGCCGGAACGCGGAACGGGCCCGGGAACGCACGGCGTCGTGCGCTCCCGGGCCCGCTCCGCCCTCGGGGCGGGGCGACCCGTGTCGGGGTCGTGTCGGGGCCGTCGTCAGGACCGGCGCGGGTCCCAGCGGAAGAACCGGTGGGCCAGGAACGCGAACACCGCGATCCAGAAGAGCTGCACGCCGATGGCGGGCAGGGCGTTCACCCACAGCTCCGCGAAGCCGGCGTCGTGCAGCTCCTGGATGGAGCCGAAGGCGTCCGCGCCCAGGAAGCCGGAGCGCAGCATGTCCACGGCCGGGGCGATCGGGAGGAAGCGCAGGACGGTGGCCAGCGAGTCGGGCATGACGTCCAGGGGGATCATCACGCCGCCCAGGACGAGCATGCCGAGCATCGGCACCATGGAGACCATCTGCGCGGTCTCGCCGTTGCGGACCAGCGGGGAGATGAGGGTCCCCAGCAGCGCCATGGACACCGAGGACAGGAGCAGTCCCAGCGCCATCATCACCGGGTCGGCGGGGAGCCGGTCCGCCATCACCCCGACCAGGGCGAGGAAGACCGCGCCCACGACCAGGCAGAGCAGGGTGACCAGGGCGACCATCGAGGTGTGGACCGCCGCCGGGCGCACCCCGCTCACGCGCAGCCGCTTGAGGACCAGGGCCTCGCGGCGCATGGTCAGGACGTTGGCGGGGTGGACCAGGCCCAGGGTGGTCGCGATGGCGACCAGGGTGCCGGGCAGCAGGTAGTGGACGGACAGGACGCCGGGCACCAGCTCCGTGGGCTCCATCACCGCGAAGGGGAGCAGGAAGGCGCCGGGCAGGGCCAGGTACATCAGCGCGGTCTTGTACCGCAGGAAGAGCCGGAACTCGGTCCGGGCGAGGACGGAGACCTGCTGGAAGAGGCCGCTGGGGCGGCGGGCCTCCGGGGTCGCGGGGTCGGCGGGGGCCGGAGCGGCCTCGCGCGCCGTGTCCGGGATGAGGGTGTGCGTCATGGGGTGCTCCTGATTCCGTAGCGGGTTGGATCGGGGGTCTACTCGTCGCCCTCGTCGGCGATCCGGAGGAACACGTCCTCCAGGGTCACGCCGCGGACCTGGAGGTCGGCGAGCTCCAGGTCGTTGTCGCGCGCCCACTCGACCAGCGGGGCCAGCGCCCGGTAGGCGCGGTGCGGGCCGGCCTCGCCGCGCACGGTGTAGGAGACGTGCAGGTGCCCGTCCCGGGTCTCCAGGCCGGGCCGCTCGCCGGACAGGGTCGGCAGGTCGCCGCTGCGCACGCCCGCGGGGACCCGGAACCCGATGTGGTCGCCGTACTCGGCGAGGACGGACCCGATGGTGCCCTCCACCCGGATCTCGCCGCGGTGCATGATGGCGAGCCGGTCGGCGAGCTGCTCGACCTCGTCCAGGTAGTGGGTGGTGAGCAGGATCGCGGTGCCCTGCTCCTTGAGGTCGGAGATGATCTTCCAGGTGTCCCGGCGGCCCTCGGGGTCCATGCCGGTGGTGGGCTCGTCGAGGTAGAGCACCTCGGGCCGGGTGACCAGGGCGGAGGCCAGGTCCAGGCGGCGCTTCTCGCCGCCGGAGAGCTGGCGGACCATGGTGTCGGCCTTGTGCGCCATGCCGACCGTCTCCAGGAGCTCCGCGGCGTCGCGCGGGCGGGAGGCCAGGCCGACCGTGAAGTCCAGCGTCTCGCGGACCGTGAGGTCGTCGAAGAGCCCGCTGCCCTGGAGCACGGCGTTGGCGCGCTCGCGGATCCGGGAGGGCTGGCCGTAGGGGTCCACGCCGAACACCCGGACGGTGCCCGCGCTGGGACGGCGGAAGCCCTCCAGGGTCTCGATGGTGGTGGTCTTGCCGGCGCCGTTGGTGCCCAGCAGGCCGAACAGCTCGCCGGGGCGGATCTCGAAGGAGATCCCCTTGACGGCCTCGAAGTCGCCGTAGCGCTGGCGCAGGTCCCGCACCTCGACGACGGGGCCGGCGGTTCGGTGGTCGGTTTCCTTGTTCTTTTTCGCGGTTTGTTCCATGCCCCCTTTTCTACCTCGATGGAACGGCGCGATCAATATCATTCACCGCACCCGCACGCGAAGCACGGATTATTTTTTAGCGCACTCCCCGAACGGCCTGGAAACCGGTTGGACCAAAGACCAGGACCCGGCCAATCCTTCGACCAGAAGCCCTCTGAACTGCAACGATCACACCCTAGCAAACCTCCGCGCAAAACGGGTCAAACCCACCCGAGAATTCCTCGACCTTGGATTGGAACAGGAATGGAAAGACGGGCAGCGCATTCATCGGGGCGCGGGTCCAGGATGGTGACAACGAAAGAGCGGGACACACCGAAGGCGAACGGGAAAGGACAGGGCGGAGCCGCCCGGAGAGCCATGCAGACGGCGAATATTTACGGGGACTCCCTGGCGGGGGTCTACGACATGATCTACCCGGCGAGCCCCCTGGCCGACCAGGCCGCGGAGTTCATCGCGGGCCTGGCCCCGGGCGGCAGCGTCCTGGAGCTGGGCGTGGGCACCGGCCGCGTCGCCCTGCCGATGGCGGCCCGGGGCCTGCGGGTCACCGGGATCGACGCCTCCGAGGAGATGCTCCGCAAGCTGCGGGAGAACGACCCCGAGGGCCGGATCACCGCCGTGGCCGGCGACTTCTCCGAGGAGCTGCCCGAGGGCTCCTTCGACGTCACGGTCAACCCGCTCAACACGCTCTGCATGGTCAGCGACGCGGAGAAGCAGCTGGCCACCCTGCGCCTGATGCGCTCGCGCACCGCCGACGACGGTGTGGTGGTCCTGGAGACCTACAACCCGCTCATCTACCACGGGCTGGACGAGGGCACCAAGACCGAGGCCCAGCACCTCCAGGACGGCACGGTCGGCCTCTACACGACCTACGTCGACCGGATGGCGCAGCTCGCGGTCATCGTCCGCACCTTCGTCGGAGACGAGAACTCCCGCCTGGTCGAGCTGAGCCGCTACGTCTGGCCCTCGGAGCTGGACCTCATGGCCCGCCTGGCCGGCCTGCGACTGCGCGAGCGGTACGCGGGCTGGAACCGGGAGCCCCTCACCCACCACAGCCAGTCCTTCGTGTCCGTCTACGAGGTGAACCCCGATGGCGAGTAAGCCCACCACCTTCGACCCCATCCCCCTGGAGGACGTCCCCGAGGTCACCGCCCTGCTGGAGCGGAACGGCTTCGGCGGGTTCGTCGAAGACACCCTGACCTCCTACCTGGGCCGCAACGACATCTGGGCCGGCGAGACCGAATCCGGCCGGGGGGTGTTCGTCAAGCGCCTCAACGGACCGGCCGAGGACGTCCGCGCCCGCCTGGAGCGCATCGCCCTGGTCGACGGCCTCACCGCCGACAGCCCCGACCTGGTCGGCCCCCGCGTCCACGCCGTGGACACCGAGCACGGCCTGGCCGCCTTCGAGCTGCTGGAGGACGTGGTCAACGGCGCCGACCTGGCCCGGGACGACCTCTTCACCGAGGAGATGTCCGAGCAGGCCGGACGCGCCCTGGCCGCCCTCCACTCCCTGGAGGTGCCCGAGGAGCTGAGCGCCGGCGCCCGTCCCGCCGACCCGCCGCGCACCCTGGACTCGATCGACCTGGAGACCTACGCGGCGGCCAGCGCGGGCGAACTGGACCTGTGGCGGCTGCTGCACGACGACGGGGAGGTGGCCTCCGCCCTGGCGGTGCCCCCCGGCGGCGCCGGACGGCACCGCACCGGGCTCGTCCACGGCGACCTGCGGCTGGACCAGTTCCTCAGCGACGGCGACGTCCTGTACCTCACCGACTGGGAGGAGATCCGCCCGGGCGACCCGGCCTCCGACATCGGCGCGTTCGCCGGCGAGTGGCTGCACCGCGGCGTCATGGCGATGACCTCCTCCCCCGAGGACCCGATCTCGGGCGGCGCCCGCCGCTTCGAGCTGCTGCGCAGCAACATCGAGGCGTTCTGGGCCGCCTACCTGGAGGCCCGGCCCGAGGCCCGCGGCGACATCGACCTGGCGGTCAGGGCCACGGCCTACGTCGGCCACCACCTGTTCAACCGGGTGCTGGCCGCGGCCCAGCACGCCGCCTACCTGACCCCCCTGAACAAGGCCGCCGCGGGTGTGGGGCGACGCGCCCTGCTGAACCCGCAGGGCTACGCCCCCGCGATCGGATTCGGAGAACGAGTGTGAGTGCGACGACCACCGCGCCCCCGCTGGCGGAACCGCTGCGGCGGGCCCTGGACGAGATCGACTTCGCCCCCGACGGCAAGGAGGGGGAGGTCCGCGGGCACCGGTTCGAGGGGACCGACGCCAAGCACCTGACCGCCTCCCTGGCCAACGCCCTCTACCTGGCCCTGCACACCGGCCGGCCGCCCCGCGCCGCCAAGCGCAACCCGGCCGTCAGCGACCCCCGCATGGTCGAGGCCCTACGGGAGCGGGTCCCCCACGACACGAGCGTCATGGAGGTCCCCGGCGCCGCCGCCGACGGCGGCGCGCAGGACGAGGTCGTGGTCCGCCTGGGCGGTGTCCGGGTCCGGGTGCCGCGCGCCGGGGTCGAGGAGGCCCCGGGCGGGTCCCGCATCCGCATCCCGTCGGTGCTGCCGCGGCGCTCCCCCGGCTTCCTGATGGTCCACGGCTCCCGCGGGCACTCCCTGGACGGCGGGGACATCCTCCGCCTGTACCTGAGCGTCCCCGACCACCTCGGCGCCCCCGGCGTCTGGGGCCGAGCGCTCACCCTGCTGGAGGAGGCGGGCGTCCGCTACCAGGCCAAGGCCCTGTCCACCCGGTCGTCCTACCCGCGCAACGACGCGATCGTCGTCTATCTCGGCAGCTCCTCCTGGCCGGCGGTCCCCGCCCTGGTGGAGGGGTTGCGCGGCACCGAGGGCCTGGGCACCGGAGCCTCCCTCTACACCGCGCCCCTGGCACCCGGCGTCGCCTGGGCCTGGGAGCCGGACGACGAGCAGCTGCGCGACCGGACCCTCAGCTTCGGCCAGCACCGCTCACGGCTGATCGCCGAGGGCCTGGTCCGGGCGGTCCGCGAGGGCACCGACCGCGCCGCGGAGGCGGCCCGCTCCCTGGAGGAGGGCGGGGTTCCGGCCGGAGCCCTGCACCGCGGGCACGGCTCGCCCGACATCGGCCTCTGACGGCCGCACGAACTTCCGGGGCCGGGACACCGCGCCCCGGGACACCAGAGGAAAACACCCAACGAAAGGACACCGCATGAGCGAGAAGACGCTGTTCGAGGGCGCCGACGACTACACCACCCCGGCCGAGATCGTCGAGGAGAACGACGTCGAGAACCCCGAGGCGTCCCCCGCCTCGATCGCGTCCGCCATCGGCAGCTTCAACGCGAGCCTCGCGCTCACCAACACCTTCGGCTGCTGACGAACCCCTTCGGGAGGCGAGGGCCGTGACCACCGGTTCCGAGTCCACCCCACCCACGTCGGGAAACGGGGGCGTCGCCGACGCCCCCTCCATCCCCGACTTCCTGGCGGGCTTCACCGTCGGTGAAGCCCCGCCGGTAACCCCCCGCCGGCACGGACCGGACAACGAAGAGCACACGGAAGAGAAGGAACGGACATGACCGAGAAGAACCTGTTCGAGGGCGCCGACGACTACACCACCCCGGCCGAGATCGCCGAGGAGACCGACGTCGAGAACCCCGAGATCACCCCCACCATCTCGTTCGTCTCCGGCGCCGCGGCCAGCGCGGCCGCCACCAAGGCCATCGGCTGCTGAACCGCCCACCCGAAAGGACACGGACATGACCGAGAAGAACCTGTTCGAGGGCGCCGACGACTACACCACCCCGGCGGAGATCGCCGAGGAGCACGAGGTCGAGAACCCCGAGATCACCCCCACCGTCACCATCTCGTTCGTCTCGGGCGCCGCGGCCAGCGCCGGGGCCACCAAGGCCCTGGGCTGCTGAGCCACCGTCTCGGAAGGACACGGCCATGAGCACCGAATCCCTGATGGGCGGGGCGGACGACTACACCACCCCGGCCGAGATCGCCGGCTCCGCCGAGAGCGAGGTGCCCGAGGTGTCGCTCATCCCGATCACCACGCTCCCCGCCACGACGCTGCCGACCACCGGGCCGGCGACCACCGTGATCACCACTCTGCGCGTCGGCTGCTGACACCCCTGCGGCAGGAAGGAAGGAACGGCATGAGCACCGAATCCCTGATGGGCGGCGCGGACGACTACACCACCCCGGCCGAGATCGCCGACTCCGCCGAGTCGGAGTCCCCGGAGGCGACGCTCGCACCGACCCCCACGCTCCCGACCACCCTCCAGCCGGTCACCAGCGTCACCGTGACCACCACCCTCCGGGTCGGCTGCTGACCGCGGTCCGCACCGATCCGTTCCACCAGGAAACACAACACACGAAAGAAGGAATGACATGACCGAGCAGAACCTCTTCGAAGGCGCCGACGACTACACCACCCCGGCCGAGATCGCCGACTCCGCCGAGTCGGAGAACCCCGAGGTCACCCCGACCGTGGTCGTCTCCATCGCGGTCAGCGCCAGCGCCGCCTCCGGTGCCTCCGTCAGCGGCACCAAGTACTGGGGCTGCTGATCACCTGATCACCCCCTGAAGGAATGAACCGCCCGGGGCCGCCGAGCCGAGCGCATCGGCGGCCCCGCGGTCATCTCCCGACGAGAGAGAGGAAGGCACGTCGATGTCCCCACTGGTCAGGGCCGCCGGTCTGCGGATGGCCTACGGAGCGCGCGAGGTCCTGCGCGGCGTGGACCTCGACGTCCACCGGGGCGAGGTGCTCGCCCTGCTGGGCCCCAACGGGGCCGGCAAGAGCACCACCATGGAGATCCTGGAGGGCCTGCGACGGCGGACCTCCGGAACGGTCGAGGTGCTGGGCCGCGACCCCGGCGACGCGGACGACGCCTGGCGCGGACGCGTCGGCGTCGTGCTCCAGTCCTGGCGCGACCACGCCGACTGGCCGGTGGACGCCCTGCTCCGGCACGTCGCCCTCTACCACGACGACCCGGCCGACCCGGCGGAGCTCACCGCGCGGTTCGGCCTCACCGACTTCTCGGACCGGCGGGTGCGCGAGCTGTCCGGCGGGCAGCGCCGCCGTATGGACCTGGCCCTGGCCGTGGCCGGCCGCCCCGAGGCGCTGTTCCTGGACGAGCCCACCGTCGGCCTGGACCCCCGGTCGCGCCGCGCCTTCCACGACGCGGTCCGCTCGATCGCCGCCGAGGGCGTCGCCGTCCTGGCGACCACCCACGACATGGCCGAGGCCGAGCGCATCGCCGACCGGATCGCCGTCCTGGTCGCCGGGCGGATCACGTTCGACGGCCCCGGCGAGGAGCTCGCCGCCGAACACGGCACCGGCTCCCTGGAGGACGCCTACCTGGCCCACCTGGACTCCCGAGAGGGGATCGCACCGTGAACCGCCGCGCCCTGCGGGCGGGGGCGGACCGGTTCCGCACCGGCGCCCGCCTCGCCCTCGCCTCCCCCGACCGCCTGCTGCTGGACTTCCAGCTGCTCTTCGTCCTGGTCTACGGGACGACCTGCATGGTGGCCGCCCCCCGCGAGGACTCCGACTTCTTCATCACCTCCCCGTCGAGCCTGGCCATGACCTTCCTGATGCTGGTCATGGTGCAGTCGGGGACCTTCGCCGTCGCCCAGGCGGTCCTGGCGGCGCGGGCCGACGGCACCCTGCTGCGGCTGCGGCTGCTGCCCGGCGGGCTCCAGGCCTACGTCGTGGAGAAGTGCCTGCACGTCCTGGCGGTGAGCGCCGTGTCGATCGGCGCCCTGCTGGGCCTGGCGTTCACCGTCGGGGGCCTGTCCGCGGGCGGCCCGGCCGCCCTGCCCGGCGCCCTCGGCTCCCTCGTCCTGGGCCTGCTGTTCTTCGTGGCCCTGGGCCTGCTCCTGGGCGCGGTCCTGCCCGCCGGGGGCGACCTGCTCTCCTACTCGGCGCTGGCCGTGTACGTCCCGGCCGCGCTGGCGGGCACCGGGGCGGCCGCGTTCTTCCCCGAACCGCTGCGGGCCGCCGTGCGGGTCCTGCCGTTCGAGTGGATCGCCAACGGCGTCGACGCCGGGCTGACCGGCGGCACGCCCCTCGGGTTCGGCGGCGCCGACACCTGGAACCCGCTCGTCGCGGCCGCCGTGACGGCCGTCTGGACGGCCCTGCTGCTCGCCGCCGCCGTCCCCCTGCTGCGCCGGATGACCCGACGCGCCTCGGGCTCGGCCCCGGACCGGACCCGGACCTGACCCCACCCCCGCGCCATCGGAAGGAAGAGATCGCCATGTCGGCCCGAGCGCACCTGAGCGTGATCCAGCCCCAACAGCCCGAACGCCCCCAGCTCGTCGAACCCGTGGCGAAGCTGGTCCAGGAGACCGCCCTGCACCGGCTGTGGATGGGGCAGTCCCTGAACGCCGAGACCCACCAGGTACTGGCCTACCTGGCCGGGCGCGGCCACCGCGTCCCCGTCGGCATCGGCGTCACCCTGATGCCGCTGCGGCACCCCTTCGAGGCGGCCGTCCAGGCCCGCAGCCTGGCCCGCATCACCGGCAAGCCCGTGGTGGTGGGCTACGGCCCGGCCACGCCGGGCCTGGTCGGCGCGCTGCGCGGGCGGCCCTACGACACCCCGGCGCGGACCTCCGCCGAGTACGCCCTGGCCGTCCGCGACCTGCTCGACGGCGGCCCGGCCGAGGAGTCCGTGAACGAGGCGTTCCACCAGGGCGAGGGCCTGGTCCTGCCGGAGATCGGCCGGTTCCCCCGCGTCGAGGTGGGCCTGGGCGTGCTGCGCAGCGGGATGGCCCGCCGGGCCGGGGGCGCGGCCGACGTCGCCATCACGTGGCTGACCCCCGCCCACCACGTGCACGACACCATCGCCCCGGCGCTGGCCGAGGGCGCCGCACGGGCCGGGCGGCCCGCCCCGCCGCGGATCGCCACCGTGGTCCACGCGGCGGTCGCGCGCCCGGGCCGCGACCCGCGGCGGCTGGCGCTGCGCGGGGCGAGCACCCACCTGGGCCTGCCGCACTACACCGAGATGCTGCGCAGGGCGGGGGTGCCGGCCGACCCGGCCGACCCCGAGTCGGGCGCCGCCGCCCTGGTCGACAAGGGCGTGTACCTGTACGGGACCCCGGAGGAGGTCGCCAAGGGCCTGCTCGACTACGAGCACGCCGGGGTGAGCGAGATCGTCGTCAACCCCGCCGGGGTCGTGAACACCGAGGGCATCCGCTCGGCCGTCGCCGACGTCCGGGAGATCGCCCAGGCATGGGAGGAGCTCCGTGGCTGAGGAGGCACCGCACCCCGACCTGTTCCCCGAACTCGGGGCCGAACGCCTGCTGGTCATCGTGACCGGCTCGCTGGCGGCCACCCACATGACGTCCTGGTCCCCCTGGCTGAGCATGGGCTACCCGCGGCTGCGCCGCCGGGTGGTGCTGACCTCGTCGGCGACCCGGTTCGTGTCCCACACCGCGCTCACCGCGATGGAGCCCAACCCGGTGCTGGTGGACGCCTGGTCCGACGACCCCACCGAGAAGCCGCTGCACGTGGACCTGGCGGTCTGGCCGGACGCCGTCATCGTCTACCCGGCGTCGTTCCACTTCCTGGCCCGGTTCGCCGTGGGCCTGGGCGACACCCCGGCGATGCTCGCGCTCCAGTGCACGTCCGCGCCGGTGGCCGTCGCGCCGTCCGTGCCCCCGGGTGCGGCCGGATCGCTGGTGTACCGCAAGCACGTGGAGGCGCTGCGCGAGCGCGACAACGTGGTGGTGGTCGACCCGGTCCCGGGGATGAGCGCGCACACCGGCGGCTACGACGCCGCCGTCGCCGCCCCGCTGCCCGACGTCCTGACCGGCGTGGAGTCCCTGCGCCGCACCCTGGTGGGGGTGGGGACGCCGTGCTGACCAGGATCGTCGACGACTTCGGCACCGCCTACGTGCACACGACCGTGCTGCACACCATCACCGACGGGTTCGTGTGGATCCGCAACAGCGGCATCGACCGCTCGGTGCCCATCGGCACCGCCCCCATCCGGCTGCGCCGGCCCCTGGAGGACCTGCCCGGCTCCGTCCGGGCCCGGGTGGACCTGCCGCCCGACCCGGGGCAGACCTGGCGGGTCTTCTCCGCCCCCGGCCCGTCCTCGGTGGCCAAGCGGATGCTCCAGGAGGAGGCGGACGTCACCGGCCCGGGCGGCCTGATGACCGGGACCGGCGAACTGCTGTCCCGCATCCACGCCCTGCCGGTCCCCGCCGAGCCCGTCCTGGCGTCCCCGCAGGGGCCCGCCCGGCTGCTGCGGTGGCTGGAGGGCGGCCGGGGCCCGCACGCCGCCGCCCACCTGCACCGGGTCGCCGGGCGGGTGCTCGGCCGACGGCGGCTCGACCTGGCCCGGGAATGGTGCGAGGACCTGGCCCGGTACGGCCGGGACGTCCCCGGCGCCCTGCTGCACGGGGCGCCCGGCCTGGGGGTGCTCATCCCCTCGGTCTCCTCCGGGTCCGAGGGCGTCCTGCTCACCGGCGAGGAGCTGGCGGTGGGCCCGGCCGAGTTCGACCTCGGCTGGCTGGCCGGGGAGCTGGTGGAGCACCGCGAGGTCGTGCCGGCCTCCCGGGAGGAGGTGGGCCGCCTGCTGGACCGCCTGCTCGCCGGGTACGGGCCCGGCCCGGACCTGGACGCGGTCGGGCGCTACGCCGCCCTGCGGGTCCTGGTCCACGTGCACGACTTCTGCGCCTACGTGGGCTGGCACTCGTCGGTCGACTCCCACCTGGAGGTGGTGGCCGACGCCTTCGACCGGCACGGGGCCGGGCTGCTGGACCACACCACCGGAACCATCGGAACGGAGGACAACCGGCGATGACCACCGCCACCGCACCGCCGCGCACCCTGCACCGGACCCTGTCCAACGGGCTGCGCGTCCGCGTCCTCCCGCTGCGCTCGGTGAGCGCCGTGGGGATCGCCCTGCACTTCGGCACCGGCTTCCGGTCCGACCCCCCGGAGTTCCCCGGGCTCGCCCACCTGGTGGAGCACCTGCTGTTCCAGGGCGACGGCGCGGCCGGGCACTTCACCGGCATCGAGGCCCTGGGCGGGTTCTGCAACGCCTCCACCCGGCAGGACTACACCGACTACTACACCGTCGTCCCCTCCGACCACGCCGAGGAGATGCTGGCCCTGGAGGCCCGGCGCGTCCGCGAGCCGGAGCTCACCGAGGCGGGGCTGCGCACCCAGATCCGGGTCATCGAGGAGGAGATCGGCGCCAAGGGCCGCAAGCCCTACGGCCGGTTCCCGTGGCCGGCGCTGTCGCCGGTGCTGTTCCGGTCCTACGCCAACGCCCACGACGGGTTCGGCGACCCGGCGGCGCTGTCCCGGGCCACCCTGGAGGACTGCCGGGGCTTCCTGGAGGAGTACTGCACGGCGTCCAACGCGGTGCTGACCGTCAGCGGCGACATCGACCCGCTGCGGGCGCTCGACCTGGCCGAGGCCCACTTCGGGACGCTCCCGGCCCGGCCCGCGCCGCCGCGCCCGCACCACTGGGAGCCGGAGCCCGAGGGGACCGTGACGGGCACCGCGCACGACCCGCTGGCGGCCCGGCCCGGGTTCGCCCTCGGCTACCGGACCCCCGACGCCGCGGTCGACCCGGCGGCGCACTTCGGTCTGGCCCTGGTCGCCGAGCTGCTGGCCGGCGGCCCCGGGGCGCTGGTGCCGCGCCGCCTGGCGGAGGTCACCGGTCAGGCCCTGGGGGTGTCGGCCCGCGACGGGCTCTTCGACCTGCTGGACGCGCGCGACCCCGACATGTGGGTCCTGTCCGCGGTCCACCCCGCCGACGTGGAGCGCGACGTGATCCTCGACGCCGTCCGCGGGCAGGTCGGGCGGCTGGCCGAGCACGGCCCCACGGACACCGAGCTGGCCCGTGCGCGGGCCCGGCGGCTGGCCGCCTTCCACCGCCGGACCGACCAGCTCGCCGCCCGCACCCGCGCGGTCGGCCGCGGGGAGCTGCTGTTCGGCGACGGCGACCTGCCGGCGACCGTCCACCGCGGCTTCACGGAGGCGACCGCCGAGGACGTCGCCGCCGCCGCCCGGCTGCTGACCCGGGAGCACCGCGCCCTGCTGGTGCTCTCCCCCGGAGAAGGAGGGGAACACTGATGCGCGTCCACGACCTGCGGAGCCGGACCCTGCCCAACGGGCTGCGCGTGTGCTGCCTGCCGCACGGGGACACCCCCCTGGCGGAGCTGCGGATGGTGGTCCCCGGGACGAGCCGGACGCCCGGCGAGCTGTTCCGGGCCCAGCTGCGGGCCTCGCTCGCAGTGCTGCACACCGGAGCGGGCGACACCTCCCGCGAGGACCTGGAGTCCTCCGCCGTGGAGGTGCACGGCTCCGCCTCGCCCTGGGCGACCGTCCTGTCGGGGGGCTGCGGCACCGCCGACCTCGACCGAACGCTGCGCTACCTGGCCGAGGCGGTGCGCTCACCCGACATCGACCCCGGGGAGGCGGAGCGGGAGTACGGGCGCCAGCGCGCCCTGCTGGAGGCGTCCGCCGCGTACCCCCAGCACCGGGCGGTCGACGGCCTGTACCGGGGGCTCTACGGGGACCACCTGGCGGGCAACCGGGCGGGCGCCGGGCGCCACCCGCTGCCCGCCGAGCCCTCCGCCGAGGACCTGCGGGTCCCCGCGGGCACCTGGGGCCCCCGGGAGGCGATGCTGCTCGTCGTGGGCGGCTCGCTGGACGCCGAGGAGGTCTTCGCGGCCGTCCACCGCGCCTTCGGCGGCTGGGACTCCCCCGCCCCCGGGTGGGTCGTGCCCCCCGTCCCCGCACTGGCCCCGGGCGCGCCCGCCGTGGTCCACGTCCCCGGTACCGACCGGGCCCACGTGAGACTGCGCGCCGACGCGGTGTCCAGCGAGGACGACCGCTACGCGCCCCTGTTCCTGGCCCTGAACACCCTCAGCGGCGGGGCCGTGTCCACCCGCCTCAGCCGCAACCTGCGCAACGACCACGGCTACGTGTACGGCGTCAACGCCTACGTCGACTCCTTCCCCGGCGCGAACCTCATCGCGGTGGAGGCCGAGACCGCGGCGGCCACCGCCGGACCGGTCCTGGCCGGGATCGCCGAGGAGCTGTCCGGGATGGTCCTGGACCCGCCCACGGAGGAGGAGTTCCGCGCGGCGCAGCGGTTCGCCGCCGGATGCATGCGCACCCGCCTGACCTCGCTGGCCGAGGTCACCGGCAGCCTCATGGACATGGCCCTGAACGGCGAGGACCCCATGCGGCTCGCCGACTTCGCCGACCAGCTGGCCCGGGTGACCCACGACGAGGTCGTGGACGTCTCCCGGGAGTTCTTCCGTCCCGAACGCTTCACCGGGATCGTCTGTGGCGACGCCTCCCTACTCGGAACCCCGGAGCCGCTCACCGCACCCACCACACCCCACCAACCGGCCGAGGAGGTCGTCCTGTGAACACCGACGCGCCCGCACCCGAACCCCCGGTGGGCCTGCGCGGCCTGCTGTCCTACGCCCGGCCGCACTCCCTCGCCCTGTGGTCCGGCGGCCTGATCACCACCGTCGCCGCGCTGCTCACCCTGGCCCAGCCGATGGTCGCCAAGTACTTCCTGGACGGGATGGCGGTGGGCGGGGGCCCCGACGTCACACTCATCCTGGTGCTGTCCGCGCTGCTGGTGTTCGCGACGGTCCTGGCCTCCGTCGGCAACTACCTGACCGAGCGCACGGCCGAGGGCATCGTGCACGGTGTGCGCCGCGACCTGGTGCGGCGCATCATGCGGCTGCGCATGTCGGTGCTCGACCACGGCAGCCCCGGCGACCTGCTCTCCCGGGTGGTGTCCGACAGCAACCAGCTGCGCACCGCGACCACCCGCGACCTGGTGGACCTGTTCATCGGCGCACTCCAGTTCGTCGGCATCATCGTGCTCATGGGCTACCTCGACCTGGGGCTGCTGGCCCTGCTGCTGGCCGTGGTCGTGGTGGTCGGCTTCGCGTTCGGGGCCGTCGTGCCGCGCATCCGGCGGGCCAGCCTGAACGTCCAGGAGGCCCTGGGCGAGATGGGCTCGACCCTGGAGCGGTCGCTGAACTCGCTGCGCACCATCAAGGCCAGCGGTTCGGAGGAGCGCGAGATCGCCGTCGTGACGGCCGCCTCCGAGCGGGCGCTCCAGCAGGGGAAGCGCGCCGCGGTGTGGTTCTCCGCCGGGAGCATGTCCACCGGGCTGCTGGTCCAGGTGTCGTTCCTCATCATCCTGGGTGTGGGCGGGGCCCGCGCCGCCACCGGCGGCCTGGACCTGTCCGTCCTGGTGGCGTTCCTGCTGTACCTCTTCTACCTGACCGGTCCGATCACCCAGCTGACCAGCTCGATCAGCGGCCTCCAGGCGGGCCTGGCCTCGCTCCAGCGCATCCGCGAGGTCCAGGCGATGCCGAACGAGGAGGAGACCGGCGCCGTGAGCTGGACCCCGGCGTCCGCCGACCGGCCCGCGTCGGTGTCCTTCCGCAACGTGCGGTTCGGGTACGACCCGCAGGTGCCCCTGTTCGAGGAGCTGACCTTCGACGTCCCCGCCGGGGGCATGACCGCGTTCGTCGGCCCCTCCGCGGCGGGCAAGAGCACGGTCTTCTCACTGGTCGAGCGGTTCTACGAGCCCCAGGCCGGCAGCGTCCGGATGGACGGCCGGGACATCACCGAGTGGCCGCTGGACCGGCTGCGCGCCGGGATCGGGTACGTGGAGCAGGAGGCCCCGGTGCTCTCCGGCACCCTGCGCGAGAACCTGCTGATGGCCGCCCCCGAGGCCACCGAGGAGGAGCTGGCCGACATCATCTCCCGCACCCGTCTGGAGGGGCTGGTCGGCCGGCTGGAGAACGGTCTGGACACCCTGGTCGGCCACCGCGGCGTCGCCCTCTCCGGCGGCGAGCGCCAGCGGGTGGCGATCGCCCGGGCCCTGCTGCGCCGTCCCCGGCTGCTCCTGCTGGACGAGGCCACCTCACAGCTCGACTCGATCAACGAGCAGGCCCTCCAGGAGACCATCCGGGAGGCGTCGCGGATCACCACCGTGATGGTGATCGCCCACCGGCTGGCGACCGTGCGCGAGGCGGACCGCATCCTGGTCCTGGAGCGCGGCCGCATCCGGTCGACGGGCACCCACGAGGAGCTGGTGGAGTCCGACGAGCTGTACATGGAGCTGTCCATGCACCAGTTCGCCGGCGCCGAGGCCGCCCCGGTGGGGGCCGGTGCGCAGGGCTGACCCCGCGCCCCGGGCGCCGGGCGTGTTCAGACCGCGGTCCGGACACGCCCGGCGCCCGCGCCGTGCCGGGCGATGAGCTGGGAGCGGCGGTCGCAGCCGAACTTGCGCAGCAGGTTGGAGACGTGGAACTTGATCGCCCCGGTGCTGAGGATGAGCCGGTCGGCGATCTGCGAGTTGGACAGGCCCTGGGTGAGCAGGTCCAGCACCTCCTGCTCGCGCCGGGTCAGGCTCTCCCCGAACAGGGGCTCGGCCGTGCCGAGGTCGGCTCTCAGGATCGGCGGCATCAGCTCCATCCACCGGCCGGCGAAGGTCGGCGAGATCCACACCGCCCCGGCCAGGGCCTGTTCGATGGCGTGGGTGATGTTGCCGTCCAGGTCGTCCCGGTCCACGATGGCGTGGGCGCCCCAGCGGGCCACCTCGACGAAGCGCGGGTCGGACTCGCCCTCCAGTAAGACGACGCAGGCCGGGCCGGGGTGCTCGCGGCGGCCGGGCAGCTCGGCGATCGCGCCGCTGCGCAGCAGCAGGACGTCCAGGCCGTCCAGCTCGCCGGGGCCGGGTGCGGCGCCGAGCTCGGTCACCGACCAGTCGCGCCCCGCCAGCACCGCGCGGATGCGCCGGGCCAGCAGTGCTCCGCCCAGGTGCAGGCCGATGCGGACGGTCTTCGCCTCGTGTGCGTTCATCGCCGTTCCTCTCCCGTGCGCCGAGTCGTCTGAGCCGAGGTTCACGGCCGCGGGTCGCGCCGCCATCACAGGAAGGCGCGGCGTGTGAGGGAATCCGCGGCGGCGGGGACGCGAAAGGGCCCGTCCCCCGGGGCGGGGAGGACGGGCCGGACGGTTTCGTTCGGGTCAGGCCTTGACGGAGTTGCGGCCGCCGACCGACAGCACGGCGAAGGCGACGAGGGCGACGGCCCCGACCAGCCCGGCGCCCAGCTGGGCGCCCGGGAACGGGTCGAGGACGGCGACGGCGGCGCTCGCGGCGAGCACCGCGATGGCGGCTCCGATCAGTACCTTGCGCGGGGTTCCCTTGTTCTGGGCCATGGTGTTTCTCCTCCCGTATGCCCTTTGCGGTCACCCCCACGATCTCCCGGGGCCTTCACAGCACGATCACACGAATGCGAAAAGTGAGCGGGTGGTGGGAGAAGAGTGACGGGTGGACCGGAGGGGCCCGTCCTCCTGGTCGGACCGGGTGGTCCCGGCACTGGTCCTCCCGGGTCATGCGGGTCCCGGAGGGGGCCGCGTACCCTGGGTCCGGGTCCTCCGGACGGGTCCCCGTGCCCTCCACCGTCCGCTCCCCAGGGGGCCTGCGCCCGTCCAGGACACCTCTGTACCCCCCGGGGGGTGAACGCGTGTGGCATCCGAACCGCACCGGCCCGCTCCGCTGCACGACCACGTCGCGCTCGACGAGATCGAGCTGTACGCGGAGGTGCTCGTCGCCGCCGCCCACGCCGACCGCCGCCTGGCCCGGGAGGAGCTGGACCGGGTGCTGGGGCTGGCCCCCGGCCCCGAGGGCCCGGCCCGGGCCCGCTGAGGTCAGAGGGGCAGTACGGCGCGCAGCAGGAACCCGCCCTCGCGCGTGCGCGCCGCCGTGAGCCCGCCGCCCGCCGCCGACAGCCGCTCGGACAGCCCGCTCAGGCCGTTCCCCCTGCCGCCGTCGGCGCCGCGGGCCCCGTCGTTGGACATCTCCACCACGAGGGCCCGGCCGCCCTCCCCGCCGACCAGGGAGAAGTCGATCCGGCAGCGGGTGGCGTCGCTGTGCCGCAGCACGTTGGTGCCGCCCTCGCGCACCGCCCACGCGATCGGCGCGGTCGTCCCCGCGGGGACCTCCGGGCCCTCCAGGTCCTCCAGTCCGGTGACCTCCACCCGGACCCCGGCCGTCTCCAGGACGCCGCGCACCGAGGCGACCTCCTCGGCCAGGTCCGGCTCCCGGTACCCGTCGACCGCCGCGCGCACCTGGCCCAGCGCCTCCCGGGCGAGGCCGTGGACCTCGCGCAGCTCCTTCTCCGCGCGTTCGGGGGCCCGGTCGACGAGCCGCCCGGCCAGCTCGGCCTTGACCGCCAGCGCCGACAGGCTGTGCCCGAGCAGGTCGTGCATGTCGCGGGCGAACCGCAGCCGTTCCTCGGTGACCGCCAGCCGGGCCCGGGCGGACTGCCCCTCCACCGCCTGCCGGGTGATGTCCCACAGCCAGATGGTGGCCATGGAGCCGGAGGCCATCAGCAGCGCCCACACGATGGCCCCGGCCCAGAAGAGCAGGTGGGAGGCGAAGGGGAGGTCCGGCCTCTCGGTGAGGTAGATCGCCCACGGGGCCGCCAGCAGCACCAGCGTGACGGGGACCCCCCAGCGGCGCGGGGCCGCGAACACCCCCACGGACCACCAGGAGGCGTACAGGCCCATCGTCAGCATCGCGTCCCGGAGCAGGACGGAGGTGACGGCGAGCAGGGCGAGCGATCCCCAGTAGAGGAGGGGGTCGGGAACCCTGCGGCCGTCGATCCGGTCCCGCATCAGCAGCAGGACCAGCACGGTCAGGGGGAGCGACGTGCCCAGGGCGGCCAGCGGCCGCCACGGGTCGTCCGACGGCCCGGAGAGGACGACCTCGAAGAGCGGGATGCCGCCCAGCATCATCGCCACCATGCCCATCGTGACCATGATGATCAGGCGGGCGAAGCGCATCGTGCGGTCGTGCCGGTCCTCGGAGGGCGTCGGCGCGCCCTCGCGTTCACGGGGGGAGGTCAACGGGTCTCCTCGGCTTCGGAAGAGGGGGTCGCGCCGACGGGCAGGTGGACGCGCAGGAGGTGGCCGCCGTCCTCCGTGCGCACCGCCTCCAGGGTGCCGCCCTCCCGGCCCACCCGGTCGGCCAGCCCGTCCGTCACACCGGCGGGTCCGGTCTCCCCTCCCCGGCGGGCCCGGTCGTCGGAGACCTCCACCACCGCCCGCCCGGTGCCGGGGTCCCGGGAGAAGGCGATGCGGCAGCGGGTGGCGCCGCTGCGCCGGAGCACGTCGGTGCCGACCTCGCGCACCACCCAGGCCGCCAGGGACGCCTCCGCCGGGGAGGGGTCCAGGCCGCCCAGCCCCGTCACGGTGGTCCGGGTCCCGTCGGCCTCCAGGGCCGCCGTCACCGAGCGCACCTCCTCGGCCAGGTCCAGCTCCCGGTAGCCGCTGACCGCGGCGCGGACCCGGCGCAGCGCGTCGCGGGCCAGCGCGTGCACCTCGGCCGCCTCGGCGCGGGCCTCCTCCGGGGCCCGGGACACGTTCCGCTCCGCCCGCGCGGCCCGGGTCGCCAGCACGCTCAGGTCCTGCCCCAGCAGGTCCTGGAGGTCGCGGGTGAACCTCAGCCGCTCCTCGGCCACCGCCAGCCGGGCCTTGGCCTCCTGGGCCGCGAAGGCGTCGCGCACGATGTCCCAGAGCCGGAAGGAGACGGTGCAGCCCAGGTAGAAGAGGGCCCACATGAGGACCCCGCCCGCCCAGAAGACCGCGAACACCCCGGCGTGGGAGTCCGGGTACAGGAACGGCCAGGCGACCCACGGGACCAGGGCGGTCAGCAGTCCCAGCAGGGCGGACCGGCGCCCGTCGCGGTGCAGGTGCAGCATGACCGACAGCCACGCGCCCAGGGCGGAGACCATGTACACCTCGACCCGCAGGAACAGCGCCCCCGACCAGGCCAGGAGCACCGAAGCGACGTACAGGCGCGGGTCCGGGGCCGCCTCCCCGCGCATCCGGTCGACCAGGAGGGGGCCCATGCACACGGAGGATCCGGTGAGCAGGACCAGGGACACGGCCTCCGGCCAGCCGGGGTTGCCGTGCACGCGCGTCTGGACGAACTCGATCACGGGCCACAGGACCACGATCACGGGCGTCACGAACACCGTGTACGTGGTCATCCGGCGGGCCGTCCGCAGGTGGCGCCGCTGCGCGGCGCTCGGGGACGCGGTCTCCTGGTTCACCGTTCGAGTCTCCCCCATGGGAACGCCCGCCCCGGACGGGGCGGGCGGTACCGGGCCGGGTGCCGGGGCGTCATGCCTGGCGGGGGTCCCAGCGGAAGGTGCGGAAGGCCAGCACGGCGAACAGGAGCGTCCACAGCAGCAGCAGGCCGACGGCGGGCACGGCCGCGGCCCACAGCTCCCCGAACCCGGCCGGGGCGGCGGACGCGTAGCCCGAGAAGACGTCGTAGCCGGTGTAGGAGGCCTGGGCGAGCTGGCCCGCGGCGGTGGAGGGCAGGAAGCCCAGCACCTCGACGAGCGGGTCCGGGAACATGCTGGTCGGGAGGATGTTGCCGCCCGCGAAGAGCAGGAACATCATCGGCACCATCGAGGCCATCTGGGCGGACTCGGCGGTGCGCGCCAGCGGGGTGACGCACAGGCCCAGGAAGCTCATGGAGACGGCGCTGAGCGTGATGGCGAGCACCAGCATGACCGGGTCCTGCGGCAGCGAGCCGGAGTTGGCGTAGATCAGGGCGGCGCCCAGCACGGCGATGGCCAGGGACATGAGGACCACCAGCAGCACCACCGCCCCGAACAGCGCGCCCTGGGTGACCCCGTTGACCCGCAGCTGCTTGAGGACGAGCGACTCGCGGCGGGCGGTGAACACGTTCGAGGGGTGGCCGATACCGATGATCAGGCCGATGCTGCCCATCGCGGCGATCATGGCGAGGTCGGCGCTGCCGATGTCGCCCATGACGGGGTCGTCGGGCAGGTTCATCGGGACGAGGAACATGAACACCGCCAGGCCCAGGAACATCCAGGCGGTCTTGTAGCGGACGAAGAGGGTGAACTCGGTGCGGGCCAGGCGCAGCGTCTGGCGTACCGGGCTCATGGCGGGCGGGCGGACGGCGGTGGCGGGTTCGGCGGTGAGGGTCATGGGATGCGCTCCGGGTGCGGAAGGTCGGCGGGGGAAGGGTTACTGCTCGGCGAGGCCGGTGGCGCCGGCCACCTGGAGGAAGACGTCCTCCAGGGAGGCGCCGCGCACCTGGAGGTTGCGCAGGACCACGCCGCGCTCGGCGGCCCAGGCGACGAGCTCGGAGACCACCCGGTGCGCCCGCGACTCGACGTCGGCGCCGCCGACGGTGTACGTGGCCCACAGCCGCCCGTCGCGGGTCCGCACCGCGGCCTCGGCCCCGGACGGCTCGGGCAGGTCGTCGGTGCCGACCTCCTCCGGCACCCGGAAGGTGACCCGGTCGCCCCAGGAGGCGAGGACGTCCTCCAGGGTGCCCTCGACCCGGATCTCGCCGCGGTGCATGATGGCGAGCCGGTCGGCCAGGCGCTCGGCCTCCTCCAGGTAGTGGGTGGTGAGCAGGACCGCGACCCCCTGCCGCTTGAGCTCGGAGATGATCCGCCAGGTGGTGTGCCGGGCCTCGGGGTCCATGCCCGTGGTGGGCTCGTCGAGGTAGAGCACCTCGGGCCGGGCGACCAGGGCCTGGGCGAGGATGAGGCGGCGCTTCTGCCCGCCGGAGAGCTGGCGGACCGGGATGCGGGCCTTGTCGGTGAGGGCGACCAGCTCCAGCAGCTCGTCGGCGTCGCGGGGGTCGGAGACCAGGTCGTGGGCGAGGACGAGGGACTCCCGGACCGTGAGGTCCTCCATCAGGCCGTTGCCCTGGAGGACGGCGCCGGTGCGGCCGCGCAGGGCGGCGGGCTGGCCGTAGGGGTCGGTGCCGAACACCCGCAGGGTCCCGGAGCTGGGACGCCGGAAGCCCTCCAGCGTCTCGATGGTGGTGGTCTTGCCGGCGCCGTTGGTGCCCAGCAGGGCGAACAGCTCGCCGGGGCGGATCTCGAAGGAGATGCCCTTGACCGCCTCGAAGTCGCCGTAGTGCTGGTGCAGGTCGCGGACGACCACCGCCGGGCCGTCGGGGGCGGTGCGGTCGGGGAGGGATTCGGTGCTCGTCGTCGTCATGGCTCCAGACTCCCGGAACCGGGGCCGGGGCCACAGACGCCGTTGTCACCGATCGCGTGTGGGAATCCACCGGGGCCGACGATGACAGATGTCACGGGTCCCGGGCACGGGGTGCCGCCCGCACGCGCCCCTTCCTCACCGCGTACGGGCGGCAACACCCCGGGTGGGCGCCGGGCGCCCGGTCGGGGGTGCTGGTAAGAGTTCTACACGAAAAACACGGGGCGTGGGGCGCGAACTCCGCCCTTTCGGGGTTCCCCGTGATCTTTTCCCAGGAAGTCATATCCGATGGGTGATTTCCCCGCCCGATGCGCTCGGGAGGAATAACCGGAAACCCGGCCCTGACCCGCCGAACCCCGCCGCGCCGGGTGACCGGGACGTGGTTTTCGGCCTTTCCGCAGTTCCGCATATACGGGCCGGCGAACGCCCGTACCGTAAACGGTCCGTTATTTGGAGTTCCCGTCCGGCCCCCGGTCCCGGGGAAGGTCCCCCAACCGACGGCCGCCCCGCGGCATCTCCTCTGACGACCGGCGGCCGGCTCCATCCGGAAAGGGCCGCGACCGGACTTTCCGGACCGGCGGGGCCGAGCCTACTGTGGTCCCCCTGTCCACGACGACGAAGGATGTCCATGTCACCCAACCGCGGGCTCCTGTGGTGCGGGGTCGCCGCAGGCCCCCTCTTCCTCGGGGTGTCCACCCTGGCGGGTCTGCTGCGGCCCGAATACTCCCTGGCCCGGCACCCGATCAGCTCGCTGGCGCTCAACGGGGCGGGCGGGGTCCAGGTGCTGAACTTCCTGCTCACCGGCGCGCTGCTCACGGCCTTCGCGGTCGGCGCCGGGCGCGAGCTCGGCCGCGTCGGCCGCACCGGACCCGTCCCGTGGCTGCTGGGCCTGTGCGGCGCCGGCCTGGTCGGCGCCGGGCTGTTCCGCACCGACCCGGTCAGCGGCTACCCGCCGGGCACCCCCCACGAGCTGGTCTACACGCCGCTGGGCGTCCTGCACGACGCGGCGTCCGCGCTGTTCTTCTTCGGGCTGCCGCTGGCCTGCGTGCTCTACGCCCTGCGGTCCCTGGCCGACCGGCGCTGGGTGGTCGCCGGGTACTCGGTGCTCACCGCGGCCGCCTTCTTCGCCTGCTTCCTGTGGGCGAGCGCCGGCTTCCAGCAGAACCCCGGCCTGGTCGCCGTGGGCGGGCTCTATCAGCGGGCGTCCCTGCTGGTCGGATTCGCCTGGATCGCGGTGCTGGCCCTGCTGCTGCTCCGCTCCGAGAAGACGCGGGGGGCGCCCACCCCTCGGTGAGCGCCCCCGTGCCGAGTCCGGCCGACTCTACGCGTCGGCGGGCTCGGCCTCCTGCGGCTTGCCGCCCTTGATCGAGCGCAGCAGCAGCTGGGAGACGTCGACGACCTCCAGGGTCTCCTTCGCCTCGCCCTGCGACTTCTTCTCGTTGATCGCGTCACCCAGCATGACCTGGCAGAACGGGCACGCGGTGGACACGGTGTCGGGGTTGGTGGTCAGCGCCTCGTCCACCCGCTCGGTGTTGATGCGCTTGCCGATCCGCTCCTCCATCCACATGCGGGCGCCGCCGGCGCCGCAGCAGAAGCCCCGCTCCTTGTGGCGGTGCATCTCCTGCGTCTTGACGCCGGGCACCTTCGCCATGATGTCGCGCGGCGGCGTGTACACCTTGTTGTGGCGGCCCAGGAAGCACGGGTCGTGGTAGGTGATGTTCTCGTCGATGGACTCGACCGGGGTCAGCCTGCCCTCGTCCACCAGCTTGGCCAGCAGCTGGCTGTGGTGGACGACCTCGTAGGTGCCGCCGAGCTGCGGGTACTCGTTGGCGAGGGTGTTGAAGCAGTGCGGGCAGCTGGCCACGATCTTGGTGACGCCGGCCTCGTTGAGGGTCTCGACGTTCTGCTGGGCCAGCATCTGGAAGACGTACTCCATGCCGAGACGACGCGCCGGGTCGCCGGTGCACGCCTCCATGCCGCCCAGGACGGCGAACTTGACGCCCGCGATGTCCAGCAGCTCGGCGATGGCCTTGGTGGTCTTCTTGGCCCGGTCCTCCAGGGCGCCGGCGCAGCCGACCCAGAACAGGTACTCGGTGTCCGCGTCGAGCTTGTCGTCGACGACCTGCACCTCGACCGGGTTCTCCTGGGAGGCCAGCTCCTCGATCCAGTCCATGCGCTTGTCCTCGGACATGCCCCACGGGTTGGCCTTGTTCTCCAGGTTCTTCAGGAGGGTGTTGGCCTCGGACGGGAAGTTGGACTCGACCATGACCTGGTAGCGGCGCATGTCGAGGATGTGGTCGATGTGCTCGATGTCCACCGGGCACTGCTCGACGCAGGCGCCGCAGTTGGTGCAGGACCACAGCTCGTCGGGGTGGATGACGCCACCCTCCTCCTCGGTGCCGACCAGCGGCTTCTCCAGGAGGGCGAGGACGTCGACGCCGGCGTGGCTGTCGTCGGGCTTCTCCGCGAGGGTCTCGGCGTTGATGCCCTGGAGCAGGTACGGGGCCTTCTCGTAGGCGTGCCGCTGGAGGTCGAGGATGACCTTCTTCGGGGAAAGGGGCTTGCCGGTGTTCCAGGCGGGGCACTGGGACTGGCAGCGGCCGCACTCGGTGCAGGTGGTGAAGTCGAGGAGGCCCTTCCAGGTGAAGTCCTCGATCTTGCCCGCGCCGAACGGGTCCTCGTCGGGGTCGGCCTCCTCGAAGTCCAGGGGCGCGCTCCCGTCCTTGTTCATCATCTGCTTGGCGGCGCCCAGCGACGGGGAGCCGTCGGCGTTGCGCTTGAAGTAGATGTTGACCGGGGCGATGAAGCGGTGCCAGCCCACGCCCATGGTGAGCTGGAGCGCCAGGACCATGAAGAACGCGTAGCTGATGATCAGCTTGAACGCCGCGATCAGGGCGATCGCGGGGTCGGCGACCGCCGCCTCGCCGGGCATGACCGCGCCGACCGCGTGGGAGATCGGGGTGGCCCAGACCGGGAACGGGAAGGTGTCCGTGGCGACCTTGAGCCCGCGGATCGCGAAGATCGCGAGGAGCAGGCCGATGATGTACGCCTCGACGTAGTAGCCGGTCCACTGCTTGGAGTGCATGAACCGCGAGTCGCGGCCCTTGCGCGCGGGGCGGTTGAGCACCCGGTACGCGGTCAGACCCAGGATGCCGACGAGGCTGGCCCCGGCGATCAGCTCGATGGCCAGGCCGTAGACCGTCCAGTCGTAGATGAACGGCAGGTGGAAGTGCGGGTCGAAGACCTCGCCCTGTGCCTCGATGACCGTGAAGACCAGCAGGGGGAAGGAGACCATCACGAACCAGTGGGCCACACCCACCCACGGCCGCTTGAGCATCCTGCCGTGGCCGACGATCTCGATGATCGCCATCGTGAGCCGTTGTCCGAACGGCCCCTTGCGCTCGGCCTCCACCGGTCGGCCCACGTTCACGGTCCGCACGATCTGGCGGACTGCCAGACCGAACATGGTGAAGGCGACCACGGCGAGGACCGAGGTGATGATGCCCAGTGTCAGGTACAGCATCGCCCGTGGCCTCCCATCCTGCTGCGTCGGCCGGTGCGCCACACACCGGCGGTCGAAATCTATGTTACTAGCGGGTAATCATGCGACGGCCACCGGCTCTGCGGGAAACCCCGACCGCGCAGGGGCAACGCTAGTGACTCCTGCCGCAACGAAACCACGCGGGTCCACCCTGTTCACCCCGTGACACGCGCCGCGGCGGCGCCCCGCGGCACCCCCGCGCGCACCGCGTCCGCCCATTCCACCGCTCCCCCGCACCGCCCGGCATCGGTCATCCCACCGGCCCCGCACGACGGCGCCCGCCGGCCGGGGCCGACGGGCGCGGAGCGGCGGGTCACCCCTGCGGGGGGAGCGCGTTCGCGGCGGCGAGGGCCGCGGCCACGGAGCCGGCGACGGCCGCGGTGGTGGTGCGGGCCACCGCCTCGGCGGCGGCCCCGGCGCCCCAGTCGCCCCGTTCGAGCGCCTTGGCACGGGCGATGACCTCGGAGTTCCAGGGGATCTCCCGGTGCAACTGCGGCAGCGATCCGCTCGCCGAGACCAGCGCCGCGAGCGCGGCCACCCGCGGCTCCGGCGGCGCCCCGTCCTCCAGGACGGCGCGGACCCCCTCGACGAGCCCGGCCCGGCGGCCGCCGCCGTCCTCCAGGGCCGTGGAGTCGAACAGGCCGAGGGTCCTGCGCTTCACACGGCGGATGTCGCCGCGCTCGACGAGGCGGTCCAGCACGGGGCCGCGCAGGCGGGGGCCGATCGCGGCGAGCACCGTCCCGGCGCTCCGCGGCCCGGTGGCGACGTGGTCCCAGCCGGAGCGCAGGAGCGGGTCGGCCGGGGCGCCACCCTCCACCGCCTCGACGCGCGCGCCGCCCGGGCCCGGGCCGCCGACCGCCACGTGGCCCCCGGCCCCCAGCTCGGTGAGGACGGCTCCCCCCAGGACGTAGAAGAGGGTGTTCTCGCCGGCGATCGTGCCCGAGGCGGGCTGGAACAGGACGAGCATGACGTCCTCGGCCAGGAGCGGCCGCCCGGGGCCCTGCGTCATCGGTGCCGCCTCTCGGGAGTCCGTGTGCGTCCGCTCCCCAGTCTTCCAGGGCGGGCGGCACCGGGGAAGGACGCCGGGCCGGGCGCGCACCGGGGCCGGGGCCCCGGGGCCGGACGGTCAGACCCCGGCGGGGACGCGGTCCGCCGGGGCGGTGTACACGCGCACCCGGGGGTCCTCCGGCAGGAGCAGCAGCGCCCGGCCGACGGAGGCGTCGGCGTAGGCGCAGGCGCGCACCACCGCGGGCAGGGTGAGCAGGAACAGCGCGCCCGCGGCCATGTGCAGCAGGGCGGTGGCGACCAGCGGGTGGTCCATCGACAGCTGCGAGCCCAGGTCGGTGTACCCGGGGATGGTGTACAGCGACCACCCCCAGAGCGGGTAGAGCAGGCCGGCCAGCGCGCCGGCCCACCAGGTGACCGTGACGACGAAGGCGACCAGGGCGACCGGGAAACGCACCACCGCGTGCAGCGCCTCCAGCCAGCTGCGCCCGCAGGCCAGCGGGGCCAGTGCCCGGCGCAGCGGTCCGGCGCCGGGGGCGGGGGCGCGGTAGGGGGCGCGCAGGACGGGACCGCCGGTGAGGTCGGCGAGGCGGATCCGGTCCACGTGGGCGATCCCGCGGGCCGCGTACAGGGTGCCCACCAGGACGAACAGCCCCACCCCGGCGACCGCGGCGCCCAGCCCGGCGGCCAGGCCGGTGACGACCAGGGAGAACGAGACCACGGCGAGGGGCAGGCCGAGGAGCGTGTGCCGGGTGTCGGCGAGGAGCTGTACGGGCCAGGGACGGGGGGCGGGAGAGCCGTGCCGGAGGTGGGCGGTGGAGGGAGACGAGTGGGAAAAGGGGTGAGCCGAAGGCTCTCCGTTGAGGGTGGTGGAGGGCGACGGGTGGGCGGGACCGCGCCGAAGGCGTCCGTTGAGGGTGGTGGAGGGCGACGGGTGGGCGGTTGTGTCCATGTCCCGAAGCTACGGCCGCGGCCCCCGTCCCGTCGGGGCCGCGCGCACCCCTTTCGCGGGTCGCGGCCCCCCGTATCGGGGGTGGTGCGCACACCACCCCCGACCCGTCCCCGGTTCTCCCCGGGGTCGACCCCGAGTCACGGTCAAGGATCCCCCCGGGTTCCCCCGGGGTTCCGTCATCTTCCTCGTGAAACCCGCCGGAGTCGGGAACAACCCCGCAGGGTCGCTCGTTGTCAGGTCGTAGAAAGTAACTTGAGTCTCCTCGACTCAACTGACTTGACAACCCTCGCCGGACGAAGCAAACTTACGCCCGAACGACTCAACTTTGACGGAGGAAGCAACATGGCACGTGCGGTCGGAATCGACCTCGGTACGACGAACTCCTGTGTCGCGGTCCTGGAGGGCGGTGAGCCCACGGTCATCACCAACGCCGAGGGCTCCCGCACCACCCCGTCCGTCGTCGCCTTCGCCAAGAACGGTGAGGTCCTCGTCGGCGAGGTCGCCAAGCGCCAGGCGGTCACCAACGTCGACCGCACCATCCGGTCGGTCAAGCGCCACATCGGCACCGACTGGACGGTGAAGATCGACGACAAGACCTTCAACCCCCAGCAGATCAGCGCCTTCATCCTGCAGAAGCTCAAGCGCGACGCCGAGGCCTACCTCGGCGAGGACGTGACCGACGCCGTCATCACCGTCCCCGCCTACTTCAGCGACTCCCAGCGCCAGGCCACCAAGGAGGCCGGCACCATCGCGGGCCTCAACGTCCTGCGCATCATCAACGAGCCCACCTCCGCCGCCCTCGCCTACCACCTGGAGAAGGAGGACGAGGCCACGATCCTCGTCTACGACCTCGGTGGCGGCACCTTCGACGTCTCCCTGCTGGAGGTCGGCGACGGCGTGGTCGAGGTCAAGGCCACCAACGGCGACAACCACCTGGGCGGCGACGACTGGGACCAGGCGATCGTCGACTGGCTGGTCGAGAAGTTCAAGAACGCCAACGGCGTGGACCTCTCCAAGGACAAGATGGCGCTCCAGCGCCTGCGCGAGGCCGCGGAGAAGGCCAAGATCGAGCTGTCCTCCTCCAGCGAGACGCAGATCAACCTGCCCTACATCACCGCCTCGGCGGAGGGCCCGCTGCACCTGGACGAGAAGCTCACCCGCGCCGAGTTCCAGCGGCTGACCGCCGACCTGGTCGAGCGGACCAAGATCCCGTTCCAGCAGGTCATCAAGGACGCGGGCATCAGCCTGAGCGAGATCGAGCACGTGGTGCTGGTCGGCGGCTCCACCCGCATGCCCGCCATCGTCGAGCTCGTCAAGGAGCTGACCGGCGGCAAGGAGCCCAACAAGGGCGTCAACCCCGACGAGGTCGTGGCGATCGGCGCCGCGCTCCAGGCCGGCGTGCTCAAGGGCGAGGTCAAGGACGTCCTGCTGCTGGACGTGACCCCGCTGTCCCTGGGCATCGAGACCAAGGGCGGCGTGTTCACCAAGCTCATCGAGCGCAACACGACCATCCCGACCAAGCGCTCCGAGATCTTCACGACGGCCGACGACAACCAGCCGTCCGTGCAGATCCAGGTCTACCAGGGCGAGCGCGAGATGGCCCGCGACAACAAGAAGCTGGGCGTCTTCGACCTGACCGGTCTGCCCCCGGCGCCGCGCGGCGTCCCGCAGATCGAGGTGGCCTTCGACATCGACGCCAACGGCATCGTCAACGTCACTGCCAAGGACCTGGGCACCGGCCGCGAGCAGTCCGTCACCATCTCCGGCGGTTCGGCGATGTCCAAGGACGACATCGACAAGATGGTCCGCGAGGCCGAGCAGTACGCCGAGGACGACCGCAAGCGCCGCGAGAGCGCCGAGGTCCGCAACAACGCCGAGTCCCTCGTGTTCCAGACCGAGAAGGTCATCAAGGACAACGAGGACAAGATCCCGGCGGACGTGCGCTCGGAGACCGAGGCCGCGCTGGCCGACCTGAAGACCGCCCTGGAGGGGTCGGACGTCGACACCATCCGCACGGCGAGCGAGAAGGTCGCGCTGGCGAGCCAGAAGATCGGTTCGGCGATCTACAGCCAGGGCCAGCAGCAGGGCGCCGACGGTGCCGCCGGCGAGTCCGCCTCCGACGCCTCGGCGGACGACGCCGACGTCGTCGACGCCGAGATCGTCGACGAGGACAACAAGGGCGACCGGTCCTGACCCGCTTCGGCCGAGAGGAAGGAGGGCGCGTCCCAGATGGCGCAGTCTGACAACGCGAACGGCAGCGCGGGCGACGGCGAGGAGCGCCGGGGCCCGGTGATCCGCGACAACCGCCGCATCGACCCGGAGACCGGCGAGGTGCGCGGGGCCGCGGCGGAGGAGCCCGAGGAGGCCCCGGAGGCCGGGGCCGACGACGGGGCGGACACCGGAGCCGACGCCGAGGAGGTCGAGGGGATCGAGATCCCCGACACCCCCGAGCAGGTGGTGTCCGAGGCGATCAACGCCGACGAGCGGGTCGTGGAGCTCACCAACGACATCAAGCGCGTGCAGGCGGAGTACTCCAACTACCGCAAGCGCGTCGAGCGGGACCGGGTGGCCGTCCGGGAGGTCGCCACCGCCCAGGTCCTGGGTGAACTCCTGCCGATCCTCGACGACATCGGCCGGGCCCGCGACCACGACGAGCTCACCGGCGGGTTCAAGGCGGTGGGCGAGGCCCTGGAGGGCGCGGTCGCCAAGCTGGGCCTGGAGCGGTTCGCCGAGCAGGGCGACGACTTCGACCCGAACGTCCACGAGGCGCTGACCCTGGTCCCGGTCCCCGGGATCTCGGTGCAGACGGTGGTGGAGGTCTTCCAGCCGGGGTACCGGATGGGCGAGCGGATCCTGCGCCCGGCCCGTGTGGTCGTCGGCGACCCGGTGGAGGGCTCCGAGGAGTCCGGCTCCGCCGAGGCGCCCGCCGGCGACGCGGAGGACTCCGGCGGCAGGGCCGAGGAGTAGCGGTCGGACCCGCGGCTCTGCGGGCCACCCACGGGTGGCCCGCAGAGCCGACCCCGGTCCCGGGCGATCCGGGACCACCTGGAAACATCGGACGCGATCAGAGCAGCGGGAGAAGGCACCCAGTCGATGAGCACCAAGGACTACCTGGAGAAGGACTACTACAAGGTCCTCGGAGTCTCAAAGACCGCCTCCAAGGACGAGATCAAGTCGTCCTACCGCAAGCTGGCGCGCGAGAACCACCCCGACGCCAACACCGGCGACCCCAAGGCCGAGGACCGCTTCAAGGAGATCTCCGAGGCGTACAACGTCCTGTCGGACGACAAGCGCCGCAAGGAGTACGACGACGCGCGGTCCCTGTTCGGCGGCTCGTACCGGCCCGGCGGCGGGACCGGTCCGGGCGGGTTCGACATGAGCGACCTGTTCGGCCAGGGCGGCACCGCCGGTAGCGGGGGCACCGGCGGCGAGCGGCTCAGCGACCTCTTCGGCGGCCTGTTCGGCGGCCGGGGCCGCGGCGGCACCGGCACGCGCAGCAGGCGCGGCGCCGACGTCGAGACCGAGGCCACCCTGACCTTCCGCGAGGCCGCGGACGGGGTGACCCGCTCCTTCCAGCTGGCCAGCGAGGCGCCCTGTCCCACCTGCAAGGGGACCGGGGCCAAGGCGGGCACCGCCCCGCGGATGTGCCCCAAGTGCTCGGGCACCGGGCACGAGAACACCAACCTCGGCGGCTTCTCCCTGTCGGAGCCGTGCAGCGAGTGCAAGGGGCGCGGCCTGGTCGTCGACGACCCCTGCGACACCTGCCACGGCAGCGGGCGCGGCAAGAGCACCCGCACCATCCAGACGCGCATCCCCGCCGGTGTGGCCGACGGCCAGCGCATCCGCATCAAGGGCAAGGGCGCGCCGGGCGAGAACGGCGGGCCCGCCGGCGACCTGTACGTCGTCGTCCACGTGAAGGAGCACCCGGTGTTCGGCAGGAGCGGCGACAACGTCACGATCACCGTTCCGGTCACGTTCCCCGAGGCGGTGCTCGGCGCCGACGTGCGCATCCCGACCCTGGGCGGCTTCCCGGTGACGGTCAAGGTGCCGCCGGGCACGCAGAACGGCCACAAGCTGCGGGTGCGCGGCAAGGGCGCCACCCGCAAGGACGGCACCACCGGCGACATGATCGTCACCCTGGAGGTCTCCGTCCCCAAGAACCTCAACGGCGATGCCCGCGAGGCCCTGGAGAAGTTCCGCGCGGCGACGTCCGACCACGACCCGCGCGACGGGCTCGAAGCGCGGGCGAAGGGTGCGTGAGACCGATGAACGACTCCTTCGGCGTGGACGCGCCGGTCTACGTGATATCCGTGGCGGCCGAACTGGCGGGCATGCACCCGCAGACGCTGCGGCAGTACGACCGGCTGGGGATCGTGTCCCCGGGCCGGACCTCCGGACGCGGTAGGCGCTACTCCATGCGCGACGTGCAGACCCTGCGCGAGGTGCAGCGGCTGTCGCAGGAGGAGGGCATCAACCTGGCCGGGATCAAGCGGATCCTGGAACTGGAGCACGAGGCGGAGCAGCTGCGCGAGCAGGTGTTCCACCTCGCCAACGAACTGGAGGCGGCGCGCCGGGCGGTGGCCCGGCGGGCCCGCCCGCCCCGCTCCGAGAGCGGGACCGCGGTGCGCGGCGAACTGGTCCGGCGCACCCGCGTGACGATCTTCAACACCGCCGAGGACGATGGTCAGCGGAGGGACTCCGGACAGGAGGGCCCCGGCCCCGACCGGATCGGCGGCGACGGGGCCTGACGGCCGCGACGGCCGGCCCGGCACGGGGGCACGGGGTCCGGTCGGCCGCGACACATCACCCTGCGTGACACGGCTTGCATAAGGAGTCACCGCACATGAACTACAAGCTCACCCAGAAGAGCCAGGAGGCCCTGTCGGTGGCCATCCGCCTGGCCACCACCAAGGGCAACCCCCAGACCGAGCCGGTGCACCTGCTGACCGCGCTGCTGGACCAGGCCGAGGGCGTCACCCGCCCGCTCCTCAAGGAGGTCGGGGCCGACCCCGACCGGCTCAAGGACAGGGTCGACGAGGCCGTCGACGCGCTGCCCCGGGTGACCGGGTCCACGGCGGCCTCGCCCGGCTCCTCCCGCCAGCTCATCGTCTCCATCAACACCGCCGCCCAGCGCGCGCAGCAGATGGAGGACGAGTACGTCTCCACCGAGCACCTGCTGGTGGGCCTGGCCGCCGACGGCGGCGAGGCGGCCCGGCTGCTCAAGGACTCCGGCGCCACGCCCGAGGCGCTGCTCGACGCGTTCGAGCGGGTGCGCGGCAAGCGGCGGGTCACCACGGAGAACCCCGAGGAGACCTACCAGGCGCTGGAGAAGTACGGCGTCGACCTGACCGAGCGGGCCCGCGAGGGCAAGGTGGACCCGGTGATCGGCCGCGACGGCGAGATCCGGCGGGTCATCCAGGTGCTCAGCCGCCGCACCAAGAACAACCCGGTGCTCATCGGCGAGCCCGGCGTCGGCAAGACCGCCGTGGTGGAGGGCCTGGCCCAGCGCATCGTCGCGGGCGACGTGCCCCAGTCCCTGCTCGGCAAGCGGCTGATCAGCCTGGACCTGTCGGCGATGGTGGCGGGCGCCAAGTACCGGGGCGAGTTCGAGGAGCGCCTCAAGGCGGTGCTCCAGGAGATCAAGGACTCCGAGGGCCAGGTCATCACGTTCATCGACGAGCTGCACACCATGGTCGGCGCCGGGGCCTCCGGCGACGGGTCCATGGACGCCGGGAACATGCTGAAGCCGATGCTGGCCCGCGGCGAGCTGCGCATGGTCGGCGCGACCACGCTGGACGAGTACCGGGAGCGGATCGAGAAGGACCCCGCCCTGGAGCGCCGCTTCCAGCAGGTGTTCGTGGGCGAGCCGACGGCCACCGACACCATCGCGATCCTGCGCGGGCTCAAGGGCCGCTACGAGGCGCACCACAAGGTGCAGATCTCCGACTCGGCGCTGGTGGCCGCCGCGACCCTGTCCGACCGCTACATCACCGCGCGCTTCCTGCCGGACAAGGCCATCGACCTCATCGACGAGGCGGCGTCCCGGCTGCGCATGGAGATCGACTCCAGCCCGGTGGAGATCGACGAGCTGCGCCGCACCGTCGACCGCCTGAAGATGGAGGAGATGGCGCTCGACAAGGAGTCGGACCCGGCGTCCCGGCAGCGGCTGGAGCGGCTGCGCGCGGACCTGGCCGACAAGCAGGAGCGCCTCAACGGGCTGGTCGCCCGCTGGGAGCAGGAGAAGGCGGGCCTGAACCGGGTCGGCGACCTCAAGGGCCACTTGGACGAGCTGCGCACCCGGGCCGAGCTGGCCGAGCGCGAGGGCGACTTCGCCACGGCGTCCCGGCTGATGTACGGGGAGATCCCGCAGCTGGAGAAGCAGCTGGAGGAGGCCTCCCAGGCGGAGGAGTCCGCCGAGGCCGAGACCGACTCCATGGTCAAGGACGAGGTCGGCGCCGACGAGGTGGCCGAGGTGGTCTCGTCCTGGACCGGCATCCCGGTGGGGCGGATGATGGAGGGCGAGACCTCCAAGCTGCTGCGCATGGAGGAGGAGCTGGGCCGGCGGCTGATCGGCCAGCGGTCCGCCGTCGTGGCCGTGGCGGACGCCGTGCGCCGGGCGCGCGCGGGCATCTCCGACCCCGACCGGCCGACGGGCTCGTTCCTGTTCCTGGGGCCGACCGGCGTCGGCAAGACCGAGCTGGCCAAGGCGCTGGCGGAGTTCCTGTTCGACGACGAGCGGGCGATCGTCCGCATCGACATGAGCGAGTACTCCGAGAAGCACTCGGTGTCCCGCCTGGTCGGCGCGCCCCCCGGGTACGTCGGCTACGAGGAGGGCGGCCAGCTCACCGAGGCGGTGCGCCGCCGGCCGTACACGGTGGTGCTGCTGGACGAGGTGGAGAAGGCCCACATCGAGGTGTTCGACACCCTGCTCCAGGTCCTGGACGACGGCCGGCTGACCGACGGCCAGGGGCGGCTGGTGGACTTCCGCAACACCATCCTCATCCTCACCTCCAACCTGGGCTCGCAGTTCCTGGTGGACCAGACCCTGGACGAGGCGACGCGCGAGCAGCGGGTCATGGACGTGGTGCGGGCGACGTTCAAGCCCGAGTTCCTCAACCGGCTCGACGACGTGATCATGTTCGAGGCGCTGTCCATCGAGGACCTGACGCGGATCGTGGACCTCCAGGTGGAGAAGCTGGCCCGCCGCCTGGCGGACCGGCGCCTGAACCTGGACGTGACGCCGGGGGCGCGGGAGTGGCTGGCGATGACCGGCTACGACCCCAACTACGGGGCCCGGCCGCTGCGCCGCCTGGTGCAGTCCTCGATCGGCGACCCGCTCGCCCGCGAGCTGCTGTCGGGCGCGCTGACCGAGGGGGACACGGTGGTGGTGGACGTCAACGACGCCGCCGACAGGCTGGTCGTGTCGTCCCGACCGCTCGGCGCGCCGGCGGAGTAGGACCCGACCGCGGGGGCCGCCCGGACCGGGCGGCCCCCGCGCGCGTGTCAGGCGCGTCCGGCCAGCAGGCGCTCCTCGGCGCCCGCGGGCAGGCCCACCGCGGGGCGGTCGGGGCGCTGCGGGGCGGTGCCGCCGATGGACACCAGCCACTCCCAGGTGTCGGCGGCGGTCTCGGCGACCGGGCGGCAGCGCAGCCCCGCGGCCACCGCCTTGGAGACGTCGTTGCCGTGCAGGGAGTCGTGCAGCTCGCCCGGCGGGAGCCACACCGGCAGCTGGGACCACGGCTCCACCTCCGCCGCGGCGACCTGCTCGGGGGTGAGCCACACGGGCTCGGCCCCGGAGCCGGTGGCGGCGACGCAGGCGTCGATCAGCTCGCCGACAGTGGCGTGCCCGGGCGGACTCACCAGGTTGAACGGCCCGGACAGCCCCGCCTCGGTGGCGTCCAGGGTCCAGGCGGCCAGGTCGCGGGCGTCCACGTACTGGATCGGCAGGTCGGCCGGGCCGGGCGCGGGGAAGGGGCCGCCCCGGGCGATCCGGTTCAGCCACCAGGGCAGGCGGCCGATGTTCTCGTAGGGGCCGAGGATGAGCCCGGCCCGCACGAACAGGGAGCGGTCGACGAAGGCCGCCTCGACGGCCAGTTCGCCGCCGCGCTTGTCCGCCGCGTACTCGGTGCCGTCGGCCCCGGGGTCGGCGTCGACCGTGGGCCAGGACTCGTCCGAGCCCGCCGCCGAGGGGTAGGTGTAGACGGAGCAGCTGGAGATGTAGGTGTAGTGCCCCGCCCGGTCGGCCAGCAGCCGGGCGGCCTCCAGCACCACCCTGGGCGCCGCCGACCAGGTGTCGACGACGGCGTCCCACTCGCCCTTCTCCAGCGCGGCCAGGCCGTCGGGGGCCAGCCGGTCGCCGTGGAGCACGGTCGCCCCCTCGGGCGCGGGCCGCGTCCCCCGGTGCAGGACGGTGACGTCCCACCCCCGTTCCAGCGCGTCCTCGACCACAGCCCGCCCGACGAACTCCGTGCCGCCCAGTACCAGAAGTCTCATGAACCGCAGTCTGGCCCTCCGCCGGGCGTGTGCGCCAGCCCTTACTGCCGAAGGCAGAAACCACACCCAGAAACCGCCAGAGGAGATATCATCAAAGAAGCCATGTTGATATCAACCAAGAGGTGATCTCCATGTCCCGAACCGTCATCGACCTCGACGAGGAGGCACTGGCCGCAGCCGCCGAGGAACTCGGCACCACCACCAAGGTCGAGACCGTCAACCGCGCGCTCCGCGAGATCGCCGCCCGCCACAGGTCGCACCGGTTCATCGATCTCATCGGCGACCTGGACCTGGACCTGGACGAACAGACGATGGGCGAGGCATGGCGCTGACCCTGTACCTGGTCGACAAGTCCGCCTACGAGATGGTGCGGCGCAGCCCCGAAGCACGGGAGCGCCTGCACGGCCTCGTCTCGTCCGGCGGATCGATCGCCATGTGCGAGATGGTCGCCCTGGAGTTGCTCTACTCTGCCCGCAACACAAGGGACTACGAGCGCCTCAAGGAGCAGTACGGCCTCCTGCCCTGGTTGGAGACCGGCAACGAGGCGATGCGGCGCGCCCTGGAGGTCCAGCACGACCTTGCCCGCAAAGGGCACCACCGGCGGGCCCTGCCCGACCTGATCATCGCGGCCACGGCCGAGGTCCACGGGGCGACCGTGGTCCACTACGACAAGGACTACGACCTGATCGCGGATGTCACCGGCCAGCCCGTCTCCTGGATCGTCCCCGCGGGCACGCTCTGACTCCCCGGGACCGGCCCGTTGTCAGTCCTCGTCCTCCGCGGTGATGACCCCCCTGAGCGAGACGGTGGGCGACCGGGCGAGGCGGTCGGCGCGGGCCAGCAGCAGGGAGCGCTCGCTCTCGTTGCGGGTGAGGGAGGCGGCGCGGCGGAACTCCGCCTCGGCCTCCTTCTCCCGGCCCAGGCGTTCGAGCAGGTCGCCGCGGACGGACGGGAGCAGGTGGTAGCCGTCCAGGGCCCCCTCCAGGGAGTCCACGATCTCCAGGGCGGCCGCCGGGCCGTGGGCCATCGACACCGCCACCGCCCGGTTGAGCTCCACCACCGGCGACCCGGTCTGCCGGGCCAGCGCCAGGTAGAGGGCGGAGATGACGGTCCAGTCGGTGTCGCCGGGGTCCAGGACCCGGGCGTGCTCGGCGGCGATCGCCGCCTGGAGGGCGTAGGGGCCGCGCGGCCGGGCGGGGTCGGGCGGCAGTGAACGCAGCAGCGACGCCATGCCGCGGGTGATGAGCATCCGGTCCCAGCGGGAGCGGTCCTGCTCGGCGAGCGGCACCGGGGACCCGTCCGGGGCGACCCGGGCGCGGAACCGGGAGGCGTGCAGCTCCATCAGCGCGAGCAGCCCGTGCACCTCGCGCTCCTCGGGGAGCAGCCCGGCGAGCACCCGGCCCAGCCGCATGGCCTCCTCGCACAGCTCGGGGCGCAGGAGGCTGTCGCCCGAGGTCGCCGCGTACCCCTCGTTGAAGACGAGGTAGACGACCTCCAGCACGGAGGCCACCCGGGCGTCGCGGTCCCCGCCGACGGGCACCTCGAAGGGCACCTTCTTCTCGGCCAGGGTGCGCTTGGCCCGGACGATGCGCTGGGCGACGGTGGACTCGGGCACCAGGAAGGCGCGGGCGATCTCCTCGGTGGTCAGCCCGCCCAGCATCCGCAGGGTCAGGGCGACCCTGGCCTGCGTGGACAGCACCGGGTGGCAGCACACGAACATCAGCCGGAGCAGGTCGTCGCCGTAGTCCTCCTCCAGGACGGCGTCGAACCCGCCCTGCCCGTCGTTCTCGACGACCTGCCGGCCGAGTTCGGCCATGCGGTCCTGGAAGCGCTCGTCGCGCCGCCAGCGGTCGACGACGCGGCGCTTGGCGACGGTGGTCAGCCAGGCGCCGGGCCGGTCGGGTACGCCCTCCCGCGGCCATTTCTCCAGGGCGCTGACCAGCGCGTCCTGGGCGAACTCCTCGGCGAGGCCGACATCGCCGACCATGCGGGTGAGCGCGGCGACGAGGCGGGCCGACTCGATTCGCCAGACCGCCTCCACCGCGCGCCGGGTATCGGTGTGACTCACGGGCCCATCAGAGCACCGCGGGACACACCGCCGCAACCCGCCCCGGGGTCAGCCCTCGTGGGCCTCGTGGGCGTTCCGCCCCCGCAGTTCGCGCTCGCGGTCCTTGAGCTCCGCGGGCATCATGTCGTCGCTGAAGTCGTCGGTGTCCATGATCCGGCGCAGGATCAGGTTCAGCTCCGCGGAGTCGCCCGCCGGGGGGTGGGGGCAGCGCTTGGCCCACTCCACGGCCTCCTCGGGCGAGGACACCTGGAGGATCCAGTACCCGGCGATGAACTCCTTGGCCTCCGCGAAGGGGCCGTCGGTCACCCGGGCCCCGCCGTTGGAGAAGGTCACCCGGACGGCCTCGGCGGAGGGCGCCAGGCCGTCCCCGGCGAGCAGCACGCCGGCCTTGACCAGCTCCTCGTTGTAGGCGGCCATCGCCTCGAAGATCTCCGGGGTCATCTCGGTGTTCGCCTCGGCCTGCGGGTCGGACATGATCGACATCATGTAGCGCATGGTGTTCGCCTTCCGTGCGGTGTGGGGGTCCCTCCCCCGCTCTCACCTGTTCGTCGAACGGGCGGCCGCCGGATCGACATCCTTCCGAGAATTTTTTTCCGGGCCGTGTGAAGCCCCTGCGAATCCGGCGCCGGAGACTGGTGCACGTACCAGAGACCACCCCGGCACAGGGGGGAGGGGGTACCTGGAAGGGCGGCCTTTCCGGTCGTTCGGGGTCCTCCTCCCGCCCGCGGTCCCGTCACCGCCGGGAGGGCTCAGCCGGGGAAGCCGAGCCCGGAGAGCCAGGAGCGGCTCAGCGAGACGGTGGCCGGATCGGCGCCGCGCCTGACCAGTTCCTCGCTCAGCTCCGGGTGCTTGACCAACCGGTCCGCCCGGGTCATGAGCGCGACGTCGCCCCGGGCCAGGACCGCCCGCACGAGGGCGCCCTCGACGCCCGCCCGGGTGTCGGCGGCGAAGGGGCTCTGGCTGGTGGACAGGAAGGGGCCGGCGTAGAGGTCCAGGGCCCGCTCCGGGTCCCCGGCGCGGACGAGCCGGAGCAGTTCCACGACGTCGAAGCGGACCGCGCCGTCCAGCGTGTAGCAGGCCCGGCGCCGGTCGTAGCCGAGCGGGATGCCCGCCCGGCGGGCGCGCATGGCCAGGGTCGGCAGGCTGGACGGGGCCGGGTCGGCCTCGAACAGCTCCACCAGCACCCGGTCGCGGTGCACGCAGCCGTTCGACAGGGCGACCAGCGCCGCCAGCTCCACGGCCCTGCGGTTGGCCACGGCCGTGCCGTCCACAGCGCAGCGGCCCAGTGTCGACACCTCCACGGTCCTCATCATCACGCCTCCTTCTCGGCACGGGTCCGATCCCTGCACACCTACTGTCGCCCGGGGCCCCATCGCCCGCTTATCGGCCGCCTATCGGCGCCGGCCCCGGCGTGATGGCGACGTGAACGCCCCTGGTGAGACTGGGTCCACAGCACCGGTACGTCATCGGGACCCCGGTCGGAACGGGAGCCGAACATGGAAAGGCAATGGACCGTCGAGGAACTCCCCTGGCGGCGGGCGGCGGACGACGCCGCCGGGGACGCGCCCGCCTCCGGCGCGCCGGAGGCGTGGGTGCGCCGCGCGGACGCGCGTATCGCCCTGGGGCGGGACACCGGACGCGCGCGGGAGGCGTTCCTCGCCGACGCCGACGCGGCCGGGTTCCTGCGCCCGGCGCTGGACGCCGTGCACGGACACCAGAGGGCCCTGCACGACGCGGCGACCGCGCTGGTGCGGGGGGCCGACCCCCGCCTGGCCGGGCTGCCGGACCTGCTGGCCGGGGCGTGGCCGGACGAGGAGCTGAGCCGCCTGATGACCCCGACCGTGGCCCTGGAGATGCAGTTCGCCCAGCTCTCCGGCCGGATCGGCGGCGCGAGCGGGGAGGCCCGGTTCCGCGCCTACCTGGAGCTGCTGTCGCGGCCGCGGGTGCAGCGCGAGCTGTGGGAGGAGTACACGGTGCTGCTGCGCCGGGTCGCGGAGGTGCTCTCCCGCTGGGAGGAGTCCCGGCTGGAGCTGGCCCGCGACCTGGTCGCCGACCTCCCGGAGCTGGACCGGCTGCACGGGGGCCGGCTGGACGCCGTGACCCTGGTGGACTTCGGCTCGGGGTACGTGCGCCGCCCGGGCGGGCTGGCCGGGGCCGTGGTCTCGTTCGGCGACGTCCGGATGGTCCGCACCCCGCGCCCGCCGGACGCGGCGGTGCTGTGGGAGGGGATCGTCTCCTGGTTCAACGCGCGCGGCCCCGCGCACCGGCTGGCCTCGGTCCCGGTGCTGCGCCTGCCCGACCACGGGTGGACGCTCCGCGTCGAGCACGAGCCCTGCCCCGAGGGGGAGGGCGTCGCCTTCTACTGGCGGCTGGGCGCCGTCACCGCGCTGGCCCACGCCCTGAGCGGCAGTGCCCCGCGCCACCGGGACATCGTCGCGCACGGCGCGCACCCGGTGCTGACGGACGCCGAGCGGTTGCTGGCGGGGGTGGTCCGGCCGCCCGAGCGACCCGTGGACGCGGCGGTCTCACAGGACGGCGACGAGGACGACCCGTTGGACGAGGAGCCCCTGGAGGACGACGAGCACCTGCCCGGTTCCGGCGGCGGGGTGCTGCCGCTGGAGGGGCACACGGGCGCGCTGACGGACGGGTTCGCGTTCGCCTACGACGCCCTGGTGGCCGACCGGGGGACCTGGCTGTCGCGGAAGGGCCCGCTGGGCGGGCTGTCCCGCGCCCTGCTGCGGCACGACCTCTACCCGGCCGCCCTGTACACGGCCTCCCTGGACGCCGGGGACCGCCCGGACCTGCTGCGCGACGGCCTCACCCGCTCCCTGCTGCTGCCCCGGCCCCTGCCGGGGGACGGGGACGCCCGGCTGTGGTCGGCGCTGCTGCGGGCGGAGTCCACCGACCTGCTCAGGGGAGACCTGCCGCACCTGTCGGGCCCGGCGGGGGCCGTCGACCTGGTCGACAGCGCGGGCCGCACCGTCCCGGGCGTGCTCGCCGAGGCGCCGGCCGCGTCCGTGCGCCGCCGGCTGCGGTCCCTGGACCGCCACGGCGCCGGCGGGGCGGTGGCGCTGGTCCGCCGGACCGCCCGCGACCTGTGCCCGGACGACCCCGACGCGGCCGACCCGCGCCCGGGCGACCACCCGCTGGACGGGGAGACCGCGCTCGCCGCGGCCGCGGACCTGGCCCGCGGCCTCTCCCCGCGACCCGGGGGCGGGACCGCTGCTGGCCCGGCTCGCCGACCTCGACGGCGGCCCCGGCCTGCGGGCCCGCGCCGAGGCCGCCGCCGACCACACCGCCGCCCTGCGCTTCTCCCCCCGCGCCCCCGACCGGTTCGGCCGGGCCGCGGCCGCACTGGTCCACCTGGCCGCGGCCGGCGCGGTGCGCGGACACGACGCCCGGACCCGGGGCGCCCTGGCGCACCTGGACCTGCTGCGCGGGCACACCGGCACCGGCTCCCCCGGCCTGGCCGGGGGACGTGCGGGCACCGTCCTGGCCGCGCTGGCGCTGCACGCGGCGCTGCCCGGGGCGGGGGCGCTGGCCGTCGCCGACCGCGTCGCCTCGGTGCTCGCCGAGGAGACCGCCGCCGCGCCCCCCGAGCCCGGCATGGCCTCGGGCTCCACCGGGGTCCTGGTCGCGCTCTCCCGCATGGACGCCGCGCTGCCCGGCGCGGGGTACGGCGGGGCCGTCGGCCGGCTGCTGTCCCGGGAGCGTGAGGCGCTGGAGCGGCGTCCGCCCGCGGACGTGTCGTGGTGCCACGGCCTGGCGGGGATCGGCCTCTCCCGGCTGTCCCTGCTGGCCGACGCGCGTGAGCCGGCGGTCCGCTCGGCCGCCCTGGAGGACCTGGCGTCCCTGGAACGCGCCGTCCGCGACGCCCTGCTCCGCGGCGGCCTGCGCTCCACCGGCGACCACGGGGCCTGCCACGGCGACCTGGGCGTCCTGGAGTTCCTGGTGTCGGCCGCGCGGTGGCGCGGCGGAGGCGCGGAGGAGGCCCCGCTGCGCGCCGCCGCGGGCCTGTGCGCGCACGGCCGCGCCCGCGGCTGGTGCCTCACCCCGGGGGCCGCCCCGGCGCTGTCCGGCGCGGCCGGAGCGGGGTACAGCCTGCTCCGCCTGGCCTTTCCGCATGCCGTCCCCTCCCTCCTGCTCGTCTCCCCGCCCTGACCGGCCCGTCAGACCAGCGCCGCGTCCGCGTCGCGCACCAGCGCCCGCCGCATCCCCGGGTCGCGCACGACCCGCAGCGTGTCGGCCATCAGGCGCGCGTCGCCAGTGTCCACGACGGCCTCGACGATGCGCTGTTCCAGGTGGGCCCGGGTCTGGACGGCGAAGGGGCTCTGGCTGCGCACCATGAAGGGGCCCTTGTAGAACTCCATCGCCTGGGCGACGTAGCCGTGCGACAGCAGGAACAGGAACTCGACGACGTCGCAGCGGACCCCCTCGCCGATGCGGTACGCGCCGATCTCGCGCTCGTACCGGACGTCCAGGCCGATCCGCCGCGCCCGCATGGCCAGCGTCGGCAGGCTGGACGGCGAGGGGTCGCCCTCGAACAGCACGGTGGAGAGCCAGTCGCGGGGGGCCGCCCCGTCGGACAGGAGCAGGACCGCGGCCAGCTCCGCGGCCCGCCGGTGGCGCACGGGGCGCCCGTCGACACGGCACTCTCCCAGGGTCTCAAGCATGGGGACGTCGTTCATCACCACTCCGCATTCCAAGGCGATCCCGGTCCGATGCCCCGGGATCTCCTCCCGCGATCGGCTCCCCACGATCATCGGAAAGGGGGGCATCCACCCGCTATCCGCGACCTATCCCCGGGCGGGATAGGCCCTTGTCAGCGCCGTGCAATGGTGCGAATAGCCCTGTGATAAGCCTTCGGCGGCGGCGCGGGGCAGGATGTGGCCATCCCCCGAGAAGACGGGGCCCTCACCAACGGAGGTCACCATGCGGATCGTCAAGTTCTCCCTCGCCCTCGCCGCCGCCGTCGCCGTCTCCCTGGGCGCCTCCCCCGCCCTGGCGGACACGGGGGCCGGCACCCTGGAGGACCGCTGGGAGAAGACGGGCCCCGGCGCCGCCGTCTCGGTGACCGTCGACGTCCCGTCGGCTCCCGGGGAGAAGGGCCCCGCCACCGTCACGGTGGAGGTGGACACCCCGGCCGACCGCTGGGAGAAGTAGCGGGCGGGGTGAGGACGATGGCGAACGGTCAGCCGAGGTCGGCCAACACGGATGCCACCTCGGCTCGTTCCCTCTCCTCGTAGAGCTGGTCGAAGGCCGCCATCGCGCGCTCCAGCAATCCCCGCGCCTCATCGATCCGGCCCGCCTGGGCGCAGGCGGTCCCCAGGTCGCGCAGCACCATCGCCTGGCCGACGAGGTCGCCGAGCTCCTCGACGACGGCCAGCACCTCCCGCAGCCGCCCTATCCCCTGCCCGACGTCCCCCCGGAGCAGGTCGAGCTGGGCACTGCGCCGCAGCACCTGGGCGCTGGCCCGCGGGTCCCCGGTGCGCCCGGCCAGTTCCAGGGCCCGGTCGAGTTCCGCGCGGCCCCCGTCGACGTCGCCGCCGCGCCCGCGCAGGTAGCCGGTGAGCATCAGGCTGCGCCACTGGCCGCCCAGGTCCCCGACGGCGACGAAACCCTCCAGCGCCTCCTCGCACAGGCCCAGCGCGCGCTTCTCGTCCCCGGCCTCGGCGGTGAGGGTGGCCAGCGCGCGGCGGGCGATCGCCTGGCCCCGCACCTCCCCGAGCTCGGTGTACGCCTCCAGGGACCGCTCCAGCAGCGCCGCCCGGGTGGGCCCGTCGTAGCGGTGGCTGAGCGCCTCGCTGACCGTGGCCCACAGGGAGGCCATGCCGAGCCGGTTGCCGCGCTCCCGCACGAACGGCTCGACCCGGTCGTGCAGCTCGGCCAGCTCCTGCATGTAGCCGCGCCGGGTGAGGAAGACCGAGAAGCCGACCAGCAGGTCCCAGCTCTGCTCGTCCATGCCGAGCTCGACCGCCTGGAGCACCACGTGCCGGAGGTTGGCGCGCTCGCCCTCGAACCAGGCGTAGGGGTCGCGCAGGACGCGCTCGACGTACCGCGCGGGAGGGGACCACCGGGGCGCCCCGCCGCGCACCCGCAGGTACTCCCCGCCCATGAGGTCGTCGTTGGCGGCGTCCAGCAGCGCCAGCCAGCCGCCCATGAGGCGGTCGATGGCGGCACCGCGGGAGGCGTCGTCCTCGACGTCGGCCGACCTCTCCCGCGCGTAGTCGCGCACCAGCTCGTGGAAGCGGTACACCGGGTCCCCGGACGGGTCGGTGCCCACGATGTCCAGCAGGTGGGCGTCCACCAGCGGTTCGACGATGTCGGAGGGGAAGGGGCGGTCGTCCCCCAGCAGGGCGGCCGCCGACCACATGGGGATGGTGGGGCCCTCGACCAGGCCGAGCAGCCCGAAGGCGCGGGCCGTCCCGGCCTCCAGGCCGTCGTAGGTCAGCGACAGGCTGGCCCGCACCGTCATGTCGCCGTGGGCCAGCTCGTCCAGGCGGTACCGCTCGTCCGCCAGCCGGTCCACCATGGAGGACAGGGACCAGTGGCGGCGGGCGGCGAGGCGGGCGGACACGATGCGCAGCGCCAGGGGCAGCCTCCCCACCGCGCCCACCAGCGCGTGGGCGGCCTCGGGCTCGGCGTCGACCCGGGCGTCGCCCAGGACCTGGCGCAGCAGGGCCAGCGAGGCGTCCTCGGTGAGGGTCTCCAGGGGGAGGAAGGTCGCGCCGGGCAGGCCGGTGAGGTTGGCCCGGGAGGTGATGAGGACCCCGCAGCCGGGGCCGGCCGGGATGAGCGGCAGCAGCTGGGACTCGGTGGCGGCGTCGTCCAGGACGATGAGGACCCGGCGGGTGGCCAGCAGGCCGCGGTACATGGCGGCGCGCTCGTCCACGTCGTCGGGGACGGCGGGGCCGGGCACGCCCAGCGCCCGCAGGAAGCGGCCCAGGACCTCGCCGGGGTCCAGCGGGGTCCCCCGGGTGGCGCGCAGGTCGCAGTAGAGCTGTCCGTCGGGATAGCGCTCGGGGCCCAGCCGGTGGGCGACGCGCACGGCGGTGGAGCTCTTGCCGACCCCGGGGCGTCCCATGAGCACGACGACCCGGGCTCCGTTGCCGGGCTCGGCCAGGACGCCCTCGACCCGGTCGATGGTGCCGTCCCGGCCGACGAAGTCCACGGTGTCGGAGGGCAGCTGGAAGGGGGTGACCCCGCCGCCGAACGCGGTGGCGGGCCCGCCGCCCGCGGCGTGGGCCGGGCCCTGCGCGGGCGCGTGCTCCAGGGAGGGGTCGCCGGCGAGGATGGCGCGCTCCAGTTCGCGCAGCTCGGATCCGGGTTCCAGGCCCAGTTCCTCGATGAGCAGGTCGCGTCCGCGGCGGTAGACCTCCAGCGCCTCGACCTGGCGGCCGGACCGGTACAGCGCCAGCATCAGCTGGGCGCGCAGCCCCTCGCGGAGGGGGTGCTCCTCGACCAGTCCGTTGATCTCGCCGATGAGGCGCTGGTGCCGCCCCAGTTCGAGTTCGATGGCGAGATAGGACTCGACGGCGGCCATCCGCTCCTCGTCGAGGTGGGTGGCCCGGGCGCGCAGGGCCTCGGCGCCGACGCCGCCGAACACCGGCCCGCGCCAGAGGCCGACCGCGGAGCGCAGCAGGGCGGCGGCCTCCTCGCCCCGGTCCTGCTGGGACAGGGCGGTCGCCTCGCGGACCCGGGAGCGGAAGACGTGCGCGTCCACGGTCTCGGGGGCGGCGTTGAGGACGTAGCCGGGGGACCGGGTCTCGATGACGGCGCCGGTCGGCTTGAGCAGGGTCCGCAGCCGGGAGACGCAGATCTGCACCTGGGTCCGGACGGTCTCCGGCGGGCTGTGCTCCCAGAGGATGTCGACGATCTGGTCGGTGGAGACGACACGGCCCAGTTCCAGGAGCAGGATGCCCAGGACGGTCTGCTGCCGGCCGACGGGCACCCGGACCGGGCCCGCGGCGCCCCGGACCTCGATGGGGCCGAGCACGCGGAACGCCATTCCGTCGTCGCCAGGCCGGTCGCCCGTCGTGATCACACAGCTCCCCACCGTTCTGAAATCAAAGAGAACGACTCCCGAAACGGAGTTATATCACACGCATTGCGAAGAGAAGCGAACTTTATTCGACCGAAAGCCGAGGTCGTCGTGGTCGAATTCTCACATTCCCACCGCTGGAACCCAGGCCCAAATTTCGGATGGTTGAAAGACGGACGGAAGGGAACTGCAAATATCACGTTAAGTGATATATCGGCTACCGGGAAGCGCGGCGCAGGCGCCGGGATAGCCCGGGGATAGGCCGGTGACAGGGGGTTTTCCTAGCGTGGGCCCCGAACCACGAGCGCCCGGGAGTCGCCATGAACCACGCCTCCGCCGTCCGCGGTGTTCCGCGCACCCCCGGCCGGGGAGGTGCCGGATGACCGCACACGGCCAGGAGCACACCCCCGGCCGCAGCGAAAGGGTGGCGCGGGCGGGCGCCGAACACGTGCTCCTCCTCTACGACTACGTCGACCGCGCCGACCTGGACGGCTGCGCCTCCCTTCTGGACGAGTACACCCGCCTGAGCCTGCCCGGCGTCCCCGACACCCGGGGCCGGCGCCGGGTCGAGGCGGCCCTGCGGGAGCACCTGGCCGGGCGCGGCCTGCACCGGGTGGACCTGGTGCGCGTCAGCGGGGAGGGCGTGGTCGCCGAGGGGGCGTTCACCGAGACGTCCCGCATGGCCACGCTGGTCTACAGGGACGTGTTCTCCCTGTCCGAGCACGGGCTCATCGCCTCCTGGGACCGCGCCCCGCGGTGACCGGGGCGGCCGCGGCCGCCCCGGGCGGGGACGCCGCTCACGCCTGCTCCGGCGCCCGGGCCGTCCGGGCCGCCGTCCCGCCCCGGTCCCCGGGGTCCCGGGTGCCGGGCACCGTACGCGGCACCCGCTCCTCCCCGCCGGCCAGCTCCCGCGCCTCGGTGAGCAGGCGCAGCGCCCGCCGTTCGTCACCCAGGTCCCGCGCCATCCGGCCCATCCGGCTCAGCACCCGCGCGCGGCCCCGGGGGTCCCCGGTCCGCTCGTACAGCGTGAGCGCCCGGGCCAGGTCGGCCTCCCCCGCGTCGACGGCGCCGGCGGCCGTGCGGAGGTGTCCGCTGAGCACGAGGGCGCGGCCCTCCCCGTCCGGGTTGCCGACCTCCTGGAAGTCGCGCAGGGCCCGCCCGCACAGCTCCAGGGCGCGCTCGCGGCGCCCGGCGGCCCGCTCCAGCCGGGCCAGCCCCCAGGTGCACCAGGCGCGGCCGGTCACGTCGCCCAGCTCCCCGAACGCCGCCAGGGCCTCCTTGAAGGCCGCGCGGGCGTCGGAGAGCCTCCTCCGGTCCAGGTCCAGGCAGCCGCGGGAGTAGGCGACCGCCGCCGCCCCGCGGCGGTTGGCCGCGGCGCGCACCGCCTCGGCGGCCCGGTCGTTGACCCGGTCCCACTCCCGCAGGTACCCGCGCCGGTGGAACAGGGGGACCAGGGCCAGCGCCAGGTTCCAGCACAGCTCGTCGAGACCGTGGTCGGCGGCCAGGTCCACGGCCGCGCACAGGCGGGACCGCTCCTCCGACAGCCAGGCCGCCGGGTCGCGCAGGAGGGCATCGGCCGGGGGCGGGCGCCACCGGCCCCCCGCGCCGATGCGGCCGGAGCCGCCCCCGGTGCGCACGTCGGCCTCCTCCGCCAGGAAGAGCCAGCCGCCGACCAGCCGGGCCGCCGCCTCCCGACGCTCGGACTCCGTCTCCTCCTCCGCCAGGCGTTCGCGCGCGAACAGGCGGACGACGTCGTGGAACCGGTAGCGGGGGCCGCCCGCGGCGTCGGTGCCGTCGGCGGCGAGCATCCGGGCGTCGACGAGGGGTTCCAGCAGCTCGTCGGGGCGGGGCCTGCGGTCGTCCAGCAGCGCCCCGGCGGCCCAGCCGGGCTGCCCGGGCTGCCCGGGGCCCTCGGCCAGCGCGAACAGTCTCAGGGTCCGCCGGGCGTCCGGGGCCAGGCCCTCGTAGCCCGGCACCAGGCCGGCGCGCACGGTGAGCCCGCCGTGGGAGAGCTGGTCGAGGCGGTGCCGCTCGTCGGCGAGCCGGGCGGCCATGGACGCCAGGGACCAGTGGGGCCGTGCGACCAGCCGGGCGGCGACGATCCGCAGGGCCAGGGGCAGCCTGCCCACCGTGCGCAGCAGCTCGGCGGCGGCCTCGGGGTCGGCGTCCGTCCGTTCGGGTCCGATCACCCGGCGCAGCAGCTCCAGCGCCTGGTCCTGCGGGAGCACGTCGAGTTCGACCAGGTCGGCCCCGGGGATCCCGGCGAGGCCGGAGCGGCCGGTGACGATCGCGGCGCAGCCGGGCCCGGGGGGCAGCAGGTCGGCGACCTGCCGCTCGTCGGCCGCGTCGTCCAGGAGCACCAGGACCCGCCGCCGTGCGAGCAGGTCGCGGTACATCCGCGCGCGCGGCCCGAGCCCCTCGGGCAGCGCCCGGTCGGGGACGCCCAGGGCGCGCAGGAACCGGGCCAGCGCCCGCGCGGGGTCCAGCGGGGTCCCGCTGCCGCCGCGCAGGTCGCAGTAGAGCTGCCCGTCGGGGAAGCCGGCGCGGGCCAGCCGGTGGGCCACGTGCACGGCCAGGGCGCTCTTGCCGACGCCGGGGAGGCCGACGACGGCGCAGAGGGCGGCCCGGCCCCCGTCGCGGCCCGGCCCGGTGAGGGCGGCCTCCAGCGCCGCCGCCTGCTCCCCTCGTCCGGAGAAGTCCGCGGTGTCGGCGGGGAGCTGGCGGGGGCACGGGGCTCCCGGCCGGGAGCGCGGGGCCGGGACCGCGGCGGGGGCGGCGGGCGCCGCCGGGGCCGGCTCCGGGTCGGGCGGCGACTCCCCCGCCAGGACGGCGGCCTCCAGGGCGCGCAGCTCCGGCCCGGGTTCGCGCCCCAGCTCGGCCGTGCTCAGCTCCCGGCCCCGCCGGTAGACCCGGAGCGCCTCGGCCCGGCGCCCGGAGCGGTGCAGGGCGAGCATGAGTTGGTAGCGCAGCCGCTCGCGCAGGGGGTGCCTCCGGACGAGGTCGTCGATCTCCCCGACGACCAGGTCGTGGCGGCCCAGCTCCAGCTCCAGGTCCAGGTACGCCTCGACGAGCGACGCGCGGTCCTCGTCCAGCCGGTCGGCCAGGGGCCGCAGCAGGCGGCCGGACGGGCCGCCCAGGGACGGGCCGCGCCACAGGCCCGCCGCCCGGCGCAGCAGGGCGACCGCCTCCTCCGGGCGGCCCCCGGTGACGGCCTCCCCGGCCCTCTCGGCGAGGACGCGGCTCAGGTGGACGTCGACGGCCTCCGGCTCCACCCGGAGCAGGTAGCCCGGCGGGGAGGTGAGCAGGGGCGTGCCGAGGGGGGCCAGGCTCTTGCGCAGCCGCGAGACGCAGATCTGCACCTGGGTGCGGGCCGTGTCGGGGGGATCGCAGTCCCAGGTCACGTCGACCAGGTGGTCCGTGGAAACGGTGCGCCCCGCCTCCAGCAGCAGCGCACGGAGAATGACCTGCTGGCGGCCGGGGGGAATGTGCACCTGCTCGGAACCCGCCTCGACCTGGAGCGGCCCGAGAAGGCGGAAGAAGACTCCGTTGAAACCGCTTCCGGGGTTCACGAGATAGACCTCGCCCTCCGTAGGCGCGCTTGTGCGGTGCAGCAGATCCTAAATGAGGCGTTCGGGAAGCGCCACAGCCCTCCGCCGCACCCGGATCCGAATACCTTTGAATCCCGCCCCGTCGCTCAATGTGATATCCGCCTGTCGGCGGGCGCGTTCCGGGGAATGCCGGGCCGGGCGTTCCGGGAAAACGACACCCGATGACCTCGAAGAATTCACTGTGCGGAAATACTGCGCCGTAAACCCCGGTGCCCGTGCGCGCGTCGCGGAAATCCGCGCGGCGGTGGCCGGTTCCGGCCACGCCGCCCGGCCCCCCGGACCGCGTTCAACTGGGACGTTGGGTAAAGTTCCGGGCACGGTCCCCGTCCTGACGGCCACCATCCCCCGTGCGCCGCCGGGGACCGGGATGGACGCGAAGGGGCGTGATCCGCGTGGGGCTGTTCCTCAGCACGGCTTTCGGCTTCCCGACCGTACTGTTCACCCCCATGCTCCTCGTGATCGTCCTCTACTGGATCGTGGTCGCGGTCGGCCTGGCCGACACCGACGTCCTCGACTCCGCGGACTCCGACGGCGACCCCGCGGGCGCGAGCGCGGTCATGGGGCGGGTGGGGCTGGGCAGGGCCCCGGTGACCGTGGAGATCACCGTGCTGGTGCTCTCCGCCTGGTTCGTGAGCATGATGGGCGGGATCGTGACCAGTCTCCTCACCCCCGACGGCGCCCTGCTCTGGGCGCTCGGAGCGGTCGTCCTCGTCATCGCCGTCGTGGCGGCGTGGGCGTTCACCAGCGGCGCGGTCATGGCCGTGCAGCGGTTCCTGCCCAAGGGCAAGGGGTCGTCCAAGCACGAACTGGTCGGCCGCACCTGCGTGATCCGGATCGGCTCGGCGAACGAGGGCTTCGGCCACGCGGAGATCACGACCGCGGGCGGGGCCTCCATCACCATCCCGGTGCGCACCATCGGCGGCGAGGTGCTGCCGTCGGGGAGCACCGCCCTGATCTTCGACCACAGCGACGACCGGGACGTCTTCCTGGTCACCGGCTTCGACGCGGCGCTGGACCCCGGCCAGGGCTGATCCCGGCCGGGGCTGACCCGGGCAAGACCGCCCCGGGCGGGCCCGCGCCCGCCGGCACCCCGGGTCCTCCGGCCACCGGCTCGTGCGCGAGGCCCTCGGGCACGAGCCTTTCCCGCGGGGGACGGAACCACCGGCCGGGGGCCCGCGTCCCATTCCACGAGCCCCCTTCCGGGAGCGTCCGGGCCCCGCACCCCCGCCCGCGCCGCCCCCGCACGGCCACTCGACCCCGCACGGTCAATCGCAGAAAGGCCCCCATACGTGTTGCTGAGCGCCCCATCCACCGGAGAGGCCGCCGACGCGGCGTTCCTCACCGTCGGCATCTCCCTGGCCGTCGCCCTCCTCGTCCTGCTCCTCCTGATCGTCTCCATCCTGAAGATGTTCAAGAAGGTCAAGCAGGGTGAAGCGCTGATCATCTCCAAGACGCGCGACGTCCACGTCACCTTCACCGGTGCGGTGATCCTGCCGGTCCTGCACAAGGCCGAGTACATGGACATCTCGGTCAAGACCCTGGACCTGGACCGTCGCGGCCGCGACGGCCTCACCTGCAAGGACAACATCCGCGCCGACATCAGCGTGAAGTTCTTCATCCGGGTCAACGAGACCGAGGAGGACGTCAAGCGGGTCGCCAAGGCCATAGGGACCGAGCGGGCCAGCAACCCCGAGACCCTCCAGGAGCTGTTCAACGCCAAGTTCGCCGAGGCCCTCAAGACCGTCGGCAAGCGGTTCGACTTCGAGGAGCTGTTCACCCAGCGCGAGGAGTTCCGCCAGCAGATCGTCGAGGTCATCGGCCAGGACCTCAACGGCTACGTGCTGGAGGACGTGGCGATCGACTACCTGGAGCAGACCCCGCTGCACCAGCACGACGCCAACAACATCCTCGACGCGCAGGGCATCTCGAAGATCACCGAGCGCACCGCCACCGAGCACAAGCGCACCAACGCCTTCGAGAACGACCGCAGGAAGGAGATCGACCGCCAGAACACCGAGACCTCCGAGACCCTCGCCGAGCTGGAGAAGCGGCGCGAGGAGGCGGCGGCCAAGGCCAAGCGGGAGATCGAGATCATCAAGGCCCGCGAGGAGGCCGAGACGGCCCGCGTGCAGGCCGAGGAGCGCCTCAAGGCCGAGACCGCCAACATCCGCACCTCCGAGGCGCTGGGCGTCCAGCACCAGAACCAGCAGCGCGAGATCGCGGTCGCCGAGAAGAACCGCGAGCGCGTCATCGCCATCGAGACCGAGCGGATCGAGAAGGACCGCATGCTGGAGGTCATCGGCCGCGAGCGCGAGACCGAGCTGAGCCGGATCTCCAAGGACAAGGAGGTCGAGGCCGAGAAGCGCGAGGTCGCCGACGTCATCCGCGAGCGGGTCGCCGTGGACCGCACCGTCGCCGAGCAGGAGGAGGCCATCAAGCGCCTGCGCGCGGTCGAGGAGGCCGAGCGCCAGCGCCAGGCCATCATCATCCACGCCGAGGCCGAGGCCCAGGAGCGCCTGGTCAAGGACATCAAGGCCGCCGAGGCAGCCGAGGCCGCGGCCAAGCACAGGGCCGCCGAGGAACTGACCCTCGCCGAGGCCCGCCAGCAGGCCGCCGAGCTCGACACCCGCGCCAAGATCCGCCTCGCCGAGGGCATCCAGGCCGAGGCCGCCGCCCAGGGCCTGGCCGACGTCCAGGTCCGCGAGCAGGACGCCGCGGCCATCGAGAAGGTCGGCACCGCCGAGGCCGAGGTCTCCCGCCTCAAGGCCGAGGCCGAGGCCAGGGCCGTCCAGGCGAAGATGCTCGCCGAGGCCGAGGGCATCGAGGCCAAGCTGCGCGCCGAGGCCGCGGGCCTCACCGACAAGGCCGGGGCCATGGCCGCCCTGGACCAGGTCAGCCGCGAGCACGAGGAGTACCGCCTGCGCCTGGAGGCCGAGAAGGAGGTCCGCCTGGCCGGGATCGACGTCCACCGCCAGGTCGCGGAGGCCCAGGCCACCGTGCTGGCCACCGGCCTGGAGAACGCCGACATCAACATCGTCGGCGGCGACGGCGTCTTCTTCGACCGCATGGTCAACTCCATCGGCCTGGGCAAGGCCGTGGACGGCTTCGTCGGCAGCTCCGAGACGATGCAGGCGCTGGGCGGAAGCTGGCTGAACGGCGAGGGCGACTTCGTCCGCGACATCAAGAAGGTCGTGTCGTCGCTGGACACCGAGGACGTCAAGAACCTCACCGTGTCCGCCCTGCTGCTCCAGCTCATCAACGGCGGCCAGGGCGACAACGGCAAGCTCAACGGCCTGCTGTCCGCGGCCCGCTCCATGGGCCTGGACCAGCTGCCGGTGACCGCGCTCGCCCCCGCCAACGCCGTGAAGCAGTGAGGTAGCCGTCCGTGACCGAGGCCCCCGAGACCGCAGGCCCCGGGCCGGACACCGTCGACGCGCAGGAGCTGGACGCGGGCACCTACGAGGTGCTCCGCGCCCGGCTCCGCGAGCAGACCGGTGAGCTGGCCCGCCGTACAGAGGAACTGAACACCCGCCGGCTGGAGGTGTTCGGCGGCACCGAGCTGACCCTGCTCGGCACCGAGCGGATCCGCACCGAGCACAACTGCACGCCGCGGGACATCGTCAGCGTGGGCGGCTCCGTCGGGGGCGGCACCGGTGACACCATCCTGTTCGGCTACAACGTCTTCATCGGCATGCAGCGGGAGACGCACGTCTCCGACGTGTTCTCGCTGCACCGCTACGAGCACGACGGCGACGGGTTCTCCTTCACCGACGCGCCCGCCGGGACCCTCCCGGGTCTGCTGGAGGACGCGCGGTTCCGGCAGGACTTCGGTCAGCTCTACCGCTACTACCGCGACGCCCGCCTCCTCCAGCTGCGCAAGGTCGAGGACCGGCTGCTGGCCGTGTTCCAGATCGGCCCGCAGACGGAGGACGTGCGGGTGCTGCGGTGGACGGTGGCGCCCACCGGCGAGATCGCCTACCTCGACGAGCGCGGCGAACGCGACCACGTCTTCCCGCCCTCGCACGAGTTCTCGTGGGTGGAGGCCACTCGCGAGGACCACGTCCCGGGCCGCCACCCGCACATCTCGATCCTCGACGAGCTGTTCGTGGAGACGGTCGGCGGCGACCTCACCATCAAGATCGAGAACAACACCGAGGTCGGCGAGGGCGTCTACAGCGAGCCCGTGGACGAGGCGCTGCAGAGCCTGGCCGACGCCTCGGTGTTCCACGCCGAGGTGGGGCCGCTCATCCTGCTGCGGATCCGGCCCTACAACGAGATCGTGTGGCGGCACCTGGTCTTCAACCGGCACACCAAGGACGTCCTGCGCCTCGACGGGATCGGGCAGTCCTGTCAGCGCCTGCCCGACGACCAGGGCCTGATCTTCCCCGGCGGCTACTACCTGTCCACCGGCGTGGCGCGGACGTTCGACACCGACGTCACCGACCTGGAGTTCGAGCGGGTGGTGCGCTCGCCCAACGGCGAGGACGTGCTGTACGTCTTCCACTCGCGGGCGGACGGCCGCAGCCTGCTGCTGCCGTACAACACCATCCGCAAGGAGGTCGCCAACCCGATCGTCTGCCACGGGTACTCGCTGTTCGACGACGGCACCATGACGGTGTTCCGGGAGACGTCGGGCGAGCCCACCCGGGTCCACCCCATGCAGGTGTGGCAGACCCCGTTCGTGTCCGACGAGTACGCCGCCGCCCAGCCCGTGGGCAGCGGCCCGCTGGAGCGGATCGGCAACGCCGAGCTGGTGCGGGGCGTGTCGGACTGCCTGTCCGTGGCGCGGATGGCCCAGGACATGAGCCCCTCCACCGAGGTGTTCGAGGCGCTCATCGCCGCCTGCCGCCGGGTGTCGGACCGGTTCCACTGGCTGGGCGAGGAGGAGCTGGGCGACCTGGCCGCCCCCCTCTCCCAGGTGCGCGCCACCGCCGAGCGGGTGCTGGAGGAGTTCGAGACCGTCCAGGCGCTCACCGCCCAGGCCGCCGAGGCGCTGGCCGCGGCGCAGGAGAGGGCGACGGCGCTCATCCGCACCTCCCGGGGGGAGGCCCCCCGGACCGCGGAGGGCTGGATCACCCGGCTCACCGAGCTGCGCCGCGCCCAGGGGCAGGCGGCCACGCTGGGCGAGATGCGCTACGTGGACGCCGACCTGCTCGCCGGGCTGGACCGGTCCCTGGAGGAGGAGATCGGCTCCGTGGGCCGCCGCACCGTGGCGTTCCTGGAGCAGGAGGACGCCTTCGCCGGCTACCACTCCGATGTGGAGCGGCTGGTGGAGGAGGCCGAGACCCTCGAAGCGGTCAGCGCCGCCACCGCCGTGGGCGAGCGGATCGCCGCGCAGACCGAGGGGCTCCAGACGGTCACCGAGGTCATCGGGTCGCTGGAGATCGGCGACGCCCAGGTGCGCACCCGCATCCTGGAGCGGATCAGCGAGGTGCTGGCCGGGATCAACCGGGCCCGCGCCACCCTGGAGGCCCGCCGCAAGGAGCTGCTGGCCCTGGAGGGCCGGGCCGAGTTCGCGGCCGAGTTCGCGCTGCTCGGGCAGGCCGTCACGGGGGCGCTGGCGGCCGCCGACACCCCCGAGCGCTGCGACGAGCAGCTGGGGCGGATCATGCTCCAGCTGGAGAACCTGGAGTCGCGGTTCGCCGAGTTCGAGGACTTCCTCGGGGAGCTCTCGGACAAGCGCGAGGACGTGTACGAGGCGTTCTCCACCCGCAAGCAGTCGCTGGTGGACGAGCGGGCCCGCCGCGCCGACCGGCTGGCGGCCTCCGCCGAACGCGTGCTGGAGGGCGTGCACCGCAGGGTGGCGTCGCTGTCCACCCTGGAGGACGTCAACACCTACTTCGCCTCCGACGCGATGGTGGCGCGGCTGCGCCGCACCGCCGACGAGATGCGCGAACTCGGCGACACCGTGCGCGCCGAGGAGCTCCAGGGCCGCATCCTCGCCGCCCGCCAGGAGGCGGGGCGGTCCCTCCAGGACCGCACCGACCTGTACGACGGCGACACCATCCGGCTGGGCAGGCACCGGTTCGCGATCAACTCCCAGCCGATCGACCTCACCCTCACCCCCTTCCAGGGGGAGATGGCGGTGGCGGTCACCGGCACCGACTTCCGGGAGCCGGTGACCGACCCGCAGTTCGCGCGGACCCGGCACCTGTGGGACCGCCTGCTGGTGTCGGAGAGCCCCGAGGTGTACCGGGCCGAGTACCTGGCCACGTCGATCCTGGCGGCGGCCGAGGAGAGCGCGGACGGCCTGGCCCGGCTGCACGAGGCCGAACTGCACCCCGAGAACGGGGCCTCGCTGTCGGCCCTGGTCCGCGAGGCGGCCGAGTCCCGCTACGACGAGGGCTACGAGCGGGGCGTGCACGACCACGACGCCGCGAAGATCCTGTCGTCCCTGCTGCGCCTGCGCGCCGGCGCCGGGCTGCTGCGCTACCCGGGGCGCACGCGCGCGGTCGCCCAGCTGTTCTGGGCGTTCGGCGCCGACCAGGGCCGGCGGACCTCCTGGGCGACCCGGGCGGCGTCGCTGGCCCGCGCCCGCGCGGTGTTCGGGGCCCGGCGCTCGACCGCCGCCGACGCGCTGCGCACCGAGCTGGCCGGGGCCGTGGACGCGTTCCTCACCGACACGGGGCTGTACCAGGACGCCGACCTGGACCTGGTCGGCGACTACCTGTTCGAGGAGCTGGCCGCCGACAGCCCCGCCGAGCGCGGCTTCGTGTCCGGTCCGGGGGCGCGCACGCTGCTGGACCGGTTCTCCCGGGCACTGGGCAGCACCCGGGAGACCACGCGCAAGTCCTTCGAGGAGGACCTGCGCGGGCTCGGCGACGACCTGGCCGCCCGGTACCAGCTGGTCGGCGCGTGGCTGGAGGCGTACGCGGCCACCCGCGACGACGTCGACCCCGGCGACCTGCCCGAGGCGGCGGCGATCGCGCTCGCCGGGGTGGACCGGTACGAGTCCTCCGCGGCGGTGCACGAGACCGTCACCGGCCTGCTCGGCTCGCACCCCCGGATCCGGGACCGGTCCCTGGACGTGCGGCTCGACGAGATCCTGCCGCGCACCCGCCGGTTCAGGCTGGAGGAGGTGCCCGCCTACCGGGACTTCCAGAAGCGGCGCAACGCCCTGGTGGCCGCCGAGCGCGACCGGCTGCGGCTGGAGGAGTACAAGCCCAAGGTGATGAGCGGGTTCGTCCGCAACCGGCTGCTGGACGAGGCGTACCTGCCGCTGATCGGGGACAACCTCGCCAAGCAGCTGGGCGCCGCGGGCGACGACAAGCGCACCGACCAGAGCGGCCTGCTGCTGCTCATCTCCCCTCCGGGCTACGGCAAGACCACGCTCATGGAGTACGTGGCCAGCCGGCTGGGACTGGTGTTCGTCAAGGTCAACGGGCCCGCCCTGGGGCACGGGGTCACCTCCCTGGACCCGGCGGAGGCGCCCGACGCCACCTCCCGGCAGGAGGTCGAGAAGATCTCCTTCGCCCTGGAGATGGGCAACAACACGATGCTGTACCTGGACGACATCCAGCACACCGACCCGGAGCTGCTCCAGAAGTTCATCTCGCTGTGCGACGGGCAGCGCAGGATGGAGGGCGTCTGGAACGGGCGGACCCGCACCTACGACCTGCGCGGCAAGCGGTTCGCGGTCTGCATGGCCGGCAACCCGTACACCGAGCAGGGCAAGCGGTTCCGGATCCCGGACATGCTGGCCAACCGCGCCGACGTGTACAACCTGGGCGACGTGCTGTCGGGGAAGGAGGAGTTGTTCTCGCTGAGCTACATCGAGAACGCCCTCACCTCCAACCCGACGCTGGCGCCGCTGTCCACCCGGGACCGGGAGGACGTTCACCTGTTCGTGCGCATGGCGCAGGGGGACGAGTCGGTGACCGTCGACCGGATGAGCCACCCGTACTCGGCGGTCGAGGTCGAGCGGATCGTGTCGGTGCTGCGCAAGCTGCTGCGCGTCCAGGAGGTGGTGTTGGCCAACAACCAGGCGTACATCGCCTCCGCGGCCCAGTCCGAGGACGCCCGCACCGAGCCGCCGTTCCGCCTCCAGGGGTCGTACCGGAACATGAACCGGCTGGCGGAGAAGATCGTGCCGGTGATGAACGACGCCGAGGTGGAGGCCATCATCGACGACCACTACCTGGGCGAGGCGCAGACGCTGACCTCGGGGGCGGAGGCCAACCTGCTCAAGCTGGCCGAGCTGCGGGGGACCATGACCCCGGAGCAGAAGGCCCGCTGGGCGGAGGTCAAGGCGGCGTTCCGCCGCTCCCGCGCCCTGGGCGGGGCCGAGGACGACCCGGTGACACGGGCGATCGGCGCGATCGGGCTGCTCGCCGACCGCGTCGGCGAGATCGGCAGCGCCCTGGACCGGGACTGACCCGGTCCGGGGGACACGGCCGCGGGGCCGGGCACGCGCCCGGCCCCGCGGCGCACGGAGGGAACACGGCGGACACCGACGGCCCCGGCGGCCGCCGGGACGGCGAACGGGGAGGCGGCGCATGAGGGTGGTCGTGGACCGGGACTCCGTGTCGATGGGGGACGACGTGGAACCCCACGCCCGGGTGTGGGAGCCGCCCGACGACACACGGGTGGGCGAGGTGGTCGCCCGCATGGCCGGGGAGTACCTGCCCCGCTCGGGCGGCTGCGCCTGGACCGTGGAGGCCCTGCACGGGGCCGAGGCGGTCCGGGAGGACGGCGCGGTCGTGCTGCTCCGCCGGGGCGGTCGGGCCACGCCCTGCGCGTTCGTCGCGTACCCGGAGGTCGGCGCCCTGGACGCGGTCGTGGCGCCCGCCGCCGAGGTCCGCGCGGTGGTCGTCCCGACGCCGACCGGCGAGTACGCCTTCCACGCCCGCCACCACCCCCACGGCCGCCCGGTCCCCCTCACCACCTACCTGTCACGCGCGCACGGCCGGACGCCCTGAAAGCGCCCCGCGTCCGGCGGCTCGACCTTCGAGTCGGCTCGAAGGCCTACCGTGTGCGCATGGTGTTGATGCGGGTCTCCGAACCGGCCGAACGCTCCGGCGTGGCGGCCACCACCCTCCGCTACTACGGGGAGAGGGGGCTGCTCCCGGCGCAGCGCTCCCCGGCCTGGGAGGCCGCCCGCCTGCTGGGCGCCCTGGGGCCCGGCTCCACCGAAAAGGGCTGACCCGGTGTCCACGGCCGAACGCCTCCAGAGCCTGTTCGTGGCCCTAGCCGCCCTGGCGGGCCTGGCCGCGGGCCTGCTGCCGCACGTCGGCCCGGTCGCCGGGCACGCGGTGCTGCCCGCCCTGCTGGTGATGCTCACCGCGGTGTTCGTGCAGATGGACGCCGCCCACGTGGGTGAGGTCCACCACGCCAAGACCCTGGTCGCCGTCAGTCTGGTGCTCAACTTCGTGTTCACCCCGGCCCTGGCCTGGGCGCTGGGCGCGGGCCTGCTGGGCGGCGAACCGGACCTGCGCATCGGCCTGCTGCTGCTCCTGGTGACCCCGTGCACGGACTGGTACCTGGTCTTCACCGCCATGGCGCGCGGGCACACCGGCATCGCCGCGGCCCTGCTGCCGGTCAACCTCGTCCTCCAGCTGCTCCTGCTGCCGGTGTACGTGCTGCTGCTGGGCGGGCGAGCCGCCATGGTCGACGGCGCCACACTGGCCGAGTCGGTCCTGCTCGTCCTCGTGGTCCCGCTGACGCTGGCGATGCTGCTGCGGTGGGCCTCGGCCCGGTTCGGGGGAGCCGCCTGGCGCGAGCGCCGCGTCACCGGCCCGGCCTCGCACCTGGTGCTGCCGCTGCTGTACGCGGCCGTGTTCGCGATGTTCGCCTGGCAGTCGCGCATGGTCCTGGAGCACGGCGCCGACCTGCTCGCGCTGCTGCCCCCGCTGGTGGTCTTCTTCGTGACGCTGCCGCTGATCGCCACGGGCCTGTCCCGGGTGCTGCGCCTGTCGGCCGACCGGGCGGTCACGCTGACCATGACCGCCACGGCCCGCAACTCGCCCATCGCGCTGGCGATCGCGGTCGCGGCCTTCCCCGACCGGCCCCTGATCGCGGTCGCCCTGGTGGCCGGCCCGCTGGTGGAGCTGCCGGTGCTGGCCCTGCTCGCCCAGCTGGTGCGCCCCCGCCGCCCGGCCCCGGCCACCCCGGAACCCCACAGCCCCTGAGCCCCCGCCCGGGGCGGGGCGGCCGTGTCCGGAACCGGGGGGCGGCACCACCCGTCACACAGGGCACCGACCGATCCACGCGAGGAGTGACCGTGTCCGCGAACGGACTGACCGACGAGCAGCACCGCACCCTGGAGGGGCTGGCCGCACGGTGGCGGGAGCGCGCGGCCGATCCCGACCCGGGCGCGGCGGAACGCGCCGTGGGCGACCTCTACCGGAGCCGGGGTGCGGCGCCGCCCGCCGTCGTCCGGTGCGCGTCCCCGCTCGCCGGGCTGCTCGCCGTCCACATCCTCCGGTCCGACACGGCGCTGCGGGACCGGGCCGGCGCGCCCCTGCCGGCCCCGGACCCGCTCACCGACCACGGCCTCCTGCAACGGCTCTGGAGGCTGGACCTGCCGCAGGGCCTCGTGTCCGGGGCCCTCACGGCCGCGGAGGCGCTGGTCCCGGCCCCGGCCTGGAACTCCTACCGGGTCGGCGAACAGTTCCGCACCCGGGCGGCCGCGCCCGCCGACCCGGCCCTCTTCGACCGGGCCCTCGCCGGAGCCCGTGCCGCGCTCTCCCGGGACCTGGAACTCCCGGTCCCCGCCACGGACGGACCGGCGGCCTCCGACGGGCACTGGCGAACGCTCCAGCAGCAGGCCCGGACGCCCGTCGCCCCCGCCCCGGTGCTGGCCTCGCTCCTGCTGCGCGACCTCGCCGCGGACGCCGCCGCCGAGGGGCTGGACGCCCTGGCGGACCTGGCCCCGACGGTCGGCTGGTGGTGGGCGTTCGAGCACGTCGCGGTCCTCACCCCGCCCCCGGCGGAGGTCCACACCGACGCCCGCGGCCGCCTCCACCACCCCCACGGCCCCGCCGTCCGCTTCGGGGACGGCTTCTCGGTGCACGCCTGGCACGCGCACCTCGTCCCGCCGAGCCTCATCTCCCCCGGCTGGTCCGCCGCGGACATCGCCGGCGCCCCCGACGCCGAGATCCAGGCCCGGGCCGACGCGGAGCTCGGCGCCGGGGCCGTGCGCGGCTTCGGCGTGCCCGACCAGCGCAGGTGCGCCGCCGAGCGGCTCGGCTGGGCGCGGGTGGCCGCCGACCTCGGCCTGTCCCCCGTCGCGGAGGACTCCACCCACTCCCTGTACGACCTGCCCGAGACCGTGCTCGGCCTCCCCGTGCGCGTCGTCGTGGGCGCCGACGGCACCGCCGGCCTCGTGCCCGCCGACATCGGCGATCCGGCGGCCGCCGCGGGCTGGCTCACCGGCCCCGCCGAGGAGCCGGAACTGCTCCGCCGCGCCCGGCGGGACGCCGACACCGAGGACCACCTGGCCGCGTTCGACGTGTACACCGACCTCGACGAGCAGTACGGGGGCGGCGACCCCCACGTCGAGGAGGTCCACCTCATCGGCGGCCGGCGCCTGGAGCCGTTCGCCTACGAGGGGGCGGGCGGCACCTACTACCTGTGCGGGGAGGGGCCCCGGCGCCCCGTCCTGTACGCCGACTCCGAGGGCGGGTTCCGGGTCCTGGGCCACGACCTGGTCGAGGCGCTGGAACTCCTCGCCGCCGAGCGGTTCCGCGACCTCGACCCCGACGACCCCGACGAGGACGACCCGCGCCCCGCGGCGAAGGCCCTGGGCCTGGCCCCGCCGGACACCCCCGGGCTCCTGGAGGAGCGCCGGGCCGCCTCCCGGGCGATGTCCGGGGCCCTCACCCTGATCATGACCGCGGAGGGCAACGGCTACGGGTTCCGGGGCTGAGGGCGGACGGGCTTCCCCCGGGCACGGGCGCCCCGGTCCGTGGACGGCGGCGCGACCGGGCGGCGCGGACGTGGAAACGGGACGCGCGCGGATGAGAGCGTGGTCCCATGAGCACGATCGACGATGTCATCGCCCTGGCCGCCGCCCACGGGCTGGACCTGCTCCCGGAGTCCGCGGACGTGAACGAGGCGGGCCTGGACTACCGGGTCGTGATGGCCGACGACACCGAGGGGCGGCGGTGGGTGCTGCGCGTGCCGCGGCGCGCGGACGTCTCGGCAGGCATGGCCGCGGAGGCCCGCGTCCTGGACCTGGTGGCCCCGGCCCTGGCGGCCGGGGGCATCGCCGTGCCGGACTGGCAGGTGCGCGGACCCGACCTGGTCGCCTACCCGGCGCTGCCCGGCTCCCCCGGGCTGACCCTGCCCGGCGGGGAGCCGGAGTGGCACATGGACCCGGCCGACCCCGGCTACGCCGAGCGGCTGGGCCGCCTGCTGGCGCGCCTGCACTCCATCACCCCCGAGCGGGCCGGGGCCGCCGGGGTCGAGGTGCGCACACCGGCGCAGGTGCGCCGGTCGTGGGCGGAGGACATCGCGCGGGTGCGCGAGGAGTTCACCGTCGCGCCCGCCCTGGCCGGGGCCTGGCAGGACTGGCTCGAGGACGACACCTGCTGGCCCCCGGCCACGGTGATGACGCACGGCGAGATCTACCCCGCCCACGTCCTGTTCGACGGGGACGGCACCATCACCGGCGTCCTGGACTGGACCACGGCCCGCGTGGACGACCCGGCCCGAGACCTGGCCGCCCAGTACGGGGCCGCGGGCGAGGAGATGCTGCGGGCCGCCGTGTCCGCGTACGGGGAGGCGGGCGGCCGCGTCCACCCCGGCCTGGTCGCACAGGCGAGGCACCTGTGGGACGCCTCCCCCATCGGGCACGCCCTGTACGCCCTGACCACGCGCGACGACGCCGACCTCGCCGCGGCCGCCGCCGCGCTGGACCCCGGGGCCTGACACGCCGCCCGCCCGCGCCGCGCCCGCGTGCCCCGCGCCCGGGCCGCCCGGGGACCCCGGGCGGCCCGGGCGGTCCTCCGGGCGGGTGGCGCGGGCAGGTGCCGCGGTGGACCCAGGCGGTCCTCCGGGCGGGTACCGCGGTGAACCCGAGCGGTCCTCCGGGCAGGTACCGCGGTGGACCCGGGCGGTGCTCCGGGCGGGTACCGCGGTGAACCCGAGCGGTCCTCCGGGCAGGTAGCGCGGTGGACCCGAGCGAGTCCCCCAGGCAGGTGCCGCGGTGGATCCGGGCGAGCCTCCGGGCGGGTACCGCGGTGGACCCGGGCGGGCCTCCGGGCAGGTAGTGCGGTGGACCCGGGCGGGCCCGGTGCCGGCCCGCGGCCGGCGCCTCCCGGCCCGAAGAGCGCTCCCCGTTCCGCGCCCTGCCCGCCCGGCCGCCCGCGACCGGCGGACCGGGGCTCAGCCCAGGACGAAGTGCGTCACGTCCGCGACGAGGCGGTCGGTCTCCTCGTACGGCAGCATGTGGCCGGAGTGCTCGTAGACCCGGAACTGGAAGTCGGGGATCGACACCGCCACCTCCCGGCCCATCTCCGGGGTGTTCAGCCCGTCGCCGCTGCCGGAGACCACCAGGGTCGGGGAGGTGATCCCGCCCAGGTGGGGCCGCAGGTCGAACCCGGCCAGGGACCGTTCCACCGCGGCCTTCTCCTCGGGGGACGCCGGGTCGGAGCCCAGGCTCAGCAGGATCTGCGTGCGCCGGTCGTCCGAGGTGTCCGGCGACCAGAGCGCCCCCGCCATGAACTCCAGTGCGTCCCGGGCCGACGCACTGGCGAGGTCGAACCCCATGCGCTCGGCGTACGCCGCCGACGACGACGTCAACCCGTGCGCCTTCGGTGCGACCAGCACCAGCTTCGACACCCGCGCGGGTTCCAGGACGGCGGCCTGCGCGGCGACGTACGACCCCATGGAATGGCCCAGAACGGCGGCCGAGCCGTACCCCAGCGACGCGATCAGCCCGTTGAGGGCGTGCCCCTGGTCCTCTAGGACGAACTCCTCGGGGTGGGCCGATTCGCCGTGCCCCAGCATGTCGGGCGTGACGACCCGGAAGGACTCCGCCAGGCGTTCCGCCACCGGGGCCAGGTCACCCGATTCGCCGTGGAGGCCGTGGACCATGACCAGGGGCGGGGCCGACGGCTCCCCGTACTCCCGGTAGAAGAGTGAGTGGCCGTTGATCTCCGCCGTTGGCATACCCGTGTCCCGTCCTCGCAGCGCCGCCGAGCCGTCCCGGACAGTACACCACGGCGCCCGCGCCGGGACGCGCGCGCACCATCGCGGTCGACGGCCGGGGAACGCACCCTCCGACGGGGCGCCGCCGGAGCGGCCGGCCGCGGGCTGCGCGCGCCTCCCGCGCCCGTGCGGTGGGGAGCCGTCCTCCCGCCGCTTTCCTCCAGAAAATCAGGAGGAACCTCTCATATGTCCCGCGTAGGGTGGGCCCGATCCCCCATCCGCGCCCGTCCCCTTTCACCATTGACCGTTCCGGTCGAGGAGCCCGATGTACAGCACACCCCTCGGAGACGGCGCCGAGCTGCGCCCGCTCGAACCCTGGCATGCCCGGGAGTTCCTGGACCACATCGACCGGGGCCGGGAGTTCATCGGCCGCTACGTCGGCCTGCCCGACCTGGTCACCGACCTGGAGTCGAGCCGCGCCTACCTCCAGCGGTACGCGGACAGGACCGCCGCCGACACGGGTCGCATCTGCGGGATCCGGCTGGACGGGAAGCTCGTCGGCGGTGTGCTGCTGCCGCAGCTGGACACCTCCCAGGGCACCGCCGAGGCCGGCTGCTGGCTGGAGCCCGCTGCCTCCGGCCGCGGGCTCGTGACCCGGGCCGCCCGGGTGCTCATCGGCTGGGCGTTCGAGGAGCGCGGGGTGCACCGCGTCGAGTGGCACGTGGACACCGAGAACACGGCGAGCATCGCGGTGGCGCGCCGCCTGGGCATGACCCGGGAGGGTGTCATGCGCGGCAACTTCCTGTACCGGGGCAGCCGCCGCGACACCGAGATCTGGTCGGTCCTCGCCCCGGAGTGGAAGACCGCCTGACCCCCGGGCGCCGGCCCCGGTGCTCCTCCGGGCGCCGGGCACGCCCCCGGCCGCGCGCTTCGAGTGTCACGGCACCCCCGGCGTGCTCTCCGGACGCCGGGCACGATACCCCGGGGGCCGGCCCCGGCCGCACTTCCCAGGCACAGCTCGGGTGCCGGGCAGGGCAGCCCCGGCCACACGCCGGGGGTGTCACGGCACCCCCGGCGTGCTCTCCGGACGCCGGGCACGATACCCCCGGGGACCGGCCCCGGCCGCACTTCCCAGGCACAACTCGGGTGCCGGGCAGGGCAGCCCCGGGCACACGCCCGGGCCGCCGAACACGGCCCTCACAGGACGCACGTCCCGGGAGCCGGGCACTCCCCCGGACGCACCTCCCGGCGCTCCCCCGGGTACCGGTCAGCACTCCCCGGACGTACTCCCCGGGTGCCGGGTACGGCCTTCTGATCCGCGGGTCCGGCGCCTACCATGAGGCCATGGCCATCAACGGTTCCCCCGTTCGGCGGCCCGGACCCCCCGGCCCGGACCCGGCCTGGGCGTGGATCGGCCCGGCCCTGGCCGGCCTGGTCTCCCTGGCGACCCTGGGCCTGATCTCCCCCCTCCTGCTCTGGTACGCCTTCCTCCGGCTGCGGAACCCGGTCTCGTTCCTGTGCGCGCTGGCCTCCTCGGCGCTGCTGGTGGCCCTCGCCCTCCTCGAGGGGGCGGACGACCTCAACCTGCCGGTCGTCCTCGCCCTGTGGCTGGGCGGGTCCGCCGCCGTCCTCCGCCTCTTCCGCGCCCTGGCGGCGCGCCCGGCCGGCCCGGATCTGCGGCACGGCGAACGGGGCGCGGGCCCGGCGGCGCCCGGAGCCGTGCGCCCGGGTCCCGCCGCACACCGCCGCTGAGCACCGCGGACCCCACCGGAAACAATCCTTGGAATTCCAGACCTTTCGGGACCCCATACCGCACAGCCCTCCCGGTCGTTTTCCATTGTTACGGGAACGCGAACCCGAGGACACGCTACGGAGAATGGTCGATACAGCCCCTATCCGCTTTCCGCGCCGCATGTTATTTTCGTGCCGCCCGGGGGACCGCGCACGAAACGAACGAAGGGGCTCACCATGCCCGAATCCACGGCTCTGGACATCGACCTGCCCGAGCTGAACTTCGACGATATGGAGGTCATGAGCGTCCGCGAGGCCGTCGCCGTCCCCGAGACCGGCGCGACCAGCGGCTCCAGCAGCTGCACCTCCACCTCCTGCTGCGGCTCCAGCAGCTGCTGCTCCGGCGGTTCCTGCGGCTGACCCCGCACACCGCCGACAGGCCGGGACCGGGTCCCGGCGTGTGACCGACGGATCGCGCTCCACGTGCGGAGCGACCTTTCCACATCCCCCGTTCCACGACCCCCAAACCCCCCGTCGCACATTCACGCTGCACAGGCGATAAACCCGTTGACCGTTTTCGGCCACCCCCTTACCCGGGGACGGTCTCTCCGCAAGGAAAGACCCACCGACTCGATAGGGAAAAGCCGCGTCCGGTCGACCGGTCAAAGCGTGGACGAACGGGTGACGTTTTCTCTTCCACGAAAGGTTCCCCCATGCAGGACTCCCCCTCCATCGAACTGCCCGACCTCGACTTCTCCGACATGGAGGTCATGAGCGTCCGCGAGGCCGTCGCCGTCCCCGAGACCGGCGCGACCAGCGGTTCCAGCAGCTGCACCTCCACCTCGTGCTGCGGTTCCAGCAGCTGCTGCTCCTCGGGTTCGTGCGGCTGATCCGGCCCCGAACCGGATCGGTCATCCGGTCTCGATCCGGATCGGTCATCCGGATCTGAAGCGGATCGACTATCCGATCTGGAACCGGATCGGTCATCCGGCTCCTATCCGGACGGGCCATCCGGCTCTGAAGCGGATCGGCCATCCGAGGCCGATACGGATCGGGTGTCCGGTTTCCAACCGGATCGACCATCCGCTTCCGGCCCGGCGCTGACCCGGACCCGGACCCGGATCCGGTCCGAGCCCTGCACCCAGGGCGGTTCCCCACCGGTCGGGGGGCCGCCCCCACCCGCGAACCCCACGAGAACACCGAGGGCAGCACGTGCACCCCAGCGACACCGGCGGCTCCGGCGACCCCGCACCCGCCGCCGCAGAAGTCCCCACCGAACACGCCATCGAGGCCGCGGGCATCACCAAGGACTACGGCAAGGGCGAAGTCCTCCACGGCATCGACTACCGGGTGCCCACCGGTACGATCTCCGCCCTGCTCGGCCCCAACGGCGCCGGGAAGACCACCCTCATCGAGATCCTGGAGGGCCACCGCGGCCGCACCTCCGGCCGGCTGTCCGTCCTGGGGCTCGATCCCGGGAACCGCCGCGACTTCGCCCGGCTGCGCACCCGGATGAGCGTGGTCCTCCAGCAGTCCATGCTCGAACCCGGCCTGTCCGTGCGCGACATCCTGCGCCGCCACGCCTCCTACTACCCCGACCCGGTGGGCCTGGACGAGATCCTCGAACAGGTCGACCTCGCCGAGAAGCGCGGCGCCCTGGTCAAGTCCCTCTCCGGCGGCCAGCTCCGCCGCCTCGACCTGGCCCTGGCCCTGACCGGCCGCCCCGAGCTGCTCTTCCTCGACGAGCCCACCACCGGCCTGGACCCGGTGTCGCGCCGCCGCATCCGCGGCCTGGTCGCGGGGCTGCGCGACAGCGGCACCACCGTCATCCTCACTTCGCACGACCTCGCCGAGGTGCAGGAGCTGGCCGACCGGGTGGACGTCATCCGCGACGGCTCCTTCATCGCCTCGGGCACCCCGGACGAGCTGGTCCGGTCCTCCTCCGCGTTCACCGTCGTGGAGTTCGCCGACCCGGGCGTCGGCGCCGACCGCCTTCCCGCCGGGGCGAGCCTGGTCAACGGGCGGGTGCGCATCCACACCGACGACCAGGACTCCGTGGTCCGCGACGTCCAGGCCTGGGCGGAGCGGGAGAGGGCCACCATCAGCGGGCTGACCATCGTGCCGCCCACCCTCGACGACGCCTACCTGGCGATGCTCGACGCGGGCGCGGAGAAGACCACCTCGGGGAAGGCCGAATGAGCACCACCGACACCGCGCCCGCCGCACGCCGCGCGGGCGCCCGCGCCAACGGGCTGCGCACCTTCCTGCTGCACGTCGACGGGGAGCTCAAGGAGTTCTGGCGCTCCCCGATCACGCTGGCGTTCATCGTGCTGATGCCGGTGATGTTCTACCTCGGCTTCGGGTTCGCGTTCCGCTCCGAGGCCGACACGGTCCTGGACCTGGGCGACTACTCCATCACCCAGGCCAACCTGAGCTTCGGCGGCGTCCTGGGCTTCGCCCTGATGTCGGTGGCGTTCGCGAACGTGGCGATCGGGCTGGCCATCCGCCGCCACCACGGGCTGTTCAAGCGCTTCCGGACCACCCCGGTCAAGCCGGTCACGGTGATGGGCGCCTACCTCGCCAACACTCTGCTGACCACGGTCGTCGTGCTCGCGGTGATCGTCGTGATCGGCGTGTTCATGGGCGTGAGCGTCCCGGCGGAGCGCGTCCCGCTGCTGCTGGCGGCGGTCGCGCTCGGGTTCGTGTGCATGGCCCCGCTGGGGGCGGCGGCCTCCCTGCTGCCGCCCAACGCCGACGCCGCGGTGCCGATGATCAACGGCATCTTCTTCCCCACCGCGTTCCTGGCGGGCGGGTTCATCATCCTGCCGCTGGGCGACACCCTGGGCGCGATCGTGGACGTGCTGCCCGGGCGCCCGCTGACGGTGCTGCTGCACGGGGCCCTGTCGGAGGGCGGCCCGCTGTGGGACTGGCCGTCGGTGTGGCTGCTGCTGGGCTGGTCGCTGCTGGGCACCGTGGTGGCGCTGCGCTGGTTCCGGTGGGCGTCGGAGCGGGAGCCGCGCGGGTTCGGCGCGGGCAAGCGCAAGGACGCGGACGCGGGCACGGAGGGCGCGTGAGCACACCCGGTCCCGCCGACCGCTTCGAGCACGTGGAGGGCCCGTACCTGGTCTCCCGCGTGAACCTGTACCCCTACCGCCCGCTGCGTTCGGCCCGCGCCGACCTGGAGCGGGACCTGCTGCGCACCCTCGCCGACGAGGAGGCGCACCGCGAACGCATCCGCGACCACCTGTTGGAGGCCCTCCACCTGCTCGCCCCGACGCTGGAGGAGGAGGCGGACCGGCGGACCGCGCTCGCCGTCAAACGCGACGTCTTCAACCGGCGCCCGCCGCGCGCGCCCCTGGTCGGCGATCCGCTGACCTGGCGGATCGGCGCGCTGGGCGAGTGGACCGACAGCTGGGAGCGGACCCGGGCGGCCACCGCAGCCCTGGACGACGCGCACCCGGCCGCGCTGGCCGAGGAGCGCGCCGAGCTCGCTGCGTGGGCGCGCGACCCGGCCACCGACCGCAGCACCGCGCTGTCCAGCCCGGACCTGCACCGGGCGGTGGCGGCGCGGGCCGCGGCCCCGGCCGACCGGGCCCCGGACAAGCGGATGCGCAAGGCCGAGCCGGCCCTGGTGCGCTACCACTCCCGGTCCACGGTCAAGGTGAGCCCGTACTCGCTGTACACCGGCGTGCACTTCGACGACCTGGAGCACCCGTCCTCGCCGACCCGGGACGGGGAGCCGCTGCGCTCCACCACCGTGGCGGGGCTGCGCCGGCTGCTGGTGCGCCAGGCCGCGCGGGCGCTGGCCGCCGACCCGGAGGCGCGCCCGGAGCTGGAGTGGGTGCTCACCGGCGGGGCGCGCCGCGAGGGCGACCGGCTGCTGGTGCGCCGCCGCCGCTGGGCGCCGCCCTCGCCGGGCGCGCGGGCGGAGGCGTTCGGCGAGGAGGAGGTGCGCCTGCCCCTGGCCGGGGCCTGGGGCGCCCTGCTCTCCTCGCTGGAGCGGCGGGCGGCCCGGCCGGTGGTGCTGCGGGTCCTGGGCGAGGGGCTGGCCGCGGACCTGGGGCGGCCCCCGGAGGCGCTGCGGGACGTGCTCGCCAAACTCATCGACGCCGGGGTGCTGGTGCCCTGGGCGCCCGCCGCCGAGCAGGACCCGGAGTACGACCGGCGCTGGCACGACCTGGTGCGGCGGCTGCCGGGCCGGGCGGCGGCGCGGATGGAGGAGGCGTTCGACGCCACCGAGGAGGTCCTCAAGGGGTTCGCGGAGGCGGACGGCGCAGAGCGCGCCCGGTCGGTGACGCGCCTGTCGCGCCTGTGGTCGGCGGCGGTGACCCCGCCGGGGGCCGACCCGGCTCCGCCGGAGGCCGCCTCCTCGCCCCTGGTCGAGGACTGCCACGTGTCCCGGGGAGCCCCGGTGCCGCGGGCGTGGTCCCGGGAGTGGACGGCCGACCTGCGGCGGATCATGCCGCTGCTGTTCGCCCTGGACGACCAGCGGATGCTGTCGGGCGCGCTGGAGAGCGTGTTCGTGTCCCGCTACGGCGCGGGCGGGCGCTGCGACGACCTGGACGGGTTCGCGGTGCACGCGCGGGCCGCGTTCCCCCTGACCCAGCGGTTGATGGCCGGGGACCTGGACGGCGTCCCCGACCCGGGCGACGGCCTGCGCCGCCTGGTGGCGGCCCGGCGCCGGGCGGTCGACCACCTGGCCGAGCTGGCCCGGTCCACCGGGGAGGAGGTCGCGGTCGATCCGTCGGTGGTCGCCGAGATCGCCGGCCTCCTGCCCGAGCGCGAGTTCACGGCGCGCCGCTCCCTGGCGGTGTTCGGCCAGCCCGACGGCGGCCGGCTCGTCCTCAACCACCTGTACGGCGGGCGGGCCCGGTACTTCAGCCGGTTCCTGTCCGCTCTGCCGGCGCGGGCCCGCGACCGGGTCGCCGAGCACGTGCGGCGATCGGGCCCGCCCGGCACCCCCACCGTCCACATGCGGTCGGCGCTGGGGTTCAACGCGAACCTGGCGCCGCCGCTGGCCGGGGAGGAGCTGGCGCTGCGCGACGAGCCGGTGCTGCTGCCCGGCCCCGCCACCGCCGACCTGGCGCTGGTGCACACCCCGGACGGGCTGCGGCTGGTGCGGCGCGGCGGCGCCGGCGCAGGCGCGGCGGACGCGGCGGACCGGGAGATCGACCCGCTGTACACGGGTTTCCTGGTCCCGCACGCGCTGCCCTACGACGAGATGCTCGTGGCGATGGTCGCGGACTCGCCGTTCTTCTCCTTCGGCGACACGGTGATGGACCTGCACGCCCGCTGGGAGGAGGACGGGTTCGCGGGCGCGGTGCCGCGCGTGCGCGCCGGGTCCGTCACCCTGTTCCGCCGCCGGTGGGCGCTGGAGACCGCGGAGCTGGCGGCCCGCCCCGGCGAGTCCGCCGCGGAGCTGCACCGGCGGGTCAACACGATGCGGATGGCCCGCGGCATCCCCGACCAGGTGTTCGCGCGCCCGCTCCAGGGCTCCCGGCTGGGCCCGCTGGAGCGCGCGATGGCGCCCAAGCCACAGCACATGGACTTCCTGAGCAGGCTGCACACGGCCACGGCCGCCAAGCGGCTCGACCACCTGGGCCCGCTGCTGCTCGTCGAGGAGATGTCCCCGGACCCGGCGGACGCGGGGCTCAGCGGCCCGCGCGGCCGGCACGCCACCGAGGTGTTCCTCGAACTGGCCGTCGTCCCCGCCGCCACCGAGGCGGCCGATCCCCCAGGCGAAGTGAGGCTGGTCCCGTGACCGTCGGACTCCGAGTGACCTACTACGACAGCGACAAGGCGGCCCTGCTGGGCGAGTGCCTGGTCCCGGCCGCGCGGGACGCGGCGGCCCGGCCGGGGATCACCGCGGCGTGGCTGCACCTGCACTGGCGGCTGGGCCCGCACTGCGTGCTGTACCTGGACGGGCGGGACGGTGCGGTGGCCGACGCCGCGGACCTGGCCGAGGCGCGGGCGCGCTCGTTCCTGGAGCGGCGGCCGTCCGCGGCGACGCTGGACCCGGACAGGTACGAGGCGTTCTCCGAACGGCTGGGGCGCCTGGAGCTGGTGGAGCCCCCCTACACGCCGCTGGAGCCGGACAACTCGGTGCTGCGGCTGGACGGCGACCCGGTGGACACGTTCCTGCGCGGGCCGGAGGCGATCGCGCTCAAGGGGCGGGTGCTCACCGACGGGCTGGGGCTGGTCGCCGACCGGGTGGACGGGACGGGCGTGTTCGCGCACGTGTTCGCGGGGATGGGGGCCATCGCGTCGCAGTACCCCGAGTGGGGCCTGCGGTCGGGGTACCAGGCGTTCCTGTCCCATTGGAAGGAGTACTTCCACTGGTCGGACCCGGACGGGACCGCGCAGGCGCGGCTGGCGGAGTCCTACCGGTCCCAGCGCGGGGAGCTGGTGGCGCTGCTGGCCCCGATCCACGAGGGGCGGGCCGCCGACCCGTCGGCACCGGGCTGGCTGGAGTGGACGCGGCGGTGGCTGCCCGAGGCGGTGGAGCTGGCGCGGCGGGACCACATCCTGCCCTACCCCCACCAGGACCGGCTGACCGCGGCGTCGCGGTTCGGCGACGACGTGCGGGTGCGGTGGAGCGGGTCGGACGAGCGGTCCTACAGCGACTTCCACCGGGAGTTCCGCAAGCTGGACTTCACGCGGCTGGGGGACGGGTACGGGTTCGCGGCGTTCCGGTTCCTCATCAACTGCTTCTTCGACCTGCTGCCGCTGATGGGGGTGACCCCGATCCAGCGGTACTCGATCGCGTACCTGTTCACCGAGGCCGCCCAGGAGGTGGTGGGCGAGACCTGGGAGGAGACGGTGCGCCGGGTGGTGGAGCACCAGCAGGGCGACCCGGGGCTGAAGCCGACCCTGCCGTGGAGGGGCGGTGCCTGAGCCGATGCTGCGGTTGAAGAGGGCCGTGCGGGCCCGGTCGCTGGCCGCCGAGGGGGTCGCCGTCAGCATGGGCGCGACCGCGGTGGTGCTGCGCGGCGCCCCGGCGGACGCGGTGTGGCGGGCGCTGGAGCCGGTGCTGCGCTCGGGGTTCACCCGGGAGGCGCTGGTCGGCGGGTTCCCCGAGAAGGGGCGGCCGGTGCTGACCGGCGTCCTCGACCAGCTGGAGGAGCACGGGTTCCTGCGCGAGGCCGAGGAGGAGCATGAGCTGGAGGAGACGGAGCAGGCCGCCTACCCGCACCTGGAGGCGCTGACCTCGCGGCCGTTCGCGGCGCTGCGGGCGCTGGGGGGCACGGCGGTGCGGGTGCGCGCCGAGTCGGTCCCGGTGGAGGCCGCGGTGCGCCGCGCCCTGGGCCGGGCGGGGTTCCGCGACGTGTCCGCCGACACCGGGCCGCCGGAACCGGGGGTGCTGGCCGCCGTCCGGTCCGCCGTGCCGGGGCACCCGGAGGCCCTGCACGTGATCATCGCCGAACGCGGGGTGTGGGCGGCGGGGCCGCGCGACGCCCCGGCCTCCCCGGAGGCGCTCGCCGCGCTGCGCGCCTGGGCCGCGGCGCTGGACGAGCCCGCGGGGGCCGACCCGGGCGCGCCGGGCTCGGAGGCGGCGCGCACGCTGGTGGCGGCGCAGCTGGCGCTGGCCGTGGTGGCGCATGTGGCCCGGGTGACGGAGGGGGCGGCGGGGGCGGCGAGCCCGGAGTTCCTGGTGACCACCGACGAACTGGTCTCCGAGCCCCACCGGCTGCCGCTGCTGCCGCCGCTGGACGCCGGGCGCACCGAGGACTTCCCGGCGGCGCCGGAGCCCGCGCCGCTGACCACCGACCGGCTGGACGCGCTCGCGTCCCTGTGGGACCGGGTGTTCGGCCCGGTGGGCGAGCCCGCGCCGGGCGACCTGCCCCAGCTCCCGGTGGGACTGGCCCGCACCGGACGCCGGGGGGCGAGCGGCTGCGGCACCACCACCGCCCAGGCCCGGCTGGACGCGCTGATCGGCTCGCTGCACGCGGTGGCCTGGGGGTCCGCCCCCGGGGACACTGGCCGCGGCCTGGGGTCGACGCGTGCCGAGGCGGTCGGCGACGCGGTCGGCGACCTGGTGCTGCGCGCGGGGGTGCCGTGGAAGGAGGTCGACCCGCCGGGTCCGATGTCCGCGGCCGCCCGTCGCCTGTGGGCGGCGCTCACGCTGCGAGCGGGTGTGGCCGCGACCGTCCGCTTCCACGAACTGGAGGGCGCCGGGCTGTGGCGGGCCGAGGTCCGCGCCGCCGGGACCTCCGAACCCGCGGTGCTCGCCTCCGGTGCGGCGGCCGACCCGGACGCGGCGCTGCGCGAGGCGCTGCTCCGCGCCGTCGCCGCCGTCCAGGGCGAGGACCTGCCCGGCCTGGCGGCCCACGCCGCCCGCACCCCCGAGGCGGCCGCCTCCCTGGCCGCCTGGGCCGCCCACAGCGGCCGCGTCCAGGTGGCCGCCCCCGGCGGCGCGGCCCCTGGGCCGCCCACGGCGTGCACTCGGCGGTGGCCGTATGGACGTGACCACCCCAATCCCCTCACCGGCGGGGGCGACACTGGCGGAGCCCCTCACCCTGGCGGCCGGAGACGGGGTGCTGCACCTGGGGATGAGCGGCGGACTGGCCGTCGTCGGGCCGTGGGTCGGCGACGGGACCGGGTGCTCCCGGTGCGCGGGGCTGTGGCGGCGCGACCTGGAGGGCGACTCCTGCCCCGAGGGCGGCGAGCCCGAGCTCCTCCCCCTGTGGGAGGACGCCTGGGCCGCCCTGGTCCGGGCGGCGGCGGCCGACCCCGACGCCCTGCGGCGGGCGCTGTGGGCGCTGGACTGCCGCACCGGCGAGGTCACCCGGCACACCTTCGTCCCCCACCCGCGGTGCGCCCGCTGCTTCCCGGGCGGGGAGGGCCTGGGCGTGCCCGGCGGGCTGGACCTCGACGCCCCGCGCCCGGTCCCCGGGCACGCGCTGCGGGTGCGGCGGATGGACCGCGAGGCGCTGCGCGAGCGGCTGCTGGACTTCCGGTTCGGCCCCGCCGCCCACCTGTACCGGGACGAGGAGTCCCCCCTGTCCCTGGTCACCTGCGAGACCGTCGCCCCCGGCCATACCCGGCGGGAGGGCGGCTACGGCCGCTCCACCCGGTTCACCGACAGCGAGGTCCCCGCCCTGCTGGAGGGCGTCGAGCGCGTCACCGGCGGCCACCGCCACACCGGCGCGCCCCGCGTGTGGGGCTCCTACGCCGCGCTGGCCGGGGACGCCATCGACCCCGCCCGGCTCGGGCTCCACGAACCCGAGTGGTACAGCCATCCCGCCTTCGACCCGGTCCCCTACACCCCCCACACCCCCACCCACTGGGTCTGGGGGTGGTCCACCCGGGAGCGCCGCCCGGTGCTGGTCCCCGAGCACGTGGCGTTCTGGCACGCGGGCACCGCCGACACCCGCTTCCTGTACGAGTCGTCCAACGGCTGCGCCGTCGGCGGCGACCTCGCCGAGGCCGTCCTGTACGGGCTGTTCGAGGTGATCGAGCGCGACGCCTTCCTGCTCGCCTGGTACTCGCGGACCCGGCTGCGCGAGGTCGACACCGCGGACCACCCCGGGCTGGCGCACCTGCTGGACCTGCTCGCCGAGCGTGGCCTGCGGCTGCGCGTCCTGGACGCCACCTCCGACCTGGGTGTGCCCACCGCGCTCGCGACGGTGACCGCCCCCGAGGAGGCGGTGCGCTCCGGGCTGGCGCCCGCGATGAGCCTGGCCACCGGCACCCATGCCGACCCGCACCGGGCGCTGATGGCGGCGGTGGAGGAGACCGCCACCAACGCGCTCATGTACCCCAAGTGGGTGCGCATGCGGGAGTCGGTGAGCGTGGAGCGGTGCCGCCCGATGCTGGACGACTTCACGCTGGTCAGAACCCTGGAGGACCACACCGGTATGCACGGGCTGTGGGAGGCCCGTCCGCACTGGGAGTTCCTGGAGCACCCGTCCGGGACGGTGCCGGCGGAGGAGTTCGCGGCCCGCGGGCCGTCCTCGTTCGCTGGAGCCGACCTGGGCGCGGTGCTGCGCGAGCGCCTGGCGGTGCTGCACGGCCTGGACCTGGACGTGGTCGTCGTGGACCAGAGCAGCGCCCCGTACACGGAGGCCGCCGGGGTGCGGTCGGTCAAGGTGATCGTGCCGGGGGCGCTGCCGATGACGTTCGGCCACACCCACCGCAGGACGCGCGGCCTGGAACGGCTGGCCCGGGCGTCCGACCTGTTCGAGGGAGGTGTCCCGTGGGAGCGACCCGGCGAGATGTACCCGGTCCCGCACCCGTTCCCGTGACGGCCGCGCAGGAGGCGCGGGCGCTGGCGGCGTTCCACGCGCAGTCCCACGACAAGGACGTGGAACCGGTGCGGACCCTGTTCTTCGGCCGGACGCTGGGCGATCCGGCGCTGCGGACGGCGGCCGGTGCGCCGCTGCCGGAGCCGGCGCGGGGAGCGCTGGCCGCGCTGCGCGCGGCGGACGCCGCGGGGCCCGCGATCGGGGGCGGCTGGTCCCCGGGGGCGCGCCTGGCGGCGGCCTGCGCGGAGGCGGTGCGGGTGCGCCGGGTCTCCCCGGCCGACCGCTACCCGGTGCACCGCGCCTACCCGTCGCCGCGCGGGCTGTTCGGCGCCGACGTCTTCCTGCTGCCCGCCGGGGGCGGGGGGTGGTGCCTGCGGATGGACCCGCGCACCTGCGCCCTGCACCCCTGGGCCGGGTCACCGGTGCCCGACGACCTGGAGGCCGCCCTGGCCGGGGCGCGGGTCGCGGTGGCGGTGGACCACCGGCGCTACCCGCCCGAGTACGGGCGGCTGCGGCCGTCGCTGGCGCTGCTGGAGGGCGGCCACCTGGCCGCGACCCTGGGCCTGGCGCTGACCCGCGCCGGGCTGGCCCCCCGCACCCTGTTCGCCCCCGCGGGGGTCCCGGTGCCCGAGGGCTTCGTCCCCTGCGCCCTGCTCACGACCGAGCCCGGTGCGGAGGCCGGAGGAACGACCGGGGCCGCCGACGACGCGGCGGCCGTCCCGGAGGCCCGGCCGGCGGCCGGACCGGCGGGTGCCGCCGGGGCGGTGGAGGTCGGCGCCGGGGCCCTCGCCCGGGTCGCGGCGGTGGCGGCGCGCGCCGCGGCGGGGACGGGCCTGCGGGACTGGCTCGACGCGCGGACCAGCGGGGTGTCCACCGCCAACCTGGTCACCAGCGCGTACGTGTCCCCCGAGGACGGCGCCGGCGTCACCGCCGCCCTGGCGGCGGCGCTGGCCGCCGCGGTCCCGGCCGCTCCCGCGGGCACCCTGCGGCTGGACCGGGTCGTGCTCGCCGGGGACCGGGTCGACGACCGGGTCGCCGCCGAGCTGTACCCCGGCGGCGGCACCGGCCCCGACCGTCCGGTGCCGCGCACCGGGGACACCAACGCCTCCTCCTCGCTGGGGTACACCCTGTCCGCGGACTTCGGGCCGTGGGCGCGGGCGTTCGGCGACCGCGCCCAGACCGCCCTGCACCCCCTGCTCGGCTGGATCACCCAGTGGGGCTGCCTGGCCGCCGCGGGGAGCGGGCTGTGCGCCCGGCCCATGCGCAACTACACGGAGTCCGAATGGGCGGCCGTGCTCGGGCTGGGCCCCGACACGACCCCCGCCTACCAGCTGTGGGTGCGCGCCGAGCGCGGCGCCTACCTGGACCTGCCCGTGGACGCCGTCCTCCCCGACCCGTCACCCCCCACCACCCTCAACGGAAGCGCTACGCGCGCCCTCCTGCTCTGACCCGGCCCCCTCCCCCGTTCGCCGCGAGCCCGAAGGACCCCGATGAGCCGCACCTGGTCCGCCGTGTACGTCCACCTCCACCGCAGCCGCGAGGACATCGACGCGTTCCTGCTCGAACACCTGGCCCCGGCCGCCGACGCCCTGGTCTCGGACGGGGGCGCCAAGGCGTGGTTCTTCATCCGCTACTGGGCGGGCGGCCCGCACCTGCGGGTGCGGTTCCTGGACGGCGACCCCGACGCGGTGCGCGGGTTCGCCGCCCGGATGCGCACGGCGGCCGCCCGCACCTCCGCCGCGGCCCTGGAACTGGCCCCGGACACCTACTACCGGGGGCTGCCGCAGGCCGACCACTCCGACTGGCACGCCGACGGCGAGGTCGCCGACGCGGTCTACGAGCCGGAGACCGAGCGCTACGGCGGCCCGGACGCGCTGGAGGTGTGCGAGGACTTCTTCTGCGCGAGCACCGCCGTCGCCCTGGCGGTGCTGCGGGCCGCGCCCCGGGCCGGGCAGCGGCAGGCGGTCGCCGCCGACATGGTGTCGCTGGCGTTCGGGGTGCTGGGGCTGGGCGACGTGGAGGCGGTGCGCCAGGCCCGCGGCTACCACGCCGCCTGGGACTTCTCGGCGGAGGTGGCGCGGGGCGGCGACACCCCCCGGCTGGAGGCGGAGCGGCTGTTCCACTCCGCCCCGGCCAAGTGGCTGCAACGGCGTTCGGTGCTGGAGCGGCTGGTGTCGCAGGAGGGCGGCAGCACCCACCACCTGTGGACGCGGGCGCTCGGGGAGACCGTGGACCGGCTGCGGGCGCTGCACGCCGGGCGGCCGCTGGCCAACGACCTCACCCGGATCGTGTGGTCGCTGCTGCACATGCACCACAACCGGCTGGGGCTGGACATCGACGACGAGCGGCGGATCGTCTGGCTGGTGTCGCTGGCGTACCCGCGCTGGGAGGCGGCCCCGGACTACTTCGCGGACGGGGCGGCCGCCCCGGACCGGGTCTACGCGGAGGCCTCCAAGTACCGGGCCGAGGCCATCGCCACGGCGCAGCTGCCCCGGCCGGTCCCGCCCCCGGCCGATCCGGCGGAGGCCCGCCCGTCGCCCGCCACCCCCGACGGACGGCCCGCGGCCGACGACCCCTTCCCCTGGGCGCCCGTCACGGAGCTGCCTCCCCCGCCGCCGCTCACCGCCCCGCTGGGCGAGGTGCTGGCCCGCAGGTCCAGCGCGCACGGCGGCTACGGGCCCGGGCCGACGCTGGCGGAGCTGTCGTCGCTGCTGGGACACGCCGCCGGGATCAGCGCCGAACGCGCCGGGGAGCCGGGGCGGCACCGGCCGCCGCGCAACCACCCCAGCCCGGGCGGGGCGTACGCGACCGAGGTGTGGGCGGTGGTGCGGGACGTGGCGGGCCTGGAGCCGGGCACCTACCGCTACCGGCCGCAGGGGCACGCGCTGGTGCGGGCGGACGGGCCGGTGCCGGTGGAGCGGCTGACGGCGCTGTCCCCCTTCCTGCGCCCGTCGGCGGACGGGATGCCCGGCATGGTGACGGCGAGCGCGGGCGCGTTCGTGTTCCTGGTCGGCGACGTCGGCCGGCTGCGGGCGGGGTACGGGCAGCGGGCGCTGCGGCTGCTGTTCCAGGAGGCGGGGCACATCGCGCAGAACGTGACGCTGTGCGCGACCGCCCTGGGGCTGCGCAGCCTGGTGATCTCGGGGTTCGCCGACGACGCGGCGCACACGCTGCTGCACCTGGACGGGATCGACCGGGTGGTGCTGACCCTGGTCCCGGTGGGCGGAGGGGGCGCCGTCTGAGGGCCGCACGCCGGCGGGGGCGCCCGACCGCTCCCCGGCCGTCCGGCCCGCCCCGTTCCACCAGGCGTTTCGCCACATCTCCCTGTCCGACGGGACACAGCCTCCTCTCCCTACTGGCGCAGAGCGCTACTCGGTAGTAACATTGACTTGTTACTAGTCGGTAGATCCGCGTGTACAGACACCGCGGCCAGGGACACAGCGGAGCTGTCCATGACGCATTACAAGAGCAACCTGCGCGACATCCAGTTCAACCTCTTCGAGCTGTTCAACCGCCAGGACATCCTGGGCCAGGGCCCGTTCGAGGAGCTGGACGAGGAGACCGCGCGGACGATCCTGGACGAGGTCAACCGCCTCGCGACCGGCGTCGTCGCCGAGTCGTTCGAGGACGCGGACCGCAACCCCCCGGTCTTCGACCCCAAGACCAACACCGTCCGGATCCCCGAGAGCCTGAAGAAGTCGTACCAGGCCTACATGGACGCCGGCTGGTACAACCTCGACCTCCCGCAGGAGCTCGACGGCCTCGGCGCGCCCCGTTCCCTCGTGTGGGCCGCGGCCGAGCTGATCCTGGGCGCCAACCCGTCCATCCACATGTACTCCGCTGGTCCGGGCTTCGCGAGCATCCTCTACTCCGAGGGCAACGAGAAGCAGAAGGAGTTCGCGAGGCTCGCCATCGAGCGTGGCTGGGGCGCCACCATGGTGCTGACCGAGCCCGACGCGGGCTCCGACGTCGGCGCCGGCCGCACCAAGGCCACCGACCAGGGCGACGGCACCTGGCACATCGAGGGCGTGAAGCGCTTCATCACCTCGGCCGAGCAGGACATGACCGAGAACATCTTCCACCTGGTACTGGCGCGCCCCGAGGGCGCGGGCCCCGGCACCAAGGGCCTCTCGCTCTTCCTCGTCCCCAAGTACCTGGTCAACGAGGACGGCTCCCTCGGTGAGCGCAACGGCGCCTACGTGACCAACGTCGAGCACAAGATGGGCCTGAAGGCCTCCACCACCTGCGAGCTGACCTTCGGCGACAAGCACCCCGCCATCGGCTACCTCGTCGGCGACAAGCACGACGGCATCCGCCAGATGTTCCTCATCATCGAGTACGCGCGCATGATGGTCGGGACGAAGGCGATCGCCACCCTGTCCACCGGCTACCTCAACGCCCTGGAGTACGCCAAGGAGCGCGTGCAGGGCAACGACCTCGCCGGCGCCAAGGACTCCCCGAAGGTCACCATCACCCACCACCCGGACGTGCGCCGCAGCCTCATGACGCAGAAGTCCTACGTGGAGGCCATGCGCGCCCTGGTCACGCTGACGGCCACGCAGCAGGACGCCATCCAGATCGCCAAGGCCAAGGGCGAGGACCACTCCGCGCTGGAGGCCATGAACGACCTCCTGCTCCCGATCGTCAAGGGTGTCGGCTCCGAGCGCTCCTACGCGCTGCTGGCCGAGTCGCTGCAGACCCTGGGCGGCTCCGGCTTCCTGCAGGAGTACCCGATCGAGCAGTACATCCGCGACGCCAAGATCGACACCCTCTACGAGGGCACCACCGCCATCCAGGCCCAGGACTTCTTCTTCCGCAAGATCCTGAAGAACGGCGGCCAGGCGCTGGGCACCCTCGCGGGCGAGATCAAGGCCTTCGCCAACAGCGAGGCGGGCAACGGGCAGCTCAAGGAGGAGCGCAAGCTGCTCCTCGAGGCGACCGAGAACGTCGAGAAGATCGTCGAGGTCATGGTCGGCCACGCGATGGGCTCCGCCGAGAACCCGCGCGAGCTGTACAAGGTGGGCCTCAACTCGGTCCGCCTGCTCATGGCCTTCGGCGACGTGGTCCTGGGCTGGCTGCTGCTGCGCCAGGCCGAGGTCGCGCTGAACAGGATCGACGGCGCCCAGGGCGACGACAAGGACTTCTACACCGGCAAGATCGCCGCCGCGCGCTTCTTCGCCGACCAGTTCCTGCCGCGCATCGCCGCCGAGCGCCGTATCGCGGAGAACGTCACCAACGACCTCATGGAGGTCCCCGAGTCCGCCTTCTAGGCCCGGACCCGGAACCGAAACCGCCACCGCGAAGGGGGCGGGGCCGCACGGCCCCGCCCCCTTCCGCGTTCCGGTCCCGGCGGCCCTCAGCCCCCGAGGCGGCTCCAGAAGCCGTAGCCGTGCTCCCGGGCGAAGTCGGCGCGCCCCCACTCCCCCGAGTCGAGGGACTGCACGTACCAGCCGGCCGGGCCGCGGTCGTCGCGCAGCCGGTCCCACTCCGCCTCACCGCCGCCGGAGGGGTCGCCCGTGGCGGCGAAGCGCGTCCAGGCCCCGATCAGGCGGTCGCCGAACGCGGCCTGCGCGGGGGTGAGCCCCTGGAACAGCTCCAGGTCGAAGATGTAGGGCAGCTCGGCCATGTGCTGGGAGTCGGCCGGGAAGCTCGGCTCGTCGTAGCCCGCGAACCACGGGGTCCCCCGCTCGGCGAACTCGTACATCCGCACGTCGGTCCGGCGCGAGAGCGCCCGGGCGGTGTCCAGGGTCGGCACCGACCAGACGGAGTCGGTCCGCACCCGTGCCAGGCTCGGTCCCGCGGCGTCGCCCCGCGGGTAGCGCCGGAGGACGGCGTCGGCGTCGTCGCCGTAGGCCTCCCTCACCGCGGGCTCGTACTCCCCGTCCGCCATGGGGGCACCGGACGCCAGCTCCGTGCCGAGCACCATGCCGTTCTCCTCGTCGTGGTTGACCCCGATCAGGACGGGGACCCGATGGAACCGCCCCGCCTCCAGCGCCTCGTCGACCGGGAGCGGCAGCGCGGGCGTCCCGCTGACCGGGCGCGGTTCCCGCCACGGGCCGTAAGCCTCCACCAGTTCCCCGATCGGCACCTCCCGCAGGCACGCCGCCACGTCCCCGGCGTCCGCGCACCCGACCGCGTCGATCACTTCGGCGCCCTCCGCCTCGGCCGTCCCGCGGTCCCGGGAGGCGGCACCCGGCGCGGAGCAGGGCGCACTCTGGACGATCGCCCGCTGGAAGAGCCCCTCGGACTCCGGGGACACGAGGTGCCCGCAGATGCCGAGGCCGCCGCCGGACTGGCCCATGACCGTCACGTTGCCCGGGTCGCCGCCGAAGGCCGCGATGTTCTCCCGCACCCAGCGCAGGGCGGCCCGCTGGTCGTCCAGCGCGAGGGCGCCCGACTCGGGCAGGTCGGGGTGGGTGAGGAAGGAGGTGACGCCCAGGCGGTAGTTCATCGACACCACCACGGCGCCGCCGGCCGCGAGCCGGTCGGGGCCGTACAGGTCGCCCATGCCGAACATCATGCTGCCGCCGTGGATCCAGACGATCACCGGCAGGCCGTCCTCCGCACCGGCCGGAGTGGTGACATTGAGGTCGAGGCAGTCCTCCTCGGTGCTGTACTCGCCGATCGGGTACCCGGCGGGCTGCGCGCACGGCTCCCCGGGCTCGGTGGCGTCCCGCACACCGTCCCAGCCCGCGGCGGGGCGGGGGGCCTCGAACCGGTCGGCCTCGGCGTAGGGGATCCCCTGGAAGGACCGCACCGCCCCGTCGGCCTCCCCCCGCACCGCGCCCTGGGCCGTGACCACGACCGCGGGGTCCACTGCGTCCGACACCGCGGCCGCCGGGGCGCAGGCGGTCGCCGCCAGCAGCGTGATCCCCAGACCCGCGGACCAGAACTTCTTCACGGTTTCCTCCTCGTCGACCGGCTGATGGAGGGACCGTAACAAGAATTTGCACGATCGCGCAACACGATCGTGCAAAACAAGTGCGCAAAACGATCGCGTGACTCGATCGAGCAAGAACTTGGTAGGGTCACCGCCATGGGTAACCGCGAAGATCTGCTCGCCGGGGCCAAGAGGTGCCTGCGCGAGAAGGGGTACGACCGCACGAGCGTGCGCGACATCGCCGCCGCGGCCGGGGTGAGCACGGCCGCGATCGGCTACCACTACGGGTCCCGGGAGACCCTGCTCGGCCAGGCGCTGTTCGCGCTCCTCGACGAGTGGGGCGACGAGCTCGGCCGCGCCCTCTCGCCCGGGGGCGGGGACGACGCGCAGGGGTTCGAGCGGATGTGGGAGCGGCTCGTCGGGCAGTTCGCCGAGCACCCGGACCTGTGGACCGCCAGTGTGGAGCTGTTCCTCCAGGCGCGGCGCCAGCCCGCGCTCCGCGCGCAGCTGACGGAGGGCGTGGGCCAGGGGTGGCGCGGTATGGCGGCGATACTGCTGAGCACACCGGAGGAGGAGGTCACGGACCGCAGCGCCCGCACGCTCGGCATGGCCCAGACCGCGCTCATGACGGGGGTGATGATCCAGAGCCTCAGCGATCCGGAGAACGCCCCGACCGCGGCCGAGGTCCTGGAGGGCCTGCGCGGGCTGGCGAGGATCGCCGGACCCTCCTGAGCCCCGGGGCCGCACGGCCCCGCCCCCTTCCGCGTCGTCGGGACCCGCTAGAGTCCCGGCATGCACCGACCGAGCCTGCCCGAGGACCTGCTGCCGGCCGACCGCCTGTGGGCGCGCGCCGTGCTGCTGCACCTGTTCGACGCGGACATCACCTTCGACGGGGACGAGGTGTTGTGCCCCGACGGGGGCGGGGGCTCCTGGTGGTGGTCCCTGGGCCGCCGGCCGGACGGGCGCGCGTTCTTCTGGGGCCAGGACGCCGACGGCAGCCACGGGCACCTGCGGGACGACCCGGTGGACTTCCTCGCCGGGGGCCCGGAGTGGCTGCCGTGGGACGAGCTGAGGCACGAGGCGGCCGGGATGACCATCGGCTACCTGTACTGGTGGCAGGACGGCGCCTGGGCGCGGGCGCCCTACCCGGACGACCTCGAGGACGACGGGCTGGCCATGTCGGTGCCCTGGGCGGGCGGCGGCCCCGAGGGGGTGCTCGCGCAGACGCCGGTCGAGGGCCGGGAGTCCGAGGAGGCCGTCCTGGCCTTCCTCGACCGCCTGGAGCGGGGGACCGCGGACGAGGCGGCCGTGCGGGCGCTGGCCGGGGCCCTGCGGGGCGGGGACGACCCCGCCCTGGACCCCGACCGCGCCCTGGCGTCGCTACGCGCCGCCGGCCTGGTCTAGGACTCGGCCCAGACGCCGAGTTCGTTGCCCGCGGGGTCGGCGAAGTGGAAGCGCCGCCCGCCGGGGAAGGCGTAGGGGCCCGCCAGGATGCGGCCTCCCGCGCGCTCGACCGCCGCGGCCGTGGCGTCCAGGTCGTCGGAGAACAGCAGCACCAGGGGGCCGCCGCCGCGGTGTCCGCTCCCCTGCGGGTTGAGCCCGCCGACCTCCCGGTCGCCGGGCCCCCGGATGCCCGCGTAGTTCGGGCCGTAGTCGTTGAACCCCCACCCGAACGCCTCGGCGTAGAAGCGCTTGGAGGCCTCCAGGTCGTCGGCCGGGAGCTCGATGTAGTCGATGCGGTGGTGCTGTGGTGACGTCATGCGCCCATCCTCCGCCATCCCGCCGACCTTCCCGCGGCCCCGCCACGCCTCGGCGCCGTGCCCTCCTACCGGCCGTCGGCGGCCGGGGGCGTCCAGACGTAGGGGGTCGTGGTGGTGACGGCGGTGAAGCCCAGGCGGCGCAGGATGGGGGCGCTGTCGGGGGAGGCGTCGACCTGGAGGTAGCGGACGCCCATGGCGACCGCCAGGCGGGCGCGCTCGGCGACGGTCGCCCGGTAGATCCCCCGGCCGCGCCACTCCGGGAGCGTGGAGCCGCCCCACAGGCCCGCGTGCCCCTCCTCCGGGCGGGCCTCCAGGCGCGCGGCGCACACGACCTCCTCCCCGGCCTCCGCCACCAGGACGACGGTGCCCCGGGGGTTCGCGGCGAGCTGCGCGGCGAGGTCGTCCGCCACCCAGGACCGGTCGTCCCCCCACACGCGGCCCTGGAAGGCGGCGATGCGCTCCAGGTCGGCCCGCTCCTCCACCCGGCGCAGCACGACCCCCTCGGGCGGCACGGGCTCGGCGGCGACATCCTCCGCCGGGGCGATCATGACCGTCTCCTCTTCCTCCGGCTCGAACCCCGCGGCGCGCAGCCGGCCGGTCAGGTCGGCGGGCAGGTCGTGGCCGTGGGTCTTCCACTCCACCGCCTGCCCGAGCCCGGCGAAGCGGTCCCGCTGGCGGGCGATGAGCCGGTCCAGGTCGGCCCCGTCCACCCGGAGGTCGGCGGGAGCGGCCACGAACCCCCGGTGGCCGCCGAGGAGCCGCACCAGCGGCCCGTCGTGTTCGGCGGTGACACCGGCGGGCAGGGGGTCGGGCAGGGCGCGCACGTGCGCGTCGTAGAAGGCGAGCATGACGGACATCCTCTCCGCCCCCGGCGTCCCGCGCACGCGCTTTCCCCGCGCGCCCCGGCCGCCCTCAGCGGCGGCGCAGGACGAGGGCGGCGAGCACGCCGCCCGACAGCAGCGTCGTCGCGCAGATCGGCAGGAACGCCAGGCGGAACGCGTCCGGCCCCGGCGGCAGCGCCTGGAGGATCGCCCCGGCCGCCACGGTGCACGCCACCGCCGTGGTGAACCCGCTCATGTTGACCAGCCCGGAGGCGACCCCGGTGCGCCCGGCGGGGATCCCGTCGCGCGCGTAGTCGAAGGAGATGGTGGGCGCCAGCGTCTGCCCGACCGCGCACACCGCCATGACCGCCAGGCCGACCCCCGTGGGCACCCCGCCGGGCCAGGCGACCAGCAGCACGAGGCCCAGGCCGATGACGGAGACCAGGGTGAGGGCCAGCCCTCCGCGCAGCGCCGGCCTGCGGCCGACCAGCACGCCCACCAGCGGGGCCGTCCACAGCGCCCCGGCGGCCAGCGCGGTGAGGGTGAGGGCGGCGGTGCCCTCGGCCAGTCCCAGCCCGGTGACGAGGAAGGGGTAGCCCCACAGCACCATCATCATCGTGAAGGGCGCCATGATCGCCGCGTGGTGCGCCATGCCGATGCGCGGCCCGCGCGCGGACAGCGCCTCCTTGAGCGCCGCCCACACGGGGATGGGGTCGATGACGGTGGAGTGCCCGGCCGCGCCCTCCGGGCGGTCGCGCACGACCGCCAGGACGAGCAGCGCGACCAGCAGGGTGAGCCCGGTGGTGGTGAGGAACGCCGCGACCCAGCCGACCCCGCCCAGCGCCCAGGCCAGGGGCGCGGCACTGGCGACCTGGCCGGTGCCGCCGACCACGCCCGTCAGCCCGCTGACGAGGGCGTAGCGGGAGCGCGGGAACCACAGCGCGGCCAGGCGGATGACGTTGAGGAAGACCAGGGCGTCGCCCAGCCCGATGAGGAAGCGCCCGGCGATCGCGGCCTCGATACCCGGGGCCAGCGCGAACAGGCAGGAGCCGATCGCCATCGCGACCATGCCGATGACGAGGGTGAAGCGGGGGCCGAGGCGGTCCGCGAGCAGACCCGTGGGCACCTGGAGCAGGACGTAGACGAGGAGCTGGAGCATCGGCAGCAGCGAGAGCACCGCGGGCCCGACGTCGAAGCGCGCCTGCGCCTCCAGGGCGGCCACGCCCAGGCCGTTGCGGTGGACCATCGCCAGGAAGTAACCGATCACGGCGACGCCCCACACCACCCAGGCGCGGGCACCGCCCGAGGGCTCTGCGGGAACGGTCGTCTCCTTCGTCCTGTCACCGGATGTCTGAGTCTGGGTCACGGGCACTTCTCTCGTAGAGGTCTGACCATTCCAGTCTCCTCCAGTGCGGCGGCCCGTCCCCACACCGGGGGTGCGGACGGTCCCGGAACGCCGCGCCGTCGGCGGTCGGCCGCCATCCCGGCGAAAGGCGCCACATCCCCCGGACGGGGCAAAGGCGGCCGGTCCAAGGGTCAAGGACATGCAAGCCGGGCAAAGTGACACAGAGCGATGGTCGGCGCACCAGGAGTCCCGGAACCGGGTGACTCTCCCGACAGGCGACCCGGGATTACCGATGAGTAATCGTCATCCCGCGCCTCGATGACTTGTTCGAAAAACATGGCCTGACCTGCATGTCTCATACGACACGTGGTCGAGACCCTTTCGTTAAATGTGACATTGGTCACTCTCAGAACTCTCGACTGCCGGGGGTGAGGTGCTGCTAGCATCCGGAACGCAAAGAATAACTACGAGGTAACGACAACCTCTGAACCTCACCAACTTTGTGGAGGGAAGCCGTCAACGCCCCAGGACGGGACGGCGGACCTCGAACCGCGGCGACGTGGCCGCAACCGCCACACAGGCCATGACCGCGGCAACCGAGACACTGGAGACGACCTTGAGTCACTGGCGACTGAACAACCCCCGGGCCTCCCGGGTGAAGTCGGCACTTGCCAGACGGGTCAAGCACAAGCCCCGCCACGCCTTCTGCGCACAGCGCGCGATCACGGCCCTGCTGGGCGAACTCTCCGCCTCCACCTCCCGCCAGTTCTACTGGTCCGGGACCTCGGACATGGCCGTCATGTCGGTGAAGCACGACGTCAACGTGTGGTGCCGCGACGGCCGTTTCTTCTGGAACGACCTCTTCCAGGGCGGCACCATGTCGCACCCGGCCAGCGACCCGGTCGGCGCCGCCGAGAAGCTCAACCCGGTCGCCCTCCCCCCGGAGCCGTCGTACCGCTCCCAGCCGGTCGCCGCCTGACCGCCGCCCCTCCCCCGCGCCCGGGCCCGCGCCCGGCGGACACGGGGTGAGCCACGGCAGGGCGCACCGCGCCCCCTAGGACTTCCACGGCCGACCCACCGCACGGTGGGTCGGCCGTCGTGCTGTTCCCCCGGCGCCCGCCACACGGCCGCCCGCGGCCCCGCCCGTCCGCCCTTTGGGGCTCGGCCTCCCCGGCGGTGTGCCCACCGACGTCCCGGCGCGGCACACCCCGGGCCACCCCGAGTGCCCACAAGGCCCCGGGCCCACCCGGCCTCCCCGGCGGCGGGCACACCGCCGACCCGGCACGGCACCCCGAACCGCCCCGGAGGCCCACCGGCCCGGGCCCGCCTCGCCGCGATACCGGGGCGGTCCACTCATTCAAGGACTTTCTTCTCTTCCGCCCCAGAGCCCCCAGGAGATCGGCGACGATCAGCCGCATAGGCGGACGAGGCGCGGGAAACAGCATCAAGGGCGACCTTGGTCCCGAATCGTGCCCTAACGAGGCCGACAACGGACTAAGGTGTCCCCTACCCCTCTCGCCCCGACCGCGTCCTCACCCACCCCTGGACCCCCCAGAGGACCCATGCGCCCCCTCACCCCCGACGAGCCCGACCGCCTCGGTGGTTTCCGCCTGATCGCCCATCTCGGTTCCGGCGATCTGGGCGCCGTGTACCTGGGCGTCTCCCCCGACGGCCGCCCCGCCGCGGTGCGCGCCGTGCGCCGGGACTTCGCCGCCGACCCCGGGTTCCGCACCGGTTTCGCCCGCGACGCCGCCGAGGCCTCCCTCGTGCGCGGCCGCTTCACCCCTCCCCTGCTGGGCCACGACCTGTCCGCGGAACACCCCTGGGTGGCCACCGGCTTCGTCGCCGGCCCCTGCCTGCGCGACCTCGTCCGCGGCGGCGGCCCCCTGCCCGAGTCCTCCCTGCTCCTCCTGGCCCGGGGCCTGGCCGAGGCCCTGGAACGGCTGCACGGCCAGGGGTGCGTCCACCGCGACCTGTCCCCGGCACACGTGCTCGTGGACGCCGCCGGGCCGCGGCTGATCGGCCTGGGCATCGGCCGCGCCCTGGCGGACTCCGCCGCGCTCCGGGACTCCCGCCCGCCCGCCTACACCGCGCCCGAATACCTGGCCGGGCGCACCGTGCTGCCGGCCGGGGACCTGTTCTCGCTGGGCTCGGTCCTGTTGTTCGCCGCCACCGGCCGCGCCCCCTTCGACGCGGGGCCCGTGTCCGGGGCCGACGACCCGGCCGCGGTGGTCCGCCGGGTGCTGCGCGAGCCCCCGGACCTGTCCGGCCTCCCGGACGCGCTGCGCGACCTGGTCGGAGCCTGCCTGGACAAGCTCCCGGAGAACCGGCCGACGGCGGCGCGGCTGCTGGACGAGCTGGGCGGTCCGCTGCCCGAGGAGCCCCCGGAACCCGACTGGCTGCCGCCCCGGAGCCGCGCGGCGGTCACCCGGGCGGAGGAGTCCTACCGCTCCGTGGCCGCCCCCGTCCTGGGACCGCTGCCCCGGCCCGGGTTCGACCCCTTCCCCGTGAGCGCCGCCCCCGGGCCCCGGCGGCGCGGGCGCGTCCTGCTGCGGCTGTGCGCGGTGCTCGCGGTCCTGCTGCTGATCGGGGTGGCGGGCGTGTACACGCTCTCCGGCCCGCGGGGCGGCTCCGGGCCCGCCGCCTCGGCCTGCCCCCTGCGCAACGGCGTCGCGGAGAGCCTGCCCCCGCCCGAGGACCCGCAGGTGGACTTCTCCGCCGACACCCTGGTGGAGCTGTCGTTCTCCCCGGACGGCGCGACCCTGGCCGTGGCCACCAACGACGGGGTCACCCTCTGGGACTGGCGCTCCTCCCTGGCCGTGGCGCACCTGCCCAACGACCGCGCGCTGCTGCCGCCCGCCCCGGCGGCCTTCAGCCCGGACGGCTGCCTGGTGGCCCAGGCCTCCCGGCAGGGCGCCCTGGTCACCGACCTGGCCACCGGGCGGAGCCGGACGGTGGCCGCGGAGCGGCAGGTGCTGGCGACGGCGTTCAGCCCCGACGGCGGGGAGCTGGCCCTGGCCACGGACGGCGGCCCCGGGCACGGCTACCTGCACCTGTACGACACCGTGTCCTGGGAGGAGACCGGCTCGCTCTCCGGATCGGGCGCCCTGGCCGACGTGCGGTACACACGCGACGGGCGGACCGTCGCGGCCGGGGAGTCCGGCGGCGGGGTCGTCGCCTGGCGCACCTCCGGGGAGCACCGGATCGGCGTCGTGCGGGACCGCAGCGGTGCGGGGGCGGGCGCGTTCGACGTGGTCCCCGGGGACGGGGGTGTGCTGGTGCCCCGCGGCGACCGGGTGCTGCTGGTGGACCCGAGCACGGACCGGGAGGTGCGCGAGTTCGTCCCGGACCAGGGCCACGGCGTCCCCGTCGACGTGGTCTACAGCGCCTCCTCGGACCTGGTCCTGGCCGCCCTGCTGGGCCCGGGGACCGACGAGGCGGGCATGGCGGTGTGGGACTTCGCGAGCGGCGCGCCGGAGGACACCCAGTGGACGCCGCCCGCGCTGTTCCCCGTCGCGATCTCGCCGGACGGGTCGCGGGTGGCGGGCGTGCGCCAGGAGACCGGCGATATCGCCGTGTACGACATGGAAATGACGCTCATGGGCCTGCTGGCCGGGTGATCACCCGGGGTCCCGGTTCGGGCACTCCTCGAACGGTTCATCACGGGACCGCTACATTGACGGAGGACCCTCTCCGCCCCCGTACCCCGCACCCGTGAGGAACGTGTCCGCCGTGCGACCACTGTCCCCCGACGATCCGCAGCGCATCGGGCCCCACCGCCTGCTCGCCCGCCTGGGCGAGGGCGGCATGGGCAGGGTCTACCTGGCCCGGACCCCGGACGGCCACCTGTCCGCGCTCAAGGTGGTCCGCGAGGAACTGGCCCACGACCTGCTGTTCCGCAAGCGGTTCTCCCGCGAGGTGCGCACCGCGGGCCGGGTGCGCGGGCCGTTCACCCCCGCCGTGGTGGACGCCGACACCGAGACGGACGTGCCGTGGATGGCCACCGAGTACGTCCCGGGGCCGACCCTCAAGGAGGCGGTGCTGTCCGGCGCGCCGTTCCCCCCGGAGTCGCTGCTGGTCCTCACCCTGGGCCTGGCCCGGGCGCTGGGGACCATCCACGAGGCGGGGCTGATGCACCGCGACCTCAAGCCGAGCAACGTGCTGCTGTCCCCCCGCGGACCGCAGGTGATCGACTTCGGCATCGCCCGCGCGGTGGAGGGCACGGTGCTGACCCGCACCGGGCAGACCTTCGGCACCCCCGCCTACACCTCGCCCGAGCAGGTGGTGGGCGAGGGCGTCTCCCCCAAGAGCGACGTGTTCTCCCTGGCCGGGACGGTGCTGTTCGCGGCGAGCGGCGAGCCGCCCTTCGGCGGGGGCCCGGTCGGCGGGGTGCTGCGGCGCGTGATGACCGGGGTGCCGAACCTGGCGGCCGCCCCGGAGGGGCCGCTGCGCGACATGCTCGCCCGCTGCCTGGCCAAGGACCCGGACGCGCGCCCGGAGGCCGCCGACATCCTCGCCGGGCTGGTGGCGCTGCCGCTGCCCTCCGCCGAGCACGGCTGGCTGCCCTCGCCGGTGACCGAGCAGATCGACCTCCGGAGGGACCGGACCCGGTCCGTGGAGGAGGCCGAGCGCACCACCGAGGAGATGGCGCCGCCCCCTCCGTCCGTGCCCGGGCCGGAGGCGGTCGTGCCCGGACCGGAGGCCGTCGTGCCCGGCGCCGGGACGGGGTCCCCGTCCGGACCCGGCGGCCGGGACCGCACACGCCGCCGCCGGATCACCGCGGTGTCGGCGGCGGCCGCGGCGGCGGTCCTGCTGGGCGGCACCGCGCTGGCCCTGACCCTGCCCGAACGCGGGTCGCCGGCCGGGGAGCCGGGGGCGGACCCCTCCGCCACGGCCGCCGCCGACCCGTCGGGGAGCCCGTCCGCCGAACCCCCGGAGGGCGGGGAGTCCCCGTTGGCCGGCTGGATCTACGACATGGTGTTCTCCGAGGACGGGGACACTCTGTACGTCTTCGGCATCTCCGGGGTCTCGGTCTGGGACTGGCGCGGACAGGAGCTGGTCCGGACCCTGGACTCCCCCGCCCCCGAGGCCGCGGACCTGCGCCCCGACGGCCTGACCGCCGTCGGCTACGGCCTCAACGACGAGTACGTCATGCTGTGGGACGCCGAGACCGGCGAGGAGCTCACCCGGATCGGCTACGACAACCAGGGCCGGGGCTTCTACGACATGCCGGCCTTCACCGCCGACGGGTCCCGGGTGGCCGTGCTGGCCGCGGAGGGCGGGAACCCGGACAACGACCGGCTCATCCAGATCTGGGACGTGGAGACCGGGGACCCCGGCGACCTGGAGATCCCGGTGGACGGGGCGCTCAGCGAACTGGAGTTCGCCGTCGGCGACGCGTACCTGGTGGGCCTCGTCACGGACTGGGGCGACGACCCCTCCGACGTGACCGTCTGGGACGCGGAGACCGGCGAGGTCGTCCACACACTGCCGGGGGAGCAGGGGGTGATCGGCTACGCGGCCCTGTCCCCCGACGGCCGGACCATGGCGGTCCACAACCGGGAGGGGGAGGTCCGGACCGTCGACATCGCCACCGGAGAGGTGCTGCGCACCATGGACGCCCCGTCCGAGGCGCACGACTCCGTCACCGGGCTCGGCTACTCCCACGACGGCGGCCTGCTGTACGGCGCCGCCTTCGGGTGGGCCGAGGACCGGGGCAGCGTCTGGGACGCGGCCACCGGGGAGCTGGTGCGCGACGCCGACGTGTCGGTGTACGCGCCGCTGGCGGCCCATCCCGACGGGGAGCACCTGGCGGTCGTCGCGGACGGCGGGGGCCGGATCCTGATCCTCGACGGCGACTACGCCACCGTCGCCGAGCTGACCTGAGGAGCCCGCCATGCGACCACTGACCCTCGGCGACCCGCGTGCTGTCGGCCCCTACCGGATCCGGGCGCTGCTCGGGGTGGGCGGCATGGGCCGCGTCTACCTGGGCACGGGCCCCGACGGCACCGTCGCCGCCGTCAAGGCGGTGCGCGCCGAGTACGCCTACGACCCCGACTTCCGCGGCCGGTTCGCCCGCGAACTGGACCTGGCCCGCCGCGTGCACGGCCCCTACACCCCCCGGGTGCTGGACGCCGATCCGGCCGGGCAGACGCCGTGGATGGCCACCGAGTACGTCATGGGCCCCTCCCTGCACGACCTGGTGCAGCTCACCGGCCCGCTCACCGAGGAGGCGGTCCGGTTCCTGGGCCGGGGGATCGCCGAGGCGCTGGGCCGGGTGCACGCGGACGGGACGGTGCACCGCGACCTCAAGCCCGGCAACGTGATGGTGTCCGCGTCCGGCCCTCAGGTGATCGACTTCGGCATCGCGGGCGCGCTGGGGGACGCCCACGGCGAGGACGGCCGGATCATCGGCACCCCCGGGTACATGGCGCCGGAGAACGTGCGGAACGAGCCCGGCGGGACCGTGTCCGACGTGTTCGCGCTGGGCGGCGTGCTGGTCTACGCCCTCACCGGCAGCGGCCCCTTCGGCGAGGGCCACCCGTCGGCGGTGCTGTACCGGATCACCCACCACGACCCGGTGCTGACCGGGGTGCCCGACTCCCTGCGGCCGCTGGTCACCGCCTGCCTGGAGAAGGACCCGGCCCGGCGGCCCACCACGGGCGAGGTCCTGGAGGTGCTGGGCGGCCCGGTCCCGCCCGCGGCCTCCGCCGCGGACTGGCTGCCGCCGCCCGCCGCCGCGCTCCTGGAGGCCACGGCCCGCGAGTACCGGGAGGCCGTGGAGTCGTCCGTGTACGCCCACCCGCTGGACAGGAGCGCGCTGGAGCGGACCCGGCGGCGCCGTCGGCGGCTCCTGGCCGCGGGCGCGGCCGCCACCGCGCTGGCCCTGGTCGGCGGGGTCGGCACCTGGGCCACCGTGTCGTCCCCGGGCGAGGACGGGGGGCCCGGAGAGCGCCCCGGCTCCCGCGAGCGGTGCGACCTGGCCGAGCACATCGCCCCCGGGTACGCCGAAGCCGCCCGGGAGCACCCCCGGGCCCCGGGTTCGCAGATGCTCACCCCGGTGTTCTCCCCCGACGGCGACGTCATGGTGGCCGGGGGCGACAGCGGCATCGCCCTGTGGGACTGGCGGGAGAAGACCGAGCTGGGCCTCATCGGCATCGAGACGGACGGCTTCGGGGCGATCCCCGTGGTGTCCCCCGACGGCTGCCGCATCGCGTACGCCGACTCCGACGGTGTCCACGTCATCACGGTCGAGACCGGGGAGCACCGGATCCTCCAGGAGGGCACCGACGTCGAGACGGTGGCGTTCGCCGCCGACGGCGGATCCCTGCTGTACTCGGACTGGCGGTCGGACGCCTCCGTGGTCGAGCTGGACCTGGAGACCGGCGAGGCCACCGGCCTCTACAAGGGGCCGGGCCCCGCCGACGAGATACGGACGACCCCCGACGGCGGACACGTCGTCGGCGTGGACTACAACGGGGTGCTGACCCTGTGGGAGGTCGGCACCCGCGAGGAGGTCCTGAGCCTGGAGGGGGTGCGGTCCACGCTGGGCTCCAACATCGCGTTCTCCGGGTCGGAGATGTTCCACGTCACCCAGGACGGCCGGATCGTCCGCACCTCCCTGCCCGACGGGGAACGGCTCGGGGAGTTCACCGCGGAGGTCCCCGAGGGCGGCTCCCTGAGCGAGGTCGCCGTGAACCCGACGGCCGACCGGCTGTACGCCAACTACAAGGGGTCGGACATCGTCATCACCGAGGACGACCTGCCGCTGTTCGGGACCAAGGTGTGGGAGCTGTCCACCGGGCGGGAGATCACCGAGGACGGCGACGAGGGGTTCATCGAGTGGCTCGCCGTGCACCCCGGCGACGAGGTGCTCGCCGCCGTCCCCATCGACAACGCGCCCGTCTGGGTGATCGACCCCGCCCGCATGAGGCTGATCGACCGCATCGGCTGACCCCCGCCGGCCGCCCCGCCCCGCTCCCGGAGACCCGCTGAAGGACCATGCAGCCCCTGCACCCGCACGACCCGCCCTCCGTCGGCCCCTACCGGCTCCACTCCCGGCTGGGTGAGGACGCCTACGCGCGCGTCTACCTGGCCTCCGCCCCGGGCGGGCCGCCCGCGGCCGTGCGCGTGGTGCGCTCCGAGCACGCCACCGACGCCCGGTTCCGCGCGGTGTTCGGCGAGCTGGTGGAGGCCGGGTACCGGCTGGAGAGCGACCGGGTGTGCACGGTGCTGGCCGCCGACCTGCGCGGCGCGGTGCCGTGGGCGGCGGTGGAGCACCCCTACGGCATGGGGCTCCCCGACCTGGTGGCCGAGGTCGGCCCGCTGTCCACGGACGCCCTGCACGCGCTCGCCCTGCACCTGGCGCTGGCGCTCGACGACGTGCACGCGGCGGGCCGGGCGCACGGGTCGCTGTGGCCGGCCGGGGTGCTGGTCACCACCGAACGGGCCCTGCTGGCCGACCCCGGCCTGGAGTGGGCGGTCGCCGGTGTGGACCTGCGGGCGCCGCACCCCTCGTTCGCCGCCCCCGAGGGCGGGACCGGCCCGGGCACCGACGTGTTCTCGTGGGCGGCCACGGTGTCGTACGCCGCGAGCGGCCTGGAGGGCCCCGCCGGGCTGCCCCGGGTACCGCTGCAACTGCGCGGCCTGGTGGAGGCGTGCCTGCGCAACAGCCCGGTGCTGCGGCCCGGCACCGCCGACCTGGTGCGGATGCTCGGCGGGCCGCGCGCGGCCGACCCCTGGCCGCGGGAGGTGCTGGCGGCGGTGCGCGCCCGGGCCGGGGAGCAGCGGGCGCTGGTCGAGGCCGCCGGGGACGCCCCGCCCGCCGCGGACCCGCGGCCGCGGCCGCGCCCCCGCCCGCGGCGGGCCGTCGCGCTGGCGGCCGGCGCGGTGGCGCTGGCCGCCGTCGCGTCCGCCGGCGTGTGGGCCTGGCAGGGCGCGGGCCGGGAGGAGGAGCCCGCGGCCCCGGTGATGTCCGAGGGCTCCCCCTGTTCGGAGGGGGTCGCCTACCCCGCCCCGGAGGACCGGCTGTCCGGGGAGCGGGCCCCGGCCTGGGCGCTGTCCTTCGACCCCTCCGGGGAGCTGCTGGCGGTGCTCACCACCGAGGGGCTGAGCATCTGGGACTGGGACACCCGGGAGGAGGTGGCCCGGCTGGCCGGGGTGTCCGGGCCGATGGTCCCGGTGTTCTCCCCGACGGGCTGCCTGGTGGCGGCCGGGGTGGAGCGCGAACTCGACGGCGTGGACACGCCGGTGACCATGGCGACCTCGTTCGACCTGCCGTCCGGGACGACCGTCGAGCACCTGGGCCCGCAGCGCGGCCCCAGCGGCCCCGACGGAGTGTGGGTGGACGAGCCGGAGTCGGTCCGGGAGGTCGGGTTCAGCCCCGACGGCTCGCTGATGACGGTCTTCGTCGACGCCCACATGCAGGAGCCCCATGTGGGCCTGGTGGACACCGCCACCGGGGAGCCGGTGGGTCAGGTGGTCGAGGACTCCGTCATCAGGGCGTCCATGCCCGACTCGGAGCGGATCATCACGGCCGACGCCTCGCAGATGACGGTGTGGGACGTGCGCAGCGGCGAGGAGCTGCACACCGTCCGGGACCTGACCGAGCCGGACTTCCTCGTGGTCCCCGGCACCGACGAGGTGGTGTTCGTCTCCGGGGACCGGCTGGTGTGGTGGGACTACGCTCGGCGCCGCGAGGTGCGGTCGTTCACGATGGACGGGTTCGCCGACGCCGGGACGAGGGCCGAGCTGGGGCACCTGGGGTTCTCCCCCGACGGGGAGCGGCTCTACGCGGACTGGTACGTCTTCACCGGGGCGGAGGGGGACCAGACCGCCGAGCACACCTCGTACGTGTGGGACGTCCGCAGCGGCGAGGACCTGCTGGCCGGCGCCGAGGAGCCGCTCCGGTTCCGGCGCGCGGCGGAGCACCCGGACGGGGAGGCCCTGGTGGTCATCACCCCCGAGGACCGGGTGGTCCCGGTGGACCCGGACACCTTCGAGCCCGGGGAGCCGCTCTTCTGACCGGGGCCCGGCGGGCCGGTGGCGGGGGTCCGGGCGCGGCGGACCGGGCGTGGCGGGCCCGTGGTGGGGGTCCGGACGCAGCGGACCGGGCGTGGCGGGCCCGTGGTGGGGGTCCGGACGCAGCGGACCGGGCATGGCGGCCGGAAGCGGCGGGCCCGGGTGGCCGGAACGCGCCAGGGGCCGGGGATTCCGCCCGGCGCGGCGATGGGCGTTATAGCGTGAAAGACCGCTTTCACTCCCGGGGGGACGAACGAACATGTCGGAATCCGCAGCGGCGCGCCGTGCCGCACGCCACCCGGCCGTGGCCGCCCTGTCCGGCCTGATCGAGCGCACCGGCGGCTCGGCGCGCGTCGAGACCGTGTTCGGCGCGCCGGTCTCCGACGGGGCGACGACGGTCGTCCCGGTGGCCCGGGTGGCGTCGCTGACGCTCATGGGCGGCGGCTCGGGGCGGTTCCTGGCCACCGGGGGCGACGGCGCGGGCGGGGTCGGCGCCGTGCGGGCACGCCCGGCCGGGTTCCTGGTGCTGGACGGCTCCGGCGCCCGCTACGAAGGGATCCGGCAGCCGGTGACGGCGCTGGTCCTGCCGCTGGCGGTGATCGGCGCGGTGGTGGCCACCCGCATCGTCGGGGTGTCCCTGCGCGAGGTGCGGCGGCGCCGCCGGCTCGCCGCCCTCACCGAGGGCGCCGCCGCGGGGGCGGCCGCCCCGGAGCACGGGGAGGGGCCCCCGGCCCCGGACCGGTCCGAAGCGGCGGCACCGCACCGGGCCACGGACTAGCCGGTCATACGGGCGACCAGGCCGAACAGCCCCATCGCCCAGGCGAAGACCCCGGACATCGCGATGACCACCAGGATCTCCGTCCAGTTCAGGAGGCGGCGCAGCGACGCGCGCGGCACGTCGGTCAGGCGCACCCAGCTCAGCGAGGCCAGGACCACGCCCGCGAGCAGCGCGGCCCCCGGCAGCCAGGCGGCGAGGAACCCGTACTCCCCGGCCGCCGCGAACCCGGTCGCGCCGAACCCGACCAGGCCGGCCAGGCGCAGCGGCAGCACGTGCCGGATCCGGTCGAACAGGCGCGAGCGTAGCACCAGCAGCGTCGACAGCAGACCGCACAGCAGCAGGTCCGGCAGCCCCTCGGCGAGCACCCCGAGCAGGACCACGACGGCGCCCCCCGACACCGCCGCGCCCGTCACGATGCCCAGCAGCAGCCGGTCGCTGTTGGTGAAGGTGTCCTCGAACCGCTCGGTGGCGACCTGCCCCGAACGGCCCACCTCGTAGTCGAGCCCCGACAGCCCGCCCATCACCATCGCCACCCGCGGCAGCACGCCCACGCACAGCGCCAGCAGGATCCCCATCGACCGCGCCCCGTACACGGGCGACACGAAGATGCCCACCACGACCAGCACCGCGGCCGCCAGCGCCACGACGCCCAGTCCGGCGATGTAGGGCAGGCCCGTCTCGTGCAGCGCCCAGCCCACCGCCGCCACCAGCAGCGCGCCGACCAGCGCGAACGCCAGTGTCACCAGGGGCTCGGAGCGGGTGACCAGCCCGGCGGCGGTCGCCGCCGCCACCCCGCCCCACACGCAGGAGGCGGCGAGCAGCACGTGCGCGACGGCGGGCAGCGGCCGCCGGGCGGCCATCACCATCGCGCCGATCGCGAACAGGGTGCCCAGCACCGCCACGGCCAGGTGCCAGGGCGACGGGTACAGGCGCATCGCCGGCCCGAGCACCGCCAGCGGCCCGATCACGGCGGCCAGCAGGCCGAACGCGAAGGTCGTGGTGGGGTTCCAGATCCGCGCCGTCGCGTCGATCCTGTCCTCGACCGCCCCGCGCACGTCGTCCACGTGCGCGGGTCTCCCCAGGGCGGTGCGCCGTTCCAGCAGCAGCACGTCGCCGTCGTGCACCCCGGCCCCCTCCAGGGGCTCGTCCGGGTGGACGGGGGCGCCGTCGACGGTGGTGAGCGTCCAGGCCGCGGGTTCCAGTGACCCGTCGTCGGGGGCGCAGACCTCGACGATGCGCGGCATCAACGCGGCCACGGGCACCGTCCCGGGCAGGGCCAGATCCGCCCAGCGTTCCGGACCGGTGACGGTCACCCGGCAGTATCCACTCACACCCATCGTTCCTTCGTCGTCTCGGCTCGGACGCCTTGTGCGGCGCCATGACCGGTCGGGGGCTGGACTGAAGTGAAATTAGGCGATTCGCGGCGTTCGCGAGATCATGCCTAGCGTAGTCACCCAGACACCAGCCCCCTGTAGGTGGACGGAAGAGAGGTGCCCGTGGCGACGAGGACGGTCCCCCGGCCTGCCCGCAGCGTTCCCCCCGCCCCCGGGACGTCCCCGCTGGTCATCGCAGCCCCTCCGCAGATGCCCGAGAACGCGCCCGCGTCGAGTTCCGGTGCCATGATCATCATGCCGATCATCACCGGTTCGGGGTCGCTGCTGATGTCGATCACCATGGGCCACCGCCCGCTGATGGCCGTCGCCGGGGTCATGATCATGCTCGCCAGCGTGGTCGTGGGCATCATCATGTTCGTCGCCCAGCACAACGGCCCCCGCAAGCGCATCCGCGAGCAGCGCGAACGCTACCTCGACTACCTGGACCAGCTGCGCGAGATCGTCCGGGACGTCGCCTCGACCCAGCGGGCCGACAACGCGTTCCGCCACCCCGCCCCCGACCTGCTCACCGAGCCGGCGCGGTCGCGCGCCCGGCGCTGGGAGCGGCGCGCCACCGACCCCGACTTCCTCGACGCGCGCCTGGGCACGGGCACCCGGCCGCTGGCCCGGCGGCTCAAGCTGAAGGTCGACACCTCCTCCCCGCTCATCGTCTACGACCCCGTCTGCCAGGGCGCCGCCGACCAGCTCATCGACCTCTACGCGGACGTGCCCGAGATGCCGCTGGTGCTGCCGCTGCGCGAGTACGGCGTGGTCTCGGTGATCGGCGACCGGGCCGCCGGGCGCTCCCTGGTCCGGGCGCTCGTCGCCCAGCTCGCGGTGTTCCACTCCCCGCACGACCTGCGGGTGGGCGTGGTCCGCGACCAGCGGCTGCGCGACCGGTGGGAGTGGCTCAAGTGGCTGCCGCACAACACGTTCGAGGACGCCAAGGACGGGCCCATGCCCGCCCGGTTCGTCGCCGGGAACACGGTGCAGGCCGCCGAACTCCTCGCCGACGAGATCGAACGCCGCACCGTTGACCTGCAACGGCGGCGCGGCCGCCCGCCGGGCCCGGGCACGCAGCGGCTGGTGGTGGTCCTCGACGGCGAGCACCAGTCCACCCTGTCCGGGCTGGCCGCCGAACCCCCGGTGGCCTCCCTGGCCGACCTGGGCATCCACGTCATCGCCCTGGTCTCCGACAAGCGCGAGGAGCCCGAGGCGGTCGACCTGCGCCTGCGCATCGACGCCGACGGAATCCTCACCCAGGACGGCGACGGGCTCGCCACCGAGGACGGGGTCCCCCTCCACCCGCCCCTGGAGGGCAGGGCGGACCGGGCCGGCGTCGCCCACCTCACCACCCTGTCCCGCCTCCTGGCGCCCTACGGCATCGCCGCCTCCGACGGCGACGACGCCATGCACTCCACCGTCGGCCTGCCCGAGATCCTCGGTGTCCCCGACGTCGCCCACCTCGACACCCGCCGCACCTGGGCGCGCCGCAGCACCGGCGACTACCTGCGGGTGCCCATCGGGATCGGGCCCGGCGGCAACACGGTGCTGCTGGACCTGAAGGAGGCGGCGTTCGGCGGCATGGGCCCGCACGGGCTGGTGGTCGGCGCCACCGGCTCCGGCAAGTCCGAGATGCTGCGGACCATGGTGGCGTCGCTGGTCATCAACCATTCGCCGGAGAACCTGGCACTGCTGCTGGTGGACTTCAAGGGCGGCGCGACCTTCGCCGACACCGACCGGCTGCCGCACAGCTCCGGGCTCATCACCAACCTGGCCGACGACGACTCGCTGGTGGCCCGGTTCCGCGAGGCCACCTTCGGCGAGCTGGTGCGCCGCCAGCAGATCCTCAAGGACGCCGGGAACCTGCCCAACCTGCACGCCTACGAGGCGGCCAGGGAGAACGACCCCTCACTGGAGCCGCTGCCGCACCTGCTCATCATCATCGACGAGTTCTCCGAGCTGCTCACCGCCCACCCGGACTTCGCCGAGCTGTTCGTGGCCATCGGGCGCATCGGCCGGTCGATCGGCGTACACCTGCTGCTGGCCACCCAGCGCCTGGAGTCCGGGAAGATCAAGGGGCTGGAGTCGCACCTGTCCTACCGGATCGGCCTGCGCACGTTCTCCGAGGCGGAGAGCCGCGAGGCGATCGGTGTGGGCGACGCCTACCACCTGCCGCCCGAGCCCGGCTCCGGGTACCTGAAGGTGGACACCTCGGTGTTCGAGCGGTTCAAGGCCGCCATGGTGTCGGGGCCCTACGAGCCGCCCGCGCAGGAGGAGAAGGACGAGCACGAGCCGGTGCTGCCGCTGCTGTCCTACAACGGCCTAGACAAGGTCACCGGCGCCGGGTCCCTGGTGGACTCCCTGATCGGCTCGCTCAAGGGCCGCCAGGAGGCGCCCAAGGCGGAGAAGCGGACCATCCTCCAGGTCATCGTGGACCGGCTGGTCGCCTCCGGGGCGGCGCCGGTGCGGCCGGTGTGGCTGCCGCCGCTGCCCGAGCTGCTCACCCTCGACACCGTGCTCGCCGAACTGGGCGAGGGCGGCGAGAACGGTGCGGACGGCGTGGAGGGCGCGGACGGCGGAAGCAGGGTCCCGGCGGGGCCGGGCGCCGAGCCGCCGGCCGAGGAGATGCGCGCCGTGTTCGGGCTCACCGACATCCCGCGCGAGCAGCGCACCGTGCCCGCGGAGCTGGACTTCACCGGCGGCGAGGGCAACGTGGTGATCCTGGGCGGCCCCCAGTCCGGCAAGTCGACGATGCTGCGCACCCTGGTCGCCTCCCTCGCCTGGCGGTACCCGCCGGGCCGGGTCGTCGTGTACGCCATCGACTTCGGCGGCGGCGGGCTCCAGTCGCTCGACGGGCTGCCGCACGTGGCGGGCGTGGCCGGGCGCTCCGACCCCGAGAAGGTGCAGCGGGTGCTGGTGGACGTGCGCGCCCAGCTCGACCGGCGCCAGCGGGCGTTCCGCAAGTACAAGCTGGACTCCCCCGCGGCGCTGCGCCGGGCGCGCGCCGAGGGGAAGGTGCCCGAGAGCGTCTCGGGCGACGTGTTCCTGATGATCGACGGCTGGTCGTCGGTCCGGGACACCTTCGACGAGGCCGACGAGTTCCTCATGGACATCGCCACCCGGGGCCCCTCCCTGGGCGTGCACACCGTCCTCACCGGGGCCGCGTCCTCCCAGGTGCGGTCCCGGCTCCAGGCGCTCTTCGGCGGCCGGTTCGAGCTGCGGCTCAGCGACCCCATGGACTCGGGGATCGGCCGCAAGGTCGCCGACGAGGTCCCCAAGGACACCCCGGGCCGCGGCCTGACCGCCGCCGAGCACCACACCCACGTGGCGCTGCCCCGGGTGGACGGGTCGGCGACCGACGCCGACCTGTCCGAGGGGCTGGCCGACCTCATCGCCCGCGTCGGCGAGCGCTGGCCCCAGGGCGCGGTGCAGGGCGTCAAGACCCTGCCCGCCCGGGTGGAGCTGGACGACCTGCTCAAGGGCCGCCGCGCACCCCGGGGCCGCCGCCTGGAGCTGGTGCTGGGCATGGCCGAGAGCACCCTGGCCCCGGCCACCACCGACCTCACCCGCGACCCGCACCTGGTGGTGTTCGGCGACCCGCAGAGCGGCAAGAGCGCCCTGCTGCGCGGGCTGGTCAAGCAGATCATGCGGCGGCCGGCCAAGGAGATCGGCATCGTCATGGTGGACTTCCGGCGCAGCCACCTGGAGCTGGTGCCGGAGGAGTACCTGCTGGCGTACTGCACCACCACCGAGCAGACGAACGCGGTCGCCAGGAACCTCGCCGGGTCGCTCAAGGAGCGCCTGCCCGGCCCGGACGTCACCCCCAAGCAGCTGCGCGAGCGCAGCTGGTGGAAGGGCCTGGACCTGTACGTCGTCGTGGACGACATGGACATGACGGGGTCGCGGGCCAACCCGCTGGCGCCACTGGCCCCGTTCATCCCCCAGGGCGCCGACCTCGGCCTGCACGTCATCGCGGCCCGCCGCACCGGCGGCGCGGCCCGCGCCCTGTTCGAACCGGTGCTCCAGGCGCTCAACGACATGGCCAGCCCGGGCGTGCTGTTCTCCGGCGACCGCATGGAGGGCCGCCTCTCCAACGGCACCGCCTCCCGCCAGCTCCCCCCGGGCCGCGCCCTGCTGGCCCGCCGCGGCCAGCGCCCGGACCTCCTCCAGGTCGGCTGGAGCGAACCCCCGGCCTGACCCCGCGCGGGGAGGCCCCGCCTCCCCGCGCCCACCTGGCCGGAACCGGCCACGGTTCCGGTCCGTCCGTCCCCGCAGGCCGGCATCCGGTGGCGTCCTCCCCCGCGGCCTCCCCGGTTCCGAAGGGCTCTCAGGCCTTACCGGAACGGCCCCGGCGCAGCCGTGGCCGGGACCGCGCTACGGCACGCCGGACCGCCCTGTCCGTCCGCGTGAAGAGGTAGGGGCCATCGCGTACCCGCACGCGCGTGAGGCACGGGGTCGTCCGCCTCCCCACCTCAGGCGACGGCCCGTTCCCGTCCGCGGGCTCCACCGGAACCAGAGCCGTTCCGAACCGCGTCATTGGAGGGCGACGATGTGCTCGATCGCGTCGTCCCCCGTCGACGAGTCGACCGACGGGTACAGGAGCACGGCACCCGGCACCCTGAGCAGACGGCCCGGCTCACCCCTGTCCGCGGACTCCACGACCAGACCGGTCTCCACAAGAGTGCCGTCCCCGCCCTGCCAAGGCGTGACCTCGACATCGATCGTGTCGCCGTCCGGGCCGCGCTCCACGCGAAGCCCCAGCAGGTCCTCGTCCACGACCGCCACGACATCCCCGGGATCGGTGGGAATCGCGTGGAGAACCTGGCCGTCGAACCCCCGGAGCTCGAACACAGGCTCCTCGATCGTTCCCATGCGGGCCAGGTAGGCCTCCGCGGTCACATCGAGAACGTGCCCGGGAACCTCCTCAAGGAGATCGCCTGTGGCCGTGTCGAACAGCAGTTGTTCCGGAACCCCCGGCAGCTTCACCACCAGCGTGTCCCCGTACCGGGTCAGTCGGCTCTCCGGAAAGTAACCCTGGGTGTCGTCCACTGAGACCTCGTAGCGCCACAGTTCCCGCCCGCTGCCGGGGTCCAGGGCTGCGAGGAGGTGGGTGGCCTGCTGTCCGGCCGAGTACATGGCCTCCTCTGACACATCGTCGGCGCAGTAGGCCAAAAGCACGACCGCGTCAACGTGGTAAGTGCCCCGGACCTGCCGGGAGGGCCCCTCGGAACACGTCACGGGTTCCTCCTGGCGCCACGCGGTCCGTCCGTCGTCCAGACCGGCGGCCTCCACGGAAAAGCCGTCCTCGTCGTAGTGGCGACGGATCTGGAGTTCCGCACCCGGCAAGCGAGAATCCCCGTCCCAGTGGGCGTCCTCCAACACGATCGAGCCGGTCGAGGTGTCGAGTAGGACCGCGACGGATTCCCCCTCGCCATCGGTGTAGCGCACGGCCGCTCGAGTGCCGTCGGAGGAGATCTCGGTGTGAACCTCATCGACGCCGGGGACCGTATAGGTCCACACTTCCTCACCGGTATCGCCCCGAAGTCCGACGAATCCGCTGTCGAGTTCCACCACGGCCCCGACAGGAGTCGAATGGACGTCACGGGCCCGAGCACCCTCGGGCGGTTCCCACTCCCAGCCGACCCCGGAGACCGAAGTGACCGGATCCGGAGCCTGGAAGGCCTCGTCACCGGTGCGGTGCAGCGGCCGTGAGGCCTCCTCGTGAACTCCACAGGCCGTGGTCAAAAGCGCGAGAACGATCCCCGCCGCCCACGCTTCACTTCGCAAGAACATTCGGTAGCACATGGCATTCCTACATCCATTCTCGGGAGAACACGGTTCAGCGGGCTTCACAAGCGCCCGTCACCGCAGTCGACGTAGTCGGCGATGCTCTCGCGATACTCCTCCTGCGAATCGAAGGTGTCCACGAACCGGTCCTTGTAATCATCAACGAAGACTTCACCGGATACTTCGTCTCCGCACCAGCCCACGATGTTCTCACGCAGGAGGCGGTCAAGGGTGTCATCGATCAGGTTCAGGTCGTATGCGAACTCTTCCCAGGGAGCCCAACCGTCCTCGGGATCCTGCTCCACCCGAAAGCCTTCCTCCGTAGATACAAGAATCCCGTTCTCCACCAGAGCCTCGATGCCCTCTTCACCGGCTCCGGACAGAGCCTCTTCTGATCCGTACTCCTCCACCATCCGGTCCAGGACCGCGATCCGCGCTGTCCGGGTCACCCACTCGGCATCATGCCACTCGTGCCATGGAGTCGGCTCCGGCTCCGCTTCAGGTCCGGAACCGATCGAACACCCGGCCACCCCGAACAGGAAGACCGAAAACCCAAGGGACAGAAACCGGGTTTTCAACAGAGCAATCGGACAACCCTCCGGACCACCCTCCCCCTCCAAAGAAATACGCATACCGATCACGCCTTTCGATGAAAGCCGTCACATACCACTCGACATCCCCGTCCGCATCACTAGAAACATCGAAACAAAGAATTCTTCCAAGATCGCCACCCCCAGAAGGAAGCACCCTCAAGCAGTCTCGAATTCCACCCCGAAAATAGTCGATGACTTCAATGCATGAACCTCTCTCCTTGATCGTTCCGGACGACACTTCGCTCGGAAAGTCCGGACACGACCCTCTCTCAACAGATTCGACAATAGATACCGCGCCACCCTCCGCCCTGTCCCCGCCCCACGGACGGACCGGGCCCCATTGACCCGGGACGGACTGCCGCCGGGCTGCGGCGGTCGGCACATCCGGGCATCCACGGTCGACGCGAAGGCCGCTTCGGAACCCCTCGGTCCGCCATCCCAGTCGACCGCCGTCGATGCGCGGCGATGAACAGCAGTGAGAGGCCGCCTGACGGGGTGCCGGGAGCGCTCTGGCGGCCGCAGGGGGCGGCCGTTCCGAGAGGAGCAGCGGTTGGTGTCGACCCGATGGACGGGCCCGTGGAACGCCTCGACTGAAAGTCCCAGGACTCCGCCCCGGGCAGGGGACACCGCCGCCGCCAGCGTGGCCGGAACCGGCCATCGGAGCGCACCGGGACCGCCCCGTCACCTCGCGTTCGCGGGTACCGCGTTCCATTCCGAGTCCCACCGGTGAACGTTTTGTCACCGGTCGAACCGTAATCTTCCTATGGGCATCCCACCCCTCGCACGCTCGGAACCCGGCACCGTTCCCCCGAAAGGCAGTCCCCCATGCGGCGCACCCTGGCTCTGACCGTGTGCCTGCTCGCGCTCACCGCCTGCACAGGCACAGCGGCGGACGAACCCGGCGAGGAGACCCCCGGGACCGTCGAGGACCTCGCCGAGGAGGGACCCGTCGGCCTGGCCCTCGTGCACCGCGGCTACGAGGGCGGCGACCCCGAGGCCGACCAGGCCCTGGTCTTCCACGACGCGGAGACGGGGCGCCCCCTGCACCGGTTCGACCTGCCCGACGGCTCCGTCGACCCCATGGCCACCGCGCCGCCCGTGCACGCGCGCTTCTCCGAGGACTGGACGTACTACGTGTACGCCACCCGCGAGCCCAACGCCGTCCACGTCGCCGTCCTCACGGACTCCGAGGAGACCCCGCCCACCGCCGAGCCCACCGAGGGGGAGGAGCCCTCCGCGTTCTTCTACCTGCCGGTGGAGAGCATCACCCCGCCCGCGGGGGAGGTGCTGTCCGCGCCGGCCGTGCACGGCGACCGGCTGTGGTTCGTCTCCGACAACCCCGCCGACGCCAACCCGCCCCGGGTGCTGTCGGTGCCCCTGGACGCCCCTGCGGGCACCCCCAACCAGGAGGGCAGCCTGCCGCTGGGCGAGAACCGGCGGCCCAGCGACTGGTCGCTCACCCCGGACGGGGCCCTGCACATCCGCGACAGCGTGCAGACCCGCACCGTGAGCGGCGGCGGGAACCTCGTGGTGCGCGAGACCTCCGGCAGCGTGGTCAACGCGACCCTGACCATCGACGGCGTCCCCTGGCAGAGCTTCGACGACGCGCCCGTGTGGGGCGCGGGGACCGCCCTGCTGCGGTCCGCCGCCACCGGCGGCGAGCCCGCCGCCGGCGCCTACCTGGTGTCCGTCGACGGACAGGCGCACACCGCCGCCCGGGTCCTGGAGGACGCCGACGGGCCCGTCGAGCAGTACGCGCTGCCGGCGGAACGCGACGCGGCCCTGGTGCAGACGCCCACCGCCTGGTTCCGGATCGACCTGGGCGAGGACGGGGAGGTCGCCGGGACCGAGGAGCTGTTCCCCCGGTTCCACGACGCGTCCATGGACGGGTGGCCGCTGGCCGTACGGTGGGTGCGTACTCCGGTACCCGCGGAAAGCCCTACAGAATGAGACATTTCGGATGTCCGCCCCGCGTTGACCCTCAGGCCCGGAATTTACTATCGTCCGTATCGTCCCCTCCTTTCTCACGGTGGCCGAAAAGCCACCCGGAGGAACCCCCGCCCCCGAACAACCGGAAAGGTCACGATGTCACACGTCGGTATTGAGAATCACGACGCCCTCGCGAGCGGCGGAGAACAGCTCGGACAGGAATCCGACAATCTCCGAACCCAGATGGGGCAGCTCATCGACGACATGAGCCAGGACGCCAACGTCCTCCAGGGCCAGTCCCTCAAGGACTTCAACGATGCCAAGCAGGCCCTCTCCGAGCGCTTCGAGGAGCTCATGACCTGGTGCGGCCAGAACGGCATCAAGTTGAACGAGGGGCAGAGCCAGTTCAACCTCACCGACCAGGAATCGAGTGACGTCCTCGGCCAGTCCGCCGCCGACCTCGGCGGGCTTTCCCGGCCGATCAACGCCTGACCCCCGTTCCCTCTTTTTCGAGAAAGGGCGTACCCCATGGGAGCCTCCAACTTCGACGTCTACGGCGACGTCGCCGGTATCCAGGGCCTGGCCGAGGACCAGCAGGCGCACCTGGGCCGGTTCACCGCGATCATGAGCCAGATCCACGAGCAGTCCGAGTCCACCGTGAGCAAGTGGGAGGGGTCGGGCAGCCCGCAGTTCCAGAGCAAGGCGCAGGAGTTCGACACCCACTTCTCCGAGGTGAACGCGGCGTTCGCGACGCTGATCGCGGCCACCAGTGACACCGCGGACAACTACAGCAAGCTCACCCGTTACCTGGACGGTCTGTTCTAGTAGGCTCGGCGACGATGTCCACCCCTCCCCCGGCCGACCCGGAGCCGCAGCTCCCCGAGGCGTTCCACTACACGCCCGACGAGGAGAAGTACGTCCTCCAGGCGGACGCGCTGCGCCACCGCCAGCTGCGGTCGGCGCTGCTGTACGGGTCCAGCCGCTACTGGCGGCGGCGCCAGCAGGTGTGGCCCGCGGTGATCGGCGGACTCATCCTCGTCGCGCTGATCTGCGGCGTCATCGCCCTGGTGGGGGCCTTCGGCAGACAGCAGGAGGTCAACGAAGAACGCGGGTGGGGCGCGAACGCCCAGGAGACGTCCGCGCGGCCCTGACCCGCCGCCCGTCCACCCACACCTAGGGGGTCCTTCCTCTCATGTCCTCATGGGCGCCCGGGTACGAGACGCCGGTCCCGTTGACGCAGGGGCGTCGAGCCCGCATCGTGCGCGCGACCCGGTCCACCAGCGGGGCCGACGTCGTGCTCAAGGTGATGCCGTCGAACCGCGGGCGGACCGAGCTCGAACGGCTGCGCGACCTCAGCGGCGTGCCCGGCGTGGTGCCTCTGCTGGACGCGGGGAACACCGCGGACGGGAACGTGTTCGTGGCGCTGCCGTTCTACCCGGACGGCTCGTTCGCGGAGCTGCTGGCGAGCAAGGGGCCGGCGCCGGTGCAGGAGGCGGCGGCGGTCGCGCGCCGGATCGCGGAGGCGCTGGAGGCGATGCACCGGCGGGGGATGCTGCACGGGGACGTGTGCCCGGGGAACGTGCTGCGCGCGGGTCGCACCCCGGTGCTGACGGGGTTCGGTGCGGTGCACCGCCCGGGGGAGGCCCCGCCGCCGCCCGACCCGCGGGCGGAGTCGTTCCTGCACGCCGCGCCGGAGGCGCTGCGCGGCGAGCCCCGCACCCCGGCGTCGGACGTGTACCAGCTGGCGTCGACGGTGTGGACGCTGCTGGTGGGGCGGCCGCCGTTCGCGGAGGGGGCGTTCGACCCGCGCACGTACGCGGAGCGCGTGCTCACCCACGAGGTGCGGCCGGTGCCCCGGGACGACGTGTCCCGCAAGCTGCGCGGTGTGCTCACCCGCGCGCTGGCCAAGGACCCCGGCGAGCGCTACCCGAGCGCGGCGGCCTTCGCCAACGCCTTCGAGCAGGCCCGGTCCCCCCGCCCGGCCCCCGAGCCCCAGCCGCACACCACCCCCTCCGGCGTGCAGCCCCCGGCGGCCGCCTGGACCCCCGAGGCATCCCCCACCGGCGCTCCGGCACCCGCGCAGCCGACCGCGCCTTCCGGCGCACACCCCGCCGCAGCCGCTTGGGACGCATCCGCCACAGCCCCCTCCGGGGTACAGCCCCCGACGGCCACATGGAACCCCGAGACATCCCCCACCGGCGCTCCCGCACCCGCGCAACCTCCCGCACCGGGCGTGCCCTCCGACGCGCATCCCACAGCCGCCTCGTGGGTCCCGGGAACACCGCCCGCCGATCCCGCGACACCCTCCGGTGCGCATCCCGCCGTGGCCGACTGGGATGCGACCGCCTCAGCACCCTCCGGGGTACAGCCCGCGGCTGCCTCGTGGAATCCTGAGCCCCCTTCCACCAGCGCGCCCGCGCAGCCAACCGCACCCTCCGGCGCACACCCTGCCGCGGCCACTTGGGACACAAGCGCCCCAGCACCCTCGGGCGCGCAGCCCCCGGCGTCCGCCTGGAACCCGGAGATGCCCTCCACCGGTGCTCCCGCACCGTCGGCACCTCCCGCACCGGACTCCCCCTCCGGCGCACACCCCGTCTCAGCCGCATGGGACGCAGCCGCCTCAGCACCCTCCGGGGTACAGTCCGCCGCGTCCGTATGGAACCCGGAAGCGCCTTCCACCGGTGCTCCCGCACCGTCGGCACCTCCCGCACCGGGCGTGCCCTCCGGCGCACACCCCACAGCGGCCTCGTGGTTCTCGGAAGCACCCCACGCCACACCGGCTCCGGGCGGTACACCCCCCGAGGCACAACCGCACACCGCCCCGACCGCCGGCCCCTCCGGCGCGCAGCCCCCAGCGGCCACGTGGAACGCAACCGCCGCACCGGCCAGCGGCCACACCGTGGAGACCCCGGGGCCGGGCGCTCCCGGGGCGCACACGCCTTCGGGCGCGCACCCCGCGGCGGCCGCGTGGGGGCCCGAGCCTCCCACCGCCCCGGGTGTGCCAGGGCCCCCCGCGCCCGGACCGCACTCCGCGACAGCCCCTTCCGGCCCGTATCCCGGACACGGACCTGCTTCGGGAGGACGGCCGCCGGGTCCCCCCGGCGCGGCCCACACCCCGCCGTCCGCGCCCGCGGCGGCTCCTTCCGGTCCGCACCCGGCCGCCGCGTGGGGCGCCGCGACACCCGCACCTCCCGGCGTCCCGGGCGGCGGTCACCCCGTGCGGCCGCCCGAGGGCACGGCCCCGGGCACGGGCCCGCATCCGGCGTACGCGCCGCCGTCCGGCCCGCACCCGGCGGCGGCCACGTGGAACCCCGCCCCGCCCGCCGCGCCGACCGGTCTGGAGGGGAGCAGGCTGCCCGCGGTCGATGCCGGCGGGACCGCCGAGATCATGATGGCCAAGCTGCGCGGCGAGGAGATCTCACCGCTGCGCGCCTGGTCGCGGCTGGAGGGCTGGACGGGCGACGGCCGGGCCTCCTTCCTGCCCGTCGACACGATCGAGCAGGAGGAGGACACCGCCGGCCGGCTCCCCGCCGCCTTCGACGAGACCCCCTCCCGGTGGCGCCGCCACCTGCACATCGCCGTCTCGGTCTGCGGCATCCTGCTGGTCACCGCCGTCTCCGGCGTGTTCGCGTCCGCGGCGCCGCGGCCCGCGGCGGAGACGACGGCCGCCGCGGAGCCCGCCGAGGAGCCGCGGCCGTCCGAGGAGCCCGCCGACGAGGCCGTCTCGCCCAGTGCCCCGCCGGAGGTGGCCGCCCCCACCGCGGTCGCCCTCCAGGACAACCTCGGCAACGTCATGCTCACCTGGACCGACAACAGCGGCGGCACCGCGTCCTTCTTCGTCCTCGGCGGCCCCCGGGGGCACGACCCGGCGACCCTGGCCCGCACCGGCCCCGGGGTGGTGTCCGCGCAGGTCCTCACCGAGGACACCGCGATGGAGTACTGCTTCACCGTCATCGCGGTGGACGGCTCCTCCGCCCCCGCCGCCGAGGTCTGCACCGCGCGCGAGGCGGCCCGGGAGGCCGCCCGCGAGGCGGAGGAGGAGGCCGAGCGCGAAGCCGAGGAGGAGGCGCGGGAGGAAGAGGAGGCGGAGCCCTCGGCCCCGCCCTCGCCCCGCGAGTAGGCGTGCCCCGCGGACACGCGCCGCCCCGGCGCACACCGCCCCGACCCGCACCGCCCCGGCACGCGGCGCCCCGTGCGGGTCAGCGCAGCGCGACGACCCGTCCGGGCCCGTGCCACCGCTCGGTGTCCTCCGTGACCAGGACGGCCCCCGGCACCCGGACGGCGACCGGGCCCGCGCGGTAGGCGTGGGGCCCGGGCTCCGGCCGGGTCCCCTCCGCGGCCGGACCCAGCGGGATCCTGCGCACCCCGCCGTCCCAGGCGAGGACCTCCGCGGTCACCGGCCCGCGGACGGAGTCGGGCCCCTCCACGAAGTGCAGGCGCAGCACCCCGTCGGACAGCCACCACCCCCGGTGGGTCTCCGACTCCCCCGGGCGGGCCGGGGCGGTGACCGCCTCCCGCACGGTGCCGTCGAACCCCACGTACCGGTACTCGACCTTGTCCGTGTCGGTGTCCCAGGCGTGGTCCACGTACCCGTCCGCCCCGAAGGCGACCCGGCGGCGCTCCACGTCGCGCAGGAAGGTCCCCGGGACCTCCTCCCCCGTGGCCGGTTCCAGCAGCCGGTGGAGCAGCCGCCCGCCCGGGTCGGTGTACGGCAGCTCCCACATCAGCACCGCGCCGTCCGGCGAGGCGGTCAGCTCCGGGACGGCCGCCGTGTGGTCGGTGAACCCGTACTCCAGCTCCCACAGGACCCGCCCGGTGTCCGGCTCCAGCGCGACCGCGACGGCCGTGTGGTCCCCGTCCCCGTCCGTGAAGGTGCCGGTGACGGCCACCGCCCCGGGGGTGACGGCGACGTCCCCGTGGTGGAAGGCCTCCGGGTCGGGGACCGGCGGGTCCACCCCGTGGGACCAGGCCCGCCCGCCGTCGAACAGGGAGCACGCGGTCACCGTGACCGCCGCGCCCCCGCCCCGGACCGAGACCCGCAGGCCGTCGGTGAGGTGCTCCTCCCCGCGCTCCCCCTCCTCGCGACCCCCGCCCTCCCGGCCCCCGCCCTCCCGGTACGCGCCGACGACCTCCCCGGTCCCGGTGGACAGCGCCAGCACGTCCCGGAAGCCGTCGCCCGCGTAGGCCAGCAGCAGGGTCTCCCGGTCGGGGGTGACGGCGGCCCGCGCCACGCGCCGGCCCCGCTCCCGGTGGTGCCACAGTTCCGCACCGGTGTCCCCCGCCAGGGCGATGACGCCGTCGTCGAGCACCATCAGGGCGCCGGAGACCCCGGCCAGCACCCGGTGGAGCCCCCGGCCCTCGGGCGCGGACCACTCCCAGGCCACCTCCGACACCGTGCCGACCTCCCGGGGACGGTGCACCGGCCCGCCGTGGGAGGCGCGGTCCACCGGGTCCGGGTGCGGAGCAGGGGCCGCGGCGCACACGATCGCCGCTGCGGCCGCGCACAGGGCCGCGGCACGGGCTCTCCGGATGACCACGGGGACCGCCTTCCGGACGGGTGGGGAGTGCGGTAGAGCGTAGCCGGTGTGACCCGCACCCTGGCAGCCCTCCCCGGTACGGGGGTACCGTCCAAAGGTCCCCGAGCCCTTGGAGGTGCCGTGTCCGGCGTGGTCACCGGTTTCGGCGTCATCACCACCGTCGTCGTCATCGGCTACATGCTGGGACGCCTCTCGCTCCTGGGCAACGGCGCCCGCGACGTGCTCAGCGCCCTGGCCTTCTACGTGGCCGGCCCCGCGCTGATGTTCACGATCCTGCTCGACACCGACCTGTCGGTGCTGTGGTCGGGCAAGGTCGTGGTGAGCGCCCTGAGCGTGGCGGCCGTGGTCCTCGTCGTGGTCGCGACCGGCCTGCTGCGCCGCTGGGGCGTCTCCCGCACCACCATGTCCGCGCTGACCTCCTCCTACGTGAACGCCGGGAACCTGGGCCTGCCCATCGCCTCCTACGTCCTGGGCGACGCCTCCCTGGTGGCCCCGATCCTGCTGACGCAGATGCTGGTCATGGCCCCGGTCGCCGTGACCGTGCTGGACCTGTCCGGCGGCGACGTCCGCGGCGCGGGCCCGGTGCTGCGCCGTGCCCTGAGCACCCCCGTGCGCAACCCGCTGCTGCTGGCCTCCCTGGCCGGGGTGACGGTCTCGGCGGTGGGCTGGTCGCCGCCCGCCCCGTTCCTGGAGCCGTTCGAGCTGATCGGCGGTATGGCGGTCCCGGCGATGCTGCTCGCGTTCGGCATCTCCCTGCACGGCTCCGGCATGCCCGGGCGCGGCCCGCAGCGCGGCTCCGTGCTGTTCGCGGTGGCCCTGAAGTCCGTCGTGCAGCCCCTCGTGGCGTGGGCGCTGGGCGCCCTGGCCTTCGGCCTGTCCGGCCCGGACCTGTTCGCGGTGGTGGTGCTGGCGGCGCTGCCCACGGCCCAGAACGTGTTCACCTACTCCCTGCGCTTCGGCGTCGAGGTCGACACCGTCCGCGACACCGTGCTGATCTCCACGTTCGCGACGGTCCCGGTGCTCTTCGCGGTGACCTTCCTGCTGGGCTGACGCCGGGCCCACCCCTGCCGGACCGCCCCCGCCGGACCGGCCGGAAAAAAAGTCCGCACCGCGCCCTAACACCCGCCCCCTCCCCCGACACATCCAGGTGAGAGGACGGGAGGTACGCCGATGAGACGCGGCACGGCCGGGGACGCATACTCCGGCCAGCGCGACTTCAACGCCATGTTCGAGGAGCACTACGACGCCGTCTACCGCTACGCACGGCGCCGGGTGGGCCCGGACCACGCCGACGATGTCGCCTCCGAGGCGTTCGCCGTGGCCTGGCGCCGCGCCGAGCGCCTGCCGCCCGGGCGCGAACTGCCCTGGCTGTACGCCTGCGCACGCCGGATCACCCTGGCCCACCTGCGCAAGGACCACCGGCAGGACCTGATCGCCGAGTCCCTGGGCCGGCAGCCGGGTTCGGCGGTCCACGCCGACGACGCCGACCGGGTGGTCGAACGCGCCGGGGCCCTGGCCGCCCTGGCCCGGCTGACGGAACCGGAACGCGAACTCGTGATGCTCGTGACCTGGGAGGGGCTCGACTGCCGCCAGGCCGCCCGGGTCGTCGGCTGCACCCACGTCACCGCCCGCGCCCGGCTGCACCGGGCCCGCAAGAAACTCACCGCCCACATGAACGAACACCCCGCCGGCCACGCCCCGAAGGAGGCGGCATGGACGACCTGACCGCTCTGCGCTCCGCTCTGAACGGCGCCGACCCCGCAGCGGGCGCCGCCCCCGCCCCCGAGGCCCGCCACCGGGCCCGCGCCAACGCCATCGCCCGAATCGAGGAGTCCCCCGCCGTGTCCCGACCCCTGTGGCGCCGCATCCCCGTCCTGGCCGCCGGAGCCGCCGCCGCGGCCCTGGCCGTGGGCGCCGGAACCCTGCTCCTGCCCGCCGACGAGCCGGGCGGCATCCCCGCCGCCTACGCCGCCCCGCCCGAGCCGATCGAGGTCGTCGGCGGCGACCCGGTCGACGGGACCGACGCCCTGCTCGCCCTGGCCGAGGTCTCCGGGGAACGCGGCCCGGCCCCGGGCTCGGGGGACGTCGCCTTCGTCTCCACCACGGGGACACAGCTGATCCGGCTCACCGCCAACGCCGGGGACGACGACCCCGACGAGACCCACGGCTACCGGTACGTCCCCTACGAGTGGAACGAGTGGACGGGCCCGGGCGGCGAGCACCGGGCGGACGCCCACCCGCAGCCGCCGCTGGACAAGGGCGGCGAGGAGGCCGACCACGAGCGGTTCCTGGAGCAGGGAAGCGAGTCCTCCGAGGAGACCCTGCACCCCTCCCTGGTCTGGCCCGCCGAGCTGCCCACCGACCCGGACGCCCTGGCGGACGTGCTCGCCGGGCTCGGGGAGGGCCCGGAGGACGGTTCCCCGGCCGGGATCGTGAACGCCGTGGAGTTCCTGTACGGGACCCGGCCGCTGGCCGGCCCGGAGGAGGCGGCCGTGCAGCGCGTGCTCGCCGGGCTCGACGGCCTGGAGCACCTGGGCACCGCCACCGATCAGCTGGGCCGTGAGGGAGAGCTGTTCTCCGTGGAGGTGGAGGACGGGGCGACCGTGTCGGAGTACCGCTTCCTCTACGACGCCGGGAACGGGGCGCTGCTGTACCGCGACACCACCCTGCTGGCGGAGGACCCCGCCCTCGGCTCCGCCGAGGACTACGGCCTGTCCTACCCGCTGACCGCCGAGCAGGTCGGCTACGTCTGGTCGGGCTGGGTCGGGGAGGTCGGCGCCCGCCCCTAGCGCCCGGCACCGTCCCGGACCGTGAGGCCCGCCCCCGCCGCGGGGGCGGGCCTCGGCCGTCGGTTCCGGCCCGGAACCGGCCCGCCGGGGACGGTCCGGGCCCCGGCTCCCCCTCGGTGGTGGAGCCAGCTCCACCCCGGTTCGGGTGGTCGGCGCCCGTGTGCCCGCAGGGGTCCGAACCCTAGTTTCGAAGGGAGAGGAACCCCCTGACGAGAGGTCACCATGCCCGGCCGAAGCGCCGCCGCACTCTGCGCGGCCGCACTCCTGATCACCGCGCCCGCCATCACGGCCGCGGCCGCCCCGGCGGCCCGCGCCGCCGCCCCCGCGGCCCCGGCGGCCCCCGTCGAGGCCACTCCCCTGACCCCGGAGACCGCCCGCGAGTTCACCGACACCCGTGTGGCCGAACTCCTGGAGGAGTACGGCTCCCCCGGCGCGGCCGTGACCGTGGTCCTGGAGGGCGAGCAGGTCGCCACCGCCGCCCACGGGTACGCCGACCTGGCCGAGGGCACCCCGCTGGACGCGGAGGAGCACCTGTTCCCCACCGCGTCCGTGGCCAAGTCGTTCACCGCGGCCGCCGTGCTCACCCTGGCCGGCGAGGGGCGCCTGGACCTGGCCGAGGACGTCAACGCGTACCTGCCCGAGGAGGCCCGCCTGACCGGCCCCACGGTGACCCTGCACGACCTGCTCACCCACACCGCGGGCTTCGCCGAGGTGGTCGAACGCCTCGGCGCGGAGGAGGGCACGCCCCTCGACGAGGTCGTGCGCACCGCCGTCCCGGAGCGGCTGTTCGCCCCGGGCGAGTACACCGGCTACTCCAACTATGGGATCGCGCTGGCGGGGTACGTGGTGCAGGAGGTGTCGGGGGTCCCGTTCGAGGAGTACGTCCGGCAGACCGTGTTCACGCCGCTGGGCATGGAGGACACCTCCTTCGAGCAGCTCGCCGACGTCCGCGCCGACCGGCCGCTGGTGACCTCGCACCTGGCGGACGGGACCCCGGCCGGGGACGCCTTCATCGGGGACGTCCCGGCGGGGGCGGCGGTGACCACCGTCGGCGACATGGCCCGCTTCATGGAGGCGCTGCTGGACGGCGGGCGGATCGACGGGGAGCAGGCCCTGGCCCCGGGCGTGGCCGAGGCGATGCTGGAGCAGCACGCCGGGATGCACCCGGAGACCACCGGGATGGGCTACGGCACCTACCAGTGGCGGGCGGGAGAGGTCCCGCTCATCGGCCACAGTGGCGACCTGGCGGGGGTCCACACGGGGTACGCGGTGGTGCCCGGTCTCGACGCGGGCGTGTTCGTCGCGGTCAACGGCGACGACGCGGCGGGGGCGAACCCGCTGGTCGACCTGCGCATGGCGGTGGTCGGCGCGTTCGCCGACACCTTCGCGCCCCAGTCCCTCCCCGAGGGGGAACCCGACCCGGACGCCGACCTCGGCGCCTACGAGGGCTCCTACGTCACCTCCCGCCTGGCGGCCTCGGGCCCGGCCCGGCTGGTGGCGCTGTTCGACAACGTGACGGTCCGCGACGCGGGCGACGGGACGCTGTCGGTGAGCGGGGCCCTGGCCGTGGACGACCGCTGGCTGCCGGTGTCCGAGGGGGTGTTCGCCGCCGAGAACGGCGAGGACCTCCTGGCGTTCGTCGAACGCGACGGCGAGGTGGCGGCGATCGCCACCGACATGAACCCGACCAGCGTGTACACCCGCACCGGCCCCCTGGGCTCCCCCTCCCTGCACCTGGTCGTCGCCGGAGCGGCGCTGCTGGTGCTGGCCACGGTCCTGGTCCCGGTCCAGCGGTCCGGGAACGGGTTCACACTGGCCACGCGCGTGCTGCTGACCTCGACCGCGCTGGCCGCCGCCACGGCGGCGGGGCTGCTGGTCTACGGGGTGACGGACCTGAACCGGGCCCAGGTCTGGCTGTCCGAGGGCTCCCCGGCCCTCACGCTGCCGATGACGGTGACGGCGGTGCTGGCGCTGGTTTCCGCGGTGTTCGTGGGCGTCTGCCTGGTGCGCGGGTGGCTGCGGCCGTTCTCCCGGGTGCACCTGCCGCTGGCGGCCCTGGCCGGGCTCGCGCTGGCCGCGACCGGTGCGGTGTACGGGATGGTGGCCCTCCCGTTCTGAGCCGATCCGGAGACCGCGGAAACCGAAGGTGTCCGGGCCGACACGCCGGGGAACAACAGCAGTAGTGGATCCGCCCCCCTCCCCCTTGGGGGGCGGATCCCGCCTCGCGGGCGGGGCCGGTGCGCACGGCGCACCGGCCCCCTGCGCGTTCCTCCCCCGCGTACGCCCCCGGCCCCGGCACCGGCCCGTCAGCCGCGCAGGCGGGTGTTGATCCGGGCCGCGCAGCGCGTCAGGTGGTCCCGCTCGGCCAGATCGGTCGCCCGCCGCGCCGCCTCCGCGTACAGGCGGGCCGCCTCCGCCAGGTCCCCGTCGCGTTCGCGGAGGTACGCCGCCACGGCGGTGTGGCGGGGCAGCGAGTCGTCCAGTTCCGCGAGCGCCGCCAGCCCGGCGCGCGGCCCGTCGGCCTCGCCGACGGCCACCGCCCGGTTGAGGCGGACGACCGGGCTGTCGGTCAGGCGCACGAGCTCGTCGTACCACTCGACGATCTGCACCCAGTCGGTCTCCTCGGCGGTGGGCGCGTCGGCGTGGAGCGCCGCGACGGCCGCCTGGGCCTGGAACTCACCCAGCCGGTCCCGGGCCAGGGCCCCCTGGAGGATCCCCACCCCCTCGGCGATCAGCGCGGTGTCCCACCGGCCCCGGACCTGCTCGGCGAGCGGCACCAGGGCGCCGTCGGCGTCCGTCCGGGCGGTGCGCCGGGCGTGGTGGAGCAGCATGAGCGCGAGCAGCCCGGACACCTCGGGGTGGTCCACCGCGGCCGCGAGCCCCCGGGTGAGCCGGATCGCCTCCGCGGCGAGGTCGACGTCGCCGGAGTAGCCCTCGTTGAAGACCAGGTACAGGACGCGCAGCACCGTGGCGACATCGCCGGGCCGGTCGAACCGCGCGCCGGCGACGGTGCGCTTGGCCCGGCTGATGCGCTGTGCCATGGTCGCCTCGGGCACCAGGTAGGCCCGGGCGATCTGGCGGGTGGTCAGCCCGCCGACGGCCCGCAGCGTGAGCGCGACCGCGGACGACGGCGTCAGCGACGGGTGGGCGCACAGGAAGTACAGCCAGAGCGTGTCGTCCACTCCGGACACGGGCCCGGGCTCCGGCTCCCCATCGACGAGGTCCTCCCGCCGGCGGCGGGTGGTGTCAGCCCGGGCCGCGTCGAGGAACCTGCGCCAGGCCACGGTGACCAGCCAGCCCTTCGGGTCCCGCGGCGGGTCGTCCGGCCAGACCCGGACAGCTTCGACCAGGGCGTCCTGCACGGCGTCCTCGGCCGCCGCGAAGTCGGCTCCGCGGCGGACGAGGATGCCGATCACGCCCGGGGTGAGGCTCCGGAGCAGTGTCCCGTCCACTCCGGCGTCACTCCGTGACCGTGGGCGCCGCGCCCAGGAACGGGCGCAGTTCGAGCCACTCATGGATCGGCCGGCCACCCGCGCCGGGGGCCGCCGACAGCTCCCCGGCCAGTTCGACGGCGCGCTCGTGGCTGTCGACGTCGATCACCATCCAGCCGGCGATGAGGTCCTTGGTCTCGGCGAACGGCCCGTCGGTGACCGGCGGCCGGCCCTCGCCGTCGTAGCGGACGAACACGCCCTCGGGGGAGAGCGCCTGGCTGTCGACGTACTCCCCGGTCTCCTCCAGCCGGGCGGCGAAGTCGTCCATGTACCGCACGTGGGCCGCGATCTCCTCCGGGGTCCACCGGTCCATGGGCACGTCGTTGACCGCCGCCGGGGCGCCCCGGTAGTGCTTGAGCAGCAGGTACTTGGCCATGGTCTCTCTCCTCTGTTCCGGTGCGGCCCCTCCGGCCGCCTCCGCCCCGGGGACGGAGCCGCCCGCGGATCCTCGACATCCCGCGCGGACCGTTCCCGAAAAAATCCCCGGACCCGCCCGCCCCCGCCGCCGTGCGCCGCGATGCCCCGGGAGAGAGGCCTCGGAGAACAGTGCGGCCCCCGGGGTCTCCCCCGGGGGCCACGTCGCACCGTCAGCCCCGACGGTGCGGTTCACAGGAGACTACCCCCAGGCGAGCGAGGTCAGCTCCGGGTCCTCCAGCGCGGCGCCGACATCGCGCAGCACCTTCGAGCCGAGCTCCCCGTCGACCAGCCGGTGGTCGAAGGACAGCGACAGCGTCGTGACCTTGCGGATCTTCAGCTTGCCCTTGTGCACCCACGGCATGTCGCGGATCTGGCCGAAGGCCAGGATCGCCGCCTCGCCCGGGTTGAGGATCGGGGTGCCCGCGTCCACTCCGAACACGCCCACGTTGGTGATCGTGACCGTGCCGCCGGACATGTCCGCGGGGGTCACCTTGCCCGCGCGGGCGGTCTCGGTGAGCTCCTTGAGCGCGACCGCCAGCTGCGGCAGCGTCTTGGCCCCGGCGTCCTTGATGTTGGGCACCACCAGGCCGCGCTCGGTGGCGGCCGCGATCCCCAGGTTCACGTAGTCCTTGACCACGATCTCCTGGTTCGCCTCGTCCCAGGACGCGTTGACGTCCGGGTTGCGCCTGATCGCCAGCAGCAGCGCCTTGGCGACCATGAGCAGCGGCGACACCCGCACACCCGCGAAGTCGGGGTGCTCGCGCAGCCGCGCGACCGCCTTCATGGTGCGGGTGACGTCCACCTGGAGGAACTCGGTGACGTGCGGCGCGGTGAACGCGCTGCCCACCATCGCCGCCGCGGTCGCCTTGCGCACGCCCTTGATCGGGACCCGCCGCTCCCGCGCGGACCGGTCCACCGACCCGGCGGGCGCCGCGGCGGCCGCGGGCGCCTCCTGGGGCGCGGCGGCCGGTTCCGGGGCGGCCTGCACGCCCTGGGCCGCCGCGTGGACGTCGTCGCGGGTGATGATCCCGCCCGCGCCGCTGGGGGCGACCGTCGCCAGGTTCACCCCCAGGTCCTTGGCGAGCTTGCGCACCGGCGGCTTGGCCAGCGGGCGGCCCTGCGTGGCCACGGGGGCGGGGGCCACCGCAACCGGCGGGGCCGGGGCGGCGGCCGGCCTGGGCGCCGGTGCCGGGGAGACCGGGCCGGAGGAGGCCGGGCGGCGGCGGGCGCGGCGCTGGGTGGCGGCGGCCTTCTCGCCGTAGCCCACCAGCGGCTTCTCCCGCTCCTCCTCGGCCGGGGCCGCGGCGTCGTCACCGCCGCCGGTGCCGTCGTCCACGGTGATGATCACCGTGCCGACGTCCACCGTCTGCCCCTCCTCGACCAGCAGCTCCTTGACCGTGCCCGCGAAGGGGCTCGGCAGCTCGACGACCGCCTTGGCCGTCTCGATCTCGCAGATGTTCTGGTTGACCTCGATCACGTCACCGGGCTTGACGAACCAGGTGAGGATCTCCGCGTCGACCAGGCCTTCGCCCACGTCGGGCAGTTTGAACGAGTGCACGCCGCCCACCGCGGGGGCGTTCTTCTGAATCGCCATGTGTCCCTGATCCCCTAGTACGCGAACGCCCGGTCGACCCCGTCCAGGACCCGGTCCAGGTCCGGCAGGTAGTACTCCTCCAGCCGCGACTGCGGGTAGGGGGTGTCGAACGCGGCGACGCGGATGACCGGGGACTCCAGGTGGTAGAAGCACTCCTCGGTGATCCGGGCGGCGATCTCCGCGCCCGGCCCGCCGGTGAGCGTGGCCTCGTGGGCGACCACCAGGCGGCCCGTCCTCTTGACGGACTCGACGACGGTCGGGTAGTCCACGGGGGCCAGCGACCGCAGGTCGATGACCTCGATGGAGTGCTCGGTGTCGGCCTCGGCCGCCTGGAGGGCGGTCTTGACCATGGGCCCGTAGGCGAGCAGGGTGACGTCGGTGCCGGGGCGGGCGACCCGGGCCGCGCCCATGGGGGCGGCCTCGGCGATGGACGCCTCGGTGTCCACCTCGGCTTTCTCGTAGTAGCGCCGCTTGGGCTCCAGGAAGATCACCGGGTCCTCGCTGCGGATCGCCTGCTGGATCATCCAGTAGGCGTCCACGGCGTTGGCGACGCTGATCACGCGCAGGCCCGCGGTGTGCAGGAAGTACGACTCGGGCGACTCGCTGTGGTGCTCCACGGCGCCGATACCGCCGCCGTAGGGGATGCGCATGACCAGGGGCACGCTGAGGGCGCCCGCGGAGCGGCGGCGCATCTTGGCGAGCTGGGTGAAGGTCTGGTTGGCCGCAGGGAAGAAGAACCCGTCGAACTGGATCTCCACCACGGGGCGGTAGCCGCGCAGCGCCATACCGATGGCGGTGCCGACGATGCCCGACTCCGCGAGGGGGGTGTCGATGACGCGGTCGGCGCCGAAGTCCTTGTGCAGGCCGTCGGTCACCCGGAAGACGCCGCCGAGCCGGCCGACGTCCTCGCCCATGACGAGGACCTTGGGGTCGTGCTCCATGGCCGCGCGCAGGCCGGCGTTGATGGCCTTGCCGATGGTGAGGTTGGTCATGGCCTATCGGACCCCTTCCGCCTCGAAGGAGGCCAGGTAATCGGCGTACTCCGCGCGCTGGCGGTCGATGTGGACGTTGGGCTCGGCGTACACCTCGTGGAAGATGTCCAGCGGCTCGGGGTCGGGCAGGCTCCGGCACTGGGTGCGGACCTTCTCGCCCAGGGCGTCGGCCTCGGCGTCGACCGAGGCGAAGAACTCCTCGTCGGCCAGCCCGTTGTTCTCCAGGTACCGGCGCACCCGCAGGATCGGGTCCTTGGCCTTCCACTCGTCCAGCTCGGCCGCGTTGCGGTACCGGGTCGGGTCGTCGTTGGTGGTGTGGGCGCCCATGCGGTAGGTGAACGCCTCGACCAGGGTGGGCCCGTTGCCCTCGCGGGCGTTGTCCAGCGCGGCCCGGGTGACGGCCAGGACCGCCAGCACGTCGTTGCCGTCCACGCGCAGGCCCGGGAAGCCGAAGCCGGAGGCGCGCTTGTAGATGGGCACGCGGGCCTGGCGCTCCAGCGGCTCGGAGATGGCCCACTGGTTGTTCTGGCAGAAGAAGACCACGGGGGCGTTGTTCACCGAGGCGAAGTTGAACGCCTCGTTGGTGTCGCCCTGGCTGGTGGCCCCGTCGCCGAAGTAGGTGATGACGGCGGTGCCGTCCTCGCCGACGGCGCCGTCGCGCTGCACGCCCATGGCGTAGCCGGTGGCGTGCAGGGCCTGGCTGCCGATGACGATCGTGTAGAGGTGGAACCCGTGCTCGTGGGGGTCCCAGCCGCCGTTGGTGACGCCGCGGAACATGCCGAGCAGTTCCTTGGGCTCCACGCCGCGGCACCAGGCGACGCCGTGCTCGCGGTAGGAGGGGAAGGCCATGTCGGTCCCGCGCAGGGCGCGGCCGGAGCCGATCTGAGCGGCCTCCTGGCCCAGGAGCGAGGCCCACAGGCCCAGCTCCCCCTGGCGCTGCAGGGAGACGGCCTCGCCGTCGAAGCGGCGCACCAGGACCAGGTCCCGGTACAGGTCGCGGATCTCGTCCGCGGTGATCTCCAGGGGGTAGTCGGGGTGCCCCGTCAGTTCCCCTTCCGGTGTCAGGAGCTGGATGAGCTCCGGTTCCTCGTGCACGGTGGTGTCCGACACGTCGCTCCTCGGTACTCGGGGCCGGTTTCGCGCGGGTGGGCGCTGATCGGCCGGATCGCCGCACGTGCACCCGGGGTGATGGGTGTACGGCGGACCTCACCATATGGTGACAGAACTCACCCTGGCGAGCGCAAGACCCGGCCATCACCTTTTACGCCGCGGATCCATGTTCCCCGATGCCGGACCAGCCCGATTAGCAGGGCTTCCTAGCATGTACAAGGCCTTCCGACGACTTTGTCGTCGGCTTGCGCAACGTCCGGCCGCGGAGCGACGGGCGGCCGGGTCCGGCCACGGAGCGTGGCGGAGCGGTCGGTCCGAAAACCCTCCGGGGGGCGGGGTCGCGGACCTCGGCGCCGGGCGGGGGCGGGGTTCCAGCCCTCCCGCGCGGTGCCGTTCCGAAGAGGCGCGGTCAGCGGGCGGCGGGGACCCGCATGCCGCGGTCGCGCGCGTAGTCGGCCAGCATCTCACGGAGCTGGCGCCGGGCGCGGTGCAGCCGGGACATCACGGTCCCCAGCGGGGTGCCCATGCGCTCGGCCACCTCCTTGTAGGCGTAGCCCTCGATGTCGACGAGGTAGATGACCTCCTGGAACTCCTCCGGCAGCCGCGCGAGCGCCTGCTTGATGTCGGAGTCGGGCAGGTGGTCCAGGACCTCGTTCTCGGCCGACCGCATGCCCGAGGACGTGTGCGCCTCGGCGGCGGCGAGCTGCCAGTCCTTGATCTCGTCGGTGGTCTCCTGGCGCGGCTCGCGCTGCTTCTTGCGGTAGCTGTTGATGAAGGTGTTGGTCAAGATCCGGTAGAGCCAGGCACGCAGATTGGTACCGGCGCGGAACTGGTGGAAATTGGCGAAGGCCTTGGCGAACGTCTCTTGGACGAGGTCTTCTGCGTCGGCCGGATTGCGGGTCATCCGCAGGGCCGTGGGATAGAGCTGGTCCGCGAACGGCGTGACGGCGGTGGCGAAGTCCAAAGCCTCTTCGGGCTCCTGCCCGTCACTGTTCCGCGCGGCGATCGGTTCCATTTCGATAGTCGTCAAGATTCCCCCTCAGGACGACCGGACGATCACTTCCACCCTGTTAGACGCCACCTTGTGCTCTCAATGATGACATCAATCGTGGTGATCCGAGTCACGAACGTACCGAAACACTCGCTTGCGGGGTTCAGGTTGCGGTAAACATCCCCGGATCCCACTACCCGCAGGCGGTCCGGGTATTCCCCGACCGGTTCCGGCCACGCGGCGGGCCCGGGGTGACGAAGGACTCACCCGCACCGGCGGCCCCCGCGCGTGCCGTACTCTGGCGTCGCCCGCTCCGAGCAGTACGGAGAGGCGTCCGCCCGGCCGGGGAGCCGGGAGCGGACGAAGAGGGCGGCACACCCATTTCTCTTGTGGAGGACCCTGTGGCCCGCGTCGTTGTTGACGTCATGCTCAAGCCCGAGATCCTGGACCCGCAGGGCCAGGCGATCGCCGGCGCCTGCTCGCGCCTGGGTTTCGAGGGGATCGAACAGGTCCGCCAGGGCAAGCGCTTCGAGGTCGAGGTCGAGGGGGAGGTCGACGAGGCCAAGCTGGCCGACGTCCGCCGCCTGGCCGAGACCCTGCTCGCCAACACCGTGATCGAGGACTTCCGGGTCCACGTGGCCTCCTGACCCGCGCGGCTCCGCGGCACCGCGCAGCGCTTCACGGCAGCGGACGGACATGCCGGATTAACGGCCTTCGCCCAAAAGCGCGAGAAGTGCCCGCAGCGCCGGATGTGCAATGTAAAGACCGGCGGCGTCCCATGAGGGCGCCGTCGGTCGTTTTACGTCCGCCGCCCTCGGGAAGGTTCCTTGACGTGCCGGGCCCATGACCGACGACGGAGCACGAGAGGTGTTATTTCATGGACGCCGTCTTCTCGATCTCCCTGCCGCGGCGGGCGTACACGGTCGCGGTCGTACGCGACATCCTCGGAACACTCCTGTTCCGGGCCGGAATGTGCCGGGACTGTGTCGACGACTTCCTGCTGGCCTCCTCCGAGGCCTGCGCCAACGCCGTGGAGCACGGGGGTCCCTCCTCCGATTACCGGGTGGACGCCGAGATCGACCGGCATTGGTGCGAGGTCCGCATCTCCCATACCGGGAGAGCGCCGGACCCCGAAGCGCTCGCCGCCCGTTTCGCCTCGGAACGCCCGCCGCCCCTACCCGGACTGGACTCAGAATCGGGTAGGGGCATTCTGTTGATGCGCCGCCTCATGGACGAGGTGTCCTTCGAGGGGGAGCCGCGGATCACCGTGCTCCTGCGCAAACGCCGGGCGAACTGCGACGCGGACCCCGAGGGCGCCGCGGCCGGGGGCGTCCCCGCACAGTTCGGCGCGCTGGCCCTGGACCGGGTCTGAGAGGTCCCGGGAGGGCCCGTCGGCGCCCCCGCCGCCACTGTGTCGCACACCACGGCACCTGTCGGGTCGTACACCCGCGGGCCCTTCCGAGCCGCCGGAATCGGGAGAATCGTACGAACGGGAGTCGCGGAACAGGGGTGAGGGTCGTACCCGAGCACAGGTGAGCGGGTACGCTGCCAAGTGCGGACGCGGTGCCCCCTCGGGGCCGGACAGGCGCCGCCAGCCTCCTCGCCGAAACTCCCCGCAGCCGCGGGGAGGGACCCGACCAACGACTCGGAGTGTGCTCATGACAGCCCGTGTGGGCGTCGTCACCTTCCCCGGTTCCCTCGACGACAAGGACGCCGCGCGCGCCGTCGCGCTGGCGGGCGCCGAGCCCGTCGCCCTGTGGCACGCGGACGCCGACCTCAGGGGAGTCGACGCGGTCGTCCTCCCCGGGGGCTTCTCCTACGGCGACTACCTGCGCTGCGGCGCCATCGCCCGCTTCGCGCCGCTGATGTCCGAGCTCGTCCCGGCCGCCCGCTCCGGGGCCCTGCCGGTCCTGGGCATCTGCAACGGCTTCCAGATCCTGTGCGAGAGCCACCTGCTGCCGGGCGCGCTCACCCGCAACTCCACCCTGCGCTTCGTCAACCGCGAGCAGAGGCTGCGGGTGGAGAGCACCGCCACCGCCTGGACCGGCGACTACGCCGAGGGACAGGAGATCCTGGTCGTCCTCAAGAGCGGCGAGGGCAGCTACGTCGCCGACGAGGCCACCCTCGACGCCCTGGAGGCGGAGAACCGGGTCGTGGTCCGGTACGCCGGCTCCGACCCCAACGGCTCCCGCCGCGGCATCGCCGGGATCACCAACGAGCACGGCAACGTCGTCGGCCTCATGCCGCACCCGGAGCACGCCGTGGAGGCGCTGACCGGCCCCTCCACCGAGGGCTTGGGCTTCTTCACCTCGATCCTCGCCCACCTGGGCGCCAAGAGCCCGGCCGGCGTCTGAGCCCGGCCCGGTCCCACCGCACACCGACAAGGGGACGATCCTCGCGATGATGGCGCTCCTGCGCTCCCGGACCACGATGTACGTACTCGCCTCCATCGTCGTCGTGGGCCTGGTGGTGTCGGCCGCCGTCGGCCTGTTCAACTCGCTGGGCGCCGTGCCGCCCGGTGCGCAGCAGACCGGGCAGGAGGGCACGGCCCCGCCCGCCCAGGCGCCCGACGTGCCCGAGCCCTCGTCGCTCGGCGATCCGCCTCCCGGCCTGGCCTACGTCTCCGATCCGGAGACCGACGTGTACTGCCGGCAGGAGGGCTGCGCCCGGCTGGTCACCGTGCTCACCGAGGACGAGGAGGTCACCGAGGACGCCCGCGCCACCGTCCAGGAGGTCTACGACCACCTGCTGGACCGGGACTGGAAGATCATGCTCCCCGAGGGCGCCGAGTCGCCCGAGGACGTGCCGCCGGAGCAGACCGTGCTGACCGACGAGACCGTCATGATCGCCGACTCCTCCACGGGCAACGCGGGGGACCCCGCGGTGCTGATGCTCCGCTACGCGGACCTCACCCGATGACCCCGCCCACGACCTTCCGCGCCGGTCGGCGGACGCCGCGGCCCGGCTCACACCAGCACATCCCGAACGGAACCACGCATGTCTGAAGTACCTCGTCTCGACACCGTCGCCGTGGCGCAGAGCAGCCCGGACACGCCTCAGCCGTACGCCGAACTGGGCATGGCGAAGGATGAGTACGAGCGGGTCCGCGAGATCCTGGGCCGCCGCCCCACCTCCTCCGAGCTGGCCATCTACTCGGTCATGTGGAGCGAGCACTGCTCGTACAAGTCGTCCAAGGTGCACCTGCGCCAGTTCGGCGAGAAGGCCCCCCAGAGCGACGCCCTGCTGGTCGGCATGGGCGAGAACGCCGGTGTGGTCGACGTCGGCGACGGCCGCGCGGTGACCTTCAAGATCGAGTCGCACAACCACCCCTCCTACGTGGAGCCGCACCAGGGCGCGGCCACCGGCGTGGGCGGCATCGTCCGCGACATCCTCACCATGGGCGCCCGTCCGGTGGCGGTCATGGACGCGCTGCGGTTCGGCCCGGCCGACGCCGACGACACCAAGCGGGTGCTGCCGGGCGTGGTCTCGGGCATCTCCTTCTACGGCAACTGCCTGGGCCTGCCCAACATCGGCGGCGAGATCGGCTTCGGCCCCGGCTACATCGGCAACCCGCTGGTCAACGCCCTGTGCGTGGGCGTGATGAAGCACGAGGACATCAAGCTGGCGCAGGCGCCCGGCCCCGGCAACAAGGTGGTGCTGTTCGGCTCCACCACCGGCCCCGACGGCATCGGCGGCGCGTCGGTGCTGGCCAGCGCCACCTTCGACGACGAGTCGCACGCCAAGCGGCCCAGCGTCCAGGTCGGCGACCCGTTCATGGAGAAGCTGCTCATCGAGTGCAGCCTGGAGCTGTTCGCCAAGGACCTGGTCGTGGGCATCCAGGACCTGGGCGCGGCGGGCGTCTCCTGCGCCACCACCGAACTGGCGGCGGGCGGCACCGGCGGCATGAACATCCGGCTGGACCGGGTGCCGCTGCGCGACCCGCGGCTCACTCCCGAGGAGATCCTCATGAGCGAGTCGCAGGAGCGCATGATGGCCATCGTCGAGCCGGCCAAGATGGACGAGTTCCTGGCCATCTGCGACAAGTGGCAGATCCTGGCCACCGAGATCGGCGAGGTCACCGACGTCACCGACGAGGAGGCCGAGCGCGGCGGGCGCCTGGTCATGACCTGGCACGGGGAGACCGTGGTGGACATGCCGCCGCGGACCGCCTCCGACGAGGGCCCGGTCTACGAGCGCCCCTACGCCCGCCCGGAGTCGCAGGACGCGCTCCAGGCCGACGACGCCGGCGCCCTGCCCCGCCCCGCGACCGACGCGGAGCTGCGCGAGCAGCTGCTGCGGGTGCTCGGCGCCCCGGGCGTGGGCGACCCGAGCTGGGTGACGCAGCAGTACGACAGCTACGTGCGCGGCGACACCGTGGTGTCGACCCCGCACGACGCCGGGATGATCCGCATCTCCGACGACTCCCACCGGGGCGTGGCGCTGTCGACCGACGGCAACGGCCGCTACACCCGCCTGGACCCGTACGCGGGCACCCAGCTGGCGTACGCGGAGGCGTACCGCAACGTGGCGGCCACCGGCGCCCGGCCGCTCGCGGTGACCAACTGCCTCAACTTCGGCTCGCCGGAGGACCCGGGCGTCATGTGGCAGTTCGCCGAGTCCGCCCGCGGCCTGGCCGACGCCTGCAAGGCGCTGGGCACCCCGGTGACCGGCGGCAACGTGAGCTTCTACAACCAGACCGGCGACGTGGCGATCAACCCGACCCCGGTCATCGGCGTGCTGGGCGTCATCGACGACGTGCGGACCCGCCTGAAGTCGGCGTTCGACTCCGAGGGCGCGCGGGTGTTCCTGCTCGGCGAGACCCGGCCGGAGTTCGGCGGCTCGGCGTGGGCCGACACGGTCCACGGCCACCTGGGCGGGCTGCCGCCGCGGGTGGACCTGACCGCCGAGGCGGCACTGGGCGAGGTGCTGGCCGAGGCCGCCGAGCGCGGGCTGGCCCGGGCCGCCCACGACCTGTCCGACGGCGGCCTGGGCGTGGCCCTGGCCGAGTCGGCGCTGCGCGGGGGCACGGGCGTGCGGGTGACGGTGTCCGAGGACGTGTTCACCGCCCTGTTCAGCGAGTCCGGCGCCCGCGCGGTCGTGGCGGTGGCCCCGGGCGACGAGGAGGAGTTCGTGGCGCTGGCGGCCCGGCACGGGGTCCCGGTGGAGCAGATCGGCACCGTGGGCGGCGACGCCCTGGTGGTGTCGCACGCGGGCGGCGCCGTGGAGGTGCCGCTGGCCGAGTTGCGCGGGGCCTACGAGTCCGCCCTCCCCGCCCTCCTGGGCGACCTGTAGGAACGCTTCGCCCCGCGGGGGCGGGACACCGTCACGGTGTCCCGCCCCCGCAGCGTTGTGCGGGGGCCGGGTGTGGGGCCGGCGGGGGTACGGGTAGTGGTAGTCACCGGAGGTGGTCGCCGTGGGACGTGAGAAGTTGCGCCGGGGACGGTTGAAGGGACCGCTGGGCAGTCCGGAGCGCCCGGCGAGCGCGTTGGGGTTCCGGCTGGTGCTGGCGGTGTTCGGCTGCCTGGTGCTGGCGGCGGGCACGGCGGCGTCGGTGGTCATGGACGCGCCCGTGTGGCTGGTGGTGGTGCTGGCCGCCGGGTTCGCGGCGTCCTGCGTGAACGTGTACTGGGTGGCCCGGCGGCTGCGGTACGAGCGCCCCGGCCGCTGATCACTCCAGCTCGAGGTCGACCGAGACCATCCGGTGGTCGGAGTACGGCACGTCCGGGTTGTCCGGGTTCGCCGCGGCGAACTCCTCGGTGACGAGGATGTGGTCGATCTCGGCGGGCTCCCCCGCCAGGGTCGGGATGGTGTTGAAGGGCCGGTCGAAGGGGTCGTGCAGGCCCGCGTCGGTGAGGATCGACCACGCCGGGTCCCCCGGCTCGATGTTGAGGTCTCCGGCCAGGACCACCGGCCGCCCCTCGGCCCGAGCCCCCTCGACGATCGCCGCGAGGTCGTGCAGCTGGGCGCGGGCGCTCTCGGCGGTGAAGTCGTAGGTCCGCGGCTGCACGTGGGTGGCGATCACGCTGACCTCGGTGCCGCCGTCCCACCGCACGACGGCCTCCAGCGCCTGGGCGCCGGTCGGCCCGCTGGGGGTGAGGGCGTGCCCGCGCACCTCGGTGACCTCGCGGGAGGTGAGCAGGGCGTCGCCCCACAGCGGCCCGTCGGCGGGCGCCCAGTAGGCCGTCATGCCGAGCTGCTCGGCGGTGAGGGACAGCGCGTCGTGGCCGCCGTTGAGCAGCCACCCGCGGTCGACCTCGCTGAGCACGACGATGTCTGGGATGTCCTGGCGGAGCAGCGCGATCTGGTCGTGCAGGGCGTAGCGCCCGTCCATGCCGTAGCCCATGCGGACGTTGTAGGCGGCCAGCCGCAGCCCCGACACGGGTTCGTGGGCCCGCTCCGCCCCGCCGCGGAAGGACGTGTGCCAGGACGGCACGGCGACGGTCAGCACCAGGGCCAGCGCGGCCGCCCCCGCGGTCAGCCAGGGGCGCCCGGCGCGGGCCGGGACGGGGCCGCGGCCGCTCATGGCGATCGCGAGGGGCACCAGGGCCAGGAACGGCACCGCGGTGTTGTCGTAGTACAGGTCGTAGGCGGCGTAGAACCCGAAGACCGCGACCGCCAGCAGGAACAGCCCGCCGAACGCCGCCCACCCGGTGGCCGCGCGCGTCGGCCGGCCGGTGCGGTGGACCGCCCACCCGGCGCAGCCCGCCAGGGCGAGCTGGCCGATCGGCAGGGCGGCGAGCGCCCAGGCGGGCCACACTCCGGGGACGCCGCCGAGCTCGGTGGGCGACGCCGCCAGCACGGCGAGCGCCCCGGCCAGGACGGCGAACGGGGCGGCCGGGTGCCCGGTGGACCAGCGCGGGTCGGCCGCGACCATCACGGACAGGACGGCGGTGGTGGCCACGAGCGCGGCGGCCACCGGTGTCTGGCCGATGACCTCGCCCACGGCCGGGTTGGCGGTGTACAGGCCGGAGAGGAACAGCAGCGGGCCCAGGGCGAGCCAGGCCCGGGCGGGCGCGGGCCGGGGCTCGGTATGGCCCGACCCGTGCCGGTGCGTCCCGGCGGCGGCCCAGGCGAACAGGGCGACCTCGACGAGCACCCCGGCCCAGGCCCAGGGGCCGTCGCGCCAGGCGAGGTCGACGGTGTTGAGGAGGGTGTGGATCACGGCGGTGGCGGCGACGCCGGTGACGACGCCGACCATCACCCCGTGCCCGGTGGTCCGGGGCCGGTCGACGGCGGTCATGGCGGACGCGGTCAGCCACACGGTGCCGGTGCCCACCAGGAACGACGCCAGGTACAGCTGCGGCGCGCCGCCGTCGGTGGCCTGGAGGGCCAGGCGCCCGGCCGCGAGCACGGCGCCCGCGGCCAGCGCGGTGCGCCAGGGGTCCAGGTACCGGGCCGCGGCGACGAAGGGGACGGGGGCCAGGAACCAGGCGAGGGCGTACAGGCCCATCAGCTCGGCCGGGGTCTCCCCCGCCCGCCCGAAGAGGGTGGTGAGCGAGGGCAGGAACACCCGCAGGGCGTCCAGGAACAGCACCGTTCCCACCGCGACGGCGAATCGGTCCCAGCGCATGGTCCTCCCGGGGGTCGGCGCCCGCACCAGCGAACATGAATGATTCTCATGTGCTGCGCTCGCACGGGCAAGGGGCACGAATACCCCGATTCCCCCGAAACCCCTCGTCATGCCTGCCGTGACCGGGCCGCGTCACAACCGCGACCCGCCCCCCACACCGCGGTCAGCGGTTCCCGAAGCCCTCCGGGAGCCACGGCCGCCACACGTCCGGGTTCTCCCGGACCCAGATCTCGGCCGCCTCGGTGGGGTCCAGGCCCTCGTCGGCGATCATCCGGGCCACCTCGTTCTGGTCCGCGTTGGTCCACGTCCAGTTGTCGAGGAACCGGTAGGCGGGGTCGTTCTCCTCCACGAACCCGGCCCGGAAGATCTTGTTCAGGTCGTAGGCCGGGTAGTCGCAGGGCACCGAGTCCGGGTCGGCGTCGCAGCCCTCCTCGTGGTCCGGCAGGTCGACCTTGACCAGGTCCAGCTCCTCCTGGAGCCACTGCGGGTCGTAGAAGTAGAAGAGCACCGGCTCCCCGGCCGCGTACCGCCGCCGCACCTCGGTGATCTGCGCGGGCTCGGACCCGGCGAACACGATCTCCAGGTCCAGGCCGAAGGCGTTGATCATCCCCTGGTCCTGGGTGACGAACCCGGGCGCGCCGCCCAGGAACTCGCCCCGGTCCCCGGTCTCGGCGGTGCGGAAGACGTCGGTGTTCTCCCGCAGCCCCTCCAGCGTGGTGATCTCCGGGTACTCCTCCGCCACGTAGGCGGGCACGTACCAGCCGATCACGCCCTCGTTGCCGTTGGGGCCGCCGTCGACCACGGTGCCGTTGCCCTCGGGGCCGTACAGCTCCATGAGGTCCTCGTGGCCCCAGTTCTCCACGATGACGTCGATGACGCCCTGGTCGATGGCCTGCCAGGACGGCTGCTCGTCCACCCGGACCAGCTGCACCTGGTAGTCCATCTCCTCGCGGAGGATGTACGCGAGCACCTCGGCGCTGGCCTCGTAGCCGACCCAGCCGTTGAGCGCCATGCGCACCGTGCCCGGGTTCCGGGCGAGCTGGTCGGTGCGCACCGCGCAGGAGGAGACCAGGGCGACCGCGGTCGCGGCCGCCAGGATCCTGACGAGGGGTCCCCTACACACGCTGCACCCTCCTTCCCTGGGTGACCCGGTCCAGGAACAGGCCCAGGCACACGATGGCCAGGCCCGAGGCCAGACCCAGCCCCAGCTCGTTCTGCGCCAGGCCGAACACCACGTCGAAGCCCAGCGACCCGGCGCCCACCAGGGCGCCCATGACCACCATGGACAGCACGAGGATGAGCCCCTGGTTGACGGCGAGCAGCAGCGAGCCGCGCGCCAGCGGCAGCTCGACCTTGGTCAGCAGCTGCCACCGCGTGGAGCCCTGGGAGGCGGCCGCCTCCAGCGAGGCCGGGGACACCCCCCGGATCCCGTCGTTGACCAGACGGATCACCGGCGGCAGCGCGAAGATGACCGCCGCCACCAGGGCGGGCACCCGCCCGATGCCGAACAGCGCCACCGCCGGGATGAGGTACACGAACGGCGGCAGGGTCTGCATGGCGTCCAGGACGGGCCGCAGGATCGCGGCGAACACGTCGCTGCGCGACATCAGCACCCCGACGACCACGCCCAGCGCCACGGTCAGCACCGACGCCACCAGCACCTGGGACAGTGTGTCCATGGCGTTGTCCCACACCCCGAGCAGGCCGACGGCCGCGAACGACCCGGCGGAGACCAGCGCGACGCGCCACCCCCCGAAGACCCACCCCAGCGCGGTGGCGCACAGGATCACCAGCCACCACGGCGAGCCGCCCAGCAGCTCGCTCAGCGGGCCCAGCACCCAGTCCAGGGTCCACGTGCCCAGCGCCGTGGTGAACGGGCCGACCGCCGCCTGGAGCCAGTCCTCGAAGGCGTTCACCGGGCCGCTGATGTCGACGGACAGCTCGCGCGGCCAGCCCCCCACCCCCACCAGGCGGCACACCGCCACGGTGGTGACGAGGACGGCGAGGTCCGCCCCCAGCAGCGGCAACCGGTACCGCTCGGGAAGCCTGTTCGCACCCCGCGAGCCGTGCCCGACGGCGCCGGTCACCCGGTCCATGGCGATGGCGAGCATGACGATCGCCAGCCCGGCCTGGAGCGCCTGCCCCACGTTGACCTTGGACAGGGCCTGGTAGATGGCGTCGCCCAGGCCGCCCGCGCCGATGACCGACGCGATGACGACCATGGACACGGCCAGCATGATGGTCTGGTTGACGCCCAGCAGGATGGTGCGCCGGGCGCTGGGCAGCTGCACCTTGGTGAGGATCTGCCAGGGCGTAGACCCCAGCGAGGTGGTCGCCTCGATGGCGCCCCGGGGCACCTCGCGGATGGCCAGCGCGGTGATGCGCACCGCGGGCGGGATCGCGTAGACCGCGGTGACCACGGCCGCCGCCGGGTCGCCGATGCCGAACAGCAGCACGAACGGCAGCAGGTACGCGAACGCCGGCATGATCTGCATGAAGTCCAGCACCGGCCGGACCGCCCGGTGGAAGCCGTCGCTGCGCCCCGCCAGGACGCCCAGCGGGACGCCGACCAGCAGGGCTATGGTGACCGAGGTGATGATCAGCGCCAGCGTCCGCATCGACTCGTCCCACAGCCCGGTCAGGGCGAACACCCCGAAGGTGGCCAGGACCAGCAGCGCGACCCGCCATCCGGCCACCCGCCAGGCGACGATGGCGCCGAGCACGGTCACGCCGGGCCAGGTCAGGAACTCCAGGAACCGGTTGATCAGCACGACGGCCGACCCCAGCCCCACCGAGATGTAGTTGAAGAAGTACAGGAACAGCGGGCTGTCGTTGCGGTTGACGACGATCCAGGCGTAGATCCCGTCCAGCCACGCCATGAACCGCTCACCGGTGCCGGTCGGGAAGCCGGGTCCGCCGCCCCAGGCCAGGCGCGCCGCCCAGTAGCCCGCCACCAGCACGGCGAACACCACCAGCGCCCGGACCCACGGGGACCGCAGTGCCGCGGCCGGGTCCCGGCGCGCGGACGCCCGGGGCCGGCCCGCCCGCTCCCGGAGCGCCGGGTCGGACGCTCCGGCTCCCCCCGCCGGGGTCGTCACGGCCATGTCAGCCACCCGACCCGGTCGGTGCGGGACCCCCGTGCCCCGCGGGGTCGGTCCCGGCCGGGGCCTGCGGGACCCGCCCGGAGCCCGGGGCCTCCGGGCCTTCCGGGGAGTCGGAGGCCGCAGGTGCCTCAGGAGGCGCCGGCACCGCCGAGGCCCCCGCCGGCCCTCCCTCCCCCGCCCGACCGGACTCGCCGGGCCCGCCGGCGTCGGCGGGCCCGCCTAGGCCGATGGGACCTCCCGGGCTATTGGGGCCTCCGGGGCCAGTGGCGCTGCCGGGGCTGCCGGGACTGGTGGGACCTCCCGGGCGGTCGGGTCCACCAGGATCGTCGGGGCCGGTGAGGCCACCAGAGCCAATGGGGTCATCGGGGCTACCGGTGTCGGTGGGGCCGCCGAGCCCGCCGGTGTCGGTGGGATCACCGGAGCCGGTGAGGCCATCCGGGCCATTGGGATCGGTGGGGTTGCCGGTGTCGATGGGAGCATCCGGGGCGGTGTCGGCCGCGGGGTTGTCGGAGCCGTGGTCGACGAGGTCCTCGGACAGCTCGCCCACCGTCTCCTCCTCGATGGCGGCGGCCACGGAGGCGTCGGCCAGCTGGTCCTCGGCGATGGCGCGCAGCACGTCGTCGCGGCCCACGTAGCCGAGCAGCCGGCCGTCCTCCACCACCCGCACCGGGGCGGTGCTGGCGGCGAGCATCGGCAGCACCTCCGCCAGCACGGTGCCGGGTTCGGTCACCGGCCCGTCGGTGCTCTCCTCGGGGAAGGGATCGCGCACCAGCCAGCGGGCCGTGAGCACGGTGGTGCGGGCGACGTCGGAGGTGAAGTCGGCGACGTACGCGTCGGCCGGCCGCCCCACCACCTCCTCCGGGGTGCCCACCTGGACGAGTTCGCCGTCGCGCATGATGGCGATGCGGTCGCCCAGCTTGAGCGCCTCCTGGAGGTCGTGGGTGATGAACACCGAGGTCTTGGCCAGCTCGCGCTGGAGCCGGACGACCTCCTGCTGCATGTCGCGGCGGATGAGCGGGTCCAGGGCGCTGAACGGCTCGTCGAACAGCAGCACCTCGGGGTCCACCGCCAGCGCGCGGGCCAGGCCGACACGCTGCTGCATGCCGCCGGACAGCTCGCCCGGCCGGGAGTCCTCGTAGCCCGACAGGCCGACCATGCCGATCATCTGCTCGGCCCGCTCGTAGCGTTCGGGGCGCGCCATGCCGCGCACCTCCAGGCCGTAGGCCACGTTGTCGATGATCCTGCGGTTGGGCAGCAGCCCGAAGTGCTGGAAGACCATGGCGATCTTGTGGCGGCGCAGCTCGCGCAGCCGCTGCGGGGTGGCCTCGCCGATGTCCTCGCCGTCGAGCAGGACCTGCCCCGCCGTGGGCTCGATCAGGCGGGTCAGGCAGCGGATGAGCGTGGACTTCCCCGAGCCGGACAGGCCCATGACCACGAAGATCTCACCCGGCCGGACGTCGAAGGAGACGTCGCGCACCGCGACGGTGCAGCCGGTCTCCTCCCTGATCCGGTCCCGGTCGGCCCGCTCCAGCCCGCTGCCGATGACGGTGTCGGCGTTCCTGCCGAAGATCTTCCACAGGTTGCGGACGGAGAAGGTGACGTCCCGCCCGCCGCCCGGCGGCGTGGCGGGTTCGGTCGTAGGGGCGCTCATCGGGCCTCCTCGCGGCGGTGGTCCTCGCGTACCAGGTCGGCGGCGCGCTCGCCCAGGGCCAGGACCGTGACCATGGGGTTGGGAGTGGGCAGGGTCGGGAAGACGGACGCGTCGGCGATCCGCAGCCCGCGCAGGCCCCGCACCCGCAGCCGCGGGTCGACCACGGCCATCGGGTCGTCGGCGGCGCCCATGCGGCAGGTGCCCGCCGGGTGGTAGACGGTGTGGGCGGCGCGGCGACCGTACTCCGACAGCTCCTCGTCGGTCCGCACGCCGGGGCCGGGGGCGACCTCGGCCTCGATCCAGGAGCGGAACGGCTCGGCCTCGGCCACCCTCCGGGCGAGCTTGAGGCCGTCGACGATGGTCCGCTCGTCGTAGCCGTCGGGGTCGGTGAAGTACCGGAAGTCCAGGGCGGGCTTGTCCCGGGGGTCCGCGCTGGTCAGGTAGAGGCGGCCGCGCGAGCGCGAGCGCGGGATGTTCGGGGTCATGCAGACCGCGTAGCCGTCGGGCGGGGAGGTGTAGCCCAGCCGCTTCGTGTTGTCGTCGAAGGGGACCTGGTAGATGTGGAACATCAGGTCCGGGCGCGGATCGGAGCCGTCGCGCCGGACGAACAGCGCGGCGTCGGAGTGCATCACCGTGTTCTGCGGGACCGGCCGGCTCGTCCTCCACATGATGATCGACTCGGGGTGGTCGAGCAGGTTCTCGCCCACGCCCGGCAGGTCGTGGCGGGGCTCCACCCCGACCTCGCGCAGGTGCGCGGTGTCGCCGATGCCGGAGAGCAGCAGCAGCCGGGGCGTGTCGACGGCGCCCGCGCACAGGATCACCTCGCGCCGCGCCGACACCGAGACACGGGTCCCGTCCCCGTCCGTCGCCTCCACCCCGGTGGCGCGGTCCCCGTCCAGGACGACCCTGTCCACCCAGGTCTCCAACAGGACGGTGAGGTTGTCGCGCACGTCCATGACCGGGTGCAGGTAGGCGACCGACGCCGAGGAGCGGTACCCGGTGTAGGGGTCGTAGGCGATGGACAGGAACCCGGCGCCCCCGGAGAACCCGCCGCCGTGCGAGGTCAGCGCGTTGAAGTCCTCGACGACCGGGACCCCGGCGGCCTTCGCCGCGGACTCCACCCAGTCGCGGACCATGGTGTTGCGGTCCTTGTCGGCGACCGGGACGATGTTGCACTTGATCCGGTCGGCGTAGGACTGCACGGTGGCGTTGTCCCAGCCCTCGGCCCCGGCGGCCACCCAGTCGTCGAGGTCCTCGGCGAAGGGCCGGAAGCTGATGAGCGTGTTGTGGGAGGAGCACCCGCCCAGCACGCGGGCCCGCGAGTGGAGGATGTGCGAGTTGCCGCGGGGCTGCTCGGTGGTCGTGTACTTCAGGTCGAGGTCGCCGTCGAGGACGCCCAGCCAGTCGCGCAGGCGGAGCACGTGCTCCAGGTCCCGGTCGTCGGGCCCGCCCTCGATCAGGCAGACGGTGGTGGCGGGGTCCTCGGTGAGGCGGTCGGCGAGCACCGACCCCGCGGTGCCGCCGCCGACGATCACGTAGTCGTAGGTCCGGTCGTGGGACACGGCGTGATTCCTCTCGTTGTTCTGCCGGGGGATGGCGGGGAGACCGGCCCGTGCCTTCGCGGTCAGCCGAACCAGCGCTGCGGTTCGGGTGCCAGGTTGCGGTAGATGTGCTTGGCCTCCCGGTACTCGGCGAGCCCGGACGGGCCGAGTTCGCGGCCGATGCCGCTGCGGCCGAAGCCTCCCCACTCGGCTCCGGGGAAGTAGGGGCCGTAGTCGTTGATCCAGACGGTGCCGTGGCGCAGGGCCGCCGCCACGCGCTCGCCGCGCGCGGTGTCGTCCGTCCACACGCCGCCGGAGAGCCCGTAGTCGGTGTCGTTGCCCAGGGCGATCGCCTCCTCCTCGGTGCGGAAGCGCTCGACGGTGACGACCGGGCCGAACACCTCGGTCTGCACGATGTCCATGGAGCGGTCGCAGTCGACGAACACGGTGGGGCGGTAGAAGTAGCCGTCCCGGAGCCCGGGCTCGTCGGGGCGCCTGCCGCCCGCGATGACGCGCGCGCCCTCCTCGAGGCCGCGGGCGACGGCGGCCTCGACCTTGGCGCGGTGCCGCTCCGACACCAGCGGGCCGCAGCGCACCCCCTCGTCCTGGCCGCGGCCGATGCGGATGGCGTCGGCGCGGCGGGCCAGCTCGGCGGTGAAGGCGTCGTGGACGTCCTCGTGCACGATGAGCCGGGCCCCGGCCGAGCAGACCTGGCCGGAGTGGAAGAACGCGGCGGAGAGGGCATAATCCACGGCGGTGTCCAGGTCCACGTCCGGGAAGACGATGTTGGGGTTCTTGCCGCCCAGCTCCAGCGCGACCCTCTTGACCGTGGGCGCGGCGGCGGCCATGATCAGCCGCCCGGTGGCCAGGCCGCCGGTGAAGGACACCAGGTCCACGCCGGGGTGCTCCGACAGGGGCGCGCCCGCCTCGGGCCCGCTGCCGGTGACCAGGTTGACGACCCCGGCGGGGACGCCCGCCTCCACCACCAGCTCCATGAGCTTGAGGCTGGTGACGGGGGTGACCTCGGTGGGCTTGATCACGCAGGTGTTCCCGGCGGCCAGGGCCGGGGCGAGCTTCCAGGAGAGCTGGAGCAGCGGGTAGTTCCAGGGGGTGATGAGGCCGCAGACGCCGACGGGTTCGTACACGATCCGGCTCTGCACCCCCTCGGGCGCGGACACCAGGCGGCCGGCGTCCTTGTCGGCCAGGCCCGCGTAGTAGCGGAAGACCCCGGTGACGTCGTCGACGTCGATGCCGCCCTCCTCCACCGTCTTGCCGGTGTCGAGGGACTCCGCCAGGGCGATGTCTGCCCGGTCCCGCTGGAGGAGGTCGGCGATGCGTTCCAGCAGGCGTGTGCGCTCGCCCGCCGCGGTGCCGCGCCACGGGCCGGCGAAGGCCCGCCCGGCGGCGGCGATCGCGTCCTCGGTGTCGGCCCGGCCGCCCTCGCTGACAACGGTCAGCACGGACGCGTCGGCGGGGTCGATGATCTCCCGCACCCGGCCGTCGCGGGCGGCCCGCCACTGCCCGTCGATGTGAATGCTGGTGGCGCGGGTCGAGCCCGGGGGCGCCAGGTAGGGCGCCTCCGGGAGGGTGTCATGGCGTTCGTTCACGGGCCCGGTGTGCCCTCGTCCGCTGGTCACAAACAACCTCTCCTCACGGGACACTTGCGTCACAATGCCTACGAACAGGCCCTGAACAGCGCGAATGACCGCAAGAGGCGTCGTCACCCGTGGTCCGCACCACGTGACCCAGGCGTAAGGAACCACACGCCGCGGCGGTCGGGGGCGGAGCCCACGCCCGGGCCTGGGGAATACGGGGAAGAGACTTTGACGTACATTTAGGTGCACCTAAGTGGTTCGCCCGGCTCACGGGCGTCCGGCACCGACGGCCCGCCCAGGGTCCGACCGCGCACCCTCGAGGAAGTCGCCAGATGTTGTTGGAGCAGGAACGACGGGACGTCTGCCTGGCCGCCCGGACCCTCGCCGCACTCCCCGGGATCGCCCCCGGCGAATCCGCCACCCTCAGCGTCCGCAACGGGGACCTGGTCGTCGTCACCCCGCACGGGGTCCCCCTGGACCAGGTCCAGCCCGCCGACTGCCCGGTGATGGCGCTGGACGACCGGATGCTGGAGGGCCGCCGCGACCCGGCGGCCGAGACCACCCTGCACATGGCCGTGCACCGGCGGACCGCCGACCACGGGCGGGAGTCGAGCGCCGTGGTCAACGCGTTCACGGCCGACACCGTCGCCGTGTCCTCGGTGCTGGCCGAGCTGCCGCCGATCCACCACCGCGCCGCGGCCCTGGGCGGGGCGATCGCGGTAACGCCGTACACCCTCTACGGCAGCGGCGACATCGCCGACCAGGCGGTCAAGGCCCTCAAGGGCCGCGACGCCGCGCTGCTGGCCGACCACGGCGGGGTCGCCCTGGGCCGGGGCCTGGAGCACGCCCTGGAGAACCTGCGCCTGCTCGACTGGCTGTGCGCCGCCTACCTGCGCGCCCGCCGGCTCGGCGAGCCCCGCGTCCTCTCCGAGGACGAGCTCGCCGCCGTCTCCCACCGCGACACCTACGGCTGGGCCGGCCCCGACATCTGGTGACCGGCCCGCCCTCCCCCGCCGCTCCGGGGGTCCCGGCCGTCAGTCCTCGTCGTCGGGGAGCTCGTCGGGGCGGGTCCAGGCCAGGTAGCAGGCCGGGAACGCTGCGTGGGCCATGGTGGTGACCACCACCAGCGGCGCCAGCACGGCCAGCGGCACCTCGGCCCCCATGTCCGTTCCGGGCGCCGCCGTGGCGAATCCGGCGGTCACCGCGACGAGCAGGGTCGCCAGGGCGGCCGTCACGTGGTGGCCGAGGCGGGTGGCCCGGTCCATCTCCGCCCGCTGGAACTCGTCCAGGCCGTGGTAGCCCACCACCCAGCGGGCGGCGATGTTGATGTGGGTCGACAGCACCGCGCTCACGAGCAGCAGCCCGACGAACCCGGCCATCCCGGGGAACGACAGCGAGGCGCCGACGACCAGGGGCAGGGCGAGGAACAGGGCCGCCGCCAGGGTGAGGGCGACGAAGACGGCCACCGCCGCGCGGCGGCGCGAGCGCGCCGCCCAGAACGCCCGGCGCCGCGGGTTCTCGATCATGGAGCGGATGCGCTCCTGGGTCCGGTTGTTCGGCTGTCCGATGAACATGGCGATCCTTCGTGGTGGTGCGGTCGGGTGCGGCGGCTCAACCGCCGATGCGGGGGAAGGGCTCGGTGGAGAACACGACCTCCACCGGGACCTCGAAGTAGCGGGCGATCCTCAGGGCCAGGTGGAGGCTGGGGCTGTACTCGCCCCGCTCCAGGTAGCCCACCGTCTGGTAGTGCACCCCGAGCGCCTCGGCGAGCTGGCGCCGCGAGACGTCCCGCTCCGCCCGCAGCATCGCGATGCGGTTGTAGATGGCCTCGGCGTTCGCAGCCTTCTTCTTCTCAGTAGGCACGCTGCATCGCCTTCTCCCGGGCCTGCTGGACCCTCGACCCCGACGTCTTGCGGGTCATCCGGCGCAGCACCCACTGCGCGGCCGCGAACCCGACCACGGCCCACAGCGCCAGCACCCCGGCGACCTGCGGCAGCTGCCAGGACCCGGCCAGCTCGGCGGCGGCCTGGGCCGGGGGCAGGACCGCGGAGCGCACGCCCAGCCCGACCCAGTAGACGGGGAAGAACTGGGCGACGGCCTGGAGCCAGCCGGGCATCAGCGTCATGGGGAAGAGCACCCCGGAGATCCCGGTCAGCCCCATGACGGGGAGCATGAGCATGCCGACACCGGTGCGCGGATTGCTCAGGACCGCCCCGACGACGGCGCCGACCGGTGCCAGGGCCAGCAGGGCCAGCACGCAGACCCAGGCCAGGGTGACCGCGCCGGCGGCGCCTTGGACGGCGAACCCGTCGATGAGGACCATCCCGGGGACCAGCATGAACAACAGGGACATGAGCGACATGGTCAGCAGGTACCAGGTCTTGGCCACCGTGTAGCCGACCATCCCGTCGGGGACCACGCGGGCGCGCAGCAGGGTGCCGTCCTCGCGCTCGCTCCCGACGACCTGGGCGATGGTGATGGTCCCGAGCAGGATGAGCAGCATCGTCACCCCGGAGGCCATGAGGTAGGCGCCCGTGGACGTTCCCTCGGTCCCGAACGAGGAGTCGGAGGTGAAGAGGGAGACGCCCACGAAGACCGCCGGGGTGAGCAGGTAGCCGCCGGCGACCTCCCCCGGGTTGGAGAACGTGTTCTTGAACTCGGTCCAGCCGCGCGAGAACCCGGCGCGGACGGCGTTGAGGGCGGGGTTCATCGGATCTCCTCGGCGAACTCGGCGGCGGCGCGCTCGGCGTCGCCGGACTCGGAGCGCTGGACCAGGTCCAGGTAGACCTCCTCCAGCGAGGGACGCAGGACCTTGAGGTCGGTGACCCCGTCCCCGTGCACCCGGTACAGCTCGGCGATGTGCCGGGCCGGGTTGTCGGTGGCGTGCACGTGGCGCTCCCCGCCGACGCTCCAGGTGACCTCGCTCTGCATGCCGACCAGGGAGGAGAGCCGGTCCGCGCTGCCGTCGGCGACGATGCGCCCGCCCGCGAGGATGAGGACGCGGTCGGCGAGCTTCTCGGCCTCGGCCAGGTCGTGGGTGGTGAGCAGGACGGTGGTGTCGTCCTCGTCGGTGAGCCGGTGGACCAGCTCGTGGAAGTCCCGCCGGGCCTGGGGGTCCAGGCCGGTGGTGGGCTCGTCGAGGAAGAGCAGCTCGGGGCGGCCGACCAGGCCCAGGGCGACGTCGACGCGGCGCCGCTGGCCGCCGGAGAGGGTGCGCAGCCGCTTGTGGGCGTGCTCGGCCAGGCCCAGGGACTCCAGCAGTTCGTCGGTGTCGTAGGGGCGCGGGCGGCCGGGCTCGGAGTAGGGGGCGTGGAAGCGGCCGAAGTGGTCGACGAGGTCGCGCACCCTCCAGGCGGCGTGGTCGCGCCAGGACTGCATGACCACGCCGATCCGGGACCGCCAGCGCTCGTCGCCGCGGGCCGGGTCCGAGCCCAGCACCTCGACCTCGCCGGCGGAACGGGCCCGGAAACCCTCCAGGATCTCGACGGTGGTGGTCTTGCCGGCCCCGTTGGGGCCGAGCAGGGCGACGACCTCGCCGCGGCGGGCGGTCAGGTCGACACCGCGCAGGACCTCGGTGGCCCCGTAGTTCATGCGCAGGCCGCGAACGGTGATCGCGGCCGGCTCGGGGGTCCCGTACGACACCTCCCGGGCCACCGATCGTGCTCTGGGCTCCGCCATGGCCGCTCCTCTCTCATCGTCTCTCTACTGCGATTGATAGTACATGTACTACATAAGACAGGACAAGCACTACATCTGAAAGTAGGGATGATACGGATCGCCGCACGTGGGCCATCCCCGGCGAAGGCACGGCTCGGCGCAGGGGCGTGGCCGCATCCGGACGTCCGCGGGAAATCCCCCGCCACCGTGTCGGCACCCCCCTGGACCCGGAAACCGGGTACGGATACTCAGGAAGGGCGTCACCCCGAGGCGCCACACTGGTGCCGACGACCGCAGACCCCGCTGGGAGGCCCCCGAGATGCGCTGCAGCTACATCCGCCTACTGGTCGACGACTACGAAGCCTGCTTCCGGTTCTACTCCGACGTGCTCAAGCTCCCCGTGCTGCGCGGTGACGAGCACAGCCGCTACGCCGAGTTCGACGTGGACTCCACCACCCGCCTGGCGCTCAACCAGCGCGAGGTCATGGCCGAGGCGCTGGAGACCGACACGGCCGACCCCGGACTGCCCCACCAGGACCGCATGGCCGTGGTGTTCGAGGTGGACGACGTGGACGCCACCGCCGCCCGGCTGGTCGCCGCCGGGGCGCGCCAGGTGATGGCGCCGCGCGACTGGACGGCGTGGGGGATCCGCGCCGCCCACTTCCGCGACCCGGACGGCTACCTGCTGGAGGTCAGCCGCCCGCTCATCTGAGTCACGGGGCCACGTGCTCCACCAGCAGCTCGTTGACCCGGTCCGCCCGCTCCACACCGAGCAGGTGCGCGGCTCCCGCGACGACCTCGAACCGGGAGTCGGCGATGCCGTCGGCGAGCCTGCGCCCGTGCCCGGGCGGCAGCAGGGGATCGTGCGCGGCCGACACGACCAGGGCGGGCACCCGCACGCCCGCGACCAGGTGCCGCTGGTCCATCGCGTGCACCGCGTCGCACACCGAGGCGAACGTCGCCGGGTCGATCCGGCCCAGCTCGTCGGTGAACCGCTCCACCACGTCGGGGCGCTCCCGCCCCATGTCGGGGGTGAACCACGGCAGCGACACGTCGGCCAGCACCGACTCCATCCCGGCCTCGCGCGCCCGGTCCGCCAGCCGGCTCCACCGGTGCGCGGGGGGCGTGCGCGGCGCCGCGGCCAGCAGGGCGATCCGCTCCAGGGTGCGCGGCGAGTTGGCGGCGATCCACACCACCAGCGAGGCGGCGAACCCGGCGCCCACCGCCGACACCCGTGCCAGGTCCAGCTTCTCCAGCAGCGCCAGCACGTCCAGCGCGAGGTCCTCGATGCCGCACGAGCCGGCCGCGGCCGGCGAGGAGCCGTGGCCGCGGTGGTCGATCCGCAGGACCCGGCGGTTGCGGGTCAGCTCGGGCATCTGCGGCTCCCACACCGACATGGTGGTGCCGAACGGCGGCACGAGCAGCACGACGGGCGCGTGCCGCGGTCCGTCGATCCGGTACTGGAGCGGAATGGTCATGGGGCCTCCGGGTCGCCAGAACGCCAGGGTATCCGCAAGCGCCGGGAGGCCACCGGTATCCGCCGCCGGTGGAGGACAGAACCTGACCTCCACGCTTTCTAGGGTGGTACCACCGAGACGGCGAAGAGAGAAGGCGGCCACGATGGCGACGGACACCGAGCGCACCTCCATCCTGAAGATGCTCGCGGACCAGCGCGACTTCCTGCGGTTCGCGGTCAGAGGGCTGGACGACCACCAGGCCACCCGGCGCACCACCGACAGCGAGCTGACGCTGGCGGGCCTGGTCAAGCACGTGACGCAGATGGAGGAGAACTGGATCCGGTTCGCCCAGGACGGCCCGCCCGCCGAGCCGGTCGACTACGAGGACCCGGCCTCCTGGCAGGAGCAGGCCGACAGCTTCAACCTGCTGGACGGCGAGACCCTGGAGGGCACCCTCGCCCGCTACGACCTCGTCGCGGCCGCGACCGAGGAGTACGTCCTCTCCCTGCCCGACCTGGAGAAGAGCCACCCGCTCCCGGAGGCCCCGTGGTTCGAGCAGGGCGCCTCCTGGTCGGTCCGCGACGTGCTCCTGCACATCCTCCGAGAGACCGCCCAGCACTGCGGCCACGCCGACATCATCCGCGAGTCCTTCGACGGCCAGAAGACCATGGGCTGAGCCCCCGCACCGCCCCCGAACAGGACATGTGAGGGATGCCGGCGCCCGGGGTGACAACCGTCATCCCGGGCCGGTGACAACGGCGCCTACCGGCCCCGCGGCCCGGCGGCGAGGATGGTGCACATGACGAAGACACAGAGCACCTCCCCGGACTGGACCCTCGGACTCTCCCTCGGACTGGCGGTCGGCATGGGCTTCGCCGCCGTCCTCACCGACCTGCTGCTGGGCGTCACCCTCTCCGCCTGCTTCGGCGTCGCCCTCGCCTACACGCTCCCCCAGGCCCGCCGCGCCGCGACCGCCGCGCAGTGACACCGGGCGGTGACCCCGGACACGCGGACGGGGTGCGCCCGAAGGCGCACCCCGCCGCACAAAGGCGGCGAGGGCCGCTTCCGCATCCCCCCTCAAAGTACGGAAGCGCCCCTCGCCTGGGAAACGGCCTGCGACTCCTCCCCCCTGGAGTCGCGGCCTGGAAGGTCCGCACGCGGTCGGCTCGGTGCGCTCGGCGGCCCCTGGGGCCCCGGAGCGACTTTGTCGTTCCGCGTTGATAGAGACACTACCCACCCCGACCTCGGTAGACAACCCTCTGTCACGAGAACTTACTTAAAGTGATCGCCATTCCTCCGTCGATACCGGCCCAAGCCACCGCGTGCAGTGTCAACCCGGGGTCATGACCGACTCCTCCGGAGGCGCACATAGCCTGGTCGGGTGAGATCACCGCTGCTCCGTCCCCGATGGCTCGGCATCCACCTCGGCATCCTCCTGGTCGCCGCGGTGTGCGTCGCCGGTACCGCCTGGCAGTTCGTCCGCGCCTTCGAGCCGGACCGCGAGGTCATCACCAACCCGGTGGAGGACCTCGCCGGCGCCGTGCCGCTGGACGGCCTCCTCGAACCCGGCGAGTACATGCACCCGGAGACCTTCGCCAACACGGCGGTCACCGTCACCGGGCGCTACTCCCCCGAGGAGACGCTGCTGGTGCCGCGCACCGAGGACGGCGCCCGCGGCCACGACGTCATCCTGCCGCTGGTCACCGACGACGGCGCGGCCGTCACCGTCGACCGCGGCTGGATCCCCGAGGGCGCCGCGGCCCCCGAGGTCCCCGGCGGGGAGGTGACCGTCACCGGCTGGCTGCTGCCGCCGGTCTCCGACGGCGGGTTCACCCCGGTCGCCACCGAGGACGGGACGGTGGAGCGGATCGCCACCTCGCTGCTGGTCAACGAGTGGGACCACCCCCTCTACGAGGGGTACGTCATCCTGCCCGAGGGCGACCCGGCGGCCGAGGGCCTCACGCCGGTGCCGCCGCCCGAGCCGCCCACCGGGTTCACGGTCAACTGGCGCAGCCTGAGCTACACCTTCCAGTGGGCGATGTTCGGCGTCTCCGCGCTGGTGTTCTGGGTCCTGCTGATGCGGCGCGAGCTGGCGGACGCGCGGGCCTCCGGCGACACGAAGGCCCCCTCCGAGGCGGAGGGGGCCCGGTCGGAGGAGGCCGCGGGTCCGGGGGAGCGGCCCGGGGATCAGCCGGCGGCGGCGGGCTCCTGAGCCGGGGCGGCCGCCCCGGCCTCCTTCGCCTTCTCCGCCTTCACGACACGGTGCTCGACCACGAAGCCGAGGATCGGGATGGTGCCGGCCAGCACCACACCGAGCGTCTTGGGCGCGCTCCAGCGGCGGTCCAGGGCGACCCACAGCACCACCAGCACGTACACCATGTAGATGTAGCCGTGCGGCATGGCGATGAACAGCATCAGCGGCGACTCGGGCCCGAACCAGTGGTCCAGGCCGAACGGCGCCGGCATCAGGGAGAACCGCGCGGTCTCCCCGACGAGGTACTTGGCGGGCATGGCCACGAAGGTCAGGCCCAGCAGGAAGACACCGGTCACATAGGCCAGCACCCGGTACAACCCCAACGACACACGGCTCTTGTCCACCGTTGCTCCACACCCACTCGGACGGTCTCGCACCCCGCGGAGATCCGGGGCCCTTTCCCGAGGCTAAACGCTGTCCGAAACCGGCCGTCCCCGGGGTGCCACGTGCCGTCTCCCACACCGCGCGGCGCCCCCGCGCCGCACGGTGTCACTTCTTCGAGACGCGGTCGGGGCTGGCCCACCGGCCGTCCGACCGGGCGGTCCAGGCCCGCGGGATCATCCGGAGCGTGATGAAGGCGTCCACCACCCGGATCGGGAAGAACAGCAGCCCGTACACGAGGTACGACGGCCGCCGCCGGATCGCGGCCATGACGCAGGTGAGCATGTAGTCGGGGATGAGCAGGCCCATGGCCAGCGCCGTCAGCGGCAGGAACGCCGTGACCGCCGTGAACGACGTCCCCACGAGGGGCACCGACACGAACGCCTCCCCGGCGACGGTGCCGATCAGGACGAACACGGCGACGACCGTGGTCAGCAGCAGGATGACCGAGACCACCACGACCTCGAGGATGTACAGCCCGAGGAACACCCAGAACGTGCTGGGCCAGATCCCGTGTCTGCGCACCGTCTGCCAGAATCCCAGCGTCCACCGGCCCACCTGCTTGCGGTAGTCGGAGAACGTGAACGGGTCCTGGCTGTAGGCCTTGGTGTCCGGCCGCATCGAGATCCGCCCCAGGCGCTTGTGCTGCACCTCGAACGTCATGTTGAAGTCCTCGATGACCAGGCCCTCGGGGTTGACCTCGATCTCCCGCAGCGCCTCGCTGCGGTACACGCTGGCGAAGCCGGGGACGATGAACGACGCGTTGGTGCCGCGCCAGGTCTGCCCGAACCGCATGAAGTACTGGAGCATGAAGTACAGGCGGTCGCGGTAGGCGGAGATCATCCGGCCGACGAAGGTCCGCTCACGCGGCTTCCACTCCGACACCACGAACCCGGCGACGGCGGCGACCTTGGGGTCGCGCAGCTGGCGCCGCACCCCGTCGACGTACCCCTTGTCGAGCTCGGTGTCGGCGTCGAGGATGAGCACGCCGTCGTAGTTCTCGGTGAGCGCGAACTCCTCGATGACGGCCTCGATGGCCCCGGCCTTGCCGCGGTTGGTGAGCAGCTCCAGGACGTTGACGCCGGTCTTGGCGGCGATCTCGGCGGTGGAGTCCTTGGAGGAGTCCGACACGACGTAGATGTCCCACCGGGGGAACAGGCCCAGCGCCGAGCCAATGGCCCCGTGGATGACCGGTTCCTCGTTGTGGGCGGGGATGACCACGGCGATGGTGGCGTCCCGGGGGCCGTCCCCGGCCTCCGGGGCGTGATCGCCCTCGGTCCCGGCGTCCCCGGAGGGGCCGCCGGCGCCGACGAGGACGCGTTCGCGGGAGCGGACGGCCCGGCGTTCGTCGGCCGCGGCGCCGCGCCGCAGCACGGCGCGGACGGAGTCGTCCCCCAGGCGCAGCAGCCCGACGGCGGTCCAGAGCAGAAGGTTGGCGCCGAAGGCGAGCCACAGGAACACGTACCCGACGGGGCCGAGTCCGGCCGCGGCGGCCATGTCGGTCGCGAAGTCGAGCCAGAAGACGAAGAGCGCGGCGGCAAGTGCCAGGGCGATGAGCCCGATCAGCAGGCCGCCGACGAAACGCACGATACGCACAGCCTTGGGACCCCTCCCGAAAGTCAGCGGTTTCGGACCGACAATAACCCGCTAAGTCGGCGTTAGGTTGACGCCCTGCCACCTGGAGGGGTTCACCCGAGTTCGCGTCCTATGTAGGCCACGGAAATCGTATACACGGGCTTGCGTGAAGTGGTACCCATTAGAAGATATTTGAGATCGGGGACCGGGGGCGCACGCGCCGTCGGTTTATCCCCGGACGGCCCCGATACGCGGGGGCCCACGTGTTCCGAGACGGACGGAGACAAGGAGAGTGCCCGGCGTGATCGGCGACCCTGCTTCCCCATCACCCGATCCTGCTCCCGCCGCCTCGGATCGAGAACCCGGCTCCGGCCCGCTGACCGGCCGGGACACCTCCCCGGACCGGCGCGTCCGGGTGGCGGTCCACCAGCCGCACTACCTGCCCTGGCTGGGAACGGTCGACAAACTCGACCGTTGCGACCTCTTCGTCTTCCTCGACACGGTGCAGTTCGAGCGCCGCGGATGGCAGAACCGGAACTATGTGGCCGGACGTGGCCGCCCGGTGCTATTGACGGTTCCCGTGACCCAGGGCAGTCGAGACGACCGCATTCTGGACAAAGAGATTGACAACAACCAGAAATGGAGGGCAAAGCACCTCAAGGCACTGGCAGAACACTGTTACCCCAAGACGCCCTACTGGAACGAGTACAAGGAAGAAATCGCCCACCTGTACGAGACCGAGTGGGACGACCTCGCGACCCTGGCCATCGCCACGACGCGGATGGTGATGCGCGGATTCGGCATCGACACGCCGGTCCTGCGCGCGAGCGAGATCGGTGACTTCCCCGGCCGCAAGACCGAGCTGCTGGCCCAGATCTGCGCGAAGACCGGAGCGGACGTCCTGCTGTCCGGCGACGGGGCCCGGGGCTACCTCGACCCGCAGATCCTGCTCCGCTACGGGATCGACGTCGAGTGGCAGGGGTTCCGGCACCCGGTCTACCGCCAGCACCAGCGGGAGCCCGAGGACTTCGCCCCCCGGCTGTCGGCGATCGACCTGCTGCTCAACGCGGGTCCGGACGCCCTGGAGATCCTCCGTCGGGCGAGAGCACAGAGCTGATCTCACACGAGCCGATCTCCCCGTGGCGGCACCGCGGCCGCCGTGTCACCCGGGGCACCCCGCAGCCGTACCGCTCGCGGGCGCGCGCCCCAACACTCGGTAAAGGACGGGAAACCAGCATGACGACGGACTGGTCCCAGGAACGCATCCTGGTCTTCGCACCACACCCGGACGACGAGACGCTCGGCTGCGGCGGCCTCATGAGCAAGGCCAAGGCCGAGGGCGCCGAGGTCTTCGTGCAGTTCATGACCGTCGGGGACACCGCAGACCAGTCGCCGAAGGGTTTCTCCACCGCGGAGGAGCGCTACGCGGAGATCAAGAAGGTCGCCGACCACTTCCGCTGGGACGACTGGCACATGGCGCTGCCCGGCGACGAGTACCACCTGAGACTGGACGCCGTCCCCCGCGTGGAGCTCACCCAGATCATCGAGAGCACCAGCCCGCTGGCCGTCTCGCGGCTGCGGCCGACCGTGGTCATCGCCCCCCACCGGACCAGCTACAACCAGGACCACCAGGCCACGGCCGAAGCGGTGCACACCGCCCTGCGCCCGTCCGACAGGGAGCTGCGCCACCACCCCCGCCTGGTGCTCGCCTACGAGGAGGCCGCCGACCAGTGGCGGCTGGAGCAGGCGCCCTCGCCCAACCTCATCGTGGAACTGTCCGAGAAGGAGGTGGGGGACAAACTCCTCGGCATGGAGCTGTACGGGTCGCAGAGCCACCGGCACCCGCACACCCGCTCGGAGTTGACCCTGCGCAGCCTGGCCGTCCTACGGGGCATGCAGGCCGGCGTCGCCTTCGGCGAGGGCTTCCACATCCTGCGCTGTCTGGCCTGAGCGGCGCCGGGCCCCGCCCCGGCACCGGAACCCCCCACCCATCCCATTTCGCGTCATCTCCCCAGTGAAGAAACAAGTCAACGCCTGAAAATGGAGGGGAAACCATGAAGGCTGTGGTCACCGGAGGAGCCGGCTTCATCGGCTCCCACCTGTGCGACCGCCTCGTCGCACAGGGGCACGAGGTGGTCGTCCTGGACGACCTTTCGACCGGGTCCCTACAGAACCTGGTCCAACTGGAGGGCTCACCCGGGTTCCGCTTCGTACAAGGGGACATCCTGGACCGGGACCTGGTCGACGACCTGGTCTCGCACGCCGACACGGTGTTCCACCTGGCCGCGGCGGTGGGCGTCTACAACATCGTCGACGCGCCGCTGAGGTCGCTGCGGATCAACCTGCACGGCACCGAGAACGTGGTGGAGGCCGCGGTCCGCCACCGGGTGCCCTACATGGTCGCGTCCACCAGCGAGGTCTACGGCAAGAACGACGCCGACGGGCTCAAGGAGGACGACGACCGGATCTACGGCTCGCCGACCAAGAGCCGCTGGTCCTACGCCGCGGCCAAGGGGCTGGACGAGCTGGTGGCCTACGTGCACGGCTCCGAGTCCGGCGTCCCGTGCGTGATCACCCGCTTCTTCAACGTGGTGGGGCCCCGCCAGACCGGCCGCTACGGCATGGTCGTGCCCCGGTTCGTCGACCAGGCGCTCGCGGGCCGGCCCATCACCGTCTACGGCACCGGGACGCAGCGCCGCTGCTTCGGCTCGGTGTTCGACGTGGTGCCCGGCATGCTGGAGCTGATGGACACCCCGGCGGCCTACAACCGGGCGGTCAACCTGGGCGGGCACGAGGAGGTGTCCATCAAGGGGCTGGCCGACCGCGTCGTGGAGCTGACCGGCTCGGACAGCGAGATCGTCTACATCGACTACGACGAGGCCTACGGCGAGGGCTACGAGGACATGCAGCGCCGCTACCCCGACACCTCGCTGGCCAAGGACCTGATCGGCTACGAGCCGACCCGCGACCTCAACGCCATCATCAACTCGATCGTGGAGCACCGCCGGGCGCAGGCCACCGTCCCGCAGCCCGCCTAGCACCGGCCCGCTCCCGCCCGGACCGGGTCCGGAGCGGACGCCTCCCGCCTCTCGCCCGCCGAGGGCGTCCCACTCCATCCCCGCTCATGGAGACCTCCCCGCCGAGGGGGTCCGCTCTCCCCCCTGCCCCGGGGAGACGGCAGAGACGACGGCGCCCCGCAGGGGGCGGCGACCGCCCGTACCGTGCGAACACGATCGTCCGCCCGCAGGCGCGGGCCCCGGCCCTCCGGGACCGGCGGCCGACCGCGGTGCGGACGGGCCGTGACGGTGGCCCCTCCCGCCGGGACCCCGTCCGGTCCGGGGACACGGTCAGCCGGCGAGCACCGCCGCGATCTGGACGAGGGCCAGCACCAGGACGGACGCGCACAGCAGGACCATGGCCCAGGGCGCGGACACCGCGCGCGGCGGCCCGCCGGTGCCGGCGGGATCGCGCAGGCCCTCGCGGCTGCGGCGCCAGCGCAGCCACAGGTGCAGGCCCACGATGGCGGCGACGAACAGGAAGGCGATCATCAGCGCCATCCGGACCACGGGCGGCGCCTGGGGGATCGGGTTCGCCCCGGTGGTCAGCTCGCCGCGCAGGAACAGCAGCCCCACCACCACCAGCAGGATCAGGGTGCGCTGCCACGCGAGCAGGGTGCGCTCGGGCTGTAGGCCCGGGTCCTCCCGGTCGATCGGGTTGCTCACAACAGATGCCCCAAAAGCACCACCAGGCACACCAGCCCCACCGCGAACGTGGTCAGCAGCGGCAGCACGCTCATCCTCAGGGTGCCGCCGTCGCGCATGATGCGCTGGACCCGGTACCAGCGCATCGGGGCGTAGACGGTGATGACCGCGGCCAGGACGGCCAGGGTCAGGCCGACCACCGTGCGCGGCCCCGCGTCCCAGCCCAGGGGGAGCAGGTGCAGGACGGCCACCGCTCCGGCCAGCAGGGCCAGCGCGGTGCGCACCCAGGCGAGGAAGGTGCGCTCGTTGGCCAGGGTGAAGCGGTAGTCGACGGGGTCTCCACCCTCTTTGGTGTCCGCGTCGGCCGTGTCAGCACCCATCGGAGTCCCCCTCTTCTCTCCTGTCCCGCCACCGTAGCCCCATCTTCACTTTCCACCCAAACAGGTATTGACCACGTGTTGTGTAGGAAACTTCCAGTTCAGTCCGGACTCCGGGTACTCCCTGCGAGCATGTGGAACAAACGAGTGGGCACGATCGCTGTAGTCCACCAAGAGGAGGACGGCCCGGTCCGACCGGTCCGTCCGACACCGACAGATGCAGGAGATTCCGTGGCCACCGTCGAACTCACCAAGGACAACTTCGCGGACACGCTGAAGGACAACGACTTCGTCCTCATCGACTTCTGGGCGGACTGGTGCGGTCCCTGCCGGCAGTTCGCCCCGGTCTTCGAGCAGTCCTCGGTGAAGAACGCCGACATCGTGCACGCCAAGGTGGACACCGAGGCCCAGCGCGAGCTGGCCTTCGAGTTCAAGATCCAGTCCATCCCGACCCTGATGATCGTGCGGGACCAGACCGTCATCTACAGCGAGCCGGGCGCCCTGCCGTCGGAGGCGCTGGAGAGCCTGATCACCCAGGCCCGCGAGCTGGACATGGAAGAGGTCAGGCAGAAGATCGCCGAGCAGTCCGGCGAAGCGGGCGCCTGACCGGGCGGCCCCGCGCAGAGCACCGGTGCCCCGGCCCAGCGGCCGGGGCACCGCCGTGTCCGGACCCCTCCGGCCGCTCACCAGGCCGGATCCGGCTCCGCGGAACCGATCCGTGCGGTTCGGTGACCGGTGGGCAACGGTCCGCGTCATCACACATCCGAGTCCACCGCCCACGTTCATCCGTGCCACGGGGATCGTTCACCGTCACTTCACCCGGACATATTTGCATGGGTTCGACCGCGCCCCGGCGGTTCACCCCCCATGAGCCCGCAAGCACCGTCCGACCCGGAAGTGGCACCATGTCCATCAGCAACACCGCGTCCACTCGTGGCACCGACTCCGGTCGCGGAGTCGCCCCCGACACCGTCCGGTACAACCGCGAGGTGCCCGGGCTGGGAGACCCCGTCTTCGACGTCTCCGGCCTCTCCATCTACTACGGCTCCAACAAGGCCGTGCGCGACGTCGACCTCAAGGTCGGCCCGCGCCAGATCACCGCGATGATCGGCCCCTCCGGCTGCGGCAAGAGCACGGTGCTGCGGACGCTCAACCGGATGAACGACCTCATCCCCGGCGCCCGCGTCGAGGGCAGGGTCGAGTACCACGGCGAGGACCTGTACGCCCCGCACGTCGACCCCATCGAGGTCCGCCGGCGCATCGGGATGGTCTTCCAGAAGCCCAACCCGTTCCCCAAGTCGATCTACGACAACGTCGCCTACGGACCCCGCATCAACGGCATGCGCGGCAACATGGACGACCTGGTCGAGGAGACCCTCACCAAGGCCGCCCTGTGGGACGAGGTCAAGGACAAGCTCAAGGAGAGCGCCTTCGCCCTCTCCGGCGGCCAGCAGCAGCGCCTCTGCATCGCGCGGACCGTCGCGGTGAACCCCGAGGTCATCCTCATGGACGAGCCGTGCTCGGCACTGGACCCGATCGCCACGCTCAAGATCGAGGACCTGATGTACGAGCTGGCGGCCGAGTACACGATCGTCATCGTCACCCACAACATGCAGCAGGCCGCGCGCGTCTCCGACCGCACCGCGTTCTTCACCGCGGGCGTCGACGAGAAGGGCGAGCGCTACGGCAGCCTGGTGGAGTTCGACGAGACCGCCACCATCTTCAGCAAGCCGGCCGACCAGCGCACCGAGGACTACATCTCCGGCCGCTTCGGCTGATCGGAAAGCCCCGCAGACCTCTTCGACACGCCCTCCCCGACGAAGTGGAACCATGACCATGACCGCGCTCCCCGCCTCCACGTCCGTCCCCCGTCCCGCGGGCGCCCCGGACGACGCGGTGGAGCGCGCGGAAGGCCCGCTGCGGGTCCTGCTGGTGGAGCCGGAGTCGGAGCAGTCGCACCAGCTGGTGCTCTCGCTCAGCGGCCACGACGTGGACATCACCGTGTGCGTCGACGGGGCCGAGGCCCTGCTGCGGGTGGGGCTGCTGCGCCCGGACACGATCGTCACCAGCGCCACCCCGCCCGAGGTCGACCTGGAGACGCTGGTGCGGGTGACCCGGCGCGCGACCGACATCCCGATCCTCATCGGAGTGGGCCCCGGCGACTCCCAGCGCGCGCTGCGCGCGCTGGCCGCCGGGGCCACCGCCTGCGTCAACCGGCCCTACCGCATCCCGGAGCTGGCCGCGCTGCTGCGCGGCTCGCTGCCGGGGGTGGACGGCCACCACTCCCTGGAGCACGTCTCCGGCCCCGGCACGTCGCTGCGCTCGGGCGCCCTGGAGCTGGACGCCCTGGGGCACCGGCTGTTCGTGGACGGCCATCCGGTGGACCTGGCGCTTCGGGAGTTCGGGATCATGGACTTCCTGCTGCGCCACCACGGCCGGGTGGTCAGCCGCGAGGAGCTGTGGACCGAGGTCTGGCACAAGCCGCTGCCCCCGGTGAACAACACCATCGCCGTGCACATCCGCCGGCTGCGCCACAAGCTGGGTGACTCCGAGGCCCGTCCGAGGTTCATCCACACCGTGCGCGGAATCGGCTACCGATTGGACACTGCGAACGGCGGATAAGCATGCTCTGAACTTTCTCCAAGGGTCCCCCGGCACGTCCGGGGCGACCCCTTGTTCATGTTCGCGTCACTTCTCTCGAAGACGCACGCGAAAGTGAATGATCGAAAAATCCCCAATATCGGCGCGATGACCCCGCACTCCCCGCTCTACTTGGCATACCCGCAGGTCATCACAGTGGGATTCGCCACGGCGACACCCCGGACACAGAACCATCACACGCCGCTCGTTACCGGAATGTGACCACCATTCACCCTCCATTCACCCGACTTCCACCGAAGGTCTGCCATTTCGATGGCGACACGACTTTCTCCGCGTTTAACGTCGTTTCACGTCAGCCCCGACAGCGGTGATTCAACGAGGAGAACTTCGACATGCGCAACGGGCGTTCCAAGCTCGCCGTCCTGGCGGCCATCCCCCTGCTCGCCACTGCGTGCGGCGGCGGAGGCGACACCGGTGGTGACACCGGCGGTGACGCTGCCGCCGAGCAGCTCAGCGCTTCGCTGACCGGCGCGGGCGCCAGCTTCCCCGACCCGCTCTTCCAGGACCTGATCTACACCTACAACCAGGACGTCCAGCCCGGCGTCCAGATCAACTACCAGAGCGTCGGCTCCGGTGCCGGTGTGGAGCAGTTCCTGGAGCAGACCGTCGACTTCGGCTCCTCCGAGGAGCCCCTGGACGACGAGGACCTGGCCGCCGCCCAGGAGGCCCGCAGCTGCGAGGCCGTCCAGTTCCCGGTGGTCTTCGGCGCCGTGGTCATCGCGTTCAGCAACGAGGCCCTGGACGGCCTGGTCCTGGACGCCGAGACGATCGCCGGGATCTACTCCCGCGAGATCACCACCTTCGACGACCCGGCGATCGCCGAGCTCAACCCCGACATGGAACTGCCGAGCGACGAGATCATCCCGGTCCACCGCTCCGACAGCTCCGGCACCACCTACGTGTTCAGCCACTACCTGTCCACCGAGGTCGAGTCCTGGGCCGACGAGTACGGCGAGGGCAAGGAGCTCGACTGGGCCGACGGCCTGGTCGGCGGCCAGCAGAACGACGGCGTCACCCAGGGCATCACCCAGAACCCCGGCGGTATCGGCTACGTCAACCAGTCCTACGCCCAGGAGGCCGGACTGGCCGTCGCCCACATCGTGAACGAGGACGGCACCCCGATCGAGCCCACCCTGGAGGCCACCATGGCCGCCTCCGAGGAGGTCGAGGTCCCGGACAACTTCCAGTTCGCGATCGACAACGTCGGCGGTGACGGCTACCCGATCGCCGGCTCCAACTGGATCTTCACCTACACCTGCGGCTACGAGCAGGCCAACGCCGACGCGATCATCGACTTCTGGACCTGGGCGCTGACCGACCAGAGCGCCCGCGACCTCGCCGGCGAGCTGGGCTACGCCCCCCTGGGCGAGGCCCTGACCGACCGCGTCGTCGCCGAGCTGGAGAAGACCAACTCCGCCAACTAGCGCGGCCCCCTCCCCGAGGCGCGAGGTTCCCCTCCCCCTCCCGGAGACCCTCCGCGGCGGCCGGGCCGACCGGCCCGGCCGCCGCCCTTCCACCCCTCTTCCGCCCCGTGGTGCCGGGGCGGGGACGCTCTCCACTCCCCACGAAAGCCACAGAGGAGAAGCACATGTCCACCGAGGCCCCCGAGGCCCCGCAGGCCCCCGAGGACTCCCCACGGAGGACCTTGTCGGCCGGCAGAGGGCGCCTGGCCGACCCGATCTTCAAGTGGACGGTCGCCGCCTGCGGGACCGTCGTGCTGGTCATCCTGGCGCTGATGGTCGTCCGGACGACCACCGAGGCCTGGCCGGTGTTCGCCAAGGAGGGCTTCTTCGGCTTCCTCCTCGGGGAGGACTGGACGGCGGGCGGCTCCCGGACCGAGATCACCGGTACCTACGGCGCCTGGCCGTTCATCTACGGCACCCTGGTCACCGCGACCATCGCGATCGTCATCGCGCTGCCGCTGTCCATCATGGTCGCCGTCTACCTCACCCACATGGCCCCGCGCCGCATCGCCAAGCCGCTCTCCTACACGGTGGAGCTGCTGGCCGCGGTGCCCAGCGTCATCTTCGGCCTCTGGGGCCTGCACTGGTTCCTGCCGAACGTGATGCGGCCCTTCTTCGACCTGGTCGAGTCGACCCTGGGCTGGTTCTTCCTCTTCGAGGGCCCGGTGCGCGGCGTCGGCTACTTCCCCGCCGGGATCGTGCTGGCCATCATGATCCTGCCGATCATGACCGCCATCATCCGCGAGGTCATCGTGGTGCAGCCGCTGGAGCAGCAGATGGCCGGCTACGCGCTGGGCTCCACCCGGTGGGAGGTCATCACCAAGGTGGTGCTGCCCGCCAGCTTCTCCGGCATCGTCGCCGCGACCATGCTGGGCCTGGGCCGCGCCCTCGGCGAGACCATCGCCGTCCTGATGCTGATCGGCGGCTCCCAGTCCTGGGGCGCCAGCCTCTTCGGCGCCGGCAGCAGCATGGCCTCGCACATCGCCGCGACCTTCGGCGAGTCCTCGCCGGAGACCCGGACGGCGCTGATGGCGATCGGTGTCGCCCTCTTCCTCGTCACGATGATCATCAACGTCCTGGCCCGCGTCGTCGTGTGGCGCCTGGGGCAGTTCACGGGAGACGCCGCCGTATGAGCACCGCGACCACCACACCCCCGACCCCGGCGCAGCACGTCCCGCTGAGCGTGCGCCCGCCCGGCACCGGCTACCGGCGGTTCAAGAACCGCGCGGCCACGGTCGTCCTGACCGGCGCGATGATCCTCGCGATGATCCCGCTGTTCCTCATCATCTTCGAGGTCACCCGGCGCGGCATCGGCGTGGTGAACCTGGAGTTCTTCACCGCCACCGAGCCCCCGCCCCGGCGCGAGGGCGGCGGCTACGCCGCCGGGTTCTTCGGCACGCTGTACATCATGGCGCTGGCCGTCGCGATGTCGATCCCGTTCGGCATCGCCACCGCCGTGTACATCGTGGAGTTCGGCCCCAACCGCCTGACCGGCGCGATCCGGTTCTTCACCGACGTCATGACCGGCATCCCGTCGATCTTCGTGGGTCTGTTCGTCTACGGCCTGCTGGTGATCGGCTGGGGGGCGATGGGCTTCGGCACGTTCGTGGGCGCCGTCGCGATCGCGGTGATGATGCTGCCGATCGTCACACGCTCGGCGGAGGAGATGCTGCGGCTGGTCCCGGACGAGATCCGCAACGCCAGCTACGGCCTGGGCGCCCGCAAGTGGCAGACCATCGTCCACACGGTGCTGCCCGCCGCCGCCCCGGGCCTGACCACCGGCTCGATGCTGGCGATCGCCCGCGGTATCGGCGAGACCGCGCCGCTGCTGCTGACGGCGTTCGGCACCGGCATCATCGTCACCGCGTTCCAGGGCTCCCCCCAGGGCGCCGTGCCGATGCAGCTGTACCGCGGCGCGGCCCAGCCGTTCGAGGCGGGCATCGACCGCGCGTGGGGTGCGGCGCTGTGCCTGTTCCTGCTGGTGCTGCTGTTCACGGTCATCGCCCGCTGGATCGGCTCCCGGGCCTCGGTCGGCAAGTGACCTGAACACGCCCCCCGAACGAAGGGCCGCCCCGGTGCGAGAACCGCCCGGTGCGGCCCTTCGTCCTACCGGTAGCCTTTCCGCACCAACGGACCCCCGACTGGGAGAGACAATGCCCGAGACCTCCGAGTACGCCGCCACGTTCGCCCTCGTGGACGCCGACGGCGACGGCCGCATCACCGCCTCCGAGCTGGTCGCCCTCATGCGCAACCTCGGCGACGAGTGCACCGACGAGCAGGCCGCCGAAACGGTGAGCGCCATGGACTCCGACGGCGACTCCCGCATCTCCCTGGAGGAGTTCGCCCGCTTCATGTCCTCCCGCGGCTGAGGCCCCCGCCGTGCCCGCCCCCTGACCGCGGTCCCGGCGGCGGGCACGGCGTCCCGCGGCCGGAACCGCTCCGCGGTCAGGCCTCCCGGGCGAGGTAGACGGTGTCGGGGATGCTGTGGGCCACCGTCACCTCGATCGCCTCCACGTGGGTGAAGCGCTCGCGCAGCAGGGCCTCGAAGGACTCCACCGGGTTGGCGCTCCAGAACGCCAGCACCCCGCCCGGGGCCAACAGCCCCTTGAGCAGGTCCAGCCCCGCCGCCCGGTACAGCCGGCCGTTGGCCTCGGTCACGGTCCAGTCCGGGCCGTTGTCGGTGTCCAGGCAGATCGCGTCGTAGCGCTGCGGCCGCCCGGCCGCCGCCTCCGTCCAGGCGACGATGTCGGCGTTGTGCACCCGGCAGCGGGGGTCGCGGTGCACGTAGCCCGCGGCCTCGCCCAGTTCGCCGTCGTGCCAGGCGATGACCTGCGGCTCCAGCTCGACGACCTCCACCAGGGAGACCCGGGGGTCGTCCAGCGCCTCCCGCGCCGAGAAGCCCACCCCCAGGCCGCCGATGAGGACCCGCGCCCGGCCGCGCCCCCGCGGCAGCGCCGCCAGGCTCGCGCGCACCATCTCGCGCTCCGAGGTGCCGTCCCGGGTGTCCATGAGGAACACCCCGTTGCTGTAGATCTCGTAGTGCGCGCCCACCCGGCGCAGCACCAGGTCTCCGCCCGTCTCACCCGTGACGCGGGCGAGCGTCTCCTTCTCCTCCGCCACCTGTGGTGTCTCCATTCCGCCATTGTGCCCGCCCGCGCACCCACCGTGTCGGCCGGACCGGAAAGCCGTACGGGCAGGGCACGCGCGGTTCTCCCCACTTACCAGATGGTTTCGGGAAAGTTCCCAAAGTATTGAATCTGCAATGCAACCGATTCCTTTGTGACGCCCGCAACACGGGTAGGTCCTGCACGATTGTCGCGATATGGCTCCCGGATTCCTCCCCGGGTTCCCGACAGGTTAGAGAGAAGGATCAGATGTCCTCTGTTCCGGTCAATGGCAAGGCGGGGCCCCCGCCGGCGCCGGACAAGCCGAAGTGGACACCACAGAGCATCGCCGTCTGGGCCGGCGTCGCCCTCGTGGGAGCGGTCGCGTGGGGCGTGATCGCCATCGGCAGAGGCGAGGAGATCTCGGCCGCCTGGCTGATCTTCGCCGCGCTCGCCTCCTACGCCATCGCCTACCGCTTCTACGCACGGTTCATCCAGTACAAGGTGCTGATGGCCGACCCGACCCGGGCCACCCCGGCCGAGCGCCTCAACAACGGCGCCGACTACCACCCGACCGACCGCCGGGTGCTCTACGGCCACCACTTCGCCGCCATCGCCGGCGCCGGACCCCTCGTCGGCCCGGTCCTCGCGGCGCAGATGGGCTTCATGCCCGGCACCATCTGGATCATCCTGGGTGTGATCTTCGCGGGTGCCGTGCAAGACATGGTCGTGCTGTTCTTCTCCACCCGCCGCAACGGCCGCTCGCTCGGCCAGATGGCGCGCGAGGAGATCGGCCCGGTCGGCGGCATCGCCGCGCTCATCGCGGTGCTGTCCATCATGATCATCCTGCTGGCCGTGCTGGCCATGGTCGTCGTGAACGCCCTGGCCGAGTCGCCGTGGGGCGCGTTCTCGCTGATCATGACCATCCCCATCGCCCTGTTCATGGGCGTGTACCTGCGGTTCGTCAGGCCCGGCAAGGTCATGGAGACCTCCGCCATCGGCGTCGTCCTGCTGCTGCTGTCCATCGTCGGCGGCGGCTGGGTGGCCGAGCACGCGGTGCTGAGCGAGGTCTTCCTCTTCAGCAAGAACGAACTGACCATCGGCCTGATCGTCTACGGCTTCGTCGCCTCGGTGCTGCCCGTGTGGCTGCTGCTGGCGCCGCGCGACTACCTGTCGACCTTCATGAAGGTCGGCGTGGTCGTCCTGCTCGCGGTGTCCATCCTCATCGCGATGCCGTCGCTGCAGCTGCCGCGGTTCACCGAGTTCGCGTTCAACGGCCAGGGCCCCGTGGTGGCCGGGCCGCTGTTCCCGTTCGTGTTCATCACGATCGCCTGCGGTGCGCTGTCGGGATTCCACGCGCTGATCTCCTCGGGCACCACGCCCAAGCTCATCGAGAAGGAGACCCAGGTCCGCATGATCGGGTACGGCTCGATGCTCACCGAGTCGTTCGTGGCCGTCATGGCGCTGATCACCGCGTGCATCATCGACCCCGGCGTGTACTTCGCGATGAACATGCCGATGAACGCCCTGGGCGGCAGCGTGGAGTCCGCCGCGCAGACCGTCAGCCAGCTCGGCTTCACGGTGGACGCGGCGACGCTGCAGCAGATCGCGACGAACATCGGCGAGAGCGAGATCATCGCCCGGACCGGCGGCGCGCCGACGTTCGCGCTGGGTGCCGCGACGATCTTCTCCAACGTGTTCGGCGGCCAGGCCATGATGGCGTTCTGGTACCACTTCGCCGTCATGTTCGAGGCGCTGTTCATCCTCACCACCGTCGACGCCGGAACCCGCGTCGGCCGATTCATGCTCCAGGACACCCTGGGCAACGTGTACAAGCCGATGCGCGACACGAGCTGGCGGCCCGGCGCGTGGATCTGCAGCGCGCTGATCGTCGGCGGCTGGGGCTACTTCCTGTGGGCGGGCGTGAACGACCCGCTGGGCGGTATCAACCAGCTGTTCCCGCTGTTCGGCATCGCGAACCAGCTGCTGGCGGCGATCGCCCTGGCGGTGTGCACCACGCTGATCATCAAGTCCGGCAGGGCCAAGTACGCCTGGGTCACCCTGGTGCCGCTGGCCTGGGACGCGGTGGTCACCCTGACCGCGAGCTACCAGAAGGTGTTCTCCGACGACCCGAAGATCGGGTTCTTCGCCCAGCGCAGCCAGTTCTCCGAGGCGCTCGCCAACGGCGAGCCCGGGGTGGGCGCGGTGCAGGGCGAGGAGGCCATGCGCCAGGTGGTCGTGAACACGACGGTCCAGGGCACGCTGTCGGTGCTGTTCGCGCTGCTGGTGGTCATCATCCTGGCCGACTCGGTCCGGGTGTGGATCAAGGCGCTGCGCGCCCCGGAGGGCACGCTGCCCATCACCGAGATCCCGTACGAGAGGTCCAAGACCTGGGCCCCGGACGGGCTCATCCCGAGCCGTGAGGAGCGCGAGTACGCTCGGCAGCTGGAGAGCGTGGGCGGTTCCTCCGAGGAGAAGAAGGAGTAGCGGACGATGACGACGGGCTCGGCACTCGGTCCGAGGCTGCTGCACGGACTGCGCGAGGCGTGGCAGATCGCCCGCGGGGTCGTGGGCGAGCGGGCCTACGAGATCTACCTGGAGCACCACAACCGGGAGCACCCGGGCGAGGAGCCCATGAGCGAGCGCGTCTTCTGGCGCCACCACACGGACAAGGGCGACACGAATCCCGGGTCGCGCTGCTGCTAGGTGACGGGGGTCCCGGAGTCCGCTCCGGGGCCCTTCCGCGTTTTATGACCCGCGGGTAACTTAAGGGTCGTGACGAAGAACCCGCGCACGGCCGCCCCGTACGCCCTCGGCGGCCTGTTCCTGGCCTCGGCCGTACTGCACTTCATCGCCCCGAAGCCGTTCGAGGCGATCATGCCGCGCTCCCTGCCCGCGCCGCGCGCCTGGGTGTACGGCAGCGGCGTCGCCGAGGCCGCGTGCGGCCTGGGCCTGCTGACCCGCCGCCGCTGGGCGGGGCCGGCCGGCGCCGTCCTCCTCCTCGCCGTGTGGCCCGCCAACATCCGGATGGCCATGGACTCGGGCACGGGGCGCCTGCCCGGCCCGGCCGACAACCGCATCGTGGCCTGGGGGCGCGTCCCGCTCCAGATCCCGCTCATCTGGGCCGCGCTCCAGTCCCGCCCCGAGCCCCCGGCCTCCTAGGGCGTGTTCGGCGGATCATTCCGGGTCGCGGCCGCGAGGCCTCCTCTCGCCGCGCCGCCTGCGCTCGGACAGCCGAACCCGGGCTGACCCGCGCCGGCCGTCTTGCGAGAGATCGCCTCGCGGCCGCTCCCGGCATTCGGCGCAAGCGCCGAAACGCTCGAAAGCATCCACCGAACACGCCCTAGGGAGGCCGACGGTACGGCGGTCAGGACTTCCAGGACGGTCCCCACCCGCTGCTGTCGGAGACCCCCTCCGGCATGGGCTCCAGCAGCCCGGCGCCGGGCGGCTCACGGTCCGCCTCGGGTCCCGGAACGATCGACGGCTCCGCCTCGACCTCCCAGCGGTCCGCGGGAGGCGGCGGCACCAGCGAGGCTCCCGGAGGCGCGCTCGCCCCACCGCTCCCGAAGGCGTCCCACGTCCCCTGCGCACCGGTGGCCCCGGCCGACCCGCCGCCCACATCGGCGACCGGGCGACCACCCGAGCCGTCACCCGCCCCGGCCATATCGCCGTACCCGGGCGCGTCCGCGTACCCGGGAGCGCCGGCCCCAGCCGTGTCTCCGTACGCACCAGAGGTCCCAGCGGCACCACCATGCCCAGGACCACCGTGCCCGGAAGCACCGTGTGCATCCGAGGCCCCGGTCACATCTCCATAGCCAGAGGCCCCGTGCCCACCAGAGGCCCCAGCGATGTCTCCATACCCGGAAGCACCGGGCGCACCCGCACCGCCAACACCACCATGGCCAGAGCCACCATAAGCACCAGAGGTCCCAGCCGCGCCCGGGGCACCAGAGCCACCACTATGCCCGGACGCACCATGGCTACCAGAAGCACCGGCCGCATCCGCGTAGCCGGAGGCACCGTGTGCCCCGGGCGCATCCGCGTAGCCAGAGGTCCCAGGCGCACCGGCCGCGCCGCCATGCCCAGGACCACCGTGCCCACCAGACGCACCAGCCACATCTGCGTACCCAGAGGCCCCGGGCACACCGCCATGCCCGGGGGCACCGTGTCCACCAGAGACCCCGGCCGGCTCTCTGTACCCGGAGGTGCCATGTGCCCCGGCCGCACCACCGTGTCCAGAGGCCCCAGACGCATCCGCGTACCCGGAGGCGCCATGTGCCCCGGACGCACCACCGTGCCCGGGAGCACCGTGTCCACCAGAGGCCCCAGCGGTGTCTCCGTACCCGGAAGCACCGGGCACATCCGCGTACCCGGAGGACCCGTGCGCACCGCCATGCCCAGGGGCACCGTGTGCCCCGGCCGCATCGGCCGCATCCGCGTACCCGGAGGCGCCTTGTGCCCCGGACGCACCGCCGTGCCCGGGGGCGCCGTGTCCACCAGAGACCCCGGCCGGGTCTCCGTATCCGGAAGCACCGGGCGCGCCCGCGCCGCCGGCACCGCCATGGCCGGAGTCACCGTACGCACCAGAGGTCCCAGCCGCGCCCGAGGCACCGGCGACACCACCGTGCCCGTGGGCACCCGGGGCCCCGGCCGCAGGCGTCCAGCCGCCCGGGACATCGCCGGCCCCCGGCGCACCAGGAGCACCGTGCCCACCAGGGGCCCCGGCCGTATCCGCGTACCCGGGAGCGCCATGAGCACCGGTGGCACCGCCATGCCCGAAGGCACCGTGCGCACCGGAGGCACCGGCAGCTCCTCCGGGTCCGCCGTGGCCGTGGGAGCCGGAGTCGCCCTCGTACGCCCCGGCGTTGTGCGCGCCGGAGGCGCCCGAGGCGCCGACCGCGTTCCAGGAGCCGTCGGCGTCGCGGGGGTCGGGACGGCCCGGAGCCGGCGCCGCGTCGGCGGGGCTCCAGTCCTCCGGCGGCACATCCACCACCGGGGACGTCTCCTCCTGGCTCTGCACCAGGGGGTGCACGACGGTGCCCGCCGGGTGCACCCGCCCCCACCAGGCGGCGGCCTCGTCGCGCCCCAGCTCCTCCTCGACCCGCAGCCACCCCGGGATGTGCGGGTGGCGGCGGCCGGTCCGCCAGGTGTGCTTGAGGGAGATCGGCTCCAGCACCAGCACCCGCTCGCCGTCGACGACCGGCACCGATCCCGGCGTCGCCTCGTTGCCCACCCACATGCCGTCGCCGCCGACCAGGTCCCACTCGCCCTCGACGATCGACAGCCGCGGGTCGTCGCGCAGGTCGGTGGCGGACGCCACCCAGTCCGGCATCGGCCGCTGCCCCGGCACGCCCCGGCCCTCCGGGCCGATGAGCGCGTCGGCCAGCAGCGTGTGCAGCTGGAAGTTGTCCCCCACCCCGTCGAAGCGCACCCGGAACGCGCGCCCCGACGCCCGGTCCAGGACGAGCATCCGGTCGGCCTCGGCCATCAGCAGCAGCTCGTACACCTCGCCGAACTCCTCGACGTGGCGGCGCATCCGGGAGGACAGCGCCTGCAGCTCGGCGAGCCCCCGCGGGTCCTGGCGCAGCGCGGCGCGCACCTCGGCGTCGCCCAGCACGGCGCGGATCGCGATCCCGTACGGCTGCATGGTCGCCCACGAGGCGAGCGAGTACATGTCGGCGTCGCCGAGCACCGGGGTCACCCGCGCCCGGTGCGACTCGCCGGTCTCCCGCGGGTGCGGCGGGTCGTCCTCGCCCGTCGACTCCCAGGCGTCCGCGAAGCGCAGCGCCTGCGCGCCGATCTCCCGCGCGCGCCGGGTGATCTCGACTCCGGCGGGCCCGGCCGGGGTCCCCACCTCGACGAGGGCTCCGCACAGCACCGCCAGGTCGGCGACGGCCCCCAGGGCGATCCGCTCCGGCGTGCGGAGACGTTCGGCGATGGCCGCGAGCGCTGCGGCCCGCTCCTCGACGGGAACGTGCCCGGCCAGCTGGAACAGCGTTCCGGCGAGCGGTAGAACCTCGTGGGGCCGCGACTGGGCGGCCTCGACGACGTCGGCGACGGCGCGGCGGAAGTCTTCGATCATTCGGGCATCGTGACACAGTCCTCCGTCAGTGCCGGAGTCCTCCCCCGGAAACGACCACCTTCGGCCACGGGGGATCACCGTGGACGAACAGCGCGTGAACACCATCAAACCGACGGACGACAGGTTCAGGTGCGTCCGAAACCCCGTCCCACCCGGGCCTTCAGGCCGCCACCGCCGTCCGCGGCCGGGTCGCCAGCCGGGCGAATCCGCAGATCCAGCCCAGTGTCGAACCCCACAGCAACCCCGTGACCAGCCCGCCCGCGAGCATCGCGTACCACCCGACGGGGCCCAGCCCCATCTCCCAGGCGGGCAGCAGGGCGCGCGGCGCACCGGCGGCCGCCGCCCCGAGGGCGAACGCGCCCCACCCCGCCAGGAACGCCCGGACGGCGGAGGCGTCGGGGCGGCGCGCCACGGACCGCGCCGTCGCCCACCACACCACGGCGGCGAGCACGGCCACCCCGGCCAGCTCGGCGGCGAGCGCCGACCAGGGCTGTTCGCCCAGCGGCACGAACCGCAGCCCGGGCACGGCGAACGGCGCCCCCAGGGCGCTGGGCAGCAGCAGCCATGCGCCCCGCGCGCCCAGCCAGGTGAGGAAGCCGGTGGTGCCGAACAGCAGGCACGGCAGCAGCGCGGCGGCGGAGGTGGCCGCCGGGATATTGCGAATAAGATTCACGTTTTGCAGGATAGTGACGTACGTCTCTTTTCCCCACCCCCCGAAGGACGCGACTTGAAACGTCTCGCGGCGGTCCTCGCCGTCCTGGTCCTGCTGCCCGGCCTGCTCGCCGCGGCCACCCGGCACAACCCCGGGCCCACCCGCTACATCACCGACGACCGGGGGCGCGCCCTGTTCCTGCACGGCTTCAACACCTCCGGCTCGGCCAAGTCCGACCCCGAGCGCCTCCCCTGGATCACCGAGGACGCCGTCCAGGCCGAGTACGACCTCATGGGGACCAACTTCGTCCGCTTCCTCATCCAGTGGCAGGCGCTGGAGCCCGAACGCGGCGTCTACGACGAGGACTACCTCGACGCCGTCGCCGAGCGCGTCGACTGGTACGCCGAACGCGGCTACCACGTCCTCCTCGACATGCACCAGGACCTCTACGGCCGCTACACCAGCCCCCAGGAGCACTCCGGCAACGGCGCCCCGCGGTGGGCCACCCACAACGACGGCCTGCCGGTGGAGTCCCAGGACATGTGGGAGCTGGTCTACCTGGAGCCGGGCGTCATGCGCTCCTTCGACCACTTCTGGAACACCACCGGCGAGCACCCGTACCTCATGGACGACTACGCCGCCGCCTGGAACCACGTGGCCACCCGCTTCGCCGACGAGCCCGCCGTCCTGGGCTACGACCTCATGAACGAGCCGTTCGGCGGCAGCCTCCAGGGCCCGGACTTCGAGGCCGGCCCCCTGGCCGAGCTGTACCGGCGCTGCCTGGAGCGCATCCGCGAGGCCGACCAGGACGCCTGGATCTTCGTCGAGGGCCAGGCCGTGGGCGTCAACTGGGGCTTCCCCTCCGCGCTCCCCCGCTTGGAGGACCCGCGCGAGGGCGGGCCCCGCATCGTCTACGCCCCGCACGCCTACCCGCTGCCCATGGACCTCGGGCGGCCCTACGAGGGCGACTCCCGCGCGACCGTGGACCGCAGCATCGACCTGTGGTCCGACAGCGTCCGCGTCACCGCCGAACGCCTGGGGGCGCCGGTCGTACTGGGCGAGTTCGGCCTGGACATGTCGGGCCCGGGCGCGGACGCCTACGTGCGCCGCATGCTGGAGGAGACCGAGTCGATGTCCTCCGGCCGCGCCTACTGGTCCAACGACCACGACGGCTGGGGGCCGTGGGCGGACACCGACCTCGCCCCGGGGCCGCTGGCGGAGGTCATGTCCCGCGCCTACCCCCGGGCGGTGGCGGGGCGGCCGGTGGAGGTCTCCTACGACGCCGCCCCGGCCCGGTTCCGGCTCCGGTTCACCGAACGCGAGGGCGTGTCGGGCCCCACCGAGATCCACCTCCCGGCGCACGCCTTCCCCGACCACGAGCTCACCGTGGACGCCCCGGACGGCTGGACCTCCGACTGGGACGCGGAGCGCCGCGTGCTGTCCGTCGAGATCCCGGACCACGGGGAGGGCACGGAGTACACCATCACCGTCGTTCCCGCCTGAGCGGCCCGCCCGGCCCGCACCGGCACCCCCGTCGGAGGGCGGCGGCCGCCCGCGCCCTCCGGAACGCATGCCCCGGACACGCGGAGGGGCCCGCGGTCGCCCGCGGGCCCCTCCCCCACCCGCCGCCTACAGGCGGCAGGCGTAGATGTCCGTCACCAGGATCGCCCGGGCGCCCAGCTGCCACAGGTCGTCCATGATCCGCTGGGCGTCCCGGCGCGGCACCATCGACCGCACCGCCACCCAGCCCTCCCGGTGCAGGGGGGACACCGTCGGGCCCTCCATGCCGGGGGTCAGCGCCACCGCCGCCTCCAGGCGCTCGGCGTGCACGTCGTAGTCCATCATCACGTAGTCGCGGGCGACCAGGACACCGCGCAGCCGCCGCAGCAGGGTGTCGAACTTGGCGTCGGGCCCGGCGTCCACGGGGCGGATCAGCACCGCCTCCGACACCAGGATCGGCTCCCCGAACGTCTCCAGCCCCGCCTGGCGCAGCGTGGTGCCGGTCGACACCACGTCGGCGACGGCGTCGGCCACCCCCAGCTGGACGGAGCTCTCCACCGCGCCGTCCAGGTGGATGACGCGCGCGTCGACCCCCTCCTTCTCCAGGTAGGAGCGGAGCAGCCCGTCGAACGACGTGGCGACGCGCTTGCCGTCGAGGTCGGCGACCGTCATGTTCGCGCCGTTGGGCGCGGCGAACCGGAAGGTGGACCCGCCGAACCCCAGCGGCAGCACCTCGTCCACGGGGGCGCCGGAGTCCAGCAGCATGTCGCGGCCGGTGATCCCGGCCTGCAGGATGCCCTCGCCGACGTACACGGCGATGTCCTTGGGGCGCAGGAAGAAGAACTCGGTCTCGTTGTCCGGGTCGACCATCACCAGGTCGCGGCTGCTCTTGCGCTGCCGGTAGCCGGCCTCGCGCAGCATCTCGACGGCGGGCTCGGACAGCTGGCCCTTGTTGGGCACGGCGATTCTCAGCATGTCGGGCATGTGTCTGGCTTTCGTGTTGGCTCTGCGTGTTCGAAGACGTCGAGCGGCCGTACGCGCCGTGGTCGGGGCGCGCCGACCTACAGATGCCTGTAGACGTCTTCCAGCCGCAGGCCACGGGCCAGCATCAGGACCTGGAGGTGGTAGAGGAGCTGCGAGATCTCTTCGGCGGCCTGCTCGTCGGATTCGTACTCCGCGGCCATCCAGACCTCGGCCGCCTCCTCGACGACCTTCTTGCCGATGGCATGGACGCCGGCGTCGAGCTGGGCGACGGTCCCGGACCCCTCGGGTCGGGTGCGCGCCTTCTCGGACAGCTCGGCGAACAGCTCTTCGAAGGTCTTCATGGTGTCTTTCCTCGACCGACAGTGCACTGACAAGCCTAGGCGTTGCGGCCACCATCCGCTGCACGCGGGGGCGGGAGTCTCACCATGCGGTCGGGGAACACGTCACATCCACCGCCGCGCCCGCCCCCGGCGGGGGCCCGTCACACCATGCGGCGGGCCACCAGCCGCACCAGGGAGCGCGGCAGGACCTTGAGCAGGCCGTCGGCGGTCTTGTACTGGGCACCGGGGACCACGTGGGAGCGCCCGGCCGCCCAGGCCCGCAGCGAGTCGCGGACGATGTGCTCCTTGGGCACGAACGCGAACTCGGGCAGCCCCTTCTCCTGGACGCCCCGGGTCATGTCGGTGCGCACGAACCCGGGCAGCACCACGGTGACGGACACGCCCCTGCCCCGCACCTCCGCGGACACGCTCTCGCTCCACAGGGTGAGGAACTTCTTGCCCGCCCCGTACACCGAACCGCCGGGGTTCACGGCGGGCTCCCCGGCCAGCGAGGAGACGGTGATGACACCGAGCCTGGCCTGCTCCCCGGCCTCGCGGCGGGCGATCTGCACCGGCAGCACGGCCCGGGTCAGCTGGAGGACGGCCCGCACGTTGAGTTCGAGCATGGCGTCGATGTCGGCGGGGTCCTGTTCGGTGAACGCTCCGCCGTCGCCGCGCCCGGCGTTGTTGACGAGCAGGTCGACGGCGGGTCGCTCCCCCGTGCCGTCGGCGGTGAGGCGCCCGGCGACCGCGTCCACCCCGCCGCGCGAGCCGAGGTCGGCGGGCAGGACCTCGACGGGGGTGCCGTAGATGTCGCGGATCTCCTCGGCCAGCGACTCCAGGAGCTCCTTGCGCCGGGCCACCAGCACCAGGCCGTAGCCGCGCTGGGCCAGGCGGCGCGCGTACTCCTCGCCGATGCCGGAGGAGGCGCCTGTCACCAGCGCCGTCCGGGGGTGCTCGGTACGGGTGCCCTCGTCCGCTTCGCTCATGGGGCCAGCCTAACCACCAGGGCCGGCGCGGTGCCGCGGCCGGGGTTCCCGCCGGGGCGGTGGGATGGTCCACACCCGCAATTCACGGCGCGGGAACACCGGTGTCTCCCATCGGAGGCCGCCAGGGGTTAGCGTTCGGTTATGTCCGAGACAAAGAGCACCGCCGGACCCCTCGCCGCCCTCGACGAACGCCTGCGCGACACCAGGCTGTTCTTCACCCAGGCGCTGCGGACGTTCCATGCCACCGGTTCCATCCTGCCCAGCAGCCCAGCGCTGGCCCGGGCGATGGCCGAACACGTCCGTGTCCGTCCGGTACCCGACGAGCCGCTGCGGATCATGGAGGTGGGCGCGGGCACGGGGGCCATCACCCGCGGGATCGCCGCCGCCATGCGTCCGGGGGACACCGCCGACCTGGTGGAGGCCAACCCCGAGTTCGCCGCCCACCTCGAACACCTGCTGGAGACCGACCCCGCGCTGTCACCGATCGCCGCTCAGGCGCGGGTGCACGCCAAGCTGGTCGGCGACATGGGCACCGACCGCACCTACGACGTGATCCTGTCGGGGCTGCCGTTCGCGAACTTCACCGCCGACGCCGTCCGGGAGATCCTGGAGTACTACTTCGAGGTGCTGCGCCCCGGCGGCCACCTCTCCTTCTACGGCTACCTGTACACGAAGGAGGTGAAGGCGGTCATCGCCCGGCGCGAGGACTACCTGCGCCAGGCGCGCACCAGCTGGGTGGTGCAGGACTGGATCGACCGGTACGGCGTCCGGTCCGACCGGGTGATCGCCAACGTTCCGCCCGCGTTCGTGCACCACCTGCGCAAGCCCGAGAAGACCTCGTGACCGCCGGGGCCCGCCCGGTGCGGGCCCCTCAGCCCCCTCCTCCGATCCGGGCGACCGCGTCGCGCAGCAGGGCGGTCAGGTCCCGGTCCTGGGCGATACCGCGCCTGCTCAGAGCCCGCGGCGACACGTGGGCGGTGCGGTCGGAGCCGAGCAGCGCGCGCAGCCGCGGCAGCGCCCGCCCGGCGGGGGGGCCGATCCCGCCGAGCAGGCGCACGGCGGCCGTGCCGGTGCCGGTGAGCACCCGCTCCCCCAGGTAGGGGTGGTCGGTGTCGAGCAGCGCGGCGAGCACCGCACGCGTGTCCCCGGTGACCCGCCACAGGGCGTGCAGGGCCCGGGCGTCGTGCGCCCCCCGCAGGTCCGTGTACTCCCGCAGGTCGGCCTCGTAGCGGGCGGCGGCGGGACCGGCCTCGGCGAGCAGCGCCCACTCCCGATCGTGCCACCGGGCGCCGAAGGGGCCCAGCAGGTCCAGCGCCGCCCCCGTGTCACCGGTGAGCCGCAGGTACGCGTGGGCCCGTCCGGGTCCGGCCGCGGACTCCCGCACCCGGTCGGCGTGCCGCGCCGCGGCGGGGCCGATCGCGGCCAGCGCCGCCACCAGGCCGGGGTCGCGGTCGCCGCCGCCGAGCAGGCCGGCGACCGCGTCGGCCAGCGGGGCCGCGCGGGGACCCCAGGCCGCCAGGGCGGGGGCCGCCCACCGGGCCTCCCAGGGGTCGCCCCCCATCCGTTCGCGCAGGTGCGGCAGCAATTCGTCGGCCCAGGGCGCGAACGCCTCCATGGCCTCCTCGAACGTCGGGTCCCAGCCCCACGGGTCCCTGGAGGGGACCGGGTCGAACCCGAACAGCGGCAGGCCGGAGCGGGCCGGGAGGAGCGCGGGCGCGCGGGGGTCGCGGAGCCGGGCCAGGGCGAGCAGCGCCTGCGCGTCGCCGCCGGGTTCCGCGGCGATGCCGGCCAGCCGGTCCGCCCACGGGAGCGCATGTTCCCCGACCGCGGACAGCGACCGCACCGCCCACCGCCGGACCTCCGGGTCGGGGTCGTCCAGCAGCGGCGCGACCCGCCCGGCCCAGGGCCCGGCCGCCGAACGGAACTCCCCGACCAGGTCCAGCGCCGCCCGCACGGCGGCCGCGCGCACCCGTGCGTCGGCGTGCCCGAGCAGGTCCCGGGCGACCCGCTCCCGCCCGTCGCGGTCCAGCGCCCGGTGGATCCAGACCTGGGCGTAGCGGAAGCGCCGGTCGTCACAGCCGTCGGCGCCCAGCCCGGCGGCCCGGAACCACCGGGGGCGCGGCTCCCGGACCAGGTCGTCCATGGCGGCCCGGGCGGTCGGCACCGGGTCCCCGAAGGCCCCGGAACCGACCAGTACCCGCTCGTCGCGGTCCCCGTTCTCGAACCGGTCGCGCAGCCACCCCGGAACCGGTCCGCCCCTCCCGGTGAGCCGGACGGCGGCGGCCAGGAGCCGGAGCCGGACCCCGGGGTCGGCCTCGGCCCCGTGGCGTTCGCGCAGGGCCTCCACCACGGCGGCGTCCCCGCCCCGCCCCCGGGCCAGGGCCTCGGCGGCCTTGACGCGCACCTCGGGGCAGGGGTCGGCCAGCAGGGAGAGCAGCACCTCCCGCACGGTGGCCGGTGCGGGCAGGTCCCAGCCGGAGCACACGTCCCCGACGAGGTCGAGGGCGTCCAGCCGGACCTGGCTCGGGCGCCCGGCGTCGGCGGCCGCCCGCGCCAGGAACGGCAGCGCCGCGGGCACCGCCGACGGGAGCCGGTACCCGTACCCCCGGTCGGCGAGGCTCACGCAGAGGTCCTCCAGCGCCTCGACGGCCTCCGCGGGGTCCCCTGTGAGCGCCGCCGCGAGGTCGTCGCGGACCCCGGTGCCGTCCTGTCCGTGGCAGTCCACGAGATCGCCCCAGGGCACCCCGTCCAGCCCGCGCAGGCGTTCGTCATCGGCCATGGGAACCACCGAACAGCTCCGCCCGCCGCAACGCAAGCCCTTTCGGAGGTCGTGCCTCACCCTCCTCCGACACGCGCGATGGCCCTGTCGAGCAGCGCCAGCAGTTCCCGATCATGGAGGACGTCCCGCCATCCGGAGCCGGGCCGCCCCTGCCGCCACGGCCGCCGCGGGGCGGCCCACAACCGCCGCAACAGCGGCAGGGCGGGCGCGGCCGCCGCGCCCATCTCCCCCAGCGCCCGCGCCGCTCCCCGCCCGGCTCCCGCGGGTCGGCGCCGACGAAAAATCCCGATCGGCCGGTGGCACACCGCACACCATCCTCTCGGCCAAGAAGGGGAAGAGTCCCGGTCAAGTCGGCTTTGCGTGCTTTCTCCGCATTCGCAACGCTCGGCGCCCGCTTCCATCTCGGACACACCCTCGCCATTCACCCGAAACACCTCTAGAGTGACCTGCATCACGCCCCCCACGGGCCTCAGGGGCAACAGACCGCAGGTAGTCTCGCGTTGACTTCCGGAGGACCGGATCTTGACGCTGCGCGCGATCCCTTTCATCCACATCCGCGTTAAAAGTTCCTGAGATCTGCTTCAAGTCCCCTGAGGCCCCACCCGTGCCACAAGCCCCGGGTTCTACGTTTTCCACACCAGTCTCGTGTGAACCCGGCGTATGCGCACGGAGTCCTACAGATCACCCATTTTTCCCAGGTCGTTGCGTGGACCAGCGGAGGAGGCACAGTGACGCTCACCCAAACGGTGAACGCGGCCCCGGGCATGCCGGAAGAGCCCACCGGCGTGACCCCCGACCCCTTGTCCACCGATGCGCGCCGACGGGTGTCGGCACTGGCCCGCACCTCCCGGCTGCTGGTGGCCTGCGACTACGACGGAGCCCTGGCCCCGCTGGACGCGGACGGCCGCCCCGACCGCCGCCCGCTGCCCGAAGCAGTGCGCGCCCTGCGCGAGCTGGCCGAGCTCCCCGGCACGGTGTGCGCGGTCATCTCCGCCCGTCCGCTGCGCGACCTGGCCGCCCTGTCCCGGCTGCCCGGCGAGGTGCGCCTGGTCGGCGCCCACGGCACCGAGTTCGACACCGACCTGACCGCCGACCCCTCCGCGCACGGCAAGGCCGAGGCCCTGGAGGTCCTGCGCGGGCAGGTCGAGGCCACCGCGGTGCTGTACATGGGCGGCGGCGACGGCGAGGAGCCCGTCTTCCTGCACCTGTCCGGCGCCGACGCCGGGATCCGGGTCGGCGACACCACCGAACCCTCCGTGGCCGCCCACCGGGTGGCCGACACCCCGGCCGCCGCCCAGCTGCTCTCCCTGCTGGCCGCCGAGCGCCGATCCTGGGTGTTCGGGGAGCGCCCCACCCCGATCGAGCGCATGTCGCTGCTGTCCAACCGGTCCTCGGTCGCCCTCGTGGGCCCGGACGCCCGCCTGCTGTGGCTGTGCCACCCCGAGCCCGACTCCCCGGCCCTGTTCGCCGAACTGCTGGGCGGCCGCTCCGCCGGGGTGTTCGCGATCGCCCCCGCCCACAAGGGCCTGCCCCTGGGCCAGCGGTACGAGCGCGACACCATGACGGTGCGCACGCGCTTCTCGCGGCTGGAGGTCATCGACTACCTGGCCACCGACACCGCCCCGGGCCGCACCGACCTGGTGCGGGTGATCACCGGGACCACCCCGGCCGTGGTGGAGTTCGCCCCGCGCCCCGACTTCGGCCGCGCCCCGGTGCGCATCACCCCCAAGGACGACGGCCTCGTCGTCGAGGGCGCCGAGTTCCCCATCGCCCTGTACTCGCCCGGCGTGTCCTGGCGCATCGACCACGACGGCGTGGACGACATCGCCTACGCCACCGTCCAGCCCACCTCCGAGCGCCCCGTGGTGCTGGAGCTGCGCTGCGGTACCGACTCCCTGGCCCCCGGCGACCTCCCCGAGGCCGAGCGGCGCCGCACCGGCGAGGCCGAGTGGGCCGACTGGCTCGGCGGGCTGTCCCTGCCCGAGACCGAGAGGCGGCTGGTGGCGCGCTCCGCGCTGACCCTGCGCGGGCTGTGCACCCCCACCGGCGGCGTCATGGCCGCGGCCACCACCTCCCTGCCCGAGGAGATCGGCGGCATCCGCAACTGGGACTACCGGTACTGCTGGCTGCGCGACGGGGCCCTGACCGTCCAGGCCCTGGTCGACCTCGGCTCCACCGCCGAGGCCGAGGCGTTCCTGGACTGGGTGCACCGCGTCGTGGAGACCCTCCCCGGCCCCGAGCTGCTCAAGCCCCTGTACTCGCTGCGCGGCACCGACCTGGGCCCCGAGGAGGTCATCGACTCCCTGTCCGGCTACGCCGGGTCCCGCCCCGTCCGGGTCGGCAACCTCGCCGACCACCAGGTACAGCTCGACGTGTTCGGCCCCGTCGTGGAGCTCATCGCCCACCTCGCCCGGGTGCGCGGCACCCTGGCCGACCGCGACTGGGAGCTGGTCCAGGAGATGGCCCACGCCGTCGCCCGGCGCTGGCAGGAGCCCGACCACGGCATCTGGGAGGAGCGCGACGAGCCCCGGCACCGCGTCTACTCCAAGGTCATGTGCTGGCTCACCCTGGACCGCGCGCTCACCCTGGCGGCCGCCTACGACCGCGCCCCCGACCCCGGCTGGGAGCCCCTGCGGGCACAGATCGCCGCCGAGGTCGTGGACAAGGGGTGGAACGCGGACGCGCAGGCGTTCACCACCGCCTACGACGGCACCGACCTGGACGCGGCCTCGCTGCACATCGGGCTGTCCGGGCTCATCGACCCCTCCGACGAGCGGTTCCAGGCCACCGTGACCGCCATCGAGGCCGAGCTGCGCAGCGGCCCCACCGTGTACCGGTACCACCGCGACGACGGCCTGCCCGGCGGCGAGGGCGGCTTCCACCTGTGCACGACCTGGCTGATCGAGGCCTACCTGGCCACGGGGCGCCGCGCTGAGGCCGAGGAGCTGTTCGCTCACCTGGTGGACTGCGCCGGTCCGACCGGCCTGCTGCCGGAGGAGTTCGACCCGGTGACCGAACGCGCGCTGGGCAACCACCCGCAGGCGTACTCCCACCTGGGCCTGATCCGCTGCGCCCGCCTCCTGGACCAGGGCTGACCGACTCCGAGAACAAGGGAAGGGGCCGTGCCGCGGAACATCCGCGGCACGGCCCCTTTCTCGCTCCCCGGGATCAGAAGTGGGTGCCGCCGTCGACGCGGACCTCGGTCCCGGTGATGAACGCGCCGTCGTCGGAGGCCAGCATCGCCACCACCGACGCCACCGTCTCCGGCCCGGCGAACCCCTGTCCGAGGGCGGGGCCGAGCTTGGCGAACAGGGCCATGTCGGCGTCGTCGGGCAGTCCGGGCCCGCGGCTCTGACCGCTGGCGCCGCTGCCGTCGGTCATCCCGCTGGAGATGGAGCCGGGCTGCACGGCGGTGAAGCGGATCCCGGCGCCGGCGAACTCCGACGCCAGCGCGTGGGTCATCGACTGGATCCCGCCCTTGCTGGCCGCGTACGCCGCCATGTAGGGGTGGGCGAACGCCGCCGAGGTGGAGCTGAAGTTCACCACGGCGGGGCCGTTCCCCCGCTTCAGCTCGGGCAGCGCCTCGCGGATCACCAGGAACGTGCCGACCAGGTTGACGCGCAGGACCCGCTCGAAGTCCGCCAGCGCCGTCCGCTCGGTGTGCGAGGAGCGCAGGATCCCGGCGGCGTTGACGAGCGCGTCGAGCCCGCCCAGTGCCTCGACGGCGATGCCGACGCCGGTGCGCACCGAATCCTCGTCGGAGACGTCCAGGAACACCGTGGTCAGCCGCTCGGCCAGGTCCCCCGCGCGGTCGACGGTGTCCTTGAGCCCGGCCTCGCTGACGTCGGCGGCGACGACGCTGCCGCCCTCGGCCAGCATGCGCAGCACGGTGGCCTGGCCGATGCCCGACCCGCCGCCGGTGACCAGGACCCGTCGTCCCTCGTAACGGTTCACGGCCCTTACCTCCTCCGCCGCGTCCGGCCGGGCGCGGCCTCGTGCATGAAATGTCCATTTGGCACAACATGCCACTTCGACTTTTTATGCCGCCTTGGGAGGGACTTAGGATCGAGCGCGATGGTCACCGCAGAATCCGGGGGGTCCCGCCCCTCCCTCACCGCCCGCCGCAAGGCCGCGACGCAGGTGGAGATCGCCCGGGCCGCCGCCCGGCTCTTCGCCGAGCGCGGCGTCGACAACACCACCGCCGAGGACATCGCCGCCGCCGCCGGCGTGGCGCTGCGCACGTTCTACCGGTACTTCCGCACCAAGCAGGACGCCGTCGCCCCGCTGCTCAGCACCGGTGCGCAGCACTGGCGGGACGCGCTGGCCGCCCTGGAGGAGCCCGCCGGCGACGGCGGGCCGGCCCCGGGGCTGCCCGAGGCCGTCGAGCGGTCCGTCGTGGACGCCCTGACGCCCGGCGGGCCGGAGGAGGAGCGCGCCCTGGAGTGGACGCGCGCGCTGCTGCGCGCCGCCCGCGAGGACGCCACCCTGCGGGCCGTCTGGTACCGGGTCAACCAGGAGTCGGAGGAGCTCCTGGTACCGCTGCTGGCGGCGGCCGCCGGCCGCCCCGACGACGACCTGACGGTGCGCCTGGCGGCGGCCGCCGTCACCGACGCCATCCGCCTGTCCATGGAGACCTGGTCCGCCGGGGACGCACCGCCCGGCGGAGAGGACGGCCCCGCCGCCCTGGCCGCGCGCTGCCTGCACGCCCTCGCCGGGGGGCTGCCCGACCTCCTGCGCTGACCGGGGGGCCGACCTGGACATCGGTGATCAACCCGCCCCAGCGCAGCGCCCCCCTGCGCCGACCGGGAGCGGACACGGCGGAGGCCGCCGGCGGTGCCGGCGGCCTCGACGTCCGTGATCCCTGCGTGCGGCCGGGGTCAGCCGCGCACCCGCTCCGCGGCCAGCATCACCACGCGCTCCAGGTCCTCGCGCGGCACTTCCCCGCCGTAGGCGATCGCGGTCACGTACAGCTCGCCCGGCAGCGACAGGTACAGGTGGCGGGTGCCGCCGTCCACCGTGCCCACGTACTCCAGGTCGCCGCCCAGGGAGTCGGACTCGTCCGTGTGGTAGGTGTCGACGTCCACGTCGATGTCCACCTCCCAGTTCATCTCCTCCTCGGCGCCCGGCACCGCCACCACGTCGGGGCTCAGGCTCGGGTCGACGTTGAGGGTGAACACCAGGGTGAACGTGGCCGCGCCCGGCGTCCCGGAGCCGTCGCTGAACGAGCAGGTCAGCTGCTCGGCGTCGGCGAACCCCTCGACCTCGCCGCGGTCCTCGGCCAGCACGGTCCCCGGCGCGAGGTCCCCGACGACCTCTGCTGCGCCGACCTCCGCGCACGACTCCGGCAGCGCGTACTGCGCGTCCTCCTCCTGCCCCTCCCCGTCCTCCGGGCTCGGGCTCGCGCTCGCCTCCGGGCTCGGGGACGCCTCCCCGTCCCCGGAGAAGAGGCCGAAGTCCGTGTCGAACTCGTCGAACTCGACGACGTCGCAGCCGACCAGGACGAATCCACCGATCACGGCGGCGGCGACGGCCGTGCCCAGGCACGACAGGGGGGAGGACGGGATCAGTCGCATGGGTGGCTCTCGGTGTCGGGAGTGTGCCGGACGAAAGGGGACGGTTCCGGCGGGGGACACAGGGAAACTTAGCAAGTCCGCCGCGGTCCGGCACAACAGGACGACGGACGCCCGCCGGGGCCGCGGCCGCGCCCGGCGCTCCCGGCACCGGACACGGGGAAGGGCGCCGGGGACCGGCCCCGGCGCCCTTCGTTCCGCACGCCGCGGGACGGACCCCCGCGGCGGACGGCCTAGAAGTTGATCATGTGCCCGGACAGCCCGTGCACGGCCTCCTTGACGGCCTCGCTCAGCGTCGGGTGGGCGTGGATGTTGCGCGACACCTCGTGGACGGTCAGGTCCCACTGCTGGGCCAGGGTCAGCTCCGGCAGCAGCTCGGTGACGTCGGGGCCGATCATGTGGGCGCCCAGGATCTCCCCGTACTTGGCGTCGGAGAGGACCTTGACGAACCCGCGGCTGTCGCCGATGCCGTGCGCCTTGCCGTTGGCCATGAACGGGAACTTCGCGACCTGCACGTCGAACCCGGCCTCGCGGGCCTCGTTCTCGGTGTAGCCGAAGCTCGCGATCTGCGGCTGGCAGTAGGTGGCGCGCGGGATGAACTTGTAGTCGATCTCCTGGGTCTCGGCCCCGGCGATGGTCTCCACCGCGACGATGCCCATGGCCTCGGCGGTGTGGGCCAGCATCAGCTTGGCGGTGACGTCGCCGATCGCGAAGATGTGCGGCACGTTGGTGCGGCCCCGGCCGTCGATGGCGATGGCGCCCCGCTCGGTGAGCTCCACGCCGGTCTTCTCCAGGCCGTAGCCCTCGACGTTGGGCGCGAACCCGATGGCCTGGAGCAGCTTGTCGGCCTCCAGGACCTGCTGGTCGCCCCCGGTGGTGGTGACGGTGACCTTGACGTTGCTCCCGGTGTCCTCGACGCCCTCCACGCGGGTGGAGGTCAGGACCTTGACGCCGAGCTTCTTGTAGGCGCGGGAGAGCTCCTTGGAGACCTCCTCGTCCTCCAGGGGGACGATGCGGTCCAGGAACTCGACGATGGTGACGTCCACGCCGTAGTTGGCCAGGACGTAGGCGAACTCGACGCCGATGGCGCCCGCTCCGGCGATGATGATGCTGCCGGGCAGCTCGGACTCGAGGATCTGCTCCTCGTAGGTGACGACCCGCTCCGACAGCTGCGTGCCGGGCAGCAGCTTGGTGGAGGAGCCGGCGGCGATCACCGCGTGGTCGAAGGTGACGGTCTCGCTGGAGCCGTCGCCGCCCGCGACCTCGATGGTGTGGTCGTCGACGAAGGTGCCGCGGCCGTCGATCTCGGTGATCTTGTTCTTCTTCATGAGGAAGTGGACGCCCTTGACGCGGCCGTCCGCGACCTCGCGGCTGCGGCTGAACGCCTTGCCGTAGTCGAACTCGACCTTGCCGTCGACCTTGATGCCGAAGAGGTCGGCCTCGTTGGTGAAGAGGTGGGCCAGCTCCGCGTTGCGCAGCAGGGCCTTGGAGGGGATGCAGCCCACGTTGAGGCAGACGCCGCCCCAGTACTTCTCCTCGATGACGGCGGTGTTCAGGCCGAGCTGGGCGGCCCGGATCGCGGCGACGTAGCCGCCCGGGCCCGCGCCGAGAACGACCAGATCGAAGTGTCGCTGCCCCATGACGGGATCTCCTTGAGTGTGCTCGTGACTCACCCAGCGCGGTCGGCCTGCCGGGGTGTCGGATTGCCGAACGCCAGCCTAGTCGGGTCCGTGCTCCCTGTGGGCGACCACGGCTGCCGTGCCGGTCGGACACCGGCCCCCGGGGCGTCCACCTGCGTATTCCCGCCCGGGCCCCGGCCCGCCGCCGACGCGGCGCCGTCCGCGCCCACGGCGCGCGGACCCGCCGGCCCGTTCCCGGATCAGGGGGTGGTGGGGAACTCGTAGTCCTCGGGATGGAACTCGACGACCACGGGCTCGACGCCCTCCTCCTCGCGTGCCGTATGGGCGTCGACGCACGCCTGGTCGCAGTCGTTGACCAGGGGCGGGCGCTCCTGGGGCGTGTTGAGGATGTCGTCGAGGATCTGCGCGCGCGGGTCCTCCCCTCCGGAGGTGCCGCCGCTCCCGTCGGCGGGCGCGGTGCCCTCGACCGGTGCGCCGACGGGGCCCTGGGCGGGAGCCGTCGCGTCGCCGCCGGCCACGGGGTCGGCGGCGGTCCCCTGGGGGACACCCTCGCCGGGGTCCGCGAGCAGCGGCGTGGTGCGGCGTTCGCCGGTGTCCCGGTCGGGCCCGGACTCGGCCGTCCCGGTCGTGGCGGCCGGCGCGAACGCGTCGGCGACCTCCACTCCCAGGTAGGCGGTTCCGCCCACCACCAGCCCGGCGGCCGCCACCAGCGCCACCCGGGCCGCCCACGACTTCGCAGGGCCGGAAGCGCTCTCCACGACGCCGGCGGTGTCCGGGACCGCCGCGGTCCCGGCGTCCCCGTCCTCCCCGGCGGGGCCGCCCGCCGTCTCGGGCTCCTCCGGCCCGGGGGTCCGGGGGGTCTCGGTCACGGCGTCCCCAGCGGCCGCCGAGTCTCGGGCGGGCTCGACAGGCTCGGCGGGGGCGGATTCCGGGGCAGCGGTCCGGGCGGGCTCGGGCATGGGGGGTCTCCGGGTTCGGTGTTCGGGGGATACCGGGTGCGCTACGGCGTGCCCGGGTGCCGCCTTCGGCGGCGGGGTCTCACGGGCTCGGCGCGGGTCCGGGCGGGGGCGGCCACTTCCAGTGCGGGGCCCACGCCCAGCTGTCCGACACCCCGGGCGGCAGAGGCGGCATCAGGTGCGCGCCCGGCGGGCGGCCGTCGTCGGGCGGGATGTACCCCCGGGGCTCGGGTTCGGGTTCGACGGCCGACCACGGGTCGGGCGCGCGCTCGACGAGCGGCCACGCCTCGATCTGCGGCTCGACCCGGGGCTCGGGCCGCGGCGCGGGGTCGTCGGCCCACCCCACCGCCTCGCGCGGGTACGCCTCGGCCCACGGGCCGTCCGGCGACGCCTCCTGCGGGAGCCCGCCCGGCAGGTCGTCCGACAGGACGTCCGGCTCCAGGGCCGGGAACGTCGACGACAGCGGCCCCGCGTCGACCTCCTCGAAGTGCGCGGCCACGCCGAAGTGCCGGGGCGGCCGGTGCGCTCCGGTGTCCCCGTGTTCGATGGCGGGCGCCAGCGGGTGGCGCACCGATCCGGCCGGGTGCATCCGCGACCACCACCCGGTGGCCTCGTCCGGGTGCAGCTCCTCGACGATCGTCAGGCTGCCCGGGATGTGCGCGTGGCGCCGCCCCGCCCGCCACGAGTGGGCGAGCGTCTGCGGTTCCAGCACCAGCACACGCTCCCCGTCGACGAAGGGGATGTCCGCCGGGCACGCCTCGTTGCCGACCCAGGTCCCGTCACCGCCGACCAGGTCCCACTCGCCGCGCACCACGTCCGCCAGCGGGTCCGGGGCGCCGTCCAGGCAGGCGGCGGTCCACCGCGGGTCCGGCCGGGTGCCGGGCAGCCGCTGCCCCTCCTTGCCGATGAGCGCGTCGGCCAGCAGCGTGTGCAGCTGGAAGTTGTCGCCGATGCCGTCGAACCGGACGCGGAAGGCCCGCCAGGAGGCCCGGTCCAGCACCAGCGCGCTGTCCGCCTCGGCCATCTTCAGGAGTTCGCCGACCTCGGTGAACTCGGGCAGCCGGGTGGAGAGGGCGTGCACGATCTGGCTCAGGCCCTCCAGGGCCCCGGAGTCGGCGCGCACGGCCGCCCGCACCCGGGAGTCGCCGAGCATGGCCTTGGCGGCGAGCCCGTAGCGCAGGCAGGTCCACCAGCCGACGGTGGCCAGGGGCGCGTTCTCGCCCAGGACCTCCTCGACCCGCTGTTCCTCGGCCTCGCCCACCTCGCCGGGGTGCGGCGGGGGGCCGCCGCCGGTCTTGTCCCAGGCGTGCATGAACGCGGCCGCGGCCTGTCCGTAACTGCCGAGCTGGCGCAGCACCTCCAGCCCCACCTGCCCCGCGGGCGCACCGGCCTCCACCAGCGCGCCGGCCAGGACCGCGAGGTCGGCGGCGATGCCGGCCACGGGTTCGCAGTCCGACAGCACGGGGGCCAGCGCCTCCATGGCGACGGCCAGCTCCTCCTGCGGGACCTGGGAGGAGAGCCGGAAGACGTCGTGCACGGCCGCGGGAAACCCGGGAGCCTGTTCGGCGGCGGTGTCGAGCACGCGTTGGAACGCGGCACGGAACTCTTCAGTCACCCGAGAATCCTTCCATATCACCCCGTATTGTCCGTGGTCCGGAGGCATACGTCCACATCAGGGCACCCACGGGCGAAGCGGGCAGGCGATACGGTCCGGGGAACCGGTGCGGGATCAGGGTTCGACGAACCGGATCCCGTGTCCCCCGGGTTCCAGGAACGCCAGGGTGCGCTCGCCCTCGGCGGCGACCGCCTCGCGGTCCGCGGCGGTGATCGGCTCGAACAGGGAGACCTCCAGGTGGGGCTCGGCCCCCCGGGCGCGCACCACCTTCCAGGAGGCGCGGACGAACCCGTCCACCAGGACCGTCCCCGGGGGCATGCCGTTGCGGGAGACCAGGCGCGCCCGGTGCTCGTGCGGCAGCACGCGGCTGCGGTCGGCGTGGCCGCGCAGGACGTTGTCGAAGTCGTAGAGGAAGCGGACCGGGGCCTCGGTGTCCTCGTCGGGCCGGGGCGCGTCGGGGAGGTCGAACAGGACGGTGCCGTCCTCGGCCCGCAGTTCGACGAGGCGGTCCCGCAGGCCGTCGAAGACCGGCTTGAACCGGGTGAGCGAGGACCACGCCTGCATGTCCTTGACGCTCGCCGGGCCGAACGCCGCCAGGTAGCGCAGCACCAGGCCCTCCGGGTCGGGGTCGGCGTCCATGGCCAGCCCGGTCCAGGTGTCGGCGGGCGCGAACGCGGGCGCCCCGGTGGCGCCCCACACCCCGCGCGGGGGGATCTGCACGAGGGGGAGCCGGTCCTTGACCGCTTGGGCGAGGTGCTCGCCGCCCACCCGGGGCCACCGCTCGGAGAGGTGTCCGGCCAGGTCGTTCGGGGTCATGGGGCGGGCGAGCAGGAGGTCGTACCCGGCGCGGGCGACGGCGTCGAGGTCCATGCCGCGGGTGGCCTGGCCGTGGCGGCTGCCCGAGAACCCGCGGTCGATGGCGGGCTGCACGGTGGGGCGCAGGAAGCGGCAGTCCCGCGGGGTGACGAGGTGGAGGGTGCCGCGCATGAGGGTGACGCGGACCAGTTCGCCGTCGGTGAGCATGCGGCCGACCCGGTGGGGGTCCAGGCCCTCGATGCGGTTCTCCAGCCCCAGGTACCAGGTGTGGGTGGTCTGGGCCTGGAGGCCGACCAGGTGGGTGACCACGTCCGCCACGGGCAGGCCGGTGCGGGAGAGGAGGAGCTGCCGGTCGAGTGTGGCCCGGTTCAGCGCGCGTGTGCGCAGGACGGTCCCGGCCATGGACGGCTCCCTCGACGGACTCGGCGGCGGGCGTTCCCCGCACTGTACCGTCCGCCCCCGACATTTCCCGGGCCGTGCCGGGGCCGCCTCCCCGCCCGTGGCGGGCGGGGAGGCGGCCGCTCGCGTCGGCCGTCCGCGGACTCAGTCGCGGACGTCGTCGGGCGCCGGCGCACCCGCCGTCCGGGCGGCCGTCCGAGCGGCGGCCAGGGCCTGGACGCCGCCCGCGGCGAGGGCGGCGAGCACCAGGGCCACCGCCACCAGCACCGGGCCGTGCGCCCCGGCCGCGGCGTAGGCGATCCCGCCCAGCACGGGCCCGGCGACGGCGCCCAGGTTGAGGGCCGCCGTCGCGAACGAACCGCCCATGGTGGGCGCCTCCGCGGCGTTCGCCATGATACGGGCGATGAGGGTGCCGCCCACCGCGAACGACAGCGCGCCCGCGAGGGGGACCAGCGCCACCACGGCGGCGGCGTGCGCAGCGGTGGCGGCGAGGAGGCCCCAGCACGCCGGCAGCCCGCATCCGCCCCAGAGGAGCAGCGTCCGCCAGTGCCGGTCGGCGAAGGCCCCCGCCGCCCGCACCCCGGCGAACGCCCCGGCCCCGAAGAGCGCCAGCACCACCGGGACCGCGCCCGGCGACAGCCCCGCCGCGTCCGTCACCAGCGGGGCGAGGTAGGTGAACACGCAGAACGTCGCACCGTTGACGAGCACGGCGAGCAGCAGGACGACCTGGAGGCGGGCGCGGCCGAGGACCGCGAGCTCGGCGCCCGGGCCGGGGGCACCGGCGCCGGGCAGGTCATCCCGGTCCGCGTCCGGCCGGGTGCCGCCGGCCCGGTTCGGGGTGGCGACGGCCACCGCGACGAGCGCGGGCAGCGAGACCGCGGCCACCGCCCACAGCGTCGACCGCCAGCCGAACCCGGCCCCCAGGACCGCCCCCAGCGGGGCCCCCGCGACCAGCGCCAGCGTGGTGCCGCCGAGCACCACCGCCAGCCCGCGGGCCCGCAGGCCCGCGGGCACCACGGCGGCGACCACGGCCAGGGCGACCGCCAGGAACCCGGCGTTGGCCAGGGCCGCGACCACCCGGGTGGCGAGCAGGACGGAGAAGTCGTCGGTGAGGGCGCCCACGCCGTGGCCGGCGGCGAACAGGCCGAGGAAGCCGGTCAGGGTCCACCGCGGTGACCACCGGCGGCCCAGCGCGGCCATCACGGGCGCGCCGACCACCATGCCGACGGCGAAGGACGAGGTCAGCAGCCCCGCCTGCGGAATGGAAACGTCCAGGTCGGCGGAGACGGCGGGCAGCAGCCCGGCGAGCATGAACTCCGACGTGCCCTGCGCGAAGACCGCGAGGGCGAGCATGTACAGCAGGAATGGCACGGGTGTCTCCCGAGAGCGTCGTGTGAAGGGAAGGCGGGCACGCGGCACCGCCGGTGTTCACGAGCGCATGGGAGGCAGACCCCGCTGCGGGGGCCTGGGATCTCGGCCGACGGCTGAGGGCGTCGGCGGCGTCACGTGCCTACCGGCGGACCGGCGGCACGTGTCTGGACGCTTCGGGAGAGGACACGGAACAGAACCTATCCCCCGGCCCCGGGCCGGTGTCCACACGTTTTCCGGTCCACGCGCTCCGTGCCGGCCGCTCCGGAATCCACCCTGTGGACGACCCTCCTCCGGCCCCGATCTCCGGCACCCTGGAACCATGGACGTGAAAAAGATGTTCGAGTGGCGCGGGCACCGGATCGCCTGGGGGCTCCGGGGTGCGGGACCGCCCCTGGTCATGTGCCACGGCACACCGTGGTCCTCGCGGCTCTGGTCGCCGTTCGCCGACGCGCTGGCCCGCGACTTCACCGTGTACCTGTGGGACATGCCGGGTTACGGCGCCTCCTCCAAGGACCCGGGGAACCCGGTCGACCTGGGGGTGCAGGGCGAGGCGTTCGCGGCGCTCCTGGACCACTGGGGGCTGGAGCGCCCGCGCGTCATCGCCCACGACTACGGCGGCGCCGTCTCGCTGCGCGCGGCGCTGCTGCACGATGCCGCGTACCTGGCGCTGTGCCTGGTGGACGTGGTGGCGCTGCGACCGTGGGGGTCGCCGTTCTTCCGGCTGGTGCGGGAGAACGCGTCGGTGTTCGCCCGCCTGCCGGACGCGGTGCACGAGGGGGCCCTGCGCGCCTACATCGCCGGGGCGTCACACCGGGGGCTGCGGCCCGAGGACCTCGACGCGCTGGTCGGCCCGTGGCTGGGCGAGGAGGGCAAGGAGGCGTTCTACCGCCAGATCGCCCAGGCCGACGAGCGGTTCACGGAGGAGGTCGAACCGCACCTGGCGGAGCTGCCGTTCCCCGTGCACATCGTGTGGGGGACGGAGGACACCTGGATCCCGGTCGACCGCGCCCACCGGCTGCGGGAGGCGATCCCGGGCAGCACGCTGTCCCTCGTCCCGGAGGCCGGGCACCTGATCCAGCTGGACGCCCCGGTCGCCCTGGCCGACGAACTCCGCCGCTGGTCGGCCACCCGACCACCCGTGTCCTGAACCGGACCCCGCGTCCCGCCGGGGCCCGGGGCGGGACGCGGGGCCGGTGCCTGGCCGGGGTCAGCGATGGGCGGAGTGGAGGTGGTCGAGGACGGAACGGTGTGCGGGGCCCGTGTGCAGGCCGCGCAGGGTGTGCACCAGGCGAAGGATCGCCTCGGCGTCCTCCGCGGTGCCCTCCGCCAGGTCGTACACCATCTCCAGGGAGGCGATGACCTCCTCCAGGGTCGGCTGCGGGATCGGCCACTCCCAGCCGGTCGTCCGCGTCGCGGCCTCCCGGTGCGCGCCACGGGTCGTGTCCTTCCGGTCCTGGAGCATGAGCAGCGCCTCGTGCACGGTCGCGGGCTCGGTTCTCACGGTGCCGAACCCCCGCGCGCGTGTCCCCCGGCCCCGAGGGGTCCCCACACCTGCGGAGGCGGTCCCTCTCCAGGGATCACCACCGCGCGGGTCCCGGTGCGCGGGCCGCGCAACCGCGCGGTCACGGCGGCGCGGTCGTCGGCGCCGCCGAGCCGGGCGTGCCGGAGGCCCCTGGAGCCGGTGCGCACGGGAACGTCCCCGGTGCGGACGCCGCCGCGCGCGAACGCGCCCGGGTCCGTCCGCTCCGCCTCGGGCACGACGTGCGCGGGGAGGGACCCGGTGCCGTCGGGTGCGCCGAGGGCACGGGGAAGGCGCCCCGCGGCACGCGTGCCGACGGCGGTCCGGCCATCGATGGCGGTGGCGCCTGCCCGAGGCGGATGGACATCGGCCCCGGCCGCCCCCGCCGAAGCGGTACGGCCGTCGGCTCCGGTGTCCCCTGCCGGGGAGGGGCGGCCGGGGGAGGTCATCGGCGGCACCGGCTCCGTCGCGGGCGCCCACATCGCGTGCGCCTCCGCCACGGGTGCCTCCGCCGTGGGCGGGAGCGGGGCGGGGACCGGTGTGGGCACGGGGCGCTGTGTCGGCGTCTCAGCCTGCGGCGGGAGCGGTGCGGTCGAAGGGCGGCGGTGCGCGCCGGTGGTCCGGGCGCCGTCCCCGTCACGCCGGGGAGCCGGCGCCCACGCCCTCCCCGTGTCCGCGCCGAGAAGCCGTTCGGCTTCGCGCAGCCGTTCCACCAGTCCCTCCGCCGTGGGTGCGCTCTGCCAGCGGACCACGGCCGCCCCCTGGTAGAACGCCACGTACGCGCGCAGGGCCGGGGCCCACATCACCGTCCACATCCGGCCCGCCTCGGCGTTGAGCCGCCGGGCCGCCTCGTACTGTTCACCGTCGTCGGCGCGGTTCCAGGACATGGCCGGGCTCACCCGCGATCCAGCTCGAACCAGACCGTGGTCCGCCCGCCCTCGGACAGGGTCCCCCACCTGTCCGCCTGCATGGCGACGAGCCTCAGCCCGAACCCGCCCTCCCGGTCCAGGTCCTGTTCGCGCACGTGCGGGGTCCCGACACCGCCGCCGCGCGGCCCCTGGTCGGTCACCCTGACCTGCACCCGCCCCCGGAGCCGGTGCAGGGTCACCACGACCCGGCCCCCGGGGAGCCCGCTGCGCGTGTGCCGGACGGCGTTGGTGAACAGCTCGCTGACCAGGCCCTGAAGGACGTCGGTCTGCGCCTCGGGTAGCAGCGCGAGCGCGGAGAGCTGCCGCCGCAGCACCCCCGTCTGCTCGGCGACGCCCGGGACCGTGATGGAGTGCCCCAGTTCCCCGCTCTCGACGTCCACGAGGATCGCGACCCGGTCGCGCGGGTCGGCGGTCCGGCGCTGGAGCGGAATCCTGCCCGGCGGCGCGGTACAGGGCGGTCGCGGCACCACCTCTTCGATGTCGTCGCTGGAGGCCGTGTTCCGCTCTCGACGGGGTTCCATGCGGGTCACCGATCCCATTCTGCGCTCATCCGCCTTCCGCACCGTTGTCCGACGACGCCGAGAACCACCCAGAAGAACCGAGAAGGGTACAAAGACCCTTTCGGTCACCGTGCGCCTTCGTGACAACACCTTGGGCCAGCGGTTCGGGGAAAGGCCAGCGAATCAACCACAGGGACAACATTTCGGTGAATCGGTTGCGGGCGGTTGAGAGGGCGTTGCATCGTGGTTATCCCCGGTTTCCCCCTCCTTTGAGCAGGTGACGAATGTCGGATCGCCGCAAGCCCGAATGGGCCAGGGTGGGCAAGGAACTCAAGGCCCTCCGCCGCAAGGCCAAGCTGACCCAGGCGGAGCTGGCGCCCTACGCCAGCGTGGTCGCCGCTCACGTATCCGCCTGGGAGAACGGCAAGCGGGGCATGAGCGAGGACCAGGTGACCCTCCTCGACCAGGCCCTCCAGGCCAACGGCCAACTGGTCCGCGCGTGGGAGAGGAGCCAGGAGACCGAAACCATCCCACCCTGGTACAAAAAGGTCCCGAAGCTGGAGCAGAAATCAACCGAGCTCCGCGAGTACCAGTCTCAGATCTTTCCCGGACTGATCCAGACGCCCGAGTACGCCCGCACCACGATTCGCGACTCCCTGCCGTGGGCCAGCACCTCAGTAGTGGAAGAGATGGTGCTGGCGAGGAAAAAGAGGCAAGAGATACTTATGAGGGACCACCCTCCGCTAGTGTCTATCGTGGTAGAGGCGTTCGTCCTAGACCTCATCATGGGGGACGAACGTACTCAAATCACCCAGTTGGACTGGGTCCTCCAGCTTGCCGAGGAAGGCAGGATCCGCTTCCAGGTCACACCCCCGCGGTCCCACTATCACCCCGGGACCGCAGGCCCGTTCCGGATCTACACCTTTCCCGACAATCCGCCGCTGGCCTCCGCCGAGTACGCGAGCGGTGAGGTGCTCATCGACGATCAAGAGACCGTGCAGAAGTGCATGACCATCTTTGGGCTCCTGCAAGCCGAGGCACTGTCCATGGGCGCCAGCGTCGAATTCGTCAGGAAGGTCAGGGAAAGCATTGAAGAGCAGGCACGAGTCCGGTCGGCCGCTGTGGCACAAGAGCAGCTACAGCTCGGGGCAGGGCAGCTGCGTTGAGGTGGCGGAGGGACAGAGCGTCCTCGTCCGGGACACCCAGAACCGTCCTCTCGGACACCTCGACTACTCCGCCGAAGCGTGGGCATCCTTCCTCCAGGGCGTGAAGCTCCACGCCTGAGCCCGAGCGAGAGGATCGCCGTGGAGAAGTGGCACAAGAGCAGCCACAGCAGTGGAGAAGGCAGTTGCGTCGAGGTCGCCGAGGGGCCTCTCGTCCTTGTCCGTGACACCCAGAACCGCCCCCTGGGCCACCTCGACTACAACCCCGATGCCTGGACCGCGTTCCTCCACGGCGTGAAGAATCGGGCCTCCTAGGCTTCGACCCCGCTCAACGGCCGACCGGTACCCACCGGTCGGCCGATTTCTCTTGCTTGTCCCCCGAAAACCGCATCCCGGGCATGAGCCGACCGATACCCACCGACCTCGGACGCTTCGCGCCGCATCGACGCCCCGGCCACGCGTTCCGCCCCGGCCACGGACCGGTACCGGAAATTCGTCCACAGCCTGTGGATATCTTCCGACCCACCAGGAGACCCCGCCCCCAGCCCGCCACCGCCGACCGAAGCCGGTCGCCGCGGGGACGGGCGGCCTCCCCATGCCCGCCCCGCGCCCGCCCCCGCCCAACGCGAAGCCCCCGTGCTCCGGTCGGAGCACGGGGGCTTTCCTCGGTCGGCGTCACCCCGGGACGGGCTTCGCCGACCTCATGGGGTCCGGGCCGCTACGCCCTCCACTGCTCCGCCGGGGACACCCCGGGCAGGGGCTTGCCGATGAGGGCCAGCGGCAGGAAGAAGCAGACCTGGCCGATCGCCATGATCAGCGTGGCGAGCGCCTTGTCGTCGTAGTGCTGCGAAGCCCTGGCGTACAGCTCGTCGGGGACGCGCTCGCCCGACGCGTTCGGGGTCAGGACGGATTCGACCAGCTCCAGCGCGACCCGTTCGGCGTCGGAGAAGTAGGGCGCGTCCCGCCAGGAGGCCACGGCGGTGATCTGCTCCTCGGTCGCCTCCGCCCGGCGGAGGTTGCCGGTGTGCAGGCTCGTCAGGTAGGTGCTGCCGGCGATCTGCCCGGCGCGCAGCTGGACCAGGCCGATGGTGGTCCGCGGAACCGTGCCGTTCCCGGTCGCCTTGAACAGGGCGCCGGCGATGTCCTTGAGCTCGGGGACGAGCGCGACGGGGTCGGGGAGGCGCGACTGGCGGTTCTGCTGCTCGGTGGCGGTCATGGTGGTGTTTCCTTCCGTTCGGTGTTCTGCCTCTATGACGGATCGTGCGGATCGAAGGTGACCGGTGGAGGCGTCCTCATCCGGCGGTTCTTTCGAGGGGTTCGGTGTCCCGCTCCGCGGAGCGTGGTCGCAGCAGCAGGACGGCGGTGAGGAGGGCGACCGCGTAGAAGGCGCCCGCGCCGAGCATGCCGACGGTGTATCCGCTGGTGAGCGCCTCGTCCAGGCCCGTCCCCGGCGGCTGGGCCGCAGTGGTGGCGACGGCGACGCCGGCCAGCACGGCCAAACCCAGGGCGCCGCCGATCTGCTGACTGGTGTTGACGAGGCCGGAGGCGATGCCCGAGTCCTGTGATGCGATGCCCCTGACGCCGCCGATGGTGGCGGCGACGAACCCGGTCCCCAGGCCGATTCCCCCCACCAGCTGCGCGGGCAACAGCACCAGCAGCGGGTTCTGGTCGGGTGCCAGGAGGCCAAACCACGCCATCGCCGTGGCGGCCGTCGCCGTGCCGACCACCAGCACGGTCCGGGTGGAGGCGCGGGCCTGCAATGCAGGTCCGACGACCCCGGAGCCGATACCGACACCGATCGCGAACGGCAGGTAGGCCAGGCCGGTGGTCATGGGCGAGAACTGCTGGACCGTCTGCATGTACAGGGTGAGGAAGTAGAAGGTGGCCAGCTGTCCCGCGCCCATGAGCAGCATGACCAGGTTGGCGCCGAGTCTGCCGCGGTCGGCCGCTACACCCGGCGGCAGGATCGGGTTGCGCGCGCCGCGCTGGATGAACGGGAACACCGAGAACAGCGCGACGGCGCACGCGCCGAAGACCAGGGCGGTCCCGTCGCCCACCCCATGGGATCCGGCGCGGTTGATCGCGTAGACCAGCGAGCCGAGGGCCAGGGTCGCGGTGACGGCGCCGGGCAGGTCCAGGCCGCCGGGGCGGCGGGTTCCGGGCACCAGGACGACGGTGCCGACCAGGACCAGCAGGGCTATGGGGATGTTGACGAACATGATCCACCGCCACCCCAGGTACTCGGTGAGCGCGCCTCCCAGGAGCAGGCCGACGACGGAGCCGAGGCCGCCCATGGCTCCGTACACGCCGAGTGCCCTGTTGCGCCGGGGCCCGGCGGGGAAGGTCTCGGCGAGCAGGGACAGCGCCGCCGGGGCGACGATGGCCGCGCCGACGCCCTGCAGCACGCGTGCGGTGATCAGCACGGCACCGCTACCGGCCGCACCGCCCAGCAGGGAGGCGAGCAGGAAGACGACCAGACCGACACGGAACAGCCTGCGTCGGCCCCACAGGTCGCCGGCGCGGCCCCCGACCAGCAGCAGGCCGCCGAAGGCCAGGGCATAGGAGGTGAGGACCCGGTCCAGCTCGCCCTCGGGGATCCGGAGGTCGGCCCCGATGACGGGCAGGCCGACGGTCACGATGGTGCCGTCCATCACCATCAGCAGCTGCGCGGCCGCCATCACGAGCAGTGCGAGGCCGTTTCTGTCCGGACGGGCGGGGGTGTGGTCGCTCATGCGCGTTCTCCCCGGGAGGCGACGGCGGCGTGCACCGCGGCGGCGAGTCGGTCGTGTTCGGGATAGGACCAGCCGAAGCCGAAACGGTGCCGGGTATAGCCGAAGGCGATGCCGCCGACCGGATCGGCGAAGGCCTCCGAGCCGGCCGAGCCGTCATGGCCGAAGGCGTTCGCGCTCAGGAACGGGTACCGCAGCCCCTTGGCCTGGAAGCCGAGCGCGTAGTTCCCCTGATCGCCGCGGACCAGGTCCGCGCCGACGGAGTGCAGCTGGGCGAACTCGCCGACGGTGTCCGGCTCCAGCAGCGGGGGCCGCCCGTCGATGCCCCAGACGGCCGCCGCGTACAGGCCGGCCAGGCCGCGCGCACTGCCCACTCCCCCGGCCGAGGCCGGGCCGTTCGCGCGGACGCCACGCGTGTTGGCGAAGCCCACCTGGTCCAGCGGGGGCGTGCCGTCGAGCCCGTAGCCGATGCCGACGAGGCTCCGGGGGCCCGGGACGCCCGCCCAGAAGGCGGCCTCCCGCTCCGGGTCGGCCTCCCACCACAGGATCGGCCGGAACCGCTCCTCCTCGGACTCGGGCAGCCCCAGGTAGAGGTCCAGTCCGTACGGTTCCCGGATGCGCTCCTCGTAGATCCGTTGCAGCGACCGGCCGGTCACCCGCCGGATCACCTCGCCCACCATGGCGAACGAGACGAAGCCCCCGTAGCCGTAGGCCGCCCCGGGACGCCAGTACGGCCGCTGCCCGGCCAGGCGGCGCGCGATCACCGCGTCGTCGGCCAGCTCGGCCGCCGACAGGCCGCCGTCGACGCCGATGACGCCGGAGCGGTGGGACAGGACGTCCCGCAGCGTGACCGTGTCCTTGCCGGCGGCGGCGAACTCCGGCCAGTGCCGGGCCACCGGCTCGTCCAGGCCGAGGACGCCCTCCTGCACCAGCAGTGCCACCACCAGCGTCGCGGCACCCTTGGTCGAGGAGTAGACACCGGTCATCGTGTCGCCGTCCACCCCGTCCCCGGCCCACAGGTCCACCACCCGCCGGCCGTGCGCGTAGGCGGTGAGCTGCGAGCCCGCCAGGCCGTCCTGCTCGGCCACGACCTCTGCGAACACCTCCTCCACCGGTTCGAAGCCGTCCTCCACCGTTCCGTGGACCCGGATCCTGTTCATCCTCGGCAACCCTTCCCTCGTGTCGGTCGCCGCCTTGACGGGCCGAACGGGGCGAAGGTGACCGACCCGTCGGTGGTCACCTTTCGCGGGTCCCGCGCGTCATCAGTACTGAATCCGCTGAAGAAGAGAGGCCCCCCGGCATGACATCCCATGACTTCCTGGCCGAACGGTTCGAGGGCCACCGCCCCCACCTGAGGGCGGTCGCCTACCGCATGCTCGGCTCACTGGCCGAGGCCGAGGACGCGGTCCAGGAGGCATGGCTGCGCCTGGCGCGCTCGGACTCCGACGACATCGACAACCTCGGCGGCTGGCTGACCACCGTGGTCGGCCGGGTCTGCCTGGACGTGCTGCGCGCCCGCAAGGCGCGGCGCGAGGAGTCACTGGAGGAGCGCCTGCCGGATCCGGTGGTCGGCCGGGAGGAGCGCACCGATCCGGAGCAGCAGGTGCTGCTGGCCGACTCGGTGGGGCTGGCGCTGCTGGTGGTGCTGGAGTCGCTCTCCCCGGCCGAACGCCTGGCCTTCGTGCTGCACGACATGTTCGGCCTGCCGTTCGAGCAGATCGGGCCCATCGTCGACCGCACCCCCGCCACGGCCAAGAAACTCGCCAGCCGGGCCCGTCAGCGGGTCCGCGGCGCGGCCCCGAGCCCGGACCCGGACCCGGTCGAGCAGCGGAAGGTGGTGGACGCCTTCCTGGCCGCCGCGCGCGGCGGCGACTTCGAGGCACTGGTGTCCGTCCTGGACCCCGACGTGGTGCTGCGCGCCGACGGCGGCGCGCTCACGAACGGCCTGAAGGTCGTCCGCGGCGTCGAGGCCGTGGCCGGGCGGCTCTCCACCTTCCAGCGCATGGCCACCGGCACCGACACCCGTCCGGCGCTCGTCAACGGCCTGGCCGGCCTGGTCAACACCGTCGACGGCCGACCGTTCTCCGTCATGAGCTTCACCGTCTCCGGGGGCAGGATCGCCGCGATCGACATCCTGTCCGACCCCGACCGGCTGGCCCGGCTCGACCTGGCCGACCACTGAAGCGCCCCGGGGGCGCCGTTCCCGTGCCGCGGCGCCCCCGGCCCCTTCTCCGCCCTCTCGCCCCGTCCGCGGGTCCCGCGCGGCTAGGGTCGGAGGCATGAGCGGCATCCGGGTGATCCTCATCGGCGGCACGTCCCACACCGGCAAGTCCACCACCGCGCGGGCGCTCGCGGAGCGGCTCGGCTTCTCCCACGCCACCACCGACCACCTGGCCCGGCACCCGGGCCGCCCCTGGCGGACGCCCGACCGGGAGGTGCCGCCGCACGTCGCCGAGCACTACGGCACCCTGCCCCTGGACGAGCTGATCGACTCCGTTCTCGCCCACTACGAGCGCCAGTGGCCGCGCGTCGAGGAGATCGTCGCCGAGCACGCCGCCGGCGAGGGCCCCGGCCTGGTGCTGGAGGGGTCGGCGCTGTGGCCGACCCGCGTGGCGGGCCTGACCGCCCCGCGCACGGGCGCCGTGTGGCTCACCGCCCCGGACGCCCTCCTGCGCGAGCGCATGTACACGGGCTCCGGCCACGCCGCCGCCTCCGCACCGGAGCGGCACCTCATCGACGTGTTCCTGGCCCGCACCCTGCGCTTCCAGGAGCTCGTGCGAGCCGAGGTCGAGCGGCTCCACCTCGCCGAACTGCCCGTCGACGGCTCCCGCACCGCCGGGGAGACCGCCGACGCCGTGCTCTCCGCCGTCTCCGCCCAGGAGTCCGTGGGCCGCCCGCGCACACCGCGCCCCTGATCCGGCCGCACGCCCCGCACCTTCTTTAGAGTTGAGTTAGAGAAGCTCAACTTAGGGAACACCCACCGACGCAAGGCCGTTGATCCAGGTACAGACCTCGCAGGCCGCCGCGCACGCAGGGAGGAGGCACAGGCCATGGCACCGCCCGCCGCCCGTTCTTCCCCGGCCCCGGACCGTCGCGCCGCCACGCGGCGCTGACCGCCCCGGGTGTCCCGCTGCACCGGGACTCCCGGCCCCCCGACCCGGGGTCCGCCCGTCCTGCGGGCCCCGGGCCACCCGACCGCCGGACCCCTGCGGGGGCGGTCCGGCGACCATGGAACCCGCACCCGGAGGTGCACATGTTCTCCCCTGACCCTCGGACCCTGCCCACCCCGCCCACGGGGTGGTCGATCGGGTCCTACACCGCCTACACCGAGGCGCAGCGCGCCGTCGACCACCTGGCCGCCAACGGCTTCCCGGTCGAGGACCTCACCATCGTCGGCACCGGGCCCCGCGTGGTGGAGCGGGTCACCGGCCGGCTGACCTGGGGCCGGGTGCTGGGTTCGGCGGCCCTGTCGGGCGTGTGGTTCGGTCTGCTCATCGGTGTCGTGCTGGGGATGTTCACCCCGGGCGGCCTCCTCGGGTCGATCCTCGCGGGGCTGCTCGCGGGCGTGGGCGCCAGCACCGCGTTCGCGGCGATGGGCTACGCCTCCCTGGGCGGGAAGCGGACGTTCGCGTCGCGGACGGAGATCGTCGCCGAGCAGTACGAGGTGCTGTCCGAGCCACGCAGCGCCGAACGCGGCCGCGACCTGCTCGCCCGCCTCGCCCTCACCTCGCCCACCTACTGACCGGCGCGGCGGCCCCGGCGCCCCACGGCGCCGGGGCCGCCCCGTTCACGGGCGCCCGTCCCCGCAGTCGACGTAGTCGGCGACGCTCGCCTCGTACTCCCCGGTCGTGTCGAAGACGCCCTCGAACTCCTCCGTGTAGGCGTCCACGAACGCCTCACCGCCCACCGGGTCCCGATACCGCGGCACCGAGGGCCGCGCGCAGGAACGCGGGTCCGGTCAACCGCCGTCCCCGCAGCCGACGTACTCGGCGATGTCCGCCTCGTACTCCTCGTGCGTGTCGAAGGAGTCGCCTCCGGAGCCGGGGTAGGAGTCGACGAAGGTGTCGCCGGACACCTCGGGGCCGCACCAGGTGACCGTGTTCTCCCTCAGGAAGTCGGCCAGGGCCTGGTCCACCTCCTGGAGCAGGGGGCCGTCCCCGCTCAGCCCTTCGCCGAGGGAGGAGGACCACAGGTCCGGGTCGGTCTCCACCCTCGCCCCCTCACCGTCCTCCACCAGGACGCCGGCCTCCGCCAGCACCTCCCGCGGCCTGTCGCCGGCGTGCGGCGTGACCGGATCCGGGTCCTGCTCGACGAACATGCGCTCCAACGTGAAGGCCCGCACGGTCCGCTGCACCCATTCCGCGTGCGGTCCGCGCGAGGCCTCCGCCTCCGCCGACGGCCCGGGCTCCTCCCGCTCCGGTGCGCACGCGCCGGTGAGCAGCAGTACGAGCGCGGCCGCCACCGCGCGGCGCCCGGGCGCGCGCCGCCATGCCCCGTGTGTCATCACTCGTCGTCCTCGGTCTCCCGGCGCCCTATCTCCTGCACCAGCTCATAACGGGTGTTGTAGGGGGTCGCGAACTCGTTGTACATGGTGTTGCCGTTCGCGGGCTCCCTGTTCAGCGGGTCGATCTGCGTGCTGTTCAGGGCCGCGTGCAGCGCGTTGGCGGCCTCGTCCGCCCCGCCTCCCGGCTCGTTCGTCACATCCCACTTGCCGCGGTCGGTCTCGACCCGGATGGATCCGTCCTGCGTGTAGGTGACGATTCCGTACTCTTCCAGCTCCCGGATCCGCTCCTCGCCCGGCCCCTGGACCACCGCTTCGTTGCCCGAGGTCAGGATGTGGGCCAGGAACTCCACCTGCTGGTTCACCCGGCGCGCCTCCTCGCTCTCGTTCCCGTGGCTGGGAACGTTCGGGGTGATCTCCACGTTGGAGGCCGCCAGGTGCTCGACGATGGGGTCCGACCCCAGCTCCAGCCCCTTGTTGATCAGGGCCCCCACGACCGGGATCTTCTCCGCGAGCCCCCCGGCCTCGTCGAAGGCGAACCCGTACAGCTCCTCCCGGCGCTGCTGCGCGGACGCGTCGTCCCCGACCCTGTCATCGAGTTCCATGGAGATGCCCAGCTCGATGAGGGAGTGGAGGGTGGCCGGGCCGCGGGCGGCGAGCTCGGTGTCCCCGGTCGCGATGTAGAACTCGGTCGCCGCGTACTCGTAGGCGGCGGTGGAGGTGATCACGCGCGCGGCGGAGTCCTCGTCCCCCATGAGGTACTGCATGTAGGCGGACCGCTCCTGGATGCCGATGTTGAAGGCCCCGGTGTCCGGGTTGTACTCGCCCACGCCGGTGATCAGCTCGTCGTTGTTCGCGCCGTCCTCGATGGCGCTCTCGGCGAAGCTCACGATGTAGGAATCGAAGACCCCCGCGAACGCGTCCGCGAGTTCGGGGTTGAACTCGGTGAACGAGGCGTCCTCGCTGTCCCCCACGTCGATGCCGGTGTCGGTGAGCGCCTCCTGCATCTCGGCCGTGGTGACCGTCTCGATGAACCCCGCGGCGGCCGTCCCCGCGCGGTCGCGGACCTCGGCGTCCTCGCTCAGAGCGTCCTCGGCGATCCAGTCGATGAGCCCGCGCGCGGTCGCGCCGTCGTCGTGCCAGTCGTAGGTGAGCAGGCCCTCGACCGCGTTGGTCCGCTCGTGCGGGGCGAAATCCGGCAGGCCCGGAATGGTCTCCCGGCCGTCCGGGTACTCGCCGGTGAGCACGTAGTGGTTGGCGTCCTCGTTGCGGGTGCCGACCTCCACCAGCGGGGCCAGGTCCTCCGACACCACCCAGCCGTTCTCGCCCTCCACGCCCCAGTAGTGCATGTACGCGCCCGCGCCCAGGGTGAGGTTGGTGGAGAACGCGTCGCCGCCCTGGAGCTCGTCGTCGGTGTACCGGAGCAGCTGCGACAGGGCCCGCGCGTCGTCCTGGTAGGTGGCCAGAAGGTACGGCGGCTCGTCGGCGCCCGTCTCGTAGAGGAAGGGCCCCTCGGTCGCCCGGCGGACGCTCTCCGGCAGCAGGTCGTACCCGCCGCCCAGGTCCTCGTCGGAGAGCGTGAGCAGCCCGTCGCCGAGCACCCCCAGGGCGTGCTCGCGCTCCTCGCCGCTCATGTGGCCGCCGTCCATCAGCTCCGGGACGGCCAGGACGCCCATGTAGTGCCCGCCGGTCTCCAGCTCCAGGTTGGTGTAGAAGGCCTCCAGGAAGTCGATCTCCTCGGAGCGGAACCCGCCTCCAGTGTTCTGCGCCTGTTTGGCGTTGGTGCCGATCATCGCCATCATGAGCATCAGCTCGTGGTAGCGGTCGTCCAGCGGCCTGTCCCCGGACCAGTAGGCGGCCAGCTCGGTGGACCACTCCTGAGCGTTCTCCTCGGTCAGCTCCCGGCCGTCCACCAGCATCGTGTACCGGTTCGGGTCCAGGTTGTAGAACGCCCAGTTGGCGTACCCGCCGTCGATGAGCTTCTGCACGTTGACCTTGGTGGCGCCCTCCTCCAGCATGTCGCCGATCTCCTCGGCGTGCTCCTGGTAGGCGGTCCACAGGGTGTCGAACCGGCCGCTGACGCTCGTGCGCTTCTCGACCAGTTCCTCGTACAGGTCCCGGCAGGTGTTCTCGTCGCTCCAGAACCCCCGGCGCTCGGGGAACGTCGAGGTGATGCGGCTGGCGGAGTACTCGCCCGGCACCCGCCCCTCGCAGTCGGCGACGGCGGTGTTCCACTCCTCCAGCAGCTCCTCGCGGCCCTCGCGGAACTCCTCCACGTGGTCGGCCCACATGTCGCTGACCATCGCCGCGTAGGTCAGCGCCACCGCGGCGCCCGTCCACAGCTGCCGGTCCTCGGCGGACAGGGTGCTGATGTCCCAGGCCAGGATGCTCGTGAACTGCCCGGCCGCGCCGTCCAGGGCCGCCTGGAGGTCTCCCGCGTCGCCCAGGACGCGTCCGTTGAGGTCCTCGAAGTCGGCGGTCCGGGCGCGGATCAGGGCGGGTATCGCGTCGGTGGTGCGCAGGGTGAGGGAGAGGTCGAAAGAAGCCACGGGGGTTCCTCAAAGGGGGTTCGGGGGAGAAGGGGAAGGGGTGTCAGTAGAAGTTGACGTTGCCCAGGCCGGGCGGCACGTGGTGGGCGGCGCCGGACAGCTCCTGGGAGCTCTCCAGGTCGTTGAGGGCGATCTCGCTCGCCCCGGCCTGGATGTTGTCGGCCAGCTGGAGCCCGTGGCCCTGCACGTCCACGAACCCCTGGAGGTGGCGCTCGCGGAAGGACCGCCACCCGGCCTCGACGTCCTCCTCGCCCGCCACCCGGATCGCGTCGTCGACCGTTAGGTCGAACGCGTCGGCCAGGCCGGCCATCGCCGTGGCCAGCGCCTCGGCGTCCTCACCGCCCTGCCGCGCCTCGTTCGGATTCGCACCCGTTCCACCGCTCATCGCGGGACACCACCTTCGTCACACGGAGACCGCCATTACCTGTAGATCGCGAGGAAAAAGTAACAGTTGAGGTTTTCACGCATGGTTACGGCTTCGTGATCACCGGGCGTCCCGTGTCCCCGTTCCCCGCGCCCTGAGCGATGGCCCGGACACGGGAACGGGGGCCGCCGGCACGATGCCGACGACCCCCGTGGTGCCGCCTAGAGCCTGTTCTTCGAACTCTCTCCTGTGCCGCCGGGGGTTCGCGAGGCGCCCGGCGGGGTTCTGGAGGCCCGGAGGAGACATCCTCGAGGACGGCCTGAGGCCGCAGGCCGTCCGTTGAGGACCTTCCGCCGCTCGACGGGCGGGCCGCAGCGCAGCGGAGGTTCAAAAGAACACTCCCTAGTACTCGACCGGGACCTCCTCGAACTCCCCGAACGGCCCGGCGCGCAGGGTCAGCTCCTCCACGCTCGTGGCCGGGGCCGGGAACACCGCCACCAGGTTGTAGGTGTTGCCCGGCTGGAGGACGTGCACCTCCTCCGCGAAGCTGCTGTAGCGGCCCTCGCCGAAGTCCATCTGCGCCACGTACCGCACCAGGCCGCTCTCCGGCTCGAACAGCTGGAAGCCGCCCAGGGTGCCCTTGCTGAACTGCTCCGGGCCGCCGGCCACCACGTCGGAGCCGCCCATCTCCGGGATCAGCGGCGCGTCGGTGGTGTTGGTGAGGGCGACCGTGCCGATCACGTAGGCGCCGTCGCGCCGCAGCGGGTAGACCTCCAGGCGGATGCCGTCCTGCTCCCTCTCGGCCACCACCGAACCCGGGTCGTCGTCGTAGGGGGCGGGCCAGGTGACGTTGCGCTGGGCGGTGTTCAGGCCGTCGTCGTCGTACTCCTCTTCCTCCGTCGCCTCGGTGGTGTCGTTGAAGATGTACGAGAACTCCACCCGCCGGTTGCGGGCGCGGGCCTGCTCGTCGTCCGGGCCGCCCTCGCGGGCGATGGGCTCCTTCTTGCCGCGGCCCTCCACCTCCAGGGTGAAGCCCGGGCCGATCTCCTCCGCGAGCAGGTCGCGGACGCTCTCGGCGCGCTGCACCGAGAGGCGGTCGTTGTAGGCGTCGTCGCCGATGCCGTCGGTGTGGCCGATGATCGTGATGGTCGGCTCGTCGGGGTCGACGTTGGCGGCCAGGGAGGTGGCCGCCCGGCGGACGACCTCCTCCGCCTCCTCGGTCAGGTCGGAGCGGTCGAACTCGAACATGACGTCGGAGTGCAGCGAGATGATCTCGCGGTCGCCGTCGCGGGTGGTGGAGGCGATCTCGGAGTCGACGAAGCTCTGCACCCAGCCCTCGTCGGCGACGGCGTCCCCGTCGGGGCGCCGGTTGGCGAAGGTGAGGTTCTCGCCGCTCGGCGGCGGGTCGTCGAGGGAGAGGTGGTCGGGGCCGTTGGGGCTCTCCGGGTCGGGGCGCTCCTCCTCGACGTCCTGGATGGGGATGCCGGTCATGGCGCCCAGGCCGCTGCCGACGAAGGTGACCTGCCGAACCTCGTCGGGGATGCGCGGGAAGTAGCGGACGTACTCGTTGGTGACCCCGTCGTGGACGGGGTAGAGGCCGTCCTGGTTGGGGCTCTCGGAGCCGTACTTGAGGCCGTTCTCGTCGAGGAACTGCCGGTAGACGCGCCCGGTGAGGGGGTCGACGAGGGTGTGGGCCATGCTGAGGTTCCGGTTGGGGCCGGAGAAGTCGTCGAGATAGGTGATCTCGTAGTACATGACGGTGTACTCGTCGGTGCGCTCCAGCCCCGTGACGGAGAAGCGCATCTCGGTGTCCTGCCCGGTGTCCTGGAAGATGCGGCCCTCCCGGACGTAGGGGAACTCCTCCCGGACCTCGGGCGGCCCGGACGCGTCCCCGAACGTCTCGGACCACCAGTCCGATATATCCGCGGTGACCGTGCAGCCGCTGAGCAGAAGGCTGCCCGAGACCATGAGCGCGGCCGCGGCGAGGGGCGTCTTCCGCACCATGTGGGGGAACTCCGATCGTTGGGGAGACGACGTACGGGAAACATCCTCCAGCACTCCGGGAGTCGAACCGACCGAGGTGCCCCACAACGGGCGGAAAGTCCGCCGGGCCTGGCGCCGGAGCGGGGGATGGGCGATTCTTGCTGATATGTCAGCACCTGCCCCGCCCCGTTTCGCGGGGCCGCTCATCGGCCTGGCGACGGCGGCCACCGCGCTGGGAGCCGCACAGCCCGCCGCCGCACTGCTGGGGGTGTCGCCGCCGGTGACGGTGGTGGCCGACGCGGTGGTGGACCACAGCCCCTTCGGGCTGGTGGCGTGGGCGATCTCGGTGTTCGGCGCGGCCGACAAGGCGGTGCTGGTCACGGGGGTCCTGCTGGTGCTGGTCGCGGTGGCCTGCGCCGCGGGCGGACTCGCCCTGCGCCGACCGGCCGCGGGATACGCGGTCCTGGGCGCGGTCGCACTGGCGGGTCTGGCCGCCGCCTGGCTGCGCCGCACCGACGACCCGTGGGCCGCGGTCCCCGTCCTGGTGGCCGCGCTGGCCGGCGCCCTGGCCCTGGCCCTCCTGCGCCGCACCCTGCCCGCCGCGTCCCCGGCCGTCCCCGCGCCCGCCGAAGCCGCGCCCGTGGACGCGGAGCCCGGGAACGCCGGGCCCGGCACCGGTTCGGACACCGCTCCGGGCGGCCCGGGGAGGCGCACGGTGGTGGCGTCCGCGGGGGTGATCGCCGCGGGAGCGGTGGCGGGCGGGGCCGGACTGTGGCTGCCGTCCCTGTCGGGCCGGACCGGCGGCCCCGGGGCGCTGCGGCTGCCGGCGGCCGCCGAACCGCTCCCGGCGCTCGCGCCCGGCACGGACCTCGGGATCCCCGGCCTGTCCCCCTTCTTCACGCCCAACGACGACTTCTACCGGATCGACACCGCCCTGACCGTCCCCCGCCTGGACGCATCCCGGTGGCGGCTGCGGGTGCACGGGATGGTCGACCGCCCCTTCGAGATCACCATGGCCGAACTCCTCGACCTCCCCCTGGTCGAGGCCGACATCACCCTGACCTGCGTCTCCAACCAGGTGGGCGGCGACCTCGTCGGCAACGCCCGCTGGCTCGGGCACCCCCTGGCCGACCTGCTGCGCCGCGCCGGCGTCCACTCCGACGCCGACCAGATCCTGGCCACCTCCCACGACGGCTGGACCTGCGGAACCCCCACCGAGGTCGTCATGGACGGCCGCGACGCCCTTCTCGCCGTGGGCATGAACGGCGCTCCCCTCCCCCACGAACACGGCTTCCCCGCGCGCACCGTCGTCCCCGGCCTGTACGGCTACGTCAGCGCTACCAAATGGGTCACCGACCTGAAGCTCACCCGCTTCTCCGACGAACAGGCCTACTGGGCCGACCGCGGCTGGGCGGAGCGCGGACCGGTCAAGACCATGTCGCGGATCGACGTCCCCGGCGACTTCACCCGGGTCCCCGCCGGGGACGTGGCCGTCGCCGGGGTGGCCTGGGCCCAGCACACCGGCATCGACGCGGTGGAGGTCCGGCTGGACCGGGGCGAGTGGTCCACCGCCGAACTCGCCAGGGTCCCCGGCATCGACACCTGGGTCCAGTGGGTCACCGAGGTCTCCGTCGAGCCCGGCATGCACGCGCTGGAGGTCCGTGCCACCGACGCCACCGGGTTCACCCAGTCCCACGTCGAGGTGGAGACCATCCCCGACGGCGCCGAGGGCCACCACTACCTGAGGTTCACCGCCGAGTAGCCCCCGGAAAAAAAATCCGGTCCGGGACCCATCCGCCCCCCGTCCGGCTCCGAATACCCCATGTGACCACGAGAACGCAGGACACCGGGGACAGGATTCGCAGGAGAGGGCGGCTCCTCCCCGGCGCGTGCGTGGGCGCGGTGACCGTGGCGGCCTGCGCGGCCGCCGGAGAACTGGCCGCCGCGCTCCTGGGAACCCCTTCTCCCGTGGTCGCCGTCGGTGACGCCGTCGTCGACAACACCCCCCGGGCCCTGACCGAGTGGGCGATCGCGCTGTTCGGGACCGCCGACAAGGTCGTGCTGCTCTCGGGCATCGTCGTCACCCTCCTGGGAGCGGGAGTCGTGCTCGGGGTGGTCGCGCTGCGGCGGCCGTCCCTGGGTTACGCGGGCCTGGCGGTGTTCGGCGCTGCGGGCGTCACGGCGGTGTTCGTCGGCCGCGGCGGCGATGTGAGGACCGTGATCCCCGTCCTCGCCGCCGTGGCCGTCGGCGCCCTGTGCCTGGCGGTACTGCTGCGCGCTGCCCGGCGCACGCGACCGGCCGGACGGGACCCCGGTGACGGGGGCGCGCCCGCGGGCCCGGTCGAGCACCGGCCGGGACGCCGCGCGTTCGTGCTGACCTCCCTGGGGATCGCCGCCGGGGCGGGGGCCGCCGGAGCCCTGTCCCGCCTGGTGCCGGGATGGCTCGGCGGCGCCGGAGGGCCGGAGTCCGTGGTCCTGCCCGCCGCGGCGCGACCGCTCCCGCCCCTGCCCGCGGCGACCGAGCTGGGCGTTCCGGGGCTGACCCCGTTCGTCACCCCCGACCGCGACTTCTACCGGATCGACACGGCGCTGACCGTTCCCCGGCCGGACGCCTCCCGGTGGCGGCTGCGGGTGCACGGGATGGTCGACCGTCCCTTCGAGATCACCATGGACGAGCTCCTGGACCTGCCCCTGGTCGAGGCGGACATCACCTTGACCTGCGTCTCCAACCAGGTGGGCGGCGACCTGGCCGGCAACGCCCGCTGGCTGGGGTACCCCCTGGCCGACCTGCTGCGCCGCGCGGGGGTGCACGCCGGTGCCGACCAGATCCTGGCCACCTCCCACGACGGCTGGACCTGCGGAACCCCCACCGAGGTCGTCATGGACGGCCGCGACGCGCTGCTCGCGGTGGGCATGAACGGCACCCCGCTCCCCCACGAACACGGCTTCCCCGTCCGCACGGTCGTCCCGGGCCTGTACGGGTTCGTGAGCGCCACCAAGTGGGTCACCGACCTGAAGCTCACCCGTTTCTCCGACGAACGGGCCTACTGGGCGCAGCGCGGCTGGGCCGTCAGGGCCCCGATCCGCACCATGTCGCGGATCGACGTGCCCGCGCCGCTGGCCCGGGTCCCGTCCGGGGAGGTCGTCCTGGCCGGGGTGGCCTGGGCCCAGCACCGGGGCGTGGACGCCGTCGAGGTGCGCATCGACGGCGGGCCCTGGGCCGACGCCGAACTCGCCGGGGTCCCCGGCATCGACACCTGGGTCCAGTGGGTCGCCGAGGTCTCCGTCGGACCCGGCCGCCACGACGTGGAGGTCCGCGCCACCGACGCCACCGGCACCGTGCAGACCTCCGAACGCGCCGAACCCATACCGAGCGGGGCCACCGGATGGCACCGGATCGCGTTCACCGCGACCTGAGGCCCGGCGCACCGCACGATTTCCCACCGATCCCACGGTTCTCGAGAAAAGAAGAGTCAAAGGAGATAGAGATGATCCGCAAGAGCATGCTCGCCGGTGCCGCCGCCGTTCTGGCCCTGGGTCTGACCGCGTGCAGCGGTATGGGCGAGGAGGCCCCCGCCGAGGGCGCCGCCACCGAGGAGAGCACCGAACAGGGCACGGACAACGGCGGCGGGGAGATGACCGAGACCGCGGGCGAGAACTTCGGACCCGGCTGCGAGGCCGTCCCGGCCGACGGCGCGGGCAGCTTCGAGGGCATGGCCCAGGACCCGGTGGCCACCGCGGCCTCCAACAACCCGGTGCTGTCCACGCTGGTCACGGCGGTCACCGAGGCCGACCTGGTGGACACGCTGAACTCGGCGGAGGACATCACCGTGTTCGCGCCCACCAACGACGCCTTCGAGAAGATCCCGCAGGAGGACCTGGACGCGCTGCTCGCCGACCAGGAGCAGCTCACCGAGGTGCTCACCTACCACGTGGTCGAGGGCCGCCACGCGCCCGCCGACCTGGAGGACGGGACGTTCACCTCGCTCCAGGGCGGGGACGTCACCACGGAGGGCGCCGGCGAGGACTTCACCGTCAACGGGGACTCCAAGGTGGTCTGCGGCAACGTCCAGACCGCCAACGCCACCGTGTACATCGTCGACACCGTGCTGATGCCGGAGTAGTCGGCACGACTCCCGGACGGCCCGCGAGCGTAGGCCGGGTCGTCCGGGCGCTTCAGGGCCGCGCCGGACGGCGCGGCCCGCCATCGCGGCAGGGAGGACCGGATGGATCACGACGCGGCGCACCCGCAGGGCCCCCGGGCCGTGGAACCGGAAGCGGTGCCCGGGCCCGAACACACCCTCGCCGACCTCCTGGGGCGGGTGGCGCGCGGCGACGAGGCCGCGTTCGGGGAGGTGTACGACCGGGTCGCCCCGTCGGTGTACGGACTGGTGCGGCGGGTGCTGCGCGACCCGGCCCAGTCCGAGGAGGTGGCCCAGGAGGTCATGGTGGAGGTGTGGCGCACCGCCTGCCGCTACGACCCCCGGCGCGGGACCCCGCGGGCGTGGCTGATGACCCTCGCCCACCGGCGCGCGGTGGACCGGGTGCGCTCGGAGCAGGTCGGCGCGGCCCGGGAGGCGCGGGCGGCCGCCGCCGAGGCGGACCGCCCCTACGACGAGGTCGCCGAGGAGGTCACCGACCGCCTGGAGCGCGAACGCGTGCGGCGCTGCCTGGACACGCTCACCGAACTCCAGAGGCAGTCGGTACGGCTGGCCTACTACGGCGGCTACACCTACCGTGAAGTGGCGAGGCTCCTGTCCACTCCGCTGGGCACGATCAAGACGCGGATGCGCGACGGCCTGATCCGGTTGCGCGACTGCCTGGGGGTGGAGTGGTGAACCGGAGACTGCGGCAGGACCCGCACACCCTGTCGGGGGCCTACGCCCTGAACGCCCTGCCCCCGGAGGAAACGGTCCGGTTCGAGGACCACCTGGCCCGGTGCGACTCGTGTGTGCAGGAGGTGCGCGGGTTCACCGAGACGGCCGCACTGCTGGGCGAGGCGGCGCGGACCCGGCCCCCGGAGGGGCTGCGCGCCCGGGTGATGGCGGAAGTGGCCCGCACCCGCCAGCTGGCCCCGCCGCCCGACCGGCTGGCCGAGCCCGTCCGCCGGTGGTGGACACGCGGGTCGACATGGGTGGTGGCCGCCTGCCTGGCCGTGGCGGTCGCGCTGGGCGCGGTGGCCTGGGAGCAGGCGCAGCGCATCCGGGACCTCCAGGAGAACGAGCGGCTGGTGGCCGCGGTGCTGTCGGACCCGGGCGCGGAGTACACCACCGCCGAGCCCATGGAGGGCGTCTTCGTCGCGGCGGTGTACTCCGAGGCGCACGGCAGCCTGGTGTTCAGCGGCCACGGCCTGGAGCCGCTGGAGGACGAGGACTACCAGCTGTGGTTCACGCGGGCCGACGGCTCCGTGTACTCGGCCGGGGTGCTGCCGGTGGACGAGCAGGGCGTGGTCGCCCCGGTCCCGGCCGCCCCCCGGGGCGCCGGCACCGAGGGGGTCGCGGTGACCGTCGAACCGCTCGGCGGTTCCGAGCAGCCCACCTCCGAGCCCATCATGGCGATGCCCATCCGGGGCTGAGGGGCCCGGCGGCCCGGGGACGGTTCACGCGACGGTGACGTCCTCGGGCCGGGGCAGGTCCCGCATGACCGGGGAGAGGCTGAACAGCGCGGCCAGCCCCGACACCACGGCCATGGACAGGAACACCCAGTTCGGCCCCGCGGCGTCGAACACCAGGCCCACGCCGAGGATCCCCACCGGCTGGGACACCAGGCACATGAACGTGACCGCGCCCAGCACCCGGCCCTGGTACTCGTCGGTGACCGACGCCGCGATGTAGCCGTAGAACACGGCGTTCACGCACGGGACGATCGCGAACACGCAGCCGACCAGCAGGCCCAGGGACAGCACGTTGGGCGCGACCACCAGCGCGAGCGCGCACACCGGGGCCGACCAGGCGGCGGCCAGGAACGTCGCCGAGGGCCGCACCAGTTTGATGACCGGCCCGGCCGCCAGCGCCCCGACCAGGCCGCCGGCGCCGGCCAGGGACACGGTGAGGCCGATCTGGAAGTGGCCCGCCCCCTGGCTCTCGGCGGTGGCGATGAGCGCCAGGAAGGCGCCGGTCTGGGTGAAGGCGACGTTGAAGCCGACGATCCACATCAGCATCGGCCGCAGGATGGGGTGCCGGGCCAGGAACACGAAACCGCCCACCATCCCGCGCAGCGTCCACGGTTCGCGGGCGCGGTACCCGGACGCCTGCATGGGGCGCCGGATGAACAGCACCAGCGCCGCCGACACCAGGTAGGCCAGCGCCTCGACCAGGAACGGGAAGGCCCGGCCCAGGTTGAACAGGAACCCGGCGACGGGCGCGCCCAGCGCGCTGGTGCTGAAGAAGCGGATCTGGTTCTGGGCGGAGGCGTCCGCCACCTGCGGCGGAGGCACCAACTGCTTGATGGCGGCCATGGCCACCGGGTTGGAGACGCCCATGAGCGCGGAGGAGCACACGGCGACGGCGATGATGACCGGGAAGGAGGTGTTCCCGCCGAGCAGCACGATCCCGAACACCCCGAGCAGGACGAGCCGCCCCAGGTCGCAGCAGAGCAGGACGGCGCGCCGGTTGGAGCGGTCGGCGAGCGAGCCTCCGACGACGGCGGTGACCATGGTCGTGACCACCTGGGCGGCGCCGATGATCCCGGCCTGGGACGCGGACCCGGCGAGCATGAGGCACAGCAGCGGGTAGGCGACCTCTCCGCTCTCCTTGCCCAGTCCGGCGAAGAACCGGCTGGTCCACAGGGCCTGGAAGTCCCGGTTGCGGATGAGCGGGGGCGGGTCGGCCGCGATCGGGGGCGGGGCCTCCGCGGCGGCGGGCGGGCGGGGCCCGCGCACCGCGGGGCCGGGGGCGCGGGGGCTAGCCCGGCGGGCGGCGGCGCGTCCGCGCCGGGGAGCGGAGGGCGGTCGGCCGTGCCGGGCACGGGGGAACGCCGGACGGTGAGAGCGGGGTGAAAACGGAGTTGGTCCGCCGCCATGGTGATCGACTCCCCTGAGGGTCCCTCCGGTACCGGGGATGACGCGATGCCGGCCTGTTCTGCTCGATGGGCGCGTGCGGGGCCGTCTACGGGCCGGCCGGCGCACACCGTCTCCGGGGTCAGGGAAGCCTCCCCGGGGGCTGTCCGGGGGGTGAGGTCGTCATACCGCCATTATGCTTGCGTTCCCAACATTAAACGTCTTTCCGGTGTCGGTTCGCGCACATCGGCGTTTCCCGTCGGAAACCTTCTCTCCGCAGGTCGGAAAAGGTCTCCCCGGCGGCGGACGTGCCTCCCGGAGTCCCCATAACACAGGGCTTCCCGACGTGGCCACGTCCGGCCACGAACCTCCGGGAAATCGGCCCGGAATCCTCTTGACCGGAGAGTGGGAACTCCGTTCATGTGTGCCGCGAAGAAACCCGCGAGAATGCAGGTGCACGTGAAATACGTGCTCTACATGGGGAAAAAGAGAAAAGAGAACCGCGTGGGGCTCCTGGGTGAGAACCCCACGCGGTGGCCGTGCCGGGGCGGTCGCCCCGGGTGCGGTCAGTCCCGCCGCTCCCCGGAGCGGTGTCCGCCGGCGGAGCGCCGCCCACGGCGCGCGGGCCGCTGCCCGGCCGCGGCCGCCTCGACCGTCCACGGGGTGCGTTCGAGGTAGGCCACCACGGCCGCCCCGGCCAGCGATCCGCCCGCGACGAGCAGGTACGACAGGGTCCACCCGCCGGTCAGCTCCGAGAGCAGGCCGAACAGCAGCGGGCCGCCCAGGGCGACGCCGCTGCCCACGCCCTGGACGAACCCCGACAGCGAGGCCGAGCCCCGGGCCGTGGTGGCGCGGGTGTTGACCATGGTCATGACGACCACGAACAGGCTCGTGCCCAGGCCCAGGAAGCACGTCCACAGCGGGGCCAGCCAGGCCGGGCCCGCGGCCAGGCCCAGATATCCGACGGCGTACCCGGCCACGCCCAGCGCGACGATCGGGAACGTGTCGGCGGCCCGGGCGGTGGCCGTCGGCGCGACCAGCCCGAACAGCAGGCTCACCCCGACCATGAGGGACACCATCGTCCCCGCGTAGGCGGAGGTGTGCCCGGCGTCGGTGAGCAGCGTCGGCAGCCAGGTGAACAGGGTGAAGACGTTCCAGGTGACCAGGCCGAACAGCAGTGCCATCCGCCATGCCATGCCCACCCGGTACAGCGGGCGGGCCAGTTCGGGTCCCTGGTCGGCGCGGGCGGTACGGCCGGTGCCGCGCCCGTCCGGGAAGGCCCACCGGGCGATCCAGAGCAGGCCCGCGACCAGGGCGACGACCGCCCAGGAGCCCAGCGCGACCCGCCAGCCGAAGGCCTCGGCCAGGGGCACCGCCACCAGCGGCGGGAACAGGGCGCCGAGGTGGATGGCGACCATCTGGACCGTGCTCAGCGCGGCCAGCCGGTCGGGGAAGTACTGCTTGATCAGCGGGGGCAGCACGACGTTGCCCAGGGCGGCCCCGGTGAGCGCCACTGCGGTGAGCAGCAGCAGGGTGCCGGTGCCGGGGGCGAAGGCGCGCAGCGCCTGCCCGGCGGCGGTGAGGAGCATGCTGAGCACGACCGTGGCCTCGGAGCCGATCCGCCGCATGATCAGCGGCGTGACCAGACCGAACACGGCGAAGGCGATCAGCGGCAGTGTTCCGAAGACACCGATGACCGTGGCGGTGAACCCGAACTCCGCGGAGATCGTGGTCAACAGGGGTGACAGAGAGGTGACCACCAGGCGCAGGTTGAGCGCCGCGCAGGCGATGGCCACGAGGGCGAGGATGCGGCCCCGGCGGGCTGTGGTGGGCGCCGGGGCGGGCCGTACCGACGGTCGGTCGGCGACGGCCGTCATCGACGAGGGTGACATAACGGCGACGGACGTCCCTTTGTTCAGCGGTGGTGCGGCGTTGCACCAGAGCCAGGCCGACCGGCGAGCGTCATCGCCTGCCTCCGAAGGGTCTCTTCTCGGGCGAGCCAAATACGACCTTGTCGCCTAAATGTTAGGCATAGCTCGGCTGTATACACAACTTTCCGTACTTAATACGGCTAAGATGCACATATGGCTGATCTCGACGAACTTGATACGGCGATCCTGGCCGAACTCCAGGCGGACGCACGGAAGACCAACCGCGATGTGGCCGCCGCGGTGGGCGCCTCGCCCACGACGACCCTGGACCGCACCCGCGCACTGCGGGAAAGGGGTGTGATCCGCGGCTCACTGCTGGACGTGGACCTGGAGCTCATCGGCCGCCCGGTGCAGGCGCTCATCACCGTGAGCGTGGACAAGCCCTCGCGGCACAACATCGAGGCGTTCCGCGACTGGGTGCGCTCGCTGCCGGACACGCTGTCGGTGTTCGTGACCTCCGGCAGCGAGGACTTCCTCATCCACGTGGCGCTGCCGGACAACAACAGCCTCTACGCGTTCGTCATCGACAAGCTCACCGAACGCCCCGAGGTGGCCGACGTGCGCGCGTCGATCGTGTTCGAGCACCTGCGCAACGACCGCATCGCCCCCACCAACGCCCGCGCCCGCCGCCGGGCCTGAGCCCGGCCCCGCGCGGCCGCACCGCCGGCGGGCGGCGGGCGGCGGGCGACAGGGGCCGGCGGGCGGCCGCGCACCCGGGAGGGGCCGGGAGTAGGGTGGGCGGCCTTGTCCGCCACCGAGACGAAACCTCCATGACTCCTGTGATCGTGGCCGCGGTGCTCCTCGCCGCGCTGCTGCACGCCGCCTGGAACGCCATCGCCCACGGCATCACCGACCGGCTCCTGGGCTTCGCGCTCATCGGCCTGGGCGGCATGGTCCCCACCCTGCCGCTGCTGTTCGTGGTCGGCCCGCCGCCCCGGGAGGCCTGGCCGTTCCTGACCGCCTCCGTGCTCACCCACCTGGTCTACTTCGGCCTGCTGATGGTCTCCTACCGGAGCGGCGAGTTCGGGCAGGTGTACCCGCTGGCCCGCGGCACCGCCCCGTGGGTGGTGGCGCTGGTCGGGGTGACCCTGCTGGGCGAGACCGTGTCCGTGCCCCACCTGCTGGGGGTGCTGGCCGTCTCCGCAGGGCTGATGACCCTCGTGTTCGCCGGCGGGCGCCCCTCCCGGGCGCAGCTGACGGCCCTGCCCGCCGCGTTCGCCACCGGCCTGGCCATCGCCGCGTACACCGTGGTGGACGCCTACGGGGTGCGCTTCACCCAGGACCCGCTGGGCTACATCACGTGGATCATGGTCCTCCAGGGACCGGTGTTCTTCCTGGTGGCGGTGGCCACCCGGCGGGGGAGGCTGCTCCGGCAGCTCCGGCCGGTGTGGAAGGTCGGGCTGGCGGGCGGCGCCATCAGCGCGGCCGCCTACGGGATCGTGCTGTGGGCCCAACTGAGCGGCGCCCTCGCGGGGATCGCCGCGCTGCGCGAGACCAGCATCGTGTTCGCGGCGCTGCTGGGCAGCCTGCTGTTCAAGGAGCGCTTCGGGGCGGTGCGCGTCGCCGCCTCCGCGATCGTCGTCTGCGGGGTCCTACTCCTGGCCTCCTGAACGGGATTCGGCCATCCGCCTCCCCGGGCTGGTCCGCGGCCGGTCGCCCTCGTATCGTGTCCGTGTGACCGACGTCTCAACGGAGTCAGACGCCGTCCGCCGCCACTGGCAGGGCCTGGGCCTGCCCGGGCTCGTGGACGTGCACACCCATTTCATGCCCGACAACGTCCTGCGCAAGGTGTGGGCCTACTTCGACGCCCTGGGCGGCTACTGGCCCATCACCTACCGGGACGACGAGGAGGCCCGGGTCGCCCGGCTGCGGGGGTTCGGCGTGCGGCGGTACACCTCGCTGTTCTACGCCCACCGCCCCGGCATGGCCGCCTGGCTCAACGACTGGGCCACCGGGTTCGCCGCCGGCCACCCCGACTGCCTGCACAGCGCCACCTTCTACCCCGAGCCCGAAGCGCGCGACTACGTCCCCGCCGCCATCGCCGCGGGCGCCCGCGTGTTCAAGGCCCACGTGCAGGTCGGCGGCTACGACCCGCGCGACCCCCTGCTCGACGCCGCCTGGGGCGCGCTCGCCGACGCCGGGATCCCCGTCGTGGTGCACTGCGGGTCCGGACCGCAGCCCGGCGAGCACACCGGGCCGGGCCCGTTCGGGGAGGTGCTGCGCCGCCACCCCGGACTGACCGCGATCATCGCCCACGCCGGGACCCCCGAGTACACGGCCTTCCTCGACCTGGCCGAGCGGTACCCCGGCGTGCACCTGGACACCACCATGGTGTTCACCCGCTTCACCGAGCGGAAGGCCCCCTTCCCCGCGGACGGGTACCCCCGGCTCAAGGACCTGGCCGACCGCGTCCTGCTCGGCACGGACTACCCGAACATCCCCTACCCCTACGTGGAGCAGCTCGACGCCCTGGCCGGCCTCGGCCTGGGCGACGACTGGATGCGCGGCGTCCTGCACGACAACGCCACCCGACTGTTCGACCTCTGACGCGCCCGCACCGCGCGGAGCCCGCACGACGCAGAGAAAGGCCGCCATGGAACTCGCGCTCACGCCTTTGGAGTTCGCCCGCCGGACCCGCAGGCTGCACCCCGACCGGCTCGCGGTGGTCGACCGCGGCCTGCGGCTGACCTACGAGGAGTTCTTCGACCGCTGCGACCGGTGGTCGTCGGCCCTCCAGGGGATGGGGGTGTCCCCGGGCGACCGGGTCGCCTACATCGCACCCAACACGCACGCCCAGCTGGAGTCGTTCTACGCGGTGCCGCAGCTGGGGGCGGTGCTGGTGCCGGTGAACTTCCGGCTGACCGCCGAGGACTTCGTCTACATCGTGAACCACTCCGGCGCGAAGGTGCTGTGCGCGCACGCCGACCAGCTGGACGCGGTCGACGGCGTGCGCGACCGGATGCCGGGGGTGGAGCGGTTCGTCGCGCTGGAGGGCGCCCGGGAGGGGTGGGAGGACTACGAGGCGCTGGTCGCGGGGTCGGACCCGGCGTTCGACCGGCCCGGGATCGACGAGCACCAGCTGCTGACCATCAACTAGGTCGCATCTACAGGACCTTTTTCAGGGCACGACGGCGCGCTTCGATCGCCGCCTTCGTGTTCCCCGTGTAGTCGTGGCTGACGTCGTGCCGGTGCTCGGTGCCATCCGCCAGCCGCACGACGATCCACGCCTTCGTGGCCGACTCCCGGAACATCTCGATCCTCTCCACCAGCTGATGCAGTAGCTCGCGCTGGTGCGCCAGCGGCAGCGACGCCCATTCCTCCACCAGGCCGCGCGCCACGGGGATGTACTCCGCCGGGTCCGCCTGCTGGGCGCCCTCCAGCTCCTCCAGCCGCGCGGCCGCGGCGGCCCGCTCGGCGTCGAGCTTGCCGCGCCGGTCCGCGTACTCGCTCTTCTCCATGTCGCCGTCCATGTAGAGGTCGACCAGGCGCCCGATTTTCCGGTCGAGCCGCTCGACCTCCTTCCGGGCCTGGTCGGTCTCGTCCACGACGGGAGCGGCCGGGGCCTCCTCCTGCTCCCGGGCGCGCTCCGCGGCCGCGGCCTCGAGGTCGTCGGCCCACGCCGCAATGTCGGCCAGGAGGTGAGGGACGACCACCTCCTCACGGACGGTCCGGGCAGCACACCGGCCGAAGCTGGCCCAGCCCACGCACTTGTACTGGATCTTCCCCTGATTCGGGGCGCCCTTCATGCGGTCGCCGGAGTGCCCGCACTGGAAGATCCCGCCCGACAGGAGGTGCTTCGCCGTGCGGTCCGCGACCGGAGCCGCGGCCCGGCGCGCCGACCGCTCGAGGTAGGTCTCCCACGCGTCGACGGTGATCATCGGCTCATGGGCGCCGGGGACACGGATGCGCTGGGTGCAGCCGCCGCGGTGCCGGCGGGGGTGGTCGCGGGTGCATGCGGGGTCGTGCATCTGGAGCTGTCCGGCCATGAACCCGGCCAGCATGACGCCGCGGACGGTGGTTTCGGCCCAGGGGCCACCGGCGATGGTGACCAGGCCGCGCCGGTTCCACTCCCGGGCGATGGGCTTGTACCCGGACCCGTTGTTGTACGCCTCGAACGCCCACACCGCGTGCGGGACCATCTCCTCGATGGGGAGGTATGCCTCCTGGGTGTTCGGGTCTCGGAACGACCCGGGGCCGACCGGGTTCGGGATGCGGCCCACGTGCTCGTATCCCCAGCGGGGGCCGCCGCGCGCGGGGAGGCCCTGGTCGAGCCGCCATGTCCACGTCTCCGCCCAGGACTCCGCCATGCGGTCGGACTCGAACGCCGCGATCTCCATCAGCAGGCCGCGGCTGAGCTTGCCCACGGACGTGGAGGCGTCGATGTCCTCGGTGGCGGACTCCAGCTCGCCGCCCGCCCTGTTCAACCGGCCCAGGTTGACGACGTTACCGGACCGGTCCCGGCCGAACCGGCTGTACTTCCAGACGATCACGTCGCGGGCTTCGCCGGCCTCGACGCGCTCGATGACGCTCATGATCCGCCGTTGCCAGTACCGGCCGGACTCGTCGAGGTCCTCGACCCAGTCGACGATCCAGCGGCCGTTCCGGCGGGCCCAGTCCTTGATGGCCTGCCGCTGGATCTCCGGGCTGATCATCTCCTCGCGGCTCTTCGACACGCGGATGTAGCCGATGGCGGGGATGAGGTCCAGGGGGACTCCGGCGGCGCCGGGCGGCCGCGGGAGGGTCAGGGTCGGGGGTGTGTGGTTCACGTGCTGCTCTCTCCTCGGGTTGGGGGTGGAGCTCGAGGCCCCCGCCGGAGCTCCACCCCACGATGCCGCCCCGGGGGTTACCGGGAGGGGGTGAGGATTGGTCCGGCGGTGTGGCTGTGCGGCCACGGGCGCATGAGGCCCAGGGCCTCCATGCGGAGGATCAGGCCCATGTCGACGATGGTCAGGTCTCGCCACCAGTGCGCCTCTGCGTACCCGACCGGGTCGATGAGCGGGTCCGGGACGCACAGCATCTGCCAGACGGCCGGGCGCGCGGGGTGGTCGGCCGGGAGGTTCAGGTAGGCCCGTTCGATGCGTTCCGGGTCGTCGACGTAGCGGAGGTTGATCACCACCAGGCAGTGCCCATCCCCCACTTCGTAGATGTGCATGGTCTCCCCGCGGGGGAGGTCTCCGAGGGTGATGCTGATCGGCGCGGGGTGAACGCGGGGCCGGGGGTAGTGCAGGGTGTTGGCCGGTCGGCCGGAGCGTGCGGGGCGGGGGATACGACAAGGGTCCACTATGCCTCCTGGTGGGTGCGTGGGGACCCAATCGTAGGGCGAACCCATGTTCGAGGCCAGGGTTTCGAGGCATACCGCCGAAAAACTGGACACGCTACTACCTGGTGTTACTACGGGGAGTGAGGTTTACCTCCATCTAGGCCAAAAGCGGACAGTTTTCGTGTCAACCCTCGTCTCCGGACCGGGCGCGCCGGCCCCGGCGGCGTTCGAGTTCGGCGCGCTTCATGTTCGCGAAAAGGGTCATCTCGGTTCTCAAGCGCTCCGCTAGGGCGGCCTCGAGTTCCTCGCGCTCCTCGGGGTCCAGGTCCTCGCTGTCCTCCTCGATCTCCCGAATGACCGTGTAGGCCGCCTCCCCGAGCGGGGTGGAGAGGACGCGCTGCTCCTGCTCGACCGTGGGCCCTTCGAGGGGGACCGGGTTGCCGCCGTTGAGGACGGTCTGAGCCGAACCGGGTTCCCACTGGAGGGTGTGGTCCAGGCGCTCCAAGGTCTCCTTGGTGAGGGGGGCGGTGCCGAGTCGGGCGCGGCGGAGGGTCTCGAGGGGGATGCCGCGGGCGGCGATCTCGGTCCAAGTCCAGCTCTTGCGGCGTTTGCGCTGGTCGATGAGACGTCCGAGGCGGAGTCGCTCGGGTGAGGGTGCGTATGGGGAAGCCATGGGGTCGAGGGTACAGACGGTACCCATTAGGTACCCAATCGAGGCCGGATTCTGCCAATTTTTGGGCCGGTCTTGACTTTCCCCGGATGACGAAAACCCCTTAGCCACAGGGGTTGTAGCGCACGAGCGTTCGGGTTCCGGCCTATCCCCACCGACATAAAGGTGTATCCCTATGGTGAACCCATGGGGTACCGTCCTACCCATGACCTCACCACGAACTCACCACGACGAGGGCGCGGAGAACCTGGTCTTCGATCGGGTGGCGTTCCGGAAGGCACGCACCCGCGCCGGACTCTCCCTCGCCCGCCTGGCCAGGGAAATCGGACGATCCGAGTCCGGGCTCAAGAAGCTCCAGTCCGGTCACCGGACGCGCCCCCACCCGGACACCTACCTCCGGATCATCGGCCGTCTCGGGCTCTCCTTCGGGGATCTGTGGCTCGACACCCCACAGGCTCCTCACCACGAACACCCCATGGGGAGTGAGGCCGCATGAGCGCGCACCCGCCCGAACTTGCTCGCCGTATCCGGGCCGCCGGTCGCATCCTCGCGGACGCCCGCCGGGTCCGGGATTCCCTCTCCCCGCGGGAGGCCGCCCTCCTGGCCTACCGGCCCGGCGGGCCGTCCGTGGACGAGCTGACGGAGATGAACGAGCGCTGGCGCGCGGAGGCCCTGGCCGCCCGCTCCGCCCAGGCCGCCGCCTGACCCCACCCATGAAAACGGCCCCCTCCCGGCTGCATCCGGGGCGAGGGCCAAGTCGAGAAAGCGAGTTCTCTGTGAATCAGCCTACCAACCCCGCCTCCGCGGCCACCCGCCGCGCGTGGGACCTCATCGTGCAGGCGGGCGCGGCCCTGGAGGACGCCCTCCAGGACACCCCCGTCCCGGGCACCCCCCACGACGAGATGCCCGTAGCCGACCAGATCACCCACGCCGCGCACGTCGTGACCCACCTCCGCACCCTGGCCGACCGGACGCCGGTCGCCTGGTCCATCCAGGTCCCCGCGGGCGACGAGATGCACGTCGAGGTGTGGGGGACCCTGCACGACGGGATCACCGTCCCCAACGGCACCGTCCGGGAGACCGTCGCCGCGTGGGCTGAGGTGATCGCCGCGCCGGTGGAGGAGCACCGCACCGCCTCGGGCGGTGTCGAGCTGATCGCCTGGGGCCAGGTCGATGGGGTGCCGGTGCAGCTGTCCGGGCACATCTCCTCGCGCGCCATCGCCGGGGGTGCCCGGTGAGCCACGACACCGCCATGGCCCTGCTCCCGATGTTCGCGATCGGCGCTGTCCTGCTCGGCATCGTCCTGGGCTACCTGCTCGGGTGCGAGGGCACCCTCCTGTCCCAGCGGATGGCGGCCGCCGCCATCAAGCGCGCCAACCGGGCGCGCCGGGTCGCCCGCCAGGAGCGCGCCGCCGCCGCCCAAGCGCAGTCCCAGCGCGACGACGCGCTCCGCCAGCTGGCCGCCGCTGAGGCCGTGATCTCCGAGACCACCCACGCCGTGCAGCGCGCCGGGCAGGTCCCGGACCTCGAGCCCCCGGCCGGACGCCACCACGTGGGGGGTGCCCGGTGAGCGCCTCCGACTGGACCGACCCGGCCGACGTCGCGGCCATGTCCGCCACCTGGGCGGAGCGCAAGGCCGCCCGCACCGAGGCCCCCCGCGCCCGCCGGCGCCTGCGCGCCCGCGCGGCCCTGTCCCGCATCCCCGCTGCCTGGCTGGCGGCCGCGACCGCCGAGCCCTGCCGCCTGTACCTGGGCTCCCAGGGGCGCCGGTGCGGCCGCCGCCCGACCCGCCTCTACATCCAGGGCCGCCGCTGCTGGTGGCACGCCCCCGCCCCACCCCCACCCCGACCGTTCACGACCAGGAGGAGGCCCTCAGTGCCTGACCTCGACCTCCCCGACCGCGCCGTCTGCGACGTGTGCAGCGGCGAGTACCCCGTCACCAAGACGGGCACCCTGCGCAAGCACAAGTGCGACGGTGGCGACGGGATCAAGATGCCGTGCCCCGGCGGCGGCCGCCCGGTCGGCCCGGCCCGCATCCCGCGCCGGTCCACCGCGGGGTTCTACAAGTGCCACACCACCGGCGCCATGCTCCGCTCCGTCACCACCATCCTCGGACAGGGCTCTCCCAAGCCCGCCCTGGTGCACTGGGCCGGGAACCTGGTCGCGGAGACCGCCATGGAGAGCCTGCCGCGGCTGGTGAAGGCGTCCCGCCGGGAGGAGACCCGGGTCGAGGCCTACGACTGGCTCCGCCGCGCCCACACCCGCAAGAAGGACGAGCGCGCCGAAGTCGGCTCCGCGGTGCACGCGCTGATCGAGGCTCACGTCCTCGGTGAGCCGGTGCCCGAGCAGCTGCTCACCGACCCGGAGACCGCGCCCTACCTCGAGCACTTCCGCCGGTTCGTCGACGACTTCGAGGTGACCTTCGAGGCGTCGGAGATGGTCGTGGCCAGCTACACGGAGAGCTACGCGGGCACCCTCGACTACCTGTTGCGCTCCCCCCACATCGCCGGTGGCGCCCTCCTCATGGGCGACACGAAGACCGGCGGGGAGTTGGACGTCAAGGGCGTCTACCCCGAGGCCGGAGTGCAGATGTCCGCCTACGCGCACGCCGAATACGGGTGGCTCCGCGACGGCACGCGGGTGCCGTTCCCGGCCGACGAGGTCCACGACGTCGGGGTCGTCCTGCACCTGCGTCCGGAGGGGTACCGGCTCATCCCCGTGAAGTGCGGCCCCGAGGTGTTCGAGGCGTTCCGCCACATCCGGCACGTGGCCGACTTCAACGCGGACCTGTCCCCGCACCTGGTGGGCGACGCCCTCCCCGTGCCCACCCACACCACCACCAGGAAGGCGGCCTGACGTGCCGATCCTCGACATTCAGCAGCGCATCCGGGAGCTGGGCCGCATCCGCATCGGCCAGGTCCTCCCCACCAAGAACGGCCGGACGCGTCCGGCCAAGCTCGATCGGTTCCGCCTCACCTCCGCCAGCCGCCCGCTGCTGGAGAAGGTCGCGGAGCTGTACGGCGGCCAGGTCCAGCCGTGGACCCCGGCCAACGGCGGCCCCTCCCAGTGGGAGGTGTTCACCACCGCCGACCGGCTCCCCGTGTACATCCCGCCCCAGCCGGTCACCCAGTGGTACGAGCTGTGGTCCGGGGGCGGGTGCCAGCGCCGTTGCGACGGCCGCACCGAGGTCCTCCGCGACATCATGTGCCCGTGCGGCCCCGACCCGGAGGCCCGCGAGTGCAAGCCGACCACGCGCCTGAACGTCGTCCTGCGCGACGTGCCCGGCGTCGGGGTGTGGCGCCTCGAGAGCCACGGCTACTACGCCGCGGTGGAGCTGCCCGGGGTGGCAAACATGCTGGCCCAGACCGGCGGCTACGTGAGCGCGTGGCTGGCGCTGGAGGAGCGCACCGCCAAGCGCGACGGGCAGACCCGCACGTGGATGGTGCCCACGCTCGAAGTGGACGCCACCCCCACGGCCCTGATGGCCGGTGAGGGCGGCATCGCCCCGGCGGTGTCGGCCGGGAAGGGCCCGGCGGAGATCGAGGCGCCGCCCCAGCGGGACTGGATCGCGGAGGCCTCGGAGGCCCCCGACTTCGACGCCCTCCGCGCGCTGTGGGCCCAGGCCCAGGCCGCCGGCGCGCCCGACTCGGTGGCGGCCGCGATGAAGGCGCGCGCCGCGGAACTCCGGCAGCGCGCCGAGCCCGAACCCGCCGCCCCGGCCCCGGCGCCGGTTGCTCCCCCGGCCGCGCCGGAGCCGGACGCCGACGCCATGTGGATGGCGTGCGTCGCCGCCGCCCCGGACGACTGGTCGACCACGGAGCTGATGGAGGCCTACTCCGCCCAGCACGAGGGCGCCCTCGTCGACGACGCCACCGGCGCCCAGCTGGCCGCGTTCGCCGACGCCCTCCGAGCCGGTCGGGTGCCGCGCCCCGGCGTCCCCGGCGAGTCCGTCGCCCAGGTCGTCGAGGACCACACCCCCGCCCCCGCTGGCGACCGCCCCCCGTTCTGACCCCCCCGGGCCGGGGGAGGCGCACCCTCCCCCGGCCCCGCACACCACCGAGAGGCACGCATGACCTGGCACACCGGCGCCCTGTGCGCCATCGACGCCGAGACCACCGGCGTCGACATCGAATCCGACCGCATCGTCACCTGGTCGCGGTGGACCATCGACCCCGCCCAGGGGAAGAAGGTCCACTCCGGGTGGCTGATCAACCCCGGCATCGACATCCCCGACGAGGCCGCCGCCATCCACGGCATCACCACCGAGCACGCCCAGGCCCGAGGCCAGCACCCCGCGTCCGCCGTGCGGGAGATCGCCGGGGACCTCCTGCACTGGGCGGAGCAGGGCGCCGTCACGGTGGCGTACAACGCCCCGTTCGACCTGTCCCTCCTGCACCGGGAATGCTTGCGGTACGGGCACCACCGGGAGGCCGCCGGGATCGCCGCCATCCGGCCCGTGGTCGACCCGCTGGTCCTGGACAAGGCCGTCGACAAGTACCGGAAGGGCTCGAGGAAGCTGGTCGACGCCGCCCGCCACTACGGCATCGACCTGGCGGAGGAGGACGCCCACGGGTCCGCCGCCGACAGCTTGGCCGCCGCCCGGGTGGCCTACGTGATCGCCTCCCGGTACGACCACATCGGCCGGATGCCGGTCGCTGACCTGCACGGCATGCAGGTCGAGTGGAAGCGGGACCAGGCGGCGGGGCTGGAGCGGTGGCTCCGCAAGAACGACCCGGCCGCCACGGTCGCCCGCGACTGGCCGTTCATCCCCGCCCCGGCTGTGGTGCAGGAGCAGATCCGATGAGCGCCGTCCTGCCGCCCGCGGCCGCCTGGCTGGAGACCCGCTACGACCGCGCCCAGCGGCTCCGCGTCGCCCGGGAGGAAACCCTCCGCCGTCTCGCTGGCACCAGCGACCCGCACCGCCGCGCCAACCTCCGCCTCCACCTGCACAACGTCAACGCGGCCCTCAGCCGACTCGGAGCGACCTCATGACCACCCTCTCCCGCCTCATGTCCCACTTCGCCGCCATGGGCGAACGCCTCTTCCTCCACCCCCTCGAGCAGGCCCGGCTCGTCGACGACCTGGCCGCCGCCCGCATCGGGGCCACCCAGACCGTGCCCGTGCGGGTCCGGCTCCAGGTCGGCACCCACAAGGCCCGCACCGTCACCGCCGCCTACCTCGACGACCCGGCCACCGCCCACGCGGAGGTCGCCCAGGCGCTCCGCAAGCTGGCCGGCGAGATCGAGGCCCCGGAAACCGCGTGGGCGCTCGTGCCCGCCGCGCCGGAGGAGGACGACGCCCCGGCCGTGGTCGAGGTCGAGGTGTCCGACGTCGACGGCGAGACCGGACCCGTCACCACCTGGACCGAGCCCGCCGACGACACCGAGGAGCAGACCCGATGACCACCCCGACCGCCGACCCCGCAATGGGCACCGCCCCCTACAAGGTGGGCGACCGCGTCCGCACCACCGCCCCCGCACCCTCCACCCCCGGGTTCCCCGCCGACTACGCCGTCCCGGTCGGCACCCCCGGCACCATCGCCAACATCGGCGCCTACGGCGGCTACGGCGTCCTCCTCGACAACGACCCCCACCAGCTCCCCGCGCACTACGACGCCGACGAACTGGTCCCGGCCGGCACCATGTTCGTGCTGGGCCTGGACCTGTCCCTCACCTCCACCGGTGTCGCCTCCTCCCTGGGGTGGGCCGAACGCATCCGGCCCCGCCAGCTCCGCGGCCTCGAGCGGCTCCGCTACATCCGCGAGCGCATCACCGGATACGCCCGCCCCTACTCGCTGGCCGTCCTCGAAGGCCCCGCCTACGGGCGCGCCACCCAGGCCGGGCACGACGAGATGGCCGCGCTCCGCTGGATGGTGAGGGACGACCTCGACCGCCTGGGCGTGCCCGTCGCCATCATCCCCCCGTCCACGCTCAAGCTCTGGGCCACCGGGCGCGGCAACGCCGACAAGGTGTCCATGACCAAGGCCATGTCGGCCCGATTCCCCGACGTGGAGATCACCAGCAGCGACGAGGCCGACGCCCTGGCCCTGGCCGACATGGGCAACGCCTGGGCCACCGCCGCCCCCCTCACCCCCGCCCAGGGCCGAGCGGTGCAGGGCGCCACCTGGCCGGAGGTGATCACCCAGTGAGCGCCCCACACCCGATCATCGCCCAGCTGGCCGCCCACCGCCGCGCCCATCAGATCACCCTCAAGGACACCGCCGCTCACGCTGGCTACGCCCTGAACACGATCTACCGGTGGGAGAAGGGCCTCAACGTGCCCGACCTCGACGGCCTCACCGACTACGCGGCCGCCCTGGGCTACGACATCACCCTCACCCCGAAGGGAGACCCCAAGCAGTGAGTTCCGAGCGATCCCGCACCGTCACATGCATCTGCGGATGCGGCCGCACCGGACCCCACCACGGCCGCGGCCTCATCACCGCCTGCTGGCACCGCGAGAAGTACCACGGCCGCCTGAACGACTGGCCCCTCACCCAGGCCCCGGTGAACCGGCCCATGCGGCTCATCTCCGAATCCGTCCGCGGCCGCCTCGAGGACTACCTCGAACTCCGGTCGTGGGGGGTGCCCGTCCCCGAGGCCGCCCGCCGTCTCGGCGTCAGCGAACGCACCATCACCCGCTACAACTCCCACCTCCGCGCCCAGGAAGAGAGCCGCGCAGCATGACCACCCCGAAGATCGACGCCAAGATCACTGCGCAGGTCGGGGACGTCCTCGACCCCCACATGGACACCCTCATGGCCAAGGCCCGCGCCGGCCAGGCCGACGAACTCCTCATCGTCGGCACCCTCCGCCCCGTCGAGCGCATCGAGCCCATGGCCGGAGAGGACAAGGAGGCCTCCCTCAAGCTCCGCCTGTCCTCGGTGGAGATCCCCGACGTCGACCAGGCCGAGGCCGTCCGCGAAGTGCAGCGCGCCCTGTGGGTGACCCGCACCGCCACCGGCACCCTCGACGAGGAAGGCGAGATCCGCATCGCCAAGCACACCCTCCGGCACGCCGGGCGGGACGTCGCCAGCCTGGCCGCCGCCCGCCTGCGCGCCGGGGTCGAGCAGTGGCAGCACGAAGCCCACAAGGCCACCGTCGCCCACCTCTCCGCGAGCGAGATGTGGCACGAGATGGAGCGCATCTCGACGGGCCTCCTGGTCCTCCTGGGGCAGCGCCCCGACGCCGACGAGGACGGCGAACAGCTGGCCCTGGACGAGTAGACCGCCGACCGCACCGGCCCGCCCCCACCCCACCGGGGGCGGGCCCCACACCCCGGGGGGACCCCATGACCGACACCACCGTCACCGTGACCGTGCGCATCCGCCTCACCGTGCGCGACGGACACGCCGAGACACCCCACCCCACCCAGGAACACGGAGGCCTCTCCCCCGTGCCCGCCGGGTGCTGCGTGCTCCTCGACGTCGGTGACGCCCACCGCATCACCCAGCGCACCGCCCGCACCCTCGCCGGAGCCCTCCGAGCCGCCCACCACATCGACGTGATCGGCACCCACGCCCCCACCATCAAGGGCATCCGCGCCGCCATCGCCCGAGCCCTGGAAGGAACCCGTTGACCACCGCTCTCGACCGCGTCCGCCAAGCGCTCGAGGCCGCCGGATGCAACCCCCGGGGAAGCTCCCAGCTGTCCGCCCGCTGCCCCGCCCACGAAGACCGGGAAGCGTCCCTGTCCGTCGGCTACGGGAACAAGACCGGAACCCTGGGCGTGTCCTGCCACGCCGGATGCCACGCCGAAGACGTCGTGGCCAAGCTCGGGCTGGCCATGGGCGACCTCTTCGACGAGGACACCCGCCGCCCCCAGTGCCACCACGACAAGCCGTGGAAGACGTTCGACCAGGTCGCCGGATACGACTACAAGGACGAGAACGGGTACATCCTCTACGTCCAACGCCGCTTCCGGTGCCCGAACTGCGGCGCCAAGTCGTTCATGCCGCACAACCCCGCCACCACCCGCCCCGGCCTGCCCCGCGGCGTGCGCGTCCTCTACAACCTCGCCGCCGTCCGCCAGGCCGCCACCACCGGCGGAACCGTCTACGTCGTCGAAGGCGAGAAGGACGCCGAAGCCCTCATCCGCCTCGGACACGTCGGCACCACCGCCGTCAACGGCGCCAAGGCCCGATGGGAGGACGGATACACCGAAGCCCTCCGCGGCGCCCACGTCATCATCATCGCGGACAACGACGAACCCGGCATCGAGCACGCCCGCAAGATCGCCGCCGCCATCACCGGCGCCGCCGCCAGCGTGCGCACCGTCCGCTCCCCCCTCGACCGCAAGGGCGCCGACCTCTCCGACCACCTCGCCGCCGGAGGCACCCTCGACCAGCTGGTCGACCTCGACACCGCCCCGGCCCCGGCCGACACCACCCACCCCGAACCCCAGGAGAACACCGCGCCGGGGGAGGAGCGGCGCCTCCTCCTCACCCCCGCATCCAAGATCCGCATCCGCCGCGTCCGCTGGCTCTGGGACACCACCCCCGAAGGCCAGCCCCCCACCAGCCACGGCCGCATCCCCATGCACTCCCTCGCCATCGCCGCAGGCGGCCCCGGCCTGGGCAAGTCCCAGTTCGCCGCGTGGATGACCGCCCGCATCACCACCGGCACCCTCCCCGGGGAGCTATGGGGCAAGCCCCGCGCCGTCATCTACGCCGCCACCGAAGACTCCTGGGCGTACACCATCGCCCCCCGGCTCATCGCCGCCGGCGCCGACCTGGATCTCGTGTTCCGCATCGACGTCGAGGACGACCAGGAAGCCCACGCCCGCCTCACCCTCCCGAGGGACATCACCCGCCTCGGGCAGGCCGCGGAGCTCTACAGCGTCGCCCTCCTGGTGGCCGACCCGCTGCTGTCCCTCATCGACGGCAAGATCAACGACCACCGGGCGAACGAGGTCCGCCAGGCCCTCGAGCCGCTCGTCGCCGCCGCGGACCGCTACGAGTTCAGCATCCTCGGACTCGCCCACTTCACCAAGAGCGGCTCCGCCGACCCGCTCGCGCGCATCGCCGGGTCCGGGGCGTTCGGGCAGCTCATCCGCGCCGCCATCGTGTTCTCACGGGTCGAGGACGCCGACGACGACGGCCCCGGCGAGTTCGTCATGTCGCTGGAGAAGAACAACCTGGGCCGCCTCGGGCTCCCCTCGCACACGTACACCATCCAGCCCGTCACCGTGGAAATCCCCGACGAAACCGAACCCGCCTACCTCAGCCGGTTCGTGCTCGGGCCCGAGACCACCGCGACCAGCGTCAAGGAGCAGATGCAGGCCAGCCTGCACCCCGACATGGACGCCTCCACCACCGCCGACGCCGCCGTGTGGCTCCGCTCCTACCTCGAGGACATGGGCGGGTCCGAGCTGGCCGCGGACATCAAGAAGGCCGGGAAGGCCGCCGGGCTCTCCGACTCCGCCATCGACCGCGCCAAGCGCAAGCTGAAGATCGTCTCCCAGATGACCGGGTTCGGGAAGGAGAAGCGCGCCTACTGGACCCTCCCCGATGCCGTCCCGAACACAAACGCCGCCGCATGACGCTCATGACACACAGACACAGACGGACATGACGACATTGGGCCTGACCTGCACAAACACCTGACGAGTATGTGACGGGATTGACGACATTGGGGCTGACCTGCACAAACACCGACCGCGGAACACATAACCGCAGGTCAGCCCCAATCCCGTCAATGACACCAAACCCGTCACCATATCCGTCACACAAAACCCCAGGTCAAACCCAATATCACCAATAACATCATCTTTTTTTAATTAGAGAGGCCCAGAACCCCAATGTGTTCTCCCACCACCGCCGAACTCGCCGCCCGCGCCCAACAGCTGCATGCCACCTCCGCCCGCAGCTCCCTCGAGCGGAAGGCGGCCGGGTGCGCTGCGGTCGTGCTCACCGACGCCCGCAGCATCACCGGCGCCCGCCGCATGCTCCGCACCAGCAACCTCCCCGACGACCTCCGCGACGCCACCCTCGACCTCATCGACCAGCTCGCCGCTCGGTCGGCCGACCCACCACAACGACGTTAGGCACCACCCCCATGGGCACCACCGACCACCAGGCGCTCGGTCGGCCCCCGGCCCGCGCGCACGTAGCCGTCCCCCGTCCCCGTCCCCACCCACAGGAGGAGCACCACCCCATGACCACCCCGGGCCTGTGCCGCACACCCGAATGCGAGCGGACCACCACCACGGCCACGCTCGTGTGCGACGCCTGCACACACCGGCTCGCCGTCGCCCTGGCCGACGTCCCCGGCCTCCTGGCCGAACTCGACGTCGAGATCACCCGGCAGGCCCGCCGGCCCCGCCCCGCCGGCCACACCCGGCCGACCGAGCCCCCGCTCCCGCTCGACCTCCACGCCTCCGAAGCCCGAGACGTCCTCGTGCGCACCCTGGGCATGTGGCGCCGAACCCTCGCCGGAGACGCCCAGGAAGCCCCAGGACGCCCCATAGGCCCGTTCTGCCGTGCCGGGTGCGGCCACCCCTCGTGCGCCCGCCGTCGCGCCGCACAGCCGGTTCCGCGCGGGGCCACGGTCGCCGCACTCCTGCGCACCCTGATCCCGGACATCCGCCGCCACCCCGAGGGCGGGCACCTGGTGGACGAGATCACGGCCGCCGTCGACCAGGCCCGGTATCACCTCTACGGAGCCGACACCCCGGGCTACACCCTCGCCGGGCTCTGCCCCGACTGCGGCCGCCCCGTCTACGCCCGCCCCGACGCCGCCACCGCCCAGTGCCACGACCGCGACTGCCTCGGGCTCGTCGACACCGCCCAGTGGCGCACCGACGTCCGCGCCCAGCTCGCCGCCCAGGTGCTCCCCCTCACCGAGGTCCGCCAGGCCCTCACCACCCTCGGGCACCCCGTGCCCCTCGGGACCCTGAAGAGCTGGGCGCACCGGGGCAGGCTCGTGCCCTGCTGGGCCACCGACGACGGCCGACAGCGGCCGCTCTACCTCGTCGAGGACGCCCTCGCCCTGCTCACACCCACCACGACCGAGGAGACCCACACAGCATGACCGCCCACCCCATCGGCACCGTCACCGACGACGGCCGGATCACCTGCGACCTGTGCACCACCTGGGCCACGTCCGAACGCCTCGACCCGGTCGGCGCGCTCACCCAGCACCGCGCCACCCGCCACCCGGGCGCGCGCCCGGCCGCGCCCGAGCCCACCCGGCACCCCGCCGGGATCGTCCTCGGGGCGCTTATCCTGGCCGTGTTCGGCCTCCCCGCCGCCGCGGCCTGGGTGGCCGGCGGGTGGTGGCTCGCCGCCGCCGGCCCGCTCACCCTGGTCGCCGCGTTCGGCGCGTTCGGCATCAGCCGCGACGCCACCCGGGCCCCGCGCGACGCGCGCGGCAACCGCCTTCGCTGACCCCCTGCACTACCGAACCGAGAGGACCACGACCATGACCGGAACCATCGTCCGCGCCCGCTGCCTGCTGCTCATCGGCCCCTGGGCGGAGGTGACGCTCCCGGAGCGCGACTACACGGACCCCGTGCGGGTGGACGCCGCTCAGCTGGCCTCCGAGGTCGGCGTCTCCGACCCGAAGGACTTGCCGGGGATGGACTTCGAGGTCACCTTCGAGGGCACCCCGGCGGAGCCGGTGTTGTCGGGGTGGCGTCGGGTGTGAGCTGGGACGGGAGCCCCGGGCTGTGACGCCCGGGGTTTTCTGTGACCCGTGGTGTTGCGTAATAGAGAGAGGGTGTGGTTTAATAGAGATGTCGGCAAGGGGATGGCACCCCAACCCGACACGCAGTTTGAAAACACAACAGAGAGTGAGAACGTCGTGAACCACGACGAGCGCCGGGCCCGCCTGGCACACCTGTCCTTCCGACTCCTTCACGTCCTGGCCCTGGCCCGGGAGATCCTCGCGGACGTCACGCCCGTGACCCTCCCGCCGGTCCTCACCCCGGACACGGCTACCGAGATCTGGGACGCCATGAGCCGCACCATGATCCTCATGGACGAAGAACCCCTGGTCAGCATCATCCCCGATCAGGGACGGGAGATCCTCCAGCAGGGACTTGCCAAGGCCCTGATGTGCAGCCAGCACGTCGCCACCATGGCCGAGTTCATGGTCGACGGCGAAGGCGACAAGCTGGAGGAGTGGATGTTCCGGGCCGCTGAACTGGTGATCAGCGACGCCGACATCAGCCTCCACGTCGCCAGCGAGGAGCTGGGCGGACAGGCCATGGACGACTAGCTCACACCCCCGCCGCCCCGGCACCCAGCCGGGGCGGCTTCTCTGTTTCCGCCCCACGTTCGGTGTTGCGCAATGGAGAGTGACTGTGGTTTAATAGAGACATGCCGGAGGGGATGGCACCCCACCGGAGCCGTTTGAAAACACCATAGAGAGAGAGTCAGTCATGACCTTCACCTGCGTAAACGCCTGCTTGCAGGGCTGCGACCGAGGAATGATCCGGTCCACCACGTGGGACGCCGACACCGAACGGCACGTGCCCACCGACCACCTCTGCCCGTGCGGCGGCACCCCGTGCCCCGCCTGCCAGGTCGGCAGCATCTGCCAGGTCAGCGGCCGGGACTACACCGACCAGGACCCCAGCGGGGCCGCCTGGTGGGACCCGACCGAGGAGTGGGACTACGAGGACTGACGCACACGGCGCCCCGCCCCCGGGCGGGGCGCCCCCTCTCTCTCCGCCACCCCGCACAGCACAACGGCGGCGGGCCAGGCCCCGCAGAGCCCAAGTGGCAAACCCGCCGCCGTCCGTTTGAAAACACCTCAGAGAGGCACCGCCATGGTAACCCAGCCGCCGGCCCCCGAAGGGCTCACCGTCACCGAAATCGCCGCCAAGTACGGCCGGTCCCGCGGCGTCGTGAACAACACCTGGGTCCTGTCCGAGGAGTGGAAGGCCAGCGTCCGCCGCCTGACCCCGCCCGGCGTCAAGCCGGTCCGCTACGACGCCCAGGACGTCGACGCCCTTGTCCGCACGTGGATGTGGTTCCCGCCCGAGACCACCGACATCCCGGCCGACCGGCCGCTCACGATGAAGCAGGTGGCCGCGTACACCGGCCTGGACTACTCGGTCGTCCGCACCGACGCATCCCGGGGGGTGCTCAAGGGCCACGCCCAGGACGACGCGGACGGCCGCCCCACGTGGACGCGCGCGCAGGTGGACCGGCTGTACACCGGCCGCCGCATCCGCGCCCGCAAGCCCAAGAAGTGACCCCCTGGGCGTTTTGTCACTTCGAGGTGCAACCCTAGATCCCGGTGCCACACGCGCGCCCTCTCCCGGGCCACCGCCCGGCCGTCCGTTGGGGGACGGCGACCGGGCGGGGCCCGTTCTCATGTCCGGCCCCGGGGAGGTGCATCCCCTGTGGCCCAACCGAACCACCGCCGCGACCCCGAGAAGATCCGCCGCGTCAAGGAACTGCACGCCGCTGGAAAGTCCCGGAACGAGATCCACCGCGAACTCGGCATTCCCCAGGAGAGCGTCAGCACCATCGCGAAGGACGCCGGGTTGTCCTTCGACCGGCGCCGCACCGCCGCCGCCACCCGCGCGAAGGTCGAAGACGCCCGCGCCGCCCGGACCGAGCTGATCCTCCGCCTCTACGCCCAGGCCCACAACGCGCTCGACCGGCTCGACCTCCCCGAGCACGACCTCGCCCAGCCCTCCGCCGGGCAGCTCGTGAAGTGGACTGCGAAGTACCTGCCCGCCCAGGACGTGCGCGCGCTCGTGCAGGCCGCCGGCGCGGCTGCCCGTGAGGCCGTCAAGCTCGAGGCTGTCGACGCCGACACCCTGAACCTCCCCGCCGTCGACGCCTGGCTTCAGGCGATGACCGGCGACACCCCCGCCCCCGAGCCCTCCACCGAGGAGGCGAACCCGGACGGGGGTGACCCCGCATGAGCATCAAGCCCCTCGTCGGCAAGCAGGCCCTGAGCGTGCAGCTGGCCACCGCCCGCATGAACATCTGGGAGGGCACCGTCCGGAGCAGCAAGACCGTGTGCTCCCTACTCGCCTGGCTCCAGTTCGTGCGCCAGGCCCCGCCCGGCAACCTCCTCATGGTCGGCAAGACCGAACGCACCCTCCGCCGCAACATCATCGACCCGCTGGTCGAGATGCTCGGGTCCTCCCGGTGCAAGCTCAACGCCGGAGAGGGCACCCTCCACCTCCTGGGCCGCCGCGTCTACATCGCGGGCGCGAACGACGAGCGCGCGCAGGAGAAGATCCGCGGCATGACCCTGCTCGGCGCCTACGTCGACGAGCTGTCCGTCCTCCCGGAAAGCTTCTGGGAGATGCTCCGCACCCGCATGAGCCAGGCCGGGGCGCGCATCTACGCCACGACCAACCCCGAGGGACCGTTCCACTGGTGCAAGGTCAAGTGGCTCGACCGAGCCCGCCTCTGGGTCGACCGAGACGACAAGCTCCACCGGTTCGACGGCGACACGGTGCCGCTGCACCGGTTCTCGTTCAAGCTCACCGACAACCCCCACCTCGACCCCGAGTACCGAGACGACCTCATCGCCTCGAGCGTGGGCCTCTGGTACCGGCGGCTGATCCTCGGAGAGTGGGCGCTCGCAGAGGGCGCCGTCTACGACAGCTTCGACCCCGACCGGCACGTCGTCGACCGGCTCCCCGAGATCACCCGATGGGTCTCGTGCGGCATCGACTACGGCACCACGAACCCGTTCGCCGCCGTCCTCCTGGGGATCGGCGCCGACCGCCGCATGTACGTCACCAGCGAATACCGGTGGGACTCGAAGAAGGAACGGGCGAAGAAGACCGACGCCCAGTACTCCGCCGCCCTCCGCGACTGGCTCAAGCGGGTACCGCGCCCCGGGGAGATCACCGGCGCCGACCACGCCCAGGCGCGCGGCGTCCGCCCCGAGAAGACCTATGTCGACCCGTCCGCCGCGTCGTTCATGACCCAGCTGTGGGCCGACCGGCACCCCGGCGTGGCCACCGCCGACAACGACGTCCTCGACGGCATCCGCACCGTGTCCTCGGTGATGGGCCAGGACCGGTTGCGCATCCACCGGTCCGCGACCGGCCTCATCACCGAACTCCCCGCCTACGCCTGGGACGACGACGCGGCCGCCAAGGGGGAGGACAAGCCGGTCAAGGCGTTCGACCACTCGGCTGACGCCCTCCGGTACGGGCTGCACAGCTCCGCGTGGCTGTGGCGGTCCACGCTCAAGCTCCCGATTCTCGAACTCGCCGCCTGAGGAGACCCGCGTGCCCGAGATCCCGCCCGGCCTGGCCGCCGCCCAGCACGCCATGCGGCTGCTGCACACCACCACGGCCCCGGTCGTCTACATCACCGGCAGCGTCACGAACGCCCACCGGCACGCCCGCGCGGCCGGCATCCCCCGCCACCGGGTGCGGACCGCGCACCGGGCCTGCCACCTCCGCGGCGCCCGCGGCCCCCTGGTCGTGATCGAGCTGCACAGCGCCCAGCGGCTCCGCCCGGCCGACCGGGACGAGATCCGCCAGCACGTCGACTTGCTCCGCGCCACCGGCGCTGACGTCGTCCACCTGGTGGAGGACTCCCCCGAGGAGCGCGCGGTCGGCCAGGTGCTCGCCGCCCAGCTCGCCGCCGCACACCCCACCACCGCCTGAGGAGGCACCCCAGCATGGCCGCTCACTGGCCGCCCCGCGTGGGCGACGTCGTCCACTACGTGTCCCACGGCTCCCCCGTGCTGCCGGACGGCACCCAGCGGTACCCGTCCGCGTGCCGGGCCGCGATCGTCACCTTGGTGGACACCTACCAGGACTGGCCGCCCGGACATCACATCGGACACGTCGGACTCGCGGTGCTCAACCCGACCGGGGCCTTCTTCGACCAGGGCGTGTTCCACGGCGTCGGTGACCCGGCCGACGACGCTCCGGGCGCCCGCTGCCACACCGGCGGCCGCGCCTACCCCGCCGGCACGTGGCACGTCCCCGAGACCGGCGACTGATGGCCGCCCGCTACGCCGTGCGGGAGCGCACGCTCCCCGCCCACCTGGCCGCCGCCCGACCCGGCCGCCCCACCGTGTGGGACGTGATCGCGCTCCCCTCTCGCCGCATCGCGCCGTGGGGCGTCCACCTCGACCCCGCCCGCGCCCGCGCCCACGCGAACCGGCTCAACACCCGAAGGGAGTGACCCCGTGCCGCTCCCCGACGAGAACACCCCCTGGCCCCCGAAGAACCTGGTCGACGCATACGACGACATGCGCCAGGCAGACGTCTGGTACACCGGCGACAAATACCAGCTCGCGGAGTACTACGGCACCCTCGTCAAGCGCGACCGCGACCGGCCCAGCGTGCAGGCGTACCTGTGGGCCCAGAGCCGCCGCCTCGACGAACCCGAACGCCGCGTACACGTCCCCGTGGCCGGAGACATCGCCGCCGCCTCCGCCGGACTGCTCGCGAGCGAGGCGCCCACGATCCGGTTCGAGAACGCCCAGGCGCAGACCCGGTTCGACCAGCTGGCCGAAGACGGCGGCCTCCACATGCGCCTCCTCGAGGGCCTCGAGCTGTGCGCCGCCCTCGGAGACTGCTACCTGGCCACCGTGTGGGACCGGGAGGCCGTCCCCGACCGGGCCCTCCTGACGGTCTGGCCCGGGGACATGGCCATCCCCACGATCCGGTACGGCCGCCTGATCGAGGTGACGTTCTGGCGGGAGCTGTCCCGGGAGGGCGACGTCGTGCTCCGGCTGCTGGAGCGGCACGCCGTTGAGGACGGGGCCGGCCTGATCGAGTACGGCCTCTACGAAGGCACGACCGCGAACCTCGGGACCCGGAGGCCTTTCAACCGGCACCCCGACGCCGCCCACCTCGACGCGCTCACCGACGACCAGGGCCGACAGTTGACCGGCATCGGCATGCTGACGGCGACCCACATCCCCAACATCCGGCCGAACCGGCGTGACCGCGGGTACCTCGGGCGGTCCGACTACGCCGCCCCGGTGTGGGACGAGATGGACGCCATCGACCAGACGATGACGAGCTGGATGCGGGACATCCGGCTCGGCAAGGGCCGCATCGCCGTCCCGGCCGGTGTGCTCGAGTCCCTCGGGGAGGGCCAGGGGTCGTACTTCGACCTGGACCGTGAGGTCTACGACGAGATCAACGTCGACCCCAAGGCTCCCGGGTTCGGGATCACGGTCGCCCAGTTCCAGATCCGCCACGAGGAGCACCGGGCGACGAAGGACGACCTGTTGGCCACCATCGCCCGGTCCTGCGGGTACAGCCCCAGCACCTTCGGGTTGGCCGAGCAGGGAGAGCGCACCGCGACGGAGGTCGTCGACCGCAAGGAAGCGTCGATGACCACGACCGAGCGCAAGGGCATGTACGTCAAGACCGCTCTGAGGCGGATCTCGCAGGCGTGGCTTGCCCTCGACGCCGCCCAGTTCGACAGCGGCGTGGACGTCCTCGACCCGCCCACGGTCGAGATGGCCCCGGCCGAACGGCCGTCCCGGGAATCCGAGGCCCGGTCCATTCAGATGCTCCGCGCCGCGGAGGCCATCAGCACGTGGCTGGTGGTGAAGCGCCAGCACCCCGAGTGGACCGACACCGAGGTCCAGGAGGAGGCGGCCCGGATCGAGCGGGAGCGCGCGGCCGTCACCGACGCCGACCCGTGGATGGGCGCCGCTGAGGGCCTGGCCGCCAACCGGCTCGAGGACAACGAGGACCAGGGCGACGAGCCCGAGGACGGCGAGTAGCCGGACAGGGGGTGGCCGCCGGTGCCCGGTGTGAACCCCGACGACGTCGACGAGATCGTGGCGAACGTCGCTGCGATCTACCGTGAGGGGGAACTCGCGCTCCTGCGCGAGATCCGCGACCACCTCCGCGAGCACCCGGGCGCCCCGACCGCGTTCGCCCAGCCCCGGGCCGACGCGCTCGCGTCGCTCCGCCGGGCCGCCGGCGCGGTGCAGACGGCGCTGACGGGGAACGGGTCGACGGCGCTCCGCCAGGCCGTGGCCGACGCCTGGCGGCTGGGCACCCGGGCCGCGGTGGCGGACCTGCCCGCGGCCTGGTTCCCGGCGTCGGGGCTGTCGCAGGCGGCGGAGGCCGCCCGCGACCTGGTGCCCCAGCAGGGCGCGATTCAGGCGCTCGCGGCTGCGCTCGTGCGCGACGTCGGCCAGGTGGTGCAGAACATCCTGAGGGACACGCTCGACGCCTACCGGTCCGCGATCGCCGGGGCCACGGCCCGGATGCTGGCCGGCGGCCAGACCCGGCGGGACGCCACACAGGCCGCGTGGGCCGCCCTGGTGAACCGGGGCATCCTGGGGTTCACCGACCGGTCCGGGCGCCGGTGGCGGCTGTCCAGCTACGTCGAGATGGCGACCCGGACGGCGTCCGCGCGCGCGGCCGTCGAGGGGCAGACGTCCCGGCTCGAGGACCTGGGCGTGAAGTACGTGTACGTGTCCGACCACGCCCAGGAGTGCCAGCTGTGCCGCCCGTGGGAGGGCAAGATTCTGTTCCGCGGTGAGGCCACCGTGGGCACGGCCGCACCGAACCCGCTCCGCCCCCGGGCGTGGGTGACGGTCCACCCGGCCGGGACCCTGGCGGAGGCCAGGGCCGCGGGCCTGTTCCACCCGAACTGCCGCCACAGCGTGTCCGCGTACCTGCCGGGGGTCACCCAGATCCCGCGGGCGACCGCCCAGCCCGAGCAGTACAAGGCGCGGATGCGTCAGCGCGAGATCGAACGCAAGATCCGGAAGTGGAAGGAGCAGGAGGCCGCGGCCACCACGGACGAGGCCAAGAAGGCGGCCCGCCGGAAGGTCCTCGACTGGCAGCGCGAGATGCGCAAGCACCTCGACGACCACCCGGAGCTCAAGCGGCTCCGGTACCGGGAGCAGATCGGCGCGGGCTCCACCCCGCCCGGCGGCGACACCTCCAACCCGGCGACCCCGCTGGGTCCGGACGTGCAGCCGGACCTGTTCAACCCCGCCGGCGGGGTACGCGCGGCCGACCAGCCCCGCCAGGCCGGGCCGCTCCTGGCCGTCAACCCCGCCCCGAACCCTGCGGAGGAGGCCCACCGGCAACAGCTGGAGGCCGCCCGGCAGGCCGCCCGGTCCGCCGCCCAGCAGGCGCGATCCGCGCCCCTGGGGCCCGGGTTCATCCGGCTCGGGGACCTCATCCCCGACGACTACGACGACGCCCTCAACCGTGAGGACGAGATCCGCGACGCCCTCACCGACGTCCTCGAGAGCCGCGACTACAACGGGTTCACCATCGCCATCAGCAGCACCGACATCAACGAGGACGAGACCCAGTTCTCCGCCGACATCCACAGCCAGAACGACACCTACGTCGGGACGGTGGAGCGGACCTTCCGCCGGGAGGGCGGCGGCATCCTGTACGCCATCCACGACTATCTGAACCTCGACCGGTCGGTCCGCGGCCAGGGGTTCGCGGAGGCGTGGAACGGGTTCCTCGAGCGCTGGTACCGGCACAGCGGGTTTGAGAGGATCGAGGTCCACGCGAACATCGACGTGGGCGGGTACACGTGGGCGCGGCAGGGCTTCACCTGGGCGGACGAGCACGACGCCATCGACCTGGCGAACCAGCTGGAGCGGGAACTCGCCAGAGCGGAAACCGAGTTGGCGTCGATGGCGTCGGACGACCCGGACCGGCCGGGCCTGCAATTCGAGATCGCCGCGGCGGAGGCCCTGCTCGACCGGTTCAACGACGAGCCGTTCGGGTCCGACGACTACCCGACCGCGTATGAGCTGTCCCAGTGCGGCCGCCAGCCGCAGCACACCGGCCGGGATGCGTCCTGGATCGGTAAGCGCGCCATGCTGGGGTCCGACTGGCAAGGGGTGAAGTGGCTATGACCCGAGACCGTTCGTGGCGGCGGGCCCGTCCCGTGCGCCCCTCACAGGCGCAGGTGGATCGGCTCCGCGCCCTGTCCGACCTGCACGCCGAGTGGACCGCCGAGCACCTCGACGGGGAGGTCGAGTTCCGGCCGGACGCCCCGGAGCGGCGCCAGGTCTCCGACTACAACCTCCACTACCTCGACGTGAACCCGCCGGCCGACGCCGAGCAGGAGTTCCACGCGCGGGCGCGCGGCATCTTCGGCCTCGACCCTGAGACTGGGGCGCCCCCCGCCTGACCCTCTTCTGACCCGCCCCGTACCGGCCCCCGGTGCGGGGCTTTCTCATGCCCGCGGACAGGCGCCGCGGGCTTTCCCACGCCCAGGAGGCGACGCATGTCCATCGAACTTCCCCGCCACCCGCGCACCGGCCTTCGGGCGCTCGGTGTGCTGCCGTCCGGCCGGATCGTCTGGCCCCAGCTCGGGGGCGACGAGTCCGGGTCCGGCGGCGACGGCCAGGGCGGCACGGCCGGTGTCGGCCAGGGTGGCCAGGGCGCTGGCCAGGCCGGTGGCGACGGTGGCCAGGGTGCTGGCCAGCCGGGCGCGGCCGGTGGCCAGCAGCAGGCCGGGCAGCAGCCGGGCGGCCAGGCGCCGCCGGTCGGCCCGGACGGACAGCCGCTCGACCCCGCGCGCCTTCAGCGCCTGGTGGAGAACCTCCGCGAGGAGAACCGCCAGCTGAAGCAGCGTGGCCAGGGCGGCGCCGGTGGCCAGCAGGACACCGGCCAGCAGGACGGCCAGGGCCAGGCGCCCGGCCAGCAGCGTGGCCAGGCACCGGCCACCGACGACGGGACCGCGGCCAGGCTCGCCGCGGCCACGACCGAACTCGCGGTCTACCGGGCCGCGGGCAAGCACGGTGCGAACCCGGTCGCGCTCACCGACTCCCGGTCCTTCATGGACGCCGTCGGCAAGCTCGACCCGGCCGCGGCCGACTACGACAAGCAGGTCTCCGACGCCATCAAGAAGGCGGTCGCCGACCACCCCCACTACGCCAGCGGCCAGGCGCCCGGCGGCACCCGCGGAGGCAGCGACGGCACCGGCAGGCCCGGCGCCCCCGACCAGCCCAAGGGGCTGGGCGCGGCCCTCCGCTCCCACTACGCCAAGAAGTAAGGAGGGCACCCGATGCCCGTCACTCTCGCGGAAGCGAAGAACAACACCACCGACGCCGTGGACCTGGCCGTCATCGACGAGTTCCGCAAGGAATCGACGATCCTGGACACCCTGATCTGGGACGACGCGGTCAACCCGTCCGGGGGCGGCGCGACCCTCACCTACGGGTACCGGCGCCTGATCACCCAGCCCACCGCCTCCACCCGCGCCATCAACAGCGAGTACACCCCGCAGAACGTCACCACCGAGCGGTACACCACCGACCTCGCGGTCATGGGTGGAAGCTTCGAGGTCGACCGCATCGTCGGGGAGATCGGCCCCGCGGCCAGCGGCGCCGTCGAGCTGAACATGAGCCAGAAGATCAAGGCGACCCGCACCCAGTTCCAGGACCTCGTCATCAACGGTGACACCGCCGTGGACGCGAACGGGTTCGACGGCCTCGACAAGGCCCTCACCGGCTCCACCACGGAGTTCGGGGCGACCTCCGTCACCGACTGGTCGGACCTGGACACCGACGCCTCGGTGAAGCACAAGGCCCTCGACACCCTCGACGAGTGGCTCGGGCTGCTCGACGGCATGCCGACCGTCATCCTCGGGAACCGGGCCGCGCTCGCGAAGATCCGCGCCATCGTGCGCCGGACCGGCATGTACGTCCGCAACCCCGTCGACGGCCTCGTCGACCAGTTCGGCCGACCCGTCGTGCGGGAGTCCTACGGCGGCGCCATCTTCGCGGACCCGGGCGACAAGGCCGGCAGCAACTCCCCGATCATCCCGGTCGAGGGCCGAACCGTGGGCGGCACCGCCGAGACCGGCCTCACCGACCTCTACGCCTACCGCGTGGACATGAGCGGCTTCCACGGCGTGTCCACCACCGGCGGGGTCCGCATCCGCCAGTGGCCGCCGGACTTCTCCACCGCGGGCGCGGTCAAGCTCGGTGAGGTCGAACTCGGTCCCGTGGCGGTCGCCCTGAAGTCGACCAAGGCCGCGGCCGTCCTGCGCAACGTGAAGGTGGCCTAACCCATGACCCTGCACAAGATCACGGCCCCGGTGCCCGGGTACACGGGCGTCGTCGCCGGGGTGGCCCTGGCGAACGGGGTGGGCGAGACCTCCGACGAGGGGGTGCTCGCGTACTTCCACCGCCACCGCTACAAGGTCGAGGCGGTCGAGCAGGCCCCCGAGGAGGACGGCGGCCAGGGCGGCGGCGAGCAGCCGCCCGCCCGGCCGGCGAAGTCCGCCAGCAAGGCCGACTGGCTCGCCTACGCCGTCGCCCAGGGCATGCCCGAGGAGGAGGCGGAGGCCGCCACCCGCGACCAGCTCGTGGAGCGGTACGCGCCCGCGGACGGGGGTGACGCCTGATGGCCTTCTACGAACACCGCAAGGGCGGCCAGGTCGTCGAGCGGGTCCGCACCGTCCCCAAGTCCCTCGAGGACACCCGCATCGGCCTCCAGGCGATGGCCCGGGAGAAGGCCCGGGAGGCGGACGGCTGGTACCTGGTCGAGGAGCCCGCCGCCCTGGCCCCGGCCGACGAGCAGCCCGAGGACACCAACGGCGGGGGGTGAGCGCGTGGACCCCTACGCCACCGTGACCGAGCTCAACGCCTACCTCGACGAGCCGGTCGACAACCCCGAGCGGATGCTCAACCGGGCGTCCCGCCGCGTGCGGGGCGCCCTGCTGTCCGCCATCTACGACCGCACCGAACCGGACACCGCCGCCGCCCTCCGCGACGCCACCCTCGAACTCTGTGCGTGGTGGGCGGACAACGGCATGGACGGCAGCGAGCAGGACGGCGGGATCGGGGACCCCCGGGCGTGGACTTCGGTCGCGGCCGGTCCGATCTCGCTGGGCGGGGGCCGCACCGGCGGCGCCGGCGGGGGCCAGGCCTCCGCCACCGCGGCCGCGGCCGCCCGCGCGGGCCTGCCGGAGCAGTCCTACCTGATCCTCCAGCAGGCCGGGTTGACCGGCCACGGGCCGCGCACCGGCCCGCCCGGGTGGTGGTGCTGATGCCCGGCACCATCCCCGGAGCCCTGCTCCGCCGCATGGGGTGGGACATCACCGTCGAGCCGTACACGGGCGCGGGAGCGCACGGGCCCGTGTACGGGCCGCCGGTCACCGTCCGGGCCCTGATGGAGGCCGGGCGGCGGAAGGTCACCCGCACCGAGGGGGACGAGGTCGTCTCGACCACGACCCTCCGCGTGCGCCTGGCCGACGCCGACCACTTCCCGGCCGGGTCCCGCGTGGGCCTCCCGGACGGCACCACCCCGACCGTCATCACGACGGTCCGCTACGACGGCCGCAAGCTCCCTGTCCCGTCCCATCTGGAGGTGAGCCTCACATGAGCAGCAGCGTTCGACTGAAGTGGGACGGCGACGACGCCCGCCGCGAAGCCCTCAAGGCCGCGGAGAAGGGCCTCGGGCTCGCGATGGAGCACCTCCTCGGGGAGTCCCGCAAGGAGGCCCCCCTCGAGGAGGGCACCCTCGAGCGGTCCGGTACCGCCGTGGTGCGGGGCCGGGAGGGCGCCGTGTACTTCGACACCGTGTACGCCAGGAGACAGCACGAGGAACTCACCTGGCGGCACGACCCGGGCCGGAAGGCGAAGTACTTGGAGGACCCGTTCAACCGGGAGCGGGAGACCCTCCTCGAGATCGTGGCCGCCCAGGTGAGGGAGGCGCTCGGGCCGTGACCCTGACCGACGAGATCGGCCTCCTCCTGGACGAGCTGGGCGTCGGCGAGTACCGGCTCGACGGGAGCGCTGGCGGGAACCTGTTCGCCACGTCCCTACCGCTCGCTCCTGACGTCGCTTTGGCCATCGCCCTGTATGGGGACGGCGCCGACGCCCTGGGCGGCCTGCCCGAGGACGACGTCCGCGTGCAGCTGCGCATCCGCGGCACCAAGGACAACCCCGCCCCGGGGGAGGCCCTGGCCCAGGCCGCCTACGACGCCCTCAACGGGCTCATGTACCGGGCGCTCCCGGGCGGCACCTGGCTCCAGATGGCCGTCTGCCAGGGCGGCGCTCCGGCCTACATCGGCCGGGACGAGAACGGCCGGCACGAGTGGACGGTGAACGTCCGCCTGGTGCTGGAGCGCCCCACGACGGCCCGGCCCGGATTCTGAACCACACCCACCCCTGGCCCCGCCCGCGCGGGGCCCCACCCTGCAAAGGAGGTCCGCGATGGTCCTGCACCAGGTGCCCGCGCGGAGCATCATCCTCGAAGTCAGCGACGGCGCCACCACCCCCGTGTGGACCGAGGTCGGCGGAAAGCTCACCGTGACCGTGAACCGGGCGGAGAACGAGGAGTTCGTCGACACCACGACCATGGAGTCGAACGGCTTCTACTCCCAGGACAAGATGCAGGAGGGCGCCACCCTCACCCTCGAGGGCCGTCTCGTCAAGGACGACACGACCGGCGCCCTCGAGCCGGGGCAGGCCCTCGTCACGGCCAACGCGAGCGGCAAGTTCGGCATCGAGAGCCACGCCATGTACCGGTTCAGGTACCCGATGGACACCGAGTGGACCGTCTGGGACGCCACCACCAGCGTGGGAGAACAGGGCGGCAACCACAACGAAAACACCAGCTTCAACGCCACCCTGAGCCGGTCCGGGCCCAGCACCACCGTGGCGGTGCTCTGATGAACGTCGAGGAGGCCCTCGCGGAGGCCGCCCGGCTGCACGCCGACACCGACGCGGCGGAGGCCGCGGCCGAACGCGCCGCTGAGAACCAGAGCCATGACGAGTTCTGGGCGGAGGTCGAGGCCCAGGAGGAGACCGAGACCATCCTCGGTGTCCGGGTCCGGGTGCCCTCCCCCCGGACCGTCACCCTGCGCACCAAGCGGCGCATCGAGCGCCTGGACCTGGTCGAGGTCTCCGACGAGGAGATCGCCGCCGCCCTCGACGACCTGTTCGGGGAGGGGTCCTTCCAGCGCTGGTACGACGCCGGGATGACCTACCAGCGCCTCGCGGTGGTCATGGCGTGGGGCATCGCCCGCGCCGGCGGATCCCCGATCACCTGGCGGGACGCCTACGAGGCGGTGACCACGGGAAAAGCCCCGGAGCGTCTGCTCCGGGAGAAGGCGCTCCGCGCGAAGGGCGCTTCGAGCGGTGCCTCCGAAAGTACTGGTGGGCGCTCGAAGGCTGGGCGCTCGCGCAAGGGATCCAAGCGGAAGCGCTCGCGGACATGACCGTCCGCCAGTTCCACGCCCTCGTCTTGGCGATGCCCAGAGACACCGTGTTCTGGCGGCTGCTCGAGAAGGAACCCGACCAGGTCGTCGACGGCGAAGCCGCCCGGGACCTGCTCCGCAACCTGTGAGGCGCCCAGGCGCCACGTGATGACCCGAGGGGGGTGAACCCCCTTGGCGATGAACGTGGGCGAACTGGTCGCCACCATGGACCTCGAGGACCGGGGGTACAGCAGAGGACTCGCCGGTGCGGCCGCGGAGGCGCGCGTCGCCGCCAACCGCATCGAGGACGCGCTCGACGACATCGACGCCTCCGGCGCCGGGGCCCGCTCGGGCCAGGGGTTCGGGAACGGCCTCCTGGGCGCGATCCGCGGGGAGCGGCCGCGGCTGATGAGCGCCGGGGCCGATGCCGGCGGGGGCCTCAGCAGCGGGCTCACGAAGGCGTTCGGCGCGATCTCGTCGAACGTGTGGGTGATGGTTGGCGTGGTGGGCGTGGCCCTGGCGGCGCTGCCCCTGCTCGGCGCCACGGTCGGGCTCGGGCTCGCGCTCGCGTTCGGCGGTGCCATCGCCGGTGTGGGCCTGGCCGCGGCCGCCCAGGCCCAGGAGGTCCAGGACGCGTTCTCGGACCTGAAGGACAACGTCGTCCGCGACCTGAAGCGGATGGCCGAACCCCTGCAAGGGACCCTGGTCGACGTCGCCGGGGACCTGCAAGGCCTTTTTGACTCCCTTTCCCCGCATCTCGAATCCGCTTTTGCGGAAATGGCGCCGGTCCTTTCCGAATTCTCGGAACTCCTTTTCGGGGCCTTCGAGGGCGCGGGCCCGGTCATTGATGAAGCCACCGAGGCTTTCAACTCCCTCCTCGGAGCACTCGGCCCAGACCTGGAGGAATCCCTAGGGGGAATTTGGGAATCCCTTTCGGACCTCTTCGGGACCATCAAGGAGAACCCGGAGCCTTTCGCCGGGATCATCACCGGTGCGATCGACCTGGTCGGCAAGATCATTAAATTGGTCGACTGGCTCAGCATCGCCTACGTCTGGATCAATGAGAACATCCCGGGCGGCCTCCTAGGGCTGCTCTCCCCCATGGTCCTCCTCGGGACGACCCTTACCGACACCGCCGGAAAGGCCGGGGGATTCCGGGACGCCATCATGGAAATGGCGGGCTCGCTGTCGTCGGCGTGGGAGTACATCCGAGGCGGGGCGGAGGAGCTCTGGGAGGCGCTCCAGCCGATCCTAGAGGACCTGTGGGAGGCCCTGGCCTCCTCCGACATCCTCGAGACCATCCGCGAGTGGTGGTCCCAGCTGGGCGAGATCTTCAGCCTCGGCGGGGAGCTGATCGGGGAAATCCTCTCCAAGGCAGCAGAATTCCTCACCTGGATTTGGGAGAACTTCGGCACCGAGATCATCGGAATCCTAGAGGGACTCTGGGAGATCATTTCCGGGATCGTCTCGGGCGGCCTCGAAGTCATCAAGGGAATCCTAAATACCGTCCTCGGGCTCATCACCGGGGACTGGGATCGCGCCTGGAATGGCGTCAAGCAAATCGGCGCCGGAATCTGGGAAGCCCTCAAGGGCATCATCGGCGGAGCCATCAAGATCATCTCGAACGGCCTTTCCGCCACCCTGAAATTCATCCAGGGGATTTGGAATTCCGCCTGGGGCTCCGTGAAGTCCACGGCCAACAACATCTGGTCCGGGATCGTCGGCGCGTGGAATGGACTGAAAAACGCCACGTCCGCAGCGTGGTCGTGGATGAAATCCAAGATCACGAGCCTTTTCAGCCAGGCGCTTTCCACGGTCCGCTCGAAGCTGTCCTCCTGGTCGTCGGTCGGCCGGGACATGATCCAGGGCGTGATCAACGGCGTGACCGGCGCCGCGGGCAGGCTCTACAGCAAGCTCCGCGGCATCGCCTCGAGCGCGCTGGAGTCGGCCAAGGAGGCCCTGGGGATCTCCTCCCCGTCTCGCGTGATGCGTGACCAGGTCGGCCGGTGGATTCCCGAGGGCATCGCGGCCGGCCTCCAGCTGGGGCAGGCCCGGCTGGATTCGGCCACGTACCGGATGGCGGCGGGCATCGCGGACAGCATGACCGGCGCCCTGGCGGTGCCCGGCCAGCGGTCCGCCGCGGACGGCATCCCCGGCCCGGACCGGGGCGGCAAGGACCCGGCGGTGTGGGTGGAGCACTTCCACGCCACCGAGCGCATGTCGCCGCACGACGTCGGAGAGGCCCTGTACGGGCTCGTGAGCGCACGGAGGGGGGTCTGATGCTGCCGGACAGTCTCGCGTGGCAGGGGCTCACCCTCGGGCCGCCCAGCGTCTACCAGCTGCTCCGCCTCGACGGGTGGGAGGACATGCCGCCTTTGGACTCCGGGGACGAGCCCCGCCCGGCCCGGCACGGGTCGTGGGCGGGCACCTCCTACGCGCAGGCCCGGACCGTCACCGTCACGGGGCGCATCCGGGCCCTGCCCGTGGACATCCGAGACCGGGTGCGGGACCTCCGCCGGGTGTGCGCGGTGCCCGATGATGACACGCTGTGGCCGCTGGTGGCGACGGTGCTGGGCGAGTCCCTCACCGTCGACGCGCGGGTCTCCCTGCGCGTCATCAGCCTGGACAAGTACTCGAGGCTGGGGCACGTGCCGTTCACCCTCCAATGGACGTGCCCGGACCCGATCCGGTACGACCCCGACCCCGTGCACCTGGCCATCGTCCCGGGCGCGGCCCGGCCGGCGCCCCAGCAGGGCACCACCTCCAGCCGCCCCACCATCACCATCTACGGGCCCTGCACCACCCCCACCATCACCGTGACCCGGCCCGGCCGCCCGCCCCTGTCCGTGGGGTTCGCCGTGACGATGTTCGCCGGGGAGTCCCTCACCCTGGACTGCCACGCCGGGACCGTGACCGCGTCGTGGGGGGACGACATCACCGGCACCCTCACCGCCGGGTCCGTGCCGGTCGAGGCGCTGGCCATCCCCGTGGGCACGTCCACGGTGGCCCTGGCCGCGACCGGCACCGGCGCCACCACCCGCGCGCACGTCACCTACCGGCACGCCTACCTGTAACGGAAGGGACCCATGCCCTCGTACCGGTACCAGTTCTGTGACCTGCTCACCGACCAGCACATCACGGACCTGGCCCTCAGCGGCGTCCGCTACGGGCGCCGGATCGTGCAGCCCGGCCCGTTCTCCGCGCGGGTGCCGATCACCAACCGCACCACCGCACAGCAGGTCGCCCGCATCCTCCCGCCCCGAGAGGACGACATCAGCACGGGGCCCGGCCGGACCATCTGCCACGTCTGGCGCAACGGCCAGCTGTGGGGGTCGTACATCATCTGGCGCGGCCGGGTGTCGTCCGACGACCGCGGCCGCATCACGGCGGAGCTGTCCGGCGAGTCGCTGGAGTCGTGGTTCCACCGCGTACAGATCGACTCCACGCAGACCTACGTGCAGCAGGACCAGCTGTTCATTGCCCGGGAGATCGTCCGCCGCAAGCAGGCCCAGACCAGCGGCGGCGCGTTGCAGCTGGGCATCATCGGGGGCGGCCCGGCCACCTCCGGTGTGCTCCGTGACCGGACGTACTCCGGGCACGACCTGGCGACGGTCGGGGAACGCCTCGAGCAGCTGTCGGAGGTGATCGGCGGACCCGAGTGGTACGTCCGCACCTACCCGAACGCCTCCGGCGCGAGGGTGCGGGAGTTCTACGTCGCCCCGCTCCTCGGGAACACCGCGCGCACGCACGTGTTCGCCCAGCCCGGCAACGTCCTGTCCTGGTCGCACAGCGTGGACGCCACCGGCACCGGCACCCATTACACCGCCCGCGGCGACGCCGCAGACGGCAACGGGTACCGGTCCGTGTTCCAGGTGTTCTCCCAGGACCACCGGTCCGCCGGGTGGGCCCAGCTCGAGGAGACCCGCGACTACCCCACGGTGACCAGCGGCTCCACCCTCGGGGACTACGCCGCCTGGTGGGCGGCCCACCGCGCCGGCGCCCAGCACTCCCTACAGGTCGACGTGCGGCTCGGGGAGTCCCCGACGCTCACCCCCGACCGGCTCGGGGAGCGCGCCCGGCTGACCCTGGTCAACGACTGGTGGCCCCTCGACGCGAACGGGGCGCCGACCTTCGACGAGATCCGCCGCGTGATCGGGATGGAGATCGCTGCCCCGGACCGGGGCCAGCCCGAGCGGGTGACCCTCCTCCTCGAGGGGCCGCGGGAGGGCGGCGACACCTCCCCGCGGGGGGCGCCGATGTACGCGCGGGACCTGGCCGACCAGCTGGACGCGCGGACTCGTCAGATCACTCGCCCGGTGCTGTCGTCGACGGCGCCCATCTAGAAGACCCGGAACCCCATGACCACACCCACCCCGAACTATGCGCACTTGGGAGAGCTGTTGACCCTGATGCGCGAGGAGATGCGCAAGGGATTCGACGACCTCCGCCGTGAGATCGGCGGCCGCGTGTCCTCCGACGTCTACGAGGCCGACAAGCGCCTCACGGAGGAGCGGATAGCCCGCCTCGGGTCGGAGGTCGCGGAGCTCCGCGCGGACGCGAAGCAGAAGGAGGCCACGGAGGAGGCCGCGGAGAAGGCAGCGGAGGACCGCCGGGCCGCGGACCGCCGGATGGTGCGGGCCGCGGTGATCACCGCCGGGTTCTCTCTCCTCGTCGGCGCGGTGCTGCTCGCGCTCCAGCTGCTCGCCACGTAGCCCACAACCCACCCGCCCGCCCCCGTGCCGCCCGGCCGGGGGCTTTCCCATGCCAGGAGGCGCCATGCCCCGACCACCGCTCTACATCAGCCGGGAGGACCTCGGGTGGTCCGCCACCTCCCCGGCCGCCTACGCCGACCCGAAGTCCGGTCTCGTCGTCCACTACGACGGCAGCGACCAGGGGCTCGTCAACGGCGACCTCGACGACTTCCTCGACTACTGGCAGCGCACCCGCGACTTCCACACCGGCCCGTCCCGCAACTGGCGGGACGTCGGGTACAGCTTCGCCGCGACCCCTCAGGGCCACGTGGTGGAGGGCCGGGGGCTCCACCGGGAGCAGGCCGCCCAGCCGGGCGGCAACACCACGCACTACTCGGTGACGCTCGGGCTGGGCCCCGGCGAGACCCCGACCGACGACCAGATCAACGCCGTCCGCTGGCTCCGCCAGTGGCTCATGGAGGACCACGGCGTGTCCGGCAAGGTCCTGGGCCACCGCGACTTCATCGCCACCAGCTGCCCCGGCGACCGCGCCTACGCGCTCGTCAAGGACGGCACTTTCACCCAGGCGCCCGGCGCCATCAGCACAGAAGGAGACAATCCCTTGATCGGACTTCGCGAAGGCGACGGCAAGGCCACCGGCAAGAAGGAGGAGGTCATCGCCGTGCAGCGGCTCGGGACCTTCGCGGGCTTCGGCTCGTACTTGGCGCCCTACGGCTGCGACGGCGAGTGGGGGCCCGCGACGTCGGAGATGATGCTCGCGCTCCGCCACAGCGTCGGCTCCTCGGTCACGAACGCGAGCAGCATCACCGGCACCGCCTACGCGCACCTCATCCAGGCCGTCGCCATCGCGGAGGCCCGGAAGCTCATCGCGGGCGGCGGGGGTGGGGGCGCTCTCCCCGCGACTGCCGAGATCAGCGGCACCGTGAAGCTGAAGGGGGCCTGATGCACGCGACCCCGCGCGACCCCGCGCGCTACCTGCCGGAGAAGAAGGTGACGGCCGCGGGCGGCGCCGGTGGCGTCGCCCTGGTCCTCGTCTGGCTCGCGTCCCTGGCCGGCCTCGACATGCCGGAGGCGGTCGCCCACGGGTTCGTGTACCTGGCCGCCCTGGTGGCCGCGTACCTGGCCCCGCACACCCGCCGCGACGACACCGAGGAGGCGTAGCCCCGATGGCGTTTCAGACCGTCGCCCTCGACAGGACCCTCGAAGGTCTCGTTGCTGGCGCCGTCACCGCGTCCATGCACACCACCGACGGCGGCACCACCGGCACCGGCGAAGTCACCGGCGGCACCTACGCCCGCCAGCCGATCACCTGGGACCCCGCCAGCGGCGGACAGATCGACGCCGCCGCGCAGATCACCTTCGACATCCCCGGCGGCCACACCGTGACCCACCTGGGCCTGTGGGACGCCTCCGGCACCCCCGTATGGCAAGGCTCCATCAAGTTGTCCACCCCGGAGAGCTACGGGGCGGCGGGCACGTACACGGTCCTCCTGGTCCGCGTGACCCAGTCGGACATCACTCCGGCGTAGGGAGGGGCCCACCGTGGCGACCACGGTCAACAACTCCCTGTCCGGGGTCACCGGAACCCAGCCGTCCGCGTCCTCGCTGGCGCGGACGGCTCGGGCCGGGGCCGTCGGCATTCTCTCGCCCAGCAGGGCGCTGTACTCCGCCACCCAGACCGTGCACGGCCTCACCACCGTGCAGCTGTCCACCGGCTACCACCGGGGCGACACACCCCGCCTCGGACCCATCGCCCTGCCCGCCACGGGCCCGTGGTGGGCGCGCTGGTACGCCTGGATGCCGCCGCTACAGGACGCCGGGTACGGCATCAACGAAGTCCGCTGGCACGTCCATTTCCCAGGGACGGGCCTCGGGTACGTCACCCACGCGACCGCCGCCGGCAACGCCGGGACGCGCCTCCAGCCGTCCGGGCTCGCGTCAGCGGCGATCAACTGGGACACCGAGACCGGATCGGCCGTGGCCACCGGGCAGTGGTGGCGGATCGAGCTGGAGTACACCGGCACGGACCTGATCAGCCGCATCTACCCCGGGCACTCCACCACCGGCGCCCGCGTCCACACCTGGTTGAACCGGGACGTCGGCCGGTCCCTCGAGGTGACCGGGTACCGGTACCGGCGCGGAGTCCTGCTCCAGCAGGGCGCCACCGACGCCACCACCGGCGGCCAGGTGTCGTTCCGCCAACAGCAGCTCATCGACCTCGGATACCTGGCGCCGGGCGGCGCGGACGGCCAGTACGGGCCCGGCACCGCCACCGCGGTGCAGAGCTTCCAACTGGCCTACGGCCTGGTCCCGGCGGACGGCGAGATCGGTCCGGAGACCGGCGCGGCCATGGACCTGGCCATCTGGGTACTCAAGGCTCAGCCGACCCCGCCGCCGCTGTACCTGTCCCACGTGGCGGTGTCGGACTCCGGCCCGCTCGGGCCCGCGGCACTCCCGGGCGGTGATGCGGTCGCCGCCCTGGGGGCGCTGCTCACCCCGGCCTCGGGCACCAAGCACGCTGCCGGTGAAGCGGTGGCGGCCCTCGGGGCGTTGGCGTCGCCGTCCGGCGGCCGCGGCGGCAACGCCCTGGCGGTCCTCGGGGCGTCCGGGGTCGTCGACGGGGCCAAGGCCGGCGCGGGTGAAGCGGTCGCGTCGCTCGGGACCATCACCGAGGCGGACGGCACGAAGCATGCCTTCGGCCAGGCCGTCGCGCAGCTCGGCGTTGTCGGCACCGTGCAGGGCACCAAGCACACCGCGGGCTCCGCCATCGCGCAGCTGGCGCTCACCACCGAGGCGCACCAGCTGATCGAGCCGGTACCGCCGGTGCAGGCCGTCGCCCGCATCGTGCACCAGCCGGAGGGGACCGCGCGGCCGTCCGGCCGCCTCGGTGGAGCCGCACACCCGACCAGCCGCATCGACGGCACCGCGAGCAGGAGGTGACGCCGTGGCGACACACCAGACCTTGACCGTCTACGAGTGGAACGACGAGGAGATCGACCTCAGCATCACCGACCCGGACGCCGGGACCGCCTACGACCTCACCGACGCCGTACTCGAGCTGGTCATCAAGGACACCGTCGACCAGCTCGACACCGACCCGGCAACGGTGATCCTGTCCACCACGACGGGGGAGATCACCGTCGTGAACGCCGCCCAGGGCCTGGCCCTGGCGATGATCAACCGCGGCTACCTGGCGACGCCCGGGGATCTCGTGTGGCGGCTCGACGTGGTCCGGGCCGGGACCCGGCGGACCGCGATCTACGGGCCGCTCCGGGTGACGAACCTCTGAGCAGCACAGCGCCCCGCCTCCCGTACTGGGAGGCGGGGCGCTTTTCGCGTTCCTGGGGGAAGCAGAAACCCCGCCCTCGGGCGGGGTTCTCATCTCCGCGTGCGCGGAGCAAAGGGACCTTCTGGGTGGAGGGTTTCCCCCGCCTTCCAGAACATTCGCGGTCCATCCCCGCGTGCGCGGGGGCGTACTGCTTGGGTCTTCACCGTGAAACGGCGTAGTGGCCCATTCCCGCGTGCGCGGGACATATGACCTGAACAGGTAGATCTACCTGTTAGTTGGTCCATACCCGCCTGTGCGGGCGCTCCCCGAGGGGATTGGCTCCACCATAACCCGGCGGAGTCGGCTGTGTCAGCGGTTCAGGAGATTCGTGTTGATCTCCGCCGCGATCGCCTCAGCGTCGGCGTCGGTCAGCTCGGTCCCGTCGAGCCACCCGATCAGCACCTCAGCGGAGTACAGGACCTCCCAGCCCTGTTCCTGGGCGGTGTCCGCGACGACGGGGGACACCTCCCCGTCGCCGGAGTCCGCCAGGACCATGTACCGGAGGTCCGACAGGCCGATGGCGGAGGGCTCCCGGTCGGCCTGGGCGTCGTACAGGTCCCGGATGTGGTCGGGGGTGACCCGGCGGGCGTCGAGGGCGTCGGCGTACCAGCCGTTGCCGGACAGGACCCACTCCCCGGTGACCCTCCACCCCTGGGCGGCCAGCGCCAGCTTCGCGCAGGTCTGGGCGGTGTGGAGGGTCTCGTCGGCGTGGGGGATGTGGGTGTCGATATCAGAAGTGACCTGGGTCCCGAGGTCGCCGTCCTCCCAGGTGTGGACGGCGACGATGTGGTTCTCGGGGTTCCCGGCGAGGCGGACAGCGGACATGAGGGCGACGTACTGCACAGGGTGCTCCGTTCAGGGGGTTCGGGTCCGCCCCGGGGTGGGCGGCATCCCCGCGTGCGCGGGGCTGGGGGCCCGCCCACAGGATGGGCGGGGTGGGCCGGTTCTCAGGTCGGTCAGTCGATGAGGGGCAGCGTCGCGAGATCGACCGCGGCCGCAGTGGGGGTGTAGTAGTCGGCCAGCGCGTCACGGCTCATGCGGATGAACCGGCCGTCGGGGAGACGGACGATGCAGAAGCCCACCGAAGCCACGTACCGGCGCGGCTTCCCGTCCGGGTCCGGGGAGGTCCACCGGAGCACGCAGTAAGTGTCCTCGGGCGTCTCGGGCAGGGTGGCCGTGGCTTCGACCCCTACCGAAGCCAGGTGTTCCAACAGGGCGGGAATGGTCTCGGCGGTGATCTCGGCAACTTGCACGTGTTCGGGGCGTCGGGCGACGTGCAGTGTGAACGGGTTGTCCATGGTGTCCTCTCGGGTTGGTTCCGCCCGGGTGGGCGGGGAGCAGGGGGTTAGCCGCGTGCGGGCTCGACGGCGCGGAGACCCATCGCAATCGCGATCGAGTGGTTGGCGTTGGCCTGCGGAGTGCCCCTCCACGCCTCCTCGTAGGCCTCGCACAGGGCCCGGCCGCTGTCGGTGGCCTCGAACGTCTCCCCGTGGTCGACGAGGTAGCCGTCGCGGACCAGGCGGCGACCACGCTCGGTCTCCCACAGCAGACTGTCGTGCGGGGTGTGCTTCCACAGCTCGGGGCGGGTCGTGATCACGAATCCCAGGAACACCATGTCGCGGTGCCGGAGCGGGTCCACGCCGGTCTCCTGGGCGTGGACGCACACGGGGCAGGCCGGGGCGTCGTCGCGGCCCTGCCCGTCGTACACGGGAATGGCCTCGCACAGGGCGTGCCCCGGGAGGGGACCGTCCGTCGCGGCGATGTGCTGGGTGCGGGCAGGGCACCGGTAGCAGGTGCCGAGCGGGCCCTCGATGAGCGGGCGACGGCTCTTGAATCCGCAGATGTCACAGGTGTACATAGGGAACTCCTTGTCGAGTACGCGGTCGATGGTGGACCGGCTGATTCCGGTGACCTTGTGGATGCGGTGCTTGGTGATGCCGGCGCGTCGGGCTCTGACGATGAGGCTGTCACGTCCGGCGATCACGCGGGCGTAGTTTTCGAGCTCTGCTTCGAGGGCTTCTTGCTCCCTGTCCATGTATTGAACAGTACATGTATCGATCGATACATACAAGCCCCAGGGGGAACCCCCGCCGCTGGCGCGCGACGGGGGCCGCCAGACTCACCGAGTGCGAATCTCGGCGTGCCACCACCCGTTCAGCTGGCCCAGGCCGTCGACCTCCTCCAAGACCCGCGTGGCCGTATCCGGCCGGACGTCGTCCTCGGGCCGGAGAGTCCGGTCGGCCCGGTACCGGGCCTCCTGCTGCTCGTCCATCCACAGGTCGAGCTGAAATCGCATATGGCGGAGCGGCGCCATGTGTCCCCCGTGTAGCTGTACGTGATGCCGTGTGGCCGAATGGTGGGGCCGCCGGCACCCATCCGGCGGCCCCGTGGTGCGGGGTCCCTACTCCCGCGCCCGCCCCGTCTCCCTCCTCAGGGACCAGAGCGGGGGTCTGTGGTGGGCCGCCGGGGGTCCTCCAACCCCCGGCGGCCCGTGCCCGTCTCCGTGTCCCTCCCCAGGGGCGGAGACGGGGGTCTGGTCACTCCTCCGGGTAGCCCAGATCCCGGGCCTGACGGCGGGCGTCGGCTACGGCGCGCCCGAGAGCGTCCTCGTCGCCGTCCCGGGATGCCTGCGCGGCCTTCCCGAGGGTGCGGAGGAGTTCCTTCGTCTTCTCGTCGTCCTCGTCGCGCTTCTTGCCCATCAGGCGGCCGCCTTCAGGAGCGCGGCCCACTCGCCGCCGGGGAACACGAGGTGCCCCAGCTCCCGGTTCTGGGTGTCGCGGACGGCCGTGGTCGGCCCCTCCGCGACCTCCACACAGTTCGTGACGCCCTGGCTGTACGTGCTCTTGTGCCAGGACTTCGGTCCCTCGACCGTGGTGGTCTGCATCCGTACCCTTCCTCGTATCGGTGATTCCGTGGCCCGGGGCGGTGGCCGCCGCGATCCCGGGCCGTCGCCCCCCGGCAAGCACCGGGGGGCGACTTCTTGGGCTCTCCCCACCCGCAGCTCGGACGGAGGGCGGGGAGAGCGGTCTAGTCGTGCCCCAGCAGCGCGCGGAGGGCGTCGTCGGTCACGCCCCGCTCGAGAGCAGCCAGCGGCGGCGTGGACGCCGCCTCGAGGGCCGCCATCAGCTCCGGGAGGACGATCTCCGGGTCCGCGCCCTCATCGACGACCAGGTCCAGGGCGCGGACGAGCGCCCGGTCGCGGGCCCCGATGTAGGAGGCGGGGGCGTCCGCCGGGATGTCGGCCAGGGCGGCGCTGATCTCACCGAGCAGCGCCCCCAATCGGATGTCCATCTGCGTGTCCTCTCTCTCGTGTGCCGTGGTGTGGTGGGGGGTCTACGGCGCGGGCGGAGTGGTCTCGGGGGCCACGCCCTGCCGGTCGCGGAGCCGGGTCTCCAGCTGCTCCGGGGTGGGCTCCACCTCGGACCGCCACGGGGCGTCCGGGTCCCGGTTCGTTGCGATCCACATCCGGCCGGTCCACGCGATCCGGTGCGTCTGCCCGTAGGCGGCGCGGAGCCTCTTGAGGACGACCTCGGGCGGCACCCACGTCTCTCCGCCCTCGTCCTGGTGGTGTCCGGCGTGGTGCGGGTCCAGCACGCACCGGCGGAGGGTGCTGCTGGGGGTGAGGCGTTCAGCGCCGCAGATCCACCGGGTGCTCATGCCGCCACCGCCTCGAGCTGGTCGCGCTGGTGGTGGCCGATGGCGCCCAGGACGACGAGGGCGCGGCGCTGGGCGCGGGCGCGCGGGTCGCGGGCGGCGAACAGGTCCAGGGGCTCCGGCGCGCGGTGGCGACCGCCGATCCGCGGGGGCGCCGGGGGCAGAGCCGGAGCCGGGCGGCCGGTCCGCTGCGTGGGCAGCTGGAGCACCACGGCACCGGGAGCGGCGGCCGGGAGGTCCTCCGCGTAGCGGCGCACGCGGTGGGCGCGCCGGCGGAGGGCGTGAGCAACGGCTCTGGCGACGAGACAGGCCGCGGATGCGACGAGAAGCAGGTAGCGCACGGGGCGCCTCCTCAGTACGGATGCCGCTGGATGGGCGGCGGGTGGATGAAGTACTGAGCCCCATACTCCAACTGAAATTTTTAATTCGCAAGCCCTTCTTAGCGATAAGTTGTCAGCACCATCACGCTAAGGAGTTGCGAAATGTCCGTTTCTAACTCATCGGCGGTACCATCAGCGACGTCCCCTGAGGAGGTCGATGTGAGCAGCCCATCCGTGGCCAGGCGCCAGCTATCAGCACAGATGCGCGCGAAACGGTTGGCCACGGGCAAGACCATCGAGCAGGTCGCGGACGACCTCGAGTGGTCGAGCACGAAGGTCTCGAACATCGAGACCGGCCGGTCGAAGAAACCCGCGGTGACGGACATCCGCGTACTGCTCGACCTGTACGGCGTCACGGACTCCGCAGAGCGGGAGGCCATCCTCACCCTGGTCCGCCAGTCCCGGGAAAGCGGCTGGTGGAACAGGTACGGGGACGCCATCGGTGGCCCCTACATCTCCTACGAGGCCGGGGCGACCGGCATCCGCATCTTCGAGCCGCAGTACATCCCCGGCCTGTTCCAGACCGAGGCCTACGCCGCGGCCGTCTCCCACGCGACCCTCATCCGCAACCCCGACGACGTCGCCTCAGCGGTCGAAGCCCGCGTACGCCGCCAACAGCTGCTCACCCAGCCGGACCCGCCAACGGTGTGGGCGGTGATCCATGAGGCCGCCCTACTCATGCTGAAGTCGCACCCGGAGCTGTTCCGCGCCCAGGTCGACCGACTTATCGAACTGGCCGAAGACCCGAATTCGGTCACAATCCAGGTGCTCACGATGGATGCGGGGCTGCATGCTGGGATGGGTGGCCCGTTCGTGATCCTGGACTACACCGACGCCGCGTCCATCGTGTTCCTCGAGACGAACACGGACGGGCTTTACCTGGAAAAGCCGGTCGAGGTCACCCGGTACCGCCAGTCCTTTGACCGGCTGGTCGCCAAGGCCCTCGACCCCGATGAAGTGCCCGCATACCTGCGAGCGCTGGCCGCCTAGAAAGTCACGACCATGTACTCATCCACCGAATCCACCGGGCTCGTGTTCCGCAAGTCGAGCTACAGCAACCCCTCCAACTGCGTCGAGTACGCCGATGCCGGCGAAGGCACCGCGGCGGTCCGCGACTCCCAGAACCCCGAGGATGGCCACTTCCTGCTTCCCGGCCGGGAGTGGGGCGCGCTCCTGGGCGCCGTCCGCCGGGGGTAGGCCCGGACATCAGAGAGGCCCCGGGGTATCCCTCCCCGGGGCCTCTCTGGGTACCTAAGTACTCATCCGCGGACGAGTCTACAGGCCGCCGCCCGCACCGGCCAGACCCGCGCGCGAGTGGCATCTACAGGGCGTGTTTCCGCAGCCCATCACGAATGTGTCCTCTACAAGCGACATAGAACTACACCTCGGGGACCACGGCCCGGCCCAAGGGCGTGATGATCACCCACCGCAACGCGTACATGAACTCGGTGGGCACCCTGCTGTACGGGCGGATCGGCATCGGCGAGTCCTACCTGTGGACGCTGCCGATGTTCCACGCCAACGGCTGGACGTTCACGTGGACGGTGACGGCGGCGGCCGGAGTACACGTGTGCCTGCCGGCGATGGACCCGGCGACGGTGTTCGAGCTGATCCGCACCGAGGACGTCCGGTGGCTGTGCGCCGCCCCGACCGTGCTCATCATGCTCGCCAACACCCCCGACGACGTACGCGGCGAGGTGCCGGCCGGGGTCCACGTGTTCACGGCGGGGGCCTCCCCGGCGGCGGCCACCATCGAGCGCCTGGAGGACGGGTTCGGCTGGACCGTCACCCACGTGTACGGCCTGACCGAGACGGCGCCGTTCATCACCGTCTGCGAGCCCCGCGCCGAGCACGCGGGGCTGCCGCCGCGGGAGCGGGCCGCGGTCAAGGCCCGGCAGGGCGTCGAGCTGATCACCTCCGGCGAACTGCGGGTGGTCGGCGAGGACGGGAACGAGGTGCCCTGGGACGGCAGGACGGTCGGCGAGATCACCGTGCGCGGCAACGTGGTGATGAAGGGGTACTACAACGACCCCGAGGCCACCGAACGCGCCATGGGGGACGGGTGGTTCCACAGCGGCGACGCCGCCCTGGTGCACCCGGACGGGTACGTGGAGATCCAGGACCGGCTCAAGGACGTCATCATCTCCGGCGGGGAGAACATCTCCTCCGTCGAGGTCGAGGGCACGCTGCTGCGCCACCCGGCCGTCCTGGAGGTGGCGGTGTTCGGCGTCGCGCACGAGAAGTGGGGGGAGTCGCCGCGCGCCGCGGTGGTGCTGCGCGAGGGAGCGCGGGCGACCGAGCAGGAGATCATCGACTTCGCCCGGGACAACCTGGCGCACTTCAAGGCGCCGACCAGTGTGGAGTTCGTGGAGGCGCTGCCCAAGACGGCCACCGGCAAGATCCAGAAGTTCGTCCTGCGCGGCGGGGCCTCGGCGGTCTCGCGCCAGTGAGGCGGCCCGGTGTCCCCCGCCCCCGCTCTTCGGAGGCGGAGGACACCCCGGGGATTCAGCCCTGCGGGGACTCCGACAGGACGAACCCGGCACCGAAGGGGTCCGCGCAGACCGCGATGCGGCCCGCGCCGGGGGTGTCCTCGGGGCCCGTGTAGACCTGTCCGCCTCCGGCTCGGACGGCCTCCAGGGCCCTGTCTGCGTCGGCCACCCGGAAGACCGGGTTCCATTCGGCCGAGCCCTTGGTGTCGTCCACCCGCTCGGGGGGCAGGGCCACGATGCCGCCCTGGTCGCGGTCGCGGCCGGCCCCGGCGGGTGTCACGGCGCGGTAGCGGCCGTTCCAGGCCGACCGGGGCGAGTCGGCGTAGCTCCAGCGGAACAGCTCCCGGTAGAAGTCCTCCGAGCCGTTCCCGTCGGGGGTCCACAGCTCCACCCGGCAGAGGGACCCGGGGGTGTCGGCGCGCTGCACGCCGGGGAACCCGATGGGGTTCCAGACCGCGAACCGGCCGCCCTGCGGGTCGAAGAACTGGGCGGTGCGGCCCAGCCGCAGCACGTCGAACGGCTCGAACAGGACGGTGCCGCCCAGACGTTCGACGGCGGGGACGGTGGAGTCCACGTCGGGGTCGTGGAAGAAGACCGTCCACGCGGGGTGCTCGCCCTCGCCCAGGAGGGGGCTGAGCCCGGCGACCTTGTCCTCGTCGAGCTGGAAGCACAGGTAGCCGGCGGCCTCGGGGCTGTCCTCGATCGCCTTCCAGCCGAAGACCCGCCGGTAGAAGGCGGCCGAGGCGTCGGTGTCGGGCGAGGACACCTCGACCCAGCAGGGCGACCCGGGCAGGAAGTCGGTCGTGATCATCTGGTCCCCCCTCGTGGACACGTCATTCCCGAGTGTGGACCGTCCCCCCGGCGCCCCGGGGATGGCGGCGGCAAAGTCTCGCACAACTCACCGCAATCACCCGAACACGGTTTCGATCCCCGGGGCGGTGGTCCCGGGCGGTGTCAGTGCTTGAAGTGGACGAACAGGCGGCCGAAGTTCTTGGAGTCCTTCTCGACGCGGTGGTAGCGGGCCTTGACGTCCTTGCGGTCGAGGAAGCGCAGCACCCGCTTCTTGAGCTGGCCCGACCCCTTGCCCGGGATGATCTCCACGGTCTTGGCGCCCGTGCGCTCGGCCTCGTCCATGATGTCTGCGAGGGCGCGGTCGATGTCGCGCCCGCGGTTGAAGATGTCGTGCAGGTCGAGCTTGAGCCGCATGGCCGCCTCCGTCCGGTCACCCGGGATCATACGTGTTCGCGCTCGCGCCGGCCCAGCGCCCACCAGGCGCCCGCGGCGGTGGCGGCGGCCAGCGCGGCGGCGGCGCCCAGGGTGAGGGCGTCCGGGGCGACCACCGACTGCCCGCGCAGGGCCTGCCAGGTGAGCAGGGCGAGCAGGCCCGTGTAGGCGCCGGAGGCGACCAGGACCAGCCGGGTGCGCAGGGCGTCGTCGGCCAGGCGGGGGTAGCGGTCGGCGAGGGCGATCAGCCCGAACGCGAACAGGACGATCACCTGGAGGCCGTGCAGGCCCACGAAGTGGGCGACGCGCAGGTCGCCGGCCACCGTGCTCCAGCCGACGATCGGCAGGCCGGGCCCGCCGTCGGGCATCCCGACCGTGTGCGCGCCGATCACGTCCGCCGACCCGCCCTGCTGGAGGGTGACCATCTGTTCGGCGGTCGGCGAGGTCATGAAGAAGGCGACGGCCATCCCCGCGAGGGCGATCGCGAGGGAGGCGCGGACGGCGGCGGTGACGGAGCGCTCGCCCAGGCGCTGGACCAGCAGGATGACCCCGATGGCGAAGGTGGCGACCCAGACCGTGACGATCATGGACGCCATCAGCGAGTAGACGGCGCTGTCGAACTCCGTGGCGTTGTTGAAGTGGCTGGCCCGGCCGCGCACCGCCTGGAGGGTGATGGCGACGAGCTCGCCGGTGACCATCACGGCGACGACCGCCCCCAGCCACCAGCCGGTGCGGCGCCACGCGGTGAGCAGGGACAGCAGCCAGGCGAGGGTCACGTTGTAGACCGCGATGGAGACCGCGAACTTGGCGGGCTTGAGCCAGACGGGGTCGCCCGTGACGGTCCTCCCGTCGAGGAGGAGGCCGGGAACGGCCACCAGCAGTACGGCCGCGCACAGGAGCGCGGTCAGGGTGAGCGGTCGGTGCAGGTCGATGACGGTGCGGAGGGTGGTCTTCGGGGGGTTCATGGGATACTCCTTATGGATACCAGTGCTATCCAGTGCAGATACCAACACTATCCACTATCCATTTGGATCGCACAAGAGCCCCCGGGAGACGGGAGACAGGAGAAGATGGCCGCATGCGCATCGCCGAACTCAGTGAACGGTCCGGAGTCCCCATCCCGACCATCAAGTACTACCTGCGGGAGGGCCTGCTCCCCCGCGGTGAGGCCACCGGCCGCAACCAGGCCCGCTACGGCGACGAGCACCTGAGCCGGCTGCGCCTGGTGCGGGCGCTCACCACCGTCGGCGGCCTGTCCGTCGCCACCGTCCGGGAGGTCCTCGCCGAGGTCGGCGAGCCCGACGTCGGACTGCACTCCAAGCTCGGCCTCGTGATGCGCCGGCTGCCCCTGGTCGGCGACGACATCGAACCGCTGGAGGAGGACCGCGAACGCGCCCTGGCGCTCGTCACCCGGCGCGGCTGGCACTTCTACCCGGACCACCCCGCGCTGCACGCCCTGGCCGTGGTCCTGGCCGGGCACCGCGAGGTCGGCCACTCCGTCGGCGACGCCGACCTGGACCGTTACGCCGAGGCGGCGGAGGGCATCGCCGCCGTCGACCTGGACCGCATCAGCGGACTGCCCGCGACGGAGGAGGTACTGGAGGGCGCCGTCGTCAAGACGGTGCTCGGCGACACCCTGCTGACGGTCCTGCGGCGCCTGGCCCAGGTGGACGAGTCCGCCGCGCGCAACCTCGAGGGCGCCGGGCGCCGAGCGGCGCGGGGGGACTGAGGCCTCCCGTCACACGCCGGCCGACTCCGGGAAGCGGTCGCCGAACGCCCGGTGCACCGCGCCGTCGCGGTCCAGGATCGCGAACACCACCCGCGCGAACACCCCGGCGTAGTCCCCGTGCAGGTGCTCGGCGAAGGCCGCCGCGACCTCCTCCGGGCGGTTGCCGAACACACCGCACCCCCAGGCGCCGAGCACGAGCACGTCCACCCCGTGGTGGGCGGCCACGGCCAGCACGCCCCCGGCCCGGCGGGCGAGCACCCGGGGGATCGGCCCGGCGCTCTCGACCCCGTTGCGCTCGACCATCCGCCGGTTGGGCGCGGCGCAGGTGAGGAACCCGACCGCCGGCGGCTCCGCCAGCCGGTCGCCCCGGTCATCGCACAGCACCGGCACCCGCGGCGACCAGATCACCCTGTCGCTGTACAGCAGCGACCGCTCCGCCCTGTGGTGCTCGTAGAACTCCGGGCACCGGGTCAGCGACGCGTACAGCGCCGTGGACCTGGCCAGGCTCTCCTCCTGGGCCCGCGCGCCGTTGGCCACGCCTCCGCCCGGGTTGCGCGCCGAGGCGAAGTTGAGCGCCGCCACCCCGCCCTCCCCCGCCAGGCGCAGCAGCGCGGCCAGCGTGCTCTCCCCGGTCACCTCGAACCGGGTGTCGTGGCGCGCGGCGGGCACGGGCAGCGCCGCGATGTCCTCCGGCAGGTGGTGGCGGGTGCCCTCCCGCATCGCCGCCAGGTCGGCCGACAGGTCGACCTCCCGGTCGCCGACGCGGTACCGCTCCGCCTCGAACGCCCGCTTCGTCTCCGCCCAGATCCCCCGCAACCGCTGTGACACGGGCCCTTCCCTCCTCGTCGACGGACAGGCACGTTAGTGCGCGGCGGCCCGCCGGGTCCACCGGATAAACGGCCGGCCCGTAAACCCCTGGACCGGCGCACCCCGCCCGGCCAGGATGCGGTCATGAGCAGGGAACAACAGAGGGGGATGGACCCCCGGAGGCTGGTACGGGCCTCCAAGTACATCGCGCGCGTGCTGCGCCACGACCCCGGCCGGGCCGGGGTGCGGCTGGACCCCCAGGGGTGGACCTCCGTGGACGCCCTGCTCGCGGGGCTGGGTCGGGCGAACGTCCGGCTCTCCCGGACGGAGCTGGACGAGGTGGTGGCCGGCAACGACAAGAAGCGGTTCGAGTTCAGCGCCGACCGCACCCGGATCCGCGCCCGCCAGGGCCACTCGGTGCCCGTGGACCTGGGGCTGGCGCCGGCCGTGCCGCCGGAGGTCCTCTACCACGGGACGGTCGGCCGCTTCCTGCCCGCGATCACCGCCGAGGGACTGCGTCCGATGAACCGGCACGACGTGCACCTGTCCCCGGACGAGGAGACCGCGGCCAGGGTGGGCGCGCGGCGGGGCAGGCCGGTGGTGCTCTCCGTCGCCGCCGGGCGCATGCACCGGGACGGCCACGGGTTCCGGGTGACGGGCAACGGGGTGTGGCTGGTCCCGGCGGTGCCGCCCGAGTACCTGTCCGCACCGCCGGCGGCGGACCCCTCCTAGGGCTTGTCGGCGCTGAAGATCGCGGTCCCCGGGATCATGCGCCCGCGCACCGGGCCCCAGCCACCCCACACCCGGTCGTTCCCCGGGGGCCATTCGGGCTCCACCAGGTCGCCCAGCACCAGGCCGGCCCCGGCGATCCCGCGCACCCAGTCGCCCACCGTGTGGTGGTGCTCCACATAGACCGCGTTGCCGTGGTCGTCCTCCTCCACGTACGCGCGGCGGTCGAAGTACGACTGCCGGACCGTGAACCCGTGCTCGGTGGGGTCGTCCGGGAAGCTCCACCGGACCGGGTGCGTCACCGAGAACACCAGCCGCCCGCCGGGGCGCAGCACCCGGGTCGCCTCCGCCAGGGCGTCGTCGGCCGAGGGGACGAAGGGGAACGCCCCGAACGAGGAGAACACGGTGTCGAAGGCGGCGTCGGCGAACGGCAGCCGCTGGGCGTCGGCCTGCACCACGGGCAGGCGCAGCCCCAGCTGCTCGTCGATGCGCCGGGAGTGCTGGAGCTGGCGGAACGACAGGTCGAAGGAGACGACCTCGCCGACCCCCTGGGCCCGCAGCCACCGGCCGCACTGCCCGGCTCCCCCGCCGATCTCCAGGACACGGCGCCCGCGCAGGTCGTCGAGACCGCCCAGGAGTCCGGCCTCGGCCTCGGTCAGGCCCTCCGGACACCAGACGAAGTCGGCGTCGCCGAGGAACCCGCCGTGGTCGGCCTGGTAGGCGTCGGCGGCCCCGTCCCACCACGAGCGCCCGGCGCGGGCGCTCTCGTCGGCGTCGACGGGGCGGCGCTCCACGCGTCCGGGCGCCGGGTAGTCGTCGTGTTCCTGCACGTGTCCCCCTGTGGTCGGCGGCCGTCGGCCGGCGTCAGCCCACATCCTCTCGCGGGCGGTCCCCGGCGGCCGCCGCCGCGGAGGCCGCGGCCGGACCGTCGGTGCCGTCAGGGCCTTCGGGGCCGTCCGAAGCGTCCGGGTTCCCCGCCGCCGCGGCCTCGCGGGCCTCGCTCAGCTCGCGGCGCATCAGGAAGACCCATCCGCCGATGGCGACGAGCGTGAACACCCACCACTGGACGGCGTAGGACAGGCTCATCCCGGAGTCCAGTTCGCGCACCTCGACGCGCTCGGGGGCGGGGTCGGGAACCGGGTCCTGCGCGGTCAGGTCGGCGTACCCGCCGTAGACCGGGTAGGGCAGCCCCTCGGCGATCGCCGGGACGTCCGCCACGAGCAGCTGCCCCTCGGGCAGGTCGTCGCGGTTGCGCAGCCCCGTGTTCTCCTCGGTCTCGGAGAAGTGCAGGCGCCCGGTCACCTCGACGGTGCCGGAGGGGGCGGGCGGGATCTCCGGGGTGTCCAGGGCGGTCTCGCCGCGCGGGATCCAGCCCCGGTTGACCAGCAGCGCCGGGCCCTCCTCGGTGACCAGCGGGGTCAGCACGTGGAAGCCGACACCGCCGGAGCCGTCGCGGTTGCGCAGGAGGATCTCGTGCCCGGTGTCCCAGGTGCCGGAGGCCTCGACGGCACGCCACCGGTCGGCGGGGTCCACGTCGCCGCCGACCTCGGTGAGCTCGGCGACCGGGACGGGGTCGGCGGCCAGGTTGCCCTGCTGGAGTTCGACGGACGCGCTGCGCTGTTCCCAGCGGTCCAGCTGCCAGAAGCCCAGCCAGATGAAGGAGGGCACGATGACGAGGACCAGCGCGTGGAACGCCAGCATGCGTTGGGAGAACAGGACTCTGCGCACGTCTTCGAGGGTATGAGACGGTTCCGGGCGCCCCGCACCGCCCCGCCCGCACCGGGCCCGGCCGGACAGTGGCGTCCGGCCGGGCCCGTGTCCCGCCGTTCTCGTCCCCCGTTCTCGCTACTCCGTGTCGGCGGTGGCGGCGGCCTTGCGCTTGCGGGCGAAGTACAGGCCCGCGCCGCCGGCGCCGACGGCGGCGACGCCCGCAGCGACCAGGCCGGTCAGGGCGCCACCGGTGAGGGGAAGCTCACCGCCCGCCTGCTGGACGGGGGCGGGCCGGTCGTCGGAGGAGGGCTCCTCCTCGTTCTTGTCCTCCTCGCGGGGCTTCTCGGGCTGGGGCTCCTGCGGGGTCTCCTCGCCCGGCTCCTCCGGCTCGGCGGGCTCCTCGGGGGTCTCCTCGCCCGGCTCCTCGGGCTGCTCGGGCGCGGGCTCCTCGGAGATGATCTCCATGCAGGAGGCCTCGGCCAGGCCGAGCACGCCGATGGCGTTGCCGCAGATGTCGACGGCGGCGTCGACCGGGACGACGACCTGGTTGCCGGAGGCCACGCCCCCGGAGCCGTCGGTGGTCGCCTCGGGGGTGCCCTCGTTCTCGGGGGCGGCCTGGATGATGTTGATGATGGTGGTGCACTTGGAGCTGGCGCCGCCCAGGATCGCCACCGAGTTGCCGCAGATGTTGATGGCGGCGTCGACCGGGACCACGATCTGGTTGCCGGAGGCCACGCCCCCGGAGCCGTCGGTGGAGTAGGTGCCGTTGCCGGACTCCTCCTCCAGGACCTCGACGACCTCGACGCACTCCGCCTTGGAGATCCCGCCGACGGCGACGGCGTTGCCGCAGGCGTCCACGGCCGCCTCGACCGGGATGACGATCTGGTTGCCGGAGGCCACGCCCCCGGAGCCGTCGGTGGAGGCTCCGCCGCCCTGGCCGCTGGCCTCGTAGAGGACCTCGGAGACCTGGGTGCACTTGGCCGCGGAGATGCCCAGGACGGCGAGCGAGTTGCCGCACAGCCCCGCCTCGATGTCGACGGGCACGACGACCTGGTTGCCGGAGGCGATGCCCCCGGAGCCGTCGGTGGTGGTGTCCGCGAAGGCCGCGGCGGCCGGGACGAAGGCGAGGCCGGCGGCGACGGCGGTGGCGAAGGAGTAACGGAGTGTGTTGCGCATCTGGTGCGGCCTTTCGACGCAGGAAACCTGGGGATGCACGCCGTCGTGGCGTTGGGCCGTGGGGGCGGGTCCGGTCCGCGGTGTGCGCGGGGCGCCCGGGTGGCGCACGGTCCCGCCGGTCGGCGGCGCGGGCCCGTCACCGGCACTGGGGCGGTGGAACGGCGGGGTGGCCCGCGTGGTGTCGCGGTTGCGTTCTTCGCGAACCGGCAACGGACCGAAACGTTAGCAAGCCCGGGAAGGAACACAAGCACTTTCCGGAAATGTTTATCCGCGCCCCCGACACCCCGAGTGATCACGATAACACCACATGAAATCAGTGCAGATCAGAGACTCTTGAGTGCACACACAGAGAGAAACAACGGACACGTTGGGTGATTCTCGAGGCGAAAAAAGTTCTCCGTGAACCCGCTCGGCCAAACCACTAAGCAACTTAGTCGATTGGCCTCGGAGGCGCCTCAACCCGTGCGCGGTGAATTCAGAAGAATGGGATTGATATCCCTTTTGAGAGAAAAGACGGGAAACGGCGCCGACGACCGACCCCGCCGCCCGTTCGCACTCCCACGAAAACCCCTTGAGCCCCATCGAGTGCCTCTCACCACAGAAGCCCCAGAACATGACAAAACCCCTGGTCACGGGCGCGTACCCTGAACCCGGAGGGCCGCCCCCGAGCGCGGGCCCGACATGTCGAACCCGGCACGCGAACACGCTTGGCAATAATCTGAACACGATCAGTATTCGCCGGTGACGGGCGGCACGGGGTCTCCGATTCGCGCGCACCGGCCAACCGGAGACGCATGACGCGCGTCCTGACCCTCAGGACACGCCCCCCGTTTCCCCCGCCCCTTCTGGAGCACGCATGCAACCCGCACACATCCGCCCCCGCGCGCGCACGATCCTGCCGCTCGGGGCCGCAACGCTCGTCCTCCTGCTCGTCGCCGCCTGTTCCTCCGCCGACGAAGAACCCGAACAGCTCCAAGGGGCGGCCGGCGGCGAGCCCTCGTCCTCGCCCGGCTCCAGCCCCGAACCGCAGGCCGCCGCCGAACCGTTCACCATCGCCTTCGGCGGCGACGTGATGTTCGAGGGCGTGCTCCGCCCCCGCCTGGACGACCCGGCGACCGCGCTCGACCCCATCTCCGAGCACCTGTCCGCGGCCGACCTGACCATGGTCAACCTGGAGACCGCCATCACCGAGGGCGGCACCCCGGCCCCCGGCAAGGAGTTCCTCTTCCGGGCGCCCGCGTCCGCCCTGGACGCCCTGTCCGAGGCGGGCGTGGACGTGGCCACCGTCGCCAACAACCACGGCATGGACTACGGCCTCGACGGCCTGGCCGACACCCTCGCCAACGGCGAGGCCTCCGACGTCGCCCTCGTCGGCGCCGGCAACGACATCGGGGAGGCGTACACCCCGCACGTCGCCGAGGTCAACGGGCAGACCGTCGCCATGTTCGGCGCCACCGACGTGCTCGACGACCACCTCATGGCCGAGTGGACCGCGGGCGAGGGCAAGCCCGGCATGGCCTCCACCAAGGGCGAGATGAAGCAGCACATGCTCGACGCCGTCGCCGAGGCCGCCGGGCAGTACGACAACGTCGTGGTGTTCCTGCACTGGGGCCTGGAGGGGTCGCACTGCCCGCTGCCGCACGCGCCCACCCTCGCCCAGGAGCTGGTGGACGCCGGCGCGACCGCGGTCGTCGGCGGACACGCGCACGTGCTGTCCCCGGGCGGGTTCCTCGGTGACTCCTACGTCCACTACGGGCTGAGCAACTTCGTGTTCTACAACTTCAGCGGCCCGACCGCGGAGACCGGGGTGCTCACCCTCACCTTCGACCAGGGTTCGGTCACCGGGGCCGACTGGCTGCCCGCGCAGATCCAGGGCGGCGTGCCCGTCCCCTACGAGGGCGCCGCGGCCGAGACCGCCACGCAGACCTGGACCGACATGCGCAACGAGTGCGGCCTGCCGCTGACCGACTCCCCCGCCTGATCCGCGGCTCCCGGGCGTCCGCGCCGACCGGCGCGGACGCCCGGCCCGTGCCCGGGGTCAGACCACGGCGGAGGCCGGGACCCCGTGCCGGGCGGCGGCCTCGGCGATCTCCGCCAGCAGCGCGTGCCGGTGGGCCGTGCCCAGGTAGGAGGCCCGGACGCCGTTGGCGGCCAGCCTCACCAGGTCGACCGGCGCCAGGCCCATCCGGTGGGCGGTGCGGTACTCCTCGGTGAGGTCGGTGCCGAACATGGTGGGGTCGTCGGTGTTGAGCGTGACCAGCAGCCCGGCGTCGAGCATGGCGGGCAGCGGGTGGTCGGCGATCCGCTCCACCGCCCGCGTGCACACGTTGGACGTGGGGCTGACGTCGACCGGGACCTGCTCGTCGACCAGGCGCGCCACCAGGTCGCCGTCGAGCATGGAGTCGATGCCGTGCCCGATGCGCTCGGCCCCGAGCAGGTCCAGGGCCTCGACCACCCGCTCCGGACCGCCGTGCTCCCCGGCGTGCGGCAGGCTGGCCAGCCCCGCCGCCCGGGCCCGGCCGAACACGTCGGCGTAGGGGACCAGGGTGCTGCCCGTACCGCCCACCCCGAACCCGACCGTGCTGGGCGGCGCGTCGGCCAGCACCGCTTCGAGGGTCCGCTCGGCGCTCTGCGGCCCGAAGTCGGTGGGGAAGTCGGGGATCCAGCGCAGCCGGATGCCGTGGTCGAGCTCGGCCTGCCGGCGGGCGGACTCCACGCCGTCGAACACCACCCGGGCCGGCACCCCGCGCATGAGGTGGGTGTACAGGCTGATGTGGAGTTCGGCGTAGCGGACGTTCTGCGCGGCCAGGCGCCCGGCGACCGCCGCGGTGAGCCGGGCGAAGTCCTCCTCCTCGCGCAGGGCCTCGACGGAGGCCAGGTACACGTCGAGGAAGTGCGGGAAGTCGGTGAACTCGTACCACGCCTCCAACGCGTCGAACGTGTCGGGGACGGACTCCAGCCCGTGGCGGCGGGCCAGGTCGAAGAGGGTCTCGGCGGGCATGGACCCCTCCAGGTGGACGTGGAGTTCCACCTTGGGCAGGTCGCGGATCAGCGCCTCGACGGCGTCGGGGACGGGGTTCGGGTGGCTGCTCATGGCGGGAGACTACGGCCGGCCGGCTCCGGCCACCAAGGTCTTCGGGCGAACCTCACACCTACCCGTCAGGAGGGTCTCCGGATACGGTAGGGGGTATGGCTCCCCCACCATCCCCCCTGCTCCCGCCACGGCCCCCGGCACTCCCGCCCGCACCGCGCTCGTGGGTGGTGCGAGCCGCCGCGGCGAAGATCCGCCATCAGAACGACCCGCGCGGAAACGCCCTCGTGTCCGCACTGGCGGCCGGTGTCTTCTTCGCGTTGCTCCTGGCCGCCGGAGGCTTCTATCTCGGTGTCGGCGACGCGATGGCCGCTCTCCTGCCGTACGCGGTCCTCTCCCTCGCGGGGTGCGCGCTGCTCTGCCCGGCCGTGTACCGGCTCACCCTGCGGTACGACATGGCGCTGACCGCCGAGGGCGCGCTGCCGCCCTTGGCGGACCCGTACCACGTGGCCATGGCCGAGGGCCTGGTGGACCGGGGCTCTCTCGGATGGCACCCGTGGGTGAACCGGCACGGGTACGTCCTCGCCGGACAGCGGCTGCGGGAGTTCGGGGTCCGGCGCCCGGGCGGAGCGATCTTCCTGCAATGGGCCGGTGCCCTGTGCTGCGCGGCGCTCATCATCACCTCCCAGGTCTGGGATGAGGCCGCGCTGCACCCGGCGAACCTCATCCTGCCCGTCCTCGGCTGCGCCGGGTACGTCGCGGGAGCGCTCATCCACCGATCGGAATCGCAGAGTCGGCGGGAGCACGCCGAGGCCTTCCGGGAGAAGTACGAGGCGTGGGGCGCCACCGGGGACCCGTACTTCCCCGGATTCCCCGAGCGGGGGCCGGGGCGGGCGGGGCCCGCCCCGGCCCGGCGGGTCACACCGCCGGGGGCGCGCCGTTGAGGCGGCGCGGGACGCCCAGCGGGTTGGCGTCGCGCAGGGCCTCCGGGAGGAGGCCGTCCGGCACCGACTGGTAGGTGACCGGGCGCAGGAAGCGGCGGATGGCGGTGCCGCCCACCGAGGTGTGCAGCGGCGCGGTCGTCGCCGGGTACGGCCCGCCGTGGGTCATGGCGTGGGTGACCGCCACCCCCGTGGGCCAGCCGTTCCAGACGACCCGGCCCGCCACGGACGCGCCCAGCGCCAGCAACGCGGGGGCGATCGCGTCGTCCTCCTCGCCGTGCACGGTGACGGTGAGCTGGCCCTGGAGGACGCCCGCGGCCTCCAGCAGCCTCCGCTCGTCGGCGTAGGTCACCACCAGCGTCGCCGGGCCGAAGCACTCCTCCAGCAGTGTCTCGGAGTGCTCCAGCAGCGCGTCCAGGTCGGTGCGCAGCAGCGACGGCGACCAGCCGCCGTCCCCGTCCGCCGCCCCCTGGACCAGGACCTCGGTGGCCGGGTGCCCGGCCAGGGCGTCCAACCCGCGGGCGAACCCGTCGGCGACCCGGTCGTTGAGCAGCGGCGCCGCGGCCCGCCCCGCGAAGTCGGCGACGAGCGCGTCGAGCTCGGTGTCCTCCGGCACGAACACCACGCCCGGCTTGGTGCAGAACTGGCCCGAGCCCAGGTTCGCGGACTCCGCGTACCCGGCGAGGACCTCCTCGCCGCGGGCGGAGGCGGCGGCCCGGGTGACGAACACCGGGTTCACGCTGCCCAGCTCCCCGTAGAACGGGATCGGGTCCGGGCGCGACACCGCCAGGTCGAACAGCGCCCGCCCGCCCGGGATGGAGCCGGTGAACCCGACGGCCCGGGTCAGCGGGTGCAGGACCGCCTGCCGCCCGGCCTCGACCCCCTCCACGAGGGCGAACGCCCCCTCCGGGGCGCCCGCGGCTGCCAGCGCCGCCACGACGACCTCGGTGGTGCGCCGGGCCAGGCGCGGGTGGCCGGGGTGGGCCTTGACGACCACCGGGCAGCCGGCGGCCAGCGCCGAGGCGCTGTCCCCGCCCGCGGTGGAGAACGCGAACGGAAAGTTGCCGGCCCCGAAGACCACGACCGGCCCCAGCGGCACCAGGATCCGCCGCACGTCCGGGCGCGGGGTGCCCCAGTCGGGGTCGGCGGGGTCGACCATGGCCTCCAGGTAGGTGCCGTCCTCCAGCACGTCGGCGAACAGCCTCAGCTGGAAGGTGGTGCGGCCCAGTTCGCCGCGGCAGCGGGCCTCGGGGTAGTGCGCCTCGGCCTGCGCCAGGGGGACCAGGTCGTCGGCGGCGGCGTCCAGGGCGTCGGCGACGGCCCGCAGCAGCTGGGCCCGCTCGGCCGGGGCGAGCGAGGCCAGCAGCGGGGCGGCGGCCGCGGCGCGCTCCATGACGGCGTCGAGTTGCTCGGGTGTGGTGTCCCGCGAGTCCTCGGTCGTCGGCGGGGTGTTCATGACTCAACCTCCAAGAGCGATGGCTGTGAGGCCTCGGGCACGCCACTACCCTGCCCTGACGGTGGCGCGGAAGGAAGAGTCCGCAGAACGAAACTGGAATTTCCCCGGAACCAGGTGATTCCGGAACGGCATCATAGGTGCTGTGACGACTAATTCCCGAAGCTCAACGCCCCCGCGGTCGCGGAGGACCCCCGCAGGCAAGAACGGGTCGGGTCACGCACGTGTCTCCACTGAGGAGCTCGCCTTCGCGCAGGCCCCCCTCCGGAGGCTGCCGGCCCAGCAGCGCAGCATGCTCCGCGTCCAGCGGATGCTCGACTGCTGCGCCGAGATCCTGGACGAGGTCGGCTACGACAACCTGTCCACCACCCGGATCGCGGAGCGCGCCGGGGTCGCGATCGGTTCGGTCTACCAGTTCTTCCCCGACAAGAAGGCGATCACCCAGGCCCTGGGACTGCGCTTCCTCGACCAGTTCGGCGCCCGGATCACCGAACGCCTCGCCGGGACGTCGTTCTCCCACTGGACCACCGCCGTCGACGCCATCGTCGACGAGTACATCGACATGCACCGCAACGTGCCGGGCTTCCGCAGCCTGCACTTCGGCGACATCGTCGACACCCGGCTGCTCAACGGCGGCACCGACAACAACCGGGTCATCTCGATCCGGCTGCGCAAGATCGTGGTGTCCGCCTCCGGCATCCCCGACAGCGACGAGCTCGACCGGGCCGTCAACGTGGCCGTCGAGGCGGCCGACGCCGTGCTCAAGCTGGCGTTCCGGAACGACCCCGAGGGCGACCCCGACCTCATCAACGAGGCGAAGAGGCTGGTGAGCAGCTACCTCACCGACTTCTCCCGGCGCAACGAAGGCGAGGCGCGGTGGTAGACGGCACCATGTTGGACGGCAGGTCCGCCCCGGTCGCCGGGACCGCCGCGGGCATCCCCTTCCTGGCCCTGCCCCCGGCGACGGGGGCGCACCCGGCACCGCTCGTCCTGGGCCTGCACGCGTTCGAGCCGCCGCGCAGCGAGGCCGCGCTGGCGGGGACGGCGCCCCTGGCCTCCCTGCCCGCCTGGCGCGTCTACCCCGGGCTGCCGCTGTTCGGCGCCCGGCTGCCCGAGGGCGGGGTGCCCGAGATCGGCCGCCGCGGGGAGAGCGACTACCTGATGGAGCTGTTCGGCCCCGTCGTCGAGGGGGCCGCGGCCGAGCTGCCGCGGCTGGTCGCCGAGCTGCGCTCCCTGTTCCCGATCACCGACGACCCGGTCGGCCTACTCGGGGTGGGCGCGGGCGCCTCCGCGGTCCTGCTGTCCCTGGCCGAGGGCGACCTGCCGGTCGGCGCCGCGGCCCTGGTCAACCCGGTCACCGACCCGGCGCCCGTCCTGGCCGCCCGGGAGCGCAACCGCGGCGCCCCCTACGGCTGGACCGAGGACGCGCTGGCGGTCCGCGAGCGGTTCGACTTCACCTCCCGGGCCCCCGAGGTCGCCAGGCGCCGCGTCCCGGTGCTGGTCGTCAGCGGCGGCCGGGACGACGTGCTGCCCCCCGAGCACGGCCTGGGCCTGCACGAGGCGCTGCGCGCCGAGTTCTCGGGCACCGCGGAGCCCGAGGAGCGCGGTTCGGGCTGGCTCCGGCGGCGCGGCCGCCGCCTGAAACAGGAGGCCGCCGCACCCGTGTCGCCCGAGGGCACCGACCATGTGCTCCGTCACATCGTGATCCCCGACCTGGCGCACGCCATCGGCCCCGAACCCGGGCTGGAACCGGGCCCGCTCACCCCCGGCGGCGTACTCGCCGACCGCGCCCTGACAGAGTGGTTCCACCGGCACGTCACGGCTTCCGCGCAGGTCCGGGGCGGTGCGTGAGGGGTCCGGTACCCCGGTGGCGGTCCGCGCGCGACCGCAACCTCCCCGTGAGACCGCGTTCACCGTGTGCACTCCGCCGCATCTCCGGCCGTCCCCTTAACGGACGCCGCCGCGACAGCCGGTCCGCGTTCCATGGGATCATCCAGGGGCGACCGCTCGAGGGCGGTCCACCTGACCGTTTCGACTCATCCTTCAGGAGGGCGAACCACGTGACGGAACCGGCACCGGTCTTTGCCAGCGGGGTCGACAACGAGCGGTTGAACGCGCAGCTCCGCTTCCTTCTGGAGGTGGACAAACTCAAGCGCATCCTGCGGCAGAACCTGCTGGTGGACGGGTCCCGCAGGGAGAACTCGGCCGAGCACTCCTGGCATCTGGCGCTGACCGCGCGCACCTTCGCCGAGTACGCCCCCGAGGGCACCGACATCGACAGGGTCGTCGAGATGCTGGTGCTGCACGACATCGTGGAGATCGACGCGGGCGACACCTTCCTGTTCGACCAGGTCAACTCGCAGACCCAGGCCGAGCGCGAGCGCGCAGCCGCCGACCGCATCTTCCCGCTGCTCCCCGAGGACCAGGCCGAGGCCGCCCGCGCCCTCTGGGAGGAGTTCGAGGCCAGGGTCACCCCCGAGGCGCGGTTCGCCCGGGCCGTGGACCGGCTGTCGCCGATGCTCGCGAACTGGCACAACGAGGGCGGCACCTGGGTGCGGTTCGGGATCACCCGGGCCCAGGTCATGGAGAAGGTCAAGCTGATCGCCGAGGGGTCCGAGGCGCTGGGGGCGTACGCGACGGCGCTCATCGACGACGCCGACCGGCGCGGGTACTTCCGCACCTGACCCCCCGCCCGGGCGCGGGCGCCGGGCGTGCCCCGGAACCGGAGGCGGGCCCCCGCGCGGCGGGACGGGTCAGACCCGGCCCAGGAGCAGCTGGATCGCCGCGGACAGGCCCACGACCACCAGGACGACGCGCAGGGCCGCGGCGCTCAGCCGGCGGCCGAACCGACCGCCCAGGTAGCCGCCGAGGATCGAGCCCACCGCGATGAGGCCGACCACCGGCCACGACGGCGAGGCCAGCACGATGTAGAACACGGCGGCGACGCCGTTGACGATCCCCGCGAGCAGGTTCTTCAGGCCGTTGAGCCGCTGGAGGTCGTCGTCCAGGGCGGCACCCAGGATGCTCATGAGGATGATGCCCTGGGCCGCGGCGAAGTAGCCGCCGTAGCTGCCCGTCAGGTAGGCGCCCAGCGGGAGCAGCGGACCGCCGTCCCTGCGCGCGGGCTTGCGGGCCCGGGCCCAGCGGGTGATGCGCGGCTGGAGGATGATCAGCACACAGGCCGCGCCGATCATGAACGGGACGACCTTCTCGAAGACCCCGGCGGGCAGGTAGATGAGCAGCAGCGCGCCGGTGATCGCCCCCATCAGGGACATGCCGCCCAGCCGGATGACCCGGGAGCGCTGCCCGGACAGCTCCCTGCGGTAGGCGATGGCGCTGCTGATGCTGCCGGGCGCCAGGCCGATGCTGTTGGAGATGGTGGCGGTGATCGGCGGGTACCCCAGGGCCAGGAGCACGGGGAAGGTGAACAGGGTCCCCGACCCCGCGATGGAGTTGATCCCCCCGGCGGCGATCCCCGCCAGGAGGACGGCCGCAGCCTCCCAGAGTTCCATAGTCCGGCTTTCGTGGCTTCTCCGCTCCCCGACCGTCGAGGGCTCCCACAGCCTACGAGAGCGGCCCCGGTGAGCCGGTCATCGGGTCATCCACTGGCCGCCGGGACGGGCCCTGCGGCCCGTGGAGCAGGACTTCCGTGAAGCCGTGCGGCCCCGGGGCGCCCGAGCGCACCGGGGCCGCAGGCGGGTCGCGGCGGGGGCGTCAGGGCACCCGCACGACCTCGTCGCGCAGGCGCTGGAACGCGGCGCCCACCCCCTGGATGGCCTGGCCCATCTCGGACGGCACGATCCACACCTTGTTGGCGTCGCCCTTGGCGATCTCCGGGAGCTTCTGGAGGTACTGGTAGGCCAGCACGTCGGGGTCGACCTTGCTGGTGTGCAGGGCCTTGAACACCATGTGGATGGCGTCGGCCTCACCGCGCGCCCGCAGGGTCTGGGCCTCGGCGTCGGCCTTGGCGGTGAGCATCTGCGCCTCCGCCTGCCCCTTGGCCCGCAGCACCGCAGCCGACCGCTCGCCCTCGGCCCGCAGCACCGCGGACTGCTTCTCGCCCTCCGCGCTGAGCAGCTGCGCGCGCTTCTCGCGGTCGGCGCGCATCTGCATCTCCATGGCCTCCTGCACCGAGCCCGGGGGCTCGATGCCCTTCAGCTCGATGCGGCTGATCTCGATGCCCCAGTCGCTGGTGGCCTCGTCCAGCACCGCCTTCAGTTCGCGGTTGATCTGGTCGCGGGAGGTGAGGGTCCCCTCCAGGTTCATGCCGCCGATGACGTTGCGCAGCGTGGCGAGGGTGAGCTGCTCGACCGCCTGGATGAAGTTGGCGACCTCGTAGGTGGCGCGGTAGGCGTCCACGACCCGGATGTAGACCGCGGAGTCGACCTCCACGGCCAGGTTGTCCTCGGTGATGGCGGACTGTGGCGGGAAGCTCACCACCTGGACTCGGCGGTCGATGCGCTCGCGGACCTGGTCGACGCCCGGAATGACGACGTTGAACCCCGAGTCCAGGGTGCGGTGGTACTTGCCGAAGCGCTCCACCACGTCCTGCATGGAGTGGGGGATGATGCGCACGCTCCGCCAGAAGATGAGAAGGAGAACGGCGACGAAAAGGGCGACGATGATGACCATGGTCATGCGATCACCCCTTTGTCGTGCTCCGGGGCGGTATGCGCCGCGGCGGTATTCGACATCGACATCTGGGCAGCTCCGGTTCTCCTGACGGGGGTGCAGGCAACGCGGGCACGGACCGCGCATCGCCCGGCCCCGCCCACCCGATGATCATAAAGCGCGCCGAATTGGAGTGTTCCGCTCACCGCCGAAGACGGTACCCGAAGTCACATCAAGGAGCTATATCCGGACAGGAACAGTATTTAAGGTCAATATGATGGCGCCGTTTCCGTACCCCTTATCCGGGTTTTGGGACAGCGTCCACTCTGGGTCCCGGTATCGACAACGGCCCGCCGCCGGTTCCGGCCCCGGTCCCCGCGCCGAAGACAGGGAGGTCGCCGGGGATCCGGGAAAGGGGAACGGCCGGCGGAGGACCGCCGGCCGTGCACGGGAGGAGAGCGGGGAAGGGTTCTCGGGGGTCGGGAGCGGGTCCGGGGTCAGACCGCCCGGGCGTTCCAGCGGTCGCCGTCGCGCTCCACCTTCAGGGGCAGGCCGAACGTCTCCGACAGGTTGTCGGCCGTCATCACCTCGTCCAGCGGACCCGCCGCGACCACACCGCCCCCGCGCAGCAGCAGCCCGTGCGTGAACCCGGCCGGGATCTCCTCGACGTGGTGCGACACCACAACCAGGGCCGGGGCCGCCTCGTTGCGGGCCAGCGCGCCCAGGCGGCGCAGCAGGTCCTCGCGGCCGCCCAGGTCCAGGCCCGCCGCGGGCTCGTCCAGCAGCAGCAGCTCGGGGTCCGACATCAGCGCCCGGGCGATCAGCACGCGTTTGCGCTCGCCCTCCGACAGCGTGTGGAACTCGCGGTCGGCCAGGTCGCCGACGCCCCAGTGGCCCAGCAGCGCCCGCGCCCGGCCCAGGTCCGGGACGCCGTACTCCTCCCGGAACCGGCCCAGGTACCCGTAGGCCGCGCTCAGCACCAGGTCGAGGACCGGTGTGCCCTGCTCGACGCGGTTGGCGATCGCCGCCCCCGCGTACCCGATGAGCGGCCGCAGCTCGAACACGTCCACCCGCCCCAGGTGCTCGCCCAGGATCTCCACCTCGCCCGAGGTGGGGTACAGCTGGCTGAAGGCCACGCTCAGCAGGGTGGTCTTGCCCGCGCCGTTGGGGCCCAGGACCACCCAACGCTCACCCTCCAGCACCGACCAGTCCACGCCGTCCAGCAGGAGCGCGTCACCCCGCCGCACGGTGACACCGCTCAGCCCCAGAACCCGACCGTCCATCGTTCTCCCTCACGTCACTCGCGTCCCGCGCCGGTGCAGTGCCGACCCGGCCGGCGCAGCACCGACCTACCCTGGAGCCATGAACTCCACGTCCGCAACACTCGTCGCCTGGGGCAACGCCTGGCTGTCCGGGCACGTCGGCCTGGACGAGGCCGTGGACGCCGTCGAACGCCACAGCGGGCCCCAGCTCATCGGGACCGTACCGCCGGGGGACCTGCCCTTCGAGGAGGGCGTACCGCTGCGGGCCGCACTGGTACGACTTCGTGGCCTGCCGGGTACGAGACCGTCGGCGTTCCGGCTGGCACTGCCCGTACAAGGGGACCCGCTCGGTCTGGTCGGCCCCGGGGAGTTCAACCAGGCCGCGCTGGAGGCGCGGGAGGGGGTACTGCTCCGACTCGCCGACCGCCAGGTGGGGCTGGTCCCCACGACCGACCGGCGGGGTTCATCCTACGTGGGGGTCTCCTGGGCCCCGTATCGGGCCAACGACACGATCCCCCAGGTACCCGGCCTGGCCGAGGCCGAGCAGGCGCTCAAGCTCACCCTCATCGAGGTCGCCCGCGACCTGGAGGGCGTCGACGACCTCACCGGCTTCTCCCCCGATGTCCGTCGGCGGGTGAACGCGCTGGGCTCCGCCGACGGGGGCGGCGGCGGGCTCCCGCCCGCCTACCCGCAGCGCGCCCGCGGTGTCGCCGAGCAGGCTGCGCGCCTGGCGGCGGTCGTGGAGCTGGCCGACGCCCGCTCCGGCCGCGGCATGAGCGCCCACCAGGCGGAGCTGAGGGCGCGGTCCCTGCGCCGGCTGGACTCGGCCGTGCGCCGGGCCCTGGTGGCCGCGCACTCCTCGATCCCCCTCTGAGCCCGCGTCCCGGGGCACGTGCCGTGCCGTGACCGGCGGTCCCGCCCCGTAGGGCGCCCGGCCCCCGCGGCACGCGCCGGGCGCGCGGCCGACGGGTGTGTGGAGGGGAGAGCCGTGGGGCCGTATCCGCCGACGGCGGACGCGGCCCGCCCCGGCGCGGCCGCGCCGGCCGTCCGGGGCCGGCGGGCTCAGGCGAGGGCGGTGACCAGCAGGGCGAAGGCCGCGGTGATGATGGCCACCCGGACGTAGTGGTAGCGGTCCCAGCGCTTCATCTGCCGCTTCCAGTCGGCGGGCCGGTTCTCGGGGGTCCACGTCTTGCCCCTGTTGTTGATCGGGACGAGCAGCAGGACCGACATGAGCACGCTGACGACCAGCAGCGCGGCGGCGGTGACGACGAGGCCGACACCGTCCTGGTGCCACCCGGCGACGGCCCAGACCCCGACGAGCACGAGCGAGCCGATGTACCAGACCGGCATCACGGCCCCGAGCATCCGGCCCCCGTGGCTCCGGCCGAGCTGACCGCTGTCCTCGGGGAGGGCGTCGAGGATCCGGCCGAGGACCAGGGCGACGGCGAGCTCCACCCCCACCATCAGGCCCACGATCACGGTGGTGACGATCTCCAGTGCGACGAGCACGGCTGTGCCTCCAATTTTCTAGCGCCGCTAGCTTTCGATGCGATGCTAGTACTGCTGCCGCTCGATTGTCTAGCGGTGCTAGAATCAAGCCATGTCGGTACAGGAACGCAAGCAGCGCGAACGGGCCGAGCGCGAACGCCTCATCGTCGCGACGGCCCGCGAACTCGCCGAGCAGCAGGGCTGGGACGCCGTCACCACCCGCCGGCTCGCCGAGCGCATCGAGTACAGCCAGCCCGTCCTCTACAGCCACTTCCGCGGCAAACGCGAGATCATCGGCGCCGTCGCCCTCCAGGGCGCCGCCGAGATGGCCGTGGCGCTGCGGGCCGCGACCGCCGCCGCGGACGGCACCCGGCCACGGGTCACCGCCCTCGCCCGCGCCTACCTCGACTTCGCCGTGCGCAACCCGGCGGTCTACGACGCCATGTTCCGGCTCGACGGCGGCTTGGCCTTCGCGCGCGAGGACACCCCCGAGCCCCTGAAGGACGCCTTCGCCGCCCTGCTGGAGACACTCGGCGAGGTCGCCGGGGACGGCGTCCACCCGGGGCTGTTCACCGAGGTGTTCTGGGCCGCCCTGCACGGGCTGGCCACCCTGACCCGGGAGGGGCGGCTGCCGCCGCAGTACGCCGAGCAGAGGCTGGAGCTGCTGGTGGACCGGCTCATCGCGGCCTGACGCGCCGTCCGGGCGGGGCGCCCGCACCGCGCACCGCCCCGCCCGACGGTCACGACCCGGTACCGGCCCTGGCCGGTACGGCCCGGAAGGGGCATCCTTGGTCCTGGGGGCCTGAGGGGGAGTCTCAGGGTAGGGCCAGGGAAGATACCTGATCCGCCCGCGACGGGCCCGAACCCATACTTGGAGTGCGGCCGACACCCGGCCCACGATCGAGGAGGAGACCCGACACCATGCAGCCCGAGCACATCCGAGCTTCCGACGCGGACCGTGACAAGGTTGCCGAACGCCTGCGCGAAGCGCTGGCGGAGGGTCGCCTCACCCCCGTGGAGCACGAGGAACGACTCGACACCCTCTACAAGGCCAAGACCATGGGCGAGCTCGCGCCCATCGTCTCCGACCTGCCCGCCGCCGGGCACAGCCCGTTCCCCACCGCCGTCGACGGCGCGCACGCGGCCGACGGCATGGAGATCCTGGGCCAGGAGGCCCGCGACCTGGCCGGGCAGAGCAAGGGCTCGGAGAACATGGTCGCCGTGTTCGGCGGCTGCGAGCGCAAGGGCCGCTGGCTGGTCGAGCCCCGCACCAACGTGTCCGTCCTGTGCGGCGGCGTCGACCTCGACCTGCGCGAGGCCGTCCTGAGCCGCCGCGAGGTCACCATCCAGGTCGCCGTCATCCTCGGCGGGGTCGACATCACCGTCCCCCACGGGGTCAGGGTGATCAACAACACGTCCGGAATCCTCGGCGGCACCGAGCTGCACGGAACGGACCAGGTGACCGACCCGAACGCCCCCGTCATCCGGCTCACCGGCACCTGCATGCTGGGCGGAGTCTCCGTCAAGGCGAAGAAACCGCGCAAGTCGAAGAAGCAGAAGTGACACCAGGGCCCGGGAAGACCCCGGCCCGGGTGTCCACATAGTGAACTAGCTGGGAAAAGAAGCGACCTGCGCGACGACGCCGGCGGGCGGCCGAGTACCGTGGATAGCGCCATGAATGATGAAACCACGTTGTCGGTGACGGTGACCGGTCGCGACCGTCCGGGGATCAGCGCGCGCCTGCTGAGCACCCTTTCCGTCTTCCCCGTGACCATCGTCGACCTCGAGCAGGTCGTCCTGGCCGGGCGCCTCGTCCTGGGCGCCGTCCTGGAGGTGGACGAGCGCGTCGCCCCCGGGGTGAGCCGCCACCGCGTCTTCGAAGAGGTCCGCAACGCGCTCGACAAGACCGCGATCGACCTCGACATGGAGGCCGACTACGCCTCCGGGGACGCGCACAACCGGGTCAACGAGTCCTCCTCCGCCGCACGGCTGCACGTCACCGTGCTCGCCGACCCGCTGCGCCCCGGCGCCCTGGGCGCCATCACCTCCTGTGTGGCCCGGGCCGGCGCCAACATCGACCGGATCGAGCGCCTGTCCAGCTACCCGGTCACCTCCGTGGAGATGGAGATCTCCGGTGCCGCGGGCGACCCCGCCCGCCTGGCGCAGCTGCGCGCCGAACTCGCCATGGAGGCCTCCACCCAGGGCGTGGACGTCGCCGTCCAGCCCAGCGGCCTGCACCGCCGCGCCAAACACCTCATCGTCATGGACGTCGACTCCACCCTGATCCAGGGCGAGGTCATCGAACTGCTGGCCGCCCACGCGGGCTGCGAGGAGGAGGTCGCCCGCGTCACCGAGCAGGCGATGCGCGGCGAACTGGACTTCGAGGAGTCCCTGCGCCGCCGGGTCGCCCTGCTGAAGGGCCTGGACGCCGGCGCCATCGCGGAGGTCTGCGAGGAGATCCAGCTGACCCCCGGCGCCCGCACCCTCATCCGCACGCTCAAGCGGCTGGGGTACGAGTGCGGCATCGTCAGCGGCGGCTTCACCCAGATCACGGACGTGCTCGTGGAGCGGCTCGGCCTGGACTACTCCGCCGCCAACACGCTGGAGATCGTCGACGGCAAACTGACCGGGGGCCTGGTGGGCCCGGTCGTGGACCGCAAGGGCAAGGCCGTCACGCTGGAGCGGTTCGCCCGCGAGGCCGGGGTGCCGCTGGAGCAGACCGTCGCCGTGGGCGACGGGGCCAACGACCTGGACATGCTCCAGACGGCCGGGCTGGGTGTGGCGTTCAACGCCAAGCCGGTGGTCCGCCAGCAGGCGGACACGTCGGTGAACGTGCCCTACCTGGACACGATCGCGTTCATCCTGGGGATCACCCGGGAGGAGATCGAGGCGGCCGACCTGCACGCACATGCGGAACCGGCGTCCATCGGGCACACGTCCCTGGGGTGACGGGGGGTGGGGCGGTTCCGCTCGTGGGTTCCCTCGGGCCCTTTGAACGCTGTGATGGGTGACGGGTAGGGCTGTCGGGGGACGGGTCATCCGGCTTCCTGCTGTCCTCGGCCACCGCCGGTGGGCGTCGTGGGTCTTCGCCGCGGGGCGTTCCCACCCGACCGGAAACCTCAGCCCCGGCCGGAAAGCGTCGCTGGGCCTCCGCCGCGGGGGGGTTTCCACCCGCGTGGAGCCCTCAGCCCCCACCAGAGAGCGTCGCCGGGCCTTCATCGCAGGGGGTGAGGGCCGCAGATGGCCTTCCGCCTGTCGTTCGGGGGTTTTGCCTTGTCTTTCAACGTTGTGGTGGGTGACGGGTGGGTCTGTTGGGGGCCGAGCCACCACCGGAAGGCACATCATCTCCTTCGACCCCAGGGGGCCGGGGTCGGCGTGCCCTCCGTCCCGGATACATGGGGGTGGGGCCGCGCGTACCCTGCGGGCCCCGGGCCCAGGGGGTTTCCCACCTGGCTGGGGCCCTCAGCCCCAGGGGGAAGGCGAACCGCCACCTCCGCCGCAGGGGGTGAGGGCCGCGGGTAGCTTCCCGCTCCAGCCCCAGGGGGCTTCCCGCCTGACCAGGGCCTCAGCCACAGCCGGAAGGCGAACCGCCTCCTGCGCCGCAGGGGGTTTCCCACCTAACCGGGGCCCTTGGCCACAGCCGGAGGGCATCGCTGGGCCCCCGCCGCAGGGGGTGAGGGTCGCAGGCGGCTTCCCGCCCCGACCCCAGGGGGTTGGCGCACCCGACCGGGGCCTCAGCCACAGCCGGAGGGTGGACCGTTTCCTGCGCTCTAGGGGGTTTCCCACCCGACCGGGACCTTCACCACCGCCGGAAGGCGAACCGCCTTCTGCGCCACAGGGGGTTTCTCACCCGACCGGGATCTCCGCCATAGCCGTGTCAGGCCAGTGGGGTGCCCGGCCATAGGGGGTCTTCGCCGAGGTAGTTGTAGGTTTCCAAAAGGCCGGCCGCTTGGGAACGGCGGTCCGCGCCGGGTGGGCCCGGCCCCGGCCGCAGTCGGTGTCCGGCAGACCACCAGGCGGGTGCGTTGGGCGCGCGTGGCGGGTGGTGGGGGTGTGACTGCCGGAGCCGGGTGCACCCGGAGCGCGCACACCCGCACCGCCTGGAAAGGTTGGGGGCGCCGGCGGCGGTGAAGGGGCTCCACGCTGTCGCCTACTCCCGCGCGTGACCGCGGTACGGACGGGAGCGGGGGTGAAACCCGCACGCGCCCGCAGCCCCGAGCCACAGGGGGTGTGGGGAGGAGGAATCGCGACCCCCGCCCCAGGGAGTGTCGCCGCAGGTACCCGCGACCCTGGCCCCAGACCGGGAACAGGTCCGCGACCTCTACCCCAGGGGGTGTGGGAAGGAGAGACCGCGACCCCAGTCCCAGGGGGTGAAAGCGGTACATTCTCGCGGCCCCGGCCACAGCCCGGCACAGGACCGCGCACCTCCGCCCCCCGGGGGGTAAAGGCCGCGAGCACCCGCAGCCTCAGCCAGAGGGGGGGTTGGGGAGGAAGAGCCGGAACCCCCGCCCCGAGGGGTGTTGCCGCGCGTGCCTGCGATCTTGGCCCCAGCCCGGGCACCGGACCGCAGCCCTCAGCCGTGGGGGTTGGGGAGGAAGAACCGCGTCCCCGGCTCCAGGGGGGGTCGCCGCAAAAACCCGCGGCCTCAGCCCCAGGTCGGCAATAGAACCGCGGCCTTGACCCCACCCGGTGAACGCCGCAAACGCCTTAAATGCCTTCCCATGCCGTGGATCGGGGCCGGCGATCGGGAGCGGGTCTCACCCCCATGGCGGAGGCCGCCGGTCGCTCCTTCCCACACCCCCTGCGGCGGGGGCCGCGGTTCTTCCTCCCTAACCCCCCTGGCGCCGGGGTCGCACGTATGCGCGGCAACACCCCCTACGGCCAGGGCCGCGGTCCTGTGCCCGGTCTGGGGCCGGGGTCGCGGAAACGTGCGGCTTTCACCCCCAGCACTGACCGGTACCGCGGTCACGCGCGGGAGTAGGCGACAGCGTGGAGCCCCTTCACCGCCGCCGGCGCCCCCAACCTTTCCAGGCGGTGCGGGTGTGCGCGCTCCGGGTGCACCCGGCTCCGGCAGTCACACCCCCACCACCCGCCACGCGCGCCCAACGCACCCGCCTGGTGGTCTGCCGGACACCGACTGCGGCCGGGGCCGGGCCCACCCGGCGCGGACCGCCCACCCCAAGCGGCCGGCCTCTTGGAAACCTACAACTACCTCGGCGAACACCCCCTATGGCCGGGCACCCCACTGGCCTGACACGGCTATGGCGGAGATCCCGGTCGGGTGAGAAACCCCCTGTGGCGCAGAAGGCGGTTCACCTTCCGGCTGTGGCCAAGGCCTCCAGGACAGGCAGAAACCCCTCGGTGTCCGGGACAGAGGAAACACCCGCCCCGACCTCTTGCAGCCGAAGGAGACGATGCTCCCTCCGGCAACCCCCGAGACCCCGGACAGACCCACCCCCACCCCACACAGCATTGAAAAGGGAACAAACGGAAAGACCACCGCGGCCGCCCCCTGCGACCAAGGCCCCCAGAACACAAAAAAAAAGGGGGCCGCCCCAAGGACGACCCCCCACACACAAAACCCGCACCCCGAAAACAGGGAAAGCCCCCACCCGAAGGCAGGGGCTCTCAACCCGAAGAAAACCGTGGCGGCAACCTACTCTCCCACCCCACCACAGGGCAGTACCATCAGCGCAAGGAGACTTAACGACCGGGTTCGGAAAGTAACCGGGTGTGACCCTCCCACCATAACCACCACGGAAACCCACACCGCAACCCCACCCCAACCAGGACAGGGAAACGGAAGCTTCCACAGTTATGTGAACATGTATGCGCGAGCACCCAATTATCTGCAGCGGACAAGCCCTCGGCCTATTAGTACCGGTCAGCTCCACCCCTCACAGGGCTTCCACACCCGGCCTATCAACCCCATCGTCTCTAGGGAGCCTTACCCTCTCAAAGGAGGCAGGAGACCTCATCTCGAAGCAAGCTTCCCGCTTAGATGCTTTCAGCGGTTATCCCTCCCGAACGTAGCCAACCAGCCATGCCCTTGGCAGGACAACTGGCACACCAGAGGTTCGTCCGTCCCGGTCCTCTCGTACTAGGGACAGCCCTTCTCAAGTCTCCAACGCGCACAGCGGATAGGGACCGAACTGTCTCACGACGTTCTAAACCCAGCTCGCGTGCCGCTTTAATGGGCGAACAGCCCAACCCTTGGGACCAACTCCAGCCCCAGGATGCGACGAGCCGACATCGAGGTGCCAAACCATCCCGTCGATATGGACTCTTGGGGAAGATCAGCCTGTTATCCCCGGGGTACCTTTTAGCCGTTGAGCGACACCGCTTCCACACGCCGGTGCCGGATCACTAGTCCCAGCTTTCGCTCCTGCTCGACACGTCCGTCTCACAGTCAAGCTCCCTTGTGCACTTACACTCAACACCTGATTACCAACCAGGCTGAGGGAACCTTTGGGCGCCTCCGTTACTCTTTGGGAGGCAACCGCCCCAGTTAAACTACCCACCAGACACTGTCCCCGAACCGGATCACGGCCCAAGGTTAGATGCCCGAAACAGTCAGAGTGGTATTTCACCAACGCCTCCACCACCACTAGCGTGGCAGTTTCACCGGCTCCCACCTATCCTACACAAACCATCCCAAACACCAATGTCAAGCTATAGTGAAGGTCCCGGGGTCTTTCCGTCCTGCTGCGCGAAACGAGCATCTTTACTCGTAGTGCAATTTCACCGGGCCCATGGTTGAGACAGTGGGGAAGTCGTTACGCCATTCGTGCAGGTCGGAACTTACCCGACAAGGAATTTCGCTACCTTAGGATGGTTATAGTTACCACCGCCGTTTACTGGCGCTTGGATTCCCAGCTTCACAGGGCGAACCCCGTTAACCGGTCCTCTTAACGTTCCAGCACCGGGCAGGCGTCAGTCCGTATACAGCGTCTTACGACTTCGCACGGACCTGTGTTTTTAATAAACAGTCGCTTCCCCCCGCTATCTGCGACCCCACCCAGCTCCAGCCGCAAGGGCTCTCACCAGACAGGGCTCCCCTTCTCCCAAAGTTACGGGGACAATTTGCCGAGTTCCTTAACCATGGTTCACCCGAACGCCTCGGTATTCTCTACCTGACCACCTGCGTCGGTTTAGGGTACTGGCCGCTCACGAACTCGCTAGAGGCTTTTCTCGACAGCATGGGATCACTCACTTCGCCAAAAACGGCTCCGCATCACGTCTCAACCTTCATGGGGGCGGATTTGCCAACCCCCGGCCTACACGCTTACCCCCGGACAACCACCGCCGGGTAGAGCTACCCTCCTGCGTCACCCCATCACTTACCTACTACAAGCTCGGATCCCAGACCAGCACAGCAACCCGTCCCGAAGGACAGAAAGCCGGCCAGCGTGGTTAGCATCACCTGATTCGATACTGGGCGCTCGTGCACGGGTACGGGAATATCAACCCGTTATCCATCGACTACGCCTGTCGGCCTCGCCTTAGGTCCAGACTCACCCTGGGCGGATTAACCTGCCCCAGGAACCCTTAGTCAATCGGCGGCAACGTTTCTCACGTTGCTTTCGCTACTCATGCCTGCATTCTCACTCGCACGCCCTCCACCACACGATCACTCGGCGGCTTCACCGAACGCACGACGCTCCCCTACCAACCCGAGAACAAGTCTCAGGCTTCACAGCTTCGGCGGTGTGCTTAAGCCCCGCTACATTATCGGCGCAGAACCACTTGACCAGTGAGCTATTACGCACTCTTTAAAGGATGGCTGCTTCTAAGCCAACCTCCTGGTTGTCTCAGCAACTCCACAACCTTTCCCACTTAGCACACGCTTAGGGGCCTTAGCTGATGATCTGGGCTGTTTCCCTCTCGACTACGAAGCTTATCCCCCGCAGTCTCACTGCCACGCTTCACTTCACCGGCATTCGGAGTTTGTCTGACGTCAGTAACCTTGTCGGGCCCATCAGCCAAACAGTAGCTCTACCTCCGGCAAGAAACACGCAACGCTGCACCTAAATGCATTTCGGGGAGAACCAGCTATCACGGAGTTTGATTGGCCTTTCACCCCTACCCACACCTCATCCCCCAGGTTTTCAACCCTGGTGGGTTCGGGCCTCCACGAGGTCTTACCCCCGCTTCACCCTGGACATGGGTAGATCACTCCGCTTCGGGTCCACAGCATGCGACTCAAACGCCCTATTCAGACTCGGTTTCCCTACGGCTACCCCACCCGGGTTAACCTCGCCACACACCATGACTCGCAGGCTCATTCTTCAAAAGGCACGCCATCACAACCCCGAAAGGATGCTCTGACGGCTTGACAGCACACGGTTTCAGGTACTATTTCACGACCCCTCACCGGGGCACTTTTCACCTTTCCCTCACGGTACTAGTGCACTATCGGTCACCAGGACGTATTTTGGCTTAGCAGGTGGTCCTGCCAGATTCACACGGAATTCCTCGGGCTCCGCGCTACTCGGGGACAGCGTCAACGCCTAGACTCTTCCTTCACCTACGGGACTCTCACCCACTCCGGTACCGCTTCCCAACGGATTCAGCTAGAAGAACCATCAACGCTCCGGGCCGGCAGACCCGAACAGACACGCCCCACAACCCCGCACACGCAACGACTGCCGTCTATCACACGCGCACGGTTTAGCCTCTTCCCCGTTCGCTCACCACTACTAGGAGAATCACTGTTGTTTACTCTTCCTACGGGTACTGAGATGTTTCACTTCCCCGCGTCACCACCAACCGCCCTATACATTCAGGCGGCGGCAACCCGACACAACTCGGGCTGGGTTCCCCCATTCGGACACCCACGGATCACAGCTCGGTTGACAGCTCCCCGTGGCCTATCGCGGCCTCCCACGTCCTTCATCGGCGCCTGGTGCCAAGGCATCCACCGTATGCCACTATCACTTGGCCACTACAGATAACAAGATGCTCGCGCACACTATTCACAAATCAAAACACCAACCGCATACCCCAACACCACTCGGCCCTACCCACCCCCCGACCAGGACCCGAAAGGCCACCGACCAGGAGAAAAAGGGCGGACTCTGAGAGTTCTCAGAGGCGGTCCGCGGGAACCAACCGACCCGCCGGCCCGAAACCGGACCAAGGCGAGGGTTGCTTCCTCAGACACCCAACAGCGCGCCCCCCGAGGCTTCTAGGACCCCCAGGAGGAAGTTCGATATGAGTTCTACAGCCATCCCGACCTCTCACCGGCCACCAGGGCCAGGAGCATCGGGTCCACTTTCGAGTCCGGCCAACCATCGGAAAAGTGTTGGCCTTGAAAGACTCCTTAGAAAGGAGGTGATCCAGCCGCACCTTCCGGTACGGCTACCTTGTTACGACTTCGTCCCAATCGCCAGCCCCACCTTCACTCACTCCCTCCCCGAAGGGTTAGGCCACAAGTTTCGGGTGTTGCCGACTTTCATGACGTGACGGGCGGTGTGTACAAGGCCCGGGAACGTATTCACCGCGGCGTTGCTGATCCGCGATTACTAGCGACTCCACCTTCATGGGGTCGAGTTGCAGACCCCAATCCGAACTGAGACCGGCTTTTAGGGATTCGCTCCACCTCACGGTATCGCACGCCCATTGTACCGGCCATTGTAGCATGTTTGCAGCCCAAGACATAAGGGGCATGATGACTTGACGTCGTCCCCACCTTCCTCCGAGTTGACCCCGGCAGTCTCCCATGAGTCCCCACCACTACGTGCTGGCAACATGGAACAAGGGTTGCGCTCGTTGCGGGACTTAACCCAACATCTCACGACACGAGCTGACGACAGCCATGCACCACCTGTCACCCGCCAACCAAATGACCCTGTATCTCTACAGGTCCACGGGTGATGTCAAACCTTGGTAAGGTTCTTCGCGTTGCGTCGAATTAAGCAACATGCTCCGCCGCTTGTGCGGGCCCCCGTCAATTCCTTTGAGTTTTAGCCTTGCGGCCGTACTCCCCAGGCGGGGCGCTTAATGCGTTAGCTACGGCGCGGAAACCGTGGAAAGTCCCCACACCTAGCGCCCAACGTTTACGGCATGGACTACCAGGGTATCTAATCCTGTTCGCTCCCCATGCTTTCGCTCCTCAGCGTCAGGTAAGGCCCAGAGACCCGCCTTCGCCACCGGTGTTCCTCCTGATATCTGCGCATTTCACCGCTACACCAGGAATTCCAGTCTCCCCTACCTACCTCTAGCATGCCCGTATCCACTGCAGAACCGGGGTTAAGCCCCGGTCTTTCACAGCAGACGCGACACGCCGCCTACGAGCTCTTTACGCCCAATAATTCCGGACAACGCTCGGACCCTACGTATTACCGCGGCTGCTGGCACGTAGTTAGCCGGTCCTTATTCCCCACCTACCGTCAACCCCACGAAAACGTGGGGCCTGCGTGAGTGGTAAAAGAGGTTTACAACCCGAAGGCCGTCATCCCCCACGCGGCGTCGCTGCGTCAGGCTTTCGCCCATTGCGCAATATTCCCCACTGCTGCCTCCCGCAGGAGTCTGGGCCGTGTCTCAGTCCCAGTGTGGCCGGTCGCCCTCTCAGGCCGGCTACCCGTAATCGCCTTGGTAGGCCGTTACCCCACCAACAAGCTGATAGGCCGCGAGCCCATCCCCGACCGAAAAACTTTCCACCCCCCACCATGCGGAGGAGGGTCGTATCCGGTATTAGACGGCGTTTCCACCGCTTATCCCGGAGTCAGGGGCAGGTTGCTCACGTGTTACTCACCCGTTCGCCGCTCGTGTACCCCGAAGGGCCTTACCGCTCGACTTGCATGTGTTAAGCACGCCGCCAGCGTTCGTCCTGAGCCAGGATCAAACTCTCCATAAAGGTCTTGCACCGAACCCCGCAAGGGGGCCGGAAACCTAGAAGAAATCCTGACCGAACCATGTCTGGCTCAATCAAAGGAACCTCGCACACTCGAATCTCACCGATTCTCGTGTGACGGGGCCAAAACAAACTTGGCTGTAAAAATCGAACACGCGCTGTTGAGTTCTCAAGAAGCAACCGCCCTTCCCGTACAAGCCCGAGACCGTTGGCCTCTGTGCTCTTCCGTGGAAGGCGTCTGCGTTTCCGCTTTGTTGTGTCTTCACTTTATCAGTGTTCCCGTTCCCCGCCAAATCGGCGTTTTCCGGGTCCTTCTGAATCAAATGAAGGTCTCGCTCCCGCTGTTTCCTTTGGGAGCACTCTCCGAGTTTACATGTCCGCAGCACTGCTTCGGACCGCTGAATTTCGGAGAGAAGAAGATCGACCGGCCCGCCCGCTTTCGCGTTCGGCTCGCTCGGTCGTGCCCCTTCGGGTCTTGGACCCGTCGGAGGCGACTCGGAGAACACTACCCCTCGGCCGCGGGCGAAGCAAACGTTCGTCGGCGTGTCCTGGGTCACATTCATCGAACCCCTGGCCTCCACCCGCCCGGAGGCCTTCGCCGGTGGTGCGGCGGGACGGAGGGGGTTCAGCCGAGGATGCGTCCGGACCCCGTGCCCGGGGCCGTGTAAAGCCACTCGACCTCCATGTCCACCGCGGAGACGGTGGCCGGCGAGTACGACACCAGGGCCTCGTTGCCCACGAACGTCGCCGCCAGCTGGGCGATGGTCGGGTTGTGGCCCACCACCAGGAGGGTGCGCACCGCGGGGTCGACATAGGTGATCAGCTCGACCAGGGAGTCGACGCCGGCGGTGTAGGCCGACTCCGAGTAGTCGACCTCCGGCGCGGCGCCGAGGGTCTCCAGGACGCCTTCGAGGGTCTGGCGGGTCCGCTTGGCGGCGGAGCAGATGACGTGGTCCGGGGTGTGCCCCGCCTCGGCGAGGAGGCGGCCCACCCGGCGGGCCTGGTCGTGGCCGCGGTCGGTGAGGGCGCGGTCGTAGTCGATGACCCCGTAGCCCGCCTCCGCCTTGGCGTGGCGGAGCAGGAGCAGTGTCCGGTCGGTCATGACGCGATCACCGTCGCGACGATGGAGAGCAGGACCATGAACCCCACCATCACCCCCACGATGACGAACAGACCCTTCATTCCCGACATGAGCCCCCCTGAGTACGTTCTTCGCTCCAGAGTAGGAGGGGCCGCCGGGTGCTCCCGGCGGCCCCTCGTCATGCGTGTCTAGTTGGTGCGGGCCTCTTCCCTGCCGCCGGTCCCGGCGGCCTCGTCGGTGATGCCGCCGCCCCCGACGGCCGGGGAGCCGGCGGAGGGGGTCTCATCGTCGTCGCCGCTCTCGGGCGCGCCGTGGCCGAGCTCGGCCGGCTCGGTCTCGGTGCCCGAGCCGCGCTTCTTGGACCACAGGACCGCGCCGACGAGGATGGCGACCGCCACGACGGTGACGCCGACCCGCAGGACGGTGTTGTCCTGGAAGATGACGACGCTGGGCGCGACGATCAGCGCGACCAGGTTCATCACCTTCAGGAGCGGGTTGATGGCCGGGCCCGCAGTGTCCTTGAACGGGTCGCCGACGGTGTCTCCGATGACCGTGGCGGCGTGGGCCTCCGAGCCCTTGCCGCCGTGGTGGCCGTCCTCGACGAGCTTCTTCGCGTTGTCCCAGGCGCCGCCGGAGTTGGCGAGGAACACCGCCATGAGGACGCCCGCGGCGATGGCGCCGCCGAGGAACGCGCCCAGCGGGGCGTAGCCGAAGGCGAAGCCGACCGCGATCGGGGCCAGCACGGCGAGCAGGCCGGGGGTGATGAGCTCGCGCAGGGAGTCGCGGGTGCAGATGTCGACGACGCGCGCGTACTCGGGCTTCTCGGTGCCGTCCATGATCCCCGGGCGGGTGCGGAACTGCTCGCGCACCTCCAGGACGACGCGGCCGGCGGCGCGGCCGACCGCCATGACGGCGAGGCCGGAGAAGAAGAACACCACGCTGGCGCCGATGATGACGCCGACGAGGACGTCCGGGCTGTCCAGGGACAGCGAGAAGACCTCGTCACCGCCGAGCTGCTCCTGGACGGAGGTGCGGAACGCTCCGAACAGGGCGGTGGCGGCCAGGACCGCGGTGGCGATCGCGATGCCCTTGGTGATGGCCTTCGTGGTGTTGCCGACGGCGTCCAGGCTCGTGAGGATCTCGGCGCCCTTGCCCTCGACGTCGCCGGACATCTCCGCGATGCCCTGAGCGTTGTCGGAGACGGGGCCGAAGGTGTCCATCGCGACGATGATGCCGACGGTGGTGAGCAGGCCGGTCCCGGCGAGGGCGACGGCGAACAGGCTGAGGGTGATGGACCCGCCGCCCAGGAGGAACGCCGCGTACACCGCGCCCGCGATGAGCAGGGCGGAGTAGACCGCCGACTCCAGGCCGACGGAGATGCCGGACAGGATGACGGTGGCGGCGCCCGTCTCGGAGCTCTCGCCGATCTCGCGGACCGGCCGCCGGTCGGTCTCGGTGAAGTAGCCGGTGAGGAGCTGGATGGCGGCCGCGAGGACGAGGCCGATGAGGACCGCGGTGATCGCGATGACGCGCGGGTCGGCGTCGGCGTAGCCCGCTTCGGCGATCTCGTCGAGGACGCTCTGGCTCACGCCGGACAGCTCCTGGAAGCTGCCGGGCAGGTACCAGAAGGAGGCGGCGACGACGAGCAGGGCGGAGATCCCGGCGGAGATGAAGAAACCGCGGTTGATCGCGGACATCGCCGTCTTGTCGCGCGCGGAGGGCGCGACGATGAAGATGCCGATGATGGCGGTGAGGACACCGATCATCGGGACCAGCAGGGGGAAGACGAGGCCCTCGACGCCGAACGCGACGCGGCCCAGGATGAGGGAGGCGACGAGGACGACGGCGTAGGACTCGAACAGGTCGGCGGCCATGCCCGCGCAGTCGCCCACGTTGTCGCCGACGTTGTCGGCGATGGTGGCGGCGTTGCGGGGGTCGTCCTCGGGGATGCCCTGTTCGACCTTGCCCACGAGGTCGGCGCCGACGTCGGCGGCCTTGGTGAAGATGCCGCCGCCGACGCGCATGAACATGGCCAGGAGCGCGGCGCCGAAGCCGAAGCCCTCCAGGACGATCGGGGCGTCGCCCCGGTACAGCAGGACGACGACGGCCGCGCCGAGCAGGCCCAGGCCGACGGTGATCATGCCGGCGACGCCGCCGGTGCGGAAGGCGATCCGCATGGCGGTGCGGCTGTCGGCGGCGGTGCCGCCGCGGGCGGCCGCCGCGACGCGGACGTTGCCCCTGACCGCGAGCCACATGCCGATGAAGCCGGTGGCGGCGGAGAGGAGGGCGCCGAGGGCGAAGAAGACGGACCGGCCGATGGAGATGGCCCACGAGTCGGCGGGGAGCAGGAGCAGCAGCAGGGGGATGACGACGACGAAGACCGCGAGGGTGCGGAACTGCCGTCGGAGGTACGCACCCGCTCCTTCCTGGACCGCGACGGCGATGTTGCGCATTCGCTCGGTGCCCTGTCCGGCGGCGAGGACTTCACGTACCAGCATCCCCGCGACGGCGAGCGCGAGGAGCGCGACCGCCATGACGATGATGACGAGTGTGAAGTCGATGCCTTGCAGTTCTAGGGCCGTGCCGCTTGGCGCGGCGAGGTTGAGCCCAGACAATCCGTCCTCCTTGCGACGGGCACGACCTTTTCTCCCCCGCGCACGCGAAGCGCGGGGAATCCCGCGCGGAACCGTGCCCGTACCGCCGTCCGGAAGGAGCCTTGAACTGGCCCGACGGCACGTGGTCCGGGGTCGAAGCGGTGCCACCTTCGGTTTGGTGCCCACTGCCCGCGCCACGTGCTCACGGGCGGTGATCCGGAAATCCTACGCAGCCCGAAGAAAAAAGAAGAGAGCGGATTAGGGGTTTTTTCGAGAACGATCAAAGATGTGATCCATCGGTGATCTCGAAAAACGGATAAATGGATTTATCGGCGATATTCTTCTTGCATAATGACTTAATGCGGTGTTAACGTTAAAGTTCCCATAAGGGAATGAAACGGGAAGCCGCCCCAGGGGCCTCAGCGCAAACGCATCCGGGACGGGTCCACCCCGTCGCCCGGGCGGGCGCGGCCCGCTTCGAGGTCGTCGGCGAGGGAGCGGGCGAAGGCCGCCACCGCCGCGGTGTCCACACCGTGCGGCGCGTCCGGGCCGTACGGCTCCACCCGGTCGGCGCCGCGGCGCAGCAGGCGGGCGGCGCCCGTGAGGTTGCCGCGCTGGGCGTGGGTGACGCCCACGGCCGTCTGCGCCAGTCCGCGCCACAGTTCGCGTTCGGACTCGGGGGAGGACTTCCAGACGGCCTCGAGGACTTCGTGGGCGGTGAAAGCGTACCCCCGGTCGAGGAGGTCCTGGGCCGTTTCCAGCCCTTCCTCCGCCGAGAATTCGGCGTCGTCGGGCACCCGCTCCACCTCGCCCGCGCTGCCGTGCGGCATCGGCCGGCCGTAGCGGTCGCGGGGTCGCTGGTTCTGCGCGCGCCCGTCCGGGGCGCGGTCGCGGTCCGCGTTCACCGTGTCCACCTTCTTCCTCAGTCGTCGCCGGGGAGGGAGTCGAGCCACCGGGTGAGCTCGTCCGAGACGGCGTCCGGGCGCTCCTCGTGGGGGAAGTGCCCGGCGCCGGGGATCCCCCTCCAACGGTAGGCCCCCGCCACCGAGCGCTCCGAGGCGCGGGCCGTCTCCGGCGGGCAGACGGGGTCGAGGGAGCCGTGGACCTGGAGCACCGGGACGCGCACCGGCGTCCGCATCCGCGCGTGGTAGCGCAGGCCGTCCGGGCGCAGCCGGGAGCGGGCGATCCAGCGGTGGTACTCCAGGGAGCAGTGGGACACCTTGGGGATGGAGAACGCGATCCGGTACATCTTCTCGGCCTCGGCGTCGGGCCAGCCCGGGGCGGACCACTCCCGCAGCAGGTCGCCGACCCGGGCGCAACCGTCGGCGAGGAGCCGGTGCTCGGGCAGGATCGGCAGCTGGGCGCGGAGCATGTGGCGGGCGCCCGGACCCGCGGAGAGCATCAGACGGGCCGCCCGGCCCGGGTGCGGGGACGCGACCGCCGCCAGGGCGCGCACGGTGCCCGGGTGGTAGGCGGTCATGGTCCAGCCGACCATGCCGCCGACGCCGTGGCCGACCACGACCGCCCGGCGCGCGCCCAGGGCCCGGACCAGGCCGGCGGCGTCCTGGGCGAGGGTCACCAGGTCGTACCCGCGGGGTGTCTTGTCGCTGCCGCCGTACCCCCGCAGGTCGACGGCGACCGCCCGGTAGCCCGCCTCCGCGACGGCGGTGAGCTGGTGCCGCCACGCCCACCAGAACTGGGGGAAGCCGTGCAGGAACAGCACCAGCGGCCCCTCCCCCAGCTCGGCGGCGTGGAAGCGGGCGCCCGCGGCCCCGACGTTCCGGTGGGCCCAGGGGCCCTCGACGTAGGCGGCCGAATCGTCCAGCACGGTGGGTCGTCTAGTTTCCGGTGGTGGCCGTGGCCCCGGCCCTGCCGGCGGCGGCGACCTCCGAGCCCGGCGGGGTGATCTCGCGGCGCAGGATGGCGCCCAGGCGGGAGGTGGTCAGGCGGGTCCGCTCCAGGCCGCGCATCCGGCGGAAGCTGACCAGGCCGAAGAGGGCGAACACGATCGCGACGAGCAGGTAGAAGCCGGTCACGATGGCGAAGGAGGCCCACCCCGGCAGGCCCGCCACCTCGTACAGGACGAAGGCGATGGTCACCGAGAGGAGGATGACGAAGATGTGCATGAGGACGGCGAACACCGCGAACCCCGCGATGCCCTTGCCGGCCTTCGCCGCCTCGAGCTTGGCCTCGGCCTTGGCGAGCTCCAGCTCGAGGCGCACCAGACGGGAGAAGTTCCCGGTGACGTCCGAGACGAGTTCACCGACGGAGCGGTCGGTGTCTCCGACGGCACCCGGCCCGCCGGTTCCCGGCTTGTCCACCATCGCGGGGTTTCCCTTCTGTCGGTCAGAACACGCGGACGATCCTCCGCATCCTCGCACATGGGCCGCCACCGGTGTCCCTCACGGCACGCACAACACGGGGCTCCGCCTTCGTCACGCGGGTGAGCGTCCGTGCCCGGACGCGGAAACGACGGGGGCGCCCCGGGCCCGCGGCCCGGGGCGCCCCGCACGCGGGTGCGCGTGTCAGTCGCCCTGCTTGACGGAGGGCAGCTGCTTGGCGATGACCTCCATGATCGAGGAGTCGGTGAGCGTGGAGGTGTCACCGACCTCGCGGTTCTCCGCGATGTCGCGCAGCAGGCGGCGCATGATCTTGCCCGAGCGGGTCTTGGGCAGCTCGGGCACGGCCAGCAGGCGGGCGGGCTTGGCGATCGGCCCGAGGGAGGCGCCGACGTGGTCGCGCAGGGCCTTGACCGTCTCCTCGGAGACCTCCTCGGCGCCGCTGCGCAGGATCACGAAGCCGACGATGGCCTGGCCGGTGACCTTGTCCGTGGCGCCGACGACGGCGGCCTCCGCCACGCTCGGGTGCGAGACCAGGGCGGACTCGACCTCGGTGGTGGAGATGTTGTGGCCGGAGACGAGCATGACGTCGTCGACGCGGCCGAGCAGCCACAGGTCGCCGTCCTCGTCCTTCTTGGCCCCGTCGCCCGGGAAGTACAGGCCCTCGAAGCGCGACCAGTAGGTGTCCTTGTAGCGCTCCGGGTCGCCCCAGATGCCGCGGAGCATGGACGGCCAGGGCTCGCGGATCACGATGAAGCCGCCCTCGCCGTCGGGGACCGAGTTGCCGTTCTCGTCCACGACGTCGGCGACGATGCCCGGCAGGGCGCGCATGGCCGCGCCCGGCTTGCCCGAGGTGACGCCCGGCAGCGGGCTCACCATGATGGCGCCGGTCTCGGTCTGCCACCAGGTGTCCACGACCGGGGTCCGGTCGCCGCCGATGTGCTTGCGGTACCAGACGTAGGCCTCGGGGTTGATGGGCTCGCCCACCGAGCCGATGACGCGCAGGCTCGACAGGTCGAACCCGGCGGGGATGTCGTCGCCCCACTTCATGAAGGTGCGGATCGCCGTCGGGGCCATGTAGGCGATGGTGACCTTGTACTTCTCGATGATCTCCCAGAACCGGCCGCGGTGCGGGGTGTCCGGGGTGCCCTCGTAGAGGACGGTCGTCGCGGCGTTGGAGAGCGGGCCGTAGACGATGTAGGAGTGGCCGGTGACCCAGCCGATGTCGGCGGCGCACCAGTAGACGTCGGTCTCGGGCTTGAGGTCGAAGACCGCCCAGTGGGTGTAGGACGCCTGGGTGAGGTAGCCGCCGGTGGTGTGCAGGATGCCCTTGGGCTTGGCCGTGGTGCCGCTGGTGTACATGATGTACAGCGGGTTCTCGGCGTCGTGGGCCTCGGGGGTGTGCTCGGTGCTCTGGGAGTCGACGAGGTCGTGCCACCACACGTCGCGGTCGGTCCACTCGACGTCCTGGCCGGTGCGGCGGACGACGAGGACCTTCTCGACGGCCGGGCGGTCGGCCACCGCGGCGTCCACGGCGGGCTTGAGCGCGCTGGGCTTGCCGCGCCGGTAGCCGCCGTCGGCGGTGATGACGAGCTTGGCCTGGCTGTCGTCCAGGCGCTGGCCCAGGGCGTCGACGGAGAAGCCGCCGAAGACCACCATGTGGACGGCGCCGATGCGGGCGCAGGCCAGCATGGCGACGATCGTCTCGGGGATCATCGGCATGTAGATGGCGACCCGGTCGCCCCGCGTGACGCCCAGCTCGGTGAGGGCGTTGGCGGCCTGGGAGACCATGTCCTTCAGCTCGGCGTAGGTGATGGTGCGGGTGTCGCCCGGCTCGCCCTCCCAGTAGTAGGCGACGCGCTCGCCCAGGCCGTTGGCCACGTGGCGGTCCACGCAGTTGACGGAGGCGTTGAGCCTGCCGTTGACGAACCACTTGGCGAAGGGCGGCTGCCAGTCCAGGACGGTGTCCCAGGGCCGGTCCCACTGGAGCCTGCGGGCCTGCTCCTCCCAGAAACCGAGCCGGTCCCCGGCCGCCTCGTCGTAGGCGTCGGCCTTGACGTTGGCGTTCGCGGCCAGATCGGCCGGCGGGGGGAAGCTGCGTGTTTCATGGAGAAGGTTGGACAGTGTCTCCTGGCTCGGGGGAGTGCTGTCGGCCACTGTGATTCTCCTTACGTAGGCTGGTTCACACCAAATTAATCATGTGGTCTGGACCTGTGGAACAGGCAGGGTCGGTTCCAGCGCCGGGGGCGACCCGGCGCGCGACGAACGGCCGGTGAGCGGTCGCCGCCGGGCGACGAACGGTCGACGGCGCGGGAGCGGGGGGACGGGCGACCGGCGGAGGGCACGCGGTGGCCGGTGTTACCGGCGCGTATGTTGGTTCCCGTGAGCGAAACGACTTCTGCCGCCCAGACCGACCCGCTGGCCAGGATCGCCGCACTGCCCGGTGTGGCCGAGGCCGTGGAGGAGACCCGGACCCTGGTGGACCGGCTGCTGGGTCACCGGATCCTGCGCCGGCGGAGCAGCGACGTGTCCATGGAGTCCTCGCTGCGCGGGGCGTGCGCGTCCGCCGCGCTGGAGGGCGCCGAGGTCTCGATGGACGAGATCCGCGCCGGGCACGTGTACGACACCCGGATCAAGGGCGCCCTGCGGGTGGGCGGCGAGCTGGGGACCCTGGTGGAGACCTGGCCCAAGGCGCCGCGGCAGGTGCTGGCCCGGCTGCACACGCTCGCCGCCGCGGACGCGGTGTCCGCCGACGCCCTGGGGCGGCCGCGCATGGCCGGCGAGCGGGTCGAGGACCCGCTGGAGCTGGGCGAGGCGCTCGCCCCCGAGGCCGCGCTCGCCCGGCTGGAGGGCCTGTACGCGCTGCTGGGCGCGCGCACCTCGGTGCCCGCGCTGGTGACGTCGGCCCTGGTGCACGGCGAGCTGATGGCGATCCGCCCGTTCGGGTGGGGCGACGGGATCGTGGCGCGGGCCGCGGAGCGGCTGACGCTGATCGAGCGGGGGCTGGACCCCAAGTCGCTGGTGCCGTCCGAGCTGGGCCACCGGACGCTGTCGGAGGAGTACGCGCCCGCGCTGCGCGGGTACATGTCCGGGACCGCCGAGGGCGTGGCCGAGTGGGTCGTGTACTGCTGCCGGGCGGTGCGGGCCGGGGCGCAGGACTCGCTGGCGACCTGCGAGGCGCTCAAGCGCGGCTGAGGTCCGGGCGTGTCGCGGTCCGGGCCGGGCCCGGGCCGGGTTGCGGCGGGGCGGGACGGGACGGCCCGGCGAGCGGCGGCTCGGGGCCGCGCGGAGCGGTCCGTGAACGGAAACCCCGCTTGTTACTCGTCCATTTACCAACGGGTAGAGGCACGAACGATATCGGTTCGGTCACGCTTGTCCGTTACCCAATGTTTCGGGATTGCCCCGGCCTCTCACCGAACACGGCGAACGGCGCCCCGCGGAGAATCCGCGAGGCGCCGTCTCCGACCGGCTGCACCGGGTTAACAAGCATCCATTCGTCTGTCCTGACCAGGCGCTTCATCGAGCGTCTCGGTCGAGGCGGGCCCTACGAGGCCTGCTGGTGCGTGGGTTCCCGGTTCACCTGTCGGGGTGGGTCTACGCCACCGATCCCTTTCTTTCTACGCCGGTCCCCGGGCTTCGAAAAGGTGGTTGGTCCAACTTTTCATCCTGGATTCCCGAACCGATACGCAGTGTCACGTGGTAGCGTCGGTTCCGTCGTTCCGACGGGAACCGGTTCACACCACTTCGGCAAAAGCCGTGGCGTGCGCGCATTTCGTGTGCGGCCCGGTGGGGCCGGATCCGGGCGGAACGCATGTCCCGACGCGCTTTTCGGTGGTCCGGGGGCTCCCCTCCCCTCGTCGACCCTTCCGAAGGGCGGGCCCGGCCCTCCCCCCAGGGTCGAGAGGGCGATCCACCCGCGCGCCCCCCTGACGCGGGACATCGCACGAGGCCCGTTCGCCGAGCCTGCCGGGTGGGATGTGCATCCGCCCCCGTGTGCGCATCCCGCCCGCAGGTCTTCGGAGGCCGCGTCCCGGCCCTGACCGGCGCCCCGCCGGGCGGTGCGGCCCACGGCCCCGCCCCGGACGGGTTATCCACAGATCGACGGTCCGGCTTTCGCCGACCCCCGGGATCGGCGATGGTCGAAGGGTGCCCCTCCCCCTGCCCGGAGGCCCCATGGACGCCGTTCCCCTCATCGCCACCGCCGACACCGGACTGCTCGACGACCTGCTGCGGCTGTCGGCCGCCGCCTCGGTCCGGGTCAACACCGCCGACACCGTCGACCGCGCGCTGCTGTCGTGGCCGCGCTCGCCGCTGGTGGTGCTGGGCGCCGACCTGTACCCGGAGCTGCGTTCGGGCGAGCGGCCGCCGCACGCCCGGTTCGTCGTGGTGGCCCGCGGCGGCCCGGACGCGGGGCCCGGGACGGGTCCCGGGCACGGCGGGCCCAACGGTGCGGGCGGGGCGGGCGGCACCATGCTGCTGCCCCGGGACGAGATGCTGCTGACCGGCCTGATCTCCGCGAGCGGACAGCCCGGGAGGCGGGCGCCGACCGTGGCCGTGATGGGCGGGCGCGGCGGGGCCGGGGCGAGCCTGCTCGCCGTCGCCCTGGCGCTGGCCGGGGCGCGGGGCGGGCACGGCACCGCGCTGCTGGACGCCGACCCGCTGGGCTGCGGTCCCGACATCCTGCTCGGCTGCGAGCGCGACCCGGTGGACGGCAGGCTCGGCTGGGACGACCTGACGGACCGGCGCGGCCGGTTGCGCTGGTCGGACGTGGCGGCGCGGCTGCCCGGACCGGCCGGGATCTCGGTGCTCACCTGGGTGCACGGGCCGGACGCGCGTCGGGGCCCGCTGCCCGCTGCCGCCGCCCGGTCGATGCTGGAGTCGGCCCGGCAGGGGTGCGACCTGGTGGTCGTCGACCTCCCGCGGTCGTTCGGGGCCGCGGTCACGGCCTTCCTCAACCGCTCGGACCTGGTGCTGCTGGTCGTGCCCGCGCAGGTGGCCGCCGTGGTGTCGGCGTCGGCGATGGTGCCGCGGCTGCGGGCGGAGTCCCGGGAGGTGCGCGCCGTGGTGCGCGGGGCCTCGGGCGGGCTGACCGCCGACGTGGTGGCCCGGGGGATGGGGCTGGCACTGGGAGCGGACCTGCCGCCGGAGCCGGGCCTGGAGCGGGCGCTGGCCGCCGGGCGGCGGCCCGCGGACCACCCGCGTTCGCCGCTGGCCGGGTTCGCCGACCGGCTCGTCGCCGAACTGACGGGGGTGCCGCGGTGAGCGCGCTGACCGAGCGGGCGCTGCGGCGGCCGTCGGTGACCGGCTCCACCCTCCTCCGCGACGGGCCGCCGCCCCGGCGCACCAGCGGCTCCGCCGGGCCCGACCTGGTGGAGGCGGTGCGCAACCGGCTGGTGGCCTCGGGGGTGGTGGTCAGCCCCGGCAACGTGGCGGCAGCGCTGCGGGCGGAGGGCGGGGTGCTGGGCGACGCCGAGGTGCTGTCGCTGACCCGGCGGCTGGCCGCGGACCTGGCCGGGGCCGGGCCGCTGGAGGAGCTGATGACCTCAGGCGGGGTCACGGACATCCTGGTCAACGGGCCGGACGAGGTGTGGGTGGACGACGGCGGCGGACTGCGCCGGGTGGAGGTGCGGTTCGAGTCGGCGGAGGCGGTGCGGCGGCTGGCCCAGCGGCTCGCCGCCCAGGCCGGGCGGCGGCTGGACGCGGCGGTGCCCTATGTGGACGCGCGCCTTCCCAACGGGGCGCGGCTGCACGCGGTGCTGCCGCCCGTCTCCCCCACCGGGGCGTGCCTGTCGCTGCGGATGCCGCCCTGCCGGGTGTTCACCCTGGACCGGCTGGTGGACTGCGGGACGCTCACCCGGCGCGGGGCGGCGCTGCTGCGGGCGGTGGTGGACTCGCGGGCGGCCTTCCTGGTGAGCGGTGGCACGGGGACGGGGAAGACCACCTTGCTCTCGACGCTGCTGTCCCTGGTGGACCCGGGCGAGCGGATCGTGCTGGCCGAGGACTCCCCCGAGCTGCGCCCCGACCATCCGCACGTAGTGCGCCTGCAGACCCGTCCCGCCAACATCGAGGGCAGCGGCGAGGTCACCCTGGAGGTGCTGGTCCGTCAGGCTCTCCGGATGCGCCCGGACCGGTTGGTGGTGGGCGAGGCGCGGGGGCCGGAGATCGTGTCCCTGCTGGGCGCGCTCAACACCGGCCACGAGGGCGGTGCGGGGACGCTCCACGCCAACGGCGCGGGGGACGTGCCGGCCCGGGTGGAGGCCCTGGGCTGTGCGGCCGGGCTCGGCCGGGAGGCGGTGCACAGCCAGTTGGCGGCCACCGGGGTGCTGGTGGTGCACCTGGTGCGGGAGGCCGGGGTCCGGCGGCTGGCCGAGGTCCGGGTGCTGGACCACGACCGTCAGGGGCTGGTGCGCACGGTGCCCGCGGTGTCGTTCGCCGCGGGTGGGGCCCAGCGCGAGCACCCGGGAGTCGGCGTCCTCACCGCCCGTGTCGGCGACGGCTGGCGCAGATGAGCACCGGCGCGGGAGGCACCGCGAGGGAGCCGTGGCGGCGGTGCCCGGGGGCGGCACGCCGGACCGGCCGGTCCGGGGCCTGGGCGCCATGGAACGGCCGAAGTACGCGGGGTCTTCGGAGAACACGGGTGTGCGGGGCGGGGACGAGGGACGTTCGGGGGGCGTGGCGTGGTCGGGGTGTGGGTGTGCGCGGTGGGGCTGGTGCTGTTGGGGGTGCTGGTCGACGCCGGGACGGGGCGGATCGGATGGCAGGTGCCGCGCGGTCCGGGGCCGGTGGGGGTGCTGGAACGCGTGCGGGCGTCGGCGCTGCGACGGAGGACGGCGCCGGGCCGGGAGAAACGGCGCGGGGTGATCACCCTGTGCCGGGTGCTGGCCGCCGAGCTGCGGTCCGGCAGGCCCCCCGAGGACGCGCTGGGGGCGGCGCTCGCCGAGGCCGGGCCGGAGGTGGCCCGGGCGGTGGGCGACGGGTTCGGCACCCGGGCCCCGGTCCGGGCCGCCGAGGCGGATCCGGACCTGCGGGCCCTCGCCTACCTGGCCGTGTGCTGGGAGGTGGCCTCGGACACCGGTGCCGGGCTGGCCGATGTCGTGGATGCGCTCGCCGACGAGCTCACCGCGCAGGAGGAGGTGAGGGCCGAGATCTCGGCGCGCACCGGCGGCCCGAGGACCACGGCGATCGTGCTGGGCCTGCTCCCCGTGGTGGGGCTGCTGCTGTCGGCCGGACTGGGGGGTTCGCCGCTGGTGTTCCTGTTCACGACCCCGCTGGGGCTGCTCTGCCTGGTGCTCGGTGTGCTGCTGAACCTCGCCGGGCTGTGGTGGATCTCGCGGCTGGTGCGCGCCGCCGTGGACCGGGGGGACTAGGTGGCCCTCCGCGGTGACCGCGCGCGGAAGGGCCGGCAGTAGACCAGGGGGACTAGGCATGCCCGGCTCATCGGAACGCGGCCGCCCACCGCGGTGACCACACATGGGAGGGCCGGCAGTAGACCGGGGGACTAGCCGTGCCGGTTCGTCAGAGCGCGGCTGCCCTCCGCGGTGACCGCGCACGGGAGGGCCCGCAGTAGACCAGGGGGACTAGCCGTGCCGGTTCGTCGAAACGCGGCCGCCCTCCACGGTGGCCGCACGCGGGAGGACCCGCAGCGAACGCTATGAGGGGGCGGTCCGATGCGGATCCCGCCCGCCGGGCGCACGCGCCGGACCGGCCCGGTCGAGGGCGTCCGCCGGACAGGCTCCGGATACCCATGACCAACGGGTGCCTGGGGATGGAAAAGTGAGGGGGACCGTGTTCACCGTCATCGCCGTGGTGTGCGGGGCCGTAGGGGTGTGGATCGCGATGGGCGGCGGACCCAGGATGTGGCTGCGGCCACCAACGGAGGCGAAGCCGCGCCTGCCCGGTCGCCTGTTGGTCATGACCACGGCCGCGGCGGGTACGGCGGCGGTGGCCGGCGCCCTGTTCGGGCCGCTCGGCGCGGCCGTCGTCGCGGCCTGCGGGATCGGGTGGTGGGTGCGCGCTCGGGGGAGAACCCGGGACGACCGGATCCCGCTCACCGGCGACGTCCCCGTGGTGATCGGGCTCATCGCCGCCGGGATGCGGGCCGGGGCGCCGCTGGTGTCCTGCCTCGCGGCCGTGGCGCGGGCCGCCCCCGGCAGGCTCGGGAGGGAGTTGGCGTCGGTGGCCGACCGGCTGCGCCTGGGGGCGGATCCGGCCTCCGCCTGGTCGGAGTCGGCCGGGGTGCTGCCCGAGCCGCTGGTGGCGGCCGGGCGCGATCTGGCCCGCGCCGCCGACACCGGGGCGCCGGTGGCCGACCTGCTCGACCGGCACGTGGCGGACCTGCACAGGGAGCTGCGCTCCCTGGCGTCGGCGCGGGTCGAACGCCTGGGGGTGCTCGTGGTGATGCCGCTGGCGCTGTGCTTCCTGCCGTCCTTCCTCCTGGTGGGGGTGGTCCCGATGGTGGTGGACCTGCTGTCGCGCGCGCTGGGCGGGTGATCCCGGCCGAGCCGCCGGAGCGGGGGGCGCCGACACCGGGGCGTGGTGCGGGACAGGGGATCGGCGTCAGGCTGCCGGGAGGCGGCGGGTCAGGCCTCGTCCTCGCTCAGGCCGTCGATGATGTCGTCCAGCACCAGGGAGCGGTCCCGCATGGGCATCAGCCGCAGCTCCTTGAGGGCAGGCAGAGTGTTCACCCGCGTGCCGCGCGGTCCCTCGACCGTGCACAGGCGCATGCAGTGCTGGGTGGGCGCGCGCCAGAAGTCGCGCTCATCCACCGGGGCCAGGCGGTACACCGTGGCCGGGTAGCGGGGAGGTCGGCCCGGAGCCCGCCACTGCTGGACCCGGGCGAGCACGAACCCGCTGATCAGGGAGTCGAACACGCCCTCCTGGTCGAGGTCCGCCAGGGCCTCCCTGTCGCCCTCGGCCCGGCACTCGGCGCACCCCGCCAACTCCGCCCGCAGCAGCCACCGCGCCCGGGCATGGCCTACCTCGGTGTTCTTGAGTTTGCTCGGGTGTCGGTGTCCCATACATCGGAGGGTACGACCGTTACGGCCCCGCCGTGGCCGACCTGCGCCTACCGGGACGAAGGAGGGCGCCCGAAGCCCACCCACCAGGGCACGACGGCCCGAAGCACCGCCCCCGGCGACGGCTCCCACTCATCCATCCGCCCGCAGCCCCGGAGGCCGCCCCGCCCAGGAACCTCGCCTGCCCGCCCACCCCACAACAGCCGCGACGGTACCCACGCCCCACCCGAGCGGCCACGCCCCAGGCCGATGGTGCCCCCGCGCCCCCACCCGGCGGCTGTCCCGGACGAGGATGGCCCCGGGCGCGGGTGATACCCGCGCCCCCACCCGGCGGAGGGCCGGGATGAAGACGGCCCGGGCGGCACCTGCGCATACCTCCGTCACCGTGTCACGGCGGGCACCCCACAGGCATAAGGGCGCTACCCGCGGCGGCGCGCGGACACGGGTGGCGCCCGCACCCACCCGGCGGCGGGCACGGGTGTCACCTCATCGGCCCGGGAGCGGGCCCGGGCGGCACCCGCGCATGCTCGCCGCCCTCCTGGACGAAGGCCGACCCGGGCGTGGATGGCAGCCGCCTAGCGGCGGCCGGGATGAGGAAGAGGACGGGCCGGGCGGTGTCCGCGCACGCTCGGCCGCCCTCCCGGGCAAGGGCGGGTCCGGGGGCGGGTGACACCCGCCTGGCGGCGGCCGGTATGAGGACGGCCCGCTCGGCACCCGCATATACCTCCGTCACCGTGTCACGGGGTGCACCCCACAGGCATAGGGGCGTTACCTACGGCGGCGCGGACACGGGTGGCGCTCGCGCCCACCCGGCGGCGGCCGGAATGAGCACGAGAACGAGGTTGGGCCAGGTGGCACCCGAGCCCGTCCAGCGGCGGGCCGGGACGAGGGCCCGGGCGGAGGGCCGGGGCCGGGGCGGGGCTTTCGGTGGGGGTGCGGGGGGTTACCAGGGGGTGTCGCGGTCTCCTCCCGCTCGGCGGCGCCCCAGGTAGGGCTCCGGGAAGCGGGGCCAGCCCACGGTGAGGCGCAGGGCGAGCGACGTCACCGCGAGCAGGGCCAGGAGCACGGTGGAGGTGTTGCCGACGACCCGGGCGACGGTGTCGGCCGGGGCCGGGGTGGTGGAGACGTGGTGCACCACCTGGACGGCGCCGGCCTCGGCGTCCGGGCCGCCGCTCCACTCCGCCTCGCTCGGCTCCGCGGTCGGGCTCGGGCCGCCGCTCGGGAGCACCGCCGGCACGGAGGTCGGCTCCGCCGCCGGGGCCTCCCCGCTGGAGACCGCCCGGACAGGGCCGCCGTCGCCGGAGACCGGACGCGCCGGTGGCGGGGCCGTCGGCTCCGCGTCCGCCACCGGCGCCGTGCTCTTCTCCGGTGGCCGGAGGGAGCCGGACACCGCCGACAGGGGCAGCCGGAGCGGCACGCACTCCGGGGGTTCCGTCCACGGGCGGGTACAGGGCACGGCGTGCACCGGCGGGTGGGCGCGCAGTTCCGTGGGCGGCGGGCAGGGGGACGGTGGGGCGGCGTCGGGGGCGGCGCTGAGTAGCAGGGCGCACATCAGGGCGGGCAGGGTCATGGTGCTTCCTCCGGAAGGGCTCCGTGGACCGGCCCGGCACGTGAGCCCGCGCTGACGGACAGGTCGAGAACAGAGGGGACGGCGACCACCACCTCGGCGGTGTGGCCGGTGATCTCGCAGGTGTCGAGGGAGGCCCCGTTGGCCTCGGCGGTGAGGCGGGCCCGCTCGCAGGCGGTGTCCCGCCCGTGGACGGCGACGGAGGCCGCCGCGAGGGCGGCCAGGTCCGCCGCCGTACCGGCGCGGTCCCGGTCGAACCGGGCGGTCGCCGCCAGGACGGCGGCCAGGGCGACCGTCCACAGCAGGACCGCCATGGCCACCCAGTGGACGGCGGCCGCCCCGGTGTCGGGAGCGGGGTCGCGTCCGGTTCCGGGACGGGACCCGGCCGTGCTCCGCGGGCCGGAACGGGCCCGGTCGGCCGGGCCCCGAACGCCCCCGGGCCGGGGCCCGGGTCCGGCCCGGACGTGGGTCCGAGGGCCCGGGGTCATGGTGGGACCCCTGGTTCGAGGAGGACGGCGGCGGTGCCGCTCACCTCCACCGTGTGGAGGTGGACGCGGTCGAACCGGACCCGGGCGGTGACGGTGACCCGCGCCGTCCCGCCGTCCCGGCCCAGGCCGACCCGGGCGCCGTCCGGGGCGGCGGCGCGGGCCAGCTCCCGGGCCTGTGCCTCGCTCTCGCCGCGGGCCAGGGACCGGGCGCCCACGCGTGCGGCGTCGGCACAGGCGAGCCGGGCGTCGGCGGCGGTGACCGCGCCGACGGCCAGCGCCAGGACGAGGAGGAGGGCCGGCAGGGTGAGGGCGAACTCGACGGTGACGGCCCCCCGGTCAGAAGCCGTTGTTGAGCGCATTGACGACGATCCCGGTGAAGGCGTCGTTGACGGCCTGGCTCTTGGCGATCGCGTACATGACCCCGGCGAAGGCCGCAGCCGTGAGGATGCACAGGGCGTACTCGGTCGTCGTGATGCCGCGGTCGGCGTCCGCGGCCGGGTGCCGCCGCGTGAGGGGCAGCGGACAGCGGGTGACGGCGGCAAGGCATGCCGAAGAGAACACGGAACCTCCCTGGTAGGAGGGGTGACAGGGATGTCACCCCGGTTTCCAGGGTGGGCGGCCCGGGGAGGCGACGGAAGGGCTTTCCCCAGCCTGTGGATAACTTTCTCCGACCCGCCCGCCGCCCACGCGCGATGATGGCGCCGTGGCCGCCGGGCCCCGCGGCCGCCGCCCCCGGACGGGAAAAGCCCGCCGGGAGAACCCGACGCCCGGAGAACCCGTGTGAACACCCCCGCCGACGTCCGTGCCCGCCTGAGCCTGATCGACGCGGACCTGGCCCGCCCCTACTCCCCCGGGCGGCCCCAGCCCTCCGGCGGCGCCGACTTCCACCTGGCGCTCCTGGCCATGAGCCGGGACTTCTGGGACGACCCCTCGCCCGGGACCGTCGAGGCCGCCCAGGCGGCGATCGAGGCCGACCTCGCGGAGGTCGAGGCCGCCCTCACCGAGCGCTGGGGCACCCCCGGGCTCGTCGACCCGGCCCCCTACGCGGACGCCGCGCTCGACGGCGTGGAGCTGCCGTCCGCGCTCGGCCACCTCTACACGGCGGTCTGCGACCTACGGGTGTGGAATCCCCCGGAGACCGGCCGCTGGGCGGCGCTGGCCCTCGTCCACGACGACGCCGAGCTCCCGCTCCTGCTGTACGCCGCCGTGGGCGACGCCCCCTTCCCGGCTTCCCCGGCCCCGCCCGGGCGCGCGCCCCGCCTCGACGCGCGCCCCCGACTGCTCCCGGGCCTCTGAACGCCTCAGCCCGCGGCGCCCAGCACCTCGTCCAGCATGCGCAGGGCGCCGGACTTGCTCAGCGGTTCGTTGCCGTTGCCGCACTTGGGCGACTGGATGCAGGACGGGCACCCCTCCTCGCACGCGCAGTCGGCGATGGCCGCCCGGGTCGCGGTGAGCCACTCCCGGGCCGCCGCGTAGCCGCGTTCGGCGAACCCGGCGCCGCCCTCGTGGCCGTCGTAGACGAACACCTCCACCCGGCCGGTGGCCGTGGACACCCCGCCGATGTCCCAGCGGTCGCAGGTGGCCAGCAGCGGCAGCATGCCGATCACCGCGTGCTCGGCGGCGTGCGCGGCGCCGAGCAGGCCGACCTCCTCCTTGCGCAGGCGCTCCTCGGCCTCGGGGGGCAGCGTCCACCACACGGCGCGGGTGCGCAGGGTGCGTTCGGGCAGGTCCAGCGACTGCTCGCCCAGGACCGCGCCGGTGCGCACGTCCCGCTTGAGGTAGCCGACCACCTGCCGGACCACCTCCACCTCGCCGAAGCGCAACACCACTCCGCTGTCCCACCGCTCCTCACGGATGACCGACTGAACCGTGATGTCCGTGGTGTCGCGCGCCCACGTGCTGTACGGCGGTTCGGCCGGCCGCACGAGGGCGACCCCCTCGTCGAGGTCCAGCTCCCCGACCAGGTAGGTGTCGCCCTGGTGGAGGTACACCGCCCCGGGGTGGACGGTGCCGTGGGCGGCCGCCTCGTCGATCTCCCCGAGCAGCCCGCCCGTCGAGGTGTCGACGATCTGCACGGGCGAACCCCCGGAACCCCGGATATCGGCCAGGTCACTTGCCCTTTCATTGCTCGCCCAGAACCACCCCCTCGGCCGCTTCCTGAGGAATTTCCGGTGAACGAGTTCGTCGAGCCGCTCCCGGGTGGTGGGTCCGAAGAGGGAGAAGTCGTCCTCCGTGATCGGGAACTCCTGGGCGGCCGCGCACAGGTGCGGACCGAGGATGTGCGGGTTTTCCGGATCCAGTACGGCGGTCTCTACGGACTGACCGAAAATCGCCTCCGGGTGGTGCACCAGGTAGGTGTCCAGGGGGTCGTCCCGGGCCACGAACACGGCCAGTGCCGCGTCGTCCCCGCGCCCGGCCCGCCCCGCCTGCTGCCACAGGGAGGCCCGGGTGCCGGGCCACCCGGCGATGATCACCGCGTCGAGGCCGGTGATGTCCACCCCCAGCTCCAGGGCGTTGGTACTGGCCAGCCCGAGGATCTCCCCGGTCCGCAGCGCCTCCTCCAGCCGCCTGCGCTCGGCGGGCAGGAAGCCGCCGCGGTAGGCGGCCACCCGGCGGGCCAGGTCGGGCTCCAGCAGGCGTTGGGCGGTGAGCGCCACCAGCTCGGCGCCCTGCCGGGAGCGCACGAACACGAGCGTGCGCACACCCTCCCTGACCAGCTCGGCGAGCAGTTCGGCGGCGTGGGAGGGCGCGGTCCGGCGCACCGGGGCGCCGTGCTCGCCGGTCAGGTCGGTGAACTCCGGCTCCACCAGCGCCACCGACATCCCCGGCCGCGGCGACCCGTCCTCGGTGACGGCGGTGACCGGGATCCCGGTGAGCCGGCCGGCGCTCTCCCCGGGGCTCCCCGAGGTGGCCGAGGCGAGCACGAACACCGGCTCGGACCGGTGCCGGGCGCACACCCGCCGGAGCCGGCGCAGGATCTGGGCGACGTGCGAGCCGAACACCCCGCGGTACAGGTGCGCCTCGTCCACGATCACGTAGCGCAACCGCCGGAGGAAGCGCCGCCATGCCTCGTGCCGGGGCAGCATGCCGTGGTGGAGCATGTCCGGATTGGTGAGCACGTAATTGCCGTGCTCCCTCACCCAGGCGCGCTCCTCGGGCGGGGTGTCGCCGTCGTAGACGGCCGCCCGCAGGCCGGGCAGCCGCAGGTCCTCGATGGCGCGGAGCTGGTCCCGGGACAGCGCTTTGGTCGGTGAGAGATAGAGAACGGTTCCGCCCGCGTCAACCGCCTCCACCGCGGGCATAAGGAAGCCAAGTGACTTTCCCGAGGCGGTACCCGTGGCTATGATCACATCACGGCCCGAGCGGGCGAGGTCGGCGGCGGCCACCTGGTGGGACCACGGCTCCGTGATCCCCCGGTCGGCCAGGCGTTCGACCAGGAGGGCCGGGGTCCATTCCGGCCACCGCCCGCTCACCCCGTCGTGCCGCGCCACGTGCTCGACGTGGGTCACCTGCGGGTACCGGGTATCGTCACGCCACACACCGGGAAGCACGGACTCCGGTCGCGTCATCCGGGACCCCTCCTCACTGGGCGGACATTGGTTTCAGTGTGTCATCCGGGGGAACGGTCGCGCGGTGTCACCGTTTTTCCGTGCATCACGGGAGGACCGGCACGCCACCCGTGGTTGAATGCGTGCTGGTGGGGTAACGCCCGGCAGAGATCATCGGCGCTGGAGGACTAGTGGACTTGAAGCTTGATCATTACACCGAGGGCGACACCGAGATCGTCGTCGTTGAGGGTGAGATCGACGTCTATACCGCACCCCGGCTCCGTGAGCTGCTGATCGATCTGGTCAACAAGGGCAACTTCCACCTCGTGGTCAACATGGAGAAGGTGGAGTTCCTGGACTCGACGGGTCTGGGCGTGCTCGTGGGCGGCCTCAAGCGCGTGCGCGCGCACGACGGCACCCTGGACCTGGTGTGCACGCAGGAGCGCATCCTCAAGATCTTCCGGATCACCGGCCTGACCAAGGTGTTCGGTATCCACAACACGGTTCAGGAAGCCATCGACAAGCGTTCGGCGAAGTAGTACAGAGCGAGCGATGGCGACCATCACGCTCACGATCAGTGCGCTTCCGGCCCACGTGCGCACGGCCCGGCTCATGGCCGCGACCGTGGCCCGGCGGGCGGGCATCCCCGCCTCCACCATCGACGAGATCCGGCTGGCGGTCGGTGAGGCGTGCTCCCGGGCGGTGGCGGCGCACAAGCTGCACTGCCCGACGCAGCCGATCCTGCTCCAGCTGATCGACGACGGCGGGCCTGATCCGGCGTCGGACCCCCGTGCCGACACCGCGAGCCGTATCCTGCGCGCCAACGGGAGCGCGACCCGACGCTTCGAGGTGGTCGTCTCCGACCGGGCCCCGGCCACGGAGGTCCCGGAACCGGCCGACCACACCGAGCCCCTTCTCGACGGACTCTTCCTCGACGGGGAGGACACCCCTCCCGGCGGGATCTCGGGGTTCTCCCCGGGACTGGGTCTGGCGGTCATCACCGGTCTGGCCGACGAGGTGAAGATCGACCCCGGTGAGCACGGCACCATCGTGCGCATGAGCTGGCCGATCACCCCGGACCCGAGGTCCAACTAGGGTTCCGGGCACGGTTGCGGCGAGGGCGCCCCCCGACGGGGGGCGCCCTCGTTCGTTCGGGGCACGCCCCCGGGCGGGTCAGTCGCAGGTCTGGGACGACACCTCGGCGGTGGCGGTCAAACCCCTCTCCGCGTTGGCGGCGACCTCGTCGTAGGTGAGGACGTACCCCGTCTCGGGCTCGTTGGTGGCGGCGGCGAACACCACCCCGTAGACCGTGCCGTCGGGGGCCAGCAGCGGGCCCCCGGAGTTGCCCGGACGCACCACGGCGCGCACCTGGTAGATCTCCCGGCTCACCTGCTGGGAGTGGTAGAAGTCGGGGCCCTGCGCGGTCTGGCGGGCCCGCACCCGGGCCGGGACCGCCGTGAACCCGCTGTTGCGCGGGAACCCGGCCACGACGGCGTCACCGCCCTGGGGCGCGTCGGCGGTGAACTCCAGCGGCGTCAGGTCCAGCTCGGGCACGTGCAGCACGGCCAGGTCCTGCTGGGCGTCGAAGAGCACCAGGGTGGCCTCCAGCTGGTACCCCTCGCGGGTGACCACCCGCAGGTCGTCGGTGACCCCGGCGACCACGTGGGCGTTGGTCATGACCCGGCCGTCGGAGTACACGAACCCGGTGCCCTCGACCCGCCGCTGGCAGGACGGGGCGGTGCCCAGCACCTTGACGACGCTGCGGCTGGCATCGATGAGCTCGGGCGTGGTGAGCACGTCGGGGTCGGGCGGATCGACCTCGGCCAGCTCCCCCGTCCCCAGCCCGCTGAAGACCTGGGGGAAGGCGCTCTGGTCGACCACCCGGCGGAACGTCGAGAAGCCGCTGTGCGCCGACTCCGGCATGAGCGTGTCGACGGACTGGAGGATGCGGGAGCCGCGCACCTGGTCGGCGACGAACGGCAGCGCCGAGTTGGCGACCGTGCTGCCGATGAACCACGCCACCAGCAGCACCGACAGGCCGCTGACGACGGCCCCGCCCATCGCGTCGACGACCCGCGCCGAGTCCCAGGTCACCTTGTTGCGCACCATCGTGCCCAGGTAGGAGAGCAGGAACTGGCCCAGGGCGGCGGACAGGAACACCACGGCGATGGCCACCAGCGCCTGCCGGCCGGGGTCCTCCACCCACCGCTGGATGTACTCCGGGCAGGTCAGCGCCGCGAGCACGCCGCCGCCGATGAATCCCGCGAAGCTGAAGACACCGACGATGAAACCCTGTCGGTACCCGGTCACCGCGAAAAGCAGCAACAGGACGATCAGGATCACGTCGAGCACATTGCCCTCCAAAGGTGTGCGCTACCCACGGGAGCGAGGTGAGCGGGTCGGGCCTCAGCCGACGGGGCGCAGTCCGTGCGGCGTCGCCTCGAACACATCGGTGAGACCCTCCCTGCGCCAGGGAAGTTCCCAGCCGCCCAGAACGAGCAGGCGGTCGACGATGGCACCGGTGAACCCCCAGACGAGCATGCCGTCCACCCGGAAGCCGGGGCCCCAGCGGGTGCCGTCCCCGTAGCGCACCATGACGCGGTTGCCGGGCTCGGCGAGGTCGGCGACGGGGACCCGGGAGACGGAGGCGACCTCGCCCAGGTCGGTGGGGCGCACCTCGCAGGGCTCGCGCCACCAGCCCAGGACCGGGGCGACCCGGAAGTCGCTGTAGCTGAGGTAGAGCTCGGGGAGGCGGCCGACGACGTCAACGCCGCCGGGCACCAGGCCGGTCTCCTCGGCGGCCTCGCGCAGGGCCGCGGCCTCGGGGGAGGGGTCGGTGGGCTCGATCCGGCCGCCGGGGAAGGCGGGCTGGCCGGCGTGCCTGCGCAGTCCGGCGTTGCGCTGGATGAGCAGCACGTCGGGGCCCTGGGAGCCCTCGCCGAAGAGGATGAGGACCGCGGACTCGCGGCCGCCGTCGCGCGGCGGCCGCATCTGCGGGGGCACGGTCATACCGGACGCGGCGTCGGCGAGTGAGGCGAGCCAGGACGGCATCGGGTTCATGGTCGGCACCTGCCTTCGGAGAGGGGGCGGGTTCGGCGGGGCGCCGCGGGCCGTCGGCACCGCTCCGGCCCGTCCCTCCCCTGGGTCGTCACGTGATGGGACCCCGACAGGAGGACTCTGGCGGTGTCAACGCTCACACCATCAGACTACAAAGCACGGCACCCCCTCCTGACAGGCGAACGCGGCCCCGGGCGGGGCCCGCCCCGCGGGCGCCCCGGGCCGCGGGCCCTCCGGTCAGGCGAAGGAGCGCATGCGCAGCAGCTTGGCCGCGGTCTCCGGGTCGGTGGGGCCCTCGCCGAAGGAGGGGCACCACCGGGCCACCACGCACGCCCCGCAGGCGGGCCTGCGGGCGTGGCAGACGCGGCGGCCGTGCCAGACGACGCGGTGGGAGAGCATCGTCCAGTCCTTGCGCGGGAACAGCTCCCCGACGGCGTGCTCGACCTTGACCGGGTCCTCCTCGTCGGTCCACCCGAATCTCCGGACGAGGCGCCCGAAGTGGGTGTCCACCGTGATTCCGGGCACACCGAAGGCGTTACCGAGCAGTACGTTTGCGGTTTTCCGCCCTACACCGGGTAGTTTGACCAGGTCGGCGAGGTTCCCCGGGACCTCGCCTCCGTGGTGTTCGCACAAGGACTGCCCCAGGCCCATGAGGCTGTTCGCCTTGGCGCGGAAGAAGCCGAGAGGTCGGATGATCCCCTCAAGCTCGTCCCGGTCCGCGGAGGCGTAGGCCTCGGCGTCGGGGTAGCGCGCGAACAGGGTCGGGGTGACCTGGTTGACCCGCTTGTCCGTGCACTGCGCGGACAGGATCGTGGCGACCAGCAGCTCCAACGGGGTCGTGAAGTTCAGCTCCGCGTGGGCGTCCGGATAGAGCTCGGAGAGCTCCCGGTACATCCTGCGGGCTCGGCGGACCAGCGCGAGGCGGCTCTCACCCGTGGGGGTGGGCGCGGGGTCGCTCGCGTTCGGTGTGTCACGGGGCATCGTCACAGGGTAGGGGGCCGTGGGGAGGATCCGCTCGGAAACGCCGATCGGGCACCCGCCCTCCGGGGCGGGGGTCGGACGTCGGGATTATGTAACCAATGTCCCGCTGGCACGGCGCGGACATCCCTGCTACAAGCCGATCACGACTAAGATCGCAGGGGCTGACGCCGGCCAATCGTGGGCGCGTGGTCTCCCGGCGGACAAGCCGCGGTAACGACCCGGTTTCACACCCGGGTGCGATATACGTCACACTGTTGGCGGTCAGGTTTTAGGAGGACGTGGTGGACGACATCAACGAGGTGCTGCGCAAGGCCCCCTTGTTCGAGACCCTGGACGAGGAGGACACCGCCGCGCTGCGCTCCTCGGTCAACGAGGTGCGTCTCGGGCGGGGCCAGACCCTGTTCAACGAGGGCGACGAGGGCGACCGCCTGTACGTCATCCTCAACGGGAAGGTGAAGCTGACCCGCACGGCCGTGGACGGCCGCGAGAACCTGCTCGGGGTGCTCGGCCCCGGCGAGATGTTCGGTGAGCTGTCGCTGTTCGACCCGCGCCCGCGCACCGCGAGCGCCGTCGCGGTGACCGACTCCGTCCTGGCCGGCCTGGGCCACGACGACCTGCGCCCGTTCCTCTCCAGCCGCCCGCAGGTCTCGCTCCAGCTGCTCAAGTCGCTGGCCGAGCGCCTGCGCCGGACCAACGACGTGATGGCCGACCTGGTCTTCACCGACGTCCCCGGCCGGGTCGCCAAGGCCCTGCTCGAGCTCGCCGAGAAGTTCGGCAAGGAGGGCGACGACGGCCTGCACGTCCACCACGACCTCACCCAGGAGGAGCTGGCCCAGCTGGTCGGCGCCTCCCGCGAGACGGTCAACAAGGCCCTCGCCGAGTTCGCCCTGCGCGGCTGGCTGCGGATCGAGGCCAAGGCCGTGGTCCTGCTGGACGTCGAGCGCATGCGCCGCCGCGCCCGCTAGGAGCGGCCGCACCGGCTGTGCCCGGCCCCGCGATGCGGGGGCCACGGCGGGCTCCGGCCCGCGTCGAATCCCCTCCCGGGAATCGCGCGGACCGGAGCCCGTCGCCGTTTCCGGGTCCGGTGCGAGGGGGCGGCACGGGAAGCCCGGCCGAGGGGTCCGGTGGGGAGCGCGGCGGAAGGCCGCGCCGAAGGCGCGGCACGGCGGGGCGCGAAGCGCCCGGGAGGGCGCGCGGCCGGGGCCGGGCGGAGCCCGGTCAGACCTCGACGCCGTCGGGGAGGCCGCCGTTGAGGGACAGGTAGCGCAGCTGGGCGCGGACCGACGACATCGCCGCGAAGCGGATCTGCTCGGTGATGTCCGGGTAGACCCGGTCGACGATCTCCTCCACCCGCACGGCGCCCGAGTTCACGGCGTCCAGCACCTGGGCGAGCCGGGACTCGCGGTGGTCGATGTAGGAGTCCAGCACCGCGGCCGGGGTGGTGAGGATCGGCCCGTGGCCGGGCAGCAGGGTGCGCACCTGGTTCTCGCGGACCAGGTCGCGCAGCCGGTACAGCGACTCCATGTAGGGGCCCAGGCCGTCGTCGCCGTCGATGACGGTGGTGCCGTGCCCCAGGACCGTGTCGCCGGTGAGGATCGCCCCGTCCGCCTCCAGGTACAGGCAGACGGAGTCGTCGGTGTGCCCGGGGGTGGCCAGCACCCGCAGGCGCAGCCCGTCGGCCTCCAGCAGTTCGCCGTCGGCCAGCCCGCGGCCGCCCACCCGCATCTCGGGGTCGACCGCGTGCACGGGGGCGCCGGTCAGCTCGGAGAAGTAGCGCGCGCCCTCCGAATGGTCGGGGTGCCGGTGGGTGAGGACCGCCATGAGCACCTGGGCGCCCTGTTCCTGCACCGTGCGCGCGACCCGCTCCAGGTGCCGCTCGTCGTGCGGGCCCGGGTCGACCACCACGACCCCGCGGGAGCCGGGTTCGCGCAGGATCCAGGTGTTGGTCCCCTCCAGGGTCATCGGACCGGGGTTGGGGCACAGGACACAGCCGGCGCGCAACGTGCCGGAACCGTCGATCCTCATCGCACCTCACTCACTGGGAAGGGGGTAGTCGATCCCGTCGGGGACGAAGACACGGAGCCGACCGTCGACCACGCGCACTTCGGGCTCAATGGGGACGATATCCCGTTTCGCGCGCTTCACCCCGTCCAGGGTGCCGCACTCGGCCACCTGTCCGCAGGTGACCAGGGTCGGCGGGAGCATCGGCATCCGCCCCTGCTCCCACTCCCCCGCCACCAGCGCCGGGTCGATCCACCGGGTCAGGTCGGCCTCGCCGCCGACGTCCCGGGAGACCTGACCGCGCGGCAGCTCCGCGGCGAAGAACCACGTGTCGAAGCGGCGCTTCTCCGCCGCCGGGGTGATCCACCGCGACCAGGCGTGCAGCCACTCCGAGCGCAACACCAGGCCGCGGCGGGACAGCACCTCGGTGAAGGAGCGGGAGCGGTCGATCAGCCCCAGCCGGTCCCGCTCCCACTCCGGCGACGTCGTGTCCAGGACGAGGTCGTCGCTCCCGAGCTCCCCGGCCAGGAGCACCCCGGTCTCCTCGAAGGTCTCGCGGACCGCGGCGCAGACCAGGGCCCTGGCGCGCGGGACGTCGACGCCGAGCACGTCCGCCCACTCCTGCGGCGACGGTCCGGTCCAGGGCAGGTCTCCGGCCTCGTCGCGCACGTCCACCCCGCCTCCGGGGAAGACGTAGGCGCCGGGCGCGAACCCCATGGAGCGGACCCTGCGCATGAGCAGGACCTCCATGCCCGCGCCCGCCGGGCGCAGCAGCACCACCGTGGCCGCCGGACGGGGCACCACGGCCCCGCTCCGGCCCGAACCGCTCGACATCGGCTCCCCCTCGCTCAGACGACCTCGACGATCATGTCAACCTCGACCGGCGAGTCCAGCGGCAGGGCCGCGACACCGACCGCCGCCCGGGCGTGCACGCCCGCGTCGCCGAACACCGCGGCGAGCAGGTCGCTGGCCCCGTTGATCACCCCGGGGTGCCCGGTGAAGTCCGGGGCGCTGGCCACGAACCCGCCCACCTTGACGATGCGCACGACGTCGGACAGCTCCCCGATCTCGGCGCGCACGGCCGCGATCGCGTTGAGCGCGCACACCGCCGCCAGCTCCTTGGCGGTCTCCGGGGAGACCTCGGCGCCGACCTTGCCGGTGGCGGGCAGCCGGCCCTCCACGAACGGCAGCTGGCCCGACACGTACACGTGGGAGCCGCTGCGGACCGCCGGGACGTAGGAGGCGACCGGGGCCGCCACCTCCGGCAGGGTCAGACCGAGCTCGGCGATCCGGGCTTCGGGGGTGGCCATCTCTAGAGTTCCCGCTTCATGTAGGCGACGTACTGCTGGTTGCGCGGGTCGGTGCCCTCGGGCAGCGGCGCGGGGACGACGGAGACCAGCTCCCAGCCGTCGGCACCCCAGTTGTCGAGGATCTGCTTGGTGGCGTGCGACAGCAGCGCCACCGTCTGGTACTCCCACTTGCTCAAGGTGACTACCCCCTGTGCGGTGCGCCCGGCGGGTCCGGGCACGTCGACGCCGCCACATTACTCACCCGGGCGGCCCACCGCGTGCGGCGAGGACGCCCGCATAGACTCCGTGGAGTGAGCGAGCGAGAGGACCGAGGCCGGTACCCCGACCCCGCACGGGCGTGCGCGGGCGCCCGGCTGCACATCGTCACCGGCAAGGGGGGCACCGGCAAGACGACGGTCGCGGCGGCGCTGGCCCGGGCCCTGGCGGCCGACGGCGGGCGGGTGCTGCTGGTGGAGGTCGAGGGGCGGCAGGGCATCGCCTCGCTGTTCGGGATCCCGCCGCTGCCGTACGAGGAGCGCGAGATCGAGGCGGTGCCCGGCGGCGGCCGGGTGTTCGCGCTGGCCGCGGACGCCGAGTCGGCGCTCATGGAGTACCTGGAGCTGTTCTACGGCATGCGCCGGGCCGGACAGGCCCTCACCAGGCTGGGCGCCGTCGACTTCGCCACCACCATCGCCCCGGGCCTGCGGGACGTGCTGCTCACCGGCAAGGCCACCGAGGCGGTGCGCCGCCGGGAGGGCGGCCGGCGGCGCGCGGAGGGGCCCTTCCACTACGACGCGGTGGTCATGGACGCCCCGCCCACCGGGCGCATCGGCCGGTTCCTCAACGTCAACTCCGAGGTGGCCGGGCTGGCCCGGATGGGCCCGATCCGCAACCACGCCGACAAGGTGATGGAGGTGATCCGCTCCGGCCGGACGCGGGTGCACTTCGTGTCGCTGCTGGAGGAGATGCCCGCCCAGGAGACCCGGGACGGCATCGCCGAGGTCGCAGCGCTCGGCCTGGACGTGGGCATGGTCGTGGTGAACATGGTGCGCCCGCCGCTGCTGCCGCAGGACCTCCTGGCCGCCGCGGCCGCCGGGGAGGTCGACCCGGAGGAGCTGGCCGCCGGGCTCAAGGCCGCCGGACTGGACGATCCCGGCGAGCTGGCGGAGTCGCTGGCCGGCGAGGTGGGCGCCCACGCCCGGCGGGTGCTGCTGGAGCAGCGGGTGCGCGGGGAGCTGGCGGACGCCGGAGCGCCGCTGCTGGAACTGCCCCTGCTGGAGGGCGGGGCGGACCGGGCGGCGCTGGACGGGCTGGCCCGCCGCATGGCCGGACAGGGGGTGCGCCGGTGAGCGCCGGACGCCTGGACGTGGACGCTCTGCTGGACGACCCGGCGACCCGGATCGTGGTGTGCTGCGGGGCGGGCGGGGTCGGCAAGACCACGACCGCCGCCGCCCTGGGGTTGCGGGCCGCCGAGCGCGGCAGGCACGCCGTGGTGATCACCGTGGACCCGGCCCGGCGGCTGGCCCAGTCGATGGGGCTGGAGACGCTGGACAACACCCCGAGCCCGGTTCCGCTGCCGGAGGGGACCCCCGGGAGCATGCACGCGATGATGCTCGACATGAAGCGGACCTTCGACGAGGTCGTCGAGGAGCACGCCGACCCCGAGCGGGCCCGCCAGATCCTGGCCAACCCCTTCTACCGGACCCTCTCCACGAGCTTCTCCGGCACGCAGGAGTACATGGCGATGGAGAAGCTGGGGCAGCTGCGCCAGTCCGGGGAGTGGGACCTCATCGTGGTGGACACCCCGCCCAGCCGGTCCGCGCTGGACTTCCTGGACGCGCCGAAACGACTCGGGAGGTTCCTGGACGGTCGGCTGGTGAAGTTCCTGAGCGCGCCCGCGCCCAGCGGGGCGTTCAGGCTGCTGGGCGCCGGCATGGGGCTGGTCACCTCGGTGCTGGGCAAGGTCCTGGGGGCGCAGCTGCTGAACGACCTGCGGGCGTTCGTGGCGGCGTTCGACACGGTGTTCGGCGGGTTCCAGGAGCGCGCGGAGCGCACCTACCGGCTGTTGCAGGCGCCGGGGACGGCGTTCGTGGTGGTGGCGGCGCCAGAGCCGGACGCGCTGCGCGAGGCGTCGTACTTCATGCGGCGGCTGGCCACCGACGCGATGCCGCTGGCGGGGCTGGTGGTCAACCGGACGCACCCGTTGCCGGAGGGGGCGGGCGCGCGGCTGGACGCGGAGGCGGCAACGGCGGCCGCGGAGTCCCTGGAGGCGGCGGGGACGCACCCGGGGGCGTCGGCGGCGCTGCGGCTGCACGCTGAGCTGGTGCGCACCCACCGGCGGGAGCGGGGGCTGCGGGAGCGGACCGCGGCCGACCACCCGGGGGTGCCGGTGGCGGAGGTGCCGGCCCTGCCGGAGGACGTGCACGACCTGGACGGGCTGCGCGGGATCGGGGAGGCCCTGGCCCGCGGCGCGTGACGGCCGGGGGGGGAGGCTCCGGGGGCCGGGGGCCGGGGACCGGGGAATGACGGCGGTCCCGATGGTCGGTGCCCGCTTCGAGTGCCCTCCCGGGCCGTGGGGGGTTCGCGAGGCGCCTGGTCAGGGCTCCGGGAGTCCCGCGGGAGCCGGTGCTCGGGGAGGGCCCGTGGCCGCGGCCTTCCGCTGAGGGCGGTGGCGGGCGACGGGCGGACCGAAGAAGGGCGAGGATTCGGAGAACACGGCCCGAACGGCCGGCGGTCAGGAGCGGTCGGCGTCGGTGGCCGCGGCCACCGCGGCGTCGGCGAAGCGGACCAGGTCGCGGACGAGGTCCTCCTCGCCCTCGCGCTCACCCTCCCGGCAGGCCACCTCCTCCAGAACCGGGGCCCAGTCGGTGACCTGCGGGTGCTTGCGCAGCAGCGCCCGGCGCTCGCGCTCGGTCATCCCTCCCCACACCCCGAACTCCACCCGGTTGTCCAGCGCGTCCACCAGGCATTCGGTGCGCACGGGACAGTCCCGGCAGATGAGTTTGGCGCGGTTCTGGGCCGCGCCCTGGACGAACAGTGCGTCGGGGTCGACCCGGCGGCAGCGTGCCCGGGTCGTCCACTGGTGAATCCACATGTGCGCTGCACCCCCGTGGGTGGGCCGTGACCGCGGGGAGCCCGGGTATCCGTGTGCTCCGAGCGGGTGCCGGGAACGGGTAGGCTCCGGCTGACGAGTGGGACGGACGAAGGCCCGCCCCGCTGTGCAGAAAGTTACGGACTTCGGGGCCGTCGCGACAGAACCCACTCGACCCACATTCCATCTCACCGAATATGGCCCGCTCGGGCCATTGCGCGACCGGTGCGAGCCCTTCCGGCCGCGACGACCCGGAACCCCTGTACGGCCGAACCGAAGGGCACAGGGGCTGCGATAGCACGTGAAAAGATGGTCTGGGGGCAGGGCCCGCGCGGTGCCGTGGGCGTTTCGGTACGTCCGAGCACCATCCGTTCCACAGCGCACCTCTTCGCGCTCATGTGGTCACTTAGTCTGATGGGGTGGGTCAGGGGACATTGCTTCAGAGAATCAGCCAACTTGTCGTCGTCAGCGCGATCGCGGGCCTTCTGGTCGCCGCGCTGGCGCTGCCCGCCGTCGGCGGTGTGGGCATCACCGCCCGCAACATCGCCGCCGGGTTCCTCGACATGCCGAGCAACCTGGAGACGCCGCCTCCCCCGCAGCGCTCCACCATCTATGACGCCGAGGGCGGTGTCATCGCCGAGATCTTCGATCAGAACCGGGAGCTCGTCCCCCTCGAGGACGTGTCCCCGGTCATGATCGACGCCATCCTCGCCATCGAGGACGCCCGCTTCTACGAGCACGGCGGCCTGGACGTCGCGGGCACGCTGCGCGCCGCCGTGCGCACCCTGGGCGGCAACACCCAGGGCGCCTCGTCGATCACCCAGCAGTACGTCAAGAACGTCCAGATCGAGGCCGCCACCTCCCAGGAGGAGCTGGACGCCGCCCGCGAGGAGTCGATCGCCCGCAAGATCCGGGAGCTGCGGTACGCCGTGGCGCTGGAGAAGCGGATGACCAAGGACGAGATCCTCGAGGGCTACCTCAACATCGCCTACTTCAGCGACGGCGCCTACGGCGTCGAGTCGGCGGCCCAGCACTACTTCAACATCCCCGCCAGCGAGCTGGAGCTGCACCAGGCGGCGACCATCGCCGGCCTGGTCCGCTACCCCTACCTCTACAACCCCCGGTTCTTCCCCGAGCAGACCGTCGAGCGCCGCAACGTCGTCCTCGACCGCATGGTCGCCTCCGGAGCCATCACCGAGGCCGAGGCCGAGGAGGCCAAGAAGGAGCCTCTGGAGGTGGACCTGGACACCCCGCCCAACGGGTGCGTCCCCAGCGACGAGCCGTTCTTCTGCGACTACGTGGTCCAGGAGATCGAGAAGGACGAGCGGTTCGGCCCCAACGAGACCGAGCGGGCGCGCTGGCTGCGCACCGCGGGCCTGGAGATCCACACCACGCTGCGGCCGCAGGTCCAGGAGGCCTCGCAGACCGCCGTCGACGAGTGGGTGCCGCGCGAGAACGAGTCCCGCAAGGTGTCCGCCCAGGTGATCATCGAACCGGGCAGCGGCCAGATCCTCGGCATGGCGCAGGGCCGCAACTACGGCCCCGACGAGAGCAAGCTCGGCGAGACCTCCATCAACTTCGCCACCGACTCCGACCGGGGCGGCAGCACCGGCTTCCAGGCCGGGTCGACGTTCAAGGCGATCACCCTGGCCGCGGCGCTGGAGGAGGGCCTGCCGTTCAGCACCGCGTTCAACTCGCCGACCAGCGTGTCCGTGTCCGGGCAGCGCAGCTGCAACGGCGGGACCCTGGCCACGTGGACGCCGAGCAACGCCGGTGACACGGCCGCGGGCACCACGCACAACATGGTGTCGGGCACCAAGGCGTCGTCCAACACCTACTTCGCGCAGCTCCAGGCCAGGGTCGGCATCTGCGACGTCATGAAGATGGCCGAGAAGCTGGGCCTGCAACGGGCCGACGGCACCCTGTTCACCGAGAACGAGAACTCGCTGGCCAACAGCAGCTTCACGCTGGGCAGCGAGGAGGTGTCCCCGCTGCGGGTCGCCAACGCCTACGCGACGTTCGCCTCGGGCGGCATGTACTGCGAGCCGCAGGCCATCACCATGATCGAGGACAAGCAGGCCGGCTCCACGATCGAGATCGAGCCGGAGTGCGAGCGGGTCCTGGAGGAGGAGGTCGCCGACGGCGTCGCCTACCTGCTGTCGCAGACCTTCAACGGCGGCACCGCCAGCTCCCTGGGCATCGGGCGGCCGGCGGCCGGCAAGACCGGCACCACGGACGGCTCCGCGGCGGCCTGGTTCGCCGGGTTCACGCCGCAGATGGCGTCCGCGGTGTTCGTCGCCGACCCGCGCGGCCCCCAGCAGTACCCGCTGCGCAACGTCACCATCGGCGACCGCTACTTCTCGGTGGTCTACGGGGCGACGATCTCGGGGCGGATCTGGCAGGAGAGCTTCCGGGCGGCCCACGAGGGCCTGGAGGTCGAGCAGCTGCCCTCGGCACCGGGCAGGTTCGGCTCCACGTCGGTGCCCAGGGCGCCCTCCGAGCCCGACGACGACCCCAGTCCGGCGTCCGACGACGGCGGTGTGCCCGACGTGGTCGGGCTGACCGAGGCGGACGCGGTGGCGGCCCTGGAGGAGGCCGGGTACACGGCGAACGTGTCCGGAACCCGCCTGAACTCCCCTGAGCCGGAGGGCGCGGTGGCCGCGGTCAACCCCGACCCCGGCACACGCCTGCCGGAGGGGGCCACGGTCAACGTGTTCCTGAGCCGGGGCGGCGGGACCGCGGGCGCGGGCACCGGCGAGGACGACGACGGCTGGTTCCGGGTCCGGCCGGCGCACACGCCGACCACCACCCGCGACTAGCGGGACGTACGGCGAGGGGGCCGCGGCGCACGCCGCGGCCCCCTCGGGCGTTCCGGGGACCCCTGCCGGGGGTCAGCCGGCCAGGCGCCGCTTGACCTCGGCCGCCACCCGCGAGCCCTCGGCCCGCCCGGCGATCCTGGGGTTGAGGACCTTCATGACCTTGCCCATGTCCCTGGGGGTCTGCGCGCCGGCCTCCTCGACGGCGGCGGCGACCAGATCGGACAGCTCCTCGTCGGTGAGCTGCTTGGGCAGGTAGTCCGAGATGACCTCGCTCTCCGCCCGCTCGGCCTCGGCCTGCTCGGGGCGGCCGCCCTTCTCGAACGCCTCGGCGGCCTCGCGGCGCTTCTTGGCCTCGCGGGTCAGCAGCTTGACGACCTCGTCGTCACCCAGGGCGCGCTGGCTGGAGCCGGCGGCCTCCTCGGTGGAGATCGCGGCCAGGACCATGCGGAGGGTGCCGGTGCGCACCTTGTCACGCGCCTTGATGGCGGTGGTCAGGTCGTTCTTCAGGCGGTCTTTGAGTTCGGACATGGGCCGATCCTACGGCGGTCCCCCGTCGGCCCACCAACGTTTTGTGCCCGGACGGCGTGAGACCATCGTCGTGGGTGCCGGAACGTCGTTCCGCGGCCTCTCCGTCCCGGACGACGCACCCGCCGCCCCTCATCCGAGCCCGACGAGGAAGAAGGCCGCATGGGCATCGACAAGCGACGACTCCTGCGCAACACCGGCCGGGCGGTCGCGGTCACGGGAGCCCTCGGGGTCGCCGGGCTGACCTACGCCTCGGTCATCGAGCGCAACTGGTTCCGGCTGCGCCGTTACGAGCTGCCCCTGCTGCCCCCGGGCAGCCCGCGCCTGCGCGTCCTGCACCTGTCCGACGCGCACCTGACGCCGGGCCGCAGGATGCTCATCGACTGGATCCGCGGCCTGGAGCGCTACGAGCCCGACCTGGTGGTCAACACCGGGGACTCGCTGGCGCACCCGGACGCGGTGGAGCCGTTCATCGAAGCCCTGGGACCGCTGCTGGACCGGCCGGGCGCGTTCGTGTACGGGTCCAACGACCTGTTCTCCCCCCAGCTGAAGAACCCGGCCCGCTACCTGTGGCGGACCAGCAAGACCGACTACAACAAGCGCCGGGTGCCGGACCTGCCCTGGCGCGAGCTGGGCGCGGCGATGTCCGCGTCGGGCTGGCTGGACCTGAACAACCGCAAGGGTGCCCTCAAGGCGGGCGGCCTGGAGGTGGCGCTGGGCGGCGTGCACGACTCGCACATCAAGCTGGACCGCTACGACGACATCGCCGGCCCGGCCGACCCGACTGCGGACCTGCGGCTGGGCGTGCTGCACTCGCCCGAGCCCGCCAACCTGGACCGGTTCGCGGCCGACGGCTACCAGCTGATGCTGGCCGGACACACCCACGGCGGCCAGCTGTGCCTGCCGTTCTACGGGACGCTGGTCACCAACTGCGGCATCGACCGGCGGCGGGCGTGGGGGCTGCACGAGTACGCGGGGGCGTGGCTGCACGTCTCGGGCGGGCTGGGCACGTCGCCGTACGCGCCGGTGCGGTTCTGCTGCCGCCCGGAGGCGTCGCTGCTGGACCTCGTGGCGGGCCCGGAAGGGGCCTGAGGAGGCCTGGGCCACAGTCCCGTAATCGATTACCCGAGCACTCCCGACGTCCGCTAGACTTGGGCTCGTTGCTTCGGGGTGTAGCGCAGCTTGGCAGCGCGCTTCGTTCGGGACGAAGAGGTCGTGGGTTCAAATCCCGCCACCCCGACAGAGCGAGAGGCCGGTCCTTCGGGACCGGCCTCTCTGCGTTCGCGGGGTCCGCGTGCCCGGCGCCCAGGGGGCTCCGGGACCTCAGGCGGTCTCGGGGGTGTCCCCCATCGCCTCGAAGAGCTGGTTGCGCTGGAAGGTGCCGATCTGTTCGTCGTCGCTGACGGCCGACGCTTCCAAATCGTGGCCGCTCCACGTCGGGGTCAAGCCGTGCACGAGCACCTCGACGCCCTCGTGCTCCGGCTCTCCGGGGGCGGATCGGTCACCGGCGGTGCTGGTCGGGTCTGCCATGACGCTTCCCTTCCGTGCTCCGGAACGAAGGGGGGTGGAGCACGTTCGGTTCACGGTAACACCGGCGTGCGGGGCGGAGCCGATCCGTTCGAGGCGGTTCCGGGCACGATGTGGCGGGACCGGTCGGCGCGGTGGTCGGAGGTGCTGCGTCGGCACGGACTCCCGGTGCGCCCGGGTGGACGGCCCCCCGGAGCGGGGGTGCCCGTACCACCGGAGGACCGGCGTCCCGCCACCCCTGACCGGGGCCGCGCGGTGGCCCAGACTCGTTCCACCGACGACGGAACGTTTCAGGGAGCCGGCATGGACACGACGACACAGGGCGTTGCGCGCACCTTTGGACCGGAGACGCTGCCTCCGGCGCTGCGGGCAGCCTGCCTCCTGTGGCTGGTCGCGATCGGCGCCGGGGTGGTGGAATCGGTCATCGGGGCCTCGGGCGTGATCGCCGCGGAGGGGTTCGGGCCCGGCTTGGCCGCGAACATCGCGCTGCGCACGGTGGTCTACGGGGGTGCGGCGCTGCTGGTGCTCCACCTGTACCGGGGCCGCGGGTGGGCCCGGATCGCGCTCGCCGTGCTGCTCGGCTGCATCGGCCTAGCGACCCTGGTGGTGCCGCTGGTCGGCTGGTTCGCCGACGGCGGCGACGCCGGGGCGGCACTGGCCGCGGCCGATGCGGCCGACCTGGCCTACTACACGGTGCGCGGGCTCCACATCGCCGCGGTGCCGGCGGCGATGGTGGCGATGTTCCTCCCGTCGAGCGGCGCCCACCTGCGCCGACGCCCCTAGCGGAGGGCCGGCGCCGCTGGAACTCCTGAGAGCTGGTGGGTTCCACCCCGGCGGAGTGAGAGGCCGGTCCTTCGGGACCGGCCTCTCGGCGTTCGCGGGGTCCGTCAGGGTTTGGTGCCGAGGTAGGCGAGGATGCCGGCGACGGCGGCGCGGGTGCCGGTGGTGAGGGTGGGCTCCATGAGCGGGCCGAAGAACGGGGAGTGGTTGACCGGGGGCTCGCCCGCGTCGGGGTCGAAGCCGCCGAACATCCAGTAGACCGCGGGCACGCCGATGGAGTCGGCCAGGTGCCCGAAGTCCTCGCTGCCCATCACCGGTTCGCCGACGGACACGTTGTCCTCGCCGAGCTCGGCGCGCAGCGCCGCCTCGACGCGGGCGGCGGCGCCGGGGTCGTTGTAGCAGCGCGGGAAGGTGTAGATCTCCTCCACCAGCGGCTCGGGGGCGTTGGAGGCGGCGGCCTCGGCGGCGATGATCCGGCGGACCGCGGCGAGCACCTGCTCGCGCACGTCCTCCTCGAAGGAGCGGATGTTGAGGGTGAGCACCGCCCGGTCCGGGATGATGTTCTCCTTCAGTCCCGCGTGGAAGGTGCCGGAGGTGATGACCGCCGGGGAGCGCGGGTCCAGCTCGCGGGACACGATGGTCTGGAGGCGGGCGATCACGTGCGCGCCGAGCACGATGGGGTCGATCGAGGACTGCGGCTGCGAACCGTGGGACTGCCTGCCGTACAGGGTCACGCGCAGCGCGTCGGCCATGGCCATCGCGGTGCCGTGGGAGATGGTGACGCTTCCGGCGCGCGAGGGCATGACGTGCTGGCCCAGGACGACCTCGGGGCGCGGGGCGCGGTCCCACAGGCCGTCGTCGACCATGGCCCGGGCGCCCGCGGCCGTCTCCTCCCCCGGCTGGAACACGAGCACCAGGGTCCCGGACCACTCGCCGGCGCGGCCGAGCAGTTCGCGGGCGGCGGTGAGCAGGGACGTGACGTGGGTGTCGTGCCCGCAGCCGTGCATGACGGGCACCTCGGTGCCGTCCTCCAGGGTGCCGGTGGCGGTGCTGGCGTACTCCAGTCCGGTGTCCTCGGCGATGGGCAGCCCGTCGGTGTCGGCGCGGAACGCGACGACGGGCCCCTCGCCGTTGCGGACGACGCCCACCACCCCGGTGCCGCCGCAGCGGAAGTTCTCGATGCCGAGGTCGTCGAGCTCGGCCGCGATGAAGTCGGCGGTGGCGTGCTCCTGCATGGACAGCTCGGGGTGGGTGTGCAGGTGCCGGTAGATCCGGTGCATGCGCTCGGGGTCGGTGACGGCGGGGGCGGTCTCGGCGGTCATCGGCGGCCTTCCTCTGGGGTCGGGGCGGGTTCGGGGGCGTTGTCGGCGGCGGTCCCGTGCACGATACGGCGGTCGCGCAGGAACCAGGCCAGGACCATCGTCACCGCCACGCACAGGGCGGTGGAGAACAGGGCCAGCCCCGGTGCGAGGGGGAGCAGGGCGAACTGTACGGCCAGCGCCGCGGCCACGGCGATGGCGGTGGTGCGGTACCGGCGCATGGTGACGATGCACTGCACCAGCACCCCGCCCATGACGGCGGGCAGGATGTACAGCCGGGCGACCTCGATCAGCCCGGCGGGCAGCACGGAGATCAGCCAGGTGCCCAGCAGCCCGACGCCGACCAGCAGTGAGGTCAGGTGCACGGTGGCCGCCCCGCAGATGGCCATCACCGCGGTCAGGTCGCCGCGCCGGGTGCCCGGCCGGGCGTCGACGCTGGCCTGGGCGACGACCGCGGCGGGCAGCAGCTTGTTGGAGATGTTGCCGATCATGAACGCCTGGTACATGGCCGCCGGGCCCAGGATGGGGTAGTAGGTCAGCGGTTCCAGCACCCAGAACACGCCGAAGGTGGCGGCGACGGCGAGGAACGCGACCCAGATCCGGGCGGCGTCCAGTCCCAGGTCGGCGAAGAACGCCAGGTAGAGGGGCCCGGCCAGGGAGAGTGCCAGCCCGGCGACCATGGTCGCCCGCCCCCACCGTGAGGTGGTGTTCTCGAACGCCGCCATGGCGGTGGCGCCGGTGTCGTCCGCGGTCATGTCGTCTTCTCCACTCGCTTGCGGGGGTTCACGCCGTGTGGGCCAGGTAGGCGACGGCCAGGGCCGTGATGACGGCGAACCCGAGCGCCCATTCCTTGAGCCAGGCCGCCTTGAGGGCGCGGGCCAGGACGAGGCATCCGGCCATCACGGCGGCGGAGGTGAGCGCGGTGGCCGCGTGGATCCCGGACTTGGGCAGTTCGGTGACGGTCAGCATGGCGAAGGCGCCGAGCAGTGCGGCGGCGGGGACGACCGCCATGACGGCCGGGTTCACCGCGTCCAGCTTCTTGCCGCCGCGCTTGAGCAGGGGGGTCAGGACCAGGGTGGCGAGCATCCACATGCCGCCGGACAGGCTCATGGCCACGAAGGCCAGGGCGAAGACGGAGGGGGTGTAGCCGTCGCCGCCCAGGGTGGCGCCGACCGTGCCCGCGGCGACGCCGGCCGAGGCGACCTCGGTGCTCGCCGAGCCGATCAGTCCGATGCGGACGAGGACGGCGGGCGCGCCGAAGAGGGCGAGCAGGGCGACGGCCACCAGGACGACGGCGAGCGAGGGGCCGATGGAGGCCACGGCCCCGGCGCGGTAGGCGTTCCGGAGCTCGTCCCGGCTCATGCCGACGTCGGGTCCGGCGACCCGGGCGGCCCGCATGTAGATGAAGGTCTGGACGAAGATGACGGCGAAGACGCCGAGCGCGCACAGCCACAGGACCGGGGTCCCGGACACCGCCGCGATGCCGTCCGCCGCCGCGGCGGCGGGCGCCGGGACGGTTTCGGCCGCGGAGGTGAGCGCGGTGGCGGCGACCGTGGGGACAGGGGGTGCCATACCTGAGGACGCTCCTTCCCGAGGTGGGCGGGGTGCGTTCTGCGCCCCGATTGCGCCAACCCTCGGGCAGTGGTCTCCGGAGTGGCAAGGGATGCGGGAAATCGCCACGGACGTGGCCGTTTCCCGCAAAGTGCGACACATCACCCCGCACCGTTCCGGCGCGCGCCGCCACCGCGGAAACTGGGCGCGTCGAGTCCGGGGCCGCTGACGGCCCGGAGCGGTGGAGGAATTCGGAGGACCCATGGACGGGATTGAGCGGATGTCGGCGGCGGAGCTGGTCGGTGCGATCCGCCGGCGCGAGGTCTCCGCGCGGGAGGCCGTCACCGCGCACCTGGAGCGGATCGCGGAGGTGGACCCGGCCGTCAACGCCGTGGTCACCGTGGACCCGGAGCGGGCCCTGGAGGCGGCCGACGCGGCCGACCGGCTCACCGTCTCGGGGGCGGACCTGCCGCCCCTGCACGGCCTGCCGATGACCCACAAGGACACGCACGCGGTGGCGGGGATGCGCAGTACCAACGGCTCCCCGGTGCTGGCGGACCACGTGCCGGAGGAGGACGACCTGCTCGTCTCCCGGCTGCGCGGGGCGGGGGTCATCGCCACCGGCAAGAGCAACGTTCCGGAGTTCGGCGCCGGGTCGCACACGTTCAACGAGGTCTTCGGCACCACCACCAACCCGTACGACCCCTCGCGCAGCGCGGGCGGCTCCTCGGGCGGGGTGGCCGCGGCGATCGCCGCCGGGATCCAGCCGCTGGGGGAGGGCTCGGACATGGGCGGGTCTCTGCGCATCCCGGCGTCCTTCTGCAACGTGGTCGGTTTCCGCCCCTCCTACGGGGTGGTCCCGGCGCCCGCCGCCGACAACGACCACGCGTGGCTGGCCCGCACCGGGCCGATGGCCCGCGAGGTGTCCGACATCGCCCTGTTCATGTCCGCGGTCGCCGGCCCGTCGGAGCGGGTGCTGCCCCCGGCGCCGCTGACCGGGGCCGATTTCGCGGGCCCGCTGGTCGGCGACCTGCGCGGGGTGCGGATCGGGTGGAGCCCGGACCTGGGGATGGGCGTGCCGGTGGAGCCGGAGGTCCTGGCGGTGCTGACCGAGCGGCTGCGCGTGTTCGAGGACGCGGGGGCGGTGGTGGAGGAGGCCGCCCCGGACCTCGCCGGAGCCGACGAGGTGTTCCACACCACCCGGGCCCTGGACTTCGCCTCCGCGCTGGGCCCGCTGGTCCGCGCCCACCGCGACCTGGTCAAGCCGGAGGTGGTCTGGAACGTGGAGGCGGGGTGGGGGCTGAGCGCGCAGCGGATCATCGACGCGGCCGCGGCGCGGACCCGGCTGGCCGCCGCGGTCCGGCGGTTCTACCAGCGCTACGACCTCTTCCTCTCCCCTGCGGCGCAGGTGCTGCCGTTCGACGCGCGGCTGCGGTACCCGGAGCGGATCAACGGCGTGGAGTCCACGACCTACCTGGACTGGATGCGGTCGGCCTGCCTGCTGTCCGCGACCGGCCTGCCGGTGCTGGCGATGCCGGCCGGGTTCACTCCGGGCGGGCTCCCGGTGGGCTTCCAGATGGCGGTGGACCACTACCGGGACGTGGAGCTGCTCCGCTACGCCAAGGCGTTCGAGGACCGGACGCGGTGCGTGGACCGCAGGCCGGACATCGGCGCAGGCCAGCGGCTGCGGCCGGTGGCGACCGCGTAGCGGGCCGCGGGGGCCCGTCCGGATCCCGGCCCGTCCGGGTGGCGCGCCGGGCGGGCCGCGGGGGACGGGCGGCCGGGTCAGCCCGCGGACAGCATCCGGCCGCCGCGTTTGCGGGCGTGCAGCAGCAGGGTGGTCTCCACTGCGTCGACCTGCTCGGCCCAGGGCGTGTCGGTGACGAACCGGTAGAGCGCCGCGGTGTCGGGCACCGTCACGTTGGCCACGATCTGGTGGTCCCCGGCCAGCGCGGCGGCGTAGCGCACCTCCCGCGCCCCGGCCAGCTCCCGGCCGATGCCGTCCACCCGGTGGGGCGCGGAGCGGATCCACAGCATGGCCTCCACCGGCAGCCCGACCAGCGCGGGCTCCACGAGGGCGCGCAGGTGGATGTGGCCGCGGCGCAGCAGCCAGTCGGTGCGGCGGCTCGCCGTGCTCTCGGAGACGCCGGTGCGCCGGGCGATCTCCTCGAACCCGGCCCGCCCGTTCTCCGCCAGCACCCCGGCGATCTGGAGGTCCTGCGCGGTGAGCTCGCCCTGGTCCGGGAATCCGCCGCGGTCCGCGGAGTACTCGCGGGCCAGGGCGTCGGACTGGGCGGTCGTCAACGGCCCGAAGCGCCAGCCGCGGATGGTGCGGAAGTACCGCAGCACCGGGTAGCTCACCGCGGCCCGCAGGCCCACGGTGGCCGGGATCTCCGTGCCGAGCACCTGCGGGAGCCGCTCCGCGTCGAACATCAGCTCGGCGACGCAGTCGGTGCCGCCGGTGGTCATGTAGGCGAAGGTGCAGTCGGCGCGCTGGGCCAGGGACTCGGTGGTCATGCGCGCGGTGCCGGGCGCGCAGCGGACCCGCAGCAGGGTGGACGCCGATTGGGGGAGTATCCCGGCGACGGTGACGTCCCCGGAGGCCAGCAGCTGGTTGCCGCGCCGGGCGACGGTGCGCTCGGGCTCGGCGAGCACGGTGGCGATCCGGCGCCAGGAGGCGCGGCCGTCGATCTGCAGCGCGGCGGCGATGCGCTGCTCCAGCCCGTCCAGCCTGCGGTTCATCTCATCGGCCGAGGCTGTCGATGAACCGCGCGGCCTCGGTCTCGGTCATGCCGGTCTCGCGGGAGACCAGGACGACGGCATCGGCGACGCGGTCCTGTCCGAGCAGTTCGCGGACCCGGTCGGCGAGGCTGCGGCCGGGTGTCGGCTCGACAGGGACGCGGCGCCCCTCCTCCAGCGCCTCCACCGTGTACTTGGCGTCGGCCAGTCCCATGCCGGTGCGCTCGCGCACGAGCTTGATGGCCTCGATCTTGCGCCGGTCGCGGACGAGGACGAGCACCCGGTCCACGGTGTCCCGGTCCAGCGGCCGGGTCGGCGCCGGGGGCCGGCGCAGGCCGTCGAAGAAGCCCATGTTCCGTTTCGCCCTTCTTGGTGCGGGGGTGGGGGAAGCGTTCCGTTCCGCCGCAGTGTAGCCCCGCCACCAGGGACGCCCTGCTCCTAGGGTGTCCGGCGGCGCAGGGTGGCCGCCCCCAGGAGCAGCGCCAGCACGGCGGAGCCCAGGACGATCCCGGTGTCCACGAGCAGGTCTCCGGTCACCTCGGGCCGCTCCACCGCCTCGGTGATGGCGTCCACCGCGTAGGACAGGGGCATCACCGCGGAGACCAGGTACAGGGCGTCGGCCATGTCCTCGCGCGGGGCGAACAGCCCGCACAGCAGGACCTGCGGCATGACGAACGCCGGCATGAACTGCACCACCTGGAACTCGCTGTGGGCGAACGCGCTGGCGAACAGCCCCAGCGCGATCCCCAGCAGCGCGTCGGCCAGGGAGATCGCGCCGAGCGTCCACAGCGACCCCTCGGTCTCCATGCCCAGCCACAGCGCCACCGCGATCACCACGGCCACCTGGGCGACGGCGACCAGGCCGAACGCCAGGGCGTACCCGAGGAGCAGGTCGAACCGGCCCACCGGCAGGGTCATGAGCCGTTCCAGGGTGCCGCTGCGGCGCTCGCGCAGGGTCGCGATCGAAGTGATCAGGAACAGCACGACGAACGGGAAGATCGCCACCAGCTGCGGGGCCAGCCGGGCGAAGAACGCCTCGTCGTCGAAGACGAAGCGCAGCAGCACCAGCAGCAGCGACGGGACGAGCAGCAGCAGGGCGACCGTGCGCGGGTCGTGGCGGAGCTGGCGCAGGATGCGCAGCGCGGTGGCTCCGGTGAGGGCGGGGCGCATCAGCCCTCACCCCCGCCGGGGGTGCCGGGCGCCGGGTTCCCGCGGGTCCCGGGCGCCGGGCGCTCGTGGCGGCCGTGCCCCGGTTCGGGTTCGCGGACGATCCGGAGGAAGGCCTGTTCCAGGTCCTGCACACCGGTGCGCGCACGCAGCCGCGCGGGTGTCTCCTCGGTGACCAGGCGGCCCTCGCGCATCAGCACGAGCCGATCGCAGCGCCCGGCCTCCTCCATCACGTGGCTGGAGACCAGCAGGGTGGTGCCGCGGTCGCGGAGTCCGTGGAAGAGCGACCACAGCTCTTCGCGCAGCACCGGGTCCAGTCCCACGGTCGGCTCGTCCAGGACCAGCAGCCGCGGCCTCCCCAGCAGGGCGACCCCCAGGCTGACGCGGGCGTGCTGGCCGCCGGACAGGTCGCCCGCCGGGCGGCGGGCCAGGTCGGCGAGCCCGACCTCCGCCATGACCCGGTCCGGATCGGTCCGGGGCGCCCGCAGGACGGAGGCGAAGTAGGAGAGGTTCTCCCGGACGGTGAGGTCGGCGTAGACCGAGGGCGTCTGGGCCGCGTAGCCGATCAGGGTGCGCAGCGGGGCCGCTCCGGCCGGGTGGCCGAGCACCGTGACGGTGCCGGCGGAGATCCGCTGCACGCCGGCGATCGCGCGCATGAGCGTGGTCTTGCCGCTGCCGCTGGGTCCGAGCAGGCCGACCACCTCGCCCGCCGGAACGCTCAGGTCGAGTCCGGTGAGCACGTCCTGTCCGCCGCGGCGGACGGTCAGCCCGGCCACCTTGACCGCATCGGTGTCCATGTTCGGACGGTAGGCCGCTTTCACCGCCGGATCAACGCGCCGGGCCAGGTCACGGCCCCGGATGCGGATCGGTACACCGGTCGGCGGTCCCGGCACCGCCGCGGCCCCCGGCCCGGGTGCGGGGCCGGGCCGGGGGCCGCACGGGGGGTGCGGCGGGGGTCAGCTGCGGACGTTGACGTCGATGCAGGCGTAGAAGGCGTTGGCCGTGTCGTAGACGTTCCACACCGCGAGGATCTTCTGCGGGCCGCTGTAGCCGGACAGGTCCAGGGTGTGGGAGAAGGTCGAGGGCGGCTGCGCGCCGCCGTCGTCGAAGACGGCGATCCGCTGGCCGCCGATGAAGTACTCCCAGGTGGAGGTGCGGTGGTTGGCCGTGATGGTCCAGGTGAAGGACTGGGTGCGGCCGACGTCGGTCCGCTGCCAGCCCCGGCTGTCGTCGTCCAGCTCGGAGAAGCGGGCGTTGCCGCCGGAACAGCTGGTCAGGCCCTTGGGGCCCTCGACGCTCTGCGGCTCCCACTGGATGGAACCGCACTCGACGATTCCGGCGGCGCACTGCGCCTGGCGGCTCGGCGGGTTGGAGATGTAGCCGTGCGCGTTGGCCGTGCCCATGGGCATGAGGCCGAAGAAGAGGGTGGTGGCGGCGGCGAGCGCCGTCGCGGCGCGGAGCGAACGCTGCTTGCGGGGGCTGTCGTTCCTGCGGATCTGCATGCGGGGCCCTTCTGTGTGGGTCAAGGTCCCGATGGTGTGGGGGCACACCGGGGGACGCGTAGCGGGATGACCCGGACCGTTGCCGGTCCAGGGCCGGGCTGGGCGCTCGGGGTTCGGATGGGCCCCGGGCACCGGACGGCGTCGTCCCGGAAACCCCTGTGCACCGGGGGTTCCCGCCCGTTGCGGAAGACCGTAGGCAGGCTGTGACGAAGAGTGCAAGGGGCCTGGTGACACGGGAGGGGAGGGTGGGACCGGACCGCGTTCCGGACCACTGCGCGCTCTCCGGCCACTGGTACGGGTGGCGACCGGACGGGCACGTGGAGTGAGAGCAGGGGCGATGGGGGCGGCGGCGCGCGGGCGGTCCGGCCGGAGAGAGGTGTAGACCAATCCGGGCCGATGGGGCTCCGACCACTGGACCTCACCAAAGGGATAGTTTTCCCTTACCCGTCCCTTGAAGCCCCTCTCACGGGAACCCGGCCGCCCCCGGGACCGACACCGGAACCGCCCCCGGAGCCGGTCCGACCGGACCGGCTCCGGCATCAGTCCGAGAAGTCCGGGGTGTCCGGATGGTCGAACCGGAACGGCACCCCGAGCCGGGCGGCGAGGGCCGTACCGGCCTCGCGCGCCTCCACTGCCTCCGGCCAGGGCGGGACCCTGCCGTTGAGGACCCTCAGGTCGCCGCCGCGCCGGATCCACCCCAGGTCCAGGGTCGTCCCGTCCTCGCAGTGCGCCTCCAGGACCAGGTACCACCCGAAGTCGTCCCCGTCCCAGACGGCCGCGACCTCTCGGGGCCGGGAGGGGTGCCCCTCGGCCCTGGATGCCATCTCCTCCACGTCGAGCGGGGGCGTGGGCGGACAGGGGTCGACTCCGAGTTCCCCGAACCTTTCGAGGACCATGTCCCGCGCGTCGTACAGGCTCAGACCGCCCCGGGAGCGCAAGGCCTCCCGGACGGCGGCGACCCCCGCGAGGAGGCCGCGCTCCCGGATGGCGGCGTCGACCCGGGCGAGCCCGTCCTCGCCCAGCAGCCGCAGGAGGGCGGTGTCGTCGTCACGCATGTCTCGCATGAGAGAGAAGGTAGGGCGCGTGTCCCTTCTGGAGAAGGCCTTTCGTCTTCTACGATCCTGGACATGGGCCGATCGTCCGATGAATCGCCGCTCCGGCGGATCACCGCGGAGTCCTGCCTCCTGGGCGGGGCCGGGTACGCCGTGCTGCTCCAGATCGCCCACCCCAGCGTCGCCCACGGGGTGTACCACCACAGCGACTTCGAGCACCGCCCCTTCTCCCGGCTCTTCGGCACGCTCGCCTACGTCTACGGGACCGTGTACGGCACCGCCGAGGAGCGCGAACGCCTGCACGCCGTCGTCCGGGCGATGCACAAGAAGATCACCGGCCCCGGCTACCGCGCCCTGGACGACGACCTCCTGCTGTGGGTGGCGGCGACGCTCTGCCACAACGCCGCCCGCGTGTACACGATGGTGTTCGGCGGGTTCCGCGACGACGAGGAGTACGCGCTCTTCATGCGGGAGGCGTCGGTGTTCGGCACCGCCCTGGGCCTGCCGGCCGAGGCCTGGCCGAAGACCCCCGAGGCGTTCGACGCCTACTGGGAGGAGGCGTCGGCCCGGCTCGAGGTGGGAGACGAGGCCCGCGACATCACCCGCCGCCTGTTCCGGCCCCGTCAGCCGGTGCTGCGGGCGCTGATGCCCCTCCAGCGGTTGCTCACCGCCGGGCTCCTGCCGGAACGGCTGCGCGACGGGTTCGGCCTGCCCTGGTCGCCGGGGCGGCAGCGGCTGTTCGACGGGATCCTCGCCGTCACGCGGGCCGTCTACCCCCGCGTGCCCCGGCCGGTGCGGGTACTGCCCGCCACCGTGTGCCTGTGGTCGATGCGCCGGTCGGACGGCCCGGCCCGGTTCAGCCGCCGAAGCGGTCGGCCAGGGCCGCGCGGGCGCGCTCGGCGTCGGGCGACCCCACCTCGGTGAGGATCTCCGCCGCCGTGCGCAGCAGCCCCTCGGCCCGGTCGGCGGTCACCGTGGGCGCGGGCAGGGTGCCCAGGGCCAGGCAGGCACGGGCGACGGTGTAGCGCTCGTCGCGCTCCAGGGCGATGGCGTGCGCCTTCTCCAGGGCGACCGCGGCCTCCTCGTGGTGGCCAGCCTCGGCGTGGGTGATCCCCAGGTCGGTGAGGATCTCGGCGTCGCCGCTGCGGTCCCCGGACTCCTCGGCCAGGGCCAGCGCCGCCCGGTGGGCCTCGACGGCCTCCTCCGGACACCCCGCGGCCCGGTAGGCGATGCCGAGGGAGTTGTGGACGTAGATCCGGCTGCCGACCAACCGCAGCCGCTGGGACAGCTCCAGTGCCTCATCGAGGTCGCGCAGCGCCCCCTCGATGTCCCCCAGGCCGACCTTGGCCTCCCCCATGACCCGCTTGACCAGGGCTGCCGACGCTCCCACGTCCTCCTCGGGGACCGTCTCCATCGACCGCGCCGCGCAGTGCAGGGCCTCCTCGTACTGCCCGAGCGCCTGGCGGACCACGGCGAGGTTGCTCCACTGGAGGGACTCCAGGCGCCGGTCCCCCAGGGCGACCGCGTGGTCGAGCACTCCGCTGATGGCCTCGGCCGAGTCCCGGAGCCTTCCGACCCGCTCGTAGACCATCCCCAGGTTCGCCAGGGCCCGGATGCTGCCCCGGCTGTCCCCCACCGCCGCCAGCAGGTCCCTCGCCTCGGTGAGCATGCGCAGGGCGTCGTCGAACCGCCCCGCGAAGTAGTAGCCGATCCCCAGCCCGATGAGCGTGACGGCCCGCCCCCGCCGGTTCCCCTGCCGGTCGCTGACCTGGAGCGCGCGCTCCTGGGAGCTGACGAGCAGGCCCATCTGGCCGTGCAGGGCGTAGAAGCGCCACACCGACTCGGCCATGCGCCAGGCGTGCTCCCCGTTGTCCCGCGAGGCGAAGTAGTCGATGGTGTCGGCCAGGTTCTCCCGGTGCAGGTCGAACCACTCCTCGGCGTCCTCGCGCCGCAGGAGTTCGGTGCGGTACCCGGAGTCGGACCGCTCGTCATCGTGCAGGGCCCTGGGACCCAGCAGGTCGGCGGCGTGCTGGGCGGTCAGCAGGTAGTGCTCCGCCAGCCTGCCCCGGATGCGGTCCACACGTTCGGCGCCGAACTCGGCGGTGGCCCTGTCCAGCGCGAAATCCCTTATGAGGTCGTGCATGCGGTACACGTCCCCCTGGGGTTCGTCGAGCAGGCAGACGCCGACGAGCTCCTGGAGGATGTCGTCGCCCTCCTCCACCGAGACGCCCAGCAGCGCCGCCCCGCCCGCCAGGTCGATGCTGTCGCCGATCATCAGGCCCAGGGTCAGGAAGGCGCTCCGCTGCTCGTCGTTGAGGCTCTGGTACGACAGGTCGATGGCGGTCTCGACGCTCTGGCCGTCCACCTGCAGTTCGCGGAACTTGCGGTTCTGCTCGCCGAGCCGCCGCGCCACGTGCCCGAAGGTCCAGCGGGGGCGGCTGAGCATGCGGCCGGCGATCACGCGCAGGGCCAGCGGGAGCCCGCCGCAGATGCGCACGATCTCGCGGGCCCGGTCCTCCTCGGCCCTGACGCGCTCCTCCCCCAGGACCCGGGAGAAGAGGTCCAGGGCGGACCGCTCGTCGAACATGCCCAGCGAGAGGAACCGGGCGCCGCTGAGCCCGGACAGCTCGTTGCGGGAGGTGATGAGGGTCAGGGAGCCCGGGGAGGACGGGAGCAGCGGGCTGACCTGGGAGTAGCTGGACGCGTTGTCCAGGATGAGCAGGGTCCGCCGCCCCATGAGGGTGGCGCGCCACAGGGCGGACCGCTCTTCCAGGGACTCGGGAATCGTTTCGGGCGGGACGCCCACCGCGCGCAGGAGGGACCCGAGCGCGGAAGACGGGTCCAGGGGCTCCTTGCCGGCCGTGTACCCGTACAGGTCGATGAAGAGCTGCCCGTCGGGATAACGTTTGGCGGATTCGTAACCGAAATGCACGGCCGTGGTGGTCTTGCCCCCGCCGCCGGCGGCCGTGAGGACGCAGACCTCGGCCCCCTCCTCGTCCGCGAGGGAGATCTTTTCGAGGCTGCGCAGGACGTCCACGCGGCCGGTGAAGTCCGGCAGGTCCCGGGGCAGGTCGTTGCGGACGCGGTAGACCGTCTCGGATTCCGTTGGTTCCGTTGCGGTCCGGCGCCCCTGGTCGGCGTCCTCCCGGAGGATGCGCGCGTGCAGGGCCGCCAGTTCGGGGCCGGGGTCGACGCCGAGCTCGTCGGCCAGCCGGACCCGGAAGTCCTCGTAGGCGGCCAGGGCGCGGGCCTTCTCGTTGTCGTGCCAGAGCGCCGTGATGAGCAGGTGCTGTAGGCGTTCCCGGAACGGCTCCTCGCGGGCCAGCGGGGTGAGGCGGGAGACGACCTCGGAGTGCCGCCCCAGGCCCAGGGCGCACGTCGCCCAGGCGATGACGGCCGACCAGCGCTCCTCCCGGAGGGGGCCGACCACCGTGTGCTCCAGTGCCTCGGAGCCGACCCCGGAGAAGGGGACGCCGCGCCAGCAGGAGAGGGCGCGGTCGAGGAGTTCCAGCGCTTCTTCGGGGGCCGCCCGGGCGGCCTCGTCCCGCAGCCGCCGGAAGCGGTACAGGTCGACGGAGTCGGGATCGGCGTCGAAGATGTAGCCGCCGGCCGTGGTGGAGATACTTCCGGGAATCGATCTGCGCAGGTGGGAGACCTGGACCTGGATGACCGAACGGGCGGTGCGCGGCGGGTCGTCGCTCCACAGGTAGGTGATGAGCCGGTCCACGGTGACCTCTCGGCCGAGGTTCACCAGGAGCGCGCCGAGCACACAGCGCTGGCGTGGTCCGCCGATCGCAACCGGTCGGCCGTCGGACCAGACGGCGATGGGGCCGAGCACACCGAATTCCACAAGGAGCAACCCTAGCAAGCGGAATTCTGGAAAAGCGGAATCCGGGCAAGCCAAAAGCTCCGAGTATCTCCCCCTCTGTCAAAGATACTCGGAGTGACCTTTTGGCTACGCCGGGCTGTTACTTCTCCTCGGCGGGCTTCTCCTCGGCGGGCACGCCCTCATCGGGGCGTTCGGCGGGCACCGGCTTCACCGGCTCCGGCTCGGGCTCCCGGTAGGGCTGCATCTTGGCCTCGGGCATCGCGTCGGCCACGATCTCCTCGAAGCGGTCATCGAGAGTCAGCATCTGGGGGACTCGCACTCCTCGTCTCACCGCACTCGTGTAGAGCCGCAAGGTGGCCCTACGTCGCCTGCGAACCATCACGGACTTCACCGCCCTTCGGGGCGGACGGGCCACCCGTGGCGGACTCCGCCTCAGGGAACGCCACGGGTGGCATGTGTCCAACGAACGACGATCCGGTCGGGAGGTTCGCGAGCCGTCCTCTCGCGGCGACCGGTCGTGCCGAACGCCTTCGACACTAGAGAGATCCTCTTCCAGGCCGCTTTCAGTCCACTTACAGCCCTGAAAGGGGCCGGAGCCGGGGGCTCGGGAAACGACGCAGTGTGGAATGGACGTGCACCCGGGGTGACACATTCGCCTTTTCCGATACCCGGGCGGACACCGGGCAAACAGGAATCCGATCGCCATTCACGGCCCCGTTCCCCCCTCCCCCGCGGGATTCGGGCTCAGTGGGCGGGGTACCCGGTGCCGCCCCCGCGCGGGGAGTGGACCCAGGTGACGGTGTGACCTCTTCCGGCCGTTTACGGCGAGTCAGGAGGGTTTGCGCCTACACTGCGGCGCGTGGCCCATCACGCCCATCTGGACGAAACCCCCGGTCGCCCCAACCCCCTCCTCCCCGGCGACCGTGTTCAGCGTGCCGCGGTGATCTCCGTCGGGGCGGCCGTCGTGGCGGTCGCCGTGCTGGGCCTGTACCTGTTCGGCGGACTCGAAACGGCCACTCCCACCCCGGAGCCGCCCGGCACCCGGCTGCGCAACGTCCTGTACGAGATCACCCCGCACGAGGCGGCGCCGGCCTCCGACGAGGTGGAGGGCGCCGTCGTCCAGGTCCTCGTGGACGTGGAGCTGCACGGCTCCGACCTGCCGGTGCCGATGTTCGACATCGGCTCGACCATGGACGTGCGGCTGTTCCCCGGCGACCACCGGGTGAAGCACCCCGACCTGACCCTGACCCGCTATCCCCAGGGCGTCACCACCCGGCTGCAGCCGCACATGCGCGAGGAGGCCCTGCTCAGCTGGCCCCTGCCGGACGGCGTCTCCCCCGACGAGGTGGACACGGTCCGGATCACGGTGCGCCAGGCGGAGAAGCTCGTCACGACGGGCGGCGGCGGGTTCTTCTGGTCCCCGATCGCCGGTTCCAGCGTCGGAACGGTCGACCTGCCGATCGGGGAGGGCTGACCGTGTCCCCGCAGTCCCGCCCCGGCTTCGGGCGCCGCGCCCTGAACCTCGTGCTGTGCCTCGGCCTGATCGCCGCGATCTTCTTCGTCCAGCGCTTCATCGTCGCCAACGACGCGCTGGTGGAACCCGTCGCGACCGCGGGGGCACAGGGGTCGGTGGTGTCCAGCCGCGCGTTCGAGGCCGAGGTGTCCGGGGTGGACGTCACCTCCGAGATCGAGGTGACCGGCAGCGTCCTCGGCGACGCCGAGAAGATCCCCGCCAACGGCGTGTGGGTGGTCGTGTGGGCGCGGGTGACCGCCCTGGAGCACACGATGCACGGGGTCTCGGCGGAACTGCGGATGGCCGACGGCGTGGTGTACGAGGAGCGGGGCTGGTTCTGGGCGTCGCTGGACCGGGGGACCTTCTCCCCCGCGATCCCGCAGCGGGGCGCGTTCGTGTTCGAGGTGCCCCCGGACCGCCTGGACGGGCCGACGCTGGTGCTCACGCACCGGCCCGGGTACGAGGAGCGGCTGTCCTCGCGGGTGGAGGTCGCCCTGGACGGGGTCGGCGCCGAACCGGGCCCCGAAGCGGTGGTGCTGACCGGGCCCGAGATCGACATGTCCGGGGACGCCCCGGGCGGAGACGGCGCAGGGGAGGCCGCGGATGCGTCCGAATGAGCCCCGGGACCCCCGGGACCCCCGCGGGTCCGACAGGCCCGGCGGGCCCCGACACGGTGACGCGCCGCGGGAGGGCGGGCCGCCGGCGTCGCCGTACCGCGTGCCCGGACCGCCGTCCGGCCCGCCCCCGGCGGGCCGGGCCGACGGATACGGCCGCTACCCCGGGGAGCCTCCCGGAACACCGGAGCAGCGGATCCCCCGGCGCCCCGTGCGTCAGCGGCCGGGGCCGGTGGACCGGTCCGCGGGCTCCGAGGGGTTCGGCGGCGCTCCGGGGCGGCCGCCCCAGGACCCGCGCGGCCCCGCGAACGGCGGGGCGTACCGGCGTCAGGAGCCGCCACAGGACCCCCGGCAGGGTCCGCGCCCGGGCCGCCGCCGGGCTCCGGGGCCCCCGGACGGCCCCGGGTCCGGAACGCAGCCCGGCGGGGGACAGCCTCCGCAGGACGCGCGGGCGGGACGCCGCCGGGCGCCGCAGGGGCCCGGAACCGGAGCCGACGGGTACCCGGGAGGCGGACCGCCCGCCGAGGCGTACCCGCGGCAGGGCCCGCGGGCCGGGCGACGCAGGGCGCCGGGCCCGCCGGACGCGCCGGCTCCCGCGCCCCGCCCCGCCGGAGGGCACCCTCCTCAGGAACCGCGCGGCGGGCACCGCCGGGCACCGCGGCGTCCCGGGGACGGGCCGCCCGCCGAGGCGTACCCGCCGGGCCCGCCCGGCCGCCGGACTCCCCGGGGCCCGTGGACGGCGCACGGCCCCCGGTCGGCGGTCCGCCGCCCCGGGGCCCCGTCGGCGGGCCGTTCGACGGCCCCCGCCCCGGACCGTTCCGGGGCCCGGAGGCGTTCGCGGGGGCCCACGGCGGGCCCCCGGGCGCCTTCGGCGAGCCCGACCCCCCGCCCACCGGGGCCAGGGGCAAGACCGTCCGGCACGCCCGGCCGCTGTGGAAGCGCCTGCACCTGCCCTACGCGGCGGTGCTGGTGCTGCTGTTCCCGGTCATGCTGGTCTGGCCCTACACGACCGAGGTGCGCGACGGGACCGAGGCCGGGCTGATCCCGCCCGAGCCGAGGCCCGTGGACGTCGGCGACACCGCGGACCTCGCGGGCAGCCGGTGGCGGGTCACCGGGTACATCACCGGGTTCCTGGGCGGTTCCGAGCCGCCGCCCGAGGGGCTGGAGATCCTCGACGTCGGCTTCCGCGTCACCCCCGGTGACGCGGAGGCCGCCGAACTGCTGCGGAACAGCTGCGCGTTCCGCGCCGTGGACGGGCAGGGCCGCTCCTGGGAGCGCACGCACCTGTTCTCCATGCGCGACTTCGGCGAGGAGGCGGGCGACGGGGCCTACGGCTGCACCACGGGTGAGGGCGAGACCATCGCCCCCGGGCAGGAGCAGTCCATCATCCTGTCGTTCCTGGTGCCCGAGGACGTGGTCGGGGACCTCCGCTACGAGGTCACCGTCGACACCTCCGCGGACCCCGAACGGCCCCGGCCCGACGCCCTGGTCTTCGAGGCCGAGGAGCTGGAGGAGTAGCCGGACGGGTCAGCCGGCGTGGCGGGAACCCCCGGAGGGGGCGTGCGTCGCCACCCGGCGCACCCGGCGGCCGACGCTGTCCTCCTCCGCCTTGCGCAGCGCGACCTCGAAGGCCGCCGCCAGCAGGCACACCCGCAGCAGCATGTGCAGGGAGCCGATCACGAAGTCGATCGGCTGGAGCAGCGGCCACCACTCGGCGTGCAGCGGGCCGGGGCCCGCCAGGACGAACACCAGCCGGTGCAGCTGTGTGAACGCGACCTCCAGCAGCACGAAGCACAGGGAGTACGACAGGTAGAACACCGGGCCCACGCGCAGGACGAAGCGCAGCGCGTGCAGGCAGGGGTAGATCTGCTCCTTGAGGTCGTTGCGGACGAACCGGTCGAGGAAGCGGCCGGTGCCGGCCAGCCGGTTGACCGCCCGGTCCAGGCCGTTGCGGACGCGGTGCTCCTCGAAGACGCTGTCATAGTCGTCGACCTGGGCGCGGTAGACGACCGCGGCGATCGTCAGCCACAGCAGCGGGCCCACGAACCCCGTCGAGACCGCCTTCCACGCCTTGGCCCACCACACCGGGATGCGGGCGTAGAGCTCGGGCTGGCCGACCAGTGCGCCGGCCCCGTTCAGCAGATCCTTGGCCCCGGTCTGCATCTCCACCCAGAAGACCCGGCCGGTCAGCCAGGCCTCCGCCTGGGTGATCGCCATGCCCAGGGAGAACAGGAACATGAACACCCACACGCCCTCGAACAGGGCGGTGAGCATGCCCAGGAGGGCGCTGTGCCCCTTGCGGTAGAAGTGCGAGCAGAGCTTGCGCAGCAGCCACGCGGAGACGGCGACGATGAGCGGCAGCCCGTACCAGGGCACGTTGACGGGAGCCTGGAACGCCTCCAGGCCGCCGGTGTTGAGCAGGGCGATGCTGTACATGTCGTACTGCTCGCGGATCAGGCCCCAGGCGGCGTAGAACAGCAGGAACGGCAGGATCGCCAGGGCGACCCCGTCCACCACGCGGCGCTCGCGTTCGACGAACCCGCGCTGCCGGTCCTCCCGGACCACCTCCGAGCGCAGCTCGGAGTCGATCACGGGCAGCCCCGGGCGCAGCAGCTGGAACATGATCACGAACGTCACGAGGGTGACCAGCAGGGTCAGGCCCAGGCCCGTCAGGGAGAGCGTCTGCTCGACGTCGGCCAGGCGCACCAGGCCGCGCATCAGCACCGCGTGCACGAGCATGCCGACGGTGTGGACGCACAGGAGGGGGACCCAGTAGCGTGCGGCCAGGCCGAGCGCGTACACGGGCAACAGGGCTGCGGAAGTCGTCGAGCGGGCCATCGGTTCTCAGAAGGGTAGAGGGTAGGGAACGGAGGGACCGCGACGAGGTGCGGCTTTCCGTGTCCGGACCCCGGTCGCGGACGGTGGTCGGCGCGCGGGGGCGGGACGCGTGGGAATCAGGAGGGCTTGATGGAGGACGGCGACGGCAACGGCTGGGTGCACCTGCCGGACGGGTCCAGGCGCTGGGGAGTCTACGGTGCCGCGGGGCTGTTGTTGTACGGAACCGACATGGCCGGAACCGGACACGTGCTGCTCCAGCACCGGGCCGAGTGGACGCACATGGGCGGCATGTGGGGGATCCCCGGCGGTGCGCGCAACCGGGACGAGACGCCGCTGGAGGCCGCGGTACGGGAGTTCCGCGAGGAGATCTCCGGCGACCTGGGCGGGTACACGGTGGTGGGAACGCACGAGCACGACCTGGCGGTGTGGCGGTACGACACGTTCCTGTTGAGCGTGCCGGAACTGGCCCCCTTCTCCCCCGCCAACTCGGAGAGCATCGAGGTCCGGTGGGTCCCGGTGACGGCGGCGGAGGCGCTGCCGCTGCTGCCCGCGTTCCGGACGGCGTGGCCGGCCCTGGTGGCGGACCTGGAGAGGTCGGTGGAGACGGCGGGCTGACGCCGGCGGCGCCGGTCCCCGTGCGGGGATTCCGGGCCGGGGGCTTTCGAGGCCGTCCTTAGCCGTCGGTGCGCACGCCCGCGGCCGACGACCGCTCCGGGCCCCCGGGTCGGCCCGGCCTCGTCAGCGCGGCGAGGCGCGCGAGCCGGGCCGCGAGCACCGCGCAGCAGCCCAGGGAGCACACGACCAGCGCCGCCCAGAACGCGGGGAACAGGTAGGGCGGCTGGAACCAGGCCATGTCGCGCCCCTGGTACAGCCATCCGAGCACCTCGTGCAGGGTCACGGCCGAGACCGGCGGCAGGGCGTACGGCAGCAGGCGCGCCGCCGTCGCCCACCGCGCCCGGCCCGAACGCGCGAGCGCCCATCCGCCCGCCCGGCGCACCCCGCGGACTCCGAGCGGGACGGTCGCGGCGGCCAGGGCGAGCAGGACAGCGTCGGTCCATACCGCCCACGCCCCCTCGGCCCCCGGCCGCTCCGGGGCCGCGCCGGAGTCCACGAGTTCGACGAGCGCGGCGGCCAGCGCGCTCGCCCCCGCGCCGGAGGTGCCGGTGTTGGCCATGACGGCGATGCCGTGCCCGCTTTCGGGCAGCAGGGCCTGGTGGGAGGTGGCGGTCATGATCTGTCCGCTGTGCTCCACGATCCGCGCGCCCGACGCGGTCCGCCCCAGCGACCACCCCAGCGCGTAGGAGCCGGACGCCTCGGAGGGGGTGTACAGCTCCTCGAAGCCCTCGGGCGACAGCAGTCCCGTCTCCTCCCCGTCCGGACCACGGCCCCCTGCCGTGTGGGCGGTGAGCCAGGCCCCCATGTCCTCGGCGGTGCTGACGACCCCGCCGGAGCCGTTCCCGAACCCGGGCGGCTCGTCCGCGGGCAGGGCCAGGCCGAGCACGACGACGTGGCCCCGGGCATCGGCGGGCAGGTCCAGGTCCGTGTCGATCGTCGTGGTGGCGTCCATGCCGAGCGGGGCGAACACCTCCTCCCCCAGGTGGTCGGCGAAGGGCCGTCCGCCGACCACCTCGACCAGCCGGGCGGCGACCTGGTAGTTCGGGTTGTGGTACTCCCAGCGGGTGCCGGGCTCGGCCGCCAGGCGGGCGCCGCGCAGGTCGGCCACCGACTCGCGCAGGGTGAGGGTCTCCCGGCCCCGGCTGTAGGAGGCGAACTCGGCGTCGGACATGCCGGAGGTCTGGTCGAGCAACTGGCGCACGGTGATCCGCTCCGCGCGGGGGTCGGCCATCGTGAACTCGGGCAGGTGCTCGCGCACCGGGTCGTCCAGGTCCAGTTCCCCCGCTTCGGCCAGTTGAAGGACCGCCAGCGCGGTGAACGACTTGCTGACCGACGCCATGGCCATGGGCGTGCCGCCGGTGACCGGGGCGCCGTCCGGGGTGGTGCCGTAACCGCCGACGTGCACGATGTCCGTGCCGTGGGTCAGCACCACCGCCGCCCCGGGCAGGCCGGTCGCCTCCCGGTAGTCCTCCACCAAGGCGTCGACGGCCTCCGGGGACGGGGTGGCCGGGCCCGCCCCGGCAGTGGGAGGCGGGGCGGAGGCGACCGCCGCGGCCGCAGAGGGGGCGGCGGACAGGAGCAGCAGCGCACAGGCCCCGAGCAGCGCCGACACGCCGCGGAGAGCGCGGGCGGGGCCGCTCCGGCGGGCCGGGGCGACGGGCCGGGCGGGGCGGGCGGTCGCGGGGAGGGTCATACGGAGAACGCTAGGCACCCGGCGCGCTCCCGCCCATGGTGCGCTCCACCCGGTCCTCCTGGGGTACTCCTCAGGGTGCGCGGTCCGGGCCGCGGCGGGAGGCCGCCCGGTGGGCGGGATCCGTAGGAGGCGGCGGGCGGTCTGCGCGGAGGCGGCGCGAGGGCGGACCGGCCGTGCCGGGCCGGGCACTCCCGGGGCCGGCCGTTCGTTGACCGTTCGTGGTCCGCGCTCTCCCGGCCGTCCACAGGCGGCACCCGCGGGGTGCGGCCGCGGACACTCCGGGGTAAGTCAGGGATGTGCCCTGATGTGCGCGCGGACCGGGGCAATGCATGCTGGTGGAGACGGCCCGTCCGGAGCGGTCGTCACGCGAACGGACTGGAGCGGTGGACATGACGCTGGAGCGCGGTAACGCATTCACTCCCGTCGCCTCGGCGACGATGATCTGGCCCTGGACGACGTCTGTGCTGGGCGGCGCCGCGGGCGGCGCCCTCTTCTTCCTGCTCAACCTGGGCGGCGGGCTGCTCCCCGCCGTCATGTCGGGCCTGGGCGCGGCCGTGATCTTCTTCTCCCTCGTCGGCGGCGTCGGCGGCGTGATCAGCAAGAAGTCCGACCGGCGCGGCCGCCGCTACGCGGCCAACTACCCCTTCCGCTACGCGGCCGTGCCGGCCGTCGTGGGCGGTGTGGGCTACGGGATCCTCTCCCTGAGCCTGTTCGGCGGCCTGTTCGCCGCCCTGGCGATCTGGGCGACGGTCGGCGTGATCGCGATGGTACTCGGCGACAAGAAGTAGGCTCGGTGTTTTCCGCCCAGGCGCGGAAGAAGGAGAACACACCTACGGGAGCAACCGGGCGCCGATGACTGAAGCAGCTCGTCAGAAAATGGTCGAGCGGGTCCGAGGGCTCCTCCGCATGGCGGAGGACCCCTCGGTCACCGATGCCGAGAGCCAGGCGTTCACCGCCAAGGCCGCCGAGCTGATGACCCGCCATGCGATCGCGGAGGCCGAGGCCCGCGCCGAGCGGGGCGAGGAACCCGACGCGATCGGGCGCATGGACTACACGGTGTCCGGGGTGGGCGGCCACGGCAAGGCCCGGGTACGGGCGCTGGCCGACATCGCCGCCGCCTACGGGTGCCAGTCGGCGGTCCGGGGCAACTCCTCGGAGAACACCGACCGGATCCTCATCCTGGTGGGGACCGCGAGCGCGCTGGACGCGCTGCGCATGCTCATGCCGTCGATCTCCATGCAGATGGAGTCGTCGGCGAAGTTCATGAGCTCGGGGCACGTGTCCGACATCCGGGAGCTGCGCAACTACACGCGGTCCGAGCTGGAGACCGAGCGCAAGCGGTACTACCGGTCGTTCGTGCGGGCCTACGGGCAGGCGGTGGCCGAGCGCATCCGCGAGTTCCGGCGCCGGCTGCAGGAGATGTCGCGCCCGACCGGCGCGGGCGGCGGTTCCGCCGAGGGCGGGGTGGCGTCCTCCCGGGGTGCGGAGCTGGTGCTGCGCGCCGATGTGCACCGGGTCCAGGAGGAGTTCCAGAAGCAGTTCCCGCAGCTGCGCAAGCACCGGCCCGAACGGACGCACAGCGCGGCCGGGGCCCGGGCGGGGTACCAGCGGGGACGGCAGGCGCAGCTCGGCCTGGAGACGTCCGTAACCGGTGGGGGTTCGTCCACTCTGCCCGCCGGTGAGTGACAGAACCCGGTCCAACCGGATCAAGTAAATTGTCCCGTTTTGTACGTTTTCCGACCTCAAAAAGAGGCCGATCCCGCGAAGTTTTCCACAGGCTGTGCACAGAATCGCCGCCGGAGTCGTTCTTGCACGTCAAAGCGGAAATGCGAGAGCACATCAGGGGCGATTCGGGTCCTCCCGGGACCGATCACCCCGGGTTATCCACAGGCTGGGCGCCATCCTGTGGAAAACCTTGTGGATAACTCGGCGGCAAGCTGTGGATAAGGCCCGAATCCCCTGATCAGGACACCCGCAACGGCTGTACCAGATACCGGAAGGACGGGGCCTCGCCCTCCTTCGCCGGGACATCGGTGAACACGGCGGGTTTCGTCGGCTCCGTGAAGTTCAGGTGGGCGGAGTCGGTCGCGATCGCCGACAGGCCGTCCATCAGGTAGTCGGGGCGGAACGCCACCCGCAGCGGGTCGCCCTGGTAGTCCACGGCGATCGCCTCCACCGCCTGGGCGTCCTCGCCCGAGCCCGCCTCCAGCGTCACCTCGCCCTCGGTGAACACCAGCCGCAGCGGGGTGTGCCGGTCGGCCACCAGCGCCACCCGCTTCACCGCCTCCGTCAGCGGCGCCACCGCCACCTCGGCCCGCGAGGCGAACTCCGCGGGGAACCAAGAGGCGTACTTGACGAAGTCGCTGTCGATCAGCCGGGTGGTGCTGCGCCGGTCCCCGTTCTCGAAGCCGATCGCGCCCTCCCCCGGCGCCAGGCCGCCGGCCCCGCCCGGCGACAGCGCGACCTCCACATTGGAACCGCCGATGACGCCCCGCACCATGTCGTGCAGGGTGCGCGCGGGCACCAGCGCGGAGGTGTCGACCGCCGGGTCCTGCGGCTTCCACCACAGGTCGCGCACCGCGATGCGGTAGCGGTCGGTCGCCACCACGCTCAGCGTGTCGCCGGTGAAGTCCAGGTAGGCGCCGGTCAGCATCGGCAGCGTGTCGTCGCGGCTGGCCGCGGGGGTGACCTGGCGGACCGCCTCGGCGAAGGTGTCCGCGGGCACCGAGCCGATGCGCTCGGGCATGCCGGGCAGGGTGGGGTAGTCCTCCAGCGGCATGGTGATGAGGGTGAACCGGGCGGCGCCGCCGCTGATCCGCACCTTGGCGCCGTCGGTGTCGATGTGCACCGAGCCGCCGGGCAGGTTGCGCACGATCTCGGCGAGCAGTCGGCCGGGCACCAGCACCGCGCCGGCCTCCTCCGCCAGCACCTCGACCGAGGAACGGGCCGAGACCTCGTAGTCGAACCCGGACAGGTGCAGGGCGGAACCGCCGTCGGGGACCTCCAGGCGCATCCCGGCCAGCACCGGCACCGCCGGGCGGTTCGGCAGGGCGCGCGCCGTCCAGGCGACGGCCTCGGCGAACGCGTCGCGGTCCACACGGAGTTTCACGATCTCTGCCTCCTCGTCGGCGTGGTCAGGGTCAACCTACCCAGCGGTGCCGACAAATCGACGGCCCCGGGCGGACCCGCGGAACGGGGCGCGACCAGGGCCGATCGTGTTCAGGATGTGGCTGTGGGGGCGGGTGTCACCGACGGTTCGGCTTCAGGGTCCAGGTGATGGTCATCTTGCCGGTGACGGTGCCGTCGGCCATGCGGATCTCGACGTCGATGGGGAACTCGGGGCGCTGACCGCCGTCGAGCTCGGCGACGACCTCGTCCCGCGGACGGCCCAGCACGGCCTCGGCGGTCATGTCACCGGTGGCCATCTTGAGGAAGTGGATCTCGGCCTTGGTGGGCAGCGGCAGCGCGCGGTCCATGGTGTCGCCGAAGGTGCCGATGATGATGGCGCCCGAGGCGGACTCGGCCAGGGTGAACATCGCCCCGGCGTGCGCGCCGCCGATGTGGTTGTGGTGCTCGGGCCTGTCCGGCAGGTTCATCACCGCCCGGCCGAAGTCGAGGGACTCGAACGACAGGCCGAGCGTGCGGGCGAAGGGCACCGCGGCCAGGAAACCGGACTTGACCATCTCCGCCGTCTCGGCGTTCATGTTTGCCATGCCCCGAATGTTACTCGCGAGTAACCGAAATGCGCCACCCATCGCACGGCGACTTCCCCGGCCCGCGCGTACCGGCGGGGCATGTCGGCTACGATGACTCGCGGAGACCCGCGGGGTCGCCGGGAGGGTTCGCATAGCGGCCGAGTGCAGTGCTCTTGAAAAGCACCAAGTCCTTGACGGGGCTTCGTGGGTTCAAATCCCACACCCTCCGCGGTCGCGAAGGGCCGCCCGCTCGTCGAGCGGGCGGCCCTTCGTGTTCGGCGGGGCCGGGTGCGCGGACCGGCGGCGCCCTGCCGGCCGGGGGCCGGGCGGGCGGCGGGGGTGTCGGGGGGACCGGCTAGGGTCGCGCCATGACCAGGTTCAAGGACTTCAACTTCAAGCTCGCCGTCGTCGAGCAGCTCATGTACACCGACGAGGCGCTGACGCCCGCCTACAGCCTCGCCGCCGTCCTCAAGGAACAGGGGCTGGGCGACGATCCCTGGGGCTGGGCGTCCGACAACGGCCTCGCCTACAAGGTCGTCCCGCAGTCACGGGAGTTCTTCGAGCGGCTGGAGATCAGTGACGAGCTCCTCGCCGGCGTGGAGGAGCTGTGCCTGGACGGCGGGAACCAGGTCTACCAGGAGTGCGCCCCCGTCTGGGACGGCGAGGACGACCTGTTCGCCATCGCCTCGCTGGAGGACCTCGACCTGCTGCCGAACCTCAAGCGCGTGGAGTTCGCCGAGGCTCTCAGCGAGGAGCTGCAGGAGGTCCTGCGGGCCCGCGGGATCGAGATCGACGACTGAGGCCGGTCTCCCACGGCGGGCGCCCGGTCCCCGGCCGCGCCGCGGAAAGGGCTTGGACCCCCGAGGGGGCCCGTGAAAGGCTGCCGTCATGATCGGACGGCTGCACACCTTCGTCTACGACTGCCCCGACCCCGAGAGGCTGGCGGGGTTCTACTCGGAGCTGCTGGGGCGGCCCGTCACCCTGCGGGACGAGGGGTGGGTGGTCATCGGCGACCGGGACGAGTGGCCGGTGCTCGCGTTCCAGCCCGCGGAGGGGCTCAGGGAGCCCCGGTGGCCGGATCCGGAGCGGCCGCAGCAGGCGCACATGGACATCTGGGTGGAGGACATCGACACGGCGGAGCAGCGGGTGCTGGAGATGGGCGCGACGCTGCTGCGCACCGAGGAGAACGGGACCGGCGTGTGGTTCCGGGTGTACTCGGACCCCGCCGGGCACCCCTTCTGCCTGGAGTACGAGGCACGGTAGCGCCGGGCCCGCGGGGCGCGAAGCGCCGGCCGCCGCGCGGAGGCGGCGGCCCCGGCGGGGCGTCCCCGCCGGGGCGTGCGCTCAGTCCTCGTCGGCGTGCCTGGGGAGCACGACCACCGGGACCTTGGAGTGGTGGAGCACCCCCTGGCTGACCGAGCCCAGGAGCAGGCCCCGGACGGTGCCGCGGCCGCGCGAGCCGACGACGATCGCGTCCGCGCCCTCGGCGGCCTCCAGGATGGCGTTCACCGGCCCGTTCTGGGTGCGCACCACGGTGACGTCGATGTTCACGTCGTCGCGCTGCTCGTCGATGGCCTCCGCGAGCAGTTCGGCGACCAGCTCCTCGGACTGCTTCTCGAACAGGTCCTCCTGGGGCTGGTAGCCCGCCGCGGTCATCGCCACCGGGTCGTACGGGTAGGGCACCTCCCAGCTGTGCACCACGACCAGTTCGCCCTCGGTCTCGGCGGTCAGGGCGACCGCCAGGCCCAGGGCGCGGCGGCCGTTGCGGGACCCGTCGACGCCGACCACGATCCGCTTCAGCCCCGTGGTCGCGGGCCTGCCCCCGTGCGAGGGCACCACTACGACCGGGCAGGGCGCCTGGGCGGCCACCCGGATGCTCACGGAGCCGACGAACATCGACTTGACGGTGCCCATCCCCCGGGTGCCCACCACCAGGAGGTCGTGCTGCCGACTCTGGCGCAGCAGCGCCAGCGGCGCCTCCTCCAGGGCGGTGACGGTCTCGGTACGCACGTCCGGCCACCCCTTGGCCACGTGCGCCACCGCGTCCTGGAGCACCTCGGTGGCCTGCCCCTGGATCTCCTCGGTCGGTTCGAACCGGGCGGGGCCCCCGTACGCGGACACGATCAGCGGCATGCCCAGGGCGTGCACGATCCGCAGCGGCACCCCCCGGCGGGCCGCCTCGGCCGCGGCCCACTCCAGGGCGGCCTGCCCGTTGTCCGATCCGTCGATGCCCACCACCACGCGCGGTGTGCGGTCCTCGTTCACCATGTGACAACCCCCTCTAGGCACCCATCATCACCGAGTACACCCCATGGGCCCCGGAACGGCACAGGGCGCAAGGTCACCGGTTCGGGGGACGTCCGTCGGCCCCGTCCGACCCCGGGGGCAGGACGGCCACCGGGATCCCCGCGTGGTGGAGCACCCCCTGGCTGACCGAGCCCAGGACCAGGCCGCGCACCCCGCCGCGGCCGCGCGAGCCGACGACGACCATGTCGGCGTCCGCGCCCGCGTCGAGCAGCGCCCGGACCGGGTCGGCCCGCACGCGCACGGCGCTGATGTCGAGGTGCCCGGTGCGCTCGTCCACGACGTCGGCGAGCACCCCGTCGACGACCTCCTCCGACCGCCGGTCGGGCACCGCGTCGCCGGTCGCCGCGTCGTCGGCGGGCGCGTCCTCCCCCAGCGCGTGGACCAGGACCACGGAGGCGTCGGTGGCCAGCGCCTCCTCCAGGGCGAAGCGCAGGGCCCGCCGGGAGGACGGCGAACCGTCCACCCCGACCACGACGCGCCCGCGGTACCCGCGGGGCTCGGCGTCGGGGACGACCACGACCGGGCAGGGCGCGCGCGCGGAGGTGCGCACGCCGATGGAGCCGAGCATGATGGCGCGCACCGAGCCGAGCCCCCGCGACCCGACCGCGATGACGTCGCCGCGGCGGGCCTCCTCCAATAGGACGGCCGGGGCGTCCGCGACCGCCAAAACGGTGATCACCTCAACGTCGGGGCGGGCGCGGCGGGCGTACTCGGCGCTCTCGGTGAGCAGCTCGTGCGCCGAGGCGCGCGCCTCGCCAGCCGACCCGCGCCCCGCGGTCCCGCGGCCCACGGCGACGGCGCCGACGACCGCCTCCGGGCCCAGCCCGTGCACGATGCGCAGCTGGACCCGGCGCCGCGCGGCCGCCCCGACCGCCCACGCCAGTGCGGCACGGGCACCGGGCGTGCCGTCCACCCCCACGACCACCGCCGGCGGACGCTTCCGTTCGCTCATCCTTCGACCCCCCTCTTCCCGGTTCATTGTCGGTAAGGGGGGCCGTCAATCCTCGGACCGTCACCCGTGGCGGGCGAATCCCTCCCCGACGGTGGCGGCGAGCCGCAGGTAGGCGTCGCGGGTGGCGGGTGCGAGCCGGTCGAGGTCCACCTCGGCGCCCTCCTCCAGGTGGCCGTCCCAGGGGACGCGGACGACGGCGCGGCAGCGGGCGGCGAAGTGGCCTTCGAGGCGGTCGAGGTCCACGCTGCTCTTGCTGTCGGAGCGGACCATGGACAGTACGACGGTCGCGTCGCGCACCAGCCCCTCGTGGCCGTGCGCCTCCAGCCAGTCGAGGGTGGCGCTGGCGCTGCGCGCCCCGTCCACGGACGCGGAGCTCACCAGGACGACCTGGTCGGCCAGGCCCAGGACGCCGCGCATGGCGGCGTGCAGCAGCCCGGTCCCGCAGTCGGTGATGCAGATGGAGTAGAAGTGCTCGACGATCCGGGCGACCTCCCGGTAGTCCTCGTCGCCGAACGCCTCGGACACTGCCGGGTCGCGGTCGGAGGCGAGGATCTCCAGGCGGCTGGGCGCCTGGGAGGTGAACCCGCGGATGTCGGCGTAGCGGGACACGAGGTGGCGCTCGTTGAGGAGGTCGCGGATGGTCGCCGCGGTCTCCAGGCGCACCTTGTCGGAGAGGGTCCCCCGGTCGGGGTTGGCGTCCACGGCCAGCACCCGGTCGCCGCGCAGGGAGGCCAGGGTGGCGCCGAGGGCGACCGTGGTGGTGGTCTTGCCGACCCCGCCCTTGAGGCTGAGGACGGCGACCCGGTGGTGGCCGGTGGCGACGGGGGTGCAGGCGCGGGCGATGAGTTCGCGCCGGCGCAGCACCTTGGGCGACTCGCCGGGGTTGATGAGCCCCAGGGTGGCGGTGTGCACGGCGCGCCGCCAGCCGCCGCTGGGGCCCTGGTGCCGGTTGCGGACCAGGGTGGCGGCGTTGAGGGAGTCGGAGGTCTGCCGCTCCCCGGTCATCCCCGGCACCGGCGGGGTCGGCGGCACCCCGGGCAGCGGGGACGCCTGCGCCGCAGGCCCCGGGACGGCCGGGGGCTCCGGGACCCCGGGTCCGGAGAAGGGGGACGCCGCGACGGGGGGAGCGGCGGCCGGGCCCCGGCCCTCCGCGGGCCCTGCGGGCCCCGCGTGCGGCAGCCGGCGGAGCGGGCGGCTCCGGGTCCGCGGCGGCGCCCGCCTCCAGCGGCGGCAGCTGTTCGGGTTCGGGGACGTCGGCGTCGCGGCGCAGGTCGCGCGGGGCCAGCGGGTCGGCCCCGCCGTCCGGTCCGGGGCGCGCGGGCCGTCGCAGCGGGCGGGCCGGACGCTCGCGTATCCGCGGCATCAGCCGGACGGTGTCGGACCGCACCTCGTCCTCGCCGTCGTCATCGTCGTCCGCCGCGTCCGCCGCAGCCGCCCCGAAGGCCCGGTCCGCCCCGGTGGCCGCGTCCGCCTCCACGGGAGGGGGCGGCGCCGGGGCCATCGGGGTCTCCAGCGGGATCGGGGCCGCGTAGGGCGGCGGAGGCGGCGCGTCGCCGCCGAACCACTGCTCCCGCGGCGAGGGCGCGGCGGGCCTGCGCGAGCCGATCTCGGTGACGGGGGCCCCGTCCTCGTCGGGCCCGTCCTCCGCACGCCGCCACGGGGACACCTCCGACTCCTCGGACACCGAGCCTGCGTCCGTCCCGTTCTGATCCTGGTGTGACACCGGAGTTCTCCTGCGTGAAGGGGGTGTACTGCGGAGGGAGAGGGGTACCCCGCCGGGGAGCGGGGGTCGCTCCCTGGGTTCACTCTTACCCGCCGCGGCCCGCCGAAGCATCCCCCATCCCTTCTCGAACACGATCCACTTCCGGCCACCGCCGGGAACCGGCCGCCACAGCGGATACGGTCGTTCCCATGCACGCGATCCTTATCACCGAACCGGGCGGACCCGAGGTCCTGGCCTGGTCCCAGGTCCCCGATCCCGTTCCCGGCGACGGGGAGGTCCTCGTCGACGTGGCCGCCACCGCGGTCAACCGCGCCGACGTCGCCCAACGGCAGGGCACCTACCCGCCGCCGCCGGGGGCGTCCGAATACCCGGGGCTGGAGTGCTCCGGAACCATCCTGGAACTGGGCCCGGGCACCGAGGGCTCCGGATGGGCGGTGGGCGACCGGGTGTGCGCCCTGCTGTCCGGCGGCGGCTACGCCGAGAAGGTGGCCGTGCCGGTCGGCCAGCTGCTCCCGATCCCCGCGGGCGTGGACCTGGTCGAGGCCGCGGCCCTGCCCGAGGTCGCCTGCACCGTGTGGTCGAACCTGGTCATGGTGGGCGGCCTGCGCAGCGGCGAGACCGTGCTCCTGCACGGCGGCGGCAGCGGCATCGGCACGTTCGCGATCCAGTTCGCCCGCACCCTGGGGGCCCGGGTGGCCGTCACCGCGGGCAGCCCGGAGAAGCTGGCGGCCTGCCGGGAGCTGGGCGCGGAGATCACCATCGACCACCGCACCGAGGACTTCGCCGCCCGGATGCGCGAGGCCGGGGGCGCCGACCTGATCCTCGACATCATCGGCGGCTCCTACCTCGACGCCAACCTGCGCTCCCTGACCACCGGCGGCCGCCTCGTGATCATCGGGCTGATGGGCGGCCGCTCCGGCGAGGCCGACCTGGGCCGCATGCTCGCCAAGCGCCTCTCCGTGCACGCCACGACCCTGCGCTCGCGCCCCCGGGACGAGAAGTCGGCCATCGTCGCGGGAGTACTGGAGCAGGTATGGCCGTTGGTAGAACAAGGAGCCATCCGCCCCGTCGTGGACCGCGTCCTACCGATGCGGAACGCGGCGGAGGCGCACGACGTCATGGAATCGAGCGCGCACACCGGCAAGATCCTGCTCACCCGCTGACGGGCGCGGTCGACGACATTCGGTAAGGGGACACATGAGCAATACGGACGATCCGAACGAGCAGCCCAAGGTCCTGGTCATGGGTGCGGACCCGCACGCGGACGACGACGGGAACGAGGAGCCCCGCACGCTCGCGGACATGGTGGAGCAGCCCGCCAAGGTGATGCGGATCGGCAGCATGATCCGCCAGCTCCTGGAGGAGGTCAAGGCGGCGCCCCTCGACGAGGCCAGCCGCACCCGCCTCAAGGAGATCCACACGTCCTCCATCAAGGAGCTGGAGGACGGCCTGGCGCCGGAGCTGATCGAGGAGCTGGACCGCCTCACCCTGCCGTTCGCGGACGGCAGCGCCCCCAGTGAGGCCGAGCTGCGCATCGCGCAGGCCCAGCTGGTGGGCTGGCTGGAGGGCCTGTTCCACGGGATCCAGACCACCCTGTTCGCCCAGCAGATGGCGGCCCGCGCCCAGCTGGAGAACATGCGCAAGGCCCTGCCCCCGGGCGTCGCGGGCCTGCAGGCCGAGCAGGGCCAGGGCCGGGCGCCGGGCCGCGAGGACGGCAGCTCCGGGCTCTACCTGTAGGGGACCCCTCCGGGAAACGCCCCGCACACGCGAGGAGCCCGCCCCCTCATCCTCGGGGACGGGCTCCTCGTGTGTCCGCGGGCGGCCTACCTCCCGACCGGCTCCAGGACGTCGCGGCCCAGGAAGGGGCGCAGCGCCTCGGGGACCACGACCGAGCCGTCCTCCTGCTGGTGGTTCTCCAGGATGGCGACGATCCACCGGGTGGTGGCGAGCGTGCCGTTGAGGGTGGCGGCGAAGCGCGGCTTGCCGTCCTCGTCCCGGAACCGCACGTTGAGGCGGCGGGCCTGGAACTCGGTGCAGTTCGAGGTGGAGGTCAGCTCGCGGTAGGTCCCCTGGGTCGGGACCCACGCCTCGCAGTCGTACTTGCGGGCGGCGCTGGTGCCCAGGTCGCCGGCGGCGATGTCCACGACCCGGTAGGGCAGCTCCAGCTTGTCGAGCATCTCCCGCTCCCAGGCGAGCAGCCGCTTGTGCTCCTCGTGGGCGTTGTCGGGGTGGGTGTAGACGAACATCTCCACCTTGTTGAACTGGTGCACCCGGATGATGCCGCGGGTGTCCTTGCCGTAGGAGCCCGCCTCCCGGCGGAAGCACGGCGACCAGCCGATGTACCGGTTGGGCAGGGCGTCGGCGGGCAGGATCTCCCCGGCGTGGTACCCGGCCAGCGGCACCTCGGAGGTGCCCACCAGGTAGAGGTCGTCGGCGGGCAGCCGGTACACCTCGTCGGCGTGGGCCCCCAGGAAGCCGGTGCCCTCCATGGTCTCGGGCTTGACCAGGACGGGCGGGATCATCGGGACGAACCCGGCCGCGACGGCCTGGTTCATGGCCATGTTCAGCAGCGCCAGCTCCAGCTGGGCGCCGACCCCGGTGAGGAAGTAGAAGCGCGCCCCGGACACCTTGGCGCCGCGCTCCATGTCGATGGCGCCGAGCTTCTCGCCCAGCTCCAGGTGGTCGCGCGGGGTGAAGTCGAACGTGCGCGGGGTGCCCACGGTCTCCAGGACCCGGAAGTCATCGACACCGCCCTCGGGGGCGCCCTCCTCGACGAGGTTGGGCACGGCGGCCACGGCCCGGTCGAGTTCGGCGGCGAGGCGGTCGGCCTCGGCCTCGGCGGCCTTGACCTCGGCGGCCAGCCCCTTGGCACGGGCCAGCAGCGCCTCGCGCTCCTGGGGGGACGCCTTGGAGACCGACTTGCCCACGCTCTTCTGCTCGGCCCGCAGGGTCTCGAACCGGGTGAGCGCGGAGCGCCGCTCGGAGTCCAGTTCGAGCAGCCGGTCGGCGGCGGAGGGGTCCTCCCCGCGTGCGCGCTGCGAGGCGCGGAGTCGTTCGGGGTCTTCTCGGAGAGCTCGAAGGTCGATCACGTCTTGCAGATTACCGTTCGGTCCGGCCCCCGCCGACATCTTTTCCGGGTTCGCGTCATGAACGCGGTGTCACCACGTCCTCACGATGAGACATCACCGGTTCCGGGGAGGGGACGGCAGTGAAACCGTTGAGCGAGATGAGCACCGAGGAACTGAGCGCCGCGCTGGAGGCCCTCGACACCGAGCGGCCGCGCGACACCGCGCTGCGGCTGGCGCTCTACCTGGAGCTGCGCCGGGCCGCGGCGGAGGAGTGGGTGTTCGAGGCCGAGGGCGGCGACGTCCTGGACGACTGAGTCCGGACGGCCCTCCGGGGGGAGGTCAGTCGACGCCGCCGGAGCGGATCCGCGCCAGCCACCGCTCCGACTCGGCGTAGTCGGCCTCGGTGGCGGGGCGGGGGCGCAGCGGCGGGTCGAGCTCGGTGGCCCGCCCGCTGCGCGGGTAGCTGCCCAGGAAGCGGACGTCGCGGCAGACCCGGCGCAGCCCCATGAGGGCCTCGCCGACGCGCGCGTCGGCCACGTGCCCCTCCGCGTCGATGCAGAAGCAGTAGCTGCCCAGCCCGTCGCCGGTGGGGCGCGACTCCAGCCGGGTGAGGTTGACCCCGCGCACCGCGAACTGGGTGAGGACCTCGATGAGCGCGCCCGGGTGGTCGTCGGCGATGAACGCGACCACCGATGTCAGGTCGGCGCCGGTCGGCGCGGTCGGGCGGCCCGGCCGGGACAGGTAGATGAACCGGGTCGCGGCGTCGGCGCGGTCGCCCACCCCGGTGGCCAGGGCGTGCAGCCCGTAGCGCTCGCCGGCGATGACGGCGCAGATGGCGGCGTCGTAGGGCGCGCCGGGCTCGGAGACGCTGCGGGCGGCGGCGGCCGTGGACGAGACGGTGTGCGTCTCGGCGTCGGGCAGGTGCCGCGCCAGCCAGCCCCGGCACTGGGCCAGGGCGTGCGGGTGGGTGGCCACCGTCTTGACGTCGTGCAGCGTGACGCCGGGCCGCGCGAACAGCGCGAACTCCACCGGGACCGCGGTCTCTCCGCTGATGACCAGGGGCTCGCCGTTGATGAGCTCGGCGATGGTGGAGGTGACACCACCCTCGACCGAGTTCTCCAGGGGCACGACGCCGCCCTCGACCGCGCCGGAGCGGACGGCGTCGAAGACCGCGGCGACCCCCTCGCAGGGGACGCGCGCGGCGGCGGGCGCGTCGGGGCGCAGGGCCCGCAGCGCGGCCTCGGTGAAGGTGCCCTCGGGGCCGAGGTAGGCGTAACGGTTGGGCATGGTGTTCAGGCTATACGCACGCGGGACGGCGGGGCGGTCACTCGGGGCCGCTGCGCGGCGCGGGCGCCCTGCGCAGGCCCGTGCGGGGCCGCGGGTCGGTGTCGTCGGCGTCGATGTCGGGCACCGCGACGATGTCCCTCTTCTCCTCGGCCGGCTCGGCGTCCCCCTTCTCCACGGCCTCCCCGCCGGGCTCCGGGGCCTCGGGGTCGGGGACGACGGTGACCGGGTCCTCGGCGTCCTCGGCGACCACCGGGCCGGAGACCCGCGGGGCGGGCACGGTCGTGCCGATGCCCTCGCCCAGCCGGGCGGCCCGCACGACGCGGTACTCCTCCGGGCTGAGCAGGGTCTCGGACTCGCCGCGCACCACGGCCTTGGCGTAGGTGCGCGACTCGGTCCGGCCGTTGATGGAGGTGACGACCACTCCGTCGCCGTCGCCGTTGAGCAGGGCGAGGGAGAAGGAGCGCGCCCCGGACATCTCCTCCAGGGCGTCGTAGTGGAGCACCGCCATGTCGCGCACGGCGAGCGGGTCGGTGCCGCCGACCTGTGCGGAGGCGGCGGCGCGTTGGGCGAGCACACGGGTGTCGGCATCGATGGCGCGGGCCCTGGCCAGCGCGTACCCGCCCAGGGCGAGCCCGCCCAGACCCGTGAGCACGCCCGTGACGGCCAGGATCATGGTGAACATTCTGTGAGCGTATCGCCACCGAGAGCGCCAGCGGTGTCACTATCGGCGATTTCGCGGAGAAAGGGTCTCTATCCCCGCCGGCCACGGCCTCCGGACAGGACACGCCGTACGGCGGGCCGCACCCGGCGGGCGGCCAGCGCCCGCAGCACGTCGACAAACTGGTGCGCCCGGTGCAGCTGGGCGCGCAGGTCGGTGCCGGTGGCCCGGTGCTCCAGGGGCACCTCGACCTCGATCACTCGCAGCCCGGCGCGCAGCACGTCGATGGTCAGCCCGGTCTCCACCCCGAACCCCGGGGCGAGCGGCCGGGCCGCCTCGAACGCGGCGCGGGTGATGCAGCGCTGTCCGTTGAGCGGCTGCTCGGGCTCCCACCCGGTCGCCCGGCGCACGCCGCCGCGGGCCAGGCGCACCACGAACCCGTGGCCGCCCAGGCGCAGCCGGGTGGCCGGGAACAGCGCGATGGCCATGTCGGCCTTGCCCTCGACGACCGGCTCCACCAGCGGTGCCGCCCCGGCTGCGGACGCCTCCAGGTCGGCGTCGAGGAAGAGCAGGTGCCGGGGCGGGCGGATCCCGTCGGCGCCCTCCTCGTGCTCCTCGATGAGCCGGACGCCCTCGGCCCCGGTCTCCATCGCCGCGCCCTTGCCCCGGTTGCGGTTGTGCCGGAGCACCCGGGCGCCGGCCTCCAGGGCCACCTCCGAGGTGCGGTCCGTGGACCCGTCGTCGACGACGACGACCAGGTCGACCCCGGGCAGCGCCCGGACGGCGGCCACGGTGCGCCCGACGCGGGCCTCCTCGTCCTTGGCCGCGATCACCACGGCGACCCCCGCCGCTCCGGGTCCGCCGACTCCCCCCCGTGTCACCGCGGTCCGGTCTACGGGGTCGTTCCGGTCCCCGCGGCCACCGGCAGTGCGTCGGTGTCGGGGTGGATGACGAAGACCTCGTGCAGGCCGGTGACCTCCAGGACCTTCATGACGGCCGGCTTGGGGGCCACCAGTTCCAGGTCGCCACCCTTGTCGCGGGAGCGCTTCATCGCCGAGAGCAGGACGCTGATGCCGGTCGAGTCGCAGAACTCGGTCGACGACATGTCGACGACCAGTCTCCGGGCCCCCTCGTCGAGGGCCGTGATGAGCTCGTCGCGCAATCGGGGTGCCGTGTACAGGTCGATCTCGCCTCCGACGGTTACCACCGCGAGGTCATCTTGAGATCGGCTCGATATCTTCAACTCCACAGTCGTGACTGTAGCGGCCAGGTCCTGGCCGGGCCACCTCGTTGACGGTGTTTCGCGACATCGGTCACGTTCCCTCCCTGCGCCCCGGCGGCGGGCCGTGCGAGCGGCGGGTTCAGAGCAGGGCGCCGCGGGCGCGTCCCCCGTCGTGGACCGTGAAGGGCAGCGACACCACGGGGCCGCCGGCGCGCGGGTCCCGGGCCCGGCCGGTCGTCCCGGCGGACGGTGCGGCGGTGCCGGCCTCGGCGCCCGCCTCCCGTCCGGCGCGGCCGACGTCCTCGGCGGGCAGGTCCAGGACGGCCCAGACCGTGGTGGTGGTCGCGTCCATCTCGGTGCCCCAGCGCCCGGCCAGGTGCTGGACGATCCCCAGTCCGCGCCCGCCCAGGCCGGCGGTACCCGGGTCGGCGACCCGGGGCATGGTGGTGGAGCCGCCGTCGCGGACGGAGATCTCCAGCCAGCCGCCGGGGCCGGAGGCGTCCGTCTCGGCCCGCCAGGCGACGCCGACGCTGTTGGCCGGGTTGGCGGGGGTGGGCAGGGGGCTGGCGTGGCGCAGCGCGTTGCTGACCAGCTCGCTGATGATGAGGGCGGCGTCGTCGATGCACTCCTCGGCGACGCCCAGGGAGCGCAGGTCGTCGCCCAGCCGGCGGCGCGCGTCCATGACGGTGGTGGGGACGTAGGGGAGGATGACGTGCCGTTCGACCTTGGTGGGGTGCTCCCCCGGGTCGAACGGGGTGTGATCTCCTGACACGGCTTTCGTCCCTGCGCGTTCGTGCTCTGGTGCGGTCCGGAACCCGCCCGTTGTGTGACGGCGAATTCCGCCAGGGGTGGAAATGCCCCGATCACCTCGAACGGAAACCAACGCCCCGGTGAATCACACGGGTCGGCCGGCCTTGGGGCGCGTGGATCGCTGGCGTGGAAGGGGTTCGGGGCCGGTTGAGATTTTCGGCGACTCCTGGGGCGCGGGTGGCCCCTGGGGCGCCTCCCGTCCGGTCACGCCGACCCGGACCGCCGCCACCCCGGGCGGTTCGACGACCGCGCCGTCGTCGCCGTCCCCGAGGGGGCCGGGGCCCTCGCCCCGGTGCAGCGGCAGGGTGAAGCACATGCGGGTGCCGCGCTCCAGCCTGCGCGCCGTGACGTCCCCGCCCTGGTCCTGGGCGAGTTTCCGCACGATGTACAGCCCCAATCCCAGGCCGCCGAAACGCCGCCGGTCGCCGCGCACCCCGCCCTGGAAGAACCGGTCGAACACCCGCTCCTCGTCTCCCGGGCGCAGGCCGGGGCCGTCGTCGTCCACGGAGACCGCGACGGCGTCGCCCTCCACCGCCACCGCGACGTGCACCGTGCCGCCCTCGGGGGAGAACTTGATGGAGTTGTCCAGCAGCTGGTCCATGATGATGCCGGTGGCCAGCGGGTCGGCGAACACGGTGGGCAGGCCCTCGGGCGCGCTCAGCACCACGTCGTGCCGGTCCGACAGGGACCGGAACGTCATCACGGCCTGGCGCAGCACGCGGGGCAGCTCGAACGGGACCGGGTTGACGTCCAGCTCGCCCCGGGAGGCGTCGGAGCCGAGGCTGAGCCGCTCCACCAGCAGGGTCAGCGCCGTGGACCGGTCCACGATGTTGCCCACCGCCTCGCGCTGGGCCTCCGAGCTCATCCGCGACCACTTGCGGATCAGCGTGGTGGCGAACCCGTGGATCGCGGTGATGGGGGTGCGCAGCTCGTGGCCGGTGGTGGCGAGGAACGCCTCGCGCTCGTCCTCCATGGCCTTCTGCGCCGTGATGTCGCGGAAGTCCACCACCCACTCGTGGGTGCGGGGGATGCGGGCCATGAGGATCTCCAGCCAGCGCCCGTCCTTGAGCCGGTGCTTGATGGGGCGGCCGTGGCAGGCGGGGATCGGGAACGGCGGGTGGCGGCCCTCCACCACCTCGGCCGGGTAGCCGGTCAGCTCGACGGCGGAGCGGTTCCACTTGCGGACCCGGCCGCCGAAGTCCAGCACGGCGATGCCGTCGGCGCTGGAGTCGGCCACCGCCTGCTCGTGGACCCGCTGGTGGTTGAGCTCCTCGTAGGCCATGGCGTTGCCGATGGCCACCCCGGCGTGGGCGGCCAGCAGTTCCAGCAGTTCGAGCTCGACGTGGCCGACCCGGCGCTGGCTGTAGAGCGCGTACAGGCCGCCGTAGGGGCGGCCGTGCACGTTGGAGGCGCACAGGGCGATGGTGTGCAGTCCCGGCAGGTCGGCCCAGACCAGGTCCTGTAGGCCGCGGGTGTCCTCGTTGGCGAGCAGCACCGACTTGCCGCTGCGCAGCAGCTCGCCGAACAGGCTGGTCTCCAGCGGGGCGCTGTAACCCTGGAGCTCGTCGGAGAGCCGGGTGATGCTCACCAGCTCCACCCGGTCCTCGTTGAGCAGCACGAAGCCGCCGGCATCGGCCCCGGTGAGCTCGGTGATGGCGCTGGAGATGCGGTCGAGCACCGACTGCAGGCTCAGGTCGGCGTTGATGTCGACGACCACGTCGGTGAGGCGGCGCACCAGGCGGGCGCGCTCCATGGCGGCGGTGTGCGCCTGCGCCTCGTTGTCCGTGGGGTAGAGGGTGAGCACCCAGCCGGCGTGCCCGCCGCCGTCGGCGGGCAGCGCAGCGGTGCTGATCCGCACGTCGATCGGGGTGCCGTCGTTGCGCACGCGACGGCTGTGAATGGTGAGGGAGGGGCCGGCGCGCACCTGTTCGAGCACCGCGCCGTGTTCGGCCTTCAGCTCCGCGGGGACGATCGGCAGCGCGCCCCCGAGCACCTCGCGGGCCCGCCAGCCGAACAGTCGCTCGGCCGCCGGGTTCCACAGGAACACCCGGAGTTCGCTGTCGAGACCGACCACCGCGTCCGCCGACGAGGCCAGCACGGCTTCGGCGCTGAGGGGCGCGCGCTCGGAACTCACGACGTCATAGTGCCACCCGAGGGCCCCGCGGGGCAGGGCTTTGGGCAATCCGATCGCTTTCCGGCCCCGATGCGACTCAGATCACCCTCGGTTCGGCGTCGGAGCCGGCCTCCATGTCCAGTCCGGCGCGCTCCCAGGACTGCATGCCGCCGGCGACGTTGACCGTGTTCCAGCCCGCGTTGTTGAGCGCGGCCACGGCCTGGGCCGAGCGGCCGCCCGCGCGGCAGACCACGTACACCTTGCGGTCCTGCGGGATCTCGCCGGCCCGGGTGTTGAGCAGGCCGAGCGGGATGTGCACGGCGGTGGGCGCGTGGCCCGCCTCCCACTCGTCGTTCTCGCGTACGTCGAGCAGGTAGCCGTCCTCGGGCACCTCGGTGACGCCGACCTCGGGCACGTTGCCGAACATCCATGACCTCCATCAGATCCGTCCGCTCCGGAGATCCTCCGGAGATTTCTCCCGGGGGGAGGGAACCGTGTGTGACGCGGCGGCGTCCAAGCGTCATGGCTCAGCACACCATCGCGACGGCCCTGCCGACCCGCCTCGCCGCGCTCGCGGCCCTCGGCCTGCTCCTGACGGCCTGCGGCAACGAGCCCGCCGAGGTGGGCGCCCCGGCGCCCGGGTCCGACGAATCCAGTCCCTCCGCCCCCGACCAGGATGCCCCCTCCGCGGAGGAGGAGGGTACCGAATCCCCCCAGGAGGCGCCCGAGGGCGGCTCCGCCACCGAACTGACCATCGAGCGCTCCCTCAGCGACGAGGGCGGCCTCTCCCCCGAATCCGGCTTCGAGGAGGGGGTGTGGACGCTCACCTGCTCCCCCGAGGGCGGCGACCACCCCGACCCGGAGGCCGCGTGCGCGGAGATCGGGGAGGTCGGGACCGACCCGTTCCTGCTCGACACCACCGACATGATGTGCACGATGCAGATCGGCGGGCCCGAGGTGGTCCGGGTGACCGGCCACATCGGCGACACCGAGGTCGACACCGAGTTCAACAAGAGCAACGGCTGCGAGATCGACCGCTTCGCCGACGTCGAGGCCGTCATCAACCCCTGACCGGGCGGCTTCACGGGGGGTGCGGGCCGGCGGCCCGCACCCCTTTCCCGTCGGAGCGAAGGCGGGAGGGGCCGGGGTCAGCCGGTGTACGGGGTGTCCCAGAAGGCGAGCTCGTGGCGCATGCCCTCGCTGAAGAAGCGCTCGGCGCGCTCGGGGTCGGGGTCCGCCTCCTCCAGCATCCGCCCGTACCGCTCGGTCAGCTCGGTGAACCCGGGGTCGGCGTAGGTGTCCACCCAGCGGCGGTAGCGCGGTTCGTCCGGCCGGTTCCGGGCCAGGGCGATGCCCAATCGGTTGTAGCCCCACATGCACGGGTAGACGGCGGCGAGGCCGTCGCGGTAGTCGGCCGCGGCGTCGATGATCCACGCGGTGTAGGCGGCGCAGGCCGGGCCCTTGTCGCGCGTGGTGAGGTCGGCGCCGAACTCCCCGGACAGGGAGCGGTGCAGTTCCAGCTCCTCGTTGAGGGTGCTGTGCGCGATGCCCACCAGGTCGGCGAGGTGCGCGTCGGGCGCCTGCCAGGCCAGCCGGGAGAAGGCGCGGGCGTAGTCGAGCAGGTAAAGGTGGTCCTGCTCCAGCCAGTAGCGGAAGGCGCGGTCGTCGAGGTCGCCGCGGGCGATGCCGGCGACGGTCGGGTGCGCGAGCTGTTCGGCGACCATCGGCCGCCCGATCTCGTGAAGGCGTTCGGTGATTCCCACGCCCGCAGTGTGCCATCTGTCCGGTTCGGGCGGCGTGGCCGCCCCCGCCGCCGCGGGGTTCCGAAATTTTCGAAGCGAACTCCCGTCGCCCCCCAAGGGACCTTCGCCTACATACCGTGATGAACAGGCAGTTTTCACCAGGCAGCCGCACCCCCTGTGATTCACCTCTCTTCTCTCCTTGACCCGACTGCCCGCCGAACGTACATTCTCGTTCCATTGGTTTCGATAAAACTTCCGAAACTTTCTGGACCACGGAAAGGGCACCTCCCGATGACCCCACCCCCCGAACCCCTGGACGGTGCCTGGCGGGACACCTCCCTGCCCGACGGCGAGCGGGTCGACCACCTGCTCGCCGCCATGACCCTGGAGGAGAAGGCGGCCCAGCTCAACGGCGTCTGGGTGAGCGCCGACGCCTCCGGCGCCCCGGTCGCCCCCCACCAGCACGACGCCTCCCGCGAACCCCTCGCCTGGGAGAAGGTCATCGAGAACGGCCTGGGCCAGCTCACCCGGCCCTTCGGCACCGCCCCGGTGGACCCGGTCGCGGGCCGCGCCTCCCTGGCCCGCAGCCAGCGCGAGGTCATGGCCGCCAACCGGTTCGGCATCCCGGCCATCGCACACGAGGAGTGCCTGACCGGCCTGGCCGCCTGGCGGGCCACCATCCACCCGGTCCCGCCGGCCTGGGGCGCCGCCTTCGACCCCGGCCTCGTCGAGCGCATGGCCGCGGGCATCGGCGGGACCATGCGCCGGCTCGGCGTCCACCAGGGACTCGCCCCCGTCCTGGACGTCGCCCGCGACCTGCGCTGGGGCCGCGTCGAGGAGACCATCGGCGAGGACCCCTACCTGGTGGCCACCATCGGCGCCGCCTACGTGCGCGGGCTCCAGTCGGCCGGGGTCATCGCCACCCTCAAGCACTTCGCCGGGTACGCCGCCTCCCGGGCCGGGCGCAACCACGCCCCGGTGTCCGTCGGCCCCCGCGAGTTCGCCGACGTCGTCCTGCCCCCGTTCGAGGCGGCCGTGCGCGAGGGCGCCGGGTCCGTCATGAACTCCTACAACGACAACGACGGGCTCCCGGCCGCCGCCGACCGCCGGCTGCTCACCGGGCTGCTGCGCGACCGCTGGGGGTTCGAGGGCACCCTCGTCTCCGACTACTTCGCCGTCACCTTCCTGGACACCGTGCACCGGGTCGCCGGGGACCCCGGGCACGCGGGCGCCCTGGCCCTGGAGGCCGGCGTGGACGTCGAGCTGCCCGACCCGCACTGCTACGGCGACCGGCTCGTCGCCCTGGTCCGCGCCGGAGAGCTCGACGAGGCGCTGGTCGACCGCTCCGCCCGCCGCGTCCTGCTGCACAAGTGCTCGCTGGGCATGCTGGACCCCGGCTGGTCGCCCGACCCGGACGACTCCCCCGTCGACCTCGACCCGGCGGAGCAGCGCGCCCTCGCACGCGCGCTGGCCGAGCGCTCCATCGTCCTGCTCGACAACCCGCGCGGGGCCCTGCCGCTGGCCGCCCCACGCACGCTGGCCCTGGTCGGACCGCTCGCCGACACCCCCGACGCCATGTTCGGCTGCTACACCTTCCCGGCCCACGTGGGCCGCAGCCACCCCGGCACCCCGCTGGGCGTGGACGTCCCCACCGTGCACGAGGCGCTGCGCGGCGAGCTGCCCGAGACCCGGATCGTCCACGCGCAAGGGTGCTCCGTGGACGGGCCCGGGACCGAGGGGTTCGACTCCGCCCTGGCGGCGGCCCGGGAGGCCGACGTGTGCGTGGTGGTGCTCGGCGACCGCAGCGACCTGTTCGGCCGCGGCACCTCGGGCGAGGGCTGCGACGCCGAGGACCTGCGCCTGCCCGGGGTCCAGCAGGAGCTGTGGGAGGCGCTGGTCGCCACCGGCACCCCCGTGGTCGCCGTCCTGGTCACCGGCCGCCCCTACGCCCTGGGCGCGGTCGCCGACGCCTCGGCCGCGGTCGTGCAGGCCTTCATGCCCGGGGAGGAGGGCGCCTCCGCCATCGCCGGGGTGCTGTCCGGCCGGATCGGCCCGGGGGGACGGCTGCCCCTCTCCGTCCCGCGCTCCCCCGGTGGCCAGCCCGCCACCTACCTGGGCGCGCCCCTGGCCCGGCGCAGCGAGGTCAGCTCGGTCGACCCCACCCCGCGCCACCCCTTCGGGCACGGCCTGACCTACACCTCCTTCTCCTGGGAGGACCCGCGGGTCGGTGGCCGCCCCTTCGACGGCGCCCCGGTGTCCGTCCCCACCGACGGCGAGGTGACCGTGGGCTGCACCGTCCGCAACACCGGCCACCTGCCCGGGACGGAGGTGGTCCAGGTGTACCTGCACGACCCGGTGGCACGGGTGGCGCTGCCGGTACGGCGGCTGGTGGGCTACGCGCGGATCGACCTGGAGCCGGGGGAGGCGCGCGCCGTCGACTTCACCGTGCACGCCGACCAGTCCTCCTACACCGGGCCGGACGGGGTGCGCGCCGTCGACCCGGGCCGGCTGGAGCTGTCGCTGGCGGCGTCCTCCGAGGACCTCCGCCACACCTTCGCCGTGGACCTGACGGGCCCCGCCCGCACCGTCGACCACACCCGTCGCCTCACCTGCGCGGTGCGGCTGGACCCGGTGGAGGGTGAGGCCGCGGCGCACGGCGGCCCGGGCCGCTGAGGGCGGCGGCGGAGCGGACGGGAGAAGAGGCGGGGCGGCAAGGGGGAAGAGGGGGACCCGTCCGGTGGACGCGGGGCGCGCCCGTGGCCGGGAACGGCCACGGGTCCCCGTGCGGGCGCCCACCGGCCCCGCGGGCCACGTCGGACCGGGTCCCGGACAAAAGAAGAACCCGGTGGTGATCGTCTCGCGATCTCCACCGGGTATCTTGTGGGCGAGGAGGGATTTGAACCCTCACATCCTTTCGGACACACGGACCTGAACCGTGCGCGTCTACCGTTCCGCCACCCGCCCGAGTGACTGCATTCAGTTGTGTTGCCAGGTGATCCGGGCTTTTCGTCCGTTTCCCCCTGGCGACATGGATAAGGCTAGCACGCTCTGAGCGCGGGTCGCACATCGTTTCCCGGGACCCCCTCCGGAGCCCTCCGGAGCCCCGGCCGCCCCTCCCGCGGGGGCCCACCGCCCCTCTTGCGGGGGTACGTATGAAACCAGGGGCACCATCGCCCGGTTACGATCGTCTACACATACGGATGTGGAGTACAAAGGGAGGTAGCTCGTGGGAGTGCTCCAACGCTTCGAGCGCAGGCTTGAGGGCATGATCGAAGGCACCTTCGCGATGGCCTTCAAGTCCGAGTTGCAACCGGTCGAGGTGGCGAGTGCGGTCCAGCGGGAGATGGACGAGCGCGCGGCGATCGTCGCCCAGGGCCGGACCCTGGTCCCCAACGACTTCATCGTCGAACTGGCGGCCAGCGACAAGGAGCGCCTGGAGGTCTACGCGGACAGCCTCGGCCAGGAGCTCTCCAAGCTCGCCCGCGACTACGCGACCGAACAGGGCTACTCCTTCGTCGGTCCGGTACGGGTCCACTTCAGGTCCGACGAGGGCCTCAAGACCGGCCGCTTCCGCATCCGTTCCGGTGTGGTCCGCGGAACGATGGTGAGCAAGGAGGGCGAGGTCCGCACCCCGGTGGGCGACCCGGCGCCCGGCGCGCAGCGCCAGGCCGGCCGTCCCCGCCTGCTGATCTCCCCCGGCGGCGCCACCGCCGAGGGCAGCATCGCCAGCCACGGGATGCAGCAGTCCTTCGAGCTGACCACCCCGGTCACGCTCCTGGGCCGCGGCACCGACTGCGACCTGCGCCTGGTCGACAACGGCGTCTCGCGCCACCACGTGGAGATCCGCCTGGACGGCGACGAGGCGATCCTGGTCGACAAGGGCTCCACCAACGGGACCTTCGTCAACGGACAGCAGGTGCGCCAGGCCCGTCTGGTGGACGGCACGCGGATCAGCCTCGGCCGCACCACCATGACCTTCCGACGCGACTGAGCCGAGGACCGGCAACAGTCGAGGACTCCGGCCGGCCGGCGCGATCCGGGCGCAACCAACACCGTCGCGTCGGCGTCACAAAGGTCAAGTCCGGGGTCGGGTCCATTCGGACCTGCTGTCGGATATCCGGCCGGGAAGGTAGTCTCCGCGAAGACCCGACCGATCGGGCACAATGGCCGCGACCCGACGGTCCGCGGACCAGCGACCTCAACTCACCGGAACGAAGGTGGGGAAGACACGGTGGCGGCGCCGATGACCGCCACCCCGGCCGGAGCACGACAGGGGCTGAAGAGCAGTTCGATGTCCAACTTGACCCTCATACTGATCAAGATCGCGTACCTCGCGGTGCTTTGGCTGTTCATCCTCATGGCGATCGGTGTGGTCCGCACCGACCTCTTCGGTCCCTCCAAACGCAAGCCGAAGAAGAAGCCGCGCCCCGCCCCCCGGCAGGCACCGCGCGGCGGCGGCACCCCCTCGCACTCGGGTGCCGCGCCCGCCCGCCCCCAGCGCCCGCGCCGGAACGAGCCCTCCATCCTCGCCGTCACCCAGGGACCGCTGGCGGGCACCACCGTCCCGCTCGCGTCCCAGCCCATCCTCATCGGACGCGCGCCCGACTCGACGCTCGTCATCACCGACGACTACGCCTCGGGCCGCCACGCGCGCGTCTACTCCGACAACGGCCGCTGGTTCGTCGAGGATCTCAACTCGACCAACGGCACCTACCTCGGCCAACAGAAGCTGAACCGCCCCCAGCCCATCACGGTGGGTCAGCCCATCCGTATCGGCAAGACCGTCCTGGAACTGCGCAAATGACAATCGCTCTCCGATACGCGGCGTACTCCGACGTAGGATGCCTCCGCGAAGGCAACGAAGACTCCGGCTACGCAGGCCAGCACCTGCTCGCAGTGGCGGACGGCATGGGCGGCTACGCCGGCGGCGAGGTGGCCAGTTCCATCGCGATCTCCTCGATCAGCCGCCTCGACGCCGAGGACCACCCCGCCGACGAGATGGCCGAGGCCCTCCAGCAGGCCGTCGAGCAGGCCAACGCCTCCCTGTCCCGGCGGATCATGGAGGAGCCCCGGCTGGAGAACATGGGCACCACCCTGACCGCCATGCTGTGGTCGGGTCCCCGGGTCGCCCTCATCCACATCGGCGACTCCCGCGCCTACCTGCTGCGCGGCTCGCGCTTCGAGCAGATCACCCACGACCACACCCTGGTGCAGACCCTCGTCGACGAGGGCAAGATCACCGAGGAGGAGGTCGCGACCCACCCGCAGCGGTCCCTGATCCTGCGCGCCCTCGACGGCAAGAGCCCGGTCGACCCCGACATCTCCATCAGCGAGGCCAAGGTCGGCGACCGCTACCTGCTGTGCTCCGACGGCCTGTCCGGTGTGGTCAGCAAGAAGACCATCCACGAGACCCTGGCCACCGAGCCCGACCTGCGCTCGGCCGCCAAGAAGCTCATCGACCTGGCCATCCGCGGCGGCGGCCCGGACAACATCACCGCGGTCATCGCCGACGTGATCGAGACCGACGCCGACCGCGAGGGCCCCACCCGCGCCGCCCAGGTGGTCGGCGCCGCCGACCAGCGCCGGGACATGATGGAGCAGGGGCAGGACAGCCCCGCCAGACGCGCCCAGGAGCTGCGCTCCACCGGCGGCGACACCGCCGAGATGGACCCCGTCGTCGACGAGCCGGCCTACGCCGGCGCCCCGGCTCCGAGCGGCCCCCCGGTGGGCGGCGCCTACGCGGCCGCCCCCTACGAGGAGCAGCCCTACTCCGAGTACGAGGAGCCCCCGGCCCCCCGCCGCCCGCGCGGAGGGAGCGGCGAGCCGGAGCTCCAGACCCGCCGCTGGTGGCCGATGATCGTCGGCTTCCTGGTCATCGTCGCCCTCGTCGCCGGCGCGGGCTACTACTTCGGGCGCCAGTACATCGACTCCCAGTACTTCATCGCCCCGTCCGAGTCGGGGCAGAACGTCGCGATCTACCGCGGCATCAACACCGACATCGCCGGCTTCAGCCTGTCCGAGCAGGTCGAGGACTCCGGGCTCGCGCTGGACACGCTCTCCGAGGCCGAGCGCCAGTCCATCGAGAACAACATCCCGGCCGACGACCTCCGTGACGCGCAGCAGCGGGTGGAGGACCTCCGCGAGAGCACCGCCGCCGAGGGCGGGCAGGGCACGGGGACCGAGGAAGGAAGCGGGTGAGGCCAGGTGAGTGACACGTCGACACCCGAGGCCCCCACCGCACTCCCCCCCGTCAAACGGCGCAACGCCGAGCTGGTCCTCATCGTGGTGGCCGTCGTCATCACGATGCTGGGCATCGCGATCGCCGGCCTCAACCTCAGCGGCCGGGTCCCGGCGGCCACCTGGACCGTCGGGCTGACGTTCGGCGCCCTGGCCGTCGCCGCCCACGCGGCCATGCGGTTCGTGGCCCCCTACGCCGACCCGCTCATCCTGCCCTGCGCACTGTTCCTCAACGGCATCGGCGTCGCCATGATCTGGCGCCTCAACGCCGTCGAGAGCGAGAACATCGAGAGCGCCGGCGTGGGCATGCAGCTGGTCTGGACGGCCCTGGGCCTGATCTTCTGCTTCCTCATCATCGTCTTCCTGAAGGACCCCCGGGTCCTGCAGCGCTACACCTACATCAGCGCCCTGGTGGCGCTGGTCCTGCTGGCCCTGCCGGCCCTGCCGGTCATCGGCCACGAGGTGTACGGCGCCCGGCTGTGGATCAAGATCGGCCCGGTCCAGTTCCAGCCCTCGGAGTTCGCCAAGATCGCGCTGGTCATCTTCCTGGCCTCGTACCTGATGAGCAAGCGCCAGGTGCTCCAGATCGTGGGCAAGCCGATCAAGGTCGGCCGCTTCACCCTCATCGAGCTGCCGCGCGCCCGCGACCTGGCCCCGATCCTGGTCGGCTGGCTGATCGCCATCGGCATGCTGGTCGTCCTGCGCGACCTGGGCACCTCGCTGCTGCTCTTCGGCACCTTCCTGGCGATGCTGTACGTCGCCACCCAGCGCTCCTCGTGGGTGACCCTGGGCCTGGTGCTGTTCGGGGGCGGCGCGACCATCGCCTACTTCCTGTTCTGGCACGTCCGCGCGCGTGTGAACATCTGGATCAACGCCTTCGACCAGGAGGTCTACGAGGCGGTCGGCGGCAGCCAGCAGCTGGTGCAGGGCATCGTGGGCATGGCCTACGGCGGCCTGTTCGGCACCGGCCTGGGCGCCGGGCGGCCCACCGACATCTTCGCCGCCGACAGCGACTTCATCCTCGCCTCCATCGGTGAGGAGCTGGGCGTGACCGGCCTGCTGGCCGTGCTCATGGTCCTGTTCGTCCTCGTGGAGCGCGGTATGCGGGTGGCGCTGGCCTCCACCGGCACGTTCAACAAGCTGCTGGCCAGCGGCATCGCGTTCGTGCTCGTGTACCAGACCTTCATCGTGCTCGGCGGGGTCTCGCGGGTCATCCCGCTGACCGGCTCGACCACACCGTTCATGTCCGCCGGCGGCACCGCACTGCTGACCAGCTGGATCATGATGGGCATCCTGCTGCGCATCAGCGACAACGCACGACGGCCGGCACCGCAGGCGATCCAGGACGAGGGCGCGACCCAGGTGATCCGACGATGAACACGACGATCCGCAGACTGAGCATCTTCTGCCTGCTCATGTTCCTGGTGCTCATGGCCAACATCACCTGGATCCAGGGCATCCAGGCGCCGACGATCAAGGAGGACCCGCTCAACCGGCGCCAGTACGCCGAGCAGGCCAGCGCCCCCCGCGGCCCCATCCTGGTGGGCGGGGAGAACGTCGCCTACTCGGAGAACATCGCGGAGGAGGGCGACCCGGCCCGCTACCAGCGGGTCTACGAGGGCGGCTCGATGTACACGCCGATCGTGGGCTCCTTCCGCAACTACGGCGCCTCCGGCATCGAGGCCGTCGAGAACGACCTGCTCAACGGCAGCGACGACCGGCTGGCCGTGCGCAACTTCCGCGACATGATCACCGGCCGCGAGCCCGAGGGAGCCCAGGTGCAGCTGACGCTGCTGCCCGAGGTCCAGGAGGCCGGGTTCAACGCGTTCGAGTCGCTGGGCGACATGAACGGCGCTGCGGTCGCCCTCGACCCGAACACCGGGGCGATCCTGGGCGCGATCTCCTACCCGTCCTACGACCCCAACACGGTCGTGGACATCAACAACCCCAACGACTCGGTCGCCAACTACGTCGAGCTGGAGAACGACGCGCGCAAGCCCCTGCTGAACCGGGCGCTCAACGAGCGCTACCCTCCGGGTTCGACGTTCAAGGTGGTCACGGCCGCCGCGGCGATCGAGAACCTGGACGCGGGGCCGGACAGCACGCAGGACGCGCCGGACCAGCTCCAGTTCGCGTCCGGTCCGCCGCTGCCCAACGCCATGGGCAGCTGCAACGGCGGCCAGCCCGACACCCTGGCGCACTCCATCCAGATCTCCTGCAACACGTCGTTCGCCAACTGGGCGATCGAGGTGGGCGGAGAGGCACTCAGCGAGCAGGCGACGGCGTTCGGGTTCAACCCGGACGAGGAGCTCACGGTCCCGCTGTCGGTAGTGGACAGCTACGCGCCGGTGGAGACCGACGAGAGCATCCTCGGCCGCGCCGGCATCGGCCAGTCCAACGTCGAGGCCACCCCGCTGCAGATGGCGATGGTCGCCGCCGGTATCGCCAACCGCGGCGAGGTCATGCGACCCTACGTGGTGGAGTCGGTGCGCGACTCCGACCTGTCGGTGATCACGCAGACCTCCCCGGAGACCCACTCCGAGGCGATCTCGGCCAGCACCGCGGAGACGATCACGGACATGATGGTCCTGGTCACCACACCGCCCGAGGGCAGCGGCCTCAACGCCGCCATCCCGGGCATCGAGGTGGCCGGCAAGACCGGTACCGCGGAGAACGGCACCGACCGGACCCACAACTGGTTCATCGGGTTCGCCCCGGCGGACGACCCGCAGGTCGCGGTCGCCGTGGTGGTGGAGTTCGGCGGCGGCAGCGGCAACGAACTCGCGGCTCCGGTCGCACGGGCACTGATGGAGGCAGTGGTTCAGTAGTGGGCACCTACGAACCTTCTTCCCAGAACGGTCCCGGTGGACTCACCGGGACCGTTCTGAGCGACCGCTACCGACTCGAGGAGCAGATCGGCTCCGGCGGCATGGGCACGGTCTGGAGAGCCACCGACACCCTGCTCAACCGGCCCGTCGCGGTCAAGCTCCTGCACCCGTCGCAGATGGCCGAGCCCACCGCGAGACAGCGGTTCCGCACCGAGGGGCGGATCACCGCGGGCCTGTCCCACCCGGGCATCGCCCAGGTCTTCGACTACGGGGAGGAGGACGGCCGGGCCTACCTCATCATGGAGCTGGTGGTGGGCGAGCCCCTCTCCCAGGTCCTCAAGGAGCGCGGCGGCCTCACCCCCGACGAGACCCTGGACTTCATCGGCCAGGCCGCCCAGGCGCTGGCCGCGGCGCACGCCCGCGGGGTGGTGCACCGCGACATCAAGCCGGGCAACCTGCTGGTCACCGGGGACGGCAGGCTCAAGCTCACCGACTTCGGCATCGCCCGCGGCGACATGTCGGTCACCCTGACCCAGACCGGCATGGTCATGGGGACCGCCCAGTACATCTCCCCCGAGCAGGCGTCGGGGCGGCCCGCCACCGGGTCCTCTGACCTCTACGCGCTCGGCGTGGTCGCCTACGAGTGCCTGGCCGGGGAGCCGCCGTTCACCGGCGACAGCCCGGTCGCGCTCGCCCTGGCGCACACCCGCGACGAGCCGCCGCCCCTGCCCGACCACGTGCCCGCCGATCTCGACGACCTGGTGTTCCTGCTGCTGTGCAAGGACCCCGAGGACCGGCCCGCGTCGGCGGGCGAGGTCGCGCACATGGCCGCGGTCATCCGGTCCAACGCGGGCACCGGCCCGCCCACCCCCTCCGCCGGGTTCGGCGGAGTGGCCACCACCCGGGTGGCGGCCGCGGTCCCCGACGCCGGGCGCACCACCGGGGCCACCCCCCGGCGCACCACCGGACAGCAGACCGTAACGCCTGGTCAGGAAGACGACTCCGCTAGGCTGGCGTCCCAACGGCGGATCGGGCTGCCGGTGATCCTCGCCGCCCTCGGTGCGACGGTCCTCATCGTCGCCGCCGTCCTGGGCGGCTTCTTCCTGAGCGGCAACGGTTCCGAGGGGGCGAACAACGTGCGCGACACGCGGTCCCCCGCCGTCGTCGACGAGCCCTCGTCGAGCCCCTCCTCCGAACCTGTGGAGGAGGAGACCGCCGACGTGCCCGCCGTCCCCGACTACACACCCGACTACACGCCGACCACCCCCGAGGAGACCCCGAGCAGCACCCCGGAGCCCACCGACGGCGAGACCGACCCCGGCACCACCGACCCGGGAGAGGGGGGCGAGGAGCCCACCGACGGCGAGACCGACCCCGGCACCACCGACCCCGGTGAAGGGGGCGGTGGCGGTGAGAACGGCGGCGGTGGCGGTGGCGGCGGTGAGGGCCCCCCGGCCGGCGGTGACACGGATTCCGTGACGAGGCCATGAGCGAGAGACGCTCGGAGTAAGAAGGTCCGCACGCGGGCCCAGAACAAGGATCAGTACACGACATGTCCCAACCCCGGCTCTTCGGCGGGCGCTACGAACTCGACGGCATCGTCGGGCGCGGCGGCATGGCCGAGGTCTACCGCGCGCGTGACCTGAGACTCGACCGCCTGGTCGCCGTCAAGACGCTCAGGCACGATCTGGCCCGCGACCACGTCTTCCAGGCCCGCTTCCGTCGGGAGGCCCAGTCGGCTGCCTCCCTCAACCACCCGACGATCATCGCCGTCTACGACACCGGCGAGGACGTGATCGACGGACTGTCGATCCCGTACATCGTCATGGAGTACGTGGACGGCCGGACGCTCAAGGAACTCCTCGACGACGACCGCAGGCTCCTGCCGGACCGCTCCGCGGAGCTCGTCGACGGCATCCTGCGCGCGCTGGAGTACAGCCACGACAACGGGATCGTCCACCGGGACATCAAGCCCGCGAACGTGATGCTGACCCGCAACGCCGAGGTCAAGGTCATGGACTTCGGCATCGCCCGGTCCATGGACGACAACCAGGCGACCATGACCCAGACCTCGCAGGTCATCGGCACCGCCCAGTACCTCTCACCGGAGCAGGCGCGCGGCGAGCGGGTGGACCCGCGCAGCGACCTCTACTCGACCGGCTGCGTGCTCTACGAGCTGCTGACCGGCCGTCCGCCGTTCACCGGCGACTCCCCGGTGTCCATCGCCTACCAGCACGTCCGCGAGGAGCCGGTGCCGCCGTCCCAGGTGGACCCGCAGGTGCCGGCCTGGCTGGAGGACATCACCCTGCGCGCGATGGCCAAGGACCGCGACCAGCGGTACCAGAGCGCCGCCGAGATGCGCGCCGACATCCAGCGCGGCCTGGCCGGGATGCCCACCCAGGCGGGCAACATGGCGATGGCCGCCGCCGGTGCGACCACCATGCTGCCGCCCGCGGACGACCGGTACGGGGACCGCTACGACGACGGTTACGACGACGACTACGACGACTACCGGGACGAGAAGAAGAACAACACGGGCAAGATCGTGTTGTGGTCGCTGCTCGGCCTCGGCGTCGTCGCCTCGATCATCCTGGTCTTCTTCCTGATGAACCGGGGGCCGGGGGAGCCCGAGACGACGGCGGTCCCGGACGTGGTCGGGGCGTCGACGGAGGACGCCCAGGCCGAGCTGGAGGAGGCCGGGTTCACCGAGGTCACGGTCGAGCAGCGCGCCGACCCCGAGGCCGAGGAGGGGACGGTCGTGGAGACCGACCCGCCCGCGGGCGAGGAGATCGCGCTGGACGAACGGATCGTCCTGTACGTCTCCAGCGGTCCCGACGCCCAGGAGATCCCCTCGGTGGACGGGCAGAGCCAGACCGACGCGCAGAACACGCTCAGCGAGGCGGGGTTCACGAACGTCACGGTCGAGGAGCAGAACCACGACACCGTCGCGGCCGGGACGGCGATCAACACCGACCCGCCCGCGGGCAGCGCGGTCGCCCCGGACACCGAGATCCGGCTCTACGTCTCCAGCGGCCCGGGCAACGCCCAGGTCCCGGACCTGGTGGGGATGACCCGCGACCAGGCCGAGGCGGCCCTCCAGGAGCGCGGCCTGACGGCGTCCTTCCACGAGGTGGAGGACCCCAACAACCCGCCCAACACGGTCGTCAGCCAGTCGATCGCGGCCAACCAGGAGGTGGCTCCGGGCACCACGGTCACCGTGACGGTGGCGATCGCACCGAGCCAGCCCGAGACGCCCACCGACCCGAACTCGCCGGAGCCGCCGGACAACGGCGGGGAGACTCCCCCCGAGGGCGAGAACCCGCCGGAGGGGGACGGGTTCGTGTTCGAGCACGGGACCCGGGACTAGACCGGAGCGGTACGGACGCGGACAACGGCGGGGCCGTCCCTGGAGGGGCGGCCCCGCCGCCGTTCGCGTCCCCGGCGTAGCCGCCCCCGGGGGTGACGGCGGGGTACGGGCTGGGCATAGACTGTGTTTCCGTTATGACCGGCCCCACCCGTACTGGAGCAGCGACCGTGCCCAAGTCCCGCAACGATCGCAAGAAGAAGGTCGTCTACACGCCGCCTCCTTCGAAGGAGAAGCCCAAGGTCAGCCCACGCTGGCTGGTCCCCACCATGCTGGGCTTCTTCATCTTGGGCATCCTGTGGATCGCGGTCTTCTACATCGCGGGACAGTACGTGCCCTACATGCAGGACCTCGGCAACTGGAACCTCGCCGTCGGCTTCTCCGGCATCATCGTGGCCATCATCCTGGCCACCCGCTGGCACTGACCTCCCGCGCGCCGGTCCCCCGGCCGGCGCCCCCGCGATGAAGGGCCGCCCCGTTCGGTGGGCGGCTCCCTCCATGCTGCCCGCGGCCGGGTCGGGCCGGCCGCGGACGCGCGAAGGCCCCCGGAGCACCGCTCCGGGGGCCTTCGGCGTTGGGGCGGGCTCAGCTCGCGTAGAACGCCGTCAGGAGCACCGGGGACGCGAACACCAGCGCCGCCAGCACCGCCGCCAGCAGGACCAGCGCCGCGGTGTGGACGAGGTTCCTGGTGCGCGGGGAGGCCGACCTGCCGGGCAGGTGGGCGAAGACCGCCCCCAGCAGCATGCCGACGGCCAGTCCCCCGATGTGGGCGGTCCAGGCGATGCTCGGGAAGACGAACGTGATGACCAGGTTGAGGCCGATCAGCATCCACACCATCCGGACGTCCAGCCCGAGCCTGCGGCCGAGCATGAGCACCGCTCCGAACAGCGCGAAGATCGCGCCCGAGGCACCGATGGAGAGCGAGCCCGGCGTCGCCAGGAGGCTCAGCACCGAACCGCCCAGCGCGCCCAGCACCCACAGCGCCAGGAAGCGCCCGTGGCCCAGCCACCGCTCCAGCTGCGGTCCCAGGGCGTACATGGCCCACCCGTTGAACAGGATGTGCCACAGGCCCGAGTGCAGGAACGCCGCGGTGATGAGCCGGTACCACTCCCCCTGGAAGGCGACCCCGCCTCCCCACATGCCGAACTGCCGCACCAGCGACGAACCGGAGGTGCTGAGCGGCGAGCCCGAGGTGAGCATCTGGGCGACGTAGCCGACGCCCATCAGCCCCAGGATCGTCCAGGTGACGTACGGGGCCGAGACGACCCCGCCGCCGAAGACGGTGCGGGCCCGGCGCACCCTCCGGTTGCCCTCCGCGACGCACTCGGGGCAGTGCTGCCCCACCGACGCCGCCGTCATGCAGTCCGGGCAGATGGGCCGTTCGCACCGGGTGCACGACAGCCCCGTCACCCGGTCGGGGTGCCGGTAGCAGGTGGGCCGGACGGGCCGCTGCGGTTCCGGATCGGCTCCGGGCGGCGGGGGAGAGGCGGTCATGGTCTGGGTCTACCTCCTGTGCGCTGCCGTGGTCCCATGGGTGCTCCCGTGACTAGGGGGCGCACCCGGAGGGAGCGCTCCGGCCGCTAGCGGGTGATCTCGACGCTGTTGACCACGATGTCCTCGCGGGGACGGTCCTGGGCGTCGGTCTCCACCTCGGAGATGGCCTGGACGATCTCCTGGCCCTCGGTGACCTCGCCGAAGATGGTGTGGCGGCCGTCGAGCCAGTAGGGCTTGTCCACGGTGATGAAGAACTGGGAGCCGTTGGTGCCCGGACCCGCGTTGGCCATGGCCAGCAGGTAGGGGCGGTCGAAGCGCAGGCTCGGGTGGATCTCGTCCTTGAACGTGTAGCCGGGGCCGCCGCGGCCGCTGCCCAGCGGGTCGCCGCCCTGGACCATGAAGCCCTCGATGACGCGGTGGAAGATCGTGCCGTCGTAGAGGCCGCCCTTGCCGGGCTTGCCGGTGGCGGGGTCCATCCACTGCTTGGACCCGTCGGCCAGGCCGATGAAGTTGGCGACCGTCTCGGGCGCCTGCTCCTCGAAGAGCCGGATGACGATGGTTCCCTTGGAGGTGTTCAGCCGTGCGGTCGGCTGGGCCTTGGAGTCCGACACCTGAGTGCCTTTCGGTCGACTTCGTTGACGAGATCACGTTACCCGTCCGACACACCGGCTTCGGCGGAACCCGGCGGGACCGGGGGGAACGTCCCCCACGTCACGGTACGCCCGGTTCGCCCCCTGTTGCGGGCGTACCCCGTCCGCGGTGTCGAAACGCCGATCGCCGACGGAGAGGACGTATGTTGAGATAACACCCGGATAACGGGGAAGGACGACGGGAAGGCCCGGACGCGAGCCGTCGGCACCGCCGTCGGCCGCGCCGGGTGCGACCGCATGAAATCGGTGAACGACCGAAGGAGCTGACGACGTGCCTATCACTGCCAAGCGTCGCAAGGCACGCAAGGAGGCCGAGGTGGCCATCACCCGGCTGCAGGACCTGGCCAGGGAACAGGCCGACCGGTTCGGCCCGTACGCGGACCAGGCCCGTGAGCAGGCGGCCCGGACGCTCCTCCAGGCCCGTGGCTGGACCGCGCCCCGACTGGAGACGGCGGCCAGCAGGGTCGAGGACACCGTGGCCCCCCGCGTGGCAGGGCTGCTCACGGCGGCGGCCCAGCGGGTCGACCCCAGGCCCGCACGGCGCGGGCTGCGCGGCCTGCGCAACGGAGGGCGCCGCGTCCCCCGCGCCGTCCTGATCGGAGGCGCCGCCCTGGTGGGCGGTGTGATCGTGTACTCCCTGGTCCGGATGCGCCAGGCGTCCCAGGACGCCGAATGGCAGGAGCACCTGGACCAGGCCCGCGAGCAGGTCAGGGAGACCCGGGAGGACCTGGAGGACAAGGCCGGAAAGGCGGCGGAGAAGGCCGGTGAGAAGGCCGGGACCGCCGCCCGGAAGGCGAAGGACGCCAAGGAGGCGGTCAAGGCCGCCGCGGGCGACCGCTCGAAGGAGAACGGCCGCTCCGGAAGCTAGCCGGCCGCGGGTGGCGGGCCGGGACGACGCGGTCCCGCCCGCGCCCCCGCCCGCCGCCGTGCGTTCCGCGCGCCCGGTGCCCCCGTGCGGCTCCTACTCGTCCTTGACGAGGCGGAGCCGGCGGGGCAGCGGGTAGCGCCAGTCCTTGCCCATGAGGGCGGCGATGGTGCCGATGGCCGGGATGACGGCCCAGCCGACCATGATGGCGACCAGGAAGAACATGGGGACCACCAGCCAGAAGGTCACCAGGCTCAGGACGGCGCCGATGATGCAGGCCAGCTGGAAGTTGAGCGACTCCAGCGCCTGGCGGCGGACGTACGGCGAGACGTTGGCGGCCCCCAGGAACAGGACCAGCGGGGCGATGAGCGGGAAGAAGTAGTTGCCCGCGTGGGCGAGCCCGGCGACCACCCGCTCCACCGACGTGCTCTCGGGGGCCTCCCCGCCCCCGGCGGCGCGCGCGCCGGCCGGCGCGGCCGGACGCCCCTGGGGGGTGAGCCCCAGGTCCTGGGTGAGGGGTTCGAGATCGGCGCCGAACTTGGCGCGCATCGCCCGGTCGAGGCGCTCCTCGAACTCGTCTTCGTCGAGCTGACCCTTGCCGTACGCCTCCCGAAGGACCTCGGTGACGGCGTCCCTGTCGGCATGGGTGAGCCGGATCTGAGGCTGTGGGCGCTCCCAGGGGCGCCTCACAGGGTGCTGAGGTTCCTGCACGACCACTTCCCTCTCCCCCGCGCTGGGAGTGCGACCGCGACGGCCGCACTCCCTCCATGATGCGCGACGTGAGGGTCCTCCGGTATCGGGATCGACCCTGATGCTCCCCTGATCCGCCGCTCCTCCCGGTGGCGGACCTTCGTGGGTGCGGGCCCCGACCTTCGTAGGGGGTGGGCACCGTCCCTCCGCACGGCCGCGTGCCGTGCACGGTCCCCGCCGGGGCTCTCCCTCCCCGGCCCCGCCCGCGCCGTGTCCGGCGCGTCCGGTACGGGCCGCGTCCTCCCCCGCGGCCCCGTGGGTCTAGTGGTGCGCGGTGACGGGGGACGTCTCCTCGCGGGGGGCCTCCTGGCGGCCCCGGTTCTCCTCGTAGCGGCGCTCGGCACTGGTCAGCAGGTCGTACCAGCTGGTGACGTCCTTGCGCCGGCGCAGCAGGGCCCGCCGCTCGCGTTCGGTCATGCCTCCCCAGACACCGAACTCGATACGGCTGTCCAGCGCCTCGGCGAGGCACTGGGTGCGGACCGGGCAGCCCCGGCAGATCAGCTTGGCGCGGTTCTGGGCCGCTCCCTGCACGAACAGGGCGTCCGGGTCGATCTCCCGGCATTTGGCGCGGGCCGCCATCTTCTCATTCCACATGTTGCCCCACTCCCAAGATCAGCATGTGTGGTGATCGGAAACCCGCCGGCCGGCAGCACCGGCGGGGGAGGAGGACGCGGGCCGAATCCGAGGACGGGAACGTGTCCGGGCGGGGGGCCGCCCGGGCCGACTTCGGGGGTCGATCGTTTCGGCGCGCTGTCTTCCTCGTTGTCGCTGGTGTCGAAACTACGGATCGTCTCAGTTCACCAACAGACCCCAACTGGCCTATTTCTCATATGGCCCAGTAGGACCATTGCACCTAGATGGAGTGTCATCATACACACACGGAGAGTTACGCCACATCAGAGAAGGGGACTACTGTGACCCCAGCGAAACACTCCACCCGCACCATTCCACGACAAGCGGGATGACCTGCGGTTTCACCGCGCCCGACGGGCGTTCGTCCCGGGTCGGACACAGCTCACCGAAGCGGGCTACCCGGCCCTCGCATCCCCCGAACGGACTATACGGCCGCCATGGCACACACACTCCGCAACCCCGCAGGTCACCCATTTCGCACGGGGTCGACAGACCCCGTATCCCTACCGGCCGGTAACGGAAAGGATTCCCGGCGGCGGGCGCACAAAGCCCCCATTCGACCCTGACACGGAGCCTCAACACGCGCTTTTCTTGCCTATCAGGCGAACACTCCAATGGAGATGAATTCGGATAAGGCGGGCCTGGGAGAACATGCGCCCCTCCGGTCCCGACGGACCCGGGGCGCACGCCCTGTCCGGACCGGTGCCCGGCCCGGGAGCGGGGGCCGGGGAGGGTCGGCCCGGAGCCGGGGAGGGCCCGGCGGCGACCCGGCGACATCTCCCCACATCGACAAAGCGCGAAGTCGAGAAGCGGAGGCGGAGCGGGCGGCCGGGGCCGGTCGCCGGGGACGCCGCGCCAGGGGCGGAGGCGGTGCGATGGCGACCGTGCGGGCGTCGCCGCGGTTCCGCACCGGGGGCCGCCTGCGCGCTCCGGCGGGAGACGGTGCTCCGGCGACCCGGGCCGCCGTGCGGCCGGGATGTCCGGGAACCCGACCGAACGGCACTGACACCGCCGGCCCGGCCCGCCATACTCGGGGGCGGAGCCCGGGGCCCGGCCCCCGGCCGCGCACGGACGGAAGGAGTCTCGCCGATGCGGGACGTGGTGCTCTACCAGCTGCTGTCGCTCGACGGAGTGGCCGAGGAGCCGGGGGACTGGTTCTCCGACCCCGGCCGGGATGTCCGGGAACCCGACCGAACGGCACTGACACCGCCGGCCCGGCCCGCCATACTCGGGGGCGGAGCCCGGGGCCCGGCCCCCGGCCGCGCACGGACGGAAGGAGTCTCGCCGATGCGGGACGTGGTGCTCTACCAGCTGCTGTCGCTCGACGGAGTGGCCGAGGAGCCGGGGGACTGGTTCTCCGACCCCGGCCGGGAGGTCTTCGACAACCTCGGCCGGGTCATCGCCGGACAGGACACGGTGCTGCTGGGCCGCGGCACCTACGACTACTGGGCCGACTACTGGCCGACCTCGGACGTCGAGCCGTTCTCGACGTTCGTGAACCGGACGGAGAAGGTCGTATTCGGCTCGGCCGCCCCCGACCAACGGTGGGAGCGGTCCACATTCGTGTCCTCGCCCGCGGCCGGGTACGTGGCCCGGCTCAAGCGGGAGGAGGGCGGCGACATCGGCGTCCACGGGAGCATCCGGCTCGCCCGGTCGCTCTGGCGGGAGGGGCTGGTCGACGTCCTCGAACTGGTCGTCGCCCCGGCCGTCGCCGGACGCGGCCGCCGGCTGTTCGAGGAGGGGTTCCCCGCCGAGCGGCTCGAACTGACCGCCCTCTCCCGGTCGGCGGCGGGAACGTTGTTCCTGACCTATCGGCGCGTGTAGCGGATCGGGGCGGCCGTCCCCGGCGGCGGGCCGGGCGGCGCGCACACCGGGTGCCGCGGCCCCGACGCCGCGGCGGCTCCCCCGGGGCCGGGGGAGCCGTCAACGGTGCCGGTGCGCCGTCCCGGGCCTATTCGGGGGCCTCCTGGAAGGCGCGGACCTCGATGCGCGCCTTCAGGGCGGTGGCGCACTTCTCGGCCCAGCCGAGCGCCGCCTCCTCGTCCTGGACGTCGATGATCCAGAACCCGCCGACGTACTCGGCGGCCTCGACGAACGGACCGGGCGTGCGCTTGACCTCGGCCCCGGTGCCGTCCACGGTGACCGCGGTCGAGGGCGGGTGGAGGCCGCCGGCGTGGACGAGGGCGCCCGACTCCTGGAGCTCGGTGTTGAGGGCGTTGGCCGCGGCCATCACGGCCTCCAGCTCGGCCGGGTCCATCTCCTGCATCGACTCCATGGTCGGCTCGTCGGCGCTGTCGTGCGGCATCGTGAGGAAGTACTGCGGCATGATCGGCTCTCTTTCCTTCGGGCGGCCGGCCGGGTCGGGACCCGGTCGCGGATCCGTGGGTCCGGCCTCCTGTTGACCCCCACCCTCCACCGAAAGGCATGACGCCCGCCACAGTTTTGATGGGAATCGAAAGACCCGCACCAGGAGACGGCGGAGCCGGGCCAGGGGGAGCCGGGCGGGGAACGGCGGGTGCTCCGGCCGGGTCCTGCCGCGATCCCCCGGGAACGCGAAGCGGGGACCCCCGAAGGAGTCCCCGCCCGTTACTTCCGACCTGCTGTTGTCCGCTGTGGAGCCAAGGGGAGTCGAACCCCTGACCTCCGGTATGCAAAACCGGCGCTCTGCCAGCTGAGCTATGGCCCCTCGCACCCCGGCACCAGGCCCGGTCGCTACGCAGAGCATACCCTCACCAGGGCGTGGCCCCGTTCACGACCGCGGGGCCGTGGAGTCAGGGATCGAACGCCACAAAGCCGTGGGCCGCACCACGGGAACGCCGGCCCACCCACGTCTTCGTGCCGCGCACTGGCATCGGACGGCGCGCGCCGCGCCGAACCGGCTCAGTTCTCGCCGGCCGCCGTGGCCTCGGTCCACAGGTCGAGCTCGGCACGGTCCGCCTGGATCTTGCGGTAGATGGCGAAAGCCCCGAGGGCCACCAGCGCCAGAACGATGATCTTCTTCACTGTCTGGACCCTTTCGTTGATCCGGTTCGTCATGGAAGACCCCCGTCGGGGGGCTCCGTAGAGAACTTTATGAGGTTGTCACCTAGCAGACTAGCAAGCCGTCAGGTGAGGAGCGCCATCCGCCGCAGGATCCCGGTCGTGGCCTTGGGAGGCAGGGCGATCCGGGTCAGTTCCGCCCAGACCTTCTTGCAGGTGGCGACCGATTCGTCCGCCTCCACGATCGTTCCTCCCTGGGTGGCGTCGACGTACGCGAGGTCCGCCTCGTCCTCGTCGAACTCCAGCACGGAGAAGGGCCCGGCGATCCCCGGGTGCGGCCCCGCCGAGGTCGGCAGCAGCTGCACGGTGACCCGCTCGGAGGCCGACTCGACGATCCGGGTGGCCTGCGCCCGCAGCAGCCCGCGGTCGCCCGAGATCCGCTGGAGGGCGTCCTCCTCCACGATCGCGTGGTAGTGCACCTGCTCCAGGAGCTCCTGGCGCTTGAGGTAGGCGGCGACCATCCGCTCCACCGCCGCGTCCCCGTACCCGAGGGCGCGGCCCACCAGCGCCGTGTAGTCCGGGGTCTGCAGCAGGTCCGGCACGAGGATCCCGCCGTACACCCGCAGCGCGACCGCCCCGGCCTCGTTGCCGACGTAGGCGGAGGAGAGGACGTCCTCGTACTCGGTCCACCAGGGCCGCATCCGCGACTCGCGCACCAGCGTCAGGATCGCCTCCCGCTGCCCGCCGGTGACCCCGTACAACCGCAGCAGCGCGGAGATCTCCATGACCGACGGCCACTTGCGGATCCCCGTTTCGATATGGCCCAGCTTCGCCGGCGACCATTCCAGTTCTTCGGCGACATCGCTGAGGGTCAGACCCGCTTGAACACGACGGCGGCGGAGCTCGGCGGACAACCGCCGACGGCGGACCGTGGGACTGGTCATGGCACCGTTCCAATGACGGAGAGTGTCGAAGGTATGTGACCAGCGAAACACGGCATCTAGCATCTAGCAATGAGTTTCTAGAAAAGAGCGGCTGATTCGATGCATTAAGAGGGAAAGTCGCTCACCACCAACAGTGACGAGAGTCCTGAACGGGGGAACAAGGTGTACAAGAGGAACAACAGTCCCAACGTCACCACGGGCCACAACTACGGAAAGCGCGTACGATGCAGAGGGTGCCCGCCCCGGCGGGCTCGCCCGCACACGTAGAGGAAACCCATGAGCCACCCCATCGACGACGTCGAGCAGTTGATCGCGAACGCCGAAGCGGACATGCCGCCGAGCACCCGCTCCCGCCTCATCGCGAAACTCCGGATGGGGAAGCACATCGACGAGGCGGCCGCGGAGCTGGACATCAGCCCCAAGCAGGTGTTCTCCACCGCGAGGATCCTCCAGCCGTTCGGGGAGCAGCTCGACTCCACCCTCACCGCCCAGCGCGACCCGTCCCTTCCGCACGGCACCGTCACCGGGTACAACAAGCGCTGCCGCTGCCCGGAATGCAGGAGCGCCCTCCAGCGGCGTATCTGAGTCGGCTCCAGGTCGACCTGGAACGATGCGGAGTTAACCCAGACTTCTCACATCAATTCACGTACCGCAGGCTTATCGGTGGCCAGTTTGGGGACACCGCAAGCATGAACGAGCACGTGGACTGGTCCGCCATGAGCGACGACGACTTCGTTGCGCTGCTCCGGCAGCTCATCGACACCCCCGAGGCCGACGAGGACTGACCCTCCGGCAGGACGGCCGGCGGGCCGGATTCCGGACCGCGGCCGCACACCTTTCATACCCCGACACCCCACGCGGGTCCCTCGACCGCCACCCGCCCCATCGGAGTGCCCGCGGTCCCGGGGGGACGGCCCGTTCCGCGGGCTGCCCGGGGGTGGGGGAGTGACGGGGTTGGGCCGGGCCGGGGCTGCTCCGGTTTCGCTCAAGTGCTCGTGTACGCCCTTCCAGCGTTGTGTGGGGTGAAGGCACGCCTGCCGGGGCTTGTAGACGCGGGGAGAGGGAGAATCGGCTCCTTCGGCCCCAGGGGGTGGAGGCCGTAGGTGGCCCCCACCCCGGCCCGAGGGTCGTTCACCCGCTTGGAGCCCTCAGTCCCCGCCGGAGGGCGTCGCTGGGCCTTCGCCGCAGAGGGTGAGGGCCGTGGGTGACCTGCCGCCTGTCGTTCGGGGGTGTCGCCCTGTCTTTCAACGTTGTGGTGGGTGGCGGGTGTGTCTGTTGGGGGCCGAGCCACGGTCGGAGGGCGGATCATCTCCTTCGACGCCGAGGGGTGGGGGTGGGCGTTCCCGCCGTCCCGGACACGTGGGGGTGGGGGCCGCAGGTGGCCTCCCACCCCGAGGGGCTGCTCACCCACTTGGAGCCCTCAGCCCCCGCCGGAGAGCGTCGCGGGGCCTCCACCCCAGGGGGTGAAGCCTGCGGGTGACTTCCCGCCCGGGCCCCAGGGGTGCCCCTATGCCCTTTCAACGTTGTGGTGGGTGACGGGCGGGTCTGTCGGGGGCCGAGGCACGGCCGGAAGGTGGATCATCTCCTTCGACCCCCGGGGGGGTGGGGGTGGGCGTGCCCTCCGTCCCGGATACATGGGGGTGGGGCCGCGCGTGCCTGCGGGCCCCGGGCCCAGGGGGTTGCCCTCCCGGCTGGGGCCCTCAGCCACAGCCGGGAGGTGAACCGCTACCTCCGCTCCAGGGGGTGAAGGCCGCGGGTGGCTTTCCCGCCCCAGCCCGAGGGGGTTTCCCGACTAACTGGGATCCTCAGCCACCGCCGGAAGGCGAACCGCCTCCTGCGCCGCAGGGGGTTTCCCACCTAACCGGGGCCCTTGGCCACAGCTGGAGGGCATCGCTGGGCCCCCGCCGCAGGGGGTGAAGGCCGCGGGAGGCTTCCCGCCCCGACCCCAGGGGGTTGGCGCACCCAACCGGGGCCTTCGCCACAGCCGGAGGGTGGACCGCTTCCTGCGCTCCAGGGGGTTTCTCACCCGATTGGAAACCTCCGCCCCAGCCGTGTCAGGCCAGTGGGGTCCCCGACCCCAGGGGGTCTTCGCCGAGGTAGTTGTAGGTTTCCAAAAGGCCGGCCGCTTGGGAACGGCGGTCCGCACCGGGTGGGCCCGGCCCCGGCCGCAGTCGGCGCCCGGCAGACCGCCGGGGGAATCGTTGGGCGCGCGTGGTGGGTGGTGGGGGTGTGACTGCCGGAGCCGGGTGCACCCGGAGCGCGCACACCCGCACCGCCTGGAAAGTGGAGGGCGCAAAGCAAACGGGCGGATGCTCCACGCTGGCGCAAACTCCCGCGGATGACCGCGGTACCGGTCAGTGCCGGGGGTGAAAGCCGCACGCACCCGCGACATCAGCCAGAGGGGGGTTGGGGAGGAAGAACCGCGACCCCCGCCCCAGGGGGGTGTTGCTGGAGGTGTTCGCCAGCCTGTGCCACAGGGGGTGTTGCTGCACGTTCCCGCGACCTCGGCCCCGGACCGGGCACCAGACCGCGACCTCTACCCCAGGGGGTGTGGGTAGGAGAGACCGCGACCCCCGTCCCAGGGGGTGAAAGCGGTACGTTCTCGCGGCCCCGGCCACAGCCCGGGCACAGGACCGCGCACCTCCGCCCCCGGGGTGAAGGCCGTACATACCCACAGTCCCAAGCCACAGGGGGTGTGGGAAGGAAAAACCGCGACCCCGACTCCAGGGGGTTTCGCCGCACGCACCCGCGGCCTCAACCACAGGCCGGAAACAGAACCGCGGCCCCAACCCCACCAGGTGCATGCCGCAAACACCTTTTCCCGTGCCGTGGATCGGGGCCGACGGCCGGGTGCGGGTCTCACCCCCATGGCGGAGGCTGCCGGTCGCTCCTTCCCACACCCCCTGGGGCCGGGGTCCCGGTCATGCCTCCCTGAACCCCCTGCGGCGGAGGCCGCGGTTCTTCCTCCCCAACCCCCCTCTGGCTGATGCCGCGAGCACCCACAGCTCTCACCCCCTGAGGCTGAGGTGCGCGGTCCTGTGCCCGGTCTGGGGCTGAGGTCGTGGGTGCGTGCGGGTTTCACCCCCGCTCCCGTCCGTACCGCGGTCACGTGCGGGAGTAGGCGGCTGCGTGGAGCGCCCGCACCGCCGCCGGCGCCCCCAACCTTTCCAGGCGGTGCGGGTGTGCGCGCTCCGGGTGCACCCGGCTCCGGCAGTCACACCCCCACCACCCCGGACGGGAGCCCAACGCACCCGCCTGGCGGTCTGCCGTGCGCCGACTGCGGCCGGGGCCGGGCCCACCCGGCGCGGACCGCCCTTCCCAAGCGGCCGGCCTTTTGGAAACCTACAACTACCTCGGCGAAGACCCCCTGGGGTCGGGGGCTCCACTGGCCTGACACGGCTGTGGCGGAGGTCCCGGTCGGGTGGGAAACCCCCTGCGGCGGAGGAGGTGCGATGCCCTCCGGCTGGGGCCAGCCACCCAAGTCGGGTGGGAAACCCCCTGGAGCGCAGGAAGCGGTCCACCCTCCGGCTGTGGCGAAGGCCCCGGTTGGGTGCGCCAACCCCCTGGGGTCGGGGCGGGAAGCCTCCCGCGGCCTTCACCCCCTGCGGCGGGGGCCCAGCGATGCCCTCCGGGCACAAAAAAAGGGGGGCCGCCCCCGAAAGGGCGCCCCCCCACAAATACCCGCACCCCGAAAACAGGGAAAGCCCCCACCCGAAGGCAGGGGCTCTCGACCCGAAGAAAACCGTGGCGGCAACCTACTCTCCCACCCCACCACAGGGCAGTACCATCAGCGCAAGGAGACTTAACGACCGGGTTCGGAAAGTAACCGGGTGTGACCCTCCCACCATAACCACCACGGAAACCCACACCGCAACCCCGACCACGTCGGGGAACGGAAGCTTCCACAGTTATGTGAACATGTATGCGCGAGCACCCAATTATCTGCAGCGGACAAGCCCTCGGCCTATTAGTACCGGTCAGCTCCACCCCTCACAGGGCTTCCACACCCGGCCTATCAACCCCATCGTCTCTAGGGAGCCTTACCCTCTCAAAGGAGGCAGGAGACCTCATCTCGAAGCAAGCTTCCCGCTTAGATGCTTTCAGCGGTTATCCCTCCCGAACGTAGCCAACCAGCCATGCCCTTGGCAGGACAACTGGCACACCAGAGGTTCGTCCGTCCCGGTCCTCTCGTACTAGGGACAGCCCTTCTCAAGTCTCCAACGCGCACAGCGGATAGGGACCGAACTGTCTCACGACGTTCTAAACCCAGCTCGCGTGCCGCTTTAATGGGCGAACAGCCCAACCCTTGGGACCAACTCCAGCCCCAGGATGCGACGAGCCGACATCGAGGTGCCAAACCATCCCGTCGATATGGACTCTTGGGGAAGATCAGCCTGTTATCCCCGGGGTACCTTTTAGCCGTTGAGCGACACCGCTTCCACACGCCGGTGCCGGATCACTAGTCCCAGCTTTCGCTCCTGCTCGACACGTCCGTCTCACAGTCAAGCTCCCTTGTGCACTTACACTCAACACCTGATTACCAACCAGGCTGAGGGAACCTTTGGGCGCCTCCGTTACTCTTTGGGAGGCAACCGCCCCAGTTAAACTACCCACCAGACACTGTCCCCGAACCGGATCACGGCCCAAGGTTAGATGCCCGAAACAGTCAGAGTGGTATTTCACCAACGCCTCCACCACCACTAGCGTGGCAGTTTCACCGGCTCCCACCTATCCTACACAAACCATCCCAAACACCAATGTCAAGCTATAGTGAAGGTCCCGGGGTCTTTCCGTCCTGCTGCGCGAAACGAGCATCTTTACTCGTAGTGCAATTTCACCGGGCCCATGGTTGAGACAGTGGGGAAGTCGTTACGCCATTCGTGCAGGTCGGAACTTACCCGACAAGGAATTTCGCTACCTTAGGATGGTTATAGTTACCACCGCCGTTTACTGGCGCTTGGATTCCCAGCTTCACAGGGCGAACCCCGTTAACCGGTCCTCTTAACGTTCCAGCACCGGGCAGGCGTCAGTCCGTATACAGCGTCTTACGACTTCGCACGGACCTGTGTTTTTAATAAACAGTCGCTTCCCCCCGCTATCTGCGACCCCACCCAGCTCCAGCCGCAAGGGCTCTCACCAGACAGGGCTCCCCTTCTCCCAAAGTTACGGGGACAATTTGCCGAGTTCCTTAACCATGGTTCACCCGAACGCCTCGGTATTCTCTACCTGACCACCTGCGTCGGTTTAGGGTACTGGCCGCTCACGAACTCGCTAGAGGCTTTTCTCGACAGCATGGGATCACTCACTTCGCCAAAAACGGCTCCGCATCACGTCTCAACCTTCATGGGGGGCGGATTTGCCAACCCCCCGGCCTACACGCTTACCCCCGGACAACCACCGCCGGGTAGAGCTACCCTCCTGCGTCACCCCATCACTTACCTACTACAAGCTCGGATCCCAGACCAGCACAGCAACCCGTCCCGAAGGACAGAAAGCTAAGCCAGCGTGGTTAGCATCACCTGATTCGATACTGGGCGCTCGTGCACGGGTACGGGAATATCAACCCGTTATCCATCGACTACGCCTGTCGGCCTCGCCTTAGGTCCAGACTCACCCTGGGCGGATTAACCTGCCCCAGGAACCCTTAGTCAATCGGCGGCAACGTTTCTCACGTTGCTTTCGCTACTCATGCCTGCATTCTCACTCGCACGCCCTCCACCACACGATCACTCGGCGGCTTCACCGAACGCACGACGCTCCCCTACCAACCCGAGAACAAGTCTCAGGCTTCACAGCTTCGGCGGTGTGCTTAAGCCCCGCTACATTATCGGCGCAGAACCACTTGACCAGTGAGCTATTACGCACTCTTTAAAGGATGGCTGCTTCTAAGCCAACCTCCTGGTTGTCTCAGCAACTCCACAACCTTTCCCACTTAGCACACGCTTAGGGGCCTTAGCTGATGATCTGGGCTGTTTCCCTCTCGACTACGAAGCTTATCCCCCGCAGTCTCACTGCCACGCTTCACTTCACCGGCATTCGGAGTTTGTCTGACGTCAGTAACCTTGTCGGGCCCATCAGCCAAACAGTAGCTCTACCTCCGGCAAGAAACACGCAACGCTGCACCTAAATGCATTTCGGGGAGAACCAGCTATCACGGAGTTTGATTGGCCTTTCACCCCTACCCACACCTCATCCCCCAGGTTTTCAACCCTGGTGGGTTCGGGCCTCCACGAGGTCTTACCCCCGCTTCACCCTGGACATGGGTAGATCACTCCGCTTCGGGTCCACAGCATGCGACTCAAACGCCCTATTCAGACTCGGTTTCCCTACGGCTACCCCACCCGGGTTAACCTCGCCACACACCATGACTCGCAGGCTCATTCTTCAAAAGGCACGCCATCACCAGATACAAGACCCAGCTCTGACGGCTTGACAGCACACGGTTTCAGGTACTATTTCACGACCCCTCACCGGGGCACTTTTCACCTTTCCCTCACGGTACTAGTGCACTATCGGTCACCAGGACGTATTTTGGCTTAGCAGGTGGTCCTGCCAGATTCACACGGAATTCCTCGGGCTCCGCGCTACTCGGGGACAGCGTCAACGCCTAGACTCTTCCTTCACCTACGGGACTCTCACCCACTCCGGTACCGCTTCCCAACGGATTCAGCTAGAAGAACCATCAACGCTCCGGGCCGGCAGACCCGAACAGACACGCCCCACAACCCCGCACACGCAACGACTGCCGTCTATCACACGCGCACGGTTTAGCCTCTTCCCCGTTCGCTCACCACTACTAGGAGAATCACTGTTGTTTACTCTTCCTACGGGTACTGAGATGTTTCACTTCCCCGCGTCACCACCAACCGCCCTATACATTCAGGCGGCGGCAACCCGACACAACTCGGGCTGGGTTCCCCCATTCGGACACCCACGGATCACAGCTCGGTTGACAGCTCCCCGTGGCCTATCGCGGCCTCCCACGTCCTTCATCGGCGCCTGGTGCCAAGGCATCCACCGTATGCCACTATCACTTGGCCACTACAGATAACAAGATGCTCGCGCACACTATTCACAAATCAAAACACCAACCGCGTTCTCCGCTACCACTCAGACAAACCCCCGCCCCGCCTCCCTCAGGAGAGCAGGACACACAGGAGATTCTGAGAGTTCTCAGAGGCGGTCCGCGGGAACCAACCGACCCGCCGGCCCGAAACCGGACCAAGACGAGGGTTGCTTCCTCAGACACCCAACAGCGCGCCCCCCGAGGCTTCTAGGACCCCCGGAGGTGAAGTTCGATATGAATTTCTACAGCCATCCCGACCTCTCACCGGCCACCAGGGCCAGGAGCATCGGGTCCACTTTCGAGTCCGGCCAACCATCGGAAAAGTGTTGGCCTTGAAAGACTCCTTAGAAAGGAGGTGATCCAGCCGCACCTTCCGGTACGGCTACCTTGTTACGACTTCGTCCCAATCGCCAGCCCCACCTTCACTCACTCCCTCCCCGAAGGGTTAGGCCACAAGTTTCGGGTGTTGCCGACTTTCATGACGTGACGGGCGGTGTGTACAAGGCCCGGGAACGTATTCACCGCGGCGTTGCTGATCCGCGATTACTAGCGACTCCACCTTCATGGGGTCGAGTTGCAGACCCCAATCCGAACTGAGACCGGCTTTTAGGGATTCGCTCCACCTCACGGTATCGCACGCCCATTGTACCGGCCATTGTAGCATGTTTGCAGCCCAAGACATAAGGGGCATGATGACTTGACGTCGTCCCCACCTTCCTCCGAGTTGACCCCGGCAGTCTCCCATGAGTCCCCACCACTACGTGCTGGCAACATGGAACAAGGGTTGCGCTCGTTGCGGGACTTAACCCAACATCTCACGACACGAGCTGACGACAGCCATGCACCACCTGTCACCCGCCAACCAAATGACCCTGTATCTCTACAGGTCCACGGGTGATGTCAAACCTTGGTAAGGTTCTTCGCGTTGCGTCGAATTAAGCAACATGCTCCGCCGCTTGTGCGGGCCCCCGTCAATTCCTTTGAGTTTTAGCCTTGCGGCCGTACTCCCCAGGCGGGGCGCTTAATGCGTTAGCTACGGCGCGGAAACCGTGGAAAGTCCCCACACCTAGCGCCCAACGTTTACGGCATGGACTACCAGGGTATCTAATCCTGTTCGCTCCCCATGCTTTCGCTCCTCAGCGTCAGGTAAGGCCCAGAGACCCGCCTTCGCCACCGGTGTTCCTCCTGATATCTGCGCATTTCACCGCTACACCAGGAATTCCAGTCTCCCCTACCTACCTCTAGCATGCCCGTATCCACTGCAGAACCGGGGTTAAGCCCCGGTCTTTCACAGCAGACGCGACACGCCGCCTACGAGCTCTTTACGCCCAATAATTCCGGACAACGCTCGGACCCTACGTATTACCGCGGCTGCTGGCACGTAGTTAGCCGGTCCTTATTCCCCACCTACCGTCAACCCCACGAAAACGTGGGGCCTGCGTGAGTGGTAAAAGAGGTTTACAACCCGAAGGCCGTCATCCCCCACGCGGCGTCGCTGCGTCAGGCTTTCGCCCATTGCGCAATATTCCCCACTGCTGCCTCCCGCAGGAGTCTGGGCCGTGTCTCAGTCCCAGTGTGGCCGGTCGCCCTCTCAGGCCGGCTACCCGTAATCGCCTTGGTAGGCCGTTACCCCACCAACAAGCTGATAGGCCGCGAGCCCATCCCCGACCGAAAAACTTTCCACCCCCCACCATGCGGAGGAGGGTCGTATCCGGTATTAGACGGCGTTTCCACCGCTTATCCCGGAGTCAGGGGCAGGTTGCTCACGTGTTACTCACCCGTTCGCCGCTCGTGTACCCCGAAGGGCCTTACCGCTCGACTTGCATGTGTTAAGCACGCCGCCAGCGTTCGTCCTGAGCCAGGATCAAACTCTCCATAAAGGTCTTGCACCAAGCCGCGATGGGCTCGGAAACCTAGAAGAAATCCTGACCGAACCATCTCTGGCTCAATCAAAGGAACCTCGCACACTCGAATCTCACCGATTCTCGTGTGACGGGGCCAAAACAAACTTGGCTGTAAAAATCGAACACGCGCTGTTGAGTTCTCAAGAAGCAACCGCCCTTCCCGTACAAGCCCGGAACCTCAGGTCCCGTGTGCTCTTCCGTGGAAGGCGTCTGCGTTTCCGCTTTGTTGTGTCTTCACTTTATCAGTGTTCCCGTTCCCCGCCAAATCGGCGT